>NZ_SPNJ01000009.1 GCF_004563925.1 Herbaspirillum sp. 3R11 | reverse complement strand
TCGTGAACTGACCCCGTAAAGTTGGACGGTCATGTAAGCCGGTTAAGGCCTTGAGGGCTGGGTTCTGTATTGAACAGGACTCAGCCCTTTTAACTTGCTTTTGATGCGGTAATGATTGTAGTAGCGGATGTACTCGCGGAGTTCTTTTTGCAACTGATCAATGCTGGTAAAGCGCTTCAAATAGAAGCACTCCGATTTAAGTGTGCCGAAGAAGCTTTCCATGGCGGCATTGTCGAGGCAATTTCCTCGCCGCGACATGCTTTGCGTAATTCCGTGCTCAGCAAGGGTTCTTCGATAGACGTGCATTTGATATTGCCACCCTTGGTCTGAGTGAAGTATCGGTCGCCGCTTATCTGGTAGCTTTCCAATGGCTTTCTTGAGCATGTCATCGACCAAACTGAAGTGGGCTGTCCGGCTCATTTGGTAAGTCACTATTTCGCCGTTATACAAATCCATGATGGGTGAGAGATACAACTTTTCTCCCCCGACATTGAACTCCGTTACATCCGTTACCCACTTTTCTCCGAATGCCTTTGCCTGGAACTGCCGTTGCAACAGGTTAGCGACGCTTACATGGCCAGGACCACGGTAAGAACGATACTTCTTCGGTCGCACCAACGATTTCAAGCGCAACGCCTGCATCAACCGCTGTACGACCTTATGGTTGACCATCTCTCCTGCTCGACGCAAAGCATCCGTCACGCGCCGATATCCGTAGCGCCCTTTATGTCGGTTATAGATCTTCCGGATACGTGACTTGAGCGCAGCGTACCGATCCGGCGCTTCCAGAACGTTGACTTGATAATAAAAGGTGCTGCGGGCCAGTCCGGCAATCTTCAGCAGGGTGGACAGCTTGTGGTGTTGCCTCAGATCTCGCACTAGCCGCGCTTTTTTTGCGCAGTCGCTTTCTGTGCCAGAGCCAAGGCCTTCCGCTTTTTTAAATAGTCCACCTCTGCACGTAGATAGTCGATCTCATCGAGCAGTTGCTCGCGTGTGCGGGTGTCGTCAGCTTTCGCTTTTGGTGGTGTGGCAGGCGGGCTGGGCTTCATCATCTTCGGGCGTCCTTTCGGCTTGGCTTTTAAGGTATCCAAGCCGCCCTCATGATACAGCCGCTCCCAACGACTGACCGTACCGTGCCCCCGAAGATTGAACATCGCTTCAACCTCTCGGTAAGACAACCGATCTTTCTTCATGCGCCGCAGTACAGATAATTTGAATTCGCTGCTGTAGTGCTCGTACTTCTTGCTTAGCCCTTTGAACCCATGATGACGGTAACTTTGCACCCAGCGGCGCACCGTCCCATCATCAACTCCGAATTCCTTTCCAACTGCCACGGCACTGCTTCCATTGACCAAGCAACGCTTGACCAACGCATATTTAAATTTCGTTTCGTATTTCGCCATGTAAAAACCCCAAAGGTTGGATTTATGTCCAACTCTTTGGGGTCAGTTCA
>NZ_SPNJ01000006.1 GCF_004563925.1 Herbaspirillum sp. 3R11 | reverse complement strand
TGATCAGCTTGACGATGCCCGGCAGGTCCGGCGCCACGTGCTGGATCAGCTTCAAAATGCTCAAGCCTGCCATCGCGCCGATCATGAGCACGTCGCCGTGCGCAAAATTGATCAGGTTCAGCACGCCGTACACCATCGTGTAGCCCAGGGCGATCAGGGCGTACATGCTCCCCAGGACCAGGCCGTTGATGATTTGCTGGATGAATATGTCCATATGTCTCCTAAGCTCCCTTTTTTCCACGCTGCTTGTTGCAGAGCGGTTCTGTGTAAATCTTTGTGGATTGAATTTCTGTCAGATCAACTTTGCAGCGAGTCACGCGCCACGCGCGCCGCCGCCAGATCCCATGAGGCCTGGCCGACGGTCTTGAAGACCGGCAAACCCTGCGCAGGCTGCAGCTTTTCACCGCGACCGGCCAGGATGTCGCCGATGGCGCGTACGCGACTCCAGTCGACGCCGGCCTGGATCAGGTCGCCGGCTTCATGTTTGGCGCCGCCGAGGTCGTCGACGACGATGGTGCGTTCAGCCAGCAGCGCTGCCGGGAATTCCACCATGTCAGGCTTGAAGGCGCCGACGCCGATGGCCAGGGTATGCGGCGCGAGTCTGGCCGGAATCACCGCGGTGCGCGAGGTGGTCAGTGCGATCAGTACGTCGGTCGCAGGCACGTCCTTTTGCATGGCGTCAGCCGCCAGCGGACTGGCGACGATGCCGCGCTCGGCATGACGCGTGCTGAGCTCGCTGCAGAACGCCTGCATGCGGGCAACGTCGCGCGCCACGATCCAGAATTGCGTGACGCCGAAGAACTCCACCAGCGCGTCGGCATGCGCGGCAGCCTGCACGCCGGTGCCGATCAGCAGCGCCGATTTTGGCTTGGCCGGCGCCAGCGTCTGGATGCCGAGCAGCGTCATCGCGGCGGTACGACGGGCAGTGACGGTCGGACCGTGCAGCAAGGCGATGCGCCGGCCGGTCTGCGTTTCAAAGACGATGACTTCGCCCTGGATGGCGGGCAGGCCATGCCGGGCGTTGTCGCCATGGACGGTAATCAGCTTGGTGACGCTGAGGTCAGCGCTGACGGCCGGCATGCTGAGCAGCACGCTGTTGGCGTCGATCGGCACGACCTGGCGTTCGGGCGCGGTGATGCGGCCGTCGGCGAATTCCTGCGCGGCTTGCGCCAGCGCCGGTACCAGGCGCGCATACGGCAGCGCGGCGGCGGTTTGTTGGGCGTCGAGAATGTGCATCGATTTACCTCAGGAAGAAGCCGGTCGGGAACGGGTCGGACTCTTCCAGCAGCCACTGGTTGGTGCTCATGATGTGCGCCGAACCGGTGACTTCGGTGAAGACCCCATCAAGCTCGCCGACCTTGGTGGTGCCGGTGACGCGCACGCTGAAGTTGCTGCCGACAATGCTGCCGTTGACGTAGTCCTGGTTGAGGTCCAGCTTGCCGCGCAGGAACAGCTGCGCCGCGCGGCCGGAGGTGCCGGTGCCGGTCGGCGAGCGGTCGACTTCGCGGTCGGCGAAGATGCAGACGTTGGACTGATCGGCGCCGGGAAAATTGGGGGCGCTGTCGATGATAGTGCCGTACAGCGTGTTCAAACCCGGCTCGAGCGGATGCTGGATCTTGACCTTGGCCTTGACGGCGGCCTTGGTCTCGGCGCCGAGCTGGATCAGCTGGCGCACTTGTTCCGGCTTGACGGTCAGCTTGGCCTGGTCGGCGTTGATGTAATAGTAGAAAGCGCCACCGAAGACGATGTCGCCGGTGATCTTGCCGAAGCTCGGGGTGTCGACTTCGACGTCGCGCTGATAGATGAAGGAAGGCACGTTCTTGAAGGTGACCTTGCCGGCGCGCTGGCCGTCCCACTCCACGCTGGCGTCGATGAAGCCGGCCGGCGCGTCGAAGCAGATGCGCGTCACCGGTGAAGTACGCTCAACATAGCCCATTTCGACCAGCACTTTGCCCAGCGCGATGATGCCGTGGCCGCACATGTCGCTGTAGCCTTCATTGTGAATAAAAATAACGCCGAAATCGGCATTCGGCGTCAGTGGCGGAAACAGGTAAGCGCCGTACATGTCGGCGTGACCGCGCGGCTCGTTCATCAGGAACTGGCGCAGGTCGTCGCGGTTTTCCTTCAGCCAGGTGCGCTTTTCAAGGATCGTGGCGCCGGGTACTTGCGGCAGGCCGGACACCAGGATACGCAGCGGTTCGCCGCCGGTGTGGGCGTCGATGGTCTGGACGGTGCGGGTGTAACTGAGCATGAAACTTCCTTCTGCAAAATACTAGAAACTATTCGCAATGGGCAGTGTATTGCATTTCCGATTGCGTGCGCCGTATTGGTGATACGGATGCATCAATGCCTTGCCCGATCGTAAAGATGAGGCTGTGGCAACCCCGGCCCTGCTGCATTGCAGAGGGCCGGGGATGAACTACGGAAATTACCAGGGGATCATTTCAGGGAAGCAATCACAAGACTGCGATTGTTCCCTGGCAGAAATGAAATGGAACTGGCGATGAAACCAAACAGCGGAAGCAGCGATCAGTAGCTGGTCAGAGCAACCGGCACGCCGTCCTTGAAGCGGAAGATCGTCACTGGCGATTGCTTCAGGTCATGCTTGTCGTCGAACTCGTACTGACCTGCCACGCCTTTGTATTTGATTTTAGCCAGCGCAGGGCCATAGACCTTTGGTTCGACGGAGTTGGCCGCCTTCATTGCCTGAGCGATGACCATCATGCCGTCATAGAACGAGACTGCGTAGACTTCCGCTGGGCGACCGAACTTCTTTTGATAGTCGTCGGCGAATGCCTTGCCTTCCTTGGCCTTCTCGAGGATCGTGCCGCCTTGCGTACAGTAGACGCTTTCGCCGATGGCGTCGCCGCCCAGACGACCCATTTCAGGCGAGCAGATACCGTCGCCGCCCATCAGCAGCGCGTCGATGCCCAGTTGCTTCATCTGACGCTTGATCGGACCGCCTTGTGGTGCGTAACCGCCGATGAACACGGCTTGCGGCTTCTTGCCCTTGATCGAGGTCAGGATGGCGGTGAAGTCGGTGGCCTTGTCGTTGGTGAAATCCTTGCTGACGACCTTGATGCCGTTGGCCTGGGCGATCTTGATGAATTCTTCCGCCAGGCCCTGGCCATACGCGGTGCGGTCATCGATCACGGACACGGTCTTGATCTTCAGTTCCTTGGCGGCGTACAGCGCCATCTTGCCGCCCAGCTGGCTGTCGCTTGCTGCAACACGGTACAGGGTGGCGAAACCTTGCTGGGTGATCTTCGGATTGGAAGCCACGGTCGCGGTCACGATGCCGGCGTCGTTGTAGACGCGCGAAGCAGGAATGGTGACGCCCGAGTTGTACGGACCGACGATGGCCTTGACGCCCTGGTCAACCAGCTTTTGCGCTACGCCCACGCCCGATTTCGGATCGGCCTGGTCATCTTCCGCGACGATTTCGAACTTGATCTTCTTGCCGCCGATGGTGAGGCCTTGCGTATTCAGACGCTCGACCGCCATTTGCAAACCGCCCTGGTTATCCTTGCCGGCCGAAGCTTGTGGCCCGGTCAGCGGACTGCTGAAACCGATCTTCACTGTTTGCACTTCCTGAGCAGATGCGAATGCCGGGATGATGGCAAGTGAAGCGGCGATGATATGCATGCGGTTATACATGTTGTTTCCTCTCTTGGTTGAAGGTCAGGCTTGCGTTAAAACACTGAATTCAAGCCGCGGCGGCAAAAAGGCAAGACGGTCGCAAGCGCAACTGCAGATAGGCATGGCGGGTGAGTCTCTCTTCTGTGCTTTGGTCGGCCCGTTGCGTCCGGTGGTCCGGCGCAACTACTTTTTATGGTGCTCGATTCTATTTACTCTTTGATGATATTAGTCCCGATAATTGCCCTTATAATCAGAATTTAATTCAGCAATTTCTCATTAAACAGAAGAAAATTCAGATTCTATGGCTACGCTTGATAAAATCAGCAAAAAAATTCTGTCGGAACTGCAAAACGACGGCCGCATCAGCAACGTCGACCTGGCCGCGCGCGTCAATCTGTCGCCGGCGGCCTGCCTGGAGCGGGTACGCAAGCTGCAGGACGCCGGCTATATCCTCGGCTACGCGGCCCAGCTCAATCCGGAATTGCTGGACGTGTCGCTGCTGGTGTTCATCGAGGTGGTGCTGGACCGCACCACGGCCGACGTCTTCGAAGCCTTCAAGAAAAGCGTGCAGAGCATTCCGGAAATCATGGAATGCCACATGGTCGCGGGCGGCTTCGATTATCTGGTCAAATCGCGCGTGAAGGACATGAACGCCTACCGTGAATTCCTCGGCAAGTCGCTGCTGCAGCTCAAGGGCGTACGCGAAACGCATACCTACGCGGTGATGGAAGAGGTCAAGAATACGATCCGGTTGCCGATCAAATAAATCACGGACGAGCCGTCTCAAAAACTCGATAGCGGCACCAGCTTGCCATCCTTGAAACGCAGGATGGTCACGGTCGATTCGGTCATGTCGTGGCGTGGCGTGAACTCATAGGTGGCCGTTACGCCCTTGTAACGCATGCGCGCCAGCACCGGCGCAAAGACGCGCGGGTCGAGCGAATTGGCCGACTTCATCGCCTGCCACAGCAACAGCACGCCGTCGTAGAAGGTCGGCGCATAGACATCCGGCAAGCTGCCATATTTGCCCTGGTAGGCGGAAGCGAAAACAGCGCCGTCCGACACCCTGGTCAGCCACACGCCTCCCTGCACGCAGTAAGTGCGTTCGCCCAGCGCGCTAGCGGCTTGCGTCGACATGGCCGACGAACACAAGGCGTCGCCGCCCAACAGGGGAATCGACAGGCCGCGCTGCTGCATCTGCCGCAGCAACGCGCTCGCCTGCGGCACGTAGCCGCCGAAGAAAATGGCGTCGGCCTTGGCGGCGGCGATGGCATTGAGCGCGACGCCGAATTCCTCCGCCTTGTCGCCGACCGCTTCCTTGTACACCAGCTGGACGCCATTCATTTTGGCGACCCGCTCGAACTCATCAATCAGCCCGCGCGCATACAGCGAACCGTCGTCGATGACTGCCATTTTTTTCAGTTTGAGATGACGCGCCGCATACAGGCCCATCTTGCCGCCCATATCGGCGTCGCTGGCGGCAATGCGAAACACATACGTCAGCGCGGTCTGGGTGACTTTGGGATTGGAGGCGACGGTGAGCGACACCACGCCGGCGTCGTTGTAGATCTTCGCAACGCTCAGCGCCACGCCGGAATTGAACGGTCCCAGCACCGCCCGGACCCCGGCCCCCACCAGCTCCCGCGCGATTGCGGCGCCTTCCTGCGTGCTGGCCTTGTCGTCGCGCACCAGCAACTCAAAACGAATGACTTTGCCGTCCAGCTGCAGGTTTTGCTGGTTCAGGCGTTCGATCGCCATCTGCGCGCCATTCAGCCCATCCTTGCCGGCGGCGGCTTGCGGCCCCGACAGCGGGCTGCTGAAACCGAGCTTGACCACTTGCCGCTCTTGCGCAAAAGCGCAGGCGGACAGCAAGGACAGGGCTGTTGCAATTGCAATGATGCGAACAGGTGGCATGCGCTCCTCGGGCCGGGACTGGCTGTGCCGGCGGCATTGCCGGTGACTCTGCCCAGAATAGCCCAATACGTCGCCGCGCATTGGTGAAAAACCGGCAAAAGAGCATGCCTTTTGCCGGTTTTGACTGGTTCAGGCGCCGCGCGCCATGCAAACGGGTTCCGGTCAGAACTGCGTGCGCACCCCGACGATCAGGTTGCGCCCCGATTGCGGCACGGTGTCCTTGAGCACGGCGGTGGAATAGCGGATGTCCTGGTTGAGCAGGTTCTTCACCAGCGCAAACCAGGTCACGCGCATCGCCTGCAGCTTTTGCGTGTACGACAGATTGGCGTCGAGCTGGGTATAGGACGGCGTCTGACTGGATTCGAAGGCGGCCAGGCGATCCTGCTTGAGCGCCCGCAACACGCGCGCGCCGCTGGCCCACGGACCTTGCTTCCAGCCGAGGTCGACGCCGTAGCGCGTGGCCGGCTGCAGCGGCAGGCTGCCCTGGTTGTCCAGCGTACCGCGTGAGGTGTCGGCAAAGCCGCGTACCGAGAAGCCTTCGTTGTTCAGGTTGTAGCTGACTTCGACTTCGGCGCCGTGGATGGTGGCGTCGCCCTGCGACCAGAAGCGCTGCAAGAATTCACCGGCCGGATCGGCATTGCCGGTTGCGTCGACCTGGCCGTTGGTGCGGCCGTAGACGTAATTCTTCACCTTGTTCTGGAACAGATTGCCCTTCCAGCGCACCAGGCCTTCGGTCTTTTGCAGGCTCAGTTCGATGTTGTGCGAGGTTTCCTTTTGCAGGCTGCCGTTGCCGATGTCGAAGGTCGAGGTCGATTCATGCGGGCCGTTGGAATACAGCTCTTCCACGGTCGGTGCGCGCTGCGCCACCGAATAGGTCGCACCCAGGCCGTAGCCGGGCACGAAGCTCCACAACGCGCCGGTGGACCACGAGAACAGATTGAAGTCGCGGTTCTGCAGGCCTTCCGGACGGCGCTTGACGGACTCCAGGCGCAGGCCGGCGCTGGCCAGCACCGAGCCGAACTTGCGCTCTTCGACCAGGAAGCCGGCGAAGGTGCTGGACTTGGTTTTGGGCGTCAGCTGCGGCGAACCGTCGACGGCCGACAAGGCCGAGTAATTGTTTTGCTCGGTCTGGATGCCGAAATTGCCGCGCCAGCCGGCCAACGGCTTGTGCGCCAGTTCCCAGCGCGTCTGCAGCGCGCGATTGGAGAACACCGTGTCGGCGGTGCCGTCCTCCTTCTTCTCGGTGTGGGTGTAGTCGGTATAGCCGAGCTTGAACTTGAAGGACTCGATGCCGGCAAACGGCTCCCTGACCAGGCTGTCGATGTCGTAGCGGGTCTGGTGCAGGTCGATGAAGGATTTTTCTGCAGTCGGAATGCCGTAGTGATCGTCCAGCGACGACACCGACGCGCCGATATGGCCCCAGTCGGCGATGTAGGAACCGCCGACGCCGACGCTGCTTTCATGCGTGAAGGAATTCGGCAGGCGGCCGGATGCGGTGGTGGCATCGCCCTGTTTGGCGTTGCCGGGAATCTTGTAGTTGTCGGTGTCGCGGTAATTGCCGTCAACATGCAGGCCGATCTGGCCGGCCGAACCGTCGACCGAGAATGAAGTATTTTTCTGGCCGTCGACGGTGCCGTAGCGCGCCTCGACCTGGCCGGTCGGCTTGCCCACCAGCTCGGTCGGGATGCGGTCGTTGACCACGTTGACCAGGCCGCCGATGGCGCCCGAGCCGTACAGCAGCGCGGCCGGACCGCGCAGGATTTCGATCTGGCGTGCGGTGGCGGCTTCGGTGGCGACCGCGTGGTCGTTGGAGACAGTCGACACGTCGGCGGTCGACATGCCGTTTTGCAGCATCAATACGCGCGGGCCTTCCATGCCGCGGATGATGGGACGCGACGCGCCGGCGCCGAAGGCGGAGGCCGAGACGCCGAGCTCTTGCGACAGCGTGTCGCCGAGCGAATTGCCGAGCTTGTTGCGCAGCTCATCGCCGGCCAGCACTTTGGCGGGCGTGAGGATCTGGGCGTTTTCTTCGGTGGCGAAGGGGCTGGCGGTGACGACGACTTCCTGCAGTTGCTGTGATTGTTGCTGTAATTGCGGCGATGGCGTAGTTTGCACGGTCTGCACGTTCTGTGCGAAGGCGGCGGTGGACATGACGGCGAGCGCGGACAGGACGGCGCTGGCCAGCAGGGTGGGCTGGGCTTGCATGGTGTTCCTTGACTGACAAATGAAAGAATGGCGTGCGGCCAGGCGCGGATCCGCGTGAGGCGGTCCGGCCGGCAAATCCTTGCGTTCAGATGTCAGCGCGGCGGCGCGCGTGAGGAAAAGTGGCAGACGGCCGGCGCATCCCAGGAGGCGAAGGCCTGCCACAGCGCCAGCACTTGCGTGCCGGGAATCAGCGGAGGAGAAAAGAAACCGGCGTGGATGCCGGCCGCACCGGCGGCGGCGTCATATTCGACGCAGGAATGATGCGATTTTTCATGCGCGGCGTGATGCTTGCCGTCGTCAGAACTGCGGGCGCCGACGTCGACATAGTTGAACAGCGCGGCATTGAAGGAAGCCAGCGAGGACGTCACTGACGACGCTTGCGCCTGCTCCGGCCAGCCGGCATGAGCGATGCCGTGCAGCAGACCGAGCCACTGCGAGAACAGCAGCATCGCGACCAATGCCAGCGCCAAACCCATGCGGCCGCTGCGACTGCGTCGGACAGCGACGCCGGCCGGACGAGGACGTGCCGGAGGGGCAATACGCAGCGATGTGGCGGAGGCGACGGCCATGAGGTTCAGGTAGGTCAGCGATGGTTCGGCAAGCGCGGCGGGCGGCATGCCGGAGAGCGCGAATTATAGCACTCAATTGCAACACTGTTGCATTGACGAATGCATCTTGCCCCGCATGATTACGCGGCGGTGCAATTGGGGAAACGTCGGAAGTTCGGAAATGCCGGGAAAGGACGCCGCACGCGAATATGACGAGAACGTGGTGACGGACTACAGTCGCACCACCGAGGCTGGAAGGACGAAAGAAGGAAAGAAAGACGTGCAAAACAAAAGCGAATGGCGCCGACTCGCGGCGCCATTGCTTGTGATCACAGCAGGAACTCAGTCGCCGTACAGCTTTTGCTTGAGTTCGCGGCGTTGTTGCGCTTCCAGCGACAGTGTCGCGGTAGGACGCGCCAACAGACGCGGAATGCCGATCGGTTCGCCGGTTTCTTCGCACCAGCCGTATTCGCCGCCGTCGATGGAGACGATGGATTGCTGCACCTTCTTGAGCAGCTTGCGCTCGCGGTCGCGGGTACGCAATTCCAGCGCGTGTTCTTCTTCGATCGTAGCGCGGTCGGCAGGATCAGGCACGAGCACGGTTTCGCGCAGATGCTCGGTGGTCTCGCCGGCGTTCTTGAGCAGATCTCGTTCCAGCTGTTGCAAACGGGCCTTGAAGAAAGCAAGTTGCGCTTCGTTCATGTAGTCCTTCTCGCCCATCTTGAGGATTTGTTCCTCGGTGAGCAAGGTTTGCGTATCAGGGGTAGTTTTGGGAGTTTTAGTTGCCACTTCGCTTACTTTCAATACTACGGGTTTTTCAATTTTATCCTTTAATCCGGCGCTTGCATCCTGCTTTGCTGTCTTGCCGCCGCTGGCTTTGCTGCCGCCAGCCTGACCGGATTTGGTCGCTTTTGAATCCACTTCCCTTGCTGCCGGTGTTGCCGGTGGTAACGCTATTGCGGACGCTTTTTGAGACGCCGCTCCGACTGCCTTGCCGGCGCTCTTCCCTGTGCCGGACCCGGAGGTCGCCGATACCGTTTTTTTAACGGTCAGGGATTTTACTACAACAACATTGGCTGCCGAGGAAGTTGTTGCCTTCTTCTTCGCCGCCGCGCCAGCCTTGGGCTGCGCGGCCGATGCAGTCTTCACTGCAGCGGTTTTGCGGGCCGGCGTCGCCGCCCGGCTGGCCGGTTTCGGCGTCAGCTTTTCAGCTGCCGCCTTTGGTGTTTTGACCGCTGCGGCAGTGGCGCCGGCTTTCTTGGCTGCACTTTTGGCCGCGGTGGCTTTGGAACTGTCTTTCTTTGCGGTGACGCCCATGTATCCTTCCCCCGAAACTTCCGGTTATCTGGTCAATCGACGATCGTGCCTGGCTCACGCCATGACACGCAGATGGGAAGCGTGTCATCCGGCACGCAAATCCAATACAGTGTATACCAGAACTTGGCGCATAAATAGCACTTCGCGTACTGCTGTGCGCCTGCACCCGCCTGTATTTATGCCCGCCTGGGGCCGCCTTTGCCTGCTTCGGTGCGGTCAGGCCGGATGTACGGCGCCGCACACCGGGCAAGCCGGGTTGCGCGCCAGCCGGATGGTGGTCCATTCCATGTTGCGGGCGTCCAGAATCTGCAGCCGTCCGGCCAGCGATTCGCCGATCCCGGCTGTCAGCTTGAGCGCTTCGGCCGCCTGCATGGTGCCGATGATGCCCACCAGCGGCGAAAACACCCCCATGGTCGAGCATTGCACCTCGTCGAATTTCTGATCCGGCGGGAACAGGCAGGCGTAGCACGGCGCCGTCCCTGAACGCGGGTCGAACACGCTGACCTGGCCGTCAAAACGGATCGCTGCGCCCGACACCAGCGGCACCTTGTGGGTCACGCACGCGCGGTTGACGGCGTGGCGGGTGTCGAAATTGTCGCTGCAGTCCAGCACCACCGTAGCGCTGCGCACCAGCTCGCCGAGGCGCCCGTCGCTGACGCGTTCGGCCAGTGCGACGATGTCGATGTCGGGATTGATTTCTTCCAGCGCCTGCTGCCCCGATTGCACCTTGAGCTGGCCGACGCGCCCCGTCGTGTGCATGATCTGTCGCTGCAGGTTGGTCAAATCGACGGTGTCGTCGTCCACCAGCGTGATCCTGCCCATGCCGGCCGATGCCAGATACATCGCCGCCGGCGACCCCAGGCCGCCGGCGCCGATGACCAGCGCATGGCCGGCCAGCAGTTTTTCCTGTCCGGCAATGTCGATCTCGTCGAGGAGGATGTGGCGCGAATAGCGCAGCAATTGCTGGTCGTTCATGGCGTGGCGGTGGCGGAGCGATAAATGAAAAAAGGGCTGCATGTCTGCAGCCCTCTTAATGTAACGCAATTTCCTACATCACTTCTTTTCGATCTTTTCTGCTGGAGCCTTTTCAATCTTTTCCGGTGGCGCCTTGTTGTCCTTGCGGATGTCCTTGACCGGCTTGTCGTCCTTGCTGGACTCGTCGCGGATTTCAGGCTTGACCTTGGACACCTGGACCGGCTGGCCCTTCAGGTGGTTGAGCGCCTGCGCCAGCTGGAAGTCTTCCTTGCTGCCGAATTCGAGCGGCTTGCGCTTCTTTTCCAGCGCGATCAGGCGTTCTTCTTCCTTCTCGTCGACCGTGGATGCCTTCACTTCCTTGGCATCCTTGTCCTTGTCGTTGGTCAGGTGCTTGGTCAGGTCGGCTTCGCGCAGGCGCAGGCCGTTGAGGCCATCGCCGTCGGCGTATTCATCCACCATGATGTCCGGCACGATACCGCGCGCCTGGATCGAGCGACCGTTCGGCGTGTAGTAACGCGCCGTGGTCAGCTTGACCGCAGTCAGCTTGTCCGGCGGCAGCGAGATCACCGACTGCACCGAGCCCTTGCCGAACGACTGCGTGCCCATGATCGTGGCGCGCTTGTAGTCCTGCAGTGCGCCGGCGACGATTTCGGAAGCCGAAGCGGAACCGGAGTTGATCAGCACCACCAGCGGCACCTTCTTGATCGCGTCAGGCAGCTTGGACAGCGGATCGTTGAGCGGATTGGCGGCGTAGAACTCGCGCTTGGCCAGGAAGCTCGACTTGGAGCTCGGCAGCTGACCGTTGGTGGTCACCACCACGGCATCCTTCGGCAGGAAGGTGGCCGACACACCGATCGCGCCCGGCAGCACGCCGCCCGGATCGTTGCGCAAGTCGAGCACCAGACCCTTGAGGTTCGGTTCCTGGGCGTAGATCGCCAGGATCTTCTTGGCCATGTCGTCGACCGTCGGTTCCTGGAATTGCGTCACGCGCAACCAGGCGTAGCCGGGTTCGACCACTTTCGACTTGACGCTTTGCACGCGGATTTCCTGGCGGGTAATGCTCAGGATGATCGGCTTGTCCTCGTCCTTGCGGGCGATGGTCAGCGTGATCTTGGTATTCGGTTCGCCGCGCATTTTCTTGACGGCTTCATCGAGCGTCAGTCCCTTGACCGGCGTCGAATCGAGACGGGTAATCAGGTCGCCCGCCTTGATGCCGGCGCGATAGGCCGGCGAATCTTCGATCGGCGAGATCACCTTGACGTAGCCGTCTTCCATGCCGACTTCGATGCCGAGGCCGACGAACTTGCCCATGGTGCCTTCGCGCAGCTCCTTGTAGGCCTTCTTGTCGAGGTAGGCAGAATGCGGGTCGAGCGAGGCAACCATGCCGGAAATTGCTTCGGTGAGCAGCTTCTTGTCTTCTACCGGCTCAACGTAATCGGACTTGATCAGACCGAACACATCGGTCAATTGCCGCAGCTCTTCCAACGGCAGCGGGGCCGTCGCATTTTTTTGCGCGATGGCGTCGAATTGCATCGAAGCCGCTACACCCGCAATCATGCCCAAACTGATAAGTCCAACGTTCTTGAGTTTGCTGCCCATTTTTCACCTAGTAGTTACCCAGCCCAGTGGGTCGAAAGCGCGGCCCTGATGCCGCATTTCAAAGTATAAACCCGATTGCTCATTGCCGCCGCTATTCCCTGCGCTGGCAATGACATCCCCGGTTTTGACGAGATCCCCCGCCCGCTTCAGAACGGACTGATTATTGCCATAAATCGTCATGTACTGGTTGCCGTGGTCGACAATCAGCAGATTGCCGAAACCCCGCAGCCAGTCTGCATACACTACCCGCCCGGCCGCCACTGCCTTGACTTCCGAGCCTTCCGGCGCGCGGATGAACAGGCCCTTCCAGCTCGGTCCGTCGCCGCGCTTGCCGCCGAACTTGGCGATCAGGTCGCCGCGCACCGGCAGGCGCAACTGGCCGCGCAGGCTGGCGAAAGGCTTACCAAAATTTTCTTCCGGCGACGGCGTGGCTTCGTTGCGGCCCAGCGATTGCGGCGCTTCGTCGTCGTCAATGTTGTCCGACGGCGCCGGCCTGGCCTTGGTTCCCGGCGCGGCCTTGGCTTGCTGGGCAGCAGCAGCCGCACGCCGCTCGTGTTCGGCCTTGGCTTTGGCCAATTGTTCCTGGCGCCGCTTTTCGCGCGCCGCGGCTTCGGCCTTCTTCTGGTCCTCGATCAGTTGCGCCAGCTTGTCGACCAGGCCGGACAGGCGCTGCTCGTCGCGCTGCAGGTTGCCGACTTCCTTGCGCTGCGAGTTGAGTTTGGTCGACAGTTGCGCCAGCAGCGTGCCGCGCTTGGCCTTTTCCTTCTCCAGCAGTTTCTTTTGCTCGTTCTCTTCCTGGGCGATTTCTTCCAGTTCGAACTTGGCGTTCTGGGTCGCGGCCTTGTTGTCCTTGATGGCCTGCAGGTTCGTGCGCAGCGTTTCGATCAGTTTCGCCTGCGCCTGCGACACGTAGCCCATGTATTGCAGCTCGCGGTTGATGCGATTGGGGTTGTCGCCCGACAGCAGCAACTTGATGCGATCCTCGTTGCCGGCCACGTACTGGTCACGCAGCAGTTTCGACAACTGCGCCTGCTGGCTGTTGACCACGCCCGACAAGTCGGCCTGCTGCTTCACCAGCACATTGAGCTTGGCTTCGGTGCCGGCCTGCTCCTGGCTCAGTTCGCGCAGCGAGCGGTTGGCCTTGGAAATCGCCTGCTCCGACTCGGCCAGCGCATCGGCGGCATTGCCCTTGGCGGTCTCGGTCTTGTCGATGTCGCGCTTGAGGTTGGCCAGCTTTTGCTGCAGGTCGGCGCGCTCTTTCTCGGCCGCCTGCTTTTGCTTGGCGCGTTCGGTGACCTGGGCGGCGACCGGGGGCGACAGCAAACACAACGCCGCGGCCAATGCCGCAGCACCGAGAGCCGCCGGTCTGCCGGCGCGCCAGCGCCGCAATCCTTCAGTCATGCAAAAAAGCTTAGTTATTTCGATTTCCCTTGATTTGCCACGGCCTTGAGCGCCGCGTCGATGGCCGACTGGTCGCCCAGATAGTAACTCTTGATCGGCTTGAGGTCGGCATCCAATTCATACACCAGCGGCTGGCCGTTGGGAATGTTGAGGCCGACGATGTCGTTGTCGCTGATGCCGTCGAGGTACTTGATCAGTGCGCGCAGGCTGTTGCCGTGCGCCGAGATGATGATCTTCTTGCCGGCGCGGATGGCCGGTGCAATGGTGTCGTTCCAGGCCGGCAGCACGCGCGCCACGGTGTCCTTGAGGCATTCGGTCAGCGGGATGTCCTCACGCTTGAGGTTGGCGTAGCGCGGGTCGTTGTAGGACGCGCGCGGATCGCTCGGCTCCAGCGGCAGTGGCGGCGTGTCGTAGCTGCGGCGCCAGACCAGGACCTGCTCATCGCCGTACTGGGCGGCGGTTTCCGCCTTGTTCAGACCTTGCAGCGCGCCGTAGTGGCGTTCGTTAAGACGCCAGTCGTGCTGCACCGGCAGATACATCAGGTCCATTTCGTCGAGCGTGGTCCACAGCGTGCGGATGGCGCGCTTCAACACCGATGTGTAAGCCAGGTCGAAGGTGAAGCCGGCTTCTTTCAGCAGCTTGCCGGCCTGCTTGGCTTCGGCCACGCCTTTTTCGGTCAGATCGACGTCAACCCAGCCGGTGAAACGGTTGGCGAGGTTCCAGGTCGACTCGCCGTGGCGCATGAAAACGATTTTGTACATAGTGTGGATTCGTGAGAAATAGGAAGAAACGGGAAGAGATCAGAAAATAGCAAAGGAAGAATCAAATAGCGTGTCAGCTTCTATTTTATAATGCCGGGATTCAGTAAACCCATTGAGATCCCGTGAAATTCATCGTAGACAATATTTTCCTGATCGGCCTGGTCATCATTTCCGGTGGCGCGCTGCTCATTCCCTTCCTGCAACAGCGCGGCAGCAAGCTGACGTTGCTGCAAGCCACCCAACTGATCAACACCGGCAAGACCCTGGTCCTGGACGTGCGCGACGTCGAGCAATTCAACGCCGCTCACCTGCGCGACGCCCGCAACATCCCGCTCAAGGACCTGTCGCAACGCATCGCCGAACTCGACAAGTTCAAGGGCAAGAACGTCATCGTGGTGTGCCAGTCCGGCACGCAAACAGCCAAGGCTGAAGGCATCCTCAAGAAGGCCGGCTTCGCCGAAGTGCACGGCCTGACCGGCGGTATCGCGGCCTGGCAGGCGCAAGGCCTGCCGACCGCCAGCCAGAAGGCGGCAAAATGACAGCGCGCGTCCTCATGTACAGCACCGGCGTGTGCCCGTATTGCATGATGGCCGAGCGCCTGCTCAAGAGCAAGGGCGTCGAGGACATCGAAAAGATCCGCATCGACCTCGATCCGCAGCAGAAGGACATCATGATGGAGAAGACCGGCCGCCGCACGGTGCCGCAAATCTACATCGGCGACACCCACGTCGGCGGTTTCGACGACCTCAGCGCGCTGGACCGCGCCGGCGGTCTCGATCCGCTGCTGCAGGGCTAAGCCTTCCCGAATCGATCCATTCGCATTTTTATCATCCGTATTAATCCAACCTGAAACGAGAGCATTCCATGGCGGAAGAGAACCAACAAGCTGAACAGCAACCCGTATTCCAGATCCAGCGCGTCTACCTCAAGGACCTGTCGCTGGAGCAACCGAACTCCCCGGCGATCTTCCTGGAACAGGATGCGCCTGCGATCGAAGTGGCAGTCGACGTCGGCGCCGAAGCGCTGGCCGACGGCATCTTCGAATCCACCGTCACCATCACCGTGACCGCCAAGGTCAAGGACAAGGTCGCGTTCCTGGTCGAAGGCAAGCAAGCCGGCATCTTCGAAGTGCGCAACATTCCTGCCGAGCAACTGGATCCGCTGCTGGGCATCGGTTGCCCGAACATCATCTATCCTTACCTGCGCGCCAACATCGCCGATGTGATCACGCGCGCCGGTTTCCCGCCGATCCACCTGGCCGAAATCAATTTTGAAGTGTTCTACCAGCAACGCCTGCAGGCGCTGGCCGAACAACAGACCGACAGCACGCTGGTCACCGGCACCACCACAGTCAACTGATCTCGCTGTATCCGCCGCACGCTGCCCCGCTCCGCGCGAGGCGCGTTGCGGTCGGCGCCTTCGTTGTATCCTGCATCCGATGCCGCGCCCGGCGATCATTCGCGCCATGCACGGCCTCACCCTCTCCAGCGGAGCAAGTCCATGAAATTTTCCCCTCTCGTCCTTTCCGCTCTGATTCTCGGTTCGACCGCGGCAGCGCCCGCCTTTGCGCTCGACTTCAAGTCGGTCGGCGCAGCGCCGGCCGTGCTGTATGACGCCCCATCCGAAAAAGGTCGCCGCGTCTTCGTGGCGCCGCGCGGCATGCCGGTCGAAGTGGTGCTGACCTACGGCGAGTGGAGCAAGGTGCGCGATGCGGCCGGCACGCTGTCCTGGGTCATGTCCAAGTCGCTGGCGGCCAAGCGCAACGTAGTGGTCAATGTCGCCAATGCCAAGATTCATGCTGCGGCCGACGACAACAGCGCCACCGTCTTCAGCGCCGACAAGAACGTGCTGCTGGAGCTGACCGACGCCGCGCCTGCATCCGGCGGCTGGGTCAAGGTCAAGCACCGCGACGGCCAGAGCGGCTTCGTCAAGGCGTCCGAGGTCTGGGGCGATTAAGCTTTACCAGGCGCATACTTTCCCCATTCCCGCCTCTACAAGCGAATCTTCATGAATATTTCCATACTCGGCGCCGGCGCCTGGGGCACGGCGCTGGCCATTGTGCTGGCGCAGCGCCATCAGGTCGTGCTGTGGGGCCGTAACGGCCAGGCCATGCGGGAAGCTTCCCTGCAACGCGAAAACATGGCCTACCTGCGCGGTTTTCATCTGCCGGAGTCGCTTATCGTCACCGGCGATTTTGCGAAGACGGTTGAACATGTCACCGCCAGCCAGGACAGCCTGCTGATCGTCGCCTCGTCGGTGTCCGGCCTGCGCGCTTTGGCCGAGACGCTACGCGATCATCCGATCCCCAACATCGTCTGGCTGTGCAAGGGACTGGAAGAACAAACCCGCCTGCTGCCGCATCAGATCGTGCGCGAAGTGCTGGGCGACAAGATCCCGGCCGGCGCGCTGTCGGGTCCGTCCTTCGCTCAGGAAGTGGCGCGCGGCCTGCCCTGCGCCCTGACCATCGCCAGCCTCGACAAGGCCTTGTGCGAACGCGTGGTCAGCGCGGTGCACGGCGGCAATCTGCGCGTGTATTCGAGCGACGATCTGATCGGGGTGGAAATCGGCGGCGCCGTGAAGAACATCCTGGCCATCGCCACCGGCGCGGCCGACGGCCTGCAATTGGGATTGAACGCGCGCGCGGCGCTGATCACACGCGGCCTGGCGGAAATCAGCCGGCTCGGCATCGCGCTGGGCGGCCGCGCCGAAACCTTCATGGGCCTGTCCGGCGTCGGTGATTTGATTCTGACCTGCACCGGCGACCTGTCGCGCAATCGCCGCGTCGGCCTCGGGCTGGCGCAGGGCAAGAAACTCGACGCCATCGTGACCGAACTCGGCCACGTCGCCGAAGGCGTGCGCTGCGCGCAGGCGGTGCGCTCGCTGGCGCAGGAGCTGGACATCGACATGCCGATCACCAATGCGGTGGCCGGGGCCTTGTTCGATGGGGTTTCAGTACAGGAAATGGTGGCGCAGCTGCTGTCGCGCGATCCGCGCGAAGAAAACTGAACAACTGGAAATTCAGGCGGGAAAATTGACGCCGGGCAAAACTGCCGGCTGAAGAAAAACGGGACTGGCGCCTGGCGCTCAGTCCCGCTGCTGCAACCCGAAAAACTTAGCGTGCGACGATGTCGCTCTCCATTTTGGGGCGCTTGAAACGCTTCGGCGACTCGCCTTCGACGATGTCGTCGATCTGCTTCGGCAGCTTGTCATAGACCGAGCAATCGTCTTCGCGCTCTTTCGCGCGGAACGATTTTCCTGCCTTGCTGAAACGGCCTTCCTTGGCCGCAAGCACATATTGCTGATGATGAGCGGCGCCGTTCTTGGCATTCTTGACTGCGATATTGCGTTCGATTGCTTGCATGACCCTGTCCTTACACGTCTTCTGACGTTCCCGTTCGTGGCGTTCTGCGACGAAAAATACCTTTCGGCACCATCGCAGTTGCGCGTTTTTGGCGCGCTGTAAGTCAACTAACGCACCAAATTCGATTTGGAATACGCAAAATCCGAATTTTTGTCAGGGAGTAGCAAGAAAAAACAAAACGCCGCCATGTTTGCGGCGTCGCAGCAAATCGAAAACTCCAGTATTTACAAGGCTTTACGGCGTTTTCCTCGACTGAAATTTGAAGAACATACGCAGTAGCAGCAGAATCGTAACAATTGTTGCAAAAAGTATCGGCTGGGCCAGCAGGTTCTTGCCCGCCTTCATCCACCAGAAGTGCAAAATGCCCAGCGGCAAGATCAGGTACATCAGCCGGTGCAGCCACAGCCAGCGTTTGGCGCCCAGCCGGCGCACCATGGCGTTGGTGCTGGTGGCCGCCAGCGGGATCAGCAGCACGAAGGCGATGAAGCCGACCGTGATGAACGGCCGCTTGACGACGTCGCGCCACATTTCTTCCACATCGAAGAAATGGTCGAACCAGAAAAACGTCATGAAGTGCAGCACGACGTAAAAGAACGAAAACAATCCCAGCATGCGGCGCAGCCGGATCAACCAGTTCCACCCGGTCAGGCGCCGCAGCGGCGTGACCGCCAGCGTGATGCACAGGAAATACAGGGTCCAGTCGCCGGTATTGCGCGTGATGAATTCGATCGGGTTGGCGCCGAGCCGGTCAAGGAAACCGAAGGCGATCAGCCGCACGAACGGCAACAGCGCCAACACGAACAGCACGCCCTTGAGGATGCCGACCTGGCGCGGCTTGAGGTTGCGCAGTGCATTCATGGGCGCGCTCAAAAGAATTTCTTCAGATCCATGCCCGCATACAGCGGCGCGACTTCGTTATAGCCGTTGAACATCAGCGTCTTGCGCTTGCGGGCCAGGAAACCGTCTTCGCCGATGCGGCGCTCCGAGGCCTGCGACCAGCGCGGGTGGTCGACGTTGGGATTGACGTTGGAATAGAAGCCGTATTCCTGCGGCGCCGAGACGTTCCACGCAGTCTTGGGCTGTTCCTTGAGGAAACGGATTTTGACGATGGACTTGGCCGATTTGAAGCCGTATTTCCAGGGCACCACCACACGCACCGGCGCGCCGTTCTGGTTCGGCAGCACTTCGCCGTACATGCCCACGGTCAGCAGCGTCAGCGGATGATTGGCCTCGTCCAGGCGCAGGCCTTCGGTGTACGGCCATTGCAGCACGCGCTCGTAGACGCCGGGCATCTGCTTCTTGTCGTCGAGGGTGATGAATTCGATGTATTTGGCGTTGCCGGTGGGCTCGGCCTTCTTGATCAGCTCGGACAACGAATAGCCGATCCACGGAATCACCATTGACCAGCCCTCCACACAGCGCAGGCGGTAGATGCGCTCTTCCAGAGGCGCCAGCTTGAGCAGCGCGTCGATGTCGAGCGTCAGCGGCTTCTTCACCTCGCCTTCGATGGCGATGGTCCACGGCCGCGTCTTCAGCGTGCCGGCGTTTTGCGCCGGATCGCCCTTGTCGGTGCCGAATTCGTAGAAATTGTTGTAGGTGCTGGCGTCCTTGAAGCTGGTCTGCTTGTCCATCACGACATAGGCGGAATTGGGCTTGGCGGTCAGCTTCTGCGCGCCCGGCGTCTGCGCCAGGGCGGGTTGCGTCATGGTTTCCAGCAAGGCGCCGCCGGCGATCGAACCGACCGCGACGTGGCGCATGAAATCGCGGCGCGATTCGAACAGCGCGCGCGGCGTGATCTCGGAGGACAGCGGGACGTCGATGTTGCGGAGTTGGCGCTTGATGAACATGGAATCTCCTGTGGCGGTAACTGACGACCATTGGTCGCGTTGATCCGCACCATCTTACAGAAGTTCGCCGATTTGATTGTGCCGGGGGAGACCCGGGTCAGGAGAGATTGGCGACCGGCGCCAGGCGGCCCGGCAATTCCGCCAATTCGCGGATCACGTGCACGCCGTCGGGCAAGGTCAGCACATGGTCTTCCGACTGCAGCGCAAACACCGTCATACCCGCCGCCAGGCCGGCCTTGACGCCGGGCAGGCTGTCTTCGACCACGGCGCAGCGCGCCGGCGCAACACCCATGGCGGCTGCAGCATGCAGGAACAAGGCCGGATCCGGCTTCCATTTCTGCACGTCGTAGGCGCTGTAAATCCGGCCTTCAAAATACGGCAGCATGCCGGTCACGCGCAGGCACAACTCGATCTTTTCACGCGGTGCATTGGACGCCAGGCAAAACGGCACGGCCAGCGACTGCACCAGCTCGAGCGCGCCGGCGATCGGCTGCAGGCGGGCGCGGAACATGATCGCCATGAGATCGCGCAGTTCGGTCACGAAGCTGGCCGGCAAGGGACTGCCGGCCAGGCGTTCGATCTCGGCCACGCAGTCGGCCATGTTGACGCCCTTGAATTTCTCCAGCGCCTCGACCGCGGTGATGCTGACGCCGAAGCGTGCGCTGTGCTCGACCCAGGCGTCGGCGGCGACGATTTCGCTGTCGACCAGGGTGCCGTCGCAGTCGAACAGGATCAGGTCGATGGTATCAATCGCGGGAAGCGCTGTCGTCATGGTGCGGTTCGCTTACAGTTCGCCGTAGGAATGCAGGCCGGACAGGAACATGTTCACGCCGAGGAAGGCGAAGGTCGTGACCAGCAGACCCACCAGCGCCCACCAGGCGGCAACCTGGCCGCGCAGGCCCTTCATCAGACGCATGTGCAGCCACGCTGCATAGTTGAGCCAAACGATCAGCGCCCAGGTTTCCTTCGGATCCCATGACCAGTAGCCGCCCCAGGCTTCGGCCGCCCACAGCGCGCCGAGGATGGTGGCGATGGTGAAGAAGGCGAAGCCGACCGCGATGGCCTTGTACATGACGTCGTCGAGCACTTCCAGCGACGGCAGCCGATCTTCCAGGTAACCCTTGGATTTGAGCAGGTAGGCCACCGCCACCATCGCCGCCAGCGCGAAGGTGCCGTAGCCGATGAAGTTGGCCGGCACGTGGATCTTCATCCACCAGCTTTGCAGCGCCGGCACCAGCGGCTGGATCTCGGCGGCGTCGCGCGAGACCGTGTACCACAGCAGGAAACCGACCGCCGCCGTAATCACCAGCAGCACGAAGGCGCCGAGCTGGCGGGTGGCGTAGCGATCTTCGTAATACAGGTAGAACAGCGCCGTGATCATGCAGAACAGGATGAACACTTCGTACAGGTTGGAAATCGGGATGTGACCGATGTCCGGACCGATCAGGTAGGACTCGTACCAGCGCACCAGCATGCCGGTGAAGCCCAGCACCACTGCCGCCCAGCACAGCTTGGAGCCGAGTGCGGCGCCGGTGCCGGAACGCGCCACCAGGCCGACCCAGTAGAACAGCGTGGACAACACGAACAGCGCGCTCATCCACAGGATGGCCGACTGGCTGGAGAGCAGGTATTTGAGGAAGAATTTCTTGTCGGCCATCTCCAGCGCGCCGCCGTACATGGCGATCGCCGACAGCGCCAGCACCGCCAGCACCGCCATCAGCCAGCGCACCGATTTCCAGTGCCAGCCGAGCCAGGCGAAGGTCGGCGCCGCCAGCAGCAGCACCGCTTTTTCGTAGTAATCCATGTGGCCGCCGTAGCGGCTCAGCGCAAACAGCGATGCCGCCACCAGCGCGGCCGCGTAAATCCAGTCAAGCACGCTGAGGCGCTTGAAAAAGCCGATATCCTGCGAATAAGCGTGGGTTTGGCTCAATTCCATTACGATCTCCAGTTCAATCCTGGGGCCGCCGCGCATCGTCGCGGCATCAGGCCCTCCGACATCCTACCCGTCTAGCGCGCGGGAGATATGTCGTTGCGGGCATAAGCGTTAAACGCTCATGCCTATATTATGTCCGACGCTAGCTTACGCCGTTTGCGACAGCTTCGCCTTCAGTAATTCGAATTCCTTATCGAAATCCATCGTCTTGCGCTGGGTGCTCATGGCCATCAGCGAATGCGATCCGCCGTCGTCTTGCGGGCGGATCCAGACCCACAGGCGACGCTCGCGGATGTACAGCATCGAGAACACGCCCAGCACCAGGAACAGGCAACCCAGATAGACCACTTTCTTGCCCGGCGAGCGCGTGACCTGGAACACCGAGGCCTTGATCTCGTCGAAACCGCTCAGCTTGAGGTACACCGGCGCATGGTAGAAGCCGGCGTCGGCCATCGCGTTGATCGCCAACTGCAGGAAACGCGCATGCTTCTCGTCGGTGCCCATGGATTTCAGGCCGGCCTTCTCGCGCGCGACCTGCCACAACTCCCACATGCTGCCGTTGAGGATCTTCATGAAGATGTCGGCGGCTTTTTCCTGCTCGGCGGCGGGGATCTTCTCGATGAAGCGCGACACCGCGATGTAACCCGATTCCTTGCCGTCGCCGGCGAAGATGCTCAGGCCGCGCAAGGCCGACTGCTGCACCTGGTCGCGCAACTGCTGGGCATTGGCGCCGTCGCCTTTCATGGCCTGGCGCGCGTAGCGTGTGGCGGCTTCCGCGCGCAAGGCCGGATTGGCCAGCGCGGCGCGCAGGCGCATCCACTCGTCGACGCTGTCTTCGTCATCGGCCGGAATGCGCAGGTAGCGGAATTGCTCGTCCGGCATGTCGCGTACCCCCGCCAGGAAGACATAGGCGCCGTCGACCTGTACCGGCTGCATGTAGTTCAGGAACTCGCGCGCCTGGCCGGTCTTGTCGCGCAATTTGTATTGCACGCTCGGGCCGACGTTCTTGAGGTCCTTGCTGTTGGCGTTCTTGGCGCCCGAGCCGAGATGCTTGTCGAGGCCATCGGCGAACGACTTGCCCATGCTCTGGTTGAGGCTCTTGTTGACGCTGCGAACATCGCCACTGCCGCCGCCGTTGGCGCTGTTGCCGTTGTTGTTCATGTTTTCCACGTTGAAGGGACGGAAGCCGCTCCACTCCACCGTGTACTCATTGTCCTTGGCCGCCGACAACGGCGTACTGCCGTTGACTTCACCGGCGATCTCGAAGCGCTTGTCGTCGGCGCCGGTCATCGCATGGCCGGTCAGGCGCAGCTTGCTGCCGCCGTCTTCGAAACTGGACTGGTACACCGCCACGCCGTTGTAGATCAGCGGTTCATTGACCTTGATGGTCGCAGCAAAATCCTTGCCGGTGGCGTTGTCGCGCACGATGACGTCGCTCGCGAACAGCTTCGGCATGCCGGTTGAGTAGTAGTCGATGACGAAGCGCTTCAACTGGATCGTGAACGGCAGGTCCTGGATCATCACGCCGTTCTGCTGCGGGATGATGGCGGTGCTGCTGCTGGCGCCTTCAGGGATTAGCGTGTTGCCGCGGAAGGTCGGATTGCCCAGGCCCAGCCGGTGCTCGGCCGGAATCTGCGAAATCACGCCGTTGCCGGTAAATGGCGTCTTGTCGTAGAACCATTGCTGGAAGCGGATCGGCAGGTCGGAGTCGAGCAGGCCGCCCAGGCAGATGATGACGATGGCGGAGTGGGCGAAGATGTAACCCAGTTTGTTGGCCGCGCCCTTCTTGGCGGCGATCAGCGTGGCGCCGTCCTTTTCCAGCAACTTGACCTTGTAGCCGTTGGCGCCGATGCGCTGCGCCAGTTGCAGCGCCATGCCGGCCACCGGCGTGGCGGCGGTCCATTCGGCCTTGTGGTGGAAATTGCGCAGCGATTGCTCGCGCACGTTTTCACGCCAACTGCTGATGTCCTTGAGCATTTTGGGACCGTTGCGCGCGATGCACAGCGAGGTCGACAGCACCAGGAAACCCATGATCATCAGGAACCACCAGGCCGAGTACACAGCGTAGAGGCCAAGCTTGCCGAACACCTCGAACCAGAACGGCCCGAACTGGTTGACGTAGTTCGGCATCGGCTGGTTCTGCTGCAGCACGGTGCCGATGATGGAGGCGACCGCGATCAGCGTCAGCAGGCTGATGGCAAAGCGCATGGAGGAAAACAGCTCGACGACTTCGGCGACCCAGCGTTGGCGGGTCTTCAGTTGGATGCCTGCGGTACTGCCTGTCATAAGTGCTACCTTTATCGATGCTCGATGGTGCTTGTCGTTGCTGCTTGCGGTGCAGTTTTCTGCGGTGCAGTTCTCAGCGGCTGCCTCGCCTGCCGGGGTGAGTTGGCCTGGCAAGACGGAAATGCAAAAAGGGGCGGCTTCGCAGCCACCCCCTCCAATTTGTTGCGACCGAATTTTTACATCGGATTTTTACAACTGATTCTTTAAAACGGATTCTTTACTTCAGGCCGGCGATGTAGTCTGCCACAGCCTTGATTTCCTTGTCCGACAGGCGGTCCGCAATGGTCGTCATCTGCGGGCTGTTGCTGCGCGTGCCGCCGCGGAAGGCTGTCAATTCGGTCACCGTGTAATCCTGGTGCTGGCCGGCCAGACGCGGATACTGTGCAGGGATGCCGGCGCCGTTCGGGCTGTGGCAACCGGCGCAGGCCGGAACGTTCTTGGAGGCGATGCCGCCGCGCCAGATCTGCTTGCCGAGTTCAAGGGTGTCCTTGCTCTTGGCGGCGCCCGGCTTCGGGGCCTGGGCGTTGAGGTAGGCGGCGATGTTCTTCACGTCATCATCCGACAAGGCCTTGGCCAGCGGCGACATGATGGGGTTGCTGCGGCCGGCGGCGCGGAAATCGGTCAATTGCTTGACGATGTAGGCGGTATGCTGGCCCGCCAGGCGCGGATTGGCGGTAATGGTCGAATTGCCCGCGGCGCCATGACAGGAAACGCAGGCGGTGATGTTGCGCGCCGCGTCGCCGTTGGTATAGAGCGCTTCGCCTTTGGCCGGATCAACCTTGGCGACTGGCTCGGGTTTTTTTTCTTCGGCTGCAAATGCTGCGGAAGATACCGCCAGCATTGCAATGAATAAGGATTTCAACAACGGCGAAAAGGCACGATTCATTCAAACACCCTGAGACTTGATTGTGATAATAAATTGCCAGGTTGGCGACGCGATTCCTCTTTCCCTAACTTTTCAGGCACGCTTGAAAATGCACAGCCGAAAAGTGTTTCCCCCAGTACAACACAACAAGAGACAACCCCTTATTGTACAATAGCTTTTCGGCATTTTTGCCCACTTTCAATGCATTTTCCTCCTACTATGTCCCAACTTTGGCAAGCCCGCTTCTTCACCACGGTGAATCATCTCCGTGATTTGCCAAATACTCAGGTACCGGAGATCGCCTTTGCAGGCCGCTCCAATGCCGGCAAATCCACGGCCATCAACGTACTGTGCAATCAAAAAAAGTTGGCTTTTGCATCGAAAACGCCAGGACGCACACAGCATATCAACTATTTCTCGATCGGCGGCGCGCATATAGCGCAGCATCGCAAAGATGAGACAAAAGTGGAAGAAATCCGCGCCCTGCTGGTCGACTTGCCCGGTTACGGCTACGCCCAGGTGTCCGGGTCGGCCAAGCTGCACTGGCAGGAACTGCTGGGCGACTATGTGCGCCGCCGCGACCAGCTCGCTGCGCTGGTGATGATCGTCGACTCGCGCCGGCCTTTTACCGAACTCGATATCCAGATGGTGGAATGGTTTGCGCCCACCGGCAAGCCGCTGCATTGCATCCTCAGCAAAGCCGACAAACTCAACCGCAACGATGCTACCAATGCATTGCGCCAGGCGCACACGTTCCTGTCCAGCTACGTCGATGCAAACGGCCAGCCGTTTCCGTTCACGGCGCAATTGTTTTCCGCGCTCAAGCGCACCGGCCTCGAAGAGGCCAACGACAAGATTCTGGAATTGGCGGGATTGTCGAATGACGAAGATTCTGAAGATACCGACGGGGATGCAACGAATGGTCCCGACGACATCGGCAACGAAGAGAATTAATAGCGCAATTAACAGCGAAAGTACGAGCGCAAATAAAAATGCCCTGGAAGGGGGGAAACCTTTCCAGGGCAAACGCCTATCGTTTGCACGATGAGCCCCGCTCAGGGAGGGAAGGGGAAGCGGGAGGCAACATACATTGCCTATGCGTCAGAACCCCTCCCGGGAGAAAAGTTTCAGAGGACGAATCGATTTTTTAATTATCGTCTTTTGACTATTTTTTAATTGAAATTGTTTAAATTTGTCCGCAGTTAAAAGGCCGGCAACATCATGGCGCGAAGGCTGGCCGATAGCGCCAGCCGTCTGCCCGTAGCAGCCTTCCTTTGCGGTTTAGCGAGCACTCACTATGTCATCGACTTCCACCTCCGCCCAGTTCCCCGCCATCCGCATGCGCCGCATGCGCAAGGATGCTTTTTCGCGCGCCATGATGCAGGAAAATGTCATCACGCCCGCCGACCTGATCTATCCGGTCTTCATCCAGGAAGGCCAGAACCTGCGCACCCCGGTCGGCTCTCTGCCCGGCGTCGAGCGCCTGTCTATCGACCAGTTGCTGCACGTGGCCGAAGACACGGTCGCGCTCGGCATTCCGGTGCTGGCGCTGTTCCCGGTCATCGATGTCGCGCTGAAAACGCCCGACGGCATCGAAGCCATCAATCCCGACGGCCTGGTGCCGCGCGCGGTGGCGGCGCTCAAGCAGCGCTTCCCCGAACTCGGCATCCTCACCGACGTCGCGCTCGATCCGTACACCAGCCATGGCCAGGACGGCGTGATGGATGACAACGGCTACGTGCTCAACGATGAAACCACCGCGCTGCTGGTGCGCCAGGCCCTGGCGCAAGCGCAGGCCGGCGTCGACATCGTGGCGCCGTCGGACATGATGGATGGCCGTATCGGCGCGGTGCGCGACGCGCTGGAAGCGGAGAAATTCATCTACACCCGCATCATGGCCTACTCGGCCAAATACGCGTCGGCCTTCTATGGCCCGTTCCGCGATGCGGTCGGCTCGGCCGCCAATCTCGGCAAGGGTAGCAAGAGCACCTACCAGATGGATCCGGCCAACAGCGACGAAGCCTTGCGCGAAGTGGCGCTGGATCTGCAGGAAGGCGCCGACATGGTCATGGTCAAACCCGGCATGCCGTATCTGGACATCGTGCGTCGCGTGAAGGACGAATTCAAGGTGCCGACCTTCGCCTACCAGGTCAGCGGCGAATACGCGATGATCAAGGCGGCTGCGCAAAACGGCTGGCTCGATCACGACAAGGCCATGATGGAAGCGATGATGGCCTTCAAGCGCGCCGGCGCTGACGGCGTGCTGACGTATTTCGCCCGCGACATCGCGCGCTATCTGAAGAAATAAAGCGGTAAAAGCAATCCCGCCGGCGTCGCCTTCAGCGTGACGCCGCGCCTTCTCCTCTTTTCCTACCTCCCACTGCGGATTTTCCACACGCCGACGCGCTTAGTCGAAATCCGGATATGCAATCTCTGAATTGGTATTTTTACAAAGTCGCCGGACTCTTTATAGTCTGCGAAATACGGAGTCCGTTCGGGCTCCGATTCTTTTGGCGCGCGTATTTTTACTTTCCTGCGCGCCCATCGCTCAACAATAAAACGGGGTCGGGAAATGACATCGCATACTCTCTTCAAGAAGCTCGCTGCCGCTGCGGCGCTCATCATCACCACACTCGGTGCAGGCCTTGCCCATGCCGAAGACGTACCGCAGGAAGTCCGCTTCGCCTGGGCCGGCGGACCGCGCGTCTGGATCCTCGGCAAGATCGACAAGTCCTTCGACAAATCCTTCGGCGCACCGGTGAAATGGATTCCGTTCGCCACCGGCGCCGACGTGCTGTCGCTGTTCGCCGCCAAGGAAATCGACATCGCCCGCTTCGGCTCCAGCCCCGCTGTTGCCGGCATCGCGCGCAAGCTGCCGATTGAAATCATCAGCGTGCCCGAAGTCATCGCCACCAGCGAACGCCTGATCGGCCGCAAGAGCAAGAACATCAATTCGATCAAGGACATCGAAGGCAAGACCGTCGCCTATCCGCCCAACTCGACCGCGCAATATGCGCTGGAACTGGCCATCAAGGTCAACCGTCTCGACAAATCCAAGATCCGCCTGGTGCCGCTGAAGCCGGCCGACCAGGTCGCCGCATGGAAGCGCGGCGACATCGACGCAGCCTATGTCTGGGGCCCGTTCACGCAACAGTTCGAAGCTGACGGCGGTCACGAAATCTTCGTCACCAAGCAGCTGCAAAAAGACGGTTACCTGGTCTACAACAACTTCGTCGTTCGCAAGGAATTCGCCGACAAGTATCCGCAGCTGGTCGTGAAGTTCCTGCGCACCTACCAGGAAAAAGTCGACCAGTACAAGAAGGATCCGGACGGTTCCGCGCAACTGATCGCCAAGCATCTCGACATCCCGTTTGAAACCGCACGCAGCGTGCTGACCGGCCTGGAATATCCATCCAGCACCGAGCAGCTGACCCCGTCCTACCTCGGCAACGGCGCCACCACGCCGACCTCGGGCATCGCCAAGGCCGCCAAGGACACCGCCAACTTCCTCGTGGAAATCGGCGACCTGCGCAAGAGCGACGTGCCGGAATCGTTTGCACCGGCCATCAACACCAGCTACCTGAAACAGGCCGTCGCCAAGTAATGTCCACGCGCCACGTCACACCGCAAGCAAGCGGAGCCCGCCCATGACGGCGCAGGCAAGCCGCCATACCGGCCTTGATCTCGGTATGGGTCCGGCCAAACGCGCCGCCGTCAGCACCGCCGCCGTGGCGCTGGTGCTGGGCGTGTGGCAGTTGTCCGGCAGCCTGCACTGGATCGATCCGCTGCTGCTGCCGCCGCCGAGCGAAATCTTCCAGACCACGGTCGACATCCTGGCCGACGGCTATCGCCAGGTCTCGCTGTGGCAGCACATCCTCGTGAGCGTGCTGCGCGCGACGGTAGCGTTCGCCGCCGCCATCGCCGCAGGCATTCCGCTGGGGCTGGCGATGGGCTTGTCGCAACCGGTCAGCGCAGTGTTGGAACCGTTCGTGCAATTCCTGCGGCCGTTGCCGAAGATTGCGCTGATTCCGTTGACGGTGGTGTGGTTCGGCATTGACGAAGGCTCCAAGTTTTTCCTGATCTTCATCTCCTGCTTCCTCAGCGTGGTGGTCAGCGCCGCCGCTGCCGCCGTCGGCGTCAACAAGAACCGCCTGCGCGCGGCACAGACGCTGGGCGCCAATCGCTACCAGCTGTTTACGCGCGTGGTGTTGCCGAATGCCTTGCCGGAAATTTTCACCGGCGTGCGCCTGTCGATCGGCATCGGCTGGACTTCGCTGATCGCCGCCGAAATGGTGGCCGCCAACTCCGGCCTCGGCTGGATGGTGATCAACGCCGGCACCTATTTGCGCACCGACGTGGTGATGCTCGGCATCCTGTTGCTGGGCATCATCGGCTATCTGTTCGACCTCGCGCTGGTGCTGCTGCAGCGCGCCTTTGTACCTTGGGCGGGACGCGATTCATGATGAAGCTAAGTAAGCTATGAACCAGATTGCACAACTGCCCGCCCGCGTGCGGCTGGCCGGCATCAGCAAGAGTTTCACCTCCGGCAAACAGGCGGCCACGCCGGTGTTGTCGGATATTTCACTGGAGCTGGAACAGGGTGAACTGGTCTGCCTGCTGGGCCCGTCGGGCTGCGGCAAATCGACCATCCTCAACCTGATCGCCGGTTTCGAACAAGCCGACGAAGGCGCCATCCTGCTCGACGGCGTCGCGGTCAACAAACCCGGTCCGGAACGCGGCGTGGTGTTCCAGCAGCCGACGCTGTTCCCGTGGCTGTCCGTGCTCGACAACGTGACCTTCGGTCCGCGCATGGCCGGCGTCAGGAAGTCCGTCTATCTGCCTGAAGCCGAGCGCTATCTGCGCCTGGTCGGCTTGCAGGATTTCCAGCATCACATGCCGTGGCAATTGTCGGGCGGCATGCGCCAGCGCGCCGCGCTCGCACGCGCCTGGCTGCCCAATCCGGAAATCCTGCTGATGGACGAACCGTTCGGCGCGCTCGACGCACAGACGCGACTCATGATGCAAGAGCTGCTGACCAGCGTCTGGCAGACCACCGGCACCACCATCCTGTTCATCACGCACGACGTCGATGAAGCCCTGTTCCTGGCTGATCGCGTGCTGGTGATGTCGGCGCGCCCGGGCCGCATCTGTGCGGAATTCAAACTGCCCTTCCCGCGTCCGCGCGACGTCGAATTGCTGGTGGCCGACGCCGGCTACGGCGCGCTCAAGCAAAAGATCCTGCACATCGTGCGGGAGGAAGCGCGCAAGAGCATGGCCGGTATCGGCGCATGAGTACAGCTTTGCTTGGCGTGCTGGGCGGCATGGGGCCGCTGGCGGCGGTGGATTTTGCACACAAGCTGCTGGAGTTGAATCATGTCGAGACCGAGCAGCAGCACATCCCGACGCTGCTGTGGAACGTGTCGCAAATCCCGGATCGCCAGCTCGCGCTGTCACGTGGCGGACCGTCGCCCTTGCCGGCGATGTTGCAAGGCATCGCCGTGCTCAATGCAGCCGGCGCGACGCGCATCGCCATCCCCTGCAACACCGCGCATCATTGGTTCGATGAGCTGGCCGCAGCGAGCGCAGCGCCCTTGTTCCATATCGTCGACGCCACCCTTGCACAATTGGGCGAGACCAGCGAAGTCATCGGCTTGCTGGCCACGCGCGGCGCTTTGCAGTCACGTCTGTATCAGGATCGTTTCGATGCCTTGCAGCGGCCCTACGTCGCCAACACGGCAGATGAACTCGACGAGCTGTTCATGCCCGGCTGCTATGCCGTCAAGCACGGCAAGCTTGAAGAAGGCGGTCGCCTGCTCGAGGCCGCCGGCAAACGTCTGCTGGCGCGCGGCGCAACCCGTCTGGTGCTGGCCTGTACTGAAATCGCCACCAGCCTTGCGCGCATCAACTCTCCCCTGCTGGCGCTGTCGGTCGACACCAACGAAGCCTTGGCGCAAGTGTGCATCAACTATTGGCATACGCAGGACAGCGCAAACAATCTGAACGCCGCATAAAAAAAGCGCACCCCGACGTGAGTCGAGATGCGCTGAAATGCATCGGCTTGCGCCGACTTCTGCTCAGAAATGTTGCTACTTCAAATCTGTCCTTACTGTCTTTGCTATGTCTTTGCTGTCCTTGCGATCACTTCCACAGCGAGCACTTCGACTCGGCCTTGGTCATGTACGCCTGGTCGCCTGGAATCGTCTGCACCAGCTTGTAGTAATCCCATGGGCGCTTGGATTCGGACGGCTTTTTCACTTCCATCAGGTACATGTCATGCACCATGCGGCCATCCGGACGGACCACGCCGTTGGAGGTGAAGAAATCGTTGATCTTGTTCTTGCGCAGGTAATCCATGACCTTGTCGGCATCAGTGCTACCCACGGCCTTGACCGCCTTCAGATACTGGCCCACGGCTGATGCGTCACCGGCCTGGAACATGGTCGGCATCTTCTTCATCTTGCCGAAGTAGCGATTGCCCCATGCGCGCGACTGGTCGTTCATGTCCCAATACCAGCCGTCGGTCAGGTACATGCCTTGCGTGACTTGCAGGCCCAGCGAGTGCGTGTCGGTGATGAAGATCAGCAAACCGGCCAGCTTCATGGTCTTGTTCACGCCGAATTCATTGGCTGCCTTGATGGCATTGATGACGTCGCCGCCGGCAACCGCCAGACCCAGGATCTGCGCCTTGGAGGCTTGCGCCTGCAGCAGGAAGGACGAGAAGTCCGATGTTGCCAGCGGTGCACGGACCTGGCCAACGACGGTGCCGCCGCCTGCCTTCACGACATCGCTGGTGTCTTTTTCAAGCGAGGTGCCGAAGGCGTAATCTGCCGTCACGAAGTACCACGACTTGCCGCCCTGCTTGGTGATCGCAGCGCCGGTGCCGCGCGCCAATGCCGTGGTGTCGTAGGCGTACTGGACGGTGTAAGCATTGCATTCTTCATTGGTCTGGCGAGTGGTGCCGGCACCGACCGAGATGAAGACCTTTTTCTTTTCGCCGGCCACTTTGCCCATGGCCAGGCTGGCTGCCGAGTTCACGCCGCCGACCAGCATGTCGACGCCGTCGCGGTCAAACCATTCGCGCGCCTTGTTGGCGGCGATGTCGGCCTTGTTCTGGTGATCGGCGAACACGAATTCGACCTTCTTGCCGTTGATGGTGCCGCCTGCATCGGCGATCGCCATCTTGATCGCTTCGATACCGCCTTGGCCGTCCATGTCGGCATAGGTGCCGGACAAGTCGGTGATGAAGCCGATCTTGATGGTGTCGCCGGCTGCATTGGCGTTACCGCTGAATGCCGCAGATATTGCAACCGACATCGCGGCGGACAATGCCGCCATTTTCAGAAATTTTTTCAAACCCGTCTCCTCTGTTGTTATGGTCCTGCCGCGGCGCGCAACCTGGAATTGCGCGCCGCCTCCCTGTTCAAATCAAATTGTTATGCAGTACGCGGATCGTTCACCACAGCCTTGGTCGGCTCACCGTCAACCAGACGCAGCAGGCCGAGCGGATTGCTGTTTTGCAGTGCCGCCGGCAACAACTCGTCCGGATAGTTCTGGTAGCAGATCGGACGCAGGAAGCGATCGATCGCCAGCGTACCTACCGAGGTACCGCGGGAATCCGATGTCGCCGGATACGGGCCGCCGTGCACCATTGCATCGCTGACTTCGACGCCGGTCGGGAAACCGTTGACCAGCAGACGGCCGGCCTTTTGTTCCAGCAGCGCGATCAGGTCCTGGTGAGCGCGCAGGTCTTCCGGTTGCGCTTGCAGAGTCGCGGTCAATTGACCGTGCATGTTGCGGGCGAAGTCGATCAGTTGTTCGCGGCTTTCCAGCTCGACGATCACGGTCGCGGGGCCGAACACTTCTTCTTCCAGCGGTGCTTCCTTGGTGAACAGCACCGATGCTTCCGCCTTGAACAGGTGCGGCACGGCTTGAGTTTCGCTGCTGCCGCCGGCGGCAAGAACGACTACGCCGGGGACTTTGCTCAGGCGTTCCACACCGCCGCCGTAGGTCTTCAGACCGGCGCTGTTGAGCATGGTCGCGGGCGATTGTGCAAGTGTCGCTTCGCGCAGTTGTTCAATGAACTTGGTCAGTTCCGGCGAACGCACGCCGAGCACCAGGCCCGGGCTGGTGCACAACTGGCCGACGCCGACCACCACCGAGCCGATCAGGTCGCGGGCGATTGCTTCACCGCGTGTCGCCAATGCTTGCGGCAACACGATGATCGGGTTGATGCTCGACATTTCGGCGAACACCGGGATCGGTTGCGGACGCGCTGCCGCCATGTCGCACAGTGCACGACCGCCGCGCAGCGAACCGGTGAAACCGACCGCCTGGATGCCGGCGCTCTTGACCAGTTGCGCACCGACGCGATCGCCGTAAATCATGTTGAAGGTGCCGGCCGGCACGCCGCTGCGCTTGACTGCGCGCTCAATGGCGTCAGCCACCAGTTCCGACGTGATCAGATGGCCGCTGTGCGCCTTAAACACGACCGGGCAACCGGCTGCCAGTGCAGCGGCAGTGTCACCGCCGGCCACCGAGAACGCCAATGGGAAATTGCTGGCGCCGAACACGGCCACCGGACCGACGCCGATGCGGTATTGACGCAGATCGGGACGCGGTAGCGGCTGGCGTTGCGGCAAAGCGGTATCAATGCGGGCACCGTAGAAATCGCCGCGGCGCAGGACCTTGGCGAACAAACGCATCTGGTTGCTGGTGCGGCTGCGCTCGCCTTGCAGGCGACCTGCAGGCAAGGCGGTTTCACGCGAGACTTCCGCGATGAAGTCGTCGCCGAGGGCGTCGATTTCTTCTGCGATGGCGTCGAGGAATTTGGCACGCGCTTCCGCAGGCAAAGCGCGATAAGCCGGATAGGCCGCGCTGGCGGCGTCGACCGCAGCGCTGACTTCGGCTTCGGTCGCGGTCAGGAACGGTACGGCATGCGCTTCGCCGGTCGCCGCTGCGATGCTGAGCAACTTGACGTCGCCTTCGCCGCTGCGTCCGCCGCCGATATAGTTATGTCCGAGCAGTGTCATTTTTATAGTTCTCCAGATTTACATCGATTGGGTGAGCATACGAGCGTAGTCGTCTTCCGACGCCACGCGCGGATTTGTTTTGTGGCTGTGGTCAGCCAGCGCGCCCTTGATGATCTTCGGATACATGTCTTCGGTCACGCCGAGTTCGGCCAGGCCGGTCGGCAAGCCGAGGCGCTTGCTCATGTCCTTGATCGCAGGGCCGATGTCGGCTTCGCTTGCCAGTCCCATGGCGTGCGCGATGCGCGCCAGTTTCTTTTCCTTGATGACCGACTCCGAATCCTTGTTGAACTCGATGATGGCGGGCAGGAAGATGGCGTTCAGGGTGCCGTGGTGCAGGCGCGGATTGATGCCGCCCAGCGAGTGGCTCAGGCTGTGCACGCAGCCGAGGCCCTTCTGGAATGCCATGGCGCCTTGCATCGATGCGCTCATCATGTTCAGGCGCGCTTCGCGGTCGTGCGGTTCCTTGGTGGCGGTTTCGATGTGCGCCCAGGCGCGCCACAGACCATCCAGCGCAATGCCGTCGGCCGGTGGGTTGAAGGACGGCGCCATGAAGGTTTCCAGGCAGTGGGCGATGGCGTCCATGCCGGTGGCGGCGGTCATCATGGCCGGCAGATTCAGGGTCAGTTCGGGATCGCAGATCGCCAGGCGCGGCACCAGGTACGGCGACAACACGCCGACCTTGCGGCCGTCGTCGAGGATCAGGATGGCGCCGCGGCCGACTTCGCTGCCGGTGCCGGCAGTGGTCGGGATGGCGATCACGGGTGCGGTCTTGGCGGTGATGTTGGCGAGGCCGCCTTCGATCAGCGCAAACGATTTGAGCGTGCCTTCGTGCGTGCCGCAGACGGCCACGCCCTTGGCAAGATCGATCGAGGAACCGCCGCCGACGGCGATGATGCCATCACAGGCGCTGTCGCGGAACAGTTTGACCGCAGCGCGCACGGCGGTTTCATTTGGATTCGGCGGCGTCTGATCGAACACGGCAACTTGGGCGCCATCTTTCAGTTGGGCGACCACCTTGTCGAGGATGCCGGCATTGCGGATGCCCATGTCGGTGACGATCAGCGGCTTGCGGATGCCGATGCGGTCGCATTCCTGCTGCAGCAGCGCGAGCGCGCCGAAGTCGAACTGGACTTGGGTAATGTAGTTAATCAATGCCATCGTACATAGCCTTAAAGTTATAGATATACTTGCAGCGTGTTGCGGAGCCGGCGGCTTCCGAACCACGGCGCATCAGGCGGTTTCCCTGTGCGAATCAAGCTTTAGAGGCAAAACTGTATGCCAATCGGCAGGCTTTGCCTAATGAGAGCTGCTGATACAGCTATAACTTATATTCATACAAAAGTCATTCCCATGATGCAAGAAATCCCCTCGCTGAGCTCCATCACTTCCCGCCTGCATCTGAAGCAGCTGCGCCTGCTGATCGCGTTGGCCGACCATGGCTCGCTGCTCAAGGCGGCGGAACAGGTCGCGCTGACGCAGCCAGGCGCCAGCAAGGCCTTGCAGGAGATCGAAACTACCCTGGGCGCGCAACTGTTCGTGCGCACCAACCGCGGCCTGGAGGCGACCGACCTCGGCCATTGCGTGATCCGCTACGCGCGCCTGATCCAGACCGACCTGGCGCATTTGCGCGAAGACATGATCGGCATCCTGCAGGGCCACGGCGGCCGGCTGGCGCTGGGGGTGATCATGGGCGCAGTGCCGCTGCTGACCGATGCGCTGACGCGGCTGCTGGAAAAGCGCCCGGCGCTGTCAGTGGAAATCGTCGAAGACACCAGCGCGCGGCTGCTGCGCCTGCTTGACCAGGGCCGGCTGGACATGGCGATCTGCCGCACCAGCATCAGCCAGCAGCCGCATTTGTACGACAGCATCGAGATCCACAACGAGAAATTGGCGGTGGTGGCCAACATCAACCACCCGCTGGCGGGACGCGACACGCTGCAGCTGACCGACCTGGCCGATTCACGTTGGGTGGTGTACTCGGCCAACATGCCGATGCGACTGCTGCTGGAGCGCGAATTCCACGAAGCCAACCTGCGCTTCCCGCTGCACTTGCTGGAAACCACCTCGGCCTTCACCACCTTGTCGTTATTGCAAAGGAATCCATCCTTCGTGGCGCTGATGTCGGTCGACGTGGCGCAGTTCTGCACACGCTTCGGCATGACCACGATCCTGCCGCTGCCGCTGCATTCGCGCAGCGAGCCGTATCAATTGGTGACGCGCCACGGCAGCATGCGCTCGTCGGTGGCGCAACTGTTCATCGACGAGTTCACCGAGACGCCGAAGGAAGAGGCGTAAAAAAAGCGCTCCGTTGCGGGAGCGCTTTTGATGATGCTTATGCTTCAGCTCACTTGTTCGGCTGCGGCGTGATGCGCAGGTAAGGACGCGGCGAGGTGTAACCCTTCGGATACTTCTGCTTGATCACTTCTTCGTCCTTGACCGACAACGGGATGATGACGTCGTCGCCGTCTTTCCAGTTGCCCGGTGTGGCCACGGTGTAGCCGTCGGTCAGTTGCAGTGCATCCAGCACGCGCAGCACTTCGTCGAAGTTGCGGCCGGTGCTCATCGGGTAAGTGATGATCAGGCGCACCTTCTTCTTCGGATCGATGATGAACAGCGAACGCACGGTCGCGGTTTCGGACTGGTTCGGATGGATCATGTCGTACAGGCCGGCGACTTTCTTGTCGACGTCGGCGACGATAGGGAAACCGACCACGGTCTTCTGCGTGTCTTCGATGTCCTTGATCCATTTGGTATGCGCTTCGGCGCCGTCGACCGACAGGGCGATGGCCTTGACGTTGCGCTTGTCGAATTCAGGTTTCAGCTTGGCGGTCAGGCCGAGTTCAGTGGTGCAGACCGGCGTGAAGTCGGCCGGATGCGAGAACAGGACTACCCAGGAGTCGCCTGCCCATTCGTGGAACTTGATTTTGCCGATGGAGGAATCTTGCTCGAAATCCGGCGCGGTGTCGCCCAAACGTAGTGTCATGTCAGTCTCCTTGGTAACAAAATTCAGGACGTCTACTATAACGTCAGTGACGTCGCGGCCCAACAATTATTAACGAGTAACCAAATAACGCCGCGCTATGAAAACACCGCCGGCGGCGACCAATTTCAAGGCGCCAAAGCTTGCAGACTTTGCAAGAACTGGTCGGCATTCTGGTAGCCGATCACGCGCTTGTCGGCCAGTTCGCGGCCTTGGCCGTCGAACAGGATGATGCCGGGCGGTCCGAACAGCTGGAAGCGTTTGAGCATGGCCTTGTCGTCGGCATTGTTGGCGGTGACGTCAATCTGCAGCAGGACCATGCGGGCGAATTTTTCACGCACGCGCGGGTCGGTGAAGGTGAATTTTTCCATCTCCTTGCAGGACACGCACCAGTCGGCATAGAAGTCGAGCATTGCGGGCTTGCCGCCGGTCTGCGCCAGTGCGGCGTCAAGTTCGGCGACCGAACGCACACGCACGAAATCGGTATGCGCGGCCGGCTTACCGCCGCCCAGATGCGACAACGGCGCCAAGGGATCGCGGCCGCCGGTGGCGACGCTGACCAGTTGCAATAGGCCCAGCGCGGCGAACGCCAGGCCGCAGGCGCGCGCGGCCCAATGGCCCGGTTTGCTCCACAACAAGTACGCGCCGTAGGCGATGCCCAGCGCCGCCCAGCCAGCCACGAAGGCCCAGGCCGGAATCACCGGCGACACCATCCACAAGGCGGTAGCCAGCATCAGTACGCCGAAGAAGCGCTTGACCGATTCCATCCAGCCGCCGGCGCGCGGCAGCAAGGCGCCGGCGGAAGCGCCGATGACCAGCAGCGGCACGCCCATGCCGAGCGCCATCGCGAACAGGGCGCTGCCGCCCAGCACGACGTCGCGCGTCTGGCTGATGTAGAGCAGCGCACCGGCCAGCGGCGCCGCGACGCAGGGGCCGACGATCAGGGCGGAAATCGCGCCCATCACAAATACCCCCGCCAGCTTGCCGCCGCCCTGGCCGGAGGCCTCGGTCAGTTTCGATTGCCAGGCCGCCGGTATTTGCAACTGGTAGAAATTGAACATCGACAGCGACAGGCCGACCATCAGCAGCGCGAACGCCGACAACACCCAGGGATTCTGCAGCACCGCCGACAGCCCTTCGCCGATCAGGCCGGCGGCAATGCCGAGCGCGGTGTAGACCAGCGCCATGCCGAGCACGTAAACGGCCGACAGCAACAAGCCACGGCCGCGTTTGGCTTGCGCGCCCTCGCCGACGATGATGGACGACAGGATCGGCACCATCGGCAGCACGCAAGGCGTGAACGAGAGGCCGACGCCGAGCAGGAAGAACAGCGACAGGACAGTCAGCAGCTTGCCGCTCCTGAGCGCGGCGGTGATCCTGTCCATGTCCGAGCCGCTGGAAGCGATCACGTTGCCGGATGCATCCGCCGGTCCGACGACCTTGCCGACGGCGCTGGCCGACATGTCCACAACGGTATCCATCGGCGGATAGCACAAGCCCTTGTCGGCGCAGCCCTGTGCGGTCGAGACCAGTTTGAATGCGCCAGGGGATGTGGACACCTCAACCGGGATGCGGATGCTGACGCTGTTGCGATAGGTCTCGACTTCCTTCTGGAAATTCTCGTCGTACTTGACCTTGCCATGCGGAAAATCAGGCTGGCCCAGTGTGGCGCCGTCGGCCTTGAAGTGGAAACGGTCGCGGTACATGTAGTAGCCGTCGGCGATCGCGTAGGTGATCTGCAATGTGCCGGCATCGACCATCACGGCGGAAAAACGGAAGGCCGCTTCCGGCGCGAGATACTCTTCCGCCGACGCGCTTGCGGGCGTCAGCGAAATCGTCAACATGGCGGCGAGCCACAACTTCATCAAGAAGCCGCCACGTACGGCGACCAGCAAACGCTTAAACATTCAACTCTTTCCCGGTTTCTGCAACGATCCAATTCAGGTAGGCGAGCAAGCCGGCGGTAATCGGCAGTGCGATGATTTCCGGCACGTCGTAAGGATGCGCGGCGACGATCGCCGCTTCCAGTTCGGCATAGCGCGCCTGCGTGCTCTTGATCATCAAGCTTATCTCGCTGGCATGCTCGACGGCGCCCTGCCACCGATATATCGACTGTACCGCAGGCATGATATTCACGCAGGCCGCCAGGCGGCGTTCCACCAGCGTGTGCGCCAGCGATTTTGCCAGCTCGGCGTCGGGCACATTGGTCAGTACGATCAGCGTTTGTTCCATGGTGTCTCTCCGTTTGCTTCGGAACTCAGAAGCGTCGTCGCGTGAAGATCACTGCGGCATAGAATCCCGCGCAGCAATAAAACGCCAGCACCGCCAGATCCAGCAGCGGCGCCTGCGGCCAGCCGCCCAACACCAGCGGACGCACCAGGTTCACGGCGGCGCTCAGCGGCAGGAGTTGCGACACCGTCTGCAGCCATGACGGCAACTGCGCAACCGGATAATACACGCCCGACAGGAAAGTCATCGGCGTCAGGATCAGGGTGAAATAGTAGGTGAAGAAATCGTAGCCCTTGGCGAGCGCGTTCATGATCAACCCGAGCGCGCCGAAGGTCATCCCGGCCAGGAACAGCACCGGCAGCACCAGCACCACCTGCGGGTGCAGACCGATGCCGAGCGCGAACATCACGCACAGGATGGCGGCGCCGCTGAACAGCGACTTGGTAGCGGCCCACAGCAGCTCGGCGAGGACGATGTCGTCCAGCGCCAGCGGCGCATTCATCAACGCATCCCAGGTGCGCTGCACGCTCATGCGCGAATAGGCAGAATACAACGCTTCGAACGACGAGGCCATCATCACCGACATGCAGATCGAGCCCGAGGCGAGATAGTGGATGTAGGGAATCCCGTCGATCTCCTTGAGGATGCTGCCGAGGCCGTAGCCGAAGGCGATCAGCGTGATCAGCGGCTCGGCGATGTTGCCGATGATGCTGGCCGCCATGAGCTTTTTCCAGACCAGGAAATTGCGGCGCCAGATCGGGTAGAAGCGCAGCGAAAACACCGGCGGTGCGTAGATTGTCGTCATGTGTGATGTCCAGGCGCCTAATCGCGCATTTCGCGGCCGGTAAGTTTGAGGAAGAGATCTTCAAGGTTGGCCGGGCGATGCATGTAGCGCACGCCCTGCACGTGCTGCAAGGTGGCCAGCAGCGCCTGCGCATCGTTGGTGTAGCAGAACACCGTCTCGCCGCTGTATTCGACGCGCGAAGCATGGCTGCGACCGTGCTGCTCGGCCCATGATTTGGCGTTCTCGCCGTAGATCTCGAGCACTTCGGCTTCGATGTGCTGGGCAATCAGATCCGGCGGCGATCCTTCGGCGATCATCTTGCCGTGATCGATCACCGCCAGGCGGTCGCACAGCCGTTCCGCCTCATCCATGAAGTGGGTGGTCAGCAGGATGGTCTTGCCGCGTGCCAGCAGGTTCTTGAGGCGCTCCCAGATCATGTGGCGCGCTTGCGGATCGAGGCCGGTGGTCGGCTCGTCCATGAAGATCAGATCGGGATCGTTGACCAATGCACGCGCCAGCGTCAGGCGCCGCTTCATGCCGCCGGACAGCTCGGCGATGCGGGCATCCTTCTTTGCCGTCAGGTTGGCGAACTCGAGCAATTCGGGAATGCGCTGCGCCATGGTCGCGTCGGCGATGCCGAAGTAACGCGCGAACACCAGCAGGTTTTCCTGCACGGTGAAGTCGGGATCGAGGTTGTCGGCCTGCGGCACCACGCCGACACGCATGCGTGCGGCGCGCGCCTGGTCCGGGATGACCTTGCCGCCGAGCCGGATCTCGCCGCTGTCGGGCGTGGCCAACCCGAGGCACAGGCGCAGCGTGGTGGTCTTGCCGGCGCCGTTGGGGCCAAGCAGGCCGTAGCATTCGCCGGGACGCAGCGCGAAGCTAAGGTCGTTGATGATGGCGACGCGTTGCGCGCCGGCGCCGAACGCCTTGTGCAGCTTGCGGACCGATAGTATCGCTTGCTCCGTCATATCATCCCTGGCGCCGCGCGAGCGCTCCGTTGTTGTTGGTTGGTTGGCATGCTGATTTGTTGCACCGGGAAACCGGCAGCAAGCGGTTCGACCGTGTTTGCGTGTGCTTGTTGCAATCGGACCGGTTGAGTTGGGCAAATCAAACTGCGCGGTATCGCAATGTCCCCGAAATGCAAAAAGCCAGGCATAGCCTGGCTTTTTTCTTCCATCGTGCTTGACGCGATGTCAGCATGCAGCAGCGTGATTACTCGACGCTTGGCGCTTCTTCCGAGACGTCCGGACGATCAACCAGTTCAACGAAAGCCATAGGAGCATTGTCGCCGACGCGGAAACCCATTTTCAGGATGCGCACGTAACCGCCGTTACGTGCTGCGTAACGTGGGCCCAGTTCGGAGAACAGCTTGCCGACGATTTCACGGTCGCGCAGGCGGGAGAATGCCAGGCGCTTGTTGGCCAGTGTATCGGTCTTGCCCAGAGTCAGGATAGGCTCGACGACGCGGCGCAGTTCCTTGGCTTTTGGCAGAGTTGTCTTGATGGCTTCGTGGCGCAGCAGGGATACTGTCATGTTGCGCAGCATTGCCAGGCGGTGCGAGGAAGTACGATTCAGTTTACGGAGACCGTGACGGTGACGCATGATATTTCCTTTCAGATTACAGTTTTAATCCAGCTCTTCTATCGGCAGTGTCTGGCTGCCGCGGACCGGTATCGATTGGGTTATTGCCTGTCGCCAGGACTTGGTGCTTCTACTTCGGTGTTGCTTGATTCTTTGCTGCCTTGCTTTGCATGGTGAGCGATTTTTCAAGCGCTCACCATCATTGCAAAATTACTTTTCCAGGCCGGCTGGCGGCCAGTTTTCCAGCTTCATGCCCAGGGTCAGACCGCGGGATGCCAGAACTTCCTTGATTTCGTTCAGGGACTTGCGGCCCAGATTCGGCGTCTTCAGCAGTTCATTCTCGCTACGTTGGATCAGATCGCCAATGTAGTAGATGTTTTCGGCCTTCAGGCAGTTTGCCGAACGGACAGTCAGTTCCAGATCGTCGACCGGACGCAGCAGGATAGGATCGACTTGCGGTGCGCGCGATGGAGCTTCGGCAGTCGCTTCGGTGCCTTCCAGGGCGGCGAACACGTTCAGTTGATCAACCAGGACGCGGGCCGATTGACGGATCGCTTCTTCCGGCGTGATCACGCCGTTGGTTTCGATGTTGATGACCAGCTTGTCCAGATCGGTGCGTTGTTCCACGCGAGCCGATTCGACAGCGTAGGAAACACGGCGCACTGGGGAGAACGATGCGTCCAGGATGATGCGACCGATGGTCTTGTTGGCATCTTCGGACAAACGGCGAACGTTACCCGGCACATAGCCACGGCCCTTTTCGACCTTGATCTGCATGTCCAGCTTGCCGCCTGCTGTCAGGTTGGCGATCACGTGATCCGGATTGATCAGCTCGACATCGTGCGGCAGATCGATATCCGATGCCAGAACAACGCCTTCGCCTTCTTTCTTCAGGGTCAGTGTGACTTCGTCGCGGTTATGCAACTTGAACACGACGCCCTTCAGGTTCAACAGGATGTCAACGACGTCTTCCTGCACGCCGTCGAGGGAGGAATACTCATGTACGACGCCGGCGATGGTGACTTCGGTCGGGGCGTAACCGATCATCGACGACAACAGAACGCGGCGCAGCGCGTTGCCCAGGGTGTGGCCATAGCCACGCTCGAACGGCTCCATCACGACCTTCGCGTGACCGGCGCCCAGTGCTTCAACTTCGATGATACGTGGCTTCAACAAACTATTTTGCATGAAATGTCCTCTTCAATACCCTCGGTTCGTTACACCGATAAGGCTGATGGCATGTCGGAAAAATGCCCACCAAGAAGGTGGGCACAGGGAAAACTCAGGGTACGGATTAACGCGAATACAGTTCGACGATCAGCGATTCGTTGACGTCGTTGGCGATCTCGTTACGGTCCGGGGAAGTCTTGTAAGTGCCTTCCAGCTTCTTGGCATCGACGGAAACCCACGATGGGAAACCGGATTGCTCAGCCAGCGACAGGGCTTCGGCGATACGCACTTGCTTCTTGGCCTTTTCGCGGATGGCGACGACGTCGCCGGCCTTGACCTGGTACGAAGCGATGTTCACGACGATACCGTTGACGGTCAGCGCCTTGTGCGAAACCAGTTGACGCGCTTCAGCACGGGTCGAACCGAAACCCATACGATAAACGACGTTGTCCAGACGGGCTTCCAGCAGCTTCAGCAGCGTTTCGCCGGTGTTGCCCTTGCGGCGGTCGGCTTCTGCGAAGTAACGGCGGAATTGGCGCTCGAGCACGCCGTAGATACGCTTGACCTTTTGCTTTTCGCGCAATTGGTTGCCGTAGTCCGAAGTGCGAGCACCGGAAGTACGACCGTGTTGACCTGGCTTGGAATCCAGTTTGCACTTGGAATCCAGCGAGCGGCGTGCGCTCTTCAGGAACAGGTCGGTGCCTTCACGGCGGGAAAGTTTTGCTTTAGGTCCGATATAACGTGCCACGGTATTTCCTTTAATTGAATGACGTCCCAAGGCCGTCGCCGGCCTGAACGCTAGTTTGATCTGCCTGCTATCAAACAGTGGGCTTAAGAACAAAACCCGCCAAGGTCATTGGCGGGTGATTTCCAACGCTTTCGCATGTTCTGCGAAAGCGCAAGATTATACTACAGATTAGATACGACGACGCTTTGGTGGGCGGCAGCCGTTGTGCGGGACCGGAGTCACGTCCTGGATCTGGGTGATCTTGATGCCCAGATTGTTCAGTGCGCGCACAGCCGATTCACGGCCTGGGCCTGGGCCCTTGATACGCACTTCCAGATTCTTGATGCCGCATTCGATTGCAACCTTGCCGGCCGCTTCAGCAGCGACCTGGGCAGCAAACGGAGTCGATTTACGCGAACCCTTGAAACCGGCACCACCCGAAGTCGCCCAAGACAAAGCATTACCTTGGCGATCGGTGATCGTGATGATGGTATTGTTGAACGAAGCGTGAACGTGAGCGATACCTTCTGCTACGTTCTTCTTAACTTTCTTGCGCACGCGTGCTGCTGCGGCGTTATTTGGGCTCTTTGCCATAATTATTTCCTTGAATCCGGTAATCGACTAGCGGGTGCCGGGATTATTTCTTCAACGATTGTGCGGCTTTACGTGGACCCTTACGAGTACGCGCATTGGTGCGGGTACGTTGGCCACGGCAAGGCAAGCCCTTACGGTGACGCATACCACGGTAGCAGCCCAGGTCCATCAAACGCTTGATGTTCATCGACAGTTCGCGACGCAGGTCACCCTCGACGACGAATTTTGCAATTTCGTCACGGAGCTTTTCCAGTTCGTTATCGTCCAGATCCTTGACCTTTTTATTGGTCGGGACACCGGTGGCGACGCAAATATCTTGCGCGCGTGGACGGCCAATACCGTAGATGGCTGTCAAGCCGATTACAGTGTGCTGATGGTTGGGGATGTTGACCCCTGCAATACGTGCCATGCGTTATTCCTCGATCAATAACGTTAAATTAACCTTGGCGCTGTTTATGACGCGGTTCTGTGCAGATAACACGAACTACGCCTTTGCGCTTGATGATTTTGCAGTTGCGGCAGATCCGCTTGACTGATGCGAGCACTTTCATTGTGGCCCTCTTTCTTTCGATACTAGGTTCGTTTCACACTACTTGGTACGGAACACGATACGTGCCCGGCTCAAATCATAAGGAGTCAGTTCCACCGTGACCTTATCCCCTGGGAGGATGCGAATATAGTTCATCCGCATTTTCCCGGAAATATGGCCGAGTACAACATGTCCGTTTTCCAACTTAACTCTGAATGTCGCATTAGGCAGATTCTCCAGAATCTCGCCTTGCATCTGAATAACGTCGTCTTTTGCCATTCGATCGTCTGTTCCTTTGGGCGCTACCCTTCACCTATCGTGAAGTCATACCGCCCTTGAAATTTGCCTTGCGAAGCAACGATTCATACTGCTGAGACATTACATAATTCTGGACCTGCGCCATGAAATCCATGGTGACGACCACAATAATCAGAAGAGAGGTTCCACCGAAGTAGAAAGGCACCTTCCAACGTGCGATCAAAAATTCAGGTAACAAGCAAACCAATGTGATGTACACCGCACCGGCCAACGTCAAGCGCATCAAGATCTTGTCGATGTAACGGGCAGTCTGATCACCAGGACGAATACCGGGAACAAACGCACCGCTCTTTTTCAGGTTATCTGCAGTTTCTTTGCTGTTGAAAACCAACGCAGTGTAGAAAAAACAGAAGAAAACAATTGCAATCGCATACAGCAGCGCATGAATCGGTTCGCCCGGCGCCATCGATGCAGCCAAATCCTTCAGAAAACGAATGAAAGGATTCGATGTATCGCCGGATGTGAACCAGCTCGTAATCGTTGCCGGGAACAAGATGATCGACGAAGCGAAGATGGGAGGAATCACACCAGCCATATTCAGCTTCAGCGGCAAATGACTGCTTTGCCCGCCGTAGATCTTGTTGCCGACCTGACGTTTCGCATAGTTCACCAGGATCTTGCGTTGGCCGCGTTCAATGAACACCACCAGGAACGTCACCAGCGCCACAATCACGCAAATCAGAATCGCCGACAATGCGCTCATCGAACCTGTACGAACCAGTTCAAACAAGCCACCCAATGCGTTCGGCAAACCAGCTGCGATACCGGCGAAGATAATGATCGAAATGCCATTACCCAAACCGCGCTCTGTAATCTGCTCGCCCAGCCACATCAGGAACATCGTACCGGTCACCAGCGTCACGACCGTCGTCAGGCGGAACGCCAGACCCGGATCCAACACAAGACCAGCTTGCGATTCCAGTGCAACGGCAATACCCAGCGCCTGAAACGTTGCCAGCACCAGGGTGCCGTAGCGGGTGTACTGGGTAATCTTGCGACGCCCGGCTTCACCTTCTTTTTTCAACGCTTCGAGCTGCGGCGATACCACCGACAGCAACTGCATGATGATCGACGCCGAAATGTACGGCATGATCCCAAGAGCGAAAATTGTGAAACGCGACAGGGCACCGCCGGAGAACATGTTGAACATGCCCAAGATGCCGCCCTGGTTTTGTTTGAACAATTGCGCCAACTGCGTCGGGTCAATTCCTGGAACAGGAATGTGAGCACCGATGCGATATACAACTAATGCCGCCAGCAAAAACCACAAACGGTTCCAAGGGAATCCTTTTGCAGCGCCTTTAGCAAGTTGAGGTGTAGTCGCCAATTAATGCTCCGCGTCAAACGTCAGATTAAGCTACCGAACCGCCGGCAGCTTCGATAGCTGCTTTTGCGCCCTTGGTAGCAATCAAACCCTTGACTGTTACTTTCTTGGTCAGCTCACCCGACAGGATGATGCGGACAACCTTGGCCAGTTCGCCGATGACGCCGGCTTGCTTCAATGCCAGGATATCGATCTCGGTAACCGGCAGGTTTTCCAGGTCGGACAAACGGACTTCAGCCTTGTACGGCGCTGCCAGCGACTTGAAACCGCGCTTTGGCAGACGACGTTGCAGAGGCATCTGACCGCCTTCGAAACCGACTTTATGGAAGCCGCCCGAACGCGATTTTTGACCCTTGTGACCACGACCGGCTGTCTTGCCCAGGCCAGAACCGATACCACGGCCGACGCGACGCTTGTAGTGCTTGGCGCCATCAGCTGGTTGGATTGTGTTTAATTCCATGATTTGCTCCGTTCGCAAGCCCAGGGCTTACGAAACCACTTTCACAAGATAGGACACTTTGTTGATCATGCCGCGAACCGATGGAGTGTCTTGCAATTCGGAGACCGAATTAACGCGACGCAGTCCCAGACCGCGCACTGTTGCACGGTGGTCTTGGCGAGTACCGATCAGACCTTTGACCAGTTGTACTTTGATTGTGTTTGCCATCTGTTTCACCTTAGCCCAGGATGTCTTCAACAGACTTGCCGCGCTTGGCTGCAATCTCTGCTGGAGTGTTCATTTTGGCCAACCCGTCGAGTGTTGCACGGACCATGTTGTAAGGATTGGTGGAACCATTCGACTTTGCAACAACGTTGGTCACGCCCATCACTTCGAAAATTGCGCGCATCGGGCCGCCGGCGATCACACCGGTACCGTCTTTGGCTGGCGACATCAGAACCGACGACGCGCCATGCTTGCCGGTCACTGTGTGCTGCAGAGTACCGTTTTTCAAGGTGACCTTGATCATCTTGCGACGGGCTTCTTCCATTGCCTTCTGCACTGCAACTGGCACTTCTTTCGACTTGCCCTTGCCCATGCCGATACGGCCATCGCCGTCACCAACAACTGCCAGCGCTGCGAAACCCATGATACGACCACCCTTCACCACTTTGGTGACACGGTTGACCGCGATCATTTTTTCGCGCATGCCGTCATCCGGCTTGTCGCTTTGCATTTTCGATTGCATTTTTGCCATGATGATTTTCCTTAGAACTTCAGGCCGGCTTCACGCGCAGCTTCAGCCAACGCCTTGACGCGGCCGTGATAACGGAAACCGGAGCGGTCAAACGCTACTTCGGTGACTCCAGCTTTCAGTGCCTTCTCGGCGACGCGCTTGCCTACCAATGTCGCGGCAGCAGCGTTGCCGCCCTTGCCCGATTGGCCAGCCAGTTGTTGGCGAACTTCCGCTTCCAACGTCGATGCCGAAGCCAGGACGTTTGCGTCGGGGCCGATGATGCTCGCGTAGATGTGCGTGTTGGTACGATGCACGGCCAGGCGATTGACCTTTAATTCTGCGATCTTGGCACGGGTTTGAGTCGCGCGGCGCAGACGTGATTGTTTCTTGTCCATCGTCAACCCCTATTACTTCTTCTTGGTTTCTTTGAGTACAACCACTTCATCCGAATAACGAACGCCCTTGCCCTTGTAAGGCTCTGGCTGACGATATGCACGGATTTCAGCGGCGACCTGGCCAACTACTTGGCGGTCGATACCCTTGATTAAGATCTCGGTTTGAGTCGGGGTTTCACACTTGATGCCTTGTGGCATCTGGTGAACGATCGGGTGCGAAAAGCCCAGCGACAGATTCAGCTTGTCGCCTTGTGCTTGAGCGCGGAAACCCACACCAACCAAGTTCAGCTTCTTTTCGAAACCCTTAGTGACACCGTTGACCATGTTATTGACCAACGCACGCAGGGTACCGGACATTGCATTCGCTTCGCGGCTCTCATCTGCCACTTCGAAGTTCAGCGTGCCATTGTTGTTTGCAACCTTCACCAGGCCAGTCAATGGCTGGGAAAGCGAGCCCAACGGGCCCTTTACTGTGATCTGCGCTGCAGTAATGGTCGCTTCCGCGCCACCCGGCAGTGCAATCGGCATTTTACCAACACGAGACATATTGCACTCCTTAGGCCACGTAGCAAATCACCTCGCCACCGACACCGGTAGCGCGCGCTTTGCGATCTGTCATGACGCCACGTGGAGTGGAAACAATTGCCACACCCAGGCCGTTCATCACATTAGGAATCTCGTCTTTGCCTTTGTAGATACGCAGGCCTGGACGGGACACGCGCTCGAGGCGCTCGATAACTGGACGACCGGCATAGTACTTCAGGCCGATTTTCAGTTCTGCTTTGCCGCCGGCTTCTGCCACGGCGAAGTCTTCGATATAGCCCTCGTCCTTGAGGACGTTAGCAATTGCGATTTTGACTTTCGACGACGGCATTGCTACGGTCGTCTTATGCACAACTTGCGCATTGCGGATACGGGTCAGCATATCGGCGATAGGATCGCTCATACTCATTGCTTGTTCTCCTATTACCAGCTGGCTTTAGTCAAACCCGGGATCTCACCACGCATGGCGATTTCACGGACCTTAATACGGCCCAAACCGAATTTACGGAATGTGCCACGTGGACGACCTGTCAGTGCGCAACGGTTACGTTGGCGGGTCGGAGCAGAGTTACGTGGCAGCGCTTGCAACTTCAGGCGCGCTTCGTAACGTTCTTCTTCCGACTTGGATTGGTCGTCGATGATTGCCTTCAACTCAGCGCGCTTGCCGGCGTATTTCTTCACCAGATCTGCACGCTTCTGTTCACGGTTAATCAGTGCCAGTTTTGCCATGGCAGCCTCAGTTTCTGAACGGGAATTTAAATGCGGCGAGGAGCGATTTCGCTTCGTCGTCGGTCTTCGCGGTTGTCGTGATGCTGATATTCAAGCCACGCAGCGCATCAATTTTGTCGTATTCAATTTCGGGGAAAATGATTTGCTCTTTCACACCGATATTGTAGTTGCCACGACCATCGAAAGCACGACCGGAGACACCACGGAAGTCACGCACACGCGGCAGAGCCACGGTGATGAAACGATCCAGGAACTCGTACATCTGGGCGCCACGCAGGGTCACCATGCAACCAATCGGGTAGCCTTCACGGATCTTGAAACCCGCAATCGCCTTACGCGCCTTGGTCACGACCGGCTTTTGACCTGCAATCTTGGTCAAATCGCCGACAGCGTGCTCGATGATTTTCTTGTCCGCAACTGCTTCCGACAGACCCATGTTCAATGTGATCTTCAGAATGCGCGGAACTTCCATTACCGACTTATAAGCGTACTTAGCAGTCAAGTCGGCAACGACTTTTTCTTTATAGAACTCTTGGAGACGTGCCATGATCTATTAAACCTTAACAACTTCGCCGCTGGATTTATAAGCACGGACTTTCTTACCGTCCACGCTCTTGTAACCCACGCGATCTGCCTTGCCGGCCGTCGCATTGAACAATGCGAGGTTCGACACATGAATTGGCATCAGCTTATCGACAATGCCGCCAGTTGCACCAGTCATTGGATTAGGCTTGGTCGCTTTTTTAGCGACGTTAATGCCGTCAACAACAACGTAATCAGCGCTGACACGCTGAGTTACCACACCGCGCTTACCTTTGTCTTTACCAGTCAGCACGATGACTTCATCGTTCTTACGAATCTTTCCCATGACCACTCCTTACAGAACTTCAGGCGCCAGAGAGACGATCTTCATGAAGCGCTCTGTACGCAGCTCACGAGTAACTGGCCCGAAAATACGGGTACCGATAGGCTCAAGCTTGGCGTTCAGCAGAACAGCAGCATTGCTGTCGAACTTGACCAAGGAACCATCCTGACGACGCACGCCCTTGGCGGTACGAACGACGACAGCGTTATAAATTTCACCTTTTTTGACGCGACCGCGTGGAGCTGCGCTCTTCACGGTAACTTTAATCACGTCACCGATGCCTGCGTAACGGCGCTTGGAACCACCCAAGACTTTGATGCACAAAACTTCGCGCGCACCGGTGTTGTCGGCCACTTCGAGCCGGCTTTCAGTTTGAATCATGATATTTTCTTTCCCAACTTAATCCGCTTAAATCACACAATGTGAATCGCGGTCAGTCTTGGTCCTGTTAGCAAGCGAACCTGCTAGTTAGGGGACGATTAAGCTACGTAACTGCATCTTGCCTCTCGGCCTTGCCAAACACCAAGAAGCAAAGGAGAGCTCAGCATTATGACGCCATAATGCTGAGTAAGCAAGCACTACTTAAACTATTTGTGCCACTTGTACAACGCGTGTCACGCTCCAAGCTTTGGTCTTGGAGATTGGACGACCTTCCTGGATCTCGACGGTGTCGCCGGTCTTCGCCTGGTTGGCTTCATCATGAGCGTGGTACTTGTTGGTACGCACGATGATTTTGCCATACAGAGGATGCTTGACGTGACGCTCGATCAGAACGGTAACAGTCTTATCCATCTTGTCGGACACAACCTTGCCAATCAGCGTGCGCTTGAGCGCTTGTTTCACTTGATCGTTCATTGTTGACCCTTCGAATTGATGACTGTTTTCACACGTGCGATATCGCGACGTACTTTCTTCAGTTGCGCAGTATTGTTCAGTTGCTGCGTAGCCACTTGCATGCGCAAGCTGAAGTGAGCCTTCAACAGCTCATTCAGTTCTTTGGCCAGAGCCGCTTCGTCTTTACCACGGAGTTCAGATGCTTTCATATTCCGCTCCTATTATTGACCGACTTGACGAACAACAAAAGTCGTCGACAGTGGCAATTTGGCTGCTGCCAAGCGGAACGCTTCACGCGCCAGAGCTTCGTCAACACCATCCATCTCGTACAGCATCTTACCTGGCTGAATTTCAGCCACGTAGTATTCTGGATTGCCCTTACCGTTACCCATACGCACTTCAGCAGGCTTTTGGGAAATCGGCTTGTCCGGGAAAACACGGATCCAGATACGACCGCCACGTTTGATGTGACGGGTCATAGCACGACGAGCGGCTTCGATCTGACGCGCCGTGATACGACCACGACCAACTGCCTTCAGACCAAATTCGCCAAACGATACGGCAGTACCACGCGAGTGCGAGATACCCGTATTGCGACCTTTTTGTTCTTTACGATATTTTCTACGTGCTGGTTGCAGCATGATTATTCTCCTGCTTTCTCGGCCGACACACCGGCATCGGCAGCTTGACGTGGAGCACGCTTGGCGCCCGCACCTGCTGGAGCACCGGCGGTCTTCGGACGAGGACGAGCACCTGGCTTGCCATCATCACGACGTGGACCGCGACGCTTCTTGTCGTCTTCTGGCTCACCGACCAACACTGGTGCATCGCCGTTAGCCAGACGATCGCCCTTGTAAACCCAAACCTTGATACCGATGATGCCGTATGTGGTTTGTGCTTCGCCGAAGCCGTAGTCGATATCAGCGCGCAGGGTATGCAGAGGCACGCGGCCTTCGCGATACCATTCCTTACGGGCGATTTCGATACCGTTCAGACGACCGGACGACATGATCTTGATGCCTTGAGCACCCAGACGCATTGCGTTTTGCATCGCACGCTTCATGGCGCGACGGAACATGATGCGCTTTTCGAGCTGTTGAGCGATCGAATCAGCGATCAGTTGCGCGTCGGCTTCCGGCTTGCGGATTTCTTCGATGTTGACGTGCACAGGCACGCCCATCAATTTAGCCAGCGCTGCCTTCAGCACTTCGATGTCTTCACCCTTCTTACCGATCACAACGCCTGGACGGGAGCTGTAAATGGTGATGCGGGCATTCTTCGCCGGACGCTCAATAACGACGCGACCAACCGAAGCGTTCTTCAGTTTTGCCTTCAGGTAAGCACGAACCTTCAGATCTTCGTTGAGCATGCTGGCAAAATTATTATTGCCTGCATACCAGCGCGATCCCCAGTTACGTGTAACCGCCAGACGGAAACCGGTTGGATGAATCTTCTGTCCCATCGTGACTCCTTAGTTTCCGACAGTCACGTAAATGTGACAGGATTGCTTGGAAATACGATCACCACGGCCTTTTGCACGCGCTGTGAAGCGCTTGAGGACCGTACCTTTTTCCACATAAATAGTCGTGACTTTGAGCTCGTCAATGTCGGCGCCATCATTGTGTTCGGCGTTCGCGATTGCGGACTCCAGAACCTTCTTGATGATGACCGCACCCTTTTTAGGGCTGAAGGCCAAGATATTCAGTGCTTGATCAACTTTTTTGCCGCGGATCAGGTCTGCAACCAGACGGCCCTTTTGGGCCGACAGATGCACACCACGCAGGGTAGCTTTAGTTTCCATCATAGGACCTTATTTCTTAGCCTTCTTATCGGCGGCGTGACCCTTGAACGTACGGGTCAGCGCGAATTCGCCGAGCTTATGACCAACCATGTTTTCGGACACATAAACCGGCACGTGTTGCTTGCCGTTGTGCACCGCGATCGTCAAACCGATGAAATCCGGCATGATTGTCGAACGACGGGACCATGTCTTGATTGGCTTCTTGTCTTTAGTCGCTTGAGCGGCTTCAACCTTTTTGACCAGGTGAGCGTCGCAGAATGGACCTTTTTTCAATGAACGTGTCATGTTTTATCCTTATTTCTTGCCGCGGCGCGAGACAATCATTGAAGTCGTACGCTTGTTGCTGCGTGTCTTCTTGCCCTTGGTCTGTTGACCCCACGGCGAAACTGGATGACGACCTGCTGCAGTCTTACCTTCACCACCACCGTGCGGGTGATCGACCGGGTTCATGACCACACCACGCACTGTCGGACGAACGCCGCGCCAACGCATGGCACCAGCTTTACCGATCTTGCGCAGATTGTGTTCGCCGTTACCGACTTCACCGATGGTTGCACGGCATTCGATGTGAATGCGGCGCACTTCACCGGAGCGCAGACGCACCTGAGCGTAAGTACCTTCGCGTGCCATCAGCACAACGCCGGCGCCGGCGGTACGAGCGATCTGAGCACCCTTGCCTGGCAACATTTCCACGCAGTGGATTGTTGTACCGACAGGAATGTTGCGGATCGGCAGCGAATTGCCAGCCTTGATCGGCGCTTCTGCACCACTGATCAGCGAATCGCCGATTGCGATGCCCTTAGGCGCGATGATGTACTTGCGTTCGCCGTCTGCGTAGCACAGCAGAGCAATGTGCGCAGTACGGTTCGGGTCGTATTCAATACGCTCGACCTTGGCAACGATACCGTCCTTGTTACGACGGAAGTCGATAACGCGGTAGTGTTGCTTGTGGCCGCCACCGATATGACGGGTGGTGATGTGACCGTTGTTGTTACGACCAGCGGTCTTGGACTTCTTTTCGATCAGGCCGGCAAATGGACGACCCTTGTACAGGTCGCTGACGACCTTGACCATGCCACGACGACCAGGCGAGGTTGGTTTAACTTTTACGAGTGCCATTATTTAGCCTCCTCGGTGAAGTTGATCTCTTGACCAGGCTTCAGGCTGACAAATGCGCGACGTGTATGGTTGCGACGACCAACCGAACGGCCGGAACGCTTTTGCTTACCTTGACGATTCGCGACCTGAACGGACTCCACTTGGACCTTGAACAGCAGTTCGACCGCAGCCTTGACTTCCAGCTTGGTCGCATCTTGCATCACCAGAAAAACGACTTGCTCGTTTTTCTCGGCGACGAAGGTTGCCTTTTCAGAGATCACCGGCGCCAGCAGCACTTTCAGCAAGCGCTCTTCGCTATGTTTAATTGCGTTCATGCCAGCAACTCCTCAATCATGGCCAGTGCTTGCTTGGTGATCAGCACTTTCTTGTAGAACACCAGGGAGACTGGATCAGCTTGACGTGGCTCGACAATCAGCACGTTCGGCAGATTGCGCGATGCCAGCAACAGGTTTTCTTCCAGGCTGTCAGTAATGACCAGCACGGAGTCCAGACCCATGACCTTCAGCTTTTCCGACAGCAGCTTGGTCTTCGGTGCTTCGACCGAGAAATTCTCGACGATCGACAGACGACCTTCGCGAGCCAACTGGGACAGAATCGAGCAGACACCTGCGCGATACATCTTCTTGTTGACCTTGTGCGAGAAGTTTTCGTCAGGCGAGTTCGGGAAAATACGACCACCGCCGCGCCACAGTGGCGAGGACGACATACCAGCACGAGCGCGGCCAGTACCCTTTTGGCGCCATGGCTTCTTGGTTGTGTGGTGCACTTCTTCACGGTCTTTTTGCTTGCGGTTACCGCTGCGAGCATTGGCTTGATAAGCCACGACGACCTGGTGAATCAGCGCTTCGTTGTAGTCACGACCAAAGATCGTGTCAGGAGCAGCGACGTTCGATGCGGCTTGACCTTGATCATTCAGGAGCTTGAGTTCCATGAATTAGGCTCCCTTCTTGGCTTTAACTTTGACTGCCGGCGACACGACCACTTGGCCGTTCTTTGCGCCTGGCACGGCACCCTTGACCAGCAGCAATTGACGCTCAGCGTCGATGCGTGCGATCTCGAGGTTTTGCACTGTGCAGGTAACGTCACCCAGGTGACCGGTCATGCGCTTACCAGGGAAAACACGACCTGGATCCTGCGCCATACCGATGGAGCCTGGAACATTGTGCGAACGGGAGTTACCGTGGGATGCGCGACCGGATGCGAAGTTGTGGCGCTTGATCGTACCAGCGTAGCCCTTACCGATGGACACGCCTTGCACGTCCACTTTCTGGCCAGCTTCGAACAAGCTTGCAGCGACGATGTCGCCAGCTTTCAACTCGGCAGCCTTGGCTGCGTCAATGCGGAATTCTTTCAGGACGGTACCAGCTTCAACGCCAGCTTTGGCGTAGTGACCGGCAGCAGCTTTAGTCACACGCGAGGCGCGACGCTGACCGTATGCGACCTGAACAGCGGAATAACCATCCACTTCAGGCGTTTTGATTTGGGTCACGCGGTTGTTCGACACATCCAGCACGGTCACAGGAATAGAATCCCCGTCTTCCGTGAAGATACGCATCATACCAACCTTGCGACCAACAAGGCCTAGGCTCATTGTTTTTCTCCATTCCCGCCTGCGATTGGGCGGGGCTGATGTTTGTACTACTAAAATATGTGAAATCGCCGGGACAAAAAGCCAGCGCGACTCCACCGAAGCCGATCAGTATAACCGGGTAAATTTTTATTTGCAATACCCGATAGTGTCGTGGTATGTCAAAGCCTTATCCGGTCATACTTTTTACAACACCTGCCGCAAAAGTTTATTGCAGCTTGATTTCTACATCAACGCCAGCCGGCAGATCCAGCTTCATCAACGCATCGACAGTCTTGTCGGTCGGATCAACGATGTCCATCAGGCGTTGGTGCGTGCGGATTTCGAATTGATCGCGCGAAGTCTTGTTGACGTGCGGCGAACGCAGAACGTCGAAACGTTGGATGCGTGTCGGCAGCGGAACCGGACCCTTGACGACGGCGCCAGTGCGCTTTGCCGTGTCGACGATTTCCTGTGCGGATTGGTCGATCAGACGGTAGTCGAATGCCTTCAGGCGGATACGGATTTTTTGGCTAGGAGCTGACATGATTTTCCTTTAAAGAACGAACCGCGGATGACAACCATCCGCGGCAATGATAAATAACTACTACTGAAGCTATTACGCGTCTGGCAGGATCTTGGCAACCACACCAGCGCCGACGGTACGACCGCCTTCACGGATAGCGAAGCGCAGGCCTTCTTCCATCGCGATCGGGTTGATCAGCATCACGGTGATCGACACGTTGTCACCTGGCATGACCATTTCCTTGTCCTTCGGCAACTCGATCGAACCAGTCACGTCCGTTGTACGGAAGTAGAACTGTGGACGATAGTTGTTGAAGAACGGAGTATGACGGCCGCCTTCGTCTTTCGACAGAACATAGATCTCGCCGGTGAAATGCTTGTGCGGCTTGATCGAGTTCGGCTTGGCCAACACTTGACCACGCTCCACGTCTTCACGCTTGGTGCCGCGCAGCAGCACGCCGACGTTGTCGCCCGCTTGACCTTGGTCCAGCAGCTTGCGGAACATTTCAACGCCTGTGCAAACGGTGTCTTGTGTGTCACGGATTCCGACGATTTGCAGAGCTTCGCCGACCTTGACGATACCGCGCTCAACACGACCGGTCACAACGGTACCGCGGCCGGAGATCGAGAACACGTCTTCCACTGGCAGCAGGAAGGCGCCGTCAACAGCACGTTCCGGTGTCGGGATGTAGGTGTCCAGTGCTTCTGCCAGGGCCATGATCGCTTGCTCGCCCAGTGGGCCAGTGTCGCCTTCGAGGGCCAGCTTCGCCGAACCCTTGATGATTGGCAGGTCGTCGCCTGGGAATTCGTACTTGGTCAACAGCTCGCGCACTTCCATTTCGACCAGTTCCAGCAGCTCTTCATCATCCACCATGTCGGCCTTGTTCAGGAACACGATGATGTAAGGAACGCCAACTTGACGCGACAGCAGGATGTGTTCGCGTGTTTGCGGCATCGGGCCGTCTGCTGCGGAGCAAACCAGGATCGCGCCGTCCATCTGCGCGGCGCCGGTGATCATGTTCTTCACATAATCGGCGTGGCCTGGGCAGTCAACGTGAGCGTAGTGACGATTTGCTGTTTCGTATTCAACGTGGGCGGTGTTGATCGTGATGCCGCGTGCTTTTTCTTCCGGTGCCGCGTCAATTTGATCGTAGGCCTTCGCTTCGCCGCCGAATTTCTTCGACAACACGGTCGCGATTGCGGCTGTCAGTGTGGTCTTGCCGTGGTCAACGTGACCAATCGTGCCAACGTTCACGTGCGGCTTGGTCCGCTCGAATTTACCTTTTGCCATTTTGCATTTCCTTCAAAAAGAACGATTTTCTTAACAATTAAAAGCGCATCCCCGGCCAACGCAGGGGATGCGCAAAACTTAAATTACTTGGTCTTGGAAGTCACGATCGCGTCGATGACGTTCTTCGGCGCTTCCGAGTAGTGCTTGAATTCCATCGAATATGTCGCACGACCTTGTGTTGCCGAACGCAACGAAGTCGAGTAACCGAACATTTCCGACAGCGGCACTTCGGCCTTGATGATCTTGCCGCCACCGCCGGCGATTTCATCCATGCCTTGCACCATACCGCGGCGGGACGACAGATCGCCCATCACGGTACCGGCGTAGTCTTCCGGTGTTTCCACTTCCACGGCCATCATTGGTTCCAGAATGACCGGGCTGGCTTTGCGGCAACCATCCTTGAACGCCATCGAACCGGCCATGCGGAACGCATTTTCGTTCGAGTCAACGTCATGGTAGGAACCGAAGAACAGGGTAACCTTGACGTCAACCACTGGATAGCCGGCCAACACGCCGGAGTTCAGTGTTTCACGCACACCCTTTTCAACTGCCGGGATAAATTCGCGAGGAACGGTACCGCCCTTGATCGCGTCAACGAATTCGAAGCCCTTGCCTGGTTCTTGCGGTTCGATCTTCAGAACCACGTGACCGTACTGACCACGACCACCGGATTGCTTGACGAACTTGCCTTCGATTTCTTCGCAAGTCTTGCGGATGGTTTCGCGATAAGCAACTTGTGGCTTGCCGACGGTCGCTTCGACGTTGAATTCACGCTTCATGCGGTCGACGATAATGTCCAGATGCAACTCGCCCATACCGGCGATGATCGTTTGACCCGATTCTTCGTCGGTACGCACGCGGAACGACGGATCTTCTGCAGCCAGACGGTTCAGCGCCAGGCCCATCTTTTCCTGGTCAGCCTTGGTCTTTGGCTCAACAGCTTGCGAAATCACAGGCTCAGGGAAGACCATGCGTTCCAGCACGACCACAGCCTTGTCGTCGCACAGGGTGTCGCCGGTTGTGGTGTCTTTCAGACCAACCACGGCAGCGATGTCGCCTGCCAGCATTTCCTTGATTTCTTCGCGTTGGTTGGCGTGCATCTGAACGATACGGCCAATACGCTCTTTCTTCGACTTCACCGAGTTGAACACGGTGTCGCCCGAATTCAGGGTGCCCGAGTAGCAACGGATGAAGCACAGCTGACCGACGAACGGGTCAGTTGCGATCTTGAATGCCAGCGCCGAAAACTTCTCGGTGTCTTCCGCTTTACGCACGACCGGCTCGTCGTCTTCATCCAGACCTGGGACAGGCGGAATGTCGACTGGCGACGGCAGGTATTCGATCACGCCGTCCAACATGGCTTGCACGCCCTTGTTCTTGAACGCGGTGCCGCACATCATCGGAACGATTTCGCTGGCGATGGTGCGTTGACGGATCGCGGCCTTGATCTCTTCTTCGCTCAGATCGCCGTCTTCCAGGTACTTGTTCATCAGCTCTTCGGATGCTTCAGCAGCCGCTTCGACCATGTTCTCGCGCCATTTTTGAGCTTCTGCCTTCAGATGCTCAGGAATGTCACGGTAGTCGAACTTCATGCCCTGGCTGGCGTCATCCCAGTAAATCGCGCGCATCTTGACCAGATCGATCACGCCTTCGAAGTTGTCTTCGGCGCCGATAGGCACTTGCATAGGGATCGGGTTGGCCTTCAGGCGTGCACGCATTTGATCGTACACCTTGAAGAAATTCGCGCCGGTACGGTCCATCTTGTTGACGAACGCCAGACGTGGAACCTTGTACTTGTTCGCTTGACGCCAGACTGTTTCCGACTGTGGCTGCACGCCGCCGACTGCACAGTAGACCATGCAGGCGCCGTCGAGCACGCGCATCGAGCGCTCAACTTCAATGGTGAAGTCAACGTGGCCCGGGGTGTCGATGATGTTGATGTGGTGAGCCGGGAAGTTGTTCGCCATGCCCTTCCAGAAACAGGTCGTCGCAGCCGAAGTAATGGTAATACCGCGCTCTTGCTCTTGTTCCATCCAGTCCATGGTGGCGGCGCCATCATGCACTTCACCGATCTTGTGGTTCACGCCCGTGTAGAACAGAACGCGCTCAGTCGTCGTTGTCTTACCGGCGTCAATGTGAGCGGAAATACCGATGTTGCGGTAGCGCTCAATGGGGGTCTTGCGAGCCATGATTTATTCCTAAGTCTTTAATGCGCGAAACCGAGCGCCATTTTTGTAAAATAGTCGCTCGGCTCGAACAAATTTTAGATACAAGCGAAGTCTTTCCAAAAAGCCCGGAAAGCCCCGCACAGTCTTGTTAGAAGCGGAAGTGCGAGAACGCCTTGTTCGCTTCGGCCATACGGTGAACTTCGTCACGCTTCTTCATCGCACCGCCACGGCCTTCAGCCGCTTCGATCAACTCGCCACCCAGACGTTGCGGCATGGACTTTTCGCTACGCTTGTTTGCGGCTTCGCGCAACCAACGCATCGACAACGCCATACGGCGGACAGGACGCACTTCCACTGGAACCTGGTAGTTGGCGCCGCCAACGCGGCGGGACTTCACTTCGACCAGCGGCTTGCAGTTGTTCAGTGCAGCGGAGAACACTTCCAGCGGGTCTTTACCGGTTTTGGTTTGGATATGGTCGAACGCACCGTAGATGATGTTTTCAGCGACCGACTTCTTGCCGGACAACATCAACACGTTGACGAACTTAGCAACTTCAACATTGCCGAACTTTGGATCAGGCAGGATATCCCGCTTGGGTACTTCACGACGACGTGGCATTTCAATTCCTTTCAGTCTTCAGTTGAGCGCGCAGATAAACTCTTGCCGCACTCGCGGCGGCCATCATAGCCAACCACTTACTCGGCCCGTTACGGACCGACACATTTCACCAGGCTTGCGCCCGACAAAAAACAAATTACTTCTTAGCTGCCTTGGCGCGCTTGGCACCGTACTTCGAGCGAGCTTGCTTACGATCCTTGACGCCTTGGGTATCCAGAGCACCGCGAACCATGTGGTAACGCACACCCGGCAAATCCTTCACACGGCCGCCGCGCAACAGCACGACACTATGTTCTTGCAGGTTGTGGCCTTCACCACCGATGTACGAAATCACTTCGAAACCGTTGGTCAAACGCACTTTTGCAACTTTACGCAAAGCGGAGTTTGGCTTTTTAGGAGTCGTTGTGTAAACACGGGTACACACGCCGCGTTTTTGCGGGCTGTTTTCCAGCGCCGGCGATTTGCTCTTCACGATCGCGGAGACGCGTGGATTGCGAATCAATTGATTGATGGTTGGCATCGTTTTATATCCAACAAAATTTACGACGTTAATAACATTAATTCCAGGAACGGTTGCTTGGAATTAAACAAGAAACTTGCACGAAAGAAACCTGTGCACACCGATTTTAGAGAAAACGAGAGAAGCGCCGAAGAAAGCCGGAAGCAGACCAAAGAACGCTTAAGCCCAGGAGAGCCTAAATTCGAGAACTCGCGAGTATATGCCTGAAACGCAAAAGGGTCAAGGGCGGCTCCCCGCGCCCTGACCCCCGTGTCCGTTTTACGACGTTTTTGCCACTTTTTTCATCAAGCGGCAAAAGCATCATGATGCTTTTGCCAGACTGGCAACAATATTGCGCCAAGCTGTGGTCTCTTCCTTGTTGCGATCGCGACGCGAGAAGAAGTTGACAACCTGCTCACCCTTGGCGTCGTAGAACTCCACCGAAGTGATCACGCCGTCCTTGGCCGGACGCTTGACCACCCAGCCATGGTCGATGCCGGCCTGGCGCAGATGCAGGTTGAAATCCGGATCCAGCACGTTGTACCACTCTTCGGTCGCCTTCACTTTCGTGATCTTGCCGCTGAAGATCTGCGTCATGCCCGGATTGCTCACGAACACCATGATCGGCTGACCCTGCTTGGCGGCACTGTCGAGCAGGGTCAGCACCGACTGCGCACTGATGCGATAGGCGGCGTCCTTGCCGATCAGGTCCAGCGCCTGTTCACGCGTGATGCCGAGGTCCTTGAGCAGGCGCGGGAACTCATGCACGTCGCTGAGCTCGTTCCAGGTGTCGCGCAGCTCCTTGACGTCGACTTCGCCGTTGGGCTTCTTGACAACCTTGGTCGGCGCCTTGTCCACGCTCAGGTAAGCCAACTGCTCGGGCGCCTTGAAGTCGGCGACCAGCTTGTCGAACGCCGCCACGCCGGCTTCGTTGTCGAGATACACCTTGTTCACTGCGTTGCCGTGCACGTCGAAGAATTGCAGACTGCGGCTGGTCTTGCCTTCGCGGCCCGGCTGCACCACGGCGAATGCCGAGCGCCATTGGTCGGCGCCAAAGCGCAGATCGATCGGCCCGCCGGCGAATCCGGTGCCCGGAATCACGCGGCCGTCTGCATTGAGCTTGGCCTGGGTGACCGTGCCGACGCGCTCCAGCACGGCGGTGTCATTGCGCGTAATGGCCTTGATCTGGCCGAGCTCGTGCAATCGGTCGTACACCGCCTTGTAGGCGGGGCCGCCGTCGCGCAGACGGGTCACGCCCTTGCCGACATTGGTCGCCACCAGCTCGGCTTCCGAGACGTTAAGCTTCTGCGCGGCATCGCGCGGTTGCAGTTTGGGCTGCTCCACACGCAATGCCGACCAGCGTTCGGCCAGGTTGCTGTTCGGCGTGGTCGAGCACGCCGCGATGCTGATGACGCCTGCAGCCAGCAGCATCGCGCCCAGTTTGGTGTATTTCATTTCTTGCCTCTTTTCGGTTAAGTGGTTTTCAGCGGTTGACGAGTGATCAGTATTCGAACTTCATGCTGACGTTGAAGCTGCGGCCAGGTTCGGTGTAGGCATCCTTGTTGGTGGCACTGTCGGCCAGCGACAGGCCGCGGATATCGGTCCAGTTCCAGTACTTGCGATCGAACAGATTGCGAATGCCTGCGTACAGCACGGCGTTCTTGCTGAAGCGATAGCCCGAGCGCAGATCCATGACGAAGAACGACGGCGAAACGAAGTTGGTCGGCGTCACGATGTCTTCCTTTTTCTTGGCGGCGTTGTAGACCACATCGCTCTGCACAAACCACACCTGGCTGGGCTCGTAACGGACACCGGCGACCACCGACAACGGCGCCACCGATTCAAGTCCGGTCTTCTTGCCGGTCTGGTCGGTTGTCGTGCCCTTGGTATAGGCGAAGCCGGTCTTCAGCGAGATGCCGTTTTCCATGCGCCAGTCGAGACGCCCTTCAAAGCCGTGGATCGATGCTTTGGCGGCATTCACGTATTGGAAGATGGTCGGGTTGAGCACCGTACCGGCACCCGCCACGGACACCGAGTCGATGAAGTTGCGATACTCGCCGGCATACGCTGCGGTGCTGTAGCTGAACAGACCGACCGAGCTCGGCAGTTTGCCGCGGAAGCCGATTTCATAGGAGTTGCTGGTCTCCGGCTTCAGGTTCGGATTGGCGATTTGCGAATAACCCTGCGACGCATTGTTGAAGTAGGAGTTGACCTCGTGCGGCGACGGCGAGCGGAAGCCGCGCGCATATTGCACGTACGGTGCGAACGCTGGCGCGACTTCATAGATGAAGGCCAGGCGCGGCGAGAATGCACTGTCCTTGCTGGTCGACGCCGGCTGCTTGTTGGCGACGGCCTGCGCGTCGTATTTGGCGCTTGCTTCCGGCTTGATCTTGTAAGCGTCGTAACGCAGACCCGGGACAATGCTCAATGCGCCAATGCGCATGTCGTCCTGCACGTAGGAACCAAACACGCTGTATTCGGTTTTGGGGAAGTACTCGCAATATTGTGTGCCGGTGCAGGTAGTCCAGCCCGTGCCCGATGCCGCCATCTGCAACTTGGCCACACTAAGGTCGACGCCGTAGGTCAGCTTGTGCTTGACGATGCCGGTGTTGAAGCCGCTCTCGGCCAGCACGCCGCCGCCGAAGATGTCGTCCTGGTAGGTGATGTCACGGAAACGCGGACGGGTCGGCGCAGCGCCGTTTTCGAACGAATACTGATTGGTCTTCGAGTCGCGGTAGTAGAGGTTGGCGCGCAGTTTCTGGAACGCCGGATTATCTGCGTCGTCATGCTCGAATTGCAGTTGCAGCTTGTTGCTCTTGACGTCGCTGGTGCTTTGATAGCCGGTGATGGTGGGCGCTGCCACTGCGGACAGGCTGTCGCCGCGCAGTTTGTTTTCCACCGTTTCGAAACTCAGCTTGAGCAGATTGCGCGGATCGATCTTGAACACCAGCTTTCCCAGCGCCGAGCGATTATTGTAGGTGAGCGGATCAGCCTTGGTGCGCGCCGCTCCGGTGCCGCCGACGCTGCCGTTGGTTTCGGTTTCGTTACCGTGGCGCGCGTTCAGGACCAGCATGCCTTGCACGCGATCGTTGCCGAACGCCATGGTGCCCGTCGCACCGTAACTGCTGTCACTCGAATCGTAAGAAGGACGCAACGCAAAGTAGCTGCTTTTGCCGAAGACATTGAGCAGGTCTTGCGGGTCTTTGGTGACGAAGTTGACCACGCCGGTCAGGCCATCGCTGCCGTACATCGATGACGCCGGGCCACGCAGGATTTCGATGCGTTGATACAGATCGGTGTCGGTGTAGGCGCCACGACCGGCGCTCAATGTGCCTTGGCTGAATGCGCGCGGTAAGGCCACGCCGTCTTCCAGCAACATGACGCGATTGCCTTCCAGACCACGGATATTGATGCCTTCGTTGCCGCCGCGCCCCATCGTGGCGGACGCACCGGTCACGCCACCGACGCGATACACCGAACGACGCACTTCCACGCCCGGCTCATAGCGCAGCGCATCCTTGATATCCTTGGCGTTCTGTTGCTCGAGTTCTTCGGCAGTGATCACCGAAACGGTGGCTGCGACACGATTCAGGTCGCTGTCGACGCCGCGCGTGGCGGTGACGGTGATTTCATCGAGTGGGCGATTCAGCGCCGCCAGTTGTTGCGTGGTCTGTGGTGCGGCCTGTTGTGCGATCGCAGGCGCCATCGCCCATTGTTGCAGGACGACAGCCGTCGCCAGGACGAGTTTTTTCTTGCATAGCTTCATGATAACCATTCCCCTGAGTGAGTTCGGTTACTGGCATGTTGCTAGCTGGCTACCTGGATATTAGTACGAGATTTTTTGCCTGCCTCGCGACTGCACCGCGACATGTTGATCGCGTAGCGTCGTTTTATTTTGGTCGCGCGCGACGTCCGGTCCGATGAAATTGGAGGGCGGCGTTGCCGGGCATTCCTGAGGCGGATTATTTTTAATAAGAATAATTCTTATTCAAAGATTGTAGGACAAAACCTGAATCAGCTCAAGTTGATTCGTCAACATTTACGCTGCGATACATGGCGCAGCCGCACCGCAGTCCTTTGCCATATTTCCACCCATAAAAAAACGGCGCCGGAATTTCTTCCGACGCCGTTCTTCTTTGCCGCCTATCCGCCCGTGAGGGCAGATGCGCTGCTATTGCATCATTACGCTTCGCCGTCCGCACCACCGAAAGTCTCGGCAGGATGCGCTTCGGTTTCGGTCACACGCGCCACACGCTCGGATTCCAACAGCGCTGCGCGCTCGTCGGCTTCCCATGCGTCTTTTTCCTTGCGTGCACGGTGGAACGCCAGACCGGTACCAGCCGGGATCAGACGACCAACGATGACGTTTTCCTTCAGACCGCGCAAACCGTCGCGCTTGCCCATGATCGCAGCTTCGGTCAGGACACGTGTGGTCTCCTGGAACGATGCAGCCGAGATGAACGAGTCGGTCGACAGCGATGCCTTGGTGATACCAAGCAAAACGTTTTCGTATGTTGCAGGAATCTTGGTCGCGGCATTGACGCGATCATTTTCGTCCAGCAACTCGGAACGTTCGACCTGTTCACCGGTGATGTAGTTGGTATCGCCCGGATCCACAACCTGCACGCGACGCAGCATCTGACGCACGATGACTTCGATGTGCTTGTCGTTGATCTTCACGCCTTGCAAACGGTACACGTCCTGGACTTCGTCGACGATGTAACGCGCCAGCGCTTCGATACCCAGCAGGCGCAGGATGTCTTGCGGATCGGCAGGACCGTCGACAATCATTTCGCCCTTGTTCACCACCTGACCGTCATGCACCAGCACCTGCTTGTCCTTGGTGATCAGGAACTCATGCTTGGCGCCGTCCATGTCCGTGATTTCCAGACGTTGCTTGCCCTTGGTTTCCTTACCGAACGCCACAGTACCTGTGACTTCAGCCAGCATACCGGCATCCTTCGGCGAACGCGCTTCGAACAGTTCGGCAACGCGTGGCAGACCACCGGTAATATCGCGTGTCTTTTGCGATTCAGTCGGGATACGCGCCAGCACTTCACCCACGTGGACTTGCTGACCGTCCTTGACGGTAATCAGCGCGCCAACCTGGAAGCCGATCGTCACTGCGTGTTCCGTGCCGGCGATCTTGACTTCTTCGCCTTGCTCGTTCAGCAGCTTGACCTGTGGACGCAACACCTTGGCAGCGGACGAACCGCGGCGCTTGGCATCGATAACCACCAGTGTCGACAGACCGGTCACTTCGTCGATCTGCTTGGCGACGGTCGAACCTTCTTCGACGTTTTCGAACTTCACGGTACCGGTGTACTCGGTGATGATCGGACGTGTCAGCGGATCCCATGTCGCCAGTGCAGTACCGGCCTTGATGACCATGCCGTCCTTGACGATCAGGGTCGCACCGTACGGTACTTTATGACGCTCACGCTCACGACCGAGGTCGTCGGTGATCAGCACTTCGCCCGAACGGGAAATGACGATCAGCTCGCCCTTGCCGTTGGTGACGTAACGCATGGTCGCCGTGAAGCGGATGGTGCCGTTCGACTTGGCTTCCACCGACGAGGCCACTGCTGCACGCGATGCCGCGCCACCGATGTGGAACGTACGCATGGTCAGCTGAGTACCTGGCTCACCAATCGACTGCGCAGCGATAACGCCGACTGCTTCGCCGCTGTTGACCAGCACGCCGCGGCCCAGATCGCGACCGTAGCACTTGGCGCACAGGCCGTAGCGCGTGTCGCAAGTCAGCGGAGTGCGAACCTTGACTTCGTCGATGCCGAGGCGTTCGACTTCTTCAACGGTATCTTCATCCATCAGGGTGCCGGCTTCGTACAGCGTAGCCTGGGTTTCCGGATTGATGATGTCGGTAGCTGCAACGCGGCCGAGGATACGATCGCGCAGCGCTTCAATGACTTCACCGCCTTCAACCATTGCCTTCATGGACGCGCCGTTGGACGTGCCGCAATCATCTTCGATCACGACCAGATCCTGGGTCACGTCGACCAGACGACGTGTCAGGTAACCGGAGTTCGCGGTCTTCAGCGCGGTATCGGCCAGACCCTTACGGGCGCCGTGCGTCGAGATGAAGTACTGCAACACGTTCAGGCCTTCGCGGAAGTTCGCGGTAATCGGCGTTTCGATAATCGAACCGTCCGGCTTCGCCATCAGACCGCGCATACCTGCCAGCTGACGAATCTGCGCTGCGGAACCGCGGGCGCCGGAGTCGGCCATCATGTAAATCGCGTTGAACGACTCTTGCGTACCCTTGGTGCCGTCGCGGCGAACCACGTCTTCGACCTTCAGCTGGTCCATCATGGCCTTGCCGACGTCGTCGCCGGCCTTGCCCCAGATGTCCACAACCTTGTTGTAGCGTTCGCCGGCGGTAACCAGACCGGACGAGTATTGCTGTTCGATCTGCTTCACTTCTTGCTCTGCAGTCGCAATGATGGTCGCCTTTTGTGGCGGCACCAGCATGTCGTCCACGCAGATCGAGATACCGGCGCGTGTCGCCAGGCGGAAGCCCGATTGCATCAGTTGGTCGGCGAACACGACAGTCGCGCGCAGACCGCACTTGCGGAACGAAGTGTTGATCAGCTTCGAGATTTCCTTCTTCTTCAACGCGCGGTTCAGCACGGAGAATGGCAGGCCCTTCGGCAGAATTTCCGACAGGATGGCGCGGCCGACAGTCGTTTCGTAACGCTTGATTGTCTTGACGAATTCGCCGGTGACCGGATCCTTTGGATTTTCAACGATACGCACGGTGACGCGGGTAGCCAGTTCGACTTCCTTATTGTCGTACGCACGGATGACTTCCGAGACGTCCTGGAACAACATGCCTTCGTTTTTGGCGTTGATCGCTTCACGTGTCGCGTAGTACAGACCCAGCACGATATCCTGGGACGGCACGATCGACGGTTCGCCGTTCGATGGGAACAGGATGTTGTTCGACGCCAGCATCAGCGTACGCGCTTCCATCTGTGCTTCGATCGACAGTGGAACGTGGACCGCCATCTGGTCACCGTCAAAGTCGGCGTTGAACGCGGCGCAAACCAGCGGATGCAGCTGGATTGCCTTGCCTTCGATCAGGACCGGCTCGAACGCCTGGATACCCAGACGGTGCAATGTCGGCGCGCGGTTCAGCATGACCGGATGTTCGCGGATCACGTCTTCCAGGATGTCCCAGACGACCGGCTCTTGAATTTCGACCAGCTTCTTGGCTGCCTTGATGGTCGTTGCCAGACCCATCAGTTCCAGCTTGTTGAAGATGAACGGTTTGAACAGTTCCAACGCCATCAGCTTCGGCAGACCGCACTGATGCAGCTTGAGCTGCGGGCCCACCACGATGACGGAACGGCCGGAGTAGTCGACGCGCTTGCCCAGCAAGTTTTGACGGAAACGACCGCCCTTGCCCTTGATCATTTCGGCCAGCGACTTCAGCGGACGCTTGTTGGCGCCGGTCATCGCTTTACCGCGACGGCCGTTGTCCAGCAGCGAGTCAACCGCTTCTTGCAGCATGCGCTTTTCGTTGCGCGTGATGATTTCAGGCGCGCGCAATTCCATCAGGCGCTTGAGACGATTGTTACGGTTGATGACGCGGCGATACAGATCGTTCAGATCGGAGGTCGCAAAGCGGCCGCCGTCCAGCGGGACCAGTGGACGCAGTTCCGGTGGCAGCACCGGCAGCACTTCCATGATCATCCAGTCAGGCTTGATGCCCGAACGTTGGAACGCTTCCAGCACCTTCAGGCGCTTGGCGTATTTTTTGATCTTGGCTTCGGACTTCGATTCCTTCAGTTCCACGCGCAGGGTTTCTGCATCGCGGTCGATGTCGATCGAGCGCAGCAGTTCACGGATGCCTTCGGCGCCCATGAATGCGGTGAAGTCGTCGCCGTACTCTTCGTACTTGGCAGCGTAGTCGTCTTCCGACATGATCTGGCACTTCTTCAGCGGAGTCATGCCTGGATCGGTCACGACGTAGGCTTCAAAGTACAGCACGCGTTCGATGTCCCGCAGGGTCATGTCGAGGACCATGCCCAGACGCGACGGCAGCGATTTCAGGAACCAGATGTGGGCAGTCGGCGAAGCCAGTTCGATGTGGCCCATGCGCTCACGGCGCACCTTGGCCAGCGTGACTTCAACGCCGCATTTTTCGCAGATGACGCCGCGGTGCTTGAGGCGCTTGTACTTGCCACAGAGGCATTCGTAGTCTTTGATCGGGCCAAAGATCTTGGCGCAGAACAGACCGTCGCGCTCAGGCTTGAAGGTACGGTAGTTGATGGTTTCCGGCTTTTTGACTTCGCCGTAGGACCACGAACGGATTTTTTCCGGGGACGCCAGACCAATTTTGATCGCGTCGAATTGTTCGTTTTGCTGAACTTGCTTGAATAGATCGAGCAGTGCTTTCATGTATCACTCCAGTTGGCGTGAGAACGCTAGGTAATGCTGTGTATATCGAGACGGCCGCACCACAATCTGCGCACACCCTGTTCGCACCTGCGGGAGAGCCGTGGCTTGCGCCGGGTTCCGCATGTACCGGGACAGACTTGGTCGTCCTTGACTGCTTACAATTGCTTGTAGCTGCTTGCTGAACTGCTTACTTTACTACGTTGCCGCCTTTGTTTCAGGCGGCAGGATCAGACGGTGAAACAGGGCAAGACGGCCGCGCCGCCTTGCCCTTGGGAACATCAGTCGCGTTCGAGATCGATATCGATACCGAGCGAACGGATTTCCTTGACCAGCACGTTGAAGGACTCCGGCATGCCGGCGTCAATCACGTGATCGCCCTTGACCAGGTTTTCATAAACCTTGGTACGGCCGTTCACGTCATCGGACTTCACGGTCAGCATTTCCTGCAGCACATACGATGCGCCGTAGGCTTCCAGTGCCCAGACTTCCATTTCACCGAAGCGTTGACCGCCGAACTGCGCCTTACCGCCCAGAGGCTGCTGAGTAACCAGCGAGTAAGGACCGGTCGAACGGGCATGCATCTTGTCATCAACCAAGTGATGCAGCTTCAGGTAATGCATGTAGCCGACCGTCACGGAACGCTCGAAAGCTTCGCCGGTGCGGCCGTCATACATGGTGACCTGGTTCTTCGACGGGGTCATGCCCAGTTGCTTGGCGATGTGATCCGGGTACGCCAGATCCAGCATGCGACGGGTTTCATCTTCGTGCGCGCCGTCAAACACCGGCGTGGCGAACGGAACACCCTTCTTCAGGTTGGATGCCAGTTCCAGGATTTCCTCATCGCTGAACTCGTCGAGCGCTTCCTTCTTGCCCGATTCGTTGTAGATGGTCGTCAGGAACTTGCGCAGTTCGGCGATCTTCACCTGTGCAGTCAGCATTTCGCCGATGCGCAGGCCCAGACCCTTGGCTGCCCAGCCCAGATGGACTTCGAGAACCTGACCGACGTTCATGCGCGATGGCACGCCCAGCGGGTTCAGCACGATGTCGGCTGGTGTACCGTCGGCCATGTGCGGCATGTCTTCGATCGGCAGGATGCGCGAAACCACACCCTTGTTACCGTGACGACCCGCCATCTTGTCGCCTGGTTGCAGGCGACGCTTCACGGCCAGGTAGACCTTGACCATCTTTTGCACGCCTGGCGGCAGTTCATCGCCTTGGGTCAGCTTCTTGCGCTTTTCTTCAAACGCCAGATCGAACTGGTGACGCTTTTCGGCGATCGATTCCTTGATCGCTTCCAGAGCAGTCGCCATGTCGTCATCCGCCGGGCGGATGTCGAACCAGTGATACTTGTCCAGATCGTCCAGGTACGCCTTGTCCAGCTTGGTGCCCTTGACCAGTTTCTTCGGACCGCCGTTGGCGACCTTGCCGATCAGCATCTTTTCCAGACGCTGGAAGGCATCGCCTTCAACGATACGCAGCTGATCGTTCAGGTCCAGGCGATAGCGCTTCAGTTCATCGTCGATGATCTGTTGAGCGCGCTTGTCGCGTTGGATGCCTTCACGGGTGAACACTTGCACGTCGATGACGGTGCCGACCATGCCCGAAGGCACGCGCAGCGAGGTGTCCTTAACGTCCGAAGCTTTTTCGCCGAAGATCGCGCGCAGCAGCTTTTCTTCCGGTGTCAGCTGAGTTTCGCCCTTTGGCGTCACTTTACCGACCAGCGTATCGCCGGCTTCGACTTCAGCACCGATGTAGGTGATGCCGGACTCGTCCAGACGCGCCAGTTGGTTTTCAGCCAGGTTCGAAATATCACGGGTGATTTCTTCCGCGCCGAGCTTGGTGTCACGTGCAACCACCGACAACTCTTCGATATGGATCGAGGTGTAGCGGTCGTCAGCAACGACTTTTTCGGAGATCAGGATCGAATCTTCGAAGTTGTAGCCGTTCCATGGCATGAACGCCACCAGCATGTTCTGACCCAGAGCCAGTTCGCCCAGGTCGGTCGATGCGCCGTCGGCGATCACGTCTTGCTTGGCGACACGGTCGCCCACCTTGACGATAGGACGCTGGTTGATGTTGGTGTTCTGGTTCGAACGTGTGTACTTGATCAGGTTGTAGATGTCGACGCCGACTTCACCAGCCTGCGCTTCTTCATCGTTCACGCGGATCACCACACGGCCTGCATCGACGTAATCGACGATACCGCCACGCAGCGCTTGCACGGTCGTACCCGAGTCAACTGCAACGGTACGCTCGATGCCGGTGCCGACCAGCGGCTTTTCCGGACGCAGGCAAGGAACAGCCTGACGTTGCATGTTGGCGCCCATCAATGCGCGGTTCGCATCATCGTGTTCGAGGAACGGAATCAGCGATGCCGCCACCGACACGACCTGGCCTGGGGCCACGTCCATGTACTGGACGCGCTCCGGCGACACCAGAATGGTTTCGCCGGCTTCACGCGCCGAGACCAGTTCATCGGACAGCTTCAGCGAAGCGTCGATGGTCGCATTCGCCTGAGCGATGATGTAGCGGCCTTCTTCGATTGCCGACAGATAGTCGATCTGGTTGGTAACCTTGCTGCCCTCAACCTTGCGGTATGGGGTTTCCAGGAAGCCGTATTCATTCAGGCGGGCATACAGCGCCAGCGAGTTGATCAGGCCGATGTTCGGGCCTTCAGGCGTTTCGATCGGGCACACGCGGCCATAGTGGGTCGGGTGCACGTCGCGGACTTCAAAGCCGGCGCGTTCGCGGGTCAGACCGCCAGGTCCCAGGGCGGAAACACGGCGTTTATGCGTGATTTCCGACAGCGGGTTGGTTTGGTCCATGAACTGCGACAACTGCGACGAACCGAAGAATTCACGGATCGCTGCCGAGATCGGCTTGGAGTTGATCAGGTCGTGCGGCATCAGGTTGTCCGCTTCGGCTTGGCCGAGGCGTTCCTTGACGGCGCGCTCAACGCGGACCAGACCGGCGCGGAATTGATTTTCCGCCAGTTCGCCGACGCAACGGACGCGACGGTTACCCAAGTGATCGATGTCATCGACTTCGCCGCGGCCATTGCGCAACTCAACCAGAATCTTGATCACGGCCAGGATGTCTTCGTTCGACAGCGTCATGGCGCCAGTCAGTTCATCACGGCCGATACGGCGGTTGAACTTCATGCGGCCGACTGCCGACAGGTCGTAACGGTCTTCGCTGTAGAACAGGCCGTTGAACAGGGCTTCCACCGAGTCTTCGGTCGGCGGTTCGCCAGGACGCATCATGCGATAGATTGCCACGCGCGCAGCGGTTTGATCCGCTGTGTCGTCGGTACGCAATGTTTGCGAGATGTAGCCGCCCTGATCCAAATCGTTGGTGTACAGAGTCTGGACTGCATCGATGTCGGCTTCGCGCAGGCGGGCCAGCAGTTCTTCGGTCAACTCGTCGTTGGCCGAAGCGATGACTTCACCGGTGTCGCCGTCGACGACGTTCTTCGCCAATACGCGACCCAGCAGGTAATCTTCCGGCACGGAAATCTGCTTGATGCCGGCAGCTTCGATGTCGCGCACATGCTTGGCGTTGATACGCTTGTCTTTCGCGACCAGCGGCTTGCCCGCTTTGTCGAGAATGTCGAAGCGCGCCACTTCGCCGCGCAGACGCTCGGGCACGAATTCCATCTCGGCGCCTTCAGCGTGCAAGGTGAAATTGTCGAACACGAAGAAGTTCGCCAGGATCTGCTCGGACGTCATGCCGATGGCCTTGAGCAGGATCGTTACCGGCATCTTGCGACGACGGTCGACGCGGAAGAACAGGATGTCCTTCGGATCGAATTCGAAGTCCAGCCACGAACCGCGGTAAGGAATGATACGTGCGGAGAACAACAGCTTGCCGGACGAGTGCGTCTTGCCGCGGTCATGTTCGAAGAACACGCCAGGCGAACGGTGCAGCTGCGACACGATGACGCGCTCGGTGCCGTTGATGACGAACGAACCGGTGGTCGTCATGAGCGGCAATTCGCCCATGTAGACTTCCTGTTCTTTCATTTCTTTCACAACCGGCTTGGTTGGCGATTCCTTGTCCAGGATCACCAGACGCACCTTGGCACGCAGCGGCGACGCGAAGGTCAGGCCACGTTGTTGGCATTCCTTGACGTCGAACGGCGGCGCGCCCAACACATAGGACAAGAATTCGAGACGCGCGAAACCATTGTGCGAAACGATAGGGAAAATCGATGTAAAGGCCGATTGCAGACCTTCGTTCTTGCGTTGGGACGTTGTTTTGTCCGTCTGCAAGAATGTCTGGTATGACTCGATCTGAGTCGCTAGCAGGAACGGAACGTTGTGGACGTTAGCGCGTTTCGCAAAGGATTTACGAATACGCTTCTTCTCAGTAAATGAGTAGTGCATGGACACTCCGTGAGTGACAGGAAGGATAGAGAGTTCAGGACTCGCCCGGATTGCTTGTTGCCTTGTTGCTGCAATCCGTTAGCAGCGAAACCTCAAGTCTCAGCCCTTCAGTCTTGGTTGGCGCCTTCTCTTGCTTCACCGGCGAAGCTGGCAAGAAACTGCTGACCATTAACGAACTTGAATTCGACGCAAATTCGAATCGGACTCAAATTCACATACAAAATTACGAAACGACAAAGGAGCCAAAGCCGAATCCTTTTTTCAAAGGATTCTGCACTTTGACTCCGGTGGAACGATGCGCCGGCGAACCGGCGATATTCCAGCTCAAGTAAAAATTACTTGATTTCAGCTTTCGCGCCAGCTTCTTCCAGCTTCTTCTTAGCTGCTTCAGCATCTGCCTTAGGAATTGCTTCCTTGACTGGCTTCGGTGCGCCGTCAACCAGGTCTTTAGCTTCTTTCAAGCCCAGACCGGTGATTTCGCGAACTGCCTTAATGACGCCAACCTTGTTCGCGCCGATTTCGGCCAGAACAACGGTGAACTCAGTTTGCTCTTCAGCAGCAGCGGCGCCAGCGCCACCACCAGCAGGACCAGCGACAGCCATAGCTGCTGCGGAAACGCCGAACTTTTCTTCGAATGCCTTCACCAGATCATTCAATTCCAATACTGTCAGGTTGCCTACGGCTTCCAGGATATCGTCTTTGCTAATTGCCATTTGAAACTCCTAATTTTTTTCGATAAAACATCTAGTCGGTACTGACGCTAAAAAAGCGAAAGACACAGGGCCTTGCCAAAATCGCGACCGCCTGAGCGGTCAAACGACTTAAGCTTCGGCTTCGGCAGCCGGAGCTGCTTCTGCAGCTGGCGCTGCCGCTGTGCCGGATTCGGCTTCTTTTTTGGCTGCCAGAGCAGCCAGACCACGCGTAAATCCAGCAACCGGAACTTGCATCATGCCCAACAACTGGGCCAGCAATACTTCGCGGCTTGGGATATTTGCCAATGCGACAACCGCTGCTTTATCCAGCGATTTGCCTGCATAGTTACCCGCCTTGACAACCAGCTTGTCGTTGGTCTTAGCAAAGTCAGCGATGACTTTGGCTGCAGCAACGGCATCTTCCGAGATCGAATAGATCAGCGGACCGGTCATTTCAGAAGCGAGGTCAGCAAACGCGGAACCTTCAACGGCACGACGCGCGAGTGTGTTTTTCAACACGCGCAGGTACACGCCTTGGTCACGCGCTTTGGCGCGCAGTTGCGTCAAGTGACCAACCTGGATGCCACGGTATTCAGCCACGACGATAGTCTGTGCAGTTGCTACTTTTGCAGCGACTTCGGCGACAACGGCCTTTTTGTCATTCAGATTGAGACTCAAGATCAACCTCCAAAAATGATGCTTGGCGACGACACAGGCGAAAAACCTGCTTGCCTTACATCGGTTCGAACACGGCGTCCGACGTTAGGAGTTCATTGCAGCGTTTCGTGAAACATGAAACGCTGTGTGAGACTGCAAAACTTGTTCGGGGTCACCATCTGCGCTGGGTAATCAGAAACGCGAGTCTCCGACGTTTTAACTTTATGCCTGCCTGCTGCATGCCGCCCAACGGTCTTTGATTGCCTGAAGCACTTCACAATTGCAAAATGCTCCAGCCCAAAGATGCGCCTCGTCTCCTTGAGGAAACGAGGACTTGATTCTTTACTTAAGCCGACAGAGTCGATTGATCCACGCGGACGCCAGCGCCCATGGTGGACGACAGCGACACCTTGCGCAGGTAAACACCCTTGCTGGTGGCCGGCTTGGCCTTGTTCAGCGCATCGATCAGTGCAACCAGATTCGACTTCAGATCTGCATCGCTGAACGACTTGCGACCGATGGTGGCGTGAATGATGCCGCCCTTGTCGGTACGATATTGGACTTGACCAGCCTTGGCGTTCTTGACGGCGGTAGCCACGTCAGGAGTCACGGTGCCGACCTTCGGGTTAGGCATCAGGCCGCGTGGACCCAGGATCTGACCCAGAGTACCGACGATACGCATGGTGTCCGGCGAAGCGATCACGATGTCGAAAGGCATGTTGCCGGCCTTGACCATTTCGGCCAGGTCTTCCATACCGACCACGTCTGCGCCGGCTGCCTTGGCTTGCTCAGCCTTTTCGCCCGAAGCGAACACGGCGACGCGAACGGTCTTGCCTGTACCAGCCGGCAGAACCACGGAACCGCGGACGACTTGGTCCGACTTCTTCGCGTCAACGCCCAGTTGGACGGACACGTCGATCGATTCGTTGAACTTTGCTGTTGCGAATTCCTTGACCAGCGCCAGCGCGTTATCGAAAGGATAAGCCTTGGTGCTATCGATCTTGCCTTCTTGCGCCTTAGCGCGTTTTGTCAACTTAGCCATTACAGACCCTCCACCGTGATGCCCATGGAACGTGCCGAACCAGCGATGGTGCGCACAGCCGCTTCCAGATCAGCAGCGGTAAGATCCGGCTTCTTCTGGGTAGCGATTTCTTCCGCTTGTTTACGAGTAATCTTGCCAACCTTGTCTGTATGCGGCTTGGCGGAACCCTTTTGGATGCCGGCAGCCTTCTTGATCAGGATGGTTGCTGGAGGAGTCTTCATCACGAAAGTGAAGGACTTGTCCGCAAATGCAGTGATCACGACTGGAATCGGCAGACCCGGCTCAAGACCTTGAGTCTGGGCATTGAATGCCTTACAGAATTCCATGATGTTCAGACCGCGCTGACCCAGCGCCGGGCCGATCGGTGGAGATGGATTTGCTTTACCAGCTGGCACTTGCAGCTTGATAAAACCGATGATTTTCTTTGCCATGATGGCTCCTACGTTGATTGAGTGTTAGCGCCTGTTCATCTGCCTTGCGGCGTTTTTACTGGGGCTCCTCTGCTGCTGCAGGATTTGGGGAAACTTGCATTTCGCCGCGCTCCTGCGGGCGCTTGATATCTGTTGCTGCTTAGACTTTTTCGACCTGGCCGAACTCGAGCTCGACTGGTGTTGCACGACCGAAAATGGTCACGGAGACGCGCACACGGGATTTTTCGTAATTCACTTCTTCCACGTTGCCGTTGAAATCGGTGAAAGGACCATCCTTGATGCGAACCAGCTCGCCCACTTCGTACAAGACCTTCGGACGCGGCTTTTCGATGCCGTCCTGCATTTGCTGCATGATCTTGTCGACTTCATGCGGCGGAATCGGTGTCGGGCGATTGGACTTGCCGCCGATGAAACCGGTCACCTTGCTGGTGTTTTTCACCAGATGCCAGGTTTCGTCCGTCATTTCCATCTCAACCAGGACGTAGCCCGGGAAGAAACGACGTTCGGTCACCGACTTGTGGCCATTTTTCATGTCCACGACTTCTTCAGTCGGCACCAGGATCTGGCCGAACTGTTCTTCCATGCCGGCGCGGACGATGCGCTCGGTCAGTGCACGCTGCACACTCTTTTCCATGCCGGAATAGGCATGCACAACGTACCAGCGCTTTTTACTTGCGCTTGAAACGCTTTGCGCACCAATCGGTGCGCTGTCTTGTGTGCTATCGCTCATTTTTATTTCCAGCCCAAAATTACGTCATACAACAGGAATTCGAGCAACTTGTCCGTACCCCACAGGAAGATCGCCATGATCAGCACAAAGGCGAACACAATCGCCGTGATCTGCGTCGCTTCCTTGCGGGTAGGCCAGACAACTTTTTTGGTTTCACGTACCGATTCTTTGGCAAAGCCGACGAAACCGCGACCTTGCGAAGATGTCCAGGCGAAACCTACCGCCACCAGCAAGCCGGCCACCAGGGCCAGTGCGCGCACCGGCGTCGATTGACCCGACAACACAAAAAAACCGACCACACCCGCGATGACTGCTACGATTGCCAGGGCAACCTTGAGCTTGTCGCTTGATGTATTGACGGTTTGTACAGGCTGGTTAGACATTTATTTACTTTCAGTACCCTACTCACCTGAATCGGTGGCAGGGGCGGAGGGCATCGAACCCCCAACCTCCGGTTTTGGAGACCGGCGCTCTGCCAATTGAGCTACACCCCTACGATCAAAACACTGATCTGAACGGCTTGGCCAGCCAACTTACGCTTGCCGCTCAGACATCAACGCCGCGAGGCGGGAATTTCCCGAATCGCGGCGATTGCTACTCTTCTTATTACGCGTCTGGCAGGATCTTGGCAACCACACCAGCGCCGACGGTACGACCGCCTTCACGGATAGCGAAGCGCAGGCCTTCTTCCATCGCGATCGGGTTGATCAGCATCACGGTGATCGACACGTTGTCACCTGGCATGACCATTTCCTTGTCCTTCGGCAACTCGATCGAACCAGTCACGTCCGTTGTACGGAAGTAGAACTGTGGACGATAGTTGTTGAAGAACGGAGTATGACGGCCGCCTTCGTCTTTCGACAGAACATAGATCTCGCCGGTGAAATGCTTGTGCGGCTTGATCGAGTTCGGCTTGGCCAACACTTGACCACGCTCCACGTCTTCACGCTTGGTGCCGCGCAGCAGCACGCCGACGTTGTCGCCCGCTTGACCTTGGTCCAGCAGCTTGCGGAACATTTCAACGCCTGTGCAAACGGTGTCTTGTGTGTCACGGATTCCGACGATTTGCAGAGCTTCGCCGACCTTGACGATACCGCGCTCAACACGACCGGTCACAACGGTACCGCGGCCGGAGATCGAGAACACGTCTTCCACTGGCAGCAGGAAGGCGCCGTCAACAGCACGTTCCGGTGTCGGGATGTAGGTGTCCAGTGCTTCTGCCAGGGCCATGATCGCTTGCTCGCCCAGTGGGCCAGTGTCGCCTTCGAGGGCCAGCTTCGCCGAACCCTTGATGATTGGCAGGTCGTCGCCTGGGAATTCGTACTTGGTCAACAGCTCGCGCACTTCCATTTCGACCAGTTCCAGCAGCTCTTCATCATCCACCATGTCGGCCTTGTTCAGGAACACGATGATGTAAGGAACGCCAACTTGACGCGACAGCAGGATGTGTTCGCGTGTTTGCGGCATCGGGCCGTCTGCTGCGGAGCAAACCAGGATCGCGCCGTCCATCTGCGCGGCGCCGGTGATCATGTTCTTCACATAATCGGCGTGGCCTGGGCAGTCAACGTGAGCGTAGTGACGATTTGCTGTTTCGTATTCAACGTGGGCGGTGTTGATCGTGATGCCGCGTGCTTTTTCTTCCGGTGCCGCGTCAATTTGATCGTAGGCCTTCGCTTCGCCGCCGAATTTCTTCGACAACACGGTCGCGATTGCGGCTGTCAGTGTGGTCTTGCCGTGGTCAACGTGACCAATCGTGCCAACGTTCACGTGCGGCTTGGTCCGCTCGAATTTGCCTTTTGCCATCTTAGACTCCTAACGATTATGAGAATGTTCAGGCAACGCGCCCGATCGACTTGCTGACTTGCTGCAGCGCTTACGGTGAAACACCTGCTACCTGCTATACAACTGGTGCCCTTGACGTGGATTGAACACGTGGCCTCTCCCTTACCAAGGGAGTGCTCTACCACTGAGCTACAAGGGCATACCTGCCGACTGCACCAACTACCAAACGATGCAACCGGACAAAAAACTTTGGAGCGGGTGAAGGGAATCGAACCCTCGTCATAAGCTTGGAAGGCTTCAGCTCTACCATTGAGCTACACCCGCGAGGAACTGCCATCGAACACTTATCACTTCACAGCCGCAACAACTTTAAGACTGTTCCCAAAATGGTGGAGAGGGCTGGATTCGAACCAGCGTACTCGTAAGAGGGCAGATTTACAGTCTGCTGCCATTAACCACTCGGCCACCTCTCCGCGCAGGGAACTCAAAACTATAGGCGAACACTTTTCCCTTGTCAACTAAAATACGAGAACGGACGCATTATTTTTAGCTTCCGGCTATTCCCGGATCCCGACTGTTGTCCTGGGGCGATGCTCAACATGATTCCACGGGGCAATTTTCAGCAACATGATCATTCCGGGCAAGGCCAGGATGAAGCACAGGATGAAGAAATTGAACCATCCCATATAGGCGACGATGTACCCCACCGAAGAATTGACGAAAGTGCGCGGCACCGCCGCCAGGCTGGTGAACAGGGCAAATTGCGTGGCCGTGTAGCGTGGATCGGTCTCGCGCATGATGTAGGCGACGAAGGCCGCCGTGCCGAGGCCGACGCCAAAGGCTTCGATGCCGATCACCACCGCCAGCGCCACGGTGCTGGCGCCGACATGGGCCAGCCAGGCGAACCCGAGGATCGCCACCGCCTGGATCACGCCGAACACCCACAAGGCCTTGTTGATGCCGAGCCGGATCATCCAGACCCCGCCGATGATGCCGCCAACGACGCTGGCCCACAGGCTGGTGGTTTTCGACACCACGCCGATCTGCGTCATGGAAAAGCCGAGATCAATGTAGAACTTGGTCGCCAGCGCGGTCGCCATGCTGTCGCCGAGCTTGTACAGGAAGATGAAGGCCAGCACCCACAGCGCCTTGTTCCAGCCGCCGCGCGTGACGAACTCGCGGAACGGCATCACCACGGCTTCGCGCAGGTTCTTGGGCGGCACGCCGTAGACCACCGGCTCCTTGACCGCCAACGTGCACAGCAAACCCGGCAACATGAAGCCGGCTGTAATCCAGAACACGGTCTGCCACGGCATCAGATCGGCCAGCACCAGCGACAAGGCGCCCGGCACCATGCCCGACAGCTTGTAGGCGTTGACGTGGATGGCGCTGCCCAGGCCGAGCTCTTCTTCCGGCAGGATTTCACGGCGGTAGGCGTCGATCACGATGTCCTGGCTGGCCGACAGGAAAGCCACCACCGACGCCATGAAGGCGATCGTGCCGATCTGGGTCTGCGGATCCAGCATGCCCATGGCGCCGATGCCGAAGAACAGGCCGATCTGGGTAAAAAACATCCAGCCGCGCCGGCGTCCCATGCGGCCGAAATGGAAACGGTCCATCAGCGGCGACCACAGGAATTTCCAGGTGTAGGGAAACATCACGAGCGCGAACAAACCCAGCGCCTTGACGTTGAGCCCCGACTTGGCCAGCCAGGCCTGCAGCAGGCTCAGCAGGATGAACAGCGGCAACCCTGAAGTAAAACCGAGAAACACGCAGATCAGCATGCGACGGTTGAGATAGCTGTGCCACGAAATGCGGTTGTCGGTCATAAAAAGAAAAGGCGAGACGTCAGTACGGACAGGAAGAACCCCGCCCGCGGGACACCCGGGCGGAGACGTCTGCGGAGTATAAGGAATTTGCCGGCGCCGGTACGATTTTTCCTGCGGCGGCGCGGGCGATCGACATGGCGGGTTACTTCTTCTTGAGACGGAACACCGCCAGGCTGCCGCGCCAGTTCGGCAGGAAGGTCACCGGCTTGCCATCATGCAGCGCCACGCATTCCAGTACGTCGAGGCCGACCTCGTTGGCCAGCGCCTCGAAGTCCTTGATCGTGGCGCAACGCAGGTTGGGGGTGTCGTACCACTCGTAGGGCAGCGACTTCGACACCGGCATGCGGCCGCGCAGCAGCGCGACGCGGTGCGACCAGTAGGCGAAGTTGGGAAAGGATACGGTGGCTTCGCGGCCGACCCGGGCGATTTCGCGCAGGATGCCTTCGACGTCCTTGACCATCTGCAGCGCCGACAGGCACAGAACGTTGTCGAAGGCATTGTCTCCGAACATGGCCAGGCCGCCTTCCAGATCTTGCTGGATGACCGACACGTTGCGCGCCACACATTCCGGGATGCGGGCATCGTCGATTTCAATGCCGTAGCCGCTGCAGGCCTTGTCGGTCTGCAGATAGTCGAGCATCACGCCGTCGCCGCAGCCGACGTCCAGCACCTGCGAGCCGGCAGGAATCCAGTGCGCGATGAAGGCCAGGTCGGGGCGCAATACGCTCAGTTCAGGGAAATTCATGCGCTCTCCTCCATGGCGATTTCCGCCCAGACGCGTTGATAGTATTCGCGCAACAAAGTCATGTAACGCGCGTCGTCCAGCAGGAAGGCATCGTGCCCGTGCGGCGCGTCGATTTCGGCATAGCTGACGCGGCGCTTGTTGCTGACCAGCGCCTGCACGATTTCACGCGTGCGCTCCGGCGAGAAACGCCAGTCGGTGGTGAACGAAGCCAGCAGGAATTGCGCCTTGGTGCCGGCCAGCGCCTTGTTCAGATCGCCGCCGAAGTCGCGCGCCGGATCGAAATAGTCGAGCGCCTTGGTGATCAGCAGGTAGGTGTTGGCGTCGAAGTAGGTCGAGAACTTGTCACCCTGGTAGCGCAGGTAGGATTCGATTTCGAAATCCACACCATAGCCGAACTGGTATTCGCCCGAGCGCAGGTCGCGGCCGAATTTTTCCGCCATGTCGTCGTCCGACAGGTAGGTGATGTGACCGACCATGCGCGCCACCCGCAAGCCGTTTTTCGGCACCACGCCGTGCGCATAGAAATCGCCGCCGTGGTAATCCGGATCCGTCAGAATGGCCTGGCGCGCGACGTCGTTGAAGGCGATGTTCTGCGCCGACAATTTCGGGGTCGACGCGATCACCACACAGTGGCGCAGGCGATCCGGATACATGATGCTCCACGCCAGCGCCTGCATGCCGCCCAGCGAACCGCCCATGACCGCCGCAAACTGGGCGATGCCGAGTTGGTCCGCCAGGCGCGCCTGGGCGTTGACCCAGTCTTCCACTGTCACCACCGGGAAGCTCGCGCCATACGGCTTGCCGGTGGCCGGATTGGTATGCATCGGGCCGGTCGAGCCGAAACAGGAGCCGAGATTGTTGACGCCGATGACGAAGAACTTGTCGGTATCGAGCGACTTGCCGGGACCGACCATGTTGTCCCACCAGCCGACGTTGTCGGGCTCGTCCTGATAGACGCCGGCGACGTGGTGCGAGGCATTGAGCGCGTGGCATACCAGCACGGCGTTGGACTTGTCGGCATTGAGCGTGCCGTAGGTTTCATACATCAGCACGTAGTCGGCCAGCGCCGTGCCGTTCTTGAGCGGCAGCGGCTCGGGGAAATGCATGATTTGCGGCGATACGATTCCGATCGACATGGGCTCTCTTCGTTATCTTGCGGTTATGTCCGTCTACCGATTCAGGGGCCCGAAAACAAAAAAGCCCGGAGCTTGCGCTCACGGGCTAAATTCTGGGCTTGTCTGGTAGTGCACCAAGCTCGCTTTAGCCGTATTTAGATGGAACCTTGGGTTCCGGCGCCCGCAAGCTGAGGTTTGGAGAAACCATTCAAATCGGCGCAGTGGTGTAAGAATAACCAAGTCGGGGCATGCCGTCAAACCACCATTGCCGGCATGCCTGTCGTTCACTCAGCGGCGTCGTGAGGCGATCGCTTTGATTTCGGGTTCGCTGTTGATGGCCCGCAATTGCGCCATGGCCGCCTCGATGGCGGACGGTTCGGAAGCCTTCAGCACTTTTTTGACCTGCGGCTCCAGCAGGGTCAGGTCACTGTTGAGGATTTCCTGCTTGACCGACAACAGTTGCGAGGGATGCATGGAAAACTCCAGCAGTCCCATGCCCAGCAACAGCCGCGTCCATTTCACGTCGCCCGCCATTTCGCCGCACACCGCGACCGGGATATCGGCCTTGCGCGCCATCGAAATCACGCTCGACAACAGGAACAGCACCGCTGGATGCAGCGGATCGTACAGATGCGCCACTTCATGGTCGACGCGGTCGATCGCCAGGGTGTACTGGATCAGGTCGTTGGTGCCGATCGACAGGAAGTCGAGGCGCTTGATGAACATCGGCAAGGCCAGCGCGGCTGCCGGGATTTCGATCATGGCGCCGATCTCAATGTCTTCATCGAACTTCTGCTTGCGTTGACGCAATTGCTCCTTGGCCTGCTCGATCAGCGCCAGCGTCTGGTCGATTTCGAACGCGTGCGCCATCATCGGGATCAGCAGCTTGATCGGACCGAAGGCCGAGGCGCGCAAGATCGCACGCAGCTGCGTCAGGAACATCTGCGGCTCGGAGAGGCAATAACGGATCGCACGCAAACCCAGGGCCGGATTGAGCGCAGTCTGCTCGTCTTCGTCGAGCGGCTTGTCGGCGCCGACGTCGAGCGTGCGGATCGTGACCGGACGGCCCTTCATCGACACCACGGTCTGGCAATACGAATCGAACTGTTCGTCTTCGGACGGGAATTTTTCCAGATGACCGGCGCGCCCCATGAACAGGAATTCCGAACGGAACAGGCCGACGCCATTGGCGCCCGCTTCCAGCGCCGGAGCGCTGTCGGTGGGCAATTCGATGTTGGCCAGCAAGGTGATCTGCGTGCCATCCTGGGTGATCGCCGGGGTCTTCTTGAGACGGCCGAGTTTCTTGCGGTCGCGCAGCATGCGCTCCTGGCGCGCGCGGTATTGCGCCAGCACCAGCGGCGACGGATTGACGATGGCCACGCCGGCGTCGCCATCGATGATCAGCACGTCTTCCTGCTTGACCAGCACCGAGGCGTTGTTCATGCCGACTGCGGCCGGAATGTCGAGGCTGCGCGCGACGATGGCGGTGTGCGAATTCTGGCCGCCGAGGTCGGTGACGAAACCGGCGAAGGCGCCGTCGCGGAACTGCAGCATGTCGGCCGGCGAAATGTCATGCGCAACGACGATGATGCTGGCGGCGGCGCCCTCGCCTGCGGCCGGCGGCAGGCTGATGGCGGTGCCGGTCAACACTTTGAGCACGCGGTCGCCGACTTGCTGGATGTCGGCCTTGCGCTCGCGCAGGTAAGGATCTTCGATCTCGTCGAACTGCGCCGACAAGCCATCGATCTGCGTCACCAGCGCCCATTCGGCGTTGTAATAGCGATGCCGGATGATGTTGAGCGGCACTTCGGCCAGCATCGGGTCCGACAGGATCAGCGCATGCACGTCGATGAAGGCGCCCAGCTCGGGCGGCGCTTCCTTGGGCAAGTCGTCGCGGATGGTTTGGAGTTCCTGATGGACGGCGGCAATCGCGTTCTTGAGGCGCAGGACTTCGGCTTCGACCTGCTCTTCGGGAATCAGATAATGTTTGACGTCCAGCGCGGCCGGCGCGAGCAGATGCGCGCGGCCGATGGCGATCCCTTTGGAAACCGGGATGCCGTGTAAGGTGAAAGATGCCATCGCGTTTGTCTCCTGCGTTATTTTATTGTGCCGTCATCTGTGTTCGTGCGCGGTAGCTCTCAAAACCTTACCGGACAACGCCCGGTTTGGCAATCGTGCAGAAAAACAAGAGAGAAACAAACAGGAAAATTTCGAGACCTTGCTGCCTTGCTGCAAGACCAGGCTGGTTGGCTTGCTGACTTAGTGGATTATTGGCCTTCGCCGAAACGATCCAGGATCAGCGCTTCCAATGCATTGAAGCAATCCTGCTCGTCATCGCCTTCAGTTTCCAGCAGCACTTTGGTGCCCTTGCCGGCGGCCAGCATCATCACGCCCATGATGGACTTGGCGTTGACGCGGCGCTTGTTGAAGGTCATCCAGACTTCACACTTGTACTTCGACGCCAGCTGCGTGAATTTGGCCGAAGCGCGCGCATGCAGACCGAGCTTGTTGATGATCTCAAGTTCTTTTTGAATCATGGCAATTCTTTCTTTGTGCTTTTATTGGGATGAAACGCGAATACGGTTGTCGATCCGGACGGCGCCGCTCTGGCCGCCGGCCAATGCCATTTCCATGACCACGTCGAGCGTGTCGTTGCGGTAGGTCAGCGCGCGCAGCAGCATCGGCAGGCTGATGCCGGCGATGATTTCGACATTGTCGATGGCGCACAGGTAACCGGTGCAGTTGGACGGCGTGCCGCCCATGACGTCGGTGATGACCAGCACGCCGCTGCCGTCGTCGAGGCGATGCACGGCGTCAGCCGCCATGCGCTGCACCTCCACCGGGTTCTGGTCGGCGATGACGTCGATTGCTTCGATGCGTTCCGGCAAGCCGCGGAAGACATGCGTGGCCGCTGCAATGAAAGCCTGACCCAGCGGGGCATGCGTGAGGAGAAGGATACCGACCATGAATTTCTACACTATATATGTTGGCAGACGGGGCGCTGGTTGCACTGCTTCAGCTGCCGGCGACTGCGGTTTCCAGCGCATCGACGAACATGGCGGCAACATCGAAGCCGCTTTGCTGCGTGATTTCCTGGAAACAAGTCGGACTGGTGACATTGATTTCTGTTAAATAATTGCCAATAGCGTCCAATCCTACCAGCAACAACCCCCGCTGCGCCAATACCGGCGCCAGTGCTTCGGCGATTTCCAGCTCGCGCGGTGAAATCGGTTGCGCCACGCCGAGACCACCGGCCGCCAGATTGCCACGCACTTCCCCGCCTTGCGGGATGCGCGCCAAAACGTGCGGCACCACTTTACCGCCAATCAGCAGAATCCGCTTGTCGCCCTTGGAAATTTCCGGGATGAAACGCTGCGCCATGATGGTCCGGTTGCCGTTGTCGGTCAGGGTTTCGATGACCGAACCGAGGTTCATGCCGTCCTGGCCGATGCGGAAGATGCCCATGCCGCCCATGCCGTCGAGCGGCTTCAGGATCACGTCCTTGTGTTCGTCGTGGAATGCGCGCAGGCGCTTGGCGTCGCGCGTGACCAGGGTCGGCGCGGTGTATTGCGGGAACTGCGCGATCGCCAGTTTTTCATTGTGGCTGCGGATCGCTTCGGGCTTGTTGAAGACGCGCGCACCCTGCTTCTCGGCCAGCTCCAGCAGATACGTCGTGTAGATGTATTCCATGTCGAACGGCGGATCCTTGCGGATCACGATGGCGTCGAACTCCGACAGGAAAGTCGAGACCGGCTTGTCGGCGCGGTACCAGTCGTCGGCCTCGCCGGTGAGCGTGATCTTCGCGACGTTGGCGGTGACCAGGCCGCTTTCCAGCACGACATCGGTCTGCTCGAACGCGTAGATGGCGTGGCCGCGGCGAGCAGCTTCACGCATCATGGCGAAGGTCGAGTCCTTGTAGGTCTTGAAGGTGTCGAGCGGGTCGGCGAGGAAAGCGATTTTCATGAAATGTCCGTCAAAAATGTCAGCCAAATAAGATTAATAGACTTCCGGATTCGGATCGGTCTTTTCCATTTCCAGCGACGCCGCCAGCAGCGCCAAGCGCGCCACCACGCCGTACATGTAGAAGCGGTTCGGCGCGGCGGTGCCGGGCTTGGCTTGCAGGTCAGGCAAGGCATGCTGCTGCTGGAACGCCAGCGGCACGAAATGGGCGCCGGGGGCGTTCAGGTTTTCATTGATGCCGCGATCGGCATGCACGCGATAGAATCCGCCCACCACGTAACGGTCGATCATGTAGACCACCGGCTCGGCCACCGCTTCGTTGATGCGCTCGAACGAATGCACGCCTTCCTGAATCACCAGTTCATTGACTTCCAAGCCTTCCTTGCCCACCGCCAGCTTGCTGCGCTGCTTGCGGTTGAGATCCTTGACCTCGCTGGCGTCCTTGACCGTCATGATGCCCATGCCATAGGTGCCGGCGTTGGCCTTGACGATCACGAACGGCTGTTCCTTGATGCCGTATTCCTTGTACTTCTTGCGAATCTTCGACAACAGGCTGCTGACGTTGTCGGCCAGGCAATCGGAGCCGGCGTCTTCCTGCAGATTAAGCTCGCCGCATTTCGCATACAGCGGGTTGAGCATCCACGGATCGACGTCGACCAGCTTGGCGAATTTCTTCACCACGTCGTCGTAGGCCGAGAAGTGATTGCTCTTGCGACGCACCGCCCAGCCGGCATGCAGCGGCGGCAGGACATTTTGTTCATCGAGGTTTTCCAGCACCGATGGGATGCCGATCGACAGGTCGTTGTTGAGCAGCACGGTACACGGATCGAAGTTCTTCAGACCCAGGCGGCGGCCGTTCTTGGAGCGCTCGAGCGGCTCCAGCGTGATGGTGCTGCCGTCGGGCAGGTCGATCTGCTTGGGTTTCTTGATGTCTTCCAGCGTGCCCAGGCGCACATTGAGACCGGTCTGGCGGAAGATCTGCATCAGCCGCGCGACGTTTTGCAGGTAGAAGCTGTTGCGGATGTGATTTTCCGGAATCAGCAGCAGATTCTTTGCATCGGGGCAATATTTTTCAATGGCAGCCATCGCGGCCTGCACGGCCAGCGGCAGCATTTCCGGCGACAGATTATTGAAGCCGCCCGGAAACAGGTTGGTGTCCACCGGCGCCAGCTTGAAGCCGGCGTTGCGCAGGTCGACCGAACAGTAAAACGGCGGCGTGTGCTCTTGCCACTCCATGCGGAACCAGCGCTCAATCGCGGGAGTTGCACCCAGGATTTTCTTTTCCAGGTCGAGAAGCGGACCGTTGAGGGCGGTGACAAGATGCGGAACCATAAAAGACCTTCTGCGCGTGCTCGGTAGCGATTGGACGAATCAGACAAACTGCGGCTGGCGATCGATGGCAAGAACCGATAACAAAACCGACAGGAACCGGCCATTTTAGCGGGATTCTGGCTATTGCGTCCTTCGCCACGCGGCAATATCTGGTGGAGAGGTGTTTTACATGGCGGCGTTGTCGTTTTTTTAAAGAGACATAAAAAAAGCGCCCGGACCGGAGTCACGGGCGCTTCTGAAAGGGGCCGAAGCCCCCGGGAACTGATTAAGAGTGGTAAGCCGATTCGCCGTGGCTGGAGATGTCCAGACCTTCGCGTTCTTCTTCTTCCGTTACACGCAGACCGATCACGATGTCGACCAGCTTGTAGGCGATGAAGGAGACCACGCCCGACAAGATCACGGTAGTCAGCACGCCCTGGAACTGAATCCAGACCTGACCGCCGATCGAGTAGTCGGGAGCGACTGCGTTGGCGACGTAGTCATAGATACCTGTGCCGCCCAGGCTAGGCGCAGCGAACACGCCAGTCAGGATCGCACCCAGGATACCGCCCACGCCGTGCACGCCGAACACGTCCAGCGCATCGTCCGAACCCAGCAGCTTCTTCAGACCGGTGACACCCCACAGGCACAGCAGACCGGCCAGCAGGCCCATCACAACCGCACCGCAGACACCGACGAAACCGGCTGCAGGAGTAATCGCCACCAGACCGGCGACTGCACCCGACGCTGCACCCAGCATCGAAGGCTTGCCCTTGCCGATCCATTCACCGAAGCTCCACGACAGCACTGCAGCAGCAGTTGCCAGGATGGTGTTGACGAAGGACAACGCTGCACCGCCGTTGGCTTCCAGACCGGAGCCGGCGTTGAAACCGAACCAGCCGAACCACAGCAGCGAGGCGCCGACCATGGTCAGAGTCAGGCTATGCGGCTTGAAGGCTTCCTTGCCGTAACCGACGCGCTTGCCGATCACATACGAACCGACCAGACCGGCGATCGCAGCATTGATGTGCACCACGGTGCCGCCGGCATAATCCAGCGCGCCCTTCTGGAACAACCAGCCGGAGATCGCAGTCGCCTTTTCTGCAGCAGCAGCGTCGGTGAATGCATCCGGACCAGGCCAGAACCAGACCATGTGGGCCATCGGCAGGTACGAGAAGGTGAACCACAGGATCGAGAATGCGATCACGGCGGAGAACTTCACGCGCTCAGCGAAGGAGCCGATGATCAGCGCCACGGTGATGGCTGCGAACGCGCCCTGGAAGGCCACGAACGACAGTTCAGGAATCACGACACCCTTGCTGAAGGTCGCAGTGGTCGAGTCGCCGTTCAGGCCGTGCAGGAACAGACGATCGAAGCCGCCGAAGAACGCGTTGCCTTCAGTGAATGCGATGCTGTAGCCGTAGACGAACCACAGGATGTAGATCAGCGAGAAGATCACGAAACATTGCATCAGCACCGACAGCATGTTCTTGCTGCGGACCAGGCCGCCGTAGAACAGGCCCAGGCCCGGCAAGGTCATCAGGATCACGAATGCAGTACATACCAGCATCCAGGCCGTGTCGCCCTTGTTAGGGACCAGCACCGGCGCAGCTGCGGCAGCAGCCGGGGCTGCAGCGGCAGGAGCGGCTGCAGCAGCAGCCGGAGCCGCTGCAGGCGCTTCGGCTTTCGGTGCGTCAGCCTTTGGCGCTTCCGCCGCAGGAGCAGCCGCAGCGGCGGCTTCCGGCTTCGGCGCGTCTTGCGCCTGGACCGGGGCGGCAAAACTTACCGCCAACAACAACGTGCCGATTGCGAGCGCACTTGAAAACATTTTTTTGATACTCATTACTGTTCCCCCTTAAAGAGCGTCTTTGCCGGTTTCGCCGGTACGGATGCGGATAACGTCGAGCAGATCCTGTACGAAGATCTTGCCGTCGCCGATTTTGCCTGTACGTGCTGCAGCCTCGATGGCTTCCAGCGCGCGCTCGACGATGGAATCATCGACGGCGGCTTCGATCTTGGTCTTCGGCAGGAAGTCCACGACATATTCCGCACCGCGATACAGCTCGGTGTGGCCCTTTTGGCGGCCGAAACCCTTGACTTCCGTCACGGTGATGCCCTGCACGCCGATCGCCGACAAGGCTTCACGCACCTCGTCGAGCTTGAATGGTTTGATGATCGCTGTAATCAGTTTCATACCGACCTCAATTAGAAAGTTTTGCTCAGGGAAACCAGGAATCCGCTCTTACCAACGTTCTTGCTGCCATCCGATGCTGGTGTGACTGTCACGCCATCCTTCAGGTTGGTGCCGAGGTAGGCGACGCCCAGAGTAACGCCGGCCAGATCATCAAACGTCTTGCTCAGACCGAATTTCCAGTCCGTGTAGCTGTATTGTTCATTGGATACGCCGCCGTTGCTGCCCTTGACGCTCTGATGACCGAGGTGCAAACCGAGAATCACGCCGTACCAGGTGTCGATGTTGGCGCCCAGATCGAAGTACTGGCTGTACTTGCTGTTGACGTTGCCGAACAGATTGGTCAGCGATTGCGAGTACTTGAAGTAAGCAGGACCGTAGCCGACCTGGCCATACAGTTCGAATGTGTTGGCGTTCTTGGCTGGGATGTCCGCGTAGTTGTTACGTGGGTAGTAGTAGTACAGGCCGCCGACGTCATACGTGAAACCACCGCCGATATCACCGCGCTTGCCGCCGTAGATATCCCATTCGAGATTGCCCTTGCCGTTTTTACCTGCAGCTTCGACGCTGTCCTTGATCCATTTGATGTTGGTCAGCCATGTGCCGAGGTACAGGCCGGTCGGATTGTGCGTGTAGTCAGCTCCGACTTGCACAGCAGGTTTAAAGCGTGTTTGTGTCAGGCCGCGGTAGCGGTAGTCGTTGACGACTGCAGCGTTGAAGGTGACTTCATTATCTGGCTTAGGTGCGTCTTCCGCATGGGCGAAGCTGGCGACTAACGATGCTGCGACTGCTGTTGCAAGAATCAATTTTTTCATGGCGTCCCTCTGGGTTTCTGTTAAACAACAAATTGTTCATTTCTGCACAACCTGTATAGCAGGAGCCATGCCAACCCTTTTTTGGCGGTTTGCGTTACTTTTTTTAGCGCAAACCAACATTCCAATTAGGCATTTTTTATTTTTTTCCCAAAAACAGTGCATTAAAGTGAAACACAAACATCGCCGCACAACAATAGTGCGCGACAATTTCAACGCAACATTTTCCACAGAGAAATTTCTCGTTCTTTATGGTGCACGACTGGGTGCGGCTTTACCACCCAGCTGAGCACGCACGAAAATGTTGTAAAAATGCAATCAATCTCCACCAAGGACTTTCTTGCATAGAAGGCATCCAGGCCCGACGCGACCGGCGCTGAACGTTTCGGCGCGGCGCCATTCTCACCCACAGCATCGTTGCACCGATCATGCCGACGCCTCTTACCCTGCTTTGTTTTCCCGCAGGACAACGAAAGCGCTACACTTGTCGGATAGTCACTACTCAATCAAAGGACGCATCATGGACAAACCACAATTCTTCGAAGATATTCAGTCCAAAATCAACAAGGCCATCGAGAATTCTCCCGCCAAGGATATTGAAAAAAACGTCAAAGCCATGCTCAGCCAGGGTTTCTCCAAACTGGACCTGGTGACGCGCGAAGAATTCGACATTCAGGCGCAGGTGCTGGCCAAGACCCGCGCCAAGCTCGAAGAACTGGAAGCCCGTGTGGCCGAACTCGAAGCCCGCCAGAAAGCCTCCTGATCCGGTCCCGATGAGTCTTGCCGTATTAAAAAGCCGTGCGCTGGCGGGCATGCATGCGCCGCAAGTCACGGTGGAAGTGCACCTCGCCAACGGCCTGCCGTCGTTCACCATCGTCGGCCTGCCGGAAACCGAGGTCAAGGAATCCAAGGACCGCGTGCGCGCCGCACTGCAGAACGCGCGCTTTGAATTCCCAGCCAAGCGAATCACGGTCAACCTCGCACCGGCCGATCTGCCCAAGGAATCGGGCCGTTTCGACCTGCCGATTGCGCTGGGCATCCTGGCCGCCTCAGGACAAATGCCCGGCGATGGTCTCGATGAATACGAATTCGCCGGCGAACTGTCTCTGTCAGGGGACCTGCGTCCGATCCGTGGCGCGCTGGCGATGACGTACGCCATGCGCACCTCGCATCACAGCGATGGGCGCCGGCGCATCTTCATCCTGCCGCGCGAGAGCGCCGACGAGGCCGCGCTGGTTGCCGACGCCACCATTTTCCCGGCAGACTCGCTATTGCAGGTCTGCGCCCATTTCGCCGCCCCCGGCGCCGACAACGACGCCCGGCTCACCCGGCACCGGCCGACCCTCAAGCCTGCTGCGCCCGCCTATCTCGATTTCTCCGACGTCAAAGGCCAGTTGCAGGCCAAGCGCGCGCTTGAAGTCGCGGCGGCCGGCGGCCACAGCGTATTGCTGGTCGGTCCGCCCGGCACCGGCAAGTCGATGCTGGCGGCGCGCTTCCCCGGCATCTTGCCGCCCATGACCGATGAAGAAGCGCTCGAATCGGCGGCGGTGCAGTCGCTGACCAGCGGTTTTTCCGCCGCGCGCTGGAAGGTGCGTCCGTATCGCTCTCCGCATCACACCGCTTCCGGCGTGGCACTGGTGGGCGGTGGCGGCACGCCTCGTCCGGGCGAAATCTCGCTGGCGCATCGCGGCGTGCTGTTCCTCGATGAGCACCACATTAGGGCGTAACTTTGTTGTCTGTCCTAACGCAAGCTAAATCATTTGGATTTAGTCGATATTTACGTTGTGATAGTGATAGCGTTCGCGTGAATAAGAATCTACCTCAGGCTGAATGGGAGGGGGAAGTACTGCAGAACTTCCTGTGGAAAGCGCTACAGCATGCTGGACTAGGCGCAAGCGAGACTTAAGTCTGTTCCTCTCAGTAATTAAATCTGTCACCGAATCGAACCATTGCTGTTCTACCGCCCTTATCTCTCTTATGAGTTGAACCTCCTTCGCCTGAAGATCAGAAGTAGGTAAGCAGGAATAATACATACTCACGGGATAATCCAAGGCGCAAGCCATCGGGGAAAACATAGCAAATTGGCTTTCGCCTTTGCCATAACTCCAATCAGACCAGACTCGAAAAGAACAGGCCCACATTGCTTCTCGTTTTTCCTCGGAGGCCATCTGAGCGAATCTAATCATAATGTTAGCGATAGGGGCCGCTGCCTTATGAGAGTAACTCAACATAGGAGCCTCAAAGAATGCTGTCCAGTGACGCGAGTCTAAAGTCACAAGCTCGGAAGCTAACGCTTTTTCCAACAGCAAACCTTGTCCTGGATATTTAAATAGCGCACTCATCCAGCGGTTCCAACTTAAATCAGTTGTTTGGGAGACTTGTCGCAACAATGTCCCAAACGTGCAATCCGAACCGCCATCTGCTCGGCTTTCCGCGTTCTGATGTTGAAAGTGAGAAACGCTAACAAATTTAAACACGATATTCGGAACTTGAGTCGCGAAAACAATAGATTCAGCTCCTAGTACTTCGCAAACGAATGCTGAGAAAAGAACATCATCTTTTTCAATCACTACCTTAGCAAGAAGGCCGGGATCCGATCGATAAAGAAGAACAACGGCAGACCAAAAATCACCACCCACAAAGTTGATCATATGTGGGATTAACTGACCCAGTCGCTCAAAGTTATGTTCCTTAGCAGCGGACAATATTGCTTGATGCGCTTCCTCGAAATAGCTATCTGTGAACCCGGATCCAAAGACAGTACTCTCGACAAACCTAACCAAGTCAACTTTTAATGGCTCATCAACGACTCGGGTAGCAATGTGATTTAGGCCAGCAGAATTCGCATCAAGAGCATGTATGGTAACCAGCAACACCTGCAATTTCTTTAGTCTGGAAACCGCGCTTGAGTCCCAGTTCTGAAGTGCTTTTAGAACCCAACGTAAGGCGTTTTCCCAATCCATAATGGAGGTGCCATTCGGCACGATACCTGCAGACACCAACGGGCCGAGAAACGGGAAATTGCTATATATACCGTGCGCTAAAGATTCCGTTTCTACGGATTGACTGGTGTCTAGTTGCTCAAAGAATTTTCTGAGCGATTCAGGCATAACCGCCAAGCCTTCTTCAGTACTAGTATCGAATACGCTTCGCGCAAGGTTCTTTGCGATTGTGCTCATGGAGTTTTCCAGACCAAATAGTCATCGCTATTAAGTTCGTTCCACAGATCTAAAAAGGCCTGCCGTATCAGCTCTCCGTCTGAGACCTTCTGAAGAATGTGATGCTTTTGCCCAAAACTATTAACTGAAGTCCCCAAAGACCAGGCAGTCGCACCGCCACTTTCGCTAGGAAAGATCAAAAATCTGTCATGAAACTGCCAACCTGCATGCCCCTCTCGAATTCGAAACTCTAAATTCAGGCCTAGACCATTGCCTTGCGCACGTTGGAAAGTATCCTGCTGCTTTTCCCTCCACGATTGTGCGGAAGAAGTCGCTTTCAATGGCTGCATTCCCATCCACCGAGAAAATCTATGTGTGCGAAACCAATGCTCAACCTTTTGACACAGAATTCCCGCATTAGAATAGGGCGGCCTATTATTTCTGGCAACGGGAGGCTCCGCTCCTGCAGTGAGGGCCCTTAGATCTGCTCCAGCGTGCGGACAATAGAAAAGCGTATAGAGAATATCTTTCGCATCAAGAAACGGATCCCAGAGCCAAGCTCCGACATTGCCATGCTGGCGAAGTAGCCAATGTATGTCTTCAAACGCTTCGTCTGAACCAGCTCCTGACAAACCTCCGTATTGAACAAATTCTTTTCGTTCTCGAAGCTTATGCAAACTATCCCTAAATACTCGCTTTGTTCTCCACGGCTCGTTTGGCTTTGAATGAGGTGTACCGATAATGTTTGGTGCCGCCACCTTGTCTAACAAAGGAATGCTAATAGGTTTTGACGTACCATCCGCAGCAGGCAGAGTGAACTCCCTATTTGCTGCTGCCGAACCAACTAGGTGCATGTTCAAGGCAATACTAGTAATGAACAAGGTCTCCCCCGAAGCGCCAACCACTACTTCGTTAGGGTCATCCCAAAGGATATAGCGAGCACCGCCTCCTGGAGACGATATCGGAAATGTCACTGACGTGTTATTGGTATCTTTCGAACCGAAGCCCTCAATCGTTGAGTCTTCATATTTCTCGCAGGAGACGCGCAACTTCCGAGCCACGCTCCCTGGTTGCCAATGCGGATGGACGGAAAAATCACCACTCGATGAACTGGAAACCTTTGTTGTCACGACAGTGACAGGTAATTGAATTACGACGTTGCCCAGCCGATCCGATAGACCATCAATCCCGATCCGTGCATGTTCCAAAATGCGTGCAGCAAGCTCTTTCAGGAGCTTTGGCTCTTCCCAGAGAAACTTCACGTCCATCTTGGCGGAGTCGTAGAGCTCAAGAACGTGGGATCCATTCCAGAAATTATTTTTCAGCACCCCATTCCAAGGATGTGAATGAACCGAGTCAGAAGGAACAAATTGTGGCGGCACAGCGATGAGGTTTCCGACTTTAAGCGGAGACGTTGTTAGCTTCCATTCACCTGTCGCATCTAACTGCTGCAAAGAATTAACAATCTGCGAAATAGAAAGTCGATAGCGAACAATGCCAAATTTCCATGGGATACCTCGTAACTCAATTGCTTTTCTTCCATTGAGAAACTCTGGCTTTGCTGTAGCCTGAGAATCTGGCGATTCCCCTGGTTCAGCTACTAACAAACTTAGAAAATTCACAGCTTGCTTAGGCGCACCGCTGTTGAATCCGACGATCTCCGTTACTTCAAAGCTGCTGTAGTTCCCTATTAAATCAGGAGCGAGCAGTTTTTGGAGATGTACTACATGTTGGACGATACTCCAATTCATTTTTTCCTTTGACTACTAGGAGGGTCAATAGCTCATTCGGTATTTTTAGTGCTTGAGGGTGCCCCGCCACAAATTCTTCACATCTTTAGTTCCCCGGTACTGCGCTCAGAAACATTCATCGACGATCAATGATCTGTATTGATTAAATCGGTTTTTCTATGATTAGTCAGTCTACGCAAACCAATGCTTCCATAATTGCTCTACGCATACAAACATCATTACCGCCGCCGTCACCCCATAACAAGAGCAAAGAAGTGCAGTAGATGTTCCATAGCCCGCGTCGACGGCGGCTATATATGATGCGCCCCCAGCGAATGTAGTCAAAATGAATGACTGAATAAGAAATCGAAGCGCTCGCCTGCCCCACACACCATCGATGGACTTCTCGTGTGTTTTACCGACAAAATGTTTGGCTTCAAAGATATTGTAGGGCTGTACATTGAGCGGCTGAGAGAATTCCAATCGTGGAAGAGTAGAGTTAAAGTTGGCATTCTTTAACGCCTTTTTTATCTCTGTCGCTGAATAGGCGTACGCTGCCTTCTTCCCCAAACGAAAACCCAACACTTCCAGCAACGCTAATGGAGAAATGGGGTCTGGTTCGGCAACTAGAAGCGTTCCATCGTCTTTCAACAGCAACGCAGAGCGCTCAAACATCTCATGCAATTTGGCTGGAGGTAGATGCCTTAAAACCCCAAATATCATAATTAAATCTGCTTGCAAGACAAGCGGGACTTGTGTGATGTCTTTATATTTTGCGTGCGATTTTCGTGCGGGGTTTACTGCAACAAGACCAGGATGCAGAGCATCCCAAATCTTGCTTCTAAATCCGGTTGGAGTCCCCCCGATATCAAGAATCAGTGGGTGGCAAATTGATGGGAAGTAGTGATTGAGGATTCTTAGCGACAGCTTAAATGAACTAGATGGGGAACTAGCGTTCGCGATCTTTGATCCGCTCCAGTCAATTCGACTTCCAACAAATTTCAGAATCTCCAAGAGAATTCTAGCGATTATCCCGAGAATCAATATGAGAATAAAAGTAGTTAGGAATGCTAAAGAAAGCGGAATATCCATTTTTTCCCGTGTCTTTGTTATTAGGGAAGGGCCATCGTAGCGTCTAAGGCGACGTCTAACAATCGATTGAGGTTCGGTAGCATCTGCATCGACTCTCTACAACCTGTGCAGACATTGATCAACAAGACTCGTCGTTTCACTTAGTCTTTCTAGATACGAAACCGAATTCGATACGTGCCATATCTTTACGACCTTTTTTTGGGTAATACCTCGCATGCGCGAATCAATTGTTGCGCGTACGTAAAAGCTGCCGTATGTACTGATTTTTGTGTAAAGAAGAAAACCCATACTAAAAACATCACCAAAGTAATAAGAAGCGCGCTAAGTGGAGCCCGATCTATATTTAGTAAAGCAAGATAAGAACCACCGCTCAATGAAAGAATATGCGCTGAGAATAGTATCCAAAAAAAAGAAAATATGAGTATCACTAGGGCCAACGGCTTTAATCCAAGGGCGTTACGCCTGAAGCCATAGGTTACATTTTCGTCGGACAACATTTTGAATTTCTTCTTGTCGCGTGTTTTTTCCTTAAGCCACGATATGCATCCAGAATAGATATGGTCAGCTGCTGTTGGATCTGCCTCCTCGTCCGCTATAGAAGGCATATTGATTTTTAAATGTTCAGAAAGAAATGTGTGATATCTAGCCTTCGAAAAACTATCGATTTTCGAATCGCGATGCCGCAGCAACTGGGTTGTGGGAATACCCCCCCATTTTTTAAAGAGCTCACCCTCTAGACGTTTACCGAATTCTCGGCCCACACTACTTAGTAAATAGAAAATACCCAGAGATGCCAACAATGACATTAAGGCCGCATCGAACTTTCTTTCAATACCATAGAGACAAAATACAATCGCGATGACAGGTATGAGTGCAATAAATACTGGATAGAGACGCGCCTTTCTCTCGTAAGGATCAAGGGCTTTTATAAGCATGTCTAATCCCATGCTTCAACCTCCGAAGAGAATGACTCATAGGTTACCGCAACCCACCCAGGTCGATCAGGCATGTTTACGGGATGTCTTTTCGACTGCCCCTTAGTTACTAAGACCTTGTAACCTCGTCGCAAGAAAGCGTTCTTTACTACACGCCTAGGATGTGTCTCTGATTCTTTTGCAGCAGACGCGATAGCTGTTTTCTCGAGAGTAGTTCCTTTGGGCGTTGGCTGCCCAAATACGCGATTCATAGTCCCCGTTGAAACGTTGTTTCGGCTTCCATGATGAGGAATCTGAACAATGGTGACTTGATTCGGCAAATCAATTCCCAATCGAATTGATTGATCTGCTGCAGCATGCAATGCTCGGACACCGGCATCCCCGGTCAGTAAAATTCCTTTATTAGAAATTTTTCCAAAAAGAATCACGCTACTTTCGTTTTCAGCACTGGTTTCTACATCGTCGCGAAGGGTTTCGACATCCCAATGTTCTTCTATGAAATTGGCTACCTTATCTAAAACTCCCCTAACAAAAGTGCCAAATCCTTCAATAGCAACGGCTTCTTTTAATTCTGGAGATTTAGCAAATTCTTTAATCAGTTCATCTCTATACCAAGTTTTACTGGGCGAAAGAATTTGAAAGATGCCGCCAATAATCTCACCCGCAAAAGGCTCTTTTATCGAAATACCTTTTTCTTCGGCTAACTTCTCTAATTTGAAGGCCGCACCCATTTTTTCTTGGAGGCGCTTTGCCAAACTTTCATCTGTGATGCGACCGTCCCGAAAGTGATGGCGAATATCTTCGGAGTAGTTCCAAGGCTGATGCATCCATAGTTCACCCACCTCGAGTTCTTCCAGAACTACCGAAAGACCTGAGGCATGATCACCATCGGGATGAGAATTTACAACATAGTCAACGCGATTAGTTTCATAGTACTTTCTTATGTGGGCAACTAGTTGAGTGCCAGCCTCTTTGGTTCCCCCATCGTAGACTAGAACGCGATAGTTATCGACGCTACCGAATCGAATTGCAATGGCATCCCCGCTTCTCTGACCATTGCCGACCGCTAAAAAATCTACCTCGAATCCCTCGTTGTTTTGCACGAACATCCCCCTGCGTATTATCTTTGTGATTGAAAATATCTTGCTCCAATGCTTATCGAATACCGGACGATATTAGCAGCAAAACAATTCACAAAGAACTTACACTTAAGTTGGTAAATTTGCAGAACAACAGAGCGAAATCTCCGCTGGCGGCTTTATGACGCTCCTTTGTCTGCAGTTGCAGGCGACAGTAGATCTTGGATACTGAATTCGGTCTGAGCTGGACGCTCAAACCAGATCAAGTTGGTCCCCTGGTCCAGCAAGAAATTAATTTCGGCACCGCAAACAGTGCTACGACACCGGATGCAGAGATTTGGCAGCGTGGTTGAAAGGCCCTGACAATCCAATTGCTCTATGCGTCGCGCTTATTTTCGACAAGAGCGCTCGCAATTTGGTGCGCTCAATTTCTTGCTCCGCAAATAATTAGCCCAGCGTGGAGTTCATGCAGGTGTTTTTTTACGAATTGCGGAGCAAAAAACGAACTAAGTCATTGATTGACTCTGAATCTGGCCGGGACTTGTAATCAGGAGGGCCATATATGAAAAAAGCTCGCTCAAGCAAGCTTTTTTTGACAGGAATGTCGGCTTCTGGCCGTTCTCTGACTTTCGATCGGCACGTTCCCGCCATCTGCCTAAACCGCGGCGCTCTCCCGAGCCTTCGCTTGAGCGTTGAGTACAGTGAACTTCTCCAAAAATTCGGTTCGCTCATCGTTTTGTAACTCCGATGCCAGATCAAGCAATGCAGAAAGATTATCTATGATGGCGTTCTCCCGGATTACCGTTAATTGAGCTAGCGAGAAGAGCGCATACAATTCTGTAATTTCTGAAGACGTCAGATCAATATCCAACAGGGCCGTCAATACGGCGTTAGTAACGGCCTTCCGGTCGGGCACGACAGACCTGTCACTACTTGTCCGAATATGCGTATAGGAGCCAAATGCCAGTTGGAGAACGTATTTGATCGTTGTTGCTTTTCTTTCCCAGGAGGTCGCTGATTCGGTCGGGGCACTGTTTTTGGTATCACTCATTTGGGAACCTCACATGTCTATGCCAAAGTATGCCGGCGCCATCAACCGCGAAAAAAAACACCTCTATTTCTCTGTATCAAAGTGGGACTGTTATCTAAAGGAACTAGGTTTGCCGTCGCTTTTGATATCGATGGATTCCTTTGCCTCCATGACGGCATATTGAAGGGCATCCTGTCGATATTTGATGGGTGCATGCCGCGCTGACTCCAGACGAATCCGATTAATATCGGTCTGCCACAGCCATCCTCCTGTCAGTGGCTGAACCATTTGGATTTTGACTTGCTGACCTTTGTATTCGAATTCTTCGTCTGACATGATCACCCTCCTAGGGGTTAGGTCTTTTTCAGTTGTATGAATCCTTTGATTACTTCAACAGTTTTTTCCATAAAGACAGTGGCATCTGCCGACGGAACAAGAGTAGCTTCAATCGTATCAAGCTGCATCTGCAAAACCGCATGAAACTGTTGCGATTGTTCTGTCGTCTGTATTGCACAGAGCGAGTAAAGAACGGCTTTTAAACCGGTAATTTCCCCTCGCACCTTATCCCATTCAAGGTTAGTCATTCCTCGGCCTCCATATCAAGAAGTGGCTGTCGTCACGCCAATACAAGAGGAATAGTTGCATGTAATTGCCAGACGACGCAATTCTCTTTTATTTATTACGTTAGACGTGTATCCAGGAGTTGCGAGACGGCCCAAGCTGCTGTTGAACATGGAAATCTATAGCTAACTTGAAGCGCAATTTGCGGCTGCTCAGTGGATAAGCGTTCCGCATTTTTTTGATTCTAATTTCCACAGGGAAAATAATTTTTTCCTCTACGGCGCGCTTCTTTTTCGGTTAAATTAGACACAGCAAGGCTCAGCTGGGGCTGCGACAATACTTGGGGGAAAGAAGATGCCTAAGACTGACCAACACTTCCTAGTCGTCGATGATTTTTCGACGATGCGCCGAATTGTAATGGGCCTACTCAAGGAACTTGAGTACACCAAGATGACTGACGCGGATGATGGATCCAGTGCTTGGAAGCTCCTGGAGTCAGGTTCGGTCCCCGTGTCGTTTGTCATCACGGATTGGAACATGCCCGTCATGGATGGCCTCACGCTACTCAAGAAAATTCGCGGTACTCCAAAGTTTGCGAATTTGCCCGTTCTGATGATTACTGCCGAAGCCAAGAAAGAGAATATCGTCATGGCAGCGGAATCAGGCGCGGATGGCTATATCGTCAAGCCCTTCAACGCTTCGACATTGAACGACAAGATTGAGAAGATCGCCGCACGTCGTGCTCAATTGGCCTCGTAACTCTCCTACCTAGCAAAGCAATCACGTTCCGTTATCTTGCGGAGAAACTCCGACTAACGGCCTGCTGCTCGGATACGTACGATAGAGTTCGCTATCTATCCGCCCAACGTTCGGTTCAATTGGAGGACCGACTAGTCGGCATTTAGTGAAAGAGATATCTGACTTCTAAGAATGGGAGGCATATGGAGCAAGAAGAATTTAACTACAAAGACAGGAAAGTCCTCATTCAGCTAGTACAGCCTCAAACAGGAAAATGGCTTTACCGAATTTCAATAGATAACTGCTGGCGTCCTACCGCCAAACGGAGCCCTATGAGCTACAAGGAAGATGTTCTTCGTCTTGGTATCGAAGCCGCAAAAAAATGGATCGATAAAATGCCACCGATCGAGCAGTAAGCCGATCCAAGTCGCAAGGAACTAGCGTTCGGCAAAGCATTTGATTCATATCGTCTGACATCGACGGAGCGTTTTCGCTAGCTGCGGGATGGCGATTTTCATCCTCGATCTCAGTGAATCCACAGCAGTCTGAGTCCACAATGAGAAAGCCCCCAGACCTCCGATTGGGAAGAAGTCTAGGGGCTTGGCCATGAGGGGATGGCCGGCTGTTGGGGAACAGCTGAGTCAACGATAGCCGAGTACGAATCCAAATGAACTAGCGATCAGGCGCGCAATTCTGGGCTATTTCGCGCGTTTTCAGCCGGCAATACCACCTCTCGGCACTGTGATTTCGCCGGACGCCGACGTATCCTAAATCTGTAAATTCCTATCGGTATCCTCTGATTTTTCTTGTTCTTTATAATGAGTTCAAAATTAAAGTCATTGTGTGGGAGAACACGGGATGTCAGACGTTTCAATTGTGCGGCGATTTGTTGCGCTCATCCAAACGTACGCGATCGTTGCTGAAGAAGGAGACCAGGTCGACGACAAAGTGCGCGAAACAGTTGTGAAGGCCTGCAATCATTTTTGCATTACGGTTGGCGAAGTCCCTGAGGAGCTTCTTTCCGATTTTCGGAATCAGTTGGAAGCAATTCGGCATGCGCTCTATCCAGACGAAAGCACAGCTACGCGAGTTTTTGACTTGGCTATCGCAATGCTGCCTCGAACGATATAGGTCTTTCAGACCAAGGGGATAGAACCATTCCCGCTGAAATTCCGCAACCGGCCAGCACCGGCCATCGAGCGATGGCCGATGGTCTTGGTCCAGCCCGAGGGGTTCACTCCATTTGCCACATAAATTGCACCGAGAATTGACCCACGTTTAGAACACAATTCTGCTTATGACCATAAGCAGGAGATCGGAGTGATCGACGTGGCATTACTAGGTATTATTCGACGCTGGCACCTTCGTGACCAGGTCCCATTGCGAGAGATCGCCAGACGTTTAGGCATCTCGCGCAACACCGTCAGGCGGTATATCCGAGCTGAAACCATCGAGCCAGCCTATGCAGATAGGCGTCCCCGGAGCTCTCTAGACAAATACACACTAAAACTCTCAGCGTGGTTAAAGACTGAGGCGGTTAAATCACGCAAGCAGCGCCGTACCTTAAAGCAGCTCCACTTAGAGCTGCGATCATTGGGTTACGAGGGGTCGTACGATCGCGTTGCAGCCTTCGCGAGACGCTGGAAGGTGGATCAATTGGAGAGGGTCAATTCCGCGAGCAAATCAACAAAGAATATTCTGCATTTTTCAATCTTTACTGATTCATTGTGCCTAGACGTGCTCGCCATCGAAAATCCAAAAGTCGGTTATGTTGAAAACTAAGACTCAACTTGACTGGACATCGCCATCCGGCCATTCCACTTAGCTTCCTGTGCATAGTACGAGTACATCGTCGGAATTTTCCAGACTCGATTGTGCTGATGGGCATTCCAGAGAATCAATAGCATCGCCAACTCTGCACCCTATATCAATCGACCAGCTCTCCATGTCTTTCCTTTTTTGTGACGTCGTGCAAGTCGAGAACGAGTTCAGAACTACTGCGAGTGCAGTCCCAAATATTGGGGCTGTCTCTTCGACAAAAATTTTATATATCGTTTTGTGAACTCCTAAATCTTCTTCCGGCGGCCCTAATATCTTGCGGTTGAATCTCGTATTCTGCTTTTGGTACATAAATACCCTTTGCTGAACGTTCCAGATAGCAAATATTAGGAAAATGCCCAATTAGTCCATGAAGATAGCTTACAAGGAGAATGGCAAACGTTGCCTGCCCCGGAGGTATGATCGTGATAGAAAAAGATCCATCTATCCTAATAGGAAGGCTTGATATAAGTTGGGAAATTTGTTTTTCGATATCTTCATCAAATGAAATCTCAACTGGTCTAACGTCAATAACCTTAGTATGAATGCCTTCCAGCTCTTTGCGAGCCGTAAGATTAAGTGGATGGCCTGAAAAGTTGATGAGTGCCGAAATCACGATAGCCCTTTCTCCGTCATAGCGAAGCCATTCTCAATTAGTAGATGAACGATGGATCCCTTTTGGTCGTCAATATGATATGTGTAATTACTCTTGGAGCGACGATTGTAGATAACAATTCCATTGTCGAATAAGTACATGGATGACGCGTTTGAGGTCGGCTGTATCTGTATTAATTTTATTTTCTCAAGCAGAGCCTTGTCGTCTTGCACTTCTACTTTCAGCCAGTCGACGCCAGACTTTTCTGAAGGAGTGTCATGATAGGCGATGATTTTTATATCGGCGCCCGCTTTTAGCCTGTTGGCAAGAGACGTCATGAATGAGAACAATGATTCTCTGTGCTCCGAACGAAACTTGTCTGGATGCGTAAATTCTCTTAGATATATTCTTGCGTAATTGCAGTCTCTAATCTGTTCTTCTATTTCCGCAAACCACTGTGCACTTGTTATATTTTCATTTTTTTCTTGACGGCCGCTCTTGAAGTAGCAACAAGCGACGATCATGGCTAACATCATCGCGACCAAAAGCCATATCTTGATATTAATCTCGGAGCGAAGGAGAGCTGGGATCTTGGTTTCCCAGTCCGGGATAAATGTAATCGCAATAACGCTAGCAGTCCCGAGAATAAGGGCCGCTATGACTTTACTCCAAACTGGGTCTTTCCAAATTTCTCTGCGATTAAGCTGCATATCATGTTGCCTGGTAATGTATTGCCGTACATTTAACAAATCACTCGCGCCGATGGACGGAGTGGCCGTTATGCCTTATCGCCGCGCGGTCGCTTAGCCGCATAAACGATGCCATCCGACGAATCGCCCGATTTAACAGGGATATAAAACTCCGTGTAGACGGGCAGAGACAGCTAATAGCTGATGGCAACTCAGTGTAGAGAACAATTTCCTTTCCGGCAACAAAAGGCTATGACACCGTGTTAGATGACCGCTTGTTGATTTGCGTCGAAAACTGTGACCCCCTTAGCCGCATAATTTGCACCGAGAATTCACCCACGTTTAGAACACAATTCTACTTATGACCATAAGCAGGAGATCGAAGTGATCGAGGTGGCATTACTTGGCATCATTCGACGCTGGCACCTTCGTGACCAGGTCCCATTCCGAGAGATCGCCAGGCGTTTAGGCATCTCACGCAACACAGTCAGGCGGTACATCCGCGCGGAAACCATTGTGTTCCTTTGCTCGCCGAATTGACCCTACCTAATTGATCCACCTTCCACTGCCTAGCGAAGGCAGCAACGCGATCATACGAACCTTCAAAACCCAACACACATAGATCTGCATGCAACTGTCGCAGACTGCGCCGTTGTTTCCGGGATTTACTGGATTCTGTTTTAAGCCAAGCGGATAACTTGAGGGCGTATCTGTCCAGCGCGCTCGGTGTATTGCGTTCTGCATAGACAGGCTCTACCGCTTCAGAGCGTAGATAGCGTCTCACCGTGTTTCTCGAAATACCGAGTCGTCTGGATATTTCTCTTAAAGAGACCTGGTCGCGAAGGTGCCAGCGTCGAATAATGCTTAGTAGTGCCACGTCGATCACTCCAATCTCCCACCGAATTGCTTAGGTAGGATTGTGTCTTAAACGTGGGTCAACTTTAGATGCAAAATTGGAGCTAAATGGAGTGAACCCCTCGAGCTGGACCAAGGTTGACCGAGAAACTAAGCCGCTTGCCGAGCGAGTTGTGCTTCGAATTGGTTCGGTGATTGATATCCCAGCGCCGAATGCATGCGCCGTTCGTTGTATATCTCTTCAATGAAGTATGGCAGCCTCATGGCCACATCGCTGAATTTCTCATAACCCGCCAGATAGACCTCTTCGACTTTAAGCGTCTTCATGAAGCTTTCGGCTTGTGCATTCTGGTAAGGATTGGCCGGCGCGCTCATCGAGCCAAGCAAACCGAACTGTTCCAACGCCTCCCGATACAAGGCGCTAGCGTATTGGCATCCACGATCTGTGTGATGAATGCATGTACCAGACGGCGGCTTACGACCATTGTAGGCCGTCGTCAGCGCAGCCAGGGCCAGAGGCGTGTCTATGCGTTTGGATATGGCATAGCCGATCACCTTGCGACTGCAGGCGTCCAGAACGACTGCCAGATAGATAAAGCCAGAAGCGATACGGATGTAGGTAATATCGGCCACCCAGACGCGATCCGGCTCCGCAGGGATGATATTGCGGTAACGGTTAGGGAATACCGCGAGATTGCTCTCAGAGCCTGTAACAGGCTTGAACCTGCGCCGGTGATGCGCATGCAGATCGTTCTCCCGCATGACTCTGGCTACACGCTTGTGATTGATAATGTGGCCCTGTGCCTTGAGCTCCAGGGTGATGCGCCGATAGCCGTAACCGGGAAACACATCATGGATATCGCCAATCAACTCCGCCAGCTCTAGATCATTTAGCTGCTTAGCTGTCTGCGTTGGCTGATAGTAATAAGTGCTTCGTGGCAGATCGATCATTTGGCAGCCTCGTCGGATGGAGCAGGCCTGGGGCCGCTGATGATCGATGAGTTCTCGTTGTTGCTGACGAGTTGCAGCCGTGGTGTTTTTTTAAGGAGATCGAGCTCCATCGTGAGCTGGCCGACCTTCCGCTCCAAAGCGGCAATGTGCGCTTCATACTCCGCAACCGTTGATGCAGCGGCGTCTTCCCGATCCAGCTCGCCGCGATCAAACTGCCCCAGCCACATCTGCATGAGATTGGCTGACAAGTTGTGCGTCTTGAGCGCCTCTCGCCGCCCAAGTTTGCCGCTACGAACGTCACTGCAGATCTGAATCTTGAACTGCAGACTGTGCCGCCGATATGGTCCTCGTTCTGCCATGGTGTCGCTCCTCCTGAGAAGGCTCGACAAGCGTATCACTTCATCGACTGGCCTAGGTCCAGCCCGAGGGGTTCACTCCAAAAGTGGGTCAGTGTTAGATGCAAATCAACAGGGCACGTCTATTCGTTGGTCGATTGTCCGCGTTGCTGAACAGCCGATGTCCATGTTGTTGAACTATGTGACCAAATTCATTGGAATATGCAGCAGTTCACGAAGACCAAGCAAAGAGAATATTTTTCTCGTAGAAGATACGCTGACTCAATCTCGAAGGATTAGCGATGGATATAAAGGATGGTGTTCTCCAAATTTTCGATGTTGATCATGGTGCCTGCGCCCTGTTGACCATGCCCACCATGCAATCTGGCATTTGCAAAAGGGTGCTAATCGATTGCGGCCACTCTTCAAATTTTCAAGAAGGCTCTTGGCATCCAGGAAATCATCTTCGCCAATATGGCGTTAGCCATATCGATTTATTGATTTGTACAAACTATGATGAGGATCACGCAAGTGGTGCGCCGAATCTTCGTGATCAAGGAATCACCGTCGGCTGCATTTTAGGGAATCCATCCGTCCCCCCCGAAATAATTGACCACCTCAAAACCGAAGATGGAATGGGGAATGGCATTTCCCTAATTGTAGAAACTTTAAAAGAAAGGCGAGATCAAGGTCTAGTTCAAACGCCGCCGATTATTCCTGGATTAGATCTTAGCTATTTTTGGAATTATTGGCCTGAATGGGACACCGAAAACAATCTTTCGTTGGTTGCGCATCTAAACATACTTGGATTTAATTTTTTATTTCCAGGAGACATGGAAAAATCTGGTTTCCTGAACATGCTAAGCGAGCCAAAATTTTCTCGGCTTATGCCTGGAATTAACGTGCTTATAGCTGCTCATCATGGGCGAGAAAATGGAAAGTGCGAATCCATGTTCGACGAATATGGATGCAACCCAGCCTTGGTGGTGATCTCTGATTGTGCCAAGAGACATCAGTCCCAAGAGACAGTTTCGTACTACGCTACTAAAGCTCGGGGAATTTTCGGATTTCGAGGACAAGATAGGCGACGTGTACTAACTACACGACGCGATGGTGAAATTATTTTTCGATTTGAAAACGGCCAATGTTTTGTACTTTGATTGTCTCTCTAAAAGCATACCGGTTTGCTTGAGCATCATGTAGTGCATGATGCTCCGGTAGTTGATTCTTCTCATGGTAATCGTAACGCAAGAGCTCGTTAATTTGATCCGAAACGAGCCTCGGCTTACACCACGAAGGAACGTTATTATCGAGCGCCTGCCGGAATAGTTCCCAATCGGTCTGATAGTCAAAGCAAATCTCCACATCTTTGCTACCAGACCTAACCAGGTTCAACCAGTTGGTTATCCTCGAATAGATGTCACTCAAAGTGCATTCAGCGTGCGGAGTCTGCCCCAACATTGGCAGTACAGCCTCACGTACAAATTCGCTGCAGTCCCGTATCGAGAAGGGCAATTCAGCATAGAACTCCTCTCCTGATTCGGCTGCAAGCCCAATGCTGATCAATTCCGGATCCTCAAAATTGGTAAACTCAGTATCAATGAATATTTTCAATGCCATAAGATGCAACTGTAATAGCCGTCCAATTTATGTGTCCTTGTTAATTCTTGTCCCCGAGCAGAAACTCTGGATGGGAAGATAGCAGCTGTGCATATAGTTTATTTATGACATCCACTTCAGGAGCTTCTTTTAAGGACAATTGAAGTTTCTCGAATAGATCCTGTATTGCAGCACCGTCCCCGCCCGTTAATATCGACGAGTCTTGAGCAAGAGCTCGAGATAACCACTCTAGTCCGGGTAGGCAGAGCTGTTCCACCAAAGGAATAATCAAACGTCTAATGGCTTTGTTAGACGCGACTGCGAGAACGCGGTGTCGGGCCAAAAGATCACCAATGAAGCTAAAAAAATTCTCAGATAAAGCCCCTTGCGCAGCTCTGGCAGTTAACTCGTACAACTCATCGGTAAATCCACTCATCAACGCCGGCTCGATTGCATCGAACAGTTCATTGGCCGCCGTAACGGTCTCGGATGAAACAGATTCCCCCTTCTGAAGAGCTATAGCAACATCCTTCAAAGCGTCACGGAATTGCGTTCCCAATTTCAAAGGTATAGGCGACGTGCTTAACTTGAGAATGAGTTTTGTCCATGGGCCAAAAGACATCAAATCCGTTGCGAAGTCCTCTCGAGAGACACCAATGAGTGAAGTTCTGCACCATTTAACAAAAAGTTCATTTTTCCCAATTAAAGTGTTTTCAATTAAAGATTCGTAAAAATCCAAATGTTTATCAGTTAAAGGGGTCGATACAATTTTCTCAATAACATCCGCCCTACCAATCTCTTCTCCAAGAAAATTCCATACCAGCAAACTATCTTTCCCGGCCGCTTTAAAGGAATAGAGAATAAAAATAGCTTTTCTAACTAAATCTGAACCATTCAATACTAAAGAAATATTTTCTTCATTTGTGAGTTGCACTATTAGCTCTACCGCTAGCGGATAAGCAACTCCCTTCGACCACGCAATCTGGAAGATTGACTCACGGCCATTTTGACTGTCTAGAAATTCGCATAAAGTACTTAGCAATTCAGGGCGAGTCGAGGGCGATCTTAAAAACTCAGAAACTGCCGCATAACCTGGCACACTATTACCTACAGCAGCAGGAGACTCGGCAGCCGGATTTTCGTTTAGCCAAATAGCAATAAGTACGGATGAAACTCGATCTTGCCTTTCCGCAACGAAGGTCTGATAAAGAAAATGAAGTATCCAACCGTCATTGATATTTTTCGCCAGTCCATCCTTAAAGGTTGCATCGACATGCGATACCGTTGACAAGAGTGAGTAGGAGAGATATATCTCCTGGGTCGAAATAGATGTAGTGGCCGATATTCGAGTAAGAACAAGATCTATCACTTTCGATAAATATTTTGTTTTTTCGACTTTAATATATCGTAGAAGCGTTTGGTAAATCGAGAAGCTAAAACGGCCAAAGCCAATTTCATCCTTCATATACTCAAATATATTCTCATCACCTCGACTAGGCCCAACTGAATCTAGGACGAGGTTATCCTGGCCCCACATGTAGCTACAGAGCTCGATCCAGAATCGATCATCACAAAGAATTGTGACTTCCGGTATCGACCAAGTCTCGTCAAAGTAATCTTTAATTTCGCAGCTATTCCGTATATCGGAAATCGTCTTCAATATCGGTTTGTACTTAGCAAGCTCATCCCCTAGCTCGAGTTTGTTTGTTATATCGTCAAACCATTTGCTTGTCCGATGGAGGCTTTTCTGAAAAGTGACGCGAAATTGGCGGGCCGAGTCCAACTGAACAAAAGCGTCTAACGCTGCTGGAAGTAATTCTTCGTTTAACGGCCAATAGGGTAATTCGCCAATAACGAGTCCTATCTGTTGCAGGATTTCTTGCTGACTTTCAAATTTCGCTTCTTTCAGTATGTTGCTTTTGAATAGGGACACAATAATTCTCAGCACGTAACTCAGGCTATGAGGCATGTCCTCTCTGATAACAGAGCCAAAATTTACCTCTAGAATTTCTGAGAATCCACGTCTAGTTCGATATTCCTCCGCCAGTTCCTTTCCTAATCCGTCAGTAAGAACCTCCTTCAAACGTGGAATTAACAGTATTTGGTTGGCACTATCTACATCTAGATTAAACGTAAGAGCAGCCAACGACCCACCGACATCGGGACCGAGAATCGAGATCTGCTTTCCAGTGGGCAATGTTCGCTTAATCAACTCCTTGGATATTTCTCTACCGTTGCGTTTTAAGACGGCGAAAAGAGCTTGATGTTCGAGAGGAATTATCCCTTGCCATTGTAGGTCAGTGGCAACGATGTCGTTGATCAACGTCACGAGCTCTCGAGGGCCTGGTGGGCTGTCTACTGACAGCTCATCAGCGAATAATAAATAAATTCTATAGAAAGAAGCGCTCTCTTTTGCTTGAGGGAATGCGCTTCCTAGCAACTCGTTTAAATAGGTCTTCCAGTTGGAAAGTACTGGAGGTGGCACGTAAAATTTAACCTGAATGACCTTTTCTAAGAATTGCTCTTGAGATTGAGCAGAACGATTTCGCTGATCGTCCTTATCTACAGCTAACCCAAGGGGTGCATACGGTATCACCACCCACAACTGAATGAACCAAGGTTCTTTTGAAAATTGGGGATTGTCTATGAAAGAACGTAACATCGCCCATATGCCAGCAGATTCACTTGAAGAGATCCGATCTAGATTATCAAGAACGATAATCATACGTCGATCATCTTCGCTTAGCGCATTGGTAAGGAGACGACTAAATACATTTTGAAACTCGAGCGTAGTAGGCTCACTAGTCTCGATAGTTTTAGTTAATTCCTCAGTAGACGCCTTTTGATAAAACATCGTGAGCAGGCGCTGTTGATCGTTGGCGTTCCCTTTGGCTTTTCGCCAAAACCAGAAAAGAACACAACCAGGAGAAGCCAAAATAACTAAACCTATAATTAGCACCAACCAAGAAACTGGAGCCTTATTTAACCCTCCTGAAATCAAAGACATTCCCAAAGGCAATAACAGTAAAAGCGGAAGAAGAATCCGTCCAATAGAGGTAAGAACGGGCATCGTCTCTTTTTTAGATTCTTTAATTCTTCTCGCCAGCTTTCCTTTTTCATCTTCCCATTCTTTAGTGCTATCTTTTTTAGATGAAGCTCCATCACCAATCCAGTGCTTCGCTAAACAATGATCAATTAAGCCCTCTAAGAATGCCCGCCGAAGAGGATCCCCTTGGTGTGCCCAAGCATCGAAATTAAAGATTAAAAATGGCGGTGAATTGCTGGCCTGAGTGATCGTCTTTGATAGAAGTCTGATAATCGTAGATTTACCAGCCCCCCAACTTCCCTCAAGACCGATCGTCTTTCCACCAGGTTGCGTATCAATAGCTTCATACATCGCGTCTGCGATTCGTTGATGTGATTGAAGCTTGTCTAAATCTGACGGCGTGTCCGTTAAAAGTTGAGGCCGTTTGAACTGTAGTGTTTCTTTTTGTGTGGTCAAATCAGTTCACCTAAATTGAAGATTGAGGATCCGCAGTAGTTTTCTAATTTTATGCGATCAACTGTAGCATGCCTTCTGAGTGTCTTTAGTCACTAAAGACAATGAAGTCACGTAGATCACTATAAGTGCAAACCTTTAGTGACTAAAGGCTTTAGCAACTAAAGCTTTAGTCACTAAAGCTTTTCGATAATGCACAGAGCTTTTTTATAAATTTTACTGATTGCACAGTTTTTCTAGGCTACCCATGAGCACTCTATTTTCTACGGCTAGTTTTTTTCTCTGCTATTTCCAACTTCAGAAAATTAACGGTGCGGCGTTCATTCTCGAGAGCTATTTTTAACTCTGCGCAAGCATAAGTTAAAAACTGTATTTCCTTCTTTAGCCCGGAAATTTCATCACTCGCACTATTTTTGTTTTCGACATAGGTATGTTTTTTAATAAACGTATTTCCTCGCTCTGCGGTAAGTAGTGAAATCAGCTCCGGATAGTTTGCGTATAAATTTGCCCGATTTACTTCAGCCAGGCGGCATACTTTTGATACGGAGACCACTTCGTTTTGATCGCGTAGATAAGCCAATGCTGTCAATATTTTTTCTTTGGTAATCGACATGGTTTTCTATTTTTTTACTACGTTACTCTTTGATCTATTTAATTTTTCGAGCACATCTTGAGTATTACTTGCGCGATTTTTCACTACTGTAATCGTTTGAATACTTAACCCATCTTGTTTAATAAATTTTTCCTCTCGCACTGCACGCTCTTCCCACCAAGAACGATGTTTTTCGGTTACCGCAAAATTACCGCATGAAGCGCAGATATTCGGCTCTCTGTCGATCAAGCTCGGCCCGCGCTCATCTCCTCCGCATGCAGACAAATCCTGCGCATATACGCAATAGCCCCAATCGCATGGGGCAAGCGTAATTCCGTCACGAATCAATTTTTTAACGATTGAGTTAAGGGCTCTCTTTCCTCTGAATTTTTGCGAAACTTCGTTTCTTACTATCGATAGCATTTCTCCTGCTTTTCCTCCAAGACTTTTTGCAGTCAGTAGATCTGTCAGACCTCTAGTTAATTCTAGCTCTGACTCTTCATTAAGCAAATGATGCAAACTGATATCTGAACCTACATATGCGCCGTCGAGAATCGCTGTATATATATGGCCATAGTGAGGCGCTAATGCTTCCAATCCCCTCCTATCGCGAAGCACAACGAATTTCGCAAACGTCTTTCTTGCTTGGTGCGGATGGAGTCGCATATTTTTTTTAACTGGATGCAACCGAAAACCGGCACCTGCAAATAATTTAATAAGATCCGAGATTCCAGAAGACCAAAGTCGACGGACGGTTACATAAGGTGGCGGTAGAATTCCGTTGCCATTTGGAATAGCGAAGAGAAAAGAATTTTCTATTTCTGGTATTGCCGCAGCATGTAGTTTCTCTAGAAAACGTATTGCCTTCACGACAGGTAACGGAACAACCCACTCTTTTCTGATTCCGCCTTTTTTTGCGGCAATGCCCTCCATGTACCAATAGAGTTCTCCGTCCGAATGGCGACGCTCAGTACAACAATCTAGCTCGAGTGAAAGTAGTTCGCTGCAGCGCACTCCACTAAAGAAAAGAATTAGTATTGCCGCAGCACCAAGCGATATACGAACGGCTCTGCGTAGTAGTTCTTGAGAGTCAATTATTTCTGACTTGTTACTCAGTCGACGGTGAAGCGAAGAAAATTCCGGATTTTTCTGTATGGCGTTGTACGCAGCATTCGAGCGCGTCCTCATCTCCGCTTTAGTCAATCCTCGGAGATTGCCTCTTAAACAGTCATGATCCTTTATCAAGTTAATCGTATGCGGGGCGTCGTTCTCTATCCAATCGATAGCATCACGAAGCAATGAGACAGCTATTTCCTGAGGAACCGGAATCCACCGTTTGGCTTTGACCGAAAATCTCTGCAACGACCTGAGCTCGGAGATTGTGAACGGATTAATCTGCAAAGAAGCCGGGTAGAGAGACCTCAGCTCCCAGAGTTTTTCAAAAATCCGAATATGCGCCCGCAAGTATCCTTCTGTCAGAACATTTTTTTTACTATCAGGCCTATTTTTAACAAAGAGAATTAAATGGTGTGCCTCTAGCTCGCTAAAGCGATAGATATCGTTTTCAATCATCCACCGAACTAGCCGCCGTAGAAAGCGAGCTACATTTGCCATGGATAAGGGACTTGAAACTCCCGCCAAGGCTTCGGTTCTTTGATCTACCGCTCGAAGAAATTCCTGTGCGCTTTTTTTAAATGTCTGCCGATAGTATCGACTCTCTATTTTTTCAAATAGAAACGTTTCCCAGTCTATTGAGATAGAACGGCCTACGTACAAGGCATGATTCGAGAATTTCCATATTTGCCCGATTTCTTCAATCATTTCTCCTACTCCAAATAGGGAATCTGATTTTGGCTAACAATTTTCTGCGCAGATCTCAGCACCTGATGACTTACATGGGGCAAAAGTTCCTGCTCCAAGATTCGTTGAGTAGGCTCATAGAAAATCTTAAATCTTTCTAACCACCCCTCATTGATCGCCCGTGCATACGTATCCTTTAATTGCTCGAGTGTTTTCAAGAGCTTGGCAACTACTGCGATATCGTCAAGGGGGATGATTGCACCAGGGCACGTCGCACACGCAGTGAATTTCGTACAAAGAGAGCCTTTGGCAGAGCCTTTTGCGATGCCTTCCCAAGGATTTTTGCATATGAAACCAAAGACCGTCTCAATCGGCTTTTGCTTAGACGCCTCTATATTTTCAGCGTTGACACCACCGATAACTGATGAAGCCAATGAAGCTTGTGCTTCAGCAATAACCTTGTCGCTTGCTTCTCGATAATCGAGTTGGGATACATACAAAGAAGTAGTTTTTACCGACCTGTGGTTCAGTCGATTCTTTGCTGCCAATAGACTTCCAGCTGCATCTCGATGGAGTTCCGCACCGGCACGTCGGAGATCTCGAAGTTCGAATCTTGGCAAATTATGCCGTTCTATAAATCGATTAAGTTGATCGTGCATACCTTGCCAACTCGGCACATCGGCCTTACTCCCGCTATACGCCAGGAAAAGATATTTCTTTTCTTGAATAGAAGAAAGTGTGACTAACGGCTCGGTCATTCGCAGAACAATATCGACAAGATTGGGAGCACTCCTCTTGCGTCCCTCACTGAAATCCGCTTTTTGCTCATAGCCTGATCTTTTCTTTTCCCAAACGATACGACGACGATCACTTCTTATGGGATGCGCTTTTACACAATCTCTTTCTAAAAGGCGCATCGACATTGGATTTCCACTGCATTGACAAAGAATTGCCAAATAGAATGGAAAGATATCTCGTGCCCGAGGGTATAAGTAACTAGACAGAAGGATTGTTCCCCCTGCAGATACAGTTCTCTTGGCCAGAGAACTATTAGTTCTTAGTATTTTCTGTGACGGAAAAAAACCGTCTCCAAACTCCACGAGATCACTAATAAGTATCGCTAATGAACTATTTGACGAACCGCTGGCAATGTTTTTTATCTCCGCTCGCATCGAGTCAATTCGAGACACTATTTCATCGATCTCCGCGTATGCTGCTGCAAGCACAGCCTTGATTTTGTTCTCATCAAGCTTCGCTCTCTTTTCTATGTTTCTGTTTTCGTCTCGTACGTAAAAAGTATGGAGAGGATCTATATTTAACTTTTCATCAACGGCGTCAGGAAGATTCCGTGTACACCACACAATAAGGCGAGTGATATGCGTAAAAATCACATATTTGTGTCGATTAGAACGGTTGGATGACGAAAGATAATCTCGAAAAGTATTTAGAACTGTGGGTGGAAATGGGGTACTTCCGCTGATCTCTCTATCGCATAGATGTTGCGCGAAAATCTTTATGTCCCGCCACATTTGACTTTTTGTTTCGACTGTACAACCCGACAGAGATAGTTCAAAAGCCGTCTTAAGGGCGCGTGCACTTGCGATATTTAGTCCAAGAGTGTTGAAGTCAAAACTTCGAATCGACTTTCCGTCGTTTCCTACTGAAACCACTACCAGTGGGTCTTGGCTCATCGCATGCCTCCATCTACAGCGCTTCCATATAGGTAGTTCAGTACCTCTTCAACCGACTCCGAATGGATATCTAACGCGCGTAAATATATTTCGGTGCTCTCTATTGAAGAATGCCCCATCAAGACTTGTAGCGTCTTTAGTGGATTGATCGAGTCACCTTGTTCAGCACGACGTTGAAGCAGAGTCAACGTTAATACAGCGAATGTATGTCTCAGATGATGAAACGTCATGTCTTGGGAGAAGGTAGAGACATTTCTCTTAAACATCGAGGAAATATACTGACGATTAAATTGTTTGCCGTTTTTACCTAAGAAAACGTATTTCTCGTTGCCGTCTATAGGCTTGGGTCTATCTGCGATGAGATACCACCATGTTTCATCGACTAGGCTATCCGGCGCGTACACGGTTGCATCTTTTCCCCCTTTTCGCTGAATACGTATCTCTCGTAAATTGCGGGTCACTTCGCTGGAGCGAATAGGGAGATCGGCTACCGTTAAATTACAGATCTCAAATCGTCGAAGTCCAGTGACGACTGCCCATTTATAGATTAACGAAAAGGGCTTCGGACTCGTCCGAAACAACAGTTGTATTTCAGCGACAGTTAAAACTCGTGGGATACGCCTTTCCGCAAACGGTAAGAAACTGGTGATACCAGTATTTCTTCTTTGATTTCTGCCGTTAAAGAAATGTTGGCTTGGTTTGCTTTCCGTAACGATTCTTTTACCAAGGGGACTTGAGAATTGACCGCGTTCCTCACCCCATTGATGGAATCTAGACGCGGTAGACACTCTCAAATTTACTGTTCGAACTGATGGCGCTTTTTTATTGTTTGATAGTAAATAATTTCGATATTGATAAATTACGAGCTCTGTTACATCTTCAAGTGAAATATTTTTCTCACCGAGAAAATTCAAATATGAAATTAACGATTCTCCATATGTCCTTACTGTGTCTCCCGTTTGGCTATGTCCAAATAGGCAGTTCTCCAAGAGGTAGAAGGACGCGTTCCAGTGAACTACTTCATCTACAACTAAAGCGACTCCTGGGCTGTTGAATAACGCAAGCGGAGTATCCCGAAGGAAACCTTCAGCATCTAGAGTTCTAAATTCCGCCTCAGATTTGAACGTCTTCGAGGGGCTAAGTAAGCGCAGTCTGAAAGCCATATGTTAGTAATCACGTTCATTCCAAGCTAGCGTCCCCACTACTAAGAGCCAGCAAAACTCCAGCATACCCACGGTTGTGAGGGAAATCATATAGACAGACAATGTTGTACACCTAATTCCGGAATTCGATCGCAAGGTGTTGGAAGTATTGCGCGAGCCGCTCGAATCGGGTCAGATCACGATTTCACGGGCGGCGCGCCAGGCCGATTTCCCGGCGCGTTTTCAACTGATTGCCGCCATGAATCCCTGCCCCTGCGGCTACCTCGGCGCGCTGCATCGCGAATGCCGCTGCACGCCGGATCAGGTGGCGCGTTATCAGGGGAAAATTTCAGGTCCGCTGCTGGACCGCATTGACATGCAGATCCAGGTCGGCGCCGTCGCTCATGACGATTTGCGGCAACAAGCCGCCGGAGAAGCATCGGCGCACATCGCCGCGCGCGTGGCGCAAAGCTTCGAGGTGCAACAACAGCGCCAGCGCAAGAGCAATCATCTGCTGTCGACCGGCGAAATCGACCTGCACTGCAAACCAGACGCCGCCGGCGAAGACTTGCTGCGTACCGCGATGACGCGTCTGAACTGGTCGGCGCGCGCCTATCACCGTGTGCTCAAGGTGGCGCGCACGGTAGCCGACCTGGAGGCCGAACCGGTGATCGGCAAAGCCCATATCGCCGAGGCGATTCAATATCGGCGCGCACTGCGCGAACAATAACGCGCTTCGCTCTCCTCAGGCGGCCTTCAACAGCCTGCGTACGAACCACGCAATCACCAGCACGAACACCGCCAATCCCAGCCATTGCGCCGCCGGTGCAAAACCGGCGCCGACCAGCGCCAGCGGATTGTCGCGCCCGGTGGCGCCGATCACGGCCGCCAGGATCACGCCCATGAGGCTCTCGCCGACGATCAGCCCGGACGTCACGAGTACGCCGCGCCGCTCGATGCGCTCGGCCCCGGCCTTATCCATCTGGCCGGACGCCTTGCGTCTGGCCAGATGCAGCTGCAAACCCCAGGCGATCAGCGCGCCCGCCACCAGCGCCATGCCGACCGAGGGCGGCAAGTAGATGCCCAGGCCGACCGCCAGCGCCGGCACGCGCGTCTTGCTGCCGCGTTTTTCCAGGACGACGTCGATGATGATCAGCAGCGCGCCGATGGCTACGCCGATCAGGATCATGGTCCAGTTCAACTGATGCGTGAAGATGCCGTTGGCGATCGCCGTCATCAATGTCGCCTGCGGCGCTGCCAATGCGTGCGCAGCATCCATGCCGGGTCGCGGCAATGCGCCGACGAAACCATAGGCGTTGTAAAGCAGTTCGAGGATCGGTGAAATCACCGCAGCGCCGACCACGCTGCCGATCAGCAGCGCGATCTGCTGGCGGTAAGGCGTGGCGCCCACCAGCCAGCCGGTCTTGAGGTCTTGCAGATTGTCGTTGGCGATGGCCGCGATGGCGATGATGGCCGCAGTCACAAAGATCGCCAGCGCGATCGGCAGCTTGCTGGAACCGGGCGCATCGAGCAGATGATCCACGCTGCCCGAGGCCAGCAGCAACAGCGACACCAGGATCATCGCAATGATGCCGACGCCGGAAATCGGACTGCTGGACGAGCCCACCAGCCCGGCCATGTAACCGCAGGCCGCCGCCACCAGAAAACCGAATACGCACGAAAACACCAGGCTCATGGCCACCAGTCCGCACAACAGAGGCAACGACAGGGGCGCATCGATCAGGAACATCGCAAAGATCAGCGTCAACAAAGCCATCACGGCGATGCCGATCAGGGCAATCGCGCGCACCGGCAAATCACGGTCGGTCAGCGGCCGCTCGCTGCCGTCGTCGAGGGTACTGCGGCTGCGCAGCGATTCGCGCACACCGGCCACCATCGGCCGGAACAAGGTGATCAAGGTCCACACCGCCGCCACGCCGATGGTGCCGGCGCCCATGAAGCGCACCTGGCTGCTCCACAAACCGGTGGCATAGGTAGCGATGGCGGTGCCCTGAGGTGCGGGCGTCAGCAGGCTCAGAATCGGTACTGCGAACACCCAGCTGATGATCACGCCGATCAACACCGCCACGCCGGCGACGATGCCAATCAGATAACCGGCGCCGAGCAGGGCCAGAGAAAAACCCAACGGCAAGCGGAATATTGCGTTGCCGACGCCGGCCCAGACATTCAAGCTCTCCGACAGCAGGCGAAAGCCGCCGGTGACCAGCGCCACCGCCGCCGACACGATGCTGCCGGCCCAGATGTCGTTGAGCCCCTTGCGCACGTCATCGCCGCCGCCTGCCGTATCGGCGTTGCCGACGCGCAGAATTTCGGCAGCCGCCAGTCCTTCCGGATACGGCAGCTCGCTCTGCACCACCATCACCCGCCGCAACGGAATCGTGAACAGCACGCCGAGCATGCCGCCCGCGGCGCAGATGCCGAACGTCTGCCAGTACGGGAAACCTTGCCAGTGGCCGATCATCACCAGTCCGGGCAGGATGAAAATCACCGCCGACAGCGTGCCGGCCGCCGAGGCCTGGGTCTGCACCATATTGTTTTCGAGGATGCTGGCGGAGCCGAACAGGCGCAGCACCGCCATTGAAATCACCGCGGCCGGAATGGCCGAGGAAAAGGTCAGGCCGACCTTCAGGCCCAGGTAAACATTGGATGCGGTAAAGACGACGGTGATGAGTGCGCCGAGGATGATGCCGCGCAGCGTCAGTTCGGCCATGTTGTGGCTCGCGGGATTGGCAGGATGGAGAGGATCGGGATGGGGCATGGGAAAATATCTCCTTCTTGATGGACGTGGATGGTCTGGAATGATCTGTCGTCATTTTTTCCCCGTCTGCCGCTGCAGCGTCGTTTGCTATCATGAGGCTCTTCGTAAAGATCCCGCCGCCATGAATCAGCTCGTCCGCCTTGCCGTCGTTTCCCTGTTGCTGGCTTTGACCGGCGCCGCCGCATTCGGTGCCACGAATTCAACGAATGCGGACAGCAGTGCGATCGACAAGGCCATGAACCCCTTGCCGCCCGGCGCACAAAAAGGCCTCAACCTCGACCTCGGCAGCGCCGCCAAAGGCCTTGGCGACAAAGAGCCGCCGGTGACCTTGAGCCCACGCTGCCGCCAGTTGCGCGCGGATATCGACCGCGCCCGCCACGCGCCGCCCGAGGCACCGCGCGACACCTATCCGGAAGGACCGCGCCGCGACGGCAGGCGTGCGGCGCCGATGCCGCCGCCGTCACCGATGCCAGGCCTGCAGGTGCAGTCGTCCAACAGTTTGCCGGGCCGTCCGTCCGGCGATATCGAATACAGCCGGCGCGCCAAAGCGGAAGAACAGTTCCAGCGCGAATGCCAATAAAAGACCACACTTGCAGGTTTCGCCTGCGGGCTTATACCTGATCCTCCCATGCTTATCGGAATACTCTGCGCGCTGTGCGCCGGCCTGATGTGGGGCCTGGTTTTCGTCACGCCGTTGCTGCTCGGTGATTACCCCGGGGTAGTGCTGTCGCTGGGACGCTATGTCGCCTTCGGCCTGATCGCGCTGGTGCCGGCCTGGTTTGACCGTCGCCGCATCGGACTCCTGAGCCGGCAGGACTGGACCGTCGCCTTCAAACTTGCCCTGGTCGGCAACCTGCTTTACTACGCCATGCTGGCCACCGCGATCCAGCTAGCCGACGCGCCGTTGCCGACGATGTTGATCGGCACCCTGCCGATTGTGATTTCGGTGTGCGCCAACTGGCGTCCCGGTCACGTCTCGGAATCGGTCGCGTGGAGCCGGCTGGCGCCGTCGCTGGTGATCCTGTGCCTTGGCCTGACGCTGGTCAACGGCAGTGAGCTGGAACACCTGCGCAACACCATCGGCAACACGCGCTCCACCACCGACTATGCGCTGGGCTGCATCATCGCGGTCTGCGCCGTCGCTGCCTGGACCTGGTATCCGATCGTCAATTCGCGCTATCTGCGCGCGCATACGCATATCAACTCGGTCACGTGGGCTACCGCGCAGGGACTGGCCACCCTGCCGATGGCGCTGATCGGCTTTGCGCTGTTCGGGATTTTCGGCTACGCCGGCGGCAGCGAATACGCATTCCCGCTGGGACCGCGTCCCGGCGTCTTCGTCGCCATGATGCTGGTGATCGGACTGTCGGCGTCGTGGCTGGGCACGCTGCTGTGGAACAAGGCCAGCCAGCTGCTGCCGACCGCTTTGGTGGCGCAGCTGATCGTGTTCGAAACGCTGGCGGCCTTGCTGTATGCTTTCCTGCTGCGCGGCGTCGCCCCCGATCTGCGCGTGCTGGCCGGTGCGGTGCTGCTGTGCATCGGCGTGGTCTACGGCGTGCGGACGTTCTCGCGCCGGCCTGCGGTTTCGCATTCACCTTGATTTCATCTTGACTCTTCCATGACCATGCGCCAGGTATCCCCCGCCTTTTCCTTCGCTCGTTCCCTCACTCTGCTTGCACTCTTTACCTGCGTATTGACGGCTTGCTCGCCCAAATACAACTGGCGCGAAGCCCACGGCGAAAAGATCCAGTTCACCGTGCTGCTGCCGGCCAAACCGGCGTCCTTCACGCGCCAGATCGACCTGGACGGCCTGCCGGTGTCGATGACCATGACCGCCGCCGAGATCGACGGCGTCACCTTCGCCGTCGGCGCCGCCGAGCTGGCCGACGCCGCACAGACCCCGAAGGCGCTGGAGGCGATGCGCACCGCGCTGATCAACAACATCGGCGGCGCGCCGGTGGCGGCGACGCTTCCGGGCAAACCCGCCGCCGGCGACCGCACCGTCGACGTGGTTGCCGCCGGCGTGGCGCGCGGCCAGCCGATGCGGCTCATGGCGCGGCTGCTGGCGCGCGACAAGCGCATCTACCAGGTGCTGATCGTCGGCCCGGAGAAGTCCATCGAAGCCGAACACGCCGAAACCTTTTTCACCTCGTTTGCTCCAAACTGACACGCCTGAGGCGGCGGCGCAGATGACAAGGGCGGCGCGTCCGGGGTATTCTGTCGGTCTGCCGTAAACCATTAGGCAATAATCAAGACCAAAGTTAAGCAACAATGCGTTATCCGGAAGGAAACAGGCGGATACGCTTTCATTAACATCAATACCCTGAGGAAATATGCTGGTAACGTTCAAATCAAAAGCGGCTGCAGATGTTGTCATGTATGAATCCCATGCCAAGCCCATCCTCGACCTGCTGCACAAGGACATCAAGCGCGGCGTGATCACCGCAGCCGAAAGCGCCGACGCGGTCGCGCTGATCGAGAAGCAGATCGACAGCAGCAAGTCGCATGAAGCCGCCGAAGCCCTGGAACGCGATGTGCATGCGCATCACAACGCCAACGGCGACGACAACGGCCATGAAAAAATCGAGCCGGTGACATTTTCGGCGCGCGCCTATCCGCTGCTGGACATGCTGCGTGAAGCGAAAAAGGGAAATTACGACGTGCTGTGGGGCGTCTGAGTCAGGCGGACCCATTGCCGTAGGACCACACTGCAGGAGCCGATGGCTCCTGCAGTCGTTTCAGCGGGCTGAAAAAGAATTACTGAAAAGGATTAACGAAGAGAATTACTTCGCGCGCGTGCGCAGTTCCGTAAAGTAATACAGCAAAGCCAGCGCCGGGAATGCAAATCCCAGCCAGGTGGTGGCGCTCCAGCCGCCCTGCGCGTAAATCCATCCGCCCAGCGCCGAACCGAGCGCGCCGCCGCCGAAGAAGGTCGCCATGAACAGGCCGTTGAGGCGGCTGCGGATTTCACCGCCGAGCGCGTAGATGGCGCGCTGGCTCAGCACCAGATTGGCCGAGACGCCGAAGTCGAGCAGGATCGCCGAGGCCAGCAACACCGCCAGCGAGGACTCTCTCCCGCCGCTCCAGAAATGCGTCATCAGGAACGAGGCCGCCACCGACAACATGGCCACGCAAGTGGCCGGACGGCTCCAGCCGCGATCGGCCACGCGACCCGCGATCGGCGCCGCAATCACCCCGATCACACCGGCGAACGCGAACAGCGCAATACCCCTTTGCGACATGTTGAAGGTCGGACCGGCCAGGAACAGCGGCGACGTGGTCCAGTACAGGCTGAACGCCGCGAACATCATCGCGTGGTAAGCCGAGCGGCGACGCAGGATCGGCGTGGTCCGCACCAGATGCCACATCGACGCCAGCAGGGCGAAATAATGCATGCCGGCCGGGGGACGGCGCGCCGGCAGGTAGCGCGCCAGCACCAGGGCCAGCAAGGCAGTCACCACGGCCGAGATGCCGAAGATCGCGTGCCAGCCGAACAGGTCCGCCACCAGGCTCGACAGCGGTCGCGCCAGCAGTATCCCCATCAGCAAGCCGCTCATGACGTTGCCGACGGCGCGCCCGCGCGTTTCCGGCAGCGACATGTGGGCGGCGTACGGCACCAGCACCTGAGCGCCGACCGAACTGACGCCGATCACGAAGGCGGCCAGGAAGAATTGCGCGGCGCCCTGCGCATAGGCGGCGCCGACCAGTGCGACGCAGGTGATGGCCATCAGCACCAGCACCATCTTGCGGTTTTCGATCAGGTCGCCGGCCGGCACGATGAACAACAGTCCGAGGCCGTAGCCGATCTGCGCCAGGGTCACGATCAGTCCGGCGGCGCCCGGCGAGATGCCGGTGGCGACGGCGATCGGGCCGATCAGCGGCTGCGCGTAATAAAGATTGGCGACGATGATGCCGCAGGCCGCCGCCAGCAGCGTAATCATCCAGCCGGCGATATCCTGTTGCTTGCCTTGCAAAGCTGCTGCGGTGTCCATGAGGCGGGGCTTTCAGTCGAAAATGAGGAGCACACTGTAGCCGAATTGACAGGATCCTGCCGGAGGCGGCTTTTCGCGGGAGCCCGCATGAGCGCTGCGCATTTTTTTTGCCTCCCGGCCTGACTTTCTTGTCATGTCGACGTTCTGGAATAGCGCCACCGCCGTCGTGGCTGGTACACTGACGCTCCGCATGGGCGCCCGGGCATCGTCAAGTTCGCGTCTCAAAACATGGCTGGAACGCGTGATCGGCGTCGCTTTCATCGGCCTCCGCGTCAAACTGGCCCTTAGCAAGCAATAATGTGACCCATTTTTCCCTGAAAATCGATTCCCTGGCCCATGGCCTGCACGGCGCTGCGCGCGCCGTCGCCGACGTGCGCGCCGGCACCGCCCTGCCGCAAGCACTGGCGCGCCAGTTCGCCAGGTCCGACATGACGCCGCAGGCGCGCGGCGCGATCCAGGACCTGTCTTACCTGTCGATGCGTCGGCTCGGCGTGGCCGACGGTGTGCTGGCCCTGCTCGCCGACAAACCGCCGCAACCGGAAATCCTGCACGGCCTGCTGACCTGTGCGCTGAGCCTGCTGCTGGACGAAGAGAATCCCGCCTACGACGCCTTCACCGTGGTCAACCAGGCCGTCGAGGCGGCTGCCGCCGACGCCGAGATGAGCCATGCCAAGGGCGTGGTCAACGCCATCCTGCGGCGCTTCCTGCGCGAGCGCGCGGCGCTGCTGCCGCAAGTGGAAAAAACCCCGCCAGGCGCCTGGAATTACCCGACCTGGTGGATCGACCGCCTCAAGAGCGCTTATCCGGCCCAATGGCAGGACATCCTGCGCGCCGGCAACGCCGCTCCGCCGCTGACGCTGCGCGTCAACCGTCGCAAGTCCAACGTGCCAGATTACCTGCACCTGCTGGCCCTCAACGGCATTGGCGCACGCCAGGTCGGCGCCGACGCGGTGCGACTGGACAAGCCGCTGCCGGTAAGCCAGATCCCTGGCTTCGCCGACGGCCTGGCGTCTGTGCAGGACGCTGCCGCGCAAATGGCGGCGCCGCTGCTGGACGTGCAGGACGGCATGCGCGTACTGGATGCTTGTGCAGCGCCGGGTGGCAAGACCGGTCATCTGCTGGAATGCGCCGAACTTGATCTGGTGGCGCTCGACAATGACCCAAAGCGGCTGCGTCGCATCGAAGAGAACCTGCAACGCTTGCAACTCAAGGCGCAACTGGTGGCCGGCGACGCCCGTCATGGCAACCCGGATGGCCAGGGTTGGTGGGATGGCAAACAATTTGATCGCATCCTCGCCGATGTACCGTGCACGGCCTCGGGAATCGTCCGCCGCCATCCCGATATTCGCTGGCTGCGCCGCAAAAGCGACACGGCGCAACTCACAACACTTTCCGCCCAAATACTCGACAATCTTTGGCAGATGCTAAAGCCGGGTGGTAAATTGCTGCTGGTGACGTGCTCATTATGGCCGCAGGAATCGGAAGAACAGGCGGCTGCATTTGCTCACCGCCACCAACGTGGCGAAGGCAATCAGGGCGATCCGGGTTATCACGCCGTCCGACTGCCCGCTCCAGGTCAATTGCTGCCGACCGCCAGTGCAGAAACCGACCATGACGGCCTGTTTTATGCGCTGTTTCAAAAAACTGGACCATGAATTGACGCAATCGGCTCTTATTTCCACGCATCTGCCGTCATTCCGCCAACTTCCACCGGCGGCCCCGGCCGCATCCTTACATCCGTCCCGGTGGCTTCAGCGCATGTTGCTGGCCTTGGTATTGCTGTTCTGCCACGCCGGTCTCCAAGCTGCGGAAATCGACATCACCCAAGCTAGGCTGGAAGCCACCGACGACGGCTACCGGCTATCCGCATCATATGCCTTCGAGCTCAACCGCAGCCTGGAAGATGCCCTGGTGCGCGGCGTGCCGCTGTATTTCACCACTGACGTCCAGCTCACGCGGCGGCGCTGGTACTGGTTCGACGAGGTCTCCATCTCGGTGTCGCGCACGGTGCGCGTTTCGTATAACGTGCTGACGCGGCAATACCATGCGTCCACCAGCGGCCAGCTGCAGCAGAGTTTTTCCTCGCTGGAAGACGCCATGTCGCTGATCCGCCGGCCGCCGCGCTGGAACATCGCCGACAAGAACACGCTCAAGTCCGGCGATATCTACAACGTCGGCCTGCGCATGCGACTGGATGTCGCGCAATTGCCCAAACCGTTCCAGATCAACGCGCTCAACAATAGCGACTGGCGGCTCTCCTCCGACTGGAGAGAATTCACCTTCAAAGTCGAATGACCCGTACCTTGCGCTATTTGCTGGTGGTGGGCGGCGGCGTCATCAGCATCCTGCTGTTCCTGCTGGCCTCCGCCTCTGAAAACTCCGCCCTGTTCGACCAGCACTACCCGTGGCTGCTGGGCCTGAACGCACTGGCTGCCGTGGCTCTGTTGCTGCTGGTGATCCTGCTGCTGACACGGCTCTACAAACGCTACCGGCGCGGCAAATTCGGTTCCAAATTGCTGGCGCGGCTGGTGATGCTGTTCGCGCTGATCGGCATCCTGCCCGGCGCGGTGATTTATCTGGTATCGGTGCAGTTCGTGTCGCGCTCGATCGAATCATGGTTCGACGTGCGCATGGAGGCGGCGCTGGAGTCCGGCCTCAACCTCGGCCGCAACGCGCTCGACTCCTCCCTGACCGAGCTCGCCGCGCGCGGGCGCTCGATGGCGCAGGAGCTGTCCGACATGTCGGAATCCGAACAGGTCACCTATCTGTCGCGCCAACGCGACCAGAGCATGGAAATCACCGTGGTCAACGCCAACGGCCAGGTGCTCGCCGCCGTGGGCGGCCGCATCGGCGTGCTCACGCCCATCCTGCCAACCACGGCGATGATGCGCCAGGCCCGCCTCTCGCGCGGCTTCTCGGTGGTGGAAAGCGACGACTCGCGTCCGCTCAACGGCGAGTCGGACGCCGACGGCAACCTGCGCCTGCATGTGGTCATCGCGCTGCCGGCCTCGTCCAAAGCCATGGGGCTGCAGAACGACAATCGCTTCCTGCAGATCCTGCAGCCGGTGCCGGACTATCTCGCGACCAATGCCGAAACCTTGCGATTGGCTTACAGCGAATACCAGCAGCGCTCGGTGGCGCGCTCCGGCCTGCGCAAGATTTACATCGTCACGCTCACGCTGACGCTGCTGCTGGCCATCTTCGGCGCCATCGCCAGCGCCTTCCTGATCGCCAGCGACCTGGCCAAGCCGCTGCTGCTGCTGGCCGAAGGCACCAAGGCGGTGGCCGAAGGCAACCTCTCGCCGCGCCCCATCGTCAGCACTTCGGACGAACTCGGTACGCTGACGCAGTCGTTCAACACCATGACGCGGCAGTTGCTGGAAGCGCGTACCTCCGTCGAGAAGAACCGCGCCGAGCTGGAAAACGCCAAGGCCTACCTGGAATCCGTGCTGGCCAACATGTCGGCCGGCGTGATGGTGCTCGACAGCGAATTCAGCATCGTCAGCGTCAACGACTCGGTGCGTCGCATCCTCGGGTACGATTTCAGCGGCAGCACCGGCACGCCGTTGCACACCATCGACGGCCAGGCGCTGTTTGCCGAAGCCATCATCAAGGCCTTCTCGGAACAGCGCGCCCATCTCTCCGACAGCGCCGAAGACGGCCTGCACTGGCAACAACAGATCGAGCTGCCTCACCGTGGCAGCAGCAACGGCGCCGCCAATACCAGCGACGGCGCCGAAAGCAGCAAGGACGGCAGCAAGACCATCCTGCTGGCGCGCGGTTCGCATCTGCCGGTGCAAAGCGGGGTCGGCTACGTCGTCGTGTTCGATGACATCAGCAAGGTCATTTCGGCGCAGCGCTCGATCGCCTGGGGCGAAGTGGCGCGACGCCTGGCGCATGAAATCAAGAACCCCCTGACGCCAATCCAGCTGTCGGCCGAACGCCTGCAGATGCGCCTGGCCGACAAGCTGCTGCCGGCGGACGCCGCCATCCTGGACAAAAGCACCACCACCATCGTCAATCAGGTCAGCGCCATGAAGCGCATGGTCGACGACTTCCGCGAATATGCCAAGACGCCGCCGGCCAAGCCGTCGGCGCTCGACCTCAACGCGCTGACCGAAGAAATCCTGCACCTCTACCTGGCCGGCGACGGCCGCGACACCATCCACGCGCGGCTGGCGCCGGATCTGCCGAAGGTCATGGGCGACGCCACCCAGCTGCGCCAGGTCATCCACAATCTGCTGCAGAATGCTCAGGATGCGGTCACAGAGAACGGCGACATCACGCCGCATATCGACGTCGTCACCGAACTGGTCAAGTACCAGGGCTCCAACGGCGTCGCGCGCAGCGCGGTGCGGCTGTCCATCACCGATAACGGACCGGGCTTCAGCCAGAAAATTTTAGCCAGCGCGTTCGAACCTTATGTAACATCCAAACCTAAAGGGACGGGTTTGGGCTTGGCGATGGTCAAGAAAATCGTCGACGAACATGGGGGCCGCATCGATATCCAAAATCGTAGCGATACAAGAGGCGCAAAAATACTGATTTTGCTGTTAAAGTTAGCGTCCGATGCATAAGGATTAAGATTTTTCTCATTGCTGCCGTTGATACATGGGTCTTTACCAAGTAAGGTTGCGGAATTAGCCCGGCGTTGTTGTGTGTCTGCGTGCCGTACTCACGTACCGTTCCAGTCATACGCCCAGCCAGATTGATTTTTGCAGCAGAGCTGTAAAGAGTTCAGCGGTTGCACGGAAAATCTCAAAAATATCTAGTGAGGAAAGCAGGCACATGGCTAACATCCTGGTCGTCGATGACGAAATGGGTATCCGCGAGTTGCTCTCGGAAATTTTGGGCGATGAGGGACATGTCGTAGCAACCGCCGAGAACGCGCAACAAGCGCGCGAGTTGCGGTTGGGCAGCGTTCCGGATCTGGTGCTGCTGGATATCTGGATGCCCGACACCGACGGCGTCACCCTGTTGAAGGAGTGGCAGCGCGACGGCTTGCTGACCATGCCGGTGATCATGATGTCCGGCCACGCCACCATCGACACCGCGGTCGAAGCCACGCGCATCGGTGCACTCAATTTCCTCGAAAAACCGATCGCACTGCAAAAACTGCTCAAGGCAGTCCAGCAAGGCCTGTCGCACAGCCGCGAACCGGCACGTCCGGTGTCGTACATCCGACCGACCGTCGCCGCGAGCGCCGACAGCATCGATCATCACGCCAGCCCGCTGTCCTCCTATGCGCCGCCGAACGCGACCGACACGCTGCATCACGGCCACGGCCTGGCTGCTGCGCCGGCCTATGCGCCGATCGCCGACAACGCCTCCAATATCTCCTTCGATCTGCCATTGCGTGAAGCGCGCGACGCCTTCGAGCGCGCCTATTTCGAATACCACCTGGTGCGCGAAAACGGCAGCATGACGCGCGTAGCCGAGCGCACCGGTCTGGAACGCACCCACTTGTACCGCAAGCTCAAGCAACTCGGCGTCGAGCCGGGCAAACTGTCCAAGAAACACGTTTAAGCAGCCTGCGACCGACGGCGCAATGCCGTCGGACGTCCACCTACAGTTTCGCCGATACTTTCCTGCCGGCTCTGTTTCCCCCGCTTGCCTTCCCTTACCGTAGTTTTACTGCCGCCTCCGCGCCCGGCCTGATTGCCGGCAAGCTTGCTCTTGCCTCTGAGGAACCTTCTCGCGTCCATTCCATCCATTCCTGTAGGGCCTGTCGCTTTGGCCCTGAAGCTCGCCCGTTCTTCATGTCATTTTGTCATTCGGGCAAAAGTTATCGCCGATTGCGCCGTAACCATATTCAGGGGGACGCAACAGCGACGCCGTCCAGGGCGGCCGCCCGCCACCCTTGAAATACCCCGATATGACGCCACTTCCTTTCCAAAGCTTAAGCATTTGCACAAGGAGCCACTATGAACCTGATCTACAACAGTGAGCAATACAGCGTCGTTGAATTCGGTGCCGACCGCGACCACGAAGCCCTGCGTTTCGGCGGCTATGAAATCATGGACAAATCCGGCCAGCGCGAAATCTACATCGATGGCCCCGCCGCCGAACTGTTCCGCAAGGACGTACAGGACCTGATCGCGACGGAACCCTCGATGGAAGACATCGACACCTTCCTCAGCAAGTACGACCTGATGATGCGTCACCCGATGACGCTGCACTGAACCAAGCACGCTGCGACCTGCCGGAGACGGCAGCGTTGCGGCTTGCCCGGGTCCGCACGCGGCGCGGCCGGGGCCTTGCTTTCTCCCCACATTCTCCCTATATAATTTCAGGCTTGCGGCGCGTGCCGCGGCATCCTTCCGCCTGACATCCGCCTCAATGAATTCCTTGCCCATCACCAGCAGCCAGACCGGCATCCACGAGCACTTGCCGGCGCTGCTTACGCGCCATGCTGCTGCGCCGTTCCGCAAGCCGGTGACCGACTACAACCGGCGCGCATTCGAGGAGAGCATCGTCGCCTGGCATGCTGCCGGCGGCGCCCCCCTGATCCTCGACACCGGCTGCGGTGTCGGCCTGTCGACGCTGAACCTGGCGGTGCAATACCCCGATCACTTCGTCATCGGCATCGACCAGTCGGAAGATCGCCTCGGGCGCAATACGCAATGGGACGGGCCACAGCCGGACAACCTGTGCTTCATCCGCGCCGACCTGGTCGACTACTGGCGGCTGCTGCTGGAAGCAAAGATCTTCCCGGCGCGCCAGTACCTGCTGTATCCCAATCCCTGGCCCAAGATCGGCCACCTGGCGCGACGCTGGCATGGCCATGCAGTATTCCCGAGCATCGTCGCACTGGGCGGCGTCATCGAGTGCCGCAGCAACTGGCGGATCTACGTGGAAGAATTCGCCGCCGCGCTGACCCAACTGAGCGGGCAAGCGACGGCCTGCGAAGCCTACGCCACCGACGCACCCATCACGCCGTTCGAGCGCAAATACCTCGCTTCGGGGCATGCATTGTGGCGCTGCCGCACTGAGTTGCGGCCGCAGCACAGCGACGACGGCTGAGGGCAGGTTTGCGCCGGGCGCAGTATCATAGGGCCTTTTTTGCCGCCCTGATTTTCGCGTTCTTCATGCCTGCGCGCTTCTTCATGACCCACCCCACCGGATTGTCCGCATGAGCCTCGCCGTCGTCGCCCTGGTGCTCTGCGCCGCCCTGCTGCACGCTTCCTGGAATGCCTTGCTGAAAAGTAGCGGCGACCGCCTTGCCTCGCTGACCATCATGACCATCGGCGCCGGCATCGGCGCGATTCCGCTGGTGCTGTTCACGCCGCTGCCGCACGCGGGCGCGTGGCCCTACATCATCCTGTCGGCAATCCTGCACACCGGCTACAACCTGTTCCTGATCCGGGCCTACCGCATCGGCGATTTCAGCCAGTCCTATCCGATTGCGCGCGGCTCGTCGCCGATGCTGGTGTCGATCGGCGCGGCCATTTTCGTCGGCGAACAGATGAGCGTCTACACCTGGCTGGGCGTGGTGCTGGTGTCGATCGGCATCATCAGCCTGGCCAATATCAAGGATCGCAGCAACCTGTCCGGCCCGATCGCGGCCTTCACCACCGGCGCCTTCATCGCCGCCTACACCGTCACCGACGGCATCGGCGCACGCGCAGCCGGCAACGCCCTGGCGTATTCAGGCTGGCTGTTCGTGCTCGACAGCTTCCCGCTGGCGCTGATCTTCCTGTGGATGCACAGGCGCCTGCCGATGGCAGCCGAGCGCAAACAGAACTGGCTCAGCCTGGCGGGCGGCGTGATGTCTTTGGTGGCTTACGGGATTGTGATCTGGGCCGTGACGCTGGCGCCCATGGGAACGGTATCCGCCTTGCGCGAAACCTCGGTGCTGTTTGCGGCCCTGATCGGCACGCTGTTCCTGGGAGAGAAACTGACGATGCGGCGCATCTTCGCCTGCATCGTCATCACGCTCGGCGCTATCGTGCTGGGTTGGCACCGATAGCGCGAGCGTTTTTTAACATCCGTTAAATCTCGACCTTGGTCCCCAGCTCCACCACACGGTTGGCCGGGATGTGGAAGAAGTCCGACGGCTTGGCGCCGTTCTGGTACATCCACGCAAACAACTGTTCACGCCACAACGACATGCCCAGCAACTTGCTCGGCACCACCGTATCGCGCGCCAGGAAGAAGGACGTGTCCATCAGCTCGAACTCGATGCCGAATTGCGATGACGTCAGGTCCAGCACCTTGCTCACTTCCGGCGCTTCCTTGAAGCCGAAGGCCGCGCGCAGCAGGTAGACGTTGCCGCCCAGATCCTTGAGCGTCAGGCGTTCTTCGTCGGAGACGTAAGGCACGTCCCAGATGCTGATCTTGAGGAAGAACACGCGCTCGTGCAGGATGCGGTTGTGCTTGAGGTTATGCAGCAGCGCCACCGGCACGGTGTTGATGTTGCCGGTCATGAAGACTGCGGTGCCGCCGACGCGGTGCGGCGGATGCGCCAGCAAGCCTTCGACGAAGGGCTCCAGCGGAATGCCGTCATCCTTGATGCGCATGCGCAGCAACATGCGTCCCGAGTACCAGGTCATCAGCAGGAAGAACGCCGCGCCGCCCAGCAGCAGCGGGAACCAGCCACCATCCGCGATCTTCAGCAGATTGGCGGTGAAGAACGCCAGGTCGACCGTGATGAAAGCGCCGATCACCAGCGTCACCAACACCGGATGCCATTTCCATTCGGCGCGCATGACCACTCCCGCCAGCATCGTGGTGATCACCATCGTGGTCGTCACCGCAACGCCGTATGCCGCCGCCAGATTGTCCGATTTCTTGAACGCCAGCACCACCGCCACCACCAGCACCAGCAGCATCCAGTTGATCAGCGGAATATAGATCTGACCGCGCTCGTCTTCCGAGGTATGCAGGATGCGCATGCGCGGCACGAAGCCCAGCAGGATGGCCTGGCTTGTCAGCGAGAACGCGCCCGAGATCACCGCCTGCGACGCGATCACGGTGGCGAACGTGGCCAGCACCACCATCGGCACCAGGAACATGTCCGGCACCATCAGGTAAAACGGATTCTTGATCGCTTCAGGATTAGCCAGCAGGTTGGCGCCCTGGCCGAAGTAGTTGATCACCAGGCAAGGCATCACGGTATACAGCCACGCGAAGCGGATCGGCCGGATGCCGAAGTGACCCATGTCGGCGTACAGCGCTTCGGCGCCGGTCAGCACCAGCACCACCGATCCGAGCACGATGAAAGCCTGCAGCGAATGCTCGATCATGAAATGCACGGCGTAATACGGATTGATCGCCACCAGGATGTCCGGCGCCTTGAGGATGTGATACAGGCCCAGTGCGCCCAGCGAAATGAACCACACGAACATGATCGGTCCGAACAGCTTGCCCACCAGGTTGGTGCCGTGGCGCTGGATCAGGAACAGGCCGGTCAGGATCACCAGCGTCAGCGGGATCACGTAATGCGAAGTCCCCGGTGCCGCGATGTCCATGCCCTCCACCGCCGACAGCACCGAAATGGCCGGCGTGATCACCACGTCGCCATAGAACATGCAGGCGCCGAACACGCCCAGCATCATCAGCAGCTTGGCGCGCGGCGAACCGCTCACGGCCGTGCGCAGCGACAGCGCCATCAGCGCCAGCACGCCGCCTTCGCCGTTGTTGTCGGCGCGCATGACGAACAGCACGTACTTGAGCGAGACCACGATCGTGATCGACCAGAACAGCATGGAAATGATGCCCAACACGGCGTCGGGTGAAAACGCGATGCCGTGTTCCGGGCTGAAGCATTCCTTCAGCGCGTACAGCGGACTGGTGCCGATGTCGCCGAACACGACGCCGAGGGCTGCCAGGGTAATGATGTGGAGTTTTTGCGACCGGAAGGAATAATTTGGTCTGACCTGAGTTGAACTCATTGTTTTCCCGTATTTGATTTGATGCTCATGTCTGCAGCGAGCTTGTCGTCGTTTTTTCGTCGTGCTGACCTACAGCTTTGAATGCGCGTTACGCCGGTGAAACCGGATAGCGCGTACTTTATCGCACTATCCACCCGCCGGGATGCTGCGTTGCGCAAAGGCATCTACCTGACGCCGCGGCCTTGACATCGGCGCGCCGGCGAGCATCGCGGCCCGGCGGCGGCGCGCAAAATTCAGCGCAAAACACAAGTAGCGGCTATGGCTCCCAAAATGCAGCGAAAACCGCATAAAGATATGCGATAAACGCGTTTTTCATTCTGCGAGCGCCTTTATATACTCCTAGCTCATAAAGAACATCCTTTTCCACCCATGTTTGTTCTTAAGCCCTCGCCCACAAGAACGAGGTCCCCGCTTTTACCGGAGTATCCATGTTTGCCAAACGACTTCTCTCCGCCGCGCTGAGCCTCGGCCTGCTGACCGCCGGCCTCGCCGCCACCGCGCCCGCACGCGCCGAAGGCCAATTGCGTATCGCCGAACAATTCGGCGTCGTCTATTTACTCTTGAACGTCGCCCAGGACCAGAAACTGATCGAAAAGCACGGCAAGGCCCAGGGCGTCGACATCAAGGTCGACTGGGTCAAGCTGTCGGGCGGCTCGGCCGTGAACGACGCGCTGCTGTCGGGTGCGATCGACATCGCCGGCGCCGGCGTCGGCCCGCTGCTGACCATCTGGGATCGCACCCACGGTCGTCAGAACGTGCGCGGCGTGGCCTCGCTGGGCAACCTGCCCTACTACCTCGTGAGCAACAACCCCAACGTCAAGACCATCGCCGACTTTACCGACAAGGACCGCATCGCGCTGCCGGCCGTCGGCGTTTCGGTCCAATCGCGCGTGCTGCAGTTGGCCTCGGCCAAGCAATGGGGCGACGCCCAGTACAACAAGCTCGACAAGATCAGCGTGGCCGTACCGCATCCTGACGCCGCCGCCGCCATCATCAACGGCGGCACCGAGATCAGCGCCCACTTCGGCAACCCGCCGTTCCAAGATCAGGAACTGGCCGGCAACCCCAAGGCGCACATCGTGCTGAACTCCTACCAGGTGCTGGGCGGCCCGTCGTCGGCCACGGTGCTGTACGCCACCGAGAAATTCCGCAAGGAAAATCCCAAGACCTACAAGGCCTTCCTGGACGCGCTCGATGAAGCCGCCAAGTTCATCGCCGCCAATCCCGACAAGGCCGCCGATACCTACATCCGCGTCAGCAACGCCAAGATCGACCGCAACCTGCTGCTGAAGATCATCAAGAACCCCGAAGTGCAGTTCAAGATCGCGCCGCAGAATACCTACCCGCTGGCCGAATTCATGCACCGCGTCGGCGCCATCAAGAACAAGCCGGCATCGGTGAAGGATTACTTCTTCGACGACGCTCACATCAACGGAGGCAGCTGAAATGCGCGCCACGTCCTTCATCGCGGCGGCGGTCGTCGCATTCAGTGTTAACGTCGGCGCCCACGCCGAAGGCCAGATCCGCATCGCCCAGCAATTCGGCATCGGCTACCTGATCCTCGACGTCGTGCAAGACCAGAAACTCATCGAGAAATACGGCAAGCAGCAAGGCGTCGACATCAAGGTGGAATGGAACAGCATCTCGGGCGCCACCGCCATGAACGAAGCGCTGCTGGCCGGCGCGCTGGATGTGGTCTCGGCCGGCGTGCCGCCGATGCTGACGCTGTGGGACCGCACGCGCGGCCGCCAGAACGTCAAGGCGATCGCCTCGCTCGGCTCCATGCCCAACTATCTGCTGTCCAATAATCCCAAGGTGAAAACGCTGCAGGACCTCAGCGACAAGGACCGCATCGCGGTGCCGGCCGCCGGCGTCGGCTACCAGTCGCGCACCTTGCAGATCGAAACCGCGCGCGTGTTCGGCAAGGCCGACTACAAGCGCTTCGACAACATCTCGGTGAGCCTGTCGCATCCCGACGCCACGGTGGCGCTGATCTCCGGCGGCTCGGAGATCAACACGCATTTCTCCAGCCCGCCGTTCCAGTACCAGGCATTGGAAAACAAGAACGTCCACAAGATCATCAGCTCCTACGACATCCTCGGCGGACCGGCGACCTTCAACGTGCTCTACACCACGCAGAAATTCCACGACGACAATCCGAAGACCTATAAAGCCTTCTACAACGCCCTGGTCGAAGCGGCGCAATTCATCCGCGCCAACAAGGCCAAGGCGGCCGACACCTTCATCCGCGTGCAGAAGTCCAAGCTGGCGCCCGAGTTCGTGCGCAAGATCGTCGAAGATCCGGAAATCGATTTCACCATCTCACCGCAACGCAGCTACGTCTACGCCGACAAGCTGCACGATATCGGCGTACTGAAGAACCGCGCGGCGTCGTGGAAAGATTACTTTTTTGAAGAAGCCTATGCCCAGCCCGGCAGCTGACCTGCACACTCCGCACAATCCTGATGCGTCGATCCTGCACGCCGTCGGCGAACACACGCCGCTGCTGCAGGTCGACCGTGTCGGCCTGCAATACCGCAGCGCCACCGCCGTGGTGCAGGCCACGCACGACGTCAGTTTCGACGTCTACCCGGCCGATCGATTCGTGCTGCTGGGACCGTCCGGCTGCGGCAAGTCGAGCCTGCTGAAAGCCGTCGCCGGCTTCCTCAAACCTGCCGCGGGCGAGATCCGCCTGGATGGCGCCGCAATCCACCAGCCGGGTCCGGACCGCATCGTGGTGTTCCAGGAATTCGACCAGCTGCCGCCATGGAAAACCGTCAAGCAGAACGTCATGTTCCCGCTGCTGGCTTCACGCACGCTGGGCAAGCGCGAAGCGGCCGAACGCGCGCTGCATTATCTCGACAAGGTCGGCCTCGGCAAATTCGCCAACGCCTATCCGCACACGCTGTCGGGCGGCATGAAAGCGCGTGTCGCGATTGCCCGCGCGCTGGCCATGCAGCCCAAGATCCTCTTGATGGACGAGCCTTTCGCCGCGCTCGACGCATTGACCCGCCGCAAGATGCAGGAAGAACTGCTGATCCTGTGGGAAGAAGTGCGCTTCACGCTGCTGTTCGTCACCCACTCGATCGAAGAAGCACTGGTAGTCGGCAATCGCATCCTGCTGCTGTCGCCGCACCCGGGCCGCGTGCGCGCCGAAATCAACAGCCACCAATACGACCTGCAAAGCCTGGGCGGCGTCGGCTTCCAGGAAACCGCGCGGCGCATCCATCGCCTGCTGTTCAATGAAGGCCAGGAAGAACCGGCGCAGGTCAATTTCAAGGACGTGCGGTTTTCGTACTGAACGCTGATTGCGGTGATTGCAGCGATTTCCACCGATAGAAAAATCGAAATGCTATCCGGGTTCGCATATACCGCTTATCAACGGCGGCGCTGTACACGATGACGCTGTTCACGCATCATGGGCGACTTCAATCAGGAGTCCGCCCATGAATGCAACGACCGCAGCAACATCGTCCCCGCCAACCTTCAGCGCCGAACAAGCCGAAGTGCTGGTCCCCATCGACCAGTATTTCCTCGGCCATGCGCGCGACGACGCCGCTCACATGCGGCAAGCCTTCCTGCCGACCGCGCACATCGAATCGATACGCGAAGGCGTGTTCACCTCGTGGCCGCTGGAGGTCTACTGCGAGCGCTTCAAGGGCACCCCGGCCGCCGACGAAGCCGACCGTCGCCGTACGGTGGACTGGATCGACGTAGGCGGCCTCTCGGCCAGCGCCAAGATCACGCTGGTGCATGGTGCAATTACCTTCACCGATTATTTCGTGCTGCTGAAAACCGCCGACGGCTGGAAGATCGCCAACAAGGCTTTCCACGGCCGCCCGAGCTGAGCTGCCGTCCAACGTCCCTGTCCTGTTGTACCGTATTCTTCCCGCCGGTCGGCCATGCGCACGCATGGCGCCGGCGGTGATTGACGCCTGCCTTTCTCCCTACCGTTTTCACTCCTGCTGCCATAGACGAAATTCGCATTTGCTTGTGCGAAAGGATTCGTTTCCGGCATATCCGACTTCCGTTATGTTGGACAATTTTTAACAAGAGTCGACAACCGACAGGGTCGAAGCCATGCACCTCTCTCCCCCCATCCGCGACGAATACGAAATTGCGCTGACGCCGCTCGACGACGTCCCGCTGGAACGCACACTGTCGCTGCCGCAGCGCATCTGGCAACAGAGCTGGGTGCGCAAAGCAGTCATCCTGCTGGTGCTGGCGCTGATCTGGGAAATCATCGCGCGTATCCAGGACAACGATTTGCTGTTGCCGAGCTTCGTGCAGACTGCGCACGCCTTTGTTGACGGCGTCGTCACCGGCGAGCTGATCGGCAAGGTGTGGATTTCGCTCAAGGTGCTGGTCAAGGGTTACCTGATCGGCATCGCGCTGGCGTTCGGGCTGACCACGCTGGCGGTATCGACGCAACTCGGCCGTGATCTGCTGAGCACGCTGACGTCGATGTTCAATCCGCTGCCGGCGATTGCGATGTTGCCGCTGGCCTTGCTATGGTTCGGACTCGGCGAGAACAGCCTGATTTTTGTGCTGGTGCATTCGGTGTTGTGGGCCTTGGCGCTCAATACCTATGCGGGATTCTTAGGCGTCTCGGATACCTTGCGGATGGCAGGGCGCAATTATGGTTTGCGCGGTTTGCGGTTCGTGCTGTTCATGCTGGTGCCGGCGGCCTTGCCTTCGATTCTTGCCGGATTGCGGATTGGCTGGGCGTTTGCATGGCGTACGCTGATTGCTGCGGAGCTGGTGTTCGGGGCTTCCAGTGGCAAGGGTGGGCTGGGTTGGTATATCTTTCAGAATCGCAATGAGCTGTATACCGATAAGGTGTTTGCGGGGTTGGCTATGGTGATTTTGATTGGGTTGGTGGTGGAGAATTTTGGGTTTAATACTATTGAAAAGCTGACTGTTAAGCGGTGGGGGATGCAGAGGTAGGCGGTGTTGTTGTGTTTTGTTCCGACTAGCTGTGTGTTGTTGCTGATGCTGCTCTCTCTTCGATCAACCCTTCGCCGGGGGTAGCCCGGCAGCTACTCACTTTTCTTGTCTCGCCAAGAAAAGTAAGCAAAAGAAGCGACCGCTGGTTCGTAGCCCCCTGCGGGGGTTCCCGGCGTCGGCAGGCGCAAATCGGGAGGGAAAACAAACTCGCTGCGCTCAGACAAGTTTCCCCTCTTTATCCGATTTGCACCTGCCGCCACCGGCTACTCGCAAGCGGACTTCCAGACTGGCTCGCTGCGCATCGCCAGGGGACGGAGATGGAACGACGGTCGAAGTTCTTCGCCATCACTCAAAAAACGAAAGAATGAGAATCACGATGCCGCAGGCGAGCCACCCAAGGCAATGCGAAGCGAGCCGAAAAAGGAATTCCGCTTATGAGTCGCCGTTGGTGACGTGCTCAAATCGGATAAAGAAGGGAAACTTGTCTGAGCGCAGCGAGTTTGTTTCCCTTCCCGATTTGAGTGCGGCGCCAACGGGAACCCCGAAGGGGCGGCGAATCGCGGTCGCCTTTCTTTGCTTACTTTCTTTGGCGAAGCAAAGAAAGTGAGCGGCTGCCGGGCCGCCCCCGGCAACCACGGTCGTCCGAAGAAAGAAAAACATTAACTACCGACCAAGCCTGTATCACCAAGCCGCCAAAATCCCGCCTTTAAATTCCGTATCAATAAACTTCTTCACCTCATCCGACTGATAAGCCTTCACCAGCTTAGGCAACCAAACCTGATCCTTATCCTTCTCACGCACAGCAATCAGGCAAGCATAGGGACTATCCCCGTTCTCCACCACGAGACTGTCGCGCACCGGATGCAACCCAGCCTTGGCCGCATAATCCGCATTCACCGCCGACGCATCCAGGTCATCCAAAGTCCGCGGCAACTGCGCCGCATCAATTTCAATAAATTTCCACTTCTTAGGATTCTCGACAATATCGATCGGCGTCGCACTCACGCCGGTCAGCGGATCAATACCGGTACGCAACTTGATCACCCCATGCTTCTGCAGCAGCAGCAAAACGCGACTCTCGTTGGCAGGATCATTCGGAATCCCGATCTTGGCCCCGGCCGGAATGTCACTCAAGCTGCGATATTTCTTGGAATAAATCGCCATCGGTCCGATGAACGTGCGCCCGGTGCCGAACAACTTGTAGCCGCGCGTCTTGATCTGCGCATTGAGGAAAGGACGATGCTGAAAACTGTTGGCGTCAAGTTCGCCCGCATCGAGCGCGGCGTCCGGCTGGATGTAGTCGTTGAACTCGACGATCTGGATCTTGTAGCCTGGATTGCTGCGCTCGAAGACGCGCTTGACCACTTCAAAAATCTGCGCGTGCGGACCGCTGGTGACGCCGACCTTCAAGGTTTTATCCTGCGCTACCGCAGAGGTAGAAAGAACCGCAGCAACACTAGTTAACAACAATCCCGTCAGCAAACGGGTAAAAAATCGCGCCATGAATCTTCCTCAAATAGCGCTAATTTATCTGCCGCCCGCCACGAACAAAACGAATCTTTTGGCGCTTGAATATGCGCTTTCCAATCGCGCAGAAATAGAGGCAAAAAATCAGGCGATCAACAACTCGCGCGGCTCTTCCTGCACCTGCCTGCGCGTAGCGGCAGAAGGCACGGCGGCAATCAATGACCGCGTGTAGTCGTGCCGCGGCGACTGCCAGATGCTGTTGTGGTCGCCCGATTCGACGATGCGTCCGCCGTTCATCACCAGCACCTTGTCGGCGATGTAGCGCACCACCGAGAGATCATGCGAGATGAACAGATACGACAGGCCGAATTCACGCTTGAGGTCGACCAGCAGATTCAGGATCTGCGCCTGCACCGAGACGTCAAGCGCCGATACCGGCTCGTCGCAGATCACCAGCGCCGGCTTCAGCACCAGCGCACGGGCGATGCCGATGCGCTGGCGCTGGCCGCCGGAGAACTGGTGCGGATAACTGCGCAAGGCGCGCTGCGGCAAGCCGACCATGTCGACGATCTGCTCGATGCGGCGGCGACGCTCGGTCTTGTCCTTGACGTCGTGGATCACCAGCGCGGCATCGAGGATTTCGGCCACCGTATGACGCGGATTGAGCGAGGCATATGGGTCCTGGAAAATCATCTGCACGCGGCGGCGATACGGACGCAGGCGCGCACCGTCGAGCTGCGCAATGTCGTCGCCGTCGAGCAGGATCTTGCCGGCGCTGGCATCGACCAGCCGCACGATGGTTTTCGACAGCGTGGATTTGCCGCATCCGGATTCGCCGACCAGGCCCACCGATTCACCTGCGGCGATATCGAAGGACACGCCTTTGACCGCATGCACCACGCCGTTGCGCGAGCGGTAGTGGGTGTGCACATCCTGCAGCGACAGCAAGGCTTTCGCATCCGGATCCAAAGGCTGGAGCGGCTGCGCATGCGCACGTTCGGTCAGCGTGAAGATGCGTTCGCCGTCTTCGATCCCGGTGCGGATTTCCGGCAGGCGGCCATCGCGGTAATGATAATCCTGCTCCATCTGCAAGGACGCGCCGAGCAGGCCGCGCGTGTAAGGATGTTGCGGCCGGTCGAACAGGATGGCACTGCTCGCCTCCTCCACTTTGCGGCCGCCGTACATGACGGCGACGCGATCGGCCCATTGCTCGACCACGGCCAGATCGTGCGTGATCAGCAGCACCGCCATCGACAAGTCGCGGCGCAGTTGGCCCAGTAACTCAAGAATCTGCGCCTGGATGGTGACGTCCAGCGCGGTGGTCGGCTCATCCGCGACAAGCAGGCGCGGATGGCAGGACACCGCCATGGCGATCATCACGCGCTGGCGCTGGCCGCCCGACAGGTTGTGCGGATAGTCGTTGAAACGCCGCTGCGGTTCGGGAATACGCACCAGCTCCAGCAACTCGATCGCGCGCGCCTTCGCGGCCTGCGGCGACAGCGGCTGATGCAGGCGGATCGCCTCGACCACTTGCTGGCCGATGGTCAGTACCGGATTGAGCGAGGTCATCGGCTCCTGGAAGATCATCGAAATCGCATTGCCGCGCAGCGCGCAGATCTCTTCCTCCGGCAGCGCCTGCAGGTCGCGTCCTTCGAACACGATGTTGCCCGACACCTGCGCACTCGCCGGCAGCAGGCGCAGCAAGGACAAGGCGGTGGTCGACTTGCCGCAACCGGACTCACCGACCAGCGCCAGCGTCTCGCCGGCGGCGATGCCGAAGCTGAGATCCTTCACGGCGTCGTGGCCGGGGAAGGACACGTTGAGGTTGCGGATGTCGAGGAGCTGGCTCATGGGGTTCTTTCTGTGGTGATGCTGATGCTTGTTCTTATGCCGGCACGTCGGTACGTTTGCTTGTGCGATACGTTGCACCGGTGTGCTGCTGCGGGAGGCGCGCGCCGCCCGTGAACAATTTCTCGCGCAAGGTGCCCGGCGCATAATCGTGCTTGTAGGAACCGCGCGTCTGCAGCTCCGGAATCACCAGGTCGACGAAGGCTTCGAAGCTCTCCGGCGTGACCGTGCGCGTGAGGTTGAAACCGTCGATGTCGGTCTCGCGTATCCATGCCTCCAGTTCGTCCGCCACCTGCTGCGGCGAGCCGACGATGGTGGCGTAACGGCCGCCCAGTTCCAGCTGTTCCAGCAGCTTGCGCTTGGTCCAGTTGAGCTCGGGATTGGTCACGGTCTTGACCAGCGACTCGATGGAATTGGTCTTGACCTGGCGGATCGGCTCGTCCAGTTCGTACTGCGAAAAATCGATCCCGGTGCCGCTGGAGAAATGCGCGAGGCCGGCTTCCGGGCTGGCGTAGCGTGCGTACTCGGCGTACTTGTCGCGTGCTTCCTTTTCCGTCGGCGCGACCACCACGGTCAGGCCCATGAAGATCTTGACGTCATCCGCCTGGCGCCCTTCACGCACTGCGCCTTCGCGAATGCCGGCGACCAGCTTGCGCACCGCCTCCTTGCTCTGGCCGGAAACGAACACGCATTCCGCATGGCGCGCGCCGAAGGCCTGGCCGCGGCCGGACGAACCGGCCTGGTACAGCACCGGCGTGCGCTGGCGCGACGGTTCGCTGAGGTGGTAGCCCTCGACCTTGTAGTAGTCGCCGCTGTGGTGGATCTTGTGTACCTTGCCAGGCTGCGCGTAGATGCGGTTCTGGCGATCGCGGATGACGGCGTCGTCTTCCCAGCTGCCTTCCCACAACTTGTAGACCACTTCCATGAACTCGTCGGCGCGGTCGTAGCGCTGATCGTGTTCCAGCTGTTCCGACAGGCCCATCGCGCGCGCGGCACTGTCGAGATAGCCGGTGACGATGTTCCAGCCGACCCGGCCCTTGGTCAGGTGGTCCAGCGTGGACATGCGCCGGGCAAACAGGAACGGCGCCTCGTAGGTCAGGTTGGCGGTGATGCCGAAGCCGAGATGTTCAGTGACGAAGCCCATCGCCGAAATCAGCAGCAGCGGATCGTTGACCGGCAACTGGATCGACTCGCGCAGCGTGATGTCGACCGAGTTCTGGTAGACGTCGTAGACGCCGACAATGTCGGCCAGGAACAGGCCGTCGAACTTGCCGCGTTCAAGCAGCTTGGCGAGGTCGGTCCAGTATTCGATGTCGGTATAGTCCTGCGAGCGATCGCGCGGATGTGTCCACAAGCCGTGATTGATGTGGTTCACGCAATTCATGTTGAATGCGTTGAGGCGGATTTCTTTTTTGCTCATGCTGCGTCCGCAGTCACGTATTCGGGTTCGAGCTGGACGTCGAGCGCTTCGTTGAAGCGCGCGAAGAAGGCGCACAGCGCGGCACGCAAGGTCAGTTCGACGATCTGCGATTCCGAGAAATGTTCGCGCAGGCGCGTCACCAGGCTGTCGCCGACGCGTTGGCGCGTGACCGCCAGCGCATAGTCGCGCACCAGCAATTCAACCGGACCGAGGCCGGGCACGTCGGCGTCGAGGATGCGTTCGACGGTTTCCGCCGACACGTGCTGCGCGACCAGCTTGGGCGCGTGGTGCGAGACGCAATAGCTGCACTCGTTGGCCTTGGAGGCGGTGACCAGCACAATCTCCAGGTGCAGCTTGGAGATGTTTCCTTCGGCGGCGAACTGCAACAGCAGGCCGTAGATGTGCTCGATCGACGCCGGGCGGTGCGCCAGCACGCCGAGCATGTTGCCGAAGGCGCCGTATTCGTTTTCGACCTTCTCGAAGATCGTGCGGGCCGGGCCTTGCGGCAGCTGGTTGGAAAGCAGAGTGGATACGCGTGCCATGGTGTTTCTCCTATTTTCTGTCGCGCGGATCGAGCACGTCGGCCAGTCCGTCGCCTAATAAATTCAATGCCAGCACCGTGATCACAATCGCGATGCCGGGAATCGTCGTGATGTACCAGTCGGTGCGGATCACTTCGCGACCCGAGCCGACCATGTTGCCCCAGCTCACCGCATTGGGGTCGCCCAGACCGAGGAAGGCCAGACTGGATTCGGTGAGGATGGCGGTGGCCACCATCAGCGAAGTCGATACCAGGATCGGCGTCAAGGTATTGGGCAAGATGTCTCGCAGCATGATGCGCAGATCGGTGGCGCCGAGGGCGGCGCTGGCCTGCACCATTTCGCTGTGGCGCAGCTTGAGCACTTCGGCGCGCACCAGCCGCGCCAGGCTCGGCCAGGCGGTCACGCCGATGGCCAGCGCAATCGTCACCAGAGTCGGCTGCACCACCGCCACGATCGCCAGTGCGAACAGGAAGGACGGAATGGTCTGGAAGAATTCCGTCACGCGCATCAGCAACGCATCGGCCAGGCCGCCGTAGTAACCGGCCAGCAAGCCGCCGCTGATGCCCAGCACCAGCGCAAGCAGAGTCGACACCACCGCAATCAGCAGCGACACCCGTGCACCGTGGAAGATGCCGCTCAGCAGATCGCGACCAAGCATGTCGCTGCCGAGCAAATGCGCAGCGTCGACGCCGGGATGCAGGAAAGGCTCCGCCACCATGTCCAGCGGATCGCCCGGGAACAGCAAGGGCGAGGACAGCGCCATCAGCACCACCAGCAACAACAGCACACCGCCGATCAGCGCCGACGGCGAGCGCAGCAGGCGCGCGAACCAGCCGCGCGTGGTCGGTGCGGCGATCAGGCTGGCCGGCGAATCGACCGCTGCCTCGGCAGAGGCAATCGCCAGCGTGGAAACAAGTTCGCTCATTGCAGATTCACTTTCAGCTTAGTCAAACTACTTACGCAAAACGAATGCGCGGATCGAGACGGGTATAGACGAAGTCGACCACCCAGTTCACCACGATCACGACGATGGAGCTGCACAGCAGGATGCCGAGCAGCAGATTGAAGTCGCGCTGGAACAGGGCCTCGAACGCCAGCCGTCCGAGACCCGGCCACGAAAACACGGTTTCCACCAGCACCGCGCCGCCGATGATGGAGCTGACCTGCACGCCCAGCATCGTGACCAGCGGCAGCAAGGCGTTCCTCAGCACGTGCGCGAACAGCACGCGCGGCGGCCGTGCGCCCTTGGCGACGGCGGTGCGCACGAAATCCTGGCGCCGCACTTCGACCATGGTGGCGCGCATCAGGCGCGTGTAGACCGCCATGTAGAACAGTCCCAGCGTCACCGCCGGCAATATCAGATGACGGGCGATGTCGAGGATGTATTTCCAACCGGTGTAGCCGGCCTCGATCGTAAACATGCCGCCGACCGGCAACCAGTCGAGCCAGACCGAGAACACCACCACCAGCATCAGGCCGATCCAGAACAGCGGCGTGGCGAAGAACACCAGCGCCAGCGTCGAGATCACCACATCGGCAATGCGCCCGGCGCGATAGGCGGCGATCGCGCCGAGCGTGGCGCCGGCCACGACCGCAAACAGAATGCTTGCACCCATCAGCAGCAAGGTCGCCGGCACGCGCTCGCCGATCAGTTGCGCCACCGGCATGCCGTGGCGGAACGAATAGCCGAGATTGAAGTGCGCGAGGTTGAGTATGTATTTCCAGAATTGCACCAGCAGCGGCTGGTCGAGGCCGAACTGCGCGCGCAGGGCGGCCATGTATTCCGGCGTCGCTGCCCCGGCCTCCCCTGCCAGCACCTGGGCGGCGTCGCCCGGCGCCAGTTGCAGCAGGAAGAAGTTGATGATGGTTACGCCGAGCGCCACGCTGACCAGTTGCAGCAGGCGGCGCACGACGATGTTCCTGATCTTCATTTGGCGGCCTGTGGTGCAGTGACCTGTGCCGCGTTGGCGACCTTCGGCGCGCTGTCGAACCAGGCGTTCTTGAGCGAGCTGTAGATCTGGTCGACGCCGGCGACGGTGTCCTTCAGATTGGCAGCCTGGATGGTGAAGAAGTGCAGCTCAAGCAGCGGGATCGACGGCAGGTCGGTCTGCACGCGTTGCTGCAATTTCTTGAACAGCGCGACGCGTTCGCTCTGGCTGGCCGAGGACTGGGCCTGTTCGATCAGCTTGTCGGCTTCGGCGTTGCGGTAGCCCGAGCCATTGCTCCACGGGATGTTCTTGCCGACCGAATCGCTCCAGTAAGCGCGCGTCACGCCCACCAGCGGATCGGCAAAGCCGGCGAACCACACCACCGACAAGTCGTAGTCGCGGTCGCCGTAGACGCGCTTGGTGTAGGTCGGCGTGTCTTGCGCACGGACGTTGACGTCGATGCCGATGCGTTTGAGCGCTTGCTTGATGTATTCGCCGCTGCGCTTGTAGTCGTCGCCGTAAGGCAGGTAGTCGAGGTTGATGCGCAGGCGGGTGCCGTCGGCGCCGCGCTTGAGACCGGCTTCATCGAGCAGGGCTTCGGCCTTCTTCGGATCGTAGCCGTACTTCGGCACGTCGTCGGTGTGGAACTGCTTGAGCGTCGACACCACCGGGCTGACCGCCGGTTTGCCGAAGCCGTACCAGACCACCTTGTTGAAGGCGTTCAGGTCGATTGCGTAAGCCAGCGCCTGGCGCACGCGCGCATCCTTGAAGTAAGGACGATCGACGTTGACGTCGAGGAACAGCCACGGCGAGATCCAGTCGTAGCCGCGTGTTTCCAGCTTGAGGCCGGGCAGCTTGGCGAGGCGCTCGGCGTCCTTCAGCGGCACCGGCGAGAACGGCGCATATTGCGCTTCGCCCTTTTCCAGCGCAGCGGCGCGGGCGCCGGCGTCAGGCACGACCTTGAAGATGATCTTGTCGAGGTAAGGCTTGCTCACGCCCTTGGACTTGTCCCAGTAGTTGGGATTGCGTTCCAGCGTGATGTAGTTGCCCTTGCTCCATTCCTTGAACACGAACGGGCCGGTGCCGACCGGCTTGTTGTTGTAGGGATTGTTGAGGATGTCGGTGCCTTCGTACAGATGCTTGGGCAGCACTTGCGCGCCGTTGCTGTTGAGCGAGCTCAGAATAGCCAGCGACGGTTCGCTGAAGCGGATGATGACGGTGTAGTCGTCCGGCGTGTCAACGCCGGTGACGGTGCCGTAGATGATCTGGTTGCGCGGGTGGAATTTTTTCCAGACGTTTTCCAGGGTCCACTTGACGTCGGCCGACGTGAACGGCTTGCCGTCATGCCATTTCACGCCCTTGCGCAGATGGAAGGTCAGCGTCTTGCTGTCCTTGGAGACGTCCCAGCTCTCCGCCAGCGCGGGCCGCAGCTTGAAGTCGTTGTCGTATTCCACCAGGCCGTCGAACACGTTGGCGCTGAAGAAACCGGTCGGCGCCGCGGTGTTCAATGCCGAGGTCAGGATCACCGGCTCGGGCTGGATGATCGCGGTCAGGGTGCCGCCGCGCGTCTGGGCAAACGCGTTCGCGCTGAAGGCCAATGTGATGGCCGTGGCCGCCAGCAGCTTGAATACAGTCTTGTTCATGTTCTGTTTTCCCTCGTTGTTTTGTCGTTGCTTTATTTGTTATTGCGCGGCCTTGGCCGGTTCCAGCCAGGCGTTTTTCAGCGAACCCTGCGACTGGTCGCCGTCCTGCGTGATGCCCTTGAGACGCGGCGAATGCACGGTGAAGAAGTGCAGCTCGATCAACGGCAGGGTCGGCAATTCGGTCTGCGTGATCTGCTGGAATTTCTTGAACAGCGCAATGCGTTCGGCTTGCGTGGCGGCGCCCTGCGCTTGTTCGATCAGGCGATCAACTTCCGGATTGTTGTAGCCGGAGCTGTTGGTCCACGGAATGTTCTTGCCGACCCAGCCCGACCAGTACATGCGCGTCAGGCCGATCTGCGGATCGGGGAAGGACGCGTTCCATGTGATCGCGGTGTCGAAGTCGCGGTCGCCGTAGACGCGCTTGGTGAAGGCGGCGGTGTCCTGGCTGCGGATGTTGACTTCGATGCCGACGCGCTTGAGGGATTGTTTGAGATATTCAGCGGTGCGGCGATAGTCATCGCCGTACGGCAGGTAGTCGTTGCTGATGGTGAAGCGCACGCCGTCGGCGCCGCGCGGGAAGCCGGCTTCATCGAGCAGCACTTCGGCCTTCTTGGTGTCGTACGGATAGCGCGGCACGGTGTTGTCGAAGAACTGCGACAGCGTGGTCGGCACGATGCTCACCGACGGTTTGCCGTAGCCGTACCAGACTACCTTGTTGAGGCCTTCCAGATTTGCCGCGTGGGCGATGGCGCGGCGTACGCGTACGTCCTTGAGATATTTGTTGCTGAGGTTGTAGTCGAGGTAGAGCACCGGCGACGACCATTGGTAACCGTTGGTTTCGACCTTGACCTTGCCGGAGTCGGCCAGGCGCTGCGCTTCCTTCGGCGGCACCGGGCTGAAGACGGCGTATTGCGCGTCGCCGTTTTCCAGCGTGGCGGCGCGCGCGCCGGCGTCAGGCACGACCTTGAAGATGATCTTGTCCAGATAAGGTTTTCCCTTCTCCCAGTAATTCGGATTGCGCTCCAGCGTGATGTAGTTGCCGCGACTCCATTCCTTGAACACGAACGGGCCGGTGCCGACCGGCTTGTTGTTGTTCGGATTGTTGAGCACGTCGGTGCCTTCATACAGATGCTTCGGCAACACCGGCGCGCCCCAGGAATTGAGTGTCGACAGCAGCGCCAACGAAGGCTTGGTGAAACGGAAGATGGCGGTATTGGCGTCAGGCGCATCGACCTGGGTCAGGTTGGCCAGGATGGCCTTGTTGCGTGGGTGGATGGTTTTCCAGACGTTCTCCACCGACCATTTGACGTCGGCCGAAGTGAACGGTTTACCGTCGTGCCATTTGACGCCTTTGCGCAGGTGGAAGGTGATGGCGAGGCCGTCCTTGGAGACTTCCCAGCTTTCGGCCAGCTGGCCGTGCGGCTTGAGGTCGTTGTCGTAGGACAGCAGGCCGTCGTAAACGTTGGTGGCGATCAGCGAGGTCGGCTGCGCGGTGTTGACCGCGCCGGTCAGCGTGACCGGTTCGGGCTGGACGATGGCGACCAGGGTGCCGCCGGATTTTGGCGTTTGCGCGGCAGTTTGTGCCGTCGCCAGCAACGGCAAGGCTGCCAACAGCAAACCCGGAATCAGGGAAACGATGAAGCGATTGCGCATGGAAGTCTTTTCTTGTTGTGTGGACGAAGTATTCAAAATCAAAACGTTCAGAGCGCGCCGTGACGCGGCGGCTTCTTGTCGTTGAGGTAGTAGTTGCCGATGGCGTGGTACTTCCAGCGCACCGGATCGTGCAGCGTGTGGGTGCGCGCGTTGCGCCAGTGACGGTCGAGGTTGTTCTCGGCCAGCGTCGACTGCGTGCCGGCCAGCTCGAACAGCTTGCTGCCGGCGGCCAGCGAGACGTTGTTGGTGAGCACGCGCGATTCGGCCACGGCGATCGACGCAGCGGCGACGGTGTCGGCGTTGGAATCGGCGGCAGCGATGTCGACCTTGGCGCCGGCGCGATCCACCAGCGCTTCGGCCGCATGCAATTGCACGGTGAGGTCGCCGACTTCACGGATGGTCAGCGGATCGTCGCCGGCGCGCTCGACGCCGCTGTCGATCCATGGGCGCGAACGCGTCGAGACGAAGCTGATCAGGTCGGCGTAGGCGGCGCGCGCGATGCCGAGATCGATGGCCGCGTGCAGCAATTGCGCCAGCGGGCCGACCGTGGTCGGACGATCGAACGAGGCCTGGAATCCCAGCACCGCGCCGCCGTCCACGCGGACGTTGTCGAAGATCGCCGAACCGCTGCCGGTGGTGCGCTGGCCGAAGCCGGACCAGTCGTCGACGATGCTCAACCCCTGCGCATTGCGCGGCACCAGCGCCAGTTGCTGCACACCGTCGTCGTCGATGGCCGAGGTCGGCACCCAGTCGGCGTACAGCGCACCGGTGGCGTAGAACTTGTGGCCGTTGATGCGGTAGTCGGCGCCGTCCTTGGTCAGGCGCGTCTTGCGCTCGGCGGAATTCTTGGTGCCGATCTCCGCCAGCGCGTTGCCGAAGCGGTCGCCCTGCAGCACGCGCTCGAAGTAGAAACGCTTCTGCGCGTCGCTGCCGTTGACGCGGATGATTTCGACGGCATAGAAATGGTTTTGCGGAATCTGGCCGAGCGAGCCGTCGGCTTCGGCAATGATGGCCGTGACCTGGGCCAGCGTGACGTAGGAGACACCGGCGCCGCCGTATTCCTTCGGCACCGAGATGCCCCACAGGCCGGAGCGCACGTAGCGGTCCAGCTCCGCCCACGGCAGGCGGCGTTCGCGGTCGCGTTGCGAGGCTTCGCGCGCCAGTTCGACGGCGAGCTTGCGGGCGACGGCCAAGGCTTCGGCGTCATCGCGGATGCGCGCGACGATGCGCGGCTCGGTGGAGATTGCTGCTGCAGTAGCGGTAGCGGATTGGCTCATGGCGATGCTTTCGGAGAAATATTCTGAGGACGAATCAGGACCGGTTATGACCAGTTGTGACGCGGCGGCGGCGCGTCGTTGAGGTAGTAGTTGCCGACGGCGTGATACTTCCAGCGCACCGGATCGTGCAGCGTGTGCACGCGCGCATTGCGCCAGTGACGGTCGAGGTCGTGCGCGGACAGCGTGGATTGCGTGCCGGCCAGTTCAAACAGCTTTTCGCTGGCGTGCAGCGCAATTTCTGTCGTCAGCACTTTGGCTTCCGCTACCGCGACCGAGGCCTGCGCCATCTGCTCGTAGCTGATCGGCAGCGGCGAGTTGTCGAGCGTGCGTGCGGCGCGTTCGAGCAAGGCCTCGGCGGCGTGCAGGCGGATCTTGAGGTCGCCGATCTGGTTGATCGTCAAGGGATCGTCGCCGGCGCGCTCGACGCCGCTGTCGGCCCACGGACGCGAACGCTGACGGATGAAGGCGACCGCATCATCCACCGCCGCCTGCGCGATGCCGGCATCAATGGCAGCCTGGATCAGCTGCGCCACCGGACCGATGTTGTTGGCTTGTTCGGCCAACTGGTGCAAGGGCACGACGTGTCCTGCGGCCACGCGCACGTTGTCGAAAATCACGGTGCCGCTGGCGGTAGTGCGCTGGCCGAAGCCGGACCAGTCGTCGACCACGCTCAGGCCCGGCGCATGACGTTCGGCGAATACAAACACGCTCTTGCCGTCGTCGTCGAGCGCACGCGTCGGCACCCAGTCGGCATACAGCGCGCCGGTGGAATAGAAGCGCGTACCGTTGAGCAGATAATCGGGGCTGCCGGGATCCTTGGTAATGCGGGTACGGATGTCGAGCACGTTCTTGCTGGTGCGTTCCGGCCCGGCGTTGCCGAAGCGCGCGCCGTTCAGGACTTCACCGTAGAAGTAATGCTTCTGGCTTTCGGTGGCGGTTTGCGCCAGCACGTTGAGGATGCCGAAATGGTTTTGCGGAATCTGACCGATGGACGGATCGGCGGCGGAGATGATCCTGACCACTTCGGCCAGCGTCACCCAAGAGGCGCCGATGCCGCCGTAAGCCTTGGGCACGGTGATGGCCCACAGTCCGCTGGAAGAGAAGCGCTCGATCTCCGCATGCGGCAGGCGCCGTTGCTGGTCGCGTTCTGCGGCCTCGACGACGAATTCCTGCGCCAGCTTGCGCGCGGTCTCGATGGCTTCTGTTTCACTGAGTATGCGGTGCGCCGGCACACGGGAAGTAGAGACGGCTGCGCCCGCGATCGACTGTTCGATGACCGCTGACATGATGGAATGGCTCCGCGAGATTGACCGCGCCGCAGGAAATTACGTAGAACGCGGCGAGCGCAGACAAGATTAATGATGGGCCATTAAATCAAAATCCGTGTTTTTGCAGAACGAAGCATTTCGTATTTCTTAGTTCGGAAATTGCATGAACAGGCGCGTCATCATGCTGATTTGACCGACCGAGTGGTCAGCTTTCGTGCCCTTATGTCTCTGCCCAGAGCCGTAGCAGGTTGTGATAGTGCCCAGCGAGCACCACGGTTTCATCGCTGTCGCCATGCCTCAGCCGCAAGGCGTGAATGGCCTGGTCGAGTTCATACAGCATGCCGCGGCGCTGGTCGTCGCGGATCATGCTCTGAGTCCAGAAAAAGGCGCTCACGCGGCAGCCGCGCGTGACGGCGGTGACTTCGTGGCGGCTGCTTGATGGATACAGGATCAGGTCGCCGGCCGGCAGTTTTACTTCGTGCGCGCCGTAGGTGTCGTGCACCACCAGTTCGCCGCCGTCGTAGTCTTCGGGTTCGCTCAGGAACAGCGTCGATGAAACATCGGTGCGCAATTGATAGTCGGCGCCGGGCGCAGTGCCCGCCATGTTACCCGCTACGTTGCGCACGGCGCCGTCGATGTGCACGCCGTACTGCTCACCGCCCTCATAGCGATTGAACAGCGGCGGCATGGTGCGCGCCGGCAAGGCGGCGGCGAAGAAAGTCGGATGAGCGGCCAGCGCCGCCATGACGATGCGCGCCAATTCCCTGCCGACGGCGGATTGTTCGGGCAACTGCCGATTGCGCTTGACGCGCGCGCCCTGCGAACCGACTGTGGCGCGCCCGTCGCTCCAGTCGGCGGCATCGAGTTGCTTGCGGATCAACGCGACCTGATCGGCGCTGAGGACTTGCGGGATGTGCAGCAGCACGGTGTGCTCCTTTTATCGTGATTGAAGAAGAGGCGTTTGAATGACAAACCCCGCCGTTGCCGGCGGGGCTGTTGTTCTTGAAACGGATCGACAAATCAATACGCCAGGTTCAGGCTGAGTTTGGCCGAGCGCTCCGTTCCGGGGATGTAGCGCGCACCACTGTTGTTGATGGAAGCTGCATAACGCTGGTTGGCCAGGTTGTACAGATTCAGCTGCACCGTGGCGTTCTTGCTGAACTGATACGCGGCCATGGCGTCGGCCACCCAGTAGCTTTGTGCATACGGCGTGTTCGTGGCGCCGCTGATGGTCGTGCTGGCGGTGCGCGCGATGGTGTCGACGTAGCGCACGCCGCCGCCGATAGTGACGCCGGACGGCAGTTGGTAGGTGCTCCACAGCGCCAGAGTCGTTTTCGGCGAGAAACTCATGGCGGCGTTGTTCTGATTTGAGGTCGCCGCCGCATTGGTGGTGCCATCCGTGATCTTGGCGTTCATCAGCGCAGCGCTGGCATTGACCGACCAGGCGCGGGTGATTTCACCAGAGGCCGAGAGTTCGATGCCGTCGACGCGCTTCTTGCCGGTTTGCGTGTAGAGCGTCGTGGTGACCGGATCCTGTTTGATTTCATTGCTGACTTCCGTGCGGAACACGGCCGCCGCGAGCAATAGTTTCTTGTTCAGCACTTCCCATTTAGTGCCGATTTCCGTGGTGCTGGTTTTTTGTGGCGCGAAGTTGGGATTGTCGGCGCTGGCGCCGCTGCTGCTCAATGCAAATGCAGCGCCGCCGGGAGGTTGCTGCGAGGTCGCATAGCCAATGTAAATGCTGCCGTTGGGTGCCGGCTTATATAGTGCACCGACTTTCCAGTTGAGCAGGGTGTCGGATTTGCTCAGCGTAGTCGGCACCAGCGTGCCGACCGGCAGGCCAGGATTGGCCGCGAGCGTGGACAACGCAATGCTGCTGTAGTCCGTGCTGTAACGATCCAGCCGGATGCCGGCATTGAGCTGGAATGCAGGATTGATCTCCAACGTGTCGAACAGGTACACACCGATGGTGTTGGTGCTGCCATCGACGCGCGTACCGTTCGATACCGGATTACCCCTGGCCGGCGCATTGGGATTGGGTGCATAAAGATTGGATGCCGCGACTGCATTCAGACCGGTGCCGCCGTAACCGATACTGGTCTGTTTTTCACGCATGAATTCGATCCCGGTGGTGACTGCGTGCTTAACTTTCCCGGTCTCGAATTTGATCACCGCGTTGGTCTGGTTAGTCAGGATTTCGTTTTCCCGATCGACGATTTGCAGGATGCGCGACACCGTCCAGTTGGCGGGATTGACGTTGCTGCCGTCGACGATGTAGGGCGCAGCCATCAGCGCGTTCTGCTTCGTCTTGCCGTAGCGGGTGGTGTTGCGAATGGTCAGGTTGGCGTTGACGTCATGTTCGATGCGGGCGGTAAACATGTCGCTGGTGCTCTTGTCGTAATCCGACGCCAGGCCGTAGTAATTGCTGCGCGCGACCGGCCGCGCATTCTTGCCGGCCGTGGTGGCGTTGAAGAAACCCGGCGTGCCGATGGTCGGCAAACCCGTGTCGGGCACATTGTCACGGTCCAGGTGGAGATAGCTGAACACGATCCGCGTCGGCGTGCCAAGTCCAAATGCGAACGACGGCGCGATGCCCCAGCGATTGTTTTGCACACGGTCGCGTCCCGGCACGCCACTGTCCTGCTTGAGCAAATTGAGCCGGAACGCCGCGCCGTTGAGTCCTTCAATATGGCGATTGAGATCGGCGGTGATGCGCTTCTGATCGCCGGTGCCGTAGGTCGCGGTTCCGGAATAGGCGTTCTCCAGCATCGGCTGCTTGGTCACCATGTTGATGTAACCGGTCGGTGCACCGCGACCGTTGTCGGCGCCTGCCGGGCCCTTGACCACTTCGACCTGCTCGATGTTGAACAGGTCGCGCGAGACGCCGCCGAGGTCGCGGATGTTGTCGACGAAGATGCTGTTGGCGGTGTTGAAGCCGCGCATGAAGATGGTGTCGCCGGTGTTGGTGCTGCCGTTCTCGCCGGTGCTGAAAGTGCCGACGCCGGCGCTGTTTTGCAGTGCTTCGGTGAGCGTGGTCGCCAGTTGCGATTGCAGCAGTTCCTTCTTGATGACGGTGATGGTCTGCGTGGTATCGACCAGCGGCTGCGTGAATTTCGGCGAGCTGACGCGCTCGGCCTTGTAGGATTCGTTGCGCTCGTTGACATTGACCTCGGGCAGGCTTTCTGCGGCGACGTTGAATGGTGCGGCCAGCGCCAGCGTCGACACCGCCAATGACGAACGTAAAGTGACCAGACGGCCGGCGGCGCCGTGTTTCTTGCTCTTGATGTAGATAGACATGGAAATCCCAGTAGTGAGTGACGATCAGGACCGACCACGCCGGAACGATGGCGCGCTGCGCGAAACTGACTGGCTGTCTGGATAGAGGGGCGGGCTGCTGCGGACGGGAACATCGCGATGCGGTGATCGGCGCTGCGAATATAGTTTTGCGGCATGGTGCGAGGCAATGCTTTCGGGCCGGATTGTGCAGATATTCCGCTTTCCTTGACGGATGCCAAGCGACCGCTCGAAAGTCATCGGCATGGACCGCGACGAGTCTCGGGATATTTATCGTTTGCTAAAAATCGGGGCGTCCGGCGACGGCCGAATCCTTGCGCTAAACTGTCGAAATTATTTTAATAACAGATAGCCGAGAGACGACATCATGTTCCATTCCGAGCGCGCGCCCGATTTCAAAACCGTCTTGCTTGCCAGCGGCCTGGTGCTGACGCTGGCCATGGGCGTACGTCACGGCCTCGGCTTCTGGTTGCAACCGATTTCGCAGGCGCACGGCTGGACGCGCGAAACCTTCTCGCTGGCGATCGCCCTGCAGAATCTGATGTGGGGCGTGTTCGGTCCGTTCGCCGGCATGGCGGCGGATCGCTACGGCACCGCGCGCGTGATCATCCTCGGCGCGCTGCTGTACATGGCCGGCTTGCTGTGGATGGCGCTGGTGGATCAGCCGACGTTGTTCGCGGTTGGCTCCGGCGTGCTGATTGGCGCGGCGTTGTCATGCACCGCTTTCGGCGCGATCAGCGGCATCGTCGGTCGCAGCGCGCCGCCGGAAAAGCGCTCGCTGGCCTTCGGGATTTCATCGGCGGCCGGCTCCTTCGGCCAGTTCGTGATGATGCCGGTCGAGCAACAATTGATTTCAGTGACAGGCTGGCAACAGGCGTTCTACTGGTTGTCCGCGCTGGTGGTGGCGGTGATGGTGCCGATGGCGTTCCGCCTGCGCGAGCCGAAGCTGGTGCACAGCGGCAAGCACGAACAAAGCATCTGGGAAGCCACCCGCGAAGCCTTCGCTTACCGGCCGTTCCAGTTCCTGATCGCGGGCTATTTCGTGTGCGGCTTCCAGGTGGTGTTCATCGGCGCGCATCTGCCGTCCTATCTCAAGGACAAGGGCCTGATGGATCCCAATATCGCGGTGGCGGCGCTGGCGCTGATCGGCCTGTTCAATATCTTCGGTTCGTATTACGCCGGCAAGCTGGGCGGCTTCCTGCCCAAGCGCTATCTGCTGTCGACCATCTATTTTTCGCGCACCATCGCCATCAGCCTGTTCCTGCTGGCGCCGCTGTCGTCGTGGTCGGTGTATATCTTCTCGGCGGCGATGGGCTTGCTGTGGCTGTCGACGGTGCCGCTGACCAACGGCATCATCGCCGGCATTTTCGGACTCAAGCATCTGTCGATGCTGTCGGGCTTCGTGTTCCTGTCGCATCAGGTCGGCAGCTTCCTGGGGGTCTGGTTGGGCGGTTATCTGTTCACCCGCGAAGGCAGCTACAACACGGTCTGGATGATCACCATCGGGCTCGGCCTGTTCGCCACGGTGATGAATTTGCCGGTCAACGAAAAGGCCATCCGGCGCGCGCCGCTGGCCGCTTCGTAGTATCGCTCATCATGAATTTTCGCCCGTCTCCGCGCCTCAAGCGAATCGCCATCCTGGCATCGCTGGGCGTGGTGCTGGGCGCGACCTTCCTGGCGTATCTGCGGCCGGATTTCATCTTCGACGTCGCCAACCGCATCGTGCTGTGTTTTTGATCCCGATGGCGGCGGGCGTACAATGAACGGCATGAGCGAACCCACTATTTCCCTGACGGAACTGGAAGAAGCAATCAACTACTGGCGCATCCAGCGTCCCGCCACCGGCGAGGAATGCGCGCTGTCGCCTGAAGTCAATGCGCTGGCCGACGTCTACGCGGTAATGATCATCGAGCATCTGCACAGCATCGCCGCCGAGGTCATCGGCCAGGAGCCGCGCCAGCTGCTTGACGCCTGGCGCCAGGCGCGGGCCGGCCAGGGCGCCTGATCCCCCACCCTGCATCCGCAACGCGCCCGTCGCATTTGTGGCGTATGATTTTTGCATGACGCGCTGCGGAACGATCTTTCCGGCGCGCAGTCTCTCCGTACTCTCACCGCAAGGATCCCGATGCGACGCAAACCCGACGCCAGTAGTCTCCCTTCTCCGCGTTCTTCTTCGCGTTCCTCTTCCGCACCCAAGCCGCGTATTGCGCTGGTGCTGCAAGGCGGTGGTGCGCTGGGCGCCTACCAGGCCGGCGTCTACCAGGCCATGCATGAACACGACCTGACGCCCGATTGGGTGGTCGGCACCTCGATCGGCGCCATCAACGCCGCCATCATCGCCGGCAACCGCCGCGAAGACCGCATCCCTCGCCTGCGTGCGTTCTGGGAAAGCGTGTCGCACGACGACGCCATCGACATGCGTGCCGTGCCCGACGCCACCCGCCAGCTGATGACCTGGGCCACCACCATGGACACGTTCGTCCGCGGCGTCCCGGGCTTTTTCACGCCGCGCCAGTTCAGTCCTTTCGCCATCGGCCTGGGGGTGCCGCCTGAGGAGGCCAGCTTCTACAACACCGAAGACCTGCGCACCACGCTCAACAAGTACGTCGACTTCGATTATCTGAATGACAAGTCCGATGGCGTCCGCCTGACCGTCAGCGCGGTCAAGGTGACCTGCGGCTCGCTGGTCAGCTTCGACTCCTCGCTGCAGACGCTGGGCGCCGAGCACGTGATGGCCAGCGGTGCATTGCCGCCGGGCTTCCCGCCGGTGCGGGTGGACGGCGACCTGTACTGGGACGGCGGCCTGTATTCGAACACGCCGCTGGAAGCGGTGCTCAGCGACGAGCCGCGCCAGGACACATTGTGCATGATGGTCGACCTGTGGCATGCGGACGGCCCCGAGCCGCGCACCTATGAAGAAGTGCAGACGCGCCAGAAGGACGTCACCTTCGCTTCGCGCTCGCAGCGCCACATCGACGCCTACCTGAAGCAGCACCAGCTGCGCAAGATGGCGCGCGAGCTGTATGAACGCATGCCGGCGGACCTGCGCAAGCCGTCCGACCGCAAACAATTGGCCGAGCTGGGCGCCGACACCACCATCCATATCGTGCGCCTGCCCTATGCCGGGCGCGACTGGAACATGGCATCCAAGGACGTCAATTTCTCGCGCGGTTCGATCGAATGGCGCTGGGAACAAGGCTATCAGGACGCCCTGCGCGGCATTGAAGTCAGCCAGGGCTGTCCGTTCAAGGTATCTGACACCGGTGTGGTGGTGCACGAATTGCCGCCCGTGGTGGAGGTTGCGACGGGCTGACGCCACCGTTGCGGATGGGAAACAATTGGTGCTGTGCAATAACAAATTATGTTGTTAAAATTGCAATTCTCCGACATTTTGTGCGCCGCACAAAAAGTTCTTGACCTCACCAAATAAGTGCGTAAAATAGTAATTGTTGCGGCGCACAAAAATAGTAATTCGAGACGTAAGCCGCCAGTCCATCACTGTTTTTGAAACCAAAGGAGAAGTCCATGTTTTCGTACCAAGATCAATTTTCCGCCGCAACCAAGACCCACTTCCAAGCTCAACTGGATCTGATCAACACCATCACTACCAAGACTTTCGAAGGTCTGGAAAAGATTGTTGAACTGAACCTGAGCGCCGCCAAGGCATCGCTGGAAGAGTCCGCCGCTACTGCACAGCAATTCGCATCCATCAAGGATCCGCAAGAACTGCTGGCCCTGGCGCAAGCACAAGCCCAACCGACAGCTGAAAAGGCTGCCGCTTACGGTCGTCACCTGGCCAGCATCGTGTCGGCTACCCAAGCTGAACTGACCAAGGCAACTGAAGCGCAAGTCGCTGAAACCAGCCGCAAGGTGACCGCTCTGGTCGAAGAAATCGCCAAGAACGCACCAGCCGGTTCGGAAAACGCAGTCGCCCTGTTGAAGTCGGCCATCGGCAACGCCAACGCCAGCTACGAGCAACTGACCAAGAACACCAAGCAAGCCGTGGAAACACTGGAAGGCCACCTGAGCAACGCTGCCAAGCAGTTCACTCAAGTCGCTGAAAAGACCACCGGCCGCAAGAAGTAATCAGCAGTACCAGTAGTACCAGCAGCAAGCATTCACGGACCGCCATGCGGTCCGTTTTTTATTGGCCGGCCGGTTTCAGGATGTGCCCGCAGTTGGACTAAACCGCGGACACTACCCTCACGCTGTCCCGTCCTCCGCGCTTGGATTCGTACAGCGCCGCATCCCCGCGTTCCAGCAAGGCCGCCAGATCCGCCGGCGGCTGGTCGAACAGCGTCGCGCCCACACTCAGCGTCACCGCCGACGGCGTCGCAAACGTCTCCCGCGCGATCCGCCCGAACACCTCGCGCAAGCCATTGCCCAACGCCACCACGCCGTCGCCGGAAGCCTCCCGCAGCAGGATCACAAACTCATCTCCGCCCAGCCGCGCCGCCAGCGAGCCGTGCGGCAGCGCGTCGCGGATCATTTCGCTCAACGCCACCAGCAATCTGTCGCCGGCGCTGTGGCCGTGCAGGTCGTTGACCTGCTTGAAATTGTCGATATCGATCAGCAGCAAGGCGCCGGGATTTGTCGGCGTGGCCTGCGCCAGCAAGGCCGGTGCACGCATGTCGAGCGCGCGACGGTTGTACAGCGCAGTGAGCGGGTCGCGCGCGGCCAGTTGTTCGATGCGCTCTTCGCGGCGGTGGCGTTCGGTCCCGGTCATGGACAAGGCGATCAGCATGATCGCCATGGCGCCCTCCACCAGCGAGATCTGGATCACTTCGCCGCGGAAGGCCGCCAGGTCGACGAACGCGCCCAGCGCCACGGTGGAACCGGCCTTGGCGACATAGAACAGACCGTGCGCCAGCAGGACATAGCGCAACTGCACCGCGCCCACGCTCAGCGACACGCCATGCGGACGCAGCAGGAAACTCGCGCGCAGCGTGACGCCGGCGATCAGCAACGATTGAATGCACAGCATCACCCTGGACCACCAGGGCTCGGCCGGCACCAGCAACATCGCCAGCCAGACCATGCCGATCAGCCACCAGCCGCGCGACAGCCGGGTGTTGGTAAAGCGGGAGACGCCTGCAAGAAACAACCAATGCGCGACGATCAGCAGGCCGTTGGCAAACCAGATGCCGATCAGCAAGAAGCCGCTGGAGCGCAGCAGCGCCAGCGCCGAACCCGCGGTGATGACCGTAAAGCCGGCGCTCCAGAACAGCAGCGATTTTTCGCGCACGCTGCCCCACTCCACGGTCAGGTAAAGGGCCGCCGCCGCAGACAGGGCGGTGGTAAGAATGAGGATGCTGGAGGGATCGAGTGCCATGGATAACGGGGGTGCTTAAGCTTGCCCAAAGAGACTTGGTGAAAAGGGGCCCGGCTATTTTAACGCCGCTCACCGCACCCGGCTTGCAGGGCGGCAGTATCCCTGCCCGTCGGATTGCCAATCAGCGCTTGACTATCTACCTACTAAAAGGTAGGCTACGCTCATGACTGATTCCTCCAACACTGCCGACAGCATCCTGCGTTGCGCGCAAACCCTGATCATCGCCGGCGGCTACAACGGCTTCAGCTATGCCGACATCGCCAAGGTCATCGGCATCCGCAACGCCAGCATTCATCACCACTTCCCCGGCAAGGCGGTGCTGGTTCGCACGCTGGTGGCGCGATATCGCGAGGAAATGCAGGCGGGCGTCGCCAAGCTGGAGCAGCACGTCTCCGATCCGTTGGAACAGCTGCGCGCCTATGCCGGATTCTGGGAGGGTTGCATCGCCGACGCGGCGTCTTCATTTTGCGTCTGCGCCCTGCTGGCAAGTGAGATGCCGATTCTTCCCGAGGAAATCGCGCTTGAAGTGCGCGCGCATTTCAAGGCGCTGGCAGCCTGGCTGACCGGCGTCTTCGCACGCGGCGCAGAGCAAGGCCGCCTTGCGCTGACCGGATCGGCCGAAGCAGAGGCGGACATCTTCATGGCCACCGTCCACGGCGCCATGCTGTCGGCGCGGGCTTATGGGGATGCAAAAATGTTCGGCGCCATCGTCAATCCGGTGCTGGCGCGCGTCGCACATCAGGCCTGATGGTTGAAGGCCGGATGAATCAAACTTGATGGACAGAGTTTAAGAAGCGCATTGATTGTTTCAACGTTCGGTCATTTTACCTACCGATTAGTAGGTAGTTTATTTGCAGGGATTGCACTTCCGGAACAAGGTCGATGCACTCCTCCACTCTTTTGATAAAGGATAGCTCCATGTTTGGAATTTCTCATCTCGGCTGGGTGCACACCCTCGGCAGCCTGCCGGCCATTCCGGCTGCGGTGTACATGTTTGCGCGCCATGGCCGCATCGTGCCGCGTTCGACTGCCGGCGGCATCTATTTCGTGTCGATGCTGATCGGCGCCGTCAGCGTTTTCCTGGTCGCGCATCAGGCGGTCAGTTACGGCATCGCCGTGGCCACGCTGGTCTTTCTCCTTGCCGGCTACGGTGTGGGGAGATTGCCGGTGGGCCGCAGCGCGGCGGTCTATGCAGAAACCATCTTCCTGAGCATGACTGCATTCCTGCTGATGGTGCCGACCGTCTCGGAAACGCTGCGCCGGGTGCCGGACGGCCATCCGTTCGTGACCGACCTGAAGTCGCCATTGCTGCTTGGCTTCCAGGGCGCCCTGTTCGCCATGCTGATAGTCGGACTGATCATACAGATCGTGTATTTGCGCAGGCAAGGCAAGGCCGCACGCATACGAGCATAATCAAGCTGACGCCATGCGGCGTCGGTTTTGCCTGAGGAGAAACAGATGGCACGCAATCCCGTAACACCGGTTCAGCCCGTCGACGCGGTTGGCGCGACCAGACGCGTCGACAGCGGCTCCACCTATTTTCGTCATCTGGATCAGTGGCGCCTCGCCTCCGAGGTCCAGGCCGCCGAACGGCGCGCAAAGAAACAGCAGCAGATGTCACAAGAGCCGCAGGCCGGAGACGGCGAATTCTCCCGCGCGCTGTCGGATGCGGCAAATGCCGACGCGCCGGATCGAAAACGCTAAAGCCATCCTCAAAGCCGGCGCCAATTGCCGGCTTTTTCCATGGCGGGATACCGAAGAGACTCCTTGATATAGTGGCGTGGCAGTATTTTCCACAACCAACCTGGAAGGATCGACATGGACTTGCAATTGAAGGGCAAGACGGCGCTGGTAAGCGGCAGTACCGCCGGCATCGGTTACGCGATCGCGCACACGCTGGCCCAAGAAGGCGCGAACGTGATCGTCAACGGCAGAAAGCAGGCCAGCGTCGACGAGGCGGTGGAGCGCATCCGTTCGGAAACCGGCGGCACGGTCCAGGGTTATGCCGGCGACCTGAGCAAGGCCGAAGCCGCCAATGAAGTCATCCAGCGTCATCCCGGCATCAACATCCTCGTCAATAACCTCGGCATCTTCGAGCCCAAGGCCTTTGAAGATATCCCCGACGAAGACTGGCTGCGCTTCTTCGACGTCAATGTCCTCAGCGGCGTGCGTCTGGCGCGCCTGGTGCTGCCCGAAATGAAGCGGGCCAACTGGGGCCGTATCATCTTCATCTCCAGTGAAAGCGCGGTGCAGATCCCCACCGAAATGATCCACTACGGCATGACCAAGACCGCGCAACTCGCGGTATCGCGCGGGCTGGCGGAATCCGTCGCCGGCACCGGCATCACGGTCAACAGCATCCTGCCCGGCCCGACCAAATCGCGTGGCGTGGGCGACTTCGTCGAAGACATGGCGCGCGCCAGCGACAAGACCTTCGAGCAAGTCGAGGCGGAGTTCTTCGACCACGTCCGGCCGACATCGCTGATCAAGCGCTTCGGCACGCCGCAGGAAGTAGCCTCGCTGGTGGCCTACGTGGTGAGCCCGCTGGCCTCCGCCACCACCGGCGCGGCGCTGCGTGTCGACGGCGGGGTGATCAAGAGCGCATTCTGACGAAAGCACGACCTGCGAAGCATGCAACAGCATCAAAGAAGCCGGCATTTTTGCCGGCTTTTTCCATTCCCCCTCCCCTCTACAGCGATCTTTTTCCAGTAAAGCTGCGATGAATTTCTCATTCCCTTGGGAAATTTCCTGCTTTTGAGGCGAATGAACACGCCAAGCCCTCTTCCCAGATTTACAATTAAATTCCCGCTTTGTGAGAATTCAATTTCTGAATATGAGAAAAATGAGGAATCATCCGGCCATGAACTCTCCCGCCCCTGCTCATCTGGCCCAGCCCGCCGTCGCCACCAGCGAACGTTCGCTGATGGTGTTGTCGGTGATTGCGCGTTACGGCAAGCCGATCGCCGTGCGCAAGCTGAAGGAGCTGACCGGCTTGCCGCAAAGTACGCTGTACCGCCATCTGCTGCCGCTGAAGAAATGGGGCTTGGTGCAGGAGCAGGACAATTTCTACGCGCCCGGCCCGCTCAGCGTGCAGCTAGCCTGGGGCTTCGACCATACCTCTTACCTGGTCAGCAACGCCCAGCCCGAAATGCTGCAACTGGCCAAGAAATGCGGTGAGAGCGTCGGCCTGATGGTCGCGGTCAACGACCAGGTCACCTGCCTCGACATGGTCGACAGCGAGCAATCGCTGCGTTGTTCGTTTTCCAAGGGCCGCTCGCATCCGCTGTCGCGCGGCGCCTCGGCCAAGGCGGTGCTGGCGCATCTGCCGCAAGCCATGGCCGAGAACATCGTCGAGCGCCAGCTGCACGGCAAGGATGACGACATCGCGCGCCTGCACGGCGAACTCGCCGCCATCCGCAGCCAGGGTTATGCGGTCAGCGAAGGCGAAGTCGACTGGGGCGTCTGGGGCGTGAGCGCCCCGGTGTTTTACAAGCCCGGCCAGGCGGCCGGCGCGATTACCCTGATGGCGCCGGCGATCCGGGCCGAAGAGCGGCAGCGCGAGCTAATTGCCGCCACGGTCCAGGCCGCCGCGACCATCAGCGAACGTCTTGCCTTGTTTTAATCAGTTCACCAGAAGTCCGTTGCAGGTCCATTACAAGTTGTCCATTAAGTCGTCCATAAGTTGTCCATCCGAGGGAGAAACCATGAACCACCGCCGCCGCCTCATCCGCATGCTCGCCGCCGTCAGTCTCGCCGCCGGCTTTACCGTCGCCCCGGCGCTGGCCTGTGCGCAGACCGTTGACGTCATCCGCGTCGCCACCGATGCCACCTTCCCGCCGTTCGAGTTCTTCAAGGACGGCAAGCGCACCGGCTTCGACATCGAACTGATCGAACTGCTGGGCAAGACCATGGGCAAGAAGGTCGAATGGACCGACATCGATTTCAAGGGCCTGATCCCCGGCCTGGTGTCGCGTCGCTTCGACGTCGCCTCGTCGGCCATCTACATCACCGAAGAACGCCGCCGCGTGGTCAACTTCACCGACCCGTACTATCCGGGCGGCCTGGTGGTCCTGACCAAGGCCAGCAACAACGCGATCAAGCAGCCGTCCGATCTGGCCGGCAAAAAGGTCTCGGTGCAGGTCGGCACCAAGTCGGCGAACTACCTGAAAGAGTATTACCCGCAAGCCGAGCGCATCGAAGTCGAGAAGAACCAGGAAATGTTCAACCTGGTTGAAATCGGCCGCGCCGATGCCGCCGTCACCGGCAAACCGGCCGCCATCGAATACGCCAAGACCCGTCCCGGCATGAAGGTGCTCGACAAGCAGGTCAGCATCGAGTTGTACGGCTACGCCGTGCGCAAGGACCTGCCGCAGCTGACCGAAGAGATGAACGCCGCGCTCAAGAAGGTCAAGCTCGACGGCAGCTACGACAAGCTGGTGCAGAAGTGGTTGTCGTCGTCGGCCAAGTAATTAACGAAAAGCAAGAACCTGTTTGCGATCCGTAGCGAGAGGCCATCAGCCGGTGGCGGACGGAGCGGAGAAACCGGAGTGTGCTTGAGCACATGAGGATTCCGAGCACCGCCCGACGCCGGATCATGGCCTCGCAGTAGGATCGCGAGCAGGTTATAGACGTAAGGAGATCAGATGAGTTTAGATTTTGTGCCCGTATTCGAGGGCTGGCCGGACCTGTTGCATGGCGCCATCGTGACGGTGGAAATCACCGCCATCTCGCTGGTGCTCGGTTGTTTCCTCGGCCTGCTGGTCGGCCTCGGCCGGCTGGATCGCAGCAAGCGCCTGGTCTACGGCATCTGTACTGCTTACGTCACCTTCATCCGCGGCACGCCGCTGCTGGTGCAGTTGTTCCTGCTGTTCTTCGGCTTGCCGCAATTCGACATCCTGCTGCCGGCTTTCCTGTGCGGCGTGCTGGGCCTGGGCATCTATTCCGGCGCCTACGTGTCGGAAATCGTGCGCGGCGCCATCCAGTCGATCGACAAGGGCCAGATGGAAGCGGCGCGTTCGCTCGGCATGTCGTCCGGCAAGGCGATGCGCACCATCATCCTGCCGCAAGCCGTCGTGCGCATGATTCCGCCGCTGGGCAATGAGTTCATCGCGCTGATCAAGAACTCGGCGCTGGTGTCGTTGCTGACCATCGCCGACCTGATGCACGAAGGCCAGAAAATCATCAGCGTGTCCTACCGTTCGCTGGAAGTCTATATCGCCGTCGCGCTGGTCTACCTGGTGCTGACCAGCCTCACCAGCATGGCCCTGCAGCGGGTCGAGAAACACCTGCGCGCAGGAGGAGCCGTCTGATGTCATCGTCCTCATCGTCATCAACAACCACGCCCATGATCAAGGTCTCCAAACTCGGCAAATCCTTCTCCGGCCATCGCATCCTGCACGGCATCGACCTTGAGGTCGCGACCTCGCAGGTGGTCGTCATCATCGGCCCCAGCGGCTCCGGCAAGAGCACGCTGCTGCGCTGCTGCAACGGTCTCGAAGTGGCGGAAGAAGGCAGCATCTCGATCTGCAACCAGGACCTGCTGGTGAACGGCAAGATGATCGCCGACCACGCCCTGAACGAGCTGCGCACGCAGGTCGGCATGGTGTTCCAGTCGTTCAACCTGTTCCCGCATCTGTCGGTGCTGGACAACGTTACTGTCGGTCCGCGCAAGATCCGCGGCACCCCCAAGGACGAAGCCGACACGCTGGCGCGTGCGCTGCTGGCCAAGGTCGGCCTCGCCGCCAAGGCCGACGCCATGCCCGCCACCCTGTCGGGCGGCCAGAAGCAGCGCGTCGCCATCGCCCGCGCATTGGCGATGCAACCGAAGGTCATGCTGTTCGACGAACCGACGTCGGCGCTCGACCCGGAGCTGGTCGGCGAGGTCTTGCAAGTCATGAAGGCGTTGGCCAACGAAGGCATGACCATGATCGTGGTCACGCATGAAATGGGCTTCGCGCGCGAGGTCGCCGACGTCGTCGTGGTGATGGACCAGGGCCGCATCGTCGAGGCCGGCAAACCCGAACAGATTTTCGTCAATCCGGTGCAGGAACGCACCCGCAGCTTCTTGCAGGCGGTATTGACCCGCAACAACTCATCAGCAGCATAGGATTTATCTGAGCATGGATCACACTCTCTGGAACGGCCGCATCGATCATGACAGCGCCGGCGACACCCGCCGCCTGCATCAACTGGTGGTGCCGTTCAGCAATGACGTCAAGGGCGGCGGCGCGCTGATCGGCTTCGCCAGCGATGAAGGCGTGCGCCGCAACCACGGCCGCGTCGGCGCCGCGCAAGGTCCGGACGCGATCCGCCGCATGCTGGCGAACCTGCCGGCGCACCGCATCACGCAACTGGCCGACGCCGGCAACATCGACTGCCACGACGGCGACCTCGAACAGGCGCAGCAACGGCTGGCCGGCAAGATCGCCGACGTCATGGCGCAAGGCGTGTTTCCGCTGGTGCTGGGCGGCGGCCATGAAGTGGCGTACGGCAGCTTCCTCGGCATCATGCGCCACCTCGGCCGTTCGATGCCGCAGCGCAAGCTGCTGATCATCAACTTCGACGCCCATTTCGATTTGCGCGAAGCCGAACGCTCGACCTCGGGCACGCCGTTCAAGCAGATCGCCGAATGGTGCGAATGGGCCGACGTCGGTTTCCACTATATGTGCTTCGGCATCAGCCAGCTCGGCAACACGCCGGCGCTGTTCACGCGCGCGCAGCAACTGGGCGTGGAATACGTCAGCGACACCGACGTCGCCACCCGCAGCCTGGCCGAACTCGACGCGCAATTGCGCCTGCGCCTGGAAGACGTCACCGACGTCTACCTGACCATCGACCTCGACGTCTTGCCCGGTGAAAAGGCGCCCGGCGTGTCGGCCCCGGCCGCCTTCGGCATGGCGCTGGAGAAGGTCGAAAAGCTGGTCTCCTCCATCCGCGCCAGCGGCAAACTGATCGCCGCCGACATTGCCGAATGCAATCCGGTCTATGACCGCGACGGCATGACCGCCAAGGTCGCCGCGCGTCTGGCGCACCTGATCCTGCAACCGGCATAGAATAGAGCGTGCTGCGCGCCTTACGGCCGCAGCACCCCTGTTCCACTTATCGCCCACACTCTCCTTAACCGGCCTCTCCCATGTCCGTCCTGATCCCGCAATCGCAACAACGCCTGATGCGCTGGAAAAACGGCGGCGGCATGACATGCGAGATCCAGCGCTTTCCGCAGGACAGCTCGCTCGACTCCTTCGACTGGCGCATCAGCGTCGCCACGGTGCAGCAGGCCAATGAGTTTTCGCTGTTCCCGGGCGTGGATCGTTCGCTGGCGATCCTGGAAGGCAAAGGCATCCTGCTCGACGTTGCCGGCGAGCTTGGGATCGAGCAACGTGAATTAACGCCGCGCGATCCGGTCTACCGCTTCGACGGCGAGACCGCGATCCACTGTACGCTGATCGGCGGCGGCATCGTCGACTTCAACGTCATGACGCGCCGCGCCGCCTTCACCCACACGCTGGAACAACTGACCATCACCCGGCCCACGGTACTGTCGGCGGCCGGCGACACCGCGCTGGTGTACGTCGTCAACGGCAATTGCCAACTGGCCAACGAGACCAAGGTTCATGCCGGCGACGCCGTGCTGTTCCGCGATGCGGACGAAGAACGCCTGCTGATTTCGGATGCGGCGGAACTGATGCTGGTGCAGTTGTACCGGCAGCCGCGCTAAGGCGCTCCGTCTCCTGTCGCTGCCGGTCCCGGCGGTGCGTATTCAAGCATTCATTACACTGTGTATTAACTCAATTGCATTGCCCCGTATTTATCAATGCGGAGGGCATCGGTATAGTCCATCGTGAAGCAGACGTTCCCCATCACCTCACGATCCAAGGAGTTTCACCATGCCCTACGTCAACATCCGCGTTACCCGCGAAGGCGTCATCACCGCCGCACAGAAACTGGAACTGATCCAGGGCACCGCCGAGCTGCTCCAGCGCGTCCTCAACAAGCATCCCTCCTCCACCTTCGTCGTCATTGATGAAGTCGACACCGACAACTGGGGCGTCGGCATGGAAAACGTGACTGGCTTGCGCCAGCGCCAGGCGGCCGAAAAAGCAGCAAAGTCCATCGAAAGTCAGGACAAGAAATGAAGCTCGTTTATGTAGGCGACCCCATGTGCTCATGGTGCTACGGCTTCGGCAAGGAACTCACCGAACTGACTGAACGCCATCCCGATCTGCCGGTGGAAATCGTGGTGGGCGGCTTACGCGCCGGCGCCACCGATGTGCTCGACGACGCCGGCAAGCAGTTCCGTTTGACGCATTGGGCGCGCGTGGAAGCGGCCAGCGGGTTGCCGTTCAATCGCGAAGGCCTGATGGCGCGTGAGAATTTCGTGTACGACACCGAGCCGATCTGCCGCGCAGTGGTCGCCGCCCGCATCCTTGCGCCCGAGGCGGATCTGTTGGCGATATTCCGCGCGTTGCAGCATGGCTTTTATGTGGAAGCGGTGGATACCACCGATGGCCGCATCCTGAGCCGGCTGGCGACGGATGCATTGGCGCTGGCCGGTCATGCGATCGATGCCGACATGTTCTATCGGGTGTGGTCGAAGGAAAACACCATCGCCGCTGCGCACAGCGATTTCCGCCGGGCCCGTGCGCTGGGCGTGCAAAGTTTTCCGACGCTGTTCCTGGAGAAGGACGGCGAGCTGATGAACCTCAGTCCGGGTTATGTCTCCGTCAATGAACTCGACGCAAATCTGCGGTCGATTCTGCAATCGGCGTTGCACTAACAACCAAACAATGAACCAGGCAATGAACCCGGCAACGCCCCGCGTAATCTCCTTGCGAGATTACGCGCTCACGCCTCCCACACTGCCCATGATTGCCAGCGCCACCGCTTCGGCCACCTTGATGCCGTCGATGGACGCCGACATGATCCCGCCCGCATAACCGGCGCCTTCGCCGGCCGGATACAGACCCTTGGTATTGAGACTTTGCAGCGTGTCGTCGTTGCGGCGGATGCGCACCGGCGACGAGGTGCGCGTCTCGACGCCGGTCAGCATCGCATCGTGCATCGCGTAGCCGCGGATCTGCTTGTCGAAGAACGGCAGCGCTTCACGGATGGCGTCGATGGCGTAGTCGGGCAGCGATTGATCGAGCTCGCCCAGCAGCACGCCGGGCTTGTACGACGGCGTCACGCTGCCGAGCTGGGTGGATGGCTTCTTCGCCAGGAAGTCGCCGACCAGCTGGCCCGGCGCGTCGTAGTTGCGGCCGCCCAGTTCATAGGCGCGCGACTCCCACTTGCGCTGGAATTCGATGCCGGCCAGCGGATGGCCGGGATAGTCGGCCGGTGAAATGCCGACCACGATGCCGCTGTTGGCGTTGCGCTCATTGCGTGAGTATTGGCTCATGCCGTTGGTGACCACGCGCTCCGGCTCCGAGCTCGCCGCCACCACGGTGCCGCCCGGGCACATGCAGAAGCTGTAGACCGACCGGCCGTTGGAGGCGTGATGCACGAGCTTGTAGTCGGCCGCGCCGAGAATCGGATGACCGGCGCTGGGGCCGAAGCGGCACTTGTCGATCAGCGACTGCGGATGTTCGGCGCGGAAGCCGATCGAGAACGGCTTGGCTTCCATGTAGACGCCGCGGTCGTACAGCATCTGGAAAGTGTCGCGCGCGCTGTGGCCGATCGCCAGAACGACGTGATCGGCTGCGATATGTTCGCCGCCGGCCAGCGTCACGCCACGCACCTGGCCGTCTTCGATGACGAGGTCGTCGACGCGTTGCTCGAAGCGGAACTCACCGCCCAGCGCGACGATTTTTTCGCGCATCAGCTGCACCATCTTCACCAGGCGGAAAGTGCCGATGTGCGGCTTGCTGACGTACATGATTTCCGGCGGCGCATCGGCGGCGACGAACTCGGTCAGCACCTTGCGGCCGTAGTGCTTGGGGTCCTTGACCTGGCTGTAGAGCTTGCCGTCGGAGAAAGTACCGGCGCCACCTTCGCCGTATTGCACGTTCGATTCCGGCTTCAGTTCGCGCTGGCGCCACAGACCCCAGGTGTCCTTGGTGCGTTCGCGCACGGTCTTGCCGCGTTCCAGGATCAGCGGATTGAAGCCCATCTCGGCCAGGATCAGGCCGGCGAAAATCCCGCACGGGCCGGTGCCAATGACGATGGGACGCTTGCTCAGTCCGGCCGGGGCTTTGGCGACGAAATGGTAATTGGTGTCGGGCGTCGGCACGATCGGCGACTTGTCCTTGAGGCTTTGCTTTTGCAACACGGCCGCTTCGTCGCGCACTTCGACGTCGACGGTGTAATTCAGGGTGACGGCGGATTTTTTGCGGGCATCGTAGCTGCGGCGAAACAGGCTCACGCTCAACAGGTCCGCATCGGCAACGCCGAGGCGCGCGAGGATGGCGGCGCGCAGGTCGGCTTCGGGATGGTCGAGGGGGAGTTGTATTTCGCTTATTCGCAGCATATGCAGTCTTTCAGTTGAGAAACGCTGCATGGCCGTTTCGGGTGTTTTTTTGCAGCAGCCGGCATTTTACTCCAAGGGGCCTTGCCAAACCCTGCCCACCCTTGCCTGCCGGCGTCGCGCGACGCCATGGTATCGCCGCAAACTGACATTTTTGTCATGTAAATGTCATCAGAATGGCAGATCGCTTGCCTACTATGACAATACCTCAACCCACCGGTCCCACTCCACTCTATGAATGCCTCCCTCCAGCAGCGCCTTCGCGGCGCGGTAGCATCCGTCATTTTGCCAGTCCTTGCAGCCGGCCTCATCGCCCCCGCTGCCTTCGCGCAGACACCGGCGCCTGCGCCGACCGGCGTGCGCGGCGCGATCACCTCGGTCAGCGGCGACAACCTGGTCGTCAAGACCAACCGCGGCGCCGAACAGGCCATCAAGCTCGACAAGGACACCCGCGTCGCGGCGATTTCCCTGGCCAACATCAATGACATCAAACCCGGCAGCTACATCGGCGCGGCCGCCATTCCGCAGCCGGACGGTTCGCAAAAGGCGCTGGAAGTACACGTGTTCCCGCCTGCCCTGGCCGGTACCGGCGACGGCCACCGCCCGTTCGACCTGGCGCCCAACAGCACCATGACCAACGGCACCGTCGGCGATGTGGTCGCCAGCAACGGCCGCACGCTTACGCTCAAGTACAAGGGCGGCGAAAAGAAAATCATCGTTCCTGAAGACGTGCCTATCGTCAACATCGAAGCCGGCGACCGCTCCCTGCTGGTGGTGGGCGCCAAGGTGGTCGTGCGCGCGCGCAAGAATCCGGACGGCAGCCTGACCGCCGCGTCGATCAGCGCCGGCAAGAACGGCGTCGCGCCGCCAATGTAAGAAGGCCTCCGATGCGCAAGAACGTGCTGCTTCACCCGCTGGCCGTGCGCATCGCGCACTGGCTCAACGCCTTTGCCATCGGCTGCATGCTGATGAGCGGCTGGGCCATCTACAACGCCTCGCCGCTCTTCGGCTTCAAGTTTCCACTGTGGGCCACCCTGGGCGGCTGGCTGGGCGGCGCGATTGCCTGGCATTTCTCGGCGATGTGGCTACTGTTCGCCAACGGCGTGTTCTATGTCGTGTATGGCGTGGCCAGCGGGCACTTCCGCCGGCATTTGCTGCCGCTACATGCGCGCGACGTGGTCGGCGATGCCAGCCAGGCGCTTCGCTTCAAATTGCCGCACCGGCCGGGCGTCTATAACGCCGTCCAGAAGTTGCTGTATTGGGGCGTGATCGCGCTGGGCCTGCTGGCCGTGCTGTCGGGGCTGTCCATCTGGAAGCCGGTGCAACTGGATGCCTTGTGTGACCTGCTTGGTGGCTTCGACTTCGCACGCAAGGTGCATTTTGCCGCCATGGCGGGCATCGCGGCGTTCGTCGTGATCCACTTGCTGCTGGTGGCGCTGGTCCCCAAGACCCTGCTGCCCATGATCACGGGTCGGGGACGTGTCAACGAGCACGCGGAGAATATGCCATGAGCCAACAGGATGACAAACCGCCGCGCAAGCCCGCCGGCATTCGCCTGGCGGACCACCGCACGGCGCTGGTGAAACTGGAACGGCGTCTGTTTTTACGATCATCCCTGCGGACGACCTTGCGGGCGTCCTTGTCCGTGGGCGCGCTGTCGATGCTGTCCGGCTGCGATCTGCAGGACAACGATCAGGTGGACAAGGTTTTGTGGGCCATGTCGCGCTGGAACGACCGGGTGCAGGCTGCGCTCTTCCGCGGCGACAAGCTGGCGCCGACGTATGCCGCGAGCCAGATCACCAATCCCTTCCCCTTCAACGCTTTCTATGACGAGGTCAACGCTCCCGACATCGACGTCGCCGACTGGCGCCTCGAAGTCTCGGGCATGGTGAGCGACAAGCAGCCGTGGACGATAGAACGTCTGCGCACGCTGCCGCAGGCGGCCCAGATCACCCGGCACATCTGCATCGAAGGCTGGAGCGCCATCGGCCAGTGGTCGGGCATTCCGCTGCGGACCTTCCTGCAAGCCATCGGCGCCGACATGACCGCGAAATACGTCGGCTTCAAATGTGCCGACCGCTATTACTCCAGCCTGGACATGCCGACGGCCCTGCATCCGCAGACGATCCTGGCGCTCGACTTCGGCAACGAAGCCCTGCCCACGTCGTACGGATTTCCACTCAAGGTGCGGGTGCCGACCAAGCTCGGCTTCAAGAACCCGAAGCATGTCGTCGCCCTCTACGTGACCAACCAGAACCCGGGCGGCTACTGGGAAGACCAGGGCTACAACTGGTTCAGCGGCGTCTGACGCCGGTACATCAGCAGATCACCACTGCGAGGCGTGCTCGTCCTGATACGCCGGCGCCGTCTTGCGACGCGAGCAACTTTCCCAGGCGGCGGTCAGGATCAGGATCGCCGCCGCGAGACCGCCTACCATCAGCAGGTCGGTGACGTAGCCGAACGCCGCCAGCAAGGCCAGCAGCACCAGCCCGGCCAGATGCGACAGCGGCAGGCGGCGGTACACCACCTTCTTGTAGACCGCGTTGCCCAACAGGTACAAGGCCGGTCCGGCGACCAGCACCAGCAGTGAGGTCGGTGCGATGCGCTGGTCGGGATGGGCGATCACCAGTTCGGCGCCGACCGCCGAGACGATCACGCCGGCCACGATGATCACGTGGACATAATGGAAGTACGCGCCGATGCGGCCCGGATCGCTGGAATGCACGATGGCGTCGCTGCCGTCCTTGCTGCTGGTGTCGAAGTACAGCCACCACATCGCCAGCGCACTGGCGAAGGTCACCGCGAACGCCACCATCACCGGCGCTTCCCATTGCGTCGCGTGGGCCACGGTGGCGCCGGTCACCAGCAGCGCTTCGCCCAGCGCGACGATGACGAACAGCTGGCAGCGCTCGGCCAGGTGGCCGCCTTCGATGGTCCATTCACGCGTGTCCGAACGTCCCAGCCCGGGCAGCGCAAAGCCGATCATCGGCGAGAAATATTCACAGGCGACGGCGACGATCCACAGCGCCAGCCGGTGTTCCTGCGACAGGCCGCCGGCGATCCAGAACACCGCCGAGATGAACAGCCAGCCGAACATGCGGCGGAAGTTGGGCGTCAGCGCGTGGTCCTTACCGAGGCAGCACAGCACGAACAGCGTGCGCCCGACCTGGATCGCGGCATAGGCGATGGCGAACACCAGGCCGCGCCCGGCGAAGGCTTCGGGAATCGCCGCCGCCATCAGCAGGCCGACCAGCATGATGGCGAACAAGAGCACGCGGATCTGCAGCGTCTCCGGATCGAACCAGTTGGTGACCCAGGAGGTGTATTGCCACGCCAGCCAGACCGCGAACCACAGCACCAGCGTTTCGACGGCGCCGGCGACGGTGAGGTTTTCCAGCAGCCGGTGCGACAGCTGGGTCACCGCGAAGACGTAGATCAGGTCGAAGAACAACTCCACGAAGGAGACGCGCGCCTCATGTCCGTCGCGTACGCGCAGCAGGCCGGTGAGCGGCTTTTTTGCCGATGACTTGTTCATGTTCCCTCCCTGGATCAGATGCATCTATCGTCGCACACGCACTCGGCTATGGACAAGGCGCACGGCCTCCGAAACGCCGTAACGACCTCCGACAGTTGCTTATATCTGACAGACCACTGACGATGAATTTGTTTCGAGGCGTTTCCATTTCGTGGTTTCGCGCCTGCGGCGAAACACAAAATTACAGTTGTCGCGTGCCGCCTGATCTACATTGAAGTCACCGCGACATGCGTTCATACCGTCGCCTCACAAGGGAGCACATCATGCGTTACAAGAACATCATCCTCGCCGTCGTCATCGCCGCCGGCGCAGCCTCATCGGTCCTGGTGGCGCCGGTCGCACAAGCACAATCGCGTACCTCGGTCGACATCCGCATCGGCACGCCGCCACCGCCGCCGCGTTATGAACGCATGCCGCCCCCACGCGGCGGCTACGTCTGGGCGCCGGGCTACTGGGCCTGGAACGGTCATCGCCACGTCTGGGTCGGCGGTCATTGGGAACGCGTACGTCGCGGTCGCCATTACGCACCGCCCGGCTGGCATCAGGAACCGGACGGCTGGCGCTTCAACCGCGGCGGCTGGGGCCGTTAAGTCGGCATCGCCCATGAAGAAAGAAGAAGGCCTGCTTCTACAGCAGGCCTTTTTTTATTTTGCAGGACGTATTCAGAAGATCAATTTCAGACGATTAATACAAGGTCGTGCGCACCCGCTCCGGAAGCGCACTGTCATAAGCGGCGCCGTCGATGGCGGTCTTGCTGGCCTGTTCGAGAATTTGCCCCGGCGTCGGCAGGCTGCCCTTTTCGACGTGACGCGATGCATCCCACAAACCGGCGCGCGCCACCGCCCGCGAGCATTGGAAGAACACGGTTTCCACCGTCACCACCAGCGCCACGCGCGGCGATTTACCGTCCACCGCATAGCGCGCCAGCAGGGCCGGATCGCTGCTGATGCGGGCGCGGCCGTTGATGCGCAGCGTCTCGCCCTGGCCCGGGATCAGGAACAGCAGCGCCACGCGCGGATCGGCCACCAGGTTGCGCAGGCTGTCGATACGGTTGTTGCCGCGCCGGTCCGGAATCACCACGGTATGCGCATCGACGACGTCGACGAAACCGCGCGGATCACCGCGCGGCGAACAATCGAGACCGGCCTCGCCCACCGTCGCCAGCGCCAGGAACGGCGAAGCTGCGATCCAGCGGCGGTAGTGCTCGTCGATGTGATCCAGCTCCTTGGCCAGCGAAGCCTGGGCCGGCTGGCCGAACAGCGCTTCCAGCGCGGCCACGGAAGTGATGTCGAATTGCGCGTCTGCCAACATGATGCGGTTCTCCCTGAGTTTGGTTCTTCCCGTACTTAATTCTTCCTGTGCGCCCTGAGCGCAAATCGCGCCGGATCCAGCAAGGCCAGCAAGTCCTTGCCGAGCGGCGCCGGTTCGTCCTCCAGCGCGCATGCCACGATCTCCGCCGCCAGCGGCGCCCAGATCAGTCCGCGCGAGGCGTAGGCCAGCAAGCCGTACAGCTGCGGCCAGCGCGGTGCATCGCGCAGCTGGACTTCTCCGCCCGCGGCTAGCGCCGCCTGATCGGGCAAGGCGCCGACCAGCGGCAGCCGGTCGGCCGAGACGCAGCGGAAACCGACGCGTCCCGGCAACGTATCGGAATCGATAGCGGGCGACACGCCCGGCAGCAATTGCAGCAGCTTGTCGAGATTGCCGGCGTGGCTGTCGGCGCGCAAGGCCGTGTCGCGGTCATCGCGATCGTAACTTGCACCGACGCTGATCAACCCATTGACTGCGCCGGTCAGGTAACCGTCGCCGCACAGCACGAACGGCAGATCCGGCAACGACCCTGCCGGCAAGTGACTGACCTGTCCGCGTATCGTCTGCAGCGGCAACGCAGCCGCCTGCGCCAGTCCAGTCGACTGCATGCCGTTGGCGAGGATGACGACCGGTGCTGCGGCAATGATTTCGCCGGCGGCGTCGAGTGCCTGCCAGAGTCCATCGACGCGGAGCAAGGTGTTAACTTCGCTGGCGAAGCGACGTTGCAGGCGCTCGCCGCAAGCACGCAGCATGGCTTCGCACACCGCCACCGGACGCAGCCAGCCGCCGCGCGGAAAGAACCAGCCGCTGCCGGTCGGCATGCCCAATCGCGCGCTCGCCTCTTGCACCGACCACCACTGCGCATAGTCATGCGGATAATTCCAATGCTGTGCGGCCTGCTCGAATGCGTCGGCCTGCTCGGCGTCGCGCGCCACTTGCAGCACGCCGCAGGCGTTGCCGTTGTTTTGCTCACCATCAAAAACACCGGCGCGCGCCCATGCTTGCTGCGCAAACAGGAAGGCTGCTCGCGTCAGGCGCGCGGTCGGATTGTCGTCACGTGAAATCGCCGGCATGACAACACCGGCCAGATTGCCGGAGGCCTCCTGCGCAGCGTGCGCATGCCGCTCGATCAGCGTCACCTGCCAGCCGCGTGCGGCGAGCGCTTCGCAGGCGGCGCTGCCGGCCAGGCCGGCGCCGATCACGAGCGCGCGGCGGTCTTGCGGAACGGCGCGTTCGGTGACCGTCCAGCGCGGCGTGAAATGCGCGGTCAGCTTGTCGTCTTCATCTGCCGTGAAACCTGCGGCTGCCAACTCGATGGACGTCGCATGCCATGCACCCACGCGCAATTGCGCGCGCGGCGCCGCCAGCCGCGCCAGTCGTTTCAACTGCTGCGCATTCCAAATGGCATCGTCATGCAACAGGAACAGATCGACCCGCGCATCGACCTGCGCCAGGCTCGCGGCGATGTCACCGATAATCAGCGTCAGCACGACGCGGCCCTGCTCCAGCAACAAACGATGATAGCCGGGCGTCAACGGCGGCCAGGCGTTGGCAAGCTCACTGGCAAGCGCATCGGTCGGCGCCATCGCACGCAATTGCTGCGCCGTCGGCGGTGCAGTATCGATCAGCAAGTAATGCAGGTGCTGCGGCGTATCGATATCGCCGGCCTGCTCGCGCAATGCCGCCCAGGCTTGCAGGAAAGCATTGCTGTAACCGGTCTGCAAAATTGTATAAATCGCATGCTCGCGCCAATGCCCACGCAAAGCGTCATCGGTAAAACCGGCGGAAGGAAAAGCGACTGGAGTCATGCAGGCATTCACGGTTCGGGAGCGGCCATCGGCCGCAGCAGCAATATGATACGCTGTCCCTCCATCACGTTGCGGCAGGCGCCGGCCGGGTCTATCACCTTCGCCTCCGCCAGACCGCCGTTGGGGACACCTGTCATGCCGCTTCGCCTGCCACCGCTTTCTTCCCTGCGCTTCTTTGAAGCCGCCGGCCGCCACCAGAGTTTCAAGCTCGCCGCTGCCGAACTCAACGTCACTCCCAGCGCCGTCAGCCACGGCATCGTCAGCCTCGAACAAACCCTGGGCGTGGAATTATTCATCCGTGCGCCGCGCCGCCTGACGCTGACCCCGGCCGGCGCCGACTATCTGCGCTACATCTCCAAGGCCTTCGAGCTGATCGCCACCGGCACCCAACGCCTGCCCGACCGCCACGGCCGCAGCATCTCGGTGAGCTGTGCGCCGACGCTGGCGTCGCGCTGGCTGCTGCCGCGCCTGCAGGATTTCCGCACGCTGTGGCCGGACACCAACGTCACCGTCGACACCTCGCCGCGCCAGGTCAATCTGCCGACCGACGGCTTCGATTTCGCCATCCGCATGAGCCGCGCGCCGGTCGCCGATCCGTCCTGGCGCAAACTGTTCGGCGAGCAACTGGCGCCGGTCTGCAGTCCGGCTTGTCGCGACAGCCTGCGCGGACGCGACGGCAAGGTCGACCTGCGCCGCGCCACCCTGATCCATGTCACCCAGGCCAGCGAAGACTGGCAGACCTGGCTCGCACGGACCGACACACCTACCGGCACCGGCGGCGTCGATGCGCGTCGCGGCTTGCATCTCGACACCATCCAGTTGGCCTTCGAAGCGGCCATCGGCGGTCTCGGCGTGGCGCTAGGGCGACGTCCGCTGGTCGATCGCGATCTCGCCAGCGGCGTGCTGGTCGAACTGAGCGAAGAGCTGCACACCGAGTTGGTCGACGCCGAAACCGCCTACTGGCTGGTCAGCACCGAAGACGCCGGCGAGCGCGCCGACGTCGCCGGATTCAGGAGCTGGCTGCTGGCCGAAGCGCAGGAGTCGGTGCACGCGGATTCGCCTCACTGAGCGATGGCGCAGGACATGAGTGAGCCAGCCTCACTCATCGTCAAAATCCTTTCCTTTGTCGCCGGATTGCGCCGCTGCTACTGTGCGGTTCTGTGATCGCAACGGAGACATCCATCATGTCCGCAACCATCGAGCCAATCGAGCCAACCTCGGCTCACCTTTCCCGCGCCGGCAATCCCGCGCTGTGGGTCGTCATCGCCGCCGCACTGGTGCTCAGCGTCGTCATGGGCACGCGCCAGACCTTCGGCCTGTACATCAATCCGTTTTCCTATGACCGCGGCTTGCCGGTGACGGTGATCGCCTTCGCCATCGCTTTGCACAATCTGGTGTGGGGCTTTGCCCAGCCCTTCGCTGGCGCCGCTGCCGACCGTTACGGCGCCACGCCGGTGGTGGCGTTCGGCGCCGTCACTTTCGCCGCCGGTCTGGCGCTGGCGGCAGTAGCGCCGTCCGGCCTGCTGCTGATCATCGGGCTGGGACTGCTGGTCGGCATCGGCATCAGCTGCACCAGCTTCGGTGTGGTGCTGGCCTCGGTCGGCCGCGTCGCCACGCCGCAGCAGCGCAGCATGGCAATGGGCATCGCCAGCGCCGGCGGTTCGCTCGGCCAGGTGTTGCTGGTGCCGCTGGCGCAGACGGTGCGGGAAAGCGCAAGCGTCTCGGTTTCGCTGTTCGTGCTGGCCGCCATCGCGCTGGCGATCGCGCCGGCCGGACTGATCCTGGACCGGGGGCGCAAGAAATCCTCTGCATCTGCACCTGCGTCTGCAGCGCACACCGCCGCCGAGCCGGCCACGTCGTCGCTGAAAGAAGTGCTGGCCCTGGCCGGTCGCCACCGCGGCTATCGCCTGCTGACCATCGGCTTCTTCACCTGCGGTTTCCAGCTGGCCTTCATCGGCACCCACCTGCCCGGCTACCTGACCTTGTGCCACATGCCGCTCGGTCTGGGCGCAACCGCGCTGGCGCTGATCGGCCTGTTCAACATGGCCGGCAGCTGGGGTTGCGGCTGGCTGGGCGGACACTTCCGCCAGCAGTATGTATTGGGCTGGCTGTACCTGATCCGCAGCGGCGCCATCGCCACGTTCCTGGCGTTGCCCAAGACCAGCGCCTCGGTCATGGTGTTCGCGGCAGTGATGGGCCTGACCTGGCTCGGCACGGTGCCGCTGACCAGCGGACTGGTGGCGAAAGTGTTCGGCACGCGCCATCTCGGCACGCTCTTCGGCGTGTGCTTCCTGAGCCACCAGATCGGTTCTTTCCTGGGCGCCTGGCTGGGCGGCTACATGTTCGACCTGACCGGTTCGTACACCATGGTGTGGGGCGCGACGGTGGCGGCCGGTGTGCTGGCGGCGCTGCTGCATTTCGCCATCACAGACAAACCGGCTGACAGCAGCCCGGGCATGCTGACGGCGGCGCTGAGCTGAAAACAGACATGTAGAACGCAGCGCATGCAACGCTTGCGCGGCCGTGGAAAAACCGGGGGCGGCAAAACCCTTTAAAATCGTCCGCACCCGTCATCCATGCAGCCAGCCGCCCTGCGTTCACTTCATGCTCGCCATCTTCAATGTCGTCTTCCCGATCTTTGCGCTGATCTTCCTCGGCTTCCTGTGCCGCAAGCGCAATATCCTCAGCGTCAACGCCGCCAGCGAGCTGAACCGTTTCGTCATCTACCTGGGCTTGCCGGCGCTGCTGTTCGATTCGATTGCGCGACTCACCCCGGCCGACTTCAGCAATCTGCGCTTTATCGCGGTGTTCGCCATCGGCATCGCGGTGGTGTTCCTGCTGACGGCATGGATCAAGTATCGCCAGGGCGCGGCGGCCGGCGACATCATCATCGACAGCCTCGGCACCTCGTACGCCAACGTCGGCTTCATCGGCATCCCGCTGTGCCTGCTGGCCTTCGGCCGCGACGGCATGCCGCCGGCCGTGATCGCCATGGTGATGACCGCCTGCCTGCTGTTCGCCATCGCCATCGTGTTGCTGGAAATCTGCCTGCACGCGGAAAAGCACATCGGCCGCAGCCTGCTGAAGACCGGCAACTCGCTGATCCGCAATCCCATCCTGATCGCACCGATCCTCGGCAGCCTGGTGGCCGCCAGCGGTTATGTGTTGCCGACCGGCGTACAGCAATTGTTCAAGCTGCTCGGCGCCGCCGCCAGTCCCTGCGCGCTGGTCTCGCTGGGCCTGTTCCTGGCGCAGCCGATCGAAAACAAACAGAGCGGTTCGGTGGGCCTGCTGGTCGGCTTCAAGTTGCTGCTGCATCCGGCCATCACGGCGCTGTTCGCCTACTGGATCCTGCCGCTGCCGAAGATGTGGGCCGACACCGCACTGCTGTTGTCGGCCATGCCGATCGGCACCGGCCCGTTCATGCTGGCTGAACTGTATCGGCGCGAAGCGGCATTGATGTCGCGCGCCATCCTGATTTCCACCACGACGTCGCTGGTCACGATCTCGCTGATCCTGGCGTGGATCGCGCACTAAGGAAACCATCCGCATGAAAATCCAGATCGCCTCCGACCTGCATCTTGAACGCATGACGCGGTCCTTCCCCGGCTACCGCGCGATCGAGCCGACCGATGCCGACCTGCTCATTATCGCCGGCGACATCCACAACGGTGACGCAGCGATCGCCGCCTTTGCCGACTGGCCGGTGCCGGTGCTGTACGTGCATGGCAACCACGAGGCCTATGACGCACAGTATCCGCAAGTGGTCGATGACATCGGCCGCAGCGCCCAGGCCTCGGGCGAGCGCGTGCGGCATCTGGAGAATTCGATTGTGATCGAAAGCGGCGTACGCTTCCTCGGCTGCTGCCTGTGGACCGACTACGCGCTGCAACAAGAAGGAACGCCATCGCTGACGCTGGACGCGGCGATGGAACAGGCCGGCAACATCCTGTTCGACCATCGCGTGATCACCATGCCGGGCGGCGCACTGTTCACGCCGCAGGATGCGCTGCAATTGCATCGAGCTTCGCGCGCCTGGCTGGAGCAGCAACTGGCGCAGCCCTTCGACGGCAAGACCGTGGTGATCACGCACCACGGTCCGCATCCGCAATCCATCCATGAACGCTTCGCCGGCTCGCCGCTGAACCCCGGCTTCATCAGCGACCTCACGCCCTTGCTGGCGCAGGCGGACCTGTGGGTGCACGGCCATGTGCATGACAGTTTCGATTACACGGTGGCGGGCTGCCGCGTCGTGACCAATCCACGCGGCTATGCGCTCAACCTGAAGCAGGCGGCAACGCTGGAAGATATTGAGTGGGAGAATCCCGCCTTCAATCCGCGACTGGTGGTCGAGATCTAGGCGAGGAAAAAGCGGATGGCCGGACTCAGCGCGCGCTGAACTCCAGCGTAGTGACGAGCGTGTCGTTTTTTTCCTGCAGCAGTTCGGCGAAACGCTCGGCCGGCACCGGCGGGCTGAAAAGATAACCCTGCATTTCATCGCAGCCGTGCTGGCGCAGGTAGGACAACTGCTCCTCGGTCTCCACGCCTTCGGCGATCACGTGCAGCTTGAGGCTGTGCGCCAGCGAAATGATGGACACCGTGATTGCCGCATCGTCGGCGTCGAGCGTGATGTCGCGCACGAAGGACTTGTCGATCTTGAGCACGTCGATCGGGAATTTCTTCAGGTAAGACAGGCTTGAATAGCCGGTGCCGAAGTCGTCGATCGACAGATGCACGCCGAGGTCCTTGAGTTCGCGCAGGATGCCGATGGCGTGCTCGACGTCGGTCATCACCAGGCTTTCGGTTAACTCCAGTTCGAGGAAGTCGGCGGCCAGCCCGGTCTCCTGCAGCACCTTGGCGATCGACGAGACCAGGTCTTTCTGCACGAACTGGCGCACCGACAAATTGACCGAGACGCGCAGATTTCCCAGCCCGGCTTCCTGCCAGGCGCGCGCCTGTGCGCACGCGGTGCGGATCACCCATGAACCGATCGGCAGGATCAGGCCGGTCTCTTCGGCCAGGCTGATGAAGCGCGCCGGCGACACCATGCCCAGCTCCGGATGATTCCAGCGAATCAGCGCTTCCATGCCGACGATGCGGCCGCTGCGCAGATTGATCTTGGGCTGGTAATGCAACAGGAATTCATTGCGCTCCAGCGCGATGCGCAGATCGCCTTCGATGCGCAAGCGTTCCAGCGCCTGCGCGTTCATGGCCGGCGTGTAGAACTGATAGTTGTCGCGGCCGCTTTGCTTGGCGCGGTACATGGCGATGTCGGCGTGCTTGACCAGCACTTCGGCTTCGCGGCCGTCATCGGGATAGGCCGCCACGCCGATGCTGCAGGTCGGGAAGAAGGTATGGCCCTCGATCGTCATCGGCGCCGCCACGGCCTCCTGGATGCGATGCAGGTGGCGCGTGTCGAGGCCGATGCCGGTGTATTCGGACATGACGATGACGAACTCGTCGCTGCCCAGCCGTGCAATCGTGTCGGTGTCGCGCACCGCGGCACGCAGGCGGCCGGCGATGGTTTTCAGCAGCAGGTCGCCGGCCTTGTGGCCGAGTGTGTCGTTGACGAACTTGAAGCGGTCGAGGTCGACGAACACCACCCATAGCGAACGCTGGTAGCGCTCGGCGTAGGCCATCGCTTCTTCCAGCACCTTGCGCAGCATGTTGCGATTGACCAGCCCGGTCAGCACGTCACGATTGGCCTGGAATTCCAGTTCCGCTTCATAGCGCTTCATCGAGGTGATGTCGTACAGCGCCGCGACAAAATGCGTGACCGTGCCCTGCTCGCTCTTCACCGGCGCGATGTACAGATCGTTCCACACCTCGGCGCCGCTCTTGTTGTGGTTGCGCAGCACGACGTTGCCTTCGCGCTGCTCGCGCATGGCGCTCCAGATTTCCTCGAAACCGTGGGCATGTCCATCGGCGTTGTCGCTTTCCAGCATGCGGATGCTGTGCCCGATCACTTCGCCGGCGCTGTAGCCGGTGATGCGCTCGAACGCCGGATTGACGTATTCGATCGGGTAATCCGGCGCCGTCGCCTGCATGATGATGATGGCGTTGGCGCTCGCTTCGATGGCGCGCTGGCGCAGCTGCAGGGCTTGCTCGGCCTGCTGACGCGCCTGGATGTCTTCTTTGAGCAGCACGTTGGTCAGGCGCAGCTCGGCAGTGCGTTCGTCGACGGTGCGCTGGATGCGCCGCGAGCGCATCGACAGCGTGTACAGATAGGCCGCCGCCAGCAGCGTGAGCAAGGTGCCGGCGCCGAGGATCAGCAGCGAGTTGGAATGATTGGCGGTCAGCGGAATCGGCGCCGACTTGGCTTCCAGATGCCAGGGCTGGCCGGCGATGTTGAAGGTACGGCGGATGCGCACCGGCTTGCGATAACCGAGCCACGACGGCAGCAGTGTTTTGGCGGCGCTGCTGTCGCTGCGATAGACCAGGTCGACCGGATCGGCATGCTCGCCGATGAACACGCTGACGTCGACGTCTTCGCGCCGCAGCGGGCCGACCGCGCTGAAGATCCGTTGCAGCAACACGCGTGCATGGAACACCGCCGTGGTGTCGCCGATCACCGCCGCCTGGCGCTGCGCCAGGGTGTCGAGCGGCATGCCGGCGCGGTACACCGGCATCAGCACCAGCAGGCCACGTTCATTGGTGGACGCCTGGGCCAGGCGAAACGCGCCGGTCGACACCGGCTTGCCGCTGTCGATGGCTTGCTGCAGCGCCTGCATGACGGTGGCGTTGGCCGACATGTCAAGGCCGAGCGCGGGACGGTTGCCTTGCAGCGGTTCAAGATAGTCGACCACCAGGTAGCGCTCGCGGATCGGCGAAGGCACAGTCTTGCCTTCCACCAGCGCGCTGATGCCGAACCCGGGATAGCGCGCCTGCATGGCGTTCTCGAAACCGGCGCGTTCGCCGCGTGTGACGAAGCGCTGGAAACTGAAGGCCTGCACGTGCGAGTACTTCTCGATCAACGGCGCGGTGAAAGTCTGGAATTGCTCGCGGGTGGGATTGTCGACGGTAGCGAACAGGCGGTTGATGACGGTCAGCACCTGCACCGCTTCTTCCAGTCCGCGCTGCAGCGTGGTCACGCGCAGCAGCGCGCGCCGTTCGAAGTCGAGATTGAAGGCGTCATCTTCCAGCTTGCACGTCGCGAGGAACAGCAAAGCGGTCGCGCCAAAGCCGATGATCAGCGTCAGCGACACCGAGATCGAGGCTCCTACGCGTTTGATCGCTTTGTACATGCGGGGGTGACATTTTCGTGACCGGTATGAGGCCATCATAAACGCGCCACCCTGCGCGCAGACGCATTATTGATTAATTTTTTTCCAACTTTATTGGGGGAAAGTGTTGCTGGTCGCGAGCGCCGGCAGGCTTCACTAAAACTGCGCAGGGCTGTCCTACAGAGAAAACTGTGGCCCGGCGCAGCACCTCACCAGAACAGGGCGCGCCGCAATGCAAAACGCGCCACAAAATGCGGCGCGTCGTTGTGTCCTGCAGGAAAGTTTACTGACAGGCGCGATGCTGCAACTGCGGCATTTTTACCACGCAGCGTCCTTGCCCGGCGCCTGACGTTGCTCTTGCTCAATCGCCTGGGCCTGCATGAATGCCGTGAAGGAACGTTCGATGGTGGCGCGCTCGATGTCCTTGGTGATGAACACGATGCGCGTGCGGCGATCTTCCGACGGCCAGGCCGGCAGCGTCACGGTCGGGTGGAAGATGTGCTGCACGCCGTGGATCACGGTCGGCTTGTCTTCACCGGCAAGATTGATGATGCCCTTGATACGCAGGATGTTCTGGCCCTTGAAACCGACCAGCAGGCTCAGCCATTCATCGAAGAGATGCGGCTCGATCGGCTGGTCGAAGCTGAAGCAGAAAGCACGGATGTGATCGTCGTGGCGGTTGATGTCGTGGCCGTGGTCTTCATGGCCATGCTTGTGACCATGATCGTGACCATGGTGATGATGGCCGTGCGCATGATCGTGGTCGTGCGCATGCGGCGGTTCATATGCTTCTTCGCTGAGCCAGCGTTCGACGTCGGGCGTCTTGTCGGCTGCGCGGAACAGGCCGGCGTCGAGCAATTGTTGCGGCGCCACCCGGCCTTGCTGCGACAGGATTTGTTGCGCGCCCGGATTGATCTGCTTCAGGCGCGCCTGCAGATCTTGCAACGTGGCTGCATTGGCCAAATCGCTCTTGGTCAGCAGCAAGCGGTCGGCGACGGCAGCCTGTTGCACCGCTTCGATGTGGTTGTCCAGCGTGGCGTTGCCGTTGACTGCATCGACGGTAGTGATGACGCCATCGAGCCGGTATTTCGACGCAATGAAATTGTCGGTCATCAACGTGTGCAGGATCGGGATCGGCGAGGCCAGTCCGGTGGTCTCGATGATGACGCGGTTGAACTTGCGCTTGCCGCCTTCGGCAAAACGCCAGGTGATGTCCTTGAGGGTTTTCTTGAGGTCGCCGCGGATGGTGCAGCACAGGCAGCCGCTGCTCATCTCGACCACGACTTCATCCTGGCTGTGCGCGACCAGCAAATGGTCGAGGCCGATTTCGCCGAACTCGTTGATGATGACCAGCGTGTCCTTCAACTCGGGCTGGGCCACGAGGTAGTTCAGCAGCGTGGTCTTGCCGCTGCCGAGGAAACCGGTCAGCAGCGAGATCGGGATCAGTGCGGGGATGTCTTGTGTGGCGTGTGTGGCGTGTGTGTCTTGTATGTCTTGTGTCATGGCTGGCCCGCTTCAATCATTATCGTGCGACGGCAGCAGATGGCCGAGCTTGGTGGCCTTGGTGCGCAGGTAGCGGATGTTGAACGGATTGCGGTTTTCCACCAGCGGCACGCGCTCCAGCACTTCGATGCCGTTTTCCACCAGGGCGTTGACCTTGCGCGGATTGTTGGTCATCAGGCGCAGGCCTTTGACGCCGAGATGTTCGGCCATCGGCACCACCATGGTGTAGCGCCGCATGTCGGCCGGGAAGCCCAGTTGCAGGTTGGCCTCGACCGTGTCGGCGCCGCCGTCCTGCAGATGGTAGGCGCGCACCTTGTTGAGCAGGCCGATACCGCGGCCTTCCTGGCGCAGGTAAAACACCACGCCGCGTTTTTCCCTGGCGATGCGGCGCAGGGCGGCTTCGAGTTGCGCGCCGCAATCGCAGCGTTGGCTGAACAAGGCGTCGCCGGTCAGGCATTCGGAATGCACACGCGCCAGCACCGGCTCGCCGTTGCCGACGTCGCCCAGCACCAGGGCCAGGTGTTCCTTGCCGGAAACGTGATCGACGAAGGCGTGCAGTTGGAAAGTGGCCCACGGCATCGGTAATGCGCAGGAGCTGACGAATTCCAGGTTTTCTTCCGGAATGACGACGTCTGTTTCGATGTTTTCTGGTGACGACATGATGAACCTATGTAATTGCCTGGCGCCGTAACTTGGCGCAACCGCCTATCTTACAACGGGGCTCCGATTATTTCAGGCTGGGCCCGCGGTTCTTCAAGCCCGGACGGGCGTTTTTTGTTGTAAACACAAGCGCGGCCCGAAGGCCGCGCTTGCTTCACCACTGTATCGAATCGCTCAACGATCGCGATTCTTGCCCGGCAGCAAGCGCACCAGCAAGGCGCCCAGCGATGCCACCGTTGCCAGACCGACCACGCCGATCCAGCCCCATTGCGCCAGCAGCAGGCTGCCCAGCGCCGCACCGGCGGCCATGCCGACGAACATGCCGACGAACAACACGGCATTGAGACGGCTGCGGGCGCCCGGTTCGATGCTGTAGACGATGGTCTGGTGCGCCACCAGTGTGGCCTGCACGCCAAGGTCAAAGCCGATCGCCGCCAACGCCAGCAACCACAGCTGACCGCTGGTCGAGAAGGCCGGTCCGAACGCCATCGCCACGAAGGACAGGATCGCCAGGCCGATGCCAAGGCGGGTCACCAGCTCCGGACCTTTCTTGTCCGAGATGCGGCCAGCCAGCGGCGCGGCCAGCGCACCGGCCGCCCCTGCCAGGCCGAAGGCGCCGGCGGCGGCGCTGCCCAGATGGAATGGCGCGGCATGCAGCATCACTGCCAGCGTCGACCAGAACGCGCTGAAACCGACCGACAGCAAACCCTGGGCCAATGCAGCGCGGCGCAGCGCCGGATGCTTTTGCACCAGCTTGCCCAGCGAACCCAGCAAGGCACCGTAGGACAGATGCGTGGTTGCCTTGAAGCGCGGCAGGCCGCGCCATGCGGCGACGCCGATCAGGGCGATGCTGACCGAGGCGGCCACGAACATGCTGCGCCAGCCGAAATGCTCGGCGACAAAGCCGCTCAGCACGCGTGACAGCAAGATGCCCAGCAGCAAACCCGTCATCACGGTGCCGACCACCTTGCCGCGGTTCTGCTCGGAAGCCAGCGTGGCGGCGGCCGGGACGATGTCCTGCGCCAGCGTCGCCGATAAGCCGATTGCCAGACTGGCGACCAGCAGCACCGCGATGCCCGACGAGGCGCCTGCCAGCAGCAAGGCGCCGGTCAGCACGGCGGCCTTGATCAGGATGATGCGGCGGCGATCGTAGCGGTCGCCCAGCGGCGCCAGCAGCAGGATGCCGAGCGCGTACCCGAGCTGGGTCAGCATCGGCACCATGCCGATGGCGCGGTCGGAGGCGCCGATGTCGGCGCCGAGGATGCCCAGCATCGGCTGCGAGTAATACAGCGAGGCCACCGCCAGGCCGGCGCCGGACGACAGCAGCAGCATCAGCGAGGCCGGCAATTGATTGGCCGGTGGAACTGCAGGTGTTACAGCCGCGCCGTGACTTGTATGCGTATTCTGAATGGAAGACATGATGGCTACCCCTTTTAATGTTTGACGGGGTGGAGTTTGCGCGCCGTTGCTGCGCTGCGGTAGTGGCACGCCACGCAGAATTGTTATACGCTGCACGTATGAGCAAAGCGACCATTTCGGCTCCCGCCGCCCTTCCTCCCTCTTCCAGCGCCGCCGACCGCATCGAGCTGATCCAGACCTTCGTGCGCATCGTCCAGGCCGGCAGCCTGTCGGCCGCTGCCAGCCAGCTCGGCACCACGCAACCGACCATCAGCCGCCGCCTGCAGTTGCTGGAGCGCTCGCTGGGCGTACGGCTGTTGCAACGCTCCACCCACGCCATGAAGCTGACCGAAGACGGCGAGCGTTGCTATGAGCGCGCGCTCGACCTGCTGGCCGGCTGGGAATCCTTCCAGTTCGATGTGCGTGGTGCCGGCGTCGAGGCCGAGGGTTCGCTGCGCGTGGTCGTGCCGAACGCCTTCGGGCAACGGCAGTTGATCGCGCCGCTGGCCGAATTCATGCGGCGCCACCCCGGTATCACGGTGGAATGGCTACTGTACGACCGCATCGCCGATTTCATCGCGCACGGCATCGACTGCGCGATCCAGGTCGGCGAAGTCAGCGATCCTTCGGTGGTGGCGATCAGATTGGCCGAGGTGCCGCGCATGATGGCGATCGCACCGGCCTTGCTGGCGCAGTATCCGGCGCCGGCCCATCCGCGTGACCTGGCGGCGATGCCGTGGCTGGCGATCCCGCAGTTTTACCGGCGCGACGTCACGCTGAAAAATACCGTCACCGGCGAAGTCGCCGAGGTGGCGTTCCAGCCGCGCCTCAGTTCCGACAGTCTGTACGCGCTGACCAACGCGGCGGTGGAAGGCGTCGGCCTGATCCTCGGTTCGGCCTGGCTGCTGGAGGACCACATGCAGCACGGCCGGCTGGTGCCGCTGTTGCCCGAGTGGGAAGCCGCACCGCTGCCGGTGTCGATCATCTATCCGTATGCGCGCTTTTATCCGGCGCGGCTGCGCTACTTCGTCGACACCATGCGCGAGGCCATGCCGGCGGCAGTGGGTAGCGCGGCGCGCTGGCCGGCACGCTGATTATTTTGCTGCCGGCGCAGTATCAGGAATGCCGGGAATGCCCGGAATGCCGACGCGAATCAATTCCGAAAACCGCGCATCGTTCCCCGCCGCCAGCGCACGTTCGGTAATGCGGCCGCGCGCCTGCAGCGTGGCGTAGTCGAATCCCGGTGTCAGGCCGCCGACGTCATGGGCGTATTCCGCCAGATAACCCGAAGCCAGCAGGCGATAGTCGAACGGCAATTGCGGATTGATCGCGCGCGCCAGATCGAACACGATGGTCGTGCAATTGCTGGTCAGGGTGTTGTAGAAGGCCGGTTCGCGTTCGAGTTTGGCGGCTTCGCCGGCATAGCCGACGAACAGCTTGCGCAAGGTGGCCGGTTCCACCTGCAAGCGATAGAAATACACGTCTTCCCCGCGCACATTGCTGCGCACGCGCACGATGTCACGCTCGTCGCTGGCCACCAGCACGGTTTCGAACTTGCGGAAGAAACCGCCCAGCGCCGAAAAACTCTCGCCCTTTTCCTTGCGGATCTCCACCGAAAACGTCAGATAGCGGCCGTCGTCGAAACCGAATGACACCAGCATGTGCGCAATCGCCGGTCCCATCCAGTACGACAGCACCAGGTCGGCCGTGACCAGGTGATCGAGATCGTAATCGCGGGTTTCCCAGCGCACGGTGTAATCGGTCTCGCTGCGCCAGTCGAAGTTGCGCACGTTGGTCAGGCGCGCGTGGTTGCCGTCGATGTCGATATGCAAAAGGCGCGCGACATCATCGGCCCAGACGCGGTCATGCGAGGGCTTGAGGGTGCTCCACCAGCCCAGCATGCCCGCGAACAGCACGGCAAACCCGAGCAGCGGCCGCCAGCGGCGTCGCCACAAGCCGTTGAGCGCAGCCAGCACGGCAAACGCCAGCACCACAACCGCCACCGTGCGGATCTGCGCCGGCGCCTGCAACTGGTACCACAGGGCGAAGCCGGCCCACACGCCGGCCAATGTGGTCAGCACGCTGAGCAAGACACACAGCGCGATAAAGAAAAATGTGCGGACGCGGCCGCCCTGCCCGTTCATGCGATTCACTGCCGCCGCATCACCATCTGCACCGAGCCCTGGCCGTGGCATTCGAAAGCCAGCGACACGTCGGTCAGCAGCTTGGCCGAGCACGTGGTCTGCTGATCGAGCCAGCTCAGCGTACTGCCGCTGACGGTGCCGCTGGCGCTGATCGGCACCGTCGGGAAGTTGCCTTCCATGGTGCCGGTGATGGCGGCCTTGCCGGCTGCGGTGGTGGCGAAGCTCAAGGTCCAGCGCTGCGCCGAGCCGAAGGAATTGTTGCCGGCGCCGGCCCACTGGCCGTCAAACAAGGTCGGCTTGAGTTCGGTGTTCTCGGGTTTCTTTTCCACCGGCACCGGTGTCATCGCGACTTGCTTGCAGACCTGGCACGTGATCTCGGTGATGTTGGTACGGCTGATCTGCTTCTGTCCCCAGATCGTATCGGCGCCGGTATTGCCGTTGACCAGCACGTTGAAATAGGGCGTGCCGTCGACGTAATAGTTGACCTTCGAACAAGCCGGTGCGGAAGAGGTGAAGCGCAACTCGGATGCATACGAACCGAGGGTGGTCGCCTCCACCGGCTTGACCGCAATTGAGGCCGAGCACGTGCCCACGCTCTGCTGGCAATCGCAGCTGGGTTCGGCGGCGCGTGCGGCGTGCGGCGCCGAGGACATGGCGATGACTGCCGCCAGCATCAGGGCTGTTCGACAAGCACTATGAGATCGCTTGATCCGATAAAACAATTCCATCATCATTGACTCCCCCTTTTTGGATGCCGGCCCTCCGAGGCTGACACTTTTGCTTGCGACACCATCGAGCCATGGTACACCGCCGTGTCGCGGATACCGTACGCCGCGTGGGCGGCTGCGGCGGATCGCATGATTCCGGACGGCATCCCCAAGCTGAACACATGCTGAGAAAAACCTGACGCCCGCATGACCGGATTGTCATATGTTCGTCATGCTTCTGTCCGACAGCGCGGCGCAGAATGTGTTCCACGATGACCGCAGCCCCCCTTCAGCTTTACTCCCTAGCCATGCAGTCTGCATGGCTGACTGCGGTCGTCGTCTGACTTTTTTGGAGAACACACCATGCGTAAATTATCCCTCGCCTTCGCCGCCCTGGCCCTCACTACCGCTGCCGGCGCCTACGCCGAAGCCCCTTATCCGGTCGACCAGCCATTCGTGTCCAGCGTCAGCCGCGCCGAAGTCAAACAGGAACTGATCCAGGCCGAGCAGCAAGGCCAGATCGCGGACGGCGACAACTATCCTGCCGCCATGCCGGCAGCGTCGCGCCTGAGCCGCCAGGACGTGCGCCAGGATTTGCAGCACGCCCACAACATGCATGACGACGCCACGTACGCCGGCGCCTGATGCCGCTCGGTAATCCGTAGTGGAAATACCGGTTTCGCTGCTCTCGCTGCGAAACCGGCAAAGGCAACACCAGCGGCTGCGGCGCGCGTGACGGATCCACATCCGCGCGCGCCGGCCGCATCGCCCCTCCTTCCCGGCACTACAAAAACGCCTCCCGATCGACCCGGATTCCACCAACCTATACTTTGGTTTAGGCCGCCTATCGCGGGCGAATTGCTTGCTTTATACTGGCCCGCAATCATGACCGCCTGCAGACTCCGGATGCGTTTTCCCCGGTGACAGCGGCGCATCCGCAAGCATGCGGACAACAATAAATCCAAGAGAGTCTTCTCCATGTCGGAACCGGAACGTATGTCGCTGCTGCAGCTGATGGCCGGTGTGCTCGCGCTGGCGATCTTCCTGGTCGACGCGCTGACGCCGCTCGACATCGCTATCGCCGTACTGTACGTCGCCGTCATGCTGATCGCCGTGACCGCCTGGCCGCGCCGCGGCACGCTGGTGGTGATGGCCGGATGCATGTTGCTGACGGTGGCGGCCTATGTCATTTCCTACGGCTTCGCCGTTGTCGGCGGTTCCTTCGCGCGCATGCTGGTGAGCATCATCGCCATCGCCGTCACGACTTTCCTCGCGCTCAAGGGCCAGGCCGCCACCAGCCGCCTGTTGCTGCGCGAAGAAGCACTCAGCCGCGCGCAAGCGCAATTGACCCACGTCACGCGCGTGACCATGCTGGGCGAACTGGCGGCTTCGATCGCCCATGAAGTCAATCAACCACTGGCCGCCATCAACGCCAACGGCGAAGCCTGCCTGCGCTGGATCGACCGGCCGCAGCCGGAACTCCAGGAAGTGCGCGCCTCGGTGGTCGGCATGCTGGAAGACGCCACCCGCGCCAGCGAAGTGATCCGCCGCGTGCGGCTGCTGTCGCGCAAGAGCGAGCCGAGTTACGCGCCGCTGGCGATCAACGCCATCGTCGCCGAAAGCGCGACGCTGGTGCAGCGCGAACTTGCACGCCACGACGTGCGCCTGACGCAGCGCCTGACCCATGGTCTGCCGCTGGTACATGCTGATCGTGTGCAATTGCAGCAAGTCATCATCAATCTCATGATGAACGGCATGCAGGCCATGGAAGACATCCCCGCGCCTCAGCGCGAACTGGTGCTGGAAACCTCGCTGATCGGCGACGACCGCGTCGCCGTGACGGTGCTCGACTGCGGCCACGGCATCGCGCCGGCGCACCGCGACAAGCTGTTCGATCCGTTCTTCTCGACCAAGGCCGAAGGCATGGGCATGGGCCTGCCGATCTGCCGCTCGATCATCGAATCGCACGGCGGCCGCATCAAGGTGATCGACGGCGTCGACCACGGCGCAGCGCTGCAGTTTTCGCTGCCGTCCATCTGATTTCATTGTTAACCTGACCGCCATGACCGCCGTGACTACCTCCGACAAGCTTGCCGACAGCGCCATGGTGTTCGTGGTCGATGACGATGCATCGATGTGCAAGGCGGTCAGCAACTTGCTGCGCTCTTCCGGCCTGCAAGCCGAAACCTTTTCTTCCGCGGCAGATTTCCTGCAACGCCAGCCCCACTCTTACCCCGGCCCGGCCTGCCTGGTGCTCGACGTGCGCCTGCAAGGCGTCAGCGGGCTCGACTTCCAGGTGGAATTGCAGCGCAGCGGCAACGCCCTGCCGATCATCTTCATGACCGGCCACGGCGACATCCCGATGAGCGTCAAGGCGATGAAGGCCGGCGCCGTCGACTTTCTGTCCAAGCCCTTCCGCGACCAGGACCTGCTCGACGCGGTGAACCATGCGCTTGAACGCAACCGCGCCAGCCTGGCTGAAGACAAGAGCAGCGCCGAGCTGCGTGCGCGCTTCGCCACGCTCACCGCGCGCGAACGTGAAATCATGGGCCTGGCCGCCTCCGGCCTGATGAACAAGCAGATCGCCGGCCAGCTCGGCACCAGCGAAATCACGGTCAAGATCCATCGCGGCAATGCGATGAAGAAGATGCAGGCCAAGAGCTTCGCCGAGCTGGTCAGGATGGCGCAGGCGCTGGGGTTGTCGGCCTGACCCGCCGCTCCGGCCGCAAAGCCTTTCAGCACAAGGCATTGCGGCCCTAATACCATCGTATGATTTCGCCGTTCCGGCAAACCCCCTATTCTGGCTGCAAGCGATGGACTTCTTCCGTTCCGTCCATGCAACCGGATGCTTCAATTGACGACACCAAACCTACGTACTATCGGCATAGTGGATGACGATCCCTTTGTGCGCACCGCCGTTTCGCGCCTGGTGCGCTCGCTCGGCATGCAGCCCCAGGCGTTCGCCTCCGCCGAAGAATTCCTGCAGCAGCGCGGCTTCGAGATCGTCGACTGCGCCATCACCGATGTCCAGATGGGCGGCATGAGCGGGCTCGACATGCAGGACCAGCTGCTGGCCGACGGCTGCCGGCTGCCGCTGATTTTCATTACCGCCTTTCCCGAAGAGAGCATTCGCCGGCGCGCGATGGCGGCCGGCGCCAGCGGATTTTTCAGCAAACCCTTCAACGCCGGCGAACTGGTCAGTTGCATAGAACGTGCACTGGCCGCCGCTACCGTTGCAGAAACAGTTGCAGATGCCGTTGCAGATACCGTTGCGCCGGACCGGCAACATGACAAGGATCCATCATGACTTTCGACGTCCAGGCGCGCAGTTTCCTGTCCACCTCTCTGGCGCCGCGACGCCTGCCCGGCCGCCGCTTGCAGGCGGCCACCGCCGGACTGTCGTGGCAATTCCTGCGACGCCATTCACGCTGGTCGATTTACGCGTTGCTGTTGCTGGTGATCGGCGCCAGCATCGCCTTGTCGGTGGTGATGGAAAGCACCGTCGGCGACATCCGCCACCGCACCGAGCAGTTCGCCGCAAACAATGCGCCGGACGGCGCCAGCCTGGAAGACAACAGCGTCGGCGCCCAGATGATGGATGCCGCCAATGACGTCGTGCGCATCACGCGCCTGGTGCATCTGTTCGACCTGCTGGCGGTGCTGACCGCCGGCTTCATGATTTATCACATCCGCGCGCGCCTGCGCACCGAGTCGCAGCTGGCGCACCAGGCCGATCACGATCCGCTCACCGGCCTCGCCCACCGGCGCTCGTTCGAACGCCGCCTGCGCCAGTTGCCGGCGCATGCGCACACCGTGGTGCTGGGCACCATCGACCGTTTCGAACGCGTGGTCGGCGGCTTCGGCCATGCCTTCGGCGACCGCATGATGCAGGACGTGGCAGAACGCATCCGCGTGTGCGCCGAAAGCTTCGGCGCCGAAGTCTATCGGCTCGACGGCGCCAATATCGCGATCCTGTTCCGCACCGCGCAGAGTCATCCTTCTTTCGAAGAAGCGCTGAACGCCTTGCAGATGCAGATGCGCACACCCTTCATCAGCGAGCGCCATGAGGTGGTGTCGAGCCTGAGCTTGGGCTACGCCGAATATCCGCGCCACGGCGCCGAAGCCGCACGCCTGCTGAAGAATGCCGACGCTGCATTACAGGCGGCGCGCCAATCCGGCGGCGATGCGCTGGTCGGCTATTCGGAAGACCTCAACGCCCAGGCTGACCTGCGCCTTGACCTCGAAGCGCACCTGCGCCACGCGGTGGAACGCGGCGAACTGGAACTGCATTACCAGCCGCAGCAATCGCTGAGCAGCAACCGCCTGGTCGGCTTCGAGGCGCTGGTCCGCTGGCGCCGCAACGGCGAGCTGATCCCGCCGGACAAGTTCATCCCGCTGGCCGAAGAGACCGGCCTGATCATCGGCATCGGCGAATGGATTCTTTACGAAGCCTGCCTGCAGGGGCAGTTGTGGAAGCGCATCACCGGCAACGACCTGACCATGGCGGTGAACATTTCGCCACGCCAGTTCAATCATCCCGGCTTCTTCGACATGGTGCAGCGCGCGCTGTCCGACACCGGCATCGCGCCGCACAACCTGGAACTGGAAATCACCGAAGGCGTCATGATGGACAACGTCCAGCGCTCCATCGAACTGCTGTGCAAGCTGCGCGGACTCGGCCTGAAACTGTCGATCGACGATTTCGGCACCGGCTATTCCAGCCTGGCGTATCTGAAGCGATTCCCCATCACCAAGCTCAAGATCGACCAGTCCTTCATCCGCGAGCTGCGCCCGCAGTCGGAAGACGCCGCCATCGTCCAGGCCGTGATCGGCCTCGGCCACAACCTCGGCGTCGAAGTGATCGCCGAAGGCGTGGAAACGCCCGAGCAACGTGAATGGCTGCGCCAGTGGTCATGCGATGAAGTGCAGGGTTATTTGTACGGGCGCCCGCGGCCTGCCAATGCGACGCCGCAGGAGTTGTTCGCCCTCGCGGCATGAGCAAGCCGGCGCAGCGAATAACGCAGAGAGAATAAAAAAGCGGACCTGCCGTACTGCGCAGATCCGCTTTTTTCGCCTTGCATCAGCCCGGCTTCGGGCTGATGTCAGACTTGCTTCAAACGTGTTTACTTCACCGAAGCCAGTGCCGCGTTGAGCGTGGCGCTCGGACGCATGACTTCGCTGACCTTCTTCGGATCGGCCAGGAAATAACCGCCGATGTCGACCGGATTGCCTTGCACCGCCTTGAGTTCAGCCGTGATCTTGGCTTCGTTCTCGGTCAGTGTCTTGGCCAGCGGCGCAAACTTCGCCGCCAGTTCGGCGTCGTCCTTTTGCGCTGCCAGTTCCTGCGCCCAGTACATGGCCAGGTAGAAATGGCTGCCGCGGTTGTCCAGCTCGCCGGTCTTCGGCGATGGCGACTTGTTGTTGTCCAGCAGCTTGCCGGTCGCATCGTCGAGCGCCTTGCCCAGCACTTGCGCCTTCTTGTTGCCGGTCTTGATGCCCATGTCTTCCAGCGACACCGCCAGGGCCAGGAACTCGCCCAGCGAATCCCAGCGCAGATGGTTTTCTTCCACCAGCTGCTTGACGTGCTTCGGCGCCGAACCGCCTGCGCCGGTTTCGTACATGCCGCCACCGGCCATCAGAGGCACGATCGACAGCATCTTGGCGCTGGTGCCCAGTTCCATGATCGGGAACAGGTCGGTCAGGTAGTCGCGCAGGATGTTGCCGGTCACCGAGATGGTGTCCAGACCGCGGATGACGCGTTCCAGGGTGTAACGCATGGCGCGCACTTGCGACATGATCTGGATGTCCAGGCCCTTGGTGTCGTGATCCTTCAGGTAAGTCTCGACCTTCTTGATCAGTTCAGCTTCGTGCGGACGGTACGGGTCGAGCCAGAACACGGCAGGCATGCCGGAGTTGCGGGCGCGGGTGACGGCCAGCTTGACCCAGTCGCGGATCGGGTCGTCCTTGACCTGGCACATGCGCCAGATGTCGCCTTGCTCGACGTTTTGCGTCAGCAGCACTTCGCCTGTTGCCAGGTCGACGATGTTGGCGACGCCGTCTTCGGCGATTTCAAATGTCTTGTCGTGCGAACCGTATTCTTCCGCCTTTTGCGCCATCAAGCCGACGTTAGGCACGGTGCCCATGGTGGTCGGATCGAAGTTGCCGTTGGTTTTGCAGAAGTTGATGACTTCCTGATAGATACGGGCAAAGGTGCTTTCCGGGATCACTGCCTTGGTGTCTTGCGGCTTGCCGTTGGCGTCCCACATCTTGCCGCCGATACGGATCATGGCCGGCATCGATGCATCGACGATCACGTCGTTCGGTGCGTGCAGGTTGGAGATGCCCTTGGCCGAGTCGACCATCGCCAGCGACGGACGGTGTTCGTGACAGGCGTGCAGGTCACGGATGATTTCTTCCTTCTTCGACGAAGGCAGTGTTTCGATTTTTTCGTACAGGTTGACCAGGCCGTTGTTGACGTTCACGCCCAGTTCGTCGAACAGCTTGCCGTGCTTGGCAAACGCTTCCTTGTAGAAGATCTTGACAGCATGGCCGAACACGATCGGGTGCGAGACCTTCATCATGGTCGCCTTGACGTGCAGCGACAGCATCACGCCGGTCTTGCGCGCATCTTCGAACTGCTCTTCGTAGAACTCGCACAGCGCCTTCTTGCTCATGAACATGCTGTCGATGATTTCGCCGGCTTTCAGGGCAACCTTGGCCTTCAGGACCGTGGTCTTGCCGCTCTTGCCGATCAGTTCCATCTTGACGTCGCGCGCGGCGCCGATGGTCAGGGACTTTTCACCGTGATAGAAGTCGCCGTGGGTCATGTGCGCCACGTGCGAACGCGATGCCATGCTCCATTCGCCCATGCTGTGCGGGTGCTTGCGGGCGAAGCGCTTGATCGATGCCGGTGCGCGGCGATCGGAATTGCCTTCGCGCAGGACCGGGTTGACGGCGCTGCCGAGCACTTTGGAGTAGCTCTTCAGGATTTCTTTTTCTTCGTCGGTCTTCGGATCTTCCGGCACATCAGGGATGGCGTAACCGCGCGATTGCAGTTCGCGCACGGCGGCTTGCAGCTGCGGCACCGAGGCGCTGATGTTCGGCAGCTTGATGATGTTGGCGCTTGGATCCTGGGTCAGCTTGCCCAGTGCGGCGAGGTTGTCGGGAACGCGTTGTTCAGGTGTCAGACGGTCCGGGAATTCGGCCAGAATCCGCGTGGCCACCGAGATATCGCTTTCAACAACGTTGACGCCGGCCGGCGCGGTGAACGTCCTGATGATGGGCAGCAGAGAGTAGGTCGCCAGCAGTGGCGCCTCATCAGTCAGCGTATAGATGATGGTGGAATTATCAGTAGTCACGGTGATGTCCTTGCGGGGTTGGTGTTTGATGAGCCGTCTCGGAGGCTGCCGCACCATCAAGGGGGCCGGACAAGGCGAAGCGGACGATACTGGTGGTACCTGGCTTGCCTGCCCGACGGCGCAATGCGTCGGATTGATGTTGCAACAACTTCGTATTGTATTGGCACTTCCTTTCATGAACCTGTAAGGAAGCAGAGGCCGTTTCTTGCTGCCACCGCCTGAGCACCAACACAAAAACAACCAGTATTTTAGCTCGAAACCGTCGAAAACCGTTGAAGACCGGGCCTGAAGGCTTCGAAGAACACCTTGCCGGGCTGCATCTTTGCCGCCCGGTTGCCCGACGAAGCCGACAACGGCGTCCAAATCCTGCCAAACCACCATTATTTCCGGCCAGCCCGCCCTCTCCAAAAAGCTTGCCGCAGCCCCTGTCCGTATAGCACGCCAGAATGGCAGCAATCCGCGCCAGGCCTTGCTTGAGCGGGCGCGGCGCAGCGCCCAGAATGAAATCTCCGCAGCCCACCTGATTCCACTCGACCTTTCAACCCGACTTTTCAAACGGAATACATCATGACCCTCAACATCGGCGACGTCGCCATTCCCGACAGCAAGCTGGCCCGCGAAATTACCGAAGCCGTGCGCGACACCGTGTCGCCGCTGCTGTTCCACCATTCCAGCCGCGTGTTCTATTTCGCCGCCCTGGCCGGACGCCGGCGCGGCCTCAAGTTCGACCCCGAATTGCTGTACTGCAGCTGCATGTTCCATGACATGGGCCTGAGCCACAAGCACAGCAGCGCCTGCGAGCGCTTCGAAGTCGATGGCGCCAACGCCGCGCGCGACTTCCTCGACAGCCGCGGCATCGGGCAAGGCGACATAGACACCGTGTGGAACGCCATCGCCCTGCACACCACGCCGGGCATCCCGCAGCACATGCACCCGGTGGTGGCGCTGGTGACGGCCGGCGTGGAAATGGACGTGCTGGGCATGAAGTACGAGGAATACAGCGACGCCGAACGCGAAGCGGTGGTGCTGGCGCACCCTCGCGGCGGCAATTTCAAGGAAGACATCATCCAGACCTTCTACAACGGCATCCGCCACAAACCCGACACCACCTTCGGCAACGTCAAGGGCGACGTGATCGCCGACAAGGAGCCGGCGTTTACGCCCGGCAACTTCTGCAGCGTGATACGCGGTTCAGCCTGGGCGGCCTGAACTCGTTTAATCGCTGGTCAGCAGCGCCGCGACGATGCTGCGGAAGGCCGCCACCGTCAGCGCCTCGTCCTGCTCGTTGCCGTGGTCGCTGAGCTTGACGATGACGGTGTCGCTGACCGGATCGATGTAGACGTACTGGCCGTGAATGCCGATCGCGGTGTAGTCGGTCGGCGCGCGGCCGTCGTCGCGGGCGGCAGATTGACGCGGCAGCCACCAGCCGCGGCCGTAGGCGAAATCGGCATCGGCCGTGCCGACTTCCGGCGGACGTTGCATCCACGCCGCCGGCAACACCTGGACGCCACCGGCACGGCCCTGGCGCAAATGCAGCAGGCCGTAGCGGGCGAAATCGACGGCGCGCGCATTGACGCAGCAAAAGCTTTTTTCCACGCCATGCTTCTTGTTGTCGACGCTCCAGCTGGCGCCGTAGGCCGCGCCCATCGGCTGCCACAATTTGCGTTCAAGATAGCGCGTGACCGGCTCGCCGGTGGCCGCCGACAGCACCATGCCGAGCAGCAGGTAATCGACGCTGCGATAGGTGAATCCCTGTCCCGGCGTGAACGCAGTCTTGTCCAGCCCGCGCACGAAGCGCTTCAGGTCAGTGGTGATGTACATGAAGGCGATCTGCGAAAACGCGCTGTCGTACTTCTCTTCGACGCGCACGCCGGAACGCATGTTGAGCAGGTCGTCGACGGTGAGCGTCGCGAATTTCTCCGGCAGGTCCGGCACATACTTGCGCACCGGATCCGACAGCGCCGTGATCTTGCCTTCGGCCAGCGCCACGCCGACCAGGTCCGACAGCATCGACTTGGCCACCGAATACGACGGAAACACCGTGGCGCGCTGCGCGCCCAGCGGATAGTGCTCGTAGACCAGGCGACCGTGCTGCACCACCAGCAAGGCGTTGGTGTGGGTCTCGCGGAGGAAGCCGGCAAAGTCGATGCGGCCGCCGTCGCGCCACGCCACCTCGGGCGCAAGATCGATCTTGCGCTCGTCAAAGACGGCCGGCACGGCGGCCGCGGCCAGCGGCGCGCCGTCGAAATATTCCCAGCTGCGCGAAGGCGGCTGCCAGTCCAGCGCCAGCCCGATCAGCGCCGGCGGCGACGGCAAGCGCGCCACACCCGTGGCGGCATAGGACAAGGCGATCAGGACCAGGGCCGCGCCGATGGCCCGGGTGGTTCTGGTTACGCCGGTGGTGGTTTTCTTGTGCGTCGACACGTGATGCGTTCCTTGATCTGATTGCTTTTCGGCGCTATTGAAACACGATATGCGCGGTCAGCGCGAAATCAGGCGATGGCCAGCATCTTCAGCGCCAGTCCCATGACCGCGCACACGGCGATCACCTGAATCACGTTACGCTTGTAGCGCAGCAAGGCCACCGCTGCGGCCAGCGCAATTGCTGCCGCAACCCAGTCGAAGCCGGCGCCGAAGCCCTGCGGCCATAGCACGTGATAACCGAAGAAAGCCGCCAGGTTGACGATCACGCCGACCACCGCGGCCGTCACCGCCATCAGTGGCGCCGTGAATTTGAGATCTTCGTGTGTGGCTTCCACCAGCGGGCCGCCGGCCAGGATGAACAGGAACGACGGCAGGAAGGTAAACCACGTCACCAGCGTCGCCGCGAGCGCTCCCGCCAGGAACAGATGCTCGGGTCCCAATACCGCCCGGACGTAGCCGCCGACAAAGCCGACGAACGCCACCACCATGATCAGCGGCCCCGGGGTGGTTTCGCCAAGCGCGAGGCCGTCAATCATCTGTACCGGCGTCAGCCAGTGGTAATGGTCCACCGCGCCCTGATAGACATAAGGCAGGACGGCATACGCGCCGCCGAAGGTCATCAGCGCCGCCTTGGTGAAGAACCAGCCCATCTGCGTGTAGGCGTGCTCCCAGCCGCACGTCGTCGCCAGCAGTCCCATCGAGATCGCCCACAGCAACACCCCGATGGCGAGCACGCGGCCCAGGCGAAACCAGCTGAACTTCGCGTGCGGCGGAGTAGGCGTATCGTCATCGATCACCGCCCTGCCGTACGACGCGTCCCCTTTGGCATGACCTCCGCCCACCGCAAACTTGTCCGGCGCCAGTTTGCTGCCGACATAACCGGCTAGCGCCGCGGCCGCGACGATTGCAGGAAACGGTACCGCCAGCGCAAAAATCGCCACAAACGACACCGCCGCGATCGTCCACAGCACGCTGTTCTTGAGGGTGCGGCTGCCGATGCGATGGGCAGCTTGCAGCACGATGGCGGTCACGGCCGGCTTGATGCCGTAAAAGAGGCCGGCCACCAGCGGCTGATCCCCGAAGGCCAGGTAGAGCCACGACAACAGCACGAGGATCGCCAGCGACGGCAAGACGAACAGCAGGCCCGCGACGAGGCCGCCGCGCGTCTTGTGCAGCAGCCAGCCGATGTAGGTCGCCAGTTGCTGCGCCTCCGGCCCGGGCAACAACATGCAGTAATTCAGCGCGTGCAAAAAGCGCCGCTCGGAAATCCAGCGCCGATTTTCCACCAGCTCCTGATGCATGATTGAAATTTGCCCGGCGGGTCCGCCGAAGCTGATGAAGCCGAGCTTGAGCCAGAACAGGAGCGCTTGGCCGAAGGTCGGCGGCGGGGGCGACGGCGTGGGAGAGGGCTGCATCTCTTCGGATGCGGGTGATGCCGGATTATTCATGCGCCGATTCCGTAGAAGAAAAGAGTTGCCAGATACGACCGACCACGTGCGCGGCGCAAGGGGCCGGGCGAGCGGTACGGGACGTCACCGCTGCGGCCCTGCTTGCCGCGACCAGACTTCGCTCATTGCCAATCGCTCATTGCCAATCGCTAATTTCCAGTCGTCAATTGCGCATGTCCGCGCGACGCCATCCGGAACGAAAACGTCGTGTATTCCGGCGTCGATTCGACGTCCAGCGTGCCGCCGTGGGCACGTGCGATTTCGGCGACGATGTACAAGCCGAGACCGAGGCCGAGGCTGTTCTTTTCGGTGCGGTCGCTGCCACGCACGAAGGGCAGGAACAGGCGACGCTGGATATCCGGCGCGATCGGCACACCCTGGTTGCGCACGCTCAGCGCGAACTCGCCGTCGCGGCTGGTCGCCGTCACCATGACCGCGCCGTTGCGCGCGCCGTGGGTGAGCGCGTTGGACATCAGGTTGGACAGCAGCTGGCAGATGCGCGCGCTGTCGCAGCAAACCGGTTCGTTCAATTCAATGTCGGCATGGATGGCGCGCTCGGGCCAGACTTGGCGCATTTCGGTGAGGATTTCTTCAAGACTCTTTTGCAGCGTGTTGTCGGCGGTCTGGTCCAGCACGAAACCGCCGCCCAGCCGTGCACGCGAAAAATCGAGCATGTTGTCGACCAGACCGGAAATACGCGTGGCGCTGCGTTCGATCTGGCCCACGGTCTTGAGCCCGTGCTCGTCGGCCTGGGAGCGCAGCAGACGCGTCGCCAGCAGGATCGCCGACAATGGGTTGCGCAGGTCGTGGCCGAGGATGGCGATGAATTGCTCACGCAGGTCGGCGGTTTCCTGCGAACTGAGCAAGGCGGCTTCGCTGGCGGCAGCGCGTTCGTGGTTGTCGAGATGCGTGCCGATCAGCTGCGCGAACAGCTTGAACATGTCGATCACTTCGGGCGTCTTCACGCTGGCCGGCTTGGGATCGATGGCGCACAGCGTGCCGAAGAATTCGCCGCCACGCCAGTAGATCGGCACCGAGATGTAGCTTTGCAGGCCGTACATGCGGGGCGTATGGTGATTGCAAAAACGTTCGTCTTCGGAGACATGATCGATCGCCACCAGCTCGCCGCTGTCGCGGATTTCGTCGCAAATGGTGGTGTCGACCTGCAGCTCGCCGCCGACCGGCAAACCGAAGGCGACCTTATCGAGCACGCCGGCGGCGATCCAGCGATCCTTGGTGACGCGTGCGACGGCGGCGTAGCCCATGCCGGTGGTGCGGCAGATGACGTCGAGGATCATCGGCACCGCGTCGATTTTGGCAACGACGGCAATGTCGGCAAGTAATATTTTGTCTTCAATGGCGGACAAGACACATCCCTTTCTCTTCCGGATTCAACACGGCAGTCCGGACTCTGCGCGTGCGCGTCAGCTTAACCGAATCGGGACGCCAATGCAGGCGCAGCGACGTTCGTGCAACAAAAAAGGGCCTCAGGCCGTCCCCGTATAACTGTCGATGGCGCGCCGGGCGATCGTCAGGGCCGCATCCAGTTCGGCCGCCTTGACGGTGCAATCGGAAGCCGACGCGGCGCCCGACAGCAGGCCTTCCAGTTCGCCGGCCAGGCGATGCACGTCAATCACCGCCAGCGTGCCGGCGCTGCCGCGCAACTTGTGCGCCAGGGTTTTGGCCTGCGGCAGTTCATCGGCCTGGATATGCGCCAAAATCTCGCTGCCGGTCTTGCCGTATTGCTCGGCGAACTTGCCGAGGAACTTGCGGTAGATGTCTTCGCTGCCCCACGCCTCCAGGCCGACGGCAACGTCGATGCCGGACAGGTCTTGCGCCGATACAGCGGCGGAGCCGCCAGTTTCCACGCCGACGGTGGCGCTTGGGAACACGGTCGAGACCGTCGCTGATGGATACGCTGCCGGCGCAGTGCGGCGGCGTTCGAGTTCAGTTGCCGACAGATGCGCGATGTGCTGGCGCACCACCGAGATGATCTGCTCGACGTTGTAAGGCTTGGACAGGAAACCGTTCATGCCGGCCGCCATCGCCGCTTCCTGCTGCGCCTTGAAGGCGCCGGCGGTCAGCGCGATCACGGGCAACTCGCGCAGTTGCAGCGTGTCGCGGATTTCATGCGTGGCGGTGTAACCGTCCATGACCGGCATCTGGATGTCCATCAACACCAGATCCACGCCCTGCGGACGTTCGCGCAGCCAGTCGACCGCTTCCTGGCCGTCGGCGGCGGCGAACACTTCGGCGCCGTCGGCTTCGAGGATGCGCTTGGCGACTTCACGGTTGATTTCGCTGTCGTCGACCACCAGCACGCGCACGCCGGTGATGCGGTCTTCACGGTTGTCGCGGCCGCCGGACGCTTGCGGCGCAGCTTCGCCATTGCCACTGCCATCGCCGCGGAGCCTGGTTTCGTCGCGGTGCTGGCGCACGTGGATGATGGTGTTGTACAAGGTCGACGGCGTCACCGGCTTGGTGATCACGGCGTCGACCAGTTCGGCGTCGGGCGCGTTGAGCACCTCGTCGCGCGCATGCGCCGTGACCATGATCACGATCGGCGGCCGGGCTTGCGGCGAAGAGGCTTCACGGATTGCCTTGGCCGCCGCCAGTCCATCCATGCCCGGCATCTTCCAGTCAAGCAGGTAGATGTCGTAGTAGAGATTGTGGCGCAGCCGCGTCATGGTCTTGGATACCGCATCCTGGCCCGACTCCACTACATCAACCTGCCAGCCCATCGACTTGATGGTGTCCGACAGCATGGCGCGTGCAGTGGCGTTGTCATCGGCCACCAGCACACAGAGCGGCCCGTCCGCCGGCAACTGGACGGCAGCGGGCGGCATCGCCTGGAACGGCAGCATGAACCAGAACTGGCTGCCCTTGCCAGGCTCGCTGGTGACGCCGATCTCGCCATTCATCAGTTGCACCAGATGACGGCAAATGGTCAGGCCGAGTCCGGTGCCGCCGTAGCGGCGCGTGGTCGAGGTGTCTTCCTGGGTGAAGGCCTGGAAGATGTCTTGCTGGCGTTCCGGCGGGATGCCGATGCCGCTGTCGGTGACGGCGAAGCGCAGCATCACCTTGTCGCCGATTTCGCTGATGACGGCGACGTGGATGCTGATCTCGCCGCGCGCGGTGAACTTGATGGCATTGCTGGTCAGGTTGGTGAGGATCTGTTCCAGCCGCAGCGCGTCGCCGTACAAATGTTCGACGCCGACGTCGTTGAAGCCGACCACCAGCTCGACATCCTTGTCGCCGATGGCGGGCGCGGTGACGTTGACGACGTTTTCCAATACCGCGCTGAGGCGGAACGGCACATGCTCGACTTCCAGCCGGCCGGCCTCGATCTTGGAGACATCGAGGATGTCGTTGATGATGCCCAGCAGCGAATGGCCGGCGGCGATGATCTTGCGCACCAGGTCGCGCTGGTCGGATTGCAGCACGGTCTTTTCGAGCAGGTAGGTGAGTCCGAGCACGGCGTTCATCGGCGTGCGGATCTCGTGGCTCATGTTGGACAGGAAGCTGCTCTTGGCGCGCGTGGCCGACTCCGATTTGGTCAGTGCCAGCTCGAGGTTGCTGTTGGTGTCGCGCAGGGTCCTGGTCTGCTGCTCGACCAGGCCTTCGAGATGCTGGCGGTATTGGCTGAGTTCTTTTTCGAGGCGCTTGTGGTTGGTGATGTCGCGCGCGATGTAGGAGATGCCGGCGATCTTCTTGTCGCCGTCGAGGATGGGCGACACCGTCACCGAAATGTCGAGCAGGCGGCCATCCTTGTGCCAGCGCACGGTTTCAAAATTGCTGACGGTCTTGCCTTCCATCAGCTGGTCGGTGATGCGGCGCGCTTCGCCGGTGCGTTCCGGCGGCACCAAAATGTAGGCCGACTGGTTGAGCACTTCGCGCGACAGGTAGCCGAACAGTTTTTCGGCGGCCGGGTTCCAGCTGTTGATGACGTCGTCGAGGCCGGTGCCGATGATGGCGTCTTCCGACGACGCCACGATCGAGGCCAGGATGGAGCGGGTTTCCTGATGTTGCAGCAAGTCGGCGACGCGCTTTTCGCTGGCGCTCAGTTCTGCCTCGGCCTTGAAACGCTCATGCACTGCGGCTTCGCGGCGACGACGATTGCTGGCCAACTGCCAGCTCAGCAGGGCCAGCGCCAACAGGATCAGGCCGACGAACATGCACAGGCGCAACAGGATGTTGTAGTTGTCGACCTGCATGCGCTTCTCGGGCAGGTACAACACCACGGTCCAGGGCGACTGCTGGTGCAGGCCGTAGCGACCGGTGCTGGCGTCGAGGTCGACGCGCTGCCACGACCAGATGCCGTCTTCGGTGATGGTGCCGGCGGCCTGCGCCGCCATGGCTTTCCAGACCTTGGGATGGCGTTTGGCCAGGGTTTCTTCGCGCTTGAACATGAAGGCCCATTCGTCGGCCGAACTGGTGCTGTAGAGCCAGTAGCCGTCGCCGTTAAGGAGCATGGCGCGGTTGGTCCCGCGTTCCACCTGATTGGAAAAACGATCCAGCAGCGGCGCCATCAGCACGTTGATGATGATGATGCCGCCCGGCTTGCCGTCCGCAGAGGCGACCGCCACGGCGAGCCGCACCGTCGGCTTGTGCGGCACTTCGATCTTGCCGTTCTCGACGTTCAGATCCATCGGCGACACCAGCATCTCGCCGCGCGGCAAGGCCATCGTGTCGGAGAAATACGGGCGGTCCCTCTTGTTCTGCAGCGACGCTATGAATGCCGGCGCCGGTCCCATGCTGGTCATGTTGACGCGCACTTTTTCCATGCCGTCCTGATCGATCCAGCGCACCTGGTCATAGTAAGGATTGCGCAGCATCAGCGTGGAAAAATTCTCCGCCATCTGCGCCAGGTTTTCCGGCGTGGGCTGATTGATGGCGTGCGCGATCGGCGCTTCGCTGGTGAGGATGCTGAGGTGACGCAGCGGTGCATCAAGGTCGTTGGTCAGCGAGGCGGCGCCGAGCGACACGCGTTCGCGCTGCTCGAGCTGCAGCCGGCGCATTTCGGCGTCGATGCGGTTGTGATAGAGGAAACCGGCGGCCACCAGCACCAGTACGGCCAGGGGCAGGAACTGCGCCAGAAAGTAATGCGGATTTCCCTTCGCCCTGCGCATGCATTCTCCTGTCGACGATCCTGTGGCGGGGTGCGGCTGCGGCGGCAGATGCCTTGAATTTCTTGCAACGCGGTGGTGCTTGTGCCGAGACGCTGCCGACGTTGCTCCGGACCATTATGCCCATGAACTTTCGGCATGGCAATTTGATGTGCTGACCAGGCGTGCAGATGCTCAGATGCGCAAATGCTGGCTCAGGTGATCGATGAAGACGCGCAGCTTGGGCGAGGCATAGCGGCTGGCCGGCCACAGCATCCAGAACGTCACGGTGCGCTCAAGGTAATCGTCCAGCACCGTACGCAATTGCCCGGTGCTGAGCGCCTCGCGTACCAGGAAGGTCGGCAGGAAGGCGATGCCGCGTCCTTGCATCACCGAGTAGGCCAACGGCTCGATGGTGTTGACCGTGATGGTCTCCGGCAGGACAAGTTCGGGTTCGGAGTCTTCGCGCCGCAGCGGCCAGCGTTCCAGTTTGCCGGTGGCGGGAAAGCGATGTTGCAGGCAGGCATGACGTGCGAGATCACTCGGATGCGCGGGTTCGCCGTGACGCGTCAGATAACCGGGCGTCGCCACCAGCACGTGCGGACAGGCGCCGATGCGGCGCGCAACCAGGCGCGAGTCGTGTTGCTCGCCGGTACGGATGACGATGTCGAAACCTTCTTCGATCACGTCCACCATGCGATCCGACATGTCGATGTCGAGGTCGATGTCGGGATAGCGTTGCATGAAGCTGTCGAACACCGGCATCAGCAAACCGGTCAGTTGCGGCGCGCCGACCTTGAGACGACCGCGCGGACTGCCGGCGGCGTCGGACAGTTCGGCCTCGGCGGCGTCGACTTCGCTGAGGATGCGACGGCAACGCTCAAGGAACAGCGAGCCCTCCGCCGTCAGCGTGATGCTGCGCGTGCTGCGGTGGAACAGCCGCACGCGCAAGCGCTCTTCCATGCGGGCAATACTTTTGCCGACCGCCGACGACGACACCCCGAGCAGGCGTGCCGCCTCGGTGAAACTGCGCGTTTCCGCGACCTGCACGAACATTGCGATGCCGTTGAGGCTATCCATGATTCCCCGTCGTTTTAAATGATTTACCTGCCCTGAGCGCACCTTAGCCGATTTATCGCCGGCTCACAATTTCACTGCATTGCAATTTCACTGCACATTCCGATCGACACCTATCGATTGCGGAATGCTTGTCCGATATGTTGCGAACTGCGGGCTATTTTTCTTGTGAGGGCAAAGACCTATATTGGCTACACCGGCGAAACACACTGCTTCGCCACCTGTAAGCCAACCTCATCACGGAAAACATCATGTCCACCTTGCACACCCCGCTCGTCATCGGTCCGCTTCATCTGTCCCATCGCGTCGTCATGGCGCCGCTCACCCGCATGCGCGCCGAAGCCGGCGCCATCCCCGGCCCGCTGATGGCCGACTACTATGCGCAGCGCGCCTCGGCCGGCGGCCTGATCATCGGCGAAGCCACCATCGCCGCCGCCAACGGCAACGGTTACCTGGGCGCGCCCGGCCTGTATGACGACAATCAGATCGCCGGCTGGAAGCTGGTCACCGACGCCGTGCATGCCAAGGGCGGCCGCATCTTTTTACAGCTCTACCATGCCGGACGCCAGTCCAACAGCCAGTTGCAACCCGATGGCGGCCAACCGGTCGCGCCGTCGGCGGTCGAACACGGCGGCGTCGCCTACACCGAATCGGGATGGGTGCCGAATACGCCGCCGCGCGCATTGCGGATTGAAGAAATCGCCGGTCTGGTGGAAGACTTCCGCAACGCGGCCGTACGCGGCGTCGCCGCCGGTTTCGACGGCGTTGAAATCCATGCCGCCAACGGCTACCTGTTCGACCAGTTCCTGCAAGACGGCAGCAACAAGCGCACCGACCAGTACGGCGGCTCCTATGAAAACCGCAGCCGCTTCCTGCTTGAGGTCACGCGTGCGCTGATCGATGTGTGGGGCCACAAGCGCGTGGCGGTGCGACTCGGCCCGAGCGGCACCTGGGGCGACATGTCCGACAGCAATCCGCAGGAACTGTTTTCCTACGTTGCCCGCCAACTGGCGCCGCTCGACCTCGCCTACCTGCACCTGATCGAGCCGCGCGTGCTGGGCAACGTCGACGACGACAGCAAGGATCCGGCGCCGGTGGCCGCGCAACTGATGCGCCGTCACTATCCCGGCCTCATCATCGCCGCCGGCGGTTTCAAGCGCGACAGCGCCGCAGCGATCCTGCAAGCCGGCGACGCCGACCTGGTGGCTTTCGGCCGCGACTTCATCGCCAATCCGGATCTGCCGGAACGCCTGCGCAACGGCTGGCCGCTCAACGCCTACGACCGCCCTTCGTTCTTCGGCGGCACGGAAGTCGGCTACACCGACTATCCGTTCCACGAGCAGGCGCTGGCAGCGTAAGCACACACATACGCATCAAGGAAAACACCATGTCCAGCTACAACAGCTTCCTGATCGGTGGCGAAACCGAAGTGCACCGCCTCGGCTACGGCGCCATGCGCATCACCGGCCCCGGCATCTGGGGCGAACCGGCCGACCGCGCCGAGGCCATCCGCACGTTGCGGATGTTGCCCGACGTCGGCGTCAACTTCATCGACACGGCCGACTCCTATGGGCCGAACGTGTCGGAAGAACTGATCCGCACCGCGCTGCATCCTTACGGCGGCATCCTGGTGGCGACCAAGGCCGGGCTGGCGCGCACCGGACCCGATCGCTGGACGCCGCTGGGACGGCCCGAGTACCTGATCCAGCAGGCCCACGCCAGCGCACGCCGGCTCGGCGTCGAGCAGATCGGCCTGTGGCAGTTGCATCGCATCGATCCCACCGTGCCGGCGCGTGAACAGTTCGACGCCGTGCGCCACCTGATCGACATCGGCCTGGTGCGGCATGCCGGACTGAGCGAAGTCGGCGTCGACGAGATCCGCGAAGCCTCGCGTTACTTCAAAGTGGCGACCGTGCAGAACCGCTACAACCTGAGCGATCGCAGCAGCGAAGCAGTGCTGGATTACTGCACGCAACACGGCATCGGCTTTATCCCCTGGTATCCGCTGGCGGCCGGCAGCCTGGCGCAAACGGCGGTGCTCGACGCCATCGCCACACGTCACGCGGCCACGCCGGCACAGATCGCGCTGGCATGGCTACTCAAGCGCAGCCCGGTGATGTTGCCGATTCCCGGCACCTCGCGCACGCAGCATCTGGAGCAGAACGTCGCTGCGGTGCGCATCTGTTTGTCGGATCAGGAATGCGCGGCGATTAGTGAGATTGGTGAGATTGGTGAGATTGGTGCTGCGGCCTCGGCGGAGGGCGTATGACTGAGATCAAATCGCAAGGTACGAACAATTACACGCCGCTGTTCTGGCTCGCCCTCGGCACCTTCGCCGTCGGCACCGAGAGCTTCATGATCGCCGGCCTGTTGCCGGATATCGCCGCCGACTTGCACATCAGCGTGGTGGCGGCCGGCCAATTGGTGACGGTGTTTGCGCTGGCCTACGCATTGAGTTCGCCAGTGCTGACCGCGCTGACCGGCGCCGTCAAGCGGCGCAGCCTGATGATCGCCGCGATGGTGGTGTTTGCGCTGGCCAATGTGCTGGCCTGGGCGGCACGCGACTACTGGATGCTGATGGCGGCGCGCATCCTGCTGGCGGCGTCGGCCGGGATCTTCGTACCCGGCGCCAATGCCTTGGCCGGCGCCAGCGTCGCGCCGGAACGACGCGGCACCGCACTGGCGATCGTCAACGGCGGCATCTCGATCGCGGTGGCTTTCGGCGTGCCGCTGGGCGCGCTGATCGGCGACCGGCTCGGCTGGCGCATGACCTTCGCCGGGGTGGCCGCGCTGTCGGTGGCGGCGGCCATCGGCGTGGTGTTCGGTCTGCCGCGCGGCATCGGCGCCAACCTGCCGGTGGCGAGCCTGCGCGAACGCCTCGCCACGGCGAAGGATCCGGTGATCCTCGGCACCTTGCTGACGACCACGCTGTGGGCCACCGGCGCGTACACCATCTACACCTACCTGGCGATCTTCGTGACGCAGGCGACACCCTTGCGCGGCGCCGAAATCGGCTACGTGCTGTTCATGTGGGGCGCAGCTGCTGCCCTTGGTGTGGCCATCGGCGGCAAGTCGGTGGATCGTTACGGCGCGCGCCGCGTCATCGTGCCGGCGCTACTGGTCACGGTGGCGGCGTTCATGCTGTTGTCGGGCAGCGCGCAGTGGATTGCACCATCGCATGCGCTGATCCCGGTGCTGATCGGCGTGGCGGCATGGGGTGTGGCGCACTGGGCGTTCTATCCGGCGCAACAGGCCAGCCTGATTGAGGCGGCCGGACTCAAGGGCGCCTCGGTGGTGCTCTCGCTCAATGCGTCGTTCATGTACCTGGGGTTTTCGCTGGGTGCGGCGCTCGGTGCGCTGACGCTGAACAGCGTGGGTGTCATTGACCTGGGATGGGTGGCGGCTGTGTGCGAACTGGCCGCGCTCGGGCTGACTGTGGCGCTGGGTGGTTGGCGGTTGCGGCGCGTGATATTTCCAGCGATATAGCGTCGCCTTTAACTTGTCATTAGGCGCTCTTCGAGGGGGCGGCGCAGTCAGACAAAACAGCATCTTGACGTCAGCGCAATGCGCTATCGCGCTGCATCGTTTTTTGCGTGGGTTTTGTTGAACTTTCGTTGCAAGCACGCGGCCAAACTGGTCTGCTTCCAGCCAATTTTCAATGAGCCCATCATGAATGAAAACCAGCAAGAAGAACGCCGCCCTTCCCCGCCTTCGTCCGGGCAAGACAATTCCGGACTTGTCGAATCCGCAAGTCCGCCCGCAGAAGAGAGCGATGCGGAAAGCGGCGCACCGCAACTGACACGCCGCTCCTTCCTGATGTGGGTCGGTTCCAGCGGCGCGCTGGGGGCCTTGCCGACGGCCGCGCTGGCAGCCCCGGTTGCGGCCTCGGCCCCGGTCGGCGCAGTGGACGACTCACTTGTCACGGTGCGACTGACCGTCAACGACGTTGCGCAGGAAGCCAAAGTCGACGTGCGCACCAGCCTGCTCGACTACCTGCGCGAAAACCTCCAGCTCACCGGCACCAAGAAAGGCTGCGACCACGGCCAGTGCGGCGCCTGTACGGTGCACGTCAACGGCCGCCGCGTGAATTCCTGCCTGAGCCTGGTGGCGATGCACGAGGGCGACAGCGTCACCACGATTGAAGGACTCGGCACACCGGATCGCCTGCATCCGCTGCAGGCCGCCTTCGTCGCCCATGACGGTCTGCAATGCGGCTATTGCACCTCCGGCCAGATCATGTCGGCGGCGGCGCTGCTGACCGAACCGTGCGGACGCGCCGATGCCGACGTCAAGGAAGCCATGAGCGGCAACATCTGCCGCTGCGGCGCGTATTCCAACATCCTCGCCGCCATTCGCCAGGTGCGCGACGCCGGCTGATTCCCGCTCATCCTTCTCTTCACATCTTTCAGGAGCCGCCATGCACACCTTCCAGATGCTGCGCGCACAGAGTCCCGACGAGGCCGTGCGCCTCGCTGCCGCGTCGATGGACGTTGCACCGCAACCGGTCCGCTTCCTCGCCGGCGGCACCACGCTGATTGACCTCATGAAACTCGACGTCGAGCAGCCGCAACAAGTCATCGACATCAATCGCCTGCCGTTCAATCAGATCGAACAGACCGCCGACGGCGGCCTTAAAATCGGCGCGCTGGTGCGCAACAGCGACCTCGCCAATCATCCGTTGATCGTGCAGCGTTATCCGATGCTGAGCATGGCGTTGCTGTCGGGCGCGTCGGCGCAGCTGCGCAACATGGCCACCACCGGCGGCAACCTGTTGCAGCGTACGCGTTGCGTCTACTTCCGCGACACCGCCACGGCTTGCAACAAGCGCCAGCCCGGCAGCGGCTGTGCGGCGCAGGAAGGCTTCCATCGCAACCTGGCGATCCTCGGCACCAGCGCGCAGTGCATTGCCTCCAATCCGTCCGACATGAACGTCGCGCTGGTGGCTTTGGAGGCCATCATCCACGTGCAGGGCGCGAACGGCGCGCGCATCGTGCCGATCAATGAATTCCATCTGCTGCCGGGCAGCACGCCGCAACGCGAGACCGTGCTGGCGCCGGGAGAACTGGTGACGCATGTGACGCTGCGGCCGCCGCTTGCGAATGCCGGATCGACTTATCTCAAGCTGCGCGATCGCGCGTCGTATGAATTTGCGCTGGCCTCGGCGGCGGTGCAAGTGAGTATCGACAGCAATCGGATTTCACGTGCGCGCGTCGCGCTCGGCGGCGTCGGCGCCAAACCCTGGCGTTCTCTTGAAGCCGAAGCCGTGCTGCAGGATGCGGCGCCCACGGTGGACGTGTTCGCCCGCGCCGCCGCCGCTGCGGTGCGCGATGCACGGCCCTTGCGCGACAACGTGTTCAAGGTCGACCTGATTCAGCGCTGCCTGGTGCAAGCCTTGCGCACCGCCGCTACTCAAGACGCTGCTAAAAGGAGCGCATGATGCCCTCACCCGTCCAGTCCCAGAATCCGTCCCTGCAGACCGGCGTCGGCGCCGCCGTGCCGCGCATCGACGGTCCGCTCAAGGTCACCGGTCGCGCGCGCTACACCTCGGACCATCGCTATCCCGACATGCTGATCGCGGTGCCGGTATGCGCCACCATCGCCCACGGCGATATCCGCAGCATCGACACGGCAACGGCGGCGAAGATGCCCGGCGTGCGCATGATTTACACGCACGACAACATCGGCCGCTTCTTCCACATCAATCCGTCTTCGGGCGTCAAGACCGACGAGAAGCGTCCGCCACTGGAAGACACAACGGTGCGCTACTACGGCCAATACATTGCACTGGTGCTGGCCGATACCTTCGAACAAGCCACGGCAGCGGCATCCGCGGTGCGCGTCGACTACCGCAAGGAAGCGCATGACGTGCGCAAGGAGCTGGCGGCCGACGGCAAACCCAAGGTCGACAGCGAACGCGGCAGTCCCGATGCGGCCTTTGCCAATGCGGCAGTGCGCATCGACCAGACCTACACCACGCCGGTGGAGACGCACAACCCGATCGAGCTGCACGCCTCGGTGGCGCTGTACGACAGCCTGTCGCAATCGTTCACGCTGTACGAAACCTCGCAGGCCATCGTCAACCATCGCGGCGTCATGAGCCAGATGCTGGGCGTACCGCCGGAGAACATGCGCATCATCACCGAATACCTCGGCTCCGGTTTCGGCGGCAAGCTGTGGCCATGGGGGCACAGCCTGCTGGCGGCGCAGGCGGCGCGCAACCTGCGCCGGCCGGTCAAGCTGGTGGTGTCGCGCGACATGATGTTCCACAACGTCGGCCATCGCACCAACACCCAGCAGCGCGTGCGCCTGTCGGCCACGGCGGGCGGCAAGCTGACGTCGGTGCAGCAGGATTACCTGTTCCACGTGGCGCAGGTGGAAGCGAGCGTCGAACACTGCGGCGAAGCCACCGCCTATCTGTACGGCACCGACAACCTGCGCGTCACCGGTGCGCCGGTCAAGCGCCACATCGCGCCCAATACCTCGATGCGCGGCCCGGGCGCGGTGCCCGGCCTGTTCGCCACCGAATCGGCGATGGATGAGCTGGCGATTGCGCTCAACATTGATCCGGTGCAGCTGCGCCTGCTCAATGAACCGGCCACCGACCAGAGCATCAACGCGCCGTTTTCTTCACGCCATCTGCGCGAAGCGCTGCAGACCGGCGCCGAACGCTTTGGCTGGGAGCGCCGCAATCCGGCCGTGGGCAGTATGCAGCAGGACGGTGAAATCGTCGGCTGGGGCGTGGCGGCGTGTTCGTGGATGGCCAAGCGGCTCGGCGCGGAAGTGGCGGTGACGCTGGGCAGCGACGGCAACGCGCGCGTGTCGTCGGCGGTGCAGGACATCGGCACCGGCACCTATACCGTGGTGTCGCAGATGGTGGCTGAAACCACCGGCATCCCGATGTCCAACATCATCGTCGCCATCGGCGACACCAAGCTGCCGCCGGGACCGATGTCGGGCGGTTCGATGGCCACCGCGTCGATGGTGCCGGCCGTGGCGCAGGCCGCACGCGCCGCCATGCAGCAGGCGGTCGCGGTAGCGGCTGAGCATCCGTCTTCACCGCTGCGCGGGACCCGCGCCGAAGAACTGACCTTCTCCGGCGGCCGCATCCACCGGCGCGGGCAATCGCCGCAAAGCGGCGTGGCATTCGCCGAGGTGCTGCGCGCGGCGCAACTAAGCGGCGTCGAAGGCAAGGGCAAGTCCGGCGCCAGCAGCAGCGATCCGGGCGCGGACAAGATCTCCATCCATTCCTACGGCGCGCATTTCGTCGAGGTGCGCTGGCAACCGGACATCGCGCGCCTGCGCGTGAGCCGCGTGGTGACCGTGATCGACGCCGGCCGCATCATCAATCCGCGCACCGGGCGCAACCAGATCGAGGGCGCGGTGGTGATGGGACTGGGCATGGCGCTGTTTGAAGAAACCCACTACGACCAGCGCAACGGCAAGCCGGTGAACAACAACCTGGCCGATTACGTGATGGTGACCAATGCCGATTCGCCGGACATGGACGTGGTGTTCCTCGACTATCCGGACAAGGCGCTGGACGAGCTCGGCGCGCGCGGCATCGGCGAGATCGGCATCGCAGGACTGGCCCCGGCCGTAACGGCGGCGGTGTATCACGCCACCGGCGTGCGCGTGCGCGATTTGCCGGTAAAGATCGAGGATTTGCTGAAGGCGCCGTTCCGCTATCGCGCCTGAGGAAGGAATGCCGCAGCGTTAAAAACTGCGCTACATTTGGCGTTCCCCCAATTCATTGCAAGGAACGTCCATGTCCATCCAGATCAAGCGCGACCAGTCGCTCGCCATGCGCCACATCGTCCACGTGCGCAACCACGTGATTTCGGTTGACGGCGCGGTGGACGAAGGCGGCGTCGATGCAGGCCCCAATCCGCATGACCTGTACGACGCTGCGCTCGGCGCCTGCAAGGCGCTGACGATGGTGTGGTACGCCAAGCGCAAGAACATTCCGGTGGAAGACATCCAGATCAGCATCGATCGCGACAACAGCGAAGAACGCCAGGGCGTCTATCGCCTGTCCGCGTCCATCAGCCTGAGCGGCGATCTCACGGAAGCGCAGCGTCAGGAGCTGCTGGCGGTGGCGGAGAAATGCCCGGTGCAAAAACTGATGACCAGCGTCAAGACGGAAGTCACCACCACGCTGGCCTGAACGATCCGGTCAGGCGATCAGATACCGTCGCTGCACAATTCCCGCACCAGCCCGCGCAGCCACTTGTGCACCGGGTCGGTGTGGCGGCGCGGATGCCAGCTCTGCGAGACTTCCACTTCCGGCGTCGCCAGCGGCAGGCGAAAAATATGCAGGCGCAGATGCTGCATGGCCCAGCGCGCGAACAGTTCGGGCGCGGCGGCGACCATGTCTGACGAAGCCGCCATCACCATGGCAGATTGAAATCCCGGCGCCACCAATCTAACCTTGCGTTGCAGGCCGCGCGCTTCCAGCGCATCGTCGATCGGACCGCTGTTATGGCCGTGGCGCGAGGCCGAGATGTGCGGCCATGCGGTGAAATTGGCGAGGCTGATTTTCTTGCTTGCCAGCGGATGACCGGCGCGCACCACGCCGACGAACGGCGTGCGGAACAACAGTTGCGTGTGCAGCTCATCCGAGGTGTCGTCGCCCTCATGCAGCGCCCCCACTTCCAGATCGATGAGACCGTCGCGCAGGCCGGCTACGTGCTTGTCGGTGCGTGGCGAAAAGCGCAGTGAAATGCCGGGCGCTTCCTGCGCCACGCGCTGCGCCAGCTTGGCCGCCCAGGCGCCGGCAAAGCCGTCATTGGTGCGCAACACCATCGTGCGTTCCACCGTCGACAGATCGACCTGATCGGTCATGAAGACCTTGCGCATTTCCTGCGCCAGGGCGTCCACTTTGTCGCGCAATTCCAGCGCGCGCTGGGTCGGCACCAGACCGCGCCCGGCAGGAACGAACAAGGGATCGCCGACGGCATTGCGCAGGTTGGCCAGGCGGCGGCTCATGGCCGGTGCGCTTAAATGCAGTCGCTTGGCCGCGCCGACCACGCTGCCTTCGCGCAGCAGAGCCTCAAGGTCGAGCACCATGTTGAAGTCGAGATCGCGCATGCGGATTGCTCCTGCAAAAAGTGAATGTTGCTGAATTAAATGCTGCATCAGTTGCACTGATGAACTGCAACAATATCACTTTATGCACGCATGGAAAACGCGCACGATGGTGCAACACTTCCAAGGAGCCATCATGTCGAATCGCACTTCCGCGCTGGCCGCGCCTGCGCAAAGCACCTCCGCCGCTGCATCCGTTGCACTCTCAAAGACTGGCGGCAAGTTCTACCTGCTGCCGCTGCTGGCTGTCTGCATCTGGTCCGGCAACACCATCGTCACCAAGGCCGCGTCGACCGCGATCGAGCCGGCGGCCATCGCCTTCTATCGCTGGGTGCTGGCGGTGCTGGTGATGACGCCCTTCCTCGGCCTTGCCGCATGGCGGCAGCGCGCAGCGATTGCGGCCGACTGGAACTGGGCGCGCCTGCTGCTGCTCGGCGCGCTGGGCATGGCGATGTACCAGGGGCTGGCGTATGAGGCGGCGCACAGCACCTCGGCCGTCAACATGGGTGTGACGGTAGCGTTGATGCCGCTAATCTCGGCCTGCCTGAGCAGCATACTGTCCGGCGAACCGCTGTCGACCGCGCGCGTCGCGGGCGGCCTGGTGTCGCTGCTGGGATTGATCGTGCTGAGCACGCACGGCGCCCCGGGCAAACTGTTCAGCGGCGGCCTGCACACCGGCGACGCGCTGATGCTGATCGCGGTGGCCTCCAATGCGCTCTACGGCGTATTGCTGAAACGCTGGTCGCTGCCGTTGACGACGTGGACGCAGCTGTATGTGCAGGCCATCTTCGGCAGCCTGATCCTGTTGCCGTTCTGGCTGGCGGCGCCGGCCTCGCCGCTGACCGCGCAGAACCTGCCGATGGTGATGTACGCCGGCCTGCTGGCGTCGATCGGCGCGCCATTCCTGTGGATGAACGCCATCAAGCATCTGGGCGCACCGCGCAGCGCCTTGTTCGCCAACCTGCTGCCCTTGCTGGTAGCGCTGGCGGCATGGGCGCTGCTGGGTGAGCAACTGCACGCCTATCATGCGCTGGCCGGTGCGCTGGTGCTGACTGGCGTGATCTGGGGCCAGCGCAGCGCGCGCTGACCTCAAGTCAAGAGCCGGTCAGCCTGCGCGGGCGATCAGCTCGCGCAGCACGGTGTCCAGTTCCACCTCGCCCTTGCGCGAACGGGTGCGGCCGCCTTCGAACTCGATCCAGCCTTCGTTGAAACCGTCCAGCATCTGCATGCGCGGCAAGGGATTGCCCATGCCCTGCTTGCGGAACAGGTCGGCCCAGGTGAAGCGCGGCACGATCTGCGCTTCGACCTCGCGGCCCAGCAATTTACCGAAGCCTGCCGCGAGTTGCAGCGGCGTGATGCGCTTCGGTCCTTCCAGTTCGACGATGCGCTTGCCTTGCCACTCTTCCAGCAGCAACTCCGCCGCAACGCGACCGACATCGGCGGTGGCGACCATCGGCACCGGCTTGTCGAGCGGCTGCAGATAACTCGGCATGGCGCCTTCGCGCGCCGCGGCGACATCCCACAGCGCATTCTCGATGAACCAGCCGGCGCGCAGGAAGGCCACCGGCATCGGCAAATCGCTCAGCGCTTCTTCCAGCAGGCCGAGCTGGTTGAGCAGGTTTTCCTGGCTGGCCTGAGCGCCGACGGTCGAAAGGCAAACCACCTTCTTCGGCTGCGCCGCCAGCAGGGCCTGGCGAATCGCGGCGATGCAGTTGCGCGCCTCCGGGAAGCCCGGCGTCGGATCGAAGGTCGGCGGCAGCAGGATGAACACGCCCTGCGCGCCGTGGAAAGCGCGCTCCAATGCCGCCGCATCGTTCATGTCGGCCAGCGCCAGGCCGCAGCCCTGCGCCGCCCATTGCGCACCCTTGGCGGCGTCGCGTACGACTGCGCGCACGCCCTTGTGCTGCGCCAGCAATTGGCGCGCGACGACGCCGCCGACCTGGCCTGTGATTCCGGTAATTGCGTACATGGTTTCTCCGTTGTTCCGTTGATGAATTGGTTGATTGACGGAGTGGATTGTGGCGCTTCGGCGCCCGCTTTAAAACAGCATCAATATCATTTCATCCATGACTTCAAAGCATGAATAAGCAAATGCGTGTTCCGGCCGCCACGGGCGTCGCCACGCGCGCGGGAATTTGCCCTACACTCATCTCAAAGCGGAGCAGCTCCAGACAACAACAGCGGGGAGAGCGGCCTTGAAACGATCGCGCGTCATCCTTATCACCATGGTGCTGACCATCCTGTGCGCCGTGCTGCCGCTGGCCTGCATGCTGTACCTGTCGTGGACGCGCGCGGTCAACGAAGAACAGACCCGCCTGACCCAATACGCTGAGCGCGCCATTGCGCGCGCCAACATTTCCTTCACTGAAATCCGCTCGGCGCTGCACGCGATCGAGCCGCTCAACGTACCGCCCTGCTCCGACGCGCACATCGCGCGCATGCGCCAGCTGACCGTCAACACGCGCTCGGTGGAAGAGATCGGCTATTTCCGCAACGGCTTCCTGCAATGCACCTCATGGGGCCGCACCACTGTGCGCGTGGCGGTGACGCCGCCAGACTTCGTCACCCTGGACGGCCTGCAGGTGACATTGCGCATGCTGCCCGTGGTTACCCAGAGCAATCCGATGATGTCGGTGCAATACGGTTCGCACAATGTGCTGACGGTGCCGTCGCGCTTCGCCGACGTGATCGTCGATCCGGGCATCCAGCTGGCTACCGCGACCGACCAGGGCTTCGTGCTGGGCGAGCAGAATTCCCCCGATCCGATGCTGGTGCGCGACATCATCGCCAACCCGGTCAACAGCGTTGACGACAGCTACCTGGTGGCGACCGCCCATTCCGCCGGCCTGATCGCCATCGCCATCGAGCCGCGCAATTTTCTGTTCAAGCGCCTGCGCCAGGAGCAATTGCTGCTGGTGCCGGTCGGCATCCTGGTGGCGGCGCTGCTGGTCGGCGCGCTGATCTGGGGTGTGCGCCGGCGCCTGTCGCCGCTGGGTGAACTAAGCATCGCGGTCAAGCGCGCCGAGTTCGTGGTGCATTACCAGCCCATCATTGAACTCGCCAGCGGCCGCTGCATCGGCGCCGAAGCGCTGGTGCGCTGGCGCCGTCCGGACGGCACCATGGTGCGGCCCGACCTGTTCATCCCGCTGGCGGAAGAAAGCGGCCTGATCCTGCCGATCACCGACCAGGTGATCCGGAGCGTGGTCAGCGAACTCAATGCGTTGCTGGTGGCAGACCGCGGCCTGCACATCGCCGTCAATTTGAGCGCTGACGACATCAAGAGCGGACGCGCACTGGACTCGGTCGCCGCCGCGCTCAGACACACCGGTATCGAGCCGCGGCAGATCTGGCTGGAAGCCACCGAGCGCGGCTTCATGGACGTCAACTCGGCGCGCGTCACGCTGACCAATGCGCGCAACACCGGCTACGCGGTCGCCATCGACGACTTCGGCACCGGCTATTCCAGCCTGTCGTATCTGCAAAGCCTGCCGCTGGACGCACTCAAGATCGACAAGTCCTTCGTCGACACCATCGGCACCGATTCCGCCACCAGCAGCGTGACGCCGCACATCATCGGCATGGCCAAGACGCTGGGCCTGCGCATCGTCGCCGAAGGCGTCGAAACGCAGGAACAAGCCGACTACCTGCGCAAGCACCGGGTCGAATACGTGCAAGGCTGGCTGTATGCCAAGGCGATGCCGGCGGCGGACTTCATCGCCTATTACCGGCTCAACCGCGCCCAGGTGCCAGAAGTCGTGGACGACGAGGACGACGGCCTGGCGCGGCCCTGATAGCGCTGACAGGCTGCTCTGTCGGTTGTTTAGCAACACACCGATGTTGCCAACAAGACAACTCCCGGGATTTGTGCCTACACTGGAAGACAGCAGGACATTTGCCCCTGCCATGTCCATGGAAGGAGCTCATCTTGGACCGTTCCCGCGCCATCGTCATCGCCACCGTGCTGGTCATCGTTTCCATCGCCGCGCCGCTGGGCAGCATGATGTACCTGGCCTGGACCCGCGCCGTCAACGAGGAACAAGGCCGTCTCGAATTGTTCGCCCGACGCGCCATCCAGCGCGCCAACATTTCGCTGCGCGAAATCCGTTCCGCGCTCTACGCGGTCGAGCCGCTCAACCTGCTGCCCTGCTCGCCCGATCACATCGCGCGCATGCGCCGCCTGACCATCAACACGCGCTCAGTCGATGAAATCGGCTACTTCGAAAACGGCCTGCTTAAATGCACTTCCTGGGGCCTGGTGAACGAGCGCGTCCAGCAGACGCCGGCCGACTTCGTCACCGAAGACGGCCTTGAAGTCACGCTGCGCATGCAGCCGCTGATCACCCAGGGCAACGCCATGATGGCGCTGCAATACCGCTCGCACAATGTGCTCACCGTACCGTCGCGGTTCTCCGACGTGATCGTCGACCCCGGCATGCGCCTGGCGGTCGCCACCGGCAGCGGCCACATCCTGGGCGACCTCAATGCGCCAGACCCCGAGGTGGTGCGCCGCGTGGTCGCCAACCCGGTCAACGGCATCGACGACGAGCGCCTGATTGCAGTGGCGCGCGGCGATAGCCTGGTCGCGGTGGCGATGGAGCCGCGCAGTTTCCTGTTCGAGCGCATGCGCGAAGAGGAGCTGCGGCTGGTGCCCATCGGCGTCGTGCTCAGCGTGCTGATGGTCGGCCTGGTGATGTGGAGCCTGCGGCGACGCTTGTCGCCATTGGGCGAACTGGAAATCGCCGTGAAGAAACGTGAATTCATCGTCCACTACCAGCCCATCATCGAACTGGCCAGCGGCAACTGCGTCGGCGCCGAAGCGCTGGTGCGCTGGCTGCGTCCGGACGGCAGCCTGGTGCAGCCCGATCTGTTCATTCCGCTGGCCGAAGACAGCGGCCTCATCATGGCCATCACCGACCAGGTCATCGACCACGTGATGGAAGACCTCGGCGAACTGTTGATCAACGACCGCAGCGTGCACATCGCCATCAACCTTGGCGCCGACGACATCCGCACCGGCCGCGTCATCGACGTGCTGCAGCACGCGCTCGCGCGCAGCGGCGTCGAAGCGCAGCAGATCTGGCTGGAAGCCACCGAGCGCGGCTTCATCAACGTGCTGCCCGCGCGCCTCACGCTGGGCAACGCGCGCGCCCTCGGCCACGCCGTGGTGATCGACGATTTCGGCACCGGCTACTCCAGCCTGTCGCACCTGCAAAGCCTGCCGCTGGACGCGCTCAAGATCGACAAATCCTTCATCGACACCATCGGCACCGACTCCGCCATCAGCAGCGTGACGCCGCACATCATCGGCATGGCGCGCACGCTGTTCCTGAAGATCGTCGCTGAAGGCGTGGAGACCGAAGAACAGGCCGAGTATTTACGGAGGCAGAAAGTCGACTATGCGCAAGGCTGGCTGTATGCGATGCCGATGCCGGCGGATGCATTCATCGCCTTTTACAAACAGAACCGCAGCGCGCAACAAGCCATCTCCCATGCAGCGCATGACGGCAGCATCATTTCAACCGATCAGGGCTAAATCGCGCCTGTCGCGGACGACCTCGCCATCTTGCGGCTGTAATCGACGCTTTCGCGTTCCAGCTCGGGCGCCATGCGTCGCACGGCGCGCAAGAAGTGTTGCGCCAGCGGCGTCAGCGTGACGCCGCGCCGGCGCACTAGGCCAATGGTGCGCGATACCGTAGGGCTGATCAGTGGCCTGACGGCGATGCGCGATGACATCTCGCCAGGCAGCGCCGATTGCGGTACCACCGAAATGCCCAATCCCGCTTCTACCAACCCCAGCGACGTCGTCAGGTGCTCGATCTCGACCGGCCGTTCGGGTTGCCAGTTCACCGCGCGCAGCGCCTGGTCGAGGATGATGCGGTTACCGCTGCCGGAACCGGAAATGATCAGCTGGTAGGGCTTGAGGTCGGTCCATCGCACTTCGGGCAGCGCCGCCAGCGGATGATCGATCGGGCAGACCAGGCAATACGGATCGGTCAGCAGCGCGTCGAACACGAAATCGGGATCCGGCAGCGTGGGAAAAGTCAGTCCGAGATCGGCCGTACCGTCGCGCACATTACGCGCCACCACCTCGACGGTGCCGTCGATCATGCGGATGCGCACGTCGGGGCGGCTCAGGCGATAGTCGCGGATGATGCGTGGCAGCAGTTGCTTGGCGACCGTCGGGATGCAGGCGACCACGATCTGGCCCGTGCGCGTGTCGCCGGCGTCGTCGACCAGCCGCAATGCCGCCGTCAGTTCCTGCAAACTGCGTTGCGCGCCAGGCAGGAACAATTGCCCGGCCGGCGTGAGCGCCACGCGCCGCGTGGTGCGTTCCAGCAGCGGCGTGCCGATCGCCGTTTCCAGCCGTTGGATGCGACGCGTCAGCGCCGATGCCGAAATATTGAGCGATAGAGCGGCGTCGGCGAAAGTCTGACGTTCGGCGACAGCGACAAAACCGCGCACGCCATCCAGATCGACACCAGAAAAATGCTTTTGACTCATCAATATCGCCTTTGCTCTTTCTCTCAATTATTTCCTGAAGCGCAATAATAAACACGAAACCTGCAATTTACAAACGAATACCTAGCGACCAATACTTGGCTCACCAAAAACTGATACTGATGAGCCAACTGATGAGTCACACCGACCAACTCCAGAACCCCTACACCCGCGGCATCGCCGACTTCGTCAGCACGCTGCGCTACGACGACATTCCCGCGCCGGTGATCGAGCGCATCAAGCTGCTGATGCTGGATTCGCTCGGCTGCGCGATCTACGGCACGCAACTGCCGTGGAGCCGCATCCTGATGGAGACCGTGGACCAGCTCGACGCCACAAAAACCTGCGCCGTCTGGGGCACCGGCCAGCGCGTGTCGGCGCCGCATGCGGCGCTGATCAACGGCACGCTGGTGCAGAGTTTCGAACTCGACGACGTGCATCGTGTCGGCGTGCTGCACGTCGGCGCAGTGACGCTGCCGGCCCTGTTCGCGGCAACGGAACTGAGCCCACGCATGGATGGACGCGACTTCCTGACAGCCTGTGTGGCGGGCTATGAAATCGGCCCGCGCGTAGGCATGTGCATGGGCCAGGAACATATCGCCCAGGGTTGGCATTCGGGCGCGACCGTCGGCGTGTTTTCGGCGGCGGCGGCGGCATCTGCCGCGCTGAAACTGACACCCGAACAGACCGTGCACGCGCTGGGCATCGCCGGCACGCAAGCCTCGGGGCTGATGGCGGCGCAATTCGGCGCCATGGTCAAGCGCCTGCATGCCGGACGCGCAGCGCAAAGCGGCCTGTACGGCGCGCTGCTGGCGCGCAACGGCTTCACCGGCATCATGGACGTATTTGAGAATCCTTACGGCGGATTCTGCAGCACCTTCTCGCGCTCGACCGACCGCTTCGACATGACCAAGCTGACCGCCGGCCTGGGCGAGCGCTTCGAAACCACGCAGATCGCGCTGAAGTTCTACTCCTGCGTCGGCAGCAACCACACCACGCTCGACGCCATCCGCAACATGCAGGCACGCCATCCGTTCGGCGCGGCCGACGTCGCGAAGATCCAGGTGTTCGGCTCGCGCGTGACCGTCGATCACGTGGGCTGGCCCTACGCGCCGCAAGGGCTGACCTCGGCGCAACTCAACCTGCCGTATTGCGTGGCGACGCTGCTGCTGGAAGGCGACGCCTTCGTCGAGCAATTCACCGAAGAGAAGGTGACCGATCCGGAACGCATCCGCGTCTCGCGCCTGGTCGAGGTGACTGAAGACCCGGCCATCACGGCGCGCGGTTCGGTGTATCGCCACATGGTCCACGTCAAGGTCACGCTGCGCGACGGCACCGTGCTCGACGAGACCGTGGAAACACCGCGCGGCAGCGAATATTCGTTCGCCTCGGCGGAACAAGTCATCGCCAAATTCCGCAAACTCACTTCGCACCGGCTGACGGCAGTGCAAAGCGAATGCATCATTGAACAAGTCATGCAGGCAGAAAAGATGAGCAGCGCAAACGATCTGGTGAAGTTGCTGGCGACTTCACATTAAGAAGCCTAAGCGCGACGACCAAGCTCACACAGGACGGCAAGATATAGATGCGTGCATCTTGCCGTCCACCCGCAGCAATCAGGAGACAACATGAACAACACGCAAGTCCCATCCGGCCCGGGCCGTCTGCGTTCGATCATCGGCGGCAGCGCCGGCAATGTGATCGAATGGTATGACTTCCTCGCCTATTCGATTTTTTCCATCTACTTCAGCAAGGCGTTTTTCCCCGGCGGGAACCTGACCGTGCAATTGCTCAACGCCGCGGCGATCGCCTCGGTCGGCTACGTAGTGCGCCCGCTCGGCAGCTGGCTGATCGGCACGCTGGCCGACCGCTACGGTCGCCGCCTGGCGCTGAGCCTGTCGGTGGCGATGATGAGCGCCGGTTCGCTGATCATTGCGCTCACGCCGACTTACGCCAGCATCGGCATCGCCGCGCCGGCGATCCTGGTGTTTGCGCGCCTGCTGCAGGGTTTCAGCATGGGCGGCGAAGCCGGCACCAGCGCCACCTATTTGAGTGAAATGGCGCCGCCGGGCCGACGCGGTTTTTTCGTCGGCTTCGTGCAGGTGACCGTGGTGATGGGCCAACTGCTGGCGCTGGGCCTGATGCTGTTGTTGCAGCGCGCACTGCTGACGGCGGAACAGCTCGATGCCTGGGGCTGGCGCATTCCGTTTTTCATCGGCGGCCTGCTGGCGATCTTTGCGATGTTCCTGCGACGCGGCATTGCCGAGACCGATGCGTTCGTCAAGCATGGCGGCGCACAGAGCAAAAACAATCGCGAGAGCCTGTTGTCGGTGCTGCTGCGCTACCGGCGCGAAGTAATCTGGAGCGTCGGCATCAGTATCGGCGGCACCGTGGCGTTTTACACGTTCACGATCTACCTGCAGAAATACATGGTCAACACCAGCGGCTTCAGCCGCGACCAGGCGACCCTGATCACCACCATCGCGCTGCTGATCTACATGGTGTTCCAGCCGCTGTACGGTTTGCTGTCGGACATGATCGGACGACGCAAGGTGATGATGATCTTCGGCATCGGCGGCACCTTCCTGACGATTCCCATCATGCATACGCTGGGCACGACCAGCAGCACCAGCACGGCATTCCTGTTGAACCTGGCGGCGCTCGGCATTCTCAGCGGCTTCAGCTCAATCCATTGGCTGGTCAAGTCGGAACTGTTTCCGGCCAAAGTGCGCGCGCTCGGCGTCGGCCTGCCGTTCGCCATCGTCACGGCGGTGATGGGCGGCACCACGGAGTTCGTCGCGCTGCGCCTGAAGGCGTCCGGACATGAACCCTGGTTCTTCTACTATGCCAGCCTGTGCGCGGCGATTTCGCTGATCACCTATATCGTCATGCCGGAAACCCGCCATACTTCGACCATCGACCGCGAAGCTGAAGAACCTGTCCACGATCTTACTGCGAGGCCATGAACCGACCGGACCAACTCGGGAGAGAACATCATGCAAACCAAACACGACATCTGGGACGCCTCGCAATACCAGCGCTTCGGCGACGAGCGGCTGCGACCGGCCATCGATCTGCTGTGGCATGTGCCGGCGATGGCGGCCACACCCACCCGCATTGTCGACCTCGGCTGCGGCACCGGCAATCTGACGGCGATACTCAAACAGCGCTGGCCTGACGCGGAAGTACTCGGGATTGACGGTTCCGACAGCATGCTGGACGCGGCGCGCCAGGCCACGCCGACATGCAGTTTCCTGCGCGCCGACATCGACGCCTGGGCGCCCGACGGCCCGCTCGACCTGATCTACAGCAACTCCACCTTGCAGTGGCTCGGCAATCACGTCGAACTGTTCCAGCGGCTGGTCTCGTTCCTGCGCCCCGGCGGCTGCCTGGCGGTGCAAATGCCGCTCATGCACGATGCGCCGCTGCGCGTGGCGCAGACAGAGCTGGCGCGTTCCGCCACTTACGCCGATGCATTGGGCCAGGTGCCGGATCGACGCTCGCTGCTGACCAGGGAAGGCTATTACGATTTGCTGCGGCCGCTGGCGGCGACGCTGGATATCTGGGAAACCACTTACCTGCATGTCCTGCACGGTGAAGATCCGGTCGTGCAATGGGCCAGCGGCACCAGCCTGCGCCCCTACCTGGACAAGCTGGAAGGCGAGCGCCGCACCGCCTTCCGCGAGGAATACGCGCAGCGCATGCGACAAGCCTATCCGCAGCGCGCGGACGGCGCCACGCTGGTGCCGTTCCGGCGGCTGTTCCTGATGGTCACTGTTTGAGGAATTCCATGGCGCCGGTCGGCGCTGTGTCTTCGCGTATCTCTTCACATTTCAATCACGCACGGTATTTCTCTTCACGGGAATACCGTGTGCAACGCCTCAACTCCCTCCCCTCGAAGATGTTTGCCTGCCTGATTGCAAAAATCAGAGTTTTCATACGACCGAAGAGCAGGCCGAGTACCTGCGCAAACAAAAAATCGACTACGCGCAAGGCTGGCGATACCGATGCCGGCGGAGGCGTTCATAGCGTTTCATTGGCAGAATCGAAGTGTGCGGGAGGTGGTGGCGCAGGCGGCGCAGACGGAAGGCGCCGTGCAGCGCGATCCGGGTTGAGGACTTCGCGGGCTCAATGCCTCGCCCCACTCGCTTGCAGATGCCTGAGCTTGTCCGGATTGCGCACCACATACACCTCCGCAATCCTCCCCTCCACAATCCGCAACGCCGTGCTCTGCAAAATGTCATCCGCTTCGCGCGTGATGAATCCCGGCAGGCCGTTGATCAATCCGTACATGACCACGCGCGAGCGGTTCAGCGCGAAGATGGGCGCCAGGTCCCGGTGCAGTTGCACGACCTCGGCGATGCCGTGGATCGGGAATGCGGATGCCGGGCGTTTGCCGCCGCCGTCGGCGTGCAGGGCGACGTCGTCGGCCAGCAGGCTGCGCAGGCTGGTGAGGTCGCCGCTGCGTGAGGCGGTAAAGAAGGCCGTGGCGATTTCGAGACCGCGGTCGGGCGGCAGGTCGAAGCGCGGGCGTTGCGCGCGCACGTTGGTGCGGGCGCGGCTGGCGAGCTGGCGGCAGGCCGCCGGTTCGCGGCCGATGATGTCGGCGATGTCGTCGAAGCCGACGTCGAATACGTCATGCAGCAGGAAGGCTGCGCGCTCCAGCGGCGACAGCCGTTCCAGCGCCATCATCAGCGGCAGCGTGACGTCGTCGAGCTCGTCCTCGGCGCTTTGCACCACCGGCTCGGGCAGCCATGGACCGATGTAGGTTTCGCGCTGATGGCGCGCCGATTTGATCTGGTCGAGACACAGCCGCGTGACGATGCGCCGCAGGTAGGCTTCGGCCGACAGCACTTGCGTGCGGTCGGTGCCGAGCCAGCGCAGGAAGGCGTCTTGCACGATGTCTTCGGCGTCTGCCACCGAACCCAGCATGCGATAGGCCAGCCGCACCAGCCGCGGGCGCAGCGGATCGAAGGAATCCGCTGCCTGCTGTTCAGGCGTGCGCTCCACTTACGCTGCCTGCTTCAGCGCCTCGTCGCCGAGGCGGAAGCCCACGCCGAAACGGTTGAAGGTGTTGATCACGCTGATCATCAGCGTGAGCATGACCTGCTCGGCCGGCGTGAACTGGCGTTCGACCTGGCGATAAACGTCGTCCGGCGCACGGCTTTCCGTCAGCAGGGTCAGCGCATCGGTCCAGGCCAGCGCGGCGCGTTCACGTTCGGTGTAGAGCGAGGATTCGCGCCAGGCATCGAGCATGTAGATGCGCTCTTCGGTTTCGCCATTCTTGCGCGCGGCGGCGGTGTGCATGTGCAGGCAGACGGCGCAGCCGTTGATTTGCGAGGCGCGGATTTTCACCAGTTCCATCAGGTCCGGTTCCAGGCCCATGCTTTCGACGGTCTGGGCGAAACTGATCAGCGGGCGGACCAGTTTCATCTCGGTGGCGTAGGGGTTCATTCGGGTGTGCATTTTCAGTCCTTGATCGTCAGGGAAGATTCCCGTTGATAAGACGAGGCAGCTACTGCCGATTGTGACATCGGCGCGCAAATTCTTGTACGCACCGATGATTTCCTTGCCGGAATTTCAAGTTTTCAGTTTCAGCCTTGCCAGCAACGGCGCCCCGAACAGGTTCACGATCAGCCCCACCATCAGCAAGGCGCCACCGATCAGGTGCACTGCCTGCAGCTCTTCGCCGAAAGCCAGCCAGCCGGTGGTCAGGCCGACCAGCGGCACCAGCAGCGTGAACGGCGCGATGCGGTTGACGGCGTAGCGCGACATCAGGAAGTTCCACACCGCATAGCCGAACAGCGTCGAGGCCCAGGCGATGTAGGCCACTGCGGCGAAGGATTGCAGGCTGAAATGCTGCAATGCCGAGCCGATTGCAGACGGTCCTTCGATCAGCCACGACAGCAATAGCAACGGCAGCGGCGGCACCAGGCTGGCCCACACCACGAACGCCACCTGGTTGATCGGACCGTGACGGCCGACCGCGCGGCTGACGATATTGCCGCATGCCCACATGGCCGCCGCCGCAATCGTCAGCAGGAAGCCATTGAGCGGCATGGTAGCGCCGTGCGCGCTGCCGATCAGCACCAGGCCGGCGGCGGCCAGCGCGAGGCCGGCCAGCTGGTTGGCGTGCCATTTTTCGCGCAGCCAGAGCACCGTCAACAACAAAGTGAAGAAGGACTGCGACTGCAGCACCAGCGAAGCCAGTCCGGACGGCATGCCGACGTGGATGGCGCTGAACAGGAAGGCGAACTGGCCGACCGACATGGTCAGCCCGAACGCCAGGTAAAGGCGCAGCGGCAGCTTGGGCGGACGCACGAACAGCAGCGCCGGAAACGCCGCCAGCAAGAAGCGCAGTGCCCCCAGCAACAACGGCGGCACGCCGTTCAGGCCGACCTTGATGATGGCGAAGTTGACGCCCCAGACCAGGATAACCAGCAGGACGAGCGCGATGTGGGCGGGGCGCATGGGTTGAGCGAGCATGTTTTTACCTTATGAGCATGACCTTGTGAGCATCGCGAAAAAAGCGACGGCTGCTGTCCTTCAGAGGCAGACATTTTATCGTTTCGTCACGCCTCGGGCTGCCCATCTTAGAGTGGTGCGGGATGACGTCAAGACTGGCGGCGGACAAGCGACGGACAGAATGCGCCATCGTCGCCCGGTGACGGCAGTTACCTATTCGATATCGAGCGATGCAGCCTCCTTCCCTCAAAGATCTTCGCCCGTTGGATTGCAGGAATCAGAGTTTTAGGACAATAGTGCATGAGCCACAGCCATTCACCGGCGCGCTTCATTACAATCCCGCCGCACACATCGTGTCCGTCACCCCCGCAGCAACATCAACGCGCCAGCCGCAGCCGCCAGGCGCGTGGGCGTGACGCCGGCAACCGCCAATCATCTTCTTTGGGAAGTCCTCGCTCCATGAACCACACCACCATCCGCCTTGCGGTCCTGGGTCTGCTCGCCTGCGTCCAGACCAATCACGTGCGCGCGCAGACCAATGCAGCGCCGACGGAACTGCAAGCCATCACCGTCACCGGAAACGGTGAAAAAGAACAATACCGCCAGTCGCGCAGCGCCAGCGCCACGCGCACCGACACGCCTCTACAGGAATTGCCGCAGTCGGTGCAGGTGGTGTCGCGCCAGCTGATGGACGACCTCCATGCCACCCGCCTGGACGACGTGCTGCTGTACGTCAGCGGCGTGGCGCGCCAGAACAATTTCGGCGGGCTGTGGGACAACTATTCGGTGCGCGGTTTTTCCGGCAATGAAAACGGCGGCATGAATATCCTGTGGAACGGCTTCGCCTCCAACCGCGGCTATGCGCCGCCGCGCGACGTCGCCAATGTGGAACGCATCGATTTCCTCAAGGGTCCTTCGGCCGCGCTGTACGGCAGCAGCGAGCCCGGCGGCACGCTCAACGTCGTGACCAGGAAGCCCCAATTCAAGGCCGCCAACACCCTCGACCTGTCGCTCGGCAGCAATGATTTTTACCGCAGCGCGATCGACTCGACCGGCGCGCTCAGCGACAACGTCGCCTACCGCCTCAACGGCGCCGCCGAGACCAAGGGCGGCAGCCGTGACTACGTGCGCAGCAAACGCGAATTCGTCGCACCGGCATTCACCTGGCTGCTCGGCAATCACACTACGCTCAACTACGAGGCGGAGTTCTTGCGCCAGATCGCGCCGATGGATCGCGGCATCGTGGCGGTCAACGGCCGCCTTGATACATTGCCGGCGTCGCGCTTCTTCGGCGAGCCGAACGACGGCAAGCTCAAGATGGACAACCAGAACCATCTGCTGACACTGGAGCATCAGATCAATGAGCAGTGGCACCTGCGCACCGGCGTGTTCCACAAGCAAGGTACTCTGGACGGCTACTCGACGGAGGCGTCGTCGCTGCGCGCCGACAACGCCACGCTGTGGCGCCAGCGCCGCTATCGCGACTATGCATGGCACAATACTTCGCTGCAGGCGGAGATCGGCGGCAAGTTCGATACCGGCGGCATCGGTCACGAGATCCTGACCGGCATTGAAGCCGACCGCATGACGCTCGACCAGCGCATGCTGCGCATCAATCCGAGCGCCGGTGCCCCGTATGCGATCAATGTCGGCAATCCGGTCTACGGTCAGCCTCAGCCGACGCCGCTGCCCAACACCGACACCTCTGAACGCCAGAGCAGCGCGGCGCTGTTCCTGCAAGACCAGATCAGCCTGGCGCAACGCTGGCGGTTGCTGGCGGGGGTGCGCTTCGATAGTTTCCGTTCGACGTTGAGCAACCGTCGCAACGGAATCAACACGCGTCAGGAACAGAGTGCGAGCTCGCCGCGCCTCGGCCTGACTTACCTGGCGACGCCGTCGGTGTCGCTGTACGCCGGCGTCGGCAAATCCTTCCGTCCCAACAGCGGCAGCGATGCCGGCGGCAATGCCTTCAGTCCGGAGACCGCGCGCGCCGCCGAAGCCGGGCTCAAGTACGAGAGCAGCGACCAGCAGGCCGGCGCCACGCTGGCGGTGTTCAACATCACCAAACGCAACGTCCTGACCGTCGATCCGGTCAACGCCTCCTACAGCATCGCCGCCGGCGAAGTGCGCAGCCGCGGCGTCGAACTGGACTTCAACGGCAAGTTCGCGCGGCACTGGCGCATTACCGGCAACCTGGCGTATACCGACGCCGCCGTCGCCAAAGACAACACACTGGCGGTCGGCGCGCGCCTGATCAATGTACCGCGCACTTCAGGCAGCCTGCTGACGGTGTATGAAGATGTCGACACGCAGGGCGGCGCCTATGGCGTGGGCGGCGGCATCAACTATGTCGGCGCGCGTACCGGCGACGCCGGCGGCAGCTTCATGCTGCCGGCCTACGTGACGGCGAAGGCGCTTGTGTACTGGCAAGTCACACCGGTCGTGCGCTTGTCGCTGGATGTCGGCAACCTGTTCAACAAGCGCTACTACGCCAGTTCCTACAGCAACGTCTGGATTGCGCCCGGCGACGAGCGCACGGTCACGCTCGGATTGAATGCCAGGTTCTGATATCGGATGTCGGGATCGCGGCATGAAGAGAGCCGCCGGCGTTACACCAGGCCGCCATTGGCGCGCAAAGTCTGGCCGTTGACCCAGTTGCCCGGCGCCGCCAGGAAGGCCACCGTCGCCGCAATATCCTCCGGCGCGCCCAGGCGTTCCAGCGGCGCGGCCTTGGACATGCGCTCGACCACTTCCGGTGATTTTCCGTCCAGGAACAGCGCGGTGGCGGTCGGTCCCGGCGCGACGGCGTTGACGGTGATCTGCTTGCCGCGCAATTCCTTGGCGAAGATGTTGGTCATGACTTCGATGGCGCCCTTGGTGGCGGCGTACACCGCATAGCCGGGCAATGCCAGGCCGATGACGCTGGTGGAGAAGTTGACGATGCGACCGCCCTGTTGCAAATGAGCGGCGGCGGCGCGCATGGTGTTGAAGCTGCCCTTCAGATTGACCGCGATCAGGCGGTCGAAGGTGGCGTCGTCAGTGTCGGCCAGCATCGGCAGGTTTGGCGGCATGATGCCGGCGTTGTTGATCAGCACGTCGACGCGGCCGAAGGCGGCGATGGTCTGTTCAAACAAAGCGTCGACGGCCTTGGGGTCGGCGACATCGGCCTGTACGGCGATGGCTTTGCCTTTGCCCTGGCCAGTTGCGAGGGCGTCGACTACCTTTTGCGCTTCGGTGGCGTTGCCGGCGTAGTTGACGACCACGGCGTAGCCTTGCCTGCCCAGTTCTTTGGCGATTTCCGCGCCGATGCCGCGCGAGGCGCCGGTGACGATGGCGACTTGCTGTGCTGTGGCGATGTTGGTTTGTTCCATGATGTGCTCCTGATGAATGATTGAAGTCGGGATACGCTGGCCGCGAATGCTGCGAATGCGATCCAGCCGATGAAGCTATTGTGAACCTTGGTCCGGATCGGATAAACAGCCTTAATCTGCTATCACTATTCGAAAATCACCAAGAATGGCATCGTTCATCACCTCAAAAAATGATATTGCCAAGCATCAGTCTCGCCTCTATGATGTACGACAACATATAAGTGTGAGCAGGCCGGCTACCCGCCGCGACCTGCCACCCAGGAGACCGCATCACCCCTTCTTTGCGACATGCCGCACCGGCATTTCCCGTCGCAGCGCACGCCTATATGGAACAAACCTGATTTCTTCGCCTGCTGCGGACCTGCTCCGACGGCCGGTGAAGCCGGCATTTTTTTCCACATGGAGACAACGATGAATCAAGAAGACAAGAAAAAACCGCCTGGTTTCGACGCAACTCGTCGTACAACATTGCTCGGCGGCCTGGCGATGGCCACCACCGCCCTGACCGCCAAGGCCCAGAGTTTCGACTTCAAGGCCAGCCAACGCTATCCCGACCCCAACGTGCAGGTGCTGGACAACAGCTTCCTCAAATACCGCCTGTACAGCTCGACGGTGGAACAACTGGCGACTGGTTTCCGCTGGGTCGAAGGTCCGGTCTGGTTCGGCGACGGCCGCTATCTGCTGTTCAGCGACATCCCCAACAACCGCATCATGCGCTGGGACGAAGTCACCGGCACGACCTCGGTATTCCGCAACCCGGCCAACTTCACCAATGGCCTGGCGCGCGACCGCCAAGGCCGCCTGATCGCCTGCGAGCACCTGACCCGCCGCATCACGCGCACCGAATACGACGGCCGCATCACGGTGCTGGCCGATAATTACAACGGCAAGCGCTTCAACTCGCCCAACGACATCATCTGCAAATCCGACGGCTCGATCTGGTTCACCGATCCGCCGTTCGGCATCGCCGGCGAATGGGAAGGCGACAAGCAAACTTCCGAGCTGCCGCACGCGGTCTACCGCATCGACGGCCAGAGCGGCAAGCTGAGCCTGATCACCGATGCGCTGGCCGGCCCCAACGGCCTGGCTTTCTCGCCCGATGAAAAAGTCATCTACATCGTCGAGTCGCGCGCCACGCCGAACCGCCTGATCTGGGCCTATCAGCTGACCGACAACGGCACCAAACTCGGTTCGCGCACGCTGGCGGTCGACGCCGCCGGTCCAGGCGCGATCGACGGCTTCAAGGTCGATGTCGACGGCAACCTGTGGTGCGGCTGGGGCAGCAACGGCGCGCTCGACGCCAAACCGTCCGAGCTCGACGGCGTGCGCGTGTTCACGCCGCAAGGCAAGGCCATCGGCCACATCCACCTGCCGGAACGCTGCCCGAACCTGGTGTTCGGCGGGGCGAAGAAGAACCGCCTGTTCATGGCCAGCAGCCATTCGCTGTATGCGGTGTACGTGGATACGCGCGGCGCGGTGTAGTTCTTCGTCAACGCCGCTTGCGCTGCGCCGCCTGATCGATCGGGCGGCGCTTCGTTCTTCTCCTGCCATTCACCATTCGCGTGAATAAATCCCCCGCGCCTCAGCGCAGCGTCAGACGGATAAACTAGAATGATTGCCTGTGCCGCGTCTGCGGCCTGATCTCTGTCAGCTCCGATTCCCAACCTGTACTTCCCCACACCACACATGCTGCGCTGCCCCCCATTCGGCTTGCAATCCCGCCACCGGCGCCTGCGTTCGATTTCCGTTCTGCTGCTTCTCTCAATCTGCGGCCTGCTTGCCGCCTGCCAGCGCGCGCCACAAGTCTTGCCGCAACAGGCGTACATCTGGCAACGTCAATGGAGCCCGGCCGTTGCTGCCGCCATGCAGGCCAGCGACCAGCTGGTCGGCGGCTGGCGCGTACTCGCTGGAGAACTCTCCGCTCAACGTCAATGGAAGATCGCCAATCCCGACTGGCAGGCGCTGAAGACGACGCAGCACGCCATCGCGATGGTGGTGCGGCTGGATGGCCAGACCGAGTCGCTCGATGCCGCCACGCATGCGCGCATCAGCGATCTGCTGGCGCGCTGGCGGCAACAAGGCGTGCCGGTCGCGGGCGTAGAAATCGACTACGACTGCCCGACCTCGCAATTGCCGGCGTATCGCGATTTCCTGGCAGGACTGCGCCAGAGCCTGGACCGCGACACCACGCTGTCGATCACCGCGCTGCCGACCTGGCTCAACAGCCCCGAGCTGAGCAAGCTGCTGGCTGTCGCCGATGAATCGGTGTTGCAGGTGCATGCGGTGATGAATCCACGCCAGGGCCTGTTCGACGCCGAGCGCGCACAAGCGTGGCTGAAAGCCTATGCAAAACAGACCACGCATCCGTGGCGCGTTGCGCTGCCGTCGTACAGCACGCGCGTGAGCTGGGACGACAACGGCCGCATCAGCACCGTTGAAAGCGAACGACCCCTGCTGGCGTCCGGCAGCGCCGCGCAGGAACTGACGGCCTCGCCGGCGGTGGTGAGCGCCTTCCTTGCACAACTGGACAAGAATCCTGAACCCGGCCTGGTCGGCGTAGTCTGGTTCCGCCTGCCGACCGAAGACGACGTACGCAACTGGAGCCTGCCGACCTGGCAAGCGGTGCTGGCGCGCCAGCCGCTCAAAGCGGCCGTCACGGTGGAAGCGCAGGTCAATACGCAAAATACGCAAGCCGGCCTGCACGACCTCACGCTGCGCAACAACGGCAACGCCGACAGCGCGCTGCCGCTGATCGTGCGCATCGACGCGGCATCGGCCTGCGACGCCGCCGACGGCATCAACGGCTACGCCCTGGAAGCCGACGCCCAGGGAAAATATCTGCGGCGCACGCACGACGGTCTGCTGCGCGCCGGCTACCAGCGCAACATCGGCTGGGCGCATTGCGGACAACAACACATCCAACTCCATGTGGAACACTGACATGCATATCAAGCATCTGCGCATCGCGGTCGCCCTGGCGATCCCTTTCAGCGCCGCCGTGGTGATTGCCTGCGGCCCCGACTTCCCGCTGCAGGTGCTCGACGATCGCGCCGGCACACTGAAGGCGACGCCGGCCAATTCCTTCGCCTACGAAGCTGCGCATCTGGTGAAACCCGGCGACGCATTGCTGGCCAATGAAAGCGACAGCGCGCCGGATCCGTCCGGCAAACCTGACGCCGCCGATGCCGCCTTCATGACCCCGGCACAGCTGGCCCAGCTCAAGGCCGTGCGCGCGCTCAAGGACGGCGACGCCGCGTACGCGCAAGGCACGGACTTGCCGCCGGCGGTGCGACTGTATGCGGCCGGCGCGGTGGATTATCTTGCGACAGGCGACACCGGACTGCGCGCACAAAAACGCTTCCAGGCCGTGCTCGACCTGCCCAAGGCCGACGGTGACAAACGCGCCGTGTCGGCTGCCTACATGCTCGGACAAAGCCATGCCGGCGCCATGACAGCCGCCGGCAACAAGCCCGCCGCAGAACGCGCCGACGCCATCCGCTCCTATGCACTGGCGCGCTCGCGCGCTGCGGCGGGCGCCGCCGATCCCCACGGCCTGGCAGTGGCCAGCTACGGCGAACAGGCGCGCCTGTTCCTCGTCAATGGCGCGATCAACGGCTCGACCCTGTGCGGCTATCTCGATTTCGTCAACGCCATGCCTTGCGCCGACGAGGTCTCCGCCGCCGACCTCAAGCAAGCCGTTCGCCTGTACGCCGAACAGGCCGCGCGCAATTCCAACAGCGGCGTACAGTCGCTGCGCATCCTTGCGGAATGGGCGCTGAGCGACGCCGAGCGGGCGCAGAAGCTGATCGACGATCCGGTCGCGCAACGTCTGCTGGTCAGCTATGCGCTGGCGCGCGTGGGCGACATGAGCGGCGCCGACGCCAGCCGGCCGGCCGAATACGATACCTGGGGCGGCGGTTACGGTTACGCCGATGCCGGCAGAGGCGGCAAGGACGTCAAGGTCAATCCGGTGCTGCCGTCGCTGGTTGCAGCATTGCAGAAACGCGGCATCGCCAACATTGCCGACGCCGACCGCGTGGCGGCGCTGGCCTATCGCAGCGGCTTGTATGACCTGGCGCAGACGCTGGCGGACAAGCAGCGCAGCGCATTGGCCAGCTGGGTGCGCGCCAAGCTGGCCTTGCGCAAGGGCGATGTGGCGGCTGCGGCGCAAGCCTATGCCGAGGCTTCCAAGGCCTTCCCGCAAAATGACGCCAGCGTCGAGCCTGCCTCGCTCGGCCTGATCAAGGCCGAGCAAAGCGTGCTGTCGCTGTCGCGCGGACAATATGTCGAAGCCTTCGACCAGCTGTACAACGTCACCAAGGCCAGCCAGTCGCGCGGCAAGGATGACAGTCTCAGCCATCCGCTCTACAGCGATTACAGCGGCGACACCTGGTACCTGGCCGAACGCGTGCTGACGGTCGATGAACTCAAGACCTATGTCGATGCGCATGTCCCGGCCACACCGGTGCCGCCACCGCCGCCAGTCCTCCCGACGACACCCGACCAGCCCTATTACGACTGGCTGGGCGCGCATCCGGCACAACAGTCCGACTACCTGCGCCGCTTGCTGGCGCGCCGCCTGGTGCGCGAGGGACGCGTCAGCGATGCGCTGCCCTACTTCCCCGACGACCAGGATTGGCGCTACGTCGATATCGACGAAAATTACTACACCGACGGCAAGCGCACGCTGGCCTCCTGGCGCTATCGCTCCACGGCCAAGGAATACGGCGACGCGCTCGATGACGCCAAACATGCATGGCGCGCGGTGACGCGCGCTGAAGCCTGGTACAAGGCCGCCACGCTGGCGCGCCGGCGCGGCATGGACATCATGGGATACGAAGAAGCGCCCGACTACACCGGCCTCGGCGGCATGCTGGCGTTCGGCATGGGGCGCATGGAAGTCCAGAAATATCCGCACGGCGACACCAGCAAGGCGCCGCTCGTCACCACCCCCGAACAACGCGCCGCCGCCGACCTGCCCGGCCCCTTCGTCACCGAGGACGAACGCAAGCGCTATGCCGCCAGCGAGAGCAAACCCAACCAGCGCTATCACTACCGCAACATCGCCGTCGACTACATCATGAAGTCGGCCGACGAACTGCCGGCGCGCTCGCAGGCTTTCGCCGCGGTGCTGTGCCAGGGCACCGGCTTCGTCTACTACGATGCGGCGCTGGCCCCCGTGCCGTACCGCCGCTACGTGAAGCAAGGCGCGGCCGTGCCGTTCTCGGCGGACTTCGGCCAGAACTGCGCGGAGCCGGACTTTAAGGCGGCGGGACGCTTCCCGTATGTGCAGGCGTGGAAGAAGACACGCCATTGGTTGGCGACGCATCGCAGCGCGGCCATCCTCGCTGCAGCACTGGCGCTGATTGCGGTAGCGGCCGTTGCCGCCGGGCTGGTGCGGCGCCGGCGGCGTGTTGCCAAGCCTTAGTTATTGCATTTTTTACAACTTGATTTTTGAGAGTTTTCTCATATAAATCCGATCCTTAAATCGTCAGAATGGCTTCACTGCTTAAGCAAACAGAAGGCGCTGAAGCAAAACGAATTCAACCCATTCTGACTTTTTGAGGAAACGATCATGAACAAGCAAATCACTCTCTTCTCCGCCCTGACAGCTTCCCTGCTGGTGTCTTTCGCTGCGCAAGCCGCCGACACCGCCGAACTGAAGGTCAAAGGCGTGATTCGTCCTTCGGCCTGTACCCCGGCCTTCACCGGCACCAACGTGGTCGACTACGGCACCATCTCCGGCGCGGGCCTGAAAAAGACAGCTGCCAATGTACTGCCTGAAAAGACCATCGCCTTCACCGTCACTTGCGACGCAGCAACCAAAGTTGCCGTCCGCGCCATCGACAACAAGGCCTCGACTGTGGTCACCGGCCTGATGACCGCGATCAACTCGAACCTGAGCGACAAGAATGCCTACGGTCTGGGCGCAGCAGGCGGCAAGAACATCGGCGCCTACAGCGTGCGCTCCATCATCGGCTCCTTCACAGCCGACGGCGCGACACCTGACATCGTCGCCGATGCCGCCAACAATGGCACCTGGGCCAAGTCGGCTTTCGGTCGCTTCCATGGTGACGGCACCAATCGCCAGGCGTTCGCCACCACCGGCTCGACCACACCGGGTTCGTACAAGACCATGTCCGGCAACCTCGGTGTGACCGCCGTGCTGGACAAGGGCGACAACCTGCCGCTGACGCAGAACATCGACCTCGACGGCTCCGCCACAATCGAAGTGCAGTATCTGTAATTGAATTGACTTGAGGAGGCGCCGTGGTTGGCGCAAAGCCTGTCTCTGCCCGCACGGAGACAGGCTTTTTCTATGGCGCTCCGTTATGGTTGCCGGCGCAGCGCGCGCCGCACGTCATCCAGCACCGGCACCAGTGCGACAAAGACCAACAGCGCGGCGAGCGGCAGCGTGAATACGAAGCCGATGTGCTTGAAGCCGAGCGCACCGATCACACCGCCGGCGAAGAACAACCCTACCAGCATGGTCAATGTCCTGAGCTTGGCGACGTCGGCGCGCACCGGCATGTCGGGATGGCGGCTGCTGTTCCAGTACAGCGCCTTGCCCAGTTCGATGCCGATGTCGGTGACCATGCCGGTGACATGGGTGGTGCGGATTTCAGCGCGCGAGAGCTTGGTGATCATGGCGTTCTGCAAGCCCATGATGAAGCACAGCAGCAGCACCGTGACCGGCACGAACAGCCATTCGATGCCGGAGATGTTGCCGCCCAGCAGGCCGAAGCACAACAACAACAGCGCTTCGGCGATCAGCGGCATGGCGTATTCCGCTTCGAGGCGACGCTTGCGCGCCCAGTTGATCAGCACTGCCGAACAGGCTGCGCCGGCGATGAAAGACGACATGCTGGCCGCACCCGCCAACAGCAGCCCGATCGCGCCGATGGCCACGTCCTCGGCCATCATCGACAGGATGCCGGACATATGCGAGGTGAATTGCCCGACCACCAGAAAACCGCCGGCATTGATCGCGCCCGCAATCGCCGACAGTACAAAGGCCAAATGTCGGTTGGCCTTCAGGGTGCGATTTTTTCCGGCGAGACTGCGCAGATAGGAGACGGGCATAGCGGCTTTCCGATGCGGTGAGTGAGAGAGTAAGCACCTTGCCCGATGAGTATAGATCAAGCCTCGACGAAAAAAAGCCGCCTCTTGGGCGGCCGATGCATCGCTGGTTCCGTTGCCGTTGCCGCAGACGCTGGGCGACCTGAGCGACGCGCGCGAATTGGATCCACGAAATTCACGCCAGCGCGACCTGCTCCGCCAGGTGATTGAACACCGCCGACACACGCCGCAGATGGCGTGATTCGGTATGGGTGAGCAGCCACAGCTCGGTCTGGCATTCATCGATCGTCTCAGTCAGCTGAACCAGGTCGTTGCGGCGCTCCGCCAGGAACACCGGCAGCAGACCGATGCCGAGTCCCTGCGCCGTCAGTTCCGCCACCGTGAGAATGCTGTTGACGCTATAAGCCGGCGCCACCCTGGGGAAATGCTTCTTGCGCCAGATCACCGAAGGGTGTTCCGGCAGCGCATCATCGGGCGCGATCCAACTGCCTGCAGCAATGCCGGCGTCAACATCCTTGATCCCGCTTTTCTTCCCCGCATACAGCGCCATGCGGATCGGTCCCACATGCTTGCCGACCAGGTGCTGTGGCGGTCGCCGCGTGGCGCGTACGGCGATGTCGGTGTCACGCCGCGTCAGGCTGGCCAGTTCATTGCCGGCATACAGGTCGTAAGTCAGCAGCGGATGGCTGGCGCGCAGCAGCTTCAACGCCGGCGCCACCAGGCCGTGCAGCACGGTGTCGGTGGTGCTGATGCGTACGACGCCGGACACCTGGTCGGGCTGCAACTGCACCACGGAGCGTGCGGCCTCCAGTTGTGCTTCCATCTGTTCCGCATGCACCGCCAGTTCCTGCGCCAGTTCGGAGGGTTGGTAGCCGCTGCGCGAGCGTTCGAACAGACGAATACCGAGCCCCTTCTCCATGCGCTGCACCGCGCGAAACACCGTCGACGCATCCACGCCCAGCCGTTCTCCGGCTGCCGCCAGTGTCTGCGTGCGCACCAGCGCAAGCACGGTTTCGAGATCCGGCTGACTGATTTTGTATGCCGGTTTGTATTGCAACTTTGCATTCATGGTCTGCGCTCCTGCCTATTTTCATTGCATTTCTGTCGCCCTATATTACCCCTGTCTTTTCGTTCATCAGGAGTATTCCATGTCCCGTCATTCGTTCAACATCGTGGTCGCCATCAGCGCGAAGGAAAGACCATGACATCCCGGCTAACGTTGATCAGCCATCACCTGTGTCCCTACGTGCAGCGCGTCGCCATCGTGCTGCAGGAGAAGAGCCTGCCCTTCGAGCGCATCGACATCGACCTGGCCGACAAACCCGACTGGTTTCTGCGGGTGTCGCCGCTGGGCAAGACGCCGGTGTTGCTGGTGGACGGCGAGGCGATTTTCGAATCGGCCGCGATCTGCGAATATCTTGAGGACAGCGTGGCGCCGTCGCTGCATCCGAGCCATGCGTTATCGCGTGCGCGCCACCGTGGCTGGATGGAATTCGGCTCGTCGTTGCTGAACGCCATCGGCGGCTTTTACGCTGCGCCGGATGAGATCGGTTTGCGACATCGTGCTGAAGATATCCGCGACAGATTCCTGCAACTGGAAGCCGTGTTGGGCGACGGCCCGTATTTTGCAGGCGATGAATTCTGCATGGTCGATGCGGTGTTCGGACCGGTGTTCCGCTACTTCGACGTGTTCGACGCCATCGCCGATTTCGGCTTCATGGCGGCGACGCCGAAAGTGTGCGCGTGGCGTGCGGCGTTGCGGGTGCGTCCCTCGGTGCTCGCTGCGGCGCCGTCCAATTACGATGCGGCGCTGCGTGACTTCCTGCTGCGGCGCAGGTCAGCACTGAGCGCGTTGATAAAATCTGAAACTACGTGAACAGATGCGCCGCCATGAAATCCACGAACGCGCGCAACTTGGGCGAGAGATAGGGACTTGATGGCCACAGCATGCGGAAGGTGCCCGAGTGGTGGATGTAGCTGTCGAGCACGCTCACCAGCGTGCCCTTGCGCTCCTGCTCGCGGATGGAGAAATCCGGCAGGCAGGCGATGCCCAGCCCTGCCTCGGCCATGTGGATCAACGGCTCGATGGTGTTGACCACGGCGGTGGTCGGCAAGTCCAGCGTGAGGTCCTTGCGGCCCCGGCCTGCGCGTAAAGGCCATCGCTCCAGTTTGCCGTTGGTGGCGAAACGATGATGCAGGCAGGCGTGCTGCAGCAGATCGGCAGGCGTGTGCGGCACGCCTGCGCGCTTGAGATAGGCCGGCGACGCCGCCAGCCGGAACCTGAACTTGCCCAGCGGTCGCGCCACCAGGCGTGAATCGACCACATCACCGGAACGCACCACGGCGTCGAAACCTTCGGCGATGACGTCGACCAGCCGGTCGGTGAAATCGAGTTCCAGTTCGATCTCCGGATGCGCGCGCATGAAGGCGCTCAGCGCCGGCATCATCAGCATGCCGACGATGGGCATGCTCACGCGCAGCTTGCCGCGCGGCGCGCCCAGGCTGTGGGCGAATTCCTGCTCGGCCGCTTCGACTTCGGTGAAGATGCGGCGGCAGCGTTCGAGGAAAGCCGCGCCTTCCGGCGTCAGCGTCACCGAGCGCGTGGACCGGTGGAACAGTCGCACGCCGAGTCGTTCTTCCAGGCGCGCAATCGACTTGCCGACGGCCGAGGACGACACGCCCAGTTGCTGGCCGGCGCCGGTGAAACTGCGCGCCGCGGCGACCTGGACGAACGCGTTGAGCGAGTTGAGGCTATCCATGGAGCTCCTTTGCGCACAGGGTTGGATTTCGATTGCGGACATATTGATCCAATGTGTTTGGAACTATAGCCCAATTGTCCGCAGTCGCCGAAAGCCTTATCTTGGTTGTTCATGCAATGGCGTTTGCCGTTGCTTCACACCGGACCATCGATATGACTTCTTCAAGCAGCTCCAGCACCACGACTGCGCCAGCCTCTGCGCGGCCTCGCCCGGCAAACCTTGCCGCCGACAAACTCCCGTTGGCCGGCTTGCTGGCGCTGGCCATGGCGGCGTTCATTACCGTCCTCACCGAAGCCATGCCGGCCGGTTTGCTGCCGCAGATGAGCGCCGACCTGCGCGTATCGGAATCCCTGATCGGCCAGCTCGTGACCCTGTATGCGATCGGCTCGATGATCACCGCGATTCCGCTCACGGCAACCACGCAGAGCTGGCGGCGCAAACCCTTGCTGATGACGGCCATCGTCGGCTTCGTGATCGTCAACACGGTCACCGCGGTATCGACCAGCTATCCGCTGACACTGGCGGCGCGCTTCTTCGCCGGCGTGTTCGCCGGCGTGGTGTGGGCGCTGATCGCGGGCTACGCGGCGCGTATGGCGCCGGCGCATCTGCAGGGTCGCGCCATCGCCGTCACGATGGCCGGCATTCCCATCGCACTGTCGCTGGGCATCCCCGCAGCGACCTTTCTGGGCGCAAGCGTGGGCTGGCGTCTGAGCTTCGGCATCATGAGCGCGATGACGCTGATCCTGATCGTCTGGGCCATCGCCAAGGTGCCGGATTTCCCCGGCCAGAAAAGCGACAGCCGCTTGTCGATCGCCGGCGTGTTCATGCTGCCCGGGGTGCGTTCTGTATTGTTCGTGACGCTGGCGTTCGTGCTGGCGCACAACATCCTGTACACCTACATCGCCCCCTTCCTGGCGCCGATCGGCATGGCGGACAAGGTCGGCGCGATCCTGCTGATTTTTGGCGTGAGCGCGCTGGCCTCGATCTGGGTCACCGGCGCACTGATTGATCGCCGGCTGCGCACGCTGGTGCTGGCCAGCATCGTGCTGTTTGCCCTCGCTGCAGCGACACTGGGCGTGTGGGGCCACAACCCGGCGATGGTGTATGCCGGCGTGGCGGCGTGGGGACTGGCGTACGGCGGTGTGCCGACGCTGTTCCAGACGGCGTCGGCCAAGAATGCGGGCGACGCAGCCGACGTCGCACAGGCGATGATCGTGACAGTGTGGAACCTGGCCATTGCCGGCGGCGGGATTGTTGGCGGCGTGCTGCTCGATACCATTGGCGTGGAATCGTTTCCGTGGGCCTTGCTGGTATTGCTGGCGCCGACGCTGGCGGTGGCGTGGCTGGCCAGGCGCAAAGGTTTTCCGGCCGTCGCGTCGCTTTAATCTGGCGGCGCGCGCTCAGGTATAATCGGCCCGCCTCTGTGCGGCTCTTCCGTGGATTTGTCGACACTGCAATACATGACAGTTCATGACAGGTCCGCAGCTTGAAAATCATCTTCTCCACTTTATCGGCAGTCACCCTGGCGCTTGGCCTGAGCGGCTGCATTGCGCCGCCCATCGTGCTGACGCCGCTGACCGAGCAGCGTCTGAACGTGCAGGCGCCGATTCGTTTCCTGCTGACCTTCGACGATGGGCCGAGCGCATCCGGCTTTTACAATCCGACGCTGTCGATTCTTGACGATCTCGCCAACAATCCGCACGTGCCCGGCGTCAAGGCGGTGTTCTTTGTCCAGACCCGCGCCAGCGGCGCAGGCGGCAGCGATCTCGGTCGCGAGATCATGCGGCGCGAGCATGCCGAAGGACATATCCTCGGCTTCCATACCAGCACCCCCGGGCACACCAATCACCGGCATCTGAACCCAAAAGAACTGGAACAATCGCTGACCGACGGCAGCGCCGACATTGCCGCCATCACCGGCGCAGCACCGATTTTTTTGCGTCCGCCGTTCTGGAATTTCGATCAGCGCACCTTCGCCGCCTATCAGCAACACGGCTTTCATGTGCTGATGACCGACGTCAGCCTGAACGACGGCAAGATCTGGGGCTACAACTTCAGCCTGCGCCGCCGCTCGAATATCGTGCGGCAGTTGTCGGAGGTGCGCGAACGCATTGCCGACGGCGAGCTGCCGACCGTGGACGGCGTAATCCCGGTGGAAGTCACGTTCCACGATCTCAACCGCTACACCTCGCGCCATATGCTGGAGTACATGCAGATCCTGCTCGACAGCGCCCAAGAAACCGGCCTGCGGGTGGCCGCCAAGCCGTTCTACGACGACAGCGCGGCATTGCAGCGCGCGGTCATGGCGCGCACGGTCACGGATCGGACCAAGCCGCTGCATCTGCCGCCGCTGTGGGCGTGGATGTGGGATGGGAATTCTCACTGAGCACACTGAGCGCACGCTGAATATGGCGATATGAAGCGCAATAAAAAACGGCCTGGTTCATCGAAGAACCAGGCCGTTTTTTTACGCCGCTGCTACCGGCGAAAACTGCTTACCCAACCAGGCCGTGCGCCTGTTGATCCGCATGGTAGCTGGAGCGCACCATGGCGCCGACGGCGGCGTGCACGAAGCCCATCTTGTAGGCTTCTTCTTCGTACATCTTGAAGGTGTCGGGATGCACGTAGCGGCGCACCGGCAAGTGGTCGCCGCTCGGCATCAGGTATTGGCCGATGGTGAGCATGTCGACATTGTGGGCGCGCATGTCGCGCATGACTTGCAGGACTTCTTCGTCGGTCTCGCCAAGGCCGACCATGATGCCGGACTTGGTCGGGGTGTTCGGGTGCAGGTCCTTGAAGCGCTTCAGCAGGTTCAGCGAGTACTCGTAGTCGGAACCGGGACGCGCTTCCTTGTACAGGCGCGGGGCGGTTTCGAGGTTGTGGTTCATGACGTCCGGCGGCGCCATCTTGAGGATTTCCAGGGCGCGGTCCATGCGGCCGCGGAAGTCCGGGGTCAGGATCTCGATGCGGGTCTCCGGCGACAGTTCGCGCACGCGCTGGATGCAGGCGGCGAAGTGGCCGGCGCCGCCGTCGCGCAGGTCGTCGCGGTCGACGCTGGTGATGACCACGTAGCTCAGCTTGAGCTGGGCGATGGTCTTGGCCAGGTTTTCCGGTTCATTCGGGTCGAGCGGATCGGGACGGCCGTGGCCGACGTCGCAGAACGGGCAACGGCGGGTGCACTTGTCGCCCATGATCATGAAGGTCGCGGTGCCCTTGCCGAAGCATTCACCGATGTTGGGGCAGGACGCTTCTTCGCACACCGTCACCAGGTTGTTGGCGCGCAGGATGTCCTTGATTTCGTAGAAGCGGGTGGTCGGCGAGCCGGCCTTGACGCGAATCCAGTCAGGCTTCTTGAGCTTTTCCGCCGGCATGATCTTGATCGGGATCCAGGCGGTCTTGCCGGCGCCCTTTTGCTTGTCGGTGGGATTGCGCAGCGTCGGCTCGGCGGAAGTGATTTCGGTAGTCATAGTAGTGATTTCTTTGGCTGTCTCAGGCGGACGGCGGTAAGGCAAAATGCGCAACGAGTTGGTCGGCAAGCAGCGTCTGCACGTCGCTCAGCGGCGCGTCGACATTCAGTGTCTGCATGTCGACGGTGGCGAGGCCTTCGTAGCCACAGGGGTTGATCCAGGAAAACGGCGTCAGGTCCATCGCCACGTTGAGCGATACGCCATGATAGGTGCAACCGCTGGCGCGGATTTTCAAGCCCAGCGCGGCAATCTTGGCGCCCTGCCACGGCCCTGCGCTGACGTAGATGCCGGGCGCGCCCTGCTTGCGCTCACCAGCGAGATTATACGCCGCCAGCGTGTCGATCACCGCCTGTTCGATCTTTTGCACGAATTCGCGCGCGAACAGCCGCGCGCCGGGATGGTTGCGGCGCAGGTCCATGAGCAGGTAAATCACCACCTGGCCGGGGCCGTGGTAAGTGACTTCGCCGCCACGGTCGGTCTGGACCACGGGAATGGCATGCGGATTGAGTACGTGGGCGATGTCGGCGCCGAGGCCGAGCGTGAACACCGGCGGGTGTTCGACGATCCAGAGCTGGTCGGGGGAGTCTGCGGTGCGGCTGTCGGTGTACGCGCGCATGGCGTCGAAACTGACCTGGTAGTCTTCAACGCCGCGCCGGATGATCTGCGGCGTCGATGGAGCTTGTGGTGCGGTATGCATATGCCCGCAAGTGTAACGAAAATCGCCGGGTTGCGTCGGATTGCGCCCGGCGCGGCAGCGGCTGGATTGCCGCAAAGAAGAATTGTCACAAAGAAACTTCAGGATTGCCCACAATTTTGCGCCGCCCGGGCCGCTACCGCGCGACGATCGCGCAAGCGCCGGGCCAGCGCACGCATTCCATCGGCCAGCCGCATCAGCCAATGGCGGCGGCACAGGCCAACCTGCAGCTTGCTGACGGTGTTAACCGACTCGATCACCACCAGGCCATGGCCCGGAATGTCCAGGCTCTGGCCGCCGGCCAGCCAGTAATCGGTGCGGCCGCCTTCGATCGTGATCCAGACGCGGCCGCTGCCGACCTGCAGGCACACCGGGCGCGTCACCTGCAGCGACATGACGTCGCCGGCTTGCAGCCGGATGTTCCTCTTAGTGAATATATTTTGCATGATGACCTCTCTCGGTTGTGCCGGGAAAAGCTTGAGCAACATGCTCATGGTCCCGACTTGATCGCCATGTTGCGCGGTCAGTGAAGACATTTTAGTCAGCGCCACAGGCGAACCAAAACGATATATATTGGCGTGTCTTGCTAGTTTTATTCACATACCATGGCCGACTTCCGTAAATTGCCCAATCTCGCCGCCTTGCGCGCCTTCGAGGCGGCGGCGCGCCATGACAGCTTTTCGCGCGCGGCTGAAGAGATCCACGTCACGCCCGGTGCGATCAGCCACCAGATCCGCGCGCTGGAAGAAGAACTCGGCCTGCCGTTGTTCACTCGCAACGGCAAACGCATCGCCATCACCGAAGCCGGCCAGCGTTTCGCCGCCTCCATCCGCCATGCCCTGACCGAAATCGCCACCGCCGCCGAGATGCTGCAGCAACAGGGCCACCAGCAAAGGCTGGTGGTATCGTCGCCGCCCTCGTTTGCATCGCGCTGGCTGGCGCCGCGGCTGTGGAAGTTCATCGACCGCTATCCGGACATCGAAGTGATCCTGCAATCGAGCAGCCATCTGAACGACCTCGCGCGCGACGGCATCGACGTCGGCGTGCGCTTCGGCCTGGGCAATTATCCCGGCCTGAAGTCGGAACTGATGATGGAGGATTTCTATTACCCGGTGGCCAGCCCCAACTATCGCCAGGGCCGCCTGCCCTCGTCGCCGCAGCAACTGCGCGACTGCGTGCTGTTGCGCATGGACGGCCTGCAGGAATCCTGGTTGCCGTGGTTCAAACTGGCCGGGCTGGACCTGCCCGACCCGGCTGGCGGGCTGGTGACGCAGGACTCCTCGCTGACCTTGCGCGCGGCGGTCGACGGCGCCGGCGTGGCGTTGACGCGGCATGCCATTGCCTCCCAGGAAATCGCCGCCGGCGAGCTGGTGCGCCTGTTCGACATTGCTTGGAAAAGCGAGCGCGCCTACTATTTTGTGTGCCATGCGGAAACACTGGGCAAGCCGCAGGTGGTGCATTTCCGCGCCTGGCTGCAGGAAGAAATCGCGCTGTTCAAAGCGAGCGCGCGCTGGCCCGGTCGCTAACGCGTAAATACCCCCCGAAAACCTCTCTGTTCGACTGCTTGGAAAACGCCGCATGCCCTATCGTTCAGGTATGGAGCGGCGAACGATATAAAACAATTGCCGACAGGCATCCGCCGACCGCGGCTGCCGATGAAAACCCCCTCCCCCAAATTGCTGCATGGAGTTGCTACCCGCAACGTGTGCGCATCACCCCGCGCAGGCGACGTCTGATCTTGCCTGCACGCTTGAAAATTTCCGCCGGCCTTACAGGCCGGTATCTGCATTCGCTTTGAAATCGCTTTGCCTATTGTCTGTTTCCGCTCGGAGTCTCTTATGAAAAATCTTAAAATCGGCGTACGCCTCGGCATCGGTTTTGTCGTCATCCTCATGCTCATGGTCGTCATGCTGGGCATCAGCGTCTGGCGTCTGCAGCAGATCAATACCGCCGTGGTGTCGATCACCACCGACTCAATCACCAATGAACGCAACGCGGTCGAATGGCTGGCGGTGATCCGCGAGAGCGGCATCCGCACACTCGCCGTGATCAAGACTGAAGATCCCGATGCGCAGCAATACTTCACGGCGCAGATCGCCGCCGAGTCGGCGCGCATCGCACCGATGCGCAAGAAGATCGAAGAGATCAACACGGCGCCTCAGGAAGTCGCACAGCTGGCTGAAATCAACAAGGTGCGCGATACCTACCAGGCGCTGCGCAACGACATCTTCAAGCTCAAGAAGGCCGGCAATCTGGACGAGGCCAAGAAGATGACGACCGAGAAATTCATGCCCTTGTATGCCTCCTACACTGGCGCAGTGGCCAAGTTCCGCGACATGCAGCGCCAGGAGATCAGCACCTCGGCCGAAGCAGTCGCCGACTATTATTCGTCCAGCCGCAACATGCTGATCATCCTCGGCATCGTCGAGCTGGTGCTGGGCGGTGCGCTGGCATGGCTGCTGACGATCAGCATCACGCGTCCGCTCACGCAGGCGGTCAGCATCGCCGAAACAGTGGCGGCGGGCGACCTGAGCTCGGACATCGTGGCCGGCGGCAAGGATGAAACCGGCCAGCTGCTCACCGCGCTCAAGACCATGAACGACAACCTGCTCAATATCGTCAGCCAGGTGCGCGTCGGCACCGACACCATCAGCACGGCGTCAAGCGAAATCGCCAGCGGCAATCTCGACCTGTCGGGCCGCACCGAACAGCAGGCCGGCTCGCTGGAAGAAACCGCGTCGGCGATGGAAGAGCTGACCTCGACCGTGAAGCAGAATGCCGACAATGCACGCCAGGCGAATCAACTCGCGGTGTCTGCATCCGAAGTCGCGATCCAGGGCGGTGCAGTCGTCAGCCAAGTGGTCGACACGATGGGTTCGATCAACGAATCTTCGCGCAAGATCGTCGACATCATCAGCGTGATTGACGGCATCGCATTCCAGACCAACATCCTCGCACTGAATGCGGCAGTGGAAGCTGCGCGCGCCGGTGAACAGGGCCGCGGCTTCGCGGTGGTGGCAAGTGAAGTGCGCAGCCTTGCGCAACGCTCGTCGGCAGCGGCGAAGGAAATCAAGACGCTGATCGACGACTCGGTGTCCAAGGTCGATGTCGGCAGCAAGCTGGTGCAGCAGGCCGGAGAAACCATGAACGAGGTGGTCGCCAGCGTCAAGCGCGTGACCGACATCGTCGGAGAAATCAGCTCGGCCAGCCAGGAACAGAGCGCCGGCATCAACCAGGTCGGTCAGGCCATCACGCAGATGGACGAGACCACGCAACAGAACGCGGCGCTGGTGGAGCAAGCGGCGGCGGCGGCGCAATCACTGCAGGATCAGGCCGGACGCCTGGCGCAGGTGGTCAGCGTGTTCAAGCTGAATCGCTAGCGCGCGGCGGCATTCCGCCCGACCTTCTGCCACAAACAAAAACCGGTTCGCCTCTTGCGAGGTCGAACCGGTTTTTTTACGTCCGTTTTTAACGCCCGGTGCAGGGCGAAAAGTTCTGGCTTACAGCACGAACTTGACCATCTCATGCGACGACAGCGCACGATACAGATTGTCGAGTTGCTCACGGCTGGTGGCGCGCACGGTGACCGTCAGCGACAGGTATTTACCTTGTGTGGAAGGCCGTGTTTCGACCTTGCCGACGTGGAAGGTCGGATCATGTTCGATCACCATGTTGACGATCATGTCGGTGAGTTCGTCGTGCATGACGCCGACGACTTTGATGGGAAAATCGCTGGGATATTCAATCAGCGATTGTTCCGGCGGGATCTCGGGCATGGCTGGAATGGCGGCAGCAGCGGCGGGATCAACAGGGTCGTTAGGTAATGACATGGCAGTGTTTTGAAGACTTCTGTGGCGATCTGCGTATTTTACGCCACTCGCCGCCCGCCTGCGCATGTCTTGCCGCGTGACAAGACATGCGTTTGCTCAGGAGCAGCTCACGTTCAGAGCGCCGCCTTGGCCGCCTGGTAGGCCGCGTACAGCTTGGCGAACACCGGGCCCGGCTTGCCGTCGCCGACGCGCTGGTCATCGATGCTCACCACCGGCAGCACTTCCTTGGTGGCCGACGACAGCAGTACTTCATCGGCGCCGAAGACTTCTTCGCGCGTGATGCGGCGCGCTTCGAACACGATGCCCTGCGACTTGCACAGCTCTTCGATGAGGCCGTAGCGGATGCCTTCGAGGATCAGGTTGTCCTTGGGCGGCGCGGACAGCTTGCCGTCCTTGACGATCCAGACGTTGGACGACGAGGCTTCGCTGAGGAACTCGTCGCGGAACTGGATCGCTTCGGTGACTTCGTGCTCGGCCGCATATTGCGCCGCCAGCACATTGCCCAGCAGCGAAGTGGACTTGATCTGGCAATTGAGCCAGCGCTTGTCTTCCAGCGTGACGCAGGCCACACCCTTGGCGCGCACCTCGGCCGACGGCACTGCCAGCGGGCTGGTCATCATGAACACCGTCGGCGTGACCGGATCCTTGGGAAACGCGTGGCCGCGCTTGGCGACGCCGCGCGTGACCTGAATGTAGACGATCTGATCGTTGAGATCGTTGGCCTGCACCACGCGGTCGATCAACGCCAGCCATTCGGTTTCGTTATGCGGATTGGTAATACCGATGGTACCAAGGCTGCGGAACAGGCGCGCGATGTGATGCGTACCGCGGAATGGCTTGCGGCTGTACATCGGGATCACTTCATAGACGCCGTCGCCGAAAATGAAGCCGCGATCCAGCACGGGGATGCGGGCTTCGGAGAGCGGCGTCATGTCGCCGTTGAGATACACGATGGGGTCGTTCATGGCTTGGTCTTGTGATGGAATTCAAATGTTGTAGGGAATGCGTTGTGAGGAATGCGACAGGAACATTCTTGCACACGTGCGCATGCGCCGCTATGCAAAGTAAGCATCGCGCGATGCCCGCACCTCATGAGGCGACAGGCACTCTTGCGCTGCGCTTGCGCGCCGCTGTGGCGGTCACCGGGGGCGCCGGCCATGCCGACATCGCGGCGGTCACGGCGGCCTTCAGCGATTTCTTCGACGTGCCGTCGCGCGCCTGGATCGACATGCCTTGCAGCAGCGTGGCGTAAAAGGTAGCCAGGCCGCGCGTGTCCGCGTCGGCCGGCAGTTCGCCTTCTTGCACCGCACGTTCGAGGCGGCGGCGGATGGCGTCGTTCTTGCCGACGCGGTTTTCCTGCAGGTAGTGATCGACGGTTTCGTTGGCCGCACCGCATTTGGTGGCCGCAGTCACCACCAGGCAACCGCCGGTGGCGCCGAGGCTGACGGCAGCGCCGTTGAGCATCGCCTCGATCGCTTCGCGCGCGCTGGTGTCGGCTTCCAGCGCCTCGGTCGTGAAGCGTCCTTCGTTGGCCTGGTAGTGCTCCACCACTTCGCGGAACAAGGCTTCCTTGCAACCGAAGGCGGCGTACAGGCTGGGCGCGGTGATGCCCATCGCGGCCGTCAGGTCGGCCATCGAGGTTCCTTCGTATCCGTGTTTCCAAAACAGCATCATCGCGCGCCGCAAGACATCGGTGCGATCGAAGCTGCGGGGACGTCCTCGCTCAGCCATTCCCCATCCTTTCCATAGCGATCACTACAAAATTCATTGACAAGCATATTATGCCTGATTCACTATTCTATAACGATCACTATAAAAAGGAACCTCCATGACGCATCTCTCAGGAAAAGTCGCCCTCGTGACCGGCGGCAGCCGCGGCATCGGCGCAGCGATTGCACGCCGCCTGGCGCGCGACGGCGCCGATGTCGCCTTCACCTACGCCAGCGCCGTGGACAAGGCGCTGGCCGTGGCCGAAGACATCCGCAACGGCGGCCGGCGTGCGCTGGCGCTGGTCGCCGATAACCGTGATCCTGCAGCGGTGACCGGTGCGGTGGAACGCACGGCGGCCGAGTTCGGCCGGCTCGACATCCTGGTCAACAATGCCGGCATCTTCATCGCCAAACCGTTCGAGGACTATTCGCTGGAGGACTTCGAACTGAGCAACGCGGTCAACGTGCGCGCGGTGTTCGTCGCCTCGCAGGCGGCGGCGCGCCACATGCAGCAAGGCGGACGCATCATCACCATCGGCAGCAACCTGGCCGAACGCGTGCCGAAGCCCTCCATCACGCTCTACGCGATGAACAAGTCAGCGCTGGTCGGCCTGACCAAGGGCATGGCGCGCGACCTCGGCGCACGCGGCATCACCGCCAACCTGGTGCAGCCGGGCCCGACCGACACCGACATGAATCCTGCCGCCGGTCCCAAGGCGGCCGGCTCGCTGGCGTTCATGGCGCTGCCGCATTACGGCGAAGGCAAGGATATTGCCGGCCTGGTGGCCTTCCTGGCCGGCGATGAAGGTCGCTTCGTCACCGGCGCTGCGCTCACCATCGACGGCGGCTATAACGCCTGAAAATCATCCATGACGACTTCTACCGCTTCCTCCATTTCTGCCTCCGCCTCGCGCGACAAACTGCTGGTGCTGGCCGCCGTCTGCCTGGCCGGCCTGATGCTGCCGTTCAGCTTCACCGGCCCGGCGGTCGCCACGCCTGCCATCGCACAGGCGTTCGGCGGCAGCACGGCCGCGCTGAACTGGGTGGTGAATATTTTCATCCTGAGCTTCGGCAGCTGCGTGATGGCGGCCGGCGCGCTGGCCGACCAGATCGGCCGCAAGAGACTGTTCCGTCTCGGCGTGTTCTGGTTCACCGCGACCTCGCTGCTGATGAGCTTTTCGCCCGACCTGCTCACGCTCAATATCCTGCGCGGCCTGCAGGGTGTGGCGGCCGCGGCCACCATGTCGAGCGGCGCGGCGGCGCTGGCGCAGGAGTTCGACGGCGCGGCGCGCACGCGTGCGTTCAGTCTGCTCGGCACCACCTTCGGCGTCGGCCTGGCGATCGGGCCGCTGTTGTCGGGCATCCTGATCGCCTGGGCAGGCTGGCGCGCCATTTTCGGCATCGATGTCTTTCTCGGCGTGCTGGTGTTGCTGTTCGGCGTACCGCACATGCGCGAGACCCGCAATCCGCATGCCGGCGGCATCGACTGGTGGGGCACGCTGACCTTCACCGGCGCGCTGTTCCTGCTGACCTTCGGCATCGTGCAGGGACCGCAAAGCGGCTGGAGCAGCTGGCCGGTGCTGGCGCTGTTAGGCGGTTTTGCGGCATTGCTCGCGAGTTTCATCGTGGTGGAATTGCGCAGCGCGCATCCGATGCTGGACTTGTCGCTGTTTCGTTTCCCGCGCTTCATCGGCGTGCAGACGCTGCCGCTGGCCACGGCGTTCTGCTACGTGGTGCTGCTGATCTTCCTGCCGATACAACTGGTGGGGATAGAAGGCTATGACGAAGTCAGCGCCGGCGTACTGATGATTCCCTTGTCGGCGCCGATCATGGTGGTGCCCTTGCTCGCCAGCGCCATGGCGCGCAGGATTTCCGCGGGCCTGTTGTCGGGCGCCGGCCTGGCGTTGGCGGTGGCGGGATTGTTATGGCTGAGCGCGATTCCGATCGGCGTGCAAAGCAAGGCCATCGTCTGGCCGTTGCTGCTGATCGGCTTCGGCGCGGGTGTGCCGTGGGGCTTGATGGATGACTTGTCGGTGAGCGTGGTGCCGAAGGAACGCGCAGGCATGGCGACCGGGATTTTCACCACCATGCGCGTGGCCGGCGAAGCGTTGACGATGGCGATTACCGCCGCCGTGGTCAGCGCCTTCGCCCTGTCCGGCCTGCACGCGCGCCTGCCGGCGTCGGCCGGCGTCGACATGCATGAACTGGCCAATCGCATCGCCAGCGGCAATCTCGCGCAGCTGGCGTCAAACGCGGGACTGGAACGCGCCGCGCTGGTGGCGATCTACGGCGATGCTTTCCACGCCACACTGCTGGTGCTGGCCGCGGTGACCGCGGTCGGCGCCATCGTGTCGCTGACTGTGCTGCGCCGTCCGCAACACGCGACGCCGGAAGGTATCGTCAGGACGACTGCAGCGACTGAATGCTGAGACGGCTGACCTTGTCGTCTACAGCATTATTGCGATTGGAAAAATGCCAGCGCTGCTGATGGTAGCGCGCCACGGTTTCTCGATGGGCGATGCTGACGATGGCCGACTGCGGCAGCTCTTCGTGCAGCAGGGAGTACAGCGCTTCTTCGGTCTCGCCGTCCATGGCGCTGCTGGCTTCGTCGAGGAACACGACTTCCGGCCGCGTCAGGAATACGCGCGCAAACGCCAGGCGCTGTTGCTCGCCCGGCGACAGGCGATTGCCCCAGTTGTTGTAGACATCGAGCTGGTCCTTGAGATGCGGCAGGCGGCACAGGTCGAGATAGTGGCAGATCGCCAGGTCGGTATAAGCGCTCTCATCGGCCGGGTACGCCAGCGCCGAACGCAACGTACCGATCGGCAGGTAACTCGCTTGCGGCACGAACATCAATTTGGCTTTGTGCGGAATCTGGATGTCGCCGCTGCCGTACGGCCAGATGCCGGCGATGGCGCGGAACAGCGTCGACTTGCCGCAACCCGAAGGGCCGCTCACCAGGATGCGCTCGCCGGGATGGATTGCACCATTGACGCCGCCAATCAGCGTGCGGCCGTCAGGCAGCGCAAGGTCGAGCTTGTCGAACAGGATGGCGCCGACGTTGTTGCGCTCCACCGAGATGCTGGCGGGCTGCTTCTGCGCCTGCTCCACGGCCAGGTTGAAACCGGCCAGACGGTTGATGCTGGCCTTCCAGTCGGCCAGCGTGGTGAATGCATTGATGAACCACGATAACGCATCCTGCACCTGGCCGAAAGCGCTGCTGAGCTGCATCAGCACGCCCAGCGACATGGCGCCTGAAAAATAGCGCGGCGCCGCCACCAGCATCGGGAAAATGATCGCGAACTGACCATAGAAATTACTGGCGATATTGAGGCTCTTGGTGGTGCGCATGATGTCCCACCAGTTGCGCCGGATGTCTTCGAAGCGCAGGTCGAGCTCGTCGCGTTCGCGTCGCTCGCCGCGATACAGGGCGATGGCTTCGGCATGTTCGCGAATCCGGATCAGGCCGAAACGATAGTTCGCCTCGAAGCGTTCCTGGTTGTAGCTCTGCACCACCAGCGGCTTGCCGATCCACCAGATGATCCACGAGCCGACGCCGGCATAGGCGATGGCGAACCACACCATGTAGCCCGGGATGACCCAGTCGTGCTGCATGAAGGCGAACGACAGCGGCCCGCTGATGGCCCACAGGATGCCGACGAAGGATACCAGCGTCACCAGGCTGGAGATGAAGCCGAGCACCAGGCTGATGGTGTTCGAGGTCAGCGAGCGCAAATCCTCGGCAATACGCTGGTCGGGGTTATCGGCGATGCGGCCCTGCTCCATGCGGTAGTAGGCGTGATGGTCCAGCCACTTCCCCATGTACTTGTCGGTCATCCAGGTGCGCCAGCGGATCTGCAGCGATTGCGTCAGGTAGATGCGCGCCGTGGCGACCACGATGTAGGCAAAGGCCAGGTAACTGAACTGCCACAGCAGGCCCTTGAAGGCGGGGTAGTCCTTGTTCTGCAGGGAATCGTACATGGTGCGATTCCAGTCGGTGAGGAGCACGTTGATGTAGACCATGACCAGCACCAGCGCAATGATCACCGCCATCAGACCCCACGCTTTCCAGCGTTCTTCGGAGATCCAGTATGGTTTGATGAGGCGCCAGACGGCGTGGCGGTCAAAGGGCTGTGCGATGGCTTTTTTCTTGTTGGCTGTCATGAATTTTCCGGAGGAGTTCGATACAGGATCATCCGCGATGATAAGCAATCCGGCGGTTTTCGGCTGCGGAATAAATGCAACCAACTGCAACCACGCGGTCGTCCGAGGCGTTCGTCAGGCTTCAGCAAGCTACCCGCCCTGTTTTGGTGAACGGGTTAGAATCTCTGTTCTTCGCCGCACCGGCGCCCGATTTCTTCTGCGCCATCCTCGCACACGACAAGAAATGCGCACCGGTCCACCCGGCGACACTCTGGAGATTGCATGCTTGCCTGGTTTGAAAAACTGGTTCACCCCTACCCCGACAACGTCATCAAGCCGCCGCCGCGCGGCTTCACCGCCTTCATCTGGGCCTGTACCAAAGGCTTGCGCCGCTACATCCTGGCGATGACCACGTTGACCGCGATCATCGGCGCATTCGAAGCGCTGCTGTTCGCAATGATGGGCCGCATCGTCGACTGGCTCAGCCATATCGCGCCGGCACAATTGTGGACGCAGGAACGTGGCAGCCTGATCTGGCTGGCGGTGGTGCTGGCCGGCAGTCCGCTGCTGATTGCATTGCAGACCTTCTTCAAGCACCAGACGCTGGCGGGCGCATTCCCGATGATGCTGCGCTGGAAATTCCATCGCCTGATGCTTAACCAGAGCATGAGCTTCTACCAGGACGAATTCGCCGGCCGCGTCGCCGCCAAGGTCATGCAGACCGCGCTCGCGGTGCGCGACGTGTGCATGATCATGGGCGACATCCTGGTGTTCGTGATGATCTACTTCGTCACCATGGCGGCGGTGGTCGGCGGCTTCGACCTGTGGATGCTGGCGCCCTTCTTCGGCTGGCTGGTGCTGTACATGGCGGCGCTGCGCTACTTCGTGCCGCGCCTGTCGAAGGTGGCGCGCAACCAGGCCGATGCGCGCTCGCTGATGACCGGACGTATCACCGATGCCTACACCAACATCGCCACCGTCAAGCTGTTCTCGCATGCGGGTCGCGAAGCCGGTTATGCACGCAGCGCGATGCAGGATTTTCTGCTGACGGTGAATCGCCAGATGCGCCTGGTCAGCGGTTTTGAAATCGTCAATCACTCGCTCAACATGGTACTGATCCTGTCGACTGCAGGCGTGGCGCTGTGGCTATGGACGCAGGGCCAGCTCGGCATCGGCGCGGTCGCCGCAGCCACCGCCATGGCGCTGCGCCTGAACGGCATAGCTCATTGGGTGATGTGGGAAATGGCGGCACTGTTCGAACACGTCGGCACCGTGCAGGACGGCATCAACACGCTGTCGCGCGCGCATGATGTGAAGGACTTGCCGGACGCGCAACCGCTGGATGTCAAACGCGGTGAACTGGTCTTCGAGAACGTCAGCTTCGCCTACGGCGCCACCGGCCCGGACGCGCGCCAGGTGATCGACCAGCTCAACCTGAACATCCGTCCCGGTGAAAAGATCGGCCTGGTCGGCCGTTCAGGCGCCGGCAAGTCGACCATCGTCAACCTGTTGCTGCGTTTCTATGACGTCGAACAAGGCCGCGTGCTGATCGACGGCCAGGACATCGCGCACGTCACGCAGGACAGCCTGCGCGCACAAGTCGGCATGGTCACGCAAGATACCTCGCTGCTGCATCGCTCGGTGCGCGACAACATCCTGTACGGCCGTCCCGACGCCGGCGACGACGACATGATCGCCGCTGCACATCGCGCCGAAGCACACGACTTCATCGGCAACCTGGCCGATGCACATGGTCGTCGCGGCTACGACGCCCACGTCGGCGAACGCGGCGTGAAGCTGTCCGGCGGTCAGCGCCAGCGCATCGCGATTGCGCGCGTGATGCTCAAGGATGCACCGATCCTGTTGCTGGACGAAGCCACCAGCGCGCTCGATTCGGAAGTGGAAGCGGCAATCCAGGAAAGCCTGTATCGCCTCATGGAAGGCAAGACCGTGGTCGCCATCGCCCACCGCCTGTCGACCATCGCGGCGATGGACCGCCTGATCGTGCTCGACCAGGGCCGCATCGTCGAGCAAGGCAGTCACCAGGAACTGCTGGCGCACAACGGTTTGTATGCGCGCCTGTGGTCGCATCAGAGTGGCGGCTTCCTCGGAGAGGAAGCGTAGTAATAGTGCATTCCGGCGCTGCAAATTTTGCGCGGCGCCGGAATGCAGATCTTCTTTTACTTTCCACCCGCCAGCGTTTCGGCGCGATGGAAAAGCTTGGCGACGATGGTCCATTTGCCGTCCACCTTGAGCAGGTTCAGGTAGTCCTCCATGATGTTGTCGAACAGGCGCAGGCGCACCTTGGCCAGCGCCATTTCCGGCGACAGCACATCGATCATCAGAATCTGATCGGCACGCGCAAAGCCGCGCGACTGCGGCGATTCGCGCCCCTGCACCATCTTGCGATACTCGTCGAACGGACGCACGACGACAACGCCGTCCTGTGCCGAATACAAGACGCAGCCGCGATGGAAGACACGATCAAATTGTTCAATGTCCTGGCTCTGCAGGACGTCGAAGTACTCTTTCAAAAAACTCTGGATTTCTGCTACCGGCATAGTGTTTCCTTTGATGATGGATGGCCCTCCCATCTGCCGCTGCGTGCCGGTATTTTTTCTTTTCTGCGATCTTCTCTGCTGCGGCGAGACGCCATTATGCAGACGACAGGCCGCTAGCCAAAACGGAAAATAGTCACATCGCTTGCGAGCATTCCTCATATCGCAGGATGTCGATGCCAGCTTCGCAAAACGATCAGGAGCAGTGGCGGTCATCAAGCAGCCGGTCTTCGAAAAATGCACCGGGCCTGTGATCAGGAAGACGGCGTCACCACATTGCCAAGACGGCGCTATGATGGCGGCTATCGTTTCCACTGCCCATTGCTGCCATGCCTACTGTCGCCCTGCTGGTGTTTCCCGGAGTCCAGGCGCTCGATGTCTCGGGTCCGCTCGACGTATTCGCCGAGGCCAACCGTTTCTTGCCGCCGCAACAGCACTACCACCTCAGCGTGATCGGCAGCACGCACGAACCCATCGTCTGTTCCAACCGCATGCAGATCGTGCCGCACCTGCACTACCGCGAAGCGCATGAAAACTACGACTTGCTGCTCGCGGCCGGCGGTCCCGGCTTGCCGCAGCAGGAGCGCGACGCAGCGCTGAGCGATTGGCTGGCCGATGCCGCCCAACGGGCAGGACGTCACGGCTCGATCTGCAACGGCGCATTTTTACTGGCGCACGCCGGCCTGCTTGACGGCAAGCGCGTGACGACGCATTGGAATGACGCCGCTGCATTGGCGCGTGATTTCCCCGAGGTCGAAGTCGACGCCGATCGCATCTACCTGCGCGACGGCAAGCTGGTGACGTCGGCGGGCGTGACTGCCGGCATTGACCTGTCGCTGGCGTTGCTGGCCGAAGACGCCGGCCAGGAAGTCGCGCTCAACGTGGCCAAGCGGCTGGTGGTGTTCATGCAGCGCAGCGGCGGACAATCGCAGTTCAGTCCTTACCTCACGCCGTATGCGGAAGAAACCTCATTGGTCGGCCAGGTGCAGCATTACGTGCGCGAACATCTGCAGGAAAAACTCAGTGTCGACGTATTGGCCGCGGTGGTGTCGAGCAGCCCGCGCAACTTCGCGCGCGTGTTCGCACGCGATGCGCGCATGACGCCGGCGGAGTTCATCGAAAGTGCGCGCGTCGATGCAGCGCGCGTGATATTGGAAAGTTCGGCGGCGCCGTTGAAGACGGTCGCTTATCGCTGCGGCTTCCGCGACGCCAGTCACATGCGCGTGGTGTTCCAGCGCCGGCTCGGCATCAGTGCGCAACAGTATCGGGATAATTTTTCTGCGGGTGCAGCGGCACCGTAAGCAAGGCGGTAATCAGCTATCCGGCGCGGCTTCACCGGCGGACCATTCAGGACTGTAGCCGCCCAGGGTCGGGTGGTACATTTCATCGCCGCTGTGCTGGGTGAATTCGACGTTGAGCCGGTCTTCGCGCAAGCCCAGCACGTCGATGCAATCGCGGCACAAGGCCTTGGCGACTTCCATGCGCAACTCCGGCGTGCGGCCGCGGCGAATGTCGCACATCAGCACCGAGACCGGTTCCACTTCGCCGCCGTCAACCGTGCGCCAGACACTGCCTGCGCCGCACTCGCGGATGACGATGCTGATGCGGCGGATATCCACGGTCATCATGTCGGCATAGGTTTGCGCCATGCGCGTGGCGAGCTGCTTCTTTTTCTCCGCCGGATAACTGTCGTTGACGTCGAGTTGCAGGTAAGGCATGGCGCATCCCTTTCATTGCAGCGGTAACTGCATTAGCAGTTGCCGAAACTTGCGGTTTACTGCTCGACCGCTTCGCCGCGCAAGCGTGCGATCACGCCGTCGAGCGCATCAAGGTCCGAGAAATTGATGACCAGCTGGCCGCGATTCTTGGCGCCGGTCTTGATCGACACTTGCGTAGCCAGGATGTCGGACAGTTCTTCTTCCAGGCGTGTGATGTCGCGTGATTTTTCCTTGCCGCCATCGCGTGGCTTGTTCGATGCCGCTTGCTCGGCGGTGGTGCGCACCACCAGCTTTTCGGCTTCGCGCACCGACATGCGCTTGGCGACGATCTGGTTCGCCAGCGTGATCTGCGTGGCGGAATCCACCGCCAGCAAAGCACGCGCATGACCCATGTCGATATCGCCGGCCATCAGCATGGTCTGCACCGGCTTGGCCAGGTTCAGCAAACGCAACAGGTTCGACACCGCGCTGCGCGAACGGCCGACCGCGACCGCGGCCTGCTCATGCGTGAAGTTGAAGTCGGTGATCAGGCGATGGATGCCCTGCGCTTCTTCCAGTGGATTGAGATCCTCGCGCTGCATGTTTTCGATCAGCGCCATCGCGGCGGTGGTCTGGTCGTCGACGTTCTTCACCAGCACAGGCACTTCGGTCAGGCCGGCGATCTTGGCGGCGCGGAAGCGGCGTTCGCCGGCGATGATTTCGTAGATGTCCTTGCCGTTCTTCTGGCCGATGGCGCGGATCAGGATCGGTTGCAACAGACCCTGTTCCTTGATCGAGGCGGCCAGCTCATTAAGCGCGCCCTCATCCATGCGGCTGCGCGGCTGGTACTTGCCGGCCTGCAGTTCCGTGACCGCCATCACCGATGGCGAACCCGCAACGACCGGTTCGTCTTCGGTGATGTCGGAAGATCCGCCGAGCAATGCGTCGAGACCGCGGCCGAGGCCTTTTGATTTTTTGGTTGCCATCTTTTACCTGCCTGTTTCTGAAATGCTGATTACTGAAATTGTTTATATCGTTTATAACGATCAGAGTGTCTTGATGCGTTCGACCATCTCGGCGCCGAAAGCGATATACGCTTGCGCGCCCTTCGACGCCGCATCGAAGTTCACACCCGGCATGCCGTACGACGGCGCTTCGGCCAGGCGCACGTTGCGCGGGATCACGGTCTTGAATACCTTGTCGCCGAAATGCTGTTCAAGCTGGTCGGACACTTGCTGCGACAGCGTCATGCGCGGATCGAACATCACGCGCAGCAAGCCGATGATCTTGAGATCCGGGTTGAGCTTGGCATGCACTTTCTTGATGGTGTTGACGAGGTCGGACAGGCCTTCCAGCGCATAGTATTCGCACTGCATAGGGATCACCACGCCGTGCGCCGAGCACAGGCCGTTGAGAGTCAGCAGCGACAGCGCCGGCGGGCAATCGATGAGGATGAAATCGTAGTCGTCGGCGACGGCGGCGAAGGCATCCTTGAGGCGCTTCTCGCGGTTCTCGAGCTCGACCATTTCGACTTCGGCGCCGGCCAGTTCGCGGTTGGCCGGCAGCACGTCGAAGTTGCCGCTTTCGGAACGCTTGCGCACGCTCTTGATGTCGGCCATGCCGAGCAGCACTTCATAGATCGAGCCTTTCAACTCGGCCTTGTTGATGCCGGAACCCATGGTGGCATTGCCCTGCGGATCGAGGTCGACGAGCAGCACGCGCTGATTGTGCTGTGCCAGGCCGGCAGCGAGATTGACTGCTGTGGTGGTTTTGCCGACACCGCCTTTTTGATTCGCAACGCAAAAGATTTTAGCCATAGGTTTTTCTAGTTAATGTTCCGTCGGGATTACAGTGAATCGTTGGTCGTCGAGTTTGTCGTCGATACAGCTTAGTGCGTACTCAGCTTGATGCCGAAGCCGATCAGGAAAACGCCGGCCGCGCGTGACGCCAGCGTGGCGATCTTGCGGTTGCGCGCCAGCCGTTTTGCGGCGGCGTTGCCGGCCAGGACCAGCAGACTGCCATAGATCAGCGTGCAGGTGCAAATCACCGCGCCCATGGTCAGAAATGTAACGGCGCCCTGTTGCGTGGCCGGGTCGATGAACAGCGGGAAGAACGCCATGTAGAACACGATGGCTTTCGGATTCATCAGCGTGACGAAAAAGCCGCGGCGAAAATCTGCCATGTTCGAAAACGGCACAACTGAGGATCCGCCCTCTTCCTTCGCAAACAGCAAACGCGCGCCGAGGTAAGCGAGGTAGGCCGCGCCCAGGTATTGCATGCCCTTGAACAGCAAAGGATTGGCGTGCAACAGCGCCGCCACGCCGATCGCCGCCAGGAACATCAGCACGATGTCGCCCAGCATCAGCCCGGCGATTGCCGCAAAGCCGCCGCGCAAGCCGTGCTTGGCCGAGCAGGTCAGCACGCAGAAGGTGCCGGGACCGGGCAGCATCAGGAATACCACCGTCGCGGCAATCAGTTGCCAGACATCGGTAATGCCGATCATGTGAAACAGTGCTTGCATGGCGTCTCCTCGGAATGAATTGTCTTGGATTTATTCTTGCGGCGTCTTGACCAGCTTCGAGGTGTCGAAGCCCTGCTTGGTGGCGTTGTTGACGGCAGCTTCATATTCCGCGGTCGACAGCGCCGGCTTGCGCGCCAGGATCCACAGGTAATCGCGCGACGGCGTGCCGACGGTGGCGACCGAGTAGTCGGCGTCCAGGTCGATCACCCAGTAGTCGCCCCACACCAACGGAAACCACGCCAGCCAGGCCGGCGCAAAACGCACCTGCAATTTGGCGTTGTGGCTGCCGTCGATCACGCGCGCCAGACCGTCGGCCTGGTCGAGCACGCCGCCGTCGACCTTGCAGCGGTTGGTGACGTCGATGTCGCCATCGCTGCGCGCACGATATTCGGCGGTCACGTTGCTGATGCATTTCTTCTGGAAGCTGTTGGGGAAGCGCGCGATCTCATACCATTTGCCGACGTAGCGCTTCAGGTCGACTGACGGTACGGTGACGACTTCCTGCGCCTGCAACGGTGCTGTCGCCGACAAGAGTGCAGCGGCAACGGCGAATGCCGATAATGCGCGAATAACTGGCAGGTGCTTCATTCAGGACCTTTCGATAAAGATCAGATGACGTTCCGCATCGAGTCCAGGCACGTTCAGGGCCTGGGTCTTTTCCACTTTCCATCCATCCGGCAGGCGCGCGATTTCTTCCTGCGGCATCACGCCCTTCATGGCGATGTAGCGACCGCCGGGTTGCAACAGATGATTCGACCAGTTGATGAAGTCGTTGAGTTCCGCAAAGGCGCGTGACGTGATGACGTCGAATTGTTGCTCAACTTGCAACTGTTCGACGCGCGCCGTATACACCGAAACATTGCTCAATTGCAACTCCGCCTTGGCCTGCGTGAGGAATGCAGTCTTCTTGTGCACCGTATCGATCATCGATACCTTCATTCCTGGACGCGCTTCAGCTGCCCAAATTGCCAGCACGATACCCGGCAAACCGCCGCCGGCGCCGACGTCCAGCACATTGTCGGCTTGCGCAAAGGCGGAGACGGCGGCCAACGAATCGAGCAGGTGATGCGTCATCATCTGCGCCGGATCGCGTACCGCAGTCAGGTTATAGGTGCGGTTCCACTTGGCCATCAGGGCCAGGTAGGCCAACAGCTTCTGGTGCTGGCCGGCGCTCAACGCCAAGCCGAGCGCTTCGGCGCCGGCGCTGAGGGTGTCGGCCAATTGCAGGTCGGTAGGCGTGGTGGTCGTCGTGTTCAAGATGCTCAGGCCGCTTCGTTGTGGTTGGCGGATGCTTCCGCGACGTTCTTCAGGCCGCCTTTTTTCAGGTGGACCAGCAACAGGGACAAGGCTGCCGGCGTCACGCCGGAAATGCGCGAGGCCTGGCCCAGGGTTTCCGGCTTGTGCTTGTTGAGCTTCTGGCGCACTTCGATCGACAGCGCCTGGACTTCCATGTAGTCGAGGTCAGCCGGAAGCTTCAGGCTTTCATTGTGTTCCTGACGGCCGATTTCCTTGGCCTGGCGGTCGATGTAGCCGGCGTACTTGATCTGGATCTCAATTTGTTCGCGCACCGGATCGTCGCTGACGCCCGGACCCGCGAGCGCCTGGCCGTCAACACCGGCCAGCGTCATCAGGCTGTCGTAACTCACGTTCGGGCGGCGCAGCAGATCGAACAGGCTGTATTCGTGCTCGATGGCTTTGCCCAGCACGCGCTCGGCTTCGGCTTCGGCGAGGATGCGGGGATTGACCCAGGTAGATTTCAGGCGCTCCATTTCACGTGCAACGGCTTCGCGCTTTTTCTCGAACATTTCCCATTGGGCGTCGCCCACGCAACCGAGCTGGCGGCCGATTTCGGTCAGGCGCAGGTCGGCGTTGTCTTCACGCAAGCTCAGGCGATACTCGGCGCGGCTGGTGAACATGCGGTAAGGCTCGAGCACGCCCTGGGTAATCAGGTCGTCGACCAGCACGCCGAGGTAAGCCTCGTCGCGACGCGGTGTCCAGGAGTCGCGGCCCTGTGTTTGCAGTGCGGCGTTGAGGCCGGCCAGCATGCCTTGGGCTGCCGCTTCTTCGTAACCGGTGGTGCCGTTGATCTGGCCGGCGAAGAACAGACCCTGGATTTGCCGGGTTTCCAGCGAGGACTTGAGGCCGCGCGGGTCGAAGTAGTCGTACTCGATGGCGTAGCCCGGACGCAGGATGTGGGCGTTTTCCATGCCGCGCATCGAGCGCACCAGCGCCAGCTGGACGTCGAACGGCAAGCTGGTGGAGATACCGTTGGGGTAGAACTCGTTGGTCGTCAGGCCTTCCGGCTCCAGGTAGATCTGGTGCGAATCCTTGCCGGCGAAGCGGTGGATCTTGTCTTCAATCGACGGGCAATAGCGCGGGCCGACGCCTTCGATCACGCCGGTGTACATCGGGCTGCGGTCGAGACCGGCGCGAATGATGTCGTGGGTCTGGGTATTGGTATGGGTAATCCAGCACGGCATCTGTGCCGGATGCATGCCGACATTGCCCATGACCGAGAAGACCGGGATCGGATCGAGGTCGCCCGGCTGCTCTTCCAGCACCGAAAAATCGATGCTGCGGCCATCGATGCGCGGCGGCGTGCCGGTTTTCAGGCGGCCTTGCGGCAGCTTGAGTTCTTTCAGGCGTGCCGACAGCGAGATCGCCGGTGGGTCGCCGGCACGACCCGCGGAGTAATTATTGAGACCGACATGAATCTTCCCATCGAGGAAAGTACCGGCAGTCAGCACCACCGCCCTGCCCGCAAAGCGGATCCCGGCCTGGGTCACGGCGCCGATCACGCGGTCGCCTTCGACGATCAGGTCATCCACCGCCTGCTGGAATAGCCACAGGTTGGGCTGGTTTTCCAGGCGCGAGCGGATCGCCTGCTTGTACAGGATGCGGTCGGCTTGGGCGCGCGTAGCGCGTACGGCCGGGCCCTTGGACGAATTCAGGATACGGAATTGGATACCCGCCTCGTCCGTCGCAATCGCCATCGCCCCGCCCATGGCGTCGACTTCCTTGACCAGGTGGCCCTTGCCGATGCCGCCGATGGAAGGATTGCACGACATCTGACCAAGGGTCTCGATGTTGTGAGTCAGCAGCAAAGTCGTTTGCCCCATGCGGGCGGATGCCAAAGCAGCCTCGGTTCCGGCGTGACCGCCGCCGACGACAATGACATCAAAGTGTGTGGGAAATAGCATAATGCGCCTCGTGGAGACGGTGAACAGAGGCGAGATTATAAAGTCTTTTTGGACAGGTATCAGGGCCTACCCCTGTTATTCCCTTTTTATTCACGCTTTTTGTTTCACGTGAAACAATTAGAGATCGGATTGGCATGCGCTGGACATAGACCAACTTGCGACGGACAAATAAAAAGGGAAGCCTTCGCTTCCCTTTCTAACTACACCGATATCCTCCGGCGATTGTTCCACGTGAAACAATCGTCGAAATCTATGTAGTCCTCATTTCAAGAATGCATCGTAGCCGGTCTTCAAAATCAGCGCGCTCACCACGAACAGGAAAAGTTTGCGGACAAAACTGCTGCCATGCTTCATCGCCAGGCGGGTACCGACCAAAGAACCGCCGATATTGAACACCGCCATCAGCAGCCCCAATTGCCAGATCACGTGGCCGCTGTACGAGAACCACACCAGCGCCGCCAGATTGGTCGCGATGTTCACTACCTTGGACACCGCCGACGCGCGCAGGAAATCGTAGCCGAAGATGCGCACGAAGAGGAACACGAAGAAGCTGCCGGTGCCCGGTCCGAACAAGCCGTCGTAGAACCCTACCCCGGCACCGACCAGAATGGCGTAGAGTCTTTCCTTGCCGCCGGACAACAGCGGTGCATGGTGCTGGCCGAAATCCTTCTTCTTCAGTGTATAGATCGCCACCGCCAGCAAGATAAACGGCAAAGCCTTGCGCATCAACTCGGTCGGCACATGGGTAACCAGGTAGGCGCCGCAAAAGGACAGCGCAAATGCCGCCAACGCCGCAGGCGCCGCTGCCGCCCAATGAATGCGGACCTTGCGGGCGAAATTGATCGCAGCCGCACTGGTGCCCATGACGCCCGCCACCTTGTTGGTGCCGAGCAGCGTGGCCGGCGCAACGTTGGGAAAGACCGAGAACAAGGTCGGGATCAGCACCAGGCCGCCGCCACCGACCACCGCATCCACCAGGCCGGCGACGAATGCGCCGATACAGAGAATCACATAATTGGAAAAGAGATCAGGCATGGAGATCTGCCTGCGTGGAGATACAGCGCGGGGAAAACAACGACATGGGAGGCTTTCGCAAAACGGGAGAAGGGAAATAACTTGTCGAGGCGGCACAGACAAGTGCACGTGGAGCAAGCCGGCAGCACTGTCAGAGCGACAAGCATTTTACTCCTGCGCCCCGCGCTTCTCCACTCCTATCAGATACAGGTATCCGACACCGTGCGCAGCGAACGACTTTACTTGCGCACGCGATCCATCAGGACGCTACGTTGCCCCGCATGTTCTTCATCGGGTTCAAACAGGGACAGGCTGGAGATGGCCCGCGTCATCGCCACATAAAAATGGCGCACCTCTTCGGCGATATCCCGCAAGCGAGGGAATTCATGCTGCTGCAGATAAGGCACCAGCACATGCGGCCACTGCCGCCCTTTCGCTGCCTGGATGGTTGTCAGCGTCAATTGCCGACGCGACTGGATGGCGTTCCGATTCTTGCTTACCTTTTGCTGGCGCAGGTGCAACTCGGCGAGGAAGTCCGCCGCATTCATTTCCGGGTGACGTGTCGCAAAGGCGATGAAGGTCTGGATCGACTTGGCCGCCGACGTCGCACGGCTGCGATTGATGAAGGCACGGCTGGTGGCGTCGACCAATGACAGCTGACGATTGGCGAAGTTGAGCAACTCCGCCGCGCTGCTCCCCTTGTTCAGCTTTTGCAATTCTTCCACGACATCGGTGAAGCGCTGCTTCCAGCGCAGCGTCATGTCGTCGTCTGTATCGCGCGGTTTGCAGAGTACCGCTTCGAAAAAATCCTTGAGCGCGTTCGGCTGCTCGGCAATCATCCGTTGCGCTTCCTCGAACCAGGTGCCTTCGGCAAAATAGCCACGCTCCCAGTCTTCGGACGACTCCCCTACCGGCAAATACAGGGAGAATCCCATGACCATGCGCTTGATGCTTTCCTTATCGCCTTGCAGTGTCGCGAACGAGTTGCCGGCCATATGCAGCAGACCGCGCAGCATCAGGATTTCGGGACGGTGGAGGTAAGACTCGATGTCGTCGCAGTAATACGGAATGTTCTGATCGAGCAGCAGGTTTTCGATCTCGATGGTCTGGTCCGGCTCGCGCACGATGATCGCGATGTCGGAGTAACGTGTGTCGGCCCGCGCCTTCACCAGGGCTTGCACCTGCTGGGTCACTTTCGCGGCGCAATCTCCGGACAGGGTCGGGTCGTAAGTCAGGCGCTTGATTTCGGTGTACAGATCTTCATGCGAGGCGCATTTGCGCGCCGTCAGGCGCTGCGCCAGCTTGGACAGTGAAGACCCGAACCGATAGGATTTCCCCAACGGCAGATACTGCGCATTCGGGAACGCCATCTCAAAACCGGCGGTGGAATAGACAATATCGGCGCCACGCGCAGAGTTGATAATTTGATAACGATCACCGACTGCGACCAGATTGTTTCCTCGAAGCAACAACTGCAACAAGCGAAATTCCGCCGCATTGATGTCGTGCCATTCGTCGATCAGATACAAGCCCTTGACCGGCAGGATCTCCAGTGCGGACGGATGATTGCTCAGCAGCTCAACCAGGTCCGGCACCAGATCGGCGGCGCTGCGCCATTTGTACTCGCCGGGATAAGTTTGCCGTTGCCGCTCATAGGCGATGCCGATTTCAACGGCTTCGATCTGCGTGCCGAACTGTGTCGCAAGTTGATCGAGGTCGTCATAATCCAGCTCCTCGTCATGGAAGCGATGCGAGGCCAGACTCGCCTTGAAGCGATACAGCAGCGAGAACATTTCCTCGGCGTTGGCGCTGTTTTTTTCGAATGAAAAATCGAAGCCGTTGTCGATTCGCCCTGCTCTTCCTTCGTAGCGCGCCAACACGCTATTGGCAGCGGCGACCAGATGCGGGCGCAGCTCTTCATCCGACGCATAGTAACGCGTCTTTTCCAGCGTCAACGCTTCGCCCAGCTGCGCCAGGCACTCGCGCGCATACGCTTCCACCGTATTCAACGGCACCGGCCTGGTGACGCCCTCCTCGTACAGCTTTTCGCGGAAGCGCTTGTTTGCGCCTTCCGAGAAACACAGGCATTGAATCTGATGCGCACCCATTCCCCTCGTCAGGGCCTGCTTCACCAGCATCGCCAGCGTAGTGGTCTTGCCCGAGCCGGCAACCGCCTCGATCATGACGATCTGGGCGTGACACTTCAAAATCTCAATCTGCTCGTCGGTCTGGGGCACTGCCATTCAATTCTCCGGGATACGCTTGTCTGCATCATTGCGCGTGGCGACACTGTACAAGCAAACCGGCCGCCGTCAAATGAAAACTGCCGCCGGACAGCTGAGCTGTGCGGCGGCAGTTGCCAGGTTCGCTGTGATGAGCGAATCAGTGCATCAGTGCATCAGTGCATCAATGCGATGTGCTTGCCGAACGTTTGTTGAACAGGTTCAGGATCTCACCCACGATACCGCGACGGAAGGCCAGCACGCAGACGATGAAGATGAAGCCCGTCACGATCGTCACCGAATCGCCCAGCGTATTGAACCACTCGATGTGCGTCACGGTAGCCAGCCAGTTGCCGATGTCGCCCAGCTTGTTCTCCAGCATGATGATGATCACCGCGCCGACGATAGGACCGACGATCGTGCCCAGGCCGCCGACCAGCGTCATCAGCACCACCAGGCCCGACATGCTCCAGTGCACGTCGGTCAGCGTTTCGAAGCCCAGGATCAGCGCCTTGGTCGAACCAGCCAGACCGGTCAGCGCCGCCGACAGCACAAACGCCAGCAGTTTGTAGCGGTCGACGTCGTAGCCCAGCGAGATGGCGCGCGGCTCGTTTTCCTTGATCGCCTTAAGCACCTGGCCGAACGGCGAATGGATGGTGCGCACGATCAGGGCGAAACCGGCAATCGCGATCGCCAGCACGACGTAGTACAGAGTCATGTCGCTGGACAGATCGATGAAGCCGAGCAGCTTGCCGCGCGGGATGCCTTGCAGGCCATCTTCGCCGCCGGTGAACGGCGCTTGCAACGCAACGAAGAACAGCATCTGCGCCAGCGCCAGCGTGATCATGGTGAAGTAGATCCCCTGGCGGCGAATCGCCAGCAAGCCCATCACCAGGCCGATCAGCGCGCCCGTCAGGGTGCCCAGGATCAGGCCGATTTCAGTCGGCACGCCCCAGGCCTTGATCGCCTGACCGGCAACGTAACCGGCGCCGCCGAAGAAGGCCGCATGGCCGAACGACAGCAGGCCGGTGTAGCCGATCAGCAGATTGAAGGCGCACGCGAACAGCGCGAAGCACAGCATCTTCATCAGGAACACCGGATACAGGCCGAACGGCGCCAGCAACGCCAGGATCAGCAGCGCGCCGTAAAAAAGTTTCTTGCTCAATGGGTTGTTCATCGCATTAGTCATGTTGGTCGCCTTATTTCTCTTTACCGAACAGACCGGCCGGACGAATCATCAGCACGATGGCCATGATGATGAACACCACGGTTGCCGACAGTTCCGGATAAAACACGCGGGTCAGGCCTTCTATCACGCCCAGGCCGAGGCCGGTGACGATGGAGCCGAGAATCGAACCCATGCCGCCGATCACCACCACCGCGAACACCACGATGATCAGGTTGGAGCCCATCAGCGGCGACACCTGGATCACCGGCGCCGCCAGCACGCCGGCAAATGCCGCCAGCGCCACGCCGAAGCCGTAGGTCAGGGTAACCATCAGCGGCACATTGATGCCGAAGGCTTCCACCAGTTTCGGGTTCTCGGTGCCGGCGCGCAGGTAGGCGCCCAGACGGGTCTTTTCGATCACAAACCAGGTCGAGAAGCACACCACCACCGACGCCAGCACAACCCAGGCGCGGTAATTCGGCAAGACCATGAAGCCCAGATTGGTCGCGCCTTGCAGTGCGTCAGGCACCGAGTAAGGCTGGCCGGAGACGCCGTAGATCGAGCGGAAGATGCCTTCCACCATCAGCGTGATGCCGAAGGTCAGCAGCAGACCGTACAGATGGTCCAGCTTGTAGAGCCAGCGCAGCATGGTCTTTTCGATCACGATGCCGAATGCGCCGACGATGAGCGGCGCCAGAATCAGCATCGCCCAGTAATTGATATTGAAATAGCTCAAGCCTATCCATGCCGCGAACGCGCCGAGCATGTAAAGGGTGCCGTGTGCAAAGTTGATCACGTTGAGCAGGCCGAAGATGACCGCCAGTCCCAGCGACAGCATCGCGTAGAACGAACCGTTCACGAGGCCCAGCAGCAGCTGGCTCAACAAGGCTTGCAGGGGTATGCCGAATAATTCCATAGAAACTCATTCATTCCGATTGACCGGATGCCGTGCGGCGAACCGCGCGTTTCCGGTTTATCAAATACAACAAGAAAAATCTGTCATCCCCGATTCTTCAACAGAAATCAGAAATGACAGATCCTTTTGGTGCGTTGATTGCCCGTCGATTACCGGCGGATTATTTCCAGGCCGAGCACTTGGATTCAGCCTTGGTAGTCCAGGCTTGTTCCGCAGGGATGGTCTGGACCAGCTTGTAGTAGTCCCATGGATACTTGGACTCGGCCGGTGTCTTGACCTGGTACAGATACATGTCATGGACCACGCGGCCATCGGCGCGCAGGTAGCCATTCTTCTGGAACACGTCGTTGAACTTGGTCTTGCGCAGTTGCGCCATGACCTTGTCGGCGTCATCCGAACCGGCGGCCTTCACCGCTTGCAGGTACTGCAGCGCGGAAGAGTAGTCGGCGGCTTGCAGGCTCGACGGCATCTTCTTTTGCTTTTCGAAGTAGCGCTTGGCGAACTTGCGGGTCTCGTCGTTGGTGTCCCAGTACCAGCTGTCGGTCAGGTACATGCCCTGGGTCAGCTTCGGCGTCAGCGAGTGCACGTCGTTGATGAACACCAGCAGGCCGGCCAGCTTGGCGGTCTTGGTGATGCCGAACTCGTTGGCTGCCTTCACCGAATTGATGAAGTCGCCGCCGGCGTTGGCCAGGCCGATGATCTGCGCCTTGGAAGTCTGTGCCTGCAGCAGGAAGGACGAGAAGTCGGATGCGCCCAGCGGATGCTTGACCGAACCCACGACCGTGCCGCCGGATGCCTTGACGACGTTGCTGGTGTCGGACTCCAGCGAGTGACCGAACGCGTAGTCAGCGGTCAGGAAGAACCAGCTCTTGCCGCCTTGCTTGACGACTGCCGAACCGGTGCCCTTGGCCAGCGCGACGGTGTCGTAGGCGTAGTGGACGGTGTACGGCGAGCATTCTTCATTGGTCAGGCGGGCCGAGCCGGCGCCGTTTTCGATGAAGACCTTTTTCTTTTCGTTGGCGACTTTGGCCATTGCCAGCGCGGTGCCGGAGTTGGTGCCGCCGATCAGGACGTCAACGCCCTGCTGGTCGAACCATTCGCGCGACTTGCTGGCGGCGACGTCAGCCTTGTTCTGGTGATCGGCAACAACCAGTTCGATTTTCTTGCCGTTGATCGAGCCGCCCATGTCGGCGATCGCGAACTTGATCGCTTCTGCGCCGCCCTGGCCGTCGATGTCCGAATAGACGCCGGAGATGTCGGTGATGAAACCGATCTTGATCACGTCTCCGGAAATTTGCGCCGAAGCCGGTGCCGCGAATGCGAACGCTGCTGCCGCGGTCGACACGGCGAGTGACATTGCCTTTAACTTCATTTCCATCTCCTTTTGTTATAACGCCAGTGATGCTGGTAACGTTTGTGATACGTGCGTAATGCCGATTTTCACGAACAGGCGCATGAATGATCACGCGACCGCCCTGCACACCATGATCCGTAAACCATGGTGCATTCTTTTTATGACTGCTTTGTTAATTCAGAATAATGATGCGACAGCTTGAACCGCTTGATTAGCGAAACCTCGCTTATACGCCCAGCAGCTCATTGAGCTTCTGCGTCTTCGACTCGAGTTCCGAAGAAGCGAACGACTCGACGATCTGGCCGTGTTCCATCACATAGAAACGATCAGCCAGCGGCGCTGCAAAGCGGAAGTTCTGTTCCACCATCACAATCGTGTAACCCTTGGCCTTGAGCATCAGGATCATGCGCGCGAGCGCCTGCACGATCACCGGCGCCAGGCCTTCGGAAATCTCATCGAGCAGCAACAGGCGTGCGCCCGTGCGCAGGATGCGCGCCACCGCCAGCATCTGCTGTTCACCGCCGGACAAACGGGTGCCCTGGCTGTTGCGGCGTTCCTTGAGGTTCGGGAACATGTCGTAGATCTCGTCGATCGACATGCCCTTGTCGGTCTTCGACACGAACGGCGGCAGCATCAGATTCTCTTCCGCCGACAGCGACGAAAAGATGCCGCGCTCTTCCGGGCAATAACCGACGCCCTGATGCGCGATCTTGTAGGTCGGCATGGCGATGGTTTCATTGCCGTTGATCTTGATCGAGCCCTTGCGTGCGCCCACCAGACCCATGATGGAACGCAAGGTGGTGGTGCGGCCGGCGCCGTTGCGGCCCAGCAGCGTGACCACTTCACCCTTGTTCACCGACAGGTTGACGTTGTGCAGGATGTGCGATTCGCCGTACCAGGATTGCAGGTCGGAAATCTCCAGTGCCGGAGTTCCACCAACTGCGGATGTGGCGCCGCCTTGTTGCAATGTCGCGGTGCTCATATCAGTGTGCTCCTTCCAGCGCGCCGGCGGTGGTGCCCATATAGGCTTCCATCACTTGCGGATTCTTCGATACCTGGTCATACGTGCCTTCAGCCAGCACGGCGCCGCGCTGCAACACGCTGATGCGGTCGCAGATGCCAGCGATGACGTTCATGTTGTGTTCCACCATCAGGATGGTGCGGCCGACCGAGACCTTCTTGATCAGCGCAGTCACGCGATCGACGTCTTCGTGGCCCATGCCCTGGGTCGGTTCATCCAGCAGCATCAATTCGGGTTCCATCGCCAGCGTCGTGGCGATTTCCAACGCACGCTTGCGGCCGTACGGCAAATCGACCGTCAGCGTATCGGCGAAACTGGTCAGGTCGACTTCGTCGAGCAAGGCCATGGCGCGGTCATTGAGTTGCTTCAGGCTGTCGCTGCTCTTCCAGAAATGGAAGGACGTGCCGAGCGTGCGCTGCAAACCGATGCGCACATTCTCCATCACGCTCAGGTGCGGAAACACCGCCGAAATCTGGAACGAACGGATAATGCCCTGGCGCGCAATCTGCGCCGGTGCTTCCATCGTGATGTCGCGGCCATTAAAAAGGATCTGGCCCGAGGTCGGCACCAGGAATTTGGTCAGCAGATTGAAGCACGTCGTCTTGCCGGCGCCGTTCGGGCCGATCAGCGCATGGATGTGGCCGCGCTCGACTTGCAGGTTGACTTTGCTTACCGCTGTAAAACCCTTGAATTCCTTCGTCAGGTTTTTTGTCTCCAGAATGACATCTGTCATAGTGTCTCTTCTCATTCTTCCCATGAATACCCCGCGTGTGTCCGCAGGGCCGCCTTGTGTAAATCGCTACGCTTCTGGCGCCGCAATCTGAGCCTGTGAGGCTCTCGTGCGAGAGTCTTATTTTTTTAATATCTGGCGCATAGTAGCCGAGTCGTACCATTACTACAATACGTATAAGTACCGTATTGGAGAAAGGTCGAAATTTTTATTTTCGGCGCAACTTTCAAGGCGTTCCGCGACGTGCTGCGCGGATCAATTGTGCTGCCTTTTCGGCAATCATCAGGGTCGGAGAGTTGGTATTACCGGATGTGATGGTAGGCATCACGGAAGCGTCTACCACCCGCAGTCCGGCCACGCCGCGCACGCGCAACTGGCTGTCCACAACGGCTTGCGCGTCATCGGCGCGGCCCATCTTGCAGGTGCCGACCGGATGGAAAATCGTCGTGCCGATTTCACCGGCCGCCTTGTATAACTCTTCCTCAGACTGGTATTCCACACCAGGCTTGCATTCGTCGGGTTGGTACTTTCGCAACGCCGGCGCCGAAACAATTTTCCGGGTCAGTTTGAGCGAGTCGGCGGCGACCTTGCGATCGGCTTCCGTGCTCAGGTAATTGAGCGTGATTTTTGGTGCCAAAGCACCGTCGTTGCTACCCAGGCGTATATGTCCGCGCGATGTCGGACGCAGGTTGCACACACTGGCGGTGAAAGCCGGGAAAGGATGCAGCGGGTCGCCGAATTTTTCCAGCGACAGAGGTTGCACGTGGTACTCGAGATTGGCGCTGCTCTGCGACGCATCGGATTTGGCGAACACGCCCAGCTGCGACGGCGCCATCGACATCGGGCCGCTCTGGAACATGGCGTACTGTACGCCGATCATCATCTTGCCGTACCAGTTGCCGGCCATCATGTTGAGTGTCTTCACGCCCTTCACTTTGAACGCCATGCGAATCTGCAGATGGTCCTGCAGATTTTCGCCGACGCCGGCGAGGTCCTTCACCACCGGAATCTGATGCTGCTGCAGCAAGCCGGCCGAACCGATGCCGGACAATTGCAGGATATGCGGCGAACCCACCGCGCCGGCGGCGAGGATGGTTTCGCTTGTCGATTCGGCGTACCACTCGCTGCCGCCGCCGGTGAATTCGACGCCGACGCAGACCGGGCCGTTTTCGGTTTGCTCAATGCGCAGACGCTTGACGTGCGAGCCGGTCATGACGTCGAGATTGCCTTTTTTCATGGCCGGTTTCAAGAACGCTTTCGACGCATTCCAGCGGATGCCGCGTTTTTGATTGACGTCGAAATAAGAGCTGCCCTCGTTGTCGCCGCGGTTGAAATCGTCGATCTTGGGAATGCCGGTTTCCGCCGCCGCATCGCGGAAGGCGTCGAGGATTTCCCACGACAGCCGTTGCTTCTCGACGCGCCATTCACCGCCGGCGCCGTGGAATTCATCGGCGCCCTTGTAATGGTCTTCACTCTTTCTGAACAGCGGCAGCACCTGGTCCCAGCGCCAGCTGTCATCACCACTCAGCTGCGCCCATTCGTTGTAGTCACGTTCCTGGCCGCGCATGTAGATCATGCCGTTGATCGACGAGCAGCCGCCCAGCACTTTGCCGCGCGGATAAATCAGGCTGCGTCCGTTGAGGCCGACGTCGGCTTCGGTACGGTACAGCCAGTCGGTGCGCGGATTGTTGATGCAATACAGGTAACCGACAGGAATATGGATCCACAGGTAATCATCCTTGGCGCCCGCCTCGATCAGCAACACCTTGATGTCGCGATCCCTGCTCAGGCGATTGGCCAGCACGCAACCAGCCGTGCCGCCACCGACGATGATGTAATCGTATTTACCTGCTGACTCCATATACCTGTCTCCGTTATTTTTGTCGATTGTGGTGCGGCGAACTTACTGCAAACTTGCTGCAGACTTATGCTGCAATTACTTCGCCACCGGCATCGTGAATTCCGCGCCCTTGCCGATAGTAGCCGACCAGCGCTGCATGATGGACTTATATCGGGTATAGAACTTGATGCCCTCTTCGCCGTAGGCATGCGTGTCGCCAAACAGCGAACGCTTCCAGCCGCCGAAGGAATGCCAGGCCATCGGCACCGGAATCGGCACGTTGATGCCGACCATGCCAACCTGGATGCGGCGCGAGAACTCATGCGCGGTATTGCCGTCGGCGGTGAACAGCGAGACGCCGTTGCCGTATTCATGCGCATTGATCAGGCGCACCGCTTCGGCGAAATCAGGCACGCGCACCACGCACAGCACCGGTCCGAAAATTTCTTCCTTGTAGATCTTCATATCCGGCGTGACGTTGTCGAACAAGGTGCCGCCGACGTAGAAACCGTTTTCATGACCCGGGACCTTGATGCCGCGACCGTCGACCAACAGCTTGGCGCCGGCATTGACGCCGTCATCGATGTAGCCTTCCACCTTGGCCTTGTGCGCCGCCGTGACCAGCGGACCCATTTCGGCGTCGGCTTCCATGCCGTTCTTGATCTTCAAGGCCTTCACGCGCGGAATCAGCGCTTCCACCAGCTTGTCGGCCACGCTGCCGACCGCCACCGCCACCGAAATCGCCATGCAGCGTTCGCCGGCCGAACCGTAGGCCGCACCGATCAACGCATCGACCGCCTGCTCCAGATTGGCATCCGGCATCACCACCAGGTGATTCTTGGCGCCGCCCAGCGCTTGTGCACGCAGCGGGAAAGTACCGGCGCGCTTGGTCGCTTCGCTGTAGATGTATTCGGCGATCGGCGTCGAACCGACGAAGGAAATCGCCTGCACATCCGGATGCTGCAGCAGTGCATCGACTGCCACCTTGTCGCCCTGCACCACGTTGAACACGCCGTCCGGCAAACCGGCGCGCTTGAACAGGTCGGCCATCATCAGCGATGGCGTCGGATCGCGTTCGGACGGCTTGAGGATGAAGCTGTTGCCGGTGGCGATCGCCATCGGCGCCATCCACAGCGGCACCATCACCGGGAAGTTGAACGGCGTGATGCCGGCCGTGACGCCCAGCGGCTGGCGCAGGTTCCAGTTGTCGATGCCGCCGCCGATGTTGTCGGTGAACTGGGTCTTCAGCAATTGCGGCACGCCACAGGCGAACTCGACAATTTCCAGGCCGCGCGTGACTTCGCCCTTGGCATCCGAAAACACCTTGCCGTGTTCGCGCGTGATCGCCGCAGCCAGGTCGTCATGATGCTGCTCGATCAGCTCCTTGAACTTGAACAGCACGCGGGCGCGCTTCAACGGCGCAGTCTCGGCCCAGGCCGGCGCAGCGGCGCTGGCGGAGGCCACTGCGGCATTGACTTCCGCCGTCGAGGCCAATACGACCTGCCCCGACACTTCACCGGTCGCCGGGTTGAAGACGTCCTGCTGGCGTCCGCTTTCGGACGGCGAAATACGGCCGTTGATGTAATGCTGGATCGTGGATGGTGCGGCAGTCATAAGTGTCCCTTTGGTATGAAGTGATGTCAGATCGTAAAAAATGGCGTATTTATCTTGTTTTGAGAGAATATCGCGTGGATTCAAAGGAATCCAATCAGTTATTATCAACAGCAATATAAAAATAACTGATAAACCTGCTCGGTCCGTGATTGACTGCCGACCGTCTATTTTTCTTTTCCACGCATTTAGCCATGGATTTCACGCAGTTACGCGCTTTTATCGCCGTCGCCGAGGAAGGCAACCTCACGCGCGCCGCCGACCGGCTCCATGTCACCCAGCCGGCCGTCAGCCTGCAGATCAAGTTGCTGCAGGAACGGCTCAATCTGCAATTGTTCGTGCGCACCAGCGCCGGCATGCGGCTGACCAACGAGGGCAGCAAGCTGCTGCCGGTAGCCGAGCGGGTGCTCAACACCCTGCAGGAATTCCACCAGCACGCCGACGCCCTGCACACCAGCGCGGGCACCCTGAGCGGTACCTTGTCGCTGGGCACCATACTCGATCCCGAATTCATCCGCCTCGGCGCCTTCCTCAAGCTGCTGGTCGAGCGTTATCCGCAATTGTCCACACGTCTTCAACACCATATGTCTGGCTCGGTGCTGCAATTGCTGAAAAGCGGCGAACTCGACGTCGGCTTCTTCCTCGGAACGCCCGGCAAGGGCTTCCACAGCCTCACCCTGACGCCGTTCACCTATAACGTCATCGCCCCCGCCGGTTGGAAGAACCGCGTCGCCGGCAAGGGCTGGAAGGAGCTGGCGCAGCTTCCCTGGATCTGGACGCCGCCGGAGTCCGCACATCACCGTCTGCTGAACCGGGTTTTCATGCAATACAAGCTGACGCCCAATACCGTCGCGCTGGTCGATCAGGAATCCTCGATGCTGGACCTGGTGAAATCAGGCGTCGGCCTGTCGCTGGCCCGCGAGTCGATTGCGCTGAACCAGGCGCATGCGCACGGGCTGGTGATCGCGGATGCCGTGGACCTGTCGACCGAGCTGTCTTTCATTGCGCTGGAGAAACGCAAGAACGAACCTGCGATCAGCGCCGTATTCGCTTTGCTGCAGAACGTCTGGAGCTAATTTCCACGTCGTTTCCTGAAAGGAATTTTTTTTGAGTTTTTCGGAAATGACGTGATTTGGTTTTTAAATTAATAGTTTATATATATAAATAGTAGTAGTAGTTAACGCAGGTGCTTTTCTGTGGATAACTCAGTAAACCTGTATCGAATCATCGACTTGCGAAATTCATAAGTGCTTGGCAAGTCTTGTATGACAAAAGAACAGATGGTGGATAGAAATCGGTGCTGTGCAAAACTATTGAGCTACCCCCAATCCGCACAGGAGATATCCAGAGACTTATCCACAGATGGTCTGAAAATCGCTGTTTTTCTTGGTATTTTGTTAATCAAACCAACACAACAGGTCTGTAGTCGTCCAGATTCACCCTGTCGACAAGGATGGCCTTCAATCAACCCTCAGAGCTAGACGATTTTTTCCAATGCCCACGGACGAACCAGTACCCACACATGCCTACAAGGTCTCTTTGCTGCCTTCAGGATTGGAATTTGAAGCCGGAGCGGGAGGTTCTCTGCTCACTGCCGCCTTGCGAGCGCAGATCCGTTTGCCAAGTTCTTGCCGTAATGGCACCTGCCGTACTTGTCTTTGTGTGTTGAAAAGCGGAAAGATCAGTTACCAAATCGACTGGCCCGGTTTGACCAGGGAAGAAAAAGCCGAGGGTTACATGCTGCCTTGCGTTGCGGTCGCCGAATCGGACCTGATCATTGAAGCGCCGGATGCACTTTCACTGAAATGAAATTCGCGCATCCGGGTTTTGAATGGTTTTTAAGTTTTTGAAGCCGGTTGGAAAGAAATGGGGTTTTTCAGGGTTTCGGGGGTTTCAGGTTTTTATATAGATGTTTATATATATAAATAGTAGTAGTAGTTAACACAGACCCTTTTCTGTGGATAACCCGGTAAACCCGCATCAAATCATCAACTTGCGAAATTCATAACCGCTTGGCAAGTCTTGTATGGCAAAAGAACAGTTCGGGGACAGAAATCGAGCCTGTGTAAAACTCGTCATCTGTCCCCAATCCGCCCCAAACTTATTCACAAAGTTATCCACAGGATGACGTTCTGATAAGAATCCGTATTGCAGAAACGCAACCTAGCGCTTGGCCGCCTCCGGCCTGGTTTTGCCGGCAGGTGGCGCAACCGGTGGCTTCTGCACTTCCTGCAAAAGATTGGCGCAATCAGTTTGTTGTTCACCGCTGATATTGATCAATGGCAGGATCGCCGCCACCGGCGCCAGCACAGCCAGCGCTACCGCGCCGCCCGCCTTCAACGCCAGCACGCCCTTGTCGACGCCGACATTCGGATCCTTGAACGGGCCGGTCACGTAGAGCGGCGAACGCAGCGAGATGATGCGCAAGCCCTTGCTGCGCGGATTGATGGTCAGGTTCAGTTTTTCCTGCGCCAGATTGACGTCGCCGCTGATGTTGATGATGGCGTCTTCGGTATCCAGCGTGAACATGCGCGCCTGCGCCAGGCCGTTGGTGACGGTGAAATCGCCGGCCATGCAGTTGAGCTTGACCTGCTTGTCGCCGAACAGTTTGGACACCACCACGTTGCCGATGTTAAGGCCCATCTCTTCCAGCAACAGTTTGCTGATGGCGCCGTGGTTGATCAGCGTCTTCAGCTCGCCGTTGGACGAACCCAGCATCGCCGCCACCGAATTGCCGGTAGCCGTCAATGCCGCGTCGCCGTTGATTTCACCGAAGCTGGTCTGGGCTGCGTCGAGATTCGGGAACAGCTGCTGAATCTTGATCTTGCGCGCCGACAGCTTGACGTCGGATTTCATCTTCGGCGTGCGGCCGTCAAGATGCATGGTGGAAGTCAGGTTGCCGCCGGCGATGCCGAAGTTGAGCGGCGTCAGCGACAAGACCTTGTCCTTGAGGTGCAGGTCGGCCTGGATGTTGTTGATGGGCAAATCCTTTTCCTTGACCACGCGATGCGCGGTCAGTTTGACGTCGGCGTCGATCGCGCCCCAGGCCTCGGTCTGAAATTCCTTGACCGGCAACACCTTGTCAGACGGCTGGCGTTCTTCCGCGCCGCGCTTTTCCTTGCTGGCGTTGGAGTCGGCGCCGATCAGCGGGCCCAGGTCTTCAAAGCGCAGCAGGTTCGACACCACTTCGCCCTTGAGCAGCGGACGCGGTTCCTTCGATTGATATTCAAGCGTGCCGCCAATGTCGCTGGAGCCGACCTGACCCTTGAATTTCTCATAGGTCCAGGTGCTGCCGTTCTTTTCGCCCACCGGATTGAGCTTGCCGATCAGATGGCCGGAGGTGGAAAACGGTGGGGTTTCCGGCAACAGCACGCCGGTCAACGGAAACAGATGCGCCATGCTGTCGCCGGACAGGTTCAGCTGGAGATCGAGCGCGGCCAGTTCCTGCGGTTTGGTCAGCGTGCCCTTGACGGCGATGCGTGTCTTGCCGACGCGGACGTCGGCTTCGAGCGGATACGGCTTGCTCTCATCCTGCAGCGACAACACGCCGCCGGCCTTGCCTTCGCCATTGATGTCGGCCTTGTTGAACGAGCCCTTCACGTTCCAGCCGATGCCGTAGATTTTTTCCTTGGCGGGATCCAGCGTGTCGATTTCAGCACGCGCCTTGGCTTTTTGAATCGCGTCGTCGAGCTCGACCACGCCTTTGCTGATCACGATTTTTTCGGGACGGAATTGCCAGGTTGACGGACCGTCGTCGGACTTGAAGGTCCAGTTGTTGACGGCGTCCTTCTTGCGCAGCAATTGCAGGTAGGGATCCTGGGCTTCCAGATCGGGCAGCACAATCTTGTGCTGCAACAGTGGCCAGGGATTGAGCGTGACGTTAAGTTGCTTGACCGTCGCCATGTTGGAATTGGCCGGCGCCCAGTCGGGATTGCCGAGCACGATGTCGTTAGCGCTCACGTGCGGCCATGGTATCCATCTGGCCCAGCTGGTCTGCGGGGAATCGGGCTTGCGCCATTTGACGATGAGGTCGCCCTGGATCGCGAAGTGGCGCCCGGTGGCGTCGCTGACGCGCTGGTTGATCCAGGGCCGTGCGCGATTCCAGTCGAAAGTGATGATCAGAATGATCAACAACGCGATCAGTGCGACTACGCCGGCGAGACTGAACCCGATTATTTTTGATGTCCGAGACATAAATCATCCTAAAAGTGATTGATTTGCGCCAACGGCATCAAGAAAAAATGAGGTTATGTCAGCGCTTCATGTTGATACGACCGAATTCGTCATGAGTTGTTGCAACTAAATGTGCGCGCAGCCATTTATGTGCCGGATTGCGCGCATCGCGTTCGTGCCACAACATGTCCACATGCTCTTCCGGCGTCTTGAACGGAAGCTCTTTCACCACAAGGACTTCCGTCATGCCGGTGGCGGCGATCAGATGGCGCGGCAACACCGTGATCAACTCCGAACTGGCGACGATGCGACCGGCCGTGAAGAACTGGTTCACCGTCAGCAAAATCTTACGTTCGCGTCCCATGCTCGAGAGGACATCGTCGATCACGGCGTGTGGTTTGCCTGACAGACTGACCAGCAAATGATCGGCCGCGCAATAACTGTCGAGCGTCAATTCCTTGTCGGCCAGCGGATGGTTCTTGTGCATCACGCAGACGTATTGGCCGGTGTACAGACGTTCGTGGCTGATCTGGGTCTTGACCGTGCCCTGGCCGTCGGCCAGCTGCGCCGTCACACCCGGAAAAAATCCCACCGCCAGATCGACGTCGCCGCGCAACAGCATGGCGCGTGGGTCGCGTGTGGTCAGCGGCATCATGCGGATTTTCAGGCGCGGCGCGTCGCGCATGATGGTGCGCACCAGCGACGGCAACCACAGCGCCGCAGTCGCATCGACCATCGCCATGCGGAAGGTGTTCTGCGCGCGCGTCACGTCGAAGGTCTCGGGCGTGATCACCGCTTCCAGTTCCGACAGCGCGCGGCGCACGGTCGGCCACAGTTCTTCGGCGCGCGGCGTCGGCTTGACGCCGTGGGCGGTGCGGATCACCAGTTCATCATTGAGCGTGTCGCGCAGGCGACGCAGCGCGTTGGATACGGCCGGCTGGGTCATCGCCAGCAAATTGGCCGCGCGCGTCAGGTTTTGCTCCGTCATCACGGCGTCAAAGACGCGCAACAGGTTCAGGTCGAGAGTAAGGAAGCTCATGTCAGCCGCGCCCCATAAGGCAAAGAAGATGGCAAAGAAGGGGAAAGAGAAACACCCCGGGTCAAAAAATTAGTATTCACAAACGGTATAACTGATATCTGAAAACGAAATTGGTAAAGGCAGTCGGTCATCATTACACTGCAATGCAACATAACACATTTCGCAAGGAGTCCATCATGACTACATTGACCGCTAATTACTCGTCGAAGACCACTGCAACCGGTTCCAGCAAGCTCGGCGCCGCCCTGCGCAACATCTTCGTCCGCTTCGTCCAGGCTCACGAATCGCAAGCCGCCCTGATGACCGCTGACTACAACAGCAAGGTCGAAGGCGCTTCGCAACTGAACCGTCTGGCCAACAAGTTCGAATCCAGCCAGCCTAACCTGGCAGCTGAACTGCGCTTCATCGCGTCGCGCGGCTAATCAGATTCAGCAGCCCGGCAACATCGGGCAGCAGTATCTGGCAACAGCATTTGCAGCAACACTACAGTACAGCGGTGTAGTGCGCGGAACCCCCCGGTAACGACGCATTTCCCCGCTTCCGCATTTCCCCGCTTCTGTAGGGCAACAACGGTTTCAGTCCTGAGCTTCTCAGGCCCGCGTCCTGGCGCGTATGCAGGCTAACCAGCCCGCAGCGATCGCGCGACATGGGAATCTGTCCGGCGTCTCCTCCTCCCTCTTTAGGAAGGATTTCCCCGCAAGCTTCGGCTTTGCGGGGATTTTTTTGTCTACAGAGTCCGGTGATTGTTCGAGAGCCCCCTCCACAAGCCTTGAGCATACTGCATCCCGTGCCTTATTCACAATCCCTATATCTGATATCCCCAGTCTAAATTGGCACTCCCGTGCTGAAAAACCTATACTGCATTGCAACAACAGAGCAATCGCGCTCAAAAGCAGTTTCATATCAGGGAAATCAATATCATGTCCGTCCTCGCCATCGCCTTTCCAGTAGAAGCCGCCGTACCGGTCGCGCAATCACTGATCGGAGCCAGCCTCGCGCTGACGCGTCCGTTGCTGGGCCTGGGCGCGATCGTTACCCTGCTGATGGTATTCAAGCCTTTGCTGGCCGGCATCATGCGCGCCGTCGTCGCCTTCTTCGTGCCGCGCAAGTCGTTCGAGCAACGTGTCGCCGCCCACCGTTTCAGCGGCGTGCGCATGCTCAACCGCATGGCCAACGACTACAGCGGCAGCCAACCGAATTTTGCAGCCGAGCTGCGCAACCTGGCCGCGCGCGACAACTGATCGCCGCAAGTAATAAAGTCAGGAAGTAATGATCAAGTAGTACGTACCGCGTCTCCTCCTCCCTCTTCAGGAAGGATTAGCCCCACGAGCCCCAATTCGTGGGGCTTTTTTTTATGTGCGTTCGCTTATTTGCCCATCATTTGCGGAAATCGGCCGGGTTTTGCGCGATTTCACCCGACAACGGCTTTCTCGCGCCATGTCCGCGTGATAACGTAGGGGTCTGGTTTTCCCCTTACTTATTACTCCAGCCTCACCGCTTCGCCGACATCATGTGCCAGTTACTCGGGATGAATTGCAACACGCCCACCGACATCGTTTTCAGCTTCACCGGTTTTGCAACCCGCGGCGGTTTGACGGATCACCACAGCGACGGCTGGGGCATCGCGTTTTTTGAAGGTTCCGGCGTGCGCCATTTCGTCGACTACCAGTCGGCGGTCAGCTCGCCCGTGGCGGAACTGATCAAAAGCTGCCCGATCAAGTCGCAGCACGTCATCGCCCACATCCGCAAAGCCACCCAGGGCCGCGTCTCGCTGGCCAATTGCCATCCTTTCGTGCGTGAACTGTGGGGGCGTTACTGGGTATTCGCCCACAACGGCGACCTGAAGAATTTCACCCCTACGCTCGACGGCCCATACCGCCCGGTCGGCACTACCGACAGCGAAATGGCGTTCTGCTACCTGCTGCAGGAACTGCGCAAGCGTTTCGGCGACACCTTGCCGTCTTTGGCTGAATTAACGCCGGTGTTGCGCGAACTTACGACCCATATCGCCGGACATGGCCCGTTCAACATGCTGTTGTCGGACGGTTCGGCGCTGTTTTCGCATTGCTCCACCAATCTGTACTACATCATCCGCCAGCACCCGTTCGCCTCGGCGCATTTGTCCGACCAGGACGTCTCGGTGGATTTCTCCGAACTCACCACCGCCAACGACCGTGTTGCCGTCATCGTGACGCAGCCACTCACCACCAATGAGACCTGGACCCAGTTCGCCCAGGGCGAGTTGAAAGTCTTCGTCGACGGCGCCGTGGTCGAATAAGTTATCCAGGCGGCAAGTTTCGTCTTGATTGCCGGCCTGCCTCTTTATGTCGCACTTCATCGATATATCCGGCAAAGCTTTTGCTGGCTATCGATATACATTTTTACTCTGTCAAAAACCGCCCAGCCTGTGGATAACTTTTCCCGGTCAGAGTAGAATGGCGCCCTTATGGTGTTGATATCGGGCGCTTCGGAGTTCCTCCAGCCCAAGCCCTTCGACACGCAATCCCACCTGTTTTTTATAAGAAGATTCATGGAAAATTTCTGGCAAGCTTGCTCCGCAAAGCTGGAGCAAGAGTTGACGCCGCAGCAATTCAGCGCATGGATCAAGCCCCTCGCCCCGCTTGATTACGAAGATGGCCGCCTGCGCATCGCCGCGCCCAACCGTTTCAAGCTCGACTGGGTCAAGACCCAGTTCGCCAGCCGCATCACCACCATCGCCTCGGAATACTGGGAAACCCAGATCGAAGTCCTCTTCGTGCTCGACCCGCGCGTCGGTGAAGCCCGCCGCGCCGCCGCTGCCACTGCAGCCGCTGCACCGCAGGGCTCGGGTCAGGGCGCCGGTCCCGGTCAACCTAACCGCGCCGGCAGCATGCTCGACGGCTACCCGACCGGCATCCAGGAATCCCTGGTCCAGCCGGCGCCGCCGCCGCACGTGGCGCCGCGCCAGGAATTGTCGCGCATCAACCCGGTGCTGACCTTCGACAACCTCGTCACCGGTAAAGCCAACCAGCTCGCGCGCGCCGCCGCCACCCAGGTCGCCAACAACCCCGGCGTGTCCTATAACCCGCTGTTCCTGTACGGCGGCGTCGGCCTCGGCAAGACCCACGTCATTCACGCCATCGGTAACCAGGTGCTGGCCGACAATCCCAACGCCAAGATCCGCTACATCCACGCCGAGCAATACGTGCGCGACGTGGTCACGGCGTATCAGCGCAAGGGCTTCGACGACTTCAAGCGCTATTACCACTCGCTCGACCTGCTGCTGATCGACGATATCCAATTCTTCGGCGGCAAGAGCCGCACCCAGGAAGAGTTCTTCTACGCCTTTGAAGCGCTGATCTCCGCCAAAAAGCAGATCATCATCACCAGCGACACCTATCCCAAGGAAATCAGCGGCATGGATGATCGCCTGATTTCGCGCTTCGATTCCGGCCTGACGGTCGCCATCGAGCCGCCCGAGCTCGAGATGCGCGTCGCCATCCTGATGAAAAAGGCCACCCTTGAAGGTGTGGTGTTGTCCGACGACGTTGCCTTCTTCGTCGCCAAGCACCTGCGCTCCAACGTGCGCGAGCTCGAAGGCGCGCTGCGCAAGATACTGGCCTACTCGCGCTTCCACGGCAAGGACATCACCATCGATGTCGTCAAAGATGCACTAAAAGACCTCTTGTCCGTCCAAAATCGTCAGATCTCCGTCGAAAATATCCAGAAGACCGTCGCCGATTTCTTCAACATCAAAATCGCCGACATGTATTCCAAGAAGCGCCCGGCCAATATCGCCCGGCCGCGCCAGATCGCCATGTACCTGGCCAAGGAGCTGACGCAAAAGAGCCTGCCGGAAATCGGCGACCTGTTCGGCGGCCGCGACCACACCACCGTGCTGCACGCGGTCCGCAAGATATCCGCCGATCGCACCAAAAACCCGGAATGCAACCACGAGCTGCACGTGCTCGAGCAGACCCTGAAAGGTTGATCCGATAACCCCAATTTGCTGCTTGAACAGGGGTTGATTTGATACAATGGGAGAGTTGGTCCGGTTTGCCCTGGCAGTGTTTTTGTTGTCAATTCGACACTGCCGGAGTTGGGGGCAAATCGTCAGCGAGGATGGCATCGTCGCGCTGCATTAGAAGCCCCGGTTAGCGGCACACCGGCGCAAACGCAACGAAGCCCTTTTCAAATTGCAGCGCATTTGCAGAAACTCCGGCAAAACTGGGCGCAAACGGTTGACCATGCCGGATTGCAGACAGAATTTGAAAGCGGCTTTCAGCATCCTTTAAACCATTATCAACAAGGATAAAAAGACTATGCAATTGGTCAAAACCCAACGAGATACGCTTCTCCGGCCACTGCAAATAGTGAGCGGTATTGTCGAGCGTCGGCACACATTGCCGATTCTGGCCAATATCCTCATTCGCAAGGACGGCGAAAAGGTGTCTTTCCTGTCCACCGACATTGAAGTGCAGATCACCACGCACGCTGACGTCGGTTCCGGCAGCGAAGTCGCCGCCACCACCGTCGCCGCGCGCAAACTGCTCGACATTCTGCGCGCCCTGCCCGACTCGGGCGAAGTCACCGTCACCCTTGCCAACAAGCGCCTGACGGTTCAGTCCGGCAAGTCGCGCTTTGCGCTGCAAACACTGGCCGCGGAAGAATTCCCGACCGTCGCCCAGGCCGAGCACTACAACGCGCAAGTCACGCTGCCGCAAAAGACCCTGAAGCACCTGTTCAACATGGTCCACTTCTCGATGGCGCAGCAAGACATCCGTTACTACCTCAACGGCCTGTTGCTGGTCGTCGAAGGCAAGAACGTGATCGCGGTCGCCACCGACGGTCACCGTCTGGCCTTCTGCCAGGTCGCCACCGAGCAAGAGTTCCCGCGCCAGGAAGTCATCATCCCGCGCAAGACCATCATCGAACTGCAGCGCCTGCTGGAAGAAAACGACGACCCGGTCCAGCTCGAGATCGCCAACAACCAGGTCAAGCTGACGTTCGCCGACATCGAGCTGATTTCCAAGCTGGTCGAAGGCAAGTTCCCCGACTACACCCGTGTGGTGCCAAAGGGTTACAAGAACAACTTCACCATCGGCCGCGAACAGCTGCTGCGCTCGCTGCAACGCGCCGCGATCATGACCAGCGACAAGTTCAAGGGCGTGCGCTGGGTGATTGCACCAGGCAGCCTGAAGATCAGCTCCACCAACGCCGACCAGGAAGAAGCGGTTGAAGAACTCGAAATCGACTACGGCGGCGACAGCGTCGACATCGGTTTCAACGTCACCTACCTGCTCGACGTGTTGAACAACCTCAAGGGCGACTTCGTCAACATCGCCCTGGGCGACGCCAACTCCTCCGCATTGATCACCATTCCCGACAATGCCGATTTCAAATACGTCGTCATGCCGATGCGCATTTGATTTCAGTTAGCCGAAAGTAGACGAGGGGCCGTGCATACACGGCCCTTCGCCACTTTCAGGAATTCGGTTTCACTCTTTGTCCGGATCGGATTCCCGCAGTTTTAGCTGTATTTCAGCTGAGTTTCAGTTGATTCTTTCAGCGTGATATCACCGCAATACCAGAGCATCTCCTTAGCAGTCAGTCAGGCAGTTCCGTTAGTTATTTCAGAAGGTAGCCATGTCCCAAGTCCCCGCAGACAACACCGATCAACCGCAACAAAATCAATATGGAGCGTCCTCCATCCAGATTCTGGAAGGTTTGGAAGCCGTTCGCAAGCGCCCCGGCATGTACATCGGCGACACCTCTGACGGCACTGGCCTGCACCACCTCGTGTTCGAAGTCCTGGATAACTCCATCGACGAATCGCTCGCCGGCCACTGCACCGAAATCCACGTCACCATCCACTCCGACAACTCGATCTCCGTCACCGACAACGGCCGCGGCATCCCGACCGGACTGAAGATGGACGACAAGCACGAGCCGAAGCGCTCCGCTGCCGAAATCGTCATGACCGAGCTCCACGCCGGCGGCAAGTTCGACCAGAACTCCTACAAGGTCTCCGGCGGTCTGCACGGCGTCGGCGTCTCCTGCGTCAACGGCCTGTCCAAACTGCTGCGCCTGACCATCCGTCGCGACGGCAAGGCCTACGCCATGGAATTCGTGCGCGGCATCCCGCAAGACCGCCTGATCGAAACCATCGACGGCGTGCAAGTCTCGCCGATCCGCGTCACCGGCGACACCGACAAGCGCGGCACAGAAGTCCACTTCTGGGCCGACGAAGAAATCTTCACCCACGTCGAATTCCACTACGAAATCCTGGCCAAGCGCATCCGCGAACTGTCCTTCCTCAACAACGGCGTGCACATCAAGCTCACCGACCAGCGCACCGGCAAGGAAGAAAACTTCGCCTTCGAAGGCGGCACCCGCGGTTTCGTCGAATACATCAACAAGAACAAGAGCATCCTCAACCCGACCATCTTCCAGGCCACCGGCGAGCGCATGTCGGACCAGAACACCAACATCAGCGTCGACGTCTCCATGCAATGGAATGACGCCTACAACGAACAGGTGCTCTGCTTCACCAACAACATCCCGCAACGCGACGGCGGCACCCACCTGACCGGCCTGCGCGCCGCGATGACCCGCGTCATCAACAAGTACATCGAAGAGCACGACTTCGCCAAGAAGGCCAAGGTCGAAGTCTCCGGCGACGACATGCGCGAAGGCCTCACCTGCGTCCTGTCCGTCAAAGTCCCCGAGCCGAAGTTCAGCTCGCAGACCAAGGACAAGCTGGTATCAAGCGAAGTGCGCGGCCCGGTCGAAGAAATCGTCGCCAAGACCCTCACCGACTTCCTGCAAGAGCGTCCGAACGACGCCAAGATCATCTGCGGCAAGATCGTCGAAGCAGCCCGTGCGCGCGAAGCAGCCCGCAAGGCGCGCGAACTGACGCGCCGCAAAGGCGTCATGGACGGCCTCGGCCTCTCCGCCAAACTGGCCGACTGCCAGGAAAAGGATCCGGCGCTGTGCGAACTCTACATCGTCGAGGGTGACTCCGCGGGCGGCTCGGCCAAGCAAGGCCGCGACCGTAAATTCCAGGCCATCCTGCCGCTGCGCGGCAAGGTTCTCAACGTCGAAAAAGCCCGCTTCGAAAAGATGCTCTCCTCCGAGCAGATCACGACGCTGATCGCCACCCTCGGCACCAGCATCGGTCCGGACGAATTCAACGCCGACAAGCTGCGCTACCACCGCATCATCATCATGACCGATGCCGACGTCGACGGCGCCCACATCCGCACGCTGCTGCTCACGCTGTTCTATCGCCAGATGCCGCAACTGGTCGAACGCGGCCACATCTACATCGCCCAGCCGCCGCTCTACAAGGTCAAGGCCGGCAAGGACGAGCGCTACCTGAAGGACGACGTCGAAGAAGCGCAGTACATGATGCAGATCGCCCTGAACGATGCAGAGCTCGTCCCTAGCGAAGGCGCAGCACCGATCAGCGGCGCACCGTTGACCGAACTGGTCCGTCAGTACAACACCGCCAACGCCATCATCATGCGCCTCACGCGCATGATCGACGCCGGCGCCCTGTCCGCGATCATGACCGGCGTCACGCTGCAACTGAACACCGCAGCAGAAGCCGAGCAATCGGCCGCCGCCCTCAAGGCCGCGATCAACGAACCCGGCGTTGACGTCGTCGTGCGTTCGGACGAACTCACCGACAAGCACATCCTGCGCATCAACCGCCTGTACCACGGCAACATCAAGGCCACCGCCATCGATGCCGACTTCGTCAACGGCCCTGACTACCAGGTGCTGGAGAACGCCGCAGCAACCTTCCGCGGCCTGATCGGACGCGGCGCACTGATCCGTCGCGGCACCGGCGAAAAGATCAAGGAAAGCGCCATCAACGACTTCCACCAGGCCGTCGCATGGCTACGCGAAGAAGCCGAACGCGGCGTCAGCAAGCAGCGCTATAAAGGTCTGGGTGAAATGAATCCAGGCCAGCTGTGGGAAACCACCATGGACCCAACCGTCCGCCGCCTGCTTAAAGTGCAAATCGAAGACGCGATCGCCGCGGATCAGATTTTCATGACGCTGATGGGGGATGACGTGGAACCGCGTCGCGCGTTTATTGAGTTGAATGCGCTGCAGGCTGGGAATATTGATGTTTGATTCAATGTAGGCCGGCAGACTTCCCAAAAAAACGCACCTATAAATTGAAAGATTTACAGGTGCGTTTTTCTTAGGGGGGAGGGCATGCCAGACGGGCTTAAGTTTGGTACGGAGGCGTATCTGGCCATTCAAAAAGATAACTCTTGGGATGTTCGATTTCGTATGGCAACCATTTCAGCGCGATGTCGGGATCCGAATTGACAAGACCGCACTCCCATATAACTATGCTATTCCAACCTAACTCTTTTAACGCATCTAAGACCTTTTTGTCTCGGGCCTTATTCGAAGCAAATTTCAATTCCCAGATCTCTTTCCGAGTTGAGGGTCTGTACGCTCTCGCGCATCCTTCGTGTTGATGCCAGAAGCAGCCATGTACAAAAATTACCGTGCGATATTTTGAAAGTGCCAAGTCTGGCTTTCCCGGCAATTTTGCGCTATGCAGGCGGTATCGAAATCCTTTTGAGTGCAAGAACTTACGAACTACCATTTCGGGTTTCGTGTTTTTGGAGCGAATGCCCGCCATCATCCGAGATCGCACGATGCTGTCCACGATATCCATAGTAGTCCTGAAGAAATCACAATTTACTGGAAGGCCGAGTATCAGAGTCTGATGCCCAGACGCGGCTCATTTTTCCATAAGCTCGGCATACTGGGTACCTCATTTTATAACCGGCGTAGCAAACAAGATTTATCTTGAATTCTTCGGACTCAGAAGGGAATAGACCACTTGGGCGATTTGTTGCGCCATCCAAGGCGAGACTGCGTTACCCACCTGCTTAAACTGCGCATTGCGGCTACCCTCAAAAAAATAGTTATCCGGGAAGGTCTGTAGCCTTGCGGCTTCTCGAACGGACAAACTTCTCAATTGCTTTGCGTCAGGATGAATGAAATAGTGACCATCTTTGGATAAGTGGCTTGTTACCGTTGAGCTCGGTAAGGCAGATATCTGCACCTTAAAGCGGTCTACAAATTTTCCGCTTTTCCAATTTTTATGGTCCGGATACAGTTCCTTGGGGAATTCCTTTGACCCACGAGGAGAGTGGCCATGGTGCTTTGCATATGCCGCAGCAAAGCCATATCGGGTCAGGTCACTCCTCATGTGTTGGCGTACCTCGTGGTTAAGGATGCCATTCAAGCGGGGATCAATTAGCCAAGCCCTAAGATGCTCAGGAACATTGTCGCTGGTGGCAATTTTTGGCATCCATCTGCCACCTTGGCCTGGGTCCGCAGCTCTTAAGCTATTCGCATGACGATGCAAGGCATTTCTCACCATTTCATCATCAGTTGCATCGCCAGCGGATCGGAGAACGCTCCGCGCGAACTCAGACCAGTGTTCAAAATCTTCGTCGGTGACGCCACTACGCAATGCAGGAAGACCGGCGATAACGTCCGATACGCTGTATTTGTCTTTTTGTGGATGAAGGAAACTTCCTTTCGTTATATCTATGTCTTCTCTTACTCCCAATAAGATGACGCGATGACGTGCTTGTGGGACACCTAGATTTTCGGCGCGTAACACGAACTCTCGACCGGAACCCTTGGTTTTAGGATCGTCTTGAGGAACGGCAAGAGGAATAATTCGATATTTTTCACCACTCTTTCCTCCGGCTTGGGTCAAGTCGTCCAAAATTTTGGGAAACATGAGTTCTCCGCTGACCTTGGAGGAGAGAATTCCTTTCACGTTTTCCATCACAAAGACCGCAGGTCTAAATTCGTGCAGAATTTTTAGGTAATGTAGATATAAATAATGGCGATGGTCTTCCTCTGCCTTGTATCCGGCTTTACCGACATTGCGAGACCTTCCCACCAAGGAGTACGCTTGACAGGGAGGGCCTCCAATGAGCACCCAAGGTTGGTCTGATTTTGTTAACTTCTTGATGCGTGCATGAAGAATCTGGTCATGCTCTTCGTTGCCTAGGGTCAGTTGGCGAGCCTCTTCTCCTGCCTTATCCCATTCAGCTCTAGTCTTTTCTGTCCAAGGAGCAGCGCGGGTGCCCTCAACGTAATCGTAGTAGCTTTTCGGAGCATGTCCTTGCTGAAACTGCCTAAAAAAAGCACGAAGTCTCAAGGTTTTCGCGGCATTCATTTCCATCTCGGCAGAAATGCCGATGCGAAACGGAGAATCACTTGAACGTGATGGCTTGAAGGCGGAAAAACCTTCTCCTAGTCCGCCAGGACCGGCAAAAATATCTACAACAGGAATTGGCATACAAGTAAATTTGCTAACAAGAGCAGAGCCCCAAAAATTCTTCCAGGATGACTAGGCATTCATGAAATGTCAAGAAGTGCGATTGCTAGTCATCCGTTTTTGCGTAGTTTGATGCTTCATTGAAGTACTCAAGCACCGTCTCTTGCAGCTCGCTTTGGGAGAGTCCAGACAAATCTATAATTTCGTTGCGCAAGCGAAGCAGTTTGATGGCCCTGCGCATTACTGACTCCATGGATCCGCGTCCAATGCGCTCGGCAGTGACTACCCATCCTTCAGCAATTGCTTTTGCCAGTATCGGATCTCCTCCAATAGATGGCCGTTCGAAGATCGCAACAAGAGCATCTTCCGTTAAAGATTTTATCAATCCCCATCTATCTTCAAAAACTGCCCCCTTATCAAGGGATGAACCACGCATCCAAAGGCGTTGAAATGCATTTCGAGGACCTCCCGAAAACCTTCCGGGATCGCGTTTTGGGAACCGCCAAGCAACAATGTCACAAGTTTCCACCGTTGCCAGATAGGCCCAGACATCGTTGCGTAACGATTCCCCAGTATTTAACTCTTCCAGTCCTGCCAAAAATATAGTCACATCCTGGTCGAATCTCGCTCTGGCATTTTGGCCAGAGTTTGATGGGAAGCCAGAATTTATCGCAATTTCCCTAATTTTGGAACCAATATCAACAGTCAACTGCTCAGACTTATTGCCGCCACTTGCCGCAAAGAACAGCATCGAGGAGTGTTCTTTTAAAAAGGCCTTGGCCCTAGAAGGGGCAAGTTGCTCTCCATTGATTTCGAGTATGTGTGTTACCCCGACTGGGGTGAGGCGAGGTAAAAGAAGAACGTTCATTCAGATGCCCCAATATCTGTCGATGCAAGGATGCATGCCCGAAATTCTCCAGGATTGTGATTCTTCAAAGTCGCAATGTTCCCGATTGTCTTACCTGGGAATGCCAAATCCAGCCATTTCCGAATTTGACTTCCTACGGAACCAACATCACATTCACTTAGATCGTCTGAAGAGTCTTCGTCTAAATATGACTCAATCATTTGGGATACCACATCTCCCATAATTGCTTGAAGTGTCGCTCTATCTCCGTTTGTAAACCGTTCGGATATTTCACTAAATTCCGTATTCACATATAAGCGAACAGTTCCAGAAAAATCTGAACGCATTGATCCGCGTTGCCAATGCAAATACCACGGCGAATATTGTTGGAGCTTTCCCTTAAACAGTTCATTGAAGTTTACGGCTTCAATCGGGAAGCGAGAATCTCCGCCATCCTCAATCAAGATGTCGAGGCGTTTCTGCCAGAGTCTTGCTCCTCGAACCTTCGGAGATAATTTGCTTTCAGCATTTAGAGGTGCCAAAAGCGAGATCTGCAATTCCAATAACAGCCGGGCAGACAAACAATCGCCAGGGATGACGGAGGAAATCTGAATCGCTCCAGAGCCGGCCAACACTTCACCACGAAATACTCGTCGCCGTCTTCGAGGTAGTACACCAGAGCCTGTTCCTGCGATAAGACATATATCCAAAAGGATTTCGTTGACGGGAAGCTCTAAAGCCTCGGCAACATGGTTCCAATCGAAGTCTAATGTTGTGAAAACCTGTAAATCCCTAGCGTAATCCCAATGTTCCAATGTATCGGAGGCTTCTGTTAGAGGCTGCTCAGGGTCACCAATCATCCAGCCCCCGAACTGGACTATCTCATCCGGCAGTGTCAGAAAGGGGAATGCAATTCCGCGACTCATACTGGGCCACCAGGTTTCAAATGAAGCTTCAGTCCAACTGCCGCATTGGGCAGAGTTGAGGTGTATATCACGAGACTTCCTTCTTTCTCAGCGACATGCAGAGAGGAGCAATATTCGGAAGATAAGAGCTCGCCCAACGTGATTTTTTCGATACGCAGAACGTAGCTTTCAGGTAGATCTGCTGAGTTTATTGGTCCACCATCAGCGACGAGATATGGCTCAGCTATAAGATGCAGACCCGAGTCCTTTCCATCGTTATGCAGCTCTGCTGCGAAACGCGCGATTGGATTGCCCTGTGCATTTAACGTCAAGCCCTCAAACCTCGGCTGCGTGACACGTTGCAATTCTTTTGCAGAACCACCAGAAAATTCCCTTTTTTTCTTGCCGGGTCCCTTTGATGAGACCTCTCCCAAAAACACACCAAGTTTAGTTGCCGTTGCGGCCAGTGAGCCAGTCTTCTCTCCAGCAGCTGTCGTAAGATTGGATGTTATAGATGTGGATGGACGAGCAATATCCCTCAAATTTCTCAACGCGACATTGACATATGTTTTCCGATTTCCTTTGGGAAGGTTTTCCGGAATCCAATCGTCATGAGCGGGTGGTTCAGCGGTGGAAAATGCCTGCTCCACCTCGGAGTCGTCTGAGCAGACAAATACACCCGCCCACTCGAATCGAGGATCTGGCAACGCAGACCCTTCAAGGTATTTAACAACAAGTCCGAAAGGCCGCATTAACGCAATATGGTTTGCTTGTTTGGGGACGATTGAGTTATCAAGTAGGGCTACCCCTACTCTGTCAGCTCTCATTCCCCGCTGAGTAACAAGATGCCCCAGCAATTTCTTCGGGCGCTCGCACCATATTGACTTAACATCTTCAGATTCCTGTCGGATCTTATTCAGCGCCGATGAGAAAAGGTCGAGCGGTGGAAAATATTCGGGATCAGGTACATCTAGAGGGAGGCCGTCGACCTCCACGCTAACTCTCAATCTTCTATTCGCCGGTGTTGTTTCCACCATTCTTGGCCAGAAATTCCACAAAACGGCTTCGATGATATGGCTGCCGGCCAACGACCACTCGTCATCGGAGAAACTGGGGTCCAAAATCAGTATCGATGTGCCTTTCTGTTTTTTATCTCTCTCAGCCATTCCTAGCGCAGCAGCAATATTTCGAGCATCCTCGTTTACTAAGGGCTCAATGTAGTCAAGCCCCTCGGTAGCTCCCCACCAATGCCGACCTGTAAAGCGACGCCGATTTCGACCTTCTCCAGCATCAAATTCCACGCCCAAGTGGCAGGCCATGAACCGACGTGTGTCATTTCCCTCATGCTGAGTCTGGCTATCTACAATGATCGTGGCACAACTACTGATGGAATAAAGCGAGCTTTTTCCGTAACCATATGTGCCACCACTGTTCGACGATCCGTGAACAGAACCGACGTTTCTCAGGAAATTAATAAAGTTCAGCGATTCTTGGCCCTCATGCGCAGCATCGGCGCTTGTCGGTCCAGAGAGCCCTTCAGTGCCGAAGTCAGAAAACTCAAGCACTCGAAGAGTAGATTTCGCCAACGACAAGTTTATGGCATCGCTCGCACTGCTGTCAGGTCTCTCAGCAAATACTCGTTCTCTCAGAATTCGCTTTTGCTCGGCGTCTAATGTTCTGAGCCGGATAGATATTGATGGGCCGGATTCTGCTTGAGAAGCATCTAATATATTTTGAATGGCTTCCCGCACGAGGGTCTGCATGAGCCCCAGCGTCGGCCTCCCTAAAAGTCGCTTGAATCCTTCAGCCGCGATATTGCCAGTTTTAGAAAACGGCTCACTGTAAAGTCGAATCTTTGTCACGAAGTCATCTTTCGGAATAACGGATCCATTTCCGTCTCAGAGAACAAGAAGTCGCTTGCCGCTAAGAGGTCAACTGCGTAAGTCACATCTCGCACACCCGCAGGAAGTCGCTCGTCTGGGAACGCTGCAGATGAAATCCGCGGGAACCCCTCTTTAACCCGATAGGCATCCATATGCTCGAGCGCGTAACGGGCACGATCCCATTCCGATGAGTTGAGGGATGAGCATCCGAGTGCCAACAGCCGCCGGCTTAATAGTTCTTGTGAACATCCCAAGGCAATAATCTGCGAGGCCAAGTTTGAGACCGAAAGCTGCCCGTTCGCGCTCCTTTCCACTTTTACGTGGATGAGCGTCAAGGTTCCTCCTTTGGGCTCGGTAAGCTGCTCGATGCTGCTTACGTGAATGATGGAAGAATCTGCTCGGGTGGACGTTTTCACTTCAAATGCATCATTACCGTTTCTGAAGTCGTGTCTTTGGTCCAAAGGACCAGTCCAGGCGTCAATAGCTGACGGCGACAATTTCGTGAGGGCAAGCAATACAGTAAGCTCGCCAATGAGGCCAACTATCTGTTGATCAGTGACGTCGGAATGCTCCACATTATCTAGCAGCGCACGGAAGTCTGAAATTGTGCTGTCGACGGCTTTGAGAGGGCTTTCGCCGGTAGAGATTCTGTAAACAATTTCATTGGCCAGTTCCGCGAAGACGGAATCTAACGAACGCAGAACGCAGGTAACATCAAGGAAAAGTACGGTCTTCTTGTCTATTTGCAGTCTGGAGACAGTGACTAAAAGTTTGCTATTCGAGGGGGCAGATTTAATTTTTACGTCGGCGCCACAAGGGACCAATAAGCGTGGCTCTCCTTGGGACCCAATAGCGAAACGAACATATCCAAAGCCGGAATCCACTCCCGTGGATAAGCTCGGTATTTCCAAAATTCCATCGCCCGCCTGGGATTTTCTCAACTGCTCCCAACGTTCAATTGGCCTCGGCATCGGGTTCCTCCAGTTCTTCGTCCTCTTCAAGCTGTTCTGGAGTAGGTACATCAAGCTCGACGGCATAGTACGCTCCGGCACGGTCTTTCATGCCGGGGAAAACAATGCTGAAGCCAATCAGGTCATCGCATGCATCTAGCGCGACGCGAGACTTGGCGCCATCTTTCCTTTCTAGGGGCTCTGACTTCGCTTGAATCGGATAGATAAGCAGCAAAGGTAAATTAGGCCGGCGCTTTTTCAGTGCCTCCCAATCCTCTCCTTTATCGATACTTTGCAGGTCCGCATCAATCAAGATGTCGCGCTTGGACATAAGTGCCTTGATGTCTGCATATGCACTTGGTTCTGCCAAGCGTGAGCGCACGTTCGTCCCAATTTTCCCTAAGAAACCCAGCGAATTGTTAGATGGCTTGCCATTCGGCGAGACCACTCCTACGTTCCAAATAGCGAGCTTATCCTCGGTTGCATCGAGGTAGTTGAGGAGCATTTCCTGCTTTAGGTCCAAATGCTTTCCGGATATATCGTAATCCTTAATAAATTGCCGGACGACGGACATGGGGACGTTCTTAAATAGCTTCTTATCTTCAACGTATTCGCTGGCGCTATCCTTGGCCAATTTTATGAGATTTGCCGCTGCTGCCCAATTTGAGGAGACAATTCCGTCTTTTTGGTGGTCAAAACGAATTGTTTGTATATGTCTTCCCTCAAAGCTAATGCTGGTTTTCTTCGCGTAACGCATCTTGGCTGCGGATGTAATAGCAAGCCCAGGTATTGCGCGAACCTTCACGGCAAAATCGAGAGGTGTGGCGTCCCTCGCCTTGTATTGCGCGATATCAGCCCTGATTTCTTCTTCGATGTGAGCTAGTGCGCGGAAATTGGAAATCAAGTCTTGAGTGGCCCACAATCGAGGAAGGTCGGCATAGCCATTTCTAAATCCGAACCATCGCCCCATTTGTAGCAAGGTATCGTACTGTTTCGAGGTCCTCAGGAAGAACGAGACAGAGAGTCCTTCCAAGGTCAGACCACGCGCAAGGACGGAGCCTCCGACAACAATATAGGTTTTGGGAACTATCTTGTTTTTGTCCTCAGGGTCTGTTTCGTTGTAGTCAAGACGATTGTCGCTGGCCCCGTTCTCAACAGCGACCTCTACCAAATTTAAAACTTGGACCAAGAAAGGATGCAGATCCAAGGGGTGCAGTGCTTTCTCATCTTCACCTTCAAGCGGAACGGCCTTTGTCTCATCATCCCACACGGAAACCAAAGCGTCCCATGCAGGTCCTTTTGCAGATGCGATGGACGGAGCGCTGTACTCAAGCCATTGGCGAATGTTATCGGCCATTTTTTCGTGCTGCAGGACGAGCTGGGACGTATGTACCAGCATGCTCATGTGGTCGTTTTGTTGACCTCTGTGATGACGAATCGCGCATGACAGCAAAAACCAGAGGATTGCCTTTTCGAGGCTTTCCGTAATTTGCGGGCTGAAATCTTTGCGGTTTTTCGTAGACCTGAGTAAGGGAATTTCCTTCTCAGGAATGGGCTTAACCATTTCACGTCCGGCAGAGGCACCTTCGTCGATGTCGGCATCGTCGGGGTCAAATCCAAAGACCTCTCTGGCGCCGAAATATGCTTCAGGACGCGGTAGCGCGGTAATGAAGTCTTCGGGATAGAGGTCATCCAGTTCGTCTTTACTGGTCGGGAACGGGTTGGCAAACACGTTTGCGAAGGGAGTCGCGGTGTAACCGACGTAGGACACTGCAGGGAGGGCTTGAATAATCTTCCGGATTGCCTTGTTGATTTCGGTGATGTCCGTTTCCGTTTTTCCTGCATTGACAGAGGCCTGGTCGCATTCATCATCAATGATAAGAGTCTTTAACGCACGAGTAACACTAGGAGGTGTCTTTTCAATGGCCTTGAGAAGTGTTGCCAGCCTAGTCGTTTCTTTCTTTATGACCGCAAGCTGAGCCCTTCCCTCAACGGGCATGGTGAATTGCCCATTGTTCGCAGGAAGGGTGAAGTCACCGTTCTTCTCATCATCAGTGGTATGGAGTTGCCACGATTCTCGATGTCGGTCAATGATATCGGTTTGAAATCGGCGCTGAGTTTGCTGGCGCAACTTATTTGTGACGCCACCGAGTACTACAATAAAGTTATAGCCAACATCGATCGCTTTGGCGATTACGGCTGTCATATTTGCCGTCTTTCCTGACTGGACATAACCGACAACTAGACCGCGGCAGCGAAATGTCTCTCGCGCGGGATTGGCAAGAAGAGATACCACTTCGCTGGAACTGTCATGAATGGGGTCAATAGATTCGTCATGCCAATTCTTTGCATTTCGAAGATAGCCCTCCAATGCAGTCCAATGGCGGTCCGTCAATAACGGGCCTTTGTACCAGTGGTCTTTGATCTTGACTAACGAGTTTCGGCGAAGAATCTCTACACTCTGCTGAGACGCCTCCACCACTTTAATGGCCTCCTCGAGACTTGCCTCAATTTCCGCAGAAACACCTCCCATGGACTTGAAAAAACTGAGAAGGTCATCTGCAGCAGCCGGAACTGATTTATGAACTGGGAGCCGTTGAGTAATCTCTTTGACTAGCATTTGAACTTGAGGTGTCATGAGTAAATACCTCCATCATGAAGGTGTTCTGTTTGTTCTATTCTTCCCTGCATTCTTCTTGCCCCCGCGAAATCGTCCTAAGTTAAAAGAAAAGGTGTTGCTAGAGTTAAGTGATGGCTGCTGTCAAAGACTCCCCAGAAATTTCCCTCATATATATCGCGAGGCAAGATAGACTCATTCCTCGTCCGTCAGTACGTAACTTTGGCGACCAAAGAAATCCTCAATGTGCTTCATCTTTATAGGTCTGGTTTTGATTGACCCGCCACTAGCTGGGCAATTGGCCTGAGAGAGAATTCGTTCCAACACGGGGAGTATGTTGGCTTGCTTTGGTGGGGGAGCATTGTTATTAGAATTTATTCGGAGTTTTTATTGAATTAAGTTTAACTCCTATTTTAATTATTTGCGTAACCAGTTGATAGCACAATCGCTGCTATGTAAATTTGGAAAACTGGGCTCAAAAATAGCCATCTTCGCAGAGGAAGTTTGTGAGGAGAGGCGACGCTTTTGTTGTAATAATTTGGAAAATAACCAAAGCTTCCGCATAGAGACGCCACATTTAATGGAGACACCCAATGACCACAGGAACCGTAGAACTCCACCGCATCCTCCGCACCACCCCCGACAAAATCTACCGCGCCTTCACCGACGCAGCCGCCCTCGCCAAATGGCTCCCGCCCTATGGCTTCACCTGCACCGTTGAGCATCTCGAAGCCAAAGTCGGCGGTACCTTCCGCATGTCGTTTTCGAATTTCACCAGCGGCAACGGCCACTCTTTCGGTGGTGAATACAAGGAGCTGGTGCCGGGCGAGCTGGTTCGCTACACCGACAAGTTTGACGATCCGAATTTGCCTGGTGAAATGCAGGTGACTGTGAAGTTGAAGCCGGTTCTGGTTGGCACGGAGGTGCGCATTACGCAGGCGGGGATTCCGGAAATCATTCCGGTGGAGATGTGCTATCTCGGCTGGCAGGAGTCGCTCCTGCAGCTGGCAAATCTTGTCGAGCCGAATATTCCAGGCTAGCGCAAGACGCTCTTTCGCAAGTCCCGATCACAATAAAAAAAGGGAGGCTGACGGGGATGAAGGCCGCTGGATTTTTGTTTGCTTTAATACTGGTCGCCGCGCACCAATCCGGTGTCGCGGCCAACACGCCCTGCTCGGGAAAGAAGGGCGGCGTCTCTCATTGCGCCGGTGCGGAATTCATTTGCAATGACGGTTCCGTCAGCGCGTCGAAGAAGGTCTGTTCCATGTCCAGCTGGCAGCAGTTGTTGCCGCTGGCGAAGGACGAGAAAGACGATGGTGACGGCTGCAGTTGCCGCAGCCATCGCTACTGCACCGGGCCGCGTGGCGGGCAGTTCTGCTATACGGACAGCGGGAACAAGAGTTATCGGCGCCGCTGATTCTGACTTGTCTCAGTCGCCCAGGTCGATGATCTCGCGCGCGCCAATCCCCTCCGGCGTCTCGTAGAAACTCGCCACCCACACCTGCTCACTCTGCTCCGCAAAATCCGCCAGCACCTCGCTCACAAAATTGATCGAGCCCTTGTCCAGGCTGGCAAACGGATCATCCAGCAAATTCACCGCCGTGCCTGCGGCAAACGCCCCCGCCAGATACACCTTGCGCTTGCTGCCGGTCGACAGCATGAACAGCTTTTTCTCCGCATGCGGCGTCAGCGACAGCCCTTCCAGTAATTCCGGCAGCGCGGCGTCGTCGAAGTCGGGGAATCTCGCCTTCAGCGACGCAAAATATTCCGGCACGCTCAGTTGGTCGAATGCTTCCGTGCGCGGGTCGACGTAGTAAATCTGCTGCTTGTATTGCGCGGCTTGCTCATCCAGGCGGATGCCGTTGATGGCCAGTTGGCCGCTGCTTGCCTTGAGTTCGCCGGCCAGCACGCGGATCAGGCTGGTCTTGCCGCGACCGTCGCCACCGCGGATGACGGTGACGCCGGCCGGGAGGGCCAGCGAGATGTTCTTGAACACGGCATGGTCGGGGTAGCTGAAACTCAGGTCGGTGGCTTGCAGGATGGTCGGGCTGGTCATCGGTTTCGCTGGATTCTGTTGCTGCGGTTGGTTGATGGTGTCGTCATGCATGGATGCACTGACGCGAGAGGCGATTGTAAATCACGTGCCGACTGATTCAGTGCAGCCGCTCCACCGGCGCATTCACGTCGCGCAGGGTGATGGTGATCTCGCCATTGCGCTCCAGCACCGCGCGCGCTACGTGCTCGAGCGTGGCGCCGTCTTCCTTCTTGCGCAGCGCGACGTCGATGTCGCGATCGCTGATCAGGCCGGCGCGCATCTGGTGCGGGTCTTTGCGGCCGTCCTTGACGAGCAGGCGTTCGGTGCCGCTGATGAGGTCGTCGAGCCAGGCCCAGCGCGTGACCAGCACGCCGATCAGACGGTGCAGCAGCACCAGCACGGCGCCGGCGGCGAGCGTGGGCGGCAGCGGCGAGGCGCCGACGATGGCGCGGCTCAGGATCGCGCCCAGCAAGACCGTGATGCACAGGTCGAAGGCGCTGCGCTGGCCGAACGAACGGCGCCCGGCGATGCGCAGGAAGATCAGCGTGAAGCAGAACACGATCAGCGCCCGGATCGCCATGGCGGCGGCGCTGAGGTCGTTGGAAGCATCGATGAGCTGGCGGATGTCTTGCATGCGGTTTCCTGAGGTGTACTGATTACTGAATGAGGGAGGCGGCGGTGCGCGAGTCGCCATTGTGCATGAGCTGCCGTCGCCCGCGCCAGTTTCGGGGCGCGGCGCAGGTCGTTAAAGTATTGTCGCCAAGGCAATGCCGAAACGGCATGGGACATTCCCATGCCGTATTTGTATAGTGTCATGCCGGAAAGTATGCGGCGCACAAGGCCCGCAGAACTCCTCCGCACCACGCAATCAAGTAACCCCGACCAGCCACGACAGAGAGCGCGAACAAATGGAAATCAAATGGGTGGAAGACTTCCTGTCGGTGGTCGAGACGCTGAACTTCAGCCGCTCGGCCAAGCTGCGCAACGTCACGCAGCCGGCCTTCGGTCGCCGCATCCGTTCGCTGGAGGCCTGGCTCGGCGCCGAGCTGTTCGACCGCTCCACCTATCCTTGCGCGCTGACCTCTGCGGGCGAGTCCTTCGTGCCGATCGCGCGCGAGATGCTCAACCAGTCGACCCAGGCGCGCCTGATCCTGCGCGGCCAGCTGGCCGGCGCCCAGGCGACCGTGAAGTTCGCCATGCCACACACGCTGCTGCTGACGCTCTATCCCAAGCTGCTGTCCGAAATCGAGAAGTGCACCGGCGCCATGTCGACCACGGTGCAGGCGACCAATGTGCACGACGCCGTGATGGCGCTGGTCGAGCGTCATTGCGACCTGCTGATCTGCTATCACCATCCGCAGCAGGGCATCGACCTCGATTCCGAACGCTACGCCATGCTGTCGCTCGGCAAGGAGCCGCTGCGCCCTTACGTCAAGGCCATCGGCAAGGGCGTGCCGAAGTACACGCTGCCGGGCACGGCGAGCGAGCCGGTGCCGTTCCTGAGTTACTCTTCCTATTCCTCGCTGAGCCGCATCGTCGAGAAGCAGCTCAGCGCCAGCCCGCGCCCGGTGCACGTGTTCCGCCGGTTTGAGTCGGATCTGGCCGAGGGCCTGAAAAGCATGGTGCTGGAAGGCCATGGCGTGGCGTGGCTGCCGGCCAGCGCGGTGACGCGCGAAGTGGCCGAGGGCAAGCTGACGCTGGCGATCGCGCCCAACGACAACGAGGCGCTCTCGACCGGCCTGTGGAGCGACGAGATGGACATCCGCTTGTACCGCCGCATCGACGACGCCCGCCCCGATCTCGACCGCATCTGGGCTTGCCTGCGCGCCGCACACGCAGTGCGCTAAACCCTTGCGCTAGTAACTACAAATTTTGTTTCTGCATCAACCAACGTTTAGAAGAGGACCACCGTGAAGCTCATCACCAACCAGCAAGTCAGCGAACTCGTCACCACCGCCGACGCCGTGCAAGCCATGCGCGAAGCCTTCGCCGCAGCCGGCAGCGGCGCGCAGCAGGCGCGCGTGCGCACCAGCGCATCCAACGGCGTGATGCTGTCGATGATGGGCGCGGTGATCCCCGATGCGGGCATCGCCGGCGCCAAGGTCTACACGACCATCAAGGGCGCGTTCAAGTTCGTGATCACGCTGTTCTCGACCGAAACCGGCGCGCCGCTGGCGACCATCGAGGGCGACACCATGACCGGCCTGCGCACTGCCGCCGCGACCGCCGTGGCCTGCGATGCGCTGGCGCGCAAGGACGTCGACACGCTGGCCATCATCGGCACCGGCGTGCAGGCGCGTTCGCACATCCCGGCGCTGCTGCAGGTGCGCAAGTTCAAGGAAATCTTGATCGCCGGCTTGTCCGGACAGCAGGAGTTGGCTGACGAAGTCACCAAGGCCTACGGCGTGCCGGCGCGCGTGGTGGAGATTGACGAAGCCGCCCGCCAGGCCGACGTACTGGTGACCGTCACGCGCGCGAGCACGCCGCTGTTCTCGGGCGACCTGCTCAAGCCGGGCGCTTTCGTTGCCGCCGTCGGCGCCAGCAAAGCCACCGTACGCGAACTGGACGACGTCGCCATCAAGCGCGCTGCTGCATTGGTGGTTGAGTGGAAGCCGCAGGCGCAAATCGAAGCCGGCGACCTGGTGCAATGCGCACCGGGCACTTTCGACTGGGCCAACGTGTGGGAACTGGGCCAGGCCGTCGACGGCAGCATCGGTTATCAGCGCAAGGACGGCGATATCGTCATCTACAAGGCCATCGGCATAGGTCTGGAAGACGTGGCGCTGGCAGGCCTGGCGTATCGCAAGGCGGCGGCGCAGAACGGCTGGTAAGCGCTTGGTCGTGAAGTAACTGCGTTATTGCAAACGGCGGCCTGCGGGTCGCCGTTTTGCTTTGCGCGTGCAGTCTGTCCTCCTACACCAGCTTGCGGCAATGTCCGATGTCCATCGCACACGCGGGCGACTACAGTGAGAGTCATTCCCTCAGAATCGACAGGAACCGTCATGTCCAATCGCCCCACCCTGCATCTGCCGCAATCCGCCGGCGACGCCGCTAAGTCCGATACCCAGGTCAACCCCGACCACGAATACGAAGAGTCAACCGAGTCCAAGCTCGACCACAGCAAACCGCCGCATCACGACAAGACTGCAGCCGACAAGAAGCACAAGGATGAGCCGCAGATTTCGGTCGGCAAGCCGTAGAAGAACTTATGCCGCGGCGCGCGCCAGCGTGATCGCATGTTCCGGGCAAGCCGTGACGCACAGGCCGCAGGCGCGGCAGGCGTCGGCGTTGGGCGTGTAGGCGACGTGCATGCCGTGCACGCGCAGTTTGAATTTGTTGAGCATGCCCAGCGATTGATAGTCGGCGTCGTCGATGCGGCGGATTTCAAAAACGTCTTCCGGACACACCACCAGGCAATCGCCCTTCCCTTCGCAACGTTTCAGATTGACCACCGGGACGATGACGCCCGGGGCTTGTTTGCAGCCGGTGGCAGAGTGCGCGCGCGGCTGCTGTTGCTGCAAAGTTCGCTTCAAAGTTTGATTCATTTTTTGATCAGCGATGGCGTCAGACGCCACCGGAAGTCGGGTCTTTGGGCGCGGCAACGTCGTTGCGATCACCACGACTCCAGCGCTCGCGCCAGCCGCGCATTCCACGCATGCCTTGCTTGAATTTCTCACGTTCTTCATCGCTCATCTGTTCCCAGCGCTGGCGGTGATGGTGGTGGCAGCCGCGTCCGCGGAAGCCGCCGAACAGGATCTTGCACAGCACGAACAATCCCAAGGCATGCAAATAATCAATCTGTTGCGCACCGCTGAACAGGGACGGCATCAGCCAGTTCCACAGCGACATGACGACAAAGCCGAGTGCGGCGACGCCGGCGATGATGAAGACCAGGATCTTCCAGAATTTACGTTTGCAGTTCATTGGGCCGTTCATTTTTTTCCTCCGTTACAGATGAGATAGATTGATAGATTGAAAGCGGAATTCAAAGTGATTCACATATTGAATTCGTCGTATAGGGTTTGCAGGCGCGATCGCAGATGCAGCACGGCGTAGCGTTTGCGCGCCAGCAAGGTATTGATGCTCACGCCGCTTTCGGCGGCCAGCTCCTTGAAGCTGCGCCGCTCCAGTTCGTGCGCGATGAAGACGTCGCGCTGTTCCGGCGGCAGTTCTTCCAGTGCGTCCTGCAGCTCGGCCAGCAGCATCGAGCGTGCATAGGCCGCCTCGGGACCGGCGTCGGTATCCGGCAGCATGTCTTCCAGCCAGCCGTCGTCGTCCGCATCGTCGGAAGCCTCCGGCAACGCTTGTTCCTTCTTCTTGCGAAAGCGGTCGACGATGCGGTTGCGCGCCACCCGGAACATCCAGGCGCCGACCTGCTCGATCGGCTCGGGCAGGCGGCAGGCTTCGACCAGTTCGTAAAACACATCCTGCAGGATGTCCTCCGCCTCGCCCGGGTCTGGTACCCGTGTGCGAATGAAGTTGCGCAGCCGCGTTCGCTCGCGCAAGACGGTGTCGGTGATGTGTTTATTGTTTTGAGCCATCGTCGGTTCCATGCCGTGAAGACGGATCACAGCGGCGGATATTGTGAGAGCGGCGAAATAAACTTGTTGCCTGACCGGATTGCATGGACAGGCGGACCGGATTAGTTGCCGGAGAAAATCATTCGTCGCTCTTCGGTTCCTTCTGTTTTACCAGCAAACGCCGCGGTCCCGCACCTTGCGCCGCCAGTTTGTCGAGCGGATTGCGCAGGCGGCAGCGGTCGATGGACAGGCAGCCGCAACCGATGCAGTCGTCCAGCGTGTCGCGCAACTTCCTGAGCTGCGCCATGCGCTCATCCAGTTCGGCGCGCCAGCCGGCGGAGAGACGTTCCCAATCGCTGCGTGTGGGCGCCGCCGTGGCCGGCAGTGTGGCGAGCGCAGCGTCGATCTCGCTCAGTCCGATGCCGACGCGCTGCGCCACGCGGATGAAGGCGATACGGCGCAACACCTCGCGTGCGTAGCGGCGCTGGTTGCCCTCGGTGCGGGTGCTGGTGATCAGTCCTTTGGACTCGTAGAAGTGCAGCGTAGAGACCGCAACGCCGCTGCGCCTGGCGACATCGCCGACCGACAGCATGGACGCAATACCGGCCTGTTCGAGTGCCGACAACGGGATCATGAAGTTCTCCTTGACCTCAACTTTGCTTGAGGTTTTAGACTGCAAACGGATCATCATTCTAAGGGAGAAATTCATATGTCCAGCTCGTCCGCCTCTTCTACCTCCGCTGTCGTTTTCCGCGTCGACAAATTCGTCGTCCCCGCCGCATCGCTGGATGCCTTCATCACACGCTTGCGTTACGTGCATGCGATCCTGGTCGACCTGCCGGGATCGGTACAGCGTCATATCCTCTCGCAGATCGGCGGCGACGGCGAATTCAACGTCGTGACCTTCCTCGAATGGGCGGATATCGACGCCATGACGGCGGCAGTGACGCACGTGCAAAAGCGCTTCGCCGAAGACGGTTTCGATCCGAAAAAAATGGTGGCCGATCTCGGTATCCGGGCCGATCAGGGTTTTTACCAGAAGGCCTGAAAACCTGACTGGAAGCGGCTTTACGTCAAAATTGTTGTCGGAATTGCCACGATAGTTGTCGATGTTGTCACGGTCGGGGCGCGCAGCGTTGTGTTTTTATTCAGCCTTTCCCATAAAACCTGTCTGTAGCACGTTTGGGGGATATACAGTTGCCCCGGATCGCTTTACATTCACTGGTCAGGGGCAGTACTTCAGGGGCAGAACAAGAACAGGAAACGACGGCGATGGCAGCTTTGCAGACAGGCGTCAGCGACAAACACGGTTTCGGCATCGGCCTGGGCGGCGGCGCCGGAGCGACCGTGTCGTTGCGTCTGCCGGGTCATCCCATGAGCGAACCCGACGAGCGCCTGGGTCGCCTGCTGTGGAACATCACCTCGCTGGCCGGCCTGTTATGCGACGCGCCGATCACCATGGTCTCGCAACTGCAGGGCCAATTCGATTGCTCCGAACGCGGCGCCTTGTCGCTTACTGCAGCCGTCGCACTCGACAGCGGCGTCGATCATCGGCGCCAATGGTGGCGTTTTGCAGGACAGTCGAGCGTGGTGTGCAGCACCGCCGACTACAGCCTGTGCGAAACCGCCGTCACCACGCCCGATCGCATTACCGAAATCGGCGACCTCCATGCCGACCATCGTTGCACCGGGCTTGCCATGATGCAGCTGGAACCCAAGGTGCGCTTCTATGCAGCGATTCCACTCGGCGACCAGCACGGTGAACTGATCGGCACCTTGTGCGTGCTTGACCGCGTACCGCGCCGGCTGATGCCACATCAGCGCGACGGCCTGCATTTGCTGGCGCAGCAGTTCATGGAGCAGCTGGAAATGCATCGCGACATGCAGCAGCTGCAGCGCCAGACGCTCACCGATCCCTTGACCGGCGTCGGCAACCGCCGAGGTTTCGACCGCCGCCTGCACGAAGAATGGTCGCGCCATCTGCGCAGCGGTTCGGCCTTGTCGCTGCTGATGATCGATGTCGACAAGTTCAAGCAATACAACGACGTCTATGGCCACCCGGCCGGCGACGTCATCCTGAATCTGTTGTGTGAGTTGTTGCGCATGCCGCTGCGCGCCAGCGATTTTGTGGCGCGCTATGGCGGCGACGAGTTCTCGATCATCCTGCCGAATACGCCGCACCTCGGCGCGCAGCTGGTGGTGGAGCGGATTCAGGCGATGCTGGCTGCGGCGCCGTGGCCGCATTGCGATGTCACGATCAGCGTCGGCATTGCGACGCTGGAGCCGGATGAAGTCTGCGATTTCGTCACGCTGCTGGCGCGCGCCGATGAGGCCATGTATCTGTGCAAACGCAATCGCCAGGAAGCGGAAAAGCGCGACTGATTTTCTTTGCCCGGTTCGGCCCCGTTCAGGGCGCCTTCGACTTCAGCGCCGCCAGCATCATCTGCCCCATGATTTCCGGACGACCGTTGAAGATGGTCTGTACCGCGTCGACCCCGGTCAATTCGCGCCGCAGCTGATTGCGCAGTGCGTGGTCGTCGGCCAGCCGCACGGTGGCCTTGATGTACTCGTCGACCGTCGGCGTCACCAGCCATTGCGGGAATTTCAAACGTCCGAACAAGCCTTCGTCGATATGCTCGTGCACTTCGGGTCCAGTCTTGCACACGCCGACCAGGCCGGCGCTGACGGTGTCGATAATGCCGTTGGTGTTACCGAACGGGAAAGGATTGATGAACATGTCGCAGCGCGCGATCACCTGCATGTAGGCGCCGTAGTGCTGGTGCGGATACACAGTGGCGGCGTCGCCGAGGAATTGCCCGATCACACGCTTGACCTGCGGATAGATCAGCATGCCCTGGGCCTGCCCGATCAGGAAATGGAAGTGGATCTTGCTGCCCGCCTCGCGCAGGATGCCCTGGCAGGCGCGCAGGAAATCGGGATTGAGCTTCATCGTGGTGGAGGCCACCACGATCTGCACCACGTCGGGCGTCTCGCGGATTTCCGTTTGCAAATCCAATTGCTCCGCATGGGCCGAAGCGCGATACGGCATGCCGTCGCTGGGCAAACGCAGCAGCTGTTCGCTGAAGCAGGCCGGATCGCCGACGTAGTCGTCTTCGACCACGACGTAATCCATCTCGGGCGAGTGCGATGTCGCCGGATGACCGAGCGCCATCGCCTGCACCGGCGCCAGGCGCAGGTTGGACAGGAACATCGTCAGCGCGAACATGCCGACGCTGGGCATGTAAAACACTTGTGCGGCTTTCTCTTGCGCGACACTGCGGATCTGCTTCAACTGGTCGAGGATTTCGCCCGGCGTGATCTCGACGAATTCATCGAACACCGCGCGCCCGGCATCGTCCACCGTACTGGCGTAGCCCATGCCGACCACGTGAAAGAGTTCGCGCGCAGCTTCCAGTGTGCGCGAGTGCGTGCGGTAGATCGAGTGCGCCGAGCTGAACCATTCCACCACCACCAGCAGCACGGGTTTGTGCTTGCCGCCTGAGCCGTCGGTTTGAATGGGCGTATTCAGCGGCGCAATACCGGCGCGCTCGATGCTGCGCCGGATCAGCGCATTGATCGGCTTCTTGATGTCGTGCTTGTCGGCGCGACGGGCGTAGCTGCAATGCATGTAGACGTCGTGCAGGATGCCGGCCGGCAGCTGCGCCAGGTCCTCGATCTGTTCCAGTCGCGCCGACAGCCACGGCAGGATTTGCTCGCGCTTTTCGTAGGCCACCGGCGTGGCCAGCAGGCGCGGCGACAACAGCGCCAGGCAGAGGCTGGCGACCAGCGTCTTGTCGTGCGCCCAGAAGGCGTCGAGGTCCATCGGGATTTCGGATTCGGGCGAATACAGCAGACAGAACTTGATCAGGTCGCGGTTGCTGATTTCCACTTCGCGCAGGTTGCCCTTGCCGCGGATGTTCCAGGCGCGCACCACGTGGTCGGCGTTGCGGAACGAGCTGGCGGCGAACAGGCTGGACAGCCAGCGATGCATCACCAGCATCTGGCCGAAGCCGAGTTGGGAGAACTGGAATTCGCTGTCCGCGAACAGACAGGAAATAGCCGCCGCGATGCGCGTGACAACGTGCTCGTTGAGCTCATCGGCCTGCACGCTGGAGAGCGCTTTGGCGGTGAAGTCCTGGCCCGGCAGGCCGTAGTTGGCGTCCAGCGCCGACAGCAGGGCCATCAGCTCGCGCGCGGCCTCCTCATGCTGGCGCGAGTAGGCCAGGTATTCGAAATTCTCCAGCGAAAACGCCATTCGTGCTCCACAAGTCGTCAAAGGTTGAAAACGTGGCCGTTATTATGGTCGTTTTTTGTATCGGCTATGGAGAAAATAAAATGCGATCCAGATTGGCTTCAAACCAATCGCGCTTGGTCAATGGGAATTGCAGAACCTTTGTTTCAATCGCAGGCACCCCCTCTTCGTCATTTCGTAGGGCGTTGTTATAAATAATTTTGTCGGCCAAATACTCTATCTTTTCACTGTTAGGTGCCGTCCATACGGTGAAGTCTCTCTGCCCCAGCAATTCACCGCTCTTTGAGTAGATTCGTATCTTCACGGGATAGTGAGGATTTTCGTTGTTATACCCTCCAGCGCATTCTTCTACATCGTATTGCTGATCTAGAAAGGTTCGTTCAATACGAGGACATTGCCATGGATCTGTGTTAATTCTTAGGTAAAGATATAGCAAGAAAAAAAGTCCTAGAAATAGGGCTGTGATTTTTACCGCGCGACGTAGCAACTTTGACGTGCGTTGGATTAGCGACGTGCCAGCCCATCTATCCTGTGTGCCAATCAAGGCTGTCAGATTGATCTGAGTAATCCCCATGCCTATTCTTAATCCCAACCAAGCATAGGTCAGCGTCGCAACAATATGCGGTAATAAAAAAACGGGAAGATAGTAACTGGCGGCAAGCGCAGGTAAAAGCACATATTGCAGTGTCTTAACACTAAACCTCAGCGTTCCACTAATATCTTTGTTTTGTTTTTTTGCAGCTAGATACGCACCTACTGCTACGCACAAAGCAACACAAAATGCCGCGCTATCAATTTTCAGGAACAGCCACGCATTTGTAAGCCAGTACATACCTGTGAAAACTGTAACTTCCCAAATTAACAGTCCCCAAAATACCAAACTAAAACAAAAACGTAGAAGCACCTTGGCATTTATCTTTTCACAAAAAAAATGATTTATTTTTAGCCACATACGACCCCCATATCTAACTCAATGGGCCTGTTCAAACGAACAAGCTGCAAGTCTGAATAGATCAAGAAATCGCCACCGCGTCCCTTTCTTTCACGCCACTCGCGGTAATCGCGATTGCGAATGGGGTAATACACGTCCTGGTCTAGTAACTTGCCTATCACATCCACGGGGAAAGGCGGCATGGTGCCGTTCTCCAATTCAATCGGACGATCCCAAGTGCCTCCTTGTATTCGTTCTTCGTCATCCATAACTTTCTTCATGCCCCAACTTACCAGCGCCGCATCAGGCAGAACAATCAAGCCGGTTTTATTCCAATGGCCCAGATACTGGGAGGCTTTTCCCTTGTCGTAAAACGAATAGCTGTCTCGCGCGTAGATGTAAATGTGCGTAACGCTGATGCGCGAATGCACGCAATGCATGGTGCCTTTGGGAGTGTTATACCGGTTGAACTGCTCGTAGTTAACGTGCGCCCTGGCGACCGTGGCATAGAACGTAAAGTTAGCCAGCGAGGCAGTGACATCGCTCATCCCTAAATTGCGGCCATAGCGACTTGCGGCGTCCCAGCTCTGGAACTCTATTACCGTGTCGAACATGCTGACATTGGAGAATTGAAATTGAAACTGATCGTGTAAAGTCTGATAGTCGTTCTTGCAATGCGTCAGCGCGTCAAACGGCCCTGCAAATAGCCTGTGATCGTGGAGCAAGTTTTTTCTAAAATCATCCTTCAGGGTTTCAATTGCTTTGGGCGATTGCAGGGTTTTCAGTAGCGTTTGATAACGTTCCTCAATGGCGGGTAGTTTACGCAGCCAACTTAGTTTGACCGTGTCGGTGTCGATCATGTCGGCGTCGTAACGACCTTCGACATCTTGCCCTTTTGCATTTTTAACATAGGCGGAATATGCCCTGCCATCGAGCCAGCGCTGCGACAGCTTCGCCCCTACAGTAAAGACTTCGGCGCGCATGGCTTGGGGGATGTCATAGAGGTCGAATGGCTTGATCTGCTTTTTCTTTTCTTCCTTGGGTGCTTTCTCTGCCGTTGCTTTCATAGCCGGCACCGGGGCTGTGAGTTCTTTTTTCCCTGGCGGAGGCGCAGATGGCTTGGGCGCAGTGGGCAGAGGTGCTTTCACTTGCTCGCCCGGTAGGAGTGGCGGCGACTTTTCCATGCAGAGCTGTACACCATCCACGGGTGTGCAGCCTTGTGCATTGTCAAAAGGCTTCCATTCCTTGAAAGGCAGAATATGGTCGTATTTGTAATCGTGTTTCAGATAGGGGATTTTGCCGCTCATACCACTTCACCGTTCTGTCGCATATAAAAATCTACATGTAACACCGGGCATGTATGGGGGCAATAAAGCGGCATGTTAAAGCCGACTTTAATCGAACATTCGCGAGAGCGCGGCGGCGGCTTGCAGCGGCCGATAAATCGTCGATGGTGAGGCGCACCGACGGAGACAGTACGAAAGTACGGCCAGGAGAAGCAACGCCGCCAGCGGCGTTTTGTCGGCTGCTCTTAGTGCTGCTCTTCGGCCTCGAAGCCGGCCTGGCGCAGCGCGTTCAGCACCAGTGCCAGATGTTCGCGGCCGCGCGTTTGCAGGACCAGTTCGATGTCGACGTTCTGTGCCGCCAGCATGGTGAAGGCGCGCTGGTGATGCACCTCGTCGACGTTGGCGCCGGCTTCGGCGACGGTCGCGGTGATGCGCGCCAGCACGCCCGGCACGTCGCGCGCCGACACGCGCACGCGCGCCAGGCGGCCGGCGCGCACCATGCCGCGTTCGATGATCGCCGCCAGCAGCAGCGGGTCGATATTGCCGCCCGACAGCACCATGCCCACGCGCTTGCCGCGGAAGCGTTCCGGATGGCGGATCAGCGCCGCCAGTCCGGCGGCGCCCGCGCCTTCGACCAGGGTCTTTTCGATTTCCAGCAGCATCAGCACGGCTTGTTCGATGTCGCCTTCGTCGACCAGCAACAGGTCGTTGACTTCGCGCGCGATGATCTCGCGCGTCAGCACGCCGGGCGTGGCCACCGCGATGCCTTCGGCGATGGTGCTGGTGCCGAGCGCATGGGTGGTGCCCTGCACCGCGTTGATCATCGACGGGAAGCGCTTGGCCTGCACGCCGACGATGTCGATGTCGGGTTTGCGCGCGCGTGCCGCCACCGCCATGCCGGCCAGCAGGCCGCCGCCGCCGATGGCCACCACCAGCGTGTCGAGGTCGGGCACGGCGTCGAGCATTTCCAGCGCGATCGTGCCCTGGCCGGCGATGATGGCTTCATCGTCGTAAGGATGGACGAAGGTCAGGCCGCGTTCCTGCGCCAGCGCGAAGGCATGGGCGCGCGATTCTTCCAGCGTGTCGCCGTGCAGCACCACCTCGGCGCCGAAGCCGCGCGTGCGTTCGATCTTGACGCCCGGGGTGAAGCGCGGCATCACGATCAGCGCGTGCAGGCCTAGCCGCTGCGCGTGGTAGGCCACGCCTTGTGCATGGTTACCGGCCGACATGGCGATCACGCCGCGCACGCCAGAGGCGGCCAGGTCGGTCAGCTTGTTGCAGGCGCCGCGTTCCTTGAAGGACGAGGTGAACTGGAGGTTTTCGAATTTGAGGAAAACCTGGGCGCCGACGATCTCCGACAGCGTGCGCGATTCCACGCACGGCGTGTTGAGGATCTGGCCTTGCAGGCGCGCGGCGGCGCGCTGGATGTCTTCGATGGTGGTCATACGGTCCGCTCAAGTCTGCACAAAAACAGGGAGCAGACATTGTAGCGAGAGAGACGGCGGCTGCGGGAACGATCTTTGTACGTAATTCCCGCAGCCGGTCGGGGAGGAAATGCAGGCGGTCAGCCCTTGAGCTTGAAGATGCCGACGATCTGCGCCAGGTTGGCGGCCTGGTCCTGCATGGCGCGCGCAGCGGCGGCGGCTTCTTCCACCAGGGCGGCGTTCTGCTGGGTGCTTTCGTCCATCAGCACGATGGCGCGGTTGACCTCTTCGATGCCGGTGCTCTGCTCAGTGCTGGCGGCGCTGATTTCGCCGACGATGTCGGTCACGCGGCGCACGCTGGCCACCACTTCGGCCATGGTGGCGCCGGCGTTTTCGACCAGCTTGCTGCCGCTGTCGACCTTGTCCACCGAGGCCGTGATGAGCTCCTTGATTTCCTTGGCGGCGCTGGCCGAGCGTTGCGCCAGGCTGCGGACTTCCGATGCCACCACCGCAAAGCCGCGGCCCTGCTCGCCGGCGCGGGCGGCTTCCACCGCTGCGTTGAGCGCCAGGATGTTGGTCTGGAACGCAATCCCGTCGATCACGCTGATGATGTCGACGATCTTCTTGGAGGACTCATTGATGGCGCTCATGGTGTCGATCACCTGGCCGACCACGGCGCCGCCCTGGGTCGCGACTTCGGACGCCGACACCGCCAGTTGGTTGGCCTGGCGGGCGTTCTCGGCGTTCTGCTTGACGGTCGAAGTGAGCTGCTCCATGGCGGCGGCGGTTTCTTCCAGCGAGCCGGCCTGCTGCTCGGTGCGGCTCGACAGGTCGAGATTGCCGTTGGCGATCTCGGCCGAGGCGGTGGCGATGGTGTCGGTGCCGGTGCGGACCTGGCCGACGATATTGACCAGGTTGTCGTTCATGTCCTTGAGCGCGGCCATGAGCTGGCCGGTCTCGTCGCGTGATTCAACCACGATGCGCGTGCCGAGGTCGCCCTGGGCGACGCGGCCGGCGACGTCGACGGCAGTCACCAGCGGCCGCGTGATCGAGCGCGTGATGAACACCGCCAGGCCGATGCCGGCCACCAGCGCGATGCCGCCCAGCACGATCATGAGCAGGCGCGCGGTCTTGAACAGGTCATCGACCTCCTTGGTCAGCGCGGTGATGGAGTCGCTCTGCAGGTTGGACAGTCGCTCGATCGCGGCCAGGTAAAGCTTGGCGTTGGGCAACAACTTTTCTTCCACGACCTTGCGCGCGCCTTCTTCGTTGCCGGCGCCTTTTTCCTTGAAGACTTCGGTGTTGTTGGCAATCACCACCTTGCGGTGTTCGTTGATTTCATTGAGCAGCGCCTTGCCCTGGTCGTCGACGATGGTGGCTTCCATCTGCTTGACGTATTCGTTGTTCTTGGAAATGGTGGCGACGATCTGGTCCTTGTAGAACTTCTGCTCCACCGGATCGGCATTCTTGGCGGCGGCGACGATGCGGCCGACGTTGAGTTCGATGGATTTGTAGAAGGCATTGACCAGCCGTTCCTTGGCCAGTGCGTTGTGGACCATGTAGTCGGTCATGTTGCCCACCGATTGCAGGCGCCAGACGCCGATGGCGGTAATGATGCTCATCAGCACCAGGATGGCGGCGAAGCCGATGCCCAGGCGCGTGCCGATTTTCAGGTTTTTCATTGTCTTCCCTCAAGGTTGGGCGCTGTTCGCCGCTTATCCTGCTCCTTGTCCTTATGGCCTTTGCTTACAGCTTGTGGCTCTTCGCGCAGGAGCAGGCAGGTATCCGGTCGATACGATGCGCATCCTGACATTAACGGATGCTGCGATGCCGTACTTGAGGGGGAAAGCGAGCCGCTTGCTTAATTTTTATGCGGTTCAGGAAGCTGTCAGTTTGTCCCACAGTTTTACCAGCGCCGGCCGCTTGTTTTGCAGCGACCGGTACACGCGGATCTCCAGTTCCAGCGACCAGGTATCACTGCCGGCCGGCACCAGCTTGCCGTTTGCCAACTCTTCCGCCACCGAGCGTTGCGGCAGCCACGCCATGCCGTGGCCGTTGAGCGCCATGCGTTTGAGCAATTCGGCCATTTCAGATTCGTAGGTCGTCAGCAGGCCGGGTGCCTGCGGTGCGTTGGCCAGGATCAGCTCCATCACGCGGCCGAGGAAGGACGTGGCCGGATACGCCAGCAAGCGGGTCGGTTTGCTTTTGCTGCCGGGCAAGCGGAACAGGGCGTCGTCGTTTTTATCAGGCGCCGACACCGGGATCACACGCTCGCTGCCGACCGTGAGGTATTCATACTGGTCGGGGTTGAGCAGCAGCGGCAGTTGCGGGTGGTAGAAGCACAGCAACAGGTCGCATTCACCCTCGCTCAGCGCCAGCACCGAGTCGTGGATGTTGGTGGCGGTGATGCGGGCGCTGAGGTCGGCGGCGCCACCTTTATTCAGTCCGTCCAGCCATTCCGGGAAGAAACTGAGCGCCAGCGAATGCCCCGCCGTCACGCGCAACATGTTGTGCGCGGTCTGCTCGCTGCGCAGCTGGTTGCGCGCATCGTTGAGCAGCTTGAGCGCTTCCGAGGCGGCGTCGTTGAACAGTTTGCCGGCGACGGTCAGCGTCAGAGGATAGGTGCTGCGGTCGACCAGCTCGGCCCCGGTCCAGGCTTCCAGTGCGCGGATGCGGCGGCTGAAGGCAGGCTGCGTGACGTTGCGGTGATCCGCCGAACGCGAGAAGTTGCGCGTCGCCGCCAGGCTGAGAAAGTCTTCTATCCACTTGATGTCCATCGGCTGTTTTCCTTGTTCCTGAGTTGGCGGGTTGCGGCGGCGTACGCACTGCGCCCTATGTATAACAGCTGCAACCGGGCGTGGAAAGTCCCGCCCAGTGCCTGTTGCGACAAACTATGCGTTGGCGACATAACCTTCGTACTACTTTGCATAGCGTTGCGCGCTGCAGCGATTATGCTCGGCACATAGAACAACATCCGTGCGAGCGTATCCATGAAAGTCGAACAAATCCAGCGAGCAATGTCGGTCGGCGTGATCGGCGGTCTCGGCGCCATCGGCAGCGCGGACCTGTACGCAAAAATGACGCGCACCGCCGCCAAGACAGCGGTGAAAGACCGCATCAAGGTGCTGTTCGGCCAGCAGGCCTTCGACGACGCCGACATGGCCGGCGCCGAGAACGCCCAGACCAACACCCGCAAGCTCTACGTGTTCGACATGCTGCGCGAGTTCGAGCAGCGCCGCACCAGCGCCGTGCTGCTGCCCTGCTTCATCAGCCATACCTTCATCGACGAAGTGCAGGCCGAGATCGGCGTGCCCATCATCGACATGGTCGCCGCGATCCGCCGCCACCTGATGCAGCGCCTGCCCAAGTTGCAGAAGATCGGCGTGCTGACCTCCAGCTACGTGCGCAAGAAGGCGCTGTTCGAGAAGTATTTCGCCGATGACTGCGAGCTGCTCTACCCCTCCGCCGTGATGCAGCACGCCTGCCTGATGCGCGCCGTCTACGGCACCACCGGCATCAAGAACGGCTACCTCGACGGCGAGTCGATCGACCTGCTGTACCGCGCCTGCAAGGATTTGCTCGACCAGGGCGCGCAGGTCATCGTGCCCGGCATGACCGAGATCGCCACCGTGGCCGAGGCGCTCAGCGCGCGCGGCATTCCCATCATCGACACCAACCAGATCTATGCGGAATCGGCATTGAGCTTCCAGACCGAACAGGTGGGACGCTCGTTCAAGATCGGCGTGGTCGGCGGCGTCGGTCCGGCGGCCACGGTCGACTTCATCGAGAAGGTCATCAGGAACACGCCGGCCGCGCGCGACCAGGACCACATCAAGCTGGTGGTCGAACACAATCCCAAGATCCCGGACCGCACCGACAACCTGATCGGCGACGGCGCCGATCCGACCGTGGCGATCTACGCCGCCTGCAAGCGCCTTGAGAACGACAACGCCGACATCATCGCGATCCCGTGCAACACCGCGCACGCCTTCGTCGAACGCATCCAGTCCTACCTGTCGATCCCGATCGTCAACATGCTGTCGGAAACCGTCAGCTACATCGAGAAGCGCCACGGCGACAAAAGCTGCATCGGCCTGCTGGCGACCTCCGGCACCATCGCCAGCCGCGTCTATCAACAGGCCGTCGACCAGAACAGCGGGCACAACAACGGGCAAAGCAAATTCAGCATGATCGTGCCCGACGCCGAGCACCAGGCGCTGGTCATGGACGTCATCTACGGCGAGCAAGGCGTGAAAGCCGGCTTCGTCAACGACGCCGTGCGCGCCAAGCTGCAACAGGCCATCGCCCACCTGGTCGCCCAAGGCGCCGATGTCATCGTGCTGGGCTGTACCGAGTTGCCGCTGCTGATCGCTCAGAACGACAAGTTCGACGTCGGCGGCAAGAAAGTCCCGGTGCTCGATCCGACCGAAATCCTGGCACGCCGTTGCGTCGCGCTGGCCAGCCCGCAAGGGCGCAAGGCGGCGTGAAGGCAATGGACAAGGTCGCCGGGACGGCGGCGTTCCGGCGCTTCCTCGGCAAGGAGCTGGGGCGCTGCGCCCGCGGCGGCTACGCCGATGCGGTGTTGGCCCGTTACCGAAGTTTGTCTGCGGCAGCGGGGCTGGACGAGGCGGATGCGCAAGAGCACGCGCAACTGTTCAACCGTCTGTATACGCGTTGGCGTTGGCAAACTGCAACAATGCAGGTTTTGCGGCGACGGCGTTGAATCGGCCTCAAATCGGCACATTGCGAGCCTGAACTCATGCGCCGCACCATTTCGGTGGCGCGGCATGCATTCAGGCCGGCAATTGCACCAGCGGCGCGCCCACGCTCGCGTTTAACATTTCTTTTTTGACAATTGTCAGGTCTGGTTTCTTCGCCTCGGACAGTCCGTGTCCGGCGGTTTCTTGTGCGTCGCAATGGCGCTCCGGACAAGGCTTTCCCGCCTTCCGGCCAATTAAATATCCGGCTTTCCCGACGCTTTACTCTGCCCTCCATCCCCAGCCTGTGGCACGATAAATGCATGTCTACTTTGATGTATACATTGGTGCCTACATTTAAAGGAACAACGATGAGCCAGAACTTTCCTCCGTTTTCACGTCTTTTTGGACGTCTTGTTGCCGCCGGTCTGCTGAGCGGCGCAGCGCTGTCGGCCTCGGCCGCGGTCATCAACATTTCGCTGGACGACGATCCGGGCAAGCTCGATCCGACGCAGTCGTCGATGATCGCCGAGCGCATCGTCTATCAGAGCATCTTCGACAAGCTGGTGGATCTCGACGAGAGCGGCAAGATCATCCCCATGCTGGCGCAGCGCTGGACCATTTCCGACGACCAGAAAACCTACACGCTGTACCTGCAAAAGGGCGTGAAATTCCAGGACGGCACGCCGTTCAACGCCAAGGCGGTGGAATTCAACCTGCTGCGCGGACAGGAGAAAGCCTCCCTGCGCCGCAATGAGCTCAAGTACATCAAGCAGATCACCGTGGTCGACGACAGCACCGTCAAGCTCGAACTGACCACGCCGTTCGCCCCGTTCATGTCGATCCTGACCGATCGCGCCGGCATGATGTCGTCGCCGGACGCCGTCAAGAAATACGGCGACGACTACGTCAACAATCCGGTCGGCACCGGCCCCTTCATCTACAAGGGCCGCCTCAAGGGCGCCACCATCACGCTGGAAAAGAATCCGCACTACTGGCAAGCCGGCCTGCCGAAAGTCGACGGCGTCACCTACAAGATCATGAGCGACGTCAATGTCGCCTTCAACAACCTGCGCAGCGGCCAGCTCGACATCACCAATCGTTTTCCGTACAAGGAAATCACCAACATCGACGCCGGCGCCAAGTACACCGTCATCAACAAGCCGTCGCTGGGCTTCCGCGGTTTTTACCTGAACGCGTCCAAGCCGCCGTTCGACAAGAAGGAAGTGCGTGAAGCCGTCGACATCCTGATCGACCGCAACGCCATCGCCAAGGTGGTCTACAACGGCGCCGTCGCCGCCGCGCACTCGCCGTTCAGCAAGGCTCAGTTCGCCCATGGCGAAGCCGACACGCCGCCGAAAGTCGACCTCGCGCGCGCCAAGGCGCTGTTGAAAGCAGCCGGCAAGGAAGCCGGTTTCAGCTTCCGCCTGACGCTGCCGACCACGCCGTATGAATCGCAGGTCGGCCAGATGATCCAGGGCATGCTGCGCCCGGCCGGCATCAGCGTCACACTGGAAAAAGCCGAGCTGGCCACACAGATCGAAGCGGGCAAGGCCGGCACGCATGAGGCGCTGTTCGTCGGCTGGAGCGGTCGTCCCGATCCCGACCAGAACGTCTATGACTTCACTGTCACCAATGGCTCGCTGAACTATTCCAAGTTCGGCACCAAGGAAATCGACGACTTGCTGCAACAGGCGCGCCTGGAAAGCAACGAGACCAAGCGCAAGGCGTTCTATGACCAGGCCATGCAGATCCTGGTGAAGGAAGTGCCCTACGTTTACCTGAACCACGACAACGTGCTGTTCGGGATCTCGAAGGCCATCAAGGGCTTCAAGCTGGTGCCGGACGGCGTGATCCGCACGGCCACGCTGTCGAAGTAATCAGCGGATAGTCGTCATGATTGCCGCCGCAGGCGAGGGCCTGCGGCGGCAATGCTTCCGGCCACATTGCATGCATTACCCGAGCTTCCCATATCACCCATGTCACCACTGATCAAACGCATCCTGCTGGTCATCCCCACCCTGCTGCTGGTCAGCATGGTGATCTTCTCGCTGCTGGCGATTTTGCCGGGCGATCCGGTGACCGCCATCCTCGGCCTGGAAGCCACACCCGAAGCCGCGGCGGCGCTACGCCTCCAGCTCGGCCTCGACGACCCGCTCTACGTGCAATACGCGCACTGGCTGTGGAATGTGCTGCATGGCGACCTCGGACGTTCCTTCATCGACCGCACGCCGGTCATCGACGTGCTGATGCAGCGCCTGCCGGTGACCATCGAACTGGCGGTCGGCAGCTTCGTCGTCGGCATCCTGATCGCGGTGCCGGCCGGCATCCTGTCGGCGGTGCGTCCGCGCGGCATCGCCAATTACTTCACCACGCTGGTGGCGCTGTTCGGCATGTCGGTGCCGCACTTCTGGCTGGGCATGATGTTCATCATCCTGTTCGCGGTCAAGCTGGGCTGGCTGCCGGCCTCGGGCTATGTGCCGTTCACCGAGGACTGGCGCGGCAACCTGGCGGCGATGTGCATGCCGGTGCTGGCGACCGGGCTGCGCGAGTCGGCGATCCTGATGCGCATGGTGCGCAGCAGCCTGCTCGAAGTACTCAATGAAGATTACATCCGCACAGCCTTCTCCAAAGGCCTGCGCGACTGGCAAGTGGTAATCGGCCACGCGCTGCGCAATGCGCTGATCCCGGTGGTCACGGCCAGCGGCCTGATGGTGTCGGTGCTGCTGGGCGGGCTGGTGATCACGGAAAGCATTTTCGCCATTCCGGGCATGGGCAAGATGATCGTCGATTCCATCTTCCAGCGCGACTACGTCATGGTGCAGGGCGGTGTGCTGGCCGCTGCGCTGATGGTGGTGATCGTCAACCTGGCGGTGGACGTGCTGTACACCGTCATCGATCCGCGCATCGAAAGGTGACCGCCAACATGAAAGCAAATATGGATCAGGCCATCGCCACACCATCCAACGCAGCGGACGCCCTGCCCCGCCAACAACGCTTCACCGGCCTGCGCCGCTTCGCCGGCAATCGTCTCGCCGTGCTGGGTGCCGCCATCATTCTGCTGCTGGTGCTGATCGCGATTTTTGCGCCGTTGCTGGCGACGCACGATCCGATCTTTGACCAGGACTACGGCAACCTGTTGTCGAGCCCCGATACCACGCACTGGATGGGCACCGACGATCTCGGCCGCGACATTTTTTCGCGCATGCTGTACGGCGCGCGCATCTCGCTGCAGGCAGCCCTGATCGCGGTCGGCCTGGCCTTCTGCGTCGGCGTGCCGGTCGGCATCGCCAGCGGCTACTTCCGCGGTTTCTGGGATGAGTGGGTGGTGATGCGCATCGTCGACGCGCTGCAGGCCTTTCCGCCGCTGATTCTCGCGCTGGCACTGGCGGCGGCGCTGGGCGGCGGTTTCTACAACGCCATGGCGGCGGTCGGCATCGGCTTCGCGCCGGCTTTCATCCGGCTCGCGCGCGGCCAGGCGATGAGCATCCGCAATCTCGACTACGTCATGGCGGCGCGCTCGGTCGGCGCCGGCCACCTTCGCATCATGTGGCGTTACGTGCTGCCGAATGCGATGGCGCCGCTGATCATCCAGGCCACCTTCGCGATGGGTTCGGCCATCATCGCCGAAGCGGGTTTGTCCTACCTCGGCCTCGGCGCCCGTGCGGAAGATCCGAGCTGGGGCTCGATGCTGCACATCGCGCAAGGCTACCTGAACACCAATCCGACGCTGGCGCTGTGGCCGGGCGTGGCGATCTTTGCGGTGGTGCTGGGTTTCAATTTGCTGGGCGACGGCATCCGTGAAGTGTTCGACCCGAAACTGTATCGATAGAGAGAACCGGCCATGTTGGAAGTAAACAATCTCAAAGTCGAATTCGTCCGCAACGGCAAGCGCGTGGCGCCGGTCGACGGCGTGTCATTCTCGGTCGGTGCCAATGAAACCGTTGGCCTGCTGGGCGAATCCGGCTGCGGCAAGAGCGTCACCGCGCTGTCCATCCTGCGGCTGTTCCCGATGGCCAGCAAGGCGCAGCTGAGCGGCTCGGTGCAATACAACGACGGCGTCAAGCTCACCAACATGCTGGAAGCCGACGACGCCACCTTGCGCAGCATGCGCGGCAAGGAGATCGCCATGATCTTCCAGGAGCCGATGACTTCGCTCAACCCGCTGCATCGCATCGGCCACCAGCTGCGCGAGATGCTCAAGGTGCACGGCAAGCTGAGCCGCAAGGAAATCGACGCGCAGGTCATCGCCATGCTGCAACGGGTCGGCCTGCCGCGCGCCGAGCAACTGGTTGACGATTATCCGCACAGCCTCTCGGGCGGCATGCGTCAGCGCGTGATGATCGCCATGGCGCTGCTGTGCAATCCCGGCCTGCTGATCTGCGACGAGCCCACCACCGCGCTCGACGTCACTATCCAGGCGCAGATCCTCGACCTGATGCGCGCGCTCAAGCGCGAGCACGGCACCGCGATCCTGATGATCACGCACGACCTCGGCGTGGTCGCTGAAATGTGCGACCGCGTGGTGGTCATGTATGCCGGCCAGGTGGTCGAGCAAAGCAGCGTGCGCGACCTGTTCGACGCGCCCGCCCATCCTTATACGCAAGCGCTGATGCGCGCGCGGCCGGCGCTGGACGCCGCGCCGGGCGAGCCGCTGGAAGCGATCCCCGGCTCAGTGCCGCTGCCGGGTTCGGTGGAATTCGGCTGCCGTTTCGCCGCGCGTTGTCCGAAGGTGCAGGAGCGTTGTTATCGCGATGCGCCGACGCTGGACAACGTAGGCGCAGGCAATGGCCATCTGGCGCGTTGCTGGTATCCGAATTGAAGAGGCCGACATGAGTTCCGCTCCCCTGCTCCAGGTCTCCGGCCTGAAAAAACACTTCGCCGCCAGCAAGCGCGGCGCCTCGCCGGTCAAGGCGGTCGACGACGTCTCCTTCGCCATCGAGGAAGGCAAGACGCTCGGCCTGGTCGGCGAATCCGGCTGCGGCAAGTCGACCACCGGCCGCAGCGTGCTGCGCCTGATCGAGCCGACCGCCGGAAGCGTCAATTTCATGGGCGAAGAAATTTCGACACTGTCTTCCTCTGTCCTGCGCGCCATGCGCCGCAACATGCAGATGGTGTTCCAGGATCCGTTCGCTTCGCTCAATCCGCGCATGACCATCGGCGAGGTATTGGAAGAGCCGCTGATCGTGCACGGCCTGTTCGACCGCGCCACGCGCAAGCGCAAGGTCGCCGAAATCCTCGATGTGGTGGGCTTGAACCAGGCCTATGCGAGTCGCCATCCGCATGAATTTTCCGGCGGCCAGCGCCAGCGCGTCGGCATCGCGCGCGCCATCATCACGCGGCCGAAACTGGTGGTCGCCGACGAAGCGGTGTCCGCACTCGACGTCTCGATTCAGGCGCAAATCCTGAACCTGCTGCAAGAGCTGCAGAAGGAATTCGCCCTCACCTATCTGTTCGTCTCGCACGACCTCGCCGTGATCCGCCACGTCAGCGACAGCATCGGCGTGATGTACCTCGGCCGCATGGTCGAGTACGGCAGCTGCGAGAGCGTCTACAGCGCGCCCAAGCATCCCTACACGCAGGCGCTGCTGTCGGCGATCCCGCGCGAACATCCGGACCAGGTGCGCCAGCGCATCGTGCTGCAAGGCGGCATCCCCAATCCGGCGTCGCCGCCGGCGGGCTGTCATTTCCATCCGCGCTGCGCGTCCTGCATGGATATCTGCAAAACTGAAACGCCGCCCAATATCGAGACCGCGCCGGGCGAGTATGTCGCCTGTCACCTATACCGTTAAACTTTCTCCTTCGTCCAGATCAGAAACCGAAAGCATCCGATGCCCACTTTCAACGCCAATCACTATCCCTACGCTTCCCGCCGCAGCGCGGTCTTCGCCAATCGCGGCATGGTCGCGACCGGCCAGCCGCTGGCCGCACAAGCCGGCCTGCAAGTGCTGCAAGCTGGCGGCAACGCGATTGACGCTGCGATTGCAGCTGCCGCAGCATTGACCGTGGTCGAGCCGACTGCCAACGGTATTGGCGGCGACGCCTTTGCGCTGATCTGGCACAAGGGCCAGCTGCACGGCCTCAACGCCAGCGGCCCGGCGCCGAAGGCGATTTCGCTCGACGCGCTCAGCGCGGCCGGTCACAAGAACGTGCCGAAGTACGGCGCCCTGCCCGTCACCGTACCCGGCACGCCATCGGCTTGGGCCACGATGGCCGAGCGCTTCGGCCGCCTGCCGCTGTCGCGTTCCATGGCCGGCGCCGTCAGCCTGGCGCAGGACGGCTTCCCGGTGTCGCCGATGGTGGCGGTGGCATGGCAGCAGGCTTACAAGAATTTCACGCGCGAATTCAAGGACGATCATTTCAAGGCGTGGTTCGATACCTTCGGTGCGCTCGACGGTTCCGGACGCGCGCCGAATGCCGGTGAAGTCTGGCGCTCGCCGGGTCACGCCGCGACGCTGCAATCGATTGCCGACGACAACGCACGCAGCTTCTACCAAGGTGCGCTGGCCGAAAAAACCGCCGCCTTCGTGCGTGCCGCCGGCGGCTACCTGGATGTCTCCGACCTCGCCGATTACCGGCCGGAATGGGTCGATCCGATCCGCGCCAACTATCGAGGCTACGACGTCTGGGAAATCCCGCCGAATGGCCACGGCCTGGTCGCCTTGCTGGCGTTGAACATGTTGAAGGGTTTCGACTTCAGTGAGCGCGACACCCTGCTCACCTACCACCGCCAGATCGAAGCGATCAAGCTGGCGTATGCCGACGGCCTCGCCCACATTGCCGACAGCGGCCACATGCGCGTCTCCGTCAAGGATTTGCTGTCGGACGCCTATGCCGACGAGCGCCGCAAGCTGATCGGTGCGCGCGCCGCCTTGCCGGCGCCGGGCGAACCGCCGCGCGGCGGCACCGTGTACCTGTGCACCGCCGACAACGAAGGCAACATGGTGTCCTTCATCCAGAGCAATTACATGGGCTTCGGTTCGGGCCTGGTGGTGCCGGGCACCGGCATCTCGCTGCACAACCGCGGCAACAATTTCACGCTCGACGCCGCCCATCCGAATTGCCTGGCGCCGGGCAAGCGGCCGTATCACACCATCATCCCGGGCTTCCTCACCAAGGACGGCGCAGCGGTCGGTCCGTTCGGCGTGATGGGCGGTTTCATGCAGCCGCAAGGCCACGTGCAGATGGTGATGAACACGGTCGACTTCGGCCTCAATCCGCAGTCGTCGCTGGACGCGCCGCGCTGGGAATGGGAAAGCGGCAACAAGGTCAGCATCGAGCACACCACGGCCGAGCACCTGTTCCGCGGCCTCGGTCCGGCTGGGCTCGGACATGAAGTCAGCTGGTCCGGCAACCAGCTCGGTTTCGGCCGCGGCCAGATCATCTGGCGCGACGCCAACGGCGTGCTGTGCGGCGGCACCGAACCGCGCAGCGACGGTTGCGTGGCTGCCTGGTAGTTTCAAGCAGTTAGTTTCACCTCACTCTGGAAAAGGCTGTGCGCCCATGCATGCTTCACCCGATCCGTCGCTGATGGACAGCGTCGCCGCAGAGCCGGTCAAGTCGTCGTCGTTGCCGGAGTACGTCTACGCACGCCTGCGCGAAGACATTTTCGAGATGCGCCTGCTGCCCGGCGACCAGGTTACCGAGACCGAAGTCGCGGCCTACTTCAAGGTCTCGCGCACGCCGGTGCGCGAGGCGTTGCAACGCCTGCAAAGCGACGGCCTGATGCAGGGCTACGTGCGCGGCGGCTGGGAAGTGGTGCCTATGGATTTCAAGCGCTTTGCCGACTTGTATGAGTTGCGCCAGCTGATCGAGGTGCATGCGGTGACGCGCCTGTGCGCCGGCCATGTGGATGGCAAGCACACCGTCGACATGGCGCAGATCGAGGCGCTCAAGGCGGACTGGTGCGTGCCGGTCGGGCAGCGCCTGAGCGACGGCCGCGCCGCCGCCGCGCTCGACGAAGCCTTCCACCAGACGCTGGTGCGCGCCACCGGCAACCAGGAAATGGCGAGCGCCTTCGACCGCCTCACCGACCGCATCCGTATCGTGCGCCGGCTCGATTTCGTCTACGGCGATTGCGTCGGATCGACCTACGAGGAACATGCTGCTATCCTTGCGCAAATCGACGCCCGCGCCGGCGATGAAGCTGTCAGATTGATAACGGAGCACATCGACGGCAGCCACGCGGAAGTCAACCAGATCACCCTGCATCGCCTGCACAGCGCGCGCGCCTCCGCCGCGACCGAGCGCCTGCCCTACGTCACCGTGAGGGTCATGCGTTCATTCTGAGCAAGCTCTGCGAGCATCGTCTTTGCACCTGTTTTTGTCGCCAGCAATTTACTGTTGTTGTCAGCCACATTACATGAAGGAGTAAGACATGCTCGGATTGACCTCGCTCGGCATCATCCACACGGCCATCGCTCTGGTGGCCGTCGTCACCGCCCTCATCATCCTCGCTCGGGAACACCGTATCCGCTACGCCACCAACGCCGGCAAGCTCTACGTGCATGCCACCGTGCTGACCAGCCTGACTTCGCTGGGCATCTTCCAGCATGGCGGCTTCGGTAAACCCCATGCGCTGGCGCTGATCACGCTGGCGACCCTGGCGATTGCGCGCGCGGCCATCCGCACCACCTGGTTCGGCCGCCGCAGCGCTTACGTGGAGATGGTCGCGTACTCGGCCACGGTGCTGTTCCATTTCATTCCTGCGCTGACCGAAACCGGCACGCGCCTGCCGGTCGGCGCACCGTTCTTTGCCAACGCGGAAGACCCGCTGCTGAAGATGCTGACCGGCGCGCTGGTGCTGGTGTTTTTGGTGGGGGCGACGCTGCAGGTGGTGTGGCTGGGACGGCGGGAGACGTCGATGCAGGTTCCGGCTGCATAGCGGGCGCAGTGCCGGCTCCTGCTGCTGCAATCAAAGATGCCGGGAAACATCCATCAGATCGTGCAGTATCCGAACGATTGCAACCCCATAGGTCGTGACACGGAAATAGATCATGTGCCGCCCCACGCTTCGACGACGATAACCGGGACGAATATGGTCACATGCTGGTGCTGCCTGTGGCGCTTGCGCCAACTCATCAAAGGCCAGCGTCATAATGTCCGTGTAGCGATCCGCTTGCTCGGTGCCCCACTTCATGCGGGTATAAGTCCAAATCGCCTCCAGGTCACGCTCGGCAGCGGGTGCAAGACGGTATTCAGCCATGCTTGGCTGACATTCTCTGCTTGAATGCGTGGGCGTCGAAGGGGCGGGGTTCTCCACTGGATTCGCCTTCGATCAGCGCAGCCCGGATAGTGTCGAGTTCGATACTGCGTTCCTGTTCACGTCGGATCAGATCGCGTATGTATTCGCTGTCGTTTGTATAGTGGCCGGCGTCAATCTGTGCTTTGATCCAGCTATCCTGCTTGTCCGTCAATGTAATGGTTTTGCGTACGGTTCCCATGAGGCGATCTCCCGGTAGGTATCAATAGTGTGATGAAAATCATACTATCGGTGCATTATTGCGCACACGTGCTCAAAATGCTAGTGCAGGAGTTGAAATGATCGCTCGATGAATGCGTTTTCGCAGAAGTTCGAACTATTAAGGATTATTTAATAGTTCGAAACGGGCTCGCATCGACTGTCTAAGCCTAGGCCGCCAACACAGCAAGCGTCAGCAGCCCAGCCAGCCACAACACCGGCTTGCCCGTGCGCGGCACCGACTTGGGCGCGTAGCACAGCTGCAGCACCAGCAGCAGGGCGGCGACGGTCATGGTGCCGAGCCAGGCCACCGGCCCGATGCCCCAGCCGCTGTCGCGCACGCACACGGCGAAGGCCGCCGTCAGCGCCAGCGTACCGAGCCAGCGGCCGCGCTTGCGCCGGACTGCGCTCGGCTCAGTGCCGCGGCCGTTGATGTCGGCGTAGTGGCGGTCCATCGCCAGGCTCAGCGCCACCCAGGCGCTGTAGGTCAGCGCCAGCGTTGCCAGGAAGGGCAGCGGGATCAGGTCCGTCATGTTCATCACGCGGCCTCCTGCAGCTTGGCTTCGGATGTTTCTTGCGGCTCTTGCACACCTTGCTTGCCGGCTTTCTTTGGAGCTTTCTTCTTGCGGCCGAGATGCCATGCCGCGAGCGCGAGCGCAATCCCCAATGCCAGCACCGTCAGATCAAAACCGGCCACCGACCATGGACCTTGCGCCATGAACAGCGTCACGCCCAGGTGCGACGAGGTGGTGAAGACGTTGAGCACCGGGATGCCCATGAAGAGCAGGGCGCCTACCCACAACTGCCATTGCCACATGCGGCGGTCGGGACGGATCTGCGCCAGCACGGCGGCCACGCCCCAGGCGATGAAGAACCAGCTGATCTCGGCGTCGGGCCGCTTGGGCATCGCTACCGGCAGTAGGCGGTTGGCCCAGAAGTAAGCGGCGAAGGCGATCGGCAGGCCGGCGATGGCGCCGATGTTGAGCGCTTCCACCAGGCGCAGGCCGAAGCCGACGCGCCCACCTGCGGCGAGTTTCTTGGCGTAGCCCTGGCGCGTCTTGACCGCCCACAGCAACGCGCCGGTGGCGACCATGGCGCAGCCCGACAGCCCGCACAGGAAGAACAGCACGCGCAGCAGCGGGTTGGCGAAATGGCCGATGTGCAGTCCGTACAGCACGCCGCGGGTGGCGTTGGCGCCGCCGATGTCTTCATTGTCGGCGCTGACCAGCGCACCGGTGACGCCGTTGAATTGCACGCTCGGCTGGATGTAGTTCAGTCCTTTTTCTTCCTGGCGGCGAATTTGAACGGTCGCGTTGGCGTCGCCCGGATGATTGATCGTGATGCCCACCGCAGGGATGCCGTTCCAGCGTTGCTCGGCTTGCGCCAGCAGCGGTTGCAGCGGCGTCAGCGGCATCGGCTTGCCGGCGGGTTTGCCGTTCTTGGCGCTCGGGAAGACGTCGGCGAAGAAGCTCTCCTGGTTGCCCTTGTAGGCGGTCTGGATGCCCCACGGCATGTACATGAACATCAGCGTGACCAGGCCGGTGTAGGTGATCATCAGGTGGTAGGGCAGGGCCAGCACGGCAGTGGCGTTGTGCGCGTCGAGCCAGGAGCGCTGGCCCTTCTTCGGACGGAAGGTGAAGAAGTCCTTGAAGATGCGCTTGTGCGTGATCACGCCGCTGACGATCGCCACCAGCATGAACATGGCACAGAAGCCGACGATCCAGCGCGCCCACAGCGGCGGCATGTAATGCAGGTCAAAATGCAGGCGGTAGAGGAATTCGCCGCCGCGCGTCTCGCGCACGTCGGGCATTTTTTCGCCGGTGAGCGGATCGATGATCTGGCTGGTGAACTTGCCGCGCGTCTTCAGCGGCGCATCCTTGGGCGGCGGATTGATCCAGCCGATGCGCAGCGCCGTGCTGCGTTCGGCCGGCAGCGTGATGAACCAGCGCGAGGCATCCGGCGCCTTGCTTTGCAACGCGGTCAGCGCGGTTTGCACGGCCTGCGCATTGGTGATGGGCGCACTGTGCGAAGCATGCAACTCGGGCTTCATCCACAGCGTGATTTCTTCGCGGAAGTAGGATGCCGTGCCGGCGCAGAACACCAGGAACAACACCCAGCACACCAGCAGGCCGGACCAGGTGTGCAGCCATGCCATCGATTGGCGGAAACCTTCTTTCATGCCATGCTCCGCTGTATCAATAAACCTGCGCCGAGCAGCACGCCCGGCGCCACGATCCCGCCCCACGCACGCCACGCCGTACGCGCGGCGAACACCCACAGCACCGCGCAGCAAAACACGATGAACGACAACAGCGTGGCGGTGATCACCGCTTCGGCAGGTTGCATCGGCAACACCACGGCAAGCAGGGCGGCGGCCACGGCGGAGAGCACGTAACCGCCGCCGATGGCGGCCACTGCGCGCGAGGCGACGGCAAGACGATAACGAAGGGAGGGATTCAGGTTCATTTTTTACTTGATGATGATGTGGCGTCGGCTACGTCGTATTTCCAATTGCATTACCAGCCATACGACAGCGTTGCCGTCGCCGTGCGGCCTTCGCCGTACAGGCAGTAAGTGGTGGAACAGATGCCGGGGTAATACACTTTGTCAAACAGGTTCTGGATGTTGAAGGCCAGGCGTGCGCCCTTGAGTTTCGGATCCAGTTTCGCCAGGTCGTAACGCAACATCGCATCGACCAGGGTGAACGACGCGATCTTTTGCGTGTTGCCGGCGTCGAGCCACATTTTACCGGTGTAGCGTGCACCCGCACCGAAGCCGAGACCGTTCAACGGACCGTTCTTCACCTCGTAGTCGGCCCACACCGATGCCGTATGCGGCGCCAGCGAGGTCGGCGCCTTGTCCTGCGCCGGTGCACTGGCCTTCAGGTATTTGCCAGCGGTGTAAGCGTAGGCGGCGGTCAGGTTGACGCCGCTTTCCAGCGTCAGCTTGGCTTCCAGTTCGATGCCCTGGGTGCGCAATTCACCGGTCTGTACCGAGCAGGTGGTGGATCCGGCGCAGACGTGTGTCGGATCCGGATCGGTCATGGTGTTGTTCTTCTGCTTCTGTTGATACACCGCAGCAGAAAACAGCGCGTTGTACGCCTTCGGCTGATAGCGCACGCCGGTTTCATACAGCACGCCCTTGGTCGGGATGAACGGCTTGCCGAAGAAGTCGGTGCCGCTGAGCGGTTCGAAAGATTCCGAATAGCTCACGTAGGGCGCGACGCCATTGTCGAACAGGTACAGGGCCGCCAGGCGTTTGGTGAACGCGCTGTCTTCCAGCTTGGCCGTGGTGGCGAGGGTGCTCTGATTGCGGGTGCTGGTACGCGCCTGCTCATAGCGGCCGGCCAGCGTGAAGCGCCAGTTGCCCAGGGCCGCCTGATCTTGCAGGTAGACGCCGGGGCGCTCCTGCTTTTGCAGGGTCGGTACGGCAAAGGTGTACGCCGAGGTCGGCAGGGTGCCGTACACCGGATTGAAAATGTCGATCGACCGGGCCGTGGCGCTGGCCGAACGCGTGTCTTCTTCATACTGCGAGTAGTCGAAACCGACCAGGCTGGTGTGTTTGACCGGACCGGTGTCGAATTTTGCTTCCAGATGGGTGTCGACGTTGGTGGTCTGGCTTTGGCGCCAGGCTTGCGACGCCGAACGCAACACCGTGCGATTGTCGGCCTGCAGGTTGGCGAAACTGGTCGGCGAGATCGCGCGCGAATAGGCGTTGACGTCGGTGAAGCGGAAGTTCTGGCGCAATGTCAGCGCATCGTTGAAGCGGTGCTCGAACGCATAACCGACGGCGTGTTGCTCACGTGTATAGATGTTGTAATCCGGTTCGCCGAGATTGCGGTCGCGGGCAATCTGGCCGAGCGGATTCACAAACAGCGTGCCTTTGGAGGGTATGAAATTGCGCGGGCTCAGGTCTTCGCTCAGGTAATGCGCCAGCAGCGTGAAGCTGGTGTCGGCGGACGGCCGCCAGGTGATGGCCGGCGCGAAGTAGCGGCGGTTGTTCTTGACGCCGTCGACACTGGTGCCGGCCTCGCGGATCAGGCCGTTGAGGCGGTAGCTGAGCTTGCCGTCTTCATCGATGGCGCCGCCGATATCGAAGGCGGCCTGCTTGCGGTCGAAGCTGCCGTATTGCACTTGCAGTTCACGGATCGGTTCCGCGGTGGGGCGCTTGCTGACCGAGTTGGCGATGCCGCCCGGCGCGTTGGTGCCGTACAGCACCGAGGCCGGGCCGCGCAATACTTCGACGCGCTCCAGGCCCCAGGTTTCGGTACGCATGGTGACGGCGCCGCCGCCACCCGAATAGACCACGCGCAGGCCGTCCAGATATTGCGACGCGAAGAAGCCGCGAATGTATTGCCAATCGCCGTTGGGGTCGGGGTAGGGGGCGCCGACGCCGGGGGTGTAGGCCAGCGCCTCGGTCAGGTTTTGTGCGCCGCGTGTGTTCATTTCGTCACGCGTGACGACAGATACCGACTGCGGCGTTTCCAGCAATGGCGTTTCGGTCTTGCTGCCGGTCAGGGTCTTCTTTGCGACGAAGCCGCTGACCGGACCGGTGGCGGTCTGGTCGGTGGTGGCGGTGACGCTGACTTCCGGCAGGGTGCCGGCGGCTTCTTGTGCGGACGCGGCGTTGGCGATGCAAAACAAGGCGGCGGCCACGGCGGCTGAAACAGCCGTCGGCCGCGCGTTGAACGAGCGGTATGACATGGTGGATTCCCTCTAAGTTATCGTGGTCCTGTGCCTGGCAACGATAAAATCGGGAGCTGGGTATCTGGAGTAAGTCGCTGAATTATTTGGTTTTTATCTCGACTTATTCCTAGATGATAACAATTCTTATTCCAAATGTCATCCCTGACGGTATGCGGCACGGGGGCCAGAAATGAAACCAATGTTGCACGCGCCTGCGCCGCTGCAATTTGTGAAACAATGCAGCCTCGCCGATCTATTCATCCACGCCTACGCCCGCCATGACGGATTCCACCGCTGCCCACGCTGACATTCCCGCCAATTTCGCCGAACTCGACGCCCTGATCCGCGCCAACTACGCCGACATGCGCCCGCAGTTCCAGGCCGGCGCCGCCTTCCTGCTCGACAATCCGGGTGAGGTGGCGGTGTCGACCATGCGCGCGGTCGCCACGCGTGCGGGGGTGCAGCCGTCGACGCTAGTGCGGCTGTCGCAATACCTGGGCTTTCCCGGCTGGGGGGAGCTGCGCGCGCTGTTCGTCGAGCGCCTGGCGGTCACGCCCAAGGCCTACGCCTACAAGGCGCAGAGCCTGGTCAAGCGCAACAACAGCGACATCCTGATCGCCGAAATCTTCCAGGCCCAGCGCGCCAACCTCGATGCTTCCGAGCCGAAGAACGCCGACGAACTGCTGCGCGCCGCGCGCACGCTGACCAAGGCGCGCCACGTGCATATCGCCGGCTTCCGCGCGGCGTATTCGGTGGCCTTCATGCTGGAATATCTGTATCGCCTGTTCCGCCCCAGCGTCACGCTGATCAAGGGCACAGCCGGTTCGCTGGCGATGGAGCTGCGCGCCGTCGCGCCGCAGGACGCAACGATCGTCATCAGTTTTGCGCCATATTCGATCGAAGCGGTGCAAGTGGCCGACGCCGCCAAGCGCGCCGGCAGCAAGCTGATCGCGCTGACCGACAGCGCAGTGGCGCCGATCGCGCTGCAGGCCGATCACACCATCCTGTTCTCGCATGAAAGCCCGTCGTTTTTCCCGTCGATGGCGGCTGCCATTGCAGTGGCGGAAAGCCTGATCGAACTGGTGATTTCGCTCGACGACGACAAGGCCGTCAAGCGCCTGGAGCACGCCGAGGAAGAGCTGTACCAGAGCGGCGCTTATGTGAATCACGTGAAAGCCGGCAACAAGTAAGTTGCTCGACCAGTTCACGTTGCAACATCCACTGCAACAAGTGTTGCGGCAATGATTTCCCCCGTCCTGATCCACCACGATGCCCCCGCAGTGCCCGGAGGCGCTGTCTTTACGCGCCGTTCGATGACGATTCGCGAGACGACCTGATTTGGTGCGGAGTTACGCCGCAATGCACCAAAAAGTGCGTAATAAAGTATTTATGCAACAAACGTTGCAAAAGCATTTCTTTCAATTTATAGTTGGCCCCAATTCGAACGCACAAGGCCAGCTTCATGACACACGTCTTCCATCGTTATCCAAAAATGAACCTGCCGGTCGCCACGGCGGGCGAGGGCATCGAGCTGATCGACAGCAAGGGCAAGCGTTACCTCGACGCCTGTGGCGGCGCGGCGGTGTCCTGTCTGGGCCACGGTCATCCGCGCGTACTGGCGGCGATCCACAAGCAGGTTGACGAGCTGGCTTACGCGCACACCTCGTTCTTTACCACCGCCGTCGCCGAACAACTGGCCGACGAACTGAGCGCGTCGGCGCCGGGCGACCTGAATCACGTGTACTTCCTGTCGGGCGGTTCGGAAGCGGTGGAGGCGGCGCTCAAGCTGGCGCGCCAGTACTTCGTCGAGAACGGCCAAAAGCAGCGCCGCCACTTCATCGCGCGCCGCCAGAGCTATCACGGCAACACGCTCGGCGCGCTGGCCATCGGCGGCAACGCCTGGCGTCGCGAAGCTTTCCTGCCGCTGCTGACGCCGTCGCATCACGTCGCGCCGTGCTATGCCTACCGCGAGCAGCTAAGCGGCGAATCCGACGCGCAGTACGTGCAACGCCTGGCCGACGAACTGGAAGCCAAGATCCTCGAGCTCGGCGCCGATGAGGTTGCCGCTTTCGTCGCCGAGACCGTGGTCGGCGCCACCGCCGGCGCGGTGCCGCCGGTGGGGGACTATTTCAAGAAGATCCGCGCCGTCTGCGACAAGTACGGCGTCCTGCTGATCCTCGACGAAGTCATGTCCGGCATGGGCCGTACCGGTCATCTGTACGCCTGCGCCGAAGACGGCATCGCACCTGACATCCTGGTCATCGCCAAGGGCCTGGGCGCCGGCTACCAGCCGATCGGCGCCATGATCGCCAGCGACCGCATCTACAACACGGTGGTCGGCGGCAGCGGCTTCTTCCAGCACGGCCATACCTACATCGGCCACGCCACCGCCTGCGCCGCCGCGCTCGCTGTGCAACAAACGATTCGCGAAGAACAGCTGCTGCAGAACGTGCAGGCGCGCGGCGAACAACTGCGCGCCCGCCTGCGTGAAGTCTTCGCCAACCATCCGAATGTGGGCGACGTGCGCGGCCGCGGCCTGTTCGTCGGCGTCGAACTGGTGGCCGATCGCGACAGCAAGCAGCCGCTCGATCCGGCGCGCCGCACGCACAGCCGCGTCAAGAGCGAAGCCATGCAGCGCGGCCTGCTGGTGTATCCGATGGGCGGCACCGTCGACGGCCGCCAGGGCGACCACATCCTGATCGCGCCGCCGTTCATCAGCACCGCCGCCGACATCGACGCCATGGTTGAACGCCTGGTTCCGGCCGTCGACGCAGCACTCGCATAAATCAATAACAAACACTCAAGCAGCACCCATCTACATCTTCAGGAGAGGAAGCGCCATGAAAAGATTTACTTACCCGCTGCTTGCATTGTTGTCCACGCTGGCCTGTGCGAGCACCGTGCACGCCGCCGACGCCGGCCTCGGTCCGACGCTGCAAAAGATCAAGGACGGCAACGTCATCGCCATTGGCCACCGCACCAGCTCGATTCCGTTTTCCTACTACGATGAAAACCAGAAGGTGGTCGGCTATTCGCAAGACCTGTGCAACAAGGCCATCGACGCGGTCAAGGCCAAGCTGAACCTGCCCAACCTGGAAGTGCGCATGATCCCGGTGACTTCGCAGAACCGCACGCCGCTGCTGCAGAACGGCACCATCGATCTGGAATGCGGCGTCACCAGCAACCTCAAGGATCGCTGGCAGCAGGTCTCCTTCAACACCACCTTCTTCGTCGCCAGCAGCCGCATCCTGACGCGCAAGGACAGCGGCATCAAGGACTTCCCCGACCTCGCCGGCAAGGCCGTCGTGACCAACGCCGGCACCACCTCGGAACGTCTGCTGCGCACACTCAACGAGCGCCGCAAGATGAACATGCAGATCCAGAGCGCCAAGGACTACGGCGAAGCCTTCCTGATCCTGCAATCGGGCCGCGTCGCCGCCTACGTGATGGACGACATCCTGCTGGCCGGTGCGCGCACCACCGCGCAAAAGCCCAACGACTGGCTGCTGACCGGCACGCCGTTCGGCGCCGAACCGTACGGCTTCATGGTGCGCAAGGACGACCCGCAGTTCAAGCAGCTGGTCGACGGCGCGCTGAGCGGCCTGATGAAGAGCGGCGAGATCAACCGCATGTACGCCAAGTGGTTCACTTTCCCGATTCCGCCGAAGAACATCAGCTTCAATTTCCCGATGCCGGAAGACGTGAAAAAGCTGTACGCCAATCCAAGCGACAAACCGATGGATTAAGCTGAACGCTTTTATTCACTCCGGAGCAACCACATGAGCCAATCACGCCTGCCCGTATTCGACGCAGCCCACGCCACGCCCGACCAGAAAGCGCTGCTCGACGACATCCTGTCGGGCCCGCGCGGCAATCTCAACGGGCCGTTCGTGAGCTGGATCCACAGTCCGGAATTCGGCCAGCTGGCGCAAAAGCTCGGCGCCTACTGCCGCTATGAAACCGGCCTGCCGCTGCGCTTGTCCGAGCTGGCGATTCTGGTCACCGCGCAGCAATGGCAGTCGCAGGCCGAGTGGTACATCCACCTGCCGATCGCGGTCGACGCCGGTCTGTCCGCGGACGTCGCCGAGCAGATCCGGCAGGGCAAGACACCGGTGTTTGCGCTGGAAGACGAACGCGTGATCTGGTCCTTCGCCACCGAGCTCGGTCAGCGCAAGCGCGTCACCGATGCGACCTATGCGCGTGCGCTGGAATTGTTCGGCATCAAGGTGGTGGTCAACCTGATCGGGCTGCTCGGCTACTACGCGCTGGTGGCGATGACGCTCAACGTCTTCGGCATGCGCGCCGAAGGCCAGAGCTCGCTGCCTTTTACTGAACCGCCGGCCTGAGCGCTGCGCACATCCTGAGAACACCACATGGACTACCGCTGGAACTGGAGCGTCTTCCTCCACCAGGCCGCCGACAACCAGACCTACGCCGACTGGCTGCTGTCGGGTTTGTCGGTGACGCTGGCGCTCGGCTTGTCGGCCTGGTGCCTTGCCCTGGCGCTGGGCACCGTGCTGGGCATCATGCGCACGCTGCCCAATCGCTGGCTGCGCGGCGCGGCGGCAACCTATGTCGAACTGTTCCGCAACGTGCCGCTGCTGGTGCAAGTCTTCATCTGGTATTTCGCCATGCCCGAGGTGCTGCCGTTCGGCATTGGCGACGACATCAAGAGCATGAGCCCGCTGGCGCAGCAGTTCACCACCGCCATGCTGTGCCTGGGCTTCTTCACCGCCGCGCGCGTGTGCGAACAGGTGCGCTCGGGCATCGGCGCCTTGCCGCCGGGACAAAAGAATGCCGGGCTGGCGGTCGGCTTCACGCTGGCGCAGACGTATCGCTATGTGCTGCTGCCGATGTCGTTCCGCATTATCTTGCCGCCGCTGACATCGGAGTTCCTGAACATCTTCAAGAACTCGGCGGTGGCCTCCACCATCGGCCTGCTGGAACTCGCCGCGCAAGGACGCCAGCTGGTCGACTACACCGCGCAACCGTATGAAGCCTTCATCGCCGTCACGCTGACCTACATGCTGATCAACATCACGCTCATGATGCTGATGCGCCGGCTCGAAAGCCGTGTTGCGCTGCCGGGCTTCGGCGGCGGAAAATAGACAGGGCGCACGGTCATGAGCTATCAATTCGATTTCAGTTCCATCACGCCCGCAGCCATTCAGGTGCTCGGCCATGGCATGGCGATCTCGCTGCAGATCACCGCCACCGCAATCGCGTTCGGGATCGTCTGGGGCACGCTGCTGGCGATGATGCGGCTGTCGTCGTCGAAGCCGTTGCAGTGGTTCGCCAGCGGCTACGTCAACCTGTTCCGCTCGATACCGCTGGTGATGGTGCTGCTGTGGTTCTTCCTGATCGTGCCGCAGCTGCTGCAGAAGGTGTTCCACCTGTCGGCGTCGAACGACCTGCGGATGATCTCGGCGCTGGTGGCGTTTTCATTGTTCGAGGCGGCCTACTATTCCGAAATCATCCGCGCCGGCATCAAGAGCGTGGCGCGCGGCCAACTCGCTGCGGCGTTCGCACTGGGATTGACCTACACGCAGACGATGCGCCTGATCATCTTGCCGCAGGCGTTCCGCAACATGGTGCCGTTGCTGCTGACGCAAGGCATCATTTTGTTCCAGGACACGTCGCTGGTGTACGTCAGCGCGCTGGCGGATTTCTTTGGTCGCGCCTACAGCATCGGCGAACGTGACGGCCGCATCATCGAGCTGCTGTTCTTCGCCGGGGCGGTGTATTTCGCGATCTGCTTCAGCGTGTCGCTGTGCGTCAAACGCTTTCAGAAAAAAGCGGCGGCGTAGCAGACAGACAATGCCGGCAGGCATCCTCGCGTCGGGTAGGTTGGCCAATGTGATTTTCGACAATCTTTCTAGCAAAACATCGAACGATCGATCTATAAAACGAGATTCAAAAACTATTCTCAATTCGACCTTGCACTTGGTCTTTATCTTGACTAGATTGGGTATTCCATCAGAAAAACAGCGCACTTATCTGTCGACCAAAAGGAGCACAGTAATGAGTCCTGCATCTGTCGCAACGGAAGACCGTTCATCCATCTACACCAGCGCCATCGGCGTTAATCTCCCTCCCCGGCCGCACCGCCGACGCGAGCGTCTCGACATCACGTTGCTGGAAATAGATCCGCGCGAAGTGGTGGAAGGCATGGTGCTCGACAACGGCATGTTCCTCGCACCCGATCCGATTCCGGTCGGCACCATGCGCGAGACTTGCCCGCATTGCGAAGGCGTCGCACTCCAGCTGGTGCTGCGCCGCCATCAGGTCAAACGCTCGCACCTGTTCTGCGACCACTGCACGCGTTGCTACGACGCCTTGTGCGACGATGGTTATTCGATACTCGGGATAGTCTGAACCGATCGGTTTTTCATCACGATAGCGAAAGCGGCCTCAGGGCCGCTTTTCCATTTCAGCCTTCACGGCGTTGAGCATGTTGCGCAGGTCGCGCTTCATCAGTGTTGCGCCGAACAGCGTCGGCACATAAAAGTCGGGCGCAATGATGCCGGCGTAGGCAATGCGGGTGCGCCCCAGTCCGTCCTCGCCCGCTTGCGGCAATGGCGACACCGCCTGCAACTCCCAACGCGCCTGATATTCGCGCATGTTGCCGCTGACCAGGCGGATGTCGATGACCTCCATCGGTTGTTCGGTGACGTGCAGCACCAGATCGATGTTTTGCCGGATGAACAGGAATTGAGCGAAACCGTGCTGCGTGACGACACGCTCGTTGCCTTCGCTCGAGCTGACTTGCGAACGCGACAGGTTGGGGACGAACTCGGCCAGCCGGTCGTAGTCGGTCAGTACTTTCCAGCTGCGCGCGACGTCGGCATTCGCGGTCATCTTCGCCGTCACTGCAAACACCGGATAGCCTTTGGCGTGGGTCATGACGACGCTGATGTCGGGCTCGCCGGCGGTGGTTTGCGCGTCGGCGTCGATGCAGGCGGTTCCGGACAGCGCCACAAGTGAGCAAAGCAGAAAAAGTCGCAAAGGGATTTCCGGGTGGTCAGTTCATCGATATCAATATTCACGCTGGAGCTTACTCGAATCCGATGACGGCGCAATGTCATTCACGGCAGGGCAGTGGTATCGGTACCATTTCGGCAATGCTAGAATCGCGCCATGACGAAGCCCTCGATTCCCGCCATTTCAGCACCTTCACCTGACGTCCCGATGACCGCCCCTGCACCTGTGGTGCGCAAGGGCCGCAAGGGCGCCGGGCTGACCTTGCGCGACGTCGCCCGGCTGGCCGGCGTGGCGCCGATCACCGCCTCGCGTGCGCTCAATACGCCCGACGCGGTGTCGGAAACCGTTCTCAAGAAGGTCCGCGAAGCCGTCGAACGCACCGGTTACGTGCCCAATCTGCTGGCCGGCGGGCTGGCGTCCAAGAAAAGCCGCCTGGTCGCCGCCGTGGTGCCGACCATCGTCGGGCCGATCTTCCTGGAAACCGTGCAGTCGCTGACTGAAGCGCTGGCCGACGCCGGCTATCAGCTCATGCTGGGCCAGAGCGGCTACGAGAATTCGCGCGAAGACGCCTTGCTCGAAGCCATCATCGGCCGCCGTCCCGACGGCGTGGTGCTGACCGGCATCATGCGTTCGGCCGAGTCGCGCAAGCGCCTCCTGGCCAGTGGCATCCCGGTGGTGGAAACCTGGGACCTGACGCCCACGCCGATCGACATGCTGGTCGGTTTTTCGCATGAACGCATCGGCGTCGCCGTGGCACAGCACCTGCACGCCGCCGGTCGCCGCCGCGTGGCCGTGATCGCCGGTGTCGACGAACGCAGCCGGCGGCGCGCGCGGGCATTCTCCGATGAAGCGGTGCGACTCGGCATGGCCGTTGCCGCTAACACGGAAGTCCCGCAATGCATGGTGCCGGCGCCGACCACGCTGGGCAGCGGCCGCACCGGCCTGGCCGACCTGCTGGGGCAGGACGGCGCCATCGACGGCGTGTTCTGCAGCTCCGACATCCTCGCCATGGGCGTCATGATAGAAGCCCAGGTGCGCGGCATCGCCATCCCGTCGCAACTGGCGGTGATGGGCTTCGGCGACCTCAGCTTCTCGCGCGACCTGCATCCGCAACTGACCACCGTACGCATCGACGGCACCGGCATCGGCAAGACCGCCGCGCGCTTCATCATCGAGCGCGCCGAAGGTCGCGAAGTGCCGGAACGCGTGCACGACATCGGCTTCACCATCATCGAACGGCAGAGCGTCTGAGCCGTCCGGCCGATTGATCTTTCCCCACGTCCTTTTCCTCCGGTTTGCCATTTGACAACATCGCGGTAAACCGATTGACAGCCAAAAACGGTACCGCTACCATCAGCATCAATCACAATTGGTAGCGGTACCAATTGAATGTCTCCCCAGATCACCGTACAAGGCCCACCATGTCTGCTCAGCCAAACGCGTCACTGAATTCTTCTCGCTCATCCGCGCCCGTCGTCACCGGGATGCAAGTCATCCCGGTTGCCGGTCGCGACGGCATGCTGCTCAACCTGAGCGGCGCGCACGGCCCTTACTTCACGCGCAACATCGTCATCCTGACCGACAGCGCCGGCAACACCGGCGTCGGCGAAGTGCCGGGTGGCGAGCGTATCCGCCAGACCCTGGAAGACGCGCGTGAACTCGTCGTCGGCCAGTCCATCGCCAACTACAACGCCGTGCTCAACCGCATGCGCCAGACCTTCAGCGATCGCGACGCCGGCGGCCGCGGCTTGCAGACCTTCGACCTGCGCATCACCATCCACGCCGTCACGGCGGTGGAGGCGGCGCTGCTCGATTTGCTCGGCAAATTCCTCGGCGTCCCGGTCGCGGCCTTGCTCGGCGAAGGCCAGCAACGCGACAAGGTGGAAATGCTCGGCTACCTGTTCTATGTCGGCGACCGCAACGCCACCGATCTCGACTATCACAGCGAACCTGACAACGCTGACGACTGGCAGCGCCTGCGCCACGAAAAAGCCATGGACGCCGACGCCATCGTACGGCTGGCCGAAGCGACCTATCAGCGCTACGGCTTCAACGACTTCAAGCTCAAGGGAGGCGTGCTGCGCGGCGAGGATGAAATCGAAGCCGTCGCCGCGCTGCATGAACGCTTCCCGCAGGCGCGTATCACGCTCGATCCCAACGGCGGCTGGTTGCTGAAAGACGCCATCCGCCTGTGCCGCGACCAGCACGACGTGCTGGCGTATGCCGAAGATCCCTGCGGCGCCGAGAACGGCTATTCCGGCCGCGAAGTGATGGCCGAATTCCGCCGCGCCACCGGCTTGCAGACCGCCACCAACATGATCGCCACCGACTGGCGCGAGATGGGCCACGCGATCCAGCTGCAATCGGTCGACATCCCGCTGGCCGATCCGCATTTCTGGACCATGCAGGGCTCGATCCGCGTGGCGCAATTGTGCAATGAGTGGGGCCTGACTTGGGGTTCGCATTCCAACAACCACTTCGATATTTCGCTGGCGATGTTCACGCAAGTGGCAGCCGCCGCGCCGGGCAAGATCACCGCCATCGACACGCACTGGATCTGGCAGGACGGCCAGCGTCTGACGCGCGAGCCGTTCAGGATCGTCGGCGGCATGGTCGACGTACCGACCGCACCGGGCCTCGGCGTCGAGATCGACATGGAGCAGGTGATGGCGGCCAACGCGCTCTACAAAGCCAAGGGCCTGGGCGCACGTGACGACGCCATCGCCATGCAATACCTGATTCCGGGCTGGAAGTTCGACAACAAGAAGCCCTGCCTGGTCCGGTGATACATACATCTCAGCAAGCATCAGGAAAATAAAAAGCGAAATAAAAAGCGCAATAAAAAACGCAATAAAGATCGCACAGGCCGCAATGACGGCCGCAGCGACAACCTTAAGGAGACAGCAGTGAGCAATCCCGCAAATGAGCAGAGCATCGCGGCGTATGCCGCACATCCCGACGGCCCCGCAAGCGGCCCGCTGGCCAGCGCCATCGATAAGGTCAAATGGCGCATCCTGCCGCTGTTCGTGGTCATGTTCATCGCGAATTACATCGACCGCGTCAACATCGGCTTCGTGCGTTCGCACCTGGCGACCGATCTCGGCATCGGTACGGCGGCGTTCGGCTTTGGGGCGGGATTGTTCTTCATCGGCTACGCCATTTTCGAAGTGCCGTCCAACATGCTGCTGCAAAAGTTCGGCGCCAAGGCCTGGCTCACGCGCATCATGCTGACCTGGGGCGTGGTGGCGACGTCGATGGCCTTCGTGCACAACGAGACTTCGTTCTATATCTTGCGCTTCCTGCTGGGCGTGGCCGAAGCGGGCTTCTTCCCGGGCGTGGTGTACTACTTCACGCAATGGCTGCCCAACAGCGAACGCGGCAAGGCGATGGCGGTGTTCCTGAGCGGCTCGGCGATTGCGTCGATCCTGTCGGGACCGATCTCGGGTGCGCTGCTGCAGATAGAAGGCGGCGGCCTGCACGGCTGGCAGTGGATGTTCATCATCGAAGGCCTGGCCTCGGTGCTGCTGTGCTTCGTGGTCTGGCGCCGCCTCGATTCGCGTCCGCAAGACGCCACCTGGCTCAGCGACGACGAGCGCAACAGCCTGACCACCATCATCGCGCATGAACAACGCGAGCGCCAGGCCAGCAAGCCGGTGCACGTGTCGTCGTGGAGCCTGCTCAAGGATCCGCAGATCCTGTTGTTCTGCTTCATCTACTTTGCGATTCAGCTGACCATCTACGGCGCGACCTTCTGGCTGCCCAGCATCATCAAGAAGATGGGCCACTTCAACGATTTCCAGGTCGGCCTGTTCAATTCGATTCCGTGGATCATCTCGATCGTCGCGATGTATATCTTCGCCAGCCTGGCGGCGCGCTTCCGCCACCAGCAGGCCTGGGTGGCGGCAACGCTGATCATCGCCGCGGCCGGCATGTTCGCCTCGACCACCGGCGGTCCGGTGTTCGCCTTCGTCGCGATCTGTTTTGCCGGCATCGGTTTCAAGGCGGCGTCGTCGCTGTTCTGGCCGATTCCGCAAGCCTATCTCGACGCGCGCATCGCCGCCGCCGTGATCGCGCTGGTCAATTCCATCGGCAATCTGGGCGGCTTCTTCGCGCCGGCGACCTTCGGTTATCTGGAGCAAAAGACCGGTTCGATCCAGGGTGGCCTGTATGCACTGGCGGTGGCTTCGGTGATTGCCGCCGGGCTGGTGTTCCTGGCGCGGACCTCGGGCAAAAAAGCAGTCTGAAGGCGCAGTCAGAAGGCGATGAAGGGCGGACTTGTTACAATGTCCGCCTCTTCTCTTCACAAGCATTCCCGCCATGTCCAAAAGCAAGCGCCCCGCCGGCAAAGCCGTCAGCACCTCCATTCCTTCCGATCCTTCCGATTCTTCCCTGATGCCGGCCGGATACGATCTCGACGAAGCCCTGGTCGACAAGCTGGCCAATCTGGCGGTCGAACTGGCGACCGAGGACGAAGCCTCGCCCGACTTGCCGGCCAAGCAACGCGACCTGCACCGTGTCATCACCAAGAGCCTGCGCCAGCAGCAGGACGACGTCCTGTACGAAGCGCTGGAACGCGCACGCGACCAGGAAGCCGAAGCCTATCCCTACCTGCGCGAAAAAATCGAAGAAGCCGCCGAGACGGTCTTCTTTACCCGCAACGAGCGCAGCTATGAAGTCAACGCCTTCGTCATCCCGATGTTCGTGCGCACCGTCGGCGGCCTCGATGCGGAGCAGAACTTCCGCGACGCCGACGCCTTCACCGAACTGACCGCCAGCATCAAGGAGGCCCAGCTCGAGAGCGCCGACGCCAAGGTGGTGCTGGTCAGCTACGCCTACCACCTCGACGAAATCGACGCGATCACCTACAGCCATCTGGAAGCCATGGTGCGCGACGCCTACGCCGCCATGACCGACAAGAAGATCACCGAAACAGCGGCCATCAACCGCAGCATGAGCAGCTGGCCGGCCAATCGTTTCGGCGCCGAGGACACGGCGGTGGAATTGCGCTTCCTGCTCGGCTTCGCACTGAAGACGGCAGACGATCCGTTCTACACGATTCCCAAAGACGAAGCGGCGATGGACGCCTACTTCGCAGTGCGCGCGCAGCGCTTCCAGACCTGGAGCGAAAAGGTCGTGCCGCTGGTGCAGCGCTGCCTGGTCACCGATGGCCGCCAGTTCGACGTGCACTTCCTGTACCAGGACCTGTTCCACGGCGGCAAGGAACGCGGCATCGCCGAGTACTTCATGCTGCAGATGATGTCGGAGCTCGATCACGGCCTGCAGGAAAGCGGCGTGGACGCGCAGCAGACCCATGCCGTCATGGGTCCGGTGGATATCGAAGGAGAAATCTTGCTGCGCGTGAATATCTACAACGGCGAGACCGTTGTCGCCACCGCCGAGAAGCCGCTCGACGGCGCCGGCGATTTGCAAGTTGAACTTGACGACACCTGCGACGCGTTGCTGACCATGGGTTTGAAATCGGTGGCGCTGGCGGAAGAGTTCGACGCTGACGGCAACGCTGTCAACGTCCAGCCTTACGCCGACGGTTCCGCAGCTTAGATTCAGTTCGTCAGGCGGCGCTCCAGCAGCGCCGCCGTCTCCGGCGCCCCCATGGCGCGCGCCGCTTCCAATGCCGTCGCCCCATTCTCGCTGCGGGCATTGATGTTGGCGCCGTGCGCCAGCAGCAACTCCACGATCTCCACGCGATTGAACATCGCCGCAATCATCAGCGCGGTCTTGCCGTCGGGCGATGCGCCTTCGACATCGGCGCCGCCGTCGAGCAAAGCTTGCACCACCGCCGCATGTCCCTTGAACGCTGCGCCCGCAATCGGCGTCTGGCCGTTGTCGTTGCGCAAGCCGGCGTCGGCCTTGTGCTGCAGCAAGACCTGCACCGCCGCATCATGGCCGTGGTACGCGGCCAGCATCAGCAGGCTGTCGCCCTTGTGGTCGCGCAGATTGGGCGGTAGTCCCTTGGCCAGGTAAGCCTCGAGTTCATCGGCTTCGCCGTGGCGCGCCAGGTCGAACATCTTGGCGGCGAAATCCAGCGTGGCGTCGTCGAGCTGGCCCGGATCGTTGGGTGGGGAAGAGGTCATGGCGATTCCTTCGAAAACGTGAAAGCCGGCCAGGCTGCATGCATGACCGGCGACTGTCGTCGATCATAGCAAACAACCCGGCCGGCTTCAGGCCGCCTTGCTTCCCCTAGCTTTCCTATGACATCAAGCTGTTACGTCGTCATGGTTGGTCGAGGTCGACACCGCCAGCCATTGCTGCAACTCGGCTTCCACCGTCTGGTTCTTGTTCCGGATCGCGGCGATGGTGTCCGAGCCGAGCGCCAGGCGCAGCGGCGGGTTGGCGTCGTCGGCCAGTTTCAGGATGGCGGTGGCCAGCTTGGCCGGATCGCCCGGTTGCTTGTGGTTGGCGCCGGCCATCAGGGTGCGCATCACACCGACGCTGTCGGCATATTGCGCGATGCGGTTGGAGGTCGACACCACCGAATCGGCATTGAGAAAGTCGGTGCGGAAGAAGCCCGGCTCCACCACCGTGGCGCGCACGCCCAGCGGCGCCAGTTCGGTGTGCAGCGCTTCGGTCAGTGCCTCGACCGCGAACTTGGTTGCGCAGTAGATGCCCCAGCCCTGATGCGATGCATAGCCGCCGATCGAGGAGATGTTGATCACGTGGCCGCTGCCTTGTGCGCGCAGGGTTGGCAACACGGCGCGCGTGACGTGCAGCAGGCCGAACACGTTGGTGTCGAACTGCCGCTTTACTTCTTCTGCGCTGGCTTCTTCGACACCGCCCAGCAAACCGTAACCGGCGTTATTGACCAGCACATCGATGCGGCCGAAGCGTGCGACGGCTTGTTTGGCCGCAGCTTGCGCGTCGGCTTCGCTGGTGACGTCCAGCTTCAGCGCCAGCAGGTTGGCTTGTTCGCCGAGCGCGTCGATGACGGTTTGCGGATTGCGTGCGGTGGCGATCACACGGTCACCGCGCAGCAAGGCGTCGCGGGCGATCAGCGCGCCGAAACCGCGCGACGCGCCGGTGATGAACCAGACTTTGGATGTTGTCGATGCTTGTGTCATGGTGATGCTCCTTGGTGAATTGTCTATCGTCGGATGTGAACTGCAATGTGGCTTTGCGCAGTTGGCAGGACGAAGTGTAGGCAGGCGCGCGCTGTTACACTAGACCACATCAACGTGTTTCATTTACAACCAATGGTTGTAAATAAATAAGGAGCGGGAAGCGATGGACAAAGCCAGGGTAGTGACGATTTTCCTGGGCGTGGTGCGCGCCGGCAGCTTCAGTCAGGCGGCGGTCGAAGCCGGCATGACGCCGCAGGCGGTGAGCAAGGCGGTGCGCCAGCTGGAGGAAGACCTGGGCGTACGTCTGTTCCATCGCAGCACGCGCAAGCTCAGCCTGACGGAAGAGGGCGCGCGCCTGGCCGAGCTGGCCGACCCCGGCCTGCGCCTGCTCGACGAAGCGCTGGACCAGGTGCGCAATAGCCGCCGCGACGCCGAAGGCATGATCCGCGTGAGCGCGCCGACCTCGGTGGGCAATCTGTTGCTGATGCCGCTGATCCAGGAATTCCAGGAGCACTACCCCAACATCCATTTCGATTTCCTGCTCGACGATCGCTTCACCGACCTGGTGGCGGAGCGCGTCGACGTCGGTTTTCGCACCGGCAAGGAGCCGCAGCGCAACCTGGTCGCGCGTCGCCTGGGTGACATCATCCTGCAAATCTACGCAGCACCTTCGTATCTGGAGAAATACGGCAAGCCGAAGAGCCTGGCCGAGTTGCGCAAGCATCGTTGCACCGGTTTTCGCCATCCGAATACCGGCAGGCTGTCGCCCTGGATGCTGACGGTGGACGGCACCACGGTCTTTGAGGAAATGCCGGCAGTGGTGAGTTTCAATACCATGGAGTCGGAAGTTGCCGCCGTGCAGGCCGGCGTCGGCATCGGCCAACTGGTGGTGTATTCAGTACGCGAGCAAGTCGCCGCCGGCAAACTGACGCCGCTGTTGCCGCGCCTTAACAGCATCTACGGCGGCCTGTACATGTACTACCCGCAGCGCAAGCAGATGCCGCAGCGGGTGCGGCATTTCATCGACTTCATCACGGAAGCCCTGCGCCGCACAGGAATTTGAACTGCATCTGAACGGCCTTGGCGTCACTTTGTAATCATCTGCAAGCGGGTCAGCGACAGCGCCGGTTGCTGTCCGGTCTGCAGCTCGGTCTGCAGCGTGCCGGTCCGGCGCGGCAGGCAACGGAAATCGAGTTCCACCTGCATCGGTTGCCAGCCGCGCGCCTGCTGGCGCAGCTGCATGTCGCGGTCCTGGCCGGCGCAATACGCCACGGCTTTTTCGCGGCTGGCATTGGTCAGCTGGGCCATCGACATGGTGTAGCTGATGCCGGTGGCGATGAGGTTGTAGTTGTCGTCGCCATCGACCGACACGACCTCGCTGAAGTTGGCGCAGCCGCTCAGCGCGCAGGTAGCGAGCAAGGGTGCAAGTAAAGTCGTTGCCCGGGAAATCATGAAGGGTTGCATGGAAATCCTGCACTGATTGATCACGCAGCCAGTGTAGAACCGTGCCAAAAACTATTACATCATCCTGATGCAACTTTACCTCTGTTCATAATCGTCAAGAGCGTCAGCGCGGGGCGATCTCTGCACTCCGCGCTGTCAACGCAATCGCGCCACGCGCGAGCTCAGGATCACCGCAGCCTGCAGGACAAACCCGGCTAGCACCATCAACAGGCAGACGGAGGTTCCCCAGCGGCTTCCCACCAGGGCGCCCAGCGCCGCACCGATCGGACGCGCGCCGGCATTGGCCGTCAGGAACACCGCCGAGACCCGGCCCAGCATGGCGTCCGGCGTCATGCTCTGGCGCAGCGTGGTGGTCGTGATGGTCCACACCATGGGGCCGGCGCCGAGCAGGAAAAAGCACAGCCCCGCCAGCGCCGCATGCGGAATCAGCAAAGTGGCGGCGAGACAGGTCGCTGCCAATACGCCCGCAAGCGGGCCGATCTGGATCGTCCTGCCCAGCGGCAGTCGCGCCATGAGCGGCGCCGTCGCCAATGCGCCGACGATCATGCCGGCGCCATACAAGGCCAGCGTAAGGCCCACTGCGCCGGTCCCCAGTCCCAGCACGCGCATGGCATACGGCACGTAGATCGCTTGCAATGCAAACCATGCGCTGTTGAAGATCACGCCGGTGATTGCCACCGGTCGCAGCAGCGCGTTGCGCCAGACGAACGAGGCGCCTTCGGCGACTTCGCGCAGCGGATGCCGTCTGGTCGCGGACGTGCCAACGTCGGCCGGCGCAAGCCCGGGCAAGCGAAACAGCAGGACGAGCGCACCGGCAGACAACACGGTCGCCACGCTGAATGCCGCGGTGGCGCCGGCCCATGAGACCAGTGCGCCGGCGACCGCCGGGCCGGCTGCGAAGGCGGCGCTGCGAGCCAGTTCCAGGCGCGCGTTGGCCTGCGCCAGCGAGGTACGCGGCACTAGCGAAGACACCAGGCCCGGTGCCGTCACGCTGAACCCCACGGTGCCGACCGCACCGGCAAATCCGAGCGCAGCCATCCAGACTATGTCCAGTGCGGAGGAGTGCAACACCATCAGCAGGCTGAGCAGCGCCAGGCAGCGCAGCGCTTCGCTCCACAGCATCAGGCGTCGACGCGGCAATCGATCCGCCAGCACGCCCAGCGGCAGCGAGAGGAGCAGAAACGGCAGGGTTTGCAAGGCGGTCAGCGTGCCGATGTCGCCGGGTCCGGCGCCCAGCATCAAGACCGCGACCAGCGGCGCGGCGGCCAGGCTCAGTTGTTCAGCGGATTGTGCGGCCAGGTTGGACCAGGCCAGTGTGGCGAAGGCGGGCGGAAATGGCGGTGTGCGCATCGGAGATTACCCTGATCGGAACTGGTTTCGATCAGGGCAGTCTGCGACGCCGGCACTCCTTGTGCACTCCGTTTTTTGCTTTGAATATTTCTTCAGGCAGCCACTGCGGCCTCGTGGTCCGCATGGCGAGACACGTACGGCGCATGCGGGTTTGTTCCCTGTGCGCCCTGGGCATAGACCCGGCCGAAGCGGTTGGCGAGAAAATCCGCCAGCGCAATCTGTTCCTGCCGGATGAAGCCGTGCGCCGGCAGCTTGCCCAGCCGGAACAGATCCAGCGCCGTGCAGATGCCGGCGGCGGTAGTGATCTGGATCGCGCTTTCATGCACGCCGTCGCGGGTGGCGGCGAAGATCTTGCGCGAGAACACCTCCTGCACGTGCATGCCGTCGCGCATGCCGCTCACCGTCACGAACACCAGCACCACGTCCTGCATGGTGGTCGGCACCGACTTGCGCAGGATGCCTTTGAGCTGCTCCTGGTCATCGCGCAGGCGCAGTTCTTCCAGCAGGAATTTCACCAGGTTGCGGTGGCCCGGATAGCGCACCGATTTGTAATCGAGGTTGCGCACCTGGCCGGCCAGGGTGCTGCACAGAGTGCCCAGTCCGCCCGAGGTGTTGAAGGCTTCGTACTCGACCCCGTCCAGCGAAAAATGCTCGAGTCCTTCCAGCGGCTGGATGTCCTGCATCTTGCCGTCGCGGATCGCTTCGCAGGGATGGCAGTACTCGTTGACGAGGCCGTCGACGCTCCAGGTCAGGTTGTATTTCAGCGCATTGGTGGGAAACTCCGGCAGCGCGCCCACGCGCATCTTGACCTCGTGGATCTCGTCGAAGCTGCTCGTCAGCGAATGCGCGGCGATGCCGATGAAGCCCGGCGCCAGCCCGCATTGCGGCATGAAGGCGGTGTCTGCGCCGGCCGCCAGTTTGGCGATGGCGCGGGTGGCGCGCACGTCTTCGGTCAGGTCGAAGTAATGCACGCCGCTCAGCTTGGCCGCCTTCGCCACGGCGGTGGCCATGTGGTACGGCAGCGCATTGAGGCAGGCGTCGCGGCCCGACAACAGGCTGCACAGCGCGTCATGGTCGTTGAAGTCGACCTGCGCGGTGGCCACGCCGAGCGCGCGCATCGCGGCCAGCGCGTTGGCGTCGCGGTCGGCGGCGAGTACCTCGTAGTCGCCGTCGGCATGCAGGTGCAGGAGGTGGGCGATGGCCAGGCCGATGTGGCCGGTGCCGAGCAGGACGATTTTCATGATGGCGCTCCTTGTTGTGGATTTGTAGTGGATGTGCAGTGGATTTGGAGCCGTGACGGCCGGCGGATGCCTCCATTGTAGGAAGCAGTCGTCACGATAAAAAGACCAAGATTGATGCGTGTATGACGATAATTTGGTCGTTTTGTAGTGTTTGACGCTATAAATAGCCGTCCATGCCGAAAAAGCATCCGTACAGGCGATCCTCCAGCGCATTCTCAGCAAGCGGGAATATGCAATATGCTGCGCAACACATACCGCTTGGTATTAAAATTGCCGGATGCCATCGGGACCAGAAGTCCTGAAGGCGCCAGAGAATCAAACCAGCGCACATCAGTGCCACTTCATACATCCAGGGAGAGAAGCAAATGCCAAATCGTCGCAGTTTCATCACCAACGTCGCGGGCCTCGCCGCCGCCAGCTATCTGCCCGGCGCCTTCGCGCAGAGCGCACCGGCCGGCGAAAGCACCTTCGCCCGCATCAAGCGGACCAAAGTGCTGCGCATTGGTGGTGTACGCGGTCAGGCGCCTTACTACAACAAGGACCTGGCCAGCGGCGAATGGGTCGGCTTCATGGTCGACTTCGCCAAGAACCTGGCGGCCAGCCTGAACGTCAAGCTGGAAATCCTCGAAACCACCTGGGGCAACTCGGTGCTGGACCTGCAGACACGCAAGATCGACGTCTTCTTCGGTCTCAACCCGACCCCGGCACGCCGCGAAACCGTCGGCTTCTCCGAGCCGCTGTTCAACAACGCGTTCACCATCGTCTCCAAAAAGGGTTTCGCACCGAAGACCTGGGAAGAGCTCAACAAGCCTGAAGTCAAGATCGGCGTCGACATCGGTTCCTCGCACGACGCGATGATTACCCGCGTCTGTCCCAAGGCCACCATCGTCCGTCTGGAAAAAGCCGACGACGCCACCCTGGCCCTGCAAACCGGCCGCGTCGATGTGCAGGTGCTGGTCTGGCTGCTGGCCCTGAACGTGCTGAAGAAGAACCCAAGCCTGGGCACCATGATCGTGCCGATGCCGCTGGAAGCGACTTCGACCAACATCGGTGTGCCGAAGGAAGACGACAAGGCCTGGCTCGAGTACATCAACAAGTGGATCGTGCAGGAACGCGCCGCCGGCAAGGTCAAGTCCACCGTGCTGGAAAACCTGCAGAAGCTGTCGGGCGTGCGTCCGGAAGACGTGCCACCGCAGATTCCGCTGTAATACTGCAGTAAAGCCGGTGCAAGCCGGTGCAAATCGGCCGGCAGTTGCAAATGAAAACGCCGCCGTTCCCAGTCAAGTCGGGACGGCGGCGTTGTCGTTTACGGGGTGGAAATGAGAGTGACACCCGAGGTGACATGCGGCAAGCCGGATCTCCTGCCCACGTGGCCCGGCTTAGAGGTACACCAACTCCAGTGTGGAAGATCCGTCCAGCGGAATCGCGTCGCGCACCGGCAGATTGGCGAGCTTGTCGATAGTGACCTCAACAGTCAGTTCGCCGGCTATCGTGCTGAAAGCGCCCGGAGCATGTTGCGAAGCAGTTCGGATTGACTCAGGGTCGTTCGGTGCCCATGTATAGATCAGCGTCGGGCGGAAGAAGGCGCCATCGCTACTGTAAGCATTGTCCCAGGTGTTCGGGTCGGAGCCGAGAGCACGATTCAGGTAAAGCGCGATATGGTAGCCATCCGCCTGGACCTTGGTCATGCTGACGGTATAAATGCCGACTTTTTTACCATCGACAATCCCGAGTCCATAAGCAAAGCGATCGTCCTTGTATCCATTGGAGAACGACATGATGGCGGGCACCACCGAGGATGCACGATTGTCGCTCAGCTTGAGCGCCACCATGGCCTTGCCGGTCGCGCAATCGATGTTGAACGCCGTGGTTCTACGCTCCAGTTTGGTCGCGGCAGTGTTGCTCAGTCGCGACGGCGGAATATTGCCGTAGTCGATCACGCCGCCTGCGGCAATGTTGAGCGTGCAGGACGGCGGCTTGACCGAGCCCTTGACCTTCAACTCTGCCGTGTCGGCAGCGTGCGCACCGGCCGCCACCGCAAGCATGGCAAACAGCGCGGACAAAAACATGGCGTTCTTCATTTTCGACTCCCTCGTTAATAATATTGTTGGGTTGACCCGATAACAATGCGTTATTCGATGGAGTGATTTTGACGTTTTCCTGATTTTGTTTATATGAGAATAGTCTCAAAAATAGTTGGATTATTTGGCAATGTTCCCGTGTCGCAAGCTTTGTTGAGCTGCCGGTAGCGATCGGCAGCAGAAACTGCTATGAGTCTGGGGACGAGGCTGCTTCCCTTATCGATATTGCATGGTGACCACGGTGGTGCCGGTCACCCGCCCGGCGGTGACCGTCGCGGCAGTCTGAAAATACTGAACCCGCATCGGGAAATTGTAGGTGCCGTTGAGCGTTGGCGGCGGTGTGCCTCGTTCAAGCGCACCAAAAGCAATAGGGCGGCCGGAGGTGGTATTGATGATTTGCAGGCCGACGCCTGCTGCCTTGCCGTCGCCTTGGCTTGTGGCGATGACGCCGGGCGATCCGGAAGCATCGCGAGAACTCTCCGAGAAGGACACTCCCACGCGCTGACCTATCACTATTCCGGAACATTCGGCCGATATATTGAAGTCTTTGCGTGCCGCAGGCACCGTACCGATACCGGTGAATTGACTCTGTGGCGCAGGAGGGATGGCGACGGCGAGAGGCACCGTAAGATTGCAGGTAGAGGAGTACGATTTGGTCCCTCCTGACAAGAAAATGGAGGCCAAGCTAAATGGCGTTGAGCCATCGGGAATGCTGCCCCATATGTTTGCGACTAGATCGGTTTGGTTCAGGGTGTTTCCACCCATGGGCCGCATCAGTCCAGGTCCGGTAGCGGCGTTACTCGCCTTTTTGTAGCGCACACGTACGGTCATCGTACTCTTGGTGATGCCAACTGGGAACGTATAAGCAGTGTAGTCGCCTGTCAGAGATACACCGGCCGTCGAGCTCTCGGCATTGCTCAATTCGACCTCCGACTCAAACTTAACAGAGTTCGCGACGATTCCGTTGACGGTGCCATTTCGAACAGGCTGTGTATACATCTGCCTATTTCCAGAGCAGGTCAGCGTCAGAGTCCGCGTCCACGTTTCTTCATAGATGATGGTACCAATCGGCACTACTGAACCGTCGATCGCTTTTGTCGAAGCGAGATTGATGGTCGAAGGCGTGATATCACAGATCGCCAGTGCGGAATGGGTGGCGGCCAAGTTCAACAGCAAGGCGAGCAGGAGTTTGCCGGACATTGCAACAGCGCGAGTGGCAGCCCCTCCGCTCGCGCTGCCTCCTGGAGCGGCTTCCTTCGAATTGGTTTGCGTTAGTAACGTCATCGACGACCAGAATCGTCTTCCATATTTATCGTCGTGCATGAGCATCTCCAGCGGTCAAATGGAAAGATGCTACAAGTCCATTCGCCATGGCGATATAGGAGAACTCTCAAAAGCGTTCCAGGCGTGGCGCCCTGCTCGAACCAGGTCCGACGCCGCCGGCTGGGGATGGTGTCTACAACAATCCTTTCCGTGTGCGGTACTACCAGACCGCAAACAATGCCACGAGCGGCGGTGTGACCGAACGAGTCGAAGTACGGGCGATGTATCAATCATCTGAGGCTGCAGCGATGCTGCAGTTCGAGAGTTTTCTTATATCTTTCGCAAGGCAGAAAATCCACACTCCTTGGTTATGGGCGCTTCACGGCAAGCGCCTCCTCGCCGTGTTTGCTGCAAAGCTGCGGTGGCTGAACGGACAAAAAAGGAGCGGATGATGAACATGCAAAAATGGTGCTGGAAAGTGATGGTGAGTGTATGCGGCCTGATGCTGGGAAATGTGGCGCTCGCCGCAGACGGATGTATTCCCGACGCCGGTATAAGTACACTCGTGGGGACGTATGATTTCGATACGACCTTTGACATCAGCGCCCTTGCGCCCGGCAGCGTCATCGCGTCAGTGACTGCCACAGCAAAATCGACCACGGATCCGAACAGTTCTGTCTTCCGGTTTTCGTGCCCCACTGCGCCCGCGACTCCTTCGACCGTCGCTGGGGGGCTCTTGCCCGGTGGCGGAGTGATTACCAGCAGTTTTGGGACGTTTGACACCATCCAAACACGTGTGGCAGGGGTCGGCATCAGAGTGACCGGCAGTAGCACTACCGCTTTCGTCTCCGTGTATCCAGGCACGCGGGGCATCAAAGCTGGGACGCTGTTTCCAACGTACACCCTCACCTTTATCAAGACAGACTCATCGACATCCGGGGTGGATTCATTGGCAGGGTCCATAACCTATGCCTTTGGCGACAATAAAATGCAGGCGATCCGATTCACGCTTTCCAATACGATCAAATTCATTCGGGGCAACGTCACCACTTGTATCCCTACGGTAGTGCCCGGCAACGCGATCACTTTGCCCAAGGTGTCGACGTCGGCGCTGGCGGCCAACGGTCAGAAAGCCGGCTGGACGCCATTTTCGATCCGCCTGGACAGTTGCAAGACAAGCGGCGTCCAATCCAATGGGGTGAACGTTCGCACCTTTTTTGACGGCCCGCGCGTCAATGCGACGACAGGCAATCTCGACGTGACCGGCCCTGCCAACGTGCAACTGCAGTTGAGCAACGGCGATGGTTCGGTGATCAATCTGGCCGGCGTGAAAGGGAGTCAGAACGTCGCCACCACGCAGATACGCGCCGGAACGGCAACCCTGCCGTATGCCGTCAGCTATTTTGCGACAGGCAAAGCAGGGGCGGGTACGGTGAGCAGCACAGTGAATTTCACGATGGAATTCCCCTGAGGCGTACGACCTCGTTCGGTTGATGATGGATGGTCGGCATCGGCTCAGTCGCCGAGCCCGGTGCGCAATACCTTCAGCCGTCCGCGCATGGTCTTGCTGTCGACACGCTTGCGTTTGGCGCTGCGAGTCGGTTTGGTCGGCCTGCGCGGAGGAAGCACGACCCCGGCCTCCTGAATCAGTGTCGCGAGCCGTTCCAGCGCCGCAATACGGTTCTGCTCCTGGCTGCGGCTCTGCTGGGACTTGATCACGATCACGCCGTCGCGGGTGATGCGCTGATCCTTCAGCTCCAGCAATCTTTCCTTGTAAAAGTCGGGCAGCGAGGACGCGCGGATATCGAAGCGCAGATGCACCGCGGTCGACGTCTTGTTGACGTTCTGTCCGCCCGCGCCCTGAGAACGCGTGAAGCTGAGTTCGACTTCCGCATCGGGCAGGCTCAGGTCTTCGGTGATCTGGAGCATGGCCGTTCAGCGACGCCGGCTGAGCACGGTGGTCATCGATCGATCTTGCGCGACAGCACGATTGAAGTAGTCGTCTTGACCACACCCTCGATCTCGCCGATGTCGTCCAGCAGCTTGTCGAGTTGTTCGGCCGAGGCAGCGCGCAGCCAGGCGACGTAGTCGAACTCGCCGCTGACGGAGCAGAGCTGTTCAATTTCGGGGATGCGCTTGAAGCGCTTGAGCACGTCGCGCGCCGTCCTGGCTTCGACCGTGATGCCGACGTAGGCGAGCAGGCCGCTGTCTTGCACCTCTTGCCCCAGCTTGACGGTGTAGCCGACGATGACGCCGTTCTTTTCCAGCCGCGCCAGACGCGCCACCACAGTGGTGCGCGCCACACCTAGTTGCCGCGCCAGGTTGGCGACGCTGTCGCGCGCCGACTGCTGCAACAGCGAGATCAGCTTGCGGTCGGTGTCGTCGAGCAGGTCGAGGCGGCCGGTCATGCTGATCAGCCGTTGAAGCGGGTCAGGAAGGATTGCGTCGCCGCCTGTTGCGGATTATCGATGACTTGCGACGGCGGGCCGGCTTCGACCACGACGCCGTCGCGCATGAAGATGACCTGGTCGGCGACTTCGCGGGCGAAGGCGATTTCGTGCGTGACCAGGATCATGGTCATGCCGTCGGCCGCCAGCGAGCGAATCACGTTGAGCACTTCGCCCACCAGTTCCGGATCCAGCGCCGAAGTGGCTTCGTCGAACAGCATCACGCTCGGGCGCATGGCCAGCGCACGGGCAATCGCCACGCGCTGCTTCTGGCCGCCGGACAGGCGCTGAGGATAGATGTCGGCGCGGTCGGACAGGCCGACTTTCTGCAGCAGTTCCAGCGCGTAGGCGCGTGCTTCCGCCTTGGGTTTGCGCAGCACGGTGAGCATGCCTTCCATGACGTTTTCGAGCGCGGTCATGTGCGGAAACAGGTTGAAATGCTGGAACACCATGCCGGTGTTGGTGCGGAACTTGGCCAGCTCGCGGTCCTTGAGCGGCTTGGAGGCTTTGGAGCCGAAGGTGAAATCCTGCGCGCCGACGCGGATGCTGCCTTGCTCGGGCACGGTCAGCAGGTTGATACAGCGCAGCAGCGTCGACTTGCCGGAGCCGGACGGACCGATCATGGCGACCACGCTGCCCTTGTTGACCTGCAGCGAGATGTCTTTCAGCACGACGTGGTCGCCGAAGGCCTTCTTCAGATTCTTGATTTCAATCATGACTTCATTGGTTGGATTGCTCATCTCATACTCCCTGTTGCGCGTTCAGGCGATTTTCCAGGCGCTTGGCCCAGATCGTCGCAGGCAGCAGGATGAGGAAATAGATCACCGCAACCATGGTGTAGATTTCCAGCGGGCGATAGGTTTCGTGGGCGATGATCTGGCCCTGGTACAGCAGGTCCGGCACCGCCAGCACCGACAGCAGCGAGGTGTTCTTGAGTTGCATGATGGACTGGCTGACCAGCGGCGGCGTCATGCGCTTGAACGCCTGCGGCAGGATCACGCGGCGCATCAGCTGGAAGCGCGTCATGCCGAGTGCGCAACCGGCTTCGCTCTGGCCGACGTCGATCGAGACGATGCCGCCGCGGATGATTTCCGAATAGAAAGCGCCGCCGTACAGGGCCAACGCCAGCAAGGCCGAAGTGCCGGCCGACATCTCGATGCCGACCAGCACCGGCAGCGCGTAGTAGAACCACACCAGTTGCACCAGCACCGGCGTGCAGCGGAACACTTCGACGTAGGCGCGCAGCGGGCCCGACACCAGCGGGTTGGTCGACAGGCGACCGAGGCCGACCGCCAGCCCGATCAACAAGCCCAGCAGGACGCAGGCGACCGTATAGGCCAGCGTGTAGCCAAAGCCCACGGCAATGACGTTGCGGAATTGCCAAAGCGCGGCGAAGTCCCAGTGATACATCGTGTTTCCTTTTCTTTTACTCTTTGGTGTCTGAATTCTTGGTTGCCCGCATAGTGCGCAGGCGAGGCAGCATGAAGTGTGCCAGTCGAAGCAGAAAAGGCGGTCGGTCTGACCAATTTCCTTCCCTGAAAACCCCGCAATTGTAATGGAGAATACTCCCCGGGATGTAGCGGAAGCTGTTGCGCAGCAAGGCAATCGCATGAAACTCCTGCCTCTCCCTGGTACTCCCTCCCCTTCAAGGGGAGGGTTGGGGAGGGGATGGGTTTCAGGGAGGCAGCATATTCGTCTTATGCCATTTGGCGCCGTACAAAAAATACAAACAGTGAAATGTTGCGTTCCCGGTAATAACCCATCCCCACCCCGGCCCTCCCCTTGAAGGGGAGGGAGCGTTCAGGAAATGCGGTTTTCTCCTTCATGTATGTCCTGTGCAGCGCTTCTGCGGCTGGCTATCCGCTTATTGGTTAAAATAGCGCACGGTCGCTCCGGCCGCCTGATTCCGTCATTTCCTCATATTGTTTCCTCGTCATCCATGAATCCATCTTCCAGCGTGCAGCGCGTGATCCTGATTACCGGCGCCGCGCGCGGCATCGGCGCGGCCACCGCGAAAACCGTGGCCGCCGCCGACACCGGCATGGTGCTGCATGCGCGCGCCGATTCGCCCGAGTTGCAACAGACCGCCGCCGCCTGCCGTGAGCGCGGCGCGCAGTGCGTGACGGCCTTCGGCGACTTGGCCGACACCGGCACTGCGGCAGCCTTGCGCGACGTTGCACTGAATACCTACGGCCGTCTCGACGCGCTGGTCGCCAACGCCGGCTTCGCCGACCGCAAGCGCATCGGAGAGCTCAGCACGCAAGACTGGTCGCGTTCCATCGATGCGCTGCTGGGCGGCTTCTTCCAACTGGTCACCGCCTGCAAGGACGCCTTGCAGCAGGCGCCGGCCGGCCGCGTGGTGGCAGTCAGTTCCTTCGTCGCGCACGTGTACCGTCTCGGCGAATCGGGTTTCCCGGCCTCCGCTGCGGCCAAGGCCGGCATCGAAGCGCTGGTGAAATCGCTGGCGGTGCAGCTGGCGGCGTCCGGCGCCACCGTCAATGCCGTGGCGCCAGGCTACGTGCAAAAATCCGATCCCAATAAATCCGCCATCGACCCTGCCGCCTGGGCCGCCGCGCTGGAACGCATCCCCATGCAACGCCTCGGCCAGCCGCAGGAAATCGCCAACGTCATCGCCTTTTTGCTGAGCCCGGCCGCGTCATACGTCACCGGACAAATCTGGCATATCGACGGCGGATTAACCTTATAAACAATTAACAAGCCATGCACATCATCGTCATCGGCGCCGGCATCGTCGGCGTAACCACTGCCTATTTCCTGCACGAAAAGGGCTACACCGTCACGGTGGTCGACCGCCAGCCCGACGTCGCGGCCGAAACCAGCGTCGGCAACGCCGGCCATGTCTGCCCGTCCTACGCCACGCCGTGGGCGGCACCCGGCATGAAGGGCAAGTCGCTCAAGTGGTCGCTGCAAAGCTGGCTGGGCATGGAGTCGGCCTTGCGCTTCACGCCGCGCCTGGACCGCCATCAATGGCGCTGGCTCGGCCAGTTCCTGTCGCAATGCAATGCCGAGCGCTACGCCGTCAACAAGGCGCGCATGGGCCGGCTGGCGCGCTACAGCCACACGCAACTGAAAGACATCCGCGAACGCCTCGGCATCCAATACGAACAAACCACGGTCGGCAACCTGCAGCTGTTCCGCACGCAGGAGGGCATGGACAACGCCGGTCTCGCTGCGCGCGTGCTGGCCGAAGCCGGCGTGGCGTATGAGCTGCTCGACGCCGACGCCTGCGTCGCCTTCGACCCGGCCCTGCGCGCCGCCCGCGATCAACTGGTCGGCGGCATGCTGCTGCCGCAGGACGAGACCGGCAATTGTCCGCTGTTCGCCCGCGCGCTGGCCGACTGGCTGCAGACCCAGGGTGTCAGCTTCGTGCTCGGTACTTCCGTGCAGCAGATCGAATACGCCGGCGGCGCCGTCACCGGACTGCGTACCGCCAACGGCATGTTGAAAGCGGACGCCTATGTGGTGGCCTGCGCCAGCGCATCGGTGGCGCTGGTCAAACCGCTGGGTTTGCAATTGCCGGTGTATCCGGTCAAGGGATATGCGATCACGGTGCCGGTCGCCGATGCCACGGCCGCGCCCAAGAGCGGCGTGATGGATGAGTATTACAAGGTGGCGATCACGCGCATGGGTTCGCACATCCGCGCCGCCGGCACCGCCGAGATCGGCAGCTGGGACACGAAAGTGACGCCGCGTGACTGCGCTACGGCCATCAAGTCGCTGAGCTCGCTGTTCCCGGGCGGCGCCGACATGAGCGGCATCACTTATTGGGCCGGCTTGCGTCCGATGACGCCGGACGGCGCACCGCTGATCGGCGCGACGGCTTTTTCCAATCTCTACCTCAACGCCGGCCACGGCTCCAACGGCTGGACCACGGCGTGCGGTTCGAGCCGTCTGATCGCCGACAAGATCGCCGGCGTGGCGACCGAAATCGTCAGCGACGATCTGAGTCCGTTGCGGGCTTTCCAGTAACTAGTTCACGTCAGCGGGTAAACAAACTGTTGATGTTGTCGCCGTTGCTGAAGTTGCTCAGCGCCCAGCCTGAGCTGGTTTTGTAGAAAATGAATTGCCAGGGGATCGCCTGCTTTTCGGCCTTCTCTATATAGACCAGCTTGAGCAGCGACTCTCCCACCTTTTCGCTGCGGATGAATTCGTAGCCGACCGACCCGCCGATGTATTGCTCGAGCTGCATGCGCGAAGTGCGGTTGCTGAGGCGCGCGCGGTCGAGCGTGTTGATGTCGGTCAGCGTGTACGGGGTCATTGCCGCGTAGGCGTCGTCGGTTTGTCCCTTGCCGGCGGCGGCCATGACCTTGTCGGCGAGCTGGCGTACTTCGGTTTCGCTTTTGAGCGTGTCGGCGTGGACTGTGAACGTGGTCGCCGTTAACATTGTGACCGCAACGGTGGACAGCAATGTGCGCATGATGCTTCTCCTGAAAATCAGAGCGTCCATTGTGCCATCGTCGCGGACAGGCTACAGAAAACCGGCGAGTGTAAAGCCAGGGGCGATTGGATGAAGGAGAGAGCCGTATTTCCTGAACACTCCCTCCCCTTCAAGGGGAGGGCCGGGGTGGGGATGGGTTACTAATGCAAACGCGTTGTTTCACTGTTCTGTATTTTTGGAGTAACACCATATGGAATAAGACGAATGTGCTGCTTCCCTGAAACCCATCCCCACCCCAACCCTCCCCTTGAAGGGGAGGGAGTACGAGGGGAAAACAAAAGCTTCATGCAATTGCCCTGAGTGTAAAGCTGCATTCGGCATGGCGTAAATCAGGGTAAAAGCGCGCGAATCCGGGAACATCGGCGGATATGATGAATTTCACTCATCGTCGAACCGGTCGCCGCCATGATCAAAATTCTCTTCGCCTCCGTCTGCGCCACTTCAGCATTTTCTCTATCGGGCTGCGTCGTCATGTCGCCCAGTCCGATCGTGGAAGCCGCCAATCTGCTCGGTTCCGCCATCTCCGGCGTGTCGTCGATGACGCCGGCCACGCCGCAGAATCCCATCGTCTTCGCGCACGCGCCGATCAAGGAGATCTGCATCGAGTGGAACGGCGCGGTCGCGCTCAGCGATTTTGTCCCCAGCCTGCAGAGCGAACTGCAACGCCACGGCGTGCCGAGCCGGGTGTACGACGCCGGCACCCAGCCGGGCAGTTGTTCGATGACGCTGGCGTATGCAGCGTTCGTCAAATGGGACATGAAGACCTTCAGCAATGCTTACATGCCTTACCTGACGTTTGCTTCGGTGACCTTGCGCAAGGAGGGGCGGGTGGTGGGGAGCGCTTCGTACAAGATGGGGTCGATTGCGCAGGACAAGTGGTCTTCTACCGGGAGCAAGTTGGGGCCGGTGGTGGATGCTTTGTTGATTAGTAATCCGGTGGTGGAGGCTACCAACAATGTCGGGACGCCGGTCGTGTTTGGCGGGTCTTAAGGTCTTGCCTGTTGTTCCGACTTGCCCTTGCCTGTAGCTGATTCTGTTTTTTCTTCGATCAACCTTTGCCGGGGGTAGCCCGGCGGCTACTCACTTTCTTTGCTTCGCCAAAGAAAGTAAGCAAAGAAAGGCGACCGCGATTCGCCGCCTCGCTGCGCGAGGTTCCCGTTGGCGCCGCACTCAAATCGGGAAGGGAAACAAACTCGCTTCGCTCAGACAAGTTTCCCTTCTTTATCCGATTTGAGCACGTCACCAACGGCGACTCATAAGCGGAATTCTTCCTCGGCTCGCTTCGCATTGCCTTGGGTGGCTCGCCTGCGGCATCGTGATTCTCGTTCTTTCGTTTTTTTAGCGATAGCGAATAACGGTGACCGTCAAATCATCTCTGTCCCCTGGCGATGCGCAGCGAGCCAGTCTGGAAGTCCGCTTGCGAGTAGCCGGTGGCGGCAGGTGCAAATCGGATAAAGAGGGGAAACTTGTCTGAGCGCAGCGAGTTTGTTTCCCCTCCCGATTTGCGCCTGACGACGCCGGGAACCCCCGCAGGGGGCTACGAACCAGCGGTCGCTTCTTTTGCTTACTTTTCTTGGCGAGACAAGAAAAGTGAGTAGCTGCCGGGCTACCCCCGGCGAAGGGTTGATCGAAGAAAGAGCAGCATCAGCAACAACACACAGCAAGTCGGAACAAAACGCCGCTCTCAAAAAGCAGCGCTAAACCCTCATCACCAAAACGTCAAAACACTCCTGAAAAACTGCTGCATCCACCCCTGCGAATTGGCATCCGCCACAGTTCCTCCTCCAACCTGCTCCAGCCGCGCATCCGCCACATTGCTGGAAGAAACCACATTCCCCCCGCGAATATCGCGCGCCCTCACCACCCCCGAAAACCGCAAGGTGTTGATCGACCCGTTCATCCCGATGCGCTTCTCGCCCGCGACCACCAGGTTGCCGTTGGGGAGCACCTCGATGATCGACACCATCAGGCTGCCGTTCATGCTGTTGCTGTTGTCGGTCTGGCCGGTGCCCTTGAAGGAATCGCTGCCGGTGGCCGTCGCGTTGATGTTGAAGACCGACGCCAGCAGGCCGCTCATGGATGAGCCCGCGCCGGGGCCGACTTGCTTGAGGCTGGTGTCGCGGCTGTTGGAGGTGGTCGACTTGTTGCTGCCGGTGAGCGACTCGGAAATCTCGATCTTGAGGATGTCGCCCACGTAATGCGTGGTCGACTCTTCAAACAGCTGCGCACTGCTGACGCGGAAGATCGCGCCGTTGTTCTCGATGTTGGCCACCGGATAGGCCGGCCGCACGCTGGTCGGTCCCTGCACCATCGTCGGCGGGCTGCTGCACGCGCTCAATACACATAAAAGTCCTGCACCCAAAGCAACGTAGGCGATGCGTCCCTGAATCATGATCTTCCCCCCTGGCAAACCGATAAAAACCGATGACCGGCAACGGGTCCTGCAAAGGACAGGCCCTCGCGGCAATCATCGTGGCAAAGCCTGTAAGCGGAAGTTAATGCGCTGTAAATCAGCGAAAACGCCTCTCAAGACGCGTGAAGATTCTTCAAGGAATGTGAAGACGATGCGTATCGCCATTGTCGTCAGCCCCCGATCGAACGCCAATCCGGCATTTTTTGCGTGGAGCCACTGCAGCCCCGGCCGTCTGGAATTGGTGCAATCCGCACCGGTGCGGCGCGTCGGCGCGTTTCTTTGGTGAACAAGTGTCTGAAATACGAGACAAAAACCCGGATTTTCGGGTGGCACACATCATGCAATACGTAGAAAACAGTTCTTATATAAATCATCAAACCATATATGAAACAAAAAGCACTATCTTTTTGCGGAATATCTGCTATATTTGATTCGTATATCTCGCATTTGGTTTGTGGTTTTATATATGAGACAACTGGCGTTTGTGCCGCACCAGCCACCTACCGGTCGCCGGCTTCAGCAAATGTCACGTAATTAGGCGCGAGGGCGCCAAAGCAACAAGTAACTAACCAAGAGGCATCATGATCGAAATCGAATTTCGCAACGTCGGCAAGAGCTTCGTCGACCGCCAGACTTCCCAGGCGCGCGCCGCCGTCACCAACGTCAACCTGTCGATTCGCAGCGGCGAAGTGGTTTCCATCATCGGCCCGTCCGGCTGCGGCAAGAGCACCTTGCTGAACATGGGCGCCGGTTTGTACCTGCCGACTTCCGGTGAAGTCATCGTCGGCGGCCAGCGCGTCACCAAGCCGGTCCGCAACGTCGCCTTCATGCTGCAAAAAGACCTGCTCATGCCATGGCGCAATATTCGCGCCAACGTCTCGCTCGGTCTGGAAATCGACGGCGTCGGCGCAGCGGAGCGCAATCGCGTGGCCGACGAGCTGCTGGCCAAGTGCCACCTCAAGGGCTATGAAGACCACTATCCCTACCAACTGTCCGGCGGCATGCGCCAACGCGCTGCGCTGGCCCGCACGCTGGCGGTCGATCCGCAAGTGCTGTTGATGGACGAGCCGTTCTCGGCGCTGGACGCGCAGACCAAGATGGTCTTGCAGCAGGATCTGGCCAAGATGCTGTTCGAGAAGAAAAAGACCGCGCTCTTCATCACTCACGACCTGGTCGAGGCGATCGCGCTGTCGGACCGCCTGCTGGTCATGAGCGAACGTCCCGGCACCATCATCGAAGAGATCGAAGTCAACCTGCCTTTCCGCGACAACCCGCTGGAGCGCCGCAAGCTGCCGGAAATCGGCCCGCTGCAAGGCCGCCTGATGGAGTTGCTCAAAGTCGGCAAAGAGACGGCAGAGCTCCACTGATTCAGCAGACGTATCCGACACATCCAAACATCCAACCTGATCACCACCGAACACTAGGAGTGAAGCAAGCATGAAAAAATTTCTCGCCTCTTTCTGCAGCAAGCTGGTCCTGAGCGCCGCCGTTGCCACGACATTCGCCGCCACCGCCGTGGTGCCGGGCATCGCCCAGGCCGCCCCGGAAGAAGTGACCTACCTGCTGCCGGCGCCGCCGAATTCGCCGGCCTTCGCACCGTGGGTGCTGGCGCAGCACAAGGGCTATTACGCTGACGAAAACCTCAAGATCAACTTCATCGTCGCCAAGGGCGGCGTCGACGTCGCCAAGCAGATCGGCGCGGGCAATGCCGTCATCGGCGGCGCCATCGGCGACACACCGATCGTGGTGCGCGCCAACGGCATTCCGGTCAAGGCCATCGCCGTCCTGGGTGCCGGCTCGATCACCATGGTCGCCGCCAACGCCAACGAAAACATCAAGTCGCTCAAAGACCTCAAGGGCAAGACCGTCACCGTGATGTCGTACACCGACACCACTTACTACGCCTTCCTCGGCAGCCTCAAGACCGCCGGTCTGTCCAAGACCGACCTGCAGATCCAGGCCGCCGGTCCTGCAGGCGTATGGCAGGTGTTCACTGCGGGCAAGGCCTCGGCATTCGCCGGCGTGCCTGACTGGGTCGTCAATTCGACCGATGCCGGCGCCAAGGTCGAGCTGCTCGACAACGGCGGCTTCAAGAGCATGGCGCAGGCGATCCTGGCGTCCGACGACACCATCAAGAACAAGCCTGAACTGTTGAAGCGCCTGGTGCGCGCCACCCTGCGCGGCATGCAGGACATCATGAAAGACCCGAAAGCCGCCGCCACCGACTACGTCGCTGCGCTGCCTTCCTATAAAGGCAAGGAAGCCAGCATCGAAGCCACCTTCGAGATGTATCGCAAATACGTCTACGCCGGCCAGAAGACCCTGGGCCAGATCGACGCCGCCCGCATGGACAGCGTGCAGAAGTTCTATGTCAGCGAAGGCATCGTGACCAAGGCCACGCCGGTCAACGAACTCTTCACCAATCAATTCGTTGGAACAGCCAGATAAATGGATACCTCTACTACAGCCAATCCCATGACTACGCCTGCGCCAGAGACAAGCACCATCGCCAAGGTAAAACGCCCGCTGCTCAATGAGCGCGCGCGCACCGTCTGCGGCAGCCTGGTGGTACTGGTCCTGTTCCTGGCCTCATGGCAATGGGGCCCGGGCTGGCTCGGCATGCCGGAATACATCCTGCCGAACCTGTCGCACGTGCTCAAGGAATCGGTGGTCATGTGGAACAACAATGACCTGCTGACCCACTTCGGCATCACCGCGATGGAAGTGGTGTTCGGCTTCCTGTTCGGTGCGCTGCTCGGCCTTGCCGTCGGCGTCGCACTGGGTTTGTCGCCGCGCGCCGAAGCCATGCTGTCGCCGTACATCCTGGCCTTGCAGATTGCACCGAAGGTCGCGTTCGCGCCGCTGTTCGTGATGTGGCTCGGCTACACCATTTATCCGAAGATCATCGTTGCCGTGCTGATCGTGTTCTTCCCGATCATGATCAACGTGCTGTCGGCGGTTCGTACGGTGGACCCGGACATGGTCAACCTGGTGCGCACGCTCAATGCCGGACGCTGGCAGATCTTCCATCTGGTTGAGTTTCGTTCGGCCTTGCCGGCGCTGTTCTCCGGCCTGCGCATTGCATCGACGCTGTCCGTCATCGGCGTCACCGTCGGCGAACTGGTCGGCGGCAATCAAGGCCTCGGCTACCTGCTGGTCGACGGCGAAGGCCAGGGCAATACCGCCGCCGTGTTCGTCGCCATCTGCGCGCTGACGCTGATTGGTATCGTCACTTACGGCGCCGTCGTGTGGGCCGAGCGCCGCGTCCTGCACTACCTGCCCAAAGTGCACACCAGCACGGTCTGATGGAGCGACGCGAGATGACTTCATCAAATCAACTGCTGGCCGGCCGCCGTGTCCTGATCACCGGTGCTGCGCGCGGCCTCGGCCTGGCCTTCGCCACTGCGGTGGCGGAAGCCGGCGCCAGCGTGGCAATGGCCGACATCCTGCAAGACACTTTGCATGGCGCGGTCGCCGATCTGCAAAAACGCGGGCTGAACGTCGCCGGCTTCACCGTCGATCTGGCAGACCCGCAGTCGATCGACGTGTGCGCCAAGGCATCGGTGCAATGGCTGGGCGGTCTCGACGGCCTGGTCAACAACGCCGCGATCACCAATTCCGGCGGCAAGACCACCGAGCAATTGGCGATCGACATGTGGGACAAGGTCATGGACGTCAATGTACGCGGCACCTGGCTCATGACCAACGCCTGCCTGCCGGCCCTGCGCGAATCGGGCCGCGGCAGCGTGGTCAACCTGTCGTCCGACACGCCGCTGTGGGGCGCCACCAATCTGCTGGCCTATGTCGCCAGCAAGAGCGCGGTGATCGGCATGACGCGTTCGCTGGCGCGCGAACTGGGCGGCGACAACATCACCGTCAACGCCGTGGCGCCGGGCCTGACGCTGGTCGAAGCCACCGAATACGTACCGAAAGAACGCCACCAGACCTACCACGACCGCCGCGCCATCCAGCGCGACCAGTTGCCGGAAGACGTCTGCGGCGCCGTGATTTTTGCCTTGTCCGATTTGTCCCGCTTCTATACGGGGCAAGTCATGGCCGTCAACGGCGGCTTCGTGATGAATTGATTAGTGAAATTTCCCTGACCTACCAAGGAGAAAAGAATGACCGACATGTCTGAACAAAACCAGGTCCAGCGCAGCTGGGACCAGCCTGAAGGCAGCAGCTTCGGCGACTGGATGGAATCGCGCGTGGCGCGCCTGTCGACGCGCAAGTACGACTGGGACGCGCTGAAGTTCCAGGCCGACTACGACCCGAAATTCCGCCGCGCACAGATGCGCTACATCGGCACCGGCGGCACCGGTGTTGCAGTCGATACCAACGTGATTCCGTCGGAGCATTTCACCTTCTCGACCATGATCATCCCGGCCGGCCACGAAGGTCCGCCGCACCTGCACATCGACGTCGAGGAAGTGTTCTTCGTCCTGCGCGGCAAGCTCAAGCTGGTGCTGGAAAAAGACGGTGAGCGCTTTGAAACCATCCTGACCGACCGCGACGTGGTGTCGGTGCCGCCCGGCGTGTATCGCGAAGAAATCAACATCGGCGATGAAGACGCGCTGATGTGCGTGATGCTGGGCGCCAAGAAGCCGATCACGCCGACTTATCCGGCGGACCATCCGCTGGCTTCCATCAAACGCGGCTGATCCACAGCAAAGAGCCCACCGGAAACCGACATGACTCCGCACGCACCCGCCTCCGTCACCTGCGCCGACACGCTGAAGGATTCCCTGAGCCTGCTCGAGGGACGCTTCGCGGAAAGCACCGTCGATCTCGGCAAGGATGGTAATGACAGCAGCATCGTCTCGTATCGCTCGTGCGGACGCGGCCCGGTGATCGTGCTGTTGCATGGCATCAGTTCGGGTGCGGCGTCGTGGCTGCAATGCGCGCTGCGTCTTGAAAAAGACGCCCAGGTCATCGCCTGGAACGCGCCCGGCTACGGTCGCTCGACCGCGCTGCCGCAGATGCAGCCGAGCGCGGCCGATTACGCTGCGCGGCTGGAGCTGTTCCTGCAAGCGCTGGGCGTCAACCACTGCCTGCTGGTCGGCCATTCGCTCGGCGCCATGATGGCGGCGGCCTATGTCGGTAAAGGCTACAAACGCGCTTCGCGTCTGCTGCTGATCAGCCCGGCGCAAGGCTACGGCAGCGACGCCAAACAGGAACGCGGCCGGCAGATTGCGCAAGAACGTCTCGACGTGCTGCGCACCATCGGCGTCGAAGGCATGGCAGAACGCAGCCCGGCGCGCATGTTGTCGGCGCAGGCCGGCGACACCGAACGCGCCTGGGTGCGCTGGAACATCCAGTGGCTCAATCCGGCCGGCTACACGCAGGCGGTGCACATGCTGTGCGGCGACGCGCTGCAGGCGTATGCACCCAACGGCATGCTGGGCCACGTACCGGCGACGGTGTATTGCGGCGCCGAGGATGTGGTCACCACGGCCGACGACAGCCGTGAACTGGCCTGGAATTTGAATTTGCCGTTCCACCTGATCGACAATGCAGGCCACGCCTGCTACATCGAACAAGCCGGAGCGGTAGCAGCAGCGATACGTCACCAGCTCAGTGGTCATCTTTATCAACTTTCCTAAAACAAAAATCATGAACAAACCAGTGCTGCCAGAAGAAGAATCGCAAGAGAAATACCTCGTTCCAGGCCTGGAGCGCGGCCTGCGCCTGCTGTGCGAGTTCAGCCGCCAGGACAAGACCCTGTCGGCGCCGGAACTCGCGCGTCGCCTCGACGTCCCGCGTTCCACCGTATTCCGCCTGCTGACCACGCTGGAACGCATGGGCTTCGTCGAGCGCAACGACGGCGGCCGCGACTATCGCCTCGGCATGGCCGTACTGCGCCTCGGCTTCGAATACCTGGCCTCGCTGGAACTGACCGAGATCGGTCGTCCGCTGCTGGATCGCCTGCGTGACGAAATCAGTTACTCCTGCAATCTGGTCGTGCGCGACGGCCGCTCCATCGTGTACGTCGCCAAGTCGGTCACGCAAACCGCGTTTGCCAGCCACGTCAACGTCGGCACCCGCTTGCCTGCGCACGCTACCGTGCTCGGCCGCGTGCTGCTGGAAGACCTGACCCTGGCCGAACTGCGCGACCTGTATCCGGAAGATCACCTGGAAGTCTTCTCCAGCAATACACCGAAGACCGTGGTCGAGTTGTTCGACATGGTGCAGAACGACAAGCAACGCGGTTACGTGCTGCAGGAAGGCTTCTTCGAAACCAGCATCTCCACCATCGCCGCACCGGTGCGCGATCACTCCGGCAGGGTGGTGGCCGCGATGGGCGCAACGATTCCATCGCCGCACATCGAAAGCGACCAGCTCGACCTGATCGTGGTCAAGGTGCGCGACACTGCGAACGAACTGTCGCGCCTGCTTGACCATGCTCCCCAGAAGTCGGGCAAGGTCGTCAACATGTGGCGGGAGTAACAGCAATGAGCATGATTCAACTCGAAGGCAAAGTCGCCGTCGTTACCGGCGGCTCTTCGGGCATCGGCCTGGCGACGGTCGAGCTGCTGCTCGAAGCCGGCGCGGCGGTCGCGTTTTGCGGCCGCAACCAGGAACGGTTGCAACAGGTGGAAGCGCAACTGCGTGTGCGCTTTCCACAAGCAAAACTGTTTTCGTCGGTCTGCGACGTGCTGTCGCAGGAGCAGGTGCAAGCCTTCGCCGCCGCCGTGGAAGAGAAGCTCGGCGCGGTCTCGATGCTGGTCAACAACGCCGGCCAGGGTCGCGTGTCGACCTTCGCCGATACCGAAGATGCGGCATGGACCGAAGAGCTGCGCCTGAAGTTTTTCTCGGTGATCTATCCGACCCGCGCCTTCCAGCCGCAGCTGCAGCGCATGAGCGCCGCGCATGGCGAAGCCGCCGTGGTCTGCGTCAACTCGCTGCTGGCGATCCAGCCGGAGCCGCACATGGTGGCGACCTCGGCCGCGCGCGCCGGCATCCATAACCTGGTGCGCTCGCTGGCGACGGAATTCGCGACACACAAGATCCGCGTCAACGGCATCCTCATCGGCCTGGTGGAATCCGGCCAATGGCGCCGCCGTTACGAGGCGCGCACCGGCGCCGATCTCGACCTGTCCTGGGAACAATGGACCCAGGCGCTGGCGCAAAAAAAGAATATTCAACTCGGCCGTCTCGGTCATCCACAGGAAGCCGCGCGCGCGATCGTTTTTCTCGCGACGCCGCTTTCTTCGTACACAACAGGCAGCCACATCGATGTTTCAGGAGGACTTTCCCGCCATGCCTAAGCAAAACCAACCCACAGAACAAGTCACAGTCGGCTGCGCCATCGCCGCTTTCCTCGAACAATGCGACGTCAAGGCGGCATTCGGTGTGATCTCGATCCACAACATGCCCATCCTCGACGCCTTCGGCGAGCGCGGCAAGATCCGCTTCATCCCGGCGCGCGGCGAAGCCGGCGGCGCCAACATGGCTGACTCGTATGCACGCACCACCGGCGGCCTGGGCGTTTGCCTGACCTCCACCGGCACTGCCGCCGGCAACGCCGCCGGCGCCATGGTCGAAGCACTGACCGCCGGCACGCCGCTGCTGCACCTGACCGGCCAGATCGAAACGCCTTACCTCGACCAAAGCCTGGCCTACATCCACGAAGCGCCCGATCAGTTGTCGATGCTGAAAGCGATCTCCAAGGCCGCCTTCCGTATCCGCAGCACCGAGACTGCCATCAGCACCATCAAGCTGGCCGTGCAAACCGCACTGACGCCGCCGATGGGCCCGGTCAGCGTCGAGATTCCGATCGACATCCAGGCCGCGCTGATTCCGATGCCGTCCGACCTGCGTCCGCTGCCGATCGCCGTGCAGGCGCCTTCCGAACATGCACTCGACGAACTGGCCGAGCGTCTGCTCAAGGCCAAGCGTCCGCTGTTGTGGCTGGGCGGCGGTGCGCGCGAGGCCGGCAAGCAAGTGCAGCGTCTGCTCGCGCTCGGCTTCGGCGTGGTCACGAGCACGCAAGGCCGCGGCATCGTGGCGGAAGACGATGCGCGTTCGCTCGGTTCCTTCAACCTGCACAAGCCGGTCGAAAATTTCTACCAGACCTGCGACGCCGTCGTCGTGATCGGTTCGCGCCTGCGCGGCAACGAAACCCTGAAGTACGAACTGAAACTGCCGCGTCCGCTGTATCGCGTCGACGCCGATCCGTCGGCTGAAGGCCGCTGCTACAACAGCGACCATTTCGTCTGCGGCGACGCGGCGCTGGCGCTGGAAGGCCTGGCGGATCGTCTCGAAAAACGCAAGAGCGCCATCCAGATCGATCCTGCCTTCATGGGCGATCTGCAAAAGGCGCGTGACGCTGCCGTCGCCGGCCTGGTCGACGGTCTCGGTCCTTACAGCGCGCTGGTCGAGCAAGTGCAAAAAGCCGCCGGCCGCAAGTTCAACTGGGTGCGCGACGTCACTGTCTCGAACAGCACCTGGGGCAATCGCTACCTGCGTATTTTCGACCCGCTGGCCGGCGTGCATGCACTCGGCGGCGGCATCGGCCAGGGCCTGGCAATGGGCATCGGCGCCGCCATCGGCGCAGCGGTCACCGCCTCCGGCAAGAAGACCTTCACGCTGGCCGGCGACGGCGGCTTCATCCTCAACCTGGGTGAGCTGGCGACTGCCGTGCAAGAGAAGGCCGACATGGTCATCGTGCTGATGAACGACAAGGGCTACGGCGTCATCAAGAACATCCAGGACGTGCAATACGGCGGCCGTCGCCACTACGTCGACCTGCACACGCCGGACTACGCGCAACTGTCGCAGGCGCTGAGCCTGCGCCACACCCGCGTCAGCAATCTGGCCGATGTCGAAGCTGCGTTGAAAACGGCGTTGTCCCAGCCCGGTCCTTTCCTGCTCGAAATCGACATGCTGACCATCGGCAGTTTCAAGACCGCGTTTGCCGGTCCGCCGGTGACGGAAAAAGCTGCAGCGGAAGCCGCTGCAGCGTCCATCGCCACGAGCAAAACTGCAGCTACCGTAGCCGTCTGAAGAAACTGAGGAGAAACCCATGTTGCATGTTTCGATGATCGGTTGCGGCGCCATCGGCGTCGGCGTGATGGAGTTGCTGAAAAGCGATCCGGAAGTCGCCTTCGATGTCGTCATCGTTCCGGAAGCGAACATGGCGAACGCCCGCACCGTGGTGTCGTCGCTGGCCCCCAAGGCGCGCGTCGAGACCCGTCTCGGCGACGACCGTCCCGACCTGCTGATCGAATGCGCCGGCCACCAGGCGATCGAAGAGCACATCATCCCGGCGCTGCTGCGCGGCATCCCCTGCATGGTGGTGTCGATCGGCGCGCTGTCGGAGCCCGGCCTGGTCGAAAAGCTGGAAGCCGCAGCACGCGAAGGCAAGACCCAGGTGCAATTGCTGTCGGGCGCCATCGGTGCGATCGATGCGTTGTCGGCGGCGCGCGTCGGCGGCTTGGAGTCGGTGGTCTACACCGGCCGCAAGCCGCCCCATGCGTGGAAGGACACGCCGGCCGACGGACCTTTCGACCTCGCCAACCTGACGGTGGCGACGGTGATCTTCGAAGGCACCGCGCGCGAAGCAGCGCGCCTGTATCCGAAGAACGCCAACGTCGCCGCGACGCTGTCGCTGGCCGGCCTCGGTCTCGATCACACGCAGGTGCGCCTGTACGCCGATCCGGGTGTCACCGAGAACGTGCATCACGTCGAAGCCAAGGGCGAGTTCGGCGGCTTCGAACTGACCATGCGCGGGAAGCCGCTGGCAGCCAATCCGAAGACATCGGCGCTGACCGTATTCAGTGTGGTGCGTGCGCTCGGTAATCGTGCACATGCGCTGTCCATTTAAGTGATGTGAACAAGCAATCATGACCGAACTGAATCTCAACGAAACACTGCCGATCTGCGTCGCGGGTGAATGGCGTCTGGGCGGCGGCGATCGCTACGCCACGCTGTACCCGGCCACCGGCGAAGCGGTTGCTTATCTGAATGCCGCCAGCGTGGCCGATGTCGAAGAAGCCATCGTCGGCGCCGACAAGGCCTTCCGCACCAGCGGCTGGGCGCAAAAGAAACCGCATGAGCGCGCCATCGTCCTGTACCGCGTCGCGCAACTGATCCGCGAACGCGGCGAAGCATTGGCGCAACGTCAACGCCTCGACAACGGCAAGCCGATTACCGAGACGCGCAATCTGGTCGGTAGCGCTGCTGCCACGTTTCAATTTTTTGCCGCCGCTTGCGAGACATTGGAAGAAACCATTACGCCGATGCGCGGCGACAACCTGACCATGAGCGTCTACGAAGCCATGGGTGTGGTCGCTGCGATCACGCCGTGGAATTCGCCGATCGCCAGCGAAGCGCAAAAGATGGCGCCGGCACTGGCCGCCGGCAATGCCGTGGTGGTCAAGCCTGCCGAAGTCACGCCGTTGATGGCGCTGGAACTGGCCAGGATCTGTGAAGAAGCCGGCGTGCCGAAAGGCCTCATCAGCGTGCTGCCCGGCAAGGGCTCCGTGATCGGCGACGCCATCACGCTGCACCCGCTGGTCAAGCGCGTGTCCTTCACCGGCGGCACCACCACCGGCAAGCACATCGCCCACATCGCGGCCGACAAGATGATGCCGGTCTCGCTGGAACTGGGCGGCAAGTCGCCGACCATGGTGTTTGAAGACGCCGACCTCGACCACGCCGTGGCCGGTGTGCTGTACGGTATTTTCAGCAGCTCGGGCGAGTCCTGTATCGCCGGTTCGCGCCTGTTCGTGGCGCGCAGCATTTACGACAGTTTCATGGAACGCCTGGCGGCAGGCGCAGCAGCCTTGCGCGTCGGCGATCCGGCCGATGAGCGTACCCAGATGGGCCCGCTGATCACCGCGCGCCATCGCGAAGGCATCGAGTCCTACGTCTCCATCGGCGTCGCCGACGGCGGCCGCATCCGCACTGGTGGTACGCGTCTTGCAGGCGATCAGTTTGCCCGCGGCTATTACTACTCGCCGACCATCATCGAAGGCGTCACCAACGACCAGCGCATCTGCCAGGAAGAAATTTTCGGACCGGTGCTGGTGGCGATGCCGTTCGATAACGAAGAGGATTTGATCGCGCAAGCCAACGACAGTGTGTATGCGCTGGCGGCCGGCATCTGGACGCGCGACTACAAGAAGGCTTGGCGCTTCGGCCGTGCGGTGCAGGCCGGCAATGTATGGATCAACACGTATAAACAGTTTTCGATTTCGACGCCCTTCGGCGGCTGGCGCGACAGCGGCCTGGGACGCGAAAAGGGCCGCCTCGGCATCCTGCAATACATGGAGCAGAAGAGCATGTATTGGGGACTGAATGAAAACCCGTTGCCGTGGGCAGGCTAAGTTCAAGGAGAAGCAAATGGCTGGAATTGACGTACTAGGTATCGACGAAATCACTTACGGCGCGGACGACATGGCCGCCTGCCGCCAGTTCTTCCTCGACTGGGGCATGACGCTGGCGCAGGAGAGCGCCGAGGCGCTGGTGTTCGAATCGCAAAACGGTTGCCGCGTGATCGTGCGCAACAGCGCCGATCCGACTCTGCCGCCGGCCATCGAAGCCGGTCCGACGCTGCGTGAAGTGGTGTGGGGCGTATCCGCCGCAGAGGTGTTGCCGAAATTTGCAGAACGCATCAAGGACTTGCCCGGTTATATAAATGAGGACAAGCGTGACGGCAAGCGCGTCGGCTGCACCGATCCGAACGGCCTGGCCGTGCGCTTCCAGGTTTCGCAAAAGCGCGACGTGCAAGTCGAGTGCGCCACCATGAACACCTGGAACGAAAAGAACCGCATCAATCAACGCAGCCCGGTGTACGACCACGCCTCGCCGATCGAAGTCGGCCACGTGGTGTTCTTCGTCAAGGACGTCAAGGCCTGCGAAAAATTCTACTGTGAGAATTTCGGCTTCGTGCCGTCCGACCGCTATCCGGAACGCGGCGCTTTCCTGCGTTGCGCCGACGTCGGCGGCCATCACGACATCTTCCTGCTGCAACCGCCGGAAGCACGCTCGGGCCTGAACCACGTCGCCTTCACCGTGCGCGATATTCACGAAGTCTTCGGCGGCGGCATGCACATGTCGCGCAAGGGCTGGGACACGCAACTGGGCCCGGGTCGTCATCCGATCTCGTCGGCGTATTTCTGGTACTTCAAGAACCCTGCCGGCGGCCTGATCGAGTACTACGCCGATGAAGACCAGCTCGACGCCGACTGGGAGCCGCGCGATTTCGAACCGGGTCCGACCGTGTTCGCCGAATGGGCGATCGACGGCGGTATCGACGGCAACACGCGCCGTCAAAAGAATGCGCAAGGGCCGACCGGGAAATTCCTGACCGACCGTCAGCCGACCCACAAGTAATCGGAGCAAGTCATATGTCTTCTTTCAAAATCGGCATCCTCGGCGCGGGCATCGGCGGTCTGACCGCCGCCATCGCGCTGCATCGCGCCGGCCATGACGTGGTTGTGTACGAACAGTCGAAACAATTCCTGCGCGTCGGCGCCGACATCAACCTGACGCCAAATGCTGTGCGTGCACTCGACGGCCTCGGCATCAGTGAAGCAGTACGCCGCACCGCTGCGCGCCCGACGCATCGCATCAGCCGCACCTGGGACAGCGGCGAAGAAACCTCGCGCCTGGAAATGGGCGACACCGCCGAAAAGAAATACGGCGCGCCGCAGCTGACCATCCATCGCGCCGATTTGCTGGCGGCATTGGCCGAAGTGTTCCCCGCCGAACGCGTGCAGTTCGCCAAGCGTGCGGAAGCGATTGTGGAAGACGCACAAGGCATCACACTGAGCTTCACCGACGGCACCGCCGACAAGGTCGACCTGCTGATCGGCGGCGACGGCATCCACTCCGCCGTGCGCAGCGCCATGTTCGGCAAGGAGAGCCCGCGCTTCACCGGCGTGGTCGCCTTCCGCGCCGTGATCCCGGCCGACGGCGTGGCGCAGGTGCCGAACCTGCAAGCCTTCACCAAATGGTGGGGCCCGAATCCGGAAAGCCAGATCGTCACCTTCCCGCTCAACTGCGGCAAAGACATTTTCATCTTCGCCACCACTGCGCAAGAAACCTGGCACCTCGAATCGTGGACCACGCCGGGCAGCGTGCAGGAACTGCGTGACAGCTACGCCGGTTTCCATCCCGACGCCACCGCGCTGCTGGACGCCTGTGACGAAGTATTGAAGACCGCATTGTATGAGCGCGATCCGCTACCGCACTGGTCCAAGGGCCACATGACGCTGCTGGGCGACGCCAGCCATCCGATGATGCCGTTCATGGCGCAAGGCGCCGGAATGGCGATTGAAGACGCCGTAGTGCTGGCGCGCTGCCTGGAAAAAGTAGCGACTGTCGACGGCATAGCCGAGGCGCTGCAAACCTATCAGGACCTGCGCCTGGAGCGCACCAGCAAGATCCAGATCGGCTCGCGCGGCAACAACTGGCTGCGCGAAGGCGGCAATGCGGATTGGGTCTACGGCTACGACGCCTGGGCTGTCCCGCTTGAAGCGGAAACGGTTTGAGAGATGGGCGACGTGGAAAAAAAATCTGACCTGATGCTGCTGACCGTGCTGCTCAAGCACGATCAGTCCAAGAACCTGGAAGACATCCAGGCGCACATGAAGAAGGTCGGCTGGTGGGATCGTTTTCCCGTCGAAGGCACGCGCGTGGTGTCGTGGACCGTGGCCATGGGCCTGGGCCAGATCGTCACGCTGGAACTGCCGCCGGCCTTGCTGCCGCTGGTGAACGTGGAGCTGGAACGCTCCGCCTGGGGTGTGTTCCGCACGGAATGCTACCCGACTTACGATTTTGTACCTGTGCGTGAGCGTATCCGCGAGCGCGTCAAGAATGGAGGCCAATAATGGTTGCAACAGTCACAGAGGTTTATCTCAATCCCCATCAGGCGCGTCGTCGTGCGCCGACCCAGTATGAAGATCTGCTGGGCGATTCCATCGAGCGTGCCTATGGTTCGGGCATCACCGAGCTGGCGGCGCTGGTCGCGCACCTGAATCGCACCGGTCCCGGCTGTCCGTACAACAACGGCGTCTGGACCGAGGAAAATTATCAACAGGAAATCGCGCGTCTGGCTGCCTAAGCCGACAGTCCGCTTACCCTCAGGAGAATAGTCAATGAGAACGACAGCCAATGATCCGGTCGATGCAGTCCTCGCCGTTGGATTGAAAGATTTGTGGTATCCGATCTGCCCATCCGAATTCGTCGCCGAGCGCCCTGTGTCGCTGCGCCGTCTGGGTAAGAAGTTTGTGCTCTGGCGTGAAGCCAACGGCGCCTTGCACGCGCTGGAAGATCACTGTCCGCACCGCGGCGCGCCGCTGTCGATGGGCATCGCCATGGGCGACCGCATCGCCTGCGGCTACCACGGCGTGCAAGTGCGTTTTGACGGCGTCGTCATGAGCGTGCCCGGCAGCCCGGGCTGCAAACTGGAAGGCGCAAAAGCCACCCGTTCGTATCACGTCACCGAAGCCTGCGGCGCGATCTTCCTGTTCAACGCCAGCAGCGACATCGCCGAACCGCCGCCGCTGCGCCTGCCGGAAGAACTGACCAGCCCCGAGTATTCCAACTTCCTGTGCTACACCGAATGGAAGGGCGACTACCGCTACGTGCTGGACAACGTCATGGACCCGATGCACGGCACCTTCCTGCACAAGCAATCGCATTCGATGGCCGAAGGCGACAACACCGCCTCGTTCGGTATCCGTGAAACCGACATCGGCTTCGTGTTTGAAAAAGAAGGCCAGCGCGACGTCAACTTCGACTGGACCGAATGGGCCGACACCGATTTGCACTGGATGCGTCTGGCGATCCCGTATCCGAAAACCGGCGGCCCGGGCGGCAGCTTCGTCATCGTCGGCAGCTACACGCCCATCGTCGACAACATCGCGGCTGTCTTCCACTGGCGTTGCCGCAAGCTGACCGGCTGGCAAAAAGACACCTGGCGCTTCCTCTATCGCAACCGCCTGGAAGCACGTCACTGGAACGTGCTGGAGCAAGACCGCGCGGTGCTGGAAGTGATGGAACCGGACGCCAACCAGCGCGAGATGCTGTACCAGCACGACATGGGCATCGTCCGCCTGCGCCGCCACATGCGCGGCCTCGCCAAGGAACAACTGGCGAAGGAAGAAGCGGCGCAGGAAAACAAGTCTGCGAAGGCAGCGTAGGTAGATGACTGCGCAGATGACCGTCCAGATGCAAACCGTGAAGCACATCAAGACCGACAAGGTGGCCGAGCTGGCCACCGCGACCTGGTCGAATTGCCTGGTGATCGGCAATGAGATTTCCATGTCGGGCATGACCGCGCATCCGGCGTCGCGCAACAGCGTGCTGTCGACCTACGAGCAGACGCTGGTGGTGCTGGGCAAGGTGCGCGATCTGGTGGAGGCTGCCGGCGGCACGCTGGGCAGCATCTACAAGCTGGTGATTTACGTGAAGGACATCACGGACAAGGATGAAGTCGGTCGCGCGCGCCGCGATTTCTTCAAAGCGCAGCATCCATGTCCCTTCCCGTGTTCGACGCTGGTGGAAGTCCGCGGTCTGGTGTTTCCGGAATTGACCGTCGAGATCGATGCATTCGCGCGGCTCGACATCGATTTGCAGCAAGCAGTTTCCTGATTTGGATTTTTTATGAGCAGCTCTCTTCTTTCCGTCCGTGTCCAGGCCATGCGCTTTGAAGCGCAGGGTATCGTCAGCGTCGAGCTGGTCTCGCCCGAAGGCGCGCAACTGCCGGCATTCGAAGCCGGTTCGCACGTCGACCTGCACCTGGGCAACGGCATCGTGCGCAGCTATTCATTGTTGAACGCGCCGGCCGAGCGCCATCGCTATGTGGTCGGCGTGCTCAACGACCGCAACAGCCGCGGCGGTTCGCGTTACGTGCATGAGCAGCTGCGTGTCGGTGCGACGCTGACGATTTCAGCACCTCGCAACAATTTTCCGGTCGACGAGAGCGCCGCGCATTCGGTGCTGGTCGCCGGCGGCATCGGCATCACGCCGATCTCCTGCATGCTCAATTACCTGCGCGGCAAGGGTAAGTCGGCCGAGTTGCTGTACTGCGCGCGCTCGCGCAATGAAGCGGCGTTCGCCGGCGAGTTGCTGCAACAGCCGGATGTAAGCAGCCACTTCGACGCCGAGAAAGGCGCGCCGCCGGACCTGCGCGCTTTCCTCGCGAGCAAGCCGAAGGACGCGCATTTCTATTGTTGCGGCCCGACGCCGATGTTGAATGCATTTGAAGCCATCTGCGCCGAACTCGATCTGCCCAACGTGCACGTCGAACGTTTCTCTGCGGCGGAAAACGTCGAAGCAGTACAGGGTGATGAATACGTCGCCGAGCTGGCGCGCAGCAAAAAGTCGGTCACGGTGCCGGCCGGAAAATCCTTGCTGGATGCGCTGCTGGACGCAGGCCTTGATGTCGAGCACAGCTGCCGCGAAGGCGTCTGCGGCGCCTGCGAAACCAAGGTGCTCGAAGGCGAGCCGGAACATCGCGACGGTGTGCTGAGCAAGGCGGAGAAAGCCTCGAACAAGATGATGATGGTGTGCGTCTCAGGATGCAAAGGACGCCGCCTGGTACTCGATTTATGAGGAGCTTCCGATAAAGCATCGCTAGCCGCGTTGCGCCAACTTGCCGTGCATTCGCACTGTCTGCGTTGACGCGCCTTGTTATCGATACTTTCTCGAAACCTCTGTGTAGTCCTTAGAAATGCCCGCGCAAGCGCCGGGCATTTTTTTGAGCCCGAACATTTTTGTGGAACGTTGATTCATGGGTGAAACAAAGACCTGATTCAACGCTCCGCGAACCTGTTCAAGGTCCGTAGCGAGAGGACATTGAGCAGGTTACATATTCACCTTTCATCGGCGCGGGGCAGATGAGAGAAGTGAACGCGGCGTCAGCCGTGCTTAATTGAAGGGGAGTTTTTCATGAAGAAGGTACTCTTTGCCGTCGCCGCCACCGGCTTCGCGGCAAGCGCATTCGCCCAGAGCAACGTGACGATTTACGGCAGCCTGGACGCCGGCGTGGCATACATCAACAACCTCGGCGGCGGTTCCGTCACGCGTGTGGATCAGGGCACCATGCAACCGGACCGCATCGGTTTCCGCGGCAGTGAAGATCTGGGCGGCAACCTGAAGGCCAACTTCCAACTGGAAACCGGTTTTTACACCGATACCGGCGCTCAGCCGACAGCCGGCAAACTGTTCAACCGCTACAGCACCGTCGGCCTGTCCGGCGACTTCGGCGCAGTGGTGATGGGCCACATGCCCGACATCGTGTTCGACTACGTGGGCAAGCTGTCCAACGGCTATCAACTGACCAACTGGTACCTGTTCCACCCGGGTAACCTGGACAGCCTGGCCAACACCTACCAGTCCGACAACGCCGTGCGCTATACCACGCCGACCTGGTCGGGCTTCCAGGCCAGCGCCATGTACGGTTTCGGCGAAGTGGCCGGCGACAGCGGCAACGGTCGCAACATCAGCACCGGCGCTACTTATACCAATGGTCCGTTGCGCGCAGCGTTCGCTTATTCCAAGCTGAACAACCGCGCCGCCGGCTATGCAGGCGCCTTCCTCTCGAGCGTCGGTCTGGGTACTGCAGCCACCGTCTTCAACAGCCTGACGACAACCGCCGGCGGTATCGGCTACACCATCGGCAGCGTGCGTCTGAACACCGACTACACGCAGGTCAAGATCGCCTTGCCTACCGGCCGGACACCGAAACAGAAGAACTTCGATCTGGGCGCGGCATGGCGTTATGCAACAGCCGACACGCTCAACATCGGCTACAGCCTGTCCAAGCTGGAAGGCGCACGCTGGAACACCGTCAGCCTGAGCAACGTGCACGCCTTGTCCAAGCGCACCGAGCTGTACGCGCAAGTGGCGTACCAACGTGCAGGCGGCGATGCGAAGTTTGCTGTCATGAACGGTACTGGTGCCGGCGGTGCGACTGGCGTGTCGGGCGGCTCCGGCCAAATGGTGACAACTCTGGGTATGCACCATTCGTTCTAAGTCACAGTCAGTTCAGTAGTTAATGTAGTAGTGCAACCCGGCGCCGACCGACATCCCGGCGCCGGTTTGTTTTTGGGGAGCATAAAAAGATGACTAATTTGAAACTCGGCACGCGGCTCGGTCTGGCATTCGGACTTGTTGTATTGCTGCTGATCGGCATCACCGGCCTCGGTATCCAGAGCCTCGGCGCTCTGCACGACGGTACGCAGTTGATCGTCAAGAACCGCTATCCGCAAGTGGTGGTCGCCAACGACATCGTGCTGCAGATCAGCGACAATGCGATCGCCATGCGCAACATCCTGCTGATCGACGATCACGATGCCTTGCTCAAGGAAATCCAGCGCATCGAAGACGGTGAAAAGGGTATCAACGCCAATCTCGTCACGCTCCAGCAGATGCTGTCGAGCGACATGGGGCGCAAGTCCTTCGGCGAAATCTCGGCCCTGCGCGCAACCTATGAAAAAGGCCAGAAGGAATTCCTCAAGCTGGCCGCCACCGGCGCCACCATGGATGCGTCGCAATTGCTGCTAACCTCCCTGCGCACCGACCAGCAGAATTACATCAACCGCGTCAAAGGCTTCATCAAGGGCGGCTCGATCGTGATGGCCAAGAGCAGTGTCGAAGCCAGCGACCTGTATCACAGCAAGACCGTCATCATGTTGAGCATGGCCGCCATCGCGGTGCTGCTCGCCTGCGGCTTTGCGTTCTGGATCACGCGCTCGATCACGCGTCCGGTCAATCACGCGGTGCAGGTGGCGCAGAGCGTTGCCGCCGGCGATCTCAGCAGCCATGTCGAAGTGAGCTCGCAGGATGAAATCGGCCAGCTGCTGATGGCGCTGCGCGACATGAACGGCAGCCTCACCACCATCGTCTCGGAAGTACGCACTGGCGCCGACACCATCGCCACCGCCTCAAGCGAGATCGCCACCGGCAACCTCGACCTGTCCAGCCGCACCGAGCAGCAGGCCGGCTCGCTGGAAGAGACCGCCGCCACCATGGAACAGCTGACCTCCACCGTCAGGCAGAACGCCGACAATGCGCGCCAGGCCAATCAGCTGGCGGCGACCGCCTCCGACGTCGCCACGCACAGCGGCGCGGTGGTGGCGCAGGTGGTCACCACCATGGGCTCCATCAGCGAATCCTCGCGCAAGATCGTCGACATCATCAGCGTGATCGACGGCATCGCCTTTCAGACCAATATCCTGGCGCTAAACGCTGCGGTGGAAGCAGCGCGCGCCGGAGAACAGGGCCGCGGCTTTGCGGTCGTGGCCAGCGAAGTGCGCAGCCTGGCGCAACGTTCGGCCGGCGCCGCGAAAGAGATCAAGGCGCTCATCGACGACTCGGTCGAGAAGGTCGACATCGGCAGCAAGCTGGTTGCGCAGGCCGGCAGCACCATGGATGAAGTCGTCGCCAGTGTCAAACGCGTGAGCGACATCGTCGGCGAAATCAGCTTCGCCAGCCAGGAGCAGAGCTCAGGCATCGAGCAGGTCAACCAGGCCATCACGCACATGGATGAAGTGACGCAGCAGAATGCCGCGCTGGTGGAACAGGCTGCTGCGGCGGCGCAATCCTTGCAGGATCAGTCGGCTAACTTGGCGCAGGTGGTCGGCGTGTTCCGGCTCAACGTGAACGACGCTCCGCGTCTGGTGACGCCGGTCACGGCAGCACCACGCGTTGTGGCGCCGGCAGTGCGGAAGCTGGTGCAGGCGCCTGTCGGAAAGCCGGCATTGGTGCACGGCTCCACCGATGGCGATTGGGAGACATTCTGAGGTTCGGCTGAATTGTTCAGGCAAACCGATTCTTCGGCCGCTCCAGCCCCAGATGCTGGCGCAAGGTATCGCCCTCATACTCGCGCCGGAACAGGCCGCGTTCCTGCAAGATCGGCACGACCTGTTCGACGAAATCGGTCAGCGATTCAGGCAGGTAAGCCGGCATCAGGTTGAAGCCGTCACAGGCGCCGCTGCCGAACCATTCGGCGAAGTTGTCGGCGATCTGCTCGGCGGTGCCGGCCACCACGCGGTGCGAGCGGCTGCCGCCGAAGCGTTTGCCGAGCTGGCGCAAGGTGAGGTTGTCGCGCTTCGACATTTCCTGCACCAGCTTGTAGCGGCTCTGGTTGCCGCGAATCTCTTTCAGGTCCGGCAGCGGTTCGTCCAGCGAATACACCGACAAGTCGTGGTTCATGCTGTCGGACAGCAGTGCCAGCCCGCCCAGCGGATGGACCAGGTCTTCCAGATGACGCAATTTCTCTTCCGCTTCGGCTTGCGTGGTGCCGATGATGGGCATCACGCCGGGCAGGATCTTGATGCTGTCGGGCGTACGTCCGTATTTGAGGACGCGGGCATGGATGTCGTTGCGGAATTCACGCGCCGCCGCGATCTGCGGCTGCGATGAAAAAATCACCTCGGCTGTCTGCGCAGCGAAATCGCGCCCCGTGTCCGACGACCCCGCCTGGATCAATACCGGATGCCCTTGCGGCGGACGTGTGACGTTGAGCGGGCCGCGCACGCCGAACCAGTCGCCCTTGTGATGCAGGTAATGCACCTTGGACGGATCGGCGTAGACGCCATTCTCCTTGTCGAGCACCAGTGCATCGTCTTCCCAGCTGTCCCACAATTTGGTGACGACATCGAGGAATTCGTGCGCGCGGCCGTAGCGGGTTTCGTGTTCCAGATGTTCCTGCTTGCTGAAGTTGAGCGCTTCGCCGTCGTTGGTCGAGGTGACGATATTCCAGGCGATGCGCCCGCCGGTCAGGTGATCCAGCGTGGCGAAGGCGCGCGCGAGGAAGAACGGTTCGTTGTACGTGGTCGAGGCGGTGGCGGCCAGGCCGATCTTGTCCGTGACGGCGCCGAGTGCGCCGAGCAGCGAGATCGGCTCCGGCCGCGCTTGCGCGAGGTAACGCACGGTGGTGTCGAAGCGGTTGTCGTAGCGATCCGAAATCGCCAGCCGGTCGGCAAAGAAAATCAGGTCGAACTTGCCCGCCTCGGCGGTTTGCGCCAGCTTCTTGTAATAGGCGAAGTTCATGGTGTTGGCCGGATCGACGCCGGGAAAGCGCCAGCCGGCGGCGTGATGGCCGACCGACATCAGGAAGGCGCCGAGGTGCATTTGCTTGGGCTTTGACGAAGACATGGATTTACCTGATGCGTTATTTGACGGAAACCGATGCATCCTTGATCTGCACGGCTTTGGGAATCAGCTTGTAGCGGAAGAAAGTGTCGGCGACTTCCTGCTGCGCTTCGACGATATTGGGCGGCAGCGGATAGGCCACGCCCCAGGCCTGGCGGGTCAGTGCGAGTTGCCAGATTTTGAGCGGCACGCGCGTGTCCTTTTCCAGGAAGCGGGCGGTTTCGTCGGCGTGTTCTTTGGCGTATTGCTCGGTGTCGTTGAGCTTGTCGAGCGTGAGGCGCAGGATGGCCGGATAGCTCGCGGCGAATTTTGCCGGCGCGACGTAGAAGCTGTATTGCGGCGTCAGTTTGGACGCCGTCACCAGCGGCCGCGCGCCGATGTTCTGCTCGATGTCGGCCAAACGCGGATCGGGCACCACCCAGGCGGCCACGTCGCCGCGCTCGAAGGCGGAGCGCGCTTCGCTGTATTGCAGGTAGGCAAAGACGATGTCGTCGGGCTTCATGCCGTCCTGCTCCAGCGCCTTGAGCAGCAGGTACTGGCCGGCCGATCCCTTGGCTACGGCGATCTTCTTGCCTTGCAGGTCCTTCATGCGGCGCGCGGTCGATTCCTTCGGCACTACCACCGCGTAGTTGTCTTTATAGGCTGCGGCGTAACCGACGTAGCGGATCTCGGGCGCGCCGCCGGCCTGTGCGAAGACGGGCGGCGTCGAGCCGACGAAGCCGAGGTCGATGTCGCCGGCGTTGAGCGCTTCCACCATCGGCGGGCCGAACGGGAATTCGTACCACTTCACCGCGACACCGCTCGAAGCCAGCGCCTTCTCCAGCTCGCCGCTGGCCTTGAGGATGACCAGGCTGTTGCCCTTCTGGTAGCCGATGCGGAATTCCTTGGGATACGCGGTCGGAGCGGCGGCATGCGAAATGGCGGCGGAGAGGCAGAGGTTGAGCGCCAACAGCGCACCGAGAGCGCGCTTGAAAATGAAGGTGGACATGGGGTTTCCGGCGATGAGTGAAAGGTCGTCGCTGACGATAGCACCGGTGCTGCGTGAAATTAAGCACTGTTTCCGCATGAAGATATGCGGAGGCTTTCTATCGCGGATAGCGCCTTGCACGGCTCGCCTATGAAAGCGCCGTTTCGGGGCATAATGACGACACTTTCATTTGCACTGCGCCGTCCCGCGCAATTCCACAATGGCAACAGACCAACCACGACCAAGCCTGCATGACGAACTGGTGTCCGAACTGGCGTCAACCCGGATCCGCGCGCGTATCAAGGCTGCCGGCGTCCGCTTTCACGCCAACGACAATATCTCCGCGTTCATTGAAGAGGGCGAGCTCGATGCCTTGCAGGCCGAGGTGCAGGCCAAGCTGGCCGGCGTGCTCGAGAGCCTGGTGATCGACGTCGAGAGCGACCACAACACCCAGGACACCGCCAAGCGCGTGGCCAAGATGTATCTGCAGGAGGTCTTCCGCGGACGCTACCAGCCGGCGCCGCCGGTGACGGAATTTCCGAATATCGAACGCCTCAACGAACTGATGATCGTCGGTCCGATCACGGTGCGCAGCGCCTGCTCGCATCATCTGTGCCCGATCATGGGCAAGGTCTGGGTCGGCGTGATGCCGAATGAACATTCCAACCTGATCGGTCTGTCCAAGTACGCGCGCCTGATCGAGTGGATCATGAGCCGTCCGCAGATCCAGGAAGAAGCCGTGTCGCAAGTCGCCGGCCTGCTGATGGAAAAGCTGCAGCCGGATGGCCTGGCGATCGTGATGGAAGCCGATCACTTCTGCATGCACTGGCGCGGCGTCAAGGATACCGAGTCAAAAATGATCAACAGCGTCATGCGCGGTTCGTTCCTGCGCGACGCCAACCTGCGCCGCGAATTCCTCGCACTCATCCGGAAGGGGTAATGACCATGCTGGTTCGTCTGATCTATGCAAGCCGCGCCTGTACGCCGATTTCCCAAGAACAGGTCGACGCCATCCTGTCGACCGCTCGCCGCCACAATCCCGGCAACGGCATCACCGGCGTGTTGTGCCACAGTGAAGAGGTCTTCGTGCAGGCGCTGGAGGGCGGCCGCGAGCAGGTCAACCAGCTCTACGCGCGGCTGTTGCAGGACCAGCGCCACAAGGATGTGATCTTGCTCTGCTATGAAGAGATCGGCGTGCGCCGCTATTCGTCGTGGACCATGGGCAAGGTCCGGTTGGATAAGGTCAACCGCTCGCTGTTGCTGAAATATTCCAGCACCGGCGTGCTCAATCCTTACGACGTATCGGGTTGCGCTACCGTGGCGTTGCTGGAAGAGTTGGCGGAGACCGGCGCCTTCGCAGTCCGGGACTAAGCTTTCACGCGACGCCGCTCAGGCGATCGCAGCCGATGCCCAGATCGTTTCCAGATTGGGCAGATGCAGTTTGGCCGGATCCGCGTGTGAGGCAATCTTGTCGCCGCTGCGGGTGGTGGCCAGGTCGATGATCTCGATCGGCAGCGGCGCCAGCGTCAGCGCCGAGAAAAATACTTTCACCTTCGGCGTCAGCAGCGATCCGGGATGCTGGTCGATCACGATGCCGACCTTGCCTGACTGCATCACCACGCAGGATCCGGTCGGAAAAATCCCCACGCTCTTGATGAACGCTTCAAGGATGGTCTCGTCGAAATGGCCCTGGTTGTTAGCCATGCGCTTGACCGAATGGCCCGGCTCCCAGCCCGGCTTGTAGGGCCGGTTGGACGTGATGGCGTCGTAGACGTCGCACACCGCGCCCATTTTCGCCACCATGGAAATCTGATTGCCCTTGAGGTTGAACGGGTAGCCGCTGCCGTCGATTTTTTCGTGATGGTGCAGCGAGACGTCGAGGGCGGCGTCGCCGATGCCGTCGACACCGCGCAGGATGGCGTGGCCGGCTTGCGCGTGTTTCTTGATCGAGGTGAATTCGTCGTCGGTGAGCTTGCCGGGCTTGTTGAGGAGTTCAGCCGGCACCGCCATCTTGCCGATGTCGTGCAGCAGGCCGGCGATACCGGCCTGGCGTGTTTCTTCGGCTGACAGGCCGAGCTGGTGGCCGAGCGCGATCATCAGCGCACAGACCGCCACCGAATGCATGTAGGTGTAATCGTCGGCCGTCTTCAGGCGCGCCAGACTGATCAGGGCACCCGAGTTGCGCGCCACCGAGGCCGTGATTTCCTGCACCACCGGCATCGCCTGGCGCATGTCCAGCGCCTTGCCCATGCGGGTTTCGTTGAACATCGTCATGATGGCTTTTCTGGAGCCGGTCAGAACGCGCGCGGCTTGCACGCGTTCCTGCTCGGCGCCGACATGGACGACGATCTTCGCTTGTCTCGGGCGGGTGGCTTCGGTACAGGGGGCGGCGGGAGTTTCGGTTGCCGGTGCGGCGGCTTCGGGCGATGTTTCAGCCGCGGCGGGCGCGACCACGGCAGCTTTGGGCTCGTCTTCCATGACGATGTCGCGACCCTTGGTGGTGTCGATCAGGATCTGTTCGATCTTGGCGGAACGCAGCGTCTTGAGGTCTTCGTATTTCTCCAGCTTGAAAGAACCCCGCCAGAATGGATGGTTCATCCACGGGCCTGGGATCTCCTGGACATACATGCCAAGACGCAACTGATCGGGTGCAATACGCTTCAACACTACCGGTCCTCCGTGGACGCTTATTGTTGGATGTTGCTGCTCTGAAACTTGCGCGGATACTGGACTTGCGACGATCCGCGCTCAGCGTTTGCATGCCCTCATCGTAGCAGAACCTGCTCGGAATGTGGCTGTTGTATTTGTACTGCGCGGAGGTCTGAAAAAATGAAAACTGCTGGTCGTTGCGAACGATCCGTGCCGTGTGGCGCGGATCATTTGCAAGAGTTGATGTGGCTTACTTCTGTGCCGGCGGCGCGTACGGATTGGTGGTCAGCAGGCGCATGAAACTGGCCAGACAGGCGGCGCCTGCAAAGCCGGCGCCGAGTCCCAGTGCGATGCGCGAGCCGTGCAGTTCCGACATGCCGAAACACAGCGCCACCAGCGCTGCGCCGATGCTCTGGCCGAACAGCCGCGCGGTGGCGACGATGCCGCTGGCGCCGCCGCTGCGATTGGGCGGCGCGCTGGTCATCAGCGCTTTCAGATTGGGCGACTGGAAGAAGCCGAAGCCCATGCCGCAGACGAACATGCGCCAGGAAATTTCAAACACGCTCGGCGCGGCCGGCATCAGCGTCATCAGCATCAGACCGACGCACAGCAGCGCCAGGCCGAAGCCGCCGAGGATGCCGGCCGGATAGTGATCCGACATGCGTCCGGCGATCGGCGCCATGATCGCGACGGCCACCGGCCATGGCGTCATCAGCAAACCGATTTCAACTTGCGAGCGGCCGAGGTCGTGATGGAAGAAGAACGGCAGCGACACGAAGGCGAGGCCTTGTGCAGCGAATGAACACACCGCGGTGATGGCCGACAGCGAGAACATCGGCCGGCGGAACAAGTCGACCGGCAGCATCGGCGCCGGGTGCGAGGCTTCGCGGCGCATCAGCAGATAACCACAGACCAGCGCGGCGACGAATTCCAGCGCGACCACGCTCGGTGGGGCCTGATGCGCGCCTTCGCCGATGGCCATGATCAGCAGGCCGAAGGCGGCGGCGTTGAGCAGCGCGCTCTTGATGTCGAAATGGTGGGTAGATTTGGGCGTGTGCGGCAGCGACGGTATCGCCATCGCCAGGCCGATGATGCCGAGCGGGACGTTCACGGCAAACAGCCACGGCCACGGCGCGATCGCCAGGATGCCGGAGGCGACGCTAGGGCCGATGGTAAACGAGATGGCGACGATCAGTGTGTTGATGCCGACGCCGCGTCCGAGCGAGCGGGTCGGGTAGATGTAGCGGATCAGCGCGGTGTTGACGCTCATGATGCCGGCGCCGCCCAGGCCCTGCAGGAAGCGCGCAACCGTCAGCGCCGGCAGCGACCAGGCCACGGCGCACAGCAGCGAGGCTGCGGTGAACAGCGCCAGGCCTGCTATATAGACACGGCGGTAGCCGACGATTTCACCCAGTGCAGCCAGCGGCAGCAGCGAGACCATCATCGCCAGCTGGTAGGCGGTGACGATCCAGACCGAGGCGGCCGGCGTGGTGTTGAGGTCGTGCGCCATGACCGGCAGCGCCGTATTGGCGATGGCGGTGTCGAGCGTGGCCAGGCCGACAGCGATCAGCAGCGTGATGATGGCGATGGTGCGCTTGTCGGCGGGCAGGCCTTCGCCGGCGATGACAACGTGGTGGACAGGGGCGGCAGCGGCGGCCTTGGACTTCGAAGGTTCCATTGTGATGCGGAGTAGTGGCAGGGAAATGGTGCGGACGATCGGCGCGCACGGCTGCTGTTGAATTCCCGGAAACGTGGCGGCAGCGCGGGTAGATCGGAGCTGCGGTCATGATATACGGGAACCGCCGGGACTGCTGGCGAGGGGCGTTTTGCGGGGATTGTGCGTAGGTGGCGGTTTAAAGTATTTTCTAGAAGTTATAAGATACTTTTCTGCTTCCGCCTCGTCGTTGATTACAATGATGATCCACCCTAGCGAGAAAGATTCATGCTCAAGCAAGCTGCCGTACAACAGCCGGTATCTCGTTCGCCCGCAGCCCGGCCGGTGATGTTGCCGGGTTTGTCATTCCGTCAGCTGTTGCTGGCGGCGTTCCTGCTGATCGCCGCGCTGCTCAGCGGCACCTCGGTGCACGCCCTGTTCACGCTGGAACGCATGTCCATCCACAGTCGCGAGACCGCCGGCCAGGCCGTGCGTCTGACCGAACAGGCGCAGCGGTTGGCCGAACGCACTGTGGCGATGGAGCGCAGCGCGCGCCAATACCTGGTGCTGGACGATCCGGCCTTCCGCGATCGTTACGCCGAAGCCTGGCAACAAGCCAAGACTGCACTGACCGAATTGCAGGAAGCGTTGCCGCAGGCGCCGGCCGACACCTTCAATTCCTGGAACAGCTACGGCGAAGCGGCCTGGACCGTGTTGCAGGCAGATCAGACCCCTGTAGTTGCAGCCGACGCTGCGCCGGCCACGGGCAGCAAGCGCAAGCAGGCCGCGCGCAAGGTCGAGGCGCGCAAGCCCGACCAGCGCGCGCTGTTCCAGGCTTTCGCCCATCTGCCGGCGCTCAACGAACAACTGGCGCAGGAAAGCAAACGCGAAGTCGAGCGCCGCAACAACGCCTTGTCCAACGATCTGGAGCAGCAGCGCCAGATGCTGACGTTCCAGGTGATCGGCGCCATCGTGCTGGCGGTCATGCTGGCATTCTGGTTTGGACTTTGGCTGTCGCGGCCGCTGGCGCGCATCGAGCTGGCGATCAACCGCCTCGGCGAAAACCGTTTCGACCAGCCGATCATCGTCAAGGGCCCGGCCGACTTGCGCCGTCTCGGCCAGCAACTGGACTGGCTGCGGCAACGGCTGGCGGACCTGGAGGCGGAGAAATCGCGCTTCCTGCGTCATGTTTCACATGAATTGAAGACGCCGCTGGCGGCCCTGTGCGAAGGCGCGGCGCTGCTCGACGACGAGGTGGCCGGCAAGCTGACCGACAGCCAGCGCGAGATTTCGCGCATCCTGCGCCAGAATACCCAGGCGCTGCAGACCCAGATCGAGGATCTGTTGCGCTATAACGAAGTGGCGTTCGACGCCCAGCACGTCAACCGCCTGCCGGTGGACTTGCGCGCGCTCTTATATAAGGTGATTGATGACCAGCGCCTGCAATGGACGGCGCGCGAGCTCAAGGTCGAGGTCGAGGGCGGGGCCCGGACGGCAGTGCTGGATCCGGACAAGTTCGCCATCGTGCTGGCCAACCTGCTGTCGAACGCGGTGCGCTTCAGCCCGCGCGGCGGCGCCATCCGGTTCGTGCTGTCGGGCCAGGAGGGCCGGGTGCGCATCGATTGTGTGGACCAGGGGCCGGGCGTGGCGGCGACCGACGCGGCGCGGATTTTCGATCCCTTCTACCAGGGCCTGAACCAGCCGCAAGGCGCACGCCACGGTAACGGCATCGGCCTGTCCATCGTGCGCGAGTACGTGCTGGCGCACAATGGCGAGGTGCAATTGATGACGGGCCCGGGCGGTGCGCATTTCCGCATCGAATTGCCCGATGAAAGCTGAAAACTGACAAATCATGAAATCCAGACTACTTCTTCTGTTGCTCTCTCTATTATTGGCCGCCTGCGCCACACCTGCGCCGGAAGCGCCGACCAGCACCGTCAAGCTGGTGACAACCGTCGGCGGCATGGACGATTTGCTGGCATATCACCAGTCCTTGCGCCGCCTGTCGCCGCAAGAACTGGGGCGCGAGCTGCAGGCGCTCAATGCGCGCCATGGCGGCGGCGCCATGTTGGCCATGCAAAAAGCCATGGTGCTGGGCCTGACGCGCGACGCCGGCGACCTGACCAAGGCGCAGGCGCAACTCGGCTTGGTGCTGAGCGCGACCGATTCCGATGCGGCCGCGCTGAAACCGCTGGCGCAACTGCTGGTGAGCAACTATGCCGAGATGCGTCGGCTCAATGACAACGCCGACAAGGCCGGCCAGCAGGCGCGCGACAATCAGCGCCGTCTCGATCAGCTGAGCGAGAAGCTGGAGGCGCTCAAGAACATCGAGCGCACGCTGCCGGGCCAGCCCAAATAACTCTCCCTATATATAGAGAAGCACATCGAGATGAGCACACCGCGCCACCTGCTGCTGGTCGATGACGACGCCGATTTGCTGCAACTGCTGTCGTTGCGCCTGACCGCCAATGGCTATCGCGTCACCGGCGTGGCGAGCGCGGAGGCGGCCCAGGCGCAACTGGCGATGGACCTGCCGGCGCTGGTGATCAGCGATATCCGCCTGCCGGGCAAGGACGGGCTGGCGCTGTTCGACGAGATCCGCGCGCAGTATCCAGCGCTGCCGGTGATCCTGCTCACTGCGCACGGCACCATTCCCGATGCGGTCGAGGCCACTACGCGCGGCGCTTTCGCCTACCTGACCAAGCCCTACGACGCCAAGATCCTGCTGGCCAAGATCGAGCAGGCCTTGAGCCTGACGGCGTCCGTCGACGGCGATGCTGACGAAGCCTGGCGCGAAGAACTGATCAGCCGCAGCCCGCGCATGGCCGAAGTGTTGTCCGAAGCGCGCCTGGTGGCGGTGTCCGACGCCAGCATCCTGATCCGCGGCGAAAGCGGCACCGGCAAGGAGTTGCTGGCGCGCGCGATCCACCGCGCCAGCCGGCGCGCCAAGGCGCCGTTCATTGCGGTCAACTGCGGGGCGATTCCCGAGCAATTACTGGAGTCGGAGCTGTTCGGCCACGTCAAGGGGGCGTTCACCGGCGCGGTCGAGCATCGCAAGGGCTTGTTCCAGGCGGCCGACGGCGGCACGCTGTTCCTCGACGAGATCGGCGACATGCCGTTGCCGCTGCAGGTCAAGTTGCTGCGCGTGCTGCAGGAGCGCACGGTGCGCCCGGTCGGCGCCAACGACAGCACGCCGGTGGATGTGCGCATCCTTTCGGCAACCCATCGCAACCTGGACGCGGCGATGGCCGACGGCTCCTTCCGCGAGGACCTCTATTACCGGCTCAATGTCGTCACGCTGGCGCTGCCGCTGCTGGTCGAGCGGCGCGAAGACATTGCCTTGCTGGCCAATCATTTCCTGCAGGCAATCGCCGACAGGTATCAAAAGAAACTCAACGGCTTCGCCCCCGATGCGCTGGAAATCCTGATGATGGCGTCCTGGCCCGGCAATGTGCGCCAGTTATATAACGTGGTCGAGCAGGTCTGCGCCTTGTCGACCGTACCGCTGATCCCGGCGGCGTTGGTGCAGCGCGCCTTGCGGGTGCCGGCGCTGGAGGTCTTGCGCTACGCCGACGCCAAGCAGCGTTTCGAACGGGATTACCTGATCCAGCTGCTGAAATTGACCGACGGCAACGTCAGCGATGCAGCGCGCCTGGCCGACCGCAACCGTACCGAGTTCTATCGTCTATTACAGAAGAATGGACTGGATCCGCGACTTTTCCGCGGAGATGAGGAAGACGTCGTCGTCGAGCGACAAGAGTAAGTCTTTTAAAATCAAGCACTTAGATTTTTATGTGGGTCCGGCGTCGCTCTCAGGCGACGAAAAACGGTGGTTTTGACCTCGAAAATAGCGGCCGGCTCGGCGGGCCTTCTGCAAGTTGTTGAAATCATTGAGTTAATTCCTCCTGGCATGGCCTTTGCGAAAGAGAGGGCAGGTAGCGCGAATGCGTTGTCTCTCTTTTTCATACTATAAGGACCTCATCATGCAAAAGACCAAAACCATCTCGACACTGGTTACCGCCGCCTTCCTGACCGCCGCCGTAGCCGCTCCTGCCGTCTACGCCGCCGATAGCTCCACCAGTTCGTCCGGCTCCACTACCCAAAAAGCTGGCGCCTATGTAGACGACTCCGTCATCACCGCCAAGGTCAAGGCCGCCTTCGTTGAAGACAGCCAGGTGTCCGCCCTGAAGATCAAGGTCACCACCAAGAAGGGCATCGTTACCCTCGCCGGCGCAGTGCCTAATGCCGACGCCGGCCAGCATGCATTGCAATTGGCGGCCGCGATCGACGGCGTCAAGGACGTGAAGAGCGAACTGACCGTCAAGAGCAGCTAATTTGCTGCACTGCTAATCACCGGTAGTTAAGGCAGAAAACCGAGGCCATCCCGTCAGGGATGGCCTCGGTGCTTTTGTTTTTAAAATTATTTACGGTCGCAAATCCAGAGCTGGAGCGGGTTTGCGTGGAGTTGGGCTAAAAAGTTTAAATAATTATCTGAAAATAGTTGCACGGATGGGAAAAGCTTTGCTATAGTTCGCCTCCCCGCTGCAGAGCGACGCAGCAAACAGCAAGACGCAGCGCGCCGGAGGTGGGGAAAAGGAAGTAAAAAAGGTTTCAGGAAGTGAGAAGTT
>NZ_SPNJ01000005.1 GCF_004563925.1 Herbaspirillum sp. 3R11 | reverse complement strand
CTCGCCGGGCTTTTTTCTTTTCATGCAGAATTAATGTGTGCGTCGAATCGAAGGACTTTGACTGATCCGTGGCTTTTCAATTTTGCGGAGTATCGTGGGACTTCTGCGCTTGAATCTTGCCAACTTGCATCATAAGATCAGCCGATGTTGTTGCAGGAAAGACGGCCCCACATGAATGATTTCCCTTTGCTCTCATCTTCCGCGTCAGCCTTCAGATTGCCTTTCATCCGACCGTTTATTCTTTTCTTTCTTCTTGCCTTCACGTTCGGCGCGATGTCAGCAACTGCTTCTGCGCGCGACACCATCAAGAAAATCCGCGAAACCAAAACCGTCGTGCTGTCCTTCATGGGAAGCGTGGACAATCTGTCGCCATTCGTGGTGATTGAGCCCGACGGCGAAGTCAGCGGCTATACCATCGAAATTTGCCGCAAGATCGTCCAGGGCATTCGCCAGGAACTCCGCCTGCCCGACATCAAGATCCAGTACCTGCCCGTGAATGCGTCATCCCGCTTCAGTGCCCTGCTCGACAATCGCGCCGACCTCGAGTGCAGCGTCAGCACGAATAACGCCGAACGCCGCAAGAAGTTCGCCTTCACCATCCCGCACTTCTTTACCAGCGTACGCATGCTGGTCAAGGCCGGCTCCCCCATCAAGAATTGGAACGACCTGCGCAACAAGCGCGTGGTGACCACGCGCGCCACGGCGATGATCGACGTCATCAACAAGCGCAGCAATATCCGCTATCTCGATCTGACGGTGGTTGAACTGGACGGCGACCGGGAATGTTTTTCGATGCTGGAGCACGGCATGGCTGATGCCTTCATCATGGATGAAATATTGCTGTATGGTGCGCGTGAGAACGCAGTGGATCCCGAAAAATTCATCATCGTCGGTACACCGCTGTCTGTGGAACCCTACGCCATCATGCTGCGCAATGACGACCCCGAATTCAAGAAAATGGTCGATCGGCAAATGGCCAGGTTGGCCAACAGCGGAGAGATATACCGTCTCTACAACCGCTGGTTCATGCAACCGATCGGCCCGGACAAGCGTTCACTCGGCATGCCGATGAGTTATATCCTGCGCGACTCGCTGCGCTATCCGACGGACAAGATCACCAATTGAAATTGCCGATGCAAATTGCATGTCGATGCCAACGCGGCTGCCGGAAACAAGAAGCAAAGAGAATGATGCGGGAAGAAAAGAGAACAGTGCAGAGAGGTTGGCCTGCCCTAAGGGAATCGAACCCCTAACCTATGGCTTAGAAGGCCATTGCTCTATCCGGTTGAGCTAAGGGCAGATCGGTGAATCAAGCAGGAATTGCTGCGCTTGAAATCGTCTTCGGAAATGAAAACGGGCTGTCTTTCGACAGCCCGTTCATGTGTGGTCGGAGTACAAGGATTCGAACCTTGGACCCCCTGGTCCCAAACCAGGTGCGCTACCGGGCTGCGCTACACTCCGAGAAGCGAGATAATATCCCGACATGGTGGTTCGGTCAACACCTTCTTCACATTTTCTTCAATATTTTTAAATTTTCTCCTATGAGCGGGTGCGAAGTTTCATCTTTTGCGGCTTCTGCGCAATCGTACCGCGCGCTCTGCTGCAGGATTCGGAAGCTGAAACATCCCTTGCAGTTTGGTTACACCTTGTTGCGATTCCCTGACCGAAGATAAGGACATCTGCGCGCGAGCCGCATTGTCTGGATTTTCACCTGTTCCTTTTGCGTCAGGTGCAAGAATTGGCAATGCCGTAAATCGTTTATCACTGATTGTCGATACATCGCGCGCTTCCCGTCCAAAGGAGAATCGCCGTGAACAAGAAAACCCTCGCCTGGATCGCCTCCGCCCTTTTTTCGATGGCGTCCGGCCTGTCCAACGTATCCGCGCAGGACATGAATCGTCCGCCTGCCGTCTTCTCGCAGGAAGAGCTGGACCAGATGCTGGCGCCGGTCGCCCTCTATCCCGATTCGCTGCTGGCGCAGGTACTGATGGCGGCTACCTATCCGCTGGAAGTGGTGCAGGCGGCGCGCTTCGTCGACAGTCGCCCCGGCCTGCAAGGCGATGCACTGGCGCGCTCGATCGCGCCGATGCCTTGGGATCCCAGCGTGAAATCGCTGGCGCAATTCCCTTCTGTGCTGGCGATGATGAACGACAAGCTGGATTGGACGCAGCGCCTCGGCGATGCATTCCTGTCGCAGCAGGCCAATGTGATGGACACCGTGCAGAATCTGCGCGTGAAAGCCCAGATCGCCGGCAACCTGCAGTCCAGCAGTCAGCAGCGCATCGTGCAGCAGGAACAGATCATCGTGATCGAGCCGGTCAATCCGCAAGTCATCTACGTGCCTTACTACAATCCGACGGTGGTGTATGGCGGCTGGTGGTGGCCGCAGCGCCCGCCGGTCTATTGGGCGCCGCCGCCGCGCTATCGTCCGCCCACCTATAACGTCTCGATCGGCATTTCCTTCGGCGCCGGCACCGGCATCGTGCGCTCGGTCTACAGCGACGCGCGGCCCGACTGGCGCCAGCATCACGTGCTGGTCAACAACGTGCGCATCAACAATGTCAACGTCACCAATAACGTGACCAGGAACGTCGTCGTCAACAACAAACCCGTTGTCTGGCAGCACAGTCCGCGCAACGGTCGCGACGATCGCCGCCCGGATGTGGGCAATGTATCCCGTCCGAATGCAGCGCCGAATGCCGCCGTCGCCCCCTCTCCGCAAAATCAGGGTCCGCGTCCGGACCAGCGTCCCGGACAGGCTGAGCGCGATAATGACCGCGACCATCGCGGCGACCATGATCGCAATGATCGCAATGACAGGGACAACCGTCGCGACCAGAACCGGCCGGCACAGGCGAACCTGATGGCGCCGAACAATGCCCCGGCTGCACAACGACCGGCTCCGGCTGCGGCGTCGCAATTGCAGGCGCCTCAGCAGGCACCGCAGGCCCGCCCTGCTCCTGCGGCACCTGTTGCGCCTGCTCCATCCGCCATGCATCAGAATCGTCCGGAACGTGCCGAGCGTCCCGATAACGCACCGCGTCCGGAACACCGCCCGGAACCACAGGCAGCGCATCGCGCACCGCCGCCGCAGGCCCAAGCCGCCCCACGCCCCGAGCCGCAAGTACAGCGTTCAGCGCCCGCCGTCCACGCTGCGCCACCGCCGCAGGAACGTCACGAACAGGCCCAGCGGCCCGAGCCGCGGCCTCAGCAACGCGAGGAGCGCGCCGAACGGCCTGATCGTCCCGACAGGAAATAGTGCCTGCCTGAAACCGGCGACCTGCGTCCGGAACGCGGAGAATGGCGGCGAATACGCTATAATCGCGGCTTCCGAGACGTGACCAGGCGCCTAGAGCGCCGGGAAACAAAAGGGTTGGATCTTCCAGCCCTTTTTCTATTTCCGTCACATTCCCATGAACGACGGCAGCACCGCACTTCGGCCGCCTGTCGTACTGGGCGCTCGCCGCTTTCAACGCCTTCGACCTACCGACTCACGATGCAAGACACTACTCCCGATTCCGCGAACGAAGACTCCGGCTCGACCAGCAAGGCCCCGCTTGAACTGATCGCGCGCGAAGTTGCGCGCCGCCGCACCTTCGGCATCATTTCCCACCCCGATGCGGGTAAAACCACGCTGACCGAAAAGCTGCTGCTGTTCTCGGGCGCGATCCAGCTGGCCGGCACCGTCAAGGCGCGCAAGAGCGGCCGCCATGCGACCTCTGACTGGATGGAAATCGAAAAGCAGCGCGGCATCTCGGTGGCCAGCTCGGTCATGCAGTTCGAATACCGCGACCACGTCGTCAACCTGCTCGACACCCCGGGCCACCAGGACTTCTCGGAAGACACCTATCGCGTGCTGACCGCAGTCGACTCGGCGCTGATGGTGATCGACGCCGCCAAGGGCGTGGAAGAACAGACCATCAAGCTGCTCAACGTCTGCCGCATGCGCAACACGCCGATCATCACGTTCATGAACAAGATGGACCGCGAAACGCGCGACCCGCTGGAACTGCTCGACGAGCTCGAATCGGTGCTCAAGATCCAATGCGCGCCAGTGACCTGGCCGATCGGCATGGGCAAGAGTTTCCGCGGCGTGTATCACCTGCTGCGCGACGAAATCATGCTGTTCAAGGCCGGTGAAGAACGCGCCGACGGCAACGTCGAAATCATCAAGGGCATCGACAATCCCAAGCTGGTCGAGATGTTCCCGCTGGAAATCGAACAGCTCAAGATGGAAGTCGAACTAGTGCACGGCGCGTCGCATCCGTTCAACCTGGACGATTTCCTGGCCGGCATCCAGACGCCGGTGTTCTTCGGCTCCGCCATCAACAACTTCGGCGTGCGTGAAATCCTCAATGCCCTGCTCGACTGGGCACCGGCCCCAGGCAGCCGCGACGCCACCGTGCGCAGCGTGGAACCGAAGGAAGCGCCGTTCTCCGGCTTCGTCTTCAAGATCCAGGCCAACATGGACCCGGCCCACCGCGACCGTATCGCTTTCCTGCGCGTGTGCTCGGGACGCTTCGAGCGCGGCATGAAGCTCAAGCACCTGCGCCTGAATCGCGAGATCAAGGTGTCGTCGGTCGTCACCTTCATGGCGTCCAGCCGCGAGCAGGTGGAAGAAGCTTACGCCGGCGACATCATCGGCTTGCCCAACCACGGCAACATGCAGATCGGCGACAGTTTCTCTGAAGGCGAGCTGCTGCAGTTCACGGGCATTCCTTACTTCGCGCCGGACTTCTTCCGCGTCGCGCGCATCCGCAATCCGCTCAAGATCAAGCAGTTGCACAAGGGCTTGCAACAGCTCGGTGAAGAAGGCGCGGTGCAAGTCTTCAAGCCGACCAACAACGGCGACCTGATCCTCGGCGCGGTCGGCGTACTGCAGTTTGAAGTGGTGGCGAGCCGTTTGCTCAATGAATACGGCGTCGACGCCGTGTTCGAGGGCGCCAGTATCAGCAGTGCGCGCTGGGTCACTTGCGACGACAAGAAGAAGCTGGCAGATTTCGAAAAATCATCCGCCGGTTTCAACCTGGCGCACGATGCAGCCGGCAACCTGGCTTATCTGGCAACATCGGGCGTGAACCTTCGCCTGACCCAGGAACGCTGGCCGGAAGTCACCTTCCACGCCACGCGCGAGCATGCCGCCAAGCTTGACTGAATTGACTGAAGCTCTGCTGCAGCAATAAAAAATCCCCGCCAGGTGCGGGGATTTTTTTATTGCGATGCGAGCGAGCCTGCTTCAGGCATTCACGCGGATGGAAAAATCAACGCCGATGCCGCTCCACCACTCCTGCTCTTTCTGCATCCAGTACGACACGGTTGGGTGATCGCGCAGCCAGTCGCGCTTGATGTCGATATCGATGCGGTTCTTCATCTTGAGACGGACGTCGTCAAGATCGAGCGTGATGTGCGCGTGCATGAACATCACTGCCAGTCGCAGCGCCAGCACCGCCTTGGCGAAATCAGGATCGGACACCACTTCGCCGATCTTGCGCAGGTTGCCCTTCTGGCCAAGGATCAGCGTGCTCATCACCCGTTGCTCGCGTGTCGTGAAGCCGGGCAGATCGGCGTTGGCGATCAGGTAGGACGAATGCTTGTGGTAGCTGCTCTGCGACACGATCAGACCGGCTTCGTGCAGCAAGGCGCTCCAGTTCAGATACTTGGCATAGGCTTCGTTGGCGGGCTTGAGCATCTGGAAGAAACCTAGTGCAGTCTCGGCTACCTGGCGCGCGCGCAACTCGTCGATATGGAAGCGTCGGCTGAAATCATCCACCGATTGCTCGCGACGATCGCGCTGCGTGGCGCGCAATTGCAAGTCCCACATCACGCCCATGCGCAGGCCGGCTTCAACCGGCGAGATGACTGAAATATTCAATTCCTGCATCAGGCCGATCAGCACCGCCAGGCCGCCCATGATGACGGCGGCGCGGTCAGGCTTCATGCCGGCCAGTTCGATATGGTCGACGTGGCCGAAAGCGATCAGGCGCTGCTTCAGTTCTTCCACGCTCTCAGGCGTGACGCGACCGTCGCCCATGCCGTTCTTGGCGATCGTGTCGGCGATCGCGCGCATGGTGCCGGACGAGCCGTAGACCTTGCTGCGATGCTGGGCGCCGAACGGCACCACGGCGTCTTCCACATGCGAACGCGCAGACAGGATGGCACGCTCGAACGCGGCTTCATTGATGTAGCCATCGCCGAAAAAAGCCTGGCTCTGATTGACGGTGCCGATGCCGAAGGACTCGACCCGGCGCACGTCGCTGCCATGGCCGAGGATGACTTCGGTCGAACCGCCGCCGATGTCGATCACCAGGCGGTCTTCGTCAGGCAAGGCCAGTGCGCCGGCGACGCCCATGTAGATCAGACGGCCTTCTTCTTCACCGGAAATGATTTCCACCGGGTAGCCGATCGCGCGTTCGGCGTCGGGCAGGAATTCATGCGCGTTCTTGGCGACGCGCAAGGTATTGGTCGCGACCACGCGCACGGCGTCGAGCTGGTAATCGCGCAGGATGGTGCGGAAGCGGGCCAGCGATTCGACCGCGCCGGCAATTGCCTGCGGCGTCAGCTTGCCGTTCTTGTCCAGACCGGCCGCCAGGCGAATCGGATCGCGCGCGCTTTTGACGACACGTATGGTGTCGCCTTCATGCTTGCCGATATGCAGGCGAAAGCTGTTGGAACCAAGATCTACTGCTGCAAACATTCATTCCCTTTCGGAGGGTGTTGAGGCCGTATGGAAATTATTTAGCTAATTTCTGTCGATGCCGAACCGACACAATAGTTGCCTAGCATGACAGTTTCATGACAACCGTATAAGACTTGCCCGACAAACCCGCCGAAAGCTCGCAGGCAGCGGTGAAATCAGGTCTAATAGCGCCAGCCCTTATTTTAACGACTTAGACATGCCCGGTATTCTTTATCTTGTGCCCAATACGCTGGGCCCCGCCGATACGGCGGACAGCAACGTGCTGGCATCCATCCTGCCGACCGAGGTACAGGCGCTGGCCGCACGCCTCGAGTATTTCATCGCGGAAAACGCAAAGACCACGCGCGCCTTCCTCAAGTTGGTCAATGTGCATCATCCGCTGGCCAAACCCTTGCAGGAAATCCGCATCGCCGAACTCAACGTCAACACCGAAGCCGCGGCCTTGCCGACCTTGCTGGCGCCGCTGCTGGCCGGGCAAGATGCCGGACTGATCTCGGAAGCAGGCGTGCCGGCGGTGGCCGACCCCGGCGCCAACCTGGTGCGCTTGGCGCATCAGCACGGCATCCAGGTACGCCCGCTGGTGGGACCGTCGTCGCTGTTGCTGGCGGTCATGAGCAGCGGCCTCAACGGCCAGAGTTTCGCCTTCAACGGCTATCTGCCGACCGACGCCGCACAACGCGCCAAACGCATCAAGCAACTGGAAGATCGTTCGCGCCAGGAAAAACAGACCCAATTGCTGATCGAAACGCCTTATCGCAACGGCGCGATGCTGGAAGCCTTGGCAACTGCCTGCAACGGCAACACGCTGATCAGCGTGGCGACCGACCTGACCTTGGCGAGCGAAGCAATCCGCACGCAGACTGCCGCCAAATGGAAAAGCGAACTTGGCGCCGGCAAGACACCAGACTTTCACAAGAAACCGACGGTGTTCCTGTTGCTGGCCGAATAAATCCTCGTACGGAAATAAAAACAGCCGGCGGAGATGCGATCATCTCCGCCGGCTGTTTTACGTGAACTGCAGAATCAGCGCAGTTGCAATCCGTTGCTGCCCACCATCGATTTGGCGACGCCGCTGCCGACCGCCACGCCGAACTTCTTGAGCACGCGCTCAGGCAAGCCTTCGGTCTGGGTGTAGTCAACCAGGTCTTCCGCTTTGATGACGTCGCGCGCGACGCTGTCGACGGTGCCGAAACCATCGGCCAGGCCCATCTCAACCGCCTTCGAACCGGTCCAGAACAGGCCGGAGAAAGTCTCCGGCGTTTCCTTCAGGCGTTGGCCGCGGCCTTTGCGCACCACGTCGATGAATTGTTGATGGATTTCGTTGAGCATCTGCTGCGCGTATTCCTTCTGCTTAGGATTCTGGGCGCTGAACGGATCGAGGAAACCCTTGTTCTCACCGGCAGTCAGCAGACGGCGCTCGACGCCGACCTTGTCCATCAGGCCGGTGAAGCCGAAACCATCCATCAGCACGCCGATGGAGCCAACGATGCTGGCCTTGTTGACGTAGATCTTGTCGGCCGCCGCGGCGATGTAATAACCGCCGGAGGCGCACATTTCCTCGACCACGACGTACAGCGGCTTCTTCGGGTATTGCTTGCGCAGGCGCACGATTTCATCGTTGATCATGCCGGCCTGGACCGGGCTGCCGCCGGGGCTGTTGATCTTGAGGATCACGCCGAGCGAATCGTCGGCGGCGAACGCCTTGTCCAGCGCCGGAATCACGGCTGCAGCCGAACCCCGGCCTTCGGCTTCGATGGTGCCGGAGATTTCCACCAGCGCGGTATGGGTACCGACCGGCTCCGCTTCCGACTTGGTGTAGTTGAAGGCGCTCCAGACCACGAACACGAGCACGGCCAGGCCGGCGATCTTGAAGAAGATGCTCCAGCGGCGGCGCGCACGTTGTTCCTTGACGGCGAAGAGGGCCAGCTTTTCCAGCACGTCGCGCTCCCAGCCGCCCTTCTTTTCTTCCGCGACTACCGTCGTTGCAGTGCCGGTAGTGGGCGGCACCGGTTCAGCCGGTTTGGGCGGTTGTGCTTCGGGATTTTCAAATTCGTTATTGCTCATATCGTCACTCGGAACGGCAGCCTGCCGATGCCAGCTTATGCACTGCTGGCGAGGGCTGCCGGGGTTCCCGCATGGCTTATGCCAGCGCGGGCCTTACATAATCGTCGGGCGCCCAGAAGATGGCGCCGTCTTTTTCAAACACCATGATCTTACGCAAACGCGCACCCGTACAAGGGCCGCCTTCGCATTTGCCGGTATCGGGCGCATATACCGCGCCGTGTGTTGCGCACATGAGATACAGGCCGCTGGATTCGAAGAACTCGCCCTCTGCCCAATCCAGCTCGATCGGTACGTGGGCGCAGCGGTTCAGGTAACCGTAGACCGCGCCGCCGTAGCGCACCACGAAGCCGGTAGCGTCGTCGCCGTGTACCGATACCGCAAAGCGACGGCCTTTGCCGCCCTCCTCGATCTCAGTCGAGGCGCATACCGGAATCAACACTTCTTCCATAGCCGGGTTTCCTAAGCGTTGTCATTGAGCCATTGGTGCAGCACTTTGATGGAACCGGCAGAATACAGCGGATTGAGCGCCTGCAACTGTTCCACCGGATGCGCGCCGAATTCTACCGCAACCCCGGCTGCACCTGCATTAAGCGCCATCTGCAAATCGTGGGTGGTGTCGCCGATCATTAGCGTGCGGCCCATTTCCTGGCCGAGTTCACGTGTGAGTTCCTGCAACATGGCCGGATGCGGCTTGGAAAACGTCTCGTCCGCGCAGCGCGTGGCGTCGAAGACCGACAGCAGATTGGTACTGTTGAGCGCGCGGTTGAGACCGACGCGGCTCTTGCCTGTGGCGACGGCGAGGAAATAGCCTTGCTGTCCGAGGTCGTCGAGCATTTCGCGCACGCCGTCGAACAGGCTCAGGTCTTTGTCCTGGCCCAGGTAATGGTGGCGATAGCGCTCAACGATGCGCGGATAGTATTTCGGATCGACGTCCGGAATCGCCGCCTGCATCGCGTCCTGCAGGCCCAGCCCGATCACGTAGGAAGCCGCACTCTTGTCGGGAATCGGCAGGCCCAGGTCGCGCGCGGCGGCCTGGATGCAACGTACGATCGTCGAGGTGCTGTCCATCAACGTGCCATCCCAATCGAAGACGATCAGGTCAAATTGCTTTCTTGCCATGTTTCACTTTTCAACATATTCAAAAATCGTGTGCCGGCCCGCGGTCCGATCAAACTGCGGACGCCGCATCAAGGCCTTCCAGGCTCTTAAGGAAGCGCTGGCATTCGGGCGGCAAACCGGCCTTCAGGGTCACTGTCTTGCCGCTATCGGGATGCGTAAAACTGATCTGATGCGCGTGCAGGAACATGCGCTTGAACGCGATCCTCTCGCCGTCGGCTTTCTGCAAGGACTTGTTCAGGGGGAAATCACCGTACTTGTCGTCGCCCACGATGGGAAAACCGCTGGCAGACAAATGCACGCGTATCTGATGGGTGCGACCGGTTTTCAGTTCCGCTTCCAGCAAAGCGAATTCGCCATAGCGCCGGATCAGGGAAAACACCGTGTGCGACGCCTGGCCGTCCTCCTGCACCCGCACGCGACGCTCACCTTCGGCTGTGCTGTACTTGTGCAGCGGCAACTTGATGTGCTGGCGGGCGTTTTTCCAGTCGCCGTGAATCAGCGTCAGGTAGCGTTTGTCGGTCAGGCCGTCGCGCATCTGCTCATGCAGGTTGGTCAGCGCCGAACGTTTCTTGGCCAGCAACAAAACACCCGAGGTGTCGCGGTCAAGCCGGTGTACCAGTTCCAGGAATTTGGCGTCCGGACGCGAGGCGCGCAATTGCTCGATGACGCCGTAGCTGACGCCGGATCCGCCATGCACGGCCACGCCGGTCGGCTTGTCGATGATGAGCAGATGATTGTCTTCGAGCAATATCTTGAATTCGGCGCCGGGAGCCACCGCAGCAGATGCCTTTTCGGCAATGCGGATCGGCGGCACGCGCAGGATATCCCCGTCTTGCAGACGATAAGTCTGGTCGATACGGCCTTTGTTGACACGTACTTCGCCGGAACGCAGGACACGGTAGATATGGCTTTTGGGCACGCCTTTGCAGACGCGCAAGAGGAAATTGTCGATGCGCTGACCGGCTTCCTCTTCCGAAATCGTGAGCAGCTGGACTTGCGGCGAAGCAGGTGCAGATTGGGTCGACGCGGGTGATTCAGGCTTTTCAGGCGTCTTCCCAGAAAATCTCGCTAAGTCCTTCATTTTGAATATATAATCGCTCGACGCTGGTCAGAAAACCGGTGTCAGTGTAAGAATAAAAAAGACCATTCTACACAGAGGCGTCTTCATCAGCCTCGCTAATTTGCAAATTTGATGGGGGGAACCATTAAAAATCGCAGCATGCGGCGACAGGGTCCTGTCGGCAAGCCTCGTACACCCTACGAAGACATTGTGGACGCGACATTTCTCCGCGCGATTGGACGGTTCCTTAAAAACGTGTACGCATCATCCCTGCGCGAGTCCAGTTTGCACCGCAGTTGCAATCGGATAACGCACTTGGATGTTGAACAGATGTGCTTGGATTATCAGGATAAAGTCTGGCAAGACCTTCAGTTGAAAAACGAAGTGCTTGCCGGTTGATGCAAGTGAACCCGATTCGCCGATTTGCCAACTTTTAGAATAATGCTTCGTTTGGCTCAAACATATAGCTTACCGTCCACAGCTGCCGTGACCGCTCCATGCGGAACGGCGCGCGTGGATACGGAGCTGCTCGGCTTCCCGGTTCACCGCATCCGCGCCCCGTTGTGCATGAGTGCCGCCACCCTGGCGCGCTCCACACACTAAGGCAATTCCCTCCCCCAATCACTTCGTTCTCGCGTACATCCTTGTACTTTTGATGCATTCATCGTGCGTCAATAAAGCGGCCTCAGTGCCACGGAGTGAAACATGAAACGTATGTTGTTCAATGCTACGCAGCAGGAAGAATTGCGCGTAGCCATCGTTGACGGTCAAAAACTGATCGACATCGATATCGAAGCCACCGGACGCGAACAGCGTAAATCCAACATTTACAAAGGCGTCATCACCCGCATCGAGCCATCGCTCGAAGCCTGCTTTGTCAATTACGGCGAAGAGCGCCACGGCTTCCTGCCATTCAAGGAAGTTGCCCGCACCTATTTCAAGGAAGGCATCGACGTCCGCAACGCTTCCATCAAGGAAGCCCTGCGCGAAGGCCAGGAAATCATCGTCCAGGTTGAGAAGGAAGAACGCGGCAACAAGGGCGCAGCCCTGACCTCGTTCATCTCCCTGGCCGGCCGTTACCTGGTCCTGATGCCGAACAACCCGCGCGGCGGCGGCGTATCGCGCCGTGTCGAAGGCGAAGATCGCCAGGAACTGCGCGAAACCATGGACAAGCTGGACCTGCCCAACGGCATGTCCGTCATCGCCCGCACCGCAGGCATCGGCCGCAACGTCGACGAACTGCAGTGGGATCTGAACTACCTGATGCAACTCTGGCGCGCCATCGAAGGCGCCGGCCAGTCCGGTTCCGGCGCGTTCCTGATTTATCAGGAATCGTCCCTGGTGATCCGCGCGATCCGCGACTATTTCCAGCCTGACATCGGCGAAATCCTGATCGACACCGACGACATCCACGAACAAGCCCAGCAGTTCATGGCGCACGTGATGCCGGACATGGTCCACCGCGTCAAGCGCTACCACGACGACGTGCCGCTGTTCTCGCGCTTCCAGATCGAACACCAGATCGAAACCGCGTACTCGCGCACCGTGCCGTTGCCTTCCGGCGGCGCCATCGTGATCGATCACACCGAAGCCCTGGTCTCCGTCGACGTCAACTCGGCGCGCGCCACCCGCGGCTCCGACATCGAAACCACCGCGTTCTACACCAACCTTGAAGCCGCCGACGAAGTGGCCCGCCAATTGCGCTTGCGCGATCTGGGCGGCCTGATCGTCATCGACTTCATCGACATGGAAAACGCCAAGAATCAGCGTGAAGTCGAATCCCGCCTGAAAGACGCCCTGCACCACGACCGTGCCCGCGTCCAGATGGGCAAGATCTCGCGCTTCGGCCTGATGGAATTGTCGCGCCAGCGCCTGCGTCCGTCGCTGTCCGAAGGCAGCCACGTGACCTGCCCGCGCTGCAACGGCACCGGCCACATCCGCGATACCGAATCGTCCGCATTGCAAGTCCTGCGCATCATCCAGGAAGAGGCAATGAAGGAAAACTCGGCCGCCATTCACGTCCAGGCGCCGGTCGACGTCGCCGCTTTCCTGTTGAACGAAAAGCGCGGCGAAATCCTGAAGATCGAAACACGCCACCGCGTGACGGTCATCATGATCCCGAACAAGCATCTGGAAACCCCGCATTACAAGCTCGAGCGCATCAAGCACGACGATCCACGCCTGGATGACGCGCAAGCCAGCTACGCCATGGCAGAACAAGCCGAAACCGACATCGGTTACAGCAAGCGCCAGAAGGAAGACGTCAAGCCGCGCCAGGAAGCCGTCGTCAAGGGCATCACCCCTGACCAGCCAGCTCCTATCGTCGAGCGCAAGGTGGCAGCACCGGTTGAGCAGCCGCCGACACTGGCGCCTGAGTCGGGCTTCTTCAGCAAGATCTGGAGCTTCTTCCGCACCAAGCCGGTTGAAGCGACGCCTGTCGCCGCACCAGCCGACACCAAGAGCCCGCAAAAACGCGATCACGCCGACCGCAACGGCCGCAACCGTAACGGTCGCAACCGCAACGGCCGCAACCGCAACGAGCGCGAAGAGCGCGACGGCGCAGCACCTGAGAAAGCCGCCCGCGACGAATCCGGCAAGCAGGAATACGAAGGCAAGCCAGCCCGTCCGCCGCGCCCACCGCGTGAACCGAAGGAAGCCCGCGAACCACGCGAGCCGCGTGAAGGCGCAGAAGGTCGCAATGATCGTGAGCCGCGCGAACCGCGTGAACCACGCCAGCCGCGCGAAGGCCGTGAACCGCGTGAGCCGAAGGAAGCCCGCGAACCACGCGAAAACCGCGAGCCGCGCGAAGGCAGCGAAGCACGTGAACCACGTCAACCGCGCACGCCGCGTCCACCACGCGAAGAGCGCAAGGACCTGCCGAAAGCGGAAGATGGATTGCCATTGGAAGCCGCTCTGGCGACCGGTGTTGCTGCTGCCGCAGTGACCGACGTCGAAGGCGCTGAAACTGCACAAGTGGCAGGCAATCAAGTTGAAGGCACAACCGAAGAAGGCGAACCGCGTCGTCGTCGTCGTCGTGGCGGCCGCAACCGCAATCGCCGCGATCGTGACGGTGAAAACGGTGGCGAAAACGCCGATGGCGAATCCGCTGAAGGTGCGGATGGCGAAGAGTCGGCGCAAGTTGCCGCTCCAGCTGCAACTGTCGCTGCGCCTGCCGACGACAATGAGCGTCCATGGTACGAAAAGGCTCCTGCTGCAACACCAGCAGCGGCTTCTGCTCCAGCTCCTGCTGAAGCTCCGGTCGCCGTGCAAGCTGCTCCGGCAATTGAAACGCCGGCCGAAGCTGCGCCTGCACCGGTTGCTGTGACGCGTGTTCAGGAAACGGTAGCCGCTGTCGAAGCGCCGGCCCCGGTCGTAGCGGAACCAGTAGCTGAAGTTGCTCCGTCCGCTGCGGTTGCCCCCGTCGAAGCGCCTGCCCCGGCAGCCGTGGAACCGGCTCTTGCTGCGCCCGTAGTTGCACCAGCGCCGCAAGCAGTTGAAGCGGCTCCGGCAGTTGTTGCTCCGACGCCTGCTCCGGCACCAGTCGCTGCAGCCCCTGCTCCTGCAGCCTCCAACGGCAAGCAATGGAATGACCTGAACGACATGCTGTCGTCGGCCGGTCTGACCCTGGCCAGCACCGATCCGGAAAAACTGCGCGCAGCCCAGGCCGCCGCAGCCCAGATCGTGCCTGCGCCGCGCGTGCCGCGTGAACGCAAGCCATTGCCGCCGCAATCGACTGACCCTCTGGTCCAGGTCGAAACCCGTCGTTGATGCCTTAGCAAGCACAAGCATCGCGCAGGAAAGAAAAAAGGGAGTGAAAACTCCCTTTTTTCTCGTCTGTCGTCGGCACAATGTGCATTTTCACCATTGCAAATTGGCAAGTAAATAGCATCCTGTTTCCGCACTGTACCGTGATCGCCCCGACCGCTCTGTACACTGCCTAATTCTCCGCCGCATGCTATCGTAGCGAGTATGAACAAACGCATCATTCCGATCATCGACGAACGCCTGAACGGCAGCCTCGCAGCCGTGCCCGCGCTGCTGGAAGCACCGTCCGGCTTCCTGGCCGATGCCTTGATGCGTCCGCTGCACGACCTGCGCATTTCGGTCACCGATCGCTGCAATTTTCGCTGTGTGTATTGCATGCCCAAGGAAGTGTTCGACAAGGACTATAGCTTCCTGCCGCACTCCTCCCTGCTGTCGTTTGAAGAAATCACGCGCCTGGCCACCCTGTTTGTCGGTCACGGTGTCGAGAAGATCCGACTGACCGGCGGCGAGCCGCTGTTGCGCAAGCATCTGGAACGCCTGATCGGCATGCTGCACGAGTTGCGCACGCCCGACGGTCGCGAGCTCGACCTGACCCTGACCACCAACGGCACGCTGCTGGCGCAAAAGGCGCAGGCGCTCAAGGATGCCGGCCTCAAGCGCGTCACCGTCTCGCTGGACGCGCTGGACGACGCCAACTTCAAGCGCATGAACGATGTCGACGTCTCGGTTTCGCAGATCCTGCATGGCCTTGATGTCGCGCACAAGGTCGGCCTCGGCCCCATCAAGATCAACATGGTCGTCAAGAAAGGCGTCAACGACCACGAAATCCTGGCGATGGCGCGTCACTTCAAGGACACGCCGTTCACCCTGCGCTTCATCGAATACATGGACGTCGGCAGTTCGAACGGCTGGCGCATGGATGAAGTGGTGCCGTCCAGCGAAGTGATCCGCCGCATTCACGCCGAACTTCCGCTCGAAGCGATCGACGCCAACTACACCGGCGAGACCGCACAGCGCTGGCGCTATAAAGACGGCGGTGGCGAAATCGGCGTCATCTCCAGCGTCACCCAGGCGTTTTGCCAGGATTGCAGCCGCGCGCGCCTGTCGACTGAAGGAAAGATCTACACCTGCCTGTTCGCCGGCGAAGGCCACGACCTGCGCGGCCTGTTGCGCGGCGAGCGCAGCGATGCGGAAATCTCCTCCGCCATCGCCGCCATCTGGGGCCGCCGCGGCGACCGCTATTCCGAACTGCGCAGCGAACAGAAAGACACGTCCACGACATCGATGCCGCAAGTGCGCAAAGTCGAAATGTCCTACATCGGCGGCTGATGGCCATGGCCGTCGCCGCTGCAATTCCTCCCGAACAGATTACCGGCCTCGTACTGGCAGGCGGACGCGGCGCCCGCATGGGTCATGTCGACAAAGGCTTGCAGCTGTTTCGCGGCAAGCCGCTGGCGATGCACGTGATGGAACGTCTGGCGGTCCAGACCGGCACGCTGGCAATCAACGCCAACCGCCATCAGAGCGACTACGCGGCGTTCAATCTGCCGGTATGGCCGGACCTCCTGCCCGACTTTCCCGGCCCGTTGGCGGGCTTGCACAGCGGCCTGACGCATTGCGCCACCGACTACCTGGTCTCTGCACCTTGCGACTCCCCATTGCTGCCGCCGGATCTGGTCACACAGTTGGCCGCTGCATTGATCGGACAGCAGGCCGACGCCGCCATCGCTGTCACCGGCTCCGCCGGGCAGGCGAACCTGCAGCGTCACCCGGTGTTCTGCCTGCTCAGGAAAACCCTGCTGCCATCGCTGACCGACTATCTGCAGCAGGACGGCCGCAAAATGGAACGCTGGTTTGCCGGCATCCGCACCGCCGAAGTCCGCTTCGACGATGAAGCAGCCTTCAGTAACATCAACACGCTGCAAGAGCTGCGCCAACTGGAATCAGAATAAATGACTCAACTCTCCCTCTCCGACATCGTCAGTTGCGTGTCCGGCTATGACCCGGATGCGATGACCGTGCCGCAGGCGCAAAAAATCATCCATGATTTCGTGCAGCCGATTTCTTCGATCGAACGCGTCGCCATCCGCAGTGCACTGGACCGTACGCTGGCTGCCGACATCACCTCGACCATCGACGTACCCGCCAACGACAACTCCGCCATGGACGGCTATGCGCTGCGCGGCGACGATCTCGCGAACAACCAGGCCCTGACGCTGCGCATCGTCGGCAGCGTCCATGCCGGCCAGCAGTTCGACGGCGCCGTGGCCGCCGGTGAATGCGTACGCATCATGACCGGTGCCGCCATGCCGGCCGATTGCGATACCGTCATCCCGCAGGAATTTACCGAGAACCAGAGCGATGCCGCCGTGACCATTCCGGCTGGTCGCGTACGGCGCGGCGACAACCGCCGCCTGCGCGGTGAAGACCTGCGCAATGGTCAGATTGCCCTGCGCGCCGGCAAGATCCTGCGTCCGGCCGACATCGGCATGCTGGCCTCGCTGGGCGTAGCCGAAATTCCGGTGCAGCGTCGCCTGCGCGTGGCCTTCTTTTCGACCGGCGACGAATTGCGCTCGGTCGGCGAACAGCTCGACCCGGGCTGTGTCTACGACTCCAATCGCTATACGCTGTACGGCATGCTCACGCGCCTCGGCTGCGACATCATCGACATGGGCGTGGTCAGGGATGATCCGGTCGCCATGGAAGCAGCCTTCCGCAGCGCCTGCGAACACGCCGATGCCGTCATCACTTCCGGCGGCGTCTCGGTCGGTGCAGCCGACTACACCAAGCAGACCATGACCAAGCTGGGCGACATGCTGTTCTGGAAAATCGGCATGCGCCCAGGCCGGCCGATGGCCTTCGGCCGCATCGCGTCGCATGATCGCGGCGCCTACTTGTTCGGCCTGCCCGGCAATCCGGTGGCGGTGATGGTGAGCTTCTATTTCTTCGTGCGCGACGCCTTGTTGCGCATGTCGGGCGCCGACGCCAGCCCGCTGCCGCGCCTGCAAGCGAGGTCGCTGTCGGCAATCCGCAAGAAGCCTGGACGTACTGAATATCAACGCGGCATCCTCGCGCCCGATAGCGACGGCATATGGAAAGTAAAACTGACCGGTGCGCAAGGCTCCGGCATCCTGCGCTCGATGTCCGACGCCAACTGCATCATCGTGCTCGATGACGCCCAGGGCGACATCGCGGCCGGCGATTTGGTGCAGGTGGTGCTGTTCGACGGTTTGACCTGAGACCATGACGCTGTCCGCGCGCTTCGACCGGCTGCACCTGCGCTCGCGCGCGCAGCCGGCGACGCCGTGGGAAGAGCGCCAGGACCGCTTGCAACGCCTGCGCCATCTGCTGCTGCGCCACCGTGGCGACATCGCTGCGGCGATCAGTTCCGACTTCGGCAATCGCTCGCAGCACGAAACCCAGTTCCTCGAAGTCTTCACCAGCCTGCAGGCGATCGACCATGCGCTGGCTCATGGCAAGCACTGGATGCAGCCGCAAACCCGACCCACCGCGATCTGGTTCAAGCCGGCCGACAATCGCCTGTTGCCGCAGCCGCTCGGCGTGGTCGGCATCGTCACGCCGTGGAATTATCCGCTGCTGCTGACCGTCGGTCCGCTGGCGTGCGCGCTGGCCGCAGGCAACCTGGCGATGATCAAGCTGTCGGAAAACACGCCGGCCTTCGGCGAGCTGTTCGATCGCTTGATCCGGCAATCATTTTCGGACGATGAAATCGCTGTCATCAATGGCGACGTCGAGGTCGCCCGGAAATTCTGCGCCCTCGCCTTCGATCATCTGATCTTCACCGGTTCCACCGCCGTCGGCCGCGAGGTCATGCGCATCGCCAGCGAGCATTTGACGCCGGTAACGTTGGAGCTGGGCGGAAAATCGCCGGCCATCATCGCCGCCGACGCCGACTTCAAACATGCGGTCGCGCGCATCGTCAGCGGCAAACTGCTCAACGCCGGCCAGACCTGCATCGCCCCCGATTACGTGCTGCTGCCGGAGGGTCGTGAACGTGACTTCATCGAGGTCGCGCGCGCCGTCGTGGCGCGCATGTACCCTGCGCTCAATGACGAGCGCCTGGCCATCGACGATTACACCAGCATCGTCAATGAACGCCATTTCACCCGCTTGCAAGCGCTGCTCGACGACGCACGCGAACGCGGTGCGATAGTCGAACAACTCACCACGCATACGCCACATCCATCGACGCGACTATTGCCGCCGATGGCGCTGACGCAAGTCGCGCCGGATGCGCGCATCCTGCAGGAAGAAATTTTCGGGCCGTTGCTGCCGCTCGTGACATATGAGAATCTCGACGAGGCGATCGCCTTCGTCAACGCCAGGCCCCGCCCGCTCGCGCTGTATATGTTTGCGAAAAGCGAGACGGCCATCGACCAGGTCTTGCTGCAGACGGTCGCCGGCGGCGTGACGGTCAACGACACGCTGCTGCATATTGCACAAGAGAATTTGCCTTTCGGCGGAGTCGGCGCATCCGGCATGGGCGCCTATCACGGAGAGGAAGGCTTCAGGCGCTTTTCGCACATGAAGCCGGTGTTCACACAGAGCCGCTTTAACGTCATGCGGCTGTTCAACCCGCCTTACGGCAGGTTGTTTTCGTTGCTGATGAAATTCCTGATTCGCTGATTTTTTCGGGCTGAGCCGATTCAGCGCCTAGAGCAACTCGCTCTGGCCGTCGCCATCGACTTCCGGCTCGGCAGTGCCCAGCAATTTCTGCGCCGTATCGCTCGGCAAAGCTTCCACCGATTTCAATTTGCGCGTCATCTGGCGTGTGCGCGTTTCTGCCTGCTCGATGTTCTTGGCGGCGCGTTCCAGCGCGTTCCTGGTCGCCGACAACACGTCGCCGAACTTGCCGAATTCGGTCTTCACCGCACCCAGCACTTGCCACACTTCCGATGAACGCTTTTCCAGCGCCAGCGTGCGGAATCCCATCTGCAAACTGTTCAGCAGCGCCGACAAGGTCGACGGTCCGGCGATGCTCACGCGATGCGTGCGCTGCAAGTCGTCCGACAAACCCGGCCTGCGCATAACTTCGGCATACAGACCTTCGGTCGGCAGGAACAGGATGGCGAAATCGGTCGTCAAGGGCGGCGACAGATATTTTTCGGCGATGGTCTTGGCTTCACCGCGCACGGCGCGTTCCAGTTCGCGACCGGCCTGCGCCACGCCTTCTGCATCGGCGCGGTCGGCGGCTTCGGCCAGGCGTTCGTATTGTTCCTTGGGGAATTTGGCGTCAATCGGCATCCATACCGGCGTGCCGCCGTCGTCGTTGCCCGGCAGCTTGATCGCAAACTCGACGCGCTCGCCGGTGTTGGGCACGGTCTCGACATTCTTGGCGTACTGATCCGGCGTGAGCATTTGTTCCAGCAGCATTTCCAGCTGCACTTCGCCCCAGGTGCCGCGCGTCTTGACGTTGGTCAACACGCGTTTCAGGTCGCCCACGCCGATCGCCAGCTGCTGCATTTCACCGAGGCCCTGATGTACCTTGTCGAGGCGATCCGAGACCAGCTTGAACGATTCGCCCAGGCGCAGCTCCAGCGTCGCGTGCAGCTTCTCATCGACGGTCTTGCGCATCTCTTCGAGGCGGTTGCCGTTGTCCAGTTGCAGATCCTTGATCTTGGCTTCCAGCGTGGCGCGCACTTCGGCCATGCGCTGGGCGTTGGATTCGGTCAGCGTGGTCAGCGTCTGGTTGAGCGTGTCGCCGAAACGCTTGAGCGACGCGGCCTGCTCTTCGCGACTGGCCTGCGCCTGCAAATTCATGGTCTGGCGCATGCCGTCGAGTTGCTGGGCGTTGGTCTCGTTGAGCTTGACCAGCTGCTGCGCGAAACTGTCGATCTGGTTGTTCTGCAGGGTCGCAACGCTGGTCATCTGCGCCGCCAGCGTCTGCTGCAGCTGGCCGAAATTACCGCCCAGTTCCTGGCGGGTGCTTTGCGCGTTGGATTGCAGCTGGTCGCGCAATTCGCGTTCGCTGCGCTCGGCCAGATCCTGCTGGTGGCGTTGCAATTCGCTCTTGAGTTGCTGCAACGGCGTGCCGATATCGATGCTGGCGCGGCCGCGCAGGAGGATCACGATCTGCAGCACAATGCCGACGGCGATCAGGGCGAGGAGAATCATTTCAGTCAGGGTCATGTCGGGTGTTTCTTGAGAGGTCGTGAATTAGTCAGGCTTGTTGCGCATCCAGTCGGCAGTCTGGAAGAACGACTGCATCAGGCGCGTGCGCAGGGCTTCATCGAGGCCGGTGTCTTCCATCGCCCAGGCCATGCAGCGCAGCCATTGGTCGCGCTCGGAAATACCGATGGCGAACGGCAGATGGCGCGCGCGCAGGAAGGGATGGCCGAAGCGTTCTGTGTACAGGTTGGGACCGCCGCTCCAGCCGGACAGAAACCAGTAGGTCTTGTCGCGCGAGCCGTCGAGCGACGGCGGATGCAGCGCGCGGATGCCGGCGAACTCCGGCTCGAGGTCCATCAGATCGTAGAAACGATCCACCATGGCGCGCAGCTTTTCCGCGCCGCCGATCATGTCATAGACGGTCGGCTGATTGAGGTCTTCGATTTGCATAGACCGAGATGATACCTGCTTCGGTGCCGGCATGTCTCCCGCTTAAGACGTCCTCAGGCCTCGCGCAAGGTCTGCAGCGGCGGCCTCGACAGCACATTGCGCAAGCCGGCCCAGCCGCCGAATACGGCGCACGCCATGCCGATGCCGGCGCCCGCCAGCCACAGCCACGGGCTGAAGCGCCACTCGAAGTCGAACACGTAATGCGCCAGCGCCCAGCCGATGGCGGCGGCGCCGCTGGCGGCCAGCAATCCGGCCACACTGCCGATCAGCATGACCTCGATACGTTGCGCCTTTGCCAACTCTTGCCGGGTAGCGCCGAGCGCACGCAGCAAGCCGGCTTCACGCACCCGCTCATCCTGGGTGCCGACCAGCGCTGCATACAGCACCAGCACGCCGGCCGTCAGCGTGAACAGGAACAGGAATTCCACTGCGGAAATCACCTGGTCGACGATGTCCTGGATCTGCTTGAGCACGCTACCGATATCCACCACCGTGAGGTTGGGGAAATCGCGCGTCAGGACGTTGCCGAGCCCGGCCTTGGCGTCCGGCAAGTGGAAAGCGGTGATCCAGGTTTGAGGCATCTCGCGCATCGCTGCCGGATTGATGATGACGAAGAAATTGACCCGCAGCGAACCCCATTCGAGCTTGCGGATGCTGGTGACCGGCACGCTGACCAACTGGCCGGCGATGTCGAATTGCAACTGGTCGCCGAGGCTGAGCTTGAGCGTCTTGGCCAGGCCCTCTTCCACCGACGCTTCGGGGCGGCTGTCGTCATACCATTTGCCGCCGACGATGGTGTTCTGCGCCGGCAGGTCGCGCATGGTCGACAGATTGAATTCGCGATCCACCAGGCGCTTGGCGCGGTCTTCCTGATAGGTGTCGTTGGTGACCGGCTTGCCGTTGATCTGCACCAGGCGGCCGCGGATCATCGGGAACAGACGCGCCTGCTGCAAGCCGGCCTGCTTCAGCTTTTGCTCGACCACATCTTTCTGGTCCGGCTGGATGTTGATGACGAAGCGGTTCGGCGCATCGGCGGGCGTAGCCTGGCGCCAGGCGCCGATCAGGTCGCCGCGGATCACTGTCAGCAGCAGCAAGGCCATCAGGCCGAGACCAAGCGCCACGATCTGCATCGTGGTGGCGCCGGGCCGGCGCTGTAAACCATCGATGGCGAAACGCCAGCTCTGGTTGTTGAACAGGCCGCGCAACGATTGCACGCTACGCAGGCATGCCCAGGCGATCAACGCAAACAACGCGAACCCGCCGAGGAATCCGGCGGCCGTCATGGCGCCGAGCTTGATATCGCCGGCCTGCCACAGCAGCAATCCGGCGAACACCAGCATGCCCAGCGCATAGGTGGCGATACTCATCGCCTTCGGCGCCGAGGCTTCGCGCCGGATCACGCGGTTGTGCGGCACGTTGCGCAGCTGCAGCAGCGGCGGCAAGGCGAACCCGACCAGCAACAGCAAGCCGACCGCGACGCCTTGCAGCGCGGGCCACCAACTCGCCGGCGGCAGCGTAGTCGGCATGAATCGACCGAGCCATTCGAGCAGCGCAAAATGCGCGGCGAAACCGAGCAGCACGCCCAGCGCGCTGCCGGCCAGCCCGACCACGATGAATTCCTGCAGGTACATCAGCGTGACCTGATTCTGCGTCATGCCGAAACAGCGCAGCATGGCGCAGGCATCCAGATGCCGCAGCATGAAGCGACGCGCCGCCATCGCCACGGCGACCGCCGCCAGCAAGGCTGACAGCAGGCCGACCAACGACAGGAATTGTTCAGCGCGATCGAGCGTGGCGCGCATTTCCGGACGGCCCGATTCGAGCGACTCGATGCGCACACCCTTGATGTTGCCGTCGTCGATGGTCTTTTGCAGCCATTGCTGGTAAGCCTTGATCTGCTCCGGCGCGCCCGCCAGCAGCAGGCGATAGGTCACCCGTGAACCGAATTGCACCAGGCCGGTGGCGGCCAGGTCATCCATGCCGAGCATCACGCGTGGCGCGAAATTGACGAACGCGCTGCCGCGATCCGGCTCGACCGAGATCACGCCGGCGATGCGGAAGGTCTTGTCGCCCAGCTTGAGCGGATCCCCCTGCTTTACTTGCAGGGCAGAGAGAATGTTCGGATCGACCCAGACCGTGCCGGCTTGCGGCACGCCTTCGGCGACAAGGTCAGCGCCATCAGGGTCATGAGTGTCGGCCAGCTTCAGTTGTCCGCGCAGCGGATACGCGCTGGTGACCGCCTTGATCGACGACAGAATGGAGCGCGCCGCATTGGCGCCGGCCTCACCTTCGCCGGCAAGCGCCATGCTCGGGAACACCACCGTCTGCGCCATCGTCAGATTGCGTTGGCGCGCTTGTTCCAGCCAGGCCGGATTAAGCGGCTGGTCCGCTCCGACCAGCAGATCGGCGCCGAGCAACTGGTGCGCGTCGCGCGTGAGGCCGGCACGCATGCGGTCGACAAAGAACCCGACCGAGGACAATGCCGCCACCGCGACGATCAGGGCAATCAGCAGGAAGCGCAGTTCACCGGCGCGCCAGTCACGACGCGTCATGCGCAACGATAGAAGAAACATGCAACTCCAGGCGGAAATCAGAAGGAAACGACGCGCTGCCTTGCCCGGCAAGCGCGTCCATTGCCGACAGCATAGCGCATGCCGGCCGCGCTTGGTTTTTAGCTGGGCGGCAAGCTCATGCCGATGTCAGCGACATTGAATGGCCATCTGTCGCCGGCCAGGTTTACAGGGTCGGAATGGAGAACGAGCCGCCAGGATACTGCCTGCAAATGAATTCCACGAAGGCCCGCACCTTGGGACTCTGCAAGCGACGCGAGGTATGCAGAACCCAAAGCTCAACTTCGTCCCCGGCAATTCCCCACGATACCAGTTCGCCTTTTTCCAGCAAGCTGCCAATGATGGACTGCGGCAGCATCGCCGCCCCCGCGCCGGCGGCAATCGCATCGCGCACCATCAGGAGCGACGACAGGCGCAGAACAGGCCGTGGTTCGACGGTGAACTGGCCATTGCGCACTGACCAGACATCTCCGTCGCGATAGCTCGGCGTGACGACCGCCGGAACGGGGAACGGCTTGCCGCGATCTCCCGTCGGCATCGGAACTGATGGTGCGGCAGCAAGGACCTGCCTGTCTCTGGCAAAGCACCTGCCGACCAATGCGCTGTCCTTGCCTGGATTGATGCGTATGGCGACGTCGAAGTGTTCGTCAACGAGATTGACGAGGCGATCATCGGCCACGGCTTCGATCTGCACCTCCGGATAGCTCTCCACGAAGCGGGCGGCAATCTTCCCCAGGGCCAGTTGCGAAAACAGAAGCGGCGCTGCAACGCGCAGACGGCCCCGCGGCGTCGCAAGACCATCACGTGCCGCCGCCACCGCTTCGGCGACCTCGCGCATCGGCCCCTCGATCCGGGCGAGCAACAGCTGGCCGGCTTCGGTCACCTCCAGGCTGCGAGCACCTCGCTCGATGAGCCGAATGCCTAGCGCTTCTTCGAGATCGGCGACACGGCGCGACAAGGTCGCCTTGGAGCGGCCGCTGGCGCGACTGGCTTTTCCCAAGCCTCCATGAGAGGCCACTAACTGAAAGTCTTCAAGGGCGTTGAAATCCATGATGTCTCATTATTGGAACGAAGTATCTCTATTTTACAGTCTTTGTTTTGTATTCAGAACTACCTATTATCTGTTCGTACGCAACCCACACCTCAAAGGAGTTTTTCATGAACACGATTCGCGCATTGGTTCTTAACGAATACGGCGGCCCGGCAGCCGTCAAGATTTTGTCAATCGAGGCACCGACTGCAGGAGAAGGCCAGGTCCTGGTCCGTGTCCACGCCGCCGGCGTCAACGGACTGGACTGGAAGGTCCGGGAAGGCTATGTCCGGGACGCATTTCCGCTGCAACTGCCGACCGTGCTGGGCATTGAACTTGCCGGGATCGTCGAAGCGGTTGGCGCCGGCGTCACAAAGCTGCGCCCGGGCGATCGCGTCATGGGGTCGCGCGGCGGACTGGGCGCCTATGCCGACCTGGTCGCGGTGGACGAGGCCAATCTGAACCTGATTCCCGAGGCGCTGAGCTTCGTGGATGCGGCAGCGTTGCCCGTGGCGTCATTGGCTGCATGGCAAAGCCTGCACTTTGCCGGGCCGATACGGGCCGGACAGCGCATCCTTGTCCAAGGTGCGGCAGGCGGTCTCGGAGGATTCGCGGTCCAGTATGCGCGTCAGGCCGGCGCCGTAGTATTTGCCACCGCCCTGGACGTTCACGCCGACTATGTCCGCAGCCTCGGCGCACACCACGTCATCGCCTACGACAAAGAACAGTTCGAAGCCTCGGTCAACGACATCGACCTCGTGCTGGACTATGTCGGCGGCGAAATGCTGAACCGCGCATGGTCTGTCCTGGCCGAAGACGGCGTCATCGTCAGCACCGCATCGCCAGCCATTCTGGCCAGCACGCCAACCGGGCGACGCGGCCTCTGGTTCATGAACACACCGGATGCCGCACGGCTGCAAGCGATTGCAGAGGACGTGGCCCAAGGACGCTTGCAGTCGAAAGTCAATGCCGTCGTGCGCTTCGACGAGCTGCCCGCAGCGATCGAGCGCAATCGGACTCAGCCGCAGGTCGGCAAGACGGTTGTGGACTTCTCTCTCTGAATCAACTTTCTCGACAGGAGGAAAAACATGTGCACCGCGAACACCCTCAACGGCGCCGTGCCGGGTTGATCCCCTCTGCCGCAATTTCCAATTTACAAACCACACCAAGGAGTAATCATCATGACTATTATCGTTACCGGCGCCACCGGCACTGTTGGCCGCCACGTTGTCGAACAGCTCGTCAAACGCGGCGCCGATGTTCGCGCTCTCGTGCGCGATGTGTCGAAGGCAGACTTCCCGGCGGGCGTTGACGTCGTCCAGGGCGACCTGCTCGACGTCGATTCGCTGCGCAGCGCTTTTGCAGGCGTCTCGACGTTATTCCTGCTCAACGCGGTCGTACCCGACGAATACACCCAGGCGCTGATCGCGCTCAACGTCGCCCGTGAGGCCGGCATCGAACGGATCGTCTACCTGTCGGTCATTCACAGCGACCTCTACGTGAACGTGCCGCACTTCGCGGGCAAGTTCGGCGTTGAGCGCATGATCGAGCAAATGGGGATGAATGCAACCATCCTGCGTCCTGCCTACTTCATGGACAACGACGTCACGATCAAGGATGTGGTGACCGGATACGGCATCTATCCGATGCCGATCGGCAGCAAGGGACTGGCAATGATCGATACGCGCGACATCGGCGAGATCGCAGCCATCGAACTCATCCGCAGGGAAAGGAGCGCAACCCCTCTTCCCATCAACCGGATCAACCTGGTCGGGCCTGAAACATTGACCGGCAGGGATGTCGCCGCAATCTGGACGGATGTGTTGGGACGCCCGATTGCCTATCCGGGAGACGACCCTGCAGGGTTCGAGAAAAACCTCCGACAATTCATGCCGAGCTGGATGGCCTTCGATATGCGCCTGATGAGCGAACGCTTTCTTACCGAGGGAATGATTCCGGAGGCCGGTGATGTGGAACGCCTGACCACGCTGTTGGGGCGCCCCCTTCGGTCCTATCGCGACTTCGCTTCCGGGAGTGCGGCGTCAGCCTGACCGGGCGATGCCGGTGACGTTACAGGCGGCAGCGAGTTGCCCCACGCCACCGGCTAGCGCAACCACAAGGCCGCACTGCTCAACGCCAGCAGCACGCACGCCGCGACCAGCAGCTTGACTTTGTTGCGCACGCTGTCGAGCGCCGCCACCAGTTGCGCATTCTGCTCGGCGAGCGTGTTGATCAGCGCCGAAGCGTCGACCTGCTCCGCTTCCAGCTGCGTGAGGCGCTGGGCCATCTCTTCGGGGCTGCCCGGCTCCACTGTCGCGCCGTCTTCGGCGATGGCTGATTTGGCCAGGCCTGCCCGCGTGCGCGCCCACAAGTCCTTGGCGCCGCGCACCACCGTCGGCGTGGCCTGCACGACGTCTGACCACGGTATCAGTTTGAAAGCTGCGATCCAGTTGAGCGCCATGAATGTATCCTGCCTTCACTTGAAGATTGATTGATTTTCGATTGAACTCGGTGTCGGGCGATACTTCTAAAAATCTGCAGCGCCTTGCAAACACGCCGTAACACTTCGCAACAATGTTGCTGTGCAAAGCGCTTGCTTTTGCCTACCGCAGAGTAGACACTCGCCACCAGATAAAGTTGAGGAAAAACATGAAATCATCCCTATGGCGCATCGCCGCGCTGCTCTCTTTCTCCATCGCCGGCAGCAGCGCCTGGGCCGTGGACTGCAGCAATGCCCAAAGCTCCCAGACTCAGGCCGACATCGATGAATGCGCGAGCCAGGCGCTCAACAAGGCCGACGCCGAGCTGAACCAGACTTACATCGACTACCGCAAGCGCCTCGACAAGACCCAGCAGAATCAGATCCGCGACGTCCAGCTGGCCTGGATCAAATACCGCGACCTGTCTTGCAAGTATGCCACCTCGCGCAGCGCCGGCGGCTCAGTGCACAACATGGCGCTGCAATCCTGCCTGACGGAAAAGACGCTGGAACGCACCAAGGAGCTCAAGGCGCTGTCCGCGTGCTCCGAGGGTGACGTTACCTGTCCGCGCTGACAAAAATGGCGTAGCGGCGCTGTCAACGCGGCCGGTTTGGCAAACGTTCAAGGGCAAGCAGACGGCCATGTCGTCGTGCCAAGCGCAGAACTAGGCAAGAACGCGGCATCCAAACCGCACAACCCACGTTATCCCTGAATGGAGAAACCCATGAAAAAACTGCTCGCAACCCTGGCCTTCGCCCTCGTCGCTCCCGTCATGTTTGCTCCAGCCGCCATGGCGCAGACCGCCCAGCAAAGCAAGATGACTACCTGTAACAAGGACGCCACCGGCAAAAAAGGTGACGAACGCAAGGCCTTCATGAAGGATTGTCTCTCCAACAAGCCGGCCGCCCCTGCCGCACCAGTCACCCAGCAAGACAAGATGAAGAGCTGCAACAAGGACGCCACCGGCAAGAAAGGCGACGACCGCAAAGCCTTCATGAAAGAGTGCCTGAAGAAGGACAAGTAATTCCGGCAATTCAGACGTCAATAAAAAAGCCCGCACGCGACATGGTCGATGCGGGCTTTTTTACGTCTGTCGGATTGTTGCCCGCAGAGTTATCGGAAACACATCATTGCGGGCTGCGCTTGAAGAAAAACAAGCCGGCGCCGACCAGCATCAGTACGCCACCAAAAAAACGATTCTGCATCCGCACCGCCTTCGCATCCCGGAAGAAGCGCTGCATGCGGCTCGCCGCAAACGCGTAGCCATGCATCACCACCAGGTCGACCGCCACCATGGTGATCGCCATCAGCAACAACTGCAGCCACAGCGGACGCTCATGGTTGAGGAACTGCGGCAAGACCGCGACCATGAAGACGATGCCTTTCGGATTGGTGGCGTTGGTCAGGAAGCCGGTGACCGTGCGCTGCCACCAGGCCGTCGGTGCCGCCGGACGCGCTGCTTGCGCTTCGTCGACATGCACCGGCGCACGCCATTGCGACCAGCCGAGATAAATCAGGTAGGCCGCGCCGAGGAACTTGATCGTATTGAAGGCGGCTTCCGATGCCACCAGCAGCGAACCCACACCGGCGCCGGCAATCACCAGGATCAGTACAAGCGCGAGTTCCAGTCCGAGGATGGTGGCGCTGGTGCGGCGCACGCCGTAGTTGAGGCCGTGGCTCATTGACAGGACTGCGCCGGAACCGGGCGAGATGGCGATCAGACAAGCCGCCAGGAAAAAAGCAAACCAAGATTGAAAAGCCATGCCGTACTTTCTGCAGATAACGCGGGGATCGACATTATAAGGACAAGCGATGCGACTTGCTGAACTATGCCTCCTGAATGCCGTCAGACGGCTATAGCTGTTCCGATCAAGATCAACCAACAAGGAGCATCACATGAACCTTCACCTTTCCTTCGGCCCCCTGGTCGCCCTGATTGCCGGCATCCTGATTCTGGTGATGCCGCGCCTTCTCAATTTCATCATTGCGATTTACCTGATCGTCATCGGCCTGGTGGGCTTGTTCGGCTCGCATGGCTGGCCGTTCGCATAGCGATCTGACAGGTGCAAAGGAACTGCAACAGATGCTTACAAATATGACATCTTTTGAAACACTCTGATGTCGTCGCTTTGGTTCACGGCTCGTTAATGGAAGTAAGGCGCAACGATCGACACTCAACAATGAGTCAACAGTCAGCGCCGAGACTGAAAAAACTTCTCTACTTCTCTTTAAGGAAATTGCCATGAACTCGAAATCCATCGTCGTTGCAGCTCTGTTCTCCGCCCTGACTCTGCCAGTGTTCGCTCAAACCGGCGCGCCTGCAGCACCGGCAACTGCAAAACCTGCAGCGGCGACTCCTGCCGCTGCAACCGCAGCACCGAAGGCTGAGCACGCCGCCAAGCACAAGGCCGTGAAGCACACCAAGAAGGAAGCCAAGGCTGAAAAGACCACCACCGCACCTGCTGCAACACCAGCGACACCAGCAACTCCTGCCGCACCAGCAGCACCTGCCAAGGCAAAGTAATTCAGGCAGCCTGAAGTGAAGTACAGGTAGCATGTAAAACACGCTCAGGGAGCGCAAAAAAAGAACGGCTTGCCATTGAACATGGCAAGCCGTTTTTCATTGCGAGTCGAAGAAACCGGACTTCAGCATTCAGCCCAGATCGGCCTGCCAGCGCAGGGCAATCCGACGCTCCTTGCTGTCATCATCAGGCTTCGGTTGCGCATGGCAATCCATGCCGAGGCCCGCCGCGTACAGGATCTGTTCCTGCGCAAAAACAAGCGGCAGATAGGGACGCTCCCACGCCGGGATATCCATGTTCTGGAAATGATATTTGAGACTCTTGGCGGGCCGATTCCACGCCAGCCGGACGCGTTCACCGCCGCTGCGCAAGCACACGGAAAAGGATTGCTCGCGCAACCATGCAGCGTTGAAACCGATTTCCGCAACTTCGAAAAACAGGCTGCCTGAAAACTGCGGAAAATGCAGTTTGTCTTCGCCCCGCCAAATGAATGGTTGCGGCCCTGTGTTCTCGTCGAAAGGCGGGCGACGCGGCGTCAGGAAGACGCGATCGCGATAACGCCGCACCTGGCAATCAGGATGCGTTACGCACAGTTGCGCATCGTATTTTGCATCGAGCAATTGCGTACGCAACTCGAACAGCCACGCCGACGACGGCATCCGCAATCCGCGCAGTCCCAGCCAATGGCGCAACAGATTGTCGACACGCTCGGGATCCAGTCGGCGCAATGCCGGCACGCTGAGATATTCACCCTCCAGGCACGCAGCAAGATCCTGATTCGCCAACACCGTCAACAGTCGCTGCGCCGCTTGCGCATGCCCTGCCGCACGCGCAAAGCGTTCCTGAAAACCGGGGAAAAATTTCGTCAGCACCGGCATCACTTCATGACGCAAGGCATTGCGTGCATAACGCGTGTCGCTGTTGGACTCATCCTCGACGTACGTCACCTGCTCTTGCTGCGCGTGCTGCTCCAACTCGCCGCGCGATGCGCCGAGCAAGGGACGCGCCATCAGCAGGCCGGTGTCGCCAAGCAATTCCGCTGCCTTGTTGGCGCTGTCCATGCCTGAAATGCCGGCTACGCCCGAGCCGCGCAACATCTGCAGCAGCACGGTTTCGGCCTGGTCGTCGAGGTGATGCGCGGTCAGCAGCAGGCCCGCGCCATGCTCCCGGCACAGTTGCCCCAGCGCTTGGTAACGCGCCACGCGCGCCGCTTCTTCCACACCGCTCTTGTCCTTCGCGGCCAGCGTCACGTTGCGCGTATCGAACTCCGCACCGAGTCGTTCGGATTGCGCGCGGCAATGCGCCTGCCACTGATCGGCATTGACACTGATGCCGTGATGGATGTGGAAGGCGAACAGGCGCACACCCTGCTCACGCGCAAAGGCGGCGGCGAGATGCAACAGCACCGACGAATCGAGTCCGCCGCTGTAGGCCACCGCAATGACGGGAAACACGTCGACCAGCGTGCGCTCGTTGTCGACGCGATGCGGGATGCTCAGCGCCTCAATGGTCTGGGAGAATTGTTCTTGCAACGTGAGGACGGCGCCTGAAGCGGACATGGTGATTTTCCTGCGCGCGAGTAGTGAGTGATGACGCAAATGATGAAACGAAATTCAGCGCCCCTGACAGCACCTGCAGCCGACATCGAGACGCTAAAGAAAAATGGCCTCGAGCGAGGCCATCTGCGGAACGTGGGAACAGTACACCGGCATTGCAACTTGCAGGAAGCGATGCCGGCGCCAGGTTTATTCCTGCGTATTGAGTTCCTTGAACTTGCCGTAGCTCATCAGCTTTTCGTGACGCGCGGCCATCAGTTCCTTGGTCTTGACGCCCTGGAATTGACGCAGCGTATCGGCCAGCGCGCGCTTGAGCAGCGAGGCCATTTGCTTCGGATCGCGATGGGCGCCGCCCAGCGGTTCGTTGACGATCTTGTCGATCAGGCCCATGGCCTTGAGTCGATGCGCGGTCAGGCCCAATGCTTCAGCGGCGTCGGACGCGCGGTCGGCGGTCTTCCACAGGATAGAGGCGCAGCCTTCCGGCGAGATCACCGAATACGTCGCATATTGCAGCATCAGCACCGAATCGCCCACGGCGATCGCCAGCGCGCCGCCGGAGCCGCCTTCACCAATGATGGTGGCGATCAGCGGCACCTTGAGTTCGGCCATCACGTAGAGATTGTGGCCGATCGCTTCGGATTGGCCGCGCTCTTCCGCGTCAATGCCGGGGAATGCGCCCGGGGTGTCGACGAAGGTAAAGATCGGCAAATTGAATTTTTCGGCGACTTTCATCAGGCGCATGGCCTTGCGATAGCCTTCCGGTTTCGGCATGCCGAAATTGCGCAGCGCGCGTTCCTTGGTGTCGCGGCCCTTCTGATGGCCGATCACCATGCAGGCCTGGCCGTTGAAGCGCGCCAGACCGCCGACGATGGACAGGTCGTCCGCGTAGGTGCGGTCGCCGTGCAGCTCGTGGAAGTCGGTGAAGATTTCATTCACATAGTCCATGGTGTACGGACGTTGCGGATGACGGGCGATCTGCGACACTTGCCATGGCGTGAGCTTGGCGTAGATATCCTTGGTCAGTTGCTGGCTCTTCTTGACCAGGCGCTCGATCTCTTCCGAGATATCGACTGCCGAGTCGTCTTGCACAAAGCGCAACTCTTCGATTTTGGCGTCCAGCTCGGCGATTGCCTGCTCGAAACCCAGAAATGTCGTTGTCGACTTGCTCATCGTATTCCTTTACGCATTTTCATGAACAGGCGCGAGTATAACAGCCCGCATGCCTTCTATTCGCATTGCCGCTTTGCCAACATTGGTCGCAGGCGGCAATCTTTTCAACCTTCAGGAGGTGGCGCCATCCAGGCTACGCCACAGATACCAGGTGGCGACGGTGCGCCACGGCTCCCAGTTCGCGGCGACTTCGCGCGCATCGCTGCGCGATACCGGTTCGCCCGAAAAATAACTGTCGCTGATGCCCTTGAGCAAGCCCGGATCGTCCAAGGGAAGCACATTCGGCCGCAGCAGATTAAATATCAAAAACATCTCGGCTGTCCAGCGGCCGATCCCGCGAATCTGCAGCATCTCGGCAATGACGTCTTCGTCTTCCATCTCCGCCCATTTGTCGGGATGGACGGTCTTTGCCTTGAAATGACTGGCGAGATCGAGAATGTACTCAGCCTTGCGTTTGGACAGCCCGCAAGCCACAAGATTCTCCGGGCCGGCCTTGATGACCTGGGCCGGCATGCACTTCGGGCATGCTTCAAGGAAACGTTGCCAGACCGCCTGGGCGCTCTTGGTAGAAATCTGCTGTCCGATGATGGAACGTGCCAGCGTGGTGAAGGCGTCGCCGCGGCCGGTCAGTTGCAGGTCGCCGAATTGCGGAATGAGCTTGCGCATGATGCGGTCGCGCTTCATCAACTCCGCTTTGGCTTGCTCCCAATATGCCGGTACGCTGATCGCTGGATCAGCGGGATTGTTTTTTATCATTCTCGTCAGCCTCGTCGCCACTCGGTCAAACCGCCCGGTTTGTCTTCCAGAATCACGCCGGCCGCAGCGAGTTCCGCGCGGATGCCGTCTGCTTCGGCGAAATTCCTTGCTTGCTTGGCGGCGACGCGCGCCGCGATCTTTGCTTCGATATCTGCTGCGGACAGGCCTTCGGCTTCACTGCCTTGACCGCCTTGAAGGAAAGCTTCGGCAGGTCGCTCCAGCAATCCGATCACACCCGCCAGCGCCCTCAACTGCCGCGCCTGCGCCGGCGACTTGCTCTTGTTGACTTCATTGGCGAGGTCGAACAACACGGCAACCGCCACCGGTGTATTGAAGTCGTCGTTCATTGCTTCGGCAAAGCGCTGTGCATAGACATCGCTTTGATCCACAGACGCTGAGGCAGCCACTTCCGCCGTTTCGACCGGAGCGTCTTTCAGCGCCGTGTAAAGACGAGTCAAGGCAACACGAGCGTCGTCCAGATGCGCATCCGAATAATTCAACGGGCTACGATAATGCGCACGCAGAATGAAGAAGCGTACCACTTCAGGATCGTATTTTTTCAGGACGTCGCGGATGGTGAAAAAATTTCCCAGCGACTTCGACATCTTTTCATTGTCGACACGGATGAAACCGTTGTGCATCCAATAATTGACGAAGGTGTGCTGGTGCGCGCCTTCCGATTGGGCGATCTCGTTTTCATGATGCGGGAATTGCAAGTCCTGCCCGCCGCCGTGGATGTCGAAATGATCGCCCAGCAAATCACTCGCCATGGCCGAGCATTCGATATGCCAGCCCGGACGGCCCTTGCCCCAGGGTGAATCCCATTTGACTTCGCCCGGCTCGCTTTCCTTGGCGGCTTTCCACAACACGAAGTCGAGCGGATCGCGCTTGCCGGTGTTGACGTCGACGCGCTCGCCGGCGCGCAGGTCGTCGAGCGACTTGCCCGACAATTTGCCGTAGCCGGGGAAATCACGCACCGAATAATTGACGTCGCCGTCGCTGCCTTGATAAGCCAGGCCATTGGTCTGGAGTTTGCTGATCAGGTCCAGCATCTGCGGCACATAGGCGGTGGCGCGCGGTTCATGGTCGGGCCTCTGCACGCCGAGGGCGGCGGAATCCTCGTCCATGGCGTCGATGAAACGCTGCGTCAACTGGCCGATCGATTCGCGGTTCTCGATGGCGCGCTGGATGATCTTGTCGTCGATGTCGGTGATGTTGCGAACATAAGTCACGTCGAAACCGGTCGCGCGCAACCAGCGCTGCACCATGTCGAACACCACCATCACGCGCGCATGGCCGAGATGGCAGTAGTCATAGACGGTCATGCCGCAGACGTAAAGGCGGACCTTGCCCGGTTCGATTGGGGAAAACGTCTGCTTATCACGCGCCAGCGTGTTATAGATTTTCAGATTGCTCATGAATGGGAAATATCGGTTCCGGCAATGGTTCGTGTGGTGTTTCAATGCTGAGCAAGAGGCGCGGGTTGCCATCTGCCAGCACGTTTTCAGTGCGTCCGCGCTTGTTGTTTTATAGCGGTCTACAACATGAATACAACACGATTGCCAAAACCCTTTTTATAGTGCTTCTTTGATAAAATGCGTCTTTTCGTTTGAGTATAGCATTGATGAAAACCATGCCTCTTGCATCCCCGCACACTTATCGCAATGCATTGCGTGGCATTTTGAGCAAGACCGTTATTCTATCCGGCTTGATCGCCGCAATCTACTCGGTGCAGGCCAGCGAAGTTTCGGACATCAGCAAACTCATGCGCAACGGCCAGTATGCCGATGCTCTGGTGAAGACCGACGCGGTCCTTGCCAAGCATCCGCGCGACGCCCAGATGCGCTTCGTGAAGGGGCTGATCCTTGCGGAACAGAACAAGTCCGCCGAAGCCATCGCCATCTTCAGCAAGCTGACCGAAGACTTCCCCGACCTGCCTGAGCCGTACAACAACCTGGCCGTGCTGTACGCCGCCAATGGTCAATATGACAAGGCGCGCACCACGCTCGACATGGCGATCCGCACCAACCCGACCTACGCCACCGCGCTGGAGAACCTTGGCGACATCTACGCCAAGCTGGCCAGCCAGGCTTACGACAAGGCACTGCAGATCGACCCCGGCAGCAATGTGCCGCAGCCCAAGCTGACGCTGGTGCGTACGCTATCCGGCAATATTACCGGCGGCACCATCCCGAAACTGGCGAGCGCGAATACCGGCAACAACAAGCCGTCGACGCCTGCCGCGCCGGTCGTGGTACCTGCCCCGACACCAGCGCCGGAAACCAAACCGAAGCCGGAACCGAAACCAGAACCAGTCGCACCGGTCGAAAAGCCGAAGCCGACGGAAAAACCGGTTGAGAAGCCAGCTGAGAAACCGACGCCGAAGCCTGCTGAAAAGCCGGTTGAAAAACCAGTCGAGAAGCCCGTCGAAAAACCGGCTGAAAAGCCGACCGAAAAGCCTGGCAAGACCGACAAGGCTGCAGAAAAGGCTGACAAGGCCGCCGCAAAGGCAGCCGAATCCGCACGTGAAGAAAAAGACAAGACCGCCATCCTGGCTGCCGTCAACAACTGGGCCAAGGCCTGGAGCGACCTGGACGTGAAGTCCTACCTGGCCGCTTACGGCAACGATTTCCAGACGCCGAAGGGCGAATCGCGCAAGGAATGGGCTGACGAGCGCCGCGCCCGCATCGAGGAAAAAGGCCATATCACCGTCAAGGTCGAGGCGCCGCAAATCGCCATCAAGAACGACACCGCAACGGTCCGCTTCCGTCAGATATATAATTCGAACCGTCTGACAGTTAACAGCCGCAAGACACTGATCCTGACCAAACAGGGCAACAAGTGGCTGATCAAACAGGAGCGCTCGGGAGGCTGATGGTTCGTTTTGCTGCTAATACACGCAAGGGATTGCCCTTGCGATCAGTCCTCGGACGACTGATGCTGAGTTGCCTGGCCTGCGTGCCGGTCGCAACCAGTGTCGCCTCCTCTTCCGCCATTCCGCCGCAGACCCTGCAATCGGAGATCCGCAAGCCGGATCCCGAGGCATTGCTGATCGAGATCTACAAGGACCTGGGCAACAACCGCCTGCAGGAAGCGCAAGCCAAGGCCGATGCGCTGGTGGCGGCGTATCCGCATTTCCGCCTCGGCCATCTGGTGCGCGGCGATCTGCTGATGATGCATGCGCGTCCGGTCAAGGGCTTCGGCGCCATGGCCGATGCCCCGGCCGACAAGCTCAAGGATCTGCGCGCCGAAGCCATGGTGCGCATCAAGTCGCTGCAGGAGCGCCCCAACCCCAACCTGATTCCCAAGCCGGTGCTGCAAGTCGGCGACGACCAGAAGAACGTGCTGGTGGTCGACACCAGCCGTTCGCGCATGTACGTCTACGAGAATCAGGGCGGCCAGTTGCGCTTCATCACCGACTATTACATTTCGCAAGGCCGCTACGGCGTCAACAAGTCGCGTGAAGGCGACCAGCGCACGCCGATCGGCGTGTACTACGTCAATGCCCGCATCCCCGGCCCCAAGCTGCCCGACTTCTACGGTACCGGCGCGCTGCCGCTCAATTATCCCAATGAATGGGACAAGCGCAACGGCCGCAGCGGTTCCGGCATCTGGCTGCACGGCACGCCTTCCGACAATTTCAGCCGTCCGCCGCTGTCGTCCGACGGCTGCGTGGTGCTGGCCAATCCCGACCTGCAAAGTTTGTATTCCACTGCCGAAGTCGGCAAGACCGTGGTTGTGATCAGCGATGGCATCCAGTTCGTCAACAAGACGGAATGGGACAAGGATCGCGGCTCGGCCGGCAAATTCATGGACCAGTGGCAGCAGGACATGGAAGCCACCGATGCCGACAAGGTGCTGGCAAATTATTCGCCGGCCTTCCGCTCCAACCTGGGTGAAAGCCTCAGCACCTGGTTCAGCCGCCAGCAAAAAAGCCTGAACGGCGCCCGTCCTTCCAGTGTCAAAGTGCGAGACCTGAGCTTGTATCGCTACCCCGGCAAGGATGAACTGATCGTAAGTACTTTCATTCAGGAAACTGCCGTCGGCAAGAACAAGAATGCGGTCCGCAAGCGCCAGTACTGGCAAAAAGAAGGATCGCAATGGAAGATCGTCTACGAAGGCGCAGCCTGAGCGAATCCGGTCTTCCCGTCGACATCCAGGCCATCAATTCAAGCCGTCTATTTTCAGCCGTTTTCAAGCAAGGAAAGCTCCTCATGATTCAAGTCCTGTCCCGCCGCAAGCTGCTGCAATGCATCGCCGCGATTTCCCTGTCCGGCGCTGCCGTGCTGGCGCATGCCGCCGACGCGCCACGCGTGCTGCTCAAAACCAGCATGGGCGACATTACACTGGAACTCGATGCCGACAAGGCACCGGTCACCGTGGCCAACTTCCTGCAATACGTCAAGAAGGGTCAGTACAACGGCACCATCTTCCATCGCGTGATCAAGGGTTTCATGATCCAGGGCGGCGGCTTCGACAAGGACATGCGCGAAAAGCCGACTGACGCGCCGATCAAGAATGAAGCCAAGAACGGCCTGAAAAACGATGCGTACACCATCGCCATGGCGCGCACCTCGAATCCGCACTCCGCCACAGCCCAGTTCTTCATCAACGTCAATAACAACAACCAGTCGCTGGATTATCCCAGCCGCGACGGTTGGGGTTACGCCGTGTTCGGCAAGGTCGTGCAAGGCGCGGACGTAGTCGACAAGATCAAGCAGGTTCGCACCGGCAGCAGCGGCATGTACGACGACGTGCCTGTCACGCCGGTGGTGATCCAGTCGGCGACGCTGGTCAAGTAAGTCGCCGCCGGGCTGCAGCACGCATTACCGTATAATTTTTCGCATCATTTCATTTTTCACGCAAAGGAATTCTCATGGCTGTTCTCTTCACTACCAACCACGGCACCTTCACAGTCGAACTGGAGGCTGAAAAAGCGCCGAAGACGGTTGAAAACTTTCTGGCCTACGTCAATTCCGGTCACTACAGCGGCACCATTTTCCATCGCGTGATCGATGGCTTCATGATCCAGGGCGGCGGTTTCGAACCAGGCATGAACCAAAAGCCGACCAACGATCCAGTTGAAAACGAAGCCAAGAACGGTCTCAAGAATGAGCCGTACACACTGGCCATGGCGCGTACATCGGCGCCGCATTCGGCCTCGGCCCAGTTCTTCGTCAACGTCAAGAGCAACAGCTTCCTCGACTTCCCGGGCCAGGACGGCTGGGGCTATTGCGTATTCGGCAAGGTCACCGAAGGCAAAGACGTGATCGACAAGATCAAGAACGTCAAGACCACCCGCTCGGGCATGTTCGCCGACGTGCCGGTCGAAGACGTGGTGATCGAAAAGGCTGAAGTGATCTGATCGTCCTGCATCGATCTTCAGCGATGACCGACATTTCATCCGTACAAGAAGCGCAACCCCGGGCGGTTGCGCTTTTTATTTCCGACCTGCACCTGCAGGCCGCGCTGCCGCGCACGACGCAGGCCTTCTTTGATTTCCTGACCGGGCATGCCGCGTTCGCGCAGCAGCTTTACCTGCTCGGCGATATCTTCGAATACTGGGCCGGCGACGACGATCTGGAAACGCCCTACAACCGCGCCATCGCCGACGCCTTGCGTCAGTTGAGCGAACGCGGCTTGCAGCTGTTCTGGATTGCCGGCAACCGTGATTTCCTGGTCGGACCGGCTTTCGCGGAAGCCGCCGGACTGACCATTCTTGGTGATCCGCATGTGATCCATCTGGCCGGACGCGATATCGCACTGGCGCATGGCGACGCGCAATGCACCGACGACACTGCCTACATGGCGTTTCGTGCACAAGTGCGGCAAGCGGCGTGGCAACAGCAATTCCTGGCCATGCCGCTGGCACAGCGCAAGGCCATCATCGAAGGCGTGCGCCAGAACAGCAAGGACGCCAACAAGGAAAAATCCAACGAGATCATGGACGTCAATGCCGACGCCATTGCCGCGCTTTACGACAGCACCGGCACGCAGGTATTGATCCACGGCCACACGCATCGCCCTGCCCTGCATGCTGTGGAAGCGGGTGGGCAGACGCGCCTGCGCTATGTATTGTCCGATTGGGAGTACGACGTCGACGTCGCACGCGGTGGCTGGATCAGCCTGACTGCCGATGGCGTGCTGCATCGTTTCGATGCCGCCGGCGTTGAGTTACGTTGAATCACATTCGGCACCAAAGCCGCGCGCAATAAAAAAGAGGAGCAATACGCTCCTCTTTTTTTATTCCACCAATTTGTTGAGCCGGGCGGGATCGAATTTCTCCAACTCCTCCAGCTTCTGGCAGCCGATGCCCGCGCTCTTGAGCGCGGCCAGCATCACTTCGATCTGATGCTCCTGCGCCGCAGCCTGATCGATCAGGCCGTGCAACGCCTTCGACAAGGGATCGTCGCCATTAGGCGTGACGCCATAGGCGGCGAACATGCGTGCAGCGGCATGCTCGCGCGGATCCGGCACTTCCTTGCGCACCACGCGCGCCGGATTGCCGATCGCTGTGGCGCCCGGCGGTACTTCCTTGACCACGACAGCATTGGAGCCGACCTTGGCACCGTCCCCGACGGTGAAGCCGCCCAGCACTTGTGCACCGGCACCGATGATGACGCCGCGTCCCAGCGTCGGATGGCGCTTGGCGCCCTTGTTAAGCGACGTCCCGCCAAGCGTGACGCCCTGGTAAATCGTACAGTCGTCGCCGATTTCCGCCGTTTCACCGATCACCACGCCGAAGCCGTGGTCGATGAATACCCGACGGCCGATGGTGGCGCCCGGATGGATTTCGATGCCGGTGAACCAGCGCGCCAGCTGCGAAATGAAACGCCCGAGCCACTTCAGGCCGATCACCCAGCACCTGTTCGCAACACGATGCAACACCACCGCGTGCAGGCCCGGGTAACAGGTCAGGACTTCCCAGGCGTTGCGCGCTGCAGGATCACGATCGATGATGCTGGAGATGTCTTCTCGGAGTCGGCTGAACATAATGTCGGTGTCAATGCGGAATGTGCAATCTTAATCGTTTACCGACAGTCTTGCCGAACAGGCATCGGCTTTCCTGGCGTCAATAAAGGGATCACAGGGGGGCAACACAGAGGAAGAATCGCCTGCCGGGATCCCGGCAGGCAGCCCGAATTACTTGGGCAGACGCTGCCGGCGCGCTTCGTACAGACAGACGCCGGAAGCGACGGAGACATTCAGGCTCTCGACCGAGCCGAACATCGGGATGCTGACCAGCAGGTCGCAGGTTTCACGCGTCAGGCGACGCATGCCTTCGCCTTCCGAGCCCATCACGAGCGCGGTCGGGCCGGAAAAATCACCGGCGTACAAATCTTTTTCGGCGTCGTCGGCCATGCCGATCAGCCAGACGCCGCGGTCCTTGAGGTCGCGCATGGTGCGCGCCAGATTGGTCACGGTAATGTAGGGAACGGTTTCGGCGGCGCCGCTGGCGACTTTGGCAGCGGTAGCATTCAGGCCAACGGCACGATCCTTGGGCGCGATCACGGCATGTGCGCCGGCGCCGTCTGCCACCCGCAGGCAGGCGCCAAGGTTATGTGGATCGGTGATGCCGTCGAGGATCAGCAGCAATGGCGGGCCTTCGACAACGTCGAGCAGCTCGTCCAGATTGCGCGCCAGCGACAGTTCGCCGGCCTTGGCGACGACACCCTGATGGCGGCGCGTGCCGACGATATTCGACAGGCGCTGGTCGTCCGCCTGGATGATGCGCACGCCGGCCGCTTTGGCCGCATGCAGCAGATCGCGCATGCGGGCGTCGTTGCGGTCCGCGTCGACATACAATTCTTCCACCGACGACGCCTCGTGACGAATCCGCGAGGTGACGGCGTGGAAACCAAAAATCATTTTACTTTTCATGTGCTCTACTTCTTGCCTTATCTTGCCAAATTGCTGATTGCTTCAATTACCTGGATTGCCTGATGCCGGTTGAGCCGGATCAGCGCTTTTTCTTGCTGGGACGGGAAAAACCCTTCGCCGGACGCTTGCGCTCCGACTCGACCGCGCCCTTTGCAGCGCCGCTGCGCACAGTTGCCTTACCTTTGCCTGCCGCCTTGCCGGCCTTCGCCGGAGGTGCTGCAGACTCAGGAGCCGCTTTCCCGGCACCGCCGGTTTTGGTTCCGGCGCCACCCTTGCTGCGTGCTTGCTGGGCATTGTCGGCGCGACGCGCCTCATTCTTGAGAATGGTACGGATGCCGGGTTCGGTTACCAGGCGCAGGTCAATCTTGCGCGCATCGAGATCGACGCGGCTGACTTGCACCGTAACGCGGTCGGTAAGCTGATAACGGATGCCGGTGCGCTCGCCGCGCAATTCATGGCGCGCTTCGTCGTACTGGAAGTAATCCGCACCCAGCTCGGTGACGTGCACCATGCCTTCGATGTACAGCGCGTCCAGTTGGACAAAGATGCCAAACGTGGCGACGCCGGAAATCGTCCCGGTGAATTCCTCGCCCAGCTTGTCGCGGATGAAGTAGCACTTGAGCCATGCTTCGACGTCGCGCGACGCCTCGTCGGCGCGGCGCTCGTTGGCGGAACAGTGGATGCCGAGGGCTTCCCAGATGGCGATACTGCTTTCCGATTTCTTCTTGCCGTTGGCGCGATCAACCGCTTGCGCCTTGCGTGCGGCCGGCGACAGCATGGTGTTGAGCACGCTGGTGTCCATGCCCTTGGGCTCGTAGCGCTTGCCCTGCAAAATTGCCTTGATAGCACGATGCGTCAGCAAATCGGGATAGCGGCGGATCGGGCTGGTGAAGTGGGCGTAGGACTCATACGACAGACCAAAGTGGCCGATGTTTTCGGGGCTGTAGACCGCTTGCTGCATGGAGCGCAGCAGCATGGTCTGAACCAGCAAGGCATCGGGACGCGCCTTGATCTTCGGCATCAGCTCGGCGTAATCGGACGCGCTCGGCTTGTCGCCGCCGTTGAGATTGAGGCCGATCTGCTTGAGGAAAGTACGCAATTGCGTGAGCTTTTCCTTGGTCGGTCCCGCGTGGACGCGGTACAGGCCGGGATGCTCATGACGGTGCAACAGGTCGGCGGCGCAGACGTTGGCCGCCAGCATGCACTCTTCGATCAGGCGATGGGCGTCATTGCGCGTGCGCGGCAGGATCTTTTCGATCTTGCCGGCGGCGTTGCAGACGATGTAGGTTTCGGTGGTCTCGAAATCGATCGCGCCGCGCGCATGGCGCGCCTGCAGCAAGGCCTGGAACACTTCATACAGATGCAGCAGATGCGGCACCACGCCGGCGCGTTTGGCGGCTTCCGGTCCCTTGGTGTTGGCCAGCACGGCCGCGACTTCGGTATAGGTCAGGCGTGCGGCCGAATGGATCACCGCAGGGTAGAACTGGTAGGCCTTGATTTCCCCCTTGGCCGTGATGACCGCATCGCACACGAGCGTGAGGCGATCAACATCGGGGTTCAGCGAGCACAGGCCGTTCGACAGTTTCTCCGGCAGCATCGGAATCACGCGACGCGGGAAATACACCGAGGTGCTGCGCTCCAGCGCATCGACGTCGAGCGCATCGTTGGGCTTCACATAATGGCTGACGTCAGCGATCGCGACGATCAGACGGTAGCCGGTGGAGCGACCGATCTTGATCGGTTCGCAATACACCGCATCGTCAAAGTCGCGTGCGTCTTCGCCATCGATGGTGACCAGCGGCACGTCGCGCAAGTCGACACGGTCGTCGAGATCTGCGGCGCGGACTTCACCCGGCAGTTTCGACGCCAGTTTCTTGGCGGCTTCGGAGAATTCATGGGGGACGCCGTACTTGCGCACGGCGATTTCGATTTCCATGCCGGGGTCGTCGATGTCGCCGAGGATTTCAGCGATCTTGCCGACCGGTTGCGTATAGCGCGAAGGCTGCTCTGTCAGTTCAACGCTGACCACCTGGCCGGCCTTGGCCTTGCCCGGCGAACCCGCGAGGATCACGTCCTGGCCGATGCGCTTGTCTTCAGGCGCCACCACCCAGACGCCGTTCTCATTGAGCAGACGGCCGATAACGTGGGTATTGGCGCGCGACACCACTTCGACGATGGTGCCCTCCGGACGGCCGCGACGATCGGTGCCGATGATGCGGGCCTGAACACGGTCGCCGTGCAAGACCTTCTGCATTTCTTTCTCGGGCAGGAAGATGTCGGCGCTGCCGTCTTCCGGCAACAGGAAACCGAAACCGTCGCGGTGGCTGCTGACGCGACCTTCGATAAAACTGTCTGAATGCGTAAGCTGGTAATTGCCGGAACGGTCAGCCTTGATCTGGCCATCACGCTCCATCGCGTTCAGCCGGCGCGTCAGGCCATCCATTTCTTCAGGTTTGACACTGAGCGCGGCGGCCAGTGTCATTGTGTTTTGCGCGCCGGAAGAGGTGCGCAGGATGCCGAGAATTTCCTCGCGGCTGGGGATGGAATAGGGAAATTGGCTCAAAAGTATATTCGCGTAAATTGTTATTCGTCAGCAACGCCTGGCGAATTACCTGACGCGCTGTTGGAATACCGTTGGCCGGGCTATGGCACGGCGCAACATGCCCTAGTGTAACGGAGGTTGCGGCTATTTACCTAACGCGATACCTAACACGAGGCGGCGAAAGGCTACCGCGCGGAATGGTCGCAGGAAATAATTCCGGCATATGCTTCCAAGTGATTGACATCCACAGAAATTGCGCTATAATCTCGTTCTTTCGCTTTTACAGCGTGAAGCCCACGTGGCGGAATTGGTAGACGCGCATGGTTCAGGTCCATGTGCCGCAAGGTGTGGGGGTTCGAGTCCCTCCGTGGGCACCAAAACATAAAAGGCTGGTTGATGAAAATCAACCAGCCTTTTGCGTTTTCTGAGTCACAAAATTCAACGCCCTTCCCCCCCTCTGATTTCTGACTGTAAACCGCTCCTTCACGCCCGTCATTTCGCTCGTCATCGCCGCCTTCAAATCGCCGGAATTTTCCGGCATTATTTTGTTGACCATCAGACACAATGCCAGTATTATTCAGCCCTTCTAAGCGCTGCACAGATGATGTGACAACGTTTTAGGCCCACGTGGCGGAATTGGTAGACGCGCATGGTTCAGGTCCATGTGCCGCAAGGTGTGGGGGTTCGAGTCCCTCCGTGGGCACCAAAACATAAAAGGTCGATTGATGAAAATCAATCGACCTTTTGCGTTTCTGGAACCGCTTCGCAGCCTACTTTGCCACGGTACCTTTCACCTTCACTGCCTTACCCTCAGGCGGTCGCACCAGCGCCCCGCGCACTTCAAACTGCAACTGATCAAGCACCGCGCCGTTCACATCCTGCAATATCAGCTTGTGCTTGCCCGGCCACGGCATCCAGTCGTAACCCAGGTCGCCCGTCTTCTTTCCAGCCGCCCGCACCAGCGGCTTGCCGTCAAGCACCCAGTTCCCCTGCTTCACACCCTGTGCGCTGAAACGCAAACGCTGATGCGCGGGAGGGATATCGGGATCGATCGCCACCAGCATACCGGGCGTCGGATAACTGATCGTCGGCGCAATGTCGTTGGACTTCGCCACGCGCAGCAGGGATTGCTGTGTTCCGGGCAGGAAGTACTCGGTGCGCACTGCCTCAAGCTGATTCTCGAACTGCACCGGCTGCGCGATCACCGATGCCGGCCGGGATGGTTCCTGCGAACCCGATTGCCGGTGCAGGTACTGCATCACTTCCTGCCACACCGGCGCAGCACCCGTGACGCCAGAAACATCCCACATAGGTGCTCCGGAGGCGTTGCCGACCCACACGCCGACCGTATAGCGAGAAGAATAGCCGACGCACCAGTTGTCGCGCATGTCCTTCGACGTGCCGGTCTTGACCGCGGTCCAGATGCGCGTCGACAAGGCGCTCTCCAGTCCGAAAGTGCGCGCCCGCGCGCTGCGGTCCGACAGGATGTCGCCGACGATGAAGGAGGCGCTGCCGTCCATCGCCTGCTGATAGGCCGCGCGCGGATCGCTGGCGGTGGTGCGTACACTGCTGTAGCGCCCCTGGTTCGCCAATGCGCGATAGGCATTGGTAAGCGACAACAGGCTGACGTCGGCGCTGCCGAGCGCCAGGCTGTAGCCGTAATAATCGCCGGACTCGCGCAGGTTGAAACCGAGTGATTGCAAGCGCCGGAAGAAACGCTCCGGCGTCACCGTCACCAGCGTGCGCACCGCGGGAATGTTCAACGACGAGCCGAGCGCGGTGCGCATGCTGACCAAGCCCTTGAACTGCTTGTCGTAATTCTGCGGGATATACAACCCGGAGGAAGTCGCCAGATTGACCGGCGAGTCGTCGAGCAACGAGGCCGCCGTCAGCCATTTTTTCTCGATCGCCAGTTCGTACAAAAATGGCTTCAGTGTCGAACCGGCCTGACGCAACGCCTGCACACCATCGACCTGCGCCGCCCCGGACAGGGAACCGCTGGAGCCGACCCAGGCCAGCACATCGCCGCTGGCGTTGTCGATCACGACCACCGCGCCGTCCTCGATATTGCGCTCGACCAGCGCCGACAATTGCCGGCGCAAGGCATCGCTGGCGAAGCGCTGTGTTGCGGCGTCAATCGTGGAATACACCGGCTTGCCGGCATCCTTGAGCAGTTTGCGCCCCAGATGCGGCGCCAGCTGCGGTGCAGTCGCGGCACCGCTGACCTCGCCCTTCGCCGTCGCGCGCGCCAACACCAGCTCGGTACGGCCCTGCAGGCCGTTGCATTCCTGCGGCGCCTGCTGTTCTTTGAGGATCACGCAGGCGCGTTCGGACACTTTCGTCGGTTTGGCGTTGGGCGCACGAATCAGCGCCACGGCAATCGCCGCCTCGCTCTGGTTCAGGCCGCTTGGATGTTTGCCGAACAGCACGCGCGACAAGGCATGCACGCCGACCAGCTCGCCGCGAAAGCTGACCAAATTGAGATAGGCCTCAAGGATCTGGTCCTTGCGCCAGTTGCGTTCCAGCGACTGCGCGATGAAAACCTGCGATACTTTTTGCGTCATCGAACGCGCCGACGACTTGCGCCGCAAATCGTCGTAGATCAAACCCGCCAGCTGCATCGTGATGGTCGATGCGCCGCGCGTTTTGGTGTTCCACAGATTCCCCCAGGCCGAGGCCGCGACAGCGTTCCAGTCAACGCCGCTGTGCTGATAGAAGCGCCGGTCTTCCGAGGCGATCAGTGCATTGCGCAGCGCCGGTGAAATATCTTCCAGCGCAATCCACGACAAGCGGCGCTCATTGGGGTTGAGCCGCAACTGCTGGATCAGTTCGCCATGGCGGTCGAACATGGAGGCATCCGACGAACGGAACGACTGCTGCACTTCGGCGAAGCCGGGAACGGCAAGCGCGACGCCCGGCGCTCCCAGCAGGAGCGCCGCCGACACGATCACAATATGTCGTCGCAGACTGAAGTTCATCACTGCGCCTTGATGCTCATCCTGGCATTCGGGATTTCACCGAACATTTCCGGCGCATACATTGCCTCGACGCGCGTCGGCGGCAGGCTGAACTCGCCGGCGTTGTTCAGGCGCACCGTGTAGGTAATGCTTGATCGCCCCTTGGGCATGCGCTCGTAATACGCGCGATAGCCCTCGAAGCTGCGCTCCTCATACGCCAGCCATGCGCTGCCGCGTGAACGGCCGTCGTCCTCGCCGCTACGCGTGATCGCCGAATCGCGCGCCAGTCCCGAACCCAGCAAACTCGCGCCGCCAGGAATCGGATCGCTCAGCACCACCCAAGTCATGTCGGTCTGTGCGTCGATATCCAGCGTCACGCGCAAAACGTCACCGCGGCTATAGATGCCCTGCTGTTTCTGCTCTACCGCGACCACCGTTTTGGTGATGCGATAACCGCTAGAGAACGGCGTCTTCAATGGCACCGCTGCCAGGCTCTGCATCGTGATCCACGGCTTGCCGCTGCCCTCTTGCGAGAACTTCAGCGTGCCCGGCGCCGGCGTGCCCCACGGCAGTTGCAACTTGCCGCCGGCGGTGCCCGCACCGCTCCATGCGTGCGCATTGCTGCCGGCGTCGGACGCCACGCGCGTGGTGCCGGTGACTTTTTCGGCCTCGAAGGCGCGGCTGAATTTCTCCAGCGCCAGGCTGCCCCAGACGTTGGCGGTGGTGGTGTTCCAGTGGCCGCGCTGCTGGCGCTGGATGGCGCCGCTGATCAGCTTGGGCATGTCTTCGCGCCAGGCAGGATTGTTCAGCATGGTCAGCACCAGCCGGTTGGCGTTGCTGTCGCCGCCGGCCATCAGCCACCACCAGTAGTCGCCAGCTTCATCCGAGAATCCCATGCGCGTACCCTGATAGTTCAGCCGCGAACGAATGATCTGATCGGCTTCGCCCAGGCGCTTGTCGCGCTCGGGAATCGTCGTCACGCGCTGCAGGATCGCGATCCAGTCCAGCACCGCCGAAGTCGGCCACAGGTTCGGATTGATCTGCACCGAACCGAGCATGGACGGCTGCACGCGGTGATAGCGCGACAGCGCTTCCAGTGCGGCCAGCTTGCGCACGTCGAGGTCTTTTTTCGGCGACCAGAAATCACGCGTGAGCTTGCCTTCGACAAAGGCGGCAAGACCGTCGAGCATCTTGTCCCGGCTCTGCGCCGGCAACACATAAGCTGCCTCGTTCGATGCCGCCAGCAGATACGCGGTCAACGTATCGCTGCCGCGCCGCGCGTTGGACTCGCTCGGCGGGAAGTAATATGCCAGGCCGTCGGCGTCGAGATAGGTCGGCAAGTCGGTGACGATCTTTTGCCACAGGGCGTCATCGCGCAGGCCGATCGCCTTCGACGTCCGTTGTTCGAGGCAGGCAAACGGATAGTCGGCGAAGTACTTGCGGATGCCTTCGCTACCGCCGGCCAGAGACGGCTTGAGCGAAATGTTCAGGCCGCCGCGTCCCGGCAGGCTGTCGGCCGGCTGCGCCACGCTCATTGACGTTGCCTTGTCGAGCTGGAACAGCGTGGCCAGCTGTACCGTCACCGGGATCGCCGGCAAGACCCGCTGCACGAACCTGATGCTGTCTTTGGCCGGCGATGCCGATTGTTCCTGCGCGCCGATTTCCCAGCTCAGTTGCGACACATCTGCAGGCACCGCAACCGGCCACGTGACTTCGCGCGCTTCACCGGCGGGAATCGCGACATCCTTGTCCTGCAAGGCAATCGTGGATGTCGGCGTACCACCACTCGCCTTCGCATTCAGGCGAATCTGCATGGCGCGTGTCGTGGTATTGCGCACCGTGACCATGGCGCTGAACTGATCGCCTTCGCGCACCAGTGGCGGCAGGCCGGAGATCACTTGCACGTCCTGCGACGAGCGGATGCTGGCCGTGCCGGTGCCGAACAAGCCGGCGCCGCTCTCGGCAACCGCAACGATGCGGAACGAGGTCAGCGAATCATTGAGCGGCACATCGATCTGCGCCCTGCCGTTGGCGTCGAGCACGACGTAGGGCTTCCACAACAACAGCGTGTCGAACAGCTCGCGCGTCGGCGACTTGCCGCCGCCGCCGCCAGCCGGCGTGGCTTTCTTGCCGTAGTGGCGTTTGCCGATCACCTGCATCTGCGCGGTTGCGGTTTCGATGCCGTAACTGCGCCGTTGCAGCATCGCAGAGAGCAGATTCCAGCTGTTGTTCGGCTGCAGTTCCAGCAAGGCCTCGTCCACCGCGGCTAACGCAATTTCCGCACCGGCGGCCGGCTTGCCGTCAGGTTGCGTGACCTGCACGTTGACCTTGGCGACCGAGCGGATCGGGTAGCTGGTCTTATCGGCGGTGACGGCCACTTTCAGCACATGCGCGCCGCTGCCGACGGCGATTTCGGCAACACCGAACTTGTACGCCGGCTTGGCCAGATCGACCATGGTGCCGGGCGCCTGATATTCCTTGAACTCATGCCACCAGTTGATCGGCTCTTTCCAGCCCCAGGAGAAGAAGGAATACCACGGCACTTCGCGCATGCGGCCGCGCACGGCCAGCACCGACACATATACGTTCGGTGCGAAGCCGCCTTTGACCGGCAAGCTGATGGTCGGGTCCTGGCCGTTCAGTTGCACGACCTGGGTTTCGATGATGCCTTCGCGTTCCACTGCGACCAATGCCGTTGCGTAGCGGAACGGCATGCGCACCTGGAACTTGGCGGTCTCGCCGGGCTGGTAGGTTTTCTTCTCGGGGAGAATGTCGATGCGGTCCTGGTTTTCACCGTCGAACCACAGCTCGCCCTGGCGCGTCACCCATACCGAGGTTTTGGCGAAGGCGGCGTTGCCGTTGGCGTCCTTGCCGCTGGCGGTCAGCTCCACGTTGCCGGCTTCCGTCAGGGACACTTCGCAGATCAGCACGCCGTGCTTGTCGGTCTTGCCCGAGCACAGCGTGCCGAGGTTTTGCGACGAGCGTGTATTTTCGTAGGCATAGAAACCGCCGACCATGCGCTTGCGATGCGAATTGGTCTGCTTGCTTTCACCGCTGATTTCCACCGGTACATCCGCTTGCGGCTGGCCGGCGGCGTTGAGCGCGACCATGGTCAGCGCCAGTTTCTTTTTCACCGACACCCAGTCGCCGCCCTTGATGCCGATGACGACTGCCGACGGCCACACTGCCGTGACGTTCGAGACAGTCTGGATCTCGCCGTTCGGATCGCTATAGGTCATTTCGGTCAGCAACTCGCGCGGTGTCCGGAAGACCGGCAGCGACTTCACCGTGGTGCGGCCGGCGCCGTTTTTGTCGAGCGTCACCGGCAACTTGTCGGCGACGATTTTCTGGTCGTCATTCGCGGTACCGTCTTCTCCGCCGGAATTGCCGGCATCGAAAGAATAACCTTCATACGCGGGGAAGCTGACTGGCTTCGCGCGCATCAGGCTGGTGACGCGTACGGTCTGGCCGGAGGCGCCGCCGCCGTTGATGTAATTGAGCTGCACGTCGAGCGGCACTTCTTTCGGCGCTACCAGAGCCTCGCCCTTGCCTTTGCCAGTCACCGGCGTGATGCGTCCCTGCATCAGCGGCAGGCGGAATTCTTCCACGCGGAAGCTGCCGCTGCTGTAGGTGCCGGGCGCGTAGCCGCCCTCTTCGCTGTCGCCATCGCCACTGGCGTCACTGCCGGCTTTCGCGGCGCCGCGATCGAGCAGAACTTCATAGCTGCCGAGCTTGGCCTCCTTGGGAATCGCGAAGACGGTCTCCGCGTTCTTCTGATTGCGCCAGTTCAGCGCGAACTGAAATTCCTGTCCGCTGCCCTGATGGATGATGCGCACACGCGTCGGCAACTTGTCTTTACCGGCCAGTGCGAAGCCATTCATGCTCTCAAGCCGGAACTCATGTTTCATCGACACCGTTTCGCCGGCACGGAACAAGGTGCGGTCAAAGATCGTATGCGCGCGGGCGCTTGAGCTTGCCGAGCGATCCGTCGGCAAATTGAAGCGCCATGATTCGATACCGTCATTCCATGAGGTCAGCGCGAACGCCATGTCGGCGCGTCCCTTTTCGTCGGTCTTGCGCGCGCTGACGAACAGGCCATTGATGGCACCGTCTTCATTCTGCCCCATGGCGCAACGATCTTCTAGCGGCTTGGCAATCGTGGCCACGCCGATGGCGTTGGTCTTGCCGCGCCAGATTTCTTCGCCCCGGCAATTGGAGACGCGCACGTCGGCGTCGGCCACCGGCTTGGCGGTATCGAGCGTAGTCACCCAGACCGCATTGTTCTCGCGGCCCAGCTTGACGTGCACCGACAGATTGGTCACCAGCGTGCTGGTGCGCACGTACATCGGCGCCGGCTTACCTAGCAGCGAGGCGCCGAGTTTCTGCGACTCCAGTTCTACGACGTAAAAGCCGGGATCCTTCAGCGGGATGCCGACCACTTCAAACGGCCGTTCGCCGTCCTTGGCATCGGACAGGGCCGGCAGGTTCAGCGTCTTCACGCCAGGCTCCTTGGCCAGCAAACCGATGGCGCGCGTGTCGGGCGTCTTGCCGGAGGTATCGCCCCAGCGCTCGTGGTAGCGATTGAGGCGCGTCAACCAGGCGATCACGCCCTTGTCGCCATCGACCTTGAGATTGGCGACCTTGCCGGGCAAGGCCTTGCCGTCGACGCCGCGCGCCAGCAGATTGGCTTCGACGCGACGCAAGGTCACCGGCAAGGTGGCGTCGGCGTTGAGCTCAATGATGCCGAATGGCGCGGCCGGGAATTTCGCCAGCGGCGGATAGCCGGCGGTGCGCGACTTCAGCGGAAACGCGGAGGCATTGCCGAGCGCACGGCCGCTTTCGTCCTTGAAACCGGACGGCAGATTGATGGTGAACTCACCGTTCTCGGCGAACGGCGGTTTGAAGGTCAGGCCGTAGACGGTCTCGTCGACATTGCCTTTTTCAAAGAAAGGCTTGAGCTTGCCATTGCTGCTTTTGAGCTCCACTGCCTCGGCCAGCTTGCGCGGCACCGGCGAGGAAAACGACACGGTGACGGGGCGGATCGGCGAGCAGGCGGCATTGGCGTTTTCACGTTCGCAGCTGAGGCTGGCGGTGAACTCCTTGCGCACCTTGAACTTGAACGTCTGTGGAATCGTCGTCGCGATGCCGTTCGGCGTGGCAATACCCTTGTCCCAGGTCAACCGCACCGTGGAATCATTGGGCAGGCGCTGCTGGCATTGCACGATGGTGACAGTGGCCGGATCAATCTTCTTGGCGAACTCTTGCAGCAACTGCTTGCGCGTGGCATCGGCGACGAACTTGACTGGGATGCGCTCATGCACGCCTTCGGCTTCGCAATACAGATGGTCGCGCACGGTGTCCTGGTTGGCAGCGCCGTTCTGGAACAGGATGAAGGCCTGTTCTTCTTCGATCTCTTCGCCGCTCGGCATGTGACGGACCACCGCCGGACCGCCGGTGCTGAACTGGAATACGCTCTTGCCGCTCAGCGCAGCGCCGGAGACGGCTTTGACGCCGGGCTTCAAGGTAAAGGAGCAACGCGTGCCGGGCGGCAGGTCGCGTTCGAAATCATAGACCCAGTTCTTGCCGTCGGCCCAGCGCGAGGTGCCGGCCACGGCGCAATTGACGTCGAACGGCGCCGCCGCCTTGGGATCGCCGAACTTGACGATCGGCTCGGAAAACGTGGCGCGCGCCTGACGGATCTGGGCCACCTCGCCTTGCGGTGAAAAACCGGCAACGCCGGCGGCCATGGCGTCAATAGCCGGCGACAAGAGTAAAGCCAATGCCAGTTGCAGTGGCGAGATCCAACGCGCGTTCCGGGAAATCAGGGGCATGCTTGCTCCGTTATATTTTTAATCAGTATTCAGCAATGTTGCAGCGACGCTTCATGATGACGAATCGTCGTGACACGATCAAGACAAATGACGCGTCGAATGGTTCTCTTCCAAGGCAGGCATTACAGCTTGCATTGCAAAAAATCGAGGAAGCAGCTGATGCGTCTCGAAATCTGGGTATTCCGGTAGTACACGGCGTGGATCTGCTGGCGGAATGCCGTATGCGACTTTTCCAGCAAGCGAACCAGACGTCCCGCCGCCACATCGGCATCCGACATGAAATTGGACAGGCAGGCGATGCCTTGCCCGTGCAGCGCCAGTTGCCGGATGGTCTCCCCGCTTGAAGCTCGCAGCGCCGGCCGGATCGGATAACGGTCGCCGTCTTCGTGCTGCAGCGGCCAGTTGTTGAGTCCTTCCGGCTGCGTGAAGCCGATCAGTTGGTGCTTGTCGAGATCCTTGACGGTCTTCGGCGTGCCATGCCGGCGCAGATATTCCGGGCTGGCCAGCAGTTGCAGCCGGGCCGAGGTCAGCGCCTTGGCGTGCAACGTCGAATCCTGCAGCTCGCCGATGCGGATGGCGATGTCGGTGCGCTGCTCGACCAGATCAATGAAGCGGTCATTGGTGGTCAGGTCCAGTTCGATATCGGGATAGGCTTCGCGGAAGGCGCCCACGTACGGCACGATACAGTGGAGCATGAACGGCGCCGAGGCATCCACGCGCAGCTTGCCGACCGGCTTCTGGCTGCGGATGCGGATCGATTCTTCCGCGCGCTCCATGGCGGCGACGATCTCGCGCGCCTGCTCCAGGAACACCTGCCCTTCTTCGGTCAGGTCCATGCGCCGCGTGGTGCGCGTCAGCAAACTGGTGCCGAGCTTTTCCTCCAACCGCGTCAAGGCACGGCTGACACCCGAGGTGGTCTGTTCCAGCACTTCGGCGGCGGCGCTCAGGCTGCCGGCCTCGACCACCGCGATAAATATCCGCATTTCATCCGATTGCATGGTCATTGTTGACTCCAATTCAAATATTTTTTGATTTTAACGGTATTTTTCTCAACAAAGATAGTCGGCACAATGTCACACGTCAAACAAACCTCTGGGAGTTGCATCATGCCGATTGCTTTATGGGCGCTGGCCATCAGCGCATTTGCGATAGGAACCACCGAATTCGTCATCATGGGCCTGTTGCCCGAAGTCGCCGCCAATCTGGGCACGACCTTGTCCTCGGCCGGCTTGCTGGTCACCGGCTACGCGCTGGGCGTGTTCGTCGGCGCCCCGCTGGTCACCGCCACCACCGGCAAGCTACCGCGCAAGACTTTGCTGGTCAGCCTGATGGTGCTGTTCGTCATCGGCAACGTCGGCTGTGCAATCGCGCCGGATTACACCACGCTGATGATTTCGCGCATCGTCGCTTCGTTCTCGCATGGCGCCTTCTTCGGTGTCGGTTCGGTAGTCGCCACCGGCCTGGTGCCGAAAGAAAAGCAGGCTTCCGCGATCGCCCTGATGTTCACCGGCCTGACCGTGGCCAACGTGCTGGGCGTGCCGTTCGGCACCTGGCTGGGCCAGATGTACGGCTGGCGCTCGACCTTCTGGGCAGTCAGCGCCATCGGCGTCGTGGCCTTGTTGGCGACCGCTTATCTGGTGCCCCGCTCGGATGACCAGCAGGATGCCGATTTTCGCAGTGAACTGCGCGTGCTGGGCCGTCCGCAAGTGCTGCTTGGCCTGCTGATGACGGTGCTGGGTTTCGGCGGCGTGTTTGCTGCATTCACCTACATCGCACCGATCCTGACCGACATCACCGGCTTTCAGCCTGGCGCGGTATCGCCGATCCTGCTGCTGTTCGGCGTCGGCCTGGTGGGCGGTAATCTGTTGGGCGGCAAGTTCGCCGACAAGTACCTGATGCCGACGCTGGTGGTCAGCCTGGTGTTGCTGGGCGGCGTGCTGGTGCTGTTCTCGTTCACCAGCCATTACAAGCTGGCCGCCGTGATCACGGTCGGCTTGCTGGGCGCCGCTGCGTTCGCCACCGTGCCGCCACTGCAAATGCGCGTGCTGGAAAAAGCCACCGGCGCACCCAACCTGGCCTCGTCAGTCAATATCGCCGCCTTCAATCTTGGTAACGCTCTCGGTGCTTGGCTGGGTGGCGTCACCATCGATCATGGTCCCGGCCTGCACGCAGTATCGCTGGTCGCGGCATTGATCACGACAGGCGGCCTGGTGGTTGCGCTGATCAGCTGGAAGCTGGACCGCAAAGCAGCGCCTGCGGGTTCGCTGAAGGCCGCCAGCGAAGCTTGCTGATTCCCTGATCCGTTTTCCACCTTAACTCTTGCCCGGAAATCCACCACCATGAACACGCAAAAAGTAGCACTGGTAGTCGGCGCCCAAGGCGTCATCGGCCGCAACCTGATCGATCATCTGCGCGGCCTTGAAGACTGGAACATCATCGGCCTGTCGCGTCGCGGCGGCGAGTCGGACGAGCGTGTACGACACATCGCGGTTGACCTTCTCGACCAGGAAGACGCCCGCGCCAAACTGGGCGGCCTCAAACAAGTCACCCACATCTTCTACGCCGCCTACCAGCATCGTCCGACCTGGGCGGAGTTAGTCGCGCCAAATCTGGCGATGCTGGTCAACACGCTGGAAAACGTCGAGCCCGTCGCCGATCATCTGCAACACGTCAGCCTGATGCAGGGCTACAAGGTCTACGGCGGCCATCTCGGCCCGTTCAAGACGCCGGCGCGCGAAACCGATGCGCATTTCATGCCGCCGGAGTTCATGTTCGATCAACAGACTTATCTTGAGCAACGCCAGCAGGGCAAGGCATGGACCTGGTCGGGCATCCGTCCGGCGGTGGTCGGCGGCTTTGCACTGGGCAATCCGATGAACCTGGCGCTGGCCATCGCGGTGTATGCGTCGGTGTCAAAAGAGCTGGGCTTGCCGCTGCGCTTTCCGGGTAAGCCTGGCGCTTATGACAAGCTGGTGGAGATGACCGATGCAGGCCTGCTGGCCAAGGCCACGGTGTGGGCTGCGACCGATCCGCGCTGCGGCAACCAGGCCTTCAACATCGGCAACGGCGACCTGTTCCGCTGGAGCGAAATGTGGCCGAAGATTGCGCGCTATTTCGATCTCGAGGTGGCGCCGCCTCTGCCCCTGTCGCTGACCACCGTGATGGCGGACAAGGCCGAGGTGTGGCAGCGCATCGTCGACAAGCACGACCTGGCCCGGCATGACCTGGCGGAATTGTCGTCATGGGAGTTCAGCGACTTCGTGTTCTCCTGGGACTACGACATGTTCGGCGACGGCTCCAAGGCGCGGCGCTTCGGCTTTCATGAGTATGTCGAGACCGAGGCGATGTTCATGGCGATCTTTGACGATTTCCGTCGCCGCAAAGTGATTCCCTGAGGCAGCGGCGATGCGGGGATCGCGGACATAGAAAAAGAGCTTACGTGAATGCGTAAGCTCTTTTTTTGGTCTCGCAGAATGGAGAATTACTTCGTCTCGCCCTTCTTGATCCATGCCGCCAACTGATGCGGACCAAGGCCGTCATAGTCTTCGAACGGCTGATGAATCCACGGATTGGTCGGCAGGTAGTCGAGGTGATAGTCCGGCTCGACGATCGAGCAGGCCTTCCACCACAGTACGGCCGATTTGATCTCGGTCACCGCAGGATAGTGTTCCTTGAGGTGCATCTGCACCTTCTGCAGCGTCACGCCGGAATCGACCAGATCGTCCACCAGCAAGACGCGGCCCGACAAGCTGCCCTTGGTGATGGTGATGTATTTGGCGATGTCCAGGCTGCTGCGGATGGTGCCCGCGGCTTCACGGTAGGAGCTGGTCGACAGGATCGCCAGCGGCACGTCGAAGATGCGCGAGAACACATCGCCGGGACGCAGGCCGCCACGCGCAAGGCACAGGACCTGATCGAATTGCCAGCCCGATTCGTGCACTTTCAGGGCCAGCTTTTCGATGCTGCGGTTGTAGTCATCCCAGGAGACCCACAGGTCTTTGTCGTCGGATATTTTCATTATTGATACTCGTCGTACGGAATTGCTTTACGGATTACTTGAATGGATGGCGCAAGACAATGGTTTCTTCGCGATCCGGACCGGTCGAAATCATGTCGATAGGCACACCGACCAGTTCCTGGATACGCGCGATGTAAGCACGCGCGTTCTTCGGCAGGCCGTCCAGCGATTGTACGCCGACGGTCGATTCTTTCCAGCCCGGCATTTCTTCGTAAATCGGCACGCAGGCAGCGGCTTCTTCAGCGCCGACCGGGAAGATGTCGACGGTCTTGCCGTTCAGTGTGTAGCCGGTGCACAGCTTGAGCGACTCGAGGCCGTCCAGCACGTCCAGCTTGGTCAGGCACATGCCGGAGACGCCGTTGATCTGCACCGAACGCTTCAGCAGCGCGGCGTCGAACCAGCCGCAGCGGCGCGCACGGCCGGTGACGGTGCCGAATTCATGACCGACGGAAGCCAGGTGCTTGCCGACGCCTTCATCGGTCGGCAGTTCGGCCGGGAACGGGCCCGAACCGACGCGTGTGGTGTAAGCCTTGGTGATGCCCATGACGTAGTGCAGCATGTCGGGACCGACGCCTGCGCCGGCGGCGGCGTTGCCGGCCACGCAATTGCTCGAGGTGACGAACGGATAGGTGCCGTGGTCAACGTCCAGCAGGCTGCCTTGCGCGCCTTCGAACAGCAGGTTGGCGCCGTTCTGGTTGGCGATATGCAGGTCGTTGGAAACGTCGGCAACCATCGGTTTCAGGCGCGGCACGTTGGCCAGCGCATCGTCCAAGGTCTTCTGGAAGTCGACCGGCTGGGTCTTCAGGTACTGGGTCAGGACGAAGTTGTGGTAATCCAGGTTTTCCAGCAGCTTTTCGGCGAAGCGCTTTTCGTTGAGCAGATCGGCCACGCGAATGGCGCGACGGGCAACCTTGTCTTCGTAGGCCGGGCCGATGCCCTTGCCGGTGGTGCCGATCTTGGCGGCACCGCGCGCGGCTTCACGCGCTACGTCGAGTGCCACGTGATAAGGCAGGATCAGCGGACAGGCTTCCGATACCTTCAGGCGCGACGCGACTTCGACGCCGGCAGCTTCCAGCTTGTCGATTTCACGCAGCAGATCAGGCACGGACAAGACCACGCCATTGCCGATGTAGCAAGCCACGCCGGCACGCATGATGCCCGACGGAATCAATTGCAGCGCAGTCTTCTTGCCGCCGATGACCAGCGTATGGCCCGCATTGTGCCCGCCCTGGAAACGCACCACGCCCTGGGCGTGATCAGTCAGCCAATCGACGATCTTACCTTTACCTTCATCGCCCCACTGCGTACCGATGACGACGACATTCTTTGCATTGCTTTTCTGTAACATGGCTTAACCCAAATTTTTGATAATCCAATTTCCATTGCTGAGCTCCACTGCACGGTCGCAGTCGAATTCGTCCTGGTCGTTCTCGTGTCCCGGGAGACTTTGAATCACGATTTCCCCGGCGCGGCGCAATTCCGCTATTTTCTCACGCAAACCTGCCTCGGTACCCCATGGCGCGCGAATTGCGGGCTTTCTTTCCGCGCCCGGCATCAGGCGAGCCAGTTCACGCAAATCCATGGAAAAACCGGTCGCCGGGCGGGCGCGTCCGAATGCTTCGCCGACGTGATCGTAACGGCCGCCGCGCACCACCGCATTGGGCAGGCCCGGCACGTAAGCCGCGAACATTACGCCGCTGTGATAGTGGTAACCGCGCAGGTCGGCCAGGTCGATGGTGACGTTGGCTTCGCCGGCGAGTTGCGCCAGCGCCTGCAGTTCGTCAAGCGCCTGGGCGATGCCCGGCAGCGCCGGCAAGGCCTTGCGTGCACGTGCGATCACTTCGATGTCGCCGTACAGGCCCGGCAGCGCCAGCAGGGCGTCGCGCGTGGCCGGCAGATAATCTTTGGTCAGTATGTGCAGACCGGGAATGTCCTTGGCTTCCAGCAGGCCGAACAACTGCGCCGCCTGCTTGGCCGCCTTCTCGTCATTGGCGATGATGGCGCGCAGCACGCCGACGTGGCACAGGTCCAGCCGCACCTTGTCGATGCCGGCCAATGCCAGCGAGGCCAGCGCCAGCGCCTGGATTTCGGCGTCGGCTTCGAGGCCGGCGTGGCCGTAGATTTCGGCGCCGATCTGCAGCGGTTCGCGCGTGGCGTGCAGGCCCGAGGGACGGGTATGCAACACGCTGCCGGCGTAGCACAGGCGCGTGACGGAATCACGGTTGAGCAAATGCGCGTCGATGCGCGCAACTTGCGTGGTCATGTCGGCGCGAATTCCCAGCGTGCGACCGGACAGCTGATCAACCAGCTTGAAGGTGCGCAGGTCGGTGTCCTGACCGGCGCCGGTCAGCAGCGACTCCAGGTATTCGAGCAGCGGCGGCATCACCATTTCGTAGCCGTACAAACGGAAATTGTCGAGCATGCGGCGACGCAGCTCTTCAATCTTGCGCGCTTCGGACGGCAAGACGTCGGCAATGTTTTCAGGAAGAAGCCAGTTAGGCATAAAACAATTCAATCAAAAAATATATCCGAAACAAACCCCGGCATGCTCAGGGAGAACTCGGGCAGAACCAGGCGAACCCCGCCACACGCGGCAAGGCACACGCGTCCGAAGAAGCGTATGCCTGGAGCACATCACATCAATGCTGGGGAAACAAATACTCGAAAGAAACGAACAGAAACGACAGAAACAGCGGTCAACAATTCAGGTCAACAAAAACAGAAGGACGCCCCATGCCGGCGGCATCCGTTTTTCTGTTCGCGCAACCCGATATTGTATACCACGAACGGGTCGTGGCTTATTTCTTGGCGCTCACGCCTCCCACGCCCTTGAAATACTTGAAGAACTCGGAGTTGGGGTCCACCACCATCAGGTCGTGACGGTTCTTGAAGCTGGCGCGATAAGCCTCGAGGCTGCGATAGAACTTGAAGAACTCGGGATTCTGTCCGAATGCCTGGGCGTAGACCTGGGAAGCCTTGGCATCGCCTGCGCCGCGGATTTTTTCCGCATCGCGATAGGCTTCAGCCAAGATCACCACGCGTTGGCGGTCGGCGTCGGCGCGAATCTTTTCCGACTCGGCAGCGCCGGTGGAACGCAATTCGTTGGCGACGCGGGCGCGTTCGGACTTCATGCGGTCATACACAGAATTGTTGATCTGGTCGACATAGTCAACCCGGCGCAGACGCACGTCGATGATCTCGGCGCCGATCTGCTTGGCCTCAAGGGCTACCTTGCGCTGGATCGCGTCCATCACCTTGCCGCGTTCACCGGAGATCACTTCGCGCACGGTGCGCTTGGTGATTTCTTCGTTCAGTGCAGCCTTGACGATTTGCGACAGGCGATCTTGGGCGCGACGCTCATCGCCCCCGAAGCTGATGAAGTACAGGCGTGGATCAACGATGCGCCATTTGACGAAGGAGTCCACCAGGACGTTTTTCTTTTCGGCCGTGATGAAACGGTCGGCGTCAGGCGTATCCAGGGTCTGGATGCGCTTGTCGATGTAGATCACGTTCTGGAACGGCGGCGGCAGCTTGAAGTGCAGACCCGGCTCGGTCACCACCTGCTTGACTTCACCGAGGGCGAAGACGATGGCCGACTGGCGCTGCTCAACGATGAAAACGGTCGTCGACACCAGCCAGATGGCGATGACGGCGACGATGATGCTGGTAATCAGGCGGCTCATTAGCGTACCTCCCGATCGCGGGAATCACGCGCATCCCGGTTGCGGGAATCACGTTGGGCATCTGTGGAATACACTGGATCTGTTCCTGGAAGTGTTGGCGAAGCAGCGGATGATGATCCTGCAGGCGCAGTCGCAGGCTTTGCTGCCGCGGCGGCGTTATCGGATTGCTGGATCAGCTTGTCCAGCGGCAGATACAGCAAGTTGTTGCCGCTCTTGGCGTCCACCATGACCTTGGTCGTGTTGGAGAAGATCTGCTGCATGGTTTCCAGATACATACGGTCACGCGTTACAGCCGGCGCTTTCTGGTACTCCTCGAGCACTTGCTTGAAGCGCGCGGCATCGCCTTCGGCGTTGGCGACGATGCGCGAACGGTAGGCTTCGGCTTCTTCCAACAGGCGTGAAGAAGCGCCGCTAGCCTTCGGGATCACATCGTTGGCATAGGCCTGGCCTTCGTTCTTCTGACGCTCGCGGTCCTGCCCTGCCTTGACGGCGTCGTCGAATGCCGCCTGCACCTGTTCAGGCGGTTGCACACCCTGCATGGTGACGTTGGTGATCTGCACACCCGATTTATAGCGATCAAGGATTTGCTGCATCAGTTGACCAACGTCGAGCGCCACCTTTTCACGGCCTTCGTACAACACGAAGTCCATCTTGCTGCGGCCGACGATCTCGCGAATCGCGGTCTCGGCGACCTGACGCACGGTCTCGTCCTGGTCGCGATTGTTGAACAGCCATTCTGCGGCGTTCTTGAGTTTGTATTGAACTGCGAACTGGATGTCGATGATATTCTCATCGTCAGTCAGCATCAGCGCTTCCTTCAGTTGCTTGTTCTTGGCATTGCTGCGATAGCCGATCTCCGCGGTGCGCACCTGCGAGACGTTGACAATCTCATGGCTTTGCAACGGATAAGGCCAGCGCCAGTTAAAGCCGGGCAACGTAGTGTGGCTGTATTTGCCGAAAGTCATGACGACCGCAGTCTGACCTTCCTGGACGATGAAGAAGCCACTGGCCAGCCACAGGAATGCGACGATGACGGCGATCACGCCGGCGCCGATACCGGCGCCCTTGATGTCACCGCGATTGAAGCCGCCGCCGTCGCCGTTATCCGAACCGCCGCCACCACGCTTGCCGAAGAGCCGGCTCAGGCGCTGATTGAAATCGCGCCATAGCTGATCGAGATCGGGAGGGCCGTCTTCCGGCTTTTTGCCGTTATTGCCGTTGTTCTGATTTTGACGGTTATTGTCGTCTTGTGAACCGCGCCCCCATTGAGGGTCGTTCAACGAGAACTTAATACCGAGTTTTTTGAATAGAGAAACGAGCATGCGTTGCGATCCGGCTTAGTAATTGAAAAAATCAAAAGAGGGAATGCCCGCCAACTTCGAGAACCGCCTGGACGACCAGCTGTGGCGGTTCAAGCCAACAGATTAATGCGCGTGCGAATCGTATGCATCGTACACGTCACGCACATCTTGAGAATCGGGAGTCTCTGATCGGGCGCCCCTGCGTGCCTCGATCGACGACCTGAGCGAGTCGGCAATTGCCTGCCGCAGCAAATCCAGGCCGGCGCCAGTTTTTGCACTGACAAAAACCCGGTGGATTCTACCATACTCATCATGCTCAATCGCCGGCTCCAGCTCGGCGGCGTCGATCTTGTTCCAGACCAGAATCTGGGGGATATGATCCGCACCAATTTCCTTGAGAACCAGGTTCACCTGCTCGATTTGCTCCATGCGCACCGGGCTTGCCGCATCGACAACATGCAGCAGCAGATCGGCGTGAATGGTCTCTTCGAGCGTGGCGCGAAACGCCGCCACCAGTTGGTGAGGCAGCTCACGGATGAAGCCGACCGTGTCGGAAATGACCACATGGCCGACTTCCCCCAGATACACCCGGCGCGATGTCGTGTCCAGCGTCGCAAACAACTGGTTGGCGGCATACACGCCGGCTTTGGCCATGGCGTTGAACACCGTGGATTTGCCCGCGTTTGTGTAACCGACCAGCGAGACCGAAAACGTGTCGTTGCGACCACGTGCGCGACGTTGCGTGGCGTGCTGGCGATGCAGCTTGGCCAGTTGGGCGCGCAAGGCCTTGACGCGATCACCGAGCAGACGACGGTCGGTTTCGAGCTGAGTTTCGCCGGGACCGCGCAAGCCGATACCGCCCTTTTGCCGCTCCAAGTGAGTCCAGCCGCGAATCAGGCGTGTGGCCAGATGCTGCAATTGGGCGAGCTCAACCTGCACCTTGCCTTCATGACTCTTGGCGCGTTGGGCAAAAATATCGAGAATCAGACTGGTGCGGTCAAGCACCCGTGTTTTCAGCACCCGTTCGAGATTGCGCTGTTGCGCAGGCGACAAGGCGTGATTGAAGATGACGATGTCGAGTTCCAGATCGGCGACTGCATCTGCAATCTCCTGCGCCTTGCCGGAACCGACAAACAGCGCGGCATCCGGACTGGCGCGTTTGCCGGTTACGGTGGTAACAGGCTCTGCGCCAGCGGACTTGGCCAGCAGGAACAATTCATCCAGACTTGCGGCAAAATCGCTTTTGCCGAAATCCAGGCCGACTAGCGCGGCACGCATATCAGTATGCACACGGCGTAGCGCCGGCTGGATAAACCATTATTCCGCTTCTGCCGAATCGAGGCTCAGATTGACGGCACGGGCTGGTACGACGGTGGAAATGGCGTGCTTGTACACCATTTGGGTGACGGTGTTGCGCAGCAGGACAACATATTGGTCGAATGACTCAACATGGCCTTGCAGTTTGATCCCGTTGACCAGATAGATCGAAACGGGGACGTGTTCTTTTCTTAAGGCGTTAAGAAATGGGTCTTGTAACAATTGCCCTTTGTTGCTCATGGCAGCTCCACTGTGTTGTTGTGATTAGGATTTGGAGGCACCTGACAAAATTTCAAGTGCTTTACCAATCTATGCGTTATGAATGTAAACGATTTCCTACCGACCGCCAAGATTCGAGATTATTTATCTGGGCGCGCGAAAGGATTCTTGCTCGAGCGGAACTCGATACGGAGTGGAGTGCCAACCAACGAGAAAGTTTCACGAAAATGCTTTTCGAGATAACGTTTGTAGCTGTCATCCACGCCTTCAAGGGCGTTGCCGTGGATCACCACGATCGGAGGATTCATGCCGCCCTGGTGGGCGTAGCGCAATTTGGGGCGGATCGAGCCTTTGCGGCGCGGCTGTTGATGTTCGACCGCTTCGATCAGCGCCCGCGTGAGCTTCGGCGTGGTCAGATTGGACATCGCTGCGGCATAGGCCGAGTCGATTGATTTCATGACCGGGCCGATGCCGGTCGACTTCAGCGCGGAGATGAAGTGGAACTTGGCAAACGACAGGAAGCTGAGCTTGCGCTCAAGGTCCATCTTGATCTCGTCGCGACGATCGCTTTGCAGGCCGTCCCACTTGTTGACGCCCACCACCAGCGCCCGACCGGACTCCAGCACGAAGCCGGCGATATGCGCATCCTGCTCCGAAATGTCCTGTTGCGCGTCGAGCAGCAGCAGGACCACGTTGGTTTCCGAAATCGATTGCAAGGTCTTCACTACCGAGAATTTTTCGATAGCTTCGAACACCTTGCCGCGACGGCGGATACCGGCAGTATCGATCAGCGTGTATTGCTTGCCGTCGCGCTCGAAGGGAATCTCGATCGAATCGCGGGTCGTGCCCGGCATGTCGAACGCGATGACGCGCTCTTCGCCGAGCAAAGTATTGACCAATGTCGACTTGCCCACATTGGGACGGCCGACGATGGCAATCTTGATGCCGCGCGCGACGTCGACTTCTTCGCCAAGATCGGGACGCTGCGCCAACGCAATATCCAATGCCTCATCCACCAGGTCGGCGACGCCGTCGCCATGCGCAGCAGAAATCACATACGGATCGCCCAGGCCCAGCTCGTAGAAGTCGGCGGTGACGGACGTGTACTTCATGCCTTCGGCCTTGTTGACCACCAGCATGACCGAACGCCCCGATTTGCGCAGGAAATCGGTAATGGTTTTGTCGTGCGGCGTCAGGCCCTGACGGCCGTCGACGATGAACACAACGATATCGGCCTCGACCACCGCCTGCTTGGTCTGTTTGGCCATTTCAAACATGATGCCCTCTTTGGCCACCGGCTCGAAACCACCGGTATCAATCACCAAAAAGGGGCGTTCGCCGACCCGGCCTTCGCCGTAGTGACGATCCCGGGTCAGCCCGGGCAAGTCTGCGACCAGCGCATCACGTGAACGGGTGAGCCGATTAAACAATGTCGACTTACCGACATTGGGACGACCAACAAGTGCAATAACCGGCTTCATTAAATTTTATTCTGCCGCCAAGGCGACGACTGTTCCTGCTTGAGTTTGAAAAACGACGGCTTGCCCAGCGGCAATCGGCGTCACTTGAATCGGGCTTCCGTCAGTGCTTGTACGGGCGACGAACGCACCGTCATCGCGCGACAGGAAATGGATATAACCCTGATAATCGCCTACTGCGACCGCTTTGCCAACTGCAATCGGCGGCGACAGGCGTCGATAGGCCAGTTTGGCGTTGCGCCACAGCGCGGCGCCGGTGTCACGGGCGAATTCCGTCACGCCGCCCTTGTCATCGGCCGCAAATACAAAGCGGTCATCCAGCGTCAAGCCGGATTCACTCGAAAAATCCTTCGCCCAGCGCACATTGCCATTGATGACATCGAAGCAACCGATACGACCTTGATAAGCCACTGCACACACATCGCGCACGCCCAATCCCGGCACGCCGGACACATCTGCAATACGTTCCAGTTCAGTGGTGCCTTTCGGATCACCGACGGCGACTTCCCAGCGCGGACCGCCGTTGTTCAGTGCCAGCGCCGACAAGCGGCCGCCCGGCAAGGCGACGTATGCGGTTTGCGAATCGAGCACGATGCCAGGCGCAGTGCGCAGGGTCAGCGCCGGCAAAGGACGCAGCACGGTCCAGCGGCGGGTGCCGTTGTCGGCGTCAAATGCGGTAACACGATTGTCGATGCTGCGCACCAGCACCAGCCCCGAACCTACCACCGGAGCGGACAACACTTCGCTTGGCGCCTGGGCTTTCCAAAGCGACTTGCCGTTACCGTCGAAAGCTTGCACGACGCCCTTCTCGCCCACCACGGCAACCACGTTGCCGTCGCTGCCTACACCGGCCGTCAGCGACGAACCGGCGTTGACGCGCCACACAGCCTGGCCGGTGGAGGCATTCAGACGCACCACTGCGCCGTCTGCCCCGGCCGCGAACACGCTGCCACCCGCGTAGACCGGGCTGAACTGGAAGACGCCGGCTTTGCCGACTGACGCAGTCCACACGGTTTGCGTACGCAAGGTTTGCTTGAACTCGACCAGCGCCGCAGGCGGGTTGATTTCCTTCTTGCTCGAAAACAGCGAGCAACCCGACAGCAGGGCTACTGCAGCCAGCGCGCTCAGTTTGATCGCCAGGGAAGCGGTACGCTTGGATACGACTTGTGACTCACGACGCATATGTTTTTTCCTCTTACCGAATTGCAAGATGTTGGAGTGTTGTTATGGCGATGCTCAGGCCGCGGCCTTGGCCGGTGCACCGCCGATGGCGTCGAGCTTCAGCTGGATCAGCTGGCGGCCCGGATTGCGCTCATCGGTCTTGTCCAGCGCCAGTTGGTAGGCGCTGCGCGCTTCGTCGCGTTTGTCTTGCGCCACCAGAATATCGCCCTTGCGGTCGGCAACGGCGCCGGCAAATTGCACCGGAAAATCTCCTGCCAGCAGTTTGAGCGCATCGTCGTAAGCTTTGGCGTCCAGCAACAAGCCGGCCAGGCGAATCGACGCGATCGCCTTGTACTCGGCGTCGCGGCCATGGTCGATGACCCATTGCAATTGTTTCTTGGCGGTCTCGGTATCGTTCGCGTTGAAAGCTGACTTGGCGGCGACCAGCGCGCTCATCTGTGCGTAAGCCGTACCGCTGAATTTGTCCTGCATGTCAGTCGCTGCGCGCAACACTTTGGCGCCGTCCTTGGCCTCTGCCGCCTTTTGCTGCTCTTCATAGAGTTGCGAGGCTTGCTGCGACTGCTTGCTCTGATACAAATTCCAGCCGCTCCAGGCGCCGTAAGCGGCCAGCGCGACGATCAATGCCCAGGTCAGCAGATTGCCGTACTTGCTCCACCAAGCCTTGATGGAAGCCAGCTGTTCTTGTTCTTCGAGATCGTATGCCATGAAATAAGTCTAAAAGTAGTTCAGAAATTAAGGGTGGTAATGCACGTGGTCATGGCCATGATCGTGATCATGGTCGCCGACGATTTGCTCCACGACATAGTCGGTGACGCCGTCGAAAGGAATCGTGACCTGGTTGCTTTCGCCTTCGACTGCACGCAGGGTCTTGACGGTTGCTGTCGCGTTCTTGACTTCGTCTTCGCCGAGAATCACCGCAAACGCCGCCCCGCTGGCGTCCGCCTTCTTCATCTGCGACTTGAAGCTGCCGCCGGCGCTCGCCGATGCGCAATGTAGCACAACATCCAGCCCGGCACCGCGTAATCTTTCCGCCAGCACAAAGGATTGCAGTTGCGCTTCATCGCCCTGATGGACCATGTAGACGTCGCATTGGTTCGGCGCATATTGCTCGCCGCTTGCCTTCATCAGTTCGAGCAAACGCTCCACGCCCATGGCGAAACCGCAGGCCGGCGTCGGCTTGCCGCCGAACATTTCGATCAATGGATCGTAACGCCCGCCGCCACATACCGTACCTTGCGAACCGAGCTGGTCGGTGACCCACTCGAACACCGTACGGTTGTAATAGTCCATGCCGCGCACCAGGCGCGGATTGATCGTGAACGGGATGTTGTTGTGATTCAGGATCTTTTGCACCCCTTCGAAGTGCGCGCGCGACTCTTCACCCAGATAGTCGAGCAGCTTCGGCGCCCCGTTGACCATGTCTTGCATGGTCGGATTCTTGGTATCGAGAATGCGCAGCGGATTCGAATGCAGGCGACGCTGGGCATCTGTATCAAGCAGCTCCTTGTGCTGCTCGAAATAAGCGATCAGGTCGGCGCGATGCTTGCTGCGCTCTTCAGCGTCACCGATGGAATTGAGTTCAAGACGAATGTCTTCCAGGCCGAGATCGTCCCACAGGCGCTGGCACATCATGATTAGTTCGGCATCGATGTCCGGGCCGGTGAAACCGAGCGCTTCCGCGCCGACTTGATGAAACTGGCGATAGCGGCCGCGCTGCGGACGTTCATGGCGGAACATCGGACCCGCGTACCAGAGACGCTTCGGACCGTCGTAAGTAAGGTTGTGTTCGAGCGCCGCGCGCACCACGCTGGCAGTGCTTTCCGGACGTAAAGTCAGATTGTCGCCGTTCATGGAATCGGTGAAGGAATACATTTCCTTCTCGACGATGTCTGTCACTTCGCCCAAGCCGCGCGAGAACAAGGCGGTCGGTTCGACGATCGGTGTGCGAATCTGTTGGAAGCCGTAGCTCTTGAGCACCGAATGCACGGTGTTTTCAAACAATTCCCACAGCGGAGCATCGGCCGGCAGGATGTCGTTCATTCCTTTGACGCCAACGATTTTTTCGATTTTCTTGTTTTCAGACATGCTAGTAATCTTCAGGTTTGTTCAGTCACAGGCCCGCCGACGGCGACCTGTACAAGCGGCGCTCCGGCAACAACTCAGGCCGTGGTTTGCTGGCCGTAATGCGTTTGCACGTAGTCCAGCACGATGGTTTGGAATTCTTCGGCGATGCGCTCGCCGCGCAAGGTCATGCGCTTTTCACCGTCGATGAATACCGGCGCGGCAGGCGACTCGCCTGTGCCCGGCAGGCTGATGCCGATATTTGCATGCTTGGATTCACCGGGGCCGTTGACGATGCAGCCCATGACGGCGACGTTCATGCTTTCGACGCCCGGGTATACGCCCTTCCATTGCGGCATCTGCTCGCGCAAGTAGGTCTGGATCTTGTCCGCCAGATCCTGGAACACGGTCGATGTCGTACGACCGCAGCCGGGGCAAGCGATTACCATCGGCGTGAACTTGCGCAAGCCCATGGTCTGCAGGATTTCCTGCCCGACGATGACTTCGCGAGTGCGGTCGCCGCCCGGTTCCGGCGTCAGCGAAATGCGGATGGTGTCGCCAATGCCCTCTTGCAGCAACACCGACAAGGCTGCGGTCGAGGCGACGATACCCTTGCTGCCCATGCCGGCCTCAGTCAGACCGAGGTGCAGCGGATAGTCGCAACGGCGCGCCAGCTCGCGATACACGGCGATCAGGTCCTGCACGCCCGACACTTTGCACGACAGGATGATCTTGTCGCCGGCCAGGCCCAGCTCTTCTGCGCGCTGGGCGTTTTCGATGGCCGACGTCACCAGTGCTTCGTACATGACGGCCTGCGCCGGCCACGGTTCTGCACGTCCGGCATTTTCATCCATGATGCGCGCCAGCAGCGCCTGATCCAGGCTGCCCCAGTTGACGCCGATGCGCACCGGCTTGTCGTAGCGGCAAGCCGCTTCGATCATCTGGGCGAATTGACTGTCGCGCTTGGCGCCCTTGCCGACGTTGCCGGGGTTGATACGGTACTTCGACAGCGCCTTGGCGCAGTCGGGATAATCGTTGAGCAGCGTGTGGCCGTTGTAATGAAAATCGCCCACCAGCGGCACGTCCACGCCCATCCGATCAAGTTGCTCACGGATCGCCGGCACCGCTGCCGCTGCTTCCGGCGAATTGACGGTGATGCGCACCACTTCCGATCCGGCGCGCGCCAGATCCTTGATCTGGATCGCCGTGCCGATGGCGTCGGCTGTGTCGGTATTGGTCATGGACTGCACCATGACCGGCGCGCCGCCGCCGACCACCACTTCACGATCACCGTATCGAATGACGGCGCGGCGGCTTTGACGACGGCCTGACGGGCCGGATGCGATCGGAAAAGGCGAAGATGACATACGTGCTTTATTTCAAATTCTTCAAATTCATTTCAGGCTCAGACGCGCCACGTTGCTGCTGCTGCCGGTTTCCAGATCCAGCCTGGAGCCGCGCAGGCTGGCGTCGACACCGGCTGCATTACCGACCACCAGCGTGACCGGCTCATTGATGTCGAACGATTCGGTGGTGCCGGCCTTGAGCAAGCGCGAAATCATGGTCGACTTGTCGCCACGGCGGATTTCCACCCACGAATCCTCACGGAAGGTGAGACGCAGCAAATCCTTGCTATTGCTGATGTTCAGACTGCCGGTCACGGGCGACCCCGGATTCACCAGTGCTGCTGCGGCTTTCGGCTGTGCCGGTTCGGCGGCCGGCGTTTTCACCGCAGCCGGCTCCGGCGCGCTCGGCGCTACCGCGCTGGCTACCCGCTCGGAAACAGTGGTGATTGCCGAGCCGGCAGAACTGGCCGCACTCGTCACAGCCGATTCGACCTTTTCAAGCTTGCTCTTGTCCGAACCGTCCTGTACTTCAGCCGGCAAATCCTGCTGAGCGTCTGCCTGCGCTTGCGCCGGCGCCACAGCCGGTTCGTCCGAAGTCGTTTTGGCGCCCGGCTTCAACCATGCCAGTTGCGGCACGTCGTTGAAAGCATCGGTGCGATGGATTACCGCGGCCGCGCCGATCAGCAACACCACCAGCACACCGCCAACCACCAGTCCGGGCGAAACCTTACTGCGATTGCCCAACGGCAGCGGCGACTCTGAAAACGGCGTCGACAGCGTGCGCTGCGGTACGATCGTCCCGGTTTGCGCGGGACCGTCCTGCGGCAACAATGCCACCAGCGCATTCGCATCCAGCCCCAACAACTTGGCGTAGGCACGTACAAAACCGCGCACGATGACAGGTCCCGGCAACGCCGCGTAATTGTCTGATTCCAGTGCGATCACCTGGCGCGTGGCGAATTTCAGCTGACCCGCAGCATGCTCCACAGACCACCCTTTGGCCTGACGTTGCGCAGCCAACAGCGCTCCGGGTAATGCCACTTGCCTTACCTCTTCTGTCCCCGACGCGAAATCGGAGATTGGCGCTTCATTTCCCTGCTGATCACTCATCAAATGCTCCACGTTGATAAGCCGCGTATTCTGACGAAGACGGATAGCGACGGCGCAACTGCGCCGCCAGTTCATTTTCGGCTGATTGATTGCCTAGTTTACGTTCAATCTTGATGGCTAGCCATAGCGTATCGACATTCAAGACATCATTTTTTGCCGCCAGACCAATGTGAAAGCGCGCACGCTCGAACTCACGGCGGTCAAAGTAAATTCTGGTCAAATTCACGTTGGTCGTCAGACTGGCCGGTTCATATTGGAACGCCCGTGCAAAATAGCGCTCTGCCGCCGCGGCATTCTGCAGCTTCAGGCTGCATGCGCCCGCATTGGCAAGCGCCTTGCCCGGCGAACGGTAAGTCGGTTGCGCGATCGCCGCCTCGAAGTACGGTATCGCTTCGGCTGCACGACCGTCGTTGCACAGGAACCAGCCGTAATTATTGGCGAAATCCGGATTGCCGGGTGCGAGATTCAGCGCCTGACGGAAATCGGCCTCAGCTTGCCTGCTGCGCCCCATTTCCATGAATGCCAATGCGCGCATGCCATAGGCTTCAGCAAAATCGGGAACTGCCTGCAAAGCCAGTCCAGCCTCTTCCACCGTCACGGCAAACTGGCGCTGCTCGAAGTAACCCACCGCCAGTTGCAAACGAATATCAGCGCGCTTCTGGGCGTCAGCCTGGACGTTCATGCGGGACGACGATACCGGCACATTGTCGCCGGCGGCGGTCTTGTCCGTTTTGGAAGAAACACATCCGGTCAGCAGCAAAGCAGGCGCCAGCAGCAGGGCAATGACACTATTCTGCCAGCGTTTCCTCACCCGGAGATCTCCACGATGCGACCGAAATCCTTGCCGAATTTTTGCTGGTATTCAGTCATCTTCTGCATGCGCTCCTGCACACGGGTGCGGTCTTTGACCTCGCCCGCCAACTGGCCGCATGCGGCATCGATATCATCACCGCGGGTTTTGCGAATCGTCGTGACGATGCCGGCATCCATGAGGATCTGGGCAAACGCCTTGATGCGCGGATTGTGCGAGCGTTTCAATCCCGATTCAGGGAATGGATTGAACGGAATCAGGTTGAACTTGCATGGCACTGCAGCCTTGGCGTCGCCGCCGCCCTGCACCAGCGCCACCAGTTCGCGCGCATGCGCGTCACTGTCGTTGACGCCGTCCAGCATGCAATATTCGAACGTCACGAAATCACGCGGCGCAAATTCGAGATAGCGCTTGCACGCCGCCATCAATTCATGCAGCGGGTATTTCTTGTTCAGGGGGATCAGGCCGTCGCGCAATGTATCGTTGGACGCATGCAGCGACACCGCCAGCGCCACCGCACATTCCTGCGACAGCTTGTCGATCATCGGCACCACGCCGCTGGTGGACAAGGTCACGCGGCGGCGCGACAGACCGTACGCGTTGTCGTCGAGCATCAGCTTCAAGGCGGTAACGGTAGGTTCAAAATTCAATAAAGGCTCACCCATGCCCATCATCACCACGTTGGTGATCTGGCGCTCGCCTTTGGGACCGGCTTCAACGCCTTTGGTCTTGCGCAGCTCGAACTCGGCCATCCACAACTGGCCGATGATTTCGCCGACGCTCAGGTTACGGTTGAAGCCTTGCTTGCCTGTCGAACAGAAACGGCAATTGACCGCACAGCCGGCCTGGGTCGAAATACACAGGGTGCCGCGGTTTTCTTCGGGAATGAATACGGTTTCAACGGCATTGCCGTTGCCGACATCCACCAGCCATTTGCGGGTGCCGTCGGTAGAAGTATGGTCGCTGATGATGGCCGGAGCGGTCACATGGGCCCGCGTCGACAGCTTTTCACGCAGCGACTTGGCGAGATCTGTCATCTCGGCAAAATCGGCAACGCCGTATTGGTGTATCCAACGTTGCAATTGTTTGGCGCGAAACGGCTTCTCACCCAACTCGCCACAGTAAGCAACGAGTTGCGCGGGATCCAGATCCAGCAGATTGGTGAGAGCTGTTGTCATGACATGTACCACTTTTCGTTAACCTTGATGCATAGATCACTAAACATCAAGGACAACTTGCTACAAATTAACGCGAGTAGATGTTCAGCGCTGGGAAGAAATACGAGATTTCAACCTTGGCTGTTTCTGCTGCGTCGGAACCGTGCACTGCGTTGGCGTCGATCGAATCAGCGAAATCGGCGCGGATTGTGCCTTTTTCTGCCTTCTTCGGATCGGTTGCGCCCATCAGGTCGCGGTGCTTCAGGATGGCGTTTTCGCCTTCCAGGGCTTGCACGATCACAGGACCGGAGACCATGAAGTCGACCAGATCCTTGAAGAATGGACGCTCGCGGTGAACCGCGTAGAAACCTTCAGCTTCGGCACGCGACAAGTGAATCATGCGCGCAGCGATGATTTTCAGGCCGGCGTTTTCGAAACGGGTATAAATCTGACCGATCACGTTTTTCGCAACTGCGTCCGGTTTGATAATCGACAGGGTGCGTTCAATTGCCATGTGTAAAAACTCCAATAAAAAGAAAGGGTTAAAGCTGTTAATTAACAATTCAATCAACCTTTAATTCTACCATGAAACGACCATTTATCAGCCTAATTCGCGTTAAAGCATGACAAACTGACAAAAATTAACCGCTTCCACTACCGAACTTCACCCTTGTGGCGATGTCTCATGCAGTGAGCGTCGTGCTATGCTCTGTTCGCATTTAACGCTACCGGAGGACGAATGAACAATTACTCGCAAAACACACTTGAAAACCTGAATACAGGCGCCGTGGCCCGCAATCGCGTGCTGCGCAACACATACTGGCTGCTCGCATTGTCGATGATCCCGACCGTTCTGGGCGCATGGCTGGGAGTACAGTTCCATCTGAGCCTGTTCGCCGGCAGCCCGATGATCGGTTTCGTGGTGTTCATGGCGGTGGCCTTCGGTTTCTTCTACGCAATCGAAAAGACCAAGAATTCCGGCTTGGGCGTCGCTGTCCTGCTCGGCTTCACCTTCTTCATGGGCCTGATGCTGTCGCGCCTGATCGAATACACGCTGGGCTACTCCAACGGCGCCCAGCTGATCATGACTGCGTTCGGCGGCACCGCGCTGATTTTCGGCGTCATGGCGACGGTTGCGACCGTGTCCAAACGTGATTTCTCGGGCATGAGCAAATGGTTGTTCGCCGGTGTACTGGTGATCATCGTTGCCTCGCTGGCCAACATCTTCCTGCAACTGCCTGCGCTGCAATTGACCATTTCCGTGGTGGCAATCGGAATTTTCTCGGCCTACATCCTGTATGACGTGCAACAAGTCATCAACGGCGGCGAAACCAATTACATTTCGGCCACCCTGGCGATTTACCTGGACGTCTACAACGTGTTCGTCAACTTGCTCTCGATCCTGGGCATCCTGGGCGGCAATCGCGATTGATTCCGCAGCAAAACGCGTCAAATAAAAAGCCGACCTTCTGGTCGGCTTTTTATTACCTCACTGCCATCACTCAATCAGGCAAATCAAATACCGCCATCGATTCCACGTGCGCCGTATGCGGGAACATATTGACCACCCCTGCCAGCGTCAGGCGGTAACCACCCAGGTTGACCAGTTCACCTGCATCGCGCGCCAGCGTCGCCGGGTTGCAGGATACATAGACGATGCGCTTCGGCTTCAGATGGGCGTGCTGTTCGCTCAGACCGGCAATCGCCTTGCACACTTCCAGCGCACCTTCGCGCGGAGGGTCGATCAGCATGCGATCAAACTTTCCCAGTGCGATGAAATCTTCTGTGGTCGCTTCAAACAGATTGCGGCAGTAGAACGCCGTTTTGCCGGCGACCGCATTGACTTTCGCATTCTCGGCGGCGCGCTCGGTCAAGGCCGTGCTACCTTCGATGCCGACAACTTCCCTCGCCAGCGTGGCGATTGGCAGGGTGAAATTGCCGAGGCCGCAGAACAAGTCGGCAACGCGATCTTCCGGCTGCACATCCAATAAACGCAACGCCCGCGCTACCAGCACACGATTGATCTGGTGATTCACCTGGGTGAAATCAGTTGGCTTGAACGGCATGCGGATGCCAAATTCCGGCAGCGTGTAATGCAGGTTCGATTGCGGCGGATAGAAGGGATGCGCCGTATCAGGCCCCTTCGGCTGCAACCACCATTCGACCTTGTGCTCATCGGCAAAAGCCTTGAGCTTGACTTCGTCGTCGGCGCTCGGCGGCTCCATTACGCGCAAGACCATCACCGTGGTTTTCACACCGTTGTCGCCCTCGCCGATCGCAAGTTCGATTTGCGGAAGACGGTTGACGATACTCAGCGAACCGATCAGCGCACGCAGCGGCATCAGCATTGCCGAAACATGCGGGGGCAGGATTTCGCAGGTCTTCATGTCGCTGACGAACGGCGACTTTTTTTCATGGAAACCGACCAGCACAGTGCCCTTCTTGACCACGTTCTTGACTGAAATCCGCGCGCGGTAGCGGTAACCCCAGGTCGGCCCATAGATCGGCCGCAGCATGGTTTCGGCCTTGAGCTTGCTGAGATGCCAGAGGTTGTCTTCGAGTACGCGCTGCTTCATGGCGACCTGCGCGGACGGCTCCAGATGCTGCATGGCGCAGCCGCCGCAAAGACCGAAGTAGTCGCATTGCGGCTTGACGCGCAACGAGGATTCGCGATGCAAGGCGGTCATGGTGGCGGCTTCCCACTTCGGTTTCCTGCGGTAAGACTGGAAACTGACCTGTTCTCCGGGCAACGCGCCTTCGACGAAAATTACTTTGCCTTGAGTGCCGTCCTCGTTCGCCACATGGCCGACGCCGCGGCCGTCCATGTCGAGGGCTTTGATATTGATGATGTTTTGCTGCATAGAAACAATAGAGGCAATAGAAGCGACTATCGTCGCGACCAAATGAAAAGACCAAAACCGCTATTGTCGGCGATACCGTCGGCGGAGGGAAGCTAAAACAGCGCGTCCTTGCTGACGCCACGGGCCAGCAGGCTGCGTTTGAGCTTGATCAGGGCTTCTTGCTGGACCTGGCGTACACGTTCGCGGGTAATGCCCATCTCTGAAGCGAGTTGTTCCAACGTGGAAGGATCGTCGTTGTCCAGTCCGAAACGCCGGGTGATGACGATGCGTTGCTTGTCCGGCAAATTTTTAAGCCAGTCGCGGATCAGTATCGACACTTCGTGGTATTCGGCCTTGGTGTCGGGACTCTCGTCGAGCGAGCCCGGCAACAGGTCGATCAGACTGGCCTGCGGATCATTGTCGAGCGGCGTATCGAGTGAAGCCGCATGTTCGGACAGCGCCAGCACGTCCTGCACGTCTTCGACCGGGCGATCAACCAGATGGGCGATATCTTCCGCAGTGGCGTCGCGGCCGTCGTGGTGCTGTGCTTCCAGATGGTATTTCGCCCGCAGAATCTGGTTCAGTTCGCGCACCATGTGCACCGGCAGGCGCACCGTGCGCGCCTGGTTCATGATGGCGCGTTCGATGCTCTGGCGGATCCACCAGGTGGCGTAAGTCGAGAAACGGAAACCGCGTTCCGGCTCGAACTTGTCGATGGCGCGCATGAGGCCGAGGTTGCCCTCTTCGATCAGGTCGAGCAAGGCAACGCCGCGGTTGATGTAGTGTTTGGCGATCGACACGACCAAGCGCAGGTTGTGCTCGATCATCTTCTGGCGCGAAGCGAAATCGCCTTGCTTGGCCAGCGTGGCGAAATACAGCTCTTCCGGCGCCGTCAGCAGCGGCCGGGTGCCGATCTGGTTAAGGTAATGCTGGGTGGTGTCGGTGGACAGCTCGGCTGCCAGCACCTTCTTGAGTTCTTCTACGCCCTCGGCAACGACGACGACTTCTGCTTCGCCCTCGGCATCAGCTTCTTCACCCTCGTCAATGACTTCCAGATCGTCGACTGCTTCCAACGGCTCGACCGGATCGTCCGATCGGGACTCATCGTCTGGCAGGTGATCGCGAGGGCTTGGGCTCATACGCTAACGTGGCGGTAGGTATTTCGACGGATCGACAGGCTTGCCCTGCTGGCGAATTTCGAAGTGCAACTTGACGCTGTCGCTATCCGAATTCCCCATCTCGGCAATTTTCTGCCCCTTGGTTACGGCTTGTCCTTCCTTCACCAATATCGTCTTGTTGTGCGCGTAAGCCGACAAGAGATTATTCGAGTGCTTGACGATTACAAGGTTGCCGTAACCGCGGATACCGGCGCCGGCATACATGACCTTGCCGGCACCTGCTGCCAGCACCGGCTGACCGCTCTTGCCGGCGATGTCGACGCCCTTCTTGCCGCCGTCAAAGGTGCCGACCACCTTGCCTTCAGCAGGCCACATCCAGGAGACGGCATCATCGTCGCCTGTCGCCGCTGCAGCAGCCGGCTTCTCGGCTGGATGCGCCGCTTCGGCCTTGGCCGGAGCTTGGGCCACAGGGGCCGCAGCAGGCGCTGCTGCCGGAGCCGTCGAAGCGCTCGATGGCGCCGCGTCCGGCTTCTCCAGCTCGGCCAGCGTGCTGTCCGAATAGGCGCGCTTGTCGCCGCGCGGACCTGTCTTGTTGGCGCTGGCGCCCGTGCCGGCCGCTGCCGGAGCAGCACCTGCGGAAGACGACGCGCCCAACGGACGAACTTCAATACCTGACGCACCCACCGCCGGCGCAACTACGGCGCCGGTCTGAACACCGTCAGGCGGCGAAACGCGCAGCACCTGATCGACCTTGATGTCGTTCGCGTTGGTCAGATTGTTCCAGGCCACGATGTCGCGATAGCTCTGCCCCGATTCCAGTGCGATGCGATACAGCGTATCGCCCTTCTTCACCGTGTAATAACCTTTTCCCTCAGGGCGCGCCGGTGCCGCTGCTGCGATCTTGGTGGGGTCTACCGCCGGCTTGGCCGAGCTGGTCGTACGTTCCACCACAGGAGCTGCAGTGCGCGGGGTGGTAGTACACCCTGCCAGCAGACTCACGACAATCCCCAACCAGACCAGACGATTATTTTTCATGCTCATTACATTAAATTTTGTACAACGATAACGTTGACCCGCGTCCTGCGCGAGAAGTTCATCGGGATCGGCGAGGCAAAAAACCGCTCGCCGCCGTATTTTTGAATAGCTTGTTTTATTTCTTGTTACACCGTGCCCGGACGCAGCGGCACAAAATGGCATTCTTCCAGGGTTTCGCTGGTCCACTCGAATTTACTGATACGTTCGATGAGCTGCAACATCTGCTGACGCCCCCCGACCGGCGCCACCAGGCGCCCACCGATCGCCAGCTGTTCCAGCAGCGCCTGCGGCACTTCCAGTCCGGCCGCCGCCAGGATAATGCCGTCGAACGGCGCCACCTGCGGCAGGCCTAGCATACCATCTCCGTAATGCAAGCGGATGTTGGCAATACGCAGCGGCCGCAAATTGGTTTTGGCCAGTTCGTGCAGGGGCTTGATGCGCTCGATCGAGAACACCTCTTTCGCGACCAGCGAAAGAACGGCCGCCTGGTAGCCGCAACCGGTGCCGATTTCCAGCACGCGATCGAGCACCTTGCCCTTGTTGTTGTCGCGCATGATCTCGATCATGCGCGCCACGATATACGGCTGTGAAATGGTCTGGTGATGTCCAATCGGCAACGAGGCATCGATATAGGCCTGACTCGACAGCCCCGGCTCCATGAACATGTGGCGCGGCACTGCCTCCATCGCCGCCAATACCTTTTGATCGCTGACGCCTTGCTTTGCCACGCGCGCCACCATGGCCTTGCGGACCGCTTCGGACACCAGCGGCGCCGAGCGATTGGATGTGGCAATCGGCGTCGGCAATGCCGTGCGTGAGACGGGCATGGCAACAGTCTTGCCGGCTTGCGAAGCTGGCGTCGGCTGCTGCGCAGCGCGCGCTGCCTGCGCCTTCGCGGCCAGGCGACCGGAGTCCAGCGCGGCATTGCGGGTTGCCGTTTGCGGCGTCACCACGGTGCGCGCAGGTGCGCCAGAGGCGGTCTTGCCCTTCTTCTCCACCACGGAAGACAAGGACAGCGGGAAGCGGCTAGGTTTGCCGGTCATACGAGCGCCTTCTTCAGGTCGGCCAACTGACTGGTGTGCGTCAGGTCGATCTGCAACGGCGTGATCGACACGTGGCCGTTCGCGGTCGCATGGAAGTCGGTGCCCTCGCCGGCATCCTTGACGCCACCCGGCGGGCCGATCCAGTAGATGTCCTTGCCGTGCGGATCACGCATTTTGTAGACCGGCTCCGACATATGGCGCTTGCCCAGTCGCGTCGCTACGCAGGACTTGAGTTCGGCATACGGCAGGTTGGGAATGTTGACGTTCAGCAGATACGGTTTGGCGATGGCGTCGAACTGGCGTTCAACCACTTCGCGGGCGATGCGCGCGGCGCTATCCAGATGTTCCCAGCCTTTGTGCAATTGCGAAAACGCGATGGCCGGGATGCCAAACAGGAAACCTTCGGTCGCTGCGGCAACCGTGCCGGAATACAAGGTGTCGTCGCCCATGTTCTGGCCCTGATTGATGCCGGAGACGATCAGGTCGGGACGGTCCGGCAGCAAACCGGTCAGCGCGACGTGCACGCAATCGGAGGGCGTGCCGTTAAGGTAGTAAAAACCATTGCCGGCGCGCTCAACCCATAACGGCCGGTCCAGCGTCAGCGAATTGGAGCTGCCAGAGCGGTTGCTGTCGGGCGCGACCACGGTGATTTCGGCGATGGCGGACAAGGCGTCGGCCAGCGCAATGAGGCCTGGAGCAAGGTAACCGTCGTCGTTGCTGATGAGAATTTTCATCCCGCCATTTTACCCGAAGCGCCCGGCTCAATTCAGGGAGAAATGCGACCGTTCGACGCAAAAACTGCAGCACCTCCGGCCTTGCAGAAAAACCTGTTTTGCAGGCGCGACGTCAGTCCGTTTCGCTGACGGTCTGATAGACGAACGCCGACAGGATGACACGGTCGCGCGCCGACACGTCGACGAATTCCAGACCGTATTTGGCGTAGTGAGGATCAGCGTCGGCCTCCACCATCCGCAACACCACATCAAGATCCAGCCCGCGCTCTTCGCCGGCGACATTGACGATGAAGCGCAAGCGGCCGGTGGCGTCCTTGCCGCTGCCGAGAAAGTTGCCGATGCCGGATACACCGCCGACGCTGATATCCAGCAGGCTGATCTTTGCCGGCGGCGCCGTGCCAATGGTCAGGAAGGCATCCAGGTCGACTTCCACGCGGGCGTCCTGGCGAATCACGGTGCAGCGTATTTCACGTGGGCAGGTCAGGTGCAGATAGGGATAAGGCAGGTTCTGATATTTGAGAACGGTGGTCGCAAAGGCATACGCGCGACGTCCGGACAAGGCCCGCACGACGACTACCTGACCATCGCGCAAATGAATGTACTTGCCATCCTTGACCGGCGCCGACACCAGCACGCTCTTGCCGGCCAGGCTGCCGATCAGGCTGATGTTGTAGCGCAGCTCGGGCGCTTCCTTGATCTGCAGCGTGACAGCGTCGCCGATCTGCCAGCGCACCTCGTCCATGCCGACGATGCTTTCCTGCCCGCGGCTCGGCGCCGGCGGGCGCAGGCCTTTCGAGCGGCGGCGTTTTTGCAGGACATCGAGCGACTTCGGCAACGGCACCGAATCGGTGTCCGGCTCGTCGCCCCATTTTTCGTTGCGGAACAGCCCGTGTTCGAGCAACCCGTCCAACTGGCCTTGCGTATCAATCATGCTGCCGCGCGCCAGCAGCAAATCACCCATGTCGTTATAGATGGGCCAAGGTGACGGTTGCCCGACAATCAGTTCGCTGGCGCGCACCGGCACCAGCGCGGTCGACGCGGATGACGAACGCAGCCCCGCCATTCTCAGCTCTCCTCGACGGCGGCCAGGGCCGCACGGCGCGCAAAGAAATCTTCCACCATGCCGATTTCACGCGTGCGCTTGAACGGCGGCAGGCTTTGCCAGATGCGGCGGCCGTAACCCTTGGAGATCAACCGCGGATCGCAGATCATCAGCACACCGCGGTCGGTTTCGTCGCGAATCAGACGACCGGCGCCCTGCTTCAGGTTGATGATCGCGGCCGGAAGCTGATGATGCATAAAACCGTTGAGGCCTTTCTTCTCCAGCTCGGCAATACGCGCCGCCAACACCGGGTCGTCAGGCGGTGAAAACGGTAGCTTGTCGATGATCACCAGCGACAATGCATCGCCGCGCACGTCGACGCCTTCCCAGAAGCTTTGGCTGCCGATCAGCACGCCGTTGCCGGAAGCGCGGAAACGATCCAGCAATTCGGTACGACCGGCTTCGCCCTGCACCATCAGCGGAAACGGCAGGCCGCGCTGTTCGAATTCTTCGCGCAGGCGTTCCGCAGCGCGATTGACCGCGCGGATCGTGGTGCACAACAGGAAGGTGCGGCCGCCGGCGGCGATGATGGCCGGTAGCGCCGCATCGATCACGGCGTCGGTGTACTCATAGGAATTGGGCTGCGGCAGGTTGTTCGGCACATAGAGCAAACCTTGCTGCTCATAATCGAACGGGCTCGGCCACGATTTTGCAGGCTCGTCCCACAACCCCATCTGCGAGGTGTAATGATGGAAATCGTTCTTCACCGCCAGCGTCGCCGACGTGAAAATCCACGTGCGTGGCACACCTTCGCGCTGCTTGTTGAAGATCGGTGCGATCGACAGCGGCGTGCGATGCAGCTGCAACGATGAGGTGAACGCCTCAACCCACAACACGTAGGTCTGCCCTTCTTCGCTAGCCGCCTTGTCCTGCGCGCCATTCCATTTTTCAAGCTGGTGCGCCAACTCGATCGCGCGGGTGCGGCATTGCTCGATGGTTTCGGCGCGCTCGGCTTGTTTTTCGAGCACGGCGATCATGCCGTCCATGTTGTCGCGCAAAGTTTCCAGCGCGGGGAAGAACACGCTGGACGGCGCAATCTGGTTGACCGCCAGGCGCACGATATCTTCCGGGAACGCCAGCCGCAGGTCGCGCGCCGCCTTCTCGACCGGCGCCACCACCTTGGCCCAGTCAGCGCCGTCACGCGCATGCGACAGGCCTTCGGCCAGCACGTCGCGGCACAGCTCCAGTATCTGCGAGGTCGACACGGTGTCGCCGAAGAACATGGTCGCGGTTTCCGGCAATTGATGCGCTTCGTCGAAGATCACGGTATTGGCGGTCGGCAGCAACTCGGCCACGCCGGTGTCCTTCAAAGCGACGTCGGCGAAGAACAGATGATGATTGACCACGACCACGTCGGCCTGCTGCGCTTCCTTGCGCGCCTTCATGACGAAGCAGTCCTGGTAGTACTGGCATTCGGCGCCAAAACAGGTGTCGCGCGTGGACGTGACCAGATTCCAGATCAACGCGTTTTCCGGGACCTTGGACAACTCTGCCTTGTCGCCCGAGGAGGTGGTTTTCATGAAGCGCGAAATCTCGCGCAGATAACCGACGTCATCGCGCGAAGTCATGCGACCGTTCTGCAGCGTGCGCTCGAGATGGAAATGGCAAACGTAGTTGGAACGCCCTTTCAGCAGCGCCACCGAGACGGGTGCGCTCAAGGCCTTGCGCACGGTCGGAATGTCGCGCAGGTAAAGCTGGTCCTGCAAGTTCTTGGTGCCGGTGGAAACGATCACCTTGCCGCCCCACAGCAGCGCCGGAACCAGGTAGGCGAAGGTCTTGCCGGTGCCGGTGCCGGCCTCGGCGATCAGGGTGCTCTGGCCGGCAATCGCTTCGGCGATGGCCTTGGCCATTTCGGTCTGGGCGTGGCGTGGACGATAGCTGCCAACCTGCCCGCCCAGCGGACCGCCGGCGCCGAACAGGCGCTCAACCTCGGCATCATGGATACCTTGTGGGACCGGTGCGGCGGTATCTTCGATGGAACTCACTGACTCATGCCTGTAAAGAGATTAAACCTGACCCGAAAAATGTCGGACGCCATGCTGTCGCCGACGACGTTGCCGTCCCGGCAAGGTCATGACAACGGGAATGGATGCTGCGAATGAAACCGGCCAAAAGCCGATGAAACGCGCCGTCGGATTCAGGCCGGAATATCGGGGATCAATTGCATTTTCAACAACATGATGTGGTCCTTCAATTGCAGCTTGCGCTTCTTCAAACGACGCAATTGTAATTCCTCGTGACGCACTTCGCGTGAAAGCACATCGATCACGGCGTCCAGATCGCGGTGCTCCACTTCCAGTTCGATAATACGGCGCTGTATATCTTCGCGGTGCGTCATTGTCATGTCGGCTTCTGTTGCAAAAACGGCTGGAGGTTGCAGCAGCGCGTAGCTTGCAGACTGCGCGCCATCGCCGCTAAAAAAGAACTGTACACAGTGTAATCCACCTGTCGCAGGTCAACAATCGTTGTTGGTTGCGGCGCTCACTGCAAAGCAAGCCGCCGCGGCCGGACTACTTGGGTTGATTCGGATCCGCGACGCTTGGTCCGGAGGCCGGTGCCTGCAGTTGCTTGGCGGCACGCTCGCGGTCCTTCTGAGCCTTGTTGGCCTCAACTTCCTTGCGGTGCACTTCGGCCGCCTTGACCTTCTCCTGATAGGCCTTTTCATTGGCCTCGCGTTGCGGCGCCTTGGCGGCGTCGGCAGCTTGTTTCTGCTGAAGCTGCGCTTCATGCGCCTTCACGCGTGCATCCTCTTTGCCTGCGCTCTGCTGCTCGCGTTCCTTGACTTGCTGCTGCTTGGCGGCGCTCTCCTGTACCTTGCGTGCGGCGGCGGCATCGCGCTCTTTCTGATCGGCAGCGCGGCGCGCAGAATCCTGCTCGTCCTTGGCGCGCTGCTCGGCCAGCGATTTGTCGCGATCATCGGCCTTGGCCTGACGCTTGTAGGCATTGGCTTCGACTTCAACGTCACGGATCTGTTTGCCGGCGACGCGATTGCGTTCTTTCGCGCCGTCCAGGCAAACTGCCACAAAGAACTTCTTGTAACAGTCACGCTGTTCCGCGATGTATTGGTCTTCGATGATGAGACGTTCCTTGTCTGCTTCCGCCAGGATCTCGTCGGCTTCATCGGTCGAACGGATCGATCCCGACGGATAGCGTTCATTGAACGCCGGCTTGCCGGGCGTCCCGTAAGGCGCCGGTTCGGCGGCGGCGAGCAACGGCAGCGTCAGTCCGGCGACTGCCAGCATCAGCATTGCGGCCGGAGCGCGGCAGGTCTTCTGAAGAAATGATTGCATGTAACCCTTATCCATAATCAGGCAAGCTTGTCCGCGGCGAGACGGCGTTCGGAATCCATGTACTCGCGCGATTGCATCTCAATGATACGTGAAACCGTTCGGTGGAATTCATTTGCCAGCATGCCTTCGGTATAGAGTTCTTCCGGTTCGACTTCGGCCGACATGATGAGCTTGACCTTGTGGTCGTAGAACACATCAATAAGCCAGGTAAAACGGCGTGCTTCCGACGACATTGCCGCGGACATGCGCGGGATACCCGACAGGATTACGGTCTGAAAGCGGCTGGCGATTTCGAGATAATCGTTCTGCGAACGCGGGCCGCCGCACAAGGTGGCGAAATCAAACCAGATGGCGCTGCCGGCGCGGCGCAAAGCGCGGATCTCACGCGCTTCGATATGTACGCGCGTGTCTTCGTCGGCAGTTTCGGCGACGGCGGCAAACGCCTCGCGCAACTCGCTGTCGGTGCCGGCATTGAGCGGCGTGTGATAAATCCTGACCTGTTCCAGCGCGCGCTTGCGGTAGTCGACGCCGGCGTCGATGTTCATGACGTCGAGCTTGCTGTTGAGCAGTTGGATGGTCGGCAGCATGCGGTCGCGATGCAGGCCGTCCGGATACAGCGTATCCGGCTTGTAATTCGACGTCATGACGAAGGACACGCCATTGTCGAAGAGGCCACCCAACAGGTTGTACAGGATCATTGCGTCGGCGATGTCGGAGACGTGGAATTCATCGAAGCAGATCAGACGGTATTTCTTGGCGATGCGCTTGGCGACATCGTCGAGCGGATTGGCGATGCCCTTCAGCTCGTCCAGTTGGCGATGCACATCGCGCATGAATTCGTGGAAGTGAACGCGTGTCTTGCGCACCACCGGCACCACCGAATAAAAGCTGTCCATCAGGAAGGATTTGCCGCGTCCCACGCCGCCCCACATGTACACGCCGCGCGGTACGTCAGGACGATTGATCAGGCGCTTGAAAGTGCTGGAGCGTTGCGATTTGAACGCCACCCATTCTTCATAGGCGCGCTGCAGGCGATCGATCGCGCGCTGCTGCGCCTCGTCGGATTTGAAGCCACGCTCGCTTAGCGCGTGATCGTAGAATTCGCGGACATCCATGGTTGATCTTTATTTTAATGCGCTGCCTCCGGATGCCGGAGACGGACGATTCATTGCGGCCTAAATACTGCAGCCTAAAACAAAATGGGCGAGCCAGGCTCGCCCATCGGAGATGATCGGAGTTTACCGGTAATGGCAAACTCGTTTCATCAGAAGTTCAGCGCGCGCTTGTCGACTGCCAGTGCGGCTTCCTTCGTTGCTTCGGACAACGATGGGTGAGCGTGGCAGATGCGTGCGATGTCTTCGGCGGAAGCACGGAATTCCATCGCCACGACGGCTTCGGAAATCAGTTCCGACGCCATCGGACCGACGATGTGCACGCCCAGGATTTCGTCAGTCTTGGCGTCCGCCAGGAACTTGACCATGCCCGAGGTATCGCCCAGCGCACGTGCGCGGCCATTGGCCAAGAACGGGAAGGTGCCGGCCTTGTATGCAATGCCGTCGGCCTTCAGTTGCTGTTCGGTCTTGCCGACCCATGCGATTTCCGGCGAGGTGTAGATGACCCAAGGAATGGTGTTGAAGTTGACGTGACCGTGTTGACCGGCGATACGCTCGGCAACGGCAACGCCCTCTTCTTCCGCCTTGTGCGCCAGCATCGGACCGCGCACCACGTCGCCCACCGCCCATACGTTCGGCAGGTTGGTCTTGCAGTCGCCGTCGACGGCGATGAAGCCGCGCTCGTCCAGCTTCAGACCGATGGCTTCGCCGTTCAGGCCGGTTGTATTCGGGGTACGGCCGATCGAGATGATCAGCTTGTCGAACACGGCCTTTTGCGCATTGCCCTTGTCGTCGGTGTAGTCGACGCTGACGTCTTTCTTGCCCGCCTTGATGTCGCCGATCTTGACGCCCAGGCTCACTGTCAGGCCTTGCTTGGCCAGCAGTTTTTGCGCTTCCTTGGCGATTTGCTCATCGACTGCACCGAGGAAAGTCGGCAGCGCTTCCAGCACGGTGACTTCCGCGCCCAGACGACGCCAAACCGAACCCATTTCCAGACCGATGACGCCGGCGCCGATGACGCCCAGTTTCTTCGGCACCTCTGTGATGGCCAGTGCGCCGGTGTTCGACAGGATCAGTTCTTCGTCGAATGGTGCGCCGGGCAATGCACGCGCATTGGAACCGGTGGCGATGATGACTTGCTTGGCGGTGATGGATTCTTCAGTGGCGCCTGCAACCTTGATTTCGTAGCCGTTGGCGTCGCCCTTGACGAAGCTGCCGCGACCGTGGAAGAAGGTGACCTTGTTTTTCTTGAACAGGTACAGGATGCCGTCGTTGTTCTGCTTCACGACGGTGTTCTTGCGACCCAGCATTTGCGGCAGGTTCAGGCTCAGGCCCTTGACGTCGATACCGTGATCCTTGAACGCATGACCGGCATGTTCGTAGTGCTCGGACGATTGCAGCAGCGCCTTGGATGGGATGCAACCAACGTTGGTGCAAGTGCCGCCGGGTGCAGGACCGCCCTTTTCGTTTTTCCATTCGTCGATGCAGGCAGTGTTGAAGCCCAGTTGTGCTGCGCGGATTGCAGCGATGTAGCCGCCAGGGCCACCGCCAATGACGACCACGTCAAAATTCTTGCTCATGTTTTATTCCTAAATTCGTTGTGCGCAAGTCAGCAGACCCGCGGAGACAAAAAAAGCGCTGAACGCCGAAGCTTTCAGCGCCTAGCCGGCTCTGTGGGCCGTCGGGCAAGCGTAGCGAGCAACCCGAGGTCGTCGCGAGAAGCGCAGCCGTACGGATGTACGGTGAGCATCACAGCGGCGAGATCGGGTTGCGCAGTAGCTTTCCCGGCGGCCATGCTGGATTACAGATCCAACAGCAAACGGGCTGGATCTTCGAGCGCTTCCTTGATGGCGACCAGGCTCAGGACGGCTTCGCGGCCGTCGATGATGCGGTGATCGTAGGACAGTGCAAAGTAGTTCATCGGACGAATCACGATCTGACCGTTTTCAACCACGGCGCGATCTTTGGTGGCGTGAATGCCCAGAATCGCCGATTGCGGCGGGTTGATGATCGGTGTCGACAACATCGAACCAAAGGTGCCGCCGTTGGACACGGTGAAGGTGCCGCCGGTCATTTCTTCGATCGACAGCTTGCCGTCCTTGGCCTTCTGACCGAATTCGCCGATCTTCTTTTCGATGTCGGCGATCGACAGTTGATCCGCATCGCGCAGGACCGGAACCACCAGACCACGTGGCGAACCGACTGCAACACCGATGTCGAAGTAACCGTGATAGACGATGTCGTTGCCGTCAACCGATGCGTTGACGATCGGGTACTTCTTCAGTGCGTGAACCACTGCCTTGACGAAGAAGGACATGAAGCCCAGCTTGACGCCGTGTTCTTTTTCGAACTTGTCCTTGTACTTGGAACGCAGGTCCAAGACAGGTTGCATGTTGATTTCGTTGAACGTGGTCAGGATGGCGTTGGTTGCTTGCGATTGCAGCAGACGCTCGGCCACGCGTGCGCGCAGACGGCTCATCGGCACGCGCTCTTCCGGACGGTTTTCCAGGCTTGGCTTGCCTGGTGCGGCAACGGATTGCAGCGCAGGCTTGGCGGCGGCTGGTGCAGGAGCAGCAGCCTTCGGTGTTGCCAGGGACGCCAGCACGTCGCCCTTGGTGACGCGACCATCCTTGCCTGTGCCCGATACTTGCGATGTCGACAGGTTGTTGTCGGCCAGGATCTTGGCGGCAGCAGGCATGGCGACGTCGGACTTGTTGAGCAGTTCAGGAGCCGCGACCGGTGTCGGTTCGTTGGTGCTTTGCGGTGCAGGAGCAGCCTTGACTTCCAGCGGGCTCACTTGCGCGGACGCGTCGGTGTCCAGGATCGCGATGACTTCGCCGGCGACCACGGTGGCGCCGTCGGCCTTGATGATTTGGGTGATGACGCCTGCGGCAGGCGCCGGCAATTCCAGCACGACTTTGTCGGTTTCGACGTCGATCATGTTTTCGTCGCGTGCGACGGCTTCGCCCACTTTTTTATGCCATTGCAGCAGCGTGGCTTCTGCAACGGATTCTGATAATTGCGGGACTTTTACTTCGATTTGTGCCATGTAGCTTCTCCGATTCGGGTTGTTCAATAAACATCAGCGCGCATCGCCCTCGCAATGCGCGCTGTGCAAGATCTGATTACTTGGTCAGGACAAAGCCCTTGAGCTTGGAAAACGCGGTGTCGATCAGCGCCTTCTGTTGCGCATAGTGCTTGTCGTAGTAACCGACCGCTGGCGATGCGCTGGCTGGACGACCTGCGTACGCAAGCTTTTGACCATCAGTCAGATTTTCAAAGATGTTGTGCTGGATTTGCAGCCATGCGCCCTGGTTCTGCGGCTCGTCCTGAGTCCAGACCAATTCCTGGAAGTTCGGGAATTGCTTGAGCGCAGCGGCGAACGCCTTGTGCGGGAACGGATACAGTTGTTCGACGCGGATGATTGCCGTGTCGGTCTGAGCGCGTTCCTTGCGTGCGTTGACCAGATCGTAGTAGACCTTGCCCGAGCAAGCGATGATGCGCTTGACCTTCTTGGCGTCGAGCTTGTCGTCCAGTTCCGGAATGACGGTCTGGAACGAACCCTTGGCCAGGTCGGACAGCGGCGAACCGGCATCCTTGTTACGCAACAGCGACTTCGGCGTGAGGATGATCAGCGGCTTGCGGAACAAACGGATCATCTGACGGCGCAGCAAGTGGAAAATCTGCGCGGCGGTGGTCGGTTGAACAACTTGCATGTTGTTGTCGGCGCACAGCTGGAGATAACGCTCAAGACGCGCGGACGAGTGCTCAGGACCCTGGCCTTCGTAACCGTGCGGCAGCATCTGCACCAGACCCGAAGCGCGGCCCCACTTCACTTCGCCGGAGCTGATGAATTGGTCCATCACAACTTGCGCGCCATTGGCGAAGTCGCCGAACTGGGCTTCCCAGATCGTCAGCGTGTTCGGTTCGGCAGTCGAGTAACCGTATTCGAAACCGAGCACCGCTTCTTCGGACAACACGGAGTCGATGACGGTGTACGGCGCCTGGTTTTCTGCGACGTTTTGCAGAGGGATGTAGGTGCCAGCATCCCAACGTTCACGGTTTTGATCATGCAGAACAGCGTGACGGTGGACGAAGGTGCCGCGGCCGGCATCCTGACCAGTCAGGCGGATGGCGTAACCGGACGCAACCAGCGAAGCGTAGGCCAGATGTTCACCCATGCCCCAGTCCAGGTTCAGATCGCCACGACCCATTGCAGCGCGGTCGTTAATGACCTTCTCAACCAGCGCGTGCGCCTTGAAGCCTTCAGGGATGGTGGTGATGCGTGTCGCCAGGCGCTTCAGTTCCGCCAGCGGTACTGCAGTATCGGCAGCGTCGGTCCACTTGCGATTCAGGAACGGCAGCCAGTCGACGGCGTACTTGCTCTTGAAGTTGGTGATGACCGGATCGACAGTGTGCTTGCCGCTATCCATCGCATCGCGGAAAGCCTTGACCATGTCGTCGCCGCCTTCGGCCGGGATGGTGCCTTGTGCAGCCAGCTTTTCAGCGTACAGCTTGCGTGTGCCCGGATGTTGCGCGATCTTCTTGTACATCAGCGGCTGTGTCAGCGCCGGTGTATCTTGCTCATTGTGACCCAGCTTGCGGAAGCAGATGATGTCGACAACGATGTCCTTCTTGAACAGCATGCGGTAGTCGACCGCGATTTGCGTGGCGAACACGACGGCTTCAGGATCGTCGCCGTTGACGTGCAGCACAGGCGCTTCGATCATCTTGACCACGTCCGAGCAGTACAGCGTCGAGCGCGAGTCGCGTGGATCCGATGTGGTGAAACCGATCTGGTTGTTGATCACGATATGCACGGTGCCGCCGGTGCCGTAGCCGCGAGTCTGCGCCAGATTCAGCGTTTCCATCACGACGCCCTGGCCGGCGAAAGCTGCATCGCCGTGGACCAGAATCGGCAGCACTTGCGAGCCGTCCTTGTCGCCACGACGGTCCATACGCGCCTTGACCGAGCCTTCAACCACAGGGTTGACGATTTCCAGGTGGGACGGGTTGAACGCCAGCGACAGGTGGACTGGGCCGCCCGGGGTGCTGATGTCGGAGGAGAAACCTTGGTGGTACTTGACGTCGCCGGCCGGCAGGTCGTCGGCGTGATGGCCTTCGAACTCCGAGAACAGCTCTTGCGGCGTCTTGCCGAGGATGTTGACGAGCACGTTCAGACGGCCGCGGTGAGCCATGCCGATAACGATTTCCTGCACGCCCTTTTCACCGGCGCGCTGGATGGTTTCATCCAGGGAGGCGATGAAGCTTTCGCCGCCTTCCAGCGAGAAACGCTTCTGGCCGACGTATTTGGTGTGGAGGTAGCGCTCCAGGCCTTCGGCTGCGGTCAGGCGGTCGAGGATGTGCTTTTTCTTTTCCGCCGTGAATTGCGGCAGCGCGCGTGTCGGCTCCAGGCGCTCCTGGATCCAGCGCACTTCAGCCGGATCGCTGATGTAGGTGAATTCGGCGCCGATCGAACGGCAGTATGTGTCGCGCAGCGATTGCAGCAGGTCGCGCAGCGATGCGGTTTCGCCGCCGAAATACGTGTTGCTGATGTTGAACACGATATCCATGTCGGAATCGCTGAAGCCGTAGAAAGTCGGCTCGAGTTCAGGGATGCTTGGACGTTCCTGGCGTTGCAGCGGATCCAGGTTGGCGAAGCGCGAACCCAGGTCGCGGTAACCGGCGATCAGTTGGGTGGCGGCGACGCGCTTGCGGCCCATTTCGGTATCAGCCGAAGCGACCACGGTGCGGATCGGACCTTGCTTGGCGCGCTCGGCGAACGAAGCGATGACCGGTGCATGGGCGACGTCAGGACGATTGGAACCATCAACTGCAGGCACGTGTTGCACCGCGTCGAAATAGGCACGCCAATTGTCTGGTACGGATCCGGGGTTATTGAGGTACGCCTCGTACAGTTCTTCCAAGTACGGCGCATTCCCACCAAAGAGGTAGGAGTTGAGATTATATTGCTCGTAGAGCTGAGTCATATCTGGCTCACCTTTCTTCGCGTTTCGCGAGATTAGCGGGTTAATCTAACCTTCCGCGACACGGCCTGACCGGTTAGCGGATTGCACATCAAGTTGTGGGGAAGGACCATGTCTACCTGAACTTTTTGAGTTATCCAGCCAGCATAGCCCGAATTATATATCCTTATTTCCAATAAAAAAGCGAATCCTTGAGATTCGCTTTTTTATTTGTGCCATTTGTTGCGCTGGCGGAAGGCAAGCCCTCCGCTTTACGCAAGAAGCTGCAACGAGATGATGACAGCTTGATGACCGGCCTTGCCGGACGGCCATCAACGCCGTTATCAGCCGCGCTTGTCGATCGGCGAAACGTCGCGTTTCGCGGAGCCGACGAACAGCTGGCGCGGACGACCGATCTTTTGTTCCGGATCGGAGATCATTTCGTTCCATTGAGCAATCCAGCCCACGGTACGCGCCATTGCAAAGATGCAGGTGAACATCGAGGTCGGGATGCCCAGCGCGCGCTGGACGATACCGGAGTAGAAGTCGACGTTCGGGTACAGCTTGCGCGACACGAAGTAGTCGTCTTCCAGCGCGATCTTTTCCAGCTCCATGGCCAGCTTGAACAATGGGTCGTCGTGCAGGCCCAGTTCATTCAGGACTTCGTAGCAGGTTTCACGCATCAGCTTGGCGCGTGGATCGTAGTTCTTGTAGACGCGGTGACCGAAGCCCATCAGCTTGACGCCGGAGTTCTTGTCCTTCACTTGCTTGATGAACTCAGGGATGTTGTCGACCGAGCCGATACCTTCCAGCATGGTCAATGCAGCTTCGTTGGCGCCGCCGTGGGCAGGGCCCCACAGGCAGGCGATGCCGGCAGCGATACATGCGAACGGATTCGCGCCCGACGAACCGGCCAGACGAACGGTCGATGTCGATGCGTTTTGCTCGTGGTCTGCGTGCAGGATCAGGATACGGTCCAGCGCGCGCACCAGCACTTCATTGACCTTGTACTCTTCGCATGGGTTCGCGAACATCATGCGCATGAAGTTGGCGCTGTACGACAGGTCGTTGCGTGGGTACACGAACGGTTGGCCGATGTTGTACTTGTACGCCATGGCGACCAGCGTCGGCAGCTTGGCGATCATGCGGATCGCGGAAACATCGCGGTGCACCGGATTGCTGATGTCCAGCGAGTCATGGTAGAACGCCGACAAGGCGCCGACCGAACCGGTCAGCACGGCCATCGGGTGAGCATCGCGACGGAAACCGCGGAAGAAGAAATTCATTTGCTCGTGAACCATGGTGTGCTGGGTCACTGTTTCAACGAACTCTTCCTTTTGCGTTGCGGTAGGCAGTTCGCCGTGCAGCAGCAGATAGCAGGTTTCCAGGAAGTCGCAGTTGACCGCCAGTTGCTCGATCGGGTAACCGCGGTACAGCAGCTCGCCCTTGTCTCCGTCGATGTAAGTGATCGACGAATTACATGCCGCAGTCGACATGAAGCCCGGGTCATAAGTGAACTTGCCGGTGGCGCCGTACAGTTTGCGGATGTCGATGACATCCGGACCGATGGTGCCCTTGTAGACGGGGAAATCCAGGGACGGCGTGCCATCCGAGAACGACAGGGTCGCTTTGATATCTGAGGTGGGCATAGTTCTTCCTTCAGCTGTGATGATGAATCGTTAATCAAAAATCGAAAATCAACCGCTTTAGAGCCTGTTGCAAAATGAACTGCGCCTCTGCGCCCTGCCCGACGCAGGATGCCGCCAAATTCACTTTGCAACAGCCTCTAATACAACGCCGGCCGCTTTTGAACCAATCTTGCCAGAACTCCGTGGAACGTTCAGGCGCTACGCAATTTTTTGAGCAAGGCGTGGACTTGCGGCAAGTCCACGGCTGCTTCAGGCTCCTTGCGCACAAGGAGCAAGTCCATCAGGTCGTTGTCGCCAAGATCCATCAGGCGAGAAAACGCATCGACTTCGTCGTCGCTCATGCTCTCTTCATTGGCGTCGAGATAACGCGTCAGGATGAGATCGTTTTCCAGCAATCCGCGACGGGCGCGCCAGCGCAAGCGTGCACGTTTGGCGGGATCGTCTTGATGGCTTTGGGACATGGATTCAAATCACTTCTTAATCGGTGCTGACTTCATTCTTCCGGCCACACTGGCGAACCGACGCGGAAGGCAATCACTGGTGAAACATGCATTGAACATGGATAAAACCACGGGCGGGAGTCGCCTCCCGCCCGCTTGCTGCAAACTGCTTATACCGCGCGGCGAACCATCAGTTCCTTGATCTTGCCGATGGCCGCGTTCGGGTTCAGACCCTTCGGGCAGACATCGACGCAGTTCATGATGGAACGGCAACGGAACAGGCGATACGGATCTTCCAGATCGTCCAGGCGCTGGCCGGTCGCTTCGTCGCGGCTGTCCGCGATGAAACGATAAGCCTGCAGCAGGCCGGCAGGACCGACGAACTTGTCCGGATTCCACCAGAACGACGGGCACGATGTCGAGCAGCAAGCGCACAGGATGCACTCATACACGCCGTCGAGTTCTTCACGCTGTTCAGGCGATTGCAGACGCTCTTTTTCAGGAGGAATGCTGTCGTTGATCAGGTAAGGCTTGATCGAATCGTATTGCTTGAAGAAGTTGGTCATGTCCACGATCAGATCGCGGATCACAGGCAAACCTGGCAACGGCTTGAGAACGATAGGCTCGCTCAGTTCGTTCAGGTTGGTGGTGCAGGCCAGGCCGTTCTTGCCGTTGATGTTCATCGCATCGGAACCGCACACGCCTTCACGGCACGAACGGCGCAGCGCCAGCGAATCATCGACGTCGGACTTGATGCGTTGCAGGGCATCCAGCAGCATCTTGTCGGTTGGCTTCAGCTCGACGGTCAGGTCTTGCATGTACGGCTTTTCATCCTTGTCCGGATCGTAGCGGTAGATCTTGAATTTCAGAGTACGTGTCATGTTCTGACCTTTTAGAAAGTACGTGCTTTAGGTTTAAATGTTTCGACTGTCAACGGTTGCATGTTGACTGGTTTGTAGTCGAGACGATTCCCCTCGGAAAACCACAGCGTGTGCTTCAGCCATTCGACGTCATCGCGCTTTTCATAGTCGCGGTGAGCATGCGCGCCACGCGATTCCTTGCGGGCTGCTGCGGAAGTGATGGTTGCCTTGGCTGTTTCAATCAGATTGTCCAGCTCAAGCGCTTCGACGCGTGCAGTGTTGAAGACCTTGGACTTGTCCTTGAACGAGACGTGCTTGCGACGCTCATCCAGCTCCATGATCTTGGCACGGCCTTCGTTCAGCAGTTCGTCGGTACGGAACACGCCGCAGTAGTGCTGCATCGTGGCGCGGATCGCGTTGGCGACGTCCTGCACGCGCTCGGAACCGGTGCTGGTTTCCAGACGTGCGACACGTTCCATGGCGCGATCGGTTGCATCCGATGGAATCGGCTTGTGGCTGCGATCCTGCAAACGGCTTTCAACGATGTGATTGCCGGCGGCACGACCGAACACCACCAGATCCAGCAGCGAGTTGGTGCCCAGACGGTTGGCGCCGTGCACCGATACACAGGCGCATTCGCCGATGGCGTACATGCCCTGTACCACTTCCTTGTACGAACCGTTCTTCGGTGCGACGACCTGACCATACACGTTGGTCGGAATACCGCCCATCTGATAGTGAATGGTCGGCACGACAGGAATCGGTTCCTTGGTCGCATCAACGTTGGCGAACTTGTGCGCGATTTCCAGAATCGACGGCAGACGCTTTTGAATCGTATCCGCGCCGATGTGGCGCAGGTCCAGCAGCACGTGATCCTTGTGCTGACCGACGCCGCGGCCTTCCTTGATTTCCTGGTCCATCGAACGCGACACGAAGTCGCGCGGCGCCAGATCCTTCAGCGTCGGCGCATAGCGCTCCATGAAACGTTCGCCATTGCTGTTGATCAGGATGCCGCCTTCGCCGCGCACGCCTTCAGTAATCAGCACGCCCGCACCGGCCACGCCGGTCGGATGGAACTGCCAGAATTCCATATCCTGCAGCGGCAGACCTGCACGCGCCGCCATACCCATGCCGTCGCCGGTATTGATGAACGCGTTGGTGGATGCAGCCCAGATACGGCCTGCGCCGCCGGTTGCAAACAGCGTGGTCTTGGCGTGCAACATCATGATTTCGCCGGTTTCCATTTCCAGCGCAACCACGCCGATCACATCCCCTTCGTTGTCGCGAATGACGTCAATCGCCATCCATTCAACGAAGAAGTGCGTCTTGGCGCGGACGTTGCGCTGATACAGCGTGTGCAGCAGTGCATGACCGGTACGATCGGCTGCAGCACAGGCGCGCGCCACCGGCTTTTCGCCGAAGTTGGCGGAGTGACCGCCGAACGGACGCTGGTAAATGGTGCCGTCCGCATTACGGTCGAAAGGCATGCCGAAGTGTTCCAGCTCGTAGACAGCCTTCGGTGCTTCGCGGCACATGAATTCGATGGCGTCCTGGTCACCCAGATAGTCCGAACCCTTGACGGTGTCGAACATGTGCCAGTACCAGTTGTCTTCCGACATGTTGCCCAGCGATGCACCGATGCCGCCTTGGGCAGCGACCGTGTGCGAGCGGGTCGGGAAAACTTTGGACAGAACCGCGACGTTCAGACCGGCTTCAGCCAGTTGCAACGAAGCGCGCATGCCGGATCCGCCGGCGCCGACAATAACCGCATCAAAGCGGCGTGTAGGAATTGTGGATTTGATAGCTGCCACGATTACACTCTCCACAAAATCTGTGCAGCCCATCCGGCGCACACAACCAGCCACAGGATCGTGGCAACTTGCAAGACCAGGCGCACGGCGACCGGCTTGACGTAATCCATCCAGATATCACGCACGCCAATCCAGGCGTGGTAGAACAAGGCCATGAAGGCTGCGAACGTCGCCATCTTGAACCACTGATGCGAGAACATTGCCGCCCAGCCGTCGTAAGAGAAACCGCTGGAAGTCAGGAAGCACACCAGCAGAACGACGGTGTACAAAGCCATGACGACGGCGGTAGCGCGTTGCGCCAGCCAGTCGCGCATGCCGTAATGAGCACCCACGACGAGGCGCTTCGATCCGATATTATTGTTTGCCATTTTTAGAATGCTCCGAACAGTTTCAATGCCACTACGATCATCAGTGCGATGCTGACGACCAGGACGCCGGCCGACGACTTGCGCGCGCTGTCCTTGTCCAGACCGATGTGGTTGTCCATGATCAGATGGCGGATGCCGGCACAGAAGTGATGAAGATATGCCCAGGACAGGGCGAGGACGACAAGCTTGACGAACCAGTTGGAGGCAAAGCCTTTGAGGTACTCAAAAGTGCCTTCGGAGAGCAGACTGTTATCCAGCAAATACAGGATGAACGGCAGCATCAGGAACAGGAACAGGCCACTGACACGGTGCATGATCGACACCAACGCAGCCAGCGGCATACGGTAACCAGCAATTTGGGTAATATTAATGTTACGAAATTGTGGCCGTGGTGGTTTAGCGGCTTCAGACATAACAAGGTTCTCCTCAGATTTAAAACAATCCCGCAATTTTCGCCGATTTCATGAACCTTCACCAACACTTATTCTGCTTCGCAGCAAATTAGGTATTTCAAAGTCGACGAACGGATGCGAGCAAAGGACATCCCCTGCAGGTTTAATTCAGTTCGCTCTGGTAGTGATAATTCAACGTCAAATACAAGCCGCGCCGCATCTCTACCGGCTTGTCGCCATAGGTAAAGGAAGCGCGGTCCACACTCAACAAAGGCGTTTGGGGCGGAACCCCCAGCAATTCCGCAGACTCCGGATCCGCCCCCACGGCACGAATCTGCTCTTCAGCGCGAATCATGCGTGTCCCGAATTCGGTTTCAAACAGGCCGTACAACGGCCCTTTATATTCAATCAGACGTTCCGCGGTGAGCCCTTTGAAGATCAGACCGGGCAACCAGATTTCTTCAAGTATGGTCGGAACGCCGTTAAATGATTTTACCCGTTTGATGAAGATCACGGAGTCGCCCGACTTCATGTCGAGCTGACGCGCCACTTCGGCCGATGCGCGCACGCGCTTGACTTCGATGATCTTGTTTTCTGCGCGCTGCGGACCGTCCGTATCGGCGGTCAATCGCAGGAAACGGAATTGCGCATGCGTTTCATGATGCGTGGCAACAAACGTGCCCTTCCCTTGCCGCCGCACCACCAGGTTTTCAGCAGCCAGCTCGTCGATCGCCTTGCGCACGGTCCCCTGGCTCACCTTGAAACGGTTGCCGAGTTCGACTTCGCTGGGGATCAGTTCGCCCGGCTTCCACTCGCCTGATTCCAGACGCTGCGTGATCAAAGCCTTGATTTGCTGATAGAGGGGACTGAAGGTAGGAGCTGCTCCGGCGACACTGGTGCCCACGCTTTGCGCGTCGCTGTTGTTCAGATTGGGCAGGCTGGAGCTCATAACCCCAAATTTGACCACAAAAACCCTGCTTGCGTCCAGTAAAAAGTATTTAATAAGATGTCTTATATAAGACATAAGATAGCGATTGACAGACCACAAAGGCAAGCCTACACTCGCGGGCATATTCGGAGACGAGCGGGGTTTTTGACCCGCGTTCGTATCGCCAGACCTCAAGGCTGCGCAATTTTCCTTGCTCCGGTTTGCTGCCGAGATGGCAAAACAACTGACTGCCTGCGCTTTCGACGGTATGATTACAGTCTCTTGAAAGAATACGAAGTAATTGCCGGTGTCTTACCGAGACCGGCGAGGAGTTGGGAAGCACTTCCAGGGCTTGTTTCAGCGCGTTTGCAGCAGGTTTTGCGAGCGCCTCCCGACTCCGGCAGTATTGAACGCTTTCTATCACCACTTTGGAGATTCACATGGCTAAAGCCCCCAAGCGTGTTGCCGTAACTGGCGCCGCCGGTCAAATCGGTTACTCCCTCCTCTTCCGCATTGCTAACGGCGACCTGCTCGGCAAAGACCAGCCAGTGATCCTGCAACTGCTGGAAATCCCAGACGAAAAAGCACAGAAAGCCCTCAAGGGCGTCATCATGGAAATCGATGACTGTGCATTCCCGTTGCTGGCCGGCGTGACCGCGCACAGCGACCCGATGACCGCATTCAAGGATGCCGACATCGCCCTGCTGGTTGGCGCCCGCCCACGCGGCCCAGGCATGGAGCGCAAGGATTTGCTGGAAGCCAACGCACAAATCTTCACCGTGCAAGGCAAGGCGCTGGACGCAGTTGCTTCGCGCGACGTCAAGGTTCTGGTGGTCGGCAACCCAGCCAACACCAACGCTTACATCGCCATGAAGTCGGCACCAAATCTGCCGGCCAAGAACTTCACCGCCATGCTGCGTCTGGACCACAACCGCGCGCTGTCGCAAGTTGCGGCCAAGATCGGCCAACCCGTTTCGGCCATCGAAAAGCTGTGCGTCTGGGGCAACCACTCGCCAACCATGTACGCCGACTACCGTTTCGCGACAGCAGACGGCAAGGCCGTCAAGGATCTGATCAACGATCAGGTCTGGAACAAGGACACCTTCCTGCCGACAGTCGGCAAGCGCGGCGCAGCGATCATCGAAGCGCGCGGCCTGTCTTCGGCAGCATCGGCAGCCAACGCAGCGATTGATCACGTGCATGACTGGATCCTCGGCACCAACGGCAAGTGGACCACCATGGGTGTGCCATCGGACGGTTCTTACGGTATTCCTGAAGGCACCATGTTCGGCTTCCCGGTCACCACCGAGAACGGCGAATACAAGATCGTCCAAGGCCTCGAAATCGACGAATTCTCCCAAGAGCGCATCAACATCACGCTCAAGGAATTGTCGGAAGAGCGCGAAGGCGTCAAACACCTGGTCGGCTAATTGACCAGCGCGCGGCGGGCTTTCACAGCCGCCGCGTCATTTTGCATACATTCGGAATTCAGCAGCAATGCATCCCACCCAGGTCTTGTTCCCAGGCACCCGACAACCGGTCTCACTACCGGTCTGCGACCATTACGCCGGCTCTGAAAAGCTGATGCGCAAGTCGATCGCCCTGCAACAAGAGCTCGGCCCGGTTTTTGATATCACCCTCGACTGCGAAGACGGCGCCAGCGCCGGCAACGAAATCGCACACGCGCAACTGGTTGGCTCCTTGATCGCCGGCGACGACAATCGCTTCGGCCGCATCGGCGCCCGCGTGCATGACGTGACCAGCCCCTTTTTCGAACAAGACGTTGCGACGATCTGCGCTGCCGCCGCCGTTGCCAATGCCTCGCAACTGGCTTACCTGATGCTGCCCAAGGCGGACGGTCTGGCCGATGTGCAACGCGCCATCGCCACCATCTCCCGCCACACCAGCGAAGCTGGCCGCCGCACGCCGCCGCTGCACGTGCTGATCGAGACTCACGGCGCCCTGGAAGACGTGCACCAGATCGCAGCGTTGCCGCAGGTTGAATCGCTGTCCTTCGGCGTGATGGATTTTGTGTCGGCGCACTATGGCGCCATCCCGGCCGCGGCGATGCGCTCGCCCGGCCAGTTCACGCACCCGCTGGTGGCGCGCGCCAAACTGGAAATTTCCGCCGCCTGCCACGCGCACGGCAAAGTGCCGTCGCATAACGTCACCACCGAGATCCAGGATGCTGCGGTGGTCACCGGCGACGCCGGCCGCGCGGCGCAAGAATTTGGCTATACCCGGATGTGGAGCATCCATCCGAACCAGATCAAGGCGATCGTGCAAACCCTCTCCCCCGCCGACGACGAAATCGGCGAAGCGGCACAAATCCTGCTTAAAGCCAGGGACGTGCAATGGGGCCCGATACAGCACGGCGGCACGCTGCATGACCGTGCGAGCTACCGTTATTACTGGAGTATTCTGCAGCGCGGCCATGCCGGCGGCGCTGTTTTGCCTGTGGAAGTCGCAGCCTGGTTTGCAGAAACCGGCACGACCGCTGCACCGATTTCAACCACCCTGCAACATTGAACATTAACTGACGCACGATGAAAAAATATCTGACCGCCCTGACCCTCGTAAGCGCCCTCTTCGCCGTCGGCATGCCGTCGGCATTCGCCGAGACCGGTGCGCCTGCGACAACCCCCACCAAGAAAAAGCCGACCAAGAAAAAAGAAGCGCATCCCAAAGCTGCTTCCGTAGCCGCCAAGCCTGCTGAAAAAATGGCGCTCTCTTCGGACGCGGACGATGACGAAAACGAGCCGGAAATCGGCGGCACCAAGTCGGCCGACTTCAACTGCGAAATGGGCAACAAGCTGACCATCTACAAGAACGACGACGATGACAAGCACATCGCCATCCGCTGGAACAAGCGCATCAACCGCCTGACCCGCGTGACCACCACCACCGGCGCCAACCGCTTCGAAAACCGCAAGGTCGGCCTGGTCTGGATCGGTATTCCCGCCAAGGGCATCCTGCTCGACTCCAAGAAGGGTCAGCAACTGGCGAACGAATGCAAGAACGTAGAACCGGCGACTGCAGAAGCGCCGGCAGCCCCGAAAAGCTAAGCAGCAAACAGGCAACAAGATTCAGCACGAACTCAGAAGTAAAGCAGTCCCGTATTTGCAACGAAACCAAGCTTCGTAGCGCCAACAAACTTATACCATCCGTAATCTAAGGAGAAGAGGCCATGTCCCGCAACACATTGAACACCCTAAAGGAATTCAGCATTTCCGGTTCCAAGAAAGGCAAGTTCTACTCACTGCCCGCCCTGGAAAAGAAACTCGGGATCAACATCTCCCGTCTGCCAGTGTCGATCCGTATCGTGCTGGAATCCGTCCTGCGTAACTGCGACGGTCAGAAGGTGACTGAAGAGCACGTCAAGCAATTGGCAAGCTGGAGCGCCAAGGGTGCCCGCGTCGATGAAATCCCGTTCGTGGTAGCCCGCGTGGTGCTGCAGGACTTCACCGGCGTTCCTCTGCTGGCCGACCTGGCCGCGATGCGCAACGTCGCCAAGAAGCTGGGCAAGAATCCAAAGAACATCGAGCCGCTGGTTCCGGTGGATCTGGTCGTCGATCACTCGGTACAGATCGACCACTACCGCGAAAAGAAAGCCCTCGACCTGAACATGAAGCTGGAATTCCAGCGCAACAACGAGCGCTATCAGTTCATGAAATGGGGCATGCAGGCATTCGACACCTTCGGCGTCGTGCCTCCGGGCTTCGGCATCGTCCACCAGGTGAACCTGGAATACCTGGCGCGCGGCGTGCACAACAAGACCGGTGTCTACTACCCTGACACGCTGGTCGGTACTGACTCGCACACCACCATGATCAACGGCATCGGCGTGGTCGGCTGGGGCGTCGGCGGCATTGAGGCGGAAGCCGGCATGCTGGGGCAACCGGTCTATTTCCTGACACCTGACGTGGTCGGCGTGCACCTGACTGGTCAGTTGCGCGAAGGCTGCACCGCAACCGATCTGGTCCTGACCATCACTGAACTGCTGCGCAAGACCAAGGTTGTGGGCAAGTTTGTCGAATTCTTCGGCGAAGGCACCAAGTCGCTGTCGCTGACCGACCGCGCCACCATCGCCAACATGGCGCCTGAATACGGCGCCACCATGGGCTTCTTCCCGGTCGACGAAGCAACCATCGACTACTTCAAGGGCACCGGTCGCACCAAGGCGGAAATTGACGCGTTCGAATCCTACTTCAAGGCACAGAACCTGTTCGGTATTCCAAAGGCCGGCGACATCGACTACACCAACGAAGTGTCGCTGGATCTGGGCACCGTTGCACCGTCGCTGGCTGGTCCTAAGCGTCCGCAGGACCGTATCGAAATCGGCAACGTCAAGTCGACTTTCGCCGACCTGTTTGCCAAGCCTGTCGCAGAAAACGGCTTCAACAAGAAGATCGAAGATCTGACGAAGACCTACACCAACGCCGACGGCGTCGATGTCAAGAATGGCGACGTGCTGATCGCTGCGATCACATCGTGCACCAACACATCGAACCCAAGCGTGCTGCTGGCAGCAGGCCTGCTGGCCAAGAAGGCGGTTGAAGCCGGTCTGAAGGTTGCTCCGCATATCAAGACGTCGCTGGCGCCTGGCTCGCGTGTCGTGACCAAGTACCTGGAAGCAGCCGGCCTGTTGGGCTATCTGGAAAAACTGGGCTTTGGCGTGACCGCTTACGGTTGCACCACTTGCATCGGTAACGCCGGCGACCTGACACCAGCAATGAACGAAGCAATCGTCAAGAACGACATCGTGGCTTCCGCCGTATTGTCCGGCAACCGTAACTTCGAAGCGCGTATCCACGCGAACATCCGTTCGAACTTCCTGGCATCGCCTCCGCTGGTCGTGGCTTACGCCATCGCCGGCAACATGAACGTCGACCTGATGACGCAACCGGTCGGCAAGGGCAAGGGCGGCAAGGAAATCTTCCTGGGCGACATCTGGCCGACTTCGCAAGAAATCGAAAAGCTGTTGAAGTTCGCGATGAACGCCAAGGTGTTCAAAGAGAACTACGCCGACGTCAAGGGCGCTCCAGGCAAGCTGTGGGAAGCCATCAAGGGCGTCGCTGCCGGTCAGGTCTACAACTGGCCGACTTCGACTTACATCGCAGAACCACCGTTCTTCGAGAACTTCACCGAAGTACCGACAGCTGCAGCAACAGGCATCAGCGGCGCACGCGCCTTGGGCGTGTTCGGCGACTCGATCACTACCGACCACATCTCCCCGGCCGGTTCGATCAAGGACTCCAGCCCAGCGGGCAAGTGGCTGCAAGCCAACGGCGTGCTGAAGGCGGACTTCAACTCCTACGGCTCGCGCCGCGGCAACCACGAAATCATGATGCGCGGCACATTCGCCAACGTGCGTATCAAGAACCTGATGGTGCCTGGCGTTGAAGGCGGCGTGACTGTTCACCAACCGACCGGCGAACAAATGGCGATCTATGATGCAGCCATGAAGTACGTCAACGACGGCGTGCCAACCATGGTGTTCGGTGGTGAAGAGTACGGTACCGGCTCCTCGCGCGACTGGGCTGCCAAGGGCACCCAATTGCTGGGCGTGAAAGCTGTGATCACACGTTCGTTCGAACGTATCCACCGCTCGAACCTGGTCGGCATGGGCGTGCTGCCGCTGCAATTCATCGGCACCGACAGCGTCCAGACTCTGGGCATCACAGGCGAAGAAACGTTCGACCTGAAGGGCCTGGAAGGCGAGATCAAGCCACAGCAAGAAGCAACTCTGGTGATCCATCGCAAGAATGGCGAAACCAAGGAAGTCAAACTGCTGTTGCGCATCGATACGCCAATCGAAGTCGACTACTACAAGCACGGCGGCATCCTGCCGTTCGTTCTGCGTCAACTGCTGGCAGCTTAATCAGCCTCTTGCAATGAAAAACGCCGGTTTCGACCGGCGTTTTTTTATGCGCGCTGCAAGACACTCTGTGAAGCCCTCCCCATAAGCGCGTTGACGAACTGACATGCCGGTCAGCAACACCCGCCCCGATGTCGAATCAACTACAATAGACATTCTCATCATTTGATTGTCAATATTTCATCATGCGCCGCCCCGCCAAACGTTCGTCCTCCAGGTTGTCCGCTGAAAGCCAGCGCCTGGTCAATTCATCACAAGCGGTCGCCGGCTCCACCAGTCGTCTCGAAGAACGAGCCTGGGAACGCACCCTCGATCTGCAATTGCACAAGCAGCTGAAAAGCAATCACCAGGGCATGATCGACGCCGCCCTCGATCACCTGTTCAAATCCGATCTGGACGGCTACGACGTCTTGGTGGAAGCAGTCGAAGCCAACAGCGAAGCCTGCGCACTCGATTACGACGGCAAGGTCTACAGCGTGCAATTGCTGGCGCTGCCGGTGCTGGCCTGGACGCGTTTCAGTATTGCCTCCGGCAACCTGCCCGCCGACGTGCGCAACGGTTTGTTCGCCCACCTCCATGCCCACGTGCTGGCCGACAACGTGCATCTGGCGCTGGCGCCGGCCTTGTACGCGATTGAACAGCTGCCGCGCCACCATGCCGATGTCTTCGCACTGGCGCAGCGCATGGGCCAGTCCGCGCTCAAGCAAAGCGCGCCGCAGCTGTCGCTGGAGCAAACGCCGACCGCGCCGTTCCTGGCCGACACGCGCTACCTGATCGCTGCGGTCGCAGTGCCGACCGGCGCGCCGGTGTTCCGCTGGCAGATGGATGAGCATGGCTCGGTCGTGCACGAGAGGGAAACCGCACTCAAGGCCTGGACCACCCAGGCGACACCGCTGCTGACCCGCTTCCTGCCCGGCTGCAACGTCGAGCTGCTGCTGCCGCAGCCGTATTACTTCGCTTGCCGCGAAGCGGACAAACGCATCCGCCCAGCCGCCATTCGCGCCGCCGATCATTACCTGACCCAGACGCTGGGCCTGGCTTCGTCTGAGCTGCATGCCAACATCGGCAGTTTTTGCGAGAACATCAACGGCCAGATAGACGAGTACCGCGTCGGCTTCAGCCTCGGCAACGATGACGGCGTTGTGTACGGCATCGTGTGGCCGCTGTACGAACAGGAAGATGGCGATGAAGTGCGTGACCTGTCTGCGCCGGACAGTGCCCTCACGCCGATGGAAGAGATCCTCGCTGTATTGCGCGAGTGCGGCATCGTGCAGATCAAGCTGCATGAGGAACGCTATACGATGGAGTTCTGCGACGATTGCGGTACGCCGTTATTCCCGGCGCCCGATGGTGATCTGGTGCACGCCGAAATGCCGGAAGACGTACCCGCATCGACTGAACACTTCCACTAAGCCGCGTCTTCTGCCTACCGGCAAGCGTGCAGAATGCTTGCCGGCTTGCCGGCACACGCGTCCTTCGCTACTCTCACAATCCAAAAAAGAAAACGGGCGCCTGCCGCAGAGCCATGCGGCAGGCGCCCGTTCCCGGACTTGATGCTTGCAGCGGCTTAAGCGGCCAGCTTCTCGATCAGGCCCATATCAGCGCTGGACATCAGCTTGTCGATGTCGACCAGAATCAGCATGCGCTCATCCAGTGTGCCCAGACCGATCAGGTAGTCGGAATCGAACGTCGTGCCCATTTCCGGCGCCGGCTTGATTTGTTCCGGCGACAAGGTGATCACGTCGGACACGCTGTCGACCACCATGCCGACCACGCGGCCGGAAATGTTCAGGATGATCACAACGGTGAATTGATCGTAGGTCGGTTCGCCGAGCTGGAACTTGATGCGCATATCGACGATGGGAACAATGATCCCGCGCAGATTGACGACACCCTTGATGAACTCCGGCGAATTGGCGATACGGGTCACGGCTTCATAGCCGCGGATTTCCTGAACTTTCAGGATGTCGATGCCGTATTCTTCCTTGCCAAGCGTGAAGGCCAGGAACTCATTCCCGGCGCTGTCGGACTTCTCGCCGAAGCCGGAAATATTTTTAGAAATGGTGTCAGACATGATAATGGCCCTTATAAAAAATCAGGAAAATACAGATTCGTCGTTCAATTGCCGGCTTGATCGTAACAAGGCGGCAACGTCGATAATCAAGGCTACGCCTCCGTCACCCAGAATAGTAGCACCAGAAATCCCTGCAACCTTACGATAATTGGATTCCAGGTTCTTGACAACAATTTGCTGCTGGCCGATCAGATCATCGACGAACAATGCAGCTTTCTTGCCATCCGATTCCAGGATTACCACCAGCCCCAGCGACGGATCGGTGAATGTCGGCTCGATATTGAAAATTTGATACAGCGGAATCAGCGGCAGATATTCGCCACGGACTTTGATGACCTTGCCCTGGCCGCTGATTTCCTTGACGTCCTGCGTCGCCGGTTGCAGCGACTCGACCACATAGCCGAGCGGCAGGATGTAAATCTCGTGGCCAATCCGGATCGACATGCCATCCAGGATCGCCAGCGTCAACGGCAGCGAAATCGAAATCGTCGTGCCAAAACCCTTGCTGGAACGAATATCGACTGCACCGCCCATGGCCAGGATGTTGCGCTTGACGACATCCATGCCGACGCCACGACCGGACACATCGGTAACTTGTTCCGCGGTCGAAAAGCCCGGCTCGAAAATCAATTGCCAGACGTCGCCGTCGCTGAGGCTGTCGGACACTGCCATGCCTTGCTGCTTGGCCTTGGCCAGAATCTTGTCGCGGTTGAGACCGCCGCCGTCATCGGTGACTTCAATGATGATGTTGCCGCCCTGGTGTTCGGCGGACAGCGACAGCGTGCCGTAATCAGCCTTGCCTGCGGCCAGACGCGTCTCGGGAATTTCGATGCCGTGATCGACACTGTTGCGCACCAGATGGGTAAGCGGATCGACGATGCGTTCGATCAGGCCCTTGTCCAGTTCCGTCGCAGCGCCATGAGTAACGAATTCGACGCGCTTGCCGAGTTTGGCGGCCAGATCGCGCACCATGCGCGGGAACCGCGAGAATACGTAGTCCATCGGCATCATGCGAATCGACATGACCGATTCCTGCAAGTCGCGTGTATTGCGAGTCAGCTGGCTGACGCTGTTGAGCAGATGTTCATACAGCATCGGATCCAGTGAGCCGGTTCGCTGCTCAATCATGGCCTGCGTGATCACCAGCTCGCCCACTAGGTTGATCAACTGGTCGACTTTTTCGATGCCGACGCGGATCGACTGCGATTCATGCACGGTCGCAGGCTTCTCGCCCTTGGCTTTCTTTTCGCCGCCTTCGGTCACGGCCAAGGCTGGCGGCTCGTCGTCGGCGTGCGCGGCGGCTTCTGCCGCCTGCTTGGCTTGTTCGATCTCGCCTTGCGGCACGAACGGCTCAAAGAAACCGTAGCCGCGTTCCTTGTCCGTCGCGTTCACCGGTACAAACGGCGCGAAGAAGCCATAACCACGCTCTTCGTCGGTTGCATCCTGCGGCACGAACGGCGCGAAGAAACCGTAGCCCTGCTCTTCTTCCTTGGAACGTTCGGCGACCGCCTGTGAAATCTTCAGGTCATCCGTGTTCACCAGGAAGGAACAGATTTCGACGATGCTGTCAGCACCTTTGGCGGTGTCCAATATGAACACGCAGCGCTCGCCTTCAGCTTCGGCTTTTTCAATTTTCCCAAGCAGACCGAGTTCCTGTTGGAGAGCCTCGATGTCGCGCTCGGCCAACTTCGGCAATTCAATGCGATAACGGCTCACACCGCCCGGGCCGACCAGCGGCTGCGCTCCCTTGGCTTTCTTGCCGGCGCCTTCCGACAGCGACTGCAACAGCTTGCGCACGTCGGCGGCCGCGGTCAGATCAACGGTCGCGCCATGGCGATGACCGTCCAGCATGGATTTGATAACGTCTTTGGCCGCAAGAAAAGCGTCGACGTGCTGACTCGTCAGCGCCATTTCATGCTGGCGGATGCGGTCAAGCAGCGACTCCAGCACGTGGGTCACTTCAGTAATGTCGTTCAGGCCGAATGTGGCCGAACCGCCTTTGATGGAATGCGCGGCGCGGAAGATCGCGTTCAGATCTTCGTCGTCGGGATCCGACACATTAACGGCCAGCAGGAGCTTTTCCATTTCGGCGAGGCCTTCCTCCGCCTCGTCGAAAAACACCTGGAAAAACTGGCTCATATCAATGGTCATGATTGGGCTCCGTCATGGATGCTGTAGGTCTGTCTTTTATCGTTGATTATTGACACTAGCCAATGACTTTTTTAACTACTTCGGTCAGACGCTGCGGATCGAACGGCTTCACCAGCCAGCCGTTGGCGCCGGCAGCCTTGCCCTTGGCCTTCATTTCGTCGCTGAACTCGGTGGTCAGCATCAAAATAGGCACGCGCTGATAGCTGGTAAGAGCACGCAGGGAACGGATCAGCGTCAGGCCATCCATGCGCGGCATGTTCTGATCGGTCAGCACCAGGTCGAAAGTTTGCAACTTCGCCTTGTCCAGCGCATCTTGCCCGTCCACCGCTTCGGTGACTTGATAGCCGGCTGCTTTCAGGCTGAACACCACCATCTGGCGCAATGACCCCGAGTCGTCTACCGCAAGAATTGTTTTAGACATCATTACTCCCTGTTCTTCATTTACGGGTATGAGTTGTTCAAACTCATTATGCCGTATCCATTATCAAAAAATTACTATCTTGCGAGTGATTCAGCCCATCTTCAGATCACCGAAGAGCCTCGCCGAATCTGCATATCGAGGCGGCTTCGCTTAAAACAATTCGATGTCGCCGCTTTCCATCCGCGTTTGCCGCACTGTTTTCCACAAGCCGTTTTCAAGTGCGGTCAGGCGTTCTTCCATCGACTCCACCGTGTTCTTGAGCAGGATCTCGAGCATCTCCACTGATTGCGCGGAATCGGGAGTAATTTCAAAACTGTTCGCGCTGAGCACACCCAGCGCATCGCGCAAGCCGATAACGCGGCGGACAATACGCTCCAGCAACTGGCTGGTCATGTCCTGGAATTGCAGGCCCGTCACCGCAGCGTTGACGTGCACCGTAATGTCATCCTGCATGAGCTTGAGGCGAGCAATATCCTCAGCAGACAAGATGCCGTTGCCGGCCATGACCACTTCAAGTTCCTTTTGCTGCGCGAGGACAGCGGTGTGCAACTCCATGAAGCTGGATCCCAGCTTCTCGATCGCTTCGCCGAGCAGGATGTTGGTTTGAACCAGATCCGTCTCAACTTCGGTCAGTTGCCTGCTTCCACCGCTAGCCGTATCGAGCAGCAAGCGTTTAAGCTCTTGCAGCATTTTGGGTGTCGACATAGGAAGCCCTCCTTTTCAATTGGGCCTGATGTTTAAAATCCGGTTAATTCTTGGCCGGTTCGCTCAAGCCGTCTTTTACTTCCGCTTCCGACGACACATCGAGTGAAGACGATCCGCCGTTCTGTACCAACTCTTCCGCCTTCTTGTTCATCACGATGATGCTGATGCGACGGTTGATCGGATTGAACGGATCTTCCTTGTCCAGCAGTACGGCCGACGACAAGCCCACCACGCGCAATACCTTTGATTCATCCATGCCGCCGGAAATCAGCTCACGACGCGACGCATTGGCGCGATCGGCGGACAACTCCCAATTGCTGTAACCCTTTTCGCCACTCGAATACGGCGTGGCGTCGGTGTGGCCCGACAGGCTGATCTTGTTCGGCACATCGTTGAGCGTTTTGCCGATCTCGCGCAGAATTTCACGCGTATAGGGCTGCAACTGTGCGCTGGCCAGCGCGAACATCGGACGGTTCTTCTCATCCACGATCTGGATGCGCAAGCCTTCGGACGTGATATCGATCAGCAGTTGATTCTTGAACTGCTTCAAGGTCGGGCTGCTGTCGATGGCGGTCTCGATGCGCTTTTTCAACTCGTCGAGACGCGCGCGCTCTGCCTTTTCCAATTCAGCCTGGGCTGCGCGTACGCTGCGCTTGCTGGTGACATCGTTCTCGCCCTTGCGCAACTGGCCTTCCTGACGTGTCAGATCCTTGCCCCCGCCGGGCAGCACCGTGTTGGCGTCGCCGCTACCGGAGCCGCCAGCCATCGCCACTTTGAGAGGGGTCTTGAAATATTCTGCAATACCGTTGAGATCGCCCTTGGCGGTCGATCCCAACAGCCACATCAGCAGGAAGAACGCCATCATCGCCGTCACGAAGTCGGCGTAGGCGATCTTCCAGGCGCCGCCGTGATGACCGCCGCCGCCCTTCTTGATGCGTTTTACAATAATGGGACGTAGCCCTTCGTCGGCCATGCCTTACTCCTGCTGATGACTGGTCATATCGGGTTACTTGCTTTTTGCCTGTTTGACGTGTTCTTCCAGTTCCAGGAAGGACGGACGTTCCGTCGAGAACAGGACCTTGCGACCGAATTCGATCGACAAGGCAGGTGCGTAACCGTTCAGGCTGGCGAGCAGAGTGACTTTGACGCATTGATAAATCTTGGTCGACTCGTGCAGCTTCTGCTCCAGCAAGCTCGACAGCGGGCCCACGAAACCGTACGCCAGCAGAATACCGAGGAAGGTACCGACCAGCGCGTGCGCAATCAGCATACCCAGTTCGGACGGTGGGATACCCACCGATTCCATCGTATGCACCACGCCCATCACCGCCGCCACGATACCGAACGCCGGCATGCCGTCACCCAGCTTGGCAATGCAATGCACCGGGATTTCACCTTCGTGGTGATGGGTTTCGATTTCGTTGTCCATCAGATTTTCGATCTGGAACGCGTCCATGTTCCCCGACACCATGAGGCGCAGGTAATCGGTCATGAACTCGATCAGGTGATGGTCGGCCAGAACGCCCGGATATTTACTGAAAATCGGGCTCGACTCAGGTTCTTCGATGTCGCCTTCGATCGACATCAAACCCTCTTTACGGGATTTGGTCAGAATCTCAAACAACAACGACATCAGCTCCATGTACAGAGCCTTGGTGTAGGTCGACCCTTTGAAAACGGTCGGCAACGCCTTTATCGTGGCCTTGATGGCCTTGTTGTTGTTACCGACAAGAAAAGCGCCCCCCGCTGCTCCGCCGATCATCAGCAACTCGATTGGCTGAAACAACGCCCCGAGATGCCCCCCTGCCATTGCAAATCCGCCGAAGACGGACAACATGACGATTACATATCCAATTATGACTAACAAGTGCCTACTCCCGTCCCAGTGGCGTTCAGTTTTTTTACCTGCTATCAGATTACATGCAATCCTCTCAAGCAAATGATGGAATACATGACCGAAAGCGGGCTTTCATTTTCAATTACGACACCAAAGATAAAAACTTGATAACGTGCGGAGAATGTAACACAGCTCTTTTTTGTTTCACATACGCCAACCATACAAAGCTGGCCCATTTTCCTTCGGATGCACAATGACATCCGGCTGCACGCCTTCAATGATGAATTCATAGCTCAGCAACAACGTCCCTGGGCGCATTTCCGCTCGCGCTTTTTGCCATAGCGCCGCCATTGCCGCCGGCGACAGATAAGCGAAGATCGCGTCGTAGTCGCAAAAATCCAGGCGCGTATAGTCGCCACGCACAAAAGCGCCGCGGCTACGAGTAAGCAAGGCGCGTACCTGACTCACCAGCCAAGGCAACGGTGCCAGCTCGATACCGATGAAACGGCTGTCGACGCGCAATCTCGACAAATAGAGAACCGCACCGCCCAGGCCACTGCCGATATCGATCACGTGCAACGGCTTGTCGGCCGGCAGCAGAGCCGCCACGGCATCCCAGGTTGACTGACCGGATGGATAGAAAGGCACCTGACTGCGAAACGTCGACCAGAACAACAGCAGCAGAAAGAGGAACAGCGCAAGGAACAGCGCGGGCGGCAAATGGAAGGAATTCACCAGCACGACGGCTGGCGGAAAGAAAAACAGAATCGGCGCCCACCACGACGCCATGCGACGCAGGTAAGCAATGCCGGCGGCCAGCGCACCGTGCAGGAAAGCGAAAGGAATGGGGGAAACAGCGACGCCGAACAGGCGCTCACCCGCCTGTCCTGCCAGTAACGCCAGAATTAGTGCTGCACAAAGAATGAACAACGCTTGAATTGCAGGTGCTTGCAGAACGGGTCTGCGCTGCCCCAATGTCATCTCGGCCTCCAAGCCTGCATCAAAAGCCGATTATTGTAACGCGACAGTCTTCAGAATGATCCGGATCAGGCAACGGCGGCGAGCAACTGCGCTTCGAGCGCTGCAGCGATGGCCGGAGCGGCAATCGCGTCCTTGGCCTTCTTGGTTTTACCGGCGCGCGATGGCATGTGGCACAGACCGCACAGGTAGTCCTGATGCAGATCCAGACGATGCACAACAAAGTGACCGCGGCATTTGCTGCACGGAGTGGTCGTCAGCATCTTGCTTTCGAAGAAACGCACCAATGTCCAGGCGCGTGTCAGCGACAGCACGGACTCGTCGCCATCGGCAACCTGACCGGCTTGCTCAAGATACAGCTTGTAGGCCTTCATCACGGCCTCGATGCCGGAGATCTTGGCATACGCGACGAGGTATTTGTGAATATTGATGAACAGCGAGGAATGGATGTTCGGCTGCCAGGTGATGAACCAGTCTGTGGAAAACGGCAGCATGCCCTTCGGCGGCGAGACGCCCTTCAGTTCTTTGTAGAGCTTGAGCAGACGCTCGCGCGACAAAGAGGTTTCGGACTCCAGCAATTGAAGACGCGCCCCCAGATTGATCAACTCTATGGCCAATTGAATCTCTTGCGATTCAGTAATCACGCTTTTCTTAGCCATGAACACACCCCCGATATTTTTTAATTACAACTAAACTTCTTTGCCAACCTGACTGACGCTTAACGTCGAATCATTCTCCCGGGTTGACCAAGTCAACCCAAACATACCACGAAGGATGATTGCAGCGTCAGGAAATTTGTTCGACCGGCTGACAAGCCATCAGAATCGCTGCATGCGATTGGGCCAGACCCTTGTCTTTGTTGTAATTGGTCAGCATGCCGAGGATTGCACCGTCGTCGAAGCGGAATCGCGTCAACATCATGTTGGTGCCGGCAAGTTTCAGAATTTGCGCGTTACTCAGACCTTGAATCATGTCTGCTATTTCGTCGCTGATACCAAGACGAAATATGGCGGTTGCCTTGTCGGATCGAATCATTTGCTGAGCCAACATCAAATAACTCAGATTTGCGTCACGAATTTCGGCCATCATGTCATCGGTATTCATTTAACCCCCAACTCAAAATCAATTTACACCCGGTTACTTTTTCTTACCGGTAAGGCTGATTCTGAGGGGGTGTTGAAAGGCAGGAAATTAGTGGATGTCGGTATTTTTCGTCGGTTTCGACCCAAGCAACATATAGGACTTTGTCTTACAAAAATACCGCAAAGTTTCTGCAAAATTCAAGATTTTTTTCCAAGACCCGCAGCCACATTGGGTTTAGAGCGCAATAAAAATTTCATTTTTAAAAAAATTTCCACGAGGAAATCAAGATGAAAATTGAATTTTTATCAATATTTCCTACTATTCAAAATCATCCTGTTTTCCTACTTTGTTGTCGCCAAACGACTACGAAAAACCGAAATAACTTCAATTTTCAGACTTTGTAACAAGAACTGCCGAGAAAACTCCTTAACTTTTACAAATACTTACCTTCAAAGAGAAATTCGGCGGCTTTGATATCAGGGCGACAAAAACCTACTTGGCAGCATGCATTGCATCCAAGCTTTGTGCGATGTCGGCAATCAAATCTTCCGCCGACTCCAGTCCGATATTGAAGCGGACCAGCCCGCCCTTCTCCGCCCAGGTCTGACGCATGGTCTGCATGCGATAGGGGACGCACAGACTGTGAGCGCCGCCCCAACTGAAGCCGATCTTGAACAGTCTCAGCCCATCAACGAAACGATCGATTTGCGCCTCGGTGAATCGCTCATCAAAAATCACCGAGAACAAGCCGCCTGCACCGGTGAAATCACGCCGCCAGAGTTCGTGGCCTGGACAGTCCGGCAATGCCGGGTGCAAGACTTTACTGATCTCCGGCCGTTGCTTGAGCCACGCGGCCACTTTGCGCGCAGCCGCATCGTGCGCATCGAAACGCAGCCGCATTGACGACAGGCTGCGCAATACCATATAGACGTCATCCATGCCCACGCCGAAACCCAGGCGCATATGCGCCAGTTCCATCTTATGGTTGAGCTCATCGTCGCGCGTGATGACGGCCCCCATGAGGACGTCAGAACCGCCGGATTGATATTTGGTCAGCGCCTGCATGATGATGTCGACGCCATGATCGAAAGCCCGGAACGCCAGTCCTGCCGACCAGGTATTGTCCATCGCCACCGGCACGCCGCGAGCACGCGCAGCCTTGCAGATGGCCGGTACGTCAGACACTTCCATCGATACGGATCCCGGTGCTTCGGTCCAGATCAGGCGGGTGTTGTCTTGAATCAGATCGGCAATGCCAGCACCAATCAAAGGATCATAAAACCGCGCCGTAATGCCGAAGTCGCGCTCCAGCCAGACGACCTGGTCACGATTCGGGCCATAGACGTTATCGGGCAACAGAACGTCGTCGCCGTTCTTGAGCAATGCCAGGTTGACGAGGGCAATTGCGGCAAGGCCGCTGGGCACGATACGGCAATGACGGCCGTCTTCGATCTCCGCCAGGCGTGCCTCCAATGTGAACGTGGTCGGGGTACCGTGCAGCCCGTAGGTGTAACCGCTCTTCTCTTTCCAATTACGCGCCCGCATGGCGGCAACATTTGGAAACAAAACAGTCGACGCATGGCTGATGGCAACCGGCAAGGCACCGAAATTGTCAGGCGCGATGTACTCGCTGTGAATCAGGCTGGTTTGAGGGGTGTATTTTTCTGCCACGAATAACCTCGAATGAATTCTTGTTGGGAAGACGTCGCACTGTCAGGAATCATCCTGTTTTTGCCGCAGGCGTCAGGGAGCGCCGACCTTGAGGGAAAACGGTTTGGTGACGGAGCCGTCGAGCGTGGACCAGGTCCCGCTGAGCAGACCGTCCTTGAAGCTGCCTTCCCACTGGCCGGACACATCCTTGCCATTGTGGGATTCCTCCATCATCAGGTCGTTCTGATCGACTTCGCCGGCCAGCAATATCTGCGCACTTTGACCAAAAACAAAATACTTGCCTTCCAGACCGTCTTCATCCGCCTTGGGCTTTACGCTGAGCTGGACCCGCTCATCGCCGAGGGTGCCGCGCAGCACCGCAGGCTTGCTCAGTGCTTCCTGCAGACTGCCCGGCGCGGCAACGGCAGGCGTCGTTGCCGCGGTTACAGCGGCACCGGCTACAACTTGCTGTGCATGGAGACAAACGGTCAAACCGGACAACGCCAACACCAGCAACAACCTTGAAACGCCTGCCATCATTGTGCCGCAGCCCACAAATCGTGCGCGTCGGCAGCGGTGACCACGACATCGACAAACTCGCCGACCACGAGCTTTTTATGCGGTTCGAACGGTGGTTTGACGTAGACCACGCCGTCGATTTCGGGCGCATCGGCGGAAGAGCGTCCAATGCCGCCGCTGCGATCGACTTCATCAATCAGCACGCGCAGGGTTTTCCCGATTTTGGCTTGCAGACGTTTCTTGGAGATCTCTTCCTGCAGTTGCATGACGCGCCCACGGCGCTCTTCACGAACTTCTTCCGGCACCGGATTGTCGAGCAAATTCGCAGTCGCGCCTTCCACGGGGGAATAGGCGAAGCAACCCAGCCGGTCGATTTCGGCTTCCTTGAGGAAGTCGAGCAGGTATTCGAACTCGGCTTCGGTTTCGCCAGGGAAACCGGCGATAAAGGTCGAGCGGATGGTCAGGTCCGGACACATTTTGCGCCAGGCCTGGATGCGCTCAATGTTCTTCTCACCGCTGGCCGGACGCTTCATGCGCTTGAGCACATCCGGATGGGCGTGCTGCAGAGGTACGTCAAGGTATGGCAGCACATGGCCTTGCGCCATGAACGGAATGATCTGGTCCACGTGCGGGTACGGATAAACGTAGTGCAGGCGCACCCAGGCGCCGTAACGACTGGCCAGTTCGCCGAGCGCTTCGACCAGTTGCGTCATGTGGGTCTTGACCGGCTTGCCGTTCCAGAACCCTGTGCGGAATTTAACGTCGACGCCGTAGGCGCTGGTGTCCTGTGAGATGACCAGCAACTCCTTGACGCCGGCGTTGAACAGGTTTTCGGCTTCCAGCATGATGTCCGCGATCGGGCGGGACACGAGGTCGCCGCGCATGGACGGAATGATGCAGAAGCTGCAGCGATGATTGCAGCCTTCGGAAATCTTGAGGTAGGCAAAATGCTTGGGCGTAAGCTTCACGCCTTGCGCCGGCACCAGGTCCAGGAAGGGAGCATGCGGCTTGGGCAGATGCTTGTGAACCGCCTGCATGACTTCGCCGACGGCGTGCGGGCCGGTGACTTCGAGCACCTTGGGATGGATTTTCTGGATCAGGTCGTCGCCATCACCATCTTTCTTGGCGCCGAGACAACCGGTGACGATGACCCTGCCGTTTTCGCTCAACGCCTCGCCGATCGCGTCCAGCGACTCTTGCACGGCGGCATCGATGAAGCCGCAGGTATTGACGATGACCAGATCGGCGCCGTCATAGGACTTGGCGGTATCGTAGCCTTCGGCTCGCAATTGCGTGAGGATTTGTTCGGAGTCCACCAGCGCCTTGGGGCAGCCGAGTGAAACGAAGCCGACCTTGGGGGCTACCTGGGGTACGACGGGAGAAGCATTGGACATGACGGATGGACTAAAAAAGGTAAGAAAGCGTGGTTCAGGACGAATCCGCTATTGTACCCTTTGACAGGCCGGGCAGCCGTAAACGGCATACCCGCCTTGACAGAATGACTACTTTTTCGCCGGGTCGGTTGGAACGAACGGGAAAGTCCCGAACATGTTCTTGGTCTGACTCTGCATCTGCTCTTGCATCTGGACGAACAGGCTCTTGCTCTGTTCGATGTAGTTACTCATCATGCCTTGCATCATCGGACCTTGCACGTTCATGAATTGCGCCCACATTTCAGGACTGAACGGCTTGCCTTCGTAAAAGCCCTTGGAGTTTTCCGTCAGCTTGTTCTGAATGTCGATAAATGCCTGGATATTCTTTTCCAGGTAAGAGCCCATCATGCCTTGCATGGCGTGGCCGTAGTAGCGAATGATCTGCGACAACGCTGCACTGGAGAACATCGGCGCACCATGCGACTCTTCTTCCAGAATGATTTGCAGCAGAATGCTGCGCGTCAGATCGTCGCCATTCTTGGCGTCGACGACAGCAAATTCCTCGTCGTCGAGGACCAGCTGTTTCACGTCGGTCAACGTAATGTAAGAACTTGTTTGTGTATCGTACAGGCGGCGATTTGGATATTTTTTAATTAAACGCTCGCCTGATTTTTTTGCACTTGTCATCTGAAATTCCAGTCTGTTTTCAGCTATATAAGCGGACCCATATTTTTAGGTTGAAGTCGATCCGCTGGCGTAACGCATTATAGGCGGGAAACCACGCATGCATACAAGTACGCAGTTTCCCTTAAAAGTCGAGAAACCGGAAATGCATCTCCGATTTCCCCACCAATGCTTAGCCCATATGCAAGCCGCCATTCAGCGAAAAGTCGGAACCGGTGGCGTAACCACCTTCATTCGACGCGATCCAGGCGATGATGGAGGCGATTTCCTCAGGCTCCGCCAAACGCTTGACCGGGATGCCGGCGACGATTTTTTCCAGAACTTCAGGGCGAATCGCGCGCACCATGTCGGTACCGACATAACCCGGTGACACTGTATTGACCGTCACCCCCTTGGTGGCGACTTCCTGCGCCAGCGCCATGGTGAAACCATGAATACCGGCTTTTGCGGTCGAATAATTAGTCTGGCCGAACTGGCCCTTCTGACCATTGACCGACGAAATATTGATGATGCGTCCCCAGTTGCGGTCCACCATGCCCTCGATGACCTGTTTGGTCACGTTGAACAGAGAATTCAGGTTGGTGTCGATGACCGCATCCCAGTCGGACTTGCTCATCTTGCGGAACTGACCATCGCGGGTGATGCCGGCATTGTTGACCAGCACATCAACCTCGCCGATCTCTGCCCTCACTTTGTCAAACGCTGCCTTGGTCGATTCCCAGTCGGCGACGTTGCCTTCAGACGCGTGGACGTCGAAACCCTGCTCGCGCATGGAAGCCAGCCATTTGTCCTTGCGGGCAGAATTCGGGCCGCAACCGGCAACTACCGTGTAGCCGTCTTTGGCCAGACGTGCGCAAATTGGGGTACCGATGCCCCCCATGCCGCCGGTCACATATGCGATACGTTTTACCATGGTCCTGCCTCCTATTTGTGTCGGGTGGATAAGTTCCGGGGATGACGACGACTGCTATTCCACATTGCTGTGCATGCAGACATCTTTATGAAACCGCATCCCGTTCTTGTTGATTGCTGCTTTTATTGCCTGTTGATCTTCGCAGACCCTATTCGTCTCATTGCCTCATTCGGCTCTGACTTTGACGTACCTCCCCGGCGCCGGTTCAATCGGTTTGAATTTGGCATTGCCCGCTTTTTTCGGTGCTGCGACTTGCTTGCCGGCATGCTTGACAAGGAAACCTGACCATTCGGTCCACCAGCTGCCGGGATGTTCCACGGCGCTGGCAAACCATGCTTCGGGATCAGCCCCGATCTTGTCGTTGGTCCAGTAGCTGCGTTTCTTTTTTGCCGGCGGATTGATCACGCCGGCGATGTGTCCAGAAGCACCCAGCACGAAACGATTGTTTGCCGGCTTTTTGGCGTTGAGGATAGCGGTCGACGCAAAGGCCGAAGCCCACGGCACGATGTGATCCTCACGCGAAGCGTAGATGAACGCCGGCATGTTGAGCTTGTAGAGATCGATCTTTTCACCGGCGATGGTCAGCTTGCCCGGTTCCTTGAGCGCGTTTTCCAGATACATGTGCCGCAGGTAATAGCAGAACATCGGTCCCGGTAAATTGGTGCTGTCGGCATTCCAGTAAAGCAGATCGAACGCCTGCGGCGTTTCGCCCTTGAGATAATTCGATTCGACGTAATTCCACAGCAGGTCGTTCGGCCGCAGACTCGAAAACGCCGAGGCGAAATCGCGCCCCGCCATCAGGCCGCTCTTGCCGATCATCTGCTCGCGCATTCCGATCTGGACGTCGTCGATGTAAACGTCAATCGCGCCGGTATCGAGGAAATTCAGGAACGCAGTCAACAGCGTCAGACTGGCCACCGGCTCTTCACCACGCGCAGCAAGCACCGCCAGGGCGCACGAAAGAATGGTGCCGCCGACGCAGAAGCCGAGCGCATTGATCTTGTCTTGCCCGGAAATTTCCTGCGCCACATGGATCGCGCTGACCACGGCGTCATCGACGTATTGATCCCAGGTCGCGGTCTCCATTGAGGCATCGGCATTGCGCCAGGAAACCAGGAACACTGTATTGCCCTGCTCCACCGTATAACGAACGAGCGAATTCTGCGGCTGCAAATCGAGGATGTAAAACTTGTTGATGCAAGGCGGCACAATCAGCAGCGGACGCGCATGCACCGTTTTGGTCAGCGGTGCATACTGGATGAGCTGAAACAATTCATTTTCGAACACCACCGAACCTGCGGTCGTGGCGACATCCTTGCCGACTTCAAAGGCGGTTTCATCCGTTTGCGAAACGCGGCCTTTCTGCAAATCCGTGAACAATTGTGCAATGCCGCGCGTGAGGCTTTCACCGTGCGTATCGATAATCTTTTGCTGGGCTTCGGGATTGGTCGCAAGGAAGTTCGCCGGCGACAGTGCATCGATCATTTGCTGCACCGCAAAACGAAGCTTCTGTTTGATCTTGTCAGACGATTTGACCGCATCGACAATAGAGGTCAGAAAGCGCGCATTGAGCTGGTAAGCCGCCGCATGAAAGGCGAAAAACGGATTCGTCTGCCATGCCGGCGCGGACATGCGGCGATCGGTAACGGCGGGAATCTGCGAGCTGGCCGCACTCTGCCACAGACTGGCGAACTGATCCGCATAGTCTTGCTGCAACCGGACGACATCGGCTGGATCGAGTGTGGCGCCGAGGTCGCCCAACTGCTTCTGAATCGACTGTACGTCAAGCTGGCCGGCGGGCGTGTGTCCGGTCTGCCAAGATTGCCACGTCTGGGGATCAGATAACTGGCTTAGCCATGCTGAAACAACGGGAGGGACACTATGCGGGTTCTGCGTATTCATGCTCGCTTCTACAATTTTCGCGTATTGTTACGGTTTGTCGCTCAGTCTGTAAAACCAGAAACCACAATGTACATCGTCGCAATCGCATGGTTATATGTCGTCTTCATGATGTCGATTACCGAACAGTCCGTCACTGCAGGAATCATGACGTTTTTCCTGTACGGCGTATTTCCCTTGACAATTGTTTTATACCTGATGGGTACACCGCAACGCAAGCGGAATCGTCAAATCCGGGAAAAATCGAAAGCAGCGCATGAGGCCGCACAAAGCCCGGAAAATGAAGTGGTGCAGGATCAGAAAAACGAGTCCTGACACGCAATGAGAAATGCGCCTTCATGTCGACATGAAAGCGCGAGAATTACACAGCGGCGCAAAACCGCCAATAGAAGAAATACGATAGTTGAAAATTGAAAATTGCGCTCAGCCACGTATGAGCAACGTCTTCGCCGCATGCAACGCAAGGCATTCTCGTAATGCGTCCTCAATGCCGTTGCTGCGCCAGCGCGGAACAACATAAACTACCGCAGCGCTCAGTTCACCATCCTTGCGTGGACCGCAATTTTCCACATCGAGTGCGCCGACGGTTTGCTGACCCAGCCTGGCATAAATGCGCAAGCCATCCGCCCGGATTTCGATGTCGAACTGCAAGCCGTTCATCGCCACAGATGTGAACTCAGGTGCAGTCCCAGCAGCAGCAAACCGATGAAGAAGCAGCGGCGAAACAGGGTCGCCGAAATCTTCCCGCGCAGCCACTGCCCGAGGAACATGCCTCCCAGCGCCGGCACTAATGCCATCACCGAAATCGCCGCGCCTTCCATCTGCAACGCACCGCCCTGCGCGAGTCCGACCGCCATCGCGATGGTCGACACCGTGAACGACAGACCGAGCGCCTGAATAAGCTCATCCTTTTCCAGGTCAAGCGCCTGTAAATACGGTACTGCTGGAATCACGAATACCGCCGTCGCCGCAGTGACCAATCCAGTGGCCAGACCGATTGACGGTGACAGATACCTTTCCCTGTCGGTGCTGACGGAAAATTTCACCGCTGCCAACCCCAATACGGCATACACGACCAATGCCAGGCCGAGAAAAATCGTCGCGCGCCCGCTCATATCGGTTGCCATGAAATTCGCACCCAGCAAGGTGCCGACGACGATCCCCAGCAACATCAGCCAAAGCCGCCGCAGCAACCACATGAAGCGCCCGCCGGCCAGCAATTGCCAGAGGTTGGTTACCAGCGAAGGTACGATCAGAAGTGCAGCGGCCTGCAACGGCGGCATGAACAAACCGAGCAGCCCTACCGCCACGGTGGGCAGGCCGAGTCCGACCACGCCCTTGACAAAGCCGGCCAGCAAAAAGACGGCCGTAACCGCAGACAGCAGCATGAAATGAGTAGAATCAAAAGATAAACTGGTCGGCACGGCGGCTCCTCTGGTATTCATTCAACAATGCGCCAAGTCTGCCAGCTATCGTCACACGTGAAAATCTGGAATACACTAAGCCAGCCTTCGGCACCGACGAAGGCTGGCCCGCCAACTCCATTCGCCACCATGAGCACACGCCTTGATCTGAGCGACCTGCGATTATTTCTGCATGTCGCGGAAACCGGCAGCATCACCGCCGGCGCCGACCGTTCGCATCTCGCATTGGCGTCCGCGAGCGCCCGCATCCGCAGCATGGAAGACGCACTCGGCGTGGCCTTGCTGCTGCGGGAACGGCGCGGCGTGCGTCTGACCCACGCCGGACGTGCCCTGCTGCACCACGCCCGCGCCGTGCATCAGCAAATGGACCGGATGCGCGATGAACTCAGTGAATATGCCCACGGCCTCAAAGGCCACATCCGCCTGCTGGGCAACACCGCAGCGGTCAGCGAATTTCTGCCCGATGCGCTGGGGACGTTCCTGGCGCAAAACCCGTATATCGACATCGACCTGGAAGAGCGGCTCAGCCACGAAATCGTGCAGGCCATTGTCGACGGCGTGGCCGACATCGGCATCGTCGCCGACTCGGTGCCGACTGGCCCCCTTCAGACCATTCCTTTTCGTCAGGACCGGCTGGTCGCCGTGCTGCCGCGCAAGCATGCGCTGGCGCGGCGCAAGGCGCTGCAGTTCGTGGAAATCGCGGACAAGAATTTCATTGGATTGAGCACCGGCAGCGCGCTACAGGAACATCTGGCCGGTCACGCGTTGCGCGCCGGAAAACGCCTGCAATATCGCGTCAGGCTGCGCAGCTTTGACGGCATCTGCCGGATGGTGGAACGCGAGGTCGGCATCGCCGTGATTCCCGAGACCGCCGCCTTGCGTTGCAAGAAGACCATGGAGATCAATTGCATACCGCTCAGCGACGCATGGGCGAAGCGGCAGTTGTTGATTTGCGTGAGAAGTCGGGAAGAGTTGCCGGGACACACCCGGCAGTTATTGGAGCAGTTGACTGAAGCAACCGTGCCGACTATTTGAGCCAGATCAGCGAAGCCATGCGACCGGTCTGCTTGTCGCGCCGATAGGAATAGAACCGCTCGTCGCTGACGGTACACAATCCACCGCCGGCAACCCGCTGCACGCCAGCTTGTGCCAGCCGCCGGCGCGCCAGTTGGTAGATATCGGCCAGGTATTTGCCTTCGCGTCCGGCGATGGCATCGAAAGCTGCACGGCTGGCCGCATCGTGTGAAACAAACGCTTCCAGCACGTCTTCGCCGACTTCAAATTGCTGTGGACCGATCGCCGGACCGAGCCAGGCGATGATCTCGCCGGCGCCGCGGTCGCGCATGGCGGACACGGTGTTTTCCAGCACACCTCCGGCCAGTCCGCGCCACCCCGCATGCGCCGCACCGACCACGCTGCCGGTAGCGTCACATAACAGTACAGGAAGGCAATCCGCCGTCATCATGACGCACACCACGCCGGGTTCGCTGGCGATACAGGCATCAGCGTCCGGCGCGCCCTGCACCAGCGCCGCGTCCGCGACGTTGATGCCATGCACCTGGGTCAGCCAGGCCGGTTCGGCGGGCAAAATACTACGCAGCAAAGCGCGATTGCGCTGCACGTGTGCAGGCTCGTCCTGCACATGCACGCCCAGATTCAGGCCGCCGCCGCCCTGTCCGTCGTCATACTGACCGTGACTGAAACCGCCGCTGCGCAATGTCGACAGCGCGCCAACGTTGGCAGGAATATCGGTCCAGTCGGGAATCAGCAATTCCATGCGGCCTCAGTCTTCCAGTGCAGTCAGGACTTTCACGTCGATGCCGGCGCGCTTCAGCAAGTCGGTGAAATCCTCCGGCAGGCCGACTTCCCATTCCACCGGTTTTCCGGTGGCGGGATGGATCAGGCCAAGCTTCCAGGCCTGCAGCGCCTGGCGCGGGAAGAACGGCATCAGATGCGACTTGCCGTACAACGCGTCGCCGACCAGTGCAAAACCAAGCGATTGCATGTGGACGCGAATCTGATGGGTACGTCCGGTTTCCAGTTGGCAACGCATCAGACTGACGGCACGGCCGTCGAGCGCGCCCACCGCCGCACGACGATAGTGCGTGACCGCCGTTTTTGCCGTTATGCTTTCTGATACCGCCATCTTGATGCGGTCGCGCGGATGGCGCGCCATCGGCGCATCAATGGTGCCGGACAGCTGCGGCATACCCCAGACCAGCGCAAGATATTGGCGCTTGACGGTGCGCGCCTGCAACTGGCGCACCAGGTCGGTCTGCGCCGCCAGCGTCTTGGCCACTACCATCAGACCGCTGGTGTCCTTGTCCAGGCGATGGACGATGCCCGCGCGCGGTACGCCGCCCAAAGCGGGGCAATGATGTAATAAACCGTTAAGAAGCGTACCTGACCAGTTGCCGGCAGCGGGATGGACTACCAGCCCGGCCGGCTTGTCGATCACCATGATGGTTTTATCTTCATGGATGATGCACAAGTCCATCGGCTCCGGCGTGAAGGCATTGTCTTCCGGTGCAGCCTGCGGAGTAATGACCACGAGCTCATCTCCCAGCACCGTTGTTTTGGTGCGGGCGGGCTTGCCGTCGACAGTGACGTGACCGGCTTCTATCCATTGCTGGATGCGGCTGCGAGAGTATTGCGGCACCAGTCCCGACAAGACTTTGTCGAGCCGGGCGCCACAGTCGTCATCGCTCAGTTTCAAGGTTATGGGTTCTGCACCATCGGTAAATTCCTCGACGACTTCATCGAGCGAATCATCTCCCTCGGGTATTTCGACAGGTTCGGTTGCAAATGCTTTAACAACCTTAGGGGGAGTGGTACGTGACATCAGCTATAATCAGAGGATTGAAATTTCTTGTTTCTTTGCACCCGCTCAAACTGCTCATACGTCATGCAAAAAATCTTATTGAAGTTGCTTACCGTCGCATTCATCCTTTCATTATCGGCTTGCGGCTTGCTACCGGAACAAAAAGACGAGACGATTGGCTGGTCTGCGTCCAAATTATACTCGGAAGCCAAGGACGAGCTGACTGCCGGTGGTTACGAGAAGGCGATCAAGTACTTTGAGAAGCTCGAATCGCGCTATCCGTTCGGTACTTATGCGCAACAGGCGCAAATGGATGTCGCCTACGCCTACTACCGCCTGAACGACCAGCCGCAAGGCCTGGCGGCAGTCGACCGCTTTATCAAGCTGCATCCGAATCATCCCAATGTCGATTACATGTACTACTTGCGCGGGCTGATCAATTTCAACGATCGAACAACCATTTTCGACACCTTCACCGATCAGGACAACACCGAACGCGATCCCAAGGCCGTGCGCGACGCCTTCGACTCGTTCAAACTGCTGGCCGAGCGCTTCCCGGACAGCACCTACACGCCGGATGCCCTGTTGCGGATGAAGTACCTGGTCAATTCGATGGCGCAATACGATGTTCACGTGGCCAATTATTACTACCGTCGCGGCGCGTATGTGTCAGCCGTCAATCGCGCCCAGGCTGCGGTGAAAGAATATCCTGATGCGCCGGCCGTTGAAGAAGCCTTGTTCATCATGATGCGCGCCTATGAAGCCATGGGTCAGAAACAACTGCGTGACGACACCGAACGCGTGATCCAGGCGACTTATCCGAACAGCAGCTACTATCACGGCGGCCCCAAGGGCAAAGACAAGCCTTGGTGGAAAATCTGGTAACACAGGTCTGCCTCAACGAAAAAACCTCGCATCGCGAGGTTTTTTTACGTCAATACTCTTTCTTCTTTCTCAAATATCGGCAAATAACATTATTTAAGTAGAAAAAATACTGCAAGCGACATATGCTCGTTGACAGAACGTCATCAAAAACGACGTCGCAACATTCTCCTCGCTCTCCCGAAGGCCGACACGTTGTGCCACCGCACAGCGCATCACTGCTCAAACGCAGACCTTCTGGAGAAGCATCATGGCATGGTTTTACAATTTGCGAATTTCGCGGAAATTACTCATTTCCTTTTGCCTCATCCTCAGCCTGACCTGCTCGCTGGGCGCTTTTTCTGTTTTTCAGCTGGCCAAAGTCAATCAGGCTTCCGTCGACATCGCCACCAACTGGCTGCCCAGCATATCGGTCGCGCTGGAACTCAAAGTCGCTCTGTCACGCGCGCGCGCCATCCAGCTCCAGCACATCCTGTCCGTCAAAGAAACAGAGTTCGCACAGAACGAAAAAGAGCTTGATCAACAAAACCGGCTGATCCTGCAAAAGATCGCCGACTTCGCACCACTGGCCAATACAGAGGTCGAAAAGACCGTCATCGCCAAGCTTGCGCGAGAATTCGACGGCATCCTGTCGATTCAGAAAAAAGTATTGGCGATCTCACGCACGAACAATATCGCGGAGGCTCATGCACTCCACATGACGGCCTTCACGCCACTCTATTTTCGTATCCTGGCCGATGCCGACACGTTGGCCTCGGTCAATCTGAGCGGAAGCAAACAGGCCGATCAGGTGGCGCGCGACACGTTCGAATCGTCGCGCATCATGATCGTGAGCCTGTTGCTGATCTCCATGTTTGGAGGCCTCGCAATGGCGACATGGGTCTCGCGACTGGTCGTCAAACCCTTGCAACAAGCCGTCGCTGTGGCGCAACGCGTGGCAGACGGCGATCTGACGACCCCCATCCATCCGCTCAGCAAAGATGAGACTGGTCAACTGATGATCGCGCTCAAGGCAATGACTGACAGCCTGTCGAAAATCGTCAACGAAGTGCGACTTGGCACGGACTGCATGGCGACTGCCTCGACCCAGATCGCCTCCGGCAATCTTGACCTGTCCTCGCGCACAGAACAACAAGCCTCTTCATTGCAGGAAACATCGTCCTCCGTCAACGACCTCACCGTGGCAGTCAAGCAGAATGCCGACAACGCCAATCATGCCAATCAGTTGGCCGTCTCCGCCGGAAAAATCGCAGCTGAGGGAGGCAATGTGGTCGCGCAAGTTGTCGAGACCATGGAGTCCATCAATACCTCATCAAAGAAAATTTCCGACATCATCGGCGTGATCGACGGCATTGCGTTCCAGACCAATATCCTGGCTTTGAACGCTGCGGTTGAAGCCGCCCGGGCGGGAGAACAAGGCCGCGGCTTTGCAGTCGTCGCTTCGGAAGTGCGCAGTCTCGCGCAACGATCTGCCAGCGCCGCGAAAGACATCAAGTCGCTGATCGATGATTCTGTCGTCAAGGTCGATACCGGCAGCAAACTGGTGGAGCATGCCGGCGCGACCATGTTCAATATTGTCAGCAGCGTGAAACGCGTGACCGATATCGTGGGAGAAATCTCCAGCTCGAGTCAGACGCAAAGTACACGCATCGCCCAGGTGAATCAAAGCATCCTGCAAATGGACGAAGTGACGCAACAAAACGCCGCCCTGGTCGAGCAAGCTGCGGCAGCAGCCCAATCGCTGCAGGATCAGGCCGGCAAACTGGCACAGGTAGTGAGCGTATTCAAACTCAGTGCGACGGAGACCCATGCAAGGGCAACACCCGCTTCAGAACGGCTGCCGATGGTTGATGTCGCGTGACCTGACAGCCTTGGTGCACCTGGCGTGCTGGCGGGGTAGCACGTGGAAATCATGCCTCCACACGCCGGCGGAACACCCAAGAGGTTTCGCTTGAAACCGATTCGTCGAATCCATAACCGTCGAGGTCGAAGTTCTTCAGTTTTTCCGGCTGGTTCACGCCCTTCTGCGCGGCGTAGCGCGCCATCAGGCCGCGCGCACGCTTGGCATAGAAGGAAATGATCTTGTACTTGCCACCCTTCCAGTCTTCAAACACGGGCGAAATCACCTTGGCCTCGAGTACTTTCGGCTTCACAACCTTGAAGTATTCTTCCGACGCCAGATTCACCAGCACCTTGGCCTTGTGTCCCGCCAGCTCGGCGTTGAGCGCCTTGGTGACGTCATCGCCCCAGAACGCGTACAGATCCTTGCCGTGCGGGTTCGGCAGCCGGGTACCCATCTCCAGGCGGTAAGGCTGCATCAGATCCAGCGGACGCAGCGCGCCGTACAGGCCTGACAGGATGCGCACATGCGACTGTACGTAATCCAGTTGCTTGGCAGAAAGCGAGCCGGCATCCAGTCCCCCGTAGACGTCGCCGTTGAATGCCAGCACCGCCTGCTTGCTGTTCTTGGTGGTGAATTTGCGCGACCAGGATGCAAAACGCTCAACGTTGAGGGCCGCCAATTGATCCGAAATTCCCATCAGGGTCGAGATCTGCGCCGGCGACTTCTGCTTCAAGACCTCAATCAGCTCGGCGGAGCGCGCAACGAAATCTGGCTTGGTGTGGATGTCGGTGGTCGCGGGAGTGTCGTAGTCGAGGGATTTGGCGGGCGATAAAACAATCAGCATAGAGGGTCCTGTTAATTTTTTCGACATCATACCGAAAGCCTCGGACCTCGTCTGCGAGGATGCCATTCGTTGACGCGGAAACAAGTGCCCAGCCCTGCGGAGGCAGCCGGACCCGACCGGGTGTTGCTAATCCGCCAAAGCCAAAACTAATTCTCCCGCGCCCTGAACTTCTTCATAGAATGAACGTTCAGGTCATACGCGGTATGGGGCATCCAACGAGAACAATCCAAGCCCCCCATGGATACGGAATTTGCACCAAGAACAAGCAGTGAAGATTGCATTGCCGCGGCACGATCAACATCGGCCGTCACATCCACCGACAGGGAGGCTCTATGAAATGGTTCTATGATTTGCAAATTTCCAAAAAGCTGCTGATTTCCTTCATCCTTGTGCTGGCGCTGACCAGCGCGCTCGGCGCTTTCGCCATCGTCCAGCTCGGCAAGGTCAACCAGGCATCGACCGACATCGCCACCAACTGGCTGCCCAGCGTCAGGACCTCGCTTGAATTGAAAGTCCTTCTGGTGCGCATCCGCTCGGTCCAGCTTCAACATGTCCTTTCTTCCACCGAAGCTGATTTCGTCGCCAATGAAAAGCTGCTCGACGACATGGTGCCGGCCATGAAGAAGAAACTCGCCGACTACGAAAAATTGATCGACACGGACATTGAAAAGGCCGTCTACCCCCAGCTCGTAAAAAACTTCGACGCCTTCCTGGCATTGCAAAAGAAAATCCTCGACCTCTCGCGCCAGAACAAAAATGAGGAAGCGCGCGCAGTCATCATGAAGGAAGCCACGCCGATCTACCTGGCGATGTTCGCCAATGCCGACAAGCTCGTCGCCGCCAACCAGGAAGGCGCCGACCTCGCGGACACGACGGCCGAAGCCACCTACAACTCTTCGCGCATCATGATCGTCGCCATGCTGGCGGCCTGCATCGTGCTCGGCATGCTGATGGCGGTGTGGGTCGCGCGCATCGTCTCCAACCCGCTGCGCCTTGCGGTCAATGTGGCGCAGCGCGTCGCCGACGGCGACCTCACGGCCGACATCCGGCCGTCCAGCAAGGATGAGACCGGACAGTTGATGACTTCGCTCAAGGCCATGAATGACAGTCTGTTCAAGATCGTCAGCCAGGTACGCCAGGGCACCGACACCATCGCCACCGCTTCCAATGAAATCGCGGTCGGCAATCTCGACCTGTCCAGCCGCACCGAACAGCAAGCCAGCTCGCTGGAAGAGACCGCCTCATCCATGGAAGAACTCACCTCCACCGTCAAGCAAAATGCCGACAACGCACGCCAGGCAAATCAACTGGCGGTGTCGGCGTCGGAGGTCGCGATTCAAGGTGGCAGCGTGGTGGAACAGGTGGTCAACACCATGGGCTCGATCAACGATTCCTCGAAAAAAATCGTCGACATCATCAGCGTCATTGACGGCATCGCCTTCCAGACCAACATCCTGGCGCTGAACGCTGCCGTGGAAGCTGCCCGCGCCGGCGAACAGGGTCGCGGCTTTGCGGTCGTGGCCAGCGAAGTGCGCAGCCTGGCGCAGCGCTCGGCATCCGCCGCCAAGGAAATCAAGGCGCTCATCGATGACTCGGTGGAAAAAGTCGACACCGGCAGCAAGCTGGTGGCCCAAGCCGGTTCGACCATGAGCGAAGTGGTCAGCAGCGTCAAACGCGTGACCGACATCGTCGGCGAAATCACCGCCGCCAGCCAGGAACAAAGCGCCGGCATCGAAGAAGTCAACCAGGCCATCACACAGATGGACGAAGTCACCCAGCAAAACGCCGCGCTGGTCGAAGAAGCTGCTGCTGCCGCACAATCGCTGCAAGACCAGGCTGCGAAACTGGCGGAGATCGTCAGCGTATTCAAACTCGACAACGCACAGGCAAGGCCCTCCCCGGTTTCCGCAGTCAGCGCAAGCCGGGCGCGGCCCCCCGTATTTGCCAAGGCAGCAGCCCCTGCTCGCCTGCCTGCTCAACAAGCCGCAGCAGCGCCGCGCCAGATCAAACAGGCGACGCCCGACGACGGCAACTCCTGGGAACAGTTCTGAAGCGGGCCAGACCAGGCCCCTCACCGTCCTGCCCGCTCCACAAGCCGCGTCAGACCGACGCGGCTTTTTTCATGTCGCCGCAGCCATCTTGCATGCGGGACAACAGGGGCGCGGACAGGCCGGCGAAAAGCTGCGCGGCGTCAACTCCACACGAGCAAAGCAGGCCTACATGGATTAGTATCTGGGGTATGGAACAACGCAGGATGACGACATCGTCCACGCCTCCCGACAGAAGCAACAGCAAGCCGTCGGCGGCATCAAGGACGGGACCGCCCCCTGCACGATTCGACACCTACCAGGAGGAGATATGAAACGCGACAAAGCTCTGATGACTGATATCCTCACCACACTGTCCACCTTTGGCACCAGCTACGGCGACATTGAGAAGATTCAAACCAATCTCACCACGCAGAACACCCCGCCCGAGCTGATCCAGCATCATCTGCGGCTGCTGCATGATCGCGGCCTCGTGGCGGTCGACATCCATCAATTCTGGCGCCTCACCGACCAGGGTTACGACGTCGTCGAAAGCGGCGGCAACCTCGGCGATGCACCTTCGGACGCCACCAGGAAAGCCCGCGGTTTTGACAATTAGCGCCATCACCTCCTCCAGCGGCGCACCGTCTGCCGTTGCCATTGCTGCTGCCGTCAGTCCGCGCCCTATCGTTCGAATTGTTCTCGACACCAACGTCTGCCTGGACCTGTTCGTCTTCCGCGATCCGCGCTGGGCGCTGTTGCTGCAAGCCATGCGCGAACACCGCGTCGAGGCCGTCACGCGCGAAGACTGCCGCATGGAATGGCTGGTGGTGCTCAACTACCCGCATCTGCCGCTCACCGAAGAAGACAAGCCGACCGTCCGCGCCGCGTTCGATGACCTGATCACCTGCCTGCCCAATGCCCCCGTCAATACGTTCGGCCTGCCGGTCTGCACCGATCCGGACGACCAGAAATTCCTCGAGCTGGCGCTGCAATCGCAAGCCGGCGTGCTGATCACCAAAGACAAGGCCCTGCTCAAGCTGGCCAAAAAGACCGCGCGCAAAAACATGTTCGCCATCATGACGCCGCAAGGCTGGCACGCCGCCATGGCGGAAGAAATCGCGGCATAGCGCCACGCCAACCGCCGGACTGACGCGTCGTCGCCGTCGATTTGCACCAAGCCAGTGCCGCCGCCGGAAATCCGGCTAAAATGCTTTCTTTCCGCTTTCTTCCAGATTCATTTCCATGAGCCAGCCAGCCAACATCGTCTCCAAACTGCCCCGCGTCGGCACCACCATTTTCACCGTCATGTCCGCGCTTGCGAGCGAAAAAGGCGCGGTCAATCTGGGCCAGGGATTTCCCGATTTCGATTGCGATCCGGCGTTGGTTGACGCCGTCGCAAACGCCATGAAAACCGGCCTGAATCAATACCCGCCGATGGCCGGCGTGCCGCTGTTGCGCGAGGCAATTGCGCAAAAGATCAAGACGCTGCACGGCCACACCTATGACGCGCTGAACGAAATCACCGTCACCGCCGGCGCTACGCAAGGCATCCTGACCTCGATCCTGTGCGCCGTGCATGCCGGCGACGAAGTGATCGTGATAGAACCGGCCTACGACTGCTACGTCCCCGCCATTGAGCTGGCCGGCGGCATCCCGGTGTTCGTCCAGATGACCGTCAGCAGCGACGGCTACAGCGTGCCGTGGGACAAGGTCGCCGCCGCCGTCACGAGCAAGACGCGCCTGATCATGGTCAACACGCCGCACAACCCGACCGGCTCGATCCTCAAGAAGACCGACATCAATGCGCTGGCCGACATCGTGCGCGGCACCGACATCCTGATCCTGTCCGACGAAGTCTACGAGCACATGGTCTACGACGGCCAGGCGCATGAATCGCTGTGCCGCCATCCTGAGCTGGCGCCGCGCACCTTCATCAACTCCAGCTTCGGCAAGACCTACCACGTCACCGGCTGGAAAATCGGCTTCGTCGCCGCCCCCGCCGCGCTGACCGCCGAGTTCCGCAAGGTGCACCAGTTCAATGTCTTTACCGTCAATACGCCGGTGCAATACGGCATTGCCGAGTACATGAAAAATCCGGCGCCTTATGTCGAGCTGCCCGCCTTCTACCAGCGCAAGCGCGACCTGTTCCGCGACGGCCTGAAGAACACCCGCTTCAAGCTGCTGCCGTCGGACGGCACCTACTTCCAATGCGTTGAATATGGCGCGATCTCGGATGTGTCCGAAGCCGAATTCTCCAAATGGCTGACCACGGAAATCGGCGTCGCCGCGATTCCCGTCTCGGCCTTCTACAACACGCCCAAGGAATCGGGCATCGTGCGCTTCTGTTTCGCCAAGAAGGACGAGACGCTGCGCCTGGCGCTGGATCGTCTGGCCACGCTGTAAGCCATCGCAACAATAACAACACCAACTCATGACAGCCGAACTCAAAGCCAGCCGCAACGACGCCACACTGATCCTGACCTTCGCCAATCCAGGCCAGCGCAACGCCGTCGACAGCAATGTCCTGGCGGCGGCGATCGAGACGCTGTCCAAGGCCGAGCGCGACGACTCCGTACACGCGCTGGTGCTGACCGGCGCCGAGCGCGACTTCTGCAGCGGCGTTGAAGCGGGCAAGGATCTTTCCAAGCAGATCGCCGCACTGGAAGCCCTGCAGAATCTGATCGAGATGCTGCGCAGCTTTCCCAAGCCGGTGATCGCTGCAGTCGAAGGCGTTGCGCTCGACGCCGGCTTTTCGCTGGCGCTGGGTTGCGACCTGATCGTGGCGGGACAGAATGCTTCATTCGGCGTTTCGCCGTCGCAGGTCGGCACCTGGGCCGTCGGCGGCGCCGGCTGGTTCCTGCCCAAATCATTGCCGCCGCAATGTGTGGCAGAGATTCTGCTGGACGCCGCTCCGCTGCCAGCCGTGCGACTGCATGGCGCAGGCATCGTCAACCGCCTGACGCCGGACGGCACCGCGCTGGACAAGGCGCTGGCGTGGGGCGAACAGTTGGCTGCGACCACACCCGCCGCGTTTGAACAATTCAAAACATTGCTCGCCAGCGCTTCCGGCACTACACTGACGGAGTATTTCTCGCTGGAAAGACATTCGCTGCTGACCAAGCGTCCCGGGGCAACCTGATCAGACCGCGATAGCAATACCGGCAACATCAGCAATACCAGCAACATCGGAAGAAGCACAACGCGACTGCCCGCAATTCTTCCCATCCTTCTTTTTCTATGGCTGCATTGTCTTCACCGGGTCAGGAGAACATGCAAGGCAACCAAACGGACACACGTCGCAACGACATCTCCACGCCGGCGCTGACGCTCACGACCATTCACACCGACACCGAGCTGGCGGCGCTGACGCCCGAATGGAGTGCCTTGTGCGCCACCCTGCCGCTGCAGCATCCGTTTGCCGAACCCGACTGGAATCTCCATTGGTGGCGTCATCTGCGCGCCCGCCGCCTGCTGATCCATGACCGCCTGCATGCTTTTGTACTGCGCGACGCCGACGGCAAGCTGGTGGCGGTGGCGCCGATGATGATCAGCGTGCGCCCCGGCCTCGGCGCCTTTGGCGTCAAGGTGCTGCAATTTTTCGGCGCCGACCCCAACATTACCGAAGTACGCGGCCTGATCTGCCATCCTGACGACAGCGACGCTGCACTCGCCGCGCTGCAAACCTATCTGCTCGCCCACCGGCACTTGTGGGACTGGATCGAATGGCAAGGACTGTCGCCGGCGCAGGCGCAGCAATTGTCCTCGCCCGGCATCGAACAGCCGAAAGCGCGCGTGATGTGCTACCGGCCCTTGCCATCCGACTGGGATACGCTCAAAGCCAGCCTGTCGCGCAACATGAAGGAAGCGATCCGCAAATGCTTCAATTCGCTGCGCCGCGACGGCCTGCAGCACGCCTTCGAGGTGGTTGAACGGCCTGTCGATGTCGCGCCGGCGCTGGACGATTTCTACCGCCTGCACGCCTTGCGAGCGCGCAGCGGTGAAGGCGTCCCGCATGCCGACGCCTTCCGTGCCCGCAAGAGCCGCAGCTTCCTCTCGGATCACGCCATGATGCTGGCGCGCGAAAACCGGCTGCGTGTATTCCGCCTGCGCATCGGCGGCAAGGTCGCCGCGACGCGCATCGGCTTCGTGCTGGGCGACCAGCTGTATCTTTATTATTCGGGCTACGATCCGCGCTGGCGTTCCTACAGCCTCATGACCACGCTGGTGATAGAAACCATGCGCTGGGCCATCGCGCAAGGCTTCGCCGGCGTCAATTTGTCGACCGGGCGTGACCAGTCCAAGCTGCGCTGGCAACCGCAGGAAGAAGTGTTGCACAACGCCATCCAGATCTCGCCGCGCGCCCGTTCCGCCCTGGTGTTCCGGGCTTACACACGGCTGCGCAGCTATCCGCTCATGCATCGCTTGTCGCGCAAGAAATAGGTCTTCAGGCCGGTTTCGAAAACGCCTCATCCTCTGCGCGTTTGCAATGCTTGGGCTACACTAGCCCGGCACTTCTCCTGACGACTTCAGAGGAGAACCGCTCTCCGTTCACGATTGTTTTTCATCACCATTTCGCCTCATAAGGAAGACCATGATTGATGTATACAGCTGGGCCACGCCCAACGGCCACAAGGTCCACATCATGCTGGAAGAACTCGGCCTGGATTATCGCGCGCACGCCATTGATATCGGCGCCGGTGACCAGTTCACCGATGAATTCCTGAAGATTTCGCCGAACAACAAAATCCCCGCGATCGTCGATTCGGACGGTCCCGATGGCCAACCGATTTCGCTGTTCGAATCAGGCGCGATCCTGATTTACCTGGCCGGCAAAACCGGCAAGCTGCTCGGCACGACCGACCGCGAAAAATACAACGTGCTGCAATGGGTGATGTTCCAGATGGGCGGCCTCGGCCCCATGCTCGGCCAAGCCCACCATTTCCGTATCTATGCGCCGGAAAAGATCGAGTATGCCGTCAATCGCTACTCGAACGAAGCCAAGCGCCTGTACGGCGTGCTGGACAAGCAATTGTCCAAGACCGCCTACCTGGCCGGCGACGAATACACCATCGCCGATATCGCCAGCTTCCCGTGGACGCGCTCGTGGAAGAACCAGGGCATCGAATTGAGCGATTATCCAAACGTGCAACGCTGGTTCGACGCCATCAACGAACGTCCGGCCGTGCAACGCGGCGTCACCGTGCTGGCCGACAAGCGCAAGGCGCTGACCGACGACAAGGCGCGCGACATCCTGTTCGGCAATTCGCAATACAAAAAGCGCTGATCCTTCCACATTGCCCTTCGCCGGGCGGCCCGTCGCGCTGCCCGGCAACCCCCTTCTTTCACCGCATTTTCGGCCTGATCTTGGCCTAGTTCTTTCAGACGTTTTTGGCCCTTTTTACCGGACGCGCACACTCCTACACTTGTGACATCAACCACAAGGAAAGATGATGAGCGAAACGATATTTCTGGCCGGTGCAACCGGCGCCATCGGCACCGTGCTGATTCCCTTATTGCGCAATGCGGGTTACACCGTCTACGGCGGCACGCGTCGTCAGGCACGCGCCAATGCCTTGCGTGAACTGGGCGCGATTCCAGTGATGATTGACGTGTTCGATGCCGACGCTCTCACGTCCGAACTGATCCGCATTGCGCCATCCGTCGTCATACATCAATTGACCGATCTGCCCCGTCTGCCGGACCCGCAGGCGATGGCACAAGCCGCCGCCGGCAACGCCCGGGTACGCAGCGAAGGTACCCGCAACCTGGTCGCTGCAGCGCTGGCCGCCGGGGCTGAGCGCCTGATCGCGCAGAGCATTGCCTGGGCCTATGCGCCCGGCGACAAGCCTTATCTGGAAGAACATCCGCTGGACGTTGATGCGGAAGGCCTGCGCCGCGTCAGCGTCGGCGGCGTGGTCGCGCTGGAGAAGCAAGTCTTGCACACGCCGGGACTGAAGGGAACCGTGCTGCGCTACGGCCAGTTATACGGCCCGGGCACCTGGTCCGCCGTGCCGCAAGGCGCCAGTCCGGTCCATGTCGCCGCTGCCGCGCAAGCGGCCCTGCTGGCTCTGCAGAGCAATGCATCGGGCGTGTTCAACATCACGGAAGACAACACCGAGGCAAGCAATCAGAAAGCGCGCCGCGTGCTCGACTGGAGTCCCGCCTTCCGCTCACCGTATGGTGTCCAATCGTGAACTTGCCGCTGTCTCTTGTGCCAACGCGCCGCCATGGCTATCGCCTCGTCTTGCTCAGTGCCGCCGGCGCACTGCTGCTGACGCAATTACCGGCGCCGAAAGCGGCAGGTCGCTGGATCGCCGATATCTGCATCGGCGCCGGTGCGGACGTGCTGCCGTTTTCCAGCGCACCGCTGGCGACGATCGGCAGTGGTGGCGCAGTGAATCCCGCGACAGCAGCTCCTGCGACCAGCGTCAAAGTGATTTCCTGCGAGCCGTTACCCAACGCACCGGGCAAATCGATCACGACGATGATGGTGGATTTCCCGCCACTGGCTTATTCCGCGCCGCATCGGCATCCGGGGTCGGTGACCGCAATCGTGATGGACGGAACCGTGCGTTCGCAGATGGAAGGCGGGCCCGTCGTCAATTACCAGAAGGGCCAGACCTGGATGGAAGCGCCCTACCAATTGCACGCAATGGCCGGCAATCCCGACCCGGTCAAACCGGCGCAACTGCTGGCGATCTTTGTCACCGACAGCAATTGCGGCCCGCTGGTGATTCCGGAACCGCAGTTGAAGAACTGACTCGTTACGCCATCAATATCGACGCACGATGAACTCGGCGACGCAGACCGGCTTGTCGGCGTCTTCACGTTCCATGGTGATTTCCCACACCACTTGCGCGCCGCCGGGAATCTCTTCCACCGACTGCAGCACGATACGTCCACGCACCTTGCTGCCGACCGGCAGCGGCGACGGAAAACGCACGCGGTTGAGGCCGTAGTTGAGCAGCATCTTGACGTCGCCCATGGAGATGCTCTGGACCATGATTTTGGGCAGCAGACCCAGCGTCAGGAAGCCGTGCGCGACGGTGCCGCCGAACGGCAGTTCGCGCTTGCTGCGCTCGACGTCGACGTGAATCCACTGGTGATCGCCGGTGGCGTCGGCGAACAGGTTGACCTGCTCTTGCGTGACCTCGATCCAGTCGCTGACCGCCACTTCCTGGCCGGCCAGTTCGTGCAGTGCTTCAATGCTTGCTATCTCGCGCATACCTGTCCTTGATGATTCGTTGTCGGGTTGATTTTGGTTGATTCGGATTGATTCCGATGAATGAGGAATCGAAAAAAAGCGCCGGATGATTGCTCAGCCGGCGCCCTGTTTGCTGCACTTTTCTTTATACCGCGCTGACGTCCAGCACCGCTTCGGTGGCGGCGATCACGTCTTCCTTGGTCACGCCCGTCGCCAGCTCGATCAGCTTCAGACCGTTCGGCGTCACATCGATCACACCGAGATCGGTGATGATGCGATTGACCACGCCCACGCCGGTCAGCGGCAGGTTGCATTGCTTCAGGATTTTTTGCGAGATGCTGCCGTCCTTGCCCTTGGCCACGTGCTCCATGAGCACCACCACGCGGCCGACACCAGCCACCAGGTCCATCGCGCCGCCCATGCCCTTGACCATCTTACCGGGGATCATCCAGTTGGCCAGGTCGCCCTGTTGCGACACCTGCATCGCACCCAGGATCGCGATGTTGATCTTGCCGCCGCGAATCATGCCAAAGGAGTCCGCCGAAGCGAAGAAGGACGAGCCGGGAATGGTCGTCACGGTTTGCTTGCCGGCGTTGATCAGGTCGGCGTCGACCTTGTCTTCGGTCGGAAACGGGCCGATGCCGAGCAGGCCGTTTTCCGATTGCAGCCAGACTTCAATATCCTTGGGAACGTGATTCGCCACCAGGGTCGGCAAGCCGATGCCGAGGTTGACGTAGAAGCCGTCCTGCAATTCCTTGGCTGCGCGTGCAGCCATTTCGTCTCTGGTCCATGCCATGATTATTTCTCCTTATTTGGACACAGTGCGTTGTTCGATACGCTTTTCCGGCGTGGCGTTGACCACGATGCGGTGCACGAAGATGCCGGCGGTATGAATCTGGTCCGGGTCGAGCTCGCCAACTTCCACCAGTTCTTCGACTTCGACGATGGTGATCTTGCCGGCCATGGCGACGTTGGGGTTGAAGTTGCGCGCGGTCTTGTTGAAGACCAGGTTGCCGGCCTTGTCGGCCTTCTGTGCCTTGACCAACGAAATGTCGGCCACCAGCGAGCGTTCCATGACGTATTTGGCGCCGTCAAACTCACGGATTTCCTTGCCTTCGGCCACCAGCGTGCCGACACCGGTCTTGGTGAAGAACGCCGGGATGCCGGCGCCGCCCGCGCGCAGCTTTTCTGCCAGCGTGCCTTGCGGGGTGAATTCGAGTTCGAGTTCGCCGGCCAGGTATTGGCGTTCGAACTCCTTGTTTTCGCCCACGTAGGAGGCGATCATCTTCTTGATCTGGCGCGTGGTCAGCAGTTGGCCGAGGCCGAAACCGTCGACGCCGGCGTTGTTGGAAATGGCGGTCAGATTCTGTACGCCGGAGTCGCGCAAGGCCGCGATCAGCGCTTCAGGAATGCCGCACAGGCCGAAGCCGCCGACGGCAATCGTCTGGCCGTCCTTGACGATGCCGGATAACGCGCTGGACGCGTCGGGATAGACTTTGTTCATGCTGTCGCCTCTCTTTTCTATTATTTCCAGTTGCTGCAGTTGCTGGTGTTGCCGAAACTTGCCGGCCCATTCTAATCCATCCGCATGACAGGAGCTTGACGCCCCACCCGGTTAAACCGGCATGGCCTTGTTGTCGTTGAGATCAAGCCAACCCTTGATGATGCGGTAAGCCTTCCAGATCCACGCCAGCGACCAGATCAGCACCGCCAGCGGGATGCCGATCAGGGTGATCCACGCGATACCGCCGGCAAACAACCAGAACAGATACCACCAGAAGGAACGGATCTGCCAGCGATGATGGCTGTAGACGAAGGTATCGGCGGCGTCGCTACGCTTGATGTAGTTGACGATCAGAGGCAGCCACGACAGCATGCCCAGCGACAAGACCAGACTCAGCCCGTGGAAAATATACAGCCACCACGCCAGGTCCTTGGCCGATTGCAGCCTGGTGTCGAACACCAGTTCCTGATTTCCCTGACTTGTAGCGTCCATGCGTTTCTCCTGAGTTGCCTGCGGTTGCTGATAATTTCTTGCGGTTGCTTATGCTTGAGCCAATATGTTCAAGATGCCGTCGAGCCCCACAAAGTTCAATGCCACGCTCGCCTGCGCGCGCACCACCGGTTTGGCGCGGAACGCCACCGAGAGTCCGCTGACGCCCATCATCTTCAGATCGTTGGCGCCGTCGCCCATGACGATGGCTTGCGACGTCGGCACGCCCAGCTCGGCGCAGACGCGCTCCACGGTCAGGCGCTTTTCCTCGGCGTTGACGATGCCGCCGACCACTTTGCCGGTCAGCTTGCCGTCGACGATTTCCAGTTCGTTGGAATGCGTGTAGTCGAGATTGAGGCGGCTCTTCATGCGGTCGGTGAAGAACGTAAAACCGCCCGACACCAGCAAGGTCTTGAGGCCGGCGGCCTGGATCGCCTGCAGCATCTTTTCTGCACCCAGGGACAGTTGCAGGCGTTCGTCATAGACGCGCTGCAAGGCGCCGGCGTCGAGTCCCTTGAGCAAGGCGACGCGACGCGTCAGGCTTTCGTTGAACTCAATCTCGCCGCGCATGGCGGCTTCGGTGATTTCGGACACTTGCGGCTTCAGGCCTTGCATGTCGGCGATCTCGTCGATGCACTCGATTGTGATCAGCGTCGAATCCATGTCCATCGCCACCAGCTTGAAATCCTTGAGCGTGCGGCCTGCTTCGACGAAGGCGTAGTCGACTTGCTGCGCCAGGCAGGCGGCGTCGATTTGCGTCTTGAGTGCGGCGCTGTGGGCAACGCCCTCGCAACGCCAGGCATGCGCGTTGATATCCACCACGCGCTGCGGCTGCGCCAGTGCAATGATGGCCTCGATGTCGGTGCGGTTGGGGTTCAGTCCCTGCAAGATCAGATTCATGGTGCGTCTTCTTCGTATTTGAAAATGTGTCAGCCGACCAGCGAACGCATGGTGGCTTTGAGTTGCATCACGCGTGCATTGAGATCGGGCATGTTGGCGGTGATGCGCAGCTTGTCCTGGCCGTTGAGCTTGATGTGGCGATTCTTCTGGATCAGTTCGATGATGCGCATGGCGTCGACCGGCGGATTCGGCACGAATTGCAGCAACGCCGATTCGGCGTGCGCGTCGATTTTGATAATGCCGAGCGGCTTGGCGGCGATGCGCAGGCGATGCGTTTCGACCAGCGCCTTGGCGACTTCCGGCAGCTTGCCGAAGCGGTCGATCAGTTCTTCCTGCAAGGCGTCGATGGCATCCTGCGAAGTACAGTTGGCGAAGCGTTTGTACAGCGACAGGCGCTCATGCACGTCGCCGCAGTAATCATTGGGCAGCAAGGCCGGCACGTGCAGGTTGATTTCTGTGGTGCTGGCCAGCGGCGCCGCCAGGTCCGGCTCGCGACCATCCTTGAGCGCACGCACCGCTTCGCTGAGCATGTCGGAATACATCTGGAAACCGATCTCGTGCATCTCGCCCGACTGGCTGTCGCCGAGCACTTCGCCGGCGCCGCGAATTTCGAGGTCGTGCATGGCGAGGTAGAAGCCGCTGCCGAGTTCTTCCATCTGCTGGATCGCGTCAAGCCGACGCTGCGCCTGCTTGGTCAGGCCCTTGACGTCGTTGACCAGCAGATAGGCGTAGGCCTGGTGATGCGAACGCCCCACGCGGCCGCGCAACTGGTGCAGCTGCGCCAGGCCGAACTTGTCGGCGCGATGCATGATGATGGTGTTGGCGGTCGGCACGTCGATGCCGGTCTCGATGATGGTGGTGCACAGCAGGATGTTGGATCGCTGCGCGACGAAATCGCGCATGACCTTTTCCAGGTCGCGCTCGTGCATCTGGCCGTGCGCGATGACCACGCGTGCTTCCGGCAACAGCGCTTCAAGCATGGCCTTGCGATTCTCGATGGTGTCGACTTCGTTGTGCAGGAAGTAGACCTGGCCACCGCGCTTCAACTCGCGCAGACAGGCTTCGCGGATGGTCGATTCGCCTTCGGCGCGCACGAAGGTCTTGATCGCCAGACGCTTTTGCGGCGCGGTGGCAATGATCGAGAAATCGCGCAGGCCTTCCAGCGCCATACCCAGCGTGCGCGGGATCGGCGTGGCGGTCAGTGTGAGTACGTCAACCTCAGCGCGCAAGGCTTTGAGGGTTTCTTTCTGACGCACACCGAAGCGATGTTCTTCGTCGATGATGACCAGGCCCAGGCGCGAGAACTTGACGTCGTCGGACAGCAACTTGTGGGTGCCGATGATGATGTCAAGCGTACCGTCGGCCATGCCTTTGATGGCCTGGGTGATTTCTTTTCCGGTACGGAACCGCGACAACTCGGCGATGCGCACCGGCCAGTTGGCGAAGCGGTCGGCGAAAGTTTGCGCATGCTGCTCTGCCAGCAGAGTGGTCGGCGCCAGGATGGCGACCTGCTTGCCGCCCATGACCGCGACGAAAGCAGCGCGCAGCGCCACCTCGGTCTTGCCGAAGCCGACGTCGCCGCAAATCAGCCGGTCCATCGGCTTGCCGCTGGTCATGTCGCCGATGACGGCGTTGATGGCGGCGGCCTGGTCGGGGGTTTCTTCAAAGCCGAAACTCTCGGCGAAGGTTTCGTAATCGCGTGCAGAGTACTGGAATGCGTGGCCCTGGCGCAGCGCACGGCGCGCGTACAGGTTGAGCAGCTCGGCGGCGGTGTCGCGGATCTGCTGCGCCGCCTTGCGCTTGGCTTTTTCCCACTGGCCGGAGCCGAGCGAATGCAATGGCGCGTCTTCCGGCGAGGCGCCCGAGTAGCGTGCGATTACATGCAGTTGCGAGACCGGCACGTAGAGCTTGGTTTCCTTGGCGTATTCCAGGTGCAGGAATTCGGTCTCGCCCTCGCCCAAGTCCATGCTGAGCAGCCCCATGTAACGGCCAATGCCGTGGTTGGCATGCACCACGGGATCGCCGATCTTGAGCTCGGACAGATCGCGCACCATGTGCTCGACCTGGGTGACGTTTTCCTGCTTCTTGCGGCCGACGCGGCGACCGGAACCGGAATACAGTTCGGTCTCGGTAATGAAGACGACTTGCTCCTGTTCCAGCTCGAAGCCGGCATGCAACGGCGCCACGCCCAGCATCAGCGGTTCGGTGTTGCCGAGGAAGCTGTCGTAGCCGTCGCACAGCGCCGGATGCAGATCGTATTCGGCGAAGTATTGCTGCAATGTTTCGCGGCGGCCGTTGGACTCGGCGCACAGCAAGACGCGCTTGCCGGTCTTGAGCAGATAGCCGCGCAGGTTGGTCAGCGGATCGTCGGTGCGGCGATTGACCGCGACGTTGGGAATCGGCGCCGACAAGGCCGACGGTGCGTCGTCGGTTTGCAATACCCAGCGGCCGTAAGGCTTGACCAGCGTGAAGAAATCTTCGTCGGTGAGGAACACCTGCTCCGGCGCCAGCACCGGACGTTCGCGGTCGGCCTTGAGGAAATTATGGCGCGAGCGCGTGTCGCTCCAGAAGCGCTTGATGGCCTGATCGATATCGCCGACCGTGGCGAACATGCTGTCTTCGGGCAGATAGCGGAACAGCGTCGCGGTCTCTTCAAAAAACAACGGCAAGTAGTATTCGATACCGGCCGAGGCGATGCCGTTGCCGATGTCCTTGTAGATCGCCGATCGCGAAGGATCGCCTTCGAACACTTCACGCCAGCGGCTGCGGAAAGCGGTACGAGAAACTTCGTCCATCGGGAATTCGCGCCCCGGCAGCAGGCGCACTTCGCGCACCGGATACAGCGAACGCTGGGTGTCGGCGTCGAAGGTGCGGATGGTTTCGATGGTGTCGCCGAACAGGTCGAGGCGATACGGCAGCGCCGAGCCCATCGGAAAAATATCGATCAGACCGCCACGCACCGAATACTCGCCGGGCGACATGACTTGCGTAACGTGGGTGTAGCCGGCCAGCGTCAACTGCGACTTCAGACGCGCCTCGTCAAGCTTCTCGCCCTGCTTGAAGAAGAAGGTGTAAGCCGCCAGGAAGCCCGGCGGCGCCATGCGCAGCAAGGCGGTGGTAGCCGGCACGATCAGTACGTCGCACTGGCCGTTTTGCACTTCATACAAGGTGGCCAGACGTTCCGACACCAGATCCTGATGCGGCGAGAAGGCGTCATAAGGCAGTGTTTCCCAGTCGGGCAGCAGATGGCAGCGCAACTTGTCTTCATTTTCCGTACTACGCTGAAACCACGGGATTTCCGCCAGCAGACGCTGGGCGTCGGTGGCGTTGGCCACAACCACGGTCAGCATGCGCTTGTCGGCTTTCAACGCGATGGCGGCTTGTGCCAGAAGATACGCGTCGGCGGAGCCATGCGGCGCCGGAGGAACGAAGCGCGCGCCCGGCTTGGGAAGGGATTTTTTCAGGTCAAAAGACATTGGCTGGATCGGGAGGCGCCTGGGGCGCGCAAAATACTGCGAAAGAAGCCAAATTTGGCTTTAGAATTCAGCCTCACATTATAAACGAAGCCCTCTGCTGGCAAGGCTGCGCTCCAAGGCGCCGCACGCAGGCATTTCCTGCGCTCTTGCCGTCACGGCGCCCCGGCATGACCGCTTCCGCATCATCACCTCAGGCCCGTCATTTTGCGCTGATCCCCGCCGCCGGCATCGGTGCGCGCGTGGGCGGCGCCACCCCCAAGCAATACCTGCCGCTGGCCGGCAAACCGATGCTGCAATATGCGCTCGACACCTTCGCCGCCAGTACGCTGATCGCCCATACTTTCCTCGTGGTCAGCGCCGATGACGGTTACATCGACGACTTCCTGAAGACGCAGCCGCAACTGGCGGGCAAGCTGACGGTGCTGCGCAACGGCGGCGCGACGCGCCAGGACAGCGTGCTGAATGGTTTGCAAGCCATCAACACGCGGCTCGGCGCCGACGATTGGGTGCTGGTGCATGACGCTGCGCGTCCGGGACTCACTGCGGAATTGCTGGAGCGACTCATCGCCGCGCTGCATGACGACGAGGTCGGCGGCTTGCTGGCGCTGCCGGTGGTGGATACGTTGAAGCGTAGCGGCGGCACGCCGACGCAGCAGGAGCAGCAGGACCGGGTTCAGGCCACCGTGCCGCGCGACGCGCTGTGGGCGGCGCAGACGCCGCAGATGTTCCGCTACGGTTTGCTGACGCGGGCGCTGGAACAGGCTCACGCACAGAACCGCGTCGGCGACATCACCGACGACGCCAGCGCCATCGAGATGCTGGGACTGCAGCCGAAGCTGATCGAAGGCAGCCCGCGCAATTTCAAGGTCACGCTGGCGCACGATGTCGCGCTGGCCGAACTCTTCCTGAAGACATAAGGATATAAAGGATATACCGCATGACGTTTTCCCCTCCTCCATTCCGCATCGGCCAGGGCTACGATTGCCACGCACTGGTTGCCGGGCGCAAGCTGATCATCGGCGGCGTCGACATCCCACACAAGACCGGCCTGCTCGGCCATTCTGATGCGGATGTGTTGCTGCACGCCATTACCGATGCGATTTTCGGCTCGGCCGGACTGGGCGACATTGGCCGCCATTTTCCTGATACCGACCTGCAGTTCAAGGGCGCCGACTCACGCATGCTGCTGCGCGAAGCGGTCAAGCGCCTGGCTGCCGCCGGTTATGCGATCGGCAATGTCGACGCCACCATCATCGCGCAAGCACCCAAGATGGCGCCGCATATTCCGACCATGGTGGCGCATGTGGCCGCCGATCTGGGTGTTGCATCGGGGCAAGTAAACATCAAAGCCAAGACCAACGAGAAACTCGGCTACCTCGGTCGCGAAGAAGGCATCGCCGCCGAGGCGGTGGTTTTGGTATACAAACCGGGCGCAAATTAAATCATTCTCATAGAGTGAAAAACGCTTGCATTGGCGATTTAATCGGTATAATTAAAGGGTCGTTAAGATTCGAGTTGGTAGTGCGGTATCAGTCTGTCATTCCTCTCTAGGTTTAAACGATAATAACGGGCAAAGCCCACACTAACTTATTTAGGAATTAACATGGCAACTGGTATCGTAAAGTGGTTCAATGACTCGAAGGGCTTCGGCTTCATTACTCCTGACGAAGGCGGCGAAGATTTGTTCGCTCACTTCTCGGCTATCCAATCGAACGGCTTCAAGTCCCTGAAAGAAAACCAACGCGTTTCTTTCGAAGTGACTACTGGTCCTAAGGGCAAGCAAGCTTCGAACATCGTCCCGCAATAATTGCGCAGATAAGCGAATCGATTAGTCGGTTCGCTTCGATGATGAAAAATCCCCGACATGTCGGGGATTTTTTTCGTCTGCAGGTTTTGCTGCGCATGCGTTGTGCGTACGTTGTGCGTGCATCATCCGCGCCCTGCTCCAATGAAAAACGCCCGGCATGACCGGGCGTTTTTGCGTGTACAGCGATGCCGGAGAAATGGCGACCTCAGTGCAGATCGCCGCCTCGCCGCATCAGCACCTCATCAGATTTCTTCGTACAGCGGCAATGTCAGGAATTCGGCAAACGTCTCCGACGTCGACATGTCTTCGAAGATCTTGGCAGCGCGGTCGTAGGTCGGACCGGTGCCGGCCACTTCCTTGACCTTGGCCAGCTCTTCCGGAATCATCGCGCGCACCATGTCGGCAGTGACCTTGCGGCCATCTTCCAGGTTGCCCTTGCTGCTGCGGATCCATTGCCAGACTTGCGCGCGGCTGATTTCTGCGGTTGCCGCATCTTCCATCAGGTTGTGGATAGGCACGCAACCGTTGCCGGCCAGCCAGGCGCCCAGGTAGTGGATGCCGACGTTGATGTTGTAGCGCAGGCCGGCTTCGGTGATCGGCGTTTCAGGCTGGAAGTTGAGCAGGTCGGCCGCCTTGACGTCGACGTCCGGACGTTGCTTCTCGAACTGGTTCGGCTTGTCGCCCAGCACCGCCACGAATTCCTTCATCGATGGTTCGACCAGGCCTGGGTGAGCCACCCAGCCGCCGTCGTAGCCGTCGGTCGCATCGCGACGCTTGTCGTTGATGATGCCTTGCATGGCGATGGCGTTCTTTTCCGGATCGTTCTTGATCGGGATCAGTGCGCTCATGCCGCCGATGGCCGGCGCGCCGCGCTTGTGGCAGGTCTTCAGCAACAGCAACGCGTACGAACGCATGAACGGCGCGGTCATCGTAACCTTGGCGCGGTCGGCCAGGCAGAAGTCCTTGTCGTTCTTGAACTTCTTGATGCAGGAGAAGATGTAATCCCAACGGCCGGCGTTCAGGCCCGAGCTGTGTTCGCGCAGTTCGTACAGGATTTCTTCCATTTCGAAAGCGGCGGTAATCGTTTCGATCAGCACGGTCGCCTTGATGGTGCCTTGCGGCAGGCCGATTTCGTTTTGCGCCATCACGAAGATGTCATTCCACAGACGCGCTTCCAGGTGCGATTCCATCTTCGGCAGATAGAAGTAAGGACCGGCGCCGCGCGCCAGTTGCTCCTTGGCGTTATGGAACAGGAACAGCGCGAAGTCGAAGATGCCGCCGGAGATGCGCTTGCCGTCGATGGTGACGTGCTTCTCGTCCAGGTGCCAGCCGCGCGGGCGCACCACCAGGGTGGCGATCTTGTCGTTGAGCTTGTAGCTCTTGCCGTTCGATTCCAGCGAAATGGTGCGGCGGATAGCGTCGAACAGATTGATCTGGCCGCTGATCTGGTTGTCCCAGACCGGCGAGTTCGAATCTTCGAAGTCGGTCATGTAGCTGTCGGCGCCCGAGTTGAAGGCGTTGATGACCATCTTGCGCTCGACCGGGCCGGTGATTTCGACGCGGCGGCATTTCAGTGCTTCAGGAATCGGTGCGATCTTCCAGTCGCCGCTGCGGATGTTCGCAGTCTCAGGCAGGAAGTCGGGACGCTCGCCGGCGTCCAGACGCTTTACACGCTCAACGCGCGCGGCCAGCAACTCTTGGCGACGCGACTCGAAGGCGCGGCTTAATTTGGCTACCAGCGCGAGCGCGTCAGGCGTCAGGATCTGTTCATAACCAGGCTTGATTTCACCAGAAATCTGCATCCCGGCCGGCAGTGTCAATTGCGTCATGCTGTGCTCCTAAGTAGATAAAAAATCGGATGACAATGTCTTGTCGAATTGTATTTTTGTGCACTTAGTATATTTAAACTAAATCCACATGAGTGAAACGTTTTATCACTTTATCTTTGCGTTTTAGTCACAAGTGACGAGATAATGGCTGTGCCGCTTTCCAGCCTTCGAGAGTACCGCCATGGATCAGTTCAAGCAAATCTCCACCTTCGTCGATGTCGCCGCCAAGGGCAGCCTGTCGGCCGCAGCCCGCGCCGAGGGCATCGCCCCCGCCATGATCGGACGCCGGCTCGACGCCCTGGAGGAGCGCCTGGGCGTCAAGCTGCTGCAGCGGACCACGCGCAAAATCGTGCTGACCAATGAAGGCGCGGCCTTCCTGGAAGACTGCCAGCGCATCCTGACCGACCTCGAAGACGCCGAATCCTCGGTCTCGGAGCGCAGCGCGCGCGCCAGCGGCAATCTGCTGATCTCGGCCCCGGCCGGCTTCGGCCGCCAGCACGTGGCGCCGCTGGTGCCTTCGTTCCTGACCGAACATCGCGACGTCACGCTCACGCTCAACCTCAACGACCGCATCGTCGACCTGATCGGCGAAGGCGTCGACGTCGCCATCCGTATCGCTGCACTGACCGATTCCAACCTTATCAGCGTCAAGCTGGCCGAGAACCACCGCGTGGTGGTGGCTGCGCCCTCCTACCTGCGCCGCCATGGCATTCCCGAGACACCCGACGACCTGGCGCGCCACAACTGCCTGGCCATCAGCAGCGAAGGCAGCCAGCGCGGCTGGACGCTCAGGCAGCACGGCAAGGTCAGCGTCTACAAGGTTGGCGGCAATATGGTCTGCAACGACGGCGAAGTGCTACACAACTGGGCGCTCAACGGCAAGGGACTGGCGTGGCGCTCCATGTGGGAGGTCGGCGCCGCGCTCGAATCGGGCGAACTGGTGACGGTGCTGGACAAGTTCGACGCGCCGGCGCCGGCGATTTATGCCGTCTTTGCCCAGCGCCGGCATTTGCCGCTGCGGATACGCGCCTTCGTGGATTTTTTGCGGCATACCTATGCCCAGCCGAATTACTGGCGGCATCCCGCGTAAGCAGCGCCTAACGCCGCTCGTCGCGGCTACCCTACCATTTGCCGTAGGTCGCCACGATCCCGCGCAACAAGGCATCGCGCTCCGCACCGAGATGCGTGCCGCTGGCGTCGCCTGACGCATCCTTGCCCACCGCCGTGTGCACGACCACCAGCCCGAGCGCCGGATCGACGAAAATCGCCTGGCCATACACGCCCAGCAGCGCAAAGCGGCGCCGGCTGCCCGGCAGAATCCAGGTCTGCAAGCCGTAGCCGGAATATTTGCTGCCGTGATACGACATGACGCCGGGACGGAATGCCGCAGGCTGACGCTGCGGATCAGTCATGTCGAGCAGATGTTCGCGTTGCACGACGGCGTTGCCGCGCACTTCACCATCGGCGGCCATCATCATTCCCAGGCGCGCATAGTCGTACACCGTGGCGTTGAAGCCGCCTTGCGCCACCTCGATGCCGTCGCCGGGATTGAGCATCCAGGTGGCTTTGGCCTGGGCGCCGATCGGCTGCCAGATTTTTTCGCCGATGTAGTCGCACAGGCTGCGCCCGGTGGCGGCGCGCAAGACCAGCGCCAGCACGTTGGTCTGCGCACCCGCATAGTTGAAACGCTCGTCTTCCGGATCGCTGCGTTCAGTAACACTGCGCACAGCCTGCAGGGTGCCGGCCTTGTGCATGATGTCGTTGAAGGCGGCCCGGTCATCATGTGCCGAATAGTCTTCGACGTACCTGGCGCCGGAGGCCATGCGCAGCAGATTGATGATGCGTGTTTCGCCGTAGAGAGAACCGGCCAGTTCGGGGAGATAGGTTTTCGCCGGATCGTCCAACGAGCGGATGCTGCCCTCTTCCAGCGCCTTCATGACGCCCAGCGCGACGATGGTCTTGGCCATGGAATTGGACAGCATGCGCATGTCCGGCGTGCGTGCGTAGTTGTAGCGCTCGGCCACGATACGGCCATCTTTCACCACCACGACGGCCGTGGCGCGCTGGCGTGCCATGTAGTCGTCCAGCGTGAACGTGTCGCCGCGAAAGCGATAGGTGAAGACGGTGTCGGCAGCGCTCTTTTCCAGCGCTACCGGCTCGCGCGACGGCGCCAACGTGCAGGAGGGATTGAAGCTGTCCATCGCGCTGAAGGAACCGACGAGGTAGTGCTGCTGATAGGCCTGGCGGAGATTGCCTGCGACCGGATAGCCGGCAGATTTTCCTAGCGTGTCCTCATCCGGAGCTGGCCCGGCAGTGGCGACCTTCCCGATCGCCAACAACGACGCGGCCAGAAAACCGATGGCCGCGACCTTGCTCATGGCAGTTAATTACAGCCCGGTATGCTTAGCCACGAAGGCCTTGACCTTGGCGGCGTCGGCGGACATGACCTCGAAACGCTGCGGCAGCGCTTCGATGTTTTCGAAGCCGGCCGGACGGTCCGCATCGCGGCCCAGCGCCTCACGGATGGTCTCGTTGAACTTGGCCGGCAAGGCGGTTTCCAGCACGATCATGGTCACGCCTGCGGTGAGGTTTTCACGCGCCACCTTGATGCCGTCTGCGGTGTGCGTGTCGACCGTGATGCCGTAGCTCTTTTCGGCGAAGCGGATGGTTTCCAGGCGATCTGCATGCGTCGACTTGCCCGAGGCGAAGCCGTAGCGGATCACGCTGGCGAATTCATCGCCATCGCTGCCCGGTTTGCCGGTCAGGTCGAAGCCGCCTGCGGTCTCGACCTTGTGGAACAGGGCCTTGACGCGTGTGCTGTCGCGACCGAGCAAGTCGTAGATGAAGCGCTCGAAGTTGGACGCCTTGCTGATGTCCATGCTCGGGCTGCTGGTGTGGTAGGTCTCGGCCGACTTGCGCACGCGGTAGACGCCGGTGCGGAAGAATTCGTCGAGCACATCGTTCTCGTTGGTGGCGACCACCAGCTTGTCGATCGGCAAACCCATCATGCGTGCGATGTGGCCGGCGCAGATGTTGCCGAAATTGCCCGACGGGACCGTGAACGAGACCTTCTGTTCATTGCCGGTCGTGGCCGAAAGATAGCCGCGGAAATAGTAAACAACCTGCGCCACGACGCGCGCCCAATTGATCGAATTGACGGTGCCGATTTTTTTCGCGGCCTTGTAATCGAGGTCGTTTGAGATCGCCTTGACGATGTCCTGGCAATCGTCGAACACGCCTTCCACCGCGAGGTTGAAGATGTTCGGATCCTGCAGGCTGAACATCTGTGCGGTCTGGAATGCACTCATCTTCTTGTGCGGCGACAGCATGAAAACGCGGATGCCCTGTTTGCCGCGCATGGCGTATTCCGCTGCGCTGCCGGTGTCACCCGAAGTGGCGCCGACGATGTTGAGTTCAGCGCCCTTCTTGGCCAGTGCATATTCAAACAGGTTGCCCAGCAACTGCATCGCCATGTCCTTGAAGGCCAGCGTCGGACCGTTCGACAGGCCTTGCAGTACCAGCTTCTTGCCATCCTTGTCTTCCAGCGTGCGGAGCGGCGTGATCTGCGCAGCATCTTCACCGGCGCGCGTGTTGCGATACACGTCGGCGGTATAGGTCTTGTGCGTCAGCACCTTGAGGTCGGCGTCGGGAATGTCGCCGGCGAACTTCTTCAGCACTTCGTACGCCAGGTCCGCATAGGACAGCGTGCGCCATTGATCCAGCTCGGCGCCGGTGACTTGCGGATACTGCGCCGGCAAGTACAGGCCGCCGTCCGGCGCCAGGCCGCCCAGCAGGATTTCGGAAAAGGAAGGTGTGGCAGAGTGACCGCGAGTGGAGACGTATTGCATGGCGTAAGTAAGAGTGGAAGTGGTCTTGCAACAGGTTGCACGGAGACCGCCATTATAGCTGGCTCGCGGACGGAATCCGCGTTTTTGCCTTGCTAAAGCATCACGTGCGGCTGCGACGCCAGCAAGGTGCGAATCAGTTCCGCCTGGCGCTTGGCGCCGGTCTTGGCGAACAGGCTGGCCAGATGGGTGCGCACGGTGTTGCGGCTGATGTCGTTCTTGAGCGCATACGATTCAATGGTGTCGTTCTCGAGCAAGGCTTCGGCCAGCCGCGTTTCGGCCGGCGTCAGGCGATAGATGACCTGCAGCTGCGCCGAACGCGAAACACGCTGGCGCGCCATGTCCTGCAGGATCAGCAACGCAAACGGACCGCCGCACAGGGGATCGAGCGCGGCAGGAATCGTCGCCGGGATCACCGACACCAGCAGCGGCGTCGATTGCTTGCGGCGCGCGATGGCGAACCATTGTCCCTGGCGCGGCTCCATCGCGGTCGCCATGCGCAGCGCGTACTGCAGCCGCTCAGCGTCCGCCGGTTCGGACACCGCCAGCTTGTCGTTGCGCACGGACAGGCCGTCGCCGGCAGCGAGGATGGCGGTTGCCTGCGGATTGAGCGAGACGATGCGGCCGGCGGCGTTGATCCATAGCGTGCCGTAAGGCAGGTGCGCCACCACAGATTCACTCGCCGACTGCTGGCGCTCCAACGTCTGCATGCGCGCGCGCAACGTGGCCGAGCGGATCAGGTGTGGCGACAGGCTGCGCAGGAAGGCGTATTCGGTTTCGGCATATTCTTCTGCGCCCAACGGGCGCAGGAAGGCGATCGCCTCGGATTGCGTGGTGCGCTCGCCGATGCGTCCGACTACCATGTGGCGGCCGCCGTATTTGAACAGGAAGTCGTTGTAGATTTCGCTCTTGCGCACGAAGCGCTCGTCGAAACGCTGATGATCGGCGCGCCATTCGCCGACCTGCCCGGTGGCAAGCCAGCCGAGGCGGTCGTCGACCTGGCTGTAGTATTCCTTGTACTCGAGATCGCCGGCCTGGTAGTCGCTGTTGCTCACGCAAGACGCGATCACTTCGCGGCTTTCCACATCCATGTGGACGTAGTGTCCGGCGATGGCGCCCACCTCGCGGCAGATCATTTCCATGGCTGGCGCGATCCGGCTCAGATCCTGGACGGAGTCGTAAATCAACTCCACCAGCTGGCCGAAGCGCTGTTCCGCATTCCCCGTTGACATAAGACACCCCTGAATCGCATTGTTTGACGTTCTTTGTTCGCGACTTCTATCCCTGTAGCCGAGCATAGAACATTTCGCTATCTCATTCAAACGAATGAGGCTTTTTTCGACGGCCGTCTTTACAATAAATGCAACAAAAAAATGCCTGCCGGCATCTTTCGGCAGCAGCTCATAAGCAGCTCATATCCTGGGGAGGATAAAAAATGCAAGATCAAAACAAATCCATGGCGTTCGCCATCAAGCGGCTCGGAAAAAACATCGGCGGCAGTGTCTGCCTGATCTCGCTGGTGGCCGGTTGCGCCACCAACGGCTACGACCGCAAGGCGACCACCACGGTCGACGCCATGAAGTCCGGCAGCGCGGATCTGGCACTGCAGGCGCTGGAACAGCAGAATCCCGACAAGGACAAGGACCTGCTCTACTTCATGGAAAAAGGCGAACTGCTGCGCATGAAGGGTTCCTACGAGGCCAGCAAGGAAACCTGGCTGGCCGCCGACGAAAAGGTGCGCGGCTGGGAAGATCAGGTCAAGACCGATCCGTCCAAACTGCTGGGCGACGTCGGCTCCATCATCCTCAACGACACCACGCGCCGCTACGACGGCCGCGACTACGAAAAGGTCTTCATCAACCTGCGCCTGGCGCTTGACCATCTGGCCATCGGCGACTGGGATTCGGCACGTACCGAAATCAAGAAGATGCACGAGCGCGAAGCGATCATCGCCGACTTCCGCAGCAAGGAACTCGACGCCGCCAAGAGCACCGCCGAATCGAAGGGCCTGAAGACCACTTCCTTCAAGGAGCTCAACGGCTATCCGGTGGAAACGCTGGAAGACCCAGCCGTACGCGGGCTCAAGAATTCCTACGAATCGGCGTTCGCCAACTATCTGGCCGGCTTCGTCTATGAAGGTCTGGGCGAACCGTCGCTTGCGGCCGCCGGCTATCGCAAGGCGATTGAAATGCGTCCCGGCCAGGCCACACTGGAAGAAGGCCTGAAAGGCCTGGACGGTCGCGTGCGCAGCCGTTCGCCGAAGCTGGTCGATACGCTCATCGTGATCGAATCGGGCAGCGCGCCAGCGATCAGTTCGATGACCTTGCCGATCATCCTGCCGATTCCAGGCCGCAGCGGCTTGAGCCTGATTGCCACGCCGATTTCGTGGCCGGTCATCCGCGCCGCCGACAATTCGGTGGTCCCCGCCAGCATCACGGTCGACGACAAGCCGGTGCAAGTCGCTCTGCTGACCAGCGTCGACCAGATGGCGCGCCGCGCGCTGTCGGATGAAATGCCGGGCATCATCGCGCGCTCCTCCATCCGTGCGATCACCAAGGGCATCGCGCAAAAAGCCATCGACGATAATTCCGGCTCGCTGGGCATGTTCGGTTCGCTGCTGAGCATCGCCGCCAAAGCCGGAACCATGCTGGGCGAAGTCGCCGATGAACGCACCTGGCGCACCCTGCCGGGCTTCTTCTCGGTGGCGCGCGTGAAACTGGCGCCGGGCATGCACAAGATCCTGCTGCCGACCGCGACCGGCCCGCAATTGCGCGAAGTCGGCGTCTCCGGCGCCTACGCGATGGTGTCGCTGCGCACCTCGGGTCCCTCGCTTTATCTGGCGCAGACCCCCTATAATGCCGAGCAGGCAGCGTTGGCCCTGGCCACACCGGAAAAACCGATCGCTCCGGTGAAGACCGCCAAAGCCAAAACCACCGGCAAGAAAGTGGCGGCGAACAACAGCAAGAATACTGGCGCCGATGCAGCTGTAGTCACAACCGCTGCACCCTTGGAAAAAGCTGCAACAGTCGCCAGCAACAACAGCAAGAAAAAAGCCATTGTGCCGGTATCGGCCAGTGTCACCGCACCGTGATCACACGGGCGTTGAAAACAGGATTAAACAGGGAATCGACCACATGAACATCAAACACGCATTGCGCGCAGGCGCACTGGCGTCCGCGCTCGCGCTCGGCATGCAAGCCATGCCGGCACAAGCGCAATCCATCGCCTCCAAAATCGAATTGCTGGGCGCGCCGGCCTCGCTGGAATTCACCGGCCTGCGCATGCGCGAGCAAAACGGCCTGCTCAACGTCCAGGCCGAGCTCACCAACCGCGACAATCGCCAGCACACGGCTTACTACCGCGTCAAATGGATGGACGAAACCGGCTTCCAGGTGTGGGACGACGAGCCGTGGAAGCCGCTGCTGGTCAACGGCGAACAAAAACTGACGCTGCAGATGGTCTCGCCGACCACCAAGGCGCGCGACTTCACGATCCAGTTCAGCGCCACCATCAACAAATCGCTGTCGACCAGCGACGCTCCTTTAATGGGTCGCTGAGACCACACCGGTCTCCGTCTCCGCTTTGATTCACATAACTGATTACCACAAGGAATTGCCATGATGCACACCACTGCCCGCTACGCCGGCCTGACCCTGATTTCCGCTTTGCTGTTCGGCTGCGCCCAGACCGGCACACCGACGGTCGGCAGCAATGTCCAGTACGGCGACGCCAAGGCCGTCGAACAAGTCACCAATGAATTCGGCTCGACCGACCTGCAGACCATCGCCGAATCGATGGCGCGTTCGCTGGGCCAATCCGCAGCCGGCTACAAAAGCAAGCCGCTGGTGACCATCGCCGACGTCAAGAACAAGACCAGTGAATACATCGACACCCGCTCGATCACCGATTCGATCCGCGTGCAATTGCTCAAGGGCGGCACCATGCGCTTCGCCACCGACATCGTCGGCATGCAGAACCAGACCGACGAACTGACCCGTCAGAACAACACCGGCCTGTACAAGAAGTCGGCCACCGCCAAGGTCGGCAAGATGGAAGGCGCACAGTTCCGCATCGAAGGCAACATCACGTCCATCGTCAAGCGCAGCAGCAACACCACGGACGTGTATTACAAGTTCAGCCTGATCATGACCAACATCGAGTCCGGCACCATCGAATGGGCCGACGAGAAGGAAATTCGCAAGACCTCCAAGCGTTGATTCCCGTTCACCAATGTTGAGAGAGGATTTCCCCATGCCGACATCGCCATCCCGGATGTTCAACGCACTGCTGGCTTCGCTGGCGTTCGCGTTGACGCTGGCGGCGCCGACGCTTGGGCAGGCGCAGAACCTGCCCAAGATCGCCGTCACCGACCTGTCGTACGAAGAGAAGGTAAAGGAATATTTCCAATACTTCGAAGCGCGCGAAAAACACAACAACAGCTACTCCGCCAATGCGCGCGCCAGCGACTCCAACTTTGCGTCGTCGGCCTCGATGTCGGAACGCGCATCGAGCCGCGGCGAGAGCTCGGTAATCGCCGCCTCCGGCACCATCACCACGATCAGCCGCGGCGAGCTGCGCAAGTTCACGGCGGACATCAAGGGTGAATTGTTGAAGTCGGGCTCGTACCGCCTGGTGCAGGGCAAACCCTGGACCCAGCAAAACACCGAGAAGCTGTTCGACATCATCGACCGCATCAAGAAGGGTTACTACCCTGGCGCAGACTACGTGTTGTTCGGCACGATCAACAACATCGACTTCCGCCAGGAAAGCAATCCGGTACAAGGTTCGAATGCGGTGTCGTTCTCGCTGGCGCTGGAACTGGTGGGCGAATTTTCGCTGATCAATACCCGCACCTATGAGATCAAGGCGGCGTTCTCGGCCATGGGCGAAGGCTCCGACGTACGTCTGGCCAATGCCGCCGGCACCGTGATTTCGCTCAACAAGAGCAAGGTCATGCAGGAAGTGTCGCGTTCGCTGGGCGACGCTGTCGCCGGCGAGATGGAAGCGCAGTTCAATCCGGCCGGCTCCAGCCGCAGCTCACGCCGCATCGAGCGCCAGCAGGAAACCGTACAAGAACAAAAGACCGTCATTTTCAAATGACTCTCCACTCCGGCGCGCGCCCCGCGCGCGCCGGATTTTTATTCTTCCGCCGTCCCCTCCTCGCTCCTCCTTTCTCCGCTCCCGTCCAAGGAAGTGAAATAAAACGTTACCAGGCTTGTAAGCGCTCCGGCGGCACGTTATGCTGGCAGCCCTGACGCGTATGCAGCCACAGCGTCGTCGCATACTCCACGCGCTCTTGCGCCCCACCGGATAGAAATGGACACATGATGAAAAAATGGATTTTGATGTTGAGCGTCCCGACTCTGCTGTGCGCCGGCGCCGCCCACGCGGAAAACTGGCAGTCGATCGGGGGCACCGATCAGGCCGAATTGTCAATGGACGTCGATTCGATCAAGGAAAGCAAGGGCATCCGCGAAGCCTGGTCGATGTGGAATTTCAAAGAGGCGCGTCCCAACAACGACAGCGGCTTCCCGACCCTGAAGTCGTACCAGGACATGCACCAATACAACTGCAAGGAACAGACCTTGAAGCTGACGCGCGAAGTGATCTTCGCGGAAAACGACGGCAAGGGCGCCAAGCGCGATCACTCGGATGCCTTGAAGAGTATGCAGTTCGCCAAGCCGGCGCCAAGCTCCGTCGGCGAAATCATGCTGCAAATGGTATGCGGCTACGAGATTCCGGCTGCGAAGAAGTAATTTAAAGGGACTTCGGTTCCACCATGAAAAAGGGCGCCCTGCGGCGCCCTTTTTTATTGTCCGGATGATTTTGCGGAAAGAAAAAAGGAGGCCGAAGCCTCCTTTTTCATGCAGCGCTGAAAGTGCTTAGAAGTGCTTAGTTCAGCTCTTCCAGACGAATCTTCATGACACTGCCCATGACGGTAGACAGCGCTTCGATCTTGGCGATGGCCGCCTCGATGTTGCGCTCTTGAGTCTGGTGCGTGAGCATGATGATGTCGGTCTGCTGTTCGCCTTCGGCCGGCTCCTTCTGCAACATGGCGTCGATCGAAATCGACGAGTCCGCCAGGATGCGCGTGACGTCGGCCAGCACGCCCGGCTTGTCGGCCACATGCATGCGCAGGTAGTAGCTGGTGGTGACGTCCTGAATCGGCAACACCGGCGTGTCGGCCATGGCGTTCGGCTGGAACGCCAGCGACGGCACGCGGTGTTCCGGATCGGCCGTAGCCAGGCGCGTGATGTCGACCAGATCGGCGATCACGGCTGAGGCGGTCGGTTCGGAACCGGCGCCCTTGCCGTAGTACAGCGTCTCGCCGACGGCGTCGCCGCGCACCATCACGGCGTTCATGGCGCCTTCGACGTTGGCGATCAGGCGACCGGTCGGAATCAGCGTCGGATGCACGCGCAGTTCAATGCCCTTTTCGGTCTGGCGGGTGATGCCCAGCAGCTTGATGCGGTAGCCCAGTTGCTCGGCGTAGCGGATGTCGGTGGCCTGCAGCTTGGTGATGCCTTCCACGTGCGCCTTGTCGAACTGCACCGGGATGCCGAAGGCGATCGAGGCCATGATGGTCAGCTTGTGCGCTGCGTCCACACCTTCGATGTCGAAGGTCGGATCCGCTTCGGCGTAGCCCAGGCGTTGCGCCTCTTTCAGCACGACGTCGAAGTCCAGTCCCTTGTCGCGCATTTCGGACAGGATGAAATTGGTGGTGCCGTTGATGATGCCCGCGATCCACTGGATGCGATTGGCGGTGAGGCCTTCGCGCAAAGCCTTGATGATCGGAATGCCGCCGGCGACCGCCGCTTCGAATGCGACCATCACGCCCTTTTCCTGCGCGGCCTTGAAAATTTCATTACCGTGCGTGGCGATCAGCGCCTTGTTGGCGGTGACGACGTGCTTGCCGTTGGCGATCGCCTTCAGGACCAGGTCCTTGGCGAGGCCATAGCCGCCGATGAGCTCGATGACAATATCGATGTCCGGATCGTTAACCACCAGATTGGCGTCGTTGACAACCTTGACTTGTCCATTGGTCAGCTCGGTGGCGCGCTCCGTGTTCAGATCGGCCACCATGGTAATTTCAATGCCGCGCCCTGCGCGCCGCGCAATTTCTTCCTGATTGCGCTTCAATACATTGAAAGTACCGGAACCCACGGTGCCGATGCCGAGCAAACCTACTTTGATGGATTTCATATTGTCTTCGTGGTTGATAAAAAAAGCCGTCGGCCGAAATAAAAACGATTGCTGACGGGTGCTGCGGTAAAACCGGAATTGCCGGCCTGCCCCGCCACGTGCGGAGCAAGCCGGTGAATCATGTGTGGTTCAGTTGGTGCCGTGGCGCCGGCGATAACCTTCGAGGAAGTGCGCAATGCGGCCCATCGATTCGGTCAGGTCATCGGTGTTCGGCAGGAACACCACGCGGAAGTGGTCCGGCGTCGGGCAGTTGAAGCCGGTGCCCTGGACGATCAGCACTTTCTCTTCGGCCAGCAGCTCGTAGGCGAACTCCTGGTCGTCCTTGATCGGATAAATCTCCGGATCAAGGCGCGGGAACATGTACAGCGCCGACTTCGGCTTGACGCAGGTCACGCCCGGAATGTCGGTGAGCAGCTTGTGCGCGAGGTCGCGCTGCTTGGCCAGACGGCCGGTCGGCGCGACCAGGTCGTTGATGCTCTGGTAGCCGCCCAGCGCGGTCTGGATGGCGTACTGCCCCGGCGCATTGGCGCACAGGCGCATCGACGCCAGCATATTGAGACCTTCGATGTAATCCTTGGCGTGCTTCTTTTCGCCCGAGACCACCATCCAGCCGGCGCGGTAGCCGCAGGAACGATAGTTCTTGGACAGGCCGTTGAAGGTGATGAACAGCACGTCGTCGGCCAGCGAGGCCAGCGAGGTATGCGTGTTGCCGTCGTACAGGACCTTGTCGTAGATCTCGTCGGCGAAAATGATCAGCTGATGCTGGCGCGCGACTTCGACCAGCTCCTTGAGCACTTCGGTGGAGTACAGGGCGCCGGTCGGATTGTTCGGGTTGATGACCACGATCGCCCTGGTGTTGGGCGTGATCTTCTTGCGAATGTCGGCGATATCCGGCTGCCAACCCTGCTGCTCGTCGCAGACGTAGTGGACCGGCGTGCCGCCCGACAGGCTGACTGCGGCGGTCCACAGCGGATAGTCGGGCGACGGCACCAGCACTTCGTCGCCGGTGTTGAGCAAGGCGTTGACGCTCATCACGATCAGCTCGGACGCACCGTTGCCGAGGTAGATGTCGTCGATGGTGACGCCCTGGATATTCTTTTGCTGGGTGTAGTGCATGACCGACTTGCGCGGCGCGAACAGGCCCTTGGAATCAGTGTAGCCGGAGGCGTTGCCCATGTTGCGGATCATGTCCTGCACGATTTCATCGGGCGCATCGAAACCGAAGGCGGCCAGGTTGCCGATGTTCAGCTTGATGATCTTGTGGCCTTCTTCTTCCATTTGCCGCGCTTTTTCCAGCACGGGGCCACGGATGTCGTAACAGACATCCGCCAGTTTTTTCGATTTTTGAATCGGTCGCACGGTACTAATCCTTTGAATGAGCCTGAACTGCAGGTTCGGCTTGCTCAGCTTACTTGGCTGGCCTGGCTTGCCCGGCAGAGCCGCCGGAACCGGCCATTTTGCCGAAAGCCTTCCATTTTATCAATGAATAAAACATAGTCCTGAACCGGAAAACGCTACAATGCAGCACTTTAAGACCTTATTGCCGAAAATAGCCCGGGCCGCACCATCGCCGGCGGCATTTTGGCACTGCGCGCCATGAAGCTCCATTCCACAGAAACCCAGCAATACCAGACCGTTTCCTCCTACGACGACACCGGCGTCGAGCTCAATGCGATCCGCTTCGAGCAGAGCCTGATCGTACTGCCGGAAACTCCGCCTGCGCCCTGGCCGGTGACCTCGTTCGACGCATTGACCGCCGAACATTTCGACCAGATCGACGCCACCCGGCCCGATGTCGTGATTCTCGGCACCGGCGCGCGCCAGCGCTTCGTCCATCCGAAGCTGACCGCCGTCCTCACCGCGCGCCGCATCGGCGTCGAGTGCATGGACAACCAGGCGGCATGTCGCACATACAACATTCTCATGGCAGAGGGCCGCAAAGTGGCACTGGCATTGATTCTCGAACCAAAACCAGCTTAAGGACCTCGCCGCAATGCGCGACTTGTACAAATCCAAAGCGTTCGTCTGGACGCTGCTCATCTTTTTCCTGCTGATCTGGTTCTACATGCTCGGCGCGCGCACCCTGGTGCCGACCGACGAAGGCCGCTACGCCGAAATGGCCCGTGAGATGGTCGCCACCCAGGACTGGATCACCACCCGCCTCAACGGCATCAAGTATTTCGAAAAGCCGCCGCTGCAAACCTGGATGAACGCCGTCACCTTCGAGCTGTTCGGCCTCGGCGAATGGCAGGCGCGGCTGTGGACCGGCCTGTGCGGCCTGTTCGGCATCGGCCTGGTCGCCTACACCGGCCGTCGCGTGTTCAACGCGCGCGTGGCGTTCTATGCACCGCTGGTGCTGGCGTCGAGCTTCTTCTGGGCCGGCATGGGCCACATCAACTCGTTGGACATGGGCCTGGCCGGCATGATGACGCTGAGCATCTGCGCCCTGCTGCTGGCGCAACGCAACGACGCCAATCGCGACGAACAGCGCAACTGGATGCTACTGTGCTGGGCCGGCATGGCGCTGGCGGTCCTGTCCAAGGGACTGATCGGCATCGTGCTGCCGGGCGCGGTGCTGGTGCTGTACACGATCTTCTCGCGCGACTGGGCGATCTGGAAAAGGCTGCACCTGATCAAGGGCCTGATCCTGTTCTTCGTCATCACCACACCGTGGTTCGTGCTGGTATCGCTGAAGAATCCGGAATTCCCGCAATTCTTCTTCATCCACGAACACTTCCAGCGCTTCACGACCAAGATCCATAGCCGCACCGGTCCGTGGTACTACTTCCTCCCGATCCTGCTGCTGGGCATCCTGCCGTGGCTGGGCGTACTCGTACAAAGCCTGCTGCACGGGCTGCGCGAAGACCAGGGCAACAGCAGCTTCAACAGCCTGACCAACGGCAAATTCCAGCCGCGCAAGATGCTGCTGATATGGTCGGTATTCATTTTCGTGTTCTTCAGCATTTCCAGCTCGAAGCTGCCGTCCTACATCCTGCCGATCTTTCCGACGCTGGCGCTGCTGATCGCCAGCTATCTGGAGCGCTCGTCGTCCAAGGCGATCATCTGGTCGGCAACCGTGGTGGCAGTACCTTGCGCCATCGGAATGGCCTTCATATCGCGCGTGCCGAATCTGGCCAAGGACGCTTACTCGCTGCCGCTGGTGACCGCCCACGTGCCGTGGATTTATGCCGCAACCGTCATTGCCTTCGTGGGCGCAGTGCTGGCGATCCGTTTTGCCCGCTCGCACAAAGACCTGGCGGTGGTATTCCTCGCCGCAGCGACTTTCGTCAGTGGACAATTGTTGATGCTGGGTCACGACCCGCAAGGCCGCTATTCGGCCGGTATCGATTACGTTCCGGCACTGCAAGCTGAATTGACGCCGGAAACCCCGATGTATCTGGTCGGCCGCTACGAACAGGCCTTGCCGTTCTATTTGCAACGCACGATGACGCTGGTGCGCCATGCCGACGAAATGGAATTCGGCCTGAAGCAGGAGCCGCAACTGTGGCTGCCGACGATTGACGCCTTCGTCGCGCAATGGGTCGCCGACCACACCGCCGGCAAGAAGGATATCGCCATCATCGATCCGTCCGTCTACGCCGACCTGAAACAACGGGGCATTCCGATGCGCCTGATCGGCCAGGATCCGCGCCGCGTGATTGTGGCGAACAATCCCGACGTTACCGAAAAGAACCCGAAGGCTGCGCCATGAATATCACCACCTTCGGTTTCATCTTCGTCGGCATTTGCCTCAACGCCGTCGCGCAGCTGCTGCTCAAGGCCGGCACCAATGCCGTCGGCGCAATCCACCTGACGGCGGAGAACTGGCTCTCCACCGGGATCAAGCTGGCCACGCAGTTGCCGATCATCGGCGGCCTGACCTGCTATGTGATTTCGGTCGGCGTGTGGATCATCGGACTGTCGCGTGTGGATGTGACGATCGCCTATCCGCTGCTGTCGCTGGGCTACATCATCAACGCTGTCGGTGCCTGGTATTTCCTCGGCGAAGTGGTGTCGGCGCAGCGCATCCTGGCCATCGGCGTGATCATCGTCGGCGTTATTCTGCTGACGAAGAGTTGATCCGCTGATCCAACTGATCCGGCCGACTTGGCTGATTTACAATAGGCGGCTCGCGCCGGAGCGACATCATCGCCGGCGCGGCCGACTGAATTCACCACCCCAGATTATTGCGAGCCCACATGACTCAACCTGTTCAGCCTGCTCTGCCCTTCTTGCCGTTCTCCAAACCGACCATCGACGAACCCACCATCGCCGCCGTCGCCGATGTGCTTCGCTCCGGCTGGATCACCAGCGGCCCCAAGGTGCAGGCATTTGAGAAGGCCCTGTCCGACTATCTGGACGGCCGCATCGTGCGCACGTTCAATTCCGGCACCTGCACCATGGAAATCGCGCTGCGCATTGCCGGTATCGGCGCCGGCGATGAAGTCATCACGACGCCGATTTCCTGGGTCGCCACCGCCAATGTCATCATCGAAACCGGCGCCACGCCTGTCTTCGCCGACATCGACCCAATCACCCGCAACATCGACCTCGACAAACTCGAAGCCGCCATCACGCCGCGCACCAAGGCCGTGATCCCGGTCTACCTGTCGGGCCTGCCGGTCGACATGGATCGCCTGTACGCGATCGCAAAAAAACACAACCTGCGCGTGATCGAAGACGCCGCCCAGGCACTCGGTTCGACCTGGAAAGGCAAGCGTATCGGCGCGTTCGGCGACTTTGTCTCGTTCAGCTTCCAGGCCAACAAGAACGTGACGAGCTCCGAAGGCGGTTGTCTGGTCGTCAATAATCCTGATGAAGCGCGCCTGGCCGAAAAATACCGCCTGCAAGGCGTCACCCGCAGCGGCTTCGACGGCTTGGAAGTCGATGTACTGGGCGGCAAGTTCAACATGACCGATATCGCAGCCGCAATCGGCCTGGGCCAGTTTGCCCACATCGACGCGATCACCGAAAAGCGCCGCGGCCTGGCGCAGCATTATTTCGAGGTGTTCGGCCCTGACTTCGAAGCGCAAAGCGGCGCCCAGCTGCCTGTCGCCGACTTCGAGAACTCCAACTGGCACATGTACCAGCTGGTCTTGCCGGAACGCATCACGCGCGCCGCCTTCATGGAGAAGATGATGGAGCGCCAGATCGGCATCGGCTACCACTATCCACCGATCCACCTGCTCAAGCTGTACCGCGATCGCGGCTTCAAGGAAGGCATGTTCCCGATCGCCGAGCGCGTCGGTCGCCTGATCGTGTCGCTGCCGATGTTTACTGCAATGAGTAAAGAAGATATCGAGCGCGCAGTCGGCGCGGTAAAATCCGTGCTCGCATAAGTTGGCCAGCACAACCATGTCCGCCAGGCAACAACGGCGGCATGATTGCCCGAACCGGCCGCAAACCGGCGCATGGTATGCGGCTTGCATTGCATGGTTTACAGTAACGCTTTCAGTACAGCAATTTTTCATTCCAGGCTTTGATGAAACCAGAAATTTCCGTCGTCATTCCCGTCTATAACGAGGAATCCGGCCTCGCCAAGCTGTTCGACCGCCTCTATCCGGCGCTGGACGCTCTCGGCATGCCCTACGAAATCATTTACGTCAACGACGGCAGCCGCGACAGGTCTGCCGCCATCCTGGCCGATCAGTATCGCCTGCGCCCGGACGTTACCCGCGTGGTGCTCTTCAACGGCAACTACGGCCAGCACATGGCGATCCTGGCCGGGTTCGACGCAACCCGCGGCGACATCGTCATTACGCTCGATGCCGACCTGCAGAACCCGCCGGAAGAAATCGGCAACCTGGTGGCCAAGATTCGCGAGGGCTACGATTACGTCGGCTCGATCCGCCGCCAGCGCCAGGATTCGGCGTGGCGCACCCTGGCCTCCAAGGCCATGAACCGCCTGCGTGAAAAGATCACCCACATCAAGATGACCGATCAGGGCAACATGCTGCGCGCCTACGGTCGCAACGTCATCGACCTGATCAACCAGTGCCGCGAAGTCAATACCTTCGTGCCGGCGCTGGCGTATACCTTTGCGCGCAAGCCGACGGAAATCATCGTCGAGCATGAAGAACGCGCGGCCGGCGAATCGAAGTATTCGCTGTACAGCCTGATCCGCCTGAACTTCGACCTGGTCACCGGCTTCTCGCTGGTGCCGCTGCAATTCTTTTCGCTGCTCGGCATCGGACTGTCGTTTGCCTCCGCCGCGCTGTTCATCCTGATGGTGATCCGCCGCTTCATCCTCGGTGCTGAAGTGCAAGGCGTCTTCACGCTGTTCGCGATCACCTTCTTCCTGATCGGCGTGATCCTGTTCGGCATCGGTTTGCTGGGCGAATACATCGGCCGCATCTACCTGCAGGTACGCGCACGTCCACGTTATGTGGTCCAGGCCGTGCTGGAGCAGTCTTACGATCAGGACAAGCAGAGCTCATGAACGCGGTCGTCTTTGCCTATCACGACGTCGGCGTACGCTGCCTGAAGGTGCTGCTCGCGCGCGGTGTGAAGGTAGCGCTGGTGGTGACCCATGAAGACAGCGCGACCGAGAATATCTGGTTCAATTCGGTCGCCGGCGTGTGCCGCGAATACGGCATCCCGTACATCACGCCGGAAGATCCGAAGTCGCCGCAACTGCTCACCCAAGTGCAGGCTGCGCAGCCGGACTTCATCTTCAGTTTCTATTATCGCCACATGCTGCCGGTCAACCTGCTGGCGCTGGCCAAGCACGGCGCCTACAACATGCACGGCTCGCTGCTGCCGAAGTACCGCGGCCGCGTGCCGATCAACTGGGCGGTGCTGCACGGCGAGACCGAAACCGGCGCCACGCTGCATGAAATGGCTGCCAAGCCGGACGCCGGCGCCATCGTTGCGCAAACTGCGGTGCCTATCCTGCCGGACGACACCGCGTTCGAAGTGTTCGGCAAGGTCGTGGTTGCCGCCGAGCAAACCCTGTGGCGCGTACTGCCGCTGATGCTGGCCGGACGCACGCCAAAGCTGCCCAACGACCTCACCAAGGGCAGCTACTTCGGCGGCCGCAAGCCGGAAGACGGCCGGATCGACTGGAAAAAGCCTGCCCAATACGTGCATAATCTGGTTCGCACGGTCGCGCCACCCTATCCCGGCGCCTTCGAGGAAATCGCAGGTGATAAAATCACGCTGGTGAGAACACGATTGGTGCCGGCATCGGCCCGTCCAACGCTTGAGAGGTCGCATGGCGCTCAAGACAAGTTCTTTGAAGGCGGCCGTCTCTACGCACGTTGCGGCGACGGCAACTATCTGCAAATCCTGGGCATCCAGATCAACGATCAGGACGTCTCTCTTAACAATTATCTGAAATACATGGCTGTCTAAGCCGTCCAATTATTATGAAAAAAGTCCTCATTCTCGGCGTCAACGGCTTCATCGGCCACCACCTGTCCAAGCGCATCCTGGAAACCACGGACTGGCATGTCTACGGCATGGACATGATGACCGACCGCATCACCGACGTCCTCGAAAACGAGGCTTACAAATCGCGCATGCACTTCTTCGAAGGCGACATCACGATCAACAAGGAATGGGTCGAATACCACGTCAAGAAATGCGACGTGATCCTGCCGCTGGTCGCCATCGCGACGCCATCGACTTACGTCAACAAGCCGCTGCGCGTGTTCGAACTGGACTTCGAAGCCAACCTGCCGATCGTGCGTGCAGCCGCCAAGTACGGCAAGCACCTGGTGTTCCCATCGACGTCGGAAGTGTATGGCATGTGCCATGACGACGAATTCGATTCCGAAGAATCCGAACTGATTTGCGGCCCGATCAACAAGCCGCGCTGGATTTATTCCTGCTCCAAGCAACTGATGGATCGCGTGATCTGGGGCTACGGCATGGAAGACAATCTGAACTTCACGCTGTTCCGTCCGTTCAACTGGATCGGCGCCGGCCTGGATTCGATCCATACACCGAAAGAAGGCAGCTCACGCGTCGTGACCCAGTTCTTCGGTCACATCGTGCGCGGCGAGAACATCTCGCTGGTCGACGGCGGCCAGCAAAAGCGCGCCTTCACCTATATCGATGACGGTATCGATGCGCTGATGAAGATCATCGCCAACGAAGGCGGCATCGCCACCGGCAAGATCTACAATATCGGCAACCCCGTCAACAATTATTCGATCCGCGACCTCGCCGACATGATGTTGAAGCTGGCGACCGAATATCCGGAATACGCCGATTCGGCCAAGCAGGTCAAACTGGTTGAAACCACCTCCACCGCCTATTACGGCAAGGGTTACCAGGACGTGCAGAACCGCGTGCCGAAGATCACCAACACCTGTGAAGAACTGAACTGGAAGCCGACCTTCACCATGGCCGACACGCTGCGCAATATTTTTGACGCGTATCGTGGCCAGGTTGCAGAAGCCCGGGCACTGGTCGACTGAACATCGTCGAGCGCATCAAACGAATCCGCCCTTCCGGGCGGATTTTTTTTTCGCGCTTGATTAACCATGCCGGATACCGTCTCGCCACGGGAGTACTCAGGAAAATACGAATGAATCCTCAAAATGGGTTTATTCGCTGCGCCTTTCGTGCCACAATTTGGTCATCAGGCAACCGCATCAGCGCACGTTGTTGTCAGCGCAACAGCATCGCCGCCAGCGTTGCCGCACTACCTCAAGAAAGCAAGCAACCTTGCCCCAGATCACTCTCAAAATCGACGCCGACACCTATCGCGGCACCCGCGAAGGCGTTCCCAATCTGGTCCGGCAACTGCTGCGCCACAACGCCAATGCGACCTTCCTGTTTTCACTTGGTCCTGACCATACCGGCTGGGCGCTCAAGCAAGTGTTCCGCCCCGGCTTCTTCAGCAAGGTGTCGCGCACCTCGGTCGTCGAACATTACGGCATCAAGACGCTGATGTACGGCACGCTGCTGCCGGCGCCGGACATCGGCAAGACCTGTGCAAACTACATGCGCGCGGTGCGCGACGCCGGTTTCGAATGCGGCATCCACACCTGGGACCACCGCGTCTGGCAAGACCACGTCCGCACGCGTGATGCAGCCTGGACGCGCGAGACCATGCAGCGTTCGTATGCGCGCTTCCACGACATCTTCGGTCACACGCCCGTGACGCACGGCGCCGCCGGCTGGCAGATGAATGAGTATGCCTTTGCCCAGCTCGATGAATTCGGCATCGCCTATTCCTCCGATGGCCGCGCGGTGCTCAACGAAGACGGTTCGCTGCAGGATCTCGACGCCGGTCCGCATCGCCTCGCGTCCGGGGGCAAGACTTTGTCGTGCGTGCAATTGCCGACCACGTTGCCGACGCTCGACGAACTGCTCGGCCGCACCATCAACGGCGTTGTCATCGATACGTCAAATGTCGCCGCTATGCTGTTGCGACTGACCGAACAACGCCGCGACCATGTCTTTACCTTGCATGCCGAGCTTGAAGGGCAGAAACTTGCCCCCATCTTCGAGCAATTGCTGCTCGGCTGGCGCGCCCAAGGCTACGATCTGGCGTCGATGGGCGAGTACTACCAGACCGTGAAAGACGATGTCCTGCCGATTCTGCCTATCGCATGGGGCGAGTTGCCGGGACGTTCCGGCGACATGATTCTGCAGGCCGCATAAGCGACATGCGCAAGACAGACACGCGACATCGCACGATTCTCGACGACACAACACCAACACTTACCTCGGGACGCCATTTTGACTGACGACACACCATCCATACTGAACAAGACCGTGCCGGAATTTTCCGCTGCGATGACCAGCGGCAAAACCTTCTCGCTGTCGGATTACAAAGGCAAGAAACTGGTGCTGTACTTTTATCCAAAAGACAATACGCCGGGCTGTACCACGGAGGGCATCCAGTTCCGCGAGAGCTATCCGGAATTCCAGAAGCACAATACCGAAATTTTCGGCATCAGCCGCGACAGCCTGAAGTCACATGAGGGTTTCAAGGCCAAGCTGGACATGCCATTTGAACTGATTTCCGATCCTGACGAAACGCTGTGCATCATGTTCGACGTCATGAAAATGAAGAACATGTACGGCAAGAAAGTCCGCGGCGTCGAACGCAGTACGTTTGTGATTGACGGATCGGGCACATTGGTGAAAGAATGGCGTGGAGTAAAAGTGCCATCGCATGTCGACGAGGTGCTCAGTTTTGTGAAGACAATTGCTTAAGAAACGTTAGTCCCACGACGACACGCGTTTCCCCGGAGCGGCAGCAGGATCGATCTCAAGAGTCATGTTGCAGCCGCGAGCCGAAAGTTGCGGTTAATTTAGATAAGCCTTTGAATTCAAACAGAAAACCGTTTTTTGGAAGCCGTTTTTGGATCAGGTCCCGAACCTGCCAAAACGGCTTTTTTACTTTGCGAATTTGCGCTGCGGATAAAGCCCCGGCAACACGCTACGCCTGTACCGACGGTACGAGTGGTGTTGCCTTGTCCGCCGCCTTCACCTCTTCCACTAATCAAGCCCTCCTTCCTCTTTTCCTGCGTCCGCCGGCGGCGCATGCCTGTACCAAGAAGGGTTTTATTAGCGGCAGTCGTTCGTTGTTGCTCCTCCAGCAGTACCTGTACGCTCTGACAAAGCGGCATTTTTCTTCCCTTCACTACCGAGGTTCTGATGCCCCTGCCCAAACTGCCGAGTAAACCAGCTGCCTTATTGGCGCCCAAAGATTATCCGAAGGCCGAACGCGGTAAAACCGTCAAACCCCATATCGCATTGGTAGAACCTGCTGCACCGATTGCCCCGGTTGCATCTATCGCTGCTCCGGTCGCCAAGGCGCAGCAGCCACTGCAGCCGCAAGCCAAGATCACCGGCAAGAGCCCGGCCGAAAAACCGCGTGTGGCCACACCCAAAGTGCTGGAATCGCGCGCCAAGTCGACCACCAGCCGTATCGCCGACAAGCTCGGTGTGTCAAAGCTGTTCGTACTCGACACCAACGTGCTGATGCATGATCCGACCTCGCTGTTCCGTTTCGAGGAACACGACATCTATCTGCCGATGATCACGCTGGAAGAGCTCGACAACCACAAGAAGGGCATGTCGGAAGTCGCCCGCAATGCACGCCAGATTTCGCGTTCGCTCGACGCGCTGGTCAGCGACATTGCCGAAGACGCCATCGACCTCGGCATCCCGCTGTCCAAGCTGGGCAACAAGGACGCCAAGGGCCGCCTGTTCTTCCAGACCAAGCTGCAAAACGCCAAGCTGCCCGATGGCCTGCCGGAAGGCAAAGCCGACAACCAGATTCTCGGCGTGGTGCGCGCACTCGATCAGCAATATCCGGACCGCCCGGTCGTGCTGGTGTCGAAAGACATCAACATGCGCATCAAGGCGCGCGCCATCGGTTTGCCGGCGGAAGATTATTTCAACGACCATGTGCTGGAAGATACCGACCTGCTGTATTCGGGCATCCAGCAACTGCCGGACGACTTCTGGAACAAGCACGGCAAGGGCATGGAGTCATGGCAGGAAAACAAGCACGGTACCAGCTACACCTATTATCGTGTGACCGGTCCGCACGTGCCATCGATGTTGATGAACCAGTTCGTCTTCATCGAGCCGAAGAATGGCGAACCGGCTTTCTACGGCCAGGTCACGCAAATCAACGGCAAGACAGCAGTCCTGCAGACCTTGCGCGACTACGGCCATACCAAAAACAGCGTGTGGGGCATCACGGCGCGCAATCGTGAGCAGAACTTCGCCCTGAACCTGCTGATGAATCCGGAGTGCGACTTCGTCACGCTGCTTGGCCAGGCCGGCACCGGCAAGACCCTGCTCGCGCTGGCGGCCGGTCTGGCGCAAGTGCTGGAAACCAAGAACTACAACGAAATCATCGTCACCCGCGTCACCGTGCCGGTGGGCGAAGATATCGGTTTCCTGCCGGGCACCGAGGAAGAAAAGATGGGTCCGTGGATGGGCGCCTTCGACGATAACCTGGAAGTGTTGAACAAGTCCGACGGCGATGCCGGCGAATGGGGTCGCGCGGCAACGCAAGACCTGATCCGCTCGCGTATCAAGATCAAGTCGCTGAACTTCATGCGCGGTCGCACCTTCGTCAACAAATTCCTGATCATCGATGAAGCGCAGAACCTGACGCCGAAACAGGTGAAGACCTTGGTCACCCGTGCAGGTCCGGGCACCAAGATCGTCTGCCTCGGTAACATCGCGCAGATCGACACGCCTTACCTGACGGAAGGATCGAGCGGCCTGACCTATGTGGTCGATCGCTTCAAGGGCTGGTCGCACAGCGGCCACGTCACGCTGGCGCGCGGCGAGCGTTCGCGTCTGGCGGATCACGCCAGCGACGTTCTGTAAGGCAGTATCGAAGGAAGAAACAGCAGCATGCAGCAAATAAAAAAGCCACCGCAAGGTGGCTTTTTTATTATCCGTAGGGACTGTGAAAACCGTCCGCTTACAGGATATGCATGCCGATCCACCAGGCGATCGCCGCGACGAAGGCCGATGCCGGAATCGTGAAAATCCAGGCCCACACAATATTTCCCGCCACGCCCCAGCGCACCGCCGACATCTTGTGCGAAGCGCCGACACCGACGATCGCGCCGGTGATGGTGTGCGTGGTCGAGACCGGCACGCCCATCGCGGTGGCGATGAACAGCGTAATGGCGCCACCGGTTTCAGCGCAGAAGCCGCCGACCGGTTTGAGCTTGGTGATCCTCTGGCCCATGGTCTTGACGATGCGCCAGCCGCCGAACAAGGTGCCCAGGCTGATCGCGCAATAGCAGCTGATGATGACCCACATCGGCGGATTGTCGGCACCGGAGTTGCCCGACGCAATCAACAGCATCCAGATGATGCCGATGGTCTTTTGCGCATCATTGCCGCCATGGCCGAGACTGTACATCGATGCCGACACCAACTGCGCGCGGCGGAACCAGCCGTCGACCTTGCGCGGCGTCGAGCGCACGAAGATCCATGACACCAGCAGCATCATGATGGAACCCAGGATGAAGCCCAGCAATGGCGACAACACGATGAAGATGACGATCTTGATCAGGCCGGAAGCCACCAGCGAACCGGTGCCGGCCTTGGCTACTGCAGCGCCGACCAGGCCGCCGATCAGAGCATGCGACGACGACGATGGAATGCCGTAGTACCAGGTCACCAGATTCCAGAAAATCGCGCCGATCAGTGCGCCGAACACCACCACGTGGTCCACCACGGCCGGATCAATCGTGCCCTTGCCCACCGAAGCCGCGACATGCAACTGGTGAAAGACGAACACCGCGGCCAGATTGAAGAATGCCGCCATCGCCACCGCTGTCTGCGGACGCAATACGCCGGTGGAAACCACCGTCGCAATGGCATTTGCCGCGTCATGGAAACCGTTCATGAAATCGAACAGCAGCGCCAGGACGATCAGCAAGGCAAGAATGTGAAAACTAATTTGAACTGTATGCATGGATAAACCGTTATCTTGAGAAGCAGCGGCAACATCGCACTGTGACGGCGCCAGTGTCGAGCGCCGGCGCAGTCAATGGCAAAGGTCAGGCATTTTCGACGATGATGCCTTCGATGATGTTGGCGACGTCTTCGCAGCGATCGGTAACGGTTTCCAGGATTTCGTAGATGGCTTTGAGCTTGATCAGATTGCGCACGTCCGGCTCATCGCGGAACAGCTTGGACATGGCGGCGCGCATGACATGGTCGGCATCCGATTCGAAGCGGTCGATCTCTTCGCAGATGGCGAGGATCTGGCGCGAGTTGTCCATGTTGTGCAGCAGGCCGACCGCCGCCTTCACCTTTTCGGCACAGGCCAGGCACAGCTCCGCGAGGCGCTTGGCTTCCGGTGTGATGGCCTTGATGTCATACAGCGAAATGGTCTGCGCGCCATCTTCCAGCAGGTCGAGGATGTCGTCCATGCGGGTGATCAGTTGATGGATGTCGTCACGGTCGAGCGGCGTGATGAAGGTCTTGTGCAGCAGCTCGATCGTGTTGTGAGTGACTTTGTCCGCCTGCTTTTCCAGGGTCTCGATCGCATGCACGCGAATTTCCAGGTCGTCGAAATTGGTCATCAATGCGACCATTTCCTTGGCGCATTTCACACCCAGCTCCGCGTGCTGGTTGAACAGATCAAAAAACTTGCCCTCGGTGGGCATCAGGCGTCCAAACATGTTCCACTCTCTTATGAATAATTAGTACTTCACTTACACAACATGAGCCGCCTGAAAAGCGGCCTTCATTGTCCGCGCAGCCCGGGGCTGAGCGATGAACTGCGTCGCGTCAGTCGCCGCCATAAGGCGACGCCAGACTGCCGACGTAGTTGTCATACTTGGTAAATTGCCCCAGGAAGGCAAGGCGGATACTGCCGATCGGACCGTTACGCTGTTTGCCGATGATGATTTCAGCGGTGCCTTTATCGGGTGAATCGGGATTGTAAACTTCGTCGCGATAAATGAACAAGATCACATCGGCATCCTGCTCGATAGCGCCGGATTCGCGCAAGTCGGACATGACGGGACGTTTGTTGGGACGTTGCTCCAGCGCACGGTTCAACTGCGACAAGGCAATTACCGGACAATTGAGTTCTTTGGCCAGCCCCTTGAGGCTCCGTGAAATTTCGGAAATTTCAGAGGCGCGGTTTTCACCGCTGTTGCTGCCGCCGTTGCCTGACATCAGTTGCAGGTAGTCGATGATGATCAGACCGAGCTTGCCGCATTGACGCGCCAAGCGACGCGAGCGCGCACGCAATTCGATCGGGCTCAACGCCGGTGTTTCATCGATGTAGAACTGCGCGTCGTTCATCTTCTGAATCGCATGCGTCAGACGCGGCCAGTCTTCGTCAATCAGGCGGCCGGTGCGCAGGCGATGCTGGTCGAGACGGCCGACCGAGCCCAGCATACGCATGGCCAGCTGGGCGCCGCCCATTTCCATCGAGAACACGGCAACCGGCAGGCCGCTGTCGATGGCAACGTTTTCACCGATGTTGATGGAAAACGCGGTTTTACCCATCGAAGGACGACCGGCGACGATGATCAGATCGCCCGGCTGCAAGCCGGAAGTCATCTTGTCGAGATCGATGAAGCCGGTCGGCACGCCGGTGATGTCGCTGGTGCTGTCGCGGTTGTACAGTTCGTCGATGCGCTCGACCACCTGGGTCAGCAGCGGCTGAATCGACAGGAAGCCCTGCGAGCCGCGCGAGCCCTCTTCCGCGATCGCGAAAATCTTGGATTCCGCTTCGTCGAGCATCTGCTTGACGTTTTTGCCTTGAGGGTGGAAAGCGTCGCCTGAAATCTCATCCGACACCGTGATCAGCTTGCGCAAGATGCCGCGGTCTCGCACGATCTCTGCATAGCGACGGATATTCGCCGCCGACGGCGTGTTTTGCGCCAGCGCGTTGAGATAGCTCAGGCCGCCCACTTCTTCGGCCTTGCCGCTGGTGGACATTGCCTCGTAGACGGTGATCACGTCGGCCGGCTTGCTTTCGTTGATCAGCTTGACGATGTGCTGGAAGATGATGCGGTGATCGTAGCGATAGAAATCTTCTGCGCTGACGAAGTCGGCAATACGATCCCACGCGGCGTTGTCGAGCATCAAACCGCCAAGGACGGATTGTTCGGCTTCGATGGAGTGCGGCGGGACGCGCAGGGATTCTAGTTGCGGATCGGGAGATGCGTTCATGGCGCGCATTATACCTGCTAAGAGTAGTCGCTACAGGTGCGGAGGCAGATTAGCCGGCGGTTTTACAAACTACGGTCAGACTTGCGCCGGTCCCGGCATGATGTACGAGACCGGCAAAATAAAAAAGCCAGGCGAACCCGGCTTCTTTATCAAAACAGATGGAACGACTTGGCGTAATGAATTACGCGTGGTCGCCCGCAACAGCAACAGTCACGTCAACCACGACGTCGGTGTGCAGAGCAACCGACACAGCGTGATCGCCAACGATCTTCAGAGGACCTTGCGGCAGACGAACTTGCGCCTTTTCGACCGGGAAACCTTGCTTTGTCAGCGCGTCAGCGATGTCAAAGTTGGTCACGGAACCGAACAGACGACCGTCAACGCCGGACTTCTGGGTGATCTTGACTGTCAGGCCGGCCAGCTTTTCGCCTTGGGCTTGTGCTGCTGCCAGCTTTTCAGCGGCGGCTTTTTCCAACTCGGCGCGCTTCGCTTCGAATTCGGCGATAGCGGCTGTTGTGGCGCGGCGCGCCATGCGTTGCGGGATCAGGAAGTTACGTGCGTAACCGTCCTTGACACGGACGACTTCGCCCAGACCACCGAGATTAACGACTTTTTCCAACAGAATGACTTGCATGTTTTTCTCCTATATCTCGTCGTCAATTACGCGTTGTGCAGATCTGTGTATGGCAGCAACGCGAGGTAGCGTGCGCGCTTGATCGCTGTGTCAACTTGACGCTGATAGTGTGCCTTGGTGCCGGTCAGACGTGCTGGCATGATCTTGCCGTTTTCTTGCACGAAATCCTTCAGGGTGTCGACGTCTTTGTAATCGACTTGCTCAACACCTGCTGCTGTGAAACGGCAGAATTTTTTACGCTTGAACAGCGGGTTTTGCTGTTGGCGTTTTTGCTTCAACTTGCTTTTATCGAACTTTTTACCGAATGCCATTTTGCGGCTCCTGATATCTAAAATTGAGTGGTTCTAAACTACAGATTCAAAATCAACGATGTGAAACACGATGCTTTTGCTGTTGCGATTCCTGCGCGCCATGAAACCTGTGAACTTGAGCATCTCGCCGAGACCGGCCCGGTTAAGCCGACCTGAAATTTCGCCTGCAGCGAATGCAGTGATTTCAAACTCGACCAACCTCTTGATGCCTGCTTCCGTCTGCTCCGATTGGTGCTGCAACTTCGCAGTCACTACCGGGATGCCTGCCGGGGTGTAACGTATGACGTCACGCTCGGCGATGGTGGCAACAAACTGAAAGTGATTCACGCTCCCTGATGCTTTTCTATCGCAATGTCAACAATTAAGCGGCTGGTGCTTCTGCGCGATTGCTCTTTACTGCGTCTTCCTTCTGGACAGCCTTCAGGATTGGCGAAGGACCTGTTTCGGCCTTCTTCATCTTGACTGTCAGGTGACGCAACACTGCATCGTTGAACTTGAAGCCGGTTTCGATTTCGGCCAGAGTTTCGCCGTCAACTTCGATATTCAGGCAAACATAGTGCGCTTTTGCCAGTTTTTGGATTTGGTACGCCAATTGACGACGGCCCCAATCTTCGACACGGTGAATCTTGCCGCCGCGTGCAGTAACGATGCCTTTGTAACGCTCGATCATCGCTGGAACTTGCTCGCTTTGGTCCGGATGGACGATAAATACGATTTCATAATGACGCATGTAGACTCCTTTATGGACTGATTAACAAATCGCCCACCTCGGCGTCAAGACGAGTGTGGGAAGAGGAAAGCCCGCAATCATATACCAGAATGCCAAAAACCTCAATGCTTTCAGGCATTTGCCGTGGAACCTCGCCCACAAATCAAAAAACCGTCGATGACATGATTTCAATATTGCAGATTGACACTGCTTTATAACTGTATAAAAATACAGACTGTTTATGCAACCAGCATAACTTCCCCGAAAGTCGACATGCTCAAACTGACCGCTCGCCAGGAACAGATCCTGAATCTGATCAAAGACGCCATCGAAAACACCGGCTTTCCGCCGACGCGAGCAGAAATCGCCAATGAGCTCGGCTTCCGCTCCGCCAACGCCGCTGAAGAGCATTTGCAAGCGCTGGCGCGCAAAGGCGCCATTGAGATTTCGCCGGGCACTTCGCGCGGCATTCGCCTGCGCGACGGATCGACCGTCAATCCGGGTCGCCAGATGGCGTTGCCGCACCCTGCGCTGATGCAGTTATCGCTGCCGCTGGTCGGCCGCGTCGCCGCCGGCTCACCGATCCTGGCGCAGGAACATATTGAGAGCAATTACAACGTCGACCCGGCGCTGTTTTCGGCCAAGCCGGACTATCTGCTGAAGGTGCGCGGCATGTCGATGCGCGACGCCGGCATCCTGGACGGCGATCTGCTGGCGGTAAAGAAGGCCGATCAGGCGCGCAACGGCCAGATCGTGGTGGCGCGCATCGGTGACGACGTCACCGTCAAGCGCTATCGCAAGACCGGCTCACTGATTGAATTACTGCCGGAAAACCCCGACTTCAAGGTGATCAAGGTCTCTTCCGAAGAAGAAAATTTCGCCTTGGAAGGCCTGGCCGTGGGCCTGCTGCGCAGCTGGAACTGATCAAGTCGCAAGCCGCACTCAGATAAAGCCCGCTAAATCGCGGGCTTTTTTTACGTCTGTTTGCAAGATCGAAACCGGAATTGCATCATATGATATGCATAGCTTATTGCGACCGGATAAAGCACGGCAGGACACTCTTCCGCTCGCAAAGCAGCACAACTACTTAATCCGGCAAGGAATCACAATGTCAACGCGTAGCAGCAACAAGCCCGCCAACAAGAGCGCTCAACCCAATGTCAAAGATCTCCTGGCCGTAAGAGAATGTCTGAGCTTGCTGGACGATCACAAGGTCGACGAGGCAAAAGTACTGTGTGCCCAAGTGCTCAAGCGCGCGCCGAATCTTGTCTATGCCAATCATGCCTGGGGCTTGATCGCCATGCATAAAAATGACTATGTCACGGCAGAGGCCGCCCTGCGCAAAGCCGTGGCGGCAGACCCGAAAAATTCCGAATACGTTGCCAACCTGGCTACCTCCGTCCTTAACCAGGACAGGATCGATGATTCCATCGCGCTGTACGAAGAAGCCATCAAGCTCAACAGCGAGAACAAAGATGCACGTATCGGCCTGGCCAACGCCCTGCACGAAAAGAACGATCCTGACGCCTCGATCGCCTACTTCGAGGACGCCGTCAAACGCAATCCCGATGCCCCAGGCCCGCTGTCCCACTTGGGCAAGGCCCTGATCGATGCAAAGCAATACAAGGAGGCCGTCGGCGTCCTGTTCAAGTCCTTGCAACTGCAAATCAATTTCGCTCCGGCGCACACCAATCTGGGCATCGCCTTCCAGGAAATGGACATGCTCAAGGATGCCCTGGAATGCCACAAGACCTCGCTGCTGCTGGACCCGACGGACATCTACGCGCAAAACAAGATAGCCGACACGTACATCAAGCAAAAAGACTACGACAAGGCTAACGAGCACTATCGGCGCGTCCTTGAGCTCGCGCCCAAGGATCCGAACAGCTACACCAAACTCGCATCGAGCCTGTTCACTCATCAGGATCGCTACGAAGAGGCCATGGCGCTGTTCCATAAGGCGCTTGAGGTCGATCCCAAACATCCGATAACGCTCAACAACGTCGGCGCGACCATGTACGACTACGGCGAGACGGTGTCTTCGCTGCAATATTTCAAGGATGCTCTTGCGCTCAAGCCCAACTACCTGACCGCGCAACATAATCTTGCTCTTGGGCAATTGTTGGCCGGCGACCTCAAGGAGGGCTGGGCCAATCACGAGAGCCGCTTGGAAGTCAAAGAACGTCGCTACGTATATAAATTGATCCACAAGCTTTTCGGACTGATCCCGAAATGGGACGGCAAATCATCACTCAAGGGCAAGTACATCCTGCTGATGCACGAGCAAGGCTTCGGTGACAGCATCCAGTTCGTTCGCTACGTCCATAAGCTGCTGGAACAAGGCGCCCGGGTGGCGCTGCACGTCAAGGATCCGCTCGCCCGCCTGTTCCGCAGCGTGTCCGATCAGGTGACGCTGGTGCGCGAGAACGATCCGCTGCCCAAATGCGACTGCGCTTACGTGCTGATGAGCCTGCCGCATGCCCTCGGTACTGATCACGTCGAAGACATCCCGTCCTATCCATTCTATTTGTCCGCCGATCCGCAGGACATCAAGACTTGGAAAGACAAGATGGACATGCTCGCCGGCAACACTGACGATTTGCGCGTCGGCTTCGTCTGGGCCGGCAATCCAGAGCACGGCAATGATCGGAAACGTTCGATTCCGCTGGAAACCTTCGCCCCGCTATTTAATACACCCGGCGTCCAGTTCTTTTCCATCCAGAAAGGGCTTGCCACGCCCGAACTGGAAAAACTTCCCAAAGGACTGCCTGTATACAATATAGGCGACGCCTTTAACGATTTTGCCGATACGGCCGCAGCGATGGCCAATCTGGACCTGATTATCAGCGTCGACACCTCGGTGGTCCATCTGGCCGGCGCACTCGGCCGGCCGACCTGGACGTTGCTGGCCCACACGCCGGATTGGCGCTGGCTCAATGACCGGGAGGACTCGCCCTGGTATCCGAGCATGCGCCTGTTCCGGCAACAAACCCGCAATGACTGGCCGACCGTTATCAGAAAAGTAGCTTCGGAGCTGGCAATCCTGGCACAAGCAAAGAAGAAAACAGCTGTCTAATCAAAGGCTTGCTGCATCCATTCGATGCAGCAAGCCTTAAAAAGCTCCCCGCAGCAATCCCCCGCCACCGGCCTGCGCATCAAAATTGGAACTTTTCCGGCAATACCCACTAAAGTTTTCTTAAATAGCGTCGAAATAAGATTTGCTTGACGTATAGAAGCACGCGGTTTTAGGTCGGACAGCATTGGAAAAAATTTTTTGCGATAAACATTAAACTTTTTCCGATACCGTCCGATATAGCTAACAACAGCGGTTTGAACGCCTGAGGCTTTAGGTAAAAACCAAAGTTAAGCACTGAAACTCGGATTTATCGGCCTCAAATCTTAGGAGAATTAACATGGCATCAGTCATTAATACCAATATTGCGTCGCTTAACACGCAACGCAACCTCAACATGTCGCAATCGTCGTTGAATACTTCGATTCAACGTTTGTCTTCCGGTCTGCGCGTCAACAGCGCAAAGGACGACGCTGCAGGCTTGGCAATTGCCGACCGCATGAATGCTCAGGTCAAAGGCCTGGCAGTTGCGCAACGTAACGCCAACGACGGTATCTCCCTGGCTCAAACCGCTGAAGGCGCACTGAGCACAGTTACCGACAACCTGCAACGTATGCGCGAACTGGCGGTTCAAGCTTCCAACGGTTCGAACAGCGCTCAGGATCGCAAGACTCTGAACGACGAATACAAGCAACTGTCGGATGAAACGTTCCGTGTTCTGAACGGCACCAACTTCAACGGCCAAAACCTGTTCACAGGTATCGGTTCCGGCGCCAGCGCTGGTACAGGTTCCGACAACGCCAACGTGTCGGCTTCCCTGACACTGACTTTCCAAGTCGGCGCCAACGTTACCGACAACAAACTGAACGACCAAATCAGCATCTCGCTGTCCGACTTGTCCAACGACAAGACCATCTCGACAGTTATCGGTACCAGCGCCAAGGGTCTGATCGGTCTGGGTACGACAACTTCGGTTGACGCTGCTCAAGTGACTTACACTTCGGCCAAGGCTGCTCTGGACAACCTGTTCGCAACAGGTTCGACAATGACATCCACAGCACTGGCAGCTTCGGCTGTGACTCTGCAAAGCGCTATCGACACCGCCAAGCTGTCCCTGGACAAGGCAATCGCCGATCCATCGGCACAAAGCGATGCGCAAAAAGCGATCAAGAACCTGGACAACGCGATCAACCTGATCTCGTCCAAGCGTGCAGAGTTCGGTGCGGTCCAAAACCGCTTCAGCGCCGTTATCAGCAACTTGCAGATTTCGAGCGAAAACATCACCGCTTCGCGCAGCCGTATCATGGATACCGACTACGCGGCAGAAACTGCAAACCTCACACGTGCGCAAATTCTGCAACAAGCAGGTACGGCGATGCTCTCGCAAGCGAACTCCGCACCGCAAAGCGTCCTGTCTCTGTTGAAGTAGTCTTAAGAGCCATGTAGGATAATATGCGGAGAATATGTAAGTATTCTCCGCATATGCCTTGATGAAGGAGTAAAAACATGTCGATTTCCCCGCTTAATATCACTGCTGCAGGTGACTCCGGTTCGTACACGCCGGTGCAGCCGTCCAATACAAAACCAGATCCAGTGGTATCGACAGTTGCGCCTGTGGCAACCCCGCAAGCACAGCGTTCCACCGAAAGCGATGTGGCCGACGCCGTTGATAAATTGAATGACTTTGCAAGCAAGAACGCATCGGACCTCAACTTTTCGCGCGATAAAGAAACCGGTAAGACGATTGTGAAAGTTGTCGATACAGCAACTGACGTAGTCATCCGCCAGATTCCAACCGAAGAAGCAGTCGCTATCGCAAAGTCGATTGATAAGATGCAAGGTTTGTTGATCAATCACAAGGCGTAAGTCTGCTACGAACTGTTGGAGCATTTTTAATATTCATGCGCAATAGCAACATTTGCGCATGCTATATTTCGCCCCAGTAGTTCATAACAGATTTTTATTTTTCTGTTGCATGTCATCAGAACTCCATCAAGAGTTGACACTCGTTTGATGTGAAGCCAGCCAGCTTTATCACTCTTGTCTGATTTCAGCATCGCATTTTGCGCACAGCGCATAGATTTCAGGAGATAGCATGGCCACCTCTACCGGGACAATTTCAACCTCGGCAGGTCCTCTCGACGTAGCGACCCTCGTTTCCAAACTGATGGGTGCTGAGGCCAAGGTTCTCGATCCGCTTACCTCGCAAGCCAGCAGCTACAACAGCCTGATTTCCGCCTACGGCAATCTGAAAAATGCGGTTTCCACATACCAAAGCGCCCTGAAGGGCCTGACTGCTGCAAGTTTTGCTGCGCAGAAGGCCAGCGTAGCCAATAGTGGCACCGGCACGACGCTGACGACCGATCCGTTCACGGCCGACGTGAACACCGACGACTCCACCAAGGTATTGGCGCAAAAGATTCAGTCTGCAGGTTACCCGAGCTCACAACAGTTCACTGCCGGCGATTCAGTAGCGATCAAGATCGGCACCAATCCTCCGACCTTCGTTACCTTGCAGGCCAATGCCACCCTGGCCGGCGTTCGTGATGCGATCAATGCCTCCAAGGCCGGCGTCACCGCCAGCATCGTGACCGACGGCACGGGCGATCACCTGGTCATGGAATCGAACACTGCCGGCACCGCCAACACCATCAAGGTGCAGGCAAACAACAGCCTGGCTGCGCTGGCTTATGATCCCTCGAGCTCGAATCCGAGTACCGTGACGCAAACCCAGGCACCACGTGATGCAACTGCGGCAGCTTCCGGCACTTATTCCGTGTCGGTGTCGCAATTGGCGCAGGCGCAAAAAATCACATCCACCGGTTTTGCTGCGGGCTACTCGTTCGACAGCGGCATTCTGGCGATCAAGACCGGCACCGGCTCGACCGCCATCATCAAGCCGGCGACCAACACGCTGGCCGGCGTACGCGACGCGATCAATGCGAGCGATGCTGGCGTGAGCGCAACCATCGTCAGCGACGGCACCGCCGCTCACCTGGTGCTTACGGCCAAGGACAGCGGCTCCGCCAATTCGATTCGTGTCACCGGCACCGGCAGCTATGCCGCGCTGACCTTTGACCCGAGCGGCAAGTATTCCTCGCCGGGCGTTACCACTGGCCAGACTTATGATGCCGGCACAGGCGCATTGACACTGAAAGTCGGCAATACGACTACCAATGTCGCCCTGTCCGGCGCGGGCAAGACCCTGCAGGACGTGCGCGACGCGATCAACACCGCCAATGCCGGCGTGACTGCCAGCATCACCAATGACGGCACGCAAGACCACCTGGTCCTGACGCCATCCGGCACCGGCGCGACCAGCCCGGTATCGTTGACGGGCACTGGCGACTTCGCCAATCTGTCCGGCAGCACGATGGGACAATTGCAAGCTGCGCAAGACGCGAAACTGAGCATTGACGGCACCACCGTCACCAGCCCGTCGAATACGGTCAAGGACGCCATTTCGGGTGTGACGCTGAATCTGACCAAGGTCACCACAGCGGCGGACAATTTCTCGCTGACCATTTCCAACGACACGACCGGCGTGACGTCCACTGCGACCACTTTCGTCTCTGCGTACAACGCGCTTGCGAAGGCCATCACCTCCCTCACCCAACAGACGCCGGCGACCACGCTCGGCCAAGCCGGCACCTCTTCGCCGCTGGCAAGCGAATCATCAGTGCAAAGCATCCTGACCCAATTGCGCAGTGCACTGCTGGGCAACGTTCCTGGCGGCAGCGGGATCAGCTCGCTGACGGACATCGGCATCGGCTTCCAGAAAGACGGCACGCTGGCACTGGACGCTACAAAATTGTCCACGGCAACTACCAAGAATTTCGCCGGCATTGCCAATTTGTTCACGTCGACCGCGACTACCAACGCCGATGGCACGACGACCGGAACCAATGGTATTTTGACCAACGTACAAAAATTGGTCGACGGCTTCCTCGCCGATGGCGGTATTATTGATACCAAGACCAAGGGATTGCAGGCCAGCCTGAAGATCAACACGGATCGCCAGACTGTCATCAACACCCGCTTGACCAGTATGCAGGATCAATACACCAATCAGTTCAATGCACTGAACTTGACGTTGGCCAGCATGAACGCCACCCAAAGCTATCTGACGCAGCAATTGGCGAATCTGCCAAAAGCCAGCAGCTGATCGTTAAGCGAACACAGGAGAGGATAATGTTCGGAACCATGCAACGAGGCGCAAATGCCTATGCGAATATCGGTGTCGAAACCGGTGTCATCGCAGCAAGTCCGCACAAGCTGATCACCATGCTGTTCGACGGTGCCTTGGTTGCGATCGCGATGGGTCAGAAGTACATGAAAGCCGGCGACATCAAGAACAAGGGCGAATCGATCACCAAGGCCATCCTGATCATCGAAAGCGGGTTGCGCGCCAGCCTGAACAAGAACGTCGGCGGCGAGATCGCCATGAACCTCGATGCGCTGTACGAGTACATGGGACGTCGCCTGCTGTCGGCAAATATCGAAAATTCGCAGGAAACCCTGGGCGAAGTGCATGACTTGCTCGACGGGCTGCGTGAGGCATGGGAACAGATCACTCCAAGCGCGACCGATAGCTCCCAGGCTGCGGCCTGATCACGGCAAGCGACGCTTTTCTTCACTCACAGTCACCCGAAAGCAAAACACCATGGACGGTGCAGAAGTCATCTCCCTTTACGAGTCGATTGCCGACCTGACCGACCAGATGCTGGCCGCAGCGCGCAAAGAAGACTGGACCTTGCTGACCAAGCTGGAAGCCGATTGCGCCCATGTCGTCGACTTCCTCAAGCGCAATGAATTGGAAGTCGTCCTGAGTAACGACCGGCGTGACCGCAAAATCGAGATCCTGAAGAAAATTCTGGAAGACGATCGCGACATTCGCAAACTCACCGAGCCTGGTCTGCAGAAACTCTCCTCCCTGATCCAGAGCACCAGCACTGAACGCAAACTGGCCAACACCTACGGCATGAATCAACGAGGCTAGCAATGATCCCCCGGGCCGACATCTCCATGACCGTCCAGCCCGTAGCCGCCGTCGATGCGCCAACGGCGATAGTCTCCGTCGCCGACGCCAAACAGGAAGCCTTCAGCCGCCTCGCGCAAATCGCCAACGGCCAGCAATTGCAGGGCAAGGTTCTCTCGACCTACAACGACGGCACTTATCTCGTACGCATTGCCAATACGGCAGCCCGCATGGTCTTGCCGACCTCGACGCGCACCGGCGACACCCTTCAGCTGACCATGGTCGGCAAGGACCCGCGCCCCACTTTCCTGCTCACGGAAAGCCGCCGCGGCGAAGATGACGAAGGTGAAAGTGCCGACGTCTCGCTGAGCACTGCCGGCCGGGCGATGGAAAAGGACATGAAGTCGCTCAAGGCGGCTCAACAAGGCTTTACCAACGTCGTCACACGCGACACTCAGCTCGAAGAGGGTGACGCCAAGAATGCGGCGCCGAACCAGCAGCTCGCGCCCGAAAGCACAAAAACCTCACTCAGCAGCGCCGGCAAACTGGTCGATGCCCTGCTCCATGCCTCTGAAGAAAGCGATCTGCCGAGCGCCATCAAGCCCGGCAGTCCGCTGGTCGCCAATCCGAACAATACCCCGCAACTGGCCGGCGCCCTGCGCGACTCCGTAGCCTACAGCGGCGCTTTTTACGAATCCCACGTGGCCGAATGGGCCGACGGCAAACGTCCCGCCGCAGAACTGCTCAAAGAGCCGCAGGCGCAACTGGGCCAACAGGTCCAAGCAGGCGCCTCCAGCCTGCTCAACACCACCGATCCCGCCAATACGCAAATGGGTCAGCTGATCAACCTGCAGCTCAATGCGCTGGAGCAGCAACGCATTGTCTGGCACGGCGAAGTCTGGCCAGGCCAGCAGATGGAATGGGAAATCAACCGGGACAGCCCCGACCAGCAGCAACAAAACACCCAGGAAGACGAGCACGCACCATCCTGGCACAGCGTGGTGCGTTTCAACTTTGAACATCTGGGGTCGGTATCGGCCTCGATACGCTTGATTGGCCAGCAGATCCACATGCAGGTTCGCACCGATAACGACGTCACCGCGGCTGCTCTGCGCGCCAACGGCAGCATGCTGTCCGACTCCATGGAAGCAGCCGGCTCCTCCCTCGACTCATTGATTGTGAAGCGGGATGAACAAACCTAAGCTGCCCTATCAAAATGCCGTTGCCCTGGCATACAACACCAACCAGGCAGCCCCTAAAGTCGTTGCCAAAGGCAGCGGCCTGGTCGCCGAAGCCATCATCGCGCGCGCCAGGGAAAGCGGCGTATTTGTGCATGAATCAAAGGAACTCGTCTCGCTGCTGATGCAGGTTGACCTCGATCAACAAATTCCTCCCGCACTGTATCGTGCGGTGGCGGAACTTTTGGCCTGGTTGTATCGCATTGAAAATATGCAATTGGACCGCAGTGATGTATGATTAGGGGTTAGATTAAATACTGCCCTTTTGGGATATAAGTCTACCCTTTTATCCTTTGATTTGAGACGCATAGACGCACAGATGGCAAATACCGACGAGATTAAAGACGACAGCCCGTACCGCGTACATTCGCGCCGGGAAATCGTGTCCCTGCTGAATAGCATGATGGAACGCAATCAGCTGCTGAGCCTGCTCATCAAGGGTGGCTCAGAGTCTATTATTACGTCCATCCTGGATATCGATGAAGATGAGAACAGCGTCGTCATTGATGCTGCGCCAAGCGCTTCGCTCAATCTCAGCATTTTGCAAAGTAATCGCATCGGCTTTGAGGCGCTGTACAACAATATTCGCATCACGTTCAATGTCGACAAGGCGAAACATTGCGAGTTTCAGTCGCGCCCTGCGCTCAAGATCGACATTCCTGAAAGTCTGGTGCGCCTGCAGCGCCGTGAATACTTCCGCATTCCCACGCCGATCGCCAAGCCTTTGCGCTGCACCTTCCGCGTGACGCAGGATGACGGTTCGTTCACCACCATTGTCACCCTGCTTAACAATATCAGTGCCGGCGGCGTCGGCCTGACTGATGAAAAGAAGATTCTGGACAGCACCGTCGGTCGTATTTACGAAGATGTATCGCTCGAGATGACCGACAACACTATCGTGACCGTAAAACTGGTGGTGCGCGATTGCAAGGAAGCCAAGCTGACTTCCGGCAAGACCGTCAATCGTTTCGGCTGTGAATTCGTCGACCTGCCCCGCGCCGTTCTGGCGGCAGTCCAGCGTTTCATCACCAAGCTGGAACGCGAACAGAACGCCAAGGCATCCGGCATGATGTAAGCCATGAAAATGAACAATGCAATAAGCATTGCACAATGAAAAAGAGCTGCCTTGGCAGCTCTTTTTTGTTACGACCCGGTGACGCGCAGCCAGATCGTGCGAAAGTGAGGGTCACACTTGCATCGTCATGATATCGCGATAGGCCGAAACCAGCTTATTGCGCACCTGGATACTGGTCTGGAATGAGATGCTCGATTTCTGCATGGCAATCATCACGTCCGACAAATTGATGTTGTCGTCACCCATGGCAAATGCTTCGGACATTTTCTTGGATTTTTCTTGCGAGGCATTCACTTCATCCAGCGAATTTTTCAGAACGCTGGCAAAATCGACCCGGGTGGCCGGTTTTTCACCGCCGGTGATGCTTTCCACTGGAGCAACGTTTCCTTGAGCGCGCGCAGCGGCCGCCTTCAGCTGGGATACCATCGCTTCAATCCTGCTCGTATCGATCATACTTGTTGCCACTTTTGCACCTCTTCGAATTCAATCAAGCATTTGCGACTACCTGTCGCAATCACAATTCCCGCTTCTACAACGGCAGATTAGCATGCCATCCCCTGCATTTCGCAACAATAAGCGGGGAAATAGCCATTCTGTTCCAGAGATCAAATTTTCGCTCTGGCAGGACAATCCACACTAAGCAAAAAACCTATATGGGTAGGGAAGCAGTGAAGCAAATCATACATAGCCACAAGCTCGGCAGCACATGCAAGGGGAAATCATGGCGGTAGCAGCCGATGGCACGCTGACCAACGACAGCAACGCCTCAGCCACGGAAGGCGCAACTTCGGGAGAGCATTCGTCCCAGGAGTCGTCACGCAACGGCGTCGTCCGCTATGCGCAGTCGCCCCAAGGTCGTCGCGTCCTGCTGATGGTCGCAGCAGCAGCGGTCATCGCCTTGATGATCGGCATCTGGATGTGGAGCCAGAAGACCGAATACCGTGTCCTGTTCTCCAACTTCTCCGACCGCGACGGCGGCGCCATCGTTGCCTCGCTGCAGCAGATGAACGTGCCGTACAAGTATTCCGAAGGCGGCAGCGCCATTCTGGTACCTGAAACCATGGTGCACGACGCACGCCTGAAACTGGCGTCGCAAGGCCTGCCCAAGGGCGGCAACGTCGGTTTCGAGCTGATGGAAAACCAGAAACTGGGCGTGTCCCAGTTCCTCGAACAAGTCAACTTCCAGCGCGCCCTTGAAGGCGAACTGGCCCGCTCCATCCAATCGTTGTCGGCAGTGCAGGCGGCCCGTATCCACCTGGCCTTGCCCAAGGCTTCGGTATTCGTGCGCGATCAGCAAAAGCCGACCGCATCCGTCATCCTGAGCCTGTACCCGGGCCGCGGACTGGATGCGCAGCAAGTCAGCGCCATCGTCCACCTGGTCGCCAGCAGCGTTCCTGAACTGTCGCCCAAAAGTGTCACGATCGTCGACCAGAACGGCAATCTCCTGTCGGACACTACCAAGCAGCCCGCCAACGGCCTCGATCCGACCCAGCTCAAGTACGTTCAGGATCTGCAGCAAGACATCATCAAGCGCGTCGAATCGATCATTGCGCCTATCGTCGGTACCGGCAACGTCCGCGCCGAAGCGACCGCCGACGTCGATTTCTCGCGCAGCGAACAAGCTGCAGAAACCTACAAGCCGAACCAGACTGCCGATACTGCCGCCGTTCGCAGCAAACAAAGCAGCGAATCGCAAAACGGCAATTCGAGCACTTCCGGCATTCCAGGTGCACTGACCAACCAGCCGCCTGCTCCAGCCACCGCACCGATCGTCAATCCTCCAGTGGCTGCGGGTGCGCCTGGTGCTGCTGGCGCCGCTGCTGCCACACCGGCAACCAGCTCCGGCACCTCGCATAAAGACGCAACGATCAATTACGAAGTCGACAAGACCGTACGTTACGTCCAGCAACCGATGGGCGGCGTCAAACGCCTGACGGTCGCAGTGGTGGTCAATTACAAGCGCACCATGGACCAGACCGGCAAGGTCGTGATGAAGCCACTGACTGAAGCCGAGCGCAATCAGATCTCGGACCTGGTCAAGGAAGCGATGGGCTTCAACAAGGATCGCGGCGACTCGCTGAATGTGGTCAACACCCAGTTCAGCAGCGAAATGGAACCGGAATTGCCATTGTGGAAACAGCCGGACATGATTCAGCTGGCCAAGGAAATCGGCAAATACGTCCTGCTGGCGGCGGTGTTGCTGTACCTCTACTTCGGTGTGTTGCGCCCCATCATCTGGAAGCTGTCGGGCCGCGAAGAACGCGAAGCCAAGGAACGTGCAGAAGCCGAAGCCAAGGCAGAAGCCGCCGCAGCAGCAGCGATGTACGATCCGGACAATCCGGACGCCATCGTCGAGTTGTCGCCCGAAGCCGCAGAGGCCGACGCTCGCTCCGAGTACAAGAAGAACCTCGAATCCGTCAAACAACTGGCCAAGTCCGATCCGAAGCTTGTTGCCAGCATCATCAAGTCGTGGGTGAATAATGAGTAACGAAGGCATTCAAAAAGGTGCCATCCTGATGCTGGCGCTGGGTGAGGATGAGGCCGCCGAGGTCATGAAATACCTCGGCCCCAAGGAAGTCCAGAAGCTGGGCGCGGCCATGACCACCTTGAAAAACATCAGTTTCGAGGAAATCAACGGCGTGCTCGATGATTTCCTGGCGGAGACCGGCCAGGCTTCGTCGATCGGCCTCGATTCGGACGAATACATCCGCAGCGTGTTGACCAAGGCGCTGGGCGACGACAAGGCCACGTCCCTGCTCAACCGCATCCTGGGCGGTCGCGATGCCAGTGGTATCGAAAGCCTCAAATGGATGGATGCGCAATCGGTCGCTGAACTTATTCGCAATGAACACCCTCAGATTATTGCAACGATCCTGGTTCACCTCGAACGCGACCACGCTTGCGATATTCTCAACAATTTCACCGAGCGCCTGCGCAACGATGTCATTTTGCGTATCGCAACCCTGGATGGCGTGCAGCCGACGGCATTGCGCGAACTGAACGACGTGCTGACCAAGCTGCTGACCGGCAACGAAAGCCTGAAGAAGCAACAAATGGGTGGTATCCGCACTGCTGCGGAAATCCTCAACTTCATGTCGGGCGAGAGCGAAACATCGGTGATGAGCAACCTGCGCGCCTACGACGAAGACATGGCGCAAAAGATCATGGACGAAATGTTCGTGTTCGAGAACATCAACGAAATCGACGGCCGCGGTATCCAACTGCTGCTGCGCGAAGTGCAATCGGAATCACTCATCGTCGCACTCAAGGGCGCCTCGCAGGCGCTGCGCGACAAGATTTTCGGCAACATGTCGCAACGTGCTGCGGAAATGATGCGGGAAGACCTGGAATCCAAGGGACCTGTGCGGCTGTCGGAAGTCGACGCGCAACAAAAGGCCATCCTGCAAATCGTCCGCCGCCTGGCCGACGAAGGCCAGATCGTGCTTGGCGCGAAGGGCGAAGATGCATTCGTCTAACGCCGCTGCGACCGGTGCATGCAGCCTCAGCGGCCGCATGACGCCGATCGCATTCATGGCTCAGTCTTACCGGATCTGAAATGGCTTCAAGAAACAACATCATTCCCAAAGAACAGATGACGCCTTATCAGCGTTGGGAAATGGCGTCCTTCGATGAGCCGCGCGAAGAAATTCCTGCGCCCGAAGAACAGTTTGTGGAAGAAATCCCGCCGCCGCCGACGCTGACCCTCGAAGAAATCGAGGCCATCCGCGAGCAGGCACGCCAGGAAGGCTACGCCGAAGGCCAGCAGCAAGGCCTTCAGGCCGGCCGCTCGGAAGGCTACATGGCCGGCTTGCAGCTGGGCCAGACGGAAATCAACGAAACCATCCAGCATCTGCGCCAGATCGCCGTGTCCTTCGGCACTGAAGTCTCGCAGACCAGCGAAACCATGGCGCCGGAATTGCTCAATCTGGGTCTCGACATCAGCAAGGCAATGATCAAGACCGCGCTCAGCGTCAAGCCGGAACTGATTCTGCCGACCATCAGCGCGGCGATCCATTCCTTGCCCAGTTTGCAATTGCCCGCCCTGCTCTATCTGCAACCAGACGACGCCGTGCTGGTGCGCGAACATCTCGGTGAAGAGCTCACCCAGAACGGCTGGCGCCTGGTCGAAGATCCCGAACTGCAACGCGGCGGCTGCCGCATGGAAACCGGCACCAATCAAGTTGACGCCACCATGCAAACCCGCTGGCGTCGCATCACCGAATCGCTCAGCAAACAACTGGACTGGCTGGAGTAGCGCCATGCGCTTCCCGCCTTCCCTGCCCTCCGTTTTACGCCCCGCCTACAAGGTGCAACGATGAACTCACCGATGCCCTCACATTTCAGCCGCTGGCAGGCCTATCTGCACAATTGCAGCGGCCTGGTGGCGATGACTGAACCGACCCAGCTTTCGGGACGCATTACGCGCGTCGCCGGGCTTGTCATGGAAGCGGTCGGCCTGAAATTGCCGGTCGGTAGCCCATGTACGGTGCCTTTGCCGAATGGCACCCTGATCGAAGCAGAAGTCGTTGGTTTCCAGGACGAACGCCTGTTTTTGATGCCACAGAGCGACGTTGAAGGCATCGTCCCGGGCACCCGCGTCTATCCCGTTGAACCGGTCAAACCGCCGCCGCGCACGGGGCCGATTGCCTATATCCGCCGCACTGATGAACACACACGTCGCCTGCCGGTCGGCGATGAATTGCTGGGACGCGTGCTCGACGGCGCCGGCCGCCCGCTCGACAATCTCGGCCCGCTCCACACCGAAAATTCCGCGCCGCTCAGCGTGCGCGCAGCCAATCCGCTGGGACGCGCGCCCATCGAAGATATCCTCGACGTCGGCGTACGCGCCATCAACAGCATGCTGACCGTCGGGCGCGGCCAGCGCATGGGCCTGTTTGCGGGCTCCGGCGTCGGCAAGAGCGTGTTGCTCGGCATGATGGCGCGCTACACCAGCGCCGACGTCATTGTGGTCGGTCTGATCGGCGAACGCGGCCGCGAAGTGAAAGAATTCATCGAGCACATCCTCGGCGACGAAGGCATGGTCCGTTCGGTGGTGGTTGCGGCACCTGCCGACACACCGCCGCTGATGCGCCTGCAAGGCGCCGCCTATGCGACTGCGATCGCCGAATACTTCCGCGACCAGGGCAAGAACGTGCTACTGATCATGGATTCGCTCACGCGTTACGCCATGGCGCAACGTGAAATCGCCCTGGCCATCGGCGAACCGCCGGCCACCAAGGGTTATCCGCCTTCCGTCTTCGCCAAACTGCCGGCGCTGGTCGAACGCGCCGGTAACGGCGACGTCGGCGGCGGCTCGATCACGGCGTTCTACACCGTACTGACCGAAGGCGACGATCAACAGGACCCGATCGCCGATGCGGCGCGTGCGATTCTCGACGGCCACATCGTGCTCAACCGGGTGCTGGCCGAGGCCGGGCACTATCCGGCGATCGATATCGAACAATCGATCAGCCGCGCCATGCACAGCATTACCTCCGCGGAACATCAACGCGACACGCGCCGGCTGAAGCAGTTGTACTCCCGTTATCAACGCAATCGCGACCTGATCAGCGTGGGGGCGTATTCGGCCGGATCCGACCCGGTACTGGATCAGGCGATCCAGTTGATGCCGCGTATCGAGGCGTTCTTGCAGCAGGGCATCCCCGAACGCGCAGGTGTTTCCGAGAGCTTGGGGCAACTTACCGCTCTATTCCAGTGATTGAGCACTTCGCCCCGAAAATATAATCAAAGCTACCATGGCTACGACCACTGCACTCGAAACGCTGATCGAATTGGCGACCAAAGAGACCGACGAAGCGACCAAACGCTTGGGCCGGTCTGTTCGCACGAGCGAAGAGGCGCAGCAGAAACTTGTCATTCTGGAACAATACCGTGACGACTACGCTTTGCGTTTTCAGGAAAGCCTGTCCTCCGGTTTGACGGCGATGAGCTATCGAAATTTTCAGTTGTTCATTGAAAAAATCGACAGCGCCATCACCGGGCAGCAAAATGTGGTGAAAAATGCCCAGCAACGTGTGGCGGAAGCACGGGCGGCATGGCAGGCATGCGAGCGCAAACGAATGTCTTATGACACACTGGCGACGCGGGCAAAACAAACGGCGCAATTGCGCGAAACACGACTTGATCAAAAGCAGACGGATGAACAAGCGTCGCGGATCACGTTTTACAAACGGTAGGCTAGGAACTGGCGGAAACGATGAAAACACAATTGCCGATCTTGAACGTCGCGAACCTGCAGAATTCTGCACGCCCCGCCACGCAAGCCGACTCGTTCACGGCCGATGTTCCTTTCAACCAGGTGTTGAACAAGGAAGTCAGCAACCGCGAAAATCAAAGCAAGCCGAACGATGCCGCCAAGGATAAGTCGCCGGAACCGGCCAAAGCCGCTCCTGCACCGACCGCGTCGACCGCGCCAAAATCAGATGCGGACAAGACGGCGTCGTCCGACGACAAGCAGGACGAAGACCAGGCCGCCGAGGACGCCAGCGCCGCTACCGACGCCGCCTCTGCGCAGCAAATGCTGGCGCTGGTCACCAACATGGGCCAGATGATCACCCAGCCGGTTTCCAAGAAAACCACTGACCAGGACATGGATGCACTGGCCGGTCAGAAAGGCAAGAAGCCGATCGGCCAGATTGGCGCTGATGCGAAGACCGACCTGGCACTGACTGATGCCCAGAGTGACGACAAGAGCAAGGGCAAGAACAACCCGCTCGACCTCGCCGCATTGCAGGACAGCGAAAAAGATCCGGCGGACGGCAAATCGGCCCTGCCGACCCGCGCCACCACCGAAAAGAGCCAGGCCGAATCGCCGGTATCCGCCAAATCCTTCCAGGCTGATTTGCAAGACTCCGCCGCTGCAGCCCGCGCCGCCAAGGTCTCGCCGGAAGTCGCTGTCAAACCAATCGAAACACCGGTGCAGCCAACCGCCGCCACCGTGGTTCCTGCGCTGCAGCAAGCAATGTCGTTGAGCCAGCAAGCCGCCATGAGCGGCCAGGCCGTTCAACGCCTGACACCGGCCGTTGGCAGCCAGGGTTGGGATCAGGCTGTCGGCCAGAAGGTATTGTGGATGGCCAACGGCGGTCTGCAAAGCGCGTCACTGACGCTCAATCCACCGGATCTGGGCCCGTTGCAAGTGGTCTTGCACGTCAACAATCAACAAGCCGATGCGACCTTCATCACCGCGCAGCCGGAAGTCAAGCAGGCGCTCGAAGCCGCCATGCCGAAGCTGCGCGAAATGATGGAGCAGGCCGGCATCCAGCTGGGTCAGGCCACCGTCAACACCGGCACCCCGAATCAACAGCAAGGCGCGAACCAGCAACAACAGGCGCGCAGCAGCAGCGGCAACTCGTCGAACTTCGGCGGCCGCGACAATGAAACAGACGTCAATGTGGCCGTCGTGCCTCGTCCAGTCGCCCGCGGCGGACAAGGCCTCGTGGACACATTTGCATAAGTCGGACAGCATTCAATAAAAACAGGTGTTCAGCCGGCAGTATCAATATCGGCGGTTTCTTGCCGATAGTATTGTGATGTGCTCAACGAACACGCACGAAAGGGAAAATTAGATGGCAACAAAAGCAGCAAAACCGGCAGCCAAGGGGGCGGACGCTGCAGAGGCGGCACCGGCGAAATCGAAGAAAATGCTCTTCATCATCATCGGTGCAGTGCTGGTGCTGGCAATCGGCGGGGGCGCAGCCTTCATGCTGATGGGCGGCAAATCCAAAAAAGCCGATGAGGAACATGTCGAAGAAAAGGCCTCTTCGAAGGTGCCCGTATTCGTTGTCATCGAACCGTTCGTGGTCAACCTGCAGCAGGAAACCGGCGACCAGTTCCTGCAAGTCGCCCTGACCCTGCAAGTGGCAAACGCCGAAACCGCTGAAAGCCTCAAGGTCTTCATGCCGCAAGTACGCAGCCGTTTGCTGATGGTCCTGTCGAGCAAGAAGGCTTCCGAGCTGCTGACCAGCGAAGGCAAGCGCAACCTGACCGACGAGATCATCGATCAGTTGGGCGAGCCGTTTGCCGGCGGCGGCAAGGGTCCGTCGATCACCGACGTGTTCTACACCTCTTTCGTCATTCAACAGCAGTAGCATCATGGCAGAACACTTTCTATCGCAGGAAGAAGTCGATGCACTCCTAAGAGGAGTGACGGGGGACGAAGACGAAGAAAAAAGCGTCGAAGAAACCCCCGGGACGGTACGCAACTACAATCTTGCAACGCAAGAGCGTATCGTTCGCGGCCGGATGCCGACGCTCGAAATCATCAACGAACGTTTCGCCCGCCTGTTCCGCATCGGTTTGTTCAACTTCCTGCACCGCACCGCCGAAATTTCGGTCGGCCCTGTGAAAGTCTCGAAGTACAGCGAATTCATCCGTAACCTGGTGGTGCCGACCAACCTGAACCTGGTCCACATCAAACCGTTCCGCGGCATCGGCCTGGTAGTCTTCGATCCGCAGTTCGTGTTCCTGCTGGTGGACAACATGTTCGGCGGCGACGGACGCTTCCATACCCGTATCGAAGGCCGTGAATTCACGCCGACCGAGCAGCGCATCATCATGCGCGTGCTGGATATCGTGTTTGAAAATTACTCCAAGTCCTGGGAGCCGATTTACCCGATTGAATTCGAGTACATCCGCTCGGAACTGAATACGCAGTTCGCCAACATCGCCACGCCCAATGAAGTTGTGGTGTCGACGTCGTTCACGATCGAGCTGGGACCCGTCAGTGGCGAAATTCACATCTGCACGCCCTACTCGATGATCGAACCGGTCCGGGACAAGCTCACCAGCAGCATGCAAGGTGAAGCCCTGGAAGTCGACAAACGCTGGATCCGCCTGATGAAGCAGCAGATCCAGACCGCGGAAGTTGAGCTGATCGCCAACTTCGGCACCGCCCGCGTCACATTTACCGATTTGCTGAACATGCAAGTCGGCGACGTCATCCAGTTGCAGACGGCCAATCCCGTCACTGCGCAAGTCGATGGCGTTCCCGTGATGGAGTGCAGCTATGGCAAATTGAATGGTCAATACGCGTTGCGCGTAGAAAAACTGCTATCCATCACGCACAACGAAACACCAGAAAGTATTCAAGGAGAGCAGAATGGCTGAAGATAACGTTGACCAAACAGCGGCGGAAGACGATCCGTGGGGCGCCGCGTTGGCCGAGCAAACAGAAGCGGAAGAGTCGCAGAAGAAGCACATTCCTGAAGAAGAAGGCCTGACGACCAAACCGGCCGAAGCAACCATCTTCAAGGATCTGAGCGCGTCGGATATCCAGACCAACACGCCCAACGACATCGACTTCATCCTCGACATCCCGGTTCAGCTGACAGTGGAACTGGGCCGCACCAAGATTGCCATCAAGAATCTGCTGCAACTGGCGCAGGGTTCGGTGGTGGAACTCGACGGTATGGCCGGTGAACCGATGGACGTGCTTGTCAACGGTTGCCTGATTGCACAAGGTGAAGTGGTGGTGGTCAATGACAAGTTCGGTATCCGTCTGACCGACATCATCACTCCTGCCGAGCGCATCCGCAAACTCAATAGATGAACCGTCCGCGCCGTCTCCGCAATTTCCTGACCTGCATCCGCTGCAGCATTGTCTTCGTGCCGGCAGCATTTGCCGCCGGTGCAGTGCATGCGGCGGAACAGCAAACAGCCCCGGCATTGCCTTCCACTACCGGCAGCGTGTTCACCATGCTGCTGGGACTGACTGCCGTGCTGGCAATCATGGCCGGCATCGCATGGTTGTTCAAGCGCAGCGGGCTGGTCCAGCGCGCACAGGGCAATGCGGTCGCCAAGATCATCGGCGGCGTCAGCGTCGGCACGCGCGAGCGTGTGATGGTCATCGAAGTCGCGGACCAATGGATCGTCGTCGGCGTTGCGCCGGGACGCGTCAATACACTGGCCACCATGCCACGCCAGGAACACGTTACAGCACCGGCCTCGGCCGTCTCTGCCAACTTCTCTTCCTGGCTGAAAAACACGATCGACAAACGTAATGGCAGCAGTTAGAACTTCTTCGGCGCGCCCTTCAGGCTCGTCTCGCTGGCTGCGCCTGCTGCCGGTTTTCCTGCTCTGTCTGCCGCTCGCGGCAGCCGCACAACAGGGCTTGCCTGCATTCACGAGCACACCGGCCCCAGGCGGCGGACAGACCTACAACCTCAGCATCCAGACGATGCTGTTGCTCACGTCGCTGTCCTTCATCCCGGCCGCGCTGCTGATGATGACCTGCTTCACGCGCATCGTCATCGTGCTGTCGCTGCTGCGCCAGGCGCTGGGTACGCAGTCGACGCCGCCGACGCAGGTGCTGGTCGGCTTGTCGCTGTTCCTGACCCTGTTCGTGATGGGTCCGGTGTTCGACAAGATCTACGCCGACGCCTACCTGCCCTTCTCCGAGAACAAGATTTCCATGATCGATGCAATGGAAAAAGGCGCCGGGCCGCTCAAGGAGTTCATGCTCAAGCAAACGCGCCAGTCCGACCTCGCCCTGTACGTCAAGCTGTCCCACAGCCCCGACCTGCAAGGCCCGGAAGATGTACCGCTGCGCCTGCTGATCCCGGCATTCATCACCAGCGAACTGAAGACTGCATTCCAGATCAGTTTCGCCATTTTCATCCCCTTCCTGATCATCGACATGGTGGTCGCCAGTATCCTGATGTCGATGGGGATGATGATGATGTCGCCGGCAATCGTGTCGCTACCGTTCAAGCTGATGCTGTTCGTCCTCGTTGACGGCTGGCAGCTGCTGATCGGATCGCTGGCAGAAAGTTTTTACTAAGGCCCCGCCATGACACCAGAAAGCGTAATGACCCTCGGCCGCCAGGCCATGGAAGTCACTCTGATGATCGCCGCGCCGATGCTGTTCACCGCGCTGATCATCGGCCTGATCGTCAGTATTTTTCAAGCCGCGACACAGATCAATGAAGCCACGCTGACCTTCATTCCGAAACTGGTTGGGGTCTTCCTTGCACTCATCATTGCCGGCCCGTGGATGCTGAGCATCATGCTCGATTACATGCGCCTGATGTTTACCGGCATTCCCGCCATGGTGCAGTAAGGCATGCAAGGATTGCCACGCCCACAGGCAATCGCAACATCATGATCAACGTCACCAGCGCTCAGCTCTACATCTGGATCGCCGCATTCATCTGGCCGCTGACGCGCATCCTCGGATTGCTGGCTGTCGCGCCGCCGTTTGGCAGCGCCAGCGTGCCGATGCTGGTGAAAATCCTGCTTGGGGTCATGACCTCGCTGGTCATCGCACCCAACGTGCCGGTGCCGCCGGCGCTCGATCCGATGTCGATGACGGGACTGCTGATCCTGGTCCAGCAATTCATCATTGGCGCGGCCATGGGATTCTCCGTCCGCCTGGTTTTTGCCGCAGTGGAAATGGCCGGGGAAATGACCAGCAACACCATGGGCCTCGGCTTCGCCGTCTTCTTCGATCCGCAATCTCAAGGACGCACGTCCGCCATCAGCCAGTTGTTTTCCCTGCTTGCCACACTGGTCTTCCTGAGCATCAACGGCCATCTGGTGCTGGTTGCCGTCATCGCGGACAGTTTCAACACCCTGCCGATCACTGCGGCGCCGGTGACGGCCGAAGGCTTCCACTACATCGCGCTTTCCGGCGCGCGCATCTTCAGCATGGGACTGCAATTATCACTGCCCATGATCGTCGCCCTGCTGATCACCAACATGGCGCTGGGCATCCTGACGCGCGCGGCGCCGGCACTGAATCTCTTCGGCATCGGCTTTCCGATCACGATGGTCGCCGGCTTCCTGCTGATCGCAATCTGCCTGCCCTACATGCTGACGCCGCTGCAGCACTTCCTCAACGACACCATCGAAACCGTGCGTATGCTCGGCGGCATGGCGACCATCCCGCCGATCCCCAAACACTAGCCATACGGCGGGCGAGCCGTCGGTTTGCAACGTAGCCACAAACACTTTTCAAGCTTGACCAGACAAAGGATCCTGCTCGGGACAGGACAAGACTCATCACGCCCTGATAGCGGACAAATGAATAAGCGGGAGAAGGACTGTTACGGGGAAGATTGAGACACCGGACGAACCGCAGTTCGCCCGGCCGGAAGAATTACTTCAGATAGTTCAACAGCGTCAGGCTGCTGGTGGTGACGAAGGATTTTTGCGCAGCCTGCAGATAAGTCTGCTGCAGCGACAGCGCGCTGATGTTTGCAGCAAGGTCCGATGGGTTGCGGCCCAGCAGATCGTTCACGCTTTGCTCGTATTGCACCTTGAGCACATCGCCGGTTGCGTTCAGATTGTCAATCTCAGACTGGCGCGCCCCTACCGAGGCGGTCGCTGCGCCGACGCTGTTCATCTGCAGGTCGATCGCTCCACCGAGCTTGTTCAGGCCACGGGTCAATGCCGCCTGGCTGCCTGGAATCGGTGTGCGCGCGGCATCTGCCTTGTCCGATAACAGCTTGGCGTTGGCCGCCTGTGTCAGCAACGTGCTGTAATTCGGGTCAGTTGGCGCAGCCGCATCCAACGCAGCTTGCGCCGTCTTGTAGGCTTGAATGGGATATTGTGCCGGCAACGAACCCACAGGATAATTGAACGTATTGGCAGCCTGAGTATCCGCGTTGTTGGCAGCCTCGGTGACAGGTACCTGCAACAGTGTGATCAGATCCTGCATGTTCTTGAAGGTGTCCTGCCCTGCGCCTTGGAACACCGCCTGACCGGACACGCTGATTTCCATGTTGCGGGTCGAATCCACCTGCAACGACTGCTGGCCCTGGTCACCGTTATAGACGATATTGCCCATGCTGTCGTAATCGAACGGCTGCGTGGTGGCCTTGAAACCCGAGAACAGATAGTTGCCCAGCGCATCGGTGGCGTTGGCGAAGCCCAGCATTTCTTTCAGGTTGCCCTTGAGCTCGGTCGCCATGTTGGCGCGTTCGCTGTTGGAGTATGCCGCGTTGCCGGCTTGGGTTATGTTCGACTTGATCTTGGTCAGCATCGCCGTGACGTTGGTCAGGGCCGCGTTCACCTGCGACAGCGAGCTGTCGGCATTGTTGCGATTGATCTTGTACTGATCGTTGAGCCCCTGCGTCTGCGACAGATCCAGCGCGCGCGCGGCAGCCACGGCGTCATCGGACGGCAGCAACACGGTTTGCTGCTGGGTCACTTGCTGGTTCAGCTTCAGGATGGAACCCTGCATGCTGGTCAATTCAGTGTTGCTCAGTTGATAGAGCATGCTTGTGCTGATACGCATTTTGATCTTCCTTAAAACTAGCCGCCGAGCGTGAACAAGACATTCAGCATGTCGCTGGCAGCCTGAATGATTTTTGCCGCAGCCTGGTAGGCCGTCTGATTCTTGATCATGTTGGACAATTCTTCGTCCTGGTTGACGCCGGATTCGGATTGCTGCTCTTGCTGAATCGCGGTCAGACGCGCATTCTCAGCCTTGTTGGTGACCGTGATCTCGTTGGTCTTGTTGCCGATCAGGCTCACCAGCTGCGAATACGAACCCTGGAACGAGGTATTGCCGATCGTGTTGGCAGTCTGCAATGCATTCAAGGCCAGCGCGTTACGATTGTCGGTCACACCATTGGTATTCGGTGAGACGTAGAATTGATCGCCATTGGCTGGCTGGCCGGTGATGGTAAAACTGATGCCACCGGTGGTGAGCTTGTCGCCAGGCGTAAAGCCGATATTCGCACCTGCAGCGTAGTTAGTAGTAGTGCCGTCAGTATGAGTGACCACGACGGCACCTACCGACCCGTTCGGGGTCAACGTGCTACCTGTCGAATTGAATGTAAAACCCAACTTGACTGTTGGTCCCAGCGGCGTAGCCGCATAGTTGGTATCAATAGTCCCTGCCGAAATTGTCGCGGTGCCAGTATTTGCCGGTTTCGGAGAAAAGACGAATTTGTCGTTGTTCGCAGGCGTTCCGCTCAGCACGAAACTAACGCCGTCCGCGGTAATAGTGGCGCCGGGCGAATAAGGAATCGGCGTGCCGGGTGTGTAAGGCGTCGTCACTCCGGCCGTCGTGGTGACCGTAACGTTTCCGGTTGGAGATGGCGTCAATGTAAGCGTGTTCGGACCGCTGCTATAAGTGTAAGTCTGCGTCGAGTTCGGCGTGAATGCTGCCTTGTTGACCGACGCCGAGGTCACCACGCCGGTACCGGTGTTACCCGTCGTGACCAGGCCCATATCGGTGACCGCATTGGTCGACGTCACGATTGGTGTTCCTGCAGCGATCTTTTGTGTATTGGTGATTGCGACACTGATGCCGTTGGCACCGTTGATGGTCGGCTTGATCAAGAAGCTGTCGTTGGCCACCATGTTGGTCGAGCCGAACTGCACACCGTCAATGGTGATGGGCACCGTCGTCGAACTCGTTTTATTGTTGTCCGACAGACGCGTCACCGAATAATTGGTGCCATCGAAGTCCAGACGATAGTCGCTGGTCGACAGCGCAGATGGATTGGTGATGGTAGCCGTAGCAGCAGCCAGTGGTGCCACGGTGTGATTCTTCGTGTTGGCCACGACGGACGGCACCGGCACATTGAAAAAGTCGGTACCCAGCGCACCGTTCTGATCCTGCCCCAGCTTGTGCTGCGCGTTGAACGCGCTGGCCATCGCGATCGCAACGCGGCCCAAGGTGTTCTGCGCAGTATCGAGTGTCTCAGTGCGGTATTGCAGGATGCCGCCCAAGCTACCGCCGGTGAATGCACCGTCCGGCAGCAGGATGGTGGCGTTGCTGCTGGTCTTGATCGACACTTGCAGGCGCGTCGGATCATCGTCCGCCGGGGTCGCCACCAGTTGTGCAACCTGATCACCCAGCACCAGAGGCTGGCCGTTGCCGACGAACACGCTCAACGATCCATTACTTTGCGGCAATGTCGTGACCTTGACGATCTTGTTCAGATCGGCAACCGCCTGATCGCGCTGATCAAGCAAATCATTTGGTGCTGCGCCGCCGCCGCTGCCTTGGGCCTTGATGATGGCCTGGTTCAGCTCCTGGATCTGTGTCGCCAGGGAATTGATGGAGCCAATGCTCGATGTAATCTGGGCGTTGACGCTGGTGCGGCTCTGCGCCATCTGGTCATTCAGGCTCTGGAAACGCGCAGCCAGCGTGGAACCGGCGGACAGCACGGCCTGACGGGCGGCGTCATTGTTCGGTGTCGATGCCAGGTTCTGCATGGACTTGAAAAAATCCTGCAGCGCAGGCGACAGGCCTGCCGACGTATCCGCGACCAGATTGTTCAGTTGGCTGATCTGCGACAGGTAGGAGTCGAGCGAGCTCGCAGTGGTCTGCGACGCCATGACCTGCTTGTTGAGGAAATCGTTATAGACGCGCTTGATTTCGGCAACCTGCGTACCCTGCCCGATAAAGCCGTAACCGTAGTTGATGCCGCCGGCCGTGCTTTGTACGACTACCTGGCGGTTATAGCCCGGGGTTGTCGCATTGGAAATGTTATGGCTGGTGGTCGCCTGGGCCGCCTGAGCTGCGGCCAGTGCACTTTGCCCGATACTGAAGATATTGGTTGCCATGCTAGCTGTCTGTTCTTTAACGGAATAACCTAGTGAACGGCATCCTGCAGGGAAACTTTAGGACGCGTTACCAATGATTTTGAGAGTGCGGGAAGCGCCTGATGTTCCCCACAGCGTATGGAAAGACCCGCCCGGGCCGATATCAGCCCATGTGTCAGCCCATGCATCAGCCCGCCCGTCAGGCCGAGCATCAGACCGACAGCGACTGGCGGATGATGCGCGATAGCTTTTCCGCATAATGTGGATCGGTTGCATAGCCTGCGCGTTGCAGTCCGTAAGCAAAACCGTGAGCATCTTGCGCATTGGCCAACACTTTTTCATAGCGCGGGTTGCTGCGCAGCAGCTTGGCGTAATCCTGGAAGGCTTCGGAATAAGAATCGTATGCGCGGAATTTTTCCACCTTGCGCTGCGCCACGCCGTTGACGTATTCGATCGTTGTCGCGTCGACCGTCTTGCCGGTCCAGTTGCCGGTCGCCTTGATGCCGAACAGATTGTGCGCGGAGCTGCCGTCGCGGGCGCGGATTTCTTTCTTGCCCCAGCCGGTTTCCAGTGCGGCTTGCGCCAGCATGAATTTGGCGGGGATGCCGGTGACGCGGCTGGCGGCCTCGGCATCAGCCTGCAAACGATTCTGGAAGGCTTCGACGTGCGCCGGACGCTGCTGACCGCCCTTGCGCTTGTTGCCGCCTTGCGAAGATGTGCTGTCGTAAACGGCCGCATTGGCAAGGCCTTGCACCAGACGCGACTTGTCGAGATCGCTCAGCGTGTTGGCCAGCGGAATGTCCAGCGGCAAGGCCGATGCGCCGTCTTCGTCGGTCGGCAACGGCTTATTCAGGCTGCTGGACAGTTGGCGCACCAGCATGTCGGCCAGGCCAACGCCGCGCTGGGCCATGTTCTGGCTCAGCTGTTGATCGAGCATGCTGGTAAACATCTTGGTCTGCGGGCTGTCGAACATGCCGTCCTGCGGTGTCGCATCGCGCATGCTCTTCAACATCATGTTCAGGAACAGCGCTTCGAACTGCTTGGCCGCACCCTTGAGCGATTCCGGCGATTGCGTAGCCGCGGCGGAACGCAAGCTGTTGAGGCTGTTGGCGTCAGCGGCAAGGCTTTCGGTTGGATTACCCGGTTTGATGTTGTTGATCATGTACTGCCCCGGTTAGATGATTTCCAGCTCGGCGCGCAAGGAGCCGGCAGCCTTCATGGCTTGCAGAATCGCCAGCAGATCCTGCGGCGTCGCGCCGATGGCATTGAGCGCCTTGACCACTTCGGCCAGCGAGGCGCCGCCCTTCAGGTACATGACCTTGCCGGGAGCCGAACTAATGGAAATCTGTGCGTTCTGGTTGGCAGCGGTCTGGCCGCCGGACAAGGCGCCGGGCTGGCTGATGCTGTTTTCCGCGTTGATCACCACCGACAGATTGCCGTGCGATACCGCGCAGGTGTCCAGCGTCACCGCCTGGTTCATCACCACCGAACCGGTGCGCGCATTCAGGATTACCTTGGCTTGCACGCGTGAAGGAATGACGTCGATGTTTTCCAGCGCGCCAAGAAAAGCCACGCGATCGCCACTGCCGATCGGCGCACGGATCCGGATCACGCGACCGTCCTGCGCCATGGCCGTATCAAAGCCAAAACGTTTGTTCACTGCTTCCACTACGCGGCTGGCGGTGGAAAAATCGTTGTCGTTGAGTTCCAGATTGACCGTATCGCCCTGCCCCAGCGCCGATGGCACCGAACGTTCGACGGTGGCGCCGGCGGAGATGCGGCCGACGCTCAGATGATTGATGGTGGCGCTGCTGCCGGCCGCGGAAGCACCCGCGCCGCCGACCACGATGTTGCCCTGGGCGATCGCGTAGATCTGACCGTCGGCGCCTTTCAGCGGCGCCATCAGCAGCGTGCCGCCACGGATGCTCTTCGCGTTACCGATCGAGGAAACGGTGACATCCAGCGTTTGTCCCGGCTGAGCAAATGCCGGCAAAGAAGTCGTCACCATCACTGCAGCGACGTTCTTGAGCTGCATGTTGCTAGTCGAAGTGCTGGGCAGATTGACGCCCAGTTGTTGCAGCATGCTGATCACGCTCTGCACGGTAAACGGTGTCTGGGTGGTCTGGTCGCCGCTGCCGTCGAGACCGACGGCCAAACCGTAACCCACCAGTTGATTCTGCCGCACGCCCTGGATGCTGGCCAGGTCCTTGAGACGTTCCGCATGGCTGATGCCGGCGCTGAGCAGGCATGCCGCAGCCACCAGCGTTGTCGCCAGGCGGTTGGAGCGGAACAGAGACAAAGACAGAGAAAGCGAACGGAAAATCATGGATACCACCTTGGGACTAGAACGGCGACACGCTAAAGAAGAAGCGTGACAAAGAAGACATGAATTCCGCCATATCCACACGTGTATTGGTTCGGTACTCGACTTTGGCGTCGGCCACCAGCGTCGACGACACCGTATTGCCGGTCGCGATGTTGTCCGGGCTGACGGTGCCCGAGAAGCGCACGTATTCGACGCCCTTGTCGAGCGCCACCTGCTTCTCGCCGCTGACAACCATATTACCGTTTGGCATCACTTCAATGACGGTCACGCCGATGGTGCCGGTGAAGTTGTTGCTGGAGCTGATCGCGCCCTTGTCTTCAAACTTGTTGGTGCTGCCGCCACTGCCGGACAGTTCCTTGATGGACATGCCGAACAGCGTCGGCGCGACGGCAGTAGCACTGCCGGTCTTGCTGCCGGAGCTGCCCGCCGATTTGGCGGCGCTGGTCTTTTCATTGATGACGATAGTCAGGGTGTCGCCCACCAGGCGTGCACGGCGGTCTTCCAGCAAGGGACGATATGCGGCCGACTGGAAGATCGCGCCATTGGTTGCCGGTGCGTAAGCAGCCGGCTGCGGCCTGGCCGTCAACGGCGTTTTGACGATCGAATCCGGCACCGTTTCACATCCGGCAAGAGCAATCATCCCTACGATGGCGGCAAGTTTCAGCAGGCTTTTCATGTTTGCCTCATCCCATTTCATCAAAGCATTACAAAAACAGATTACAACTGCGACAGCTTGGCCAGCATCTGGTCGGATGTCGTGATCGCCTTGCTGTTCATTTCATACGCACGCTGGGTCTGGATCATGTTGACCATTTCCTCGACCACGTTCACGTTCGAGGTCTCGACATAGCCTTGCCACAATGCGCCGGCGCCGTTGGTGCCCGGAGTATTTGGTGCAGGCGTACCGGAGGCGGCAGTTTCAGCGTAGAGATTTTCACCCTTGCTTTCGAGACCGGCCGGATTGATGAAGGTGGCGATCTGCAGCGTGCCGATCTGCGTGGTCGCAGTCGAACCGGCTTGCATGATCGAGACGGTGCCGTCGCGACCGATGGTCAGCTTGGTCATGTTGGCAGGCATCGTGATCGGCGGCTGAACCACATAGCCGCTCGACGTCACCAGTTGGCCCTGGGCATCCGACTGGAACGAACCGTCGCGTGTGTATTGCGTCGTGCCGTCCGGCATCAGCACCTGGAAGAAGCCGGCGCCTTGAATCGCGACGTCCTTGTCATTGCTGGTCTGGTTGGTGTTGCCTTGCGTATGGATACGCTCAGTCGCGACCGGACGCACACCGGTACCGATTTGCAGGCCCGACGGCAGTTGTGTCTGTTGCGACGACTGCGCACCCGGCTGGCGCAGGGTCTGGTACATCAGATCCTCGAACACGGCGCGCGAACGCTTGAAGCCGTTGGTGCTGGTGTTGGCGAGGTTATTCGAAATGACGTCGAGTTGCGTTTGTTGCGCATCGAGGCCGGTTTTGGCAATCCACAGGGAACGAATCATGTTTTCTCCAGTACCTGAATAGTCGGTCTAGCGTCAGGACAACGACAGAATTTGGTTGGCTTTGTCTGCATCACTTTGGGCGGTTGTCACCACCTTCATGTTCAGGTCGAATTGGCGCGCGAGGTTGATCATGTTGACCATGGAATCGACCACGTTGACGTTACTGCCTTCGAGCGCGCCGCCGACCAGGCGAACGTTCGCGTCGGGCGGGGCCTGGGTGCCTGCGGTCAGGCGGAACAGACCGTCGTCGCCACGCTTGAGCGACTTCTCATCCGGATTGACCATCTTGATGCGGCCCAGGATGTTCACCGCGTTGGGCGTACCCATAGTGGGGATCGAGGAGACCGTGCCGTCCGGTGCAATCGCGATCGTCACATCAGGAGGAATGCTGATCGGACCGCCGTCGCCCATGACGCTCAGGCCGGTCTGCGTTTGCAGAATGCCGTTTTCGCTCATCTTGAAGCTGCCGTTGCGGGTGTAGGCTTCGCCGCCATCGGCGGTCTGCACTGCAATCCAGCCATCTCCCGCCACAGCGACGTCCAGCGCACGGCCGGTGTCTTGTATCGGGCCCAACGCGAAGTTGCTACCCGCAGTAGAATCGACCACGAACGTGCGCGTCGCCAGCCCTTCGCCGCCCACCACCGGTACGGCGCGGAAGGTGTCGAGCTGGGAACGGAAGCCGGTCGTTGTCGCGTTCGCCAGGTTGTTGCTGGCGGTGGCCTGCTGCTCCATTGTGTGCTTGGCGCCGGACATGGCGGTGTAAATCACACGATCCATAATTACCCCTTTGTGTGCGCGCGGCATCGCTGCCGCGCGCTTCCCCACTTATTTCAAATTGCTTAGCGCAGGCTGACCAGCGTCTGCAGGACGGTATCCTGCACCTTGATGGTCTGCGAGTTGGCCTGATAAACGCGTTGCGCCACAATCATGTTGACCAGTTCAGTGGTCAGATCGACGTTGGAGTCTTCCACGGCGCGCGCTTGCAGGACACCGAACTGACCCGTGGTCGGCTTGCCGACCAGCGGCTCGCCGGCGTCAGCGGTCGCGGTGTACAGGTTGCTGCCCAGCGGCGACAGGCCGTTCGGATTGGCGAAGTTCACCAGCAAAACCTGACCGAGCACTTTGGTGTCGTTGTTGGAGTAGCTACCGAGAATCTGACCATCTTTGCCGATCGAGAAGCTCGACAGCACGCCAGGCGCTTTACCGTTCTGGTCTTGCGCGACCGGCGTGAAAGCCTGGCCGGTTTGCGTCGTACCGGTGTAATCGAAAGCAACGGCTGCAGGGAAGGTTGCGCCCGGCTTGACGTAGCCTGGAGGGCCATTCAGGACCGCTGCGGTGAAGGTGCTGCCTGTTGCACCGGCAGTCAACACACCAGAGCTGTTGAACGACAATGTATCAATCTTCACCGGTGCACCGGCGGCAGGATAAGTGACGCCGTCAATGGTCGCGTAGACATCCCAATTGGTCTGGGTAGCAGTAGATGTGGTCGCGTTCTTGACGTAGTACGTCTGCACGTTGTACGAGTTGCCCAGGCTGTCATACATGGTGACACCGGTAGTACTGTTGTAGCTGGCCGCATTGGTCGTGCTGAATGGCGTCGTCGCAGGCACGATGCCGGTCAGGCGCGAATCCAGGTTCAGCTTGGTGCTGATCAGCGTGGTCGCGGTGGCAGGAATATTCGATGTGTCGATCTTCAGAGGAACAGGATCACCGCCGACGACGTTGCCCAGCCAGCCGGTCAGGTATGCGCCCTTTTCACTCGGATTGATGATGTAACCGTCTTTGTCCAGCTGAAACTGACCGTTGCGGCCGTACATCGGCGACTGGTCGGTCAGGCTGCCCTGCATGCGGAAGAAACCATCGCCGTTGATGGCGATGTCCAGCGGATTGTTGGTCGTGGTGACGTTACCCTGCGTAAATGCCTGCGCCACGTTCGCCACCGCAACGCCGATACCAACCGGCGAGTTGCCGGAACGGTTCATCGAGTTGGCGTACATGTCGGCGAACTGCGCCTGTGCCGATTTGAAACCCACTGTGCTGGCGTTGGCAACGTTATTGCCGATCACGTCGAGGCTCTTCGATGCCCCTGCCAGACCGCTCAGGCCTTGTTGAAAACTCATTTGATTCTCCTTGTGCTGGAAGCAGTCAGTGGATTACAGGATTTGGATAACGTCGGTCGGCTTGATGGTGCCGATATTCGATACATTCAGCTTGACGCCGTCGGTGCCGGTGCTGACGCTGGCAACCGTGCCGAAGGACAGCGCCGTGGCGTCCACGGCGGTGCCGGCGCTGGTCGCTGCGACAGTGAAGGTGTACTGACCGTCGGCCGCCTTGGTGCCGGCGTCGTTGGTGCCGTCCCAGATGACCGGCACGGTGCCCGCAGCCTGGCTGCCCAGATCCATCTGACGCACGACGGCGCCGGTGGTCGCGTCACGGATGGTGACCTGAATGCTGTCGGCGTTGGCGCCGAGCTGCACGCCAAACACGGCTTTTTGTGTGGTTGTCTCGGTGCCGTCGGCAGCCTTGACGGTATCCGAAGTCAGAGTCAGGTTGTTGCCCGCGGCCAGCACACTGTGGCCGATCATGTTGGCTGCTTGCAGCGACTGCGCCGAACCCAGGTTGGACATGAGCGACGCCAGCGTGGTGTTCAGCTGGCTGATGCCCGACACGGTCGACAGCTGCGCCAGCTGTGTGGTCAGCTGCGAATTGTCCATCGGATTGGTCGGATCCTGGTTCTGCATCTGCACGGTCAGCAGCTTCAGAAAGCGATTCTGGATCGCTTCGGGGCTATTGTCGTTCAGGCTCGAAGTATTGGAGGTCGATGTCGACGTGCCATTCATTGACGACAGCAGATCGTTGGAGACAGTAGTCATGATTTAAGATCTTCCTTATTGACCGATGGTGAGGGTTTTCATCAACATGTTCTTGGCGGTATTCATCGTTTCGACGTTAGTCTGATACGAACGCGATGCGGAGATCATGTTGACCATCTCCTCTACCGGATTGACGTTGGGCATGGCGACGTAGCCGTTGCTGTCGGCCATCGGATGCTTGGGGTCGTACATCAGCTTGGGCGGCGCCTGGTCTTCGACGATCTGGCTGACCTGCACACCGCTGTTCTCGATATTACCGAACGGGACCGCCTTGAATACCACTTGCTTGGCCTTGTACGGCTTGCCGTCCGGACCGGTTGCGCTGTCGGCGTTGGCGATGTTGCTGGCGACCGTATTGAGGCGCTGGGATTGCGCACTCATGGCAGAACCGGCGACGTTGAAAATATTGGAAAGAGACATGATGATCAGCCTGGTTGGATGGCAGCGAGCAGACCTTTGATCTGCGCATTGACGGCGGTGATGCCTGCTTCGTAGCGCACCGCGTTGTCGGTAAATTGGTTACGTTCGACGTCCATGTCGACGGTGTTGCCGTCCACACTGCTTTGCGTTTCCTTCCGATACAGCAGCGGCGAACCGCCGATGCCGCCGTCGCCCGCAGCCTTGCCGGAAATGTGGGCCGACGAGGTGCGCGCCAGCTCGACCGGTGGCACCGTGCTCGACTTGCCCGCCATGGCGCCTTCCAGCGTTTTGGCGAAGTCGATGTCGCGCGCCTTGTAATTCGGCGTATCCGCGTTGGCGATATTGGACGCCAGCAATTGCTGACGCTGGGCGCGCAAATTCAGCGCCGTTTCATTGAATCGCAGATAATCATCCAGTTTTGCAGCCATCTAATCCTCCTGACGTACCCTTCATAAAGTACGCTTTACGCCGATAATGGGATTTACACACCATTGGATCATAAGGCTACCCCTCAAACTCTAATGCCCGAGAAAGAGAGAAAACTATGCCTTGTTCGACCTTTTGACAGAGTCGGCCGCCAGTACTATTGCTGACAGGATGGCCCTGCCTCCGATCACCCGGGTTGAAAAGTTGTTGTTATGAAATTATTGTCCAAAGCGCTGTTGCCTTTGCTGCTGTTGCTGCCCGTATTCGGGCTGTCTGCGCTGGCGCAAACTGCTGAACAGAACACCCCGCCGCGCCAGGATCTTGGCGCCCTGCAAAAGATTGCAGAACAATTCATGAAAGTACAGACAACCGGTTTGTCCGGCACTGTCAATATTGCCGTCGAACCGGTCGACAGCCGCCTGAACCTTGCCGCCTGCACGTCGCCGCAAGCCTTCATGCCGAACGGCGGCCGCCTGTGGGGCCGCACCACCATCGGCATCAAGTGCATCGCGCCGTCGCCGTGGACAATCTACGTGCGCGCCACGGTACAGGTCATTGCAGAATATATTGTCACCGCAGCGCCGTTGGCACAAGGCCAGATCATCGGCCCGAATGACATCACCAAGATGAAAGGTGACCTCTCGAATTTGCCCAGCAGCATCATTACCGATCCAACCCAGGCCATCGGCCGCACCGCCAACATTTCGCTGGCGATGGGCGCCCCGATCCGCCAGGATGCATTGCGCAGCAATCGTGTAGTCCAGCAGGGGCAAACCGTACGCGTGGTATCCACCGGCCCCGGCTTCCAGATTTCTACCGAAGCGCGCGCCCTGACGAACGGTAGCGAAGGCCAAATGGTGCAAGCCAAAACGCCTGCAGGCCAGGTCGTGAGCGGGATAGCGAAGGCCGGCGGCATACTCGAAATCAATTACTGACAAGAAACATCCTGACGGGCGATAAAAGAATTAAAGTTTGCGGAAAAATGGCCGATAATCTAGGCAACAGGCGGGTCACAGAACCCTAACCCATTAAGGATGATGCCGTGAACGTTAATGACGCCCTCAAAACAGGCAAAGGCTTACCGGAAATCGCGCAACCCCAGGCGCGCTCCGCAAACAGCAATGCCGGTACAACAACAGCCAAGACAGGCAGCGACGCTTCTACCGCCGCCAATGTCCAGCTGTCCTCGCAATATCAATCACTGGGTGTGAAAGCCACTGCGACCGGCGGCACTTTCGACGCCAAAAAAGTTGCTGAAATCAAGGCTGCCATCGCTAACGGCACCTTTCAGGTTGATCCCGAGAAAGTCGCCAGCGGTTTGCTCGATACTGTCAAAGATCTGATCGGTTCACGCAGGGCTTAATGTAATGACAAGTAATTCGCTTCTGCCATCCCAGACACTCGCTGACGAAAAGCTGGTCACGTCACGCCTGGTGGCGGCGTTGCAGCAAGAGCAGGATTTGCTCAGCGGCAATGGTGATGCCGACAAGATTCCCGACATCATCAACGAGAAGGCCAATATTGTTGCCAACATGGCGACGTTGGCGGATCAGCGTCACAAAATTCTGGCTGCGCTGGGATTCACTGCCGGCGAAAACGGCATGCAGTCATGGATCGAACAACACGGTTCGGCTGAAGACAAGCAAGTGTGGGATGAATTGTTCGCACTGGCCCAATCTGCACGCGAACTGAATCGCCTGAACGGCTTGCTGATCGGCAAGCAAATGGCAATCAATCAGAACGCCATGAACATCCTGCAAGGCAAGAGCAACGGCTCCTTTTATGGTCCTGACGGCCAGTCCAGCCTGCGCAGCTCTGGTCGCCCCCTCGGCATCGGCTGATTTTCGACAGCCCGGAATTTGAAAAGCCCGTTCGCAAGAACGGGCTTTTTGCTTTAGGGCGCCGACTTGGGCTGGACCGGTAGCGCAGCCTTGCCGCCCTCGTCCGCAAACGGCACCTCGGTTGCCTGTTCCGCCAATCGCGACAAGATCATCACGTCAACGCGACGATTACGCAGCCGCCCTTCCGGCGTATCGTTGGAAGCCACCGACTGGTTCGATCCATGCCCGACCGCCGTCAAGCGCAGGTCGGCGATGCCTTGGTTGTTGAACAGTCGCGCCACCGTGCTCGCGCGCACCGCCGACAGTTCCCAATTGGAAGGAAACACGCTGGTGTTGATCTGCGTATTGTCGGTATGCCCTTCGATCTGGATGGCGTGATCGTCATTCTTCAGCACGCGCGCGATGGCAATCAGGGTTTCTTCCGACTCCTTGCTGACCTTGGCGTCGCCGGGTGCGAACAATACATTGGCGTTGATCTCGACATTGACGCCCACGCTCGTTTGGGTCACACGCACCTTGCCTTCCTGGACCAATGGCGCCAGTACCTGCATGATGTCGCGCGCCATGTCGGTCATGCGCTCTTTTTCACGGCGTAGCGCTTCGTTGTTGCGCGGTTTCTGCAGCGTGATTTTGGGTGCGACGGATTGCTGGGCGCCCTGCCCGCCAGCCTGAACAATGATCGGCGCGGTCGAGACCGGCTCCTTGCCGAAGGCGTTGATCAGCGAGTCGGCAAGGATCTTGTACTTGCCTTCGTTGACCTGGGAAATGGCATACATGACCACGAAAAACGCGAACAGCAGCGTAATGAAGTCGGCATAGGAAACCAGCCAGCGCTCGTGGTTCTCATGCTCTTCTTCATGTTTTTTGCGCGCCATGATGTGCGTTGTGCGTCAGTAGGTCATGCGGTGGTGAAATAGGATTCGGCGCGCTCCTGGATCACGCGCGGATTGTCGCCGCTGGCAATGCCGAACAGACTGTCGGCCACCATGTCGCGTCGATTCACTTCCACGGCGAGCAACTCCTTGAGCTTGTTGGCCACCGGCAGGAAGAACAGATTAGCCAGGCCGACGCCGTAAATCGTCGCCACAAACGCCACCGCGATGCCGCCGCCCAGCTTGGCGGGGTCGGATAAATTTTCCATCACATGGATCAGGCCGAGCACCGCGCCAAGGATGCCGATCGTCGGCGAATAGCCGCCGGCGGCTTCCCATATCTTGAGCGCCTGGCGCTGGCGGGTTTCGTAAGCGGTAGTATCGACCTCGAGGATCTCGAGCAACTTGGCCGGTGTGATGCCGTCGATCAGCAGGCGCAGGCCCTTCTTGACGAAGGGGTCGCTGCTGTCGTTCATGTGCTCTTCGAGATGCAGCAGACCTTCGCGCCGCGAGATGCCGCTCCAGACCGTGATGTTGTCGATCAGTTTGCGGTGATTGTGAACCGGCGGAGAAAATACCCAGGACAGCAACTTGATGCCGTGGACGAAGTTGTCGAGCCTGGTTTGCAGCAGCACGGCACCGACGGTGCCGGTGAAGACGATCAGGAAAGCGGTCGGCTGCAGGATAGAACCGGGATGACCGCCTTCAAGCAGCAAGCCCAGGAGGATGCCTCCCAACGCCAGCAGTATCCCTCCTACGCTACTCCAGTCCACGCCTGCTCCCTCAAGGTCGAGCGCATGCGGGCGATGGCCTGGCTGTGCAGCTGGCAAACCCGCGACTCGGAGACGCCCATGACGGCGCCGATTTCCTTCAAGTTCATTTCCTGTTCGTAGTACAGGCCCATGAGGATTTTTTCACGCTCAGGCAGGGCCTTGATCGAATCGATGACGGCGTCGCGGAAACCACCGTTGATCAGGTTCTGCAACGGGTCATCGGTATCACGGGTCTGATAACGATCGAGGAAATGCTCGTGACCGCCATCGGCATCGTGGAAATCTTCGTAGTAAATCAGCTGGTGGCCGCCGCATTCGGTCAGCATGTCCTGGTATTCCGGCAAGCTCAGCTTGAGCTGCGTGGCGACCTCGGTCTCCTGCGGCGGACGGCCGAGTTGTTGCAGCAGGACATGGATGGCCTCTTCGATCTTGCGGGTATTCTGGCGGATGCTGCGCGGCAGCCAGTCGCTGCTGCGCAGTTCGTCCAGCATGGCGCCGCGGATACGCTGCACGGCATAGGTTTCGAACTGCGCGCCGTGCGTTTCTTCATAGCGATTGACGGCATCAAGCAGACCGATCATGCCTGCCTGAATCAAGTCGTCCACTTCCACGCTCGGCGGAAGCTTTGCCTTCATCTGATGCGCCAGCTTTTTTACAAGCGCCGCATGCAGCTCGAGCAAATCGTTCTTGGTCGTCTTTCCCTTGACGTTATACATAACACGTCATACTCCGAGACTTGCACCATCGGTTGCCATACCGTACGTGCCTTTGGTGAGATTGGACAACGAAAACTGATCGGCCAGACGCTTGAACGCAAGCGTCGCGCCGGCCAGCGGAAATGCTTCCAGCACGGTGCGGCCCTGTCCCGATGCGCGACGGATATGTTCATCTGCCGGGATGGAGCCCATGAAATGCAATTGCGCCGCCAGGTAGCGATTGGCCGCCTGCGCCATGTTGGCATACACCATCTGGGCTTCCGCGTCCGAACCACCGCTCACGAGCAGGTTGAAAGGACGGCGGCCGAGCTTGTCGCTGAGGCCCTTGAGCAAGACGTAAGCCGCCTTGATCGAGGTCGGGCTGGTCGACATGTGCACCACGATTTCGCCCATTTCCATGGCCGGCACCGGCAGCAGTTCGTCGTCGTTCAACTCACCATTGATGAGCGTGATGTCCGACTCTTCCGTCAGTCCGTCGAAAATTTGTGCCAGCCGTGAGGCTTGCGGATGCGTGGAAGCCGATACATTCTTGCGCGACAGGCGCGCCAGTGCGAAACCTTCCGGCACCATGCGTACCGCTTCGTCCAAACGCCGCTCCTGACGGGCAACGTCAAGCAGTGTCGCCACGGCGACACCGCCGAAACGCGACAAGATCACCGAGGGCGTCATGCAAGCGTCGACCAGTAATGCGTTGTGGTCGGCGGCGGCAAGAGAGGCTGCCAGATTGATCAGCATCGCGCCTTTTTCATCGTCGGGAAGAACCGAGAAGAAAGTGAACACGCGCGGCGTCGGACGCTCCAGCATCCGTCGCAGTCCTTCCGCTTGATCAACGTCATAGCTAGCCAAGGATCACCTCCCGCAGGCTTTTGTCATTCATGGCCGTGGCCGTCGGTCCGACAACAACCGGCAACTCGGCATCCTGAAATTCGAACGGTGCTGTTTCTCGCTTCAGTTTAAAAGCGCGGTCAGCCAGATACAACCTGTTGGCAACGTGCAAATCTTCCGGCACGCGCTGACCGTTCGCCACGTAATACAGATTCAGTTTTTGACGGATGACAACATCCAGCACGTTGCCGATGGTTGCCGCTTCGTCGAGCTTGGTAATAATGCAACCCGCCAGGCCATCGCCCGAATACGCGCTCACGACTTCATTGAGCGTGCCGCCGGTCGCCGTTGCATTGAGGCACAACAGGCGCTTGATGTCGGTACCTGCGCCCGACAGCATGGCGGCCTGTTCGGCCACCATCTGATCGCGCTGGCCCATGCCGGCAGTATCGATTAGGACAGTATGTTTGCCGCGCAGTTCGTCGAGTGCGATACGCAAATCGGATTCATCTTTGACCGAGTGCACCATCACGCCGAGAATCTTGCCGTAAATGCGCAATTGCTCGTAGCCGCCGATACGGTAGCCGTCGGTGGTGATCAGCGCCAGCTTGCCCGGACCGTGGCGCATCACGCAACGCGCCGCCAGTTTCGCGGTCGTGGTCGTTTTGCCAACACCGGTCGGACCGACCAGCGCGTAGACGCCGCCTTCTTCCAGCAATTCGTTTTCGTTGGCCATGGTCATCAGATTCTTGGCCAGCACCGACTTGACCCAGAACATGGCGTCTTGCGATTTCGGGCTTTGCGGCAAGTTCTCGGTGATCAGGCGCGACAGGCTGGCGCTGAAACCGGCGGCCAGCATTTCACGCATGATCGCCGCCTTGGCCGGTTCGCGCTTTTGCGTGCCGCCCCAGGAGATTTCCGCCAGTTGGGTTTCCAGCACGCCGCGCATGGATCGGATCTCCGTCATGACGTCGGACAGGATTTCGTCGTAGTCCTTGCCGTCGAATTCAGCCATGACGCCGGGCTGTTGCGGACGAGCTGCAACTGCAGCTGCAGCAGCGACAGCGGCCTTGGGACCGGCAGCCACCTGCGTCGGCGTCAGAGCTTGTACCTGCTGCTCCTTGGCGCTGGCGCGTGCTGCGTTGCGGGTACGCCAGACGCGGGCATCGGCTTGCGCCGTGTTGTGTTCGACCGGCATGGATGCACCGGGCGCCTGCGGTTGCTGTTCGACGCGTGTGCGCGGCACGGCGGCCTGCAGCGACTGTTGCGGCGCAGGCTGGGCAGGCGGTCGGCGCACGGCCGGACGCGGCATGGCATCCTTGGACATGGCCGGCACCACCAGCGACGACATGTCTTCGTTTGCCATGGCCAGGATCTCGACACCGTCGTCGATATTCCGGTTGGAGAGAATGACGGCGTCAGGACCCAGCGCTTCGCGCACTTGGCGCCATGCGTCTCGCGACGAACCTGCTATAAATTTTTTGACGTTCATGCTTGCCCTCCAACTAGGCTAGTAACTTTAATCGTTTTCGAATCAGGAACTTCAGCGTGTGAAAGCACCCGGAGTTGTGGCATTGCGCGTCGCAAGAAGCGCGCCAGCAATGCTCGCAAAGGACCCGGGACCAACAATACCGGGGTTAAACCCAACTGCTCTTGATGACGTGCTGCGTTTTCTGTTTGCGTAATCAGTGTATCCGCGAGACCAGGCTCGATGCCGCCGCCTTCCGGCCCGCTGGCCTGCATCGCCTGCATGAGCAGACGTTCCAGCTTGTTGTCCAGCGTCATGACCGACAGCTCGCTCTCGGTCGGGAAAATCTGCTGCACGATCGCGCGGCCCAAGGCAATGCGCACGATGGCGGTCAATTCATTCGGCTCCTGCACGCGTGGCGCATGCTCGGCCAGGGTTTCGATGATAGTCCGCATATCGCGGATATGCACGCCTTCGATGAGCAGGTTTTGCAACACTTTTTGCACTGTGCCCAGCGGCAACGCCTTCGGCACCAGATCTTCGACCAGCTTCGGCGCATCCTTGCCGATGTGATCCAGCAATTGCTGCACTTCCTGACGACCCAGCAATTCGGCTGCGTGGACCGTGATCAAGTGGTTCAGGTGCGTAGCGATAACGGTGCCGGTATCGACCACGGTATAACCCATGGTCTGCGCCATTTCGCGCATGTTGCTTTCGATCCAGACCGCCGGCAGACCGAACGCAGGATCGGTGGTCATCAGGCCCGGCAACGGACCGGTGACCATACCCGGATTGATCGCCAGGAACTGGCCGAAAGTAGCCTCGCCCTTGCCGATTTCCACGCCCTTCAAGGCGATGCGGTAGGCCGAAGGTTTGAGCTCCAGGTTATCGCGAATATGGACCGGCGGCGACAGGAAGCCGACTTCCTGCGCGAATTTCTTGCGGATGCCCTTGATCCGGCGCAGCAGTTCGCCGCCCTGCCCTTTATCCACCAGCGGGATCAGGCGATAACCAACTTCCAGACCGAGCGTGTCGACCGGGAGAATATCCTGCCAGGTGGCTTCTTCGATTTCCTGCGGCGTCGTGACCGGAGCAGGCAATTCGGCGATAGCGCCGGCCTCCTGCTTGCGCTTGTTCACCGAGTAACCCGCAGCAGCCAGCAGGCTGGCGATGATGATGAAGGAGACGTGCGGCATGCCCGGGATCAAGCCCATGCCGCCGATGATGATGGCGGTCAGGTACAGGACTTCCGCCTTGGCGAACAACTGGTTGATCAGCTGACCGCCGACGTCTTGGTCATTGGCCACGCGCGAGACCACCACACCGGCAGCAGTCGAGATGATCAGGGAAGGGATCTGCGCGACCAGGCCGTCACCGATGGCAAGCAGCGTGTAGTTCTTCAACGCCAAGTCAAAGGCCAGATCATGCTGGACCATACCGACCACCAGACCGCCGACGATGTTGACCACGGTCACGATGATGCCGGCCACGGCATCGCCGCGCACGTACTTACTCGCACCGTCCATGGCGCCATAGAATTCTGCTTCCTGCGCGACTTCCTTGCGACGGGCGCGGGCTTCCGGCTCGCCGATCATGCCGGCATTGAGATCGGCGTCGATCGCCATCTGCTTGCCGGGCATCGCGTCAAGGGTAAAGCGTGCGCCCACTTCGGCGATACGACCGGCGCCCTTGGTGACGACGGTGAAGTTGATGATCGTCAAAATGATGAACACGACGATACCAACGGTGTAGTTGCCGCCGATCAGGAAGTGGCCGAAGGCCTCAATCACTTTACCCGCTGCGTCGGGACCGGTATGGCCTTCGGTCAGCACGACGCGGGTGGAGGCGACGTTGAGCGACAGACGCAGCATGGTGCTCACCAGCAGCACCGCCGGGAACGCCACGAAGTCGAGCGGCTTGACTGTGTACAGCGCCGTCAGCAGCACGATCACCGACAACGAAATATTGAAGCTGAACAGGATGTCGAGTGCAAAGGCCGGCAGCGGCAGCACCATCATCGCCAGCATCATGACGATCAGGACCGGCGCCGTGAGCGCCTTGGCGTGCTTGACCGGCACCCAGGTCGGCAGTTTCATGCTGTTGATGTTCATTGTGCAGCCTTAGCTTGTGCGGCAGCCATGGCGGCCTTGCGTTTGTACAGTGGATCGTCCAGCTCTTTCGGCACTTCCAGGTCGCTCGGCTCGTCCGGACGGACGCCGCCGTTGCTGTTGTAGGTGCGCAGCTGGAAGATATAGGCGAGGACTTCGGCGACCGCTGTGTAGAGCGATTCCGGGATCTCGTCGCCGATTTCGGTGTGGTAGTGCAATGCGCGCGCCAGCGGCGGCGCTTCGAGAATCGGTACGTTGTTCTCTGCGGCGATCTTGCGGATGTTGGCCGCCACCGCTTCGGTGCCCTTGGCCACCACCTGCGGCGCCGACATGCCGCCTTCGCTGTACTTCAGCGCCACGGCAAAGTGGGTCGGGTTGGTCACCACCACGTCCGCAGTCGGCACTGCCGACATCATGCGGCGACGTGCGGCGGCGCGTTGCAGAGCGCGGATCTTGCCCTTGATCAACGGGTCGCCGTCGGATTCCTTGTGTTCCTGCTTGACTTCCTGACGCGACATCTTGAGCTTGCGGGTGTAATTCCACAATTGATACGGCACGTCGATGGCCGCAATCGCGATCATGGCGCACACCATCATGATGAAACAGGTCCACAGCAAATTCGGCATATGGCTGCTGGCCACCTTGAGCGGTTCGACGCTCAGGTTGAGGACGGCGTCGAGATGGGTGCGCATGGCGAACCAGGCGATGAAGCCGACCAGCACGCTCTTCAGGATGCCCTTGCCCAACTCGACCAGCGAATTGAGCGAGAACAGATTCATGATGCCCTTGATGGGATTGAGGCGGTCGAACTTGGGTTCCAGCGAGCTGCCGTTGAACAGCCAGCCGCCGAGGATCAGCGGCGACGCCACGGCCGCCAGGGTCATCAGGAAGGCGACGGGGATGCAGGCGATCGCCACTTCCATGAAGTGGCCGCTCATGCGTTCGAACAGCAAGGCCGGATCGAAGGCCATTTCGCGTTCGAAGGTCATGGTCGAGACCATGAAACGGTTCAGGCTGGTCACCAGCGGACCGGTAAACATCCACAGGGTGCAACCGCCGATCAGCAGCATGACGCACGTCGCCATCTCGCGCGAGCGCGGCACGTCGCCCTGCTCACGCGCTTTTTCAATGCGTTTGCTGGTGGGCTGTTCGGTCCGTTCTTGATCGCTATCTTCGGCCACTGCCGTTCCCCTGTATTGCTTCTTTCCGCTGATGAAGGCGGAATTTTGAGACTATCAGGCAGAATTATTGGCGAGGGAAGCCTCGAATCATCACGGGAATAAGGGGCGAAACGCCCCGTATTTCGGGGCAGGGGAAGCGCGTCATATCTGCCTTCAGGGGGCGAAGGCAGACGGGACGGCGGTCTGCGGTGTTGTCGGGTGGTCGTAAAAAACCACACGCAGCAACACCGCAAGCAGGAAAATTATCGTTAAAACAACTTAAAAGCCCAGACTTTCCAGCAAATCGTCAACCTGGCTTTGATTGGCGATCACGTTTTGACCGGTCGGATTGATCTGCGGACCATTCAGCAGCCCGGAATCTTCGCGCTTGGCTTCCGGCGGGGAATAATCGACCAGCAGTTGCACCAACTGGCTTTCAATATCGTGCGCCACCTCGGTAACGCGCTTGATCACTTGCCCAGTCAGATCCTGGAAATCCTGCGCCATCATGATGTCGAGCAGTTGCTGCTTGGTCAGGCTGACGTTTTCACGCGTTGCGCCGAGGTAAGCCTGGGTCTTTTCCGCCAAAGCGCGGTAATCGCCCTCCGAAAACGGCGCGTCGGTGACTGCCTTCCACTCCGCAGCCAGCGTGCCAGCACCTTCGCCGATAGCATCCTGCATCGGACCGGCAGTCTCAGTCGCCGTCAGGACGCGCTGGGCAGCCTTCTCGGTCATCATCGCCACATATTCGAGGCGGTCGCGCGCGTCCGGCATGTCGCTGGCCGCTTTTTCCAGCAAACGATCGAAACCGAGCCCACGCAGGTTGTCATGCAAGCTGCGCGTCATGTGACCGATACGCGAGAGGAACTGATCCTGCTGATCAGCTACCGGCGCGCCCGACGGCACTGCTCCCTGGGATGCGCTATCCACGTCAGCCTCCGGCGGCCAGCTTTTCGAAGATCTTGCCGAGCTTTTCGTCCAGAGTCGCGGCCGTGAACGGCTTGACCACATAACCATTGGCGCCGGCTTGCGCAGCGGCAACGATGTTTTCCTTCTTGGCTTCGGCAGTGACCATCAGCACCGGCAACTTCGCCAGCGCCGGATCCTTGCGGATTTCCTGCAGCATGGTCAAGCCATCCATATTCGGCATATTCCAGTCCGAAACCACGAAGTCAAACTGGTCGGCGCGCAGCTTCTGCAGCCCTTGCACGCCATCTTCAGCTTCATCCACATTGGTATAACCGAGCTCTTTGAGCAGGTTACGGACAATGCGGCGCATCGTGGAGAAATCGTCTACAACGAGAAACTTGGTATTAGGGCCTGCCATGATTATTACTCCATTGATTCGAAACTATTGTTGACGATAACGACACTAATTCGGCAAAACTTAAGGCCCAGCAACTAGCAACCGGTCAAATTTCCCGGATGGCCGAATGGTACTCGAACTACACCCGCAATGCACGACTGCCGTGCTCGGCAAGATAACTCAACACCCGGCCAGGCATGGCCTGCAGCGCCAGCACCTCGTGCGCCCCGCCCACTGCGATTGCTTCGCGCGGCATGCCGAAGACCACGCAGGACGCTTCGTCTTGCGCAAAATTATAGGCGCCGGCGTTGCGCATTTCCAGCATGCCCAGGGCGCCGTCCTTGCCCATGCCGGTCAGGATCACGCCGACCGCGTTCTTGCCGGCGCAGGCCGCCGCCGAATTGAACAGGACGTCGACCGACGGCCGATGACGATTGACCGGCGGCCCCTGGTCGAGCTGGGTCATGTAGTTGGCGCCGCTGCGCACCAGCTTGAGATGCGAGTGTCCAGGTGCGATATAGGCATGGCCCGGCAGGACGCGCTCGTTGCCGGCAGCTTCCTTGACCGAAATCTTGCACAGGTTGTCGAGACGTTGCGCGAATGAACGCGTGAAGCCTTCCGGCATGTGCTGGGTAATCAGGATGCCCGGGCAGTCGGACGGCATGCGGATGAGGAATTCCTTGATTGCCTCGGTGCCGCCGGTAGAGGCGCCGATGATGATCAGCTTTTCGCTCGACAGCAGCGGGTTGCGCATCTGCGGCAACGGCTCGCTGCTCGCCTTGTGCGCGTCCGGATGCGGAATGGCGCGCGGACGGATGCTGGCCTTGGACGCGGCGCGGATCTTGTCGGCGATCATGTCGGTGTATTCCTGCATACCGCTCTGGATCGAGATCTTTGGCTTGGTGACGAAGTCGACCGCCCCCAGCTCCAGCGCGCGCAGCGTGATTTCCGAACCGCGCTCGGTCAGCGACGACACCATCACCACCGGCATCGGTCGCAAGCGCATCAGTTTCTCGAGGAAGTCGAGGCCGTCCATGCGCGGCATTTCGACGTCCAGCGTAAGGACGTCGGGATTGGTCTGCTTGATCAGATCGCGCGCAATGATGGGATCGGGAGCAACGCCCACGACTTCCATGTCAGGTTGGCTGCCGATGATCTCTTTCATGACGCTGCGGATCAATGCCGAGTCGTCGACGATCAATACTTTTATTTTCATACGATGCGTACTTTCCTGAAACTGGCCCCTGCGGTCTCCGCCCGGGCCGATAAAACCCTTCTCTGCCGACGCAACCGACCTTAAAACAGGTCGACTGCCCCGCCCACCGGTTTGGCGACCAGCTTGCTGGCGTAATCCTGTTCGCGATTCACCAGTGTATTGTTGTGCAATTGCTTGAGCTTCTTGACCAGCACCTTGCCGGTGCGGGGGAAGAAATATACCTTACGCGGCCAGATATCGTTCAGATCTTCCGCCGTCACGCGAATATTTTCCGCCTTCAGGTAATCGCGTACAAATTGCGCGTTGCGTTCGCCGACGTTGATGGCGATGAAGCCGCGCAGCACGTTGCCGCCCCCGAATACCTTGGCTTCCAGGTTCTCGCGCCGGGCGCCGGCCTTGAGCACGTCATTGATCAGAATTTCCATGGCGTAAGTGCCGTAGCGCATCGAGGCCGAAATCGGGCTGTCGCCGTCGCCGCTGTCAGGCAGCATGAAGTGGTTCATGCCGCCGATGCCGGTGACGCGGTCGCGGATGCATGCCGACACGCACGAACCCAGCACCGTGACGATCATCATGTCCTTGTGCGTGAAATAGTATTCGCCCGGCAATATCTTGGCCGCGTCGCAATCGAAGGTGCGGTCGTAGTAGACGTTGGAAGCGAATTGGTCCTGGTTCATGACTTATTTCCCCGCCTTGCGTTGTGCTGCACCGAGCTCGTAGACCGTTTTTCCCTTGAGCTTCAAGGCGTCGGAGACATACAGGAAGTTTTCGGAATGGCCGGCAAACAGCAGCGCATGCGGTTTCATGAGCGGCACGAAGCGGGACAGGATCTTGCTCTGCGTCGGCTTGTCGAAATAGATCATCACGTTGCGGCAAAAGATGACGTCGAACTGCCCGGTCACGGGCCAGTTGTCACCCAGCAAATTCAGTTGCTTGAAGGTCACCAGCTTGCGCAATTCAGGACGCACCCGTACGTAACCTTCCTGGTTGCCCTTGCCGCGCAGGAAGAATTTCTTGATGCGCTCGGGCGACAGCTTGTCGATGCGCTCGATCGGATAGACGCCGTTGGCGCCGGTGGCCAGCACGTTGGTGTCGATGTCGGTGGCGATGATCTGCGCCGGCGGCGTCAGAGTGCCGTAGGCTTCGCACAGCGTCATGGCGATGGTGTAGGGTTCTTCGCCGGTGGAGGCGGCCGAACACCAGACCGTGGCAGGCTCTTTCAGCGTCTTGACGAAATCGGCAAGGATAGGGAAATGATGCGACTCGCGGAAGAACGACGTCAGATTGGTGGTCAGCGCATTGGTGAATGCCTCCCACTCGTCGCTGTCGCCGCCGCGTTCAAGCAGGTCCAGGTATTGCACGAAGGAAGCGATGCCGGTCGCACGCAGGCGCCGCGCCAGGCGGCTATAGACCATTTCCTGCTTGCTTTCGGCCAGCGCAATGCCGGCGCGCTTATAGATAAGATCCCGCACCCTGTCAAAATCGCGATTCGTAAAATCGAATTCTTTGACAGAATCGAGCTTATTCTGCGGAGCAGGTTTCAAGTTGTTGTTCCTTTTCTAATCCGGACCTATCGCATTCTCAGCATTCTCGATAGGTTACCCCCGTTGTCGAATAGTCTATCAACCTGCCCTGCCCGGTCAAGCTGTTCAAGCCGAGATCTGGCGCACCAATCCCTTGCTGTTCTCCGTCTTACCCGTTTGCTTAAGCTGCTTTGGCGTCGGCGCCGCCGCCAATGCGACCGCTTGGACAGGCGCTGCCTCCTGCGCCTGGCTGGAGCGATAGCCGACCCGGAAGCCTCCCCAATGCTTGCCGTTCACATAAATCGGTACGGAAAGATCGTGCATGACTTCGCCGGTATCGCGTTTATACGTCTGTAACAGGAACGGTTTTGTATTCGCCCCGCAACGCTTTCCAGTACGATCGCTGAAGATGCGCTTGGTGCGGTTGTTGACCAGGTCGGTGTCGTAGTCGCCGGTCAGCGGCCTGGAGAATTTTTTGTTATGCGTGGGGAAATAACCGTTGTTGTCCACCGCACCGGCATACGCCAGTTGCGGCATGGACTCGAGGATAGCTTCCTGGACGTCCGGCAATACACGGTCGGTGAAGGCGTCGAATTGCGTCGTGTGCTTGGGCGGATTGGTGTTCGGCAGCGGCTTGTAGGTGCGGTCGAACAAGGCCCCTTCGCTGATCCGGCCGGCGCCGATGGCCTCCTCGAACAACTTGCCGATACGCTTGGCGGCAGCGGCGGCGACTTTCTGGATGTCGTCGTGCTGGGTCTTGGCATTGCTCGCGGCGATGGCGTCATAGACCAGCTCGGCGCGTTCGGACAAGGCCATGGCGGACGCAGCCACACGTGGCAACTCGATGTCGGTCGCCAGCATGCCGTCACGGATTTTGAGGATGGCTTCGGCGATGCGGTGTGTGGTCTCGACATGCTCGCGGGAAGCGCGGGCGATCTGCTGGATCTCCTCTTCCGAAATCCCGGCGGAACGTTCGATGTTGCCGAGGAAGCCATGCACGCGCTCGACGTTCTGCGACGCTTCCAGCACCTTGGCGCTCAGGGATTGCATGCCGCCGGAAGCGCGCTCGGCTTCTTCCGTGATCGAACGCACCATGGCGCCGATGTCGTCGGTGGCTTCCTTGGTGCGCTGGGCAAGTTGGCGCACTTCGCCCGCCACCACCGCAAAACCGCGCCCGTGTTCACCCGCGCGCGCCGCTTCGATGGCAGCGTTGAGCGCCAACAGGTTGGTGCGTGCAGCGATCTCGCTGATGACTTCGGTGATGCCGTGGATGCGCTTGGATTTTTCCTGTAGCGCCGACATCATCGCCGACGCGTTCTGCGCATCGGTGCGCGCCTTGCCGATCTGTTCCAGGCCGAGGTCCACTTCCGCGCGGCCGGCCACGCTTTCGGCGCGCACGTCGGCGGCCACTTTGGAAGCGCGCTCGGCATTGGCGGCGATCTGCTCGGTGGTGCTGGCGTTCTGCTCCGAACCGGTGACGATGCCGTTGGCGGCCTGCACGTCCTGGGCGATCTTGTTCTTGATGGAGTCGACGAAATAGGAGGTCTCAGCGGCGCCGATCATGATGTGGTCGATCTCGCTGCCGATCTTGTCGACGAAGCCGCCGCCCTGGTCGGACTCGCCGCGCCGCGCCAGGCGCGACAGGATCACCGCCACCGCCGTCGCAATCACCGCCAGCCACAAGGGCGACAGAGGTACCGGCAGCGCCAACGCGCCGAGACCGGCGAAAATGCCGACGCCGACCGCAATGGGAACAACCACCTGAATCAGCACGTCCAGCGAGCGCGACAGCGCCCTGCTTTTCCTCTCGAACATACAGCAGTCTCCTCACGAGTTGCCGTCATGCCTGGTCTTGGTCTGATTGGCATGTACGGATGTCATCCGAACAACTTTTATCAGGAAGGAAATTATGAATACGCCGCGCGGTCCGCTATCCGTTGTTCTCGTTCGAGCAAACCGACGCGCAGCCTTCCCCTATTTTTGGCCCAGCTTACAAGGGATAACTTACGCGTAACTTATGCGGAACGGTTTGGTGGGGGATTCTCCCGGAACTGCGCTCAGGGAAAATGTATACCGCTCCGGCCATACTCGCAGGTAGGCCCTGCAGCCGGTGATATTGAGGAACGAAGAAAGGTCGCCGCCGCCCGCCGATCAGGCCGGGGCGACGGGATGATGCAGGATGATTACTTGGGACGAACGCTGATGTGCTCATCCAGTGCGCGCTGTGCAAGCTCAAGCGACTTGAGCGCTGCCTGCCAGGGTTCATAGTCGGCCATCGTCAACCATTCGGCGCCGGGATTCTTCTTCCACTCTTCCAGCTTTGCATTCAACAGCTCGTACTCGCAAAGTTGCGCTTCCAGCAGCGCCTCTATCTCCAACCGGAGTTCATCGGCGCGCAGTTTCCATGCATCAGGTGTGTCCATGTCGATCTCCATAAAGTCGCAGAATCCTAGCATGAAAACCTTTACGCGCAGAGGCAGAAAAGATACCCCCCAACAGCGCAGGCAGGTGCGCGGGCACGCTATACTCCCCTGACAATACGCGTTAGAACGCGATAAGACATATACGGGGAAGCAGATAATCTTGCACAGCCGGCTGCACAACGACGCGGCGAAAAACGGGAAGGGAAAATACCGATGCAGGTAAAAACGCTGACCGGCGCGACACGGCTTTGCGCCGCAGCGCTGGTCTTTGCCGCTGGTGCGATCACCTGCGGCAGTACGCATGCCGCCACCGGCTACTACCTCGTCTCCGTCTACAGCGCCGAAAATCAACTCTCCGTCGACTACAAATACTGGAACGCCAAGAAACACGACAGCGCGCCGTTCGGCTCGCCCGAAATCGGCATCGGCTATGGCGTTACCTCGCAGTGGTACACCGAAGTCTACGGCGTCTACTCGCAGACCGCAGCGCAAGGCACGCGCTTCGGCAGCCTCAACTGGCAAAACGATTTCTTGCTGACGCAGGGTCAATACTGGTTCGACCTGGCCATCCACACCAACATCGAGCAATACACGCGGCGCGACGGCTACGGCCTGGAATGGGGCCCGGTTTTCCAGACCGAAATCTGGCGCACGCAGCTCAACGCCAACATCTTCCTGCAACGCGACTACCGCACCAGCCAGAACAACGCCACCCAACTGGTATATCAATGGCAGGTCCGCCAGCACTGGAAACCGCTGCTCAACTTCGGCGTGCAAGGCTTCGGCGAACTCGGCCGCTGGGACAACTGGAGCAGCAAGGCCGACCAATCGCATCGCGTCGGCCCTGCCCTGTTCGGCACCTGGTACCTGCCCAACGCACACAAGATCCTGTACGAAAGCGCGTACCTGATCGGCAAAAACAGCGGGCGTCCGGCGAAGAGTTTTACGATGCGGGTGCAGTACGCGTTCTGAAATTCAGGCACACCGACGGGTGTTTTTCGACCGCGCAAAACAAAACAGCACTGAGCCGGCGATGCCGATTCAGTGCTGTTTTTCCTTATGGATTGCTCCGCAAGGTTTGGATCTATTGGTCGGGACGGAGTGATTCGAACACTCGACCCCTTGCACCCCATGCAAGTACGCTACCAGGCTGCGCTACGCCCCGACGAGCCGACAATTATAGCAGAGTGGAATTTGTTTTGTCTCTGCCAACATCCATCGCGACGATTTCCTCCCTCTGCTTACAGCGACACCGCCGTGGCCTGGTCCTTGTCGTCCTTGTTCTTCTTGTCTTGCGGGCCCGGCTCCTTGATTTCCAGATTCTGTGCGCGCAGCTTGTCGCGAATCAGGCGGAACGCGTCGACGTCGAGCATCGGCGAGGCGCTGGGCTGGCGCTTCTTTGCCTTGCGGCTGTCCGAACTTACCGGCGGAGGAATTTGGCTGGCGCTGGAAGCAATTTGTGCGAGCTGGTCGTTTTCCTCGATCAGCCTCAACGCAGCGGCCGAGAGCGTGATCTTGTCGAGCGGCGCAGACGGCGCAGCAGTGGCGGCCGGGACAGGCGCGACGCTGGCAGTTTTGGCTTCCGCCGCGTTGTCCGCGTACGCCGATTGCGGCAAATTACCGTTTGCGCCGATCAACATGACTTGCTCCCGCTGATTATTGTGATCCTCAGGTAACGGCCGCCGTCGCTACATCTTTAGTACGTGAACAATCAGGCGACGTCGCGCACCTCAAGCGCATCGACGCGATCCGGATAGAAAGCGACATAGCCCTTGATCGCCGCCACGGCATCATAGGGCTCCTCGTAACTCCAAACGGCGTTGACCGAGCGGTCAGCCCCGAGCGGGATGCTGTAGTAGGAGCATTCGCCCTTGTAGGGACAGTAGGTCTGGTGATCGGTCCGTTCGAGCAGACTGAAGTCGACGTCTGCGCGCGGGATGTAATACACGGGCGGATAACTCGCCTCCTTCAGCGCCAACGCGGCGCGCGTGTCGGCAATGGTGCGGCCGGCCAGCGAGACGACCACGCGGGCCGCAGTCGGCGTGATGGTGATGGGATGATCAGGTCCGGGAACCTTGACAGGTCGTATGCTCATGGAATGACTCCTTGTTGGAACGACAACACGGTCAACAGGACCGCGCAATATAACCGCACCTCATGATGATGTGAGAGGCGCTGCCGCGACTAGTTCCGCGTTCGGCGCGACGACTTCGCCAATGAAAAAAGCCCGTGCGTTTCAGCGCACGGGCTTTGTTTGTTACTTGCTCAATATTTCATCAAGCTTCTTGTTGCCCATGCCGAAGCTGGCAATCGCAATCAGACCCAGCAGGCCCAGTGCACTGCCCAACCACAAGGTGGATGGAATGCCAGCGGCATCAACCACGACACCGCCGACGAAGGAACCGACGGCGATGGCGACCTGCACGATGCTGACGAACAGCGCCGAACCGGCTTCAGGCAAATCCGGCGACGACAGTTGCAGCCAGATGCTCAGGCACAGCGGAATCGCGCCGAAAGCCACGCCCCAGGCAATCACCATCGCGGTCACGCCGAGTTGCGACGCATGCACCAGCGGCATGGCTAACAAGGCCAGCATCAGCAACACCACCACGGAGAACAGCGATGCCTGCAGGTGGCGCGTGACAAAGGCCGAAATCACCAGGTTGGACACAAAACCGACAAAGCCGAACGCCAGCAGCACTGAGGTAATCTGCGTCAAGGTGAAACCATTCTGACCGAGGAAAGGCGCGATATAGGTGTACGACGAAAAATGCGCGCCGAACACCAGTGCCACCATCAGCAAGCTCTTGCGTGGATTGCGACGGCTTACCAGTGTAGTCAGGTCACGGAAGCGGATCGCCGCCTTGGACGGCAGCGACGGCAACAGCAAGGTTTGCGCCGCCAGCGCCAGCGCGGCCAGGATCCCGGTCGCGATGAACGATGCACGCCACGACGACAAGCCGCTGATGAAGGTACCCAATGGCACGCCGATCACGGTTGCGAACGTCACGCCGCTGAGGATCATCGCGGTCGCCTTGGCCGCGTGCTCCTGCCGCACCAGCCGGCCGGCAGTTGCCAGCGCCAGCGTCCAGAAACCACCCAGCGCCGCGCCCAGCAGTGCACGGCCGAGCAGCATCACGCCGAAGGTCGGTGCGAACGCCGATACCAGGTTCGACGCCAGCAACAGCACCGACAGCATCAACAAGATGAAGCGACGATTGATGCGCCCTGCTCCCAGCATCAGGCCCGGCGCAGAAATGGCGGCGACCACGCCAGGCGTCGTCACCATCAGGCCGGCAGTGCCCGGCGATACGCCGAGGTCATGGGCGATCTGCGGCAACAGGCCGACCGGCAAGAACTCGGTCGTCACGAACGCGAAGGCGCCGGTCGCCACTGCGACCACCGACAACCACGAACGCAAAGGCGAGGCCGCGTTTTCCGCTGCGCTGAGCGGGTCGTGTGCGACCTCGACCGACGCGTTATTCACCGCGATATTCTTTTCCATTGAAAACTCCTGAATCTGTTTGGCCCTGCGCCACCCCAGCGCGTTGAACCGATTGTCTATGAATGCATGCAGCCGCCGCCAACCAGTGATGCCGGCTGCGGTGAAATGCAATGTCCTGCCTGTTTCGTCGTCCGTCTTGCAGATGCTCATCGCTCAAACTGTCTTATTTTTAATGACAGTTTTGAAATAAAAATGAGGACCGTTGACCGATCCTCCTTTTTCGAGCATCCCTGAATGTGGCTTTTCGCCTTATCTATGTGCAAGGCCAGATAGTTGAACAATTGGCCTTGTCGTGAATTTCCTTGTGAACCTGGTGCGATCCTGCCTGCTTGCTAATCGCAGATCGTGCTGACCAGTTCGGAAAGCTTCCTGCCCTTTAATACTTTCAACATCGCGCCTTCGACTTCGGAAATCACCGGATCCAGCGCCATGTCCATGCCGCAACTGACGCGGCAACATGGATCTTTGGGCCGGGTATTGTGCTTGAGCACCGGCTCTTCTTCCACCGCCTGGTAAATTTCAGCCAGGCTTATTTGCGAGGCCGCGCGCGCCAACTGTGCGCCGCCGCCCTTGCCTTCCTTGGTCACGACCAGATGCGCCTTCGACAACTTGCGCAGCAGTTCGCGCACGAACACCGGATTGGTGTTGACGCTGGCCGCAATGGCGGCGGAGGACAAAAACGCTTCTCCTCCCCGGGTCGCGTGCTCGACGCTGACCAATATGTGTGCCGCCACGGCAAATCGACTCGACTTCATACTGTATTTATATTCGATACAGATACCCAAGTCAAGCAACTTGTCCGAATATGCTTATACCTCTGCAAAAAAACTGCAAGTCCCGTCAGGTTTCCGTGGCCGTTGACGTCGGCACAACCGCAATCTCGGTCAGCACCGAATTGGCCAGGAAGCACTGCTCATGCGCCGCATGATGCAAGGCCTCGTCTTCATCCGGCGTCGGCACGCGGCCGCGGTAGGCGATGGCCGGCTGCAAGGTCGCCTTGCTGACCATCAGTTTGCCCTTGGCATTCTTTTCCATGACAGCAGTTGCACGGTCGACATAACTATCGACCACAAAACCCTGCTTGGCCGCGATGGCCAGGAAAGTCAGCATATGGCAACTCGACAGCGACGCCAGGTAAGCCTCTTCCGGATCGACGTTGTCGGCCGAGGAATACGGCAAGGGAACGATATGCGGCGATGATGACGCCGGCACTTCCACGCCGCCGTCGAAACGCCAGCGGTGCACCCTGCTGTAGCGATTGTCGGTGAACACTTCGTCGCTGCCGCGCGTCCACAAGATGCTTGCCTCGATTTCTATCATGCAAAATCTCCCGTCGAAGTGCGCCAGCATACCTGCAAAATTCCCAACCTGCAGGCGAGCGCTTTGGCGCCGACCAACGAAAAAGCCCCGCACGGATGCGAGGCTTTCGAATTTTTTGGCTCCCCGAGCCGCACTCACTACGAACCTTTAGAATTTTAACACTAGTGGTTCAACTCCCGCCTCACGTCATCGCGCCCAAGCATGCACTCCTGTCCAAGACATCCAAAAACCGAAGTTCTTTCCTTAAGCAAGACTCCAACTGATCGCTGATCTGCGAACCTATACCGACCAGACTTCCCAATAAAACAATCCAGAATCCATTGTGTTGCTATTAGATCCTGAAAAATCGCATTGTTTGCGATGTGTGGCGTTCAAAGCGCCAGCTAAATTGTCTGCTAACAAGTCCGTTTCCTCAGTATCGCTTTCACCGAAATAGCCCCACGCAATTCGTCCTTTTTCCCTACTAAAACTCGTTAGTGCTTGAAACATTAAATCCATTTCTTGTCCGGGCGGACCAGGAAATTTGTCTCCCAGAAAATTAAAATTAATCATAGAGACCTGATCAATATTTTTCGCAGCCTCATACATACAACTCTGCATTCTGATCACGAAATGAGCAATATGAAGCCCCATTAACGCTCTATTTTCAGACAGCGAAATAGTGAGCCTCTCTCCTTTGGTAACATTGATAAGCGGCCCAATTTCAACACGAATTTTCCCCTCTGAAGTCTCAGCTCTGCTGTAGTGTCGTTGCAAACCAAGTTCTCGAATGAAATGCTCCGCCGAATCTCTGATTGCCTCCTCTTTCGCCGAAATCGCAAATATCGAAACAGCTGGGCTTACATTTAGTTCTTCAAAAAAAACAGATAGAAAACAGTCTCGATATTTTTTTGAAGCATTTTTCCACTTCATCAAAATTCCGGTCTTATGGCGAAGCCTATGAGCGAGCCGAGCAGCAAGCATTGCGTGCTGCATGTGAGAAGACATTATTAATACGGTCGTATGCCACGTTTCGCCGGTTAGCTGCTCACTCGGAGAGTGATCCATAGAAAGACTATATAGACCATGTACACTCTCGCGCCGCATGTGTTGTTGTAGCACCTCCAATAGATGCTCTCTAGACATGGTGGTTACGCATGCAGAAAAGGAGTTTAAAAACTTTGGCAAAAATAAAGTGATTATGGCTCCCCAAACCATACCCGCTAGGAGCTTTCGAGGTTTTAACGCGATGCATCTAGCTCCCCCTTCTGGCTTTGCCGTACTCAAAAAGGTATCTCAACAAAATCTGTCCTCGCTCATCACGACTTTGATCACAACAACTCCCGCACGTTGATTCCGGTGGCAATCTTAAGACTATGAATTTTGCCCTCGCAAAAATCACTTCATCTTGAATAAGTTGCGCAAAGCCAATGCGACAAAAAACCATCCTGCTAAAGCCATAACTTTTTGAACCACAATAAACGGGATTACGATTCCAATGTGCTCACCACCGAATATCGATTCACGCAATGCATCGCTTGCTTTTTCAATGCCAAGTGGAGGAAGGCTTTGCAACACAGAAAATTCTATTGTGCCTAATAACGTTAGCGTATCGAATCGACAACTGGCTATCGAGGGGCAATTCGTATACGCGCTTAAACCGCAGTAGAGTGCAAAAAAGAAGATCAGGGGCAATACAATTAGAAAGAACAGAGGTTTAGCAATCGAGAATCCATAACCAGCTACGCGCTCATATAGAAAATACAACGCTGCGACACCCAGCTTAGAGCCCCTTTTCTCTGCATCTAACTCAAGTACTAAAAAGCGTTGTTCTTCACGTGTTATTTGATGCTTGCTCATCGCGTGTCTTAATGTGCTAAACGCTTTTGCGACTGACGGATCAGCAATTTCCACTCTAGAAAATTCTGCACCATCGAAGGAAGTATTTTGATGCAAATCACAGTTATGAAACCAAGGAGCCACCTTAAATTTTGCACCTATAAATGTAGTTTCGTGAAGAAACTTTCGATTGCTAAAATCTGCGCAGCCACCAAATTCAACGTCCCTGAAAGAAGCTCGCCCAAAAGTTCCTAACTTTCCATCTGGTTGTTGCTGGCCTGAAAAATCGACGTCTTTCGCAAAATGCGCCCTGTCAAAACATATTGTTCCGAATTTAGTGTTCGAGAAATATGTCGAGTCGCAAAAAATGCTGCCTCTAAAATTGGCCGAATATAAATCAGAATGACGGAAAAAAGTGCGACCTCGAAATTCGCAGCTATCGAAAAGTACATCCCTTTCAAATTTACACTCAGCTGAAAATTGATTTTCGAACCTAACTCCTAGAAATCGCGCCGGGCCGAAAAATCTTGAATTAAAGATTGATAGCCCTCCTTTAAAACAGGTATTGGTAAAGATGATTCCGGTATGAAATTCGTATCTTCCCAGTGAAAAACCGTCTTCAAACACATGATCGCCAATATCAATGACGTAGGCTCGACGTGCCTCAGTCCACATCCATATTGTGACCTCATTTGTGTCGCCATCTTGCCGAGACCATCTATATTCAGTTCTGTGTTGAGGATCCGCGTTTTCTGCGGAAATTAAAACCTGCTGCCATTCATTGAAAACTAGATGTCCCTGCAATAATTTATTCAGGCAGAGCGCCTGCCACTCTTTGCGAGTTAGGTTGCGATCAACTCCGTAGTTTTCATGCTCAGGTTCGATCTGTGTAAAAGTGGGCCGAGCACTCATTTTATTTTCCCAAAAAAGACTCTAACTTTTAATTTTTCTAATTCGCATTGCACCGTCGCAACATACCTGCGTAGGCTTGCAGTAGGAACGATTGGTGAGGGATATCGATTTTCTCTACGAACCAAATCTTCAGTCGAATCAACGGCGATCAGTCTTTTTAAATTTCGGAAGAAATTTTTCCTGAATATCTTTTTTAAAGAGGCTTACAAAAGTTTGAGCCAAACCCACAATCTCAGCCCTTTCAGGAAGATCGCTTTCCACTGTCATGTTCTTGATTATTTTGGCGCTCGGAGGTGAGCGTTTGATCTTTTTGCCGCCAGTTTCGCTTTTCATGGTCTACCCCGATCGGAAGAAGAACCGTGAAAATAACGCAAATTGCCTTACAACTCAAAGACTTAAAGAAATACTCGAATTTTGGACAAAAAAAAATGAGCTTCGCCAAAATGGCGTAACTCATTGTTTTCTAAAACTAAAGTAATTATGGCTCCCCGACCTGGACTCGAACCAGGGACCTGCGGATTAACAGTCCGTCGCTCTACCAACTGAGCTATCAGGGAACAGCAGAGGGCGCGATTATGAACTAAATTTTCCTTCGCGGCTATATCTCCACGACAGAAAATTGCTAAATAACTCGCTACGCGCCGCCCTCTTCTTCATCACGCCTTGCGGGCAATGCGCGACAAGGAAAAACGATGCCGGAACAGGCCGCGCGTGCTCGCCGCGATGCATATCGGCGACACACGAAAACGACTTTCCGGAATTGAAAAAGCCCCGCACGGATGCGAGGCTTCTTCGAATTTTTTGGCTCCCCGACCTGGACTCGAACCAGGGACCTGCGGATTAACAGTCCGTCGCTCTACCAACTGAGCTATCAGGGAACAGCAGAGAAAAAGATTATGACCGGAATTTTAATTACTGTCAAAACCTTTTTGCATCCCGGCCATTTTCAGGCTGGAATGCACTCCCCCGATCAGAGCACCTTGGCGATGGCGTCAACGACGGCATCGATGTTCTTGGTGTTCAGTGCAGCCACGCAGATGCGGCCGGTGTCGACGGCGTAGATCGAAAACTCATTGCGCAGGCGCTCGACTTGCGCCTTGGTCAGGCCCGAGTACGAGAACATGCCGCGTTGCTTGATGACGAAGTCGAAATCGTGCGCAGGCGCTTTTTCTTTCAGTTTCGCGACCAGCAGCTGGCGCATTTCGCGGATGCGCACGCGCATCTCGGCCAGTTCGCTTTCCCACAGAGCGCGCAGTTCCGGCGAAGCCAGTGCAGTAGCCACAACCTGGCCACCGTGGATCGGCGGGTTGGAGTAGTTGGTGCGCACCACGCGCTTGAGTTGCGACAGCACGCGAGTGGCTTCTTCATTGGTCGAGGCGACGATGCTCAACGCACCGACGCGCTCGCCGTACAGCGAGAACGACTTCGAGAACGAGTTCGACACGAACAGCGGACCGCCTGCTTCGGCGAAGCGGCGCACCACCTTGCCGTCTTCTTCGATGCCGTCGCCGAAGCCTTGATAGGCCATGTCGAGGAACGGAATCAGGCTGCGCGAGGTCACAACTTCAATGACTTGCGTCCATTGATCGGCAGTCAGGTCGGCGCCGGTCGGGTTGTGGCAGCACGCGTGCAGCAGCACGACCGAGCCGGAGGCCATGGTCTTGAGCGCATCCAGCATGCCGGCGAAGTTCACGCCGCGAGTGGCCGCGTCGTAGTAAGGATAGTTGTTGACGGTGAAGCCGGCCATCTCGAACAGCGCGCGATGGTTTTCCCAGCTTGGGTCGCTGATCCAGATCTGGGTCGATGCCGGCGAGAAATGTTTGATGAAGTCGGCGCCGAGCTTCAGTGCGCCGGTGCCGCCCAAGGCTTGCACGGTGATCGCACGCTTCTCTTGAACAACTGCGCTGTCGGCACCAAATACCAATTCCTGGACTGCCTTGTCGTACGTTGCCAGACCATCGATCGGCAAGTAGGTACGCGGCGCCAGTTTGGCGGCCAGTTCAGCTTCCGCTTTTTTCACGCACTCCAGCAGCGGCACCTTGCCGTTATCGTCGTAGTAGACGCCAACGCCGAGATTGGTTTTGCCCGGATTCTTGTCGGCATTGTATGCATCGGTAATGCCGAGAATAGGGTCGCGGGGCGCCATTTCGATGGCGGTGAAAAGGGAGGAGGAGGCTGAGAGAGGTGCGTTCATCGTGATAACATAAAAAGTTAGCTGCAAACGTAGATTGCAGTCGGGATGGATGCAGGGCAAAGCCGCGAGCCGAGCACCGTTTTGCAACACGTAATTTTACCAAAGGTCGAATGACAATGGCTGATTTATCCCCTGTTTCCGCAGCATCTTCTACGCTCGACGAGAGCAAGTTCCTGACGTTTCCTGATTCTCCTTACCGTCTGTACCAGCCCTTCCCGCCTGCCGGCGACCAGCCGGCCGCCATCGACAAGCTGGTCGAAGGGGTGCATGACGGTTTGTTCTTCCAAACCTTGCTGGGCGTGACCGGCTCGGGCAAGACGTATACGATGGCCAACACCATCGCCCGCCTCGGCCGGCCGGCGATCATCTTCGCGCCGAACAAAACGCTGGCGGCACAGCTTTACAGCGAATTTCGCGAGTTCTTTCCGCAAAATGCGGTGGAATATTTCGTCAGCTACTACGATTACTATCAACCGGAAGCCTACGTACCGCAGCGCGATCTGTTCATCGAGAAAGATTCCTCGATCAACGAGCACATCGAACAAATGCGCCTGTCGTGCACCAAGTCGTTGATGGAACGACGCGACGTTGTCATTGTGGCAACGGTATCGGCGATTTACGGTATCGGTAACCCCAACGAATACCACCAGATGATCCTGACCTTGCGCGCCAAGGACAAGGTCAGCCAGCGCGACGTCATCGCGCGCCTGATCCAGATGCAATACTCGCGCAACGAAGTCGATTTCGGCCGCGGCACCTTCCGCGTGCGCGGCGACACCATCGACGTGTTCCCGGCCGAGCATGCCGAGCTGGCGGTGCGCATCGAAATGTTCGACGATGAAATCGACAGCCTGCAATTGTTCGATCCGCTGACCGGCCGCGTGCGCCAGAAGATTCCGCGCTTTACCGTCTACCCGGGTTCGCATTACGTGACGCCGCGCGCGACCGTGCTGCGCGCCATCGAAACCATCAAGGACGAACTGCGCGAACGGCTGGAATTTTTCCGCAAGGAAAACAAGCTGATCGAAGAACAACGCATTGAGCAGCGCACCCGTTTCGACATCGAAATGATGACCGAGATCGGCTTCACCAAAGGCATCGAAAACTATTCGCGCCACCTGTCCGGCGCCAAGGCCGGCGATCCGCCGCCGACGCTGGTGGATTACCTGCCGCAGGACGCGATCATGTTCCTCGATGAGTCGCACGTGCTGATCGGCCAGTTGAACGGCATGTACAACGGCGACCGCGCGCGCAAGACCAACCTGGTCGACTACGGTTTCCGGCTGCCGTCGGCGCTGGACAACCGGCCACTCAAGTTCGACGAGTTCCAGGGCAAGATGCGCCAGACCATTTTCGTCTCGGCCACGCCGGCGGAATATGAAAAGACCCACTCCGACCAGGTGGTCGAGCAAGTGGTGCGTCCGACCGGCCTGGTCGACCCGCTGATTACCGTGCGTCCCGCAACCACGCAGGTCGACGACCTGATGCAGGAAATCACCATCCGCGTGAAGAAGAACGAGCGCGTGCTGGTGACGACGCTGACCAAGCGCATGTCGGAGCAATTGACTGAATTCCTCAGCGACAACGGCATCAAGGTGCGCTATCTGCACAGCGACATCGACACCGTCGAACGCGTTGAAATCATCCGCGACCTGCGTCTCGGCACCTTCGACGTGCTGGTCGGCATCAACCTGTTGCGCGAAGGCCTGGACATTCCCGAAGTGTCGCTGGTGGCGATCCTCGACGCCGACAAGGAAGGCTTCCTGCGTTCCGAGCGCAGCCTGATCCAGACCATCGGCCGCGCGGCGCGTAACCTGAACGGCATGGCGATCCTGTACGGCGACAAGGTCACCGATTCGATGCACAAGGCCATCGGCGAAACCGAACGCCGCCGCGCCAAGCAGGTGGCCTTCAACGAAGCCAACGGCATCACGCCGACGGGCATCAAGAAAGAAATCCGCGAACTCATCGATGGCGTCTACAGCCCGCAGGAAGCACGCGTGGAACTGATGGTGGCGCAGGAACAGGCCAACTACGAGGCCATGAGCGAGAAACAGGTCAGCAAGGAAATCAAGCGCCTCGAAAAGCTCATGCAGGATCACGCCAAGAACCTGGAGTTCGAAAAAGCCGCCAAGGTGCGCGACCAGCTGCATCAGCTCAAGCAGCAATTGTTCGGCGCTGCCGGCGACGACACGGTGGCCGTGGCCTAATTCGAGACAACCAAGAAGCGTCCTGGACTGCCCGCATTGATTTATGATGCGGGCAGTTTTTCATTTCCGATCAACCTTCAGCAATCCTTCATCATGCCGGCTACCGTCCCCACCGCCCTGCTCGATCTCTGCGCCAGCGCCGATCCGTCCTGGCACGCCATCCTGAAAACCGGCCTGCAAGCCATTGCCGCTCTCGACTCCGACTATTTGCCGGCGCTGGTGCAAGACGCCACCTATCTGCCGACCGAAGGCCGCCTCTTCGCCGCGTTCAAACAACCGATTGAAGAGGTCCGTTACGTACTGGTCGGCGAAGGCCCTTACCCGCGCGCCGCCAGCGCCACCGGTGTCTGTTTCATGGATGGCGCGGTCGGTTCGCTGTGGTCGGACAAGGGCTTGTCCAAACAGGTTAACCGCGCGACGTCGCTGCGCAACTTCATGAAGATGCTGCTGGTCGCCGATGGGCGCGTGCCGGTCGACAAGACCAGCGGCGACGCCTTGCTCGACATCGCCGCCAAGGCGCAGGCCGACACTGCCGGCACCATCCAGACGCTGGCCGATCTGCAGGACAACCTGACTGCGCAGGGTTTCCTGCTGCTCAACGCCAGCCTGGTGTTCCGCACGCACGTGAAACCGGTCAAGGACGCCAAAGCCTGGAAGCCGTTCTTTGAAACCGTGTTGAAGGGATTGGCGCAGCACGCCGAGGATAAAAAAAAGACACTGCCGACACTGGTCCTGTGGGGCAAGATCGCCGAAGAGCTGCACGGCTTGCCGGTAGTTGAGCGCTTCCCGCGCGCGGTAGCGGAACATCCCTACAATCTGAGCTTCATCGCCCATAGCGGCATGCAGGAGCTGTTCGGCGCCATGCACTTGCTGAAGAAGCAGGCGTAGAAGCATTTCCGTTACGTGAAAAAAAAGCGGCGCCGCTACGTTAGCGACGCCGTTTTCATTTCTAGCTGCTCTGCTCAAAACTCTTCCCAGGATCCGTTCTCGTCACCACCCGTTTTCATCGCCTTGCTCTCGCTGGCGGGCTTGGCGGTAGCGATCTTGGCGACCTCTTTCCTGACAGCAGGCTTGGCTTTGATCGACGGCGCCGATAGCGTGATATCGACGGTGCGCTTGGCGACGCGGCCGACTGGCGCAACGGCCCTGTCTTCCAGCTTGAACTCGGCCACCACCTCGGCCAGATGCGCAGCCTGATCCTGCAAGGATTGTGCAGCGGCGGCGGCTTGCTCCACCAATGCAGCATTCTGTTGCGTGGCCTCATCCATCTGTGTAATGGCGCGACCAATCTCGGCGATGCCAGAACTCTGCTCCTGGCTGGCAGCGCTGATTTCTCCCACGATGTCAGTCACGCGACGCACGCTGGAGACCACCTCGGTCATGGTGTGGCCGGCCTGTTCGACCAACTGGCTTCCAGCGTCGACTTCGTGCACGGAAGCATCAATCAGTGACTTGATCTCTTTGGCCGCAGTAGCGCTGCGTTGCGCGAGACTGCGCACTTCCGACGCCACCACCGCGAAGCCTCGGCCCTGCTCGCCGGCCCGTGCCGCTTCTACCGCGGCATTGAGGGCCAGGATATTGGTCTGGAAAGCAATACCGTCGATCACGCTGATGATATCGACGATCTTGCGCGCGGAGGCGTTAATCGATCCCATGGTATCGACCACTTGCGCCACCACTGCTCCTCCCTGCACCGCAACTTCGGATGCGGAGACGGCCAGTTGGTTGGCTTGACGCGCATTGTCTGCGTTCTGCTTGACGGTAGAGGTAAGTTCCTCCATCGCCGAAGCGGTTTCTTCCAATGAACCGGCTTGCTGCTCGGTGCGGCCGGACAGATCGAGATTGCCGCTGGCGATTTCACTCGACGAGGTTTTGACGGACTCACTCGCGTGACGGATTTCCAGCAATGTCGCAGCGATCTTTCCTGTGAAACGATTGAAGGCGCCGGCAATCTGAGACAGCTCATCACGCCCTTCCGCATTGAGGCGACAAGTCAGATCGCCTTCGCCGGACGCGATATCTTCCAGCGCATCACGCACCAGTCCAAGCCGTTTCAGCAAGCTGGTGATCGTCCATGTCAGCAACACTGCGGCGGCGGCAATTGCGAGAATCGCGGCGATCGCCGATGTGACGATCAGAGAGCGGATCGAATGGGTTGCTTCGGCATAGTTCAGCGCCACGACCAGCGACCAGTCCGTACCTTCGATCGCGCGTACGAAGAGCAATACCCGGACGCCGTTAATCCTCGCCTCACCGCCCTGCTGTCCCATTGCCGCCAACGTTTGCGGCGTCAGCGATTGATCCAGAGCAGAGATCGGCTTCAACGCCAGTTCCTTGTTCGGATGCGTAATGATCACCCCGTCCTTGCCGACGATGAAGGCAAAGCTGCCCGGCGTTGGTTTGATGCCGGCCACATTGCGTACGACATTGTCGAGCTGCACGTCGGATCCAACCACCGCTTTGAGATCGCTCTTGCCGCCGACGGCTTCAGCAAAGGTCACCACCAGCTTACCGGTTGTCGCATCGACATAGGGCGCCGTCAGTACCGGTGCGCCTGCATTGACGGCCTGCACGTACCAGGGTCGCCCGGTCGGGTCATACCCCGGCGGCATATCGTGCAGGGCCAGCATGCGCTTGTCCGGATAGCCGATGTAGGCGTCGTCAAAAGCCCCCGCTTCTTTGGCCGCGGCAATGATGGGCACCACGTCATTCTGCTTGAGCGCCTGCTTCATCGATCCGGTGATGGTGCGCTTGCTGCGGACCCACTCGGCAATGTTCGCAGCATGACTATCCGTCAGCTGCTCCATCTCCGTATTCAGGGTTTCCAACGTGTCGCGCCGCACGCCGTAGATATTGGCAGCGCTTAAGGCAATCATGGCGAACGCCACGATCAGGACGCAAATAACGATAAGGCGGGTCCGAAGTGAGGACAGCATGATATTTCCCCCGAGTGATGCAGCAGACGCAATGGATACAACGGATGCAAATGCGCAAATGTGCGTCGCCTCCTCAATGCCGGAAAGCATTGTTGAGCTGCGACAACTTTATATCGACGACAACCGCGAACGGCCAAACGCTGCGACAAAAGAAACCCTCACCTTGTAATCCAATATAGCAGGCATTTATTTCAATTTCATCTGGCAAAAATCTGGTTCATCGAGGCAAAGCCTTTGAACTCCAGCGAGTTGCCCGACGGATCCTGGAAGAACATCGTCGACTGTTCGCCCGGCTCCCCCTTGAAGCGCGTCTGCGGCTCGAGAAGGAAAGGCACCTTCGCCGCCGCGATGCGCCGGGCCAATGCATCCCACGAGACCTGGTCAAGGATGATGCCGAAATGTGGAATCGGGACATTGTTGCCGTCGACGTTGCCGGCGCCCTGCGGCACGACCAAGTCCTTTTTCAGATGCAGGGACAATTGGTGCCCCATGCAATCGAAGTCAACCCAGCGTTCGGTGCTGCGGCCCTCCGAGAAGCCCAGCACGCCGCCATAAAAACTGCGCGCCTCGTCGAGGTCGCGCACGAAGAAAGCCAGGTGAAAAGGATGCAATGCGCTCATGTTCTGCTCCATAAAAAAGATATTCCCGATAATGCCATCATGATCTACAGCATGCCTACCAGCATCTTGGTGCCGACCGCAATCAGCATCAGTGCGAACAATTTTTTCAGCTTCGCCACCGGCAAGGCATGCGCCATCCGCGCGCCCAGCGGCGCCGTGAATACGCTCGCCACGGCAATGCCGATCAATGCAGGCAGATAGACGAAACCAACACTGGGCGACGGCAGACTCTCGATGCGCAAGCCATTGACGACAAACCCGATCGTGCCCGCCAATGCGATGGGGAAACCCAGTGCCGCCGAGGTGCCGATCACCGTGTGCAACTGTACGTTACACCAGGTCATGAACGGTACCGACAAGGTGCCGCCGCCAATGCCGACGAAGCTGGAGAACACGCCGATGGCGCCGCCAGCACTCAGCAAGCCTGGCGTCTGCGGCAACTGCCGGCTGGCCTTTGGTTTCAGATTGAGCAGCATCTGCACCGCGACGAAATAGGCGAAGCCGATGAAGATCATCTTCAGCAACTGGCTCGACATCTGCGCCGCCAGCCAGGCGCCGAGCAAAGTGCCCAGCATGATGCCGGGCGTCATGCGCCGAACGATCGCCCAGTCCACCGCACCGCGCGCATGGTGCGCACGCAGGCTGGAGATCGAGGTGAACAGGATCGACGCCATCGAGGTCGCCAGCGCCATGTGCTGAATGTATTCCGTTGGAAAGCCGTGCGCGGCAAAGATGAACACCAGCGCCGGCACGATCACGGTGCCGCCGCCGACGCCAAGCAAGCCGGCGAGGATGCCGGTGCCGGCACCGAGGAGAAGATAGGAAATCAGTTCAGGAAGAAATTGCATGATCAATCATCGGAATCAAAAAATCAAAGAAGCTGGCAAGCCTGCTCAAACGACAAACGCGGACTGCGCGGAAATAACTTGCTGCTATCGCCGTGGCCGAGATTGCACAGAAAATTGACGCGATGGCGGCCGTCGGCGAAAAAAATCGCATTGAGCTTGTCCGCATCGAAACCCGACATCGGCCCGACGTCGAGCCCGATGCTGCGCGCCGCCAGCATCAGGTAAGCGCCCTGCAGGCTGCTGTTGCGGAATGCGGTTGCTTCAGCCAACGCCGGCTTGGACGCAAACAGATCACGCATACCCGGATTGTGCGGAAACAATTGCGGCAGCAAGTCGTAGAACTGCGTGTCGTAAGCGATCACCGCCACCACCGGCGCGGTCATCACCTTGTCGACGTTGCCCGGATTGAGCGCCGGCCGCAGCCGCTCTTTCGCCTCCTCGCTACGCAAAAACAGCATACGCGCCGGCGAACAATTGGCGCTGGTCGGCGCCAGTTTCATCAGCGCATAGAGCTGGTGTAGTTCATCGTCGCTGACCGCCGTCGGCAACCAGCCGTTCTGCGTACGCGCCTGGCGAAACAGGCGGTCGAGCGCCTGATCGGAAATCACATCGGTCATCTTTTTCACTCGATTGGTTTGTAAGCGGTCGCGGTCAACTCGACCAGCATGTCGGCATGCGGCAGCTGATGCACCGCCACGGTCGTGCGCGTCGGTCCCTGCTGGCTGAAGTATTCGCCGTAGACGGCGTTATAGCCGTCGAAGTCGCGCATGTTCACCAGATAGCTGGTGATGGCCACGCAATCGGCAAGATCGGCATCGAGTGTCTGCAAGGCGTCGCGAATTTTGCCGATGACGACATGCGTCTGTTCGCGCACGTCGCCGGGCACGCTGCCGTCGGCCAGCCGCGCACTCATGCCGGAGACGAACAGGTAGTCGCCGGCGCGTTTGACGTAGGGATATTTTCCCAACGGCTTGGCTTGCGTTGCAGTAGTACTCATCAGCCCGCCAATCCCGGCATGCCGAAACCGATCTGCTTCAGCTCATCCAGCAACTGCAACTTGTGCTGCGCATTCAGGCCGCTCAGCGGCGGACGGACGTTTTCCCACACCGGGTTGTCGCTGTAGTGCGCGGTGGCGAACTTGAGTGCGGCGATCATCGGATATTTCTGGAAGATCTGGCGCACGGCGTCGGCCTGCTGCTGCAATTGCGCGCCGTGGTCCTTGTCCCAATCGGCGCACAGCTTGCCGATGCCGGCAGGATGGATGTTGGCGGTAGCCGAAATGCAACCGGCCGCGCCCAGCGGCCGGGCGCGCGACAGGAAGGATTCGGATGCCGGGAAAATCGCAAATCCGGGAAATGCGTTCAGCATCGCGGCGACGTTGTCCCAATCGCCGGAACTGTCCTTGATGCCGACCACGGTCTCGGGGAAATCCCTGATCAGACGCTCGATCAAGGTCAGCGTGATAGACACGCCGGTGAAGGCCGGGATGTGATACAGGTAAAGTCGGAGCCTGGGCGAATCGACGCGCGCGATGACTTCGGCGTAGTACTTGTACAGGCCGTCGTCTGAAACGCCCTTGTAGTAAAACGGCGGCAACATCAGCACGCCGGCACAACCGGCATCGACGGCATGGCGCGTCAGTGCGACGGTATCGTCGAGGGCGCAGCAGCCGGTGCCCGGCAACATGCGCTCAGGATCCAGCCCTTCGCTGGTCAGGCGATCAAGCAGTTGCTTGCGCTCGGTGACCGTCAGCGAATTGGCTTCGCTATTGGTGCCGAAGATCGCCAGCCCGGCACCCTGGCTCAGCAGCCAGCGACTGTGACGGACGAACAAGTCGGCGTCGACGCTGAGGTCGGACTTGAACGGCGTGACGACGGGTGCGAACACGCCGGATAGTACGGAAGATACCTGGTTCATAAACGTTCTCTCAGAATGAAATGTTCACCACCGGATCACCGCCGGTCAGGCGGCTTCGATAAAGTCCAGAATCTGCCGCCCCAGCACGTCGTCGTCGGTATCCATATGGGCGACGATGGAGGTGTGGTTGTGATGCCGAACCTGCACGAAACGCGGCGCGCGGCCACGTGCCTGGCCGACGCGCCAGAACAGCTCGGCGGCATAGACATCGAGATAGGGATTCTCATGTTCGGCGATGGCGATCATCAGCGGCACGTCGATGCTGGCGGCATACGTAACCGGTGAGACTTGCTCATACCGATCCATATCCTCGCCCCAGTAAGCCCTGACGCCGCCGGCATTGGGATTGTCGGCATGCACGTCGGCCCGCAGACGTGCGCTGATCAACACCAGCTTGGCCACGCCATGCCCTGTCGCCGGACGCACGCGCGGATCGGCGATGTAACTGGCGGCATGGGCGCCGCCCGCGGAGTGGCCGATCAGAATGATCTGCTCCGGATCGCCGCCGTATTCATGTGCGTGCGCCCTGGCCCATGCCACTGCGGCGGCGACATCGTCGGAGCCGGCTGGATACGGCGCTTCCGGCGCGAGACGATATTCGACGTTGATGCCGACCATGCCCTGACGCGCAAAGTAGTACAGCACGTTGCCGTAAATCTGCTCGTTGGCGTTCATGTTGCCGCGCAGGAAAGCGCCGCCATGGACAAACATCACCACCGGACGCCGCTGCGTGGAGACGCCACCCGGCAGATAGACATCCAGCTTTTGACGCACGTGCTCGCCATAGGCAATGTCGCGCGTGACGATGATGCCGTCCTTGTCGACGGCATTGAGCAGCGGCGTATAAATGTCGACCACGGCCTGGCGATGACGATTGATGTCGTTGCGCCAGACCGGCCCCAGCGCCAGCAAGGCTTCTGCGCTTTGGTCCGACAGGCCGGGGAAAAGCTTGTCCCGCATCAGTACACTCCCATGATCTTGCTGATCTCGGCGATGTACTGGCCGTAGCGCGGATTGCCTTTGATGTTTTCCGGCAGGCGCGGACGCGGCAGGTCGATCTTGATGTCATGCAGGATACGGCCCGGACGGCCCGACATCACCAGCACGCGATCCGACAGGAAGACTGCTTCCTGAATGCTGTGCGTGATCAGCATCACGGTCTGCATGCGCTCTTGCCAGATGCGCAGCAGCTCGACATTGAGCAAATCGCGCGTCAGGGCGTCGAGCGCACCGAACGGTTCGTCCATCAGCAGGATGCCGGGATCAAGCGCGAGGATCTGGCCGATCGACGCGCGCTGGCGCATGCCGCCGGAGAGCTGGTGCGGATGATTCTGTTCAAACCCGGACAGGCCGAGCATCTTGATCAGGCCACGCACTTTTTCTGCGGTCTGTTCCGCCGGCAGCTTGCGCAACTGCGCGCCGAGCATCATGTTTTTTTCCACCGTCAGCCACGGCAGCATGTTACTGGTCTGGAAGACTACGCCGATCTCCGGCGACGGCCCTTTGACCGGCTTGTTGTTGACCAGCACTTCGCCTTCGTTGTGCGGCACCAGACCGGCGACGATGCGCAGCAAGGTACTCTTGCCGCAGCCACTGGGGCCGAGGATGGAGACGAATTCACGTTCGCGGATCGTCAGCGAGACGTCTTCTAGCGCGTTGACGGCATGCTTGCCGGGGTAGCGTTTCACTACATTGCGTACGCAGATGGCGCCGGCTTCGTTCATGGTTTCGTCCGCAGGTACGGCTTTCAGGTTTCTGAGCGTCATTGTCTGTCCCATCGTTACACCGCCTTCCCGCGCCACCACACCAGGCGCGACACCACTTCCACGATCCAGTACAGGAAGGTGGCCAGCACCGTGATCACCAGGATCGCGGCAAACATCAGATCTGTCTTGGCGTTGGCGGTCGCCAGCGTGATCAGATGGCCGAGACCTTCTTCCGAACCGATGAACTCGCCAACGATGGCGCCGATCACCGCCAGCGGCATGGAGATCTTGATGCCGTCGATGAAGCTCGGCAGCGCTGCCGGCACATGCAAGCGCCAGAAGGTGTCCCAGCGCGAGGCGCCGAGTGCGCGAAAGTGTTCGTCCAGATTGGCCGCGATGCCGGACAAGCCGCCCAGCGTGGCAATCACCACCGGGAAGAAAGCAAACAGGAACGTCGCCGCGATCTTGGAGGCGAAGCCGTAACCGAACCACACGATCATCAGCGGCGCCAACGCGATCTTCGGCATGCTTTGCAGCGCGGCGATGAAGGGATACAAGGTGCGTCGCGTGAAGTCGCTGAAATGAATCAACATGCCCAGCAGCACGCCACCGGCCACTGCCGCAACGAAGCCGACCAGCACTTCGGTCAATGTCACCCAAGTGTCGCTGACGACCATGTCGCGTGCATCCCAGCCGGCCAGCACCACCGCGCTCAACGGCGGCAGCAGATAACGCCGCACGCCGAGTGCGGCGACGCCGTACTCCCACAACAGCGCAAACGCGCCCCAGAAAACGATGGCCTCTATCCAGCGTTTCATTTGTCTCCTCCTGCTTTCGGTTTTTACAATCGTTGGCGCACACGCTCCCACGCCGGTTGCGTTGCTGCAGCCGGCTGAAGAATCCGCATGCTTTATAGGTTTATTTTTTGTTGGTCTTGGCGTCGATCACGGCCTGCGGTGGCGGCACCACGAAATGCTTGAAGCGGTACTGATCGAAAGAATCGATGTTGCGCTCCCAGACCTTGGGTTCGTATTTGGTCTCCGGCGTGATCTGTGTCATCTCGCAGTAGATCTCGACGTTGTTGCCATCCGGATCCTTGAAGACCAGGAACAGGTTTTCACCCGGCCCGTGCTTGCCAATACCGCGTACGATTTCGACGCCCTTCTGTTGCAGAAAATCCGCTGCGCGATCCATCTCGGCGCGATCTTCCACCAGATAGGAAAAGTGTTCCATGCCGGGACGGCTGTAACGCGGCAGGTCGTCGATGTCCGGCGAATCCTTCGGAATCTGCGACAAGGCCAGATCGTGGTGATCGGTGCCGGCGCGCAAAAAGACCATCTGGTCGCTGATCCAGTCGGACACTTGCAAGCCAAGAATCTCGGTATAGAACTTGACCGAGGCCTGGATGTCGCGCACGGCCAGCACCAGATGGCCGAGGCGTTTTGGGCGTATTGTTTCCCGCATTGCTGTCATTTCATTTCCTCCTTGATTTGCTCAATGACGCCTACTCGACGAACTTATTGGTGTAGATATCGTTCGCTTTGATCGGCGCTTGCAGATTGAATGCCTTCTTCACAAAATCGACGGTTGCCTGCATGCGGTCGGCGCGCATCCAGCCCAGTTTTTTATTGTCGGCTTCAGGGTCGTCGATGATCTGATTGGTTTCGGTAATTTGCTGCAACAGGATGCCCTTGTCCATCAGCTTTTGTTGCGCGGCGATGGCGTCGGCGGCTTCCTTGGCGTGGGTACGCTGATACTCGAATCCACGATACGTCGCCTGCACGAAGCGCTTGACCAGATCGGGGTTGCTCGCTACCAGCTTCTCGGTGGTGACGATGCCGTTGCCGTAGAGGTTGAGGTTGAAATCGCGATAGCGCATCCAGCCCAGCTTCTTGCCGTCCTTTTGCAGCAGTGCTTCGAGGATCGGCTTGTTGGCGCCTTCCCAGCACTCGGCCAGATCGATGCGGCCTTCGAGGAAGGATGAATTGATCACCGACGGATCCAGGCGCAACAGTTTGATGTGATCGGCCGGCAGCTTGTTGGCTTGCAGCCAGCTCGGCACGATGTTTTGCAAAGGCGACGCAGCACCGCCGCCAAGCGACAGGCCTTTGAGGTCGGCCGGTTTTTGCAGCTTGCGCTCGGGCTTGTCGATGTAGCACAGCGCCGCCGGCCAGCGGGTGTTGATGGTGCCGACCATCACGGTCTTGCCGCCTTGCGCGCGGTTCAACATGACGCTGATCGGATCGCCGTAACCAAATTCAAACAGACCCTGATCGATTTCATTGACGGTGCGCTGACCGCCGTAACCGCGCACCGCGCTGACATCCAGGCCGGCTTCAGCGTAGAAGCCTTTGGCGATCGCCACCAGAATACCGCCGGTGCTGCCTTGCGGTAGCCATGCCAGATTGAACTTCACCTTGTCCGCTGCAACCGCAGGCGCGGCACAGCATGAACCGATCACTACAGAAACCAGAAACTTCTTGATGCACTTGCTGATGACCATCAGATTCTCCGTTGAATGCTGCATGTACCGCGTAAGTGAGATTCTTTACTTCGTTATCGAAGTGCGGTGGCGACAACCCTGTTACGGATGCTGCCGATGCGCTCGATGGAGGCAATCATTTCGTCGCCCGGCTTGAGATAGACACCGCGCCCCATGCCGACACCATCCGGCGTGCCGGTGGCGATCAGATCGCCGGGCTGCAGAGTGAGAATGCCGGACAGGTACGCGATCTGCTCGGCGATGTTGAAGATCATTCCCTCGGCGGTGTCGTCCTGCATCATTTCGCCATTGACCTGCAACTGCATGCGCAGCTTCTGCGGATCATCAATGCAGTCACGCGGCACGATCCACGGCCCCATCGGACCGAAGGTGTCGAAACTCTTGCCGCGGAACCAGTCATGCTTGAACGGATAGTCGCTTCGGCGATTGAGGTCGCGTGCGCTGATGTCGTTGAACACGGTGTAGCCGGCGATAACGTCATAGGCTTCGGCAACCGACACGTTCTTGCAGCGGCGGCCGATGATGACGCCGAGCTCGACTTCCCAGTCGAGCTTTTCGGTATTGCCCGGCATGACGACATCGGTCTCGGTGGCGGTAACGCTGGTTTCCGCCTTCATGAAGCAATAAGGCGAACTCTCGGCACGCGGCGCCAACTCGGTACCCATCTCGGCGGCGTGATCGTAATAGTTGGACGCGGTGGCGAAGATACGGCCAGGCACGAACGGCGCCGCCAGCTTGTAGGCCGACTTGTCGAGCGGCTTCACCGCACCGGCGGCGACCAGGCTCGGCAGCAGCTCCGCCAGGTTTTTCAACTGTGCGTTCTGCACATCCCAGGCGCCGATCAGCGCCGACACGCTGCTGACTTCACTGGCTGCCAGACCGCTGCTGCGGCTGGCCTTGATGACCTCTGCCAGATCGAACAGCACCTCGTTCAACACCAACGCCGGCCGCGCCTGCCCGCCCTCGTTTTGCACATACGTTGCAATCGCATACCAAGCCAAGATCGCTTCCCCTCAAAAAATTAAGCATTTCAGAATAATCAATATGAATACATTAAAACTTATACGTATACATTGCAATACAAATATGTAAAAATTTTTATACATAAGAATCGCTATGTATTCATATGGCGTTTCGATTTTTGCCAACCTTGATGAGAATGCCGATGCCCTCTTCCTTTGAATTGCTGATCCTGATTCCGCTGGCCGACGCTTTGGTGGCGCAGTTGCGCGACAACCCGGCGCTGCCGGCCGTGCGCTACGCGCCGAAAGGAATCGATTGGAACAATAAAGACCTGCACTCAGTCAGCATCGTTCTGACCAACGGCTCAACCGGCCTGACCCGCGCGCAAATGCAGGCAATGCCGCAACTGAAACTGGTCAGCGCCTTTGGCGCAGGGTATGAGAACGTCGATCTGGTTGCCGCCAAAGACCTCGGCATCGCCGTCACCCACGCCCCCGGCGCCAACAACGCCACCGTCGCCGATCACGCCATGGCGCTGATGCTGGCGGTATCGCGCGGGCTGCACCTGCTTGATGCCGCCGTCAAAGACGGCGGTTGGGAGAGCAATCGCGCAGCGCGCCCGACCGTCAACGGCAAGCGGCTCGGCATCGTCGGCCTGGGAAACATCGGCGAGCAGATCGCACGCCGTGCGGCGGCCTTCGATATGGAAGTGGCGTATCACGCGCGCCATGTGCGTGCGCATGTGCCCTACCTATATTGCGCCACGCCGATGGAGCTGGCCGCACGCAGCGACTACCTGATCCTCGCCTGCCCGGGCGGGCCGGCGACGCGGCATCTGGTCAATCGGTATTTGCTGCAAGCCCTGGGGCCGCAGGCTTTTCTGATCAATATCGCGCGCGGCAGCGTGGTCGATACGGCGGCGTTGATTGACGCATTGGCGAGCAAGCGCATTGCCGGCGCGGCGCTGGATGTGGTCGATGGCGAGCCGGCGATACCGGAGGCGTTTCGCACCCTCGACAACCTGCTGCTGACGCCGCATATCTCGGGCCGTTCGCCGGAGGCGTTGCAGGCGCAATTGCGGATGTTTGAAGAAAACCTCTCCGCACTCCAGGCAGGCGATCCGCTTCAGCACATCGTGACGCGCTGATCGGACACCGTACCGTACAAATAAATACGCCCGGCCGATGAACCGGCCGGGCGCAACGAAATTGAAGCCGGAAATTACAGACCGCTGCGATCCGCCTTCAGATCAGGATGCCGGAAAGCCGGACCGTCGCCCTTGGCGCTTGCCACCGGGCCGTCCTTGGAAGCGCCGCCCCAGCCGTGATCGGTCAGATCGCAGATGACGCCGTCGGGATCCTTGTATTTGACTTCGTAGAAGATGTTGCCTTTGACCGGCACTTCGCCCATGTAGTACTCGCCACCGGCTTGTTCGACGTCCTTGCGCGCATCGACGATGTTGTCGACCCAGACGCCGATGTGATGCAGGCCGACGAACTCGCGGCCGCGGTCGCCGGCGGCTTCGTCGGTCTTGTAGTTCAGCAGCGCCAGCGACATGGTGCCGTCGCTCAGGTAGACGCCGCGCGCCAGGGAAGAATCTGTTTCGCCGACCTTCTTGAAGCCGAAAGCCTGCTGGTAAAACTCCGCGGTTTTCCAAGGATCCGGAACGGAGATAGCGATGTGACGCAGTTTGTTAGCCATGGTGCAGCCTCCTCTTTATATGAGTAGATGAAAGCAAAATACTGGATATACACAACGGCTGATTCTACTCAGGGATTTTTTATATGTATACTTTAATTTTTAAATGTATTCTTAAAAATATAATTAGATACTTTTGATCTTATCCAGCTGTTGGTATAGATTTTTGCTATAGTGCAAGCGATGTAAAATATAGCCATCCGCACCACAAACCGAATCATCTGCAGTCCCCATAAAACCGGCCATCCAAGAAAACCGAGAACGCAAGAATGGAAACCATCTCTCTTCGCATCTATCGCACCCTGACCGATGAAATCATCAGCGGCGTGCTGCCACCCGGCTCCGCGCTGGAAGAAATCGCTCTGTCCGAACGTTTTAAAGTGTCGCGCACCCCGATCCGCCAGGCGCTGCGCGAACTGGCCGCGCGCGGCATGATCGAGTTGAAGCCGCGCAAAGGCGGCATCGTCACCAGCATCGGTGTCGACGAACTGGCCGACATGCTGGAAGCCATGTGCGAGCTCGAAGCCCTGTGCTGCCGCATCTGCGCCGAACGCATGAGCGCGGTGCAAAAGAAACAGCTGGAACTGGTCCATCTGCAAAGCCAGGAATGCGTGGCCAACGGCGACGACGCCGGCTATCTGGCGCTGAACAAGAAATTCCACAACCTGATCTGCGCCGGCGCGCACAACAAGAGCCTGGCCGACACGATTGAAAACCTGCGTGATCGCCTGGCGATGTTCCGCGCAGCACAGGCCGGCGTCGACAAGCGCCTGACGGTGTCGCACGAAGAACACGATGCGATCATCGCGGCGATTCTTGCGTCCGATCCGGAGAAGGCTTATCTGGCGATGCGCAATCACACCACACGCCTGAGTATCCATGTGCTGGAGATGATCAAGGAACATCAGGCGTAAGCCTTCGCCTCTCCCCTTCCTGCTAAAGGCGCCCGTCTTCCGACCGGCGCCTTTTCTTTTGCCCTTCCGTCCCTGATCAGAACGTTGCAATGCCGCTGGCGCCTATCTTTTGGGTAGGACGACGGTGATGTTATCTATCTCATCCACTCAATTGATTCCCATAAAATCAAATAAATTCAAATTTAATTTATACGTATACATATAAATTCATATGAATTATTATTTTCTCCAAACAAGAAAAACATCGACAACAACTCTATGGAGGAGATTCAGGGATGAAACAGGCAATCAATCAGACAATGAAGGGCTTGATCACGGCGGGACTGACTTCGGTAGCGGCCTCAGCGGCAGCACAGACTGATACCGTGACGATGTACGGTTTTTTGAAAGTGGATGCGGAAAACGTCTGGGCCGGCGGCGCCAATGGCGGCATCGGTCGCATGGGACGCATATCGAACAACTTGTCGGTGCTCGGCTTCAAGGGGGTGGAAGATCTGGGCGGCGGCTTGCAGGCGTTTTTCCAGATCGAATCGAATGTCGGTGTCGACACCGGGAGCGGCTCGTTTGCCGATCGCAACGACAACGTCGGCTTGCGTGGCAGCCTGGGCGAGATTTTCGCCGGGCAGTATGAGTCGCCCTACCGCTTTGTGTCGGTGTACGCGATCGATCCGTTCACGGCGGGCATCTTTGCCTCCAACTCCATCATGGGCAATGGCTTCACGACGGCGGCCAATGCGCAGTCGCCGGCATCCTTTGATCGTCGCCAGAAGAACCTGGTGCAATATTCAACGCCGAATTTCAACGGCCTGATCGGCCGCATCGCCTATGCAGCGCGCGAAGAACAGACGGCCACGACCAATCCGGGCCTGGTCTCCGGCTTGCTGACCTACGAAAACGGTCCGCTCTATCTGGCCTACGGCTATGAGCAGCACAAGGATTATTTTGCAGCCGGCACGCTCGATACCGGCCACAAGATCGGCGCCGCCTATTCCTTCGGCAACACGCGCGTACGCTTTGCGTGGGAACGCCTGCGGTATGAACCGACGGCCAGCACCAACCTGCGCCGCGATGCATGGCAACTGGCGCTGACGCACAACATCGGCAGCGGCCAGTTCCGCGCTTCGTATGTGCGGGCGGCACGCTCCAAGGGCAATGCGACAACCGGCATCGGCGGCATCGGCAAACCGGGCACGGCGTCCGGGGCGCAGCAGTTCTCCCTCGGCTACGGCTACAACCTGTCGAAGCGCACCGAACTATGGGGTGCTTTCACCAAGCTCAGCAATGAGCAGACGGCGAGCTACAACTTGTCGGCCAACGCGATCCCCGGCCTGTCCGCCGGGCAAAGCCCGGCAGGCCTGGGAATCGGCATCACGCACAAATTCTGAGCGCGAGTTCCGACCACGAGCTTTAACTACGCTCATCGGTATCCGCAGGATATTCGGTGGATATTCGGTGGAAACAAGGGCGCCCTTTGCGGGCGCCTTTTTGCTGGATGAAAGCGACGCATCATCATGATTCTTCATGAGCGTCGCTTCGATATCGTCTTCCCGCAGAGGGACATCCTGGGGGCGACATCTGTTTGCTGTGAGCCGGTACGGCAAGATTGCTTCCGGCTCGTTCTCCTGTCGCTTCAAACCCGATCGTCAGTATCAGATCGAGATGCGCGCAGCATTTTTAACATCTCTGGCATCACGCCAATATCATTCAGTCTTCACGACTGTCTTGCATCCGATTTATCTATCAGATTTGCGATTGCAGTCGCGACAAAGCTTGCAGATGGCTGCGATCGAGTTCGCGCAAACGGCGTTCCATCTCGGCGTGAGTCGTGACGCCTTCCAGATAAGCGGCATCGTTCAGGTCGAACAGTGCGCCGTCAACAGTCTTGGCAGGCGTGCTGAATGCGCGCTCGACAAAGAACTGGAAAGCTTCCAGCAAACTCTGTAAATTATTAGAAAAACCGGCGGATTGATAAGTAGACATTTCTTTCTTTCACATGAATAACGTTGCAGTGATAGTGAGAATAGGGTCTACCCCTCACTTTAAAAAGCAATATTTTCCGACACCTGCATTAGAAAAACTTACACCATGTCCCTTTCCCTGCCGCCCCTGAAGGCGCTCAAAGTGTTCGAAGCGGCCGTCCGCACGCGCAGCCTGACGATTGCCGCGCACGAGTTGCACATCACGCATAGCGCGGTCAGTCAGCAAATAAAATTGCTGGAAGAACACTTCGGCCAACCCTTGTTTATCCGCTTGCCGCGTGGCGTGGAAGCAACGGAAGCGGCGCAGACCTTTTATACCGAAGTACGCGCCGCGCTCGATCGCATCGCCATGGCGGCGGAACAATTGACGCTGACCGGCAAGAACCGCATCGTGCGCGTGATTACCGCGCCCTCGGTGGCGATGCGCTGGCTGATTCCGCGGCTGTCGCAATTCCAGATCGACAATCCGCGCATCGAGGTACGCGTGACGACCACCGTCTCCGAGCATTTCGAAGACCTCAAGGATCCCTTCGACGTAGTGCTGTGGCGCAGCCCGCTGGAGCGCAGCGGCTTTGAATGCGTGCGCTTCCTCGACGACGTGTCGGCGCCGCTGGCCTCCCCGCATTACCTGGAGCTGCACCCGATCAACAAGCCGGCAGATCTGCTGCAGGCGTCGCTGATCCACCTGAGCGTGCGTGCGGAAGCCTGGCAGCAATGGCTGATCAAGGCCGGCGTGCCGGTGAAGAAGAAATTGCCGGGGACCAGTTACGAGCACTTTTTCCTGAGCTTGCAGGCGGCGTCGACTGATCTGGGGATTGCGATGGGATCGCTGGCGCTGGTGGACGACGACTTGTCGCACGGTCGCCTGCGTCAGCTGTTTCCGGAAGTGGTATTGCACGGCCAGGGTTTCCACATGTTGCACCGGACCGGCGAAACCAATGGCAATGCCCTGAAGACCTTCATTACGTGGCTGATGCAGATGGGCGCTGCATCAGCCTACGATCCTGACAAACGTTACTCAGCCGACTCAACGATGTGAACCGCGCGATCGGCGATCAGGTCTTTTGACTTGTCGCGGTAGTCGAGCATGTGCGGTTGGGTGAAGTGAACCTTGAGCGCTTCGGCGCTTTCCCACTTTTCGATGAAGGCGAAGGTGTCCGGGCCGAGTTCGGCCTGGGCGCCGCCGAAGCCGGGCACGTCGATGACCGGGTCGTAAGCAATGCAGCCCTGTTCGGCACGGACGGCGGCCAGATTGGCGCGCACCAGCTTCAGCAGTTCTTCGCGCTTGCCGGGCTTGGCGGTAATGATTGCGACTACGTGGACCATGTTGTCATCTCCTGTTGTTGTGAGGGAAAACGACAAGCATACGCGAAGTTGCCGAAGCTTGACGACGCCCCCACTCCGACCTGCTGCGGACGCCGTCTTGGCTCAACATCAGTTGAGCTTCATCTGCGCCAGCAACTGTTCGATGTTGTAACGCATCAGCTTCAGGTAAGTCGGCGCAGGACCGTCGGCCTGCGACAACGCATCCGCATACAGCTTGCCGCCCAGCGTGACGCCGGCTTCCTTGCTGATCTGCTGCAGCAGCTTGGGGCTGCTCATGTTCTCGATGAAAACGGCGCGAATTTTTTCCTTGCGGATCTGACGGATCAGATTGGCGACTTCCTTCGCGCTCGGCTCGCTGTCGGTCGACACGCCCTGCGGCGCCAGGAAGCGCACCTGGTAATGCGCGCCGAAATATTCGAAGGCGTCATGCGAGGTGATCACCTTGCGCTTGGCCGGCGGGAACTGCGCGAATTGCTGTATGGCCCAGCGGTCCAGCTCGTTGAGCGAAGCAATATACGCGTCGCCGTTCTTGCGATACAGCGCGGCGCCGGCCGGATCGAGCTTGCTCAGGGCGGCAACGATGTTTTGCGTGTAGATCACGATATTGGCGGGATTCTGCCAGGCGTGCGGATCATTCTTGCCGTGATGGTGTTCGTGTTCGTCGTGGCCGTCGTGATCATGCTCATCTTCCACGCGGTCGCGCACGGCGATGCCCTTCGACGCCACCACGATGTCGCCGCGATAGTTGGCCGACTGAGTCACGCGGTCCATCCAGCCTTCAAAGCCGAGGCCGTTGACGACCACCAGTTTGGCGCGCGCCACTGATTTGATGTGATCCGGCGCGGGCTGGAACACGTGTGCGTCCTGGTCGGGACCGACCAGCGTGGTGACCGCAATGCGGTCGCCGCCGACGTTGGCGACGATATCCCCGAGGATGCTGAAGCTGGCCACTACCGGCAAGCGAGCGTCAGCGGCGGATGCGCTCTGGACAGCCAGCACGGCTGCGATCGAAAACAAGACCTGGCGAAACAGTTTCACGATGACTCCCAAAAAGAATTAAGCGCGCAGATGCGGCCGGCGCAGGATGCGCGGCAACCAGCCGCGCGGTGCAAAGATCAGGGACAGGAAATAGAAGCCGCCGGCGCACACGATGATCACCGGCCCGGACGGCACCGAGGCGTAATACGACAACATCAGCCCGGCATAACCGGCCAGCGCGGCCTGCACGGCGCTGTTGACCAGTTGCGCCGGCAAGGTGTCGTGCCACAGGCGCGCCGATACCGCCGGCAGCATCATCAGGCCGACCGCCATCAGCGTGCCCAATGTCTGGAACGAGGCCACCAGGTTCAGCACCACCAGCATCAGGAACAATTGCTGATACACCGTATTGCGCCCGCCGCTGGCGGCCAGGTAGGATGGGTCGAAACTTTCCAGCAGCAAGCCGCGATACAAACCCGCCATCAGCAGCACGCTGAGACTAGATACGCCGGCCACCAGCAGCAGGCCTTCGGTGTCGACGCCGAGCACGTTGCCGAACAGGATGTGCAGCAGGTCGAGCTGGGTGCCGTGGCCGGAAATCATGATCACGCCGAGCGCCAGTGCGACCACGTAGACGGCGGCGAGGCTGGCGTCTTCCTTGAGTTCGGTATGGCGGCTGATCCAGCCCGCCAGCGCCACCACGATCACGCCGGCGAGGAAACCGCCGATGCTCAGCGCCGGCAGCGACAGACCGAAGAAAATGAAACCGGCCGCCACACCCGGCAACACTGCATGGCTAAGGGCTTCGCCGAACAGGCTCATGCGGCGCAGCGTCAGCATCACGCCCAGCGGCGCACTCGACAAGGCCAATGCCAGCGTCGCCACCAGCGCGCGGCGCATGAAGGCGAATTCCTGGAACGGTGCAATCGCGAATTGGTAGAAATCATGGAGCAGCATCATCGCGGCGCACTCCCTTCGTTGCCAACCGCATGGCCGACATCACCGGCATCGAGAACATCGACCGCGCACAGCGGCGCATGCTCGTCGACCGCTTCGGCCATGGAACGCGCACGGTGCAGGTTTTCATGGCACAGCACGCCTTCGGTCTCGCCCCAGGCGACCACATTGCGCGCCAGCAGCAGCGATTGCGGGAACGCCTTACGCACCTGGTCATAGTCGTGCAGCACGGCGATCACGGTGCGCTGCTCGGCGTGCCAGGACTGGATGATGCGCAGCAAGTCGCTGGTGGTCCGGGTATCGATGGCGTTGAACGGCTCGTCCAGCAGAATCAGTTCGGCGTCCTGCAGCAGGATGCGCGCGAACAGCACGCGCTGGAACTGCCCCACCGACAGGCTGGCGATGGCACGCTGCGCGAAGCCGTCGAGCCCGACTGCGGCCAACGCGCCTTCCGCGCGCTGCACCATGTCGCGGCTCATGCGGCGGAACAGCCCGGCGCGCGACCAATAACCCAGCAATACGCAATCAAGCACCGAGATCGGAAAGCTGCGATCGATCTCGGCCTGTTGCGGCAGATAGGCGATGCGCTCGGCCGCCAGATGCGTGACGACGCGACCGCTGTTGCAGCGGACCTGGCCCATGATGGTTTTCAGCAGCGTGCTCTTGCCGGCACCGTTGGGGCCGACGATGGCGGTCAGCGAACCGCGCTTGAACTCCCCGCTGACGTGATGCAAGGCGGGATGGCGGCGGTAGGTGACGGTGAGGTTTTCCAGCGAGATGGCGACGGACATGGTCAATCTCCTCCCAGGGCCCACAGCACGCCCAGCCACAGCAGCAGGCACACGGGCGCGACCAGCAGCACGCGCTGCCACCACGGCAGCGCAAGCACGCTGGTTTGTTGAAAGAGACGGGAGAACATGGGCGCGGATATTTTTATTGGTCAATCGGGGGAATCAAATCAATCTGCAACCCAGTTGCAAATTAACGGAAGATCGGAATTATAATGCAACATTGTTGCAAGATGTGACAAAGCTCCAACAAATCCTTCAACCCAGTCAAAATGCAGCCCGGGACGACTTTCCGCTTTGCGGATCGTTCCAGGCAGCTCACCTGAAGAAAGATCGCGCCCATGTACCTCCATTTCCGCCCCGCCGCTGTCCTCGCCGCCACCCTGCTGTTGTCCGCCCCGCTGGTCCATGCCCATGAAGCGCACGTGCACGGCGTCGGCAAGCTCGATGTCGCGCTCGACGGCCAGACGCTGTCGCTGCACCTTGATTCGCCGCTGGTCAATCTGGTCGGCTTCGAACATGCCGCCAACAGCGCCAAGGACAAAGCCGCCGTCCAGGCCATGACGAAAAGCCTGCGCAACACCGGCGCCGACGCTGTATTTGTCGCCAGCCCGTCAGCGGAATGCAAGCTCAGTGGAGTCAAATTGGAGTCTGCAGCACTTGATCCGGCGCTGCTGGGTGAACCAGCCGCAACCAAACCGGCGGCGCAAGCCGACCATGACGGTCACGCCGATCTCGACGCCGACTTCACGTTCCGCTGCGCCCGTCCGGAACGGCTGCAGAAAATCGAGGTCCGCCTGTTCGACTCCTTCAAGGGCTTCAACAGCATTGACGTGCAATTGGTTACGGGCAAGCGCCAGGGCGCCGCCAAACTGACACCGGCGGCCAACAGCATCGCCATCCCCCAATAGTTTCAGCCAGCGAACACCACGATATGAGCGACGCCGCCATCGCCTTGCGCGACATCACCTTTACCTGGCCCGGCCAGAAAACGCCGACGCTGGCGCTGGACCGGTTCGAGGTGCAAGCACGCGAGCAAGTCTTCGTCAGCGGCCCCAGCGGCAGCGGCAAGAGCACGCTGCTGGCGCTGATCGGCGGCATCAGCAGCGCCCAAGCCGGCAGCGTCGCCATTCTCGGCCAGCCGCTGGAGGCGTTGCCGGCGTCGCGGCGCGATCGTTTCCGGGTCGACCATATCGGTTTCATCTTCCAGCAGTTCAATCTGATTCCTTATCTCTCGATCCTCGACAACGTGCTGCTGCCCTGCCGCTTCTCGGCCTTGCGCCGCGAACGTGCGCTGGCGCAGGGCAGCGATTTGCGCGCGGCGGCCGAATCGCTGCTGCGCAGTCTAGACATGGCGCCGGATTTATGGACGCGGTCGGCGACGCAATTGTCGATTGGTCAGCAACAGCGTGTGGCCGCAGCGCGCGCGCTGATCGGCCGGCCGGAAATCGTGGTCGCCGACGAACCGACCTCGGCGCTCGACAGCGACCGCCAGCAGGCTTTCCTGAACCTGATCCGACACGAGTGCGAACAGGCCGGCGCCAGCCTGGTGTTCGTCAGCCACGACCAGCGCCTGGCCGAACGCTTCGACCGTCGCATCGCGCTGAACGACATCAACCGCTGCGCACAGGTGGAGGAATCGGCATGAGCTTCCTGTTCCGCCTGGCTGCGCGCAGCGCCTGGAATCGCCGCTACACGCTGGGCCTGATGATGCTGGCGATCGCCCTGTCGAGCGCCATGCTGCTCGGCATCGAACGCGTGCGCCATGAAGTGCGCGACAGCTTTTCGCAATCGGTGTCCGGCACCGACCTGGTGGTGGGCGCACGGACCAGCCCGGTCCAGCTGATGCTGTACGCGATCTTCCGCATCGGCGGCGCCACCAACAACATGGGCTGGGACAGCGCGCAGAAGCTGGCAAAGAATCCCGCCGTCGCCTGGACCATCCCGCTGGCGCTGGGCGATTCGCATCGCGGCTTCCCGGTGCTGGCGACCAACGGCGACTACTTCAAGCATTTCCACTACGGCGACGGCCAGGCGCTGCAACTCGGCGCAGGCCGCGTCTTCGGCAGCGTCTTTGAAACCGTGCTCGGCGCGGAGGTAGCGCAGCGCCTGCATTACAAGCTGGGCGACCGCATCGTGCTGAGCCACGGCATGGGCAGCCTGCACCTGACCGATCACGCCGACAAGCCGTTCACCGTCACCGGCATCCTGGCGCGCACCGGCACGCCGGTCGACCGCACCGTGCATATCGGCCTCGATGCGATGGAAGCGATCCATCTCGACTGGGAAGGCGGCGCGCCGATGCCGGGCCTGTCGATTGCGCCGGCGCTGGTGAAGAAATTCGACCTCACGCCCAAGACCGTCACCGCCGTGCTGGTCGGCCTGAAGAGCCGCGCCGCGGTCTTCGGCGTGCAGCGCGACATCGCCGACGATAACAGCGAACCGCTGATGGCGGTGCTGCCGGGCGTGGCGCTGGATGAATTGTGGCAAGTGGTCGGCATCGGCGAAAACGCCTTGCTGGTAGTGTCGGGCATGGTCGTCATTGTCGGCCTGGCCGGGCTGGTGTCGGCTATCCTGGCAAGCCTGGGAGAACGGCGCCGAGAACTGGCGGTGCTGCGCTCGGTGGGTGCGCGCCCGGGCGACGTGTTCCTGCTGCTGGCGCTGGAAGGACTGGCGGTGATGCTGGCCGGCGTGGTGCTGGGCGTAGTCCTGCTGACGCTGGCGCTGCTTGCGCTGGGGCCCTTCCTGAGCACGCAATTTGGCGTAACATTGCATCCTGCCTTGCCGGCCGCCGGCGAACTGCAGCTGCTGGGCTGGACCGTCCTCGCCGGCTTTGCCGCGAGCCTGCTGCCTGGCTTGCGCGCCTACCGGCTGAGCCTGGCCGACGGGCTGACCCCCCGGATTTGATTTGATTTCGCGGTCTGGCGACCGCAACTTTGACGAAGCAACCTCATGAAAAGTATTACCTGGATAGGCGGCATCGTGGCCGCCGGACTACTGGTCGGTTACTCGGTGCATCTGGCGGCGACGCCGAACGCACCCAAGGTCGCCCCGGCTGCCGAAGCGCCTGCGCCTGCTGCCGCGGCAGCCCCTTACTCCGACAACGCGCAATACAAGGTCGGCGACCACCTGCAGCAGGCGCCCGACCTGCAAAAGACGCCTTACAAGCCGTCCGGCAAGACCGATGGCGGCTTCCGGGAAATCGCCTGGGAGTCGCTCATGCCGAAAGACTGGGACGCCATGGCGCCGTTCAAGGGCCTGAAGCTGGACAAGATGGAAGACGGCGACCCGCGCGCCATGGAAGCGCTGTGGAAAGCCAAGAAGTACTGGAAGAACGCGCCCGTCGATCCGTCCATGAACGGCGCGGCGATCCGCATCCCCGGATTTGTCGTCTCATTGGAGCGAGAAGGCGAGGCCTTGAAGGAATTCCTGCTGGTGCCGTATTTCGGCGCCTGCATCCACGTGCCGCCGCCACCGGCCAACCAGATCATCCACGTGCACAGCAACAAGCCGGTCAAGAATACCCGCACCATGGATGCAGTCTGGATCAGCGGCGTGCTGAAGATCGAGCGCTCCGACACGATGATGGGCAGCGCCGGCTACAGCATGAGCTCGGTCAAGGTCGAACCGTACACGGATGGCGCCCCTCAGGGCGGCTGAGGCAAGCTGGAATCAGGATGGGGATAATGCGAATTTGCTGTGGATTTGTCGGGAAGTTATCCCCACATTTTGGTAGCAAGCCTGTGGATAAGCACTGGAGAACTTGCTTAAGTCGTTGATAACAAGGGAAATTCCATTCCTGGTTATTCCTGAGCAAGTTGAAGGCAAGAACGCACCCCGCGCCGCCTGGCTGGATCACCAGCAGGGAGATTGGCGGCTTCCATGACGTGTGCGTGCAGCCGGGTTACGACGCCACTATCCGGCATTGGCTACTAACGGACGCTGCCGCAGCATGTGCAGCAGCCAAAATTGGTTTTTAGAACGTATTCAGATCTGTAGCGAGAGGCCATCAGCCGTTGGCGGCCGGAGCGGAGGAACCGGAGCGTACTTGAGTACGTGAGGATTCCGAGCACCGCCCGACGGCGGATCATGGCCTCGCAGTAAGATATGAATGCGTTCTCGAAAAAAAACCTGCGATACGTCTGTATCGCAGGTGAATCTAAAGCAAGTTTAGAGGAGACGAACGAGATTCTATCGACAACGTATGACGGCTTTGTGACACTCAAAAAAGGTTTCGCAGATTCCTGAATCTCGCTGCAACCATAATTGGGATGGTTGCCACTGTCATCAACAAGTCACAAAGCCAGCTTATCCTGTCTACTCTTTCGCGATACATGCAACCGATATGCATGATTGCACGGTGTGCCGGACCAACCGTCCGGTGCACCACTCCCCGCCCTTCTCCTCTGTTCCTGCTTCCCTCAAGACGACTACTACAGTTCACTTCCCCAAGTGCTGTACGTACTTCTGCTGCTACCTCTACTGCTGCTGCTTCCCCTCTACCCCGAATTCGTATTCCTGATTAATTCCGGCCGTTGCCGTCACCAGGCGCCGGTCACCTGCAAGCGGCTCAGCGTCATCTTGGTGCCGTCACCTTCGGCGGCCTGCATGACCAGCCCACTGCCCAGCTCCTTCGGCGGCTTCTGATACCAGTCCATGCACACCTGCGACAGATTGCTCAGGGCCGGCTTGTTCATGAACTGCTGCAACAAATCGCGTGTTAGCGCCAGATTCGGCTCCAGCCGGAAATCGCCCAGCGTCTTCAGTTCAGTCGGCGACGCCGACATGCGCGCCAGATCCTTCTGGAACATCTGCCGCGGCACCGCCATCGGGTGACCTGCGTCGGCCAGCAACTCTTCAAACACCGGCGCCATGAAGTCCAGCGCATAACCGTCGCATTGCACCCAGCAGTGGAACGCATCGCTGTTGCTGTCGACCTTGTCGCCGTCCAGCGTGCCGAACGACAAGGCGCCGCTGCCGTCTTTGCTGATCAGGTAGAACGCCGCACCGGCGACCGGGAAGGCATTCTTCTTGTAAAACTTTTTCAATATCTGCGCCGCGGTGACGCTGAAGAAAAAACTCGCGGCCGGGATATTGGCGTCGACACTATCGAGCACCGAGTGAATGACGCGAAAAATACGTTGGTAATCCGCAAGCGGGATGAGGGGGCGAATGTTTGATGATTTCATCCGCGTATTTTCTCATACCGCATGCGGGTCAAGCCGGCTCAACTCTGCTCAGGCTGCATTCTTGCTGGTGGCATCCGCATCGTTGCTGTGCAGGAAGCATGCGCAGTTGACGTCGTGGTGCACCGAGCAGGCGGTCAGTTCGCGCAGGCGATCCGATTTTTCGTGGTCGGACGAGAGTACGCGCAGACGCTCACGGGACATCTTCATTTCTCGCTTGTTCCATTCGCAATCGGCGCGGATAAACAGATACATCAAGCCCAGGCAGAAACTCAGGTAAGTGACAAACATCAAGGTAATGTCGTTCGGCACTGTATCGACGATGAATTGCATATGACCTCCGTTGGCTTGATTACGCAGAAGGTCTGTTGTCGCAGGGCTGTCGCCGTGTTGCAAACCGTCTGTCCATGGAATGCATCATAGACACGCAGGCAGGCACAATCTATCGGGGAATTCCCTATGTCTTCGCGGCATTGTCGACAGCGCGGACAAGAGCAAAAACAGAAAAAAACGGAGGAAAAGCAAAGAGAAACGAGCTCGGGAACGAGTGCTCCCGGAGAGGAAATACAAATGCGCTGCCCTGCAATCAGGGCAGCGCATCAGTACATCAATGTATCAGTTCGATTGCGCGTCGATATCGGCCAGCGATTCGCGGCCGCGTTGGGTAATCTCGAACTGCTTGCTGCCTTCCTTGGCGACAATGTGTCCCTTGCGGACGAGGAAGATCGCCACGTCCGCCTCGACCACCGCATCGGCATCCGCGTTCAGGCCGCGCAAGGCCTCGATGCAACGATAGATGAACAAGGTCTGCAGGCCCTTTTCAGTCAGCGCCAGATGGCCCTCACGGGTGTATTCAAGCATCTTGATGCCGGTCAGGCGCTTGGTGTTGCGCGCCACGCAGGCACTCGGGCGGCCGCGATGCTCCTTGCGGCTGATCTGACCGAGGGCGTCAAATTCATCTTTGGTCAAATCATTGCTCATTGCTGCGTTCTCCGGGTAGGGCTTGCTGTATGCGGGCATCCGAACGGACGCCCCGGCCGCCATGGTACGCGCGAAACGCCATTCTGCCCAGACTTGACCGCCGACTTGTCCACAGCGCCTGTGAACAGCCCTGTGGACAAGCTGTGGGGCATGCCCGCAATCCCTTGCGGCAACTGTGCCGGCAACAGATTGATTGTTTATTGGGCGACAACGGACGGAATCGGCGAAAAAAAACCCGCCGGACATCAGTCCGGCGGGTTCAATCTCAAAAACTTCTTCCAGGAGGTTATTGAGGAGACAGCCTCACTGTAAAGCCAAAATCCACACATGGAAACGATCAATATCGTATTCGCTTATTCCGTGGAGGCATAACAGACCGTCTCCGGCCGCCGGATTACATCGGCGGCTTGACGCCATCCTTCTCGATCACGAAGCGTCCGGCCTTCCAGTCTTCGCCGCTGCGCGACGCCACCACAAATACCGTCAGGCCGGGCTTCAGGTCCTGCACAGTGGCCGGCACGAAGGTCACGACCGGCACATCCTTCGGCACTTGGATCTTGATGTTCTTGCCCTGATAGGTCAGGTCGAGATCGCGGCCGGCATTGCCCGACACCACGGCCGAGACCGTAGCGTTGGTCATGCTGCTGCCTGGCAGCAGGTCCCAATCGTAGTGACCTTCTCCGGAACCGCGCGCTTCCTCCGGAAACACCACGACTTCCAGCGCCTCGATGCCGCCGTTCGCGGTGGGCTTGCCGGCCGTACCGATGAAGCTGCCCTGCTTGATCGACGACAACTCAAGCGCCTTGACCGAGGAATAACGGGTGGCGTCGTTGAGTTGCAGCGTCAGCTTCTTCCCTTCGCGCGTCAGTACTTCAACGCTGTTGCTGCCAACTGCGGCGACAGTGCCACGGATCCTGCTGGGCGCCGCATTCTGCGCCTGGACCAATACGGGCAACGCCAACGCGGCAACGGCGAACAACGACAACAATCTGGAACGACTCAACATGGCGATTCCTTGGGTGAGAGAAAAATTGAGTCTAGCATCGGACCCAAAATGCCGCTGGCGCGCCACATGTGCGCATTTCGTCGCATGCTTGCCACGCTGGAAGCTGCTTCACGGCCTCCATTCACGCTCCATGTAGTTGCTGCCGTGATTCGTTTTTAAGCCGGGAGCACTCCTCCTGCGTTCAGCCATCGACAAACTGACCAACAAAATATTTACAAAACAAAGAGTGAAGTTATTTGCCAGAACATCTGGACAAGTATTGGATTTGATAAAAATAACTATCTATAAAATCTCGAATTTATTCGATATGAATCACGCGACGGATTTGCAAGAATGCAGTCAAGTCACTCGCATCCCTTTCGGTTCCTGCTCCTGAAGCCGCTCCTCTTCAGGCGCCATCGCAAGTCCGGGGACCACGTTCCCGGCCGTCAGGTTTTTCGGGGGAGTGACGAGCTTTCCCGGTGCCGGTTCCCCTGGCACCGGGTTTTTTTATGCCCGCAGAAAAACGACCTTCCATGAAAAAAGCAGCATCCGACGTGGTGTCGGATACTGCTTCCGTCCAGCTTTTCGATCTGCGTCTCCGTCGGGCGGCTGCCCGCCGGCAGCAATGCAAATTTATCCCAAACGCCAGTTGGAACGATGACGAGATTGCGATTTGACGATATGCAATTCGTCATTGGCGGCCGGCGCCGTGCGGCGGAACACGTTGCGCCCCGCGTTGGTCAGGTTGAAGGCGCCGCCCAGATTGGGAATGCCGAGGCCCTTGCTGATCACGCTCTGCACCACGCGGCGCGGAATGATGCGGAAGTCGCCCTTGAACACGCTGTACATCCAGCGCAGCTCTTCGCCGGTCAGTTCGACGTTGGGATCGACCTCGGCGACGGCGCGTACGGACTTCTTCGCGATGGGGCGCTCGCTGATTTTCTCGGCGCGGTCTTCTAGTGTGTATTCGGTGTCCAGCTCAATAGTTTTCATGATTTCCTCACGGCAATGAAACTGATACTAGCACAATCTCTAAACAAGTGTGGAAGCCTGAATGCCGCGTGCAGCAAGGGATGCCAAGGCATCAACATGTTTTTTTCACATGTTTCCAAGGACGTAAAAAAAGCCGGCGAGGCCGGCTTGGCAATGCTGCATGGAAATTATGCGGCCGTTTCTTCTATCATCGCCTTGCGGGACGAATGCCTGACAGCGACATGCGCCGCGGCGCGTTCTTCAGCCGTCATGTCCAGCATGTCCTGATACACCAGCTGTTGCGCCTGCAGAACGTCCAGATGCGGGAACAGCGCACTCTTTTCTTCGACCAGGCGTGCAGCCTTGCGGCGATCGCCGTCGCAGACGTCAACGATGAAATCGTGGCGACGCTGCTCGGGCGTGGCGGCAACGCGGTCGGCTGTGGCAAAGCGGTTGAACACGTAGGTCAGTCCGCAGAAGGCGACGAAGATCCAGAGAAGGCTGTTCATGGCAAACTTTCGGCAAGTGGTTGGATGCCTTGCATTGTGATTTTTTGCCGCGCCCGGCGATATAGGAAAACTCTTAAATGCAGTTTTGCCATCACCATCGGCTACACTGAGGCCTGCGCGCAACGAGAAAAACAGCCGCCGGGCGGCCACCAAGCCCGCAACAGAGGCCCACTTGCGCTACGAAAACAAGTCATCCTCTGGTAAGATGTCGCATAACCTTCCGTCGTGCGATGCGTCCAGATCCGCACTTCACGCCACTTTCACGTACTGACCTATAAAAAATGGAAGTTACCGAGACCCCCAGCCCGCTGATGCGTCCTCGCAAAAAGACCCAAAGCCTGTCGCAGGAAGTGGTCGGCGCGATTTCCGAAATGATTTCCAACGGCTCCATCAAGCCCGGCGAAAAGCTGCCCACCGAGTCCGAGATCATGCTGACTCAGGGCGTCAGCCGCACCGTGGTGCGCGAAGCGATTTCGCGCCTGCAGGCCGCAGGTCTGGTCGAAACGCGGCACGGTATCGGCACCTTCGTGCTGGAAGCGCAAAAAGCCGGCAACATCAACATCGACCCGGCCACCATCACCACGATGAAGGACTTGCTGGCGCTGCTGGAACTGCGCATCAGCCTGGAAACCGAAACCGCCGGCCTGGCTGCCGCGCGCCGCAGCGATGCGCAATTGCTGGAAATCCGCCAGGCGCTCGACGCCTTCCATGAGAACCTGAAAAAAGGCGTCGACACGGTCGGGCCGGACTTCCGCTTCCACTTCCAGATCGCCAATGCCACCGGCAACCGCTATTTCATCGAGATTCTGAGCCATCTCGGCGCCGGCGTGATCCCGCGCAAGCGTCTCAACACGGCCGAACTGGCGCGCGATCCGCAAGCCAGCTACCTGGACCGCGTGCAACGCGAGCATGAAGACATCTACGAAGCCATCGCCCGCCGCGACACCGAAGCCGCCCGCGCCGCCATGCGCAATCACCTGACCAACAGCCGCGAACGCCTGCGCCGCGCCCAGGAAGCCGCCGAATCGGCTGCCGATGCGCTGCAACAGAATAAAGCGTCGGACAAGTAATCATTAGTAGAACAGCTACTGCGCGTCTGCTCAGTAGCGACGCAGTTGCAATACCTGACCCGGCCGGCAGCAAAAACTGCTGGCTTTCTTTTAGTTGATGTTGTACGATGACTGATATCTTAATTTCATCCGAATTCAAAAGACACTGAAGCGCGACGATACTTTTCTCTCATTACTGGCACCTACGACACCGACATGTACACACCACAAGACCTGAAACAAATCCTCTCCGCCGGCCTGCTCTCCTTCCCGCTGACCGACTTCGACGAGCAAGGCGACTTCCGTCCGAAGACCTACATCGAGCGCCTGGAATGGCTGGCTCCCTACGGCGCCAGCGCATTGTTCGCGGCCGGCGGCACAGGTGAGTTCTTCTCGCTGGTGCCGGGTGAATATTCGGACATCATCCGCACCGCCGTGGATACCTGCAAAGGCAAGGTGCCGATCATCGCCGGCGCCGGTGGCGCCACCCGCGCAGCCATCGGCTACGCTCAGGAAGCCGAACGCCTCGGCGCGCACGGCATCCTGCTGATGCCGCATTACCTGACCGAAGCCAGCCAGGAAGGCATCGCCGAACACGTCGAAGCCGTCTGCAAATCGGTCAAGTTCGGCGTCATCATCTACAACCGCGGCGTCTGCCGACTCAACGCCGACATGCTGGAACGCCTGGCCGACCGTTGCCCGAACCTGATCGGCTTCAAGGACGGCGTCGGTGAAATCGAATCCATGGTCACCATCCGCCGCCGCCTCGGCGATCGCTTCACCTACCTCGGCGGCCTGCCGACCGCGGAAGTCTATGCAGCCGCTTACAAGGCGCTGGGCGTGCCGGTCTACTCCTCGGCAGTGTTCAATTTCATCCCCAAGACCGCGATGGACTTCTACCACGCGATCGCCAAGGAAGACCACGCCACCGTCGGCAAGCTGATTGACGATTTCTTCCTGCCTTACCTGGCCATCCGGAACCGCAAGGCCGGTTACGCAGTCAGTATCGTCAAGGCCGGCGCGCGTGTCGTCGGACACGATGCAGGTCCGGTGCGCACCCCGCTGACCGCCTGCACGGAAGCGGAACACGAAGAACTGGCCGCACTGATCAAGAGCCTCGGCCCGCAATAAATTGCACGGAATGCACCGCAGTTTTTTCATCCATAAGAAGTAACCAAGCCAGGACTGACCGCCGGAATTTTCCCGCGGTCAGTTTTGGCTTCCATGCTTCCACTTTCAGGAGAACACAATGTCCCAATTTGCGAACTACATCAACGGCGAATGGCTGCAAGGCGCCGGCGTCAACAAGAACATCAACCCGTCCGATCTGTCCGACGTCATCGGTGAATACGCCCAGGCCGACGCCGCGCAAGCCGACATCGCCATCGCCGCCGCCCACGCTGCGTTCCCTGCCTGGAGCACCGGCAACATCCAGGCGCGTTCGGATGCGCTCGACAAGATCGGTTCGGAAATCCTGGCGCGCAAGGAAGAACTCGGCCGCCTGCTCTCACGCGAAGAAGGCAAGACGCTGGCCGAAGGCATCGGCGAAGCCGGCCGCGCCGGCAATATCTTCAAATTCTTCGCCGCCGAAGTACTGCGCATCCAGGGCCAGAAACTGGCATCGGTACGTCCCGGCATGGACATCGAAATCACGCGCGAACCGGTCGGCGTAGTCGGCATCATCGCGCCATGGAATTTCCCCATGGCGATCCCGGCGTGGAAGATCGCACCGGCGCTGGCCTACGGCAACACCGTCGTCTTCAAACCGGCTGAACTGGTGCCGGGCAGCGCCTGGGCAATTGCCGACATCATCAGCCGCTCGGGCATCCCGGCCGGCGTATTCAACCTGGTCATGGGTCGCGGTTCAGTGGTCGGCCAGCGCTTCATCGATGACCGCCGCGTCACCGCCCTGACCTTCACCGGCTCGGTCTCGACCGGCAACCGCGTGGCGCAAGGCTGTATCGCGCGCATGGCAAAGTTCCAGCTTGAAATGGGCGGCAAGAATCCGCTGGTGGTGCTCAACGACGCAGACCTCAACGTCGCCGTCACCGCAGCCGTGCAAGGCGCGTTCTTCTCGACCGGCCAGCGCTGCACCGCGTCCAGCCGCATCATCGTCGAAAAGGATATCTATCCGCGCTTCATCGAAGCGGCGCGCGCCCAGCTGGCCGGCCTCAAGATCGGTCACGCGCTGACGGCCGACACCAACATCGGTCCGGTCGTGGATCAATCGCAACTGGATCAGAACCTGTCTTACATTGAAATCGGCAAGCAGGAAGGCGCCAATCTGGTGTTCGGCGGCGAGCGCGTCAAGCGCGACACCGACGGCTTCTACATGACGCCGGCGCTGTTCGCCGACTGCAACAATGACATGCGCATTTCGCGTGAAGAAATCTTCGGACCGGTGGCCTCGGTGATCCCTGCAGACAACTACGAGCACGCGCTGCAACTGGCCAACGACACCGAGTTCGGTCTGTCGTCGGGCATCTGCACCACCTCGCTGAAGTACGCCACCCACTTCAAGCGCCACGCTCAGGCCGGCATGGTGATGGTCAACACGGCCACCGCCGGCGTCGACTATCACGTACCGTTCGGCGGTCGCAAGGCATCGAGCTTCGGTCCGCGTGAACAAGGCGCGTACGCTGCCGAGTTCTACACCACGGTCAAGACTTCGTACACCGCTGCATAAGCAAATAGCAGGCTGCGTCATGAACCCCTGACCTCATCAGGTATCCACAGCCGCCGGCAACGGCGGTTTCAGCGCCGGAACGTGTGTTCCGGCGTTTTTTTTGAGTGCCGGAAAATCCGTGCAGGCATAAAAAAAGCACCGCCGTGGCGGTGCTTCCAGTGCGTCAACAACAATGCCTCAGAATTGTTCCCAATCGTCGTCCGTCCCCGAAGCTGGCGGAAGGCGCGGCGCCGACCGCGCAGTGCCCACCGCGGTGCCGGCCGGCTTGTTCAACACGCGCGGCGCTTTCGCGGCGGGTACGGCGGCCTTGGGCGCAGCCGCCGGTGCCGATACCTGAGCGGTGCGCGCCGCCGGCTTTGCCGCTTGCTGCGCATCGATCCGGAAAATGCTGACCGCCTCGGCCAGCGTCATCGCCTGCGTCTGCAGGGACTGCGCCGCCGCAGCAGCCTCTTCCACCAGCGCGGCGTTCTGCTGCGTCACTTCGTCCATCTGTGCAATCGCCTTGTTGACCTGGGCGATGCCGTCGCTTTGCTCGCGGCTGGCCGAGCTGATCTCGCCGACGATGTCGGTCACGCGCCGTACGCTGTCGACCACTTCGCCCATGGTCATGCCGGCGTTTTCAACCAGGCGGCTGCCCGAGTCGACCTTGCTGACCGAATCGGTGATCAGTTCCTTGATCTCTTTCGCCGCTGCGGCAGAGCGCTGCGCCAGGCTGCGCACTTCCGACGCCACCACGGCAAACCCGCGGCCTTGCTCGCCGGCGCGGGCTGCTTCAACCGCTGCATTCAAGGCGAGGATATTGGTCTGGAACGCAATACCGTCGATCACGCTGATGATGTCGACGATCTTCTTGGATGAGTCGTTGATGGCGGTCATGGTGTCGACCACCTGCGCCACCACCTCGCCGCCCTTGACTGCCGTCTCGGACGCCGAATGCGCCAGCTGGTTGGCCTGCTGGGCGTTCTCGGCATTCTGTTTGACGGTGCCGGTCAGTTGCTCCATCGATGCAGCAGTCTCTTCGAGCGAACTGGCCTGGGTCTCGGTGCGTGACGACAGATCGAGATTGCCGGAGGCGATTTCCTGCGCGCCGGTGTTGATGATGTCGGTACTGGTGCGCACGCGCGAGACGGTGCTGAGCAAGCCCTGCTGCATGCTGCGGATCGAGGCGAACAGCTGGCCGATTTCATTGCGGCCCGGTTCGCTGATTTTCATCGTCAGATCGCCACCGGCCACCTGGTCAAGCAACGTCACGGCACGATTGAGCGGTCTCAGCACGATGCTGCGTAACAGGAAATGCACCCCCAGCACAAGAATCAGCGCCGCAATCAGACCGACCGCCACCAGCCACACCACCATGTTGTATTCGCGGTCGCGCTGATCGACGATGTCATCGGAGAGATCCTTGGTCAGCTTCTGGAATTTCTCCAGCTGCGTGGAAAAGTTCGCGCCCCGCGCCGTGATGTCGCGGCCGTTGATCTCGACGTAAGCGTTGGTGTCATTGGCGCGCAAGGCCTCCGCGGCCTTGTTGAGCACATCCGACAATTGCTTGCCGGCGCTGACCAGATCCGCCTTGAGCTTGTCGTCCTGTCCCTTGAACGGCGCGGCCTTGTCAAACTCGTCGAGCAGCTTGAGCGTGCGATCGTAGCTGGTCTGCGCACTCTTCAAGGCGGAATTCTTGACGTCCTGGTCGTTCTGCTCCTTCACCGCACTGTAGGCGCGCGTCAGGGCGGCGCGGGTGCGCGTGGTGTCCTTGTAGGCATCGTTGATGGTCAGCGCGCGCGATGCGACGTCGTGCACCATCACGGTAGATTCATTGGCACGGCCCAGCGCAAACACGCCGACGGCGGCGCCGAACACGATCATGGCGGCAAACAGCGCCAGCGCGCTCATCAGACTGAAACGAACGGTGATGTTCCGCATTCTTCACTCCCATTTATGTTTTAGTTTTCGATACACGCGGACGTGCTCTGCGCAATCTTAGAGCAAGGAAAAACGTCGCAGGCGATTTTTTGCACGATTTTTGAGCAACATCAACTGCAGCATTGTCGGAACGGCAAGTTTGATGCGCCAATGCAAAATCCCCCGCACGGCATGGCCTGCGAGGGATTTTTTCAAGCTGAACCGCACGTCCTCAAGGAAACGCGACGATCTCCACCCAGTTCGGATTCTTGCCCAGTTCATAGTGCTGCAAAGGCTTCAGCGCCCCGGTTTTACGGTTGATGGCGTAGCTGGTCAGACCGTTCGATTTTTGTCCGACCGCCAGCAGATACTTGCCTTGCCGATCGATGTTGAATCCGCGTGGCTGGGTCTCGGTGGCGAAGTTGCCGATGATGGTCAGTTCACCGGTTTTGGCATTGACCCGGTAAGCCGTCAAGGTGCTGGACGTGCGTTCCGATGCATAGAGGAAACGGCCATCCGGCGTCAGATGGATATCCGCGGCAGCCGGGGCATCACCCTTGAATCCTGCCGGCACCGCCGAGACGGTGCCCTTCAGCGTCAGCGTACCCTGCGCGGCATCGTAGGCATACGTGTTCACCGTACCGTCGAGCTCGTTGGTGGAAAACACGTAGCGCAGGTTCGGATGGAACACAAAGTGACGCGGACCGGCGCCGGCCTTGGTGGCGACCGATGGCGGCGTGTTAGGCGTCAGCTTGCCCGTGGCGGCGTCGAATTTGAATTGCAGGATGACGTCGCTGCCGAGGTTGGAAGCGAAGACGAAATTGTTCTTCGGATCGCTGCCGACGGCGTGGGCATTCTTGCCCGTGTTGATGACGGTGGCCGGCTCCTGCACCAGGCCGGTGGCGCTGATCGGATTGACCGAGATCTTGTGTCCGGTATAGGACGCGGCAAACAGGAAGCGGCCGGTCTTGTCGGTCGCCAGGTTCGCCATGTTGTCGACCAGCGGAACCGTCGCCAGCGCTTTCAACTTGCCGCTCTGCTGATCGACCGCGAAGGTCGTCACTGAATACGGCTGCGAGCGCAGCGAGGCATACAAACGATGGTGGTCGGGACTGAACGCCAGCGGCATCACCGTGCCGCCCGTCGGCACCTGCTCGACCAGCTTCAGGCTGCCGTCCTTGTTCAGTTGCAAGACCGAAATGTCCTTGCTGTCGGCGTTGGACACGTACACCATTGTTGCTGCGTTGGCGCCGATACCGGCCGCGCAGCCCAGCACTGCTGCGCCGGCCATCAGCGCATACTTTCCGAATTCCATGTTTCCTCCCGTTGATGAAAAAATGCTCCCGCTGTCGATGACGCGGGAGCTTGTAGTTTTATGTTTGCAACCTGATGAAGGCTGAATGACGCTCAATGAAGCGGAACGAATCAGGTGATCGGCGCCGGGTTGAAAAGCGTGAGCGCATTGTGCAGCTTCCACTTCTCGGCCCAGGTCTGCTTGCGGCCGCTGGCGACATCTAGCATCAGCTGGAACAGTTCCCAGCCGACGTCGGCAATCGTCGCTTCACCGCTGGCAATGCGTCCGGCGTTGACGTCCATCAGGTCGTGCCAGCGCCGCGCCAGATCGTTGCGCGTGGCGACCTTGATCACCGGCACTGCCGCCAGGCCATAAGGCGTGCCGCGGCCGGTGGTGAAGATGTGCAGGTTCATGCCGGCTGCCAGTTGCAAGGTGCCGCAGACGAAATCGCTGGCCGGCGTGGCGGCGTAAATCAAACCCTTCTGCTTCAACTTGTCGCCGGGAGCCAGCACGCCGGAGATCGGGCTGCTGCCGGATTTGACGATCGAGCCCATGGCCTTCTCGACGATGTTGGCGAGGCCACCCTTCTTGTTGCCGGGCGTGGTGTTGGCGCTGCGGTCGACACCACCTTTCTGCAGGTAATTGTCGTACCAGTCCATCTCGCGGATCATGGCTTGCGCGACCTCTTCGTTGATGGCGCGCGAGGTCAGCTGATCGATGCCGTCGCGCACTTCGGTGACTTCCGAGAACATCACGGCGGCGCCCGCACGCACCAGCAGGTCGGTGGCGAAACCGACCGCCGGGTTGGCCGTCACGCCCGAGAACGCATCGCTGCCGCCGCACTGCACGCCGACCACCAGATCGGAGGCCGGGCATGTCACGCGACGGCGCTTGTCAAGTTCCTGCAGGCGCGCTTCGGCCATTTTCAGGATGGAATCGATCATGGAGTTGAAGCCGACGTGTTCCGCATCCTGCAGGCAGACCACGTACGCCTCACCTGCCTTGTGGATGGGGATGATGCTTTCCGGCAGCAGGCGATTCGGCTGCAGCTTTTCGCAACCGAGGCTGACCACCATCGCCTGGCCGCCGAAATTCGGATTGAGGCTGATGTTGCGCAGCGTGCGGATCGGGATGTCGGCGTTGGGCGCATCGATGGCGACGCCGCAGCCGTAGGTGTGTTCCAGCGCGACCACGTCTTCGACGTTGGGATACTTCGGCAGCAATTCCTCACGGATGCGCTTGACCGCATGCTCGACCACGCCGGCCACGCATTGCACGGTGGTGGTGATCGCCAGCAGGTTGCGCGTGCCGACCGAACCGTCGGCGTTGCGATAGCCTTCGAAGGTATAGCCTTCCAATGGCACCGAAGCCAGCGCGGGCGCCTTGCGCGTGGCGATCGGCAGGTTGTCGAGTCCGCGCGCCGGCGGCAGCGTCACCACCGATTCTTCGATCCAGCTGCCCTTGGCGATGTCGCGCGCGGCATACCCGATGGCGACGTCGTAACGGATGATCGCCTCACCCTGTGGAATATCGCGCAGGGCGATCTTGTGCCCCTGCGGCACCTGGCTGATCAGCGTCAGGCCATCCGGGAACACGGTGCCGGCCGGCAGGCCGCGGTCATTGACGACGATGGCGACATTGTCGTTCTCGTGCATCAGGATGTAACGCGGCGCGTTGACGTTGACGTTGATGTTGGCTTGGCTGTTTGTTTCGGTGTTCATGGCTATTCCCATCTGCTGCAATTTTTCTGCGGGTTATTACAAGATCAAAGCGGCTTCAGTTCGACGCGCTTGATTTCCTTGACGATGACCAGATAGCTGATCACCGTCACCAGCGCATTGGCGCCGACGAAAATAAGTGCGCCGCTGAACGAACCGGTTTCCTTCAGGATATAGCCGATCACAATCGGCGTGGTGATGCCGGCAATATTGCCGAAGGTGTTGAACAGGCCGCCCGACAAGCCGACGATTTCCTTCGGTGCGGTATCGGCCACCACGGCCCAGCCGAGCGCGCCGACACCCTTGCCGAAGAAGGCCACGGCCATGATGCCCACCACCATCCACTGCGCATCGACGTAGTTGCACAGGATCATCGTGGTCGACAGCAGCATGCCGCCGACGATAGGAATCTTGCGCGACATGGTGACGCTATGGCCGCGCTTGATGAGGCGATCCGAAATCAGGCCGCCGACGACGCCGCCGATGAAGCCGCACACCGCCGGAATCGACGCCACGAAACCTGCCTTCAGGATCGACATGCCACGCTCCTGCACCAGGTACACCGGGAACCAGGTCAGGAAGAAATAGGTGATCGTGTTGATGCAGTATTGGCCGATGTACACACCCAGCAGCATGCGGTTGCTCAGCAGTTGCTTGATGTAGCCCCACTTGGCCTTGCCCGCGTCAGTGCCTGCGGCGGATTTCGGTTTGGCCTGGTCCATGTCCACCAGCCCGCCGCCCTGCTCGATGTGCTGCAGCTCGGCCTGGTTGATCATCGGATGATCCTTGGGGCTATGGATGATCTTGATCCAGATGAAGGTCAGCACAACGCCGACCGCGCCCATCACCGTGAACACATGGTGCCAGCCGTAGACGTGCGTGATCCAGCCCATCAGCGGCGTGAACAAGACTGCCGCGAAATACTGCGCCGAGTTGAAGATGGCCGATGCCGTACCGCGCTCCGCCGTCGGGAACCACGACGCCACGATGCGGCCGTTGGCCGGGAACGACGGCGCTTCCGCCAGGCCAACCATGAAGCGCAGCAGGAACAGCAACACCACCGCAGCGGCCGTGCCGAACCAGGTGACGCCGCCTTGCAGCAGCGTGAAGAAAGACCACAGGAAAATGCTCAGCGCATAAATTTTCTTGGAGCCGAAACGGTCCAGCAGCCAGCCGCCCGGCAATTGCGCCAGCACGTAGGCCCAGCTGAACGCCGAGAAGATGTAGCCCATCATCACCGGATCAAGACCGAGTTCGGACTTCATCGAGGTGCCGGCAATCGACAGCGTGGCGCGGTCGGCGTAGTTGACCGTCGTCACGATGAACAACATGAACAGAATCAGATAGCGGACATGGGTCGGCTTGATGTTTTCCTTGGCGCTTGCACTGATGGCGGCGCCGACTTGATTGACACTCACGGACTATCTCCTGACCGGAACTGCGCTCAGGCCTTTACGGAGACGACAAGACAATAAACCGGAATGCGGCGAAAGCGCGGTCTCCTGCTCATGTTTGACGTTGTCCGACGAAGCGGCAGCGGCAGTATTTATTATGGGATTGCTGTTTGATAAATTTGTTATCAGTCATCATACAACATGAAATGCAGTATAAACACACGCTTTTGGTTTGGCAATGGAATTATTGCCCGGCCTTCGAAAACCGCCAAAGACCGCTACAGTATTGATATCCCCCAAACAGGAATGCGCCAAAAAAGCACTGAAATCATTCAAATTTCAAGGTCGCAGGCCCTCCCGTTGTTACGCCATTACTGCCTTTCACGCAACAAAACCAGCTAGGTTGTACGACCATCCTCTCACCGGACAAACCGTACGCCCACAAAAAAGCCACCCTCGCGAAAGGATGGCTTCTGACGCCGGAGAGAAATCCGGCTCGCAATCTGCGGCGCCTTATTTCGGCAGCAGCTGACCGCGGATTTCACCGCCCGGATGTGCAGCAGTGTGGACGTTGACGTACAGTCCGCCGGCCATGTAGGCGGCATATTGCTCGTCGGTGAATTTGGCGCCGGCAGGAACGGTCCAGCCGTTGTCGCCGTCCTTGGTCAAGCCGACCAGCACCGGACCATTGGCGCCGGCAACGCCGGTATGAATGTGCGCCATCTTGCCTTCGATGCCGGTCGTAGTGATCTTGCCGCTCACGCTCTTGTCGGCGGCGACGCTGATGCTACCGGTGCCGCTGGCGGTGGAATTGTTGGCAGGGACTTCGCTGGCGCCCTTGAGGTCGACGCTGACGGTTTGCGCGATGGCGGCGCTGCTGAACGACAGGACTGCGAACAGGGCGAGGATGATACGACTGGCTTTGACGTTGATCATGCTTGGTTCTCCTTGATGTTGGACTTTATTGGGAAACAGCTCGCGCAGTGTAGAACACAAACGCGAGCGCTGCAGCGCCACTGCCGTTTTTCAAACCCTCTGCAATGCCGCCTTCACCCGCTCCGGCGTGAACGGCACCGTGCGCAAGCGGATGCCGACCGCGTCCCACACCGCATTGGCCAACGCCGCCGTCACCGGCGAGGCTGCCGCTTCCCCACCGCCCAGCGGCGGCATGGTGGGTCGGTCGATCAGTTCGATGCGCAACTCCGGCACCGCCGGGAACGCCAGGATGGGATAGCTGGCCCAGTCGACGTTCTGCACCCGGCGCGTGTCGAAACGAATCTCTTCATACAGGCTGCGTGAAATGGTTTGCAGGATGCTGCCCTCGATCTGCGCGCGCAGGCCGTCGGGATTGATGATCAGTCCGCAATCGTGAGCACAGGCCACGCGCAGCACGCGGATCTCGCCGCTGGCGCGGTCGACCTCAACTTCCATCGCCATGGCGACGTAGGTTTCGTTGTGTTTGTAATGCGAATAGGCGATGCCGCGCCCGCGCTTGTTCGTCTTGTTGCCGACGCCTGCGCTGGCGGCACGCACTTGCCAGCCGAACAGCGCCGCCGTGCGTTTCAGCACTTCCGCACCGCGCGCATCCTTGAGCGATTGCAGGCGGAACGCCAGCGGATCCATGCCCGCCCGCGCCGCCAGTTCGTCGGTGAAGCATTCCACCGCATAGATGTTGGCGATCTTGCCGGGCGCGCGAATATTGGCCGGACGCAGCGGCGCACTGTCGTGCCAGTGCACCCCGACCGCGACGTTGGCGACCTCGTACGGCGGATCACCGTTCTGCGAAATCAGTCCGGTGGAAATCCCCTTCGGCTGCGGCATGCCCGCCGTCTGCGGCGCCAGCAAGGGCACCGTCGGCAAGCTGGCGGTGGCGCGCGGCAGCCACATCTCGGTGCGCCACGCGGCGATCGACTTGTCGGCGTTCAGCGCGCCTTCCAGCGTCAGCGCCTGCGGCGGCCCTTTCGGATCGAAGCCGTGTTCATCCTGGCGCGACCACTGCACGCGCACCGGCTTTCCCAGCGTCTTCGACATCAGCGCCGCATCGGCGGCGGCGTCGTCGTGGCCATTCATGCCGTAGCAGCCGGCGCCGTCGACGTAGATCAGGCGCACCGCTTCATTGGGCATGCCCAGCATCTGCGCGTAGGCGGGACGATAGCGATGGGTGCCCTGCGAGGCGGTGTAAATGGTCGCCTGCTTCGCACCCACGTCGGCCACCGCGCACGACGGGCCGATCGAGCCGTGCGTCTGTATCGGCCAGTAATAACTCGCGCTGATCTTGTTGCCGGCGCCTTGCAAGGCGGCGACCGCGTCGCCCTTCTTCACCAGCGTTTCTTCGGCGTCGAACGGACCGCTGCGCAGCCATAGTTCGACCTTGTCGTGGCCCATCAGCTTGTCGCTGTCGCTCCAGACCACTTTAAGTGCGGCGGCCGCCTGGATCGCGTCCCATTCATCGGGCGCGGCGACGGCAAGGAAATCGCCCAGCCGGACCACCTTCACACCTGGAAATTTCTTGATCGACGATTGATCGACCGAGACGATGTTCGCGCCCTCGGCAGCCGGACGGATCACACGGCCATGCAGCATGCCGGGCAACTTCACGTCATGGACATAGGTATGCGTGCCGGTCACCTTGGCCGGCACGTCGGGACGCAGCAGCGGCTTGCCGACCACGCGATAATGTTGCGGATTGTTGAGCGGCGCCTTGGCGTCAACCTTGAGATCGAAACGCTTGCCGCCGACCAGCTCGGCGAAGCTCAATCCTGCACCTCCGGATTTCGGCCGCACCACGCCGTCCTGCACCATCAGATCGGACGCCGGTTTCTGCAAGCGTGCCGCCGCCATCGCGAGCAACGCCTCACGCGCGGTTGCCGCCGCCTGGCGGATCTGCACACCGCCGCGCATGACGCCGCTGCTGCCGGCGGTCGGTCCCTGGTCGGGTGTGAGTGCAGTGTCGCCCTCGATCATTTCAATCTTGTCGACGCCGATGCCGAGTTCTTCGGCCGCCATTTGCCGGATCGCAATGCGCAGCCCCTGCCCGAGATCGACCTTGCCCGAGAACAAGGTCACCGTACCGTCTTGGTGGATCGCGATGTAGCCGTCCACGGCGCCGGCATCGAGTGTCTTGTCGAGCAGCGCATGCGCCTGTGCATTCCCGGCCTTGTCGCGCAAGACTTGTTCGGTAGCCAGCACCGTCACGGGAGCAAGCAGCGTCACCACCAGCGCGCCGCCGGCCTTGAGCAACTGGCGCCGGCTCATCTGCATATCAAAGGAAGCGAAAGGAGCGTTCATGCCGGCGTCCTCCCCGAAGCGCGCATCACCGCACGCAGGATGCGCACGTGGGTGCCGCAGCGGCACAGATTGGCCGACAGCGCATCCTTGATTTCAGCTTCACTCGGTTTTGGATTGGATGCCAGCAAGGCGGCGCTGGTCATCACCATGCCGTTGGCGCAGTAGCCGCATTGCGCCGCCTGCTCGGCGATGAAGGCAGCCTGCACCGGATGCGGTTTGTCGGGCGTACCGAGTCCTTCGATGGTGGTGATGGATTTGCCGGCCACCGCCGACAACGGCGTCACGCAACTGCGCAGGGGCGTCTGGTCGAGCAGCACGGTACAGGCGCCGCATTGACCCAGACCGCAACCGAACTTGGGGCCGGTCAGGCCGATGCTGTTGCGCAGCGCGTAGAGCAGGGGTTGGTCGGGATCGCGGACATCAACGGAACGGGCCGTGCCGTTGACGATGAAATTGATGGTAGGCATGACGCTCTCCGGGTCATTGAAGCTGGCTATTAAAAATCGAGGGGGATTTCCAAATCACTTGCAGTACCGAGGCATGGTGCGCGATGGATTCTAGCATGGCGACATTCGCAGCAGAATGGGCTTTTCAGGGGATTTGTCAGCATGTTGAAAGACTGATTGGCACACACACAACAGAACGTAAAAACTTGCTGCGGCAAGGTGCAGATTCCCGCGCGCGCGCCAGCTGATTCACAGATAATCGTCCGACTCCGCCATCATCAGAACAACAAGGGACCATTCATGCATCACCACCTGCGCCGCCTTCTGCCCTGCCTTCTGCTTTGTCTGAGCCTTGCCGCAACTGCTGCCGTCACGACTGCACATGCCCAGCAACTTGCCAACGACCTGCACGAATCCGTCGTCACGATCGATGTGCGCGTCAAGGATTTCCACGGCCGCGAAGAAGCCGGCAAGGTCGTCGTGACGCAATTCAAACCCGACGGTGACGGCCCCTTCCCCATCCTCATCCTCAACCACGGCCGCAGCCCGACCAACCGCTCCGATCCGCCGCGCTTCCGCTACACCAAACAGGTGCGCTACTTCACCGAACGCGGCTTCGCGGTGTTTGTACCGACCCGCATCGGTTACGGCCAGCAAGGCACCGACTTCGATCCGGAATACAGCGGCGGCTGCAACAACAAGGACTACGCACCGATGGCCGAAGCCGCAACCACGCAAATCCTGGCCGTACTGAAATACGCCAAGGAACAGCCCTACGTCGATCCTGCGCGCGTACTGTTCGTCGGCCAGTCGGTCGGCGGCTATTCAACCGTGGCCGCCACCGCGCGCCATCCCGCCGGGCTGATCGGCGCCATCAACTTCGCCGGCGGCTCCGGCGGAGACCCGGCCTCGCACCCCGGCATTCCCTGCCAGGGCAACCGGCTGGAAGACATGTACGTCCACTTCGGCAAGACCGCCAAGGCGCCGATGCTGTGGATCTATACCGAGAACGACCAGTACTTCAACCCGGCCCACAGCAAGGCCTGGCATGCCGCTTTCGTGAAGGCCGGCGGCACCGCCGAATACCATCTGCTGCCGCCCTTCGCCAAGAACGGCCACACGCTGTTCTCCAACGGCGTGGAAATCTGGTCGCCGATCGTGTCGGAGTTCCTCGGCAAGATCGGCTTCAATGCCGAACCGGTCAAGCATTAGCACCAGGTTTTTTGTAGACCGGGATCACGGCGACGCAACACGGTCGCCGGTCCCGCAATTGATCAGGACGATCAGGAAATTGCCTGCTCAGTCCGCTCAATGTCCGCAGCGGCAACGCTACGCGTGTGACGGATCTCCGCGCGAATCTGCTGCGGATTCTTGAGCAGGTTGAGAATCGGGCAGGTCTTTTCCACCGCCTCGAACAAGGCGTCCACGTCTTCCTTCGCCGCCGGCGACACCAGATGCACGGTGTAGCCGATGTCGTGCGGATAGATCGGGATGTCTTCGTAACCTGGGCGGCCGCCACGCGGATCGATCTTGCCGCTCACTTCCACTTCCAGCGATTCCACCGGCACCTGGCGATGCGCCGCCTGGATCAGGAAGATGTGCGTCACGCAGGAACCCAGCACCCCCAGTTGCAACTCGGGAGAGCTAGGCCCGAGGTTGTAGCCGGCGAAATCCGGCGGGCTGTCGCTGATCACCTGATGGTCGCGGATGCGGATGCGGCGCACGCCGCTGCGGCCTTCGGCGCTGACCGTAGCTTGCAGCGCAACGGGCGCGGCCTTGCCGGCGTCGATGAGCGCTTCGCGCGCCAGCACGGCGCTGCGTTTTTCGGAGAGGTAATGGTTGAGCGTGGTCATGATGGTCCCTTTCTATAAAGTATCAAATGCGGATGCAGGGCATAAGTCTCCATCCGCTATTTGCCCGCGACAACGAAGCATTCCGCATATTCATATGCGCGCGCAAGGCGCTCCGCGTCTGCGATAGCGACATATCCAGCAACGAATCCAACAGCGCTCGTCAAGCCTGCATCCACCCTGCCCGATCAGCGTCACATCAAGCGCCCGACGCATAAATAAACGCATTCTTATTCTTTGGGCGCACCGCCCGTCCTCATTAGTATTTGCCTGTTTTGTCAGCGGCTCGTCAGCGCCATGTCTTTGTCGCGTCCTCGCGCAGCCCGCTCCGGTCAACCCAGTGGAGTCCCAACAATGAAGAAAAATAGTCTCTCGCAAGATGTCCTCTCCGTTCCATCCTGGTCGCGTCGCGACGTGCTGCGCGCGGGGGCGGCTGCAGCTGTCGTCGGCGCGGGCGCCGCCATCGTCGCACCCAATGCCTGGTCGGCGCCGCCGCGCAAGCTGACCTTCGCCTGGAGCGCGATCTCGTTCTGCCTTTCGCCGGTGGTGGTGGCGCAGGAGCGCGGCTACTTCGAAAAGAACGGTCTCGACGTCGAGCTGTTGAACTGGGGCGGCTCCACCGATCAGTTGCTGGAAGCACTGGCGACCGGCAAGGCCGACGTCGGCGTCGGCCTGATCCACCGCTGGCTCAAGCCGCTGGAAGCCGGCTTCGACGTCAAGATCATCGGCAGCGCGCACGGCGGCTGCTTGCGCCTGGTCGGCGCCAACCAGGCCGGCGTGAAGGACATCAACAGCCTCAAGGGCAAGATCATCGGCGTGTCCGACCAGAACAGCCCGGCCAAGAACTTCTTCGCCATCCATCTGGCCAAGAAAGGTTTCAACGTCGAGAAGGACGTCGAATGGCGCGTCTATCCGGCCGACCTGCTCGACGTCGCCGTCAAGAAAGGCGAGATCCAGGCGATTGCCGACGGCGACCCGAACATCTTCCTGATCGAGAAGCGCAACAAGGGCATCTTCACCGAAATCGGCAACAGCGCCGTCGGCGAATACAAGGACAAGATCTGCTGCATCCTGGGCGCGCGCGGTGATCTGGTGCGCAACGACAAGCCGGCGGCAGCGGCCGTGGTGCGGTCGATCGTGCAGGCCTCGGAATATGTCGCCGAGAATCCCAACGAAGCCGCCAAGATCTACGCCAAGTATTCGCCCAAGGTGCCGGTCGAAGACCTGCGCGCGCTGCTGAGCAGCCTGACCTATCACCATCATCCGACCGGCAAGTCGCTGCGCGATGAAGTGGAATACTTCGCACGCGATTTCCACACCGCCGGCGTGCTCAAGAAGTCCACCGATCCGGTGCGCCTGGCCAATCACGTCACGCTCGACGTGCTCGGCTGATCTGATCCATCGTCGTTCCCCTTACCGGAGATCACCATGACCACCACTACGACCAACGATGTCCTGCTCAGGGCCGGCCAGGCCGGTCTGTTCGACGGCGTGCGCGCGGTCGGCGTCTGGCGCACTGGCCTGCTGGCGGCCGTCACCTGGCTGCTGCTGGGCGCGATCACGCTGCGCTGGCCCAACAAGGAAGTCGGCTTCAGCGACTGGGCCTTCACCGATGAATTCGGCTACGCCACCATCGCGGTGGGCGTGGTGCTGGCGGTGCTGACGCTGGCCGGCGACCGCGCCGACCGCATCGTCCATCTGCTGCGTCCGGCCGGCCAATGGCTGGTGGCGGCGCCGCTGTTGCTGGGCGTGTGGGAAATCCTGACCGCCAAGCTGGGCGTGCTGCCTTCGCCCTTCTTCGCACCGCCGCAAAGCCTGATCGAGGTGTATACCGAAGACTGGGGCCGTCTCGGCATCAGCACCGCCTACTCGCTGCGCCTGCTGGTGCACGGCTTCGCCGCCGGCGGCCTGGTCGGTTTCCTGGTGGGGGCAACGATAGGCTGGTCGCGCGTGGCCGGCTACTGGGTGCATCCGGTGCTGCGCTTCCTCGGTCCGGTGCCGGCGTCCGCGCTGCTGCCGCTGGCGTTCTTCTTCGCGCCGTCGAGCTATGCCGCGGCCGTGTTCCTGATCGCCTTGGCGACAGCCTTCCCGGTGGCGGTGCTGACCTGGTCGGGCGTGGCTTCGGTCAACAAGAGCTACTACGACGTGGCGCGCACGCTGGGCGCTTCCGAATGGTTCCTGATCCTGCGCGTGGCGATCCCGGCGGCGCTGCCGCAAGTGTTCGTCGGCCTGTTCATGGGATTGGGCGCGGCGTTCTCGGTGCTGGTCACGGCCGAAATGATGGGCGTCAAGGCCGGTCTCGGCTGGTACCTGCAATGGTCGCAAGGCTGGGCCGCCTACAGCAACATGTACGCCGCACTGATCGTCATGGCGATCCTGTGCTCCAGCCTGATCACGCTGCTCTTCAAGGTGCGTGACCGCGCGCTGTCGTGGCAAAAAGGAACCGTCAAATGGTAAACGCAACCATCGAGCAACAAGTTCAACAAGCACAAACAACAGCACCGGCAAAAACCGGTGCGCACATCGATATCCAGCATGTCAGCCACTGGTTCAAGTTGCCCAACGGCGTGCTGCAGGTGCTCGACGATATTTCACTGACTGTTGCGCCCGGCGAGTTCGTCGCCCTGCTCGGCCCGAGCGGCTGCGGCAAGTCCACCTTGCTGCGCCTGGTCGCGGGACTGGAGCCGGCCACCACCGGCCAGGTCACGCAGGATGGCGTAAAGATCACGCGTCCCGATCCCTCGCGCATCGTGGTGTTCCAGGATCCCACGCTGTACCCGTGGCGCAAGGTGTGGGACAACGTCGCGCTCGGCTTGCAGGCGCGCGGCCTGCTCAAGGAACAACGCCACCGCGTCGACGACGCCCTTGCACTGGTCGGCCTGACCGAATTCGCCGACGCCTTCCCGCATCAGCTGTCGGGCGGTATGGCGCAACGTGTGGCGCTGGCGCGCGCGCTGGTCAACGATCCGCAGTTGCTGGTGCTGGACGAGCCGCTGGGCAAGCTCGACTCGCTCACGCGCTTGCAAATGCAGAGCGAGCTGGTGTCGCTGTGGCAGCGCAATGGTTTCTCTGCGCTGCTGGTTACGCATGATGTCGAAGAAGCGCTGTTCCTGGCCAATCGCGTCATCATCTTCAGCGACCGTCCGGCGCGCATCCGTGCCGAGATCAAGGTCGACCTGCCCTATCCGCGCCACCGCGGCGACGCGCGGCTGGCCGAGTTGCGCCACGAAGCGCTGCGCCACCTGGGACTGGATGCCAGCTGGTGAACCTGCTGTCCTTGTCCGACTGGATCAATCTGCTGCTCGGTGCGATCCAGGTATTGCAAGACGGCTTCCTGCACGCGCTGGCGGCGCTCGGACTGGCGCAAACCAGCCACGGGCAGCCGGCCTGGCCGTTCGCCGAACGCCTCAGCGGCGACGTTCTGCTGATTGATCGCAGCATTGCACGGCAACTGCTGAGCGCGCTCGGTTTCTCCGCTGTGGCGTTGTTGGCGTTGGTGATCGCACTGGCGTGGCGACGCGGCCGCGTGGTCATGCTGCTGGCGACGGTCGCCATCGTTTTCTTCACGCCGTGGCCCGATCGCCATCTGCTGGTGGCGCCGGCCGAGCCGACCAGCTTCCATACCTCCCCCACCGGTTTCAGCGCCGCCGCCATCGTCCATGGCCGGCAAGTGTACGAACAACGCTGCGCCAGTTGCCACGCCATTGACGGCAAGGGCGACACGCCGCTGGCGCTGTCCTTGCCGGTGTCGCCGCCCAATCTTGCCAGCGGCTTGCTGTGGCGCCGCGCCGACGGCGAGCTGTTCTGGAAGATCGCCTACGGCGCACGCGACCGCCACGGCGCCGCGACCATGCCGGGCTTCACACGCCAGCTCACCGACAACGACGTCTGGGCATTGATCGATTTCATGAAAGCCAATGCCGCCGGCGCCAGCATCCGCGCCATCGGTTCCTGGGACCAGCCGGTCGCGCTGCCGACCGGTGCCGGCGATTGCAACAAGCAGGCGATCCATTCAAACGGACAACGTGTGCGCGTAATCTTGGCTTCGGCGCGACAACCTGCAGCGCTACCGCTCGACGATCCGCGCCTGCGCAGCGTGATCCTCGCCGACGGTGCGCTGAAGCTGCCGGCGCCGCAAGCGGGCGCGCCTGCCATCGATTGTCTGAGCCGCTCAAAGGACGCCTGGCAAGCACTGTCCATCATCACCGGCATCGACAGCGACCAGCTCGCCGGCACGCAATTGCTGACCGACCGCGACGGCTGGCTGCGTGCACGCAAGCTGCCGGCCGACAGCAACGGCGCTTGGTCCGAGTCCGACATTCTGTGCCGCGCGCCGACCGAAATGGAGGCAGGCAAATCCAACAAATCCAGCGGTCTCGACGGGCTGATCGCAGCGATGGACGCGGAGCCGGTGCGCTTCATCAAAGGCGGTTTCGTGCATGCGACACCCTGACCGACCTGTACAGAGCTAAGAAGAAAACCGCATATCGTCGTGAGAAATGCGTCGTTCGCAATTGCAGAGGCGATTGCTACACTTTCCGCCGACTCTCCTACCGACCAGAAAGCACGCCGTGTTCCCAACCAGCCTGACCAAGAAAATCCTTTTCACCGCCGCACTGGCCTTCAGCGCCAACGTCTTCGCCGCCGATGCGCCCTTGCGCGTGGGCGCCTCGCCCGGCCCGTTCAGCGACTTCCTGCAGGAAGCCGCCAAGATCGCCAATGCGCAAGGTTTTCCGGTCAAGGTGATCGAGTTCACCGAACCGACCCAGATCAACGAAGCGACCCAGGCCGGCGACATCGACCTGAACAACTTCCAGCACGTGCCGTACATGCAGAAACAGAATGAATCGCGCGGCTACAAGATCGTCTCGATCAAGCCGACCTACGTCGCCCCGGCAGGCATCTACTCCGCCAAGCACAAGTCGCTGGCGGCCTTCCCGCAAGGCGCCAAGATCGGCATCCCGAACGATCCGGCCAATGAAGCACGCGCCCTGTTCCTGCTGCAAAAGGCCGGGCTGATCAAGCTGAAGACAGATGCCAACACCAACGCCGGCGTCGCCGACATCGCGGAAAATCCGAAGAAGCTCAACATCGTGCTGCTCGACGAAGTGCAATTGCCGCGCGTGCTGGTCGACATCGACGCCGGCGTCATCACGCTCAACAAGGGCGTGCTGGCCGGCCTCAATCCGAAAGACGCGCTGCTGCTGGAAGACAAGACCTCGCAATGGGCCATCATCTGGGCCGCCCGCGCCGACCGCAAGGACGACCCGCGCATTGCGCGCTTCATCAAGATCTTCGAATCGGAGCAGATCAAGCAATTCATCATCAAGAAATTCAACGGCACGGTGATTCCGGCCTGGTGAGATTGAACGATCTCAGTACGAAAAAAGGAGCCGTGCGGCTCCTTTTTCTTTGGTGTGAATATCTGTTGCCGCCGCCAATTGCGGGCGTTCAGGTTCAATGCGTATGCTGATGATGCGAATCGGGAAAGTGCGCATGCGTGTGCTCGATCCTGGAATGCCGATGCCTGTGCCGATGCGGTACGCCCGCCAACACCGCAGGATCATGCGCATGCTCATGATGCTCATCATGTACGTGTTCATGCTCATGTTCAGTTTCAATATGAATATGCGCATGCTCATGCTTCTCCGAGAGATGCAGCCAGATACCGAACGCCATCAATAGCCCCGCGACTATCAGCGGCGCCGTCACGGGCTCACCCAACATCAGCGCCAGCAGCGCGCCAAAAAAAGGCGCAATAGAGAAATAGGCGCCGGTGCGGGCAGTCCCAAGATGGCGCAGCGCCACGACGAACAGAGCAAGACTCACCCCATACGCCAGAAATCCGAGAGTCATCGCCCCGATCACGACTGCTGCTGAAGGCAAGCTGGCGCCCATCAGCAACGCAAGCAGCAGATTCGTGCAACCGGAGAACAGTCCCTTCACTGACGCCACCCATGACGCATCGTTGAGAGACACCTTGCGCGTCAGGTTGTTGTCCACGGCCCAGGCCAGACACGCCGCAAGAATTGCCAATGAAGGCCACAGCGCTGACAAGTCCGCGGTGCCGGGCCAGCTGAGAATGATTGCCCCGGAGACGATGACCAGCATGCCGAGGGCGATGCGCCGGTCAACGTTTTCCTTGAACACGAACCAGGCAAGAAGCGCAGTAAATACGCCCTCCGCATTCAACAACAAAGACGCCCCCGACGCGGACATTGAGGTCAAGCCGGTCATCAGCAAGACAGGCGCGACGACGCCGCCGGAAATGATGGCACCGGCAAACCAAAGCCGCTCCTCGCGAGGCAGATTCACTTTTGCTGCACCCGTCATTTTCCGGTAGACAGCAAGGCCGATACCGGAACCCAGATAGAACAAACCGGCCAACAACCAGGGAGATGTGTTGGCCAGGATCAACTTGGCAAGCGGAGTCGCAGATCCAAATAGAAAAGCGGCCATCAGCGCCGCTTTGATCCCGCTGGACATCGAAGAAGATGGCATGTCAATTCCTGTGTGGCGTGCAATGAAACGGAAATTCATTGTACTTCTCTCGCCTGAAATACGGCACGGGACCCGGAACGAAGCAGAAAAAGTAATTGACCATTTAAATAAGCGCACTTATCATAAGCAAACTTATTAAATGGAGTTCGCCATGTTTGACACTACACACGCCACTGCGTCATATCATCACGCCACCACAGCATCCGCCGCGACTGTCTGGGAGTTCTTCAAGGCCGTTCCCGACTGGAAGAGTTGGAATGCAGGCGTGCACTCTTGCGTCATTGACGGTCCCTTCGCCGAGGGCGCCTGGATGACGATGGTCCTGCCTGATCAGGACATCATCCAGTCGCAACTGGTCGAAGTCAGCGAACCCAATTCGTTCACTGACGAAACCACGCTCGGCGATGTTATCGTGCGCGTGAAACATGAGGTCCGTCCGCTGTCAGACGGAACGCATCAAATTACCTACGCAATCGACGTCACGGGTGAAGGCGCCGAAGAAATTTGCGCGGGCGTTTCCGCCGATTTTCCCGACGTCTTGCGTGCACTTGCGCAGCAAGCGGAAGCGCGGGGAAACGGATGAACCATCATGCACCTTGCATCCAACAGCATTGAGGAATGAATGTCAAAGCCCAAGCCACTTCCGACCAGCCATAAAGGACCGTCTGACAGTCCGGGATTCTTGCTCTGGCGCATATCCAACACGTGGCAGCGTGAGCAGCGCGCCGCATTACAATCGCTGGGTCTGACGCATACGCAATTCGTCATGCTGGCCGTCGCAACATGGTTCGGTTCCGAAGAGCCGCTTACGCAGATGCGGCTGTCGCAGCTTACCGGCAGCGATCCGATGACGACTTCTCAGGTAGTCAGGGCGCTTCTCGCAAATGGCCTGTTCGAGAGAGAAGCCCATCCTACCGACACCAGGGCCAAGGTAATCTCGGTATCCCGCGCCGGACGCGATCTCGCGCAGAAGGCGGTCGTTATCGTGGAGGCGGTTGATCGGAAGTTCTTTGCACCTTTAGGCGAGCAACAGTCCAGCCTGGTGTCGCTGTTTCAAAAACTTCTCGATAAGGAATGACTGCAGGGTTGGCACCAGATCCGGCAGTTGGAATTTTCGGAGGAAATAAGCCCGCAATAGCGGGCTTTTCTTGTTTGCAGTTTGCAATGCGCGCCGTTCTGGCCGATTGCTGAAATCAAGTTACAAGCTGTTTCGAACTTTGCAATTGCGGACACAAACGCGGGACGATATCAAGCGCATAATCAGGACGCGGGTCACCTAACGACGATGCCGCATATCGTCACGTTTATGTCATGTTCAATGTTGCGTATTACACAGGCCGGGAGCAAAGCATCATGAGTCCTCAGGAAACACAAATTCTACAAGATTTTCTCAATCAACTGACGCAGGTCCGCGGCGTCGGCAAAGATGCGCAAGCTGATGCAATGATTGCCGCCGCCGTCGCGCAGCAGCCGGATGCGGCCTACTTGCTGGTGCAACGAGCGCTATTGATGGATCAGGCGCTCGTCACGTCCAAGGCGCAGATTGCATCATTGCAAAGTCAGGTACAGGCCTTGCAATCAGGCGCATCCCCCGCCCCCAGCTTTCTCAACAACAATGCCTGGGGCAATGCGCCTGCGGCGTCCGTGCGTTCCGATCCGCCCCCTGCTTATGCGCCGGCCTACGCGCCTGCGCCGGTGCCTGCACAGGCAGCTCCGCAATACCAAACGGCTCCGGCGCCCTCCCCGGGATTTTTTGGCGGCGGCATGGGCAGCATGCTGGGAACCGTCGCAGCCACCGCCGCCGGCGTGGCGGGTGGCGCTTTCCTGTACCAGGGAATCGAACATATGATGAATAACGGCAGCGGCTCAGGATCGGCGCATCAGAACGGATTGAGCGCTCCGGTGGAAAAAGTCGAGAACACCACCGTCAACAACTACTACGGCGACAACGCCGACAAGGGACATGCTCAAGCCCGCGACGACAGCAGCAGTGAAGCGGCGTCCGGCAATGACCTTGCCGATCTGAGCAACATTGACCTTGCCGACAGTAGCGACAGCGGTGGCTACGACGACTCCATGGCGTAAGCACGCTGCTTGGGCAGTTGAATATTTTGGATTGATGACTACAAATAACAAAGCCTGCGGATGCAGGCTTTGTTATTTTTGGCTTGCCGGATATTTTCAGTGCTGGACGATCGACCATTGGATTGCTGCTTCTGCCGCCGATTGCGGACTTTCCTGCAAGGTACTTGTAACGTTTTTTTCTGCCAATCTCAATCGAGATTTAGGCAGTTCGCTCTTGTTCGTCAACAGAAAAGTTCTCCCAGTTCAATCATGTCACTACTGAGAAGTTCGAAGTCAAGATTCTGTTTGGGACAGATTTCGTGGTCTCCGCGAAAAACATGAATGTCTACGTACGTTGAAGCTGATGTTTTGTTGTTCGTAAAGACAAAATATTTCACGTCCGTATCGCTCGGGTCAATCGGAGTTGCGCATGGCACGACAGATACATCGAAGTGATCTTCGTACGCCTTAAGTGCTTCGCCAAGTGTTTCTGCACTCGACTCAAAAGCAAGGTCAGTGTGAGGACACGGACTGCCTGTATACGAATAGCGTGAGTTATTGGGGCCGAAGATGATAGGCATAGTACTTATCTCATAAATTTACAAAAAAAATCTTTATAGTCGCTCTTGGCCGATTGCGGGCATCATCAAGAGCGTTTTTTTTGAGTCTTCAATTCTTCCCACCCAGGTCGGAGGCCAAGAAAAAATTCTCGCCTTACCTTCGCCAACGCAATAGCATCCCCCGCTTCAGCCTCAACTTCACCAATACATCCCCAGCAGTCACCACCACAATCAGCTGATAAAGGGTCATCGCTCTGATTCAATTTTCGTTGACATATACCGCAGATATTCTGCATCGCAAATCTCAATTTGAAGGATAAAGTTAGACTGTTCCTGGCCGGTTGCGAACATCTCGCGTATTACGTCTATTTTGGTTTGTCCCAATGGAAGCTGAAGCCAGTCGCATTGTGAGTTGCATAGACACCCTCATATTGAAATGAGAGTACGAATTGCATTGAAGACAGGTCCGCTAAGATACTTAAGAAAATCCGGATTTCCTCTACGAATTCGTCATATCCGCTATTCGGCGGGCGAAAGACAATTACATATTGCACTTTGAAATCGCAGCCATGCACTCCTTCTGCAGAGATGTTTCCAAGACTTGCCTTTTTGTGCAAACGGAAAGAAGTTCTCGACTTCAAGAACCAGCCATCAAATTGTTCTTCCGTTTTATAAAAGTTAGTCACCCCCGATTTTCTTTCTGGATGCGGAAATGAATTGGTCAATTCCACGACTCCAGCGGCTTTTGCCGCCTTTTCTAAGGCTGCCCAATCTGGTGAGCCACCTTCAATCTCAAGATTCATGTCCAGAGACATAATATGTATCTTCCATAGCTTATGGACCGGTTTCATTCAACGACTGCTTTTGGCCGGTTGCTGGTATCCATTATTGAGATACGCTGGGCACCAAAACTAAGAGTCTATGGTGCAATCCGATACAAAACCAATCTCGCAATTAGTGCAGTAGTAGCCATCTAGGAACTGTTCCAAAGGAGGCTCACTAAGTGCCTCCAACTTGCACTCGTCCACGGCAAGTTGGTCTTTGCGTTGATACCCTGCTCGTTCTTCTCCGAAGAGGGATTTGGGGCTAGCCTTCCCAATTAATATTTTCTTGGCACGTACATGAATGCTGGAGAGGCATTTAGGGCAAATATTTGTGCTCTCACCGGACATTTTTTCATTCCTTTTTGTTCGTCTTTTTTAATCGTAGCTCTTCCGAGCCTTTTGATAACTACTACCGAAAGGCTTGAGGCCCAACATAGCTGCTCGGCTTGCATAGCCACCAATTGCGGTCAAAACTATTCCTATAAAAATTAACATGATTCCCAATGCTGATGGGGGCGTAACAAATCGAACAGCAATATAAATCGCTCCTATGCCTGCAAGAATCAAGAAAATTCGCACTCCTCGAATCAAATTTCCATCCTTAATAAAAATCATTTTTCATCCTTTTTGAAATACGCATTTAAGCAAGTGTCAATTGCGTCTTTCGTACAGTCCGTAAAACAACTTGAGTTGCGGTAGTACCGACCAATTTATTGCAGGCTTAGCTATCTTTTCTTAAATTGGATAGGTCTGCTACCGGCCGACTACGGTCTTTCCATATGCAACTTACAGGCCCGCCATTTCATCCAAACGACTATCCGTCCCGCGATCGATCCTGCAACGATGCAAAAAAGGCAGATGAGCCCCTTTTCCATGCGGTCGAAATAGAAACTCTCGAAGACCGTATTGAGTAATGTCATGGCAACGCCCAACCCTAGAACGGATCCGATTCCGCCGTACATGCGGCGATCAAGCATCGTTGCGCCAATCTGGTAACTACTTGAATTTTCTGGCGGCAAGGGCTTGCTCGGGGCTTTGTCCGCGTTGCCGACGCTCGATCGGAAAACAAAATGCAATCCTCTACGACCAATAGCAAGCCCCACCGGTGTGCTCGGCGAGACGTCCGGACTCCATATCGTGTCGCCAGATGCGTCAATCTCCGCAAGCTTTCGACCTTCGACCTCGACACTCAATCGGTCGCTGGTCGATGAATATTGCAGGAAATCCGACAGGCAGATTTTCTGTATCAGAGCTTCTAGCGTGGTGCCGCTATTTACCTCGTAGACTGTTTCAAGTTTGCCGGATTGGTCATCTGCTGCGCAACATGCCTGGCGAAAAATCTCGATTCGCATATCTTTCCGATATTGATTGCTCCCCGCAAAGCGTCTTCTCCGCGCGGAATCCGATAGTATTTTTGATGTGTTTTCTTCCGACTGAAAACAGGTATTTCAGATTCGATGTTTTCTTTCTTCCCGGTCGAAATAGTCTGACATTTTTTGAGCGTATGCAATCAGTTGGAGATGATCGCCTGAGAAGACACCGTCGGCCCCGATTGCACACCCCCATCATGACTCATCAAGCCTATCCAAAGCATCCGCAAACTTCCGTATGAGACGCACCAGATCATCCATCTCGGTCTGCTCCCAGGATGCGAAAATCTTTCTGCCCATGCGTTCGCGGGCGGCGTCGACCAGATCGGTCATTCCCTTTCCCTTGGCAGTCACCGATGCCATGCGGATTCGGCGATCGGCGGCGCTGCTTTCTCTGTGCACCAATCCCAGTTCTTCCAACTTCGAGACCTGGCGACTGACGGTCGTGTAGTCGCGTCCGACGCGATCTGCGATCTCCACCACGCCGATGGGCCCCAGCTTTTCTATCCCGACGAGCAGCGGAAATAGCGCCCGATCCAGAGGAATACCGGCCTCTTTGATCATCGCCTCATCTCGCTGAGGCCGATTCATCGCACTGGCGATACTGATCAGCGACCCATGCAAAACCTTGAGTTGCGACGATATATGTGTATCTTGCACATTTTTATTTATTGACATACACTCTCCTAAACTATGTGCATATTACACTTATGAGGCCGACGATGCTGATGAACAATGAAACCGATGTATTGATCTGCGGAGCAGGCCCGACCGGACTGACGCTGGCGCTTGTCCTGGCGCAACGAGGCGTCTCTTTCCGCATCATCGAAAAAATGGAAGCCGCTTTTCACGGCTCGCGAGGAAAAGGCCTGCAACCCCGCACGCTGGAGATCTTCGAGGACTTGGGCATCCTTGAGGAAATCCTGGACGCAGGCGGCCCCTATCCACCGCAGCGCGAGTACCAGGATGACGGCAGCTGGCGCGACTCGCCGACAGCCGAGCAACGGCCGCCGACGCCTTCCGAGCCCTATTTGATGCCCTGGATGGCGCCGCAGTTTCTGACCGAAGCGGCGATGCGGACCAGGCTTGACGAACTTGGGCATCAAGTCGAATTCGGCTGCGAACTGATTGGACTGGAACAGCAAGAGCAAAGCGTCAACGCACGGATCACCGGCACACGCGGGGAACAAGTGTTGCGAGCACGCTATGTCGTTGCAGCCGATGGCGGACGCAGCTTTGTCCGCAATCTGCTGGAGATCGACTTCCCCGGCAAGACACTGGGCATGAGAGCGGTGGTCGCGGATGTGTCCTTGCACGGCCTGAGCCGGGATGTCTGGCATCGCTTCAGTGGCGGTGCGCAGGAGCGACAAATCTCCTTGTGCCCGCTGGCCGGAACCGAGCTATTTCAATTGCAGGCGGCGTTGGCAGGCGACGAAGAGCCCGACCTCTCGGCCGAAGGTTTGACAAGCATGGTGCTGGAACGTACCGGCCGCGCGGATATCACGATTGTCGCTGTCCACTGGGTGTCGGCATTCCAGATGCATGCGAGACTGGCGCAACGATATCGCGTCGGCCGCATCCTGCTGGCCGGAGACGCGGCGCATATCCACCCGCCGACTGGCGGCCAGGGCCTCAATACCAGCGTTCAGGACGCCTACAATCTCGCCTGGAAACTGGCCGCCGTGCTGGCCGGCGCAGAAGACACGCTCCTCGACACCTACGAAGAAGAGCGGCGTCCGATCGCGGAATCCATGCTCGGTCTGTCGACCAGATTGCTGGAGGAAGCCAGGCGAGGAGAAATGCGTCGCGGCAGAGAAGTGCAGCAACTCGACCTAGGTTATCCGGGCTCATCGCTGGCGTTGGAAACCTCTGCGCGCGAGCATGGGTTACGCGCAGGTGACCGCGCGCCGGATGCTCCTGTGGCGACGCTCTCGGGTACGCCGTTACGTCTTTTCGAGCTGTTTCGCGGCACGCATTGGACATTGATCGGATTCCACGTATCACCCACGCACTCCCCGGAAGCTCAGGATTTGCACCTTCATCTCTTCGGCCCCGGAGGAAATCTGACGGATAGCGACGGCCATTTCCAGAATGCCTATGGGCTTGAGCGCGGCGAGTGGGTGCTGGTGCGGCCGGATGGTTATATCGGTGCGATCGTAGGATCCGACGATCTGGCGCTACTGAAGAACTACTTGCAGCGTGCTGGCGTATCGCTGCACAGGGTGGAATAGGCGTCTGATTCTGGCCGACTGCTGCCTTTTGGACAACCGGCTCGCAGCGCTTTGCCATGACCGAGAAGGCCGCCTTCGCAAGACTCCGGAAGCATGAATTGATTTTGAAAAATTGATTGTGAGATGGTCAATTCCGACTGGCATCCAGAAAAATATCTTCATGAGACTGCATCCAAAGCACGCGCTCGAACGTAGTACAAGTATCAGACCGACTGGCTGATACGATTTACTACTCAAGGAGTTCACCATGCATTGTCTGTTCTTGCGCTCTTCGGCGCCTGCCGCCCGCCTTTCCGCAGTCGCTATCGTCGCGGGTGTGTTGTCCGCATGCGCCCCCATGTCTCCCATGTATTCCCAGGACAAGCTTCCGGACAGTGTCAAGGTCCCTGCGGGCAACAGCGTTTCCATGCAGACCGTTGGCGTCGGTGAGATCACCTACGAATGCCGCCCCAAGAAAGATGCGGCCGGACAGTACGAATGGGTATTCATCGGGCCGGACGCCGTTCTGAATGACCGTAACGGTATGCAAGTCGGCAAATACTTTGGGCCGCCAGCCACTTGGGAGAGCAAGGATGGATCCAAGATCACCGGCGCACAAGTCGCCGTGGCGCCGAACGGCGCCGGCAACATCCCTCATCAGCTCGTGAAAGCAAATCCAGCCAGCGGCAGCGGCGCGATGACTGGCGTCACTTACATACAACGCGTTGCCACCGTCGGCGGCATTGCGCCTGCGATGCAATGCGACAGCACCAAGACCGGCGCAAAGCAGAATGTGCGCTACCAGGCTGACTACATCTTCTGGAAGGCATCCTGAGTTTTCATCGAGACAAATAAGGCGTGACCTGCCAGGCATCCCTCTTCTATGCCAGGCAGGTCACGCCTTGCCAAGCCGCCCCGATGGCGTTGCTATAATCCGGAAGCATTCTTACTCTTGGCTCATCTTCTCTATCAAGCACTCACCGAAGCGCTCACTGCAGACATCCCTTATCAACGTGCCATACGACACTTCATTGTTTGACCATCAATCCGCGCTTCTGGCGTGTGCTGCCGGCGATCGTCGGGCATTGGCGCGTCTGTACGCTGAAGAAAGTCGCTATCTGCTGGGAGTAGCGCTGCGCATCGTCCGACAACGAACGTTGGCTGAAGATGTTCTGCATGATGCCTTCGTCAGCATCTGGACGCGCGCGGGCAGCTTCGATCCTGAACGGGGTTCCGCAAAGGGCTGGATGTATTCGGTGGTGCGGCACCAGGCGCTTGACACGGTGCGCGCTGCGCAGCGTGACAACCTCAGTGAGGTGGCGGTCGAAGATATTGCTTCGGACGGGGGAGATGACGACAGTTCGGTCAGTTGCTCAATTGACTTGCACGCGTCCCTGGGAAAGCTGGACCAATGCTTGACTCTTCTTGACGAAAAAAAGCGCATAAGCATTGTCTATGCTTATGTAGATGGCTGCTCGCACAGCGAGATTGCTGAACGACTCAAGGCCCCCTTGGGATCCGTCAAGGCCTGGATCAAACGCGGCCTTGCTGCGTTACGGGAGTGTATGACATGAATGAATCGGACGCTGAACTGCAATCGTTGGCGGGCGAATATGTCCTCGGCACATTGACTACGGCGCGTCGTCAGGAAGTCGAGCATCGCTTGCTGGTCGATCTGCGACTGCGCCAGGAAGTGGATGCCTGGGAGCATCGCTTGCATCCACTCACCGCGCTTGCTGAGCCGCAGCAGCCAAGCGCCGGATTGTGGCCACGAATCGAACGCAGCTTGTTCACGCCCGCCGCTGTCAGAAAACTGGGCGGCTGGCGCGCATGGTGGAACAGTTTGAATTTCTGGCGCTGGACAGCTGCCGCGAGCCTTGCCGGTTCTTCATTACTGGTGGCGGTGATGGTGCTGACGGCGAGCGAGACGCCATCCGCGCGCGCACCTCAATTCATGGTGGTGCTGGTCGCGCCGCAGGACAAGTCGCCTGGCTGGATAGTACAAACGAACAGTCACCAGCAACTGGATTTGATCCCACTGACCAGCAACCCGCCGCCCGACCAGAAAGCATTTCAATTCTGGACCAAGGGCGACAATTGGAAGGGACCGGTTTCTCTTGGCATTGTCAAAGCGGGCCAGTCGCAACGCATCGGTCTGAGTCAACTGCCGGCCTTGCAGCCCAACCAACTGTTCGAGATCACGCTTGAACCCAGCGCAGGCTCTTCGACCGGCAAGCCGACCGGTCCGATCTTGTATATCGGCCGGGCAATCCAGATCGTCTCGTCCTGAAGGCATTTGCGCTTTCCAAAAAGCTGGCGATGACCCTCGTCAGCAATTGTACTCAGCGACTCTTTTCAAGGTCACATGCACGTACGATGGCTACTGTCACTCCTGCTCGTCGCTTGCCAGAATCTGCCGCAACTGCTCTTCAAATACTTCCGGCGGCTGGCCGCCCGAGATCAGGTAGCGATCATTCACGATGACTGCCGGTACGCTGGAGATGCCGCGCTGGGCCCACAACGCTTCCTCTTCCTTCACTTCCTGCGCAAACTGATCCGACGCCAGTACTGCGCTTGCCTCGGCGCCATCCAGACCGGCTTGGCCGGCAAGTTCCGCCAGCACCTCCCTGTCCCCGATGTTTTTGCCGTCGGTGAAATAGGCTTCAAGCAGCACCAGTTTGAGCGCCGCTTGCGCATTCTTCTCTTTCGCCCAGGCAAGCAGGCGATGCGCGTCGAAGGTGTTGTACACGCGGCTGGCGTCGTCGCGGTTCATGATGAAACCGACGGAGGCCGCCCTGGCCCGGATCTGCTCGCGGTTGATGCGCGCCTGGTCGGCGCTGATGCCGTATTTTTCGGTGATGTGTTCCAGTTGCTCCTGCCCGGCTGGGGGCATACCGGGATTGAGTTCGAACGGGTGCACGGTGAAGTCGACGTGCGTCTCCGGACCGAGACGTTCAATGGCGGTATTGAGACCCGCCAGCCCGATCGCGCACCATGGGCAGACAACGTCGGACACAAAATCAATTTTCAAAGCCTTGTTCATGGCAATACCTCATGGCATGGCACCTGTCGGCAGGTGCCGTTAATGGACGTTAATGGACGAAGATATTTTAAATCGGATGCGCAAACGCCATCAGAGGATGGCCAATTCCGGCCAATCGCAACTACTGACAATATTGACCAGTCAACCACGCCCGCCCGGCGCACGATTGAACACCAGATATCCCGCAATCCCCAGCATGGCGACGCCGAGAAGACTGTCCTGAAGACGCAGGAACCACAAGTTCCTGCTGAGCCAGACACGAATTCTCGATGCGCCATACGCAAAACATGTTCCATTCAGCAGGCCGAGGATTTTTGAGCTCACCGCCAGCACCAGCATTTGCTGCCAGATCGGTCCGATGTCCGGATCAACAAACTGCGGCAGGAATGCCACCAGGAAGATGAACACTTTCGGGTTCAACAAGTTGGTGAACAGCCCTTGCCAAAACACGCCACGGTCTCCATCGGGATTAGCCGTCCCGATAGTCTCGCTTCCACGAATGGAACGTCGTATTGCCCGCAACCCAAGGTAGACCAGGTAGAGTGCTCCGGCGATTTTCACCAGTTCGAACAACATGGGAGACTCACGGAAGATTCCGGCCAGCCCGAACACGACCAGCGGTATCTGAATGAAGCCGGCGGCGAAGGTACCCAGTACGCTCAACCATGCAACCCTGAAGCCTTGCGTCATGCCCCGCGTCAGCGTCAGCGCCATATCGGGACCGGGTGTCAGATTGAGCATCAGGCTGGCTGAAATGTAGAGCAGGAACAGATGAAGTGATGGCATGGCGAGGTCGCTGGTTGATTGGTCTGGTCAGAGCGTTGATTCAACGAATCAACTTGGGACATATCGTCTGCCTGACTTGAGCAGGCGGATGCAACGCCGAATTTATAGCAAATCGGGAAGACCTGCACTCTCCTGCCCGATTGTAGACGCCTCGAACCGGCGACATGGCAGCGCAAGTCCAGTCCATTTTTTCGGGCCGGTGTCAGCATGAAAAAAGGAGCCCGGAGGCTCCTTTTTTCAATGCTTATTTCACGTTCCTCGCCTTCAGCCACTCCTCCAGCGCTACCCTCCCGGTGCCGCTGAAATCGGTAAACACGCCATCCACGCCGGCATCGAAGAATGCCTTGTACTCCGCCTTCGGATCGCCCTTGTAGGTGTCGGTCAGGCGCGCCGCTTCGTCGCGGAAGGTGAACGGATGCACGAACAGGCCGAGCCGGTGCGCGTCGGCCACCAGGGAAGTCGGCGCCATGTTCGATGCCTGACTCAGCATCTTGACCGGGTTGCCGGCAGCATCCACGCCTTGTGCCGAAATGATGTACACCTTCCACGGGCCGATGCCGTCGGCATAGGTCTTGATCTCGGCCAGACCTTCCGGCGTCGCCATCGCGGCGAAGGTGCGCGGGTCGCCGTGTTGCAGCCATGAGTAAGGCTTGGCGGTGTCAGGCGAGTTGTAGGTCAGCGCGCCGGTCTTGAAGTTGATGCCGTCGCCGTCCATCAATTGCACCGCGCGGGTCTTGAGGCCGAGACGGCGCATCATCTTCAGACTCTCCGGCTCGAAGGATTGCACGATGATGGGCGCATCAAAACTGTTCCAGCCTTCTGCATTGATCATGGCAAGCAGCTTTTCTTCCAGCGGCACGCCCAGCAGGCGCTGGAAGATCGGGTTCTTGGTTTCCGGATAGACCAGCAGCTTGCTGGCGGGATTCGCCGCGCGCGTGGCCTTGGCCAGGTCGATGACTTCCTGGAATGTCGCCAACGGATATTTGCCGTCGTATTGATGGCTGCGACCGGCGACCGGTTGTTTGACGCGCAAGGTCTTCAGCTCGGCTGCGGTGAAGTCGCTGATGTACCAGTCCGGCGGCACTGCCACGCCGTCGACGGTGCGCGCCTTTTTGCGCGAGGCGAATTCGGGATGATCGGCGACGTCGGTAGTGTCGCCCAGGAAGGGATTGTGGCAAACGAACAGCACACCGTCGCTGGAGGACATCAGATCCATTTCCAGCGCGTCGGTGCCGGCGGCGATGGCTGCCTGATAGCCGGCGATGATTTCTTCCGGATACAAACCGGGCAAACCACGGTGGCCGATGATCAGCGGCGCGTTGCCGTCCAGTGTCTTGATCTTTGCAACGCCTTGCGGCCCAGCGCAACCTGCGAGCAGAGTTGCCGCTGCGATGGTGAAAATTGAAGATACGGTGGATAAGCGGTTCATGCGTTCTCTTTCTCGACGTTGGGTTTCGGAAAGCCCGTCACGGGCGGCTTCCCTGGAAATCTTGCCTGCGGAAAAGTAGAACGCATTTATGTGACCTTGGCATGACGTCCATGTACGCTCGTCCGGTCTCGCCTATGCCGCCCTGGCAAACCAGCCGTGAATCAACCCGCATTGATAAAACTGCACGGGCGTATCGAATCCGCCGGACACGATTATCCTGGCGATCTTCTCCGGCGCCAGAATGGCAACGTCGCGACGATATGCCGCTCGCATCTGCTCCTGCTTTTCCTGACTGAGATCGGCGCCGGCCATGGTGCGCATCCAGACTTCCAGCAACCCACCGTAGTGCGGCGCCTCCGTATCGGAAGTCAGATCCGAATTGATCAGGATGCCGTCCGGGCGCAGCCGTTGGCGGATGCCGCCGAAGAAGCCGACACGCTCATCTGGCTGCAGAATGAAGTGCGACACCAGCAGCGAGGTGGCGGCATCGAAGGGCTCACCCTGCGGCAGCGAATCCAGATAACCCTCATGGAACGTACAGCGGGAAGCAATGCCCTGCTCCTGCGCCTTGCGACGAAAGACGTCGAGCATCGGCGCGGACGGTTCGACGGCGGTGAAGTGCCAGCCCGGGAATTTTTCCGCCAGAGACAGTATCTCCGCGCCGGTGCCGGCGCCCACGCAAAGGATGCGGGCATCGACGGGTAACTCTGCCAAGACCGCGGCCACCAGCAAGTGCAACCCGTCGCGAAACGGCGCCAGCCTGGCCCACTGGCTGTCATAGGCGGAGGCGGCTTGCTGGTTGAAGGTGGCCTGGAGTTTTTCGTCGTTCATGGCTTGCCTGCTTTCTTGCGCGTCTTCTCGAATCGCTGATGGAAATCCGCGCTCAGCATCGCCAGGGTCACTTCGCCGAAACGTGACACCAGCAGTTGCTCGGCTTCTTCAAATGTCTTGTTCAGGGCGGCGTTGACTGCCTGTTCCACCAGGCAGGCCGGCGCTTCGGTCCTGCTGCCGATGGCCAGCAGCGAGGGACTTCCCAGCGCGACATAGACGTCGCGCAAGCTGATCTGCGCCAGGTCGCAGGTCAGCGTCCAACCGCCGCCGTGCCCCTTTTCCGAACTGACGTAGCCCTGCTCCCGCAGGCCGGCCATGATGCGCCGGATCACCACCGGATTGGTGTCCATCGCCTTTGCCAGCGATTCTGAAGTCATGGGCGAATGATGTTCGGACTGATGTTCGGCGAGGTGCAGCAGCACATGCAGCACGCCGGATAGTCGGCTGTCTTTTTTCATGTAACTCAATTTATTACATGAAACCGGGAAAGTCAACCTTGGTCGGTTTCCTTCCAGCGAAGTGATCCTGCTGAAGCAAAAAAAAGAGAGCCTGCCGGCTCCCCCTTCGGATCTGATTGTCGGCGCCTGAAAACGTTTAGCGGCGCACCAGCGCAATCAGATACCGGCAAGGCTTGCTGCCGGGATTCGTGAAGACGCAATCCATCGGCGGCCCGAGCTGGAGGCAATCGCCCGGATTGAGTTGATGCTCCTGCTCGCCTTCGCGAAACTGCAGTCGTCCCTCAAGCATCAGGATTTGTTCGTGCTGAAAGGTAAACGCGCTGGCGGGATAAGGAACACTGACCTTGGCCGGCAGCACGATCTCCAACAACTCCAGCATACCGCCGGCGGGCGGCGACAAGGTGCGGCGCGTGTAGCCGGTCTCCGGATCGGTCCAGAGGTTTTGCTGCGCATGCTGATTCAGGCGGTTGCCGTTCTGCTCCGCCAGCGACAGCAGCATCGACAACGCCAGCCCGAAGGCGCCCGACAAACGCCCCAGCACGGTCGCGGTAGGACTGGCCTCGCCGCGTTCGATCTTGCTGATCATCGCTTTCGATACGCCGGAACGCTCGGACAGTTCGGCGAGAGACCAGCCCCTGCTGCCGCGTTCGATCTTGATGCGCGTGGAGATGGCCTGGGTGGGGTCTTCTGCGATGAGGGCGTGAGAGGTATTCAAGCGGATGAAATGTCGGTGTCGATAAGCTGCCGATTATACCCGCTGCACCTTGCCGGGGAAACCTGCGCACCACGGCGGCGCTTGATCCGGATCAATACGGGGCACGCCGGATTAATCTAAAAAATATGAAGAATATTCTTGCATAGTGTATTTTTGTCCAATATAGTAAACGACAGAAAAACGCGAATCAGCTGCAATGCCGATCAAAAACAAAGCTGCTGAGCCGCATCGTTTGCCGCAACAAAGATCAGCTACCGAGGAGACAGAATGTCCAGAGAAATCCATTTCAATGCGTTCGACATGAATTGCGTCGGCCACATCCAGCAAGGTTTGTGGCGCCATCCGCGCGACCGTTCGGCCGATTACCGCGATATCCATTACTGGATGGAGTACGCCCGCAAACTGGAAAAAGGATTATTCGACGGCATCTTCTTCGCCGACGTGGTCGGCGTCTACGACGTCTACGCCGGCAACCCGGACGCCGCCATCCGCGGCGCCGTGCAGGTCCCGGTCAACGATCCGACCATGCTGATTCCGGCAATGGCCGGCGTCACCACGCATCTCGGTTTCGGAGTGACCAGTAACCTGGTGTATGAGTCGCCCTTCCTGTTCGCGCGCCGCATGTCGACGCTGGACCACCTGACCGGCGGACGGGTCGGCTGGAACATCGTGACCGGCTATCTGGACAGCGCAGCGCGCGCCATCGGCCTGTCGGGACAGATGGCGCACGATGACCGCTACGACCTGGCCGACGAATACATGGAATTGGTTTACAAGTTGTGGGAAGGCAGCTGGGAAGACGGCGCCGTGCAGGTCAATCGCGCGGACGGCTTCTATGCCGATCCGGCCAAAGTACACGTCATCCACCATCGTGGACGCCAGTACCAGGTCGACGCGATGCACCTCTCGGAACCGTCGCCGCAACGCACACCAGTGCTGTACCAGGCCGGTTCTTCCACACGCGGTCGCCAGTTTGCCGCGACCCACGCCGAATGCGTGTTCGTCAACGGCCAGAGCAAGGACGGCGTCAAGAACATCGTTGACGATATCCGCGCGCAGGCCGTCGCACTGGGCCGCGCCGCCAACGACATCAAGGTATTCCTCGGCGCCACCATCATTACCGCCGCAACCGAAGCCCAGGCCAAGGAAAAATTCGCCGAGTACCAACGCTACGTCAGCTCCGAAGCGGCGCTGGTGCATGCCGCGGCGTCGATGGGCATCGACTTCGCCAAATACGACATGGATGAACCGATCGAAACCGGCAAGAGCCAGGCCATCGTCTCCAACGTCGAAGCCATGACCCGCAGCGCCGGCCCGCAATGGACCAAACGCAAACTGCTGGAACAAATGACGCTCGGCAGCCGCCAGGCGCCGCTGGTCGGTTCGGCCGAACAAGTGGCGGACGTCCTGATGGACTGGTCCGAGCAAGCCGGCGTGGATGGCTTCAACCTGTCGCGCACCGTGGTGCCGGAATGCTTCGACGACATCATCGAACTGGTGGTGCCCATCCTGCAAGAGCGCGGCGTCTACAAGACCGCCTACAAGCAGGGAGCATTGCGCGAGAAACTGTTCGGCACGGCGCGTTTGCCTGCCAGCCACAGCGCCGATCAATACCGTATCAAGCCAACGCCGTAATACGGCTCGGGCCGGCCCCCCTCCCCTCATAGCTGCAGCATCGGCACGCCCGCCATGGCGAGCCGAGGGGGAGCGCTTGCCTTGAATCGGTTGCGCAATCCGCTACATCCTCGACGAAAGTCCGCCATGATCGATAAAAATCTGTTCCGCGACGCCATGTCCAGCTTCGGCGCCGCCGTCAATGTCATCACCAGCGACGGCGTTGCCGGGCTGGCCGGCTGCACCGTTTCCGCCGTGTGCAGCGTCACCGACGAACCACCGACCCTGATGCTGTGCATCAATCGCGACAGCCGCAATAACGCCATCTTCAAAGAGAACGGCGCCTTGTGCATCAACGTGCTGTCGGCCAGCCAGCAGCAACTGGCGATCCTGTTCTCGAGCAAGGGCGTCGACGTCAAGGAGCGTTTCCTGTCGGCGCAATGGGAGCGGCTGGAGACCGGTGCGCCGGTATTGACCGATGCGCTGGTCGCGCTCGATTGCAAGATCGATTCGGTCTCGGAAGTCGGCACCCACAGCGTGTTCTTTTGCTCGGTACAAGCGGCGCGCAGCAACAAGGGCAAGGAAGCGCTGATCTACCTCGGCCGCAACTTCCACTGCCTGCCGACCGCCATGGCGGCATGACCACATGACCGCAACAACGGACATCAGGGACGCAAGCCGCATGAAGGAGATGACAACCACGTTGCCCGGCAAGCTGCGCTCGTTGCTGATCCTGCTGATGTGCGAGATCGGCGCGATGGCGGTCTGGTTCTCTTCCGCCTCGGTCATCTCGATGATCAAGCGCACACAATCGATCCCGCCGCTGGACCAGGCGTTGCTGACCAGTTCGGTCCAATGCGGCTTTGTCGTCGGCACCGTGATCAGTGCGCTGCTGTCGCTGGCGGACCGCTACGATCCGCGCCGGCTCTTCATGGCATCGGCGCTGGTGGCGGCCGCGGCCACCGGCCTGCTGGCGCTGATGCCTCCGGTCGGAACCGGCGTCTTCCTGTTGCGCTTCTTGACCGGCATGTGCATGGCCGGCGTGTATCCGGTCGGCATGCGGCTGGCCGTGACGTGGGCGCAACGCGATATGGGATTGCTGATCGGCTTGCTGGTGGGCGGACTGACGTTCGGCTCTGCCAGCCCGCATTTGCTGGCCGCGCTCGGCGGCATCGAGTGGCGCGTCATCTATGCGATCGCCGCCGGCTGTGCAGCGCTGTCGGGCATCGGCATTCTGTTCTGCGGGCTGGGACCGAACATGACGCGCGGCAGCCGCATCGACTTCAACTACATGGCGCAAGCCTGGCGCAATCCCGCGATTCGCCTGGCCAACCTGGGCTACCTCGGACACATGTGGGAGCTCTATGCGATGTGGGCATGGCTGGCGGCTTTTCTGGCGGCCAGTTTTGCAGCGGCTGGTATGGCGCGGCCGGAACATTACGCCAGCCTGTGGACCTTCGCCGCCGTCGCCATCGGTGCGTGCGGATCGATCGGCGGCGGCTGGCTGGCGGATCGCTGCGGCCGCACCACCGTGACCATCGCCGCGATGGCGACCAGCGCCGCCTGCGCCGTGCTGATTGCCTTTCTCTACGGCTTCACGCCGTGGCTGGTGGCGCCGGTAGCGCTGCTGTGGGGCATCTCGGTGATTGCCGATTCGGCGCAGTTCTCCGCCAGCGTGGCCGAGCTCGGCGACGCCTCGATGACCGGCACGCTGCTGACCGTCCAGACCTGCGCCGGCTTCCTGTTGACGCTGGCGAGCATCCACCTGGTGCCGGAAGTGGTGGCGTGGATGGGTTGGCGCGCCGGCTTTTGCATGCTGGCGATCGGCCCTGCCCTCGGTTGCGTGGCGATGTATCGCCTGCGGCAGCGCCCGGAAGCGATGCGCCTGGCAAACGGAAAAAAATAGAAGTCCGCAACAAATTTTCAGCAAAAGATTCAGCAACAGATGCAACAACAGATGCAACAACAGATGCAGTGCGCAAGCGCGTGTCATTTCACAAGGTCGAGCGATGAACAATTATCCTGAAATTCAATTCCTGATCAATGGCAACTGGATCCACTCCGCCGGCAAGCCGATCATCAACCCCGCCGATGAAAGCGTGATCGGCAGCGTGCCGATGGCTACGCCGCTGCATCTGGAACTGGCGCTGCAGGCGGCCGACGCCGGCTTCCACATCTGGAAGAACGTGGCCCCCGCCAAACGCGCAGAGATCATGCTGCGCGCCTGCGACCTGATGCGCGAACGCGTGAAAAGCATTGCCACAGCCATCACGCTGGAACAGGGCAAGACCCTGGCGCAGGCGCGCGCCGAAGTCCTGCGCGGCTGCGACCTGATCGCCTGGGATGCCAACGAAGGCCGCCGTTTGTACGGGCGCCTGATTCCGGCGGAGCCGGAGATGCGGCACACCGTATTCCGTGAACCGGTCGGCGTTGTTGCGGCGTTTACTCCCTGGAATTTCCCGCTGAGCTCACCTGCGCGCAAGGTCGGCGGCGCCCTGGCCGCAGGATGTTCGATCATCCTCAAGGCGGCGGAAGAAACGCCTGCCGGCGCCCTGATGCTGGCGCGCGCCTTCACCGATGCGGGCTTGCCGCCGGGTGTACTCAACCTGGTGTTCGGCGATCCGGCGCAGATTTCGGAAATCCTGATCTGTCATCCGCTGGTGCGACTGGTGACCTTCACCGGCTCGACCGCAGTCGGCAAGCACCTGGCGGCGATGGCGGCGCGTCACATGAAGCCCGCCATCATGGAACTCGGCGGACACGCGCCGGTGATCGTCTGTGAAGACGCCAATCCCGAACTGGCGGCAACGGTGTCGCTGCAAGGCAAGCTTAACAACGGCGGCCAGGTATGCGTTGCGCCGACACGCTTTTTTGTACATCGCGCGGTCTACGATCGTTTCGTTGCAGCATGCGCCGCCTACGGCGAGAAGATCCGCGTCGGCGACGGCATGCGCGAAGACGTGCAGATCGGTCCGGTCACCAACATTCGCCGCGTACAGGCGCTGGACGCGATGGTCGACGATGCCCTGCTGCATGGCGCGCGCATAGTCTGTGGCGGCAAACGCCTGCCCGGCGCCGGCTATCACTTCCCGTTCACGGTATTGGCCGACGTGCCGGTGACGGCGCTGGCGATGCGCGAAGAACCATTCGGCCCCCTGTGCCTGGTCACGCCGGTGGAGGACATCCACGACGCCATCCGCAAGGCCAACGATTTGCCGTTCGGCCTGGCCGGCTACGCCTTCACCGAATCAGCCAATCATGCACACCGGCTGGCATGCGAACTCGAGGTCGGCAATCTGGCGATCAACCACATGGTGTCGGCGGTGTCGGAAACGCCGTTCGGCGGCGTCAAGGACAGCGGCTACGGCCGCGAAGGCGGCACCGAGGGACTGGAGCACTACACCCACGTCAAATCGGTGTCGCACAAGTTGCTGGGCTGATCCACGAATTTATTCAGATCTCGATCCGACTTCGCTCCGGAGGAAATCCCATGTAGCCCGTTCGCCTTCGCCAGCCCTGTTCGCCCGCATGCCCGCGAACCGTGCAGTTCATCTTCGCCTGTTTCTGCAGCTCAGCTATTTGGGCGGCAGGCCACGCTTGTTGTCGTTTGCATTTGTCAATTGTCAATTCAAGGGGGGATTCAATGAGTGCAGTTAGGTATCTTGCTTTAGTACCCGTAGCAACGGTCATGCTGGGGCCGTTTTTCTTCAATCGCGTCACGCCATTTCTGTTCGGTCTGCCATTCCTGCTGTCGTGGATGGCGCTGTCGCTGGCCATGACGTCAGTCGTGATGTACATCGTCTATCGATTCGATCCGCGCAATGCGCCGGGCTATGTCGAGCTGGGAGAATAATATGAACATTGCCTTGATCCTTATTTTCGGCACCATGCTGCTGGCCCTGTGGCTGGGCGTGCGCGCCCAGCGCGGCAAGGACATGAGCCTGGAACAGTGGACGGTAGCCGGTCGCGGCTTCGGCGCCGGCCTGGTGTTCCTGCTGATGGCGGGTGAGATCTACACCACCTTCGTGTTCCTCGGCGGCAGCGGCTTTGCCTACGGCGTCGGCGGTCCGGCGTATTACATGCTGGGCTTCGGCAGCCTGAGTTTCGTGCTGTCGTACTGGATATTGCCGCCGATCTGGCGCTTCGCCAAACAGCACCGGTTGTTATCGCAACCGGATTTCTTCGCCAAGAAATTCAACAGCCCGGCGCTCGGCATCCTGGTCGCACTGGTGGGTGTCGTCGCCCTCATGCCCTATCTGGTGCTGCAGCTCAAAGGCCTTGGCATCATCGTCAGTGTGGCGTCGTATTCCGGCCTGAGTTCCACGCAAGGCGTCTGGATCGGTGCGATCGTCACGGTGATCTATGTCATGGTGTCCGGCGTGCACGGCTCGGCCTGGACCTCGGTGCTGAAGGATTTCCTGGTGCTGGCAGTGGCGATCTTCCTTGGCTTGTATCTGCCTTGGCACTACTACGGCGGCATCACGCCGATGTTTGAAGCGATCGAACTTGCCAAACCCGGTTTCCTGGCCTTGCCCGCCACCGGCAAGAACGCGGTCTGGATGACGTCCACCGTGCTGCTGACGACACTGGGTTTCTACATGTGGCCGCATATGTTCATGGCGTCGTTCACCGCCAAGAGCGAGCAGAGTCTGCGCCGCAATGCCTATACCCTGCCGATCTACCAGATGATGCTGCTGTTCGTTTTCTTCGTCGGCTTTGCCACGGTCTTGCAGATCCCAGGTTTGACCGGACCCGACATTGATCTGGCGCTGTTCAAGATCTCGATCGCCACCTTCGATCCCTGGGTGGTCGGCATCATCGGCGCAGCCGGCGTGCTGACGGCGATCGTTCCCGGCTCGATGATCCTGATGGCGGTGTCGACGCTGCTGGCGAACAATGTCTATCGCGCCATTCGCAAGTCTAGCGACAACGCCGAAGCAGACAACCGCCATATTGGCCGCGTCGCCAAGCTGGCGGCGCCGCTGGTGATGCTGGTGGGATTGTGGTTCACCCTGCAGGGCGGACAAACCATCGTCTCGCTGCTGCTGATGGCGTACAGCCTGGTGACGCAATTGTTCCCGGCGCTGCTGGCCAGCATCATGCCGTCCCGGCCGGTCAGCAAGGCGGGGGCAATCGTCGGCATTCTGGTGGGTGAAGCGACGGTGGCGGTCCTGTCGGTGACCAAGATGACGATCTCGGACCTGATTCCGTTCATCCCTGATTTCCTCAAGGACACCAATGTTGGCGTGGTTGCGCTGACGCTGAACGTCATCGCCATGTTGCTGGTCACTGCGGCGACCCGCTCCGGCGCCAAGCAGGACAGCAATCAGCTGCGGGCCGATTCAATCGCCTGAATGAGGTAGCGGCTGCTCCGGCGGCGAGGCAAGGACTCCATCGAGACACCCTGCTTCGCCGCCTTTTTTTCATTTTCAATTTTCTAGCCATGACTTCCATCGACGCCCTGAATTTTTCCGATACGACGACGCTGCGCGCCCTGATCAATGCCAACTTGCCGTTCCTGCGCAGCTTCCGGCGCGACCTGCACCGGCATCCGGAATTGCGCTTCGAAGAACTGCGCACCGCCGAGGTGGTCGCCGCCGAATTGCAGAACGCCGGCTATGTGGTGCGCAAAGGCATGGGCGGTACAGGACTGGTCGCGACCTTGCCGGGTAAGCATAGTGGACCGGGTATCGTGCTGCGCGCCGACATGGACGCCCTGCCGATCAGCGAAAAAAATGTCTTCGAGCATGCCTCCAGTTGCGACGGCCGCATGCACGCCTGCGGCCATGACGGACACACCACCATGTTGCTGGGCGCCGCGTTGCTGATGAAAACATTGCCGGCCCCGCCGCACGACGTTCACTTCGTCTTTCAGCCGGGCGAAGAAGGCGGCGCGGGCGCGCGCAAGATGATGGATGACGGCTTGTTCGAGGAATTCCCGACGGCGGCGGTGTTCGGCATGCATAACTGGCCCGACCTGCCAGCCGGGCAGTTCGGATTGCGCGTCGGCCCGATCATGGCGGCCGGCCAGCGCTTCAGAATCATTGTCACCGGTCGCGGCGCGCACGCTGCCCAACCGCATCTTGGCATCGATCCGATTCCGATCGCCTGCGCCATCGTCCAGCAGTTCCAGACGCTGGTTGCGCGCCACAAGAGCCCGGTCGAACCGGCCGTGGTGTCGGTGTGCATGTTCAACGCCGGCATGACCGACAATGTCATTCCCGACAGCGCGGAGTTGCGCGGCACGGTACGCACCTTGTCGTCGACGCTGCTGAAAAAACTGCAGGCAGAGATGGCCCTCATTGCCGAAGGCATTGCCGCCATCCATGGCGCGAGCGCGACGCTGGAGTTTTTCCAATACTATCCGGCGACGGTCAATACGCCCGCCGAGACGGCGTTCTGCCGCCGGGTTCTGCAGCGCTGTTTCGGCGCCGGCAATGTGCACGCGGACGTGCCGGCAAACATGACCTCCGAAGACTTCGGCTTCATGCTCGAAGAGCGTCCCGGAACCTACATCCTGATCGGTAACGCCGCCAACGGCAGTCGCCAGCAGTTGCACAACGCGCACTATGACTTCAATGACGACATCATCGCCGGCGGCGTCGAGTATTGGGTCCGACTGGCGCAATCCTTTTCCTGCGAGCCCGCGAAATAATCCCGGGCGACCTGCAGGCTACTCCGCCGGCTCATGGATCGGCAGCCGAAGGTCTACTGGATGTCGCCCGTGAAATGGATTGCAGGAAGCCCCGACTCTTCCAGGATCTTGCGGAGTTTTGTCGCGTACACGGGATCGACCGCGCCCTCCAGCGGCGGATTGATGTGCACCATGCTGATGGCGCTGACGATGCGCTCGCCGTCATCGACTGCAAAAGCTTCCGCCCGATAGTCGAGCTGATTTTTGTACAGGACATCGATTTCAGCGTGCGTGAGCTGGTACAGCATGCCGTGCGCCGTCGCCCCTTTTTCTCGCAACAAAATGGCTTTCGTCCGGACGATCACCTTGCAGTCGTGAATCTTGGCGAGACGCGGCCGCCGGATGACAATCCCTTTGGTCTGTAGCGAAGCGCCATCCATGTGCAGGCCGTAGAAAAAGATTTCGACGAGACGGTGCGGCGAATTTTCGATTGTGGAATCCATGCTGCTCCGATGCGAAGTGAATCAGGGCGCGCCGTTGTCGCAATGCGCGCCAAAGCCCGGCCGCTCGCGCAGGCGTTCGAAGTAGCTTGCCACCGCAGGATAGTCCGGCCGCTCCATGGGCGTCGACAGCCAGCGATTGACGGACAAGGCGATAGTGATGTCGGCCAGCGTGAAATCCTGGCCGGCGACGTACGCGCCGGTCGCGCCAAGATGGCGGTCCAGCCTGCCCATGTGCGCATTCCAGCCGGCGACTGCGGCGGCCAGTTCTGTTGGCTGTTGATGCGCAAGCGACTTTCTGACCAGTGCCATGAAAGCGTAGCGCCATGCACTGTTCAGGTCCGAGGCCTGCCAGTCCATCCATTGATCCACCTGCGCCCGCCGCCGCGGCTCCTGCGGATACAGCGGATCAGCGCCGTAGCGGTTGGCCAGGTAACGCAGGATGGAATTCGACTCCCACAAAACAAAGTCTCCATCGCGAATCACCGGCACCAGCCCGTGCGGATTCAGCGCCAGAAACTCCGGCGTCTGCGTCGTTTGAAAATCCCCGCCCCAGTTCTCCTGCTGAAAAGGCAAGCCGAGCTCGGTACAGCACCAGAGCACTTTTCTGACGTTGATTGACGTAACTTTTCCAAGGACGGTAATCATGGCGACGCTTTCAGGTTGGATGCACGGGAGATCCGCAGACAAGCATGATACCGGTTCCGCAATGGATCCGGCGGCACCCGCCACAACCTTACTCCGCCGGATAACGCCGCGGCCGCAAGCCTGCCTGGAACCAGTTCACCAGCGACACCGTGTCGTAGATCGGGATGTCGAAGGTCTGCTGGATGTCGGCCGTGAACGGCGCGAGGTTGGTGCATTCGGACACGATCGCGCCAATGGACGGGTTCTCACGCAGCATGCGCGCGACCAGGTCGAGCACTTCCTGGCGCAGCACTGCATACGGCACGCCGTCATCGCCTTCGCGGATCGAGCGCACGAACTCCGAGTCCTGTGGCATGCCGTACACCGGCGTGTCGGCGGCGATACCGACCGCTTCCAGGTATTTGCCGTTGAGCACCTCACCGTTGTAGGTGAGGATGCCGACCTTCTTGTTGGACGGAATGATCCGCTGCACCATCGGCACCTGCAACAGGCTGCTGGTGGCGACCGGCACACCGCAGAAGTCGACCAGCTCCTGCTGGTAGATCGACAGGAAGCCGCAGGTCGTGGTGATGCCGTCGACGCCAGCGTCAACCAGTTCCTTCGCGGCCTTCTTGAAAGGCTCCAGCAGGCTGACGTTGTGCAGGTCGGTCATCTTGGACGGCACGGCATCTTCAACGATGCGGTATTGCACCGGAAAATTCCAGGTGCCGGCATGGCCGATGTCACCGAGGTAACGGCGGAAATGCGTCTTCACCATCAGGATGCCGACGCTGACGCCGTAATAGGTTTTCTTGGGCGCGCTCATGTGTTTGCTCCGTTTCTTCTTTATTGCGCCGGGTCTTGCAGGTAGTCGTCCATGTCGACTTCGAGCAGGCTGTTGAAGATGTTGGTGGCCACCATGGTGCCGCCGAAACCGATCAGATTGACGATGGCGCTGTCATCGTAGCGTTGCTTCAGGCGCGCCCAGATGGCGTCGTCTAGTTGCTTGGCGCGGCCGCCGATGCGGCTGCCGAGGTCGATCAGCAATTGCTCGTCGTCGGTCGGGCTGAAGTCTTTCGGCGAGATGCCTTCGGCCGCCAGCGCCTTGCGGAAGAAGGTCGAACACAGCAGGCAATCCGATGCCGACGAAATCGCATGCGCGTAGACGTTGAAGGCACGCTTGCCGAGCAGCTTGATCAGCTCGGCCTTGATCAGGTAGGAGCCGTGATAGGCCTGGTGCGCCGCCTGCGAATGCAGGATGGTGCCCTTCATGTTGGTGACCTGGCCGACGCGCGCGATTTCGTCGTCGTAGGATTGCCGGCCTTGCGGGTCGAGCGCATCGCGCTGCACGAGGTTGATTCTTGCCATGGGTGTCCTTGTGGGATGAAGACGTCAGAGAAAAAAGCGTTGCGGCCGGAAGCTTTGCAGCTCGGGACGCACGGTGTTGTTGAGGATTTCATCGGCAGCCGCTTCGCCCAGGAAAGGCGCCAGCGTCACGCCGCTGTGCGTGACCACGCTGTAGTAGCCGCTGGTGTCGGGCGATGGACCGACCGCAGGAAATTGATCCGCCGGAATCGCACGCACGCCCACTCGCAAGGCTTCGGCGTCGACGCCACGCAGCAGCGGCAACACCTCGCGGGCGGCGGCGAGCAGTCCCGCCACTTCGGGCGAGCGGCGGTCGAATTCGGCGTCGGCTTTGACCTCGAGATCGTTGCGGCAAATCAGCAGGCGCCCCGCGCCGTCCGGACGGATATGTACCCGAGGAGAAAAGATTACGCGCTGCACGCCGTGCGCCAGCGGCGGCGTGAACAGCATCAGGCCCGCAGACGGCGCCAGCGGAATGCGCAGCCCGGCCGGCAATGCCGCCTGGTCGGCCCAGCGTCCGGTGGCGTTGACGACCACGTCGGCGTCATGTGTCGTGCCATCGGCGGTGGTGACGCCGATTACCCGATTGCCCTGGCGACAGATTGCCGTCACCGCAAGATGTTCAAATACGTGTGCGCCAAGCCGCTTGGCCTCGATCAATAGTCCATGGCTGTAGACCACGGGATCGACCCAGCCGTCGTCGGGAAAGAACGCCACCGGCGCATCGCCGACGGCATCGGGATTGATGTCCGGTTCCAGCGCCTGCAAGGCGGCGCGATCGAGCCACTCTGCGGCATAGCCCCAGGATTGCAGCAAGGCCACCTTGGCGCGATAAGCCTCAGGCGCGATGCCTTCCCATTCGACGGTGCCGCCGCCATGCCACCACGGCGCGTCGCCGAAGCGTTCGCGCAAGGCGGCATGTGCGCGCATGCCGGCGACATTGAGATCGTGATAGGCGCGCGGCGCCTTGTTGTGTGAATTGACCCAGGCGAAGCTGTTGCCGCTGGTGCCGCCGCCGATGCGACCGGCATCGATGACGGTGACGGGCGCACCTGCGCGCGCCAGATGATAAGCGACCGAAGCGCCGATCACGCCGGCGCCGATGACGATATGCATAGTTGGGTTGGACGATCGTCGGGAACTGCGATGACTCAGACTGAGTGCACTGTTCCCGGCGGATTTCCTGATGGTGAAAACAAGATTTCCACTATAGCGCCAGCCCTGCCGGCGCCCAACTATCAATAGCGAGTTTGCAAATTACAAAATCGCATGTGTGAGAGGCGTGTCGCTTATTGCGTCGTGGATTCTTGCGATTTGGCGCGGCGGGCTTTGCGACGCTCGCCGTGTTTCAGAACAGCCGCGCGTTCTTCGTTGGTGATTTCGAGCATGTCGAGATAGACGTGTTCAACTGCCTGCTCGTACGACAGCGTGGTGTCGAGCGCCATCTTTTCGGTCAGCAGCGCGTTGGCTTTCTTGAGGTTGCCGTCACAGACGTCGCGGATGAAATTGAGCTTGCGCTGGAAGTCCGACACGGGCGCTTCTTCTCGCAGCTTGTGGCCGTAGCGCAGCCACAGCATGGCAACGCCGAACAAACCCGCGCCTGTCCCGATCAAAAGTGATCCCATTTAATTCTCCAGCCGAGTAGTTAATCGTTGTTATGACTCGTCACACAAAACAGCGGCAATCCACGAGCATTGCCTGAAATTCATTTTGCGATTTTGCTTGGATTCCCCCCAAGACTTTTGTCCGCCGTCTTGTTGCGATGATTATTTTTTGACATCGGACAGGCGTCATTAAGCGACATTTTTCGGCGCTTCGCAACAAATCTTTACAACATACCAAGGTGACTTTTCAGAGTGTTTCCGCAGTGAATTCTTTGTCAGTTTTCTGTCAGCGCGGCGAGCCCTTTTTCGAGTCCCAGTCGCTCAATCAGACGCCTCGCATCGAAGGGGGCCTTGACCTTAATATCATTATCGAAATAGCAATAAACGTCCCTGCTCTTGCGCGCTTTCGGTTTGCTCGCAGAGACGCAATGCGCATCCTTAGGCTGCCCACCCTTGCTCCACGCCTCGATGCGTTGCGCCCAGCGCTCCAGCGCCGGTTCGGTATAACCGCTGGCGTACAACTCCTTGTCGCCGTGCAGTCGCAGGTACATGAAATCGGCGGTGACATCTTCCAGATACGGCCACTTGCCGGCGGTGTCGGCCACCACCAGCGCGACGTTGTACTTGTGCAGCAGCGCGATGAAACCTTCGTCGATAAAACTCTCGTGACGGATCTCCATGGCGTGGCGCAGTTTGCGCTTCTTGTCGATCTCAAGCAGGCTGCGCTCCTTCATGCGCGGCTCGCAGTGTTGCGCCAGTTCCAGCGCGGCCTCGGTGTCGTGCGGCAACAGGCTCAGGAAATGTTCCACCAGTTCGGCGTCGTAACGAAAACTCGGCGGGAATTGCCACAGGAACGGGCCCAGCTTTTCCTTGAGATTGAACACGCCTGAAGCGAATACATTGGCGAGCGGCCCGTCGATGTCGCGCAGGCGCTGGATGTGGGTGATGAAGCGATTGCCCTTGATGCTGAACACGAAGCCCGGCGGCGTCGCGTCGTACCAGGCGGCGTAGCTCTGCGGACGCTGCAAGGCGTAGAAGGAGCCGTTGAGTTCGATCGAGGGCAAGGCGCGCGACGCGAATTGCAATTCGTCGGCCTGCTTCAGCCCTTCAGGATAAAAGCCGCCGCGCCATGGCGCATAGCGCCAGCCGGAAATGCCGATACGGATCTTTGCCATGGCCGTTGCTCCGAAATGAAGTATCTGTCAGAGCAGACACGTACAGGATTTCAGAGTTCACCATGGTCGTCTTTATGAGACTTCCGCTGACGGCGTGTCTAGCCTCTTCGTCCAATCTTCGAACCGGCCGGATGACAGCCGCTTTTCAAACATGCTGCGCCACGATGGCGGGAAACTGTCGATCGCCAGCAATTCATGCAGCAAGTCCGGCTCGACCGGCCGGCAATACAGCACGTCGAGGATGCGCGACAGCGGCCACTGCGGATGCGGTCGCGCCAGCAAGGTCAGTTCATCGCCGGCGGTGATCCACCCGCTTTGCAGCACGCGGTAGTACCAGCCGGTCTTGCCGGATTGCTGCACCAGCCGCGACATGCCGGCATGGGCGAAGCGCAGGTTGAGCTTCCAGCACGGCTGGCGCGCCTGCGAGACTTCGAGCAATGCATCGCCGAGCGAGAAGCGATCGCCGATGCAGACCTCATGTTCGGTGACCGAATGAGAGGAGATGTTTTCACCGAAGGCGCCCGGGCGCGACCACAATTCCCGCTCGCCGATCTGCGCCTGCCAGAACGCGTAGTGCTCGCGCGGATAGTGATGCACGGCCTTGTCGGGTCCGCCATGGAAGAGCCGGTCCCCCTGCTCGTCGCCCACCAACCCGTCGGTGCCGCACCAGATGCGCCCCGACAGGACATGCTTGTCGATGCCGCTCAGATGCGCAGTCCCCGCCAGCGGGGCGACCTTGCCGGTCAGCAGATGATCGACGCGGCAACGCTGGTCTTTCACGCGTGCAATCCGGTTTCCGCCAGCCAGGCGCGCAGGATATCTTCCGCATTGCTGCGCGCCTGACCGCTGCAGCGTCTGGCGTCGTCGCGGATCGCCGACGGCCTGATCCCGGCCTGAGATAGTTCGCAGGCGTGGCCGATCAGCCAGGCGTCGATACAATCGGCGTCGGCTTCGATGTGGAACTGCAGCGCCAGCGCATGGCGTCCGTAGCGAAACGCCTGATGCGGCGTCCCCGCAGTCGACGCCAGCAGCTCGGCGCCGTCCGGCAGGTCGAAAGTATCGCCGTGCCAATGCAGCACGGCGTCGTTGTCCTTGTCATTGAGCACGGCGAGACTGGATGCGCGACCGGCGTCAGTCAGCGTTACGCCACCCCAACCGATTTCCTTTTGCCTGCCGGGATAGACGCGCGCACCCAGCGCCGCCGCCATCATCTGTGCGCCGAGACAGATGCCGAGCACGGGCTTACCGCTCGCGAGGCGCCCGCGTACCAGTTCGATCTCTTCGCTGATGAAGGGATATTCGGCGCTGTCGTTGACGCCGATCGGGCCGCCCAGCACGATCAGCAGATCCGCTGCCGCCACGGCGGCCGGCGACAGCACATCGACGCCGGCCTGGACGTAGTCGACGGTAAAGCCGGCCTGCTTCAGCACCGGCGCAAAGTTGCCGAGGTCTTCAAAGGCGAGATGGCGGATGACGAGACATTGCATGATGAGCTTTCCGAAGACGAAGGATATGACACGCAGGTGATTATATGACACAAAGTGTCCTGAGCTACAATGCCTGACCTATTTTCGCCATTCCGACATGACCATTCGACTGAAGTTGCTAAGAAAGCAAAAGGGTTGGACGCTGGAGACGCTGGCTGAGCAAAGCGGCCTCACCAAGAGCTATCTGTCCAAGATAGAACGCGGCGTCAGCATGCCGTCCATCGCGGTGGCGCTGAAGCTGGCCAAGGCCTTGCAGGTCGACGTCGGGCAACTGGCGTCGGACGCCGGCAGCGATCAGCTGATCAGCATCACGCGCGCCTCGGCGCGCACTGCCATGGCGAAGACTGCCGGCGGGGCCCGCGCGGTGGAAAGCATCGCCGCCGACATCGCGCCAAAAGAAATGCTGCCCTTCATGATGTATCCGCCGCAGGATTTCGTGGCGTCGGCATTCAAGGAACACGAGGGAGAAGAATTCCTGTTCGTCCACAAGGGCCGCATCGACGTTGAATTTCCCGACCAGCTGGTGCAACTCAAGGCCGGCGATTCCCTCTATTTCAATGCGCTGATTCCGCACCGGACCAGAAGCACCGGCAGCGTCCAGGCCGAAGTCATGGTCATCGTCAGCAATCGCGAGCGCTGAGACCGGCGCCCTCCCCCACACGCAAACACGCAAGCAAACCCCGATCAAACAAGGAGACACATCCATGACCTATCACGCATCCAACACCCGTTACGAAACCATGCAATATCGCCAGTGCGGCCGCAGCGGCCTCAAACTGCCGCTGCTGTCGCTGGGCATGTGGCACAACTTCGGCGACACCACCTCGCTGGCGACCCAGCGCGAAATGCTGCGCACCGCCTTCGACCTGGGCATCACCCATTTCGACCTGGCCAACAATTACGGGCCGCCGTACGGCAGCGCGGAAGCCAATTTCGGCCATCTGTTCAAGCAGGATTTCCAGCCTTACCGCGATGAACTGATCATCTCGACCAAGGCCGGCTGGGACATGTGGCCCGGTCCTTACGGCCAGGGCGGCGGCTCGCGCAAGTACGTGCTGGCCAGCCTGGACCAGAGCTTGAAGCGCATGAACCTGGATTACGTCGACATCTTCTACTCGCACCGCTTCGATCCCGAGACCCCGCTGGAAGAAACCATGGGCGCGCTGGCCACCGCCGTGCAGCAAGGCAAGGCGCTGTACGTCGGCGTGTCGTCGTATTCGCCGGAGAAGACCAAGGAAGCCGCCGAGCTGCTCAAGCAATGGAAGGTGCCCTGCCTGATCCATCAGCCGTCATACAACATGTTCAACCGCTGGATCGAGCAAGGCCTGCTCGATGAACTGGAACGCCAGGGCATGGGCTGCATCACCTTCACGGCGCTGGCGCAGGGACTGCTGAGCGACAAGTACCTCAACGGCATTCCGGACGATGCGCGCATCAATCGCGCCGGCGGCGGCTCGCTCAAGAGCGATCACCTGAGCGAAGAAAACCTGCAACGCGTACGTGCGCTCAACGACATCGCGAAGGCGCGCGGCCAGACGCTGGCGCAGATGGCGCTGGCCTGGGTGCTGCGCGATCCGCGCGTGACCACCACGCTGATCGGCGCCAGCAGCAGCAAGCAGATCCGCGAGAACGTCGCGGCGCTGGACAAGCTGAGCTTCAGCGCGGAAGAACTGGCCGCCATCGACAAGCAGGCGCAGGACGGTCATCTGAATCTGTGGGAAGTGTCGTCGCGCCACAAGTAATCGCGCGCAAGTAGAACGGGCCCATCGCTATGCGAAATAGCGATGGGCCCGTTTTTCATTGCAGAGTAAGGAGCGAAATCAGCCTTTGCTTAGCGCCACCTCCACCGATGCCGACAGCGGCGCCGTCGGACGGCCGATCAGCGCCGACAATTGCTTGCCTTCATCAAACAAGGCGCCCTTCGCCGCTGCCGCATCCGAGTCCGACAGCAGGACGGCGATCACTTCCGGCAATCCGAAACCGAGCAGCGCGGCCTTGTAGTCGGCTTCCGGGATGTTGCGGTACTCGACCGGCTTGCCGGACTGGCGCGCCGTTTCCGCCGCCAGCTCGCTCAGCGTGTAGGCGCCGTCGCCTGCCAGTTCGTAAATCTTGCCCGCGTGGCCGCTGCCGGTCAGCACGGCTGCTGCGGCCGCGGCGTAATCGCTGCGCGCAGCCGAGGAGATGCGACCATCGCCGGCGCTGCCGACGATGGCGCCGTTGGCGACTGCCTTCGACAGGCCACCGGTGTAGTTCTCGTGGTACCAGCCGTTGCGCAGGATCGCTGCCGGCACGCCGCTGTCCTTGATGGCCTGTTCGGTTTGCTTGTGTTCGGCGGCCAGGCCGAGTGCGGAGGTTTCGGCGCGCAGCACGCTGGTGTAAGCCAGCAGCTTGACGTTGGCGCGCTTGGCGGCGTCGATGACGGCGCGATGCTGATTCAGACGCTCACCGATTTCGTTGGACGAAATCAGCAGGACTTTTTCTGCCCCCTGCAGCGCGGCGTCGAGGCTGGCGGCGTCGGTGTAGTCGGCTCGGCGCACCTGCACGCCGAGCGCGGCAAGGTCGGCGGCCTTTTCCGGGCTGCGCACGGCGGCGACGATGTTCGCAGCGGGTACGGTTTTCAATAATGCTGCGATGACAAGGCGGCCCAATTGGCCGGTGGCTCCGGTGACGACGATCATGACAATTTCCTGTAAGGTGAAGTGAAAGAAATTGCAGCTTAGCCCACGCACTTACTTTTAGTAAGTACGCACAAAAAGGTTAGTGTAGAATAGTCGCCATGAATACCAGAGACCCCGCACTCCCCCCTCTTTCCACCCACGTATCGCTGAAGGACCGCATGCAGCGCGGCGAGTTGTTTGCCGCCGATTGCCCGTCGCGCAGCGTATTGAAGCACCTCACCAGCCGCTGGGGCGTGCTGTTGCTGGTCGCCCTGCTGGGCGGCACGCATCGCTTCAGCGACCTGCGCCGCAAGGTCGGCGGGGTCAGTGAAAAGATGCTGGCGCAGACGCTGCAGGAGCTGGAAAGCGACGGCCTGGTGATCCGCAAATCGTATGACGTAGTGCCGCCGCACGTCGACTACACGCTGTCGCCGCTGGGGCAGGAAGCGGCGCAGCGCATCGAGACGCTGACGGATTGGATCGAGGTGAGTTTGCCGCGCTTCATGGCGGCCAGGCAGGAAAAGGAAGAGGAAAAAGAAAACCGGGCGTCAAAGTAAAACCCGCCCGGAAAATAAAAAAGGCCCTGCTGAATGCGGGCCTTGTTTATTTTTGCTGCTGTTCAAACTGGGGTGGCTGACGGGGCTCGAACCCGCGACAACAGGAATCACAATCCTGGACTCTACCAACTGAGCTACAGCCACCACTGCATGACCAAGACCTGAATTACTGCCTTGAGTCAGTGAAGCAAAAGATTATACAAAACTGTACGGCTTCTGGCAAATGAAATAGTCGCCGCCATGCAATTTGCCGGAATCCCCGGGCGACGGCGGCTAACTCGTCGCGATCTGGCGTACTTCTGCATCCATCTTCAGCAGATTCGCCAGGGCCGTCGACAAGGTGCTCGCGCCGGCAGTGGTGTAAGCCACCAGACTTCCGCCATTTTCAGCAGCGTCGCCGGAACGCATCAGCGTCTTCGCCTCCAGCAAGCGGCTCAATTGCCGCGTCACCGCTTCGCCGGTATCGATGATGACCGGCGCGGCGCATCCGGCGTGCCGCGCCGCCGACTCGATCAGCTCGCGCGCAAACGGATAATGCGTGCAACCCAGCACCAGCGTATCGGCGCCCTGCGCGATCAGCGGCATGACGTAGCGATCCACCAATGCAGCTGTGGCCGGCGATTGCAGCTCGCCCTTCTCGATCTGATCGACCAGGCCGACGCAGGCCTGCGAAATGAATTGCACCTTGCCGGCTGCCGCGATCTGCTCACGCAAGGCGATGAAGCGCGCACTCGCCAAGGTGCTGCGCGTAGCCAGCACGCCGACCACGCCGCTCTTGCTGTGCAGCGCTGCCGGTTTCAGGCCGGGCTCAATGCCGACCACGATCAGTTCGGGCCACTGCACACGGATCGCCTGGATCGCCGCGGCGGTCGCGGTATTGCACGCCACCACCAATGCCTTGATGCCCTGCCCGATCAGGAAGCCGGCAATCGCCAGCGAGCGGTCGACGATCTGCTGCTCGTCCTTGTCACCATACGGCGCATAGCCGGAGTCGGCGAAGTACAGCAGATGCTCCTGCGGCAAGGCCGCGCGCACGTGACGCAGCACCGACAAGCCACCGATGCCGGAATCGAAAATGCCGATGGGCGCATCACAATTCATGTGAGCGTCCACCGGCATCGGCGTTGCTGGTGAAGCCGCAGCGGTCATCGGCGAGCGACTCCCGCTTGCGGCTTCGGTTGAAACATCATCATCATGCAGTCGTGACCGCGATCTTGCTCAGCGCGGTGTTGGTCGCGATCTTTTCCTTCCACTCGGCAGGACCGGTGTTGTGCACCGAGATGCCGTTGGAATCAACTGCCACCGTGACCGGCATGTCCTTGACGTCGAACTCGTAGATCGCTTCCATGCCCAGGTCCGCAAAGCCCAGCACCTTGGCCGACTTGATCGCCTTCGACACCAGGTAGGCCGAACCGCCGACTGCCATCAGGTAAGCCGACTTGTGCTTCTTGATCGCTTCGATGGCGGCCGGGCCGCGTTCGGACTTGCCGATCATGGAAATCAGGCCGGTCTGCTCCAGCATCATGTCGGTGAACTTGTCCATGCGCGTTGCCGTCGTCGGACCCGCAGGACCAACCACTTCGTCGCGCACCGGGTCGACCGGACCGACGTAATAGATCACGCGGTTGGTGAAGTCGACCGGCAGCTTCTCGCCCTTGGCCAGCATCTCCTGAATACGCTTGTGCGCGGCGTCGCGGCCGGTCAGCATCTTGCCGTTCAGCAGCAGGGTCTGGCCCGGCTTCCACGAAGCGACTTCTTCCTTGGTCAGCGTGTCGAGGTTGACGCTCTTCGACTTTTCGGTGTCCGGCACCCAGTGCACTTCAGGCCATTCGGACAGCGACGGCGGGTCCATGTAGGCCGGGCCGGAACCGTCCAGCACGAAGTGGCCGTGGCGGGTTGCCGCGCAGTTCGGGATCATCGCGACCGGCTTGGATGCGGCGTGGGTCGGGTACATCGCGATCTTGACGTCAAGCACGGTGGTCAAGCCGCCCAGGCCTTGTGCGCCGATGCCGAGCGCGTTGACCTTGTCGCACAGTTCAATGCGCAGCTCTTCGGTCTTGTTTTGCGGACCACGTTGCTTCAGTTCGTACATGTCGATGTCGTCCATCAGCACTTCCTTGGCCATCAGCATGGCCTTCTCGGCGGTGCCGCCGATACCGATGCCGAGCATGCCTGGAGGACACCAGCCGGCGCCCATGGTCGGCACGGTCTTCAAGACCCAGTCCACCAGCGAATCGGAAGGATTGAGCATGACGAACTTGGTCTTGTTCTCGGAACCGCCACCCTTGGCGGCGATGCGCACGTCGACGGTGTTGCCCGGCACCAGTTCCATGTGAATCACGGCCGGGGTGTTGTCCTTGGTGTTCTTGCGGTCGAATTGCGGATCGGCCACGATGGAGGCGCGCAGCACGTTGTCCGGATGGCTGTAACCCTGGCGCACGCCTTGGTTGACGGCGTCGGCGATAGAGCCGCTGCCGAAACCTTCAAAGCGCACGCCCATGCCGATGCGCAGGAACACGTTGACGATGCCGGTGTCCTGGCAGATCGGACGCTTGCCTTCGGCGCACATGCGCGAGTTGGTCAGGATCTGGGCGATGGAATCCTTGGCGGCCGGGTTCTGCTCCAGCTCATAGGCGCGCGCCAGATGCTGGATGTAATCCACCGGATGGTAGTAGCTGATGTATTGCAGCGCGGCGGCTACGGATTCGATGAGATCGTCTTGCTTGATGATGGTCATGGCTGGTTCTCTCGGGGTTGAATGAAAAATGCGGAAAGATTCGGTCAGAGTGGTTCCGGCGGCTCCGCTGGAATCGCGGGATGGCTCATGAGCCGGTCGCAATAGGCGATCGCCATGGCCGACAACAGGAAGGTGATATGGATGCCGGTCTGCGCCAGCAAGGTCTTGACGTCGTACAGGTTGGCGTTGATGAAAGTCTTGAGCAGATGGATCGACGAGATGCCGATGATCGCCGTCGCCAGCTTGACCTTCAGCACCGAGGCATTCACGTGCGACAGCCACTCGGGCTGATCGGGATGGCTTTCGAGGTTCATGCGCGAGACGAAGGTTTCGTAGCCGCCCACGATCACCATGATCAGCAGGTTCGAAATCATCACCACGTCGATCAGCGCCAGCACCACCAGCATGATGGTTTGCTCGTTGAGCTTGTCGGGACGCAGCGCGCCTTCGATGGCGACCGCGTCGAGGATGTGTTCCAGCGAGGCCGCATTGCCCAGCGCCGCGCCGATCAGGTCGCTCAGCTCGACCCAGAAATGATAGACGTAGACGCACTGCGCCAGGATCAGGCCGAGGTACAAAGGCAGCTGCAACCACCGGCTCATGAAAATCAGATTGGGAACGATGCCGATCTTTTTACCGGAAGGCGTGGAGCGAGTGTCTTTCATTGGCGCGGATCTCAGAATAAAACAGTGATGTGAGCAGGCGGTCAGCCTTGCGTCACGGCAGCTTGCGTGCATCGCATGTGGAGAACGGATGCATTCAGGCGAGCGAATTCAGGCCGCTATTTTACACTCCCTTGACAGGTTCTTGCCCCAACCTTTGGCTGCCGGCGCGCTACGGACAACGGCCACAGATGCGATAATGCACTCTGGCAATACCGCAGTGCAAACTTCGTTGCGCTCTTATGGTCTGACCTCTGTACGTGACGTCGGACCGCGCGCAGCGGCCCTTTCCGCCCCGATCAATTCAGAATGTGTAAGGACTGAGTAAGTGAACACGCCTATGTTTTGCAAAAAGCAAAAATCATTAATCGCAGGAGACTAATCGTGGCAGACATCGAAACCTTCAAGCAGGAAAACCGTGTATTCGCTCCACCGGCAGAGTTCGTCAAGAACGCCGCCGTGTCCGGCATGGACGCCTATAACGCCTTGTGCGCCGAAGCCGAGCGCGACTACGAAGGCTTCTGGGCCCGCCTCGCGCGTGAAAACCTGCAATGGAACAAGCCCTTCACCAAGACCCTGAACGAAGCCGACGCGCCGTTCTACAAATGGTTTGAAGACGGCAAGATCAACGTCTCGTACAACTGCCTCGACGTCAACCTGGACAACGGCAACGCCGACAAGACCGCGGTCATCTTCGAATCCGACGACGCCAAGGTCACCCGCGTCACCTATCGCGAACTGCACAAGAAAGTCTGCCACTTCGCCAACGGCCTGAAGTCGCTCGGCGTCAAGAAAGGCGACCGCGTCGTCATCTACATGCCGATGTCGGTCGAAGGCGTCGCCGCCATGCAAGCCTGCGCCCGCATCGGCGCCACGCACTCGGTGGTGTTCGGCGGTTTCTCCGCCAAATCGCTGCAAGAACGCGTGATCGACGCCGGCGCAGTCGCCGTCATCACCGCCGACTACCAGGTGCGCGGCGGCAAGCAATTGCCGCTCAAATCCATCGTCGACGAAGCGCTCGCCATGGGCGGCTGCGACACCATCAAGAACGTGATCGTCTACAAGCGCGCCGGCGCCGACATCAACTGGGTCGAAGGCCGCGACCTGTGGCTGCACGACGTCGTCGCCAACCAACCCGACGCCTGCGAACCTGAATGGGTCGACGCCGAACATCCGTTGTTCATCCTCTACACCTCCGGCTCCACCGGCAAACCGAAGGGCGTGCAACACGCGTCCGGCGGCTACCTGCTGTGGGCCGTGCTGACGATGAAGTGGACCTTCGACATCAAGCCGAACGACATCTACTGGTGCACCGCCGACATCGGCTGGATCACCGGCCACACCTACATCGCCTACGGCCCGCTGGCAGTCGGCGCGACGCAGATCGTGTTCGAAGGCGTGCCGACCTATCCGAACGCCGGCCGTTTCTGGGACATGGTCCAACGCCACAAGGCCACCATTTTCTACACCGCGCCGACCGCGATCCGCTCGCTGATCAAGGCCGCCGAAGCCGACGAAAAAATCCATCCCAAGCAATACGACCTGTCGTCGCTGCGCCTGCTGGGTTCGGTCGGTGAGCCGATCAATCCGGAAGCATGGATGTGGTACTACAAGAACATCGGCCAGGAAAAATGCCCGATCGTCGACACCTTCTGGCAAACCGAAACCGGCGGCCACATGATCTCGCCGCTGCCGGGCGCGACGCCGCAAGTACCGGGCTCTTGCACACTGCCGCTGCCGGGCATCACCGCCGCCATCGTCGATGAAACCGGCAACGACCTGCCCGACGGCACCGGCGGCATCCTGGTCGTCAAGCGTCCGTGGCCGTCGATGATCCGCACCATCTGGAACGATCCCGAGCGTTTCAAGAAGGCCTATTTCCCTGAAGAATTCGGCGGCAAGGTCTACCTCGCCGGCGACGGCGCGATCCGCAACAAGGACACCGGCTACTTCACCATCACCGGCCGCATCGATGACGTGCTGAACGTCTCCGGTCACCGCATGGGCACGATGGAAATCGAATCCGCCTTGGTCGCCAACCCGATCGTGGCCGAAGCCGCCGTGGTCGGCAAACCGGACGAAACCACCGGCGAATCGATCTGCGCCTTCGTGGTCCTGAAGCGCCCTCGCCCGACCGGCGACGAAGCCAAGGCCATCGCCAAGGAGTTGCGCGACTGGGTCGCCAAGGAAATCGGCCCGATCGCCAAGCCCAAGGAAATCCGTTTCGGCGACAACCTGCCCAAGACCCGCTCCGGCAAAATCATGCGCCGCCTGCTGCGCGTGCTGGCCAAGGGCGAAGACATCACGCAGGACATCTCGACCCTGGAAAACCCGGCCATCCTGGACCAGCTCAAGGAAGCGCAATAAGCTGAAAATAGACGGAAAGGCACGCTGTTCCCGGTCGCAAGCCGCATCCGCACCGGGAATGCCGATCTGACAAGAAATAATGGCGATGCCGCAACGCATCGCCATTATTTTATGGGTGACGGTTCAAAATCGCGTCACTCCCTAAAAAATGTTGCTATAATCAGCGGCTTCGCTAAAAACGAAGCCAAATTCCGGAGAGATGGATGAGTGGTTGAAGTCGCACGCCTGGAAAGCGTGTATAGGTTAATAGCCTATCGGGGGTTCGAATCCCCCTCTCTCCGCCAGAATACAAAATGCCCGCTTATGCGGGCATTTTTATTTGTACTTCCATTTTGTTTGCGCAGCAAACCCATCTGCGGAGAGAAGTAAGCCGCCTGCGCGGCTTACGCGGGGGATTCGAAGGAAATCGCTTGCAAGCGATTCAGCGGCCTGCGGAACGTAGGCGAATCCCTCTCTCCGCCAAGATCAAGTACTAAGTAGTCCAAGAACCTGCGTCAAGCCTAGTGCTGATGCGCTTTTCTGTCTTCATGCTGTCTTTTGCGTTCCGTTGAAAACCTAAGCGTTTTACCCACAACGAACGTTCGGTCGGGGCAACCTCGCATCACGCCGCATAACTTGCCTAAGTAGATTTGTTGGCCTTGTACTGCTTCTGAAATTGGTAGACTCGGACCTCAATTGCTGGCGCCTTCTCTGCCAACGAAATTCTTGACCAAGTAGCTTCTCACTCCTCGGTTGAGCGCACGGCTGCCAGCTTCGCCTTCCCACGCAAGGTAGTTCTGCATCCGGAGCTTCATCTCTGTCACCTCGGGGCCAGAGCCACAGATGATGGCCGCATCCATTCCGTTGTTTAGCAAATTTGCTAAGGCATTTGCTACCAAGCCTTCGTCGCCTCCAAGCCGGGAAAGTAATTGAGCAGGCTGCTCCTTAGACAAATCAGCTGGGTTCAACGCCCGCAAACAACCCGGGTAGCGCGCAAAAAGCGATGCGGCCACGTTACGCCATACGTCATTAGACAGACTCCAGTGCGTGAATAGCAGTTGGGTTGCTTCGAACACTGCTCTCCAAACAACTATGCCTTGGCAAGAAAGTGGTGATTTCTCATCGGCTTCAAGACAACAGTCGATGAGGCTGAGACCCACCCCGGCAAGAAACAAACTGGGCGCCATCAACGAATTGTCGTCGAAGTATGAGTAGTGCAGAGCCGCTCGCTGTTCGGGAGCGAATAGGTCGAAGTCTTCCCGCCAGGACTCGGCGACTTCATCCTCGGCCATGTAGATCTTGGCGAAGACACGATGGCGCCAAGTAGGCATTACTTCGCCATATCTCACTGAAAACGGACTTCTTGCCTTGCGTAAGAGTGCAATGAAGGAGGGGCGAAAGGACGCTTCTCGACGGCCCTCTCCTTTAAGCACTCGTTCTTGAACGAGCATGGCCGCGAGCACCAGCTGCTCGTACGCATTGCTTGCATCGTCGTCAGCAAGTTGGCTCGGAAACACTCCATGTTCTGGGGGCTCCTCACTCATTGATGGATACACGTCTGCAGCGTCTACTTTTGATTGTGCAAATGCTGCCAAAGTGGCATTGAATACCGCTTCGAAGATCGAGTCCTCGGAGCGAGACGCCGCGACATGTACTTGATGCCGCATCCAGCGAGACACAAGCTGGACACCGTCAGGACGCATTAACGCCCTTTCAATAATGGTGTGAGCGATGTTAGCCAGCTCGGTGCTGTGAGCGAGTGGAGTACCGTCGTTTTTCCTATGGATGCCAAGCTCTCTAATCACGCCAAAAGCAGTTTGAAGCAGCAAGGGCGCAACCACGTTCCTGTTCCAAAGTCCACTCTGCTCGTCAATCACCAAAGGCGCTCGTTCGAGCATTTCTAAGACCTTATCGAGGTCATATGTGATGGAGCGCCAGTAAAAGCACCCCTCCTGCAAAGGGAATGGGCGGATCTCCTCTATCAATGGAAGTAACTCTATCGGTCGGGCTGCAGCCAGTGGAGCAAGCATTCCCAGGCGCTCCGGTAGCATATCAAGACCCATCCATACTCGCGTGTCCCACACTGCACCAAAATCTGCCTCGGCCGCCCATACCTCCATTGCAGGTCCAAGCGCAGAGCGGCGGCTTGGTAAGAGATGACTTTCGGGACGCGAGCACTCGTCTTGGATAAATGTGCGCATGGCGGCGGTAACTACGCCGAGTTCAACGATGCTGGATGCCCCGACGATTTCAGAAAACGCCAGCACACGCGTGCTGTTCTCAGCCAGCATACGAGCTACGTGTACCCCGTCGACGGAAGGCTGCTTGCGGGACACCAGCGCATCGAATAGAGCGCTAGCGATGAACCAATCCGCAATAGGACGGCCGTGGTCACTCGGATTCAATAACGAAACGTTGATGTCGTCTATGATTGTCGCAGGCCATTGATCGGCGAAATCGGCAGGCGGTTCAATGGCTGTCGGTAAGAATTGCTGAACGACGGACGATATGATTCCTTCATTCGCAGGTGCTTTTGGCATCTGCGCGAGCAGATTTTGAAAGAACTCCGCGAGTGCGGCCCTCACCGCAGCCCCCCACGGCTCGCTAGTACCTTGCCGCCCGTGATTTACTTGGTCCTGCTCCTCGGAAATCCAGCTGTTGAGCTTGAGAAGTCGCTTATCGATCATTTTTTGCTCCATTGTTCTGCGGCCGCCAGGGTCGCTTCAATGAACTCGTTGACGCCCAAGTCCTTGGCCTTCCAGCCTCGACTAAACCCTGTGAGGCACTGCTCGACACTACCCACCGAACCGCCGAAGTGCCAAAATTCGCCATCGGTTACGGCAAATCGATCATGCGGGAACGGAGATTTGGATGATTCCATACCTTCGATGTAATGAAACTTCAAAGGGTTACCCTTCAAAAGCACTTCCTGAATGTTCTTGGCAAGAGGCGTACAGTAAGACTTGTCATCCTTACCCGTAAGAACGATAAGTGTCTGGAGACTGCGCGCAATGCCTGGCTCAAGCTCCTCACGCAACCGATGTAGAAGCTTGCGGTCCGAATGACGATCAAAGAGAATCACTAGCCGAGAGCGGCGAAACTCTTCCCAGAACACTTTACTTCCCAACGGCGATCCACTATCCCTTCTCATGCGGTTCTCAGCGTGTCGAGCTCCGATGGATTCCAAGCCGGGAATACGTACGCTGTCTGCTTCCACGAGCTGTGTTGCGTGAGGCACTGTTGCCCACAGCAAAGTGGGCTGCGCAGTACCGTTAAAATTACGAAGCGGGCGCCAATCAATTGTTGCAGCAAAGGCGCCCTCATCATCGTCCAGCGGAAGCTCTTTGACCGGAGATCTGCTCTTGTTGACGCTCTTCATGTCGTTTTATTTGTTTTGCGTGCGGCAACCCAGTCGGCTAGTGTTCTGGTCCGTACAAGGTCATCCAGAATGTTTTGGAGCTCTGCGACTACAACATCGGGAGCGGGAACACTAATCATCATCCCTGCTCGCTCACCCAAGCTGTTGAGCGAATTACCTGTGAACCAGACTGCATTATCGATGACTAGAAATCGGTCATGGACTGTGGGCATATCACCAGTCATAACCTTGACTTCGATATGCCCCATTTCTGTTCGCGATAGCGTGCGCAGTAGCTGCTCACCGGCCTCAATGGTACTGTCAACGAGGTCGGGTATCTGCATAGCCGTGCTGGCACCAGTAAGAATCACGACCTTTGCCGATGCGTGGGTAGTCGCAAGCGCAAAGCTAAACAGCTCGGGCGCTGCGAAGTACGGGTCCACTATCCAAACTCGCTCGCGCGCGGTCCCTATTAGAGCGCGAACAAACTCGGTGGCCTCAGTTTTTGAGCGATGAAACCACTTTTGTCCTAATCTCTCAGCCTCATCCGAACGCTTGCGCTCGAACTCCCGCTTGCGAAGTATTGCAGGCAGAACCGTGGGTCCCCCTGGTTCACGATGTGTGCTTGTAGAGACCAAGTGGGAAAGCGGCACCTCGTACTCTTCAGGAGGGGTACCGGGGGGCTGAGGAACTTGAATTCGCTTACGCGAGCTAATAAGGCTTATCCCTATGCTCGACTGCCGCATGTAGCTCGAAGGAGCTTGCCACTCTAAAAGGCCACGGCGAGGGCAGTGCAGGTACAACTCGACTTCCTCGACTGCCCCAACATGCTTTACGAGCAAGTACGGGGCCGCTGCAAATGCCATCGTCTGGTAAGCGCTAATTCCTGTCGGACGATGCTCGATGACTGTGGCTTGGAGCCCTTCGGAAGTCATGCCCTCCCTGGGCGTGATTTCGATCGCGGTACCTTCACTACCGTCTTCAGCGATGTGCAATCGCATGTGCAAGCTACGGAACACTGGATTTGGCACAAGCAAGTGAATGGATCCAGCCAACTCGGGATACCGCTCGAAGCTCGTGAGAATACGATCTGATGCCCAGGTGCGCAGCTCCGGATGCAGGTCGAACAACTTCTGAATCAAAGGTGGCACGTGTTCTGGATAAAGGTGGTGCGCGCGAACAGAGGACGGTACATCGCCGGAGACCGGGAACTTGGTGCCCACCACCAGCTGTGGCCACGGAGGTTCTTCGAGATGCGGTTCGGCTACGGCTGGATAGCTCGCGTCGCGCTGCAAAAGCTCGAATTTCCCTTCTCTACACCGCTCGTACCAAGCCATTGCCTCCCGCGCAGTCAATACGTACCGCGAGTAAAAGATACGACCGTTTCCTCCAAGCCTCTTCGCAGGTTCAGAGAGCCTTTTTTCTTGGGGGGGGCGTTCAAGTTCGGCTGGCCACAATTCGGCTGAAGCGAATACAAGGTGATATTTCTCCTCGTATAGCAAGCAGATAAGCTGAACGATTGCATGCTCGTAATCGCCCTCCACAATCGATGTGACTTGCATCGTTATTTTGCCTCTTCATTTTTTGCGGGATAGTTATTTTCTCCGTCCCGTTCTTCTTCCAAAGTATCGTCAGTGATTCTAAATCGCTTTCGCAAATCAATAAGGCGATCCGCATCTTGCCGATCACTGATTGACTGCGATTTAATAGTTTCAATGAAAGCTCCTCTTGACTCGTTCGATGCATCCATTAGAAGAGCGTCGATCTCATTCAAATGCCGATCAATGAATTCTGTCGCTATCGGGCTTGGGCTCACAATTAGCTTTGAATAGACTTGATTAAGAGAGATGTTCGGATACTCAGAGAATTTCATTCGATCCGCAATCTCTCTGTAGCACTCAATAAACAACAGCAAACCCTCGTCATTGACCACTATATTCGACAATGCTAACAGAACGTCCCCAGCCAAAGTGGTCTGGTTGTGTTGGCCCAAACCATCAACGACTATCTGCCAGTCTTGCTTAAATTTTTTAATTTTAGTTCCACCCTTGAGCAAAGAGACAGCATGATCAAGCAGTGCTGGTCGATACTCACTAACTGGAGGGGTCAAGGCAGTATCTTTTTGTCTGATAATCAATAGCCGCAATAAGTCATTTTGTTCTGAAAACGCCTGTTGCCATTCTTCCTGCGTCGCGCCAAGGACTACTTTATCGATACTTTCAAGGATGATATTCAGCGAGGTGTCGGCCGCTTGAGCTTGGATATCAGCGATCAATATGGAAGAAAATGTAAGCAATTTGGCTTTGTCCGACTTAAAGCTCAAGTTCCAATTTTGCAAATTCCTAAGAAATGTGAAAACTACTTCGTCGTCACCAATAAAAGTTTTGATCTCTGGATAAGCACCCAAAGTCTCGTAGGAGTTCAACCGCGTCATATTGACTGTGCGGATTATTTCTCGCAACACCTGCGCATACAAGATCGTGGCCTCATCGCCTGGGAGACCACGTCGAAGCCAGTTACCAAAGGGAGAAAGATCTGGAGAGGCTTTTGCGATCAGCGCAATGAATTCGGCATCATCTGTTCCTTCACTTAGTAAATCGTTGAACCATTGCACGGCGGCAATAACGACACTTCCCATTTGAGGATGATCACTAGGGATAGGATACGGCTTTGTAGAGTCTTGCAGCGCCATCAGCATCGCAACTGCTTGTGCTGAGCTAGACTTATCACCCGCCTCGCTAGCGGCACGGGCATGCAAAGCAAGGGAGCCATCCAGTGTTAAGGGTTTCACTAGTGCCTTCCACTTTTCTAATGCGCCATCTCCCATCTTTAAGCAGAGCATTTTAGCTATTTGTAGCAAGGCAGCTCGTTTAGGTTCATCTTCGTTGCTGCCCAACGCATTTGTTTTAAGAATTGAGAGAATTTCTATTTGTAGTCGCTCGAAATTGTCTATTGAAAAATACCCGCTAAGTTGATTCAGGACGGCTAGAGCAATCGAAGGCTTTGAATTTACGAGATTTATAAAGCTCTGCTCTAACTGTTGGCGGTCACATTGAGTCTGATGTACGTCGGAAAGCCTGTAATTCCCCGACTGGGCGCAATGATGGGCACAACCAAGAATAGCAGTCGAATTAAGAGAAATAATCGTTTTCTGCCTGAACTCTTTAAATACGTCATCAGTAACAACTGCTTGTAAAGACTCTTGGATAGCCATTGAAGCAGAAAACCAAGCGACTCCATAATCAAATAGTCCAATCTGTTCGATTTCCTGTGGAGTTCCTCCTAAGATAGACTGAATTTTACGGGCTAGCTGTGGAGCTTCTAACGGACTACGAATACCGGATATTGCTAACGAAAACGCTTTGACAACATCAATATCTGGCCATATCGCGATGTTTGATTTTTGGATATCACTCGCAATATCGCGCCAACATACCTTCGCACGTGCATCGTCGAGTTGAAGGCCCGCTAAGTTAACGCACACCCGATCCAGCACACCTTCTGGCGTAAGTAACCACTCACGTGATGGCTCTTGCAATACGTCCTGAAGAACATCATCAAATCCAGGAACGGTCGCCAATTTTCGGAGATTTTCGACCCTTGAGCTTATCAGCGCTTTGGCAATCGGATCCTGCAGTAGAACTTGATTGGCAGCAGCAGGTTCAACGTTGAAAGCCAGTGCTGCGATTTCACGATGTATATCATCTACATTTGCAATTTGCACGTACCGTGGGTGAATCGTTCCCTCTTTTTGTAAGCTATCCGACTTAGACTCAATTTCCTTCCGGTTCAAAATGTAGACAGCGCACGCTTCTAAAGAAATCGTTCGCTGCCATTGAGCGTCCAACGCACCAAGTTCATTTACAAAATGGATGATTCGACGCGGGCTTGCATGGGTACTGGTCTTCTGAAAACTGTATCTGAGAAGTCGAAACAAGCGTTCGCTCAGCTCTTCGTCGATAGCCTTAGAAAAGCAGTCCTTTAATTTGGCAAGGAAAAAACTTCGCCAGTCATGAGATATTGGTGGCGCGACACGCAAAGTACGGCTGAATGTCTTTTCAATGAAATCAGCCTCCTTGTCTTCCCCTTCTTCTCCTAGCGCATTCATGACAAATTTCTTATCATATGGAAGGACCACCAAGACGTTGTCATGAGGTTGAATCCCTGGGCCACCTCTGATGGCAAATAGTGCTCTGACTTCAGACCAAGTATTGGCTACGGAATCTTTGGGAAGGCGGTCTATATTGTCTAGAACATTAATAATGCAAATGCCACGAGATTGAGCACCACTCAATAAATTTCGAAAGATTCGATGAAACTCGATGGTAGTTGGATCTGTCTCCCGAATGTTCTGTTTGGTCGTCTCGCTTTCAACATCTCTGGAGAACATTGAGACGCAATTGGACGCAGCATCCGAGAAACTTTTACCTGATCGTGCCAAAGAGAATCTAAAGTGACGCCAGTCAACCACATAGAAAAGATTGACGAAACGGAACGCAACACTTCCATAGAGAACGGCAACGAGTGTTAAAGCAACGTGGAACGGCCAGCTAGGACTAGACGTTGAATCGGATGGTGGCTTCAGCGCAGATGGGCCAAGCCATGAATAAATGAATGGTAGGAGTGGAAGAATAAGAATGAAGACTATGCCGAAAGCGTTATATTTTTTTGTACTCTCGACAGTCACCGACTTAACACGATCGCGAATCTCGTCCCGGGCTTTATCAAGGGTTTCAGACGCCAACATCTTTTGAGCAGCTAGCCATGCAACGAAAGATTCGAGAAATGCTCGACGAAAATCATCTGATTGGTGTGCCCACAAATCAAAAGTAAATATAGAGTGCTTAAGATTGCTTCCATCAAGCGCTGCGAGCTTTTTCTGGGCAATTCTGATCACTGTGGATTTTCCTGCTCCCCAAGAACCTTCTAACCCAACGGCACCGTCACGACCTTGCATCTGATTCAAGGCATCAACTAACGCATTTGCGGTTCTATCATGCCCTTTGCCGCCGAACTCATCTATTTCAGCGGGGCTATCTTGAAGAATCCTTGTTGTTCCTTGCATATATTCCTCATTTTTATTTTTCATTTATGTCAATACGAACTTGGGAATCTAGACGGTCCGTATCATTCACCGATGTCTAAAAAAATTCAGTAACCGCGTTGACCATCGCCGTTATTTCTTTTGTTTGAACAAAGAAGGAACTACTTTTAGGATGCTCCGAGACAACTCCGAGTCGGATTTTGCCTTTTCCAGTTCCACCGTAGTTTGATCCTTCTGAAGAATAAAGTTACGTTCCGTTTGGGAAAGCGCCGCGACCGAAGCAGGCAGGGCATCTTTTATTCCGGATCCGATTGCCATCTCCACAGCAAGAATTTTTGATTGAACATTGGTTAATTCATTCTGAAAATACTTAATCTCGGCAAGGCCGTCGCGATAAAGTCTTAAGAAAAAATATGCAAATATCTCAATAAAAATAACAAGGGAAATACGCGGCACAAACGGCAGCGTCAGATTTCGAAAAAACGTGGAATTTGCTACTGCTGTATCACTAGCTAAATTCTTAAGGACATCCGAAGTATCAACTATAGAAACAGTCACCCATAGTAAATAAAGTCCAAACGCAGTAATGCCCATACCGAGCAGTAAATTCAGATTGGAGCGAAGTCGAAGATCCCTTATTTCTCGCATTAAGCGCCCAACAATTTGACTTGCTGCTTCCGAGCTATATCGACTAAGTAATGTTCTGCTAAGAGTTTGTTCGAGTGCTTGCGCTTCCGCCGAGAATATCGACTTTACCGACTCTGCCCCCATGTCTCGTACAATGCGCTCTATCGTCGCGTCCTTATCAAAACCAGGGATTGAGAGATCCTCAGCTGAAGGAATTTTACTTTCAATGTCTTTCAATTGCTGCGCAATAGCGCCAACCTGCGACTTTAGCGCGTCAATTTCGTAGTTCTGAAAACTGGTATCAGCTTCGCGCCGCCCCTCCTCGGTGAGCCAAACTTGCCCAGACTGCAGATACAAAATACCGAAGATCGAAAATGCAACGATTAGCATTCCAATCCCCAAGTACCGCGTAATCAAGTAGGAGAATGGGGATCCCTGCCAATAAAAAAATAGTAGGGCACCCAAGAAGGCAGAGACGCCCCCTAAAAGAACAAACGACCGCTTTCGATACAGCTCTCGTCGACGCCTCTCGGTCTCTGCCAAATAAAGTTTAGCTTCGATGGACATGCTTCCCCCTTAAATTGCTAGTTATCATTATTTGAAACGCTACTTTATCACTGCGCGTGAACGTAATCGAAAGGGACGCCAGTGGAGTTATTGAGAATCGCCAAATGAACCAATATGCCGAGACCGATACAGCAACGCGTCTGATATCCCATATGTACTTAGCGGGCCTTTCCTCACTATGCTTCTGTCAAACTGCTCTGCTGGCTTAATGTAACCAAAAATATGACGCGGACGGTCATAACGAAAATCATGAGCGATATGAGGAAAATATGAATGAACGTGGTTCCAAACCCGCAGAACTGATCTCCCGTCTTCGCCTCCTTCCCCATCCCGAGGGCGGCTACTTCAGGGAAACCTATCGCGCCGCAATGGAAGTGGCGCGATCAAACGATGGCCTCATCCGTTCAGCCTCAACTGCGATCTACTATTTGCTGGGCGCCGGAGAAAGATCTGCCTGGCACCGGATCAAGTCCGACGAGATGTGGCATTTCTATGACGGGTCGCCCTTGCACATCTATGTCCTCGGGCATGCCGGTGATTTAACCGTTCTCCACCTGGGTAATCCCGTCATCCATGACGGCGCAGAGTTCCAGGCCCTGGTGCCTGCCGGTGCCTGGTTCGCGGCAGAATGCGCAGATCCGCAAGGCCATTCCCTGGTGGGGTGTACGGTGGCGCCGGGTTTCGAATTCGAGGAATTCGAACTCGCCGACAAAGCGCTGCTCACGCGGACCTGGCCTCAGCATGCGCAGGTGATTGAACGCCTCACGTAAAGACGCACCGCAAACGTCGCCGTCATAGACCGCCTACTCAGCCGTCAAAGTAAACAACCGCTCGATGGCCGTATCGTACTGCGTCGACTGATTCGGAAGCGTGCGCAGAATGGCATATTGCGGCAATACGGTTTCGCGCAGCAGCGGCTCCTTGATCGGCAAGCCGTTCTTGTCGCGCACCACGGCCACCAACGGCGCCGTCGGCGTATTGCCGCGCCGGATCGTTACCGCCGTCTCGCCGCTTTTCAGCAGCACAAAACAACCCGGCGGATAGATGCCGAATTCCTTGAGCAGCGCCGATGCAATCGGATGTCCGTCGCTGGCCAGATAGACCGACTGGGCGGCTTGCCTCGACGGCATCGCCGCCCTGTTCTTGCGTGCGGAATATTTGGCCGTAAAAATATCGGCGAACCGGATCATTTGCGACAACTCGCTGAGTTTGTGTCTTGTGCCGTAGGGGTAACCGCCGCCGTTCGGACTTTCATGATGTTGTTCAACTGCCTGCAACCAGTCCTCATCGGTCACACCAGCATCCTGCAGCATGCGCACGCTTTCCGCCGGGTGTACGTGTATCAGTTGCCGCTGTTGTCTGGTCGGCGCACCCTCGCTGCGCGCAAGTTCGCCTTGCAAGCCGATGATGGAAACATTCATCGTCAACGCGGCGTTGATGACGGTTTCCCTGTTCTTCTTCGACCAGCCCAGCCGTTCGGCGAGAATGCTGCAGACGCAGGCGACATGGATCGAATGCGTGATGCCGTATGCGGCGAAGCGCTCCTGGTCGTGCCGGATGACCGAATAGATCGTCTGGTCGGGATGTTCTTCCGATGCGACGGTGATCATCGATTCGACGTCCCTGATGCCGCTCAGGAACTGCGCATCGCGATGATTCGCGAGCAGTCCGGTCAGGCGTTTTTCCACGGCGTCCCATTGCGCGGCAAATGGCAGTACTGGCCGCTGGGTGCGGCCGAACAGGATTGGCGACGGTTCCTGGCTGGCCCGCACCTCGTCCGCATCCACAAACACGCCTCGCCGCAACAGGTTGAGCTGCATCTCCATGGTCTCGACCAGATAGCCGCGCGCCAGCAACAACTTCCCTTCCGTGTCCCGGACATTCCACGGCAAGGGAGCGCCACAATTTATTTGCGCGGAGACTTCGCCAATCGGTATCAAGTTCATGATGAGCAGTCGAAAGATTGTCGTGAATGAAGCGCATGGAGCATCTGCGACCAATTCACCATTCACGACATACAAGTCATTGCCCGAACACCAGAAACTGGCGTGTGGATTGGATCCTTGAATGGAGGTACAGAAAATTGGCCTCGGATGTGCTGACGACATACTAAGAGCGACGCAGAAATATATCTGTCGGGAAACTATGATTCTTTGAGGAAAATAACGATGCCGAATAGGCAATGTTTCGGACAAACCGGAAGAGATGGAAGGAGAAGCCCCTACAAGCGAAGAGCGGCCGCTGCAGCCGTTTCCATACGATCTCCTGACGTGCTCGAGACTGTGTCTTGGCTTTCCGTGGACTCAGTCTTCGGCTGTCCGGATGGTTTGAATGCCTATGCATCCGGGGAAGTGTCCTCCCCCCGGTCAGCGCAGGCCGGCGCTACCGTTTCAGAGCAGATGGCATCTGACGGCGTTCGTGGCGACGCCTTCGCCCGCCACAAAAAAAAGGCCCCGAACGGAGCCTTTTTCATTTTTACCGAGAATTCCTTCTCTATTCTTCAGGTCGTTGACGTTCACCAAATTCTCACAACCCCGTTCGTCAACACCCAGCATTTCAGGAGCCGACTAGAAATGCTCCCATGAATTGCCATCATCGCCCTGCGTCACAGAAAGAGCAGGTTTCCCTGACGGTTTTGCCGTTGACAGTTTCGGCGGCATCGGCGTGATATCACGGGTTCGCGGATTGGCAGCGGATGACTGGACTTGCGACTCCACCCTCTTCGGATCAAGCTTGAAAATGCTGACCACTTGGGAGAGCTTGTTGGCCTGTTCCTGCATCGATTGCGCCGCCGCGGCAGCCTCTTCCACCAGCGCAGCGTTTTGCTGCGTTACTTCATCCATTTGCGTAATCGCAAGGTTGATCTGTTCAATACCCTCGCTTTGCTCCTGGCTGGCAGACGTGATCTCTCCAACGATATCGGTAACGCGTTTGACGCTGTTGACCACATCCTCCATCGTCGACCCCGCCTGGGCTACCAGCTTGCTGCCGGTGTCGACCTGAGTCACCGAATTGTCGATCAGCGATTTGATTTCCTTGGCAGCGCTGGCGGAGCGTTGCGCAAGGTTGCGCACCTCCGTTGCAACCACCGCAAAGCCGCGGCCCTGCTCACCGGCGCGAGCAGCTTCCACAGCTGCATTCAAGGCAAGAATATTCGTCTGGAAAGCGATACCGTCAATCACGCTGATGATATCCACGATCTTTTTGGACGATGCATTGATTGATCCCATTGTTTCCACCACCTGGCTGACAACGCTGCCTCCGGCAACAGCGACCTCGGACGCAGAGACTGCCAATTGGTTGGCCTGACGTGCATTGTCCGCGTTCTGTTTCACCGTAGAGGTGAGCTCTTCCATGGCCGATGCAGTTTCTTCCAGCGAACTGGCTTGCTGCTCAGTTCGGGACGACAAGTCCAGATTGCCGCTGGCGATTTGTCCAGAGGCCGTAGCGATCGTATCGGTTCCTGCGCGTACCTGACCAACAATCTCCGCCAGGCGATTGCGCATCACTCGAATGGACGCAATCAGACTGGTTTGATCGCCCGGACGGATGGTGATCGAACGCGCGAGGTTGCCGCTGGCGATATCACTGGCGATCGACATGGCATAGTCGGGCTCTCCACCGAGTTGACGAATAATGCTGCGGGTAATCAGCAGAGCCGCAATCAGACTGAGTGCGAACGCGGCGGCGCTGACGATGGTCAGCAACACACAGGCATGGCGATAGGTTTCCTGGCTTTCAGCAACGGTCTCGTCCATCAAGGCGCGCTGATAGTCGGACAGCTGTTTCAGTGCCCCAAACATCGCGGTTTGCTTAGTGCGCATGGCGCCGAAGATCTGCTTTCTGGCCTCGTCAGCGTTCCCCTTTGCCAGCAAGGCAAGCAGATTCTCCTGCTCAACGTAATACTCCACGCTGGATTGCTTTAGCGCCGACATCAATGCCTTGCCTTTTTCGCTCGGAATGACAGCATCGAGCTTTCGCAGGGTCGCATTACTTTCCTCTCTGGCCTTCTTGATGCGATCCATCTCTTGCGATATCACCGACTCATCCGTAGACAACGCCACGTTCCGCACTGCACGCGCGATCAGATTGACGTTATTGGATATGGAGTCGACCAGCACAGTTTTGGCATAGCGATCGCTGACCAAAAAATTGACGTTGTCATTCAGGGAGGACAAGCGGGTGTAACTGAAAACAGCAATCCCAAGCAGAAGGACCAGGAGCAGTCCGAAACCGAGATAAAGCCGGCTGGATACTTTCAGGGCGGATAGATTCATGATGTTGTTCTCCTAGAAGCGGGACGGCGTTAAATGACAAATTCAATTTAACAAATATTCCATAAAAATAAATCTGCATTCGTCATTCTTACTCAATTACGCCACGGTGGGATTTAATAAAACAACCAAGAAAAATGTACATACAGCAACTTATGGAAAGACGAGGATTCTCGGTGAGCAAACTCCTGGTTCCTTGGCGTTGAGCTAACGGGTGCATGCTGCCATGAAGAAACTGAATGCCAAGGCTCAACTGATCTGTCGACATTGATTATTTGATACTATTCAAAGCGCTGTTTCCGCCTGCGATCAACAAGAATTGAAAACTGCTCAGGGGGCGTATTGCCAAATACGTTGAGCCGATCCGCAGCGACGCGACAATCACCATTGCGTTCAAACAGCAATCCCTGCAGCCATTCTTCTTGTAACCACTCATCCGTCCATCATGGCCGAACTCAGTGACAAGGCCGTGGAAACGCCCTCGGCAACAAGCAGACTGGAAAGCTCCGAGTTCAAACAGAAGGCGCAGTCATCAAGCGGCCACAAAACCGACACTTATCCAGTGAGCGGTTGGCCAGAACGACTGATCGGAATCAGTCATACTTTTTTGGGGCGGGGAAATGGATTTGAAAACGTGGCGCGAACTGGCGCCGGAAAAGAAGAAATTCGTCATCGGCATCGCCGTCGCCGTAGCGGTGGTTTATCTGATTTGCATACTGCTCAGCGTGAATGTTCTGCGCAACAACCGCGTGACGGCGGAGCTCAATCATCAGGCGCGCATGTCCAGCCTCGGCAAGGAACAAGGCGACTCCTCGTCGGCGCTTGCCGCTGCCGCAAGCAATGTTCCTACCGTCTCGGTGGGCACCTATGTGGATGGGATTGATACGTTCTCGATCAAGGATTCGAGCTGGAGCGGGACCTTCTACGTCTGGTTCCGCTGGACCGGAGAAAAGTCCCTCGACCCGGGCGCCAAACTCGTCGTCGTCGACGGCAACATCATCAAGAAAGAAGTGCTGGAGGAATACCACGGCGACGACGGCACCCACTACCAGCGGCTCCGGGTCTCCGCCAAATTCCTGAAGTTCTTCGACACCATGCGCGTCCCGCTCGAAGACCACATGCTCAACATCTATCTCGAAGACGGCGCGCGCGACAGCACCAAATTGCGTTACGTCGCTGACACAAGCTCCAACGTCAGCTCGCGGGTACAGATTTCCGGCTACAAGATCACCGGCAAGTCCAACGTCGTCAAACCGCACGCCTACCGTTCATCCTACGGCGATCCACGCGTGGATGCGAAGAGCGAAAAAGTGTTCACCCAATATATCGCCGGCATCAACATTGCGCGCTCAAGCGCAGGCGTCTACAACAAAATCTTCCTGTCCTTGTTCGCAGCGCTGGCGCTGGCCCTGTGCAGCTTCTACGTGAAGGCATCCGACGTCGGCCCGCGCTTCTCGCTGCCCTCCGCCGCCTACTTCGGCGCGGTGGCCAACTCCTACGTGGCCAACTCCATCCTGCCGCCGTCGGGCTCGTTCGGCCTGGTCGACTACGTGGCGGCGTTCGGCCTGGCCACGATCGCGCTGTCGCTGATCCTGGCGCTGCTGTCCAACTTCATTATGGTCAAGAAGGAAGACAAGGCGCTTTCCTACGCGCTGGATCGGGTGATGTTCTGGGTGTTGTTGAGCTCTTGCGTGTTGGCGAATATTGCTATTCCTTGGGCGGCACGGGGGTGAGATGGGCGTCTTTCCGTGAGCTTCGGCTCGCGGGAAGAGGACGTTTTTCTTATTTCAAGCAATCACCTTAGATAAGATGGAGAGGCAATTGCAAATAAATAAAGGCTCCCAACGAGGAGCCTTTATTTTCCACGATTTTCTTTGTAGCCCATCTACGGAGAAGTAAGCTGCCTGCGCGGCTCACGTCGCGGATGTGAAGGGAATCGCTTGCGAGCAATTCAGCGGCCTGCGGAACGTAGGCCCCTCCCGTCTCTCAGCCAAGAAAATATGCCTAACCTGCTGAGTTCTCAACGGTTAGGATTTTTTGTTTGAGACTCAAATGGGATGAAATGAGGCTAAATTGGCATGGTAATACCAACATAAATGCCTGCATTTTTTTCACTACTTTCGAGCGCAATTCCGATGCACTAGCGAGCGTAGCGCGATCGTTCCATGCCTCACGGGGTATATTACCCTCTGGCAAGCATCCGCCGTAATCTGGGACCACCTCAAAAAACCTAACCCGGGGGCACCGTGGCAAAAAACGACTGGCGCGACCTTGAACAACTTGTCGCAAAAATTCAAAATTCCTTAGCTCCCCAAGCATCGGTCGAGCACGACGCGAAAGTTTGGGGCGTAGACAGTGAGACATATCGACAAATCGACGTCCTCGTGAAACAACGCATCGGCCAGTATGAAATGCTGATCGCTATCGACTGCAAGGATCATCAAACACCCGTAGATGTAAAGGGCGTCGAAGAATTTGCTGGCATGGTTGCGGACATTCGAGCCAACAAAGGGGTGCTGGTTTGTCCGAGCGGATTCACGCAAGCGGCGAGAACGAAGGCAGGAAAACTTCAGATGGAGCTATATCGCCCTGTCGATACTGATGAACACAAATGGAAAGTCCAACCGACACTTCCCGCGTTATTTGAATTTGTCCGGGCAGGATTGGCATTTCGGATTCGCGGCACAACCCCAGCTCCGCTAGTGGTTACCGATGATATTGGCAGTCTTCTCGCTTACTCAGGCTCCGGTGAAAAACTTGGCACCGCCCACGAAATCGCGGCCAAGCGGTGGAACGAAGGTGAGTTTCCCACTACCCCAGGGGTGCATGAGTTTGTTCCGGTGTACCCGGGACTTGAAGAAGTACAGATCGACAACGGCTTCGGCACAATGGTGCCCGTGAGCTTCTGTGTAAGTCTACACGTAGTGCGCGAAACATTTTTCGGACATATACCGCTCGACCAGATCAGCGGATTCTTGGACGAACGCACCGGCGAAACCCTGACGAATTCGTTCACGACTGGAGTCATCAACCTAGAGCTTATGTACGAAACATGGGAACGACTTGCCGATGGGATGCTTCCGCCGATCAAGCCGGTTCTTACGGTTAGAGGACTCCAAGAATGGTAACTACCTGCGATCGCTTGCAATACTCACCGCGCCAGAATGGCTCGATAGCTCAATTGCCAGCATCAGGCAAGCGGCTTTGATCCCGCGACCGGATACTCTTGCAATCATCGTTATGCCTCATTTTTTGGGCAACCCACATCGGTGATTCGCCGCGGCTAACATCCTGCTGGCGTAAGGTGACGCATCTGATAGCGCCGAATGAAAAAATAAGCGCAATAAAATAGGGGAAAGACGTGAATCTAGCTGGCATAGTCGATGAGATATGGAATTTCAGTAGACGGCTCGTATGCATACGGGCCGCCTCATCAGATATGCAAATGCCGATTTTTGGATATGCCGAATTTGTGGCTGCCATGGCATTATTTGCGCTCATCTACACTCTTACTGACACGAGGTACAAATTTCGCGCTGCAACGTCTAGTGTAAATCTCAGCGCTATAACCCAACGCACTGCGCTCACAATTGGACTAGGATCGCTCCTTACCAATCTTTGGTATGCACAACACCTTCCCATTCCCGTTTTTCTTGACAGTCTGCCAGCTTGGCAGACAGCTTTCGGATTTGCATTTCTTGCAGTTATGATTTTGTGGGTCAGAACAACCCACACCGCACCTCCAGTATTTAACGTTGCAAACAGCCGAAGATTCAAGAGGCAGTTGCTCGAGTATGTCGTCTCAGGAAATGAAAAGGACTTGGGAATAGTTGCGCGGGAATTAATTCGATCGGCCGGTCCGATTATCGAAGCGATTCCAAATAGAGAAGGTATTTCCCGAATTGCGCTGATTAGCCCTCGTTCACCAGCGGAGAACATGCAAGTAGATGCATTGGAGTTAATGCAGTTGATGGCAACTCCACGTCTATGCAGAGCAATTGCAATGCAAACAAATGAAGTTGCGTTGGTTTTCTTAAACGAAATTCAACGTCAAAAAAAATACACCGACGTGACGGCCCTTTTTTCGAAGAACGTCACACGTCACATGTTCGATCACAAAGAGTCTTTACTCTTTTACGAAGACCATGTGTATGACCACGGTTTTCTCGCTAGGACAAAGTACTTCACCAATGCGGCGTTCGGCAGTTACGACCTTGTCGAAGGTCTGGGGGCCTACGGTGCATGTTCCCCTCTTGATGCAACACCAGCCTTCTACGCCCCTTTCGATGAAATTCAGCTTAAGGTGTTTGGCAGGTGCTACCTTTTGACAGTGACTGATTACTGCCAAAAAGCAGGAGTCTTTCAGGTCTCATCTGCACTGAGTCGAGCAACAGATTATATTGCTTTGCAAACCGAATACCTTTCAGACGGATCAGGAATTCTCAATTATCGCGATCCTGCATATGCAAGTTTTTCAACGGCTTGCAGAATATTTCAAGAGACACTTAAATTACTTGACAAGTTAGACGGCACCCGATGGGATGCGATTGCCGCAATGGGGAGTGACATCCCCTTTCATGAACTCTTTGCGCAGCAGATGTTCGAGATCATTGGCCGTGCTGCCCACATCCGATCTGATGAGAAACTTTGCTGGGAGATTCAGCACAACACCACTTGGCGGGCCTTTTACTACCGAGGAGATTTTTCTGGCCCTTCCGAGAATATTCGCCGCATTCTAAATCGGCTAATAATGTCGGAAGTTAACAGTCTCTTGGCATATGCAAATTTTCACAATTCGAAAGTCCTTGCGATGTGCTTAAACGTTTTGGGATTTGTACCGCCCGGAAGACAACGAGGGTCGCGGCAAGAACGCACTCTTAGTCGTGCACTGCTAAGTTGGACACGCAAGTACTTTGCGCAGGTTCATGCAGGAAATCCACGTCTACGCGAAATGCTATTAACCTCAAACATGTCATATGACGCCGAAAATAATTGCCTCGTACGATATCATTTTCAAGGCTTGAACGACACCATTCCTACCACAAAGATGTATCTCAGACCGGCGCCGGTGATGTAGAAAACTACTAGCTCTAGATATTTCTAAAGAATAGAAAAAATCACGAAGACATTCCAATGACATATATCTGCCGAGACTGCATCGACGATGGCGAGCTCAAACTCATAGTAGAACGTGAGGGAATATTAGCTGAGTGCCGCTGCTGCGGAGAAGATGTCGCCCCCGCGATCACTGTTGAGGCACTTGCCGAAATTGTTGACCCGGTATTTAGACACATATATGGCGTCGGTGAGGAGATTCCGCACTTCAGTTCTGGAGATAGCGACGAGGTTTACTTTGCCCAGGCGGGCGACGAATTAAGCTTAGCTCTACAAGAGTTACTAGGTCAGCAACTTGATTGCGAAGATGAGCTAATTTCTGCACTTATCGAAAAAGACGACTATTGGCAACCCGATGGAGGAGAGCCGTTTTATGATGAATCAAATAACTATGATCGTATCCGACACCCTCCGTCTATCAGTGCTCGTCAATGGCACAATACTTTAGAAGAGTTAAAGCACTCTCGCCGTTTTTTCAGTCCTGCGGCGCAAAGCATGTTTGGTTCTCTGTTTCGAGATGTGCACCAAATAACATTTGCGACAAGAAAACGTAATCTGTCCGTCGTCAAAACTCTTCCTGTCGGGACTAAGTTGTATCGCGCGCGTGCATGCCGTCATCCCAATGACTTCAATGTATTTGCCGAGGACCCGTTCAAACATGTTGGACCACCACCACCAGAGGCCGCTCGCCATGGAAGGATGAATCCAGAAGGCGTAACAGTCTTGTATTGTGCTTCTGATGAAAAGACCTGTCTTGCCGAAATGCGCCCAGCAATAGGTATGCAATTAGTGTTAATAGCATTGGAGACAACAGAAAAGCTTCGACTTCTGGATTTCACGCGCCTCACTCGATCAATGGCAAAAGACACCTTAAGTTATTTTTCGCCCGATTATTTTTCAGAGCGGGATCGCCGAGCCTTACTTGGAATTCTTCACAGTCTAATTTCGCAGCCGATCACCCCGGACCGCGAAGCAGACTATTTAATAACTCAAACCATGGCGGAATATCTGGCCCACGTCTACGAACCCGCATTTGATGGAATTTCATTTTCGTCGTCTCAATCGACGACTGGGACTAACGTCGTCATCTTTCCCCGACGAGATCTATTAGCCGGACAACCAGCTGATTTCTTTCGTGTTCAATATGTGCCAGCTAGCCTTGCGAGTTACCGCACAAAGAAAATTTTTTATCAGCATGACAAAGACCATGTGTATTTTGGAGACGACGACAATGGTCCAATGATCCTAGGACCATACGAACCTGACGACGAATTCTATTAATTTAGTTGCTCGCTAGAGCCAGATAAGCGAAGACGCCGCTTACATAGGTCGGCCACAATCTCGACGGCCGCCGTTACGTGAATCGCTACGGGTGTTTCCTGCAATAGCATTACGCCGCGACACGCCCATCCACACGCGACTCACCCAAGAACTCCCCCATCAACACCTCCCACTCCCGATCAGCCCTATCCATCGCCGCCAGCTTAACGTGGCCGTAACCCCGAACCTGCTCCGGCAACTGCGCCAACTTCAACGCCGCTCCCTTGTTCCCGGCATCAAGCTGATCCACAAGTGAATTCACAAAACCCAGATACCGATCCCGCAAAGCCCGTTCACGCCGACGTTCCTCGGTATAACCAAACACATCCAACGCCGTCCCGCGCAGCGACTTGAAGCGCGACAGCACTGCAAACCCCGACATCATCCACGCACCGAAGCGCATCTTGGCCGGGACGTCCGAGCCCGGCTTCTTGCGCGCCAGCATCGGCGGCGCCAGGTGGAAGGCCAGCTTGTAGTCGCCGTCGAACTGCGCGGCGATCTGTTCGCGGAATACCGGGTCGGCGTGCAGGCGCGCGACTTCGTATTCGTCCTTGTAGGCCATCAGCTTGAACAGGTTGCGCGCGACCATCTTGCTGATCGGGCGTTTGGAGGCGTTGTCTTCCAACTTTGCCTCGGCGCGTTCCACTGTGGCCACGGCTTCTTCGTAGCGGCGGGCGTAGGCGCTGTTCTGGTACTTGGTCAGGAAGTCGATGCGGAAGGCGACGGTGTCGGCCAGCGACTTCGGTGCGGCGAACTGGATGACCTGCTGCTTCGGCTTGCCGAGCTTGTCCAGCGCAGCCGCGTCGGCGGCGGCCAGGCGACCGAGGGTGAAAGCGCGTTTGTTCATGTCGATGGCGACGCCGTTGAGCTCAATGGCGCGCATCAGTGCCGGCAGGCCGACCGGCACCAGGCCGCGTTGCCAGGCGTAGCCCATCAGCAGAATGTTGCCGCCGATCGGGTCGCCAAGGAAACGCAGCGCCGTGTCCTGCGCGTCGATCTGCACGATGTTGTCGGCGCCGGCCGAGGCGGCCAGCTTCTCCAGCAGGCCGTCCTTGTTGATCGAGGCGTCCGGGTTGCGCGTGAAATCGGCGGTCGGGATTTCGCGATCGTTGGCGATTACCTTGGTGTGGCCGCGGCGCATGACCGACAGGCCTTCCGGCATGGCCGAGACCACCAAGTCGCAGGCGAAGACGGCGTCGGCCTGTTGCAGATCGATGCGGACCTGGTTGAGCGCCGCCGGCGATGCGGCGATGCGCACGTGCGACAGCACCGCGCCGCCCTTCTGCGCGAAGCCCATGAAGTCGAGCGTGGAGGCGCCCTTGCCTTCCAGGTGGGCGGCCATGGTGATCAGCGCGCCGACGGTGACGACGCCGGTGCCGCCGACGCCGGCCACGAGGATTTCAAACGGCTTGGCGAAGCGATGCGGCGCCGGGGTCGGATAGGCGGCCAGCGTGGCTTCCAGGTCGGCCAGGGTGAGCTTGACGCTTTCCGGCTTCTTCAGCGTGCCGCCCAGCACCGAGACGAAGCTCGGGCAGAAGCCTTCGACGCAGGAGTAATCCTTGTTGCAGGACGACTGCTCGATCTGGCGCTTGCGGCCGAGCTCGGTTTCCAGCGGCAGGATCGACAGGCAGTTGGATTGCACGCCACAGTCGCCGCAGCCTTCGCATACCGCCGGGTTGATCATCATGCGGCGCGCCGGGTCGGGGAAGGCAATGTGGCCGGGCTTGTTCTTTTTGCGGCGGCGACGCTTCTCGGCGGCGCAGGTCTGGTCGTAGACCAGCACGGTCACGCCGGGGATGTCGCGCAGCATGCGCTGGATGACGTCGAGTTCGGTGCGGTGATGCACGGTGACGCCGGCCGGCAGCTTGATCAGCGCGTAGTTCTCGGGCGCGTCGGTGACGACCACGACCTTCTTCGCGCCTTCGCTGGTGACCTGTTGCACGATCTGCGGCACCGACAGCGAGCCGTCGACAGGCTGGCCGCCGGTCATCGCGACGGCGTCGTTGTAGAGGATCTTGTAGGTGATGTTGGTGCGCGCGGCGATGGCCTGGCGGATCGCCAGCGAGCCCGAGTGGTAATAGGTGCCGTCGCCCAGATTCTGGAACACGTGCTTCTCGTCGACGAAGCGCGAGGAGCCGACCCAGTTGATGCCTTCGCCGCCCATCTGCGCGAGATAGTTGGTGTCGCGCTTCATCCACGTCGCCATGAAGTGGCAGCCGATGCCGGCCATGGCGCGGCTGCCTTCCGGCACACGCGTGGAGGTGTTGTGCGGGCAGCCGGAGCAGAAATACGGCGTGCGCTTGACACTGTCGGCGCCGTTCGACAACAACTCGGCGGCGCAGAAATCGGGCAGGAAGCGTTGCAGGTTCAGCGTCGGGAAGCGTGGTCCGAACCAGCGCACCAGCGCCGGCGCGATGCGCGACGGCCGCAGTTCGCCCAGCGCCGACAGCAGCGCTTCACCGTGGGCGTCGGTCTTGCCGACCACCGACGGGCGGCGCTCTTGCGGCAGGTTGTAGAACAGGTTCTTGAGCTGCTGCTCGATGACGGCGCCCTTCTCTTCCACCACCAGGATTTCATCGAGGCCTGCGGCGAAGGCCGACAGGCGCGTGCGTTCCAGCGGATAGGTCAGGCCCGGCTTGTACAGGCGCACGCCGAGGTCTTCCAGTTGCTGCTGCGACAGACCGAGGCGCTCCAGCGCTTCCAGTAGATCAAGATAAGCCTTGCCGGCGCTGATGATGCCGATGCGCGCACCCGGCGCCGGTACGATCAGCTTGTCGATGGAATTGACGCCGGCGAATGCCTGCACCGCCTTGAGCTTGTCGTCGACGCGCTGCTCCAGCGCCAGGCCGGGCAAGTCGGGCCAGCGGTTGTGCAGGCCGTCGGCCGGCGGCGTGTAATCGGTCGGCACGGTGTAGCTCGGCAGCGGCGGCAGTTCGACCACGGCGCCGCCTTCGACGGTTTCCGAAATCGCCTTGAAGCCGACCCATGCGCCCGAGAAGCGCGACAGCGCCCAGCCGTACAGGCCGAACTCCATGTATTCCTGGATGTTGGCGGGATTGACCACCGGCATGCCCCAGGCGATCAGCGCCTGTTCGCTCTGGTGCGGCATCGACGACGACACGCAGCCGTGGTCGTCGCCGAGGATCGCCAGCACGCCGCCATGCGGCGACGAGCCGTAGGCATTGCCATGCTTGAGCGCATCGCCGGAGCGGTCGACGCCGGGGCCCTTGCCGTACCACATGGCGAACACGCCCTGCACCTTGCGCGTCGGGTCGGCTTCGACCTGTTGCGAGCCGAGCACGGCGGTGGCGCCGAGTTCTTCGTTGATGGCCGGCAGGAACTCGACGTTGTGTGCGTTCAGCAGCTTGGAGGCGCGCCACAGTTCCTGATCCACGGCACCGAGAGGCGAGCCGCGATAGCCGCTGATGAAGCCGCCGGTGTTGAGTCCGTTGGCGGCGTCGGCGATCTTTTGCATGCACAGCAGGCGCACCAGCGCCTGGGTGCCGGTCAGGAAAACGCGGCCGCTGCTGCGGGTGAGATTGTCTTCGAGTGCATAGTCAGGATCTGCCAGCGCGGAAACCAGCGATGCGGTCGTTTCAATTTGCGTTTCCAGCTGAGTTTCAGGCTCAGTTTCAAACCGATCCAGCGGCAAAGTTGCAGGCTGGACCGACGCCGTAGCGGCCGATCGGAAGGGGGGAATTGTCACCGAGTTCATCGTTATCGTTGTCGTCTCAATAGGGGGCGGAAGGCTGCCGGACAACCCGTCAAAAACGGGTGTTAATGAGAGAAAGGATATGACTTCGAACTGGAAAAATTATTTCTATTTATGCCTTGATAGTCGCTAGAATGGGAATTATTTTTCTAGATACGACCTTGAAAATGAAAAACTCACCTCTCGATCCCGCATCGCAAAAGATCCTCGCCGAGCTGCAGAAAAACGCCCGGATTTCCTCGAATGAACTGGCGGAAAAAGTCGGCATGTCGGCCAGTCCGTGCTGGCGCCGGCAGAAGGAATTGGAAGACAACGGTTACATCGTGCGCTACACCGCCTTGGTCGACCGGCGCAAGCTGGGGCTGTCGGTCTGCTGCCTGGCGCACATCTCCCTGCTGCGCCATGCCGAGGGCGTGGTGGAGAAGTTCGAGGAAACCATGCGCATGCGCCCCGAAGTGATCGAATGCTACGAAACCACCGGCACCGCCGACTACATGGTCAAGGTCATCGTGCCCGACATGGACGCTTATCACGACTTCCTGCACAACGTTCTGGTCAAGCTCAACGGCGTCTCGCAGGTCAACACCAGCGTGGCGCTGCGCGAAGTGAAATACGACACGGCGCTGCCGATCTGAGCATGCTTCCCGGGCCGGCGGTGCCGTGATGCACTGCCGGGCGCCACCACTACCATCACTATCGCCGCCGCCCCGAATTCGCTATTTGTCCTCTAGCCGCCTCAAGCTGCTATTCTCTGGGATAAAAATGCATACGATTTATCCGACGTATAAGATTGGTTCTCGTTAAGCGTATAAGGCAGAGTCGCCCGATCGGATTTCAATGATGGCCTGGTGCAGACTGTTCGTTTGCCGGTAGCGCTGATGGAACCCCTGGGAGGGGTGAAATGAAGTCCGTATTGACTGCGTTGGAAAAACTCAGCCTCAGCTACAAACTCGCGCTGGGTTTTGGCGGCATATTGCTGATCATTCTGGGCCTGGGTCTCAAAGACCTCCAGATGCAGACCGAACAGAGCGCGTTGATCGAGGACATGTACGAGACCGACCTGTTAGGCATTTCCAACGCCAAGGATGCCTTGATCCATTTGTCACAGCGTGGCCGCGCCTTGCGTCAGGCCATTCTGGCGCCTGATGAAGCGAGCCGGGAACAAGCGCTGGCCCTGGTCGACGATGCGCAAGCCAAACTCGATATCGCGTTGAAAGAACTGCGGCCGCGCATCGTGCTGGCGGAAAACACGGTCAACCTTGCCGACTTTGAAAAGGCGCACGCGGTCTACCGGGCCAGAGTCGAACGGGCGGTGCAGCTGCTGAAGAAAGGCAACATCGCCCAGGCGCGGGATATCGTTGCCGATCCCGAATTCCAGAATTACGGATTGGTGGCGAATATTGCCCTGAACCGCCTGACCGAACTCAAGGAAGAAAGTGCGAAGCGGCGGATCATTGATCAGGGAGGTCGCTATGCATGGCAAACACGGTTTACGATCATCTGGCTGTGTGTCGGCCTGAGCCTTGGCCTGCTGTTCGCCATCCTGGTAGGCCGATCCGTCAGGCTGCCCAGTCAACGGTTGCGCAGAGCGTTGCAGGAACTCGCTGCGGGAGAGTTGGACCGCACCGTTCCCTATACAAACTATCCCAATGAAATAGGCGTCATTGCCCATTCGATCCAGTCGCTTCAATCCGAGCTGCGCAAGGGAAAAAGGTTTGAAGAAGAAATCAAGCGCATGAATTTCCTGACCGACGTGGCGCTGGATCAGACCAAGAGCGGCATTTGGGTGGTGGACTTCAAGGACCCTGAGCATGTCTTCATGCCGGAACGGACCGCCCGCCTGCTAGGCGAAGAAATCAAACCGGACGGCGGCCTGTATCGCCTGGATGATGAATGGTACGCACGGGTTGTGGCAGCAGACCAGACTCTGGAACCGACCCAGGCTTGCGCCGAGCTGACCAATCAACGGTTTCAGGCAACGATTGCCGGCGAGACTGAAAAATACGAATCGATCTATGCCTACAAACGTCCACTTGACAGCAAGGTCATCTGGCTGCATGCCCACGGCAGACCGGTGCGCGATAAACAGACGCAGGAAATCCTGTTCATGTACGGCGCCTATCTGGATATCACCGCGCAAAAGAACGCCGAGAACGAACTGCATCAGGCCAAGGAACAGGCGCTGACCGCCACGCGCGCCAAGAGCGAGTTCCTGGCCAACATGAGCCATGAAATCCGCACCCCGATGAACGCCATCATCGGCATGTCGCATCTGGCGCTGCAGACCTCGCTCGACAAGCGTCAACGCAACTACATCGAAAAAGTGCAGCGTGCCGGTGAAAATCTGCTTGGCATCATCAACGACATTCTCGATTTCTCCAAGATCGAGGCCGGCAAGCTGACCGTCGAGCAAATCGATTTCAGTCTTGAAGACGTGATGGACAATCTCGTCAGCCTGATCGGATTGAAGGCGGAAGACAAAGGCCTGGAGCTGCTGTTCCAGATCCGGCCGGATGTGCCGGGCGACCTGATCGGCGATCCGCTCAGAATCGGCCAGGTGCTGGTCAACCTTGGCACCAACGCCGTCAAGTTCACCGATGCCGGCGAGATTGTCGTCGCAGTCGAACGTATTTCCGGCGACGACGACTCCGTGATGCTGCATTTCTCCGTCAAGGATTCCGGCATCGGCATGACGGTGGAACAGTGCGAAAAACTGTTCCAGTCCTTCAGCCAGGCGGACGCTTCAACGACGCGCAAATATGGCGGCAGCGGGCTTGGTCTGGCCATCTCCAAGAATTTACTGGAACTCATGGACGGACGGATCTGGGTGGAAAGCGAAGTCGGACGCGGATCCACGTTCCATTGCCATGCGCGTTTCGGCCTGCAAAAGAATGCCAAGCCGCGCCGCATGTTTCACGCCGACGAACTGCTGGGCATACGGGTGCTGGTTGTCGACGACAATGCCATGGCGCGGGAAATCCTGTCGACGATGGCGCGCAACTTCGGCCTTGAGGTCGATGTCGCCTCCGGCGGCGCGCAAGGCGTGGAGATGGTCATGCTGGCCGAACGGCAATCCCTGCCTTACAACCTGATGCTGATGGATTGGAAGATGCCGGGCATGGATGGCATTGCGACGGTGCAGCGACTGCGCGCCACAAGCCTGGCACAGACCCCTGCGGTCATCATGGTGACCGCATACGGACGCGAGGACGCGCTGCTCAATGCCGCAGAACAGGGCGTGGAGCTGAGCTCCGTGCTGACCAAGCCGGTCACCTCCTCATCCTTGCTGGAGGCTATCGGTCTCGCGCTGGGCAAAGGCACGCTGGTCGAGACCCGCGCCAGCGAACGCGGCCATCATTACAAAGAGGCCATGGCTCACCTGCGCGGTGCACGCCTGTTGCTGGTGGAAGACAATGAAATGAACCAGGAACTGGCAATCGAGCTCTTGTCCAACGCTGGTGTCGACGTGGTTCTTGCCGGCGACGGCCAACAGGCGCTGGACATTCTGGCCCGCGACAAACGCTTCGACGGCGTGTTGATGGATTGCCAGATGCCGGTGATGGATGGCTATGAGGCAACGCAGATGTTGCGCAGCGACCCGGTGTTTTCCGGCATGCCCATCATCGCAATGACCGCCAACGTGATGATGAGCGACAAACAAAGAGCGCTTGACGTCGGCATGCAGGACCATATCGCCAAGCCGCTCAATGTCGGCGACATGTTTGCGACCCTGGCGCGCTGGATACATCCTCTGGAAAGCACGACATCCCGCCTGCCTGCCGGAGAAATCGCGGTGGCGACAGGCGAGCTTCCGGCGCTTGACGGCATCGATATACAGGCCGGTCTGGCCACGACCATGAACAACATGGCGCTGTATCGCCGCTTGCTGCGTAAATTCCGGGCCGGCCAGGCGCATTTCGCACAACTGTTCGAAGCGGCTTGCCACGATAAGGATACGACTGCGCCCATGCGAGTGGCGCATACCCTGCGCGGCACCGCCGGCAATATCGGCGCCAGAGAACTTCAGGCTGCGGCTGCAGATCTGGAGAAGGCCTGCATGGTCGATGCGTCAACAGCAACGACTGAAGGCCCGTTGGCCGTTGTATTGCAAAAACTGGCGCCGGTGATCGCCGCGTTGACCGCTCTCGAAAATGCAGAAACGTCAAACGCCGCGCCCACGGTGAATATCGACACGACGTCGTTGCAGGCACAAACAGCACGCCTGAAAGAACTCCTGATCGATAGCGACGCAGAAGCCGCCGATCTCTGGACTGCGCATGCCGGGCTCTTCCAGGCTGCCTATCCACGGCATTGGCATCGAATAGAAAAAGAGCTGGCAAATTTTGATTTTGAAGTTGCACTGACTGTCGTTGAAGCGGCTGAGCAGGAATACCGTATTTGACGTGCCATACAAGGGGATACCGATGAGCACAACAGATGGCGAACTGAATTTGGTGACAAGGCAAACGATTCTTCTGGTGGACGACACGGCGGACAATCTCACGCTGATGAACGATCTGCTGAAAGACCACTACAAGATCAAGATTGCCAACAGCGGTGCGAAGGCCTTGCGTATTGCGCAGGTCGACATACCTCCGGATCTGATTTTGCTCGATATCATGATGCCTGAGATGGATGGTCATGAGGTCTGCCGCATACTGAAGAGCGACGCGCGTACGCGTGACATTCCGGTAATTTTCCTGACGGCGAAATCGGATCCTGCCGATGAAAAAATCGGACTGGAACTGGGCGCCGTGGATTACCTGACCAAGCCAATCAGTCCGCCCATTGCACTGGCACGGGTCAAGAATCATTTGCTGCTGAAGGCGAGCGCCGACTTCTTGCGCGACAAAAGCAAATTCCTCGAACAAGAAGTCGAAAGCCGCACGCGCGAGGTGCTGGCAATCCAGGATGTGACCATCCTCGCCATGGCGTCACTGGCGGAAACCCGGGACCAGGAAACCGGCAACCACATCCGCCGCACGCAGTTCTACGTCAAGACGCTGGCCGAAAAACTGAAGGATCATCCGCGCTTCAAGGCCGTGCTCACGGATACCTACATCAATATCCTGTTCAAATCCGCGCCCTTGCATGACATCGGCAAAGTCGGCATTCCCGATCGCATCCTGCTCAAACCGGGGCGTTTCGAGCCGCATGAATTTGAAATCATGAAAACCCATACGACGCTGGGACGCGATGCGATCGAGCATGCGGAACGCGCGCTGGGTACGCCTGTCCCGTTTCTGTCCATGGCAAAGGAAATCGCCTACGGGCACCAGGAAAAGTGGGATGGATCAGGCTATCCGCAAGGATTGAGCGGCGAGGATATCCCGCTGTCGGCGCGACTCATGGCTGTTGCCGATGTCTATGATGCGTTGATCAGCCGGCGCGTCTACAAGGAAGGCATGCCACACGACAAGGCGATCCAGATCATCATCGACGGCAAGGGAAAACATTTCGACCCGGATCTGGTGGATGCCTTCATGGAGCTGCAGGATGAGTTTCGCGCCATCGCCGCCCGCTTCCATGACACGGATCAGGACATCGAGGAGAAGCTGCAACAAATCGACAGGTTGCTGGACACGGATCCCAAATGAGGGGATGTTCCCCCGGCTCCGACGTCAGCCCTTGTAAATCCCGCAGCCGATCACCAGGCCGTTGACCTCTTCGATGTAGGTGGTCTTTTCTTCCAGCACGGCGGTGACCGGGTTCGGCCAGCGGTAGTCGATCCAGCCTTTGCCGGCGCTCTTGGCGGTGTCGACGAATTGCTTGATGAACAGCTTGCCGTCGGCGTCCTTCAGGTCGATCAGGTTGCGCCCGATCAGCTTGGCATTTTCGCCGTGGGCGAGCGTGTTGCCGTTGAGGTCGATGACGTTGATGTAGAGGTCGCGCTGCTTGAATGCCGGCGTTGGGCGGCTGAAGTCGGCCAGCGCCGCGTCCTTGCCCTGCTGTTTCACGTGCTGCACCGCACGCCTGACCATGGCCACGGCATCTTCCGTATGGTTCTCGAGGCGGAAGGCGCTGACCGATTGCGCCAGCGAAGTCGCCAGCTCCTGCATCTTCACCGCCGACGAGGCGGCCTGCTCGACCATCGCGGCGTTCTGCTGCGTCATGCGGTCCATCTGCGTGATGGCCTGGTTGATCTCGCCGATGCCGCTGCTCTGCTCGCGGCCGGCCTGGGTGATTTCGGAAATGATGCGTTCGACGTGCTGCACCGAGTCGACGATTTCCTTCATGGTGCCGCCGGCCTGGCCGGCCAGCGCGTTGCCGCTCTGCACCTTCTGCACCGAGTCGTCGATCAGGGTCTTGATTTCCTTGGCGGCGACGGCCGAGCGTTGCGCCAGGTTGCGTACTTCCGAGGCGACCACGGCGAAGCCCCTGCCCTGCTCGCCGGCGCGCGCGGCTTCGACCGATGCGTTGAGCGCGAGGATGTTGGTCTGGAAGGCGATGCCGTCGATCACGCTGATGATCTCGACGATCTTGCGCGAGCTCTCGTTGATGGAACCCATGGTGTCGAGCACCTGGCTCACGACCTGGCCGCCCTTGACGGCGAAGCCGGACGCCGCTTCGACGATCTGGTTGGCGCGCACGGCGTGGTCGGCGTTCTGGGTGACGGTGGCGGTCAGTTGCTCCATCGAGGAAGCGGTCTGTTCCAGCGAGCTGGCCTGCGCTTCGGTGCGCGCCGACAACTCGCTGTTGCCGCTGGCGATCTGGCCGGAGGCGTCTGAAATCACTTGTGTGCTGGAGCGCACTTCACCGACGATCTTGAGCAGGCTCTGGTTCATGGCCTGCAAGGCGCCCAGCAAATCGCTGACTTCGTCGCGCCCTTCCACCACTACTTTGGAAGACAGGTCGCCGGTGGCCACGCGCCGCGCAATCGACACCGCCGCCTGCAAGGGCCGCGTGATGCTGCGGCTGAGGCGCCAGGCGACCAGGGCGCATGCCAGCATCAGTGCGACGCCGGCGCCGATGGCAAACTTCAGCAGCACGCCGCGCGCAGCATCGGAGTCCGTCAACGCCGCAGCGATCGCGCTCTTCTGCGCCGCCGGCACGGTGGCGGCGATCTGCGTCAGTTGCTGCGACAAACCGTTTTGCAGCGACGCCGCCTGGATGGCGATCGTCGCGCCGAGCGCGACCAGCAGCACGAACAGCAGCGCAAAGCCGCCGCCCAGCCGCACACCGATAGAAAACCGACGCAGGTTCATTGTCTCCACTCCGTTGTTGTTCGTGATTTGCGATCTGTGCCGCAAGTTGTCTTGCCGTACTTTTTAATGCTTCGCGAAACCTAGGTAGCTCTCGATGATCTGCTTGTTGGCAGCGAGTTCCGAGGCCGGACCTTCCATCACCGGCTCGCCCATTTCCAGCACGTAGGCGTAGTCGGCGACCTGCAATGCCGCGCGCGCGTTCTGCTCGATCAGCAGCGTGGCGACGCCGGTCTTGCGCAGCTCGCTGATGATGTGGAAGATTTCCTTGGTGATCAGCGGCGCCAGGCCCAGGCTCGGTTCGTCGAGCATCAGCACTTGCGGCTTGGCCATCAGCGCACGGCCGACCGCCAGCATCTGGCGCTCGCCGCCGGACAAGGTGCCGGCCGCCTGCTTGCGCCGTTCCAGCAGGCGCGGGAACAAGGTGTAGACCGAGTCGAGCTGGTCCATGTAATTGGATTCACCGTTCTTCTTGCGCTTGTAGGCACCCAGTTGCAGGTTGTCTTCAACGCTCATGGTGGCGAACAGCTCACGCTTTTCCGGCACCAGGCAGAGGCCGCGCGCGACGCGGTCTTCGACGTCCATGCTGCTCAGTTCCTGGCCGAGGTACTTCACGCTGCCGCTGGCCGATCCGCTGGTCGGCAAGGCGCCCATGATGGCGTTGAGCAGGGTCGACTTGCCGGCGCCGTTGGGGCCGATGACGGTGACGATCTGGCCGGCGCGTACTTGCAGCTTGGCGCCGTGCAGCGCTTCCACCTTGCCGTAGCGCGCGTCGAGGTTACTGACGTCGAGCAGGACTTCGCCGTTGTTGATGATGGCGTTGGCTAGGTTGTTACTCATCATTCAACTCCTCCGAGATAGGCTTCCAGCACGGCAGGATGGACCTGGATCTGCGCCGGCGTTCCCTCGGCGATCTTGGTGCCGAATTCCATGACCACGATGTGATCGGTCAGTTGCATCACGAAGTCCATGTCGTGCTCGACCAGCAGCACGGCCATGCCTTCGGCGCGCAGCTTCCTGAGCAGTTCGGACAACGCCTCTTTTTCCTTGTAGCGCAAACCGGCGGCCGGTTCGTCCAGCAGCAGCAAGGCCGGATCGCAGCACAGCGCGCGGGCGATTTCGAGGATGCGTTGCTGGCCCAGCGCCAGGCTGCCGGCCGGACGGTACAGCATGTCGCCGAGGCCGACGCGTTCCAGCTGGCGTTTGGCTTCGAGCAAAATTTTGTCCTCTTCCTTGCGGTTCAGGCGCAGGATGCTGGCCAGTGCGCCGCCTTGCGCTGCACGGTCGCCGCGCAGGTAGGCGCCCATGGCGGCGTTCTCGAGCACGCTCATGCCTGGTACCAAGCGCACGTGCTGGAAGGTGCGCGCGATGCCGCGGCTGGCGATCTGGCGCGACGACAATCCGGCGATCGAGCGGCCGCGATAGTTGACTTCGCCGCTGGTGATCGGCAGCACGCCGGTGACCAGGTTGAAGGTGGTCGACTTGCCGGCGCCGTTGGGACCGATCAGGCCGACCACTTCGCCGGCCTTGACCGAGAAGCTGACGTCGTTGACCGCCACCAGGCCGCCGAACTGCTTGCGCGCGGCCTTGACGTCGAGAATGACGTCGCCGGCGGCAGGCTTGTCCTTGTGCGCCAGCGCAGGTGCATCGTCCGGCGCCCTGGCCGACGGCCGGCCCGGGAAGCGCGCCTGGATGAACGGCCACAGGCCTTCATTGGCGTATTGCAGGAACAGCACCAGCGCGATGCCGAATACGATGGCTTCGAAGTTGCCGCCGGTGCCGAGCACGGCCGGCAGCCATTCTTGCAGGAAGTTGCCGAGCAAGGTGATCAGGCCGGCGCCGAGCAGCGCGCCCCAGACGTAGCCGGCGCCGCCCACCACCACCATGAGCAGGTAGTCGATGCCGTACTTGAGGCCGAACGGGGTCGGGTTGACCGCGTGCTGCAAATGCGCGTACAGCCAGCCCGACACGCCGGCCAGCATGGCGGCATAGGCGAAGATGACGATCTTGAGCCAGACTGTATTGACGCCCATCGCTTCCGGCATGACGTAGCCGAACTTGAGCGCGCGCACGGCGCGGCCGGTGCGCGAGTTGAGGAAATTCTTGACCGACACCAGCGCCAGGATCACCACCACCCAGATCAGCACGTACATCGACTTGCCGCTGCTGAACTCGAAGTTGAACAGCGAAATCGACGGGATGCCGCCAATGCCGTCGTACTTGCCCAGGCTCTCCAGATTGCCGAACAGGAAGTACAGCGACAAGCCCCAGGCGATGGTCGACAGCGGCAGGAAGTGGCCCGAGATGCGCATCGTGACCGCGCCGATCAGCAGCGCCGAAACGCCCGTGATGAGCACGCCCGCCAGCAGGCCGATCCATGGCGACAGGCCGAATTGCGTGGTGATGTAAGCGGTGGTGTACGCGCCGATACCGACGAATGCAGCCTGGCCGAACGAAGTCAGGCCGGCGACGCCGGTCAGCATCACGAGACCGAGCGCGACGATGCTGTACAGGCCGACATAAGATAACAGCGTGATCCAGAACGGCGGCACCGACAGGAACGGCAGCGCCAATACCAGCAATAAAACGACGACCGGAGCAATGGTCGAGAGAACGAGTTTGTTTTTCATGTGTTCCACCTCAGGCTTCTTCATCGACGTGGTTGCTGGTGAGCGAGCGCCACAGCAAGACGGGGATGATCACCGTGAAGACGATGAGGTCCTTGAACGAGCTGGCCCAGAACGAGGAGAAGCTCTCGATCAGGCCGACGCCCACCGCGCCGATAGCGGCGATCGGATAGCTGGCCAGGCCGCCGAAGATGGCGCCGACAAAACCCTTGAGCGCAATCAGGAAGCCCGATTCGTAATTGATGATCGTGAACGGCGCGATCAGGATGCCGCACAGTGCGCCGATGCCGGCGCTCAATGTGAACGACAGCTTGCCGGCCTGGTTGGTGCCGATACCGACCAGGCGCGCGCCGAGGCGGTTGACGGCGGTCGCACGCAGAGCTTTGCCCGACAATGTGCGTTCAAAGTAGAAATAGATGCCGACGATCAGCGCGATCACGGTGCCGATCACGATCAGGCTCTGGCCCGAGATCGTCATCTCGCCGATGGTGAATTGCGCATCGGTGAAGGGCAAGGTGTTGGAGCCTTCCGGACCGAACATCAACAGGCCCAGGCCGACCATCGCCAGATGCACGCCCAGCGAAACGATCAGCAGCACCAGGATGCTGGCATGCGCCAGCGGCTGGTAGGCCAGGCGATACACCATCGGGCCCATCGGCACGACGATGGCCAGCGCCAGTGCGATCTGCGCCAGCATCGGCAAATCTTTGAGCGGGACGTAAAGCGTGACGGCGTAGATGGCGATCGGGAACAGCAGGTATTTGCCCGCCAGCAGCGGCAGCTGACCGAGCAGCTTGCCGCGGCGATCGGCGCGGCGCAGGTTGCTGCCCAGTTCGCACAGGATGGTTGCCACGCCCAGCGCCACCATCAGCAGCGCGGATTGCGGCGCATGGCCGGCTTGAATTGCCGCCAGCGTCAGTGCGCCGAAGGCGACGAATTCGCCTTGCGGCAACAAGATGACTCGCGTCACCGAAAAAACCAGTACCAATGCCAGCGACAGCAAGGCGTAAATTGCGCCTGTCGTAATGCCGTCTTGCACCAGGACCGCAAAGATACTTGCGTCCACGTCCATCCTCCCTTGGTTGCATGGCGGCAGGCGCGCGCCGTGCAGATTGAAATAGTGTTGTCGAAGGCGATGCCGGTCGATGCCGGTTGCCGCCTTCCGCCCTGCGTGCGCACTCCGGAAATTCAGGAGCGCTGCCGCAGGCTTTTTGTTATTGGGTGTTGCGGGGTATTACCGTGATCAGTTCTTCTTGGCGACCAGCGTCAGGATGTCGTACGAGGCCACCAGTTCACCGTCCTGGTTGGTCACTTCGACGTCCCATGCGACCACGCCCTGGCCGACGCCGTTGACGTCTTTCTTGTTGCGGTCGATCTTGCGCTTGCAGGTCAGGCGTGCGCGGATGGTGTCGCCGATGCCGACCGGCTTGACGAAGCGCAGCGTGTCCAGGCCGTAGTTGGCCAGCACCGGTCCCGGGGCTGGCGAGACGAACAGCCCGGCCGCAGCCGACAGCACGAAGTAGCCGTGCGCGATGCGCTTGCCGAACGGCGACTCCTTGGCGGCGATCTCGTCGAAGTGCATGTAGAAGTAGTCGCCCGACAGGCCGCCGAAGTTGACGATGTCGGCTTCGCTGACGGTGCGGCGATGGGTCAGCAGCGAGTCGCCGATCTGCAGGTCTTCGAAGTGATGACGGAACGGATGGATGTCGGACTCACGCACGGCAGCACCGCGCACGTGTTCGCCGGTGACTGCTGCCAGCATGGTCGGCGAACCTTGCACCGCGGCGCGTTGCAGGTAGTGCTTGACGGCACGCGCGCCGCCCAGCTCTTCACCGCCGCCGGCGCGGCCGGGACCGCCGTGCTTGAGTTGCGGCAACGGCGAACCGTGGCCGGTGGATTCCACCGCCGCTTCGCGGTCGAGGATCAGCAAACGTCCGTGCCATGCGGCGGCGATCGGAATGGCCTTGGCGGCGACCTTGGGGTCGTGCGTCACGAGGCTGCCGACCAGGCTGCCCCGGCCGCGTGCGGCCAGGTCCAGCGCGCCGTCGAAATCGTCATAGGCGATCAGCGTGCTGACCGGGCCGAAAGCTTCAATATCATGCACCGCCGGATTGGCGACGCCATCGCGGCACAGCAGCAGCGTCGGCGCAAAGAAGGCGCCGTCACCAACCGCATCGCCGACCGGATTGAAGCCGTCGCCGGCACCGAAGATCTGTTCATTGCCGGCCTTGAGCAAAGCCAGGCGTTCTGCCACGTCATGCTGTTGCGCCTTGGAGGCCAGCGGCCCCATGCGTACCTGTTCGAGGGACGGGTCGCCCACCACGGTCTTGGCCAGGCGCGCGCGCAGGCGTTCGGCGACGGCGTCGATGTGTTGGCGCGGCACGATGGCGCGACGGATCGCGGTGCACTTCTGGCCGGCCTTGGTGGTCATTTCGCGCGCCACTTCCTTGACGAACAGATCGAACTCTTCGTCGTCCGGCGTGACGTCGGGGCCGAGGATCGCGCAGTTGAGCGAATCGGCTTCGGCGTTGAACGGAACGGAATTGCGGATCAGGTTCGGATGCACGCGCAGCTTGGCGGCGGTGTCGGCCGAACCGGTGAAGGTCACCACGTCCTGGCCCAGCATGCGGTCCAGCAGATCGCCGGTACCGCCGATGATCAGTTGCAGGCTGCCTGCCGGCAGCAGGCCAGAGGCGTTGATCAGGCGTACTGCGGCTTCGGTCAGGTAGCTGGTGGCGGTGGCCGGCTTGATCAGGCACGGCATGCCGGCGAGGAAGGTCGGCGCGAATTTTTCGAGCATGCCCCAGACCGGGAAATTGAAGGCGTTGATGTGCACGGCGACGCCGCCGCGCGGCACCAGAATATGCGTGCCGGCGAACTTGCCCTGCTTGCCCAGCGGGATGGCCGGACCTTCATGCACCAGATTGCCGGATGGGAATTCGTTGCCGCCCACGCTGGCGTAGGCGAACAAGGTGCCGGAACCGCCCTCGATGTCGATCCAGCTGTCGGCGCGCGTGGCGCCGGTGTGCGCGGAGACGGCGTAGAGCTGTTCCTTGTGTTCGTTGAGGTATTTCGCGAGCGCGCGCAGGATGCCCGCGCGTTGCTGGAAATCGAGCTTCAACAATGCCGGCAATCCCTGCTTGCGCGCATAGGTCACGGCTTCGTCGAAGTCGATGCTCTCGGCGTGCGTGGAGGCGATGAGACGGCCGTTGACGGCGCTGTTGAGCGGCGTCGCGGCGGTGGAACCGATCCAGCGGCCGCCGATGTAGCTTTGCAAGAGTGTGGATTGTGCTGTCATTGCTGTTTCCGTTATTTGCTCGAAATGCCGAGGCTGCGTGACGACAAAAACGGCAAGGCGCTGATGTAAGCCTCCCCTCGGAAGCCCCCCTCAGCCGCCCTGCCCGTTTTCATTTCATCGCATTGCCGGTAAAGATGTTGTGCTTACGGTTGGTACTTCCATGCGCCGTTGACGATCTTCACCATCACCGATGCGCGTTGATCCAGGCCGAGGTGGTCGGTCGCCGACATGTTGTAGACGCCGTGCACGCCGTTGACATTTTTGGAGGCTTCCAGTGCGTCGCGCAGTGCGGCACGGAATTCAGGCGTACCGGGCTTGCCCTTCTTCAGTGCTTCCGGCGCGGCGGCCTGCAGCAGCAGGCCGGCGTCCCAGGCATAGCCGCCGAACAACGAAACGCTATCCTTGCCGTGTACCGCCTCATACTTGGCGGTGTAGCCCAGGGCAGCCTTGCGGATCGGGTTGTCGGCCGGCAGTTGCGCCGCCACCAGCACGGGGCCGGCCGGCAGCAAGGTGTTGTCCAGCAGCTTGCCGCCTACGCGCAGGAAGTCCGAATTGGCGACGCCGTGGGTCTGGTAGATCTGGCCCTTGTAGCCGCGTTCGGCCAAGGCGCGCTGCGGCACGACGGCCGGAGTGCCGGAGCCGGCGATCAGGATCGCATCAGGCTTGGCCGACATCAGCTTCAAGGCTTGCGCGGTGGCCGAAGTATCGTTGCGTGCAAAACGTTCGTTGGCGACGACTTCAACCTTCTTCAAGGCGGCGGCCTTGCTGAATTCGGTATACCAGCCTTCGCCATAAGCATCCGCAAAACCAACGAAACCGATACGCTTGTAGCCGCGCTTAACCATGTCCTGCACAATCGCCAGCGACATCATGATGTCGTTTTGCGGGGTCTTGAAGACCCATTTCTTTTTCGCGTCCATCGGTTCGACGATGCGCGCCGAGGCGGCCAGCGAAATCATCGGCGTCTGCGCTTCGGCGACCACTTCGATCATCGACAGCGAGTTCGGCGACACGGTCGAACCGATGATCAGGTCGACGTTGTTTTCAGAGATGAAGCGACGTGTGTTCTTGACCGCCTGGGTAGTGTCGGAGGCGTCGTCCAGCACGATGTAATTCACTTTTTGGCCGGCGATGGTGGTCGGCAGCAAGGCGATGGTGTTCTTTTCCGGGATACCGAGCGATGCAGCCGGGCCGGTGGTCGAGAGGGTCACACCGACGTTGATGTCGGCGTGCGCTGCGCCGGCGAAAGCCAGCATTGCCAATGCAACCGACGTGGTCAGGGCGTTGAGTTTTTGGACGAATTTCACTTGCAGTCTCCTTGGTTGATTTTCTGGTCACTTCTTGCTGCATCGTTTGTCTGCAGCGTCCTGCCCGGATGGAAGCGGCTTGCACCGTTCCCTCCCCGTCTCTTGCGCGGGAATGATCGACTCTCGATCTGGAGCCTTGCTCATTCCTGCCGTATTCTTTTCCTTCTCAGGACTGGCCGATATCGTCCAGTCGCACTGCGCCGATACCGCCGAACAACAGGTCCGACACCACCATCGCCATGCGCTCATGCGTCAGCCCGCCGTCGGGCTTCAACCACATGAACATCCAGTTGATCATGCCGAACAGCAGCATCGTCAACGGCTTGGCCATCTTGCTGGCGTCCAGCTCGGGCCGCACACCGATCATTGCCTGCGCCATGGCGCCAACCACCTTGCGCTCGCCGGCGAAGATGCGCTGCTGGTCTTCCTCTTTCAGGAAACGCACATCCTCGGTCAGCACCCGATGCTCATTCTGGGCATCGGCGTATTCCTCGACAAATCGCTGCACCATCAGGCGCAGGCGCGGTTCCGGCGCCAGGTCCTGCTGCGCCACTTCATCGACCAGAGCGCACAGGCGCTCGATATGGCCTTCGCAGATAAACATCAGCAACTGATATTTGTCCGACATGTAGTGATACAGCGATGCCTTCGACAGACCGCATGCCTCCGCCACTTCATTCATCGACGTGCCGGGAAAACCATTGCGCGCGAACAAGGTTGCCGCTTGCTCGATGATCAGGTCGCGCTGGTTATCAAATCCTGCTGCACGCTTGCGTGGCATAGCTTTCTTCCTTTCAACAATTTCCAAGAAGCCGTGATTGTGCCGTAATCGGGCCCAATTCAGCTTCACTTATCGCTCTCACCGGCTTGCATTCACTCGTCGCTGCGCAAGTTCGTGCTGGCATTCCGGCATGTCGCGACATGCTGAAAGAACGTCAAACTATCTCCCGACCGTTTTTACAATGGCTCGCTCTTCCGCTCTGGGCGCGGCTTTGGCGCGCACTCTTGCACGCCGCGAACGCAACACAAATAGCGAAAATAGTTCAAAACATTATTGACCGACCGGTCGGTTGAATTTATTATTAACCAAAATCGGATGCCAGGCAAATGTTTTTTACATTGCCCCGCCCCGCCAAAAACAGAGCCGGAACATCTGGACAAGCAGGTCATCAAGGAGACGAGCAATGCCGTGTTATTCGATAGAAGGCGTGATCCCGGTGGTGGATCCCAGCGCCTACGTTCATCCGACCGCCGTCTTGATCGGCGACGTGATCGTCGGACCGGATTGCTATATAGGACCGGCCGCCTGCCTGCGCGGCGATTTCGGCCGCATCGTCATGCATCGCGGCTCCAATGTGCAGGACACCTGCGTGGTGCACGGCTTCCCGGCGCATGACACGGTGATCGAAGAAAACGGCCACATCGGCCACGGCGCCGTATTGCACAGCTGCATCGTGCGCCGCGACGCGCTGGTCGGCATGAATGCGGTAGTGATGGACGACGCCGAAGTCGGCGAAGAAGCCATCGTCGCCGCCAGCGCCTTCATCCGCGCCGGCATGAAAGTGCCGCCGCGCTCGCTGGCCGCCGGCGTCCCGGCCAAGATCCTGCGCGAACTGACCGAGCAGGAAATTGCCTGGAAGCGCGAAGGCACGCATACCTATCAGGACCTGACCAAGCGTTGCCTGGCCAGCATGAAGGAAGTCCAGCCGCTGCAAGAGATCGAAGCCGATCGGCCGAAGTTGAAAGCGCCTGCGGTGGAGCCGCTGATCGCGGCAAAGAAGAACTGAAGCGTCACCTTAGTCACCTTATTTAGAAACACGCCGTCGCGCCGCAGTGAATCATTGATCGGGTCATTGATCAGCGCGGCCACAATCACCTCAGTGGAGATGAACATCATGTATGCACAACTGGTAGAAACCGGACTCAAGAACGTGCGCTCAGCCGACGAGATGAGCGAGGAAGAACGCGCGTTCCAGGCGCGCATCGACGACGGCGTCAAGATCGAGCCGAAGGATTGGATGCCGGACGCCTATCGCAAGACGCTGATCCGTCAGGTGTCGCAGCACGCGCACTCGGAAATCGTCGGCCAGTTGCCGGAGGCGAACTGGGTCACGCGCGCGCCGACGCTGGAGCGCAAGGCCGTGCTGCTGGCCAAGATCCAGGATGAAGCCGGCCACGGCCTGTATCTGTACAGCGCCGCCGAAACCTTGGGCGTGACGCGCGATCAGCTGCTGGCCGACCTGCACTCGGGCAAGGCCAAGTATTCCAGCATCTTCAATTACCCGACGCTGTCGTGGGCCGACATGGGCGCCATCGGCTGGCTGGTGGACGGCTCCGCGATCATCAACCAGATCCCGCTGTGCCGCTGCTCTTACGGTCCGTATGCACGCGCCATGGTGCGTGTGTGCAAGGAAGAATCCTTCCATGCGCGTCAGGGCTACGACATCATGATGTCGCTGTGCAAGGGCACGCCGGAACAGAAACAGATGGCGCAGGATGCACTCAATCGCTGGTGGTGGCCGTCGCTGATGATGTTCGGTCCGTCCGACGCCGCCTCGGTCAACAGCGCGCAGTCGGCGCAATGGCGCATCAAGCTGTTCTCCAACGACGAGCTGCGCCAGCGCATGGTCGACCAGACCGTGCCGCAAGCCCAATACCTCGGTCTGACCGTGCCCGATCCGGATCTCAAGTGGAACGAGGAAACCGGCCGCTACGATTTCGGCGCGATCGACTGGGAAGAATTCCACAACGTCCTGCGCGGCAACGGCCCTTGCAATCGCGAGCGCCTGCAGACGCGCAACAAGGCTTACGACGACGGCGCATGGTTCCGCGATGCGCTGGTCGCCCACGCCGACAAGAAACAAACGGCGCAAGCCGCCGCATGAGTAGCCACATAAGTAGCCACATAAATACGTAATCCAATACAACACAGCCACGACCGCCCCACCACCTGTTTGCAGCGTGGGCCGGTCCAGTCCAAAGGAAGAGATGATGAGTAAAGAATGGCCGCTATGGGAAGTTTTCATCCGCAGTCAGCACGGCCTGGCGCACAAGCACGTCGGCAGCCTGCACGCGCCTGACGCCGAGATGGCGATCAACAATGCGCGCGACGTCTACACGCGCCGCAACGAAGGCGTCGGCATCTGGGTGGTGCGCGCCGCCGATATCGTCTCCAGCAGCCCGGGCGACAAGGTCGCGCTGTTCGAGCCGGCCAACAACAAGGTGTATCGCCACCCGACCTTCTTCCCGATGCCGGAAGAAGTGAAGAACCTCTAATCTTGCGATCAGGAAACCGGCATGTCAGATAAAGCAACTTATGTACGCCGCCTCGGCGACAACGCGCTGATCCTCAGCCAGCGCCTGTCCGAGTGGTGCGGCAAGGGCCCTGCCCTGGAAGAGGATATGGCCTTGACCAACGTCGCCCTGGACCTGATCGGCCAGGCGCGGATGTGGCTGTCCTACGCCGGCGAACTCGAAGGCGACGGCCGCGGTGAAGACCAGTTGGCCTTCCTGCGCGACGCCCACCAGTTCAGCAACGTGCTGCTGGTCGAACAGCCCAATGGCAACTACGCGGATACGCTGGTGCGCCAGTTCTTCTTCGACGCGGCGCATTACTTCCTGCTGGAAGCGCTGACGACCTCGACCGATCCGCGCATCGCCGAGATCGCCCAGAAGTCGATCAAGGAAGTGACCTATCACGTGCGCCGCAGCGGCGACCTGATCGTGCGCCTCGGCGACGGCACCGAACTGAGCCATCGCATGGTGCAGCAGGCTGTCGATTACCTGTGGCCGTACACCGGCGAACTGTTCAGCAGCGACGCCGCCGACCTGGCCATGCAACAGGAAGGCGTGGCGCCCGCGCCGGATGCGATCCGCGCGAAATGGCTGCAGCACGTGCAGGAAATCCTGACTGAAGCGACCCTGCAGACGCCGCCGGCCGACGCCTGGATGCAAAGCGGCGGCAAGCAAGGCAAGCACACCGAACACCTCGGCTACTTGTTGGCGGAAATGCAGTTCCTGCAACGCACGTATCCGGGAGCAAGCTGGTGATCGCGAGCGCTTCCAGCCTGTCGACCGAGCAGCTCCAGGAACAAATCTGGAGCTGGCTGCACCTGGTCCCCGATCCTGAAATCCCGGTGATTTCGGTGGTGGACCTGGGCATCGTGCGCGATGTGCAAGTCAGCACCAGCACTGGCACGAGCGCGGACGACGAGCAGGAAGTGCAATGCACCATCGTGATCACGCCGACCTATTCCGGCTGCCCCGCCATGAACGTGATTTCCCAGGAGATCGTCGCGGTGCTGGCGCAGCACGGCGTGGCCGGCGTCGACATCCAGACCCGGCTGTCGCCGGCCTGGAGCACCGACTGGATGAGCGAACACGGCAAGAGCCAGCTCAAGGGCTACGGCATCGCGCCGCCGGCGCAACAGGTGATCGACATCAGCGGCATCAGTCGCAAGCGCTTGCAGGCGCCCAAGGTGGCCTGCCCGCATTGCGGCTCGATGCACACCGTGGTCGTCAGCCAGTTCGGTTCAACCTCCTGCAAATCCCTGTACCAGTGCAAGGATTGCCTGGAGCCGTTCGACTATTTCAAAGCCCATTGAGCCCATTGATTCTTCAATAGGCGTCCCAAGCACATCAGGCAGACACCCATCATGAGCAAATTTTATCCTCTGACCGTCGGCAACGTGAAGAACGAAACCCGCGACACCATCGTCGTGTCGTTCGACGTGCCGGCCGAACTCAAAGAGACCTTCCAGTACACTCAGGGCCAGCACCTGACGCTGCGCTCCGAGATCAACGGCGAAGACCTGCGCCGCTCCTACTCGATCTGCTCGGCGGTGCAGGACGACCAGTTGCGCGTGGCGATCAAGCGCACGCAAGGCGGCGTCTTTTCGACCTGGGCCAACGACACGCTCAAGCCGGGCCAGAGCCTGCAGGTGATGCCGCCGATGGGTCACTTCAACCTGCCGCTGGACGCCGCCAACCAGAAACATTACCTGGCCTTCGCCGCCGGCAGCGGCATCACGCCGATGCTGTCGATCATCAAGACCACGCTGCTGGCCGAACCGGGCAGCCGCTTCACGCTGGTGTACGGCAACCGCGCGTCGTCGTCGGTGATCTTCAAGGAAGAGCTGACCGACCTGAAGGACATCTACCTCGAACGCCTCAACGTGGTCTACGTGATGAGCCGCGAACAGCAGGACGTGGAGTTGTTCAACGGCCGCATCACGCGCGAGAAGTGCGACCAGTTCTTCAAGTCCTGGATAGCCCTCGACGACATCGACGCCGCCTTCATCTGCGGCCCGGAAGAGATGCTCAACGCCGTCAGCGCATCGCTGCAAGCCAATGGACTGGACAAGTCCGCCATCAAGGTCGAACTGTTCGCCGCCAGCATCCCGAAGCACAAGGCCGTGGCAGCGCGCCCGGTGGTCGGCAAGCAGGAATGCGAAGTCACCGTGATCGTCGACGGCTACCACACCGTCTTCACGATGGAGAAGGAAAAGGAATCTCTGCTCGACGCCGGGCTCAAGAACGGCATCGACATGCGCTACTCATGCAAGGGTGGCGTCTGCGCCACCTGCCGCTGCAAGATCGTCGAAGGCAAGGTCGACATGGACGCCAACTACTGCCTGGAAGACTATGAAATCGCGCGCGGCTTTGTCCTGAGCTGCCAGAGCTTCCCGGTCACCGACAAGCTGTTGATCGACTTCGATCAGGATAATTGAACTCGCTGATCCGCGCTAATCCGCGCTGACCCCAGCTGATCCAAAGTCGACCACTACACAATCATTCAGGAGACTACATGTCGACCACCTTCTTTGAACGCCACCGCGCCACGCTGGATAAAGCGGTACAAACCATCGGCGAACGCGGCTACTGGAGCCCGTACAGCGAAAGCCCGAGCCCGCGCGTCTATGGCGAAACCGCCGCCGACGAGGGCAAGGCCGCTTATGATGCGCGCCTGAACCGTCCGTTCGAGATCGACCAGACCGGCACCACTGGTCGCACCGGCAATGAAGTCTCACCTTACGGCCCGGCCCTCGGCATCACGTATCCGAAGGCCGACATCGACCAGTTGCTGCAAGGCGTGGCCGCCGCCGGCGTCGCCTGGCGCAAGGCCGGACCGCAAGTCTGGGCCGGCGTCGCGCTGGAAATCGTCGCGCGCCTGAATGCCCGCAGCTTTGAAATCGCCCACGCCGTCATGCACACCACCGGCCAGGCCTACATGATGTCCTTCCAGGCCGGCGGCCCGCATGCGCAGGATCGCGCCGTCGAAGCGATCGCCTATGCCTGGCAGGAAACCAGCCGCATCCCGGCCGGCGCGCACTGGGAAAAACCGCAAGGCAAACATGATCCGCTGAAGATGCAGAAGAGCTTCCGCATCGTGCCGCGCGGCATCGGTCTGGTGATCGGCTGCTGCACCTTCCCGACCTGGAACAGCTATCCCGGCATGTTCGCCGACCTGGCGACCGGCAACACCGTGATCGTCAAGCCGCACCCCGGCGCGATCCTGCCGCTGGCGATCACGGTCGAGATCGCACGCGCGGTCATCGCCGAAGCCGGCTTCAATCCAGACGTCGTCACGCTGGTCGCGCATGAGGCCGGCGACAAGGTCGCCACCGAACTGGCGCTGCGCCCCGAGATCAAGCTGATCGACTTCACCGGCAGTTCCGCCAACGGCAACTGGCTGGAGCGCAATGCGGTGCAGGCGCAGGTCTTCACCGAAAAATCCGGCGTCAACCAGATCGTCATCGACTCGACCGCCGACTTCAAGGGCATGGCGCGCAACATCGCTTTCTCGCTGGTGCTGTACTCCGGCCAGATGTGCACCACGCCGCAAAATATCTACATCCCGAAAGACGGCATCGATACGGCGGAAGGCCACGTGAGCTTTGACGCCGTGGTGGCGGCGATCGGTGAAGCCATCGGCAAACTGACCGGCGATCCGGTCAAGGCGGTGGAACTGCTGGGCGCGATCCAGAACACCGCCGTACTCGACCGCATCGAGGCGGCGCGCAAGGTCGGCGAGGTGGTGCTCGACAGCGTGTCGCTGCAGCATCCGCAATTCCCCGAAGCGCGTATCCGCACACCGCTGCTGGTGAAGGCGGCCGGCGGCAAGGCCGTGACGGAAGAATTCTTCGGCCCGATCTCGTTCGCGGTCGCCAGCGACAGCACGGCCGAGAGCATCAAACTGGCCGAGAAAACCGTGCGCGAACATGGCGCGCTGACGCTATCGGCCTACACCACCGACGCCGCCGTCAAGGAAGCACTGGGCGACGCCGCCGCCGAAGCCGGCGTGGCGCTGTCGCTGAACCTGACCGGCGGCGTGTTCGTCAATCAGTCGGCGGCCTTCAGCGACTTCCACGGCACCGGCGCCAATCCGGCCGCCAACGCCGCGCTGGCCGATACCGCCTTCGTCGCCAGCCGTTTCCGCGTGGTGCAGACCCGCGAACCCGTCTAACCAGTTAGGAATCCGCCATGCAATACGAATCCATCCTGTTTGAAAACACCGACGGCGTTGCCGTCATCACGCTGAACCGGCCCGACAAGCTCAACAGCTTCACGGTCGCCATGCATCTGGAAGTACGCGATGCGCTCGACCAGATCGCCGCCGATCCGCGCGTGCGCGTCTTGCTGCTGACCGGCGCCGGACGCGGCTTCTGCGCCGGGCAAGACTTGTCCGACCGCGCGGTGAAGCCGGGCGACGGCGCCGTTGATCTGGGCGAATCGATTGAAAAATACTACGGCCCGCTGGTGCAGACGTTGCGCGCCCTGCCCTTCCCGGTGATCTGTGCGGTCAACGGCGTGGCGGCAGGCGCCGGAGCCAATATCCCGCTGGCGTGCGACATCGTGCTGGCGGCGCGTTCGGCCAGTTTCGTTGAAGTGTTCTGCAAGCTGGGCCTGCTGCCGGACACCGGCGGCACCTACTTCCTGCCGCGCCTGGTCGGCACTGCGCGCGCGATGGGCTTGGCGATGCTGGGCAACAAGCTGAGCGCGGAACAAGCCGAGCAATGGGGCCTGATCTGGAAATGCGTCGACGACGACAAACTGCAAACTGAAGCGCGCGCCATGGCGCAGCATTTCGCGAGCGCGCCGACCAAGGGTCTGGCGCACACCAAGGCGGCGATCTATCAGAGCCCGGCCAATACGCTGACCGAACAACTGGCGCTGGAACGCGACAGCATGCGCGCACTCGGCTACAGCCGCGACTACAAGGAAGGCGTCACGGCCTTCCTTGAAAAGCGTGCGCCGCTGTTCACCGGAGAATGAGCATGTCGGGCAGCAATCATTCCAAAGCACTTGCACCTTCGCGTACCGTTGCCGTCATCGGCAGCGGCGCCATGGGCGCCGGCATCGCGCAGGTGGCGGCGGCAGCCGGCTACAGCGTGCAGCTGTTCGACACGCGCACCGAAGCGGTGGCGAAAGCCATCGCCGACATCGGCGGCATGTTCGACAAGCTGGCCGGCAAGGGCCGCATGACGGCCGACCAAGCGCGCGCCGCGACTGCACGTCTGCGTCCGACGGCGGCCTTGTCCGAGCTGGCCGAAGCCGGCCTGGTGGTCGAAGCCATCGTCGAGAACCTCGACGTCAAACGCAAACTGTTCGCCGACCTGGAAGCCGTGGTCGCGGACGACTGCATCTTCGCCAGCAACACCTCGTCGATTTCCATCACCAGCATCGGCGCGGCGCTGCGTTTGCCGCAACGGCTGGTGGGCATGCATTTCTTCAACCCGGTGCCCTTGATGGCGCTGGTCGAAATCATCAGCGGCCTGGCCAGCGATGCGGCCGTGGCCGAGTGCGTGTACGACACCGCGCTGGCCTGGGGCAAAAATCCGGTGCACACCAAATCGACGCCGGGCTTCATCGTCAACCGCGTGGCGCGTCCCTACTACGCCGAAGCCCTGCGCATCCTCAATGAGCAAGCGGCCGAACCGGCCACCATCGACGCCATCCTGCGCGAAGCCGGCGGCTTCCGCATGGGGCCCTTCGAGCTGATGGACCTGATCGGTCATGACGTCAACTTTGCAGTGACGCAGTCGGTATTCAACGCCTACTTCACTGATCCGCGCTTTACGCCGTCGCTGATTCAGCAGGAGTTGGTCAACGCCGGCTTCCTCGGGCGCAAGAGCGGACGCGGCTTCTATCGCTACGGTGCGGATGCGGTCGTGCCGACGCCGGTTACGGAAGCTGCGGTTGAGCGTGCTTCGCAAGCTGTCCAGCTGTCCGGCACCAGCCAGCTGGCTGAAGCGCTTGCCGCACGCCTGGGCAACGTCAGCATCGAGCGCAGCAGCACGCCCGGCGCCGACGGCCTGGTGCTCCAGTGCGGCAACGCCCGCGCCTATCTGACCGATGGCCGCAGCGCCACCCAGCGCACTGCCGACAACCGTCATGCAGATACCGTGCTGATCGACCTGGCGCTGGACTTCAGCAAGGCCACACGCGTGGCCGTGACGCGCGCCGATCAGTGCAGCGATGCCGCCTACTCCTCCATTGTTGCGTTGCTGCAGGCGGCCGGCTTTGCGGTTTCGCGTCTGGACGACGTGCCCGGCATGGCGGTCATGCGCACCGTGGCGATGCTCGCCAACGAAGCTGCAGACACCGTCAACCAGGGCGTGTGTAGCGCCGCCGACGCCGACATGGCGATGCAGAAAGGCGTCAACTATCCGCGCGGGCCGCTGGCCTGGGCCGACGCCATTGGACTGGACACCATCGCCGAGGTGCTGTCGCACCTGGCCGCCGCCTATGGCGAAGACCGCTATCGCGTGTCGCCGCTGATCATGAGAAAAACCGCGAGCAAAGGACAGTTCCATGGCTGAAGCAATCATCAACGCCGCTGTTGTACCCGCTGTTTCACTGAATCCTGAAGAGGCACAGGCGCTGGCCGAAGCCACCGCCAAGTCCATGTATGCGCGTGACAACGCCACGCAGGCGCTGGGCATCAAGATCCACGAAGTACGTCCCGGCTATGCGCGGCTGTCGATGCAGGTGCGTTCGGACATGCTCAACGGCCATGCGTCCTGCCACGGCGGCTTCATCTTTGCGCTGGCCGACAGCGCATTCGCGTTCTCATGCAACAGCCGCAACCAGGCCACGGTCGCGTCCGGCTGCAGCATCGAGTACCTGGCGCCCGGCGCGGTCAACGACGTGCTGACGGCGGAAGCCATCGAGCAATCGCTGGCGGGTCGCACCGGCGTCTACGACATCACCGTCACCAACCAGGACGGCAAGCGCATCGCGCTGTTCCGCGGCAAGTCCTATCGCATCAAGGGCGAAGTCATCGCCGGACTGGACGCCACGGCGCTGGCGCGAGCAGCTGCAGCCTGACGCGCCGGACACGACAATATTCATTACACAATAGAGCAGAGCCCTCACGGAGACCACCATGCCACAACGCACCCCACAACCAGGCGACCTGGAAGCCATCGAAACCGCCAGCAAGGACGAGCTGCAGGCCCTGCAATTGCAGCGCATGAAGTGGTCCCTCAAGCACGCCTACGACAACGTGCCGCATTACCGCGCCTCGTTCGACGCCGCCGGCGTGCATCCGGACGACCTGAAGACGCTGGCCGACCTGGCGAAATTCCCGTTCACGGGCAAGAAGGACCTGCGCGACAACTACCCGTTCAACATGTTCGCAGTGCCGCGCGAGCAGGTCGTGCGCATCCACGCCTCCAGCGGCACCACCGGCAAGCCGACCGTGGTCGGCTACACCCAGAACGACATCGACACCTGGGCCACCGTGGTGGCGCGTTCGATCCGCGCAGCAGGCGGTCGCAAGGGCGACATCGTGCACATCTCCTATGGCTACGGCCTGTTCACCGGCGGCCTGGGCGCGCACTACGGCGCCGAGAAGCTGGGCTGCACGGTGATCCCGATGTCCGGCGGCCAGACTGAAAAGCAAGTCCAGCTGATCCAGGACTTCAAGCCGAGCATCATCATGGTGACGCCGTCGTACATGCTCAACATCATTGAAGAATTTCAACGCCAGGGACTCGATGCGGTGGACAGCTCGCTCAAGGTCGGCATCTTCGGCGCCGAACCGTGGACCGACGCCATGCGCGCCGAGATCCAGGCGCGCGCCGGCATTGACGCGGTCGATATCTACGGCCTGTCGGAAGTCATGGGACCGGGCGTGGCCAGCGAATGCATCGAAAGCAAGGATGGCCCGGTGATCTGGGAAGATCATTTCTATCCCGAAATCATCAACCCGGAAACCGGCGAAGTGCTGCCGGACGGTTCCGACGGCGAACTGGTGTTCACCTCGCTGACCAAGGAAGCGCTGCCGATCATCCGCTACCGCACCCGCGACCTGACGCGCCTGCTGCCGGCGACGTCGCGCTCGATGCGCCGCATCGGCAAGATCACCGGCCGTTCCGACGACATGCTGATCATCCGCGGCGTGAACGTGTTCCCGACCCAGATCGAAGAACTGATCCTGAAGATGCCGAAACTGGCGCCGCAGTATCAACTGGTGGTCGGCCGCAACGGCCATCTCGACACCTTGGGCGTGACCGTCGAGCTGCGTCCGGAAGTCGCGCTGTCGTCCGGCGACATCGATGCGCTGGCGAACGAACTGCAGCATCACATCAAGACGCACGTCGGCGTGACCACGTCAGTGCAGGTGGTGGCCAGCGGCAAGATCGAGCGGTCTGCCGTGGGCAAGGCCAAGCGCGTGGTCGATCAGCGTCCGAAGGTAGTGCATGAAGCGCCGACCGGCGCGATCTGAGCGATACCAACCAACCCCTATTCAGCCATCAGGCAACAGACAAGGAACATCATGGAAGCTTTTATCTGCGACGCCATCCGCACCCCTTTCGGCCGCTTCGGCGGCGCCCTGTCCGGCGTGCGCGCCGATGACCTGGCCGCCTTGCCGATTCGTGCGCTGATCGAGCGCAATCCCGGCGTCGACTGGACCAAGGTCGACGACATCATCTACGGCTGCGCCAACCAGGCCGGCGAAGACAACCGCAACGTCGCACGCATGGCCGGCTTGCTGGCCGGCTTGCCGGTTGAAGTGCCGGGCACCACGCTGAATCGCCTGTGCGGCTCGAGCATGGATGCGGTCGGCACTGCAGCGCGCGCCATCAAGGCCGGTGAATGCGACCTGGTGATCGCCGGCGGCGTGGAAAGCATGACGCGCGCGCCGTTCGTGATGGCCAAGGCGGAGTCTGCTTTCTCCCGTTCCGCAAAAATCGAAGACACCACCATCGGCTGGCGTTTCATCAATCCACTGATGAAGGCCAAATACGGCATCGACTCCATGCCGGAGACGGCAGAAAACGTGGCTGACGAATTCAAGATCAACCGCGCCGACCAGGACGCCTTCGCCGTACGCAGCCAGCAACGCTGGGCCGCCGCCAATGCCGCCGGGTTCTTCGCCGGTGAAATCGTGCCGGTCACGATCCCGCAAAAGAAGGGTGATCCCAAGATCGTCAAGGACGACGAGCATCCGCGCCCTGACACCACGGTCGAAGCACTGGGCCGCCTCAAAGGCGTGGTTCGCCCGGACGGCACCGTCACCGCCGGCAACGCCTCGGGCGTCAACGACGGCGCCTGCGCCGTGCTGCTGGCCTCGGCCGCAGCGGTCGACCGCTACCAGCTGAAGCCGCGCGCCAAGGTGCTGGGCATGGCCACTGCCGGCCTGGCGCCGCGCATCATGGGCTTCGGCCCCTCGCCGGCTTCGCGCAAGGTGTTGGCGCAGACCGGACTGAAGCTGGAACAGATGGACGTGATCGAACTCAATGAAGCCTTCGCCGCGCAAGGCCTGGCGGTGACGCGCGATCTCGGCCTGGCGGACGATGCCGCCCACGTCAATCCGAACGGCGGCGCCATCGCCATCGGCCACCCGCTGGGCGCATCCGGTGCACGCCTGATCACCACCGCGATCAACCAGCTGGAACGCACCGGCGGCCGCTACGCGCTGTGCACCATGTGCATCGGCGTCGGCCAGGGCATCGCCGTGATCATCGAACGCGTCTGAAGGACGGCCACTCCATGAGCGAGCAATCCGTCACTTCCACCGTCACCTCGAACCAAGACATTCTGGTTGAACGCAGCAGCGTGCACGTGCTGCTGATCACGCTCAACCGCCCGGACGTGCGCAACGCGCTGCGCAACAACAGCCTGCGCGAAATTGCCGCCGAGCTGGAGCTGGCGGAAGCCGACGACAGCATCCGTGTCGTGGTCATCACCGGCGGCGCGAAAGTGTTCGCCGCCGGCGCCGACATCAACGAGATGGCGCAGACCGACGCCATCAGCGCCCTGCTCGATGTGCGTCCGCAGTATTGGAAAACCATCGCCGGTTTCAGCAAGCCCTTGCTGGCCGCCGTCAATGGTTACGCGCTGGGCGCCGGTTGCGAAATGCTGATGCATGCCGACATTGCCATCGCCGGGCGCGGCGCAAAAATAGGTCAACCGGAAATCAACCTCGGCACCATTCCCGGCGCCGGCGGCACGCAGCGCCTGATCCGCACGGTCGGCAAGCCGCTGGCGATGAAGATGGTGCTGAGCGGCGAGTTTTTGTCGGCCGATGATGCACTGACGGCAGGCCTGATCGCTGAAGTCGCCGACGATGAGCAAACGCTGCCGCGCACGCTGGCGCTGGCCGAAACCATCGCCGTCAAGTCGCCACTGGCCCTGCGGCTGGCGAAGGAAGCCATGCTCAAGTCGTATGAGCTGGGCCTGGAAGCCGGACTGAATCTGGAGCGCAAGTCGTTTTCCCTGCTGGCGGCCAGCGAGGATCGGCGTGAAGGGATTGCAGCGTTCAAAGAAAAGCGCACGGCGCAGTTTGTCGGACGCTGAATCGTGTGACTATCCGACCCGAGGCCGGTTGCGCGGTCATGCCATGGAAAAAGCCGTCCAGTGGACGGCTTTTTCCATGCGGGCGACACAGGTGATCAGCGTGTCACGCCGGGGCTTGCGACTTTGCCGACGATATTGAGGTCCGGCTTCTTGACCGCGACCTGCGCTGTAAACTCGCAGCGCGCTTCCGCAGTGTCGAAAACAATGCCTTTGGCGTCCTTCGGGCGCGGCGGCAACTGGTACTGTACCGAACATTGCTCGGTTGCCGCCGGTCCCCAACGCATCTGAAGGCGTCCTTCATCCTCGTTGGTGGTGCGCACGAACACGCGGCCGCCCTGTCCGGCCAGACCGATCGAATTGCCCTTGTCATCCAGCGCTTCGGCGCCGAACGGCACCGCATCGCCGTTCGGCAGCGTCACCTGAAGCAGCATGGAGCGGCCGCTCACGGTCGGGTATTTCAGCATCACCACCGCCCCTGCCCGTGGCGCAACGCGCTGGCTGGTGATCGCCAGTTCGACGTCGGTAGAGGTGCCTTTGGGATCGAGGGCAATTTCGTTGAGACGATATGGCGTCATGTACGGCACGACCGCATAGCCGCGACCGTCCACCCGCACACCGGCGGTGTTGACCATGGCGCCTTCGGCGTCGCGCGCCTCGACGATGCCGATGGTTTCACCCACCGATTGCGCCAGCGTAATGCCACCTGGATGCGCGACGATGGCGCCGGATGCCTGCGCCGACATTTGCGTCGAGCCGCCGTTCGTGTAACCGTAGCTGCCGCCGACATTGGCATAGGCGGCACGGTACTGGCCATTGACCGACGCGTTCGAAGAACCCGGGCTCTTGCTTGCACTCACGCCATAGCTGAAGGCATTGTCCTCTCCCAGCACGCCGCTAAGCGTCGATTGCAGGCTGGTACCGCCGGCGCTGTCCTTGCTGACGCTGGCCGTCATCATCGGCGATTGCACCTCACGGCCGAGCGGCATGGAGGCGCTGGCGTAATACTGGGTGCTAGTGGCGCCGCTGGTCAGATCCTTCTGGCGCTGCATGTAAACGCTGTAGCTGATCATCTTCCAGCTGTTGTTGTAGCCGGCCTGGTATTGCATGGTCGAGCCGTCGCGGTTCCAGTAGTTCTGCATCGAACTGCTGAGGTAGAAAGAGCCGTTCTTGTCGCCCAGGGACTGATTGACCATCAGCTGCAGCTGGCTGCGTTGGCGATCGATCTGACTATTCGAGAATCCCTTGGCGGTCAGATCCTTGGCCATCAGCAGGTCTTGCAGGCGCATGAAGCCGGCGCTGGAATAGCGGTACGCCGCCAGCGACAGATTGGTGCCGGTGTCTTTCAGCAGCTTGCTGTAGTCGGCCTTGTAACTCTGGCCGGAGCGTGTTTCCTGCTCCGAGACCTTGGCGTGCGACTGCGTCATGCTGGCCGAGAACGCACCAACTTCGGTGTTAAGCGCCGCGCCACCTACCGCCGACAGATAATCGTTGGCAGCCTGTGCGCCGCCGAACAGGGTCACGCTGTTGGTCATGCCACGCTCATACGTCGCCTGAACAAAATTGGCCTGCGACAATCCATAGTTGCGTGTGCGACCGGCGGTGACGCTGTAGCGGCTGACGCCGGGGCGCAGCAATTGCGCCACCGATGCGTACGGGACGGTGAAGCTGCTGCGGCTACCGTCGGCTTCGGTAACGACGACCGACAGGTCGCCGCCGTAGCCGGTAGCGTACAGATCATTGATCTCGAACTGACCGGGAGCGACCGTGGTTTCGTAGAGGATGTTGCCGGCCTGGGACACCGTCACCTTGGCGTTGGTCTTGGCGACACCGCGCACCACCGGCGCGTAACCGCTGAGGGAATCCGGGAGCATGCGGTCGTCCGATGCCAAGCGCACCCCGCGGAATGAGAAGCTGTCGAAAAAATTACCTGGTGTGAATGTATCGCCGATGGTCAGTTGGCTTTTCAGGTCGATCAGGTCTCGCTGCAGATAGGTCGCGGTATTCTGAAAACGTGTCTCACCGCCGCTTTGCTTTGTCACCGCCGAAAAGTTGCGCAAGCGCCAGTCGCCCAGATTGATGCCGCCGTTGAGACCCAGATAATAGGAGGAATTGGACGGCGCTCCAGGTGTGCTGGTGCGATAGGTATTGAAGTTGTAGCCTAAGATCGCCGCATTGACGCCGCGATCCCAGAATTCCGGACTGACGTAGCCGCGCGCCTGCCTGCGCAGCGCAATCTGCGGAATACTAACGTTCAGGCGCAGTTCGGCATTGTCGAACGACGCGGTCGCGCTGGGAATCAACTCTTCGATGTTGAGACAACTCTCCGGTGTTGCCTGCTTGATGATCTCCAGCGTCTCAGGCGAAAGTTTGGCGAAGTCGACGCCTGCCATGTCCAGGAAAGCGCGATCCGCACAAAACACCACGTTGGTCGGATCGCCGTTGACGCTGCGCATCACCACATCCGAACGCCCCATCCACGAGTCATTCACATAGACGTCGGCGCGGTAAGAACCGGCCTGGACCGGATTGCCGTTCTGAAAACGCGACAGGTCGACCGACTTGCCATCCTTGCGTTGCAGGAACTGATCGTTGAACTGCGCCTGTGCCAAGGCGGTCGGTTTTTTCTCCGCATGGGCGGCACAGGCAGGCAACGCTGCAAGCATGACCAGAATCATGTTGCACAGGGGCTTGCGTTTGAGTGTCGGACGAATGGGTTTCATGGTTTCTGCTGGGTCCTCTTGCGAGGACTTGCTGCGTTTCAATAATGATGGAGAGATGACCTGACCTAAAAAACTTCGACCGCCGGTGCGATCACTTCGATAACACACCTTCTCCGGTAACGGCGCCGCCGTAGTCGTTCAGGAATTCGAATTTCACTTTTTGCCCTGCTGCTGGCATGCTCTTGAGATCTTTGAGCAGATATTTCTGGGTGCCGCCCGGCGCGACCATAGCGCCTTCGCTATTCATGACATCGGTTCCGCCTTCCACTGGCGCAGCCAGTCCGGCACTGATAAGGCTGAAGTAATACGGCGTCGGGTTCCTGACCTCGAGCGCATAACCGGAACCTTCGCGCACGACAGTCCATGCAAACTGCGCCGGTCCCTTGTAATAGGCGTCCTGGCTGTCCAACGCCTTGGGGCGATAGAACACCTTGATGCGCGTACGGAAAGCCATCTGCATGAAATTGACGTTTTCCGCCTCCAGATCGACCGGCCGTGGCGGTACTTCGAGCAGGTTCAGGTAAAAGACCGATTCCTTGTCTTGCGGCAGAGGTTCGCGCGTGTAGATCATGCGCAGCGTCTGTCCTTTTCCCGGTTCGACACGGAACAGCGGCGGCGTCAGGATGAACGGCACTTTGGTTTCATCCGGCTTGGCATTGATGTCCCCGGCATCCATCCACATCTGAACCAGGCCGGGCACTTGTCCTTCGTTGCTGAGACGCACGGACACTTCTTTTTCATTGGACGGAAAAATCACGCGTGTTCCGTGAATGATTACGCTCGCCCAACTGGTAGCCGCGTTGGCCGCCAGCAGCAAGGCAACGGCTGTTTTTTTTATGTTGTATTTCATATGAATCCCTTATTTTGCTGTTGATGAACCCGGGCGATTAAGGGCGATGCCCGACACCCGGGTTCAGGCGCAAAGATGGCATCAAAGAAAGCCAGCCAAAGACCAGTCGTCTTTGCGCCAAACGGCTTATTGGAAGTCCAGGCTGTATTGGACCGTCGTATTAACCGTACCTTGTGTGGCCACACCCGTCGCCACGTACTGGGAGCCGTACACCAATTGCGCAGTACCCGCAGCACTGATTGGCACGTATGCGACGTTCTGAGCGCCGAAACCTGCGCCGAGGATGACGTCCGATCCGTCAGTATTGAGAACTGCCACTTCAACCAAGGTGGCGCGGCCAGCGCCGGTCGCATTCTTCAGATGATGGGTAGTCAGGTTAACTGTCGAACCGCCTTCGAAGAAAGCACGTACGGCGCCCGTTGCTGGACTACAAGCAGTCAGATTGAGCTTGATCGACTGAAGATCGGTACCAGCCTTTTGGCCAGCACCGTTAAGGGCCGAAGTAGAGATTTTCGGCATAGTCACTGTGACGTCGCCTGTGCCACCGTTGATGGTGCAAGTCTGACTGGTGATGTTACCGTTGAAGGTGATGGTGCCGTCAGCCGCCTGGGAAGCGATCGGCGCTGCCGCTGCGACAGCCAGCAAAGAAGACAGAATGATTTTTTTCATGGTGATACTCCAAATTGAATTTAAAAATTTTCGCAATTCATGCAGATGCCTGAACCTGCAAAAGACCTCGCCACACATTCCCCCGATACCGCCGGACGACATTGCATTTGCATAGCGTGAAGTTGCGTTGAGCGTGTCGCTTTTGGTTCTGACACATTCATCACAGGACGCATCATAGGGATTCACCGATACTAAAAATATAAGAAAAATCTCAAACTGCTCTTGGAGAAAAAAATCCGACAAAAAACCGATGAGACGAGAGGTGAAAATCCCGGCACGACCACCCAACGTCAGGCCGTCAACCGGGATGCCGATGCATATTCCTTGCGCCGACACCATGACGCGCCGCGCAGATCAGCATGTCGTTCACGACAAGGAATAGCAGAGACGCGCACGTCTCCCCCGTCGACTGCAGAAGGAAAAATAGAAACGAAAGTAAGAAAGAAGAGAGAAAAAGAAGAAGGAAGGGAAGACGAAAGGAAGAGAAGAAGAAAGAGCGCGCCCCATCTGCTGCGCTCTGTCGAAGATGATTGTTTTCCGCTTCGCGCCGGATGACATCCGTCGCGGATTCATGCAGATCAATTTTTTTTGCCGCAGGTGCGGCGATTACCACCCCTTTTTATTAACCACTAAAAATCAGATCATGCCGGTCGCATACGCATACTTGATCAGATCCGCATCAGTGGCAAGGCCTAGCTTGCGCATGGCATTGTTCTTGTGCGTGCTGACAGTGCTGGGCGTGCGCGACAGGCGATCGCAAATATCACCAAGCGAGCAGCCGCCGACGAACAGTCGCACCACTTCCAATTCGCTCATGGTGAGCTCCTTGTTTTGCGCGAACGCATCGCCCTGGGCCCAGCTCATTTCCAGCTCGCCGCGCAGTGATACGGGGAAATAAACCTGCTTGGTCGATTGCGTGGCCAGACAGGCGTTGACCAGCTCATCGGCTTTCTCCTTCTTGCTGATGACCGAGAACACGCCCATGCGGTACAGGCGCTTGACCACGGCGCTGTTGCTCATCGCGGTGTAGACGATCAGCTTGGTCGACGGAAACTCGGCGCGGATGCGCTTGATCAGCACGAAGCCGTCGGCTTCGTCCTTCTCGTCAGTCGGCATGGCGAAGTCGGTGATGACCACTTCGCACGGCGTGCGCTGCAAGGACTCCAGCAATTCGTCGCCGGTGTGCGCCATCAGCACGATGCGAAATTCCGGCAGGCGGCCCAGTTCGTGTTTGAGTGCGTTGAGCACCACGGGATGATCGTCTGCAATTGCGATTTGCAGGACCTTATTCAAAATTAAACTCATACATTCTCCTATCATTAATTTGCACGCTTAGCGGCTTCAACCATACGCACTTCGTGCATGTGCGATATGCCCCTCAAAAAATATATGCTCTGGAGTGGCTGCCATCCTGCTTGGTTCCCTGCTGTTTTTCGCCAATCTCGGCAAAGCGTTTTTTCTCCTATGAAGCGCGGCGAAAAATATTTTTTTGCGATTTTTTGGAATTGCAAAAAAGCAACAGCAAACAAAATTATCGCGACATATAATCTAGAAAAAATTCAATTAGATATAAGTAAGCCCCTCTCAAACTCTCGAAAAAATTCGATATTGCATCGAATTGCACAGCCCGTTTCAGCAGCCAATTTTTCGAGGAGTATCAACACATGTCCACTATCACCCACTTTCAACGCCTTGCCGTCTTTGGCGTCATCAGCACATGCTCTTCGCTGGCTTTCGCCATTGGAGGAACCATACGCTTTTCCGGTGCAATCGTCGATCCGGGATGCACGGTGCAAACCCAGGCGATCGATATGAAGACACTGTCGACGTCGCGCGGCGGCAGCAAGATTCCCTTCAGCGTGTATTGCGATAACAGCCAGTCCGTGCGGATTTCCATGCAGGACATGGGCACGGCGACCGGCCGCAAGACCTTTGACGGCGGTACGGCAGGTGCGGAAGTTGCCATCAGTCATGGCGCGACGCTGATCGGTCCGGGCGACAGCATCAGCTACAACTTCAAAGGCAGGCAGGCAGTGTCCATTCCGTTGACGGCAACTTTGCGCAAGGCGGCCAACGTCGATGCGGCCGCCATGCACAGCACGGTGCTGGTTTCTTTCGACTATCGCTGAGAAAAACAAAACGGACGGCTTCGCTTCGCAGCGCAGCACGTCCGTTCAACAAGGCGATTGAGGTGCGCGAGGTGCGCGCACCTGCACTACTGTCACCAATAATCTTCGGTAATGAATTGCCCTCCGCCTGCCCGGCGGCATGGGCCGAGTCCGCGTTCGCGCAGGATGTCGCGCACCTCGGTGATCATGTCGGGGTTGCCGCACACCATCAGGCGCGATGCGTCGGCATTGATGTTGAGCCCGGCTTTGCGCTCAAGGCTGCCGTCGCGCAAGGCGCTGGTGATGCGTCCGTGCAGGCGGTCAGGATGACCGGCGGCATCGTCGCGCGTGGTCATGGGAATGAGCTGCAACCGGCCTGGCAGGTTTTGCGCTGCAGCCTGTTCACGCAAGGCCTGGAATTTTTCCCGGTAGGTCAGTTCGTCTTCGTGGCGTACGCAGTGCACCAGCACCAGGTTGCGGAATTGCTGCCAGACCTCCGGCTGCTGCAGGATGGAAATATACGGCCCCAGCCCGGTGCCGGTCGCCAGCATCCAGAAGTCGTCGCCGCCGCTGAACCGGTCGGGCGTCATGAAGCCGTAGCTGAGCTTTTCGACCCACACCGGGTCGCCCGGCTTCAGGGCATTCAGCGCGGTGGTGAACAGGCCGTCGGGAACCACGATGGCGTAGTACTCCAGTTCGTGTTCCGTCTCCGCCGAAGTGATCGAATAGGCGCGCCAGACCATTTCGCCGTTGACCAGCAAGCCCAGCCGGGCGAACTGGCCGGGTGTAAAACGATATTCTGCGGGACGCGTGGTCCGGAAGGTCAGCAATTTGTCGGTCCAGCGATGCACGGAAACCAGGGTTTCCTGTGTGGCCTTTTCGGTTGCCGGGATTTGCGCGTTCACTTCCTTGCTCCTTGTCTGCATCCTCAACGGCGATCGCCGCTTGGGAAAACTCTCAAAAATGCCCCGTACAGGGCTTGCTTCATTCGATATGCCACTTTGCCGGATACAATGGCGGCTGTGGTCGCGCAGGCTGTTCACGCCGCCGTCCATGCCAATAGCCATGTGCGTTGCAGGGGAACTAATCCCCTCCGGCAGGGCCACAACCAACATCCTAACCGCACTTCAGCCCGAACGCCCCGGCAAGTGCATGATTACGAAAAACCAAGAACCAACGAACACCCGATGAAATGGACTTGCCGATTAGCGATTGCCCTCCTGTCCTGCGCTGCCGGCGCGGCGCATGCCGCCTACAAGGTTGAGATCACCGCCCCCGATCCGCTCAAGAAAATCCTCAAGGAGCACCTCGACCTGGTGCGCTACCAGGATCGTGCAGACCTCAGCGAGGAGCAACTGCAGTTCCTGCTCGACACCGTCAGCGACCAGGTGGTGCAACTGGCCTCGACCGAAGGCTATTTTTCGCCGAAGACCGAAGTCCGCCTGGACAAGGACGACAAGCAGGAAAAACTGGTGCAGCTGCATGTCGATGCCGGTCCGCAGACAAAGATCAACTCGGCTGATGTCAGCGTCTCCGGCGCGGCCGCCGAGCAGGACGCGGCACGCGTGAGTGATATTCAGAAAACCTGGGCGCTGCCGGTCGGCGCGCCATTCCGCCAGGAAGACTGGGACAAGGCCAAGAACCAGGGCCTGGACACATTGCAGCAGCACAAATACGCCGCCGCCCGTATCGCCGAGTCGCAGGCCAGCGTCGATCCCGACGACCAGCAGGCCGACCTGACCGTGCACTACGACAGCGGTCCGCGCTTCACGCTGGGTCCGCTGCAGATCACCGGCACCAAGCGCTATCCCGAAAGCATCATCCGCAACGTCAATCCGCTCAGCGTCGGCGAGGAATACGACGTCAACCGGCTGCTGTCGCTGCAACGCCAGATCCAGAACACACCCTACTTCAGCAACGCCATCGTCGGCATCGACAACGATCCGGAAAACGCCGACATGGCGCCCGTGAAAGTACAGGTCACCGAATTCGCCACGCAACGCATTCGCACCGGTATCGGGTACGCCACCGACACCGGCGCCCAGGTCGAAGGCCGCTATTCGCACTACAACGTGTTCAACAAGGCATACGTGTTCGACAGCCAGCTGCGGCTCGAACAGAAACGCCAGTACGGCCTCCTCAACCTGGCCATGCCGCCCGACAGCAAGGCCTTCGTCAACAGCGTCAATGCCTCGATGGAACGCACCCGCCTGGAAGGCGTCGACCTGCGCAGCCTGCGGACCGGCATCAAGCGCGCCCGCACCGGCGAGTTCTACGATACCGCCTACACGCTGACCTATTACCGCGACCAGCTGCAACAGGAAAACGGCGCCACCCTGCCGCCCGACACCGTCGTTTCGCAAGGCCGCCATCAGGCATTGGTGCCTGGCTTCTCGTGGGCACGCCGCAACGTCGACGATCCCATCTTCCCGCGCAAGGGCAATCTGCTGACGCTGGAAACCGGCTTCGCCGTCAAGGGCGTGATCACCGACCAGACCTTCGGCCGCCTGTACGGTCGCTTCAAGCAATACCTGCCGGTCGCCAAGCGCGACCTGATCATCCTGCGTACCGAGCTCGGCGGCGTGTTCACCAAAGGCTCCGCATCGGAAGTGCCGGCGTCGCTGCTGTTCCGCGCGGGCGGCAACGATTCGGTGCGCGGCTACAGTTATCAAAGCATCGGCAATGAAGTCAACGGCACCGTCTACCCGACCAAATACCTGGTCACCGGCAGCGCCGAATACCAGCGCTGGTTCACCGAAAAATGGGGCGCGGCGGTGTTCTACGATGTCGGCGCCGCCGCCGACAACTGGAACAACAAGACTTTCTATAACGGCGTCGGCGCCGGCGCGCGCTGGCGCAGCCCGGTCGGTTCGCTCAACCTCGATCTCGCGTACGGCGTGCAGAAGAAGCAGATCCGTCCGCACATTTCGCTGGGCATCGCTTTCTGACGCATCCTTGAACCTGAATCACTTATATCTGACGCACGCATGACCGCTCCAACCGCCACCGATCATCCTGAAGAGCAGCAAGCGCCCGGGCCCAAGCGCGGACGCGCCGGTCGCCGGGTGCTGTACACATTGCTCGCGATCGCCGCCTTGTTGCTGGCGCTGGCGGCGGCGCTGGCATGGGTGGTCGGCACCGACAGCGGCGCGCGCAATGCCTGGCGCTTCGCGGTCTGGAGCATGCAGGGAAAATTGTCCGGCGTGCACGGCGGCGGCAGTCTGGCCGATGGCCTGCACATGCGCAACCTGCGTTATCGCGACGCTACGATGCAACTCGACATCGATCGCATCGATGCCGCCTGGAATCTGTCGCTGAGACAGCGCCGCCTGACGGTCAGCTATCTCCACGTCGGCACTGTCGACATCAACAAGCAGCCTTCCCCGCCTACGCCAACCGTGATGCCGTCATCGCTCAGTCTGCCTATGCGGCTCGCGCTGAACCTGAACGACGTCTCGCTGCAAAAACTGATCCTTCAGCAAGGCACGTCCATCACCGAACTGAGCGGCCTGCAATTGCACGGCACCTCGGACGGCGTCCAGCACACGCTGGTGCTGGACAAGCTGACCACCGCCTTCGGCCAGGCCACCGCGCTGCTGAACCTGAGCGGTAAACAGCCGTTCGCGCTCAACGGCGGCATTGAACTGGCCGGTTTGTATGAGCAGGAAAAATTCCAGCTCGCGGCGCAATTGTCCGGCTCGCTGCAAGAGCTGGGCATCGCCCTGACCGCCACCGGCGACAAGCTCAACGGCAAGGCTGACGTTGTCGCCACGCCGTTTGCCACGGTGCCGCTCAAGCGCGCCAAGGTCGACGTGCAGCATGTCAACCCGCAAGCCTTCAGCAGCGGCGCGCCGAAAGCCGATTTACAGCTGCATGCCGATTTGCAACCGGTGGCAGGCACGACGGCGGAGAATTTGCGCGTCGCCGGTCCGGTCGAGATTGTCAACGCCATCCCCGGCAGTCTCGACCAGCAACGGCTGCCGCTGAACTCGGTCAAGGCCAAGGTTGATCTCGGCGTCGACAGCCAGCAACTGAGCGACTTGCGCATTGCGCTGCTCAAGAATGCTACCTTGACCGGCAAGGGTGAGTTCCACCCCGCTGACAAGGCCGGCCGCTTCGACTTCGAGGTTGTCGGACTCGATCTGCATGCGATTCACAACGAACTCAAGCCGACCCGCCTGGCCGGTCCGCTCAACGTCGTCCTCAAGCCGGGCGGCCAGGATATCGTTTTAAAGCTGCAGGATGCGCAGTACAGCATCCAGGCCGACGCCGCCGTCACGCCCGAGCAAGTCGCGCTGAAACAAGTGCTGCTGACGGCGCAGAAAGCGCGGCTGGAACTGGCCGGTACATTGGGCACGGTCGGCGCCATGGAATATGCGTTCAAGGGCAAGCTGGCCAACTTCGATCCTTCGCTGTGGGTGAAGACCGGCAAGGTGCCGGCCAACGCCAAGGCCGACACCGCAGCGCACGCGATCACCGCGCGCATCAACATGGACTTCGACACCACCGGTTCTCTCTCGCCGGCGTTGCAGGCCAAGCTGAATTTTTCCATCCACGACAGCAGCTACGATCAATTGCCGATGAGCGGCAACGGCAAGCTGCAACTGGCCGGCAAGCGCCTGTTGCCGAGCAGCCTGGATCTGCAGGTAGCAGGCAATCAGCTGCAGCTCAAGGGTGCATTCGGCGCACCGTCCGACAAGCTCGACATCCATGTCGATGCACCGCAACTGGCGCGACTGGGCTTCGGCATTTCCGGCCTGCTCAAGCTGGACGGCCAGTTGACCGGCAGCATGCAGCGTCCCAACCTGCGTGCGACCTACAGCGGCCAGCAACTGGCGTTCGGTGCGCATCACCTGAACCGGCTCGGCGGCCAGGCCGACCTGCAGACCGATCTCAACACAGGTGCAGCATCCGCCAACAACAAGTTGCAACTGAGCATTGACGGTGACGGCTACAGCGGACCCGACGCCACGCTCAAACAATTGAAACTGACGCTGTCCGGCACCTATGGCGACCACAAGCTGGCCGTGCAGGCCGACGGCCGCGTGCGCAACCAGACGCTGGCGCTGCAGCTCAACGCCCACGGCAAGGTTACCGAAGACAAGAACGGCTACGGCTGGAACGGCATCATCGACAAGTTCGACAACCAGGGCCTGCCGCGCATCGCGCTGGCGTCGCCGCTGAGCCTTACCCTCGCCGCCGACACGCTGGTGGCGGGCGCTACCCGCCTCAGCGTCGACCGCATGGCGATCGACCTGCGCAGCCTGAGTTACCAGCAAGGCCGCATCCGTTCGGAAGGCAGCGCCAAGGCCCTCGATGTCGGACGTATCCTGGAACTGGTGCAGGAGATGACGGGCGCATCTGCTGCTGCGCCGCCGGCGAAGACCGATCTGGTGCTTGACGCCGACTGGAATTTCTCGCTGGCGGAAACCGCCTCCGGCTTCTTCCAGGTGCTGCGCAAGAGCGGCGACGTGTCGGTCAACACCGGCGCTTCGCAAGTCGCCCTGGGCCTCTCGGCGCTGCAACTGCGGGTCGATCTCGCCGGTCAGGAAGCGAAGTTCAACAGCCGCGTAGCAGCTGCCCGCGTCGGCACAATTGAAGCCCAGGGCCAGGCCGGTCTGCTGCGCCAGGACGGCGTACTGACGCTGCTGCCGGACTCGCCGCTGACCGCACACGCGCGCCTGAACGTGCCCGAGGTCAAGACCATCGGCGCCCTGCTTGGTCCGCAATACAGTCTGGACGGCAAGCTGGCGATGGACATCAATGCCGCCGGCACGCTGGCCAAGCCGCGCCTGTCCGGCGCCATCAACGGCGACAGCCTGGCCGTGACACTGTTCGACCAGGGCATCCAGCTCAAGGACGGCACCGTGCGCATCGTCATGGACGACAACGTGATCGACCTGCGCCAGATCGAATTCCACGGCGGCGAAGGCACGCTGCGCGCCACCGGCAAGGTCAAGCTGGGCGACGCCGATCCCGACCTCAACGCCACCATCGTGGCCGACCGCCTGCAACTGTTCGCCAGTCCCGATCGCCAGCTGATGCTGTCGGGTCAGGCCAAACTGGCCAACGTCAACGAGCAATTGCGCATCGATGGCAAGTTCGTGGTCGACAAGGCCCTGTTCGACCTGCCCAAGAGCAGTGCGCCCAAGCTGGGCGACGACGTCGTGATCGTGCGCAAGGACAAGGACGGCAAGTCCCGCGCCAAGGCCGGCGCGGCCGCGACTTCGAAGGAAAAGCTCACTGCGGCAACCGAGAAACCGGCCGGACGTTTTGCGCCGGTGATGAACATCGTGGTCGACCTCGGCGACAGCTTCCGCTTCAACGGCAGCGGCGCCGACCTCAAGCTGCGCGGCGAGATGAACGTGCGCAGCGAACCGCTGCTGCCGCTGCGCGCCACCGGCACCGTACGGGTCAGCGAAGGCACCTACGAAGCCTTTGGCACCAAGCTCAACATCGAGCGCGGCATCATCAACTTCCAGGGACCGATCAGCAATCCCAACCTGAACATTCTCGCCATGCGCCGCAACCAGGACGTCGAAGCCGGCGTCGAAGTCACCGGCAACGCCAATCAGCCGCGCGTGCGCCTGGTGTCGGAACCGAACGTGCCTGACGATGAAAAACTCTCGTGGATGATGTTCGGCCACGGCAGCGACAGTTCCGGCCTCGGCCAACGCAGCGCCAGCAGCCAGGCGCTGGCCTTCGTCGGCAACTACGGCGGCAAGAAGATTGCCAAGGACATCGGCCTCGACCAGTTCTCGATCGGCGCCAGTGAATCGGGCCTGTCCGACGAGCAGGTGGTCAATCTCGGCAAATCGATTTCCGAAAAGCTCTCGCTCGGCTACGAGCAAAGCCTGACCGGCGCGGCCAGCATCGCCAAGGCCACCTGGCAGCTGTCGCGGCGCTGGTCGCTGGTGGCGCGCACCGGCACCATCAACGGCCTCAACGTGCTGTACAACCTGCGTTTCGACTGATTGGGCGGGACGTAAAAAAGGCGGTGTGGAATGCCACACCGCCCTTTTTTTGCATCTGATTTTCTATAGCCAGCCGACCTTGCGCAAGCGGTAGTACAGCCAGCTGCATGACCCTCCAATGGCGATCAATACTGTCGGATAACCCCAGTGCCACTCCAGCTCGGGCATGTATTTGAAGTTCATGCCGTACAGGCTGAACATCATGGTCGGGATCGCCAGGATGCCGCCCCAGCCGGCCAGGCGCTTGACCACTTCGTTCTGGCGTATGGTCACTTGCGCGAGCTCGATCTGCATCGCCGCCGCCACCATTTCACGCAGGCGATCGCCGGTCTCGATCAGGCGCACCACGTGATCGTAGATGTCGCGGAAATAGACCTTGCCGTCCTTGGTGATGATGTTCTCGTGGAAGCGCAGCAGCTGCGTACACACGTCCAGCAACGGCACCGCCGCCGAGCGGATCTTGATCAGCTGGCGCTTGAGCTGGTAGAGATCCTGTAAATGGACTTGCTCCGACACACGGTCGAACAGCTCCGCTTCGTACTTGTCGAAACGCTCTTCCAGGTCGTCCATGATGGGGCCGTAGTTGTCCACCACGAAGTCCATGATCGAGTACAGCACGTAGCTGGGACCGCGGACCAGGCGCTCGGGCAGCATCTCGCAATGCTCGCGCACCTTGGCGTAGCTTCTCGACGAACCGTGCCGCACCGACACCACGAAGCGCGCACCGACGAAGATGTGGGTCTCGCCGAATTGCACCACCGCGTCAACCACTTGCGCGGTCTGCAGCACCACGAACAAGGTGTCGCCGTATTCCTCGATCTTGGGCCGCTGATGGGCGGCGTAGGCGTCTTCCACGGCCAGTTCATGGAGGTTGAATTCTTCTTTGATCTGCCGCATCAGCTCGACGCTCGGTTCGAGCAGGCCGACCCAGACGAAGGTGTTGTCCTCCTCCAGCACGTCGCTGATTTCCTCGATCGTGATGTCGCGCAGCTTCTTGCCGTTCTTGTAGGCCGTGCAATTGACGACCATGTTTGCATTATTCATGTTTGCGCCTGTTTTCCTGTTTATCCGTCAGACGGTGTGCCGCACGATTCTGCGCTTGATCACCTGCGCCAGCACCACGCCGGCCAGCGTGATGCCGCCGCCGACTGCGTGATATGAATGCAGGGCCTCGTCCAGCACCACCATGGCAATTATGACGGTAAATATGGGCGACAAGTTCATGAACATGATCGAGTGCGTCGCCCCCAGATGGGCGATGCCGTTCATCCACAGGATCTGCGAAATGATCGAGGCGGCGATACCGGCATACAGCAGCAACGGTAGGTTGGCGGCCGTCACCGGCGAATACGGCGCCGCCAGGCACAACGGCAGCAGCAGAATCACCGCCACCCAGATTTGCAGGTACAACAAATGCCATGCGGCGATCGGCAGCGCCCAGCGTTTCAGCAGCACGCTGTAAAAGGCGTACGCGATGGTCGCCACCAGCATCAGCAGGTCGCCGAACACCACGCCGTTGGTAAACAGCTGCGCCGGATGCCCCTTGCCGATCAGGATCATCAAGCCGAACAGCGACAGCATGCCACCGAACAACGTGCCCCAGGTGGGCGGCTCGCGCAGCAGGATGCTGCTGAGCAGCAAGGTCAGCAAGGGCATCAGCGAGGCGATCATGCCCATGCTGGTGGCCGAAGATGTGGCCGCCGCGAAATACGCCAGGCTCTGGTACAGCACCATGCCGAACAGCGCCAGCGCCACGATCTTCCACAGATGCGGCCGGATCTGATGGCGCTGCCGCCACACCCCGCGCAGGCAAAACGGCGTCAGCAGCAGGCCGGCCATCAGCCAGCGGTAGAACGACATCGCCGCCGGCTCGATCACGCCCGCCGCCATCTTGCTGACGATGGTGTTGCCGGACCAGATCAGGATCGCGCTGATCGGGAAGATGCTGTATTTGAGCTGCATGTGAGCCATGGCGCGGTCGTGAAATAGTTAGGTTGCTCCGGCCGAACCGGCCTTGGCCTGATTGCGGCCGGCCAGTTCGGCGCCGGCATCGGGCGGCAAGCGCATCAACAGCGGGATCGAGAACGAGGCGGCCACCGCCACCGTCAGGAAGGCCGGCCAGAAGTCCTGGCTGACCAGGGTAGCGTGACCCTGCAACTGGTTGGACATCTGCAAGGCGAAGCCGCCCAGCACCACGCCCATGCCGACCGACAATTGCTGCGCCACGCTGGCAATGCTGGTGGCCTGGCTGAGGCGGTTGGTGTCGACATCGGCGTAGGAAATCGCATTGAGGCTGGTGAACTGCAGCGAACGGAAACAGCCGCCGATCAGCAGCACGATCAACATCACCGCATACGGCGTGGCCGGCGTGAAGAGGCCCATCGCCGCCAGCGAAAGCACGCCGCAGGTACCGTTGACGATCATGACCCGGCGGAAGCCATAGCGCTTGAGGAATTTGGCGGCGATGGTCTTCATGAACATCGCGCCGGCCGCCGACGCGCAGGTCAGCAGGCCGGAATGAAAGGCGCTGAAGCCGAAGCCGAGCTGCAGCATCAGCGGCAACAGGAAGGGAATCGCGCCGATGCCGAGGCGGAACAGAGAGCCGCCGCCGACGCCGGCCTGCAGGGTTTCGATCTTGAGCAGCTTGAGGTCGATCAGCGGATGTTCGGTACGGCGCGCATGCCAGACGTAAGCGGCCAGCGACAGGCTGCCGAACACCACGCAGGCCAGCGAAATGTCGCCCGACACCAGGTGGCGTCCGGTGGTCGCCAGCCCCATCATCACCAGCGAACAACCCAGCGCCGACAGCACGAAGCCGATCCAGTCGAGGGGCGCGACGCTATCCGCTTTGGCGTTGGCGATGAAGCGCGTGGCCAGGTACAGGCCGAGGATGCTGATCGGGATATTGATGAAGAAGATCCAGCGCCAGTGGAAATACGTCGTGATGAAACCACCCAGCGGCGGCCCCAGCACCGGCCCGAACATGGCCGGAATGGTGAGGTAGCTGAGCGCCTTGACCAGGTTGGCCTTGTCGACGCTGCGCAGGATCACGAGTCGTCCGACCGGCACCATCATGGCGCCGCCGATGCCCTGGAAGAAGCGCGCGGCAACGAATTCCGGCAGGCTTTGCGAGACGCCGCACAGGATCGACCCCAGCATGAACACGCAGATCGCCGAACGAAATATCGTCAGCGCACCGAAACGATCGGCCATCCAGCCGCTGATCGGGATGAACACGGCCAGGCTGACCAGGTAGGACGTCAGCGCCAGCTTGAGCGAAATCGGATCGACCGCCATGTCGATCGCCAGCACCGGCAGCGAGGTCGAAATCACGGTAGAGTCCATCTGTTCCATGAACAGGGCGCAGGCGACGATGAGGGGAATGGTGAAGGTGCGCTGTAAAGCCATGGGATGGGAAATTGGTTGAGTCAGCGTTGATTCGGGCCTCTGCGCAGCGAGCCCGTTGCATCACGGAAATATGCTCCAGTATACCGTTTAAGCTATGATGCTGCCGGGCGCTCCCGGCCGTTGTCCGGCGGCTTGCCTCCCCTTGTTTACTCTTGGCCGAACCACGCACGACTATGTCCCTCCCCTGCTTCGCCCTGCTCGACGACAGCTACCGCCACGGCGATGCCAACGCACGCCTGGACGAACCGCGTTCGCGCCTGTACACCGGCTATCAGGCGACGCTGCGCTGTGAAGATGCGAACGGCATGGCGGACATGCTCGCCGACATGCAGGCGGCGCAACAAAAGGGCCTGCATGCGGTGGCGCTGTTCAGCTATGAGCTGGGAGGATGCTTGCACGGCATTGAAGCGCATGCCGACCAGGAGGGTCCGCTGGCAGAAATTCTGCTGTTCACCGACTGCCGCCGTCTCAGCGCTGCGCAGACCGATGACTGGCTGCAACAGCAACAAGATGCGATTCCTGCTGAAGCCGGCGTCGCCAACGTGCGCGCCAGCGTCGACGAACAGCGTTTCAGCGCCGACATCGCGCGCATCCGCGACTACATTGCAGCCGGCGACACCTATCAGGTCAACTACACCTACCGTCTGCATTTCTATGCCTGGGGCGAACCGCTCAGCCTGTACAACAAACTGCGCGCGCGCCAGCCGGTCCCGTACGGCGCGCTCATCCGCCTGCCGGATGAGCGTTGGGTGCTGTCGTTTTCGCCGGAACTGTTCGTCCGCCACACGCAGGGAAAGCTGCTCGCCCAGCCGATGAAAGGCACCGCACCGGCGCATGACGACGCGGCCGAAAACAGCCGCCGCGCCGTTCAGCTGGCGAACGATGAAAAGAACCGCGCCGAGAACCTGATGATCGTCGACCTGCTGCGCAACGACCTCGGCCGCGTCGCCGTCGCCGGCTCGGTGCAGGTGCCGCAGTTGTTCGCAGTCGGCCGCTTCGGCCAGGTGTTGCAGATGACCTCGACCGTCACGGCGCAACTGCGCGACGATGCGCATATCGCCGACGTGGTGGCCGCTCTCTATCCTTGCGGATCGATCACCGGCGCGCCCAAACGCCGCACCATGCAAATCATTCGAGAACTCGAGTCGACGCCGCGCGGCTTGTACACCGGCGCCATCGGCTGGTTCGACGCTGCCGAGCCAGGTCGTACCGTGGGCGATTTCTGCCTGTCGGTGCCGATTCGCACACTGGCGCTGCAAGCGCCTGAACAAAGTCTGCGCCGCGGTGAAATGGGTGTAGGCGCCGGCATTGTCTACGACAGCAAGGCCGCAGATGAGTTTGCCGAATGCCGCTTGAAGTCGGCATTCCTGACCGGCCTCGATGGCGGCTTCAGCCTGTTCGAAACCATCCATGCCGACCATGAAAACGGCTGCCGCCACCTGGACCTGCATCTGCGGCGGCTGCAGAACTCGGCGGCGTATTTCAATTTCACATTCGATGAAACGACCATCCGCAATGCGTTGACCGAAGCCTGCGCGCAACTGCCTCCGGCAACGCCGCATCGCTTGCGGCTGGACCTGTTCCGCGACAGCGCGGTCCGCTTGCAGCAAGGCGCGCTGTCGGCGCTAGGTGCAACTGTGAAAGTGTTCATCTCACCTATGCCGAGCGCCAGCGACGATCTGTTCCTGCGCCACAAGACGTCAATGCGCACCGCTTACGACGAAGCTTGGAAAGACGCCGAGCGGCGCGGCGGTTTCGACGCGCTGTTCTTCAACGAACGTGACGAACTGACTGAAGGCGGCCGCAGCAATGTCTTCGTGCAACTGGATGGTCGCTGGTACACGCCGCCGCTGGCGGCCGGTGCGCTGCCCGGCGTGATGCGTTCGGTGCTGCTCGCCGATCCCGCATGGGCCGCGACCGAGCGCAGCATCACGCGCGAGGAACTGCGCCGCGCCGATGCGGTGATGATCTGCAATGCCTTGCGCGGCGCGGTTCGTGCAGACGTAGTCTGGGATATCGGCGCATAAAAAAAGCGCAGCACCGAGGCTGCGCTTTTTGCCGATCCGGCAAACTTGTTCAATCTTATTTCTTCTTGCTGTTCTCCGACTGACTTGCCAGCGCGCCCAGGTCGGCGATGTTCTGCTCGCTCCAGCCGCCGCCCAGCGCCTTGGTCAGCAACACGCTAGCGGCCATGCGGCGGTACAGGATATCCAGCGCAGTGCGTTCGCTGGTGAGCGCGGTGGCCTGCGCCGTGATCACGCTAGTGTAATTGACGACACCGGACTTGTACTGGTTGGTGACCAAGGTCACGGCCTGGCGCGCCGATTGCAGCGCTTCGTTCTGCACGACAGCTTCCTGTTCAAGGATGCGCAGCGCAGCGAGATTGTCTTCCACTTCCTGGAACGCGGTCAGCACGGTCTGCCTGTACGCTGCGGCCACGCCGTCATAGGTAGCGATGGCCTGGTCGGTGACCGAGCGGCGGGCGCCGCCGTCGAAAATCAACTGGCTTAGCTGCGGTCCCAGCGACCATACCCGGCTCGGCATCGTGAACCAGTTGGCCAAACCGTTGGAAGTCTGGAATCCACCCGAAGCCGACAGCGACAGGCTCGGATAATACGCCGCCTGCGCCACGCCGATCTGGGCGTTGGCGGCGGCGACGCGGCGTTCGGCGCCGGCGATGTCGGGACGCCGCTCCAGCAGCATCGACGGCAAGGCCACCGGAATCGGCGGTGCCGCAGCCGCCAACGGCGACGGCGTGATCGAGAAGGTCGAGGCCGGCTGGCCGACCAGCAAGGCGATCGCATGTTCCAGCTGCGCGCGCTGTACGCCGTTGTCGAGCGCCTGTGCCTGCGCCGATTTCAATTGCGTCTGCGCCTGGATGACGTCGGACTTGGCGACCACGCCGGCGTTGTATTGATTCAGCGTCAGCTGATACGAGCGCTGGTAAGCGGCAACGGTATCGTCCAGCAACTGCTGTTGCGCATCGAGCACGCGCAGTTGCAGATAGTTCTGCGCCAGTTGCGCCTGTGCGCTCAGCCGGGTTGCCGCCAGATCGGCGGCGCTGGCCTGGGCGCTGGCTTCGTTGGATTCGACATTGCGGCGCACGCGGCCCCAGACGTCGATTTCCCAGTCGGCGTTGAGCGAGAAGGAATAATTGTCGCGCACCGATGAACTGGAGCTGTTGCCGCTGCTGCTTGTTGCCGAGCGCGAACGCGTGCGCGAGGCATCCACCGACAGCGTCGGCGAATAGTCGGCGCGCGCGCCCTGCACCAGCGCCATGGCCTTGCGGAAATTGGCTTCCGACTGCGCCAGATTCTGGTTGGAAATATCGATCTGCTCCACCAGCGCATTGAGCTGCTGGTCGCCGAACATTTCCCACCACTTGCCGTTCATGGCCAGTTCATTCGGCTGGGCCGGCTTCCAGTCCTTCATTTCCTTGAAGGCCGTCGGCACCGCTGCGGTTTGCGGACGGACATAGTCGGGGCCGACCGAGCAGGCCGCCAGGGCCAGCACCAGCGGGGTCAAAATCAAAGCGCGTTTGCGCAGTACGGATGTCATTGTCATTTCTCCTTGAACGCCGCGTTTCACGCCGCGCCCGTATTTTCCTGTTGCGCTGTTTTTCGTCCCGTCGTGCGCTCGAACAGATCCTTGCTCCACAAGCGGAACCGTTCCATGTAGAGATAAACCACCGGCGTCGTGTACAGCGTCAGCATCTGGCTCACGATCAGGCCGCCGACGATGGAAATACCGAGCGGCTGGCGCAACTCGGCGCCGTCGCCGGAGCCCAGCGCCAGCGGCACCGCGCCCAGCAGCGCTGCCATGGTGGTCATCATGATCGGCCGGAAGCGCAAGCTGCACGCCTCGAAGATGGCGTCGCGCGGCGACAGCCCGCGCGTGCGTTCGGCCTGCAGCGCGAAGTCGATCATCATGATGGCGTTCTTCTTGACGATGCCGATCAGCAGGATCACGCCGATCAGCGCGATCAGGCTGAAGTCGGTGCCGGTCGCCAGCAAGGCCAGCAGCGCGCCGACGCCGGCCGACGGCAGCGTCGAGATGATGGTGATCGGATGCACCAGGCTCTCATAGAGGATGCCGAGCACGATATACACCGCCAGCAAGGCCGTCAGGATCAGCACCGGCTGGCTGTCGAGCGAGGACTGGAAGGCGTTGGCGGTGCCGGCAAAAGCGCCATGCACTGCCGTCGGTACGCCCAGGCGCGCCAGCGTGTCGTTGATCACTTGCGTTGCCTGCGACAGCGAAACGCCTTCGGCCAGGTTGAACGAAATCGTCGAGGCAATGAACTGCCCTTCGTGGCTCACGCTCAGCGAGGTGGTAGTCGGTGCGAAGCTGGAGAACGAGGTCAGCGGCACCTGCTTCGACGCCGCCGTCGACAGGGTCAGCGCCAGCGAGGAGTTGGAGTTGAGTTTGCCGCCCGCCGTCAGCGCAGGCGGCGTACCCAGTGCCGAGGTGGTCGGCGACAGGTTGGCCGTGCTGTTGGCCAGGCTGACGTAGGTGCTATTGAGGATCTCCGGGCTTTGCCAGTATTGCGGCGCGGCTTCCATCACCACGTGGTACTGGTTCATGCCGCTGTAGATGGTTGAAATCTGGCGCTGGCCGAACAGATCACTGAGACTTGTGTCGATCAGCTGCGGCGTGACGCCGCTGCGGATGGCGGTCTCGCGGTCGATCGTCAGCGTGGTCTGCAAACCCTTGTCCTGCTGGTCGGTGCTGACGTCTTCCAGCTGCGGCAAGTTGGAAAGCGCAATGCGGATCTTGGGCTCCCAGGTGCGCAACAGTTCAAGGTCATCGGACTGCAGCGTGTACTCATATTGCGAATCGCTCTGGCGCGCGCCGACGCGGATGTCCTGCACCGCCTGCAGGAACAGGCTGGCGCCGGCCACGTGGCCCAGCTTCAGGCGCAGCCGCGCAATCACCTTGTCGGCAGAAATCTTGCGTTCCGACAGCGGCTTGAGCGCGATGAACATGCTGCCGCCGTTGCGCCGGCCGCCGCCGGTGAAGGCGGTGACATTGGCCACCGCCGGATCCTGGCGCACGATTTCGATGAATTCGTTGAGCTTGATCTTCATGGCCTGGAACGAGATCGACTGGTCACCGCGGATGCCTCCGACCAGCCGGCCGGTGTCCTGCTGCGGGAAGAAACCCTTGGGCACGATCACGTACAGATAGACATTGAGCGCAATCGTGGCGAGCAGGATCACGATCATCAGCGGCGAGAACCGCAAGGCCCACGCCAGCGAACGCTCATAGCCGCGCAGCATGCTGTCGAACAGGCGCTCGACAGCCGTGAAGAAACGACCCGGTTTGCGCTCTTCTTCGCTCTCTTGCTTGAGCAGCATGGCGCACATCATCGGCGTGGTGGTCAGCGATACCAGCAGCGACACCAGGATCGCCACCGACAGCGTCACCGCGAACTCGCGGAACAGGCGGCCGACGATGCCGCCCATCATCAGGATGGGGATGAACACCGCAATCAGCGAAATGCTCATCGACAGCACCGTGAAGCCAACTTCGCGCGCGCCGACCAGCGCCGCCTTGACCGGCTTCATGCCCTGCTCGATGTGACGCGAAATGTTTTCCAGCACCACGATGGCGTCATCGACCACGAAACCGGTGGCAATTGTCAGCGCCATCAGCGACAGGTTGTCGAGGGTATAGCCGAGCAGATACATGATGCCGAAGGTGCCGATCAGCGAGACCGGCACCGCCACACTCGGGATCAGCGTGGCGCGGCCGTTGCGCAGGAACAGGAACACCACCATGATCACCAGCGCGATCGACATCAGCAGGGTCTTCTCGGTGTCCTTGAGCGAAGCGCGGATGGTCGGCGTGCGGTCCATCATCACTTCGAGATTGATGGCGTGCGGGATCGACGCCTTCAGGTTGGGCAACAAGGCATTCACGGCATCGACGGTCTCGATGATGTTGGCGCCGGGCTGGCGGTTCAGGATCACCAGCACCGACGGCTTGCCGTTGGCGGAACCGGAATTGCGCAGATCGGCCACCGAATCCTTGACCTCGGCAATGTCGCGCACGCGTACCGGCGCGCCGTTGCGGTAGGACACGATCAGCGGCGCGTATTCGGCTGCCGTCTTGACCTGGTCGTTGGCGTAGATCTGCCAGTTGCGGTCGCCGTCCTCGACGATGCCCTTGGGGCGATTGGCGTTGGTGGCGGCCACTGCGGTGCGCACATCGGCCGTGCCGATACCGTATTTGTTGAGCGCGGTCGGGTTGAGCTCGATCCGCACTGCAGGCTGCGAACTGCCGCCCACGCTGACCTGGCCGATGCCGCGCACCTGCGACAGTTTTTGCGCCAGGATGCTGTCGGCGGCGTCGTACATCTGGCCTTGCGTCATGGTGTCCGAGGTCAGCGCCAGGATCATGATAGGCGCGTCGGCCGGATTCACTTTGCGGTACGAAGGACTGCTCGGCATGCCGGAAGGCAGCAAGCTGCGCGCCGCATTCAATGCCGCCTGCACGTCGCGCGCGGCGCCGTCGATGTCGCGGTTGAGGTCGAACTGCAAGGTGATGCGAGTCGAATTGAGCGAGCTCGACGAGGTCATTTCGGTGACGCCGGCAATGGCGCCGAGCGCGCGCTCGAGTGGCGTGGCGATGGTCGCCGCCATGGTTTCCGGGCTGGCGCCGGGCATCGACGCCGATACCGAAATGGTCGGATAGTCGACCTGCGGCAACGGCGACACCGGCAACAGCTTGAACGCCAGCATGCCCGCCAGCGCGATGCCGATGGTCAGCAGCGTGGTGGCGATGGGCCGTTCAATGAAGGGACGCGAAATATTCATGCTGTCCCTGCGTCAGACTTGCGGCTGTGCCGGAGGCGGCGGAACCAGCGGTGCGTTGGCCGAAGGCGCATCGTCGTCATCCGGGTGTTCTGGACGCTTTTCCTTGCCGAAGCGCTTGCGCATGCGTTTGGCCAGGCTGTCGAAACCGAGGTAGATCACCGGCGTAGTGAACAGCGTCAGCACCTGCGACACCAGCAGGCCGCCGACCATGGTGATGCCGAGCGGCTGGCGCAGTTCGGAGCCGACACCCGTGCCCAGCATGAGCGGCAAGGCGCCCAGCAAGGCCGCCATGGTGGTCATCAGGATCGGGCGGAAGCGCAACAGGCAAGCCTGGTAGATCGCTTCACGCGGCGACTTGCCTTCGTGGCGTTCGGCTTCAAGGGCGAAGTCGATCATCATGATGGCGTTTTTCTTGACGATGCCGATCAGCAGGATGATGCCGATGATGCCGATGATGCCAAGGTCGTTGCGTGAAATCATCAGCGACAGCAAGGCGCCCACGCCGGCCGACGGCAGCGTGGACAGGATGGTGATCGGATGGATGTAGCTTTCGTACAGCACGCCGAGCACGATGTACATCGTCACGATCGCCGCCAGGATCAGCCACAGCGTATTCGACAACGATGCCTGGAATGCCAGTGCGGCACCCTGGAAGTTGGTCGAGATGCTGGCCGGCATGGCGATGTCTTTTTCTGCCGCCATGATGGCCTTGACCGCTTCACCCAACGAGGAACCTTGCGCCAGGTTGAACGAGACGGTGGCCGCCGGGAACTGGCCGAGATGGTTGACCACCAGCGGCGCGGTGCGCTCGGTCACCTTGGCGATGCTGGACAGTGGAATCTGGTTGCCGTTGGAAGCCACCAGGAAAATGCTGTTGAGCGCTTCCGGGCCCTTCTGGAATTCCGGCTTGACCTCCATCACCACGCGGTACTGATTCGATTGCGTGTAGATGGTCGAGATCAGGCGTTGGCCGAAGGCGTTGTACAGCGCGTTGTCGATGGCGGCCGTGGTAACGCCCATGCGCGAAGCGGCGTCGCGGTCGATCTCGACGTAGGCCTGCAAACCCTGGTCCTGCACGTTGCTGGCGACGTCGGCCAGTTCCGGCAATTGACGCAGGCGATCGACGATCTTCGGCACCCAGGTGCTGAGTTCGGCGGAGTCGGCGTCTTCCAGCGTGAACTGGTATTGCGTGCGGCTGACGCTGTCTTCGATGGTCAGATCCTGCACCGGCTGCATGTAGAGCGTGATGCCGGGGACTTTTTCAGCGAGCTTGGGTTGCAGGCGACGGATGATGTCGCTGGCACTGATGTCGCGCGATTCATGCGGCTTCAGGTTGATCAGCATGCGGCCGCTGTTCAGGGTGGCGTTGATACCGTCGACACCGATGAAGGACGACAGGCTTTCCACCGCCGGGTCTTCCAGCACCACCTTGGCCAGCGCTTGCTGGCGCTCTGCCATTGCCCCGAACGAGACCGATTGCGTGGCTTCCGAAATGCCTTGGATCACGCCGGTGTCCTGCACCGGGAAGAAGCCCTTGGGAATGAAGATGTACAGCACCACGGTCAGCACCAGCGTACCCAGCGCCACCACCAGCGTGGTGCGCTGGCGATCGAGCACCCAGGTCAGCGCGACGCCGTAGCGTGCGACGATGTTGTCGAAGAAAGCGCCGCTCTTGTGATAGAACCAGCCCTGCTTCTCTTCCGGCACGTGATGCAGCAGGCGCGCGCACATCATCGGCGTGAGCGTCAGCGACACCACCGCCGAGATCAGGATGGCCACCGCCAGCGTCACGGCGAATTCATGGAACAACCGCCCCACCACATCGCCCATGAACAGCAGCGGGATCAGCACCGCAATCAGGGAAAACGTCAGCGAAATGATGGTGAAGCCGATCTGCTGCGCGCCCTTGAGCGCGGCTTGCAAGGGCTCCATGCCTTCTTCGATGTAGCGCGAAATGTTTTCGATCATGACGATGGCGTCATCGACCACGAAGCCGGTGGCGATCGTCAGCGCCATCAGCGTCAGGTTGTTGATCGAGAAGCCGGCCATGTACATGATGCCGAAGGTGCCGACCAGCGACAGCGGCACCGCCACGCTTGGAATGATGGTGGCGGGAACATTGCGCAGGAACACGAAGATCACCATCACCACCAGCACGATCGACAGCAGCAGTTCGAACTTGACGTCGTCCACCGAGGCACGAATGGTGGTGGTGCGGTCGGTCAGGATATGCACGTCGATCGCGCCCGGCAGGCTGGCCTGCAGGGTCGGCAGGATCTTCTTGATGCTGTCGACCACGGCGATCACGTTGGCGCCCGGCTGGCGCTGGATGTTGACGATCACGGCGGCGGAGTCGTTGGCCCAGGCGCCGAGACGCACGTTCTCGGCGGCGTCGACCACGTCGGCCACGTCCGAGACGCGGATCGGCGCGCCGTTCTTGTAGCCGATGATGAGATTGCGGTATTCGTCGGCGGACTTCAGCTGGTCATTGGCGTCGATGGTCGAGGCGCGCGCCGGGCCGTCGAAACTGCCCTTGGCCTGGTTGACGTTGGCGTTGCCGATGGCGGTGCGGATGTCGTCCAGGTTCATGCCCAGCGAAGCGATGGCGCGCGGATTCAGCTGCATGCGCACGGCAGGACGCTGGCCGCCGGACAGGCTGACCAGGCCGACGCCGGAGAGCTGCGAAATCTTTTGCGCCAGGCGCGTGTCGATCAGGTCCTGCACCTTGGGCAGCGGCAGCGTCTTGGAGGTCACCGCCAGCGTCAGGATCGGGGTGTCGGCCGGATTGACCTTGCTGTAGATCGGCGGCGCCGGCAAGTCGGACGGCAACAGGTTGCCGCCGGCGTTGATGGCGGCCTGCACTTCCTGCTCGGCGATGTCGAGGCTGAGGTCGAGGTTGAATTGCAGCGTGATCACCGAGGCGCCGCCCGAACTGGTCGACGACATCTGGTTGAGGCCGGGCATCTGGCCGAACTGGCGTTCCAGCGGCGCGGTGACCGACGAGGTCATGACGTCGGGGCTGGCGCCGGGATACAGCGTGACGACCTGGATGGTCGGATAGTCGACTTCGGGCAGCGCCGAGAGCGGCAGCTGTTTATAGGCGACGATGCCGGCCAGCAGGATCGCCAGCATCAGCAGCGACGTCGCCACCGGCCGCAGGATGAACAGGCGTGATGGATTCATGCTGCCGCCTTATTTCGTTGCATTGGCGGGAGCAGAAGTTCCAGCAGCAGTTCCGGCAGTGCCGGCAGGAGCCGCTGCCGGTGCGGCCGGCGTGCCTTCCGTGGTGCTGCGTTGCTGGCGGCGCATTTCCATCATGCGCTGGCGGCGCTGGTCTTCCGGCAGCTTCTTGATCTCTTCGCCGAACTCACCGGCGTCGATGCGTTTGTTGAGCGCAGCCCAGCGCTTCTGGCGTTCTTCGGGCGTCATGTCCTGGCCGCCTTGACCGCTTTGACCTTCGCCAGCGGCAGTGCCGGGAGCACCCGCAGCTCCACCACCAGCGCCGTCGCGTTTATGACGACGCGGACCGGCTTTCTCGGTCAGCTTGTTGGCCGGATCGTCGGCGCCGCCGCGCACCACCGGCTCGACCTTGGCGCCTTCGCGCAGGCGGTCGATGCCGTCGACCACCACGGTTTCGCCGCTGGCGACGCCGTCTTCAATCGCGGTGATGTCGCCCTGCGCCGGGCCGGTCTTGACGTTGCGTACGGTAACGGTGTTGTCTGACTTGACCACGTAGATGAACAAGCCCTTGGAGCCGCGTTGCAGCGCCGCCGTCGGAATCGTGATGGCGTCCTTGCGGGTGTCGAGCAGCATGCGGATGTTGACGAACTGGTTCGGGAACAGCGCGTAGTCGGTATTCGGGAATTGCGCCTTGAGCTTGATGGTGCCGGTGGTGGCGTCGACCTGGTTGTCGATGGTCAGCAGCACGCCGCTGGCCAGCTTGTTTTTCTGATCGCGGTCCCACGCATCGGTGGCGAGTTTCTTGCCGGCCTGCAGTTGCTTCATGACGGCCGGGATATTGTCTTCAGGGATGCTGAACACCGCCGTGATCGGCTGCACCTGGGTGATGATGACGATGCCGTTGGTGTCGCTGGAGTGCACGATGTTGCCGATGTCGACCTGGCGCAGGCCGAGGCGGCCGCTGACCGGCGCAGTCACGCGCGAATAGGTCAGTTGCAGGCGTGCGCTGGCCAGGTTGCCCTGGTCGGACTTGACCGTGCCTTCCAGTTGCTTGACCAGCGCCGCTTGCGTATCAACCTGCTGGCCGGCGATGGAATCCTGCGACAGCAGCGTGCGGTAGCGTTTGAGGTCGAGCTGGGCCGCGCCCAGTTGAGCCTGGTCGCGCGCCAGCTGGCCTTCAGCCTGGGTCACGGCGACCTGGTAAGGACGCGCGTCGAGCTCCGCCAGCAGGTCGCCTTCCTTGACCAGTTGGCCTTCCTTGAAATGCAGCTTCATGAGCTGGCCGTCGACGCGGCTGCGCACCGTGGCGGTGGCGGTCGGCGTGACGCCGCCGAGGCCGGTCAGGTAGATGTTGACATCCGAAATCTTGGCCACCGCCACGCCCACCGGCGACAGGCCTGCGCCGCCAAAGCCGCCGCCCGCGCCGGGAGGACCGCCGCGCTTGCCTTTGCCGCCGCCACCTTGCCACTGCCCGCCGCCGCTCTGGGCCTGCTCGGCCGCTGCCGCGCGCTTGTGATGCCAGTAGTAATAACCGCCGCCGACCACAATGATCAGCAAGGCCCAGAACCACCAGCGCTTGAGCAAGCCGGGGGATTTTCCGGAAGGGGAAGATGGCGATTGATTGTTGTCTGGAGTTGGTGTTGTAGTCATCTTGGCGGCAGGAAAATCGATCGATTCAATATGGATCAAGGCATTTCATGAAGATCAGCACAGATCAGCACAGATCAGCACAGATCAGCACGGCGGCGACAGCCTTTGCGGCCGGCCGACGGGATGGTCTTCAGGAAATGCGCTCGCAGGCGCACGGCAGCACGCCAACTCGTTATTATGGTGCAGAAGCATGACGGAACGATGATCGTTCCCGCATATCTTCATATCAAATAAACAAAAACGTTGAGAGAAAGACAAAAAACCTTGCGCAAAGTTGCGCAAGGTTTCGAATTGCCGCTGTTGCTTACTTGGCTGGAGCAGGCGCGGCTGCAGGAGCACCCGGCTTGCCGTGATCGCGGCCGTGGTCACCGCCATGGTCACCGAAGCGGCCGTGTTTGAAGCGATGCTCTTCCATCTTGCGGAATTCCTGGTCGAACACCTTTTGCTGCTCAGGTGACAGGACGGCGTAGAACTCCTTGGTGGCGGCGATACGATCCGTCATGCGGGCTTCCATCTTCTTCATCCGGTCCAGATGACGGTCCAGGCGTTCCGGCGTGGTCAGCTTGTTCCATTCATCCTTGCTCGGATGGGCCGGCGGCGTGGCCGGGCGCTGCGGCGTGGTCTTGTCGGTGAAAGTCTTCCAGGCGCCTTCCTGGGCTGCGGTGATCTTCAGTTTGTCGTGCAAGGCTGCCTGGCGTTTGGCGCGGTGCTGCTCGAATTTGGCGATCTGTTCGGGAGTCGGCATATGACGTCCGCCTGGACCACCTGGGCCGCCCGGACCTGCCGGCGGCATCTGGGCGAACGAAGACATGGCGGTCAGACCGATACCTGCGGCGGCGACGCCGATCATCAGGTGTTTTTTCAGATTCAACATGGTGATTCCTTTCGTGTTGGGTGCGTTATCTGCACAGTTCACATTTAACTCTTCAGGTGTAACCGCGGTTTTTCGCTTGTCGCACGATTTGTATCTCTCTGTATATGCCGACGGCTGCTTTGTTTCGCTCTATGTCTGGAGGGCTGCCTGTTATCCCAATATACAATTCAGCGTCACCCCACTTTTTGGAATAGTCATAATGGCTGCCATGGATACAAATTCTCACATTCTGGTGGTCGACGACGACCGCGAAATCCGCACCTTGCTGGCGGAGTACCTCGACGCCAATGGTTTTCGCACACTGACGGCGACCAACGGCGTCGACATGCGCAAGGTGCTCGACGAATCGCGGGTGGACCTGATCGTGCTGGACCTGACGCTGCCCGGCGAGGACGGCCTGACGCTGTGCCGCAACCTGCGCGCGCAATCGAACGTACCGGTGATCATGCTGACCGCGCGCGGCGAACCGCTGGACCGCATCCTGGGACTGGAAATGGGCGCCGACGATTACCTGGCCAAGCCGTTCGAGCCGCGTGAACTGTTCGCGCGCATACGCAGCGTGCTGCGCCGGACCCAGGCGCTGCCGCCGAGCATGATGCGGCCGGATGCCAAGACCATGCATTTCTCCGGCTGGACGCTGGACCTGACTGCGCGCCATCTGCTCAACCCGGACGGCGTGGTGGTGGCCTTGTCGGGCGCGGAATTCCGCATGCTCAAGGTGTTCCTCGACCATCCCAACCGCATCCTCAACCGCGATCAGTTGCTGGAACTGACCCAGGGCCGCGAAGCCGATCCCTTTGATCGCTCGGTCGATATCCAGATCAGCCGCCTGCGCCAGAAACTGGGCGACGATGCCCGTACCCCGACCATCATCAAGACCATCCGCAACGAGGGTTATGTGCTGGCCACCACCGTGACACAGGAAGACGTCGGATGAACCATCTCTTCGCCCCTTTGCGCGAGTTTGTCGGCTCGATCGGCAATCGCGTATTCCTGATCCTGCTGGCAGGCATCCTGGTGGCGACCGTCACGACCACCTGGCTGGCCTCCAACGAGCGTCGCAGCACCATGCGCGAACTGCGCTACCAGCACGTCGCCGAGCGCGTCGAGCAGGTGGTGCAGGCGCTCGATCCGCTCACCCCGCAGGCGCGCGACGTGGTCCTGCACGCGGCCGACAACTTCGGCTTCGAAGCGGCCTTCGTCAATGAAGTCGGCGACACGCTGAGCCCGAGCACCAGCCCGATGGCCGACATGCTGAAATCGCGGCTGGGGGAGGATCGCCAGATCGTGGTCCAGCGCGAGACCGACTGCGCGCCGCGCAAGCCGCGCAACGCTCCTCCGGATGGTCCGGCCCGCGCCGAACGACCGCGCATGGAAACCTGCCGCGTCATCTATGTCAGCCTGCGCGACAAGGCGCTGCTGCGTCTGCGCCTGCACATGCCGGGCGACCCGCCTTCGCTGCGCGGCCGCGGCGTGGGTCCTTACGGCAGCCCGTACATCCTGCTGTTCCTGATATTGATTGCGATGCTGGCGTATGTGGTGGCGCGCATGGCGGCACGTCCGATCAAGCATCTGGCCAGTGCGGCGACTGAACTGGGACGCGACATCGACCACCCGCCATTGGCCGAAAAAGGTCCGAGCGAAATCCGCCAGGCTGCCAAGGCCTTCAACGCCATGCAGATGCGTATCCGGCGCCAGATCCAGCACCGTACGCACATGCTGGCGGCGATCACGCATGACTTGCAGACGCCGCTGACGCGCCTGCGCCTGCGCCTGGAAAAAGTGGAAGACAAGGAATTGCAGCAAAAACTGGTGGATGATCTTGCGGTGATGCAAGGCATGGTGCGGGAAGGGCTGGATCTGGCGCGCAGCATGGATTCGTCTGAAGCGATGCAGCGGCTGGATATCGATTCGTTGCTCGACAGCGTGTGCGCCGATGCGTCTGACGCCGGTCAGCAGGTTGAGCTGGCGGGCCGCACGCGCGCCTTTGTCGTGGCCCAACCCAATGCACTGCGCCGCTGCCTGACCAATCTGCTCGACAACGCCTTCAAGTACGGCCAGCGCGCCGAGGTATCGATCGCGCTCGACGACCTGCTGCCGAACCGGGTGCTAATCCGCATCCGCGACCACGGCCCCGGCATTCCTGAAGGCCAGTTGGAAACCGTGTTCGAACCGTTCTACCGGCTTGAAACATCGCGCTCGCGCGACACCGGCGGCACCGGCCTGGGGCTGACGATTGCGCGCAATATCGCGGAGAATCACGGCGCCTTGCTGGATCTGCGCAACCATGCCAAGGGTGGATTGGAAGTCTTGCTGTCGCTGCCGCTGAAGCAGGCAAAACGGGCGCGTTGAGCGCCCGTCCGGATCAGTTGAAAGTAATTTAGAAGTAGTTCAGGCCGAGCGCGCCGCGCACTTCCGACACGGTCTGTGCGGCTGCCGCACGCGCACGCTCGGTGCCGCGACGCAGGATCGCCATCACTTCGCCGCGATCCTGCTGCCATTGTTCACGGCGTGTGCGGATCGGCTCCAGCAATTCCTGCAGATGGCCTTCCAGGCGGCGCTTGAGTACGCTGTCGCCGAGACCGCCGCGGCGGTAGTGCTGCTTGAGCTCTTCCAGCGCCGCCCGATCCGGCTCGAAGGCATCAAGGAAGGCGAACACCACGTTGCCCTCGACCTGGCCCGGATCGTCGACGCGCAAATGATTCGGATCGGTGTACATGCGCTGCACGGCCTGCTTGATCTCGGCCGGCGAAGCACCCAGCGCGATTGAATTGCCCAGCGATTTGCTCATCTTGGCCTTGCCGTCGATGCCGGGCAAGCGCCCGGTTTCTGACAGCACTTCCTTGCATTCCACCAGCACGTCCTTGCCGACCACATTGTTGAAGCGGCGCACCAGTTCATTGGTCTGCTCGATCATCGGCAACTGGTCGTTGCCGACCGGCACCAGCGTGGCCTTGAAGGCGCTGATGTCGGCGGCCTGGCTGACCGGATACGTCAGGAAGCCGGCCGGGATGTCGCGCTCGAAACCGCGCAGGCGGATCTCTTCCTTGATGGTCGGATTGCGCTCCAGGCGCGACACGCTGACCAGGTTCAGGAGGTGCATTGACAGCTCGTAGAGCTCGGTCACTTGCGACTGGATGAAGATGGTGGATTTTTCCGGATCGATGCCGACGGCCAGATAGTCGAGCGCGACTTCCAGCACGTTGTCGGTGACTTTCTGATGGCGGCCGACGTTGTCGGTCATGGCCTGGGTGTCAGCCAGCAGCAGGAACTGGCTGGCTTCGTCCTGCAACTGCACGCGCGACACCAGCGAGCCGATGTAATGGCCGAGATGCAGCGGACCGGTCGGACGGTCGCCGGTCAAAACAATGGGACGCGCGGACGGCTTGTTGGAAACGCTGGAAGTTGAAGGTGCTGCAGACGCAGGCGAAACATTCAAGGACATGGTCACTCCGGTAATTTCGGAACGCTGCCAGTCTCGCCGCATAAAACAATGCCGCCCGGACCGGCGGCATCACATTGACAAAAGCTGTACTACAAAGCTGTGCAAAAGCGGGCCACCCGAATCAGGTGCGCCACCAATGCTGGAGTTGTAGTGAGGGATGAATTCTGTATTGCATCGGCGAAGTATAGCATCAAGCCTTGCCCATGATGCAGCGCAAAAAGCCCTGCCCGACCGACTTTCCAAGAAAAAACCGCCTCGTTTGCAGGAGGCGGTTTTGGAAGATCAGGCTGTCAATACGCGCCCGGTGGCGGACCGTAATATCCCGGCGGCGGGCCGTAGTAACCGGGCGGTGGAGGCGGCGGTGCGTAATAGTAGCGCCGCGGATGATAGCTGTAGACCGTGGTGGCCTGTTGCTGCGTCTGGATCTGGTTGCCCTTGCTGTACATGCACTGGCTATAGGTCATATCGTAGCGTTGCTGCATCGAATAGTTGCCGCCTGCCGATGCGTTGCTACCGGCCGCACTGCCGACCAGCAGACCGCCGCCGGCGCCGATCGCAGCACCTGCGCCGGCATTGCCCGAAGCTGCGCCGATCAACGCACCCGCTACGGCACCGATCGCGGTGCCCGCGACAGCGCTGTTGGTGGCATTGTTCTGCGTCGACTGCGCCTGCCCGCCGATGGCGTCCTGGGCATATTGCTGGCACTGCTGCTGTTCACTGCGGAATTGCTCGTACGACTTGCCGTTGCCCGGCATGGCCATGACCGAGGGGCCGGTCGGGACGCTGACGCAGCCGCCCAGCACCAGCAAAGCTGTCAACGCGCCGAGCGTACCGGCTGTTTTATGGAGTGGTTTCACGATGTAATCCTTGAAAAGGCTATCTGCAACTGGTCTGAAGTTTGTTGGCGGCCACGCTTTAGCCTTATTGCGGCGGCGGTTGTCCGCCATTCGGGCCGTTCGGCACAACCTTCATCCAGTTGCTCGGGCAACTCTGGACATACGGGTAATAGCCTTTGGCTTCCTGGCAGTAGTACCAGTAATTGCTCTGCGCCGGACCCTGCTCGATGTAGACCGGTGGCGCGGCGGGTTGGACATACACCGGCGGCGGATAATAGACCGGGGCCGGATAGTAGGCCGGCGGCGGTATCCACAGCGGACCGCCGATGTACACACCGAAACGGGTGTGCGCGGAACTTGCCCCGCTTGCCGCCATGCAACCCAGCGCAAGCAATCCCAACAAAGCTGCTTTTTTCATCTTCGCCTCGCGTATTTCGTGGAGACGGCACGCGCCATCCCGCTTCATTCAATATACGCAAAATGGCAAGGTTTCAACGGCTTTGTTTCAATTCGTAACCCTATTTAAGAAACCTGTACATGGCGCTACAAAGCCGGATACATGCGGGTTTCCGGGAATCGGAAACGAACACGCCGCTTGCAGGAAGCGGCGTGTCGGTCAAACGGAAATTTTATAAAAAAACAGGCTTAAAGACCGCTGAAAATTACTTCGGCCCGGTCATTTCTTCCGGCTTGATCCATTGCGCAAACTGCTCTTCGGTAACATAGCCGAGCGCCAGCGCAGCCTGTTTCAGCGTGGTGCCGTCATGATGCGCCTGCTTGGCGATCTTGGCGGCCTTGTCGTAACCGATATGCGGCGCCAGCGCGGTCACCAGCATCAGCGAACGCTCCATCAGATCGGCAATGCGGTCGCGGTTGGCTTCGATGCCCTGCGCGCAATGGTCGTCGAAACTGTCCATGCCGTCGGCCAGCAAACGCACGCTTTGCAGGAAGTTGTGCACGATCACCGGCTTGAACACGTTCAGTTCGAAATTGCCGGAAGCGCCGCCGATGTTGATTGCGACGTCGTTGCCGAACACTTGCGCACACAGCATGGTCAGCGCTTCGCATTGGGTCGGATTGACCTTGCCCGGCATGATCGAGCTGCCCGGTTCGTTTTCGGGGATGGTGATTTCGCCGAGGCCGGAACGCGGGCCGGACGCCAGCCAGCGCACGTCGTTGGCGATCTTCATGAGCGCCGCCGCCAATGTCTTGAGGGCGCCGTGCGCCGACACCAGGGCGTCATGGCTGGCTAGTGCGGCAAACTTGTTGGGCGCAGTCTTGAACGGGAAGCCGTAGTGCTTCTCCAGTTCGGCGGCGACGCGCGCACCGAATTCCGGATGCGCGTTGAGGCCGGTGCCGACCGCAGTGCCGCCGGCCGCCAGTTCGCTGACGGCGTTGAGCGTCGAAATGATCGCCATTTCGGCATGCGTGAGTTGCGCGATATAGCCCGAGAACTCCTGGCCCAGCGTCAGTGGCGTGGCGTCCTGCAAGTGGGTGCGGCCGATCTTGACGATGTCCTTGAATTCTTCCGACTTGCGTTCCAGGGTCGCGCGCAGCTTGTGCAGCTTGGGCACCAGGTGCGTGGCGATGGCCAGCGCGGCCGCCACGTGCATGGCGGTCGGGAAGATGTCGTTGGACGACTGGCTCTGGTTGACGTCGTCGTTGGGATGGATCTTGCGCTCTTCACCGCGCACGCCGCCCAGCAGTTCCGAAGCGCGATTGGCCAGCACTTCGTTCATGTTCATGTTGCTTTGTGTGCCGGAACCAGTCTGCCAGACCGACAGCGGGAATTCCAGCGGGTGCTTGCCGGCGATCACTTCATCGGCTGCCGCGAGGATGCCTTCGGCCTTCTTGGCGTCGAGTTTGCCGAGGTCGCGGTTGACGCTCGCGCAGGCGCGCTTGACCGCCGCCAGCGCGACGATCAGTTCGGCCGGCATGCGTTCGGTGGAAATATGGAAATGGTGCAGCGAGCGCTGCGTTTGCGCGCCCCACAGACGATCGTCAGGCACCTCGATGGGGCCGAAGGTGTCTCGTTCAATTCGATGTTTCATGATGCTTCTTCTCCGCAGGAAATATGGTTCCGTGGAACCGCTACATCTCGTACGGCTCTGGCGCACGCTGCCGGCTTGAGCGATAGGAGACAACTGGAACGTATTGCATCAGTATCCGCCAATTGCTTCCGGACACTCATGCAATGCGTCCTGCAGTTACGATGATTTGCGGGAGGCCGGGTCCGGCAGCAGACAGGCGTCAATCACCTGCAGGTTGTTGTCTTTGGCGAAATTCAGGACGAAATGATAAGCCAGCGGCTCAAGCGCGCGCAGCGCTTCGTTGACGACGACCGAGCGGACGCCGTTGATCATGGTCGGTAATACGTAGGGGGAATACTGCAGGTGAGCATTGCGACCGCCCGAACCTTCGGGGCGGAAACAGGACATGACGCCGCACAAACGTTCGGCCCAGTCGCTGGGCCGGAACTGCTTCCCATCCTGGGTCAGACCCATGATGATGAATTCTTGTGCCGGCTCGTTGGTGGTATTGATGGGATCTGCCATGCGTGCAATTCGTTCTCTGGCGTTTGCCACATAAATGGCTTCCTTCCTGTTGGGATGGAAGCCGACGAAACCCAAGTATTATATCTTATAGAAGACTTGAGATACACCACTATCTGGACAACCGGGACCGCCCGCAAAAGCTTGTCTTGCGGGCAACCCTGCCTGCCTTTACCCCAGCCAGACGGCGACCGACAACAGCAGCAGCAGGAACATCCACAACAACATGGCGCGCCAGACCAGGCCGACCGTGCTTTGCAGCGTGCGCGGCGAAGGCGGATCGCCGGGGAAGCCGTCAGCTGCTTCCAGCGTCGAATCGACCGTCGCGGCATCGATCGGCAGCACGCCCGAGGCGGACTCGGCCGGGGTGCCGAAACGCACGCCCATTGCCCCGCCGCCGGCCGACAGGATGATGCCGACGGCCTCGTCCTTCCAGCGATCGGCAAAATTGCGCCAGGCGTAGATCGCATCTTCGAAATTGCCGACCACGGCAAACGCGGCCGCCGTGAAACGCGCCGGAATCCAGTCTATCCAGTAGAACGCGCGCTCGGCGAAGCGGCCGAAGACTTCCTGCTTCATGTGATCCGGCTCGTTCCAGGCGCGCGCCAGATATTCCGACACGCGGTACATCACGGCCAAAGCCGGACCGACCGGCATCAGGAACCAGAAAAACACGCCGAATACGTGACGATGCGTGGTAACCAGCGCTTTTTCGGCGGCGATGCGGGAAATTTCGCTGACATCAAGGTCCGACGTGTCTTCCTTGGTCCATTCGGCCAGCAAGGCGCGCGCGGCAACGTCGTCACCGGTGTTGAGCGCCAACTGGATCGAGGTGAAGTAGTGGCTGTAGTGACGGAAGCCCAGCGTCATGTAGACGATCAGCACGTTCCAGGCCAGCGCCGCCAGCGGGCTGATGCGCAGGCACACCCAGTAGATCAGGCCGGCCGGCACCGTCAGTGCGCCGACCATGACAAACCATCCCAGACGTCCATGATGCGCATGACCGGCGTTGAACCAGTTTTCAATCCGGGACGCGAAGGATTTGATCCAGGCGTAAATCGGATTGTCCGCCCGCAGCGGCTTCAGTTGTTCGATCAGGAGCGCAAAGAGTATGGAAAGAAATGTCATCAAGCCGCCTTGTGGTGAGTCTTATTTGTGTACTTATTGGTGTGCTTATCGAAGTACTTTTGCCAAGCGAATATGAGTTCGCACAGAGCGCACGACCTTCGCGGAAACAGGTAAATGATACAACGGCAGCAAGTATTCCTGACGTTTTATGTTGTCCACGGGAGATATTTTCCCTATGAGCGGCGCCCTTCAGGCCCCTGCCCTGCTCTGCCCTCAGCTGCGCAAGAAATGGAACAGGTTGCGCAACATGCCGGCAGTCGCGCCCCAGATGAAGAAGCGCTCGTAAGGCATGGTATAGAAGGTGCGGCGGCCGAGGTCGTTGGGCAATTCGATGGTGCGGCGCTGATGGTTCATGCCGTCCATCAGGAACGCCAGCGGCACTTCGAAGATCTCGGCCACTTCGCGCGGGTCGGGCACCACGTCAAACGGCGGCCGGATCAGGCCGGCCACGGGCGTGACACGATAACCGGTGCCAGTGAAATATTCGGGCAGCGAGCCGATCACTTCGACATGGCGGCGCGCCAGGCCGATTTCTTCTTCCGTTTCGCGCAGGGCGGTGTCGACCGGCGAGACGTCGCTCAGCTCGGTGCGGCCGCCGGGGAAGCTGATCTGCCCGGCATGGTCCTTGAGATCGGCGGTGCGCTGGGTGAACAGCAGTGTCGGCCCCTGCTCGCGCAACACGATGGGCATCAGCACGGCAGCCGGACGCGGCGTGCCGGCAACCTGGCGGATTTGCTGCTCGACGTTGATCTCGGGCGTCCAGGGGCGCTCTTCGGTAAAGCGGCGGCGCAGCCATTCCTCCTGCATGCGCTCGGCATCCAGCCTCGCCTCGCCGGCGACGGACTCTATCGGAAGATCGAGAGGATCAAAAATTGCCAAGACAGCACCTTAATGATTAAGGATTGAATACAAAAAGGGCGTCCGAAGACGCCCTTTTTTCAAGCATATATCAAAGACTTTGCGAAGATTACGCTTCAGCCTTGGCAGTGCCACGGCGGTTAGGCAGCTTCTCTTTGATACGTGCCGACTTGCCGGAACGCTCACGCAGATAGTACAGCTTGGCGCGACGGACATCGCCGCGACGCTTGACTTCGATCGACGCGATCAGTGGCGAGTACAACTGGAATGTACGCTCAACGCCTTCGCCCGACGAAATCTTGCGGACGATGAAGTTGGAGTTCAGACCACGGTTGCGGCGCGAAATCACGACGCCTTCGTAAGCCTGGGCGCGCTTGCGCGTACCTTCGACCACGTTGACGCTGACGATGACGGTATCGCCTGGCGCGAAGTCAGGGATGTTCTTTGCGAGACGCGTGATCTCTTCTTGCTCTAATTGCTGGATCAGATCCATTTTAATACTCCGAATGCCATCTTGCCGGCGCTCACTTCGTCGACTGAGTCGACCTGCCCGGTAGAGGATGGGGTTAATCAACGAACGCCGCCTTCAGTTGTCTTCCGGCCTTATCCGCACTTTTGCTGCTACTTTTGCTGCTTTACTGCAAACTGCTTAAAAATTTCTCATCGGCCTTGCTCAGCAAACCGTCCTGGCGCGCCTTGGCGATCAGGTCGGGACGCTTCTTCGCGGTCGCTTCAAGCGCCCGCTGGCGTCGCCATTTCACAATCTCTGCATGGTGGCCGCCCATCAATACCGGCGGCACCGCCACGCCTTCATATTCTTCCGGACGCGTGTAATGCGGACAATCCAGCAAGCCGTTGACAAAACTGTCTTCAACCGCGGAGCTGCCGTCGTTGAGCACGCCCGGCAATTGCCGGATCACGGCATCCATCAGCGCCATCGCCGGCAATTCGCCGCCGGACAACACGAAATCGCCGAGGCTGATTTCTTCGTCGACATGGCTGTCCAGCAAACGCTGGTCGATCGCCTCGTAGCGACCGCACAGCAGCACCACGCCGGTGTCTTCAACGAACTGCATGACGCGCTGATGCGTCAGCGGCTTGCCTTGCGGGGATAGATACACCACACGCGGCACCGCCAGATTCAAGTCAAGTTGCCGCTGCTTCGCCGCCTGCAGCGTCTGCTGCAGCGGTTTTGCCAGCATCACCATGCCCGGTCCGCCGCCATAAGGCCGGTCGTCGACTGTGCGGTGATTGTCGGTCGTGAAATCACGCGGATTCCACAGCGACAAACCCCATTTCTTTTGCTCGAACGCACGTCGGGTCACACCGGACTGCGTCAACGCTGCAAACATTTCGGGAAAAAGCGTGACGACGTCAAATTGCATCCGGCACCCTTTTTAATCTTGCAATATTACGAATTGCGCTGCCGGATCAATAATCCAGGCCCCAGTCGACCACGATTTTCTTGTCCGCCAGACTGACGGTCTTGACGAACTGGTCGACGTACGGAATCAGGATTTCTGCAGCAGCCTTGCTGCCTGCACGATTGGCTTCAGCTTCAGCCTCAACCGGGACAGTGGGAACCGCAACCCGCAGGATCGGGTGAGCCCCGTTATCCATCAGATCGCTGACAACGCCCAGGGACTCTCCCTGCATGTTTTCGACTGCCAGGCCGATCAGATCGACCCAGTAAAATTCTCCGTCGGATAAAGCAGGAAAGTGGCTGCGCGCAATCTGCACTGCGGCGCCCTTGAGCGCTTCAGCGGCATCACGACCAGCCACTCCCATTAACCTCGCCACCACATCACCGCTGTGGGACTTGGCTTGCATCATCTCGACATCACGCAACTCCGGCTTGTCCAGCCACCAGGTTTTTGCGCCCAGCAGAGCATCTGCATCTACTGAATAAGGTTTGACCCGCACCCATCCCTGAATACCATAAGCACCTGAGATGTAACCTACCGTCAACAGATCCGAAGGAACTGCGACGCCTGTTTGAGTTGTGCGCGACAAACCTGCCTTACCAATACGATTGCGGAATCAGAATCGAATGCAGCTGCAATTAAGCAGCGGCTTTCTTGCCTGCTTCGCTGACCAGACGGGCAACGGTTGGGGACAGCTGAGCGCCGACGCCTTCCCAGTGAGCCAGACGGTCTTGAGCGATACGGAAGGATTCTTCCTTACCGGATGCAACCGGGTTGTAGAAACCCAGACGCTCGATGAAGCGACCGTCGCGGCGATTGCGCGAATCAGTTGCCACGATGTTGAAGAATGGGCGCTTCTTGGCGCCTCCACGAGCTAAACGAATAACGACCATAATGGTTCCAAAAAGTGTTCGAAGACGGAAAAGCTGGTGATTATAGCCGAATTACCGGCCACGCAGCAAGATGAATACGGGAAAGCGGCCAGAGCCGGGCCGATGGACAGATCCGGCTCCCTTCGACCTTCCCGCCTGATTTTGCCCTTTTCAGGGCAGCGCGCCCCGAAACGGTCTTCGGGACGCCCTCTCCTGCGGCTATACTAGGCGCAGTTTTTTTACAACACCGCGACGCGCTCGGGAGCGCAGTCCGGCCGATCCAGCGCCTTCTTTTGCCATCGAGAAATTAGCTTCATGACAATTCAGCACAAGAACAAGACCTTCACGACTTTCCTGGCGGCCGTTTTCGGCGGCATCGGCATCCATCGCTTCTATATGGTCGGCAGCAAAGATCCGATAGGCTGGCTGCATCTGGCTACCCTGCCGGTGTCGGCGCTGCTGATCTGGACATTCAGCAACTCGCAGCCGCTGTTCATGGGCATGCTGTTTGCGCTGTCGATATTGTGCGGCTTCCTCGAAGCCCTCGTGATCGGGCTGACGCCGGATGAAAAATGGGATGCAACCCGTAACCAGGGATCCGGCAAGAAATCCGAATCGCACTGGGTCTTGGCGCTGATCCTGGTATTGACGCTGGGCGTCGGCGCCATGTCGGTGATCGCCTTGATGGCGCGCAGCTTCGACCTGCTCTTTACCGGCGGCGCTTACGGCTAAGCTTGATATCTGAAGCGCTTGCCGGCTAGCCCGGCAAGCGCCACCACCTCAGAATTGCTCTTCGGTCAACGCCAGCACGCCGGCGCTGCCTTCCACCACCGCCGCGCGCAGCGACGATGCCTGCGTCAACACGTGATCCGCATAGAAACGCGCGGTCGCGATCTTGGCCTTGTAGAACTGCGCATCGCCGTCACCGGCTTTCAGCTTGTCGACGGCCACCAGCGCGGCGCGCGCCATTTGCCAGCCGCCCAGCACGATGCCGGCCAGCTTCAGGTATGGCACGCTGCCTGAAAACACACCCTTGATGTCCGTCTTGATGTTCGCAACCACGTAGTTGACGACGTCGTCCAGCGCGCGCGTACCCTCCACCAGACGCTTGCGGATCGCCTGCAGGTCGTCGCCGTATTCGCCCGCAGCAGCAGTTGCAAGGGCCGCTTCGGTCTTGTGAATCTGGCCGATGATGCCCTTGGCAACCGCGCCGCCATCGCGCGAAGTCTTGCGACCGACCAGATCATTGGCCTGGATCGCGGTGGTGCCTTCGTAAATCGCCAGGATGCGGGCGTCGCGGTAATACTGCGCAGCGCCGGTTTCTTCGATGAAGCCCATGCCGCCATGCACCTGCACGCCGGTCGAGGTGACGTCGATGGACAACTCGGTCGACCAGCCCTTGACGATGGGCACCAGGTATTCATAGACAGCCTGGTTGGTCTTGCGCGTGGCTTCGTCGGCATGATGGTGACCTGCGTCTGACGCTGCAGCGGCAACATATGCCAGCGCGCGCGACGCTTCCACTTGCGAACGCATCGACATCAGCATGCGGCGCACATCCGGCTGGTGAATGATGGTGACGGCGCCGGCGGAACCCGCCAGGTCGCGCGATTGCACGCGGTCCTTGGCATAGGCCACGGCTTTTTGATAGGCGCGTTCCGCCACGCTGATGCCCTGGATGCCGACAGCGAAGCGCGCGGCGTTCATCATGATGAACATGTATTCGAGGCCGCGATTTTCCTCGCCGACCAGCATGCCGACGGCGCCGCCATGGTCGCCGAATTGCAGCACCGCAGTCGGGCTGGCCTTGATGCCCAGCTTGTGTTCGATCGACACGCAATGCACGTCGTTGCGCTCGCCCAGCGAACCGTCCGGCGTGACCAGGAACTTCGGCACGATGAACAGCGAAATGCCTTTCACGCCTTCCGGCGCATTCGGCGTGCGCGCCAGCACCAGATGGACGATGTTCTCGGCCATGTCATGGTCGCCGTACGTGATGAAAATCTTGGTGCCCGACAACTTGAACGTACCGTCGCCCTGCGGCACCGCGCGCGTGCGCACCAGCGCCAGGTCTGAGCCGGCTTGCGGCTCGGTCAGATTCATCGTACCGGTCCACTTGCCGGAGATGAAATTGGTCAGGTACGTATTCTTTTGCTCTTCGGTGCCGGCTGTCATCAATGCTTCGATGGTGCCGTCGGTGAGCAGTGGGCACAGCGCGAATGAGAGATTGGCGGAGTTGAGCATTTCGATACAGGGCGTCGCCACCAATTTCGGCAGACCCTGGCCGCCGAATTCCACCGGATGCTGCACGCCCTGCCAGCCGGCTTCGCCGAACTGCTTGAAGGCTTCCTTGAAGCCCTTGCTGGTCGTGACCTTGCCGTCGCTCCAGGAGCTCGGTTCCTGGTCGGCGGAATGATTGAGCGGCGCCACCACTTCGCCGCAGAACTTGGCGTTTTCTTCCAGAATGGCTTCCACGGTTTCCGGCGTCGCGTCTTCGCAGTTTGGCAATGCGTTGACTTCCGACAATCCTGCCAGTTCGTTCATGACGAACAGCATATCCTTCAATGGTGCAACGTAGCTCATCTCCGACTCCTGATCCTGTGTACGCAATCTGCTGTTGCGCTGCTTCCGCATTCGTTTTTACTGCTTGCTGTATTACCTGCGCTGCTAAAAAATCGGCCCTGTCATGCGAGAGGGCCGATTTGATATTGCTGATTAACCCAGTTGCTTGACCAGCTCAGGCACGATCTCGAACAAGTCGCCGACGATGCCGTAGTCCGCCACCGAGAAGATCGGCGCTTCTTCATCCTTGTTGATCGCCACGATCACCTTGGAATCCTTCATGCCCGCCAGATGCTGGATCGCGCCGGAAATACCGACGGCGATGTACAGCTGCGGCGCCACGATCTTGCCGGTCTGGCCGACTTGCCAGTCGTTCGGCACGTAGCCTGCATCGACAGCGGCGCGCGAAGCGCCCATGGCGGCGTTGAGCTTGTCGGCCAGCGGCTCGAGGATCTTGAAGCTTTCCGACGAGCCCATGCCACGACCGCCCGAGACGATGATCTTGGCGGCGGTCAGTTCAGGACGATCCGACTTGGCCACTTCGCGCGAGACGAAGCTGGACTTGCCGGAGTCGGCTACTGCCGTCAGCGATTCGACTGCGGCGCTGCCGCCTGTGGCTGCTGCGTCGAAACCGGTTGTGCGCACGGTGATGACCTTGATCGCGTCAGTCGATTGCACGGTGGCGATCGCGTTGCCGGCGTAGATCGGACGCTCGAAAGTGTCAGGGCTGTCGACCTTGGTGATTTCGGAAATTTGCGCCACGTCCAGCTTGGCGGCCACGCGCGGCAGGATGTTCTTGCCGTAGGCAGTGGCTGGGGCCAGGATGTGGGTGTAGTCCTTGGCGATGGCCAAGGCTTGTTCGGCGACATTCTCTGCGAGGCCGTCGGCGAATTGCGGTGCATCAGCCAGCAAGACCTTCGATACGCCGGCGATTTGCGCGGCTGCATCAGCGGCAGCCTTGGCGTTATGGCCGGCTACGAGGACGTGGACGTCGCCGCCGGCTTGCGCTGCAGCGGTAATCGTGTTCAGTGTGCTGCCCTTGAGGCTGGCATTGTCGTGTTCTGCAATGACGAGTGCGGTCATGTTGTCTCTTCCTTAAATGACTTTGGCTTCGTTTCTGAGCTTCGCAACCAGGGTCGCGACGTCAGGCACCTTCACGCCTGCGCTGCGCTTGGCCGGTTCGGCGACTTTGAGCGTCTTGACGCGCGGCGCGACGTCGACACCGAGGTCGTCCGGCTTGACGATGTCCAGGGTCTTCTTCTTGGCCTTCATGATGTTCGGCAGCGTGACGTAGCGCGGTTCGTTCAGGCGCAGGTCGGTGGTCACGATGGCTGGCAGCGTCAGCGACAGGGTTTCGAGGCCGCCGTCGACTTCACGGGTGACCGAAACCTTGCCATCTTCCACCACGACCTTGGAGGCGAAGGTCGCTTGCGGCCAACCCAGCAACGCCGCCAGCATCTGGCCGGTCTGGTTGCTGTCGTCGTCGATCGCTTGCTTGCCGAGGATGATCAGTTGCGGTTGTTCTTTATCGGCCAGCGCTTTGAGCAGCTTGGCCACGGCCAGCGGTTGCAGGTCCAGATCGGCCGGTGTTTCCACCAGGATGCCGCGGTCGGCGCCGATGGCCATGGCGGTGCGCAAGGTTTCCTGGCATTGCGTCACGCCGCAGGAAACTGCAATGACCTCGGTGACTTTGCCCGCTTCTTTAAGACGCGTGGCTTCTTCCACGGCGATCTCGTCGAAGGGGTTCATCGACATCTTGACGTTGGCGATGTCCACACCGCTACCGTCGGATTTGACGCGTACTTTGACGTTGTAATCTACTACCCGCTTGACGGGGACTAATACTTTCATCGCCTGGTCCTTGGAAAAATCGAATTGACGTAAACGTTAACTGAACGGTGATTATAAAAGCAAAAGCGCGGCAAAAGCCGGACATCGTTTAAATTTAGCACGATCGTTCTTTTTAATGTGTGAAGCATACACACTAAATCGCCGCAGCGAAAGTCCCCGGAACAGCTTTTTGGAAAGGATTTTGGACAGAGTTTCCGGACGTCACCACGTCCGGATTCTGCAGGGAAAATTACACCGCCAGATGCGCCGGTTGTGCGCCGCGCAAACCGGCGATCAGATTGTCGACGGCCAGTTCAGCCATGGCGCGCCGCGTTTCATGCGTGGCCGAACCGATATGCGGCAAGGCCACCACATTGGACAATTGCAGCAAAGGAGAATCGACCGGCAATGGTTCCTGCTCGAAGACGTCGAGTCCCGCGCCGTAAATGGTCTTGCGTTGCAGCGCCTGGATCAGCGCCGCTTCATCGACGATGCGTCCGCGCGACGCATTGATGAAAATGGCACTCGGCTTCATCAGCCCGAATTCGCGTGCACCGATGCTGCGTTCGGTCTGCGCCGTCAGCGGCAGCATCGGACAAACGAAGTCCGCCTGCCGAAACAGTTCGTCGCGTGTCACATAAGTGGCCGCCAGCGACGCTTCCGCCTCGGGATTGGGTCGCGTGTTGTGATACACGATCTTCATGCCGAAACCGTGATGCGCCCGTCGCGCCACCGCACTGCCGATACGCCCCATGCCGAGCATGCCGAGCGTCTTGCCGTGCACATTCACTCCGAACAGCGATTCGCCGATGCTGCCCTTCCATTTACCGGCCTTGACGAATTCCGCCAGTTCCACCACGCGGCGCGCGCTGGCAAGGATCAGCGAAAAGATCGCATCCGCCGTCGCCTCGTTCAGCACGCCCGGCGTGTGCGCCAGCATCAGGCCGCGCTTGCGGAAATAGTCGAGGTCGAAGTTGTCGACGCCGACCGACACCGTCGAAGCGATCTTCAGCAGGGGAGCCACTTCCAGCATGTCATTGCCGATCGGCAAACTGGCGCCGATCATGCCCTGCGCCGTCTCCAGCGCAGCCAGAAACTGCGCACGGTTGCCGGCGTTGATCGCTTCAAAATACGTGACATCGAATTCATCGCGCAGACGCTGCAGCAAATCGTCCGGCAATTTCTTGTATACGACTACATGTTGTTTCATAGGATGTTCCCGGATCGCGTCAGGCGGAAGCAGCGTCGAGTTGCGCACGGGTCGGCAAACCTTCCATGTCGCCCACCACCTGGATCGCAAACGCGCCGATGCGGTTGCCGCGCATGACTGCCTCCGTCATGGACAAGCCTTCCAGCAAACCGCTGATCACACCGACCGCGAAACCGTCGCCGGCGCCGACCGTATCGACCACTTCCTTGACCGCGACGCCGGCCACGATGCCTTCATCGTCGGCGTTGCGGAAGTAGGCGCCGTCCGCACCCAGCTTGATAATGACTTGCTTGACGCCACGCTCAAGATAGAACGCGGCGATGTCGCACGGCTCGCTGTGGCCGGTCAATATCTTGCCTTCGCTCAGGCCGGGCAATACCCAGTCGGCCTTGAACGCCAGCTCGTTGAGCTTCTGCGCCATCACTTCCTGCGACGGCCACAGCATCGGCCGCAGATTCGGATCGAAGGAAATCGTCTTGCCGCGCGCACGCATGAAGTCCAGCGCGTGATGCGCGAACGCCATCGTGCTCGGCGACAAGGCGGCCGCGATGCCGGTCGCGTGCAAGTGACGCGCGCCGCCGAAATAGGCTTCGTCGAAATCGACTTGTGAGAGATGGCTGGCGGCCGAACCCTTGCGGTAATACTCGATGGCCGGGTCTGCCCCGTCCACGGCCTTGGCCTTGAGCTGGATCGCGGTACGAAATTCCTTGTCGGTCGCCACGTGGCTGACGTCGACGCCTTCCTGGGCAACGCGCTTGCAGATGAAGCGTCCGAAGGAATCATTGCCGACGCGGCTGACCCAGCCAACCTTCAGGCCCAGGCGCGCCAGGCCGATGGCGACGTTGGTTTCGGCGCCGGCGAGGCGGCGCGTGTATTTTTCAACATCCGCAAAATCGCCGACCTCGTCCGCGACAAACAACGCCAGTGCTTCGCCGTACGTAACGACGTCCAGTTGTGTTTGCATTACTCGTTCTCTCTGAAGGGGTGCGGCAGATGATCCGGCTAAGCAGAGGCCAGCATCGCCACGTAATCGCGGGTCGCCACTTCCAGGTCCTTGCCGATGATCGGGAATTCGATCGCACGCTGCACGCCGCGCGGGAAATGTGAAAACAGGCGGCGCCAGACGGCGTCGTCTTCGTCGAGCGGGATCGCCTTGAGCTTGCCCTTGTCGTTCCACACGCCCTTGCAATGCACGTATTGCACGTGCGCCGCCAGCGTGCGGGCCGCCACTTCGGCGTCGACGCCGCTCCAGCGCCAGTTGCCCATGTCGAAGGTCATGCCGACCGGGACGCCGGTGCCGGAACAGACCGCCAGGAAATTGGCGATCGATTCCAGTTTGCCGCCATGCTCGGTCTGGTCGTTTTCCAGCAGTAAAGGGACCGGCGCCTGGGCGACAAAACGCGACCAGTCCAGCATGTTGCTGGCCGGCGAAAAATGGCCCAGCGATACTTTCAGGAACCGCGACTGCAGCTGTTGCGCCTCGTCCATGACCTGATCGAGTTCATCGCGCGCCAACGAACCGTCCTTGCGGAACAACTCGATCGGCGCCGAATAGACCGAAAACAGCTTGTGCTTCACCAGCAGCCCGTGCAGCTCATCGAAATCAGGCAACTCGACAAACAATTCCCGGCGGATTTCCAGGCCCGCCGCACCGGCCGCAGCCACGATAGGAATCAGGTGCGCGTGCCCGACCTGGCGCACGAAATCCGCGCCGTAGGCCGAGGCCGCAACCAGTACCGGGGTTTTCATTTGATGTTGCCGGCGCCGACGAACTGGCGCGCTTCCGGCGTTTGCGGATCGGAGAAGAATTCCTTCGACGGACGCGCTTCCCACACCTTGCCCTGATGCATGAACACGGTGAGATCGGCGACGCGCCGGGCGAATTCCATTTCGTGCGTGACGAGCAACATAGTCATCCCTCCCCTTGCGAGTTCTTCCATGACTTTCAGCACTTCCTGCGTCAGCTCCGGATCCAGCGCCGAGGTCACTTCATCGAACAGCATGACCTGCGGTTCCATCGCCAGCGAACGGGCAATCGCCACGCGCTGTTGCTGGCCGCCCGACAATTGTTCCGGATAAGCGTCGCGCTTGTGCTCGAGGCCGACTTGCGTCAAGACCTTGATCGCGGTTTCACGCGCTTTTTCAGTCGCCACTTTCTTGACGATGCGCGGCGACAGCATGACGTTCTCCTCCACGGTCAGATGCGGGAACAGGTTGTAGTGCTGGAACACCATCCCGACATCCTTGCGCAGCTCGATCAGGTGCTCATGCTTGGCGGTGAGCTTGTGACCGGCGACGTTGATGCTACCACCATCAATCGTCTCCAGACCATTGATGCAACGCAGCATGGTGCTTTTCCCAGAACCGCTGCGGCCGATGACCGCGATGACCTGTCCGCGCTCGACGGACAACGATATCCCATTCAAGACCTGGTTGCTGCCAAAGCTCTTGGTGATGTTCTCGATCTCAACGATGGGCATGGAATTTCCTTTCTAGGGCAAAACTGAAACGCGACAGCGGATAGCAGAAGATGAAATAGATCGCGGCGACAATAGGGAAAACGAGGAAGGGCTGGAACGTCGCATTGCTGACGAGCTTGCCCGCCTGCGTCAACTCGACCAGACCGATGATGGAGGCAATCGAGGTGTTCTTGACGATCTGCACCAGGAAGCCGACCGTCGGCGGCAGCGAAATACGGATCGCCTGTGGCAGGATCACGTAGCGCAGCTGCTGCCAGCGTGTCATCGCCAACGCAGTCGATGCTTCCCATTGCGGCACCGGCACGGCTTCGATACAGCCGCGCCAGATTTCGCCGAGGTAGGCGCTGGTGTAGATCGTCATGGCGATCGTCGCAGCCACCATCGGCGGCAGCTTGAAGCCGTAGATCGCCAGTCCGTAGAACGACAGGAACAGGATGATCAGCACCGGCGTGCCCTGGATGATCTGGATGTACACCGCCGACAAGGTGCGCAGGATCTGCAGATGCGAGGTGCGCATCAGCGCGACCACGAAACCGGCAGAGCCGCCGGCGATGAACGCCAGCACCGACAACAGCACGGTCCAGCGTGCGGCTTCCCAAAGGAAGATGAACTGGTCCCAGGAAAATTCGGCAATCATCGGTTCCCCCTTGGCCGCGCTACGCCAAGACGGCGGCGGCGTTTGAACACAACCAGACCGATGAGCCAGAAACCGAGGCGGAACAGCAGCGCCAGCAGAATGTAGAGGCCCATCACGATCAGGTAAATTTCGAAGCTGCGGAAGGTTTCCGCATCAAGCAGGTTGGCGCTCGCGGTCAGCTCTTCGGCGGAAATCGCCGAGACCACGCTGGAAGCCAGCATCATCAGCGTGAACTGACTGGCCAATGCCGGATAGACCTTCTCCAGCGCCGGCGTCAGCACCACGTGGCGGATCACCTGCCAGCGCGTCATCGCCAGCGCCTGGGCCGCCTCGACCTGCGACGGATGGACCGCCATCATGCCGGCGCGCACGATCTCAGTCGAATACGCGCCGAGATTGACCGTCATCGCCACCAATGCGGCGACGTTGGCATCGACCTGCACGCCCGCTGCGGGCAAGCCGAAAAAGATAATGAACAACTGCACCAGGAAAGGCGTGCTGCGGATCAGCTCCACATAGGACGTGACCGCGAAGCGGGCCGGCGCAGAACCGTGAATGCTCACGATCGCCCCGAAGATACCCACCGCCAAACCGCAGATCATCGACAGCGCACTGAGCCGGATGGTGAGCAAGGCTCCCCATAGCAGCTGGTCCATGTGCTGAAAGATGAACGCAAACTGAAAATCATAAGACATCGTCTACTCCTTGCCAATTCGCAGGACGGATGCGATTGCACATCCGCCCTGCCAAACCCCTGTACTCAGGGATCAACCCAACGCAAACCTGTCTGCGATCCGTAGCGAGAGGCCATCAGCCGGTGGCGGCCGGAGCGCAGGAACCGGAGCGTACTTTAGTACGTGAGGATTCCGAGCACCGCCCGACGCCGGATCATGGCCTCGCAGTAGGATCCCAGGCAGGTTTTAGAAAACTGGCAGATTTGGCAGTGGCGAACCCGACCATTTGCGGGCGATTGCATCCAGCTCGCCGTTCAGCTTGACGTAGTAGATGAAGTTGTTGAGCCATTGCTGCAGATCGAACGCGCCTTTGCGCACGGTCATGGAGTTCGGTTGCAAGGAGTAAGGGAACTTGACGTCGATCTTGCCGGCGCCACGGGTCTTCACGATTTCATTGGCCATGGTGTTCGGGATGGAGATCGCATCAACCTGACCGCTCAGCAGAGCCTGGGTCACGGTCGAGTCATCTTCAAAACGGACCAGCACGGTGCCGGCAGGCGCCAGACGTGTCAGTGCCGTGTCGTTGGTGCTGCCGCGCGAAACGCCGACCTTCTTCTTGACCAGGTCGTTCAGGGTCTTGAACTTGGAGCCAACCGGACCAACGATGGACAACTCGAAAGCGCTGTAAGGAATCGTGAACATGACGGCCTTGGCGCGCTCAGGCGTCGGCGCCAGAGTGGCGGCCAGGAAGTCGACCTTGCCGGATTCCAGTGCAGGAATACGTGCAGGCGGCACCAGCGGAACGATTTCCACCGGCAAACCAATGTATTTACCGATCAGGTTGGCGACGTCGACGTCGTAACCGATCGGTTCGCCCTTGGCGTCAACGCTGCCGAACGGCGGTGTGCCGCTGACGACGCCGATGGTGACCTTGCCCTTCTTGATCAGGTCGGCCACGGTTTGTGCGCTGGCGCTGGCTGCTGCGCCGGCTGCACAGGTAGCGGCCAGGGTCAGCGCGATGAATTTGGTGCTCAACAGATTCTTGATGCTCATGGTGTAGTCTCCTTTTCGTCATCCCCTGCCCTGGATAAGGGAGCCGGATGAACGTCCTCGTTATAGGCTTGCGCCCGCTGTAGTACGACTGTCTACGTCTTTCTTTACCGCCTCTTTTGGTGCTTTTTTTGTTGCTTTTTTCTGAGCAGTGATGCATCACCCGTGCATTTGTTTTCTCTGGTATCGGTTCCAGAATCCTTACAAAATCATGTCTTTCGCTTGCGTGCTGGAGCCGCGCGGAATCAGGCGGCCATCCAGCAAAATCTCCCGACGCGGTGCGCCTTCGCCGTTGATGCGCGCCAGCAGGCGCTCGATCGCGGCAAAGCCGATGTCGTAGGTCGGCTGCTCGATGGTGCTGATGCCGCTACCCACCAGCGGCGACCAGGACAATTCATCGAAACACAGCAGGCCGATGTCTTCCGGGAAGCGCAGCTTCATGCTTTGCAGCGCCAGTGCGATCTGCAGCGACACCATGCCGTTACCCGCCAGAATCGCCACCCTGCCGCTGCCGCCGCTGTTCCTGCTGCGCCGGCGTTTCAGGAAATCATCCAGCGTCGTGGCGACGTGACCCGGCTGGTCGATGTGCACTTCCAGCGTCTCGCCGAGGCATTCCGGCCGCTTGGCCATCGCCTGCAGGAAGCCTGCCTGCCGCCCCTGGCGTGAACTGACGCCGTGCAGCGGCTGCACCACCAGGCCGATATCGGTGTAACCGCCGGCCAGCAGGTGCTCGGTCGCCATGCGTGCCGCACCGACGTTGTCCAGTCCGACCAGGTCGAAATCGCAGCCCTCGACGCGCCGGTCTAGCAACACCACCGGAAACGCCGCTTGCCCCAACTCCTTCAACGGCGTCACATTGCGCCCTTGCGTATTGAACAGCAAGCCTTCCACGCTATAGGAATGCAGGGCCGCCAACGATTGTTTCTCGCGCTTCTCGTCGTTGCCGGTATTGCACAGCATCAGCGTGTAGCCATGTTCCTGGCAAGCCGCTTCGGCGCCGTGCAGCACCGCCACCGAATACGGGTTCAGGATGTCCGCCACCAGCATCCCGATCAGCTTGGTGCGCCCGCCCTTGAGGCCGCGCGCCATCTGGCTCGGTTGATAGCCGAGCCGGGCGATCGTGCTGCGAATCTGTTCGCGCAGATGCTCCGACAGGGCGTCAAGCTCGCCGCCGAGATACCTTGAAATACTTGTCTTCGACACACCCGCTTCGCGTGCGACCTGGGCAATCGTGACCTTGCCCGCGCCGTGTGCCTGCTGCATGCGCGCGTGTTGCATATAGGATTTTTGTCTCACTCTACCTGCCAAATCGTTGATTGTTATCTATCGATACATCGATTGATTTGTGCTACGGATTCCCAGGTTTCTTTTTTATGATGAATCTTTGGAACCGGTTCCAAGATAACAGTGAGAATTTTGTTTGGCAAACTATTTCACATGAAAAATTTGATGAAGAATGATGAAACTAAGCACTGAATTTCTCTCAGGAAAATTCGAGTGGGCGACGTACCAAATGCCGTCATCACCATGAAACTCCTGGTGCGACTGCCGATACCGACACATCTGCGGCTTTCAAAATTTTTCTACAAAAATACAAATATTCTTCCAATTAGTTTGCTGCATCGCGGTATGAGACGATACAATGAATAAAAATAGTTCTCATTACCAAAAAACTCCCAGCCATCCCTCCATGTCCCTTAAACGCACCCGCGCCGCCCTTCTGGGCCTGGCTACCCTTGCACCGTCAATCCTGCTGGCGCAAACCACAGAATCTTCCGCCCCGACGACCGCCGCAGATACGAACCAATTGCCAGCAGTGAACGTGACCGCCGACGGCGATGCGGAAAGCCGCTACAACGCGGCAAAAACGCAGGTCAACAAATCCTCTGTGCCGTTGTCGCAGACACCGCTGTCCATTTCGGTGGTGCCGCGCGCCGTGCTCGACAGCCAGCAGGCCGTGACACTCGCGGATGCGCTCAAGAATGCACCCGGCGTGGTCTCCGGCCAATTCGGACGACGCGGCTGGGATGATCTGATCATTCGCGGCCAGGTGGCATCCGATTCGCTGTACCTGGACGGCCTGCGCACGGCGGCCTCCAATCGCGTCGCCGAGCAATTGTTCGGCCTGGAGCAAGTCGAAGTGTTGAAGGGACCGGGTTCCTTGCTGTACGGACTGGTATTGCCGGGCGGCCTGGTCAACATGGTCAGCAAGCGGCCGCAAGGTTACGACTTCGCCAATGCCGACGTCACCGTCGGCAGCCACGACTTCCGCCAGGCGACCATCGACCTGAACAAGGCGCTGTCGGAAAACGGCAAACAGGCCTTCCGCATCAACGGCCTGATCTCCAACTCCAACGACGCCACCGATTACGTCTGGTTCAAGAACCGCTACATCGCACCGTCGCTGTCGCTGGATCTCGGCGCGCGCACCGACTTCACCATCCTGACCAGCTTCCAGGAACGCGGTTACATCCGCCAGCAAGGCCTGCCGCTGTCGGGATCGATCAATCGCAACGTCAACGGCAGCATCCCGCTCAGCCGCTTCACCGGCGAACCTGCAGCGCGGCCGTACAACGCCACCGAAACCCGCCTGGGCTATTCGCTGACGCATCGCTTTGACGACGGTTGGACGCTGAACAACAACCTGCGCTGGCAGCAATTTGCGATGAGCGGACAGCTGGTCGCCAACACGGCAGCCACCGGCACCACATTGACACGCACAGGCACCGACCAGACCTTCAACGGCGAGACCATCACGATGGACACCAACTTGCAGCGCAGCTTCAATACGGCTGTTGGCAAACACCAGGTCACCTTCGGCTCGGATTATCTGAATACGCGTGAAGACGCCCGCTCATTCACTTGCACCGTGGCCGCCCTGAACGTCTACAATCCGGTCTACGGCGCACGCCTGGTCTGTCCTGCCACGCCGAACACCAACACCTCGACCACCGTGCGCGATCTGGGCGTCTACCTGCGCGATCAGATCCAGTTCGGCGATCGCTGGCAACTGCTGGCAGGTCTGCGCCGCGACAATACCTCCACCTATTCGGATAACCTCGGGACCAAAAAACACACGGACAATCCCGCCAGCGCCAACACCGGCTCGGTAGCGCTGATGGTTGAAGTGCTGCGTGGCGTGCGTCCGTACGTCAGCTATTCCACCTCGTTCTATCCGAACTCCGGCACCGACATCGGCGGCAACACCTTCAAGCCGGAGACCGGCAAACAGCTGGAAGCCGGCGTCAAGTTCGAACTGGATGGCGGCCGCACCAACCTGAACGTAGCGGTATTCGATCTGCGCCGCCGCAACGTATTGCAGACCGATCCGACTAACACCACCTTCAAGATTGCGGTCGGCGAACAGCATTCACAAGGCGGCGAAATCGGCATCACCAGCGACTTCCAGAACGGCGTGAGCCTGCTGGCCGGTTACTCCTACACCTCGGCTGTGATCAGCGACGACGGCGGACAGAAGGTCACCACCGTCGGCCAATGGCTGGACAACGTGCCGCGCCACAACTTCAACACCAGCGCGCGCTACCGTTTCAATGGCGAACTGACCGGCTGGGAGCTCAACGGCGGCGTGCACGGCCAAAGCCGTCAGCGCACCAACGGCTATTCGCTCCCGGGCTACGTGTTGACCGATGTCGGCGTCGCCTACAATGCCGCGCGCTGGCGCACCGCCTTGAACGTCAAGAACATCTTCAACACGCAGTACTACGCCGGCGGCCTGGCCAACGCGGTTGCGCTGGGCGACGATCGCGTCGTAATGCTGACGCTGGGTTATCGCTACTGATACCGGTTCGACAATGCAAAAAGGCCGCCCTGA
>NZ_SPNJ01000004.1 GCF_004563925.1 Herbaspirillum sp. 3R11 | reverse complement strand
TGAAACGACTTCGCGCCGATGATAGTGCTGCAACCAGTGTGAAAGTAGGTCATCGTCAGGCTATTAATTAAGCTTAAGCCCCATACCATCAGGTGTGGGGCTTTTTGCTGTCCGATTCATTTGTCAAATTGCTTCACTTCAGACACAATCCTCCTCGTCTTACCCCATCCAACGCCAACTCCTGGCGCCGTTTTACACCTCCCGGCCCTTCGGCTGCGCTTCCTTCTCCCCACCATCGCTTCGTTTCAGGCACATCCGCTTCGGCCACTCCGGCAAACTCACCCCAATCCACTCGCAAAACCACCAATACTCTTCCGGTTTCACGCGTAATTCGCGCCTACCAATAGCCTCCCACATCCTCTGTAACCTCTCAACTTCCGCGATCGCTCAGGAAATCCACCTCCCTCGGTCAAGATCTGACGCACGCACTTCCGCACCAGGATAAAGAATCTTCAAAAACCGGCCGGAATGAGCATTGTCTGGTCATCACTTTCCACTGGGTGGTGTCCAATCCGTGTGCCCCAAGTCCTCAAATAACGCAGGCGACATCCGCCAGACGAAAAAAACCGGCCAATGGCCGGTGGTCTTTTATAACTCACGCTACTGAAACGGACCCAGAAGGCGCCTCCTTTCATGGAACGCTATCGGTGCCGCAGCACCATTTCAGTCTGCTTGGACTCTGCGAGACGAAATGGAAATGCCCCGCAATGAAAGCCGTTGTGCACACTTTGGATGAAGTTGTGTCATTGATCTGAAAGAAGAGCAACGAAGCGGCATTAAATATCCGGACCATGGCACTCCCGGACGAGCTGGAATCCTGTTGACGCCAACACCCACTCCAAGCCACAAATCCGCTCCACAAACAAAAAGGGCCGCGTCGAAAACGCGGCCCTTTTATCGCATCATAAGTGGCGCCCAATATCCTCGAGCGCCAAGCTGATATCAGTTACATCAATTAACCAGCCGCCAACAGATAAGCGCCGACTGCAGCGATACCGATGCCGCCGATACGCACAACTTTATCGGCCATCTGTTTGCCGGCGAACAGGCCGATGCCAAGTCCTGTTGCGTGCAATAAAGCCGTAGCGAGCACGAAGCCAATGCCATACAGCGCAGCCGATGAACCGTGCGGCAACTCGCTGCCATGCGCATAGCCGTGGAACACGGCAAACAAGGAGACCACGACAGTGCTCGCCCACAACGGCATGCGCACGGCGAAGGCGATCAGCAAGCCAAGCACCGCGACAGAAGCGGCGATACCGGTTTCAGCGGCGGGGATGCTCAGGCCGGAAAACGCCAACAGCGCGCCAACCACCATCATCAACGGGAACGCCAACGGCAAGACCCACGTGGCCGAACGTTTATTCTGCGCCGCCCACAGGCCGACCGCCAGCATCGCCAGCAAGTGATCGACACCTGAAAACGGATGGCTGAAGCCGGCGCCGAAGCTCATTGATGCGGACATCAGCGATTCCGGGTGGCCGGGATGCGCCAGCACGCTGGTGCTGGCCAGGGCCGCGATGGTCAATGCACTTGCGCGCGCGACAGTCTTGCTGGAAATACGAAACATGTTTTCTCTCCTTCGGATAAATCTTGTGAACGCGCTCACGCGCCAAACGAACCAGAATAGCTACCAGTCTTCAGCTTCACTTCTTCTCATCCAGCAAGCCCTGCTTGCGGATGTATTCAATTACTGTCTCGACGCCGTCGCCGCTACGCAAATTGGTAAACACGAACGGCCGGTCGCCGCGCATGCGCTTGGCGTCCTGCGCCATGATGTCCAGGTTGGCGCCGACGTAAGGCGCCAGATCGGTCTTGTTGATGATCAACAGATCTGAACGGGTAATGCCTGGGCCGCCCTTGCGTGGAATCTTCTCGCCGCCGGCGACGTCGATCACGTAAATGGTCAGGTCCGACAATTCGGGGCTGAACGTCGCCGCCAGATTGTCGCCGCCGGATTCTACCAGTATCAGGTCCAGATCCGGGAAATCTGCGCTCATGCGCGCGATCGCTTCAAGGTTGATGGACGCGTCTTCGCGAATCGCCGTGTGCGGGCATCCACCGGTCTCCACGCCCATCAAACGGTCGGCCGGCAACGCATCGGCGCGCAACAGAATTTCCATGTCCTCCTTGGTGTAGATGTCATTGGTGATGACCGCCATGTCGTAATGGTCGCGCATGCGCTTGCACAGCATTTCACACAGCGCCGTCTTGCCGGAGCCGACCGGGCCGCCGATGCCGACGCGCAATGGATTGGGAGAGGATGGGTTGCTCATGTTTATCTCGATTAAAAACGGATTCTATAAAAATTCAAATGGCTCTGATCGACCAATCGACCAATACAACGGCCATACTAAGAGCGGTACAAGCGGCTGTACTGTACTTCATGCTGCATCGACAGCAGCGACAAGCCCGGGGACCAATTCGACAATTCATCATCAGCCAGCGCTTGCGCGGTCTGCGCTGCCGCCTCGAGCTCCGGCTGCAGGGACAACAGCAAACGTTGGCCGGCGACCTGGCCCAGCGGCACTGACTTGACGCAGACCAACACCTGATTCTCCGCCCAGGCGAACAGCATGCCGAGCAGGGCTGCCTCGTGCGGTACGTTCAGCGCCACAGCAGCGTAGGCCAACGCCGTCGGCAACGGGACCTCGCCTTGCGCCTGCATCAGTTCAAGTAAACATTCATCGCCGATCTTCAGATCGATGGCCAGTTTGCTCAGCGAATATCCCATCTGTATGGTCTCGGCGCGGAATTCCGCCGTGTCGCGCGCGGCGATGAAACGCTCATTCCACAAAGCGACGCCATCGGCATTGCGTTCCGCAAAGGCCTGCAACAAGCGCCACAAAATCGGCGCTTCAAACCGTGCAACGACTTCGTGCAGCGAATCGACAATCCACGCGCGCGCACCGGCTTCGTTCTTCACGGTGCCGTTTTCAATGGCGGCCTCCAGCCCCTGCGAATAGCTGTACGCGCCGATCGGCAGCGACGGGCTGGTCAGCTGGAGCAAATGGAGCAGGGCCTGGGCTTGCATGGACGATTCGCGATTCAGGAAATCAGGACTTGTCGCCGGGGCGATGAATCTTTTGACGCACGGGAATCGGCGCCAGCGGATGATGATGATCGTCGCCATGATGGTGATGGCCGCCGCCATAGGCGCCCGATTCGGGCTCGAAGGCGGCTTCTTCTTCAACCACCAGCGCGCCCAGACCCTCCAGCATTTCCTTCAGCACCGGATCCTTGCGAATGCGCAGGAATCCTTCGCCGACTTGCGCCTGGGTGTGGCGATTGCCGAGATGGAACGCGCAACGCAGCAACTGATGCGGCGAACTCGCTTCGACGCGATAAGTCGCCTCCTTGGCGGCGTTGATTTTCACCACGCGGCCATCGTCGCCGCGCAGCAGATCGCCGTTGCGCAGCACCGTACCGCGCACGGTAAAGACAGCGACATCCTCGCCGGACAGCAGGGTCGCGCGCAGGCGGCTCTTCTCGCGCTGGTCGTAAGGCAACAGCAATTCGCCGTCGATCTTCTCGGCGTGTTCGATCTTGGTGTTCAGGGTCAGCATAATTATTCTTCAGAACAGGAAATAACGTTGCGCCAGCGGCAGCACCTTGGCCGGTTCGCACACCAGCAACTCGCCGTCGGCGCGCACTTCGTAGGTTTCGGAATCGACTTCCATCCTTGGCGTCGCGCCGTTGTGGATCATGTCGCGCTTGCGCAGATTGCGCATGCCCTTGACCGGAACGACCGGCTTGTTCAGCTTGAGCATGTCACCGATGCCGGCGTCAAAAGCGGATTGCGACACAAACGTCATCGAGGTCTTCAAGCCGCCGCCATAGGCGCCGAACATCATGCGGTAGTGCACCGGTTGCGGTGTCGGGATGGAGGCATTCGGATCGCCCATCTGCGCCGCCGCGATCATGCCGCTCTTCAGAATCATCGATGGCTTGACGCCGAAGAAGGCCGGTTTCCACAATACGATGTCGGCGACCTTGCCGACTTCCAGCGAACCGACCACATGCGAAATGCCGTGCGTGATCGCCGGGTTGATCGTGTACTTGGCGATGTAGCGTTTGACGCGGAAATTGTCGTGGCGCGACGGATCTTCCGCCAGCGAGCCGCGTTGTGTCTTCATCTTGTGCGCGGTCTGCCAGGTGCGCATGATCACTTCGCCGACGCGGCCCATCGCCTGCGAGTCGGACGACATCATCGAGATCGCGCCGATGTCGTGCAGGATGTCTTCTGCGGCAATCGTCTCGCGACGGATGCGTGATTCGGCGAAAGCGATGTCTTCAGCGATGGCGGGATCCAGGTGATGGCACACCATCAGCATGTCCAGATGTTCGTCCAGCGTATTGACGGTGTAGGGACGCGTCGGATTGGTCGACGACGGCAAGACATTGCCTTGTCCCACGGCCGCGATGATGTCCGGTGCGTGACCGCCGCCTGCGCCTTCAGTGTGGAAGGTATGGATGGTGCGGTCCTTGAACGCGGCAAGCGTATGTTCGAGGAAACCGCCTTCGTTGAGCGTGTCGCTATGGATCGCCACCTGCACGTCGAGACGATCCGCCACCGACAGGCAGTTATCGATTGCAGCCGGCGTCGAGCCCCAGTCTTCATGCAGCTTCAAGCCGATGGCGCCGGCGTGGACTTGTTCTTCCAGCGGCGTCGGCAGGCTGACGTTACCCTTGCCGAGGAAGCCCAGATTCATCGGAAACGCATCCGCCGCCGACAGCATCGAATGGATGTGCCAGGGACCCGGCGTACACGTCGTCGCCGCGGTGCCGACTGCCGGCCCGGTACCGCCGCCGATCATGGTGGTGACGCCGCTCATGAGCGCTTCTTCGATTTGCTGCGGGCAAATGAAGTGGATGTGCGTGTCAACGCCGCCTGCCGTGACGATCATGCCTTCACCGGCGATGATTTCCGTCGCACCGCCGATGGCCATGGTGACGTCGGGCTGGATGTCCGGATTGCCGGCCTTGCCGATGGCCGCGATCTTGCCACCCTTGAGGCCGATGTCGGCCTTGACGATGCCCCAGTGGTCGACGATCACGGCGTTGGTGATCACCGTGTCCATGACGTCTTTATAGTTGCGCTGAGACTGGCCCATGCCGTCTCGGATCACCTTGCCGCCGCCGAACTTGACCTCTTCGCCATAGGTCGTGAAATCCTTCTCGACCTCGATGAACAACTCGGTATCGGCCAGACGCAAACGGTCGCCGACGGTAGGGCCGAACATCTCGGCATAAGCCTGACGTGAAATCTTGGCCATTATTTATTTCCCTTCTTGTCGAGTGCGCCCATCACCTTGGCGTTGAAACCGTAGACCTTGCGATCACCGGCCAGCGCCACCAGTTCCACCGTACGTTCCTGGCCTGGCTCAAAGCGGACCGCGGTGCCGGCGGCGATGTTGAGGCGCATGCCGTAGCCGATCTGGCGGTCGAATTTCAGCGCCGGATTGGTCTCGAAAAAGTGAAAATGCGATCCGATCTGAATCGGACGGTCGCCGCTGTTGGCCACCGTTACTGTCGCCGTAGCACGGCCGACGTTGAGTTCGATGTCGCCCGGCTCAACCAGCATTTCTCCTGGAATCATGATGGCGCCTCTTAAGGAATGGGGTGATGAACCGTAACGAGCTTGCTGCCGTCGGGGAACGTTGCTTCGACCTGGATATCGGGGATCATCTCCGCCACGCCATCCATGACGTCGGCGCGCGACAGGATCTTGGCGCCCTCGGACATCAGCTCGGCGACGGTGCGGCCGTCGCGTGCACCTTCCATGATGGCCGCCGTAATCAACGCCACCGCTTCCGGATAATTCAGTTTCAGGCCGCGCGCCTTGCGCCGTTCAGCCACTAGCGCCGCCGTGAAAATCAGCAGCTTGTCTTTTTCCCGTGGGGTCAGTTCCATGCGTTCTCCTTGATTCTGTCTGTGTTGCTTCTCTACGTATTCCAGATGCGTGGCACGATTGCTTCACGCTGCATCAATTCAGGACGGATGCGCTGCCATGCATGCGTCAGCCACTGTCGCGCAATCTGGCTGGAGTTGCCCAGATAGCGCAGCACCAAGACCTGCTTCATTTGCGTTGCTCCGCTGCGGCCGTCATTGGCCAGCGCACTGGTCAGCTCGCGCAGTTCGCCGAGGAAGGCGGCGTTGAGCGGCAGGCCCACGGCAATCAATGTCGCGCTTACCGTATAACCGGCCAGCGCCAAAGGACTCGTCATCGACGACGTACCCGCGCGCAGCGCGCCCTGCTCAAACCAGACCAGCTTGCCGCCGCGACGGATGCTGGTGCGCTGGCTGACACGGCCGCTATTAAAAGATTCACCCGACGCGGTGCGGCCGAAGCACAGGATCTCGCCGCCGATATAGGTCGCATCAGCGGCCAGCTCGACCTGGTGTTCCATGCGCACGTCGGCATCGTTGAAGAAGATGGTTTCCTGTGGCAGCCATTCCAGCGCCGCGCCGGCGGTCGCCGCCAGCGCCACTTGCTGTTGCGAGACAAAGCCGTTGGCGCGATACCATTTGCCGGCGCCCGGCGTGGTCAGCAGCGCATGCGCGTTGTCGCCGACATGTGCGGAAATGTTCAGCACGTCGCCACCAAGAATGCCGCCCGGCGGGTGCACGATGACCGCATGGCAGACGGCGGGATGTTCGGGATACAGCGGCTTCTGCACGCGCAGCGGACCGAAGTGGCTGCGCTCGATCATGCGCGTGGTGCCGGCATCGTCGGCGAAGCCCAGCGTCAGCCGCGCCTGTTGATGGCGCGAAGCAATGGCGACGACGGTGGCGGCGGTCTGGCCAGATTCCGTGACGGCAGCAGCAGGATCGATGATGCGTTTCATGCAATGTTCTGATTGTGCGACGTGAGGATGGAGCTGCGGCGTGGACGTTCGTTTATAGCAGACCTGTAAGCAAAACGCACGCCGCGAACGTCTCCGGGCTTGATAATCCGGCAACACGGCGTACGTAACCGGGGCCTACACCGCCAGGTGCTTCTTCACGTCTTCGTTGTCCATCTCCGCCTGCACGCCCGAGGCCACCACTTCGCCGCGCGACATGACGACAAAGGTGTCGGCCAGCTCGCGTGCAAAATCGAAGTACTGCTCGCACAACAAGATGCCGATGTCGCCGCGCTGGCGCAGCAGGCTGATCACGCGGCCGATGTCCTTGATGATCGACGGCTGGATGCCTTCGGTCGGCTCATCGAGGATGATCAGTTTCGGCTCGGCCAGCAGTGCGCGGGCGATCGCCAGTTGTTGTTGCTGCCCGCCCGACAGATCGCCGCCGCGACGGTGCAGCATTTCCTTCAGCACCGGGAACAGTTCGTACACTTCGCCCTTGATCGTCGACGCCTTGCGGCCGGACTTGGTGGCCATGCCCATCAGCAGGTTTTCTTCCACGGTCAGGCGCGCAAAGATCTCACGGCCCTGCGGCACATACGCAATCCCCAGTCCTGCACGTTGATGCGGCTTGAGTTTGGTGATGTCCTTGCCTTCCAGCGTGACGTTGCCGGCCGCGACCGGCAGGACGCCCATCAGGCATTTCAGCAGTGTCGTCTTGCCCACGCCGTTGCGGCCGAGCAGCGACAGGCACTTGCCCTTTTCGACATTGATCGACACGCCGCGCAAGGTGTGCGCGGCACCGTAGTATTGGTTCAGTTGATTGACTTGCAGCATATTCTTCTCGTCCCGGGTTTAGAGCGCTACTCTCAGCGGCCTAAGTACACTTCAATCACGCGATCATCCGATTGCACCTGCTGCATGGTGCCTTCGGCCAGTAACGAGCCTTCGTGCAACACGGTGACTTTGCCGCCTTGCGAAATCTCTTCGACGAAGCCCATGTCGTGTTCGACCACCATGATCGAATGCTTGCCGCGCAGCTCGTTGAGCAGCTCGGCGGTGCGCACGGTTTCGGCGTCGGACATGCCGGCCACCGGTTCGTCCAGCAGCAGCAATTGCGGTTCCTGCATCAGCAGCATGCCGATTTCCAGCCACTGCTTCTGGCCGTGCGAGAGCAGGCCAGCGACGCGGTTTTCCTGGCCGTTCAGACGGATCAGTTTGAGGATCTCTTCGATCTTGCCGATCTGTTCCGAGTTCAGGCGCGCGAACAAGGTCGTCTTCACGCGCTTGTCCATCTTCATCGCCATTTCCAGATTTTCGAAAACCGAATGTTGCTCGAACACCGTCGGCCGCTGGAACTTGCGGCCGATGCCGGCGTGGGCGATTTCGTATTCGGTCATCCTGGTCAGATCGATGCTCTGGCCGAAGAACGCCGTGCCCGCCGTCGGTCGCGTCTTGCCGGTGATGACGTCCATCATGGTGGTCTTGCCGGCGCCGTTGGGACCGATGATGCAACGCAGTTCGCCGACCGAGATGTCGAGGTTCAGGTTGTTGATCGCCTTGAAACCGTCGAACGTCACTGTGATGTTTTCCAGGTACAGGATGGCGCCGTGCGTGGTGTCGACACCTTCCGGTTTGATGCGTGCGTACGAAGTGCCGTGGTCGGCGTGCTGACCGTTATCGACGCTGTCTTGCGGCGCGGCGCGGTTATACATTTCGCTCATGCGGCCTCCTTGATGCGATCTTTCGGGTCTTGCTTCTTGAGTTTCTTGACCAGTCCCAGAATGCCTTGCGGCAGGAACAGCGTCACCAGGATAAAGATCAGACCCAGTGCAAACAGCCACAGATCCGGGAAGGCGGCGGTGAACCAGCTCTTCAGACCGTTGACGGTGAACGCGCCGATGATCGGGCCGATCAGCGAACCACGTCCGCCGACGGCGGCCCAGATCACCATTTCAATCGAGTTGGCCGGCGACATTTCCGACGGGTTGATGATGCCGACCTGCGGCACATACAGCGCACCGGCAATGCCGCACAACACCGCCGACAAGGTCCACACGAACAGCTTGAACCACAGCGGGTTGTAGCCGATGAACATCAGCCGCGATTCGGAGTCACGCACGCCCTGCAGCACGCGGCCCAGCTTCGACGTCACGATGGCGCGGCACAGCAGCAGCGAGCCGAGCAGGAAGGCCAGCGTCACCAGGTACAGCACCGCCTTGGTCGACGGCGCCGTGATGGTGTAGCCGAGGATGCGCTTGAAGTCGGTGAAACCGTTGTTGCCGCCGAAGCCGGTGTCATTGCGGAAGAACAGCAGCATGAAGGCGAAGGTCATCGCTTGCGTGATGATCGAGAAGTACACGCCCTTGATGCGCGAACGGAAGGCGAAGTAACCGAACACGAAGGCCAGCACGCCAGGCACCAGCACCACCAGCAGCATGGCGAACCAGAAGTGCTCGGTCATCCACCAGTACCACGGATAGGCTTTCCAGTTGAGGAACACCATGAAGTCCGGCAGGTCGCTCTGATACACGCCGTCGTGGCCGATGGCGCGCATCAGGTACATGCCGTGCGCATAGCCGCCCAGCGCGAAGAACACGCCGTGGCCGAGCGACAGGATGCCGGTGTAGCCCCACACCAGATCCAGCGCCAGCGCCGCCATCGCGTAGCACATGAACTTGCCGATCAGCGCGATGGTGTAGCTGGAGATGGACAGCGGATGGCCGGCCGGGAGAAGCAGATTCAAGATCGGCAGCAGCCCGAGGATCACGGTAAAGACCACGATCCCGATCCAGGCCGGACGCGAAAACAGCGAAGGTTTCAATGGGAGATTGAGGGTACTCATTCCACGCTCCTGCCTTTCAGTGCAAACAGGCCTTGCGGGCGCTTTTGGATAAACACGATGATGAACACGAGGATGGCGATCTTGGCCAGCACGGCGCCGGCGACCGGCTCCAGGAATTTGTTCACCTCGCCCAGACCGAACGCGGCGATCACGGTGCCCGCCAGTTGGCCGACGCCGCCCAGCACCACCACCATGAAGGAGTCGACGATGTAACCCTGGCCGAGGTCGGGGCCGACATTGCCAAGCTGCGACAAGGCCACGCCGCCGAGACCGGCGATGCCGCAGCCGAGGCCGAAGGTCATCATGTCGATCTTGCCGGTCGAGACGCCCACGCAATCGGCCATGCGGCGGTTTTGCGTGACTGCGCGCACGAACAGGCCGAGGCGAGTCTTGTTCAGGATCAGCCACACCGCGAACACCACGAACAGCGCGAAGAAGATGATCACTATGCGGTTGTACGACAGCACCAGCGAACCCAGCACCGTGATGCCGCCCGACATCCAGCTCGGATTGGCGACTTCGACGTTTTGCGCGCCGAAGATGGAACGCACGGCCTGCATCAGCATCAGGCTGATGCCCCAGGTGCACAGCAGGGTTTCGAGTGGGCGGCCGTAGAGCCAGCGAATCACCAGGCGTTCCAGCGCAATGCCGACGGCTGCTGCAACGATGAAGGCGGCCGGCAACGCGACCACGATGTAGGCGTCAATCGCGCCCGGGAAGAATTTGCGGAACACCAGCTGGCACACGTAAGTCGTGTAGGCGCCGATCATCAGCAGTTCGCCGTGCGCCATGTTGATGATGCCCATCAGGCCGAAGGTGATCGCCAGGCCGAGCGCGGCCAGCAGCAGCACGCTGCCCAGCGAGACGCCGTAGAACAGCTTGCCGACGAATTCAGTGATGGACAGGTGGCGGTCCAGTGCCGACATCGTGCGGACTGCTTCGATGCGCACGCCTTCGTCGGGTTCAACATAGCTGCCGTCGGGATTCTTGGCCAGCATCTGTTCCAGCACCGGTTTCAGGTTGGCGTTGGTGGTGTCGGCCAGCGCTTTGACGGCGGCCTTGCGTGCGGCTGCGTCAGGCGCATGCAGGTTGGCGGTGGCGACGACTTGCTTCAACACTTCCTGGATTTGCGGATCTTTCTCGGCAGCGAGCGCCTTGCTGATCAGCGGCGTCTGTGCGGCGTCGGCGGTCTTCAGCAATTCGGTCGCGGCAGTCAGGCGCGTAGCGCGGTCCGGCGAGAACAGCTTGAGGCCGGACAAGGCGCCTTCGACCACGCCGCGCAGGCGATTGTTGACGGTGATACCTTCGGCGTCGTCCGGCGCCGGGCCGGTCTTGTCGGTGGCGGGATTGAAGGCGTCGCTGTCTTCGATGATCAGCACGTCGCCGGCAGGCGTGGCGTACAGGGCATCGCTGTTGATGGCGTTGAGGATCTTTTGCGCGTCGGCATTGGCCAGCGCAGCAATCTGCGTGACGGCGGCGATGCGCGCATCAGGGTCGTCGCCGGCCAGCGGCTTGAGCAGCGCCGGATCGATCGCGGCATGCGCGCTGATCGCCTGGGTGCACAGCCAGCCTGTCAGCAAGGCGGACGTAATTATCTTGGGGAGAAGTCTCATGGTTCTTTTCGGTGGCAAGGCAAGACGGAAAGAAAGTCGGTCTCACGACGCTTATCTGAGATTCATGCATGCGATTCCGGAGATGGAACCGCCGCAGTGATTGCACCGGACGGGATGTCGGACGCCCGGTGCAAGGTCTTGCAAACCGCTGCATGGAACATGCAGCGGGGACTGCTCAGCTAACCAAACATGGCAAGCGACTGCATTACATCTTTTGCTTGCTCTCGTTGCCCGGGATGTATGGGCTCCATGGTTGCGCACGGATGGTGGTCTTGGTCTTGTTGACCACGTTGAACTGACCGTCGGCCTTGATTTCGCCGATCATCACTGGTTTGTGCAGGTGATGGTTGGTCTTGTCCATTTCCAGCGTGTAACCGGACGGCGCCTTGAAGGTCTGGCCGCCCATCGCTGCGATCACCTTGTCGGTGTCGGTGGTCTTGGCTTTTTCAACTGCTTGCTTCCACATGTAGATACCGACGTAAGTCGCTTCCATCGGATCGTTGGTCACGACGGTGTCGGCGTTCGGCAGACCCTTGGCCTTGGCGTAGGCTTTCCACTTCTTGATGAAGGCGGTGTTGACCGGGTTCTTCACGGATTCGAAGTAGTTCCAGGCAGCCAGATGGCCGACCAGCGGTTTTGCGTCAACGCCGCGCAGTTCTTCTTCACCCACCGAGAACGCCACGACAGGCACGTCGGTCGCCTTCAGGCCGGCATTGCCCAGTTCCTTGTAGAACGGCACGTTGGAGTCGCCGTTGATGGTCGAGATCACTGCAGTCTTGCCGCCGGCTGCGAACTTCTTGATGTTGGCGACGATGGTCTGGTAATCGGAGTGACCGAACGGTGTGTAGACTTCATCAATGTCGGAATCCTTCACGCCCTTGCTATGCAGGAAGGCGCGCAGAATCTTGTTGGTCGTGCGTGGGTACACATAGTCGGTGCCCAGCAGGACGAAACGCTTGGCGCCGCCGCCTTCTTTCGACATCAGGTATTCGGTGGCAGGGATGGCTTGCTGGTTAGGCGCTGCGCCGGTGTAGAAGACGTTCTTTTCCAGCTCTTCGCCTTCATATTGCACAGGGTAGAACAACAGGCTGTTCAATTCCTTGAAGACCGGGAGGACAGACTTGCGCGAGACCGAAGTCCAGCAGCCGAACACGACGGAAACCTTGTCTTGCGAAATCAGCTGGCGCGCTTTTTCAGCGAACAGAGGCCAGTTGGATGCTGGGTCAACGATCACGGGCTCGAGCTTCTTGCCCATGACGCCGCCATTGGCGTTGATTTCATCGATCGTCATCAGCGCCACATCTTTGAGCGATGTTTCGGAGATGGCCATGGTGCCCGACAGCGAATGCAGGATGCCGACCTTGATGGTGTCCGCGGCGAACGCGGCGGGGAGCCAGGAGGATGCTGCAAGTGCGAACGCGCCGAGTGCTGTTGCTTTTAGGATAGTGCGACGTGACATGAAGTGCTCCCTACAGTTAGAAGAATCAATGAGAGTTTGTTGACTGCCTTCCTGCTTTAGCAGAATGCGTGCCAATGACAATTCGTCAATCTCTCTCGATTTTTCCGGCTTTGCAGAAGCGGACGCGCGCTATCGCACCATTTTAGTGATGATGAAAATGGAGTCGGTGCGTTGTCGTGCGATTTGCGACGATTTGCCCCAAAACGGCGCAAATCGGCGGACTGGTGTTTGCTTTTAGCGCAAAAACACGTAATGCATCAGTTGACGGATCGGATATTGCACCCAGCTTTGCACCTTGGGCGGCAGCTCCAAGGGACGCAAAATCATCTTCAACGTCATGTCCGGCGTCAAATTGGTGCGCACGGTGGCGCTCATGCGCGCGCTCAGCTCTCTTATAAAGGCGACGTCGTCGGCGCGCGCCGGATCGCGGAATTTCAGCGCATGGCGGATGGCGCAGTCGGCGTCCTCGTTGCGCATTTCCAGCGTGCGGCGGCTCAGCGTACCCAGCACGCGCGAGCGGCCGATGCCTTCGCGCCGACGGTACTGGCGGAAGTATTGATAGAAATGCTTGTAGTGATTGACCTCGTCGTTGGAGATGCGCGCCGCCAGTTCCTGCAGCACCGGTTCCTGCACGCTGCGCGACAGCGCGCGGTAATAGGTGGCGGTGCCGGTCTCGACCACGCAGCGCGCCGCCATCTCCAGCGCCTTGGTCGGCTCCAGCAGTTCGACCTTGCAGTAGCCCGCGTACTCGGCGAGAAAGCTGTCGTAGGCTTGTTGCCAGTCGAATTCGGGCCAGACGTGCCCGACGTAGGCGCGTAAGGCCGCGCCGTGCTGCAACTCTTCCACTTCCCATTGCTCACGCAGCCAGGTCGCCACTTCCTCGTTGTCATGGAAGAAGTCGATCAGGTTGTGGGTATACAGATCGGAGCCGCTTTCGACGAACGAGGCGCAGGTCACCAGGTAGAAGGTGTTTTCATCGTGACGTACGCGCTGCAGATCGATGCGCGAAAAATCCAGATCGGCGATGCGCCAGCGCGGTTGGTAATGTTGATGCGGTTGGTGCGGTTGCTGCGATTCCTGGCTTGCCACGTTACCTCCTCGACAGATTGCGATAAAGGTATGACGAGACGTGCAAGCCTTGGTTCGCCGCCGCATGTTGGCGATTTGTAACAGCGCATCAGGTTCAGCGACCACGTTGTCCGTATGCCAAGCCGGTGATCGTCGCGGAGAACAGCAATTGCAGCAGGCACACCGCGCTCCAGCCGCCAAGCTTCCACGCCAATCCGGACAGCGCTGCGCCGATCGCGCCGCCGATAAACAGGAAGCCGACGAACAGGCCATTCAGGCGGCCGCGCAATTGTGGCGACAGCAGGTTGATCTTGCGGCGTTCCAGCGTCTGGTCGGCCGCCACGCCGCCGTCCAGCAGGATGGCGGCGACACCTAGCAGCACCAGCGCCAGGCCTGCGTGCGCATGGACGTCGAAGCCGCCCCAGCCGCTGCCGGCAACGCCTGCGATCAAGGCCGCCGCCAGCATCGCCAGATGACTGACATGGGACGCCAAGCGGCCACGGCCGCGATCGCCGGCCCGGCCTGCGAACGGGGTCGCGCACACGGCACTGGCGCCGACCAATGCGAACACGGCGATGCCGCCTGCGCCAAGTGAAAATGGTTGCTGCACCAGCAACAGCGCCACCGTGGTCCAGTAAGACATGTACGCCGCCATGCTGAGCGCGCCGGTCAGCGCGCCGTATTGCAGGACGCGCTCGCTGCACAGCAATTGCCACAGCGATTTCAGGATGTCGCGATAACCTTGGGTTTGTTGCGGATGACGTTCCGGCAATACGCGCGACAGCACCAGCGCCAGCAGCGCCACGATCAGCGCCAGCAAGCCGTACACGGTACGCCACCCGGCCACACTCGCCAGCCAGCCGGCCACCGGTCGCGACAGCATGATCCCCAGCATCAGGCCGCTCATGACGTTGCCAATCACGCGGCCGCGATGCGCTTCCTCGCTCATGAAGGCCGCCATCGGCACCAGCATCTGGATCGCGCTCGACAAGACGCCGGCCAGGAAAATCGCCGTCAGGAACAACCAGGTTTGCGCGCTGAACATGGCGATGCCCAGACAGGCGGCGCAGCCCGCCAGCAGCCGCACGATGAGGCGGCGATTTTCATGCAGATCGCTCAGCGGCACGATCAGGAACTGGCCGCAGGTATAGCCGAGCAGCGGCAGCATCGCGATCAGGCCGATGGCGCCGCCGGGGATGTGCATGGTCACGCCGATGGCGGCCAGCAGCGGTTGCACGGCGTAGAGATTGGTGACGATCACGCCGACCGCCGCAGCGAACAGCAGCGTCATCGCCGCGCTCATGTGCGTTGCCGGTGCGACGATCTTCGCAGGCGGTGGGGAAAGCTTGCTGCATTGTTCCATGGCGGCTCCAGGTGTTGCTGATGCTGTAGATGTTGCGGGAGGCCAGTATAGGTAGCGGCTAACTATGCGACAATTGAATTATTATCATAAACACTATGCGAGATTGTTTTGAACACGCGAGACCTGCAAGCCTACGTCGCCGTCATTGAAACCGGCTCCATCGTCGCCGCCGCCACGCGATTGCATCTGACGCAGCCGGGCATCACGCGCCGGGTGCAAAGCCTGGAAAGCATGCTTGGCGTCGAGCTGCTGGATCGCCAATCCAAGCCGCTCAAGCCGACATCGGCCGGACGCGATGTCTACGAAATGGGTCGCCGCGTGCTGGCTTCAGTCGACGACATGATCGATCGCGTGTCGCCGCATGCCGACGCCATCGGTGAACTTCGCCTGGGCGTGCCGCCGTTTTTGTCGGAGGCCGCATTGACCACACCGCTCGATTGCCTGCGCACCGAATTCCCGAAGCTGAGCGTGCGCGTGACCGCCGCCTGGTCACCCGGTTTGATGGAGATGCTGGAGAAAAACGTGATCGATGCTGCCGCCATCATCGTGCCCGACGGCGTGCCGCCGCCGGAGCGCTTCCAGGTTCACAAGCTGGGCCGCGAGCCGGCTCTGGTCGTGGCAGGGAAGTCGCTGAAGCTGCCGCGCGGCGAACTCACGCTGACCGAACTGGCGCAGCATTCATGGGTGCTCAATCAGGATGGTTGCGGCCTGCGCAGCGCGATCCGGCTGGCAGTCGAAGCGCGCCACCAACCGTTCACGGTGGCGGTCGAAGCCTTCGGCGCCGAGCTGCAATTGTCGCTGGTGGCGCGCGGCGTCGGCATCGGCATCACCACGCCGAGCGCGCTCAAGCGCAGCGCTTTCCGCAAGCAGATCCGCGTGCTGGCCGTGCCCGAGTTCGACAACGGCATGGGCGTCTGGCTGGTGCATGCGCCGGGTTTGGCCAGCGGCCGTCTGGCGGCGCCGCTGCTGCGCTTTCGCAGCAGCCTGGCCGACATCCTGCGCGAGCAGGGTATCGCCAGCGGCGCCGCCGTGACGGGTTTGCCCTAGCCGGACGCTACAGGCAACCGAGCCGCGACAACTCGCGGCGTAAGCCGTCGTGCAGCGCCGGCGAGCTTGCCAGCATCGGTGCGCGCAATTCGTCGCGCAGCATGCCCATCATGGCCAGCGCGGTCTTGATCACGGCCGGATTCGGCTCGGCGAACAGCAGGCGGATCAGCGGCAGTAATTCATAAAATTGTTCACGCGCTTCGACCAGACGCTGTGCCTGCACCAGCTGCGCCACGCGCACGAACAGGTCGGGACGGATGTGCGCCGCCGCCGTGATTGCGCCGCTGCCGCCGAGACATAGCGTGGTGAAAATCTGTTCGTCTTCTCCCGCCAGAATTTGCAAACCGCCATGCGCGATCAGGTCCATGGTGGCCGCTGCGCCGCCGCCGCAATCCTTGACGGCGACGATGCGTTCATGGTCGGCAAGCGCGAGGATGGTGGCGGCATCGATGTTGACGCCGCTGCGGTAGGGGATGTTGTAGACGATCACCGGGGCTTCGGCGGCGTCGGCCATGGCCAGGTAAAACGCGCGCAGGCCTTCCTGCGAAGGGCGGATGTAATACGGCGCCGGAATCAGCAATCCCGCGACCGGGCGCTGCTGGATTTTCTGCATCTTCTCCAGCATCGCGACCTGGCGATTGCCGGCCAGGCCCATCACCACCGGACAGCCCGGCACTGCATCGAGGATGGCATCGAGCACGGCCAGTTGTTCAGCGTCGTCGAGTGCGGCCGCTTCTGCGGTCGAGCCGCAGGCGACCAGGCCGGACACGCCGGCGTCGGACATGCTGCGCGCCAGCGCCTGCAAAGCGGGGAAATCGATCTTGCCGTCGTGGAAGGGCGTGACCAGGGGAATCCAGATACCGTCGAAAGAACGCATTGCTGCTCTCCATGAAAATGTACTGCATTACAGACCGTGAATGTCTGTCGGCAGGTTGCAAGGAGAGATGTAGCGAGGGGAACGTGTCCGGTCTGCATTGGCCATCCTGTCAGCCCACCTGACAGGACAGCGCGCCCCGGTCAGATGAGCGACTGTTTCTTTTGTTTACCGGCCGCGACGGTGCGTGCACGCGCTCGCGCAGCCAGTGCATACAGGCTGAGCGACAACAGGCAGGACAGGGCGACGATGAACATGAAGGATGAATGCAAAGTAAAACGATGGATTGATACGATGGATTTATTCTAGCAGCATTCCAAAAAATGGTTTCAGGCGCCTTCCCATTCCGCCAAAAAGCGGGTGCGGAAGTCGCGCAGCCATTGCACGCGTTGTTCGCCGAGGCGGCGGCCGGCGTCGGTTTGCATCGTCGCCGGCAGGGTTTCCAGTTTGCAGGCGATGTGATCGAGCGCATAGCGGCGATCATCCAGCGCGCGATGTTCGGCGCGCGCGTCGTCGGCATGCGCCAGCCTGCTGCCCATGCGGCCGGCGGTATAGAACAGGCGCGCCAACCCGACCGCACCGAGCGCGTCGAGACGATCGGCGTCCTGCACGATCTGCGCTTCGATGGTGGTCGGGGCAATGCCGGCGGAAAAGCTGTGCGCTTCGATGGCGTGTGCGACCGCGTCGAGTTGGTCCGCCGGGAAATCAAGTTGCTGCAAGTGCCGGCGCGCAAGCTGCGCCGCCTGGCGCGAGGCGAGATGGCGTTGCGGATCATCCTTGGGCAGATTGACCAGGTCGTGCAGATAGCAGGCGGCCTGCACCACCAGTGCATCGGCTTGCGGGTAATCGTCGAGCAGGATGCGCGCGGCTTGCCAGACGCGATGGAGGTGGTTGATGTCGTGCGCACCGTCGTCGGCATCGCTGATTGCGCCGGCCAGCGCAGTCAGTCGCTCAGACCAGTCTTGCCGGGAATTTTTTGGGAGATCTTGCAGGAGATTTTTTGAAGCAGGGGGCATGGGCGTCGCTGGAGAAAATCGCGGAACCGCGATGATAGCCGAAGCATGCCGGGTCCAAATGCAACAAAGCCCGCCGTAGCGAGCTTTGTCATTCCGCAGAAACTGCGGTGCCGGGAATTTTTCCATCAGCGACCCATGCTATCTGCGTGGTGCCGCCGGTTTGTCGATCCCGGACTTGGGTGTCGTGAAGACCTTGGCCTTCACGTCAGATCAAGCGATTAGATCGCTTTGATATTGGTAGCTTTTTCGCCCTTAGGGCCAGTGCCACGATCAAACGAGACGCGCTGGTTTTCGGCCAGGCTCTTGAAACCGTTCGATTGGATGTCCTGGAAATGCGCGAACAGATCGTCGCCGCCTTGATCAGGCGTGATGAAACCGAAACCCTTGGCATCGTTGAACCACTTGACCGTACCTGTTTGACTTGTAGACATGTTATTACTTCCTTGAAAAAAATGAGGGACAACGCCCGAAGCGCACCCGAGACCAAGAAAGATGTAACCGAAGAGAGTCCGACAGAGGAGGCTCGCAAGCGAGCTCAAGAGAAGAGACCAACAATAACGACGACTTGATGTAAGTGCAAATTTAAATATACAGGTAAACCTGAGGATTACCTAAACATATCGAGATTTAATTCGCGATATGCCTGAGGGTGCAATGGTGCGACGCGTTGCGTTGCTTGAAACTTCTGTAGCGTTCAGCGAAACCCGTAGGTCGGTGCCGGCGTGCGTTGCTGCAACTGAACGATCGCGCGTTGCAGGCGTTCTTCGATGCGTTTGGTGCGCGACGCATTGCCGGACGAGGTGAGTTCCAGGTCGGGAAAATACACGCGCACGGATTTCGCCGCCGTGATCAGGTCGAGCCGATGCGCATGTTCATGCGTGAGGTCGGCGCCGATATCCCAGACGCACTCGACCAGTTCGACTTCCAGCGCAGCCGCCAACGTCATCGCCTTGGCGGAAATCGCCGCAGCGCCATTGCTGCGTTCTAAAGGTGTTGCGGTCGGCATCGCAATCTCGTTACGGACCGAGATATCAGTAGCGACGACGTTGCTGTCCGCCACCGACCGGTCCGCGCTTTTCCAGATGACGGAAAGTGATGCGGCCTTTGCTCAGGTCGTAGGGAGACAGTTCCAGTGTGACTTTGTCGCCGGCCAGGATGCGGATATGGTTCTGGCGCATCTTGCCGGAGGTGTAGGCGATCAGTCGATGGCCGTTTTCCAGGTTCACGCGGAAGCGCGAATCGGGCAGGACTTCTTCGACGAGGCCGTTCATTTCAAGTAGTTCTTCTTTAGCCATGGTGGTTTCCAAATAAGGCGACCGGCAGGCGGCAGCTTGCAACAAGCTGCAACAACATCCGCCGAAGATCGCAGAAAAAAGAGGCCGGTTACCGCCTGAGCGGACCAGTGCGTTTTGCTTTTCGCCCCGGGAGCAGCACCGCGTGCACGTGCAGACATGCGGAGAGACTTGGCGCCGGATGCACAATGTCGCCGGCGGCAGGACTGCTACAGGACGGGCCGCGTGCCGGAAAACAAGTGAAACGAGAGGCTGGCGCGGCCGGAAAGAGTGGAGACTGGCACGCTTTGAAGACGATATGGCAGGCCGGTCCGAAACAGGGCGAAACCGCCCAACGAGCCTCTATTATACATTGTCTGCAGTGAACCCGGCCAATCCCTCCGGAAGCCGCGCCAGCACGGCGTGATCGCCGATTTTGGTTGCTATTCGCCGGACTTACGCGCACTATAGGACGATTGTCCGATAAAAGGAAAAGCCATGTCGCAGTCTGTTACCGAAGTGAAATTGACCAACGCCGGCGTGATTTTTTCTGTATGCGTGGAGTTCGTCAACCGGGAGTGCTTCATCTCCAACGAAGCGCTGAGCAAGCTGGCCTCGCAGATGTTTACAACAATCGGGCCGATGCGCACTTTCCGCGAACTGGAAGCCAACATCACCGGCGTCGCGCGCCGCCTGATCCATGCCGGCGTGCAAGGCTCGCCGCTGCAGCTGACTCCGAACACCTTCCAGTAAATTCCTCCCGGCCGGACGATTTTTAGCGGATTGTCGTCTGATTGTCGTCCAATTCGCCTTTTATTGTCGCCGGGTATTGTTGTCTCTCCGGCAACATCTTCATCCGTCGTCGGTCAAGAAAGCGCCCGTTTTCCGCCACCGGCGCACGTGCTGCTGCAACTTAACATCGCCCAGCGCGTCACAAGCGGGTAAACTGCATCCCCATGCGGCCGCGCCCTGCGGTCCCAAAAAAGAACCAGTGAGTCCTCATGTCCGAAGCCCCCCTTCCCTTGTTTTCCGACCTCAATCTCAGTGAACCGCTGTTGCGCGTACTGAAAGAGCTCGGTTACGAATCGCCGTCGCCGATCCAGGCCGCGACCATCCCCCTGCTGCTGAGCAACCGCGACGTGCTGGGCCAGGCCCAGACCGGCACCGGCAAGACCGCCGCATTTGCGCTGCCGATCCTGTCGCGCATCGATATCCGCCAGACCGTGCCGCAAGCGCTGGTGCTGGCGCCGACGCGCGAACTGGCGATCCAGGTGGCCGAAGCGTTTCAGCGCTACGCCACCCACATCCCCGGTTTCCACGTGTTGCCGATTTACGGCGGCCAGAGCTATGGCCCGCAGCTGAGCGCCTTGCGCCGCGGCGTGCACGTGGTGGTCGGCACCCCCGGCCGCGTGATCGACCATCTGGACAAGGGCTCGCTCGACCTGTCGCAACTGAAGACCATGGTGCTCGACGAAGCCGATGAAATGCTGCGCATGGGTTTCATCGACGACGTCGAATCGATCCTGCAAAAGACCCCGGTTACGCGCCAGACCACGCTGTTCTCGGCCACCATGCCGTCGGCCATCAAGCGCATCGCCCAGACTTACCTGCGCGATCCGGCCGAAGTCACCATCGCCGCCAAGACCGGCACCGCCGACAACATCCGCCAGCGTTACTGGCTGGTCAGCGGCATGCACAAGCTCGACGCGTTGACGCGCATCCTGGAAGTCGAACCGTTTGACGGCCTGATCATTTTTGCGCGCACCAAGCTCGGCACCGAAGAGCTCGCCGGCAAACTGAAGGCGAGGGGGTTTGCCGCCGCCGCCATCAACGGCGACATCCAGCAGCAGCAGCGTGAACGCACCATCCAGCAATTGAAGGACGGCCAGATCGACATCCTGATCGCCACCGACGTCGCCGCCCGCGGCCTCGATGTCGAGCGTATCAGCCACGTCATCAACTACGACGTGCCTTACGATCCGGAAAGCTACACCCACCGCATCGGCCGCACCGGCCGCGCCGGCCGCAGCGGCGAAGCGATCCTGTTCATCACCCCGCGTGAAAAGAACCTGCTCAAGAGCATCGAGCGTTCGACCCGCCAGCCGATCACGCAAATGAACCTGCCGAGCGTGCAGGCCGTCAACGACGTGCGCGTGGCGCGCTTCAAGGAGCTGATCGGTGAAACGCTGGCCGCCGGCGATCTCGACATGTTCCGCTCGCTGATCGAAGACTACGAACGCGAAGAAAACGTCACCGCCGTCGACATCGCCGCTGCGCTGGCCAAGATGGCCCGTGGCGACGTGCCGCTGCTGCTCGACAAGAACCAGCGCGAGCCGGAGTTCGTGCGCAGCGACGACCGTGCACCGCGTGAACGTCCTGATCGTTCGCCGCGTGCCGAGCGTGGCGACCGTCCTGAGCGCGGTGATCGCAATGACCGCAGCGAACGTCCAAGCTACGCTCCCAAAGAGCGCATCGTCCGCGCCGCCGATCCCGGCATGCAGACCTTCCGCATCGAAGTCGGCCATCAGCACGGCGTCAAGCCGGGCAACATCGTCGGCGCCATCGCCAACGAAGCCGGCATGGATTCCAAGCACATCGGCCGCATCGAAATCTATGACGACTACAGCGTCCTCGATCTGCCGGACGACATGCCGCCGGACCTGATCGATCACCTGAAATCAGTGCGCGTGGCCGGCCAGCAATTGCAGATCAGCCGTGACGGCGGCGCCGGCGATGCCGCGCCACGTGCGGAGCGCAGCGAGCGCAAGGAACGTCCTGAACGGACTGAGCGCACTGAGCGTGTTGAACGTACCGAACGCGCCGAGCGTCCTGAACGTACTGAACGCGTGCGCCCGACCAAGGCGGATTTCGCCGCCCACACGACTCAGACTTACCGCATCGAAGTCGGTCATGAACACGGCGTCAAGCCGGGCAACATCGTCGGCGCCATCGCCAACGAAGCCGGCATGGACGCCAAGCACATCGGCCGTATCGAAATCTTCGACAACCACAGCGTGCTCGACCTGCCGGGCGACATGCCCGACGACTTGCTGCAACATCTGAAGAAGGTCTGGGTCGCCGGCCAGCAACTCAAGATCAGTGTCACCGACGAACGTCCGCCGATGCTGCGCGCCGAACGCGGCCCACGTGTTGAACGTGGCGATCGTCCGGAGCGGGGTGAGCGTCCTGAGCGCAGCGACCATGGCGACCGTCACGAACGCGCCGAGTCCGCTCCTGCTCGTGCTTCCGGTGCGGGTCCGGTTGAAGAGCCGCGCAAGACCAAGGGCAAGGAAAAAGGCAAGCCCGAGTTCCAGATGCAGACTTTCCGCATCGAGATCGGTCGCGCCCATGCAGCGACACCGGCGAGCATCGTCAACGCCATCGCCACCGAAGCCGGACTCGAAGCCAAGCACATCGGCCGCATCGACATTCACGACGACCACAGCACATTGGACCTGCCTGCCGGCATGCCCAAGCCATTGCTGCATCAGTTGAAAGTGGTGGAGATTGATGGCCGCAAGATGAACATCAGCATCATCGGCACCGGCACCGAGCATCACGACAAGACCCCGGCGAAGAACGCCACGCCGCCCAAGGTCAACAGCAGCGCGCGTGCCGGTCGTCCCGGCGACAAACGCTCGGACAAGCGCGACAGCCGTGGCCCGGACACCCGCGTGTCCGGCCAGGCCAAACCGCATCGCAAGGGCGGCAAGTCTGAGTAACTCGCAGTAATTGGCATGATGAAATGAAAACGGCGCGAAGTGATTCGCGCCGTTTTTCATTGATGCCGCAAGTTGTCCTCAACGCAGATAGCTGCGCAAGGTATCGCCCTCGTAATCCAATCGGAATTGTCCGCGCCGCTGCAGCTCCGGCACCACCAGATCGACGAAGTCGTCGAAGCCTTCCGGCAGGTGCGCAGGCGTGATCACGAAACCGTCCGCACCTTGCTGCGCCACGATGTGTTCCATCCAGTCGGCAACGTCCGCAGCGGTGCCTGCCACCTGCGGCACCAGCACACCGCTGGCGTACAGCCTGCCGATATCGGCCAGCGTGAGGCGGCCTTCGCTGGACAATTCCTTCACCAGTCCGAACAGGCCCTGCATGCCGGCCACCTGGATATCGTCGATCGGCGCGTCCAGCGCATGCGCCGAAAAATCCACGTTCATGTGGCTCGACAAGGTCGACAGGCCGACGATGGGATCGACCATCGCGTTGTGCTGCGCACGCTTGTCTTCCGCTTCCGCTTTGCTCGTGCCGACGAAGGGCATGAGCGCGGTCAGCACCTTGATGTCGGCGGGTTTGCGGCCGAATTTTTCAGTGCGGCTTTTCAGGTCCTGGTAGAAGCGCTGCATGCGTGCGAGATCGGGCTGGATGCCGAACACCACCTCGGCCCAGCGCGCCGCGAAGTCCTGGCCGCGATGTGATGAACCGGCCTGGATGATCACCGGTCCGCCTTGTGGCGATGCCGGAATGTTGAGCGGGCCGCGCACGTTGAAATGCGTGCCGTGATGATCGATCGCATGCACATGATCCGGGTCGGCGTAGCGGCCGCTGCCGGCTTCCAGCAGCAGCGCCTCTGCATCCCAGCTGCTCCATAACTTGTGCGTGACCTCGAGGAATTCATCGGCGCGGTCGTAGCGTTCGTCATGGCCCAGGGTTTCACGCAGGCCGAAGTTGTCGGCCTCGCCCTGGTTGACCGAGGTCACCACATTCCACGCCGCGCGTCCCGCCGACAGATGGTCCAGCGTGGAGAATTCCCGCGCCAGGCTGTACGGTTGCGAGTAAGTGGTCGAGCGCGTCGCGCCGAGCCCGATGTGCGAGGTGACTGCGGCAATCGCACCCAGCACCGGCAGCGGATCCATGCGCGTCGCATCCTGGTCGCCATGCGCCACGCCGTAGCGATGGCTGCCACCGAAGCGCGTCGACACCGCCAGCCGGTCGGCGAAAAACAGCAGGTCGAACTTGCCGCGTTCCAGCGTCTGCGCAATGCGCTTGTAGTAGTCCAGCGTCAGGAATCCACCCGGTGTGCTGCGCGGATGGCGCCACAGCACCTGGCTGTGGGCCGCATTACCGGCGATCAGGAAGGCCGCGAGATGTATCGTCATGACGCGTTCTTACAGCAAGGCTTCGCCGTAGACCTTGTCCTTGACCTGCACCTGATTCTTGATCAGGCCGAGCTTGTAGAAGGCTTCGACGATTTGCTGTTGTTCCTGGATGATGCCGGCGTCGATCGGCACCGTGGTGTAGTTGCGGCGCTCGGTCGCCAGGCGCAGCACCTTGGGATCGACGCCCAGTTGCGGCGCCAGCAGGTCGGCGGTTTCCTGCGGATGGGCCTGGGTCCAGTTGTTGGTTTTCTTCAGTTCGGCGAACAGGATGCGGATGATGTTCTTGTTCTGGTCGACGAACTTCGGCGTGGCCAGGTGGAAGGTGCGGTTGTTCGACAAGCCGGCGCCGTCGCGCAGGATGCGCGGGCGCGTCGAGATTTCCTGGCCGGCCAGGAACGGATCCCACAAGCCGGCCGCGTCGACGTTGCCCGACTGGAAAGTCGCCCGCACGTCGGCGGCGTTGGACAGATACACCGGCACGATGTCGTTGTAGCTGAGACCAACTTCTTCGAGCGCGCGCACCAGCAGATATTGCACGTTCCAGCCGCGACCCAGCGCGACCTTCTTGCCCTTCAGTTCCTTGATCGAACGGATAGGCGAATCCTGCGCGACAAAGATGCCGATGCCTTTCGGATACGGTTGTTCGGCGGCCAGATACACCGCGTTCACGCCGGAAGCATTGGCGAACACCGACGGCGTGTCGGCCGCGTGGCCGAAGTCGATGGCGTCGGCGTTGAGCGCTTCGGTCAACTGCGGCCCGGCCGCGAACTCGAACCACTTCACCTTCCAGCCCAGCGGCGCCAGCGCTTTTTCCAGGTTGCCGGTGCCCTTGAGGATATTGAGTGTGTTGAATTTTTGATAGCCGATGCGCAGCGTGCGTTCTTCGGCGGCATTGCTCCAGCCGGCCGCGCCGACCAGTGCGGCAGCCGCGGCGCCCTGCAATACCAGGCGGCGTTTGTTCGACGTTGTGGATGTGGTGGATGTTGTTGTCATGTCCGGCCCCGGAAAAATTATCAAGGGATCAAGACTAAACAAAGCGACGTTTTAGCAGAACGAATGCTTTCGATGATGCTTACGCGATTTCTGAATATATCGGCGCGATGGAAGTACCAGGATCAGGCGCCGCCCAGCAGATCGTGGGCATTGAGGATGGCGAAGGCGATGTCGGGATTGCTTTCCAGGCACTTGCGGATTGCCGCCGGCACCGCCTGGCGGGTTTTCTTGCACAGGCCCGGACGTTCTTCCAGCAGGATCAGGAAACCGCGCACGGTGCGCACCTCGCGCGGACTCGGCGCAATGCGCAAGACCACGCCGAGCTGTTTGTAAAGCAGTCCGGTCACGTGCTGCAAATCGTCGTAGCTGGAAATCTGCTCGATGCGTTCGAGCAGTCTGCGCTCCTGTTCCTGCGTCAGCATCAGCACGCGCACGTCGGTGTCGGGGTTTGCTGCGGCACTGTCGAGCAGGCTCTCGCGATCGCACACACAGGCGCCCGGAGGACACTCCTTGCGCAAGGTATGGACGGGAATACCGGAAAGCGACTGCAGCATGCCAACTCCTGCTAGAAAGTCATTCAACGACAATGGCTAGTATAGCGGTTGGAGGACATGGTTGGCGTCGATGTGCGGGCGGTATACTGCGCACCTGGCGACACGCATCCGGCGTGTCCGCCGCATCGTCACGAAAGTCATCATGAGCACCTTGCCACCTTGTCCCCAATGCCAGTCCGAATTCACCTACGAAGACGGCGCCTTGTACGTCTGTCCCGAATGCGCCCATGAATGGTCCATCAAGCCGGCCGAAGCCGCGGAAGACAGCAGCAAGGTCTGGCGCGATGCCGCCGGCAACATCCTGCAGGACGGCGACACCGTGACCGTGATCAAGGATCTCAAGCTCAAGGGCGGCGGCGGTGTGGTCAAGATCGGCACCAAGGTCAAGAACATCCGCCTGGTCGACGGCGACCACGACATCGATTGCAAGATCGACGGTTTCGGCCAGATGGGTCTGAAGACCGAGTTCGTCAAAAAAGTCTGAAGCGCACAGCACGAGGAGCGATTCCATGTCAGGGAAATTGAAACTGGGTTTGCTGGGCTACGGCTTTGCCGGCGCCACCTTCCACGCGCCGGTGATCGCCCGCAGCGGGCGCACCGAACTCGCCGTGATCGCCACGTCGCAGGCCGGGCGCGCCCGCGCCGATTATCCCGATGCGGAGAGTGTCGACATCGTGCCGGATTTCGACGCCTTGATCGCGCGTGACGACATCGCCTGCATCGTCATCGCCACGCCCAACGACACCCATTTCGCGTTGGCGCACCGTGCGCTGGAAGCGGGCAAGCATGTCGTGGTCGACAAGCCGGTCACCTTGTCCGCCGCCGACGCGCACGCACTGGCGCGGCTGGCGGTGCAGCGTGGCCTGCTATTTGCACCGTTCCACAATCGTCGCTGGGATGGCGACTTCATGACGCTGCGCGCGCTGATCGCCGACGGCGGGCTCGGCCGCGTGACGCATTTCGAATCGCACTTCGATCGCTTCCGTCCGGTCATTCCGAAACGCTGGCGCGAAGAAGCGGCGCACGGCGGCGGCCTGCTGTTCGACCTCGGCCCGCATCTGATCGACCAGGCGTTGGCCTTGTTCGGTGCGCCGCAGTCGTTGTCAGCCACCGTGCGACAGCAGCGCGACAACGCGCAGGTGCCGGACTACGTCCATCTGCAATTGCAATACGCCGACAAGGAAGTGGTGCTGCACGCCAGCGCGCTGAGCGCCTTGCCGCCGCCGCGCTTTACCGTGCACGGCACGCGCGGCAGTTACCTGATCAACGGCCTCGACGTGCAGGAAGATCAACTGAAGGCAGGCTTGCGTCCCGGCGACGCCGGCTTCGGCAAGAATCCTCCGGGATGGTTGAGGCAAGTCGACGGCGATCAGGACAGGCAAGGTGAGCACGCCACGCTGGACGGCGACTACGCCGGCTTCTACCGCGCGCTGGCCGACACGCTGCTGGACGGCAAGGCCTTCCCGGTGCCGGCGCAGGACGCGGTCGACGTCATGACCATCATCGACATGGCGCTGCGCAGCGATGCCGAAGGAGTGCGTGTGCCTTTCACGCGCCTGACATAGCGATTTGCTTCCCTTGTAAGAAACGCCGTCGCCGCGCGACCAAGCTGCATATAACAACGCAACAAGGGAGCCGGAAATGAACGAACGCCTGTGGACGTTCTCGGGCGGTGTGCAGGGTGTATGGCACATCACCGCAATACACGCCGTCAAGGGCGCGACGCTACCGTCGGCGACGCACCTGGCCATCGCCAACGGCGAGCCGGCCGCAGCAGGCATTTGGACCTTGCAAGGCGTCACCAGCAATGAGCGCTATACCGAACACGCCGAAAAGCAGCGCCTGCTTGCCGTTCAGCAAGGCCTGAATCGTCCCGGCTCGACTTGCGCCGCCTTGATTCCCATCCGCAAGAGCGCCGCCTGGTGGGCCCTGACCCAACAGGAGCGGCGCGACATCCTTGAAACTCGCTCGCGCCACATCGAGATCGGCCTGCGCTACCTGCCGCCGATTGCACGCCGCCTGCACCATTGCCGCGACTTGGCCGAGGCGCAGCCCTTCGATTTCCTCACCTGGTTCGAGTTTACGCCGGCCGATGCGGCCGCCTTTGACGAGCTGCTGGCGGCGCTGCGCGCCACGCCCGAATGGGACTATGTCGAGCGCGAAGTCGAGGTGCGCGTGGAGCGCTGAACGGACCGTCTTGCATGCTGCTGCGCAGCAGTGTTGCTTTCGCCCAAACTTGTGTTTGCCATCGCGAAAAAACGCGGTAACCTGCATCAGAGCCCGGACCAGAACCGGCGCCAGGGAAATATAAACACAACGACAGTACGCGGGGACGCAACCATCATGAAACAACTTTCCAACATGCGGATTTCCAGCCGCCTGATTTTCGGTTTTGCCATCGTTCTCATCCTGGCGACCATTTCCACTTCGATGGGATTGATCAATGCCAGGCGCAATGCAGAAGCCACCAGCGCCATGATGGAATTGCCGCTGGCCAAGGAAAGGCTGGTCGCGGACTGGTTCGTGCTGACGTATTCGGCGATCGTGCGTACTTCGATGATCGCGCGCAGTTCTGACGCCAATCTGGCAGATACCTTCAAGGAAGCGATCGCCGCCAGCGTCGTGTCCGGCAGCGGCATCATCAAGAAGATCGAACCGCTCCTGAGTTCGGAGGACGAGAAGGCCCTGTTCAAGGAAATCATCGCCGCCCGCAACAAATACCAGGCCGCCAAGGAACTGGTGATGAATACGCGCAAGACCGGTGACGGCGCCGCCGCCGAGAAAGCCTACAAGGAGGTGTTCGAGCCGGCGTCCAAGGCCTATGCGGACAAGGTCAATGCGCTGTTGGCGACGCAGCGCAAAGCCATCGACCAGATGGCCGTCGACATCAACCGCTCCAGCACGCGCGGCATGCAACTGATGATGGCGCTGGGTGTGCTGCTGGTGCTCATCAGCGTGGTCGCGGTGCTGATCATTTCGCGCAGCATCACGACGCCGTTGAAGCGTGCTCTGGAGGTCGCCAAGATGGTGGCCGCCGGCGACCTGACCGCCAACATCCAGACGCAGGGCAAGGACGAAATCGCCGAACTGATGCAGGCGCTCGACGACATGAATACCGGGCTGCGCAAGATCGTCTCGGAAGTGCAGATCGGCACCGATTCGATTTCCACTGCAGCCAACGAAATCGCTTCCGGCAACTTCGACCTGTCGTCGCGCACCGAACAGCAGGCCGGCTCGCTGGAAGAAACCGCTGCCTCGATCGAACAGCTCACCTCCACCGTCAAGCAGAACGCCGAGAACGCGCGCCAGGCCAACCAACTGGCGCAGAACGCTTCCGACGTCGCGGTCAAGGGCAGCGGCGTGGTGTCGCAAGTCGTGGACACCATGGGCGCCATCAACGAGTCCTCGAACAAGATCGTCGACATCATCAGCGTGATCGACGGTATCGCCTTCCAGACCAACATCCTCGCTTTGAATGCGGCGGTGGAAGCGGCGCGTGCCGGCGAACAGGGCCGCGGCTTCGCGGTGGTCGCCTCGGAAGTGCGCAGCCTGGCGCAACGCTCGGCGGCCGCCGCCAAGGAGATCAAGGAACTGATCGGTGATTCCGTGGAAAAAGTCGGTTCCGGCAGCAAGCTGGTGGAGCAGGCCGGCGCGACCATGAGCGAGATGGTCGAAAGCGTCAAGCGCGTGACCGCCATCATGAGCGAGATCGCCACCGCCAGCCAGGAACAAAGCCAGGGCATCGAACAGATCAACCAGGCCGTCACCGAAATGGACAACACCACGCAGCAGAACGCCGCGCTGGTGGAGCAAGCCTCGGCGACGTCGGAACTGTTGCAGACGCAGGCCGGCAAGCTGGCGGAAGCTGGGCGGCACTTCAAACTGTAAGCGACTGCAAGAAATAAAAAAAAGGGCGCCCGATGCAAGTCGGGCGCCCTTTTTTGTTTAGCGCGGCGTCATGACCGCACGCGCTCGCCGCGTATCAGAATGTTTCCCAGTCGTCGGCGTTTTCCTTGGCCGGCGCCTGCCGCGGCTGCGGCGCGGCGATGGCGCGGGTCTTTGGCGCATTGCTGCCTGCCGGCGCCGGTTTCGCGGTGGCGATGACCGGCCGCTGTGGCGTGATGTTACGCATCGCCGCCGCCGGCTTCGGCGCAGCCATTACCTGGTTGTCGTCGAGCTTGAATACGCTCACCACCTGCGCCAGCTTTGCCGCTTGTTCCTGCAGCGAACCGGCTGCCGCAGCCGCTTCTTCCACCAGCGCCGCATTCTGTTGCGTGACCTGATCCATCTGCGTGATGGCGTGGTTGACTTCGCCGATGCCAGTGCTTTGTTCCTGTGTGGCGGCGCTGATCTCGGCGACGATGTCGCTCACGCGCTTGACGCTGCTGACCACCTCGGTCATGGTCTTGCCGGCTTGTTCCACCAGCCGCGTGCCCGAGCCGACCTTGTCGACCGAGTCGTCGATGAGCGATTTGATTTCCTTGGCGGCCGAGGCCGAGCGTTGCGCCAGACTGCGTACTTCGCTTGCCACCACCGCAAAGCCGCGGCCCTGTTCGCCGGCACGCGCCGCTTCCACCGCCGCATTCAATGCGAGGATGTTGGTCTGGAACGCGATGCCGTCGATCACGCTGATGATGTCGACGATGCGGCGCGACGATTCGTTGATGGCGCCCATGGTGTCGACCACCTGGCCGACCACGGCACCGCCTTCGATGGCGACGTTGGAGGCGGTCAGCGCCAGTTGATTCGCCTCCCGCGCATTGTCGGCGTTCTGCTTCACGGTCGACGCCAGTTGTTCGATGGCCGAGGCGGTTTCTTCCAGCGAGCCGGCCTGCTGTTCGGTGCGCGACGACAGGTCGAGATTGCCGGTGGCGATTTCGGCGGACGCTGTGGCGATGGTGTCGGCGCCGCTGCGAACTTCGCGCACGGTCTTGAGCAAGTTCTGCGACATGTCGTGCAAGCCCTGCAGCAACTGTCCGATTTCATCCTTGCGATCAACCACGACGTGCGTGCTGAGGTCACCGGCGGCGACCGCAGACGTAGCCTGCACCGCGCGGCGCAGCGGTCGCGTGATGCCGTCGGACAGACGCCACGAGGCAATGATGCCGACCAGCAGCGCCAGTACGCCCACCGCAATCAGGATCGTGCGGCCCGAACGGTATTGCTCGTCGACGATCGCCGCGTTGCGGTTGATGACGTCGCGCTGATGCGTCGCCACGGCATTTACGCGCGCAGAGTATTCCTTCATCGCGGGGATCAGTTCGCCCTCGAGTGCGCTCAGCGCCGCCGCTTCGTCGCCGCTCTCCTTGATCTTGATGACCTTGTTGCGCAGGTCGTTGTAGACCTTGCGTTGCGCCAGCAGTGCGTCGAACAGCTTGCGTCCTTCATCCGACTTGATCAGTTCGTCGAGTTGCTTCTGAACGGAGCTGGTGCGATCGACCGTGCCGGCCATCTGGTCCTTGAAGAACTTCTGGTGATCGGCGTTGTTGCTCTTGATGACCGCAATCGTGCGTACGCCGTTGGCGTCGATGTTGGCAGCCCATTCGGATGCCAGCCGTTCTTTCTGCAGGTCCAGCGCGATCATGGTGGCGGTGCGGCCGCCGATGTCCTGCAGTCGCCATACACCGATGATCGTCATCAGCACCAGCAGTGACAACACCAATGCAAAACCCAGGCCCAGGCGCGAGCCGATGCGCATATTTTTCATTTGATCTTCTTTCGTCTCAATATTGTTTTTTGTGCAACCTGCGCATGGGAGAGGGCAGGACCAGCCCTGCATGGTAGTCCGCCGAGGCACTCAGCGATCCGGGGAAAAGGCCGGGAAATGGTCGTCAGTTACGGACCTTTACACATGGTCCGACAGCGTCGCATTGCAGCAAAGTTGTCTGCTTGATCACGCCGGATCAGGCTCGATCAAGTCACGCCACGACGCGGCCGCAGATCATCCGGCCGCACCTGGCTGATCGCTCAGCGTCACGCGATTGCGGCCGAGCGCCTTGGCCTGATAGAGCGCGACATCGGCCAGCCGCAGCAGCGTATCGGTGCTCATGTTCTCGTCGACCTGCACGGCAGTAACGCCGATGCTGCAGGTGACGCTGCCGAAGGGAGAGTCCTCATGCGGGATCTGCAATGCGGCAACCGCATTGCGAATATTTTCTGCGAGCAGCAGCGCATTGGCGCTGTCGCTTTCAGCCACGATCACCGCGAACTCTTCACCGCCGTAACGCGCCGCCAGATCGGTGGCGCGGCGCGAGCTGGTGCGCAGCACGCGCGCGATGGTGCGCAGGCAATCATCGCCGGCCAGGTGGCCGTAGCGATCGTTGTAATTCTTGAAATAATCGACGTCGAGCATCATCAGCGCCAGCGGTTTCTGCGAGCGCACCGCGCGCCGCAACTCGGCGCTGAGTGCTTCGTCGAACCGGCGCCGGTTGGCGATGCCGGTCAGGCTGTCGGTGGCGCTGAGGGCTTCCAGCTGATGGTTGGCCTGCTCCAGTTCGCGCGTGCGTTCGGCCACCAGTTCTTCCAGCCGTTCATTGTGCTGATGCACCTTGCTGGCCATGTCGTTGAAGCGCTGCGACAACTCCGCGATTTCATCCTTGCCTTCGTAATCCATGCGGATCAGATAGTTGCCGGTGCGGGTGGCCTTCATCACACCGACCAGCTGCTTGAGCGGCAGCGAAATGCTGCGCGCGATGATGAACGACAGCACCAGCGCCAGGATGAAACACAGCACGCCGATGACGATGATCTTGTTGCGGATCGAGCGCACTTCGGTATTGAGCGCATTGAGCGGCGTGATGTTGACCACCATCCAGTTGGTGTGCGGCACCGGGGCAAAAGCGGCGAGCTGCTTCTTGTTGTCACCGTCGCGGTAAGACACGAAATTGTCGCGCTGTTCCGCCACGCTGCGCGCGATCGCGGCGACCAGGCCCGACTCCGGCGCATTGTCGCCGGCGGCGTAGGCCGCGTTGGCAGCGTTGGCGCTCACGATGACGTGGCCGTCGCGGGCGTCGATCACCAGCATGCGCGAGCCGTAGCCGAGGTTGACCGATTCGAAGATGCGCGAGAAGTGCAGCGGCCGCAGGCCGACGAACAGCGTGCCGGCGACGCGATTGTTTCCCTTGAACAGGATGTCGCGCAGCATCACCACGCTCTTCTGTCCGGTGGCGGTGCTGTAGACGTCCCAGTAGGGACGGCCCTTCATGTCGGGCGCATCTTCGGCGAAACGCGCCACGCCGTCGCCGAGCTGGGCGAATACCTGCGGATCCATGATGCGATGACGGCGGTCGAGTACGTATTTCTGGTTGACGTATTCGAAGGAGCCGTAGTTCTCCAGCAGCAGGCGAATGATGTCGGCGTGGCCGGCGGCGCGTTCGGAAGGGTTCTTGCTGTAGTAGGCGGCCAGCGCATGCTGCATGCGTTCGGACATCGCCAGTTCTTCGCTCGAGGATTCGATCTTCTCGATCTGCTGGAGCATGTTCTGCGCCACCTGCTTGACCACTTCGCCGGCGAAGATGCGGACCTTTTCCTGCGAGGCGTTGCTCGATTCGCGATACGCGACGATACCGGCGATCAGCAGCGGCAGCATCGACACCAGCAAAAAGGAATTGATCAACCGGTAGCGGATCTCGATCCGGCGCAACAGCTTGAGCGACAGCAGGTCGAGCATCTTCTTCATGCGGCGATGTCCTTGCTGCGTTGGTCGGGAGCGGGCGCGTGGATCATGACTTTATTTGTTCTCCGTGCGCGCTTCATGGCGGACCGATCTGTCGAGTGTCAGGGCGGCCTGGCGCGGCGAGATCTGGCCGAACAAGACTTCTTGCAGCAGTGGATGCAGCAAGTCGATGGTGTTGGTCGGCAGGTAGGAGTAATAGAGCGGCGCCGTCAGCGGCGCCTGCGTCACCTGCCGGATGTAGTCGACGATCTGCGGGTCGCTCACCACCTTGCCGCTGACCTGCTTGAGCGGCGGGATATTCTGGCGCTTGTTCTGCTGGATCGCAAAGCCCTCGCCGTAGATGAATTCGAGAAACTGCAGCGCCGCCTTCTTGTTGCGCGTGTCGCAGACGGCGAAGCCGGTCTCGCTGCCGACTACCGGCACCACGGTTTTGCCGCGCGCATTCCAGGGCGGCACGAACACGCCGGCGCTGAAATCCTTGCCATGCATCAGCGCGCCCGACGACCATGTCCCCTGGAACGCCATCGCCGCCTTGCCGTCGGCGAACAGCTGTATGCCTTCGTCGTAACTGGTGTTCATGTAGCCGCGCTGCAGGTAACCCTTGTCGGCGATCAGCTTGATTTTGGAAAAGATGTCGACGGCGTCGCCGTTGCGGAGGTCGAGGCTGCCGTCGGCGATGCGCTGCTTCCAGTCGTGTGGGTGGCGCGCCGCCACGTTGTTGGCGAAGCCGAAACTGAACGGCCCGTTGGCCAGCGTATTGGGGAAGGCGCCGGTCCAGACCATCGGCGTGAAGCCGGCTTTCTTGAGCGCGGCGCAGGCCGCCAGGAATTCCTCGAAGTTGGTCGGCGGCGCAGCGATGCCGGCGCGCTTGAACATCTCCTTGTTGTAATAGATCAGCGTCGCCGCGACGCCGCCGGAAATGCCGAAGCGCTTGCCATGCCGGCTGGTCCAGTCGGGCTTGAGCGACTCCAGCATGTTGTCCCACGCTGCGGTCTCTCCGAGCTCGGCCAATACGCCCTGTTCAGCCAGCTCGGCGCTGTAGGCGTTGGGATTGACCGACACCAGGTCGGGCAGGTTATGGGTGGCGACTTTGGGTTTGAGATTTTCTTCGACCGAATTGCCGATCATGAATTGCACGTCGACACTGATGTCCGGATGCGCGTGATGGAACGCGTCGGCGATGCGGTGCATTTCATCGGGCCAGTCGGGCGCCCAGACCAGCGCGGTGATTTGCGTTTGCGCAAATGAAGTCTGGTCGGCAGCATCGTTGTCGGCATCCTGTCCGCACGCCGCCAGCAGGCACAACAGGAAAGCGGCAAGCAACCGGGAGGCAGGGGAAACAGCCCACGCTGCGATTCTTTTTATTCTTCCCTCACCCATGAATCTTCCTGAACGCTTCCCCGAAATTGACAACTTAAACATTCTAAGTAGTATGAAAATGTCGGCCAAATTTGCCATTTCTTGACGGCATTTCATCGAATTATTGTTTGCAATGAGTGTGACATCTTTTTCATAAATTGCTGAACGAATGTTGAGCGATCATCAAAAAAAAGATTGCGGACGTAGTAACCGCCGACGATGACAAGGCGGCCGTACAACAGTCCTCATACGTTCCGTGTTTGTTGCGGTAGCGTTGCCGTACCGCAACCGGAGGCCTGAAGGAATTTCGGCCAGCCGGTATAATGCGCCATGCGCGTTTTCCTGCGCGCCACGCTTCCCCTTCTCACGCTCCGATCGTTTCCCGCCTTGTCTTATGGACACCATAAGGCATCAGCCGGACCCGGTTTTTTGTACCTTCCTCATGCAAACAGATTCTTCGCCTTTTCAGGGCAAACGCCTTCCCGGTTGGCTGATCCTCATGGCTGCGCTGACGGCGATGGGCGCCTTGTCGATCGACATGTACCTGCCCAGTTTTTCCTTCATCGCCAAAGACCTCGGCGTGGCCAGCAACACCATTCAGCTGACGCTGTCGACGTTCCTGATCGGACTGGCGCTCGGACAGATGTTCTACGGACCGATCAGCGATCGCTTCGGCCGCAAGCCGCCGTTGTACTTCGGCATCTGCCTGTATGTGGTGTCCTCGATCGGCTGTACCTTCGCGCCCAATATTGAAACGCTGCTGGTGCTGCGTTTCTTCCAGGGCCTGGGCGGCAGTTCCGGCATGGTGATCCCGCGCGCCGTGGTGCGCGACAAGATGGGCGCCGACGGCGCCGCGCGCGCGTTCTCGATGCTGATGCTGGTATTTGGTCTGGCGCCGATCCTGGCGCCTTTCATCGGCGGCCTGCTGCTGACGTTTTCGACCTGGCGCGCGATCTTCGCGACGCTGACCGTGTTCGGCGCGATCTGCCTGATCTGCACCCACCGCGTGATGGAAGAGACGCGCGACCAGGCGCACGTGGTGCCGCTGCATCTGGGGCGTGTGCTGCGCCAGTACCTCGACCTGCTGCGCCATCGCCAGTTCATGGCGTACGTCTTGTGCGGCGGCCTGATCCAGGCCGGCTTGTTCGCCTATATTTCCGGCGGTCCGTTCGTGCTGATCGAGCTGCACGGCATCAAGCCGCAGAATTTCGGTTTCGTGTTCGGCGCCAACGCCATCGGCCTGATCGCCTGTTCGCAGATCAATGCGCGCCTGGTGATCAAGCGCAGCGCCGACCGCGTGCTCGGCAAGATCATCTGGATCCCGGCCATCCTGACCACCATCGTCGCGGTGCTGGTGGCCTGTGGGTATGAAAGCCTGCCGCTGTTGCTGATCGGCTTCTTCGGCTTCCTGTCGTGCCACGGCTTTGTCGGCCCGAACGCGTCGGCCATCGCGCTCGCCCAGCAAGGCAAGCAAGCCGGCACGGCGGCGGCGTTGATGGGCACGCTGCAGTTCGGCATCGGCATGCTGTCGGGCGTGATCATGGGCGTGTGGCACGACGGTACCGCCTTGCCGCTGACGACGCTGATGGCGGTGTGCGGCATCGCTGCGCTGCTGTTGTACCGCTACGTTGCACGCCACACGACGCAGGTGCCGACTCCCGCCTGATTCTCTTCTTCGCCGGTGACGATGCAAGTTGACTGATCGTCACTGGGCGCTGAAAACTGCGCCCGGTTGAGCAGAGGCATGCTGCCATTTCGGTTTCAGAGATGTGCACGCTTAACGCACATTTTCACCGCACGCGCCTGCATGAAATTCGTGCAGCGGTGTGTTTCAGCGCATTATTCAGGCCATCGTCCGCGCCTGAAAACATCCCCGCCATCCCCTCCGCAATCACCGCCGCCGCTGCGTAATCGCCGTTTTGGCGAACAGGTGGCATGTCAATTGCTATATCGCCTCTTGCGGTCTGACCAGTCAGACCAAAAAGGGGAAACCGATGAGCATGCCCAATATTGCGGCACAGACTTTGCAGCGCCAGATCCTGTCCGGGACGTACAAGACCGGACAGATGCTGCCGGGCCAGCGCGACCTCGCCGAGTCGCTCGGCATCAGCCGTGCCTCGCTGCGCGAAGCGCTGTCGATGCTGGAAGCGCTGGGCTTCATCCGCGCCATGCCCGGCAAGGGCACGCTGGTGACCTCCGGTCGCAGCAGCGCAGCGACCACCCCTGCGCGCACCGGCGCGGCGCTGCCGTCGTCGGCTGAACTGCAATCCACTTTCCAACTGCGTTACGTGTTCGAGCCGGCCGCCGCCGCACTGGCTGCGCGCGTCATCAACGCCCACACCACGCCGCGCTTGTGGGGCGTGCAAGCGCGTTTTGAAGAGGCGCTGAAAAACGTCGACCTGGTCACCGCCTCGCAAGCCGATCTCGAATTCCATCAACTGCTCGCAGAGTTGTCCGGCAACGGTGGGCTGATGCAGGTAGTGCGCGATTTTGAGACGCGCATCTGCCACAGCCAGCGCCTGCCGTTTGCCGACCATTCACGCATCTGGGAAACCGCCGAAGAACATCGCGCCATCGCCGCCGCCATTTCAGCGGGCGATGCCGAGGGCGCCCGTGCCGCCATGCAACGTCATTTGCTGCAGACCGCCGCGCGCGCCGGCATCGAGTTTCTCCAGCCTTGATCAACCGATTTTCTGCACCGACCTCAAGCCAGTAAGCATCACCCATCACCCCCGCCGTCCTCAACAACAAAAGGAAGCATCGACATGAAACTGACCAAACCAAGCGCAATTACTCTGGCCTGTACGTTGGCCTTTGGCTTGCTGACATCCGTCGGCGCGCACGCAGAAAAAGTGCTGCGCATCGCCATGACCGCAGGCGACATTCCGCGCACGCTGGGCCAGCCCGACCAGGGCTTCGAAGGCAATCGCTTCACAGGCATCCCGATGTACGACAGCCTGACGCAATGGGATCTGTCCAAGGCCGACAAGGCCAGCGAAGTGATTCCCGACCTCGCCGTATCGTGGGCGGTCGACGCCAAGGACAAGACCAAGTGGATCTTCAAGCTGCGTCCCGGCGTCAAGTTCCATGACGGTTCCGCCTTCAACGCCGACGCCGTGGTGTGGAACGTCAACAAGGTGCTCGACAAGGACGCGCCCAACTTCGACCCGAGCCAGGTCGGCGTGACCGCGTCGCGCATGCCCACACTGCGCACCGCCAAGAAGATCGACGACCTCACCGTCGAGCTGACCACTTCCGAGCCGGATTCCTTCCTGCCGATCAACCTGACCAACCTGTTCATGGCCTCGCCGCTGCAATGGGCCAAGAAGCTGGCCGCCGTACCGGGTTCGGTGAGTGACAAGGCCGAGCGCGCCAAGCAAGCCTGGGCCGCGTTCGCCGCCGATGCCTCCGGCACCGGTCCGTTCAAGATGATCAAGTTCGTGCCGCGTGAGCGTCTGGAACTGGCCAAGAATCCCGAGTACTGGGACGCCAAGCGCCGTCCACAAATCGACAAGGTGGTGATGCTGCCGCTGCCGGAAGCCAACTCGCGCACTGCCGCCTTGCTGTCCGGCCAGGTTGACTGGATCGAAGCACCGGCGCCTGACGCGCTCGACACCATCAAGGCGCGCGGCTTCAAGATCTATTCCAATCCGCAGCCGCACGTGTGGCCGTGGCAGTTGTCCTTCGTGCCCGGTTCGCCGTGGCTGGACAAGCGCGTGCGCTACGCCGCCAACCTGTGCGTGAATCGTCCTGCGATGAAGCAATTGCTGGGCGGCCTGATGGGTGAAGCCACCGGCACCGTCGAGCCGGGCCATCCATGGCGCGGCAACCCGAGCTTCCACATCAAGTACGACCCGGACGGCGCGCGCAAGCTGATGACCGAGGCAGGCTATTCGGCCGCCAAGCCGCTCAAGGTGAAGGTACAGATTTCGGCATCCGGTTCCGGCCAGATGCAGCCGCTGCCGATGAATGAATTCATGCAGCAGAACCTGAAAGCCTGCTTCATCGACGTGCAGTTCGACGTGATCGAGTGGAACACGCTGTACACCAACTGGCGCATCGGCGCCAAGGATCCGAGCGCGCACGGCTCGGACGCGGTCAACATCAGCTTCGCGGCGATGGATCCGTTCTTCGCGATGGTGCGCTTCGTCAGCAGCAAGGCGGCGCCGCCGGTGTCGAACAACTGGGGTTTCTACAGCAACCCTGAAGTCGACGCCATCATCGCCAAGGCGCGCACCACCTTCGACGCCAAGCAGCGCGACGCTCTGCTGGCCCAGCTGCATGCCAAGATCGTCGATGAAGCGCCGTTCGTCTGGGTGGCGCACGACACCGGTCCGCGCGCCATCTCGGCCAAGGTCAAGGGTGTAGTGCAGCCGCAAAGCTGGTTCATCGACATCGCCACGATGACGATGGATTGACGCTGCGTTGATGCATTGATGTTGTGAACATTGCTGCCGGCATTGCGAGGGTAATGCCGGCAGCAAGCAAGAGAAGCAACCCAAGACTTACTGAAGACCGCCCATGATTTCCTATCTGATCCGCCGCGTACTCTATGCCATGCCCATCATGCTGGGCGTCGCATTCCTGTGCTTCATGCTGGTCCACATCGCACCGGGCGATCCGCTGGTGGCGATCCTGCCGCCGGATGCGTCCGTCGATCTGCAGAAGCAGCTGATGGAGCTCTACGGTTTCAATCGCAGTTATCCCGAACAATTTTTCAGCTGGGTCTGGCGCGCCATGCACGGCGACCTCGGCAGCTCCATCGCCACCGGACGACCGGTCGCGCAAGAAGTCTTCAAGGCGGTCGGCAACACCTTCATGATCGCCGCCCTGGCGACACTGATCGGTTTTTTCTTCGGCTCGCTGTTCGGCTTTGTCGCCGGCTATTTCCGCAACTCCTGGGTCGACAAGATCGCCTCCTTCATTTCCGTGGTCGGCGTCAGCGTGCCGCATTACTGGCTGGGCATGGTGCTGGTCATCATCTTCTCGTCGCAGCTGATGTGGCTGCCCGCCACCGGCGCCGGACCGGATGGATCGGCGGCCTGGATCTGGGACTTCGAGCACGTCAAATACCTGATCATGCCGGCCGTGACGATGTCCTTCATCCCGATGGGCATCATCGCGCGCACGGTGCGCGCGCTGGTAGCCGACATCCTGTCGCAGGAATTCGTGATCGGCCTCAAGGCGCGCGGCCTCGGCGAGTTCGGCGTGTTCCGCCACGTGGTCAAGAACTGCGCGCCGACTGCCATGGCGGTGATGGGCCTGCAGCTCGGCTACCTGCTGGGCGGCTCGATCCTGATTGAAACCGTGTTCTCCTGGCCCGGCACCGGCTTCCTGCTGAACCAGGCGATCTTCCAGCGCGACCTGCCGCTGCTGCAAGGCACGATCCTGGTGCTGGCCTTGTTCTTCGTGTCGCTGAACCTGCTGGTCGACATTTTGCAAACCATGTTCGATCCACGCATAGAAAGGGCATGATCATGTCGACCCTGCAAGCGACTGCTGCAACTCCCGTCTCCGCCTTACCTTTACCTGCGTTCAAACGCTCGCGCGGCCACTGGGCCAACGTCGCCGCGCGCATCGTGCGCAATCCGCTGGCGATGACCGCCGCCGTCATCCTGCTGGCACTGATCGGTATCGCCGTGTTCGCGCCGTGGATCATGCCGGCCGATCCCTTCGCCACGTCGATGTTCACGCGGCTCAAACCGATCGGTACGCCGGATCATTTGTTCGGCACCGACGAGCTCGGCCGCGATCTGTTGTCGCGCCTGATGCTGGGCGGACGCCTGTCGCTGTTCATGGGCATCACGCCGGTGCTGACGGCATTCGTCATCGGCAGCGGCATCGGCATCCTCGCCGGATATGCCGGCGGCTTCATCAACACCGCCATCATGCGCACCATCGACGTGCTGTATGCGTTCCCGTCGGTACTGCTGGCGATTGCGCTGTCGGGCGCGCTTGGCGCCGGTATCGTCAATGCGCTGACCTCGCTGACCATCGTCTTCATTCCGCAGATCGCCCGCATCGCCGAAAGCGTGACCACACAGGTGCGCCGCAGTGATTACGTCGACGCCGCGCGGGCGTCTGGTGCGAGTGCGTTCACCATCGTGCGCGCCCACGTATTGGGCAATGTACTCGGGCCGATTTTCGTGTACTCGACCAGCCTGATTTCGGTGTCGATGATCCTGGCTTCGGGTTTGTCCTTCCTCGGCCTCGGCGTCAAACCGCCGGAGCCGGAATGGGGCCTGATGCTCAACACGCTGCGCACGGCGATCTACACGCAGCCGTGGGTGGCGGCGTTGCCGGGCGCCTTCATTTTCATCACATCGATTTCGTTCAACATGTTGTCCGACGGTTTGCGTTCGGCGATGGAGGTCAAGCAATGACAGACGAACGCGATATCGGCGGACCGCGCCAGCCCCTGCTGCAGGTGCGCGATCTGCTCAAGCATTTTCCATTGAAGGGCAAGGGCTTGCCATTTACTTCGCCGCGCAGCGCGGTGCGTGCAGTGGATGGCGTCAACTTCGACATCCTCAAGGGCGAGACGCTGGGCGTGGTTGGTGAATCCGGCTGCGGCAAGTCGACCACCGCGCGCGTGCTGATGCAGCTGATCAACCAGGACAGCGGCGAGCTGGTGTTCGATGGTGAAACCGTCGGTTCGCGCGCCTTGCCGCTGCGGCAGTTCCGCCGGCAGACGCAGATGGTGTTCCAGGACAGTTACTCCTCGCTCAACCCGCGCATGACCATCGAGGATTCCATCGCTTTTGCTCCCACTGTGCACGGCTTGCCGTCACGTGAGGCGATCACCCGTGCACGCGACTTGCTGGCGCGTGTGGGTTTGCAGCCCGAACGTTTCGCCGGCCGTTATCCGCACGAGCTGTCCGGCGGCCAGCGCCAGCGCGTCAATATCGCGCGCGCACTGGCATTGGAGCCGCGCCTGGTGATTCTCGATGAGGCGGTGTCGGCGCTCGACAAATCGGTCGAGGCGCAGGTGCTCAATCTGCTGCTCGATCTCAAGCAGGAGTTCGGCTTGACGTATTTGTTCATCAGCCACGACCTCAATGTGGTGCGCTTCATCTCCGACCGCGTGCTGGTGATGTATCTCGGACAGGTGGTGGAAATCGGCTCATCGGACCAGGTGTTCGACCAGCCCAAGCATCCTTACACGCGTGCCTTGCTGAAGTCGATGCCGAGCATGGATCCGCTGCAACGCACGATGGAAGCGCCGCTGGCCGGCGATCCGCCCAATCCGATCAACCCGCCGAGCGGTTGCCGTTTCCATACGCGCTGCGCCTATGCCCAGCCGGTGTGCAGCCAGCGCGCGCCAACGTTCGCCAGCGACGACAGCGGCCACGGCGTCGCCTGCCTGCGCTATGAAGCCGACACGGCATCCCTGTTTTCCACTGCCGGCGAGGTGAGCCATGCATGACATGATTACGTTGCGCGATTTGCAGGTGCAATTCTTCGCGCCGAAGAAACTGATCCGCGCCGTCAACGGCGTCAACCTCACCGTCGGCCAGGGTGAAGTGGTGGCCCTGATCGGCGAGTCCGGCTCGGGCAAGAGCGTCACCTTGCGTTCCATCATGCGACTGCATTCGGAACGATCGACACGCATCAGTGGCGGCCTCGAAGTCGACGGCAAGGACGTCCTGAAGATGTCGCAGCGCGAACTGGCGGCGCTGCGCGGCGACACGGTCGCGATGATTTTCCAGGAGCCGCTGCTGGCGCTCGATCCGGTTTACACCGTCGGCGCGCAGATCATCGAAGCGATCCGCCGTCACAAGAAGGTTTCGAAAGCCGAGGCGCACAAGCAGGCGCTGAGCCTGTTCGAGAAAGTCCGCATCCCGAGCCCGGAGCGTCGTCTCGATGCTTATCCGCACGAGATGTCCGGCGGCATGCGCCAGCGCGCCATGATTGCGCTGGCCTTGTCGTGCTCGCCGAAGGTCTTGCTGGCCGACGAGCCGACCACCGCGCTCGACGCTACCGTACAAATTCAGATCCTGTTGTTGCTGCGCGATCTGCAAAAGGAATTCGGCCTGTCCATCGTCTTCGTCACGCACGACATCGGCGCGGCGGCGGAAGTGGCCGATCGCATCGCCGTCATGTACGCTGGCAAGATCATCGAGCAAGGCCCGGCGGCCGAATTGCTGACACGTCCGCGCCATCCCTACACCTTGTCGCTGCTCAAGAGCCGCAGCCATGGCGCCATGCAAAAAGGCCAGCGCCTGGAAACCATCGGCGGCGCGCCGCCGGACCTGAGCAACCTGCCGGCCGGCTGCGCCTTTGCCGAGCGCTGCAAATACGCCGTTGCCGAATGCAGCAGCGTGCAGCCGCGTGACGAGACGCTTTCGCCGGGGCATGTCGTCAGTTGCCTGCGCGTGCATCAGATCAACGATATCGTCGCTGCGGCAGCGAATTGAACCGTTCGGCGTCATGCGCAATCAGATCCCTATCTCTTCTTCCCATCCGAAAGAATCATCCATGCCAGTCGATGCGTCAGCAAGCTCTGCAGCACATTGTTTCGTTCCTTATCCCGCGCCGACGTTGACGGCGATTTCGTCGGGCCCGTTGTCGGGCCTGCGCCTTGCGGTGAAAGACATCTTCGACGTCGCCGGCTATCCGACCGGCTGCGGCAATCCTCACATGCTGGCGCTGTCGGGCATCAAGACCGCATCGGCGCCGTCGGTGGTGGCGCTGGCGCAGGCAGGCGCCACCTTCGTCGGCAAGACCTATACCGACGAATTGGCGTTTTCGATGAACGGCAAGAACGCTCACTTCGGCACGCCGCGCAACGGCGGCGCGCCCGACCGGATTCCAGGCGGCTCCAGTTCGGGGTCGGCCTCTGCGGTGTCCAACGGGCTGGCGGATGTTGCACTCGGCACCGATACCGGCGGTTCCGTACGTGCTCCCGCCAGCCACTGCGGGCTGATCGGCCTGCGTCCCACGCATGCGCGCGTCAGCCTCAAGGGCTGCATGGACCTGGCGCCGTCGTTCGACACCTGCGGCTGGTTCGCGCGCGACATCGACAGCTTCGCGCGCGTGGGAGAAGTGCTGCTGCGGGAAGACACTTGTTTGCTGCCCGACGGCATGCCGGCAATGCCGCAAGTGCTGGTGGCCGCCGACGTGCTGGCCTTGCTCGAGCCGCGTGTGCAGGATGTGTTCATGCAGACGCTGGAGCGTCTGTCCGGTCTCATCGGCACGCCGTTGCCGGTCAAGACCGCGACGCCGTCGTTCGATGCCTTGTACTGGGCGTTCCGCCACATCCAGGGATATGAAGCCTGGCAGAACCACGGCGAGACCATTACCCGGCATGGCCTGCAACTCGGTCCCGGCGTCGCTGATCGCTTTGCCTGGTCGAGCAAGATCACGCCGCAGCAGATGGAAGAACACAGCAACGTGCGCCAGCGCTTCACCGAAGATTTCCTGCGCCTGCTCGGCAACGACCGCGTGATCGTGCTGCCGAGCATGCCGGATATCGCGCCGCTGCTGAACGACTCGGAAGAGGTGCTGGAAAATTATCGCAACCAGGCCGTACGCATGTTGTGCCTGGCAGGCCTGTCGGGCTGCCCGCAGATTTCGCTGCCGTTGATGACGCTCGATGGCGCGCCCTTCGGCTTCTCCATCATCGGTCCGCAGGGCAGCGACCAGGCGCTGATCCGCCTGTCGAGAAAGCTCATCGATGAACTCGCCTGAGTCGTCATCGCCCAGCCGGGTCCTGGTTGCACAGGCGTTGACGCCGGTGGCGTTCGCGCCTTTCGGCGACGTCATCGTGCCCGCGCGGAACGGAAACAGCTCGCCGATCAACGAAGGCACCGCACAACGCTTCGACGACCTGACGCAGCTGGATGTGAACGAGCAGGGCGGCGAAGCCTGCGTGGCGATCTTCCGCACGCAGGACGGCACGCATGCGGCACCGTATGCGCTGACCATGTTCGAACGGCATCTCCTTGGCAGCCAGAGCTTCGTACCAATGGCGCAGGGACGCGTGCTGGTGGTGGTGACGCAGGGCGGCGACGCGCCCGATGAAGAGGCCATCCAGGCCTTCATCGTCGAACCGGGCCAGGGCGTCACGCTGCGGCGCGGCGTCTGGCATCACCCGATGATCACCATCGGCGGCGCCGACGTGTTCGTGATCGAACGTCGCGCGGCGGAAGTCGATTGCGAGATTGCGCGGATCAGCGGCCGCTTCGTCGTTACGCTGTAATCCACCTGCAGTGCGCCAACTTCGCAACGCCGGCGTCGCCAGCCGGAAAAGAAAAATCCTGCAATAATGCCCCTGCTGCCGCGAAACTTTCCAGAGTTTTCGCGGCGCTTCCATTTTTGCGATTCCACTTTTCCATCCTTTAGGTCGCCATGTTTTACGCGATAAGCTGTTTCCTCCTGTGGGGTTTGTTCCCGCTCTACTTTAAGCTGCTGCAGGACGTCTCGTCGTTCGACATCGTGGTGCAGCGCATCTTCTGGTCGCTGTTGTTCCTGATCGTGGTGCTGACCTGGAAGCGGCAATGGGCCTGGCTCGGCGACGTGGTGCGCAAGCCGCGCGTGTTGCTCGGCTTCCTGGTCAGCGCGCTGCTGTTGTCGGGCAACTGGGTGCTGTATGTGTGGGCGGTCAACAGCGGCCGCATCGTCGATTCCAGTCTCGGTTATTTCATGAGTCCGCTGATCAGCGTGCTGCTGGGCTATGTGATCCTCAAGGAAAGATTGCGTCCCTTGCAATGGTTGTCGGTCTTCATGGCGCTCGGCGCGGTGTTGTGGCTGACCTGGGTCAACGGCGCGCTGCCGTGGATCGGGCTGGTCATCGCCGCCACCTTCGGCATCTACGGCCTGCTGCGCAAGATCGCCCACCTCGGCGCGCTGGAGGGCCTGGCGCTGGAAACCATCCTGCTGGCGCCGCTGGTGCTGACGATCCTGGCGGTTACTGCGGCGCACGGCAACAACGGCTTCCTGCAAGCCTCGCCGACCTCGCAGATCCTGATGGCGCTGTCAGGGCCGGTGACGGCGATTCCGCTGCTGCTGTTCGCCCGTGCGGCACGGCGGATTCCCTTGTCCTTGTTGGGATTGCTGCAATACATTTCGCCCACGATGCAGCTGCTGACCGGGGTTTTCATCTATGACGAACCGTTCGACGGGCCGCGCCTGACAGGTTTCGTGGTGATTTGGACCGCGCTGGCTGTATACTCCGTGGAAGGATTGTGGCGCCTGTGGTCCGCCAAGGGCCGCGCGCTCAGCGCCTGATCAAGGAATCCAGCTAGTAGTTTTACCCTCATTTTTACCTTCATTATTGGCATCCAAACATGGCTCAATACGTATTCACTATGAACCGCGTCGGCAAGATCGTGCCGCCGAAGCGTCAGATCCTGAAAGACATTTCGCTGTCCTTCTTCCCCGGCGCCAAGATCGGCGTGCTCGGCCTGAACGGTTCCGGCAAATCGACGCTGCTGAAAATCATGGCCGGCATCGACAAGGAAATCGAAGGCGAAGCAACGCCGGCGCCGAACCTGAACATCGGCTACCTGCCGCAGGAGCCGCAGCTCGATCCGGAAAAGAACGTGCGCCAGGAAGTCGAAAGCGCCCTCGGTGAAGTGTTCGAAGCGCAAGGCAAGCTCGACGCCGTCTACGCCGCCTATGCCGAGGAAGACGCCGACTTCGACGCACTCGCCACCGAGCAGGCGCGCCTGGAAGCGATCATCTCCGCCTCCGACGGCAACAGCCTGAACCAGCAGTTGGAAATGGCCGCCGATGCGCTGCGCCTGCCGCCGTGGGACGCCAAGATCGCCGTGCTGTCCGGTGGTGAAAAGCGCCGCGTCGCCTTGTGCAAGCTGCTGCTGTCCAAGCCCGACATGCTGCTGCTCGACGAACCGACCAATCACTTGGACGCCGAATCGGTGGACTGGCTGGAACAGTTCCTGCTGCGCTTCCCGGGCACCGTCGTGGCTATCACCCATGATCGCTACTTCCTCGACAACGCCGCCGAATGGATCCTCGAACTGGACCGCGGCCACGGCATTCCATGGAAGGGTAATTACTCTTCCTGGCTGGAGCAAAAAGAAGCCCGTCTGAAGCAGGAAGAAGCGACTGAATCTGCGCGCCAAAAAACCATCGCCAAGGAACTGGAATGGGTGCGCCAGAATCCGAAGGGCCGTCAGGCCAAGAGCAAGGCGCGTCTGTCACGCTTCAATGAGCTGAGCGAACACGAATACCAGAAGCGCAACGAGACCTCGGAAATCTTCATCCCCGTGGCCGAGCGCCTGGGCAATGAAGTCATCGAGTTCAAGGGCGTCAGCAAGGGCTACGGCGATCGTCTGCTGATCGACAACCTCAACTTCAAGATTCCGGCCGGCGCCATCGTCGGCATCATCGGCCCCAACGGCGCCGGTAAGTCGACCTTGTTCCGCATGCTGGCAGGCCGCGAACAGCCGGACAGCGGCGAACTGGTGCTCGGACCTACCGTGCGCATCTCGCTGGTCGATCAGTCGCGCGAAGACCTGGAAAACAAGAAGACCGTGTTCGAAGACGTCGCCGCCGGCGCCGACATCCTGACGGTCGGCCGTTTCGAAATGCCGTCGCGCGCCTATCTGGGCCGCTTCAACTTCAAGGGCGGCGACCAGCAGAAGATCGTCGGCAACCTGTCCGGCGGTGAACGCGGTCGTTTGCATCTGGCCAAGACGCTGCTGCAAGGCGGCAACGTCCTGCTGCTCGATGAACCGTCCAATGACCTCGACGTGGAAACCCTGCGCGCGCTGGAAGACGCCTTGCTGGAGTTCGCCGGCACCGTGCTGGTGATCAGCCATGATCGCTGGTTCCTGGATCGTATCGCCACGCACATCATTTCGTTCGAAGGCGATTCGCAGGTCAGCTTCTTCGACGGCAACTATCAGGAATATGAGGCTGACAAGAAGAAGCGTCTCGGCGAAGAAGGCGCCAAGCCCAAGCGTATCCGCTACAAGCCGGTCACGCGTTGATGCAGTAACTCTTGCTGTCCGGAAATGGCGAGATGCCGCATTTGTCTCGCTGATCTCGCCGCTTCCGGCTTGCACATTCGCTCTGCACGATAATGCCCCGCTCTGCGGGGCATTTCGTTTTGTGGAGTCACAATGAAATGCTGGCCTTTTTTCGTATTTTTTTGATCGTGTCCTAACTCTGCGTGAGGTATAAGAACAAGCGTTTGCTAAGACGAAGTTCATACGGAGGTGACATGCAATTCCTCAAATATCGACGCGCGCTGATGCTCTGCGTAGTGTCGCTGGCGCTGCATACCTCGGGGGCGATGGCCGGTGATGACATCCAGACCGTGACGATAGGTTTCGTCGGTGCATTGAGTGGGGTGTCGGAAAGTTTCGGCAAGAGTCTGGCCAATGCTGCCGAGCTGGCGATCTCTGAAGTCAACCGCAATCCCTTCAAGATCGACGGCAAGCGCGTGCAATTCCGGCTGCTGCGCATGGATGACCGCAACGATGCCGAACGCACGCAACGTGTGGCGACGGCGCTGGTGCAGGCCGAGGTGATCGGCGTCATCGGCGGCACCAACAGCAACACCAGCATCGCCGCCTCGAAGATATTTTCCGACGCCGGGGTGCCGCAGATCTCACCGACGTCCAGTCTGCGCAGATATACCGAACAGGGCTATCGCACCACTTTCCGCATGCTCGGCATCGACGACGATGCCTGCATCTATCTGGGCGAATATGTCGTCAAGGAATTGCATGCCCAGCGCATCGCGATCATCGACAACGGCACCGCCTTCGGCGTCAACGTCGGCACACGCTTCGGCGAAGTGGTGCGGGAACATGGCGCCGCCATTGTCAGCCGTGATTCGATCAGCGATGTGCTGATGAACTTCGGCGAAATCCTGCGACGCGTCAAGGCGCAGGAAATCGATGCGGTTTTCTTCGGCGGCTATTCGGAGCAGACCAGCATGCTGGCGCAAAGCATGTTGCGCCAGGAGGTCAAGGCGCGCCTGGTGACCTCGATGAACGGCATCGTGGGCTCTTCATTCCTGATCGCCAGCGGCATCGCCGCCAACGGTACGGTGGCCCAGGAGACTGGCATCCCGTTCACCAAGATGCCGGGCTGGAAGAAGTTCGAAGCCGATTTCAATCAGCGTTTCGATTTCCAGATTTCCAGCATGACGCCGTACGCCTACGATGCCGCGCATGTGTTGATGGCCGCGGTGCGCCAGGCCAATTCGCTCAATCCGCGCAAGGTTACCAACGCCCTGCACGAGATCAGTTTCAAGGGCCTCACCGGCGTCATCGCCTTTGACGCCGTCGGCAATCCGCGTTCGCCGTCCTATACCATCTATGAAGCGCAGAATCAGAAATGGACGGCGATGAAGACCAGCACGATGCGTTGAGACGATTGCCGAAGCTTTGCTTCAGGTCTTGTAAAGGAAGTGCCAAGGAAGGTAAATTCGGTCTTTACGTCTGCGCGCGACGCGAGTTTCCACGCTAGTCTGGCGAACCTCATTCGCCACGGAGAGCGTCCCGATGTTCAATCTTCCGAATCGAATCCATCGTCTGCTGCCGGCGCCAATGCTGTGCGCATTGCTGAGCGCCTGCGCCGGCAGCGGCGAGATTACGCAACTCGATCGCGACACCTACATGGTCACCGCGCAATCCCGTCTGGGAAACTCTGCGGGCGCCGCCGCAGGCGTGCGCCAGGCCGACGCCTATTGCAAGGAGCGCGGCAAGCGCATGCAGATGACCGGCGCCGACACCTCCGACGGCGTCATCGGCGTATGGCCGTCGAAGAGCGTCGTGATGTTCAAGTGCGTGGCCTGAGATCGTCGTGGCGGTGTCAGAGAAATGTCAGTGTTGCATGCTGCAAAGCCGCTGCCGGCAAGGATTTGCGGGCACGGGTAAAATGACGTCCTCGTGTTTCCACAAGACGCACGGCCGGGTCGGCGCGAACGCATCATCGGATTATTCCTCCGCGCATTCATCGCCGCCTCCCATTTCCCTCGCGCGCCATCCGCGGAGCTACTTCCAATAACAATCTCTTACTCCGCCGAATCGATCTCAATCATGCTTGCCAGTCTTACCCGCCTGTTTCCTCTCTGGGCGCTGCTGCTGTCCGCCGCCGCCTATTTTTCCCCCGCCACGTTCACGCCGATCGGACCGCATGTCACGCTGTTGCTGACGCTGATCATGCTGACCATGGGCGTCACGCTGACGCTGGACGATTTCAAACGCATCGTCAAACGCCCGGCGCCGGTCGCCGCCGGCATCATCCTGCACTACCTGGTCATGCCGCTGGCAGCCTGGGTCATCGCCAAGCTGTTGCGCATGCCGCCTGACCTGACCGCGGGCATGGTGCTGGTCGGTAGCGTCGCCAGCGGCACGGCGTCGAACGTGATGATCTATCTGTCGCGCGGCGACGTCGCGCTGTCGGTGACGATCTCGACGCTGTCGGCGCTGGTGAGCGTGTTTGCCACGCCGCTGCTGACCGAGTTGTATGTCGATGCGTCGATTCATTTCGACGCGCACGCGATGCTGATGAGCATTGTGCAAATCGTGGTGGTGCCGATCGTGGTCGGCCTGGTGCTGAACCTGTTCGCGGGCAAACTGATCCGTCGCGTCGAACCGTACCTGTCGCTGGTGTCGATGGTGGCGATTCTGCTTATCATCGCGGCAGTGGTCGGCGGCAGCCAGGCCAGCATTGCTTCGGTCGGCCTGGTGGTGCTGGTGGGCGTGATCCTGCACAACGCCATCGGCCTGCTGGGCGGTTACTGGGGTGGTCGTCTGCTCGGCTTCGACGAATCGATCTGCCGCACGCTGGCCATCGAAGTCGGCATGCAGAACTCCGGCCTTGCGGCTGCGCTGGGCAAGTTGTACTTCACGCCGCTGGCGGCCTTACCGGGCGCGCTGTTCTCGGTCTGGCACAACCTGTCGGGTTCGATGCTGGCCGGTTTCTGGCGTGGTCGTCCACCTAAAGACACGGCCTGACCGGTCTTTCTCCAGCAAAGCAGGGAGAGCGTTGAATCGCTGTTCACCCAAGAAAAACGCTGCGCCGAATTGCTTCGCGCAGCGTTTTTTATTGCCGTGTACCGGCGGGAATTTTTATCGGTATCAATGGGGCTTGGTATTGTTCAACAGTCCTGCACGCTTGGCAGCTTCGCAGGTCGTGTTGTATTGAAATCCGACAACACGGTCATCACTGTTTCTGAAGCTGACAAACAGCGGTATGTCCTTGTTGTCCAGCCGTCTTTTGTAGTTATTGCATACACCGCTGCCACTCAGAGTGCTTACCTGATTGAGTGGATTTCCCAGCATTGCCTGTATCTCTTTTTTTGTTGTACCGGGTTTGACAATGAGCGCTCGGGCGGGATCTGCCATGATGGCTTTTCCTTCGCGGGCATCAGCCTCGCTGGGCATCTGATCAAACTCATCCATTGCACACGCCGACAGCAATGCCGGAAGAAGCAGAATCACAAACGCTTTTTTCATTTTCACTTTCTCAAAAATTGGGGCAGTTGATTTTAGGTTCAAAGCAGGCCGCACCAGACGGTGGCCAAGCAATAAGCGCCATCTCTCACGGAATGTTTTGTACATAGATTGAAAATATTGCGATGGATTCCGGCGAAGCGCGGAGACCAAAAGATGAATGTCGATGCAGGAAAGGGAAGTCGCTCTATGCAGCGAAGATCTGCTGCGAAATCTTCGTGTCCGGTCGCATTGGATGCGCCGCCCTTTATAGGGCATCATGCTGCGTATCGCCTGTGCAAAAAAGGAGAATCAACAATGAAGAAAAGACAATTCCTCGCCGCCGGTCTATTGAGCATGAGCACTGCCGCGATGGCGGCCAGCAAGAAGAACCCCGCCGCCTGCATCGCTCCCAAAGACACCGGGCCGGTGCTGCTGACACTGACCGGCGCCATCGGCGCAGGCAATCGCGGCGCGCTCGATCCCGCGCTGGATCAGATGATGGCCAAGCAGAAGCTGCAGTTCAACCGCGCCCATACCTTCGACTTTGCAGCCTTGAACGCTTTGCCGCAAACCTCCATCAAGCCGACGCTGGAATACGACAACAAGCAGCATGTGTTGAGCGGCCCCTTGTTGAGCGAGGTGTTGGCAGCCGCCGGCGCCGGTGCGGCAAGCGATGTGCTGCTGCGCGCCGTTGATGGTTACGCCGTGCAGGTGGCGACCGCCGACATCCGCAAATATCGCTTCATCGTCGCCACGCATCTGGACGGCAAGGCCATCCCCTTGGGCGGCCTCGGCCCCTTGTGGGCGGTGTATGACGCCGACAGTTTTCCGGAGATCATGGACAAGCCGATCAGCGCGCGCTTCGCGCTGTGCCCGTGGGGCATGTATCACATCGAAGCAAAAGCCTGAAACCTGCTCTCGCTCCTACTGCGAGGCCATGATCCGGCGTCGGGCGGTACTCGGAATCCTCATGTACTTAAGTACATTCCGGTTCCTCCGTTCCGGCCGCCACCGGCTGATGGCCTCTCGCTACGGAGCGAGAACAGGTTTGCTCTGTTGATTCAGCTCAGATATGCATCGCCGCCAGCGAGCCCAGGATCACGCTGGCGCCTGCTGCGGTGTAGGAAATCTTCTTGAGCCAGTCCTTGCGCGTGAGCAGTGTGATCGCTGCCAGCGAGATGGCGATCTGGATCGCCGTCATGGCCTGCGCCCAGCGGTGATGCTGGTGCAGTTTGACTTCGGACAATTCGTCCCATGCCTTTGATTCCGCCTCCAGCTTTTCGGCGGCCTTGCGGATGTCTTCCTTCTCCGACTTGTAGCGTTCCGCTGCGGCGTTGTACTTGGCCGAATCGACGCCGGGAATCGTTGCCGCCAGCTCGGCCAGGTTCTGGCGGCTGGATTTTGCCTGGTAATAATTCCACTGGTTGGCGGCCTCGGTCTTCTTGATGGCGGCGTTGTTCTTGTTCATCGCCGCCGCGCTTTCGGTGGAGCCGGCCTGGAAGCTGAACAGGGCGCCGACAGTCGCCATGATCGCCGTCATGACGGCGATCTTGCCGGCGAAATTGTCGCCGCTGCCGTGATTGTGTTCGGCGACGTGTTCCAGGTGATGTTCGTGCGGGCTTGGGACTTCGTATTCTGTGGCCATGCGGATGCTTCCTTCGTTGTCGTTATCGAATTGTTCGAATTGTCATGGCGTGCCCGGCATCGCTTTTGTTTCTTGCAGTTGCTCGAAGTTGCTTGCGGGCACGTCGCGCAACCCTCCTTGCGCATGCCCTTAATGCGCCAGCAGCCTCCCCAGTTGACGCGCGCCGCGTCCGGGTTTGTTACCATTGCTGTTTTATTGCAGAGCCAGCGCGAAAACCATTCCCATGAGCAAATTCTGGAGCCCCATCGTCAGCCGCCTGACGCCTTACACCCCCGGCGAGCAGCCCAAGATCAGCAAGCTGGTCAAGCTCAATACCAACGAAAATCCCTACGGTCCGTCGCCCAAGGCGATCGCCGCCATGGCCGAGGAAATCGGCGACAACCTGCGCCTGTATCCGAACCCGGACGCCGAGCCGCTCAAGCTGGCGATCTCAAAACGCCACGGCCTGTCGCCGGCGCAGGTGTTCGTCGGCAACGGTTCCGACGAAGTGCTGGCGCATGCCTTCCAGGCGCTGCTCAAGCATGGCGCGCCGATCCTGTTCCCGGACATCACCTACAGTTTTTATCCGACCTACGCCAGTTTGTACGAGGTGGAATACCGTGCGGTGCCGCTGGCTGAGGATTTCAGCATCCGCGTCGACGACTATCTCGGCCAGGGCGAGGCTATCGGCGGCATCATCTTCCCGAATCCGAACGCGCCGACCGGTTGCCTGCTGGCGCTGGACGAAGTCGCACGCCTGCTGGCCGGCAATCCGGATCGCGTGGTGATTGTCGATGAGGCGTATATCGATTTCGGCGGCGACAGCGCCATCGACCTGGTGGCGCAGCATCCGAATCTGCTGGTGGTGCAGACACTGTCGAAGTCGCGTTCGCTGGCCGGCTTGCGGGTCGGTTTTGCGGTCGGCCATGCAGATCTGATCAGTGCGCTGGAACGCGTCAAGAACAGCTTCAACTCCTATCCGCTGGATCGCATCGCCATCGCCGGCGCGACTGCCGCGATGGAAGACGACGCGCATTTCGACAGCACCCGCAACGCCGTCATCGCCAGCCGCGGCAAGCTGGTCGGTGAACTGACGGCGCTCGGTTTCGAGGTGCTGCCGTCGGCCGCCAACTTCGTCTTCGCGCGCCATCCGCAACATGACGCCGCCGGCCTCGCCGCCAAGCTGCGCGGCGACGGCATCATCGTGCGCCACTTCACCAGCGCGCGCATCAATCAGTTCCTGCGCATCACGGTCGGCACCGATGAATCCTGCGGTGCGCTGACCGCTTCGCTGCGCAAGCATCTGGCCTGATGCACTGACCCAGGCATTGACCAGGCATCGAGGCTGCAACGAGGGCTGATTACAGCTCCAGATGCAGCGTCGTGCAACCCTGCGCCGGCATGGCGCAGCAGATCAACGCTTCATCTTCCGCGACTGCGAACTCCGGCGTTTTCGCATAAGTCACTTCCCCTTGCAGCACGCGAGTACGGCAGGTGCCGCAACGGCCGTCGCGGCAGCTTGATTCAGGATTCAGGCCGCGTTGCTCGGCCAGCTCCAGCAGCGAACCGCTCTCGGTGGTCCAACGCGCCTCCTTGGCGGAACGCATGAACAGCACCGGCACCGCGTCGGTCGCAGCTGGTTTCAACGGGACTTGTATTGCTTGTTCGTCGACCTGACGTTGCAGGCCGGAAGGACCGAAGGCTTCCGCATGGATGCGCGCATCGGTCACGTTCATGGTGCGCAAGCCGTCATACATTTGCTGCATGAATGACGCGGGTCCGCACAGATAAAAATCGTAGTCGTCAAAAGGCAGCGTCTGCTTGAGCAAGGCGATATCGATACGCCCCGAGGCCTCGATCCCATCATCGGCCTGACTCACCACACGCACGTGACGCGCGCCGCCCTTGCCGGCATTGACCAGCGCCGCGATCTCTTCACCGAAAGCCAGTTCGGCCTTGCTGCGCGCCGACTGGAACAGCCATACCGGCCGCTGGTAACGCTTGCGCATGCCTTCGTGGATCAGATGGCGCAGCATCGCCAGCATCGGCGTGACGCCGACGCCTGCCGCCAGCAATACAGCGGGACGGCGCACCGACGCATCGATGACGAAATTGCCGGCCGGTGCCCGGGCCTCGATGATGTCGCCGACCTTGATCGTGGTGTGCAGATGATCGGAAAACAATCCCTGGCGCTTGACACTGATGCGCAGGAAGGCATCCGAAGGCGCGCTCGACAAGGTGTATTGACGGATCTGGGTACCGCCTTCCGGAAGTGGTAGCCGCACTGAGACATGCTGTCCCGCCAGGACGCCCGGCATGCCGGCGCCGTCGTTTGGCTGCAGATGAAACGAGCGGATGGCCGCAGTCTCGTCGACGATCTTGCTGACGCGGAACGGCCGCCATTGCGTGGCGAGTTCGGCTGCCTTCAATCGTGCGGCGGCGTCTTCCCAGCTCCCGGTGATCAGTGCGTTAGGCGACGCTCCGGCAGCAACGTCGATCCAACGCAGCGGCAGCGCGGCGGGGCGGCGCACGATCTGTTGCGGCGTGAAGCGCCACATGCGTTCCGCACCCATGAAGGCGGCCACTTCGGGGGCGTTGAGGATGACTTCGGCGCGTCCGCTCAGTTGCAGCAAATCGCCGTTGCGAAAATCGACAAACACCAGACCGGCGCGCGGATTCAGCAAGAAATTCCCCAGCGTGTTGAAGAACAGATTGCCGGAGAAATCCGGAATCGTCAGCACGCCGTCGTCGTCGATGCGCACGAAGCCTGGCTTGCCGCCACGATGCGAGGCATCGACCTGCTTCTTGCCGTCGCGCACCACATACGAGGCGACGTAGAACGAATCGGACGCGCGAATCATGGCGGCGGCGTCGGCATCCAGCACCGATAGTTTGCTCACGGGACCGGCCGGTGCATCGGTGAATTCATATTGGCGCAACTGGATGTATTGCGGGCAGTTGCCGTAGGCCTGCGTCACGTCGATGTGGAAACGTTGGTCCGACTGCCGGCTGACCAGGCCGTTCATGCGATTGCGGCGGCGTGTGTGCAGCTCGATGCCGAGCATGCCGATGCCGTCGCCATCTTCCATGCCGGCGTCGGCGGGATCGAGCGGATCGCGCGCCAGTTCGAGCGTGAGTTTCTCGGCAACGTCGGCGTGCATGAAACCGGGCCGGCCGGCACGCAGCGTGGCCCACACTTCACCCTCGGTATCGACGGCGCCCAGGATCACGAACGGCAACTGGGCGTAAAACTGGCGATGCTGGTCAGGCATCCAGGTGCGTCCCATCTGGCTGCGGCCGGGGCCGGCCATGCGTTCGACGACGCCGACGCCGACGCTGCGCTGCATGGTCAGCTCGCCTTCATGCCAGGGAGAGGCGGAAGAGGTCACGGAGTTTGCTGGCGGCGGTGTCGGCTGTGTCGAAGTCATGATGGCGCTCCTTATGCCTTATGGGTTAAGCGGCCAGGCCGACAGCAGTTTTCTGGAATGCGACGAAGCCGGGCAGCGCTTCGATCCGCGCCAGCCATTGGCGGGTGTGCGGATAGGCGCTCAGGTCGACGTTGCCTTCGGGTGCGCTGGAGATATACGAGTACAACGCGATGTCGGCGATGGTGGCTTGCTCAGCCGCCAGCCAGGTGCGGGTAGCCAGTTCCTGTTCGACCAATGTCAGGATGGCGTGGGCGCGGCGGATCGCGTCGTCGGCATCAATGGGCGCACCGAATACGGTGACCAGGCGGGCGGCAGCCGGACCGCGGGCGATTTCGCCGGCGGCGACCGACAACCAGCGTTGCACGGCGGCGGCGGTAGCCGGATTTTCCGGCAGCCAGTCTGTGCGGCCCAGCGACTTGGCGAGGTAAATCAGGATGGCGTTGGAATCGCTGACGACGGTGTCGCCGTCTTGCAATACGGGGACTTGGCCGAAGCGGTTGAGCTTCAGGATTTCAGGGGATTTTTGCTCGCCCTTTTTCAGATCGACCAGGACCAGTTCATGTTGTGCGCCCAGCAGCGAGAGGAACAGGCGGGCACGGTGCGAATGGCCGGACAGAGGGTGGTAGTAGAGTTTCATGGCAGCTCCAGGTGGTGTGTTGTAGGAGTCGCCAGTGTTGCTGATAACGCGGATGATGAGAATCGCCGCCACGGACAATGGACTATTCCCGGTTCGAGAATAATCCGGTGGACGGTCCTACTCCACGCCCGGCTGCCCGCCGCGCAGTTCCCCGACAGCAAGGTCGAGGAAGGCGCGCACCTTGCGCGCAGCATGGCGGCCTTCGTGATGCACCACGTGTACCGGCAGCGTCGGCGTCTCATGGCCGCGCAAGACTTCCACCAGCCGGCCGTCCGAGAGCGGCGCCGCCACCATGTAGGACAGCACGCGCGTGATGCCGAAGCCGTCCAGCGCGGCGATGATGGCTTCATCGTTCGACATCACCGTCATGCGCGGCTGCACGCGCACGATGGTGGTCGCATCGCCCTTGGTGAAGCGCCAGTCCGGCGAGGTCGAGACGCCGTTGGAGGACACGATCACGTGTTGCCTCAGATCGTCCGGGGTCTGCGGCGCGCCGTGTTCGGCGAGATAGGAAGGCGAGGCGCACACCACGCGCCGCACCGTGCCCACGGGGATTGCCTGATAGCTGGAATCGGCCAGCTGGCCGATGCGGATCGCCACGTCGATGCCTTCGTCCATCAGGTTGATGATGCGGTCGGCGAAACGGCATTCGACTTCGGCTTCGGGATAGCGCCGCAGGTATTCCATCACGATCGGCGTGACATACATGCGGCCGAACGTGGCCGACGCCGTCACCACCAGGCGGCCGCGCACCGCGCCGTGGGCGCCGGCGGCCAGGTCTTCCATTTCGGTGACGTCGGCCAGCACGCGGCGGCAATCCTCGGCGTAGCGTGCGCCGACGTCGGTGACGCGCACGATGCGCGTGGTACGCGTCAGCAGGCGCACGCCGATGGCCGCTTCCAGGTCGCTCACGGCGCGCGTGACGACGGGCGGCGAGATCTTCATCTTGCGCGCGGCGGCGGCGAATCCGCCTTCATCGACCACCGCCAGGAAAATCGCCATCGACTCGAGTCGGTCCATATTGTTCCTGTTTTTGTAATGACTAATTGTGATTTCAGGGTATTTGGATTATGCCCGAGATCGGTGACACTCCCTGCATCTCCACCATCGTCAGGGCCGTCTTCATGGCACGCATCAAACTCGTCGACACTACTGACGCCACTCCGGAACAGGCCGCCTTGTTCGCCGCCATTCAGGAGCAGCTCGGCCTGGTGCCGGATTTCCTGAAGGTCTTCGCCAATTCTCCGGCGGCCTTGCGCGCCTACCTCGGCTTGCACGGCATCGCCGACGGCGGCACGCTGGCTGTGCCGGTGCGGGCACGCATTGCGTCGGCGCAAAGAACAATTGCGCGCGAAGATCCGCAAGTCGCGGCCGCCGTGAAGTTCGCACGCAGCCTGCTGGAGAAGAACGGCAAGATTGGCGCGCTCGATCTGGTTGAGGTGCGCAGCGCCGGCTACAGTGACGCCGAGATTGTGGAAATAATCACCCACGTCGGTCTGAACTTCCTCACCGACATGCTCGGCAAGGCAAGTCAGGTGGAGATTGTTTTCCCTGATCTTAGTGTGAAACTCGGTGCTTAGTTCTTAAGCAACTGCAGCGGTCGCTGACGCCATGCCAGCAGCGCGCCGACCAGCAGCGACAGCGCTGAAAACAGCAGGCCCTGCTGCAGGCCGCCGCTGCGGTCGGCGATCCAGCCGACGATGCTCGGACCGACGATCTGGCCCGCCGCGAACACGATCGTGAAGGCGCTGATGCCGAGCGACCAGCTGGCCGGCGGCAGGTTGTGGCGCACCAGTGCGGTGGTCGAGGCCACCGCCGACAGGAACACGCCGCCGAACAATAATCCCGAGATGAACACCGCCACCGGCGCCGCCGTCACCGCCGGCAACAGCGTCGCCACGCTCAGCAGCGCGTTGAGGATGGCCAGCGATTCGCCGCCCTTGAACTTGTCCAGCATGCCGGCCCACAGCCGCGACGACGCCATCACGGCGAGACCCAGCAGCGTGTAGAACAGCGTGATCATCGACGCCGACATGCCTTGCTCCTTGAGCAGCGCAATCACGAAGGTCATGTAGCCGATATAGCCGAGTCCGAACATGAAATAACCGCTCAGCCCGAAGCTCAGCGTGCGCATGCGGAATCGTCCGGCGCCCTGCGCCTGCGGCGGCAAGGCCGGGATGCGCAGCGCCGGCGGCGCCATGAAGGCGGTCGCCACCAGGCTCAGCAAGCCCATCGCGATCCATGCCCATTGCCAGCTATGGGCGACGCCGTGGGCCGTAGCGGCGGCCATGGTCGCCGGCACCAGCCAGGCCGAGGCGACAATGCCGATGCCGCTGCCGCCGTAGAACAGGCCCAGCAAAAATCCCGCGCGTTGCGGATGCAGCGCCGCCAGACGGCTGATCAGGATGCCGCCGGAGATGAAGATGAAGGCGCTCACTGTACCGGTCACGATGCGCAGCGCCAGCAGCGTCGCGGTATCGGTGAACAATCCCGAGAGGATGATCAGGAAAGCGGTCGCCAGCGCGCCGCCGATCAGCAACTTGTGTGTACCGAAGCGGCGCATCAGCGGCGGTGAGACGAGCGCGCCGAGCAGGTAGCCGAGTGCGTTGCCGGTGTTCATGCCGCCGGCGATCAGGTAGGGCCAGCCGAGGTCGGTGCGCATCGGCGACAGCAGCAGCGCATACGAAAAGCGCGCCACGCCGAGCGCAATCGCGGTGCCCAGCGACAGGGCGAGGGCGGTCAGCAACGGATGGCGCACGATGAAATCCCGCTGCGTGGCGGCGATCGGTTCTGGCATGAGATTGTCTCTTGGATATCGGCGGCTACCGGTGAGGCGCTGCCTGATTGTTATGGCGCCGCGCGTCCGTACTAACGCGGCAATGCCAAGAGTGTAGCGGAACTTGTCAGGGCGCGTTGCCGCAGACCTGCAGGCAGGCGTCGACCGCGTCCGGGTCGAGCCGGATGCCGCGCAGGCGGCTGATTTCTTCCAGCGCAGCGGGCATGCCGAGGCTCTTGCGATAGGGCCGGTCTTCGGACATCGATTCGACGATGTCGGCGACGGTGAGGATGCGTGCCTCCGGCAGGATGTCGTCGCCGCGCAGGCCGCGCGGATAGCCGGAACCGTCCAGGTATTCGTGATGTGCGTGGACGATGTCGGCCACCGGCAGCGTGAAGGAAATGCGCTTGAGCACATCGTAGCTGGTCTGCGCATGCGTCTTGATCAAGGCAAATTCAGCATCGTTGAGCTTGCCGGGTTTGTTGAGGATGTCCAGCGGGATGTCGACCTTGCCGATGTCGTGCACGCGTGCGGCCATGTGCAGCGCTTGCAGGCGTGGCGCATCAAGTTTCATGCGGCGACCGATCTGCAGCGCCAGCGTGGCGACGCGGTCTTCGTGCAATGGCGTGTAGTTGTCGATCAGGTCTTGCAGTGCGAGCAGTGCGTCGAGGGCCTGGGTCTGAAGTTGGTGTAGCGGGTCGGAGAGATCGGACATGCAAAAAATGAAACGGAAAATGAAACGGGTACAGCGGTGAATGGAAGGAACATCATCGGCGCAGGCAGGATGCGGGATAATGGCAGCCGACGAAGTTTATTCCTCTCTGGATTGCATGACAACCGACCTGACTTTGAATTCGACTGCGGATGCGCCGACCGACGCGACCACATGGCGCGCCCGCTGGCGCCGCAGCGCGATTCCGTTTTTCTTTTTCATGCTGGGCCTGCTGTACGCCAGCTGGGCGGCGCGCATTCCGTCGATCCGCGACAACCTGCAGCTCGATGCCGCCACGCTGAGCATGGTGCTGCTGTGCGGCGGCATCGGTGCGGTCGGCTCGTTTCCGCTGGCGGCGTGGCTCAACGCGCACTACGGTCCGCGTCGTACCACCTGGTATGCCGGATTGGTGCTGCTGCTGACCTTGCCGGCGCTGGGCATTGCCCCCAACCTGGCGCTGCTGATGTTGTTCAGCGCGATCTACGGCGCCGCCTCGAGCTGCTTCGACGTCGCCATCAATGCGCTGGGCGCAGTGGCGGAAAAACAGGCCGGGCGCTCCATCATGTCGCTGCTGCATGCGTGGTTCTGCGTCGGCACCTTCAGCGGCGCCTTGCTGGGTAGCGCGGTGGCGGCGCTTGAGGTCACGCCGTTCTGGCATTTCGCGGCGCTTGCCGTGGTGTTCCTGCTGCCGCTGCGATTGGGGTACAAGGCGATGCCGAACGACCGGCCGGAACCCAGCGCCGACAAGAAGATCTTCGCCATTCCGCACGGCCATCTGGTGGCGCTCGGTCTGATCGGATTCTGCGGCGCGATTGTCGAGGGATCGATTGCCGACTGGAGCGGTCTGTACATGAAGGACCACATGCACGCCGGCGACGGCGGTGCGCCGCTGGCTTATGCCGGGTTTGCCGGCATGATGCTGCTGGCGCGCTTGGTGGGCGACCGCCTCAAGGAGCGCTGGGGCGCGCGCAAGGTGGTCGGCTTCGGTTCGCTGCTGGCAGCGGTGGGCGTGTTCATTGCGGTCGCGGCGATCAATATTCCGTTGGTCATCATCGGTTTCGCGATCGCCGGCACCGGCGTGGCGATGGTGTTTCCGTTCGTGTTCAGCGCGGCCGGGCGGCATGGCGCGATCGCGCTGGCCGGCGTCGCCACGCTCAGTTACAGCGGCGGCCTGATCGGGCCGCCGGTAGTCGGTTTCCTGGCGCATGGCTTCGGCCTGCAGGCGGGCCTGGCATTCATCGGCACGCTGTGCATCGCGGTGGCGCTGGCGGCCAGCCGGGCCAAATGGCTGGAATGATTTTCACCATGGAGAGGGCATCATGAAACGATATATTGCAATGCTGGCGGCGCTGCTTGGACTGGCAGGCTGCGCTTCGCAACCGAGCGGTGCCGACGGCGCCGCGCTGACCAGCGTGCGCTGGGAACTGACCAGCTGGCCGGGGCATGAGATCCCGCGCGGCGGCGAGGGCAGCGCGCCGGTGATCCTGAGCTTCCAGGACGACGGCGCCCAGGCCAGCGTCAGCGGCCGCGCCTGGTGCAATCCATTCAACGCGCCGTATGTGCTGCGCGACGGCGGCCGTCTGACCATCGGGCATGCTGCAGCAACACGCATGGCCTGCCCGGGCAAGGCCATGGAGTTCGAAGCGGTTTTCCTCGACTGGCTGCAAGCGCTGGAACGTTACCGCATCACCGGCCGTACGCTGGAGCTGTTTGCCGCGGATGGAGACGTCATGACCTTGCAGGCGCGCGAGAAACCGGCGACGCCAAAATAATCAGCTGATTGGGAAGAGAACAACAACATGCGCGATCTGGTTTTTTTACCGGGCTTCATGCTCAACGCATCCTTGTGGGACGACATGCGCAGCGATCTGGCCACGCTCGGCACGCTGCATTTCGGCGACCTCGGCCAGGACAATTCACTGGACGCCATGGCCGATCGGGTGCTGGCCAATGCGCCGGACAAGTTCGTGCTGTTCGGTTTTTCCATGGGCGGCTTCGTGGCCCAGGCGATTGCACTGAAAGCACCGGAGCGCGTGCTCGGCCTGGGCTTGCTGAATACTTCGTCGCGTCCGCAAAGCGAGCAGGAATCGGCCGCTACGCTGGCGCAGATCGCGTTGGCGGAAAAGGCGCCGTTCAAGGGGCTGACTTCGCGCGCGCTGGCGTCGTCGCTGCATCCCGACCGTGCCGGCGACGCTGCGCTGTTGCAACGCCTGCAAGCGATGGCGCTGAACAACGGCAAGGAAGTGTTCCTGCGCCAGTTGTCGACGCTGCGCGACGGCAGCTATGCCGACCTGCACCGCATCGATTGCCCGGCGCTGATCGTGGCCAGCGATGCCGACCGTTTGCGTACGGTGGAAGAGTCGGAAGAAATGGCGCAGCGCATTCCGGCCGCGCATTTTGAAATCGTCCGCGATTGCGGCCACATGACGCCAATGGAAAAGCCGCAGGAATTATTCACCATCATCCGCGACTGGATTGCCGCTTCCGGGCTTTGACCGAGGCCGCAGCGTTACCGCGCCGGGTGGGGCACAAAGCGGATCGCCCAAATGCAATACGCCGCTGATCAGCGGCGTATCGTTTGGCGGCATGGCAGCCTGTTCAGGCCAATTTGCCGGCAAATTTCGTCTCTTGATTTTCTGTCAATGCTTGCTGTTCCGCGCTGCTGAGTACGTCCGTTGCATACGCAAGGTTCAATGTGACTTGTCGAACGGGTCATCCTTGCGCGGTGCTTCGCTGGCGCGTTTGCCGGGTCCCTTGTTCATCTCGTCGAGACCGCCGCTGCCGCGCAGATCGGTGTCCACCTGGCCTTCGCGGATGTCTTGATAGGCGCGTCGCATTTCCTTCTGGTCGACATCGCTGCGCTGGCTGTCACCGGACTGGTCGTGCTCATGGGGCAGACGCGCCTTGTTTTCCGGTTTTGGATGGCGATCTTTTCTGGTGCGCAGAAAGCTGGTCATAAAGTCCTCACGTTGTATGGTGTCTGAGACCGTACGACATACAAGTGCGCGAGAAGTGCCGTTAGTTACAAAGTCATTTGCAAATAGCGGCGTTGTCCGACAGAACCTGTCTGTCGGAGCGGCTTCGAAACCGTCGTTGAACTACGGTTGAACTACAGCGCCAGGCGTTGTCGCGCCGCTGCATACTCCGCTTCCAGACGATCGACCATCTGCGCCACGGTCGGCACGTCATCCATCAGGCCGACTGCCTGTCCGGCGCCCCAGATGTCGCGCCAGGCCTTGGCCTTGGTGTCGCCGCCGGTGCCGAAATTCATCTTGGTCTTGTCCGCTTCCGGCAGGTTGTCCGGATCGAGCCCGGCGTTGACGATGGACTTCTTCAGGTAGTTGCCGTGCACGCCGGTGAACAGGTTGGTGTAGACCACATCGGCGGCACTGGAGTCGACGATGGCCTGGCGGTATTCGTCGGTGACGTTGGCTTCCTGGGTCGCCAGCCAGCGCGAGCCGATGTAGGCCAGGTCGGCGCCCATGGCCTGTGCCGACAGGATGGCATCGCCGGTGGCGATGGCGCCCGACAGGATCAGCGGACCCTTGAAGAACTTGCGTACTTCACCCACCAGCGCGAACGGCGACAGGGCGCCGGCATGGCCGCCGGCCCCGGCCGCCACCAGGATCAGACCGTCGACGCCGGCTTCCAGCGCCTTCTGCGCATGACGGATCGAGATCACGTCATGCAGCACGATGCCGCCGTAGCTGTGGATGGCGTCGAGCATTTCCTTCGGTGGCGCGCGCAGGCTGGAAATGATGATCGGCACGCGATGCTTCACGCAGACTTCCACATCGTGGGCAAGGCGGTCGTTGGACTGATGCACGATCTGATTGACCGCAATCGGGCCGATGATGGCCTCGGGATGGGCCGTCTTGTACGCCGCCAGTTCGGTCTGCAACTGGGCCAGCCAGACGTCGAGCTGCTCGGCCGGGCGCGCGTTGAGGGCCGGGAAAGAGCCGACAATCCCCGCCTTGCACTGCGCCGCCACCAGCGCCGGACTGCTGGCGATGAACATCGGCGAAGCGATCACGGGCAGGCGCAGGTTCTGCAGCACGGCTGGAAGGGCGGAAGTAGGCATGGCGGCGTCTCATTGTTGTCGGTAATCGAAAGATTATAGGACATAAAATATTACGACCGTGCTTTTTATGTTGTTGCTTAGAATATTTTTTGCTTTCGCCAAGACATATTGTTTTGTAAACATGTTATGTTTTCTACAAGCCAGTCGAAGACAGTTCTACGCATCCGTATGCCACACCTATCCACAGGTGCGTAGCAGTGCCGTTCTGGCCTATAAAAGGTAATCTTTCCGAGGGGGATATATGGATGCCTTTCTGATCGTGGCCGCCGTTGCCGGCGGACTCATTCTTGCTGCGACCATCCACAGTCGCCACCTGCACGCACGCCTCCGACACGTGCGTACGCGCAGTCGCTACATACACTGACGTTTTACATCTGATCGCCATCTGACACGCAGCACCGTTTCGCACGGTGCCGCGGTGTCTTCACACGTCCCTATCCGTCGATGAGGACGCGATTTCTCACGGAAATAGGGGAACGGCAATGCGTAAATTGTTCACGCTCAAGCGGAGTTTTTTCTTCTTCTTCATCATCTTGGCGACGCTGTCGTTGCTGATGTTCGGTGCACTGCAAATGATCTTGCGAGCGCAACACGAAATCGAAAGAGCCGGTGACTCGCGCTATGAATCCTACAAACTGGCCAACGAAGTGCGCAGCAATTCCGAACACCTGACCCAAGCCGTGCGCAGTTACGTCGTCACCGGCGATGCGCGTTACGAAGCGATCTACTGGGACATCGTCGCCATCAGCAGCGGCAAGAAAGCGCGTGCCGACGGCCGCACCGTGTCGATGACCGATCTGATGAAACAAGCCGGCTTCACCGACCAGGAATTCGCCAAGCTCACTGAAGCGCAGTCGCTCTCTACTGCGCTGATCAAGACCGAGGAAGTCGCCATGCACGCCGTCAAAGGGGAATACGACGACGGCTCGGGAAAGTTCAGCAAAAAGGACACCCCCGATCTGGAGAAGGCACGCAAGCTGGTGCACGACGACGTCTATGAAAAGAACGCTGCTGCCATCATGCGTCCCATCAACGAATTTGAAAAACTGATGGACCTGCGCACCACCGGCGAACTGGACAAGGCACGCAGGGACGGCGGTATTGCCTACATGGTTGGACTGGCGATGCTGTGCCTGACGGTGGTGGTCTCGGTCACGGTGTTGTACGCGCTGTATGTATTGATCAAGAAGCAGCTCGACCAGAGCCTCGCGGTCGCCGAGCGACTCGCCACCGGCGACCTCACCGCTGAGCTGGTGGTCGAGCGTGACGACGAGCTCGGCCGACTCATGGGCGCCATCAACGGCATCGGTCAGGGACTCGCCGGCGTGGTTGGCAACGTGCGCACCGGCACTGAAACCATTAACGTCGCCTCGCGCGAAATCGCCGTCGGCAACGCCGACCTGTCCAACCGGACCGAGTCGCAAGCTTCCAGCCTGGAGGAAACTGCCAGCTCAATGGAAGAGCTCACCTCCACCGTGCGCCAGAACGCAGACAATGCGCGTCAGGCCAACTCACTGGTGACCTCGGCCTCGGAATTGGCCGTCAAGGGCGGCAAGGTGGTCGGCGACGTGGTGCACACCATGGGCTCCATAAAAGAGAGTTCAAGCAAGATCGTCGACATCATCAGCGTGATCGACGGCATCGCCTTCCAGACCAATATCCTCGCCTTGAACGCCGCAGTCGAAGCAGCGCGCGCCGGCGAACAGGGTCGCGGATTCGCCGTGGTCGCATCGGAAGTGCGCAGCCTGGCGCAGCGGTCGGCATCGGCGGCGAAAGAGATCAAGCAATTGATCAGCGACTCGGTCGGCAAGGTCGAAGCGGGTGGCAAGCTGGTCGACGAAGCGGGCGCCACCATGGGTGAAATCGTCACCTCGGTCAAACATGTTGCCGACATCATGGGCGAGATCACCGCCGCCAGTCAGGAGCAAAGCACCGGCATCGAAGAAGTCAATCGCGCCATCACGCAGATGGATGAAATCACGCAGCAGAATGCCGCGCTGGTCGAACAGGCCGCGGCGGCTGCCGAGAGTCTGCAGGAGCAGGCCGACCTGCTGGCGCAGGCCGTCAGCGTCTTCAAATTGTCAGGCAGCGATCATGCGCGCGTACAACCGCACGCGCATCCGCAGCCGGTAAGACATGTTGCGCCAGTAACGGCAGCAGCTTCGCCTGCCGCGCGAAAATTCACGCCGGCTGCAGCGGCCACAACGCCCAAAGCTGTGCCGAAACTGACGCAAAACAAGACAGCGGTGTCTGCAGCGGCGCCGGCGTCGTCAGGCAAGCTCAAGCCGGCCCTGGCAGGCGCTGACGATGGCAATTCGTGGGAAGAATTCTGACTTCCGCAACGACATGAAAAAGCGGCATGGTCGTCTGTCGACCATGCCGCTTTTTTTTACGACCAGCAACGATGGGCTCTCGGTCGCGCCGGCTACCCCAGGCGCTTCGCCGCAATGGCGTTGCCGGCGCGGCTGACCGCCTTGCGGCCGAGATGCTGCGAAATGAACTGGCCGGCATCCACCACGACGTCGAGGTCGACCCCGGTCTCGATGCCGAGGCCCTGCATCATGTACAGCACGTCTTCGGAGGCGACGTTGCCGGTCGCACCCTTGGCGTAAGGGCAGCCGCCCAGGCCGGCCACGGACGAGTGGTAAATCGTGATGCCGACTTCCAGGCTGGCGTAAATGTTCGCCAGCGCCTGGCCGTAGGTGTCATGGAAATGTCCCGACAGGCCGTCGATGTTGAATTCGCGGATCGCCGCCTGCATCACCGGCGCCACCTTGTTCGGCGTGGCTACGCCGATGGTGTCGGCGATGTCGATCTCGTCACAGCCCAGATCGCGGAAGCGGCCCACCACGTCCGACACAGACGCCAGCGGCACCTCACCCTGGTAAGGACAGCCGAAGGCGCAGCTGACTGCCGCGCGCAGACGAATCTTGTGCTGCTTGGCCGCCAATGCGACTTCACGGAAACGTTCGATCGATTCGGCGATGGAGCAGTTGATGTTCTTTTGCGAAAACGCTTCGGACGCCGCACCGAAAATAACCACCTCGTCCGCGCCCGCTTCCAGCGCCGCCTCGAAACCCTTCATGTTGGGCGTCAGCGCCGAATAGATGACTCCGGGTTTGCGCGCGATGCCGCGCATGACTTCGCCCGAGGTGGCCATCTGCGGCACCCATTTCGGCGATACGAATGAAGCGGCTTCAACGTTGACGAAGCCGGCCGAGGTCAGGCGATTGACCAGCTCGATCTTTACCTCGGCGGAGATGGTTTCCTTCTCATTCTGCAAGCCGTCGCGCGGACCGACTTCAACGATTTTGACTTTCTTGGGCAAGCTCATGGGTTGTCTCCTCGACTTATCTGCCTGGCAGTTTTTTTGATGATATCAGTTTGAGTTTTTCGCGTCGGGCGGCGCCGTTCAATACCCTTTGCTACGATCGACCAATCCCACCACCGGCTCGCCGCGCTGCAGGGCGACGATCTTTTCGGCGATCTGGCGCGCGGCTTCGCTGCGCACGGTCAATGCCGAAATATGCGGCGTGATGGCGATGCGCGGATCTTTCCAGAACGGATGCTGTGGCGGCAACGGCTCTTCCTGGAACACGTCCAGCGTGGCGCCGGCGATCTGGCCGCTGTCCAGCAAGGGCGGCAGGTCCGCCTCCACCAGATGGCCGCCGCGCGCGAGGTTGACCAGATACGCGCCATGCGGCAGGAGCGACAACGTTTCGCGATTGAGGATGCCGGCGGTGTCCGGTGTCAGCGGCAACATGCAGATCAGCACACGCGCGCCGCGCAGGAATTCGTCGAGCTGCTCACTGCCGGCGTAGGCCTCCACACCGGGCAGCGCTTTCGGACTGCGGCTCCAGCCGCTGACTTGAAACCCGAAATGCTGCAGGCTCTCGCAGATGCATTGTCCAAGCACGCCCAGACCCAGTACGCCGATGCCGAAATCGGCGCGCTCGAACGGCGGCAGCGGCTTCCACTGCCCAAGGCGCGCCTGCCGCTCGTATTGATCCAGGCGACGGTAATAGCGCAGCACCGCATGCGTGGCGAACTCCGCCATCTGCACCGCCATGCCGCCGTCGTCGATGCGGACCAGGGGCAGATGGTCCGGCACCACGTTCAGTTTCAGGATCGCATCGACGCCGGCGCCGAGGTTGAACACCGCCTTCAGATCCGGACGGCCTTGCAGCATCTCGAACGGCGGTTTCCACACGATGGCATAATCGGCCGGCGCGGTGTCGCCGGATTGCCAGACGCGAATCTCGGCATGCGGCAGGGCGGAGCGAAGGTCGTGCAGCCAGGCGTCCTGGTTGACGGGATCGGCGGTCTGGAAAAGGATGCGCATCGGAGCGGGCTGAGGAGTGAGTGGAGTAAGCCGGTGATTTTACCTGCAACGCATGGCGGTCGTCGTCAGCCGGCGTTCAGCAGGGAGACGCCGTCGCTGCTCGCGGCGCCGGCCTTGATCAGTTGCGCGCTCGCCCAGTCGGCCAGGGCCTGGTCCGACAGGTGGAAATAACGACGGTTGCACAGCGCCAGCAAAGGAACCGCAGCCATCAGCGCCGCCACCTCGGGCAGGGGGATCGCCTGCCGTTCCAGCAGCAGGAACTTGAGCATCACCTTGACGCAGTTCTGCGCATTGCGCATCGGCTCGGCCTGCAGATAATCGAGGCGCGAATACGCCGTCGCCAGCGCCTGCTTCACGTCCGTGAACGGTGCTCCATGCCCGGGAATCACGACGCGCACATCAAGTCCCGCGATCAGATCCAGCGTGGCGCGTTCCTCGGCAAATCCGGATTCGCCCTCCAGTTCCGGGAAGATCACGCCGAAGCCGTTCTGCCAGAGCGCATCGGCCGAAATCAGGATGCCCTCCTGCGCACAATGCAGGATCAGCGAATGCGGATCGTGTCCCGGAGCGGCGAGTGCGGTCCACTCCAGATCGCCCAGCACCAGCCTGTCGCCGTCCTGCAAGGTGTCGTCGAACCCGAAGCGCGGACATTGCTGGCCGGTGGCGCGATAGCTCAGCGCCTCCTCATCCCAGCGCCTGACCTTGTCTGCCTCGGCGTGCGGAATGCTGGTGCGGCAGGCATGGCGCGCCTGCAAGGCGGCATTGCCGCCGCAATGATCTGAATGCAGATGCGTGTTGATGATGCGGTCGAGTCGCGGTGCGCGGCCTTGTTCGTTGAGAACATGATCGACCAGCGCCAGGGTTTGCGCGGCGTGAGTGACGTAGCCGGTGTCGACCAGCGCGGTCTCGTGCGTACCCAGAAACAGCACGTTGTTGGACGACAGCCAGCCGCGTTCCAGCACGTACACGCTGGACGGCAAGCCGTAAGGATGGGCTCTCATCAGTAATCAGTGACCGTTCAGCCCGGCGTGAACGCCAGCAGTTGCGCGCCTTCCGTCACCTGGTCGCCGACTGCGTACAGCAGTTCGTCAATCACGCCGTCGGCCGGTGCGGCAATGGTGTGTTCCATCTTCATCGCTTCCATGATCAGCAGCGGCGCGCCCTTGGTCACGCTATGACCTTTTTCGACGAGTACTGCAACGATCTTGCCCGGCATCGGCGCGGTGAGGCGGCCGCCTTCGCTTTCGACGTGGCCGGCATGCGCGAGCGGATCGTCCCAGGTCAACACCGCATGCCGACCCTGATGGAAGGCATGGAAAATATCGCCATCGCGCACCACGTTGCCGGCGATGACCTGGTCGTCCAGTGTGACGCGCAGTTCGGTGTCGCCCTGGCGTTCAAAATGCAAGCGATGCTGGACGCCGTCGCGATGCAGGATCCATTTCTGCTCGCCACGATATTCGAGTTCGATGCGATAGTCTCCCGCTTCGTCGGCAAACTGCAATGCGCGTAGCAAATTGCCATTCATGCGCCAGCCGCTGGTCTGTGCCCACAAGTCGCTTACATCATCGACGCGACCGGCTTCTTGCGACAGCAACAAGGACGTGGCCAACGCCAGCGCTGCGGTCGACGCGGGTTGTGGTGCAGGGAAGAGTGCATCGTGATTGCGCTCGATCAGGCCGGTGTCCAGATCGGCAGTGGAAAATGCTTTCCCTGCAATCAGTCGTTGCAGGAACCCGATGTTGGTGGCGAGTCCGACGATGCGATACTGCGCCAGCGCCGCTGCCATGTTCGCCAGCGCAGCGTCGCGATCTTTGCCCCAGACGATGAGCTTGGCGATCATCGGATCGTAGAACGGCGAAATCGCATCGCCTTCGCGCACGCCGGAATCAATGCGCACGGCAGCCGGTGTCTGCACGTGACTGCCAAGGCTATCAACGCGGAAGTGGACTGCCGGCGGCGTATGCAGATAGCGCAGCGTGCCGATGGACGGCAGGAAACCCTTCTCCGGATTTTCCGCGTAAATGCGCGCCTCGAGGGCATGGCCGTTGAGCTGCAATTGTTCCTGGCGCAACGGCAGGTGTTCACCGAAGGCCACGCGCAATTGCCACTCGACCAGATCGAGGCCGGTGATCATTTCGGTGACCGGATGCTCGACCTGCAAGCGGGTGTTCATCTCCATGAAGTAGAACGAGCCATCTTGGTTTGCGATGAATTCCACCGTACCCGCACCGACGTAACCAACCGCCTTCGCCGCCGCCACGGCCGCGTCGCCCATGGCGCGACGGCGTTCTTCGCTCATGCCTGGCGCCGGCGCTTCTTCCAGTACTTTCTGGTGACGGCGCTGCACCGAGCAATCCCGTTCGAACAGATAAACGCATTCACCGTGACCGTCGGCGAAGACCTGGATTTCGATATGGCGCGGACGCGTCAGGTAGCGTTCCACCAGCACCTTGTCGTCGCCGAAGCTGTTGATGGCTTCGCGCTTGCAGGACGCCAGCGCGGCCTTGAAGTCTTCCGATTTCTCGACGATGCGCATGCCCTTGCCGCCGCCGCCGGCACTGGCCTTGAGTAGCACCGGATAGCTGATGCGGTCGGCTTCCTTCTGCAGGAAATCGGCATCCTGGTTGTCGCCGTGATAGCCGGGCACCAGCGGCACATTGGCTTTTTCCATCAGGGCCTTGGCCGCTGACTTCGAACCCATCGCATGGATCGCCGACGCCGGCGGGCCGATGAAGACCAGGCCGGCCTTGGCGCAGGCCTCGGCGAAACCGGCGTTCTCGGACAGGAAGCCATAACCGGGATGGATCGCCTGCGCGCCGGTCGCCAGCGCCACGGCGATGATCTTGTCGCCGAGCAGGTAGCTCTCCTTGGCCGGCGCCGGGCCGATCAACACCGCCTCGTCGCAGGCGGCGACATGTTTGGCATGCGTATCGGCTTCGGAATACACGGCAACCGTCTTGATGCCGAGCTTGCGCGCGGTCTCGGCTACCCGACAGGCGATCTCGCCGCGATTGGCGATCAGAATTTTGCTGAACATCTTGTCTCCTTCAATGTGACCGGTTTGTTGTGTGCCGATATGTAGATACGTCAGTGCAAGGCGGCGCTCTTGTCACTGTTATTTTGTTTGTCGTCGATCCAGACCACGTTCTGGTCGATGGCGTAGAGACGGCAAGCGTCCTTGGAATATTTCTGGCATTGCAGCAGGGCCCGCTCAGTTGTATTTTCTCCGGTCGAGGACCAGCCGGTTGCGCCGGACGATGAAATGGCAAATGCCCGAGGCAAGGCGAGTTTGAGAAAGCCTTCGTAGTGCTCTCGTTTTTTTTGATCCAGATAAGGAACTGCAGCGCTGTCTTCCAATTTGGCAAAATCGGTCTTCGGCAATTCATCCGCCAGCACAACCGTCTTCTCGGTCGGCAATCCCAGACGCTTGAGCAGCGCTTCGGTCTCCGGCCACCAGATGGCAACGCCATCGCGGCTGCCACTCATGCCGTGCGAATCATTCTTGAACGGGCCGTAGGCAATCAGCCTGGCATCGGCGCCGGATCGGATGTAAGCCTCATGCATCTTGCGGGCCAACTCCGGATTGAAGTAACTGTCGTTTTCGCCATAGAACCAGAGACTGGGGATATGCGTGGCCTTGCCGTAGCGTTCGAAAGCATCAATCAACGCCGGTTTCCAGCCGCAGCCCAGCATGTCATAGCGCAGCCCGCCGGCAAAATTGAGCAATGCCTTGACGTGCGGCGGATTGCGCGCGCCGAAAGCCATGGTCGTCAGACCTCCATGCGATTGCCCCATGATGATGACATTCTCCTTGTCGACCCAGGGTTGCCGGATTGCATAGTCCAGCGCAGCTTGCACATCGTCCGCCTGTGCATCTCCGTTGCCGCCGATATTGCAGCCGCCATCGACATAGAGCCCGCCGGATTTGGAGAAACCTTTGCGCATGGGAATGATGACCGCATAACCGCGCCGCACAAATTCATTGCTGATGGATATTCCGCGATAGCGGAGTTGGAACGCCGGTATCCCGGGAGCTTTCCCGTGATTCATGATGAGTAGTGGAAAAGGTCCATCGCCGGGAGGCTTGTAGATTGTGGTTTCCAGTTTCACGGAAAACATGCCCGTGCCGGAGGGAATCATGACGACTTCCTCGCGCAATCCTTTGTTCCACGGCAGTTCGGCGCTAAAAGCCGGAACCTGGCACATACAGAACGCAACCAACAAGGCGATGGAGATTTTCTTTTTCATTTTTATCGCGTACGAAAGATTTACATGCGGAATACGCCGAACTTCGTCTCTTCAATCGGCGCATTCAACGCCGCGCTCAGTCCCAGTCCAAGCACGGTGCGGGTATCGGCAGGATCGATCACGCCGTCATCCCACAGGCGCGCCGAGGCGTAGTAGGGATGGCCCTGATGTTCGTATTGCTCGCGGATCGGCGTCTTGAAGGCGGCTTCTTCTTCCGCCGTCCAGCTGCCGCCCTTGGACTCGATGCCGTCGCGCTTGACGGTGGCCAGCACGCTCGCAGCTTGTTCGCCGCCCATCACCGAGATGCGCGCGTTCGGCCACATCCACAGGAAGCGCGGCGAAAATGCGCGGCCGCACATGCCGTAGTTGCCGGCACCGAAACTGCCGCCGATGATCATCGTCAGTTTCGGTACGGCGGCGGTCGACACGGCGGTCACCATCTTGGCGCCGTTGCGCGCGATGCCTTCGTTCTCGTATTTCTTGCCGACCATGAAGCCGGTGATGTTCTGCAAGAAGATCAGCGGGATCTTGCGCTGGCAGCACAGTTCGATGAAGTGCGCGCCCTTGAGCGCCGACTCCGAGAACAGGATGCCGTTGTTGGCGATGATGCCGACCGGCATGCCGTACAGGTGCGCGAAGCCGCATACCAGCGTGGTGCCGTAACGCGCCTTGAATTCGTCGAACTCGCTGCCGTCGACCACGCGTGCGATTACTTCGCGCACGTCGAAAGGTTTGCGCGTGTCGGCCGGGATGATGCCGTACAGTTCGCGCGCCGGATACTTCGGCTCGCGCACTTCGCGCATGGCCAGCTGCTGCGGCTTGGTGCGGTTGAGGTTGCCGACGATGCTGCGCGCAATCGACAGCGCGTGCAGATCGTTTTGCGCCAGATGGTCGACCACGCCCGACAGGCGCGTATGGACGTCGCCGCCGCCCAGCTCTTCGGCCGTGACGACTTCGCCGGTGGCGGCCTTCACCAGCGGCGGCCCGGCCAGGAAGATGGTGCCCTGGTCCTTGACGATGATGGACTCGTCGCTCATGGCCGGCACATACGCGCCGCCGGCTGTGCAGGAACCCATCACCACCGCGATTTGCGGGATGCCCTTGGCCGACAGGTTGGCCTGGTTGAAGAAGATGCGGCCGAAGTGATCGCGGTCGGGGAACACTTCATCCTGATTCGGCAGGTTGGCACCGCCGCTGTCGACCAGATAGATGCAGGGCAGGTGGTTGAACTCGGCGATCTCCTGCGCGCGTAGATGCTTCTTGGCGGTCATCGGATAGTAGGTGCCGCCCTTGACCGTCGCGTCGTTGCAGACGATCACGCATTCCTGCCCCGCGACGCGGCCGATGCCGGTGATGATGCCGGCGGAGGGCGCTGCATCCTTGCCTTCCTTTTCCTGGTACATGGCGTACGCGGCCAGTTGCGAGAACTCGAGGAAAGGCGTGCCCGGATCGAGCAGCATCTGCACACGATCGCGCGGCAGCAGTTTGCCGCGCGCCAGATGCTTGTTGCGCGCGGCTTCGCCGCCGCCTTGCGCGATGACCGCGATCTTTTCCTTCAGATCGTCGACGATGATTTGCATCGCCGCCGTGTTGCCCTGGAAGTCGTCGCTGCGCGTGTTCAGTTTGCTGTCGAGTTGCGGCATGATTCATTGTCTCCGGATTTCGGTTCTTATTAAGTGCGGCGTGTTCGCTGCTGCTGTTCGTTCATTGCTGTTTGTCCGCTTACTCGTCGTCCGGAAAAGCGCCGTCGACGTAGTACCAGCGCGCCACGCCGGCGGCGTCCGGCTGGCGTACGAAGCTGCTGACTTCATGCAGGCGATGTCCGCGGCCGCCGACCTTGAAGCGGGCGACGAATTCCACCGTGGCTTCATCGGCATCCTTCACATGCTTGTGCTTGATCACGTCGAGTGCGATCCATTTGACGTCGCTCTCGGCGGTGATCGGCTCGTCCGGCAGCGTGTCGGGATGCCAGGTCGCGCGCAAATATTCTTCCTCGCGCAACGAGAACGCCGTATAGCGCGAGCGCATCAATTGTTCCGCCGTCGCCGGCACGGCTTCACCTGCAATGAAGCGGCCGCAGCAGGCGCCGTAGACGCCTTTGCCGCAGGGACAGGCCTGTTTGTCTGCCTTGCCTGCCATCAGATCTTTCCGTTCTTCAGGAAAGCTTCAAGCTGGTCGAAGCGGTCGAAGCCCCAGAACGATTCGCCGTCGACGATCACGAACGGCGAGCCGAACACACCGCGTTCGATGGAGGCGGCGACCTCCGTTTTCAGCGCGTCCTTGACGGCGTCGTCGTTGAGCGCCGCCGTCAGCTTACCGACGTCGATGCCGTTATCGCCGGCGATGCGCACCACCGTCTCGAGTTTGCTGATGTCGATGTTTTCGGTGAAGTAGGCGCTGTAGAAGGCATGGATCAGATTGATCGCTTTGGCCGCCTCGTTCTGTTGCACCCACAACACCGCGCGCGCCGCATGTTGCGTGGCGATCGGCATGACGTCGGGATGGCTGAACAGGATGTTGTGGAAGCGCGCGCTGCGTTCCATGTCGTGGCGGGCATAGTCGCCTTTCAACGGTACGTTGGCAATCGGCGCAATGTTCATGGTCTTGAACACCGGGCCGAGGAGGATGGCGCGCCAGTTGACCGTGCGGCCGTATTTTGCCGCCAGTTTCTCGATCTCCAGGGAGGCGAAGTAACCGTACGGCGAACTGAAATCGAAGTAGAAATCGACAGGTGTTTTTTGGTCGCTCATGGTTGGTCCCGGAGTGAGTTACAGCAATTCAATCGCCAGCGCCGTGCCTTCGCCGCCGCCGATGCACAGGGAAGCCACACCGCGTTTGCCACCGGTCTTTTTCAGTGCGCCGATCAGCGTGACGATGATGCGCGCGCCGGATGCGCCGATAGGATGGCCCAGCGCACAGGCGCCGCCGTGGATGTTGACCTTGTCGTGGGTGATGCCGAGTTCCTTCATCGCGGCCATCGGCACGGCGGCAAAGGCTTCGTTGATTTCAAACAGGTCGACGTCGGCGGTGCTCCAGCCGATCTTCTTGTACAGGTTGTTGATGGCGCCGATCGGGGCTGTGGTGAACCAGTTCGGTTCCTGCGAGTGGCGCGCATGGCCGACGATGCGGGCGATCGGCGTGCTGCCGAGTTTCTTCGCGGTCGATTCGCGCATCAGCACCAGTGCGGCGGCGCCGTCATTGATGGAAGAAGACGAGGCGGCGGTGATGGTGCCGTCTTTCTTGAAGGCGGCTTTGAGCGTCGGGATCTTTTCGACCTTGGCCTTGCGCGGACCTTCGTCGGTGTCGACCACGACGTCGCCGGCGCGGGTGGCCACGGTGACCGGTGCAATTTCCCATTTGAAGGAACCGTCGGCGGTGGCTTGTTGTGCGCGCTTGACCGAGGCGATTGCGAAGGCGTCCTGGTCTTCGCGCGTGAAGTGGTATTTCGCCGCGCAGTCTTCGCCGAAGGTACCCATCGCGCGGCCCTTGTCGTAAGCGTCTTCGAGGCCGTCGAGCATCATGTGGTCGTAGATCATGCCATGGCCGATGCGATAGCCGCCGCGCGCTTTCGGAATCAGGTAAGGCGCATTGGTCATCGACTCCATGCCGCCGGCAACGACGATTTCATTGGTACCGGCGAGGATGGAATCGTAGCCGAACATGGCGGCCTGCATGGCCGATCCGCACATCTTCGACAAGGTGACGGCGCCGGCCGAGACCGGGATGCCGGCCTTGATCGCCGCCTGGCGCGCGGGCGCCTGGCCTTGGCCCGCCATCAGACAGTTGCCGAACAAGACGTCCTGCACTTGCTCGGGCGCGACGCCGGCGCGCTCCAACGCGGCCTTGATGGCGGCGGCGCCGAGATCGCTGGCGGTCAGCGCCGACAATTCGCCCTGGAAGGCGCCCATCGGAGTGCGCGCGGCGCCGACGATAACGATAGGGTCTTCAACGCGGTCTTCAATACGGTCTTGCATGTTCTTCTCCTGCTCGGATGAATGATTCAAAAAATGCTTACATGGTCTCGGCAAACAGTTCGCGGCCGATCAGCATGCGGCGGATTTCACTGGTGCCGGCGCCGATTTCGTAGAGCTTGGCGTCGCGCCACAGGCGGCCGACCGGATATTCGTTGATGTAGCCGTTGCCGCCCAGCGTCTGGATCGCCTCGCCGGCCATCCAGGTGGCTTTTTCTGCAGAGTAGAGGATAGCGCCGGCGGCGTCCTTGCGCAGCGCGCGCGCCGCGTCCGGCGTCTTCGCGCGGTCGCAGGCCTGGCCGACGGCATAGACGTAGGCCTTGCAGGCCATCATGGTCGAATACATGTCGGCGATCTTGCCCTGCATCAGCTGGAATTCGCCAATCGACTGGCCGAACTGTTTGCGGTCATGCACGTAGGGGACGACGACATCCATACAGGCCTGCATGATGCCGAGCGGGCCGCCGGACAGCACCGCGCGTTCGAAGTCGAGGCCGGACATCAGCACGTTGACGCCGCGACCGATGCCGCCGAGCACGTTCTCTTCCGGCACTTCGCAATCCTGGAACACCAGCTCGCCGGTGTGCGAACCGCGCATGCCGAGCTTGTCGAGTTTTTGCGCGACCGAGAATCCCTTGAAACCTTTCTCCACGAGGAAGGCCGTCATGCCGCGCGCGCCGGCTTCCAGGTCAGTCTTGGCGTACACCACCAGCACGTCGGCGTCGGGGCCGTTGGTAATCCACATCTTGCTGCCGTTCAAGACGTAGCGGTCGCCCTTCTTGTCGGCGCGCAGTTTCATGCTGACGACGTCGGAGCCGGCGTTGGGTTCGGACATGGCGAGCGCGCCGATGAAGTCGCCCGAGATCAGCTTGGGCAGGTACTTGTTCTTTTGTTCGGTAGTGCCGTTGCGCTTGATCTGGTTCACGCACAGGTTGGAGTGGGCGCCGTAGGACAGGCCGACAGAGGCCGAGGCGCGCGAGATTTCTTCCAGCGCGACGATGTGCGCGAGATAGCCCATGGCGGCGCCGCCGTATTCTTCGTCGGCGGTGATGCCGAGTACGCCGAGGTCGCCCATCTTTTTCCACAAGTCCATCGGGAACTGGTCGCTGCGGTCGATTTCCGCCGCACGCGGCGCGATTTCAGCCTGGGCGAATGCGGCCACGCTCTCGCGCAGTGCGGCGATGTCTTCGCCGTGATCGAAGGTCAAACCTGGCAGATGGATCATGTTGTGTCTCCTCGTTTGGATAATGTAATTGGTCTTGGTTTATGTGTTGGCGTGGTGCTTTACGTTAACGTCAATTCAATTGCGAATTATGCCTAAATAATGGGCAGCGCGTATTCATGGGGTCAGGCGGATTTTCTTGCGGCGGCAGGGCGGGCGTTGCGTTTTGCGGGCGCTTTGAGCGGCAGGTCGGTTTCCAGCAAGTGCAGGCATTCGGCTTCGTGCGCGGCGATTTCCTCCAGCGTCACTTCGAGATCTTCGCGCTGGCGTTCGAGCTTTTCGCGATGCTCTGCAAGTACGCCGAGGAAGCGCTGCAACTGCGATTCGGTATCCTTGGGCGACTCGTACATGTCAACCAGGTTCTTGATTTCAGAGAGGGTCAGGCCGAGGCGCTTGCCGCGCAGGGTGAGCTTGAGGCGGGTGCGTTCACGAGCGGCATAGACCCGGTTGCGGCCACCGCTGCCTTCGCGCTTCGGGCTCAGCAAGCCCTGGTCTTCATAGAACCGGATCGCGCGCGGCGTGATGTCGAATTCCTTGGCCAGCTCGGTAATGGTGTAGGTCGGCATGATCTCTTCGGGATGACGCGCTGCGGTTTCTGGAGTGGTCGTGGCACTTTACGTTAACGTAAAGTATATTGTAGGCTTGTCTGCAAAAAAATGAAAACCCCTTCTTTGATTTTGCCAGTTTGTCAATTTTCCAATGCGCCGGAATGCGTCGGCCAGTCAGGTACTCATGAACGCTCTTGAATCCCAGCTCGAATACGCCTTCGGCGACACCTTGCCCGCCGTGGGCACCACCTTGGAAGTCGCTCCCGGCATATTGTGGCTGCGCATGGGCCTGCCGTTCGCGCTGGACCACATCAACCTGTGGCTGCTGGAAGACGAGATCGAGACGCCGACCGGACGCGTGCGCGGCTGGACTGCGGTCGATTGCGGCATCGCCACCGACGCCACGAAGGAGAGCTGGGAAAGTATTTTCGTCACGCAACTGCGCGGCCGGCCGATCATCCGCGTGCTGGTCACGCATTGCCATCCCGACCACATCGGGCTGGCAGACTGGCTGTGCGGGCGCTGGAATGCGCCGCTGTGGATGAGCACCGGTGAATATGGTTTTGCGCGGCTGATGTCGGCCGGTCTGCCGGGTGCGGACGGCACGTCGGCGGCGCCGCATTTCCGCCGCCATGGACTGGTCGATGAAGAGCTGATCACCAAGCTGTCCGGGCGCAACAACTATTACAAGGATCTGGTGCCGAGCGTGCCGCTGGCGTACACGCGCATGCAGGACCAGCACACGGTGCGCATCGGCGCGCGCGACTGGCGCGTGATCACCGGCTTCGGCCATTCACCGGAACACGTTTCCTTGTATGCCGACGAGGCGCGCCTGCTGATTTCCGGCGACATGGTGTTGCCGCGCATCTCGACCAATGTGTCGGTGTTCGCCATCGAACCGGAAGCCAATCCGGTGCAGCAATATCTCGACTCGCTGAAAAAATATACCGGGCTGTCCGACGACACGCTGGTGCTGCCGTCGCACGGCAAGCCGTTCCGCGGCTTGCATACGCGCATTACGCAACTCAACGATCATCATCGCGCGCGCCTGGCGGAAGTATTGGAGGCTTGCGCGACGCCGAAGACGGCGGTGGAGATCTTGCCGGTGATGTTCAAGCGTCCGCTCGACACGCATCAGCTGAGCTTCGCGCTGGGCGAAGCGGTGGCGCATTTGCACAAGCTGTGGTTCGACGGCGTGCTGCAAAGGCGGCTCGGCGAGGACGGGATTTTCCGCTTCACGGTCGCCTCCTGATGCAATGAAAAACGGCCTGCAGATTGCAGGCCGTTTTTCCTTATGCGTTGAAGCTCAGGTGAATACCTGACTACTTATCCGCGCTTCAGTTCGCGTTCTTCCTTGAGCATCTTGGTCTTGATGCGATTGCGCTTGAGCGGCGACAGATATTCCACGAAGACCTTGCCCTTGAGGTGGTCCATCTCATGCTGGATGCAGACCGCCAGCAGGCCGTCGGCTTCCACTTCGAACTGCTTGCCGTCGGCATCGAAGGCGCGGGCCTTCACGCGTGCCGGACGTTCGACGCCGTCGTAAATGCCCGGCACCGACAGGCAGCCTTCGTCGTAGACCTGCTTCTCGTCGCTGGACCAGGTGATTTCCGGATTGATGAACACGCGCAGTTCGTTGTTGGTGTCGGACACGTCAATGACAAGCACCTGCTCGTGCACATCGATCTGGGTTGCCGCCAGGCCGACGCCAGGCGCGTCGTACATGGTTTCAGCCATGTCGGCGACGAGTTTCTTCAGGCGCTCGTCGAACACGGTGACGGGCTTGGCGACCTTGTGCAGGCGGGGGTCCGGGTAACGGAGGATATTCAATAAGGACATGCTTTTTTGCTCACTGCGCTATCTGCGCTCTACAGCGATAGCTGAGGGTTGTTCTTGCCAGTTCAAGGAATTGTCGGCAGAATCGACGTTTGTTGTCTTTATGTCAACAAAATTAAGCATGTTTCAACATGCCGATTCGGTCAATTGCCGCGATTTGTCGCTTTTTGGGCGAGATTTTTGAAAAATTTTATCATAGCCGCCGTGCTTCTCCTCTTGTCAGGCCTGTCCTGTGCGGTCCAGGTCGCGGTTTCGGAGGACGATGACGCAGGCGTACGGCTGGCGCCGGCGATGCGTCCGGGCGTGTTGCCGCAGCACGTGCAACGGACGCGACAGGCGATTGCGATCGCGCCGCTGCTGATCAACGCCGCGCAACTGGCGCAGGCCCTGCGCATCGTCGCAATGCCCGACCGGCGCACGTTGGCGGGCAAGGGTGATCGCATCGTGGGGGAAGGCAATTTGCACGGCGTGGCTGAATTCCGTGTTGTGCGGCCATCGTTGAAACTGCACGATCCATTGAGCGGAGAACATCTCGGCGACGAAGCTGTTGTGCTTGGCAAAGCAGTGCTGCAGCGTGAGGGCGCCGACAGTGCGCACAGTTTCTTCGTCACGTCGTCGACACAGGAAATCATGCAGGGCGACTTGCTGATTCCCGATGTCGCGCCGACCAAAGATTCCACCGCCACCCGACCCGGCGCAGCCGTGGACGCACAGATCATCTCCATCGTCGGCGGGGCCGCACATGCGGCGCAGCACCAAGCGGTCGGCATCAACAAAGGCGCTCGCGACCACATTGCCGCAGGCATGTCGCTGGGGCTGATCGCAAAAAATACGCAGCAGCAGGCAACAAGATCGCCGGTAAGCGAGAGCGGTCGCCTGTTGATATTTCGCGTCTACGACAGCGTGTCGTACGGGCTCATCACGGAGTCAGTCGAAGCGCTGCAGGTGGGGGACAAGGCGTTCGCGCCATTCATGGAATACACACCACATTGACCATTGCCAACCTCAACGACGCAGCCGAGCTGCGTGACTGGATCCGTTTCATGCAAACCGATGGTGTCGGCGTCGAAATGGCGCGCAGATTGCTGTCAACCTTCGGTCTGCCGGGCGACATCTTCAGCGCCGCCTTCGACGACCTGCGCGCCGTTGCGCCGGAACGCATTGCGCGCGCCTTGCTGCAACCGCCGACCGCGATGATGCAGAACCGGCTCGGGCTGACGCTGGACTGGGCGGCACAACCCGGCCATCGCATCCTCACGCTGGCTGATGCCGATTATCCGCAAGCGCTGCTCAACATTGCCGATCCGCCGATCCTGCTCTATATAAAAGGACGCAGTGCATTGCTGTCGGCCACCTCGCTGGCGGTCGTCGGCAGTCGCAACGCGACGGTGCAGGGGATACAGAACGCCGAGCGATTTTCCGAAGCCGCCAGCCGCTCGGCGCTGACCATCGTGTCGGGGCTGGCGCTGGGCATCGACGCGGCGGCGCATCACGGCGGCCTGCGCGGCAGCGGCTCCAGCGTCGCCGTGATCGGCACCGGCATCGACATCGTCTACCCGATGCGCAATCGGGGGTTGGCGCAACGCCTGGAGGAAGAGGGCTGCATCGTCAGCGAATACCCGCTCGGCATGCCGCCGGTGGCCGCCAATTTTCCCCGCCGCAATCGCATCATTTCCGGCCTGGCGCGCGCGGTGCTGGTCGTCGAAGCGGCGGCGCAATCGGGCTCGCTGATCACGGCGCGTACCGCGGCCGAGCAGGGCCGCGATGTTTTCGCGATTCCCGGTTCGATTCATTCGCCGTTGTCGAAGGGCTGTCATCAACTGATCAAGCAGGGCGCCAAACTGGTCGAGTCGGAACAGGACATTCTTGAAGAACTCGGCAAGCTGCCATTGCCGGCGCGGCGTGAGCAAATGCCCGTCATTGCGCCTGCAGATAGTGCCGCCGACGCGCTGCTCGGCGCGATGGGTTTCGATCCGGTCGATGCCGATGCGCTCAGCATGCGCAGCGGTCTCGGCGCCGCCGCGTTGAGCGAACGTCTGCTCGCGCTGGAGCTCGACGGCGCAGTGGAATGTCTGCCCGGAGGACGCTATCGGCGCGTGAATTGACGCAGACGAATTGCGTTGAAAAACGGACGTCAAACAAGACGTGAATAATCAGATAATGGTCAGACAACAACTCGCAAGATATTCTGCGCAAATCTCAAAATCCTGCCATACTGGATTCGTAGACTTGTGTTGTGTCAACCTTCGCGATAGAGTAGAGCCATGTTTGACGTCCTTGTTTATCTGTACGAAACCTATTACCGCCCCGATGCCTGCCCTGAACCAGCGGCCTTGGTCAAGAAATTGACCGCCATTGGTTTTGAGGACGAGGAAATCACCAGGGCGCTCGGTTGGCTCACCGATCTGGAAGAAGCCAATCACGAGTTCGCTGATCAGTATCCCCAGCAAACCGCCTTCTCCTTCGGTATCCGCATTTACGCCCAGCAAGAGATGGATGTGCTCGGCACCGAAGCCGTCGGCTTCATCCAGTTCCTCGAATCCGCCAAGATGCTCAACGCCGTGCAGCGCGAAATCGTCATCGAACGCGCCCTTGCTGTCGGTGACGCGCCGGTATCGCTGGAAAAGCTCAAGGTCATCGTGCTGATGGTCTTGTGGAGCCAGGGCAAGGAACCGGACGGCCTGATGTTCGACGAACTGTTCCTCGACGAAGACGACGCCGAACCGCGGTTGTTGCACTGAATTTGCACTGAATCTGCACTGAACTTGCATCGAACTTGCATCGAGTGCAACGAAAAGACGGCGTCCATTGCGACGCCGTTTTTCATGTGGCCGGCGCTTTGCACGACCACGGGGAGGGCGCTGCGATCAGCGCTTGTTTTATCCTGATTCGCCTGCAGATTGTCCAAAACGGCCAAGTCACCGGGGAGCCACGGCCGCACCGCGGTGCTTGCCGTTTGTTCTGCAACGCGCTTATCATTCCCCCGCACTGCTCAAATATTAGCTACTATATAAAAAGCATATTGCCAATACGCAATAGAAATTGCGCCTCAGCGCCACATTTTGGCGCGGCCGGGCATCAGCCTACGACCCCTTTGCATCCTCTTTTGAGAACACATTTATGAGCAAGACCCTCATCATTGCCGAGAAGCCCTCTGTCGCGAACGACATCGCGAAGACGCTCGGCGGCTTTACCAAGCACGATGAGTATTTCGAATCCGACGAATACGTCCTGTCCTCGGCCGTGGGCCATCTGCTGGAAATCGCGGTGCCCGAGGAATACGACGTCAAGCGCGGCAAGTGGACCTTCACCCATTTGCCGATGATTCCGCCGCACTTTGCGCTCAACCCGATCGCCAAGACCGAGTCGCGCCTCAAGGCGCTCAACAAGCTGATCAAGCGCAAGGACGTCACCGGCCTGATCAACGCATGTGACGCCGGGCGGGAAGGTGAACTGATTTTCCGCCTGATCGCGCAATACACCAAGGCCAAGCAGCCGGTGCAGCGCCTCTGGCTGCAATCGATGACGCCGGGCGCGATCCGTGACGGTTTCGCCAACCTGCGCAAGGACGAAGACATGCTGCCGCTGGCCGACGCCGCCCGCTGCCGCAGCGAAGCGGACTGGCTGATCGGCATCAACGGCACGCGCGCCATGACCGCGTTCAATTCGAAGGAAGGCGGCTTCTACCTGACCACCGTCGGTCGCGTGCAGACGCCGACCCTGTCGATCGTGGTCGAGCGCGAAGAGAAGATCAAGAAGTTCGTCTCCCGCGATTTCTGGGAAGTACGCGCCGACTTCGTCTGCGCCGCCGGCATCTATGAAGGCCGCTGGCTCGACAAGCAGCACAAGAAGGACGAGAACGATCCCGAGAAGCGCCCTGAGCGCCTGTGGAGCAAGGCCGCCGCCGAATCGATCGTGGCCGCCTGCCGCGGCAAGATCGGCAACGTCACCGAAGAATCCAAGCCGACCACGCAAATGGCGCCCGGCCTGTTCGACCTGACCAGCCTGCAACGCGAAGCCAACTCGCGCTTCGGTTTCTCCGCCAAGAACACGCTCGGCCTGGCCCAGGCGCTGTATGAAAAGCACAAGGTGCTGACCTATCCGCGTACCGACTCGCGTCATCTGCCGGAAGATTACGTGCAGACCGTCAAGGACACGCTGGACACCCTGTCCGAGAGCAACAATTACCATCAGTTCTCGAAGCAGATCCTCAAGCAGGGCTGGGTCAAGCCGAACAAGCGCATCTTCGACAACACCAAGATCAGTGATCACTTTGCGATCATCCCGACCACGCAAGCACCGAAGAATCTGTCCGAACCGGAACAGAAGCTGTACGACCTGGTGACGCGCCGCTTCATGGCGGTGTTCTTCCCGGCCGCGGAATTCCAGGTCACCACGCGCTTCACCGAAGTCTCCGGCCATCAGTTCAAGACTGAGGGCAAGGTCATGACCAACCCGGGCTGGCTGGCGATCTACGGCAAGGACGTGGTCGACGAGAAAGACGAAAACAGCGGCACGCTGGTCGCCGTCGCCAAGGACGAAAAGGTCCAGACCGACAAGATTACTGCCAACGGCCTGGTCACCAAACCGCCTGCGCGTTACACCGAAGCGACGCTGCTGTCGGCCATGGAAGGCGCCGGCAAGCTGATCGACTCCGACGAGCTGCGAGAAGCGATGGCCGGCAAGGGCCTCGGCACGCCGGCGACGCGTGCGGCCATCATCGAAGGCCTGATCAACGAAAAATACCTGCTGCGCGAAGGCCGCGAAATGATGCCGACCGCCAAGGCGTTCCAGCTCATGACGCTGCTGCACGGCCTCGGCGTGGATGAACTGACCGAACCTGAATTGACCGGCGAGTGGGAGCAGAAGCTGGCGCAGATGGAACGCGGCAAGATCAGCCGTGAAGAGTTCATGCGCGAGATCGCGCAGATGACGCAAATCATCGTCAAGCGCGCCAAGGAATACAACAACGACACGATTCCCGGCGACTACGCGACGCTGAAGACGCCGTGCCCGAATTGCGGCAGCGTGGTGAAGGAAAACTATCGCCGTTTCGCCTGCACCAAGTGCGAATTCTCGATGAGCAAGACGCCGGCCGGCCGCCAGTTTGAAATCCCGGAAGTGGAAGAATTGCTGGCCAATCGCACCATCGGTCCGCTGCAAGGTTTCCGCTCCAAGATGGGCCGTCCGTTTGCGGCGATCCTGAAGATTTCACGCGACGAAGAAATCAAGAACTTCAAGCTGGAATTCGACTTCGGCCAGAACGACGACGACAGCGGTGAACCGGTCGATTTCAGCGAGCAGACCCCACTCGGCCCTTGCCCGAAATGCGGCAGCGGCGTCTACGAAATGGGTCTGGCCTACGTCTGCGAAAAGCAGGTCGCGAAGCCGAAGGCCTGCGACTTCCGCAGCGGCCGCATCATCCTGCAGCAGGAAATCCTGCCGGAACAGATGGTCAAGCTGCTCAATGAGGGCAAGACCGATTTGCTGCCGGGCTTCATCTCGCAACGCACGCGCCGTCCGTTCAAGGCTTTCCTGTCACGCGGCAAGGACGGCAAGATCAGCTTCGAGTTCGAGGAACGCAAGGCCAAGGCGCCGGCCAAGGGCAAGGCTGCAGCAGCCGCTGCAGAGGGCGACGAAGCAGCCACTGCAACCGCGACCAAGGCGAAGGCCAAGCCGGCTGCAGCAGCAGCCAAGAAGCCGGCCGCCAAGAAACCTGCGGCTAAAAAGCCGGCTGCGAAAAAGGCTGCACCGAAGAAAGCCGCCGCTGCTTAAGTAATCATCGGCGCACAAAAAAGCCCTCGCTAGCGAGGGCTTTTTCATGGCCGGTGCAGATGTTGGCACAGATGCCGATGTCGACGCTGAGGCGCCAGGCATCGGGTGGATTTACTTGTAATCGATCGTCAGCGGCGAATGATCCGAGAAGCGTGCGGTCTTGTAGATCGCCGCCGTCTTGGCCTTCTTGGCGATGCCGGCAGTCGCGATGTGATAATCGATGCGCCAGCCGACATTGTTGGCCCAGGCCTGGCCGCGGTTGCTCCACCAGGTGTAGGCATCGCCGGTGGTTTCCGGATGGATGGTGCGGTAGACGTCGACCAGGCCCAGTTCGTCGAACACGCGCGTCAGCCAGGCGCGTTCTTCAGGCAGGAAGCCGGAATTCTTCTGGTTGCTCTTCCAGTTCTTCAGATCGATTTCCTTGTGCGCGATGTTCCAGTCGCCGCAGATGACGATCTCGCGACCGCTGTTCTTCAATTCCTGCAAGTGCGGCAGGAACACTTCCATGAAGCGGAACTTGGCTTGCTGGCGCTCTTCGCTTGACGAGCCCGACGGGCAGTACAGCGAGATCACGGTGAGGTCGCCAAAGTCGCATTCGACGTAGCGGCCTTCGTCGTCAAACTCCTGCGTACCGAAGCCGATGCGCACCGCGTCCGGGGTGCGCTTGCTGTAGACGCCGACGCCCGAATAGCCCTTCTTCTGGGCGTAGTGGAAATGACCGACATAGCCTTCCGGCGCGAGGAACTCCGGCGACATGTCGGCTTCCTGGGCCTTCAGTTCCTGCACGCAGATGAAGTCGGCGGATTCCTTGGCCATCCATTCGAAGAAACCCTTTTTGGCGGCGGAGCGGATGCCGTTGAGATTGGCGGAGACGATTTTTGGCATGGGGAAACTCACGTAAAAGTCAGGCGCGTAGCATACCTGATTCATTTAAAATGTGGGTTTTGCAGGCCGCTGTATGTATTCGCAGCGCTTCTTCATCGCAGTGCCGGTCTGCATGTCATTTTCCAGGAATGTATTTTGAGCAACTTACGACAAGAATTCATTGAGTTTGCCGTGTCCGCAGGCGTGTTGCGCTTCGGCGAGTTCGTCACTAAGGCCGGCCGCACTTCTCCTTACTTCTTCAACGCCGGGCTGTTCAACGAAGGTGCGGCGCTGGCCAAGGTGGCGCAGTTCTACGCCCAGACCTTGCAGGAGTCCGGCCTGCAATACGACATGCTGTTCGGCCCCGCCTACAAGGGCATCACGCTGGCCTCGGCCACCGCCGTCGCGCTGGCCGGCCAGGGCCGCAACGTGCCGTTCGCCTACAACCGCAAGGAAGCCAAGGACCACGGCGAAGGCGGCACCATCGTCGGCGCCAAGCTGCAGGGTCGCGTGGTGATCATCGACGACGTGATTTCGGCCGGCACCTCGGTGCGCGAATCGGTGGACATGATCCGTGCTGCGGGCGCTACCCCATGCGCGGTCCTGATCGCGCTGGACCGCATGGAGCGCTCGGGTAAGGATGACGCCTTGTCGGCGCTGTCCGCGGTGCAGGAAGTGGGCAAGGCCTACGACATGCCGGTGATCTCGATCGGCAACCTCAACGACCTGCTGCAATATCTGGCGCAGGCCGGCGCCGATGCGCAACTGTCGCAGTACAAGGATGCCGTGGCGGCTTACCGCACGCGTTACGGCGTGCAATAAGGCAAATCCGTCATCTGCAGGCATTAAAAAAGCCCCTGGTCATCGCGACCCGGGGCTTTTTTTGACCTGCTGCTTCTTGTGCTTTTACAGCAAGCTTCAGACGGTGGCTCTGACGCCTGCTACTCCGGTCGTACCGACGCCGAGGCGTTGCAGGCGATCATCCAGCTCGCCGATCTGCGCAGCGACCGCGTTCTCCGTCAGCTGGCCGCGTTGCTGGATGTCCTGCTGCACCGATTCGATCTTGTTGGTCAGCGCGCTCAGGTGCGCGTTCTGGCGTTGCTGCAGCTGCTGCAATTCGCTTTGCAGGTAACCGCGCAATTCGATGAAGCGTGATTTCTCGGCCTGGTCTGCCAGCTCGCGCTGCGTATCGAGCTGCTTGGTCAGCCGGCGCGCTTCGAACAGCGCGCTGGTTTGCAGCGCCATCACGTACATCAGGAAAACCGCTGTGAGAATCACCACCACGCCCAGCATCACCAGTCCCAGCGGCGCCTGGAAGTCGGTGAACACCAGCGTCAACGGCGTCGGTGCGAGGAAGGCTTCCCAGTTGACGGCGGCGAAGATGGCGACCAGCGCCAGCACCACGATCATAAAAGTTGTACGGAATTTCATGTGCATTCTCCTGTTGTTGTTCGAATAAGGCCGCAGGCGCAAGGCAGGGCCATCCGAACTTTGGACCAGCGGCGTGCACCGCCGTTCCTTAGCGATCGGAAACAATGCCTTGCAGGCAATAAAAAAGCCCTCTTGCGAGGGCTTTTTCCGTTGAGACTTGTCGGATAGGCAAGCTTCAGACCGGTACGTCGCCTTCCACCGTAGTACGGTACAGCGTACGGCGCAGGTGCTGTGGCGTGATGGCGGCGTAATGCTGGGTGCTGCGGTTGTCCCAGAATACGATGTCGTGCGGTTGCCATTGATGGCGGTAGACGTTCTCCGGACGCGTGATGTGCGCATGCAGGGTCTTGAGCAGTTCATCGCTTTCATCGCGCGGGATGCCGATGATGTGCGAGGTGAAGCCCTCGCTGACGAACAGGATCTTGCGGCCGCTTTCCGGATGCGTGGTGATGACCGGATGCTCCACCGGCGGCACGTCGTCGATCTGCTTTTGCGTCAGCTCCTGACGCCACGGCGACAGCTTGCGCAGCCGTTCGTAGCGGTAGACGTAGGAGTGCACGGCGCGCTTGCCTTCCAGCAGCTTCTTGATCTCGGCCGGCAGCGTGTCGTAGGCGTCGGCGGTGTTGGCGAACAGCGTGTCGCCCTGTTCGGCAGGCAGCTCCTGCGAATGCAGCAGCGCGCCCAGGCTGGGCTTGGGCATGTACGAGAGATCAGAATGCCAGTCGGCGCCGGCGTCGACCAGGCCGATCGGTTTGCCGTCTTCGAGCACGTTCGAGACGATCAGGATTTCCGGATAATTCTTCAGGTGGAAGCGGTTCAGCACATGCACCTGTAGCGGGCCGAAGCGGCGGCTGAAGGCGACGTGCTGGTCCGGTGTGATGCGCTGGTCGCGGAACACCACCACGTTGTGTTTGACCAGTGCTGCACGAATCTCGGCCAGTTCGCGGTCGGACACCGGCAGGTTGAGGTCGAGACCGGTGATTTCGGCGCCCAGCGGGCCGCCGAAGGCGCGGATGGTGAAGTCTTGTTCCGCCGCGGCGGTCCGGGTTTGCAGTGCGCTTGCGCTGGACATGATGAGTCTGGCTCCGTTGCCGGACGATGCCGCTCAGCTTGGGGCTGGCGACCTCGCTCCGAATATGGGTAAAACAAGGATTACACGCCTCGCCAGCCGGGCCAGCAAGTAATAAGTTTTCATAACCATATGCGTTTTTTGCGCATTGTGTCGCGTAGAAACGAAAAAGCCGCTGCAACAGCAGCGGCTTTGATCGTCATGACCGACAAAAACAGTGGTCAGCCGGCCAGTTTTTTGCGCAGCAACTCGGTCAGTTGCGCCGGATTGGCCTTGCCCTTGGTGGCTTTCATGGCTTGGCCGATCAGTGCATTGATGGCCTGTTCCTTGCCGGAGCGGAACTCCGCGACCGATTTTTCATTGGCCGCCAGCACTTGGTCGACGATGGCTTCCAGCGCGCCGCTGTCGGAAATCTGCTTCAGGCCCTTGGCGTCGATGATGTCGTCGGCCAGCGTGTCCTTGTCGGACTTGGCTTCCCACATGCCGGCGAAGACTTCCTTGGCGATCTTGTTGGAGATGGTGCCGTCGGCGATGCGCTTCAACAGCAGCGCAAACTGCACGGCGCTGACCGGCGCGGCGGCGATGTCGGTGTCTTCGCGGTTGAGCGTCGAGGCGACGTCGCCCATGAGCCAGTTGGCGGCGGGTTTGGCCTGTTCCTTGCCGGCGGCGGTGACCACCGCTTCGAAGTAGGACGCCATTGCCTTCGATTGCGTCAGTACGGCGGCGTCGTATTCGGTCAGCGCGTAATCGCCGACGAAACGCTCGCGCATCGCGCCCGGCAATTCCGGCATGGTGGCTTTGACGCGCTCTATCCATTCTTGCGCGATGACCAGCGGCGGCAGATCAGGGTCGGGGAAGTAACGGTAATCCTGCGCGTCTTCCTTGCTGCGCATCGAGCGCGTTTCCTTCTTGTCCGGATCGTACAGGCGGGTTTCCTGCACCACGGTGCCGCCGTCTTCGATCAGTTCGACCTGGCGCCGCACTTCGTAGTTGATCGCGTCTTCCATGAAGCGGAACGAGTTGAGGTTCTTGATCTCGCAGCGGGTGCCGTATTCCTTCTGGCCGACCGGGCGCACCGAGACGTTGGCGTCGCAGCGGAACGAGCCTTCCTGCATGTTGCCGTCGCAGATGCCGAGCCACATCACCAGCGAGTGCAGCGCCTTGGCGTAGGCCACGGCTTCGGCGGCGCTGCGCATGTCGGGTTCGGTGACGATTTCCAGCAGCGGCGTGCCGGCGCGGTTGAGGTCGATGCCGGTCATGCCCTGGTAGTCTTCATGCAGCGACTTGCCGGCGTCTTCTTCCAGATGCGCGCGAGTCAGCTGCAGCGTCTTGATCTCGGCCTTGCCGTCCTTCTCGAGCACGAAGGAAATCTTGCCGCCCTGGACCACCGGGATTTCAAACTGGCTGATCTGGTAACCCTTGGGCAGATCGGGATAAAAATAGTTTTTGCGCGCGAACACCGAGCGCGGCGCAATCGTCGCGCCGATCGCCAGGCCGAACTGGATGGCGCGTTCGACCGCGCCCTTGTTCAGCACCGGCAAGACGCCCGGCAAGGCCAGGTCGACCGGGCTGGCCTGGGTGTTGGGGGCGGAGCCGAACTGTGTCGACGAGCCGCTGAAAATTTTGGATTCGGTCGAAAGCTGCGTGTGCGTTTCCAGACCGATGACGACTTCCCACTGCATAGTATTCCTCGCTGATTCTGTATTCGTTTCGTGGCGTTGCGGACGGGCGATCAAGCCGGTGCACGCAGATGCCAGTCGGTGACTTGCTGATATTGGTGGGCGACGTTGAGCAAGCGCGCTTCATCGTAGTAGCTGCCGATGATTTGCAGGCCGACCGGACGCTTGCCGTTCTTTTCGCCCTGACCAAATCCGCAGGGGATCGACATGCCCGGCAGACCCGCCAGGCTGGTCGACAGCGTGAAGATGTCGGCCAGGTAATTGGCCACAGGATCGTCGGTCTTGTCGCCCAGGTCCCATGCCACGGTCGGCGAGACCGGTCCCATGATGACGTCGCACTTGCGGTCCGGGCCGGTCAGCGCGTTCTGGAAATCCTGCGCGATCAGGCGGCGGATTTTTTGCGCCTGCAGGTAGTAGGCATCGTAGTAGCCGTGCGACAGCACATAGGCGCCGACCAGGATGCGGCGCTTCACTTCATCGCCGAAACCTTCCGCGCGCGACTTCTTGTACATGTCGGCGAGGTCCTTGTAATCGGCGGCGCGATGGCCGTAGCGCACGCCGTCGAAACGCGACAGGTTCGACGATGCTTCAGCCGGTGCAATCACGTAATACACCGGGATCGACAGTTCGGTTTTCGGCAGCGAAATATCGACCAGTGTGGCGCCGAGTTTTTCGTATTCCGCGAGTGCGGCGCGTACCGCCTGTTCGACATCGGCGGCCAGGCCGGCGCCGAAGAATTCCTTCGGCACGCCGATGCGCAGACCCTTGACGCTGTCGTTCAGTGAACGAGTGAAATCTTCCTTCGGGCGTTCGATGCTGGTCGAATCGCGCTGATCGAAACCGCTCATGGCGTTGAGCAGCAGGCCGCAGTCTTCGGCGGTCTTGGCGATCGGGCCACCCTGGTCGAGCGACGACGCAAACGCGATCATGCCGTAGCGCGAGACGCTGCCGTAAGTCGGCTTGATGCCGGTCACGCCGCACAGCGACGACGGCTGGCGGATCGAGCCGCCGGTGTCGGTACCGGTGGCGGCCGGCGCCAGGCGCGCGGCAATCGCGGCGGCCGAACCGCCGGACGAACCGCCGGGCACGGCGCGCTTGTCCCACGGGTTTTTCACGGCGCCGAAATAAGAATTTTCGTTACCCGAACCCATAGCGAATTCATCGCAGTTGAGTTTGCCCAATGTAACAGTGCCGGCAGCGTTGAACTGTTCCACCACGGTTGCATCAAACGGGCTTACATAATTTTCCAGCATCTTCGAACCGGCCGTGGTGCGCCATCCGCGCGTCACGAACAAGTCCTTGTGCGCGATCGGGATGCCGGTCAACGGCGTGACGTCGCCTGCGGCGATGCGCTGATCAGCTTGCGCGGCCTGCTGCAAAGTCAGTTCACGGTCGACGTGCAGGAAGGCGTTGAGGTCGCTCTGTCCGATGCGGTCGAGGAACAGCGTGGCCAGTTCGGCCGCGGAAATTTTCTTGGTCTGCAAGAGCGTCGACAGCTCTTTGATGGTCTTGGTATGCATGAAAAAATGTCGTTTCAGGTTCGGTGAGGCTGAGGCGCCGAAGCGTCTTTTTTTTGTGCGCAGTTTTTCTGCGCAGCGGCGTGATTTATTCGATGACCTTGGGCACCAGGTACAGGCCGTCCTGGGTCGCCGGCGCCGGTTGCTGGTAGGCCTCGCGCTGGTTGGTTTCGGTCACCTTGTCGTCGCGCAGGCGCAGCGACAGGTCGGCGGTCAGCGCCGCAATCGGATGGCTCAGCGGCTCGATGCCGGTCGTATCCACGGCGCGCATCTGTTCCACCAGCGAAAAGATGCTGTTGAGTTTTTCCAGGGTTTGGCCGGCTTGTTCATCCGTCAACTCGAGACGGGACAGGTTGGCAATGCGTTTCACATCGGAAAGGGCAAGAGTCATGATAGGAAGGTGCGCGCCGGGCGCAAAAACTAATGTGTTGAAAAATCGGATCGCCATGATGGCAAATGCGCAGGTAAAAGCCTGCAAAAACGCAGAAAAATCTCTTATCAGGCAAGGATGGCTGGCTATTTTGCCTGCTGGTTTCTGCCAAATTATAAGGTAGAATGTAGGACTAATGCCTTGCGGGCGCCGTATTTGTGTCGCCGCGGCTTAAAAAGACACCCCCACTTACCAAATGCAACGCGCGCGACTCTGGCGCATCAGGACAATTCATGTTTGGATTTTTACGCAGTTATTTCTCTAACGACCTCGCAATTGACCTTGGAACGGCAAACACACTGATTTACGTACGCGGTCAGGGCATCGTCCTCGACGAACCGTCCGTGGTCGCCATCCGTCAGCAAGGCGGTCCCAACGGCAAGAAGACCATCCAGGCGGTCGGCAGAGAAGCGAAACAGATGCTGGGCAAGGTTCCCGGCAACATCGAGGCGATCCGCCCGATGAAAGACGGCGTGATTGCCGATTTCACCGTCACCGAGCAGATGCTCAAGCAATTCATCCGCATGGTGCATGACTCCAAGCTGTTCCGTCCGTCCCCGCGCATCATCATCTGCGTGCCGTGCGGCTCGACCCAGGTCGAACGTCGTGCGATCCGCGAATCGGCGCTGGGCGCCGGCGCTTCGCAGGTCTACCTGATCGAAGAACCGATGGCTGCGGCAATCGGCTCCGGCCTGCCGGTCTCGGACGCCACCGGCTCGATGGTGGTCGACATCGGCGGCGGCACCACGGAAGTCGGCATCATTTCGCTGGGCGGCATGGTGTACAAGGGTTCGGTGCGTGTCGGCGGCGACAAATTCGATGAAGCCATCGTCAACTACATCCGCCGCAACTACGGCATGCTGATCGGCGAGCAAACCGCCGAAGCGATCAAGAAGGCCATCGGCTCCGCTTTCCCGGGCTCCGAAGTCAAGGAAATGGAAGTCAAGGGCCGCAACCTGTCCGAAGGCATTCCACGCTCGTTCACCATCTCCAGCAACGAAATCCTGGAAGCGCTGACCGATCCGCTCAACAACATCGTGTCCGCCGTCAAGAACGCGCTGGAACAGACGCCGCCGGAACTGGGCGCCGACATCGCCGAAAAGGGCATGATGCTGACCGGTGGCGGTGCGCTGCTGCGCGATCTGGACCGTTTGCTGATGGAAGAAACCGGCCTGCCGGTGATCGTGGCGGAAGACCCGCTGACTTGCGTGGTGCGCGGTTCCGGCATGGCGCTCGATCGCATGGACAAACTGGGTTCGATCTTCTCCAACGAATAATTCTCCGCCACAGGAGTCCGGCCAACCTCGAGGAACCGAAACGCGCCTATGACTGAGCACAAGCAGATTGGGTCGGTGCTGCGAACCAAACGTTCGCACAACGGCCAAATCTCGACTGCTGCAGCGCGTTGCCTTCCTGACATTGGCCGGAATCTTCCCGGTATCCGCTCGCTGTTCTCCCTTCAGCCCGCCGTGTGCGGGCTGTTGCGGTTTTCGGCTTACCCGGCATCGGTCTCGGCCTGACGACACATGGATATCCCACCACTCTTCAAGCAAGGCGCCTCGGCCCGCGCCCGCGCCGGCTTTTTCGCGCTGATTGCGATCATCATGCTGGTGGTCGATTCGCGCATGCATGCGCTGTCGATGGTGCGCCAGGCGGTCGGCACGGTGCTGTATCCGTTCCAGGTGGTCGCGATGGTGCCGCGCGATGCCGCCTACAAGGTCGATGACTACTTCAATTCCCTGACGGCGCTGCAAAAGGAAAACGACGGGCTGCGCCGCCAGCAGGCCCTGAACGCCCAGCTGATGCAGCAGGAGCGCCAGATGGCCGCCGAAAACAGCCAGCTGCGCAAGCTGCTGAGCATGCAGCAACGCATGACCAACAAATCGGTGGTCGGTGAAATTCTCTACGATGCGCGCGATCCGTTCACCCGCAAGATCATCCTCAATCGCGGTTCGCAGCAGGGCGTCGCGCCCGGCCAGCCGGTGATTGACGACGTCGGCATCGTCGGCCAGGTCACACGCGTATTTCCGTTCACGGCCGAAGTCACGCTGCTGACCGACAAGGACCAGGCGATCCCGGTGCAGGTCCTGCGCAACGGCCTGCGCAGCGTGGCCTACGGTCGCGGCCAGTCGGGCGTGCTGGACCTGCGCTTCATGGCGGCCAACGCCGACATCCAGAAGGGCGACGCGCTGGTCACTTCGGGCATCGACGGCATCTATCCGCCGGGCTTGTCGGTGGCGACGGTGCAACAGGTCGAAACCAAGTCGACCGACGCCTTCGCCCACATCGTCTGCCTGCCGGCTGCCGGCGTCGACCGCCACAAGCAATTGCTGATCCTGCTGGTTGAACAAACTATCGCGCCGCGTCCGGATCCTGAAGGCGCCGGCGAGAAGGTCGACAAGCTGCTCAAGCGCCGCCTGCGCGACAGCGCCAAGGAAAGCGACGCCGTGGCGCCGAAGGATGCGCCTAACGAAGAACGCAAGGGCGTCGCGCCTGCAGCCGGGGCCGCTGCGGCAACTCCGGCTGCCTCCGCCGCTGCAGCGCCGGCCGCCAAAACGGCTACACCGGCCAAACCAGCCACACCGTCGGCGGCAACGCCGGCGCAACCCGCCAAGAGCGCCCGATGAACGATCCGCACTACATCCTGCTGCCGGCCAATCCGCTGTTCATCGCGCTGAGCCTGGTGGCGGCCTTCCTGCTCAACCTGCTGCCGTGGGGGCAATGGGTCGGGGTGCCCGATTTCGTAGCGCTGGTGCTGGTGTTCTGGGCCATCCACGAACCGCGCAAGATCGGCATCAGCATCGCCTTCATGATGGGCCTGCTGATGGACGTCAACGAAGCCACGCTGCTCGGCGAAAATGCGCTGGCCTACACGCTGCTGTCCTACTTCTCGATCATGATCCACCGCCGCGTGCTGTGGTTCCCGGTCGGCACCCAGGCGCTGCACATCCTGCCGCTGCTGTTGTTGACGCAGGCGGTGCAACTGCTTGTGCGCCTGATCGTCAGCGGCAAATTCCCGCATTGGTACTACTTCAGCGAAAGTTTCGTCTGCGCCCTGCTGTGGCCGGTGGTGGCATGGCTGCTGCTGGCGCCGCAACGACGTGCGATCAATCGTGACGATAATCGTCCGATCTAGACCCGGTCACCAGACGCTCCAACATGACAGAGTTCAAAAACACCGAGCATGAACTGAAGCTCTTCCGGCTGCGCCTGTTCGCAGTCGCGGTGCTGGTGCTGGTGTGTTTCAGCCTGCTGATGGCGCGCTTTGTCTGGCTGCAGATCGTGCGCCATGATGCCTACGCCGCGCAGGCCGAAGAAAACCGCATCTCGGTGGTGCCCATCGTGCCCAACCGCGGCCTGATCCTGGACCGCAACGGCGTCGTGCTGGCGCGCAATTACTCCGCCTATACGCTGGAAATCACGCCGTCCAAAATCGCCGGCAGCCTTGATGACCTGGTCGATCAGTTGAGCTTGCTGGTCGACATTCAGCCGAAAGACCGGCGCCGTTTCCGCAAGCTGCTGGAAGAATCCAAGAATTTCGAAAGTCTGCCGATCCGCACGCGCCTGACCGACGAGGAAGTCGCCAAGTTCACCGCCCAGCGTTACCGCTTTCCCGGCGTCGACATCCAGGCGCGCCTGTTCCGTCAATACCCGTACGGCAAAACCGCCGCGCACGTGATCGGCTACATCGGCCGCATCAGCCAGCGTGACGCCGACCGCATCTCCGACTCCGACGACGAAGCCAATTACAACGGCACCGACTACATCGGCAAGGAAGGCCTCGAGAAGAGCTACGAGACCCAGCTGCACGGCACTACCGGTTACGAAGAAGTCGAGATCTCCGCCGGCGGCCGCGCCGTGCGCACGCTCTCGCGCACGCCTGCGAGTCCCGGCCAGAACCTGATCCTGTCGATCGACATCGAGCTGCAAAAAGTGATCGAAGAAGCCTTCGGCGACCGCAAGGGCGCGTTGGTGGCGATCGACCCGGCCACCGGCGACATTCTTGCCTACGTCTCGCAGCCGTCCTTCGATCCCAACGTGTTCGTCGAAGGCATCGACCAGCAAACCTGGGACGAGCTCAACAATTCGCCTGATCGTCCGCTCATCAATCGTCCGCTGTCGGGCACCTATCCACCCGGCTCGACTTACAAGCCGTTCATGGCGCTGGCCGCGTTGGAACTGGGCAAGCGCAAGCCGAGCGACACCATCCGCGACCCCGGGTTCTTCTGGCTCGGCAACCACAAGTTCCGCGACGACAAGGAAGGCGGGCACGGCGTGGTCGACATGTATCGCTCGATCGTGGTCTCTTGCGACACCTATTACTACATGCTGGCCAACGACCTTGGCGTCGACGCCATCCACGATTTCATGAAGCCGTTCGGCTTCGGCCAGGTCACCGGCATCGATCTCGAACACGAGCGCAAGGGCCTGCTGCCGTCCACCACCTGGAAGCGCAATGCCTACCGCAAGCCGGAGCAGCGCAAGTGGTACGCCGGCGAAACCATTTCGCTGGGCATCGGCCAGGGCTACAACGCCTTCACGCCGATCCAGATGGCGCACGCGACTGCGACGCTGGCCAACAACGGCATCGTGATGAAGCCGCATCTGGTCAAGATGATCGAGGACGGCGTCACGCATGTCCGCACCGTCACCGTGCCGAAGGAAAGCTATCGCATTCCGCTGAAGCAGGAAAATATCGACGTCATCAAGCAGGCCATGGTCGGCGTCAACAAGGAAGGCACCGGTGCACGGGTGTTCGCCGGCGCCGAATACACCTCGGCCGGCAAGAGCGGCACCGCGCAGGTGGTGTCGATCAAGAAGAACGAGAAGTACGACGCCAAGCGCCTGGCCACGCATCTGCTGGACAATGCCTTGTTCACGGCGTTTGCCCCGGCCGACAAGCCGCGCATCGCGTTGTCGGTCATCGTCGAAAACGGCGGCTGGGGCGCGGAAGCTGCGGCGCCGCTGGCGCGCAAGGCGATCGACTTCTACCTGCTCGGCAAACGTCCCGGCGACAAGGCCAAGGCTGCGGCCGCCAAGGATAGCGAAGCCGCCTCACAACCCGCAACGGACGCGGTCGGCAACGATCTCAGGGACTGAACAATACTATGAGTCTCCATCGACCACCTTTGTGGCAACGCATCAAACCGCATCTGGCGGTGTTCGACGGCGCGCTGTCGCTGATCATCTTCCTGATCATGTCAGTCGGCATCGTCACGCTGTATTCGGCCGGTATGAATTTCCCGGGACGCGTCGAAGACCAGCTGCGTAACATCCTGGTTGCCTTCATCGTGATGTGGATTGCGGCCAATGTCTCGCCGCAGACGCTGTTGCGGTTTGCGGTGCCGATTTATACCATCGGCGTGGCGCTGCTGATTGCCGTGGCGGTGTTCGGCATCGTCAAGAAAGGCTCGCGGCGCTGGCTCAACATCGGCATGGTGGTGCAGCCGTCGGAAGTCATGAAAATCGCCATGCCGCTGATGCTGGCCTGGTACTTCCAGAAGCGCGAAGGCATGATCCGCTGGCCGGTGTTCCTGATTGCAGGCTTGCTGCTGGCGGTGCCGGTCGGCCTGATCATTCGTCAGCCCGATCTCGGTACCGGCGTGCTGGTGCTGGCGGCGGGCTTCTACGTGATCTTTTTCGCCGGCCTGTCGTGGAAAGTGCTGACCGGCCTGGCCATCGCCGGCGCCGCCAGCCTGCCGGTGATCTGGTCGGTGCTGCACGACTACCAGCGCCAGCGCGTGATGATGCTGATCGATCCGACCTCGGATCCTCTGGGCAAGGGCTTCCACATCATCCAGTCGACCATCGCCATCGGTTCCGGCGGCGTCACCGGCAAGGGCTGGCTGATGGGCACGCAGACCCATTTGGAATTCATCCCCGAGCGCACCACCGACTTCATCTTCTCGGTCTTCTCGGAAGAGTTCGGCCTGATCGGCAACACCATCCTGGTGGTGCTCTATCTGCTGCTGATCGGCCGCGGCCTGATGATCACCGCCAATGCGCCGACGCTGTTCACGCGTTTGCTGGGTGGCTCCATCACGATGATTTTCTTCACCTACGCCTTCGTCAACATGGGCATGGTCAGCGGCATCCTGCCGGTGGTCGGCGTGCCGTTGCCGTTCATGAGCTACGGCGGTACCGCGCTGGTGACGCTGGGGCTTGGAGCTGGCATCCTGATGAGTATCCAGCGCCATCGCAAACTGGTGCAAACGTGACAACGCGGGCGACATCCTGATTTTGTAACGACCGGCGGGGCAGCGGGCATTTCCGCGTTGCATCGTGGATACTCTGGTATCGTTGCGCTCGAAGTCACACAACAATACAAGTTCAGGGAACATTGCAAATGCGGGATTTTCTTGTCTCGACGCCGCGCGTGATGCGCTGGTTGTCCTTATTGGCGCCGCTGGCGCTGGCGGCGTGCAGCAGCGCGCCACCGCTCAATCCATCGCCGTCGGCGCCATCTGCGCCGACGCCGGTAGCGCGCAGCGCCAACGGCAAGCCCTTGCCGGCGCTGCCTGCTGCGGGCTCCGGCCGCGGCGGCTACTACAAGGACGACGGTCCGGGCGATCAGCCGCCGGAAGGCCTGCTCGACACGCCTGACGCTGAACCGCGCGTCGAGCCGTATTCGAAATCGGCGCTGCGTCCTTATACCGTCTTCGGCAAGACCTATACGCCCATCAGCGACAACCGTCCATTCAAGCAACGCGGCATCGGCAGCTGGTACGGCAAGAAATTCCACGGCCAGAAGACGTCATCGGGCGAGCTCTACGACATGTACAAGATGTCGGCCGCGCATCCGACATTGCCGATTCCTTCCTATGCGCGAGTCACCAACCTGAAGACCGGCGCGCAGGTGATCGTGCGCATCAACGACCGCGGACCGTTCCATTCCACGCGCATCATCGACTTGTCCTATACCGCAGCGCTCAAGCTCGGCTACCTGTCGTCCGGCAGCAGCGAACTGGAAGTCGAGCGCCTGCTGCCTGATGAAATCGCGCGCATGGCCGAGAACAAGCGCAACGGCATTCCGGATACTGCCACCGCCGCGCCTGCGGCAGAAGTTGTGTCGGTCGGCAGTGTGACGCCACCCGGACAGATCATGCCGGTGGCGATGACGACTGCGCCGGCGGTCGCGACATCTTCCTCTTCACCAGCCTCAGCTTCCGCAGGCACAGCGCTGGCCAGCGGTTTCTACCTGCAGTTCGGCGCCTATGCGCAGGAAGCCAACGCCCTGGCCGCGCGCGACAAGCTGATGCAAGGCCTCGGCGGCGCTGTTGAAAAAATGGAAGCGGTGGTCGTCAACGGTCTGTATCGGTTGTACGCCGGCCCTTACGCCACTCGCCCGGCGGCCATGGACGCCGCCCAGGTGGTGCGTCAACGCAGCAGCGTGACGCCGTTCGTGGTCGAACGCTGATTCGCTCAACTCACTTTACAGGACAGACACATGCATCCCTATTTATTGCTGGGCATCGCCATCGTGGCCGAAGTCATTGCCACCTCCGCCCTGCGCGCGGCTGAAGGCTTTACGCGCCTGCTGCCGTCGATCATGGTGGTGATCGGCTATGCGGTGGCTTTTTTGTGTCTGTCGTTGACCTTGAAATCGATCCCGGTCGGCATCGTGTACGCAATCTGGTCGGGGCTGGGGATCGTGCTGATTTCGGTGGTGGCGTATTTCTTGTACGGCCAGTCGCTGGACCTGCCCGCCATCATCGGCATGGCATTGATCCTGGTCGGCGTCGTCGTGCTCAACCTGTTTTCAAAATCGACCGTGCACTGATATCAGTGCACGGAGGCGTCACGCAGACGTTTCAGTTCGACGCTTCGTTCGCATCCTTGATCTGCAAAGCGCGCTCATAGAGCGCGTTTTTCTTTTGGCCGGTGATTTGCGCGGCCAGTCCCGCGGCCTGCTTGAGCGGCAATTCTTCCAGCAGGATGCGCAGCACGCGTTCGGCTTCGGCGTCGTTGTCGTCGCCGGCGGCCGTGGCGCCTTCCACCAGCACCACGAACTCGCCGCGCTGGCGGTTGGCGTCTTCGGCCAGCCAGGCCGGCGCTTCGGCCAGCGGGCAACGATGCACGGTTTCAAACAGCTTGGTCAGTTCGCGCCCGAGCACGACATGGCGCTCGGGACCGAAGGCCAGCAGCAGCGCGTCGATCGTTTCGACGATGCGGTGCGGCGCTTCGTAGAACACCAGCGTGGCGGTATCGCCCGCCAGCTTTTGCAGAGCATGTTCGCGCTGTTTTGACTTGTTCGGCAGGAAGCCGATGAAGCGGAATGCATCGTTGACCAGTCCGCTCGCCGACAGCGCCGTCACCGCCGCCGATGCGCCCGGCAGCGGCACCACCCGCAGTCCCGCGGCGCGCACGGCCTCGACGATGCGCGCGCCCGGATCCGACACCGCCGGTGTGCCGGCGTCCGACACCAGGGCGATGCGCTGGCCCTGCTGCAGGCGCGCAATGATCTTGTCTGCGGCTTCGCGTTCGTTATGTTCATGCGCCGCGATCAGCGTCTGGCTGATGCCGTAGCGCGTGAGCAGGTGGCTGGTGTTGCGGGTGTCTTCGCAGGCGACGGCGTCGGCGATGGTCAGGACGTGCAAAGCGCGCAACGTTACGTCGCAAACATTTCCGATGGGCGTGGCCAGCACATATAATGCCGACTCAGGATACGTCTGCTGCGCGGCCTCGCTCAGGACTGACGACGCGGCTGCCGCGCTGGAGTTGGGGTGACTCATTGGAGAAGATAATGTTGGGAAAATGGGCGAAAGTCATCTTGCAGACTGTCATGCTGAGCGGATTGTGCGCTTCCGTGCAGGCAAATACAACCGTTGCGGAGAATGCCCCGGCTGAACCGGCGCCGCTCGCGCAAAGCGACAACGCGCCGCCGCCCAAACGCGTTGCGCTGCTGCTGCCGCTGCGCTCCAGCGTGTTCGGCGCCGCTGCCGATGCGGTGCGTACCGGTTTCCTCACGGCCTCCGAACGCACGCGCGACAATCTCGTCATCACCATCATCGAAACCGGCGACTCCGTGCAGGATGTGCTGAGCGCGTACAACGACGCCGCCGCCAAATACGACATCATCGTCGGCCCGTTGGCGCGCAGCGCCGTGACCGCGCTGGCGCAATCCAACAATATCGTCAAGCCGACCATCGCGCTGGCGCAGCCGGACCTTCCCGACGGCGCGGAACAGCGCCTGCCGCGCCAACTTTTGCTGGTGGGTTTGTCGATCGAAGACGAAGCGCGCCAGGTAGCCGCCTGGGCCGAGCGCGTCAAGACCCCCGGCAAGATCTTTGCGGTCGCCACCAATGTCGCCTGGCAGCGTCGCGCCGCCAAGGCCTTCACCCAGCAAGCCCGGCAGATCGGCCTGACGGTCGACAATCTCGAACTGAGCGTGCCCAACAACGCACTCAGCGCCAGCGGCCTGGCGCAACTCAGTCAGCGCATCCAGGCCGAAAGGCCGGCGCTGCTGTTCGTCGCGCTCGATGCCGCCCAGACCATCCAGCTGCGCAGCGCCATCGGCAACGAGATTCCACTTTATGGCACCTCCCAGCTCAATCCCCTGACGCTGGCGACGGCGACGGCAGCAATCAATGCGGCAGCGAAAGCGGCCGCCACCAACACCGCACCGCCGGCCAACGACAGCCGTTTGCCCGAACTTGACGGCGTGCACCTGGTCGACATGCCGTGGCAATTGCAGGCCGACCACCCCGCCGTGACGGCTTATCCGCGCTCGGTCGCCAATACGGACGGCAAGCCCAATGCCGACCTTGAGCGTCTGTACGCGCTCGGCATCGACGCCTTCCGGGTCGCCAGTGAAATCGCCGCGCAGCGTTCCGGCTTCGACATCGACGGCGTGACCGGCCAGATCAACGCCAACATGGGCGCCGGCGCCACGTATTTCCAGCGCAAGGAAACCCAGGCCGTCTACCAGGACGGCATCGCGGTTCCGGTGGCCAACCAGCGCTGAGCGCGCATGGCCTTGTTCGACCGGCTGCGCGGCAAGGCCGACACCGGTCCGCGCACCAGCAAGCAAGTCAGTGGAGACGCCGCCGAGGATGCGGCGCTGGCCTTCCTGTGCGGCGAGGGACTGCGCCCGGTCGAGCGCAACTTCCGCTGCAAGGGCGGCGAAATCGATCTCATCATGCAGGACGGCGACACGCTGGTGTTCGTCGAGGTGCGCAAGCGCAGCAAGGACAGCTACGGCGGCGCACTGGCCAGCGTCACACGCGCCAAGCAGCGCCGCCTGATCGTTGCGGCCCAGATTTTCCTGCAGCGCTACCGCATGCCGCCGGCCTGCCGCTTTGACGTCATCGGCTATGACGGCGACCGCATGAACTGGCTGAAGAATGCCGTGGAAGCAAGTCCTGAAGCATATTGATACGCTTCTTTGCCGCTTGCACAAGCGGAGCCGCCAGCCAACTACACTATAATTGCCGGGCTTATTGGCACTGTCTGCCGCCGCTTGCCAGTTCCACGCCGGCAACCCGGGCGGACACACCAGACAATGTCGTTCTTCATGCATCGTTAAATTTACTCGCACCATGACCAATCAACGTATCCTTTCGCATTTCCAGGAAAGTGCCGAACTCAAGATCCACGCCGGTGCCGTGCTGGCGCAGCCGATCGAGCAGGCGATTGAACTTATGTTCACGGCGCTGTCGAATGGCAACAAGATTCTTGCCTGTGGCAATGGCGGTTCGGCAGCGGACTGCCAGCATTTTGCCGCTGAACTGGTCGGTCGTTTTGAACGCGAGCGCCTGCCGCTGCCGGCGCTGGCGTTGACAACGGACACCTCGATCCTGACCGCAGTCGGCAACGACTACAGCTACCTGGAAATTTTCTCGAAGCAGGTCCAGGCCTTCGGCCAGGCCGGCGACGTGTTGCTGGCATTCTCGACCTCGGGAAATTCCGGCAACGTGCTGGCCGCCATCGAGATTGCCCAGGAACGCGACATGCGTGTGGTGGCGCTGACCGGCAAGGGCGGCGGCGCCATTGGCAAGAAACTGACCGATGCCGATGTGCATATTTGTGTGCCGCATGACCGTACCGCGCGCATCCAGGAAGTGCATCTGCTGACTTTACATTGTATTTGCGACGGTATCGATGTCGCGCTCTTTGGAGGTGATGTGTATGAATGATGTCAAGGCTGGCTGGACCACGTTGTTGAAGTTGCGCCGTCCACTGGCGGCTGCCGCCGTATGCGGCATGCTGGCGATCGGCTTGCAGGGCTGCTTCGGCGTACTGGCCGGCGGTTTGCTGGCCGGCACTTTTGCTGCCACCGATCGCCGCACGCTGGGCGCGCAAACCGAGGACAAGTCCATCGTGGTCAAGGGCGAAGCCAACATCCCTGGCGTGGTGCCGCAGGGTTCGCACGTCAACGTCACCAGCTTCAACCGCAAGGTTCTGCTGAGCGGGGAAGTGCCTGACGAGGCATCCAAGGCTGCCGCCGAACGCGAGATCAAGAGCCTGCCGGGCGTCGAAGGCGTGTTCAATGAACTGGCCATTTCCGGCTCGTCCAACTTCTCGTCGCGTTCCGGCGACGCGCTCGTGACCAGCAAGGTGCTGGCCAGCCTGGTTGATGCCAAGGATCTGTATTCCAGCGCGTTCAAGGTCACCACCGAACGCGGCATCGTCTACATCATGGGACGCGTGACGGAACGCGAAGGCAAGCGTGCGGCGGATATCGCCGCCGGCGTGAGCGGCGTGCAAAAGGTTGTGACGCTGTACGAATATATTTCGGAAGAAGAACTCAAGCAGTATTCCCGCCAGGCGCCGCCGGATCCGGCAAAATAAGCTGAATCCTGCAGCAGAGGAAGTCACTGCAGCAGGGCGGAGCCGCCGCGTTCATGATTGTTCATGGCCCGGCGGCTTTTTCATGGCGCGTCTATAATGCGTCAATCGACTGATGTTTCCGGATGGTCCGACACGGTTCGATGTTGTCGCTTTGTCATCCGGCAATACTGCTACGGAAAGATCATGGAAGCCAAAAACGCCACCTCAGCAACGCCCGCAGCCGCTGCCGCGCCCCGTCGTCGCCTCGGCCTCAAGCTGGGCGGATTGGCCGTCGTCGCAGCCGTCGCCTTGTTCGGCTACAGCTCGCTGTCGGCGCGCAATACCGCTCCGGACGTCACCTTCGTCAAGCTGGACGGCGAGAAGGTCGCGCTCAAGGACTTGCGCGGCAAGGTCGTGATGGTCAACTTCTGGGCCACCAGCTGCACCACCTGCGTCGGTGAAATGCCGCAGATGATCTCGACCTACAACAAGTACAAGGACCAGGGCCTGGACTTCGTCGCCGTTGCGATGAGCTACGATCCGCCGAACTACGTCCTCAACTACACCGAAACCCGCAAGCTGCCCTTCAAGGTTGCACTTGATCCCCAAGACACGCTGGCCAAGGCCTTCGGCGACGTCAAGCTGACCCCGACCACCTTCGTCATCGGCAAGGACGGGAGCATCCTCAAGCGCTACGTCGGCGAGCCGCAGTTTGCCGAACTGCATCAGCTGCTGGAAAAGGCGCTGGCCGCCTGAAGCAGGTATCTGGTTCAGCAATGAAAAACGCCGGCTGCATGCCGGCGTTTTTCATGGGACTTCCTGATCAAGATCCCGTGCTGAACATCACCATCAGAACTGTTCCCAGTCCCCTTCGGATGCTTTGGCGGGAACCGTTGTCGACGCCTGCTTCAGCTTGGGCGCATCCGCTTTGGCCACGCGCGCCCGCATCGTTGCAGCCGGCTTGCGCTGCGGCGTGATGTCGAGCGTGCGCAGCGCCGGTTTGACCGCCACCGCCGTGTTGTCCAGCTTGAACACGCTCACCACCTGGGTCAGCGTACTTGCCTGATCCTGCAGCGATTGCGCGGCGGCGGCTGCCTGCTCCACCAGCGCGGCGTTCTGCTGCGTGGTCTCATCCATCTGGGTGATGGCGCGATTGACCTGCTCGATGCCGTCGCTCTGTTCCTGGCTGGCCGAACTGATTTCGCCGACGATGTCGGTTACGCGTTTGACGCTGGCGACCACTTCGGTCATGGTGGCGCCGGCCTGTTCGACCAGCTTGCTGCCGGAGCCCACTTTCTCCACCGAATCGTCAATCAGCGCCTTGATTTCCTTGGCCGCCGCCGCCGAGCGTTGCGCCAGGCTGCGTACTTCGGAGGCAACCACCGCGAAGCCGCGGCCCTGTTCACCGGCCCGCGCGGCTTCCACGGCGGCATTCAGCGCCAGGATGTTGGTCTGGAAGGCGATCCCGTCGATCACGCTGATGATGTCGACAATCTTCCTGGATGATTCATTGATTGCGCCCATGGTGTCGACTACACGGCCGACTACACTGCCGCCCTCCACCGCGACCGCGGATGCCGAGACGGCGAGCTGATTGGCCTGGCGCGCGTTGTCGGCGTTCTGCTTCACGGTCGAGGTCAGTTCTTCCATGGCCGATGCGGTTTCTTCCAGCGCGCCGGCCTGGCTTTCGGTGCGCGCCGACAGGTCGAGGTTGCCGCTGGCGATTTCGCTTGAAGCGGTGGCTATGGTGTCGGTGCCGCTGCGCACTTCGCCGACGATATTGAGCAGGTTGTCGTTCATGGTCTTGAGCGCTTGCAGCAGCTTGCTGGTTTCATCCTTGCCGCTGCCGTCGATGTGCGAGGTCAGGTCGCCCGAGGCGACTGTCTCTGCAATGCTCACCGCCTGGTTGAGCGGACGCGTGATGCTCAGCGTCAGCAGCCAGCCGAGCAGGCCGCCGAGGATCAGTTCAATCACGCCCAGGCTCAGCAGCAAGGTGCGTCCCGATTGATAGCTGTCGTTGATATGCTGTGCGGCCTGATTGATGATCTCGGTCTGGTAGTTGGCGTACTTCAGCACGCTGCCGGAGTAGTCGTCCATCATCTTGACCAGTTTGGTGTTGGTCAGCTGCTTGGCTTCCTCGGCATTGCCGGCCGCCTTCATCTTGAAAATATCTTCGCGCGCGGTGCGGTAGACGGCGCGCAGCTTGCCGACTTCGTCAAACAGTTGTTTCTCTTCCGGTGAAGAAATCGCCGCTTCCACCCGTTTCTGGGTATCGCTGACCTTCTTCGATTCCGCATCGATCTGGGTCTGGAAGTATTTCTGGAATTCGGCATCATCGCTGCGCATCACGGCAAAGGTGCGCACGCCGTTTTCCTTGATGGCGGCATGCCATCGCGAGGCGTCGCGTTCTTTCTGCAAGGCATTCTTGACCATGTCGTCGGTGGCGTCGCCGATACCCTGCAGGCGCCAGACGCCGATGCCTACCATGACCGCCATCAACATCAGCATCGCCAAAAAACCGATCCCGAGCCGCACACCTATCCTGTAGTTCTTCATGGCCGTCTCCTTTTCCCGTGCTGCATTTTCATTTCCGCGCCGGTGTGCGCGGGCGTTGAATTATTGTTATCGGTCCAGCGTATCACAGCGAAATGGCTTCAAATCGAAGGTGAGCGGCGCTTTGTAGGGTCTTTTGTCAACTCTGCGTCAGGATTGGAAGGAAACCGGGGCGGCATCGCCGAAATGCCCCCATGCAATAGTGACAACGTGCCGCTATAATCCTCTGCTTCGGAAGTGCACCACGGCAATGCGCATGGCCGCCCACCTCACGATTACTTCACGATCAAACCTACGGTCCCATGACAATAAAACCGGACGCGGCTGCGCAGGCTGCGGAATTAGAAAAACTGACGCAGTCGCTGGTGCGTGAACGCGACGCCCGCCTGCAGTCCGACGCCGCCACCGAAGGCCGCCTGCGCCAGCTGCAAGTGCTCGAAGCCGTCACTACGGCCGCCAACGACGCCGACACGCTCGACCAGGCCCTGCAATTCGCCATCGATGAGATCTGCCGCTACACCGGCTGGCCGCTCGGCCACTGCTTCCACGTGCGCAAGGGCGCCAAGCCGTCGGTCCTGGTGTCCAGCGGCATCTGGCACGGCGCCAACCGGCCCGAATTTTCCGCCTTCCGCTGCATGTCCGGCGATCCGCAATTCCTGGCGGAACAAGACTTGCCCGGCCGCGTGCTCAAGGAAGCCGCGCCGGTCTGGATCGTCAACCTCGGCGCCGACCGTGATGCATTGCGCGCCGACATTGCACGTTCAGTCGGCATCCGCGCAGCGATTGCGTTCCCGGTGATGAGCGGCGGCGATGTGGTGGCGGTGCTGGAATTTTTCTCGGTGCGCATCCTGTCGCTCGACGATCACCTGCTGCGCCTGATGAGCCTGATGCGCCAGATCGGCACGCGTCTCGGTCGCGTTGCCGAGCGCGCGCAGGCGCTGCGACGGCTGGCGCATGATGCCTCGCACGATGCGCTGACCGGCCTGCCCAATCGCAACCTGTTCCTGCAACAACTGGACCTGGCGCTGCAACGCCAATGGGATGACGAGAACGCGCACTTTGCCGTATTGTTCATCGATCTCGACCGCTTCAAGATCGTCAACGACAGCCTCGGCCACCTCGCCGGCGACCGCATGATCATCCAGGTGGCGGCGCGTCTCAGGAATGCCCTGCGTCCGGATCACCCCGCCGCGCCTTCCTCCGCCGACACCTTGCGCGTTGACGGCGTCAGCCCGAGCTACACGCTGGCGCGCATGGGCGGCGATGAATTCACGGTGCTGCTGAGCGATATCGATGACGTCGGCGAAGCGGTACGCATCGCCGAGCGCATCCAGGCGGCGATGGCCTTGCCGTTCCTGATCCGTGACCAGGAGATTTACGCCGGCGCCAGCACCGGCATCGTATTCGGCGACGTCGGCCATACGCTCGCCGACGAAGTCCTGCGCGACGCCGATCTGGCGCTGTACCGCGCCAAGTCGATGGGCGAGAGCCGCTACGAAGTGTTCGACCGCAGCATGCGCAAGGGCGCGGTCAGTCGCCTCGCCGTTGAGACCGCGTTGCGCCACGCACTGAAGAACAACGAATTCGTCTTGCACTACCAGCCCATCATCGAACTGCAGGCCGGCACCATCGTCGGCGTCGAAGCGCTGGTGCGCTGGCAGCGCGGACCGGATGAGCTGGTCTATCCGGGCGACTTCATCGACGTCGCCGAAGACACCGGCCTGATCCTCCACATCGGCATGTGGGTGCTGCGCGAAGCCTGCCGCCAGATGCACCAGTGGCACCGGCAATTCCCGCGCGCCAAGCCGCTCACCATCAGCGTGAACATTTCGCCGCGCCAGTTCGTGCAGCCCAACCTGGTGGATCAGATCAAGCAGATCGTCGCCGAGACCGGCATCGATCCCAACACCCTGCGTCTGGAAATCACCGAAAGCGTGACCATGGGCGATGTCGAGCGCACCATCCGCATCCTGTCGCAGCTGCGCGAGATCGGCGTGCGCTTCAGCGTCGACGATTTCGGCACCGGTTATTCATCGCTGAGTTACCTGCACCGTTTCCCGCTGGACGTGTTGAAGATCGACCGCTCCTTCGTCATGCGCATGAACGAGGATCACGAGCGCTTGCAGATCGTGCAGACCATCATGACGCTGGCGCGCAATCTGGGTATCGAGGTGGTGGCGGAAGGTACCGAGACCGAGATGCAGGTCGACCACCTGCGCAACATCGGTTGCGATTTCGGGCAGGGATTTTTCTTTTCGCGCGCGCTGGCGCCGGAGACGGTGACGGACTTGCTCTACGTGCCGCACCACGTGCTCAAGACTGCTTTCGTCAATTCACTGCAGACAGCGCAGAACTGATCAGGCCCTGCTCAGGCGCAGGGATCCTGCCGGCAGCAGCACACAGACGGCGGCGCCGAAAATCAGCGCGAAGCCCAGCAGGTCGGGCACGCTGGGACGTTCGCCGAGCAGCAACATCGCACTGCTGACGCCGACCACCGGCACCAGCAAGGTGCCCAATGCGGCAACGCCGGCCGGCAATCTGGCAATGATCTCGAACCACAAGATGTAGGCCGCGGCCATGCCGAAAAAGATGTGATACGCCAGCGCGATCATGACCGGCAGATGCAGCGCACCCGGATGTGGCCATCCCTCGAACGACAGCAAGCCGGCCAGCGCCACCAGCGCGCCGATCAGCAATTGCCAGGCGGCGATCGCCAGCGGTTCGGCGTTGATTTTGGCCCACTTCATGTAGACGGTTCCGGCAGCCCAGGTCAGCGCTGCCGCCAATGCGTAGAGGATGCCATGCGGCAGGTTCAGCAGGCCGCCGCCGATCAACGGCGCAATCAGCACCGCCAGGCCGCCGGCTCCGAACGCCAGACCAATGGCGCGCATGCGGTCGAGTTTTTCACCGAGCGCGATGCGCGCAAACAGCGTCGCCCACAGCGGCATCGAATAAGTGATGATCGCCACGCGCGAGGTCGCCGCACCGAGCTGGGCGAAGGTCAGCAAGATGTTGAACAGCGCGATGTTGAGCAGCCCCGTCATGACGATGTGCGGACGATCGCGCCGGCTGATATGCAGGCTGCGCCCGCGTGCGAACGCCAGCGCGAACAGCGTGCACGCGGCAGCGCCGAGACCGATGCTGCGCAAGGTCCACGGCGAGATCCCGCTCAACGATATCTTCACCGCAGGCCAGTTGAGTCCCCAGAGCACACCGAGGATGAGCAGCAGCAACTTCGCCTTGCCGCTGTCCTTGCGGCTCTGCGCGCTCGTCGATGGCATGGTCGTATTACTCAGATCGTCAGACGGGCGAGGGTGTTGCAGCGTCGAGCGGATAGACCGGACGCCGCACCTTGCGGATCGGGAACAGGTCGAAGTTGGAACTGGTCGGGCCGCCGCTGTCGGAGTCGCATTCCACCAGCCCTTTGCTGATCGGCACGAACACCGGGCGGCAATACATGCGCGACTTCAGGATCACGTAATCCATCGTCGCCGGGTCCAGGCCGAGGCTGGTGAACACGCCCAGGTCATACGGCTCGACGCGTTCCTCGGTGATGACGATTTTTGCTGCGCCGGTGTCGAACAGCACGCTGTTGCCCATATTGATGGTCGAGCCGGTATAGATCGGACCCGATACGCGGAACACGCCGTCGGTGATCGCCAGCACCTTGCCGGTCAGTTGCAGTGGCGTCTTGACGATGCCCTGCTGCGTCAGCGCCACCTTGTTGCCGACCGCCAGCGTGACTGTGCCGCCCACGCCCGCTTTCAATAATTGCGCGACCGCTTCCGGATCGCTGATCGGACCGGCGGCGATGCCGCGCATGCCTCCGGCCAGCGCCGCTTCCAATACGTCCATGGTGTTGCAGGTGCCGCCCGACATGACGTTGTCGCTATGGTCCAGCAACAGCACCGGGCCCTTGCCCGAACCCGCAGCCATTTCACGCGCATGCGCCAGCGACTCGCGCAGCGGCTGGCTGTCGTAGACGAAATCGTCACGCTCGGCCCAGATCTGTTTCGCAATCGTGTCGGCGACGTTTTGCGCGAGCGCCGCATCGTTGTCGGTCACTACCACCACCGACATGCCGGCATCGCGGAAGTCGGACAGCGGAAATCCGGCCAGCACCGACACCGCCAATACGCCGGTCTGCTTCTCCGCCAGCTTGGCCTGTTCAACCGCGCGCAACATTGCCGAGGCCGAGGTATTGCTGGTTAGCGTCGCCGACAGCAACGGTACTTGGCGCCAACCGGTGACCGGGCGCGACTTCTCTTGAAGCAGCTCCACCAGCAGGCGTCCGGCGTGTTCGCCGGTTTCATACATGTCGATGTGCGGATAAGTCTTGAAGCTGACGATGATGTCGGCGTTGTCGACCATCTTTTGCGTGACGTTACCGTGCAGATCGAGCGCCACGCACAGCGGTACATGCGGCGCGATCTTGCGGATGCGTTCGAGCAGCGCGCCTTCGCCATCGTCGGCGTTCTCCGCCACCATGGCGCCATGCAGGTCGAGCATGATGGCGTCGCAACCGCCTTCGATTGCCCGCACGATGGCGTCGGTCATCAGCGTGTACGCATCGGCGGCCACCGTTGCACTCGGATTGGCCGTGGCGGACAACGGCGTCACGATGGTGGCCGACAGGCCGTCAGCGATATCGAGGAAGGCACCCATCGCAGTGCGTGCGCCTTTCTGATCCTTGTAGGCAGCGGCGTCCCATTGCGGCAGGAACGCTTCCAGCGGCGTCGGGATCGGCGAGAAGGTGTTGGTCTCGTGGTTGAGACGGGCGACGACTATCTTTAACGGCATGACTATTCCTTGCGGGGTTCGTTATTCAGGCGACGACTTTTGCGCTGGCCAGCATTGCATGCAACAGCACGTTGGCGCCGGCTTCCAGATGTTCGGGTTTGGCGTCCTCGATTTCGTTATGGCTGACACCATCCTTGCACGGTACGAAAATCATCCCGGCCGGGGCCAGGCGCGCGGCGTAGATCGCATCGTGACCTGCACCCGAAACCACATCCATGGTGGCGTAGCCAAGCATCGCCGATGCATTGCGCACTTCGCCGACGCAGTCGGGATGGAAAGGGCAGGGCGGGAAGTAGGACACGCGTTCCAGCTCGATCTTCAGTCCGGTCTTCTGGCGGGTTTGTTCCAGATACGCCAGCAGATCTTCGTGCATCTGATTGAGCGTTTCATCGCTGACGTTGCGCAGGTCGATGGAGAATTTCACCTGGCCCGGAATCACGTTGCGGCTGTTCGGCATCACCTGCACCTGGCCGACGGTGCCGCGGCCGTAGGGCGGATAACGATTCGCGATGGCCACGACTTCCTGCATGATGTACGTCGACACTTGCAGCGCGTCCTTGCGGATTTCCATCGGCGTCGGACCGGCGTGCGATTCGAAGCCGGTGACCGTGCAGTCGTACCACGACAGACCCAGCACGGCAGGCACCACGCCGATCACGGTGTCGGCGTTTTCCAGCACCGGGCCTTGCTCGATGTGCGCTTCGTAGTACGCACCGATCGGATGATCGCCGCACTTCTGTTCACCGATGTAGCCGATGCGCGTCAGTTCATCCTTGACGTTCTTGCCGTCAGTGTCGGTCGCGCTGTAAGCATGCTCCAGCGTGAACGCGCCGCAGAACACGCCCGAACCCATCATCACCGGCACGAAGCGCGAACCTTCTTCGTTGGTCCACACCGCGACTTCGATCGGCGCTTCGGTCTGGATGTTGTGCTGGTTGAGCGTGCGGATCACTTCCATGCCGGCCAGCACGCCGTAGTTGCCGTCGAACTTGCCGCCGGTCGGCTGTGTGTCGATGTGCGAGCCGGTGACTACCGGCGGCAGGTCGTTATTGCGGCCGGCGCGGCGCATGAAGATGTTGCCGATCTGGTCGACGACGACGCTCATGCCTTCCTGTTTGGCCCAGCTGCTGACGAGATCGCGGCCCTGCTTGTCGAGATCGGTCAGCGCGAGGCGGCAGACGCCGCCCTTCTGTGTCGCACCGATCGCGCCGAGATCCATCAGCGAGTTCCACAGGCGTTTGCCGTCGATGCGCAAATTGGTGATGCTGGTTTTTGTGTTCATGATGATTCCGTCAGATTCAATGGTGTTCGTAGTCAGGCAGGCTGAAAATCAGGCTTCAACTCATGCAGCTAAATTCACGCCAAGATAGCGATCTTTCGCGCTGTCGTCGGCGAGGAATTCCGCGTTGGTCGCGGTATAGGCGATGCGCCCCTGTTCCACAATGTAATGGCGATCCGCCAGTTGCGTGCAGACCTCCAGGTTCTGCTCGACCAGGATGATCGACATGCCGGTGGCCTTGATCAGTTTGATCTGCGCGACGATCTCGTCGACGATCACCGGCGCCAGTCCCTCGACCGGCTCATCCAGCATCAGCACCTTGGGATGCGTCATCAGCGCGCGTGCGATCGCCAGCATCTGCTGCTCGCCGCCCGACAACTGGCCGCCGCCGTTCTTGCGGCGCTCCTTCAGGCGCGGGAATATCTTGTACACGTCTTCCAGACCCCAGGCCGAATCCTTGCGCGCCGCCATGGTCAGGTTTTCTTCCACCGTCAGCAGCTTGAAGATGCCGCGATGTTCCGGCACCAGGCACACACCGCGCGCAGCGATCTTGTAAGCCGGCAGGCCGGCAACGTTGTTGCCTTCGAACATGACCTTACCCTGGCGCGGCTGCACCACGCCGACGATACTTTTCAAGGTGGTGCTCTTGCCGGCGCCGTTGCGGCCCAGCAGCGTTACCACTTCGCCGGCCGCGACCTGCAGCGACACGCCTTGCAGCACATGGCTCTTGCCGTAATAGCCGTGAATGTCCTGTACGTTGAGGATCATGCTTTTCCTCCGTTCTTTCCACCGGTGATCATGCTGCCCAGATAAGCGCGGCGCACGCGTTCGTCATTGCGGATTTCATTCGGCTTGCCTTGCGCCAGGATCTGTCCCTGTTGCATCACGGTGATGCTGTCGGAGATGTCCATCACGATATCCATGTTGTGTTCGATCAGCACCACGGTGTAATTGTCGCGCAAGCTGTGGATCAGTTTTTTCATCTCGGCGATGTCGTCGATGCCCATGCCGGAAGTCGGCTCATCGAGGAAGATCACCTTCGGCTGACCTGCCATCGCCATGCCGACTTCGAGGCGGCGTTGCTGGCCGTGCGAGAGTTCCGACGACAGGCGATCGGCGACGCCTTGCAGGTTCAGGCGCGCCACCAATTGTTCGGCGAGGTCGCAGGCCTGGCGCAGCAACTCGGGCCGCTTCCATGGATTGAGCGCCTGCGCCGGACGCGTGCCTTGCGCCGCCAGCCGCAGGTTTTCGCGCACGCTCAGGTTGGGGAACAGGCTGGTCACCTGGAACGAACGCGCCAGGCCTTTGCGCACGCGTTTGTAGCCGGGCAGGTGCGAGACTTCTTCGCCCTCGACCAGGATGCTGCCTTCGGTGATCGGCGTGGTGCCGGTCAGCGTATGGAACAGCGTAGTCTTGCCGGCGCCGTTGGGACCGATCACCGAATGCACGGTGCCCGGCAGGATGTCCAGCGTGATGTTGTTGACTGCGGTGAACTTGCCGTAGCGTTTGGTGACGTTCACCGCTTTGAGGATAGGCGTGCTCATCAGTGGATCTCCTTGGCGACGTCCGCGCTCGGTTTTGCGCCGGGACGGAAACGTTGCAACAGCGATTGCGCCAGGCCGTACAAGCCCTTGTGCATGTACAGGCTCACGCCGATCAGCAGGAAGCCCAGCAGCATCAGCCAGCGTGGCCACAGCGTCGACAGCCAGTTGCCGACAATCACGTAGAACGACGCGCCCAGCACCGACGCGAACAGGTTGCCGGTGCCGCCGATCACGGTCATGATCAGGATCGATTCGCTGGTGTGGTATTCGATGTTCGACAGCGGCGCGACGCCGGTCATCATCGCGTGCAAACCACCCGCGAGACCGGTCACGGCACCGGAGATGACGAACGCGGCCAGCTTCAGCAGGGTGATGTCATAGCCGACAGCAGACGCGCGCGCCTCGTTGTCGCGCACCGCCAGCAGCGTGCGTCCCAGCACAGAGTCCACCACGCGCTGCAACAGCCAGAACACCACCACGAACAGGATCGCGACGAAGCTGTAGTACTGCCACGACGTGGTCGTCGGCAACAGCGTGTGGCCCAACACGGACAGGTTCGGACGCGGGATGTCGAGCAGGCCGTTGTCGCCGCCGGTGATGTCTTTCATCGTGTAGGCGAGGAAGTAGAACATCTGCGCAAACGCCAGCGTCAGCATGACGAAATAAGTGCCGCGCTGGCGAATCGAGAACCAGCCGACCAGCAGCGCAATCAGCCCGCCGATGAGTGCGGCGATCAATAGCGAAATCAGCAGCGGCGCCTTCAGGTGCAACAACGCCAGACCAGTGGCGTAACTGCCGATGCCGAAGAAAATCCCCTGGCCGAACGACATCAGCCCGGTATACCCGAGCAGCAGGTTGCAACCGAGTGCGGCCAGCGCATAGATCAATACTTCAGTCGCCAGCGTGCCGGAGCCGACGCACAGCGGCAGCAGCAACACCACGGCGATGACCAGCAGCGTAAAGCGGAAATGAGCGATATGTTTCATGATCATCTCCTCAGCTGGCGCGGCCGAGCAGGCCGTTCGGACGCAGCAGCATGACCGCCGCCATCGCCACATAAATCATCAGATGCGCGCCTTCCGACCACACCGTGCTCATCACGCTTTGCACGATGCCTACCAGGATGCCGCCCACCAGCGCGCCGGAGAAACTGCCGAGGCCGCCGATCACCACCACCACGAACGCGATGCCCAGGGCCTCGACGCCCATGAACGGTTCGACGCCGCGGATAGGCGCCGCCAGGGCGCCCGCCAGGCCGGCGGTGAACGCGCCCAGTGCAAACACCAGGCTGAAAATGCGATCGATATTGAGGCCCAGCAGCGACACCATTTCAGTCGATTCGCTGCCGGCGCGCACGATGGAACCGAGGCGTGTTCCTTCGAGGATCCACCACAACAGCAGCGCCATCACGGCGGTGAAAGCGATCACGAACAGACGGTATTTCGGATACACGAAACCACCGGCCATGACCACGCCCTGCAAGATATCCGGCGGTGAAATATTGTTGCCCAACGGACCCCAATAAGAGATCACGGCCTCCTGCAACACCAGCGCCAGGCCGACCGTGAAGAGAATATGGAAGTGATGCGGCAATGCATAAATGTGGCGCAGGACGAAGCGCTCAACCAGGAATGCAAACAAGCCGACCACGACGGGAGCGATCAACAAGGACCACCAGAAATTGACGCCCATTTCACCAAGCTGGAAGCAGAAATACGCACCCAGCAGGAAAAACGCGCCATGCGAAAAATTGACGAAACGCAGCAGCCCGAACACGATGGAAAGGCCCACCGCGAGCAGGAAATACAGCATGCCGATGCCGATGCCGTTGGCAATTTGCAGCAGATAGATATTCATGAAACCTCGAAACGCTTGTGCAAGCAGCTTGCAGTAATGTGCGGAGTTGGCGCGATACAGGATGTCTGTACCGCGCCGTGCAGAAACAAACTACGCCAACAGGTTTAGCCCAATTTACACATGGTTTTGTCGAGCGCGAGGAAGGACTTGCCGGACGAGATGATGTCCGCATAGTCGTTCTTGTTGCGCATCTTCGACTTCGCCTTGCCCTTGAGCAGGTAGTAGTTCTTGATGACCTGGTGATCGCCCTTGCGGATTTCTTCGGTGCCGGTCAGGCCTTCATACTTCATGCCTTCCATCGCCGCAATGACCGCTTTCGGATCGGTGCTGTTGGCCTTGATGATGGCGTCGAGCACGATCTTGGTACAGATGTAGGAACCGGCCAGGCTGTAGTTCGGGTCGATCTTCAGCGAGTCGTTGACGATCTTGACGAACTCCTTGTTGAACGGCGCATCGATGGCGTGCCAGTATTGCGCGCCGAAGTACACGCCGTCGCAAATGTCCGCGCCCAGGGTTTCGAATTGTTCCAGGCCCGAAGCCCAGGCCATCAGGATGGTGCAGTTGTTCTTCATGCCGAAGCTCACGGCTTGACGCAGCGTGTCCGACGATTGCGAGCCGAAATTCAGCAACAGCAGGACGTCCGGCTTGGCAGCCATGGCGTTGGTGAGGTAGCCACTGAATTCCTTCTCGGCCAGCGAGTGGTAGCTGTTGCCGACGTGCTCAATGCCTTTTTCCTTGAAGATCGCCTTGGCCGCGCTCAGCAAGCCGTCGCCGAACACATATTGCGGCGTGATGGTGTACCAGCGTTTGGCGTTGGGCATCTTTTCCAGCAGTGGACGCACGGTTTGTTCGATCGCGCCGAAGGTCGGCACCGACCAGCGGAAGGTAGCGCGGTTGCAATCGCTGCCGGTGATTTCATCAGCGCCTGCGGTGGTGATGAAGATGCTGCCGCCTTTTTCCGCTTCCTTGCCCATCGCCAGCGCTTCGCCGGAGAGGATGCCGCCGGCGAAAAAGCGCGTGCCCTTTTCCATCGTTTCCTGCACCTTGCGCACGGCGGTCGCCGGTTTTCCTTCGGTGTCGAGCGTGGTGTAAGTCAGGTTCTTGCCGAGCACCTTGCCGTATTTTTGCAGCACCAGCTTCATGCCCATGTCGGCGTACTTGCCGTTGGCGGCGAACGGACCCGACATTGGAACAGGGCAACCGAACTGGATCGCATCGGCTTGCGCGAAGACATCGGTATAGGACAGCGCGCCAGGTGCGGCGAGGGCGGACAGCTTGAGAAAATCACGACGTTTCATCATATTCACATCTCCAAAAAATGACTGCGCATTGAAAGGGTTGATCAGCAATTGAGTCGGGGTATTGTGACGCAAGTTCCATGCCCGTGACGATGAAAAATCATGGCGTCGCCAGAGGCAAAAATACGGGGAAAGCTATTGCAGGGATATGAGGAAATGCACCGCGTTTACCTCGGTAAAAGCAGTGTGAAGATGACGGTTTTGCGACCTTGTGCGCACGCGAATGTGCGAACGTCGCAATGCATGATGACGATGGATCATGTTTGCTCCTCCTGGATTAATGTCTCTGTTCGTTTTTATATTTTTACTGCCGCGAATGCTTGCATGATCGTGCCTTTTTGCACGTCTGCATTTTGTTTTTTCGCGTTACTGCATGCTACGTGAATTACTTCCCGGAGGGATTTTTCTTTTGATGAATTTAATTATTCCTTTCAGCAGATGACGGTGCATTTTCAGTATCGTTCTGCACCACCAAATTCGTCTTTCGCACCAATACTTCACATGGTAAAACCGGTTCTGAAAACGGCGACGGCATGAGGTTCGCTCATGCCGTTTTTGTCTATGAAGAAATCGCCGGTTTCATCTTTTTTTCAAGCTCACTTCATCTGCGGGAAAGCGAACTCGGCGCCGGCGCTGGCGGTGTTCGGCCAACGCTGCATCACGGCTTTCGCGCGGGTGTAAAAACGCACGCCTTCCGGACCGTAGACATGATGGTCGCCGAACAGACTGCGCTTCCATCCGCCGAAACTGCTGAACGCCATCGGCACCGGCAGCGGCACGTTGACGCCGACCATGCCGACTTCGATCTGACGCACGAACTCGCGCGCCACGCCACCGTCGCGTGTGAAGACGGCGACACCGTTGCCGTATTCATGATTATTGATGAGCTCGACCGCGGTAGCGACATCGGGTGCGCGCACCACGCACAGCACGGGTCCGAAAATTTCTTCCTTGTAGATGGTCATTTCAGGAGTTACGTGATCGAACAGCGTGCCGCCGACGAAGAAACCGTTTTCACGACCCGGCACCTTGAAGCCGCGACCGTCGACCACCAGCGTCGCGCCTTCTTCGACGCCCTTGCCGATCAGGCCTTCGATACGCGCTTTTGCTGCAGCGGTGACGACCGGGCCCATCTCGGCATCTTTTTCCATGCCGTCGTTGATCTTCAGATTGCGGGTGCGTTCGGCCAAAGCCGTGACCAGCTTGTCGCCGGCGTCGCCGACCGCGACCGCGACCGAGATCGCCATGCAGCGCTCACCGGCCGAACCGTATGCTGCGCCGATCAGCGCATCGACCGCAACTTGCATGTCGGCGTCGGGCATGACGACCATGTGATTCTTGGCGCCGCCCAAGGCTTGGACGCGCTTGCCCTTGGCGCTGCCGCGCGCGTAGATGTATTCGGCGATCGGCGTCGAGCCGACGAAGCTGATGGCTTTGACTTTCGGATGATCGAGCAATGCATCGACGGTGACCTTGTCGCCCTGGATGACGCTGAACACGCCGTCCGGCAAACCGGCTTGCTGCAGCAATTCGGCGATCAGCAGCGAGGCCGACGGGTCGCGTTCGGAAGGCTTGAGGATGAAGCAGTTGCCACAGGCCAGCGCGATCGGGAACATCCACATCGGCACCATCGCCGGGAAGTTGAACGGCGTGATGCCGGCCACCACGCCCAGCGCCTGGCGCATCGACCAGGCGTCGATGCCGCGGGCGATCTGGTCGGTGTATTCGCCCTTGAGCATCTGCGGAATGCCGACTGCGTACTCGACCACTTCGATGCCGCGCGCGACTTCGCCTTGTGCGTCGGAGAAGGTCTTGCCGTGTTCGCGGGTGAGAATCGCGGCGAAATCGTCGGCGTGCTGCTGGATCAGGTTGAGGAATTTGAACAGCACGCGTGCACGCGTCAGCGGCGGCGTGTTGGACCATGCCGGAAAAGCTGCTGCGGCTGCGGTGACGGCATCATTGACTTCTTCCGCCGTGCCCAGCGCAACGCGTGCGACTGGTACGCCCAAGGCAGGGTTGAAGACATCGGCGTAGCGGTCGCTGTTGGTGTCGACGCGGCGGCCGCCGATGAAGTGGGTAATCTTTTCCATGCTGACTTGTTTCCTTGGTTCTTAATCTAATGTTTTCAAAATGGCGGCGAGCTTGCCGAACAGTTCGTCGATGTGTTTCTTCTCGATGATCAGCGGCGGCGACAAGGCGATGATGTCGCCGGTCACGCGGATCAGGATGCCGTCGTTGAAGGCGCGGCGGAAGGCGTCGTAAGCGCGTGCGCCGACCTTGCCCGGGATCGACGCCAGCTCGATGCCGACGATCATGCCGATGGTGCGGATATCGATCACGTTCGGCAGTCCGCGCAGAGAATGCGCGGCTTCCTGGAAGTAATCGGCGACGCTGTTGGCGTGTTCGAGGATGCCGTCCTGTTCGAAGATATCCAGCGACGCCAGGCCGGCGGCGCAGGCCAGCGGATGGCCGGAATAGGTATAGCCGTGGAACAGTTCGATGCCGTCGGGGCCGTTCATGAAGGCTTCATGGATGTGCGGCTTGACGAACACGGCGCCCATCGGCACCACGCCGTTGGTGAGGCCCTTGGCGGTGGTGAAGATGTCCGGTTCAACGCCAAAGTAGTCCGATGCGAACGGCGTGCCGAGGCGGCCGAAGCCGGTGATCACTTCATCGAAAATCAGCAGGATGCCGTGCTTGGTGCACAGCTCGCGCAGACGCTTGAGATAGCCCTTGGGCGGGATCAGCACGCCGGTCGAACCGGCCACCGGCTCGACGATCACGGCGGCGATGTTGGAGGCGTCGTGCAGCGTGACCAGACGCTCCAGTTCATCAGCCAGGTGGGTGCCGTATTCCGGCTCGCCCTTGGTGAAGGCGTTCTTTTCGAGGTTATGGGTGTGCGGCAGGTGATCGACGCCTTGCAGCAGCGCCGAGTTGAAGGTCTTGCGATTGCCGCCGATGCCGCCGACCGACATGCCGCCGAAGCCGACACCGTGGTAGCCGCGCTCACGGCCGATTAGGCGGGTGCGGGTGGCGTCGCCGCGCACGCGGTGATAGGCCAGGGCGATTTTCAGGGCGGTGTCGACTGCTTCCGAGCCGGAGCCGGTATAGAACACTTGCGAGAAGCGTCCGCCGGTGTATTGCTTGAGGCGCTCGGCCAGTTCAAACGCCATCGGATGGCCGAGCTGGAACGACGGTGCGTAGTCCAGGGTCGCCACGGCCTTTTGCACGGCCGAGACGATCTTCGGCTGGGCGTGGCCCAGCGGTACACACCACAGGCCGGCAGTGCCGTCGAGGATGGCGTTGCCGGCGTCGTCGCGGTAATACATGCCTTCCGCCGAGACCAGCATGCGCGGGCTGGCTTTGAAGTTGCGGTTGGCGGTATAGGGCATCCAATAGGCGGACAGGTCGGAAGAAGACAGTGGTTTGTTCATTTCAGGCGCACCTCGGGCGGTTGACGATGCTCGATTATTGCGAGACGCGGCCAGGATTGTTAGATACACTTTGGAATTAACCGAAGAACTGTATTGTTTATTTCAACAATCTGTATTGATGACACTTGCCCGCCTGACAAGCTCTGAAGCGCGTCGGCCTGCGGGCGGCAGCGAGGAAAAGATGGCGAAAGCCCAGCGTGAAGCGGTTTACCTGACATTGGAGCGCAACGGTGCAAAGGGCGGCTCCAGAAGTGGGAGCAACCGCCTGGTCGAGCAAGTGGTGAACGGATTGGCGCAATTGATCGAACAGGGCGCGCTGCGGTCGGGCGAGCGCCTGCCGTCGGTGCGGCAGTTCGCCGAGTCGCACGCCATCGGCGCCTCGACTGTGGTGGAAGCCTATGAGCAACTGGTCGCGCGCGGCCTGCTGATCGTGCGGCGCGGGGCCGGCTTCTTCATCGCGCCCAAGGGCGCCAACCCGCCGCCGGCAATGGCCTTCACGCCGCCCGATCCGGTCATCGATTCAGCCTGGCTATTGTCGGAGATGTTCGCCGACGAGCGCGTGCCGATCAAGGCCGGCTGCGGCTGGCTGCCCGGCAAATGGCTGGACGACGAAGGACTGCACCAGGCCGAGCGCCGCATCATCCGCTCGCCCGGCGCGCAGCAGGTCGGCTACGGCCATCCTTACGGCTACGCGCCGCTGCGCCAGATCATCTGCCAGTTCCTGGCCAATTGGTCGCTGGAAGTCTCGCTCGACCAGGTGCTCACCTCGCATGGCGCCACGCAGGGCCTGGATCTGATCATCCGCACCATGGTCAAGCGCGGCGATACGGTGTTCGTCGACGACCCCGGTTATTGCAATCTGATCGCCATGCTCAGGATGGCCGACCTCAACGTGATCGGCATTCCGCGCACGCCCACCGGTGTCGACACCGAAATGCTGGAGACGCTGGCGCGCACGCACAAGCCGAAATTGTTTTTCACCACCAGCGTGCTGCACAACCCGACCGGAACGTCATACACGCCGGCCTGCGCGATGCGTGTTTTGCAGGCGGCCGAGCGTCATGGTTTCTGGGTGGTGGAGGATGACATCTTCCGCGAGCTGGGCCAGCCGACCGATCCGATGCTGGCGGCGCTGGACGGTTTGCAGCGCGTGATTTACGTCGGCAGTTATTCGAAGACCATCGCGCCCTCGCTGCGCCTCGGCTTCATCGCCTGCCAGCGCGATCTGGCGCGCCAGCTGGTGCATACCAAGATGGTGCTGAGCCTGACCAATTCCGAAATCAACGAACGCCTGGTGCACAGCGTGCTGACCGAAGGCCACCATCGCCGCCACGTCGAAAACCTGGCGGCGTCGCTGCTCAATGCGCAATCGCGCGTCAACGGCAAGCTCAGCGAGACCGGCCTGACGCCGTTTACCACGCCGCGCGGCGGCATGTTCTCCTGGGCGCGGCTGGACGGCTGCGACCTGAGCGCACGCGAGATCGCCGACCGGGCGCGGCAAAAAGGCATCTGGCTGGCGCCGGGGGAATTCTTCCACCTCACGCCGCCGGATCAGCCGTGGTTCCGTTTCAACGTGGCGTATGCGGATGCGCCCGAGTTGTATGAATTTTTCCGCACGCTTTGATGTCTAGAACATTCCTTCAACATTCAACTGATGGTCGCCTGATGCAAAAATTCAACCCTGACTATGCAAGTTCGGCCGGCATCCGCGCCGTGGTGTTCGATTTCGGCGGCGTGCTGTTCGACTGGAATCCGCTGCACCTGTATCAAGAACTGATTCCAGACGCCGCCGAGCGCGAACATTTCCTCAACAATGTCTGTTCGCCCGACTGGAACATACGCCAGGACGGCGGCCGCACGCTGAAAGACGGCACCGAGTTGCTGCTGGCCGAACATCCGCAACATGAGCCGATGATTCGCGCGTTTTACGATCGCTGGACGGAAATGCTGCGCGGGCCGCTGCATGACGGCGTGGAACTGCTGCGCACCTTGCACGACAAGGATGTGCCGCTATTCGGCTTGACCAACTGGTCTTCGGAGACCTTTCCGTACGCATTGGCGAACTATGATTTCCTGCAGATATTCCGTGACATCGTGGTGTCGGGAACGGAGCAATGCATCAAGCCGGACGATGTGATTTACCAGATCGCGCTGACGCGCTACGGCAAGCATCTACCGAACCTGAAGCCGTCGGAACTGGTCTTCCTCGACGACTCGGCCAAGAACGTGGAAGCGGCGCGCCGCCTCGGCTGGCATGCAATTCATCATGTCGATTGCGCCGAGACGGTGAAGCAGCTGCGCGAACTTGGCTTGCCTGTCTGAATCGAATCAGCGACGCGTGTACGCGGCAAGATGCTCGCGCCACGCGTCAGGTTCGCCCAACCAGCGACCGGCATCAAACATTTCGAGACGCCCGTCCTGCTCCAGTACAAAAGTCGGAAAGCCGTGACCGCCGACCTGCGCCAGCAAGCGGCGGCTGGCGGCGATATGCTGCTGCAATTCTTCTTCACCGATGCATTCGTATGCTTGCGCGAATTCGTCGGCATCCAATCCCAGTTCGATCGCCAAGGTTTGCAGCACCTCTGTATCGGCAACACGCTTGCCTTCGACGTAATGCGCAACTTGCAAACGCGACAGCATATCGAGGCCGCGTTCGGCGACCTTCTGCGTCGCCAGAATCGCCTTGATCGGCGGCGCCGAATCGAAGACGGCGGTCTCATCCAGCAGCAAGCCGTTGAAGTAGTCGTCGCCGAATGGCTGGCCGGTCAATTCCGCGATCCGATGATCGTATGGCATGACGTAATCACGCAGGGCCGGGCTGACCTGCTGGCGGTTGGCGCCCATCATCATGCCGCCGCCATGGCCGATCACCGGCATGATCTCGCGTGCAACTGCAGCCAGCGGCGCGGCGCCGTAGCACCAGCCGCACAGCGGGTCGTAGATGTAATGCAGCGCAGTAGTGCTGCTGGTGTTGTGAGTGCTCATGATGCGTTCCTTGAAGAGAGATCGGTAGCCTAACGTGAAACGCCGACGCATGCGCGCCGGCGATTCACGACAGGTCCTCGTTGATCAATGTGTGTTGACCCGGGTGTTGACCCGCCTTACCACTTCATCTCGCCCTTGGCGACCTTGGCACAGAGTTCCAGCACCGAAAGATTGGTGGCGCCGGGATAGCGCGCTTTCATTGCTGCGATCAGAGCGGCGGAGTCGGCAGCTTTGACAGTTTCCGCATCGAAGGCCTTGATGTAGTCGCGGGTGTATTTCACCGAGGCGATGGTCATCGGCGCACCGGCGGCGTAGTGGCCGGGGATGACGGTTTTCGGTTTCAGCTTTTCGATACGGGCCAATGTGCCGAGCCAATCCTTGTGCGATTTTTCGCCTTGGGTATCGGCCATCCAGACGTGTTCGTTGCCGTCCACCACTACGCCGCCGACGACTGCCTTGATCGACGGAATCCAGACGAAGCTGCGCTCAGGTTGCGGGCCGTCGAGGCCGATCACTTGCAGCTTCTTGCCTTCCAGCGTCAGCGAATTGCCTTCGAGGACATCGGGAACAATGGTTTGCTTGGGCGCATCTGCGCCGAGCTTTGGTCCCCAGAAGGCCAGCTTGTGCGCGACGGTTTCCTTGATGTGGGCCACGGTCTGCGGCGTCGCCAAAATCTTTACGTCGGGGTAGGCGGCCTTGATGGTGTCGAGGCCGAAGTAGTAGTCCGGGTCGCCGTGGCTGACGTAGACCGCGACCAGCTTCTTGCCGCTGGCGCGGATTTTCTCCACGACCTGCTCCGCCTGTGCGCGGCCGAATTGGGCGTCGACCAGGATCGCGTCCTGTTTGCCGGTGACCAGCACCGAGCTGACCGGGAACAGCGCTTTGTCGCCGGGGTTATAGACCTCAAGCTTGAGGGGCTCGGCGGGAGCGGCGATAGCGGTGCTGCCGGCAAGGATGCCGAAGGCAGCAGCCAGCGCCAGCAGAGGGCGGGAAATGACGTGGAGTCGGGTGTGGAAGCGGGTGTGGAAGCGCGTATGCATGTTGATCTCTCCAAAACGGTTTAAACACAGGGAAAAGTGCGACAAACGAAGATTAATGATTTATTTGTTTTGGAAAAACAGCATAATGAAACATAGTTTGTTTCTGAAATCGGGCATATGAGATCGAGGACGAAGAGCGCAACATGGATAGATTGACCGCAATGCAGGTATTTGTGAGTGTCGTCGACAGCGGCAGCCAGTCGGCGGCGGCGCTGCAGCTGGACATGTCGCGTCCGGTGGTGTCGCGCTATCTGGCGGAGCTGGAAGAATGGGTGGGGGCGCGCTTGTTGCACCGGACCACGCGGCGCCTCAGCCTGACGCCGGCAGGCAACGATGTCCTGGAGCGTTGCCGCCAGATGCTGACGGCTGCGAGCGATTTGCAGAACGCCGTCAATCAGCCGCAACAAGCACCCAAGGGTTTATTGCGCATCACCACGACGACTTCATTCGGTCCTCAGCTCGTGCGCGCCGTGGCGCAATACTGCAAGCGCTATCCCGCTGTGGCGGTCGATCTGATGATGCTGGATCGCACCGTCAACCTGGTGGAAGAACGCATCGACCTGGCGATCCGCATGACCACGCGCCTCGATCCCAACCTGATCGCACGCAGGCTGTCGGTATGTCGTTCGACGATTTGCGCGTCGCCCGCCTATCTGCGCGAACACGGCACGCCAAAAAAGGTCGCGGACCTGGCGTTGCACAACTGCCTGACGCATTCCTACGTCGGCAAGAGCTTGTGGGAGTTCGATCACAAGGGCAAGCACAGCTCGGTCGCGGTCAGCGGCAACATCAGCGCCAACGAGGCGATGGTCCTGCTGTCCGCGGCGCTGGCCGGCGCCGGCATCGCGCATCTGCCGTCCTATGCGGCCGCGCCGTATGTGGCGTCCGGCAAGCTGGTGGCGCTGCTGCCGCAACATGAGCCGACCGTGCTCGACATCTACGGCGTGTATGCGTCGCGCAAACACATGCCTGCGACCTTGCGCACCATGCTGGATTTTTTGGCGGAGCGGTTTACCGACGAGCCGGAGTGGGGAGAGGGCTAGCCGGGTTCAGGGATTCAGGGCTTCAGGGAGTAATGCTGAGCAGCTTGTGCACGAGTTCGGAAGACGTCGCCGCGCCGAATTTGCGCATCAGCCGGGCGCGATGCATTTCCACCGTGCGCGGGCTCAGTTCGACCTGGCGCGCGATCAGCTTGCTGGTTTTTCCTTCCACCAGCAGTGCCGCGATCTCGCGTTCGCGCGGCGTCAGTCCCGGCGCCAGCGGACGCTTGGCGCTGACGTCCTCGAAGGTCCAGATACCGGCCGCATGCGGATCGCCCTGCACCAGCGAGGCGCCGGTCACGTGGCACCAGAACATCTCATCGCTGGCGCGCTTCATGATGCGCTCGTCGGAGTAGAAGCCCTTTTCGTTGAGGATGGGCACCAGGCGCACGCCGGTACGCTCGAATTCGTCCGCGGTCGGATACAGCACCATGAAGGACTTGCCCGATAGTTCACCCGGCGCATAGCCGAACATTTTCGCCAGCGCCAGGTTGCTTTGCTGGATCACGCGATTGTGCGAAACACACATGCCGATCGGGGCATGCATGAATACTTGTTCGAAGTCGACGGAATGCGAGTTGCTCATGATGTGCTGCTAAGCGCTGTATCGTAAAAATACTGTTGGGAATCCTCAATAATAAGGCCTGGCGGGAGTTCTAGGTATTTTTACCGTATTGTTCGCGCCATACCCGCGTCCTATGATGCCTGCTGACATTTAGAACCTATAAGAATCGAAAGGAGACACGTGAATAAAGTCTATCCCGACGCGTCCAGCGCGTTATCCGGCATCGTCAAGGACGGCCAGACGATTGCCGTCGGCGGCTTCGGCCTGTGCGGCATTCCTGAAGCGTTGATCGCGGCGTTGCGCGACTCCGGCGTACAGAATCTGACCGCCATCTCCAACAACGCCGGCGTCGACGGTTTCGGCCTCGGCCAACTGCTGACCACGCGCCAGATCAAGAAAATGATCGCCTCCTACGTCGGCGAAAACAAAGAGTTCGAACGCCAATACCTGGCCGGCGAACTCGAGCTCGAATTCACCCCGCAAGGCACGCTGGCAGAAAAGCTGCGCGCAGGCGGCGCCGGCATTCCGGCGTTCTTCACCAAGACCGGTGTCGGCACGCTGGTGGCCGAAGGCAAGGAAATCCGCGAGTTCGACGGCGCCAAGTACGTCATGGAACGCTCGCTGGTGGCCGACATTTCGCTGGTCAAGGCGCAGAAGGCCGACAAGGCCGGCAACCTGGTCTTCAACAAGACCGCGCGTAACTTCAACCCCAACGTCGCCATGGCCGGCAAGATCACCATCGTCGAAGTCGAAGAACTGGTCGAAGTCGGCGAGCTCGACCCGGACCAGATTCATACGGCCGGCATTTTCGTGCACCGCATCGTGGTCAACGCCACGCCGGAAAAGCGTATCGAACAACGCACTGTGTCGAAGTAAGAGGAGACTAGAACATGGCATGGACCAGAGACGAAATGGCTGCGCGCGCAGCCAAGGAATTGCAGGACGGTTTTTACGTCAACCTCGGCATCGGCTTGCCGACCCTGGTGGCGAATCACGTTCCCAAGGATATTGAAGTCTGGCTGCAATCAGAAAACGGCCTGCTCGGCATCGGCCCGTTCCCGACCGAAGACAAGGTCGACGCCGACCTGATCAACGCCGGCAAGCAAACCGTGACGACCATTCCCGGCTCGTCCTTCTTCGCCTCGGCCGATTCCTTCGGCATGATCCGCGGCGGCAAGATCAACATCGCGATCCTGGGTGCGATGCAGGTGTCGCAACAGGGCGACCTGGCCAACTGGATGATCCCCGGCAAGATGGTCAAGGGCATGGGCGGCGCGATGGACCTGGTGGCTGGTGTCGGCCGCGTGGTGGTGCTCATGGAGCACGTGGCCAAGGGCAAGGACGGCAGCATCTCGCAAAAAATCCTCAAGCAATGCAACCTGCCGCTGACCGGCGTGGGCGTGGTCAATCGCATCATCACCGATCTCGGTGTGATCGATGTGACGCCGAGTGGTCTGAAGCTGATCGAGCTGGCCACGGGCGTGACCAAGGAAGACGTGATCGCCAATACTGAGGCCGAGCTCGACGTCAGCGCGGTGTAATTCACAGAGTTTGTTCTGCGTTCTCTTCGGAGAGCGGACGGTACAGGGGGCGAAGCCTGTGCCGTTTTTTTATGCGCGTGTAGTTTGTAATGTTCAGCGTCGCGCCAGTCGCTCGCGCACGTGCTCTTCGTGGAACACCGTGTGGGCCGGCTTGACCAGGTCGCTGCGGCTGACGATGCCGATCAGTTGGAGCGACGAGGCGTCGGCCACGACCGGCAGGCGTTCTACGTGATGCGCCGCCATGCGCCGCGCAATCGACTGGCAGGTTTCGGTGGAGAAGGCGAGCAGGGATGTGGACGGCGCCAGCAGTTCGCCGATCGGCGTCGTGCCTTCATGTCTATCGAGATGCGCGAGCAAGGCGCCGCGATCCAGCATGCCGACCAATTTCCCATTGGTGTCGCAGACCGGAAACGCCCGGTGCTGTTGCGTCGCACCGAAGTAGGCTGCAGCGATGTCGTCCAGGCTGAGCGAGGCGGGGATCGTCACCGCGTCGCGCGTCATCACTTCTTCCACGAACATGCGTTCTTGCGGATCGACGCTGTACTCGCGATAAATGTGCAGACCGCGCCGCGCGATCTTCTCGGTCATGATGGAGCGGCGCATGACCAGCACCGTGAAGCCGTAGGAAATCCCGGTTGCCAGCAGCAGCGGCAGGAAAGCGTTGAAGTCGCCCGTCAGTCCCAGCGCAAACACTGCCGCCGTCAGCGGCGCACCCAGTACGCCCGCCAGCACCGCCGCCATGCATACCAGCGGCCACAGGGTCGGATCGCTGCCCGGCACGACGTAGGCAATCGCGGTGCCGAGTCCGGCGCCCAGCATCAGCAAGGGCGCCAGCACGCCGCCGGAGGTGCCCGAACCCAGCGCGATCACCCAGATGATCGCCTTGACCGCCAGCAAGGCCAGCACCGCTGACATCGCGAGGTGATGGTTGAGCAGGTCGGCGATGACGTCGTAGCCCACACCCAGCGCGCGCGGCTCGAAATAGCCGCCGATGCCGACCGCCACTCCCCCCAAGGCCGGCCACCACATCCAGTGCAGCGGCAAGGCGTGGAAGCGGTCTTCGATCCAGTACAAGGCCACCGACATCGCCGCCGACAGCGCGCCGCTCAGCAGGCCGGCGACGACGCACACCAGCAGCGCCGACAGGCCGACCGGATCGGTGTGCAGCGGAAACAGCGGTCCCGGTTCCAGCAGCAGCGGCCGCGCGAAACCAGCCACCGCGCACGCCAGGATCACCGGCAGCAAACTGCGCGGCCGCCATTCGAACAGGAGCAGTTCCACCGCCAGCAGCACTGCCGCAACGGGTGTGCCGAATACTGCCGTCATGCCTGCAGTAGCGCCCGCAACCAGCAGGGTTTTGCGCTCCGCCGCGCTAACGTGAAAGTGCTGCGCGATCAACGAGCCGATGGCGCCGCCGGTCATGATGATCGGTCCTTCGGCGCCGAACGGTCCGCCGCTGCCGATCACGATGCCCGACGCCAGCGGTTTGAGCACCGCGACCTTGGCGGACATTTTGCTCTTGCCGAACAGGATGGCTTCGATCGCTTCCGGAATGCCGTGGCCGCGGATCTTGTCCGAGCCGAAGCGCGCCATCAATCCGACGATCAGGCCGCCGATGACCGGCACGATCACCACCGCCATTCCCAATGTGTGGGTGGCAGGCGAGCGATCCGCAAACGACAGCGTCTGGAAGAAAAAAAGATTGGTAAAAAAATGAATCAGGTTCAGCAGCACGAAGGCGGCGACGGTGCTGATGCCGCCGATCACGACGGCAATGCCGGCAAGGAAAAGTACGCGGCGGTCGAGGCCGAAGTCACGTTGGTGGCGGCGCATGGCGGAATTCAGGAAAAATGGGAGGAGGCGATACCCGGCAAAGACCGGACTCTATAAATATATCACAATGTGATGTATTTATAGAGTCAGAGAAAAAAGTGTGATCTTTTATCGATAATTTTCGCGGCTTCGCATGGAAATCTTTCGCCGTTCAATCGCGATCAAATCGAGTTGGTGAAAGAGGCGGTGTATCCGTAACGATTGGTAACCATTCGCGGCATCCAGTTACATGGGGCACGGTCATAATACAAAGCCCTCACCACCGATGGAAGACACCATGAAGCTGGAAACCAGCCAAAATGACGGCGTGATGATCGTACGCGCCAGCGGCCGTCTCGATGCCAACGGCGCAGGCGAATTTGTGGTTCAGTTGCGCGAGCAATGTGACGGCACGGCGAAAAAGCTGATTCTCGATTTCAGCGGCCTGACCGAACTCGGATCGGCCGGCTTGCGCGTGCTGTATCTGCTTAGCAAAAAAACCAAAGGCGCACGCGATTGCCTGCTGGTGGCCGGCATGCGCCCATGCGTGCGCGACGTCTTTGACGATACCGGCTTTGTCGCGCTCTACAAAGTTGTCGATACCGTCGAAGAATGTCTGCACGCCAGTCACGCATAAGGCGCCGGCACCTGTCTTCCTGATGTCCGGCGTCTCTCACATCGGGACAAGGCTTTTGCCCCCAAACAATTTCAGCGCAAAAAAACTTATGCCGCCAGCGGCGTCGCCGGCATCGGCACGAACTTCGGCAGGCTCTCGACGCGTGCGATCCAGCCGCGCACATGGGCGTAGGCCTCAAGACTGACGCCGCCTTCCGGCGCATGCGCAACATAGCTGTAGCAGGCAATGTCGGCAATCGTCGGACGCGTGCCGACCAGGAAGCTGCGGCCGGTCAGGTGGGCATCCAGCAACTTCAGCAGCGCCGCCGCCTTCTGCGCCGCCAGCGCGTAGTCGTGCGGCGCACCGAACAACTTCACCATACGCGCCTTGCCCGGACCTTCCAGCACTTCGCCAGAAGCCAGCGACAGGAACTGCTGCACGCGTGCTGCGTCGGCGGGATCTGACGGCAACCAGCCGGCTTCGCCGTATTGCTTCGCCAGATACACCAGAATGGCAGTGGAATCGTACAGCGTGATGTCGCCGTCCTCGATCACCGGCACCTGCCCGCGCGGATTTCTGGCCAGGAAGGCAGCATCCTTCTGCGCCTTGCTCGGCAGATCGACGTAGATGAATTCATGAGGCAGATCCAGCAGCGTCAGGAACAGTTGGACGCGATGGCTGTGACCCGACAGCGGAAAGCCATACAGGCGGATGGGTTGGGCGGGTTGCTTGGCTGGTGTGGCGGACATGGGAAACTCCTGAAGGCGAGGGCGTTGAAGGAAATGAACAATGAAATCGGAAAGACGGACGATTTTCTTTATGTGATAAAGTGTACCGAGCGTTCGGTACAATAAGCAATCAAAAGAAAACTGTCAAATAAATTTATAATCCCTGCAACGCCAAAACGACGCCGGTACCTGCTTTGCGAAGCCGTCGACGGCGTCTTACCGAAACCACACCACTATGCCCGCGCCCACCCTGTCCCGAGACGAAGTCGTCCAACGCATCCTCGCCGAATTCCGTCGCTCGGGTTATCAGGGCGCGACCCTGTCGAGCCTGTCGGAAGCTACCGGCCTGGGCAAGTCCAGTCTCTATCACTACTTCCCCAACGGCAAGGCCGATATGGGCGAAGCAGCGTTGCAAGCCGTGGGCGTGTGGATTGGTGAAAACGTCCTGCCGGCGTTGAGCGAATCCGGCTCGCCGGAAAAGCGCCTGAAGAAATTCAGCGCCGGCCTCAGCGAGTTCTACGCCAAGGGTTCCAGGCCCTGCCTTACCGACTTGTTCACCATCGGCGAAGCCGGCGAGCTCTATCAGCAATACCTGAAGCAGCGCCTCGGCAATCTGATCAAGGCGCTGGCAGCCGTCGTCACCGAAACCGGCATCAGCGCGGAAGAGGCGACCCGCCGCGCCGAAGACGCCATGATCACGCTACACGGTGCGCTGGTCGTCTCGCGCGCGTTGGGCAGCACCGCGCCGTTCACGCGCACCATGCGCAATTTCCCTGCGGTCCTGCTCGGACAGTAATCCGCACGCACCCTCTTCAACTTACCTAGCGGCACTGAAGGCGGCCGCCGGGTATCGAATATCGGATGCCGGGCATCATTAGGCATTCCCTATCGTTCCGATTGAAATGATGAACTTGCTTGACATTCGCCTAGTAACTATTATGATGAAAGTAACTGGCCGAATCGTCGGGCATTACCCCTCACCCTTTCTGGAGAACATCATGAGCAACGCAAACAACAAGCCCGGCACCGCCCTCATCACCGGCGCCTCGACCGGCATCGGCGCCACTTACGCAGACCGCCTGGCGCGCCGCGGTTACGACCTGATCCTGGTGGCGCGCGACGTCAAGCGCCTGGAAACCCTGGCCGAGCGCCTGCGCAAGGAAACTTCCGTCAAGGTCGACATCCTGCCCGCCGATCTGGTCAACAAGGCCGACCTGCTGAAAGTCGAACAACGCCTGCGCAGCGACGCCTCGGTGACGATGCTGGTCAACAACGCCGGCATGTCGATCTCGGGTGAACTGGCCGACGGCAACATCGAGCAATACGACGCCATGATCCAGCTCAACATCACCGCCGTACTGCGTCTGGCCGCAGCAGTTGCGCCCGGCTTCGTCGCGCGCAAGGGCGGTACGCTGATCAACGTCGCCTCGGTGCTGGCGCTGGCGCCTGAACTGTTCAATGGCGCCTACAGCGGCACCAAGGCCTTCGTCCTCAACTTCAGCCAATCGCTGCAAAAGGAACTGGGCAACCACGGCGTGCGCGTGCAGGCCGTGTTGCCGGGCGCTACCCGCACCGAAATCTGGGAACGTTCCGGCACCGACATCGCCAACCTGCCGGCCGAAATGCTGATGGAAGTGGACGATCTGGTTGATGCAGCGCTGTCGGGTCTCGACCTGGGCGAACAAGTCACGATTCCATCGCTGCCTGACGTCGGCCAATGGGAAACGCTGACCGCCGCACGCCACGCCATGGGTCCGAACCTGTCGCTCAGCAAGCCCGCCGCACGCTACCTCAAATAAGCCGATCCGCGCATGCGTCACAAATGCATAGCTGATGAAGAATGCCCCGTCGCTTGCACACTGCAGATGGTGGGCGAGTGGTGGAGCATCCTGATTCTGCGCGATTGCCTGCGCGGATTGACCCGCTTCGACCAGTTTCAGAAAAATCTGGCAATATCCCCCAACATGCTGACGCGCCGTCTGCAGACGCTGGTCGACGCCGGCCTGCTGGAGCGGCGTCAATATTGCGAACATCCGCCACGCCACGAATACATCCTGACCGAACGCGGTCGCGATTTTCGCATCGTGATCGCGGCGATGTACGACTGGGGCAGCCGCAACCTGCCGATTGAAGGACAGGCGGATTCGCCGCGACCTTCATCGCTGCCGGGCGAGGATGCCGAACGCTATTTGCAGGGAAAAAACGAGGAGATCTAGCAATGCGAATTCTGGTAGTGGGAGCCGGCGCAGTCGGTGGATATTTTGGCGGCCGCTTGCTGGCGGCGGGACGCGACGTGACCTTCCTGGTACGCGAGAAACGCGCCCAACTGTTGGCGCAGAACGGCCTGCAAATCAAGAGTCCGGTCGGCGACCTGAGCTTGGCCAATCCGCCCACGGTGCAAAAGCAAAACCTGCAGCAAGCCTATGACCTGGTCATCCTGAGCTGCAAGGCCTATGACCTGGCCGACGCCATCGAATCCTTTGCCCCTGCAGTCGGACCGCACACCACCGTCCTGCCGCTGCTCAACGGCCTGCAACATCTCGACGTACTGGCGACACGCTTCGGTGCAGAGAAAATACTCGGCGGGCAATGCGTCATCGCCAGCACCGTCGACGCCGACGGCGCCATCCGTCATCTGAATACCTTCCACGGCATGACTTTCGGCGAGCGCGACGGTACGGCATCGTCACGTGTGCAGGCGATCGAACAACAACTCGCCGGCGCCGGCTTCGACGTCAACGTCAGCACAACAATCCTGCAATCGATGTGGGAAAAATGGATCATGCTGGCGTCGCTGGCCGGCAGCACCAGCCTGATGCGTTCCAACATCGGCGACATCATGCAGGCCAGCGGCGGTCTGGAATTCGTCAGTGGCCTGCTTGACGAAGCCAGCGGCGTCGCAGCCGCCAACGGCCATGCGCCGGGCGGGCCGTTCTTCGAACGCACACGCAAGATGCTGACCGAAGCCGGCTCGACGTTGACCGCGTCCATGTTCCGCGACATCGGTAACGGCGCGCGCATCGAAGCCGACCACATCATAGGCGACCTGCTGCGTCGCGGTCGTGAAGCGAAAGTCAAAATCGACTTGCTGCAAGTCGTCTACACCCATCTCAAGACCTACGAAGCGCGCCTGCTGAACCAGCCGGCCTGATCCTTCATCGTCACAACATGCATGCGCCTTCTTATGAGGCGCATGCAATTTCTTCTACCATCCCCCGCCCAACGAACGGAACGTCGACACCGCCGCACGCGCATCGTCGGCGCGCACCTGCGCCAGTTGGTCGCGCGCATGCAGCAGCAGGCGGTCTTCCTCCAGTACTTCCGTAAGACTGAGCACGCCGCCCTGATACGCATCCTGCGCCGCGCTGCGCGCACGCTGCCGCGCTGCCACTTCATCGGCCAGTTCGGCGCTTTGCTTCTCCAGTTGCACCAGTGTGACGATGGCGTTCTCGACGTCCTCGGTGGCGCGCAGGATGGACTGGCGATAGCGCGCCAACGCTTCCTGATTGACGCCTTTGGCGCGCGCGACTTCAGCGTCGATGCGGCCGAAGTCGAACAGGCGCCAGCGCAATCCCAGCGCCGCCTGCGGCTGGAAGCTGTCGGCGCTGAACAGGCCGGCTGCCCCCAGGCTTTCAAAACCGAGCAAGGCCGACAGCGACAGTTTCGGGTAGTACTCGGCCATGGCCACGCCGATGCGTGCATTTGACGCCGCCAGCTTGCGTTCTGCCGCCAGCACATCGGGACGGCGGCGCAGCAATCCTGCACTGCCGTCGGCAACGCTGATGGCCGGCACCGCAATAGTGTTGTCCGCGCCTGCATCCAATTCGCGCGCATAGGTGCCGGGCACCGCGCCCATCAATACGTCGAGGCGATTGAGCTGGCGTTCGAGTTCGGTGCGCAGCGGCGGGATGCCGGCGCGCGCCTGCGACAACTGCGCCTGCGCCAAAGCATCTTCACGCTGGTTGGATAAGCCGTCGCGCAAACGCAACTTCACCAGCTCCAGCAACTTGTCGCTGGTCTGCACCTGATCTTCGGCAATGCGGATGCGTGACTGTGCGCTGCGAATGCGGAAGTAGGCATCCGCAGCTTCGGCCGCGATCGAGATGCGCACGCCGAGATGATCCGCCTCAGCGGCGTCGCGCTCGGCATCGGCCGCTTCTACGCCGCGCTTGAGCGAGCCGGCCAGGTCGGTTTCCCAACTGGCGCCGACGCCGACGTCATACAAGGTCTGGGTGCGCTGATAGCCGGGGAAGCTGGACGCGATCTTGCCCAGCGGACTGTTGAGCGATTGACGCTGGCGTCCCGCTTGCGTATCCAGGCCGACCTGCGGCAGCCGCTCGGCGCCGGCGTGACGCGCCACTGCCTGTGCCTGCTCCACGCGCGCCAGCGAGGCGGCCAGGTCGAGGTTCTGCTCCATCGCGCGCTGCACGATGCTGCTCAATACCGGATCGTTGAAGCCGGTCCACCACTGTTCGAGTTGCGGCATTGATGCCGAAGGTGCGTACGTTGCCGATGTTGCCGGGCGTTGTTCCAGCAACGACGCGTTGTGGAAGGCGCCGGTCGTCACCGCCGGCGCCTGGTAATCCGGGCCGCTGGCGCAGGCCGCCAGAAAGATTCCCGCCGCCAGCGCCACCGCCGTCACGCGTGTCGTGCGCAGTGCGGTGATGCCTGCAGTGATATCCATATATGTGCTGTTGCCCATGTCGCTTCCCCTAAACAAGTGTCGGATGTCGTGTTTTAAAAAGTTACTTGCAAAATGATAGTGTCTAGTTTAATCTAACTATCAAAATGAAAGCAACTAGCAGTTTCAAAAATTTTTGCAGTAAAAAAATGCCGCAAGGCGACATCCATCGGGCGCAAGACAGACACTAGAGAAGGACTGGGGTAACAAGATGACAACGCAAGCAACTACAGCAGTCGGCGGCAACGAAGCCAATGGCGCAGCGCCGAAGGGCAAAAAGAGATTCATCAAATTCGCAGTGCTGGCGCTGGTCTTGCTGGCCGCAGCCGTCTATCTGATTTACTGGTTTGCCGAAGGCCGCCATTGGGAGCACACCGATGACGCCTACGTCGGCGGCGACATCACCGTGATCGCGCCGAAGGTATCGGGCAACATCGTCAAGGTGCTGGTCACCGACAACCAGCGCGTCAAGGCCGGTGACCTGCTGATCAAGATTGATGACCGCGATTACGTCGCGGTGCTGAACAAACTGGACGCCGCAGTGCAGGCGCAGCAAGCCGCGCTGGCCAACATCGACGCCGAGCGTCGCCTGCAGGAAGCCGTGATTGACCAGGGCAAGGCCGGTGTCGCCGCCAGCAATGCCGACCTCACCCGCACCCGCGACGACCAGACGCGTTATCAGAGCCTGTCGGCCAAGGCGGCAGTGTCGGTGCAGAGCTTCCAAAAAGCCGACGCCGACTACAAGCAGGCACAGGCCAACGGCCAGAAGGCGCAAGCCGGCCTGGTCGCGGCGCAACGCCAGCTCGATGTGCTCGCCACGCAAAAGCAGAAGGTCCAGGCGGCCATGCAGCAAGCCATCGCCGAACGCAATCTGGCGCAGCTGAATGTCGGCTATACCGAATTGCGCGCGCCGGTCGACGGCGTGGTCGGCAACCGTCGCGCGCGTCTGGGGGCGTATGCGGCGACCGGTGCACAGTTGTTGTCAGTGGTGCCGGCGGAAGGATTGTGGGTAGACGCCAACTTCAAGGAAAGCCAGATCGCGCATTTCCAGACCGGCATGGCTGTGAAGATCAAGGCTGACGTCTTGCCCGGTGAAACCTTCCAGGGACATGTCGCCAGCATCGCACCGGCAACCGGCGCGCAGTTCAGCATCCTGCCGGCCGAAAACGCCACCGGCAATTTCACCAAGATCGTCCAGCGCGTTCCTGTGCGCATCCTGCTTGACGGCGAAGCTGCCCGTCTTGGCAAGCTGCGTCCGGGCTTGTCGGTGACGGCGGAGGTGGATGAGCGTACAGGCAACTCCAACGGCAACCGGAGCTGAGCATGAGCGCCGCTGCTCTGGCACCCGCTGCCGAACTCACGCAAAAAGCCAAGATCCTCGCCTTCGCCACCATGTGCGTCGGCATGTTCATCGCCCTGATCGACATCCAGATCGTCTCGGCCTCGCTGGCCGATATCGGCGGCGGCCTGTCGGCAGGCGCTGATGAAACCGCATGGGTGCAGACCAGTTACCTGATTGCCGAGATCATCGTCATTCCGCTATCCGGATGGCTGGCGCGCGTGATGTCGACGCGCTGGCTGTTCAGCGCGTCGGCGGTCGGCTTCACCATCGCCAGCATGCTGTGCGGCCTGGCGTGGGATATCAACAGCATGATCTTCTTCCGCGCGCTGCAAGGCTTCCTCGGCGGCTCGATGATCCCGATGGTGTTCACCTCGGCGTTCTTCTATTTCTCCGGGCATCAGCGCGTGATCGCTGCGGCGACCGTCGGTGCGCTGTCGTCGCTGGCGCCGACGCTGGGACCAACCGTTGGCGGCTGGATCACCAGCAACTATTCGTGGCACTGGCTGTTCTTCATCAACCTGGTGCCGGGGATTTTCGTCGCAGTGGTGGTGCCGATGCTGGTGCGCATCGACAAGCCGAACCTGTCGCTGCTCAAGGGCGCCGACTATCTCGGCATGATCCTGCTGGCGGCCAGTCTCGGCTGTCTGGAATATTCGCTGGAAGAAGGACCGCGGCTGGGCTGGCTGGGCGACGACGTCATCAGGACCACCGTGTGGATTTCCATCGTCGCCGGCGTCGGCTTCATCTGGCGCAGCCTGGCGTTCGAGAATCCGGTGGTCGACCTGCGCGCGCTCAAGGACCGCAACTTTGCGCTCGGCTGTTTCTTCTCCTTCGTCACCGGCATCGGCATCTTCGCCACGGTCTATCTGACGCCGGTGTTCCTGGCGCACGTACGCGGCTTCAGTGCGCTCGACATCGGCCTGGCCATCTTCGCGACCGGCCTGTTCCAGATCTGTGCGATTCCGTTCTATACCTATCTGGGACGGCGCGTCGATCTGCGCTGGCTGATGATGTTCGGCATGGCCTGCTTCGCACTGAGCATGTGGAACTTCACGCCGATCACGCACGACTGGGGCTGGCGCGAGCTGTTGTTGCCGCAGGCCTTGCGCGGTTTTGCGCAGCAGTTCGCGGTGGCGCCGGTGGTGACGCTGACCTTGGGAGCGCTCAAGCCCGAGCGGCTGAAGCAGGCTTCGGGTTTGTTCAACCTCATGCGCAACCTGGGCGGCGCGATCGGCATTGCGGTGTGCGGCACCATCCTCAACGATCGCACCAACCTGCATTTCCTGCGCCTGGCGGAACATCTCAACAGCGCCAATGAATCGATGAACAATCTGCTGCAGAACACCGGCGCCAACATGCTGGCATGGGGACTCGACGGCGGCAGCGCGCCGACCGGCGCCTTGCAGCAATTATGGAAGCTGACCATGCGCGAAGCGCAGACGCAGACTTTCGCCGATGCCTTCCTGGCGGTGATGGTGTGTTTCCTGGTGGCGATCGTGCTGATTCCGTTGATGCACAAAGTGGCGCCGCCGAAAGCGCCGTCCGCCGACGCGCACTAAGTCGGGTCGTTAGTCGATGCGTTAATCCGGATCAGCCGGCCATGCGCTCACGCGCCAGCTGGGCGGAGCTCTGACGCACCGCCCAGCGCACCGGCTTGGCAGCGATGCCGACGGCATGCTGCAGCAGTGCCCGCTGCAGCGGCCGCAACGGCTTCATTCCCAATTGCTGTTTGGCCCAGTCGGGCAGCAAGTCCACGCCGGCGCGCGTCATCAGGCGCGTGAACGGCAACGCCAGCGCATTCGGCGCGGGCGCATTCAATACCAGCTCCACCGTCTTGAGCGTGCGTTCTTCGCAGCGCAACTGCGGGCGCATGCTCTCGATATAACTCTCCAGGTCCTGCAGATTGCGCGGCACGTTGACGGCGCCGAGCTTCTCGGCGACCAGCGCAATTTCATCGAGGTAGCGGTTCTGCATCGCCAGGCTGAAGTCCGGATTGCGATAGCGCACGTACGCGCGCAGGAAGCACCACACCTCCGCCGCATGCACCCAGGTCAACAGCGCCGGATCATCGGCTGAATAGGCGCGGCCGTCTGCCGCGACACCGCGTACATTGGCGTGGATGCGGCGCACGCGTTCGATCAGGCGCTCGGCGTCGGCGTTGCTGCCGAACGTCGTTCCTGCGATAAACTGCGCGGTGCCGCGCAGGCGGCCAAGCATGTCTTGCTGAAATGTGGAATGATCCCACACGCCCGCCAGCGGCAACGGGTGCAGCATCTGCAATAACAGCGCACTGACGCCGCCGATCAGCATCGAGGTGAAGTCGCTGTGCACCTGCCAGCAGGCCGAATCCGGACCGAACAGGCCGGGATCGCCCTTGGGCAGCCGGAAGTCGGGGCTGCCGGGTGGACGGCTGATGCTGATGACGCTGGCTTCGATGCGGGTACGCAGGGCTTCCATGGGACTTTTCGCTGGGCGGGACGCCCATGGTAAGGCTTTTGTCAGTTAGCTGCAGAAGCGTGGTAAATAAGCAGAAAAGGGGCAAACAGCCCCAGAGTAGTGGCTTTCAGGCAAATTATTCTGAGTATAATAAAAGTCTTATTTCAGGGAACCTAAGTACATGTCAATGGTCGAGTTGGCGCTGCGTCGCCCTTACACCTTTATTGTGATGGCGATGCTGATCGTGCTGTCCACGCCGCTCGTGCTCATGAAAATGGCGACGGACATTTTCCCGGAAATCAATATCCCGGTCATCAGCATCATCTGGAACTACAACGGCCTGTCCGCCCAGGAAATGGGCCAGCGCATCGCCTCCCAGAATGAGCGCGGCCTGACCACCGTGGTCAGCGACATCGAACACATCGAATCGCAATCGCTGGCCGGCGTCGCCGTGATCAAGGTGTTCTTCCAGCCGACCGCCAATATCCAGAACGCCATCGCCCAGACGGTCGCCTCGGTGCAGTCGCAACTGCGCCAGCTGCCTCCCGGCATCACGCCGCCGCTGGTGATCAAGTATTCCGCCTCCAGTATTCCGGTCATGCAATTGGCGCTGTCGAGCCCGACGCTGCCTGAGCAAACGCTGTTCGACGCCGCCATCAACACGCTGCGTCCGCAACTGATCACGATTCCCGGCGTCGCCGTGCCGTTCCCTTACGGCGGCAAGACGCGCCTGATCTCGGTCGATCTCGATACACAGGCGCTGCAGGCGCGCGGCCTGTCACCGGTCGACGTGGTCAACGCCGTCAATACGCAAAACCTGATCCTGCCATCCGGCACCGCCAAATTCGGCGCCACCGAATACACGGTCAAGATGAACGGCTCGCCGGAAGCGGTGGCCGGCCTCAATGACCTGCCGGTGCGCACCAGCAACGGCGCCACCACTTACCTGCGCGACGTCGCCTACGTGCGCGACGGCTTCTCGCCGCAGACCAACGTGGTGCGCCAGGACGGCGTGCGCGGCGTGTTGCTGTCGGTGTTGAAGAACGGCGGCGCCTCCACGCTGGACATCGTCAACAACCTGCGTGCGCTGCTGCCGCAAGCGCAGCAGACCATGCCGGCCGACGTCAAGATCACGCCGCTGTTCGACCAGTCGTTGTTCGTGAAAGCTGCGGTCAAGGGCGTGGTCGCCGAAGCGCTCATCGCCGCCGGCCTGACTGCGGCGATGGTGCTGCTGTTCCTGGGCAACTGGCGCAGCACGCTGATCATCGCGTTGACGATCCCGCTGTCGATCCTGGCCTCGATCCTGATCCTCTACATGCTCGGCGAGACGCTCAACCTGATGACGCTGGGGGGCCTGGCGCTCTCGGTCGGCATCCTGGTCGACCAGGCCATCGTGACGATTGAAAACATCGAGCGCCACATGCACATGGGCAAGCCGCTGCATGACGCGATCATCGTCGGTGCCGGTGAAATCGGCGTGCCGGCCTTCGTCTCGACCGTGTGTATCTGTATCGTGTTCGTGCCGATGTTCTTCCTGTCGGGCGTGGCGCGCTTCCTGTTCGTGCCGCTGGCCGAAGCGGTGGTGTTCGCGATGGCGGCGTCGTACATCCTGTCGCGCACGCTGGTGCCGACGTTGGTGATGTTGCTGATGGGCGGCGTCCACGGCGCCGAGGGTGGAAGCAGCGGCGGCAAGACTAGCCTGCTGCAGCGCCTGTACCGCGGCTTCGACAGCCGTTTCGAACATGTGCGCCGCGCCTATACGCTGGTGCTGTCGTCGCTGCTGTCGCACCGGCGTCGCTTCGCGCTGGCCTTCCTCGGCTTCTGTCTGCTGTCTTGCCTGCTGTATCCCTTCCTCGGCCGCGACTTCTTCCCCAACGTCGACGGCGGCCAGATCCGTCTGCACATGCGCATGCCGACCGGCACCCGCATCGAGGAAACCGCGCGCGCCGCCGACCAGGTTGAAGCCGCCATCCGCGAAATGATCCCGGCCGACGAGCTGGAAACCATCCTCGACAACATCGGCGTGGCCAACAGCGGTATCAACCTTTCTTACAGCAACGCCGGCACCATCGGCACACTGGATGGTGAAATCCTGATGTCGCTGCGTGAGGACCATCGTCCTACCGAGAAACTGGTCAGCCTGTTGCGCGCCGAGTTGCCCAAGCGCTTCCCCGGCATCGAGTTCTTCTTCCAACCGGCCGACATCGTCACGCAGATCCTGAACTTCGGTCTGCCGGCTGCGATCGACGTCCAGTTCACCGGACCGAACCTGGAAAAGAACGCCGAGCTGGCCGCCCAGCTGACCAAGCAGATTCGTCAGGTTCCCGGCGCGGTCGACGCTCACGTGCATCAACGCCTCGACGGTCCGGCGCTGGACATGCAGATGGATCGCACGCGCCTGCAACAGTTCGGCCTGTCCGCCGCCAACGTCGGCCAGAACGTGCTGATCGCGCTGTCCGGCAGCTCGCAGACGACGCCGGCCTTCTGGCTCAATCCGCAGAACGGCGTGGTCTATAACGTCGCCGTGCAGTCGCCGCAATATCGTGTCGATTCACTCGATGCGCTGCTCAACATCCCGGTCGGCGCAGGCGGCGCTGCCACCGCAACCGGCGCACCGACCAACACGCAATTGCTGGGCAATCTGGTGGAAGTGAAGCCGGCCCGCCAGCAGGCGATTTCCTCGCGCTACAACATCCTGCCGGCCATCGACGTCTACGTCAGCGTGCAGGGTACCGACCTGGCCAGCGTTGCCGGCAAGGTTGAAAAACTCGTTGCAGAAATGCGTCCGAAACTGCCGCGCGGCAGCCAGGTCGTCGTGCGCGGCCAGGTGCAGACCATGCAGTCGTCGTTCATCGGCCTCGGCGTCGGCCTGGCGATGGCGATCGTGCTGGTGTACCTGCTGGTGGTGGTCAACTTCCAGTCGTGGATCGATGCGGCGATCATCATCGCCGCCTTGCCTGCCGCGCTGGCCGGCATCGCCTGGATGCTGTTCATCACCGGCACCACCTTGTCGGTGCCGGCGCTGACCGGGGCCATCATGACCATGGGGGTGGCGACCGCCAACAGTATTCTGATCGTCTCGTTTGCCCGCCAGCGCCGCGAAGAGGGCGCCACGCCGCTGGCCGCCGCGCTCGAGTCCGGCGCCACGCGCATCCGGCCGGTGCTGATGACGGCGCTGGCGATGATCATCGGCATGATTCCGATGGCGCTCGGCCTGGGTGAGGGCGCGGAACAAAATGCGCCGCTCGGACGCGCCGTGATCGGCGGTCTGATCTTCGCCACCATTTCTACTTTATTCTTCGTTCCCGTCGTTTTCGCGGGCGTTCACCAACGACTGGCGCGCCGCAAAGAAGCGCGCCAGCAACACGGGCACGGACCGGCCGACCAGCCGCCTCAGCCTCAGCAGCCGTAACAGGAGATTTGAAGCAATGTCGCAAGAACGTCATTCCCAACTCGGCATCCATCCCCTCGACCCGGGTGAGGCTGGAGAGCTGTTGAAACGCCAGCAAATCGTGCGCCGCACGCGCATCATCGTCATCGTCTTGCTGATTCTGCTGGCCGTCGGCGCCGCGCGCACCGTGATCAGCCGCGTGTTCAACGCACGCGAACTGGAAGCCGGCACCGCTGAGCGCGCCAAGCAATACGTCAAGACCGCCGTCGCCAAGAGCAGCGATGCGACCCAGACGCTGTCGCTGCCCGGCACCCTGCAAGGCTATGTGCAGTCGCCGATTTCGGCGCGCGCCGGCGGCTACCTGAAACGCTGGCACAAAGACATTGGCGCCCGCGTCGAAAAGGGCGAGCTGCTGGCTGAACTCGACACGCCGGAAATCGACCAGCAACTGTCGCAGGCCGTGGCCGCGCGCCAGCAGGCTGCTTCCAGTCTTGAGCTGGCCAAGAGCACCGTCGATCGCTGGGAAGCGCTGCGCAAGAAGGATGCGGTCTCGCAACAAGAATTGGAAGAACGCCGCAGCGGCTATTCGCAAGCGCGTTCCAACCTCGCCGCCGCCGACGCCAACGTCGAACGCCTGCGCCAGGTGGAAGGCTTCAAGCGCATCGTCGCGCCGTTCGCCGGCGTGATCACGCGCCGCAACGTCGACGTCGGCGATCTGGTTGATCCGGGCGCAGGCGGCGGCGCTGCACGCGCACTGTTCCTGCTGTCGCAGACCGATCCGCTGCGCGTCTATATCAACGTACCGCAGTCGTATTCCAACCTGATCAAGCAGGGCCAGAAAGTGGTCGTCACGCAGACCGAATTGCGCGGCCAGAAGTTCGACGGCAAGGTGGCGCGCACCGCCGCCTCGATCGACACCACCACGCGCACCATGCAGGTTGAAGTGTCCTTGCCGAATCCGGACGGCGCGCTGATGCCGGGCGCCTTCGTGCAGGTGGCCCTGCCGCTCAAGCCGAGCGGCGCGCTGGTGGTCTCCACCGACGTTTTGCTGTTCCGCCGTGAAGGCGCGATGGTGGCATCGGTCGATGCCGGCAACAAGATCCGTCTCAAACGTGTGCAGCTCGGCCGCAATTTCGGCCAGACCGTGGAAGCGCTGGAAGGCATCAACGGCGACGAGCGCCTGATCCTCAATCCGTCGGACTCCGTGGCCGAAGGCGATGAAGTGTCGGTCGCCGCCGAGACTGCCGCACCTAAGGATAAAGAAGGTAAACCGGCTGCAGAAAAGGCCAAGTCGTGATGCTGCGTCCACTTGTCATTGCAGTTGCCGTGGCTGCGACGTTGGCCGGTTGCGCCGTCGGTCCCGACTATCGCAAGCCTGACGTCGACATGCCGGTGACCTGGCAGCTCGATGCGCCGTGGCGGCAAAGTACGCCCGCTGATGAGCAGGCCAAGGGACCGTGGTGGGAACGCTTCGGCGACGCCAAGCTGAACGCCTTGCAGCAGCAGGCGATCGACGGCAACCAGACCCTCGCCATCGCCGCCGCGCGCCTGACGCAGGCGCGCGCCTCGGCCAACGTCGCCTCTGCCGGCATGTATCCGCAAGTCGGCGTCAGCACGCGCGCATCGCGTCTGCGTATCGCCGGCAATCGCCCGCTGACCAATTACAATTCGCCCAACTTCGCCACGGTGCAGAACGATTTTGCGCTGGGCCTGAACGTCAACTATGAAGTCGACCTGGCCGGTCGCGTGCAGCGCAACGTCGAAGGCGCGCGCGCCTCGTCGCAACAGTCGGCCGCCGATTTCGAGAACACCCGGCTGCTGCTGAGCGCCGACCTGGCCGGCAACTATTTCAATCTGCGCGAACTGGACGTCGAACTCGACGTGCTGTCGCGCTCGATCGCATTGCAACGCAAGGCGCTGGAACTGGCGACTTCGCGCCATGATCTGGGCGCCACCTCGGGCCTCGACGTCGCCCAGCAACAGGCGCTGCTCGACACCACACTGACCCAGGTCGACGTGCTGCGCAAATCGCGCGCGCAATACGAACACGCGATCGCCACCCTGGTCGGCACGCCGGCGCCGCTGTTTTCGCTGGCGCCGGAACTGGTGCCGATGACGCCGCCGGCAGTGCCGCTGGGCGTACCGTCGGATCTGCTGGAACGCCGTCCCGACATCGCCTCGGCCGAACGCGCGATGGCCGCCGCCAATGCACAGATCGGCGTGGCCAAGGCGGCGTTCTATCCAAGCATCATGCTGGCGCCGTCGTACGGCGTCGACAGCCGCAACATCGACACCTTGTTCAACGCGCCCAGTGTGGTGTGGTCGCTCGGCGTGTCGCTGGCGCAGACGATTTTCGACGGCGGCCGCATCAGCGCCAACGTCGACTTTGCCACGGGCGGCTATGCAGCATCGGTGGCCTCTTACCGGCGTGTGGTGCTGACCGCGATGCAGGAAGTGGAAGACGGCATCACCGGCGTCGCCGCACTGGACCGCGCCTACACGCAAGCGCAGGCGGCCATCGTCAGCGCGCGGCGCGTACTTGATCTCGCGAACAGCCGCTATGAAGGCGGCGTGTCGACTTACCTCGATGTGATCTCGGCGCAGCAGTCGTTGCTCAACAGCGAACGCCAGGCGGCGCAATTGCTGGGGCAGCGCATGCTGACGTCGGTGTTCCTGATCAAGGCCTTGGGCGGCGACTGGCCGGAGGCGCCATTGGCCCTCAAATAGCGGCCGCCGCGAATCACGCATCCTTCGAAACCGGCCTGGTCGCCGGTTTCGTCACGTTTGGGGCCGGACGGACACCTGCCCACACTTTACGTGACGCAGATAAGTGTTGCGGAATGGTAACAGTTAATTCAAATAATAACGATTATCAATTAGAATTAATCCCAGCGAAAGCATTGCAGATTCATCTCCTGACTGTTCTTTGTGAACATCCCCTGGCGCAGCGGTTTCCGTTCCGCCAACGCGAGTGAATAAGCCGAGCCATCGGTACGCAAAACAATTCATCCCTCCGTCGCCAGCCAACTCTGAGTTCTGTATCGCAGATGTAAGCCAGCTCGAAACTTTTACTACGAGTTCCGTTCATGGCCTACATAAAAAATCGCAAACATGCGCAGCCGCGCTTCAATACCAGGATGACGGCGGCGATCGCCGGTGCGCTTCTGCTGCCGGCTGCCGCTCACGCCCAGCAATCGCAATTGCCCAGTGTCGAAGTGACTGCGACGCAGGACGGCGGCTACAAGGCGGAGCGTGCTTCGTCCGCCAAATATACCCAGCCGCTGGTCGACACCCCGCAAACCTTGCAAGTCATCAAGCGCCAGCTGATCGACCAGCAAAACGCCACTACACTGACCGAAGCATTGCGCAACAGCCCCGGCGTGAGCACCTTCTACCTCGGCGAGAACGGCTCCACCAGCACCGGTGACGCCATCTACATGCGCGGTTTCGACGCTTCCGGCGCGATCTTCGTCGACAGTGTGCGTGACCTCGGTTCGGTCTCGCGCGACATGTTCAACATCCAGCAGGTGGAAGTCCTCAAGGGGCCGGCCGGCACCGACAACGGCCGCGGCTCGCCGACCGGATCGATCAACCTGGTCACCAAGCAGGCGGAATTGAACGACTCCTTCGGCGCCTCGGCCACATACGGCAGCTGGGGGCAGAAGCGCGCCACCGCCGACTGGAACAAGCTGCTCAACGCCGACAACGGCACCGCCCTGCGCCTGAACCTGATGAAGCAGGACAGCGGCGTGCCGGGTCGCCATGAAGTCAACAACGATCACAGCGGTATTGCGGCTTCGCTGGCCAACGGCCTCGGTACCGGCACCCGCATCTTCCTCGACTACCTGCACATGGAACAGAACGACGTGCCCGACGGCGGCGTCCCGACGATCGGTCTGCCGGGCTATCGGAGCCCGCAAACAGCCGCTGCCGGCGCCACCCCAGCCATCCCGCCACGTGCCTACGTGACCAGTGCCCCCCGGGTGAATTCGTCGAACTTCTATGGCCTCACCAGCGACTACAACGACGTCTCCACGGACCGCGTGACCTTGCGCGTCGAGCATGACTTCTCGCCGGATGTGAAGCTGCAGAACACCACGCGTTACGGCAGAACCCACCAGAACTACCTGCTGACTTCCTTCATGGGAAGCGCCGCCAATCTGGTGACGCCGAATCCCGCTGATCGGTCGACTTGGACCATCGCGCGTTCGAATCCGACGATCAAGGACCAGACCAACACCATCCTGACCAACCAGACTTATCTCACTGCCAACCTGCAGACAGGCGCCATCAAGCACACGCTGATGGGCGGAGTTGAGTTCACGCAGGAGAAGCAGGACAACGTCGGCTACGACACGAGCGGGGCCTTGCCTGCCGCCAATTTGTACAATCCGAATCCCAACGCCGGGCGCGGGACCTGGGCGATGACGCCGAACGCCGGCTTGAATTCGTCCGGCAAAACCAGCACGGTTTCGGCTTACCTTTTCGATACCCTCAAGTTCAATGATCGCTGGTCGGTCAATGGCGGGGTGCGTGTCGACCACTACGATACCGATTCCGCCAGCGGCTACAAGTGCGTCACCTCCGGACGCGGCACGCTTTGTCCGACCGGTGTGGCGGCGGGTACGCTGTTCCGCCAGAATTTCAGCACCAACGGCAACTTGTTCAACTGGAAGCTGGCCGGCATCTACAAGCCGACCGAGAACAGCAGCGTCTATGCGCTGTATGCGACGTCGCAGTTGCCGCCGGGCGGTAACAGCTTCGCCTTGAGCGCCACTGCCAACAGCGCCGACAATCCGAACTTCGCGGCGCAAAAAACCAAGACCGCGGAAATCGGCACCAAGTGGGATGTGCTGAACAAGAAGCTGGCGTTGACCGCGGCCCTGTATCGCACCGAGGTCAACAACGAGGTGGAGCTGGACGCGACATCCGGCCAGTACTTCCAGACCGGGAAAAAGACCGTGCAAGGCATCGAGCTGGGTGTGACCGGCGAAGTGACGCCCAACCTGTCGCTGACCGCCGGCTATACCTACATGAACACCAAGGTCAACAGCGGCGCGGTGGTGACCGCCAACGGCGAAAACAACCTGGCCTACACGCCCAAGCAAGCCTTCACTTCGTGGGCGACCTACAAGCTGCCGCAGGGCTTCACCATCGGCGGGGGCGGGCGCTACGTAAGTTCGTTGCTGCGCGGCAGCGACGACGTGTTGAGCGGCACTCCGCAGTACGCCGACTCCTACTGGGTGTTCGACGGCATGGCCGGCTACGTGGTCAACAAGAACCTCGACCTGCAGTTGAATCTGTACAATATTTTCAACAAGGACTACGTGGCCGCGATCAACAAGAGCGGCTATCGCTATACGCCCGGCACGCCGCGCGCCGTGACGCTGACCGCCAACCTCAAGTTCTGATGTGACGTTGAACCGGCGCCGGCCGCCGGTTCGCGCGCGTGGTCCATAATGGGCAACTGTCGCGGCAAGAACACGAAACACGGCCCCTCCCGCACGGAGGGGTTTTTTATTGGAGAGCAATCATGATGCTGCATATTCCGGAAGTGCTGACGGCGGCCGAGGTCGCGTTCATCCGGCAGCAGCTGGCGGACGCCGACTGGGTCGACGGCAAGGCGACGGTCGGCGAGCAGGGCGCGAAGGTCAAGCGCAATCGCCAGCTGCCGGAGTGTTCGCCGCTGGGCATCAAGCTTGGCGAGATCGTCCTGGCGGCGCTGAAGAAGAGCCCGCTGTTCTTTGCCGCTGCGCTGCCGAAGACGACCATCCCGCCCTTGTTCAACAGTTACGAAGGCGGCGAACATTACGGGCTGCACGTCGACGGTTCGGTGCGTGCAGTACCGGGAACCTCGCTGAGCATCCGCACCGATTTGTCGTCGACCTTGTTCCTGTCGGAACCGGACGAATACGAAGGCGGTGAGCTGGTTGTCGTCGATACCTACGGCACCCATGAAGTCAAGTTGCCGGCCGGCGATCTGATCCTGTATCCATCCACCAGCCTGCACCGCGTGGAGCCGGTCACCGGCGGCGCCCGTGTGTGCTCCTTCTTCTGGACGCAAAGCATGGTGCGCGACGACTGGCAGCGCAGCATGCTGTTCGAGCTGGACCAGAACATCTCCAGCCTGCGCGCGAAGATCGGCGACACCGAAGAAGTTCTTGGCCTGACCGGGCACTATCACAACCTGCTGCGGCAGTGGGCTGAAGTGTAGGGAACGCCGCACATGAAAAAAGGGATGCCGTTTGGTCGCGGCATCCCTTTTTCTTTTCCGGTCGACTGCTTCAGTGCGCCGCCGACGTATCCGCCACCCGCGTCGGCTTCGGCGCAAACCATACTGCCGCGGCCGCCAGGCCGAACGAGATCGCCGCCATCATGAAGATGTGATTGGTCGACAGCATGATGCTCTGCGACTGCAGCATCTGTTCCATGTTGGCGCGCGCCTGGTCGAGCGACATGCCGGCCTGCGTCAGCGAATTGACCGTATCGCCGAACTGATCGACCAGGCCGGCCAGTTCCGCATGGTAGTAGATCGACTTGTTCTCCCAGCTGGTGTTGACCAGCGAGGTGGCGATCGCGCCCGACATGGTGCGGCAGAAGCTCATCAGGCCGGCCGCCGATGCGGTCTCCGATTCTTCCACGCTGCTCAGGGCGAGACCGGTCAGCGGCACGAAGAACAGCGGCAGACCGATGCCCAGCATCAGCAGCGGCCAGCCGATCTGGAAGTTGCTCATGTCGGTGGTGTTGAAGCTGCGGAATAGCGTCACCGCGCCCAGCCACATCACGCCGATGAACACCAGCTTGCGCGGATCGACCTTGGTCGACAGCTTGGCCACGAACGGCGCCGTCAGCACCGCGAGGATGCCGGTCAGCGCGGTGGTCTCGCCCGAGTGCGTGGCGGTGTAGCCCATGTAGCCCTGCAGCCATAGCGGCGTCAGCACGGTGGCGCCGAAGAACGCGCCGAACGCCAGGCAGATCGTGGTGACGCTGGCGGTGTAGCCGCGATGGCGGAACACGCGCAGGTCGACAATCGGATTGCGTTCGGTCAGCTCCCAGATCAGGAAGGCGATGAAGCCGGCTGCCGCGATCAGCGCCAGCACCACGATTTCAGTTGACGCGAACCAGTCCTTTTCCTTACCTTCGTCGAGCATGAGTTGCAGCGCGGCGACCCACACGATCATGAGGATCAGACCGATCTTGTCGATCGGCAGTTTCAGCAGCGGCGACTCATAGCGCTTGAGCATCTTCCATCCCATGTAGCCGCAGATCAGCGCCACCGGCACGTTGATGAAGAAGATGTAGGGCCAGCTGTACTGGTCGCACAACACGCCGCCCAGGATCGGGCCGGCGATCGGTGCAATCAGCGTGGTCATCGCCCACAGGCCGACCGCCGCCGCCGCTTTCTCCTTGGGGAAAATGCGCAGCAGCAGGGTTTGCGATAGCGGCATCAACGGACCGCCGGCCAGGCCTTGCAGCACGCGGAACGCGATCAGCATGCCCAGCGAATTGGCCATGCCGCACAGCGCCGAGAACACGCCGAACAGGATCATCGAGGTGATGAACACGCGCACCGTGCCGAAGCGGTTGGCCAGCCAGCCGGTCAGCGGTACGGTGATCGCCTCGGCCACCGCATACGAGGTAATGACGTAGGTGCCCTGGCTCGACGACGCGCCGAGCGCGCCCGAGATGGTCGACACGGAGACGTTGGCGATGGTGGTGTCGAGCACCGCGATGAAGTTGGCAGCAGCCAGCAGCAGGCCGGCGCCGATCAGCTGCGCGCCCTCGAGCGGCTTTAGTGATGCATCGGAAAAATGGGATGACATGGTTGCCGCCTGGTTACAGAGTCGGGGACTTTGCAGCGGAGGAGTTCATCGCCGTGTTTTCTGAGCCACTACCGCTCTTGCCGCGCGTGTCGATCGAGACGTCCATCGACAAGCCCACGCTCAGCGGTTTCTCGGCCAGTTCCTTGCGGTCGATCGAAATGCGCACAGGCAGGCGTTGCACTACCTTGATCCAGTTGCCGGTGGCGTTTTGCGCCGGGATGACAGCGAACGCGGAGCCGGTGCCGCCGGCCACGCCGACCACGGTGCCGTGGTATTCAATCGCGCTGCCGTAGATGTCGGCCTTCATCGTCACCGGCTGGCCCAGATGCACTTGCGACAATTGGCCTTCCTTGAAGTTGGCGTCGACGTGCATGGAGCGGGTCGGCACCACCGACAGCAAGGCGGTGCCGGCCTGGACGCGCTGGCCGACCTGCACCTGGCGACGAGCGATCACGCCTTCCACGGGCGCACGCAACACGGTGCGTTCCAGGTCCAGCTTGGCCTGGTCGCGCTTGGCACGCGCCAGCGTGACTTCCGGATTGGTGTCGACAGTGGTGTTGGCGGTCAGCACAGTGCTGGCCTTCTGTGCACCGACGGTGGCGTTGCGATTGGCGTCGGCCTGGATGCGGCCGGCTTCGGCGGCTTTCAGGTTGGCCTGCATGGTCAGCACGGTGGTGCGTGCGTTGGTCAGTTCTTCACCCGAAACGGAGCCGGATTTCTCCAACGCTTCGCGGCGACGCAGGTCGAGCTCGGCGCGTTGCAGGTCGGCTTGCGCCGACAGCAGTTGCGCGGCGGAGCGTTTTTGTTCGGCTTCACGCGCCTGCACCTGCGCGACGAAACCGGTGTCGTTGGCGAAGTAGCTCTGCACGCGGCGCTCGGCACGACCCAGGTCGGCTTCGGCCTGCGCCAACGCCAGCGTGGCGTCGCGGCTGTCGATCACGACCAGCACGTCGCCCTGGTGGACGTATTGGGTATCGACCACTTTGACCTCGGACACGATGCCGTTTACGGCCGGCGTGACTTGCGAGATTTCCACGGCGGTGTAGGCGTTGTCGGTGGTCACGTAACGCGAACCGATGAAGTACCAGTAGGTGCCGTAACCGATCGCGACCACGGCGACCACGCCGGCGAAAATGGTGAACAGCTTCTTGCGCTTGCCGGACGCATTGCCTGGAGCGCTATCGGCGGTGGAGATGGTTTGAATGGCTTGGGAGTCACTGTGCGACATGGCGTTTTCCTTCGTGGATATATTTGTCTGTAGGGAGTCGATGCTGTGCGGCGCGCGCTCAGCTGGCGTGCTGGTAGCCGCCGCCGAGCGCACGGACCATCGACACGTCGAGTGCGAACAGGCGCGAGCGCAAGGTCGACAACTCGCGCAGGTTGGTCAGCAGCGTGTCTTGCGCGTTAAGCACATCGAGGTAATTGGTGAGGCCGCCTTCGTAGCGGTTGCGCACGATGCGGTAGGCATCCCGGGCGGCGTCCGCAGCTGCTTCGGTGCGATCCAGGCGGCCGCTCAAGGCGCGTTCGCTGACGGCGACGTCGGCCACATCCTGCAAGGCTTGCGTGACGGCGCTGTCGTAGTTGGCGACGGCTTCGTCATAGCTGGCGCTGGCCGAACGGAACTGGCCGCGCAGACGACCGCCTTCAAAGATCGGCAACGAAATCGCCGGTCCGAAACTGCCGATGCTGGAGCCCGATTGCGTCAGCAGATTGGTGCCCAGCGACTGGAAGCCGAAGTAGGCGCTCAGGTTGACGTTCGGATAGAACTGCGCACGCGCCACCTTGATCTGCTTGGCGGCGGCTTCGGCGCGCAGGCGGGCGGCGACGATATCGGGACGGCGTCCCAGCAGGTTGGCGGGCAACTCCTGCGGCAGGTTGAACGGCTTGGACATGTCGATCACCGGACGCGCCAGTTGCAGGCCGCGATCCGGACCGGCGCCGGCCAGTGCGGCCAGCTTGTTGCGTTGCAGGGCGATCGATTCGTCCACCGCCAGCAGGTCGGCTTCCGCCATCGCGCGGCGCGCCACCACTTGCTTGACGCTGCCTTCGGTTTCGAGGCCGTTGAGGCGGCGCTGCACGAACAGATTCTCGGTTTCCTGGCGCACCTGCAATGCCGCCTGCGAGGTGTCGCGCTGGCTGAACAGGCGCTCCAGTTCGGCGTAGCCGGCGGCGATCGAGGTCGCCAGCGTGATGCGCGCCTGGGCGGCGTCGGCGCGTGCGGCTTCAAGTTCGGAAGTGGCGGCCGCCAGTGCGGCGCGGTTCTTGCCCCAGAAATCGATTTCGTAGCTGAAGTCGAGCGTGACACGGGCTTCGTTGTTATAGCCGCGCGGCACGAAATCGGGCGGCACGCCGTTGTTATAGCTCTGCTTCATGTGATCGAGCGAAGCGTTGCCGCTGACTTGCGGCAACAGCGCCGCGCCCTGTTGCTGCGCCACGCCTTCGGCTTTCAGCAAACGCGCACGCGCCACCGCCATCGACGGCGCACCGCGCAGCGCTTCGCCCATGAGCGTGTTGAGCTGCTTGTCGCCGTAGGCGGTCCACCAGTTGTCGTCGGGCCAGGCCACCATGCCGGCAGCGTTCAGCGATTGCGAAGATTGATAGGCGTCGATGGCCTTGGGTTCGGCGCGTGGACCGAGGTCGGAGAACTGCGCGCAGCCGGCCAGCGTCAGGGCGGCGACGGCCAGCGCCGACAGCGTTGCAAGACGGGGCGGACGAACTCGGGACGCTTCTTGATCCCCTGAAATCGATGGAACTTGCATGATCGGAATCCACTCATAAGTAAACTGTACAGTTCAGTATAGTATTGACTTTTAAAGACCGTCAAGCAAAACTAGGGGAAAATGGGGCACGGAAAACGGCACAATGTGGCGCAAATGCTGCAAGCGCACAAAAAAGCAACAGCCCCGGGGAAAACCAGGCGGAGCCAGATAGTTAAAGGGTTTCGCCGCAATGGCAAAGACATTACATGCGCAAGAAGAGTGAAGAGCGGCGGCAATCGATCATCGATGTCGCGGCGGAAATATTTAACGAAATCGGATTCGATCGCGCCTCCATGGCGGAAATTTCGGCACGCCTGGGCGGTTCGAAGGCGACGCTGTACAACTATTTTTCTTCCAAGGAAGAGATCTTTTTGCAGGTCATGAAGCAGCAGGCCGGCATGCAGTTCGAGTCGCTGTTCGCCATCCTGATCCAGGATGACGGCACTGCCGACATGCGCGACACGCTGCGCCTGTTCGCCAACAAATACCTGCACCTGGTGCTGTCGCCGGAAGTGATCGCGGTGCGCCGCCTGCTGTATTACAACGCCGAGCGCTCCGATCTCGGCTGCATGTATTACGAGAACGGACCCAAGCGCGGCTGGCTGGTGATTTCCGAGTTCATGAAACGGGCCATGGACCGCGGCGACCTGCGCGAAGCTGACCCGTGGCTGACAGCGATCCAGTTTCGCGTGCTGGTCGAAGCGGAGTGGGCCGAAGGCCGCATCCTCGGCGTAATCACCTCGATGCCGCCGGCCAAGATCAAGGAGTCCGTCGAGCGCTCGCTGGAGGCATTCTTCCGCATCTACGGCGTCTGACCAAACCGCTCCGCCGGCGTCTTGTTACGACGTCATCATCCGATCACATTGCCGTGTGAAAATGCTGCGCCGGCAATTCTGAATCACCTTGCAGGCCAGCAACCACGGCCCTTGCGAGCATACTTCCTGCAAAAATGAACGGTAAACAACCGCCTTCTTCAGCGATGAAGAAGGCGCCCGCATGCGTACCATCGTGAGACGATGCCGTCATTGACGACGCCATCTTTGCGCGTCCTTTCAGCTGCGCACCATTTTCACCATCTCCGTCGAGGCAATCACATGCGCTGGTTCTACAACCTTAAAATCGCAAAAAAACTGGTCCTGTCATTTTTGGCCGTCATCATCCTCACCGCGGGACTGGGCGCCTTCTCGATTGTCGAACTGATCAAGGTCAACCGGGCCTCGACCGATATCGCCAGCAACTGGATGCCGAGCATCAAGGTCGGTTTGCAGTTGCAGGCGTCGATGGCGCGCTTCCGCATTTCGGAGTTGCAGCACATCCTGGCGACCGACGAGAAGGACTACGACGACGCCGAAAAAGCAATGAAGACGCGCATGGAAATCATTCGCAAGGACATGACGTCATATGAGCAGATGGTCTCCGAACCGGAAGAGAAAGTGCTCTATCCGCAATTCCAACAGACCATGCAAAAGTATCTTGCCGAGAACAAGAAGATCATGGAGCTGTCGCGCGCCAACCAGAAGGATGAAGCGCGTCTGCAATTCAAGGGCGAATCGAACAAGCTGTTCCGTCAGGCGGTCGAGCAACTGGGCAGCCTGGTCAAGATCAATGACGATGGCACCGTGCGTTCCAGCGCCGATGCCGACCACACCTTCAACGAAGCACGCGGCTGGATCCTCGGCTTGCTGATCACCATCGTGGTGATCGCGATGACGCTCGCGGTATGGGTCGCACGCATTGTCTCTGTGCCCCTTACCAAAGCCGTCGACATTGCCCAGCGCGTGTCTGAAGGCGACCTCGGCGCCGACATCCGCTCCGACAGCAACGATGAAACCGGCCAGCTCATGCATTCGCTCAAGGCAATGAACGACAGCCTGCTGCGCATCGTCGGTGAAGTGCGCACCGGCACCGACACCATCGCCACCGCATCGACCGAAATCGCCAGCGGCAACCTCGATTTGTCCAGCCGCACCGAGCAACAGGCGGGCTCACTGGAAGAGACTGCATCAGCGATGGAAGAGCTCACCTCTACCGTGAAGGCGAATGCCGACAACGCGCGCCAGGCCAACCAGCTGGCCGTCTCCGCCTCCGAAGTGGCGCAACAGGGTGGCGCCGTCGTCGGCCAGGTGGTCGACACCATGGGCTCGATCAACGAGTCGTCGCGCAAGATCGTGGACATCATCAGCGTGATCGACGGCATCGCATTCCAGACCAATATCCTGGCGCTGAACGCAGCGGTCGAAGCAGCCCGTGCGGGCGAGCAGGGTCGCGGTTTCGCTGTGGTCGCATCGGAAGTGCGCAGCCTGGCGCAGCGTTCCGCCGCTGCCGCCAAGGAGATCAAAGTGCTGATCGACGACTCGGTGGAGAAGGTCGGATCGGGCAGCAAGCTGGTCGAGCAAGCCGGCGCCACCATGGCGGAAGTGGTCGCCAGCGTGCGGCGCGTGACCGATATTGTGGCCGAGATCAGCGCGGCCAGCACCGAACAAAGCACCGGCATCGAAGAAGTCAATCGCGCCATCACGCAGATGGACGAAGTGACGCAGCAGAACGCCGCTCTGGTGGAGCAGGCCGCCGCCGCCGCACAGTCGCTGCAGGAGCAAGCCGGCAAGCTGGCGCAGGTGGTCAGCGTGTTCAAACTGCGGCGCTGACGCTGACATTGCGACTACAACGCGGGCCGGGAAGGAAGTGCCGCAGTTTCCCGGTCGGCAAGCCAAAAAAGCCCGTGACGTCCGTCGCGGGCTTTTTTATGTTTATAGTCTGAACCGCGCGTAATGTATCTGTCAGGAATGCGAGTCTACAATCACGCACGTCATCTCGCGTTCAGACTGTGTATCCACTTCAATGGTATACAGCGAGCGATTTTCCTCCCGATTTTCAATTACTTTCACGTCCCTCTATGCGAGTCGATAATGAGACAAGCGTATCGCCTCGTGTGAATTCTCATTGCCGAATGGAAATTATTTGTGAGACTATGCGAAATTGGACTAGATTTTGTTAGTAACTAACGGGGTTTCAATCAGAGCGAATTTCCAACCGGGTTCGACCGGGCAAACCGATGACGCCGGCAACGCACGCACTATCCTTGCGCTGCTGCCGCCCGCGATCACGATGGCATGCCACTCCTCAGCCATTCGCCAAGGTAAGCGCAGCAGGAACCAGTGCCCGACGGCAGTCATGGGAGCCATGCGTCCGACGCACGTGCTTCCGCATGCTCCACATGACCACACCTACACGAAGAAAAAATACAATGTTCCAGTGGCTACTGCTTAAAGAAAATGCCTTGAGTGCGGCGGAAAATACGGTCTGGAAAGAGAGCGCGCTGCGCATCATCCTGGTGTCCGGTTTGCTGCTGGAGTGCGGCATCGGCCTGCTCAGCGCCATCGACGCGTTCAAGGTCGGCGCCTATTACATCATCGTCGTCGTGGTCGGATTCTTCATTGCACTGTCGCTGGCCGTGCTGGCCTCGCTGCGGCGACCGGTGATCGGCAGCGCGATCCTGATCGCGACGATTTATGCCGCTTCATTCTGCATGGTGTATTTCATCAACGACTCCGACATCGCCAAGTACGGCATCATGTTCGTCTACACGGCGCCGCTGATCGGCCGCATCTTCTTCGGTTCGCGCGTGGCGCTGGTGCTGATGACGATCAATATCTTTCCGTTCATGCTGCTGCTGCGCAATGAGCCGCTGCCGGTCTATCCGGGACTCGCCGCGCCGCTGGCCAATGCGCACGCCTACATTCAATCGCTGCTGTTCTTGTTCTTCAATATCTGCGTGCCGCTCGGCGTATTTCGCTTGCTGCATGCGCTGGATGCTTCGATCCGCCGACATCGTGCGGCCAGCAGCGAGCTCGAGAGCAGCCATGCCCAATACCAGGAAATCTTTGAAAACGCCGGCGGCGCCATCGTGCTGTGCGACGCCCAGGCGCGCATCCTCAAGGCCAATACGCTGGCCGACAATCTGATCGGCCGCGATCCCGGAAAGTCCGCGCAAAGCGGCCGGGAGGCGAACCTGTTTGAACTGCTGGAGCACAAATGCCGCGGCGACGCAGAGAAAGCCGCTGACATCCTGGCGCTAAAGCGCGGCCAGGAATACGCCACCAAAGACGGCCGCCTGATCGCGATAGAAAACATCTCAACTACTTCCGAGCAGCACTACATCGTTCTGCTGCGCGATATCTCGCAACAGCGCCGCATCGAAGAAGCGCTCGACCGCAGCAAGGAGCGCGAAACCTTTCTCAGTAATCACGACCAGCTTACGCAATTGCCCAATCGCGATCTGCTGCATCGGCAACTTGAAGAACACCTGCACGCCATGTCGCCGCGCCGCCAGCTGGCGCTGGTGGTGATCCGCCTCGACAGCATCAAGTACGTCAACGACGCCCACGGCAGCGCCGCCGGCGATGCGCTGATCGTGGCCTTCGCCGATGTGCTGCGACGGTTGCTGCCGGACGGCAGCCTGATCGCCCGCTTGCGCAGCGTGGTGTTCAGCTTCACGATCGAGACCAGCCATGCCAGCCGCGACGCCATCCCGCAGATCGAACATATCCGGCGCAGCCTGCCGCAAGAATTGCTGGTCGGCGGCGAACGTCATCCGGTGCAGGTGTCGATGGCGATGGCGTTCTCGCGCCCGGGCGAAACCAGCGGCGACGAGTTGATTCAGCGCGGCAAACTGGCGCTGGATTCGGCGCGCCGCTCCGGCACTCAGGACATCACCGTGTTCGACGACGAAGCGGCCGCGCTGATCCGCCGTCGCCTCAGCATCGAACAATCCATCGTGATGGCGCTGCGTGAAAACGAACTGCGCCTGGTCTATCAGCCGAAGGTCACGCAAGACGGCGAGATCGTCGGACTCGAGGCGCTGATCCGCTGGCGCTCGCCGACGCTGGGTGACGTCTCGCCGGCTGAATTCATCCCCGTCGCCGAAGCCAGCGGCGCGATTCACTTCATCACCGCTTTCGTGGTCGACAAGGTGTGTGGGTATATCCGCCAGACGCTGGACTCGGGACGTCGCTGCCTGCCGATCGCCATCAACCTCTCGGCCATCGACATCGTGCGCGCCGATCTGCTCGACCTGGTCAATGCAGCGTGCGAGAAATACCGCGTCAGTTCCGATCATCTGGAGTTCGAAATCACCGAGACCGGACTGGTCGGCAACGAGAACCTGGCCATCAGTCATCTGGAGGCGCTCAACGCCAAAGGTTACGGCATCACCATCGACGATTTCGGCACCGGTTACTCCTCTTTGCAGAAGCTCAGTCGCTTTCCGACGAAAAGTATTAAGATAGACCAGTCTTTTGTGGCGCAGATCGGTATCAGCGAGAAGAGTGAACTGATTATCCGTGCGGTGGTGTCGCTGGCGAAGATTCTTTCCTGCACCACCGTCGCCGAAGGCGTTGAAACGCTGGTGCAGGAAAAATTCCTCAAAGCGATCGGATGCCAGTTCTTCCAGGGCTTCTACTACTATCCGCCGATGGAGTTCCAGCAGGTCAATCAATTGTTGAAAGGTCGGTAGCTTTCACCCCGACCGCTGCCGTTTTGATGCCGCAAAAGCATGCACCCGAGCACAAGCAGGCGTAGCCCGCATCAAACTGAAGAGAGACAAACAATGAGCAAGAAAAAACCAGCGCCGACGCCTGTCTATCGCGGCGTCTTCCCGGTCGCACCGACCATTTTCGACGACCACGGCGACATTGACCTGGAAGGCCAGCGCCGTTGCATCGATTTCATGATCGACGCCGGCTCCGACGGCATCTGTATCCTGGCCAACTTCTCCGAGCAGTTTGCGCTGACCGACGACGAACGCAGTGCGCTCATCAGCACCGTGCTCGAACACGTCGCCGGCCGCATCCCGGTGATTGTCACGACCACTCATTTCAGCTCGCGCATCTGCGCGCAGCGCAGCCGTAATGCGCAGGACGCGGGCGCGGCGATGGTCATGATCATGCCGCCGTACCACGGCGCCACCATCCGCGTCGGCGAACGCGGCATTCAGGAATTCTTCCAGACGGTATCGGACGCGATCGACATCCCGATCATGATCCAGGACGCGCCGGTCAGCGGCACCACGCTGTCGTCGACGCTGCTGGTCAAGATGGCGCAGGAAATCGCCAACGTCTCCTATTTCAAGATCGAAGTGCCGCAAGCCGCCAACAAGCTGCGTGAAATCATCGCGCTCGGCGGCGACGCCATCGTCGGTCCCTGGGACGGTGAAGAAGCCATCACGCTGATGGCCGACCTCGACGCCGGCGCCACCGGCGCGATGACCGGCGGCGGCTATCCGGACGGCATCCGCCGCATCCTTGACGCCTACGTGGCCGGCGACACCGAACTGGCTGCGCAGCACTATCAGGAATGGCTGCCGTTGATCAACTGCGAAAATCGCCAGGGCGGCCTGGCCTCGTGCAAAGCCCTCATGAAGGAAGGCGGCATCATCAAGTCCGACGCCGTGCGTCATCCATTGGCGGCGATGCACCCTGCCACGCGCGAAGGCCTGATCAAGATCGCGCGCCGCCTCGATCCGCTGGTGCTGCGCTGGGGTAAATAAGCAGAATTAATCCCTGCTGCTGTTGCATCGCAATTTCGGCCGCGTCCTTCACAAGAAGGCGCGGCCGTTTCATTTGAACCGTGACATACGGATGACATGCGCATGACATATGCACGGTAGCGTGACAGAAGTTCTCCGTTATTACGTACATGTCAAATCGTCAATATCGTGCAAAGCCTTGTCGCGCCGACGATATCCATTCGTTGAATACCTGATATGCGTTAATTAAATCGCTCCACTCCCTTCCGTCCAGTTTCTTTGAGGCTATATTTCCCTCAGACAGAAAATTTTGCAGTGCATCATTCCCTTTTTCCACAAAAGGGGCGCTGCTCCAAAAAAACACAACGGGAAATCTGAGAGGCTCACATGACCAATCAGTACAGGGCGGGAAAAAAAGCATTGGTGATCGGCGGCGGTGCACCGAACTCAACCTTGATCGCAGGTGCGCTGACGGCGTTCATCGACGAAGGCATCGAGTTCGACGTGATCTCGGCATCCGGCGCCGGCGTGCTCATGGGCTTGCTGTATCAGGCGCCGCTGGATTGCACACCACGCGAGGCGCTGGTGCGCTGGGCCGAAGTCGGCGTCGCCGACAGCATCTACAAGATGTTCCCGGTCAACTACAAGATCTTCAACAAGCCCGGCCAGGGCGCGCGCAGCTTCCGTGATCAGGCGCCGGCACAGATGCCGCAACTTGCCGGTCTGCCGAACATGGCCGCAGCCTCCGGAATGCCCGGCAATCCTTTCCTCGACGTCTTCACGCAGCGTTTTACGGAGGCCTCGGGCGCATGGAGCGACTGGATGCACCTGATGCTGTCGGCCATGTCGCCGTCGGATCTGTCGTCCAAGAGCCTGGGGCTGTGCGCGCATCATCCCTTCCTCGAACAGGCAATCGACTTCGACGCCATCGCGCGCATGAAGCCCGAGTTCTACATCAACGCCTACAACATGAACAAGGCCGAGATGCAGATCTGGGACAAGGATGAGATCGCGCCCATCAATGTGCGCGCCGCGCTGTCGTTCCCGTTCCTGTACCCGCCGACCGAGATCGACGGCGACGACTACATCGAAGGCGCCGCGCTCGACACGCTCAATTTCAATCCCCTGACGACAGGTGGAAAACACGACGACATCGACACGCTGGTGGTGCTCGACATCCTCGGCGAGGACCGCCTGATCCGCAAACCGCGCAATCTGTACGACGCCTGGGTGCGCTCCATCATCACGCCGCTGGTGAAAATTTCGAAGACCGAGATGCGCCTGTTCGAACTCGAGCACAACACCAACCCGGACACCGGCGAACCGCTGCGCCGCCTGCTCAAGGTCGACCTCATGAGCGGCATCCCCGACGAGCATTGGCCGGAGGTGCTGGACTGGTCGGCGTCGAACATGCAGCTGTTGTTCGATGTCGGCTACCGCGCCGGGAAAGCGTTTTGTCGCGAGCACGGCGAGTCGCTGCAGAACGCGTTCGAAGGCACTCCATTGGCGGCGTAAGCGCAGCACTCAGTATCTGCAGCACAGCATTTAAAAACAGCAACACCGGAATCGCCAGCATCGCCTCCGACAGGAGGAGACAACGCCAGCACCGCAGCCCACGAAGCCGCGGATTCCATTCACTTTTTGAGAAATGAAACGACCATGACGATCACCAAACGCCTTATTCTCACTCTCTCGGTGGCCTTGCTGGCGCTCCTGTTTGTCGGCATCGACGGCCTCTGGCAGCTGCAGCGCGCGCAGCAGCGCTTCGACACCGTGCAGAACCGCATCATTCCCAGCATCAGCGGCCTCAACGCCGCCAAGGGCTTCCTCGCCGATACACGCCTGGCCGGTTATCGCCTCTCCGTGTTCTCCAACCTGAGCGACAAGACCGCGCTGGACAAGGCCGTGGTCGCAGCCAACAAGGCATTCGACGACATCGTCGCCAAGTATGAGAAGGAACAGATCTTCGACGACACCGATCGCAAGATGCTGGAAGCCGACAAGGCCAACATGGAGGCCTACCGCAAGGCGCTGATTCCGTTTTTCGCCGCCGCGCATGCGGGCGACATGGACGGCGTGCGCGCCACGCTGGAGGCCGGCACCCCGCTGGCGCTGTCCGCCGCCGGCGTCAAGAAAGGCATCGACGATCACATCGCCTACAACGGCAAGCTGGTCGACGACGTGCGCGCCGAGAGCGTGGCTGCTTACGAGTTCGCGTTCAAGAGCATGGTCGCGGTCATCGTCGTGGCTTTTCTGCTGACCGGCACGCTGGCGCTGACCCTGTACCGCAACATCAGCGGCAGCCTGCGCAACATCCGCAACACGTTTGAAGAAGTCAGCGCCTCGCTGGACTTGTCGCAGCCGATGAAGGTCGATCGCATGGACGAGATCGGCCATGCCGCCACCGCCTTCAACAAGCTGCGCGTGCGCATCGTCGACGTCATCGGCACCGTGCGCACCTCGACCGATTCGGTCAGCGTCGCCGCCAGACAGATCGCCGTCGGCAACACCGACCTGTCGTCGCGCACCGAACAGCAAGCCGCTTCGCTGGAAGAAACTGCATCCAGCCTCGAGCAGCTGACCTCGGTGGTCAAGCAAAATACCGAGAACGCCAAGCAGGCCAACCAGCTGGCGCTGTCGGCGTCGAGCATCGCCTCGCAAGGCGGCGACGTGGTGCGCCAGGTGGTCGATACGATGAACTCGATCAACGAATCCTCGCGCAAGATCGTCGACATCATCAGCGTGATTGATGGCATTGCGTTCCAGACCAACATCCTGGCGTTGAACGCCGCCGTCGAAGCAGCACGCGCCGGCGAACAGGGTCGCGGTTTCGCCGTGGTCGCCTCCGAAGTGCGCAGCCTGGCGCAGCGCTCGGCTGCCGCCGCCAAGGAAATCAAGACCCTGATCGACGACTCGGTCGACAAGGTCGGCTCCGGCAGCAAGCTGGTGCAGCAGGCCGGCACCACCATGAGCGACATCGTCACCAGCGTGCAGAAGGTCACCGACATCGTCGGCGAGATCGCCAGCGCCAGCGAAGAGCAAAGCGCCGGTATCAGCCAGGTCAATCAGGCCGTGTCGCAAATGGACGACGTCACGCAACAGAACGCTGCACTGGTGGAAGAAGCCGCCGCCGCCGCGCAAGCTCTGCAAGATCAGGCCGAAACGCTGGAGCAGGTGGTCAGCGTGTTCAAGCTCGATGCTGCACGTCTGGTGACGACTGCAGCATCGCAGTCGGCCAAGCGCGCCATCGACATCACGCCGCCGGCCGTGCGCCTGGTGTCGCCTGCACCGCGTCGCCTGGAACATGAGGTCGATGCCTGAGCCTGATTAAAAAATCGGCGTTAAAAAGGCCGCACTGCTGTGCGGCCTTTTTCTTTGGCGCGGATTTTTGCGGCTAAAGATTCTGCGGCATGAAGCGGCCGCGTCGGCTGACGTTGCGTCCGGCTTCACGGAACTGGCCGTCGCCGGTGTAATGCACGGTCTGCGGATATTTCGGTGAAGGCGCGGCATGCGCCTTGACCACTTCAAAAATAAAATAGTTGTAGGTGTCGATCAGGCAATCGTCATAGAGCTTGCACTCGAGACTGACGAAACAGTCGTCCAGCAGCGGCGCTTTGACTTTTTCGGCGGCACTGGTGTGCAGGCCGAAGCGCGAGAACTTATCGACTTCGGCGCCGGAACAGTTGCCGATGTCTGCCACGGTATCGAGCATGTCGGCGGTGGGGATGTTGATCACGCACTCGCGGCTGCTGCGGATCAGTTCGAAACTGTGGTTGCCTGCGGCGATGATGCAACCCACCAGCGAGGGTGTGAATTCCATCACGGTATGCCAGCCCAGCGTCATCACATCGGTCTCATCCTGCCAGCGCGAAGTCACCAGAACGATGGGACCGGGTTCAAGATAATGGCGGATGTCGGAGACGGGATAATCGACCTTCTTGCTCATCACGGATCACCAGTGCGGAAATGAAGATGATCCATTTTATGCCCGGTGCCGACGGCATTTCTGTAGGACAAAAACTGATTTTCACGCTGAAATGCCCACCGGGTAGCGTAATCCACCCGTAATCAGTTGGCGACCGGTCAAGTTATTGCCATCCGGTCATGCCAGTCCGGCAATGTCCGCGTTGTGGATGACGCCGGAAGCGCGGTCACTTCGGGCGACATTGATCATGGCGCGTCCGAGTTGTTCGGTGGTGGTGATGTGGCGCGGGAACAATCCGCGCAGCAGCGACAGCAGCGGTCCGGCCAGCGTGTAGAACCAGCGATAGGCCGGCGTCTTCGAGACTTCGCCGTGCATCGGCTGGATCGCGCCGGGACGGAACATGTGGGCCGCCTTGAACGGCAGCGCCAGCAGCGCGTTTTCGGTCTTGCCCTTGACACGCGCCCACATGACGCTGCCGCGCTCGGTGCTGTCGGTGCTGGCGCCGGAGATGTAGGAGAAACTCATCTGCGGATTGAGCCGGCACAGCGTTTGCGCCGCCGCCATGGTGAGGTCGTAGGTGATGCGCGTGTAGTCGGCTTCGCTCTTGCCGCCGGCTGATACGCCGAGACAGAAGAAGCAGGCGTCGAAACCGCGCAGCTGTTCTTCGACCGCATCGTAGCGGTACAGATCAGGGACCAGCAGTTCTTTCAGCTTTGGGTGTTGCACGCCGACCGGCGTGCGTCCGACCACTTGCACGGCGGTGATGGCGGGGTCGCGCAGGCATTCGCGCAGCAGGCCCTGGCCGACCATGCCGGTGGCGCCGAAGATGAGGATGTTCATGTGGATTCTCCCGAGAGTTCACGGCTAGTTGGGAATGATTCAGGATTGCACAAGGGCAAACCTGAAAATCAGGGGCCGCAAAAAGCCGAAGGCTGCAGACACTCAATGTGCCTGCAGCCTCCGGCCGGTACTTCCTCAAGGGGATGTCGGGTCTGCTTAGCGGCCGGAATTAACGGCTGTAATACACGTCGCGATATTCGCGGCGGTATTCACGATACACCGGACGTTCGCGGTATTCGCGCTCGACGTAGACCGGGGCAGGGCGCACATAAACAGGCGCGGGTTGATAGTAGACCTGCTGCGGCTGCTGGTAATACACCGGCTGCGGCGCTTGTTGGTAGACCGGCGCTTGCTGATACACCGGTTGCGGTGCATAGCTAGGGCCGGAGTTGGCGTTGGCGATCATCGAGCCGATCGCGACTGCGCCGATGACGCCGGCGGCGATCGCCAGGCCGTTGTTGCCGCCGTGGTCACGTGCGGAGGCCGAAGTCGAAACCGACGCTGCCAACACTGCAGTAACAAGCAGGGCAGGGATGATTTTCTTGCTGATCATGATGATGTCCTTTCAGTTGAGGCGCATCTTATTTCTCGCCACGATTCGAATATATTCTATTTTCGGGCGAAGAAAAGCCCCGGCATTACTTGCTTACAATTCTTACCAAGTTGGCGAGGATCACGGCTGAGCCTGCCGCCAGCCTGCAATCGGCGCACGCCCACGTTAGAATGCAGGGCTGCTTTCCCTGGAGAAAGCCAACCGACGCCAACCCCGCATCCATGAATTACACTCCCGGCCGCCTGACGGCCTATGTCTGTCTCGCGCTCAGCATGTCCATGGTGGGCGCCTACGTCGCGTTGACCAAGCCGCTGGCGGCGGCGCTGCCGGTGTTCCTGCTGGCCTGGCTGCGCTTCGGCATCGGCGCGGTAGCGATGCTGCGCTGGCTGAAGAAGCCCGCCAACGAAGCGCCGCTGACGCCGCGCACTCGGCTGCTGGTGTTCCTCGAATCCTTCCTCGGCAACTTCCTGTTCACGATCTGCATGATCAGCGGGGTCAGCATGACCAGCGCCGTGTCGGCCGGTGTCATCATGTCGGTGATCCCGGCGGCGGTGGCATTGATGAGCTGGATCTTCCTGCGCGAACGCATCGGCGCGCGCGTCTGGATGGCGGTGGCCTGCGGTGCGATCGGCATCGGGCTGCTGTCGCTGGCCAAGAATCCGCACGCGCCAAGCCTGGATGCCGCCGGCGCTGATGCCGCCCATCAGGCCTGGCTCGGCAACATGCTGGTGTTCGCCGCCGTATTGTGCGAAGCCTCGTATGCCGTGATCGGCAAGAAGCTCACCGCCGTGCTCAGTCCCAAGCGCATCAGCTCCATCATCAATTTGTGGGGACTGGTGCTGATGACGCCGTTCGGGTTCTATACCGCGCTGCAATTCGATTTCGCCGCCGTGCACAAGGGCATCTGGCTGCTGCTGGTGTTCTACGCGCTGGCCGCCAGCGTGTGGAGCGTCTGGCTCTGGATGACCGGACTCAAGTCGGTACCGGCCGCGCGCGCCGGCGTGTTCACCGTGATGCTGCCGGTCAGCACCGCGCTGGTCGGCGTGCTGGCGCTGGGTGAGCAATTGACCATGATCCAGCTGGCCGCCTTCGCGGTCGCACTGGCCGGCATGCTGCTGGTGACGGTGCCCGGCAGGTCTGCTGCGGGTGCAGGTGCGGGTTCGGCGCGCTCCTGATTTTCCGCACATCACGCACATCATGGCGCGCCGCTACCACTACTCCGTCTACGTCATCGAACTGTCGGCCGACGTGTTGTATGAGGCGCGCTTCCGCAAGGCCAATCCCGACTACGTGACCGGCAAGCCCTGCGTCTACGTCGGCATGACCGGCCTCAACGTCGACCTGCGGTTTGACAAGCACAAGGCCGGCATCCAGTCCAACCGTTACGTGCGCGACTTCGGCCTGCGCCTGCTGCCCAAGCTCTACGAAATGTACAACCCCATGCCCTACGACGGCGCGCGCGACATGGAGGTCGAGTTGGCGATCGGTCTGCGTGAAGCGGGCTACGGCGTCTGGCAGGCCTGAAGAATCGGCGCCGGCAGGCGTCTTGGATTATTAAATTAAAATAACTAATAGCCTTAATTCGATTGAATTATAAGGATGCATGGCCGCCGTACAATGACTCCATTCCAGCTTGCCTACGAAGGAGCACGCCATGTTTGCAGGATTCGAACGCCAGGTCGCCGAGGTCAACGGCACCAAAATCAACTACGTTCACGGCGGCAGCGGCCCGGCCTTGCTGCTGCTGCACGGCCATCCGCAAACGCACGTGATCTGGCACAAGGTCGCCGCCGCATTGGCGCAGCACTTCACCGTCATCGCCGCCGACTTGCGCGGCTACGGCGACAGCGGCAAGCCGGCCGGCCTGCCCGACCACAGCAACTACTCCAAGCGTGTGATGGGACAGGATCAGATCGACCTGATGGCCTCGCTCGGCTTCGACAATTTCTACCTGATGGGACACGATCGCGGCGGTCGCGTCGCCTATCGCATGGCGCTCGATCATCCGGCGGCGATCCGCAAGCTGGTGCTGCTCGACATCGCGCCGACGCTGGCCATGTATGAACAGACCAGCCTGGAATTCGCCACCGCGTATTACCACTGGTTCTTCCTGATCCGTCCGGCGCCGTTTCCGGAGACGTTGCTCAGTTCGCATCCCGAGGATTACCTGAAACACACCATCGGCGGCCGCAGCGCCGGCCTCAAGCCGTTCACGCCGGAAGCCTATGCCGAATACCTGCGCTGCCTGCGCGATCCGGCCACCATCCACGGCATCTGCGAAGACTATCGCGCCAGTGCCGGCATCGACCTCGAACACGAGCGCCACGATCTCGCCGCCGGCAACAAGATCCGCTGCGACGTGCTGGCGCTGTGGGGCAAGCAGGGCGTCATCGAACGCTGTTTCGATCCGCTCACGGAATGGCGAAAGTTCACCGAAGAAGGCCGGCTCGGCGGCCGCGCACTCGACTGCGGCCACTACGTCCCGGAAGAAGCGCCGGAAGAATTGCTGGCCGAAGTGCTGCCGTTCTTCCACGCCTGAAACCTACTCTGCCAGCCCACAGAAAGACCATCATGCCAGCCCGCACCTTCTACCAGAAACTGGTCGACTCGCACACCGTCGCCGTGCTCGACGAGCAGCACGTGCTGCTCTACGCCGACCTCCACATCATGAACGAATACACCAGCCCGCAAGCCTTCAGCAGCCTGCGCGAGCAGGGCCGGCCGGTGCTGCGTCCACGCCAGCAACTGGCGGTGGTGTCGCACATCATCCCGACGCATCCGGTCGGCAACGCTGAGCGCGTGATCTTTGATCCGCCGTCGGCGCTGCAGGCCAGCAACCTCAAACGCAATTGCAGCGACTTCGGCATCACGCTGTTCGACACCACCGACGACGATCAGGGCATTGAGCACATCATCGCGCCCGAACACGGCTGGGTGCGCCCGGGCATGGTCATTCTGTGCGGCGACAGCCATACGACGACTTACGGCGCGCTGGGCGCATTGGGATTCGGCGTCGGCACCTCCGAAGTCGAACACATCCTCGCCACGCAGACACTGGTCTATCGCCTGGCGCAAGACATGCGCATCCGCGTCGACGGCGCGCTGCCGTCGGGGACGTCGGTCAAGGACCTGATCCTGATGATCATCGGCCGCATCGGTGCGCAGGGCGCGCGCGGTTACGCGGTGGAATTCTGCGGCACCACCATCGCCGCCCTGTCGGCCGAAGCGCGCATGACCTTGTGCAACATGGCGGTGGAAGCCGGCGCGCGCGCCGCGCTGATTCGCCCCGATGCGACTACCTTCGCGTACGTGCGCAGCCATGCCGACAATCTGGATGACGCCGCCTTCGCAAAAGCGATGGACGATTGGCGCGCATTGCATTCGGATGATGACGCGCACTTCGACGTCGAGTACGTCTTCCATGCCGCCCAGGTGTCGCCTTACGTCACCTGGGGCACCAGCCCCGACCAGGCCATCGCGGTCGATGCGCTGACGCCGCCATCGGAGGAGGGCGCCACTGCGCAGGCGCTGGCGTACATGGATCTGCGGGCGCAGCAATCGCTGCTCGGACTGCCGGTGGATCGCGTCTTCATCGGTTCCTGCACCAACGGCCGCATCGAGGATTTACGCAGCGCCGCCGCCATCGTCCGGGGCAAACATGTGGCTGCTTCGGTGCGGGCGATGGTGGTGCCGGGCTCCGGCGCAGTGCGCCGCCAGGCCGAGCGTGAGGGGTTGGCGCAGATCTTCATCGACGCCGGTTTCGAGTGGCGCCAGCCGGGCTGCTCGATGTGCCTGGCGATGAACGACGACGTGCTGGAGCCGGGCGAACGCTGCGCCTCGACCACCAACCGCAATTTTGAAGGACGTCAGGGACGCGGCGGTCGCACGCATCTGATGAGCCCGGCCATGGCGGCAGCGGCGGCGCTGGCCGGCAGCATCGCCGACGTCAGGACTTTGCACCAGGGAGACAGCCATGCTTGAAAAACAAGGACAACTGCTGCGCGGCGTCGCCGCGCCGATCCTGATCGACAATCTCGACACCGACCAGATCATGCCCAAGCAATTCCTGCGCATCATCACCAGGCAGGGACTGGACCGCGGCGTGCTGTACGATCTGCGCTTCCATCCGGACGGCAGCGAGCGCAAGGAATTCATCCTCAACCAGAATGGTTTTCGCGCAGCGAAATTCATCATCGGCGGCCCCAACTTCGGTTGCGGATCCAGTCGCGAACATGCGGTGTGGGGTTTGCAGCAGCTTGGCATCGAAGCGGTGATCGCGCCCAGCTTCGGCGAGATATTTTTCGGCAACGCGCTCAACAATCGCTTGCTGCTGATCGTGCTGCAGCAAGAACAGATCAACGCCTTGTTGCAGGACCTCGCGTCCGGTCATCATGAATTGGAGATTGACCTGCATATCTGCGCAGTGCGCAGCGCGACGCAGGTCTTCACGTTTCCGCTGGCCGAGCGTCACCGCAAGATGATCGTCGAAGGAGTCGACATGGTTGGCGCCACCCTGCAGATGCTGCCGGCCATCACCGACTTCGAACAAGGCCATCGCGCACGCCACCCGTGGGCCGACGCCTTGCGCTGACACGCTGCGATTTCGACGTTTTTGCGTCGATGTCTTTTCGATAATATCTCACGGTGAGATGGAAATCACCGGGTTTTTATGCTTCATTTTCACCATATGGCGCTCCCGACCGGAGTGATATAACTATCGACGTCGCGCACTCATCACAACTACATCAGCGCGATGTCGAAAGGACAGGGACATATGGAGAAGCAAGGCAAACGCAGCATGGTGCTGCTGGCCATGGCGGTGCTGCTTGGGTGGCAGTTGCCCGGATTGCAGTCGACGGCCGCCGCCGCCGACAAGAACGTCTCCATCGGATTCGCCGGACCACTCACCGGTCTGAGCAGCGCCAGTGGAGTCAGCATGCTCAATGCTGTCAAGATGGCGGTCGACGAGATCAACGGCGCAGACCTGCGCGTGGGCGGTGACCGATTGGTGCTCAAGCTGCAGGTGCAGGACGACAAATCGAATCCGCGCATCGCCGAAATCGCCGCGCGTTATTTCGCCAAGAACGATACCGCCGGCGTGGTCGGCATTTTCAATAGCGCGGTGGCGGTCAGCTCCTCGGCGATTTATCAGAAGGCTGGCATTCCGCATTTCGCCATTTCCGGCACGCGGCGCTTCACCCAGCAGGGCCATGACAGCGCGTTCCGCATTGCCGCCTACGACGAGCAGCGCGCTGCCGTGCTGGCCGCTTATGTCGCGCAGGAATTGCACAAAAGCCGCGTCGCCATCGTGCATGACGACAGCGTGTTCGGGCGTGATTACAAGGAAAAATTCGAGAGCGCCTTCACCAAGCTCGGCGGCAAGATCGTCAGCGTCAATTCGGTCAGCGCCACCACCTACGACTTCAACGACATCCTCAAGGCGATCCGGGTCGGCAAGGCGGATGCGGTGTTCTTCGGCGGGCTGGGATCGCAGAGTGCGATGCTGGCGCAAAACATGTACCGGCTGGGCATCGAGGCCCAACTGGTGACGGCGGCTTCGCTGGTCGGTCCGATGTATCTGCAGACCGCGGGTCCCGGCGCAGAAGGTACGGTGTCGATCATGCCCGGGGCACACCAGCGCAAGTCGAAGCAGCTCGAAGCCTTCGAGAAAAATTACCAGCAGCGCTACAACGCCGCGCCAGGCGCCTATTCAGCGGTGGCGTATGACCAGGTGCAGGTGCTGGTCGCAGCGATCGTGCGCGCCGGCTCGGCCAATCCGCGCAAGGTGACGGCTGCCTTGCATGCGATCAAGCATAACGGCCTGACCGGCGCGATTTCATTCGACGCCCACGGCGATCTGCGCGACGTGAGTTTCTCGACCTACCAGGTCAGGAATTCGGTGTGGACCATGTACAAGCAGTATCACGTCGGTATCGGCAACTGAAGTTTTCAGTTGCCTTGCGTGCGGGCCGCAGACTGATATGTTCGCGCCGTCTCGCATGATCAAAGCATGCGTAGCGGAATCACGTAAGGGATATCGCCGTCGCTGCCGATGCGCGCGCTGACGCCGTAGACCGCCTCGATATGCTGCGGCGTGAGCACCTCGCTCCAGTGTCCCTGCGCCACCACGCGGCCTTCCCTCAACATCACCAGGCGATCGGCGAAACGCGCCGCCAGCGCCAGGTCGTGGATGGCGATCAATACGCCGCTGCCTTGCGCGTCAGCGATTTCGCGTGCGGCGGTCATGGCTTCCAGCTGATGATGCAAGTCGAGATCGCTGGTCGGTTCATCCAGCAACAACAACCGTCCCTGCTGCACCAGCGCACGCGCCAGCAGCACGCGCTGCCGCTCGCCGCCGCTGAGTTCGTCATAGGGACGCAGCGCCAGTTCTTGCAGCTTGAGGCGTTCGATGGCGTCGAGCACGATGCGGCGATCATGGTCGCCGCTGTTCCAGGTGCGGTGCGGGGCGCGGCCCAGCGCAATCATGTCGGCCACGCGCAGCGACATGGCGGGCCCGGTGTGCTGCGGCACGTAGGCAATGGCGCGCGCCAGGTTGCGGCGCGACATCGCTTGCAGATTGTCGCCGGCCAGCGTCATGCCGGTGTGCTGCGACGGCATGATCCGATTTATGCATTTGAGCAGCGTGCTCTTGCCGGCGCCGTTGGGGCCGACCAGGCAGACGATTTCGCCGGCGCCGACTTGCAGATCGATGTTGTCGAGGATCAGGCGCTTGCCGTGACGGTAATGCAATCCGGAGATGTTGAGCATCACAGCCCCGCCTTGTGCCGGCTCGACAGCAGCAGATGCAGGAACAGCGGCACGCCGACGTAGGCGACGACGATGCCGACCGGGATGATCACCGGCGCGAACAGCAGGCGTCCGGCCATGTCCGACAGCAGCACCAGCAGCGCGCCGACGATGGCGGAGAAAGGCAGCAGCCAGCGATGGTCGCCGCCGATCAGCAGGCGCGCGATATGCGGCGCCACCAGGCCGACGAAGCCGATCACGCCGGTGAAGCTGACCACCGCAGCGGTAATCATCACCGCCACCACGGTTACTACCGTGCGCACGCGGCCGACCGCAAAGCCAAGCGAGGCGGCGATGTCATCGCCGCCGGCGGCGAACGCATTGAGCGCCCAGGCATGCCATTGCAGCAGCGGCGCGCCGAGCAGCAAGACGCCGCCGGCTACCGCGACTTCATTCCAGGTGCTGCCGTTGAGGGAGCCGAAGGTCCATTGCACGATGGCCGCGAGTTGCTGTTCGGTGGCGACGAATTGCACGCTGGCGGTCAGGGCGCTGAACAGATAAGTCAGGCCGACGCCGCCCAGCACCAGCATGGTGGCGCTGACGCCGCGCAGCGCCGAGAACGCCAGCACCAGCGTCGCGCACAGCACCGCGCTGGCGAAGGCGGCCGCGACGGTCAGATACAGACCGCTCCAGGCGCCCGCCACGCCGGTCGCACCTGACAAGATCGCCAGCGACGCGCCGAACGCCGCCGCCGGGGAAATGCCGACCGTGTAGGGACTCACCAGCGGATTGCGCGTGATGCCTTGCATGGCTACGCCGGCCAGCGCCAGGCCCGCGCCGGCGACTACCGCCATGACGATGCGCGGCAGCCGCAGTTGTTGCAGCAGCGAGATCTGCCACGCCGGAATGTCGCTCAGCCACGCCGCCGGCAGCAAAGGCGCGAACAGTGCGCGCAGGCTGGTCGCCATGCCGAATTTTTGTGCACCCAGCGATCCGGCCAGCGCCATCGCGGCGATCAGCAGCGCGACGCCGGCGATCATCGCCAGTGCATTGCGACGCTGGTGATGTTTCAGCGCTTGTACGAGAAGCGTGTTGTTCATTTGCGCAGTTCCGCCAACGACGCGGTGTAACCACCCGGCGCCGGTACCTGTTGAAAATCTTCCAGCCAGGTGCGCATGACCTGGTCGGGATCGACGTCTTTGAAGCGATCCGGATACAGCCATTTGGCGATCTGCAATGCGCCGATGATCTTGGAACAACCGCCCGCCAGGTAATAGCTGATGTGATACACCTGCACAGGGGCATTACGCACCGCCGGCAGACGGTCGAAGCCTGGGCGCGCGGCGACCGCTTCGAGCACCTGCAACGAGAACGCACGGCTGTGTGGTTCGTACTGGCCGGGTTCAAGTTTGACGATGACGTCGGGCATGCGCGCGACGACTTCTTCCGGATCGACGCTGAAGCCCTGTACGCTGCCGCGCGCCGACGGTTGGTTAAGGACGCTGACATCGCGGAACACATTGACGCCGCCGCCGACCTCGACCATGTCGTGCCAGCCCGATCCCTTCAACAGAGTCTTGTAGGCGCCGACTTCTTCGATGTAGACGCGCTTGCGCTGCGCCATCGGCAGGTTCTGCAAGCGCTGCGCAAGCAAGTCGCGGTAGCGGCGATAGAAAGCGTTCAGTTTGGTGGCGCGCTGTGGCTGTTCAAACAGCTTGCCGAACAGCGTGACGTTTTCTTCATGCTTGAGCACGTCCCAGGCGGTAACCACCACCACCGGGATGCCGAAGCGGCCGAGCACGGCGGACGCCTTTTGCCAGTCGCTGTTGCGCGGGAAGAAAACCGCATCCGGCTGCATCGCGACGATGGCTTCGTAATTGGGACTCGACTGCCCTTGTCCCGCCAGCATGGCCGGCGTCACCGTCGGCCAATAATTGCGGCTGCGTGCAGAGTCGATGTCGACGCCCACCACCGGCTGCATGCCCGCCACGGCGCGCACGAATTCGGTGGTGTAGCGGTTGAAGACGACTACGCGTTTCAGCGGTGTCTTCAGGGTGAGTTCACGACCGACGTCATCCTTGAACGTCAGGCTGTGGCGGGTGTCTGCGGCATGGACCAAGGGCGTCCGCACCAGCAACGGCAGTCCCAGCAACAGCAGCAATGGCAGCAACAGCCGCCGCCGTTGCTGCTGCTGTTGCTGTTGCTGTTGTTGCAGCGGAATGATCCGGTCAGAACGCATAGTTGCCGGTGACCGTGTAGGTGCGCGGTGCACCCAGGATCCACTGCGTCGCGGTGCCGGCGTAGGTCGATGCGGCGTAGACCTTGTCGGTGAGATTGTCGATGCGGAAATCGAACTTCAGTTTCGGCGTTACCTTCCACGCCACGCCGGCGTCGAGCACGGTGTATGCCGGCAGACGCGACTGGTCGGTGTTGTCCGAGTAGCGGTCGCTGACGTAATGGGCTCCGGTGCGGGCTTCCACTTGCGGCGTGGCGTTCCACAGCACGAACAGATTGCCGGTGCGTTTCGGCACGAACTGCGGACGGTAACCGGCCAGCGAAGTCGCCTTGCCGCCGACCGAAGCGGTGAAGTTGTCGAAGCGCGCCTGCAGCACCGAGGCATTGGCCTCGACGCGCCAGTCGTCGTTGACCTTGAAGGTCAGCGAGCCTTCCAGGCCGCGCGACGATTGCTGGCCGACGGTGTCGGAGATGGCGGTGTTGTTGATGTTCGGCGCCAGCAGGTTGTTCTTGATGATGCGGTAGGCCGCCAGCGTCCATTCCACGCGGCCGTTCCACAAGGCTTGCTTGACGCCGACTTCGGCCTGCTTGCCCTTGGATACGCCGTACTGCATCTGCGACGCGCTGATGCTGGCCAGCGAGGTGACCGGATCGGACGCCACCGCATACTGCGCGTACAGCGAGGTGTCGGTCACCGGCGTGAAGACCACGCCGGTATTCCACGACACCGCATTCTGGTTGCCGTTGGCGGTCAGGCGCGTGATGAAGTCATCGCGCCTGGTCTGGTAGTTGTCGCCGCGCAGCCCGCCGGTGACGGCCCATTGCTTGTTCAACTGATAGCGGTCCTGCAGGAACAATCCGGCCTGGTCGACGGTGACGCGATACAAGGCGCGGATGGCCGGCGAGTTGCCCTGTGCGAACGTGCCAGGATTGAAGTTGAGCGCATTGACGGTGGTGCCGCCGGCGAAGTTGCCCGCGGCGTTGGTGTTGTCGTTGCGGTCGTACAGCGAGCGGTTGAGGTCGAAGCCGACCACCAGCTGATTCTTGTTGCCGAACAGTTCGCCGTCGATGGTGGCGTAGCCGTGATCGCCGTACTGGGTCTGCGCGCCGACGATGTCGCGATAATTGGAGCGGGCGACGTTGCCGGTGGCCGGGTTGTAGGTGTAGGTATAGGTTTCCTTGTAACGGCGGTCGTGCTTGATCAGGTAGACGTCGTTGCTGAGCACGACCTTGTCGCTGAGCTCGTAACGCGCGCGCAGGTAGGTGCGGTTTTCGGTGAAGCGCACCTGGGCGTCGTCGACGTTGTAGTTCTTGAAGCGCGTGCCGGGAACGATGGCGCCGTTGACGATGGGCGTGCCTTCGTAGCTGCCCGGATGGATGTCGGCGTAGTCGTTGGCCAGCGTCAGGGTCAGGTCGCGCGTGGCTTTCCACAGCAGCGAGCCGGACACGGTCAGGCTGTCGCTGCGACCGCGGTCCATCCAGCCGTCCGAGTTGACGTGGCTGACGTCGAGGCGATAGGCCAGCGTGTCGCTGAGCGGGCCGGTGCTGTCGAAGGCCTTGCGATAGGTGCCGAAGGAGCCGGCCGAAAATTGCACTTCATTCGACTGCTGTTTCAGGTCGGGCCGCTTGGGCACGACGTTGACGGCGCCGCCGACGAAGCCGGTGCCGTACAGCACGGAAGCCGGTCCGTTGAGGAACTCCACGCGTTCCACATTCCACGGATCGACCGGGAAGGTCACCACGCCGCCGGCGTTGTACAACTGCAAGCCGTCGTACAGTTGCGAAATCGAATTGGGGCCGTAGAAGCCGCGCGCCGACAGCGAGTTGTTGCCGTTGCCGGAGAACGGCACCGAGGTCACGCCGGGGGCGCGCGTTTCGGCGTCAAGCAGGGTTTGATAACCGCGGTCGCGGATGGTGTCGCCCATGATGACGGCAACGCTGGCCGGGGTTTCCAGTGGCGTCAGGTTGAGACGGCCGCCGGCGGTCGAGGGCGCCTTCAGGCTGCCGCCGTCCTGGGTCGAGACCGTGATCTCGGGCAGCGAGGCCTCGGCTGCCTGAGCGAACGCGGCGCCGGTGTTGAGTGCAGCGAATGTACCGAACGCGCCGGCCAGCGCATACGACAAATGAGACAGGCGCGGTTTGCCCGTGCGCAGTGGTGCAGAGTGTTTCATGTGAGCTTCCCTTTGATGACCGCCATGTCCTGGTGCGTGGTGTATGGTGGCAGTCTGTTTTTGTACGGCGCGCATCCCCGCGCGCTGTGATCAAAGGAAACGGGCAAAACGGTGAGTGAGTGAAGTACGAAGACGGCAGACGCATGAATGCGGCAAGCGAAGACCTCCATCGCAAGCGGAGGCGGTCGAGCGGATGACGGATTCGGTATGCAGTGCGCAGTGCTTCGCAGTTCACGACATACCCCGGTCGCTCGCTTCCATCCGTTCTGGCCGGTATCCGGGCTAACAGGGCTGATCGCCTCGCCTTCCCATGCCTGAAATCTGAAGCGGCACAGTGGACTGTGGAGGAAACCTGTCGCGCTACATCAATGCGCGACGCCTGTTTTACCGTTGCGGGGACAGCACACGTTTGCCGCTGCAACAAACAAATACACAGCGCGTGTTTCCCGTTTAACTGCGGTCAAGGAATCTGACCGCGAGCACCAAAACTCCGCCATGATACTTGTGGGGGTGGCTTCCCGCAATGCCATCGTTCGGGAGCGCCGCGCAGATTTTCCGTGACGCAACAGGGGCAAACGCAAGTGGAAATTCCCGACGCTCGCTATACTTGTCGTCTTTACCGGGAAGGACACCATGAATTCGCGACTCCGCTTCACATTCACACTCAGCTTCACGCATGCACTGCAGTTCGCCGCTGTTGCGGCGGTGCTGACCACCGCAGGTTTCTCCGGCAACGCCGCAGCGCAAGCCACCATCAAGATCGGCGAGATCAACAGCTACAAGGCGCAGCCGGCTTTCCTCGAGCCGTACCGCCAGGGCTGGGAAATGGCGCTGGAAGAAATCAACGCCGCAGGCGGCGTGCTCGGCAAGAAGCTGGAAGTGATTTCGCGCGACGACAACGGCAACCCGGGCGACTCGGTGCGCGTGGCCGAAGAACTGGTCAAGCGCGAACAGGTGTCGCTGCTGTTCGGCGGTTTCCTGTCCAACACCGGGCTGGCGCTGACCGACTACGCCAAGCAGCGCAAGATTTTCTTCCTCGCGGCCGAGCCGCTGACCGACAAGATCGTCTGGCACAACGGCAACAAATACACTTATCGCCTGCGCCCCTCGACCTACATGCTGGTGGCGTCGCTGGTCAAGGACGCGGCCAAGCTCAAGAAGAAGCGCTGGGCCATCGTCTATCCGAATTATGAATACGGCCAGTCCGCCGTCGCCAGCTTCAAGACGCTGATGAAGGCGGCGCAACCGGACATCGAATTCGTCGCCGAGCAGGCGGCGCCGCTGGGCAAGATCGATGCCGGCGCGGTCACGCAGGCGCTGGCCGATGCCAAGCCGGATGCCATCTTCAACGTGCTGTTCGCGACCGACCTCGGCAAGTTCGTGCGCGAGGGCAATACACGCGGTCTGTTTGAAGGACGCGAAGTGGTGTCGCTGCTGTCGGGCGAGCCGGAATACCTCGACCCGCTGCGCGCTGAAGCGCCCACTAACTGGCTCGTGACCGGCTACCCGTGGTACGCCATCAATACGCCTGAGCACAAGAAATTCGTTGATGCCTATCGCAAGAAATACAACGACTATCCACGCAACGGTTCGCTGGTCGGTTACAGCGCGCTGATGTCGATTGCGGCCGGGTTGAAGAAGGCCGGCAGCGCCGATTCGGACAAACTGGCGGCAGCGTTTTCCGGCCTGAAGGTGGAGACGCCGGTGGCGACCATCACCTACCGCGCGCAGGATCACCAGTCGACCCTGGGTGCTTTCGTCGGCCGCACCGGCGTCAAGGATGGCAAGGGCATCATGAGCAGTTTCGTGTATGTCGACGGCGCCAGCCTGCAACCGTCGGACGCGGAAGTGAAGAAGCTGCGCGCCGCCGATTGATCAGGCAGCGTCAGGCCCGCACCACATTCCTGCCGGCGTTTGCCGGCAGTTTTGTTTCCGGTTGTATTTCTTCCATCGCCACCCGGTTACGGCCGCCATTCTTGGCGACGTACAAGGCGCGGTCGGCGCGCGCGTTGAGGCGGTCGGGGCTGTCACCGCGCTGCGCGGCAGCGACACCGATGCTGATGCTGTAGCGGCAGGCGCCGAACTCGCCCGACACGATCTGGGCTTCCGCCTGTGCGCGCAGTGACTCTGCTACGACGGCTGCTTCGGTTGCCGTCGCTGACGGCAGCAGCAATCCGAATTCTTCTCCGCCCAACCGCCCCATCGCATCGCCCGGTCGCATGAAGCCGTGCGCCATCTGCACGAACGCGCGCAGTACTTCGTCGCCGCCGGCGTGGCCATGGGTGTCGTTGATGCGCTTGAAATGATCCAGGTCGATCAGCAGCAGCACCGGCGGCGCTGTCGGCTGTATCGGCTGCGCTGCCGCCAGCAAATCGCGTGCAATGCTTTCGAAGCGTTTGCGCGTGAGCGCACCGGTCAGGTGGTCGTGGTTGAGCGCGTGCTCGACCTTGGCCAGCATGGCGTCATGCACGATCATCACCGCGATCATCGTCAGCGTCGGCATGACCACCGCGCCGACGGTCAGCAGGCTGATGTTCCAGACGCTGTTGAGCATGGCCAGCGATTCGTCCGGCGCCAGCGTCAGGAAGTACAGGCCGCGCACCAATTGCGTCGCCGCGAACAGGAAGGCCATCAGCGCCGCGAACCAGAAATTGTAGGGACTGCGATCACGCGGGCGATGGCGCAGCAGGATCACGCCGACGGCAGTGCAGATGATGGCGTTGAAGCTGGTGGAGGCGGCAACGCGCAGCGGCAGGTTGGCGTCGACGTAGCGCCACACGACCATGGCGACACCGACCAGCGTCACGCCCGTAAGCATCAGCTTCCACCGCGTCGGGCGGCCGAGAAAACGCGCACAGCCGGCGTAATAGAAGGCGCCCGCCAGCGACACGATGACGTTGGCGACGACGATGGAAACGACATCGGGAATTGTGTTGCGCAAGGCCAGCAGCGGCAGCGACACCACCATTGCCAGGTTGGCGAAAAACCATTCGCGCACACCCGCCACCGGCGAACGCAGCAGGGACCCCAGCACCAGCAGCATCGCCACGCTGAACAGGGCGGTCGTGGTGAGAATCGAGACAACGGTCAGCATGGCGCGCAATGAAATCAAACAGGGACGTATTGTAATGCGCAAGCTGCGGCCGACGGCGGTCGATGATTTCTTTGCATAAAGTGTCGGCAGAGCAGCGCGCGCAAGCATTCAACCCTCTTTCTTGTATTTTTGTAAAAAGATTTCTGACCATTTCTACCAGTTCAACCTCATTTCCACCTGGAAATCCGACGCTAACCCAGCACCGGCAAGGATCGTGCATAAAAGCTATTGAATTGATGAAAACTATCAATTTTTACTATTCATTGATATTCCCTAAGATTGCGTCAGCTAGCAGTTGTTGTGCACCGCAAGATGCGAACAACCGCCAAAACAAGATAAAAAGCGCCGACTCCGGACGGCGTACAACTTCAGGGAGCATCACCATGAACCAATCGCCACGGCCTGCCATCAGCGTCGCAGCCCGCCTAGGAATCAGTTTCGCCATCGTGCTAGCCATGATGGTGGCGCTCACCGTGCTCAGCATCATGAAGGTCAACGCCATCGAAGGCAGCCTGAGCACCATCAGCGACGACAACAACGTCAAGCAGCGCTACGCGATCAACTTCCGCGGCAGCGTGCACGATCGCGCCATCGCATTGCGCGACCTGACCCTGGTGAGCGACGCCGAAGTCAAGGACGTCACCGGCCTGATCAGCAAACTGGACAACGACTACCAGCAATCCGCGCAACCGCTGGACGCCATCTTCTCCGGTGAAAAGGGCAAGAACATCCGCGCCGAAGAACGCGCCGACCTCGCCGCCATCAAGGCCGTCGAAGTGCGCGCCATGCCGCTGGTGCAACGCATAATCGCCGCCCGCACCTCGGGCGACACCGACGGCGCACGCCAGATCATGCTGCAACAGGGCAAGCCGGCTTTCGTTGAATGGCTCGCGTCGATCAACAAGTTCATCGATCTGCAAGAACAGATGACCCAGGCCGAATCGGCCCGCGCACGCAACCTGGCGCACGGCTTCCAGGCGCTGATGCTGGTTCTGTTGGCGATTGCCATGGCGACCGGCGTTGTGCTGGCGACATTGATCACCCGTCACATCCGCCGCGCACTCGGCGCCGAACCGGCGCAAGTCAAGGAACTGGCCTTCGCCGTCGATCGTGGCGAGCTCTACCACGCCATCGAGCAGGACAAGGATCTCGGCAAGGGACGCGACAGCATCATGGCCGCGTTGTCGGAAATGAGCAGCAACCTGCGCCGCACCGTCGCCGAAGTCCGCGACGCCGCCAGCGACGTCACCGAGATCAGCGCCCAGATCGCCGAAGGCAATCGCGACCTCGCCGCCCGCACCGAAGACCAGGCCGCTTCGCTGGAAGAAACCGCCTCGGCGATGGAGCAACTGACTTCCACCGTCAAGCAGAACGACGACAACGCCAAGCAGGCCAACCAGCTGGCGCGCAATGCTTCCGCGATCGCCATGCAGGGCGGCGCCATCGTCGGCCAGGTGGTGCACACCATGGATTCCATCAATACTTCTTCGCGCAAGATCGTCGACATCATCGGCGTGATCGACGGCATCGCGTTTCAGACCAATATCCTGGCGCTGAACGCTGCGGTCGAAGCAGCCCGTGCCGGTGAGCAAGGTCGCGGCTTCGCCGTGGTCGCCACCGAAGTGCGCAGCCTGGCGCAGCGCAGCTCGGCCGCCGCCAAGGAAATCAAGTCGCTCATCGACGACTCGGTCGAGAAGGTCGACACCGGCGCCAAGCTGGTCGGCCAGGCCGGCGAAACGATGGAGCAGATCGTCGCCAGCGTGAAGCACGTCACCGATGTGGTCGGCGAAATCTCCGCCGCCAGCCACGAACAAAGCATCGGCATCGAAGAAGTGCACCGCGCCATTGCATTGATGGACCAGGTCACGCAACAGAACGCCGCCCTGGTGGAACAAGCCAGCGCCGCCGTCGGCACTTTGCAGGATCAGGCCGGCAGGCTCAATCAGGCGGTCGGCGTGTTCAGCCTGGAAGACCCGGCGTTGTCCGGCTCCGCCCGCATCGTGCCGCTGCGTCCGCTCGGCGCCGACACCAAGGTGGTCAACCCGGCCTTGCAGCTCAGGGATGAACGCCGCAGCGCCTGATGCATCGCCAGGCGTCACGTATGAAACAAAGCCCGCGCAAGCGGGCTTTTTGCTTGGCGCCGGCTGCTCGTCATCACCATGCATTCTGCTGATGCAGCGCTTTCGCCGGCGCCGGTATGGCAACGCCGCCACACAAACAGCATCTTTCCGCCATTTCATTCAAATGAGTGATTCGCCGAGCGACAAACCTCGCTAGTATGATCGCGCCAACGAATCTTCGGACGCCTTGCAAATTTCCTTGTGGAAATGATGTGCGGACTCACCGGGATCGAACGGCAACTTGCCAAAACAAGTTCACAAAAAAACATGAGGGGTGGGGGAAATGAATAAAAACCTGGTGAGGTCCCTGGGGCTGTGCGCCGTATTGTTTGTGCTGCCGGGAGTCGCCCTGGCCTATTGTCCGCCGACCAGGCCGCCGTCGCTGCAACAGCAGTGTCTCGACCACGAAGAACGGGAACGCCAGCAGGAGGCTGCACGCGCACGTCAGCGGGAACAGGAGGTGGCGCGCGACCGTCAGCGCGAGCAGGAAGCAGCCCGGGATCGTCAACGCGAGCAGGAGGCTGCCCGCGAACGGCAGCAGCAGGAAGCGGCGCGCGAGCGTCAACGCGAACAAGAGGCGGCCCGTGCACAAGAGGCGGCCCGCTCGCAAGGATCGGCGCGCGAACGCCAACAGCAGGAAGCGCAGGAGAAGCAGCGCAAGCACCAGGAAGCGGAACGGGCGGAGCGTCAGCGCATCACCGAACGCCCGGGCGGCAAGCTGCCGCCACTCGGCCAGGGTGCTCCGCTGGCGCCGCCGCACGCTGCGGCCCCGCAGCAGCCGCAACAGTCGCAACAGCCGCCGCAGCAACGATACACGCAGACCGTCGCCATACCGGGGTCGCCGCCGCAGCAACAACAGCAGCAGTCGGCGCAGACAACACCAGCGTCGTCCGCGGCACAGGCGCGTACAGGCACGGTGGCGCCGACAGGCAACACATCAACTGTCCCCAACGCGTCAAACGTCTCGAATACGTCGAACCTGCCGGCTACGCAGCAGCGCCAAACCGCTCAAGTCACGACAGCGCCCACCTCGCAAGCCGCACTGCTGCGACAGCAGCGAAGCGCGCCGCCGCCACCGGTGATCGCATCGGCCCAACCCTCGTCTTTATCCTCCAACCGGACCGCGCCGGTCAACAGCGTCGACACATCAACCGGCGGCAATGCGAAGCCGGCCGATACGTCAGGCGCCTCAACTGTATCGACTACATCCACCACGTCGGGCTCAGCCAAGAAAGCCGAAAAGAAAACCACCTGGGGACCACTGCAATATGAAGCCGTCGCCATCTGCCGCAAGCAGAAGCGCGGCACCTATCAGTGCTTCGGTCCGCTCGACAATGACGTGCTGGGCGGCGACACCCTGGAACGCGCACTGTCCCGGCAATATTGCGCGGGCGGGACCTGGGCTGCGGGCGGGCCGTTTTTGCACGACGAGCAGTGGGAGGCCTATCGTTGCGGACACGCGCTCGGCGCCGGCGACTATGACCTGGTGAAACGCTACAACCTGATTACCGCGCAACGCACTTACATGTGCCCGCAATACAAGCCGTCCGACGGCCGTTGTGCGACGCCTTACGACGGACAGGACAAGCGCTGACATGCAAGCGGCATATCGGCAATCGAACACGAAGAGCATGCATGCTCGTTGCAATAAACCGGGGGGCAAGTCAGTGTCAAAAGTCTGCAATGCAATTCTCATCGTGCTGTTGATCTCATTGGCGGGATGCGCGCCTCTGCCGCCGCCGTACGTTGCGCCCGATCCGTTTGCTGAAGCGCTGGTCAAATACCGGGCGCTCGATTGCGATGCGCTGGCGGTCTCCGAGCGCGGCTTCAACACCGCCCTGGAAAAAACCGCGGATGTGTCGAGCAAGCCGTTTTGGCAACGACACATCGCGGCAGTAAAACAGGTGCGTCTGGAAAAGAAATGTCCCACCACAAGCGCCAGGCCCATGCTGGGTATTCGTCTCGATCCGCTCCTGCCGGCCGCGGCCAGGCCGCTGGGCTTGCCCAATGCCAAAGGCGCGCTGATCGGAGAAGTGATGACCGCATCGGCAGCCGAGCGGGCCGGTCTGGTGGCCGGCGACGTCATCCTCGGCATCAATGGCCAGAAGCTGGCGACCGCAGCCGAAGTGGCGGCGGCAATCGGTCAGCCTGAAGCCGGCGCCAGGATAGAAGTGCTGGTCTGGCGCAATCGACGCCAGCAAGTCGTCCTGGTTGATTTCGGTGCGCCGGTGGCCAAAGCAGCTCCCGCCGCCGGCAGCCTGATGGATGCGGCCACGGCCGACTTCGACGCCGCCCGCTATACCGATGCTGCGCGCAAGTACCAGCAGGTGCTGCAACAGTCTCCCCAAGACACGCTGGCCTGGTATTTCTATGGACAGACCATGGAGAAGCTGCGCGACGTCATCGGTGCGCAGGATGCCTATCGACGGGTTCTCAGCATTCAGCCTGAGGGCCAAGTGGCGGATTATGCACGTCAGGCGCTGGAGAAACTGGCGCCGAACAAGAAGGCGGCGAAGAAGAAATAAGCCGTTGTGTCTGCAAATAGCCGACCCGCCCGGGTGGCTATTTGCGCGAATTGCGCTTGCCGGACTGTTTCTGAAACACTGCTTCGGCGTGCTTCAAGAACAGGCCGGCAAGATGGGCATGAGGACGTTGCACACCCCAGATGAAACCGATCCGGCGTACCGGCGCATGGCTCGGCAACGGCACCCGCGCGATCGACAGACCGCCCGACCACAGCGCCGACCAGTCGGGCAACAGCGACACGCCGAGTCCATGATCAACCATCACGGCAATCGACATCAGTCCATTGATCTCCAGGCGCTGATGCGGACGAATGCCGTGATCGCGCAAATAGCGATCGGCCAACTGGCCGCCCCAGACCGTACGGTCGTAGCGGATGAACGGTTCCTCGCGCAGCAGCGCATGCGGATCGCGACCGGCCATGGCGACAGGCGCCACCACCACCAGCGGTTCGTCCATCAGAGGACGCCATTCACAGGTCTTGGGAATCGCGAACTGCGGCTCGACCACCACCGCCGCATCCAGTTCTCCTGCCGCCACCATGCGGCACAACTCGACTGAACCATTCGACACCACCGACACCGACAGATCGGGATGCTCCGCGTAGAGCGTGCGCAAGACCGGCGGCAGCACGGTGGTCAGCGCCGAGACGAAGGTGCCCAGACGCAATTCGCCGACCGGCGATTCCTTGACGGCCATCGCACGCAGGTCGCGCTCTTCGCGCAACATGCTGCGGGCGCTGTCGAGAATGTTGAGGCCGGCCGCAGTCGGCTTCACGGAACGGCCGGAGCGCTTGAGGAGGGGCGTCCCGAGTTCTTCTTCGAGCGCCTTGACGCGCGCGGCCAACGCTGCCGACGTCAGGTCCAGACGGCGCGCCGCCTCGGCGATCGAACCGCATTCGACGGTGGCGACGAAGCTTTGAATGTAGCGAAGGTCCATGCATCGATACTAAAAAATATCTTCTTTTAAAGCAAGAAATACCAAATTGTTTTTTGTAATGAAAGCGCCCAGTATTCCGCTTCACCACCTGTTGATCAACAGGCTTCGATAACCGACAAGCTACCGACCTTGCGGGCAGGCAGCCGGAAACGAGACAAATGAAACCCAAGCAAACCGGTTTGAAAAAAGGACTCACCAACTACGGCGACCAGGGCTTCTCGCTGTTCCTGCGCAAGGCTTTCATCAAGGGCGCCGGCTACACCGACCAGGCGCTCGAGCGGCCGGTGGTCGGCATCGTCAACACCGGCAGCAGCTACAACCCCTGCCACGGCAACGCGCCCCAGCTGATCGAAGCAGTCAAGCGCGGCGTGATGCTGGCGGGCGGATTGCCGATGGATTTTCCGACCATCTCGATCCACGAGAGTTTCTCGGCGCCGACCAGCATGTACTTGCGCAACCTGATGTCGATGGACACCGAAGAAATGGTGCGTGCGCAGCCGATGGACGCCGTGGTGCTCATCGGCGGCTGCGACAAGACCGTGCCGGCGCAACTGATGGGCGCGGCCTCGGCGGGCATTCCTTCGATCCAGCTCATCACCGGCTCCATGCTCACCGGCAGTCATCGCAGCGAACGGGTCGGGGCGTGCACCGATTGCCGGCGCTACTGGGGCAAATATCGCGCCGAAGAAATCGACGCGGAAGAAATTGCCGAGGTCAACAACCAGCTGGTCGCCAGCGTGGGGACCTGTTCCGTGATGGGCACCGCCAGCACCATGGCCTGCATCGCCGAAGCCATGGGCATGACGGTGCCGGGGGGCGCCTCGCCGCCGGCGGTGACCGCAGACCGCATTCGCGTGGCCGAAGAAACCGGCGCGCAGGCGGTGCAGATGGCGCACGACGGCCTGACCATCGACAAGATACTGACGCCGGCCGCCTTCGAGAACGCCATGCGGGTGTTGCTGGCCATCGGCGGCTCCACCAATGGCATCGTGCACCTGACCGCGATTGCCGGACGCATGGGACTCGAGATCGATCTGGAGGCGCTTGACCGCATGGGCCGCGAGACGCCGGTGCTGCTGGACTTGAAGCCCTCTGGCAAACATTACATGGAGGACTTCCACCACGCCGGCGGCATGGCGACGCTGCTACGTGAACTCAAGCCCTTGCTACGACTCGAGGCGATGACGGTGACCGGACGCACGCTGGGCGAAGAACTCGAACGCGCCGGCGACGGCTTTCCGCAAGACGTCGTGCGTTCGGCTGCCAATCCCATTTATCCGCAAGGCAGCATCGCCGTCCTGCGCGGCAACCTGGCGCCCGGCGGCGCGATCATCAAGCAGTCGGCGGCAGACGCGCGGCTGATGGAGCACGTTGGACGCGCCGTGGTGTTCGAGAACGTCGAGGACATGGCCACGCGCATCGACAGCGACACGCTGGACGTCAGCGCGGACGACATCCTGGTGCTCAAGAACATCGGTCCCAAAGGTGCGCCCGGCATGCCCGAAGCCGGCTACATCCCGATCCCGCGCAAGCTGGCGCGCGCCGGCGTGAAAGACATCGTACGGGTTTCCGACGGCCGCATGAGCGGCACCGCCTTCGGCACCATCGTGCTGCACGTCACCCCGGAGTCGGCCATCGGCGGACCGCTGGCCTATGTACGAAACGGCGACCGCATCCGCCTGAGCGTGTCGAGCCGGGAGATCGCCTTGCTGGTGACGGACGAAGAACTGGCCCGGCGTGCACAAGAGACGCCGCTGGTCATTCCCACCGCCGAGCGCGGCTATGCCAAGCTGTTCCTCGACACCGTGACGCAGGCCGACCAGGGCGTGGATTTTGATTTCCTGCGTGCGGCCAGGATGGTGGGCAAGACGCCGGAGTGAATTGCTGCAATCCGGCACCACCAGCTTAGCGCGACAACATGACGTCGATACGATGCTCCTGACGATCATCGACCAGCGTCAGGACAGCCTCAGCTAAGGCTATGCCATCGACGCTGAAGCGGCATGCTCCCGGTGACCCATTTCCCCTCGTTTGCGTGATCATGATCCGATAGGTGGTGTCGCCGTAACGGTAGTCGATGCCATAGCTGTCCCAGTCGTCCGGCACGCAGGCATTGATGGTCAGTTTGTCGCCTTCGACATGGAAGCCCAGCAGCGATTCGACCAGCAAGCGGTACATCCATCCGGCCGAGCCGGTGTACCAGGTCCAGCCGCCGCGACCGGTGTGCGGCGTGACGGCGTAGACGTCGGCAGCGACCACGTAAGGCTCGACCTTGTAGACCGCGATCTCTTCGGCATTGCGCGCGTGATTGATGGGATTGATCATGCGCATCAGGTCCCATGCCGACTGCCGGTCGCCCATGCGCGCGAAGGCCATGATTGTCCAGATGGCGGCATGTGTGTATTGCCCGCCGTTTTCGCGCACGCCGGGTACATAGCCGCGGATATAGCCGGGATTCTGATCGGAGCGGTCAAACGGCGGATCGAGCAACTGGATCAGCTTGTCGTCGTCGCGGACCAGGCGTTGACGCACCGATTGCATCGCCTGTTGCGTGCGATCGGCATTGCCGGCGCCGGACAGCACGGACCAGCTTTGCGAGATCGAATCGATCTGGCACTCGACGTTGGCGTGGGAACCGAGCGGCGTGCCGTCGTCGAAATACGCACGCAGATACCAGTTGCCGTCCCAGCCGTTCTGTTCGATGTGCTGCTGCAGCGTCTGCGCCTGCGCGCGGCACTCGGCGGCGAACGTCTGATCCTGATGGATCACCGCAACGTCGGCGAAACGCTGCATCACTTCGTAGAAGAAGAAGCTGAGCCAGACGCTTTCGCCCCTGCCGTGTTCGCCGACCTTGTCCATGCCGTCGTTCCAGTCGCAGGAGCCGATCAGCGACAAACCGTGTACGCCGAATTGCAAACCGTGGCGGATCGCACGGACGCAATGCTGATAGAGACTGGCGCTGTCGCCCGAACGTTGCGGCAGGTCATAGTAGGAATCTTCCTCTGCACCGACGGCGCGACCTTCAAGGAAGTGTACGGTCTCATCCAGTACTGACGTGTCCCCGGTGATCGTGACGTAGCGATGCACCGCCAGCGGCAGCCACAGGTAATCGTCCGAGCAATGCGTGCGCACGCCGCGATCGGTCGGCGGATGCCACCAATGCTGGACGTCGCCTTCGACGAACTGATGTGCAGCGCACAGCAACAAGTGGCTGCGCACCAGCGCCGGTTCGCTGTGCACCAGCGCCATGCTGTCCTGCAGCTGATCGCGGAAGCCGAACGCGCCGCCCGATTGGTAGTAGCCGCTGCGCGCCCACATGCGGCAAGCCAGCGTCTGGTACAGGAGCCAGCCGTTGGCCAGTACGTCCAGCGTTGGTTCCGGCGTGGTCACCTGGATTGCGCCGAGCGTGCGCTGCCAGTAATCCTTGACCGATGCCAGCGTCGCCTGTGCCGCCGTCACACCGCGATGACGCAGGATCAACGTGGCGGTATCGGTCTGGCGCGTATCGCTGAGGCCGAGCACGAACACCAGCTCACGCTCCTGACCGGGCGCCAGGTCGAACGTGGTCTGTATCGCGGCGCAGGGGTCCAGGCCGGCGCCGGTCTTGCCCGACAGGCGCTGCCGTTCCAGCGCGATGGGATCCTGCAGCGAGCGGTTGCGTCCGATGAACTCCTTGCGATCGCAGGTGACGTTCTTGGCGGCGGCGTCGAGATCAAAGAAGGCGACACGTTGCGGAAACTCCGTGTTGTAGTGGTTGCTGGCCAGCAGTGCGCCGGTGGCCGTGTCGGTCTCGGTATTGACATGCATCGCCGTCTTGGCGCGCAAGTCGCCGAGCACCCATTCGACGTAGCCGATGGCGGACAAACGACGCTGCGCCTGTGAATCGTTGCGTACGCGCAGCACCATGTATTTCACCGGCGCATCCAGGGCGACGAACGTGCTCAGTGCCGAGAAGATACCGGCTTCGCTATGCTCAAACACGCTGTAGCCGAAACCATGGCGCGTCAGGTATTCACCCGTTCCGCGTCGCGGCAGCGGCGTCGGCGACCAGCTGGCGCCGCTGTATTCGTCACGCAGATAGAAGGCTTCGCCGCCGCCGTCGCTGACCGGATCGTTGGCCCACGGCGTGAGGCGGAATTCATGCGCGTTCTCGGCCCAGCTATAGGCTTGCCCGCTCTCCGAGACCACACTGCCGAACTGCGCATTGGCAATGACGTTGCTCCACGGCGCCGGCGTATGACGGTCGTCACCGGTGACGATCAGATATTCGCGGCCGTCGGCGCTGAAGCCGCCCATGCCGTTGTCCAGCAATGGTGCGGGTGCACGCGCGGCCGGCAACGTCGCGATGGTGGCGTCAGCAACCAGATCGGTCCTCGCGGACAACAACGGCATCTTCACCTCAGGCGCATCGCGCCGCGCGACTTGCTCGGCCAGCGTACCGCTGCTGTCGTTCAGGATCACGCGCGCCACCGATTGGAACAGAATACGGTCCTCGTCGGAGATCTGGTCGAGCAGGCGCACGAAGATGCCGCCCGGACGGTCGATGGTATGCGCGCCGGTGACGGAGGAGATCATGTTCAGGATCTGCTCCTGCAGCACTTGCCGGTAACCGGCGTGATCTTCGTTCCAGATCACCAGATCGACCGCCAGCCCCTTCGAGCGCCAGTAAGCATGCGCCTGCACCAGCTGGCGCACCAGTTCGATGCTGGCCATGTCGCGTATCTGCACCAGCACGATCGGCAGGTCGCCCGAAATCGCATAGCTCCACAGCGCCGACTGGCCGCGCCGGTTGCGCGCGAGGATGCTGGCGTCGGCGCGCAACAGGGGATTGGCGTAGACCACCGAGTTCGCCAGGCGGCCGTACAGTTGCGCATCCGCTTCGCTGGCGTTGAGCTGGCGCAGCACCACCTGGTTGTGGGTCCATGCCAGTTCCATGACGCGATCGGCCAGATGGCGATCCTGGTACTTGCCGATCAGTTCTGCACAGACGTCGCGGGTGGCGGCGACGCCCGTCACCACGTCGATGGTGACGGATTGCTCCGCCTCCAGCGTGATGCGGCGGCGGATCGCCATGATCGGATCAAGCACCGAGCCGGCGCTGTTCGACAATGGTCCGGTCTGCCGCATTGCCTGCGGTGTCGCCGGCGTGTTGCCGCGGCCGAGGAACTGCATGCGGTCGGTTTCATACGACGCTGCATCAGCATGGGTATCGCCGCCGCCGTGCACCGCCATCAGGTGGAACATCCACGGTACGACTTCATTGGCTGATCGCGGCCGGCGTGTGCACAGAATGGCGCCGCGCTGCATGTCGATCTCGGTCTGCACGAACAGGTTGCTGAAGGCCGGGTGCATTGCGTCCGCCGCCGACGGCGCCAGCACGACTTCGCCATAGGTGGTGATCTCCAAGGTGCGCGTGGTGCGCGAACGGTTGGTGATTTTGGTGCGGCGCAATTCGATGTCGTCTTCCGGCGAGACCACGATTTCGGTGTGCATTTCGATATCGCGATCGTTGCGACGAAACTCGGCGCGGCCTTCCGAGAAAATCACTTCGTAATGCGTCGGCGTGGCCAGCGTCGGCTGATACGCGGTCGACCAGAACTCCTTGTCGCGAATATCCTGGACGTAGCAGAAACTGCCCCAGTGATCGCGTGTGGTGTCTTCGCGCCAGCGCGTGACGGCGACATCGTTCCAGCGGCTGTAGCCGCCGCCGGCGCTGGTGACCATCACGTGATAACGGCCGTTGGACAGCAGTTGCACTTCGGGCGTGCGCGGATCGGGCCGGCGCACGATGCGAATCTGCTGGTCCTGCGCGGTGGAAGCGACGCGTACATCGGCAAGCTCGGAGGCGCTGGAATAATTCGCGCCGGCCTTGGGCACGCGCTCGTGCAGCAGCGACATGGTGGCCTGGAACAGCGGATACGATTCGAAGCGGCGCTGCATCGGCCGGTCCAGCAACAGATACGCCAGCGACAGCAATCCCATGCCCTGGTGATGCGCCATGAAGGAGCGGATCAGGGCATTGTTCTGACCGCGCGGCAGGCGCGATGCGGTGTAGTCGATGGCCTCATACATGCCGAAGACGCCTTCGAATCCTGCCGCACTCATCGCCTGCAGATTGCTGCAAGCCTGTTCCGGCGCGACCATCAGCGCCATCATCGAGGCATACGGCGCAATCACCAGGTCGTCGCCCAGTCCGCGCTTGAAGCCGAGACCCGGCACGCCGAAGGTGCGGTACTGGTAATTCAGGCTGGCGTCGAAGCTGTGATAGCCCGATTCCGACATGCCCCAGTAGACGCCGCGTTGTGCGCCGTAGCTGATCTGCCGTTCCACCACCGAGCGATAGGTCTGGTCGAGCAGGGTGCCGCCAAAAGTCGGCATCACCAGCAAGGGCATCAGGTATTCGAACATCGAACCGCTCCACGACAGCAGGATAGGCTCGCCGCCGGCCAGCGTCAGTTGCCGGCCGAGCGCAAACCAGCTGTCTTGCGGCAACTGTCCCTGCGCGATGCCGACGAAGGTCGCGAGGCGCGCCTCCGATGCCAGCAAGTCATAGAAGCCGGTGTCGCGCCGGCGCTCGGTGACGTTGTAGCCGATCGCCAGCAGATGTGTGGCGGGGTCGTACAGGAAACGGTATTCCATGCGTGCGAACTCGCCGGCCTGCACGGCCAGCATATCGATGGCGGCCAGGCGCGCGGCGGCGAGATCGCTGGCTTCCTTGAACAGCGTTTGCAGGTCGCCCGGAACGCGCTTGCTTTCCACTGCGTTGGCAGAGACCGGTGCTTGCGCTTGCGCAATCAGTGCCGGTAACTGCGCAATCTGGCGCAGGCTGAGCGGGCCATTGAGCGTGGCTGCGAGCGATGGAAATTCCTCGCAGCAGCGTTGGAGTTGATCCGAGCGCAGCCAGGGCGCCAGCGCATGCAGTTCGGCCAGCGCTTCGCGGCATTGGCTGGCAAGCGCGCGTTCCCAGCTGCGCAGTTGGCTGAATCGTTGCGGTTGTTTGTCGGACGGCGAACCTGGTGTGCTGGTCGTGCTGGAGAACGATACCTGATTCAGCCCGCGGGAAAACTCATCCACGTGACGATTCAGGCTCTCCAGTACGACGCAGGCCTGGCTCAGCGACGTCGGAGGCGTCGCGCAGGCGCTGTCGAGTTCACGGGTGAACAGCGGCGACAATTGCTGCTCTCCGGTCAGCGGTAAAGTCCGCGACAGTTCGTGCAGGATCGCATGCGCCGTGCGTATGCCGGGGAACAGCTTGGCATGCAGCACCGGTGCATCGGCCAGCGCCTGCAAGCCCGGCAGCAAGGTCAGCAAATGGCCCGCCAGGTTGCCGCTGTCCACGGTCGATACATAAGCGGGCGGCAGCGGACGCAGATATTGTGTGTCGTACCAGTTGTAGAAATGCCCCTGATGCCGCTCCAGGGCTGCCATGGTCTGGAAGGTGTTGCGCGTGCGTTCCAGCAACTGGCCGCCAGGGATGTAGCCGAAATCGTAGGCCGTCAGGTTGGCCAGCAGCGACAGGCCGATATTGGTCGGCGAGGTGCGCCGCGCCAGCACTTCTACCGGATGTTCCTGCATGTTGTCGGGCGGCAGCCAGTTGTCGGCCGGACCGACGTAGGTTTCAAAGAACAGCCAGGTCTTGCGCGCCAGCGCATGCAGATAGCTTTGCTGGGTATCGTCAAGACGCGGCGCGCGTCGCAGGATCGGCTGGCTGATGCGAAACACGATCACCGGCGCCAGCCACCACAGCAGCAGGATGGGCGCGGCAGCGGTCAGCGCCATGGGATGGCGCAGCACCAGATACACGGCGACGGCAAGCGCCAGCAGCGGCGATTGCCACATCGCCGTGTAGTAGGAGCGCAATCCATTGCCGGCGCGGGCATTGGCTTCGCCGGAACTGTTCCAGTCGAGCAGGCCCTTGCCGGACACATGCAGACGCCATTGCGTGCGGACGATGGCGTCCAGTTGATACCAGCTCTCGTAGGGCAGCAGGCTGATGGCAAGACCTGCATGCACCAGTTGCGCGCCCAGCGTCGTGAATGCTGCCGAAACGTGTTGCTGCAGACGAATGTCGTCGGGTTTCCTGATCAGATTGAGCAGCAACGAACACACGGTCGGCACCAGCGTCACGGCCAGCACAATGCCGGTCCAGAACCATGCCCCCGGCAACAGCATCCAACCGCTCAGGGTCACCAGCGTGAGCGCCGGTGCGACCAGGCTGCGGCGCAGATTGTCGAACAGCTTCCAGCGCGACAGCGCCGACAGCGGTGTTTTTTCGTAGTGCAGCTTGCCGGCTGCATCGCGCCGGACCGGCACCCGCGGCCACATCCACGCGGCAATCTGCCAGTCGCCGCGGATCCAGCGATGGCGGCGGCTGACGTCGGCGCTGTAACGCGACGGATATTGTTCATACAACTGCACGTCGCTGATCAGGCCGGCGCGGACGTAATTCCCTTCCAGCAGATCATGGCTGAGGATGCGGTTTTCCGGCATGCGTTCCTGCAAGACTTTTTCGAAAGCGTCGACATCGTAGATGCCCTTGCCGATGAACGAACCTTCACCGAACAGATCCTGATACACGTCGGAAACCGTGCGGGTATACGGATCGATGCCGGTCTCGCCGCCATACAGCAATTCATAGCGCGAAGCTTGCGCGCTGGGTGAGCTGACGGCGACGCGCGGTTGCAGAATGCCGTAGCCGTCGCTGATTTTCCTTTGCGCCGGATCGTAGACCGGACGATTCAGTGGATGCGCCATGGTCGCGACAAACTGGCGGGCGGCATCGCGCGGCAGTTCGGTGTCGGTGTCCAGCGTGATGACATAACGGGTGTTGAGGAGGCCGCCGGTGTCGCCGACGATGGCGCTGAACGGTTCCTGTGCGCCACCGCGCAGGAAGGCGTTGAGGTCGCCCAGCTTGCCGCGTTTGCGCTCGTAGCCCATCCAGGTCGCCTGTGCCGGATTCCAGCGGCGCGGACGATGCAGCAGCAGGAAGTTGTCACCGCCGGCGCGCGGGTATTTCAGATTGAGCGCGTTCAGCAATTCCGTTGCGAACGCCAGCAAGGGCGCATCCGCTGGCATGTTCTCGCTGGCCGCATCGGCAAAGTCGGTCAACAGGCAAAAACGCAGATTGGCGTCCTGATTGGCGAGGAAGCGTACTTCCAGCGCCTCGACCAGATTCTCGGCGCCGGCGCTGGTAACGAGGAGGGTCGGCACCACCACCAGCGTATGGCATTCTGGTGGAATGCCGCCGGACAGATCCATGCGCGGGAGCAGCCGCGGCGGCGTCAGCAAGGGCACCAGCCAGTTGATGATCGATTGCGCCAGTTGGCTGGCAGGCAGGATAGCGAGTGCGCCCAGCACCGCCAGCCAGAGCGGATGCCAATATTGCCCGCCGCGCTGATGCGCCTCGGCCAGCACCCACCACGTCGATAGCGCGCTGATCAGGGCGATGGCGCCAAGGTAGGTTGCCAGCGGACGTGTCGATGCCAGTCGCGTCAGTTTTTCGCGTGGCGTAACAGGAATGGCGGCAGTCGCCTGCAATGACGGCAGCCCGGCGTCGATCAGGTAATAGCCGACATGCGCGCGGCGATCCGCGCCATTGTTTTGCGTTGGTGCCGCTGTTGCTACCGTAGCTGCAGCGCGCGCCATGGCGATCGCCCGATGGGCTACGTCGGTCTCCGACAGCGATCCTTCGCGCGAGATTTTTTCCACCACGTGGCGATAGCGATCGCGTGTCGCAAAGTCCATGCGCGCATAGGTATCGTCGGGATCTTCGCGCAGGATGTGATCGACTGCGCTCATGGTTTCGACGAACTCGCGCCAGTCCATGCTGCTCAGGAATCGCAGGGAGCCGATGCTGTTGCTGATGGAGACCTGGTCGGCGGCCTGACTCTGGCTTTCCTGTTGCACCAGCTGCTCGATGCTGTTGCCGGATGCGGTCAGGCGTTGCGCCAGCCAGGTCAGGGGCAGTGTCAGAGTCGGACTCTGGCCTTGCAGCCGGCGCACCAGTTCGGCGACGAACGCGCTTTCCATCGGCGGCGCCGAGCGCGCCATGTCGGCTACTTGCAGGATCAGGTTGCTCGGATTTTTCTCGGCCACGTCGAGCATGGCGTCGGCCCAGGAATGCGCCAGGTTGCGATTGATCAGCGTGGCCGACAGGCGTGCCGCAACGCGTCGCAGATTCTCGATCAGCGCCAGCCTCAACATGATCGGAATGGCCCACAGCTCGCCCAGGTTGAGCGTGGTGGTCTGCTGATACGCGACGACGAAGCGGCTCAGGCTCTCCGGATCGACGCGGCCGTCGCCGTGCGAGATCGTCTCCAGCGCGATGTCGTAGACGCGTGGACTGCCGGCGGAGAGGCCGTTGAGCAGGCGCGGCAATTCCTTGCTGTAGTTCTTGGGTAGATGGCGCTTGGCGGTGCGGATCTGTTCTTCGATCAGATAGTAATTGTCGAGCAGCCATTCCGCTGCAGGCGTCACCTGGCGACCGGCCTTGATGGCCTCGGTCAGGCGCGTGCAGGCATCGATGATGGTGAGTTCGTTGTCGGCCAGTCGCACCAGCAGCTTGTCGGGACCGTAGTCCGGATTGAGCTTGTGGGCGTTGGCCAGCACGCGGCCATGCTGCTCCATTTGCAAGGCGCTGAACAATTCGGCGCGCAGCGGGAGTTCTTCTATGAGGATGTTCTGGTCTTCATTCATGATTCACGTCTTTCATCCTGCCGGCACCAACGCCGATGCCTTTCGCCCGAAGCCGCGATGTTGCGATCTGCGGCGGCGGGGAGCAATCGTTTGGTACAAGCGTATAAACGCCGCCGACAACGCAGTCATGCGCAGTGAGCGGTCAATGGGGTCTAGCGGAAAGAGCTGAATCCAGGTTTGTGTGCTCCGGGTCACACGCAGGATGGCTGGGTTCGATGCGAGTTGAATCGCCGCGCGCATGCAAGCTGTTGCGGGGCGATTCAGAAAGAGGATGGATGTATTGCTTCAGGAATTGCGTCGGGACAGCTGGTTGTCGGCAATCCTCTGGGAGTGTACGTCAATTCCGGCCTGATGATGTCATTCAGGCCGGTTGCGGATAGCTGATTCTGCTGTCAGATATGGCCCTGCCGCGCTTACCTGATCATGGAAAAATGAAAGCCCCGTAGTTACAGGGGCTTTCATTGGTCATATCGATCTGTCAAAGAAAACCGATTGATATCCAGGGCACGAAGGTAATGGCAATCAAGCCCAGCAGCATTCCGAGATACAGCCAGATGCGGTCCCTAACGCAATCGCGGTACGGACCAGCAGGGTGATTAATGCACAAAGGTGATGTCGTCCTTGGCCTGCGGCGGGATCTTGATCGCAATCGCCTTGACCGGGCCATTCGTCACCACGGCGCCGGCGTGCGGCGTTCCCTTCGGGATGATGATCAGGCTGCCGGGTTTGAACTCCTTGAGTTCACCGCCCAGCCACATGGATCCGCTGCCTTCGACGATGTACTGGATCTCGTCGGTCTTGGCATGAATGTGCTTGTCGACGTTGCCGGATTGCAGATTGATGGTGGCGTTGTCCGTGTTGACCAGGGTCTTCGAGCGCAACTCCGGATAAGGGGTGGCAGGCAGCGCAGCGTGCGTGATCGCATTCAGATCGATCACGGTTGCAACCAGCGGCGCTTGCTGTGCATGGGCGTCCGGGATCAGATGTTGCACCAGCGGCGACGCCGCAATGCCGGCGGCAAATGCGCCGACGATGGCAAGCGAGACGAGTGTGATTTTTTGACGCATGGAGTCTCCATTTTTTTAGTTGTTTCGAATTGAGAAGGTAGCCGATACGGGCTGTGGCGATCATAGCATCGCCGCCGGTTCACGGTAGTCGCGTCGCCTTGCATATCGCTTTGATGCCGGGTTGTTTGGCGGCTCGCACAAAGCATGGTGTGTTCTTGGGGCTTTAATGTCTTTTCTTGGCCGGAAAGGAACGAAACACTATCCGTCGCATATCGACTTTTGCAAAGGCGAGGAGCGAAAACGTTCGCTCAGTGGCTTGGTCGTACACGGCAGCGTGTGATCGACGCTCCTGACACCACGCTGTCAGGAGCACCCGTGTAAAACGACGACTCGCATCACTTGATGCGTGTTCCCTTTGGAAAGGTCGTCATGAATTTGGTATCTATCCGTTTGATCACCGCCGACATTACTCGACTACGGAAATTTTATGAACAGCTTGTCAATCGTTCTGCTCACATATACACAGAAGACTTCTGCGAGTTGAGGACTTCAAGTGCAGTCCTGGCTTTGGGCAGCACTCGCACCCTTCAATTTTTCGGCCCGGGGATTGCAGATCCGGGACAGAATCGCTCGGCAATCATCGAATTTCAAGTTGAAAATGTCGATTCGGAATTCATGCGATTGTCCGCCTTGATAGGACCGTATCTGGTTCAAGCTCCCACCACAATGCCCTGGGGTAATCGCTCGTTGCTGTTCCGGGACCCGGACGGGAATCTGGTCAATTTTTTTACTCCGGTGACTGTCACGGCCCAGGCTCGACTCAGTCAATAAAGCACTGATTGAAGTTCCGCTTGCATGTCGGTTCCCGGTCGTTATCGGACAATCTGATTCCACCCCAAAAATACCCCTTTTGAGGCCGCCGTCGCTAGAGCACTTCCTCACTCCGTTGCCTGGCCTCTTCTCTCGCATCTTCCATTTGCCGCCGGGTATCAACCTTCGCCCGCACATGCGCCACATAGGCCTGATGACTGATCGGGGCGATCGTCATCAATTCTTTCAGATTGGCGGTACTTTCGTCGTATCGCTGATGCATGGCTACTCCTGATTAAGGGTTTAGTCTTTTTACCACACATGAAGGGGAATTCCCTTGGCTGGTGTGGGATAGGGGAATCTTTCGGCGGTCGGCGATCAGGATATCTTTCTTATCTCCGCATCCTCTTCCATCCGTAGCGGGCATGTCTGGCCGGCGGCTCAGTGTACTGCAGACTCGCTTTGCACGACGCTGTGATTCACCAGATACAGGCTGCAGGGAAGTTTCGAGCGCTCCCGGCAACTGTTCAGCGCGCGCTCGACGAAATCCGGGCCGCCGGAGCTGGTGCTCCAGATGCCCGACGGTGAATGGGCGGCGGCACGCGGAAGTGGTGTCTGCAGGAATCTGTCGTAGGCCGCTTGTTCAACATTGTTCAGTCCTGGCGGCGGCTGGCCTTCCACGATTTCCGTGACCGGTAATTCGCCCTCGTTGGTGGCGACAAACAGGCGTTTGGTCGGCAGGCCCACGCGCTGCAACAGCGCTTCTGTTGCCGGCCACCATATGGGGATGCCGGCGATGCTGCCGCTCAGGTTATGCGCATCGGTCCCAAAAGGACCGAATGCGACCAGTCTGACGTTGGCGAGGTGTGTCTTGGTATAGGCGTCGAACATGCGGCGCGCAAGTTCGGGACTGAAGAGACTATCGTTGGCGCCGTAGAACCAGACGCTCGGGATGGTGGTGGTCTTGCCGTAACTCTCGAAAGCATGCACAAGGGAGTCCTGCCAGCGGCAGCTGCCTCCCTCATAGTGCAGGCCGCCGGCGAAATTGATCAGGGCTTTCACATGCGCCGGATTGCGCGCGCCGAAGGCCATGGCGCTCAGGCCGCCGTGCGACTGGCCGATGATCACGATCTTGTCATGATCGGCCCACGGCTGTTGCTGGACGAAGGCCACGGCGGCGTGAATGTCGTCGGCTTCGTACTTGCCGTTGTATTCGAGATTGCAACCAGGAATGGCGTAGACGCCGCCGGAACGTGAGAAGCCTTCGCGCATGGGCAGGATGACCGCGTAGCCGCGCTCAAGGAATTCCCGCGCCACAACCGGCGAACGGTCGCGTGGTTGCCGCGCGGGATTGCCGGATTGTTTGCCATGGTTGATGATCGCCACGGGGAAGGGGCCCTTGCCGTTCGGCTTGAAGATGGTGGTCTCCAATTGCAAGGTGCCGCTCAGATTGGGTATTGTGATGACTTGCTCATGCATGGCCTGGCCCCAAGGCAGATCCTCCGCTATTGCGGCGCCATCCCACAATGCCACACACGCTACCCATGCCACCCATGCCACCCATGCCGTGATCAGGCGCAGAACCCGGTATGACCAGCACATCGCCAAGGCGTTTGTCGCAAGAAGACGCGCCTTCATTTGGTATTGAATCTCGTTGTTGATCCCATATACCTTCCCCTGTCATGTAGATTGTTTTGTCGCAGCCCCGCAAAATTTTTACATTCATTTCTGACGAAATGCTGATGACGGGGACAGGTCGAAAAAAAGCCCGCGGTGAGCGGGCATTTCTATTTCCTCGATATCACCATGAGGTTTTTTGCAGCGGTCACGAACAACAACCGACAGTCACTACAACCGAGGCCTTGCTTTTGCTTTATCGGTAACGGCAATGTCAGGCGCGTCCTCCGCTTCGCCTGCAGTCTGGCTGGCCGAGGTTGATGCCGAGGGGACGGGTTGGTTTGGGGGAGTAAAGCTCGCAGAACATGCGCGCTGGAGTGGCGCTGGAGTGGAACGCATGGCGTTGCGGGAAGACAGTATCTTTGGGCCGCGCAGATTTCGGCACCGGATGGGCGTCGCCGGACTGAGCTTCAAACGCAGCTCGTCAAGAGCACATGGAATCGACTTTGGCCATCAGGGCATCGAATTGAAATGGCTTGCGGAGCACGGAATAGGTCCCGACAGAATTGATCAGTTCCGGCGTCGCGCTCATGAAGATGAATGGCATATCCTTGCCTCGGCCGGAATTCCTCACCAGGTCGAATAGTTCGCATCCATTCATTCTCGGCATGGAGTAATCGGACAAAATGATGCCCGGCGTCTCGTTGTCGAGGATTTCCCAGGCTTGCTTGCCGTCCTTGGCCCGCGTGACCCGGTAACCGCCCATCACAAGCGCCACTTCGATAACGTCCAGAAAGTCCGGCTCGTCATCCACTATCAGAATGCTTTTGTTCATATTTTCTCCATAACCGACCATGACATCATCTTTACTGCGTCGCCATAGGCGCAACGCTCTTAATGCGTAGGACAAGGGGTCAATGACGGGGTCTTGCTTTGGGAATGACGACAGTGAATGTCGTTCCGGTGGAATCGCGGGACTCGACACCTATCGAGCCGTCGTGAGCTTCGGTAATCTTTTTTGCGATATACAAGCCCAGCCCCAGGCTCGTCGTTGCCCGTTGCCTTTGCTGGGGAACAATCGCCAACTGCACCATGGGATCGAAAATCGCATCGATGGCCTCTTTCGGGATCAAGGCGCCGGAATTCTGGATGGAGATCGTTGCACTGTCGGCATCCGATGACAGCGTCATCGTGACGGGCATTTCATCGCCACGGTACTGGGCGGCGTTGTTGAGCAGGTTGGTAAATACCTGCTGCAGTCTTACCTGGTCAAAGCAACCGAGGACCGGCTCTTTGGCATCCACGACGAAGGTACATTGAGAATGGACTGCGGAAGCGTCGATCACGGCGGAGTGGCAGATATCCAACATATCCGCATCGGCAAACGCCATCGGCATTTTGCCGCCCAGTTCAGCCCGTGCGTATTCCAGCAGATCGTTGATCATCGAATTCATCATGGACGCGCTCCGCTTTACGCGCGGCGCCAGTAATGCGATCCCTTCCTTTGTCATCCCGGGCTGACCCAGAAGGCTGCTGGACAGGGCGATGGTTGCCAGGGGATTGCGCAAATCATGGCCGAGAATGGCGAGAAAGGTATCTTTGGCCCGTGCCGCCTGTGCCGCATAGGTCGCGACAGATTCCGCCAGCGCCTGATCGATGGCCTCGTTGAATCGAATCAGATCCGCGCTGTGGGCTGGCGTCAACGCGTTTCCGAGGGCGAACCAGAGACGCTGCACCGTGGCCCGCAACGCGCGGAACTCGGCGGTCAGTTGCAATAGAGTGAAGCCGTCGTGTTGCCTGGCGGTTCCGTGAATGGACGCCCCGCTGGCGACGATGTTTTCTGGCGACAGGCCTTGTGATTTTCTTTGCTGTTGCTCCGCGCTTTGATGCGTGTCTATATCCAGCGCAATTGCCCGCAGAATCTGCTCTGCGTGATCCCGAACTTCCCTCCTCGACAGCAACCCTTCCAGTTCCAGCGTTCTTGCGAATCGATCCCATTCCGCAAGAACTTGTTCCATGTTGGTGATGATGAATGTCGAGAGCTTCATATGATCCAGGATGAGGGCGAAGTGCCTAACCGGACAGGGTGGGGTAAATACTCGCTAAATGCAAACAAAGGTTTCGATATTATTCGAGCGACCTACCGATAAAGAGCGGACTTGCGGCGCAATCCGCGCGTTCTCCGACTGCTTCGGCGTCAATTTCTTCGATCTGAACCGATCCGCACCGTCTCGCATTGGAGTACGCGTCGCACATGGCGAAAGCATCGAAAGCAGGCCGTTGCTCCTCGGAAATCAGGATTTGACTGATATGACGAACACATTCTGTTGAGTATGCTTGATTCAAATGCAGCGTTTCCTACCGAAACATCCCGACCGAAAGGATTCAATCATGGGCTCCAGTCTCAGCTTGACCAGCATCGGAATCATTCTTCTCGACGTGCTCCTCGTGTGGGCCTGTTTTTCGGTCGACAAGCATTTGAAATTCCTTGACGCAGAAGACATGCGCAACGAGGAAGAAGACGAGCGTCGCCTGCGCCTGATTCCACTTTTTCCTGAAGCACTGCACCCGCAGTACGGTCGCGACGCGCTTGTCCGGAACACCGCATGACCTCGTCGGCCGGCGCGATTTTGACCCCGCTACCGCATCTCCTCGCAGCCCGTCATGGCTGCCTCGCCCGCAGCCGGCTCATTCCGGCGGCGGGCTTTTTTATCTGTGCATAGGGCCGCGAAGCTGCTGAGCGTTGGATCAGACCATCGTCTTGAAAACCTGCATGGCCACTATTTTTCCTCACCCCAGATGCGTCGCCCGGAATGGTCGATTTCCGTAAGGTAGAGGCGCAGATCGAATTCGTACTGATGGTAGTTGGGCTCCATGTACGAACACAGCTTGTAGAAGGCCTTGTCGTGTTCTTTTTCCTTGATATGCGCCAGTTCGTGAACGGCGATCATGCGCAGGAATTCAATGGGCGCCTCCTTGAACAGCGTTGCGACGCGAATCTCGTGCTTCGCCTTCAGCTTCCCGCCCTGAATCCGTGAGATCGACGTGTGCAATCCGAGTGCGTGGTTGATCACATGAATCTTGTTGTCGTATCCAACCTTGTTGATCGGCTCCGCATTGCGCAGGAACTCGCTCTTCAAGTCCTGCACGTATTGATACAAAGCCTTGTCGGTGCGCAGCTCGTGCGTCTTCGGATAGCGTTTGAGCAGCACCTCGCGCAGGCGATCCTCGGCGATGAGTTGCGACACTTGCGCGCGGGTTTGTTCTGAATAGGCGCTCAGGTACTTCAGTGATGACATGGCTGGGGGGCGTGAAGGGAAAGCTGCTAGGTGGCTTTGGGCAGCGCGCATTTTCTCATTGGTTTGACTATTGAGGAAGTTGTCTGAATGGACATGCGTCGTGAGATATGTGCTTGTTTCGCCGGTATTAAGCTCTTAGAATTATCGCCGGGCAATATTTTGGTGTGATTTGCCCTGATATCAATTACAAAAACGGGGAAGCACTTATGTTGAAAAAACTATTCATCCTGATGGCGCTGTGCGCAGTCAACGGCAGCCAGCTGGTGCATGCAGAAGAGGCATCAGCACCGCAAGATGGCCATGCCCGCGTCCGCTTCTTTGGGCAAGCGGTGATTTCCATGACCTTCTATCCGGACAAATCCTGCTATGGCGGCAAGGGAGTGCAAACGTCCCGCTCAGGTTTTGGCGGCTTCTTCGGGAGTACGAAAAGTATATCCATCGGAATGCCGGAGACACCGGAGGTCCTCAATCTGAAAGACCGCGACGGGATTTTATCCAAAGCTTTTTATCGGGAATATGCGGTCAGTGCAGACAAGCCGTTGACAATCATAGCGACTATGGCGCAAAGCACGGGCCGCCACATGTACAGCTGCGAAAAGATCGGAGGATTTTTCATCCCGGAGAACGGAAAAGACTATGAGGTTACGTTCGACTATGGCAATGACACATGCCAGGTGAATGTGGCGCAGATTGACACTGCAGATGCTGAAGTCAGGTTGTTGCCGGTGAAAACGTCAATGGTCGCGAAGTGTTCTGCAAAAGATTGATGTGCCCCGCACGTCCGGCTATTTCAGCCAGCTCATCTCCGTCGTTTTGCCGTCAAGATAGTCCGCATTGAGCTCCGCAATGTCGCGTACGTAGTCCCACAGCGCCCGGATGCGCGCCAGCTCGCGGCGTTCCGGCGGCGCGACCAGCCACAGTGAGCGCGTGATGTCGACCTTGTCCGGCAGTATCGGCACCAGGTTGTCCGTCACACTGCCGAGGAAGCAGGGAATGATGGCGATGCCGAGGCCCGCTTTCACCGCTTGCGCCTGGGCGACGACGCTGGTGCTGCGCAGGCAGCGTGGCAGCGATGAACTCCATTTGTGCAAGTGGAATTGCTGCGGCGAAAACAGCAGGTCATCCACGAAATCGATCCAGCGGTGATCCTGAAAATCTTCCACCCGCCTGATCGGCGGATGCCGCTCCAGATACTCCGGCGTCGCGTAAGGAAGCAAGCGATATTCGCCCAGTTTTCGGGTGACGAAACTGTTGGTCCTGGGGCGGTCAAGCGCGATCGAGGTATCCACTTCCCTTTTCGAAATATTCAGCGACCGCGGCAGCGGCAGAACGTCCATGCTGACGGCTTGATGGCGCTGGCAAAAATGCGACAGATGCGGCATCAGGAAAAACGTGCCGAAAGCTTCCGTGGCGCCGATCCTTATCTCTCCGCTCAGCTCCATGCGATCGCCCTGGGAAACCTGCGACTCGATCACGGAAAGCGTGCTTTCCAGCTTCTCCGCGTGTTCAAAAAGATGATGGCCTGCCGTGGTCAGGCGCAGGCCCTGGGCGCTGCGATCAAACAGCTTCGAGCCGACATCTTTCTCCAGTTTGCCGATCCGCCGGGACACGGTCGACTGGCTCATCTTCAGCAGATGAGACGCCTCTAGTCCCGACTGCGTACGCGCAGCCGCAAGAAATATCCTGAAATCATCCCAATCGAAATTGCTCATTTTTGTCTCCCTCAGTCATGGCTTAGCTATCTCCGAGCTATCCATATTTGCATAACCATCTTCCATTTTCTGCTGTAGCAAGCAGCAAATTTGGAAACTATGATGATTATCACTTTTTAGGAAAAAGCGGCAAGAAGAAAAATAGGCGCGATCGGAAGCCGTGCAGAAGAGATTTCATCAGGAGACGTTGTGACCCAGCTTAGCCATCATTTTGCCGACCTCGACGAGGTCACATTGCACTACGTTACCGCCGGCAGCGGATTTCCCGTGGTCTTGCTGCATGGCATCCCGCAGACCTCCCATGAATGGCGATACGTGATGCCGCATCTGGCAAAACACTACCGCGTTATTGCTCCCGATTTGCGCGGCCTGGGCGACTCGTCCCGGCCGGCCACGGGGTACGACAAGAAGACCGTGTCGAACGATGTGTGGCGGCTGCTTGCGTCGCTGGGCATCAGCGAGTTCCATCTGGTCGGGCATGACTGGGGCGGCCCGACGGCGTTCTCGCTGGCGGCGCAGCATCGCGATGCGGTGAAGAAGCTGGCGATTCTCGACGTCGCGATTCCCGGCGACGGCGCCGACTTTTCGCAAAACGGCCGGCGTTGGCACCACCCGCTTTTTCGCACCCTGGATCTGCCCGAAGCGCTGTTCCAGGATCGCGAGCATCTGATCATCAACTGGTTCTTTGAAAACTATGGCTACCGGCCGGACTGCATCAGCGAAGAAGACCGCAAGGAATATCTGCGCACCTATGTCAAACCGGGCGCGATGCGTGCGATGTATTCCTTCTATCGTGCGCTGCCTCAAGACGCCGAAGACAACCAGGCGATGCTCCGGAAAGACGGGAAGTTGCGCATGCCGGTGCTGGCGCTGGGCGGGGCCAAGGGATTCGGTCGCGGGATGGAAACCCTGGAATCCTTGAAGCGCGTGGCGGAAGACGTCCGGGGAGGATTGATCCCCGACAGCGGGCATTGGGTGACGGAGGAGCAACCGGAGTTCATCGCGACTGAACTCCTGAATTTCTTTGCTGAAAACTGACAAAAAATCGAGGAGACAAATATGGACACCAAGATGGACAACAAGATTGACACCACCCGACGCAAGCTCATCATCACCGGCGCGGCAGGCGCCTCAATAGCGACAGTCGCCTCAATGGCATTTCCTTCGCTGGCGTGGGGACAGGCTCAGTTCAAGATGAAGTGCGCCAACATCATGCCGGGCGATCATCCGCTGAACATACGGCTCACGGAGGCAAGCGCCAGGATCAGGGAGCAGACCAACGGCCAGGTCGACATCAGCATTTTTCCTTCCAGCCAGCTCGGCACCGATGCGGATATGTTGTCGCAGGTGCGCGCCGGAGCGATCGATTTTTTCGTGCAGTCCGGTCTCATCCTGGGGGCGCTGGTGCCGGTGGCGGCAATCAACGGCATCGGCTTTGCCTTCTCCGACTATGCGAAGGTATGGCAGGCGATGGACGGGCCGTTGGGGAAACACATCCAGACCGCTTTCCTGAAGTCCAATCTGATTGCGTTCGACAAGATGTGGGACAACGGCTTCCGTCAGATGCTGTCGTCGGCCCGGCCGATCCGTACTCCCGAAGACATCAGGGCGTTCAAGATCCGCGTTCCGCCCAGCCCGCTTTGGACATCGCTGTTCAAGTCGCTCGGCGCGGCGCCGGTGTCGATTCCCTGGGCCGAGACTTATTCGGCGTTGCAGACCAGGATGGCGGACGGCATCGAGAACGCACTGGCGACCATTTACTTCTCCAAGATGTATGAGATATCCAAACATCTTTCCTACACCAACCACATGTGGGACGGCTTCTGGATGGTCGCCAACAGGAAGGCCTTTGAGTCGCTGCCGGCCTCGTCGCGCGATATCGTCGTCAAGGCGATGAACGAAGCCGCAGTGAAACAGCGCAGCGATGTCGAGAAGCTCAATGGCGAACTCGCCGGTAACCTGGGGACCAAAGGCGTGCAGTTCACCAAGGTCGATCGGGCGCCGTTCCAGGAGAAGCTGCGCCAGGCCGGTTTCTATGGCGAGTGGAAGCGCCGCATGGGTGACGAAGCATGGTCCTTGCTGGAAGCAAGCACAGGGAAACTGGCCTGATCAGATTTTTTAATGCTTATAAAGAATCGCCTTCAGGAAGAGCTTCAGATCCTTTTCCACATCCGCGCCGAAATCCTGCCTGGCCACGCCGCGAAACTCCTGCGGCTCCAGCAAGGGCTCGACGGAATCCGTGATCCGGACAGCGCCGCCCAGGGCGTCGAATCGGATGGAGTAGAAATAGTCGGGATTGGCTGCGGAATCAGGCGCATCGGCATGGCGGCGCACGCGGAAACTCAGGCTCAGATATTCCGGCTTCTGGCTGTCTTCGTGCAGTTCCTCGCTCCACCAGTTCGCCGCCTGTAATTCAATCCGCAGCGCGGCGACCGTGTTCTTCACCGCATCCACGGCGCGCGAGGTGATCATGTCGAAATCCTCCATCGCCTGCCGGGCGTCATCTTCCGCCGCCTGCTTTTCCAGCCGTATCTCGCGGATTGCTTCGTCAAGTATGCCCATGGTGGTTTCTTTTCTTTCTTGTCTTTGATTTCATCGAAGGGGAATGGTAGCCGACTGGCCCACCGCCTGCTGTTCGCGCACATAGTCGACGAACGCGCGCAGCGGCGCCGGCACATGGCGTCGTCCGGGATAATACAGAAACGGTCCTGAAAACGTCTGCCACCACGGCTGCAAGATGGGCTCAAGCGCGCCGCTGTCGAGATGGGGCCGCAGCAGGTCTTCAAACAGGTGGACCACGCCCACGCCTGCGATGGCCGCATCGATGGTCAGGTCGAGCGCATTGCTTGGCGTGACCAGCAAGCGTTCGGGCGGATCGATTTCGATCAGCTCGCCGTTGCGTTCGAATTTCCATGTCGGTTTGTTACCGCCGGAGAACTGACTTCGCACGCACGCGTGCTCGAGCAATTCGCGTGGATGTTTCGGCCGCCCATGGACATCGAGATAGCCCGGCGCCGCTGCTGTGGCAAAACGCTGCACGCGCGGACCGATGGGCACGGCGATCATGTCTTGCTCCAGCCTCTCGTCATAGCGGATGCCGGCGTCGCAGCCGGCCGACAGCACGTCGACGAAGCCGTCTTCCACGGTCACCTTGATGCGGATGTCCGGATAGCGTTTGAGGAAGCCGGCAATGACCTCTGGCAGCGTGATGCGCGCGGCGCTGGCCGGTACGTTCAGGCGCAATGTGCCTGACGGTTTGTCGCGAAAACCGTTCAGCACGTCGAGTGACGCTTCCATTTCAGAAAACAGCGGCTCCAGCCGGTCCAGCAAGTGGCGGCCGGCATCGGTCGGCGCCACGCTGCGTGTGGTGCGGTTGAGCAGGCGCAAATCCAGCCGCGTCTCAAGGCGCTGCACGGCGGTGCTGAGACTGGCGGCGGAGACGCCGTTGCTGCGCGCGGCTTCGCGAAATCCCCCGGCGCGCGCCACCGCGACGAACGCGGCCATGTCATTCAGTTTCATCTAGACTGTTCATTAAATTAAACAACCTGTGAACTTTAGATGGGATTATCAAACAATGCAATTGCTCCGATACTGGACTGGCCGCAGCGTCCAAGGGAATTCTCCCTGGCTGCACAACTGTTCCGGAAGGAAAGCATCCATGAGCGCATCTACAAGTACATCAACCATCGCCACCCATTTTCATTTCGCCGGTCGCACCGTTTCGCGCATGGGCTATGGCGCCATGCAACTGGCCGGCCCGCATGTGTTCGGTCCGCCCAAGGATCGCGCCGCCTGCCTGTCGGTGCTGCGCACGGCGATCGACGCCGGCGTCGACCACATCGATACGTCCGATTTTTACGGCCCGCACGTGACGAACCAGATCATTCGCGAAGCACTGCATCCTTATCCGGCCAAGCTGACCATGGTCACCAAGATCGGTGCGCGTCGCGACGACCAAGGAGAATGGCTGGCGGCGGCGAGTCCGCAGGAATTGCGCAGCGCGGTTGAGGACAATTTACGCAACCTGGGCCTCGACGTGCTGGACGTGGTCAACCTGCGCATCTTCGGTCATGGGCTCACGCAGGGCAGCATCGGGCGCCAGGTCGAGGTCATGCTGCAGTTGCAGGAAGAAGGTTTGATCCGTCACATAGGCCTGAGCAATGTCACGGCCGCACAGGTCGAGGAAGCGCAACAGCGGGCTGACATCGTCTGCGTGCAAAACATGTACAACCTGGTCCATCGCGACGACGACGCGCTGATTGACACGCTGGCAGCGCAAGGCATCGCCTACGTGCCGTTCTTCCCGCTGGGCGGTTTTACGCCGATTCAGTCAGGGGCCTTGTCGGCTATTGCTGCACGCCTGCAAGCCACGCCAATGCAAGTCGCGCTGGCCTGGCTGCTGCATCGGTCGCCCAATATCCTGCTGATCCCCGGCACGGCGTCGGTGGCGCATCTGCGCGAAAACCTGCAGGCTTCGCAGGTGTCGATCCCGCCTGAGGTATTGGCGGAGCTTGATGCCATCGGCGGTAATGAACGGTAATGAACGGTAATGAGCGGTAAGAGCGGTAAGAGCGCGAAAATCAACGCGCCGGTTTTGCCTTCGTCCATACCGCATTCTTGCCGAACCACGCCGTCAGGAAGTCAATGAAAACGCTGACTTTGGCGGACAGGTGGGCGCGCTCCGGGTAGACCGCAAACACGTCGGCGCCGGGCAGGCTCCAATCGCTCAGCACCGGCGTCAATCGACCGGTTTCAAGATAGGCATGCACGTCCCACTCGGAGCGCATCAATATTCCCAGGCCTTCGAGCGCCCACACCACGCCGGCTTCGCCGTCGTTGGTGCTGAGGCTGCCGCGGACCTTGATGGTCTCTTGTTTCCTGCCGCGCGTCAGATGCCAGGTGCCATAAGCGGCATCGCTTTCGCGCAGCACGATGCATTGATGCGTCTGCAAGTCGCGCGGGACCTGCGGTACGCCGGCTCTTTTCAGGTAAGCCGGCGAGGCGCACAGCAATCGCTCATTCGAGACGATCTTGCGGGCGACCATGCGCGAATCGGGCACGGTGCCGAACCAGATACCGATATCAAATGCCTTGTCGGCCAGATTGATGGACCTGTCCGTGAGTTCCAGCTGCACCTCGACTTCGGGGTAGCGCCTGACGAATGCCGCGATGGCGGGCGTGATGTGCCGCCGGCCGAATCCAAATGTGGCATTGACCCGCAACACACCCTTGGGCACGCCGCGGCTGCTCGACACTGTCTGCTCCAACTCCTGCAATTCCGCCAGCAAGCGCGCGCCGGTCGCCAGATACACCTCGCCCTCGTGCGTCACGCTGATGCGTCGCGTGGTGCGGTTGAGCAGTCGTACGCCGAGGCGTTTTTCTATCTGCGCCAGGCGCGAAGTCACCGCCGGCGGCGTGACGCCAAGCTCCCGCGCGAGTGACGCGAGCGAGCCTTGCTTCACCAGTTGGATGAAAAATTCCAGATCGGAAAGTCGATTCATTATTAAGCCTGACTAAATAATGGATGTAGTAATTATTAACTATAAAGATCGATGGAATTATTACACTTCTTCCCAACGAGATGTGTGCGTAATACGTGCGCATCTCGCATCGATCAAAAAAACACAAGAAGAGGCGATCTCAGCGATCGCCCTCAATCAACGGAGACAAGCATGGAAGCAACATCTATCGAAGCCCCGACCGCTCGGCGGGCGATATGGAAAAATCTTGGCAGTCGCAAGATCGGGCCTTTGCCATGGCCGATTTACGCGGTGATTGCCGCGATCACCATCATCGCCGCGCTGAATAAAAAATTGCCGAACGACATGATCGGCGGCTTGGCAGTGCTGATGCTGGCCGGCTTTCTGCTTGGCGAGATCGGCAGCAAACTGCCGGTGTTCAAACACATCGGCGGCGCAGCGATCCTCTGTCTCTTTGTACCGTCGGCGCTGATCGGCTTCAAGCTCATGGATCCCGAGATACTGAAGGCCATCACCACCACCATGAAGACGGCCAACCTGCAGTATCTGTACATCGCCTGCCTGGTTGCCGGCAGTATTCTCGGCATGCGGCACAAGGTGCTGGTGCAAGGCTTCATGCGCATGTTCCTGCCCTTGCTGGCGGGCACGCTTGCGGCCATCGTGTTCGGCATTTCGGTCGGATTGCTGTTCGGCTATTCTCCCCGGCATACGTTTTTCTTCATCGTGGTCCCCATTGTCGGCGGCGGCATCGGCGAGGGCATCCTGCCGCTGTCGATCGGCTACTCCGAAATCCTCGGCAGGCCGCAGGCGGAACTGATCGCCATGCTGGTGCCGGCGGCCCTGCTGGGAAATGTCGTGGCCATTTTGTCGAGCGGGGTGCTGCGCTGGATCGGCGACAAGAAGCCGCATCTCAACGGCAACGGCTTCCTGGTGAAGTCCGGCGACGATGCGGAACTGCTCAGGACCGATCACACCAATGTCCCGATTGACCTGCAGTTGATGGGCGCGGGCCTGCTGATCAGCTGCGCCTTCTTCATCCTCGGTGCGGTGCTGGCGGAGCCCACCGGCATCCCGGGCCCGATCCTGATGATCGTCAGCGCCGCGTTACTCAAAGTCTTCAAGCTGATCCCGGAGCAACTCGAGCTGGGCGCGTATCAGATGTACAAGTTCGTCTCGACCAATCTGACCTTCGCGATCCTGGTCGGACTGGGCGCCTTGTTCGTGTCGTGGAAGGATCTGGTTGCGGCCTTTACGCCCGGTTATTTCGCCGTCTGCGCGGCAACCGTGATCGCGCTGGTGACGTCCGGCTTCTTCGTCGGCAAGTGGCTCAACATGTATCCCGTCGAATCGGGCATCGTCACGGCTTGCCACAGCGGCCTGGGCGGTACCGGCGACGTCGCCATCCTGTCCGCCTCGAATCGCATGGGGCTGATGCCGTTCGCACAAATCTCGACGCGTATCGGCGGCGCCGCCATGATCGTCTGCGCCACCATTTTGCTGAAGGTGTTCAGCTAGGGTGGCCGGGGGTGGGGAAATGCGGCGATCTCGACAAAGGATTTTTTTGCATTGTTTTGCGCAATCTTATCGTCGATAATTGTCGCCATGAACGACACTACACAACGCCCCCCGCTCCCTGACCGGCTCTCGATCGATCCGCGCAGCCCTCATTTCAACGCCGCCATCTTCGAACATGAAGTCGGCATCAAGCTCAATGACAAAGAGCGCACCGACGTCGACGAATACTGCATCAGCGAAGGATGGATCAGAGTCCCGGCCGGCAAGGCGCTGGATCGCAAAGGCAATCCGCTGCTGACCAAGGTCAAGGGCAAGGTCGAAGCTTTTTACAAGTAACAATATTGCTGTAACGACATTTTTATTTTCAGGATAGTTTGCAAAAAGGGCACGTGCATCAATTGCACGTGCCCTTTTTGCTGTTGACGACAGACGCACAAGTCCGGCTCAGAACTTGGTCGCAATACCCAGTCCCCACTTGCGTTCGGCATCGCCGGTATCCGGCAGCAGGCCGTTCGAATAATCCAGGCTCAGGCCGACGTTCTGGTTGAAGTTGTAGGTCAGCGCGCCCTTCCAGTAATGGATGCTGCGCGAGCCCTCCAGAGCCTTGAGGCCGGTATAGGTGGTGGTGAAGTCAAACGGCAGTTTCGGATTGGTCGAGGCCAGCGTGAAGCCGGCCTGTGCACCGAGGCGGATGAAGTCCTGATGCTGCTCGTAGACCGTGGCGTTGCCGCGATTGAGATAGGTACCGTTGCGGCTCTGGCCGATCAGGATAGGTTTGAACGCCAGGCCGTTGTTCCAGCGGATGAAATCGTTGAGGATGCCGGGACGCACCATCGTGTAGGTGAAGTTGACGGTGAGCAGGCGGCTGCCATCGGAGCTGTTGATGAGGTAGTCCGGCCGCGCCGTCAGGTCTTCGGTATTGGCCGAGCCCGGATGGGCGAAGTGGAACGACGAGAGCACGCCGGTCTGGCCGGTGCGCGTAGTGTCCACGGTGATCGCGCCGCCGTTGTAATTGGTGACCCGATTCTGCTTGAAGCCGACGTAAGGCACCGCCTCGTAGGTGCTGCCGATGCTGTCCAGGGGACGCTTGTCGAAGGAATAGCCGGCGAACACCACGATGTCGTTGGTGCGCGACTGCGCCACATCGTCATTGGCCAGCGTCAGATGCGCACGCTCGACCGACGCATAGGCGGCCTGGTTGTTGCGGTCGATGGACAACTGGTCGGGATTGCCGCGCACACGCACCGGATCCATCCAGCTCGGCTCATGCGTTGCCGGCGGGGTTGCAGTGGCGCCGGCAGCGGCAGAGCCAGCAGCGCCGGCCGTAGCTCCAGCTGTAGCCCCAGCAGCAGCCGGTGCAGCGCTCATGGTGGCGGCCGATGCCGCATGCGGCAAGCTGAGCTGCGCGTCGCTCTGCACGCAGGCGAGACTGCCCGGGTTGCCGTCGTCGAAGAACGAAGCGGCGACAGCGCGGCCGGCCGGTTTGAACTGCGCATCCTTGCCGTCGAGCAGATGTTGCAGGTCATCGGCGATGTGATCGGCGTTGCAACTGTCACCCTTGCAGGCGCCGCCCGCTGATTTCTCGGCGGCGCGTTTCTTGAGCAGCCATGACGCCAGCGCCCGGTATGACGACAGCGGCGCAGGGTGCTCTCCTACAGCGAGATAAGCAGTGCTTACCGGATAAGTGGCAAGCAGGCGCGCCGCCAGCTTCTCCTTGTCCACTTGCAGATTGGGTGCGCACAAGCCTGCGGCATCCGCCGCTTGCGCCAACGACCCGGCGCCTGAGGCGGACAGCAGCATGAGCGCCGCCAGCGATTGCATGCGTCTTCGCATGGAGAAGTTTGTTCTTGTAGCAATAAATGGCATGCAATTTTCCCGCTCAAAAGCAGGTATGAACACGCTGCACTGCAGAATGTTCAATGCCGCCTGCAAATTTACTTCGACGACAAGCCGGGTTTGCATTGCATGGCGGGTCAGGCAGCCTGATGGAAAGGGTAGTCCGTATAGCCGACTTCGGTGCCGCCCCAGAACGCCGAACGGTCATAGTGATTCAAGGGCAGCTTGTGCTGCAGGCGGAACGGCAGGTCCGGGTTGGATGCGAAATGGCGACCGAAGGCGACCAGATCGGCATCGCCTTTTTGCAGAATTTCTTCCGCGCCGTCGCCGGTGAAGCCGCCGGCCGAAATGATCGGCCCCGTGAACACCTTGCGCAGAAACTCCGACGCCACCGGTTGCTGATGTTCATCCAAGGTCTCGACGCCTTTGACGCGCGGCTCGATGATATGCAGATACGCCAGGCCGAAGCGGTTGAGCTGTTGCGCCGCGTAGGTGAAAGTCGCCTCCGGATCGGAATCCGAAATCGATCCCCATTGGCCGCTCGGGGACAGGCGTACGCCGACGCGCTCCGCACCCCATACCGACACCAGCGCCTCCACTACCTCGAGCATGAAGCGCGCGCGTTTTTCTCTGCTGCCGCCGTAGGCGTCGGTGCGCTTGTTGGTGCCGTCCTGCAGGAAGGTATCCGACAGATAGCCGTTGGCCGAATGCAGTTCAACGCCATCCAGGCCGGCTGCCTTGGCGCGCTCGGCAGCCTTGCGGTAATAGCCGATCACCAGCTGGATTTCATCGATGTCGATGGCGCGATGCGGCGACGCCGGCACCCAGCCGTCTTGCGTCAGCACGTCGGTTTCAAACGGCACCACCGACGGCGCAATCGGCAGCGGTCCGCCGGTCAGGTCGACGTGCGACTGCCGGCCGTCGTGCCCCAGTTGCATGAACAGCAGGCCGCCTTTGGCGTGCACGGCGTCGGCGATGTTCTTCCAGCCGGGAATGTGCGCGTCTTCGTAAATTCCCGGCGCGCCCAGATAGCCGCGGCTGTCGAAGGACACGTGAGTCGATTCGGTGATGATCAGGCCGCCGGTCGAGGCGCGCTGGCGGTAGTACTCCAGCATCAGTTCGCCGGGGCTGTCGTCGGCATTGGCGCGCAGGCGCGTGGTCGGCGCATGCACCACGCGATGCGCCAGGGGATAAGGGCCGAGTTGGAACGGCGAAAAAAGCTTGGACACGGAAATTCTCCTGAAGGGATACAGCCACATGCTGTTGACCTCATGGTAGGGACGCATGCGTTCAGGATAAAGAGGCCGCAGTTCCGGACACTGCGGACAAAGTCGACGTCAATGTGACATCAATGCTACGGCGCTTCGTGCCATTTCCTAAAAAATGAACCGAGCCACGAGCCGTACAAGGACGCTAACGCCTCAATATGAAAACTGTCACGTCGGGCGGGCACATCGCCTTCATCCAAGGGAAATCGCTTTCCACTTCGGTCCCGTCGAATTCGACAATCTCCGGTCGCCATTTCTGAAGGCGAGCATCCACGCTGGACTTCAGGCGATATTTTTTTCCTGGCTCTGCATTGAACTGCAGAGGAAACGCTCCTTCAGAGCGTAAGCAAAGAACAAAGAAATGGGCATGCAAGGAGTGCAAGCCCGGCGCAAGGGAAATGTATTCGCGCCGCTTTCCTGCGGAATGCGCGAGCACGCGAGATTTGTCCGTGGGATGTGTACGGATGTCATCGACATCGGTGACCGCGACGTGCGGGTCCAGATACAACCTGGCGATGCGACTGGGATCTTGCGGTGGTCCGTCATAGAGCTTTACTTCCGTCAGCGTGCTGCATCCTGCCAGCGAGAGGGAGCATAGTGCGGTGAGCAGGAGGCGGTTGAGTTTCACGAGGTGGTTGGCGGCAGGGCCGTGCTGGCGAAGGAAAATCTGGAGTAAATTTTTCATTCGGTACGCCATTCAGGCAACGGAAGGTGTCGCCAGATATGGCGCTTGTTTGAAACATTCGATCAGCATTTCGGTGAGGACCCGCACTTTGCGTGTCGCCTGCTGCCCCGGTGGGCGCACGACATAGGCGCCTGCCACAGGTACCGGATGACGTGTCATTACCGGGATAAGCGCCCCGGTGACCAGGTGCTCATGAATCAGACCAGTCGGGAGATAGGCAATGCCAAGCCCGGCCAGGGCGGCAGCGACCAGAGCGGTGCCGTTGTCTGCCTTGAAGCGACCCTGGGGACGAACCGTGAGGATCTTGTCGCCATCCATGAGTTGCCAGGGATCCGTTCCTTGCATGAGGGCCTCGTGGGAGAGCAGCTCGTCCGGCGTTTCCGGTGATCCATGGGCCTTGATGTAGTCCGGGCTTGCAACCACGATCCCATGGATCGGCCCGATGCATCTTGCGAGCAGATTGGAGTCCGCCAGATGGCCCAGCCGAATCGCGCAATCGTACCCTTCAGCAATCAGATCGACGACCTGGTCGCTGTAAGAAGTGTGGATATGGAGCTCGGGGTGGCGTCGGGCCATTTCCGCGAGTACGGGAGCCAGGTGAGTCGGACCGAAAGAAAGCGGCGCGGCAACTCGCAAGCGGCCGCGAAGATCGCCGGCGGGCAGGAGCGTTTCCTTGGCCGCTTCGATTTCGGCGCAGACTCTTGCCGCGTAGTCCCGGAACGTGACGCCGGCTTCCGTGAGCGCCGCGCCGCGGGTGGATCGGGCCAGCAGCTGGACGCCAAGTTCTTCTTCAAGGCGGAAGAGCCGGCGACTGACGATGGACTTGGACACACCGAGCCGTAGCGCAGCAGGCGAAATTCCACCGGCATCGGCAACTTCCACAAAGGTCCGCAGCTCTTCAATATCCAATTCAGATCTCCCCCAATTTGCGACAAGGCCCGCCACGGAATGGTACTACCGTACGACCACTTCCTGTCCAATTCGGCGTTCCTCTTTGCGCGACACAGTTTCCCGCGTAATGGCGCTACCTCGTCCATCCTGTGAACAACATAATGCGGCTTCCAGCGACGTCGCCATCGGCGCACGTTCCCAAAACCCATGCCGCTCACAACGGCAACAAAGGATAGACCAATGAATTTCCGTAACGGCCTTGATTCGCTTCTTCGCCCAGAAGACTCGGTACTCGTTCTGATCGACCACCAACCCTACCAACTCGCGAACGTGAACAGCCACGAACCGCAGATGGTGATCAACAATACGGCGGGCCTGGCGAAGGCCGCCAAAGCCTTCGGCGTTCCGACCATTCTGACGTCCGTGATCGCTGAGCGAGGCGGTCTGCTCTTTCCTCAGATCACCGACGTGTTCCCGGACCAGGAAGTGATTGATCGCACCTTCATCAACACCTGGCAGGACCAGAAGGTGGTCGACGCAGTCAAAAAGACGGGACGCAAGCAGTTGATCATTGCCGGCCTCTGGACCGAAGTCTGCGTTGCGATGCCGGCTATCCAGGCTCTCGGCGAAGGCTGGGATGTGACGGTAGTCACCGACGCCTCGGGAGCCGTTTCAAACGAGGCGCACCAGATCGCCATCCAGCGAATGATCAGAGCCGGCGCGAACATGATGACGTGGCTGGCGGTGGCGGCTGAATGGCAACGCGACTGGGCCCGGGCCGAGAGTGCCGTCGCGCTGACGGAAGTGATCATCCAGCATGCGGGCGGTAGCGGCATCGCGTATCTGTGGGAGCAGCAGTTGCTCAACACGCCGGCCCCGAAGATCGCCGGTTGATCTTTGCGGGGGGGGCGAGTGTCTTGCGCCATCCCCCGCGATGGAACGGCTGTCCGCGTGAACGGAGGGCAGCCGGCATGATCACTGGTCTTTCTTTATACCGCCCGCCATTGAAGTCGCTTATCCAGCCTCACCGTCGTTTCATGGAAAGGAAGATAAAAATGTCACTGGATCGCTTCCCAGTCGGACAAGAAATGGACGTTGCCTATCCGGCTTTCAACGTCAGCCTGTCACTACTCTCGGTCAAGCAAATGAAATTCGAGATCAAGGAAGGGCCGCTTGCGCATGCCGAGATCGTCGACATTCATGTTGTGCCGCTCGGGAACAGCATGTTCGCCGTCAGCTGGCAGGAACAGGATGGCGCGACGGTCACGAATGTCCAGGATTACGATCGCTGTCTGATTCATTCGCACGCCACGCTGTCTGATGGCCGGTTTCTTCGAATGACCGGCACATTTGCGATTACCCGTCCCGCCGACCAAGTCTCCGACGATCGTCCGGAGCGCAACAAAGCGCTCGTTGTCGAGGCAATGACATCACTGTTCCAGCACCGTGATGCCTCGGCAGTTGAGCGGCTCTACGCTCCCGGCTACGTCCAGCACAATCCCGGCATTCCGCAAGGTCGCGATGCCCTGCAAGCGCTCGTCGCCGACCTATCAGAAGACGTTTTCTACGAGCCCGGTCTTGTCGTTGCCGAAGGCGACTTTGTTGCAATCCATGGCCGCATCCGCGGTTGGGCGGAAGTACCGCAAGTCGTGGTCGATCTCTTCAGAATAGAAGGAGGAAAGCTGGCCGAGCATTGGGACGTATTGCAGAACGACGTGCCGGTTACGGCAGCCCTCGGGGGCCTTGCGATGTTCGATCCCGCGGAAGGGGCGTATCGCGTTCAGCTGCGAACAACAGATTGAGAGAACTCTCCGGATGAAGCACAGTGGTTCCCGGGCAGTCAAACCACAGCACCGCCAAACGACTCGGGCCGCCGTGCAAGCAGATAAGACAGCCGTTGAAGACCCGCCTGCAGGCGTCCACGGTCCTTGATGCTACCCAAAGAGATCCGGATCGCGTTCACGGATCCGCTGCCGGTTGCGAATGCCTCCGCCGGCGTGACGGCGATGCCCTCGCTCTCGGCTGCACGTGCAAGCTGTGAGGGGCTCCAATACGTCGGCAACTCGAGCCATGCATGCAGGCCATCTTCGGCTGCGGCGCCGCTGTATCGCCCCGCCAGAATATCCCGCGCCATGCGGTGGCGCAGGCGCGCCTCGTTGCGTACGCCTTCCATCAATCTGTCAGCCGAACCGTCGAGGATCCACTGAGTGGCGAGTGCGGCCGTCAGGGGAGCGACCATCAGCGCAAATGATCTTAGCGCGACCAGGAAACGCGTGCGTTCGTCCGGGTCGCGTATCAGCACGAACGCGACGCGCAAGCCCGGCGTCAGGCATTTCGACAGGGTTGAGATGTAGACCACCTGTTCCGGGGCAAACGTGGCGACAGGCGGCGGCGGGGCATCGGCGAGAAGCCAGTAGGGATCGTCCTCGACGATGCGTACATCGCAGCGCTTCGCGACGCCGGCGATCTCCTTGCGCCGGCGTTGCGGCATGGTGATGGCGGTCGGATTCTGCAATGTCGGATTGAGGTAGACCAGCCGGGGCTTGTGCCGGCGGCACGCTTCCTCAAGCCTCTCCGGCACCATCCCGTGCTTGTCCGCTTCCACCGCAATGATGCGCCGACCGAATTGGGTCGCTGCGGTACGCAAGCCTGGATAACTCATTGGCTCCGTCAGGATGACATCGCCCGGCTCCGTCAGCGCAAGGATCAATGCGGCGATCGCCGCTTGCGCGCCCGGACAGACGACAAGCTGCCGGGAATCCAGATGTCCAAACATCGGTGCCAGCCATTTGGCTCCAGCCTTCCGGTTGGAGTCGCTTCCTCCGGCCAGGTGGTAAGTCATCAGCAATTCACTATCTGCGCTCATCAATACTTGAGACAGGCCTTGTTTCAGCATGTCGTCGAAGTCCACGCCATCCGGCGGTGGCGGGGTATTCATGCTCAGGTCGAGGATCGAGGTCAATTCGACTTTCGGCGCCGCGACATACGTCCCTCGGGCGCCGCGGCCCTCCAACAAGTTGCGGCGTCTGGCTTCGTCATATGCGCGCGTGATCGTCGTCAGGTCGACGTCCAGCTGCGCCGCCAACCGGCGCTGCGGAAGCAGGCGGTCGCCCGGTTTCAGCGATCCGTCCGCCACCGCCGCCTGCAACGCATCCGCAATCTGCAAAAAACGTGGCCCGCCATGCACGGCCAATCGCGGCAACCAGATCGGCAAATTTTCATCTTGTATGGTTTTCGGCTGGGACATTTTGTCTCAATGTATGGAAATTGCTTTCAAGTAGTATGCGTCAGGACGTGCAGCAACACCATCCTCGCATGGCAGTCGCTGACGTTGTCTCCTCTCTCTGGAAGTACTGAAAATGATGGACTGGGTCCCTGTAGTCTTCGTTGTATTCAAGGTTCTCGTGCTCGGCACGGGCATGTTCTTCGCCATCAAGTGGCATTACGATCAAGGGAAGAAGGGGACGGTGGCGGAGAAGCGCGCGGTGCTACGCGCGGGCGGCAAGGTGGCCGCAGTCGTGGTGCTATCGCTCCTGGGCTTGGGGCTTGTCACCTTCGCCCTTGCCAGGACGCTCGGTCTGGACTTGACCTTCCCATGATGGCAAATAATAGTCGGCCGGTATTCAGTGATGCGGCGGTAATTTTCCGATGCGGCTATTGGGCGGAAGCGGACGAATTGGAAAATTGTCGATATTGGCCGTGTCCCACAAATTAGAATTCAACAGGATCAAAGGTCAGTCTTGTACAACCCAGTCGCGCCACAATACTGTCAGTACGGTCATGAGCGCTGGTCCGATGAACAGACCCAGCAGGCCAAAAGTCTGGGCGCCGCCGAGGATGCCGAACAAGACCAGCAGGAAAGGCAGGCGAGTTGAGTTGCCGATCAGCAGCGGCCGCACCAGATGTTCGGCGATCAGGACCACGGCGAAGCCAAAGACAGCGACGCTGATGGCGCTGACAGTCGCTCCTTGCGCCAACAGCCAGAGTGCAGTACCGCAAAAAATGATCGGTGCGCAAAACGGCAGCATCGCGGCGATCGCGGTCAGCAGGCCAAGCAGGGTGGCATGCGGTACCCCGGCGATGGCATAGGCAATGCCCAGCAGTACACCTTCACCAATCCCGACCACCACCAACCCGGCGACCGTGCCGCGTACGGCCGCGGTCATCTGGTGCGCCAGCAGGGCGCCAGAGACGCCGAAGCCGCGGTAAGTAATTTTGACGAGATTGCCGCTCATCCTGGAACCGGCCAGGAAGATGACAAACAAGCTCATCAGCATAAAGCCGAACAAGATCAATCCATGTACCGCCAGAGCGCCGACATGCCGGGCAGTGATGACAGCCGCTTCGACATGCAAGCCTTTCAGGAAGGGCGAATCGTGCAGAGGCCTGGCCAGGTTTTCTTGCCACCAGGCCGTGACTTGCTGCGCACCGAAGGGCAAGTGACTGATCAGAGCGGGCAGTGGCAAGCCGTTCGCCTCGGCCTGCTTGAACCAGGCGATAAATTCGTGCGACTCGTGAACAGCCTGGGTGATCACCAGCAAGAAGGGCAGCACCACGAACAAGGCGACCGCCGTTGTCAGCAGCAACGCCACGCCTATCGTCCGCAGGTGCGAAGCGCGCGGCGTTTCCAGGCGCAACAGCAGCGGCCAGAGGGCGATGGCGATGACGCCGGCCCACACCACTGCGGGGATGAAATCGCGCATGACCCACAGCGCCAGCAGCACCAGAAATCCATATAGAGTGATCGATGCGGCGCGTTGGTTCTTGTCGCCGAGGGCTTCCGTTTCGTCTGGTTTGTGTTGGATCATGGGATTTCTTTTGTGGTTGATGCGTCGGGACAGGTCACGGGACAGTCGTTCAATCCCTGCTTATCGACGCTGAAATTGATTCTGGCGACGCTGCCATCCGGATACTGAATTCGGACATCCGCTTCTGGCCGGTTGCGAACCTTCATATTCCATTTTTTTGGAGAACCTTGCTCCAAACCTTCGCGTGACGCCCCGTTCCGTAATAATCCACAAGCATGCCGTGAGCCTCATCGAACATGCGATCATAGAATCCCCAACTCGCCAGGTAGCGCGGGCCGCTGTTGACCAGTAGCCGAGAGGCGCCAGCCGCCTTGGCCTCTTCATATACTGCCGATAACAACGATCGTCCGACTCCCTTGGACCGCATGAAGTCACGACGAACGAACACATTGAGCAATTCCAAGGCATCCGGCGCATTCATGGAAACATGGGCGCTCATTCGCGCGTCCGGCCGTGAAAGACCCATGCACGCGACCGGCGATCCTGACGGATCGCAAGCGACCAGATAGCTGCGGCGACGCCCCTCATCGTCTGCACCACCTGCCATGTGGGCTTTGATCGAAGCAATCTCCGACTCTACAATTTGACCAGTGTGCAGATCGCGCACGTGCTCGCGTAACACAACCTCAAGAGGCGGAAGGTCTGCCCGGCCCAGCCATCTGATGGATCCAATCTCGTTGTTAGCCGATGATAGAGCTATCCCCTTGGGACTGTGGGTATAGAAAATGTCCCATTCCTCCTCGCTCACCTGCACAAAACCATTGTTTCGATAAAAACGATTGGCATCGCTTTCGCGCAAGGCAGTGAGCTTGACGGAGCATCCCTTGCGGCCAGCATCGGCGAGAATGCGTTTAAGAACCTGCGCGCCGATTCCCTGGTGCTGGTATTGCGGAAGGATATAAAAATGTCGGAGGGTGTGGGCGTCATGATGACGATCCAATGAGAAAAAGCCGGCAGCATGGCCATCGATCATGATGAGATAGCTGGTTTCTGGCGTGAACGTCGATGTAAAACGTTCACGCGCCCGCTGCGCGTCAAATCGCCCGACCCTCTCCAAACTCTCCCGCATGGCAGCGATGCGCATATCGACAAAACGTTCAAGATCCGATTCTTGGGATTGAATGAAGACAGCAAACATTGAGTTCTTATGGCTATCGAAAGTGGGGGGGGGGGAGTGACCGAAATCTCATCATAACTTGGGCTAAGGTGGCAATGTCGTAGCAGAGGTCAGCTTCTGGCCGATTGCGGACATGCAATACGTTTGATTCAAGCGCGTCGATGGGGAATCGCAATCTTTAACACGGTCTCACCTTCGACGCGTCGTGTTTCCAAAGTGCCACCGAGGCGGTTCGCACGCATCTGCATGCTTTTCATACCCGTGCCGGTCGGCTCCTTCTGCACCACTGGATCGAAACCGACACCGTTATCCCTGATCTGCAGCGTCAGCCTGTCAGCATCATCGCGCAATTCGACGTGAACGCTGTTTGCATGGCTGTGTTTGAGCACATTGGTCAGGCCCTCCTGCAGGATACGGATGATGTCCAGACTTTGCGCCGTCGGCAGATGACAGTCTTCAATACCTGACAACTGCCAACGGCAGACGATGTTCTGACTTTCAAAGAGAACGCCCAGCCGATGTCTCAATGGCACCAGCATTTCGGCCAGCGAAGTTTCTGCCAATTGATAGCTGGAAGCCGTGTCGATGATGATGCGCAAATCGTCGCGCAGTTCTTTGAGAATTGTCAGGAAGCGCGACGAGGGGATGCTCCCCGGCGCATGCTCCAGCGTAGCGATGCTGCTCACTAGCGTGCCGCCCAGACCATCATGCAAATCGTGGGCGAGATTGAGGCGCTCACCCAGACGGACGTTGACGATTTGCAGTTCATGCTCGCGCTTCAATGTCTGGGCCAACGCTTCCTTGGCGGCTTCGACCTTGACATGCAACTCTTCGTTGAAGCGTTCGATACGAGACAGATTGCTCACAAAACGCCATCCCAGCACCAGCGCCATGGCAACCATCTGGAGTTGCGATGCGAGCGCAGTGTAATAGATATTGCTGTCCAATATTTTGAGGAAGACCAGCAGGTCATGAATGCCGACGCCGATACATACCGCGAGACACGCTGCCAGGATCAGTTGCTCGACACGCCGTTGGCGCCAGGCGAAATAGAAGAACAAGAAACAACTGCCGATATAGGTCATCGCGGGAATCAATGCCAGCCATGCCCTTGCCTCTTGCATCCTTGCATGCGGGGTGAGGCACATGGCGACGCTGCCGGCGGCAACCATCGCCCCGACGACAAGCTCGGTGCGTCGGTAGCGGCGAGGTCCGTTGCGTAATACGAACATGGTGAAGCTGGCGCTGTACACCAGGAACAGAATCGATACGGTGGCTTGCCAGGCATCTGTGCTGGAGAAGGGCCACGGGGTCAATTTGACCTGGTTGCTTGCATACAGCCACCATGTCAGCGACATCAGGCCGAACCAGCCGAACTCCGTTTCACGCCGCCGCAATATCCATAGCGCCAGAAAAAAGCAGCCGAGGGTCGCGCTCACCGCCAAGCTGAATAACTGCAGATCATGCCGCAGCCAATATTCGTGCGTGTAGCGGATGCCGATGTCGGCTGGCGCGCCGAGCGTCACCGGGCCAAGGCCCGGCTGATAGGCGGCAAGACCGGATACGCGGATGAGCAGAATGTTTTGTCCGCTCCTGAGCAAGGGCGGCGAAGCCTGCCAATAGCGCGGGGTATTCCAGGCACGCGTCAACGGTTCGGTCAGATTCTGGTCGCGGCTGAGCTGGACACCGTTGAGCGAGACCACGCCGGCCATGTTCAGATAATCCATCATGAGTCCGACCGGCGCTGTCGCATCGGTCTGTTCCCAGGTCAGGCGATACCACACCACGCCGTCAAAGCCAGGCCAGCGCAAGCTCCAGTCGTCGGGCAACGCAACGTCGGTCCAACCGGCATCGGGAGGCATCTGCGCATCCCAGTTCGCGCGCACGGCTTCAATGCGCTGAAATGACGGTGCCGACGCAGCGGCGGCAATCGTCATTCCAGAAAACAGGAACAGAACGACGCCGGACAGGACGGAGATCAGGGCAGCAAACCATGGGCGCGCGCTTCGAAGATGGCCTGGGTGCGGGAGTTCACGGCCAGCTTCTTGTAAATGTTTTTGATGTGGCATTCGACAGTCGATCGTGAAAGTGACAGCAAGCCGGATATCTCCAGATTGGCCAGCCCCTTGCTGACCAGTTCGAGAATTTCGATTTCGCGTTTGCTCAAAGGAGACCGCAAAGGCATCGGCGACGGCGCATGTTGTTGCGCTTTCCCCGCGCCCGGATCGATCAGTTGAAGGATGTGCTTCGCGACAAACGGATCAATCGGCGCACCACCGCGCAAAACGCTGCGTATGGATAAACCGATCTCGAAGTCGTCGCGATCCTTGAGCATATAACCGGTGGCGCCAGCCTGCAGCGCACTGACGATGGTCTGTTCAGTGCTCCACGTGGAGATTACCAGAATGGGCAAAGCAGCGTCGACCGCATGCAGGGCGCGGATCAGGTCAATGCCATTGCCGTCGGGAAGACCGACATCGACCAGCACCATCGCGAAGGGTTGCAACGCCAACAGCGCATTGGCGTCGGCAATGCTGGCGGCAAACGACATTGCTCCGTCGTCGTAGCCAAGGATGCTGAGGATGCCGCGCAGTCGCAACTGCATGGCGTTTTCGTCCTCCACGATCAGCAGAGGACTGGGGAGAATCGATGCCGGCTCGATGCCGGCGGAAGGCAATGGCTGAGTCAAGAATGGATACCGTAAATGGGGACTGAAGAGGGCAAGCTTTATCGACGCCTTGCCCGAACCGCTACAAGTTAGCCAATCGCGGCCGGCGCCGCAATACCCAATTCTAAGGATGTTGTCTTTCATGCCACCGCAGGAGCTTCTGGGGGCTTCTGGTGTCCAGGACACTGTCGCAATCTACCTATTTTCAAGGATTGTGGGCGCGCAGACAGGATGTCAGCATCACGTTTTTACGTCTGCTTGGCTGGATCGCTGCGACACGCGCCGTTATCCCAGTTTGTCGCCGGCATACCCTTGTCAGGATAATAAACGGAATGACAACTATGAACGCGCGCGTCACACCTTCACGCAACAATACAAAAAGTCAGTCGAAACGAGGTCCTGATGAATGGCGCATGGCGCCTCTCCTGCTCGCTGTATTGAGCACCTTGACAATCAACTTACTGGGCTCGCAAGGCGTCTGGGCGGCGGGGGCAGACGGTGGTTTGCCAAACGGCGGCGCTGGCAATGGCAGTGGCGGCAATGGAGGGGCGGATTCGGCCTCCGACGGCACGGGCGGTTCCGGAGGGGGAGGAAGCGGCGGTGGTGGCGGCGCTCTCGGAGCAACGGTGTGGCTTGGCATGAACTCGGCTACGCCGATTAGCGGTGGCGCGGGGCAAAATGGTGGACCAGGGGGGAGCGGTGGAGGCGGCGGCGGCGCCGGGCTGTACCTGATTGGGGGGGCGGGGGGGACGGCTTCGAACCTGATGAGCGTGAGCGGTGGTGCTGGTGGTAACGGCGGGGACAACCCCACGGCAGGCGGCGGCGGCGGCGGCGGTGCCGGTCTGTTATCGAACACCGGATGGGGTACTGTCAGTGTTCGCACCGGAGGGATTGTCCGCGGCGGGGCTGGCGGCAATGGCGGCAGCGGCACTGTCGCCGGCGGTGGCGGTGGCGGTGGCGATGGCGCCGTATTGTCGACGTCGGGTCTCCTCCTCAACTTCGGAACGATCACTGGCGGAACCGGTGGCGATGCGGGCTCGGGCTCGGGTGGCTCTGGCGGTAGCGGCGGCGCCGGCGTCAGGGCCGGTCCCTTCGTCATCATCAACAACGGGGCTGGGGCACAAATCACCGGTGGAAGTGGCGGCGGGAACGCCCTCGGTGGCGCCGGCATCATAGCGGACACGGGTGTATTGATCCAGAATTCCGGTGCAATCACCGGGGGTATGTCAGGGGACGGAACGACGCGCGCCAACGCCATTCTTTTTACCGGATCCAGCGCCCAGCTAATACTGTCCAGCGGCACCATCATCACGGGCAATATCGAATTAACGGGAGGAACTGCGGCGAACATCCTTGTCAACAGCGGCATCGTCAGCTTGAGCAATAACTTCATCGTTGGAAGCGGCGCGCAATTATCCTTCGTTGCATCAACTCCATTCGCCCTTGCCGGAAATATTTCCGGCAGCGGATCAGTCAGCTTCGACGGCTCGAACGTGGTTTCTTTGACCGGCGCGAACACTTACAGTGGGGCCACTGAAGTGCAATCAATAGTCTTAAGGGCTGGCGGTGCAAATACCTTTTCAGCCAACAGCGCGATGACGGTCTTATCGTTCGGAACGCTTGATCTGAACGGATACGACCAGAGCGTCGCTTCGCTGGCTGGGACCGGTACGGTCACGCTGGGCACGGGCACGCTGACTGCGGGCGGTGACAACAGCAACACGATTTTCGGCGGAACTATCAGCGGCGCCGGCGGCTTCACTAAAACCGGCAGTGGCACCCAGATCCTGAGCGGCACCAATACCTACACCGGCACGACAACAATCAATGGCGGAGCGCTGCAGGTTGATGGCACGGTTGCGGGAACAATATCTGTACTGAACGGCGCCACCTTGCTCGGCAGCGGCACAGTAGGTGCAGTGACCTTGGGCAGCGGCGCCACGCTCGCGTCCACTACCCTCGGCAGCGGTCTGCACGTCAATGGCAACCTCGGTATCGGCGCCGGGGCCACCTACGCTGTGGCGCTGGGAGTCGCACCGGGGAATTCAGGTCAATTGACGGTCAACGGCAATCTCAACCTCGCCAGCGGCAGCGCGCTCAGACTGGTCGCCGGCAGCGGCAATTACAGCGATGGCAGCAGCTACACCGTCGCCAGCTACAGCGGCACGCGCAGCGGGACCTTCAGTACGATCACCAACAATTTTGCCTATCTGGTCCCCGTCGTCAGTTACGGCAGCAATACCGTTAACGTGCAACTGGTCGGCAATGCCGGATTCCAGTCGCAGGGCTTTGGTTCGTATGCAGGCTCCTCCAATCAGCAGGCGGTGGCCAACGCCCTGGACCGCATCTATGCTGCCGGTGGCAATCGTGTCACTGCCAATCTGCTGGGTGCTTCCGATGCGCAGGCCCAACGCAACCTGGCGAGTCTGAGCGGCGATACAGCCGGCGCCGCTTCCGTGAATGCCGTTGCCAATATAAATCAGGGGAACGCGGCCATCGGGCAACGCCTGGCAGCGGTTGACGCAACCGTGGCCGGGTCGGCAACCACGGTTGATGCAGATCCCTGGATCAGTACCTCAATCAGTCAGCAAAACCAGTCGAGCAGCAGCTCGGGCGCCAGTGGCTATCGCAACCATTCAACTGCTTTTGCATTCGGCCACGATCATGCATTGTCGTCGAACTGGTTGCTGGGTCTTGCCTTCACTGCCAATGCGGACTCGCTGTCTTATACCGATGCCGGCGGCGGCGGACGTAGCGACGGTGGCCAGGCTGCGATGTATGTGCGCTATCGGCCGGACGCGTCGAATGTCTTCTTCAAAGGCGTTGTCAGCTACGGCTGGTGGAAAAACGTGCAGTATCGCCAGGTATCGGCTGGTGCTCTCAGCAGCCAGACGCGCGGACAATTCAACGTGCAAAGTCTTGCCATGTATGCCGAAACGGGTATGGCGCTACCAATGGCGACGCTGACCGTAGAACCCTACGCAGCCATTTCGGTGGCGCGCTTGCATCGTCCTGCCTATACGGAGACCACTGAAAGCGGCAACGACGCCTTGGCGCTGGCTTATCGTGCAAGCAACAGCACCCAAACCTCTGCGAGCCTCGGCGTTCGCTTGCGCCGCATGCCTGTCGCCGGATCACCGCTGGGATGGCAAACCGATCTGGCATGGCGCCATCGTCTGGGCAACAACGCCGAAACGATGCAGCTTGCTTTCGCCAATGCCAGCGCGTTCGACTTCACTGTACGCGGTGTCGCCCAGGCACGCGATGAAGCTGTCGTCAGCGGCGGCTTGAACTATGCGATCAACGACACCACCAGCGCCTTCGGACAACTATCGGTGGTCACCGGCAAAGCGTATGCCAGCTATAGTGCTTCCGTGGGCGTGCGTTGGTGGTGGTAAGTGAGGCGAGCGTAACGATCGGACCTTGACGCAGAACTAGGCTGCTCTTGGAGTTGCTCGTTCTTGAGGGTTCATGTCACAGCGAGGTGACACCCGCGAACCAAAACGCAATCTTTTTTATTTCGTGAGAGGTGTGTCTTTTCATTGATTGCAGAGCAAAAAAAGATCCAGATATTTGCTTTTAATGAAATCTAGTTCTGACTTGTTATCAGGAGGTCTGCACATGAAAAAAACCGCTTTAGCAGGCTTTTTCTTTGGGCGGGAACGTCCGCTTTTGGCCGATTGCGGACATCCCCATCCACGACGTCCGTAAAATTCATCTGGATTTCTATCGAATCCATGACGTATGCGTTGACGTGACAATCAGCGACCGCACAGAGGACGATCAAATTAATTCATGGCAAAGTATTGATAACTTTCCAACGGCGTTGCTGGGCAAGATATAGCGTGTATGCCTGATACTGCGCGCTGCCGTCAGAAGTGAAGGCAACGGTCCCTGACATGCCCTTGAATTGAATCTTGTGCAAGGCGACTGAAAGCTGGCTTGGCTCAATTGAGTTTGCAAGCTTCATGGCTTCGATCAAGGCGCTCACCGAATCGTAGGAGAACCAAGTGAAAGGAATCAACGGGGAGCTGAATTTCTCTTTGTAGCTTTTCTCCAGACGCTTGAAATCAGGAGCTTTATCGACGGGCCTCCCTCCTGCCAACATCAACGTTCCTTCAGGGTAGTCGCCGGTATTGTCGGGAAATTCCGGATTGGTCGCGCCGCCTGCCAACAACAGATTTGCACGCACACCGACTTGCTGCAAACGGACGGCAAAGGCGGTACTTTGCGGGTTGACTCCCGCAAAAAAAATCAGGTCGGGCTTGGCCTGCTGGATCTTGGCGATGGTTGCGTTGAAATCAGAGGTCTTGGCGCTGATCCGATCACTGTCGACGATCACTCCACCTCCGCTGGTCACGGCAGCTCCGAAGCTGGCCGTAAGCTCTCGTCCGAGAACAGTATTGTTATCGACCAGCATGATGCGCTGCGCATGCAGGGTCTTGGTCGCTTCCAGAGCCAGATACTGACCGGTGTGGCCGCTGTGTCCGAGCATCTGAAACACGTTGCCGTAAGCTTTCTGGGTGAATTCCCGTCCTGCCGCCGTCGGTGACAACTGAGGAATTCCGGCGGCATTGTAGACCGGATAAGCCGCGATGCTTGTATCGGTGGTCAGGTGTCCGATCACGCCAACGACGCCTGCTTTCACGGCGGCATGGGCGCCAAGAACGGCGAGGTTCTTGTCGTTCTTGTCGTCAATGATGAGCAGTTTGAGGATGGTGTTCTTGCCGTCGATGCGCAGCCCCTGCTGATTGATCCGCTCGACGGCAAACTGCACGCCATCGAGCGTGGATTTCCAGCGTGGCTGGCTGACAGGACCAATCACGCCAACCAGCGCAGTTTGCTCAGGCTCTGTTGCCGATGCGATCGTTGTCATGCCGAGGGTGATCGAGAGAAAAATGATCGTCGCGTGAAATAAAATGGATCTGGCTTTTTCTTTGCGCATGTATTCCCCCAAATGATTGCTCAACTTATTCATGGCGTATCGATCTCCAACGCCTTGAGCAGCGGTTCAAGATGGGCTGCGTAAGCATGCCAGCGCCCCTTCGAAGTTTTGTAGATCCGTTGGCGCACCTGATTGACGCTGGCCGTGCGCACGACCCGGCGATTGTCATGGAAACTCAGGCAGGCATCTTCCCAGGGCAAACCAAGGAAGGCGATCAGACGGCGCGCCTCGCCGTCCAGGTCGTCAACTACGGCCTCATAGTCGACTTCGATGAAACGCTCGGGAGGCAGCACCGCGCGCCAGTGCGTCATCAGGCGCTCATAGTCGCTATGGAATCGCCCCAGCTCGGACTGGTCATAGGCGAATGGCTGCTCGCCGGCGAACAGCTTGGTGTAGCACGACAGGCAGGTGTCGACCGGATTGCGCCGGGCGTGAATGATACGTGCGCCCGGCAGTATCAGCGGAATCAATCCTGCATACATGAAATTCCCCGGCATCTTGTCCACCAGACGCGCACGCCCTTGCGCCAGCACTTCGGTACGTTGCAGGTATGCCTGTCCCAGCCCGGCAAAGTCCGCTTCTGTCATGTTGACAACGCTGGCCGGGAACGCCCCGGCGCTCTCTGTGACCAAGCGTAGCGCCGACAACTCGCCGGCGCCAGTCACCTGCGAGTGCGACGACAGGATCTGCTCGATGAGCGTGGTCCCTGAGCGTGGCATGCCGACGATGAAAACTGGCAATGCCGACCCTGCATGACTGTCGCTTGCTCTCTCGAACAGTTCGGGCGTGAAGATTTTTTCAATGTCCGACACCCAGCGACTGATCGCATCGGCATCATAGGAAAACGTCGCGCGCTTGAGTCGGTTGCCCTGGTCGAGATGATGGAACGCCCGTGCCGCATCCCCGGTGTCAAGATAGGCCTTTCCGAGTGCGAAATGGGCCGAGATCCGATCGGACAAAGAGCTGCGCTCGCCTTCGGCGACACAATCTTCCAGGGTACCGATATCAGGGTCGCCGGCTCTGAATGTCCTGGCGTCGGCCCTTCCGGCCAGCACCTTTACCGACCTCGGGAAGGCTTTGAGCGCCTGTTCAAAGGCTGCGCCTGCTTCGTCGTTGCGGCCGGCTTCAGTGAGCAGAACGGCGCGTCCGACCAGCGCCGCCTCGGCGACCGTACCCGGCAGTTGCGCCGCCTGGTCGAATTGCGTGAGCGCCTCTTCAGTCTGTCCCAAAGATTGAAGCACCATGGCGAGCGTGTGGTGCGCTTCGGCGTTACCAGGCGCCAAGGCCACCGCCTGGCGCGCAAAACCGAGCGCCTCGTCAAGGCGCTCGCTCCGGTTGAGCGCCTTAGCGCGTGCAATCAGCGAGGCAGGATGTTGAGGCGCAAAGGCGGAAAGCAGGTCGAGTGCGCGCAATGCCGCGTCATGACGACAGCGAGAAATTTCCGCGTCAGCCAGGTTCAGATAGGCATCGATGAAATGGGGTTCGATGGCAATGGCTTGCTGAGCATGCGCAACGGCTTCATCGTGAACGCCCTGCGCGGACAACAGGAAGGCCAGGTTGCTATGCGCCTCTGCATAGGAAGGAAGCAGCGCAAGCGCCTGCCGATAGTGCTGCGCAGCGCGATCCATCCGGCCCAGACGGCGGTAAGTGTTGGCCAGATTGTTATGCGCCTGCGCCCAGTCGGGCCGGAGCGCGATCGCTCGCTCAAGGCAGTCGAGACTCTCTTCAAACTTGCCCGCCTCCTGCAGAAGGATACCCAGGTTGTTCCAACCGGACGTCTGCTCCGGGTCCATCGTCACGGCCTGACGGGCCGCTGCCTCGCCATCGGCCAGCAGTCCTTTGCGGCGGTACATTTCTGCGAGATTGCTGAAATAGATCGCAGGTGCCCTGGAATCCATGCACGCCTGCTGCAGATGCGTAATTGCCGTATCGAGCTGCCCCTGCGCGAGCGCCATCAAGCCCAGCAGATGCAGCGCATCGGCATGACCCGGCCAGACGACCAGCACCTGGCGGCAGAGCTGGCCAGCCTGATCCGCACGACCGGCGTTCCAGTGGGCATGGGCATGGCTGACTGCTTCTGCAATAGTCAGGATTGTCTGATCGGGTAAGGTGGACATAAGAGGCATAAACAGCTTAGAACAGCTCAGAACAGCTTGCGCAGGCGCAGCCACGCTGTCTGCGACAAAAAGCCGCGGCCGGCCTGCAGATCGTAGCGCAGCGCCAGGCTCAGATTGTCGGAACGCTGCAGCGTGGCGCCAAGTGAAATATCTGCGAGGTTCGACACCGACGATGCACTCACCGTCGTGAACGCTGTCTGTCCGGTGGCGTCGCCGACAAAGCTGGCGCCCACCGTCTGCCGGGTGTCGCGATATTCATGGATCCACTGCGCACGGCCACTCAATACAAGTTTGCCGTAGCTGGTAGTGAAGTCCTGCTCCAGTTTTGCGCCCAGTGCGCTTTTCAGAGAGCCGGCATGCGCGGAGCTCACCGCCAGGGCCGCGCCGTTGCTGCTGTTCTCCGTGTAGCCGGCCTGCGTCCGGTAGCTATACATGAGGCCGGCAAGCGGCGTGAGTGTTGCATTGCCCAGTGCCAGCGGATAGCCGGCCTCGGCACGCGCCACATACAGCCGGCCGTTGAAACTACCCGAAGCCGAGTCTGAAAATCCCGGGAGGCTGATCGCCCGGCGAGTCTTGTAGCGCTGCTGCACCGCTGCGCCGGAGTATTTCACGTACCAAGGATTACCGTCATAACTCGCGTAAGCAATCAAACCGTAGCCGTCGACGCGCGTGTCGCTGCCGGAGGTGTCCCCCGTATTGTTGATCGCGGTATTGCTGTAGCTGAACGCGCCGCCGGCGCGCCAACCGTCGTTGATCGCCTGATCCACCCCAAATAGCAGACCGCTGTAATTGGCACCATAGCCATCCACCTGATCGCGCTCACTCTGGCGCGCATGGCCGCCATAGGCCTGGCCCCATATGGTCCGCTGAACTGCACTTTCGCCGGTTGCGACACCGTCGTCGCCGCCGTCCTCCGCGCGCCGAAGTCCGTCAACGTGTTCGCCCACCATGTCCAGAGCATGAAAGAAAGGCGCGTCTGGCGCCCAGTTGGCCTGGGCAGGCGCCAATTGTTTGCCGATGCGATTGGCGCTCGCCACCGAACCTTGGCTTAGCGAACCCAGTGTGGCGTTGTATAGATTCAGCAGCCCGGCATTGCTGATACCGGTGTAGCGCAACAAACCGCGGAGAGACGCAATGGCATTCGGTGCAGTCGCAAATTCTGGCGTTGGCGCGACGCCCTGTACGTTGAGCACCAGATCGCTATTGGCGCCGTTGGCGACGACCGAGCCGGTCACGGTGCCTGAATTGCCATTGATCGAGTAACGCAGCGTGTCCGCATTGTAGTTGGCGGTGCCGGCGGTATCCACCACCACGTAACGCTGTCCGGCGGCGAAGGCATAGCCGTTTGACTGCAGTCGTATTGATGAGCCTGCGGCAATTGTGGTGTCGCCGGTCACGATCAATCTGCCGTAGCCCGTGTCGGTGATCGCGCCCAACGTTGTGGCGCCAGCGGCGACGCCGATCTGCAGGCTTGCACCGGCCCCCTGGTTGTAGTTGCCGGTGATGATCACCGGCTGATTGACCTGCAGCACAGCGGTGCCGGTATTGTTCACCGCGTTGACGCCGACGTTGATGTTGTCGTTCAGCAGCAGGTTGCCTGAGCCGAATATGATATTCGAGTTGACGTTGGTGATCGTGCCGATCGTGCTGCCGCCGCCAAAACCCGTCAGGGTGCCGAAGGTCGTACCGGTGCCGCCATTGAAGGTCAGATTCTGCGTACTGAGGTTCTGGATATTGCCGGCAACCACACCGGAGTTCGTAATCGGACCGATCGCGCCGGCAGTGTCATTGTAGATAGCATTGACGGCACCGGTAATGGTGCCGCTGTTGGTCAGCGGCCCTATCGTGCCGGTGTTATTGATGCCGATATCGCCGCCGCTGATGGTACCGGCATTGGTCAGCGCATTGATGGCGCCGGCGTTGTTGATACCGGCAGTAGGGGTTAGCGTGGTAATTGTTCCCGTGTTGGTGAGACCCGTATTGCTGCCGCTGATTGTGCCGTTATTGTTCAGCGCGGTGATCGTCCCGGTGTTGTTGATGCCAGCAGTTGTCAGCGTACCGATTGCTCCGGTGTTGTTGAGACCGGAGTCGCTGCCGCTGATGGTGCCGTCATTGGTCAGCACAGTGATCGTCCCCGAGTTGTCGAGGCCGGTATTGTTCAGCGTGGTGACCGTTCCACTGTTGACGAAGCCGGTATTGCTGCCGCTGATGATGCCGCTATTGGTCACGGTACCGATCGCACTGGTATTGTTCAGGCCGATATGGCCTAACGCGGTGATCGTACTGGTGTTGCTGAGCCCTGTGTCGCTGCCGCTGATGACCCGGGTATTCAAATTTGTCAGCGTGCTGATCGTGCCGCCGTTACTGATACCGAAACGAGTTAATACAAATGTGGTGCTGGCATTGCTGAGGTTTGTTTCGCTGGCGCTGATGGTGCCGTTGTTGGTGAGTCCGGTTATCGCGCCGCCGGAATTGACGAGAATGCCGATTGCATCGGCGCTGATGGCGCCGTTATTGAGCAGGCTGCCAATGCTGCCGCCAGTAACGATGCCCGCGCCTCTCAGCCCGCTGGGCGAACCGCTGATGGTGTCATTGTTGATCAGCGAGCCTATCGTCCCTGACAGGTCGTTGGAAATGCCGACAAATCCACCCGAAATAGTCCTGTTGTTGACCAGGGTAGTGATCATACCGTCGTTGGTGATGGCGGTCCCGGCCGAATTGATGGTGCCATTGTTGGTCAGCGTACCGATCACGGCGTTGCTCGGTCCGCCGGTGGAGCCGTGGTTGAAGATGGCGTTACTACCGCCATCGACGGTGCCGTCGTTGGTCAGGGCATCTATCCTGCCGCCGAAGGTATTTACAATGGCATTGTTGCTCGCGTTGATAGCACCGCTGGCGTTATTGAGCAGCGTAGTAATGGTGCCAGCATTGACAATACCGGATTGAGTTGCGCTGATGGTGCCGCTGTTGTTCAGCGTGCTGATGGTGCCGCTGTTGTTGACTGCCACCCCGTTTGAACCGTCGGTGGCACTGATGGTCTTGCCGCTGTCGTTGGTCAGTGTCGTGATCGTGCCGGAGTTGTTGATGCCATAGTAAGTGCCGCTGATGGCGCCGCTATTGGTCAGCGTGCCGATGCCGGCGGTGTTGTTGAGCGCCCCCCCTCCCGAAGTGTTGCCGCCGCTGAGGGTGCCGTTGTTGGTCAGTGTCCCCAGCGCGCCACCTTGGCTGACGCCGTAGACATTGCCGGTGCTGTTGATGACGCCATCATTGGTCAGCGTGCCAAGTGTGGCTGTGCCGTCGGTGACAATGGCGGTGACGCCGCTCGTGTTGATAGGCGCTGACACCGTCATGTTCTGCGGCGAGCTCGCGTCGAATGTGTATTCCACACCTTCGGTGCCCCCGTTGACGGTCACTCCGGCCGGAGGAGCAGCCACGGCTGTATTTGCCAGCGTCGCCGCAATCAGGATGGTGAGAACACGCTTGCGTCCTTTGCCGCCTCCGCGCGAAACCTCGGCGACCGCAACCCATTCATCCTGAACTTCACTCCAGACCAGGCGGTATACATGGTTCATGGATCCGGGATATTTCATATCGATACCCTTCTACGAGGGAGTTAATTACGTCTCCGCAGCGAATTCGTTGTATCCCAACAGTCATCCGCGATATAGGCATGTTACGCAGAAGACACATACCCTAAACCAATGAATTGCGTGGAGTATTACCATCATTTATTGATTTGCTGCAAAAACGATGTCATCCCGCTGATTCACGCCCTGCCGTTAACGAACGTTGCGACCCGGCTGTACTCCCGTTGATGTGTTCAGCGCGAGGTAATGCTTAACGATTTGATCAGTTGCCGCCCTGGCTGAAAGCAGGTCGGTACCGATCAGAAATTCAGGATGAGTCGGTCGTTCGTAGGGATCATCTACGCCTGTAAAGTGTGTAATCTCCTTTGCCTTGGCCCGCCGATACAATCCTTTCGGATCTCGCTCCATGCAGACCTCGATATCCGTATCGATGAACACCTCGAAGAATTCGTCATTGCGAAAACGCCGCCTGGCCGCCTGGCGATCATCTTCATATGGGGAAATTGCACTTACAACAACAACCAGGCCGGCCTCTACCATCAGCTTGGCGACTTCGCTGATGCGACGCACGTTTTCTGATCGGTCAGCTTTGGTGAACGACAAATTATTGTTCAGCCCAAGCCGCAATTGATCGCCGTCCAGCACAAAGGATCGATAGCCCTGAGCGCGCAAAGTTTCATCGATCAGGTTTGCGATCGTTGATTTTCCAGCCCCGGACAAACCTGTGAGCCAGTAACAGCAGGACTTTTGAGCGGTGGTATCCATGGGCAGGATATCTCGTAAAAGATCAATCAGAGTGCACGCGTAAGTTGTTCATTCCACTTTGCCAACATCGCGCGCCTTAGAATTCCTCCCAGGATCCGCTGCCGTCTTTTTCGGCGATGTCCTTCTGAGCGGAAGATTTCGGAAGCGCAGGCTTGGGTGCAGTGTTTTTCTGGATCGGTGCAGGCTTGGGCGTGATATCCACGGTTGTCTTGCGGATCGCGGCAGTCGGGGTCGTGGGCGCGGCGGCGTGAGCGAAGCCATTGGCGGATCCACGTTCAGGGTCAAGTTTGAACACGCTGACCGTCTTTTCGAGATGTTGCGCCTGATCCCGCAACGACTGCGCGGCGGCGGCAGCTTGTTCGACCAACGCCCCATTTTGTTGGGTCGCTTGATCCATCGAGGTAATAGCCTGGTTCACCTGCTCGATACCACTGCTTTGTTCGGCACTGGCGGAACTGATTTCACCGACAATATCGGTAACTCGGCGCACGCTGGTGACTACTTGCTCCATGGTGGCGCCGGCCTGCGCAACCAGATTGCTACCGTTCTCGACGGTCGAGACCGAGTCATCAATCAGCGTCTTGATTTCCTTGGCTGCAGTCGCGCTGCGTTGCGCAAGGTTGCGCACTTCGGATGCGACCACTGCAAAGCCGCGGCCCTGCTCGCCGGCACGGGCAGCTTCTACCGCCGCATTGAGTGCGAGGATGTTGGTCTGGAAGGCGATGCCGTCGATGACGCTGATGATGTCCACGATCTTGCGTGAAGAAGTATTGATCGTGTCCATGGTGGTGATTACCTGGCTGACGACATTACCCCCTTCGGTGGCCACCTCGGAAGCGGAAACCGCCAACTCATTGGCTTGACGGGCATTGTCGGCATTTTGCTTAACAGTGGAAGTCAGTTCTTCCATCGCGGACGCTGTTTCTTCCAGTGACCCTGCTTGCTGTTCTGTTCTAACGGAAAGATTCATATTGCCGGACGCAATCCCACTGGAGGCTGCAGTGATCGTGTTCACGCTAAGACGGACATCGCTGACGATGGCGACAAGACTGCTATTCATCTGATCAATGGCTTGCATCAGCTGACCTATCTCGTCTTTGGAGGTCACCCGGATATTCATCGTCAAATTGCCGTCGGCAACTGCCTTTGCGACGTTGACGGCTTCAAGAAGCGATCTCACTATTTTCCGGGACAGCATCAAGCCGGTTATTGCCACCACCAAAGCGACTATCACGCTGACGAGAACCGCGAGAATATTGGCGTTCTGCATGGTTGCTGTCGCCGTCTCAGCGCCTTGCTTTCCGAGTTTTTCGTTGTACTTTTTTTGTTCTGCGAAGGCGTTCATCATCTTGTCGACGGCGCCTTGTGACGCCAGCATCGAATTCATCGCTTCTTCTATCTTCCCGGCTGCAGCCACAGCCATGACGATTTCTCGCTGCTTTTCATAAACGGCAAACGTCTCACGGGCAGCGCGCAGCAGTTCGGCATCGTTCTTGTCTGCGATATTTTCTTTTTCGTACTTGTTCAATGCCTCGATGACTTTGACGTGTGCCGCACTCATCGCCTTTTCCGTCGAGCTTCTTACCGCAGGATCGGCATCGGCAATGTACTTCCACAGCGCTACCCGAATGGAATATGCGGCGTCAGAGGCATCCTGTATGGTGAGGATGCTGGGAACCGTTTTGACCGTTGCATAACTGGCGGCCCGATTGACTCTGTCGATCTGGTATACGCTGATCCCCGTCAGAATAACCAATCCCAGAAGCACGGAAAAAATCAGAAGGTGAAGCTTTTTTGAAATTGTCATGACCATCCCCTGTTGATTAAAAATATATTTATCGGATCATTTCTGGTCGATGACAAAGCATGTTCATCGCACGAAAGACACGGTGTTAAGCAAGGCCAAAGCTTCATCGAAGTCGAAGGTTTCAATCTTCGCCGCGACCTCGCGCAACTGAATTGCCTCGCTGCTTCCGGCAACAATGCCTTCCAGTTCGCTCAGCGAATCCAGCGAAGCTGCGTCGCTGTCGGCCAGCAGACGTTTGAGCTCATCAAGGCATTGCTGGAATCGCGGTCCGGAGATCGTAGTTGCGACCAGCGCCGCGCCAGAATCCGGAGCAGATCCGAGTTGCGTGATCCCCGCTAAAACGGTACGCAGCTTATCGTTGACGGTCGCCGACAAAGGCGCCCATGTGACATCGCCCCCCGTCTGCTGGAGGGCGGCCTCCAGGTCTGCGGCAGACTGGGCAAGCGTCATCGCGCCGATATTTCCGGCGGTACCCCGCAAGGTATGGGCGAGCCTGGTGGCGACTGTCAGATCGCCGGCCGCCAACGCATCGGCGAAGGACTGCGGGAAGCCTTGCTGCGATTCCTGAAACTTAAGCAGCATGCGACGATACAGATCCGGTTTTCCCATGCAGGTAGCCAAGCCGGCCGCCTGATCAATTCCGGCAAGCGATGGAAACTCTGCGGTCTTATTTTCCGGCCGTTCCGTTTGCGGCGTCGTCGATCGAGGAGAGGATGGACGTATCCACTTCGCCATCGTTGTAAACATCGTCGCGACATGCAGCGGCTTGGAGATATGGTCGTTCATGCCGCAGTCAATTGCCTGTTCTCGGTCGCCGGCCATCGCGTTGGCGGTCATTGCAATGACGGGCAATCGGGAGAACCGGGGCTGTTGACGGATCTCGCGCGTCGCCGTATATCCATCCATGACAGGCATCTGGCAATCCATCAGCACGCCATCGAAGGTTTCGTCGCCGGCAAGAATATCGAGCGCTTGCTGGCCGTTTTCTGCAAGCATGAAGGAGATGCCGGCGGCCGTCAGCAACTCGCCGGCCAGCTCCTGATTCATTTCATTGTCTTCCACCAGCAGTACGCGAGCGCCGGCCAGGAGCGCGACATTGCCGGCGCTTTGATCATGCCGTTCGGTGGAGCGGGTCTCGGTCACGACCCCTTTGCCCAGCGCCTCGCCGATTGCCTCGAGCAAGGTGGACGGCGTGACCGGTTTGGTCAGCACCGACGACAGCCGAACCTGCATGCGCGCAGCTTCTTCCTGTGCCTCATCGCGGCCGAAAGCCGTAACCATGATGACCGAAGGTACCGAACGAATCTCGCCCGCGTTCATCTGGAGTACCGTTTCCACGCCATCCATTCCCGGCATTTTCCAGTCCATCAAGACAAGATCGTAAGGCAGCTCCCTGCGCTCGGCATCCTTCAGAAGATGTAGTGCCTTGCTGCCGCTGCTGGCCATGTCCACTTCCAGCCCAAAGCTGCGCGCCATGGTCGAGAGGATCTCGCGCGCGCTGGCGTTGTCATCCACCACGAGAACACGCAGACCGAGCAGCTCTTCCGCCTTGAACATGCGACGCGGCGCAGCATTGCGCTGAAGGCCGAAGCGCGCATGAAAGTGGAAAGTCGAGCCCTTTCCATGTTCGCTCTCCACCCAGACGCGGCCGTCCATCATCTCGACCAGACGCTTGGAGATGGCCAGACCCAGTCCCGTCCCACCGTATTTGCGGGTCGTCGAGCTATCGGCCTGGCTGAATGACTCGAACATGCGACTGCATTGTTCCGGCGTCATGCCGATCCCGGTATCTCGTACCCAGAAATGCAACTCCACCTCATCCGGCGTCACGGAAACTTGCTTGATGCCGACGACGATCTCTCCGTTTTCGGTGAACTTGGTGGCATTGTTGCCGAGGTTGATCAGCACCTGACCCAGTCGCAAGGGGTCGCCGATCAGGGCAGTCGGTATATCCGACGGGCTGTCAAACAGCAATTCAAGCCCTTTGTCGTCGGCCTTGAGACCGACCATGCTGGCAAAGTTGTCCATCACGTCTTCGAGCCGGAAATCGATGCGCTCCACAGTCATCTTGCCGGCTTCGATCTTTGAAAAGTCAAGAATGTCGTTGATGATTCCCAGCAGATTTTCTGCAGAACGATGGACCTTCTCGATATAGTTGCGCTGTTTCTTGTCCAGCTGCGTGGACAGCGCCAGATGGCTCATGCCGATGATGGCGTTCATCGGCGTACGGATTTCGTGGCTCATGTTCGCGAGGAATTCACTCTTGGCGCGGGTGGCGCCCTCGGCAATCTCCTTGGCGCGGCGGACCTCTTCCTCGGCGCGCTTGCGATCGGTGATGTCGTAATACCATTCGACCGTAATGTCGCCGGACGCCAGCGGCACCTGGATGGCGCTCAGCAGAACCTCCACGACCGAACCGTCAGGGCGGAGGAAGCCGGCTTCAAAATTGAGAACATCGCCGGCGGAAATCGCCTGCGCGTAGCGCTGCCTGCATCCGTCATCGGCCCACAAGCCGGATGCCTTGTCCCGGGAAAACAATTCATCCGCGCTCATGCCCGTGAGGATTTCCAGCTGCCGGTTGCAATAGATCAGCGAACGGTCGTCTTGCCGTTCGATGGACATGGCCACGGGGCTGCTGTCGAGCACCCGGCGCATGCGTTTTTCACTTTCCTGAACCTTGGCCTCCATGGCGCGGCGCTCACTCGTGTCACGCACCGACGCACAAACGCACTGACCGTATTCGCCCACTGCTGGCAACGAAGCCAAACCGATTTCGACAGAGAACAGGCTGCCGTCCTTGCGAACACCCTGCAGATCCATCAGGCCTCCGCCCATCTGTCGGGTGCCCTCTTCTCTAGTGAAACCTTTACGCAGCCCGGCATGACGGGGACGAACCGAGGCCGGCACCAATTGTTCCACGGACAGGCCGAGCAGTTCGCCGGTCTCATAGCCAAACAAACCGTCAAGCTGAGTATTGGCGAGAATGATCTTGCCGTGTTCATCGACCACCAGCATGCCGTCCGGGGCCGACTCCACCACACCGCGAAACCAGGCTTCCGTCTCTTTGAGAGCGGCTTGCTGAGCTTCCAGTTCGGTCGCCTGCTCTTCCAGACGCGATGCCTGCTCCTGTGACTGCGTCAGCAGATGTTGTACGGTCAGGGAGCGATCGAGTATCTCCATGCTGATGGCGAGACGCGGCAACACTTCTTCCAGCAAGGACCTGGCGCTGTCGTCTGCCGTCTCGAAGCAGGCGAGCTCCAGCACGCCTGCCAGCTTGTCGCCATTAAGAATTGGTCGCACCATGATCTCGCTGTGGGCAATCTCGCCAAGCGCCGAGTGGATGTGCCAAGCGCCGTCGCCACCCTGCTGCATTGTTCTGGGCAACCGGTCTCTGGCGCATTGGCCGAGCAGGCCGACGCCCGGTTCGATTTTTCCGGCTGGTGCGTGATCGCCGCTGACGGCGTAGCCGCCCGCCAGGGTCAGTACTTCGCGTGCGCTGTCCCAGCGGTAGAGCAGGCCCTGGCCGATATGCAGCAGCGGGGCCAGATGCTGGAAGAACAGTGCCGCCAGTTCTTCCGGTGAGTCCGCCTGCTGCAGTGCTGACTGAATCATGGCTTCCTGCGACTTGATCCAGCGCTGGGCCTCGAGCTGGATTGATTCGGTCTGCAAGGAAGCGATGGCACGGGCCAGATCGCCGGTCTCGTTCTGATAATCCGTATGCGGGATATCCAGGTGCAGCTTGCCGGCGGCCAGCTCTTCCACCGCGATTCTGACCCGGTTGATGGGGCGCCTGATGGATCTGCTGATCAACCAGGAAAAGGCCAGCGCCAGGACCAGTCCTCCGAGCAGCAGGGCGTACGTCAATACGTTGCGGGTAAAGGCGAAAGTCTGGACATTCACCGCCGTGTCGCGCACGCCAAACTCTTTGACGGTGGCAATTTCCGCCAGCAGCCTATCGGCGCTGCGGTTGACTTCCTTGAAGCTGATGCTCTCGACCAGCGATGCGGCTTCGCGTCGCATGCCTTGCTTGGAGAGATCCAGCGCCTCCGACATGGTCCGCCGCATGCGGGAGAGGAGTATCTCGAACTGGTCCAGACGTTCGACATTGTCCGACTTGAATAGCGTCGGGCGGGTCGACTGAATAGCTTGCTGGACGTACTGGTATGCATCGTCCATTTCCTGCACGGCCTCGTCGCGTTCTCCCACCGATTCCGCACTGACGATGCGATGGGCCGCAAGCACCATGTGTGCAAAATGGATTCTGCCCTCCTGCACCCTGGCGATGCCGATGATGCCTTCTTCCTGCAGCCGCTTCAGGTCCCTGCTCAGGTCGGCCTGCGTTTGCAGACTTTGAATGCCGAGGGCAAGGGAAAACAGCAACAGCGACACAAAACCAACTACCAGCTTATGACGAAGCGGCAAGCGCTCCAGGATCTGAAAAGCCGAACTCATGCGAGCTCCCATGTCATGCAGTCAGCGGAAAATTCATTCGGCACCGGAAATGAATTGCAGGGCGGCGGCTTTTTGCGCCATGTCGTGATCGGAATCGGCGAATTGTGCCGCGACCGCCCGAAATTGATCCACGCAGGCGAAGAAAGCATCGCAGACGTCGGGATCGAAATGCTTGCCGTGTCCTTCGCGCATGATGCGTGCGGCTTCGTCGTGCGACATGCCATTTTTATAAACGCGCCGGCTGATCAGGGCATCGTAGACATCCGCCACCGCCATGAGCCGCGCGGAAATGGGGATGTCGTCTCCCGCTTTGCCTTCGGGATAGCCGGAGCCGTCCCATTTTTCCTGATGGCCGTAGGCGATTTCCTTTGCGAGATGCAGAAATTCGACATTCATGCCCAGTTGTTGCTCGGCATGCGCGATCGCATCGCGCCCAAGGGTGGTGTGCGTCTTCATGATTTCGAATTCTTCCGGCGTGAACTTGCCCGGTTTGAGCAGAATCCGGTCGGGAATGCCGATCTTGCCGATGTCGTGCAAAGGCGCCGACTTGAACAGCAGCTTGATCGTTTCATCATCGAGAAAATGACGGAAGCGCGGATGGTCGCGCAGATGCTCGGCCAATATCTTCATGTAGTACTGAGTGCGGCGGATGTGGTTGCCCGTTTCGTTGTCGCGTGTTTCGGCCAGCGAGGCCATCGCGTGGATGGTCACATCCTGAATGGCCAGGACTTCGAGTGTGCGCCGGGCGACTTCCTGCTCCAGATAGTCGCTCTTGTCTTTCAGGAAATCTGCCGCCGCCTTGACCTTGAGTTGCGTCTCCACGCGCGCCAGCACGACCGGTGGACTGATGGGTTTAGTGATGTAGTCCGCAGCACCCATCGTAAGTCCACGCGTCTCGTCGGCAGTCGATGCCATCGCGGTCAGGAAGATGATGGGGATGTCCCGTGTGTGCGGGTCGCTCTTCAGGACCTGCGCCACTTCGTGCCCCGACAGGCCGGGCATCATGATGTCGAGCAGGATCAGGTCAGGCAATGGATTGGACTGTACGATGCGCAAGGCCTTCTCGCCATTGTTGGCGATCTTGACGACGTACCGGTCGCCCTCTTTGAGCAGATTGGCCATCAGCAACAGATTGTCCGGGCTGTCGTCGACAATTAGAATGATCGGCTTGCGGGAAAACTCGAGTGCAGGTTCCATGGCTTGCTCCGGTACAGGGGCGGCTGTTATTTGTTATGTTGATGTTGCGTGTTTCGCCAGCATCCTTCATCACCTACGTTACTGGCTGTTAACCGCTGAGGTTGATTATTGCAAGCTTGGTTACAAGTAATGTAGCAGAACAACAGTTGCTTCATAGCTTGTTCAGCGACATATCTGAAAATTTTATTTATGTGTGTCGGATGTTTGGGTGTCTTCTGATCTCCGCAACCCGCTGTAGCTGCATTCTTAGCGCTATCTCATGGAGGCAAACAAAATAATTTCCCATGAAAAACATGATCTCCCCCGCACGCTCGAACTCGTTTTTTTCATGAAGACGGATTTTTACGAGGCCTAGACGTCCGCTATTGGCCGATAGCGGACCATTTCGACTTCATTAAACCAAAGCGTTTTTCCATACAGCTTCGAACTCTTCCTGTTGTATCGGAGAGGCTTCAAACTGCGCATCCTGATTGATATCCAGGATAGGAGGGATTGGCTCTTCACTGAGCTTAGTATTCCCTGTTGACCTAGAACCATCGGAAAAATCATGATGGCCGTCGCGGTAGACTTCAACCTTGCGGAGTTCATTACGATTTTCGTCGAGTTCGACGTATATCATCACAGGCTCCGATTCGAAATCGTGTAGCCACTGCACCCTTATGTACTTTTCCAACAAAGCCCCCTGAATATTGGCATACCCGGTTTATCGTGAGCGTCCGCGCTTGGCCGATTGGGGGCAACGGATTATTTGCGAAAACTGACGCATGCAAAGAATCGCGAGTGCTCTCACGAAGTCGAAACAGAGGCCCTTTAACACCCATAGGGACGCTCTCATCGGCCGTATTCGCTAGCCAAGTTTTGCAAAGTTGCAAAAAATGGGGATTTTTCTGTAATGTTTAAACGGCCATCTGCAAAATTTATGACGAACTGCATGCAAGCCGTTTTCCGTTCTTCATCTGTCCCCTTAATAGCGTCATTGACCGCACCCTGACCGTTGCGTTGGACAGTATTGTTGATGTAATTCACGAAGTCCTTGGCGCCTGTGGGGTCGGGAATGGATTTGACTAAATCGGATAAATAAACTGTCATAGCACGGACGTATTGCCCGTTTGCTGTCCGCCATTTGGCGACCATATCCGAAGGAAACGAATCTGGCTGTCCCAGTAGTGGCTTACATGTCAACGCCATACGTCCTATATAAAAATTCTGGGTTGCGACAAAACCGACTGCCGCATTTCGTTCTTCTGAAAATGGAGGCGTGACCGCCGCCTTAGCTGCAATTTCGTTTGAGGACAAAACTTGCGAAGAAGGCTGGGCCGCCGAAGCGGTCGCAACAATCGATGTGATTACCGCAGCGGTAAGCGCGATGGAGAAAATAAGTTTCATCGTTAAATAAAAATGAGTGTCAAAACAGAATGATTAAAAAGAGGAATTCTTAGAACAAGTGCCAGAACAATACACGACCACGACCAAAGTCTGCTTCTGGCCGGTAGCGGCCGTCCGAGAAGGGCAAGGACAGTTTCCTGTGCAAGGGCAGACTAACGTCAGATATCAAGGCGGTTAATCTCGAAATCGACATGCCCTTGACCTAAAATATCCCCAAAATCAATCACAAATCCCCTCACTTCGACGAGGCCGTCTGACTCGTCAATCACACGTCCACGTCCCCGGTAAGAATAATTTTCGGTACGCTCAATCCATTCCGACGATAAAGCCGTTTTTTCATCTTCCGGCCAATCTGCAAGGTAAGTAGCTACGGCATTTCCGTCTAGAATAGATAGTCGATTTTCAATGATGTCACCGACACTAAGGCTGCAGGGCCAACAAAACGCTACGATTTCATGACTGCCGCTACTTACCGTGACGGAGGCACTTTCATCACCTGGTGTAAATGGTTCAACTGAGATAACGGTCAATTTTTCCATGCCGAGACTTTCGTATATTCAACAGGATATCCAAGGTCCGCTTCTGGCCGGTTGCGGACTTTCGAATAATACAATTGCAGCCCCACTATTGCTTATGAAAACGACTTTGCAAGCTTTGTTTGTTGATTTGCTCGTGGAATTGACCCCCTCCAATTGATCCACCTTCCAGCGTCTTGCGAAGGCTGCGACGCGATCGTACGACCCCTCATAACCCAAGGATCGCAGCTCTAAGTGCAGCTGCTTTAAGGTACGGCGCTGCTTGCGTGATTTGACCTCCTCGGTCTTTAACCACGCTGAGAGTTTTAGTGTGTATCTATCTAGAGAGCTCCAGGGACGCCTATCTGCATAGGCTGGCTCGATGGATTCAGCGCAAATGTACCGCCTGACGGTGTCGCGTGAGATGCCTAAACGTCTGGCGATCTCTTGCAAGAGAGCAATCGGCAAGGGAAAAATCAGCCCCCAACAATTGGGGAGGGGATTCAGCTTCCACAATAGGTTTTATTCGGTTTATAGTGCAGAAACCATACGGCAGAATATTACATAAAATTCGCTGGGAGACCGCTCATGCCTATTCTCATCCGATGCGCCTTGCTCATTGCGCTCGCCCCCTTGGTCGCATGGTCGCAGGAAAAGGAATGTCGAAAAGTGGTTATTTCGGCTGACTCCGACTATGCTCCCCTGCAATGGTACGACGGAAAAAATCTTACCGGCGCCAGTATCGAAATCGCGACGAGCGCCTTGAGCGCCCTCGGCATCCCTTACGAGGTTCGCTACGTCGGTCCTTTCCATCGCGTGCTGAAAAGCGCAGAGGAAGGTGAGATCGATATGATCTCATCCCTCAAAGACACGCCCGAAAGACGCGAGTATCTGACCTACACAAACGTCGCGCTATTTCCCAATCCCATTGCCGTATTCGTTGCAAGGGAGCGAAGCTTCAGTTACTCGGGATGGAGCGACCTGATCGGAAAAAAAGGAGGAGTTACGCTTGGCAATCAGTTCGGGAATGGCTTCGATGAATTTCTGAGAGGGCATTTACAGGTGGAGGCCGAGCAAAAGGCCTATATGAATTTTAAAAAACTCGAACTACGCCGTATCGATTACTTGATTACAGGGTATTACAGCGGATTAGTCTACTTAGCCGCGTCTGGTCAGAATGACAGTTTCGTTGCCCTGAAGCCGTATGTCTCGGAGTCTGACAATTTCATCGCAATCATTAAGTCAAGTCCATGTATCAAACACCTGAAGGCCCTGAATCTTCAATTGGATAGCATGCGTCGCGAAGGCAAACTGAAGTTGATACTAGACAAGCATATAGCACTCCTCCCCAAGCGAACGAATTGACAATGCCTGGTTCCGTAGAAACGCATGCGACTACCTCTATCCGAAAGATCGATTTGTCAAAACATCTATTCGGATATCATTTTTTGCGACCGCTCTTTTGTTCGTATCCCCTGTCAAGTACGTCTTTTATCAGAGGACGATTCTTGCGAACTGCAAGCGCGCACATGTAGTAATTGATATTGACCTCCGCGTCCCGCAGTCGAATCGCTTTCGTCCCCGGTATGGCGGTGTATTCGATCTCCGCCACGAATCCTATGCCAAGGCCTTCGGCAATGGCATGCATGATGGCTTCACGGCTGTTGAGTTCCATGACGCAGTTGATCCGGATGTCTTGCTTGCTGCATGCCTGTTCCAGCAACTCGCGCGTTTTGGAGCCGGATTCCCGCATGATGATCGCTTCATGCTGAATCTGTTTCAGCGGTACGGACGCCTTGTTTGCCCAGGCGTGGTCGTCTCGCACTACGGCAACGATCGGGTAGGTGCGATAAGGAGTCACATGCAAGCGTTTATCCGGATCTACGTACGCCAATATCGCAATGTCGATCGTAAAATCATAAAGCCGGGAAAGCGTCTCCTTTTCCGAATTGATCGAAATCGCGAACTCGATGCCAGGGTGTCTGTGCATCAGATCGTAAGTCAGATTCATGACCACCGGCGGAGAAACCGCGCCGATGCGCAACAACCCGGTTTTTTGAGAGTGCAGACTCTGTAGCAGCTGAACGGCCTCATCCTCCTGGCCAAAAATTCCTTCCGTAATTTCATACAAACGCCGGCCGGCATCAGTCAGTTCGACGTGGCGACCGCTGCGGTATAGCAACTCCACGGCGAATCGGTCTTCCAATGCCTTGACCTGTTCACTGATGGTCGGCTGGCCGATTTGCAAATACGTCGCAGCGGCAGTAAAGCTGCGCGTCTTTGCGACCGCGTGAAACGACCGTATCCATTTGTGGTACTGGTACATAAAGTCTCCCCAAGAACGCCTTCTCCTTTATATCCATCAGCTTGCCGCTGGCCCGATCGGTGAACGATTCCCGGTTCTTCTTTTTGCTGGCCAGAGCACTGTGATGGCAGCCTGATTGCAACAGGCGTTGCTACCTTACTTCAGCGCTGCGATGCAGGCAATAACAATAAATGACGCTTCTTGCATTATCGGCTCAACCGATAGAAGACGCGAAATATTCGATTTGCCCGCTATCGCCGCCACGCTGACAATCGCTCCAAACAAAACGGATGACCACAAAAAGGAGACACGCATGACGCAGCGATTCTTTAATCCTGTCGCGACGCATTTCGGCCCGGGCAGCCTTGCGGAATTACCCGGCATCGTTGGTGGCGCCAGGGTGGTAGTGGTGGCTTTTCCCGAAGCACGCGGCTTGGGACTGATTCAGAAAATCGAGCAGTTGCTGGGGGATCAACTGGCATACGTCATCGAGGACGTGAGTCCGAATCCCGATGTCGCGCTCCTGGCCGGCATGTATGACCGCTTCTGGCAAAACGATGATGCATGCGATACCGTCGTGGCGCTGGGCGGCGGCAGTGCAATCGATACCGCCAAGGCCCTGATCGTCGGCACCCAAAGTGGACGCTTCGAAGAATTGCTGGCTTTGCTGGCGGACGGCAAGCCATTTACGCCGCATCGGGTGAAGACGCTCATCGCCATTCCGACCACGGCCGGTACCGGCAGCGAGGTGACTCCCTGGGCCACCATCTGGGATGCGGAGAAACAAAAAAAATATTCACTGCACCTGGATTGCACCTGGCCCAAGGCCGCGATTGTCGATCCTGACCTGATGCTGAGCCTGCCGCGCCATGTCACCATTTCGACTGGGCTGGATGCCCTGTCGCATGCGTTGGAGTCGATCTGGAACGTCAACGCCAATCCAGTCTCCGATGCTTTCGCCATCTCGGCAATCAACGACATCATGACTTGCCTTCCCTTGCTGGCGAAAGATCTGAACAACAAAGCCCTGCGCTCTTCCATGGCGTTGGCGGCGATGAAGGCCGGCCTGGCATTTTCCAATACAAAAACCGCGCTGGCGCATTCGATCTCTTACGAGATGACCTTGCGTCACGGTCTGCCGCACGGCATCGCCTGCTCGTTCACGTTGCCGTTGGTGCTGAAGATGGCCTGGGGCGAAACGCCCGAGCGGGATGCGGTATTGCAAAAAGTCTTCAACAGTGACTGCCAGACAGCTGTCGCGCGCTTGCGAAATTTCCTGCATCAGCTGGATGTGAAGACCGAGTTTTCCGACTACGGCGTCTCATCGCCGGAAGCGCTGGAAATGGTGCAAGGCGCAATGCAGGGCGCACGCGGGAAAAACTTCATCGGCGCAAAAAGCATCGCCGCCTTGCCTTGAGCACCAGCGCGCGCCAATCGTCTCTGCACTGAGGATCTTTGCATCGTGGGGCCTCCGGTCCATCCCGGTGACCGAATCAACACCATTGCCTGATGTGCAAGAGCAAGAGGAAATTCTGGCGCAAAAAGGAATCAGCAATTTTTCAAATCAAGTCATGTTCACTCTTCCGGGTTGGAGGCCTGGAACCGGCAGGATCTTAGTGTCTGAATAATTTATACAAATAAAAAATACCCTTTTCCAACTAAGCAGGAGGGAGGTTGCCGGGCTTAACTCGGCTATCCTCTAAAAAGGAGACATGCAATGAGTTATGTACATACGTCGTCAACTGCGTTCGTGGCAGGTACTACGAGCTTTCGTCGCGCCCAATGGCGCATGCTGTTTGCTGCGATGCTCTGCTATCTGTTCTTTTATACCGGCAGACAGACCTTTGGTTTTGCGATTCCAGGTATCCAGAAAGAGTTTGGGCTCTCGAAGGAAATGCTGGGCTGGGTCTCCAGCGCCATGCTGTGGTCTTATGCCATCGGTCAGGCCATCAACGGCAATCTGGCGGACAAATACGGCGGCCGGCGGATCATGAGTCTGGGCGCAGTTCTTTCCTGCTTCGCCAATTGGGTTGTCAGCTTTTCCAGCGGCTTTGTGACTCTCGTCTTTCCATGGGCCGTGAACGGCTACTTCCAGGCCCTGGGCTGGGCGCCCGGCAGCCGCCTGTTGTCGAATTGGTGGGGTATCGGTGAACGCGGAAAGGTCTATGGCTTCTACGTCTTTGCCGCAGGCTGCGCCTCGGTACTGTCCTACGTCACATCGATTGCCGTACTTGATGTCTTCCATCTCGACTGGCGTTGGATCTTCCGCATCCCGGTCTTGCTGATGCTGGCCGGCGGCATATTCTTTTACCTGGTGGCGCGCGAACGGCCGGAAGACATGGGCTTCAAGCCGCTGGATACCGGTGTCGCCGATGAAGTTGACAAGGCGCATGCCGTCCAGGACGATCAGACCGAATCATCCTGGAGCCGCTACAAGGCGGTGTTGAAAAACTGGCGCCTGGACATCGCGGCTCTTTCTCTCGGCTTTCAGAATGCAGCGCGATACGGCCTGATCGTCTGGGTACCGGTGCATTTCTTTGGATCGAACTGGGCCAAGTCGCCGGACGCATTCATCAATCCCAAGTGGATCAGCATCGCGCTTCCCGTCGGGATGGCGATTGGTGCGCTGAGCAACGGCTGGATCTCGGATAAATTGTTCGGATCAAAGCGGTACAAGGCGATCATGCTCTACATGGTGCTGGGTGCGATTACGACCATGTGGATGTTCACGATTCCAGGCAACTCGATCATGGGCGTCGTCGCCCTGTTTCTCTGCGGTTTCTTTGTGTATGGTCCGGCATCATCATTCTGGGCGCTGTGTCCTGATCTGGTCGGCTCGCGTCGTGCGGGTACGGCGACCGGCATCATGAATTTCTCATCGTATCTGTTTGCCGGCCTCGGCGAACCGCTCATCGGGCGGATGCTGGATACGTCCGGAGACACGTCGCTTGTCTTCCCGATTGTCGCGGTGAGCTGTGCAATCAGCGCGGTGGTTGCCTTTTTCATCAAACGCTGACGATACAAGCCGGCGCCCGCCGCCGGCTTTTTTAAAACTTAGTTCAACACCCAAGAGGATCGGCTCATTGCGGGCGCGATGACGTCACTGTGCGCTAGCGACCGCAGCATGTATATGCCGCCACCGCTGATCCTCGTCTGATTACTTCCAAAACCGAAAGGATGATGTATGTCGACCCCTCAAAACCTGCAAGTCAATGGACGCAGCTATCCATGGATGAAGAAACCTGTCGTTGTCGTCTGCGTCGACGGCTGTGAGCAGGAATACATCAATCAGGCCATTCAGGCCGGTGTCACGCCGTTCCTCAAAAAAATGGCTCAGCAGGGGACCGTACTGACTGGTGATTGCGTCGTGCCGAGTTTCACCAATCCAAACAATCTGTCGATCGTCACCGGCGTTCCTCCTTCCGTTCACGGCATCTGCGGCAACTATTTTCTGGATCGCGAAGCGAATCAGGAAGTGATGATGAACGACGCCAAATATCTGCGCGCCGGGACCATCTTTGCCGCATTCTCCGATGCCGGCGCTCGGGTGGCCGTGATCACCGCCAAGGACAAGTTGCGCAGCCTGCTGGGCAACAAGATGCGCGGGATTTGCTTTTCGGCGGAAAAAGCGGATCAGGCCACGCTGGAGAGCAACGGCGTGGAGAATCTGCTGGAGCTGACAGGCATGCCGCTGCCGTCCGTGTACAGCGCTGAATTGTCGGAGTTCGTCTTTGCCGCCGGCGTCAAGCTGCTCGAGACGCAGCGCCCCGACATCATGTACCTCTCCACGACGGATTACATCCAGCATAAATTTGCTCCCGGCACGCCGGGCGCCAATGCCTTCTACGCAATGATGGATCACTACCTGACCCAACTCGACGCGCTGGGCGCCGTGATCGGCCTGACTGCCGATCACGGCATGAACGCCAAGACCGACAGCGCCGGCACACCCAACGTCATCTACTTGCAGGATGCATTGGATGCCAAGGTCGGGGTCGGAAAAACGCGCGTGATCTTGCCGATTACCGATCCCTATGTCGTGCATCACGGCGCCCTGGGTTCTTACGCCACCGTGTATCTGAGCGAGGGGGTTACGCTGCCGGATGTGGCGCGCAAGATCGCTGCGATCGCCGGCGTCGAGTTGGTGTTGACGCGTGCTGAAGCGGCCAAGCGCTTCGAGTTGCCGGAAGACCGCATCGGCGATCTGGTGGTCGTCAGCGAGCGTTTGACGGTGATCGGCACCGCCACCACCCGCCATGACTTGTCCGAGCTGCATCTGCCCTTGCGTTCGCACGGCGGCATCTCCGAGCAGCGCGTGCCGCTGATGTTCAACCGCAAGCTGGCCGGGATTCCATCGGATCATCGTTTGCGCAATTTCGATGTGTTCTATCTGGCGATGCAAGCCGCAGCTTGATGCCGGAAAAGAGTGCAGCTGAAGAATAAACAATCAATCAGGAGATGACATGTCGATGTTAACGGAATTGAGCAAACTGAAAGACGGACTGCCTTTGCATCAAAAGATGCGCATAGGCGGGAAACTGGTCGGCAATGATCGCGTGATCGAAGTGCGCAATCCCTACAACGGGACATTGGTCGGTACGATTCCGAAAGCGACTGTCGGTGATATTCGCGACGCTTTCCGTATCGGGCGCCAGTTCAAATCGAGCCTGACGCGTTTCGAGCGCTCAAAAATCATGCTGCGTGCGTCCGAGCTGTTGCGAGCCAACACCGACGCCATTTCCGACCTGATTACCGCCGAGTCCGGGTTGTGCAAAAAGGATTCGCTCTATGAAGTGGGGCGCGCCTGCGATGTCTTCGTATTTGCGGCCAATCAGACGCTGGTGGACGATGGCCAGGTGTTTTCGTGTGACCTGACCCCGCATGGCAAGCAGCGCAAAGTCTACACAATGAAAGAGCCGTTGCTGGGCGCCATTTCTGCCATCACGCCGTTCAACCATCCATTGAACCAGGTGGCACACAAGGTGGCGCCGTCCATCGCAACGAACAACCGCATGGTGCTGAAGCCGACCGAGAAGACCCCGTTTTCTGCATTGCTGCTGGCCGATATCCTGTACGAGGCCGGATTGCCGCCGGAGATGTTTTCCGTCGTGACGGGAGATCCCAAGGAAATCGCCGATGAAATGCTGACCAACGCTGATGTCGATCTCGTCACCTTTACCGGCGGCGTGCCGATCGGCAAATACATTGCCGGCAAGGCTGTCTACAAACGACAGGTGCTGGAACTGGGCGGCAACGATCCCATCATCGTCATGGAGGATGCGGATATAGAAGAAGCTGCCACGCTGGCGGTATCCGGCTCCTACAAGAATTCCGGTCAACGTTGCACAGCCATCAAGCGCATGATCGTGCATCAGGCGGTCGCAGATGAATTCGTGGACAAGCTTGTCGCTAAAACGCGGGCGATAAAATTCGGCAATCCCATGGATGCAGGCAATGACATGGGCACCGTAATCGACGAACGTGCGGCGATGGAATTCGAAGCCAAAGTGAAGGATGCCGAGCGTTGCGGCGCCAAGCTGTTGTATGGCAACGTACGAGACGGCGCGCTGTATTCGCCGACGGTGCTGGATCATGTTCCTGCCGATTGCAAACTGGTCGCGCAAGAGACGTTCGGACCGGTGTCGCCGGTCATCCGTTGCACCGATATCGCCGATGCAATCCGGATTTCCAATTCGACGCCCTATGGCTTGTCATCCTCGGTGTGCACCAACCGCATGGACTACATCACCCGCTTCGTGCGCGAGCTGGAAGTGGGCAGTGTCAACGTGCGGGAGGTACCCGGCTATCGTCTGGAGCTGACACCGTTCGGCGGCATCAAGGATTCAGGATTGGGTTACAAGGAAGGCGTGCTGGAGGCGATGAAGAGTTTCAGCAATACCAAGACTTATTCGGTGCCTTGGCTGTAAAAAAAGCCCCTGTGTCAGGGGCTTGCGATCGTCTTTCGACATCTTCAGACCTTGATGTGGCCGTGACAGCATGGCTGCCACGGCCGCATCTCGCCATCAGCTCAGACAAAGAGCATCATCACGCCGGACGATTCGCATCCAGGACGGTCAGCGCCGCCATGTTGATGATGCGTCGCACGGTCGAGCTGGACGTCAGGATATGCACCGGCGCATTCACGCCTAGCAGGAACGGACCGACCGCCACGTTGCTGCCCGCTGCCGTCTTGAGCAGGTTGTAGGCGATATTGCCGGCGTCGACATTCGGACACACCAGCAGATTGGCGGAGCCTTTCAGTCGGGAGCTCGGCAGAATCTGCAGACGCAGGGCTTCATCCAATGCGCAGTCGCCATGCATTTCGCCGTCGACTTCCAGCGTCGGCGCACGCTCGGTAATGATGTTCAAAGCGCGACGCATCTTGCTGCCGGATGCGGAGCTGGCCGAGCCGAAATTGGAGCGCGACAGCAGCGCCGCCTTGGGGACCAGATTCATCCAGTTCATTTGCTCCGCGGCGGCGATGGTGAATTCGGCGATCTGTTCGGCGCTGGGGTCATCGTTGACGTGCGTATCGACCAGGGCCACCGTGCGCTGATCGAGCAGCAGGATGTTCATGGCGGCATAGGTGTTCGCACCGGGCTTCTTGCCGATAACCTGGTCGACATAGCGCAGATGGTCGTGGTACGCGCCGACGGTGCCGCAGATCATGCCGTCGGCGTCGCCCAGGCGCACCATCATGGCGCCGATCAGCGTCAGGCGACGGCGCATTTCGACGCGCGCCATTTCCTTGGTGATGCCTTCGCGGCACATCAGGTCCCAGTACGTGGTCCAGTATTGATGGAAGCGCTCGTCGTAATCCGGGCTGGTGACTTCGACGTCTTGTCCCAGACGCAGGCGCAAGCCGAATTTCTGGATGCGCGCCAGCAAGACTTCGGGGCGGCCGACCAGGATCGGCCGCGCCAGTTTTTCGTCGACGATCACTTGCACGGCGCGCAGCACGCGTTCGTCTTCACCTTCGGTAAAGACGATACGGGCCTTGTCGCCGTCGCGTACGCGTTGCTTGGCGGCGGCGTACAAGGGCTTCATGAACGCGCCCGAGTGGTAGACGAATTGCTGCAGCTGTTCCACGTAGGCGTCCAGATCGGCGATCGGGCGCGTGGCGACGCCGCCTTCCATGGCGGCCTTGGCGACGGCCGGCGCGATGCGCACGATCAGGCGCGGATCGAACGGTTTCGGGATGAAATAGTCGGGACCGAACGACAAGTCGTAGCTGCCATAGGCTGCTGCGACGACGTCGTTCTGCTCTTCTTCCGCCAGGCCGGCAATGGCGTAGACCGCAGCGATTTCCATTTCACGTGTGATGGTGGTGGCGCCGACGTCGAGCGCGCCGCGGAAGATGTACGGGAAGCACAGCACGTTGTTGACCTGGTTCGGATAGTCCGAGCGACCGGTCGCCATCACGATGTCGTCGCGCACTGCCAACGCAACTTCGGGCAGGATTTCCGGGGTCGGATTGGCCAGCGCCAGGATCAGCGGACGCGCAGCCATGGTGGCGACCATTTCCTTTTTCAGCACGTTGCCGGCGGACACGCCGAGGAAGACGTCGGCGCCTTCGATCACCTGCGCCAGCGTGCGCAAGTCGGTCTTGCGCGCATAGCGTTCCTTGTCCGGATCCATCAACGTCGGGCGGCCTTCGTAGACCACGCCTTCGATGTCGGTCACCCAGATGTTTTCCAGCGGCAGCCCGAGGTCCATCATCAGTTCCAGGCAGCCCAAAGCGGCGGCGCCGGCGCCCGAGACCACCACTTTGACTTCCTTGATGTCTTTCTTGACCACCTTCAGGCCGTTGATGAAGGCGGCCGATACCGTGATCGCGGTGCCGTGCTGGTCGTCATGGAACACCGGAATTTTCATGCGATCGCGCAGCTGGCGTTCGACGGTGAAACATTCCGGCGCCTTGATGTCTTCCAGGTTGATGCCGCCGAAGGTTGCTTCCAGGCCGGCGATGATCGTCACCAGCTTGTCCGGATCGGTCTCGTTGATCTCGATATCAAAGACGTCGATGCCGGCGAATTTCTTGAACAGGACCGCCTTGCCTTCCATCACCGGCTTGGATGCCAGCGCACCGATGTTGCCCAGCCCGAGCACGGCAGTGCCGTTGGTGATGACGCCGACCAGATTGCCGCGCGCCGTGTAGCGGAATGCATTGAGCGGATCGGCCACGATCTCTTCGCAGGCTGCCGCCACGCCGGGGGTATAGGCCAGCGTCAGGTCGCGCTGGGTGACCAGGGGTTTGCTGGCGTTGACGGTGATCTTTCCGGGGGTTGGAAACTCGTGGTAATCCAGCGCGGCTTGTCGGTCTGTCGTGTTCATGTGCTCGTCCTCTTTCCAATGTGCCGGGCGATTGCCGGCGGCAGGTTGTTGTCAATTTGTTATTGGTTGGACGTTATTGTTGGTTTTGGCGCCCAAACCGCTTTTCTTTTGCGCTCGTCACGGCGATCACGCGATGCGATGACTTGAAGCGATTTTAGGGAAGAGGTATATCCAGATCATTTTGTTTTATTATGTGCCCATCACTTTTTCATGATGAAAGTCGGATCTGATGGAGGTATTTGACGCAAATGCCCTGCTCAGGCGCTTGAGCACGCGTCTGAAGATGCGCCATCTGCTCTTGTTGTTGCAAATACGGCAACACAAATCGCTCACGCGCGTGGCCGAGCACATGGCCAGCACGCAACCGGCCATCACCAACGCGCTGTCGGAGTTGGAAGGCATGTTCGGCGGCGCGCTGTTCGATCGTTCGGCGCGCGGCATGGCGCCGACCGAACTGGGCAAGGTGGTGCTGGAGCGGGCCGGGGCGATGGTCCACGATCTGCGCCACCTGGTTCGCGACATCGAGACGCTGGCTTCCGGCCATGCCGGCCATCTGCATATCGGCATCACGCCCTTCATCTCGGGGCAGTTGCTGACCAGCGCGATCCAGCGCACCCGGCCTGACGGCGACCAGCGGCTGACCGTCACCATTCATGAGGGCACCAGCGACCAGTTGCTGGCGCAACTGAGCGAGCACGCTCTCGATCTCGTGATCGGGCGCGCGTCGTCCGGCGTCAACCTGGAGAACATCCGCTTCGAGGTGCTGTACCGCCAGCAGCCGCGACTGATCGCCAGCCGCCGCCTGGCGGCGCAACTGGGGCGCGTACGCCTGGATTGGCGCAAGATGGTCGAGCTGGATTGGATACTGGGCGCGCCCAATACGCCGATGCGCGAGCAGGTGGCCGATATCTTCCTCGGCGCGGGGATCGTTCCTCCTGCGCCGGTGGTGGAAAGCTACTCGGCGAAACTGATCGGCGAAATGATCGTCTCCAATGAGCGGGCGATATCGATCGTGCCCTCCGACATCGCGGAAGAGCTGGTGCGTGTCGCCGGCGTGGCGATCGTGCCGTATTCGTTTGACTGGACGCTGTCGCCGATCGCCTTGTTCAGGCGCTCGGACGGCGTCGAGCGCAAGGCGGACCAATTGTTCGCCGAAGCCTTGCGCGCCGTTTGCCAGGAGACGTACTCGGGGTCGCTATCGTAGAACTGTAGAAATCAGCATCCCGGAAAATTATCCGAAATGTTCTATCATGAGCTCTCATTCATGACAGGCGATCTCCCAGCTGTTCGCCGCAAAGACAATGAGAGACCTTCCTCCCACCGCCACCTTGCGCGCCTTCGAAGTGGCGACACGCCATGCCACCTTCACCTCCGCTTCCGAGGAGTTGCACGTCACCCAAAGCGCGGTCAGTCATCAGCTCAGGCATCTCGAAGAGCTCTGGGGATTGCAGCTGTTCCAGCGCGGAAAATCACTGACCCTGACGCCCGCAGGCGCGGCGCTGGCGCCGATCGTGCGCGAGTTCTTCATGAACCTGGAGGCGACGCTCACCGATCTGCGTGAGCAAAAGGGCCGGGTCCGGCTCAAGGTCAGCACCACCTATTCCTTCGCACTGAAATGGCTGCTGCCGAGATTGCCCAGCCTGTCACGGCTGCATCCGGAAATCCTGGTCACGCTGGAAACCACCGACAAGGCTATCCATTTTTCCAGCACCGAACCGGATGTGGCGATCCGTTTCGGCAACGGCAATTATCCGGGCCTGCATTCGGAATTCATGTTCAGGGAACAGATCTTCCCGGTCGCCAGTCCGGACCTGCTGGCGCGCCTGGGCACGCCGCGCAAGCCCTCTGAATTGTTGCGCTATCCGCTGCTGACGCGCGCCGGCGCCGATCTGGTGCCGAAGTGGGCGCTGTGGTTTCAACAGGTGGGCGTGAGCATGTCCGCGCTCAAGGAAAGCGTCCGCTTCGCCGACACCAACATGACCATCGAGGCGGCATTGCTGGGGCAGGGGATCGCCCTGGCGCGCAGCGGCCACGTGGAGGCCGAGATCAGCGACGGCAGCCTGGTCAGGCTGTTCAAGGCGCCGTTCCCGTCGCCGGTCGCCTATTATTTTGTCTGTCCGAAAGGCATCGAATCGCAGCCCCATGTCGTCAGTTTCCGCGACTGGCTGCTGGCGGAATCGAGCGAGGCTGAGCAAAATTATCGCTGACATATGAGGCATGAGGTATTGCTCATGCCTCAATGAGGAGACTTCGCTTTAACCGCAGCGCCGCTTTGCTTAGTATGGCGCATGCCCTTTCACATCATTGCTCTGATACTTTTTGCGGCCTTGCTGCACGCCAGCTGGAACGCACTCCTGCGCGGCGGCGCCGACCGGCTGTGGTCGATGACGGTCATGTGCCTGGCGGTGGCGCTGGCCAGTGTCGTGATCGCCGTGTTCCTCGCACCGCCCGCCCAGGCCAGCTGGATGTATGCGGTGCTCTCGGCGGTGCTGCACGTGGGCTACAACCTGTTTCTGGTGCGCAGCTATCGCGCCGGCGACCTCGGGCAAACCTATCCGATTTCGCGCGGTTCCTCTCCCTTGCTGATCACCATCGCGGCATCGGCTTTCGCCGGCGAGCGGGTGGAAATGAGCGCCTTGCTCGGCATTGCACTGGTGGCCGGCGGCATCATTTCACTGGCCTTCAACGGACGCAAGCTGGCGGTGCCGAGCCTGCCGTATGCACTGGGGACCGGTTGTTTCATTGCCGCCTACAGCGTGGTGGACGGCATTGGCGTGCGCCTGTCCGGCGCGCCGATGGCCTACACGGTCTGGATGTGCGCCTTGTGGGGCGTGCTGATGCCGGCGGTCTATATCGGCCTGCGCGGCGCCGGCAATTTATTCACCCTGCGGCCCGGATTCGCCACGGCTTCCATCGGCGGCCTGGTCTCGCTGCTGGCCTACGGCATCGTCATCTACGCCATGTCCGGCGCACCCATGGGCGCGGTGTCGGCACTGCGTGAAACCAGCGTGCTGTTTGCGGCGCTGATCGGTTACTTCTTCCTCGGCGAGACTCTCACGGTCCGAAAAATGCTGGCATGCGCAGTGATTGCCGCCGGCACCATCATCATCGGTTGACGGCGCAGGAATGCATGCGCCCGATCTTCACCATCACATGGAGGTTTGCAAAATGGATACCCTCTCACGCTCACAGTCACACTCACAGGCGCCGCTGATCCTGATCACCGGCGGAAGCCGCGGCGTGGGCGCCGCAACCGCTCGGCTGGCGGCGGAACAAGGTTACGACGTCGCGATCAGCTTCGTCTCCAACGAGTCCGCCGCGCTCGCGGTAGTAGCCGATGTGGAGGCGCTCGGACGTCGCGCATTGGCGGTGCGCGCAGACAGCGCGGATCCGGAACAGGTCGCGCAGTTGTTCACGGCGATCGACCGCAGCTTCGGCCGCATCGACGTCCTCGTCAACAACGCCGCCATGCTGGCGCCGCAGTCACGGCTGGAGGATCTCGGCTTCGCGCGCATGCAGCGCATCTTCGCGGTCAACGCGATCGGCCCCATCCTCTGTGCGCAGCAGGCGGTGAAGCGCATGTCGACGCGCCACAACGGGCGCGGCGGCGTCGTGGTCAACATTTCATCGGCCTCGGCCCGGCTCGGCAGTCCCAACGAATACGTCGACTACGCCGCGTCGAAGGGCGCCCTCGAGACCTTCACCACCGGCTTCGCCAAAGAAGTTGCGCGCGAGGGGATACGCGTCAACTGCATCCGCCCCGGACACATCTATACGGAGATGCATGCCAGCGGCGGCGAGCCGGGCCGGGTGGATCGCGTCAAGGATTCGATCCCGATGGGAAGAGGCGGCCAGCCCGAAGAAGTCGCACGCGCGATTCTGTGGCTGGCAAGCGCCGAGGCGTCCTTCATCACAGGCACCTTCCTGGACGTCACCGGCGGCAAATAGGTTGCCGGGCGCGTTCAGTCGCTCCGCCGCCTCATTTTCCTCATTTGCAGCGCGGTTGGATCGCCAGCAATTGCGGCCATCGCGCATCCCAGTCACCTTCGTGCGTCATGCCGCCGACCACTTGCTCTTGCGCGCAAGCGCCGGCTTTGGCGACGAAGCTGTGCACGATGGACGGCGGAATAATGCTGTCGTCGGCGCCGCTGAAATGAAGTTGCGGCAGACCGGCGACCTTGGCAGCAACGTCCATTGGATTGAGTGAGTCCGGCATCAGCGAGACGCGGTGCAGGCGATTGACCGCATCATGGTCGAGGTTGCCGGCCACCGTGCGCAAGGACGCGACATCCTGCCGTCTGGCGGCAAGCAGCACGGCAATCGCGCCGCCGCCCGAATAGCCGACCAGGTTGACGCGCTGCCCGGGCAGGCGCGCCATGTAGCGGCTGACGGCGTCATTCATCGCAGCCACCACCTCGGGAGCGAAACGTTTTCCGGTCCAGTAAGCGGCATCGCATTGCGGGTTGTCGTTCATCGGCGTGAACTGGCACGGCCGCGCCAGATACACCACATTGGCGCTGCGGTCTGCCGCCGCCATCCGCAAGCCCAGCGCACGGCGCGGCGTCGGATCGTCCGACGGCTGGGTGCGCGTACGCCAGGCCAGGCCGTCGCCTTCGATATACACGGTGACCGGCAGGTCGGTACGCGTCAGGCGCACATACACGGTCAGCAGGAACGATCCCGCACGTACCTGTTCACGCTGCAAACCAGCCGACTGCGCGATCGCATCCGCCTGCCTGCGCGGCGCTTCTGCGCACGCCGTGATCAGCATGCATAGCCCCACGTACAGGACCACGCACAGCATGCGCGTGAGTGATGCCGGCATTGTCGTGCGCACATTCTTGGGTTGATGGCAGAGCGTGTTTGTCGGCATTTTTTTGAGTGATTTCTGCAGCAGGCCATAACGTAACTGCGGCGCTCCGTTCGCGCAAGCCGGTTGGCAGGAGCGCCGTCGCAAACAAAGCAAATCTATTGCTTGTCCATTTGACAATTAAAAATTTTCAAAAAGTGAGACAGGCGGTCAAGCGCCGGCTGGCGCCTCTGTAGTATTGCCCGCAAAAAACAGGGCAATGCAAATCGCGTCGGTTTCAAACGCCCATTCGCGGCGTGACTTTCATCGTTTCTCCATCGTGGCATCTGGCAAGAAGCACCGGCGTTGTAGCGCGTTTGGGCTACATACCGGATGGGGGTTTCTCTATAGCCTGTGGAGGCTATGCAGCGCGTAATTCGGCCGTTGCTCATAAGACAAAACTATGAACCGCAACCAAAATGATCATCCGGGGGGATGCATGTTTCAACTCGGTACCAACGGCGTCGCACGTCGCTTTCTTTCGTCGCCGCTATTGACCTCGGTATTGAACTCACTTTGGCGACGTGTACGCATCGCGGCAAAAGCAGCATGGCCAAGTGTCGTCGCGTTGACGACGGCACTCCTGTTGCTGATGCCGGCGAGCTGGTTCAATCCGGCCTATGCGGTCGGACCGACGATTGCGGTGTCGATGGGGGCGGCCAACTGGCAGCGCGGCATTGCTCTCACTTTGCAGGCGACTGCCAGCGGCGGCACTGCCCCGTATACGTACGCAGTCACCAGCGGCGCGTTGCCGACAGGCATGAACCTCACGGCAGCTACCGGCGCCATTTCCGGGACGCCTACCGTCGCCGGTGGATTTTCTTTCACGATTACCGCCACCGACAGCAACAATTTCACCGGTGCGCAAGCGTTCATCGGCACCGTCGGTGCGGGTGCCCCGGTGACCGCCAACAGCGGTACGGCGGTCGGCTACGGCAGCAGCAATAACAATATCCCGGTGTCGATTACCGGCGGCACCCCGACCTCCCTGAGCATCACGACGGGGGCGGCGCACGGCACGGCAACACCCAACGGCGTCAACGCATTTACCTATACCCCGACCGCCGGCTACAGCGGCGGGGATACCTTCAGCTACACGGCGACCAATGCTATCGGCACCTCGGGCGTGGCGACCGTCATCATCACTGTCGGCGCGCCGACGATCGTGATTACGCCATCAACGACATGGTTTGCGACGCAGGGTGCAAGCTATACCCAGACGCTCACCTGGAGCGGTGGCGCTGCACCCTACGGCGCCATCACGGTGACCAGTTTGCCGGCGGGATTGACCTTCTCCACAACATCTTCGAGTGCGACGATCTCGGGTACGCCGACGCAGGCGGGAAGTTTTTCCGTGACGGCGTCGGCAACCGACAGCAGCACGCCGGCACCGATCCTCAAGGCGCAGACTTTCACGCTGACCGTCAGCGCCGGCGTTCCGGTTACAGCGGCTGACAGCGCCAACACGCCGGCGAATCAGGCGGTGACGATTCCGGTGACTGCCAACGATAGCGGGTCCATCACCACGGTTTCGGCAGGCGCACCTGCGCACGGCACAGCCGTCGTCAACGGCCTGAACGTGCTCTACACGCCTGCCGCCAACTATGTCGGCGCCGACAGCTTCACCTACACCATCACCGGACCGGGCGGCACCTCTACGCCGGCCACGGTGACCGTCACCGTGACGTCTCCGGGCGCGCCGACTTCGGCGGCGCAAACCGCTACCGTGCAAGCCGGGCAAGCCGTCACGCTGCATGTCGGCGCGGCTGCCGCCAACGGCCCGGTCACGGCCGTCACGATTACCGGCGCACCGGGATCCGGCACCGCGGTAGTGAGCGGCACCGACATCATCTATACGGCAGCGGCAGGATTCAGCGGCAGCGTGCAGTTCAGCTATACGCTGACAAATGCCTTCGGTACATCCGCAGCGGTCATCGTGAACATCACCGTCGCCGCACGCCCCAATGCCGCCAACGATGTCCAGGTCAAAGGACTGGTCGCAGCACATGGACAGACCGCCAGCCGTTTCGCCACGGCACAGCTGGGCAACTTCAGTCGTCGTCTGGAAAGCCTGCACGGCGACGGTTGGGCGCGTTCCAGTTTCGGTCTCGGGTTTGCACAGCCGGTCGCACCGGCCAAGCCGCTGCTGGCGCAATGGAACGATGACGAAGTCGATCGCGTGGTCGGTGCACCGTTGCAGGCGGGCATGCGCAAAGTGGGCTGGCCGCTGCTGAGTCAGGTCGGCAAGTCCGACGCGAAGCCGCTTGCAGGCGCCGGCAAGGATCTCGACGCCTTGCCTGAATTGCCGAACAAGACCGCCAATAACGCGAAACAGGAACTGTCGTTGTGGATTGCCGGCACGGTCGACTTCGGGCAGCGCAACGCCAATGGCCAGCAGGAAGGTTTCCGCTTCGCCACCAACGGCATCAGCATGGGTGCCGACTATCGTCTGAGCGATCAGCTGACCATCGGCGTCGGCACCGGCTACAGCCGCGACCGCAGCGACATCGGCGAGAACGGCAGCAAGAGCGTCGGGCAGAGCGTGGTGGCGACGGTGTACGGCAGCTTCCGGCCGACGCCGAACATTTTCGTCGACGGCATGCTCGGCTACGGCGCGCTCAACTTCGACTCGACGCGCTATGTGACGGACGACGGCAGCTTCGCCACCGGCCAGCGCGGCGGCAATCAAATGTTCGTCGCGCTGTCTAGCGGTTATGAATTCCGCGGCAATAGCTGGATGTGGTCACCCTACGGCAAGCTCGACCTGGCCTCGACCACGCTGGGGCAATACACCGAAGCTGCCGCCGGCAACAACGCGCTGACCTATTTCAAGCAAAGCGTGCGCACCAGCAGCGGCACGCTCGGCCTGCGCACCGAAGGCCAGTACCTGAGCCGCGTCGGCATGTGGACGCCGCGCGGCCGCATCGAATACCGCCGGCAGTTTTCCGGCGCGGGCGAAGCGGGGATTTCGTATGCCGACCTGGCGTCGTCAGGGCCGGCCTACGTGATCCGCTCGGACGACAGCTTCACAGGCAACTGGACTGCCGGGATCGGCATGCGTCTGCTGCTGGCTGGCGGCACGTCTTTCATCGTCGACTACAGCAGCAATCTGAACGTCGGGCAGGGGCGCTATTCGTCGATCCTGTTCGGGATTAACGTGCCGCTACGTTAAACATTTGAACCAGCGTGTAGCGGCCCGGGCAATATCCTCCGGGTCCGCTGCGCCCTTACTCACCCATACCACGATGCCGTCCGGTCGCACCAGCAAGGCGCTCAGGCCGAGCTTGTCGCCGGCATCGCTTGCGAGATACGTGATGCGATCCTGCCAGCGGCGCATCGTCGTTTGCAATGAACCATCGGCGCCGAAATCCAGCAGCAAACCTTTGCCGTCGCGAAGATGCTCGCCGAGCCGGCTGCCGTCGGCCAGCATGAAATCCGGTGCGCTGCGGCCGACCAGCGGATGCTTGTCACCGAGTTCATAGCGCAACGACAGGCCCCAGACCCGTTCGGCGAAATAAGTCGCGCCGTCGCGTGTGCCGATCAGATCGCGGATGATGGCGGCCAGCGCGCGCGAACTTTCACCCGGACGCATGAGGCCGACCTGCGCGCGCGACCAATCTAGTATTTGCGCACCCAGCGGATGACGTTCTGTCTCATAACTGTCGAGCAAGCCCTCCGGTGCATCGCCGCGAATGGTCGCGGCTAGTTTCCAGCCGAGGTTCATCGCATCGCCGAGGCCTAGATTCAGTCCCTGACCGCCCAGCGGCGAGTGGACATGCGCGGCATCGCCGGCCAGCAGCACGCGCCCCTTGCGATAAGTCGCAGCCTGGAGGGCGCGGTCGGTCCAGGTGGCGGCGAGCCTGAGCGCCGTCACAGTGACGTGAACGCCGGAGACGCGGCGCAACACCGACTCCACATGTTCGCGCGTGATCGGCTGCGTGCGATGAAACGCGCCGCCGTCGAAGTCGACCATGGCGATGGTGCCCGGCGGCTGGAAGGTGAACATGCCCGCGGGCGTGTAGTGGCGACCCGGCTGCAGCAGTTGCGGATCGGCCAACTCGACTTCAGCCGAGTAGCCGGTGAACTCCGGTGCGGTGCCGGTAAATTCAAAGCCGCCGATCTTGCGCACGGTACTGCGTCCGCCGTCGCATCCGACCAGCCAGCGCGCGCGGAACGTCTGAGCGCCGGCATGAATGTCCACGTGCTCATCCAACTGTTCGACACCATCCACGCCGGCGCCGCGCATGATCTCCGCGCCCATCCCGTGAGCGCGTGCGGCGAGAACCGCTTCGATGTGTTGCATGTCGGTGGCGACCCCGGCATCGGCCGGACCAGATAAGTGAGTCGGCCACTTCGCGCGATCGACCTGATCGAGATAAAACTGCATGCCGGCGAAGTGGCCGCCGGCGCGCCGTTGCTGTTGCAGCCAATGCGGAGTCGAGGCTGACGCGTTCGTAGTGGGCGAGGGCGCCTTGACGGCATCCAGCAGGCCGCGCCGATGAAGGGACTCGACGGTCGGAATGGACAGGCCGCGCATGCCGAAGGGCAATTGCTTCAGCGGCGATTGCGGATTGCCGGCCTGCTCCAGCACCAGCACCGATACGCCGGCGAGACGCAATTCGCAGGCCAGGAACAAGCCCACCGGACCGGCGCCGGCGATGACTACATCATGGATGGGTAGAACGGATGGAACGGATGACGCGTGCATGAAAGACTCCCTGGTGATCGTTCGACCGGAGCGGTTCGTTGTCTTGAGAACCGCACAGACGAACAGAAAGCGCCGGATGGCGCCGATGTTCGTCGTGGGACTCATGCACGGGCATGGACAGAGCTTCCCAAAGCCTGTTAACAGACCCTGAGGAAGGACCTGGGCTGGACCACACCAAGTCTGCCTTTTTCGACGTGCGTAATATAGCCGCCGGGCAGCGGATGCGCAAGAGCGCGACTTTTTCCTTGCAATACTTAACGAACCGCCAGGGAAGGAATTAACACCGCCTTGCCGCTGGCGGTGACGGTCAGGGCCCGGCTGGCTTCATCGCGACGAAGCCAGCCGCGTTCAATGAACGCATCCAGCAGGGCCACCGCCAGCGGGCCGGCAAAGTGGTCGCGTCGCTCCGACCAGTCGACACAGCCATAGAGTGCTCGCTTACTCTGCAAGCCATCGACCAGCTCCGCCGGCAGGCCGAGTTCTTTCAGACCTGCGACACCCGCCTGCGTCAACGGATAGTCATGCCCGTCGCCTTCAGCGCTTGCGACCCAGCCCCGTTCGACGAAGCTCCGGCACAGCTGCACACCCAGCTCGCCGGCAAGATGGCCGTAGCAACTGCGCGCATGGCGCAGGCCGCGCATCGCCGGCGCCTGCCAGCGCGTGGTTTCCGGCAAGCTGCCGTCTGCCACGCGCAGCAGGGCCTCGAGCGCATGTGCCACATTGCCGTCGGCCAGCATGAAATAGCGATGCCGGCCTTGCGCGCGGACGCTCGCCAGCCGCTCGTCGACCAGCAGCTTCAGATGCTGCGACGCCGTGGGCGCCGTCACGCCGGCGTGGTCGGCCAGTTCTTTCGCGGTATAGAAGCGACCGTCCAGCAAGCGCGACAGCATGAGCGCGCGCGTCGGATCGCCGATGACGGCGGCGACTCGGGCAAAGCGGGGTTGGGCGAGTTGATTCATGTCGGATTCCCGGAAGATGACGTCGGATACTACGATACACGTCCCGGCGCGGACGCGAGATCCGGCCGGTACAGTGAAATGTCGTCATACTGCGCCAGCTCGATGTAATTTCCTTCCGGATCCTGGAGCAGCGCAATGCACAAGTCGGGCCTGATCCTGACGGGCGCAGCCAGGGATGCGGCGCCGCATTCCAGCGCGAGCTGCGACGCTTGCCCGATGTCATCGACGATGAATGTCAGGAATGCCGCATGCGGCTCCCGCAAAATATTCGCGGCGGACCTGGATCGGGGCGCATGGACCGGCGGATTGTTCGGCGCAAGCAATTTCAGCCGCTCGCCAAACGGCGCCTGCAGTCTGGCAACGGCATAGCCGGCATCGCTAAAGAGGGAGCCGCCGTCAGACACGGCGGGCGCCACGATCTTGTTGACCAGCGAAAACGAAAACGCAGACACATAGAACGTGATCAGTTCGTCGATGTTGACGCAGGACATGCCGATTTCGGTTGGAGCGACTATAGCCACGGAATACTCCTTCAGGGAAAAAGCGATGCTGCAAGTGTAGAACCGTCTGCGCCATGAATGCTTCGGCCCGGAACGAACTGTCGCCGCAGCCTTGCGCCCAGCCAATCTGTCGCGCTTCCGTCTCACTTTCATCTCACTTCCGTCGTCCTCCCTCTTCATCCTGCGCACGGACCTTGCGCAATAACGCCAAGTCATGAATGATGTCCCGAGACGTCCTTGACGCCGCCCGCGGGAAAAAGCACGCTCAGTCGCTTCAATTTTTGCGCCCGGCAGCCGATAAGCAACAAGGGGAATACCGTTCGCAGCGGGTCGCATTGTGTCTTGCGCGACGACGGAAAACATTAAAACAAGCAAGCAAAAAGCAAGGAACGGCACATGATCCACCTACTCCGCTCATCATCGTCGCTGGCGAAGGTGTTGGTGTTGCCGTTCGTCGTGCTGATCCTGCTGGTGTCCTTGCTGGTCGGCATCCTGTCCTATCTTGCCGGCCGGCATGCGGTGGTGTCGGTGGCCGAGCAATTGCTCGACCAGACCGCAGACCGCGTGGCCTTGACCGTAGAGCGCCACATTGACGGCGCCGCCTCGGTGCTGGAGTCGGCCTTTCCGCGCGGCATGCCGGCCGCGACCGACCTGAACGCCGATCTCGACAACCTGCGTTCGCGCTTCTGGATCGCCACTTCGCTGCATCCGGACCTCAACAACTATGTGTTCTACGGCAACCGCAGCGGCGACTTCGTCGGCCTGTTCCGCTACGGTCTCGACGACGCCGAACTGCGGGTCAAGCGCGCCGCCGACGGTTTCCGCAGCGCCTATCGTTTCAGCAGCATCGGCGGGCAGCTCAGCATGCCGAAGAACGACGCCACCGACTTCGACCCGCGTGCGCGGCCATGGTACGTCGCCGCGCAACACAGCGACCGCGATGTCTGGAGCGACATCTACATCAACTACTGGGACAAGGACCTGGTCGCCACGCGCGCACGCCGCGTGTTGTCGAAGAACGGCCAGTTCGAAGGCGTGGTGGCGACCGACGTATCGCTCAAGGCGCTCAATGACTTCGTCAGGGGTTTGCATGTCAGCCGCCATGGCGAAGCCTTCATCATGGAATCCAACGGCGAGCTGATCGCCTCCTCCAACGGCGAGAACATCTACAGCGAACAGCAAGGCAAGGTCGGCCGCCTGCGCGCCGAGAACAGCCGCAGCCTGATCATCCGCAATGCCTATTCAACGCTGCAGAAACACCTCGCCGAAATCGAGAACATCGGCGGCGCTGACACCACCTTCACCTTTGCCGGTGAAGACGGCGAGCTGACGTATGCAGCGTATTCGTGGGTGCGCGGCGGCGCCGGCCTCTCTTGGGTTACGGTCGTTGCGGTGCCGCGCAGCGACTTCCTCGACACGCTCGACCAGAACGCCCGTTGGACCGTGGTGATTGCGGTGCTGGCGGTGGTCATCGCGTTGGCGCTCGGCCTCAGCATCGTGCAGTGGGTGGTGCGCGACGTGCGCCGGCTGTCGCGTGCGGCGGCGCGCATCGGCAAGGGCCAGATGAACGTCGCACTGAAGATCGAGCGGCGCGATGAGATCGGCCAACTGGCGCAGAACTTCATGGAAATGCAGAGCGAGCTCAGTACCGACAAGCTGACCGGCGTCACCAGCCGCGCAGCGGTGCTGCGCTACCTCGACGCCGCCGTTCACAAGCGCGGTCGCCGCGCCGCCGAGCTGTTCGACAAATTCACGGTGATGTTCATCGACCTGAACCGCTTCAAGGCCATCAACGACAAGCTCGGCCATGAATACGGCGACCTCACGCTGGTCGAGGTCGGCCAGCGGCTGCGCGCCATCACCCGCGACGACGATGTGGTGGCGCGCTTCGGCGGCGACGAGTTCGTGCTGGTGTTCTGGGGCGTCGCCGATGCCGCCTTCGCCGACAAGGTGCGCACGAAGATCGAGAACGTACTGGCGCCGCCGCTGCTGTGCCTGCAGGATGTCGAAGGCGCCGACGGCATGACCGTGGGCGCGTCCGTCGGCGTGTCCTTCTATCCGCAGGATGCCCAGGATGCCGAGACCTTGATCAAGCTAGCCGACCAGGGCATGTACGAAGACAAGGCGGCCGGTCGCAAAGATGGGGAAGAACCGCGGCGCTGATACCGCGCCAGCAGAGGCGCCGGAGTAGTGGCACACTGCACGCTGAATACTGACCGAAGCGATCCACTCCGACCTTCCATGACGCTCACCAGCAACCTGCTACGCCGCCTCGATCTCACCACCTTGCGCCTGTTCGTCTCGGTGCAGGAAGAGGGCACGCTCACGCGCGCCGCCGCGCGTGAGGCGATCGCCGTCTCCGCCGCCAGCAAGCGTCTGGTCGAACTGGAACAAGCCATCGGCGTCGCTCTGTTCGTGCGCCACGCGCGCGGCATGCAACTGACGCCGGCCGGCGAGACGCTGTTCACGCATGCGCGCCGCGTGCTGCTCAGCGTCGAAACCATCGGCCTCGAATTGTCTGAACATGCGCAAGGCGTACGCGGCTACGTGCGTATGGTCGCCAACCTGTCGGCCATCGTCGAGTTCCTGCCGGAAGATCTGATGGCGTTTTCGCAGCTGCACGCACAAGTCAAGCTCGACCTCGAAGAGCGTCCCAGCGGCAGCGTGGTCAAGGGCGTGCAGGACGGCTGGGCCGATCTCGGCATCTGTTCCGGCGACACCGAAACCCATGATCTGCACACCGGGCTGTATCGCCGCGACCGGCTGGTGTTGGTGATGCGCGACAACCATGCGCTGGCCGGCAGCAAGACGGTGGCCTTCGCCGACACGCTCGACTTCGACCACGTCGGCCTGCATGCCGACAGTTCTATCAATGCACGCACCCACCTCGCTGCGCGCAGCAGCGGCAAGTCGCTCAAGATGCGTATCCACGTGCCTGGCTTCGATGCCGTGTGCCGCATGGCGCAAGCCGGCATGGGACTGGGCGTGATTCCTTCCGGCGTGTACGAAGCGATCGGTCGCTCGCTCGGCCTGACCGCGATTGCCCTGAGCGACGACTGGGCCAGCCGCGAACTGAAAATCGTGGCGCGCGACGTCAAGGGCTTGTCGCCGGTGTCGCGCGCGCTGTACGACTATTTGTCCACGGCCGAAGACCGTGCCGGCGCAGCAAGCAAGCCTGCACAAGAAAAGAAAAAGAAAAAATAGCGAGCGTTCGCGTTTGGCGAACGCTGCTTGCCGATTTGCGGTTGGACGCCGACAGTACTCTTTTCCTATCCTGTAAAAAAGGAAAAGGAGACTGTCATGAGTGGACCGCTCAAAGGAATACGCGTCATCGAAATCGGCACCCTGATCGCCGCGCCGTTCGCCGCGCGCGTGATGGCCGAGTTCGGCGCCGACGTGATCAAAATCGAAGCCCCCGTCAACGGGGATCCCATCCGCAAATGGCGCAAGCTGCACGAGGGCACCTCGCTGTGGTGGTACCTGCAATCGCGCAACAAGAAATCGCTGTCGGTCAACCTGAAGTCGGCGCAAGGCATCGCGCTGATCAAGCAGCTCGCGGCCGACGCCGACGTGCTGATTGAAAACATGAAACCCGGCGCGCTGGAAAGCCTTGGCCTCGGTTGGGACGTACTGCAGGAAATCAATCCCAAGCTGACCCTGGTGCGCATCTCCGGCTACGGCCAGACCGGTCCGTACAAAGACCGTCCCGGTTTCGGCGCCATCGGCGAAGCCATGGGCGGCATCCGCTACACCACCGGCGAACCCGACGGCGTACCGGCGCGCGCCGGCATCAGCCTGGGCGATTCGCTGGCCTCGCTGCATGCGGTGATCGGCGCACTGATGTCGCTGTTGCGCGTGAAGACCGGACAAGGCCTCGGCCAGGTGGTCGACGTCTCGCTGGTCGAGAGCGTCTTCAACCTGATGGAAAGCCTGGTGCCGGAATACGACCTGCTCGGCCACGTGCGCGAACGCAGCGGTGGCGCCTTGCCCGGCATCGCGCCATCGAATACCTATCCGACCCGCGACGCCGGCTACGTCGTCATCGCCGGCAACAGCAACCCGATCTTCAAGCGCCTGATGCACGCCATCGGCCGCGCCGACCTGGCCGACGATCCGGCCTTCGAACACAACGACGGCCGCGTGCAGCAAGTCGCGCTGCTCGATGCCGCCATCGCCGGCTGGACCTCGCTGCACAGCATGGAACACGTGCTGGCAGTGCTGGAACAGGCCGGCGTGCCTTCGGGTCGCATCTATTCCATCGCCGACATCGTCGCCGATCCACACTATCAGGCGCGCGACATGATCTTGTCGGCGCAGTTGCCGGGAGGTGTCAAGGTCAAGATGCCGGGCATCGTGCCAAAGCTGTCCGACACGCCCGGCGAGATCCGCTGGCAAGGTCCGGCGCTCGGCGCACACACCGTCGAGGTGCTGTCCGGCCTGGGACTGGATGCAGCGGAAATCCGTCGCCTGCAACAGGAAGGAGTGGTGCAATGAGCGCCGTCAAAAACAATGATGCCAATCGCCTGATCGTGCAGGAAGTGGCGCCGCGCGACGGCTTGCAGATCGAGCCGAGCTGGGTGTCCACCGAAGACAAGATTGCGCTCATCGACGGACTGTCGCAAGCCGGCTTCACGCGCATCGAAGCGGGTTCCTTCGTGTCGCCGAAGGCGATCCCGGCGCTGCGCGACGGCGATGACGTGTTTCGCCGCATCGCACGCAAGGACGGCGTCGTCTACGTCGCGCTGATCCCCAACCTCAAGGGTGCCGAGCGCGCGTTGCTGGCTGGCGCCGACGAACTCAACATGGTCATGTCGGCCAGCCAGACGCATAACCGCGCCAACATGCGCATGAGCTGCGAGGCATCGCTGGCGGGCTTCGGCGACATCGTCGCACTGGCGCGGCGCCCCGGAATGGATGTCACGCATGATGTCACCCTTAACGCCACCATCGCCACCGCCTTCGGCTGTCCGTTCGAAGGCCGCATCGACGAAGACCGCGTGCTGGCCATCGTCGACGCCTATCTCCGGCTCGGCGTCGACGGCATCACGCTGGCCGACACCACCGGCATGGCCAATCCGCGCCAGGTCGCGCGCATCGTCCGACGCGTGCTGGCGGTGTTGCCGGCGGCGGCGCTGACGCTGCATTTCCACAATACGCGCGGTCTCGGCCTGGTCAACGTCGTGGCTGCGTACGAAGTCGGCGCGCGCCGTTTCGACGCCGCACTCGGCGGGCTCGGCGGCTGTCCCTTCGCGCCGGGCGCCTCGGGCAACATCTGCACCGAAGACCTGGTCAACCTGTGCGACGAAACCGGCATCGCGACCGGTATCGACCTGCCGCAACTGCTGGCCTTGTCGCGCAAGCTGCCGGCGCTGCTGGGTCATGACGTACCGGGCCAGCTCGCCAAGGCGGGACGCAACTGCGACCTGCATCCGATACCGGCCGCGCTGCAAGCGGCTGCCTGAAGAACAACCACAAGAGCACATCGCCATCAACCACCGGCGCGGCATTTTCCTGCCGCACCAACAGGAGACAACATGCATTCCAACACCGCCGCAGGGCCGGCATCGGCCCCGCAAGAACTCGTCACGCCTCATGACCACGACGACAGCCTCGTCGCCATCGTGCGCAAGGCCGCCTGGCGCATCATGCCGCTGATCATGATCTGCTATCTGTTCGCGTTCTTCGACCGCATCAACATCAGCTTCGCCAAATTCCAGCTGCAGGGCGACCTCGGCCTGAGCGACACCGCCTACGGTCTCGGCGCGAGTCTGTTCGTGGTCGGCTACGTGCTGTTCGAAGTGCCGAGCAACATGTTCCTCTACAAGGTCGGCGCGCGGCGCTGGATTGCCCGTATCATGATCTCGTGGGGACTGGCGACGGCGGCGATGGTGTTCGTCTCCAGCGAGTGGCAGTTCTATGCGCTGCGCTTCGTGATCGGTGCGATGGAGGCCGGCTTCGCGCCCGGCGTGCTGTATTACCTGACGCTGTGGTTCCCATCCTCGTATCGGGGCCGCATCACCTCGATGCTGTTCCTGGCGTCGGCGTTCGCCGGCCTGATCGGCGCGCCGGTGTCGGGCATGATCCTCGGCCACATGGAAGGCGCCTTCGGCATCCGCGGCTGGCATTGGTTGTTCATGCTGGGCGGCTTGCCGTGCATCGGCCTCGGCCTGGTGGTGCTGTGGCAGCTCAAGGACAAGATCGAAGACGCCGGCTGGCTCACGCAGCGCGAGCAGCAGATCCTCGCCGCCAATGTCGCGCGTCCGACTTCGCATGAGCGCGGCCACTCTCTGCTCAGCGCCATCAAGACGCCGGGCTTCCTGATGCTGGGGCTGGTGTACTTCCTGATCCAGGTCGGTTCCTACGGCCTCAACTTCTGGGCGCCGCATCTGATCCGCACGGCCGGTACGCAGAATCCGACCATCATCGGTCTGCTCACGGCGGTGCCTTATATCTGTGGCGCCGCGGCGATGATCATCGTCGGCCGCTTGTCCGATGCGCGCGGCGAGCGTCGCCGCTTCGTGATCGGCTTGATGGTGCTGGCGACCATCGGCTTCTTCGCCGCCGGCGTGTTTGAAAAGCAGACCGTGTTGCTGATCGTCGCGCTGGGCATCATGGGCGCCGGCGTGGTGGCCGCCATCCCGGCCTTCTGGGCGCTGCCGCCCAAGCTGGTGACCGGCGCCGGCGCAGCGGCAGGCATCGCGCTGATCAATACGCTGGGCCAGCTCGGCGGCATCGTCAGCCCGGTCATGGTCGGCCGCATCAAGGACCTGACCGGCAGCACCACGCCGGCGCTGTATGCGATCGGCGGCATGACCCTGCTGTGCGCCTTGCTGCTGACCTTCGCGATGCCGGCCAGCTTGCGCGAGAAGGAATGACGTTTCTGCCATCGCAGTAAAAACTGCGGTAAAGCGTGCAGTAAAGAACGTAAAAATAAAAAGCGCTCCGGTTCTCCGCCGGCGCGCTTTTTTATTTGCAGAACGCTTGCTGCAACGTCGTATTCCGCAACAAAGCGAAGGCCGTAAACCGCATACCCATATTCGCTTTGGCGCCGCCTCTGCTTGACTAGAGGAAACGCAACAATCCCTTCTAAAGTTATACGAAATCGTTCTTGGACGCGGGCGATTTTCACTTCCTATAATCGCCTTCACCCCATCGCATCCTACCCGGACTGTAGGGATGCACTTCTCCATACCTGAAGATCGCGAGCGTTATCCGTTGCGTTGAAAGTATGGACCACGACTTCCGATATTTCGTTGCTGCGCGCAACCACGCATGGAGAAATGATGAACGCGATCACCCGTAACACCATCCCGACTTATCAACGCATCAGCGTCAAGCCGTTGGCCGTGCACATCGGCGCAGAGATTTCCGGCGTCGACCTGGCGCACCCGCTGGCCTCCGAAGAAATTGCCGAAATCCGCGCCGCGCTGCTGCAATGGAAAGTGATTTTCTTCCGCGACCAGCACCTGAGCCACGCCCAGCACGTCGCTTTCGGCAAGCAGTTCGGCGACCTCACGCTGGGGCATCCGGTGTTCGGTTACGAGCCCGGTTATCCGGAGGTCTATTCGGTCGGCCGCGACCGTTTCAAGAGCCGCTTCGACGGCGCGCGCCTGGTGCGGCCGTGGACCGGCTGGCATACCGATGTCACCGCCGCGATCAATCCGCCGGCCGCCTCCATCCTGCGCGGCGTGGTGATTCCACCCTACGGCGGCGACACCCAGTGGACCAACCTGGTGGCCGCCTACCACGGCTTGTCGCCGGCTTTGCGCGCCTTCGTCGACACCTTGCAGGGCGAACACAAGTTCACGCCGCCGGAAGGCAACAAGGCCAAGCAGGAATTCGTCAGCAAGGTCGCGGCCACGCCGCTGATCAGCCATCACCCGCTGGTGCGCGTGCATCCCGAGACCGGCGAAAAAGCCTTGTACGTCAGCCCGTCCTTCCTCAAGAACATCGTCGGCCTGCATCCGCGCGAGAGCGAGCAATTGTTGGCGCTGCTGTTCGAACACGTGGTGCGCCCGGAATATACCGTGCGCTTCAAATGGGAAGAAGGTTCGCTGGCGTTCTGGGACAACCGATCCACCGCCCATCTGGCGCCGGTCGACATCTACGAGACCGAGTTCGAGCGCCAGCTGTACCGCATCACGCTGGTCGGCGACGTGCCGGTCGGCCCCGACGGCAAGCCCTCGGTCAGCATCGAAGGCGAACCGGTGGTGGCGCACAGCGTCGAGTAATTCCGGATCATCGGCGACGGCCTGCATGAGCGCGGGCCGTCCTTCACTTTTCATTTTTTGTCTATAACAAACAGGGCGCGACAGCGTCACGAGGGAGTTTTTGCATGGTGTTTTCCAAAGTCATCAAGGCCTTGCTGGCCGGCGGCGTACTGGCCGCCTCAGTATTGGCATCCGGCGTCGTTCACGCCACCACCGACAAGCCGGCGGTCGATCGCGACACGCTGGTGGTCGGCGTGGAAAAGGAGTTCCAGAATCTTGACGGACTGGTCACCATCAGCGGCGATTCGCTGCGCTACGGCTGGCAGATTTACGACACGCTGTACGGCTTCGATCTGGAGGGCAAGATCGTGCCGCGCCTGGCCACCAGCGTGACGATCTCTCCCGATTCCAAGGTGTTTACCTACAAGCTGCGCAAGGGCGTGAAGTTCCATAACGGCACGCAGTTCACCTCCAAGGACGTCAAGGCTTCGGTCGAGCACATCCTCGATCCCAAGAGCAAGAGCACGCGTCGCCCTTACTTCGCACCGATCGTCGACAGCATCGAGACGCCTGACCCCTACACCGTCGTCTTCAAGCTGAAAGTGCCGGACGGCGCCTTCCAGAACAAGGTGGCCGGCTACCTGTACATCCTGCCCGGCGACTACCTCGCCAGCCTGGCCAATCCTGACGCCTTCGCCCAGGCGCCGATCTCGCTCGGCCCTTATAAAGTCAAGCGCTATGCGCCCGGCGGCAGCGAGCTGGTGCTGGAACGCTTCGACGATTTCTGGGGTGAAAAACCGAAGATCAAGACCCTGATCTTCAAGGCCATCACCGAGCCGGTCAGCCGCGTCAACGCCATCCTGCGCGGCGAGATCGACGTCGCCGTGGTGCTGCCGTTCCCCGACTACGACCGCCTGAAGAAGGAAGCCGGCCTCGACGTGATTTCATCGCCGGTGGCCTCGCCGCTGTACATCCGCGTCTACACCGACGATCCGGCCTCGCCGTTCTCCAAGCGTGAAGTGCGCCAGGCGCTGAGCTATGCGATCGACACCAACGCCATCATCAAGAGCGTGCTGCACGGCGTCGGCGAACCGCTCGGCACCTTCATCTCCAACTACTATCCGTACGGCGCGAAGAAATCGATCAAGGCCTATCCCTACGATCCGAAGAAGGCCAAGGAATTGCTGGCCAAGGCCGGCTATCCAAGCGGTTTCGAAACCACGCTGAACATCCAGGGCGACCTGCCGAAAGAATTGTCGGAAACCGTCGCCGCCTACTGGGGCCAGATCGGCGTCAAGGTCAAACTCAACCGCCTGACCTACGCCGCCTTCCAGCGCCTGAACAATACCCACGCCTCCGGTCCGCTGGCCCTGTCGCAATTCACCAACGCCCTGTATGACCCGATCCATCCAGTCGGCGGCGCGTTCTCCAAGGACGGCTCGTGGTCCAACTACAACAATCCGGACGTCGAGGCCTTGCTGCAAAAGGTCAACAGCGTGTCGGGCGCGCAGCAGCGTGGCGAGATCTTCGAGCAGGTCGGCCAGATCCTGCATGACGACGCTGCCGGTTTCTTCCTGTCGGAGTATTTCTATATTTACGCCAAGAAGAAGAGCGTGCAGTGGGACGTGCAAAAGGGCTCCGGCTTCCTGAACTTCCGTACGGCAGGCTGGAAATAACATGCCGGCTTTCCTGTTGCGCCGCATCGGCTCCGCCCTCGTCACCTTGCTGCTGATGTCGGTGCTGATCTTCGTCATGGTGAGAATGGTCGGCGACCCGGCTCACCTGATGATGCCGCCGGAAGCAACGGAAGCCGACCGCGCGCTGTTCCGCGAACAGCTCGGCCTTAATGATCCGGTGCCCGTGCAATACGCGCGCTTTCTGTCGACCATCGTGCGCGGCGACTTCGGCAACTCCTTCCACTTCGGCGTGCCGGCGCTGAGCATCGTCGAAGACCGGCTCGGTCCGAGCCTGTTGCTGACCTTGAGCGCGCTGGCGTTTGCGATTTTCATCGGCGTGCCGCTGGGCATTGCGGCGGCGGTGAAGAAGGATGGTTTCGCCGATCAGTTCTCAAAAATATTTGCGGCGCTCGGCCAGGCCGCGCCGCCGTTTTTCTTTGCGCTGCTGTTCATCCGCCTGTTCTCGGTCGGCCTCGGCTGGCTGCCCACCGGCGGCTACGGCAGCTGGCAGCATCTGGTGCTGCCGGTGATTGCGCTGGGCTGGTATTCGGCCGCCGGCCTGTGCCGGCTGACGCAGGCCAACCTCACCGCCGTGCTGCAATCGGAGTACGTCAAGATGGCGCGCATCAAGGGCGTGCCGGAACACGTGGTGGTGCTCAAGCACGCGCTCAAGAATGCGGCGCTGCCGGTGATCACTTTTGCGGCGTCGCAGTTCGGCATCCTGATCGGCGGCGCGGTGTCGATCGAAGCGGTGTTCTCCTGGCCCGGCTTCGGCAGCCTGATGGTGGAATCCATCAACCAGCTCGACTTCACCGTGGTGCAAGCCGCCGTGATCGTCTCCACCTTGCTGTTCATCGTGATCAATTTCACGGTGGACCTGTTGTACGCCCTGATCGATCCGAGGATTAGCCATGTCTGACGCCATCATCCAGCACGCTCCATCGTTACCGCAGTCGCAGTCGTCCGTGCCCGCAGTACGTTCGTCCCGTCCCGCCTGGTTGCGCTGGACGCGGCACTGGCAGTTCCATCTGTCGGTGGCGGTGCTGGCGGTGGTCATTGTCTCTGCCGCGCTGGCGCCGTGGCTGACCGCTTACGATCCCAATGGCATCGACCTCGGCAGCGCCTTGCAGGCGCCGTCGCTGGCGCATTGGTTCGGTACCGACCAGCTCGGTCGCGACGTGCTCAGCCGCACCATGTTCGGCGCCCGGCTGTCGCTGTTCATCGCGTTCTGCGCGGTGTTCCTGGCGGGCTGCGGCGGCACGCTGATCGGCATTCTGTCGGCCTATTTCGGCGGCTGGATCGACAGCGTCACGATGCGCCTGGCCGACATTCAATATTCCTTGCCGCCGGTGATCCTGGCGATGGTGGTGATCGGCGTGATCGGTCCCAATACCGCCAACGTCATCATCGTCGTCACCATCGCCAACTGGGCGCGCTTCGCCCGCGTGATCCGCGCCGAAGCGCTCAGCGTCAAGCACCGCGACTACGTGCTGCTGGCGCGCCTGGCCGGCGCCTCGCCGTTGCGCGTGGCCTTGCGCCACATCCTGCCGAACGTACGCAATACCTTCCTCGTGCTGCTGACGCTGGACATCGGCCTGATCATCATCCTGGAAGCGGCGCTGAGTTTCCTCGGCCTCGGCGTGCAGCCGCCCGATCCGTCGTGGGGCACCATGATTTCCGACGGCCGCGGCCAGCTGGAACATGCATGGTGGACCTCGGTCATGCCCGGCATCGTGATGATGCTGACGGTGCTGGCGGCCAACCTGGCGGGTGATCATCTGCGCGAAGGCACGCGCCTGATCGGCGAGGCGGACTGATGGGCGCGGCGGATATCCATAATCACGAAGTCTTGCGCAAGGAAGTGTTGAGCAAGGAAGTCTTGAGGGTCAGCGGCCTGACCTCCGACATCGCCACGCCGGGCGGTCGCGTCAAGGTGGTCGACGGCATCAGCTTCGGCCTGCGCGCAGGCGCGACACTGGGACTGGTGGGCGAGTCCGGTTCGGGCAAGAGCATGACCTGCCTGTCCATCCTCAACCTGTTGCCGGCATTCGGCCGTGTCACCGGTGGCTCGGTGCTGTTCAAGGGCGAGGACCTGGCGACCAAATCGGCCGACGAGATGCGCAAGATCCGCGGCGGCCAGATCGGCATGATCCTGCAGGATCCGATGACCTCGCTCAACCCGCTCTACCGCATCGGCGACCAGATCGGCGAAGTATTCAAATACCACCACGGCGAGCGCAGCAGCCGCAGCCGCTGGCAACGCGCCATCGACGTCATGAAGCGCGTGCACATCCCGGCGCCGGCGCAACGCGCGGCGGCTTATCCGCACCAGTTCAGCGGCGGCATGCGCCAGCGCATTTCGATCGCCATCAATGTTGCCTGCCAGCCCGACCTGCTGATCGCCGACGAGCCGACCACCGCCCTCGACGTCACCATCCGCCAGCAGATCCTGCGCCTGCTCAAGGAAATCCAGCGTGAGCGCGGCACCGCCATCATCCTGGTCACGCACGACCTGCACACGGTGTCCAAATTCTGCGACGAGGTAGCGATCATGTATGCCGGCCGCATCGTCGAACAAGGTCCGGTGGCGCGCATCTTCGCCAGGCCGGCGCATCCCTATACGCGCGGCTTGCTCGACGCCACGCCGAAGATCAGCGCCAACATGGCGCGCCTGCAGGAAATCCCGGGCCAGCCGCCGGCCGCCGGCCAGCACGGCGGCGGTTGCCGTTTCGCGTCGCGCTGCACGCGTGCTGCGGCGCTGTGCAAGGAATCGTATCCGCCGTTGGCGGCCACCGATGGCGGCGACGGACAGCATCAGGTGGCGTGCTGGTATCCGCTGGAGGCAGCATGAGCAATGAATTAAAGAACACCTTCATTGAAGTCAGCGACCTGAAGAAGGACTACCAGGTGCGCCGCCATTTCCTCGCGCGCCCGGCCACGCTGGCGGCGGTGGCGGGCGTGTCGTTCACGATCGAGCAGGGCGGCACCTTCGGCCTGGTCGGCGAATCGGGCTCGGGCAAATCGACCATCGCCAAACTGATCATGGGCGCTGAGCGTCCGACCTCGGGACAGGTCGTCATCGACGGCCATCGCTTCGGCGCCCAGGCGTCGGCGAGCGAAGACGCCTGGCGCTACCGCGCCCTGCAGCCGGTGTTGCAAGATCCGTATGGCGCGCTCAATCCGCGCATGAAGATCGGCAACATCATCGCCGAACCGCTGCGCATCCAGCGCTGGAAACAATGGAGCCGCCACGCCGGCAATCCTGCCGCGGACGGAGCTGCGCCTGCGCTTGCCAACAGCGACGCCTACGCCCGCCGTGTGGCCGAGCTGCTGGAACTGGTAGGCCTGCGCGCCGACTATGCCGAGCGCCTGCCCAATGAACTCAGCGGCGGCCAGCGCCAGCGCGTCGCGATCGCCCGCGCACTAGCGCTGGAGCCGCGCATCCTGGTGCTGGACGAACCGGTATCGGCGCTCGACGTCTCGATCCAGGCGCAAGTGCTGAACCTGCTCAAGGACGTGCAGGCCGAACTCAATCTGACCTATCTGCTGATCTCGCACGACCTTGCCGTGGTGGCCTACATGAGCACGCAGATCGGCGTGCTCTACCTCGGCCAGTTCATGGAGATCGGCAGCAAGGAGCAGGTCGTCAATCGCCCGGCCCATCCCTATACGCAAGCGCTGATCGCCGTGTCGGATCCGGACAGCGGACTCGATGACGATGTTGTGACGGGAGAGATTCCGTCGCCGCTGAATCCACCGTCGGGCTGCCCCTTCCATCCACGCTGCCCGCGCGCCGACAGCCGTTGCGCCGAGAGCAAGCCCTTGCTGCGCCAGCTCGGACCGGCGCACTGGGCCGCCTGCCACTACGCCGAATCAGTCGTGCAGGTACATGAAAACACCGACATCGTGAGCGCCATCGCCGCATAAGCGCAGCGGTCGCTCACCCCACATTCATATCAGGAGACACCATGGCAAGCCCCCACACCATCCTTGAGCGCGAAGAATTCCGCACGCTCGACCAGCTTGCGCGCACCGATTTCCGCGCCTGGAGCATCGCGCACGAGCGTGACGGCAAGCTGCCGGTCGAGAACCTCAAGCGCATCCATGAACTGGGCCTGCTGCACGCCGCGGCGACCAGCAACAACGGCGGTCGCGACGGCAGCCTGCTGGGCCGCGATCCCGGCGTGTTCCTGCAGGCGGTGCGCACCATCGCGCGCGGCGACAGTTCGACTGCGCACTGTTACCAGGTGCACAACCACACGCTGTGGCTGCTGGAGGAACTCGGCACGCCGCAGCAGCGTGAACGCTTCCTGCAACCGCTGACCTCGAAGTTCAGCCTGCTGGCCTCGGTCGGCAGCGAGCCGGGCCGCACCAACATGTACGTGATGCAGACCAAGGCCAAACGCGTGGACGGCGGCTGGCAGCTCAACGGCGTCAAGAACTTCGCCACCAACGGACCGCTGGCCGACTACATCGTCGCCTTCGTGGCGATCGATGGCGTCGACGATTATTTCAAGAACCACATGATGGTGATTCTCGAGCCGGACATGCCCGGCATCACGCTCAGCGACGACTGGTACCAGCCGCACGGCATGCGCGCCGCGCGCAGCTCGGTGATCACGCTGCAGGACGTGTTCGTGCCCGACAGCCACGTGCTGGGCGAGCCGGGTTCTTATCCGAAAGGGCGTTGGCAGGGCCGCTACCACCTCGGCTTCGCGGCAAATTACCTGGGCGCGTCGGAGGGGCTGTACGGCTGGTATCTGGATTACATCAAGGGACGCGGCCGCGCCACCAACGCCATCACGCAGCTGCGCACCGGCGAGATGCGCATCACGCTCGACAGCGCCGCCGCCCTGTTCAACGTCGCCATCGAGAGCTGGCAGAAATCCGACGTGGTGGCGTCCGAACTGATTTCCATGAGCGCCAAGTCGGCCGCGGCGCATGCCGCCTTCAAGCTGACCCAGACCGTGGTGCATGCCTCCGGCGCGACTGCGCAGTTCGACGAACATCCGCTGGGACGCTATATCCGCGATCTGGAAACCCACGTGCTGCACGCCGGTCACGACCGCACCGCGCAGATCCTTGGTCAGGCCGAATTGGGTGAGCAGTTCGACTCGACCTTGCAGCGCTAGTCATCTTGCCGTGAACCGACTCGCCGACAAATTGCCGCTGACCACATTCTTGCCACGACTGTCGTTCGGCAGTCGCGCGGTGTGGTCGACATTCGCACTGAGCGCAGTGGCGCTGGGCGTGCTGTTGCGCGATCTGTCGGCAGGGCAGGGCGCGGCAGTCTGGTTCGGCTACGCCGCCGATCTCGGACTGACGGTATACCTGCTGTGCGAGGTGCATGTGCTGGCGCGCATCGTCAAGACCACCGTGTGGCTGACCTTGCTGCTGGCGCTGGCGGCATTGCTGTCGTGGCCGTCCGGCTGGCAGGTGGTAGCGCAGGGATTGGACCGCTCGACCACGGTGGCGGCGATTCTGGCGGCGATGGGTTTCATGGTGGAAGCGGCGCGCACTTCGCCGCTGATCCGCCGCGTCGGCTACACCGTGATCGGCCAGCCGAAGTCGCGCCGCTACGTGGTGCTGACCACCGGTGCGCATTTGCTGGCGATCGTGCTCAACGTCGGCGCGATCAATTTGCTGGGCAACATGGTCCGGCGCAGCAACACGCTGGCGGCCGCCGGCGGCGATGCGCAATTGCAGGCGCAGCGCTTGCGCGAATCGTCGGTGGCGATCATCCGCGGCTTCGGCACGATGGCGATGTGGTCGCCGCTGTCGATCGGTTTTGCGGTGGCGCTGGCCTCGGTGCCGGCCTTGCACTGGCAGGAATTGCTGCCGTACGCGATGGCCTTGTCGCTCAGCTACCTGCTGCTCGGCTGGTTGCTGGACGGGGTGCACTGGAAGACTGCTGCGGCGATCAAAATTTCATCGACGCGCGCCGACTGGCGTGCCGTCAACGGTTTCGTCGCATTGATCCTCGCGGTCATCGCCGCAGCATTGGCGGCGGCGTTCTTGCTGCATGCCAGCGTCAGCGACGGCGTGATGCTGGTGGTGCCGCCGGTGGCCTTGCTGTGGCTGGTGCGCCAGTACGCACGCGCCGGCGTGCCGTCAGCGCTGGCGCTTACGGCGCGGCGCATGCGGCAGCGCCTGTTTCAGATTTTCCCGGGCTTTCGCACCGAGATTTGCATGATCGCCTCGGGTGCCTTGCTCGGCACGCTGCTCGGCCATGCGCTGCACTTGCAGGCGATCCCGGCTTTGCTGGCGCAGGCGGCCTTGCATCCGGTGCTGCTGGCCGGCTTGCTGCTGCCGGCGATCATCGCGGTGGCGCAGCTCGGTGTCGGCGCGGTGGTCGGCATCGGCATCGTCAGCGCGGCGATTCCCGATCCGGCCTTGCTGGGACTGAAGCCGGTGGTGCTGGCTTTCGTGTTCCTGTCGAGCTGGGTGCTGGCCGGCGGCATCACGCCTTACGGCGCCACCATCGCCATCATGGCGCGCGCCGCCGACGTGCCGGGAGGCATCGTCGCGCTGCGATGGAACGGCCGCTTCACGCTGGCCGGTTATGGCGTCAGCCTGGCGTGGTTTGCCGCGCTGCAGGCGTGGACCTGAATACAAATTTTTGAGATGAGGATGACATGAGTAAAAAAACCGGCAAGGAAATCAGGATCAACGCCTTCGTCACGTTTGCACCCAGCCATTTGTCGCCGGGCTTGTGGTCGCATCCGCAAGACAAGTCGCTCGACTACAACACGCTGGAGTTCTGGAGCAACCTCGCGCGCGTGGCCGAGCAGGGCAAGTACGACGGCCTGTTCTGGGCCGACGGCATCAGCACCTACGACGTCTACGGCGGCTCGCACGACGCCGGCATCCGCGGCGCCCTGCAGTTCCCGCGCCTCGATCCGCTGCTGCTGGTGGCGGCGATGGCGCAGGTCACCGAGCATCTCGGCTTCGCCGTGACCAGCAGCGTGACCTACGAGCCGCCCTATTTGTTCGCGCGGCGCATGTCGACGCTCGACCAGCTGACCAAGGGACGGGTCGGCTGGAACATCGTGACCAGCTTCGGCGACTCCGGCAGCAAGGCGCTCGGACTTGGTCCCAGCAAGCCGCACGACCTGCGCTACGAGATCGCCGACGACTATCTCGACGTGGTCTACAAGCTGTGGGAAGGCAGTTGGGAAGACGACGCCGTCAAACGCGACCGGGCAAGCAAGACCTTCGCCGATCCGTCCAAGGTGCACGTGATCCGCCACGAAGGGCCGCATTACCAGATCGAGGGCGTGCACTTCAGCGAGCCGACGCCGCAGCGCACGCCGCTGCTGTACCAGGCCGGCTCGTCGGGACGCGGCAAGGACTTCGCCGCACGCCACGCCGAATGCGTGTTCGTCAGCGCCCCGTCGAAGAACATCATCCGCGCCTCGGTCGCCGACACGCGCCAGCGCGCCGCACAACTGGGCCGCAATCCCAAGGACATCCTGTTCTTCATGCTGCTGACCGTGATCGTCGGTCGCACCGAGGCCGAGGCCAAGGCCAAGCTCGAAGACTACCGCCGCTACGTCAGCCCGGAGGGCGCGCTGGCGCTGTTCTCGCGCTGGAGCGGCGTCGACCTGGCCGGCCGCGACGTCAACGAGCCGCTGCAATACAGCAAGAGCGAAGGCATGCAATCGACCATCGAAGGCTTCACCGTGGCCGATCCGGATCGCGTCTGGACCATCGGCGAACTGGCGCAGCACAACGCCATCGGCGGCAAGGGACCGGTGCTGGTCGGCACGCCGGAACAGGTCGCCGACATCATGCAGGAATGGATGGACGAGACCGACATCGACGGCTTCAACCTGAGCTACACGCTGCAGCCGCAAAGTCACATCGACTTCGTCGAACTGGTGGTGCCGGAGTTGCAGAAGCGCGGCGTCTACAAGAAGGAATACCGCCCCGGCACCCTGCGCGAGAAACTCTACGGCGCCGGTGCGCGTCTGCCCGATACGCATCCGGCGGCAGCGTTCCGGCGCGGCGCCGATGCAGCGCAAGACATCGGCGCAGCAGCCGCCGAAATTCAATAACATCAAGGAGATCCTCATGACAGCAACAACGCGCTACGAGACCATCAAGGTCAAGCCGGTCACGCCGCTGATCGGCGCCGAGATCGACGGCATCGACCTGACCCGGCCACTCGAGCCGCAGCAGGTCGCCGAAGTGCGCCAGGCCCTGCTCGACCATCTCGTGATCTTTTTTCGCGACCAGCCGCTGACGCTGGAGCAGCACAAGCGCTTCGGCCGCTACTTCGGCGAGCTGCACGTGCATCCCAATACGCGCGGCCCGGAAGGCCATCCCGAAATCCTGCCGATCCACGCCGACCACAATACCGTGCGCATCGCCGGCGATCGCTGGCACTCCGACGTGTCGTGCGACGCTGAACCGCCGCTGGGCAGCATCCTGCATCTGCAGACCTTGCCCGAGCATGGCGGCGACACGCTGTTCTCGAATACCTATGCGGCCTATGAAGCGCTGTCGCCGGGCCTGCAGACTTACCTGCTGGGACTGACCGCGACACACGACGGCGAGCAGGTGTATCGCAGCCGCAATCGCGGCAAGGGCATCGACGACCGAGACCGCGTCTATCCGAAGTCCTCGCATCCGATCGTGCGCACGCATCCGGAGAGCGGCCGCAAGGGCTTGTTCGTCAATTCCAATTTCACGACGCACATCGACAATGTGCCGCGCGAAGAGAGCGCGGCGATCCTCGCTTTCCTGTACCAGCATCTGGCCAAGCCGGATTTCCAGGTGCGCTTTCGCTGGCAGCCGGATTCGATCGCGTTCTGGGATAACCGCAGCGCCCAGCATCTGGCGGTGTGGGACTACTTCCCCAACGTGCGCTCCGGTTACCGCGTGACCGTCAAGGGCGACAAGCCATTCTAAATTTCTCTCAGGAGGCCGCATGTCCAACCACACCACACAACGCTCGGTCGCCATCGTCGGCGGCGGCATGGCCGGCACGCTCGCCGCGATCCGCCTGCTGCGCCAGGCGCAGACGCCGCTGCTGATCCGCATCTTCGATCCGAATCCCGAACTGGGACGCGGACTGGCGTATTCCACCACCGACTTCAGCCACCGCCTCAACGGTCCGGCCAAGGCTTTCAGCCTGCGTCCCGAAGACTCCGCGCATTTTGCCAATTGGCTGCAGTTGCGCGCCGACCGCTCCGGCTGGAACGAATTTGACGACAAGCTGCTGGCGTTCGCGCCGCGCTGGATGTTCGGCGACTACCTGCGCGACGAGTTGCGGCTGGCGCTGCAGGACGCTGCGCCTGGCGTGGAAGTCGAACACATCCTGGCCAAGGTCAGCGACGTCACCGAAGATCATGGCCGCGTGCGCGTGACTGTCGACAACGGTCACGCCGTGCGCGAGTTCAGCGCCGATCATCTGTTGCTGGCGCCAGGCGTATTCAAATCGCGTCCCGGTTTCGCCGTCACGCAGGCGCTGGAAGACGATGGCCGCTACTTGGCCGATCCGTGGAATCCGGATGCGCTCGACAAGCTCAAGGGCGCCGCCGACGTGCTGCTGATCGGCAGCAGCCTGACCATGATCGACGCCGTGGTGGCGCTGGAAGCACGCGGCTATCGCGGCAAGTATCACGTGGTCTCGCGCCGCGGCCTGGTGCCGGTGGCGCGCCATGAAGTCGCGGCGTGGCCCGAGTTCCTGACCGATACCGGCGCACCGACTACCGCGCGCGCCATCCTGCGCGCCGTACGTGAACAGATCGCCAAGGCCAGGGATAGCGGCGAAGATTGGCAACGCGTGGTGATGGCGGTGCGTCCGCATTTGACGCGCCTGTGGAAAGCCGCCGCCCTGACCGAGCGCCAACGCTTCATGCGCCATGTGCGCGCGTACTGGGACATGTTCCTGCATCGCGTGCCGCCGCCAAGCGCGGCCGTGTTCGAGGCCGTGCGCGCTGCGGGTCGGTTGCAGGTGCACACCGGCACGCCGGTCGAACTGCATGAAGAGTCGGCCGGCAAGGTCGCCGTGGCGGTGCGCCTGCGCGGCCAGCAGCAAGTGCAGCCGGCGTTGACGCTGGTGGCCGACGCCGTGATCAATTGCACCGGCTTCGAATACGTGTGGAAGCGCGTCAGCGGCGAACCGCTGCTGGGACGTCTGCTGGAGAAAGGCTACGTGCGGCCGAGTGCGCTCAAGCTCGGCATCGACGCCGATCCGCAGACGCTCGCCGTGATCGGCGCCGACGGCCAGCCGTCGACCTTGATTTCGACCAGCGGCCTGCCTTTGCGCGGCGTGCTGTTCGAGTCTGGCACCATCGCCGAGTTGCTGCGCCAGGCGGTGCTGCTGGCGCCGCGTCTTGATGCGGTCGGCAATCACAGTAATCACAACTACGCGGCTGCGCTGAACGCGGCCTAGGTTCATTCAAGGAAAAATCATGGCAAAAGAAATCCGCATGAACGCGTTCGCGCTGCACAGCCCGGTGCATCACTCGCCGGGCCTGTGGCGCCATCCGCGTGATCGCTCGCTGACTTACAACACGCTCGACTACTGGGTCAATCTGGCCAAGGTACTGGAGCGCGGCTTCATCGATGCGCTGTTCATGGCCGACAGCATCGGCGTCAACGACGTCTTCGGCGGTAATCTCGACACCGCGCTGCGCTACGGCGCGCAGGTGCCGAAGCAGGATCCGATGCTGTCGATTTCGGCGATGGCTTACGCGACGAAGCATCTCGGCTTCGGCGTCACCAGCAACGCCAACCACGAGCCGCCGTACGTGTTCGCGCGGCGCATGTCGACGCTGGATCACCTGACCAACGGCCGCATCGGCTGGAACATCGTCACCGGTCACAGCACCAGTGGCGTGCGCGCGCTCGGCCACAGCAAGGTGACGGCCCACGACGAGCGCTACGACATCGCCGACGAATACATGGACGTGGTCTACAAGCTGTGGGAATCGAGCTGGGAAGACGGCGCCGTGTTGCGCGACGTCGCCACCGGCGAGTTCGCCGATCCGCGCCTTATCCACAAGATCGTGCACGAAGGAAAATACTTCAAGCTGGAAGGCGTGCACCTGACCGAGCCCTCGCGCCAGCGTACGCCGGTGTTGTTCCAGGCCGGCTCGTCGACGCGCGGCAAGGCCTTCGCCGGCCGCCATGCCGAATGCATCTACCTGAGCGGCCCGAGCATCAAGACCATCGCGCCGGTGGTGGCCGACACGCGCAGCCAGGCGGTGCTGGCGGGACGCCATGCCGACGACATCAAGTTCTTCTCGATGGCGACCATCATCGTCGGCCGCACCGAAAAGGAAGCGCAGGACAAATTCCGCGACTATCAGAACTACATCAATCCGCAGGCGGCGCTGGCGATGTTCTCGGGCTGGACCGGCATCGACTTTTCCAAATACGATCCCGACGAGCCTATCCGTTACCTCAAGCTCGATGCTGGCATCAGCTCGGCGTTGGAGAACTTCACCATCGGCGATCCGGATCGTGTCTGGACCGTCGGCGAGCTGGCGCGCCACAACGCCATCGGCGGCCGCGGTCCGCTGTTCATCGGCTCGGTGGAACAGGTGGCTGACGCGATCGAGCACTGGGTCGATACGACCGACGTCGACGGCCTCAACCTGAGTTACGCAGTCACGCCGGAAGCCTATGAAGATTTTGCCGACCTGGTGGCGCCCGAACTGCAACGGCGCGGCCGCTACAAGACTGCATATCGGGAAGGCACGCTGCGCGAAAAGCTGGGTGGCGCTTCGCCGCTGCTGCCGGAACGGCATCCGGCGGCGGGCTTCCGTCGGGGACAGAATCAGGAAGTGATCGCCGCGGCGGCTTAGTTATGAAAAATCCGCGCATGCATGCTCGGATTGATTCGTAGCTGTGGGGCGATGAGGAAGGTATAGTGAACTCACTCTCTTCTCTTCTGCACAGCAGCGCCAACATGCGGACAGATTCGGTGAGCGGATTCAATGCGCGGCCACTTTGCAGATAGCACTGGGCTGCGCGAATCTCCTCATTGAATCTGTTCACATGTTGGCGTTGCCATATGAAAAGGTTTGCAGCAATTGGATAAGTTTTTTGCGCAAATACAAAAAAGCCCCGTCACGGCAACGTGCGGGGCTTTTTGTTTGGGGATGCAGGATTATGCGGAGCCAGTCCTGCAAAAATTACTATTTCTTGTAGTTGTACACGCCGATGCGCGCATTCGGATCGATCTGGCGGATGTAGAGCTGGTAAGTATCGCCGCTGCTGGTCTTGAGCTTGGCCATCTTGCTTTGTTTGCAACATGACGGGCAGGCCACTTTCTTTTCCTGGATCGGGCGCGCATCCGGCGACAGCTGCAGCATGAGCTGCCCGCAATGCGGGCACGCCAGGCTGATGTCTTGCCCGTAAATTGTTGCGTGGGATGTCTGTGTGTTCGATTTCATGGTCGATTATTCTTATGGGGGGCTGCGATTATAACCAAAGCCGCGGGGACGACAAGGAACAGCAAGCGGACGAATGTATCACATTTTCCTGACGGCTCAGGCGATTTCAGGCAAGGCCTCCGGCAGCGTGTTTTCCGGTTCTTTTTTGTGTGTACGAATCACATGTCGTGCAGCGATCGCTTCGGGATGGAAGTAGCGTCCAACCCATGCCGCGAATTGTTCCAGCGCCGAGCACAACACGAAATAAATGGCGCCGACGAACATGAAAATCTCCATCGGATAAATCATCAGCCGGCTGTTCACCTGCGACGCCACGAACGACAATTCGCCGACGCCGACGATGTAGGCCAGCGAGCTGTCCTTGATCAGCGTCACCCATTGATTGACGAAGGACGGCAGCATCATCTGCAGCGCTTGCGGCAACACGATCCAGCGCAGCACATGCAGGCGCGGCAGGCCGAGCGAAAGGCCGGCATCCCACTGGCCGCTGCGAATGCCGGCAATGCCCGCCGCCACCGAATGCGCCAGATAGGCGGCGCTGACCAGCGACAGCGCAAACATCACCGACAGCACGCCGGGCACGTCGATGCCGAACGCAATCGGCAGCAGGAAGTAAGTCCAGAAGATCAGCATCAGCACCGGAATCGCGCGGAAGAATCCCAACACCAGCGTGAGCAGGTTGCGCAAGATGCCGCTGCTCATCGCCAGCACCACGCCGAACACCACGCCCAGCAGCGCCGACAGCAGCGCCGAGCCGACGCTCAGCAGCAGCGTCAATGCGGCGCCGCCGAGCGGTCCATCGGGATACGATCCCCACAGCAGATAGGGCAGGTTGTCGAGCAGCACGGAGAATTCCATCAATGTCTCCCCTTGCCGGCATGTGCGAGGCGCGCCTGCAGACGCCAGTGACCGATGCTCTCGATCAGCGCGATGGCGACGATGTACAGCAGCGTGGCGAAGCCGAAGGCCTGGAAGGTGCGGAAGGTCTCGGCTTCCACCTGGCGCGAGGTGTACGACAATTCGGCGAGGCCGATGGCCATCGTCAGCGAGGTGTTCTTGAGGATGTTCATGTATTGGCCCAGCAGGGGCGGCAGAGCAATGCGCACGGCCTGCGGCAGCACGATGTAGCGCATCACCTGCAAGCGGGTCAGGCCGATGGCGGCGCCGGCCAGCGATTGCGTGGATGGCACACCGCGCATGCCGGCGCGGATTTCTTCACTGACGTAAGCGGTGGAGTAGAGCACCACGCCGATCATCGCCGCCAGGAATTCAAACGATGGCCAGCTCAGCGTCAGCACACCCAGCAAGCGGATGCTGTGGGTGGCGTTGAGCCACTCCATCGCGCCTTCGGGGAACAGGCTTGGCACGCCGAAATACCAGAACAGCAATTGCACCAACAGCGGCGTGTTGCGGAACAGCGAAGTGTAGGCCGCGGCCGGTGCGCGCAAGCCGGGATGCGCGCTGGAACGCGCCGCCGCCAGGAAGAAGCCGAGCAGCGTCGCCAGCACCACCGTCGCGGCGCTCAGCAGCAGGGTGGTCTGGAAGCCGTGCCACATCCACAGCAGGTATTTGGGGGCGAGCAGCTGGCTGGTGTCGAAATGGGAGAGCATGGGGACCAGTCGAGATCATTGATACGGTAAAAACGAGAACAGCCGCACGCAGCGGCTGGTTCTCATCGACGAAGATCTGCTTACTTGTCGCGCAGCTTGGTGTCGCCGATCTTGAACAGGCGCGGCAGCGGCGATTTGCTTTGCGGGCCGAACCACTTGTCATAGATCTGTTGCGCAGTGCCGGATTTTTCCAGGTCGCGCAGCCAGTCGTTCAGGTACGAAACCAGGCGCGCTTCGCCCTTGGGAACGCCGACGCCTTCATATTCTTCCGAGATCGCGAAGGCCGGGATTTCATATTTGTCCTTGTCCGGCAGCGACGCCAGGATCGCGGTCAGCTTGGAACCGTCCTGGCTGAATGCCTGGATGTTGCCGTTGCGCAGCGCGGCCAGTCCGAGCGGGGTGTCGTCATACAGTACCACCTTGGTGTCGGGATACTTTTCGCGCAGCGTGGTTTCCATGGTGGTGCCCTTGTCGGTGCCGACGCGGATGTCCTTGATGCCGTCGGCGTTCTTCAGCACGCCCTTCCTGGCGAGGAATTGCTGGCCCGAGGCGAAGTAAGGAATGCTGAAGTCGATGACCTTGGCGCGGTCTTCGGTGATGGTGAAATTGGCGAACACCAGATCGACCTTGTTGGACGACAACAGCGGAATGCGGTTGGCCGGATTGGTCGGAACGATTTCAACTTTCACGCCGAGTTTCTTGCCGAGTTCATTGGCGTAGTCGATGTCGAGGCCGACGATTTTCTTGCTGGCAGCATCGACGTAACCGAACGGCGGATTGCCGTCAAAAGCAGCCACGCGCAGCACGCCGGCCTTCTTGATGTCGTCGAGCTTGTCGGCGTGGGCGGCGGCCGGCAGCAGGGCCAGCGCGAGGGTGGATGCCAACAGAAGCGGGGACAGTGAAGCACGCAATTTCATGGATATTTTCCTTGTTGTCGTGAAATGGGGGGATGCGTTTCAATGTCGGCGGATAGCCGGCGAGGTCTTGCATCCCGTTGGCGCGGATGCACCAAATGGGAGCGAGTATAGGAAGACGCGACGCGATCTGGAACGACTATTTACGGCTTTGTTTATGCGGAAAACGGCACAGGAAAAACGCGTGAGGAGAACAGCAGAGGGCGAGAAGAAAAGAGGCGGGAAGAACGCGACAAACCGGCGTCATTGCAGAGATTGCAGTTCGCCGGTTCGTTGGAAAAGCTTCAGTCCGCGGCGGTTGAGAACCGGGGCGGACTGTCTGTCATCGACATGCAGCGGTCGATCAGCGTGTGGTGTTGATGTAGTTGTTGCGAGCGACGTCGCCGCGAGTCTGGCTCAGTTCTGCAAGCACGTCAGCACGGGTCTTGCTCGATGCAACCGGAGCAGGATTGAAGGTGTCCTGATAGTTGCGACGACCCAGGTCACCACCGGCTTGCTTCACTTCGGCGACGACTTCAGCGCGGGTCTTGGTCGAGGTGAACGCTTGTTGTGGCGGATATGGGGTTTCAGCAAGTGCGGAACCGGCAGCGGCGATCAGGGCAGTAGCGGCGATAATTTTTGCGATGTTCATTTTATTCTCTCTGAGTAAGTTAAATATGTAGTTGAAACAACAGCGATGCCGGCAGCACATTGATGAAGAAAATTTGCAAGTACCGCCGGGCGCACTACCGAGATAGGTTCAGAGTTTTGTTTTGCAACCACTTATTTTTGCGTTATCTGAAAGGAAAATGACTGATATACATGGATCATCTGACTGGAGGTCTTTGTTCCTGAGGCACGGACAATCGGCTGCATTGTTCGGATAAATCCGCCGGCTTTTTGTGCACGATCGTGAAAGATTCAGAGACCGACGACAAAATGGGACGTCTGCATTCCCGATTGTTCCAGAAAGGCGAATACAGAATCAGCACCAACGGTTTCAATGCGATCGCTGAAACGCTTGTCGTTGGGATGATCATCGAAGGCAATGTTGGCTTTGAACATGCGCGCGCCGAGCCGGGTCATCGGGCCGAGGTCGAGCACGGTCGGCTGGTAGCCCTTGAACTTGAGCCATGCCTGCGCCTGCTCGCGGGTGTGGATGCTGTTTTCCTGCGCCATTGCCAATGTTTCCAATACCCATTGATTCGATTGCTGGTATCTGTCGCCCCAGGCGTACGACAACATGTTGTACGCGGCAATATGTCCGGCCAGCACTTTTGTCGGATCGGTCAGCACGGCGCGCAGGCGTTGTTGTACTTCCGGCGCCGGCACGGTGATCGCCGCTTCGAAGCGATAAGGATCGTCGAGGAAGAATTGGCCCATGCCTTGTTCGTAGATGTTGCTGACGGCGGTGCCGCATTCGTTGAGCTTGTGCACGATGGTCCAGTGGCCGTCCTGCCTGTAAGCAAAGCCGAGATGCGAATAGCGTTGATGGTATTTGCTCAGGTCCTGGCCGGCGCGCGCGATGACGACCACGTCGGCGCCGCTGGCGTCGAGCTGGGCGACGGCCTTGACGGCCATGGCGATGCCTTGTGTAACACGTGTTTCGGTCGGCGGCTTTTGCTCGCATGCCTGTCCGGCATGCGCGATGGCGGGCAGCGCCAGATGCAATGCCACCAGCGCGGCGAGGACGATTTTTTTTATCATGTTGTGCTCCGTGTCGTTGAATGATCGGGTGCTGCGGTCGTTTTAATTCTCAGGAAACCTTCTTGCTCTTCATGAGCGCCTTGCCGAGTTCGTTCGGGATGATCGCCAGCACCTTGCCGGCGCTGACCAGCAGCATGCCGGCCGAGGTGGCGGTGGCCTGGATGACCGAACCGACGCCGACCGACACGGCGCCGCTGGCGTTGGCGGTGATGGTCACCGAGCCGCGTACGCCGGCGCCGATTTTTTCCAGTACATAGACTGAGCCCTTGCCCGAAGCTTCGACGCTCTTGACCAGGTATTCGCCGCCTTCGGAAATGAAGAAGGCCGGCGCGGCGATCGAGGCAACGACCGACAATGCGGAGGCGTCGCTGGCAGTCGACTGCGCCGATGCCGGTTGCGCCAGCAGGGCCGACGACAGTGCGAAGGCCAAGGAGAGGGAAAGGGTGGAAACGATGCGGCGCAGGTTCAATGTGTTCATGGTTGTTCTCCGTTTTTTACGTTTAAGTTACGTTGATGGAAGCGCGTCGTTGAAGCGCAGGCGGACTGTATCAACGGTATCGGTATTTGTATTTATTTCATGAAAAGTTGCGTTACATTTATATGAAAGTATTGATATGTGATACTTTTCGATAAATCAGATCGAAGGAGATACAGATGGCACAGGCGCAGGCATTGATCGACGCCCTCAAGAACGTGCTCAAGGCGCGCGGCATGACGTATGCAAAGCTCGGCAAGGGACTTGGCCTGAGCGAGGCCAGCGTCAAGCGGGTGTTTGCAGAGAAGAGTTTTTCGCTGGAGCGCTTCGACCAGGTGTGCGGTCTGTTGGGCATCCAGATCAGCGACCTTGCGCGCATGGTGGCGCACGATGCGGCCACACCGGCGCAACTGACCACCGAACAGGAAAATAAACTGGTGTCGGACCCGCGGCTGTTGCTGATCGCGGTGCACGCGGTCAATCACTGGAGCATGGAAGAGATCCTCGAGGCCTTCGATTTCTCTCGTGCGGAATGTGTGCGTCTGCTGACGCGTCTCGACAAGCTGGGCATCATCGACCTGCTGCCCAACAACAAGATCCGGGTGCGCGTGGCGCCGGATTTCAGCTGGCTGCCGGGCGGGCCGATACAGCAGTATTTCCGCGCCCAGCTGCGCAACGATTTTTTCAATTCACGCTTCGACGGCGAACGCGAGAAGATGAGCATGGTGAGCGGCATGCTGTCGCCGGCCAGCAATGCGCTCATGCAGCAGCACATGCGCCGCATCGCCGCGGAATTCTCGGCGCTGCATCACCAGGACCTGGAGCTGTCGCTGGCGCAGCGCGACGGCACCAGCCTGATCCTGGCGATGCGGCCATGGTCGCCGGAGTCGTTCAAGGCCTTGCAGAAGAAGCGTTGACTTGCCATGCCGCGCCGCCGGCTCAGACCGGCGCCGCCAGCAACTCTTCAACATAGGCGACGAAGGCGCGCGCCTTGGCGCTGGCCATGCGCCCTCCGGGATATAGCGCCCACAAGTCGATCGGCGGCAGGCTCCAGTCGGTCAGCACGCGCACCAGCTCGCCGCTCGCGAGTTCCGGTTCGAACATCCATTCCGATGAAATCGCCAGCCCCATGTCCGCCAGCACGGCGGCGCGCACGCCTTCGGCGGCATTGACCTTGATGCGTCCGCTGACCGATACCGACACCTCATCGGCGCCGCGCCGGAACGACCAGGTAGTGCCGCCGCTGCCGCGTCCGTAAATCACCGCCGCGTGCCGGCTCAGGTCGGCCGGCCCGGCCGGCACGCCGTGCGCCGCGAAGTAGGCCGGCGTGGCGATGACCGAGCGCGCGCCTTGCGCAATCTTGCGCGCCGTCATGCCGGAGTCGCTCAGCGCGCCCATGCGCAGCGCGACATCGATGCCTTCTTCCAGCATGTCGATATGCCGATCGTCCAGCACCACGTCGAGGCTGAGTTGGGGATGACGGTCGAGGAAAGGTTTGAGATGAGGCAGGATGCGCAGGCGCGCGAAGGTCAGCGCCGCCGAAATCCGCAGCGGCCCCGACAGTTCGTTGCCGGCGCCGCGCGCGCTGCGATCGGCTTCGTCGGCTTCGCCGATGGCGCGCAAGGCGCGTTCATAAAAACGCTGGCCCGCTTCGGTCGGCGTCAGGCCGCGCGTGGAGCGCAGCAGCAAGCGTACGCCGAGGCGTTCCTCCAGTTGTGCGACCGTCTTTGACACCGCCGGCTGGCCGACCTCAAGACGCCGCGCGGCGCTCGAAAACGATCCTGCTTCGACCACGTTGACGAAGGTTTCCATTGCATTCAGGCGATCCATGTCGATTCCTCCATGGAATGGATGATAGCGTCTCTGGCATGAATTTGGTCTGATATGACGCGCTTTATTCCTCGTTGGAATGAATCATATGCCCGATGCAGACGTTCCGCCCTTGCCCGATGAGGGCCAAGATAAGGGCGTCGATTGCAATCGCGATCCCCGGACGACCCTCAGGCTGGACCTGCGCCTCGTCATTCTCACGAAAGGAAGCACCATGAACATCATCCCCATGAGCGCCGGTTTCGGCGCACGCATTCACAACGTCGACCTGGCCCGGCTGGGCGACGACCGGGATGCGCAGCAGACATTGCAGGCGGCGCTGCTGGAGTACGGCCTGTTGGTCATTCCCGGTCCCGTGCTGGAACCGCAGGCGCAGATCGCGGCCTCGGAGGTGTTCGGCGCGCTGGAAGAGTTCCCGCCGGCGCCGGGGCAGATTCCCGGCTATCCGCAGATCTTCCGTGTCGCCAGCCGCGCTACCGAAGGCTATACCGGCGTCGGTCGCTACTGGCACTCGGACGGCTCGTTCCGCACGGTGCCGACGCCGATGTCGTTGTGGCATATGGAGGCGCGCCCGGACGTCGGCGGCGACACCTTGTTCACCGATTTGCAGCAAGCCTGGCGCAGCTTGCCGGAGGAAATGAAAGCACAGATCAAGGGATTGCAGACCACGCATCGCAACCACGTGGTGCATCCGCTGGTGATGCCGCATCCGCATACCGGCGTCGACGGTCTGTACCTGAACGTCGGCCTCACCAACAGCATCATCGGCATGGAACGCGACGCCACCGAACAGCTGATCGCCACGCTCGACCGTCATCTGTCGCGCGAAGGCGCGGTGTACCGGCATCAATGGAAGGAAGGCGACTTCGTGGTGGCGGACAACTTCCGTGTCGCGCATCGCGCCACGCCCTTGTCGCCATTGCAACGGCGTGTGCTCAATCGCACCACGGTGCGCGGCGACGGCGCATTCTGGGAAACGATGAAGGCTGATCAGTCCGCCGCGGTTGCTGCCTGACGGCGACTACTGCAACAGGCCGCTGCCGCTCCTCGGCGTCGGCGCCTGTTGCACACTGCTCGCCAGCACCGCCGCCGCCGAGCGTGTTTCCACGCCGAGTTTGACGAAGATGTGTTCGAGATGCTTGTTCACGGTGCGCGGACTCATGCCGAGGATCTCGGCGATGTCGCGGTTGGTCTTGCCTTTGCCCAGCCACGCCAGTACATCGCTCTCGCGCGGGGTCAGGTGGAAGCTTCCGGGCGTCAATGCCTCGCTGCCTTGCACGGCTGAACGGAGCAGGGCAGTGGTTGCTGTTGCTGCGGCGGCTGCAATTTCAGCGCCGATATTTTTCTCTTCCAGCAGCAAGGTGATTTCATTCCCCTGGCCGGGCGCCGACAGCGCGATGCGCAGTTCGCAGTCGCCTTGCGTCGTCACCAGCGGGCGGATGTCGCCATTGCCCTGGCGCTGGCGCACCAGGCTTTCGTTGAGCCAGGATTGCAGCATCATCGGCAGCTTGTGACCGGCATTCACGGCGGCAGTGCCGGCCGGGAAATATTTTTCCAGCCACAGCGACGCCTTGCTGGTCTGCCACAGCGGCAGGCCGTTGCCGCTGAGGACGATGACGGCATGCGCAGCGTGTTCGAGCATGCCGCGCGCCTGCGACATCATGCGCGCGGTCTTGATGTGGGCGCCGATGCGCGCCACCACTTCCTGCGGCTTGATCGGTTTGGTCACGTAGTCGATGCCGCCGACTTCGAAACCGCGCACCACGTGTTCGGTCTCGGTCAGGCCGGTCATGAACACCACCGGCACGTGGTTGACGCTCTTGATCAGCTTGATGCGCTTGCAGGTTTCAAAGCCGTCAATGCCCGGCATCATCGCGTCCAGCAGGATCAGGTCCGGCGTGATGTAGTCGAGCCGCTCCAGCGCGCTGATGCCGTCGGTGGCGACCAGCACGATGTGGCCGCTCTCGTCGAGCGAGTCGGACAGCATGGCGAGGTTGTCGGGCTTGTCGTCGACGATCAGGACGACATGCCGATCAAACGTTGTTGACATCATGACGAATCATCTCCTTGATACGGGTGACATATTCATTCAGGCGGAACTGCTTGACCAGTTGCCTGAGTTCCGTGGTGAAGGGCAGGTAAGCCGAATTCTGTTGTTCCATCTCGTCGAGCTTCTTGAGGATGCCCTTGGCGTAACCGATGGAACCCAGCTCCAGCAGCGTCTGCAATTTTTCCTGCGAGGGAACCAGCATCATCGGCTGCGCGACGACGGCTTCTTTCGCGGGAGTGGAAAGCGGCAAGACCACCGCCGATACCCAGTCGATGCGCAGCTGCTGCCGGATCTTTGACAGCAATTCGTTATACGACACCGGCTTGACAACGAAGTCGTTGTACAGCGGTGGCTCAACGCCGTCGCCGTCGTTGCTGCGTTCGTGGCCGCGCTCGTGCCCACTCTCGAAGGCGTTGGCCGAGACGATGATGATCGGCAGCTGCGTCAGCCCGCGTGCGCGGATGGCGCGCGCCACCGACCAGCCGTCCATCAGCGGCATGGCGATGTCGAGCAGCACCAGGTCCGGTGTACGCCGCGTGAGTTCTTCCAGGCAGGCGATGCCGCCGTCGGCTTCGACCACCTCGAAGCCCAGCGGCAGCAGCATCTCCTTGAGCAGCAAGCGTTGCGAGGCCTGGTCGTCGACCACCAGCACGCGTTTGGAGGGACCGATGTAGCCGGACATCTGGTCTTCCAGTTTGAGACGCGGACGCGGCACGTGGACTTCCGGCAGATAGATCTTCAGATGGAAGCTGCTGCCGCTGCCAACCTTGCTCTTGACCGCCAGCTCGCCGCCCATGATGTGGGTGAGCATACTGCTGATGGCAAGGCCGAGGCCGGTGCCGATGTCTTCCCGCAGGTTGGCGGCGCTGCTGCGTTCGAACGGCAGGAAGATGCGATCAAGGTCGTCATCGGCAATCCCGATGCCGGTGTCGATGATGTCGAAGTAGGCGATCTCGCGCAGGTAACGCACCCGCACCGTCACGCTGCCGCTGTCGGTGAACTTGACGGCATTGCCGATCAGGTTGATCAGGATCTGGCGCAGGCGCTTCTGGTCGGCATGCACGATGTGCGGGATGCGGCCGGTTTTTTCGAAACGGAAGCTCAGGCCTTTTTGCTCTGCCTGCGGCGCGAACATGCCGGCGATCTGTTCGAGGAATTCCGACAGCGCCAGTTCATCTGAAGCCAGCCGCATCTTGCCGGCTTCGATCTTGGCGATGTCCAGCAGGCCGTCGATCAGGCTCAGCAGATGTTCGCCGCTGCGGCGGATCACCGCAATTGCATCCTTGCGCGCCGGGGGGATGGTGGCATCGACATGCAGGATCTGCGCATAGCCGAGGATGCTGTTCAAGGGCGTGCGCAGTTCATGGCTCATGCCGGTGACGAAACGGCTCTTGGCCAGATTGGCGGATTCGGCAGCTTCCTTGGCGCGCTGCAGTTCGGCGTCGGTCTGTTTGTGCGCCTCGATTTCCTGCAGCAGCAGATTGGTCTGGCGTTCCGATTCTTCATGCGCGACGCTGCGGCTTTCATTGGTCAGGATCAGCCACCACGAACCGACGCCGATCAGCACCAGCAGCGTACAGAACAGCTTGATGAAAATGCTCTGGATGGAATCGGGACCGCTCGGCGTCAGCCCCGAGATGCCGGCCATCTGCTGGAAGTACAGCATCCACAGCACCACCGCCAGGCCGCCCGAGATCAGGCCGAACACGATCAGGTAGTGGCCGATGCGGGTGTTGAGCTTGAGCGTGAAGCGCGACGGCAGCAGGGCCTGCAAGGTGCTGAAAACCTGATTGGGCAGCCGCGCCGCCGGCGTCTTGCAACGGTCGTTGCAGCGCGCGTCGAGCGAACAGCACAGCGAGCAGATCGCACCCTGGTACGCCGGGCAGTGCGCCATGTCGGGCATCTCGAACTGGTTGCCGCAGATGACGCATTCGAGCTCGGCGTGTTGATGATCAGCATCTTTGCCCGTATGGAGATGTTCCGGCAATGTGTCTTCGCGCGCGATGTAATAGCGGCTCTTGGTCGCGATGGCGATCAGCGGCGCCATCAGCAAGGCGGTGCCGAGCGCAATGAACGGCGACATCGCCGCCGCCAGCTTGCCGAGCACGCCCGACATCGCGATGGCGGAGAGGATGGAGGCAATCGCCATCGACCCCACGCCGACCGGATTGATGTCGTACAGGTGCGCGCGCTTGAATTCGATATGCGGCGGGCTCAGCTTGAGCGGTTTGTTGATGACCAGGTCCGACACCACCGCGCCTATCCACGAGATCGCCACCAGGCTGTACAGCGCCAGCACGTGTTCCAATGCATTGAACACGCCCAGCTCCATCAGTAGCACCGCGATCAGCACGTTGAACACCAGCCACACCACCCGGCCCGGATGGCTGTGCGTCAGCCGTGCAAAGAAGTTGGACCAGGCGAGTGAGCCGGCATAGGCGTTGGTGACGTTGATCTTGATCTGCGACACCACCACGAACAGTGCGACCGCGCCGAGCACCAGCGCCGGATTGGAAAACACGTATTGATAGCCGATCAGGTACATCTGGGTCGGCTCCACCGCCTTGCCCATCGGCACTTCATGTTGCACGGCCAGGAAGGCCAGCAGTGCGCCGCCCAGCATCTTGGCGCCGCCCAGCAGGATCCATCCCGGACCCGCCAGCAGCAGCGCGGTCCACCAGCGGCCGCGATTGGCTTGTGTCTTTTCCGGCAGGAAGCGCAAGAAGTCGACCTGTTCGCCGATCTGCGCGATCAGCGAAAACGCCACCGTCGCCGCCGCGCCGAACAGATAGATGTTGAACGACCCGCCTTCTTCGGCACGGCCGGCGAAGGTGATCAGGTTGGTGAGCGCTTCCGGTTCTTTATAGAGGACGCAGATATACGGCAGCGTCAGCAGCACGATCCACAGCGGTTGCGTCCACATCTGCAGGCGGTTGATCAGCGTGATGCCGTACGCCACCATCGGAATCACGATCAGCGAGCACAGCACATAGCCATAGACCAGCGGCAGGCCGAAATAGATCTCGATGGCCTGCGCCATGATGGCCGCCTCCAGCGCGAAGAAGATGAAGGTGAAGCTGGCGTAGATCAGCGAGGTGACGGTCGAGCCGATGTAGCCGAAGCCGGCGCCGCGCGTCAGCAGGTCCATGTCGACGCCATATTTGGCGGCGTAATAACTGATCGGCAACCCGGTCAGGAAGAACAGCACCACCACGCAGGCGATCGCCCAGAAAGTGTTGGTAAAGCCATAACTGAGCGTGATCGCGCCGCTGATCGCTTCCAGCGCCAGGAACGAGGTCGCGCCCAGGGCGGTGTTGGCCAGGCGGAACTCGGACCAGCGCCGGAACGAGCGCGGCGTATAGCGCAGCGCGTAGTCTTCCAGCGTCTCGTTGGCGACCCAGGTGTTGTAGTCGCGCCGGACTTTGACGATGCGTTGGATGGCGGGATTGGTCAATGTTTGCTCGCGTTGGTGATCAATGCCGGGGTGAGGGCGGAAGCGGCGACTACGGCACTCCGTGTGCAATCGCCGCGACCTCTTCCCGACGAAGCAATTTTCAAACCAATCGGCCCAGGACGGCATACGTCAAATGACGTATGCGGACAGGCGTATGCGGCCGTGTTTTGCTTCGATTCACCAAAACACGGCAGCCGCGCCCCCTCCGGATCTCACGAAAACGCACCAATACCATGCCGCGCACGAGCGAAACCTGTGCGACCGGGCGCTCGCAATCACGCCCACCCGCTCCCGGGTTTTACGTCAAACAACGTATTGTTGCGCCGCACCGCAAAACCTATTCTCCATCCCAGAACGAGCAGGAAGCACAGTGGGAGGGAGAGAACACTCGCATGTCGGTCCCGGCTTTCGCCTCGTTTTGTTTCAATCGAATCAATCGATTTAACTGATTCAGCCTGATCGACACGACCACGTCCGATTACTTCCAATAACGCTCGAAAGGAGTACCGCATGTCGCACCGTTCCTCTTCCAAACCGCCTTCATCCCAACGCCGCAAGATCATGATGGGCATCGTCGCAGGCGCCGCCGGTGCAGCCATGGCGTTCCCCGGCCTGGCCATGGCGCAGCAGTTCCCGACCGCCAAGATCAACACCACCAAGCTGGCCATCACTGACACCGAAGTCACGGTCGGCCAGCTGCACTCGGCCACCGGCACCATGGCGATCAGCGAGACCGGTTCGATCCAGGCCGAGCGCCTGGCGATCGACCAGATCAACTCCATGGGCGGCATCCTCGGTCGCAAGATCAAGATCATCCAGGAAGACGGCGCCAGCGACTGGCCGACCTTCGCCGAAAAAGCCAAGAAGCTGCTCGAGAACGATCACGTCGCCGCCGTGTTCGGCTGCTGGACATCGGCCTCGCGCAAAGCCGTGCTGCCGGTCTTCGAAAAAGACAACGGTCTGCTCTACTACCCGACTTTCTATGAAGGCCTGGAGCAATCCAAGAACGTCTTCTACACCGGCCAGGAAGCCACACAGCAAGTGTTGGCCGGCTTGAACTGGGTGGCGAAAGAGAAGAAGGCCAAGACCTTCTTCCTGATCGGCTCCGACTACATCTGGCCGCGCACCTCCAACAAGATCGCCCGCAAGCACATCGAGAACGTGCTCAAGGGTTCGGTGGTCGGCGAAGAGTATTACCCGCTGGGCAACACCCAGTTCGGTTCGCTGATCAACAAGATCAAGCTGAAAAAACCTGACGTCATCTTCGCCGACGTGGTCGGCGGCAGCAATGTCGCCTTCTACAAGCAGCTGAAGGCGGCCGGTGTGACGGCAAAGACGCAGAACCTGCTGACTATCTCCGTGACCGAAGATGAAATGCTCGGCATCGGCGGCGAAAACGTCGAAGGCTTCTACGCCTCGATGAAATATTTCCAAAGCCTCGACAACCCGAACAACAAGAAATTCGTGGCCGAGTTCAAGGCCAAGTTCGGCGCCAATTCGGTGATCGGCGACGTTACGCAGGCAGCCTACCTCGGCCCATGGCTGTGGAAGGCGGCAGTTGAAAAGGCCGGCAGCTTCGACGTCGACAAGGTCGTCGCCGCATCGCCTGGTCTGGAACTGAAGACCGCGCCGGAAGGCTACGTCAAGGTCCACGCCAACCATCACCTGTGGAGCAAGACCCGCATCGGCGAAGCGCAGAAGGACGGCCAGTTCAAAGTCATCTACGAGTCGGACCTGATCGAACCGAATCCTTTCCCCAAGGGTTATCAATAAATCGCCTACCGGTAGTTGATTTGTTGGCAGCAAAGCGGCGGCGTCTGTAGTGACATGCGGGCGCTGCCGCCCACGTAGTTGCAGTTGCAGTTGAATCATTGAATTTTGAAGTACCCGGACATTGCTTATCAATCACCCAGGGCGGGAGTCAACATGGTCTCACTAACGGAATTTTTCGCCATCTTCGCCATGCAGGGCTTCAATGGCCTGTCGGTGTTTTGCGTGCTGTTGCTGATGGCGTTGGGCCTGGCCATCATCTTTGGCCAGATGGGCGTGATCAACATGGCGCACGGCGAATTCCTGACCATCGGCGCTTACATCACTTACCTGCTGTCGCACCTGACCACGACCTATGCGCCCAGCCTGCAACCGTTCTATTTCTTCGGCGCGGTGGTGCTGTCGTTCATCGTCGCTTACGGGTTTGGCTACCTCACCGAGCTGCTGCTGATCAGCCGCCTCTACAAGCGGCCGCTCGACACGCTGCTGGCGACCTGGGGCCTGAGCCTGGCGATGCAGCAGACCTTTCGCTCCATCTTCGGCGCCAAGGAAGTCAGCGCCACCTTGCCCGACTGGCTGCTCGGTTCGTTCAAGCCGACCGACGCCATCGACATCCCGATCAACGGCCTGTTCATGATGTGCCTGACAGTGTTGCTGACAGGGGGCATCTTCATCCTGCTGTTCCGTTCGCGCTGGGGTTTGCAGGTGCGCGCCACCATGCAGAACCGTGTCATGGCCGGCGCCGTCGGCATCAATACCCGCAAGGTCGATCGCACCACCTTCGCGCTCGGTTGCGGCGTCGCGGGTGTGGCCGGCGCGGCGTTCACCACGATCGGCTCGACCGGTCCCACCAGCGGTTCGCTGTACATCGTCGACACCTTCCTGGTGGTGGTGTTCGGCGGCGCACAGAGCCTGATCGGCACGATCGCCTCGGCCTTCTCGATTGCACAGACGCAGTCCACCGCCGAGTTCTTCCTGACCGGTTCGATGGCCAAGGTGCTGACGTTGTCGGCGGTGATCCTGATCCTGATGCTGCGTCCGCAGGGATTGTTCTCGGCACGCGTACGCAAGTAAGAAAAAGCTATCCCAGATTCCCTTAGCGAGGTTCGACAATGAATGCAGCATACGAAAAATTATTGGGCGGCAGATCCGGATTGATCGGACTGCTGATATTGGGAGTGCTGTTGCTGGTGATCTTTCCGCTGGGCCTGGACATCTTCCGTCTCAACCTGGTCGGCAAATACCTGTCCTACGCTTTCGTCGCCGTCGGCCTGGTGCTGTGCTGGGGTTACGGCGGCATCCTGAGCCTCGGCCAGGGCGTGTTCTTCGGCGTCGGCGGCTATTGCATGGCGATGTTCCTGAAGCTCGAAGCGTCGGACCCGATCAGCACCAAGATCCAGTCCACGCCCGGCATCCCCGATTTCATGGACTGGAACCAGATCACCTCGCTGCCGACGATGTGGCAGCCCTTCCACAGCTTCAGCTTCACCGTGCTGGCGGTATTGGCGGTGCCGACCTTGCTGGCGCTGATCATCGGCATGGCGATGTTCAAGCGCCGTGTCGGCGACGTCTACTTCTCCATCGTGACGCAGGCGATTGCCGCGATCCTGTCGATCCTGATCATCGGCCAGCAAGGCCTGACCGGCGGCGTCAACGGCATCACCGACCTGAAGACGCTGATGGGCTGGGACATCCGCACCGACAGCGCCAAGGTGATCCTGTACTTCGTCAACGCCGGACTGCTGTTCGCTTGCATCCTGTTCGGCCGCTACATCCTGACCTCCAAGCTCGGTCGCCTGCTGATGGCGATGCGCGACAAGGAAGAGCGCGTGCGCTTCTCCGGTTACGACGTGGCCAGCTTCAAGGTCTTCGTGTTTTGTGTGGCGGCGATGTTCTCGGCCATCGGCGGCGCCATGTTCACCCTGCAGGTCGGCTTCATGTCGCCGTCCTTCGTCGGCATCGTGCCGTCGATCGAGATGGTGATCTACGCGGCGGTCGGCGGTCGCATGTCGCTGCTCGGCGCGGTGTACGGCACCTTGCTGGTGAACTTCGGCAAGACGTATTTTTCGGAAACCTTCCCCGAGCTGTGGCTGTTCCTGATGGGCGGACTGTTCATCGCGGTGGTGATGTACTTCCCGAATGGTCTGGCCGGCGTGTATGAAAAGCAGGGCAAGCGCCTGATGGAAAAATTCTCCCGCAAGCCGAAAAAAGCGGCAGAGCCTGACGCGGCGAAACCGAAAGCGGCCACCAAGCCGGATTCCACTGAGATCAGCATCGACGGCGCCAACCTGGAGGCCAGCAAATGAGCAACGCACCCATCGGATTCGAATCGACCGATCACCCCGTGCTGGCGATCGAGGACCTGACGGTTTCCTTCGACGGTTTCACGGCGGTCGACAAGCTTAATTTCTACGTCCAGCGCAATGAAGTGCGCGTGGTGATCGGCCCCAACGGCGCCGGCAAGACCACCGTGCTGGACCTGATCTGCGGCAAGACCCAGGCGACCTCGGGCAGCATCCGCTTCAACAACCACGAGCTGACCAAGATGAGCGAGCACGCCATCGTGCGCGCCGGCGTCGGCCGCAAGTTCCAGACGCCGTCGATTTATGAAAACCTCAGTGTGTTCGAGAACCTGGAAATGTCCTTCCCGCGCGGCCGCAAGGTGTTCGGCGCGCTGACCTTCAAGCGCTCGCCGGATGTGGTGGCGCGCGTTGAATCGGTGGCGGCAGAAATCTTCCTCGATCAGCACTTATATACGCAAGCCGACTTGCTGTCGCATGGCCAGAAGCAGTGGCTGGAGATCGGCATGCTGCTGATGCAGGAACCGGAACTGTTGATGCTGGACGAACCGGTCGCCGGCATGAGCGTGTCCGAACGCGAAAAGACCGCGCAACTGCTGGGTCGCATCAGCCAGGGCCGTTCGGTGGTGGTGATCGAGCACGACATGGATTTCGTCAAGAGCATCGCACACAAGGTGACCGTGCTGCACCAGGGAAAGATCCTCGCCGAAGGCAGCATGGACAAGGTGCAGTCCGATCCGAAGGTTATCGACGTCTACTTAGGTCATTAATTCATTCCCGGAGCCAGTCATGTTCAACGTATCCAACCTTGCTTCCGGCTACGGCCAGAGTGCCGTCATCCACGACATCAACCTGTCGGTGGCGAAGGAAGAAATCGTCGCCGTCATGGGCCGCAACGGCATGGGCAAGACCACGCTGTTCAAGACGCTGATGGGCATCCTGCCGCTGCGCGACGGCAGCATCAAGATCGACGGCGTCGAACTGGGCGCGTTGGAAAGCCATCAGCGCGTCTCGCGCGGCGTCGCCTACGTGCCGCAGGGGCGCATGATTTTCCCCGGCATGACGGTGCTGGAAAACATCCAGACCGGCCTCGCCGCTGATGCGCGCGGCAAGGTGCCGGACGAGTTGTATGCACTGTTCCCGGTGCTGTACGAGATGCGCAGCCGCAAGGGCGGCAACCTGTCGGGCGGGCAGCAACAGCAACTGGCAATTGCGCGCGCGTTGGCGACCAATCCGCGCGTGCTGCTGCTGGACGAGCCGACCGAAGGCATACAGCCGTCCATCATCAAGGACATCGCACGCAGCCTGAAAGAGATCCGCAAGATCCGCGAGCTCACCATCATCGTATCGGAACAGGTGCTGAGCTTCACGCTGGAGATCGCCGACCGCTTCCTGGTGATCGACAAGGGCCGCTTCGTCTACGAAGACACGCGCGCCAACGTCGATGCGCCGACCATCAGCAAATACCTGTCGGTGTAAGAACCTGTTCTGAAACGTTTTGAAGGAGGAGTAGCGTCATGAGGCATGGAGACATATCAAGCAGTAAAGATGCGGTGGGCGTGGCGGTCGTCAATTACAAGATGCCGCGCCTGCACAACCGCGCTGAAGTGATGGACAACGTCAACCGGATCGCGGCCATGCTGATCGGCATGAAGCAGGGTTTGCCCGGCCTCGATCTGGTCATTTTTCCCGAGTACTCGACGCACGGGATCATGTACGACGAGAAGGAAATGTACGACACCGCCGCCAGCATCCCCGGCGAAGAGACCCGCGTGTTTTCGGAAGCCTGCCGCATCGCCGGCGTCTGGGGCGTGTTTTCGCTGACCGGCGAACGCCACGAAGAGCATCCGCACAAGGCGCCCTACAACACGCTGATCCTGATCAACGACCAAGGCGAGATCGTGCAGAAGTACCGCAAGATCATGCCGTGGACGCCGATCGAGGGCTGGTATCCGGGCGACAAGACGTATGTCTGCGACGGCCCCAAGGGATTGAAGATCAGCCTGATCATCTGCGACGACGGCAACTATCCCGAAATCTGGCGCGACTGCGCCATGAAGGGCGCCGAATTGATCGTGCGCTGCCAGGGCTACATGTACCCGGCCAAGGAACAGCAAATACTGGTGTCCAAGGCGATGGCGTGGATGAACAACGTCTACGTTGCGGTCGCCAACGCGGCCGGCTTCGACGGCGTGTATTCCTATTTCGGCCACTCGGCAATCATCGGCTTTGACGGCCGCACGCTGGGCGAGTGCGAGACCGAAGAGATGGGCATCCAGTACGCCGAACTGTCGGTCAGCGCAATCCGTGATGCGCGCCGCAACTGGCAGTCGCAGAACCATCTGTTCAAGCTGCTGCACCGCGGCTACACCGGCAAGATCAATTCCGGCGAGTCCTCGGCGGGCGTGGCCGATTGCCCGCTCGACTTCTACAAGACCTGGGTCAACGATCCGCAGGCTGCGCGCGCCCAGGTCGAGGCGATCACGCGCAAGACCGCCGGCACGCCGGAGTGCCCGGTGCCCGGCATTCCCAACGAATAAATCGTCAATTCATCCGCATTCCACACGAGAAGGAGAGTCGCATGCAACACTTCAAGATCAAGCCCGGCGTACCGCTGGCAGAGCAGCCTGAACTCGGACACAACCGCTGGCATCCCGACCTGCCGTTCCTGTCGTCGGTCAAGCCGGGCGAGTCCATCCTGATCGAGTCGCTGGATTTCCTCGATGCACAGATCAAGGACACCGACGACATCTCCGACGTCAAGAACGTCGACCTCACGCGCGCGCATCCGCTGACCGGCCCGTTCCACGTCGAAGGCGCCGAACCGGGCGACCTGCTGGTGATCGACTTGCTCGACATCAAGCCGGTCACGCCGGTCGGGTTCTCGGGCGTGTTTTCCAAGGAGAACGGCGGCGGCTTCCTGGCCGATTATTTTCCCGATGCCGACAAGGCGATCTGGGACCTGAAGGGCCTGTACGCCACCTCGCGCCACATCCCCGGCGTGCGCATTGCCGGTCTCACGCATCCGGGCCTGATGGGTTGCCTGCCGTCGCACGATCTGCTGGCCGAATGGAATCGCCGCGAAGCGCCGTTGGCCGCCAAGGGCCTGGCCAAGCCGCCTGATCCGAGCACCGCCGTGCTGCGCGGCCTGACCGGCGCCAAGTTCGACGAGATGGCCAAGATCGCGGCGCGCACCGTGCCGCCGCGCGAGCATGGCGGCAACACCGACATCAAGGATCTGTCGGCCGGCACGCGGATTTTCTTCCCGGTGTATGTGAAGGGTGCGGGCTTCTCGATGGGCGACTTGCACTTCTCCCAAGGCGACGGCGAAATCGGTTTCTGCGGCGCGATTGAAATGGACGGCGTCAGCCACGTCGGCTTCGACCTGATCAAGGGCGGCATGGCGAAGTACAACATCAGCTCGCCTATCTTCATGCCAAGCATCGTCAAGCCGCACTACGAGCAATGGCTGACCTTCGAAGGCATCAGCGTCGAGAACGGCGTCAACTATTACCTCGACGCCACCGTCGCCTATCGCCAGGCCTGCCTGAAGGCGATCGACTACCTGACCCACTTCGGCTACACCGGCAGCCAGGCCTACATGCTGCTGACCGCCGCGCCGGTGGAAGGACGCATCGGCGGCATCGTGGATATTCCGAACTGCGCGTGCACGGTGTCGTTGCCGACCTCGATCTTCGATCAGGACATCACGCCGAAGGGGATGTTGAACGACAAGTCGTACTGGGGCCGAAAACCATAGCCGATTGGCTTTTTGCGGATGGAGATCTGTCTCCATCCGCGATCCGAACATCCAAGTCCTTTTCACACCGGAGCAGAACATGCCCTTATACGATATCCGCTGCAGCCACTGCGAAGGCATCTTCGAAAAACTGCTCAAGATGCAGGCCTTGCAAGGCCAGGTCGAGTGTCCCTACTGCAAAGAAGACACCATTGCCGCGCCGATGTTGACCGGTGCGCGCGTCGGCGTGCAGGTCATGCAAAGCTGGCGTCCGCGCAACGGCGCCGAGCAGCTTGCAGGGAAGGGCGCGGCAGGTCCCGGCGCGCATGCAGGTGCAGGGCGCAGCAGCGTGCTGCACAATTGCAAGGGACATAGCTGCAGCATTTGTTTGACGTAGGATTTGCAGCGGTTCTCAGTGTGAAGACACAAACTGCGCGCCGTCTTCCTGCGGCGGCAGCGCAAAACTCTTGCGCATGCGATCGACTTCTTCCACCGGCGTGCGGCCGAACAGGCGTTTGAATTCGCGGCTGAATTGCGACGCGCTTTCATAGCCGACTTGTGCACAGGCGGCGCCCGCCGTCATGCCGTTGCGCAGCATCAGCAGGCGTGCCTGGTGCAGCCGTGTTGATTTCAGGTACTGCATCGGCGAGGTGTCGGTCACGGTCTTGAAATGCGCGTGGAAGGTCGGCACGCTCATGCCGGCTTCCTTCGCCAGTTGTTCGATGCCCAGCGCTTCGTCGTAGCTGCGATGGATCATGCCGATGGCGCGCGAAATCTTGCCGAACTGACCTTGCATCGTCAGCGCGGCGCGCATCGTTCCACCTTGTTGACCGGTCAGCACGCGGAAATAAATTTCGCGCACCAGCGACGGACCCAGCACCGCTGACTCCAGCGGATCATTCATCGCTTCCAGAAAACGCAGCACCGATGCAGAAAGCGCGCTCTCCATCGGCGTCGACACCATGCCACGCGGCTTGGCGATGACGGGGCCGGCGCATTCATCGATCTCCATCATCAGCGCGGCCGCAACCTTGAAATCCAGCCGCAGGTAGATCGCCAGCATCGGTTCCTTTTCACTGGCGTCGGTCTCCATCGAAAACGGCACCGGCACCGATACCGCCAGGTAGTGCTGGGCGTCGTACAAATACACTTCCGAACCGAGATAGCCGCGCTTGCGGCCCTGCGCGACGATCACGATGCCCGGCTCGTACAGTACGGGCATGCGTTTCAGCGGACGGTTGGAGCGCAGGAAGCGCACGTCGGCCAGCGGCGACAGGTTGTAGCCTTCCAAGGGCGTCAATGCCGCCAACAGTTCGACCATACGTTCTGCCATGCGGCGGCGGACTTCCTTCGGCGTGCTGAGCGACAGGTCGGTTGGCATGTCATTGAATCCGGCAAGTGGTGATGCGTTTACTTTGCCATTGAATGCGTCTCCTCGCCAGCTTCTCAGAGAATCAGGCAAACATGCCAGAAGAACCGGCAGCCGCGACGTGCGCGGAAATCGATAATGGCCTTGTCGATTTTTGTTCTCGTCTTTCACGCCCAGCAAAGGAATTGCCATGTCTGCATCCAAAACTTTTTTCATCACCGGCGTCAGTAGCGGCTTCGGCCTTGCGCTTGCCGAAGCCGCCATCGCCGCCGGTCATCGTGTGGTCGGCACAGTACGCAGCGAAGACGCCCGCCGCGCTTTCGAACAACAATTCTCCGATTACCCTGGAAAGGCGTTCGCGCGCATCCTCGACGTCACCGATTTTGCCGCAGCGGAACGTATCGCCGCCGAGGTGGAAGTGAACGTCGGCCCGGTCGATGTGTTGGTCAACAATGCCGGCTACGGCCACGAAGGCATCTTCGAGGAGTCCGGCATGGACGCGCTGCAACGCCAGTTCGACGTCAACGTGTTCGGTGCGGTGGCGGTGACGAAGGGGTTCGTGCCCTTCATGCGTCAGCGCCGGCGTGGTCACATCATCAACATCACCTCGATGGGTGGCTTCATCACGATGCCGGGCATTGCCTATTACTGCGGGAGCAAGTTCGCCTTGGAGGGGATTTCGGAAACCTTGGCAAAGGAACTCAAGACCTTCAATGTGTTCGTCACTGCCGTGGCGCCGGGATCGTTCCGTACCGACTGGGCGGGGCGCTCGATGGTGCGTTCGCCGCGCAGCATTGCCGACTACGACGCGCTGTTCGATCCGATCCGGACTACGCGCTCCGAGCGTAGCGGCAAACAAACGGGCGATCCGCGCAAGGCGGCGCAGGCGATGCTGGCGTTGGTGGATAGTCCGTCGCCGCCTACGCATTTGCTATTGGGCAGCGATGCATTGGCGCTGGTCAGAAAGAAGCTGGCGGAACTGACGCAGGAGCTGGCGCAGTGGGAAGCGCTGACATGTTCGACGGATGCCGAGCCGCATGCGACCTGACAATTTGCTGATTCTTCTTACAGATTAATACAACTTTACAGTCTTCGTTTCTCTGCCTGTCCACGTTAAGAGAACAGCAGCCGCATTGCCTCCGGCGCTTGTCGGATAAGCAATGCAAGGCTGGTATCCCTTCCCGATTTCCTGACGAGGAGCCAGAAAAAATGAATACCCGAATGATCAGAATTGCAGGCCTGTTGTCTGCGGCGGCGGTAGTAGTCGCCGTCAGCGGCTGCGTCGTAACGCCGCCGTCGGTGCGCCCCGCCTATGTCGAGCCGGCTTACGCGGCGCCGCCGGGCGTGGTGTATGTGCAGCCGGCCTATGCATCGCCCGGGCCGGGCTATGTCTGGGAGTACCACGCACACTACGGTTGGGGCTGGCGTCATCCGCAATACGGTTGGCATCGCGGCTGGCGTTGAGTTGATGGCGGCGGCTTGAATGCCGTCGCTGATTTCTCACCTTGATTTTCGCCCTGCATTTCATAAAAGGAATGCAGGGCGTTTGCATTTCAGCATTTACTTTGCGGTTTTGTTGTCCGCTCTCTGATCGAATTCGCGGCGTGCCTGTTCTATGCTTTGCAGGTTTTCCGCCGCCCAGATCCAGACGCCGCAAAACGCCGCGCCCAGGCTCATGCCGAGATCGGTCAGCTTGTATTCGACGCGCGGCGGCACCACCGGATGGACGGTGCGAATCAGCAGGCCGTCACGCTCCATCTGGCGCAGCGTCTGCGTCAGCATCTTCTGGCTGATGCCGCCCACCAGTTCGCCGATGCGGGTGAAACGCGATTCGCCGTGCTCGGCCAACACTTCCAGAATCAACATGGTCCACTTGTCGGCGACGCGGCCGATGACGTCGGTGACGAGCGCTTCCAGACGCGGATCAAGCTCTTTCGGCGGCGCTTGCGTGGTGTAGTAGTGCGCTTTGGCAATCTGTTCTTTGGTGGGTGGTGCGATCTTCATTTCCATGCTCTCCTTTTGGTAACTCTCGCACTGTCGAGTGCCTACTTTCTAAAAGAGAGCGTAGTCCCTATACTGGGTTTCAGCGGGTTTGTTGGCAAGTAAAACTTGTGAGGTAAACCTTATGAAGCGGCCATCGCTACAACGCCGGATCCATCTACGGGAGCAATCATGCAATTGAAGAACAAAACCATCCTCATCACCGGCGGTAGCAGCGGCATCGGCTTCGAATTGACACGCCGCTTGCTGGCGCTCGGCAACACGGTGATCATCACCGGTCGCGACGCCGACAAGCTGGAGGCCGCCAAGCGCGAGCTGCCGGCGGTGCACATCATCCGCAGCGATGTCAGCGACGTCGAGGCGATTGCCGCTTTGCATGCCCAGGTGACCACGCAGTTCCCGGCACTGGACGTGCTGATCAACAATGCGGGCATCATGCGCAACCTCGACCTCAACGATACGCGTCATGGCGTCGCCGACATTACACGCGAGATCGATATCAATCTGAGTGGGCCGCTGCGCATGGTGCAGCAATTTCTGCCGCATCTGAAAGCGCAGAAGGACGCGTCCATCATCAACGTGTCATCAGGGCTGGCCTTTGTGCCGTTTGTCTCCTCGCCCATTTACAGCGCCACCAAGGCCGCGTTGCATTCCTACTCACAGGCCTTGCGCGTGCAATTGCGCGGCAGCAGCGTAACCGTGATCGAACTGGCGCCGCCGGGCACCGAGACGCCCTTGTTCCGTGACGAGTTCAAGGACGAGGTGAAGGACATGAAGGCGATGGACGTCAAAGTGCTTGCCGACCATGCGATCAAGGGTATCGAAGCAGGCAAACTGGAGATTCGTCCGGGACTGAGCAACGTGCTCAAGCTGATGAGCCGGCTGGCGCCGGAGTTCATGCTGAATCAGCTGGCGAAGAGTTTCAGGCCGGCCCGGGTGTAAAGATGCTGCCCGGGCGTCGCTGAAGAGGAGGGCCGAAGAACGCGAGGCTTCTTGCGTACTTCGGTGTACTTCTCATTACCGATCAACCTATCAGAATGCGTAGCGGCCTTGCACGTAAATCGTGCGTGGCGCGCCGACCATGCGACCGGCATTGCCGTCGATGTTGCGCGTGTAGTAGCGGCGGTCGGTCAGGTTGTTGACGCCGGCCATGACATCGAAACCCTTGGCGTTAGGCATCTTCCAGCTGACCTGTGCATTCCAGGTGCGGAAGCCGGGGATTTCGCCGACGCTGCCGTCCGCACTTTCCTTGATGGTATTGGCGACATCCATGAACTGGCGGCTTTGATGCGTGGTCGACAGATTGAAAGCCCAGGGACCCGTCTCGTAACGTGTGCCGATGGTGTCGGTCTGACGTGAATAGAACGGCACGTCAAGGCCGGTGGTCGAGCCGGATCGTTGCAGTGCACGCGTGTAAGCATAGGTCGCGTACACGTTCAGGCCGCGCAATGCGCCGTCCTTGTCGAAGCTGTAATCGATCGAAGTTTCAACACCGTCGTGCTGGGTCTTGCCGATGTTCTGGAACAGCGCAGGATTGGTGCCGGGGATTTGCGAGATCTGGTTGTCGAAGCGGATATCGAATACGGTGAGTTCAGCCGACAGATTATTGCCCTTCCAGCGCGCACCGGCTTCGACGGTTTTTGCCAGTTCAGGCGACAGCGGATTGCTGGCCGACAGCGAGTTGAGCTGGGTGTTCTGTACCACGCCGAAAGAGGTGTTGTAGTTGGTGAACAGCGTCAGTTCAGGCGAATACAGGTAGGCGATATTCACCGACGGCAACGGCTTGTTGTTGGTGACTTCAAACTTGCCGTTGGTCGAGTTATCAACGCGGACGGAATTGATGTGCTCGTAACGCACGCCAGGCGTGATGCGCCATGCGCCGATGGAGATCTTGTCGTCGATGTAGACCGAATGCGCATCGGTGGTGTTCTTGAACGAAGTCACTGCACCGTTCGCACCAGTTGCGATCGATTCATTGAAAGACTTGTCGGCGCCGCGTTCGCCAATGTAGCGATAACCGATGGTTACGTCGTTGGCAGCCTTGCCCGTGAAGAAGCGTTGCGTGTAGCGTGGCTCGATGCCGGTGGTCTGATAGTCGCGCGGCTGGTGCTGATAAGCAGTCGTGGAGCTGCCGATCAGTACGCTCTGACGGAAGCTCTCGACATAGTAAGTGCGGATTTCAAATTCCCTGGTGTCCGAAATGGTGTTCAGGTAGCCGAGGTCGATGGCCTTGCGGTTGCCCGACCAGAAGTCATGCTTGCGCGTGTTCTGAAACGGATTGGCATTGTATTGCGCAACCGTCAGCCCGCCGGGAGTGCGCGAGAGCACGTCGTAATAGGACACCTTGCCGTAGATCTCGGAGCTTGGATCGATTTCGAAGCGGAACTTCAACGCGAAATCGTTCAGGCGCTCGTTGCTGTTGTCGCGCCAGCCTGATCCTTCCGTACCGGAATACAGCATCGCCAGGCCCAGGCCGTTATCCAGTTGAGTACCTGCAAAAGCGCTGTACTGCGTGCTGGAACCGCCCTGGCTGTAGCTGTTGTAGCGCACGCTGGCATCGCTGGTAAGGCCCGGTTTGGTCGGGATCGAGCGTGTCTTGAAGTTGATGATGCCGCCAACGTTTTGCGGACCATAACGCACCGCGCCGCCACCGCGCACGACGTCGATCGACTCCATATTGTTGAGGCTGACCGGCGCAAACGAAATTTGCGGCTGGCCGTAAGGCGCCACCGACATCGGCAGGCCGTCAAGCAGAATGGTCGAGCGCGGCGAGTAGCGTCCGGTCAGGCCGCGCACGCCGATGTTGAGCGAGATCGCACTGCCGGCGGTGCCGGAGTTGTCGGTTGCCTGTACACCGGGGATGCGGCGCATCACGTCGCCGATGTTGACCGCGCCGGTGCTTTCGATTTCAGCTTTCTTGACCACCGTGCGCGCGCCCGGGAAGGTCTTCACGCTGGCGTCCAGGCTATTGCTGCCCAGCCAGTCGCCGCTGACCTGAATAGTCTCAAGCGTATTCGGCGTTTCGGCCGGCGTAGCGGCCTGCTGCGCATAAGCGGCGCCGGAAAGCGTCATCAGCGCGGCGGCGATGGCGGTGGCGCAGCGGGTTTGCGCGGCAATGGCGCGAGGAAGCGGGAGCGATGTCATGGTGTCTTCAGGAAGGATAAAAAGCGAGCAGGGCGACGCCAGCGTTTTCCTCGTTCGACGCAGCCGGAGGCATGCAAAGAAAACGTAAGCATCTGTAATGGATAAGAATCATAACCATTTACATTTGCATGATCAAACCAAACATGTATCTTGATAGGCTCTGGAAAGCCAATGCTGGCCTGTGCTTCCTCAAAGCGTTGTAAATCGTCTACAAATTGCCGCGAGCCAAAATGTCAATCGGGGATAGCCACAGCCGAGGCGTTTTCCTCGGGAATGATGGCGTCCGGCAAATATCCGGGTGATCGTGTACGCTGTCGCGTTCTGATCGGATCGTTCTCCGGTCGCATCTATACGGAGCAGCAAATGAGCACAACCAAAGTAGCCCTCGTCATCGGCGGCGGTAGCGGCATGGGCGCCGGCGTGGCGCAAAAACTGGCGGCCGACGGTTTCGGCGTCGGCATTCTTTCTTCCTCCGGCAAAGGCGAGTCGCTCGGCAACAGCCTGGGCGGTGTCGGCGTCACCGGCTCCAATCGATCCGTCGCCGACTTGCAAAAAGCCGTCGACGCCTGTCTCGCGCGCTGGGGCCGCATCGACGTGCTGGTCAACAGCGCCGGCCACGGTCCCAAGGGCAAGGTGCTCGAGCTCAGCGATGAAGAATGGCTGCTCGGCATGGAGGTCTACCTGATGAACGTGGTGCGCAGCGCGCGCCTGGTGACGCCGCTGATGCAGCAGCAGGGCGGCGGCGCCATCATCAATATCTCGAGCTTCTCGGCGGTCGAGCCGTCGCAGTCGTTCCCGACCTCGAGCGTGTTCCGCGCCGGTTTGTCGGCCTATACCAAACTGTTCGCCGACAAATACGCGCCGGAAAACATCCGCATGAACAATATCCTGCCGGGCTTCATCGACAGCCTGCCGGAAAAGCCCGGCATCAAGGAGATGATTCCGATGGCGCGCTACGGCAAGGTGAGCGAAGTCGCGGCGCTGGCCTCGCACCTGGCGTCCGATGCGGCGGCCTACATCACCGGCCAGAACATCCGCATCGACGGCGGCATCACGCGTTCACTGTAAGAGAGGGAGATCGACATGGTGCAATGGCCTGCCGTGCTCGCGGTGTTGTCCGTCTATATCACCGGCGTGACGATCCCCGGTCCCAATTTCGTCGCGGTGGTGCACAAGGCAGTGTCTTCCACGCGTGCGGCAGCATTGGCGCTGGTGGCCGGCATTGTCATCGTGAATCTGTTCTGGGCCACCTGCGCCATCCTTGGCGTGGGCATCGTGTTCGCGGCGTTTCCATGGGCGGCGCTGGCGGTCAAGATCGCAGGGGCTGCTTACCTGATCTGGTTCGGCGGCAATCTCATCCTCAAGGCCGGCAGCGGGTCTGCCTCGCCGAGCGATGCGACCGCTACGGTCAATAACGAAGAAGCGGCGGGACTGCGCCAGGCCTTCGTGCAAGGTTTCCTGACCAATATCGTCAATCCGAAATCGATGGCCTTCTTCGCTGCGGTGTTCGCCTCGGCGACGCCGGCGCATGTCTCATGGCCGACCTTCGCCGCCATGCTGGGCGTGGTCGGCGTGGTTGCCTCGTCGTGGTATTCGATGGTGGCGATCCTGATGTCGCACGCGCGCATTGCCTCGCATTACCGCGCCGGCAAACTCTGGATCGACCGTCTCTGCGGCGGCGTCATCGTCGCGCTTGGCATTCGTCAACTGGCGCGCTGAGCCGACCCGTACTTGTTTTCGCATCTCGCCGTCATTCCCGCCTGACTCTCTTGCCTTGTAGCGACGTTGCCCTGACAGGGCGGCGTCGCTTCGTCTGATCGATCCCTCACTTCTCACTTTCTTCTTTCTCCTCGTTTCTACTCCCCGCATTTGCTTCGCGTTTGCTTGCACCGCGGCTGATCGCGCGCGGCGCAATCGTAGTGCACTGCACCGTAAAAGCAGAGGAAATGCACTGTTTACAAGCTAAACAGGCCGTTTTGCATTGCATATAGACAGGCATAGTAATTGCTGTACCATGAATTAGCGGTATAAAACATTACTTATTGCATAGGAATAGTTATGGAAAAATTCATCAAGGTTTCGCTCGACGGCAACGTCGCCATCATCACCCTCAACCGCCCTGAAAAGCTCAACGCCTGGAACAGCGAAATGCGCGCCGAGATCATCGCCGCGCTCAAGCGCAGCGATCAGGATGCGGCCATCGGCGCCATCATCATGACCGGCGCCGGCGATCGCGCATTTTGCGCAGGGCAGGACCTGGAAGAAGCGCACGGCTTCGACGAGCAGCGCGCCGACGAATGGATGACCGAGTGGGAAAACTATTACCGCACGCTGCGCTCGCTCAAGAAGCCGCTGGTCATGGCGCTCAACGGCACCGCCGCCGGCTCGGCGTTCCAGGTCACGTTGCTTGGCGACATCCGTGTCGGCCACGCCGGCTCGCGCATGGGCCAGCCGGAAATCAATTCCGGCATTCCGAGCGTCACCGGTCCGTGGATCATGACCCAGATGCTGGGCCTGTCGCGCACCATCGAACTGACCCTGACCGGCCGCATGATGGAAGCCGAAGAAGCGCATCGCCTTGGCCTGATCCATCACCTGGTGCCGGCCGCCGAAGTGATGAGCAAGTCGCTCGCCATTGCACGTGAACTGGCCTCCAAGCCGCCGGTTGCCATGCGCCTCGACAAGCAGCGCTTCTACGAAATCACCGAACCGAGTTTTGTCGACGCCATCGCCGCCGGCCGCCGCATCCAGGGCGAAGCCTACGCCACCGGCGAACCGGCCCGCATGATGGAAGAGTTCTTCAAGAAGCGCGGCCGCACCATCGGCGCCTGAACAAGATCCGGCATCACATTGCAGTTCAGAGACGCACACGGAAGTACAGGGAAGTACAAGGCACCACGGCAGTCGCAGGTCGGCAATTCCTCTAACAACCACTTATGGGAGTACGTATGACTCAGCAATTCAACAATCACCGCCGCACCGTCCTGAAAATGGCCGGCGCCGCAGGCATCGCGGCTGCGGGCGTCACCGGCGTCGCGCCGTCGGTCATGGCGCAAACCAAGCAACTGGTGGTCGCCGATCCGGGCGGTCCGTACACGGCCGCCTATCGCAAGGCCTTCTACGATCCGTTTGAAAAAGCCACCGGCGTGAAGATCGTCAACGTCGCCCGCGAAGCGCAGCCTGTTGCGCAACTGACCGCCATGGTGCAAACCAAGAATTTCGTGTGGGACGTCACTACGCTGACGCTGGCGCAGGACATTCCGATTCTCGAAGAAGCCGGCATGCTGGAGCCGCTCGGCATCGTGCCGACCGACTTCAAGAACATGCTGCCCGGTTCCATCACATCGAGTTTCGTCGGCGTCGACGTGTACGCCACCATCCTGGCATACCGCACCGACAAGTTCGCCAAGAACCCACCCAAGACCTGGGCCGATTTCTGGAACGTCGAGAAATTCCCCGGTCGCCGCTCGCTGCGTCGCAACGCCATCGACACCCTTGAGCAAGCGCTGATGGCCGACGGCGTCGCACCCGACAAGCTGTACCCGCTCGACCTCGACCGCGCCTTCAAGAGCCTCGACCGCATCAAGAAGCACGTGGCGGTCTGGTGGACCAGCGGCGCCCAGGCCATGCAGCTGATCCAGTCCGGCGAAGTCGACATGATCTCGACCTGGAATGCACGTGCGCAAACCGCCATCGAGGGCGGCGCACCGGTGGCGATCAACTGGAACCAGGGTTTGTATTCGATCGAAGGCTGGGGCGTGCCCAAGGGCAATCCGCGCGCCGCGGTCGCCAAGGAGTTCGTCAAGTTCTGTGCCGACGCCAAGCGCCAGAGCGGCTTTACCGACACGCTGGCATACGGGCCGACCGCACTGGAAGCCTACAAGGACATCCCCGCCGCGCGTGCCGCCATCCTGCCGACAGCACCCGCCAACATCGCCTTGATGCGTCCTCCCAGCGGTCTCTGGTGGCACAAGAACCGCAACGCCGTATCGGACCGTTTCAACGCCTGGTTACTTTCCTGATAGCGATCCAAGTTATGACTGCCAGACTGCAAACACGTGCAATCAGCAAGCACTACGACAGCGTCACGGCGCTGTCGCCGACCGACCTCGACGTCAGGGACGGCGAGTTCCTGACCCTGCTGGGACCGTCCGGCTCCGGCAAGACCACACTGCTGCAGATACTTGCAGGCCTGGTCGAGCCGAGCGGCGGTTCGCTGTTCATCAACGGCAAGGACGCTACCCACACGGCCGCCGGCGAGCGCGGCATCGGCATGGTGTTCCAGAGCTACGCCCTGTTCCCGCACCTGTCGGTGTGGGAAAACATTGCCTACCCGCTGCGCATGCGCAAGATGGACAAGGCGGCGATGACGGTCGCCGTGCGCGACGCGTTGGAGATGGTGCAGATGGGCAGCTACGCCAACCGTTTGCCGCGCGAGCTGTCCGGCGGCCAGCAGCAACGCATCGCGCTGGCGCGCTGCTTCGTCTACAAGCCGTCGGTGATCCTGCTCGATGAACCGCTCGGCGCGCTCGACAAGAAACTGCGCGAGCACATGCAATCCGAAATCCGCAGCCTGCACAAGGATCTCGGTGCGACCTTCATCTACGTCACGCACGACCAGGAAGAAGCACTCAACCTGTCCGACCGCATCTGCCTGATGAACCAGTCCAAGATCGAACAAATCGGCACGCCGCAGGATCTGTATGACCGGCCGGCCACGGCCTTTTCGGCGCAGTTCATCGGCTACTCCAACTTGCTGTCGGGACGGGTGCAGGACAGTCCCGCCGGCGCGCGTCTGAACAACGGCCGCTTTGACGTGCCGTTGCCCGCGCAGCGTCCGGACGGCGCGGGTATCAACGCCGACATCTCGCTGGTAGTGCGCCCGGAAGAAGCCTGCCTGGCCGGCGTCGACGATGCCTACGTCAAGGGCGTCGTCAGCGAAGTCGTGTTCGCCGGCTCGGATATCCGCGTGATGGTCGACATCGGCGAAAGCCAGCCTTTCCTGCTGCGCTGCGCTCGTCGTGAAGCGCCTGCGGTGGGCGATGGCGTCGGCATCCGCTGGCATGCGGAACATGCCGCCGTCGTGACCTGCTAAGCCTCAGTTCCACCGATACGAGGATTCTCCATGTCCAGTTCCTTCCTTCCGAGCGCGGCGAAAAAATCGCTGCGTGCGTGGCTGCCCGCCTTGCCGTGCTTCGTGTTCCTGATCTGCTTCTTCTGCGTGCCGGTGGTCGAGATCCTGCAGACCGGCATCGTCAACGCCGACGGTCACGCCACGCTTGACCAGTTCCGCCGCATGACCAATGACCTGGTGTTCGCCAAGGTACTCGGCAACACCTTCCTGATCTCAGGACTGACGGCGCTGCTGTCGGTGGCGCTGGGTTTTCCGGTGGCGTATTTCCTGAGCCAGTTGAGCGATCGCTTCCGCGAGCGTTGGATGATCTGGATCATGGTGCCGTTCTGGACCAGCTACCTGGTCAAGACCTTCGCCTGGATCCTGATGCTGTCGAAGACCGGCATCCTGCTGACGCTGGCCGCCAGCCTCGGCCTGGTCGACGATCCGCATGCGCTGGCGCCGTCGATGATGGGCGTGATGATCGGCATGGTGCACGCCATGTTGCCGCTGGCGGTGATCAACATGTTGCCGATCATGCGCGGCGTCAACGCGCAACTGCTGCAAGCGGCGGAGACGCTGGGCGCCAATCGATCGATTGCCTTCTTCTCGGTCTTCCTGCCGATGGCCGGACCCGGCATCGCGGCGGCGGGTCTGCTGGTGTTCATCACCAGCCTGGGCTTCTTCATCCTGCCGGCGCTGCTCGGCACGCCCAAGGAAACCATGGTCGCGCAGCTGGTGATCTCGGCGATCAATGATCTGTTCAATCTGCCCTATGCGGCGGCGCTGTCGACCATCCTGCTGATCTTTGCGGTGGCGGTGTTCATCCTGTACGACAAGCTGGTGGGTTTGTCTTCGCTCAGCGGCGATGCGCGCGCGGCGCCGAAGAAGAACAGCTCGGCCGCTACCACTGCGCTGTTGATCGGCATCGGCCGCCTGTGCGGCAATGGCTACGGCGCGACCGGCCCGGTGCTGCAAAAGGTGAAGGGATTGAAGCTGTACAGCGTGCTCGCGGTGGCGCTGCTGTCGCTGCCGATCGTGGTGGTGTTCCCGATCGCCTTCACAAATTCGCCGTTCCTGTCGTTTCCGCCGCAGGGTTTCAGCCTGCGCTGGTTTGAAGCCTTCATCTTTTCGCCAGTATGGCAGGCCTCGTTCCTGCGTTCGTTCGGCGTCGCCATCGTCACCGCGCTGGCGTCAACCGCGCTCGGCATCGGCGCAGCACTGGCGCTGACGCGTCTGCCGCCGCGCTGGACCAAACCGGTGTTCGCCTTTCTGCTGGCGCCGCTGATCGTGCCGCGTATCGTGGTGGCGGTCGGCTTGTTCTATCTGTTCTCGCGGATGGGCCTGGTCGGCACCGACCTCGGCCTGACCATCGGCCACACCGTGCTGGCGATCCCGTATGTGGTGGTCACCATGGCGGCGGCGCTCAAGCGTTTTGACTGGCGCCTCGACGACGCAGCCCGGATCCTCGGCGCATCGGCGTTCGCCCGGCTGCGCACGATCCAGTTGCCGATGATGATCGGCAGCGTGGCGGCGGCGCTGCAGATGGCGTTCATCATTTCCTTCGATGAACTGACGATTGCGATTTTCGTCAGCGGCGGCATGAAGAACACGCTGCCCAAACAGATGTGGGACGACATGATCCTGCAGGTCAATCCGACCTTGGCCGCGGTGTCGCTGGTCATGGTGATCGTGATCGCGTTGCTGGTCCTGCTGCCGGCGTTCTACAAGATGGCGCGTCGCCGTACGCATGCCGTCCATTGACCAACAATTACTGAATACTTCCGAATCTGCCATGCATCGCTATACACACTATTTCCCGTCCCGTTGCGGCGACGACCAGCTTGACGTCGTTTCGCTGCTGCTCAAAGGCTTGCTTGAAAACAGCGACCGCACGCTGATCGTCTTCAATGGCCGCAGGACTTCCTTCGCCGAGATGGCGGTGCGTGTCGCCGCCATGCAGCAACGCCTCGCCGCCCGCGGCATCCGCCGCGGCGACCGCGTCGCGCTGATGCTGGAAAACGGCCTCGACCACATGGCGCTGATCTATGCGCTGATGCTGGGCGGCGTGGTGTGGGTGCCGGTCAACATGCGTCTGAAGGCGCCCGGCATCAGTTACCTGCTGGGGCATTGCGCCCCCACGTTGTTTATCGCCCAGCGCAGCTTCGCCGAGCCGCTAGCCGAGCTGCCAGAGTTGCAGGACCGGCTGGCGTGGCTGGATGAATTCGCTGGCCAGATGTCGGCGCCGGAACAGCCGCGTCCGCGTGCCGCCGACATCGCGCCACTCGAGACACTTTGCCTGATCTACACCTCCGGCACCACCGGCGCACCCAAGGGCGTGGTGTTCACGCATCGCATGATGCGCATCGCCAGCGAAGGCACGCTGCTGGTGTCGGACGTGCGTCCCGGCGATCGGATGTTCGTGTGGGAGCCGCTGTGCCACATCGGTGGCGCCCAGATGCTGCTGGTGCCGTTCCTGCAGCAGACCGAACTGCATATCGTCGAGCGCTTCTCGTCCAGCAAATTCTGGCAGCAGGTCGAGGCGGCGCAGGCCACGCATCTGCACTACCTCGGCGGCATCCTCGACATCCTCACGCAGCTGCCGCCGGCCGTGCAACCGCCGCATCACACGCTGCGCGTGGCATGGGGCGCAGGCGTTTCGCCGCGCGCCTGGAACGGCATCCTGGCACGCTTGAAACTGTCGCTGCGCGAGTGCTACGGCATGACCGAAGGGTCCAGTTTTACCACCGTCAACACCAGCGGCAAAGTCGGATCGATCGGTCGCGCGCTGCCGTGGCTGAAGGTGGAATTGCTCAATGCCGACGGCATGCCGACGCCGGTCGGCGAGATCGGCCAGGTGGTGGTCTCCAGCGATGTCGAAGGCTGCTTCCTGCCGGGCTATCTGGACAATCCCAAGGCCAGCGCCGAAGCACTACAGGGCGGCAAGCTGCACACCGGCGACATGGCGCGCATGGACGAGGAGGGCGACCTGTATTTCGTCGGCCGCAAGACCGACAGCATGCGTGTGCGCGGCGAGAACGTCTCGGCCTGGGAAATCGAACGCGTCTTCGTGATGCATCCGGCGGTGGCCGCCGCCGCCGCAGTGGGTGTCACGGGCGACATCGGCGAACAGGAAATCCTGCTTTACGTGCAGTACAAGGAAGGGCAGGCGATTGGCTTCCCGGCGCTGGCGGACTGGGCCAAATCGAAGCTGGCCAGTTACCAGCTGCCACGCTATTACGTCCAGGCCGACGGTTTCGAGACCACGCTCAGCGAGCGCATCAAGAAGCACCTGCTCAAGCCCGACCTCGCCGCCGCGTGGGACAGTAGCCCGGTGCGGGCAGAACGACGATAATAGCTCTTTCAATCAAACCTTCACGCGGGCCTTTATCCGTCCACGCCGCAGAGCCACCAAGCCACCAAGCCGACAAGCCAACTTATGACGAAGAAAACCGACGGCGCTGAAATCAAGACGCGCGCCAAGCCGGCCAAGCGCGCTACTGCGGTAGTTGCCGCCGACACTGACGAAGCCGGCGTGGCGGCGCCCGCGACCGACAACACCGGCATCAACTCGCCGCTGTACGTCAATTCGGTGGAAAAATCCATGCGCGTGCTGATGGCCTTCGACGGCCAGCAGCGCCAGCTGTCGCTGTCGCAGATCGCCGCGCTGACCGGTTTCGACCTCAGCACGGCGCAACGCTTCACCTATACGCTGATGACACTGGGTTACCTGACCAAGGATGACGAAGTCCGCAAGTACGAGCTCGCGCCCAAAGTGCTCAACTTCGCCTATCACTACCTGACCTCGAGCGACCTGGTGCGTCGCGCCACGCCCTATCTGCAGCAACTGAGCCAGGAAACCGAAGAGACCACCAACCTGACAATCCTCGACGGCGCCGACGTGGTGTTCGTGCAGCGTATCGTCAGCCGCAACGTGCTCAATCCCAACGTCGTCACCGGCACGCGCCTGCCGGCCTATTGCACGGCCTCGGGGCTGGCGATCATGTCAACGCTGGATGACGCCGAGATCGACGACATCCTCGACCGCAGCGACCTCAAGATGTACACGCCGTTCACCATTGCCGACCGTGGCCAGATCAAGCAGCGCCTGATGCAGTTCCGCGAGCAGGGCTATGCGCACATCCGCGAGGAATATTTTCTGGGCGATATTTCGACCGCCGCAGTGGTCCGCGATTCTCGCCTGGGTCGCGCGCTCGGCGCCGTCAACATGGCGGTTACCACGGCGCGCTGGAACGGTGAGAGCGACGAACGTCGCCATGCTGATCTGGTGATGCTGGCGGCGCGCGCGATTTCCATCCAGGGACGCTAGACGCCTGCGCGTTTGCGCCCAAGTACGCGCCAGCCCAGGCTCATGCCCGCCGTCGCCAGCAGCACCGCCGCGACGCCGCACCATTGCAGCAGCTGCAGCCGGTGCCCGAACGCCACCCAATCAACCGCAATCGCCGCCACCGGATAGATGAACGCCAGCGTGCCGGTGATCACGGTCGGCAGCTTCTGGATGGCGCCGTACAGCCAGACATACATCACGCCGGTGTGGACGATGCCCATGACGATCAGATAGCTCCATCCCGAGCCCTGCGGCAGGGCGGAGAAATCCGCCAGCGGCGCCAGCAGCACGATACCCACGGCAACCTGGATCAGCGCGATCAGATGCGGCGGGGTGCCGCTCAGGCGCTTGGCGATCAGCGCCGCGATCGCGTACAGGAAGGCCGCGCCGAGCGCCAGCGCCACGCCCGCCAGATAACTGCCGCTGGCGTAACCCGCGTCCGCGCGTGCATTGACGATCACCAGCATGCCGATGAAACCGGTCGCCAGCCACACCAGCTTGTCGGCGGCGATGCGCTCGCGCAGCAGCACGGCGCCGAGCACCACCAGCATCAGCGGCTGGGTATTGTAGACCGTCGTCGCGATGGCGATGGACGCATGGGAATACGCGGCGAACAGCAGCACCCAGTTGAACACGATGGCGACGCCGCCCAGCGCGGCCCAGCCGAGCACGCGTGCGCTGATCAACTCGCGCCGCAGCAAGCCGCGCCAGCCGCAGATCGCCAGCAGCGCCAGCGTGCCGAACACGCAGCGCCAGAACACCACGTTGAGCACCGACATTCCCGACGCCAGCACGAACCAGCCGATGCTGCCCGAAATCAGCATGGCGCCGGTCATTTCGAGCGCGCCGCGCCTGATGTTTTTTTCCATGGACATTCCCCGTATGCAGAAGCCGATATTGTGCCGGACCGGGGGCGCGGACTCCATGCATTAAATTAGGCAAAAGCTGGATTCGGCCTTTATTATTGATGGTGTTTACCGGCATTCAGGAGTAAAGAAAAGATGCTCGACCATATCGACAAGAAGTTGATCCAGCTGCTCGCGGCGGATGCGCGCGCCTCGCTGAAGGCCCTGGCGCAGGCCAGCGGCCTGTCGGCGCCGAGCGTGACCGAACGTCTCAAACGGCTGGAAGAGCGCGGCATCCTGACCGCCTACACGATAGACATCGACACGCATGCGCTGGGTTACCAGATCCAGGCCATCGTGCGTATCCGCCCCTTGCCGGGGCAGCTGCACGCGGTCGAGCGGCAAATCCTGGCAACGCCGGAATTCACCGAATGCGACAAGGTCACGGGAGAGGATTGCTACATTGCGCGGCTGCTGGTGCGCACGCTGCCGGAGCTGGACCTGGTGCTGGACCGCTTCGCGGCCAGCGCGCAGACCAATACGGCGATCATCAAGAGCACGCCGCTCAAGCGCAGGTTGCCGCCGCTGTCTGGCGGAGAGTGAGGATGCTCCCGGACCGCATAACTGCAGTCCGGAATGCTTTGCAGCGATCAGGCGTGCACAGCGCTGCTTTCTTCCGCCAGCACGAACACGCTGACCAGTTGCGCCAGGTTGGCGGCCTGTTCCTGCATCGACGCGGCCGCTGCTGCAGCCTGCTCCACCAGCGCGGCGTTCTGCTGCGTGACTTCATCCATCTGGTTGATGGCGCGATTGACTTCTTCGATGCCTGAGCTTTGCTCCTGCGTCGCCGCGCTGATTTCCGCGACCACGTCCGACACATGTTTGACGCTGGTGACGATGTCTTGCATGGTGACGCCGGCACGCTCGACCAGCTTGCTGCCGATGTCGACCTTGCCGACCGAGTCCTCGATCAGCGCCTTGATTTCCTTTGCCGCACCGGCGCTGCGTTGCGCCAGTGTGCGCACTTCCGATGCGACCACGGCAAAGCCACGGCCCTGTTCGCCGGCGCGCGCCGCTTCCACTGCGGCGTTCAAGGCCAGGATGTTGGTCTGGAACGCGATGCCGTCGATCACCGCGATGATGTCGACGATCTTGCGTGAGGAAGCGTTGATTTCTTCCATGGTGTCTACTACCTGGCCGATCACTGCGCCGCCGTCGACCGCCACGCCCGAGGCGGAGATGGCGAGCTGGTTGGCTTGCTTGGCGTTGTCGGCGTTCTGGCGCACGATCGAGGTGAGCTGCTCCATCGCGGAGGCGGTTTCTTCGAGGGCGCCGGCTTGCTGTTCGGTGCGCGACGACAGGTCGAGGTTGCCGGCCGCGATCTGGCTGGAGGCGGTAGCGATGGTGTCGGTGCCGCTGCGTACGCCGCTGACGATCTTCGACAGATTGTCGCGCATCGAGCGGATCGACAGCAGCAGGCTGTGGCGGTCGTTCTTGCGCAGGGCGATGGGGGTCGACAGATCGCCTTGCGAGATGCGGTCGACCACGCCCATGGCGTCGGCCGGTTCGCCGCCCAGCTGTCTCATGACGGTGCGCAGCGTGAGATAGGCGATGACGCCGATCACCGCCATCAGCGTGCCGCCGATCAGCAGCAGGATCAGGGCGTTGCGATAGAACTGGGTGTTGATGTCGTCGATGTAGGCGCCGAAGCCGACGGTCCAGTCCCACGGCGCGAACTTGATGACGGCATACAGTTTCTGCACTTTTTCCACCGTGTTGGGACGCGTGCCTTCGGCCTGCAGGATGCCGATGTCATGTCCGGCCAGCGCTGCGCGGTAGCGGTCGCCATCGGCGCGCGCGGTCTTGTCCTGGATGCCGACGCGCTTGGGGTTCGGATGGACATAATTGACGTCGTCGGTGTAGCCGCGCACGAAGAAGTAGTTCTGATCCTTGGCGAAGCTGCCGATGATGAGCTTGGCTTGCGCCTGCGCCTGTTCGCGCGTCATCTTGCCGGATTGCTCGAGCGCGTAGATCTTGTTCAGCGAAGCGTCGGCCAGCGTCACCAGCAGCGACAGCTGCGCGGTGCGTTCTTCCAGCATGGTGTTCTTCAGGGTGTTGAGCGAGACCATCGCGATGATCACGATGCCGAGCAAAGTCGGTGCGCATAAAAGAACGATTCTGGTGCTGAGCTTCAAGATGCTTCCCCCCGTGGTGGTGATTCAGCCGCCGACTGCGACCTGGTCGTTGGCGTTGTTGTGAGCTTGTATTGTATGAAAGCTTGTTGTCATTACGTTGAAATATTTCTCGTGTATGGCACTATTTTTTCAATAGGCGCAGCAAGTTATGCACCATGCACGTAAAAAAGCTCCGCCGGAACGGAGCTCCGTTCCTTTTTTCAGGATCAGGACGGCAGAAAGGCCGCCAGCCATGGCATGCGCCGGCCGGCCGACTCGAAGGCCTCCGGCTGCGTGGCGAAGCGCGTCGCCGAGTAGTCCGCCGTCAGCGTCCATTTCCCTTCGTCTTCAGGATCCTTGCGAAACGCCTTGTAGCTGAAGCTGCCGTCGTCGTTTTCGATGAAGTCGACGCAATGCATGCCGCTGTCGTCTTCGATGCTGAGGATCACGTTCTTGTTCATGGCTGGTCTCTGGAGTGCCGTGCGGTAATGTGCGCCGTGGCCCCGGCGTGCCATTTAACGGTACTACGGAATTGGCCGGCCCGCGCAATGCGGCCGGTAACCAGAGCTTGGTCAATAGTTGATGGTGACGACGCGCGGCGCCTTGCTGCGGTCGCCGCCGGCGGACGCCATGCCAGGGACTGACGTGGCCGGTCTGGCCATGCTTGCCGATTCGGGATCGCGATCCAGATAATAGGGATCGGCCGACGCCGCCACCGCGACGATTTCGCCGAGCACGTTTTTCGCGCGTTCGGTCGCTGCAACCTGTACGCTGTTGCAGGTCTCGAAGTAGTCCGCGCTGCCTTCGCTGAAGTCGATCCGGCAGCGTTCCGCCACCATCGCCGACGCACCCAGCTGGCCCGTCCCCGCTGCGCGCGGACCGTGGCTCAGGTGAAGTTGCATGCCGATTGCCAGCATGAGCAGTGCGAATGAACAGGTTTGTTTGGTCATCATTTCCCCTCCCTTTGATTTAACTTTAATTGACATTTCTGCCATGCCATATCGGAGAAATCCTGAGAGGTATGTTGGAATGCTTCCCTTGGAGAAACAGGCGAAAGGCCCGGTAAGTAACTGGTAAGTCGGCCTGCCCGATGATCGTGGCGCATTCCATCCACCACGATTTCCGGGAGTTTTCGATGATCGTGGTGCATTTCATTCACCACTCTCCCCGGGAGTTCTCATGCGGCACACCACAGTTGTCCTTCGCGCCATCGTTTTGGGCGTCACCCTCGGCGCCGCTTACGCAGCGTCCGCACAAACCGCAACGCAAGACGCCACCGCCGGCACTGACGTCGCCGGCAAGCAGGAGCCGGGCTGGGGCGTCGGCATCGGCGCCGGCTTCTCGCGCAGCCTGTATCGCGGCTACGGCACCAAGACCTCGGCGTTGCCCATCCTTCTGTACAACGGCGCGTACTTCCGCGTCGCCGGCCCGGCTGTCGACTTCAAGCTCGGCAGCGTCGGCCAGTTTGATTTCACCTTGCGCGCCAAATATGCCAATGACGGCTACAAGTCGGGCGACGCGCCTGTCCTGAACGGTATGGACGAGCGCAAGGACGGTTTCCATCTGGGCGGCACGGCGACCTGGCGCGCGCCGTTCGCCAAGTTCACGCTGGAGTGGCTCAAGGCCGCCGGCAACAGCAACGGCCAAACGGTTAAACTGGGCGCCGAGCGCGGCTTCACGACCGGCAGCGTGCGCCTGACGCCGCATCTGGGCGTGACATGGATGAACAACGAATACGTCAACTATTACTATGGCGTGAAGTCGTCGGAAGCCACCTCCACCCGCGCGGCCTACAACGGCAAGTCGACCGCCAACGTCGATGCCGGGGTGCGCGCCGACTACAGCCTGACCACGGCGCAGTCGGTGTTCCTCGACCTCGGTGTCACGCATTACGGCAGCGGCATCACCGATAGTCCGCTGGTTGATCGTTCCACCTCGCCGTCGCTGCGGCTGGGGTATGTGTATAAATTCTGAGGACCGGTAATGAATCGCATCGCGCTGCTGGAAGATCATGAACGCATGGCGGCGCTGATTGCGAAGGCGCTGGCTGCGGCCGGCATCGAGACCGATATTTACGCCACCATCGCGCACGCCGCCGCCGGCTGCACGCAGATGGCGTATCCGGTGCTGGTGCTGGACCGCAATGTGCCGGACGGCGACGGCCTCGACCTGGTGAGGCAGTTGCGCGCACGCGGCGTGCTCACGCCGTGCCTGATGCTGACCGCGCGCGACGCCTTGCATGATCGCGTGGCCGGTCTCGAAGCCGGCGCCGACGATTACCTGCCCAAGCCTTTTTCCATGGAAGAAATGGTGGCGCGCGTGCGTGCGCTGATGCGCCGTCCCGCCCAGCTGCAAAGCCTCTCGCCTGAATTCGCCGGCCTGCGTATCGAGCCCGATGCCGCCTGCATGCGACAGGGTGACGAGTCGGTGTCGCTGGCCGCCGCCGAATTGCAACTGATGCTGGCGCTGGTGCGCGCTGCGGGAAAATCTGTGCGGCGTACCGCGCTGGAAGCGGCGGCCTGGGGTTTGTCGGAGCCGGTCACGCCGAACGCACTCGACGTCGCGCTGCATCGGCTGCGGCGCAAACTCGCGGCGATTGAATCGCCGCTGCAGATCAGCAACATCCGCGGCCACGGCTATGCCTTGCTCGATGCCGCAAAGCCGGAGCAGGCGCCATCATGAAGAGTCTTTCTTCAAGGCTGCTGACCACGACGGCCATCGCACTGAGCTGCATCAGCGGCATCGTCGTATTGGTGTTGGCCGTATTGTTGCGCTGGGGCCCGGACATGCTGATCAATCTGGATCTGGAGCACAATGCGGCGCGCATCGTCGCAGGCGTCCATTTCAATGCCGCCGGCGTGCCCGACAGCGTCAAGTTGAATCAGAAAATGACGGCGATCTATTCCGTGCTGTTGCAGGATGCCGCCTATCGTGTGGTCGATCAGAGCGGCGTCGCCTTGCTGTCGTCGGACCACGCCGTCACAGCCTATACACCCGCCGGCGAGAACTTCGATCCGCAGCGCAGCCGCTTCCGCGTGGTCAGCAACGGCGAAGGACAACAAGTCCTGACCGTGCCTTTCACGCATGACGATCGCACCTTCTACGTGCAGCTGATGCGCAGCGAGCGCATGCAACGGATCATGGTCGGCAGCGACAGCGAAAAAGCACAGAAGATCGCCATTGCCGTCGCCGTTGTCGCCATGCTGCTGTTCAGCCTGATCGTGGTGGCCACCTTGCATCGCGCCCTGAAGCCGCTGCGCAAGGCTTCCGCCGCCGCCGGGCAGATCCAGGTCGACAACCTGTCGGCACGCTTGTCGCTGGAAGACGTGCCGAGCGAACTGACGCCGCTGTTCAACGCCTTCAACCTGGCATTGCAACGGCTCGAGGACGGCTATCGGGTGCAGCGTGAATTCCTCGCCACCGCCGCGCACGAGCTGAAGACGCCGCTGGCACTGATGCGCGGCCAGATCGAGCTGGATGAGCGCGGCGACCGCGGCGCCTTGCTGCGCGACCTCGACCACATGGCGCGTCAGGTGCATCAGTTGCTGCATCTGGCCGAAGCCAGCGAACGCCAGAATTACGTGATGGAACAGATCGACCTCAAGGACATCGCCGCGGAAGCCTCCGCGCAACTGGAGCGCCTGGCGCAACAACGCGAAGTGCATATCGTCGGCCCGGCCAACGAAGAACCGGTAATGATCGCGGCCGACCGCGGCGCGCTGTTCGTGCTGATGCGCAACCTGATCGAAAATGCCGTGCATCACGCGCCGCCCGGTAGCGCCGTCGATGTCGACGTCAGCGTACGTGGCGTCGCCGTGCGCGACTACGGCGACGGCATTGCGGCCGACGCCATGCCGCAATTGTTCAAACGCTTCTGGCGCGGCGCGCATCGGCGCGACGAAGGCGCCGGGCTGGGTTTGTCCATCTGCGAGGAGATCGCCCATGCCCATGGCTGGACGCTGCAGGCTGAGAACGCCGGGCCGGGCGCGCGTTTCCGGATCAACTTCAAGGCCGCGGCAGTCTGAGGATCAGACGTCCTCTTTGGCTGCTTTTGCAGTCATTTCATTGTCGTTTGCATAATATTTCCCGCATTGCGAAAAGCCGCGCCTCCGGTATCCGCTTTACTACAGACACGCGCCGTGCTTTTCTATATCATCGCGCCTTTGCAAAAAAGCAGGGATAAGCATGTCAGACGCTTGCGGCGTGGATTTCGGCACTTCCAATTCCACGATGGGCTGGAGCCGGCAGGGACAACCTTCCTTGCTCGCGCTCGAAGACGGCAAGATGACGTTGCCGTCGGTGGTGTTCTTCAACGCCGATGAAAATGAATTCAGCTACGGCCGTGCCGCGTTGTCGACCTACCTGGCCGGCTACGAGGGCCGGCTCATGCGTTCGCTCAAGAGCCTGCTCGGCTCGGGCATGATCGACGGCCAGACTGAAGTGGGCGGCCGTGCGCTGCCGTTCCGCGCCTTGCTGTCGCAATTCATCGGTGAACTCAAGCAGCGCGGCGAACGCGCCGCCGGCCGTCGCTTCGACAGCGTGGTGCTGGGTCGTCCGGTGCACTTCGTCGACGACAACGCCGAGGCCGATCAGTTGGCGCAAGACACGCTCGAAGAAATCGCACGTGCAGTCGGCTTCAAGCACATCGCCTTCCAGTACGAACCGATCGCCGCTGCCTTCGACTACGAATCCACCATCGATCGCGAAGAACTGGTGCTGATCGCCGACATCGGCGGCGGCACCTCGGACTTTTCGCTGGTGCGCCTGTCGCCCGAGCGCGCCAAAAAGACTGACCGCCTCGACGACATCCTCGCCACCGGTGGCGTGCACGTCGGCGGCACCGACTTCGATAAATACCTGAGCCTGTCCAGCGTCATGCCATTGCTCGGTCTCGGCAGCAAGCTGACCAGCAACAGCGAAGTGCCGTCGAGCTACTACTTCAACCTGGCGACCTGGCACACCATCAACCTGATCTACACGCGCAAGGCCTGGCAGCAATTGCAGGACGTCTACCGCGAAGTCGCCGAGCGCGACAAGTTCGCGCGCCTGCTCGACCTGGTCGAACAGCGCGCAGGCCACTGGCTGGCGCTGCAGGTGGAAGCGGCCAAGATCGGCCTGTCGGCGGATGAAACCTTCACGCTCGAGCTCGACCGCCTGCGTCCGCCCGAGACGCTGCAACTGAGCCGCGCCGGTTTCGACGCCAGCATCGACCATCTGGTGGAGTCGGTCGAGCAGACCGTCGGCAAGCTGCTGGCCGACGCCGGCGTGAAGGCCGACGCCATCGATTCGGTGTTCTTCACCGGCGGCTCCAGCGGCGTGCACCTGCTGCGCAAGCGCATCGCCGCGCTGGTGCCGAATGCCAAACAAGTCGAAGGCGATTTGTTCGGCAGCATCGGCGCCGGCCTCGCTTTAGATGCCGTGCGGAAATTCTCTTGATCGGTTTCTGCCACTGACGGCGCGCTGACGCCGCTTCCCGTATACGGAATTCCGTTGTGATTCGCCGGTAGTGCTGGCATCATCGCAACAAAATATTCTCAGGGGAAAGCCGTGCGTCGTCTCTTTGCAAAACATGGTGCGCGCTGGTCGTTGGCGCTGGTGCTGACGCTACTGGCGGGCGGGCAGGTGATGGGCATGCTGCCGGCGTTCCTGACCGAGCGCATTGATCTGTTCTTCTACGACATGCGCATGCGCATCGCCAAAGTGGAAACCGATCCGCGCATCATCATCGTCGACATCGACGAGAAGAGCATCGCCGAAGTCGGTCGCTGGCCGTGGAGCCGCGACGTCGTCGCCGCCCTCATCAGCAAGATGACCGACAGCTACGAAGCGCAGACCGTCGCCTTCGACGTGGTGTTCGCCGAACCCGACAACAGCTCCGGCTACGCCACCCTGGAGAGCCTGGCCCATAGTGAACTCAAGGGCCTGCCGCAATTCGGCCAGCAATTGCTGACGCTCAAATCCAAACTCGATTTCGACGCGCGCATGGCTGCCGCCATTCAGGGCCGCCCGGTGGTGATGGGCTACAACCTGTCCAATGAACCCGACGCCATCGCCAAAGGCCAGTTGCCGAAACCGGTGTTTACGCTGGCCAGCCTCGGCGGTCGCCGTCTCGACGTCACCAACTGGAAAGCCTACGGCGCCAACTTGCCACAGCTGCAGGAGGCGGCCGAAGCCGGCGGCTTCTTCAATCCCTTGCTCGATAACGACGGCCTGATCCGCCGCGTACCGCTGATTGCGCAAGTAGGCGACAACTTCTACGAATCGCTGGCGCTGGCCAGCGCCCGTTCAGCGCTCGGCGCCACGCGCATGAAGCCGATCTTCCTGCAGCAGGATGCAGTAATGTCGGACCAGCAGCTGCGCGACTACGGTGCGCTTGAATCGATCGCGCTCGACACCAAACCGCGCCCGACCTTCATCCCGGTCGAACGCCACCTGACCACGCTGGTGACCTACCGCGGTCGCGGCGGCGTGCACGGCGGCGCGTTCCGTTACGTGCCGGCGGTCGACATCCTAAAGGGCCGCATTCCCAAGAACGACCTGGCCGGCCGCGTCCTGCTGGTCGGCACCACGGTGCCGGGCCTGTACGATTTGCGGGCCACCCCGGTGAGCCCGAACTATCCCGGTGTGGAAATCCACGCCAACATCATCGCCTCCATCCTCGACGGCGACTTCAAGCAGCGCCCGGAATTCGCCATCGGCTTCGACCTCGTGCAGATCCTCGTGATCGGCCTGGTGCTTGGCCTGCTGCTGCCGTTGCTGGGACCGCTATGGTCGATCCTGCTGGCGTCGGGCACGGCGGTCGGCATCGGCGCGCTCAACTTCTGGCTGTATGACAGCGCCGGGCTGGTGCTGCCGATGGCCACCGCCTTGCTGCTGATCGCGGCGCTGTTCATCTGCAATCTGGGCTGGGGCTACCTGTTCGAATACCGCAACCGCCGCGCCATCGTCAACCTGTTCGGCGAATACGTCGCGCCGGAACTGGTCGCCGAAATGGCGGCGAACCCGGCCAGCTACAACATGGAAGGCGAGAGCCGCGAACTGACCGTGATGTTCTCCGACGTGCGCGGCTTCACCACGATCTCGGAAGGCCTCCAGCCCAATGAATTGCGCGAGTACATCAACGCCTACCTGACCGCCATGTCGGAAGACATTCGCGGCAATCGCGGCACGCTCGACAAGTACATCGGCGATGCCGTGATGGCGTTCTGGGGTGCGCCGATCGAGTTGCCCGACCACGCTGCGCGCGCGGTGACGACGGCGCTGAAAATGCAGCAAAGCTGCCTGGTCCTCAACGAAGAATTCGCTAAGCGCAACTGGCCGCCGCTGAAGATCGGCATCGGCCTCAACACCGGCAACATGCGCGTGGGCGACATGGGCTCGAAGATCCGCAAGGCGTACACGGTGATGGGCGACGCCGTCAATCTGTCGTCGCGCCTGGAATCGATCACCAAGGTCTACGGTGTCGGTGTGCTGGTCGGCCTGGCAACGCGCGATGCCGCACCCGAGTTCGCCTACCGCGAACTGGACCGCGTGCGCGTCAAAGGCAAGAACGAACCGGTGCCGATTTTCGAACCGCTGGGACTGGATAGCGAACTGACATCTGCGCAACGCGCTTCGCTCGACAAATGGACGGCGGCATTGGCGCTGGTGCGCCAGCAACAATGGGATCAGGCCGAACAGGCAATCCTTGCCTTGCAGCAAGAAAGCGCGCACGGTTTGTACGATCTCTACCTGCAACGCATCGCCTATTTCCGTGAGCATCCGTTGCCGGCGGATTGGGACGGCGTGACCACCTTCGAGACAAAATAACAACGTTCCCGGGCGGCGCGAATGCCGCCCGGGACACGCGTTTCGAGGCAAAACACCATATTAAATTTCCATGTGGAAATTAAAGCAGCAGGGCGTTGTAAGTTAAGCGAAAACGCATACCGAATATGCGCGATTTTTGTCGACAGGCAATAGACGCAATCTTATACTTGCCGGTATGTAGCGCCGTCGGGGTGGGTGGCGCTCAGATGGCGGTTTTCGTCGCAGGATCGGGCAGCGCGCGTAAAAAGAAAAACAAACGCGCAGGCGCTACGGATGCGGCGATGACGATCGCCTTCGCATCATATTTCTCTCCACTGGATAGTCTCTGTCGCTGAATTGCTGCGTGCGCAAGCACCCGGCGGTTTTACGTGTGCATGGCATATGCGCGATGTGTGATGAAGCGGGCGATCCGGACCGGAGGAATGCAGGGGCGTTGGCGCGCATGAAGAATGCGCACGGACGCAAGAGGGCAGGGAAGTTCACGATAAATCGAGGCGACGGCGGTTTGCAGATTGCAGGCCGGCGTGGTCCTGAACCAAGCATAAAAAAATGAAACATCGTTTGATGCAATGTCTATTGGGGATGACGTTGACCGTCGTCGCGGCGAGCGTGCTGGCCGACGACGAGCGTTTCAACATCACGCGTTTCCAGATTGAGGGCAATACGCTGCTGTCAGAGGCGGAGCTGCAACGCGCCGTCGCGCCGTTGACCGGTCCCGGCCGTGTCTATGGCGACGTGCAGCAAGCACTCGAAGCGCTGGAAGCAGCCTATCGCAAGGCCGGCTACAGCGCGGTGCAGGTCAACGTACCCGAGCAGGAGCTGACCAGCGGCGTGGTGATCATCAACATCAGCGAATCGGTCATCGGTCAGATCACCGTCAGCGACAACAAGTACTTCAGCGAACAGAACATCCGCAACAGCTTGCCGCAACTGCAGGTTGGCAAATCGCCCAACCTCACCGCCATTTCGCAGGCCGTGCAACTGAGCAATGACAATCCGGCCAAGCAGGTCAATGTCGCACTCAGCGTCAGCGACGAGGAAGGCAAGGTCGACGCCGACGTCAAGGTGACCGACTACAATCCGTTGCGCGTGTTCATGACGGTCGACAACACCGGCGCACCGGCCACCGGCAACTGGCGTACCGGCATCGCGATCCAGCACGCCAACCTGTTCGACCGCGACCAAGTCGGCACACTGGCCTACACTACGTCGCCAGACAGCCCGAGCGGCGTCAAGGTCAATCTGTATTCGCTGGGTTATCGCATTCCGCTGTACACGCTCGGCGACAGCATCGAATTCATCTACGGTAAGTCCAGCGTCAATACACCGGGCAGCGTCGGCGCACCGAACGGTCTGATCGGCTTTACCGGCAAGGGCGACGTGGTCGGCCTGCGCTGGAATCACTTCTTCGCGCGCGAAGGCGAAAGCACCAGCAAGCTGGTGGCAGGCCTCGACTACAAGAAGATCGACTCGCGCTGCGACTTCGCGGGCGTCAGCCTGAACATCGGTTCCTGCGTGGCTTACAAGACCATGCCCTTGAGCCTGACTTACAGCGGACAAACGCGGTCGGCGACGCAGAACGTGGATTACAACATCGGCATTTCGCGCAATATCGCGATCGGACCGACCTACACCGTCAATGGTCGCAGCGATCATTACTCTTACATCACCGGCCGCGACACCGTCGACAATTTCGTCGTCCTGCGCGGCGCGGCGTCGTTCTTCAAGGCCTTTGCCAACGACTGGCAGATGCGCCTGGCCGGCACCGCGCAAATCGCCAAGGATGCACTGGTCTCGGCGGAACAATTCGGCCTGGCCGGCTCCACAGCCGTACGCGGATTCACTGAACGCGCGGTGGCGGCCGACGGTGGCGTTATCGTCAACGCCGAAGTCTATACGCCGGAACTGTTGTCCAAAGGCAGCCTGCGTCTGCTGGCCTTCTACGACATTGGCCGCGGCTACAACAACAATGTCGGCGGAGGCAGTGTGGTCAACAGCGTGACGGTCTCGAGCATCGGTTTCGGTGCACGCTACACCTTCAGCCGCGACTTCAACGTGAAACTGGACGTGGCGCGCGTGAGCGTGCCGGGAACGTCGAGCACCGAAAAACGTGGTGATCTGAACGCGCACGTCAGTGCGACACTGGGGTTCTGAAATGAATGAACAAAGCCAAACGCGCCAGGCCAATCCGGCGCAAGATTTCAACCGCATCGAACTGATGCCGGCTTCCTTTACGATGCGCGTGGGAAACCGCCGCCTGACCATGAGCTGGCGTCCGCGCAAGCCGGTCCCGCAATTGCTGACGGGTCTGTTGCGACGGTCGTGGCGCGCCATGTTCGGCAGCGCGCTGCGCATGTCGGTGACGGCGGCGGCGATCTGCGCCGCCTGGAACGTGCCGGCCATGGCGGCGGCGCCGGGCGTGAATACCTTGCCGACCGGTGGCGTCATCACCGCCGGCACCGCTACCATCGCGCAGAACGGCAATACGCTGAACATCAATCAGAGTTCCAGTGCCGCCATCGGCAATTTCACCAGTTTCAGCATCGGCGCCAACGCCGTCGTCGATATCAGCCAGACCAGCGCAAGCAACGCCTTCCTGGCGCGCGTAACGGGCGCCGATCCGTCGCAGATCTATGGTTTGCTGAAGTCCAACGGCACCGTCGTGCTGGTCAATCAGAACGGCCTCATGGTCGGGCCGGGCGGTGTGGTCGACGTCGCGCGGTTCATCGGCAGCACGCTCAACATCAGCGACAGCGACTTCCTGGCGGGACGCCTGACTTTCGTCAACGGCGGCAATGCCGGCAACATCGATAACCAGGGCACCATCAAGAGCGCCACCGGCGGCAGCGTCTATCTGATCGGCGCCAGCGTGACCAATAACGGCATCATCCATAGCCCCAACGGCGAAGTCCTGCTGGCTGCCGGCCAGACCGTGCAACTGATCGACACCGCCACGCCAGGCGTGACGGTATGCGTCACCGGCGCCGCCGGCAGCGTCACCAACCTGGGCACCATCACCGCCGAAGCAGGTCGCATCGGCATCGCTGCCGGCCTGGTCACCAACAGCGGCAACATCAATGCCAGCAGTGTGGTCAGCGAAGGCGGCCGCATCTTCCTGCGCGCCTCGCAAAAACTGACTACGACCGCGAACTCGAAGATCACCGCCGACGGCGTCACCAAGGGCGGCAGCGTGGTGTTGTATTCGGACGGCGCGGCATATATCGACGGCGACGTCTCGGCGCGCGGTGCGCCGGGCCTGGGCGGTTTTGTCGAAACCTCCGGCAAGAAAACGCTGGATGTCGTCAAGGCGCCGGACGTCGGCACCGGCGGCGAATGGCTGATCGATCCGTATGACCTCACCGTGGTGGCCACCGGTACATCGGCAGTCTCCAACAGCGGCAGCGTGATCACATCGACCGGCGGCAGCGCCACGATCGAAGCAGGAACCATTGTCACCCAGCTTAATCTGGGCAACAGCGTTACCCTGACTACCGGCGCGGGCGGCGCGGCCAACGGCGGCAACATCACGGTCAATGCAGCGATCAACAAGACCACCGGGACAGACGCCGCGCTGACGCTCAATGCCGACAACAACATCATCATCAATGCCGACATCACCAGCACTTCGAACAAGCTGGGATTGAATCTGAACACCAACGTCAACGGTCTCACGTCCGGCACCCATTCGGCCCAGGTCAACAGCGCGACGATCGGTCTTAACGGTGGCGTCCTGACTGTCAGTGAAGGCAGCGGCGGCAATGGCAACGGCAACCTGTCGATCAACAACGGTTCTTTCCTGAATCTGAGTAGCAATCTCATAGCAGTCGGCTTGCCGGTGGGCGGCAACGTCGCGACAGGTAATTTGACCATCAACACCGGCGGTTCGTTGTCGAATATCTTTGGATCCAACGTTGTCGTCACTGGAACGCTTCTTAACAACGGCGTACTGAACCTGCAGAACTCGCAGATCTCCACAGGCAGCATGACCAACAGCGCTTCCATGACATTGGCAAATGTCAGCGGTACGTTAGGGACCGTGGTGAACTCGGGAACGCTGGGTTTGAGCAATCTTTTCTCTCCAGTTACCGCGACTAGTGTGAGTAACTCCGGTACGCTGACATTGACCAGTTCGTCGACGCTGACTACGACCGGTACCTTTACTAACGCCGCTGGCGGCAGTGTCACGCTCAATTCTTCCACGCTGAACGCCAATACCAATCTATTCAACGCGGGAGCAATAGCCGTGAACAACGGCGCGACACTTCAAGCCGGAGCGCTGAACAATACCGGTGGGACTACGGTGAACGCATCGACATTGAACGTCGCTTCACTGACCAATGCTGTTGGCGCTTCCGTCACCTTGAGCGACAGTATCCTGAGTGCTTCGGACATCGTTCACAACGCCGGCACGTTCATCACGACCAACAGCACTATCAGTACAGTCAATGGTTTGACCAATATGGTGAGCGGCGTGCTCACCATGAACTATCTGTCCAAGATCAACGGCAGTTTCAACAACCAGGGCCTTGTGAGCGCCTACGGTTCCGCCGGCTTTGTCACGTTTGAAAACGGCTTCACCAATTCCGGCCTGATGAACCTCAAGGGTTCGATCATGGCCAATTCGTCCGCGACCAACTCGCAGGGCGGCACGCTCAACCTCGGCGCCGCCGGCGAAACGACTACCCTCAGCGGCAGCGGTCTCTGGGGCAACGACGGTACGCTGAACATCGTTGGCGCGGGCAACGAGGTCAACCTCGGCGGCACCCTGATGAACAACCAGACCGGCACCATGCTGCTGTCCGGCACCGGTACTTCCCTGAACATGGGGCAGTTCAGCAACTCCGGCATCGTCACGATCGGCTCCGGCGGTTCGGCGACGGTGGGAGGATCGGTCAGCAACAGCGGCAGCCTGACGCTGAGCGGCGCCAGCTTCGCGTCGAACGGGTTCTCCAATGAAGAGAGCGGCACCGTCAGTGGCACCGGTTCGATCACAGTCGGTGGCGGTACGGGGGTGTTTACCAACAACGGCATTCTGTCGCCCGGCGGCGACAACGCCGTCGGTTCCTTGTCCATCCTGGGCAACTTCGTACAGGGTGGCAAAGGCATCCTCAAGCTCGACTTCGCCAGCGCCACGAACTATGACAAGATCACTGTCCTCGGCTCATCGCTCGGTTTGGGCGGCACGTTGATCACCAAGCTGCTCGACACTTACAGGCCAGCCGTCGGTACGACATTCACGCCGATCGAAGGCGCGATCAGCAGCACCGGTTCGTTCCGCTACGTCGAGGGCGACATCGTCACCTCGGGCGGCGTCAAGAACATGATCAAGGCAGGCTACAACCTGAGCGGCGGCCAGAGCGGTTCTGACGCATTGCGCCTGACCATGTCGGCACCGGAAGAGATTACCTATACCGGTAGCGTGGAAAGCCAGTGGAGCGACATCAACAGCTGGTCGTCGCATTACATCCCGACCGCGATCGACACCGTCGTCATTCCGACTGACCGCTACGCCGTGTACTTGGGTTCCCGGCCCGAAACGCTGGAGAAGATCACCGTCAATTCGGGCGGGAATTTCGCCATGACGGGTGGCAATCTGACCGTCAACACAATTCGTTCGCAAGGCAATTTCAGCATCAACAGCGGGGCGCTCACCCTACTCGGCACCGGGCGCCTTTACTCGCTCTCTCTTGGCGGAACCTTGAACGGCGGCATCAATTCGATTCTGAACGTCACCGACAATTTCGTCCAAACCAGCGGCACTATCAACAGCGCCGGCGACGTGGCATTGAGTCAAGCTGACGGTGACCTGTTCGTGGGTTCCATCACGGCGCGCAATCTGGTGCTGGAAGCGCAGACCGGCAGCATCGGGCAGGAGGACACCTCCCTGCACGTGACCAAACAATTGCTGACCTCGTCGGCCACCGGCACCATGCTGACCGGCAGCAATCGCATTGCGGCCTACGCGGGCAACAACCGCGTCTCGGGCGACATCATTCTGGTCAATAACCTGGAAGTCGCCGACACGTCGGTGGTCCAGATCAACGGCGTCACCAACGCCAACGGCAACATCAACATTTCCAACACCGGCGGCGCAGCGACCACTGCCATCGGCAGCAACGCCGACTTCCTGGGATCGATGCCGACCGAGAGCGGCACGCCGATCTCGGCCGCAGCACACCTCGCCACGCTCGGCATCGTCACTAACGGCACCATGAGCGTGGCCGGTTCCAACGTCGACAACGTCGGTTACTCAGTTGCCCTGGAAACGCATAGCCCGCTGACCATTGGCGTCGGCGGCATCAGTGCGACGGGCAACATCAACCTGACTGCCGGCGATAGCGGATCGCCCAACGACAACCTGATCGTCAACGGCGTGATCTCTTCTGCAGGCGGCAACATCGCGCTGGTGGCCGGCAATAACATGTCGATCAATGCCAATATTTCGACTTCGGCACCGGGCACCGCGCTGTTCACGGTGACCAACGGCGTACTCACTTATGCTCCGGGAGTCAGCGTCACTGACGCAAGCGGTACGGTCGTGCCGGTTGCCGTTGTGGTGACTCAGATCGTTAATGCAACGCCGCCTGAGGATCTGAAGAAACTGGTGGATACGCCGGTCAAAATTGGAACGACGGACGTCATCAATAACCTGCAAAAGCCGCCGTCGCAGACACTCAATCTGCCGCCGACGATGTTCACGCCAGCCAAGGCTTCGATCTCCACGCCCGCCAACACGCAAACCACCGGCGGCACGCAAGGCAGCTTCGGCGGTGATGACAGCGGCAGCGGCACGCCTGTCGGCGGCGACACTGCCAACACGGCGAAGAAGCCGTTGCCGGTGTGCACCTGATGTCTCAAGGAACCAAGACAATGAAACACGCCATCCAAACGGGATATCGCACCATGGGTAAATTCTGGCGCCTGCTGGCGCTGATGTTGTTGTTGGGCTGGGGCAGCCAGGCGTATGCGCAGATGGTCGGCACCGTGACCAATCTGTCGGGTGTGCTGACCGCGCGCCATCCGGACGGCAGCACGCGCATCATGAGCTCGAAATCGGAAGTGCTGCAGGGCGACACCCTGATCACGCAGTCGAACACGTATGCGCGCGTGAAGTTCATGGATAACTCCGAGATCGTGCTGCGCCCTGCCTCCGAGATGGTGGTCAAGAGCTTCCTGTACGACGCCGAAAAGCCGGAACGCAACAACGTCGCCATCGGCTTGGTCAAGGGCGGCCTGCGTGCGGTAACGGGACTGATCGGCAAGCGCAACCACGATGCGGTCAGCTTCGACACGCCGACGGCCACCATCGGCATACGCGGCACCCACTTCGGTGCGCTGTTCTGTCAGAACGATTGCGGCGGCGTTCCGACACCGAACGGATCGACGCCAGCCAACGGCTTGCACGTTGACGTCTCGCAAGGTGCGATCGTGCTGTCGAACCCGGCCGGCTCGCAAGTATTCCAGTCCGGTCAGTTCGGCTACGTCGCCAACTTCAATACGCCGCCGATGCCGGTTCCAGCGACGCAGGGCTTGCAGGTCAAGATGCCGCAGTCGATCAGCAAGAATGCGCCCGGCTCGAAATCGATCGACGCATCAAAGTCGGTTTCCTGCATGGTGCAATAAGATGGTGGGGGAAGGGCGCTGCTCAGGCAGCGCCCCGATGGCGGCGGCTCAGAACTCGAACACAGACTCCGCCGCCAGCATGTTGATCCGGCGCCGTCCGGCGCCGCGCAGCAATTCCGCTTCGATCTGTTTGAACATGCCGGGTTTGGCATGGGTTACATAGATGTCCGGATCGGATTCCAGCTTCGCCAGTTCTTCCAGCAGCAGGCTTGGGCAGAAATGCTTGGACAGCTTCGCCAGTTCGCGTTCGCTGTCGGGGAAGGCTGCTTCGATGATCAGGTAGCGCAGATTGTCGATGGCGTTGACCATTTCCCACAGCGGATCGCAGGTGGTGGTGTCGCCACTGAACACCATGCTCGCGCCGCTGCTCAGGTCCTGCAGCTGATAACCGACTGCCGGCACCGTGTGGTTGGCCGGCAGCGCGGTGATGCTGCGTTCGCCGATCACCAGCGACTTGCCGACTTCGATGGTGTTGAAGCGCAGGAAGGGATTTTCGGGCGAGGGAATTTCGCTGAAGTCGGGCCAGATCTGCCAGTTGAAGATGTGCTTGCGGATGATGTCCTGCGTCGCCTGCGTGGCGTGCATGGTCAGCGGCGTGTTGCGCTGGTCGCCGACGCTGTCGAGGATGAACGGCAGGCACGCGATGTGGTCCAGGTGCGAATGCGTGATGAAGACATGGTCGATCGCGGCCAAGGCATCCAGCGGCAAGTCATTGACGCCGGTGCCGGCGTCGATCAGGATGTCGCGGTCCGCCAGCAGCGACGTGGTGCGAAGGGTGTTGCCGCCTATGCCGCCACTGCAGCCGAGAATTTCTACGCGCATCGTATGGACCAGATTGAAGTGATGACTGTTACGAGCCCGAACGAATATGTTCGTGCGGAAATGTTCCGCGCCCCCCTGATTGCACTCTTGTTTTTGTCTTGAAAGATTGCTTTTGGAAATGGAAATGTAGCAATCTATACAACAGTTTCGATGGTAAGTTATCCGTCACTCTAAATCAATAAAAAGCACGGCCCGCTTCGGCGAAACAACAGGAAAACCTGAGGCAGATCAGGCGTGTGAGGCGCAGAGTTTCCGTACGTCATCGTCCACGCGGGCGTGCGCTGTCTCGTGACGGTAACAGGCGGGAAAAAGAGGCTCTGCTTGACACTTTGTTGTCAGTATTGAAGCGTATCTTTCCAGAATCGCCCAGTGCGTCTTTTTACTGCATCGACCAATGCGATGCAGGCCAGCTGTCTCCTTGAGCCGATGAACAACATGAAAAACCAGCATCTCGATATCTCCCACCGCCTGGAAAAGCTGACCGAGCTCAGTGTCGAACTGAGCACCAATCGCAACATCCCGCTGCTGCTCGAGCGCATCCTGCAGACTGCGCGCAGCATCACGCTGGCCGACGGCGGCACGCTTTACCGCACCGTGGAAGAAGAAGACAGCCTGGCGTTCTACATCTCGATCAACGACACGCTGGGCATGCACCAGGGCGGTAGCAGCGCGCAGAAGATCAGCATTCCCAACATCCAGCTGACCAGCCCCGACGGCAGCAAGAACCTCAGCGCCGTGGCCGCCTATGCCGCCAACACGCGCAAGTCGGTCAACATCCCGGACGTGTACCAGGCTGAAGGTTTCAATTTCTCCGGCATGCGCATGTTCGACGAGAAGTTCGGTTACCACTCGCAGTCCTTCCTGACCGTGCCGATGCAGGACCACGAAGGCGAACTGGTCGGCGTGCTGCAGCTGGTCAACGCCATCGATCCGGCGACCGGCAAGCCGCATCCGTTTTCCGAGACCGATCAATACTTCATCGAAGCGCTGGCGTCGCAGGCGGCCATCGCCATCACCAACCAGCAACTGATCTATCGCCTGGAAAACCTGTTCGAACATTTCATCAAGCTCATCAACATGGGCATCGATGAAAAATCACCGCACACCGGTCGCCATTGCGAACACGTACCGGAGCTGGCGATGATGCTGGCCGAAGCCTCGCATCAGGCCACCGAAGGTCCGCTGGCGGATTTCCAGATGAACGAGCGCGACCGCCGCGAGCTGTGGGTCGCGGGTCTGCTGCACGACTGCGGCAAGATCACCACGCCGGACCACATCGTCGAGAAGTCGACCAAGCTGCAAACCATTTACGATCGCATCCACCTGGTCGACACGCGTTACGAAGTGCTCAAGCGCGACGCCGAGATCCGCGTGCTCAAGGAAAAATGCGCGCTCGGCGCAGCGTTGACCGCAGAGAAAAGCACCGAGCTTGACGTTGCGCTGGCGGCGGAATGCGCGGCGCTCGACGCCGAACGCAATTTCCTGCGCAAGAGCAATGTCGGTGGCGAGGGCATGAAGCCGGACGACCAGCAACGCGTGGCGGAAATCGCCAAACGCCAGTGGCGCGGCCCGGACGGCAGCATGCAGGACCTGCTCAGCGCCGACGAATCCGAGAACCTGCGCATCCGCGCCGGCACGCTCAACGACGCCGAACGCCAGGTCATCAACAACCACATCGTGGTCACCATCAAGATGCTGGAATCGTTGCCGTGGCCGAAGCAGCTGCGCAACGTTACCGAATACGCCGGCGGCCATCACGAGCGCATGGACGGCAAGGGTTATCCGAAGGGACTCACGCGCGACCAGATGTCGCCGCAGGCGCGCATGATGGCGATCGCCGATATCTTCGAAGCGCTGACCGCCGCCGACCGTCCTTACAAGAAGGGCAACACGCTCAGCGAGGCGCTCGAAATCCTCGGCGGCTTCCGTCAGCGCGACCACATCGATCCGGACCTGTTCGACGTCTTCGTGCGCAGCAAGGTCTACCAGCAATACGCCGACAAGTTCATGCCGGCCAGCCAGATCGACGTTGTCGACCACAGCAAGATCCCGGGCTTCGTTCCTTAAATTTCTTCGCGTCTGAAACTGCTTTCCCCGTTCGTGGCATGAAACCTGCCTCGAACGGCGACGCATGTCTGATGCCCGTCCGCACTGCGCTCGGATAGAATCTGCAAAACCAAGGAGTGAGACGGTGCACCTGATCTGGCTGGAAGACTTCATCGAACTGGCGCGTACGCGCAGTTTTTCGCGCGCGGCGGAAAACCGCTTCGTCACGCATCCTGCTTTCGGTCGCCGCATCAAGGCGCTGGAGCAATGGGTCGGCGCCGAGCTGGTGGTGCGCACGCATCCGGTGTCTCTGACGGCGGCCGGGCAACTGTTCCTCGACGCGGCGACGCATTCGACCGACGTGCTGTACGCCGCCCGGGCGCAGTTGCAGGACGGCTCCGGGCCAACCGAGAAGACCTTGCGCGTGGCGACCGGCCGCACACTGGCGCGGACGTTTTTCCCTGATTGGTACGAGAACATCAACCAGCGCTTCGGTCCGTTTCCGGTGTCGGTCAGCACCGGCGGCGCGCAGGACGTGATCCTGCGGCTGGGCGCCGGCGACGCCGACCTGCTGGTGATTTATTCGAGTCCGACCACGCGCCTGCTGATCGATCCGATGCGCTATGAGTCGTTGACGCTGGCGCGCGAAATCCTGTTGCCGGTGGTGGCCGCCGACGCCAAGGGACGGCCGCGCTTCAAGCTGGCGCCGGCCAACGCGGCGACGCCGACGCCGTGGCTGGGCTTCTCGCAATCGCTGACCTTGCGCGGCGTGCTGGCCAAGCATCTGGCCGGCCTGCCGAAGAAGGTGTCGCTGCGCATGGTGTATGAAGCCGACTCTTACGAATCCATCCACGAAATGGCGCGCCGCGGCGTCGGCGTCGCCTGGCTGCCGCAGCGGCTGGTGCAGGAAGACGTCAACGAACGTCGCCTGCTGGTCATCGGCGAACCGGAGATGCGCGTCAACTTCGACATCTCGTTGTACCGCGTGCGCGGCAATGACGATGCACTGGTCAACGCCATCTGGGACGGTGTCGCTGCAGATGCCATTGATCGCTCCTGACGGTTGATCTGCCTCTTGATCCGCCTGCTGCGAACACGCTTCGCAGTAAAAAGCACAAGCCTGTGCCGAAACGGCAATAAGCAAAAAATCGCGCTCACTATACTCCCTCAAAGTTCTCGCAACGTCTTCCGGTACGTCTGGAAAGATGCTCACAAATAGAGTGCAATAGCGCACAAAACGCACTATTTTCGAGCATCGTGTCAGACATGTCATGGCGTGCGAGCCAAATAGAATAAGCGGCGCAGACACCACTGCCATCTCAGCAGAATGCGCCGCACGAGAGAGAATGGGAGTCACCGCATGTCAGCTGAATTCGAGTCGTCGTCACCACTGTCCGCCACCGCACCTTCGGCAGCCAAACGCAAAAATCCCTGGAAAGAAATCTGCGCCGCCAGCATCGGCAACGCGCTGGAATTCTACGACCTGCTGATCTACGGCTACTTCGCCGTGGTGATCGGCAAACTGTTCTTCCCAACGCAGGACGAGACCACCTCGCTGCTGCTCAGCGTGGGCACCTTCGGTATCTCCTTCGTGATCCGTCCACTCGGTGCCATCGTGCTCGGCTCGTATGCCGACCGCGCCGGACGCAAGGCGTCGCTGACCGTCTCGATCCTGATCATGATGGTCGGCACGGCGATGATTGCGTTTGCGCCGACCTATGCGCAGATCGGCATCGCCTCGCCGCTGATCATCATCGTGGCGCGCCTGCTGCAAGGCTTTTCCACCGGCGGCGAATTCGGCGCCGCCACCGCCTTCATGGTGGAACATGCCGATGCCAAGCGCCGCGGCTTCTTCGCCAGCTGGCAGTTGTCGACGCAAGGCCTGGCGACGGTGCTCGCTGCCGGCATCAGCGCTTTGCTCAGCTACAGCCTGACGGATGCGCAGCTCAACGACTGGGGCTGGCGCGTGGCGTTCTGCTTCGGTTTGCTGGTGGGTCCGGTCGGTCTTTACATCCGCAGCCAGATTGATGAAACGCCGGAGTTCAAGAAGATCGCCGCCGCAGCTGCTGTCGCCAAGGCCGAGAAATCGCCGCTGATGCTGGTGCTGGTGCGCGACCGCGTCAAGTTGCTGCTCGCCATCGGTGTGGTGGCCGGCGCCACCGCTTTCAACTACGTGCACAAGCTGTACATGCCGACGTATGCGCTCAAGCAACTGCACATCCCCGCCACCTCGTCCTTCGTCGGTGCACTGATCACCGGGTTGGTGCTGATGCTGACGGCGCCGGTGTTCGGCACGCTATCGGATCGCTACGGCCGCTTCCGCGTGCTGACGATGGCGATGTTGGCTATCGGCCTGACCTCGTACCCGCTGTTTATGCTGCTCAACACCTGGCCGACCGTGACCACGCTGATTGCGGTACAGGGCATCGTGGGCGTGCTGATCGCAGCCAGTCTTGGACCGATCCCGGCGATGCTGTCGGATATTTTCCCGACAGAGACGCGTGGCACGGGTCTGGCGCTGAGCTACAACTTTTCGGTGACCTTGTTCGGCGGCTTCTCGCCGTTGATCGTGACCTGGATGATCGCCGCGACCGAAAACAAGATGGCGCCGAGCTTCTATGTCATGGCGACGGCGCTGATCAGCCTGACTGCGGTGATTGTGCTGGGCCGCCGCATGGGCCGCAATCCGACGCTGTAAGCGGAGCGGCTTCCTCATTCATTTATTTTTCCACTCATTTTTTCATTCTTCAGGCCGGATGCGCTACAGCGCATCCGTTCACATGATCAGCCTGGATGCTGGAGCAATCGCATGAAAACCTTGGAACAAGTACGCGCACAACTGAAACACTATCCGGTCGAGGTGGAGTTTCCCGACATCGCCAGATGGCAGCACGGCAATACCGGCGTCGACTATGTGCACAGCATCGACAGCGGCGTCGCCGGTCCGCACGTGATGATCATGGCGCTGATGCACGGCAATGAAGTCAGCGGCGCCATTACCGTCGGCCGCCTGCTGCAAGCCGGTTTGCGTCCGCTGAAGGGCCGCATCACGCTCGGCTTCGCCAACGTCGAGGCCTATCGCCGCTTTGATGCGCGCAATCCGGATGCGACGCGCTACGTTGATGAAGACATGAACCGGGTCTGGTCGTCGGAGCGTCTCGACGGCGCAGAAGACAGCGCCGAACTGCGCCGCGCGCGCCAGTTGCGACCCATCATCGACACCGTCGACTACATGCTCGACCTGCATTCAATGCATGAAGAAGCACCGCCGCTGATCGTCAGCGGTCCGCTGGAAAAAGGCATCCAATTTGCCGCCGACGTCGGCGCGCCGGAACACGTGATCATCGACGTCGGCCATCCCAACGGCAAGCGCATGCGCGACTACGCCGGCTTCGGCGATCCGGCCAGCGCCAGGAATGCCTTGCTGATCGAGACCGGGCAGCATTTCTCCACGCGCAGCAAGGACGTGGCGATGGATTCGGCTTGCCGCTTCCTGATCGCCACCGGCGTGATGACCGAACTCGATTTGCGCGCTTTCATGCTGGCGGGCGCACCGGCACCGCAACGTTTCTTCCGCGTGACCGAGCCGGTGGTGGCGACCTCCTACGATTTTGAATTTGCCGAAGACTATCGCGGCATGGAGATCATCGCCAAGGCCGGTACCGTCATCGCACGCGAAGGTGCACGTGAATTCGTCACGCCCTACGACAACTGCGTCATCGTCATGCCGTCGCTGCGCCAGCTCGGACCCGGCGTGACCGTGGTGCGGCTGGGTCATATCGTCGCACGCTAGGGTATCCATTGCATCAGCGGCATCAGCTACATCCACCGGGGGAAATATGCGCATCATGGGAAGAATGAAAATCGGCAAACGGCTGACACTGGGCTTTGCCGCGATCATGCTGCTGTCCATCGTCATCACGGCCATCGGCATCTGGCGGCTGCAGGCGGTGTCGGACGTGACGCGCGCGATGGTGGAGCAATCGGCGCGCAAGGAGCGCCTGATCTCCAGCTGGTATGGCAGCCTGCGCGCCGGCATTGTGCGCACGATTGCGATCTCTCGTAGCGCTGATCCTACGCTCAAGACCTATTTCATCGATGAAGCCAAGGCCTCGACCAACAACTCCACGCGCCTGCAAAAGGAAGTCGGCGAGTTGTTGAGCAGCGATGAAGAAAAATCCCTGTTCCAGAACATCGGCGAACGCCGCAAGGTTTATCTGGCCTCGCACTACCGCATCCTCGACCTGAAGTCGGCCGGCAACATCGAGGAGGGCAATCGCATGGTGGACCAGGAGTTCGTGCCGCTGGCAAGAAGCTATCAGGATTCCATGCTCAAGCTGCTGGAACTGGAGCAGCGCGACATCGACAAGACCACGCAGCAGATCGAGGAGATCGCCGCAGGAAGTCGCCGCCTGTTGTTGATCCTGGAAGGCTTGTCGCTGCTGCTGGGATGCTTCTGCGCCTGGTACCTGACCGTGGGCATCACGCGTCCGCTCAATGCCGCGCTGGACATTTCGCGCCGCGTCGCCGCCGGCGATCTGACCACACAGGTCAGCGGTGGCGATGGCAAGAGCGCCGATGAAGTCGGGCAGTTGCTGTCTTCCCTCAACGACATGAACGGCAGCTTGCGCAACATCGTCAGCAATGTGCGCCAGGGCACCAATACGATTGCGGTGGCGTCCGCCGAGATCAGCGTCGGCAACCACGATCTCTCGGCGCGCACCGAGCAGCAGGCCAGCGCGCTGGAAGAGACCGCATCGGCGATGGAAGAACTGATCTCCACCGTGCGCCAGAATGCCGACAATGCCGACACGGCCAGCCGGTTAGCGGCGGCGGCGTCTGGCATTGCGGTCGAAGGCGGCGAAGTGGTCGGGCGTGTGGTGGCGACCATGAGCGCCATCAACGGCTCGTCGCGCAAGATCGTCGACATCATCAGCGTGATCGACGGCATTGCTTTTCAGACCAATATCCTGGCCTTGAACGCCGCCGTTGAAGCTGCGCGTGCGGGCGAGCAGGGCCGCGGCTTTGCGGTGGTGGCAAGCGAAGTGCGCAGCCTGGCGCAACGCAGCGCCACTGCGGCGAAAGAGATCAAGCTGCTGATCGACGACTCGGTGAAAAAAGTCGGCGACGGCGGCGTGCTGGTGGAACAGGCCGGCGCCACCATGGAGCGTGTGGTCGACAGCGTGCGCAAAGTGGCGGAGATCGTCGGCGAGATCAGTCTGGCCAGCCGCGAGCAATCCTCCGGCATCGAGCAGGTCAACCACGCCATCAGCCAGATGGATGAAATGACCCAGCAGAATGCGGCGCTGGTGGAGGAAGCGGCGGCAGCGGCGTCTTCCATGCAGACGCAGGCGGCTTCGCTGGCGCAACTGGTGAGCGTGTTTTCGCTCGACCATGGATCGCGTTCGACGGCGTCATTGGGTTCGTCGTTGTCTTCTGCGCGACCTTCCAAGTTGCTTCCTTCGCATTGACGCTGTCGGCCTGAGGTGAGGACAGGGCGCGGGCCAAGGAGCGAGATGCGGTAAAATGCACGGATCGGCGCCGCATCTCGCGGGTGTCGATCCGGTTTGTACATTGCCTCCTGCGCAACAATCTGACATCTCCATTTCCCTGAAGCGCTGCCTGTTTTTACGCAGGCGTCGTCTTTCCTGCAGGTCGTCATCGCTGTTTTCCCAGTTGCTGGTGTGCATATTGCATGCTTCCGGTGTCATGTTTTTGCATGGATACCGAAGTACGCACCGGCATCGGATTATGGATAACGATCAATGACTACAACTTCTTTTCGCGATGAGTGGTTCTCGCACGGCAAAGCCAATGTGCTGGCCGGCCTGACGTCGTCGTTTGCGCTGGTGCCCGAGTGCATCGCGTTCGCGCTGGTGGCCCAGCTCAATCCTTTGATGGGCTTGTACGGAGCCTTCTTCATTTGCACCATCACGGCGCTGTTCGGCGGCCGGCCCGGCATGATTTCCGGCGCGGCCGGTTCGATGGCGGTGGTGATCGTGGCGCTGGTGGCGCAGCACGGCGCGCAGTACTTCCTGTTGACGGTGGTGCTCAGCGGCGTGCTGATGCTACTGTTCGGCGCGCTGCGGCTGGGCAAGCTGATCCGCATGGTGCCGCATCCGGTGATGCTGGGCTTCGTCAACGGACTGGCGATCGTGATCGCGATGGCGCAGTTCGAACATTTCAAACAGACCGACGCCAGCGGCACGCACTGGTTGCACGGTACGCCGTTGCTGATCATGGCGGCGCTGGTGGCGGCGACGATGCTGATCGTCTATCTGTTGCCGCGCCTGACGCGCGCTATCCCGCCGGCGCTGGCGGCGATCGTCGGTGTGGCAGTGCTGAGTCAGGCAACGGGTTTGCCGACGCGCACGCTGGGCGACATGGCGCACATTGCGGGCGGTTTGCCGATGTGGCATTTCCCCGAGGTGCCGCTGACGCTGGAGACCTTGCGCATCGTCGCGCCGTATGCGGTGCTGATGGCCATCGTCGGTTTGCTGGAAACGCTGCTCACGCTCAACCTCACCGATGAAATCACCGAGTCGCGTGGCCAGGCCAATCGCGAATGCCTGGCGCTGGGCGCTGCCAACGTGGTGTCGGGACTGTTCGGCGGCATGGGCGGTTGCGCCATGATCGGCCAGACCATGATCAACCTCAGCTCGGGCGGCCGTTCGCGGCTGTCGGGAGCGGTCAGCGGCGTGATGATCCTGTTGTTCATCCTGTTCCTGTCGCCGCTGATCGAACGCATTCCGCTGGCCGCGCTGGTGGGTGTGATGTTCGTGGTGGCGCAGCAGACTTTCGCCTGGGGTTCGCTGCGCGTGCTCGGCAAGGTGCCGCGCAACGATGCGCTGGTGATCGTCGCGGTCACGGTGATTACGGTGTTCACGGATCTGGCGGTGGCGGTGCTGTGCGGCATCGTCATTGCGGCGCTCAATTTCGCCTGGCAGCATGCGCGCGAGATTCGCGCCGAGGTGCAGGATTCTGGTGATGGCGAAAAAACCTACGTCCCGCACGGCACGCTGTTCTTCGCATCGACCGCGCATTTCCAGGAGTTGTTCGACCCGGCGCAGGATCCGCAGCGCGTGGTGGTCGACTGCCGCCATCTGCACTTCGCCGATCATTCGGCCATCGCCGCGCTGGAAGCGCTGTCCGAGCGCTACACCCGCGCCGGCAAGCACCTGCAGCTGGCCCATCTGTCACGCCGCAGCCATCAACTGCTGCAGCGTGTAGGCATGGACGTCGGCGAGCCGGACGTCGCCGGCGCGCGTTCTTAATCCTTCGGGATAAGCGCCATCGGCGCTTGCTGTTCCAGTGCGCCGCTGCGCCCGCCTTCGCCGTCCTGGTGAATGCGCATGATGCGAACGCTGGCCGGTTGTTCCACCAGCATGCAGGTCTTGCCGGTGCGCTTGCAGTGGTCCTGCACGCGCCAGTAGGCGCCGTGACTGAGGCAGCCGGTCTGGCAGATCACCAGGTCGGCGGCCACGATGCTGGCTTCCAGTCCTGAGAGTTCGCCGGATTCCGCTGATTCCGCCGATCCTCTCTTCTCCCGTTCGTCGGTCATCGTCGAAGAAATCGCCGGTGCATACACCGGCAGCAACTTCTCCCGCATCAACTCCTGCAGACGTTTGCTCAGTTCCTTCACACGCCGCGCCAACGTCGCGCGTTGCGGCAGGTTGGGGATCGATGCCTCCAGCGCGGCGCGATCTTCATACGCCCAGGCCAGTGCCGAATCGCGTGCGATCACGGCCGCGCGCAGGCGCATGGCCTGTGCCTGGAGCGTGGCGATCTCGGCGGCCTGCTCCTGGATCACCGCGCTGCAGCGATGCTGCACGCGCGCCAGGTGCGAAACCATGGCGCGCTGCTCCTGTTCCAGCAGCGTCACGTCCTGAATGTGCATGGTCATGTTGCGATCCTCCCTTCCTGCGTAAACCCGACCGCCTTACTGCACGGCTGCGGCATAACGGCGCGCGACTTCCGGCCAGTTGACGACGTTGTAGAAGGCGCCGATGTATTCCGGGCGGCGGTTCTGGTAGCGCAGGTAGTAGGCGTGTTCCCACACATCGAGGCCGAGAATCGGCGTGTTGCCGTTCATTAGCGGACTGTCCTGGTTGCCGCTGCTTTCGACCACCAGCTTCTTTTGCGGCGTGACGCTGAGCCAGGCCCAGCCGCTGCCGAAGCGTGAAATGGCGGCCTTGGTGAAGGCTTCCTTGAAGGTGTCGAAACCGCCGAGCTCGGCATCAATGGCGGCTGCCAGTTTTCCTTCGGGCGTGCCGCCGCCGGTCGGTGACATCACCAGCCAGAACAGCGAATGATTGGCGTGGCCGCCGCCCTGGTTGATCACGGCGGCCTTGATGCTGTCGGGGACGTCCTTGACGCGCGCCACCAGTTCTTCGACGCTGAGTTTTTCCCACTCGCTGCCGGCGACGGCGGCGTTGAGGTTGTTGATGTAGGTCTGGTGATGCTTGGTGTGATGGATTTCCATGGTCTGGGAATCGATGTGCGGCTCCAGCGCGTCGTAGGCGTAAGGCAGGGCGGGCAGGCTGTATGGCATGGTTCTCTCCGAGGGTGGATACTGGGAGGCTGCCGGCTAGGTGGCACGGATGAAGCGAAGGATATCGATTTTAGATGAGAATTGCGCTGGCATATCCTTACGCGACGTAGGTCTTTGACCGGGCCTGCAATGTCAGGCGCATTGCAGGCCTTGTGCCACCGAAGTGGTTTTAAGTCATGTGTGTAAATGTTGTTGCATCAAGCGGCTTCAATTTCGAGTTGAGCGGCACCGAGTTGCCTTCCGCATCGACACCGCGATACAACAAGCGATAACGCACGTAGCGCTGCTGCTCGGCGAGATCGAATTTGACGTTGGACTTGGTCTGCTCCCTGAAGCCGGCGATCGAATCATGCACGTGTTGATCGAAAAACCATTCCAGTCCATCCCGGTTCCGCATCTCCCGTATTTGTCTCAGGATGTCTTTTGCTTCGCGGTGGTTGCGCCGGCCTTCCTCATCCATATTCCTGCTGGCCCTGTCATCCTCCAGATCACTCACCTGCTGGGCAAACACCTTTTCTCCTTCGAGGCAGTAGTTCACCCTGCCCGGATCGGTGCGCCAGGCAATCTGCATGCTGGGCAACTGCTCAAAGCGCTTGTCTTTATTGACTTGATAGCGCCAGGCTAGATAGCGTAGGCCATGCTGCTTCAAGGCGTGCTCCAGCGACAGATTCGTCGCTACGCCGCATTGGGTGAAGTAATTCTGGATGGCATTTTTTATTTGTGGGTTGCTGGTGAATTGCTGATCCATATTGCGGGTATCGGCCTGTTTATCGCTGAACGTCAGCCACGGTTTTTTATCGAAATGAAGCTCGCAACTCGCCAGCGCCGCCTGATACATTTCATTGAGATACACCTGCGACAACTTGTGGCCATCGTCGCTTTGCACCGGGTTGAGGTTGCGATCGACACCCTTGCCCTGTTCGCCCGGCGCATAGCCGCCGCCCAGGTCGCTGTGCGAACCGGGGCGGATGCGCTCTTCGCAGTTGTCTGGTTTGATCTCGGTATGCCTGGTGCTGTCGTGGGGATCGACCTGATCGCGGTAGACGCTGTCACCGGGAAACGAGGTGCGCAGCTCATGTAAGGCCACCAGATGCACGCAATTCTGCACGATGGGCTTGGCCGGGACCTGCAAGTCGCGTATGCAGGCCCAGTCGTCGTGTCCTTCGCGCCAGGTCGCTGCGCGCATGATGCTGCCCATCCCACCCTGGCCCACCACCGCCGCCACCGTGTCAAACAAGCCCATGAAGCGGATCGTCGCATTGATGCCGAACAGTTTCCCTTCGCTGTGCATCATGGTGTCATTGAGCCAGTTGGCAAATACCCGCGCCTCTGCCGCCCCGCGCGAGAAACCCACCACATCCAGATAGATCGACGTCACCGTCGGGCGCGTGTCGAAGTGCGACAGCAGGCCGGTGAGCTTTCCCGCCTGCTCTCTGAAAAACGCCTCGCGCGCGTTTTTTGAACCATCGACCAGACTGTCGCTCAGCTTCAGTTCGAGCAGGATGCGCTGGTACTTTGCCATGATCTCGGGGGCGACCTTGACGTAGTTGCTGTCGTAACACAGGGCTGCGATCCGGTCTCTGTCAAACAGCGGCGTGTAGCGGTGCTTCCTGTGGCGGTTCATCACAAACTGATACAGGGAATTGAGCACATGCAGCAGCCCCAGGACAATGCGCGCCTTGCCGCCGACGCCGAACGCGGCGCCGTCATCGGTGCCACCGGGGTCGTTGATCGGTTCGCACTCTGTCCCGACGCCTTCGATGTAATAACGGTAAAAATTGGGATAGGGATCGGTGGGGTCATCTCGATTCTTCCCATTTTCCTTATAGGCCTCATACAGACGCGCCACATTGCTGTGGCTGTTGTGAGGCTGATCCGTCTCCTTGTTGTTGCCGGTGCCGTCAAAGAACAGGCCGATATTCACCTCGTCATCGCAGAGGCCATTCTTGCGCGTAGGCAGCGGCAATGGGCAAGTCAGTTGTATTGCTTCCATGCTGGCCGGGGTGCTCATGGGATGACTCTTTGTTGGAATGAGGGCGATGCGCCAATCGATTCACTGGGCAACGGGGCGCAATCAGGACCCAGGCGTGCAGGCGCTGGGCCGCGGGGATAGGCCGGACCGGGATAGCCGGATTCGAGAAGATCCCGCCCGTCTGCCCAGACTTCAATCTTGTTGTAGGGTAAAAAGTGGACGTTAAGATCCGTGTAGGTTTCCCTTGCGGACGGCCTGCCATAGTGCACCGGCACCGTGGCTTCGTGCCAGGCGAGTTTGCATCTGGCGTCAGGATCGACACGCTTATTGTTGACATATGTGATATGGCCAACATCGCAGGTTTCCCATTTCACCGTTACCATGAAGGGCGTGGCAGGCGGCCGCGGGGGTATCGCGACGCAGCACATGAATGAACCGCCGCCTGCGCCCCAGCCTCTGACGCTGGCCCCCCACTTACCATTGACATAGTATTGAGAGATACCGACATTGCTCCCAAGATACCCCACGCCCACGAGAGCTGCTCCGTATAACACCGGTGCGGTTGAGTCGGTTTTCGGAGCACCAGTACTGCACGCGGCAAGACTGATGAGAAAGAGGGCTGACAGCAGCCAGCGAATGAGAGAGTTTTGCATGTCGTTATCCTGGTGATTGATGCAGATATGGATTAAGCAGACGCGTCACACACGGCTCACATGTGACCAATGCACTCTTTCTGGCGGCGATTGTCCCTGTCATCGAAGAGCTAGGCGATGTACATCATCTGATCGCAGGCGTCATTTCTATGTGGGAGGTGATATTTGCCTACGCGGGACAAAATACTTATTAGAAGGTGTTTGCGACCATCGATGAGAGGAGATCTTTTGTGTCGTATGGTTTCAGAGGAACTATGGAGGATGGGTGAGGGATTTCTGGGGATGACGCAACTGACTGTACGTCTGCTGGAATAAGACCATGAAAGCTCCGATAGTGAATAAATGTCAGCAAAGGACGGCTGGTATTCATGTTAAGGGAGCCATATTGGACTGCATATCGAACGTGTTCGATAAACATAAGATTCATCACCTTGCCTTGAGGGCTTGTATATATTCAGAACTATTCTTGCGATGACTTAGTATTGCCAAGTTGGTCTTGAAATTTGCTCATCTCCAACGAAAAAAACCAGCTCCAGGCTGGTTTTTTTCAATGAACGGGCGTCGGACTACTAACTAAAACCCGAGGTAATCCATCTTGCCGATCTTCACGCCCTTGTGACGCAGGATGTCGTAGGCGGTGGTGACGTGGAACAGGAAGTTCGGCAGCGCGAAGGTCAGCAGGTAAGCCTGGCCGGTGAATTTGGTTTCATTGCCGCGCAGCTTGATGATGATCTCGCGTTCTGCACTGCCTTCGAATTGTTCCGGCGTCACGGTCTCGAGGAAGGCGATGGTCTTGGCGATGCGCTCCTGCAATTGCGGGAAGGTGGTTTCTTCGTCGGCGAAGCTGGGCGGCTGGACCGCCGACAAACGCGAGGCGGCGAACTTGGCGGCATCGCTGGCGCGCTGGATCTGTCCGGTCAGCGGGTACATGTCTTCGAACAGGCGCGCGGTCAGGAGGGTGTCCGGATCGAGCTTGTTTTCTTCAACGTGGGCGACGGCCTTGTTGAGCAAGCCCGACAGATTGTTCAGCGCGCGGATGAAGACGGGAATGGAAATCTGATGCATGGTGAGCGACATGGTGACTCCTGGAATGAATGAAATGATTGGCGACGTCAATGACGCCTGCCATTTTTTAATGACAACAGGGAACAACAACGGCTATTTGACTTGTCCATCATAGAGACAATGCAACACCGCCGCAGGGAATAAAAAAGCCGACCAGCTCGGCATGGGCAACCGCTCCGGTCGGCAAGGGGACGAAACACCTCATGGCGGTCCACGGCATCTATGGCAGTGGACCGCCCTTACATACTTAGATACTTACATCTTGTTGCCGGCCGCGTCGTTCTTCGCCTGTGTATCGGTAGGCGCCGACGGGCCATGCCAGCCGCCGCCGAGTGCGCGGATCAGGTTGACGGTCGAGCGTGCGCGTTCGCCGTCGAGCTGAACTGCAGCGCGCTGTTGTTGCAGCACGGTGCGGTCGGCGTCGATCACGTTGAAGTAGCTGACCGAACCTTCGCGGTACTGCACATGCGACAGTCGTGCGGCGCGGTTGGAAGCCGACACCGCGTCGTCCTGCGCGCGGGTCTGGTCGCCCAGGATGCGCAGGCTGGCGAGGTTGTCTTCGACTTCGCCGAAGGCCGTCAGGACGGTCTGGCGATAGTTGGCGACATCTTCTTCGTAGGCAGCGCGGGCACGATTGACGCCGGCTTCACGACGGCCACCGTCGAAGATCGGCAAGGTCAGCGCAGTGCCCACCAACGGACCCAGCAGGAAGGTGCGGCTGGACCAGTTGAACAGGTCGCCCAGCTTGGCCGATTCATAACCGAGACCGCCGGTCAGATCCAGACGCGGGAACCAGGCCGAACGGGCCACGCCGACGCGGGCATTGGCGGCTGCCATGGCGCGTTCAGCAGCGGCGATGTCGGGACGGCGTTCCAGCAGGTCGGACGGCAGGCCGGCGGGAATCGTGATCGACAGACGTTGCAGCGGTTGCGGCTTGAAGTCGAACTCGGCCGGCGTCTTGCCTAGCAGGATCGCCAGTGCGTGTTCTGCATTGGCGCGCTGACGGGCGATGCCGAAGGACTCCGATTGTGCGGAAGCCAGCTCGGACTTGGCGCGGGCGACGTCGACTTCGCTGATGTCGCCTTCATCGAAACGGCGTTGCACCAGCTTCAGCGATTGCGTGCGCAGATCGACGGTGCCGCTGTACAGCTCTTGCTCGGCATCCAGTTCGCGCAGCAGGAAATATTGCTGGGCGACGTCGGCTTGCAGTGCCAGGCGCACCGAGTGGAACAACGCTTCGCTGCGTTGTGCATCGGCGGTGGCGGCATCCACGGTGGAGGCGACGCGACCGAACAGGTCGGCTTCATACGACACGCCCAACTGTGCACGCCAGAGGGTGTTCGGCGTGGTGTTGGCATCCGGCGCCAGACCTTGTGAGGCCGGCGATGGACGTTGACGGGTCGCGCCGAAGCCGGCGTTGACTTGCGGGAACAGACCGGAGCGGGCGTCCTGGCGCAGTGCGCGCGACTGGCTCAGGCGGGCGGCGGCGGCCTTCAGGTTCTGATTGGCGTCGAGCGCCTGGGCTTCCAGGGCGTTGAGGCCTTCATCGTTGAAGATCTTCCACCATTCGCCGCGGGCCAGGTCTTCCGCAGGTTGTGCGGTCTTCCAGTCGGAAGCCGCTTTTGCGTCCGCAGCTTCCTTGAAGGCGACCGAGGTGTTCACCGCAGGGCGTTCGTAAGTCGGCGCCAGCGAGCAGCCTGCCAGTACCAGCATTGCTGCCAGCAGGGCCGAACTAGTTCTGAAACCTTGGAGCGGCTTGAGCAGCTTGTCGCCCAGGCCTCCGAAGTTGTTGATTGATAGTGCGTTCATTTTATTTTCCTTTATCAGTCACGATGTCCGGATTAACGGGCGTCGTGCGGATCAGCAGCTGCAACATGCGAACCTGCAGTCAGCGGCGCTTCATGCTTGTGTGCGGAGTGCAGTTTCTTGCTGCCGCCGATGCTGCGCAGCAGCACATAGAACACCGGTGTCAGGAACAGACCGAACAGCGTCACGCCCAGCATGCCGAAGAACACCGCGATACCCATCGCATGGCGCATTTCCGAACCGGCGCCCGACGATGTCACCAGCGGCACCACGCCCATGATGAAAGCGATCGAGGTCATCAGGATCGGACGCAGACGCAGACGGCTCGCGTCGATCGCGGCACGGATCACGGTGCTGCCTTGCAGTTCCAGTTCGCGGGCGAATTCGACGATCAGGATCGCGTTCTTCGCCGACAGCCCCACCAGCACCATCAGACCGATCTGGGTGAAGATGTTGTTGTCGCCCTTGGTCAGCCAGACACCGGTCAGCGCCGCCAGGATGCTCATCGGCACGATCAGGATCACGGCCAGCGGCAGGGTCAGGCTTTCATACAGCGCAGCCAGCACCAGGAACACCAGCAGCACACTGATCGGGAACACCCACACGCCGGCATTGCCTGCGAGGATCTTCTGATAAGTCAGGTCAGTCCATTCGAAACGCACGCCGCGTGGCAGGGTTGCTTTGGCAACGCGTTCAGCTGCTTTTTCGGCCTGATCCGACGAGTAGCCGGGAGCCGGGCCGCCGTTGATGTCGGCAGCGGTGAAGCCGTTGTAACGCACCACCATTTCAGGACCGAAGGTCTGCTTGACCTTGACCACTGAAGACAGCGGCACCATGTCGCCTGCGGCATTGCGGGTCTTGAGCTGACCGATGTCATCGGCCTTGGCGCGGAACGGTGCATCAGCCTGGGCACGCACTTGATAAACGCGGCCGAAACGGTTGAAGTCGTTGACGTACAGCGAACCCAGATAGATCTGCATGGTGTTGAACACGTCGGTCACGGGAATGCCGAGTTGCTTGGCTTTCACGCGGTCGAGTTCGACGTCCAGTTGCGGCACGTTGATCTGATAGCTCGAGAACATCGGACCCAGTGCAGGTTCTTTCTTGGCGGCCTGCATGAAGGCTTGTGCCGCGGCGTCGAGTTCAGCGTAACCGACGGCGCCGTGATCTTCGATCTGCATCTTGAAGCCGCCCAGCGTACCCAGACCCATCACCGGCGGCGGTGGGAACACGGCCGTGAAGGCTTCCTTGATGCCGCCGAATTTCTTGTTCAGCGAAGTGGCGATGGCGGTGCCCGACAGTTCCTTGCTCTTGCGTTCATCGAACGGTTTCAGACCAACGAAGACGATACCGGCGGAGGAGCTGTTGGTGAAGCCGTTGATCGACAGACCAGGGAAGGCGATCGCGCTGTCCACGCCTGGTTCCTTCAGCATGATGTCGCTCATCTTGCGCATTACGTCTTCACTGCGGTCAATCGAGGCGCCGTTAGGTAATTGCGCGAAGGCCACCAGGTATTGCTTGTCCTGGCCCGGCACGAAGCCACCCGGCACGATGTAGGCAATACCGATGGTCGCCGCCAGCAGGACAACGTAGACGCCCATGGCCGAGGCCTTGCGCGAGATTACGCCGGTCACGCCTTTGCTGTAACCCTCGGAAGCGCGGTTGAAGAAACGGTTGAAGCGGACGAAGAAACCACCGAGGTAGCGATCCATCTGACGCGTCAGCCAGTCCGGCTTGGCGCCGTGGCCCTTGAGCAGCATGGCAGCCAGTGCAGGCGACAAGGTCAGCGAGTTGAACGCGGAGATCACGGTCGAAATCGCAATCGTCATCGCAAACTGTTTGTAGAACTGACCGGTCAGACCCGTCATGAAGGCCAGCGGAACGAACACCGCCACCAGCGTCAGCGCAATCGCGACGATCGGACCGGACACTTCCTGCATGGCGCGGTAAGTCGCTTCACGCGGACTCAGACCGGCGCCGATGTTCCGCTCGACGTTCTCCACCACCACAATGGCATCGTCGACCACAATCCCGATGGCGAGCACCATGCCGAACAGCGACAGGGCGTTGATGGAATAACCGAAGCCCAGCATCAGCGAGAAGGTACCGACAATCGACACCGGCACGGCCAGCAGCGGAATGATCGAAGCGCGCCAGGTTTGCAGGAAGATGATCACCACGATCACGACCAGTGCAATCGCTTCGAGCAGGGTGTGCACCACCGCTTCGATACTGGCGCGCACAAACTGGGTCGGGTCATAGACGATCTTGTACTCGACCGACGACGGGAAGTCTTTCGACAGGTCCTTCATCGCGGCGCGCACTTGCGTCGACACGTCCAGCGCATTGGCGCCGGGCGCCTGGAAGATCGGAATCGCCACCGCAGGCTTGTTGTCCAGCAGCGAGCGCAGGCCGTATTCGGAGGCGGCCAGCTCGACGCGGGCAACGTCGCCCAGCTTGGTGATGGCGCCGCCGGCATCGCTCTTGAGGATGATTTCGCGGAAATCTTCTTCAGTCTTCAGGCGGCCTTGTGCATTGACGGACAATTGCACCGGCACGTCAGGCGAGCTTGGCGACGCGCCGATCACACCGGCGGCAACCTGCACGTTCTGTTCACGGATCGACTTGATGACGTCGCTCGCGGTCAGGCCGCGTTGCGAGACCTTGTTCGGATCCAGCCAGACGCGCATCGAATAGTTACCGGAACCGAACAGGCCGACTTCACCGACGCCCTGGATACGCGCCAGGCGGTCTTTCACGTTCAGCACGGCGTAGTTGCGCAGATAGGTGGTGTCGTAGCGGTTGTCCGGCGAGATCAAGTGGACCACCATGGTCAGCGTCGGCGAGCTCTTGATTGTCGTCACGCCCAGACGCTGCACGTCTTCAGGCAGACGCGGCAAGGCTTGCGCAACACGGTTCTGCACCAGTTGCTGGGCCTTGTCCGGGTCAACGCCGAGACGGAAGTTGACGGTGATGGTCAGGTTGCCGTCGCTGTTGGCCTGCGACTGCATGTACAGCATGTTTTCCACGCCGTTGATCTGCTCTTCCAATGGCGAAGCCACGGTTTCTGCGATGACCTTCGGATTGGCGCCCGGATACGACGCGCGCACCACGACCGATGGCGGCACCACTTCCGGATATTCGGAAATGGGCAGCTGGAACATGGCCAACACCCCGGCCAGCAGCAGCAGTATCGACAGCACGCCCGCAAAAATCGGGCGGTCGATAAAGAATTTAGAAATATTCATGGGAATTCCCCGTTGATAATTTTTGATGCAAACTTTGATGCGGATCTTTTGGATCGATCTTGTTTAAGCTTTCTTGTCGGTCTTGACCGCTGCAGATGCAGGTGTAGGTGCACCCGCAGCGCTGGCAACCTTCACCATCGGCACCAGATTCGGCGCCACGGTGTCGCCCGGACGGACGCGTTGCAGGCCGTTGACGACGATGCGTTCACCCGACTTCAGACCGCTTTCGATCACGCGCAGGCCATCCTGGTTGGCGCCGACGCGGACTTCACGGTAAGTAGCGTGGTTGTCCTTGTCGAGCACCAGCACGAAGCGCTTGTCCTGATCGGTGCCGAGCGCTTTTTCATCGACTAGCAGAGCGTCGCGCGGGGCGCCGCCGCCGAGGCGGATGCGGGCATACAGACCCGGCAGCAACTGGCCGTCGGCGTTGTCGAAGACAGCGCGCACGCGGATCGTGCCGGAGGAGGTGTCGACGCGGTTGTCGATCGAACCGACCTTGCCTTCGCGCGAGTAAGCATCTTCATTGGCCAGGCCCAGGAAAACCGCGACCGAGGTGCCCTTGGCGCGTGCCGGATTGACGTACTTCAGGAAGCTTTGCTCATCGACGTCGAACGATGCGTAGATCTTCGACATCGATACCAGTGTCGACAGCGACGGTGTTGCGGAGCCGACCGAAACGATGTTGCCGACGGTGACTTCGGCGCGCGACATGCGGCCGGAGACCGGTGCGACGATTTGCGTGTATTCCAGGTTCAGCTTGGCCGAACGCAGGGCGGCTTGCGCAGCTTGCACGTTGGCGGCGGCTTCACGGGAAGCGTTCTGCTTTTCTTCGTAGTCGCGCTTGGCGATGGCGTTGTCGCCCAGCAGGCGTTGACCGCGCGCCACATCCGAGGCGGTGTAGGCGGCACGGGCTTCGGCGCCGGCCAACTGCGCTTGTGCGCGGGCGACTTCAGCGGCGTAGGGACGCGGATCGATGGTGAACAGCACGTCACCCTTCTTGACCATGGCGCCATCCTTGAAGTGGACGGCGGTCAGGGTGCCGGACACCAGCGGACGGATCTCGACGCGGTCGACTGCTTCGAGGCGACCGGAATATTGCTGCCAGTCGGTGATCTGTTTGCTGACGACTTCGGCGACATCGACGCCGGCCGCTTGCGGCGCTTGCTGCGCGTTGGCGGTGGAGTCGACGCCGATGGCGGACAGGGTGCCGGCGACGGCGATGGCGATGACGGCGAACACGGCGGCCGTGACGGTGTAGCGGTGACGCAAGGTAATTTTGCTGGACATGATGGACCTCATTAAGACGGTTGGAATTGGAGAGCTGGGTTTGTTGGGCCTGCGATCGCACTGAAGCGACGACGCAGGAATTCGACGATTTCTTTAAGCAAAGGAATATGGCTGCGCAGCGCGTCGTGCGTGATGCCGGCGAAGCGCGCGACTTGCGTATGCACGCCGGCGTGGATCAGCGAGGCGGCGTATTTTTCCGCTTCGGTGTGCAGCACGTCGCAGCCGGCCGTGGCGATGTAGGCCGGCGGCAATCCGGCCAGGCGGCTGGCTTCCAGCGGCGCGGCGTACGGGTGCAGGCGTTGCATGGTCTGCGGCAGGTACTGGCGATAACGCAGCGCGCAGGCTTCGGCGGTCATGTCCGAGTTCAGGCGTTTGGCGTCGCCCAGCAAGGTCATGCTGGGGTCGAGCATCGGGCTGATCAGCACTTGCGCGACGAACGGCGCCGAGCAGCGGTCACGCGTGATCATGGTCAGGCTGGCCGCCAGGTTGCCGCCGGCGTCGTCACCGGCAACGGCGATCTGGTGCGGATCGATGTGCAGCATGCCGGCGTTCTTGACGGCCCAGCAGGCGGCGGCGTAGGCGTCTTCCGGCGCGGCCGGGAACGGCTTGGCCGGGGCCAGTGCATAGGCCACCGACAGCACCACGGCACGGCTGTGCTCTGCGATGTAGCGGGCTTGCAGGTCGGCGTCGTCCAAACCGCCGGAGACGAAACCGCCGCCGTGGAAGTACAGCACCAGCGCTTGCAGGTCGCCGCTTTTCACGCGGCCTTGCGGTTGATACAGGCGTACGGGAATTGCGCCGATCGGACCGGGGACGGTGAAGTTGGTGACGGTTGAAGCTTGTTCGACTTCCATAATATTTGGGCGGCGGTTAACGCCGGATTCGCTAAGTTGAAGCGGATTGTGCGCCACAGCATGCGGGCGGATAAAGCAGGCAAATCCAACAACACTGTTCGCCGAGTTCGAACAATCGGCGTAAAATACTCGAATTAGTTTGAGATAAATCGGCGCGCGGTCAATGCCGATGCGGTTCTCCAATGTTTTTGGATAAACCTTGGAAAGCGCGATAAAGCCCGCCAATGGCAGCAAAAGATGGCAAATTGGCAGTGAAAAACACGCTTTTACCGCTGTTGCAAAACAATCGCGGGACGTGATTTGTACAAATGCGACGACAAAATCGTTGCTCAGGAGAATCAGATGGACAGATTTCAAGCAATGCAGGTCTTCAGCGCCGTGGTCGACGCCAACAGCTTCACGCGCGCCGCCGACAATCTCAATTTGCCGCGCACCACGGTGACGACGATTGTTCAGGGCCTGGAGAGTTTGTTGCAGGTGCGCCTGCTCAACCGCACCACGCGCCGCATCAGCCTCACGCCCGACGGCGCCGCTTATTACGAGCGCTGCGTGCGCATCCTGGCCGAGGTCGACGAGACCGAGGCCTCGTTCCGCAACGTCACGCGCGGCCCGCAGGGGCGCCTGCGCATCGACGTGCCGGCATCGATCGGCCGCTTGCTGTTGCTGCCCAATCTGTGCGACTTCTATAGCAAGTACCCGGACATTGAGCTGGTCATGGGCATGAGCGACCGTCCGGTCGACATGGTGCAAGAGGCGGTCGACTGCGTGATCCGCGTCGGCGACCTGCAGGATTCGAGCATGGTGGCGCGCCGTATCGGCACCTTCCAGGCGGTGACCTGCGGTTCGCCCACTTACTTCGAGCGCCACGGCATGCCGCACACCATCGAAGACCTGCAGAACCACAAGTCGGTGCACTACTTCTCCAGCCGCACCGGCCGCACCATTGACTGGGACTTCATGGTCGACGGCGTCACCCAGGAAGTGAAGATGGCCGGCAAGTTGTCGGTCAACGACGGCGATGCCTATGTCGCTTGTGCGCTGCAGGGTTTCGGCCTGGTCCAGGCGCCGCTGTACATGATCCAGCCGTTCCTCGAAGATGGCCGGCTGGTGGAAATTTTGTCGCAGTGGAAGCCGGTGCCGATGGCAATTTCGGTGGTCTACCTGCACAACCGCCACTTGTCGCCCAAGGTGCGCGCCTTCGTCGACTGGGTCGCCGAACTGTTCGCCACCTGCCCGCTGCAGAAGGGCTGCCAGATGGGTATTGCGCCCGACGCCAAGGAATCTCATTTCACCAGCAAGCCGGAGAGCAACACCATTCGCGCCGTCATCGAACAGCACAATATCGCCGAAAGCGTGTTCTAGAACGCAGTTCAGTTCATTCGGTTTTCCATGCAGCGGCCCGCCTGATTTCAGGCGCGTCGCTGTTTTTGCGTGGGCGATCGCTTGCATGTTGAATCCCTGGTTGGCCGGACATCGACGAGGCCGCGCGCTGCAGAATGAAGAAAGCAGCGTGTCCTTCCGCCGGAAATGGCGAAAAGTGTCGGGTCGATGGTGTCTGGAAGGTTGCTGAAGAGCCGAGGCGGCAGCGCGAATGTGCGCGCCGGTAATCGGCGGTCCGGTGAAGCACTGTCCTGCATGGTCGGACCGGAAGCGGAGCGACGGACAGTTTGAATCGTGTGGAATCGTGTATTTGGGCGTGAACAGATTATGCGCGCAGCGCAGCAATTTCTGTTTGCTGAAAGCTGCTGAATATTTGCCTGATTCTCCAGTGTGATGGTGAATCAGGCAGTTTTTGCGATTTTCGGATTCGATTTCGCTCGCGTTGGATAGTCTTGCGGGCGACATGATCGGCAAAAAACGGGCGCTTACACAAACACGAGCAAGCCGGAAGACGGTCGCCCTGCATCAGGCAGGGTGTGGCTTTCTGGCCGGTGATGTGCAGATGGACGGAAATGCAATGTCGTACCCCGTTACGCAGAGGCTGCCTTCTTGCCTAGTGCAAATTCCACCGCCGAATCCGGCTCGGATACCCAATTCTCCTGATTATTTGCCTATTTCTCCAGTTGGATGCAGTGGAGATTCAGGCAAGTCGGTAAGCTGGAGTAAGCTGGCTGCTTCCACTCTTCTTACCCGGAACCGACATGGATCTGAACGACGCCCCCACCGACATCGACTACGACGCCGGCTTGCCTGCGCCCGGGTCATCCGCGCCCCCGAACCTGGACGGTGAAGCCGACGAGCGCCTGTGTGCGGCACAGCGCGAGCTGGTTACCTTGATTGCACGCCTGACCGAAGGCGCCGAAGGCTCGTTGGAAACCGGCATCGACGGCTTCTTCCTGCATCGCATCACCAATCCCCAGGGGCCCAAGCACGCGGTGCAAAAGCCGGTGTTCTCCGTGATCGCCCAGGGCGCCAAGCGTTTGTACGTCGGCGACGACGTCTATGATTACGATCCGATGCACTATCTGGTGTCGTCGGTGGATTTGCCGATGGTGGGCAAGGTGACGATGAGCAGTCCGGAGACGCCTTACCTGGGTTTGCGCATCGATCTCGACACCCGCGAAATCGGTTCGCTGATCGGCGACGAGCATCTGCCGCAGGGCATTCCGTCGGACGCGTCGCGCGGCCTGTTCGTCAATCGTCTCGACATCACGTTGCTGGATGCGGTGCTGCGGCTGTTGCGCCTGCTGGACACGCCGCGCGACATCCCGATCCTGGCGCCGATGGTCAAACGAGAAATCCTGTACCGCCTGCTGATGAACGGCCAGGGCGCCCTGCTGCGCCAGACCGTGCTGCAGGACAGCCAGATGAACCGCATCGCCAAGGCCATCCGCATGATGAAGGAAAGCTTCGCTCAGCCGCTGCGCGTGGACGACATCGCGCGCGACGTGCACATGAGCGTGTCGTCGCTGCATCATCATTTCAAGGTAGTGACGGCGATGAGTCCGCTGCAATATCAAAAGAACCTGCGCTTGCAGGAAGCGCGCCGGCTGATGCTGGCCGACGACGTCAGCGTGGCTACGGCGTCGCAGACGGTCGGTTACGAAAGTCCGTCGCAATTCAGTCGCGAGTACAGCCGCATGTTCGGCGCGCCGCCGCTGCGGGACAAGCGGCGTTGGCTGGAAGAGGAAGCGCCTGCATTGTAGGCAGTCGCCAACGCGATTCCCGGCAAGAGGCTAGAATCATCTTCCTTTACAGAACGCATCTTCCCAACGGAGACATCCCATGCAATATCGACGCCTCGGCAAAAGCAACCTGAAAGTCTCGGCCCTGTGCCTGGGCACCATGATGTTCGGCGACCAGACGCCGATTGACGAAGCGCGCAGCATCGTCGCCTCGGCGCGCGAGCATGGCGTCAACTTTATCGACACCGCTGACGTCTACAGCAAGGGTAAGTCGGAGGAGATGGTCGGCAAGCTGCTGCAAGGACAGCGCAGCGATTGGGTATTGGCGAGCAAGCTGGGCAACGCCATGACTAGTGCGCCGAATCAGTCGCACTATTCGCGCCACTGGATTGTCACCGAGACCGACAACATCCTGCGCCGCCTCGATACCGATTATCTCGATGTGCTGTACATGCATCGCGATTACCACGAAGAAAACCTGGAAGAGGCTATCCAGGCGCTGGGCGACCTGATCCGTGCCGGCAAGATCCGCGGCTTCGGTGTCTCCAATTTCCGCGGCTGGCGCATCGCCGAGATCGCGCGCCTGTGCGAGAAGAACAATGTGCCGCTGCCGCTGGTGTGCCAGCCGTATTACAACCTGTTGAACCGCATGCCCGAAGTGGAAATCCTGCCGGCCTGCGCCAACTACGGCCTCGGTGTGGTGCCTTACAGCCCGATCGCACGCGGCGTGCTGACCGGCAAATACAAACCGGGTCAGAAGCCGGCGCAAGACACGCGCGCCGGTCGCGGCGACAAGCGCATCCTGGAAACCGAATTCCGTGAAGAGTCGTTGGTCATCGCCGAGAAATTGCAGCAGCATTGCGCTGCGCGTGGCGTCAAGCTCGGGCAATTTGCGACGGCGTGGGTGCTGGCCAATTCGACGATCAGCAGCGTGATCGCCGGACCGCGCACCCTGGCCCAGATGGAAGACTATTACGATGCGGTGGAGTTGAAGATCAGCGCCGAAGAAGAGGCACTGATCGACAGCCTGGTGACGCCGGGTCATTCATCGACGCCGGGTTACAACGATCCGAGCTATCCGTTCTTCGGACGCGTCGCGGTCAAGTAAATTGGATTGACCCTCGGATTTTTCCGACCTCCGCCAGGCTCGTTTCAGCTGGCGGCGGCGGGTCGCGCAGCTTTCTTCGGCTGCAGCAGAAGTTCTTCCTGGCGCGCCGTTTCGGCGCGTTTTTCTTCGTGCCAGCACAAATTCAGCATCATGAAGTGACTCTGCATGCCAACGTCGCGCGTGAAGGTGCAGCTCGCGGGAGGCAGTGCCTTGCGGCTGATGGCCAGCTGTATCCGGGCCTCACCCGCAGGCAGCACGCGCCGGCTGGAATCGTCGACCACGGTGCGGCCGGTTTCATCCGGCGTCAGGCCGCCGTATTCGTGGTCCGACAGCACATCGATGCTGACGCTGCGCACGATCTGCGTGGCGCAGCCGTTGTCGACCTGCATGTTGTCGATGGCGACGCCGACGTGCTCCGAGCGCTTGATGCGCTTGCCGTGTTCATTGAGGTAGGTCACGCGTTCGCTGGTCTCGGGGAATTCCCTCACCGGCAGGTGGCGCAGCGCCGCTTCACGCGCGCAGGCGCGGTACGCCAACTCGGCTTCGCGCTGGGCGGTGCTGTCGCTGATGCGCTCCCATGCAGTCGCTGGTTCTTCCGGCGCAGCCACGGTCGACCGGGCGAGCGCACTGTCGCGCTCATGGTCGTGGCAGGTGGTCAGCACGACTGCCGCCGACAGCACCGCGGCCGCGGCGAGAATGAGCTTGTTCCTTGATAGCGTCATGATGTTACCCCTTCGTTTCCCTTGAATGACGCGGCCCTGGCCCGAGATGGGCGAGCCGTTCATCGATGTCGCGGTCACGATTATGCGAGTTAGTTCAGGACGCTTAAATAGGACAATTCTCAAAAATCTGTTTTTCGTTTGAAAAACAAAATAACTTCCATCGCAAGATCTTTGTCTTACGACGAACGTATCGAATCAGGAGGAGATGGGTGTGGTTTTTAGGTTCTTGCGGGAACCACAACGGCCGTCGTCGTGAGATGACGGCGGCCGTAGACAAGTCGGGTCAGCCGCGCAGAATATTGATGCGGCGGCTGGTTTCAGCGCGCAACAGCTGCACGTCGGTTCCCGGTGTCAGCATGTCGACACCGTAGGCCTTCATGCGTTCCGCCATTTCCACGGAGCCGCAGAAGATGCCGACGTATTTTCCGCGTGCGTGCGAGACTTCAATGAGGTGCTTGATGGCCTGGTCGACCTTGTCGTCGCTCCATGAATCCGGCGTCAGGCCGAGTTCGATGGCGAGGTCGCTGGGGCCGATGAAGATGCCGTCGAGATCCGGCACCGAGAGGATGTCTTCCACCGCCGCCAGGCCCTGGCGGGTTTCAATCATGGCCAGCGTGAGCACGGTGCGGTTGGCGTGTTCGAAATAATCCTTGCCGCCGTACAGTACGCCGCGCGCCGGTCCGTAGCTGCGGCCGCCGCGTGGCGAGTAATGACAGGCGCGCACGAAACGTTCGGCGTCTTCCTTGCTGTTGATGAGCGGGCAGATCACGCCGTAGGCGCCGGCGTCGAGCAGCTTGTTGATTTCACCGAGGCCGTTTTCGGAGCAGCGCACCAGCGGCGCGGCATTGGTGGTGGAGATCGCCTGCAGCATCGGCACCGCCGATTCGATCGAGAACAGGCCGTGTTGCAAGTCGACGGTGACGGCGTCATAGCCGCAATCGGCGACTACTTCGGCGAGGAAAGAATTGCCGATGGACGCCCAGCCGTTGAGGGCCAGTTTCTTTTGCGCGAACAAGGTGCGCAGGGGGTTTTGCCGCATTCCGGTCTCCATATCGTTATTGGGTGGTCCGGATATGGTATGCGGATTCCGCCGATGATGCAGGGCTGCGGATAAATCGCCGGAAGGCAGCGTTGAAAACTATCGGGCGTAACGGAACGGCGCGTCGTCGATCGTCGTCTTGCGACCGCCGATCTGCGCCGCCAGCATGGCTGCGCTGCCGCACGCCAGCGTCCAGCCGAGCGCGCCCTGGCCGATGTTCAGATAGAGATTTTTGACCGGCGACGCACCGATGACCGGCACCCCGCTCGGCGTGGCGGGGCGGAAGCCGGCCCACGGCGACAAGCGTGCGGCATTGCCGGCGTGGATGCTGCCCGGGAACAGCTCGTCGGCGCCGTTGCTCAGTTCATCGACGGCGCGTTGCGGAATGCTCGTGTCCATGCCGACCAACTCGACGCGGCCGGCCACGCGCAGGCGGTTGCCCAGGCGCGCATAGACGATCTTGCGCGAGATGTCGGTGATCGAGACTTGCGGTGCTGCCGCTTGCGACATCGCGTCGTCGAGCGGTACGGTGATGCTGTAACCCTTGAGCGGATACAGCGGCAAGCCGAAACCAGCCTGGCGCGCAAAATCGGCACTGTCGGCGCCCAGCGCCAATACAAATGTATCGGCGTCGATGGCACTCGAACCCGTGCGCACCGACGCAATGGCGCCGTCGCGCATCGTCACACCCGTGACCGTGGTGGACGGCAGGAAGCGGAAGTTCGGATTGGCCTGCATGCGCTCGACCAGCGCCTGGCAAAACTGCGCGCAGTCGCCGGCTTCTTCGCTCGGCGTGTAAACACCGCCGGCCCAGTTGCGGCGCGCCTTGCCCAGCGCCGGTTCGATTTCCAGGCAGCGCGTGGCGTCGATCACTTCCTGCCGGCAGCCGTGCTGCGCCTGGAAGGCGATCTGCTTGCGCGCCGACGCCAGTCCGGCCGGATCCGTGTACATCACCAGCTTGCCGGCGGTGCGATGGTTGAATTCGATCGGTGCCGCTTGCAGGAGGTGCGTCATCTCGTCGCGGCTGTAGAACGCCAGTTGCAGCAATTCGATGGTGGTGCGCTGCACCCGCGCGGCATTGCTGGCGGCGAGGAATTTGACCAGCCAGCGCCATTGCGCGGGATCGAGTTTCGGTTTCAGCGTCAGCGGCGAGTCGGCGCTGAACAGGTAATGCGGCCAGTGCGTCCATACCGACGGATCGGCCAGCGGCGCGACGTAGGAATAACTCAGCTGGGCGCCGTTGCCGAGGCTGGTGCCGGCGCCGGCTTGCGCGCGCCCATCCAGCAAGGTGACCTGGTGGCCGTCTTCGAGCAGACGAAACGCTGAGGTGACGCCGATGACGCCGGCGCCGAGTACGCAAATATGCATTGCTTGTTCCTGTTGGGCGGGAGCGGTCGCCGGTGGTGGTGGTGGATAGCGGCAACTATACGCAATTTCAGTTTTACTGTCGTATGCCGAATCGGCATTGTGGGCAAGCTACCGCGATCGGATCACTTGCCGCCGAAGGCCTGCACCGGGATCCATTTGCCGCTGCGCACCTGGTAAATCGTATAAGCCGGGTTGAGCAGATTGCCTTCGCCGTCGAAGGCGATCGTGCCGGTCAGACCCTTGTATTTCAGATTGTGCAGCGCTGCCGCGATGCGTGCCGGTTCCAGCGAGTCGGCCTGCTGGATGGCGGCGACAATGGTGTAGGCGGCGTCATAGGCGAACGGCGCAAACAGTTCGACCGGACCGCCATAGGTCGCGAGGTACTTGTCCTGGAATTTTTTCCAGCCGGCCATTTTTTCCTGGGCCTGGCCGGGTGCGAGGCCGAATGTTCCCTCGCCGTCGGCACCCGCCAGCCGCAGGAAGGTCGGACTGACGATGCCGTCGGCCGCCAGCAGCGTGGCGTTGATACCCATGCGCCGCATCGCCAGCTTGAGCGCGGCGGCTTGCGGTCCGAGGCCGCCGAAGAAGATCAGGTCGGCATCCTTGTTGCGCACCTCGGTCAGCGCGGCGTTGAAGTCGGACGTCTTGCTGCTGATCGTCTGCTGCGCCACGAGGGCGCCGCCGTGGTTTTGCATACCCTGCAGGCCCTGCATGAACTGGTTCGCCAGCATGGTGCCGAAGCCGGTGTCGTCGTGGATCACTGCGATGCGCCTGGCCTTGAGTTGCTGCAAGGCGAAGGTGCTGGCGTAGCGGCCGCCGTCGTCGTCATGGCCGACGATGCGGAAGCTGTCGGCGTAAGCGTTTTGCGTGTATTGACGGCCGCTCGACCCCGGCGCGATCTGGGCGATGCCGGCGGCGTGATAGATGGGAGCGGCGCGCATGCTGGCGGCGGTGTTCCAATGACCGATCACGGCGACCACTTCGGACTTGACCAGATAGTTCGCCACCAGCGTCGCGGTGTGGATGTCGCCACGGTCATCCTGCGTCAGCAGTTTGAACAGCAGAGGCCGGCCGCCTGCGGTGACGCCGCGCGCATTGATTTCAGCAAGGGCGAGCTCGACCGCGTGCGCCTGGCTCTGCCCCATTTGCGCGGAACTGCCGGAAAGCGGTCCGGCGAAACCGATCTGCACCAGTCTCACGTCGCGTACATCGGCGGCCTGCAAGGATGCCGGCAGCAACGCTGTCAACAAGAGCGCCAATCCCAGGGACGCGGCTGACTTGCGCGAGGGCGGCAGGGCGTTTGTTGTCATTTTTTTGACGCCTCCTTGGGTTGGGTGAAGCAAGTGCATGCAATGCAATCCTGAAGACATGGTGGGCCTTCCAGTGAACAGGCATTAGTCCTTTATCGGCCGCAAGATGCCGACTCTGAAGCGCCGCCGTTGAATTCTCATAAACTTTTTACCGCTGCTTGCCTGCCATGCGGCGCCTGCCGGATTCATGCCTCTGGGCAAGCCCCCCGGCCGCAGGCGTGCCTGAGGTACAATGACGCCCGAAGCAAGCCAGACAGCCGCTGGCCATCGTGTAATGCGATGGCGGGAGGAAGGTCCGGACTCCATAGAGCAGGGTGACGGTTAACGGCCGTCCGCTGAAAGCCGGCGCAAGCCGGTATAAGGCGAGGAACAGGGCCACAGAGACGAGCGTATTAAGTTACGGTGAAACGCGGTAACCTCCACCCGGAGCAATCTCAAATAGGCACGCGTTGATGTTGCTCGCGGAGCGTGCGGGTAGAGAGCTTGAGCGCCGGAGCAATCCGGGGCCTAGAGGAATGGCTGTCATAACGGGCAACCGTCGTAACAGAATCCGGCCTATCGGCTTGCTTCATTTAATTCATATAAGACGATCTCCCGGCTCACGAGGCTGGAGAGGTCACACAAAACGATTTAAGAGACTTCAGGATCCCCATGAGCCAACCGGTTTTGTTTGAAGAACTGGCCACGCAGAATGGCCGCCGTATCGGCGTCGCCACGCTGGCTTCCGAAAAAACCTTGAATGCGCTGTCGCTCGACATGGTGCATCTGCTGACGCCGCAGCTACGCCAGTGGGCCAGGGATCCCGAGATTGCGATGGTGCTGTTGCAGGCGCAGGGCGAAAAAGCCTTTTGCGCCGGCGGCGACCTGCAGAAGATCTACACCAGCATGCGCGAGCACCACGCCTCGCCGGCGCGCGACGACATTCGCGGCAATCAATACGCGGCTGACTTCTTCGAACACGAATATCGCCTCGATTACGAAATCCATACCTATCCCAAGCCGATCCTGTGCTGGGGCCACGGCATCGTCATGGGCGGCGGCATCGGCCTGATGGCCGGCTGCAGCCACCGCGTGGTCACCGAGCGCTCGCGCCTGGCCATGCCGGAAATCACCATCGGCCTGTATCCCGACGTCGGCGGTAGCTGGTTCCTGAGCCGCACGCCTGGCAAGCTGGGCGCTTTCCTGGCGCTGACCGGCGCGCTGATGAACGCGGAAGACGCCAAATTCACCGGACTGGCCGATTACCGCATCGCCCACGCCGACAAGCAAAAGGTCATCGACGCCCTGCAACTGCAGAATTGGGGTGACGGCGACGACGCCGCCGTTCTCGGCCGGGTCCTGCAGCAAGCCGAGCGCGACGTCGCCGCCGATGTGACGTTCGCACCTTCGGCGCTGCGCGAGAATTTCGATCTGATCAATACGCTGTGCAGCGGCCAGACCGTGCCCGACATCGTCGACGCGATCCTGGCGCACAAGAGCGACAACCCGTGGCTGCAAAAAGCCATTGCCACGCTGACCGCCGGCGCCCCCGGCTCGGCTGCGCTGGCGCTGGAGTTGCAACGGCGCGTGCGCCACATGTCGCTGGCCGAAGTGTTCCGCCTGGAATTCGTGGTGACGCTGCACTGCGCGAGGCGCCCGGATTTTGTCGAAGGCATCCGTGCGTTGATCATGGAAAAAGACCACCAGCCGAAGTGGAATCCGGCGCGCCTGGCCGACGCCACACCGCAATGGGTGGACGGCTTCTTCGTCGATCCGTGGCCGGCGAGCGAGCATCCGCTGGCGGACCTGGTCTGACCGACTCTGCCCGACTTCCTCTGATTCTGATTACACCGTAGACGCCTGCAGCCGCTGCTGCAGGCGATCCAGCGTGCGCACGAAAATCTGCGGATCGTCGACCGCGCGCGCCAGCACCAATGCACCTTGAATTCCGGCCAGGATTTCCTCGGTCAGGCCGGCGGCTTCGTCGGGCTCATAGCCGCTGCGTTGCAGGGCTACATGCAGCGCCGCCGCCCAATCCACAAAGTAACTCTTCACCTTGTCGGCAAAACGGTCACGCACATTGACCAGCGCAAACACGCCGACCAGGCACACCTTCCTGCCCGACAGAAAATACCGTTTCACTTCGTTGAACATGCGATCGATGCCGGCCACGGCGTCGGCGCTCTCGCGCAAGGGGACGTACACCTCGCGCTGGAACCAGCCGTCGATGTGGCTCAGCACGGCGTTCGCCATTTCGTCCTTACCGCCCGGGAACAGGTTGTACAGGCTGCCCTTGCCGAGACCGGTGCCTTCGGTCATGCGCGCCAGGCTGGCGCCTTCATAACCGTAGGCGCGAAAAATCTCGGCCAGCACCGGAATCAGTTCGTCGCGTTGCGTACCTGCCGCCATTACAGGCCGAGGTCGCTCAGGCTGGGGTGATCGGCCGGACGCGGCGCCGATTGATCCCAGTGGAATTTGCGGTCGCTTTCCTTGATCGGCAGGTCGTTGATCGAGGCATGGCGCGCGCGCATCAGGCCGTGTTCATCGAACTCCCAGTTTTCATTGCCGTAAGAGCGGAACCAGTTGCCCGAATCGTCGTGCCATTCGTAAGCGAAGCGCACGGCGATGCGGTTGCCCTCGAACGCCCACAATTCCTTGATCAGGCGATATTGCTGCTCGCGCACCCACTTCTTGCTGAGGAAGGCGACGATGGCGGCGCGGCCCTGGACGAAGTCGGCGCGGTTGCGCCAGCGGCTGTCTTCGGTATAGGCCAGCGAGACTTTTTCGGCGTTGCGGGTGTTCCAGCCGTCTTCGGCGGCGCGGACTTTCTGGATCGCGGTGTCGCGGGTGAACGGTGGAAGCGGAGGGCGGGATGTGGTCATGTGTGCACCTGTGTCTGAATGGGGTTAGGCTACGGATGAAGGTTTTGTACCGATCGGTAAATAAAGTCTAGTGCGGCCTCAACACGGAAGCAAGCCGAATTAATCCAATTGCCGCTGCATCGAACTGTGCTTCATCCGGCGCCGGCGAACTGTGTACTTTAGCTCTCCGAAAGAAGGCGCATGAGTAAAAATTGTTATCAGTCATCAGATGACATTAAAGCAAGTCATTCTTTTTCTGGGTAGCAGTCGCAGCAAGGCTTTCGAGGCGATCTGTTGCCTATGTAAGGTGATCTCGGAGATGAAAAAAATAGCGCCATAAATCTCCTTGCGTTCAAAATTTTCATGTTGTACGATGACTGTCAATTAAAAATAACGATATGCCGGAGACACACCGTGACTGCTTTGACCTTGCTTGCGTTGTCCAGTATCTGATGTTCCGTTCCGTGCGCCGCGATGACGGCGCGCTGAAGTTGTTGTTCCTTCTTTGCTGAGTCGGCATCGTCTTGCCTCGCGCGGATTCAATCCGGGTGGCGTCGCGTCGTCTGCTTGGCGTCGGTAATTCAACCAGTGACGATTCATGACCATGAGCGATTTGCAAGATCAGGTACGACCCTTTAAACGCCTGCTGCTGACCGGCGCCGCCGGCAATCTCGGGCAGGTGCTGCGTGAGCGGCTGAAACCGTGGACCGAGGTGGTGCGCCTGTCGGACATCGGCGACCTTGGCGCAGCGGCACCCGGCGAAGAAATCGTTGCCTGCGATCTGGCCGACAAGGCCGCCGTGTACGACATGCTGGAGGGCGTCGACGCCGTGCTGCACTTCGGCGGACGTTCGCTGGAAGCGCCGTTCGAACAATTGATGCATGCCAACATCCAGGGCACCTACAACCTCTACGAAGGCGTGCACAAGCGCGGCATCCGTCGCGTGATCTACGCCAGCTCCAGCCACGCGGTCGGTTACTACCCGACCACCGAGCACATCGACGCCGACAGTCCGTTGCGGCCCGACGGCTTGTACGGACTGACCAAGTGTTTTGGCGAGTCGCTGTCGCGCTATTACTTCGACCGCTTCGGCGTGGAGACGGTGTGCCTGCGCATCGGCTCTTGCTTTCCGGAGCCGCGCAACGCACGCATGCTGGCGACCTTCCTGAGCTACGAGGACTTTGTCGAACTGGTGCGCTGCGCGCTGTTCACGCCGCGCGTCGGCCACACCATCGTCTATGGCGTCTCCGACAACCGCATAGCCTGGTGGGACAACAGCAAGGCCGGTCATCTCGGTTTTGTGGCGCAGGACAGCGCCGATGCATTCGCCGAACGCTTCCCTTTCAGCGGCACCTGGCCGGCAGCGGACGACGCCGGTAATTTCCAGGGCGGGCCTTTCATCCTGGCCGGTCCGCAATACGAATAGAAAACACACTATGCAAGTTCTCCCGCTCAACGATCAGCGCTACGACGTCGCCGAAAGCCCGTTCTGGCACGCAGCCCAATCGGCCTGGTACTGGGTCGACATTCCGCGCAAGCTGATCTGCCGCCAGACCGCTGACGGTACTTACCAAGAATGGCAGTTGCCGGAAATGGTCGCGTGCATCGCACCGGATACCGGCGGCGGCCTGATCGCCGGCATGCACACCGGCATTTTCAGCGTGCAGTTGCAGGACGACGGTCACGTGCAATTGAACAAGCTGGGTCAGCCGGACGGATTGCAAGCCGACCAGCGCTTCAACGACGGTCGTTGCGATCGCCAGGGACGTTTCTGGAGCGGCGTGATGTGCCTCGACATGTCGCTGGCGCGCGCCGACGGCAAGCTGTATCGCTATGACGGCGCGGGTTTGTCGGCGCCGGTGGTGGATGGATTGATCGTGCAGAACGGCCTGGCCTGGTCACCCGACGGCAAGACCATGTATCTGTCGGATTCGCATCCGACGAGCCGGCTGGTCTGGGCCTTCGACTATGACCTCGACAGCGGCACACCGTCGCGCCGGCGCGTATTCGCCGACCTCAATCAACACCGCGGCCGTCCGGACGGGGCCGCCATGGATGTCGACGGCTGTTACTGGATTTGCGCCAACGACGCCGGCTGCCTGTTGCGTTTCACGCCGGACGGCAGGCTTGATCGTACGATCGAACTGCCCGCTAAAAAGCCATCCATGTGCGCCTTCGGCGGCGAGGACATGAAGACCATGATCGTCACCAGCATCAGCCTCGGCGCGCCGCAAGGCGACGAAGGTGCCGGCCGTGTCTGGACGTTGAATCCCGGCGTTGCAGGCGTGCCGGACACACCGTTTGCGAAAGGATAGCGCCACCAGACATCGCAGCGGGCAGCACAGGACAGGCATCAGACGCAACCAAAAGTAGACCTACATAAAACTACAGGAGACATGATGAACACGACCAACGCATCCAAACGACAATTCCTCAAGACCGGCCTGGCCATCGGCGGCGCCGCAGCGGCCGGCTTGTCCGGCAATCTCGCCTTCGCGCAGGACAAACCGCTGGTCACGCTGCGCATGTCGTCGACCTTGCCGCTCGACGCCAACTCGGCGCACTACGTCTGGTACAGCCGCTTCGCACAGAATCTGAAGACTGCGGTCGGCAACAAGATCGTCGTCAATTATTTCCCCAGCGACCAGCTCGGCAAGGAGTCCGACGTCGTCAACCAGGTGCGCATCGGGAGCGTCGACATGATGATCTCCGGCTCGTCGATCTGGTCCACCACTGTGCCGGAAATCGGCGTGCTCGACATGGGTTATCTGTTCGCCAACCTCGATCATTCCGGTCGCGCGCTGGACGGCAAGGCCGGCGCCATCCTCAGCAAGATGATGTATGACCGCGTCGGCGTGCAGGTGCTGGGCTGGGCTTACTCGCTGGGTGCGCGCAATGTGTTCACCAAGAATCCGGTGCGCAGCGTGGCCGAGTTGAAGGGCATCAAGCTGCGCGTACTGCCGGTGAAGAATTTCATCAGCACCCTGCGCTACATGGGCGCGGTGCCGACGCCGATTCCGTTCGGCGAGATCTACACCTCGCTGCAAACCGGCGTGGTCGATGGTTTCGAGCACGATGCGCCGACCGCATTGGCGGGGAAATTCTTTGAAGTCGCCAAGTATTGCGCGCTGACCCAGCACATCTACAATCCGCAGACGCCGGTGATCAGCAAGCGCTCGTTCGCGCGGATTCCGGCCGACCTGCAAAAGGCTTTCCTCGACGCCGCCACCGAGGCGACCAACTACCAGCGCCAGCGCGCCGCCGACATGGAGCGCGATGCTTTCGAAAAACTCAAGGGACTTGGCCTGACGGTCTCGACGGTGGACCGTGAAGCACTGCGCAAGGACGTCGCGCCGCTGTGGGGCGAGTTCACCACGCAATATCCGGCGGTCAAGCCGGTGGTCGACGAGATCGTTGCTGCACGCGGCTGATCCCGCGCGCAACGGAAGGAAACCCAAGGAAGCCATGATGAAAACGATCACCGCGCCGCTGGCGTCGCCCGAAGAAGCTGCCGCAGTCGAAAATGCAATTCAATCGCTGCATGCTTCGCCCAACGATGTAGTCGACTATCCGCGCCTGCAACGCGCGCTGGAACTGGCTTCGGCAGCAGTGCTGGCGGTCGACGTGCTGGTGGTGTTCTGTTCGGTAATCTGGCGCTACGCCTTGCACGATCCGCTGGAATGGTCGGAAGAAGTGGCGCGCGCGCTGATGATCACGCTGGTGTTCTTCGGCGCCGCCAGCGTGCTGGGGCGCAGTCGTCACGTCGGCATCGACAGCCTGCGCGGGGTGTTTCCGAAGTCGTGGTTGCCGTACGTGCTGCGGCTGTGCGACTGGGTGATCGCCTTCGTCTCCATGTCGCTGGCCTATACGACCTGGCTGCTGCTGGAAATCTCCAACGACCAGACCACGCCATCGGGTCTGCCGCAGACGATCTTCGTCTTGCCGGTGCTGATCGGGAGCCTGCTGTTGTCGGTGTTCGCAATGACGCACGCGCTGAAGAAATTTGGTCGACATGCGCTGGTGTCGGGTCTGATCGGCGCGGTGGTGGTCGGCGGCGTGCTGGCGCTGCAAACATTCTGGCCGGATCACGCGCTGCGGCCGATGCACGTCTTGTTGTTCGGCTTCCTGTTCTGTCTGGTGGCGGGCGTGCCGATTGCATTTGCGCTGACCTTCGGCGCGCTGATGTTCTTCCTGCTGGAGCCGACCCTGTCGGTGATGGTGTTCGCGCAGCAGGTCGCGGCCGGCTCCGATCACTTCGTCATGCTGGCGGTGCCGTTCTTCATCCTGGCCGGCATGGTCATGGAATGCAACGGCATGTCGTCGCGCCTGATCGAGCTGCTGCTGCGCATGTTCGGCCGCCTGCGCGGCGGCCTGAACCTGATCATGGTGACGGCGATGGCGTTCTTCTCGGGCGTGTCGGGTTCCAAGCTGGCCGACGTCGCGGCGGTGGGCGGCATCCTGATGCCGGCGGTGCGCCAGACCAGACAGAATCCGAATGAAGCCGCCGGCCTGCTGGCCGCCTCGGCCATCATGGCGGAAACCATCCCGCCCTGCATCAACATGATCATCCTCGGCTTTGTCGCCAACCTGTCGATCGGCGGGCTGTTCCTGGCCGGGATCCTGCCAGCGCTGGCGATGGCCATCGCGCTGTGCGTCATGGCGTATTACACCGGCCGCAAGGTCGACGTCAGCGTGGTGTTCATCAAGCCGCGCCCGCTGGGCAAGCTGATCGGTGGCGCGCTGGTCGGGCTCATCATGATCGTGATGATCGGCAAGGGCGTCGCCTCCGGGATTGCAACCTCGACCGAGATTTCGTCCTTCGCCGTAATTTACGCCATCGTGGTCGGCTGGCTGGCGTTCCGTGAACTCAATCGCAAGGTGCTGGTCAAGCTGTTCGTCGACGCCGCGTCGATGTCGGGCATGGTGCTGTTCATCGTGGCCGCCGCCAGCAGCGTGGCATATGCGCTGACGGTGGAGCAGATCCCGCATGCGCTGGCAGAGCTGATGGTGACCCTGGCGCACGAGTACGGCAGCTGGATGTTCATCCTGATTTCGGTGCTGGCGCTGATCCTGTTCGGCGCGGTGCTGGAGGGGGCGCCGGCGCTGATCATCTTCGGACCGCTGCTGACGCCGATTGCGGTGCAGCTTGGCTACAATCCGCTGCACTTCGCCATCATCCTGGTGATTTCGATGGGTATCGGCCTGTTCTCGCCGCCGTTCGGGCTGGGCATGTACGCGACCTGCGCGATTGCGCAGGTGCGCCTGCAGGACGTGGTAAAACCTTATCTGAAGTATCTGGCGATCCTGCTGGTCACGCTGGTGGTGATCATCGTCTGGCCGGATCTGAGTTTGTGGTTGCCGCGCCGGTTTGGCTTTTCCTGAGATTTTTTCAACTGACGGCGCCTGTCCGCGGGCGCGCATTTACTACAAGTACATTATGGATACGCAAAAGGACACACAAAAAATCAAGGCTGCAGCTGCGTTGCTGCTGGCTGCCCGCAATCACGAAGTGGCGCTGGCGCGTTTGCCGGACGAGTACGTGCCGGTCGATGCCGTCGAAGCTTACGCCGTGCAGGATCAGGTGTCGGAAGCGTTGGGCGAGGTCGGCGGCTGGAAGGTCGGCGCCAAGGCTCCGGGTGCACAACCCAGCTGCGCGCCGATGCCGGCGCAGTTCATCTTTGCTGCGCCTTATCATTTCTTCGATTTGCTGACCGCCGGTTCGCGCGGCATCGAGGTCGAGATCGCGCTGCGCATGAAGCACGACCTGCCGCCGCGCAGCACGCCTTACAGCGAGGAGGAGGTGGTGGCGGCGGTGGCCACGGTGCATCCGGCGATTGAGCTGGTGTCCTCGCGCTATACCGAATATCCGGCCGCCAACCCATTGGCGGGTCTGGCCGACGCGCTCAGCAATTGCGCGTTCATCTACGGTCCGGGCCGCAGCGACCTCGGCCAGATCGATCAGAGCATCCAGCACGCCGAGCTGTATTTCAACGGGCTGGAGGTCGCCAGGACCGTTGGCGGCAATCCGGTGGTCGATATCTGGCCGCTGGTGACCTGGCTGGTCAATCATCTGTGCGAGCGTTGCGGCGGGATCAAGGCGGGTCAGTTCGTGACCACAGGGTCATGCACGGGCCTGCTGTTTGCCGACAAGGGCAGCAGCGTCAACGCCCTGCTGCAGAACATCGGCAAGGTCGACATTTCTTTCGCACAGGCGTAAGCGCAGGCATGGCCGGTTTGGCTGCTGAACGTGGTTGCGTAGTGTAGGGGGAGGGTACGACGATAGGGTGCAGCAGGAGAGGGAAAAACCGGCGATCCGACGTACAGGATCGCGGCGAAAAACAATGTATTTGAATGCCGTGAACTCCAGGTTCACAGCATTCAAATCGAACAATTATTTCTTCTTCTTGTTCACTGCTTCTTTGAACGACTTACCAGCGGAGAACTTCACTGTAGTTGCAGCAGCGATCTTGATCTCTTCACCAGTTTGTGGGTTACGGCCGGTACGAGCAGCGCGCTTGCCTGTGGAGAAAGAACCGAAACCGACCAGTTGCACTGTGTCGCCCTTGGTAACTGCCTTGATGATGTTTTCAACGACGGAGTCCAGGGCACGTTGTGCAGCAGCCTTCGAGATTTCAGTATCAGCAGCGATTGCATCGACCAATTCGGATTTGTTCACTTTAAAATTCCTTTCACTGTTAAGGTGCCGAGATTTTAGCATTGGAATGCGCCTACTCCGCAAGCCCCATCTGATGTTTAATTGAATTGTGATGATCTATTTCATGTGAATTTCATCGGATTGAAAGAAACGCGATGCGCAGTGGATGTTTTTTCGCGTTTGCATTTCCATTTTTCGTTGTCGCGGATTTTTTCGTCGTCAGTTTTTTGAGGCATACTGCGGCAGCCGTGAAATTTTTTTTGACAATGTTCTCGTCGATTTGTCGTGTTCACCCGCGTTGATGTTTTTTGATTGCCTGCAAAATCCCTTCTTCAATCGCTCAGTAGTTTACTGACCGGCCTCCTCCCCAGAACCCGTGCGGAATTCGAGATAAACACATGTGTATATCTCAAGTGGAACATTCAATTAATTTCCTAAGTCCTTCATTCTGGACGAAAAAGCGCTTTTGGATGCATTTTAAGTAAGTGCGCTAAGTCTTTGACTTTATTAAACAAATCCCTGTTTTCACCCCTGAATATCGCTTGACCTGTATTAGTGCATCCTCTAAAGTGGGCGGCAGTGTGAAAAAGTGTTTTTTTGTGGGGTATTTTCGGATTCCTTGCATCGGAACGCTGTTTTCAAGCATGCCAACAGCGACAGCAAAAAGGGTCAAACACAGTGTTTCAGGGTGCGTCATCAATCAATCTCGATGCCAAAGGACGGATGTCTATTCCGGCCAGGCACCGTGACGCCCTGGCGGTTCAGTGCGAAGGACGGGTCACGCTGACACGTCACCCGCACGGTTGCCTGCTGTTTTTCCCGCGTCCGACCTGGGAAAGCCATCGTGAACAGATCGCCGCCTGGCCGATGTCGGCGCGCGCCTGGCAACGGATTTTCCTCGGCAATGCCTTCGACGTCGAACTTGATTCGGCCGGCCGCATCCTCATCGCGCCGGAATTGCGCTCGGCCGTGGGCCTTGAGCGCGACGTCATGTTGCTGGGCATGGGCAGCCATTTTGAAATCTGGGATGCCGCCAAGCTGGCCGAGAACGAATCGGAAGCTGTAGCAGCGGGCATGCCGGACGTGTTGAGCAATTTTTCCTTCTGACGGCGCGACGCGATGACTTTGCAATCGGTGCCCGATTTGCAGCACCGCACGGTGCTGTTGGATGAAGCGGTAGATGCCCTGGCGATCGAAGGTGTGCGCGCCGACGGCGTCTATCTGGACGGTACGTTCGGTCGCGGCGGCCACAGCCGCAAGATCCTTGAGCGCCTGAGCGCGCGCGGACGCCTGATTGCGTTCGACAAGGATCCGATGGCGATCGCCACGGCGCAGACCATTGCCGATCCGCGATTCGCGATCGTGCATGACAGTTTTGCCACGCTCGATGAAGCGTTGGCGCAGCACGGCGTGACGCATGTCGACGGCGTGCTGATGGATTTGGGTATTTCTTCGCCGCAGGTGGACGACGCGGCGCGGGGTTTCAGTTTCAGGTTCGATGGCCCGCTGGACATGCGCATGGATACCACGCGCGGCGTGTCTGCAGCGGAGTGGCTGGCAACGGCGGAAGAACAGACGATAGCAAAGGTGATACGAGAATATGGGGAAGAACGGTTTGCTCTTCAGATTGCAAAGACGATTGTTGCTCGCCGGGCAGTCGAGCCAATTTCAACCACACGACAGCTTGCCGCGCTCGTGGCACAAGCCGTCAAAACCCGCGAGAAAGGCAAAGACCCGGCCACTCGTACCTTTCAGGCTGTACGGATTTTCGTCAATCAAGAGCTTGAAGAACTCGAGATAGGACTGGAAAAAGCATTTCGGCAGATGGCGCAGTATGGGAGATTGGTTGTGATCAGCTTTCACTCGTTGGAAGATCGCATCGTCAAGCAGTTCATGGCATCCAAAGCCCATGTGCCGCAGCCTGACCGCCGCCTGCCGATTCGTGCGGTCGACCTGCCGCAACCCCTCGGAAAGCTCCACTCACGCATCAAGCCGAGCGACGCTGAAGTCGCCGGTAACCCACGCGCACGCTCCGCCGTGATGCGCTCGCTCGAACGTACCGTCGAGGCGGAATCGTGACCGGCCGCCTGAGCTTCGCCGTCACCATCGTGCTGGTGCTGTGCGCGCTGTCGCTGGTCAACGCCCAATACCAGGCGCGCCGTCTGTTCATCGAACTGGAGCGCGCGCAATCTTCCGCGCGCCAGCTCGACATTGATTGGGCGCAGCTGCAGCTGGACCAATCCACGCTGGGCAAAAATTCCCGCATTGAAGCACTGGCGCGGCGCGATCTCAACATGATCTCGCTCACGCCGGAGCGAACGCAGTATCTGACGGTGAGGGGCAAATGACCCGCATGCCGCCCCGCACCAACGTCGCCGGAGGGCGCGTCGCCGCCTCGCGCGGCGTTGCCTTTTCTGCCAGCCCGGTCTTGCAGGTCAAGATGCCGGCCTGGCGTTCGCGCGTGGTGTTGTTCGTGCTGTTCATGGCGTTCCTGACACTGGCCGGCCGCGCCTTGTGGCTGCAGGGCATGTCCACCGATTTCCTGCAGAAGCAGGGCGCGTCGCGCTACGCGCGTACGCTTGAGTTACCGGCCACGCGCGGCAAGATCACCGACCGCAACGGCCAGGTGCTGGCTTCGTCGGTGCCGGTCAAGGCGATCTGGGCGATTCCCGACGACGTCCAGGAAGCGCCCAAGGACAAGCTCCGCGATCTGGCCAAATTGCTTGGCATGAGCGACGCCGAACTGCGCAAGAAACTCGACTCCGATCGCAACTTCGTTTATCTGAAGCGCCAGGTCGAGCAGGACACCGCCGACAAGATCGTCAAGCTCGGCATCGCCGGCATCGAGACGCGCAAGGAGTACAAACGCTTTTATCCCGAGGGTGAAGTCATGGCCCACGTGGTCGGCTTCACCAACGTCGAAGACACCGGGCAGGACGGCATGGAGCTCGGTTCGCAGAAGACCCTGGCCGGCGTGACCGGCAGCCGTCGCGTGATCAAGGATCGTCTCGGCCGTATCGTCGAGGACATCGAAGCCGTGCGCGAGCCGCATGACGGCAAGGACCTGACGCTGTCGATCGACAGCAAGATCCAGTACATCGCCTTCACGCAACTGAAAGAAGCGGTCGAAAAGAACAAGGCCAAGGCCGGCGGCATCATCGTGGTCGACGCGCGCACCGGCGAAGTGCTGGCGCTGGCCAACCTGCCGACCTACAACCCGAATGACCGCTCGGTGCTGACCGGCGCGCAGTTGCGTAACCGCGTGCTGACCGATACTTTCGAACCGGGTTCGACGCTCAAGCCGTTTACCGTGGCGCTGGCGCTGGACACCCACCGCGTCACGCCATCGACGGTGTTCCAGACCTCGCCCGGCAAGATGACCATCGGCACCGCCACCATCGGCGACTCGCACGCGCACGGACCGCTGACGGTCGCGCAGATCATCGAGAAGTCCTCCAATATCGGTACTGCCAAGATCGCGCTGGAAATGCCGGCCCAGGAAATGTGGGAAATGTTCACCAACGTCGGCCTCGGCCAGCAACCGAAGTTCGGCTTCCCGGGCGCGGTCGCCGGCCGCGTGCGTCCGTATAAAGCATGGCGTCCGATTGAACAGGCGACGATGAGCTACGGCCACGGCATCTCGGTCTCGCTGATCCAGCTGGCGCATGCCTATACGATTTTTGCCCGCAACGGCGACCTGATCCCCTTGTCGTTTACCAAGGTCAACGATTCGCCGATCGGCCAGCGCGTGATCTCTGAAAACACCGCGCTGCAGATGCGCCGCATGCTGGAAACCGTGGTGGCGCCGGGCGGCACCGCACCGCAGGCGCAGGTGCCCGGCTATCGCGTCGGCGGCAAGACCGGTACCGCATACAAGATCGAAGGCGGCAAGTACGTGAAGAAATATGTGTCGTCCTTCGTCGGCATTGCGCCGATGTCCGATCCGCGCCTGATCATCGCCGTGATGCTGGATGAGCCCAGCGCCGGCAGCCACTTCGGCGGCACCGTCGCCGGTCCCGTCTTCGCCAGCGTGACGGCCAACGCCTTGCGCGCGCTCAATGTCGCACCGGATTCCAGCGTGACCAACATCATCATTCCAAAAGACGCCTTAGAGGAGAGCATGTAATGCCTGCGACCATGCTTTCCGCGCAAAAAATCGTGACCTGGCTGCAGGGCGTTGCCGTCGCGGGCGCGAATTTGACTGCTGACTCGCGTCGCGTGCAGGCGGGCGATATCTTCTTTGCCTATCCCGGCGACAGCGCCGACGGCCGTCTTTATATCGCCGACGCCGTCGAGCGTGGCGCTGCTGCCGTGGTCTATGAAGAAGCCGGCCATGATTGGGATGAAACACAAGACGGCGTACCCCACTTGGGTGTGCGCGGACTCAAGCACCTGGCCGGCTTTGCGGCCAACGCCTACTACGGGCAACCGGATAAGGAAATGTTCACCGTCGCCGTCACCGGCACCAACGGCAAGACCTCGTGCTCGTACTGGCTCGGCATGGCGTTGTCGCGTCTGCAAGGCGCCTCTGCATCTGCTGCGCCGGCTGCCGTAGTCGGCACGCTCGGCGTGGGCATGTTCCAGGACGGCAAGCCGCATGCGTTCGACGTCACCGGCTACACCACGCCGGACGCAGTGCTGCTGCAGCGCAAGCTGTCCGACCTGCGCACCGCGCGTGCATCTGTGCTGGCGATCGAAGCATCGTCGATCGGTCTCGACCAGGGGCGCATGAACGGCCTGCACGTGGACGTTGCGTTGTTCACCAATTTCACGCGCGACCATCTCGATTACCACGGCGACATGATCGCCTACGAAGCAGCCAAGATTCAGCTGTTCGATTCGCCCGGTCTGCAGCACGCCGTCATCAATCTGGACGACCAGATGGGACAGCGGTTGATCCCTTATGTGCAAGCGAAGAACATTCCGATCATCGGTTACTCGCTGGGCGACGCTACCGTGGATGAATCGCTGGAAGCCGTGCCCGTGTTGCGCGCTTCGGCGATCCGCAGCACCCACGCCGGCACCAGCTTCCACATCGAGTCGCCATTCGGAACCGGCCAGGTCAAGACGCAACTGGTGGGGCAATTCAATGTCAGCAATGTGCTCGGCATTCTCGGCGTGATGCTGGCCAAGGGCACCGGCTGGGATGCCGCGCTGGCGGTGATCGCCACGCTGACGGCCGTGCCCGGGCGCATGCAGCAGTTCGGCGGCCAGGAAGTGCCGCTGATTGTGATCGACTACGCCCATACGCCTGATGCACTTGAAAAAACCTTGCTCGCCTTGCGCCAGGTTGCCAATCAACGCGGCGGCGAACTGTGGTGCGTGTTCGGCTGCGGCGGTGATCGCGATCCGGGCAAGCGTCCGCAAATGGGCGCGGTTTCCGAGCTGTCCGATCACGTGATCCTGACCAGCGACAATCCGCGCAGCGAAGATCCGGCCGTCATCATTTCGCATATCAAGAGCGGCATGACGCGGCTGACGCCGCATGTACTGGCGGACCGCGCCGGCGCGATCCTGTGGGCCGCGCGTCACGCGGTCAAGCAGGACGTCGTGCTGCTGGCCGGCAAGGGTCACGAGACCTTCCAGGAAATCGCCGGCAAGAAATATCCCTTCCTCGACGCCGACCACGTTGCGCTGGCATTGGCTGCGCGCGCCACCATGATGGGAGGCGCGTGATGCATGCAACGCTTGAACAATTGAAGCAGTGGCTGGACGGCGCGACCGTGCACAACGACGCCGGTGCATTGGCAGACGTGTCCATCAACGGCGCCACCACCGACAGCCGCGCGGTCGTGCCCGGCAACCTGTTCATCGCCTTGCGCGGCGAGCGCTTCGACGCCCATGATTTCCTCGGCGCGGTGGCGGCCCAAGGCGCCGCAGCGGTGGTGGTCGAGCGCGTGCCGGCCGGTCTGAAGATTCCCGCCATCGTGGTGCCCGACACCCGCGTTGCGCTGGGGCAGATCGCACGTCACTGGCGCCAGCAATTCAAGTTGCCGCTGATCGCCGTGACCGGCAGCAACGGCAAGACCACTGTCAAGGAAATGATCGCCTCGATTCTCGCCGCCGATTTCGGCGAGGACCGCAGCATGGCCACGCGCGGCAACTTCAACAATGAAATCGGCGTACCGCTGACGCTGTTCCGCCTGCAGCCGCAACACCAGGCGGCAGTGGTCGAGCTCGGCATGAATCATCCCGGCGAGATCGCCGTGCTGGCCGAGATTGCACGACCGACGCTGGCGTTGGTCAACAACGCGCAGCGCGAGCATCAGGAATTCATGGCGACCGTCGAAGCCGTGGCGCGTGAAAACGGCGCGGTGTTTGCCGCCTTGCCGGCCGACGGCGTCGCGGTGTTCCCGGCGGAAGACGACTACGCCTGGGTCTGGCGCGAGATCGCCGGCGCGCGTCCGGTCATCAGCTTTGGCCTGAATCCGGATGCCGACGTCAGCGCCACATATCAGATACGAGAATTCGGCAGCGCCATCGCCGTCAACGCGAACATTGGTGGTCGCTCGCAACAATTCGGCATCAAGCTCGCCGCCGTCGGCGAACACAACGTGCGCAACGCCCTGGCCGCAACTGCCTGCGCGCTGGGCGCGGGCATCGCCGCCGCCGCCATCGTGCGCGGACTGGAAGCCTTCGCGCCGGTCAACGGCCGCCTGCAACGCAAGACCGCCGCCAGCGGTGCGCTGGTGATTGACGACACCTACAACGCCAATCCGGATTCGGTGCGCGCTGCCATCGATGTGCTGGCGCAAACCGCCTCGCCGCGTGTGCTGGCGCTGGGCGACATGGGTGAGGTCGGCAACGAAGGTCCCAAATTCCACCGCGAAATCGGCGCCTATGCGCGCGAACGCGGCATCGAGCATTTCTTCGGTTTCGGCGACGCCATGCGCGACGCCATCGAGGTATACAACAGCGTGCCGGGAGCAGCATTCCCGGCGCGCCATTTCGACACCGTCGACGCCATCGGCGCCGCAACCGAGGAGGTTGCCGTCGCCGCCGCGACGGTGTTGGTAAAAGGTTCGCGTTTCATGAAGATGGAACGCGTTGTGCAGCATTTGGTCGGGGCGCAGCTGCAGACCGGGGCGCCACTTCACCAGGAGACTCATTAACATGCTGCTTTGGCTGGCTCAGAATTTTCAGCAGGATTTCAGTTTCCTGCGCGTTTTCAACTTCATCACCTTCCGCGCCGTGTTTGCGACGCTGACGGCGCTGTTGATCGGCCTCGTCGCCGGTCCGGCGGTCATCCGCATGCTGACCTTGCTCAAGGTCGGCCAGGCCGTGCGCACCGACGGCCCGCAAACGCACCTGATCAAATCCGGCACGCCCACCATGGGCGGCGTGCTGATCCTGATCGGCATCGGCATTTCGACGCTGCTGTGGGCGGACCTCAGCAATCGCTTCGTCTGGATCGTACTGATTGTCACGCTCGGCTTTGGCACCGTCGGCTGGGTCGACGATTACCGCAAGGTGGTCTACAAGGATCCGAACGGCATGCGTTCGCGTGAAAAGTATTTCTGGCAATCGCTGATCGGTCTGGTGGCGGCGTTCTACCTGGCGTTCTCGGTGTCCGAAGTCAGCAACATGAAGGTGCTGGATCTGTTCTTCGCCTGGGTGCAATCGGGCTTCAACCTCGACCTGCCGCCCAAGGCCGATCTGATCGTGCCGTTCTTCAAGACCGTCAGCTATCCGCTGGGCGTGTGGGGCTTCATCGCGCTGACCTATTTCGTCATCGTCGGCACCAGCAATGCGGTCAACCTGACGGACGGCCTGGATGGCCTGGCGATCATGCCGACCGTGCTGGTCGGCGGTGCGTTGGGCATCTTCGCTTACCTGACCGGCAGCGCCAGCTATGCCAAATATCTGTTCATCCCGCATATTCCGGGCGCCGGCGAATTGCTGATTTTCTGCGGCGCGATGGCCGGCGCGGGCCTGGCTTTCCTCTGGTACAACGCTTATCCCGCGCAAGTGTTCATGGGCGACGTCGGCGCCTTGGCGCTGGGCGGTGCGCTCGGCACCATCGCCGTGATTGTGCGCCAGGAAATCGTGCTGTTCATCATGGGCGGCATCTTCGTGGTGGAGACGCTGTCGGTGATGATCCAGGTAGCGTATTTCAAATTTACCAAGAAGCGCTACGGCGTTGGTAAACGCGTTCTGCTGATGGCGCCGTTGCACCATCACTATGAACAAAAGGGTTGGAAAGAAACACAAGTCGTGGTGCGCTTCTGGATCATCACGATGATGCTGGTGCTGTTCGGTCTGTCGACGCTGAAATTGCGTTGAGCGGATCACTTTAGAAAGACTCAGGTAATAAAGAATGAATTACGTCGATAAACACGCTCTGGTGCTCGGACTCGGTGAATCCGGTCTGGCGATGGCGCAATGGCTGGTCCATTGCGGCGCGCGCGTGCGTGTGGCCGACACCCGCGACGAGCAGGCCGTGGCCGAGCGTCTGGCGGCATTGCGCGCAGTGTCCGGCGATATCGAATTCGTCGGCGGCCAGGCCTTGTCGGCCGGTTTGCTGGACGGCGTCGACTTCGTCGCCGTCAGCCCCGGCCTGGCGCCCGGACGCGAACTGGCGGCCGTGTCCGCCGCCGCGAGCGAACGCAACATCCCGCTGTGGGGTGAAATGGAATTGTTCGCGCAAGCCCTGGCGGCATTGCGCGAAGAGCGCGCCTACGCGCCGAAAGTATTGGCCATCACCGGCACCAACGGCAAGACCACCGTCACCAGCCTGACCGGCATGCTGTGCCGTCGCGCAGGGTTGACGACGAAGGTCGCCGGCAACATCAGCCCGGCCGTGCTGGATGTCCTGCGCCAGGCGCTGATCGACGACGAAGCACATGCCAAGGTGGTTGCCGAGCAATTGCGCATTGAACAGGAAGCGGCAGCTTTGCAGGCCGAAGCCGATGCCGTGGAAGCGGAAAAGCTGGCCGCGGAAGTTGCACAGCAAGCCGCCATCGAGGCCGCCGAAGCTGAGCGGAAGGCGGCCGAAGAGGCTGCACTTGCAGCAGCCGCGTCGGCGCAGATGGAGTTGCGCGAGCAGGAAGAAGCAGCCGAATTGCAGGCTGCGATCGACGAAGCCGCAAATGAATCGAAAGAAGCAAACGCACCGGCGACACAGGCGGCACTGATCGAGGGCGACGCCGTGCTGAGCGTCGAGGCATCCGCCGATCCTGACGCGGACGCGGACTCAAACTCGGCCACGGTCGAAGGTGACGCGCAGCAAGAAGCCATCGCCGATGCCGAGGTTCAAGCGGCGCAGGATGAGTTCGAACAAGAATCGGCCATGCCTGAAGTTGTACCTGCCGACGAAGAAGACACGACGCCGTTGCAACTCGAACTACCGCCGCCGGAGCCCGAAAAAGTCTACACCGGCATCCTGCCGCAAGCCTGGGTGCTGGAGTTGTCGAGCTTCCAGTTGCATTCGACGCACAGCCTGCAGCCCAGCGCCGCGACCGTGCTCAACGTGACCCAGGATCATCTCGACTGGCACGGCGACATGGACGCCTACGCCGCCGACAAGGCCAAGATTTTCGGCGACGGCACCGTGCGCGTGCTCAACCGCGACGATGCTCTGGTAATGCAGATGACCAAGCCGGGCGCCATCGTTTCCAGCTTCGGCATGGGCGAACCGACGAAAGCCGGCGACTTCGGCCTGGTCGATGAAAACGGCATGCTGTGGCTGGCCAACGCCGTCGTCATCGAAGATGAAGAAAAGCCCGAAGGTCGCCGCCGCAAGAAGGATCCCAAGGAAGTGGTCGAGCAGCCATTCCAGCTCAAGCGCCTGATGCCCGCCGATGCCTTGCGCATTCGCGGCCTGCACAATGCGCTCAACGGTCTGGCCGCGCTGGCGCTGTGCCGCGCCGTCGACCTGCCGCTGGCGCCGCTGCTGCACGGCCTGCGCGAATACACCGGCGAGCCGCACCGCGTCGAGCTGGTCACGACCATCCAGGACGTCGAATATTACGACGACAGCAAGGGCACCAATGTCGGCGCTACTGTTGCCGCGCTCAATGGCCTAGGTCACGGCGGCAAACCGAATCGCCTGTTGCTGATCGCCGGCGGCGAAGGCAAGGGACAGGATTTCGCGCCGCTGGCCGAACCGCTGGCGAAATACGGCCGCGCCGTGTTCCTGATCGGTCGCGATGCCGGCGCCATCCGCAGCGCCGTCACCGACAGCGGCGTCGAACTGATCGACTGCGCAACGCTGGAAGAAGCCGTCGAGAAAGCCGGCGCCATGGCGCAGGGCGGCGACGCCGTGCTGCTGTCGCCGGCGTGCGCCAGCTTCGACATGTTCCGCAACTACGGGCATCGCGCCGAAGTCTTCGTTGACGCCGTGCGTGAGCTGGCCTTGTCGCGTGGCGAGGTGATGTGATGAAACTGACGCTGCCCTCGATCACCGGCTGGTTCGGCGCCAAGGATGAACCTGGCGTGCGCGGTAGCGCGCGCTCGGGCAGCAACAGCGGCAGCCTGAAGGGCATCAGCGGCATCGAGCAGCGTTCACGCATGATGGAGTACGACCAGCCGCTGGTGTGGGTGGTGTTGCTGCTCATGCTGTTCGGCATGGTCATGGTGTATTCGGCATCGATCGCCTTGCCCGACTCGCCCAAGTACGCGAACTACAAGACGGCGCATTTCCTGATCCGCCAGGCCATGTTCATCGGCGTCTCGCTGCTGGCCGGCCTGCTGGTGTTCCGCATCAAGATCGAGACCTGGCAAAAGCTGGCGCCGTATCTGTTCGTCGGTACGCTGATCCTGCTGGCGATGGTGCTGATCCCGGGCATCGGCAAGGGCGTCAACGGCGCCAAGCGCTGGCTGTCGTTCAAGGTGTTCAATCTGCAGCCGTCGGAATTGATGAAGCTGTTCATCGTGCTTTACGCCGCCGACTACACGGTGCGCAAGCAGGAAGTGATGCACAAGCTGACCAAGGGTTTCATGCCGATGACGCTGGCGGTGGGCGTGGTCGGTTTGCTGTTGCTGCTGGAGCCCGACCTCGGCGCCTTCGGCGTGATCGTCTGCATCGCCATGGGCATCCTGTTCTTGGGCGGCATCAACGGCGTCTGGTTCGGCGGCATCGGCGCCACGCTGGTGGGGATTTTTTCGCTGGTGATCATCTTGTCGCCATGGCGGCGGGAGCGGATTTTTGCCTACATGAATCCGTGGGTGGAAGAGAACGCGCTCGGCAAGGCCTATCAGTTGTCGCACTCGCTGATCGCCTTCGGTCGCGGCGAGCTGTTCGGCGTCGGACTCGGCGGCAGCGTGGAAAAATTGCACTATCTGCCGGAAGCGCATACCGACTTCCTGCTGGCCGTGATCGGCGAGGAACTCGGGTTTGCCGGCGTGCTGGTGGTGGTGCTGCTGTTCTACTGGCTGATCAAGCATGCCTTCGAAATCGGCCGCCAGGCGATCGCGCTGGACCTGACGTTCGCCGGCCTGGTCGCCAAGGGCATCGGCATCTGGATCGGCGTGCAGACCTTCATCAACATGGGCGTGAATCTCGGCTTGCTGCCGACCAAGGGTTTGACCTTGCCGCTGATGAGCTACGGCGGCTCGGGCGTGCTGATCAATTGCGTCGGCCTGGCGATCCTGCTGCGCATCGACTATGAAAACCGCGTGCTGATGCGGGGAGGGCGACTATGACGTCGACACATCAGCAAAAGAACAAGCGCCTGCTGATCATGGCAGCCGGCACCGGCGGACATATCTTCCCGGGCCTGGCGATCGCCGACACCATGCGTGCGCGCGGCTGGCAGGTTTCCTGGCTGGGCACGACGCACGGCATGGAGCGCGAGCTGGTGCCCAAGCACGGCGTCGAGATGGATTCCATCGTCTTCGCGGGTCTGCGCGGCAAGGGTCTTGCGCATACCGTCAAGGGTGTGTGGCGAATGATTGCAAGTTTCGGCGCGTGCTACGGGATCATCGGCAAGCGCCGGCCCGACGTGGTGCTGGGCATGGGTGGGTACGTGACGGTGCCGGGCGGTGCGATGGCGCGTCTGCGCGGTGTGCCGCTGGCGCTGGTCAATGCCGACGCCGCCTTGCTGCTGTCGAACAAGACGCTGGCGCCGCTGGCCGACAAGGTGTTGTTCGGTTTTCCTGCCGATTTCGGCAAGGCGGCCGCCAAGGCGGAAGTCACCGGCAATCCGGTGCGCAAGGAAATCCTGGCGCTGCCGTTGCCGGCGACGCGTTACGCCGCTCACGACGGCCCGCTGCGCATCCTGGTGGTGGGTGGCAGCCTGGGCGCAAAAGTATTGAATGAATGCGTGCCGGCTGCGCTGGCGAAACTGCCGCCGGATCAGCGTCCGCTGGTGACGCATCAGTCCGGCAAGCAGCATATCGACGCCTTGCGTGCGGCCTATGCGCAGGCGGGCGTTGATGCGGAAGTGGTGGATTTCATCGACGACATGCCGCGCCGCTACACCGACGCCGACCTGGTGATCTGCCGCGCCGGTGCGATCACCGTGTCGGAACTGACGGCGGCAGGTGTGGCCAGCGTGCTGGTGCCTTTGGTGGCGTCGACTACTTCGCATCAGCGCGACAACGCCAAATGGATGGCGCAAAACAAGGCGGCAGTGCATTTGCCGCAGACGGAACTGACGCCGGACAGCCTGGCGGCGTTGCTGCAAAAAATGGATCGGCCTGCCTGCCTGGAAATGGCGTTGGCGGCATATGAACAAGGCAGGCGCAACGCCAATGAGGCGATTGCGCAGGTGCTGGAAAGACTGGTAAAGCAATGAAACATCGGGTTAAAAATATTCACTTCGTCGGCATTGGCGGCTCAGGAATGAGCGGCATTGCCGAGGTCTTGCTGAATCTGGGCTACGGCGTGTCCGGCTCGGATCTGGGCAGCAACGCGGCCACGCAGCGCCTGGCGCAACTGGGTGCGCGCATCCTCTATGGCCATGCGGCCGAGAACATTGACAACGCCGACGCCATCGTCACCTCGACAGCGGTCAAGGGCGACAATCCGGAAGTGGTGGCGGCGCGCAAGAAACATATCCCCATCGTGCCGCGCGCGGTCATGCTGGGCGAACTGATGCGCCTGAAGCAGGGCATCGCGATTGCCGGTACGCACGGCAAGACCACTACCACCAGCCTGGTGGCGAGCGTGCTGGCGCAAGGCGGACTCGATCCGACTTTCGTCATCGGCGGCCGCCTGACCAGCGCCGGCGCCAACGCCAAGCTCGGCTCGGGCGACTTCATCGTGGCCGAGGCCGACGAGTCGGACGCATCTTTCCTGAATCTGACGCCGGTGATCGAAGTCATCACGAACATCGATGCCGATCACATGGAAACCTATAACCACGATTTCGCCAAGCTCAAGCAGGCCTTCGTCGAGTTCACCCAGCGCTTGCCGTTCTACGGCGTCGCAGTAGTGTGCCTGGACGATCCGCACGTGCGCGAAATCATGCCGATGATTTCCAAGCCTATCCTGACCTACGGCTTCCATGAAGACGCCGATATCCGCGCAATCGACGCCAAGGCCGTCGACGGCAAGATGGAATTCACCGTGATCCAGGATGGCTACGAGCCGATGCAGGTGAGCCTGAACCAGCCCGGCATGCACAACGTGCAGAACGCCTGCGCCGCCGTGGCAATTGCGCGCGAGCTCGATGTCGCTGACGCCGATACGCAAAAGGCGCTGACCGAATTCAACGGCGTCGGCCGCCGCTTCACGCGCTACGGCGACGTACAGCTGCAGGACGCCGCCGGCAAACCGGCCGGCTCCTTCACGCTGGTGGACGATTACGGCCACCATCCGGTCGAGACTGCAGCCACCATTTCCGCAGCGCGCGGCGCTTATCCGGGCCGTCGCCTGGTGCTGGCGTTCCAGCCGCATCGCTACACCCGTACGCGCGATTTGTTCGAAGATTTCGTCAAGGTGCTGTCGACAACCGACGTGCTGGTGCTGGCCGAAGTTTACGCCGCCGGCGAGCAACCGATTGTCGCCGCCGATGGCCGCGCGCTGGCGCATGCCTTGCGCGTGGCGGGCAAGGTCGAGCCGGTGTTCGTCGAAGACATCGCCGACATGCCGGCAACAATTCTGAATGTGGTGCGCGACGGCGACGTCGTCATGACCATGGGCGCCGGCTCCATCAGCGGCGTGCCGGCCAAGCTGGCGGCACAGGGTCAAGGTCAAGGACAGGGGGCGTGATGAATCAAATCAATCAAGCTGCCGGATTTGGCAAGGTCGGTGTGCTGTTCGGCGGTCGCTCCGCCGAGCGCGAAGTATCGCTGATGTCCGGCGCCGGTGTGCTCAAGGCACTGCGCAGCAAGGGCGTCGACGCGCATCCTTTCGATCCGGCCGAACGCAGCCTGGCGGAACTGGCGGCGGAGAAGTTCGACCGCGTGTTCATCGCGCTGCACGGTCGTTACGGCGAAGACGGCACGCTGCAAGGCGCGCTGGAGCAACTCGGCATTCCTTACACCGGTCCCGGCGTGATGGCGTCCTCGATCGCCATGGACAAGGTCATGACCAAGCGCATCTGGATCGGCCACGACTTGCCGACGCCGCGTTTCATCGTGCTCGACAGCGCCTCCACGCCGCGTGAAGAATTGCGCCAGGTGCCGGACGTGCTCGGCTTGCCGCTGATGCTGAAGGCGCCGCATGAAGGTTCGACCATCGGCATCGCCAAGGTGGCGGGCTATTCGGACATGCAGGAAGGTTTCGACCTGTGCGCGCAATACGACGCGGTGGTGCTGGCGGAAGAATTCGTCACTGGCCGTGAACTGACCGTGCCGGTGATGGGCAAGGGCACGAGCGGGGACAACAAGGCCAAAGCCTTCCCTGTCATCGAGATCCGCGCGCCGGAAGGCAACTACGACTATCAGCACAAGTATTTCACCGACGACACCAAGTACCTGTGCCCGGCACCGCTCGACGAAGCGCTGACGCAGCGTATCGAGGAACTGGCGGTGAAGGCCTACAACGCGCTCGGTTGCCGCGGCTGGTCGCGCGTGGACTTCATGCTGCGGGCCTCTGACAACGAACCGTTCCTGCTGGAGATCAACACCTCGCCGGGCATGACCGGACACTCACTGGTGCCGATGTCGGCCCGCCAGGCGGGGATGACGTATGAAGATTTGTGCTACGAGATTCTGAAATTCGCGGCGCTCGACCTGAAGCCGTCCGACGCGTGGAAATCGCATGCGTCGACAAATGTCAGCGACACCAACGCTTCGGACAAAGGATAAGGCGCAACAATGTGGCAAGACGTCAAGATGCTCAACGCAACCACCAACGCCCTGCTGGCGCTGGTGGCGTTGGCGTTGCTGGCGTCCGGACTGTGGTGGCTGGCGCAGCGGCCGATGTTTACGCTCAGGACGATACGCGTCGAAGGCGTGGCCGAAGAACAGTTGCGGCGCGTCAACCCGCTGACGATACGCGCCAGCGCGGTGCCGCGCATCAAGGGCAATTTCTTTACCGCCGACCTCGATGCGGTGCGTGCCGCGTTTGAGTCGGTGCCGTGGGTGCGCAAGGCGATGGTGCGGCGTGAATGGCCGAACAAGCTGATCGTGACGCTGGAAGAGCATCGCGCGCTTGGCACCTGGGGCGACGACGGCCGTTTGCTGTCGGTCAAGGGTGATGTATTTACCGCCAATCTGGCGGAGGCGGAAGACGACGGCGATTTGCTGGAGTTTGACGGACCGGTCGGCAGCGAGAAGGAAGTGGTGGCGCGCTTCGACCAGTTCCGCAACTGGTTCGCGCCGATCAAGCTGGAGCCGGAATCGGTCGCCTTGTCCAACCGCTATGCGTGGACAGTCAAGCTGGACAACGGTCTCACGGTGGAGCTGGGGCGTGCTGAAAGCGACGCCACGCTGAAGGAAAGAATTGCCAGGCTGGTCTCGGTCTATCCACAACTGGTGGATCGCCTGCAGGGGAAGAAGATTGAAAATGTCGACATGCGTTACCCGAACGGTCTGGCGCTGAAGGCGGATGGACTGGTACTGGCTGCATTGAACGGAAAGAAAAAATAAGCGGAACGATATGACAAAAGACGCAAAAAACCTGATCGTCGGTCTCGACATCGGCACCTCCAAGGTGGTGGCCGTGGTGGCGGAAGTATTGCAGGACGGACGCCACGAAGTGATCGGCCTGGGCCAGTCCGAATCCAAGGGATTGAAGAAGGGCGTGGTGGTCAACATCGAAGCCACGGTCGAATCGATCCAGCGCGCGCTCGAAGAGGCCGAGCTGATGGCCGACTGCAAGATCCGCAATGTCTACACCGGCATCGCGGGCAGCCATATCCGCAGCTTCAATTCGAGCGGCATGGTGGCGATCAAGGACAAGGAAGTCAGCGCCGCGGACGTGTCGCGCGTGATCGAAACCGCCAAGGCCGTCAACATCCCGACCGACCAGCAATTGCTGCATACCGTGCCGCAGGAATTCATCGTCGACAATCAGGAAGATGTGCGTGAACCAATCGGCATGAGCGGCATCCGACTCGAGGTAAAAGTGCACATCGTGACCGGCGCGGTGTCGGCGGTGCAGAACATTGTCAAGTGTGTACGTCGCTGTGGTCTGGAAGTATCGGATCTGATTTTGCAACCGATGGCTTCGGCCGATTCCGTGCTGACGCCGGATGAACGTGAACTGGGCGTGGTGCTGGTCGACATCGGCGGCGGCACCACCGACGTGGCGGTGTTTACCGAAGGCGCGATCCGTCACACCGCAGTGATCCCGATCGCCGGCGATCAGATCACCAACGACATCGCGATGGCCTTGCGCACGCCGACGCTGGAGGCGGAAGAAATCAAGCTGCGCTACGGCGTGGCCAAGCAGATCCTGGCGGATCCAACCGAGACGCTGGAAGTGCCGGGCCTAGGTGACCGCAATCCGCGCACCCTGTCGCGCCAGGCGCTGGCGGCAGTGATCGAGCCGCGTGTGGAAGAGTTGTTTGCATTGGTGCATCAGGTGGTGCGCGAGTCCGGTTACGAAGAGGTGCTGTCGTCTGGCATTGTCCTCACCGGCGGCTCCGCGATGATGCCGGGAATGATTGAGCTGGCGGAGGACATTTTCCTCAAGCCGGCCCGCCTGGGGACGCCGGAATACAGCGGGCAGTTGGCCGACGTGGTGCGCAGTCCACGCTATTCCACCGTATTGGGGTTGTTGTTGGAAGCGAAAAAGCAGTATCTGCGCGGGTACATCGTGACCCGTCAGGAAGGTTCGGTAAAGGCAATCTGGCAGCGTATGAAGGAATGGTTTCTAGGCAATTTTTAAGCGGTCGCATTATTCAGTTTTCAATGTTCAATTTGGTTTTTAGTTATTCAGTCTTCGGATCAGCAACACGCAGTTCTCAGTTGCTAGTCGTCACACCGCGTGATGCCTATCAACTGCAAGCTGCACATACATATATTTAAGGAGTCATCATGGAAATAAATATGCTCGACAATGCCACTCTCGGCACGATCATCAAGGTCGTGGGCGTGGGCGGTGCAGGCGGCAACGCGGTGCAACACATGATCAACAGAGGCGTGTCCGGTGTTGAGTTCATTGTGGCCAATACAGATGCGCAAGCACTGAAAATGTCGAAGGCCGACAACGTCATCCAGATCGGTGAAACCGGTCTGGGCGCAGGCATGCAGCCGCAAGTCGGCCGCCGTCTGGCGGAAGAAACCCGTTCGCGCATCGAAGATGCGCTGCGCGGTGCGCACATGGTGTTCATCGCCGCAGGCATGGGCGGCGGCACCGGCACCGGCGCTGCGCCGGTGGTGGCCGAAGTCGCCAAGTCGCTGGGCGCGCTGACGGTTGCGGTGGTCTCCAAGCCGTTCTCGTACGAAGGCCAGAAGTGCATGGATATCGCCGACCAGGGTCTGGAAGAACTGGGGCAGCATGTCGACTCCCTGATCATCATCCTGAACGAAAAGCTGGAAGAGATCTACGAAGATGACAGCATGATCGAATGGCTGGGTCATGCCGATGACGTGCTGAACAACGCCGTCGCCGGTATCGCTGAAATCATCAACGTGCCTGGTCACATCAACGTCGACTTCAACGACGTCAAGACCATCATGGGCGAGCAGGGCAAGGCCATGATGGGTACGGCCACCGCTTCCGGCATGGACCGCGCCCGCGTGGCGGCGGAGCAGGCAGTGGCATCGCCGCTGCTCGACGGTATCGATCTGTCCGGCGCGCGCGGCGTGCTGGTCAACGTGACCGCCAGCCGCAACCTGAAGGGCAAGGAAATCAAGGAAGTCATGGCAACCGTGCGCGCTTTCGCCGCTCCTGATGCATCGATCGCGCAAGGCATCGCGTACGACGACGCCATGGGCGACGACATCCGCGTGACTGTCGTGGCAACCGGCCTGGGCCGCAGCCGCAAGTCGGTGCAACTGGTGCAGACGCCGATGCTGCGCACCGGTACCCACAACGAACCGATGATGGCCGGCACCGGCACGATGAACAACGCCAACGGCGGCGCGCAAACCGGCGCAGCTTTCGGCGGCATGAAGGCGCCGGCGGTATGGCGTCGCGAGTCGGCTTCCGACACCGTGCGCGCGCTGGAAAAGAATGGCATGGAAACCTATGACATTCCGGCTTTCCTGCGCAAGCAAGCGGACTAAGCAACACCAGGCGTCGGTTGCCGTCCGTTTCGGCGGGCAGCAACCGACGTTGTAAACGGGCATACTATCGCCTGCGCGCCGCGCCTCCGAGCGCGGCGTTTTTTTGCCTGTGTTCCATGGCATCCCCGTATTCCCGAATTACTCACAAGAAGGAAATCATCATGACCATCAAAGTTGGCGATCGCCTGCCGGAAGGCGCCCTGGCTGAATTCATCGAGACCGAAACCGAAGGCTGCTCGCTCGGCCCGAACACGTTCAAGGTGTCCGATCTGGTCAAGGGCAAGAAGATTGCTCTGTTTGCACTGCCGGGCGCATTCACGCCGACCTGTTCGGCCAAGCACGTGCCGGGCTACATCCAGCACGCGGCAGAGTTCAAGGCCAAGGGCGTCGATGAAATCTGGTGCATCTCGGTCAACGACGCGTTCGTGATGGGCGCCTGGGGCCGCGAACAGAAAGCCGCCGGCGCCGTGCGCATGCTGGCCGATGGCAGCGCCACCCTGACCAAGGCGCTGGGCCTGGAATTCGACCTGACCGAAAAGGGCATGGGCGTACGCTCGCAGCGCTATTCGATGCTGGTCGAAGACGGCGTGGTCAAGCAACTGAACCTGGAAGCGCCAGGCAAGTTCGAAGTGTCGAACGCTGAGACCTTGCTGGGTCAGCTGGGCTGATCTGCAGTCGGTAGCAGTTCGCTCAGTTTGAGCGGAAAGGCGCGGAAGGCGGTCCGAAAGGGCTGTCTCCGCGCTTTTTTACGTTTTTTTGCAGTGCGGAACTTTTTTGCAACAGTATGCGAGCCGGCAGCAGGCCGGATGGCATCTTGGCTATAATGTCGGGATGTTAAAACAGCGCACCATCAAGAATCTCGTCCAGACCGTCGGCGTCGGTTTGCATTCCGGCACCAAGGTCGAACTGACCCTGCGTCCGGCGGCGGTCGACACCGGCATCATCTTCCGTCGCATCGATCTCGAGCCGGTCGTGGAATTCCCCGCGTCGGCCACCGGCGTGGGTGATACGCGCATGGCGTCGGTGTTGTCGAAGGACGGCGCGCGGGTTTCCACCGTCGAGCATCTGTTGTCGGCCTGCGCCGGCCTCGGCATCGACAATCTCTACATTGACCTGACCGCCGAAGAAATCCCGATCATGGACGGTTCGGCGTCGTCGTTTGTTTTCCTGTTGCAACAAGCGGGTTTGCAGGAACAGAACGCCGCCAAGAAATTCATCCGCGTGAAGAAGCCCGTGGAAGTGCGTGAAGGCGAAGGCGCCAAGGAGAAGTGGGCGCGCCTGGAACCGTACAACGGCTTCAAGCTCAAGTTTTTCATCGAATTCAACCATCCCGCAGTGGACGGCACCGGCCAGACCGCTGAAGTCGATTTCGCCATCGAGTCCTACGTCAAGGAAATCGCCCGCGCACGCACCTTCGGTTTCATGCAGGATGTCGAGACCTTGCGCGGCATGGGCCTGGCGCGCGGCGGCTCGTTCGAGAACGCGATCGTCATGGACGAATACCGCATCCTCAACGCCGACGGCTTGCGTTACGAGAATGAATTCGTGCGTCACAAGATCCTCGACGCCATCGGCGACCTGTACCTGATCGGCCATCCGCTGCTGGCCAGTTACAACGCCCACAAGTCCGGCCACGGCATGAACAACCAGTTGTTGCGCGCCTTGCTGGATCAGCCCGACGCGTATGACATCGTGACCTTCGACACGCTGGAGTCGGCGCCGCAGACGTATGTCATGCAGGCCAAGCAGGAGTGGGCGCTTAACTAAGTAACCAAGCGTTCAGCCCGGAGCCATCCCAGCCTCCCATCGCCCCCGCCGCGGTTCTTTCGCCAGAGCAAGAACAAGGCGGGGTTTCTTTCGGTTTTCTTCCTATTTGACGCCGGTGTTGCGGCGTACCATGTTCGCCAATGCAGCCTTCAAGGCCTGATTTTGCGGCGAGTCTTCCAGTGCGTCATTGAGCTCGGCGAATGAAGACACCGCCAGGTTCGGCAAAATCAGTTGCCGGCGCGGCGTCGGCGGCACCACGTAATTCTTGCCAACTTGTACTTTGATGCGGATTGCATTAACCTGCCATCCATCCTGGACGAGGCGTTCTTGCAACTTCGGCAACTGTTGCTTGAGCTTGGTTGCAAGCGCGGCATTGGGCATGCTCAATACCAGCTGGCCGCCTTCGAAATTCATGACGTCGCACGATTTGAAAATAGCCGGCAGAATCGCTGCACAACTTTTTTGCAGCGACGCCATGCGGGTAATGGCTGGCATCAGGGTCGCCATGGCATTATCCGCCCGCAAGAAATCTGTCGCGTCCCGCGGCCTGCGCCTCAGTTGCGCGGCCGAAGGGCCACGGCGATAAGGGGTAAATGTGGAGGCATACTTCATCTTTAAACCTTATCACATCTCCTCTCGTGCGGAGGAGAGACTAGGGAGTAAAGATGCAAATTATTCTGCTGCACCCGCGCTTCACGCGCGCCCGGTCGGTCACGCTGACTTCCAGGCATGTGGTGGCGGTGCTGTTGTTCCTGGTGGTGAGCATTGCAGCTTCGGCTGCGGGCCTGTCGTATCTGGTGCTGCGCCACGCCTCCGACGGCGACAGTTCGCCGATGCTGCACAAGCTGATGGTCTCGATGACGCAGCAGGAAGACGACCGCAAGGACAAATACCTGAAGGAAAACCTCGCCGTGATGGCGGTCAAGCTCGGTGAAATGCAAGCCCAGCTGATGCGCCTCGACGCGCTCGGCGAACGCGTGCAGGGCCTGGCCGGCGTGCGTCCGGAAGAATTCAACTTCAAGGACAAGCCGGGTCGCGGCGGCGTCGAGACGTCGTCCATCGGCGGCCCCGGCCGCGAGCTCGGCATGAGCGAGCTGCAAAAAATGCTGGACGCCTTGTCGGTCGATGTCGGCCATCGCGGCGATTACATGAATGCGGTGGAGTCGACGCTGATGAGCGACAAGATCAAGTCGCGCCTGCTGCCGACCAATCCGCCGGTCAACGTCGCCTACAACTCGTCGAGCTTCGGCTGGCGCCTCGATCCGTTCACCGGGCATAACGCGTTTCATGAAGGTCTCGATTTCCCAGCCTCGACCGGTACGCCCATCGTCGCAGCCGCAGCCGGCGTGGTGATCGCGGCGGAATACCATTACCAGTTCGGCAACATGCTGGAAATTGACCACGGCAACGACATCATCACGCGCTATGCACACGCCTCGCAGCTGTTCGTGAAGGTGGGCGACATCGTCAAGCGCGGCCAGCACGTGGCCGACATCGGCACCACCGGCCGTTCCACCGGACCGCACCTGCATTTCGAAGTGCGCATCCGCGGCGTGGCCCAGGATCCGCGCAAGTTCCTTGCTCTCGGCAGTCCCGGCGGCGGCCCCAAAGCGGCGCCGGTGTTCGTGGCCGGGCGCTGATCCGGCCTTGCTCCGCCAGGCATATTGAATCTTTGCGTCTCAGCCCAATCTATTGACAGTATTTCAGCGCGCACGCATTCAGGTGCACCGCAAAGATCGAAAGATCGCAAGAACATTGCATCCTGGAAATTAGCGTATCGCCATTGATGGCGGCCAAGCGTCTCAGTCATGTCTGTGCCCGGCTGGGGCACTGCCTCGGGCCGCTTGCATGCTAAAATCCAAGGTTTATTGGCCTCATTCCGGTTCCGTGCGGGCAAAACTGCCGCGCAGAGTCATTTTTCGGCGCTTTTTTAGAATCCAAGCATGTCATTACTGACCCAGATTTTCGGTAGCCGCAATCAGCGGTTGCTCAAACAATATCAAAAAATTGTCCGTCAAATCAATGCGCTCGAAGCGGACATCGAGAAACTGTCGGACGCCGAGCTGCAAGCCAAGACGCCGGAGTTCAAACAGCGCGTGGCAAGCGGCACCAAGCTCGACGACATCCTGCCGGAAGCTTTCGCAGTCTGTCGCGAGGCCAGCAAGCGCGTGCTCAAGATGCGTCACTTCGACGTCCAGTTGGTCGGCGGCATGGTGCTGCACTTCGGCAAGATCGCCGAAATGCGCACCGGTGAAGGCAAGACCCTGATGGCGACACTGCCGGCATACCTGAACGCCTTGTCGGGCAAGGGCGTGCACGTGGTCACCGTCAACGATTACCTGGCGCAACGCGATGCCGAATGGATGGGCAAGCTGTACGGCTGGCTCGGCTTGTCGACCGGCGTCAACCTGTCGCAGATGGAGCACGACCTCAAACAGGGCGCCTACGCTTCCGACATCACCTACGGCACCAACAACGAATTCGGTTTCGATTACCTGCGCGACAACATGGTGTTCGATGCGACCGATCGCGTGCAACGCGGCCTGAATTTCGCCATCGTCGATGAAGTCGACTCGATCCTGATCGACGAAGCGCGCACTCCACTGATCATTTCCGGCCAGGCCGAAAACCACACCGACCTATACCACAAGATCAACGGACTGCCGCCGCTGCTGACACTGCAGATCGGTGACGAAACGCCGGACGGCAAGGGCAAGGTCGAAGTCCCGGGCGATTACACCAAGGACGAAAAGGGTCATCAGGTCCTGCTGACCGAAGCCGGTCATGAACACGCCGAACAGATCCTGACCAACATGGGTCTGCTGCCGGAAGGCGCTTCGCTGTACGACGCTTCCAACATCTCGCTGGTGCATCACCTGTACGCCGCTCTGCGCGCCCACACGCTGTACCACAAGGATCAGCAATACGTGGTGCAGAACGGCGAAGTCGTGATCGTCGATGAATTCACCGGCCGCCTGATGACGGGTCGCCGCTGGTCCGATGGCCTGCATCAAGCCGTCGAAGCCAAGGAAGGCGTCAAGATCCAGAACGAGAATCAGACGCTGGCCTCGATCACGTTCCAGAACTATTTCCGCATGTACGGCAAGCTGTCCGGCATGACCGGCACCGCCGACACTGAAGCCTACGAATTCCAGGAAATCTACAACCTGGAAACTGTGGTGATTCCGCCGAACCGTCCAAGCGCCCGCAAGGATCGCCAGGATCAGGTCTACAAGACATCGCAAGAGAAGTACATGGCGATGGTCAAGGACATCCAGGATTGCTACGAGCGCGGCCAGCCGGTATTGGTCGGTACGACTTCGATCGAAAACTCCGAGCTGCTGTCAGGCATCCTGAACCAGTCCAAGCTGCCGCATAACGTCCTCAACGCCAAGCAACACGCGCGCGAAGCGGAAATCATTGCGCAGGCCGGCCGTCCCAAGATGATCACGATCGCCACCAACATGGCCGGTCGCGGTACCGACATCGTATTGGGCGGCAACGTCGAAAACCAGATCAAGATCATTGACGCCGATGCATCCCTGTCGGACGCCGACAAGGCAGCGCAAGCGCAAAAGCTGCACGACGAATGGCAGTCGCTGCACGACCACGTGGTCGGCGCCGGCGGCCTGCACATCATCGGCACCGAACGTCACGAATCGCGTCGCGTCGACAATCAGTTGCGCGGCCGTTCCGGTCGTCAGGGCGATCCGGGCTCCTCGCGTTTCTATCTGTCGCTGGACGACGCGCTGCTGCGCATCTTCGCCGGCGATCGCGTGCGCGCCATCATGGACCGTCTGAAGATGCCGGAAGGCGAACCGATCGAAGCCGGCATCGTCTCGCGTTCGATCGAATCGGCGCAGCGCAAGGTGGAAGCGCGCAACTTCGACATCCGCAAGCAATTGCTGGAATACGACGACGTCGCCAACGACCAGCGCAAGGTGATCTACCAGCAACGCAACGAGTTGTTGGAAGCCGCCGAAATGGAAGAGATGATCACTTCGCTGCGCGAAGGCGTGTTCACCGAAGCGTTCCGCACTCACGTGCCGGAAGAGTCGGTCGAAGAGCAATGGGACATCCCGGCGCTGGAAGCCGCCCTCGCCAACGAATGGCAACTGGCCGTGCCGCTCACGGCCATCCTGGAAGCCGAGCCGAACCTGACCGACGAAGAGTTGCTCGAACGCGTCCTGTCCGCTGCGGCAACGACGTACAAGGCCAAGGTCGACGTGGTCGGCACCGAAGCGTTCAGCGGTTTTGAGCGCAGCGTCATGCTGCAGAGCATCGACAGCCACTGGCGTGAACATCTGGCGGCGCTGGATCACCTGCGCCAGGGTATTCACTTGCGCGGCTATGCGCAAAAGAATCCGAAGCAGGAATACAAGCGCGAAGCGTTTGAGCTGTTCGCCCAGATGCTCGACCTGATCAAGAACGAAGTGATCAAGATCGTCATGACGGTGCGCATCGAAAGCCGTGAAGCCATCGAGGAAGCGGAAGAAAACCTGGCGCAGTCGCATGTCGAAAACGTGCATTACCAGCACGCCGATTTCGACGCCAACGCGGCGCCGGAAGAACTGCTGGCGCCGACCGCCAACGCCGCCTCCGACGACGAGACCCAGCAGCCGCTGGTCAATGGTCTGCCGAAGGTTGGCCGCAACGATCCATGCCCATGCGGCAGCGGCAAGAAGTACAAGCAGTGTCACGGCAAGCTGGCGTAAATTAGCGTCAGTTGCCGTCAAGCCGCTCCCGATTTTCGGAGCGGCTTTTTCTTTTGTTCTCCGTGCCGCGCCGAGGCTTAATGCCAATGCAGGCCGGTCCGTCGCGTGGACGACCTCGCGCCGGATTCCATCGATGGGGACGGCCCCGCAGCGTAAAGGAACAAGTGATGGCCTGGATCATTCTGGTATTGGCGGGTTTGTTTGAAGTGGCGTGGGCGGTCGGGCTGAAGTACACCGACGGCTTCACGCGCTTGTTGCCGAGCGTGGCGACGCTGGCCGCGATGGCCGTCAGCGTCGGTCTGCTGGCGCTGGCGGTGAAGACCCTGCCGCTCAGCACCGCTTATGCGATCTGGACCGGCATCGGCGCCGTCGGCGCGGTCATCCTCGGGATCGTGCTGTTCCATGAGTCGGCCTCGCCGGCGCGGTTGGCTTGCCTGGCGCTGATCATCGTCGGCATCATCGGTTTGAAAGTGGTTTCCCCGGAATGACAACATGACAAAGAAAGCAGCGATGCGCTTCCCGACAAACTCGTTCCGATTTCTTGCCGCCACGGCGGTGCTGCTGATGCTGGCTGCGTGCGGCAGTGCCCCTGTGACGCCGGCCGCTCCCGCGTTGGCCGTGCGTCAGGATGCACCGCCGCGCGCCGCCTTGCTGGCGGCGGCTGAAACCGAATGGTCGTTTTTCGATCGCCAGCAGATCGACATGCGCGGCGAATTCCTCAGCGCGCCGCGCCTGGGTTTGCTGGAAGATGAAGGTGAAGCGGTGCAGCGCGTCGGCATGTACTGGCAATCGGTGGGCAAGTCCTTCACCGGCGCCGACACCCAGCAGGCCTGGTCGGCGGCGTTCATTTCCTACCTGATGCAGGCGGCGGGGATTTCTTCCGATGACTTCCTGCCCAGCGATGTGCACTTCAACTACCTCAGTTATCTCAAGGCGCGCCAGAGCTTGCCGGCGCCGCTGTTCGTGCTGCGTCCGGCGGCGACCGAGCCGATCGCGCCGGGTGATCTGATCTGCGCGCCGCGCGACACCAACCAGGCGGCCACGCTGGACGATATTCGTCCTGGCTTGCCGGGGCATTGCGATCTTGTCTACGAAATCCATCCCGAGCGCGGCTGGGCCGGCGTGATCGGCGGCAACGTCTTCAATTCGGTATCGGAGTCGCTGATTCCCATCGACGCCAATGCACGGCTGCTGCCGCTGGCGCGACGACCCTGGTTCGTGGTTGCCAAGAATCTGATGCCGTAAAAATATTCCGGTCATCCGATCCGATTACAATAACGCTCTCCCGCATTCCCTTTCACCTTTAACGCTGACTAGACAACCATGGCCGTCAATTCTCCTCTTCCCGTTTCCGCCGATCTGAAACCCGTTGCCGGCATCGAGCTGGGCTACGCCGAAGCCGGCGTACGCAAGGCCAACCGCAAGGACTTGCTGGTCATGAAACTGGCGCCGGGCGCCACCATTGCCGGCGTGTTCACGCTCAACCGTTTCTGCGCCGCACCGGTGCAAGTGTGCAAGACGCATCTGGCGCAAGCCAGCGATGCCGCGCCTATCCGTGCGCTGGTGATCAACACCGGGAATGCCAACGCCGGCACCGGCGAAGAAGGCCTGGCGCGCGCCAACGCCACCTGTGCCGAGCTGGCCAGGCTGCTCGGCCTCAAGCCGGAGCAAGTGCTACCGTTCTCCACCGGTGTCATCCTCGAACCCCTGCCGGTCGATCGCATCACGGCAGGTTTGCCGGCGGCAATCGCCAACCTGAAGACCGACAACTGGTTCGCCGCCGCCGAATCCATCATGACCACCGACACCCAGCCGAAAGCAGCTTCGCGCACGCTGACCATAGCCGGCAAGAAAGTCGTCATGACCGGCATCAGCAAAGGCGCCGGCATGATCAAGCCGAACATGGCGACCATGCTCGGCTACCTGGCGTTCGACGCCAAAGTGCCGCAGGCGCTGCTGAACCAGTTGGTCAAGGATGCCGCGGATCAGTCGTTCAACTGCATCACCATTGACGGCGACACCTCGACCAACGACTCCTTCATGCTGATCGCCACCGGCGCCGGCGAACTGGAAATCACCAGCGCCGACAGCGCCGAGTACAAGGAACTGGCCGCCGCCGTGAGCGCGCTGTCGCAGAACCTCGCGCACCAGATCGTGCGTGACGGCGAAGGCGCCACCAAGTTCATCGAAGTTACCGTGGAAGACGGCAGCAGCGTCGAAGAGTGCCGCAAGATCGCCTACTCGATCGGCCACTCGCCGCTGGTCAAGACAGCCTTCTTCGCCTCCGATCCGAATCTGGGCCGCATCCTGGCAGCGATCGGCTATGCCGGCGTTGACGATCTCGACGTCTCCAAGCTGAACCTTTACCTGGACGACGTCTGGGTCGCCAAGAACGGCGGCCGCAATCCGGACTACAAGGAAGAAGACGGCCAGCGCGTCATGAAGAAGAGCGAGATCACGGTGCGCGTGAAGCTGGCGCGCGGTACGGCCAAGGCGTCGATCTGGACCTGCGACCTGTCCCACGAGTATGTAACCATCAACGCCGACTACCGCTCCTGAATTCGTTCATAAGCTACTGCGCGACTCAATCTCGGCGCTGTGATGCTCGCCGTACTTCAGTACGGCTGCGCTTCTCGCACCGACCTTGAGCCGCTCGCTACGCTTCTGAACGAATTCAGAGCCTGAGATGCTTTTTAGTTGAACGGCTTTCGATTCTCACGAATTTTATTCACGCGGGGCGGATCGGGTTTCCGTCACAATGTGAGCTGTCGTTTTCTTGATTTCTTGATCCACTTCGCCCACTTGTCATGACTCAATTAGATCAGTTTCTTCAGCGCGCCGAGGCCTTGCTGGCCCGTATCGAATCCATCCTGCCGCAGTCGGCGACGTCGGTGGAGTGGGACAAGGGCGTGGCGTTTCGCTGGCGCCGCCGCAATGGCAACAACGGCGGCGGTTACCTGCAGTCGGTCGGCCATATCTCCCTCATCGCCTTGTCCGACCTGCATAACATCGGGCCGCAAAAGGAGCAGATCGACCAGAACACCAAACAGTTCGTCGACGGCCGTCCGGCCAACAACGTGCTGCTGACCGGTGCGCGCGGCACCGGCAAGTCTTCGCTGATCAAGGCTTGCCTGAACCAGTACGCCGATCGCGGCCTGCGCCTGATCGAGGTGGACAAGGACGACCTGCACGACCTGCCCGATATCGTCGACCTGGTATCGGCGCGTCCGGAACGCTTCATCATCTTCTGCGATGACTTGTCCTTCGAAGAAGGCGAGAACGGCTACAAGGCGCTCAAGGTGGCGCTAGACGGCAGCATCGCGGCGCAGTCCGACAACGTGCTGATCTACGCGACCTCCAATCGTCGCCACCTGATGCCCGAGCGCATGTCGGACAACTCGACCTACACCCACACCGACGACGGCGACCTGCATCCGGGCGAAACGGTGGAAGAGAAGATTTCCCTGTCCGAGCGTTTCGGCCTGTGGGTGACCTTTTATCCGTTCAAGCAGGACGACTATCTCGAGATCGTGGCCCACTGGCTGCGTCATTTCGGCTGCGACGCTGCCCAGATCGAATCGGCGCGCGGTGACGCCCTGCGCTGGGCCCTGCAGCGCAGCTCGCGCTCGGGTCGTGTGGCGTGGCAGTTCTCCAAGGATTACGCCGGAAAGCTGAAAGCTTAGAGCGTGTTATGGACTATTTCCACCCCCGCGTTCGGATGAAAAGGGATGCAGTGCAAGGCGCGGTGCGCCGCGCAGGGTGGTTCCCTGCGCAAGCGCCGCAACGCCGCAATGCACCCTTTTCATCTGAACCCTCCGGGCAGCGCCGGGAACGGGCCGCCTGCGGCGTTGCTCCTTCGTGCCGTAGCACCGCTACGGCGTGTCGTCGCGCCTTGCATCCAACCCGTTCCCGGCACTGCGCGGGGGCGGAAATAGTCCATAACACGCTCTCATGACGCTTGCTACAGAGGCAACCCCGCCGATCGACGTCGCCGTCGGCATCCTGATGAAGCCGAACGGCGATGTCCTGCTGGGACAGCGTCCCGAAGGCAAGCCGTACGCCGGTTACTGGGAGTTTCCCGGCGGGAAGGTCGAAGCCGGCGAGTCGGTGCTGGATGCGCTCAAGCGCGAGTTTCTGGAAGAACTGGGAATTGAAGTGGTGTCGGCCGAAGCCTGGTGCGGCGTGCAGCACATTTATCCGCACGCCCACGTGCGTTTGCATTTTTACATCAGCCGGGACTGGCGCGGGGAGCCGCAAAGCCTTGAGGGGCAAGCGTTTGCTTGGCAGGGCAGCGTGGATGTCGCGCCGTTGCTGCCGGCCACGATTCCGTTGATCGAGTGGATCGACAAGCTGCGGCTGCCGGTCTGACCGGCGCGGGTTTGTCTGCTGGAGTCTGAATCTGAATCTGACTACGGGAGTCTGACTACTGGACGGAGGAATTGTCCTCGTCCGGTTCCTGCGGCAGGTTGACGGCGGGGATCGCGTATTTTTCTTCGGCCCATGCGCCGAGATCGATTTGTTTGCAGCGGTCCGAGCAAAACGGCCGGAATTTATTCTTTTCGGTCCATTCCACCTTGGTGCCGCAAGTGGGGCAGTCTACGATTGTTGCCATGACGTCTACCTGAGTTCTATCTGAATCTTTTACTTAAAATCCGCACAACGCCAGTTCGAACGGCACTTCGCCTTCGAAAGGCTTGGGTTTCATGTCGCCGTCCTGGGAAGTGAAGCGCACCCACAGCATGTATTTGTTGGCCGAGATCTCGGGGATCGCGCCCATCTCTTCATCAAGCACCAGACGCAACATCTGATAGATCTTCCCTTGCAGCATCTGCTGGTAACTTCCGCCTTCTGCGTTGATTTTGACCGGCTGTCCCGATTCGCGCAGCAGTCGCATGACGATGCCGACAGCGTCGAACAACGGCACCAGCGGTGCAAACCAGTTGGAAATGTCGGTGAAACGCTGCTGCGCCGTGCGTTTTTGCCAGGCGTAGTAAGACGGCAAGTCGAATTCGCAGGCGCCGCCAGGAATGATGGTGCGGCCGCGGATACTCATCAACCACTCGTTTTCGCGGATATTCTGGCCGGTCCGGCCTTGCGAGGCCGCCAAAGCGGCGCTGGCGCGGTCGACTTCGCTCAGGATGGCGTTGAGCATCTCGGCTTCGACGTTGGGATTGGATTGGTAGGCCAGCAGGATTTGCTTCTGGCGTTCCAGTTCTTGCAGCAGATCGGATTTGAGGTCGGCGCGTCCAGCCACTTCGAGCATCTCGAAAATGGTGGAGAGGGCGACATGATGTTGCAGCGGGCTTTCCTGATGCAGGAAGAACACGAACTTCTCGTGCAAATCCTCCAACCGCAACAGCGTGCGAATACGCTCGTTGAAAGGGTATTCGTAAACGATCAAAGCTGCGTCCCTTTAAAGTTGAATCGGATTCGACAACGCGCTTTATGAATATGTCTTCAACGATTGCAGAATGTTGAAGATATTGCAGATATTGAGAAAACGCGCGTTCAATTTACGTGATTCTGACCCATGCAGAGGAAAATTACAAATGCCCATCGCGATTTGTTTTCGCCAGCGACAGATAGAGCGCGTGCAGGCGCTCGATTTGGGGCAAGAGTGCGGCGGTGTCGCCATTGTTTTCGATGATGTCATCGGCGGCGGCGAGCCGTTCGGCGCGCGTCGCCTGAGCCGCCATGATGGCTTCGACCTGCGCGCGCGTCATGGCGTTGCGCTGCATGACGCGCGCGATCTGGACGTCTTCGCTGCAATCGACAACGAGGATGCGCGAGGTGCGCGTACGCCATTGCTGCGACTCGACCAGCAGCGGCACTACGAAGATCAGGTAATCGCCGCGCGCCTCTTGTGCAGCGCGTGCTGTCTCGCTGCGGATCAGCGGATGCAGGACGGCCTCCAGCCGCTTGCGCGCGCCGGCGTCGGCGAACACATGGGCGCGCATGCGGGCGCGGTCCATGGCGCCGTCGGCGCCGATGAAGTCGTCGCCGAATGTTGCACGGATGGCGTCAATCGCTGCACCGCCCGGCGTGGTCAGCTGATGGGCGATTGCGTCGGTGTCGATCAGCGCGGCGCCGCGTTCGCCGAACAGATTGGCGACGGTGGTCTTGCCGCTGCCGATGCCGCCGGTCAGGCCGATCGAAAACGGTGTCGCGCCGGCGGTGGAGGAAATATCGTTCATCAATAAAGTCCAAACAGCAGCAGGGATTTGCCGTACAGCAGCATCAGCACGCCGCCCAGCGCCAGATACGGGCCGAACGGAATGGTCTGGTCCTTGCTGTGCTTGCGCAGAATGACCATGCCGATACCGACCACGGCGCCGGTGCAGGACGCCAGCACCAGGATCAGGGGCAGCGCCTGCCAGCCGAGCCAGGCGCCGAGCGCCGCCAGCAGCTTGAAGTCGCCGTAGCCCATGCCTTCCTTGCCGGTGGCCAGCCTGAAGATCCAGTAAATGCTCCAGAGTACAAGATAACCGGCCGCTGCGCCCATCACTGCATCGGCCAGCGGCACGAAGGCGCCAGCCAGGTTGACCAGCAGGCCCAGCCACAGCAGCGGCAGCGTCAGGCTGTCGGGCAGCAACTGGGTGTGGGCGTCGATGAAGCCCAGGGCAATCAGGAAAGAGACGAAGGCCAGCGCGGCGAGGCCTTCCAGGCCCAAGCCGAAATGCCAGGCCGTCAGCGCCGACAGCAGCGCGGTGAAGATTTCCACCGCTGGATAGCGGCGCGAGATGGCTGAACCGCACGCGGCGCAGCGGCCGCGCAGCAACAGATAGCCGAACAGCGGAATATTGTGTCGGGGCGCGACCGGCGCGGCGCAATGCGGGCAGGCCGAACGCGGCGTCCACAGGTTGTAACGCTCGCCGTGCGGCAGGCTGCGACCGGCTTCGGTGGCCAGGTAGTTCTCGGCTTCCCGCTGCATCATCCGCGGCAACCGATGGATCACGACGTTGAGGAAGCTGCCGATCAGCAGTCCTGCGCAAGCGGCCAGTGCGGCCGTCGTGGCGTTGCCGCCGTGCGCGTCGGCAAGAGTCAGCAGTTCGAACATCAGATAACGGATCCCAGTTTGAAAATAGGCAAGTACATTGCAATCACCAGGCCGCCGATGACGACGCCCAATACCAGCATGATAAAGGGTTCCATCAGTGTGGAGATGGCGGCGACCGCTTCATCGACCTCGATTTCGTAAAAATCGGCGACTTTGGCCAGCATCTGGTCGAGCGCGCCGGATTCTTCGCCGATGGCGACCATCTGTCCGACCAGCTCGGGGAACACGCTGGTACGCTCGATTGCCGCCGCCAGGCTGGCGCCGTCGCCGACATCGTGACCGATGGCAGCGGTGGCTTCGGCATAGACTGCGTTGGCGGCCGCGCCGCGCACAGATACGAGTGCATCGACCAGCGGCACGCCGGCGGCAAACAGCGTCGCCAGCGTGCGGCTCCAGCGCGCCAGCGCCGCCTTGCGCACGATATTGCCAAATACCGGCAGGCGCAGCAGCCAGCGGTCCGTCCGGGCTCGCAAGGCCGGCGATCTGCGCCAGGCCCGTATCAGCCAGGCGCCGGCGCCACCGATCGTGGTGATCAGCATCCACCAGTACTTCGTCAGGAAATCCGAGATCGCGATGACGATCAGCGTCGGTAGCGGCAATGCGGCGCCGAAGCTGCCGAATACTTCCTTGAACGACGGCACCACCCAGATCATGATGATGGACGTCACCAGCACGGCGAACGCCACGATGGCGACCGGATAGACCAGCGCGGCGCGTACCTTGCTGCGCGTGGCCAGCGTCTTTTCCTTGTAATGGGCGAGGCGCGCGAGCAGCTCGTCGAGCAGGCCGGCTTGCTCTCCGGCCGCGACCAGGTTGCAATACAGCGCATCGAACTGGCGCGGATGGCGGCCGAATGCCTGGTGCAGGCCGCTGCCGCCTTCGACCTCGGTGCGCAGTCCGGCCACCAGTCGCGCCAGCGCCGGATTGGCCTGGCTGCGCGCGACGATGTCGAAGGCCTGCAGCAACGGCACGCCGGCCTTGAGCATGGTCGCCAGCTGCCGCGTGAACAGCGCGATGTCCTTCTCGCTGATGTGCTTGTCGCGCTGTACGCTTTTCTTGCGGATCGATGCCGCCTGGATGCCTTGGCGTCGCAGCATCGCGCCGACCAGCGCCGGACCGCCGGCGCGCATCTCGCCGCGTGCGGGTTTGCCTTGGCGGTCGCGGCCCTCCCAGGCATAGAGTTCGTCGCGTGCCGTCGTCATGCAGAGGCGTCCGGCGACATTGTCACAGATTGGTGCATGCGAGAATCTCCTCCAAGCTGGTCAGGCCCTCGCGCACTTTTTGCAGGCCAGCCTGGCGCAGCGTGAGCACGCCTTCGCGCACCGCCTGCGCTTCGATGTCGGGCGCCGTGGCGTGGGCCAGGATCAGGCTTTCAATGGCCTCGCTGATCGGCATGACTTGGTAAATCCCGATGCGTCCCTTGTAGCCGGTGCCGCCGCAGCGTCGGCAGCCGGCCGCGCGATGCGGGGTCCAGCCGCCATTCAGGTCTGCCGTACCGAAACCGGCTTCGCGCAGCGCCTGTACGGGAATGTCCGCCGGCTGCTTGCAGGCGCACAGCCGGCGCGCCAGCCGTTGTGCGGTGATCATGATCACCGACGAGGCCACGTTGAAGGCCGGCACGCCCATGTTCATCAGGCGCGTGAGCGTCGACGGCGCGTCGTTGGTATGTAGCGTGGAGAACACCAGATGCCCCGTCTGCGCCGCCTTGACGGCGATGTCGGCGGTCTCGAGGTCGCGGATCTCACCCACCATGATCACGTCCGGATCCTGGCGCAGGAAGGCGCGCAGTGCGATCGGGAAGGTCAGCCCGGCGCGCTGGTTGACATTGACCTGGTTGATGCCGGGCAGGCTGATTTCAGCCGGGTCCTCGACCGTGGAAATATTGGTGCCGGGCTGGTTCAGGATGCTGAGGCAACTGTACAACGACATCGTCTTGCCCGAACCGGTCGGGCCGGTCATCAGCACCATGCCGTAAGGCCGGCGGATCGCCTGCAGCAGCAGTTCCTTCTGTGCGGCGTCGTAGCCGAGCGTGTCGATGCCCAGTTGGGAGCGGCTGGCGTCGAGGATGCGCATGACGATCTTCTCGCCGAACAGCGTCGGCAGCGTCGACACGCGGAAGTCGATGGCGCGCGTCGACGACAGCGCCAGCTTCATGCGGCCGTCCTGCGGCACGCGCTTTTCAGCGATGTCGAGACCGGAGATGATCTTGATGTGCGAGGCCAGCTTGTCCCTCATCGACAGCGGCGGCTCGACCATGTCGCGCAACTGGCCGTCGATGCGGAAGCGGATGCGGCAATGCTTTTCAAACGGTTCGAAATGCAGGTCCGAGGCGCCGAGGTTGATGGCGTCGAGCAGGATTTTTTGCAGATAATTGACGGCGGAGACGTCGTCGAAGTCAGGGACGGGCGTAGACGCGGAGGCAAGTGCAGAAGCGCGCTGGAGCATGGTGACGGTGCCGGCAAGAGTCTAGGGAACGACCGGCGTTGCACCGGCGTCTTGCTGGCATCGTCGTATCGTATCGGGAGTGCATCGGGAGTGAACCTGAAGCGACCGATGATGCGGCTTGCGTCCCGCCTTGTAAATCGTAGCTATTCGGCTTTCGGCGTCTTTCCAGTGGTCGGCGCGAACAGTTTGACCACCTTGATGGCCTGGTTCTGCACCTGGACGATCTCGATGATGCAGCCGGCGATGCGCACCGACACGTTGGCTTCAGGGATGTCGCGCAGCCATTCGAGCAGCAGGCCGTTGAGCGTCTTGGGACCGTCCAGCGGCAGGCTCAGGCCCAGGCGCTTGTTGATGTCGCGCAAGGTGGTGGCGCCTTCCAGCAGGCATTCGCCGTCCTTGTTCCAGGCAAAACTGTCGGCGCGCGCGGCGCCCGGCACCGAGGTGGTGAACTCGCCGATCATTTCTTCGATGATGTCTTCCAGCGTCACCAGACCCTGCACTTCGCCGTACTCGTCGACGATGATGCCAAGGCGTTCGTGGTTTTCCTGGAAGTACTGCAGCTGCGTGAAGACGTCGGTGTCCTGCGGGATGAAATACGGCGCGCTCAGCAGCGCACGAATTTCTTCGCTGGTGATTTCCTCATCCTGGCTGAACAGCATGATCGCCTTGCGCACATGCAGAATGCCGACGATCTGGTTGATCTCGCCTTCATAGACCGGCAGTTTGTTGTGATAGCAGGTGACCAGCTGGTTGCGGATTTCATCGATGGACACCGACAGGTTGAGCGCCTCGACCTGGGCGCGCGGCGTCATGACGTCTTCCACCGAAATCTTCTCGAGGTCGAACAGGTTCAGCAGGATGCTCTTGTGTTTTTGCGGAATGAAGTTGCCGCCTTCGAGCACGATCGAGCGCAGCTCTTCCGGCGACAGGCGCTGGTCGTGGGAACGGCCGCTGGCCTTGATGTGGATGATGCGCAGGATCGTCGAGACGATGATGTTGACCACCCACAGCAGCGGCTTGGCCAGCGCCATCAGCGGCTTGAGGAAGAAGCCGGTGAACAGCGAGATGCGTTCCGGATAAGTCGCGCCGATGATCTTCGGCACGATTTCGGCAAAGATGATCAGCAGGCCGGCCACGCAGGCGGTGGCGATGGTGATGACTTTTTCGTGGTTGCCGAAGGCGGCGATTGCCAGCGCCGTGACCAGCGCGGTCGCCAGGGCATTGATCAGCGTGTTGGCGATCAGGATCAGCGACAGCAGGCGATCGGTGCGTTCAAGCAGCCACAGCAGCGTGATGGCGCGCTTGCTGCCATGCTTGGCTAGATGCCTGAGGCGATGCCGGTTGGCAGCCATCAGGGCGGTCTCGGTCATCGAAAAGAATGCCGAGCAAAGAATCAGAAGTGCCAGTGCAAGAATTTGCACCCATATGGGCACGGTATCCAAAGGGTCACCGTAAGGGAAGTTGATGTAGTCGCCTGCTCCGGCAACGGGTACAAGCCCGGTTCCGTGACGCAAACGAAGCTGGATTCTAACATCAATTCAGAGGGGGAACTTAGGGGGGACCTGCGACGCCTGCTGAAAAACATGCGTCATGAAACTCGGGAAACCTGGTCGGGGTGAGAGGATTCGAACCTCCGGCCTCTACGTCCCGAACGTAGCGCTCTACCGGGCTAAGCTACACCCCGACTGGGTGTGTCGGGGTCGATCAGTGATTGCGATCAACCGCGAACGTTGATAATTCTAGCAAAGAATTTTTGTACTTGCTATCGGGCAGCGACTGCACCGCGTCGGCTGCGCGGCGTGCCGCTTTTTGCGCTTCCTGGCGGGTGTAGTCGAGCGCGCCCGAGCTCGTAATGGCGGCCAGAATCTCGTTGAAATGCTGCTCGTCGCCGTTCTCGATACAGCTGCGCACCAGCTCGCGCTGTTCGGCGGTGCCGTTTTCCATCAGATAGATCAGCGGCAGTGTCGGCTTGCCTTCGCGCAGGTCGTCGCCGACGTTCTTGCCGATTTCGGCGGCGTTGCCGGAATAGTCCAGCACGTCGTCGATCAACTGGAACGCGGTGCCCAGCGAACGGCCGTATTCACCTGCCGCTTCGATACCGGCTTCGTCGGCGCCGGAGATCAACGCGCCCAGCTGGGCGGCGGCTTCAAACAACTTGGCGGTCTTGGAACGGATCACGCGCAGGTAATCTTCTTCGTTGACGTCCGGGTTGTGCATATTGAGCAATTGCAGCACTTCGCCTTCGGCGATCACGTTGGTGGCATCGGCGACGATTTGCATGACGCGGGCGTTGCCCACGGTCACCATCATCTGGAAGGCGCGCGAATACAGGAAGTCGCCCACCAGTACCGAGGCGGCATTGCCAAACAGGGCATTGGCGGTTTCCTTGCCGCGGCGCAATGACGATTCGTCAACAACGTCGTCGTGCAGCAGGGTCGCGGTATGGATGAATTCGATCACGGCCGCCAGCGAGTGGTGGGCCTTGCCTTTATAAGCGTAGGCATTGGCGATCAGCAGCACCAGCACGGGCCGGATGCGCTTGCCGCCGGCGCTGATGATGTACTCCGAAACCTGATTCACCAGCGGGACTTCGGAATAAAGTTGCTGACGGATAACGGTATTGACCTCGCCCATATCGGCAGCTATCGGGTCAATGAAGGAATTGGGCGTAGCGGTTTGGAGAGCGGCGGACAAGGCTGAACCTGTGAAAAATCAAGATTGCCGTGATTATACGATGACAAAGGGACTGCCACGTACCGCCGCGACTGTTTCGAATTGTGCTTTTTCCTGATGGAAATTGCCGTATTGCCATTTTCATCAGGTGTTGCACACGGAAGTCAAGAGCTTTTGACGAGCAGGCTAAGTCTATGTATAATTGGAGGTTTTCCCGATTCGAAAGCCGCTTTTCATGGGCCCAGCAGAGGAGAAAAAGAAAATTTATTCATTCATTTTCGATGAGGTTTCACATGTACGCGGTCATAAAAACCGGGGGCAAACAATACAAAGTTGTCGCTGGTGAAAAATTTAAAGTAGAACAGATACCGGCAGACATTGGCTCCCAAATCACTTTGGATCAAGTGCTCGCAGTGGGCGCAGGCGATACCGTTAAATTCGGTGCGCCATTGGTCGAGGGTGCAACGGTGCTGGTTACTGTCATAGCGCAGGGTCGCCACGACAAGGTCAAGATCTTCAAAATGCGTCGTCGTAAGCATTATCAGAAGCGTCAAGGCCATCGCCAGAATTACACCGAACTGCAAATCGTCTCGATCAACGCTTAATAGCGCAGGTCAAACTAGATACAAGGAGTCCTTAAATGGCACATAAAAAAGGCGGCGGCACTACGCGCAACGGCCGTGATTCAGAGTCGAAGCGACTCGGCGTCAAGGTCTATGGCGGCCAAGCGATCAACGCTGGCGGCATCATCATTCGTCAACGCGGCACCAAGGTTCATCCTGGTGAAAACGTTGGCATGGGCAAGGACCACACTCTGTTCGCTTTGACAGAAGGTAAAGTCCAGTTCGTGATCAAGGGCGTTGCGAAGCGCCAGTACGTTACTGTTGTTGCAGCGGCTGCTTAAGTTTTACTTGAGTCCTGCACATTAGTGACTACATAAGGCGCAAGCCTTAGCAAAAGTTGTTTTAAGGCTCTGCCTCTGGTGGAGCCTTTTTTAGTTTTTAGCTGTCTGGTTTTGTTTTCATCCTGCAGCGCGCAGGCCTGTCGTCCGGTGTGACTAACGTGATCAACGTAACCATCGGCGCGGCTGACGCGACTGTACTTGTAGCTCTAGGAATCTCTGCCTAAGCTACCCGTGTTCCGATCTCATGGCCCATGCTGTTTTCTTCTTGGCGCCGCTGTCGTTCGGACACTGTCTCCGGCGAACGGTCTTCATTGATGCCTACCGCTTGCCCGGCTAAGTTTATTTTAAGCAGAGCTTCTTACTTTTAAGTTAGCGGTAACAATCATGAAGTTTATCGACGAAGCAAAGATCGAACTGATCGCGGGCGATGGCGGCAACGGCGTTGCCAGTTTTTGCCGTGAAAAATTCCGTCCGTTCGGTGGTCCCGACGGCGGCGACGGCGGCAAGGGCGGCAGTATCTGGGCGGTCGCCGACCGTAACGTCAACACCCTGATCGACTATCGTTATTCCAAGCTGCACAAAGCGCGCAACGGCGAAAACGGCCGCGGCTCGGATTGCTACGGCAAGGGCGCCGACGATATCTTCTTGCGCATGCCGGTGGGCACGCTGATCGTCGATCACGTCACCGGCGAGCACATCGCCGATCTGACCGAGCATGAACAAGTCGTGCTGCTGGCGCAAGGCGGCGAAGGCGGCTGGGGCAATATCCATTTCAAGACCTCGACCAACCGCGCGCCGCGCCAAAAGTCCGAAGGCAAAGAAGGTCAACGCCGCGAATTGAAGCTGGAGTTGAAGGTGCTGGCCGATGTCGGTCTGCTGGGCATGCCTAACGCCGGCAAGTCGACCTTCATCTCGGCCGTCTCGAATGCGCGCCCGAAGATTGCCGACTACCCATTTACTACCCTGCATCCGAACCTGGGTGTGGTCCGCGTCAGTCACGAAAAAAGCTTCGTCATCGCAGACATCCCGGGCCTGATCGAAGGCGCCGCCGATGGCGCCGGTTTGGGCGTGCAGTTCCTGCGCCACTTGCAACGCACCGGTTTGCTCTTGCACATTGTGGATCTGGCGCCGTTCGATGATCTGGTCGATCCGGTCAAGGAAGCCAAGGCCATCGTCAAGGAATTGCAGAAGTATGATGATTCCCTGTTCGACAAGCCGCGCTGGCTGGTGCTCAACAAGCTCGACGTCGTGCCGGAGGCTGAGCGCGCCAAGCGTGTGAAAGACTTCGTCAAGCGCTTCGGCTGGAAGGGTCCGGTGTTCGAAATCTCCGCGCTGACGCGCGATGGTTGTGAAGATCTGATCAATGAAATCTACAAGTATCTGGAACTCAAGCGCCATCAGGAACATCGCGCCGAAGAAACCCAGATGACCGAAGAAGCGCGCGGCATTTCCTCGATCGATCCGGACGACCCGCGTTTCAAGGTGATCGACTGATCTTCTGCAGGTAAATCTGCAGGTAAATCGTTTACTATCTTGTTCTCGATGCATGTCCGTCGACACCTCTGGTGCGGCGGACATTTGAATTTTACGACCCGGCCGATCTCCTCCAACAACATGCATTCCGTCATACAACAAGCCAAGCGGCTGATCATCAAAGTCGGTTCCTCGCTCGTGACCAACGATGGCAAGGGGCTCGACAGCGCTGCCATCGCCATGTGGGCCGAGCAGATCGCGTACTTGCGCACGCTTGGCAAGGAAGTGGTGCTGGTCAGTTCCGGCGCGATCGCTGAAGGCATGCAACGCCTCGGCTTCGATCGCCGTCCGACCGGCGTGCACGAATTGCAGGCCTGTGCCGCCGTCGGCCAGATGGGTCTGGCGCAGATCTACGAAACCAGTTTCCGCGCGCATCAACTCGGCACTGCGCAGGTGCTGCTTACGCACGCCGACCTGGCCGATCGCGAACGTTATCTCAATGCGCGCTCGACCTTGTTCACGCTATTGCGTTTCGGGGTGGTGCCGATCATCAACGAGAATGACACTGTCGTCACCGACGAAATCAAGTTTGGCGACAACGACACGCTTGGCGCACTGGTCGCCAATCTGATCGAAGCCGATGCGCTGATCATCCTGACCGACCAGCGCGGCCTGTACACGGCCGACCCGCGCCGCGATCCCGATGCCCAATTTGTGCATGAAGCCAAAGCAGGAGACCTCACGCTGGAAGCCATGGCGGGCGGTGCCGGCAGCGGCATCGGCCGCGGCGGCATGCTGACCAAAATACTCGCGGCCAAGCGCGCCGCCACCTCGGGCGCGCACACCGTGATTGCCTGGGGGCGTGAAGAGCGCGTGTTGAGCCGCCTTGCTGCCGGCGAAGCCATCGGCACGCAATTGACGGCGCAGACCGCGCAGCTGACTGCACGCAAGCAATGGATGGCCGATCATCTGCAGACCGCCGGTCGCGTGGTGCTGGACGACGGTGCCGTGCAGAAGCTGACGGCCGAAGGCAAGTCGCTGCTGCCGATCGGCGTCACCGAAGTGGCGGGCGAATTCGGTCGCGGCGATGTCATCACTTGCGTCGACGCAAGCGGCAAGCCTGTGGCGCGCGGCATCAGCAATTACGCCAGCTCGGATGCGCGCCGCATCGTGCGTCATCCTTCGTCGGAAATCCTGTCCATCCTCGGCTTTGTCGAAGAGTCCGAACTGATCCATCGCGATAATCTGGTGCTGGTGTAAGGTAAAAATCCACCGGAAAAACAAAAGGGGCGCAGTGTTCAGCTGCGCCCCTTTTGCTTTCTGCGTCGCCAGGACTTACTCTCTGGCCGGATCGATCGGACGATTTTCACGCAGGCGGTTGCTGATTTTTCTCAGATCGCCGTCCAGCAGGCCGATCTGGCAGAAATAGCTCTTGTAGAGCGCCGCGTCCTGGCGATTGGCGCCGGCATCCTTGATGCGTATCCATTTGTCGTGGCGTGAACGCGACCAACTGCCATCGCTGCGACCAAAGGCGTACTGCTTGATCTCGTAAGTTTCGCAGCGAATGCCCGAGTAGATGATATTGGTGGCGCCGCCGCTGCTCTTGGTCACCATGATGTAGCGCACGACGTTGTCGCTGCCGATGCTCAGGGACTTGAGGTCGACATAGGATTTGGAAGTGGTGGTCGGACCGACGTAGAACTCGGCGAGATTCTCGGGCAGTGGTGCGGGCGGCAACTGCACGGCGATCTCTTGCCACGGCTTTTCTTCATCGTCGAATTCTTCGTCGAAGTTGCCCAACTGCTGAGCGAAACTGAGCGTGGCCGAGCACAGCAGCAGACCTGCCGCCAGGATGCGCGCAAGTCGGTGTGAAGCAAAGGTATTCCAGAAGCGTTGGGACATGAAGATTCACTTAGTGGTGGGCGGAGTGGCGGATTCGCAAGGATCCGCCTGTTGAGCGTTGCCGGGATGATCTGACGACACATGCTCGGCTTTGGCCGCAGCATCGGGACGACGATGCCCGGCATGCGGCCTCGCCAGGAAGCGTGACAGCTCCTTGAGCGCCTGCTGATAGACATCGCGTTTGAACTCGATGACCACGTCCAGCGGCACCCAATAGTCGTGCCAGCGCCAGGCATCGAATTCAGGATGCGAAGTCAGTCGCAGGTTCACGTCGCAATCGCGGCCGACCATGCGCAGCAGGAACCAGATCTGCTTTTGCCCGCGATAATGGCCGCGAATTTCACGCTTGATGAAATGATCGGGCACCTCATAGCGCAGCCAGTCGCGCGTGCGACCGATGATCTTGACGTGTTCCGCCTTCAGGCCGATTTCTTCTTCGAGTTCGCGAAACATCGCCTGTTCGGGAGTTTCGCCATGTTTGATTCCGCCTTGTGGAAATTGCCACGAATGTTCTCTAACCCGCTTGCCCCACCAGACTTCATTCTGGGCATTGAGCAGGATGATGCCGACGTTCGGGCGGAAGCCTTCTCGATCCAGCATGGTGTACCTCAAAACTTTCTGCGGCAGGGCGTCCTCTCTTGCCCTATCCGGCCTCCGCTGGCAATTGCTCGATAATTGTCAGCACGCGCCTTTATCGGGCGCGGCAAAGACCGGCACATCAACCTGCGATGTGCATGAAACAGGGATCAAATATGCAAAGAGTGGGCGCATCAGCCAGCTAATCCTTTAAAATTAGGTTGATTATAAACCTTCCTCTTTTAAAAAGAACTCATCGTCATGCGCGCCTCCCGATTTTTTATTTCCACCTTGAAAGAAGCTCCTTCCGACGCCGAAATCGTCAGCCACAAGCTGATGATGCGGGCCGGGATGATCAAGCGGCTCGGCTCCGGGATCTACACGTACATGCCGATGGGCCTGAAGGTAATCCGCAAGGTGGAAGCGATCGTGCGCGAGGAAATGAACCGCTCCGGCGCCATCGAATTGCTGATGCCGGTAGTGCAGCCGGCCGAGCTGTGGCAGGAAACAGGCCGTTGGGACAAGATGGGCGCCGAACTCATGCGCGTGAAGGATCGCCACGGCCGCGACTTCGCCATCCAGCCGACCTCGGAAGAAGTGGTTACCGATGTTGCCCGCACCGAGCTGCGCAGCTACAAGCAGTTGCCGGTCAACTTCTATCACATCCAGACCAAATTCCGCGACGAGCGCCGTCCGCGTTTCGGCCTGATGCGCGGCCGCGAATTCACCATGAAGGACGCCTACTCCTTCGACCGCGACATCGACGGCCTGAAGAAGTCCTATCAGGTCATGTATGACGCCTACGTCCGCATTTTCACGCGCTTCGGCTTGCAGTTCCGCGCGGTCGCCGCCGACAACGGCGCCATCGGCGGTTCCGGTTCGCATGAATTCCACGTCATCGCCGCCACCGGCGAAGATGCGCTGGTGTATTGCCCGACTTCCGACTACGCCGCCAACATGGAAGCGGCCGAAGCAGTTGCCGTCAACGCCACGCGCGGTGCGGCCACAGAAGCGCTGACCAAGACTGCGACACCGGGCAAGGCCAAGTGCGAAGCGGTGGCCGAGCTGCTCAAGCTGCCGCTGGAGCGCACCATCAAGTCCATCGTGCTGACCGTCGAGAAGGAAAAGCCGGAAGACAAGGAAGTCTGGCTGCTGCTGCTGCGCGGCGATCACGAACTCAACGAAGTCAAAGCCGGCAAGATCCCCGGCCTGGCGGGCTATCGTTTCGCCAATGAAGCCGAGATCGTCGAATGGTTCGGCACGCCGCCGGGCTACCTCGGCCCGATCGGCACCAAAAAGCCGGTCAAGGTCGTGGCCGACCGCACCGTCGCCAACATGAACGATTTCGTCTGCGGCGCCAATGAAGCCGACTTCCACTTCACCGGCGCCAACTGGGGCCGCGATCTGCCTGAGCCTGTCGTCGCCGATATCCGCAACGTCGTCGAAGGCGACGCTTCGCCGGATGGCAAGGGCGTGCTGGCGATCCAGCGCGGCATTGAAGTCGGTCACGTGTTCCAGCTCGGCACCGCCTATTCGGAATCGATGAAGGCGACTTACCTCGACGAAGCCGGCAAGCCGCAACCGCTGCAAATGGGTTGCTACGGCATCGGCGTCACGCGCATTCTGGGCGCCGCCATCGAGCAGAATTTCGACGACAAGGGCATCATCTGGCCGGCCACGCTGGCGCCGTTCGAAGTGGTGCTGTGCCCGATGGGCTATGACCGCAGCGAAGCGGTCAAGACTGAAATTGACAAGCTCTACGACGCGCTGGTCGCCGCCGGTGTCGACGTCATCCTGGACGACCGCGGTGAACGCCCGGGCGCCATGTTTGCGGACTGGGAACTGATCGGCGTGCCACACCGCGTCGTCATCGGCGATCGCGGTCTCAAGGACGGCCAGATTGAATACCAGGGACGTCGCGACACTGCAGCGACACCGGTGCCGCTGGCCGACGCGCTGGCGTTCATCAAGGGCAAGCTGGCCTGATCGGAGCTCGCCGCCGGATGCGGTTTGCCCGGTTCGTCCTGATGCAGGTGTGCGGTCTGCAATGGCTTGTTGCCATTGCCGCCCACGCCGGCAATCAAAAAGAAGAGCAACTGGCGAATTCGCTCCGCTCGGTGCTCACGCAAGCGGTGGCGGACGCCCGTCCGCCGAAGCCGCAATTTTCCACCATCGAAGAACGTATCGCCTACCTCAACTGGCTGGGCGAGATGTCCGATCGTCTGCGCGAGATCGTCCCTGACCGGCGCGGCCGTCTGGAGTTGCTGGAAAGCGCCTGGTATGAAGCGCGCCGTGCAGGACTCGATCCGGCCCTCGTGCTCGGGTTGATCCAGGTCGAATCGGCTTTCCGCAAATATGCGATCTCGTCGGCCGGCGCCACCGGCTACATGCAGGTGATGCCGTTCTGGACGCGCGTCATTGGCGACGGCGACCGCCGCAAGCTGTTCCACATGCGCAGCAATCTGCGCTACGGCTGCGTGATTTTGCGGCTCTATCTCGACCAGGAAGGCGGCGACTATTTCATGGCGCTGGGGCGTTACAACGGCAGTCGTGGCCAGGGCGAGTATCCGAATGCGGTCTTGAGTGCGTGGAAGCGCTGGGAGTATGGTGATTCCACCGCGCAAAAAGGAGAGGGAACCAGCGCCGCAACCATCGTGCGCTGATTCCCTCTGTCGGCGTCGCTAGTCCAGTCTGCCGGGTAAATCGTTTACTGCAAATCTTGCCGTTACTGCGTCGTCGCCGGCACGATCGTCACATCCTTGCGCAGGATGCCGCCGGAAGGCGCGCTGCCCTCCACATCGCTCGGGCTTTGGATGCGGCGCTGGCAATCCGCCTGATCACTGGCGGGCAGGCTCTTGCAGCGGTCCACTGCGTTCGAGGAGTATTGCGCCTGCTGGCCGTCATTCAGCTTGCCTTGCTTGGCCTGCTGATAGGCGGCGCCGGCTTCGCGCAGACAGGTCGCCTTGTCCTGGTTGGACTGGCCGCTGGTGCAGACGGCTTTTTCACGTTGATATTGCGCATCGAGTTCGGTGTTGCTCTTGCCGGCCGCGAAAGCGCAGGTGGCGGCGAGCAAACCTGCTGCGGCGATGCTCAGTGCTGCAGCTGTCTTGCGCAGGCCCGGATGGGCCAGATTCTGTTGAGAGAATGTCATGCTAGAGTCCTTTCAGGTGACGTCCATGAGATCTAGACTCCGGCCGAAAACCCAAAGTTCAGCCGGCGACAGAGATATCGGCGTCCTGTAGGAATGCACTGTCGGTGCATGACACTGTGCGTGCCTGAAGCACGCCCAAAAACAAAAACGCCCGCGCGTTGCGGGCGTTTTTGTTTTGCAAGGAAGTCTGCAAAAACCTGTATTGCTTATTTCAAATGGCCGGAAATCAGCTTGGTCATTTCAAACATCGATACCTGTTTCTTGCCGCCGAACACGACTTTCAACTTGTCGTCCGCGTCGATATTGCGCTTGTTCTCAGGGTTTTGCAGATTGTGTTTCTTGATGTATTCCCAGACCTTCTTGGTCACTTCAGTACGTGGCAGAGGTTTCGCGCCCACGACTTCAGCCAGCGCTGCGGACGGTGTCAGCGGCTTCATGAAGGCGGCGTTGGGAGTACGTTTGACGGCTGGTTTCTTTGCTGCCGGCTTGGCTGCTGCTTTTGGTGCTGCGGCCTTCTTTGGTGCGGCGGCTTTTACTGCAGGCTTTGCTGCTGCTTTTGGTGCTGCCTTTTTCGGTGCTGCGACTGCTTTCTTCGGTGCTGCTTTCGGTGCTGCTTTTGCTACGGGCTTCTTCGCTGCGGCTGCGGGTTTTTTGGCTGTGGCCATCTGTAAGCCTCCTTAATAAGAGATCAAGCAAGGAAAGAGTTGAATGCGCAAATCACGCACCAGCAATAGTGGTGCGGTTTTCCCGGCGATGCAAGTGTTTTTTAGCGCTTTTCGGGGCGAAAGCACGCTATAAGCAACGACGATTGCGAAAACCCGCTTCGCTCCTCTCAAAAAGCCGCCCGGCGCGGCTTTCGCACTGTGCCGGGACACCCTTCAAAGCGGTCTCAGCGCATGCCCGGCATCATGCCTTTCATGCTGCGCATCATCTTCATCATGCCGCCGCCTTTGAGCTTCTTCATCATGGTCTGCATCTGGTCGAACTGGGCCAGCATGCGATTGACTTCCTGCACCTGCACACCGGCGCCGGCGGCGATGCGACGCTTGCGCGTAGCCTTGATCAGTTCCGGCTTGGCGCGCTCCTGCAGCGTCATCGAGTTGATGATGCCTTCCATGCGGCGCACCTGTTTTTCAGCCTGGTCCATGTTGGTCTTGCCGGCGGCTTGCTGCATCTGGGCCGGCAGTTTGTCCAGCAGGCCGGCCATGCCGCCCATCTTTTTCATCTGGCCGAGCTGGGCCTTGAAGTCGTTGAGGTCGAACTTGCCGCCACCCTTGATCTTTTGTGCGAGGTCGTTTGCAGCAGCGACGTCGACGCCTTTGCGTGCTTCTTCGACCAGCGCCAGGATGTCGCCCATGCCGAGGATGCGGTTGGCCATGCGGCTTGGATCGAAGGCTTCCAGACCGTCGAGTTTTTCGGCCACGCCGGCGAACTTGATCGGCTTGCCGGTGATGTGGCGCACCGACAAGGCGGCGCCGCCGCGCGAGTCGCCGTCCAGCTTGGTCAGCACGATACCGGTCAGCGGCAGTGCGTCGCTGAAGGCCTTGGCGGTATTGATGGCGTCCTGGCCGAGCATGGCGTCGACCACGAACAGGGTTTCGATCGGCTTGACGGCCGCGTGCACGGCGCTGATTTCCTGCATCATCGCTTCGTCGATGCCGAGACGGCCGGCGGTGTCGATGATCAGCACATCATGGAAATGGCGCTTGGCGTAATCGAGTGCAGCCAGGGCGATGTCGACCGGCTTGTCGGTGGTCTTGGTCGGGAAGAAGTCGGCGCCGGCCTGGGCCGTCACGGTTTCCAGCTGGCCGATCGCGGCCGGACGGTAGACGTCGGCGGAGACGGTCAGGACTTTTTTCTTGGTGGTTTCGCGCAAGTACTTGGCGAGCTTGCCGACGGTAGTGGTTTTACCGGCGCCCTGCAGACCGGCCATCAGAATGATCGCCGGCGGTTGGGTGGCGAAGTTGAGCTGCGAGGCTGCCGGACCGAGGTCGGCGCCCATCAGGCTGGCCAGCTCGCGTTGGACCACGCCGACCAGCGCCTGGCCCGGGGTCAGCGAACCGATGACTTCTTCGCCGAGGGCTCTTTCCTTGACCTTGGCGATGAACTCGCGCACGGCCGGCAGGGCGACGTCGGCCTCGAGCAGCGCCAGGCGCACTTCGCGCAGCATCTCGGCGGTATTGGATTCGGTCAGGCGCGCCTCGCCGCGCATGGTTTTGACGACTTTGGCAAGGCGTTGGGTGAGATTGTCGAGCATGATGAACCGTTATCTTGAAGAAATGGGCGCGGGCCGCGCTGAAAAATTCGGGCGAAAATCGTCCGGGCGCAAACCGCCATTTTACCCGATCGCACCGCGCCTTAGCGGCTATCCCTGCCCGCGCTTGAGCAAGAGTAGGGGAAAGTACGGTATTGTTCTCGCTGCAGGATTTGTGTATACAGTGGCCTTGCACAACATGAATGGACGGTTCTTCCCACGAGGAAGGCGCATATCAACCCGCGGCGTACTTCGCTCGCGGCGCAAACATAACGACAGGAGAGAGAGATGCACAAGAAACTCATCGCGGCGGCGGCAGTCGCCATCATGGCGGCAGGCGCTTCCTTCAGCGCAGGCGCACAGGAAGTGATCCGCCTCGGCAACCTCAAATTCGCCCACTACGGCGCGGTGTCCTATATCAAGGAAATCGCCCCGAAATGCGGCATCAAGGTCGACGAAAAAGTCTTCGCCAAGGGCCCCGACGTGATGCAGGGCATCCTCGCGGGTGAACTCGACGTCGGCACCACCGCCTCGGAAGCCGCCATTTCGGGCCGTGCCAACGGCGCGCCGATCTATGTTGTGGCCGGTTTCGCCAAGGGCGGCGCGCGTCTGGTGGCAGGTAAGGATTCCAACATCAAGTCGGTCAAGGACCTGAAGGGCAAGAAGGTCGGCGTCACCCGCGGCGGTATCCATGAAGTGCTGCTCGACGCCGAACTCGGCCAGAACGGCCTGACTTCCAAGGACGTGACCATCGTCTACCTGGCGTTCGCCGACCTCAACCAGGCGCTGCTGGGCAAGAACATCGACGCCATGATGCAGAGCGAGCCGCAATCTTCGCAGGCGATCAACAAGGGCTACGGCGTCGAAGTCATGAAGCCGTACGACACCCCGATCGGCGAGCCGGTGCGCACCATGGTGATGACCGAGAAGTTCTACAAAGAGAAGCGTCCGCTGGCCGAGAAGTTCATGCGCTGTTTCCTGGAGGCGACCAAGACCTTCATCGACAACAAGGAAACCGCCGAGAAATACGTGCGTGAAGTCATCTTCAAGAACCAGATCACCAAGGAAGACTTCTACGACGCCATCGGCAATTCGCCTTACGCCTATGACATCACCGCCGAGCATATCCAGATCACCACCGACACCATGGCCAAGTACGGCACGGGCAAGATGGCCAAGCCGCCGGTCGCCAAGGATTGGGTGAAAACCGATCTGCTGGAGCAAGCCAAGAAAAGCATGAACCTGAAGTAATTCGTCAAGTAACAAGGAAACAGCGATGGCAAAACAAAAAATTGGGGGAGCCCTGGAGGGATTGCTGGTGCCGGTGGCGGTGATCGCCATCTGGCAGGCGGCGTCTTCACTGGGCTGGATTAATCCGTTGGTTTTGCCGTCGCCGTGGGCGGTGGTGCACAAGTGGTTCGAGTACGCCGCACCGCTGAAACCGTATGACCCCGCCGAGGGCAGCTGGCTGGCCTGGCTGTTCTCCGGCGAGTTGCTGATGGACGCCATCGGCAGTCTGTATCGCGTGGTGGTCGGTTTCCTGATCGGCGCCGGTCTGGCCTTGCCGCTGGGTTTGCTGATGGGTTCCAGCCAACGTGTCTATCGCCTGATGAATCTGACGGTGCAGGTGATCCGTCCGATTCCGCCGATTGCCTACATCCCGCTGGCGATCCTGTGGTTCGGGCTGGGCAATCCGCCGGCGCTGTTTCTGATTTCGCTGGGCGCGTTCTTCCCGGTGCTGATGAACACCATTGCCGGCGTGCGCCAGGTCGACAGCATTTACCTGCGCGCGGCGCGCAACCTCGGCGCCAGCCAGCGCACGCTGTTCGTGCGCGTGATGCTGCCGGCCGCCGTGCCGTACATCCTGTCGGGCGTGCGCATCGGCATCGGCACCGCCTTCATCGTGGTGATCGTGGCCGAAATGATCGCGGTCAGCAACGGCCTCGGTTTCCGCATCATGGAAGCGCGCGAGTACTTCTGGTCCGACAAGATCATCGCCGGCATGATCACCATCGGCCTGCTCGGCCTGGCGATCGACCTTGGCATGAGCCGCCTGAATAATTACATGCTGCGCTGGCATCGCGGACTGGAGAGCTGACATGAACGCATCCCAAATCGTCATTACCGGCGTCAACAAGGTTTTCAAAAGCGACGAGCGCGAAGTGGTGGCCTTGAAGGACATCAATCTCGACATCCCGGACGGCCAGTTCGTCTGTCTGCTGGGCCCGTCGGGTTGCGGCAAGTCGACCTTGCTCAACGCCATCGCCGGCTTCGCCCTGCCCAGCAGCGGCAGCATCACCACCGACGGCAAACTGGTCACCGAGCCGGGGCCGGATCGCGGCATGGTGTTCCAGGAATACGCGCTGTTCCCCTGGATGACGGTCGAGCAGAACGTCGCCTTCGGCCTTGAAATCAAGGGCGTCGGCAAGGCCGAGATCCAGGCGCGCGTGACGCAACTGCTGGACAAGCTGGGCCTGATCGATTTCCGCAGCCGTTTCCCCAAGGACCTGTCCGGCGGCATGCGCCAACGCGTGGCGATTGCCCGCGTGCTGGCGCTGGATTCGCCGATCATGCTGATGGATGAACCGTTCGGCGCGCTCGACGCCCTGACGCGACGCAATTTGCAGGACGAGTTGCTGCGCATCTGGGACGAGTTCAAGAAGACCATCGTCTTCGTCACCCACAGTATCGAAGAAGCCATCTACCTGGCCGACCGCATCGTTGTCATGACCTATCGTCCCGGCACCATCAAGCGCGACATCACGGTCACGCTGCCGCGCCTGCGCGATCCGGCCGACCCCGAGTTCAACGCCTTGAAGCGCGAACTCGGCCAACTGGTCATGGAAGAGCAGCAGCGCCATCATCACGACGAGATGCGCGCCGCCGCCGTCGACTGAGCATTGTTTTTTGCTGTTTTGCCCCCACTCTATTGTTACGTGCCAAAGCAATAGAGTGGGGTTGCATTTGCCTTTCGGTAAGTGCGCTAGGCTCTCTTCGGCGCCTTTTTGCCGCCCCTCCCGCAGTCAGCGAAGTGACGACATGGTGTAAACTTAGTCGATGCAAACTTATTTTTTCATTCTGGCTGCGCTCCTCTATCTGGGCTGCGCCTTCCTGCCTTCCGAGCGGCGTCTGCCGATTTCCCTCGGGACGGTGATCGGATGGCTGCTGCACGGCGGCGCCCTGGTCTACGACATGTTTGCTCCCGACGCCGTGCGCGTCGGCTTTGCGGTGATGCTGTCGGCCACGATGTGGGTCTCGGTGGCGGCTTACTGGCTGGAAAACCGCAACTTCTCGCTCGACAGCCTGCGCGTGCTGGTGCTGCCGGTGGCGGCGGTGGCGGTGATCCTGCCGAGCGTGTTCCCGGGCAACATGGTTGAGCTGGCCGGCAAGTCCGACTGGTTCCTTTGGCACATCGCGATTTCCATCCTGGCCTACAGCACGCTGACCATCGCGGCCTTCCACGCCGTGCTGATGGTGCTGCAGGAGTCGCGCCTGCATACGCGTCCAAAGATGGGCGCGGCGCAGCCGGGCTGGTTCTCGATCGCGCTGGACCGCTTGCCGGCACTGCTGACGATGGAAAAAATCCTGTTTCGCCTGATTGCATTCGGTTTCGTTTTGTTGACCCTGACAGTCTTGTCGGGCGTCGTGTTCTCCGAGCAGTTGTTCCAGAAGGCGTTCCGGTGGGATCACAAGACGATCTTCACCTTGTTGTCCTGGGGCCTGTTCGGTTTATTGCTGGCGGGACGCAAATGGCAAGGCTGGCGCGGTCGCACCGCGCTCAGTTTCACCCTCGCCGGGTTTGCCATTTTGCTGCTCGCCTATGTCGGCAGCCGCTTCGTGCTTGAAGTCGTGCTGCATCGGATCCTCGTATGAAATATCTCATTTGGCTGGTGATCGCCCTGGCGGTCGTGGTCTGGTTCCAGCGCGCCAAGAAATCCATGGCGGCCGGCGCCGCCTCTTCCCCGGACCGCGAAGGCGCGCGCCGCAATCCGTTCGCGCGCAAGCGCAACGAGCCTCAGCAACAGATCGAGGCCATGGTGCAATGTGCACATTGCGGCATTCATTTCCCGGCTTCGGAGTCCATCAGCAACGCTGCCGGCACCGTGTTCTGCAGCGAAGAACACCTGCGTCTGGCCTCGTCCTGAGATGAACACGCCGGCGCCGGTCATGGACATCGCCGCCGACGGCTGGTGCAGCCAGGCGCACCGCCAGCCGTCGCCCAACTTTGACGCGCGCGCCGAAGGTGTGGCCGCCGAGCTGCTGGTGATTCATAACATCAGCCTGCCGCCGGGCCAGTTTGGCGGATCCTTCATCGGCGACCTGTTCTGCAACCAGCTGGATTGCGATGCCCATCCGTATTTCGACCAGCTGCGTCCCTTGCGGGTGTCGGCCCATTTCGTGATCCAGCGCGACGGCGCTCTGATCCAGTTCGTCTCGGCCAACGACCGCGCCTGGCATGCCGGCGTGTCCAGCTTCAACGGACGCGAGCGCTGCAACGACTTTTCCATCGGCATCGAGCTCGAAGGAACTGACTTCGAACCCTTCACTGACCTTCAGTACGAGGTGTTGGCGGCGCTCACCGACGCCCTGCGACTACGCTATCCGCTGGCCGATGTTGCCGGTCACGAGCACATCGCTCCCGGTCGCAAGACCGACCCCGGTCCATTTTTTGACTGGGCGAGATTCCGGAAAAATTTCTATTGCCTTGCAGAACAAGCGCAATTGCGCTTCCCTGCTGGGGGCAGCGGAAGTCAAGCGTAAAACATATAAAAATATCCAGAAATAGCGGTTGCATCTGACGATGCCAGACACTAGAATTAGTCTCAATCATTCCTTTGGGACTAGATGTAGTGTTTTTGGTAAGTAAAGCTTTAGTCGTTCTTCGGGTTGGAAGTAGCTGTTCACGGTTCGCTGCGGTAGGTATAAAGCGCCGGATCAGGCTCTCAAGAGGGGCCCGGACAGATTCGGCAAGGTTGGCTTCACGGTTGGGCTCCATTGAAGGTGACGGGTCTTGAGGCAAGCAACAATTCAAACGATGTCTCGGCAGTCCTCTCATCTCAGGCTTTCTCAGATTTTTCAGGCTTTCTCAAGTTTTCTCAGATTCATTTAACAGTTCGGAACAGGTAGCAACCAGGCGGCTGCACTCAGGCAGCGGCATTGGTGTTGTCCTGTTCCCGGTATTTCGTGAACCTCTCTCCGTTTCGGTATCTATATAGAGAGAAGGTTCTATTGGCAACGCGGGCAGTTTTTGCTGCCCATCAATCACAGTTTTAGGAGGCTCAGTGCGCTCTACTCAAGAAATTTCCGCTAAATCCCCCGCAGATTTTGGCGTCATCCCCACCGCAGGCAATCATGACGAAGCCGCGCCATCGCAGCTGATCAAGCCGATTTCCGGTTTGGGCGAATACCGCATCATCCGCCGCAACGGCGCGGTGGTTGGCTTTGAACCATCGAAGATTTCGATTGCCGTGACCAAGGCGTTCCTCGCCGTCAACGGCGGCCAGGGTGCAGCCTCGGCGCGTGTGCGCGAAATGGTCGAGCAGCTGACCGACAGCGTCGTCTCGGCCCTGGTGCGTCGCCAGCCGACCGGCGGCACCTTCCATATTGAAGACATCCAGGACCAGGTCGAACTGGCCCTGATGCGTTCCGGCGAACACGACGTCGCCCGCGCCTACGTGCTGTACCGCGCCAAGCGCATGGAAGAGCGCGCCCAGCAACAAGGCAGCGCCGCCAAGAGCGATTTCGCCGCACCGCAACTGCACGTGGTGGAAGACGGCCAGAGCCGCCTGCTGGACCTCGACGAAGTCCGCACCCTGATCACCGCTGCCTGCGTCGGTCTGGAAAAGCACGTTGACGCCGACGCCATCCTGGCCGAAACCGTCAAGAACCTGTACGACGGCGTGCCGGTGGAAGAGCTGCACAAGTCGGCCATCCTGGCTGCCCGCGCGCTGATGGAAAAAGACCCGGCCTACAGCCAGGTCACCGCGCGCCTGCTGATGCACACCATCCGTAAAGAAGTGTTCGGCAAGGAAGTCGCGCAAGCTGACGCGCCTGCTGAATACCTGGACTACTTCGCCAAGTACATCAAGAAGGGCATCGCCGCCGACCTGCTCGACTCCAAGCTGGCCCAGTTCGATCTGGTCAAGCTGGCCGATGCCATCAAGCCTGAGCGCGACCTGCAATTCGGCTACCTCGGCCTGCAAACTTTGTACGACCGTTATTTCCTGCACATCCAGGGCACCCGCATCGAAATGCCGCAAGCGTTCTACATGCGCGTCGCGATGGGCCTGTCGCTCAACGAAATCAACCGCGAAGAGCGCACCATCGAGTTCTACAACCTGCTGTCGTCGTTCGACTTCATGAGCTCGACACCGACCCTGTTCAACTCGGGCACCCTGCGTTCGCAACTGTCGTCGTGCTACCTGACTACCGTTGCCGATGATCTGGACGGCATCTACGAAGCCATCAAGGAAAACGCGCTGCTGGCCAAGTACGCCGGCGGTCTGGGCAACGACTGGACTCCGGTCCGCTCGCTGGGCGCGCACATCAAGGGCACCAACGGCAAGTCGCAAGGCGTGGTGCCGTTCCTGAAAGTGGTCAACGACACCGCCGTCGCGGTCAACCAGGGCGGCAAGCGCAAGGGCGCGGTTTGCGCCTACCTGGAAACCTGGCACATGGACATCGAGGAATTCCTCGACCTGCGTAAAAACACCGGCGACGACCGCCGCCGTACGCATGACATGAACACCGCCAACTGGATCCCCGACCTGTTCATGAAGCGCGTGATGGAAAAGGGCGACTGGACTCTGTTCTCGCCATCCGATGCGCCTGACCTGCACGACAAGTTCGGCCGTGCCTTCGAAGAAGCCTACATCGGCTACGAAGCCAAAGCCGCACGCGGCGAACTGAAGCTGTTCAAGAAGATCGCCGCGCTGGACCTGTGGCGCAAGATGCTGTCGATGCTGTTCGAAACCGGCCACCCATGGATCACCTTCAAGGACCCATGCAACATCCGTTCGCCGCAGCAACACGTCGGTGTGGTCCACAGCTCGAACCTGTGCACCGAGATCACCCTGAACACCAACGAATCCGAAATCGCTGTCTGCAACCTGGGTTCGGTCAACATGCCGGCCCATCTGGTCAACGGTGAAATCGACCACGCCAAGCTGCAAAAGACCATCCGCACTGCAATGCGCATGCTCGACAACGTGATCGACATCAACTACTACGCGGTCAAGAAGGCGCGTGACTCGAACCTGCGCCACCGTCCGGTCGGCCTGGGCATCATGGGCTTCCAGGACTGCCTGCACATGAAGCGCGTACCTTACGCATCGATGGACGCGGTGGCATTCGCCGACCGTTCGATGGAAGCTGTCTGCTACTACGCTTACCTGGCATCGACCGAACTGGCGGAAGAGCGCGGCCGTTACAGCTCCTACCGTGGTTCGCTGTGGGATCGCGGCATCCTGCCGCAGGACTCCCTGAAGCTGCTGGCGGAAGAGCGTGGCGGTTATCTGGAAGCCGATACGTCCGAAACCATGGATTGGTCGATCGTGCGCGGCCGCATCAAGGAGTTCGGCATGCGCAACTCGAACTGCGTGGCGATCGCACCGACCGCAACGATTTCCAACATCATCGGCGTGTCGGCCTGCATCGAACCGACTTACCAGAACCTGTATGTGAAGTCGAACCTGTCCGGCGAATTCACCGAAATCAACGAGTACCTGGTGCGCGACCTGAAGGCCCGCGGCCTGTGGGACGAAGTCATGATTTCCGACCTGAAGTACTTTGACGGTAGCCTGGCCAAGATCGACCGCATCCCGCAAGACCTGCGCGACATCTACGCCACCGCCTTCGAAGTCGAACCATCCTGGCTGGTGGAAGCAGCATCCCGCCGTCAGAAATGGATCGACCAGGCGCAGTCGCTGAACATCTACATGGCCGGCGCCTCGGGCAAACGCCTGGACGAAACTTACAAGCTGGCATGGTTGCGCGGTCTGAAGACCACGTACTACCTCCGCACCATCGGCGCGACGCATACCGAGAAGTCGACTTCCAAGACCGGCGCGCTGAACGCGGTGGCGGTGGACGGCGGCATGAGCCATAGCGCAGCGGCTGCGGCTGCAGTTGCAGCGGCGCCGGCATCGATGACGGCGTCTGCGGCGAGCATGGCAACCGTGGCGGCGGCAGAAGTCGAAGCCGACGGCGAAGCATGCTACCTGCGTCCCGGCGATGATGGTTTCGAAGAGTGCGAAGCTTGCCAGTAATCAAAACGCAGTAACTACAGGCAACCGCCGCCGGCAAGTCCGGCGGCAGTCTTCTCCGGAAGATGAACGCGTCGCCTGAATCAATGTCATAAGTCACATCCCGGCCGCGCCGGGACGTCAAAAGTAAATAAAGTAAAGGATCAAAAAATGCTCTCTTGGGATGATGAAGTGAAGGCGACGCCGGCACCATCCGCGCCACGCGCCTCGCAAACGCCTCAGCCTCAATTGCAATCGGCCGCCGTAAATGCACGTCCGCAGTTTTCCGACGTGGCCCTGAATCCTGCTCTGGTTACCAAAGACGAAGCGCCGGTTGATGTGACCCGCCGCGTCAACGCCGCCGACAAGCGCATCATCAACGGCCACACCGACGTCAATCAACTGGTGCCGTTCAAATACAAATGGGCCTGGGACAAGTACCTGGCCGGTTGCGCCAACCATTGGATGCCGCAGGAAATCAACATGCAGCGCGACATCGAACTGTGGAAAGATCCGAACGGTCTGACCGAAGACGAACGCCGTCTGGTCAAGCGCAACCTCGGCTTCTTCGTCACCGCCGACTCGCTCGCCGCCAACAACATCGTGCTGGGCACCTACCGCCACATCACTGCGCCGGAATGCCGCCAGTACCTGCTGCGCCAGGCGTTCGAAGAAGCGATCCACACCCACGCCTACCAGTACATCGTCGAGTCGCTGGGCCTGGACGAAGCCGAGATTTTCAACGCCTATCACGAGGTGAAGTCGATCCGCGACAAGGACGAGTTCCTGATCCCGTTCATCAACACGCTGACCGATCCGCAGTTCACCACCGGCACGACAGAGAATGATCAGAAGCTGCTGAAGTCGCTGATCGTTTTCGCGTGCATCATGGAAGGCCTGTTCTTCTACGTCGGCTTCACGCAGATCCTTGCACTGGGTCGCCAGAACAAGATGATGGGCGCCGCCGAACAGTATCAATACATCCTGCGTGATGAATCGATGCACTGCAATTTCGGGATCGATCTGATCAACACGGTGAAGATGGAGAACCCACATTTGTGGACGCCGGAATTCAGAAACGAAATTAAATCGTTGTTTTTAAGCGCCGTAGAGTTGGAATATCGTTACGCAGAGGATACAATGCCGCGAGGCGTGCTAGGTTTGAATGCGCCGATGTTCAAAGGCTACTTACGGTTCATCGCTAATCGTCGCGCACAGCAAATCGGACTTGATCCGCTGTTCGCGCAAGAAGAAAATCCGTTTCCGTGGATGAGCGAGATGATCGATTTGAAGAAGGAGCGCAACTTCTTCGAAACCCGAGTCATCGAGTATCAAACCGGAGGCGCGCTTAACTGGGAATGATGTGCCCATCTCGTCAATGCTCTTCAGCGAGATCTGTGAGGCACACAGCGGTCGGATAGCTTGCAAGATATCCGACTGCCAAAAACGGAAGGCTTTCACCAAATTTAATGAACAGTAAAAGACCGAAACGATCTTCTCTGTTATCGCCGCTTGACTCGATCAAATCGGGTCAGGCGGCTTTTCCTTTGAAAAACCTGAAGGTTTTTCGGGAATAGTATTCCTGACGCTAGCGTGTAATCCGCTGGCGTTTTTTTTGGTTGTGGCGTTCGCGAAGGCGCGAAACGAGGCTCTGAGCCCCTGAACAAGCGGGGCAGAGGTCCAACCAAGATAGCTGAAGTGCTGCATACATGAGGGGATGCAGCAGTTCAGCTGGTGCCGAATTCATTAGCGCAAGCAGAAGCTTGCTTGTGCCGATGAATAATCCGCCTGCATCATCGCGATGGTACAGACGGGTTTCTTAAATCAAGCTTGATTTTTTCCATCACGTGAAGAAGGAGAAACAAAATGGCAACAGCAACAAAGAAACCAGCAGCGAAGAAGCCTGCTGCAAAGAAGCCAGCGGTCGCCGCTAAAAAGCCGGTTGCAGTCAAGAAGGCAGCAGCTCCTAAGAAGGCAGTCGCCGCCAAGAAGCCAGTAGCTAAGGCAGCAGCAAAGCCAGTGGCAAAGAAAGCAGCAGCTCCTAAAAAAGCAGTTGCAGCCAAGAAGCCAGTAGCGAAGAAGGCAGTTGCAGCGAAGAAGCCAGTCGCCAAGAAGGCAGTCGCAGCGAAGAAGCCGGTAGCAGCGAAGAAGCCAGTGGCGAAGAAAGCAGCAGCTCCTAAGAAAGCAGTTGCAGCCAAGAAGCCAGTAGCGAAGAAGGCAGTCGCCGCTAAAAAGCCAGTCGCCAAGAAAGCAGTCGCAGCGAAGAAGCCAGTAGCAGCGAAGAAGCCAGTGGCGAAGAAGGCAGCAGCTCCTAAGAAGGCAGTTGCAGCGAAGAAGCCAGTCGCGAAGAAGGCAGTCGCCAAGCCAGCGGCTAAGAAGCCAGCCGCCAAGCCAGCTGCAAAGCCGGCCGTCAAGGCAGCAGCTAAGCCAGCAGCAAAGCCGGCAGCGAAGAAGCCAGTCGCCAAGAAGGCAGCTGCTAAGCCTGCGGCTAAAAAGCCGGCAGCTAAGCCAGCCGCTGCAGCAGCTCCTGCTGTGAAGACTGTGCTGAACCCGGCAGCAGCTTGGCCGTTCCCAACAGGCACAACACGTCCTTAATCGGATTTGGCCTGGCGCCTGAGTAATCAGGTGCAAAAATACCGCTGTGTGATTCGTTCATGCAGCGGTTTTTTTTCGCCCACACCATGAGCACCGACCGAACGTCTTAGTCTTTTTTAATTATTCGCCGTCCCCACATAGGGAAAACGGCTGCATGGTTTAGTATGTGCACCAGAGGGCCTCCGCAGCGCGGAGATCGCGTAAACAAGTAAGCAGCTTCTTATGGAGAGTGACCGTGTTGCATAGCATTTTCATGTTGATCGTTGACGCCATCGCCAGCGTGCTCGCCGGGGTGCTGTTGCTGCGTTTCTGGATGCAGGTGGTGCAGGTGCGCCCGCCGGCTTCGGTGGGGCAGTTCGTGTTCCAGTTGTCGGACTGGTTGGTGAAGCCCTTGCGCAGGATCCTGCCGGGCGTCGGCGGCTATGACTGGGCCAGCCTGGTCGGCGCGTTCCTGGTGGTGCTGCTGTCGATTATCGCGGCGCTGGGATTCGCCTCGGGGTTTGATTTTCAACCCATCATTCTGCTGTCGCTGGTGCGCTTCTTCCAATGGATTTTCTACGGCTTCATGGCCACGCTGATCATCGAAGCGATCTTCAGCTGGGTCAATCCGTATGCGCCGCTGGCGCCATTCGTACGTGCGCTGAACGAGCCTTTGCTGCGCCCGCTGCGCAAGGTCCTGCCGCTGATCGGCAACGTCGACCTGTCGCCGCTGGCGGCGTTGATCCTGCTGCAGATTGCGGTGCGCCTCGTCAGCACGCTGATCCTGTCGATCGGATAAAGCCAATTCTGATCTGATGCCAGACACATCAGAAACAACAAAGCCGGCGTGGGAAACCATCGCCGGCTTTGTTGTTTCTGCCTTCGTGTCTTGTCTGCCTACTTCTTTTTTGCAGCCCACTGCTGCAACGCCTGCAGCGTATTTTCGACGTGCTTGTCCGGATTCATGCTGCTGTATTCATACAGGATGGCGTGGTCCGGCGTGATGACGTAGGAGGTGCGGCTGGCATAGTCCGACTTGATCATCATCACGGCGTCATAGGATTTCATGATCTTCTTGTCGGTGTCGGCGGCCACGGCAAACTTGCTGCGGCATTCGCTCACGGAGAATTTGTTGAGCGTCTCGATCTTGTCGTTGGAGACGCCGATCACCGTGGCGCCGAGCGCTTTGTAGCGATCGATGGCGTCGGCGAACAAATGGGCTTCAATGGTGCAGCCGGTGGTGAACGCGGCCGGGTAGAAATACAGCACCACCGGGCCCTTCTTGAGCGCGTCGGCCAGCGAGAATGTCGATACCTGGCCGCCGAGCGAAGCCTGTGCCGTGAAGTCCGGCGCCTTGTCGCCAGCTTTCAGGGCTGCCATGGCGCCGGGCGTCGCCAGCAGGGATGCCGCACATGAGACGAGGAGTGTGGAAACGAGGCGTTTCATGTTCAATCCTTCAACGAGCGGCGTGCCGATGGCGACGCCGGGTACGATCAGACGAAGCGGTAGCCGAAGGCCTTGTGGAAACGGTCGTCGATTTCAGCCAGGGTAGGGGCGTGGTTCTGCGGTCCTTGCGACGCGATCTTGATCGAACCCATCAGGCTGGACAGGCGGCCGATGGTGGCCCAGTCCATGCCCTTTTCCAGACCGAACAGCATGCCGGCGCGGAAGGCGTCGCCGCAACCGGTCGGATCGGCGATGGTCTCGGCCGGTACGCAAGGGATGTCGATCTTCTGGCCGTCGGCGTAAATCTCTGCGCCCAGTTCGCCGCGCGTGACGATCAGCGCGGACACTTGTTGTGCGATCTGCTCCAGGCTCAGGCCGGTGCGGGTGGTCAGCAATTCGGCTTCGTAATCATTGACTGCGACATAGGTGGCGAGCTCAATGAAATGCTTCAGGTCGTCGCCGCTGAACATCGGCAGGCCCTGGCCCGGATCGAAGATCAGCGGGATCTTCTGCTGGGCGCTGTGCTCGGCGTGCTGCAACATGCCATCGCGGCCGTCGGGCGCGACGATGGAGAACTTGACCGCGCCGGCATCGGCGACCTTGTTCTCATGCGAAAAGGTCATGGCGCCCGGATGGAAAGCGGTGATCTGGTTGCTGCCCGCATCGGTGGTGATGAAGCATTGCGCGGTGAACGAACTGTCGATCACGCGGATGTTGTCGGTAGAAATGCCGAGATCCTTGAAGCGCTGCAGGTATGGCGCGCTGTCCTGGCCGACGGTCGCCATGATCACCGGTTCGCCGCCCAGCAGCTTCAGGTTGTAGGCGATGTTGCCGGCACAGCCGCCGAACTCGCGCCGCATCGTGGGCACCAGGAAGGACACGTTGATCTTGTGCAGCTGATCGGCCAGCAGGGCTTCGGAGAAGCGGCCGTCATATTGCATGATGTTGTCGTAGGCGAGCGAGCCGCAAATCAGTGAACTCATGGCGTAGTCTGAAAAAGTTGAGAATGCAGCATTGTAGAAGAATCCCGTCGCCCTTGCGTTTTTTGTTGCGGCCCGCGGGCGGGAGAGGGATCAGGGGTAGAACAGATAAATGCGGTAGCCCGATGCGGCCGGCTGGGCCAGCTCGAAGGTCAGCTTGATCTGTTGCTCGCCTTCGCCGGCCAGGCCGCTGTCGACCAGTTTCGCCGAGGCAAGGTACTCGCGCGGCGTGAAGACGCGGCGCGTGATGGCTTTTTCGTCGCCGTCGTTGAGCGTGAGTTCCAGATAAGGCCATGCCTGCGCGCCATAGCCGCGGTTGCGCAGCAGCGCCGACAAGGTATAGATGTTCTGATTGGGCGGTACCAATTGCAGTTCGCTTGAGTCCAGCACCAGTTGGTCGATGCTGGTTGGCAGGCCCACGGAGCAATGCAACGGTGCGCAGGCAGCAGCCAGCAACGGCCGCGTCGACGGCAGCCAGGCGGCGATGGTGTTGCGCCAGACATAGGTCGCCTGCAGCAGCAGCGCGATGCCGAGGATGACGGCGCCGACGATCATGGCGACGCGGACGATCCGGCCCAGGCGTTCGCGACGTTCGGCTTTCTGAACGAAGGCGGGAGCGTCTTCGTCGTCTTCTGCCTCCTCAGTTTCTTCCTCTTCAGGTTCTTCTTCCGTGCCGGCTTCTTGGTGAGCTCGCTGTTTCGGCGTGACAATCGCTGCCGCTTCAGTCTCCGTTTCGGCAGCGCCGGCGTCGGTCAGCGTGACGGAAGAGGTTTGAGGAACCGGGTACGACAAGGCCTGTGTCAGCGTGTTGATGCTGGCATCTGGTGCGGCAATCGGCGCTGCCGTGTCAGCAGAGGCCGACGCCGTTGTGGGCGAACCCGGCAACGGAAACGAAGCAGCCGGCGCCGGTTCGGGTGCGATTTCTTGCGGGGCTGGAGAGGAGGCCGCGTCCGGCGTTTCGTTCTTCTGCACGGGCTGCGCACCCCAGGGGGCATCGTTGGTTTCCGCTGCGATGCTGGCGAAGGCGGCGGACAGATTGGCCGTGGCCATCCATGGCGGCGGCGCTGCGGGCGCGGATGATTCGGTCGCAGCGGGCGTCGGGACAGTCGCAGCCTGCACAGGCTGCACCGGCGGCGAGCCGGGCAAAGGCGGCCAGCCGAGCGGCGCATGCGGTTCTGCGGATTCAGTGGAGCGAGGGGCGGCAGTCGGCGGCGCGACCACCAGTTGCTGGGCGATTTCCGGCGCGACCAGATGGTCGTTGCCGTTGAAGACTTCCTTGCACGTGCCGCAGCGGACCAGGCCGCCGCGCAGTTTGAGCTGATCTTGGGCGACGCGGAATGTCGTCTGGCAGAAGGGACATTGGGTCGCCAGCGCCATCAGCGGACCTCGTCGGGGGCTATGCAGGCCGGAGGTAATCCGGCGCTGCCGTATCGGCGATGGGCGAGGCCGCGCTGCATGCTTACACCGTCGGCGCGCGGCCGGCCAGAGCGACCCAGCCTTCGTGCTCGGCCCACACGCTCAGTTCGAGGTAGGGCGCATAGGCGGCGATGACGTCCTGTGCCTGGCGATCGAGCACGCCCGACAGCACCAGCGAACCGCCCGGCGCCACGCGACCGGCCAGCATCGGCGCCATCAGTTGCAGCGGGCCGGCCAGGATGTTGGCGACCACGATGGCGAAGGTCTGGCTTTCGGGATAGCTGCGGACGAAAGCTTCCGGCAGGTGATATTCGATGTCCTCGCAGGCGTTGCGCTCGCTGTTGAAGCGCGCCGATTCCAGCGCTTGCGGATCGATGTCGACGCCGATTACGTGTTCAGCGCCGAGCTTCTTGGCGACCAGCGCCAGGATGCCGGAACCGCAGCCGTAGTCGAGCACCGTCGCAGCATTGACTGCATGCTGCTCCAGCCATTCCATGCACAGACGGGTGGTCGGATGGCTGCCGGTGCCGAAGGCCAGGCCGGGGTCGAGCTCCAGCACCAGCGCATCAGGTTCCGGTGCATCGTGCCAGCTCGGCACCACCCAGATACGTTTGCCGATGTGGATCGGCTCGAATTGCGATTGCGTCAGGCGCACCCAGTCTTGCTCTTCCACCGAACGCAAGGCGAACGGCAGGGCGAAGTCCAGGCCGATGGCCTTGGCGGCGTCGTTGACGATCGTGGCGTGATCGGCATCGACGTCGGCCAGAGCGACCACGCGGCTGCGTTCCCACGCCGCTTCGGTCGGCTCCATGCCGGGCTCGCCAAACAGCGGCTGCTCGGCGACGGTGCCTTCGTCGGCGTCTTCCACCGAAACCGACAGCGCGCCGGACTCCATCAAGGCGTCGGAGAGCGCCTCCGCCTGGTCGCGCGTGACTTGAATGACAATTTCGGTCCAGCCCATCGGTTTCTTTGCCTTTACTTCTTCAACTTATTTCTTCAACTTACTTCTTCGCCGGCTTGTCCGCCGTCGGCGAGGTTGGACGCTCCGACAGCTTGTGCTCGAGATAGTGGATGTTGGTGCCGCCTTCGATGAAGCGGGCATCGACCATCAGTTCGCGGTGCAGCGGGATGTTGGTCGAAATGCCTTCGACCACCATTTCCGACAGCGCGATCTGCATGCGGCGGATTGCCTGCTCGCGGGTCGAACCGTAGGAGATCACCTTGCCGACCATCGAATCGTAGTTCGGCGGCACGAAGTAACCGGCGTAAGCATGCGAATCGACGCGGATGCCGGGACCGCCCGGCACGTGCCATGCAGTCAGGCGACCTGGCGACGGCGTGAACTTGAACGGGTCTTCCGCATTGATGCGGCATTCGATCGCATGGCCCTTGAGTTCGATGTCGCGCTGGCGGTAGCGCAGCTTTTCGCCGAAGGCGATGCGGATCTGCTCCTGCACGATGTCGACGCCGGTGATCATCTCGGTGACCGGATGTTCGACCTGCACGCGGGTGTTCATTTCGATGAAGTAGAACTCTTCGTTTTCGTACAGGAACTCGAAGGTGCCGGCGCCGCGGTAGTTCATCTTGCGGCAGGCTTCGGCGCAGCGTTCACCGATCTTCTCGATGATCTTGCGCGGGATGCCAGGCGCCGGCGCTTCTTCGATGACCTTCTGGTGGCGGCGCTGCATCGAGCAATCACGCTCGCCCAGCCAGATGGCTTGCTTGTGTTCGTCGGCGAGGATCTGGATTTCCACGTGACGCGGATTTTCCAGGTACTTCTCCATATAGACTTCCGGATTGCCGAAGGCGGCGCCGGCTTCCGTCTTGGTCATGGTGACGGCGTTGATCAGCGCTGCCTCGGTATGCACCACGCGCATGCCGCGGCCACCGCCGCCGCCTGCCGCCTTGATGATGACCGGATAACCGATCTTGCGTGCAGCCTGCACGATCTCTTTCGGATTGTCGGGCAAGGCGCCTTCCGAGCCTGGCACGCACGGCACGCCGGCGCGGATCATGGCCTGCTTGGCCGACACTTTGTCGCCCATCATGCGGATGTTTTCGGGGCGCGGGCCGATGAAGACGAAGCCGGATTTCTCGACGCGCTCGGCGAAGTCGGCGTTTTCCGACAGGAAGCCGTAGCCCGGATGGATCGCCTGGGCGTCGGTCACTTCGGCGGCGCTGATGATGGCCGGCATGTTCAGGTAGCTGAGCGCGGAAGGAGCCGGGCCGATACAGACCGATTCGTCCGCCAGCTTCACGTACTTCGCCTCGCGGTCCGCTTCGGAGTGCACGACCACGGTCTTGATGCCCATTTCACGGCATGCGCGCTGGATACGGAGAGCGATTTCGCCACGGTTGGCGATAAGGATTTTTTCAAACATATGAGGGATGTGCGTCGCCAATAGTCAAGCGTTTACAAACAGATAACCAGATCCGCCCCGGATGGCCGGCGTATCCGCCTGCCGCGATCTTGCGCAGGCAGGCGCGCCGGACATGCATCCGTATTCTGGCAGGATTAGCCGATCACAAACAGTGGTTGACCGAATTCGACCGGTTGGCCGTTTTCAACCAGGATCTGCTTGATCACGCCGGCCTTGTCGGCGTCGATTTCGTTGAGCAGCTTCATTGCTTCGATGATGCAGATGGTCTCGCCTTCCTTGACTTCCTTGCCGACTTCGACGAACGCCGGAGCGCCTGGTGCGGAAGAGCGGTAGAAAGTGCCGACCATCGGCGACTTGACGATGTGGCCTTCCGGTGCGGCAGGCGCGACCGGTGCTGCAGCGGCAGCCGGGGCAAGCGGCGCGGCGCCGGCTTGCAGGTGTTGCGCATACGCAGCCTGCGGCTGCATCATCACGACCTGGTTTTGCGCTGTGGCAGACGACTTGACGATGCGGACCTTGCTCTCGCCTTCAGTCACTTCCAGCTCTTCGATGTCAGATTCCGCGACCAGATCGATCAGGGTTTTGAGTTTCCGTAAATCCATGTGAATTCCTCAGTATTAAATAGGGATATAACTAGTTGATTGGGCCACCATCGGCGCACGCTGCATGCAACATGGCAATGCTGATGGAAAAGAGTGGGACAGTATCCTTATGGCTGCAGCAGCAGGTGATCAATCGCCAGCCGGTAACCATCGACGCCGAAGCCGCACAACACAGCTTTGGCGATGCCGGAAAGATAGGAAAAGTGTCGGAATTCCTCGCGCTGGTGGATATTCGAGATATGCACTTCAACAAAAGGAATGGCCACGCCCGCCAGCGCATCGCGCAATGCCACGCTGGTATGGGTGAGTCCACCCGGATTGATCACGATGGCGTCCACGCCTTCCTTGCGGGCGGCATGGATGCGGTCGATCAGCGCACCTTCGTGGTTGCTCTGGAACGCGCTCAGGCGCGCACCGGCTTTGCTTGCTTGCGCAGCCGCACGCTGCTCGATGTCAGCCAGGGTGGTCGATCCGTAGACTTCAGGCTCCCGCGTGCCCAGCAGATTCAGGTTGGGCCCATTGAGGAGGAGAAGGTTTATTGCCATGGAGATAAAGCTCCGTTTGACGACGATGCGCGCATTTTGCCGTCAAATGCCTTCATTTGGCAAGAAAAACTTTATTTACATGTTTTTGAGGGAGGCCAGGTCGCGGCGCAGCTCATCAAAATTCAGGCGCCCAAGATAGACCTTTTTCAGGTTGCCGTCCAGTCCCACCAGGACCGTGAAGGGGAGACCGCCGGCCTGATTGCCGAATTGACGCAGCAGATCGGTGGCGCCGGTGCCGGCAACGTAGAGAGGATAATAGATATGGAATTTTTCCGCAAACTGCGCGATGTTCTCCTGGGAATCGACGCCGATGCCGATGATTTGCACCGGCGCGACTTCCGCCTGCAAGGCCGCCAGTTCCGGCATTTCCTCAACGCAAGGGGCGCACCAGGTGGCCCAGAAGTTGATGATCAGCGGCTTGCCTTTCCATTGCGACAAGGCCTGGGGCTTGCCGGCGGCGTCGGGCATGGTCTGCGCAAACAGGTTGGCGACGGCGCGCGCTTCCGGCGTCGGCGGGGTGGCCTGGGTCTGAGCCTGTTTGTGGCTGGTATAGACGCCGACGCCGGCGGCGAGGATCGCAATCAGCACAAACAGCAGGTAATTTCGCTTTTTCATGAGTCTTCTTCCACGATGAGACGTCGAACTGCGTCGATATCGGCGCGTTCGGTGCGCTTACCGGATGCCGTCCGCACCCCGCCGCGCAGGTCGTCGACATCATACACGGCCAGGTGCACGCCTTCCGGCGCCCGGCCTTTTTGCGGCAGCAGGAAGCTCAGCGTTTCCACCACCGCCTGGCCGCCCTTGAAATGATTGCTTTCGCTGACTTCGAAGTTGACGTTCTTGTTCAACAGGTAAATCTCGACGTCCTTGGCGCTGGACGTAAATAATTGCAAATGGATGTCCGAATGCTCGCCGGCGGTGCCGTTAAGCACGGCGCCGGTCAGGTAGGGATTGAAGCGCGCAAGTTCTTCCATCACCTGCACCGCCAGTTGCCGCAAGTGCAACAATCGGGCCGGCTGGGTGTCGCCGAAGAACAATTCGTTATACGCGCGCACTTCGTCTTCGATCTGCGCGTTATCGGGCAGGATCTCGCCACGCGCCTTGGCGTCGCCCAAAATCTGGCGCGCCGCCTTGCGCTTGGCGCTGGCGTAGTCGGCGCCGTCTTCGGCGATCATGCGGGCGGCTGCCGCGGCGATTTCCGCGCGCAGGAGTTCAATGTCGGTCAGATGCATGGCCGCAATAATACTCTGAGCGTGCAGTTATCGCCCGGCGAGGCCGTCCGCTCAGGTAAAATCTCGGGATTCCTTATCAAGATTCACTATGCACATTCACATCCTCGGCATTTGCGGCACTTTCATGGGCGGTCTGGCGGTTCTGGCGAAAGAAGCCGGCCACAAGGTCACCGGCTGCGATGCCAATGTCTACCCGCCGATGAGCACCCAGCTGGAGGCGCAAGGCATCGAGCTGATCCAGGGGTTTGATCCGGAGCAGGTCCAGTTGCAACCCGATTTGTTTGTCATCGGCAACGTGGTCTCGCGCGGCAACCCGCTCATGGAAGAAATTCTCAATCGCGGCCTGCCTTATGTATCCGGCCCGGAATGGATGGGCAACCACATCCTGCGCGACAAATGGGTGCTGGCAGTGGCCGGCACGCACGGCAAGACCACCACCTCGGCCATGCTGGCCTGGATCCTCGAAGACGCCGGTTACGCGCCGGGCTTCCTGATCGGCGGCGTGCCGATGAACTTCGGCATTTCCGCGCGCTTGTCCGGCGTCAAGAATGGCAAGAAGGAAGACTCCATCTTCTTCGTCATCGAAGCCGACGAGTACGACACCGCTTTTTTCGACAAGCGCAGCAAGTTCGTGCACTACCACGCCAAGACCGCGATCCTGAACAACCTGGAATACGATCACGCCGACATCTTCCCCGATCTGACGGCGATCGAAACCCAATTCCATCATCTGGTGCGTACCGTGCCCGGCATCGGCCGGCTGGTCGTCAACGGCCGCGAACCGGCGCTGGAGCGCGTGATTGCGCGCGGCTGCTGGAGCGAGCATGAAAACTTCGGCGTCAACACTGATCAACCCGGCTGGTCGCTTGAGACACACGACGACGGCAGCTTCGACATCGGCTTCAACGGCGCGCCGCAAGGCACGGTCAACTGGTCGCTGACCGGCGAGCACAACCGCATGAACGCGCTGGCGGCAATCGCTGCCGCACGCCACGTCGGCGTGCCGGCCGCGCAGGCGATCGCCGCGCTGGAAAAGTTTGAAAACGTCAAACGCCGCATGGAGCTGCGCGGCACGATCAACGGCATCGCCGTCTACGACGACTTCGCCCATCATCCGACCGCCATTACCACCACGGTGGCCGGCCTGCGCAAGAAGGTCGGCAAGGATGGTGGCGGGCGCATCCTCGCCGTGCTCGAGCCGCGCTCCAACACCATGAAGCTGGGCACCATGAAAGACGCCTTGCCGGCCAGCCTGACGGATGCCGATCTGGTGTTCGGTTACGGCGCCAAGGGCTCCGGCAAGGAAGCCCTGGGGTGGGACCTAGCGCAAGCGCTGTCGCCGCTGGGCGAGAAGGCCCGCGCCTTCGATGACCTCGGCGCGCTGGTGCAGGCCATCAAGCAGGCTGCGCGTCCGGGCGACCATGTGCTGGTCATGAGCAACGGCGGTTTCGGCGGCGTCCATCAGAAGTTGCTGGACGCGCTGGCATGATTTTGTATCTGCACGGCTTTCGTTCGTCGCCGCATTCTTTCAAGGCGCGCCACATGGCCGAGCGTCTGCAGGCATTGGGGCGCGCCGATGAGTACTACTGCCCGCAACTGCCGGCTTCGCCCGCCGAAGCGATCCGGTTGGCGTTGAACTACGCTGAACAATTTCCACCGGAACAGCTGACCGTGATCGGCTCCTCGCTGGGCGGCTTCTATGCCACCTGGCTGGCCGAGCGCCTCGGTTGCCGTGCGGTGCTGCTCAATCCCGCCGTCAAACCACCGCGCGATCTGGAATCCTACGTCGGCGTGACCACGCACTACCATTCCGACGAGCCGTTCGAATTCAAGCACGCCTATATCGATGAGTTGCGCGCGTTGGCGGTGGACAAGATCACCCGGCCCGAACGTTATTTCCTGATCGCCGCCACCGGCGACGAAGTGCTGGATTGGCGCGAGATGGTGGCGCATTATCCCGGCGCACAGAAAACCGTAATCCAGGGCAGCGACCATGGCATCGCCGAATTCGCCGACCATGCCGACAGCGTGCTGGCGTTCTGCGGCATCTCGCTCGATCCGATGAATGCCTTGCAAGACGGCGGCAAGGCGCTAAGCTGATGATGAAGAAGACCCACGCGCATTGGTTCGACCATGCCAATGCGCTGCAACCGGCGCCGCTGCTGCGTGCATGGCTGACCGATCCCGGTTCGATGACGTTCAAGCTGCGCGCCCGCTGCAATGAATTGCGCGTGCTGCGCCTGCGTCAGCGTCCCGGCAATGCGCAAGCCGACGAGGCTGGCTTCCTCGGTCTGGCGACACCGCGCCAGCCGGTCGAAGAACGCGACGTGATTCTGTATTGCGACGGCGAACCGGTGATCTTCGGACATACGGTGACGCCGCTGGCGTCGGCCTCGGCGTGGCCGTTCTTTCGCCATCTCGGTGTACGACCGTTGGGCGCGAGTCTGTTTTCCGATCCGCTGGTCACGCGCGCGCCGCTGCAGTACGCGCGCCTGCATGCCAATCATCCGCTGGTGCGCCGTATCGGCACCGTGATTGATCTTCATTCCAAGTTGCCGCCTCAGCTTCCGCTGTATGCGCGCCGCTCCCTGTTCCGTCGCCACGGCAGCGTCATGCTGGTGACCGATGTTTTTTTACCCGCCCTCAGCAAACTGATGGCATTGAATACGCAAGCAAGCACCCGATGAATTTATTTTTTGAAGAATCCGGCGATTTCAAGGCTGGCGCCGTGCTGTCGCAGCAAGGCGAGGCCTATCAGGTCGAAATGGCTTCCGGCAAGCGCACCAAGGTCAAGTCCAAGGACGTGATGCTGCAATTCGCATCGCCGGCTCCGGCCCAGTTGCTGGAAGACGCGCAAGTTATCCTGCAGGACATCGACCTCGATTTTCTGTGGGAAGTCGCGGGCGAAGACGAGTTCGGTTTCGCCGAGCTGGGCACTGAGTATTTCGGCCACGCGCCGTTGCCGCACGAAGCGGCCGGCCTGTTGCTACGGCTACATTCTGCTCCGATTTATTTTTACAAGAAGGGCAAGGGCCGCTACAAGGCGGCGCCGCTGGCTTCGCTGCAGGCGGCTCAGGCCGGCCTGGAAAAGAAGAAGCAGCAGGCACTGGTGCAGGCGCAATACGTCGACGAGCTGAAGGCCGGCAAGTTGCCGGATGCCTTTAAGCCGCTGGCGTTGACCTTGCTGTTCCGTCCCGACAAGAACAGCATCGAATTCAAGGCCCTCGATGCCGCCTGCAAGGAACTGCAGACCACGCCGCAACGCCTGATGCTGCAAACCGGCGGGCTGGCTTCGCCCAAGGATTTGCATTACGCCAAATTCCTGTTCGAGTTCTTCCCGAAAGGCAGCGGCTTCCCTGAAGTGACGATCCCGACCGTACCCAAAGATCTGCCGCTGGCCGACGTGCAGGCGTTCTCCATCGACGACGTCACCACGACCGAGATCGACGATGCCTTGTCGGTGGTCAGACTGGCCGACGGCAGCGTCCGCGTCGGCATCCACATCGCCGCGCCCGGTCTCGGCATCAAGCGTGACGACGCACTCGATGCGATCGCCCGCCATCGCATGTCGACCGTCTACATGCCGGGTGAAAAGATCACCATGTTGCCGGACTCGCTGGTCGAAGCCTTCACGCTCGACGAAGGCAAGAACTGCCCGGCGCTGTCGCTGTACGCCACGCTCAATCCGGCCGACTGGTCGGTGATCTCGACCGAGACGCGCGCGGAGATCGTGCCGATTTCGGCCAACCTGCGCCACAACGATCTCGACGCGCTGGTCACCGAAGAAGCGCTGGCGAACAACAGCGGCGAGTATCCGCACAAGGACGATATCACGCTGCTGTGGCAGTGGGTGCAAGTGCTGGAACAGGGCCGCATGGCCAAGCGCGAGAGTTTCGGCCTGCGTCCGGAGCAGAACAACCGCGTCGATTTCAACTTCTACGTCGACAACGACGTCGTCACCATCACGCGCCGCAAGCGCGGTGCGCCGCTCGACAAGATCGTCGCCGAGCTGATGATCTTCGCCAACAGCACCTGGGGCAAGTTCATGGCCGACCACGGCGTGCCGGGCATCTACCGCGCACAGGGCGGCGGAAGTGGTGGCGGGGGCGGCTGGGCTGCCAAGATGCAGGTACGCATGGTCACGCACGCCGCACCGCATCAGGGGCTGGGTGTGGACCAATATGCGTGGAGCACCTCGCCGCTGCGCCGCTATACCGACCTGGTCAATCAGTGGCAGATCCTGGCCTGTCTCGAGCATGGCGTGACCGCACCGCTGGCGGCGCCGTTCAAGCCGCGCGACGCCGACTTGTTCGCCATCGTCTCCGGTTTCGACTCGGCGTATTCCGGCTATGCCGACTTCCAGTCCGGCATGGAACGCTACTGGTGCCTGCGCTGGCTGGCGCAAGAAGAAGCGCGCCAGGTCGACGCCGTCGTGCTCAAGGACGAAATCCTGCGCCTGGTCGACATCCCGCTGGTGATTCGTTTGCCGGGCATGCCGCAGGTTGCGCGCGGCCTGCAGGTCAAACTGGATCTGTTGCGCTGGGATGAAGTCGACCTGACCGTGGAAGCACGCCTGCTCGACATCCCGACCGCACAACCGGCTGCCGACGCGGAACAAATGGACGAAGAAGAAGAGGCTTTGCTCGACGGCATGGAGAATGCTGCCGACGGCGCCGAGGAGCCTGTTGCTGAGGGGGCTGACGAGGCTGAACCTGCCGCCGGCGATCAAACCGCAGGCACGCCTTCCGCTGCGGAATGAGCCGGTCTTTGTCGTAAAATCGCGTTTTAATCTGGTTCATGCGCCTGTGAAATTTTTTGCTGAAAACCGCTTCCTGACCATTGCCCTCGCCGGGTCCGTGCTGGTGCACGCGGCCCTGCTGGCGGTGCGGTTTGCCGCGCCGGATGCGTTCCGTCTGAAGCCGGCCGATCCCGGGCTGGAAGTGATCCTGGTCAACGCCAAGCACGACAAGGCGCCGGTCAAGGCCGATGCGATTGCGCAGGCCAACCTCGACGGCGGCGGCAACGCCAACCAGGGCCGCGCCAAGTCGCCCTTGCCGGACATGCGCAAGGTCGAGACCGGCGACAGCGTCAAGGCAGCGCAGCGCAAGGTGGCCGAGCTCGAAGCGCAGCAGCAGAAAATTCTGGCGCAGATGAACAAGAAGGCGCCCGTGGTTGCCACGCCCGAGCGCGAGCCGCACAAGGAAGTGCAGCCGCAGTTGAACGCCAAGGACCTGCTCGACACCGCCAAGGCGGTCGCGCGCATGGAAGCCGAGGTTGCCAAGAACATCGAGGAATACAACAAGCGGCCGAAGAAGACCCAGATCACCGCGCGCACGCGTGAAGCCGGCTACGCGATGTATTACAAGGCCTTGCAGGAAAAGATCGAAAAGATCGGCACGCTGAATTTCCCGCAGCGGGACGGCAAGAAGCTGTACGGCGAGCTGGTGATTTATATTCCGGTGTACCAGGACGGCAGCATTTACGACAAGGAAGGCGGCGTGCGCGTCGAACGCAGTTCCGGCAACCTGGCGCTGGACGCAGCGGCGCTGACCATCGTGCGGCGCTCGGCGCCGTTCGGCCGCTTCCCCGACAACATGCGCACCACCGGCGGCAAGGACGACATCTGGGAAGTCATCACGCGCTTCCGCTTCACGCGTGAAGAGACGTTGCAGACCGACCTGAGCAGTTCCAATTAAGAATAGAAGAACACAAGAAGGCAGGTACCACCATGGATGCATACGTTGTCATCGGCAATCCGATTGCCCACAGCAAATCGCCTGAAATCCATGCGCAGTTTGCCGCGCAGACCGCTCAGCAACTGAGCTACGAGCGCCTGCTGGCGCCGCTGCAAGGCTTCAAGGCGGCGGTCAAGGTGTTCATCGCCAACGGCGGCAAGGGTGCCAACGTCACGGTGCCGTTCAAGCTCGACGCCCATGCGCTGGCCGATCGCCTGACCGAGCGCGCGCGCCTGGCCGGCGCGGTCAATACACTCAAATTCGAGGACGGCGTGATTCTCGGCGACAACACCGACGGCGCCGGGCTGGTGGCGGACATCGTGCATAACGCCGGCGTATCGCTGGCCGGCAAACGGGTGTTGCTGCTGGGGGCGGGCGGCGCCGCGCGCGGCGCGCTGTTGCCGTTACTGGAGCAACAACCGGCCGCGCTGACCATCGCCAATCGCACCCACGCCAAGGCGCAGGAACTGGCCGCGCAATTCGCCGAATTCGGCAAGCTTGAGGCGGCCGAATTCACTTCCTTGCAAGGCAGTTTCGACGTCATCATCAACGCCACCTCCGCCAGCCTCGATGCCGACGTGCCGCCACTGCCGGCGAGCGTGTTTTCCGGTGCCACGCTGGCCTACGACATGATGTACGGCAAGCAGCCCACGGTGTTCATGGAGTTTGCCCATCGCCACGGCGCGGTCACGCGCGATGGTCTCGGCATGCTGGTGGAGCAGGCTGCTGAAGCCTTCTTTTTGTGGCGCGGCGTGCGGCCGGAAACCGCCGAGGTCTTCCGCGCGTTGCGCCAGCAACTCGGGCAACAGGAAAATCGCGCGAGGAAATAGTGAAGCGACCGCTTGCAGCTTTGCCCGCCACCGACTAGGCTTGTCCGAATCACGCCAAACACTCCATATAACAACATCAGAAAATGAAGCTCCTGCGCAAGCTGTTCCTGTGGCTGATCGTATTGCCGGTCACCTTGCTGTTCCTGCTGCAACTGTATTTCTTCGTGCAGATCTGGTGGTGGGTCGACCACAATCCCGACTCCACCAGCTTCATGCGCCAGCAATTGTCGCTGCTGCAGGAAAAGAATCCCAATGCGCAGCTGCAATTCAAGTGGGTGCCGTACAACCGTATTTCCAACAACCTCAAGCGCGCCATCATTGCGTCGGAGGATTCCAACTTCTCCGAGCACGAAGGCGTGGACTGGGACGCGCTGCAAAAGGCCTACGAAAAGAACACCAAGAAGGGCAAGGTGGTCGCCGGCGGCTCGACCATTACCCAGCAGCTGGCCAAGAACCTGTTCCTGTCGGGCGAGCGCAGCTACCTGCGCAAGGCGCAGGAATTCATCATCACGTACATGCTTGAGTTCCTGATGAACAAGCAACGCATCTTCGAGATCTACCTCAACGTGGTGGAGTGGGGCAATGGCGTGTTCGGCGCCGAAGCCGCGTCGCTGCATTACTACGGCGCGCCCGCCGCCAATCTTGGCCCCAGCCAGGCTGCACGGCTGGCGGTGATGCTGCCGCGGCCGCGTTTTTACGACAAGAATCCCGGTTCGGCTTACCTCGCCAATCGTACCGGCCTGATCCTGCGCCGCATGAACGGCGCCGAGCTGCCGCCGGTCAAACCGGTGGAAAAGCCCGTGGCCAAGCCCGCCGCAAAGCCTGCGTCGAAGAAATAACGCCTCGGGCTGCTGCTGCAGCAGGAACTTGCTTGCCTGCCGTGGAGCTAAAACGTACACTTGCGTTCGTTTCGCGGGCGGCCCCATTGCGGTGGATGTCGATTCAATAAGTTTCTGCAATCCGGCCGCACCGGAGTGTTGTTGGCGGCGCCAAACCTATGCCCGCATCTTCAGTCGTCTTGTCCTGATCCTGACAGTGAGATCACATGATTAATGTTTTTGTTTTGCAGAACGGTCGACTGAACCAGGTCAACATCGACAGCCGCAGTGATCTGGAAACGATCGCGCCGGTCTGGGTCGACCTGACCGAGCCGACTGACGAGGAGCGCGACTGGGTCAAGAGCATTTACGGCGTGACGCTGCCCGACGAAGACGAATTCAGTGACATCGAAGCGTCGGCGCGTTATTTCGAAGCCGAGAACGGCGACCTGCATCTGCGTACCGACTTCCTGTTTGAAGGTGACGACGACACCTCGGCCACCATGACGGTGGCCTTCATCCTGGCGCGCAACATCCTGTTTTCCATGCATGCCGAAGACTTGCCGGTGTTCCGCCTGGTGCGCATGCGCGCCCGCTCGCGACCCGGTTCGATCGGCGACTACCGCGACGTGCTGCTGGACTTGTACGAAACCGATGCCGAGTATTCCGCCGACGCGCTCGAAGGTATTTACCAGAAGCTCGAAACGGTCAGCCACAGCGTGCTCAAGAAAAGCCTGTCCGACCAGGCCGCCGCCGAAGTGCTCAACGCCATCGCCCACGAAGAAGATTTGAACGGCCGCATCCGCCGCAACATGATGGATACGCGCCGCGCGGTCAGTTTCCTGATGCGTGGCCGCCTGCTCAGCTCGGACCAGTTCGAGGATGCGCGCCAGATTCTGCGCGACATTGAATCGCTGGACGGCCACACCGCCTTCCTGTTCGACAAGATCAACTTCCTGATGGACGCCACCGTCGGCTTCATCAACATCAACCAGAACAAGATCATCAAGATCTTCTCGGTGGCCTCGGTCGCCTTCCTGCCGCCGACACTGATCGCCAGCATCTACGGCATGAACTTCGACTGGATGCCGGAGCTGCATTGGGCCGGCGGCTATCCGGTGGCGATCGTGATGATGATCGCCTCGGCGATCGCGCCGTTCTGGTATTTCCGCCGGCGCGGCTGGTTGAACTGATTTCTCTCTTCAGGGCAGCGTATTGAGCGTCTTCCAGCTGCCTTGCTCCGCACGATACAAGGTGTAAGGCGGCGCCGCCAGGCTGCCGTCGGCGGCGAACGAGATCGTCCCGGACAACCCATTGAATTTCATCTGATGCAGGATCGGCGACAGCAGGCGCGGATTGGTCGAGCCTGCACGTTTCATCGCTTCGACCAGCATGTCGACCGCGTCGTAGGCGAACCAGGTCTGCGGTATCAGTGGTGAGGTGTATTTCTCGCGATACGCCTGTTCCAGTCGCTTGAAGTTCGGCACCTTCTCCACCGGATTGCCGTTGACCAGCACCAGCGTGCCTTCCGGATATTCCTCGGTCTTGCGCGGAAAGAGCGGGTTGATGGCGCCGCCGGCCAGCAACAATCGGGTTTGCAGGCCTAGCCGGCGCAAGCGCGTGGCAAAGGCGTTGGTCTGCGGCGCCACGCCCGCGAAGAACACTAGGTCGGCGCCGCTGCTGGTGATCTTGGCGATGGCCGCATTGAAATCCGAACTCTTTGCGTTGATTTTTTCACTCTCGACGACCTGGCCTCCCTGGCGCGACACTGCAGTCAAGAAGCCGCGCGCGAGGGCCTTGCCCAGCAGGGTGTCATTGTCGATCAGCATGATGCGCTTGGCGCGCAGCACCTTGATGGCGGTTTCCGCCAGGTATTGCGCGGTGTACTCGCTATGACCGAGCAGCTGGAACACGGTTGAATAACCGAGCTGCGTGAATTCGCGTCCGGCCGCAGTCGGCGACAGTTGCGCCACGCCGGCCTCGTTGTAGATTTTGGCGGCAGCAATGCTGGCGTCGGTGGTGAGGTGCCCGATCACGCCGACTACGCCTGCCGCGACGGCGGCGCGGGCATTGATGACAGCCAGGTTGAGATCGTTCTTGTCGTCCGCCAGGAATAACTTCAGCTGGACGTTTTTATCGCCGATGCGCAAGCCTTGCGCGTTGATCCGGTCCACCGCAAATTGGGCGGCGTCGCGGGTGCTTTCGCCGCGCGGAATCGTCATCGGTCCGATGACACCGATCAGTACGGTCTGGGAAATTGCATCTGCGGCAGCCGCGTTTGCCGTGGTCGTCATGACGGCACAAACTGCAACAGCCCACCGAATCAAAAACGTGCGAAGCATCTGATCTCCCCGGGAACGCTGACCGAACAATGATCTTGTATCCGGAACCTACCGTTCATGTCGCAGAGAAGACGGGCTTTAGATATGCTCTTCAGGGTTTCCGGCTTGTCTCCGGGAAAGATTGTGCAGCGCCGGCGGGCGCTTTCTGCGGGGAATGTCTGACAAGGATTTGAGCGCTTCTCCGATGTTGCAGTCCGGCATGTTGATCAACAATACGTCTACACAGCCCGCCTGTACAGCCACGCCGCATGCGCGCTTCCCGACAGCAAGACACACCAAGGACTTCGGCAATGAAACATCATTACATCTCCCTGCTCGCCATCGGCTTGAGCATGCTGGCCCTGCTGAATGGCTGTGCCGGCCCGGATTACCGTTCGCAGCCCAACAATGCGGGTGCGCCGCCGCCTTCGTATTCGTATAACGCCACCGGCGTCATTGAAGCCATTGACGTGGCGCATGAAAACAGCAGCGGCGTCGGCGGCACGCTGATCGGCGGCGCAGTGGGCGGCTTGCTGGGCAATCAGATCGGCAGCGGTTCGGGACGGACTGCGGCAACCGTCGCAGGCGCGGTCGGCGGCGCCGTCGTGGGCAATCAGGTGCAGAAGAATCATGGCGGACGCGAGGTCTACAATATCCGCGTACGCATGAATGACGGTTCTACCCAGACCTTCGCGCAGGACAGCGCCGGCGATCTGCGCATCGGCGATCGCGTGCGCCTGGACGGCGGCCGGGTGTATAGGTATTGACTAAGTCCGGGGCAGTGAACTTGTTACTGCATTACTGCGCCGGATAAAGACCGCCCAGCACGCGCAAACCGCGCGCTCCGGTGACGGCAGGCAGATTGCCCGGCAGGCGCAGGCAAAAGCGTTGCGCCAGCCAGGCAAAGGCCAAGGCCTCCACATGATTGGGCGCCACTCCCAGCACTTCCGTCGACATGACCGGAATCGTGCGACTTGCGCCGGCTTGCAAGGCCTGCGCCAGCAACTCCAGCAAATATCCGTTGTAAGCACCGCCGCCGCAGACATACAGCGCCGCGGTCTCAGGTGCGTGCGCGACGATGGCATCAGCGATGGTGGTCGCTGTGAAAGCGGTCAGCGTCGCCTGCACGTCGGACGGCGGCAGCTGCGTGAAACCCTGCAGACGCTGTTCCAGCCATTCGACATGGAACAGGTCGCGGCCGGTGCTCTTGGGCGGCGGTAACGCGAAATAGGCATCGCTGCGCAAGGTCGCCAGCAAGGCCGCATCAACTTTTCCGGACGCGCCCCAGGCGCCGTCGGCGTCATAGCTTCGGCCTTGGTGGCGAGCGATCCACGCATCCATCAATACATTGCCGGGACCGGTGTCGAAGCCTGACGTGGCGGCTTGCTTGCCGGCCGGCAGGATGCTGATGTTGCTGATGCCGCCGATGTTGACCGCCACGCGCATCTCGTCGTCGCTGCCGAACACCGCCTGGTGGAAGGCCGGCACCAGCGGCGCTCCCTGGCCGCCGGCGGCGACGTCGCGACTGCGAAAGTCGGCGATGACGTCGATCCCGCACAGTTCGGCCAGCAGGCTGGGGTTGTTGGTCTGGCGTGTATAGCCGAGTTCGGGGCGATGACGGATGGTTTGACCGTGCACGCCGACGGCGCGGATATAGGCTGCCGGGATCGCGCTCTTTTCCAGCAGTTGCGCCACGCATTGGGCGTAGTAATTGGCCAACTGGTTGGCCGCCAATGCTTCGCGCTGCAATTCATTCTCGCCGTTGGCCTGCAGCGCCATCAACGCCGCACGCAAATCTTCGGGGAAGGGCACGTAGGCCGTCGCCAGCGTCGCCATCGGTTGGTCGTCGTCCGGCAGCGAAGCCAGCACGCCGTCGACGCCATCGAGGCTGGTGCCCGACATCAGGCCGATATACAGGGAAGAGGAAGCGGAGCGTTGCAGCGAAGAGAGTTCGGCGGACATAAAAAAACCGGTGATGGAGTCGCTGCAATTTTACAGCGATTCCATCACCGGCTTTGCGGTTCGGAAGTCCGGTTTAGCGCGACGCCAGCGTCACGTTGCCGTTCTCACCGGCCGGACGCAGCAGCGACAGGCGACGGTTCATGTCGGTCGAGACCGCGCGGAAACGGGCCATTTGGCCGCCGCCCAGCGGTTGCGCATTCGGCACGTCAACCGACAGCGGATTGCGCGGCACGTTGCTGACTCGGAATTCGTAGTGCAGGTGCGGGCCTGTAGCCCAGCCGGTCATGCCGACGAAGCCGATCACTTCACCCTGGCTGATCTTGTCGCCCTTGCGCAGGCCGGTGGCGAAGCGGCTCATGTGGCCGTACGCGGTGGAGTAATTGTTCCAGTGCTTGATCACGACGATGTTGCCGTAGCCGTTTTGCTTGCCGACGAAATCAACCACGCCGTCACCCGATGCATGGATCGGGGTGCCGGTCGGCGCCGCAAAGTCGACGCCGGTGTGCTGTTTCCAGATGCCGAGGATAGGGTGCACGCGCATCGAGAAGCCCGATGAAATACGCGTGAAGGCAAGTGGCGACTTGAGGAAGGCCTTCTTCAGCGACTTGCCGTCGAACGAGTAATAACCGCCGCCGATCTTGCTGCCCGGTTCGTCGAACCAGACCGCCTGGTAGGTATTGCCGGCGTTGCTGAACTCGCCTGCCAGCACGCGGCCGGTGCGCACCGGCTCGCCGTTGTTGTAGAAGGTTTCATAGACCACGTTGAAGCGGTCGCCGCGGCGCAGGTCGGACGCGAAGTTGATGTTGGTGGAGAACATGTCGACCAACTGGGTCGCCACGCTGTCCGGGATCTGCGCATTGTCGGTCGCCGCGAACAGCGACGAGCGGATCTGGCCGGAGCGCATTTCGACGCGGCGTTCCAGCACGGCCGGCGCGGTGCTGGCCTTGAAGCTGTCGCCGCTGCGTTCGATCACGAGGTTGTTGACCGCTTGACCGTCGCGGCCGTCGCTCAGCGTGGCCGTCAGCTGTTGCAGCTCGCCGTCTTCGGACGTGCGCGCCATGACGCGCTTGCCGGCGCGCAATTGCATGACCGCGCGGGCCAGGGTGTCGGACTTGATGAAGTTGGCGGCGGCTTCGTCGTCCACGCCCAGGCGTGTCAGCAAGGTCGCCAGCGTGTCGCCGGAACGGACTTTTTCTTCATTGACGTAAAACTCTTCGCGGTCTGCCAGTTGCGCGATCTGCTGTTGCAAATCAGGCAAGGCCAGGTCCTTGACGATGGCGTGAACCGGTGCATCGGAGGTGTCCGGCTCGGCCGGGGCGAAGCCGGCGGCGCCGATCGTGAAGGCGCCGAGGAACAGGGCGCCGGCGGACAGGATCTTGGTCTTGCGGGAAGAGCCGTGGAATTTCTCTTGGCAGAAGAGGTGGGTGGTGCGGTACAGGGAGGCGGCGCGCGCGAATTTATCTTTAGGGAACATGCAATACGTTAAAATCTACCGTTTACGCTTGTTCCGAATCCTGTTGCAGGATGGCAATGCAGTTGGCGGATCGTTCCGCGCTGCCGGCAGATGAAACATGTGCCGGCCAACCAGGTTGCCATTCAACCGCAAGCATCGTCAATGACTCCCCGATGACGCACGCTTTTTACAGATTCTCGACAGGCGATGAATGCTAAATTCTCTGCTGATTGCGCTTCTAAATGGCGTGCGGCAGAAAGACGAAAGCGCGATTATAGCAAAGCGTCAATCCGGTACTGTCCTACAAAAGCCTATTTTTTAGTTATATCAATGACCGCCGAACAATCCACCCCACACGTCCCCCAAGCCCCCCTGCCCCTGTCCGATAAAGTCCAGGAAGCGCTGGCCATCACCAAGCGCGGCGTCGATGAGTTGCTCATCGAAAGCGAATTTGCGCAAAAACTGGCGCGCGCCGAAAAGAGCGGCCAACCACTGCGCATCAAGCTGGGCCTGGATCCGACTGCACCCGACCTGCATCTGGGCCACACCGTGGTGCTCAACAAGATGCGCCAGTTGCAGGATCTCGGTCACAACGTGATCTTCCTGATCGGCGATTTCACCTCGATGATCGGCGACCCGTCCGGCCGCAATGCGACCCGCCCACCGCTGACGCGCGAGCAGATCGAAGTCAACGCCAAGACCTATTTCGCCCAGGCCAGCCTGGTGCTGGATGCAGCGAAGACCGAGATCCGTTACAACTCCGAATGGTGCGATCCGCTCGGCAGCCGCGGCATGATCCAGCTGGCCTCGCGCTACACCGTGGCGCGCATGATGGAGCGCGACGATTTCACCAAGCGCTTCAAGGAAGGCACGCCGATTTCGGTGCATGAATTCCTGTACCCGCTGATGCAGGGCTATGACTCGGTCGCGCTGAAGTCCGACCTCGAGCTGGGCGGCACCGACCAGAAGTTCAACCTGCTGGTGGGGCGCGAGCTGCAGAAGGATTTCGGCCAGGAGCCGCAATGCATCCTGACCATGCCGCTGCTGGAAGGCCTGGACGGCGTCGACAAGATGTCCAAGTCCAAGAACAACTATATCGGCATCACCGAACCGGCCAACACCATGTTCGCCAAGGTGATGAGCATTTCCGACGTGATGATGTGGCGCTATTACGAGCTGTTGTCGTTCCGCTCGATCGCCGATATCGCCGGCTTCAAGGCAGACGTCGCCGCCGGCAAGAATCCGCGCGACATCAAGGTCGCGCTGGCGCAGGAAATCGTCACGCGCTTCCACTCGCAGCAGGCCGCTGAGGACGCGCTGGCCGATTTCGTCAACCGCTCCAAGGGCGGCATTCCGGACGATGTGCCGGAAGTCAGTCTGACCGGCGCGCCGCTGGGCATCGGTCAATTGCTCAAACAGACCAACCTGTGCGCCTCGACTTCGGAGGCCTTGCGCATGGTGGAGCAGGGCGGCGTGCGCATCGACGGCACGGTGATCAGCGACAAGGGTCTGAAGGTTGAAGCCGGCGTGTTCGTGGTGCAGGTCGGCAAACGCAAGTTCGCCCGCGTTACCTTGTCGCAATGACAGCTACAACAATAGCGACAGTGGCAGCGTCATGATCGGATTGTTGCAACGAGTCCGCAAAGCTGATGTCGTAGTGGAAGGCGAGCAAGTCGGCGCCATCGGCTCCGGCCTGATGGTGCTGGTCTGCGCTGAACGCGGCGACACCGTCAAGGAAGCCGACGCGCTGCTGACCAAGCTGTTGGCCTATCGCGTGTTTGCCGACGACGCCGGCAAGATGAACCGCAGCGTGATCGACGTGCAGGGCGGCTTGCTGCTGGTGCCGCAATTCACGTTGGCGGCCGACACCCGCTCCGGTACGCGGCCGTCGTTCACGCCGGCTGCACCGCCGGCGGAAGGCAAGCAACTGTTCGACCATTTCGTTACGCAGGCGAAAGCTCGCCACGGCGTGGTCGAGACCGGCCGTTTCGGCGCCGACATGCAGGTCTCGCTGACCAATGACGGGCCCGTTACATTCTGGCTGCAGGTCGGCGGTAAATGAGACCAGTAGCGGTCTGACGATATTCCCAGGCATTTGATGGCATTCAATAGCAGGTTGATTTTCAAAGGAGAGCACACATGAAACTCTGGAGCGATTCTTTTCAGGACGGCGCAGTCATTCCGGGCGAATTCGCCTTTGCCGTATCCGATCCCAAAAACCACGTAGCCCTGTCGTCCAACAAAAACCCGCACCTGGCCTGGAGCGATCTGCCTCCAGGAACCAAGTCGCTGGTGCTGGTGGTCCACGATCCTGACGTACCGTCGCGCGGCGACGACGTCAACCAGGAAGGCAAGACCGTGCCGGCCGATCTGCCGCGCGTTGATTTCTTCCACTGGACGCTGGTCGATATTCCGGCCGGCGTCGCCGAACTGGCTGCGGGGCAATTCAGCAGCGCCGTCACCACGCGCGGCAAGGCCGGTCCGGCGATCCCCGGCGATCCGCTGTCGGGCGCGCGCCACGGCCTCAACGATTACACCAGCTGGTTCGCCGGCGATGGCGACATGAGCGGCGACTACTTCGGTTACGACGGCCCCTGCCCGCCGTGGAACGACGCGATCGCGCACCGTTACATCTTCACGCTGTACGCCATCGACCAGGAACAACTGACCGTCACGGGCAAGTTCACCGGCACCGACGTGCACAACGCACTGCAAGGCCATGTGCTGGCGCAGGCCGCCATCACCGGCACGTACACGCTCAATCCCGACCTGATCAAGTAACATCGCCATGACTGCCACGCCCGCCACGCACACCACGACTGACATCCTGCTGATCCGCCACGGTGAAACCGACTGGAACGTCGACAAACGGCTGCAAGGCCACATCGACATTCCGCTCAACGCCGAAGGGCAGCGGCAGGCGGCGGCGCTGGGTCGGGCGCTCGGCAACGAGCCGCTCGACGCGATCTACGCCAGTGACCTGCAACGTGCGCGCGATACGGCGCAAGCGGTTGCCACGCTGCAGGGCAAGGACGTGCACATCGATGAAGCCTTGCGCGAGCGTTGCTACGGCGGCTTCGAAGGCCTGCAGCATCACGACATCGCGCAACGCTATCCGCAAGACTACGCCGCCTGGAAAGCACGCGAACTCGATGCACGCTATCCGGCCGGCGAACGCGTCGCAGAGACCATGCGCGAATTCTCCGAGCGCGCCGTCGGTGCGGTCACGCGCCTGATCCGCCACAGCAACAGCCGGCAGCACCGCAAGATCGCCATCGTCACCCACGGCGGCGTGCTTGAATGCATCTATCGCTGGTCGCGCCAGACCGGCTTCGCGCACGCGCGCGACTTCGACATCTTCAACGCCGGCATCAACCGCATGCAGTGGGACGGCGAGCGCCTGCACATCACGCAATGGGCCGATGTGGCCCATTTGTCGGCGGATGTGCTTGACGAAGTGGATCGCTAAGTCTCGTTCTGTCGGGCGGCAATTCTTGTCGCTTCGGCAATATGTTGTCGCCGCTGCGCTGCAAGACCGATTCTTGTTGGGGCGCAGGACCAATCGCGCTAAAATAGCGCCCTTCCCCAGCAACCACACGACCGCACCGTCCAACGACCTGTGAATATCGGCCCGCATTCCCTGCGCAATAACGTTTTCGTCGCTCCGATGGCTGGTGTGACGGATCGGCCTTTCCGCCAGTTGTGCAAGCAACTGGGGGCGGGTTACGCCGTGTCGGAAATGGCGGCCTCGGATCCGCGCCTGTGGCAAAGCGAGAAGACCTCGCGCCGTACCAACCACGACGGCGAGATGGAGCCGAAGGCAGTGCAGATCGCCGGCGCCGATCCCGCCATGTTGGCCGATTGCGCCAAACACAATGTCGATCGCGGCGCGCAGATCATCGACATCAACATGGGTTGTCCGGTCAAGAAGGTGTGCAACAGCTGGTGCGGTTCGGCCCTGTTGCAGAACGAAAAGCTGGTGGGGCAGATTCTCGACGCGGTCGTCAATGCGGTCGATGTGCCGGTAACGCTGAAATTCCGCACCGGCTGGAATCGTGAAAACAAGAACGCCCTGGCCATCGCCGCCATGGCCGAACAAAGCGGCATCGCCATGCTGACGCTGCACGGCCGCACACGCGCCGACGGCTACAGCGGCGAAGCCGAGTACGAAACGATTGCCGCCGTCAAGGCGGCCGTGAAGATCCCGGTGGTCGCCAACGGCGACATCACCACGCCCGAGCGCGCAAAACACGTGCTGGCGGTGACCGGCGCCGACGCCGTCATGATCGGCCGCGCGGCGCAGGGACGGCCGTGGATCTTCCGTGAAATCGACCACTTCCTGCGCACCGGCACGCATCTGCCGGCGCCGATGGTGGCCGAAGTGCAGGAACTGATGCTGGAACATCTGCAGGCGCACTACGCGTTTTACGGCGAGTATCTCGGCGTACGCACGGCGCGCAAGCACATCGGATGGTATGTCCGCGATCTGCCGGAGGGGGAACAATTCCGGCAACGCATGAACCGCCTCGAGGATTGCCAGCTGCAATGGAACGCAGTGCGCGATTTCTTTGAATCGCAGGCGGCATATGGCGAGCGGTTACAATACGGGATTGCCGGAGAGGCGCTGGCAGCGTAGCTGCAGGCGGGTTCGAAGGCTTAGAGCAGCCAACAAAACGTCGATGGCAAGGCGCGCCGACGAAGACAGTACGAAAGTACGGCTAGGAGAAGCAACGCCGCCAGCGGCGTTTTGTTGGCTGCTCTTATTGATCAACACTAAAAAGAACAGAAGTAGCACGTAATGAGTAAAGAAAGTATCGAGGATGTCGTCAGGAAGAGCCTTGACAAGTATTTCAAGGACCTGGGCGAGCAGCTGCCATCGAATGTCTATGACATGGTTGTTTTGACGGTCGAGAAACCGATCTTCGAAGCAGTGATGGCGCGCGCCGACGGCAATCAGTCGCAAGCTGCAGAAATTCTCGGCATCAATCGCAATACCCTGCGCAAGAAATTGCAGCAGCACGGCTTGCTGTAACACTTGCACGCGGCGGTACGCCTGAAAGCGTATCGCCGGCTACATCCACACCGTCACCGAATTCCTTCATCCACGCAGTTCTTCTCCTCCTTCATGCCATCATGATCAAACAAGCACTCATTTCCGTTTCCGACAAAGCCGGCGTGCTCGACTTTGCGCGCGCGCTGTCCGCCCTGGGCGTCAACATCCTGTCCACCGGCGGCACCGCCAAGCTGCTGGCCGACAACGGCGTCAAGGTGACCGAAGTCGCCGACTACACCGGTTTCCCGGAAATGCTGGACGGCCGCGTCAAGACGCTGCATCCGAAAGTGCATGGCGGCATCCTGGCGCGCCGCGATTTTCCTGAGCACGTGGCCGCGCTGGACAAGCACGGCATCCCGACCATCGACATGGTGGTGGTGAACCTGTATCCGTTCCAGCAGACCATCGCCAAGGAAGAGTGCTCGCTGGAAGACGCGATCGAAAACATCGACATCGGCGGCCCGGCCATGCTGCGTTCGTCGGCGAAGAACCACAAGGACGTGGTCGTCATCTGCGACCCGACCGACTACGCCGGTGTGCTGGCCGATCTGCAGGCAAGCGGCGACCTGCCGTACGAAAAGCGCTTTGCGCTGGCCAAGAAAGTGTTCGCCCACACCGCGCAATACGACGGCGCCATCACCAACTATTTCACCTCGCTGGGCGAAGACAAGCAGCACGCCACGCGCAGCGCGTATCCGGAAACCCTGAACCTGCACTTCGAAAAAGTGCAGGACATGCGTTACGGCGAGAACCCGCATCAATCCGCCGCCTTCTACCGCGACGTCAAGAAGATCGACGGCGCACTGGCCAGCTACACCCAGCTGCAAGGCAAGGAACTGTCGTTCAACAACATCGCTGACGCCGATGCGGCGTGGGAATGCGTGAAGACCTTCGATGCCGCCGACACCACCGCCTGCGTCATCATCAAGCACGCCAATCCGTGCGGCGTGGCGGTCGGCGCCAATCCGCTCGAGGCTTACAGCAAAGCCCTGCAGACCGATCCGACCTCGGCCTTCGGCGGCATCATCGCCTTTAATCGCGAGCTCGACGGCGCCGCCGCCGAAGCAGTCGCCAAGCAATTCGTCGAAGTGCTGATCGCGCCGTCCTTCAGCGCCGAAGCAAAGAAGATTTTCGCCGTCAAGCAAAACGTCCGTCTGCTGGAAATCCCGCTCGGCAATGGTTTGAATGCGTATGACTTCAAGCGCGTCGGCGGCGGTCTGCTGGTGCAATCACCGGACGCGAAGAACGTGCTGCCGGCCGACGTCAAGGTCGTCAGCAAGAAGCAGCCGACACCACAACAATTGCAAGACCTGATGTTCGCGTGGCGTGTCGCCAAGTTCGTCAAGTCCAACGCGATTGTCTTCTGCGGCAACGGCATGACGCTGGGCGTCGGCGCCGGCCAGATGAGCCGTATCGACTCCGCCCGTATCGCGTCGATCAAGGCGCAGAACGCCGGCCTGACACTGGCCGGCTCGGCAGTGGCGTCGGATGCGTTCTTCCCGTTCCGCGACGGTCTGGACGTGGTGGTGGATGCAGGTGCAACTTGTGTGATCCATCCGGGCGGCTCGATGCGCGATCAGGAAGTGATCGATGCAGCCAACGAGCGCGACGTCGTGATGCTGCTGACCGGTACGCGTCACTTCCGTCACTGATCTGCAGCTGAGCGTTCCTTGACGCTGTAACACCGCATCCAAGCCCGGCACGTGCCGGGCTTGTTGTTTTTTGCGGAGGATACGGTCCGATGTTGTCATTGATGCAATTCTTCGGCGGATAATGAGAGATCACTTTCTCTCGTTGGAGGCTGCCGATGATCCGTCCGTTTCCGTCGTTTCGCAGCAGGCGTCCTCGTTGTCCGGCGTGGCGCATCGGCGTGCTTCTGCAGCTGTTCTGGTCCGGAGTCGGCCTGGTTCCTGTGCCGGGTTTGGCGCAGGAGGCCAAGGTTTTTATCGGCTTTCTGGCACCCCTCAGCGGCTCCAATCAAGCGCGCGGCGTCAGCATGATCAATGGCGCGCAACTGGCGATCGAAGAGCTGAACAAGAAAGTCGTCAAGGCCAACAACGCCAGGGTGGTCTTTGAACTGGTTCCGCAAGACGATCGTTTCGACGCCAACGCCGGCAAGCTGGCGACTGATTATCTGCTGAAGAAAAATCCCGCGGCGCTCATCTGCCACAGTTCGACGGTCTGCATCGCCACCGCAGAACAGGTCCACGCGGCGCGCCTTCCGCACATCTCGGTCGGCGCCACCAACCACAAATTCACGCAGCTCGGCTACGACAACACGTTTCGCATGTTCGGCCACAGCGAACAGGGCGGCATTCTTTTCGGGCACTATGTGTACGGCGACCTCAAGGTTGATCGCATGGCGGTGATCGACGACAAGACGCCGTCGGGCATGGCCATGGCGGATCAGTTCAGCGAAGGCTTCCGGAAAGCCGGCGGGCTCTTGCTTGGCCGCTATTCGGTCAGCGACAAGACCTCCGATTTCAACCAGGCGCTGGCCGATATCAAGGAGAGCAGGGCGGATGCGATATTCTGGGGCGGCACGCATCTGCAGGCCGCCAACATGATCGCGAGCGCCAAGCGGCTGGGCGTGAAGACGCGCTTCCTGAATGCAATGAACGGCATGAACAACCAGAACTTCCTGAATCAGGTCAACGGCGCCGGCAATATTTTTACGCTGGAGTCCGACCAGCAACGAGATAAACTGCCGGGATGGAAGAACTTTGAAAAGAGCTATGTTGCGCGATTTTCTTCATCCTATATCGACGTCAGCAGCTTGCGCGCCTATGATGCGGTGCTGATGGTGGGCGAAGCGATCCGGCTGGGAAATTCCGCCGATCCACGCAAGCTGATCGACACGCTGCATGCGGAAAAATTCAAGGGACTGACCGGCGTCATTTCATTTGACCGGGAAGGCAATCTGAATGATCCGGTGTTTACCGTATATGAAGCGCAGGGCGGCGACTGGAAAATAGTGAAGGTGGTCAAGGGGCGTTGATTGTCGGCCGTCCCGGATCTTCTTCTGAAACGATTAACTCACATTGTGTCTGCATGAAAATTATCGGCATCGACCCCGGCTTGCGCACCACCGGCTTTGGCGTGATCCACAAGCAGGGCAGCAAGCTCACCTATATCGCTTCCGGCACCATCAAGACGCCGGATGGCGATTTGCCGCAGCGGCTCAAGGTCATCCTGGCCAGCGTTGGTGAGGTCATCCAGACGTACGCGCCCGATTGCGCGGCAATCGAAAAAGTCTTCGTCAACGTCAATCCGCAATCCACCTTGTTGCTCGGCCAGGCCCGCGGCGCGGCGATCTGTGCGCTGGTGCAGGCCGATCTGCAAGTGGCGGAATACACCGCGCTGCAGGTCAAGCAGGCCGTCGCCGGTCACGGCAAGGCGCAGAAGCAGCAGGTGCAGGATATGGTGCAGCGCTTGCTGGCGCTGCCGGGTTTGCCGGGCACCGATGCGGCCGATGCGCTCGGTGTGGCGATCTGCCATGCGCACAGCGGCGAGATTCTCAACGCACTTGGCGGACTGGCGCCGGAGCTGGCCAAGAAAGGCCTGCGCATGCGTGGCGGTCGTCTGGTCGGTTAATTTTTCCTGAAGATATTCAGTACGCGTTTCACCACCGTCACCAGCAGCAACACCACCGCGCCGGCAATCACGCCGAATACCGCATCCAGTACCGACGGCGCCAATACCGACAACAAGCCGCCGATGGCCGGCAGCGCCGCCAGAGGTGCGCTGACGTCGGCGATCCAGTGATGCACCGGCGCCAAGCCGTGCGTCAGGATCCCGCCGCCGACCATGAACATCGCCACCGTGCCGATCACGGTCAGGCTCTTCATCATGTAAGGCGCCGCCACCAGGATGGCGCGACCGATACGCTGTGCGAATTTGCCACCGGTACGCAGCAGGTACAGGCCGCCGTCGTCGATCTTGACGATGCCGGCGACCACGCCGTAGACGCCGACCGTCATGATCAGCGCGATGCCGACCAATACCGTGATCTGCTGCTGCAACGGCGCGCCGGCGACCGTGCCCAGCGTGATGGCGATGATTTCCGCCGACAGGATGAAGTCGGTGCGGACGGCGCCCTTGATCTTGTCCTGTTCGCTTTCCGCGGCTTCGGGTTGGGCTGCAGCGGCGTCGTGATGTTCTTCTTCGTGCGGCAGATACTTGTGCGCCAGCTTCTCGAAGCCCTCAAAGCACAGGAAGGCGCCGCCCAGCATCAGCAGTGGCGTCACCGCCCACGGCGCGAAGGCGCTGATCGCCAGCGCGGCCGGCACCAGGATCGCCTTGTTCTTCAGCGAGCCCACCGCCACCGCCCACACCACCGGCAGTTCGCGGTCGGCGTTGACGCCGGACACCTGCTGCGCATTGAGCGCCAGATCGTCGCCGAGCACGCCGGCGGTCTTCTTGGCGGCGACCTTGGTCATGGCGGAGACGTCGTCGAGGATGCCGGCGATGTCGTCGATCAATGCGAAAAAGCTGCTGCCTGCCATGGGATCCTTGCGTGGTTGTTGGTGCGTGAAGGCCAGACGATAGCCCGGCAAGGCGCTTCAAGGCAAGCGCAGAGGCTGCCATGGCGGATTCATATACTGTTTATCCGAACAGTACTGTATCATTCGATAATCCTTTTTCGACTCACCTTTCGATACCTGCCCATCATGATCGGTCGCCTCTCCGGAATCCTGCTCGAAAAAAATCCCCCGCAATTGCTGGTCGACTGCAACGGCGTCGGATATGAAGTCGGCGTGCCGATGAGCACCTTCTACAATTTGCCCGGCCTCGGCGAAAAAGTGGTGTTGCTGACCCACCTGGCGATCCGTGAAGACGCCCACGTGCTGTTCGGCTTCGGCAGCGCCGAAGAACGCAACACCTTCAAGGAGCTGATCAAGATTTCCGGCGTCGGCGCGCGCACGGCGCTGTCGATTCTGTCCGGCATGTCGGTCAGCGACCTGGCGCAAGCCGTGACGCTGCAAGAAGCCGGCCGTCTCACCAAAGTCCCCGGCATCGGCAAGAAGACCGCCGAACGCCTGCTGCTCGAACTCAAGGGCAAGCTCGGCGCCGACCTCGGTGTGGTCGGCGGCGCGGTGCGCCACGATGCCACTTCGGATATCCTCAATGCCTTGCTGGCGCTCGGTTATTCCGACAAGGAAGCGACCCTGGCGCTGAAGCAGGTGCCGGCCGACGCCAGCGTCTCCGACGGCATCAAGCACGCGCTGAAAGCATTGTCCAAAGCCTGAACACGTAAATCATGAGCATCCAGACCGACGACTTTTCCGAACAACGCATCATCGCCGCCACGCCGGCTTCGGCCAACGAGGAGGCAATCGAACGCGCGCTGCGGCCCAAGCAGCTCGACGAATACGTCGGCCAGGAAAAAGTGCGCGGCCAGCTCGAGATCTTCATCTCGGCGGCGCGCCAGCGCGGCGAAGCGCTCGATCACACCTTGCTGTTCGGTCCACCGGGTCTCGGCAAGACCACCATGGCGCACATCATCGCGCGCGAAATGGGCGTCAACCTGCGCCAGACTTCCGGCCCGGTGCTGGAGCGCGCGGGCGACCTTGCGGCGCTGCTGACCAATCTCGAAGCCAACGACGTGTTGTTCATCGACGAGATCCACCGGCTGTCGCCGGTGGTGGAAGAAATCCTCTATCCCGCGCTCGAGGACTACCAGATCGACATCATGATCGGCGAAGGCCCGGCGGCGCGTTCGGTGCGCCTCGACCTGCAACCGTTCACGCTGGTCGGCGCCACCACGCGCGCCGGCATGCTGACCAATCCGCTGCGCGACCGCTTCGGCATCGTCGCACGCCTGGAGTTCTACACCCCGCCCGAACTGGCGCGCATCGTCACGCGCAGCGCCGGCCTCCTGAATGCGCCCATCGTCGAAGAAGGCGCGCTGGAAATCGCCAAGCGCAGCCGCGGCACGCCGCGCATCGCCAATCGTCTGCTGCGTCGCGTGCGCGACTATGCGGAAGTGAAAGGCAATGGCCGGATCACGCAAGCCATGGCCGACGCCGCACTGGTGATGCTCGACGTTGATCCGGTCGGCTTTGACGTGATGGACCGCAAGCTGCTTGAAGCGGTGCTGTTCAAATTCAACGGCGGCCCGGTCGGACTCGACAACCTCGCCGCTGCAATCGGTGAAGAGCGCGACACCATCGAAGACGTGCTGGAGCCTTACCTGATCCAGCAAGGCTATCTGCAACGCACGCCGCGCGGCCGCGTGGCGACGCCGCTGGCGTATACCCACTTCGGCGTGACGGCGCCGCGCACCGGTCCCAACGGCGATCTTTGGGCCGGTTGATTTCCTTGTGCAAAAGAGTGTACTGGCGGGCTCGCCAATACACTCTTCCACCATTCGCCGTATCACGTCTGTTTGCCGGTAACAGCTGTTGAATTGCGTCAACTTTCGCTCACACTGACATTGGCCTGACCATTTGGCCGGACGATTGCCGCGCCGGAAAAGTGTCTCGTCATCTCGTCAATTCATTAGAAATTTGCCAAGAATTTCATGTGATCTTCTTGTGATTTCTTTATTTTCACTTGTGCAAAAATTAATCGTCATCGACAATGGATAGCTAATCACTATCTTTGTGGGCGAGCCTCTCATGCTTATGTCGAGCCAAGCCAGTCGGTACGCGCATCAACTCCTCGATGCCCGCGCAAACACACGCCTGCTGCCGCTCCTGTCCTCTTCCGAACCGTTGTCCGTTGACGATGCTTACGACATCGCGCGTCGCATCATCGACATTCGCGTGGCCCAGGGTGAACAACCGATCGGCCGCAAGATCGGCTTCACCGTGCACAAGACCTGGGACAAATACGGCGTCACCGATGACGCGCGCATTCCGATCTGGGCGCACATCTACGACTCCACGGTGCGCTACGCCGAGGACAACCATGGCAAGCAATGCCTGAAGGGCGCGTTGCAGCCTCGTATCGAGCCGGAAATCGTCTTCAAGCTCGGGCAGGCGCCATCGCCGGACGCGACCATCGACGAACTGGCCGAGTGCATCGAATGGATGGCGCACGGTTTCGAGATCGTCGCCTGTCCCTTCGCCAACTGGGAATTCACGGTGGCCGATTCGATTGCTGCCTTCGGCCTGCACGGCACGCTCATCATCGGCGAGCCGCACGTACTGTCGTCGGCCACGCGCCATAACCTGCCGCAGATCCTGGCCAGCGCCAGCGTCTCGCTGTCGAGCAGCACCGACAGCAACGGCCGGCTGCGCGCCGCCGGGTTCTTCAACGACGAAGCCGACAGTCCTTTGCATGCGCTGTGGCATTTGCATCAGTTGCTCAAGACTCAGCCGCAATTCGCACCGCTGCAGGCCGGCGAAATCATTACCACCGGCACCTGGACCGATGCCTATCCGGTGGAAGCCGGACAGACCTGGATCACGGCGTTTTCCGGCGTCGCATTGCAGGGACTGACGGTGTCGTTTGTCTGATTTTCTGTCCGGCTGCACACAGGTTCGACAGGTGAGTCATGCACATCTGGGTTGATGCCGACGCCTGTCCGGGCGTCATCAAGGACATGCTGTTCCGTGTCGCCGATCGCACCGAGATCATGGTGACGCTGGTGGCCAACCGGCACCTGCGCACACCGCCTTCACGCTTTATCAAATCGATCGTGGTTCCGGCCGGCTTTGACGTCGCCGACAAGGAAATCGTCAAGCTCGCAGCAGCCGGCGACCTCGTGATCACGGCCGACATTCCGCTCGCCGCCGAAGTCGTCGCCAACGGTGTCGCCGTGCTCAATCCACGCGGCGAGATGTACACCGTCGACAATATCCAGCAGCATCTGACGATGCGCAATTTCATGGAAGAACTGCGCGGCAGCGGTGTCGAAACCGGTGGACCGGCAGCATTCAGTCAGGCTGACGGCCGCGCCTTTGCACGCCAGCTCGACCGCTTCGTCGCCCAGCACAAACCGGCGCCTTGACGCGCGATTCTATTTGCCGGTGAAGACCCGCAGCGGCACCCATCCCTTGCGCTCATAACTGTAGAGCGTATATCCCGGCTTGAGCAGCGCGCCATTGACATCGAAGGCGATGTTGGCGCTGACGCCGCTGTATCTGATCTCGTGCAGCGCATCGACGATCTTGCCGCGATCCAGCGAGTTGGCCTTCTTCGTCGCAGCCGCCAGCAAGTGCACGCTGTCGTAGGAGTACACCGCGAACGGAATCATCGCGCCGCCGAAGCGCTCGGCGTACTTCTTTTGCAACGCCGCCATGCCGGGACGTTTGTCCAGCGGCGTGCTGGGCACGATGGCGAGAATGGTGCTGTCGATATCGGTGGCGTTTTTCAGAAAAACAGGCGATATCACGCTACCGGTCAGCAGCAATTTTGCCGGCAGGCGAAAGCGTTGGAGGTTGCGCGCCAACACATCGCTTTGCATCACGCGGCCGCTGAAGAAAATCAGGTCCGCCTGCGCATCCCGCGCTTTTTGCAGCGGCTGGTTGAAGTCGGATGTATTGCCGCTGATCGACATGCGCTGAATGATTTCGCCGTCGGCGGCTTTCGCATGATTGGAAAAATAGTCCGCCATGCTGGTGCCGAGAAAGCCGCCGTCATCGAGCACCAGCACACGTTTCAGTTTCTGTTCCCCGACCAGGTAATCGGCTGCCAGCGCGAGTCCGACGTCATCGCTGCCGATGATCTGGAAGGCGGTCTTGTAAGATTTTTGCGTGAAACTGCGACTCCACGAAAACGGTGATATCTGCGCCAGTCCCGCTGTGTGGTAAATGGGCGCGGCGGCGATCGTCGTCGGACTGTTCCAATGGCCGATGACGCCGATCACCTTGCTGCTGACGAGCGCGCGCGCGATGAACTCGCTGATGCGCGGGTCGGCTTTGTCATCCTGCTCCAGCAACTCGAAGACGACGACGCGACCGCCGATGATGGGATTACTCTTGTTGATTTCCTCGATGGCCAGCAGTGCGGCATTGCGGCCCTGGCGCGCAGGGACTTCCGCCAGCGGTGCTGCGAAACCTATTGTCACGACGATCGGCGGAGTTTCGGTTGTACCCGCCCAGGACAGTGTGGACAACAGCAGCAAAAGAAAAGCAGTGAAACGACAGGAAGTCGACATACGTCCCCCGGTGCAAAGTGATGCGTTTCGCGCGCCGATGTGCGCTCGTGTCTCCGGTTCAGGCTGGCGGCCTGAATACCTTGCGTACCGTCCAATGAGCTTTTTCGGTCTGGTGCAAGGTGTAAGTCGGACTCTTGAGGGTGCCATCGGGACGGAAAGAGATGGTGCCGGTGAGTCCTGCGTGGTTGACCCCGTACAAGCCTGCGATGATGCTCTGGCGATCCAGGCTGTCGGCTTTCCTGATGGCGGCAATCAGCGTGTTGACGGAGTCATAGGCAAACATCGCGAACGGCGCAGGTGCGCGCGTGAAGTTCGCCATGTAGCGTTTCCTGAAGGCTTGTATCTTGCTGCCGTCGGCGGGCGGTCCGGGAACGATGGCATAGAGATCTTCATCGCTGTGGTTGATGCCTGCGAGGAAGTCCGTCGACACTACCGGCCCCGTCATCATCAGGCTGGCGGAGACGCCCATGCGTTTGAGGTTGCGTGCAATCGCCGCGCTTTGTGCGCTGCGGCCCGTGAACAGGATCATGTCCGGACGAATGGTTTTCGCGATCTGCAGCTGCGGATTGAAGTCCGAAGTCTGGGTGCTGACCGATTGGCGCGAAGTGGCGATGCCGGCGGCTTTGGCATATTTCTCGAATGAGTCCGCCATGGAAACGCCCAGCGGCGCCTTGTCGTCGATCACCATCACCAGCCGTGGATGCACGTGCCCCGACAGATAGCCGACTGCATACGCCATTGCCATGTCATCGCTGCCCACACCCTGAAAATGACTGCTGCCCGGCGCCAGCGTAAAGCGCCTGCTCCACGCAATCGGCGCCAGCTGCGCAATGCCGGCGTCGGCATAGATCGGCGCGACGGCAATGCTGGTGCTGCTGGTCCAGTGACCGACGACCGCGACCACGCTGGTCTTGGCCAGGTAGCGCGCGATCTGTTCGGCGGTGCGCGGATCGGCTTTGTCGTTTTGCAGCAGCAACTTGAAAGTGACGGCCGCACCTCCGATGCGTATCGACGCGGCATTGGCTTCGTCAATCGCCATCTGTGCAGCGCCGGCGCCGCTGGAGGCCTCGGCGTCGTCCATCGGCGCGACATAGCCGATCAGGACTTCACGATCAGGGTCCTGGGCCAGTGCAGGGAACGCACGGGAGAGGAAAATCGCTGCGACCGACAAGCACAGCAAGATGGAGCGTCGCGACGAGTGCATGGGTATTTCCCTCCCCCGAGAGAACATTCGAAAACGTGACGGATCACCGGCGTCGAATGTGATGCGCAAGTTTGGCCGGAAAAATTCCAGTCCTCTTGTTTTGTTATTCTCAGGCTAACAATTTCGCAGGCAATGGGCAACACGAAAGAAGGCAGGTGTTGCGCAAGCTGTCTATTTCCAAATGGGAAAAGCAGATGAGAAATTCCAGACGGGAAATGTGTGCGGGAGGAAAGGTGGAACAGGAAGTAAAACAGGATGCATCGCAAGCTTCGCTCGCGATGCATCGCGGCAAGAATTTTTACTCTTCGCGCACCCAGGTTTGCGTGCGACCCAGCATCGGCATGCCGATATAGCCGCGCACGTTGAGTTTCTTGCCGTCTTCGACGACGGTCAGCTTGCTCTTGTACAGCTTGCCGTTGGCCGGATCAAGAATCTGGCCGCCGTTGTATTCGTCGCCGTCTTTCTTCAGGCCGGAGAGGATGGTCATACCGACAATGGGCTGGTCTTTCAGCGCGCCTTCGCATTTCACGCACTTGGGATTCTGATCTTCTTCGGCGGGGCGGAAGAGCTTCTCGATCTTGCCCTTGAGCTCGCCGTCGCTTTCGGTGATGCGGATCAAGGCCTTGGGCTGGCCGGTGGCGTCGTCGATGTTTTTCCACAGGCCGACAGGCGAGCCGTCGGCGGCCCAGGCGGTTGCGGTGCTTAGTGCGCTCAGGGCCAACAGGGCGCTGCTCAGAATGATGCGAGTGTTCATGATGTCTCCGTCCATTGGTGAAACTGGTGGTTTAAATAAAAGCACGATTGTTCTAATTTTATCCGGCTAGTGTAGACAAGCCGACGGCGTCCGGCAAGCATTAAAAAGATGGCGGCAGGGCAATAAAAAAGCCGCCGCCCTTTGCAGGACGGCGGCTGATCGGAAGCTGGTCGGGCCGGCTTATTTCATCAAGCTATTTCAACTTACTTTAACTTCGCCAGTTGCTCTTCCAGTTTCGCCAGCGTGGTGCTGAAGTTGGCGAGGCGCTCTTTCTCTTGCGCCACGACCGCTTCCGGGGCACGCGCCACGAAGCTCTCGTTGGACAGCTTGGCATTGGCCTTGACGATCTCGCCGCTGATGCGGGTGATCTCCTTGGCCATGCGTTCGCGTTCCGCCGCGATATCGATTTCCACCTTCAGCATCAACTTCAGATCGCCGACGATGGCGACCGGCGCCGGCGACTCCGGCAATTGCGTCACGACTTGCGTTTCGCTCAGCTTCACCAGCGATTGCAGATACGGGAGGAAGGAGTTCACCGCTTCCGCATTCGCGGTCTCAATGATCAGCGGCACGCGCAGCGCCGGCGACAATTGCATCTCGCCGCGCAGGTTGCGGCAAGCGTCGGTCAGCGTCTTCAACTGTGTCATCCATGCTTCGGCATCCACGTCGATCTTTTCCAGATCGGCTTGCGGATACGGTTGACGCATGATGGAGTCGCCGGCCGGGTCGAGCTTCTTGTCGGTCAGCGGCGCCACGCTTTGCCACAGAGCTTCGGTGATGAAAGGCAGCACCGGATGCGCCAAACGCAGCACGCCTTCCAGCACGCGCAGCAGGGTGCGGCGTGTCGCGCGTTGTTGCGCTTCGTTGCCGTTCTGAATCTGCGATTTGGCCATTTCCAGATACCAGTCGCAGTACTCGTCCCACACGAACTTGTAGATGGCGGAAGCGATGTTGTCGAAGCGGTAGTCGGCGAAACCCTTTTCGACTTCGGCTTCGGTGCGCTGCATCAACGACACGATCCAGCGGTCGGCTTGCGAGAACTGCAGCTGTTCCTTGTTGCATTCGCCCTTGACGTGACCGTCGAAACCGCAGTCCTGGCCTTCGGTGTTCATCAGCACAAAGCGGGTGGCGTTCCACAGCTTGTTGCAGAAGTTGCGATAGCCTTCACAGCGGCCGAGGTCGAAGTTGATGTTGCGGCCCAGCGTCGCCAGCGAGGCGAACGTGAAGCGCAGCGCATCGGTGCCGAAGGCCGGGATGCCGTCGGCGAATTCCTTGCGGGTCGCCTTTTCAATACTGGCGGCCTGCTTCGGGTTCATCAGGCCGACGGTGCGCTTGGCGACCAGTTCATCCACGCCGATGCCGTCGATCAGATCGATCGGGTCGAGCGTGTTGCCCTTGGACTTGGACATCTTCTGGCCGCTGGCGTCGCGCACCAGACCATGCACGTAGACGGTATTGAACGGCACCTGGCCGGTGAAGTGCGTGGTCATCATGACCATGCGCGCCACCCAGAAGAAGATGATGTCGAAGCCGGTCACCAGCACCGACGACGGCAGGAACAGTTTGTAGTCCGGCGTTTCTTCCGGCCAGCCCAGTGTCGAGAACGGCACCAGCGCGGACGAGAACCAGGTGTCGAGCACGTCGTTGTCGCGCGTTACGGTCTTGCCGCCGGCTTGCGCCTGGGCTTCCGCTTCAGTGCGCGCCACGTAGACCTTGCCGTCTTCGTCGTACCACGCCGGGATCTGATGGCCCCACCACAGTTGGCGCGAGATACACCAGTCCTGGATGTTGTTGAGCCACTGGTTGTAGGTGTTGTTCCAGTTTTCCGGAATCAGCTTGATCTCGCCGTTGGCGACTTTTTCCAGCGCCACTTCGGCAATCGACTTGCCCGGGAAGTAAGTGCCTTCCGGCGCCGGCTTGCTCATGGCGACGAACCATTGGTCGGTCAGCATCGGCTCGATCACGACGCCGGTGCGGTCGCCGCGCGGCACCATCAGCTTGTGCGGCTTGACCAGTTCCAGCAGGCCTTGCGCATCGAGGTCGGCAACCATCTGCTTGCGCGCCTCGAAGCGATCCAGACCCTGATATTTGGCCGGGCCGTTTTCATTGATCTTGGCGTCCAGCGTCAGGATGCTGATTTTCTCCAGGTTGTGGCGTGCGCCGACCTGATAATCGTTGAAGTCGTGCGCAGGCGTGATCTTCACGCAGCCGGTGCCGAATTCCTTGTCGACGTATTCGTCCTTGATGATCGGGATTTCGCGGTCGGTCAGCGGCAGCTTGAGCATCTTGCCGACCAGGTGCGCATAACGCTCGTCGGTCGGATCGACGGCCACGGCGACGTCGCCCAGCAGTGTTTCCGGACGCGTCGTCGCCACCGTGATGTGACCGCTGCCGTCGACCAATGGATAGCGGATATGCCACATCGAGCCGTCTTCTTCTTCCGACACCACTTCCAGGTCGGACACCGCCGTGCCCAGCACCGGATCCCAGTTGACCAGGCGCTTGCCGCGATAGATCAGGCCTTGCTCGAACAGGCGCACGAAGACTTCCGTGACGGCGTTCGACATCTTCGGATCCATCGTGAAGTACTCGCGGTCCCAGTCGGTCGAGGCGCCCATGCGGCGCATCTGGCCGGTGATGGTCGAGCCGGATTTCTCCTTCCACTCCCACACCTTCTCGACGAACTTCTCACGGCCGAGGTCATGGCGCGAAATCTTTTGCGCATCGAGCTGGCGCTCCACCACGATCTGCGTGGCGATGCCGGCGTGGTCGGTGCCCGGGATCCAGGCGGTGTTGAAACCGCGCATGCGATGGTAGCGGGTCAGGCCGTCCATGATGGTCTGATTGAAGGCGTGGCCCATGTGCAGCGTGCCGGTCACATTCGGCGGCGGCAGCTGGATGCTGAACGACGGCTTTTCGGGCGCGGTGGTGGCGGCGAAATATCCGCGCTTTTCCCACTCCTCGCGCCAGAATTTTTCGATATCGGCAGGCTCGAACGACTTGGCTAATTCCATGATTTGACGTGTGTTTTTGCGAAACCGATCATTATAAAGGAGTCGCCGCCCAAACAGGCTTTCAGCCCGAAATTGTGGTTTCGAAAACAGAGGGAAAATTGTTGTTTGGCAATATCTTGCAGCCGCGGGCACATGTCCTTGCGCGCATGACAAGTAGTGGAAATTAGTGATGCCGCTCCAAAATTATTGGAGTAGAATCCGGCCCACGACGTTTGAAACCGAACGTAGTAAGAGAAACAAATGCTAGGGGTCCTGAATGCCAATGAACGCAAGTTCGGCAAACGGGTGAGAAATACCCTTGAACCTGATCTGGGTAATGCCAGCGAAGGGAAGCGCCGGAACTACCGTATTGCATTGCCTCTTCAGCACGCAACTGGTCTCTTTCCGAATCCTCCTTTGCTGGCTCCAAGCCAAGTAATTTCAAGCAAAGGAGCCAAAATGAACGCCAATCCAAAATTCCTCTCCGCTACCGCCACGGTAGACGAAGCAGCCGTCCAGCCTTTACCGAATTCCCGCAAGATCTACGTCACCGGTTCGCGCCCTGATATCCGCGTGCCGATGCGCCAGATCAGCCAGTCCGACACGCCGGCCATGTTCGGCTCGGAAAAGAATCCGCCGATCTACGTCTATGACACCTCTGGTCCGTACACGGATCCGGACGCCAAAATCGACATCCGCAATGGTCTGGAGACGCCGCGCCTGCCGTGGATTCTGGAGCGCAACGATACCGATGAACTGGACGGTCCGAGTTCCGAATACGGCCAGCAGCGCCTGAACGATCCGGCGCTGGCCGAGCTGCGCTTCAACTTGCATCGCAAGCCGCGCCGCGCCAAAGAAGGCGGGAATGTCTCGCAGATGCACTACGCGCGCAAAGGCATCATCACGCCGGAGATGGAATACATCGCCATCCGCGAAAACCTGCGCCGCCAGGAATACCTGGAAGAGCTGAAAGCCTCCGGCCCGATGGGCAACAAACTGGCTGACCTGATGGGCCGCCAGCATCCGGGGCAATCTTTCGGCGCTTCTATCCCCGCCATGATCACACCGGAATTCGTGCGCGACGAAGTCGCCCGCGGCCGCGCCATCATCCCTGCCAACATCAATCACCCGGAAGTCGAACCGATGATCATCGGCCGCAACTTCCTGGTGAAGATCAACGCCAACATCGGCAACTCGGCCGTGACCTCGTCGATAGGCGAAGAAGTCGAAAAGATGACCTGGGCCATCCGCTGGGGCGGCGACAACGTCATGGACCTGTCGACCGGCAAGAACATCCACGAAACACGTGAATGGATCATTCGCAATTCGCCGGTGCCGATCGGCACCGTGCCGATCTATCAGGCGCTGGAAAAGGTCAACGGCAAGGCTGAAGACCTGACCTGGGAAATCTTCCGCGACACCCTGATCGAGCAGGCCGAGCAAGGCGTCGACTACTTCACCATCCACGCCGGCGTGCGCCTGCAATACGTGCCGCTGACCGCCAAACGCATGACGGGCATCGTCTCGCGCGGCGGCTCGATCATGGCCAAGTGGTGCCTGGCGCATCACAAGGAATCCTTCCTGTACGAACACTTCGAAGACATCTGCGAAATCATGAAGGCCTACGACGTCAGCTTCAGCCTCGGCGACGGCTTGCGTCCGGGTTCGATCTATGACGCCAACGACGAAGCGCAACTGGGTGAGCTGAAGACCCTGGGCGAGCTGACCAAGATCGCGTGGAAGCACGACGTGCAGGTCATGATCGAAGGTCCCGGCCACGTGCCGATGCACCTGATCAAGGAAAACATGGACCTGCAACTGGAGCAATGCCACGAAGCGCCGTTCTACACGCTGGGCCCCTTGACCACTGACATCGCACCGGGCTACGACCACATCACTTCCGGCATCGGCGCCGCGCAGATCGGCTGGTACGGCACCGCGATGCTGTGCTACGTCACGCCGAAGGAACATCTGGGTTTGCCGAACAAGGTCGACGTCAAGGACGGCATCATCACTTACAAGATCGCTGCGCATGCCGCCGATCTGGCCAAGGGCCATCCGGGCGCGCAGATCCGCGACAACGCGCTGTCGAAGGCGCGCTTCGAATTCCGCTGGGAAGACCAGTTCAACATCGGTCTCGACCCGGACAAAGCACGCGAATTCCATGACGAAACCTTGCCCAAGGATTCAGCCAAGGTGGCGCATTTCTGCTCCATGTGCGGCCCGCATTTCTGCTCGATGAAGATCACGCAGGAAGTGCGCGAATACGCCGCCAAGGAAGGCATCTCTGAAATCGCGGCGCTCAAGAAGGGCATGGAAGTGAAGTCGGTGGAGTTCGTGAAGATGGGCGCCGAGATTTATTCCAAGACCTGAGCGTTGCGGTGAATGCGATGCAGATTGAATTGAATGGCAAGCCGCATGCAATCGCTGACGGGGCGGATCTGGCGCAGCTGATTGCTGCGCTGGAGCTGACCGGCAAGGCCGTCGCGGTCGCCGTGAACCGGCAAGTGGTGCCGTCGCAGCTCTGGGCCGGACGCGTGCTGGCCGATGCGGACCGCGTCGACGTGGTCCGCGCCATCGGCGGCGGCTAAAACCTGAAAGGAATTGACATGAACATGAACGACACTCCTGCGCTGACTGCGGACGCGGGACTGACGATTGCAGGAAAAACCTACAACTCCCGCCTGCTGGTCGGCAGCGGCAAGTACAAGGATCTCAACGAAACCCGCGAAGCCACCGAGGCCAGCGGCGCCGACATCATCACCGTGGCGATTCGCCGCGTGAACATCGGTCAGGATCCGAATGCGCCGAGTCTGCTCGACGTGGTGCCGCCTTCGCGCTACACCATCCTGCCGAATACGGCCGGCTGCTACAACGCCGAAGATGCGGTTTACACGCTGCAACTGGCGCGCGAATTGTTGAACGGCCACAAGCTGGTCAAGCTGGAAGTACTGGGCGACGAGAAGACCCTGTTCCCGAACATGCCGGAGACCCTGAAGGCCGCTGCGACACTGGTCAAGGACGGCTTCGACGTGATGGTGTATTGCAGCGACGATCCCATCCAGGCGCGCATGCTGGAAGACATCGGCGTGGTGGCGGTGATGCCGCTGGCGTCGCTGATCGGCTCCGGCATGGGCATCCTGAATCCGTGGAACCTGTCGCTGATCATCGAACAGTCGAAGATTCCGGTGCTGGTCGATGCCGGCGTCGGTACGGCTTCGGACGCCGCGATTGCAATGGAGCTTGGTTGCGACGGCGTGCTGATGAATACCGCGATTGCCGGTGCGCGCGATCCGATCCGCATGGCGCGGGCGATGAAATTGGCGGTGGAAGCCGGTCGTGAAGCCTTCCTCGCCGGTCGTGTGCCGAAGCGCTTTGCGGCGTCGCCATCGTCGCCGATGGCGGGCCGGGTCGTCTGAGCCAGGTCATGTCTTCGTATCGTTCGTCGCCGCCTTGCGTGCTGGTATTTTCCGGTTCCGACCCCAGCGGCGGCGCCGGCATGCAGGCGGATATTCCTGCCATCAGCGCGCTCGGCTGCCATCCGCTGTCGGTGCCGACCGCGTTGACGGTGCAGGACAACGTCAGCGTGTTCGCCGTACATCCGCTCGATGCGGAATTGATTCGCCATCAGGCGCAGGTGCTGATTGATCGTTTCGACATCCGGGCCGTCAAGCTCGGCATCGCCGGCAACCGCCGCAATGCCGAGACGATTGCAGACCTGATTTTGCAATTGCGCGCACGCCGGCCGGATTTGCCGGTGGTGTTCGATCCGGTGCTGGCCAACGGCAAGGGCGATCAGTTGTCGACCGACGATGCGGCGCTGGCGATTGAATCTTTATATGCGGTCGCCACCGTCATCACGCCCAATCTCAACGAAGCCAACCGGCTGTGCGGCAGCGAGCATGCGCCGGAACGGCAGGCCGCGATCCTGATGCAGCGCGGTTGCGAGAACGTATTGCTCAAGGGTGGCCACGGTCCGCAGCATCAGGATGTGGTCAATCGCTGGTTCGGCCCCGACGGCGCCTTTGCGTCGTGGAGCTGGCCGCGCCTTCAGGATGAATTCCATGGCAGCGGTTGCACACTGGCGGCAGCTTTGTCGGCGCAGCTGGCGCAAGGTCTCGGCATGCGCGACGCCATCGAAGCGGCGCAGAGGTACTGCCAGCATGCGCTGGAAACTTCCTACGCGATCGCGGACGGACAGCGCATTCCCAATCGCGTGCCGTTATTTTTCGGAGAAAAGAAATGAGTGAAGCCAGACAATGGTCCCTGCACGGTCTGTACATCGTGACCCCCGACTGGGATGACACGGACAAGCTGGTCGGCGCGACCGAACAGGCGATCAAAGGCGGCGCGACGCTGGTGCAGTACCGCCACAAGACCGCCGATGCAGCGCTGCGCAAAGAGCAGGCGAGTGCGCTGCTGCAAGTCTGCCGTCGCCACAATACGCCGTTCATCATCAACGACTACGTTGACCTTTGCATCGAACTCGACGCCGAAGGCATCCACGTCGGCGGCACCGACGCCTCGGTGGCCGAGGTGCGCGCGCAAGTCGGCAAGGACAAGATCGTCGGCGCCTCGTGCTACGGCACCTTGCAACTGGCGCGCGACGCGCATGTGGCCGGTGCGACCTACGTGGCGTTCGGTGGCTTCTATCCGTCGCGCGTGAAGAAATACGACTTCAAGACCGCGCCGGAAATCGTCGCCGAGTCGAAGAAGGAAATCCCCTTGCCGGTGGTCGTCATCGGCGGCATGACGCAGGAAAATTGCCTGCCGCTGATTGCGCAGGGCACCGACATGGTGGCCGCCATCAGCAGCGTCTACATGACCGATGATCCGGAAGCGGCGGCACGCCGGTTTGCCGACTTGTTCTGAACGCACACTTGCAGAAATGAAAAATGCCGCTGCATCGTTATGATGTCAGCGGCATTTTTTCATGCGCGGAAGATGCCGGAGATCAGCTTTCCAGCAAGCTGCGAAGCATCCATGCATTCTTTTCATGCAGCTGCATGCGCTGGGTCAGCAAGTCGGCGGTCGGTTCATCGGCGGCTGCGTCAACTGCCGGGAACATCGAACGCGCGGTGCGGGTAACGGCTTCCTGGCCGGCCACCAGTTGACGGATCATTTCGTCGGCGGCAGGTACGCCTTCGGCTTCAGGGATCGACGACAGCTTGGCGAATTCCTTGTACGAACCCGGCGCCGGATAGCCCAGTGCGCGGATGCGTTCGGCGATCAGGTCGACGGCCAGCGCCAGTTCGGTGTACTGACCTTCGAACATCAGGTGCAGCGTGTTGAACATCGGGCCGGTGACGTTCCAGTGGAAATTGTGGGTCTTCAGGTAGAGCGTGTAGGAATCGGCCAGCAGCTTGCTGAGGCCGTCCGCAATCTTCTTGCGATCCTTGTCGTTGATGCCGATGTTGATTGCTGCGACGTTTTTCTTTGCCATTGTTTCGCTCCTTGGTGTGATGGAATGCAACGCTGCGATTTTATGTCAAAACCACAAGCTCATGAATAACACTTGGGGATGATAGCCCTCATCACAAGGCGTTAGCTGGCGTTGTCTGTTTTGTAATTTTGTGCGCGGCGATACAGCGACAAGGTCAGCGCTACGGCGCACAGCGCCCCGATGGCGGCAAACAAAAACACCTCTTCATAACCGAACTGCCCCACGATCAGTCCCGCCAGCGGACCGGTGATGCCCAGCGCCAGATCCAGGAACACCGAATATGCGCCGAGCGCCGCGCCGCGATTGGGCGCCGGCACCAGGCCGACCGCTTCCACGCCCAGCGACGGAAACACCAGCGCAAAGCCGAAGCCGGCCAGTGCTGCGCCGAGCATGGCGACTTCAGCAGAGCCGGCCAGCCACAAGATGCTCAGGCCGACCGCTTCGACGATGAAGGACGCAATCGCCACCTTGAAGCCGCCGAAGCGATTGATGGCATTGGCGAACAGCAGGCGCGAGCCGATGAAGCAGCCGCCGAACAGCGTCAGCGAGAAGGCCGCGTTGGACCATTGATGGCTGGCGTAATACAAGGTGATGAAGGTGGCGATGGCGCCGAAGCCGACCGTGCCGAGCGCCAGGCCGATGCCGTAGGGCAGCACGCGGTTGAGCACCAGGCGGAAGGCCAGGCGTTCGCCGCGCACGACAGGTACGGCAGGGCGGCGGCGCGCGATCACGTAACCGATCAGCGGCAATGCCAGCGCCAGGAAGCCGATGGCGGCGAAGCCGCCCACGTGCAGCAGCGCCACGCCCAGCGGCGCGCCGATGGCCAGCGCGCCATAGGTGGCGATGCCGTTCCACGAAATCATGCGCGCGGTGTGCGTCGCGCCGATGCGGCCGATGCCCCAGATGATGGAGCCGGTGCCGGCCAGGCTCTCGCCGATGCCGAGGCAGAAGCGGCTGACCAGGACCATGGACAGGCTGAGCCAGGGCAATTCAGCCGACCACGCCGCCAGCACCAGGAAGGCGCCGCTGGCGACGCAGGCCAGCATGCCGCGCATGACGGTTTTCTTCGGGCCGATGGTGTCGACCATGCGGCCGGCCTGGGCGCGCGTGATGAAGGTCGAGAGATATTGCACGCTGATCGACAGGCCCGCGATGAACGAGCTGTAACCGAGATCCAGGTGGACATAGCCGGGCAGCACCGCGAGCGGGATACCGATGGTCATGTAGGCCAGGAAGGTGAATAGCACCGTCGACAGGATCTGGGCCATGACGGCGGTTTGGGAATGGGGTTGTGCAGGCGTGACGGCAGACGCGCATTCGGCGGCGGCGGGAGCGGGGCGTAGTGCTTCTTTGGACATGATAGGGAAAAGAGAGAATGCAACCGGCCTCAATGCCATGTTGCAGTGCAGAATTTTACGCCGTTTGGCGGAAACCTGCAGGCGGCGCGGGAGATCGCCCGATTGGCGAGAGCAAACGGGACAGGAATATGCAGGCCGCGCGCGTCCCTAATGACGCGCGGACGTATAATCGCGGGATGCAAAATCTTCTTCACAATCTCAACGCCGAGCAGCTTGCCGCCGTCACCCTTCCCGCACAATCCGCACTGATCCTGGCCGGCGCCGGCTCGGGCAAGACGCGCGTGCTGACCACGCGCATCGCGTGGCTGATCCAGACCGGGCAAGTGTCGCCGTCGGGCATCCTGGCGGTGACGTTTACCAACAAGGCGGCCAAGGAAATGACGGCGCGCCTGTCGGCGATGATGCCGATCAACACGCGCGGCATGTGGATCGGCACCTTCCATGGCTTGTGCAACCGCCTGTTGCGCGCGCATCACCGCGACGCCGCCTTGCCGCAGACCTTCCAGATCCTCGACTCGCAGGATCAGTTGTCGGCCATCAAGCGCCTGCTCAAGCAGATGAACGTCGACGACGAGAAGTATCCGCCGCGCAACCTGATGTACTTCATCAACGGCGCCAAGGACCAGGGCCTGCGCGCCAAGGACGTCGAGGCGCATGACGATTACAACCGCAAGTTCGTCGAGCTCTACGATCTGTACGACCAGCAATGCCAGCGCGAAGGCGTGGTCGATTTTGCCGAACTGCTGCTGCGCACGTATGAGCTGCTGTCGCGCAACCAGCCGCTGCGCGAGCATTACCAGCGTCGCTTCCGCCATGTGCTGGTGGACGAGTTCCAGGATACCAACGACCTGCAATACAAATGGCTCAAGATCATGTCCGGCCAGGGCCAGGTCGACAGCGGCGCGGTGTTTGCGGTGGGCGACGATGACCAGAGCATCTACGCGTTCCGCGGCGCCAACGTCGGCAACATGACGTCGTTCGAGCGCGAGTTCCGCGTGCAGAACCTGATCAAGCTGGAGCAGAACTATCGCTCGCACGGCCACATTCTCGACGCGGCCAATATCCTGATCGCCAACAACAGCAAGCGCCTCGGCAAGAACCTGCGCACCGACGCCGGCCATGGCGAGCAGGTGCGCGTGTTTGAATCCAGCAGCGATCTGCAGGAAGCGCAATGGATCATCGAACAGGTCAAGAACCTGATCGCCGAAGGCTGGGCGCGCAGCGAGATCGCCTTGCTGTATCGCTCCAATGCGCAGTCGCGGGTGCTGGAGCATGCCTTGTTCTCATCGGCGATTCCGTATCGCGTGTACGGCGGCCAGCGCTTCTTCGAGCGCGCCGAGGTCAAGCATGCGATCGCCTACCTGCAATTGATGGACAACCTGAACAACGATTCGGCGTTCCTGCGCGTGGTGAACTTCCCTACGCGCGGCATCGGCGCCAAGGCGCTGGAGCAATTGCAGGACGCCGCGCGCCAGTACAACTGCTCGCTGTATGCGGCGGTGCCTTATGTTGCCGGCAAGGCCGGCTCGACGCTCAACGGTTTCATCAAGCTGATCGAAGCCGCGCGTTTTGAAACGCAGAATCTGCCCTTGCAGGAAATGGTGCAGGTGGTGCTCGACAGCAGCGGTTTGCTGACGCACTATCGCAACGAAAAAGAAGGCGCAGACCGCATCGAGAATCTGGAGCAAATCGTCAGCGCGGCGACCTTGTTCGTTTCGGAAGAAGGTTATGGCCTCGATGCGCCGGCCTTCCTCGGGCCGCAGGCGCAAGCCGTTGCTGGTACGTCCATCACCACTGCGGATGGTATCGAGATCATCGACGCCGACGCCGCGCTGACGACCATCATGTCGCCGCTGTCGGCTTTCCTTTCGCACGCGTCGCTGGAAGCCGGCGACAACCAGGCGCAGGCCGGGCAGGACGCATTGCAACTGATGACGGTGCACTCGGCCAAGGGCTTGGAGTTCGACGCGGTGTTCATCACCGGTCTGGAAGAAGGCTTGTTCCCGCATGAGAACAGCGCCAAGGAAGAGGGCGGCGTGGAAGAAGAACGCCGCCTCATGTACGTCGCCATCACGCGCGCGCGCAAGCGTTTGTACATGAGCTTTTCGCAGACACGCATGTTGCATGGCCAGACGCGCTACAACATGCGCTCACGCTTCTTTGATGAATTGCCGGACGAATCGATCAAGTGGTTGTCGCCGAAGATTCAGCAGCAACAGCATAGCTGGTTTGCTCAGCCGAAATCGGCTTGGGATGCTGCGCCTGAGTCAGGTAATAACAAAATTGCGCAGAATTTTTCGCGGCCGGATTCGGGGTGGCGGATTGGGCAGAACGTGGCGCATGCCAAGTTTGGTGAGGGTGTGATCGTCAATATCGAAGGTGGGGGCGGGAGTACGCGGGCGCATATCAACTTCGGGAAGTTTGGGATGAAGTTGTTGGATTTGAGTGTGGCTAAGCTGGATAAGGTTGGCTGAGCGTCTTGTCGGTTGTTTCGACTTTGGTTCGTCGGTAGCTAATTCTGTTTGCTCTTCGGACGACCGTGGTTGCCGGGTGCGGCCCGGCAGCCGCTCACTTTCTTTGCTTCGCCAAAGAAAGTAAGCAAAGAAAGGCGACCGCGATTCGCCGCCCCTTCGGGGTTCCCGTTGGCGCCGCACTCAAATCGGGAAGGGAAACAAACTCGCTGCGCTCAGACAAGTTTCCCTTCTTTATCCGATTTGAGCACGTCACCAACGGCGACTCATAAGCGGAATTCTTCTTCGGCTCGCTTCGCATTGCCTTGGGTGGCTTGCCTTCGGCATCGTGATTGCCATCTCTCATCGCTTTTTTTAGTGATAGCGGAGAACGAGGACCGCGGCTCCACCTTTGTCCCCTGGCGATGCGCAGCGAGCCAGTCTGGAAGTCCGCTTGCGAGTAGCCGGTGGCGGCAGGTGCAAATCGGATAAAGAGGGGAAACTTGTCTGAGCGCAGCGAGTTTGTTTCCCCTCCCGATTTGTGCCTGCCGACGCCGGGGACCCCGAAGGGGCTACGAACCAGCGGTCGCTTCTTTTGCTTACTTTTCTTGGCGAGACAAGAAAAGTGAGTAGCTGCCGGGCTACCCCCGGCGAAGGGTTGATCGAAGAAAGAACAGCATTCATCAACGCTCAGCGGGCAAGTCGGGACAAATAATCCAAGCCATCGCGCTCAGCGATTAACCAGCTCCTGCACCTCATCCCAAGTCGCCGCATAAGCCCCCGCCCGCGCCGCCGACAATGCCGCCGCAGCAGCAGCACACTGCAAATGCTGAATCACCGGCGCGTCCGCCTGACGCAAAATACTCGCAATCCACCCACCCATCGACGCGTCGCCGCAGCCAACGGTATCGATCACCTCAACCCGATAAGCCGGCTGGTCGATAATGCTTTCCCCTTTTATCCACGACAAACCATCAGCTCCGCGCGTGAACAAAATCTCCGCTTGCGGCGCCAAAGCCTTCAACGTCGCCAACGGTTGCGCATCGCCAGGGAATAATTTCTCCAGATCTTCATCCGACACCTTCACGTAATGCGACAACGCCAACAGCTTGCGCATCAGCACGTGATAGCCGGGCTGATCCATCAGCTTGCGCCAGTTCGGATCGAAGGCGATGCGCTTGCCGCGCTGGGCGCCTTCGGTGGCGATCGCCAGCAGACGCGATGCCAGCGGTTCGCGCGTCAGGCTGATGCAGCCAAAGTGCAATACACGCGCCTCATCCATCCAGCCGGAAGGCAATTTCGCCGGATCGAAATGCAAGTCAGCGCTGTCGTCGCCGACGAAGAAATAATTGGGCGGCGTGGTCGAGGTCACCATCGCCAGCAGCGGTGATTTGTCGACCTGCTGCAGGTAGCGCATGTCGAGGCCGGCTTCCTGCGTGAGCACGCGCAACTCTTCGCCGAACACATCGCTGCTGACGCTGCCGGCATAACCGGTCGCAACGCCCAGGCGGGCGCCGACGCGCGCGACGTTCCAGCAGGCGCCGCCGGGCAGGGCGCGCCACTCGCCGCCGGGTTGGCGGATGAAGTCGGTCAGGGCTTCGCCGAAGACGACGAATTCAATGGGATGGGGCATGAGTGTCTCCGTAATGCTGATGCTGAAATTGTTGTTCTGGTGCTGCCTGAAATTCAGTCCTGCAACGCAAACTGCGCGCAGTACTCGTCGGTGACGAGGCCGGTCAGCCAGCCGCCGCGCAAGGCGCCGCGCACTGCTTCGGCTTTCTTGCGACCGCCGGCCAGCGCAATCACCGGCTTGGCCGGCGGTGAACTGAGCGGTGGTGTGGTGATGCGCGCGGCCAGGGGCGAATGCAGCATGTTGCCGGCGGCGTCGAAGGCGTGGCAGATCAGTTCGCCGACGGCGCCCTGTTTTTGCAGCTGCGCCACTTCGTCGTCGTCGATGAAGCCGTCTTCATGCATCGCGCCTTGCAGCGCAATCGTGCCGATGCCGAGGAAGGTGACGTCGGCGCGTTGCGCCAGGCCGGTGACGATCTGATAGGCGCGATGGTTGCACCACTGCTTGCGATCGGCTTCATTCTCCGCCACGCGCGGCGCCGGCAAAAGATAAAAGCGGCTTTGCATTTTTTCAGCGGCGAGCAGGGCGACGTCGTAGCGGTTGGCCGAACCGTCGGAAGCGAACGCGCCGATCATGGAGACGATCTGATGTTGCGGCCGCTCCATGTCGGTTATTTTCTCGATCGCGGCCTTGAGCGTGCGGCCAGAGCCGACGTTGACGATCAATGGCTCTTCCTGCCGCAGGTATTGCTCCATCAGCTCGGCGCCGGCCACCGCCAGCATCTGCTGCACACCTTGTGCATCATCCTCGACGGCCGCGCCGGCGTTGCTCGGCACCACCCGGCAAACTTCCAGTCCGTAGCGTTGTTGCAGACCTTGCGCCAACTCGAGGCAGGATGAAATGGGATGGGTGATCTGCACCTTGACCAGGTTCGACGCGCCGGCGTAAGCCACCATGCGCTGCGCCATCTGGCGCGAGATGCCGAGGCGCTCGGCAATTTCATTCTGGGTGTTGCCGGCGACGTAATACATCCACGCGGCGCGCGCCGCCAGGTCGAGTTTGGATGAGCTGGATGACATCGGTTTTCCTTGTTGTGAACCTGCCGTTCCCCTTGTACATCACCTTGTGTACTGCGGCGGTTGATCCGGCATTGTACGGACTTTGGTCACGTGTTTTGGCAGCAGGTCAGGCAGCCATTATTATCAAGATTGAACATTTGCTCAACAAAAAAGCAAATGCTTGACAATCTTTCGTCAATGTTTGATTATTTGCTCGCAAACAGATTTTTTGCTCAGAAAATTACATCGAGGCGAGGAGGGCGGCAACGCTAATCCTCAGCCCGTACACACTGGAGACAAGCATGAAACTTCGCGCCCCCGCACGTCCTTTGGCACGTCTTGCCGCTGCCATCGCAATCCTCGGCACCGCCGGTTTTGCCTTCGCAGAACCCGTCACAATCAACATCGCGTCCATCAACAACCCCGACATGATCGAACTGCAAAAGCTGTCGCCGCAGTTCGAAAAAGCCAATCCCGACATCAAGCTGCGCTGGGTCACGATGGAAGAGAGCGTGCTGCGTCAACGCCTGACCACCGACATCGCCACCAACAGCGGCCAGTTCGATCTGATGACCATCGGCGCGTATGAAGCGCCGATCTGGGCCAAGAAAGGCTGGCTGGCGCCGATGACCGGCCTGCCCGCCGACTACGACGAAGCCGACCTGATCAAGACCGTGCGCGAAGGCCTGACCAGCGACGGCAAGCTGTATGCGCTGCCGTTCTACGCGGAAAGCTCGATGACCTATTACCGCAAGGACCTGTTCGCGCAAAAGAATCTGAAGATGCCCGAGAAACCGACTTGGGAAGAGATCGGCAAGCTGGCTGCGCAACTGCATGATCCGGCCAAGGGCGTCTACGGCATCTGCCTGCGCGGACGTGCCGGCTGGGGTGAAAACATGGCGCTGGTCGGTACCATGGTCAATGCTTACGGCGGCCGCTGGTTCGATGAAAAATGGCAGCCGCAGCTCGATACGCCGGAATGGAAGCAGGCCGTCAATTTCTACGTCGACCTGATGCGCAAATCCGGTCCGCCGGGCGCCAGCTCCAACGGCTTCAATGAAAACCTGGTGCTGTTCTCGGGCGGCAAGTGCGGCATGTGGGTAGACGCCACCGTTGCCGCCGGCATGCTGTACCACGGCAAGGATTCCAAGGTCTCCGACAAGGTCGCATTCGCACCGGCGCCGATGGCAACCACCGACAAGGGTTCGCATTGGTTGTGGATCTGGTCGCTGGCCGTGCCGAAGTCGTCCAAGTCGCAGGACGCCGCCAAGAAGTTTGCCGCGTGGGCGACTTCCAAGGACTACATCAAGCTGGTCGCCAAGGATAGCGGCTGGGCATTGGTGCCGCCGGGTACACGCACCTCGACTTACGCTTCCGCCGAGTACAAGAAGGCTTCACCGTTCTCCGACTTCGTCCTCGACGCGATCCAGAAGGCCGACGCCAACAATCCGACTGTCAAGCCGGTGCCTTACACCGGCATCCAGTTCGCGACGATTCCGGAGTTCCAGTCCATCGGCACCATCACCGGCCAGGCGATTGCCGGTGCGCTGGCGGGCAAGGGCACTGCCGACGCTGCGCTGAAGACGGCGCAGGCGCAGACCGTGCGCATGATGAAGCAGGGGCGTTACATCAAGTAATTCCGCGCGTACTCCTGTGCGTTCGCCCGGCCTGACGCCGGGCGGCGCATGACACTGCTCTGCCGATTTACGCCGGAACGTCGCAACATGACGCCGGCCCGAACCTGATTGCATCGAGGCCGCCATGTCGTCGATATCGAATACTTCTCCCATGCCTTCCAAAGCCAGCGCTGCACTCTCACCGACACAGAAATCCCGCCGCGGCAAACGCGCGGGCGAACGCTTCCTGCCGATCCGCCTGCTGCAGACGCCGGCGGTGGCCTTGCTGTTCTTGTGGATGATCGTGCCGCTGGCGATGACGGTGTACTTCTCCTTCAATCGCTACAACCTGATGTCGCCGGACCAGACCGGTTTCGTGGGACTGGAAAACTACCAGTTCCTGTTGGAGGATCCCGCCTTCTGGCCGTCGATCGGCAACACCGCCTTGCTGATCGGTTCGGTGTTGGGCATCAGCGTGATCGGCGGCACCTTGCTGGCGGTGCTCTTTGATCAACCGTTCCGCGGTCGCGGCATCGCGCGGCTGCTGGTGATCGGACCATTCTTCGTGATGCCGACAGTGGCCGCACTGATCTGGAAGAACATGATCATGCATCCGGTCTACGGCATGCTGGCCTTCGTCATGCGCCACCTCGGCATGGAGCCGATCGACTGGCTCGCCGAATACCCGATGCTGTCGGTGATCATCATCGTCTCGTGGCAATGGATCCCGTTCGCCTTCCTGATCCTGCTGACCGCGCTGCAGTCGCTGGACGTCGACCAGAAGGAGGCTGCACAGCTGGATGGCGCCGGACCGATCCGGATCTTCTTCTATATCGTGCTGCCGCATCTGAAGCGCGCGATCACCGTGGTGATCATGATCGAAACCATTTTCCTGCTGTCGGTATTCGCGGAAATCTTCACCACCACGGCGGGCGGTCCCGGTACCGAAACCACCAATCTGACCTACCTTGTGTACTCGATCGGCTTGCAGCAATTCGACATCGGCATCGCGTCGGCGGGCGGCATCTTCGCCGTGGTGCTGGCCAACATCGTCTCGTTCTTCCTGGTGCGCATGCTGGCGAAGAACTTGAAAGGAGCGAACGAAAAATGAACGATCAAAAAAAGAGTCCGCTCTGGGTCGGTCTGCTGGCATGGACCTGCGCCGTCATCCTGTTCTTCCCGATTTTCTGGGTCGCCGTGACGGCGTTCAAGACCGAGCACCAGGCCTACATGCCGAGCCTGATTTTCATGCCGACGCTGGATACCTTCCGCGAAGTCTTCGAACGCAGCAACTACCTGGCCTTCGTCAAGAACTCCATGATCGTGTCGCTGGGATCGACCTTGCTGTCGCTGCTGATTGCGGTGCCGGCGGCGTATTCGATGGCCTTCTTCCCGACCGGCCGCACGCAGAAGCTGCTGCTGTGGATGCTGTCGACCAAGATGATGCCGGCCGTCGGCGTGCTGGTGCCGATCTACCTGTTGGCCAAGAACAGCGGCATGCTCGATTCGGTGACCGGCCTGACGCTGATTTACACGCTGATCAACCTGCCGATTGCAGTGTGGATGGCGTTCACCTATTTCAACGACGTGCCGAAGGAGATTCTTGAGGCCGCGCGCATCGACGGCGCCAACGCCTGGCAAGAGATGCTTTACCTGCTGTTGCCGACCGCCATGCCGGGACTGGCGTCGACCGCGCTGCTGCTGATCATCCTGTCCTGGAACGAGGCGTTCTGGAGCCTCAACCTGACCAGCGTCGACGCTGCCCCGCTGACGGTGTTCATCGCCTCCTACTCCAATCCGGAAGGGCTGTTCTGGGCCAAGCTGTCGGCTGCCTCGCTGCTGGCGATTGCACCCATCATGGCGCTCGGCTGGCTGGCGCAAAAGCAACTGGTGCGCGGCCTGACCTTCGGCGCCGTGAAGTAAATGAAAGGAAACATGAAGCCGGAAATCACCCACCTGGTCTGCGACTGCGACGGCGTGCTGCTAGACAGCGAGAGCATTGCGTTGCGCGTGCTGCACGAACATCTGCTGCCGCTGCTGAAGAATCCTGCCGACGGCGACAAGCTGCATCACGCGATTGCTTCCCGTCTCGGCATGTTTACCGAATTGCTGCTCGATGAACTCGACGTCGAGTTCGGCTTCGGCCTCAATGTCGCGCAATACGCCGGGATCAATACCGCCGTCGGCATTGCCTGCGGCGACGAAGTCCAATTGGTGCCGGGCATTGCCGAAGCGTTGCAAAAAATCGCTTTGCCCAAGGCGGTCGCCAGCAACAGCAGCACCGACCGCATCGTCAGGGGTTTGCAGCGCTGCGGCCTGCTCGCCCTGTTCGACGGTCACATCCACAGCGCGCATGACGTCGGCCGTCCCAAGCCGGCGCCGCATGTCTATCTCGCCGCCGCAGCCGGTTATGGCGTGGCGCCGCAGCACTGCGTCGCAGTCGACGACAGCGTGACCGGCGTGCGCGCCGCCAGCAGCGCGGGCATGCATGTGCTCGGCTTCACCGGTGTGGCGCATGACCGCCACGGCATGCGCCAGAAGCTGCTCGACGCCGGCGCCGAACTGGTATTTGAAGACATGCAGGAATTGCCTGCGCTGATCGCGGCCTTGTTGGCCGAACGCGCTGCATAAGCAAAAAACCACGAAACAAGGAGATCATCATGGCAGCCGTCACCATCCGCAACCTCGCCAAGCGCTACGACGACAACGAAGTGATGCGCGACATCAATCTCGACATCGACGACGGCGAGTTCGTCGTCTTCGTCGGTCCCTCCGGCTGTGGCAAATCGACGCTGCTGCGCATGATCGCTGGCCTTGAAGACATCAGCGCCGGCGAACTCAACATCGGCGAGCGTCGCATGAATGACGTCCCGGCCGCCAAGCGCGGCATCGCCATGGTATTCCAGTCGTATGCGCTGTATCCGCACATGACGCTGTACGACAACATGGCCTTCGGCCTCAAGATCGCGGGCAAGTCCAAGGCCGAGATCGACAGCGCCGTGCAGCACGCCGCCAAGATCCTGCACATCGATCATCTGCTTGATCGCAAGCCGCGCGCCTTGTCCGGCGGCCAGCGCCAGCGCGTCGCCATCGGCCGTGCGATCACGCGCCAGCCCAGCGTGTTCCTGTTCGACGAGCCCTTGTCGAATCTCGATGCAGCCTTGCGCGTGAAGATGCGGCTGGAATTCTCCAAGCTGCATGACGATCTCAAGACCACCATGATCTATGTCACGCACGACCAGATCGAAGCCATGACGCTGGCTGACAAAATTGTCGTGCTGTCGGAAGGACGGATCGAGCAGGTCGGCACGCCGCAGCAGCTGTATCACCATCCGGCGAATCGTTTCGTGGCGGGCTTCATCGGTTCGCCCAAGATGAATTTCATCAACGGCGTCATCGCCGAGGTCGGTGCGGACGGCGCGCTGGTGGACGTGGCGGGCGGTGGGCGTCAGCTGGCGGCGGTCGAAGCCGGCACCCTCAAGGTCGGCGACAAGGTGACGCTGGGCATCCGTCCAGAGCATCTGACGATCGTCAATGAACAGCCGATGCTGCAGGCGCGTTACACCGCGCTGGAATTGCTGGGCGATTTCTCCTATCTGTACGCCGCCAGCGATGCTGCCGAAGAGTCGCTGATCCTGCGCGTGCCGGACAGCTTGCAGATCGCCTCCCGCAGCATCATCGGGGTCGGCGCCGAGGCGCACCGCTGCCATCTGTTCCGTGAGGACGGCAGCGCCGTGCAGCGCCTGTTGCGCGATCCGGCGATGGCGGTACATTGAAAAGCAAGCGAGAACATGATGACGAACCGTGATTCAAAAAACGACCTGATCTGGCTGCATATCGGCGCCGGATCGTTTCACCGCGCCCACCAGGCGGTCTACCTGCATCGCCTGCGTGAGCGCGGCAACGACGATGATCGCCGCTGGCAACTGGCACTGGGCAATATCCGCGCTGACATGGCGCCCCTGCTGAAAGAGCTGGAGCAAAGCGAAGGCCGCTACACGCTGGAAACGGTGACGCCGCAGGGCCAGCGTGCGTATGAAACCATTCGCGCCATCCGCGACATCGTGCCTTGGGATGCCCAGCTGAAAAGTCTGGTCAGGACAGGCGCCGAGCCGCGCACGCGCGTGATCTCGTTTACCGTGACCGAAGGCGGCTACTACCTCGACCACGAGCATTTGCTGGACGTGCACAATCCGGATCTGGCAGCCGACATCAATGGCGACCGCCGCACCATCTACGGTGCCGTGACGGCGATCCTGCAAGCGCGCCAGGACGGCAACGCCGGCGGCGTGACGCTGCTCAACTGCGACAACCTGCGCCACAACGGCGAACGCTTCTTCGGCGGTCTGCAGCAATTCCTGGCCTTGCGTGGTCATCACCAGTTGCTGGAATGGGTGCGCGCCAACGTCGCCAGTCCCAATTCCATGGTGGATCGCATCACGCCGCGTCCGACCGAGGCCGTGCGGCAGCGCGTGAAGGAGGCCACGGGCGTCGACGATCCGTGCGCGCTGATGGCCGAGTCGTTCATCCAGTGGGTGATCGAGGATGATTTCAAGGCCGGTCGTCCGGCGCTGGAAAAAGTCGGCGTCGAAATGGTGGCGTCGGTACTGCCTTACGAAGAAGCCAAGATCCGCATCCTCAACGCCAGCCACAGTTGCATCGCCTGGGCCGGCACCATGATTGGTCTCGACTACATCCACGAAGGTACGGTGCATGAAGACATCCGCCGCATGGCTTACGACTACATCACGCAAGACGTGATTCCGTGCCTGACGCCGAGCCCGCTGGACCTCGAAGCGTATCGCGACACTACCTTGGCGCGTTTTGCCAATCCCGCGATCCAGGACACCAACCAACGGGTGGCGGCGGACGGCTTCTCGAAGATTCCCGGCTTCATTAGGCCGACCATTTCCGACAGCCTGGCGCGTGGCCATCAGCCGCGCGCCACGGCGCAGGTGGCGGCGCTGTTTTTCGCCTTCCTGCAGCGCTGGCGGCGCGGCGAGCTGGCGTATGAATACCAGGACGGCGTGTTCGATCCGGCGGCGGTCCGCACGATGCTGGAAAGTGCCGATCCGGTGCGCGCCTATTGCAATGATCCTTTGCTCTGGGGCGAACTGGCCGGGAGCATTCAGCTTGAGAGGCTGTTGCGCGAAGGGATAGTCAGTGTCAATGCCTGGCTCGCCACCTCGACTAAAATGCCCGCTTGAGACGGACAACAATCAAAAGACAGGGAGCACCATGTATCTGGGGATAGACCTTGGTACGTCGGAAGTCAAAGCGGTCGTCATCGATGCCGAAGGAAAGCTGCTCGCGCTGGCCGGCTCGCCGCTGGCCGTGTCGCGTCCGCATCCGCGCTGGTCGGAGCAGGATCCGCAGCACTGGTGGCAGGCTGCTTGCGACGCCGTCGCGAGCCTGCGCGCGCAGTTGGGAGAAGAACGTTTCGCCGGCATTCGCGCCATCGGTCTGTCCGGGCAGATGCACGGCGCGGTCCTGCTGGATGCGCAAGACCGCGTGTTGCGTCCGGCCATCCTGTGGAGCGATTCGCGCAGTACCGATGAATGCGCCGAATTGACCCGGCGCTGGAGCGAGTCCGGCGACCTGCATCAGCTCGCCGGCAATTTGGCGATGCCGGGATTCACTGCGCCCAAACTGCTGTGGGTGGCGCGCCACGAGCCGCAACTTTTCGCTGAAGTCGCCTGTGTGCTGTTGCCCAAGGATTGGTTGCGATTGCAGATGACCGGACGCAAGATCTCCGATCCGTCCGACGCCGCCGGCACGCTCTGGCTCGATGTGGCGCGGCGCGACTGGTCGGATGCCTTGCTGGCCGCAGGCGGCATGCATCGGGGACAGATGCCGGATCTGGCCGATGGCAGCGCCGCCGCGGGTTTCCTGCTGCCGGAAGTGGCGCGGGCCTGGGGACTGGCGGATGACGTGGTGGTGGCGGGCGGTGCCGGCGACGGCGCAGCGAGTGCGGTCGGCATCGGCGCAGTGCGACCGGGCGATGGTTTCCTGTCGCTCGGCACCTCGGGCGTGCTGTTCGTGGTCAATGACAAATTCCGTCCCAATCCGGCGCGCGCGATTCACGCGTTTTGCCATACCTTGCCGCAGCGCTGGCACCAGATGAGCGTGATGCTGTCGGCGGCGAGTTGCCTGCGCTGGTTCTGCCGCCTGTGCAGCGTCGACGAGAAGACGCTGCTGCAGGAAGTCGCCGCGCTCGATGACGACGCCTTGGCCAATGCGCCGCTGTTCTTGCCCTACCTGTCCGGAGAACGGACACCGCACAACGATCCGTATGCGCTCGGCGTATTCCACGGCCTCTCGCACGAACACCAGCGCGCCGCACTGGCCTATGCGGTGCTGGAAGGCGTGAGTTTCGGCATGGTCGACGGCCTCGACGCCTTGCGCGCCGCCGGCACCGATGTGCGCCAGTTGTCGCTGGTCGGCGGCGGTGCACGCAGCGCTTACTGGGCGCAGTTGCTCAGCGACGCGCTCGACGTACGCATCGTTACCCACGTCGGCAGCGAAGCCGGCGGCGCCCTGGGGGCTGCCCGGCTGGCCTGGCTGGCCGACGGCGGCAGTGAAGACGTGGTGTGTCGCAAGCCGCCGCAACAGGATTGCTACGAACCGCGGCCGGCGCGTCACGCGCAGTTGCAGCCGCGCTTGCAGCGTTATCGGGATATCTACCAGCCGTGGCAAGCGTTGCCCTCAAGCTCTGCATGAACCTTGCACTGCGGCAAATGAGGGCGGACTTTTTTCATTAAAAAGACACTCGCTTGACTTGCCGCAGGCCTTGTCTGATGATCCCCTGAACAGGCCGGAATCCATTCCAATGCCTCGGGGGATCTGCATGAAACCTTACGCACGCTGCGGCGCGCTTGCGCGTCGGCTGTCCCTGCTTGCCCTCCTCAGCGGCCCGCTCTGGCCGGGCGTTGCCGGCGCCGACGTGGTCACCATCGTCAACATCGCCACCACCAATAACCCCGACATGCTGGTCTTGCAGCGTCTGTCGTCGGTGTTTGAAAAAGCCAATCCCGATATCAGGCTCAACTGGCACATCATGGAAGAAGGCGTGTTGCGTGAGCGTGTGACGACCGACATCACCACCAGCGGCGGGCAGTTCGACCTGATGACCATCGGCCTGATGTCGACGCCGCTGTGGGCCGAGCAGGAATGGCTGGTGCCGATGAGCGATCTGCCGCCGGGCTATGATGTCGACGACTTGCTCAAGCCGGTGCGCGACGGCCTGAGCAGCAAGGGCAAGTTGTATGCGTTGCCGTTCTATGCGGAAAGCTCGATGACCTATTACCGCAAGGACCTGTTCGCACAAAAGAAGCTGGTCATGCCGATCCGGCCGAGCTGGGAAGAGATCGCGACCTTTGCCTCCCAGCTGCATGATCCGGCCGGCGGCGTGGCCGGAATTTGTCTGCGCGGGCGTCCCGGCTGGGGGGAGAACATGGCCCTGATCGGCACCATGGTCAATGCCTACGGCGGCCGCTGGTTCGACGAGCAATGGCAACCGCAGCTCGACACGCCTGAGTGGGCGCAGGCGGTCGGCCAGTACGTCGACCTGCTGCGTAAATACGGCCCGGCCGATGCGGTGCAGAACGGTTACAACGAAAACCTGGCGTTGTTCGCAGCCGGTAAGTGCGCCATGTGGATCGACGCCACCGTTGCGGCAGGTACGCTGTATCACGGCAAGAATTCCAAGGTGTTTGACAAGACCGCTTTCGTGGCGGCACCGACGGCGACCACGGCAAAGGGCGCGCAATGGTTGTGGGTGTGGGCGCTGGCGGTGCCTCATTCGTCGAAATCGAAGGAGGCGGCAAAGAAATTTGCCGTGTGGGCTACCTCGAAAGAGTACATCCAGCTGGTTGCAGAACGGGATGGGTGGGGATTGGCGCCGCCCGGCACGCGCAAGTCGACCTATGCGTCGGCCGGTTACCAGCAGGCCTCGCCCTATGCGGATTTCGTCTTCGACGCGATCCAGAGCGCCGACCCGGCCAACTCCACGCTCAAACCGGTTCCTTACGTGGGTATCCAGCTTGTGACGATTCCTGAGTTTCCGAGCATCGGCACCTTTACCGGCCAGGCCATCGCGCGTGCGCTGGCAGGTCGGAGCAGCGTGGAGACCGCGTTGAAGACGTCGCAGACCATCACGACGCGTCTGATGCAGCAAGGCCGCTACATCAAGTACTGAAGCGGCTGCAGCGAGCATGAAAAAAAGGCAGGCGGAGAAAACTCCGACTGCCTTTTCTTTTATCGCAGCTTCACGCTGCCGGAAGGTTTATTGGTGCTGGAACTTGAACACCGAGATGGCCTGCAACAAGCGGCCGGTCTGTTCTTCCAGGCTACCCGCGGCGGCGGCGGCCTGTTCCACCAGCGCGGCGTTCTGCTGCGTGCTTTCATCCATGTCGGTGACGGCCTGATGCACTTGCGTGATGCCGGCGCTCTGCTGCTGCGTGGCGACGGTGATCTCGGTCATGATGCCGGTCACGCGCTTGACCGACTCGACGATCTCGGTCATGGTGCTGCGGGCGTCGTCGACCAGACGGTTGCCGATGTCGACCTTTTCCACCGAGTCTTCGATCAGCGTCTTGATTTCCTTGGCGGCGCCGGCCGAGCGCTGCGCCAGGCTGCGTACTTCGGAAGCCACGACTGCGAAGCCTCTGCCTTGTTCACCGGCGCGCGCCGCTTCGACGGCGGCGTTCAGCGCCAGGATGTTGGTCTGGAAGGCGATGCTGTCGATCAGGCTGATGATGTCGACGATCTTCTTCGACGACGCGCTGATCTCGCTCATGGTGCTGCCGGTCTTGGCGACGACGTCGCCGCCTTTGACCGCAATCGCCGAGGCCGATGCCGCCAGCTGGTTGGCCTGCAACGCGCTGTCGGCGTTCTGGCGTACGGTGACGGCCAGCTGTTCCATGCTTGACGCGGTCTCTTCGAGGTTGGAGGCCTGCGACTCGGTGCGATGCGACAAGTCCATGTTGCCGGTGGCGATCTCGCGCGTGGCGCCGTTGATCGACTCGACGTTGGAGCGCACGTCGCCGATGATGGCGGTGAGGTTGATGTTCATCTGGCGCAGGGCGCGCAGCAGGCGGCCGATTTCATCGTGGCGATCGGATTCGGCGCGATTCGACAAGTCGCCGCCGGTGATCGCGTAAGTGGCCAGCAACGCCGCCTGGATCGGGCGCACCAGGGCGCTGTGCAGCGCGTACCAGATGTAGAGCGTGATCAGCATGGTGGCGATGCAGATGCCGGTGTTGAGCATGCTGTGATCGTTGAAGAAGCTCACGCTCGCGGCCACCAGTTGCAGGCCCAGCAGCGTGATCATGGACAGGTTGATGCGGGTGTTGAGCTGGATCTTGCCGAGCTTGGCGATCCAGCCCTTGAGGCCGGTCCTGACGACGTTGCCCTGCTCGATCGCAATGCCTTTGGCCTTGCCCTTGCGGATGTCGGCGTAGAGCTTTTCGGCGCCGGCGACGTCCTGGGGCGATGGCTTGGTGCGTACCGACATGTAGCCGATGACCTGGCCTTTTTCACGCACCGGGGTGATGTTGGCGAGCACCCAGTAGTGATCGCCGCTCTTGCGGCGATTCTTGACCAGGCCGGTCCAGGGGATGCCCTTCTTGACGGTTTTCCACATGTCGGCGAAAGCTTCCGCCGGCATGTCGGGGTGGCGCACGATGTTCTGCGGCGCGCCCATCAATTCTTCTTCGTGGAATCCGCTGACTTCGATGAAGTAGGGATTGACGTAGGTAATGTTGCCCTTCAGATCGGTTTTGGAGACGATCGATTTGCCGTCTTGTAATTCATACCCGGCATTGGTGACCGGCAGGTTCATGCGCATCTTTTTCCCCGTGACAGCTGCATTGTGGTGGTTTTACTTGCTTTTTCGGCAAGTATTACCTTGCGCTGTCGTTGCTCTCTGGAGCAGGTGCTTCTTCGCGCGGGGGCTTGCCAAAGACTGCAGTGTAAGTTGGGTAAAAAGAGCAATACATGACCACGGTCAATATTATCGACAATGGCAGCAAAATAAATACGATCACCGTCATGTTGTTGAACAGCAATGCAACGATGGTGCTGATGGTGGCCGGCAGCAGCACGCCGATCACCAGCCAGGCCAGGCCGTAGACGGTGAACGCCTTGGCGGCGCGGCGCACGGCGAAGAAGCTGTAGAACAGCGCCTTGCCCAGCGGCATGTTGTGCCAGGCGATCAGCGGCGCGGCAAACCAGAACGCCATCGCCGCAGGAATATATGCCAGCGCGGCCACGATCATGGCCAGGCGCAAGTTGCTGCCTTCGATGTCCTTGGGATCCAGGCCGGGCCCGGTCATGGCTTTCCAGAAAGCGCCGCCGTCGATCAGCGTCGACAGCGCGACGGCAGCGAACGCCGCCAGCAGATACAGCACGCCCAGCGCCAGCAGCTTACGCAGGGCCGGCGAGCGGAAGCCGACCAGCAGCAAGCTAGGATAGACGCGTTTGCCTTCCTCGATCTGGCGGCAGGCTTGCATGAATGACATCGCGAACACCGGCACCAGGATCAGCGGCAGCAACTGGCCGATGACGGGCAGGATGCCCAGCGCCAGCATCAGGAACATGTAGCTCAGAAACAGCGTCGATACTTCAGCAGGTTGTTTGCGGAACAGCGCCAGGCCTTCCTTGACCCAGAGCCAGCCGGTTTTTGCAGGCAGTTTTTCCATATCAGTCATTTGGTCCGGGCAGCGGCGGGATGGCGCCGTTCACGCGCTGGCGCAGGATGCGTTCGAAGTGCGTGGGATCGTGCGGCGTCAGCATTTCGGCGGCGCGCGGGAGGTAGAAATCATACAGGCGCGACAGCCAGAAGCGCAGCGCAGCGGCGCGCAGCATCGCGCCCCAGGCTTGCTGCTCGGCGGCGCCAAACGGACGCACCGCGTGGTAGGCATCCAGCATGGCTTGCACGCGCGCGAGGTCGAGCACGCCGCTGGCCAGGTCGATGCACCAGTCGTTGACGGTGACGGCCAGGTCGAACAGCCAGGTGTCGCAGCCTGCAAAATAGAAATCGAAGAAACCGGTCAGGCGCGTGCCGACGAACATGGCGTTGTCGCGGAACAGGTCGGCGTGCACCGGACCGTTGGGCAACTGTGCGTAAATATCGGAGGCGGCGAAGTCTTCCTGGAATTGCATTTCCGCGCGCAGTACCTGTTGTGTTTCGGCGTTCAGGTAAGGCAGTACCACCGGCGCGGTTTCGCGTCGCCACGGCAAGCCGCGCAGATTCGGCTGGCGGATGCCGAAGTCCTGCGCCGCCAGATGCATTTTTGCCAGCATTGCGCCGACTTCGGCGCAATGCACCGGCTCCGGCTTCGGCTGGTAGGCGCCTTCCAGCTTGGTGACGATCGACGCCGGCTTGCCGTTGAGGGCATTGATGATGCTGCCGCTCTTGTTGGGGATAGGCGCCGGCACCAGCACGTCGCGCTGGGCCAGATGGCGCATCAGTTCGAGATAGAACGGCAGTTGTTCGAAACTCAGTTTTTCAAACAGCGTCAGGACGTACTCGCCGCTTTCGGTCGTGATGAAGAAATTGCTGTTCTCGATACCGGAAGAAATGCCTTTGACGGCCAGCGCTTTGCCGAGAGAAAACTGGGTGATCCAGCCTGAGAGGTCGTCAAGGCTGACCGGAGTAAAAACTGCCATGTGCGGGAATGATGAAGAACGATGAAAAATCCGGACGGGATGCCGTCCGGAGAGAATGAATACAAATTACTTGCTGGCGTCGCCGGCTTCGCCTTCTTTGGCTTTCTTCTTGCCGCCCCAGTCGAATTCCTTGATCTGCCATTGGGCGCCGCTCGGCGGGCCGCTTTGGACATCGCCCGGCGTCGAGCCGCCGAGTTGCTGTGTCGGCTTCAGGTAATACGTGCTCGGACCGGATTTGACTTTGACTTCCTTGGTCTGGCCGTGGTCGCGACGCTCGGTAATGCTGTTGCCGCTGCCTTGCTCTTCGCCCGGCTTCTTGATGGTCACGGCAGGTGGTTCGCCTTCTTCCAGGGTTTGCAGCTCAGGCGGCGGCGGGGCCGGCTTGTCCGAAATTGCCTGGGCGTGCGCCAACGACGACAAGGACAGCGTCAGCAGGGAGAAGCAAAGCGATACAGCGGACACGGCGGACCGGCTTCTGGTAATCATGGGGAACTCGCAATCTGGACAGGTTGACAGTAGGTGTTCATTGTAACAAACGAATCAGGGGAGCCCGCATCCTTGCGAATGTGCTCCGCCATCTAGATGGGGGCATGTTGCCGGGACTCAACCGGTTTTCTGGTCTGGTTTGCGGTTATTTGTGGCCCGCTCCGGCCTTGCGGGCAGTTTCCTGCACGATTTTCCAGGCGTCGCCACGGCGGACCAGCACCAGCGTCTTTGCGCTGGTTTCTGCAAGCTGGTCGGAGAGGTAATTCTGCGTGAATGTGACAGTCGCTTCGCTGTTGTCGCCGTTCATGGCGATGCGCGGCGCGATGATCTCGATGGCGATGCGTTTGCGGCTGTTGATGCGCGCCCGCCGCTGTGCCGCCCAGTCGCTGCGGCTTTCTCCGTTGGGTGAGCGGAAGTCCTCGGCGTAATAACCAAGATAGGCGTCGACATCCTTGCGGCTCCATGCTGCGGCCCAATCGCGGATTGCAGCGAGTACGGCGGCTTGTTCCGGCGCTGCGGTGACGGCAGCGGCAGCGGCAGGGGGAGCGGCCGTCACCGCATTTGCCGGGCGCGCCGCCGCCGGGCGTTTCAGGTCCGCCAGCGCCTGCCGCGCCGGCGCATAGTCCTGCGCCGCAGCGCGCGCATACCATTGCAGCGCCGCCGTTTCATCGGTGCGCACGCCATAGCCGTTCTGATGCATTTTGCCGAGGCTGTATTGCGCCAGCGGCAGGCCTTGGGCGGCGGCCTTTTCGAACCAGGACAAGGCCACGCGGAAATTCTGCGCGACGCCGTCGCCATTCAGATAGATCGCACCGAGATTGGCCTGTGCCAGCGAGTTGCCCTGCTGTGCCGATTTGTTCAGCCACTCGATCGCCAGTGCGGCGCTCTTGGGCACGCCGTCGCCGAGAAGATAGCTGGTGCCGAGGCTGAATTGCGCATTGGCGTGACCCTGGTTGGCGGCCTTTTGCAGCCATAGTGCCGCCGCCGCCGGATCCCGCGGCACACCGCTGCCGCTGCCGTACATCTGCGCCAGCGTATATTGGGATTCGGCGTCGCCGGCTGCGGCAGCGTCGGCGACTTTCGCCACGGCCGGCGACAGTGCGCCGGCGCTGGCGCCGGTCGATTGGGCCCGGGCAAGCGAACCTGTCTGCATCGCGGCAAATGCAAGCAGGCAGCACAGCAGGTATTTGGTGATCATGAGTGGTCCGGTCGAAGAGGAGAAGAGCAACAGGCAACGAGGGCTTGCGCGGAACAGGCTTCGACGGACACGGAGGAAATTTGTTCGGCGTCGCATTGATTATGCGACGATTACAGCGGAGTTGTAGAAAAATTACTGCATGCCATTCATAAAAAACGCCGACCGGCAAACTTGTTGCGGATCGGCGTTTTTGGTGAGGCGATTGAATTACAGATACATGCCGGTCTGGCGTTCGGTGTCTTCCGGATCGGCCGGTTTCTTTTGGCGCGCATCGTAGAACTTCTGCACCGCCACCACGACTTCAGCAGGATCGTCGATCACCTGCAGCAGGTCGAGATCTTTTGCGGAAATCATGCCGTCGTCGACCAGGCGCGTGCGGATCCATTCCATCAGGCCCGCCCAGAATTTGCTGCCGACCAGGATCACCGGCATCAGGCGCGATTTGCCGGTCTGCATCAGGGTCAGCGCTTCGGTCAGTTCATCGAGCGTGCCGAAGCCGCCCGGCAGCACCACGTAGGCATCGGCGTATTTGACGAAGGCGACCTTGCGCGCGAAGAAATGGCGGAACGACAGCGAGATGTCCTGCCAGCCGTTGCCGTGCTGTTCATGCGGCAGTTCGATGTTGAGACCGACCGACGGCGAGGCGCCGTCGAAGGCGCCCTTGTTGGCCGCTTCCATGATGCCCGGGCCGCCGCCCGAGATCACCGCAAAGCCGGCGTCCGACAGGCGCCGGGCGATGTCGATGCACAAGGCATAATGCGGATCGTCCGGTTTTGTGCGGGCGGAACCGAAGATGGAAACCGCCGGGCGCAGCTCGGACAGGCGCTCGGTGGACTCGATAAATTCTGCCATAATCGTGAGTACATGCCATGACTCGCGCGCCTTCTTGGCGGTGGCGCGCTCGATGTCATCCACTTCCCGCAGTCGCGGGACATTTTTTCCTCTAAGTTCCATATGCAAAAAACCTTGTTGTTAGTTGATGGTTCCAGTTACCTCTATCGTGCATTCCATGCTCTGCCCGACATGCGTAACGCGGAAGGCGCGCCGACCGGTGCGTTGTACGGCATCATCAATATGTTGCGCCGACTGCGTAATGATTATCCTGCAAGTTACATCGCTTGTATATTCGACGCCAAGGGCAAGACCTTCCGCGATGACTTGTACGCCGAGTACAAGGCTACACGCAAATCGATGCCGGAAGACCTGGCGTTGCAAATTGAGCCGATCCACGCTGCCGTGCGCGCGTTGGGCTGGCCCATCCTGATGGTCGAAGGCATCGAAGCCGACGACGTTATCGGCACGCTGGGCTTGCGCGCCGCCGAAGAAGGACTCAAGACCATCGTCTCCACCGGCGACAAGGACATGGCGCAACTGGTCAACGACCACGTCACGCTGGTCAACACCATGAGCAACGAAACCATGGACCGCGCCGGTGTGATCGGCAAATTCGGCGTGCCGCCGGAGCGCATCGTCGACTATCTCAGCTTGATCGGCGACACCGTCGACAACGTGCCCGGCGTTGAAAAGTGCGGCCCCAAAACCGCCGTCAAATGGCTCACTCAATACGACTCGCTCGACGGCGTCATCGCCAACGCCGACAAGATCACCGGCGTGGTCGGCGAGAACCTGCGCAAGGCCTTGCCGTGGCTGCCGCAGGCGCGTGTGCTGGTGACCATCAAGACCGACTGCGACCTGTCGGCGCACATGGGCACCATCCTCGATTCGCTGACAGTGCAACCGAACGACAATGACGTGCTGCGTGAACTGTTCACCCGCTACAATTTCCGCACCTGGCTGCGCGAACTTGATGCAGCTTCAGCTTCAGCCTCCGGCGCCGATGCTGCGTCCAAATCGACAGCGGCGTCTCCCGCAACCGGCTCAGCCGATGCTGCCGGCGGTCCCGCGCAAGTCGGCCTGTTCGATGCCAGCGCAACCATCGTCAAGGAATACGAAACCGTCCTGACCGAAGCGCAACTGGATGCCTGGATCGCGACGATCAATGCCGCAACGCTCACCGCAGTGGACACCGAGACCACCTCGCTGGTTCCCATGCAGGCGCAACTGGTCGGCATTTCGCTGTGCTGCGAAGCGGGACGTGCGGCTTATATTCCGGTCGCGCACAACTACCAGGACATGCCGGCGCAGCTGCCGCGCGAACTGGTGCTGGCCAAGCTCAAGCCCTGGCTGGAAGACGACAGCAAGCCCAAGCTCGGGCAGAACCTCAAATACGACAGCCACATCTTCGCCAACCAGGGCATCCAGCTACGCGGCATCGTGCACGACACGCTGCTGGAATCCTATGTGTTCGAATCGCACCGCACGCACGACATGGACAGCCTGGCGCTGCGTCATCTGAACCGCACCACGATCAGCTACACCGACGTCTGCGGCAAGGGCGCGTCGCAGATCTGTTTCGACCAGGTCGAGATCGGTCGTGCCACCGAATATGCGGCGGAAGACGCCGACGTCACGCTGGCGCTGCACCAGGCCATGTGGCCGCAGGTCGAGAACGACGCCAAGCTGCGCTACATCTACGAAAAGATCGAGGTGCCAACCTCGGTCGTGCTGCAAAAGATCGAACGCAACGGCGTGCTGGTCGACGCCGCCATCCTCGCCACGCAATCGAATGAGCTCGGCAAGCGCATGCTCGAGATCGAGCAGCAAGCGTATGAACTCGCCGGCCAGCCGTTCAACCTGAATTCGCCCAAGCAGCTCGGTGAAATTCTGTTCGAGAAACTGCAATTGCCGGTGGTGAAAAAGACGCCGTCCGGTACGCCGTCCACCGATGAAGAAGTGCTGGCGAAACTGGCCGAGGACTATCCGCTGCCGAAGATCCTGCTCGACTATCGCGGCCTGTCGAAACTGAAGTCGACCTACACCGACAAGCTGCCCAAGATGGTCGATCCGACCACCGGTCGCGTGCACACCAACTATGCGCAAGCCGTGGCCGTCACCGGACGGTTGGCGTCCAACGATCCCAACCTGCAAAACATCCCGATCCGCACCGCCGAAGGCCGTCGCATCCGCGAGGCCTTTATCGCGCCGCCGGGCAGCACTATCGTGTCGGCCGACTATTCGCAGATCGAGTTGCGCATCATGGCGCACATCTCGGGGGATGCGAACATGCTCAAGGCCTTTGCAGACGGCGAAGACATTCACCGCGCCACCGCTTCCGAAATTTTCGGCGTCGGCCTCGGCGATGTCACCAGCGAACAGCGCCGCTACGCCAAGGTCATCAACTTCGGCCTGATCTACGGCATGAGCGCCTTCGGCCTGGCCGGCAATCTGGGCATCGAGCGCGCTGCTGCGGCGATGTACATCGACAAGTATTTCCAGCGTTTCTCCAGCGTCAAGCAATACATGGACGACACGCGCCTCGAAGCCAAGTCGCAGGGCTATGTCGAAACCGTGTTCGGCCGCCGCCTGTGGCTGCCCGAGATCAACTCGCCCAACGGCCCGCGCCGGCAGGGCGCCGAACGGGCGGCGATCAATGCGCCGATGCAGGGCACCGCAGCGGATTTGATCAAGCTGGCGATGATTGCCGTGCAGGGCTGGATCGAGCAGGATGGTTTGCAATCCAAGTTGATCATGCAGGTGCACGATGAACTGGTCATGGAAGTGCCCGATGCCGAGCTGGCGCTGGTGCGTGAAAAACTGCCGGAACTGATGAAAAATGTTGCGGAGCTCAAGGTGCCGCTGATCGCCGAAGTAGGAACAGGCAAAAACTGGGACCAAGCCCACTAACGGGCCGTTGACGCTACTGCGCGGCCCAAGCTTCGGCCTGCGGTGCTCGACGTACTTGCGTACGACTCCGCTCCTCGGCCAAATCTTGGGCCGCTCGCTACGCGTCAACGACCCGTTAGCGTGCGGAGATGTTCTTCATGACACATGAATTTATATTGATGCACGACAACGCAGATTGATGCAAAATGCATTTTCGGAAGCAGGGGCACACTTGCTGAAAATACAAGATAAAAACGAATAACGATAAAGTTGCAAAAACGGCATCGCCCGATGCTGTTTGAGACCCAATACAAATGCAGTAGAGACACGAAGCTGTTGCGGTGAAGTTGGCTGTTGCGTCGACGGAAACACAGGCATAGGCAAGACGACGGATTCGGCGGACATTCGCGGGCGACCGCTTCTCGGACAAGCAGAAACGAGGAGGCGTAAATGGTTGCAGGGATGAAGGTGGGGTCACGGCTGGGGCTGGGGTTCGCGTGGGTGGTGTTGCTGCTGATCGCAGTGACGGCGTTCGGTCTGTACAACATGGACCAGATGCAGCGCCGGTTCCTCGACGTGGTCGAGGTCAACAATCCGGAGACCAAGCTGGTCAATGAAATGATGGGCACCGTTTCGGAACGCTCCATCTCGCTGCGCAACCTGATGCTGCAAGGCGGCTCCGACGACATCGAAAAAGAAGCCGCCTACATCAAGGCGCAGACGCAGAAATACCAGAGCTCCGAGCAGAAGCTGCGCAGCATGTTCGACAAGGATGCCGGTGCGGTCGCCGAGAAAAAGGCGGCCATCCAGAAGATCAAGGCGCAAGGCGACATCGCGCACAAGCTGATCGACCAGGCCGTCGACCTTGGTCTCAAGCGCGAAGCCTATGAGCTGGCGCAATTCCTCAAGGACGAATACCTGCCGGTGCAAAAGAAATGGCAGACCGAGTTGTCCGCACTGGTGACGATCGAAGACCGCCTCAACGCCGACGCCTCGCAAGCCAGCACCAGCGCCTACACCGCGGCACGCTGGCTGATGCTGGTCACCAGTGCCGTCGGTATCATCACCGCGTTGATCGCAGCGGCATGGATCACGCGCAACCTGCTCAAGAAACTCGGCGGCGAGCCTGACTACGCGGTGTCTATCGCCGGCCAGATCGCCGACGGCGACCTCGCCGTGCACATCGAAACCAAACCGGGCGACAAGGACAGCCTGCTGATGGCGATGAAGGGCATGCGCGACAAGCTGGCCGCCATCGTCACGCAGGTGCGCGTCGGTTCCGAAACCATCAGCACCGCTTCCACCGAAATCGCGCGCGGCAATCTCGACCTGTCGTCGCGCACCGAACAGCAGGCCGGCTCGCTCGAAGAAACCGCCTCGTCGATGGAACAACTCAATTCCACCGTCAAGCAGAACGCCGAAAATGCGCAGCAGGCCAACCAGCTCGCCGTCGCCGCCTCCGACGTCGCAGTACAGGGCGGCAGCATCGTGTCGCAGGTGGTGCAAACCATGAGCTCGATCAACGCCTCGTCGCAAAAAGTGGTCGACATCATCAGCGTGATCGACGGCATCGCCTTCCAGACCAACATTCTGGCATTGAACGCCGCAGTAGAAGCGGCGCGCGCCGGCGAGCAGGGCCGCGGTTTCGCCGTGGTGGCGTCGGAAGTACGCAGCCTGGCCCAGCGCTCGGCCAGCGCCGCCAAGGAAATCAAGGTGCTCATCGGCGATTCGGTCGGCAAGGTCGAGAACGGCAGCAAGCTGGTCGAGCAGGCCGGCGTGACGATGAACAACATCGTCACCAGCATTCGCCGCGTCACCGACGTCATGTCCGAGATCACCAGCGCCAACAGCGAGCAGAGCAGCGGTATCGAGCAGGTCAATGAAGCGATCATCCAGATCGATGACATGACCCAGCAGAACGCCGCGCTGGTCGAGCAGGCTGCGGCTGCGGCGCAGTCTTTGCAAGACCAGGCCGCCAACCTGACTGCACTGGTCAGCGTGTTCAAGCTGGACGGTCGTCAGCTGAGTGCGCCATCGCCGACGCTGACGCAACGGACCATCGACATCACGCCGATGCATCCGGAGCTGCCGGGAGCGATGGCGGCATAGTATTCGTTGCGCACGTTGCCGGCCTTTGTATCTTGTAGAATGCTCTGCGGTAGTTCCAGTTAACCCTTTAGCCAAGACGCCAGCTAACACGGCCTGCCTGCCTTCACTGCCAGGCAGGCCGTGTTTTTGTCTCAGCCGGTTTCATCCCTTTTTGCGCACGTCCGACTCCTGGAGAATCTCATGAACGATCTGAAGAACGATGTAGACAGCCTGGTGGGCACGACCGGCCTGCTCGACGCCGGCAATCGCCGCACTTTCATCAAGACCGCGCTGGGCACCGGCTTCGCCGCCGCCGTGCTGCCGGTCTGCGCGCAGACCATGATCAAGACCGACACCGTCGGGCTGACCGCCGGCGAAGTCAGCGTGACCGTCAACGGCCAGAAAGTGCCGGCGTATCGCGCACAGCCGGAAGGCAAAACCAACTTGCCGGTGATCCTTGTGATCTCCGAAATCTTCGGCGTGCATGAGCACATCGCCGACATCGCACGCCGCTTCGCCAAGCTCGGCTACCTGGCGATCGCACCGGACTTCTTCGTGCGCCAGGGCAATCCGGCGGCGTATCCGACCATCGCCGAACTGAACAAGGAGATCATCTCCAAGGTGCCCGACGAGCAAGTGTTCGGCGACCTCGACGCTTACGTTGCGTGGGCCGGCCAGAACGGCGGCAATCCGGACAAGATCGGCATCAACGGCTTTTGCTGGGGCGGCCGCATCGTCTGGCTGTACAGCGCGCGCAATCCGAAGATCAAGGCCGGCGCCGCATGGTACGGCCGTATCGTCGGCGAGAAGTCGGCGCTGCAGCCGCAGCATCCTATCGATATCGCGCCGACGCTGAAGGCGCCGGTGCTCGGCCTGTACGGCGGCAAGGACGGCGGCATTCCGGTGGCGACCGTGGAGCAGATGAAGGAAGCGCTGGCCAAGACCGGCAACAAGTCGGAGTTCGTGGTGTTCCCGAATTCGGGCCACGCCTTCAACGCCGACTATCGTCCGAGCTATGTCGAGGCGGATGCCAAGGAAGGCTGGAAGCGCGCGGTCGAATGGTTCAAGTCGCACGGCGTGGTCTGATCTATATATAGCTAGTGCGAGCCCGCGCCAGTTTTTGGGGACGCCCGCACTGATTTGGATCAACTGCTTGCACTGAGGACGGATTTTTCCGTCCTCTTTTTATTTGTCCGGCAACAAAAAGCGTGCATCCCTTGCCTGTTGGGCATGGCACGCAGATTGCTAGTTTGAAGATTGAGTAGAAGCGGCTAGCCGTCGATCCAAATACCATCGACTGTGGGGCATTGCTCGTGACGCCATCGGAATGAACCGGTGGCACCTGTGAATTTATAGGACACGAGAAATGCTGCGACCATCTCCGCACTCATGCTGCTCAAGCCATATTTCCTTCGCCGCTCTCTGCGGCAATTCCTTTTCTCCTGACTATGTTGCACGCTGTGCTGCGCCGTTGCTTCCTCACGGAGGTCCGCGATGACGACCGTGCGCGACGCTTTCATGACGGCGGCGCAAGCCGCTGCACCGCTGAACCTGCGCGTGGCGGCCATCCGTGAAGATGGCCGCGATATCCGTGTCTTCGACCTCTCTGCCGACGATGCGCGCCGCCTGCCGGCGTGGACGCCCGGCGCGCATGTCAAGCTGTCGCTGCCCGGCGGGCTGGAGCGTTGCTATTCCCTGTGCAACACGCCCGGTGAGGACGGCTTCTATCGCATCGCGGTCAAACGCGAAGCGGCATCGCGCGGCGGCTCGGCCTGGCTGCACGAACAAGCGGGCGTCGGCACGCAACTGAGCGCCGGCGCGCCGGTCAACGCCTTTCCTTTGCACGACAGTGAACATGCCGTCGCGCTGTTTGCGGCCGGCATCGGCATCACGCCGATCTACGCCATGGCAACCGACTTGCTGCATCGCGGACGCGCCGCACAATTGCACTATTTCGCGCGCAGCGTGGAGCACGCGGTCTTTCTCTCCCCGTTGTCGCAGCCGGCCATGGCCGGGCATTGCCATTTCAGTTTCGGTCTGAATGCGGACGAAGTCGGTGGCGTCGTTGCCGCCAGGCTGACCGTGTTGCCACGCACAACCCCTTTGTATATCTGCGGTCCGGCGCCCTTCATTGCGCAGGTGCGCGAGCAGGCTGCGCAACTTGGCTGGCGCGACGCCGACGTGCACTTCGAACTGTTCGCCGCCACGACACCGGCAAGCGATGCGCCCACAACGCAAGACCGCGTATTCGAACTCGTGCTGCAACGTTCTGGCGTGCGCTGCATGGTGCAGCCGGGACAAAGCATCGTTGCTGCCGCCGCGGCAGCCGGGGTGGCGATCGGCACCTCGTGCGGCGAAGGTTTTTGCGGCAGCTGCCAGACCGGTGTGCTGGAAGGCGTGCCCGATCATCGCGACAGCGTACTGACGGAAAAAGAACGCGCGGGCAACCAATGCCTGATGCCCTGCGTATCGCGCTGTCGCAGCGAACGCCTGGTGCTGGATATCTGATTTTCGATTAAGTACAACAACCCACCTGAAAGGAAGGCCATGAGCAAGCGAACATCCCTCATCCGCATTGCCGCAGCAATGATAGGCGCACTGGCGTTGCAGGCAGCAGCCGGCGTGCAGGCGCAGGAAAAGGTCACCGTCCTGAGTAACTGGTACGCCCAGGCAGAACACGGCGGTTTCTACCAGGCCCTCGCCAAGGGCATCTACAAGAAGTACGGCATGGACGTCACCATCAAGATGGGCGGGCCGCAAGTCAACAACATGCAAATCCTGGTGGCCGGCCAGGCCGACTTTAGCATGGGCTACGACTTCACCGTATTGAAAGGCATCGAGCAGGGCTTGCCGCTGGTGACGGTCGGCACCTCTTTTCAATCCGATCTGCAAGGCATGATGACGCACGCCGACGTGCCCAATCTCGGCGCGCTGAAGGACAAGACGATTCTCGTGGCCGGCTCCGGACAATCGAGCTGGTGGCCGTGGCTGAAAGCCAAGTACGGCTACACCGACGCGCAGTCGAAGGCTTACACCTTCAACCTGCAACCGTTCTTCGCCGATCCGAACACCGTACAGCAGGCCTACCCGTCGTCGGAATTGTTCCAGGCCGAGAAGTCCGGCGCCAAGGCCAACTTCTTCCTGTTTGCGCAAGAGGGCTATCCGCCTTACGGCACCACCATCATCACGCTGCAAAAGATGGTGGCGACCAAACCTGATCTGGTGAAGCGCTTCGTCAAGGCCACCGCCGAAGGCTGGAAGAGCTATCTGGAAGATCCGTCCGCGGGTAACGCGCTGATCAAGAAAGACAACAAGGAAATGGGCGACGAGCAACTGGCTTACGCGCTCAAAAAGCTCAAGGAATTGAAAGTCGTCACCGGCGGCGACGCCGCCAGGCAAGGCATCGGCATCATGACGGATGAACGCTGGAAGAAGACCTACGACACCATGGTCGCCACCGGTTTGCTGAAGGCCGACGTCGATTGGCACAAGGCGTACACCACGCAGTTCGTCAAAGACATGCATGTGATGCCTTGATGTCCCGATGATTTGATCATTGCTTGCCGGTCTGCGTCGTTCATTGATGCAGACCGGATGTCCGAAGTTCATTTGCGTGAGGACGCCATGATTCTCTACACACCACCCAAGACCGCGCAGCGCCTGCCGGTCATCGACTTCGCCGATGCGTTTTCAAACGACCTCGGCAAGCGCGAAGCCGTCGCCTGGGAGATCCACAAGATCGCCCGCGACGTCGGTTTCTTTTATCTGGTCAATCACGGCGTGCCGCAAAGCCTGGTTGACGGCCAGTTCGACTGGGCGCGCCGTTTCTTTGCTGCGTCGGATGCGGTCAAGCGCGCAGTCGACATGTCGCTGTCGCCGGCCGGTTTCGGCTATGAACGCATCGGTACGCAGGCGCTTGATGACGGTCCGACCGATCTCAAAGAGGGCTTCCAGTTCGGCACCGATCTGCCGCTGGATCATCCCTATGTGCAGCAAGGCGTGCTGCGCTACGGTCACAATCTATGGCCGCAAGAGTTGTCCGGAATGCGCGCGCATGCACGGCAATATCATGCCGCCATGCGCATGCTGTCGCAGCGGCTGCTGGCGATCATTGCGCTGTCGCTGCAACTGCCTGAGGACTTCTTCAATTTCGCACTCGGCACGCCGATCGCGACACAGCGCATGCTGCACTATCCACCGCAGCCCGCCGACGCCCAGCACAACCAGATCGGCGCCGGTGCGCATACCGACTGGGGGCTGGTCACCATCCTGGCGCAAGACGACATCGGCGGTCTGGAAGTGCGCAATGCCGACGGTGACTGGGTGCGCGCGACGCCTCTTCATGGCAGCTTCGTGGTCAACATCGGCGACCTGCTGCAGCGCTGGAGCAACGACGTTTATCACAGCAATGCGCATCGTGTGCGCAACGACAATCCAGTGCCGCGCTATTCGCTACCGTTTTTCATGGATGGCGACCATGCGGTGACGGTGTCGTGCCTGCCGTCGTGCTGTTCCGATGAACATCCCGCGCGCTATGCACCGTGCACCATCGGCGACTACCTCGCACAAAAAGTACAGGAAACCTTTGGCGCCGCCAGCGTACTGGCTGCGGCGTCGTAAATTTATTCTGCGGCGAAGGCGACCATGATGGCGCGCCGGCTGCTCGGCCATGTCTCTGCAGGAGCAGGACACGGCTGGTTTTAAAGGAGTTGCATCATGCTGGTTACGAAACAAAAAGTCTTGCGCAAGTTCTGGTACGCGGTCATGCCAATTTCAATGCTGGAAGACGGCCCGAAACCTTTCACACTGCTGGGCGAGAACATCGTGGTCTGGCTCAAGTCGCCGGGCAAGCCGGCAGCCTTGCAGGATCGGTGCTGCCATCGCACCGCGAAACTGTCGAAAGGTTTTGTCGAGAACGGCAACATCGTCTGCGGCTATCACGGCTGGACCTTCGACTGCGCCGGCGCCTGCGTGCGCGTGCCGCAGAATACCGATGGCTCGGTGCCGGCCGGCGCGATGGTGCAGTCGTATTACTGCGAAGAGCGCTACGGCTATGTGTGGGTGGCGCTGGAGAAACCGTTGCGCGACATCCCGTTCTTCCCGGAAGAAACCACGCCGGGCTACCGCCGCATCTTCCAGTTCTATGAGCGTTGGGAAACCAGCGCGCTGCGCATGATGGAAAATTCCTTCGACAATTCGCACTTCAGCTACGTGCATCGTGGCACTTTCGGCCTGTACGACCAGCCCAAGCCGGAGAAGTACGAGATCAACGAAACCGACTACGGCTTCGAAGCGGAAACCCTGGTGCCGATCAAGAACGTGCCGGCCAGCTATCGCGTCACCGGCACCACCGACGACACCACCATGCGTCACATGTTCAACCGCTGGTACCTGCCGTTCTCGCGTCGCTTCGGCTGCCAGTACCCGAGCTCGGGCCGCCACCACATCATCTACAACTGCGCCACGCCGATCGACGATGGTTCCATCATGCTGGCGCAATGGCTGTACCGCAACGACACCGAAGAGGATTGCGCCGAAGCCGACCTGATCGCCTGGGATGCGCCGATTCTGGTGGAAGACCGCGAGATCCTGGAGGCCACCGATCCCGACGCCTGCATCGACGTGCGCCGCAAGGCGGAATTTCACATGGCGTCCGACCGTCCGGGTCTGATCATGCGTCGCATGCTGTTGCAGTTGCTGGAAGAGCATGGCGAATCCGAAGTTTTTCGCAGCAAAGACTAGAGGCCGGGAGCAATGATGAAAAGAGACGATCACGCGATGCCGCAGCTGGCGGCATGGGAGCAGGGCGCTGCCGATCCTGCATCCGCCATTGATGCGGTGCTCAGTGCGCAGCGGGTGGAGAAAACTTATCGCAACGGCACGCGCGCGCTGGACGAGGTGAAGCTGGATATCCGGCGCGGCGAGTTCGTCTCGCTGCTCGGGCCGTCCGGCTGCGGCAAGAGCACGCTGCTGAAAATGTTTGCCGGGCTGGAAGAGCCGTCGCACGGCCACATCCGCTGGTGGGGCAAGAATCTGGCGACGGTTGGCACGCCGGATCATACGCTGGCGATGGTGTTCCAGGAAGCGACGCTGATGCCGTGGGCCTCGGTAGAGCAGAACGTGCGTCTGCCGCTTGACCTCAAGCACATGCCGCGCACCGACAGCGACGTGCGTGTACGTGACGCGCTCAAGTTGGTGGGGTTGGATCGTTTTCATGATGCCTATCCGCGCGAGCTGTCGGGCGGCATGCAGATGCGTGCGTCGATTGCGCGTGCGCTGGCGACGCAGCCGAATCTGCTGCTGATGGACGAACCATTCGGCGCGCTCGACGAGTTCACGCGCAACAAGCTCGACGCCGACCTGCGCAAGATATGGAGCCAGCAAGACCTGACCGTGGTATTCGTCACGCACAGCATTTACGAGGCCGTGTATCTGTCGAGCCGCGTGGTGGTGATGGCGGCGCGGCCGGGACGCGTGATTGCCGACGTGCCGATTGAAGCGCCGGGCGCCGGCGGCATGCGCGACGATGCGTTCCGCATCTCGCCGGAATTCATGGGCTATTGCAAGATACTGTCCGACTACCTGACGCTGGCCAATCAAGAGAATCAAGGAGGAGCACATGACACCGCTCATCACTAATCCGACATTTCTGCGGGTTGCCGCACCATTCTCGATCGGCGTGGTGTTGCTGCTGGCGTGGCAACTGATCTGCACGGCGCTGGAGGTGCCGGTCTATCTGGTGCCGACGCCATTGGTGATTGCCAAGACGCTGGCGGCGGATTGGGGCTTGCTGTCCGACTCGTTGCTGGTGACGCTGAAAATCACCTTCATGGCCTTCGTGCTGTCGGTGCTGCTGGGTGTGGCGATTGCGTTTGTGTTCGTGCAGAGTCGCTTCATCGAGGTCAGTTTCTTCCCCTATGCCATCATCCTGCAGGTGACGCCGATCGTCGCCATCGCGCCGCTGATCATCATCTGGGTCAAGGAACCGACCTTTGCGCTGGTGATTTGCGCGACGATCATGGCGCTGTTCCCGATCATCTCGAATACCACGCTGGGATTGCGCAGCGTTAATCCGGGGTTGCTCAATCTGTTCAAGCTGAACAAGGCGTCGCGCTGGCAAACCTTGCGCCGGCTGCGCATCCCCAGCGCCTTGCCGTACTTCTTTGGCGGCTTGCGGATTTCCAGCGGGCTGGCGCTGATCGGCGCAGTGGTGGCGGAGTTCGTCGCCGGCACCGGCGGCACCGGGTCAGGGTTGGCGTATCAGATTCTGCAGGCGGGGTTTCAGCTGAATATTCCGCGCTTGTTTGCAGCGCTGTTCCTGATTACCGTGACCGGGATCGTGTTGTTCCTCGCCATGATGGCCTTGTCGCGCGTGGCGCTGGCCGGATGGCATGAAAGCGAAATGGGTTAGAGAAAAATGACTACTTCTTTCTTGATCAGCAACATCGACGCCATCATGACCGGCTTGCCCGGCGCGGCGGTCCGTCATGCCGGGCCGGACATCCGCGTGGTTGACGGCGTCATCGGCGCCATCGGCAAGCTGTCGCCCCTGCCGGGGGAGGCAGTAGTCGACGCCACCGATTGCATCGCGTATCCGTCGTGGGTGAACACGCATCACCATTTGTTCCAGTCCATGCTCAAGGGCGATCCCGCAGGCATCGATGCGTCGCTGACGCCGTGGCTGGCGGCGACGCCGTATCGCTATCGCGCCAGATTCGACGAGAAGCTGTTCCGCCTGGCGGCGCGCATCGGGCTGGTGGAGCTGATGCGTTCCGGTTGTGGCACCGTGGCTGATCACAACTATCTGTACTACCCCGGCATGCCTTACGACACCTCGGCGATTCTGTTCGAAGAGGCCGAAGCGCTCGGCTTGCGCTTCGTGCTGTGCCGTGGCGGCGCGACGCAGACGCGCCAGTTGGAGGCGGAGTTGCCGACGGCATTGCGTCCCGAGACGCTGGACGTCTACCTCACCGACATGGAGCGCCTGATCAAGCGTTATCACGATCCGTCGCCGGCGGCGATGCGCCGCGTCGTGATGGCGCCGACCACGCCGCTGTATTCGGCGACGCCGGAAGAGCTGCGCACCATGGCCGGTTTCGCGCGCCGGGCCGGCGTGCGTCTGCACAGCCATCTGTCGGAAACCGTGGGCTACCAGGACACCGCGCACGGCAAGCACGGATGCACGCCGGTGGAATTTGCCGAGCGCTGCGACTGGCTCGGCAGCGATGTCTGGTTCGCCCATCTGGTCAAACTCGATCCGTCCGAAATCGCTTTGCTCGGCAAGACCGGCACCGGCATCGCGCATTGTCCGCAAAGCAACGGCCGGCTTGGCAGCGGCATCGCGCCGATCCGCCAACTCGAAGAGGCCGGCGTGCCGGTCTCGATCGGCGTCGACGGCGCGGCCTCCAACGAGGCGGCCGACATGCTGTCGGAGACGCATGCGGCCTGGCTGATGCAGCGAGCGCGGCGCGGCCAGGAGGCGACGCCGTCCTATGCCGGCGGCAGCTTCGAAGGCGGCGCCGACGCGGCGACGGTGGAAGACGTGGTGCGCTGGGGCACGACCGGCGGCGCCAGAGTGCTGGGGCTGGGTGGACTCGACGGCTTGCAAGTCGGACAACAGGCCGATATCGCGCTGTATCGTCTGGACGATCCGCGTTATTTCGGTCTGCACGACCCGGCGCTCGGGCCGGTGGTCGGCGGCGGCCGGCCCTTCCTGAAGGCCTTGTACGTGGCCGGCAGGGCCGTGGTCGAGGATGACGTCATCGCGGGTGTCGATCTGGCGGCGCTGGGTCGCGAGGCGCGCGCCGCCACCCGACGCCTGCTGGAGGACTAGCCGCACGGGCAAGCCGGCGGCTTGGGGCGCAGCGCTAAAACTGCTAAAATGGCGGGCATGATCAAGCGACGCAATGCCTCTCCCGCCAACCGTTCCGACGCTGCAGCCCTCGCGCCGGAATCCTCCGATATTATTGCCAGTCAGGAAAAAGTCGCGCCGCTCAAGGCCGAACTCGACCTGACGGATCATTTCCTGATAGCAATGCCGTCGATGCTGGACCCGGTTTTTGGCGGCACCGTCGTCTATCTGTGCGAACACAACCAGAACGGCGCGCTCGGCGTGGTCATCAACAAACCGACCGACATGACCATGGATGTCCTGTTCGACCGCATCAATCTCAAGCTGGAAATCATCCACGACACGCCCGAAGCCAAGCCGGAGCTGTACCGCAGCCAGGTCATGTTCGGCGGACCGGTGCAGGTCGAGCGCGGCTTCGTGCTGCATAGCGCGATGGATCAGTTCTCGTCTACCCTGCAGGTGACCGACGGCATTTCGCTGACCACCTCCAAGGATGTGCTGGAAGCGGTCGCGCACGGCGACGGTCCGGAGCAGGTGCTGGTCAGCCTCGGTTGTTCGGGCTGGAGCGCCGGTCAACTGGAAGAAGAACTCGGCCGCAACGGCTGGCTAACGGTCAAGGCCGATCCCGCCATCATTTTCGACTTGCCGGTGGAGCAGCGCTTCACCGCCGCGCTGGCCTTGCTGGGCATCGACCCGGTCATGCTCAGCGGCGATTTCGGCCGCGCCTGAGCGAAACGTCGTGGAAACGCTCCTGGCCTTCGACTTCGGCTTAAAGCGCATCGGCGTGGCAATCGGCAATACCCTGATCAAGCAAGCCCAGCCGCTCACCATCATCAGCGCGACCACCAACGACGGCAAGTTCGCCGAACTCGGCAAGCTGATCAGCGAGTGGACGCCGGCGCGCTGCATCGTCGGCCTGCCCAGCCATCCGGACGGCGCCGAGCATGAAATGACCGTACGCTGCCGCCGCTTCGCCAATCAGTTGCACGGACGCTTCGGCGTCGAAACGGTGCTGGTGGACGAACGCTATTCGTCTGCCGTCATCGAACAGCGCCGCGGCGAGCATATCGACGACGAAGCCGCCGCCATCATTTTGCAGCAATATTTTGACGATACCCATGAGCACAACTAACCCTTCCTTACCGCTCGATGCGGAAGCGCTGTACGCCAGGCTGGCGCAGCAGGTAAAAACCGGTTTGCACGGCGTCGAACAGGTCGCCATCGTCGGCATCCATTCCGGCGGCGCCTGGCTGGCCGAGCGCCTGGCCAAAGAGCTGCAACTAACCGATAAACTCGGCTTCATCGACGTTTCCTTCTATCGCGACGACTTCGCCGAGAAGGGCCTGCGTGCCGACGTTAAGCCGAGCCAGATCGGCTTCGACGTCGAAGGCGCGACCATCGTACTGGTCGACGACGTGCTCTACACCGGCCGCACCACGCGCGCGGCGATCAACGAACTGTTCGACTACGGCCGCCCGGCGCGCATCCTGCTGGCGGCGCTGGTCGACCGCGGCGGCCGCGAGCTGCCGATCGCTGCCGACTTCCTGGCCGAGACGATTGCGCTCGCCGATGATCAATCCCTGCAACTGCAACGCGCCGACGACGGCCGATTTTCCCTGACGGTGGTCCATGCTTAATCCACAACTGAACAAGAACGGCGAACTGCAACATCTGCTGACCATCGAAGGTCTGCCCAAAGCCATCATCACCAACATCCTCGACACCGCCTCGTCCTTCGTCAGCATCGGCGACCGCGAAGTGAAGAAGGTGCCGCTGATGCGCGGCAAGAGCGTGTTCAACCTGTTCTTCGAGAACTCCACGCGCACCCGCACCACCTTCGAGATCGCCTCCAAGCGCCTGTCGGCCGACGTGATCAATCTCAACATCTCCGCCTCCAGCGCCAGCAAGGGCGAGTCGCTGCTCGATACCATCGACAACCTGGCGGCGATGCACGCCGACATGTTCGTGGTGCGCCATTCGCAATCGGGCGCGCCTTACCTGATCGCCAAGCACCTGATCGATACCAAGCAGTCGCACGTACACGTGGTCAACGCCGGCGACGGCCGCCATGCGCATCCGACGCAGGGTCTGCTGGACATGTACACGATCCGTCACTACAAGAAGGATTTCACCAACTTGCGCGTGGCCATCGTCGGCGACATCCTGCACAGCCGCGTGGCGCGTTCCGACATCCACGGCCTGACCACGCTGGGCGTGCCGGAAGTGCGCGCGATCGGTCCGCGCACCTTGCTGCCGAATGGTCTGGAGCAGATGGGCGTGCGCGTCTTCCACAACATGGAAGAAGGCTTGAAGGACGTCGACGTCATCATCATGCTGCGCCTGCAGAACGAACGCATGAGCGGCGCGCTGCTGCCGTCGGCGCAGGAGTTCTTCAAGAGCTACGGCCTCACGCCGGAACGCCTGGCGCTGGCCAAGCCGGACGCCATCGTGATGCACCCGGGCCCGATGAACCGCGGCGTCGAGATCGACTCGGCGGTGGCAGACGGCGCGCAAGCCGTGATCCTGCCGCAGGTGACCTTCGGCATCGCGGTGCGCATGGCGGTGATGAGCATCGTCGCAGGCAACTAAGCAACAACGAATTCAACGCGGACAAGAGTGGAACAGAGCGCATGAAACTGCATATCAAGAACGGCAGACTGATCGATCCTGCCAACAACATCGACGCGCAACAGGACGTCTTCGTGGCCGACGGCAAAGTCGCCGGCATCGGCCAGGCGCCGGCCGGATTCACGGCAGACAAGACCATCGATGCGAGCGGCCTGGTGGTTGCTCCCGGGCTGGTCGACCTGAGCGCGCGCCTGCGCGAACCCGGTTACGAATACAAGGCCACGCTGGAATCAGAAATGCAGGCGGCAATGCAAGGCGGCGTGACCAGCCTGCTGTGCCCGCCCGACACCGATCCGGTACTCGATGAACCCGGCCTGGTCGAAATGCTCAAGCATCGCGCCAAGTCGCTCAACCAGGCGCACGTGTATCCGCTGGGCGCATTGACCATGGGCCTCAAGGGCAAAGCCCTGACCGAAATGGCCGAACTGACCGAAGCCGGTTGCGTCGGTTTCTCGCAAGCCGACGAGCCGGTGCTGGACACCACGGTGCTGCTGTCCGCACTGCAATACGCCAAGACCTTCGACTACACCGTGTGGCTGCGTCCGCAGGATCCGCATCTCGGTCGCCACGGCATCGCGCACAGCGGTCCGGCAGCGTCGCGCCTGGGTTTGTCGGGTGTGCCGGTGATGTCGGAAACGATTGCGCTCTACACCATCTTCGAGTTGGTGCGCTCTACCGGCGCGCGCGTCCACCTGTGCCGCATGTCGTCGGCCGCCGGGCTTGAACTGGTGCGCGCGGCCAAGCGTGAAGGCTTGCCGGTCACTTGTGACGTCGGCGCCCATCATATTCATTTGTCGGACATGGACATCGGCTTCTTCGATTCCAATGCGCGCGTCAATCCGCCGTTCCGTTCGCAACGCGACCGCGATGCGATCCGCGCGGCGCTGCTGGACGGCACGGTCGATGCGATCTGCTCCGACCACACCCCGGTCGACGACGACGAGAAGCTGCTGCCGTTCGGTGAAGCCTCGCCGGGCGCCACCGGCCTGGAATTGCTGCTGTCGCTGTCGCTCAAGTGGGCGGAAGACACCGGTGCGACCGACGCCATCAGCAAGGCGGTCGCCAAGGTCACCGCCGATGCGGCGCGCGTGGCGCGTCTGCCGGCCGGCAGCCTGAAGGTGGGCGACATCGCCGATGTCTGCATTTTTGACCCGAAGACGCGCTGGACCGTCGAAGCCAAGGCGCTCGCCAGCCAAGGCAAGCACACGCCTTTCCTCGGCTATGAACTGAGCGGCCAGGTCCAGGCGACCATCGTGTCGGGCCACGTCGCGTTCGAACGTTAAACACGGAAGTCCCATGCTCGTTTTCCGCGTGTTGCGCATGGTGGTGCATCTGTTCGTCGGCATGGCGATCTGCGCCTTCCTCTTTCCCCTGGTCGGTCCGGCGCGCCGGGAAGGCCTTGTCCGCCGCTGGTCGCATCAGTTGCTGGGCATTTGCGGCATCAAGCTGGTGGTGCGCGCGCTGCCCGGCACGCCGGCGCCGCCGCGCGCGCTGATCGTCGCCAACCACATCTCGTGGCTCGATATTTTCGTGGTGAATTCGATGCAACCGTGCCGCTTCGTGGCGAAGTCGGACATCCGCAGCTGGCCCTTCATCGGCTGGCTGTGCGCCAAGACCGGCACGATCTTCATTTCGCGCGGTAAGGCCAGCGACGTGCGTCGCATTTTCAAGGGCATCGTGGAAAGCATCGAAGCGGGCGACCGTGTGGCCTTCTTCCCGGAGGGCACGACTGCCGCACAGGGCAAGCTGCTGCCGTTTCACGCCAACCTGTTCGAAGCGGCGCTGGACGCCAAAGTGCCGGTGCAACCCTACGCGTTGCGCTATCTGGATGCGCAGGGGAATTACCATTTCGCCGCCGACTTCATCGGCGACACCACCATTGTGGAAAGCATTCTGGCCGTGTTGCAGGCCGGTGCGATCACGGCGGAGCTGACGCAGTTGCCGAGCATTCCGACCGAGGGTGTGCATCGCCGCGAGCTGGCGGTGACGGCGCGCAAGGTGGTTGCCGACGGACTCGGTTATTTGCCGGACGATCTCACAAAAACTGCTCCGCCCGCGGACAATCCACCTGGAACAGCGCCCGGTCCTCAAGCCGTATCGCAGTAAGCTTTCCGCCCCAGACACAACCTGTGTCGAGCCCGATCAGGTTGGGACGCAGCGTCAATCCCAATGCCGACCAATGACCGAAGACGCACGTGACGTCGGCAGTCTTGCGTCCCGGCATGTCGAACCACGGCAGATAACCTTCAGGCGCAGCGCCGGCGCCTTCCTTGATCTTGAAATCGATGCCGCCGTCGGGTCGGCAAAAACGGATGCGCGTGAGCGTGTTGATGATGCAGCGCAGCCGGTCGTGGCCTTGCAAGTCGTCGCTCCACACGGCAGGCTCGTTTCCGTACATCTGACGCAAGAAATCGACCCAGTCGGGGCCGCGCAGCATGGTTTCGACTTCATGCGCCAGCGCCATGACTTTACCGGCATCCCACTCCGGCAAGACGCCGGCATGGAACAGCAGATGACCGTTCTCGAACAGCGCCAACGGGCGATGGCGCACCCAGTCGAGCAACTCGTCGCGGTCGGGGGCGATCAGGATGTCGTGCAAGGTGTCGGTGGCGTGCAGCGGGCGGATGCCCTGAGAAACGGCAAGCAGGTGGAGGTCGTGGTTGCCGAGGACGGCCTGGGCGCGGTCGCCAAGCGAGCGGATGTGGCGGAGGGTTGAAAGAGATTGCGGTCCACGATTGACGAGGTCGCCGACGAAACGCAATTGCGCGTCCGGAGAACTTGCATCAATACGAGAAAGGAGTGACGTCAATTGGCCGTCGCAACCCTGAATGTCTCCTATTGCGTAGGTTGGCATGAGCTGGAATTTGTTTGTATTTATGAGGTTTAGGTGCAGCAATAGACCACGGTGTCAGAGAAAAAGTGCGTCTTTAATGACAACTTAGTGCGCATGAGAGCTTAATGCGAATAAAATGCCCGCTGGTTATCAAAACACTTATTTAACTGAGAGATAACGTATCTTACCCAGATTTGTCGATTGATTTTCGACGAAGATAAGCTTTGAACGTGTGCATGGCGAAAAATGTCTCTGTGTCTTCGGTATAAAGTGGAACATAAAGCAAAACGGTGACCAATTGCAGAGAATTAAGTTGAAATGGGATAACTGGCCATATCAAAAGTTTGTTCGTAATATCGGATGGAATTTGATAGGTCAAGGCGCGCCCTTGTTGGCCGCGTTGATTTCGATCCCGCTTCTTGTCAAAGGACTTGGGATTGACCGGTTCGGCATATTGACGATTGGCTGGATGCTGATCGGTTACTTCAGTCTGTTCGATCTGGGTATCGGCCGCGCGCTGACGCAGATCATCGCCGCAAAACTGTCTGCCGATTCCGATTCCAGCGCGCGTCGCGACATCCCTTTGTTTATCTGGACCGGCCTTTTAGTGATGCTGGTACTGGGAATTGTCACCAGTCTGCTCATTGTCGGCGCCAGTCGCTGGATTGTTGATGTTGCACTCAATATTCCGGTCGATTTGCAATTCGAAACCCGGCAGGCGCTTTATGTGCTGGCGCCGACCATTCCTCTGGTTGTGATCGCTTCGGGCCTGCGCGGCGTGCTGGAAGCCACACAAGAGTTCAAAGCGGTCAATCTGGTGCGCATTCCTCTGGGCGTATTGATGTTTGCCGCGCCGGTCTGTGTACTGCCTTACAGCCAAGACCTCGGCATGGTCTTTTTGTCGCTGTTGCTGGTACGCCTGCTGACGACGATAGCGTTCTTCTGGCTCTGCCGGCGCGCGGTACCCGGCTTTACCCGGTTTGCATTTTCAAAGTCGGTGTTGCCGGAGTTGCTCAGGTTCGGCGGCTGGATGACGGTCAGTAACATCGTGAGTCCGATCATGGTGCAGATGGACCGGTTTTTGATCGGCGCGATGATGTCGGTCGCAGCAGTTGCCTACTACGCGACGCCCTATGAGATGGTCACCAAACTGCTGATCATTCCCGCCGCAATCGCCGGAGTGTGTTTTCCTGCCGTCGCCAATATGCTGGGGCGCCAGGCGCATGCTGAGGCGAGCAATCTATATGGCCGCAGCTGTAAATATGCCGTCATCCTGATGTTGCCTGCGGTTCTTGTTTTTGAACTGTTCGCGAGCGACATACTGCATCTCTGGCTGGGTGGAAAATTTTCGGCAGAGAGCACGCTTGTGTTTCAGATTCTGACTATCGGCGTCTTGATCAACGGCGTTGCGCAAATACCGTTCGCCTTTCTGCAGGGAGGGGGACGCTCCGATATTACGGCGAAATTGCACCTCGCTGAAGTCGTCGTCTATCTGCCATTGCTGTGGGTGTCCGTCAAAATGTTCGGCATTGCCGGCGCTGCTGCCGCATGGACTATCAGGGTAATGATCGATGCGTTGGCGTTGCATTGGTATACCAGATCAATTTATGGACTCGGTAGTGCGGAACGATGAGTTCTGCCTCAACCGTATGCCGGCTGGTTTGACAGCCATGTGATGCTCATCATCGAATAACTGAGAACCTCAATTCATGAATTTGGCTGCCGTGATTATTTGCTATTTCCCGGAAATGACGGGAATGACGCGCTTGCTGCAAGTTCTTGCGAGGACGTGCGGCATGGTCATCCTTGTCGATAATGGCGGACTGGATGCCTATACGGAAGAATTAAAGCCATTCTCCGATAAGGTAAGAATCATCAATCCTCAGGTCAACGTCGGAATGGCAAGGGCGCTGAATCTCAGTTTTCAACTGGCGGAAGAGTCGGGGTTCTCTCATTTGATCAGCTTTGATCAGGACAGCAATTTGGAAGCGGAGACGCTCGAAATCCTCATCAATGACTTCAATGTGCTGGAGCGCGCCGGCATCAAGCTTGCCGCAGTAGGGCCTCGATTCTACGACCCCAGAAGCACGGCGACGGAAGGCGGGGAGGCGATGCGAGACATGAGCGGCGCCGGCGGTTCGGAGCGAGCGGCTCGTTCGTACATCATCACTTCAGGTTGCCTGGCAAGTGTTGTTGCGTGGCGAGAGTCCGGAGGTTTTGACGAGAAGCTGTTTATCGACTTGGTCGACATAGAATGGTGCTGGCGACTTGGCTCAGAAAAGTATCAGGTATACGTTTCGAAGGATGCGGTGATGGCTCATCGCTTGTCGAAAGGCATGAAAATATTCCTGGGGAAGTTCAGATTCAATACGTATGACCCCATACGGCGATTCTATATCGCCAGAAACACGACCTACTTGCTGTTTCACAGGCATTGGAGCCGCGCGCAGAGAGCTTTTCTTGTGAAATCATTCCTGTTTTCGGCTGCATCGGCTATCGTCTCGGATGAACGAAAAATCAGCAGTATCAAAAATATCGCAATAGGTTGTGCTCACGCAATCCGGGGGCGCATGGGCAAGTATGTGGAGGAAGGTAAATGACGCTTATGCGGCGCAGCCTGGAATGGCTGTCTGTAGTATGTTTTTTGCTGTTTACGAGTGAAATCATGCTGGGTGGTGCAGGGGAAATGATCATGATTTCAGGGATCGGTATTCGCCGTTTATTATTCCTGCTGACCGTGGCGTCGTTCGTGTCGCTGGGCGTTGTGCGACTGGCAGCGAAAGAATACCAGTTCAAGATTGGCAACTGGAAGTCCGGTTTGATTGGCGCCGTGATCATCGCTGTCTGGGTATTCCTGATTCCTCGGCTGTATGGGCAGGGAGCCGGTCTGGCATTACGCGATGCGGGACCACTGATTGGCGCCGCTCTGGTCGTTGCCTTGTTCGACGATGCAGTGCTTCTTGAATTCTGGAAAAGAATCCGCGGGTATTTGTTTTTCCTGCTGCTGCTGTATGCGCTGTTTCACATCTTTCTGTACGTCGACGGATTGATGGATCCGCAGACATTGTGGATCAAGTCGAACAGACTGAGAGATTTCTGGGATCCTGCCTGGCCAACTTTCGGAGACAAGTTTGTTCTGACCGGTGTCAAGCCATGGGGGCCCAGAGTGAATTTTGCCTCTTCGTTTCTGATGCTGATCAGCTTGTATCTCTCGCTCTTTTGCCTGTCGGGATGGAACAAGTTTCTGCGCACTGCACTGCTATTGGTATGCCTCGTTGCGATCGGCGTTACGCAGACCCGCAGCCTGCTTATCGCTGCGGGCGTATTTCTTTTTGTGACATACCTGTTTAAGCGACATAAACCGATCAGCGTAAAGAATGACTTTTATTTATGGCTGCTGATTGCCGCGCCGTTCGTATTGGTTTTCGTGTTCTTGCCGACGATCGACCTGAATAGCTCCTTCTTGCACGTATTTTCGCGTGGCGAAACCGATAATATCCGATCGGATCAGTTACGATCACTGTTTCAGAATATTGGTATGTTTCCATTTTTTGGAAGCGGATTCGGAGCTCATGCTGTCTATATCAGAGATCCGTTGGCGCCGTTTTCTTATGAACTGGCGGTCATCGCATTGATCATGAAAATGGGGATAGGTGGAATGATTGCGCTAACGTATTTGCTTTTTTCTTATGTCCGCGCTGCGGCGGGCAAGCTCGAACCTCGCCGAATGGCAGTTGCAGCAGGCCCCTACGCGCTTTATTGTGCGATCATCGCTGCTAATTTTTTCAATCCTTCCATTTTCAGTTTCTTTGGGACATTTTTTATTATCTTTGTCTGTCTTGAAACCAAATACCTACTCATGTTGACCTATGGCGATCAGAATTAGCGTATGCATGGCAACATACAATGGTGCCTTGTATATCAAAGAGCAACTTGACTCGATTCTGGCGCAGATCGGCCCGAACGATGAGCTCATCATCGCCGATGACGGATCGACGGACGAGACTTGCGGAATTATCGCGTCCTATTCGGACGAACGGATTGTGTTTGTACGGAATCCTTCCACACTGGGACACGTGCAGAATTTCGCCAAGCTGATGTCTTTGGCGCGCGGCAAATATATCGCTCTGAGCGATCAGGATGACGTCTGGGTCGAAAACCGGCTGAACCGGATGTTGGAAACATTGGAGGCATCGCCGACGTTCTCCCTCGTCGTCGGTGATTTCGCGGAAATCAATAACGCTGGCGAGTTGACCGGACCCGTACATGCAATGGGGCCGTCGCCCTCATGGATGTTCAGGCAACTGTTTTTGGTTTTCCTGGGGCGCGTGCGTTATTTCGGCTGCACCTTCATGTTTCGCAGCGATTTCAAGAGATACATCTTGCCGATTCCTGCGGCCATGGATGCACATGATGTCTGGATTGCGCTCAATGCATGTATCCACGGACGTATTATTCACGTGAAAGAAGTCGGGCTTCTTCATCGGATCCACGGCCGTAACTTGACACCCCCACGCCGCCGCAGCTTGCCCAAGGTTTTTCGCGCGCGTGTTATCTATTTCCTGGGAATTTCCCGGTCGCTGTTCCGGTAGCAAGTGCTTGCCGGTACGGCGCCTTCGAGACACGACGACGCCCGTTCAGGACGGCTATAAATGCCTTGAATGGATGCCGGTTGTGTGAGGGTATGGTTTGCGAACCGCAGTAACTACGCAGTGCAATGGAGGAATCTGATGGTGCCAACAACATCAGATCGTTGGTTGCCTGGCGGCTGTATTTCAGCGACGGCAGGCGGTGGGGAGCGTCGCTAGACGCATCCTGGACTACTTCATTACAAGTTCAAGAAGCTTGGCTGGATATTTGGATAGAATCTTCAGCATATTAGTGCGGATGCCATTTTCCCGACACGCGCGCAACACTTCCTTATTTAACTGAATCTTTGCTCGCAAGCCTGCGGTGCTGACTCCGCCTGTCTGCATTTTCACCATCACTTCGGGAACGTGACGATAGGACAGGTTTGTACCCGTGAAGGCTCGTACGATAAACTCAAAATCACCAGCGATTTTATAGTCGTCTTTGAATTTCCCGACGCGTTCAGTCACACTGCGCCGCAGGAACAACGCGGGGTGCGCCGGCATCCAGCCGTAGGCGAGACGATCGGGATGGAAGCGATCTGATCTGTAGCGTCTGACAATCTTGTCGGGGTTCTCGGGATGAAAGAAGGACACATCTCCCATCACTGCATCCAACGAGCTCGGGCCCATCAGTCGGGCAACGTCAGACAACACCTCCGGTGAGGCGTACTGATCGTCAGCATTCAAAAAGCAAATGACATCGCCGCTTGCACGGGCCAGGCCCTTATTCATCGCATCGTAGATCCCTTTGTCCCGTTCACTGACGATCTGCGCCAGATGAGGACGAAACCGTTCAAGGATTTCTGAAGTGCCGTCCTTGGAACCACCGTCGATAACGATGTGTTCAACGTGAGGCCAGGTCTGGCCGACGACTGACTGAAGCGCCGTTTCAAGCGTTTGTGCGCTGTTGAAGCAAACCGTGATGACAGAGATGGTGAGAGGTTTTTGTGCAACTGGTGTCATTGGCGTTTTCAATAGCGGATGAATTTTCGCGCGATTTCCTTGAACCACATCGGAACGAATTGCTGTATCCAGCGGCGGGTGGTAACTGTCGATATAGGTTTTAGGCCAGCCTTGAAAGAGGGGAACAGCGTAGTTACTTCGCCAATAATGGTTGTAAGCTCTTGTTCGTAGGCATCGTAGATCAACTCAGGCTCTTTGCACTCTGAGGTGTAGAAGCTCGACAGCCGGTCAAACTTATGATTCTCCAGCAACTGAAATTGATGGAAGTGATAGAAAATCAATGGGTTGCCATCTACGGTGATATGCCCGGCTTCGTCAAGATCAAAATAATATTGCGAGTAATTCCAAGGAGCTATTCCTGCGCCTGGGTGCAGTAAGATATGGCAGGATGAATAGCGTTCAGGCCACTCATCAAGGTACTTTTGATCCCCCATCCGGCCTTCTTCCAGGCGGTAATAACACCATTCGATACACTGCTCGCGCCAGCGGTTCAAACAGGCCATGCCTTGCTCGTCTCGGCGGAAACTAACCCATTCGACGCAAAAGCGACCATTGACCTCTCGGTCCTGCAAACGAGGCGAAAAACGATGTTCGATGATGGCGATCGATGCGCTACCTATTTCTTCAAAAAGAGGTGCAATGGAAGAATAAAAAAGAAGATCTGCATCAAGATAAGTAATGAAGTCAATATCCGGATTCTTCTCAAGCACATAGTGCGGCAGACAAGGCGACAGCGTCCAGCAATACTCGGCTACGCCCCGGTCGGCCTTTGCTTTGCGGAGATCATCGTTTTCAATGTCGCGCAGCGGGATGCATGTAATGAATGTTAGGTTAAGCCGTTCCAGAACGCGTTGGGTTTGTTCGTCCATGCACAGCACGAAGACATTGGCGCCCGGGCAATGCTGAGCTAGGCTGCGCAACATCGCAACCCCTTTGAACAGATAGCCACTGTCAAACAAAGTGCAAAAATAATGAGGCTTAACTTGCATTGTGCATTTTCCTACAGACATAGGTTCGGTTGGCGTGCCATGCGCCGGCAGTGGCAGGATCAGGCTCACGAGAGAGTGTAAATGTGTCGATGCATTCCAGGCTATAACGCCGGAGCATATCTAACAACTCTATCTCGTTAAAATGTATCTCCACTGTCTCCACCCCATAAGCTTGTTTTCGAAAATATTGATGGGGAAGGCCTTCGACCACAGGTGTTCGGTGAAATATCGCAAATTCCTTCGCTACCCGCGCGGTTTCTGCGATTGCTTTTTCAAATTCTGGAATGTGAAGCAGGCAGCAACCTGAAACAACAACGTCAAAGGCCTCATCACCGAAACTCAAGGCCGTCGCATCCTGTACCGACAGCGGAATATCGGGATGGCATTTTCTCCCGAGATCAATAAACGCAGGAGAATAATCGCATCCACTATACACGAAGGGTAGTTGCTTGATCTTGAGTACTTCTGAATAAAATGCACTCGAACATCCAACTTCCAGTAGGCTTCTGCAGCTGGATTGCGCAGCGATTTTCTGTAGGGCCGAAACCATCACGTCGAATACGTCGATGGATTTACCCCGGCGATATTCCGCTAGCTGTCGCTCCACCAGTTCTCGTTGCCGTGCCGGCAATAATTCAGATTGCCAAGAAGAACGCAAGCGACTGGTTTCCTGGTCGACGCGACTCACTTGAATCTGTTCATACGACGAAGATACTGAACTCCCAGAGAATAAACGCTGATGCACTTTACGCAAAAATTGCTTTAGCCGAGGGAAGCGGCCGAGTATTTTTCGAAGCGATGCCGTCATCGTTTGCTCCGGTAGTGGCGCTCGAGAATGGGGGCCAGCTCTTTCATTCGATGGGCGTAGGTATGCTCGGACAGCGTACGTTTCTGACCGGCAAGGGTGATAGCCTTGGCTTCGGCAGGATGGTCGATGTAATAACGGATTAATTCTGCCGCCTCTTCTTGGCTAGAGTAGGCGACAACTTCTTTCCCGACTTCGAACAGCTCGCTCAAATTGTCCTTGCGGTCAGTAAGGAGCAGTGTACCTACGCCTGTTGCTTCAAACAGTCGCATATTATTGGCATTGTTTTCGGCGACATTGATATGGCGGTTCAATGTGATTCTGCTGCGTGCCAAAGCCTTATACATGTTCAGACCCCAGACTTCACCGTTGTGCCGCTTGCGAATCAGCGAATTGCGTGGCAATGTTTTTGCACCGTAACCAAAAAACTCGATCGGGGTTGTTTTTGCAAGATGTTCCAGCAGAGGGATCGCTTTCCCATGATGTCGACTGATGCCGCCGACAAAACTTATATCCACGTCCTTGTCTACATTACCCAACAAATCAAGTACGCGTGTATCGAAACCGATCTTGAAGTATTCCGAGGCAATTCCCAGCGCCTTGAGCCGGTCTACAAAATGAGGGAATGAGGTCAGAATCAGATCGTAGCCATCGAGAAATGATTGCGGAGGAAGCGGGCAGGCAATCTGGCCCACGATGAGACCAACGTCTTTTTTCAATTCACGTAAAACGTCGCCCGGAAAAAAACTCAGATCCTGACAATATAGAACGTCCGGTTTGAATGCCCGTATTTGAGCAATCGCGACCTCCATCAGACCCGGTAGCGCTGCCAATCGCCTGCCGATGACTGGCAGCCGGAAAGTGCGGTGGGGGAGCTTAAGGGCGAAAGCGCTAAATGGCACCGCGTTCTCCCGGGCCCAGGTATCTTGCAAAGGTACGCAATTCGCGATTACATCGATTACTTCGTGCCCCATCTCGTTAAGGTGCCGAGAATAGAAATCCGATGTGCCGAAAGCGGCCTCTAGCAGGGAGGCTCTCTGTGCGTCTGCACTTTGATGTTTGAGGCCTTTATTGCGCTGATAGTGCGCCTTCAGAAACTTGGCGTAGTAGGTGTCTAGTATAGCGATACGCATGATGTGTTATTTATTTGTATCCGGGCGGGCACGCAATTCAACCAGCAGACTATCACCTTGTCCCAGCATATCCACGGTACGATTGACGACAATCATTGCAAAAGTGAGGAGCTTGCTCATACGGCGCGCGAGACCCCTTTTGACGCGTGTAACGAAACTGATGCGCTGTGCCGCAACACTTCCGGACGACCATCCGCCGGAGGCCTGGCCTTCTGTTGTGTTTTCAGCCATCGCACGGAGTTGAAGAACGGACCAAAGATTGGGTGTAATAGTCCGAGCGCTGATCACTTCGTAACCGGTCTTTTCTGCCAGCTTACGGAACGACTGTCGATTGAAGTGGTGCTGATGGTACGGCACATGCCAGTTGATCCACTTGTGTCCAGACAGTTTACGTTGTAGCGAAGCGGCATTCGGAAAGGACATTACCGCCCGACCATCCGGCTTCAAACGATGGCGGATGTTCAGCATTAATGCCTCTGGATCCGGTACATGTTCGATCACCTGATTCAATACGATCATATCGAAAGTCTCGCCGGGGAACGGTTGATCATGGATGCTGCCGACATGCACGCGCAAACCGAAATGATCGGCTATTCGACGGACATTCGGATCAGCTTCGACGCCATATCCTTCCACGCCGAGATTACGTTGTTCAAGAAGCGAGAGGCAAGAGCCGCTACCAATGTCCAAAACCTTTTGGCCAGGTTTTGCCAGGTAATGGCCCTGATTGTCTGTTCCGGCAAACCAACGTCGTGTCTTGGCATGAGGTTCAAGGACTTTCGAAGCCTCTTTCTCAAGACCTTCAAATTCGACGCTGCGACGCGGGTAATAAGTGCTGTACAACGCTGGAAGATCTGACTCCTTTAACGGAGGAGTCGTAGCCATCTGAGTACATATGTGACAGCGCTGGATTGAAAACACCCCTGGGCATCCATAGCGATCGTCCCAGATTTTGTCAATGAAGACGCTCATGCCGCTACCGCAAACGATACAAATGGTGGGAGCGGCAGTATTCATTTTGGGGAACTCTCTTTTTGGTTAATTTTAAATTGTTGCAAGGCACGCAAAGCGGCAAAGCATGTCATGCGCAATGGCGCGGTCAAGCGTTGAAGAGGTGACCCGACCAGCATGTAAAATGCCAGACGGCGAATTATATTACTCGATGAGCGCGGACTAAAAAGGCGATCCCACCAGTTCATGCTGGAGACATCGTTACCGTACACAGGAGGGGAGTAGACGGCTGCATGGCTACTGACCAATAGCGGCACGCCGGCACGACCAAAACGCATCGCAATTTCATAGTCAGCCAAATAATGGGGCAACCAAAACGGACGCATTTGTCCGTACAGTTCAAATAGCTCAATTGGATATAGCGTGCCACGCCCTGACAATGCATCTACCTTGTAGGTCGGCGCGGGGGAACGAATTTGATCCGGAGATAGTTCATTGAACAAGTCCCATACCGCAATGCGATTGAGATTGATACGAGGACCAATACTGACAATTGGAGGGTCTTTGTCGTCTTCGTGTATTACGCTTCCAACAGCGGCACCGCCTCCTTCTTTGCTTACGCGCATTAACGTTTCCACATAATCTGGCTCAAACCAAGTGTCGTTGTTGAGAAATAATACGTAGTCATTCGGTCGTTGACGCGCTAGCGCATATGCAAGCCCTTTCTGAATCGCTCCTCCCCACCAGAGACTTCCGTTTCCGCGCAGTTCGACGACATCCTTTTGCTGCGAAAGGTAAGTTGCAGTGTCATCAGTCGATCCGTCATTGATGACGACAATATTGAGTTCTGGAGCCAGGCTCTGTTGGCGTAGGGCGTCGATTACACGTCGAGTATGTTGTACGCGATTAAATACAGGAATTAGAACGTAAATGGTCATGTCTGCAATGATGCTTAAAAACGTTTTTCAAGAAACCAGCTTGAATATGCCGAACAAAAATCATCGACTTGTACTGTACTGCCGGGGTAGGGATCAAACGTATCGCCGATTTTATAGTCGTATTGAGAGAACAGCTTCTCTAGTCTATCTGCGTCTAATAGCCATACAGGATAGCTGGCGTCGTAGATCCACGATGGGACATGCTGTACGACCAATCTGTCGCGACCAAGCCGATGTGCCAACGTCTTGTCCAGCAAGAGATAAGGCAGTCCAAGGGACAGCATTTCTTCCAGCTGTTGATAAGGTTTTTCGAGATATTGTAAAGTGGCCGACAAGAGGCCGAAGTTAGGCGTAACTGCTGCCGAGCATTCTTTCAATGAAAAATGGAAGCTAAGATGCTGATCAGAAAATTCCGAACGCCCTGCTTCCACATAGTGCGCCTGCTCGACGACTCCCCAGAGCAAGTCCGGCAGATGATTCAAAGCGTGGTGGTGTTGATGATAGGTGCTTCCTAAGGCACCTCCAAAGTCCAACACATGAAGTTTTCCATGTGAGCGCGATGCCGCATAGAGAAGCCATGTCAACTGCGGATGGGAGTAAGCAGGTGTTTTATAAACGACGGTGTCTCTCTCATATGCTGCTTCCCCATGCTGTACCGTTCTCGTCGCGATAACGGCTTTCTGCAGGATCGTAGGTTGGTCGTAACCGCGCGCGTCGGCCAGCGCGGATTGCCAGTTTTCGTAGTCACCCTCGAAGTAGTTATTAGTTGCTCGATGTTCCGCTTCGCGCTCGGCTCGTTCATCCTTACCAACTTGGATGAAAGTACGTACGCCGAATAGAGTCAAATCCAGAGTTCTCACTTTTCGTGCTCCAGCCATTGCCGATATGCAATCCGAGGGAATTCGTCTAGCTCCCCCCCTGGGGTCGCGTTGACGATCGTGATGTTATTGGCTGCGGCAATTCGGCCAATAGCACGGTATTGTCTCCACAAGCGCGCCAACGATTGAAATTCGTCATGCCAAGGGGTTTGAACATCGCCATCTTGTGTCACAGAAAAGTCTTTGCCAGCCTGGACCTTTAGGTCGAATGCATAGACGTATTGCTTGCTCTTGAAATGATCGTGGTCAACACCAAGCATTGCGATCTTGTCGAAGCCAAGATACATGGCAATCATTAGCGCCATGATTGGTACGGATTCGATTCGTGGTATTGGTTTGGTCAGATCTGGAATTGCCGGCGAACTAAGTTCGTCGAAACTTTCGCGAAACGCAACATAATGCACTTTCCGACCGTGGAACAGATCGTGACGACGCACTAGATTTTCTTCCGTTTCATTAAGAAACAGCTCTGCGTCACCAAGATGTGCATGCATTTCCTCAAACCAAAGCACAGTGTCCGCCTCGGTCATGCGTCCATATGTAATCTGTGGGACGCAATGATAGCGAGGTGCGATGGTTTGATAGTCGCGATGAAAATATCCGTTGGAGACGCTAATGACGATTTTCCCCGTCAGTGCCGACAGATCAAGCTCTTTTGCGCTGGGGCCATTACCCAATATGACGCATGCATGCCCTCCATGTTTCCCTCGAAAGAGGCTGTTGCTGGCAAGTAGTTCGTGCGGTATTGGTAGCGGTTTCGGTATGGCGCGTCGTTGGCGCAGCAAGACAATTCCATGCGGTAGAATCCAGGAGATGCATCGGCGAAGCTTGCTCAAGGCTGAAGCCATTTCACGACCTCAAAGACTTCCGCATATTTCACACCGATGCGTTGACCGGCATTTTCCGCCTCATTGCGGAAAAAATTGATCCACTTGGCTCCTGTCCGATCCATCTCAGATACATGTGCTCGTATCGCCTGTTCTTTGATATCCCAGAAATCAGTGATATTGCTATAAAAATTTCCGCGAAAATCTGTTGTCGAGTGGTACCAATTGCTTCGATACATGACGAGTCGCGGGACATGGCGGCAACTATGGAGCGTAGCGCGCGCCACTGCCTGATGATCGTGGTGAATATCGCCTGTCCAGTGCGCGTACACCGTATCTATTTTTAGTGATTCAACCAGTTTAAGTATTTGTATATTCAAGCTGTCGACAAATTCAACTTCCAGCGTTTTGAAATCGCCGCAAATCATTTCTTTGACGCCAATAATTTTCATGGCTGCTTCGGCTTCTGCACGGGCTACTTCATTGCTACGAACCGATTGGTCGTATTGATTGGTGAATCCCGATACGGTGGCCACGAAGACGTAAACATCATCGCCTTGCGCCACATGACGAGCCAGTGCTCCTCCGCAACCCAATTCGACGTCATCGAAATGCGCGCCAATCGCCAAAATATTCATTGTTTTCCTCTTAGGAGTCGGCGGGAACCATCTATTCCGCAATTAAACAGCGCATCCACCGAGCTGAGATAGGGTTCGAAGTCGCCATGTAGCTGCGGATAGACAGGGTGTTGAAAGTTCTGCCAAACAACGTCGATACCCGCCTGATGGAATAGTGTTTCGTCCATGTAGTCGCGTGCCCCAACTCCGGACAGATAACGGGTTGCATCAACTTTCTTCAGCAAGTCGATCAGCAGTTCATTTTTTGCACCCGTGGGGGATAGCGCGCTGGAAAAAATCATCGGGCGAACGACATCGAGCAGCGACATTAGCATCCGAATAGAACGCAGATTGAAATCTGCAAGCATGGTATCAGAGGTGCCGTACAGTTCGCGAAGATAAGGCATGATCTCTTCGTAATATGGCGCCGTCCGATAGTTTGTTTCGAGCAATCTGAGATTTTCTGCGCGCCAGTCAACGACAGTCGAGATCTCGATTTCGTTTATAGGTGTGTCTCGCGGCGCCTTTTTCACGCTGACGCTCAGCCATTGTGCTCCTTTAGGAGTCTTGATCTTATCGCGATGAGTCCATGCCCTGGAGGTGCCATTGACGAACTGCACGTGATCCAGAACCAGATACAGTTCACTTGATAAGAAACGATGGAAGAAGCCGAGATAAGGAATAAAGTCTGGCTGATGGATAACGACGGTCTTGCTCATGATTGGCAACGCAGCTCCATAATTGCCGTGATGACGCGCTGACGGCCATGCAGGCCAATTTTTTCTATGCCCCGTCGGCTCATCGTTTCTATTGGCAACATGAGGTCAAACAATGACCAATCGATGTCGTCATGATGGCCTGCATAGCGTGATACCCCAAAATTTTCCAGTGCTTGCCCGACGGTTACTTCAAATTTTTCGTTTGCAATAACAATTGTCGGAAGCCCGGATGCTGCAGCTTCAAAAGGTGTCACACCACCTCCTGTGATAGCAAGATCGTGGAGGCTGAACTCTTCAATTAAAGAGGGAACCCCTTGTTTTAAGGAAAACGCAGGAGTAAGCAGCTCTTGCAATTCATCCATATGTGCAAATCCAGGGCCGACTACAACGGTCGCTGCCTTTCCGATCTTCATCAGGTGACGAACCACAGATAACGTCACGCCATAAGTATCGCTTCCACCTAAGGTCACCAGCAACGAGGTTTGACTGGTGCGAACACGTTGAAAATTCCGGATTTCCGGATTGATGACCAGATAGTCTGGTCCTTGCAATACCCGCTTTCCCTTAAGCGTGCCCACTTCATCAAAAATCAACGCCGCGATATTAATGTCCGCATACGGGGAACCACTTCCGCGATCATCAAAGGTAACCAAGGGAATTCCGGCTTCCGTAACACGTGCGGCATGGCGCGCGTCCGTGTTAAGCCGATCATTGATCCAAAGGCGAATATTTCTCTTTGCGACAATATCTTTCTCCCACTCTCCCGCACGCTCGAGCGGCACGATCTCACTGTCGTATCCACGTGAAGCAATCAACTCCAAAGCTGGTTTGTGCTGATTGAGAAGAAAAATCAAGTCGACGTTGTGCTCTCGCAGTCCATCGGCCAATGCCAGAGCACGAAACAGATGCCCCATTCCTCGAGCGTGCGAACTTTCAATGCAAAGTGCTAGCATGCAGAAATTGCTCGTTCCGTACTTAACCACTCCGGCGCGCAGATATCGGCCAGACGGCATGCATGATCAAAATCGGCAATTGTATCGACAGTCATACGCAGCTCTGGAGCCTTCTTCGAGGCAGGAACGTCTAAAACACCAATACGAAAACGTTCAGGATTTTCTTGAATGAATTCATTGACGTGCTCGCGGTGATGTGGCGCCACACCTTCGACAGCGCTGGTTTGGAGTGCATCAACTGTCATTATTTCTGCACCGACTCCAAGCGGCATCATGCCAAAAGAATGAGTGTAATCATTGTGTTGTGCCAGATGCTGTTCAATAAGGCGATCGAGCTCGTTGATATCTGTGAAAGGATTGTCAGCTGTCAGTCGGACGACCTGGCTGAAGCCAAATTGCTGGGCGCATTGAAAATATCGATCCAACACATCCAACTCCGATCCTCGGAAACAAATGCTGCAGGTTTGCTCGCACCATTTAGCAATTGCGTCATCCTGAGTTTGGGTTGACGTCGCGATAACGATAGTGGCCTGATGCTTCAAGCCATTGAGTCGGCCTGTGACATGCGCAAGCAACGGTTTTCCGGCTATGAGCCGCAATACCTTGCCAGGAAGGCGGGATGATCCCATTCGCGCTTGGATGATAATGCCCAGTTTCACGTAAGACGATCCCAGTTGAGCACGCTTCCGGCAGGCATGTCTTGAAGAACGCTGCGTCCTATGATCTGCGGGAAGTATTTAGGCGCAATACCATACCCTGGACGCTTGATCGCAATATCAACTTCAGAAATACGCTCGCCTGCACGTATGTCGCGAGCCGCGACAATACTCTTTCGGTTGTTTTTGCGGGTTTTTTGCTCACTATTTGCAGGGCGCTTGATTCCGCTTCCTCGCATGATCTCATAGGATCGAATAGCATCTACCAGCCATTTCATTTCGGAAGGGTCTGCGGAAAGCATATGATCAGGACCATCTGCTTGTTTGTCATATGTGAAATGTCGCTCAATGACGCGAGCACCCATCGCGACTGCACAAAGGCATGCGACGGGGGAGAGTGTGTGATCTGAGTAGCCGATATCTAGTTGCGGGAATGTGTTCGCCAAGGTTTGCATGGCGCGCAGATTGACGTTCTCCGGATGCGTTGGATAGCTGGTAATGGCATGTAAAAGAATGATTTTTTCATTGCCTTCCGCAAGCATTGTATTGACCGACTCTACAACTTCGTCAAGTGTGCACATGCCGGTAGACAGGATGACTGGTTTACCTTTGCTGGCAACATAGCGCAGAAATGGCAAATTGACTGCGTCATCGGAACCGATCTTGTGAGCGCCGACATCGCAGCGTTCCAGCATGTCAACATCATTCTGATGCGATGGGGACGAGAACCAATCCAATCCTTTGCTATCCGCATATTCAAATACTGCGCGATGCAGGGCCTCATTGATTTCATACTTCTTGAACAGTTCATACTGAGACACGACACCGGTGTTTTCCATGTCGAAAATTGCTTCAGGACTCGATAGTGTTTCAGCTTGGTAAGTCTGCAATTTCACCGCATCCACGCCACAGGCGGCTGCTTCGTCGATCAGCCGTTTGGCTTGTTCGAAAGTCGTAAAGTTTCCGCCAATTTCAGCGATGATGTAGCAGCGATCTTTTGTATAACGTCTAAACATGGTGTTCCTGTGTTCCAGTCATATCATTCGAGAGTTTGTCAACTGTGGTGCAGAATGCATCCTGAAGCGGCGTTCTATAAAAATGAACAGAACCCCAAAGAGCGGCAGGGATAACAGCAGGCACAAAAATGTCATAACAACCAGCTCAGGGATGGTCGAGGTCCATCGAGTTAGATGCAATTTCTCTATCAAAATATAGCTAATCGGCTTGTGCGCCAGATAGAGGGAGTAGCTCATCATCCCCAGCGTTTCTAAAATGCTTAACAAATTCATTCCTCGCCAAAGTCCAGAAAATTTTGTCGGAACGGATGCTTGGTATTGATCGTCACATCTCGCAACAACAATGCACCAAACCGGCAGCATGAGCAGTGGGGATAGCGCAAGAGTTGCATTCAAGTAGAAGAACGCTTCGTATTGGACGAACAGCAATGAGGCAACGGTAAAGATGATCACAATAGACCACGGCAATCGTTTGATATAAATACCAGGCGACCGTAGCGACAATATTCCACCTGCTATAAAAAATCCCAAGTTATAGAGATGATTTCCATATACCAATGGAAATATATCCCAGCTCTTAAAAAGAAAAATAGTGCAAGCCAGAGCACCAATTCCAAATGCCCATGCAACTAATATCCACCTCATTTTTTTTGCGGACAATCCTATCCACACGAAAAGCAAAGGCAGCAGAAGTGAATAATGAATTTCAATGATAGCGCTCCACACGGGGCTATTCATCGAGCTAATTGCATTTGTGCTTTGGAAGTACGGAAGCCACGGAAACGCCAAGGCCACACCTATTTCCCGTTTCCAATCGAAGGCGGGTAAGTGCGGACTCCATATCCCGGTAATATAAAGTGCAAACCAGAGTGCGCTCACACACCAAAGTAGCGGTAATAGCCGATGTAGCCGAGCAATGATGAAGTGCTTAATTCCTGCGCTATCGAGGCTGAAGCGTCCTATTACAAAGCCTTTTGTCAGCAAGAACCCAGACAGTACAAGAAATAACCATACCCAAGGGAAACCCATCGGGACGAGAAATGGTGCGAAACCAGAGGATGTGGTTTCACTATTCAGGCCCTCACTTAAAAGACCGCTAACGTGATTCGCAAATACCATTAAACACGCGATACCTCGTGCAACTTGAAAATGATCGTAACGCTTCCTCTCGATCACTGAAGTTGTTTCCGCAGGAATGGACACGTTGTTAGCCAATGTTACTTACCCACCACCTGAATCCGGAACACGTAGTTTTTTACAGTAAATGTGCGCCCTCCGACTTCCGCTGCTTCATCTTCAGTTTTCCGTGGCAAGTAACATTTTTTACAGACAGAACTCTCCATAAAGCCTCTGTCCCGCTTGTGCAGGGCCCGTACTGCACTCATCTTTTCGCCATGCCAGATCTGATGAATCGTTTCAGATTTGATGTCTCCAATGATCTCGCGATTTTCTTCATCGTTTGAGCATTTCATGACCAAGCCATCCGCACCAATAACGAGGCGCTGATACTGTTGTGGGCATGTGAAATTTTCCAGATACTCGATGTGTGTATCGTTACCGAGATAGTCAATCAGTGGATTGAAGGCAACCAGGTCCACATGTGGCGCGAAGGTATCGTAGTATTCTTCCGCATGATCTCTGATTGCGGGCCAAATTCCCTGTACTTTGATCACTGGGCGATGCAAACCACGCTCTTTCTTGAACTGCTGCATGGCCTTAATCTTATCCAGAATGTCGTTGAATTTGATTGGCTTGCGAATCTTCTCGTAGGTTTCACCAACTCCATCAGCAGAAATCGTAATCCAGTCGATTCCAGCATCGACAATCTGCTCGAAGTAAGGAAGCGTCAGTTTTCCACCGTGAGTCAGAGTCGACACTTCTTTGATACCACTGTCTTTTGCATACTTGATGCACTCAACAAATTTTTTGTGCAGTGTCGCTTCGCCACGGAGGCTCAAGCGAATTGCAGGAACTTTTCCGCCGATCTCATCAATAATTTTTCGATAGAGGTCCCAGTCCATCCGCGTGGTGTCGACATGTTCCTTGAATTTGTCGGTGATTGTGTAGCACATCGGGCAGTGCAAATTGCAGATGGAAGACAATTCAATATCGACGAGAAGCGGATAATCAGATACGACCTGCTGCTTTGCCAGATCGCTCCATTTCTTGCGATAGTCGGCATATTCGGCTTCCCAGCCTTCACCACGATATGTTTCAAACAACTGTTCTCGCTCAGCCGTGTCCATGGAATAGTTGCCCTTGTTGATGGGCACATAACGATCACTCACATTCAGCTCCTAATAAAATTCTTTCTATTCCACTACGAAAGTCCACTATGGACTGCCAGCCTAGCAACTGTTGACCCATTGTTACATCGGCTCGTACATCGGGGATTTCTTGTCGTCGCTCTACCGCGGCAGAACGCACAGGCAGATTTGTCCCGCCGACCGCCTGCACGATATCGATCACTTCTTGCACCGAATACGAAATTCCGGAACCGACGTTGACGCAGCGAAATCCATTTGGTGTTTTCATTGCCTTCACAAACGCCTCAGCAACATCCTCGACGAAGACATAATCTCGTCGTGGAGACAGATCCAAAACATTGATCTCTTTCTTGTTAAGAACTTGATCGACGATGCTTGGGATTAAAAATTCTGCGCGTTGCTTCGGGCCGAAGACGTTAAAGATACGCAAAATCGTAGTTGGAACACCTTGGATCTTACTTGCGAACTCGCAAAGCTGTTCTGCCAGGCGTTTTGACAACGCGTAAGGATTATTCGGTGCAGTACGATCCGACTCTCGTATCGGCAATTTTTCAGGTATGCCGTAGACGTATGCACTGGCAAACACCAAAGATGCGTCGTTGTTGCGGCAATAAGCCAGGGCTTGTTCCGTGCCGACTACGTTGATGCGCATAAAATCGGCGGACTCTTGCCAGCTTTGCGGCACATAGCTGCGACCAGCCAAATGCATGACAGTTCCTGCCTTCGGTAGTGCATTCCAAGTAGCTGCCTCACTTACGCAGCCGTGTCGATGCGCCACACGCAGTACCGAAAGACCGTCTTGTTCGAGGCGATCACAGAGTGCTTGCCCGATGAAGCCGGACGCGCCGGTGACAATGACATCAATCATCGAGGAAACGGGCTCTCGTATTTTCAAATTCATCTATGGCTTTAGCGTAGTCATCCGGACGCCCGATATCAAGCCAATATCCGCTAAAGGCGCGAACGTTTACTTCACGGTTCAATTCGAGCAGCTTCAGCATTAGCCCATCGAAACCGAAAGGAGCATTGACCGGGATGAGCTGTAATGCCTCCGCGCTGAGCATATATACTCCCATACTGACTTCATAATCAACAGAGGGCTTTTCTCTGAAACCGGTAAGAACACCCGCGCTACTTGTGTCCAATACGCCATAATCAATAAGATGCTGGCGGCGCATCGAAGAAATGGTAAAGACATGCTTCGATTGCACGTGCGAATCGTAGAAGTTGGAAAAATTCAGATCTGTCAGGATGTCTCCGTTCATGACCAGGAAGTTCTCGGGCAAATCCTTAATCAGGCGCAGTGGCCCCATTGTTCCTAGCGGACTGGTTTCCAGCGAGTAGTCAATGCGAATTCCCCAGCGCTCCCCATCTTGGAAAAAAGCTTTGATGATTTCTGCCTGATGATTTACTGCCAGCGTGATGTGAGTGAATCCGGACTTCACCAACTGCCGAATGATGACTTCCAGAATCGGAAATTCGCCAATTGGCATTAGCGGCTTTGGGAGTACGACTGTGTAAGGACGCAGGCGCGTTCCTTTTCCGCCGGCGAGAATGACTGCACGTTTAGACATTGAAGATATCCGCTTTATAACGTTTCAGGTTTTCTGGGATGGACAACCAGTCGATTGTTTCTTGCAATCCTTGCTCAAGTGCAACGGAAGGTGAAAAATTAGTCAGCGTTTGAATTTTGCGGTTATCGCAGCAGAGGCGTTCGACTTCGCTATTTGCCGGGCGCAGTCTCTGTTCATCGCATTCAATTTCAATTTCTGCTCCGATCAGTCGGGCAATCATATTTACCGTATCGCCGATCGAAATTTCTGTTCCAGATCCAATATTGATTGTTTCGCCGGAAGTGTTGGCACAGTTGGCCAACGCAATGAAGCCGGCGCAGGTATCTCGCACGAAATTGAAGTCGCGTGTCGGTGAAAGGCTACCGAGTTTAAGGTTGCGTTGTCCCGTAAGCAATTGCGTAATGACAGTCGGAATCACTGCACGAGCCGATTGCCGTGGGCCATAAGTATTAAATGGCCGCGCGATTGTTACTGGTAAATTGAAGCTTGAGAAATAGCTGTAGGCGACTGCATCAGCACCAATTTTTGTCGCTGAATAGGGAGATTGCGCTTGCAGTGGATGAGCTTCATCTATCGGGACATATCTTGCCGTCCCGTAGACTTCACTGGTCGAAGTTTGAATTACTTTGTCAACACCAGCTTCAAGCGCGGCTTGCATCATGTTCAACGTCCCTTGCACATTGGTGTCGACATAACTGGAGCTTGCTTGATACGAATAAGGAATGGCGATAAGTGCCGCAAGGTGAAAGACCGTATCAACGCCTTTGCAGATTGTTCGCATCTGAGTTGGATCTCGCACATCGCCAAGCACGATTTCCATTTGACTGGCGAGCGGCGATTGATCCAGCCATCCCCAACTGCCAAACGAATTGTATTGGCAAAGAGCTCGGACCTTAACTCCCGCAGTAACCAATGTCTCCGCGAGATGTGAGCCAATGAAGCCATCGGCTCCTGTGATAAGTACAGCTTTCATAAAATGTATTTCCAAATGCTATTGACGTTCAATTTGCCAAGGTAATTGCAGTGCAGATATCGAGGGCTTTCGGGACTGTCCTAGCATTTGGATAATGCCGACACTGTCCGATACTTCGAAGCGGAACCCTTCGACGACGGAGTAAATCGAAAATCTTGAGGAGATGCCTACTCGGATATAAAACGCGCCAGTGTTTAGTGCGCACACAGGAAATTTCACGACGGATCGGTATCTTCCTGGCATTCTTGCGTCGAGTCTGGAGGGGTCAAGTTCCGGATCGGAGAGACTGTAGATACTGGTGTATCCATCTTCTCCCATGATTTGCAAGCCCACACTAAGGCCAGATAGTGATTCGCGCAGTTCATAGCAAACGGCAATGGAAAATTCTTTCGTCAATTCAACTGTGCCGGTTTCCAAGCCGTCTTGGTCCAGAATCGCGACATGGAATATCACCGCTTTGCCGTCCAGCTGTTCGGGGGGGACTGAATAGACACCGTTGTTGCCTGTCTGTCCGGATGACAAGTAGCTTTGAATGATGTCGCTGGAGTCACCAATGCCTTCGACACGACCATCATTCATGAAAATAGAAGTAGGGCAGATACTGCTGATAGCGGTCATGTTATGACTGACAAAGAGAATGGTGCGGCCATCTTTGCTGACCTCACTCATTCGCCCCAAACATTTTTTTTGAAAGTTGGCATCACCGACAGCCAGAACCTCGTCAATCAATAGAATCTCTGGTTCAAGATGTGCCGCGACAGAAAATGCAAGTCTGACGTACATGCCTGATGAGTAGCGTTTTACGGGGGTATCAATGAAGCCGCCAATCTCGGAGAACTCGACAATTTCTTCGAATTTTGAAGCGACTTCTCTTCTGCTCATTCCAAGAATCGCACCATTCAGGTATACATTTTCACGGCCGCTTAATTCAGGATGAAAACCGGTACCCACTTCCAACAGACTGGCGATGCGTCCGCGTATGCGGATATTTCCTGACGTCGGAGACGTGATACGGGAAATGATCTTTAGCAGCGTGGATTTTCCTGCTCCATTTTTTCCGACCAGCCCGACGACGTCTCCTTGACGGATGTTGAACGAAACATCGTCCAGCGCATGGAACAGATCTCCATTAATCCGTGTACGTTCACGTTTGTCGCGTGCGAAATCTTTTATTTCTGCATTCGGATCTTCTTTGCCTCTACGTTTAGCCCACCAGCTTTGCAAGTCGCGATACAGGGTGCCGTGATTGATGACGCCTAGGCGATATTCTTTACTAACGTGCTGCGCACTGATGACAATGTCGTTGGTCATGACTCTTCGTTACACCGTATCCATAGCGTTTGACTCTGCCTTTGAAAACAGAACTAATCCTGCAACCAGGAGTGCTGCTGTTATCGCCAGGTTCGAAATCCATATTTCTGTTTTGACAGCAGGCGCTCCATATAACGTCGCGCGCAATGTTTCAATGGGCGACGTCATGGGATTGAGGTAATAAAACCATTGGTACCTCTCAGGAATTTGTCCAAACGGATAGACAACCGGCGTTGCATACATCCACAGCTGCGTTGCAAAACCGACCGCGAATACAAGATCTCTGAAACGTACCGTCATTGCAGAGACAATTAGTCCGGTTCCCATACCGAGAACCGCAATGTAGAGCACTAGCAATGGGACATATAGCAACCCGAGAAGATTGAGAGGGGCTGTTCCCTGGATGGCAAATATTGTACTGACCAGAATCAGCAATAAGAACTGAATGGCCAATGCGACCAGACCGCTCATGGCGACCGAAATCGGCACTACAAGGCGAGGGAAATACACCTTGCTAAATAGTGAGGAGTTTTTTGAGAAAACTTCTGAGTTATTGGTCAGGCATGCCGAAAAATAAGACCATAAAACGATGCCAGATATATAAAAAAGAAATGGTGGAAGGCCATTCGTCGATAAATTCGCTATCTTTCCGAAGACGATGTAATAAGTTGTCGCAGTGACAATCGGCTGGATCAAATACCACAGAGGACCAAGTACGGTTTGTTTGTAAAACGTGATGAAGTCACGTTTGAAAAACATCCATATCAAATCGCGATAACGCCAAACCGACGCCAAGTCGATGTGAGCGATTTTTCCGCGAGGTTCAATAATGACATCCCACTGTTCTTCGGTCTGGCCATCGGAATGAAATGAGGGAATTTCCTTGTGATCGGTCATTTTATATTTTCAAAGTCACTGATCACGTCGCATACCCGTCGAATGTCGTCCGCCATATGGCCGTTCGAGATCGGCAAGCTCAATTCCGTTGCATGCTGCTCTTCCGCAATCGGATAAACACCTGCCAGGATGCCCTTCATGGCTTCCTGATGATGTGGCGGGATTGGGTAGTGCACTTCGGTTTTGACGCCGTTATCCAGCAAATACTGACGCAGGGCATCGCGTGATGGATGCCGGATCCCGTAGATGTGGAAGACATCGAATTCATCATCACGCCGCAGCGGCTTTTGCACCCATGCCGGCAAGTGCTCATCGTAGATTGCAGCGAGCATGCGCTTGTGTTCGGTCATGGCGTCAAGGTGTTTCAATTTGACGCGCAAGAAGGCTGCCTGCAATTCATCCAGTCGCGAATTGATGCCGACGTAGCGATTGACGTATTTTTGTTTCGAGCCGTAGTTGCGCAGGTGTCGCAACTTGTCCGCCAGTTCGTCGTCATCCGTGGTGATGGCGCCGGCATCGCCGAGCGCACCTAGATTTTTTGTAGGGTAAAAACTGAAGCAGCCCGCGTTGCCGAAAGTGCCGCTCATTCGTCCCTGCAGTTTGGCGCCGTGCGACTGCGCGCAATCTTCAATGATTTTCAGACCATGCTCGTTGGCGAATGCGGCAATCGCATCCATGCGGCAGACTTTTCCGAACAGATGGGTGACACAAATTGCGCGGGTCTTGTTGGTCATGGCGCAGGGCAAGAGCGCCGGATCCATATTGAAAGTTGCCAGTTCGGGTTCGACCAGAACCGGCTGATGGCCTGCGCGCAGAATGGCGAGAATCGTGGCGATATAAGTATTTGAAGCGACCAGAATGTCGCTACCTTTGGGCAGATCCAGAGCTTCGATCGACAGGATCAATGCATCCAACCCATTGGCGACACCGATGCAATGCTTCGCACCAATGAATTCGGCGAATTCAGCCTCGAAGCTGCTGACTTCCTTGCCCATGACGTACCAGCCGGATCGGATCACCCGTGTTGCCGCCGCTTCCATGTCTTCCATAAAAGCGGCGTTGGAGAGACCAAGACTTTCATACTCAATCATCTGCATATTATTCATAAGGCGTATCGATATATTCGCTGCGATCGTAGGTATGTGAAGACATGACCAATAGCACGGAGCCGGGGCCGAACGTCATCGTGTGCCAATCCTTGGGTTCTACCAGGAGGCATTGGCTGGGGTGATTCAGTTCAACGGTGTCGGCTCGGATGCCGTCGTTCATGAAGATGGTGACAGTGCCGCTGATAGCAACAAGGGCCTGGCGCGTATGCGTGTGGCGATGACCGCCACGCGTTTGCCCGTCCGCACCATAAATCCAGTATGTTCGGACCGCCTTGAACGGCAAGGCGTCTTCCAATACTGTCAGAGAGCCGCGGGGATCGGTGAACGTCGGTAGATTCAGAATGGTAAAACGTGCCATAAGCTTACTCTTTGTAGTCCATGGTTTTGTAGCCATGCTTCTTGACTAGTTCGTCGCGTTCAGCAGCCTTCAGGTCTTCACGCACCATTTCAGAGACCAGATCGTTGAATGACGTAAGCGGTGTCCAGCCAAGCTTTTCCTTGGCTTTGGTCGGATCGCCCAGCAGCGTTTCGACTTCGGTCGGACGGAAGTAGCGAGGATCCACTGCGACACGGCAGACACCATTGGCGTCGTAACCCTTTTCGTCCACGCCTTGGCCTTCCCAGCGGAACTGGATGCCCAATTCCTGGGCGGCGATATTCACGAAATCGCGCACGCTGTATTGCACGCCGGTGGCGATGACGAAATCTTCCGGTTTTTCCTGCTGCAGCATCAGCCATTGCATTTCAACGTAGTCTTTGGCGTGGCCCCAATCGCGTTTCGCATCAAGGTTGCCGAGGTACAGGCATTCTTGCAGACCAAGTTTGATTCGCGCCAATGCACGGGTGATTTTGCGAGTGACGAAGGTTTCCCCGCGGAGCGGCGATTCGTGATTGAACAGGATGCCGTTGCAAGCGTAGATGCCGTAGGCTTCGCGATAGTTGACGACAATCCAGTAGCCATACATTTTGGCGACAGCGTAGGGGCTGCGAGGGTAGAACGGTGTTGTTTCCTTTTGCGGAATTTCTTGCACCAGACCGTATAGTTCCGAGGTGCTGGCCTGGTAGAAACGGGTCTTCTTTTCCAGACCAAGGATGCGAATTGCTTCCAGCAGGCGCAGTACGCCGAGGCCATCCGAATTTGCCGTGTATTCGGGTTCTTCAAAGCTGACGGCTACGTGGCTTTGCGCCGCCAGATTGTAGACTTCATCAGGCTGAGTTTGTTGCATGATGCGGACCAGGGACGACGAATCGGTCATGTCGCCATGATGCAGGAAAAAGCGCACGCCTTTTTCGTGACGGTCCTGATAGAGATGGTCGATGCGATCGGTGTTGAACAAGCTGGTGCGGCGCTTGATGCCGTGAACGATATAGCCCTTGTCGAGCAGCAGTTCTGCAAGATAGGCGCCATCCTGACCGGTGATGCCCGTAATGAGCGCGACTTTTGGTTTTGCTGTCATGATTTGTTTATTTCCTTTATCTACGGGCTGACTCTATTTTTAAAAAATCCTGATATGCCGAGGCGAGTCCGTCGGCCAGTGCTACATTGGCTTTCCAGCCCAACGCATTGAGCCGCGAGCTGTCCATCAGCTTGCGCGGCGTGCCGTCTGGTTTGCTGGAGTCGAACTCGATTTTCCCTTGATAGCCGATCGTCTTGCCGACGAGTTCCGCGAGTTCGCGGATGGTGACATCGTCACCGTAGCCGACGTTGATGTGGCTCAGCATCGGAGTGGTATGTTGGTCGTAAATCGCCTTGTCGAGATTCATGACATGGACACTGGCCAGCGCCATGTCGTCGACATACAGGAATTCACGTTTTGGCGTGCCGGTGCCCCAGATCGCCACGCTTGGAGCGAGGTTGACTTTTGCTTCATGAAAACGGCGGATCAGCGCCGGGATCACATGGGAATTTTCCGGGTGGTAATTGTCGCCGGGACCGTACAGATTGGTCGGCATGACGCTGCGATAGTCGATGCCGTGGCTTGCGCCGTATTGGCGGTTATAGCTTTCGCACAATTTGATGCCTGCAATCTTCGCGACGGCGTAGGGTTCGTTGGTCGATTCCAGCGTACCAGTAAGAAGGGCGTCTTCTCGCATCGGCTGCGGCACCAGCTTGGGATAGATGCAGCTCGAACCCAGAAACAGCAGTTTCTTAACGTTGTTACGAAACGCCGTCTCGATGAGGTTGGCTTCCATCATCAGATTCTGATAAATGAATTCCGCAGGATACGTATTGTTTGCATGGATGCCGCCAACCTTGGCGGCGGCAAGATAAACCTGATCGGGCTTCTCGGACTCAAAGAATGCACGTACTGCAGCTTGTTCGGTCAGGTCCAGTTGCTCATGCGTGCGTGTCACGATATTGCTGTGACCTTGCTGTTGCAGAGTGCGAATGATGGCGGAACCGACCATTCCTCGGTGTCCTGCAACATAAATTTTTGGGGATGAGGGCATAAATCTCCGCGGCGATATTGTGTAGATGCTTGCTTATTCAGGTGCTTAGCTGGCTTGCCTGGAGTCGTCAGGTAGTTCGGCTTCAAGTTGCTCTTTGAGCTGTTCTATTTCTTGTCGCAGCGTTTCATATTCTTCGAGTTTGCGTTTTAGAAAGCGAGTTGTCAGTTTCGATTTTTCTGCGATACCGGAAGGCGTTAATAAATAGACATAACCCAGCTTGTTGCAGTTTTGGCTGAAATTTTGCGCTTTGACCCACCCTTTTTCCATCAATGCCTGAAAGCAAAAATTAACACTACCAAGGCTGATGTTAAGTTCCTTCGCCATGCTGCGCTGGCTCAAGCCAGGATTTTCCTGCAAGCGCTGCAATACCTGGAACTGAACATCTTCTTGAAATTCGGCGCGGCGGTTCGTCATACCTGAGCAAATGAAAAATGAGACGTTTGGGCACGCTACCGCCATACCGTGTCACGATCGGCATGCGCATGTTGGATGGTTAAAAAATCGAACTAGTTATTATACGGGAATATAGAGGCTGTTCATGAGATGAACGGATTGCTGCCTGAGGGATGCACGGAAGGGCGGATGACGTTTCTTTACAAAACCATAGGTCTTGATGTAAAGAGCCGTGCGTATTTTTGACGGATCAGCTCGTTTTGGATAGATTCCCAGGGGCAACCTGCATTTGCACCGGCCGGCTCAACACTTCAATGAGCACCATGGCGCGATTTTCGCCATCGCTCATCTGATAGATGCCTTCGACGCCGGTGAAGGCGCCGCTGGTCAAGCGCACTCGTTCCCCTGGCAAGAACAGAGGTTGAGGTTGCTGCTTGGCAGCTTCCAATGACTTCAATACATCAATTAAAGCATCACTGACGATGGCCGGCTTTGTACCGAAAGTGACCAACCTGCTTACTCCTTTGGTCGATCTGATCGGACTCCAGCTTTTTGCAGTACCGCCGTGATCTAGCCGAATGAACAAATAACGAGGGAAAAGAGGTTCTGCGGAAATCGTAAGTTTTCCTCGAAGAAATTTTTCTGTCGGTAACAACGGGAGATAGCAGGTGTAGCCCTGCCGTTCAAGGTTCTCCCGCGCGAGCTTTTCCTGCCTTGGCTTCGTGTGAATCAGATACCAACGCATGTTGACTGTCCCCTTGTTCGACGCTTTAAGGGCTGTATTTTACCGATTCAGTTGTGTACTAACAACGAAAGGACGGCCTTTCTTGTCTTGAGGGAGTGACCGGCGGTAACGGCTGCGGGAGCAAGCTAACGGTTTTCAAGATTGTCTGGTCCCCAAATATCGCTGCGGTCCAAATGATTTTTGATTTATTCGAGGAAGAGAATCGAATCGTGGGGGGAAGGGGGGAGATATAATCGCACCTTTCCTGGCGAGACTATCGTGGGGGCAAGGCGTCTACATACCCAGTACCCCAATGAATTTCATTTATGTCATCTTTTCTTATTAGCTTCGTCATCTGCGCCATTCTTACCTTGTTGGTGATCCGCCATGCCCATTTTCACGGTGCCGGGCTGGATGTAGACCTGGACGGTGTTCAAAAAGTGCACACGCATGCCGTTCCTCGCATCGGCGGACTCTGCATTTTCGCCACGGTCATCGCAAGCAGCGCCATTTCCGTCTGGAAATCACATCAACTGGGCGTTGAAATCGGTCTTCTGCTGATATGCTCTTCGGTCGCCTTTGCCGGCGGCATCGTTGAAGATTTCACGCGCAAAGTCAGTCCGACGCGTCGCTTGGGTTTGACCCTGATCGCGGCCGTGCTGGGGTATTTTCTGCTTGATGCCAAGATTCAACATTTGCATTGGGGCTACGGCGAATGGATTATTCAGTCGATGTGGATCACGCTGCCGCTGACGGTATTTGCCGTTGCCGGTGTTGCGCACGCGGTAAACATCATTGATGGTTTCAACGGGCTGGCCAGCGTAGTCACCATTTGCATGCTCTTGTCGCTCGGATATGTAGCACTGCAGGTGAATGATGTTTTCGTCTTGGTCGTTGCCCTGATCGTCGCAGGTGCTACCGCCGGATTCTTTATCTGGAATTTCCCTGCCGGGATGATTTTCCTGGGCGATGGTGGGGCGTATTTCCTTGGCTTTATCCTTGGAGAACTGTCCATTCTGCTCGTCATGCGCAATCCCGAAGTTTCGTCGTGGTATGCCTTGCTCTTGTTGATTTACCCGGTTTTTGAGACACTTTTTTCCGCATATCGACGCATTTTCTTGCGTGGTAAATCCCCCGGCATGCCGGACGGCATTCATTTGCACAGTTTGATTTTTCGCCGGGTGGTACTTTGGGCGGTAGGTCGGGAGGATGCTCGCGCCTTGACGCGTCGCAACTCAATGACGTCTCCCTATCTTTGGATACTGTCCTTGCTGGCCGTCGTCCCCGCAACTCTATTCTGGAGGCATACGGGAGCGTTGATGGTGTGCGCTCTGGTTTTCATTGCAACGTATTTGTGGCTGTATGCGCGCATCGTCCGTTTCAAAGCGCCACGCTGGATGATTTTCAAAAAAAGAAACAAGTAGCGTTTTTTCTCCTTCTGCAAAGCTTCGACTCATGCCAACAGTATCTTCCTCCATCTTTAAAGCCTACGACATCCGCGGCATCGTTGGCCAGACCCTCAATGCCGATGTCGCCCGCCAGATCGGCCAAGCCTTTGGCAGCGCCGCGTTGGCCAAGGGCCAGACCGCAGTCGTGATCGGCCGCGACGGCCGGCTGTCCGGTCCTGAACTGACAGCCGCGCTGGCCGCCGGGCTGCAATCGGTCGGCATCGACGTCATCGACCTCGGCGTGGTGGCCACGCCAATGGTGTATTTCGGCACGCACGTGCTGGGCACGCAATCGGGCGTGATGGTCACCGGCAGCCACAATCCGCCCGACTACAACGGTTTCAAGATGGTGCTGGCAGGCGAAGCGATTCACGGCGAAACCATCCAGGCCTTGTACCAGGCCATCGTGAAGAACGCATTCACCAGCGGCGCCGGCACGTACCGCACCCATGACATCCGCAAGCAGTACATCGACCGCATCGTCGGCGACGCCAAACTGGCGCGTCCGATGAAGATCGCCATCGATTGCGGCAACGGTGTGGCCGGAGCATTCGCCGGCGAGCTATACCGTGCGCTAGGTTGTGAAGTCACCGAACTGTTCTGCGAAGTCGACGGCACCTTCCCCAATCATCATCCTGATCCGGCCCATCCGGAAAACCTGCAGGACCTGATCCGCTGCCTGCAGGAAACCGACAACGAGATCGGCCTGGCCTTCGACGGCGACGGTGACCGTCTCGGCGTGGTGACCAGGGACGGCCAGATCATTTATCCGGACCGGCAACTGATGCTGTTCGCTGCCGATGTGCTCACGCGCCATCCGGGCCGCGAAATCCTGTACGACGTCAAATGCACGCGCCACCTGGCGCCATGGATCAGCGCGCGTGGCGGTCAGCCTCTGATGTGGAAGACCGGCCATTCGCTGGTCAAGGCCAAGCTGCGCGAAACCGGCGCGCCGCTGGGCGGCGAGATGAGCGGGCACGTGTTCTTCAAGGATCGCTGGTACGGCTTCGACGACGGCCTGTATGCCGGTGCGCGCCTGTTGGAGCTGCTCAGCCGCGAAGCCGATCCGTCGGCCGTGCTGAACGCCTTGCCGCAATCGATCAGCACGCCCGAATTGCAGTTGAAGCTGCAGGAGGGCGAGAACTTCGCCCTGATCGGCAAATTGCAAAACGATGCAAAATTCCCCGGCGCCGAACAGATCATCACGATCGACGGCCTGCGCATCGAGTACGCCGACGGCTTCGGCCTGATGCGCTCATCCAACACCACTCCGGTCGTGGTGTTGCGCTTCGAGGCCGAAACCGGGGAAGCGCTGGCGCGCATCCAGGATGAGTTCCGGCGCGTGATCCTGGCGGCCCGGCCGGATGTAGCCTTGCCCTTTTGAAAGGGGTAAGATGCTGGCCCACAGACAAATAATAGTGGGTTAGCCTTGAACATCCTGATCGTCCGCGTTTCGTCCCTTGGCGACGTGGTGCACAACATGCCCATGGTCGCCGACATCCGGCGCCATTATCCGGATGCCAACATCGACTGGGTGGTGGAAGAGGCCTATACCAGCCTGGTGCGGCTCAATCCGCATGTCCGCAACATCATCCCGATCGCCCTGCGGCGTTGGCGCAAGAGCCTTGGTTCGGCCGCCACACGCGCCGAAATTGCCGGGTTCTACCGCCAGCTGCGCAACGAGGCGTACGACCTTGTCTTCGACACCCAGGGCTTGCTCAAGACCAGCGTCGTGATGCGCATGGCGCGTCTGGCGCCGGGCGGCAAGCGGGTCGGCTTGGCCAACGCCACTGAAGGCTCGGGTTACGAGCCGCTGTCGCGGATCTTCCATACCCAGAGCGTGCCGGTTGGGCTGCATACCCATGCGGTGCTGCGTGCGCGCACCGTAGCGGCCGTTGCGCTTGGTTACGCACCGGATGGGGCTGCAGATTTTGCCCTTGGTGCACCGACGCCGGACAATTCACCCGACTGGCTGCCCCAACAACCTTACGCGGTATTTTTCCACGGCACGGCACGGGCCGCCAAACAATGGGCGCCCGAGCATTGGGTCGCCGTGGCGCAGGCCCTGCAAGCGCGCAACCTGCCGGTCTTGCTGCCGTGGGGCAATCCGAAGGAAAAGCAGGCGGCCGAGAGACTGGCGGCGTTGATGCCGCAGGCGACAGTGCTCCCTGCGCTGCCGTTGATGGAGGCGGTGACGCTGGTTCGTCGTGCCGCGCTGGTGGTCGGACTCGATACCGGTCTGACACACATCGCCGCCGCATATTGTCGGCCCACCGTGGAGCTTTACTGCGACTCTCCGCGTTGGAAAACCGAAGGAAACTGGTCGCCTTTCGTCGCCAATCTTGGTGATGCCGGCAATCCTCCTGATGTAGCGCAAGTACTGCTGGCCATTGATGGCGTATTGTCGGCGCAGGCTGCCGCGTAGCGCGGCAGTAGCACACCGAACAACGAGGCATAATATCGACATGGAATCGCAAATTATCGAAATCGGCGTCACCGACTGGCAGGTGGCGGAGCCGAATCCCGCATGGATCGCAGGCCTGGAAAGCGGCAAGGTGCTGTATTTCCCGCAGTTGCCGTTCGTGCTGTTGCCGGAAGAGAAAGTCTTGCTGGATCCTGAAATCCGTAATCCCAAGGTCCGCAACATCAGTCTGGACGCTGCCGGTCACCTGAAAGGCGCGGTCGGCGACACCGCCACGCAACTGGCGCTGGCGCTGATGATCGGACGTTTCCGCGAACAGGCGCAGTCGCTGGTGTATTCACTGCTGCCGAAATACCAGGGCGCGCTGCGCCTGGCGCCGACCAGCTATCGTCCGACCCAGGTCGAGACGCGCGCGCAATCCTGGCGTGCCGATGACCGCCGCCTGCATGTCGACGCCTTTCCTTCGCGACCGAATTACGGCGAGCGCATCCTGCGCGTGTTCAGCAACATCAATCCCGACGGCGTGCCGCGCGTCTGGCGTGTCGGCGAGCCGTTCGAAACCGTGGCGCGCAAGTTCGTGCCGCGCGCCAAGCCTTATGTCGCGTGGCAAGCCAAGGTGCTCAAGGCGCTGCACGTGACCAAATCCCTGCGCAGCGAATACGATCACCTGATGCTGCAGCTGCATGACGGCATGAAAGGCGACATGGCCTATCAGGAAAGCGCCGGCCAGGTCACCATGCCGTTCGCGGCCGGCTCGGTCTGGGTGTGCTTCTCGGACCAGGCGTCGCATGCCGTGATGTCCGGTCAGTACATGCTCGAGCAGACACTGCACCTGCCCGCCGAAAAGCAATATGATCCCGCCGCCAGCCCGCTCGCCATCCTGAGCAAACTCACCGGACGTCAGCTGGTTTGATGCGCCTGCTTTATTCCGCGCTCTGGTGGGTCGGCTTGCCGTTCGTGTTATTGCGCTTGTGGCGGCGCGGCCGCAAGGAGCCCGGCTACCGGCAGCACATTGGCGAGCGCCTTGGCTTTTACGATCAATCCAGCCGGCGCACGCTGCCGCCGCTGATCTGGGTGCATGCCGTCTCGGTCGGCGAAACGCGTGCGGCGCAACCGCTGATCGAAGCCTTGCTGCAAACCTATCCGCAACACACGATCCTGCTCACGCACATGACCGCCACCGGCCGTGCGACCGGGCAGCAGTTGTTCGCGGCCCAGGGCGAACGCGTGATCCAGAGTTACCTGCCGTACGACACCGCTTGGATGTGCGCACGCTTCCTGCGCCATTTCAAGCCGCAGATCTGCATCCTGATGGAAACCGAAGTCTGGCCAAACATGGTGCGCCAATGCGTGCGCGCCGGCGTGCCGGTGATGCTCGCCAACGCCCGCTTGTCGGCGCGTTCGTTGCGACGCGGCCAGCGGTTCGGCGCCATCCTGCTGGAAGCTGCGGCAGGCATCGATTGCGTCGCCGCGCAGTCGGAACAGGACGCCGAAAGATTGCGCCTGTTCGGCGCGCGGCAAGTGCATGTGACCGGCAGCATCAAATTCGACGTTGAAGCACCAGCTGAAATGATTGCGCTGGGCAAGCAATGGCGCGCGCAGTTCGGCGAACGTCCGGTGCTGCTGTGCGCCAGCACGCGCGAAGGAGAGGAAGCGTTGATCCTCGACGCACTGGTCAACGTCCCCGACCGGAATTTCCTGACGGTAATCGTGCCGCGCCATCCGCAGCGTTTCGACGAAGTTGCATCGATGATTTCCGCGCGCGGGTTTGTCATGCAGCGGCGTTCCACGCTCGGTGGCGCAGCGGTGGCTGCCGATACGGCTGTCGTGCTGGGTGATTCGATGGGCGAAATGGCCGCTTACTACGCTGCTTGTGAAACGGCCTTCATCGGTGGCAGCTTGTTGCCGCTGGGCGGACAAAATCTGATCGAAGCCAGCGCATTGGGAATCCCGGTGCTGATCGGCGAGCACACCTTCAATTTCCAGATGATCAGCGACGATGCCGTCATTGCCGATGCCGCGTTACGCGTGAACAGCGCAGCCGATATTTTGCAGCAGGCGCAGTCATTGTTTGCCGATAGCATACGGCGGACCGCCATGGCACAGCACGCCCAGGCCTTTGCGCGTCAGCATCAGGGAGCCACGGTGCGTACCATGGCGCTGTTGGATAAAATGATCAGGTAAAAATACGCGCGCAGAGCGATTCAAAAAGAATTTCAACAGGGGAATAAACAACATGCTTTCGATACCTATTCGACTAGGGCAATGGTTGCCGGTCTTGCTGTTGCTGCTGGCTGTCGGCTCCCATGCGCAGGATAGGTCTGCTCCCGCAGGTGATGAAATTCCGGTTCGCGAAATACAGGTCGCCGCAGAAGCTTTCGTGCGCGGCGCTGCCCTTCCTGCCTGGGTCGAACCGATTGCGCCACCGCTTACCAAACGCACCAATCCTTACGTCATCCGCCTGTGGGATACGCAATTCAGAGTCGACCGGCGCGCCAGTGTGTACGTCAACCGCGCCATCCAGATCAACGACGTGTCCCTGCTGACAGAAATGGGGCAGACCAATATCGATTTCGTCCCGCAATATCAAAAACTGAGCCTCCATAAAGTGCAGGTACTGCGCGGAAAGGATGTGCTGGACCAGACCCGTTCGGTGCGGGTCCGTTTCCTGCAGCGCGAGCTGGGCCTGGAGAACGGTGTCTACAGTGGCGCGGTCAGTGCTTCGCTGTTGATCAGCGACTTGCGTGTAGGCGACACGCTGCAGGTCAGCTACACCATTGAGGGAGCCAACCCCGTCTTTGAAGACCGCTACAGCGAATTCGCCGGAGTCGATGTCGATGCTCCCGTCGAGTTGCGCAGCGTCATACTGAGCCATCCGGTCAGCCGTGACATTCAATGGCGCATCCTCGGTGAGAAAGAACGCGGTAGTCTTCAGCCGAAAATTACCGAAGCGGCCGGCTGGCGCAAATTGCGGTTCACATTGCAACCGAATGAAGGGATCGACTACGAGCCTGGCATTCCCGGCGACTATATCGCTTATCGTCAGCTCCAATTTTCCGAATTCAAGAATTGGAATGAGGTCGCTCGCTGGGCTGTCGGCCTGTTTCCCCGACTGGAAAAGACGCCGCCGGAACTGCAACCGCTGATCGCGCAATGGCGTACCTTGCCGACACCGGAGCAGCGCGCCGTGGCGGCGTTGCGATGGGTACAAAAGGAGATCCGTTATTTCTCCGTTTCCATGGGCGAGAGTTCGCATCGCCCCCATCCTCCGGGTGAAGTCCTGCAGCATCGCTTCGGCGATTGCAAGGACAAGGCCTATCTCCTGATGACACTGCTGCGCCAGCTCGATATGGACGCGAGTCCGCTGCTCTTGTCTGCCAGCCGGTCGAAGCTGCCTGCCAAAATGGCGCCGACGCCGCTGGCGTTCGACCACGTGATCGTGCAGTTGCGGCTGGATGGCAAGAATTTCTACCTTGACCCGACCTTGCTTGGACAAGCAGGCGGCCTGGACACGATGGGGGTGCGCTATGACGGCGCAGCGAGCCTGGTGGTCGCACCTGAGACCGTTGCGCTGACGAACATCGAATGGCCGGGAAAGCTGGATCTCAATACCGTAGAGCTGAACGAGACCATGAGCCTGGCCAGCTTTGGCGGCGCTGCCGTGATGGACGTGACCTGGACTTGGCGGGGCCTGGATGCCGAGGCAATGAGAAACGTCTTTCCACGTCTGAACCCGGAACAGACCAAGAAATATGCGCTTGGGCAGTATGAGCGCCGTTATCCGGGCATCGACCTTACGCAAGCGCCGGTTTTTCAGGATGATGCGAGCAACAATCGGGTGTACTTCAAGGCGCGCTACACAATTCCTAAGGCTGCGAGCGAATACGAACGCAGCTGGTTCATCAAGTTCGTGCCGGGCAATTTCATCGATTCGTTCAGCTTGCCGAAAAACTTCCGGCGTCAATTCCCGGCGGTATTCACGCGCGCGCCCTATCGCGCCAAATACAAACTTGTGATCAACTGGCCGGATAGTGTCGCGGTGTTGCGGGATCCTGTGAATCGACGCGTACGTAACCAGTTTTTCGAATTGGAGCAGCAACGAAGTTTTCGAGGTAACGTGTCGACCTTCGAGGCTTCGCTCACGATGTTGACGGAGCAGGCCGTACCGGACGATTTGCCCAAGCTGTCAAAGGAGATCGATCAGCTCAATGGCGTGATCCCGCGCGTCGAGTATGTTGACGCCAACGCGATCAAGAAGAGTGGCGTGCTCGGATTCGGCGGCACCACGCTGCAGGACAACATCAAGAAGCGTTTGCAGCAGACGATCACGCAGTTGAGCCGGACCATCCAGGGGGGCGTACTGAAAGGCGACGATCTGGCGGAAGCGTTGTGCGCCCGCGCCGAAGCATTGGCTGACATCGGCACACCGGAGAAAGGCATGGAAGATGCCGGCGAAGCAGTGCGGATTGCTCCTTCGCTGGCGCGCGCCTGGGAGTGCCGCGGCCACCTGTACCTGGACAATGCCAGTTTTGAAAAAAGTATTCCTGATTTCACCAAGGCGTTGACGCTTGGCACGGATGAGGCTAACGTTTTTCAGCGGCGCGGCATTGCGCGTTTTTATCTCGGCAAGTACAACGAAGCCGAAGCGGACTTTGCCAAAGCCGTCGAGGCGGCCGGCCGCAAGGATGACGTCAACCTCTATCCTGTCCTGTGGCAAGCGTGGACTCAATTGCGACTGGGGCGACCATTGTCGGCGGAAGTTCTGCGCCAGGCCGGAAATAAGAATGCCCTCAATTGGCCGCACGCAGCGTTGGCGTTGCTGGCTTCACGAATGACGCCCGACCAGGTGCTCGAGGAAGTCAGGCGCAAGCAAGGTGATGATCGTGAAATGGCATTGGCGGAGGCGTGGTTTTACATCGGCCAGTATTACGTGGTGAAAGGTGACACCGCGCAAGCCCGAGCGGCGTTTGAAAAGACGCGTGCGCAGGGTGTCACGGTATTTACCGAACATGCTGCGGCACTGTGGGAGCTGGAGCGTCTGAACAAAGCATCGCAGCAAAAATAGATCTACTGCGTCGAGTAACGCGCAACAAAAAACGCCCCTGAAAAGGGGCGTTTTTCGTTACCGCACGAAGAGGTATTTACTTCGGTCCGGATGGCGCTGCCGCCACCGACACCGTCGTCTCATTCAACCCACCACCCAGCGCACGATACAAATCGATCGCATTATTCAGACGCAATTGACGCGCCTGGATCAGCGCCTGCTGCGCCGAGAACAGATCACGCTGCGCGTCGAGCTGGTCGAGCGAGGAGGCAATGCCGTTCTTGTAGCGCAGGTCGGTCAGGTTCAGACGTTCCTGTTGTGCCTTCAGGAAGGCTTCCTGTGCTTCGATCTGTTCATCCAGCGTGCCACGCGCCACCAGTGCATCGGCAACTTCGCGGAAAGCCGTTTGAATGGTTTTCTCGTACGTTACGATCGCCTGGTTCTTGCGCACTTCCGCCACATCCAGATTCGCGCTGTTGCGGCCGAAGTCGAAGATCGGCAAGCTCAGTTGCGGGCCGTAGGACCACGCGCCGGAGCCGGAATCGAACAAGCCGCCCAGCGAGCTGCTGGCGCTGCCGAAGGAGCCGGTCAGGCTGATGCGCGGGAAGAACGCGGCACGGGCGGCGCCGATGTTGGCGTTGGCGGCCAGCAGCTTTTGCTCGGCCGAACGGATGTCCGGACGACGCGCCAGCAGATCCGACGGCACGCCAGCCGGAATGTCGGTGACGATGTTTTGCAGCGACAGATCCTGGCCTGCAGGCAGGTCCTTGACGTTGGTGCCGACCAGCAGCGTCAAGGCGTTTTCCGCCTGGGCGCGCTGGCGCAGCAGCGTTGCTACCGAGGTGCGGGCGGATTGCACCAGCGTGTCGGACAACCGCAGGTCAAGCGCCGACGAGGCGCCGACGTCGAAACGTTTTTGCGCCAGGCCGAGGTTGGATTGACGGCTTTCCAGCGTCTGCTGGGCCAGCTTCAGTTGCTCGGCATAGGAACGCTCGGTCAGGTAAGCCTGGGCTACTTGCGACACCAGGCTGATCTGCACCGATTGCTTGGCTTCTTCAGTCGACAGGTAAGTCGCCAGCGCCGCATCCTTCAGGCTGCGGACGCGGCCGAAGAAGTCCAGTTCATACGCAGGAACTGCCAGGCCGACCTGGTAGCTCTTGGTGATCAACGGTGAACCGGTGGTCGACTGGCTGGACGACAAACGGGTGCGGGACTCGCTGCCGGTGGCGTTCAGCGTAGGGAGCAGATCGGCACGAGCGATCTGGTACTGCGCGCGGGCTTCTTCGATGTTCAGCGCGGCAGTGCGCAGGTCGCGGTTGTTTTCCAGCGCGGCCGCGATCAGCGCCTGCAGGCGCTGGTCAGGGAAGAACTGGCGCCAGCCCAGGGTGGCGGCGTCGTACGCCGCCTGGCCCTTGGCGTCGGCCGGATAGCTGCCTTCGACCGGCGCTTGCGGACGCTCGTAGGTCGGCGCCAGCGTGCAGCCGGACAATACACCGACCACCAGCATGGCTGCGCTCAACTGCTTCAGGCGCAGGGTGGGAAACTTAAACATTCTTATCCTCCACATCGATATTGTGATGGGCAGCGTCAGGCTTTGCCTTGCTGCCTTTGAAGATCTTGCGCACGACGACGAAGAAGATCGGGACCAGGAACACGGCCAGTACGGTCGCCGTGATCATCCCGCCCATCACGCCGGTACCGATGGCGCGTTGGCTGGCGGAGCCGGCGCCGCTGGCGATGACCAGCGGCAGCACGCCGAGGATGAACGCCAGCGAAGTCATGATGATCGGACGGAAGCGCAGGTGCACCGCTTCCAGCGTCGCTTCGATCAGGCCCATGCCTTGTGCTTGCAGATCCTTGGCGAACTCGATGATCAGAATCGCGTTCTTCGCCGACAAGCCGACCACCGCAATCATCCCGACCTTGAAGTACACGTCGTTAGGCATGCCGCGCAGCGTCACGCCCAGCAGTGCGCCGAGAATACCCAGCGGCACCACCAGCATCACCGCCAGCGGGATCGAGGTGCTTTCGTACAGCGCAGCCAGCACCAGGAACACGGCGATCAGCGACAGCGCATACAGTGCCGGCGCTTGCGAACCCGAGGTCTTTTCTTCCAGCGACTGGCCGGTCCATTCGAAGCCGAAACCGTCCGGCAGCTTGGCGACGAAGCCTTCCATTTCCGACATTGCTTCACCGGTGCTGCGGCCAGGTGCTGCGCCGCCGGCGATCTTCATTGCCGGATAACCGTTGTAGCGAATCAGCTGCACAGGGCCGTTGATCCACTTCGAGGTCGTGAAGGCCGAGAACGGCACCATGGTTCCACCGCTGTTGCGGGCATACAGCCCGGCCAGATCTTCCGGTTGCAGACGACGCTTGGCGTCGGCCTGGACGATCACGCGCTGTTGACGACCCTGGTTCGGGAAGTCGTTGACGTAGGACGAACCCAATGCCGTCGACAGCACGCTGTTGATGGTCGAGAACGGCACGCCCAGAGCGTTAGCCTTGTCGCGGTCGATGTCCAGTTGCAGCTGCGGCGCATCTTCCAGACCTTCAGGACGCACACCCGCCAGCACCTTGCTTTGCGAAGCCATGCCGAGGATCTGGTTGCGCGCCTGCACCAGGGCGTTGTGGCCCAGGCCTGCACGGTCCTGCAGACGGAAGGTGAAACCGGTCGCGTTACCCAGTTCAGGGATAGGCGGCGGGTTCAGCGGGAACACGATCGCATCCTTGATCTGCGAGAAGGCGCCGAAAGCACGACCGGCCACTGCATCCGCCGATTGCGTCTTGTCGCGTTCGCTCCAGTCCTTCAGCGGGGTGAACACCAGACCGGCATTCTGACCGTTACCCGAGAAGCTGAAACCGGCAATCGCCACGACGTGCTCGACCGCAGGTTGCTTGAGGTAATAGTTTTCGATGGTCTTGATCACTTCCAGCGTACGCCCGGTGCTGGCGCCTGGCGGCAACTGCACGTTGGTGATGATGTAGCCCTGATCTTCGTTCGGCAGGAACGAAGCCGGCAGGCGCACATACAGCAAGCCCACGCAGGCCACGATCAGCGCGTACACGATCATGTAGCGGCCGGACTTGGTCAGCATCTTGCCGATGAAGCCCTGATACCCGGTGGCAGTCTTGTTGAAGCGACGATTGAACCAGCCGAAGAAGCCGCGCTTCTCGTGATGATGGCCCTTTTCGACCGGCAGCAGGATGGTTGCGCACAATGCCGGCGTCAGCGTGAACGCCATCAGCACCGAGAACACCATCGACGCCACCATCGCCAGCGAGAACTGGCGATAAATCGCGCCAACCGCACCGCCGAAGAACGCCATCGGGATGAACACGGCGATCAGCACCAGCGTGATGCCGATCAGCGCGCCGGTGATCTGGCCCATCGCCTTGCGGGTTGCTTCCTTGGGCGACAAACCTTCTTCGCTCATGATGCGTTCGACGTTTTCGACCACCACGATCGCATCATCGACCAGGATACCGATCGCCAGCACCATACCGAACATGGTCAGCACGTTGATCGAGAAGCCGAAGACGAACAAGGTTGCAAACGTACCCATCAGCGCGACCGGCACGACGATGGTCGGGATGATGGTGTAGCGGATATTCTGCAGGAACAGGAACATCACCAGGAACACCAGCACGATCGCTTCGATCAGGGTCTTGACCACTTCTTCGATCGAGATCTTGACGAACTTGGAGGTGTCGTAAGGGATGGTGTACTTCACGCCGGCCGGGAAATACTTGGACAGCTCTTCCATCTTCTTGTGCACGGCGGTTGCGGTGCCCAGCGCGTTCGCGGTCGGCGACAACTGCACGCCGATGAACGAGCTCGGCTTGCCGTCGAGGCGGCCGGAGGTGTCGTATGACTGGCCGCCGACTTCAATGCGGGCGACGTCGCGCATGCGCACCGACGAACCGTCTGCATTGGCGCGCAGGACGATGTTGCCGAACTGTTCCGGGCTGGTCAGCTGGCCGTTCACGACCACGGTCGCAGAAATCTGCTGCGAGGTCGGGCTCGGCAAGGCGCCCAGCGTACCGCCGGCCACCAGCGCATTTTGTGCGGTGATGGCGGCAGTCACGTCGGCTGGAGTCAGGTTCAGGCCGATCAGCTTGTTCGGATCGATCCAGATGCGCATCGCGCGTTCGGTACCGAACAGCTGTGCCTGGCCGACGCCGGGAACGCGTTTGACTTCGTTGAGGACGTTACGCGACAGATAGTCGCCCAGCGCCACCGGATCAAGTTTGCCGTCGGTCGACGACAAACCGATGAACAGCAGGAAGTTGCTGCGCGACTTGGTGACCTGCACACCTTGTTGCGTCACGGCTGCCGGCAGACGCGCTTCGACGCGCTTCAGGCGGTTCTGCACGTCCACCGCTGCCAGGTCGGCGTTGGTGGCGGGCGAGAAGGTCACCGTGATTTGTACCTGGCCGTTGGCCTGGCTTTGCGACTCCATGTATTGCAAGCCGTCGGCGCCGTTCATTTCCTGTTCGATCAGGCTGGTCACCGAATCGTCGAGGGTTTGCGCGGTCGCGCCCGGATACGTCGCCGTGATCACGATGGTCGGCGGCGCAATGCTCGGATACTGGGAGACGGGCAGGCCGGTAATGGCCAGCGCGCCCGCCAGTATGATGAAGATTGCTAGCACCCACGCAAATACGGGGCGATCAATAAAGAACTTTCCCATCTGACAGCCTCTTAGTTAGCTTTGGTTGCGGCGTCCTGCTTGGCTGGCGCCGCTGCAGGTGCAGCGGTTGCCGCGGTTGCAGAAGATGCGCCAGCTGAGCCGGCATCGGCGGCAGGACCCTTCCACGGCACCGGTTTGACCGGCGCGCCCGGCTTGGTCTTCTGGATACCTTCGACGATGACGCGGTCGCCGGCTTTCAGTCCATCCGTGACGATCCAGCTATTGCCTTGGGCCGAACCGGTCTTGACCGGACGCGCCGCGACCTTGTTGTCGTCGCCGACCACAAACACCGACGAACCGTTCAGGTCGCGCATGACCGCTTGTTGCGGCACCACGATGGCGGATTCGTTGACCGCTTGCTCAAGTTGCGCGCGCACATACATGCCCGGCAACAGCGTGCGGTTCGGGTTCGGGAACTCGGCGCGGATGGTCACTGCGCCGGTGGTGGCGTCGACTGTGATGTCCGAGAACAGCAGCTTGCCCGGCAGCGGGTAAGGACGGCCGTCGTCGGTCACCAGCGTGACCTTGGCCTTGCCCTGGCCGACGGTCTTCAACTGGCCGCTGGACATGGCTTGCTGCAGTTTGAGCAGGTCGGTGCTCGATTGCGTCAGGTTGACGTAGATCGGGTCGAGCTGCTGCACCACCGCCAATTGCGTGGCGTCGCCCTGGCCGACCAGTGCGCCTTCAGTCACCAGCGCGCGGCCGATGCGGCCCGAGATCGGCGAGGTCACAGTGGCGTAGCCCAGGCTCAGGCCAGCGGTCTGCACGGCTGCCTTGCCGGCGGCGACATCGGCTTCCGCTTGCTTCTGCGAAGCGACGGCGTCGTCATATTCCTGCTTGCTGACGGCGTTGACTTCGACCAGCGGCTTGTAGCGTTGTGCCTTCAGCGAGGCTTGCGTCAGCGACGCCTGGCTCTTTGCCAGCGTGGCTTGCGCGCTGTCGTAGTTGGCTTTGAATGTCGCCGGATCGATGCGGTAGAGCACCTCGCCGGCCTTGACTTCGCTACCTTCGCGGAACGTGCGCTTGAGGATGATGCCGGCTACGCGAGCGCGGACTTCGGCAACGCGCGTGGCTTCCAGGCGGCCCGGCAGTTCGTTGCTGATGGTGACGCGCTCAGGCGCGATGGTGACCACGGACACTTCGCCCGGCGGCATGCCTGCGCCGGCCTGGGCGTTCGGTTTTTGACCGCAGGCTGCGAGGGCGGCTGCTGCGACGACGGTAAGGGTAAGGCGCGTGAAACGACTAACTGAGCTCATAAATATCTCGCACGGTAGGTAGAGTTGAAGCTGCACATGCAGCTGGTGATTCGAATACGGTAATTAAATTGCTGAAATTAAATTACTGATATTGCTGAATATAGCTTTGGAACAATTACGGAGTAATTACGGAACGAATACAGAGTGAATGCAGTGTGAATACAGAGTGAATACCAGAAACGCGATTGAAAATAATGGGTGCTGCGACAGAACCAAGAAGATAACGCAAAAATTGTTGCAGTGCAGAAAAGACAGCAGACAGGTGAAACAAAAGAAAGCGATCGTAAAAACGCCCAAGCGGCCATTGAAATCCGGTGCTATTATACATACATTCTTGTATGTATGTATCTGATTGATGTATCGCAATATGTCGAAAGACAATGCGACGATACTTTCAGAAACATGCAAAACATGCAGATTTTCGCGAAAACGCCTCTTTGTCAAAGAGAACTGCGGCAGTCTGTCTTTATCGCACAACGAAGGTGCACGGAGATTGCAATGAACTCAACATTTATGTCCATCACATCCTACGCGGTCTGCTGATATGGCCCGCTCGACCAAGGAAGAAGCCCTCGAAACCCGCTCGCGTATTCTCGATGCCGCCGAACAAGTTTTTTACGAGCGCGGCGTCTCGCATACCTCGCTGGCCGACGTCGCCAAGGCCGCCGACGTCACGCGCGGCGCAATCTACTGGCACTTCAAGAACAAGAGCGACCTGTTCGACGCCATGTGCGATCGCGTGCGCCTGCCGATGGAAGCCATCATGGAAGCGAACGCCGACGAGCGCGTCACCGATCCGCTCGGCGAGTTCATCAAGGGCGGCGTCTACGTGCTCAAGCAGGCCGCGACCGATCCACGTTGTCGCAAGGTCTTCGACATCATTTTCAACAAGTGCGAATTCGTCGACCACAACGATCCCATCCTGATGCGCCAGCGCGAATGCAAGATGCAAGGCATGCTGCGCATGGAGCAAATTCTCGCCAACGCAATCTCTCGCGGACAGTTGCCGCCCAACCTGAATATCCGTCGCGCCTGCCTGATGGCGCATGCGATGTTCAGCGGCTTGCTGGCCGACTGGTTCTTTTCGCCCGACAGCTTCGATCTGGAGCTGGAAGCCGAGAGCCTGCTGACCGCCTGCATTCACGCCATCAAGACGGCGCCGACGCTGCTCCGCTGAACAGCGCATTCGAACGTCAGGGGGAAGGCGCGCCCAGCAGCAGGTTGATCTGTGCGAGGTCTTCCTCTTTCAGGCTGCCGGCGGCCGACTTCAGTTTCAATCCATTCATCAGCGTGTCGTAACGCGCCCGGGCCAGATCGCGCCGGGTTGAAAACAGCTGTTGCTGCGCGTTCAGCACGTCGATGTTGATGCGCACGCCGACCTGGTAGCCGAGGCGATTCGATTCCAGCGCCGACAGGCTCGAGACTTCCGCCGCTTCGTACGCCTTCACCTGCGACAAACCGTTGCTCACGCCGAGATAGGCCTGGCGCGCGTTGAGCACGGCGGTGCGTCGTGCATTCTCCAGATCCGAGCGGGACTTGTCGGCCAGCGCGATCGATTCATCCACCTTGCTACTGACGCTGAAACCCGAGAACAACGGAATATTCCATTGCACGCCGATCGAGTTGGCGTAGCCGCGGCCATTGGTGTAGGGCGTCAACTGGCTGTTCTGGTTGGTGTAATTGCGGCCGGCCACGAGGTCGACCGTGGGCGTATGGCCGGCGCGGTTGCGGCGGATTTCGCTCTGGGCGATTTCCAGCGATACCTGCTGCGCCACCACGCTGTAATTCTGCTGTTCCGCGCTGGCGATCCAGGGATCGATCATGGACGGCTGCGGCAGGCTCAGTTGCACGTTGGGGCGCAGCGCCGACAGCGGCGTCGGCGGCTGGCCGATGATCTGCTGCAGTTTGCTCAGCGCTACTTCGAGGTCGTTCTGCGCAGCGATTTCCTGAGCACCTGCGAGATCGTAGCGCGCCTGCGCTTCATTGGTGTCGGTGATGGTGGCGGTGCCGACCTCGAAGTTGCGTTTGGCCGAGGCCAGTTGCTCCGAAATGGCGATCCTTTGCGCGCGCAGGAAACCTAGCGCGTCCTGTGCCGCCAGCACGTCGAAGTACGCCTGGCCGACGCGCAGGATCAGGTCTTGCTGGGCCTGCGCGAATTGCGCCTCGCTCACGGCCACCGACAATTTTCCCTGCTGGTAGGTTTCCCAATTGGCCCAGCGCAGCAGCGGCTGCGTCAGCTGCAGCGTATAGGTGTTGGCCGAATTCTGCATGGTGTCGCCGGAGCGCGTATAGCTGCCGCCCACGCCGACGGTGGGCAGGATGGCGGCGCGGCCCTGGGTGATCTTTTCTTCGCCGGCGCGCAGCGCATACCGCGCACTCTGGTAGACCGGATCATTTGCCAGCGCTTGCTGATAGACCTGCACCAGATCGGCGGCGGCGGCATGCGTCGAAGCACCCAGCAGGGCGGCTGTCAGCAGCGGGACGAGTAGGACTTGACGCATACGTTGAATTCTCTGGAGAAGAGGTGAAACTCCCTGCTTGCGCCACCTCGGCGCAGCGGCGGAAATGATCCGACGCTGCGCACGGTGGACCGCGCGACTCGCGAAACCACCATATTGCTGCGGCCTGGCGCTGCTAAACAGGGGATGGATCAGTACGTCGGCATTGCCGTGTCGACCTGCTTGGCCCAGGCGTGGATGCCGCCGGTCAGGTTGGTCACATTGGCAAAGCCCTGGCGCTCCAGGAACGCGGCAACTTGCATGCTGCGGGCGCCGTGGTGGCAGATGCACACCACGGGCTGTTCTTCGTCCAGTTCGGAAAAGCGGCCGGGAATCGTGTTCATCGGCATCAGCTGGGCAGCATCGATGCGACAGGTCTCGAATTCCCATGGCTCGCGCACATCAAGCAGCAGGGGTGTCGGGCGGTCCGGGTCGGCGATCCAGGCGGCCAGTTCCGGTGCGGTGATGTGCTCCATGCAGATATCCTAGAAAGTGAAGTGGGAGTGCTCGCTGGCCGCATGCAGAGGCTTGGCCATCAGTTCAAATACGTCGACGGTGTCGTAGACCTGGTCGGACGTGCGGGTGATCACCTGCAGCGACATGACCGGCGCTTCGCCGATGATCGCCAGGACGCGGCCGCCGACCTTGATTTGCTTCAGGAAAGCGTCCGGCAGGAACGGCAGCGCGCCGGAAATCACGATCACGTCGTATTCGCCTTGCCAGCCTTGGGCGCCGTTGCCGAGCTCGACGCTGACATTGGTCACGCCGTAGCCGGACAGGTTTTCTTCAGCCATTGCCTTGAGCGCCGGGTCAATCTCGACGGTGGTCACGTGACGCGCCTTGGAGGCCAGCAGCGCCGCCATGTAGCCGGAGCCGGCGCCGATTTCCAGCACCTGCTCGTGTTTCTTGACGTTGGCTTCCTGCAGGATGCGCGCTTCGACCTTCGGCGCCAGCATGCTTTCGCCGCCCGGCAGCGGGATCTCGGTATCGAAGAAGGCCAGGCTGCGATGTGCGGCCGGGACGAATTCCTCGCGCCGGACCACGGTCAGAAGGTCCAGTACATCTTGCGCCAGCACATTCCAAGGGCGGATTTGCTGTTCGATCATGTTGAAGCGGGCTTGTTCGATATTCATGGCAGTGGGCTCAATAGCGACGTAAAGGCAGCATTTTATCAAACCCCGGCGCTCTGAGACAGCGCCGGGCTGTTGCTTTCGGGGCCGCAGCGGGGAATTCAGCGAATTTATCGCTTGCCGATTCCTCCGCCATGCTTGCAAAACGGAAATAGTCAGGATGCATGCTCATCCTCCGCATTGTCATCTACTACTGCGGCGCCGAACCATTTGCGCTTGACCCAGGCGCCGAGGTCGTCCAGGTAGGTGTACGCCACCGGCACCACCACCAGCGTCAGCAGCGACGAGGTAATGATGCCGCCGATCACTGCCTGGCCCATCGGCGCGCGCTGTTCCGACCCCTCGGCGATGCCGAAGGCCAGCGGCACCATGCCGAACACCATCGCCAGCGTGGTCATCAAAATCGGCCGCAGGCGCACATGGGCGGCTTCCAGCAGCGCCGCTCCGCGCTCCATGCCTTCCCTGCGCGCCTGATTGGCGAAGTCCACCAGCAGGATCGCGTTCTTGGTCACCAGCCCCATCAGCATGATGAAGCCGATGATGGAAAACATGTTCAGCGTCGAGCGGAAGAACATCAGCGCCAGGAACACGCCGATCAGCGTCAGCGGCAGCGATGACATGATGGCGATCGGCTGCAGGAAGCTGGCGAATTGCGATGCCAGGATCATGTAGATGAACACCACCGCCAGCGCCAGTGCACCCAATGCGTAGCCGAAGGATTCGTTCATGCTTTTGGTCGAGCCGCCGATCTGGTAGCGATAGCCGGGCGGCCAGTTGACCTTGTCCAGCATGAGCTTGATGTCAGCGTTGACCTGGCCGGCGGAACGGCCGGCGGCGTTGGCCGACAATTCCACTTCGCGGTTGAGGTCGCGCCGGTTGATCTGGTTGGCGCCGACCGTGTTGCGGATGTCGGCCACCTGGCGCAGCGGCACCATGCGCGGCGTGCCGTCGGTATTGTTGAAGCTGCTGGCCAGCATCATGCGCGACAGATCGTCGACCGTATTGCGATCGGTCGGCGCCAGGCGCACGTTGACGTCGTAGTTCTCATCGTCGGGCGCACGCCAGCTGCTGGCGGCTTCGCCGGCCAGTAAAGGGCGCAGGGCGTTGCCGATCTGCGCCACGCCGACGCCGAGGTCGGAGCCGATGTCGCGCTTCGGTTCGATCGAGATGGTCGGCTTTTGCGGCTTCAGGCTGGAGTCGAGATCGGCCACGCCGGGGATCGCGCGCAACCTGGTCTGGACTTCTTCCGACAGGCGTCCGAGCTGATCCAGGTCCGGCCCCAGCAGGCTGAAGCGCACCTGCTTGTTGTCACCGCCGACACCGTCGAGCGTGCCGATGTGGGTGACCGTGATGCCGGCCACGCGCGTGAGCCGTTCACGCAATTGCGGCGCCAGTTGCGAAGTGCTCAGCTGGCGTTCCTTGCGCGGCTTGAGGCGGATGAATACGGTCGCGTAATTCTTGCCCTGCGAATTGCCTGTGTTGACGGTGCTGTAGGTGTCGACCACTTCCGGGAACTGGCGCAGCACGGTTTCGACCTGGTGCACCTTGGATTCGGTCAGTTCCAGCGACGAGCCGACCGGCGTATAGAAGGTCACGCCGCTTTCGGAATAATCGGCCTGCGGCACGAACTCGGAACCGATCAGTCCCGCCGCCGGCAGCGCCAGGCCCGCGACGAAACTCAGCAGCGCCAGCACCAGCGTCAGGATGCGATGGCGCAGCGACCACTTGAGCAGCTTCTGGTAACTCGCCGAGAGCCACTGCACCAGGCGTTCGAACTGATCGAGCACGCGGCCGATGGACTTGGCGTACCAGCCGTCCTTGCGTTTTTCACCGTGCACATCGGGGTCCGGCCAGATCGACGACAGCATCGGGTCCAGCGTGAACGAGACGAACATCGAGATCAGCACCGCCGCCGTCACCGTGATGCCGAACTGATGGAAGAAGCGGCCGATGATGCCGCCCATGAAGCCCACCGGCAAGAACACCGCGACGATGGAGAAGGTCGTCGCCAGCACCGCCAGGCCGATTTCCGCGGTGCCTTCCAGCGCCGCCATCTTGTGCGTCTTGAACTTGCCGTGCACCTTCATGCCGGCGTGGCGCACGATGTTTTCACGCACCACGATCGCATCGTCGATCAGCAAGCCCACGCACAGCGACAGCGCCATCAGCGTGATCATGTTGATGGTGAAGCCGAACATGTACATGAACAGGAAGGTGCCGATCAGCGCCACCGGCAGGGTCAGCCCGGTGATCACCGTCGAGCGCCAGGAATTGAGGAACAGGAACACGATCAGCACCGTGAGCGCCGCGCCTTCGAGCAGCGTGCGGCGCACGTTCTCGACGCCGGTGCGGATCTGGCGCGAGCTGTCCTTGATGACTTGCAGGCGCACGCCGGGATACAGTTTCTGCAGGTTCGGCTCCATGTCCTTGATGGCCTGCTTGAGGCCGTCGGCGACGTCGATGGTGTTCTGGCCCTGCGCCTTCAGGATATCCAGCGCGAGCGTGCGCTGGCCGTTGTAGAGCGCCAGCGTTTCCTGTTCTTCCTGGCCGTCGACCACGGTGGCGATCTGTTCCAGCGTGACCGGCTGGCTGCCGCGCCGCGCCACGATGATGCGCTTGAAATCTTCCGGATTCTTGACGCGACCCTGCACCTGCACCACCTTCTCGGCGTCGGCCATGCGGATCGCCCCGGTCGGCAATTCCTGGTTCTCGTTCTTGACGGCGGTGATGACCTGGTCGACGCCGATGCCGAGCGCTTCCATCTCGTTCGGCTTGACGTAGATGTTGATCTGGCGCTTGACGCCGCCCACCAGCGTCACCGAGCCGACGCCGCGCACGTTCTCCAGCCGCTTCTTGATGACCTGGTCGGAAATCGTGGTCAGTTCGCGCAGCGTGCGTGGACGGGTGTTGGGCGCAGCCGGGTCGTTGGTCACCGAGATCGAAAAGATCGGCTGGTCGGCCGGGTCGTAGCGCGTGATGCGCGGCTGGTCGACTTCCTTGCGGAAGGCCGCCTGCACCAGCGCGACTTTTTCGCGGACGTCCTGCGCGCCTTGCGCCGGGTCTACCGTGAGGTCGAACTCGACGATGACCACCGACAGGCCTTCATACGAATGCGAAGTCAGGCTATTGATGCCGTTGATGGTGTTGACGGTTTCTTCGATCTTGCGCGTGACGTCGGACTCGACATTCTCGGGCGAGGCGCCCGGATAGGTGGTCTGCACCACCACCACCGGGAAGGTGATGTCCGGGAACTGGTCGACGCGCAGGCGCTGGTAAGAGAACAGGCCGAGCACCACGAACGCCATCATCATCATGGTGGCGAGCACGGGATTGCCGATGCTGATGCGGGTGAACCACATGCGCTATTCCTTCGCCGCCGGCAAAATCTTGACCGGCGTGCCCGCGTTCAGGTTACCCAGGTTGGCCTTGACGATGCGCGCCCCGCCCTGCAGGCCGCTGCTGATTTCCACCGCGTTGCCCTTGCTGTCGACGCCGCGCAGGCCGGTCACGACATTGTGTCGCGCCAGCTTGCCGTTCTCGATGGTGTACACGTAGGCCTTGTCGCCTTCGTTCTGAATCGCGGTGGTCGGCACGGTGAGCACGGCGTCGCGCTTGTCCAGGGTCAGGCTGGCGTCGGCGAACATGCCGGCGCGCAAGAGATTGTCGGGATTGTCGATGCGCACGTAGACCATGATCGAGCGCGAGCCCGACTGCGTGGCCGGATTGATGCGCACCACCTTGCCGGCGACGGCGTCGGGCAGGCCTTCCACGCGCACCTGCACTTCCTGGCCGAGCTTCACTTTAAGGATGTCGGCTGTCGGCACCGGCGCTTCCAGTTCCATCTGGCGCAGGTCGACCACGTCGAGCAGCTTGTTGTCGACCGAGACCTTCTCGCCGGGTTCGATGGTGCGGGTGCTGACCAGGCCGGCCATCGGCGCTTTGATGACGGTGTCGTTGAGCGCCTTTTGCGCCACGTCGAGCGCGCCGCGCGCGGTGTCGACGTTGGCCTTGGCGATGTCGAACTGGCTGGCGGCGTTGTCGAAGGCGTTGCGCGAAATGAAGCCCTTGTCCAGCAGCGCCAGGTTGTTGTCGCGCGACTTTGTGGCGATGTCGAGCTGGCCGCGCGAAGCGACCAGCGAGCCCTTGGCCTGCTCGACCTTGGCCTGGTATTCGCTGGTGTCCATGCGGATCAGGACCTGGCCGAGGGTGACTGCTTCGCCGGCGCGCACCAGCACTTCCTTGACCTCGCCTGCGACCTTGGCCTTGACTGCAACCTGATTGAGCGCGCGCAATGCGCCCGACATCGGCAGTACCTGGCGCAGGGCTTCGACCTGGGCCACGGCGATGTCGCCCGGCAGGAATTCCAGCACCTGCGCCGGTTTTTCGACCACGGCGACCGGCGCGGCAGGGCGCTTGCGGAGCGCCATGAAGGCGATCAGCAGCACCAGCACAAGCAATACGATCAGGACCGAGCGGCGTTTAAAGAAGGAAAGTGTCATCAGGGTTTGGTCAGCAGGCCGTTCAGGCAAAGGTCGATGAAATTGTCGAGATAGGCGCCGGGCTCCACCGGCTCGATGGCGCACGGGCCGAACGACTGGCTCCACAGCATCAGCATCAGCACCGGTGCGACGATCACGCGTTTCATGTGCTCGGCGTCGATGGCGCGGAATTCGCCGCGCCGGATGCCGCGTTCGAGCATGCGCACGATGGTGGCGTTGCAGCGCGTGATGACTTCGGCATGGTAGAACTCTGCGAGTTCGGGGAAGTTGCCGGATTCTGCCATCATCAGTTTGGAAATACCGTTTAATTTTGTATCCGCCACCGAGGCCCACCAGCCGAGGATCAGGTCACGCAGCAAGTCGGCGCTGTGGCCTTCATAGCGATCGACCATGCCTTCGGCTTCTTCCAGCAGCGGCAGCATGTTGGTCCGCACGACCGACTTGAACAGGCTTTCCTTACTGTCGAAGTAGAGGTAGAGCGTGCCTTTGGAGACGCCGGCGCGGGCGGCGACGTCTTCCAGCCGCGCGGCCGCGAAACCGCGCTCGACGAAGATATCCAGCGCAGCGGCCAGCAATTCCTGCGGGCGCGCTTCCTTGCGACGCTCCCAGCGCGGTCCGCGTGGGGAAACGTCTGAAGCGGTTTGAGCGGCTTTTGGGACGGAAGGGGATTTCGAAGGCTGAGCCATGGCGAAGCGGCGGCGCCGCCAGTAAGTTACCGGTGAGTCAGCAATGTAAGTGGCAACCGTCATATCGTCAAGAAGCGCGCCGGGGTAGAGTGAGTAAAGCAGGGTAAAGGCGCGCCGGCCCTGCCGACAGCGGTTTGCGACGAAACGCCGGATTCGGGGAATAAAGCGGTGAATGCGGCGGTGTCCTTGCAAACGGAACAGACAAAAGGCTCTTACAATAGGAAAATCAGGCAGGTATCGCCAAAAAATCGGACGAATTTGTCAATCCGGCAACGTATTGACAGCTTATTGGAAGCTTACAGGCAGCCGGGCAGCAGCCTTGGTAGCATCGGCAGCAGTCCCGGCAATCCGTAGGAGAGCGGCAATGGACAGCATCAACAACCAGTTTTTCATCAACAACACGGCGTCGCCGACGTCGGCGAAGGCGTACGCCAAAAACGACGACATCGGTTTCGCCCAGATGATGGCCACGCGCGGCAGCGTCGACGGCCTCAGCGGCGCGGCCAAGGCTGATGTCAGCCCGGCGCTGACGATGGCGCTGGGCGGCCTGATCGGCCGCTACGGCATCAACGTGCCGCCGAAACTGCGCATCCTGCCGACCAAGAAAAAATACGTGCTGGAAGAAGGCGACGACCGTAGCGGCAAGTTCGACATGCTCATCACCGACAATCCCGGCGTGAGCGAGTTGCTGACCCAGGCCCACACCAAGGCGCTGACCGATCGCGAAGCGGCGATGGAGTCCGCCATCGACACCTTCATGCGCGGCAAGGGCGGCTATGACATGCGCGGCTTCCTGACCGAGTTCAAGGAAGAACAGAAGCCGCGCGCCGTCAGCGTCGTCTACGACGGTCTCGGCACCTACGTGGAAGAGCAGGACGCCCGCGGCGCCTGGCGCCTGGTCAAGGGCGAGTCGGATTTCATGGACGATCTGATGAAGGCCTATACGCGCTACAACACGACCAACGCGGCAGTTGAATACAACAAGGGCAAGAGCCTGCCGACGCTCAATCGCGAGCAGGTCTCGCAGGGCGGCTGAACGCTGTACGCATCAAACAAAAAGCCAGGCTGCGATGCCTGGCTTTTTTTATTTTTCAGCAACTGGTTTCAAGTGCCGAAGCTGCTGCTTCCCATGAGTTTGGAGAGTCGCGCCGAAATTTCCTGCACGATATTCTGCACCTCATCCAAGCTGGGATTGACCTTCTTGTCGATGCGCTCGATATAAGGAACGTTAAGCGCCGCCAACATACGGTCGTTGGCGCCCAGCACCGGATAGGAGAGATTCACCACGCCGCGGATCTGGCGGCTTTCCATGCGCGAATAGCCGCGCTCCTGGGTTTCGGCGATCTGGCGCAGCAACTGAGCGTGGTCGACTTCCTGTTCGCCGTCCATGCGCACGTGCGCCGCCAGCATGCGGCCGCGCTCGGCTTCATCGCGGAATGACAGCAACACGTGGCCCGACGCGGTGTCGGTCAGACTGACCAGCGCGCCGACCTTGAGGCCGAAGGCCCAGCGTTCCGGGCTGTCTACCTGCGCCACCACGATCACGCGGCCGGCTTCATAGACGGTCAGATGGGTCGATTGCATGGTGCGGTTGGCCAGCTCGCGCATGTGCGGCAGCGCCGTACTCACCAGCGAACGGATCGGCTGGTTGTTGTGCGCCAGCTCGAACAGTTTCAGCGACAGGCGGTACTGGTCGTTGTCGGCGATCAGGTAGCCGCGCTGCTCCAGCGTCACCACCATGCGGAAAATTTCATTGACGCTGCGTCCCAGCTGTTTGGATATTTGGTTCAGCGTCAGCACCTGCTCGGACTTACTGAGCAATTCCAGGATGTCCAACCCCTTGTCCAGCGCCGGCGCTGCATAGCGCGTCTTGCCGGTATCGGCGGCGCTGTCGTTGGCGGAAGCCTCGGCGACGGCTTCCAACTCCGCCTCAGGGACGATTTTCTTGGTTTTTGGCATGGGCTGGCTGAATGTGGAAAGGGAATGCGGATGTTTGTCGTTTTGCGCAAATTCGTCTTGTTGGCATTTTATCCCTGAAACCGGCATTCATGCGGCTTTGCCGGTTTCAGCGAGTGTCACCTGACTACATCAGAAGGAATGACTGATGCCTGCGTAGGCGCCATTCTGGTTTTGCCCCGGCAACGGATTGTTGTTGGTGGCTTCGACCGAGAAGTTGGCGGTGCTGCTGTTGCGGACTGTGCCCGCGCCCACGTACAGCAGGGTGCGCTTGGACAGCGAGTAGTTGGCGCCGGCCATGAACAGGTTGGCGTTGCCGCCGCCATTGTTGACGTTGACGCGGAACACCGAGCCGATCAGCGTCAGCGCAGGCGTGACCTGATAGTTCGCGCCCAGCCAGTAATGATTGACCTTGTCCGGCGAGCCCGGTGCAACGTCCGGCGCACGCAGGTTTTCGTAACCGAGGAACAGCTTGAGTTTGTCGATGGTGTAGGTGCCGCCCAGGATCAGTTCCTTCGACGTATCGAAAACGGTATTGCGGGTGCCGTCGGTATTGAGGCCGCTGCCGTACTTGCCGTTGCTGTCACGGATCAGGTCGTAGATCGCGCGCAGCTCAAGGCCCTGGTTTTGATAGACCAGCGAGACGCCGTCCTTGCGCTTGTTTTTGATCGAGCCGGCCTGTTCGCCGAGCGCGGTCTGGAACGTGGCATTGAAGCCGCCCCAGGTCGGCGTCTGGTATTCGATCACATTGTCCGCGCCTTGCCAGTTGCGGCCGCGCACCAGCGTGGCGGTGCCGATGAATTGCTGACCGGTCGGGTCGAGGAACCAGACATCGTTGTCGATGAACAGGTTCTTGCCGAACTTCAGCGAACCGGCGCTGCCGGACAGGCCGACATAAGAGCGGCGATTGAACAAGGCGGAGCCGTTGGTGGCGCCCTTGGTGGCATCGAAACCGGACTCCAGCAGGAAGAAGGCGTTCAGTCCCGAACCCAGGTCTTCCGTGCCCTTGAAGCCGATCATGCTGGTGCCCCACTGGTTGCCGGAGGCGCGCCACAGGCTGCCGCTGCCGCCGCCGGTGAGGGCAACGTTGGATTGATAGTCGACGCCGGCGTCGACGCGGCCGTAGACCGTGACTGCCGATTGCGCCTGCACTGCGCCGGCCAGGCCGAGCAGTGCGCCGGCGACGGCGGCGAGCTTGAATGAGGATGCGCCGCGCGGTGCGCGGTTGCCGCTGGTCGCGGCGATGGATGTGATTGTCTGCATGAGGATCTCCGTATGTGTCTTCATTTATGGTTGTTGGTGACTGCGTGTTCGTGTTTCGTCCGTGTTTCGTCGGTACGGCATGCGGCTTGTCGGGCGCGGTAGCGATGCCGGAATTGCCACAGGGAAAACTTAAGGTTGGTTTTGGTCTCCTTTCTTTATTTTATTTTTATTTGTAAAATTTAATTTTAATAAAATATCAAAGAAATATTGCCCGACAGACATCTGTGTTTTGATATCTCTCAACTATCTATTGGTTATCACTTGGTGTTACGTGATTCCGTTGTAGTCTGCGGCGAAGCGATAGTAGCAAAGTAAACTCAAATATAAAATAGAATTTTATTGATGAATTTAGGCCTGCGTGCAATAATCGCCACACTTCCTGGTCATTCGCGCCTCTTTCTGGCCTCAAGCGAACCATGGACAACAACAACGGCAACGCAAAAAAGCGTTGCGGAGACAGGAGCAGGACAGCGTGACAAGAAAGTGTGACCGGCCGGTGCACATCCACCGGCGGCACTGATTTCACTGACTTCACTGACATTGGTTCTTAACATCCCCTTTTTCTATCTACAGAGACGATGACCACCATCACTTCCATGCGCGTACTGGATGTACGTTTCCCGACTTCGAAGACGCTCGACGGCTCCGACGCCATGAATCCGGATCCGGACTACTCCGCTGCTTACGTGATCCTGGAAACCGACCAGTCCGGTCTCGAAGGCCACGGCCTGACCTTCACCATCGGTCGCGGCAACGAGATCTGCTGCGCCGCCATCAAGGCGATGGAACATCTGGTGGTCGGCCTCGACCTGGCCTGGGTCAGTGAAGACATGGGACGTTTCTGGCGCTACATCACCTCCGACAGCCAGCTGCGCTGGATCGGCCCCGACAAGGGCGCTATCCATCTCGCCACCGGCGCCGTCGTCAATGCGGTCTGGGACCTGTGGGCCAAGGCGGAAGGCAAGCCGCTGTGGAAGCTGGTGTCCGACATGTCGCCGGAAGAACTGGTGCGCAGCATCGACTTCCGCTACATCACCGACTGCATCACGCCCGACGAAGCGCTGGCGCTGCTGCGCGCACAGGCTCCCGGCAAGGCCGAACGCATCCGCCTGCTGGAGCAGAACGGTTATCCCTGCTACACCACCTCGGCCGGCTGGCTGGGTTACGACGACGCCAAGCTGCGCCGTCTGTGCAAGGAAGCCATCGACGGCGGCTTCAACCACATCAAACTCAAAGTCGGGCGCGACCTCGCCGACGACAAGCGCCGCGTTACCATCGCGCGTGAAGTCATCGGCCCGGATCGTCACCTGATGATCGACGCCAACCAGGTATGGGAAGTTGACCAGGCAATCGCATGGGTCAATGAGCTGGCCTTCGTCAAGCCATGGTTCATTGAAGAGCCGACCAGCCCGGACGACGTCGAAGGCCATCGCAAGATCCGCGAAGGCATCGGCGCGGTCAAGGTCGCCACCGGCGAGATGTGCCAGAACCGCGTGCTGTTCAAGCAATTCATCATGCGCGGCGCCATCGACGTGGTGCAGATCGATTCCTGCCGTCTCGGCGGCGTCAACGAAATCCTCGCGGTACTGCTGATGGCGGCCAAGTACAAGTTGCCGGTCTGTCCGCACGCCGGCGGCGTCGGCCTGTGCGAATACGTGCAGCATCTGTCGATGATCGACTACGTGTGCATCTCGGGCACTACCGAAGGACGCGTGACCGAATATGTCGATCACCTGCATGAGCACTTTATCGACGCCTGCGTGGTCAAAGGGGCAGCCTACATGCCGCCGACCGCACCGGGATTCTCGATTACGATGAAGCCCGAATCGCTGGAGCAATATCGCTTCCGCGGCTGATAAAAAAACAAGACAACAATAGCGATCGAAACAATCGCAACACGGAGACAAACGTGGATTTACATCTCAAAGACAAGGTCGTGATCGTCACCGGCGGCGCGTCGGGCATCGGCGGCGCGATCTCGCTGCAACTCGCTACTGAAGGCGCGATTCCCGTGATATTCGGCAAAAGCGAGCCGAACGAAGCGTTTCGGGAGCAGTTGCTGAAACTGCAACCGCAGGCGCGCTTCTTCCTGCTCGACCTGACCGATGAAGGGAAGTGCGAGCAAGCGGTCGCCGAAACCGTGCGTGCATTCGGCCGCCTCGACGGTCTCGTCAACAACGCCGGCATCAACGACAGTGTAGGCCTCGACGCCGGTCGTACCGCGTTCGTGCAATCGCTGGAAAAAAACCTCATTCACTATTACGTCATGGCGCACTACTGCGTGCCGCATCTCAAGGCCACGCGCGGCGCCATCGTCAACGTGTCGTCCAAGACCGCCGTCACCGGCCAGGGCAACACCAGCGGCTATTGCGCATCCAAGGGCGCGCAACTCTCGCTGACACGCGAATGGGCGGCCGCGCTGGCCAATGACGGCGTGCGCGTCAATGCGCTGATCCCGGCCGAAGTCATGACGCCGCTGTATGAAAGATGGATCTCCAGCTTCGACAATCCGGAGGAGAAGCTGGCCTCGATCACGAGCAAGATTCCCTTCGGCAAGCGCTTCACGACCTCGGAAGAAATGGCCGATACAGCCGTCTTCCTGTTGTCGGATCGCGCGGCACATACCACCGGACAATGGGTGTTCGTCGACGGCGGTTATACCCATCTCGACCGCGCGCTGAGCTGAGGAGCGAGCCATGCGTTACTGCCTCGCCCTCGACCTGAAAGACGACGCGGCACTGATTGCGCGCTACGAAGAACATCATCGCCGCATCTGGCCGGAGATTGCCGCACATCTGCGCGCGCACGGCGTGACCGGCATGGAAATCTACCGGCTCGGCACGCGCATGACGATGATCATGGACACCGACGATGCCGTCTACGACGCGGCGGCAATGGCGCAAGCGATGCAGCGCGACCCCAAAGTGCAGGAATGGGAAACGCTGATGTGGCAATTCCAGGCGCCGACGCCGTGGACGCCGCAAGGAGAGAAATGGGTGCCGATGGCGAAGATATTCGACCTGACGGCGCAGTGAGGGCAACCCGCAAAGACGGATAACCGACTTGCATCAAGAGGCAGGCATGCAATCAGAACAAACAGAGACCGCAAACGAATCGGGATACCTGATTTCGTTGCGTAACGTTACCAAACGCTTCCCGGGCGTGCTCGCGCTGGACAATTGTCAGCTCGACCTGTTGCCGGGCGAAGTGCACGCGCTCATGGGTGAAAACGGCGCCGGAAAATCGACGCTGATGAAGATCCTGTCCGGCGTCTATCAGAAGGACGAGGGCAGCATCTTCGTCGACGGCAAGGAAGTCGATATCGACGGTCCGCGCGCGGCGCAGGAGCTCGGCATCGGCATTATCCATCAGGAGCTCAACCTGATGAATCACCTGAGCGCTGCGCAAAACATCTTCATCGGTCGCGAGCCGCGCGGACGTTTCGGCATGTTCCTTGACGAGGAGACGCTCAATCGCCAGACCGCCGAGATCTTCGCGCGCATGCGCCTGAAGCTCGACCCGCGCACCCAGGTCGGCGAGCTGACCGTGGCCAAACAGCAGATGGTGGAAATCGCCAAGGCGCTGTCCTTCAACTCGCGCGTCCTGATCATGGACGAGCCGACCGCTGCGCTCAACAACGCCGAGATCGACGAACTGTTCCGCATCATCCGCGACCTGCAAACGCAGGGCGTGGGCATCGTCTACATCTCGCACAAGATGGACGAGCTACGCCGCATCTCCAATCGCGTCACCGTCATGCGCGACGGCAAATACATCGCCACGGTGCCCACCGAAGAAACCCCGATCGACACCATCATCAGCATGATGGTCGGCCGTCAGCTCGACGGTGCGCGTCCGGTTATCGCCAATGCCGGCGACAACAAGATCGTCCTGGAGGTCAAGGGACTGTCGCGCGGCCATGCGATCCGCGACGTCAGCTTCCAGTTGCGCAAGGGTGAGATTCTCGGCTTCGCCGGCCTGATGGGGGCTGGCCGCACTGAGGTTGCACGCGCCATCTTCGGCGCCGATCCGCTCGACGCCGGCGAAATCTTCATCCATGGCGGCAAGGCCGTGATCAAGTCGCCGTCCGACGCCGTCGCCCACGGCATCGGCTATCTGTCGGAAGACCGCAAGCACTTCGGCCTGGCCACCGGTCTCGACGTCAAGGCCAACGTGGTCATGTCGAGCATGAACCGTTTCCTGAAAAAGGGTCTGTTCCTCGACCAGGCCGCGATCCGCAGCACGGCGCAAAGCTATGTGCGCCAGCTCTCGATCAAGACGCCGTCGATCGATCAGCCGGCGCGCCTGCTGTCCGGCGGCAACCAGCAAAAGATCGTGATCGCCAAGTGGCTGCTGCGCGACTGCGACATCCTGTTCTTCGACGAACCCACGCGCGGCATCGACATCGGCGCCAAGAGCGAAATCTACAAACTGCTCAACGCCTTGGCCGAACAAGGCAAGGCCATCGTGATGATTTCCTCCGAGTTGCCGGAAGTGCTGCGCATGAGCCACCGCGTGCTGGTCATGTGCGAAGGCCGCATTACCGGCGAACTCAGCGCCGCCGAAGCTTCGCAGGAAAAGATCATGCAACTGGCCACGCAGCGCCCCTCCGCCGTCGCTGCCGCTACCGCAACTACTGCCGTCACCGCCGCTACCACCACACATTGAAGAAGACGACCATGGCAACTACTCCCAATCCACTGTCGCAAACGAACCTGACCATGACACCTGTAAACGATTCCGAAGCCGGCGCCGGCAGCCTGCGCGAACGCCTGTTCCACCCGTCGACGCGGCAAAAGCTGCTGGCCTTTGCCAGCCTGCTGGCGCTGATGGTGTTCTTCAGCGTCGCCAACGACAACTTCCTGCAGGTCGACAACCTCGTCAGCATCCTGCAATCGACTGCCGTCAACGGCGTGCTGGCGATCGCCTGCACCTTCGTCATCATCACCGCCGGCATCGACCTGTCGGTCGGCACCATGATGACGTTCTGCTCGGTCATGGCCGGCGTGTTCCTGACCTACTGGGGTTTGCCGATCGGCTTCGGCATCTTCGCGGCGATCTTCTTCGGCGCGCTGTGCGGCTGGACCTCCGGCATGCTGATCGCCAAGCTCAAGGTGCCGCCGTTCATCGCCACGCTGGGCATGATGATGTTGCTCAAGGGCCTGTCGCTGGTGATCTCCGGCACCAAGCCGATCTATTTCAACGACACGCCGTCGTTCCCGCAGATTTCGCAGGAGTCGCTGATCGGCGACCTGATTCCGGCGCTGCCGATTCCCAACGCCGTGCTGATCCTGTTCCTGGTGGCGATCGCCGCCGGCGTCATCCTCAACAAGACCGTGTTCGGCCGCTACACCTTCGCGCTGGGCAGCAACGAAGAAGCGCTGCGCCTGTCCGGCGTCAAGGTGGATTTCTGGAAGGTCACCGTCTACACCGTCAGCGGCGCCATCTGCGGCATCGCCGGCCTGCTGATCGCTTCGCGCCTGAACTCCGCGCAACCGGCGCTGGGGCAGGGCTACGAGCTCGACGCCATCGCCGCCGTGGTGATCGGCGGCACCTCGCTGTCGGGCGGCACCGGCACCATCCTCGGCACCATCATCGGCGCCTTCATCATGAGCGTGCTGATCAACGGCCTGCGCATCATGTCGGTAGCGCAGGAATGGCAAACCGTGGTCACCGGCGTGATCATCATTCTCGCCGTCTATATGGATATCCTGCGCCGTCGCCGTCAGTAAAAATCAAGCAAGGAAATCGCTGCACCCCCGCTGTTTTACATTCATCAAGGAGACTTAAAAATGATAAAGAGAAGAGCCCTCAACATTGCCCTCGGCCTCAGCTTCGCGTTCGGCGCAAGCGGTATTGCACAAGCACAGGAAGTTTATATTCCACTGATCTCGAAAGGCTTCCAGCATCAGTTCTGGCAAGCCGTGAAGGCCGGCGCCAACCAGGCAGCGACCGACTACAAGGTCAAGGTGACCTTCGAAGGTCCGGAAACCGAAGCCATGGTCGACAAGCAGATCGACATGCTGTCCGCCGCACTGGCCAAGAAGCCGCAGGCGATCGGCTTCGCCGCGCTCGACAGCAAGGCCGCGCTGCCGTTGCTGAAGAAGGCGCAAGCCGCAAAGATTCCGGTGGTCGCATTTGACTCGGGCGTCGACAGCGACATTCCGGTCACCACTGCCACCACCGACAACAAGGCCGCCGCTGCAATGGCCGCCGACAAGATGGCCGAACTGATCGGCAAGGAAGGCGAAGTCGCCGTGGTCGCGCATGACCAGACCAGCCGCACCGGCATCGACCGCCGCGATGGCTTCGTCGATCGCATCAAGTCGGCCTATCCGAAGATCAAGATCGTCAGCATCCAGTACGGCGCCGGCGATCAGCTGAAGTCGACCGAAGTCACCAAGTCCATCCTGCAGGCCTATCCTAAACTCAAGGGCGCCTTCGGCACCAATGAGGGTTCGGCCATCGGCGTGCTGAACGGCGCCAAGGAAATGAAGCGCAAGGTCGTCATCATCGGTTTCGACTCCGGCAAGCAGCAGAAGGATGCGATCCGCGACGGCCAGATGGCAGGCGCGATCACACAAAATCCGGTCGGCATCGGCTACAAGACTGTCGAAGCGGCAGTCAAGGCGCTCAAGGGCGAGAAGCTGCCGAAGATCATCGACACCGGTTTCTACTGGTACGACAAGAGCAACATCGCCGATCCGAAGATCGCGGCAGTGCTGTACGACTGATCGCCTGATCATTTGATCTGAGGATCCGATGCCGGCGGCATTCGCACCAAGCGGATGCGCCGGCATTCTCATTTGATATTTTCAATTTTTAATTTGATCAGACCATGACCATGCGCATCGATGCACATCAACATTTCTGGCGCTATCGCGCTGAAGATTACCCATGGATAGGCGCCGGCATGGACGTGCTGGCGCAGGACAAGCTGCCGACCGATTTGTTGCCGCTGTTGCGCGTACACCAGCTGGATGCCTCGATTGCCGTGCAGGCGCGTTCGGGACGCGACGAGACGCGCTTCCTACTGGGACTGGCGCAGGAGAATGATTTCATCGCCGGCGTGGTCGGCTGGGAAAACCTCGCCGTACCCGATCTCGGCGAGCGCCTCGATGAATGGCATGGCGGCGACAAGCTGCTGGGTTTCCGTCATCAGGTGCAGGACGAAGCCGACGCGCGCGCCTTCCTGGAGCATGCCGATTTCAATCGCGGCGTGGCGCTGCTGCAGGAGCGCGACTACGTCTACGACGTGTTGGTGTTTGAGCGCCAACTGGCCGACACGCAGGCATTCTGCGCGCGCCATGACAAGCACTGGCTGGTGCTGGATCATCTTGGCAAGCCGGCGCTGCGCGAGTTTGGCAAAAACGGCGGCAAAAGCGACGACGCCCTGTGGCGCTGGGAAAAGGAATTGCTGGCGCTGGGTGAATTGCCGCACGTGGTCTGCAAGCTGTCGGGGCTGGTCACCGAAGCCGACTGGAACAACGGCCTGCAGCCGGCCGACTACCAGCACATCCGCATCTGTCTCGATACCGCGCTGGAAGCCTTCGGTCCGCAGCGCCTGATGTTCGGTTCGGACTGGCCGGTGTGTTTGCTGGCGGACTCTTATGACAAGGTAGCGGATCTGGTTGCCGACTGGGCGACGAGCAACTTGAGCAAAGACGAGCAGGACGCCTTGTGGGGTGGAACGGCGGCGCGTTGTTACGGCATCAAGGTCTGACAGCTCGGACGAATATTTTTCAATTGCCCTGCACCAGTTGCAAGGGCGTCGCCATCACGGTGTTCAGTTCGCGCATGTTGGCCGGCCGCTGGGCCACCAGCGTCAGCACCCACTCCTGCAGATAGGTCGCACCCGGCGTGTTGTTGCCGGTGCGCTCATTGGATACCCTCAGAACGCGCTGCCAGCCGCGCACGATCATGCCGTCGGCATGCATGCTCAGCAATTGCGGTTCATACAGCGGCGACAGCAACAATACCGTCGCTCCTTCCGCATTGTCCGCACCTTCGGGCGCGCTCAGCGTCATCTGGCGCGTGGTGCCGGCCATGCTCATCGTCACGATGCCGGCGAAACCGGCGTCGGCAGCCACTTCCGCCTCGGTGCGGCGGATTCCTTCATGTCTTAATTGTCGAATTATACTGTACATAAATCCAGTATATTCCAAAATTGTCCCTCGGCGCAATACGAGTTCTTGCTTTCAAATTCATCTTCGGACCCGCTGACGCCAGGGCCATCCAAGACTGCACGCGGTATATGAATATGCGGATATATTCGTGGCGGCGGCGTGGCGCGCGCAAGAGAATCAACGATTGATTTTCTCTTTGTGGAGTGCGCCATGAGCCGCGATTTGCTGTTGTTGCTGGAAGCCGGATTCACCGACCCGAACCATCCCGGTGAACGTTTCATCTGCCCCGACGGCGCGGCTATCGAAGGCCTGCTGGCCGGCGATCCGGAACACGCCGGACGCCTCGACATCGAGCGCCTGCCGTTCGCCAGGCCGCGCCAGAAGGTGGTCGCGGCGCTCGACGCCGACCATCAGAGCCTGCCGGTGCTGATCCTCGGCGACGAGCACGCGCTGCCGGCCGATAGCGCGCACGTACAGCAGCTCGGCGACAAGCGCTTCGTCACCGACACGCGCCGCATCCTCGACTTGCTGGCCGAGCGCCACGGCTTCTTCAAGGTGCATTGATGCACCATCGGTCCGCGCCGATGAAGGCGCGGGCGCTTCCGACCTGATCCGCCTCTCCCTTCCCGACCGGAGTCTTCCATGAGCGACACATCCGTGCGCCCGCGCCAGCTGCATCTCAACATCAACGTCCTGCATTCCGGTTTCGTGCCCTCGGCCTGGCGCCTGCCCGACGCCGATCCGCATGCCTTCGTCGACGTCGGCCATTACATCCGCGTGGCGCAGATCGCCGAAGCTGCAAAGTTCGATGCGGTCTTCCTGGCCGACAACGCCGCCATCATCGAGCAGATCGATTTCCGTCCTATCACTGCGCTGGAGCCGACCGTGCTGCTGGCCAGCGTGGCTGCGGCGACCACTCACATCGGCGTGATCGGCACGGCCTCGACCAGCTACAACGAGCCGTACAACATCGCGCGCCGCTTCGCCACGCTGGACCATGTCAGCAAGGGCCGTGCGGGATGGAACGTGGTCACCACCGCCGATCTCGGCTCGGCGCGCAACTTCGGCCGCGACGCCGTGCCGAACCACGCTGAGCGCTATGCGCGCGCGGCCGAGTTCACCGACGTGGTCAAGGCCTTGTGGGACAGCTGGGAAGACGACGCGGTGATCGGCGACAAGGTCGGCGGCCGTTTCATCGACACCGCCAAGGTGCAGCCGATCGCGCATCGCGGCACGCATTTTTCCGTACACGGTCCGCTCAACCTGCCGCGCACGCCGCAAGGCCATCCGGTGCTGGTGCAGGCGGGCGGTTCCGCCGACGGCCGCGATCTCGCGGCGCGCCATGCCGAGGCAGTGTTCTCGGCGTCGCAGTCGTTCGAGGAATCGCTGGCTTACGGACGCGAGCTCAATGCACGCGCAGCGGCCTATGGACGCGGTCCGCATGCGGTCAAGGTCCTGGCCGGACTGACCACCATCATCGGCGCCACCGAGGCCGACGCGATCCGCCGGCGCGACGAGCTGATCGACATGATCCCGTGGAGCTACAACATCAATCGCCTGGCCGGCATCCTCGGCGTGGCGCCGGAACGCATCAAGCTTGATGAGCGCCTGCCCGACGACATCGCCCTGCCCAATAACGGCAACGGCAATCACACCTTCTTCAACGCCACGCTGGCGCAGGCGCGGCAGCACGGCTACACCGCGCGCCAGCTGGTGTATGCATTGGCGGGCGGCGGCGGTCACCGCGTGGTGGTCGGCACGCCGGAACAGATCGCCGACGACATCGAGCACTGGTTCAAGGGCGGCGCGGCCGACGGCTTCAACCTGATGCCGGATGCGCTGCCGAGCGGCTTGCAGGACTTCACCGACGGCGTCGTACCTATCCTGCAAAAACGCGGCATCTTCCGCCGCGACTATGAGGGAACAACCCTGCGTGAACATCTGGGGCTGGCGCGTCCGGGCGGACGCAAGAGCATCGCCGACGCTGCCTGACCAGCTGCTTAATCAATGGCGGTGGTCGAAGCGGCGTGACACGCGCTCGCCCACCAGCTGGATGACGGACACCAGTGCGATCAGGATCACGATGACTTCAAACATCACCCGCGTTTCATAGCGCTCATAACCGTAACGAATCGCCAGGTCGCCCAGGCCGCCGGCGCCGACTGCGCCGGCCATGGCGGAGGCGTTGATCATGGCGATCACGCTGACCGTCATGCCGCCGACGATGCCGGGCAAGGCTTCCGGCAGCAGCACGTGGCGAATGATGTGGCGGCGCCGGCAACCCATCGCGCGCGCCGCCTCCACCAGACCGGGATCGACGTCGTTGAGGCTGACCTGCGCAATGCGCGCATAGAACGGAATCAGGTTGACCGTCAGCGGCACCACCGCCGCCCAGGTGCCGAGCGTGGTGCCCACCAGGAAGCGGGTCACCGGCAACAACGCCACCAGCATGATGATGAACGGCACCGCGCGGAAGATGTTGACCGTCACGGACAACCCGCGATGCAGGCGCGGCTTCGGATACAGACTGCTTTTGGCGGTCACCGTCAGCACGATCGCCAGCAGCAGGCCCAGGCCGATGGCGATCAGCGCCGAGGCGCTCACCATCAGCAAGGTTTCAAAGAAAGCCTGAAAGTATTTGTTAAGCGGTGGCAGGGACATAACCTAGAACCTCGATGAAATCAGCGCCGTGGCCGTGGTTGGATCCTCCGAATGCGCCGCTTGCTTTTATTGATTGCCACGACGACGCCGGTAACGACACCAGCAGGCTGCCCTGCGCATGGCCGCGGATGCGGTCGAGACCGCCATGGATCAGCGTGGCGTCGGGACCGAGCAGAGCCAGTTGTTGCAGGCTGACGCCGTGCGGTTGCGCGGCGCCGTTGAAGCGCAGGCTGAGCAGCGCATTGCCGGGCCTGCCGTCGAGATCATCCACCAGTTGCGCCGCCAGGTCGGCCGGCAAGCCATGCTGCAGCGGACGCAACAGCGCGCGCGTGGCAGGCGCCTGCGGATCGCCGAACACGCGCCACACTTCACCTTGTTCAACCGCCTGGCCATGGTCGAGCACCAGCACGCGGTCGCAGATTTCGCGGATCACCGCCATGTCGTGCGTGATCAGCACCACCGTCAGATCCATCTTGCTGCTGACGTCGCGCAGCAAGGCCAGGATGGACTGTGTCGACTCGGGGTCGAGCGCCGACGTCGCTTCATCGCACAATAGGATTTCCGGATCGTGCACCAGTGCGCGGGCAATGCCGACGCGTTGTTTCTGCCCGCCCGAGAGTTTGGCCGGATACACCTCGGCCTTGTCGCTCAGGCCGACCAGTTCAAGCAGAGCATCGACGCGCTTGCGAACCACATCCGGTTTGACGCCCGCCACGCGTAGCGGCAGGCCGACGTTGTCGCGTACGGTCTTGGCCGACAACAGGTTGAAATGCTGGAAGATCATGCCGACGCGGCGACGCAGGTGCACCAGCCCGTCTTCATCGAGTCCGCCGACCTGCAAGCCGTCGATGGCGATGCCGCCCGCGTCGGGCAGCTCCAGCGCATTGATGGTGCGCAGCAAGGTCGACTTGCCGGCGCCGCTGCGGCCGATGATGCCGAAGATCTCTCCGCGCGCGACCGTGAACGAGACCTCGCGCAGCGCGTGCACGATGCCGCTCGGTGCCGGATATTGTTTGGAAACCTTGGAAAAACTCAGATGCACGTCGCCGGCTACTGTCGCAGCAGGCGACGGCAGCGGTACTGCTGACGCCACCGTCGCCGGCGCCGGCTGTCCCGCCTCAGCGCCAACGTCGGTCAATGCTGCGATACTCAAAATACCGGCACCACCGAGCCGCCGTACTGCTTCTGGATGAACTGACGCACTTCTTCCGATTGGTAGGCCTTCACCAGCGGCGCGACCCACGCGGCGTTCTTGTCCTGCTCGCGCACCACGATGATGTTGACGTAGGGATTGTTCTCGCGCTTCTCGACGGCGATGCCGTCACGCGTGGCGATCAGGCCGGCCTGGTAGGCGAAGGTGTTGACGATGGCGGCCGTGTCGACGTCTTCCAGCGAGCGCGCCAGCACCACCGAGGCGGCTTCGGTCAGCGAGATCTTCTTCTTGTAGGCCGTGATGTCGTTCAGCGACACCGTGCCGGTGAACGGATCGAAGCCGTCGCGCAGTGTGATCAGGCCGGCGTCGCGCAGCACCACCAGTGCGCGCGTCTGGTTGCTCGGATCGTTGGGGATGGCGACCTTGGCGCCGTCAGGCAGATCCTTGATCGATTTGTACTTCTTCGAATAGAACGCGATCGGCGAAATGTAGGTGTTGCCGACCACGCTCAGCTTGTAGCCGCGTTGCTTGATCTGGTCGCGCAGGAAAGGGATGTGCTGGAACGAGTTGGCGTCGAGGTCGCCGTTGTTGAGCGCTTCGTTCGGGCTGGCTGCGCCCGAGATGACGACCGCTTCGACGTTCAGGCCGTTCTTCTTGGCGACCTTGGTGACGACTTCCCAGATCTGTTCGTCGGTGCCGCCGCGCACGCCGACGCGCAGGGTCTTGTCGGCCGCCTGGACTTGGGCGAGGCCCATGACGGAGATCAGTGCGGCGACGACGATGGCGTGCACGCGGAATCGATAGGACAGGTTCATGCTGGTTCCTCTGATGTTTTTATGGGTAGGGTGGTGATGCGGAGCAGTGATGCAGGCAGGGCTTATCTGGTCTTGAAATAATCGGGCAGGCGGAAGCCGTCATAGAAGCGATCGGCGCGGATCGCGTTCTGGAATGTGTCGGAGCGATAGGCCTCGACGATGTCGCGCGCATATTGGTCGGTCTGCCTGGTCTTCTTGACCGCCAGCACGTTGATGTAGGCCGGCGTCATGTCTTCCAGGATGAATGCCTCCGATAGCTTGAGCTTGGCGAAGATGGCGAAGTTGCCCTGGATTGCGGCGAAGTCGGCATCGTCCAGCGCGCGCGGACCCTGGGCGTTTTCCAGCAGCACCAGTTTCAGGCCGACCTTGTTCTCGACCACGTCGAGTTCGGTGACGTCGACCGGATTGGCGTTTTCCTTGATCCTGATCCAGCCCAGGCGTTGCAAGATCCACAGCGCGCGTTGCAGATTGACCGGGTCGTTCGGCACGGCGACGGTGAAGCCCTTCTTGATGCCGTCGAGACTGCGGTGCTTCTTCGAATACAGGCCCATCGGCGGCGTCGGCACTTGCACGATGCCGACCAGGTCGGTCTTGTTGCGCTCGTTGTACGACTTCAGGAACACCGAGTGCTGCATCACGTTGGCATCAATGTCGCCCTTGAAGACCGCGCTGTTGGCCTCAAGACCGGTGCTGAATTCGTAGTACTTGATCTTGTAGCCTTTCTTTTCCAGCTCCGGTTGCACGCCGACCTTGAACTCGTCGATGTAAGGGCCGGGCACGAAGCCCACACGCAGCTCCGGCTTTTGTGGGGCGGCCGATGCTTGTGCGGCGAACAACGCAACGCTGCTCACTACGAGCGCGCCCAACAGACCACGCAATGTGTGCTTACGCATAAGACACCCCGAAGCGTTCGTTGGGCGGATTGTCGTTGAGGTGGTAGTCGCCGATGGCGGCTTCGCGCTGCGTCGCCGGATTGTGCGAGGCCAGCGTGCGCGCATTGCGCCAATGGCGATCAAGCCGGCGTTTGTCGCTGGTGGCGGAAGCGCCGCCGACTTCGAACAGCAGCGTGGCGGCTTCCAGCACCTGGCCGATCACGACCTGCTGGGCCTGGAAGGTCTGCACGTCGAGCGCGATGTAATCCTCGGGCTTGGCGGTGCCGGCCAGGCGCGCCTGATGGACATTGTCGATGGCGCTGGCGACGGCGTTGACCAGTTGTTCCGCCGACCACGCCAGGCTGGCAAGGCGACCGACCACGCGATGCACCAGTGGATTTTCACGCGGGCTGGAGACTCCCGGCACGCCGAAAGTGCGCGTGCGCGCCTGGGTGAACGCCACCGCGTCGCGTTGTACCGCCCGCGCGATGCCGGCCAGCGTGGCCAGGTGCACGGTCTGGTAGAACGCGGTGATGATGGTGTTGCGGCGCGGTTGCGAGACGTGATACCGATCGAGGATCTGCTGCTGCGTCACGAGGACTTTGTCGAAGCGCGTGGTGCCGCTGCCGGTCAGGCGCTGGCCGAAGCCGTCCCAGTCGTCCACGCGCGTCACGCCGGGCGTGTTGCTCTTGATCAGCACGTTGAGATCAGACTCATCGTCGTGCGCACGCACCAGGATCCAGTCGGCGTACAGCGTGCCGGTCGAATAATATTTTTCGCCGTTCAGCAGGAAGTGATCGGCGCGCTTGTCCGGATCGGGCGTAACCGTGACCGAATTGCCGGTGGTGCCGGTGCGCTCCGAGGCGGCCGCGCCGAAGGTCTCGCCCTTGCCGATCACGCCGAGCCAGTGGCGCGTGTCGTCGTCGTCCTTGCGCTCGAGCAGCAGTTCGGTAAAGCCGGCATTCACGCGCAGGATCTGCGGCAGATTCGATTCGGCTTCCGCCAGGCGGGTCAGCAGGCTGAAGAACTGCGGCAGCGTGACGCCGCTGCCGCCATGTTCGACCGGCACACGCAGCGATGTGAAGCCGGCGTCCTTGAGCCATTGCACGGCTTCATACGGCAGGTCGCGGTCGTTCTCGCGGGCTATGCTGCCTTCCGCGATGCGCGCGAAGATGGGTTCGAAACGCGCCAGCAAGGCGTCGAACGACGGCGGATGTGATGCTTGGGTCATGGGTTGCCTCGGGTTATCTGCTTCGCGATGATCGGAATGCGCACGGACTTGCGACGAAGCAAGTCGGTACATTCAAGCGCCGATTATCTGGCAGCAAAACTCGCTTGATAACGAAGATAAACAGATATCCATATGCCCTCCTGCAGAAGGCCGGGCGCTACCGCGCGGCGCGAGGGCGTTCCCCGTTCGCGGACGGAAGGCGGGAATTCAAGGGGATTCATCGTTCTACTGATAGAACGATGAATCCGGATTTTGCCTCCTAGTGCACTTTCAATGCAAAACCTACACTTGAGTCCAAGCAGTCGCACTTGCACCTCACTACAGCAAACGCCGCTGCGCTTTACCGGAAGGCTTCGAACGCTTCGTTGCCACAAGCACAACGCTAACAACGCACACAATGCAAAGAAGGAGCATCACCATGAACACCACTACCGCACGTCTGGACCGCAGCGTCCTGCAACTCACCGCCGCCGTCCTGCTGGTCGCCGTCGCCGGCACCTTCGCCGCCGGCAGCGCCCTGGCCGCCAACGAACCGTCCGACACTGCGCAAGCGCAGCCGGTCAGCATCCAGCAAACCGCAAAGACGCCTACCAAGTCCTCGATCAAGCGTCAGGAAATCCAGCAAAAGCTGGCACGCCACGAGCCGCTGACTTACACCGAAACGCTGTATCTGCGTTAATCCCCGGCGCTACCAGGCAACACCAATATTTCCGTTGCCGGCTTTCATGAGAAGCCCGGCAGCAAGCAAACCACCTCACCAAGGAACCATCATGAATATCAAGAAAATCGCCAGCGGCCTGCTTTTCCTCTCCATCGTCGGCAGCGCCATGGCTGAAGAAGTTTATCCACCTGAAACGCAATTCGTCTCGCACAAGACCCGTGCCGAGGTCATCGAAGAATTGAAGCAAGCGCGTGCCAACGGCGAGATCATCAACAACGACGTGTATCCGGTTGAAGTGCAGCACAAGTCGACCGTCTCGCGTCAGGCTGTTGTTGAGGAACTGAAGCAAGCCCGTCAACATGGCGGTACAGATTTCAACGGCGCCTGATCGCTGAACAATCGTTGAACAATCAACAATCGTTGAGCAATTTCCCAACGCTGACAAGACCGGTCGAACCCCGCCTTCCGGTCTTGTCGGCGGATCATCGGAAACGCCGGTTCGCAGTTCGGAACCGGCGCTTATCATGAAAAAAATCCTCGGTATCTACAGCAGTTCCAGGCAGCATCGCATCGGCGACGGCTTGCTCGCGCATACGCTGTTTTCAAAGCGCATGCTGGGGCAGCACGTCAGCCCCTTCCTGCTGCTCGATCATGTCGGATCGGCGGACAGCACCGCACCGGATGTCTGCGCGCGCCAGCTGTATCGCGGCTGCAAAGTGTTGACCATGGTGCAGCAAGGTCGCCTGGAATATGTCGACGCCGATGGCAAGAAGCAGGTCCTCAATGCCGGCGACGTGCAATACCGCAGCGTGACCGCCGAACAGGATGCTGGAATTTTTCGTGCGGCCGCAAATCGCAGCGGCAAGCGTGAAGCGTCGCCGCAAGTGCTGCAGTTGTGGATAGATGCGCCGACGCAGGCGTCCTTGTCGTGCACCGGCAAGACTGTCGCCGCCGACAAAATCCCCTCCATCGCTTTGCCCGACGGCGCCGGCAGCATCCGCGTGATCGCAGGCGATTGCCTGAACCGGCGTGGCGCGATGCCGACCACGTCGGCCTTCGATGTATGGGAATTGCAGTTGAATGCACGCTGCACGAGTGAATTCAAGACCGTCGAAGGTCGCACGCTGTTGCTGGCGATCCTGAGCGGATCGGTGCTGATCAACGGCGACCATGCAGCGCTGGGCGGCGAAGTCGTCATGCTGGATCGTCCCGGCAGCGGCTTGTTCCTGGAAACCCGCGCGGATACCACGGCGCTGCTGTTGAGCGGCGACCCTCTGGACGTCGGCAGCGCGGTGCTTCAGTAGTCTTCGAGCTCGTCGAAGCGTTTGGCGAGGAAGTCGATCAGCTGGCGCACCGACGGCAACAGGAAGCGCCGTGACGAATACACGGCGTGGATGATGCCGGATTTCGGCGACCATTCGGGCAAGACCTTCACCAGCGCACCGCTGCGCAATTCATCAATCACCACCATGGTCGGCAGATAGACGATGCCGGCGCCGGCGATTGCTGCGCGCTTGAGCGCCGTGGCATCGTCGGTCATCAGGCGCGGCGTGTGACGGATCGATGCAGATTCGCCGTCGGCGTTTTCCAGATGCCAGACATGCTGTTCCACCGGGATCGCCAGGCTCATGCTGGGAAAACGGTGCAAGTCGGCCGGCACTTCCGGGACGCGGCATTTTTCCAGCAGGGTCGGACTGGCGGTCAAGCACCAGTGGCGCACGCCAAAAATCTTCAGCACCAGATCGCTGTCCTGCAGCGGCGGCAACAACACGCGCAGTGCGACGTCAATGCCTTCGTTGACGACGTCGACGCGCCGGTTGGTCGACTCCACCTGCAAGGTCACGCGCGGATGTTCGATCAGGAAATCAGCCAGCATCACGCCTACGCGACCATGCAGCAACGCCACCGGACAGGTCAGCCGCACCGTGCCTTGCGGTTCGGCGCGATTGCGTTCGACGGCCTCTTGCGCAGCCTCGGCTTCCACCAGCATCGCCTTGCAGTGCTCGTAATAACTCTGCCCGATTTCGGTCACCGACAGGCTGCGCGTGGAACGCTGGATCAGGCGTGCACCGAGGCGTTCTTCCAGTTGCGCGATGCGCCGGCTCAGTTTCGATTTGGGAATGCCCAGCGCGCGACCGGCGGCGGCGAAGCCGCGATGGTCCACCACCTGCGCGAAGTAATAGAGGTCGTTCAGATCTTGCGTCATGCGCCTTCCCTTGTTGATCGTGATGCGATCTTTGATGTTGTCTGAGGGATTATGCCGCAGCGGCGCGCGCGGCGTATGGAGTGTGGCATCGGGGTGATTCAATCGTAATTTGCAACTATGTTGCAAATGGATTGTAATGCGGGCATAATGCAACACTGTTGCAAAATGAGTGCGTATTGATTTCGCCAGCCAGACGCCGGAGCGAGCTACGCACGACCTTCCATCCGCTTCCTTCTTCACGACAATATGAAAAAAATCACTTCGGCCGCACTGATCTGCGCGGCCTTGTCCCTGCTCGCCTCGCTGCCTGCGCAAGCGCACTATCTCTGGTCCGAAAACACATCCAAAGGCAATCTGATCTACTTCGGCGGCGTCGACGAAAACGTGCGTGAAGCTTCGCCGGGTCGGCTCGACGAATTCGCCAACCTGACCCTCAGCGTGCAGCAGCACAAGAAAGACGACGTCGTCACGACGTCCCGCACGGCAAGGAAGACGCACGACGGTTTCGCCACCGCGCCGGCGCTCTCCGCCAACGAAAGCCTGATCGGACAGGACGTCTCGGTGCCGGTCAAGGACCTGAGCGCCTACAAGCTCGGCATTCTCAAACTCAATTTCTATGTCCGTCACGTACAGATCGATCGCGTCTTTCCGGCCGCGCTGGATCTGGATGCGGTTCCTACCGGCGTCGCCAATCAACTGAAATTCAGCTTCAAAGGTGCGCCGCTGGCAAAGTTCAAGGCCAAGCTGATCGCCCCGAACGGCTGGATTACCGATCTGCGCACCGACGCCGCAGGTCTGGCAACCATCGCGACGCCATGGCGCGGCAACTACGTGATCGAGGCGACCTGCTTCGAAGACGTCAGCGGCGACTTCGAGGGCAAACACTTCGAGCGCATCCGCCATCGCCTCGGCCTGACCGTGGTGCAGCCAAAAGGTCCGAAGACCTTCACGCCCGACTACGCCGCACACGATCACGACCACTAAAAACAAGCCAGGGGAAGGACCATGAACAATAAAATCCGGCAGGCCGCAGGTCGCCTGCGCGGCAAGACGCTGCCATCGAAAAAATATACGTCACGCTATTCACTGGGTTTGCTTGCAGCAAGCTTCAGTATCGCCGTCTCTGCCCAGCAAACCAACGAATCCAGCCTGCCGGAAATCTCCGTGAGCGCCGGCAAGAGCGACAGCAGAAATGTCGTCAAATCCGCCGTCAGCAACGAGACCAGTGGATTGCCGACCAGCGTCACCGTAATCGATCGCGCCGAGATCGATCGCACCAATGTCGGCCGCGATATCTCCGACCTGCTGCGGCACGTACCCGGCGTTATGGCGCACACGCTGGACCAGGGCGACATCGGCAACTCGATCAAGATGCGCGGATTCTTCAGCTCGTCACACGGCGCCGACACGGCCGTCTACATTGATGGCGTACCGCAGAACCTGCCGTCCTCGGCGATCAACCACGGCATGAACGACATGTCCTGGCTCACCCCGGAAATGATAGACAGCATCGATGTCATCAAGGGACCATTCTCGGCGCTCTACGGTGATCAGAACCGCTCCGGCGCCGTCAGCATCACCACGCGCAACGTCGCCGAAAACAGCATAGCCATCAGCGTCGGCAGCCAGGGATCGAAACGGCTCAACGCTGTGATATCGGGCAAATCGGGACCGATCCAGTCGCTGGTCGTGGCCGACCTGTACAAGATCGGCGGCTTCCGCGCCAACAGCGACGGCGAGCGCGGCAGCCTGTTCATCAAGGAGTCGATGATCCAGGGCGACAGCCTGTGGGCAGTGCGCGCCGCGTATCAGAAGTCCGACTGGAACGCCGCCGGCTTCCTCAACGTCAATGACCTGCGCAGCGGCAAGGTCAGCGATACACAACGCGATCCAAGCTCGCCGCCGCTGTGGGGAGACGCCCGGCGCGGCAGCCTGGTGCTGTCGCGCGCGCCGGCCAGCGGCGCTGAAGGCTTGCGCGTCTCGGCCTATGTGGAAGACTACGAGCGCCGCCGCGCCACCGGCGCCAGCGCCACGGCCCTGAACGTGGCTGCGGACGATCGCCGCATCATGGGTGCGCGCGGCGTCTACGACATGCTGTTCGGCGACAAGGCGGCGCTGGCGTTCGGCGCGGATGTGCGTCGCGACGTCGGCACCGCGCTCAATCAGAACTGGCCGAACAGCCTGCCCGGCGCCAACTACAGCCTGGACCAGGATCTCGATCTGGTGACGTATGGCGTGTTCGCTCAAGGCCAGTACAAGCCGTTCGAGAGTCTCAAACTGCTGGCCGGCCTGCGACTGGATTCCTTCGACTACGACATCAGTAACCGCAAGTTGCCGGCCGCGTCCTTGAGCTACCAGCAATCCGTGGCGACGCCCAAATTCGGTGTGGTGTGGACGCCGGTCAGCAGCATCGATCTGTTTGCCAATCGCGGCAGCGGCTTCCGTTCACCGGCGCAGAGCGAGCTGAGTCCGAGCGGTGCGTTGGGGCCGTTGGGGGCGAATGGCGGATCGTCGTTCCCGGATCTCAAACCGTCCAAGGTCACGTCCTACGACTTCGGTTTCAACTTGCGCGCGACGTCGAAATGGCACATGTCCGCGGCCAGCTATCACACCGTCAACGACAATGAAATCGCGCAGATCGCTCCGAACGTGTTCGGCCCGGTCGGCAACACCACGCGCGACGGCTGGGAGGTGGAGAGCAGCTACGACTTCACGCCCGACTTCAGCATCTACGGCAGCTTCGGCCGCATCATCCGCGCCCACATCAACAGTGCGGCGCCGGGCACCACCAGCGACTTGTCGGTGCCGCGCGATACCTACAAGGCCGGTGCGGCGTACGCGACGCCATTTGCTGCGGGCAAACTGCTGTTCAACGCCGACGCCTACTTCATCTCGGGCGTACCGTATTTCTCGGGGACGCCGCTGGTGAAGAGCTATTCGCGGCCGTACTCGCGCTACGACCTGCGCAGCACGTATTCGGTCGGCAAGGTCGACTGGACCGCCAGTCTGGTCCTGCAGCCGCATCAGTACAGCAGCGAAGTTGCGGTGGGTAGCACGGCAGGGCTGCTGATCGATCCGGTCGCCAAGACGCAGGTGAATCTATCGATGCGCTATCGCTTTTAAGCGGAGGAAGCGTGGGAGGGGAGAAGCATTTTCAATCGGCGGTACAATGCCGACCTTCTCTCGTTTCTGGTTTCACCATATCGCAATGAACTGCCGCCCCAACTGCGGCGCGTGCTGTACTGCGCCTTCCATCTCCAGTCCGATACCCGGCATGCCGAACGGCAAGCCGGCGGGCGTGCCTTGCGTGCAATTGATGGATGACTTGCGTTGTGCGATTTTCGGTCAGCCGGAACGGCCCGCGTGTTGCTCGGGATTGCAGGCGTCGGCGGAGATGTGCGGCGATGGCCGCGAGATGGCGATGCAGTGGCTGGGGACGCTGGAGCGGCTGACCGCGCCCGACCGGAACACGGTTCCGGCCTGACGCGCATCGCTGTCCGTATTTATTGCGGCAGCGCCTTGGCCGCCGCAACCACCTTGGCGGTGTCGAAGTTGTTGATCGCCGGGATGAACTGGTTGGTGTAGAGGTCTTCCAGTTTCGGGCTGGTCTGGATGACGTTGTTGGCCTTCATGAACGCCACCATGTTGGCGACCGCGCTGATCGGGATTTCCCCCCACTTGACGCCCGGTTCCAGTTTCAGGAATTCCCCACGTGTCTGGATGATGTGCAGGCCCTGCTTGATGGCTGTAGCATCGTCGAGGCTGGATGGCTTGGTCAGCGGGAATACTTTCCAGTGCACCTTCAGCGATCCCTGCGGATTGGCCAGCGCCGTCACCGAACCCATAGCCACGCAGCGCAAGACTTTTTCGATGGTCTGCGGACGCTTGGTGATCATGTCGTCGCGCACGAAGTAGGAGCCGCCGAAGTTGAGTTTCTCTGCGAACGGCGAGGAGAAGCGGCGCAGCTTCAGGCCCATGTTTTCCGCCGTGGCGATCTGCGAATCCCAGGTACCCCAGATGTCGACGCGGCCTTTCGACAGCGCGGTCACGGCTTGCGCGCCGGAGCCGGTTTCCACAAACGTCACGTCCTTGTCCGGATTGATGCCGGCTTCGGTCAGCATGCCCTTGAAGATCTGCACCATCTGGGAGCCGTACGACAGCACGCCGATGGTTTTACCCTTGAAGTCGTTGATGGTCTTGACCGGTGACGAGTCGAGCACCACCGGGAACTGGAAGTTGTGGCGCATGTTGAGGTACACCGCCTTCAACGGCGCGCCCTTGGTGCGCGCGATGATGGCTGCTGCAGGACCCATGTTGACCATGTCGGCCTGGCCGGTCAGCACCGCCTGCATGGCGGTGGTGGAATTGGTCGGCTGCAGCGTGACGTCGAGGCCGGCGTTTTCCCAGCACTTGGTGTAGATCGGCAGCGAGGTGTTGTTGACCTGCGAGGCGTCGAGCACGTCAGTGCCGATGGCGATGGTGACTTTTTCACGGGCCTGCGCATTGACCGCTGCGGGGGCAAGCATCAGCGCACCGGCGGCGGCACCGGCACAGGTAAGGGCGGCAACTGATCTTTTCATGATTTCCTCGTAGGTGAAGTCCAGCATCCTATCCGTACCTGCAGATACTCGCAGGTACGTGTCAATTTGATCATTTCACTTCAGCGACCCTGAAAATGCGGCCGTCTTTTCTCCAGGAAGGCATGCCGCCCTTCCGTGAAATCTGCACTCGAAAACAATTGCAACTGGCCGTCCAGTTCCAGCCCCATGACCGTGTCGAGCGAGCCCGGCAGGCGCGCCAGCGCGGCCTTGGTGAGACCGACCGCGAGCGGCGGGGCGGCGGCGAACTGCGTAGCGAGGTCGAGTGCGGCCTGCTGCAATTCGTCGCTGCGCACCAACTGGTCGGCGAGGCCGAGGCGCAGCGCTTCTTCGCCGTCGACTACGACGCTGGTGTACAGCAGCCGGCGCACTTGCCCGGCGCTGACGCGTTGCGGCAGCGACCACAGCAGGCCCATGTCGGCCATCAATCCGACGTTGGAGTAGGCGGTGCAGAAGCGTGCGCGTTCGCTGCACATTACGTAGTCGCAGGCCAGCGCCAGGCCCATGCCGGCGCCAAAGGCAGTACCGTCGACGGCGGCGATCAGCGGTTTGGGCATGTCGGTGATGGTGCGCAGCAGGCGGTGCGCCAGCGTCATGCGCTTGCGACTGGCGAGCGTGTCGCCGGCGGGCAGGGTGGACAGATCGCCGCCTGCGCAGAAGCTGCGGTCGCTGCCGGCCAGGATGATGGCGCGGCAATCGACATCGCCGGCCAGGCGCTCCAGGGTTTCGGTGAGGGCCTCGCGCATTTCCGGCGCCAGCGCGTTGCGGCGCTCGGGCTGGTTCATGGTGACGCAGGCGACGGCGTCGCTGCGTTCCACGGTGACGATGCTTTGCATGTCCGCTCCTCCCTGGCGTCAGGATGGCCTGCGCCGATGGTGTTTTTTTGCTGCTGTTTTGTTACCGTGTCAGTGGATCTCTTTGTTTTTTTATTCCCTGACGACGCGTTTTGCCTTGTGCGTACTGCGTTCGAGAGTGCCTTGCGGCAGCACTTCCACGTGCGCGCCGACTTGCAGGCGCTGTTTGATTTCCTGTGTCAGTTGCGCCGCCAGTCGTGATGTATCGGCGGCGGTATCGGTCTGCTCCACGCGCACGTGAATCGATTTCATGAAGCCGGCGGCGTCATGCACCGAGCCGTTGATGACGAGCTGGTATTCGTCGCCGAGGCCGGGTGTGGCGCGCACCAGTTCCTCGACTGCAGAAGGGAACACGTTGACGCCCCGCACCACCAGCATGTCGTCGGCGCGGCCGCGTACACCGCCGACCAGGCGTGCATGCGTGCGACCGCAGCTGCACGGGCTGGAGTCGCGCACCACGATGTCGCCGGTCCACCAGCGCACCAGCGGGCCGGCTTGTTTGTCGAGATGGGTCAGCACCAGCACGCCGGGCGTGCCGTCGGCAACGGCGGCGCCGGTTTCGGCATCGACGATTTCGGCGTAGGCGAAATCTTCCGCCAGGTGCGGTCCGGCCTGCGCGGTGCAGTCGCCGGCGATGGGTTGGAATTCAAGGCAGCCGTAAGCGTCGTAGGCGCGTGCGCCCCACAATGCCTCGATGCGCCGGCGCGTGGCTGGGATGCTGGCGCCGGGTTCGCCGCCCATCATGATGCTGCGCACGGTCGAGGCGGCAGGGTCGCGGCCACGCTTGCGCACTTCTTCGGCGAGATGGGTGATGAAGGACGGTGTGCCGCACAGCACCGTGCTGCCGTAGGTGAATAAAGTATTGATCTGGCGTTCGGTATCCTGGCTGCCGGCCGGGATCACCATGGCGCCGGCACGTTGGTAACCGGCCGTGGCGCCGAGGCCGCCGACGAACCAGGTGTAGCTGAACATGCATTGCACGATGTCGCCGGGACCGATGCCCTGCGCACGCGCGTGACGCGCGTACAGGCCGGCCCAGCGGTCGAGGTCGTGCTCGCTCCAGAACTGCGGTGAGGGCGCCGACGTCGTGCCGGAGGAAAAGTGCATGCGCCGCACCTCGTCCTGCGGCACGGTCATGAATCTGCCGAACGGCGTCTGCGCGCCGATCGTGTTGATGTAATCAGGCTTGGTGGTAAACGGAAGTTTGCTCAGGTCGGCCAGCGAGCGCAGCTCGCCGACGTTCCAGTCCAGCTGTCGGAACAGCGGCGCATAGTACGCGCTGTCCCTGGCAAGCCGCGCCAGTTGCACGCGCAGTTGCGCCAGCTGGAATGCCTCCAGCGTGGCGCGATCCCAGCTTTCGGCGGGATCGAGATGCACGGGCGCGGCGGCGATCAGCGCACCGGAGCGCATGATTATTGCTCCGCGCCGAGACCGCGAATCGCAAAGGTGGAGATGGAGTTGGCGACCGCCAGCTTTTCGTCTTCGGTCTGGTCGACGCGCGGGCGGAACCAGATGGTGGTCCAGTTCAATGCGCCGAAGAAGGCCTTGACGACGATCTGCAGGTCCTGGTCGGGCGCGTGGCCTTCGGCCATGACCTGGCGGATGGTGTCGCGGAACAGGTTCTCGTACTGATCGCGCAGCACCAGGATTTCCGACAGCACTTCGCGCTGGGCGGCGGTGGTCTCGCCGGCCAGATGCATCTCCAGGCCTTGCACGGCGACGCGCTGGTAGGGCAGGTGGTCCATGATCACGGTGATGTGCGCCAGTGTCATTGCGCGCAGCTTGTCGATGGCCCGTGCGTGGGATTTCGACGCGGCTTCCTGCACCGCGGCCAGGTCCATTTCCATGCCGCGCTTGTGCACGTCGAAGAACAGGTCGGCTTTCTTGCGGTAGTGATGGTAGATCTTGCCCTTGGTGGCGCTGAGGATATCGGCGACATCGTCGATGCTGGTGGCGGCATAACCTTTTGTCATGAATGCCAGCGCGGCAGCGTCGAGGATCTCGCTGCGCGGGTCCGAATCATCTCCGGCGAATTCATTGTTTGTCGATGTGTGACGTGCTGTGTCGACCTTCATTATGCTTGCTCCTCATTATTGAACTCGGCATGAATCGCCCGTGCGAGCACCAGTCTCTGGATCTCCGAAGTACCTTCATAAATTTCGGTGGCGCGCTGATCACGATAAAGACGCTCCACGAGCGAAGGTTTCACGAAACCCTCTCCGCCAAATACCTGTACACCGATATCGACTGCATCGTGAGCAGCCTCGCTACAGAATAACTTCGCTTGAGCGCCGATAAGCGCGACATCCTGACCAGTATCAAAACTGCGGGCGGTTTCGTATGCAAGCATTCTACCTGCGGATAACCGAGTTGCGACATCTGCAAGTTTGAAACCTATGCCCTGATGGTCGAGCAGACGCTGGCCGAAGGTGGTGCGAACCGCCGCCCGGCGTGCTGCTGCATCATATGCGGCGCGTGCAATACCGTTCGATTGTGCTGCTACAACAACGCGTCCGACGTTGAGCGCTTCAAGCGCCAGGCGCAGTGCTTTGCCCGGCGCCGCAATCATGCAATCGGCCGCGACCCAGGTGTCGAGCACGACGGTGCTGTTGACGGTGCCGCGCATGCCCATCTTGTCTTCGCGCGCATCGTCGCGCACGCCCTCGGCGTCGGCCGCCACCATGAAGGCGGCGATGCCGCGCCGGCCTGCGCCCGGTTCTGTTTGCGCAAATACCACGTAGTACGCGCACTCGCCGCCGCCGCCGATCCAGCGCTTCTCGCCGCGCAGCCGCCAGCCATCGTTCTCCGGTGTGGCGAGAGTTTGCATGTTGGAGGGATCGGAGCCGGCTTCACGCTCGCTGAGCGCAAACGAAATCGATTTGCGTCCGGCTACCATGGCGCGGATATAGGTGTCTTTTTGTCCATTGGTGCCGGCGCGCAGCAGGGGCATGGCACCCAGCTGCAGGGTTGCGACAATACCACTGGTGGACGCGCATGCTTGCGCCAGTTCTTCGATCACGGCGCAGAACGCAGTCAGGGAAGCGCCGCCGCCGCCGTAATCTTTGGGGATGAACATCGAGGCGATGCCGCTCTCATGGAGGGCTTCGACATTTTCGTGGGGATAGCGCTGATCGCGGTCGATGCCGGCGGCACGCGGCGCCAGCTGATCGTGGGCGAGGCGGCGCGCAATGTCGCGCCACTTGCTTGCGTCAGGGTCGAGGGAAGGATCCCAAATAATCGCCATCGTCTCTCCATTGCGCCGAAGGCCCGGCGGTCAGTCTGTTGTAGAGCGGCTTTCTTATATTGACTTCATCTTAATATACTAAGTAGTATGAATAGAGTCAAATATCATTCCGCATTATTTTCGAACACGCGTTCGCATACTGTACACGCGAACAAAAATTCTGTTTTGACGCAGCTCAACATGCCCGATCGGGCCAGGAGGCGGCAGTGAGCGAGAAAGTCTATGTCACCGGTGTCGGCATGGTGCCGTTTGCGAAGCCAAGTACCAGTGCGTCGTATGTGGAAATGGGCGCCGCCGCTGCGCGCGCCGCGCTCGCCGATGCCGGCATCCGTTACGAGGCGATCGAACAAGCCTACGCAGGATATGTCTACGGCGACTCCACCGTCGGCCAGGCGATGCTCTACGAAGTCGGCCTCTCGGGTCTGCCCATCATCAACGTCAACAACAATTGTGCGACCGGTTCCACCGCGTTGTTTCTTGCGCGCCAGGCGATCGCCAGCGGCGCCATCGATTGCGCGCTGGTGATCGGCGTGGAGCAGATGATGCCGGGCCCGCTGCGCACCATTTACACCGACCGGCCGGCGCCGCTGCAGCGCTTCCTCGACACCATGGCAAGCAATCGCGGCTATGACCCGGAGCTGCCGCGCGCGCCGCAATTTTTTGGCGGCGCGGGCCAGGACTATCTCGATCAATACGGCATCGCACCGGAGACCTTCGGACAAATTTCGGTGAAGGCGCGCCGACACGCGGCCAACAATCCTTACGCCGTATTCCGCACGCCCGTCACGCTGGAAGAAGTCATGGCGTCGCCGACCGTGTTCGGCCTGCTGACGCGCCTGCAATGCTGTCCGCCGACCTGCGGCGCGGCGGCGGCGGTGCTGTGCTCCAAGCGTTTCGCGCGCTGGTTCAATCTCGACACCAGCGTCGCCATCGCGGCGCAGGCGATGACCACTGACCGGCCCGATTCTTTCGACAGCGGCGACATGCGCAAGCTGGTCGGCTACGGCATGGCAGCCATCGCAGCGGAGCGCGCATACGCCGAAGCCGGCGTCGGACCCGAAGACATCCAGGTGGTCGAGCTGCACGACTGCTTCACCGCCAATGAACTGATCAGCTACGAAGCGCTGCAACTGACACCGCCCGGCACCGCCGAGAAATTCATCCTCGACGGCGACAACACCTACGGCGGCAAGATCGTCACCAACCCGTCCGGCGGCCTGCTGTCGAAAGGCCATCCGCTCGGCGCCACCGGCCTCGCACAATGCGCGGAGCTGACCTGGCAATTGCGCGGCCAGGCCGAGCGGCGTCAGGTCAACGGCGCGCGTTGGGGCCTGCAGCACAACCTCGGCCTGGGCGGCGCCTGCGTCGTCACCATCTACGAAAAAACCAACTGAACTGAAGCTTGTCCGTCATCAACCCATGAAGCGCGGCGTAGATCGTGTCGTCAAGGAGACCATATGCACAAGAAGCTCGAAGGTAAAGTCGCCATCGTCAGCGGTTCAGGCCGCGGCATCGGACGCGAGATCGCGTTGAAGCTGGCTGCCGATGGCGCAGCGCTGGTCATCAACGATCTCGATGAAAAAATGGCCGAGAGCGTCGTGCAGGAAATCATTGCTGCCGGCGGTCGCGCCACGGTGTGCTGCGGCGACGTCACAGCCCCCGAATTCGCCACGCGTTTCATCGACACCGCATTGAATAGCTTCGGCCGGCTCGACATCATCGTCAACAATGCCGGCTACACCTGGGACAACGTGATCCAGAAAATGACCGATGAACAATGGGACGCCATCATGGCGGTGCACGTGACGGCGCCGTTCCGCATCCTGCGCGCGGCGTCGGAATATTTCCGCCGCGCCGCCAAGGAAGAAACTGCGCAAGGCCTCGAAGTATTCCGCAAGGTGGTCAACATTTCGTCGGTGTCGGGCGTCATGGGCAACGCGGGCCAGGCCAATTATTCCGCCGCCAAGTCGGCCATCAACGGCCTCACCAAGGCGCTGGCCAAGGAGTGGGGACGCTACAAGGTCAACGTCAACAGCGTCGCCTTCGGCCTGATCAAGACGCGCCTGACCGAAGCGACGGCAGGCGACGACGCCACCATCAATATTTCAGGCAACGAGATCAAGGTTGGCGTCAACCAGCAACTGATGCAGAACCTGGAAACCCTGATCCCGATGGGCCGCGCCGGCACGCCGGCGGAAGCGGCGGGCGCGGTGTATCTGTTCTGCATTCCGGAGTCGAACTACATCAGCGGGCAGATCGTCATTTGCGGCGGCGGTCGTCCTTAGCGTTTCTTCGCATGCTCTTTCAGCATCTGCTTCGCAATCAGCAGCTGCTGGATCTGCGAGGTGCCTTCGTAGATGCGCATCACGCGCACGTCGCGGTAAATACGTTCGATCGGGTAATCGCCCATGAAGCCGGCGCCGCCGAAAATCTGCAGCACGCGGTCGGCGACCTTGCCTACCGTTTCGGTGGCGAACAACTTGCAGCACGAGGCTTCCTTGATCACCGGCAGGTCCTGGTCGAAACGGCGCGCCGTATGTTCGACCATGCATTGCGCGGCCAGCAGTTCGGTTTCCGAATCGGCCAGCATCGCCTGCACCAGTTGATGTTGCGCGATCGGTTCGCCGAAGGCGCGGCGTTCGGTGGCGTAGTCCAGCGCTTCTTCGATCAGACGACGGCCGGCGCCGATGGCGGCGGCGGCGATGCCGAGGCGGCCGCGATTGAGCGAGGACATCGCCAGCGCAAAGCCGAGTCCCGGCTCGCCGATGATGGCGTCGGCGGGAATGCGGCAATCGCTGAAGATCACGTCAGCCGTGTGCGAACCGTGCAATCCCATCTTTCGGTCGGTGTTGCCGATGCTCAGGCCGGGTGCGCTGCGTTCCACGATGAAGGCGGACAGGCCGCGATAGTCGCGGCGGTCGGCATCGGTGCGCGCGATCACGGTGAAGACGTCGGCCGAGGGGGCATTGGTGATGTAGCGCTTGACGCCGTTGAGCACCCACTCGTCGCCATCCAGGCGCGCGCTGGTGCGCAGCGCTGCCGCATCGGAGCCGCAGTCCGGCTCGGTCAGGCAGAACGCCGCGATCATTTCTCCCGCCGCCATGCGCGCCAGGTAGCGCTCGCGCTGGGCGTCGCTGCCGTACGTCAGTAGGCCGTGCGAGCCGACGCCGTTGTTGATGCCAATGGCGGAGCGGAACGACAGGTTGGCTCGGCACAGTGCAATCAGCACCGCGACTTCATCTTCCATGCCGAGCCCGAGTCCGCCCCACCGTTCCGGAATGCTGAGGCCGAATAGACCGAGCGCGGCCATCTCGCCGAGGATGTCGTCGGGTACGCGCCGTTGTTCTTCCACCAGCGCCTCGTTCGGCAGCAGGCGTTCGGCGACGAAGCGTTCCACCGCCGTGACAAATTGTTTGCGGGTTTGTTGGTCAAGCGCCATGGAGGACTTCCTTGCGGTTTTTTGTGTCGGCGTGCGCGGCGATGAGGGCTGCGCCATGGTTGAGCACCACCACGCCACGCTGCGGTACGCTGCAGCGGAACGCGATGTGGTTGCCGTCGTTGCCCTCACGCCAGATTTCGGTACGCAGCATTTCGCCGGGATAGACCGGCGCCGAGAAGCGTGCGCCGATCGAGCGGATGTCCATGCGGCGTCCCGGCTCTGGCGACCAGCACAAGGCCTTGAGCAAGGCGTGGCCGGCCACGCCGAAGGTGCACAGACCGTGCAGGATCGGTCGCGGAAATCCCGCGCGCAAGGCGACTTCCGGATCAGCGTGCAGCGGATTGCCGTCGCCCGACAGCCGGTAGATCAGCGCGGCCTGCGACAGGATGGGCAGGTCGATGCAGAAGTCCGCCGGACGTTCCGGCAACGGCGCCGGCGCAGGATGAAGGTGGCCAGATGCTGCCGTCGGCATGTTCTGCACGCCGCCATCGCCGCGGCACATGGTGGTCATGCGCAGGGTGCAGACCGGTTCGCCGCTGTCTTCCTCGGTGACCACGCGTTCCTGGTAAATCAGCGCTCCCTTGTCCGGCCCCTTGTCGACGATATCGACGATGCGGGTGTCGCCGATCAGCTGTTTGCATATCGGCAGCGGCTTGTGCAGGATGACCTGCTGTTCGGCGTGCACCACGCGCGTCCAGTCGATGCCGGTATCGGGCATCTTCATCCAGAAGCCGGGATAGGCCAGCACCGTCGCCATGGTGGGCAGCACGCGCAGGCCTTCTTCGTACACGTAATGAAGTTGGTCGCGGTCGAGCGGATCGGCGCCGAGACCGACGCCAAGCGCGTACAGGATGCAATCCTGCGGGCGCACGTGCTGGCGCGCGATGGGAATCTTCCAGTGCATCAGCTTGCGATAGTCGATCGTCATGTGGCCTCGTCGAAGGTGGCGCTTGTGGACATGAATCTGGATCTGAACCTGATAATGCTGCTGCAGGGCGATGGAAGTTGTCGATGCTGATGACCGTGACAACGTCTTCCACGTCGGAAGGGTGCCGCAATGCGGCTAAGGAATTGACGAATCGTCCTTGACATTCGCATACTACTAAGTATATTTAATTGAAGTCAACCAGAAGTGAAAAATGAGTGGCGGGCGTAGCACGGCAACATGTGCGAGCCGGGCGTGTTGCAGGTAAAGTACAGACCTGACGCAATACCTGAGTCGATACCTGAGTCAATACCTGACCGACACGCTACCAACGGAGACCAGATGCAACATCCAGGGACCTTGATCCGCGAAATGCTGGCGCGTGGCGGCGCCGTGCCGGTGCCCGGCTGCTACGACGCGCTCGGCGCCCTGCTGATCGAACAGGCCGGCTTTGAAGCCGCCTACATGACAGGATTTTCGCTCGCCTCAAGCTACGGCAAGCCCGACATCGGCCTGCTCACCATGACCGACATGGTGCAGCAGGCGACGCGCATCGCCGAAGCGGTTTCGCTTCCCGTACTGGTCGACGCCGATACCGGCTACGGCGGCGCGGCCAACATCGTCGAAACCGTACGCGCCTTCGAGAAAGCCGGCATCGCCGGGCTGCATCTCGAAGACCAGATCATGCCCAAGAAATGCGGCGCCATGGCCGGCAAGAAACTGGTGCCGATCGAAGAAATGTCGCTGCGCCTGAAGGCTGCACGGGCAGGCCGCAAGAGCAGCGAGTTCGTCATCATCGGCCGCACCGACGCCATGACCATTGATGGTCTGGAAGAAGTCATCGTGCGCGCCAAGGCCATGGAACGCGCCGGTGCCGATGCCGTCATGGCGCCCTCGCTGAGCACCCCGGCCGAGCTGGAGGCGGTGGCGTCGAGCGTGAAGATCCCGGTGATCTACGTCGCCGCCGAAACCGTCCGTCCCAATTACACACGCCAGCAACTGGCCGCCGCCGGCTTCGCCATGTCGCTGTATCCGCTGTCGCTGATCCAGACCACCTTCAAGGCGCAGCAGGACATGTTGCGCAGCATGTTCGCCAGCGGCGACACCGTGCAACTGGTCGACGGTATGGCGCAGTTCGCCGACGTCGGCCGGCTGGTCGGCGTGGAACGCGCCGCCGCCTTCGATGCAGAACTGGCGACGCAAGTGAACGAAGGGAGCTGACTGCTATGGGCGCAACCATGACGCAGAAAATCCTTGCGCGCACCAGCGGCAAGGACCGTGTGCAGCACGGCGACATCATCTGGGCCAGTCCGGACCTGGTGACGGCGCCGGAGGTGTCGTTCTCCGCTTATATCAAACGCATCCGCGAAATCGGCGTCACGAAACTGGCGCATCCCGAACGCGTCGCCGTCATCATCGACCACGAAGTGCCAGTGCACAGTGTCGCCGGCGCCGAGCGCAACAAGCTCACGCGCCAGCTGGCGCAGGAATGGTCGGTCGGCCATTTCTTCGACGGTGTCGGCATCACGCATCCCCTCATGGTGGAGCAGGGCCTGGTTGCGCCAGGCATGTTCGCCGCCGGCGCCGACAGCCATGCGCCTGGTCTGGGTGCGGTCGGCGCCTTGTCGGTGCCGTTCGGGTTTGAAGTGTCGATGGTGCTGGCCACCGGACAGATCTGGATGAAGGTGCCCGAGACCATCCGCGTGCGCCTGCACGGCGCTTGTCGCCCCGGTGTGGCGGCGCGCGACATTGTGCTGGCGACCATGCAGCAACTCGACGACGAAGCCACCAGCTATCGCGTCATCGAATACCAGGGTGAAGGTTTGTCGACGCTGTCGGTGCCGGAGCGCATGACGATCTGCGGCCTGTGCGTCGACGCCGGCGCCAAGTCGGGCATCGCCGCCGTCGACCAGCGTTGCATCGATTACCTGCGCGCGCATGGCGTGGCCGATTCGGCTGAGCTGCAAGCGCCGGCGTCAATCAACAGCGACGCCGACGCCGAGTACGCCATGACCATCGATATCGACCTGGCGACGCTGACGCCGCGCGTGTCGATCCCGCCATCGCCCAACCATGTACGCGAAGCGCAGGCGATGTCCGACATCGTCATCCAGCATGCCTACATCGGCTCGTGCGTGTCCGGCTCGATTGAAGACATCCGCTCCGCCGCCGCCATCCTGCGCGGCCGCAAGGTGCACGCCGATGTAAACCTGCTGGTGATTCCCGCCACGCAGCAAGTGTTCCAGCAGGCTTTGCAGGAAGGCCTGCTGACCGAACTCACCGCCGCCGGCGCAACCATTTCACCATCGACCTGCGGTCCCTGCTTTGGCGGCATCGCACGACTGACCGCGGGTGAACGCCGCATCAGCACCAGCACGCGCAACGATCCGGGTCGCATGGGCAGCAACGAGGCGGAGATTTTCCTCGCCAGCGCCATGACCGTGGCGGCGTCGGCGATTACGGGCCACATCACCGATCCGCGTGCTTTTGCCGCGCTTGCCGAAGGGGGCGCAGCATGATTGCGGTCGGGAAAACCACGAGCGGGCGCGCATGGAAGTTTTCCAGCGACATCTCCAGCGACCAGCTGATCTCGGCGCGTCACGTATTCGAGTTCGATCCGCGCATGCTGCGCCATCATCTTCTGACCGAAGTGCGGCCCGAGTTCGCGCAGCAGGCGCAGCCCGGCGACGTCATCGTGGCCGGTCGCAACTTCGCCCACGGCAGCAACCACAGCCATCCCTTCCTGGCGATGAAGGCGCTCGGCGTCGGCTTGCTGGTGCGGTCGTTGTCGCGTGGGCCGTTCCGCCTGGCGATCTTCATGGGCGTGCCGGTGTTGATGGCGGGCAGCGACGTGCTCGACGCCATTGACGACGGTGATCAGCTCGACATCGATTTCGCCCGCGGTGCGATCTTCAATGCGACCAGCGGCGAGCAGATGCAGGTGGAGCCGTTGGCGCCTTTCCTGCAGGACATTGTCAATGCCGGCGGCGGCCTTGAATTCGTGAAGTCGCAGTTGACCACTTAGCTTCAGATTTGCCCGATGCAGTATTCATTTGCGCTGTAATCATTTGCTTTATGATGCTTGCCATTCAGGAGTCAACCGGATGTCAGTTATGTCGATCGTGCGAGACACGTCATTCAGCCAAGAAGCAAACGCTGTGAACAGTCCTGCGGCCATTGTTGTCGAGGCCTTGGAAAAGACCTATGCCACCCACGACGGCGGCAAGGTGCAGGCGCTCGGTCCGATTTCGGTGACGGTGCCGCAAGGCGGTTTCATGACCATCGTCGGCCCCTCGGGCTGCGGCAAGTCGACCCTGCTCAAATTGCTGTCGGGCCTGATTCCGCGTTCGGCCGGTTCGATCAAGGTCAACGGCGAAGAAGTGCATGAACCGCATCGCGACATCGGCATGGTGTTCCAGAGCCCGGTGCTGCTGCCGTGGAAAACCGCCATCGACAACGTCCTGCTGCCGGCGCGGGTGCTCGGCCTCGACATGGCATCCAGCCGCGTGCGCGCGCAAGAGTTATTGGATATGGTCGGCCTGGCCGATTTTGCCAACCGTTATCCGAATGAATTGTCGGGCGGCATGCAGCAACGCGTCGCCATCGCGCGTTCCTTGATCCACGATCCTTCCATCCTGATGATGGACGAGCCGTTCGGTGCGCTCGACGCCATGACGCGCGAGGTGATGAACCTGGAGCTGCTGCGCATCTGGCGCAAGGCCGGCAAGACCGTGATCTTCGTGACGCACTCGATTCCGGAAGCGATTTTCCTCGGCACCCACGTGATGGTGTTGTCCAATCGCCCGGGTCGCATCGCCGACCTGGTGACGGTCGACCTGCCGGCCGAACGCGGCCTCGACATCATGTCGACCGATGCTTTCGGCGTGTACAGCAAGCGCATCCGCAGCCAATTCAATACACAGGGGTTCATCTGATGGAAAGCGTGCACACAAGCGCCGCAACCAACGCCGGCGTCACTGCGGCGCCTGCCTCTTTCAGCCTGCGCCGCACGCTCAAGGCGCGGCCCGAACTGCTGCTGATCCCGGCAGTATTCGTCGCCGTGGTGGTGGTATGGGAAGCGATCATCCGCTTCTTCGAAATTCCGATCTACATCATGCCGGCACCGTCCAACATCGCGTTGGCGCTGGTCAATACCGCCTATCTCGACAATGCGCTTTACACGCTCGGCGAGGCCATGCTGGGCTTCCTATTGGCAGCGCTGTTCGGCATCGTGCTGGGCGGCCTGATCGCGCAGTTCCCGCTGGCGGAAAAGACGATGTACCCCTATTTGATTGCAATCCAGACCACGCCCAAGGTGGCGGTGGCGCCGCTGTTCATCATGTGGTTCGGCTTCGGCATGACGTCGAAGGTCATCATCGCTGCGACCATCGCCTTCTTCCCTATCCTGGTCAACGTCATCAGCGGCTTGCGCTCGACCGATCCGGCGCGGCTGGAACTGATGCGCTCGCTGCGCGCGACGCGCTGGCAGATTTTCACGATGGTGCGCCTGCCGGGCGCGCTGCCGATGATCTTTGCGGGACTGAATATCGCGATCATCTTCAGCATTCTCGGCGCCATCGTCGGCGAGTTCCTCGGCTCGCGCAAGGGACTCGGCAACGCCATCATGCAGATGAACGTCAACCTCGACACGGCGGGCGTGTTCGCTACGCTGTTCGTGCTGTCGGCGATCGGCGTATGCCTGCATGTGCTGATGAGTTTTCTGCAACGCAAGGCTTTGTTCTGGGCTGACAGTTCGCGCATACCCACCGTTTGAATGCAGCGATAAAAATAAAAATGACGGAGACGAACTGATGTAGCCCCCATCCACGGGAGGCAGCATGAGTAGCTTTTCCTTGAAACCATTGTCGTCGGCGCTGGGCGCCGAAGTGATCGGCATCGACATGCGCAGTCCGCTGGATGCCGAGACGGTGCAGGCGCTGATCGATGCCTGGCATCGCCACATCATCCTGCTGTTCCGCAACCAGCCGCTGACGTTCGAGGAGCACATCGCGTTCAGCCGTCACTTCGGCGCGCTCGATGATCATGCTGCGGTTCCCAAATTTCGCCACCCGGAGCATCCGGAAATTTTACTGGTCACCAACTATGAAGCAGGCGGCAAGCGCCTCGCGGTGGGACGCCAATGGCATTCCGATCTGTCGACCACGACGCGGCCGGCGAAAGGCTCCCTGCTGCATTGCGTGGAGCTGCCCGAGGTCGGCGGCGACACCATGTTCTGCAACATGTACAAGGCCTGGGACAGTTTGTCTCCGACCTTGCAGTCCATCCTCGACGGCCGCAACGCGCTGCACGACATGACGGCGGCGCGCGAGACGCGGCAGGTGCGCACCAGCGACGAGCTGGCCGACATCCGCCGCCGCAATCCCCCGGTCTACCAGCCGATTGCGCGGGTGCACGACGGCAGCGGGCGCAAGGCCCTGTATGTGAGCGAGATGACGTCGGTGGCGATCGAGGGCATGACGGAAGAAGAGAGTCGGCCGCTGCTGCAATACCTGTACGACCATAGCGTCGTGCCGGAAAACGTCTACCGTCATCGCTGGCAGCTCGGCGACACCATGATGTGGGACAACCGCAGCGCCATGCATATTGCGCTGGCCGATTACGACCACAGCCAGCGTCGCATCATGTACCGCACCACGCTGCTCGGACAGCCGAGCGGGCGTATTGCGGATGCCGATCTCCCGTTGGAAGATGCCGCAGTCAGGCCGAGGCCGGCGGCAGTATTTCCTGCAGTTTCTCTACCGGCCGGCACAGGCGAGCACCGCGCGCAGTGACGACGATGGGGCGGTTGATCAGGACCGGATCTTCCAGCATCAGGTCGATCAACTGCGCGTCGCTCCATTTGGCGTTGTCCAGATCCTTCTCGTCGTAGGATGTGCCGCGCCGGCGCATGATATTGCGCACCGGCTCGCCGGTGGCCGCGATGATCTTCTTGAGTGTGGCGCGGTCTGGCGGCGTCTTCAGGTATTCGACGACCTCCGGCTCGATGCCGGCGGCGCGGATCATTTCAAGCACGTTGCGCGAAGTGCTGCATTTCGGGTTGTGATAAATGGTGACGTCGGACATGGTGTTCCCCTGATTCAAAAACGATGTGCGCAAGCATAGCCGATCAGAGATCTTCGGGTTCCGGCTCAGCTGAAAATACTTCATCTCCCCGCGCGGCGACAGCTGCTATAGTAAAACGCTCGACGAGAACGTGCCGCACCTACTGACGCGCACGGCAGACATCCCCCTTTCCAAGAAAACAGAGGAGCACAGAAGATGGCAGCACCGAAGAAAATCGCATTGGTCACCGGCGCCGGTTCCGGCATCGGCAAACAGATTTCGCTGGCCTTGCTGCGTGACGGCTATGCCGTCGTGCTGGCCGGTCGTCGCCAGGAGCCGCTGGAAGAAACCGTCAAGGCGGCCGGCGAATTCGGCGCCCATGCACTGGTGGTGCCGGCCGACGTCAGCGATCCAGCTTCGGTGAAGAACCTGTTTGCGAAGACAAAAGAGAAATTCGGTCGCCTCGATCTGCTGTTCAATAACGCCGGCATCTTCGCGCCGCCGATGTCTCTGGAAGAACTCAGCTACGAGCAGTGGAAGTCGGCAGTCGACATCAACCTCACCGGCGTCTTCCTGTGCACCCAGGAAGCGTTCCGTCTCATGAAGGAACAATCGCCGCGCGGCGGCCGCATCATCAACAACGGTTCGATTTCGGCCCATGCGCCGCGGCCGTTTTCGGTGTCGTACACCGCGACCAAGCATGCGATCACCGGCCTCACCAAGTCGACTTCGCTCGACGGTCGCCGCTACGACATCGCCTGCGGCCAGATCGACATCGGCAATGCCTCGACCGACATGACCGAGCTGATGAAGAAGGGCACCTTGCAGGCTGATGGTTCGACCCAGGTTGAGCCGACCATGGATGCGGGCCACGTGGCGAAGGCGATCCTCTACATGGACAGCCTGCCGCTGGATGCCAACGTGCAGTTCATGACTGTCATGGCAACAAAAATGCCTTTTATCGGCCGCGGCTGAAATACGCTTCCGCAAATAAAAAACGCTGCTTTCAAGGCAGCGTTTTTTTATGTCGACTGGTTTTTCAGACCGGCCCAGCGCGGCGTCAGCGCATGCGGGATGTCGTAGAGGTCAAGCACGCGGCCCAGCGTGTGATCGATCATGTCGGCGATCGATTGCGGGCGGTGGTAGAAGCCGGGCAGGGGTGGGAAGATGATGCCGCCCATTTCGGTGACGCTGGTCATGTTGCGCAGGTGGGCCAGATTGAACGGCGTTTCACGCACCATCAGCACCAGGCGGCGGCGTTCTTTCAGAACCACGTCGGCGGCGCGCGAGATGAGATTGTCGGACAGGCCGTTGGCGATGGCGGCGAGCGTCTTCATCGAACAGGGCGCGACGATCATCCCCGACGAAGTGAACGAGCCGCTGGCAATCGAGGCGCCGACGTCGCGCACCGGATGCACCACATCGGCCAGCGCCTCGACGTCCTTGCGGCTCATGTCGAGTTCCTGATGCAAATTAAGCACCCCGGCTTCGGACACCAGCAGATGGGTTTCCACATCCGCCTCGCGCAGCACATCCAACAGTCGCACGCCGTACGCCACGCCGGTCGCGCCGGTGATGGCGACGATCAGGCGCCGGCGCGGCGCGGAATTTGTCGCGATGGACAGGAGATCAGCCCTTGAACAGGGTTTGCAATTCGCCCGATTCGTACATTTCGCTCAGGATGTCGGAGCCGCCGATGAATTCACCCTTGACGTACAACTGGGGAATGGTCGGCCAGTTCGAGTATTCCTTGATGCCCTGGCGCACGTCGGCGCTTTCCAGCACGTTGACGGTCACGATGTTTTCCGCGCCGCTGGCCTTGAGCAATTGGATCGCCTTGCCGGAGAAGCCGCACTGCGGGAATTGCGCCGTGCCCTTCATGAACAGCACGACAGGGTTTTGGGTAACGGTTTCCTTGATCCAGGATTGGACTTCGCTCATGACTACACCTTCAAAAAGTTCGCAATGCCGCCATTATATGAAAAAGCGGGCGTGCGCGTTGGGAGAGTGCCGTTGCACAGGGAAATGTCTTTCAGGCAACACGGCGCGTACAGGGCTGCTGCGAACAAGATGTAAATGATTTGCAGGATTGCAAGACCGGCGCTCTGCAGCAGGAAGAAATTCTGTAAAAGATTTTAAGAAAAAATTTAAAAAAGATGGAAATGATTTCGAAATATGCGGTGACGTTGTCATTGCAGAAACAAGAAAGGGCGCTTGCGCGCCCTTTTTCTGTTGCCGGTCCAGTCCGGCGGCTAGTTGGCTATCACGAGGCAGCTGCGGAAAGCGGTTCTTCCGGCAGGCGTTTTGCCATCGAGTGATGGTTTTGCACGCGGTCCTTGTGCTTGATGACTTGACGATCCAGCTTGTCGATCAGCATGTCGATGGCGGCGTACAGGTCGTGTGCAATGCTCTCGGCATGCAGGTCTTTCCCCTTGATATGAACGTTTATTTCTGCTTTCTGGCGTTTTTCTTTTTCGGTCAGCTTGTCTACGCTGAGAATGACACTGATGTCTATCACGTGGTCAAAGTGACGCTTGATGCGCGTCAGCTTGTTTTGCACGTACGCGCGGATGGCGGGGGTCAAATCGAGGTGATGGCCACTAATGGTCAGATTCATACAGCACTCCTATCGTGAGATTGCTGGAGGTTCTTACGCATTGTCCGGTTGCTTGCAGGCAGCACCAGAACAAAACACCCGAACTCAACAGAACACAGCAACGATGCTTTGCTACAGAAAAACTTACAGAGATTTGCGGAGATTCACCGGCGGAATTTTGAGCACTTCGCGGTATTTCGCGACGGTCCGTCGCGCCACCACCATGCCCTGTTCCGCCAACATATCTGCAATCTTGCTATCAGAGAGTGGGTTCTTGGGGTCTTCTGCTCCTATCAGTTGTTTGATGAGAGCCCGTATCGCAGTGGAGGAAGCTTCTCCTCCTGTTTCCGTCGCGACGTGGCTGCCGAAGAAGTATTTCAACTCAAACATGCCATGCGGGGTCAGCATGTACTTCTGAGTCGTTACACGAGAAATAGTGCTCTCGTGTAGACCCAGTGTATCAGCTATTTCGCGCAACACAAGGGGGCGCATGGCAACGGCGCCATGTGAAAAAAAGTTGCGTTGCCTTTCAACAATTGCCTGAGCGACACGCAAAATTGTGTCGAAGCGCTGACGCATATTCTTGATCAGCCACTTGGCTTCCTGCAGCTGCGAACCGAGCGATCCGTCACCCTTGGCCTGCTTGAGCGCATTGGCGTACATGGCGTTGACGCGCAGTCGCGGCATCACGTCATGGTTGAGCAAAACCTGCCAGCCGTCCTTTGCCGCTTTGACAATCACGTCGGGCACAACGTAGTCGGATCGGCCCGATGCAAACGCGGCGCCGGGATGCGGATGGCACTGGCGAATCACGGCCTGCGCTTCGCGCAGGTCTTCGTCGTCGCAGCCGAGCGCCTTCTTGATCTTGTTGAAATCGCGCTGGGCGAACAGCGTCAGATAATCTTCGACGATGGTGAGCGCGAGCCGACGGGTGACGAAGGCCACTTTCGGCAAGCGCCGGACTTGCAGCGCCAGGCATTCGGAAGCGCCGCGCGCACCGACGCCGGCCGGCTCGAAACTCTGCAGCAGCTTCAGCGCAATGGTCAGTTCGTCAAGTTCGATTTCCAGTTCTTCGGGCAGGCGCGCATGGATTTCTTCCAGCGACTCTTCCAGGTAGCCATGGTCATCAATCGCATCGATGATCAGTTCGATCAGTGCGCGGTCACGCAGGCTGCGCACGGTGAGGCGGGTCTGCTCCTGCAGGTGTTCGCGCAGCGTGACGTCATGCGCTTCGAGTTGCGGACGCGAGTCTTCGTCGTCGGGCGTCTTGCCGGTGCGTGCGACGTCGTCGAAGCTCCAGTCGGTATCGCCGCTCGCATGCTCGTCGCCGCTTGCGCTGTCCTGCGGATCGCCGGCTTCGCCTTCCGCAGGTGCGGCGCTGGCGGCGCTGTTTTCGACCGGCTCGGCCTGCGCCGATGACGGGCTGCTGAGGGCGCCGTCGGCAAGCAGTCGCACGGAATTGTCGAGCGCGTCGTCGAGGCGTTCCAGCAGCGGATTATCCGACAGGATCTGTTCCAGTTCCTGGTGCAGCTCCAGCGTCGACAGCTGCAGCAAACGGATCGACTGCTGCAATTGCGGCGTCAATGCGAGATGCTGGGAGGTGCGAAGCTGGAGGGATTGTTTCATTCAGTTTTCAGTTGGCCGCAAAAAATTGCGTGCAGATTACATGCGGAAGTGTTCGCCCAGATACACGCGGCGGACTGACTCATCGGCGATGATGTCGTCAGGGCTGCCGCTGGCCAGCACGGTGCCCTGGTTGATGATGTAGGCGCGGTCGCAGATGCCCAGCGTTTCGCGCACGTTGTGATCGGTGATGAGCACGCCGATGCCGCGTTCCTTGAGGAAGCGCACGATGCGCTGGATCTCGATCACGGCGATCGGGTCGATACCGGCGAACGGTTCGTCCAGCAGCACGAAGCGCGGATCGGTCGCCAGCGCGCGGGCGATTTCGACGCGTCGGCGTTCACCGCCGGATAGCGACAAGGCAGGGCTTTCGCGCAGTTTCTCGATCTGCAATTCGTGCAGCAGGCTGTTGAGGCGGCCTTCGATTTCATCGCGGCTGAGCGACTTGCCGTTTTCCTTGCGCAGTTCCAGCACGGCGCGGATGTTGTCTTCCACGTTGAGCTTGCGGAACACCGAGGCTTCCTGCGGCAGATAGGACAAGCCGAGCTGGGCGCGCTCGTGGATCGGCAGGCGCGAAATCGCCGAACCGTCGAGGTCGATCTCGCCGCCGTCGGACGGCACCAGGCCGACGATCATGTAGAACGAGGTGGTCTTGCCGGCGCCGTTGGGCCCCAGCAGACCCACCACTTCGCCGCTGGCGACTTCAAGCGAGACGTCGCTGACGACCTGGCGTGCACCGTAGCTCTTTTTCAATCCGCGTACAACGAGAGAACTGGTCGCCATCTTATTGGCCCTTCGAAGAATCGACGCGCGGCTGGATGATCGCGGTGATGCGACCGCCGCCCGGCTTGCTTTCGCCGGTGTTGGTGTTGTTGACCGAATAGAACTCGGCGCGGCTGTCGTAGGAGATGAATTCGCCGTTGACTTCATCGGTCACGCGCGGGCCGTCCATGCGTTGCATGTGGGCGCGTGTAAACAGTTTCGAGATTTCAGTCTTTTCGCTGTACTCGATGCGTTCGGCCTGGCCTTCGATCCACAGGTTGGGACCGCCGTCGCGCTTCTGGCGGAAGCTGGCCAGCTGGCCGGGCGCGGCGTACAGGATGGCCAGTTCATAACCGGACGGATCGGTGGTCAGCACCACTTTGCCGGCCTTGATCAGCAGCGTGCCGCGCGTGAGCACGACATTGCCGGTGAAGGTCTTCACCTGCTTGACGTCGTCGTACACCATTTGCTCGGCTTCGATGCGGGTCGGCTTTTCAGTGTCGGCGCGTTCGGCGCGGGCGATGCCGGCAACGCTCATCAGGAGCACGGTAAGCAGCGGCAGTAGGGATGTCGTTTTCATAGGATCCTGCGCAAGTATCTCGTTTTGATTATGCCAATTGGCGTTGGGCTGACGGCTGAAGAATGAAGGCGAAACGCTAACGGGACGGACGTGAGCGCGGCTGATACGTGCCGCGCACATTGTGGAGCAACTGGAATTCCTGCGTCGCGTTGTTGGCGATCATGCCGGTGCCGTTCATGATGGATTGCCCCATCCGGATTTCAACCGGCTTGTCGGTGCGCGCGATATCTTCGTCGGGCAACAGCAACAGGTATTCGGTTTTCAGGTGCATGTCTTCGGCGGTGCCGAACGCAGAGCGGTCGGCGTTGACGTTGTCATACATGTGGATCTTGCTGTTGTCGTCTTCAATCCTGGCGCGCTGCGAGCGGAGGGTCATCGGCGCTTTTTCCTTGGTCAGGCTGGTGATGACGGGCAAGGTCACTTCGAACGAATCATCGGTCGGGAAATGCACCATCTTCTTGCCGGTGATGTCGTAGCGCGGCTGGCCTGTCTCGGACATCTTCACGTAGCTGAAATCTTCAACGTAATAATCCGGCTTGCTGCGCGGACGTGCGGCAAGCGTATCGTCGGTATTGCGGCGCATGACCTGCAGCACCCAGAAGCTGCCCAGCGCCAGCGCCGTCAGCACCACCAGGATGACGATCAGCCGGATGCGCTGCGCTGCGCGTTCGCCGCTGCGGTTGCTCATGCCAGGTAAGCAGCCAGCGCTGCTTCGTAATAGCCTTGCGCGGTCAGGATGAAGTCGCAGACTTCGCGCGCTGCACCGTTGCCGCCGGAGCTGTCGGTGATGTAGTCGGCACGCTGCTTGACGTCATGATGGCCGTTGGCCACGCAAGCAGTGAAGCCGACCTTGGTCAGCACCGGCAAATCGATCACGTCGTCGCCGAGGTAGCCGCAGGCGGAGGCGGCGACGCCGGTTTGTTCAAGCAATTGCGCGAAGGCGATGCGCTTGTCGTGCACGCCCTGGAACACGTGGGCAATGCCCAGGTCCTTGGCGCGACGCAGGACGATTGGCGACTGGCGCGCGGTGATGATGGCCGTAGCGATGCCGCCGAATTGCTGCAGCATCTTGATGCCGTGGCCGTCGAGCGCGTGGAAGCGCTTGACCGGTTCGCCTTCCGGGCCGTAATACAAGCCGCCGTCGGTCAGCACGCCGTCGACGTCGAAAATCATCAACCGGACTTGCTTGGCATTGGCGAGGGCGGCCGCGCTGGCCTGGCTGAACCGATCTGTCATCAGATCACCTTGGCGCGGGTCAGGTCGTGGATATGCAGCGCGCCCACCAGCTTGCCCTGGGCATCGGCCACCAGCACCTGGTTGATGCGGAACTCTTCCATCAGCTGGACGGCGTCGACCGCCAACTGATCGGGGTTGATGGTGCGCGGACCGCGGTGCATGACGTCGGCAATCGACGATTTGGTGAAATCCTCACCGCGCTCCAGCAGGCGGCGCAGGTCGCCGTCGGTGAATACCCCGATCGGATGGTTGTCGTCGTCAACGACGGCGGTCATCGCCATGCCCTTGCGGGTGATTTCCATCAGCGCCGCCGACAGCGATACATCCGGCTTGACCGCCGGAATGGCGTCGCCGGTGCGCATCACGTCGCGCACGTGGGTCAGCAGGCGTCGGCCCAGCGCACCGCCCGGATGCGAACGGGCAAAGTCTTCTTCGAGGAAGCCGCGCGCGTCCAGCAACGACACCGCCAGCGCGTCGCCCATCGCCAGCGTGGCGGTGGTGCTGGCGGTGGGGGCCAGGTTGAGGGTGCAGGCTTCCTTGGCGACGCCGACGTTCAGGTGGATCGCCGACAGGCGCGCCAGGCTGGATTCGTCGTTGCCGGTCATGGCGATCAGGTAGGCGCCCATGCGCTTGATGATGGGGACGATGGCCATGAGCTCGGCGGTCTCGCCGGAATTCGAGATGGCAATGAAAACATCGCCAGCGGTGACCATGCCGAGATCGCCATGTGCGGCTTCGGCCGGATGCATGAACAAGGCCGGTGTACCGGTGGAGGCGAAAGTGGCGGCGATCTTGCGGCCGATATGACCGGATTTGCCGATGCCCGACACCACGACGCGGCCCTTGGACTCCAGCAAGACGCCGACGGCGCGGGCCAGCGGCTCTGCGTCGGCGTCCGACATGCGGGATTTCAGCGCCAGGATGGCGTCGGCTTCAATCTGGAGAGTTTGACGGGCGAGCTCAAGCGCGCGCTGGGCGCGTTCGGTAGAAAAAGATTTTGGCAAGATTTTGGCTTCGGTTACACTCATAACCGAAGTATAAACGAATTACGAAAGCAAAAAACTTGCCAGATGTAACGTCGTGTAGTGTCAGGGATGTCATGCCGCCGGATCCGGCGCGGCCATTTGCGACGCAAAAACATGAAAAGCCTGGGAACAAGGCTGCTCACAGCGGGCTTGCTGCGGTGCGACACCGATCGGAATCCATGGCGGCAAGGCGGGCATGATTCTGGCTTAACAGGCCTTGCGGCCTCCACTTATAAAACTTGCTTCGTTTTCCACTACATGTTTTCAGGACTAGAGCTCACACTTCTTCTGCTCGGCGCCGCGGTGCTTGGTGTCGTTGCTTTTCGAATGATGCATCTGCCACCGATGCTGGGTTACCTCGTCGTCGGCATTGTCATCGGCCCGCACGGGCTCGGTTTCGCCGACGACAATGAAACCACGCACGCGTTGGCGGAGTTCGGCGTGGTGTTCCTGATGTTCTCGATCGGCCTGGAATTCTCGCTGCCCAAGTTGTCGGCCATGCGGCACATTGTCTTCGGCCTCGGTGTGGCGCAGGTATTGGCGACCATTGCCGTCGCGATGGTGTTCGGCTGGAGCACCGCCTACGTCCTGCCGCAACTCCATGAAATCAGTTGGCCGGCGGCATTTGCGCTGGGCGGCGCGCTGGCGATGTCGTCCACCGCCATCGTTTCCAAGCTGCTGACCGAGCGGCTCGAGCTGGAAACCGAACACGGCCGCCGTATCCTCGGCATCCTGCTGTTCCAGGATCTGGCGCTGGTGCCGCTGCTGATCATCGTGCCGGCGCTGGCCAAGAATTCCGGCAACCTGGTCGTCACACTGGCCTGGGCCTCGATCAAGGCGCTGGTGGTGCTGGCGCTGCTGCTGTTCTTCGGCCAGAAGCTCATGCGCAGCTGGTTCCAGATCGTCGTCAAGCGGCGCTCGCAGGAACTGTTCATGCTGAACCTGCTCATGATCACGCTGGGCGCCGCCTGGATCACCGAAAAGGCAGGCCTGTCGCTGGCGCTGGGCGCCTTCATCGCCGGCATGCTGATTTCCGAAACCGAATACAAGCACCAGGTGGAAGAAGACATCAAGTCCTTCCGCGACGTGCTGCTCGGGTTGTTCTTCATCACCATCGGCATGCTGCTCAACGTGCACCTGGTGCTGGAGCACTGGTGGCTGGTGCTGTTGCTGCTGGTCGGCCCGGTGCTGCTCAAATTCGTGCTGATCGCCGGTCTCGCCAAACTGTTCGGCTCAACGACCGGCGTGGCGTTGCGCACCGGCCTGGCGCTGGCGCAAGCCGGCGAATTCGGCTTCGTGCTGCTGAACCAGGCGGGCGGTCTGCAACTGATGGATCCGCTGCTGATCCAGGTGATTCTGGCTTCGATGGTGTTGTCGATGCTGGCGGCGCCGTTCCTGCTGGCCAAATCCGACGCCATCGTGATGAAGCTGTCGGCCAACGAATGGATGCTGCAATCGCTGGCGCTGACGCAACTGGCCACGCGCACCATGTCGAGCCAGAAGCACGTCATCATTGCCGGCTTCGGCCGCAGCGGCCAGAGCCTGGCCAAGCTGCTCGAAGAAGAAGGCATTCCCTATCACGCGCTGGAAATGGACCCGGACCTGGTGCACGACACCCGCGAAGCCGGTGCCAACGTGTCCTACGGCGACGCCGCCCGCCGTGAAAGTCTGGTCGCCGCCGGCATCCACCGCGCCGCCGCGCTGGTGGTGACCTACGCCAGCACGCCGTCGGCCCTGAAGGTCTTGCATCACGCCAATGAACTGGCGCCGACCTTGCCGGTCATCGTGCGCAGTCACGACGACGCCGATCTCGACAAGCTGCTCGAGGCCGGCGCCACCGAAGTCGTCCCCGAAGCGCTGGAAGGCAGCCTGATGCTGGCCTCGCATGCGCTGGTGATGCTGGGCGTGCCGCTGCGCCGCGTGGTGCACCGTGTACAAAGCGCGCGCGACGAGCGCTATACCTCCCTGCGCGGCTATTTCCACGGCGCCTCGGACGTGCCCGAAGACAATGACAACCTCAACGTGCGGCTGCAATCGGTCGCTCTTAACGAGGGCGCCGTTTCGATCGGCAAGACGCTCTATCAGGTCGCGCTGGAACAATTCGACACCGAAGTCACCATGCTCCGACGCGGTAAGCTGCGCGTCGAGTTCACGCCGGACACCGTCTTGCAGACCGGCGACATCGTGGTGTTGCGCGGCACCGGCGAAAACATCCTGCGCGCCGAAAAACGCCTCCTCAAAAAGTAAACCGTGGACCTGAATGGAAATCCTTGAACGCATCACCGGGATCATTCTTCCCGTCTTCGCCATCATCGCCATCGGCTACGGCTATGCGCGCTGGCGCGGCGAAGTGGTGCGTTCCGACATGGCCTCGGTCAATCGTGTGTCGATGGAGGTGCTGGCGCCGCTGATGGTGTTCAGCGCCTTGTCGGCCAAGGATTTCGACCTGGCGCACAACGGCTGGCTGATCCTGGCCAGCGTGCTCATCTCGCTCGGCTCTGCCCTGCTGGCCTGGCCGGTGGCAACAATGCTGGGCTACGACAAACGCACCTTCCTGCCGCCGATGATGTACAACAACGGCGGCAACATGGGCGTGCCGCTGATGCTGCTGGCCTTCGGCCCGGAGAGTCTGTCGGCGGCGGTGGCCTTGTTCACGGCGGCCACCTTCGTGTACTTCTCGCTGGGCATCAAGATGCTGCAGCATGGGCGTACGACCAGCACCCGCCCCGGCTCCTTCCTCAAGCTGTTCAAGAGCCCGATCATGGTCGCCATGGTGCTGGGGGTATTGTTCGCAGTCCTGCACGTGCCGCTGCCGCAGCCGGTGTTCTCGGCGATGAAGCTGCTCGGTGAAGCCAGCATCCCGATCATGCTGTTCGCGCTCGGCGTGCGCATGATGGACATCAGCTTCAAGAGCTGGCACATCGGCCTGGTCGGCGCGGTGACGTGTCCGCTGGTCGGATTGATCGTCGCCTTTGCGCTCGATCAGGTATTGCCGTTGACGGCAGGCCAGCGCGGCCAGATGTATCTGTTCGGCGCCTTGCCGCCGGCGGTGCTGTGTTTCATGGTGGCGGAGCAATACCGCCAGGAGCCGGACAAAGTGGCATCGATCGTGCTCATGGGAAACCTGGCTGCCTTGATTTTCGTGCCGCTGGGTTTGTGGTTGGGATTACAACCGTCAATCCGTTGAAATGCGTGGTGCGCACGGCTTTATTTCGCGTATCTTGGTACGGGAAATGCTTACAGAATAGGACACTCTGGGTGCTTGATCCAGTGCTCAATCCGACTGTAAGGAAGTTGTCATGTTCAAGAATTTTTCCATCAAGGCGCGCCTCATTTTTGTCGTCAGTTTTCTCTCAGTTCTGCTGGCGTTGTTCGGCGCCGTCGGCCTGACCAGCCTGCAACAAACCAATTCGGCGCTCAAGTCGCTGTACGAAGATCGCGTCATTGCGCTTGGGCAACTGGGCGAGGTGGCGACCGCGGTCGAAATGGGGCGTTACGCCATCTCGACCGCCATCGTCGGAGACTCCGGTGAAATCGACAAGAACATGGACGCGCTCGACAAGACCCTGCAAGAGGGCGAGAAGGTCTGGCAAGCTTACCTGGCGACTTACCTGACGCCGGAAGAGAAGCAACTGACCGAGCAATTCACCGCACAGAAGAAGAAATTCATCGCCGACGGCGTCAAGCCGGCCATGGAAGCACTGCACAACCGTGACTTCCAGGGGGCGACCGATCTGTACAACGGCCCGTTGTTGCAGATGTCCAAACAGATCAGCGCCACCATGGCCAAGCTGAACACCTTGCAGCAGGACGTCAGCAAGCAGCTCTACAACGAATCGCAGGCGCGCTACGACACCTTCCTGACCATGACCATTGCCGCCATCGTCATCGGTTTGTCGGTCGCGCTGATCATGGGCATCTGGCTGGTGCGGGCGATTTCCGGACCGCTCAATGAAGCCGTCCGGGTGGCGCGCGGCGTGGCCGATGGCGACCTGACGCAGGACATCGTGGTGCATTCGCGCGACGAAGCCGGCCAGCTCATGGAAGCCCTGAAAACCATGAACGCCCGCCTGCAGCAAATCGTCGGCGAAGTGCGCGTGAGCACCGACACCATCTCGACCGCCTCCAGCGAAATCGCCACCGGCAACCTCGACCTGTCGGCGCGCACTGAAAGCCAGGCCGGCTCGCTGGAAGAAACCGCCTCGGCGATGGAAGAGCTGACCTCGACCGTCAAGCAGAATGCCGACAACGCGCGCCAGGCCAACCAACTGGCCGCCTCGGCGTCGCAGATTGCGCAAGAGGGCGGCAACGTCGTCAGCCAGGTGGTGGTCACGATGAACAACATCAACGACTCGTCGAAAAAGATTGTCGACATCATCAGCGTGATTGACGGCATCGCCTTCCAGACCAATATCCTGGCGCTGAATGCCGCAGTGGAAGCCGCCCGCGCCGGTGAACAAGGCCGCGGTTTTGCCGTGGTGGCGTCGGAAGTGCGCAGCCTGGCGCAGCGCTCCGCTGCCGCTGCAAAAGAAATCAAGACCCTGATCGACGACTCGGTGCAAAAGGTCGGCGAAGGCAGCAAGCTGGTTGAGCAGGCCGGCGTCACGATGGATGAAGTGGTCGCCAGCGTCAAACGCGTGACCGACGTCATGGGCGAGATCACGGCGGCGAGTCAGGAGCAGAGTTCAGGCATCGAGGAAGTCAACCGCGCCATCACCCAGATGGACGAGACTACGCAACAGAATGCTGCGCTGGTCGAGCAGGCGGCGGCAGCGGCGCAGTCGTTGCAGGACCAGGCGCAGCGCCTGACGCAGTCGGTCAGCGTGTTCAAACTGGACGGCACCCATCGGCTGGCAGCCGCTTCAGCTCCGGTGCGCACCGTCGACATCACACCGCGTCCGGCAGCGGTCAAGGCGGTATCGGCAGCCAAGAAGCCGGTGACTGCCCCAGCCCGGGTGGCGAAGCCTGCCGCTGCGCCGACCTTGCCTGCGAGTGCGGCAGTCAAGCCGAACGATGATGACTGGGAACAGTTCTGACGCAGGTTCTTCGAGATACTTCAGGACGTAAAAAAGGGAGTTGCCGGTAATGGCAACTCCCTTTTTTTTTGAGCAATCAATGCATCCTCAATCCAGTGCAATATCTTCCGCTGCCGCCGAGCGTGTTCCCGTAATCGGCGCATTGCTGCGACCGTGATAGGCGAACACCACCGAGGCCTTGACCTGGTCCGAACTGTTGCGACCGGCGGCGTGGAACAGACCGCTGTGGAACAGCACCACGTCGCCCTTTTCGAGCGGCACGGAAATCCCCTGCGCAAACAGCGCCTGGTTAGTCGCCACTTCCGGACGCAGGAAGTCGAGTTCGTCCATCTGGTCCGGCTGCAATTGCAACAGGTGCGAACGCGGTATGAACTTGAGTCCGCCGTTGTCGGCGTGTTCCGGACCCAGCGCCAGCCAGACTGAAATCAATTCATTGCGCGGGAACGACCAGTAACGGATATCGCGATGCCAGCCGGTTGCGGTGCCAAAGGTCGGATGCTTGGTCATCACACAATTGTGATGCGCCAGCGTGACGCTGACCGGCTCCTCGAACAACTGATGCAGCGCCGCCACCAGCGTCGGATTGGATGCCCACGCGCGGAAATGATCGTCGCGTTGCCACGCCGCGCGCAAGCGTCGCGCCGTGCGGCCGCCCGGTGCGTCGAGCGATGACGGCGCGCCGGCGTAGCCGACTTCGGCTTCGTATTCCAGCGGCGCCACGGCCTGTTGGACATGCGTACGCGTCACCGCCAGCATGTCGTCGCAGGCGGCCGCCGGAACGAAGCCCTTGAGCAGCAGGTAACCCTGGCTGCGGAAGGCCTCGATCTGGGCTGAGGAGAGTGGAGCGTCCATGGCTGGCCTTGCGTCTTTCTGCTACTTCTTCTTTTTCAACAGCGGCGCCAGGTAATGGCCGGTAATGCTTTCCGGATTCTTGGCGATGTCTTCGGGCGAGCCGACGGCGATGATCTTGCCGCCGCCTGCGCCACCTTCGGGACCGAGGTCGATGACCCAGTCGGCAGTCTTGATGACGTCCAGATTGTGTTCGATGATGGCCAGCGTATTGCCCTGGTCGCGCAAGCGATGGATCACCTTCAGCAACAGGTCGATATCGTGGAAATGCAGGCCGGTGGTCGGCTCGTCCAGGATGTACAGCGTACGCCCGGTATCGCGTTTGGACAGCTCCAGCGACAGTTTGACGCGCTGCGCTTCGCCGCCCGACAGCGTGGTCGCGCTCTGGCCCAGCTTGATGTAGCCGAGGCCGACGTCGAGCAGGGTTTGCAGCTTGCGCGCGATCAGCGGCACGGGCAGGAAGAAGGTATGCGCGTCTTCCACCGTCATCTCGAGGATTTCGGTGATGTTCTTGCCCTTGTATTGCACTTCCAGGGTTTCGCGGTTGTAGCGCTTGCCGTGGCAGACATCGCACGGCACGTAGACGTCCGGCAGGAAGTGCATCTCGACCTTGATCACGCCGTCGCCCTGGCAGGCTTCGCAGCGGCCGCCCTTGACGTTGAACGAGAAGCGTCCGGCGCTGTAGCCGCGTTCCTTGGCGGCAGGCACGGTGGCGAACAGATCGCGGATCGGCGTGAACAGACCGGTGTAAGTCGCCGGATTCGAACGCGGCGTGCGGCCGATCGGCGCCTGGTCGACCGAGATCACCTTGTCGAAATGTTCCAGGCCGCTGATCGATTCATGCTCCGCCGGTTCGGTCTGCGAGCCGTACAGGTGGCGCGACGCGGCCAGGTAGAGCGTGTCGTTGACCAGCGTCGACTTGCCCGAACCGGACACGCCGGTCACGCAGGTGAGCAGGCCGACCGGCAGGTCGAAGCTGACGTTCTTGAGGTTGTTGCCGGTGGCGCCGGTGATGGTCAGCTGGCGTTCCGGATCGGGCTGCACGCGCTTCTTCGGCACGCTGATTTCCAGCGAGCCGTTGAGGTATTTCGCGGTCAGCGATTTCTTGCTCTTGAGGATGTCTTCCAGCGTGCCCTGGGCGATGATGTCGCCGCCGTGCACGCCGGCGCCCAGGCCCATGTCGACCACGTAGTCGGCGGTGCGGATGGCGTCTTCGTCATGCTCCACCACCAGTACGCTGTTGCCGATGTCGCGCAGGTGCTTGAGCGTGCCGATCAGGCGATCGTTGTCGCGCTGATGCAGGCCGATCGACGGCTCATCCAGCACGTACATGACACCGGTCAGGCCCGAGCCGATCTGCGAGGCCAGGCGGATGCGCTGGGCTTCACCGCCGGACAGCGTATCGGCGCTGCGCTCAAGGGAGAGGTAATCGAGGCCGACGTTGTTGAGGAATTTCAGGCGCGAGATGATTTCCTTGATGATGCGATCGGCAATTTCTTTCTTGGCGCCGGTCAGCTTCAGGTTCTCGAAGAACGCCAAAGTTTCGCGCAACGGCGTCGCCGCGACTTCATAGATGGCGCGCTGCTGGCGACCGGTGCCGATCTTGACGAAACGCGCTTCCACGCGCAGGCGTGCGCCGCCGCAGGACGGGCATTCCTTTTCGTTGATGAACTTGGCCAGTTCTTCCTTGACCGCCATCGAATCGGTTTCGCGATAACGGCGTTGCAGGTTGGTGACGACGCCTTCGAACGTGTGTTCCTTGATCACGGTGCGGCCACGCTCGTTCACGTAAGTAAACGGCACGGTCTGGCGGCCGGAGCCGTACAGGATCACTTGCTGGGATTTTTCCGGCAATTGTTCAAACGGAACGTCGATGTCGAATTCATAGAACGCCGCCAGGTTCGACAGCATCTGGAAGTAGAACTGGTTGCGGCGATCCCAGCCCTTGATGGCGCCGCTGGCCAGCGACAGATTCGGGAAGGCGACGATGCGCTTCGGATCGAAGAACTCGATGTGGCCCAGACCGTCGCATTCCGGGCAGGCGCCCATCGGATTGTTGAACGAGAACAGGCGCGGCTCCAACTCCTGCAGCGAATAGCCGCAAGTGGGGCAGGCGAATTTGTTGGAGTAGAGATGTTCCTTGGCGGTATCCATCTCCAGCGCAATGGCGCGACCATCGGCGATGCGCAGCGCGGTTTCAAAACTCTCCGCCAGGCGTTGCTTGATGTCTTCCTTGACCTTGACGCGGTCGATGACGACGTCGATGGTGTGCTTTTCGGTTTTCTTCAGCTTGGGCAGGTCATCGATCTCGTAGACTTTTGCCGTGCCGGTGCCGCTCTGGATGCGGAAACGCACGAAGCCGTGCGCCTGCATCTGTTCGAACAGGTCGACGTGCTCGCCCTTGCGGTTGGCCACGACCGGCGCCAGGATCATCAGTTTGGTGTCTTCCGGCATGGCCAGCACGGCGTCGACCATTTGCGACACCGATTGCGCAGCCAACGGATTTTCCGGATGGTCGGGGCAGTAGGGCGTGCCGACGCGCGCATACAGCAGGCGCAGGTAGTCATGGATTTCGGTAACGGTGCCGACGGTCGAGCGCGGATTGTGCGAGGTCGCCTTCTGCTCGATGGAGATCGCCGGCGACAGGCCTTCGATCAGGTCGACGTCGGGCTTTTCCATCAGTTGCAGGAATTGGCGCGCGTAGGACGACAGCGACTCGACATAGCGGCGCTGGCCTTCTGCATACAGCGTGTCGAATGCCAGCGACGACTTGCCCGAGCCGGACAGGCCGGTGATCACGATCAGTTTGTTGCGGGGTAAGTCGAGGCTGATGTTCTTCAGATTGTGCGTGCGTGCGCCGCGAATGCGAATTTCTTCCATGGATGCCTTCAGCGTAAGTTTTCCATCCGTTGTTCATATGAACATTGAATGGAGGATCAACCTATTACTATATCAGGACTCACCATTTACGGCTGGGCCGGCGGGCTGGGAAAGATCCTGGCGTTACTTCGTGATTTCGTGATTTGTCGCGGCTGCCGTCGGCGTGTTGCGCCGATAGACCTTGAAAGTCTGTTCATCGTCGCCGTCGCGCGAGCCTTTCCAGAACGGCGTCCATTCGCCCGCCGGCAGACCGGTGCCGAACGGCGTCTGGACGATGGTCCAGCGGCAGCCGGTTCTCAGGGTCTGGTCGACGGGCTGGTGGAGAATGCCGGTGTAATAAAACAGCATCGGCGCTTCCGATTCACCCAGGCCGATACTGGCCATGCAATCGCCGTTGCGCCATTCCGGTTTCAGCTGGTCCGACAGGCGGGCGTAGACATATTCAAAGCTCTTGGCGAAATCGCCCCATGGCAACAGCAGGGTGTAAGCCGCGCCCCACATCAGCGTCAGGCCGGCGAACCAGCTCAGCGCGCCGCGCCACTTGCCGCATTGTTTCAGGCGCGGCAGGCAGCATAGCCAGCCCAGCGTCATCAGAATCGCCGCACCCAGCGCCAGCGGCTGCAGCGGCGTGATGAAGCCGAGCGGCAGCCATTTGGCGAGGTAAGACAAATAATGATGGTGTTCAACCGGACCGATGGAAATCACGTAGATCGTCCATACAAGTGCGGTCATCGCGCCAAAAAACAAGCGCGCAAACCAATCCCAGCTCAGGTGCACCCAGTCGTGCAGGCGGTCGATGGCGGCCGATCCGAGCAGGCACAGCGGCAGGATCAACGGCAGCAGGTACAACTGGCGCGCAGTGGCCGACATCAGCAGCAGGGCGACGCACACCGAAGTGAACGCCAGCGGAACGGCCACGCGCGGCTGACGGATTCTGCGCCATTCGCCGCCGGCCATCGCCAGCACGGCCAGCGGCGCTCCCGGCAGCGCAAAGCCGGTCAATGCGCGGAAGATCACTGTGTGGTCGTTATCGGAGCCAAGCTTCTTGACGGAGAAGCCGAGGAAACGGCCGACGTTGTTGTCCCAAAACCATTCCATGAACAGCGGCATCGAATGCTGCGCCAGCAACGCCGGCCAGATGATGAAGAACGGCAGCGACACCAGCACGGCCAAACCGACCATGCGGAGGTAGGAGCGGCAGCGGCACTCGCGCACCAGCAAGCCGACCAGCAAGGCGGTGGCAGCGTAGATGACGGGAACGAACAGGCCCTTGGACATTTCGGCAATGCCCACGCCGAGGCCGAACCAGAGCGCCGCCGACAGCCGCGGCGTCTTGCGTTGTTCGTTGAGCGCGATCCGCAGCAGGCCGTACATGGCAATCGTGCCGCCGCACACCAGTGCGACGTCGGTGAACATGTCATGTGCATGCTTGATCATGCCGACCGTGCCGGCGAACAGCGCCAGCGTGCCAAGCACGCGCGCGTTCAGGAAACCATCTTCGTTCCAGGCGGCGCGCGCAATCCGCGCCACGAACAGCAGCGTCACCAGCATGAAGAACACCGACGTCACGCGTGCGCCGTCGGCATAGCTGAGCCAGGGATGCAGCGCGGTGGCGAACAGCGCGGCGCTCCAGTAATACAACGGCGGCTTTTCCATGAAGGGTACGCCGGCGTTGGTCGGCACCAGATAGTCGCCGCTGGTGAGCATGTGATGGATCATGCCGAAGCTGTAGGCTTCATCCTGTTTCCAGGGGCCGTGTCCGAAGATACCGGGAAGCAAGTAGGCGCATGCCACGGCTGCCAGAATCAACCATGCCGCCTTCGGCGAAAGGTGCTGCTGGAATGGCGTCAGGTAGGGAGAGCGGACAGGCGAAAGCATAAAATTGAATACGAGCAACAGGCTGAAATGGGCAACCGTCTATTGTTACATAATGATCAAACCGGAAACATGGCGTTACAAAACGAAACATGAAAATTAAGTAAAGAAATGCCGCGCATTGGGAATTCGACGGTGTTCCACTCAAGCGATTCGGAAAAAGCAGTGCCGGATTTGTTTGCTGCTAACATATCGGGTTTGCGGGTTTGCCGGTTTGGGTAGCCGTCAACGCGGTCTGTTGATTTTTCACCCGGTCTTGCAGAATGCTCAGCCACGTCGTCTCCACCATTTCCACCATGAACGCCAATTCTTCCGAATCCGCACAGAAAGCCGGCATGTCCGGCGCCGAAATCCGTGCCAGCGCCTCGCTGGCATCGATTTTCGCCTTGCGCATGCTCGGCCTGTTCCTGATCCTGCCGGTATTCGCGGTCCATGCCAAAGGCATGTCGGGCGGCGAAAGCGCGGCCATGGTCGGACTCGCCATGGGCATCTACGGTCTGGCGCAATCGTTCGGCCAGATCCCGTTCGGCATGGCATCCGACAAATATGGCCGCAAGCGCGTCATCGTGGTGGGACTAGTGTTGTTTGCCCTGGGTTCTTTCATTGCCGCGGGCGCGCAGGATATCGGCTGGGTCATCGCCGGCCGCGCCATTCAGGGTGCGGGGGCGATTTCGGCGGCGGTGACTGCCTTCATCGCCGATTCGACGCGCGAAGAACATCGCACCAAAGCTATGGCGATGGTGGGTGGCTCGATCGGCCTGACCTTCGCGGTGTCGCTGGTAGCCTCGCCGTTGTTATATAAGGCAATCGGCATGGGCGGCATCTTCGGGCTCACCGGCGTATTGGCGCTGGCTGCCATCGGCGTAGTGCTGTTCGTGGTTCCCGATGCGCCGATGGTCAAGGCGCGCCGCGTGCCGCTGGGCGAGGTGCTGCGCCATGGCGAGTTGATGCGCCTGAATTTCGGTGTATTCGCACTGCACATGACGCAGATGGCGATGTTCGTGGTGTTGCCGGCGGCGCTGGTGCAATATGCCGGTTTGCCGGTAGCCGAGCACTGGAAGATTTACCTGCCCGTGGTGCTGGCCTCGTTCGTCTTCATGCTGCCGCCGGTGTTCATCGGCGAAAAGCGTGGACTCATGAAGCAGGTGTTCGTCGCCGCCATTTCCTTGCTGCTGTTGGTGCAGATCGGCATGTGGCTGACCTTGTCGCATTTCGCCGCGCATTGGTGGGTGCTGGTGTTGCTGTTGTTTGCATTTTTCATCGCGTTCAACATCCTGGAAGCCTGCCAGCCGTCGCTGGTGTCGCGCATTGCACCGGCCGCCGCCAAAGGCACCGCGCTGGGCGTCTACAATACGCTGCAGGCGCTCGGTCTGTTCTGCGGCGGCGCGCTGGGCGGATGGCTTAAACAATATGCCGGCGCCCCCTCGGTGTTTGTAATGTGTGCTGTGGCAACACTGACCTGGCTTATAATCGCGTCTAACATGAAAAATCTGCCGCGCCGCGGCGTCCAGCCGGCAAGCGCAGCTGCTTAATCAGTGAATCAATTATCAAATTTAGTGAAATCCAGGAGAAACAATGGCATCGGTCAATAAAGTCATCATCGTCGGCAATCTCGGACGTGACCCGGAAACGCGTTACATGCCCAATGGCGAAGCCGTCACCAACGTCGCCGTCGCCACGACCGAAAGCTGGAAAGACAAGAACAGCGGTGAAAAGAAAGAACTCACCGAATGGCATCGCATCACCTTCTATCGCAAGCTGGCTGAGATCGCCGGCCAGTACCTGAAAAAGGGTTCGCAAGTCTACGTCGAAGGCCGCCTGCAGACACGCAAGTGGACCGACAAGGACGGCGTCGAAAAGTACACGACTGAAATCATCGCCGACACCATGCAAATGCTGGGCGGCCGCCAGGGCATGGGCGGTGGCGCGTCGGATGACGGCGGCAGCGGTAGTTATGGCGGCGGTGGCGGCGGTGCGCCGGCGCGTCAGAGCCCGGGTGGCGGTGCTGGTGGCAATGGCGGCGGAGGTGGCGCAGCGCGCGCGCCGGCGGCAGCTCGTCCGGCGCCGAACTTCTCGGATATGGATGACGACATCCCGTTCTGATCGATACCTCGGCACAATAAAAAACCGGCCCTCGCGAGAGCGCCGGTTTTTTTATGGCCGCAAGGATGTCAGCGCGCCGGATGAAAACCGTCGAACGCCACTTGCAGCATGTGGCGCACGATATCCTCGTTGCTCATCTTGCTGAAGCGCTGCAGGTATTCCACCGCCGGATCGCAGGTGCGCGCGTAATAGCTGAACAGGATGACGTCGCTGGGCAGGGCGGCGTCGAGCTCACCGCTTTTCTGCGCCGCCAGCACTAGTTTTTCGATCTGACCGTTGAGCTTGAGTACGCGCGTGACGTACTTGAGGTTGCGCATGAGCATGTCGCGCACATGTGCGCTGGTCGACGGCAGAAACGGCAGGCCGCCGTCCAGCCGCACGCGCAAGGCCCATTCCAGCAGTGCCGCCAGCTTGTTTTTCGGACTTAACGCAGCATCGAGTTGCGCCAGATAGTCCACCGCGCCATCGATCAGACGGATCAGCGCTTCGCCGACCAGGTCTTCCTTCGATTTGAAATGCTTGTACAGGCTCGGTTTGGAGATCCCCACCGCGCCGGCGACGTCGTCCATGGTCATCAGGTCGTAACCCTTGGTGCCCAATACGGACGTGGCCGCATCCAGAATGGCGTTCTCACGCAGCTTGAAGGCTTGATCCTTGAAGCTTAATTTGCCAAAAATACTCATTGGTAGCTTTAGTTACTAATTGGTAGATTTTATTTTATATTGGTAGTAATCTTAGCACCGAAGTGGCAAAAGCAGCAAAACCAACAACGCGCAAACGGGCGCATGCACGACAAAACGACACGAAAGGTCGCCAATGACGCAAGCAAGGCAAAAAATCGCAGTGATCGGGGCCGGCATATCCGGCCTTGCGAGCGCGTATTTCCTTGCCCGTGAGCATGACGTCGTGGTGTACGAAGCCGGCAGCTATATAGGGGGCCATACCAACACGGTGGACGTGACGCTGGAAGGCCTGAGCTTTCCGGTCGATACAGGATTTCTGGTGTTCAACGAAGCGACCTATCCGAATCTGATCTCCTTGCTCGACGAACTCGGTGTCGACAGTTACACCACCGACATGTCGTTCGGCGTGTCGCTCGACGACGGCGGATTCGAATGGGCAGGCACCAGCCTGGATACGGTGTTTGCACAGCGCCGGCGATTGCTGTCGCCGGCTTTCCTCGGCATGTTGCGCGACATCCTGCGCTTCAATCGCGCGGCGGAAAGCAATCTCGCCGCCAGCCTCGATGCGCCTGTAACGCTGGAACAGCTGCTGGCCGCCGGCAGCTACGGCGCGATGTTTCGCGATGCCTACCTGCTGCCGATGGCGGCGGCGATCTGGTCAAGCGCGCCGGCGGATATCTTGCAATTCCCGGCCGCGACCTTCCTGCGCTTCTGCCTCAATCACGGATTGCTGCAGGTCAATGATCGCCCGCAATGGCGCACGGTCAAAGGCGGCGCGCGCGAATACGTCAGGAAGATCACGGCCACCCTGCCGGCGGTGCGGCTCAACACCGAGGTGCTGACGGTGCTGCGCAGCGACGACGCGGTGACCGTCCGCACGCATAGCGGTTACGAACAATTCGACAGCGTCGTGTTCGCCACGCATGCTCCGGATACTTTGCACATGCTCACTGACGCCGATGCCGAAGAGCGCGCCCTGTTGTCGGCAGTACGCTATCAGGCCAACACTGCCTACCTGCACACCGATCTGTCGCTGATGCCGCAGCGGCGCAAAGTCTGGTCTTCCTGGAATTACCTCGGTGCAGCTTCTGCGGCGCAAGACGGCGCCCGTGCGGTGTGCGTCAGCTACTGGCTCAATCAATTGCAGGCGTTGCCATGCAAGAGCGCGGTGATGGTGACGCTCAATCCATTCTCGCCGCCCGCCGCCGACAAGACGATCGCGAAGTTCGACTACGATCATCCGGTATTCGATCAGGCGGCCATTGCTGCACAAAACGTCTTGGCTGCCATCCAGGGAAAACGACGCACCTGGTTCGCCGGCGCCTGGACTGGTTACGGTTTTCACGAAGACGGCCTGAAATCGGCGCTGCGCGTGGTCGCGGATTTTGGTGTGGCGCCGTTATGGGCGAAGGTCTGACCATGACGAACCCATGCGCACCGGCCTATCTGGTTCGCGGCCAGGTCATGCACGAGCGGCTGCGCCCGGCGCAGCACCGCTTCGTCTACCCGGTGTTTTATGTGCGCCTGAATCTGGCGCGGCTGTCCGCTGCGAACAATGCCTGGTTCGGCGTCAATCGCCCGCGGTTGATGTCGCTCAGGACACGCGACTACGGTCCGCGCGACGGCAGCGATCTGGACGGCTGGATGCGTGCGCAACTGGCCGACGCCGGCTTGCCTTGCGACGGTGAAATCTGGCTGCAGACTTTTCCGCGGCTGTTCGGCTTCGTGTTCAATCCGGTCAGCTTCTGGCTGTGCCATGACAGCAGCGGCGCCTTGCGCGCCGTACTGGCCGAAGTGAACAACACCTTCGGCGAGACGCACCGTTATCTGCTGGCTGACGGCGAACGAAAAGCGATTACGCCCGACACGCGCCTGGTCTGCGCCAAAGCCATGCATGTGTCGCCGTTTTGCGAAGTACGCGGCAGCTACCGGTTTCGCTTTCGCGATACGGAGAAGACCACGCTGATCGGCATCGACTATGAAGACGGCGCCGAGAATTGCGAAAGCCCCGGCGTACTGATCCACACCACCGTCGGCGGCCGCTTGCAGGCAATGACGTCGGCGGTCGCGTTGCGCGCCTTGCTGACGCAGCCTTTCCTGACCTTCGGCATCGTCGCAAAAATTCACTGGCAGGCCTGGAAACTCTGGCGCAAGCGCGTGCCGTTTTTCCGCAAGCCGGCCCGTCCAACGGATAGCGCGGTTGCGACCGCCAATTTCAACAAGGAGATGTCACCGTGAACCCGACCGAGATGAAGCACTTCAGCGCATCCATGCCCGAAGCTGCGCTATCGAATTCATCGCGTCCCCTGGACGCTTCCGTCTCCGCACCGCCGGCCACGCGCCTGTTTCTGCGCCTGCTCAATTGCCTTGCGCACGGTCACCTGCAACTGGTTACGCCGCACGGCAATACGCTGACCTTCGGCGACCTGCATCAACCGCCCAGCGCGCAGATGATCATTCGCGACTGGCGCGCCTGCGCCCGCATGCTGCAATCGGGCGACATCGGTTTCGCCGAAAGCTATGCCGCCGGCTGGATCGACACGCCCGACCTGAGCGCGCTGCTGCGTCTGTGCCTGCGCAACCAGGCGGAACTGGAACGCATGATGTTCGGCGGCAAGCTGGCCGGGCTGTGGTATCGCCTGCGGCATCTGATGCGCGCCAATACGCGCGCCGGCAGCCGCAAGAATATCCATGCGCATTACGACATCGGCAATGCCTTCTACCATCAGTGGCTCGACAACAGCTGGACCTATTCGAGTGCGATCTTCAACGGCGATCACGGACAAAGCCTGGAGGCGGCGCAGGCGCAGAAGTATCAGCGCATCATCGATCAACTCGGTTTGCGGGCCGGCGATCACGTGCTGGAAATCGGTTGCGGCTGGGGCGGCTTCGCTGAACACGCTGCGGTGCGCGGTATCCGCGTGCACGGCGTGACGATCTCGGCGGCGCAGTTGCAGGTGGCGCAGCAGCGTATCGCCGTGCGCGGCCTCGGTCATCTGGCCAAGCTGGAATTGTGCGACTACCGCGATTTGAAAGGCGAGTACGACGCCGTGGTCTCGATCGAAATGTTCGAGGCCGTCGGCGAGCGCTTCTGGCAGCAGTATTTCGATACCGTGTCGGCGCGCCTGAAAAAGGGCGGCCGCGCAATGATCCAGTCGATCACGATTGCCGAGCAATACTTTAAACGCTATCGCAGCACGTCCGATTTCATCCGCCAGTACATCTTCCCGGGCGGCATGCTGCCGAGTCCGGAACGCTTCTGCGCCAAGGCGCGCAACGCCGGCCTTCAGACCCTCGATCAATACCGTTTCGGTTTCGACTATGCGGAGACGCTGCGCCGTTGGCACGCCTCCTTCCTGCGCGCCCGCGATGCGATTCAGGAGCAGGGCTTCGACGAGCGCTTCATGCGCCTGTGGCAACTCTACTATGCCTATTGCGAAGTGGGTTTCGATGAGGAGCGCACCGATGTCATTCAGTTTATGTTACGGAAAGGCTGATTGCGTAAGCGGGTGTTTCTGCAGAGGTGTTGCAGCATGCATCTTGCTCGCGGTCGCATTGTTCGCCGGTCCTGCACAGGCGGCGGGCTGGCGTGACGATCTGCCGCAGGCGCACCTGCAGGGTAGCGCCGGACTGCGCTGGTTCGGGCTGAAAATTTATGACGCATCACTGTGGAGCGCCGCGACGCCGTTCGATCCCGAACAGCCGTTTGCGCTGGAGTTGACCTATCAGCGCAGTATCAGCCGTGCGCGCATCGTGCAGACCAGCATGGATGAAATCCGCCGCCTGTTCGGCGACCGTTACAGCAACGAGCAATTGCAGCGCTGGGAAGCCGACATGACGCGCGCCTTCACCGACGTCAATGAAGGCGATCAGCTCACCGGTGTCTATCTGCCGGGCATCGGCTGCCGTTTCTACAGCCGCACGCGCTTGCTGGCGGAGGTGCGCGATGCGGAATTCGCGCGCGCCTTCTTCGCCATCTGGCTTGATCCTCGCACCAGAGATACGCAATTGCGCAATCGCCTGCTGGGAGCAGAAAAATGAAGGCAGTCCAATGAACAGCGAAAGTCGGCTTCGCTATCTCGCCTACGGTTTGCTTGGCCTGCCGTTGGCGATGTCGGCTTTGCCCGTGTATATCCAGGCGCCGCTGTACTACACCTCCTATCTCGGCGCCACGCTGGCGGGCACCGGCTGGGTCTTGTTCCTGGCGCGCATCGTCGATACGGTGCAAGACCCCTGGCTCGGGCAATGCATCGACCGATTGCACGGCGCGAGGTTGACTTTATGGATGACGCTGGCCGCGTTGTTGCTGGCGCTGGCGTTCTTCGGCATCTGGTTGCCGCCGCAGAGCGTGCGCGCTTCAGGCGGCTATCTGCTGGCGTGGCTGGGCGTCATGCTGATCGTTGCCTATACCGCGCACAGCATGCTCAATATTGCCTATCTGGCGTGGGGTGCGCGCTTGTCGGAAGACGCCGGCGGCTTGCTCGGCGCTTCCGCCTTGCGTGAGTTGATGGGTTTGTTGGGAGCGGTCCTGGCGAGTGTGATTCCGGGCTTCATCATGGTCAGCGGGGCTCGCAGCCAAAGTGGTTTCGCGCTGTATTCGGCCGCTTTCGCCGTGGCATTGGCGGCGTCGCTGGCGGCTTTGCTGTGGCTGGCGCCGTGCTGGAACAAAGTCGCGGCGCAGGCGGGCGGCTGGCGCAATGCCGTGGCGACGATGAAATCCAATCCGGGATTTCGCCGGCTGCTGTTGCCGTATTTCCTGAACGCCGTCTCGGTGGCGATACCGGCGACGCTGGCGCTGTTTTTCATCAATGACAGATTGCAAGCGTCGGATTACGCCGGCGGCTTTCTCGCGACGTATTTCATTTCTACCGCGATCGGCTTGCCGCTGTGGGTAATCGCCGCCAAACGCGTCGGTGTATTGCAGGCCTGGCGCGCCGGCATGTTGCTGGCGATCCTTGCTTTCAGCGGTACGGTGTTGCTGGGCGCGGGCGATGTCCTGCTTTATGGCGCTGTGTGCGTAGCAGCGGGTCTGGCTCTGGGAGCCGACCTGGCCTTGCCGCCGGTATTGCTGGCCAACGTGATCGGCAGGCACGAAAGCACTGCCGCCTATTACGGCGTCTGGACGTTGCTGGCGAAACTGGCGCTGGCGATCTCCGGCCTTGCCTTGCCGCTGCTGGCGCTGTTCGATTATCAACCCGGCATGAGCGGCAACCCGGCGCTGGGCTGGGTGTATGCCGCCGTACCCTGCGTATTCAAACTGATCGCCTTGCTGTTGTTGAAAACGACGCCGGCATCCGATTCTCTTGCTGTTTTACCGGAGACAACTTCATGAAAATCATCCGCTGGTTTGCAGCCTTGTCGCTGCTCACGTTGCTGGGCGCCTGCGCCGGCACCGACGTTTCGCACTACGCCAAGAACGAGCCGGTATTCGACCCGGTGCAATTTTTCAGCGGGAAAACGGAGGCCTGGGGCATGTTCCAGAAACGCGGCGGCGAAGTCGTCAAGCGCTTTCATGTCGACATCACCGGCAGCGCGCAGGACGGCAAGCTGACGCTGGACGAGCGCTTCCGCTATGACGACGGCAGCACCCAGCAGCGCGTCTGGACACTGATCAAACAAGCCGACGGCAGCTGGCGCGGCACCGCCGGCGACGTTGTCGGCGAAGCGGTCGGCCATGCCGCCGGCAACGCGTTGAACTGGCGCTATACCCTGTTGCTGCCGGTCGACGGCAAGACGTATGAAATGCACATGGACGACTGGATGTATCAGATGGACCAGCGCACCATGATCAACCGCACCAGCATGAGCAAGTTCGGACTGGAAGTCGGACAGGTGACGCTGTTCTTTCGCAAGCAGGACTGACGGAGACCATGATGTTTAGTCCCATGAACAAGCCCGTGCACGACTGGACCGGCAAGCGCATCTGGCTGATCGGCGCCTCCAGCGGCATCGGCGCCGCATTGGCGCGGCAGGCGTTGGCGATGGGGGCGCAGGTGGCGATCTCGGCGCGCCGCCTGGAGGCCTTGCAGGCCGTGGCGGGGACCAGCGACAAGGCCCTGATCCTGCCGTTCGACGTACTCGATCACGCCGCCTGGCGCGCGCGTCACACCCAGATCTGCGCGGCATTCGGCGGCGTCGACCTGATGCTGTTCTGCGCCGCCGATTATCGTCCCGAGCGCAGCTGGGAGGTCAGCGATGACGTCGCCGAGCAGACCATCAAGACCAATCTGGTGAGCGTCTATTCGGCCTTGTCCAGCGTGCTGCCCGACATGCTGGCGCACGGCAGCGGCGGCATAGCGCTGGTGGCCAGCGTGGCCGGCTACATGGGTTTGCCGAATGCCAGCGTCTACGGTCCCGGCAAGGCGGCCCTGATCAACCTGGCGGAAATTCTCTACAGTGATTTGCGCAGCAAGGGCATCAATGTCTATCTGATCAATCCCGGCTTCGTGAAGACCGGCCTGACGGAGAAAAACGATTTCGCCATGCCCGCAATACAAACGCCCGCCGCCGCAGCGGTCGAAATCTGGAAGGGCATCGCCGAGGGACGTTTTGAAATCCATTTTCCGCGCCGCTTTACGCGTATCCTGAAGCTGGTCCAGATGCTTCCCTATCGCTGGCGCTTCGCCTTGTTCCACCGTTTCTTGCACATGACCTGACTGACATGACTGAGATCAGATTCAAAGACCGACTCGATGCGCTGGCCGAATGGTATGTCACGCTGACGCGACAAAGCGTGCGCCACATCGGCCAGTTCTATGCGTCCGACGTGCACTTCAAGGATCCGTTCAACGACATCCGCGGCATCGCGGCCATGATCGCCGTGTACGAACACATGTTCGACACGACCGACAATCCGCATTTCATCATCCACGACCGCATGATCGACGGCGATCAGGCCTTCATTACCTGGGTGTTCGAGTTCGAACTCAAGGGCAAGCACTACAGCGTTGTCGGCAGCACGCATCTGAAGTTCAATGATGAAGGCCTGGTCGTGTTGCATCGAGACTACTGGGACGCGGCGGAAGAGCTGTTTCAGAAATTGCCGGTCATCGGCGGATTGATCCGCTGGCTGCGCAGATTGTTCGAGACCAAAATCGACCTTACGGCAGGCCGCGGATGATGTCGTAGTTCTTGTCCAGCGCCGGCACGAATTCCTGGGCACGCAGGTTGCTCAGTGTTGCCTGCACATTGGCGCTCTTCTTGTTGAAAAAGACGGCGCGGATTTTCTTCTGGATGTCCTCGCACAGCTGGCCGCGATAGACGAAGGGATCGAAGGGAATCGGCGCCGATTTCCACAGCACGCGCACATCGGCGCGTTTGACCTTGCCGGCGGCGATCAAGGCGCCGAGATTGGCGCTGGCGACGAAGGCGGCGTCGACTTCCTGGTTGAGCACGGCGCTGACCGATTGCTCATGATTGCCGGAATAGCCGATCCGCGAAAAGTATTTGTCCAGCGTCGTGCCCAACTGGCGCGCAAACACATGCAGCGGGATCAGCGCACCCGAGGTGCTTTCCGGATCCGCCAATGCCAGTCGCTTGCCCTTCAATCCCGAAATCGACGTCACCGGGCCGTGCTGGCGCACGATCAGCAGCGAGTAATATGCCGCCGTATTGCCGTCGCTGAATGCATCGGCCATATTCATCAAGGTCGCGAATGGCGTGATCTGCGGATCACTCTTGTGCGCCGAGACATAAGTCGCCGGTCCCAGCCGGGCGACGTCGACGGCGCCGGCCAGCAAGCCCTCATTGACGGCTCCGTAGGAGGCGGGCGTAATCGCCTCGACCGGTATGCCAAGCGATTTCTCCAGATCATTGAACAGCGGCTTCAAGGCAGCGCCATCGTCTTGCAATTCACCTTGCGGCACAAACGAGAAGCGCAGCCGCGCCGGTCGCTCGCATTGGGCGGCGTCGGCCGGCAGGCTGTTGAGCGTCAGGATCAGCAACACGATCAGCACTGACAGCGGAAACAAGGGGAGCAGCGGCAGCGCCACGCCGCCGCGCAGGGTATGCGGAATTTTCCGGACGGCCTGCGCCAGCGTCAGCAATGCATTCAGTGTATTCATAGCGGATCGAATCTCCCTTTTTGCAATACCGGCTCGATCTGTTCCGCCGATACCGGCCGTTGCAGGTAAAAACCTTGCACCTCATCGCAGCCGATCACCTTCAGATGCATCAGTTGCTCCTTGCTTTCCACGCCTTCAGCGATGACCTTGAGGCCGAGGTTGCGTGCCAGCGACACGGTCGAGGCGACAATCATGGCGTCGCTGTTGTCGTTGCGGATGTCGCGGATGAACGAGCGGTCGATCTTGAGCGCATAGACCGGCAGCGTCTTGATGTGGCTCAGGCCGGCGTAGCCGGTGCCGTAGTCGTCGAGCGAAATGCGCAAGCCTTCCGCGCGCAGTTTTTCCAGCACAGCCTTGGCGCTGTCGATGTCGTCAATGAAGCAGCTTTCGGTGACTTCGATCTCCAGCAGGAAGGGCGGCAGCTTGTATTTTTTCAGCGCGTCCAGGATGGTCTCCAGCAGCAACTCATCCTGCAATTGTTTGACCGAGACGTTGATGGCGACCGGCACCACCTTGAGGCCGCGCTTCTTCCAGTCGGCGAGTTGGCGGCAGACCGCCTTGATGACCCAATGTCCCAGCGGGATGATGAGATCGTGGTCTTCGGCCAGTGCAATGAAGTCGTTGGGGAAGATCAGTCCGTGCTCGGGATGCTCCCAGCGGATCAGCGCCTCCATGCCGACGATGTCGAAATCGTGCATCTCCACCTTGGGCTGGTAGTGCAGGCAGAACTCGTCGTTCTTCAGCGCCTGGCGGAAGCGCGCCAGCAACTCGAGCCCGCGCGCGGCGGAAGCATTGAGCGAGGCGTCGTAAAATCGGTAGGCGCCGCTGCCGGCTTTCTTGGCGGTGTACATCGCGGCGTCGGCGCTGGTCAGCAACTGGTCGACGCTCTGGCCGTCGCGCGGATACAGCGCAATGCCGATGCTGGTGGTGGTCAGGACTTCATGGCCTTCGAGGTCGGGGTAGGGCGCGCTGATGGCGGCGATCAGTTCCCGGGCGATCTGGGCGACACGTTCTTCGGCGGCGATTTCGGACACCAGCACCACGAATTCATCGCCGCCCAGCCGCGCCACCAGGTCGTATTCGCGCAAGACTGCGCGCAAGCGCGTGGCGACGGTCTGCAGCAAGGCGTCGCCGACAGCGTGGCCGAGCGTGTCGTTGATGACCTTGAACTTGTCGAGGTCGAGGAAGAACAGCGCATACAACTTGCGGCTGCGACGCGCGCGTGACAACTCGGTGGCGGCGATTTCGTGGAACAGCATGCGGTTGGGGATGCCGGTCAGGTAGTCGTGCGAAGCCAGTTGATAGGCGCGTGATTTTTCCTGTTCGAGCTGATCGATCAGGCCGCTCTTTTCCCGTTCCGAGAACAGCAGTTTTTCGTACAGGCGTTTGCGCCGGTGTGCGATGTTGATCAGTCCGTAGCAGAACAGCAGCACGATGACGGAAATGATGATCGCCTGGTAGCGGTAGTCGCGATGCGGCAGCGCCAGCTTGCCGAGCACGAAGTCGGGATCGCGGCTGACGATCACAGCCAGCGGATAGCGATCGAGTTTGCGTTGTACACCGATCTGCTGTTCCTGCTCGCCCGGGCGGACGGCACGGATTTCACCGTCGGCCTTGTTGTCGACCAGGAACAGCGCATAGTCTTCGCCGGCGAAATTGCTGCCGCCCGAGAGCGTGCTGCCGCTCAGTTCGGCAAGCTGGAAGCCGGTGGCGTTGAGGATTTCGATGCGGCTGCCGCTGCCGACGCTGACGTCCTTGTAGGTCTTCAGGAAATACCCGAGGTCAAGGATTGCCGTGAAAAATCCCTGCAATTCATTGTTCTTGTTCTTCAGCGGGATCAGCAAGGGCACGCGCCAGGTGTAGCCGTCCTTTTTCAGCGGCGGGCTGATGATCATGCCACCCTGGCGTTGCGAGTACATCAGAGACGACACGTAAGCGGCGTTGATCAACTGGGAAAACTCGGGCTCCTCTTTTTGCCGCGCCGAGGAATAGACCAGCCTGGCGTTGGCGTCGAAGATGGCTACGCGCAGATACGCCGAGTCGCCCAAGAACAGCGGCGACAGATAACTTGCGGCGTGCGCGTCGCCGTCCAGCACCGACTGGCCGATGCGGGAATAGAGCAGCGCCTTGCTGAGGACTTCCTCTAGGTTGGAAGAGATGATGGCGGCGACGTTCCTGCTGTCGGACAGCGAGCTTTCCACTGCCAGCGCCTTTTCATTGCGGATGCGTGTGAAGGTGATGGACCAGATCACGATCAGCAGGAAGCAGGACAGCAGCAAATACACAGATGACAGCCCCCGGCCGTCCTGAAACGCCGAGCTCAGCCAGGCCGGCCGCGTCGATAGTTGTAACCGCAATACCCGCAATAACCGCAATTTGTTGCCTCAATATGGAATGCCTCTGCGTGACCGCAAAGTGTTTCCCAGAGAGTAAGCGGCTAATGTGTCGAATTGATGACAAGACGGCGCAATTGTGAATCGTGCGGAGTGTGCCGGGAAGAAACAGAAGGAGAGGGGGGATGGCGTGCGCCGGAACGATGCTGTATGTTCCGGCGCGGTCAGATTGACGCCAGCTCGCCCTTAGTAGACGCCGCGCGTCTTGAACGGCTGGTACTGATAGAGCCAGGTTTCCGACAGCGTCTGGTTCTTGTGGCGCAGGTACAGGCGCAGATCGACAGGATCGTCGCCGTCGACGGTGAGGTCGAACTGCGCGCGCCAGTGGCCGGCTACGCCATTCGGCACGGCTTCGGTGAAGACATACGAGAAGCTGCCGCGTGACGATGACAGTACGGCCTCGGGCAATTCGCCGAAGGCCAGCTTCTCCAGCGGGGCACCCTTGAACTCGACCATGAACTTGCGCACGTTTTGCGGACGCGCCTGGCCCGGCTGGCCGCCGTTACCGAGGCGCGTGGCGACGCAGCGCGCCAGCGGCGACGGAAACGGCTCGTCCTTCATCCAATGCAGGCGGTAGCGCAGGCGATAGCTGCTGCCGGCGGCGGCTTTGGCTTTCGGCACCCACATCGCGACGATGTTGTCGTGGATTTCATCGTCGGTCGGGATTTCGATCAGTTGCACCGAACCTTCGCCCCAGCCTTCCAGCGGCTCCACCCACAGGCTTGGACGGCGCTCGTAATGCACGCCATCCTGATAGTGGTCGAAGTTGCGGTCGCGCTGCAGCAGGCCGAAGCCGCGCGGATTGTTGTCGCCGAACGCCGAGGCGGTGATGCGCGCCGGGTTGTTGAGCGGACGCCAGATGTGTTCGCCGTTGCCGTTCCAGATCGCCAGGCCGTCGGAGTCGTGCACCTCCGGACGCCAGTCGGCGCCGGTGCCTTTGACGGCTTCGGAATACCACAGCATCGAGGTGGCCGGCGCGATGCCGAGACGTCCCACGTCCTGACGCAGGAACAGTGCGCAGTCGACATCCATGACGACGTCGGCGCCGCGGCGCATGATGAACTTGTAAGCACCGACGATGCTGGGGCCGTCGAGCACGGCATACACCACGACGGTGTCGCTCTTGTCGGCCGGCGTTTCGAAATAGAAGTGCGTGAAGTTGGGAAACTCTTCCGGCTTGCCGGCCTGGGCGACGTCGATGGCGATGCCGCGCGCCGACAGGCCGTACTGATACAGGTCGCCGATCGCGCGGAAATAGGAGGCGCCGAGGAAAGCCACCCAGTCGTTCTTGCGCCAGTCGAGTTTGGCCTGATCGCCACTGCGGCTTTCCTGGAAGCGGAAACCGGCAAAGCCGCTGCCGCGCGGCAGCTTGCGCGCGGGGCTGTCGGCCGGCATGTCGAAATAACTCTCGTCGTACAGGATTTCGCGCGCCTTGGCGTTGTTGCCTGTTCCCTCCAACGTGTACATGTGCACCGGCGCCTGGAAGAAGCGGCCGAGATGGAAGAAGGTCACCGGGAATTGTCCGGGACCATTGGCGAACAGCGATGCATCGGTATTGAATTTGATCTTGCCGTGCGCCTCGTAATCGATCTTGTCGAGGATCTCGGCCGGCGGTTTGTTCTGCGGCTTGTAGGGCGATTGCGCGGCCGTACGCACTTGTGCGATCAGCGCGTCGAACGAGAAGGGCGCAGGATTGCCGAGCTTGATGCGATTGGCGGCGAGCGCTTCGGGAGGAATGCCGAGGGCGGCGAGAGCGGCGGTCGCTGTGGCAGAGCTCAGGAAGGTGCGTCGATTGATCATGGGCAATAGATGTCGAATGAATAATGCTGCGTGAAAACAGCAAAGGTTGGTCGGGAGCGCAGCGTATGCAAGTGGATCGCATCAGTGAAGCAAACCAGCTTGAATGCGATGAATGAAGACGCGGCAAGGCGGAAATCCTAGCATGACGGGGGCACCCGCGTGGGCGCTTGGTATCGGACCGTCATGATTTCCTGAAAGCTACTTGATAAAGAGTCTCATCCCCGGGCTTGGTTCCTGTTTCTTTATGTATTTTCTATGGACGCATAAAAATTAATTGAGTAAAATTCGCCGGTCATTGGGGAGTAGTCGCCTTCCGCCCTGAGGAGGGGCTTATGTCAACATACTTGGTCCACACGACCATGGCATAAGCGGTCCTAAAAGCTTGACAAGACCTTTGACCACATTGCCTCCGGAATGGCCGGGGAGAGGTGTGGTCAATCGTTTTTTTGTCCGGCCATGGAGACCCCAATTGGATGCATTTCTCATTTCTACCGGCGTAGTCGCTTTAGCTGAAATCGGCGACAAGACGCAACTGCTGGCCTTTATCCTCGCTGCAAAATTCCGCAAACCGATTCCCATCATTCTGGGCGTTCTGGTGGCGACCATTGCCAATCACGCCTTTGCCGGCGCGCTCGGTGCATGGATCACGTCGCTGGTCTCGCCCGAAACCATGCGTTGGGTGCTGGGCATCTCCTTCATCGGCATGGCGATCTGGACGCTGATTCCCGACAAGTTCGACGAGAGCGAAGCCAAGTTCGCGCGCTTCGGCGTGTTCGGCACCACCGTGATTGCCTTCTTCCTCGCCGAGATGGGCGACAAGACGCAGGTGGCGACGGTGGCGCTGGCGGCGCAGTACCACGCCTTCATCCCGGTGGTGGCGGGAACGACGCTGGGCATGATGATCGCCAATGTGCCGGCGGTGTTGCTGGGCGACCGTATCGCCGGCAAGATTCCGGTGCGCATCGTGCACAGCATTGCGGCGCTGATATTTGCGCTCATCGGTGTGGCGACGCTGCTGGGCGCCGGCAAATCGCTGGGCTTCTGATGCCCGGCGCAACTCTTCGCGCACAATAAAAAACGGCCCGCATTGCGGGCCGTTTTTCTTGCTGCGTCAGATAGTGATCAATACGTATAGAAGATCTTCTGGATTGCTTTGGTGTCGCTGGTCTTGGTCAGCGCCAGCATCAGCAGGATGCGGGCTTTCTGTGCGTTCAGCGTGTCGGAGACGACGAAGTCCAGCTTGTCGTCATCCGCTTCGCCGTTGCGCGCCACGATGCCTTGGCCGACGCGGCTGGCGCGAACGATTACAACGCCTTTCTTGCGCGCTTCGCTCAGCGATGGCGCCACCATGTTGTTCAGGCTGCCGTCACCCACACCGGCGTGGATGATGCCCTTGGCGCCCGCGGCGACGAAGGCGTTCAGCGCGATCGGGTTCATGTTGGCGTAGCCGTAGACGATGTCGACTTGCGGCAGCACATCCAGCTTCGAGATGTCGAATTCGGAATCAACAGTGTGCTTGCGGGTCGACTGGCGATAGAAGAACGGCTTGCTGCCCTGGATGTAGCCCAGGAAACCCAGTTCAGGCGTCTTGAAAGTATCCAGTGTCGAGGTGTTGGTCTTGGTGACTTCGCGCGCAGCATTGATTTGATCGTTCAGTGTGACCAATACGCCCTTGCCGATGGCTTCCTGGCTGCCTGCCAGCAGGACGGCGTTGTACAGGTTGATCGGGCCGTCGGCGCTGATCGCTGTCGATGGACGCATGGAGCCGACGATCACCACCGGCTTCTTGCTGTGCACGGTCAGGTCGAGGAAGTAGGCGGTCTCTTCGATGGTGTCGGTGCCGTGCGTGATCACGATGCCGTCAACGTCGCTTTGCGCCAGCAGCGTGTTCACGCGCTTGGACAGCTTGAGCCAGTAGTCGTTGTTCATGTTTTCGCTGGCGATCTGGAACACTTGCTCGCCCTTGACGTTGGCGACTTTCTTGAGTTCCGGAACGGCGTCGATCAGCGCTTCAACGCCGATTTTTGCAGCGGTGTAGCCGACGGTTGTCGTGCTCGATGCGCCGGTGCCGGCGATGGTGCCGCCGGTTGCCAGGATCATGACGTTGGGAAGTTTTTGCGCGTGCGCGATGGAGACCAGGGCGGCACAGGCCAGGATCAGAAACTGGCCGAATATCTTTTTGGAATGCATGTCGTTCCTCTTGATTAAAGTATGTTTTTGTCGTCTCTTCTCCATGCGTTTCAGCGCGAGCAGATGCACGCCGACGCTTGCCCTTGTGAGGCGCGGAGAGCAGCCAAGATAGCACTCATTGGCGTGACTTAGAAGATATGTCGAGGGATTTTTGGAAGTATTTTTATACGTCGATTGCGACGCCGATTTTGTGCCCGCAAGGGGTGCGCCGGATGCGCTTTTTGAGGGCGGGAAAAATCCCCTTTTGCACTCTAATCGACCGTCGTCGGAGCGGTATTTGCATACTGAGAGGAATGCAGAAAACCACGCAGCACGATGTTTCGATACTTTGAATTTTTCACACTCCTGATTTTTGTTAAATGAAAAAATCAGCGGGTGGAATATTTGATTCTATTCAAGAATTGCGAGCAGCGGGAAAATCAACGCGACGTCGTTGCGCGACGCGTCAATCTCCGGAATTCAGTTGGCCTTTTTGTTTATATAGGTACAATGAAATCGGACGTTGCCGAGATGAATTCTTGTTGAATTCATACCGAACCGGGGCCAAGCGTCATGAGCCCGTGAACCGGAATTGATTGGAGCCAAGTTGTTGACCGAAAAATTTACCGATCCGCAAGCGGCGGTCGATCGTGTGATCGAGATCTATGAGAGCAACACCGCCATCCTCCGTGACGCCTTCAAGCTGTTCGCCAAAGGCGAAGTGCTGCAGGACCGTGTGCGAGCGTGCTATCCCTTCGTGCGCATCACCACCGAGAAAGTCACCCATACCGATACGCGCCAGTCATTCGGCTTCGTTGCCGGTCCCGGCACCTATCAGACCACGCTGACGCGCCCGACGCTGTTCAAGAATTACCTGCTGAGCCAGTTCACGCTGCTGCTGCAGAATCACCAGGAGCCGCTCGAGGTCGGCGTCAGCGAGTTGCCGATTCCCGTGCACTTCGCCTTTGCCGAAGGCATCCACGTCGAAGGCGATCTCGATCCCGAGCATCTGCGTCTGCTGCCTGATGTGTTCGACTTGCCGGACCTGGCCGAGATGGACGACCGCATCGTCAACGGCACCTATGAAGTCGACAACGGCGGCTGGCGCGACGGCGTGCATCCGTTGGCGCTGTTCACCGCGCCGCGCATCGATTATTCGCTGCATCGCCTGCGCCATTACACGGCAACTGCGCCCCAGCATTTTCAACGCTATGTACTGTTCACCAACTATGCGTTCTATGTCGACGAGTTCGTGCGCATGGGCCGCGAACTGATGCAGGCCACCGACGATCCGGAACTGCGCACCTACCGCCAGCAATACACCGCCTTCGTCGAACCCGGCAACGTCACTACACCCAACGCCAACGTCGAAGGCATGAAGGGCGTGGCCGGTTCCGGCACGGCGCCGCTGCGCCAGCCGCAAATGCCTGCCTATCATCTGCAGCGTTCCGACGGCTCCGGCATCACGCTGGTCAACATCGGCGTCGGGCCTTCCAACGCCAAGACCATCACGGACCACATCGCCGTGCTGCGTCCGCACGGTTGGATCATGCTCGGTCATTGCGCCGGCCTGTCGTCGTCGCAGCGCATGGGCGACTACGTGCTGGCGCATGCTTACGTACGCGACGATCACGTGCTCGACGATGACCTGCCGTTGTGGGTGCCGATCCCGGCCCTGGCCGAAGTACAGCTGGCCTTGCAGGACGCGGTGGCGAGCATCACGCAGTTGGAAGGCTACGAGCTCAAACGCATCATGCGCACCGGCACCGTGGCCTCGGTCGACGACCGCAACTGGGAGTTGCGCGACCACCGCACGCCCTTGCTGCGCTTCAGCCAGAGCCGGGCGATTGCGCTCGACATGGAAAGCGCCACGGTGGCGGCCAACGGTTTCCGCTTCCGCGTGCCTTATGGGACGCTGTTGTGTGTGTCGGACAAACCGCTGCATGGCGAAATCAAATTGCCGGGCATGGCGAATCGTTTCTACGAGCAGCGCGTGGCGCAGCATCTGAAGATCGGCATTCGCGCACTGGAATTACTGCGCAACCATGGCGTAGAGCAGCTGCACAGCCGCAAGCTGCGCAGCTTCGGCGAGCCGGCGTTCCGTTGATTCACTGATTGGGACGCAAACAAAAAGCGCCGGTGCAAGAGATCGCATCGGCGCTTTTTTTATGCTTCCGGCTTTCTATGCCGGTGCAAGCTTACTGTTCCGGTCGCGTGCGGCAAGCCAGCCGTAAAGCGCAGCCCCTGCCAGCAGCGTGGCAGCCGCAATCGACAGCGACGGCGTGAACGAGCCGCTGACGTGCACCAGTTTGGTCGCCAGCGGCGGACCGACGATCTGGCCGATGCCATAGGAAGCGGTCATCAGGCCCATCAATCCGGGTGCGTGATGGCTGCGCAGGCGGCGCGCTTCGCGCATGGCGAACAGCGTGATGGCGGTGAACGGCAGGCCCAGCAGGATGCTGCCCAGCGCGAAGCCGAACTCGTTGGGCAGGATCGCGCTGATGATGACGCCGATCGCCTGCATGACATAACTGATTGCCAGCAGCAGGCGCTGGTCGGCATGCACCGGGATGCGTGTTGCGCCGAGCGCACCTAGCGCCACACACAGTCCGAACAGCGGCCAGAAGAAATCGGGCCAGGACGACCCCGGCAACGCCTGGCGTGCAATCACCGGCAGGAAGGTCGCGGTGATGATGTAGCCGAAGCCGGCCAGGCCGTAGGCCAGCACCTGCCAGCGGACTTCGCGCGTTACGGCTGCGGGCTCGGTGTACTCCTGAGCGGCAGCGGCGCCGGCGCGCAGGTCAACTTCTCCGCGGAAGGTTTTCCACACCAGCAGCGTCAGCAACGCCGCCATCACGCCGAACGCCAGCCACCCGGCTGCCGCATGCCAGCCGCCGGCCACCATGGCGCTGCTCGACAGGCCGGTCAGCATGATGCCCAGGCCGGGACCGGAATAGATGATTCCTCCCAAAGCCGGAAATTGTAATTGTGCCAGTCGCTGCAGGCACCAGCCGGAGCTGTAGACGAACACCAATGCGCTGGCCATGCCCGACAACAGACGCAGCAGCAGCCACAGGCCTGGCGCATGGAAGGCGCCCATCCCCGCCGTCAGCAGCACCGTCGCGAGCAGCCCGGCGCGGATCGTGCGCGTTGGCGGCAGGCCGCGCCAGAACGCGCACAGCAGGGCGCCGATAAAGTAGCCGAGATAATTCGACGTCGCCAGCCAGCCGCCGCTATTGAGGTCGATGGTCTGATCGTGCAGCATCATCGGCAGCAGCGGTGTGAAGGCGAAGCGGCCGATGCCCATGGCCACCGACAGCGCGATCAGGCCGGAAAGGGCGATGCGCAAGGCGGTCTTGCGGTTGGCTTGCGTGTCCTGGATATGCTGAGTAGTCATGTCTTCCCGTGGTGATGCCGGTCGGCGAGGGTTGCGCGCTTGAGGAGCTGCGCTGCCGCGGCATTTCTGTTATTGCGCGAATATTGCTGATGGCGTAATGGTAGCTTGTCTTTATCATCCTAAAAAATGAATAATAAGAATGGATTCATCTGTTTTAGGGATGTTTGATGAAAGTTATTGCAGCAAGGCTGGCGGCGTACGCGCCATCCACAGGAGAACAGCATGGAAATTGCCGCACTTGAAATTTTTCGCGCCGTGGTCAGCGAAGGCGGCATCACGCGCGCCGCCGAGCGCCTGCATCGCGTGCAGTCGAACGTCACCACGCGCATCCGCCAGCTGGAAGAGTCGGTCGGCGTGCCGCTGTTCATCCGCGATCGCAAGCGGCTGCTGCTGACGCCGGCCGGCGAGATCTTGCTCGATTATTCCGAGCGCATCCTCGGGCTGGTGCAGGAGGCGCGCCAGGCGGTGTTGCCGCAAGGACCGCGCGGCCGCTTGCGTGTGGGGGCGATGGAAAGCACTGCGGCCAGCCGTTTGCCGGGGCCGCTGGCGGCATTTCACCAGCGCTGGCCCGAGGTGCAGCTGGAACTGACCACGTCTGCCTCGCAGATGCTGATCGACCAGGTGCGCGCTTTCAAGTTGGACGCCGCCCTGGTGGCCGGGCCGATTGATGATGGTGTCTTTGTGGCAACGCCGCTGTATCAGGAAGAGCTGGTGATCGTGGTGCCGCGCGGACATGCACGGGTGAAGAGCCCGGATGACCTCACCGTCGAGACGTTGATTGTGTTCGAGCAAGGTTGCGCCTATCGCAAGCGCGCCGAACACTGGTACGCGTCCGGGACGATCAAGGGGCGTCGGCCGGCGCGTTTGCTTGAACTGGGGTCGTATCACGCGATGCTGGCATGCGTCGCGGCCGGCGCCGGGATCGCATTTGTTCCGCGAACGATATTAAATATGCATGGACAACAGAATTTTTCGACCTATTCTTTAGGCAAGGATGGTCGCATCACCACGTATCTGATTTGTCGACATGATCAACAGACAACGGTTTACGATGCCTTGCGCACCTTGTTGCTGACTGAGTCCTGACGCTTCGCGGTGCATCGCTGAACCCCAGGTCGGATCGGCGTAACAATTTGTAAAAAACGCTGCGGTCAGGCAATGCTTTTTTTATAGTCTGGTTTCCCCCTCCATTCTCTCCCCCGAGAATGGGATTTACCCCGCGAGCCGCAAGGCGCGTGGGGTTTTTTCTTTGTGCGTCACTTTCGGCGCGATCATTTTCCTTTATTTCCCTTTTGGAATGATCAGGCTTTCTCGGGCCGCGGACTGGATCGCCAGCACCGCCGGATGCGTCAGGCGACGCTCCACCGAAATCGCGTAGAACTGTTCGGTGATCTGTTCGGTCTGGCCGATCTGCACCACGCCGAGTTGCTGCTTCAGTTGCGCGGCGACCGCCGAGGGGGCGGCAAAGATGCCGGTGCCGGCTTCGCCGAACGCGTTCAGCAAAGCGCCGTCATCGAATTCGCCGGCAATCTGCGGACGTATCTTTTCCTTCTCGAACCAGCGCAGCAATCTGGGACGCACCGCAGCGTCTTCACCGGGCATCAGGAAGGGGGCGCCATCCAGACTCTGCGGAAAATTCTTCTTGTGCACTTTGGCCAGCGCAGGCGTGGCGAAAAAGCTGGTGCTGCATTCGCCCAGCAAGTGGCTATAGCCACGCACGTCAATGTTGCCCGGCATCGGGCTGTCGGCGATGACAATGTCGAGCCGATGGATGGCGAGGTCGCCGAGCAGGTTGTTGAGCTTGCCTTCGCGGCAGACAATGCGCACCGGATCTTCCAGCTTCAACGCAGTTTCCAGTAGCAGGTAGGCGATGGTCTTGGGTACGGCATCGGCGACACCGACACGGAACTGCAGCGGTCTGCCGCCGGGGCGAAAGCGCATCACTTCTTCGAGTTCTTCCCCGAGGGTGAAAATCTGGTCGGCATACGCAAACACGGTGCGGCCGGCGTCGTTGAGTTCCAGCTTGCGGCCGACGCGGTTGAACAGCTTGTAGCCGAGCGTCTCCTCGAACAGGGTGATCTGCCCGCTGATGGTCTGCGCGGTAAGGTGCAGGCGCTCACCGGCGCGGGCGATGCCGCCGGTCTTGGCGACGGTCCAGAAGTAGTGCAAATGTTTGTAATTGAGCGCGGCCATGGTGTTTTCAATACATCGGTTTTTACGAAGAGAATGAAAAGTATATTCGAATTTTCAAGAGTATCGGATTTGGCTAAAGTGGCACCTGTCTATTGCACAGCCATGGAGGCCAACATGAAATGTCCCGTTTGCACTACCGTCAATCTGAGCATGAGCGATCGTCAGGGCGTGGAGATCGATTACTGCCCGCAATGCCGCGGCGTCTGGCTCGATCGCGGCGAGCTAGACAAGTTGATCGAACGCGCGCAAGCCGCAGCGCCGCAAGCGGCCGTGCGCGCTCCGGCGCCGCCGCCGCAATATGCGTCGCAGCAGCCGGCACCGCAACAGCGCGGTTACGACGACCGCTTCGGCCACGGCCGTGAGTACAAGGAACATTCGGATTACCGCTCGCGCAAGAAGAAAGGTTTTCTGGGCGAGATTTTCGATTTCGACTGATGTAGTAACGAACATATAACCAAAGGGGAAATACCGTGAACGGTGTAGAAAGTTTTGCAAGTCCGCTGATGTGGGGCGGCTTTATCGTATTCGTGCTGGGTATGCTGGCGTTCGACATGCTGGTGCTGGGCGGTCGCCATGCGCACAAGGTGACCGTCAAGGAAGCGCTGGGCTGGTCGGCGGCGTGGGTGATGCTGGCGCTGCTGTTCAGCGGTTTGCTGTGGTGGTATCTGGATCACAGCATCGGACGTGAATTTGCAAATCAGAAGAGCCTGGAGTTCCTGTCCGGCTACCTGATCGAGAAGTCGCTGTCGGTGGATAACATCTTCGTGTTCCTGGTGATCTTCGGCTACTTCGCGGTGCCGGCGGAAATGCAGCGGCGCGTGTTGTTATACGGCGTGGTCGGCGCCATCATCATGCGCGCCGTGATGATCTTGCTGGGCGCATGGCTGATCGCACAGTTCAGCTGGATCATGTACCTGTTCGGCGCCTTCCTGATCGTGACCGGCATCAAGATGCTGATCTTTGCGGACAAGGAGAGCGACCTCAACGACAATCCGCTGTTGAAATTCCTGCGCAAGCACATGCGGATCAGCAACGAGTACGACGGCGAGAAGTTCTTCACCATGCGCAACGGTGTGCGCTATTTCACGCCGCTGATGCTAGTGCTGATCCTGATCGAAGTGACGGACCTGGTTTTCGCGGTTGACAGCATCCCGGCGATTTTTGCGATCACCACCGATCCGTTCATCGTGTTCACGTCGAACATGTTTGCGATCATGGGTTTGCGGGCGCTGTACTTCCTGCTGGCTGACGTGGCGGACCGTTTCCACTATCTCAAGTACGGTCTGGCGCTGGTGCTGGTGTTCGTGGGCGGCAAGATGCTGCTGGCGTACTGGTTCCACATTCCGGTGATGCTGTCGCTGCTGGTGGTTGCTGCAATCCTCCTGGCATCGGTGCTGATCAGCCTGGTGTTGTCCAAAAAGAAAGTGTCAGCCTGATACCGGTTAGATCCGTGAAGGCTGAATAAATTAGGGTCGGAGTGATTTACAATCGTGAATCGCTCCGGCCCTTTTCTTTTGATCCTTCCATCCTTCCTCTTATGGCTCGCCTGCCCCGCCTGGTTGTTCCGCATCAGCCGCATCACATCATCCAGCGCGGCCACGACGGCCAGGTTGTGTTCCGCGACGCCGCTGACCATGCGGCCTTCCTCGACTGGCTCAAGGAAGGCGCGAAGCGCTTCAAGGTCGCCATTCACGCTTACGTCCTGATGCCGGACCACGTGCATTTGCTCGCCACGCCGGCGGATGCTGACGGGCTGGCACGAATGATGCAATGGGTAGGCCGGTATTACGTGCCCTACATCAACCAGAAATACCAGCGCAGCGGCACCCTGTGGCAGGGACGCTACAAGGCGACGGTGCTGGATGCGGAGCGCTACCTGCTGCTGTGCAGTCGCTACATCGAGCTCAATCCGGTGCGCAACGGCCTGGTCGGGAGTGCACTGGACTACCCCTGGTCGAGTTACATGCATCACATTGGCGCAAAGCCGGACCCGTTGATTACCGACCACAGCGTGTATTGGGCGCTGGGCAACACGCCGTTTGACCGCGAAATCGCCTACAAGCTGGAAGCGGAGCAATCGCTGGGGCAGGCCGAGGTCGATGCTATCAGTCAGGCCACGCTGAAGGGTTGGGCGCTGGGTGCGGAAGAGTACAAAAGCGGGCTGGAAAAGCAGGTCAGCCGCCGGGTCAGTCCGGCAAAGCGCGGCCGGCCGGTGAAGAAAATTGATGGGGCTGCCTCTTCGGACAAAGAGGAAGCGGACATTATTCCTGAATAACTCTCAATGAATACAAAGAGTTAGAGAGTTGATCCAATAAATGTGATTACTCTGTCCCCAATTAAAAATTATTAAAAATTCTAAGGTTTTTAATTTTACTCTGACCCCTTTTGTTCTTATTGAAGATTTGGGTGCAGTGCACTATCCTTAAACCCTTACTCTCAAAGTGGTGGAGCACCGTTATGCACGCGCAAGGCCTATACGACCCAGCTAATGAACACGACGCCTGTGGTGTCGGTTTTATCGCCCATATCAAGGGCAAGAAAAACCATTCCATCGTTGAGCAAGGCTTGCTCATCCTGAAGAATCTGGACCACCGGGGTGCGGTCGGTGCAGATCCGCTCATGGGCGACGGCGCCGGCATCCTGATCCAGATCCCGGATCAGTACTATCGCGAAGAAATGTCCAAGCAGGGCGTCGAACTGCCGCCGCCTGGCGAATACGGCGTCGGTATGGTCTTCCTGCCAAAGGAAAACGCTTCCCGCATCGCCTGTGAACAGGAAATCGAGCGTTCGGTGCTGGCTGAAGGCCAGGTCGTGCTGGGCTGGCGCGACGTGCCGGTCGACATGGACATGCCGATGTCGCCGACCGTGCGTGAAAAAGAACCGGTCATCCGCCAGATCTTCATCGGCCGCGGTCCGGACATCATGGTCACCGACGCGCTGGAACGCAAACTGTACGTGATCCGCAAGTCGTCCGGCCACGCTATCCAGGCGCTGAACCTGATCCACGGCAAGGAATTCTTCGTGCCGTCGATGTCGGCGCGCACCGTGGTCTACAAGGGCCTGTTGCTGGCCGACCAGGTCGGCGTGTACTACAAGGACCTGCAAGATCCGCGCTGCGTTTCCGCGCTGGCGCTGGTGCACCAACGCTTCTCGACCAACACTTTCCCTGAATGGCCGCTGGCTCACCCGTATCGCCTGATCGCCCACAACGGCGAAATCAACACCGTCAAGGGCAACTTCAACTGGATGCGCGCGCGCGAAGGCGTGATGCAGTCGGCCGTGCTGGGCGACGACCTGAAGAAGCTGTTCCCGCTGATTTATGAAGGCCAGTCCGACACCGCCTGTTTCGACAACGCGCTCGAACTGTTGCTGATGGCGGGTTATCCGCTGGCGCAAGCCATGATGATGATGGTGCCGGAAGCCTGGGAAAACCACACCCTGATGGACGACAACCGTCGCGCCTTCTACGAATACCACGCCGCCATGATGGAACCATGGGACGGCCCGGCCGCCCTGGCGTTTACCGACGGCCGCCACATCGGCGGCACGCTCGACCGCAACGGTTTGCGTCCTGCACGTTACATCGTCACCGATGACGACCTGGTCGTGATGGCGTCCGAATCCGGCGTGCTGCCGATTCCTGAATCGAAGATCATCCAGAAATGGCGCCTGCAACCGGGCAAGATGTTCCTGATCGACCTGGACGCCGGTCGCATCATCGACGACAAGGAACTGAAGGACACTTACGCCAACGCCAAGCCGTACAAGCAATGGATTTCGTCGGTGCGCGTCAAGCTCGACGAACTGAAGGCCGAGCCGTTCGAATCCGGTTCCACCATCCCGCTGCTGGATCGTCAGCAAGTGTTCGGCTACACCCAGGAAGACGTCAAGTTCCTGATGGCGCCGATGGCCTCGGCCGGTGAAGAGGCTATCGGTTCGATGGGCAACGACTCGCCGCTGGCCGTCATGTCCAACAAGAACAAGACGCTTTATAACTACTTCAAGCAATTGTTCGCGCAAGTGACCAATCCGCCGATCGACCCGATCCGCGAAGCCATGGTCATGTCGCTGGTGTCCTTCATCGGCCCGCGTCCGAACCTGCTCGACACCAACAACATCAACCCGCCGATGCGCCTGGAAGTGTCGCAGCCGATTCTGGACTATGCCGACATCGCCAAGCTGCGCAACATCAGCGCGCACACTGGTGGCAAGTTCAAGTCGCACGAACTGAACATCTGCTATCCGGTCGCATGGGGCAAGGAAGGCATCGAAGCACGCCTGGCATCGCTGTGCGCCAAGGCGGTGGACGCCGTCAAGTCGGGCCACAACATCCTGATCATTTCGGACCGCAAGGTAGACTCCGAGCAAGTCGCGATTCCTGCGCTGCTGGCGACTTCCGCGATTCACTTGCATCTGGTCAGCAAAGGCATGCGTACCTCGACCGGTCTGGTGGTCGACACCGGTTCCGCACGTGAAACGCATCACTTCGCACTGCTGGCAGGCTATGGCGCGGAAGCGATCCACCCGTACCTGGCGATGGACACCCTGACCGAAATGGCCAAGGGTTTGCCGGGCGAGCTGTCGGGCGACAAGGCGATCTACAACTTCCAGAAGGCGATCGGCAAGGGCTTGCTGAAGGTCATGTCGAAGATGGGTATCTCGACCTACATGTCCTACTGCGGCGCGCAGATTTTCGAAGCCATCGGCCTGAACAAGGCGCTGGTCGACAAGTACTTCAAGGGCACAGCATCGAACGTCGAAGGCATCGGCGTGTTCGAAGTCGCCGAAGAAGCGCTGCGCCTTCACCGTGCTGCCTTCAGCAGCGATCCGGTGCTGGCCAACGCGCTGGACGCCGGCGGCGAATACGCCTTCCGTATCCGTGGTGAAGAACACATGTGGACGCCGGATGCGATCGCCAAGCTGCAACACTCGACCCGCGCGAACAACTTCAATTCGTACAAGGAATACGCGCAGATCATCAACGATCAATCCAAGCGCCACATGACCTTGCGCGGCCTGTTCGAATTCAAGATCGATCCGTCGAAGGCGATCTCGATCGATGAAGTCGAACCGGCCAAGGAAATCGTCAAGCGTTTCGCCACCGGCGCGATGTCGCTGGGTTCGATCTCGACCGAAGCGCACGCCACGCTGGCCATTGCGATGAACCGCATCGGCGGCAAGTCCAACACCGGCGAAGGCGGCGAAGACGTCAATCGCTATCGCAACGAACTGAAGGGCATCCCGATCAAGCAGGGCGCAACCCTGGCATCGGAAATCGGCAAGGACGTCATCGAAGTCGACATCCCGCTGCAAGCCGGCGACTCGCTGCGTTCGCGCATCAAGCAGGTGGCATCCGGTCGTTTCGGCGTTTCGGCTGAATACCTGATCTCCGCCGACCAGATCCAGATCAAGATGGCGCAGGGCGCGAAGCCGGGCGAAGGCGGTCAGCTGCCGGGCCACAAGGTTACCGATTACATCGCGACATTGCGCGTGTCGGTGCCGGGCGTCGGCTTGATCTCGCCGCCGCCGCACCATGACATCTATTCGATCGAAGATCTGGCGCAGTTGATCCACGATCTGAAGAACGTCAATCCGCGCGCCTCGATCTCGGTCAAGCTGGTGTCCGAAGTCGGCGTCGGCACGGTTGCCGCAGGTGTTGCCAAGGCCAAGTCGGATCACGTCGTGATCGCCGGCCATGACGGCGGCACCGGTGCATCGCCGCTGTCCTCGATCAAGCATGCCGGTTCCCCATGGGAACTCGGCCTGGCCGAAACCCAGCAGACTCTGGTGCTGAACGGTCTGCGCAACCGCATCCGCGTGCAGGCCGACGGTCAGATGAAGACCGGTCGCGACGTCGTCATCGGCGCGCTGCTGGGCGCTGACGAATTCGGTTTCGCCACCGCACCGCTGGTGGTCGAAGGCTGCATCATGATGCGCAAGTGCCATCTGAACACTTGCCCGGTCGGCGTGGCGACTCAGGATCCTGTCCTGCGCGCCAAGTTCTCCGGCAAGCCTGAACACGTGGTCAACTTCTTCTTCTTCATCGCGGAAGAAGCGCGTCAGATCATGGCGCAACTGGGCATCCGTACTTTCAACGAACTGATCGGCCGTTCCGACCTGCTGGACCGCACCAAGGCCATCCAGCACTGGAAGGCGCAAGGTCTGGACTTCAGCAAGATCTTCTATCAACCGGTCAGCGCAACACCGTACTTCCATACCGAAAGCCAGGATCACGGTCTGGACAAGGCGCTGGATCACAAGCTGATCGCACAAGCCAAGATCGCGCTGGAAAAGGGCGAGAAGGTTTCCTTCATCTCGCCGATCCGCAACCTGAACCGCACCGTCGGCGCCATGTTGTCGGGTGAAGTGGCCAAGCGTTACGGCAACGAAGGTCTGCCGGACGACACCATCCACATCCAGCTGCAAGGCACCGCAGGTCAATCGGCCGGCGCGTTCCTGGCGCATGGCATAACGCTGGATCTGGTCGGCGAAGGCAACGACTACGTCGGCAAGGGCTTGTCGGGCGGCCGCATCATCGTGCGTCCGAACACCGAGTTCCGCGGCCGTGCGGTCGACAACATCATCTCCGGCAACACCGTGCTGTACGGCGCGACCTCCGGCGAGGCATTCATCAACGGCGTGGTCGGCGAGCGTTTCGCGGTGCGCAACTCCGGCGCCATCGCCGTGGTTGAAGGCACCGGTGACCATGGTTGCGAATACATGACCGGCGGCACCGTCGTCGTGCTGGGCGCAACCGGCCGTAACTTTGCCGCAGGCATGTCCGGCGGCATCGCTTACGTCTATGACGAAGCCGGCGACTTCACGGGCAAATGCAACCTGGCCATGGTCGCGCTGGACAAGGTCCTGTCGGACACCGAACAGGAAGCCTCGACCGATCGCGCCATCTGGCACAGCCTGCAACGCGGCGGCAACGCTCAGACCGATGAAGTCATCCTGCGCGGCCTGATCGAGCGTCACTTCAAGTACACCGGCAGCACGCGCGCGCGCTACCTGCTGGACAACTGGGCGGCGTCGCGCGGCAAGTTCGTCAAGGTCTTCCCGACCGAGTACAAACGTGCGCTGGGCGAACTCCATGCAGCCAAAGCGGCCCCGAAGGACAAGGTTCCGGCGTAAGCCGCAACCCTCGGTCCTCGGCCAGATCTGAAATAACGCAAGGCCGGCGATTCTGATAACGACAACGACAGAATCGCCCGCCGCCTATCCTTAGCGAAGAATGTGAGTGGAAAATGGGTAAAGTAACCGGCTTTATGGAATATGAGCGCCTGAAAGAGGCGAGCGAAGCGCCGCAGTCGCGCATGAAGCACTACAAGGAATTCGTCCTGCACCTGGGCGACGCGGAAGCCAAAGTACAAGGCGCACGTTGCATGGATTGCGGCATCCCGTTCTGCAACAACGGCTGCCCGGTCAACAACATCATTCCCGACTGGAACGACCTGGTCTATCGCGGCGACTACAAGGAAGCGCTGGACACGCTGCACTCGACCAACAACTTCCCCGAGTTCACCGGCCGCATCTGCCCGGCGCCGTGCGAATCCGCCTGCACGCTGGGCATCAACAGCGACGCCGTCGGCATCAAGTCGATCGAGCACTTCATCATCGACAAGGGCTGGGAAAACGGCTGGGTCACGCCGCAACCGGCCGCCGTCAAGACCGGCAAGAAGGTCGCCGTGGTCGGCTCCGGTCCTGCCGGCATGGCTGCCGCACAGCAGCTGGCGCGCGCCGGCCATGACGTTACCGTGTTCGAAAAGAACGATCGCGTCGGCGGCCTGCTGCGTTACGGCATCCCCGACTTCAAGATGGAAAAGTCGCACATCGACCTGCGCGTCGAACAGATGCAAGCCGAAGGCGTTGTCTTCCGCACCAGCACATTGGTGGGCAAGGATTTCCCGACCAACATCACCAACTGGTCCAAGGAAACGGTTTCCCCTGACGACCTGAAGAAAGACTTCGATGCCGTCGTCATCGCCGGCGGTGCAGAACTGCCACGCGACTTGCCGGTGCCGGGCCGTGAATTGAAGGGCGTGCATTTCGCCATGGAATTCCTGCCGCTGCAAAACAAGGTCAACGCCGGCGACAAGCTCAAGGGCCAGATCATGGCGACCGACAAGCACGTGGTCGTGATCGGCGGCGGCGATACCGGCTCCGACTGCGTCGGTACCTCGAACCGTCACGGCGCTGCTTCGGTAGCCCAGTTCGAACTGATGCCGCAACCGCCGGAAACGGAAAACAAGCCGATGGTCTGGCCGTACTGGCCAACCAAGCTGCGCACGTCATCGTCGCATGAAGAAGGTTGCGACCGCGATTGGGCTGTGGCGACCAAGCGTCTGGAAGGCAAGAACGGCAAGGTTGAAAAACTGATCGCCGCGCGCGTCGAATGGAAGGACGGCAAGATGCAGGAAGTGCCGAATTCCGAATTCGAAATGAAGGCCGACCTGGTGCTGTTGGCCATGGGCTTCGTCTCGCCGGTGCAGCAAGTGCTGGAAGCGTTCGGCGTCGACAAGGACCAGCGCGGCAACGTTAAGGCGACAACTGACGGCGAAGGCTGCTACAAGACTTCGGTCGACAAGGTCTTTGCCGCAGGCGACATGCGTCGTGGCCAGTCGCTGGTGGTGTGGGCGATCCGTGAAGGCCGTCAATGCGCACGCGCCGTTGATGAGTTCCTGATGGGCTCGTCGGTGCTGCCACGCTGATACGACACTGTAAAAAGCGAACGCAGTAAAAAAGCCGGATTGACGAAAGTCTTTCCGGCTTCTTGCTTTCCGGTGCTGGAAAAGGCGGGCGGTGATCCTCCAAAATCAGCCCTGCGTCAGCCCGGATCAGCCTTGCTCAAGTACAATTGAATTTCACTTTTCAGACACGGCCTGTCCTCGCTCCTGCCGACGATAACCGAAGAACAACATGACCACCCCGATTCGCTACAGCATCACCTCCAACGACTGCGCCGCCCACGTATTCGACGTCACCCTGACGGTCGATGCGCCGGCTGCCGACGGCCAGGTATTTTCCTTGCCGGCGTGGATTCCCGGCAGCTACATGATTCGCGAATTCGCGCGCAACATTGTCCAGCTACGCGGTGAGGCCGGCGGCAAGAAAGTCGCGCTGCGCAAACTCGACAAACACACCTGGCGCGCTGCGCCGTGTACAGGCCCGCTGACGCTGAGCTATCAGGTCTACGCCTGGGACTTGTCGGTGCGCACCGCGCATCTGGACCAGACCCACGCCTTCTTCAACGGCACCAGCGTGTTCTTGCGCGTCGAGGGGCAGGAGCAAGCGGAGCACGTCGTCGACATTCGTCGTCCGGACGGCGACGCCTACAAGCGCTGGCGCGTGGCGACGTCCCTGCCGGAACTCAAGGCCAAGCGTTATGGCTTCGGCACCTATGTCGCCGGCGATTACGACGAGCTGATCGATCATCCGGTCGAGCTTGGCGACTTTGCGCTGGCCACGTTCACGGCGCATGGCGTGCCGCACGATATCGTCATCACCGGCAATGTGCCGAACCTGGATCTGGCGCGCTTGTCCGCCGATCTCAAGAAAATCTGCGAAGCACAGATCGCCTTCTTCGAACCGAAAAGCAAGCGCGCGCCGATGTCGCGTTATGTCTTCATGACCATGGTCGTCGGCGATGGCTACGGCGGTCTGGAGCATCGTGCTTCGACCGCGCTGATCTGCGCGCGCAGCGATCTGCCGGTCAAGGGCAAGGCGGAATCGACCGATGGCTATCGCACCTATCTCGGCCTGTGCAGCCACGAATATTTCCACACCTGGAACGTCAAGCGCATCAAGCCGGCGATGTTCGCGCCGTATGATTTGCGGGAAGAGGGCTACACCTCGCTGCTGTGGCTGTTCGAGGGTTTCACCAGTTACTACGACGATCTGTTCCTGGTGCGCACCGGCCTGATCGATACACCGGATTATTTGAAAATGCTGTCGAAGACCGTCAATGGCGTCTTGCGCGGCAGCGGCCGCCGCAAGCAGAGCGTGGCCGAATCGAGCTTCGACGCTTGGGTCAAATACTACCGCCAGGATGAAAACGCGCCGAACGCCATCGTCAGCTATTACACCAAGGGTTCACTGGTGGCGCTGGGTCTCGACCTGACGATCCGCACCGAAACCAATGGCCGCAAATCGCTGGACGACGTGATGCTGGCGCTGTGGCAGCAGTACGGCCGTGATTTCTATAGTCGCAAGGGCGGCAAGGGTGTCGGTGAGGAGGAGGCGGAGGCCTTGTTCGAAGAAGTCAGCGGCGTAAAGCTGAAGCGCTTCTTCGACCGCTATATCCGTGGCACCGAAGATGTGCCGCTGGAGTCGTTGATGGCGCCGTTCGGCGTTGCCTATGCGGACGTGCGCAAGGACGTCAAACCGGGCATGAATGTTCGTGTGACGCGCGATGGCGGCGACGCCAAGCTTGCCAGTGTATATGAAGGCGGAGCAGGGCAGCGCGCCGGATTGTCGGCGGGCGATCGCCTGGTGGCGCTTGACGGCGTACGTATTCCACCGGCAGGCATGGACGGCTTGCTGGCGCGTTACAACGAGAACGACGTGGTTGAATTGCACGTGTTCCGTCGCGACGAGCTGATGTGTTTCAAGGTCAAGCTGAAGAATGACGGCGCGCCGCAAGTAACGCTGACGGCGCAAGACAAGCCGCTTGCTTTGGTACGCAAGCGCAAGGCGTGGTTGGGACGGTAGTCCTGGTGCGATGGCGTCGGCTTGTTGCCGACGCCGGGCCTGTGCCGGAAATGCAGGCAATAAAAAAACCCGCCGAAGCGGGTTTTTTATTTGCTGCTGATGCTAGCCTGAATCGAAGATTACTTCGCTTCTGCTTCGCCTGCTGCAGGTGCTGCGCCTTCAGCTTCAACCTTGCCTGCTGGTACCGAAGCGGTAGCAATAGTCAGGTTTTCTTGCGAAACAGCAGTCACGCCGTTTGGCAGCTTCAGGTCAGCCAAGTGGATCGAGTGACCGACTTCCAGTGCGGCCAGATCAACGGAAACGAATTCCGGCAGATCCTTAGGCAGGCAGGAGATGTCCAGTTCGCTTTGCACGTGGCTGATGATGCCCGATGCCAGCTTGACGGCTGGGGAGATGTCAGCGTTCACAAAGTGCAGTGGCACCTTGACGTGGATCTTTTGCGATGCATCGACGCGTTGGAAGTCAACGTGCAGAACCAGTTGCTTGTATGCGTGGACTTGGAAGTCGCGCAGCAGAACTTGTTCAACCTTGCCTTCGATTTCCAGATCCAGGATCGACGAGTGGAAGGCTTCTTTCTTCAACGCGTGGTACAGCGCGTTGTGGTCCAGAGCGATGTTCAGCGGTGCAGCTGTGCCACCGTAGACGATGGCTGGTGTTTGACCAGCAATACGCAGGCGGCGGCTCGCTCCGGTCCCCTGCTCTTTGCGTGGAAATGCGATAACTTTCATGTGAAACTCCAAAGGTTGCGGGACTTTCGTCTCGCGTTAAAAATCCCCCGCGACCAGGGGATTCAAGGATCCCGTCATTTGCATGACGGGATTAAAACTGAATCTACAGCTAAAACTTATTCCGCAAACAGCGACATCACCGAGTCGCCCTTGCTGATGCGCTTGAATGTCTCGGCCAGCAGGCTGGCGCAAGTCAGTTGGCGAATCTTGCCGCAGGCCTTGGCGGCGTCCGACAGTGGAATCGTGTCGGTGACGACCAGCTCGTCCAGCGGCGAATTGGCGATGCGGTCCAGCGCCGGGCCGGATAGCACAGGGTGCGTACAGTAGGCGACAACCTTCTTGGCGCCGCGCTCTTTCAAGACTTCGGCAGCCTTGGTCAGCGTGCCGGCGGTATCGACCATGTCATCCATGATCACGCAGTTGCGGCCTTCGACTTCACCGATGATGTTCATGACTTCCGACACGTTCGCCTTCGGGCGGCGTTTGTCGATGATCGCCAGGTCGCAGCCGAGGCGCTTCGCCAACGCACGGGCGCGCACCACGCCGCCGACGTCAGGCGATACGACCAGCAGGTCGTCGTAGTTCTTGCTCACCAGATCGCCCAGCAAAATCGGCGATGCATAGATGTTGTCGACCGGAATATCGAAGAAGCCCTGAATCTGGTCGGCGTGCAGATCCATGATCAGGACGCGTTCAACGCCGGCTTCCTGCAGCATGTTGGCGACGACTTTTGCCGAAATCGCAACACGGGCGGAACGCGGACGGCGGTCTTGGCGCGCATAGCCGTAGTAAGGAATCGCGGCGGTGATACGACCGGCCGATGCGCGCTTGAGCGCGTCGACCATGATCATGATTTCCATCAGGTTGTCGTTGGTCGGTGCGCAGGTGGACTGCAGCACGAAGACGTCTTTACCGCGGACGTTTTCGTTGATCTCGACCATCACTTCGCCGTCGGAGAACTTCGACACATTGGCCTTGCCCAGAGGGATACCGAGTTTTTCAACGACGCCTTGCGCCAGTTCTGGGTTGGCGCTGCCGGTAAAAACCATCAGGTTTTCGTTTGCCATGTGGGTATCCCTGAATGCAATCGTTTAAAAGTCGAAAAGCCGACAATGCTCGACTTGTACAGTCTTGCGTTGGCGGCTTATCTCTTTGGCTTTTCTATTTCTTTATGGGCGCTTCACTATTGCCCAAATTTAATGGCAGGGGAACAAGGATTCGAACCTTGGAATGCTGGAATCAAAATCCAGTGCCTTAACCAACTTGGCGATTCCCCTACGCAATCTGCTGTCTGTCGCCGAACGATCCGTTGCGCTTCTTGCTTGCATCGTCTGTCATTCGCCGTCAAACCAATTCTTGGCTACGACTTTGTCAAATGGGCGAGAGGATGTTCCTGCATCGCTTTGGCTTTCCACGCGGTCCATTGTGAAGGCATCTGTTTCAGCACTTCGTCGGCCTGATGTTCATGTTCAAAAGCACAGAACACACAAGCGCCGGATCCGGTCATCCTTGCATTTCCAAATGTCTTGAGCCACTTGATGGCATCAGCGACAGGAGGAAACTGCCTGGCAGCCACCACTTCTAAGTCGTTTCTCCCGAAGCCGCTGTAAAGAAGATTATGCGCTTCAGGAAAGTCCGTTATTTTGACCACTTTCGTATCCCTTGTCAATTCCTGCGACGAAAAAATTATCGCAGTGGGAACAGATACGCCCGGTTCAATCACCACGAACCAGCAATCGGCGGTTTTCAGGGGCAAAAGTTCTTCGCCCACGCCTTCGGCGAAGGCATTGCCGCCGAACACGAAAAACGGCACGTCGGCGCCCAGCTGCAGGCCCAGCGCCATCAATTGTGCGCGCGTCAGGCCGGTTTGCCACAGATGATTGAGCACCATCAGCGTGGTCGCGGCGTCCGAGGAACCGCCACCGAGGCCGCCGCCCATCGGCAATTGCTTGCGCACGGTGATATCTGCGCCTAGCCGCGGGGTACCCCCCGCCGCCTGCAACAGGCGCGCGGCGCGCACCACCAGGTCGGTGTCCGCGGGCACGCCCGGGATGTCGTTGGTCCGATGGATGACGCCGTCGTCGCGCACCGTGAAATCTAGCGCGTCGCTGCGGTCGACCAGCTGGAACACCGTTTGCAGCAGGTGATAGCCGTCCGTACGACGGCCGGTCACGTGCAGGAACAGGTTCAGTTTGGCTGGCGCAGGGCAGTCGTAAAGGCTTGCTGGCATGGAATGATTCTGGAAAGCGAATGGGAGGACGTCAAAACGCCGGCGGTTTCGTGATTACTGAGCGCCGGTGTTTTTCCAACTGTCGATCACGATGCGGATGGCGACCGGACCGGCTTGTTTTGTCTCACGCGCCAGGTCGATGCGTTTGGGATGGTTGGAGGCGGTGTTGGCCGCGCCTTCCTGCCATTCGCCGTAGCTCAGGCTCCAACCGTCGCGCGTCGTCTGGCGCACGGTGTCGGCGGCTGGCTGGGCTACGAACAGTTTGCCGTCGGCACCGCGTCCGAAGCCTTGCAGCCAGTCGCGCAGGCCTGAAATCGGCAAGGGCCAGCCCAGCGCCTGTTCGGTGAGAATGTCGACGTCGGCGGCGGTCAGCGGCGGCTTGCCCGATTGTGTCAATACGGCAATGCCGGGCTTGATGTCGATCGTGGCCAGGGTTTGTCCCAGCGGCGACAACAAGGTCACCACGACATGGCGCGCGCTCTGGTTCCAGGTGAAACTGCCGTGTACGGCCTGGTCGCGCCCATCCTGCTCATAGCGCACCGATAGCCGGCCGCCGAGATCGATGGCGTCGCTGTAACGGCGCTCCAGTGCGGGACCGTTGTCTTTGCCGTCTTGCGGAGAGAGGCTGGCGCAACCGGCGGCCAGCAGCACCAGGCCGGTTGCGGCCGCATGTCTGAAAAATCGCATCATGACTAGTAACCGTGTCCTTGCATCAGCATTGAATCGCCGTCGGCATTACAACTGCACCTTGAGGCGATCCAGCGTGCTCTTGAGGACGTCGTTCTTCGGATCTTTCGACTGGGCTTCGCGCCACAGGCGTTTGGCTTCATCCTGCTTGCCGCGCGCCCACAGGATTTCGCCGAGGTGGATGCCGATTTCCGGATCGGGACGCAGGCCGTAGGCGCGGCGCAATTCCTTTTCCGCTTCCTCGAGGTTGCCCAGGCGGAATTCAGCCCAGCCCAGACTGTCGGCGATGAAAGCGTCTTCCGGCGCCAGCTGTACGGCTTTCTTGATCAGCGTGACCGCTTCCGGCAGGCGGATGTTGCGATCAGCGAACGAATAGCCGAGCGCGTTATAGGCGTGCTGGTTGTTGGGCGCCAGTTCGATGATCTTGCGCAGCGCGGTTTCCATGTCCTTGTAGTTGCCGGTCTTGTCGGTGACCATGGCGTAGTCGTACAGCAGGTCGGTGCTTTCCGGGTAGCGCTTGAGTCCGGCCGACAGCACGTCGGCGGCCTCCTGGTAACGCTCGCCGTCGCGCAGAACCTGGGCTTCGCCCTGGATCAGCTGCATTTGTTCGCGGTCGTTGCCGGCTTCGGCCTGCGCCTGTTGCAAGACGGCGCGGGCGCCGTTGATGTCGCCGCGTTTTGCCAGCAACTGGGCGCGACGGATCTGCACATTGATATAGGCTTCGCCCGGTTCGACCTGTTCCAGCCATTTCAGTGCGCCCGGCACGTCGTTACGCTCTTCGGCGATCTGTGACAGCAGCAGCAGGGCCTGGGTCGGGTCGCGTTCATCTTCGGGCTGGGTTGCCAATACCTGGAGATAGCGTTTGAGGTAAGTCTCGGCTTCCGGCAGATGATTGGTCTGCACGTTCAGAATGCCGAGCGCGAACAGCGTAGTCAGATCTTCCTGATCGTCTTTCAGCAACGTCTGGAACTGGCTGCGCGCCTGTTCGAACTGCTTTTGCTCAACCAGGCCTCGCGCATAGGCGATGCGGACTTCGCGCGCGTCAGGATATTTTTTCAGGAAATCAGCCACCAGCTTCATGGCTTCCGTCGGATCCTGGGTGACTTGCGCCAGCGTCAGGATCGCCAGTTCGGAATCCGGCTTGAGCTTGAGCGCCTGATTGGCTTCGTCGCGCGCGCGCACTGCATCGCGGTTGGCGAATGCGCCTTGAGACAGCGCGAGATGAGTTTCAACCAGGTTCGGATACGGTGCAGTCACCGCTTGCAGGATGTTGAATGCAGCGGTCTTGTCGCGCGCACGGCTGAGCAAACGCTGGATTTGCAGGATCATCGGGCCACGCGCCTGCGGGGCGGCTTCGGCCAGGCGTTGGGTCAAGAGCGGCTGGATTTCGCCGATGTTGTCGCCCAACATGATCAGGCCGAGGTAATTTTGCAGGGCTTCATCCGAATGTGGCGCCAGTTCGGTCCACAGGCGCACGGCAGCCAGCGCTTCGTTGGGGCGGCGCGCAGCGAGGGCGATTTCAGCGGCGCGTTTGGCCAGGCGCGGATCGCGGGTTTGCTGAGCCGTGCCCAGCAAGGTCACATAAGCAGCTTGCCATTGACCGCGCTGGAAGGCGATTTCGGAGCTGAGGATCTTGAACAGGATTTCTTCGCTGAGCTCGGCCGGCGGCACGACGTCTTCCGGCTGCTGGGCCTTGGCCTTGGTTTGTCCCTTGCGTGCAGACGAGGCCTTGACCAGGGTTTGTTTCTTGCCGCCCGCAGCGGGAGCCGCATCGGTCTCGCTGGGTTGCTGCAGGCTTGCACATGCGGAAAGCATGAGGGAGAGCGTTACAATGGCGAGAGGTTTTTTCAAGTGTAATCCTGAGTAATCTGGAAATAGTCCGGCAAGAATGAACAGACGGGCAGGCAAATATTAATTTTACGCTCAACCGTGTACTTCTTGGTGTAAGCGAGTGTAAACCATCTGCCTGCGTCTGCTCGCATGTGATTGCTGGTGATCGCAGGTGATTTATCATAGCCGTCTTGCGTTTAACCGCGTGCGGCCTCATTTGTTCTTCCGATAGCCAATTCAGTCCAGCCAAAAAGTCATCGTTCCATGCCCGAATTACCCGAAGTAGAAGTTACCCGGCGCGGCGTCGCTCCCCATCTCGAGGGGCAGACGGTTGCGGGAGTGGTGATGCGCCACACCGGATTGCGCTGGCCGTTTCCTGTCGATCTGAACGAGCGGCTGGCCGGACGCATCATCCGATCCACCGGGCGGCGCGGCAAATACCTGCTGATCAATTTCGATCACGGCACCTTGATCGTGCATCTTGGCATGTCGGGACATCTGCGCATTTTGCCGCCGGGTATCGCGCCGCAAAAGCACGATCACTTTGACCTGGTGGTCGGCAAGCCGGTCAAGAACATCATGCGCATGACCGATCCGCGGCGTTTCGGGGCCGTGCTGTGGCATGACAATGCCGACGGCGACATCGAAGAGCACACGCTGTTGCGCGGGCTCGGCCTGGAGCCGCTGGAAGACAAATTCTCCGCGCGCGAGCTGCATCGCCAGACGCGCAACCGCAGCGCGCCGATCAAGCAGGTGCTGCTGGCCGGCGACATCGTGGTCGGCGTCGGCAACATCTATGCGTCGGAGAGCCTGTTCAAGGCGGGTATCAATCCCAAGACGGCGGCCGGCAAGATCAGCCTGCCACGCTACGAAAAACTGGTGATCGCGATCCGCGAAACGCTGGCTGCCGCCATCGAACAAGGCGGCAGCAGCCTGCGCGATTTCATCGCCGTCAATGGCCAGTCGGGATATTTCCAGCAAAGTTATTTCGTCTACAGCCGCACCGGGCAGGCTTGCCGTGTCTGTACCACGCCGATCAGGCAGATCAAGCAGGGCCAGCGTTCCACCTTCTATTGCGTGGTCTGCCAGCGATGAAGCGAGTCCTCAACAATACCGAGGCGACGCAGGATTTCGCCGACCCGACCTTTTCTGCGGCAGTGATCGGCTGGCAAAAGCAGCACGGCCGCCATGCGCTGCCGTGGCAAAACACCCGTGACGCCTATCGCATCTGGTTGTCGGAAATCATGCTGCAGCAGACGCAGGTCACGGCGGTGATTCCGTATTATCAGAAATTCCTGCAGAGTTTTCCTACCGTTGAGAGCCTCGCGGCGGCACCGTCCGAAGCGGTGATGTCGCACTGGAGCGGACTCGGTTATTACACTCGTGCACGCAACCTGCATCGCTGCGCGCAGCGCGTGACAGCGGAATACGGCGGCCGCTTCCCGGATGATCCCGAGTTGCTGGCAGACCTGCCAGGCATCGGCCGTTCGACGGCGGCGGCGATCGCTGCGTTTTCTTACGGCAAGCGTGCAGCGATCTTGGACGGCAACGTCAAGCGGGTGTTTGCGCGCGTATTCGGCGTCGAAGGTTTTCCTGGCGCCAAGGCTGTCGAAGATCAGTTGTGGCGGCGCGCGGTGGCGCTGCTGCCGCAGACCGACATGGAGTCCTATACGCAAGGATTGATGGACCTCGGCGCGACCTTGTGCGTACGCGGCAAGCCGGCCTGCGACCGTTGCCCGCTTGCGCCGCGCTGCGTGGCGCTGGCCACCGGCCGCACGGCGGAGCTGCCGGTGCGCAAGCCGAAGAAGGCGGTGCCGGAAAAAGAAACCATGATGCTGGTGATCAGCGAAGGCAACGAGGTATTGCTTGAGCAGCGTCCCGACAGCGGCATCTGGGGTGGCTTGCTGTCTCTGCCGGAATTGCCGCTGAGCCCTGACGCCGACGCCTTCGGCACTGCTGTGGAGATGGCGATGCAACCGTTCGGCGTGATTGCCGCGTGCCGAAAACTGCAGCCGTTCTCGCATGTCTTTACACATTTCAAGCTGCACATTTCACCGTACCAGGTGGTGCTGGAGAAGCGTCTTCCACACGTCGCAGAGTCGGTCCATGTCTGGTATCCGATCGCGCAACTGGCCGACGCGCCGTTACCGGCACCGGTCAAGAAATTATTGTTGGGTGTATTGCAGACCGAGGACTTGCTGAGCTGAGGTCGTCCGCGTCGTCGGTCTTGTTGGTCTTGCGTCAGCTGAGCTGGCGATGCCGCACAACGACATTTTCTTGCGCCGCAAAATGCTTCGCCAGTTGCTCGACGATGTACACCGAGCGGTGCTGGCCGCCGGTGCAGCCGATGGCGACGGTGAGATAACTGCGGTTGTCGCGCTTGAACGACGGCAGCCACTTCTCGACGAAGTTGCGGATGTCGCCGAGCAGATCCTGCACCGCCGGTAAATCTTCCAGGAACTCGATCACCGGTGCATCGCGCCCGGTCAGTGGCCGCAGGCGCAGGTCGTAATGCGGATTGGGCAGCATGCGCACGTCGAACACCAGGTCGGCATCGAGCGGCACGCCGAACTTGAATGCGAAGGATTCGAACAGCACCGTCAGGCTGGCGCGGCTGGTGTCGATCAGATCGCGGATCCAGGCGCGCAACTTGTTGGCGCTCAGGTTGGAGGTGTCGATCACGTGACCCAGCCCTTCGACCACACTCAGCATCTCGCGCTCCTTGTGGATGCACTCGGTCAGCGTCATGCGATCGCTCGGATTCTGGTTGGGCAGCAGGCGATGCGACAACGGATGGCTGCGACGCGTTTCTGAAAAACGCGTGATCAGCGATTCGGTGGTGGCGGTCAGGAAGAATACCTTGACGTCATGGCCCTGGTCTTTCAGCCACTGGATGTCGGGGCCAAGGCCGGCCAAGGAGTCGGCGCTGCGCGCGTCGGTGGCCACGGCCATGGCCTCGTCGCCTTCTTTCTGGCGGGTTTCCACCAGATTGCGCAGCAGGGCCGGCGGCAGATTGTCGACGCAAAAATAGCCGGCGTCTTCCAGTACGTGGAGAGCCACTGATTTGCCGGAGCCGGATATGCCGGTAATAAGAACGATACGCATGAGTAGGATGATACCCCAAGCTAGAGTCTAAGTCTGAGTGTGGGTCAGTATCTTGTCAGCTTAACGCGTGCGCGGCCTGTTTGCACGGCGCATAAAAATCTTTACCGGACTTTGCTTTTCTCCGCTCGCCGGTTTATTCGCCGTTCATCGCCTTGCGCTGGCGATCGATGAATTCCTTGAGCGTGTCGATGCCGCGCAATTGCAGGATGGTGTTGCGTACTGCCGCTTCCAGCAGCACCGCGATATTGCGGCCGGCCGCCACGGGAATGACCACTTTGCGGATCGGCAAGCCCAGCACGTCTTCGAACTGCGCGTCGAGCGGCAGGCGTTCGTAGTTTTCTTCCAGCGTGCTGCGGCGGACCAGATGCACGATCAGCTTCAGGCGCATTTTTCGGCGTACTGCGGTTTCGCCGAAGATGGCCTTGATGTCGAGCAGTCCGAGGCCGCGCACTTCCAGCAGATTCTGCAGCAGCGGTGGGCAGCGGCCTTCGATCATGTTGGGGGCGATACGCGCGAATTCGACCGCATCGTCGGCCACCAGGCCGTGGCTGCGTGAAATCAGTTCCAGACCGAGTTCGCTTTTGCCCAGTCCCGATTCGCCGGTAATCAGCACGCCCACGCCGAGCACGTCCATGAAGACGCCGTGCATGGTGATCTGCTGTGCCAGTTTTTTGGACAGGTAGACGCGCAGGTAATCGATGACTTGCGCTGCCGGCAGCGGCGTCGAGAACAGGGGGATGTTTTTTTCGTCGCAGATCGCCAGGATGTCGGGCGGTGTCGCCAGCCCTTGCGCGATGATGAAGGCGGGCGGTTCGCCGGCGACCAGTTCCGCGGTCTGATAGGCGCGTGAGGTGTTCGACAGGCGTTGGTAGTACTCGGTTTCCTGGTGGCCGAAGACCTGGATACGGCCCGGGTGGATCAGGTTAAGGTGACCAACCTGGTCGGCTGCGGAGGCGGCGTCGCCGGAGATCAGGCGTTCACCGCCGGGGAAACCGGCAAACCAGCCCAGTTGCAACGATTCGCGATTTTCTTCATACAGTTGCTGTATCGATAACGCGGTAAATGCAGGCATGGTTCTCCGATTCCGATAGGGCGGTCAAAGCGTGGTTGAGGCTGTATGAGCAACTGGTGCGAAAAATATCGCATCGTTCGCGGCGCTTCGTTTAATTGGTTTTTTCCAGCGACGGCTGCCAGGTCACCAGGCGCGAATAGACCGACGCCTGGTCCGGGTCGGAAATCAATTCATTGCGGAAGGCATTGTCCGAAAACATCTCTGCAATTTCGGACAGGATTTCCAGGTGCTGCTGGGTGACGTTGTCGGGAATGAGCAGGAAGATCAGCAGCTTGACCGGTTCGCCGTCAGGAGACTCGAAAGGAATCGCTTCAGCCAGGCGCATGAACAGCGCCAGCGGTGCTTTCAGCCCCTTGATGCGGCCGTGCGGAACGGCGACGCCGTGGCCCAGTCCCGTTGAACCGAGTCGTTCGCGTGCAAACAGGTTTTCTGAAACCGTCGAGCGGGCGATGCCGCTGTTGTTTTCAAAGGTAAGTCCGGCTTGTTCGAATGCTCGTTTTTTGCTGGAGACTTCCAGATCCAGAATGACGTTCTCTGGGGAGAGGATTTTTGCAAGATTTGTCATGACACAAAAGAAGGCGCTAGATAGGCTTTTGTGCAGGATTATAGGCTTCTTTGGGAGTTACGCAATGAATTCCGGCGTTGCTTCAATGCAAACAACAGTATTGTCGAGAAGAAGCCCGGCAAGCCGCCGCAGCGGCGCGACAGGCTTGCTTTACAGGCGAACCAGGCGAAACGCCGCAGGTTGAAATGACAGCCCGGATTACATCTCGATGCGACCAAAAACCAGCAATACGTCGCCGCTGTTCTTGTTCGACGAGAAACGCGGGACATAAGCAAACATGACCTTGGCTTTCTTGGTACCGATCGAAGCCAGCGGCAGCGGCACCGGGAATGGCACGCCGCCGAAATAATCCTGACGGCTCATCAGCATGGCGGTGCCGCCGATGCCCACTTCCAACGGTGTGCGGCCGATCGGATAGACCCATTCATAAGCGTAACCGGCCATGATTTGCGGGTGGCGATGCGAATCCTTGATCACGAAACCGTACAGCGACTCGTCGTTGCCGCGCTCGTTGCGCATGGTCTTGCCGTAGCCAAGCCCCCAGGCATGTTCGTTCAGCTGATCGAGCTTTTCCTTGGTATAGGTGCTGCGCCCGTGATGCGCCAGTCCCGACACATAGATCGCGTCGTCGCCCTTGTCGACGATTTCCGAGGCGTGATCCTTGATGGATTGCCACCAGCTGAATTCATCGCTCTGCTGCGCCATGGCGGGCAGCGAGGTCACAGCGCAGCCAAGTGCGAAGGCGCCGGCGAGCAAGGTGCGGGAGGAGCGAAGGGAGGAAAGTAATTGGCTCATATTTTTATTGGCTATTTCACTGTTTGTCACTGTTTGTTGATGGTGTCGACAGGCGATTGCAATCGGCGCTGCACAAACCAAATTGATAAATGCGATTGCTGCCGGCAGGAAACTGACCAGCTTTCTTCGCCGTAAAAAAATCGACGTGGCGATGCCCGGGACGAGCGTTGAGCATTGCGTGCTGATGGAGTCGAGAGTGAGACCGGATCATTGCACAAGAAGTTTTATGCAATGCGGATAAATCGTTTCAAAATGTTGCGAAGGAAATGCGCGAAAACGCCACCTGCCGCGAGGGAAGAGCGTTACGCGGCAGGCTTCACGATGTAATGGTTTTGTAACAAAAAACCGGCGGTGCCTGAAAAATCGCCGCCGGTGAAGACTTACTGCCGCGCGTTGCGCAGGTTGGAAGGTGCACGCGCGGCCGAAAAATTGCTGCGCCACGGATTGATGTCGAGGCCGCCGCGACGCGTGTAGCGTGCATAGACTGCCAATTTTTGCGGACGGCACTGGCGCAGTACGTCGACGAAAATACGCTCGACGCATTGCTCGTGGAATTCGTTGTGCTCGCGGAAACCGATCAGGTATTTCAGCAGCGCTTCCTGATTGATCGGTGCGCCGACGTAATGAATCTGCACGCTGCCCCAATCCGGCTGGCCGGTGACCGGGCAATTGGATTTGAGCAGATGCGACAGTAGCGTTTCTTCGACGATCGCTTCATCGTGGTTGGCCGACAGCAACGACGGATCCGGATGGTGATCGACGACTTCGATGTCGAGTCGATCGAGCAGCATGCCGCTCAGCTCGCCCATCTGCAAGGCCGAAAACGCGCCCGGTTCGGTCAGCGTCACCTGTACGCCGGCGCCGGCGGCCGCCGACAGATCTTTCTGCAACAGCGCGATCAAAGCCTGCTGGTCATCGAGGCGGGTCTGGTTGAAGGAGTTCAGATACAGCTTGAACGACTTCGATTCGATGATGTTGGGCGAATCGGCCAGGATCATGAACGTGGCGATGGCGATCTGCGGCTTGCCGCGCTGGTTCAGCCATGACACTTCATACGCATTCCAGATGTCGACGCCGAAGAACGGCAGCGTGCCGGTTACACCCAGTTCGTCGCGTTTGGGTTGGCGCGGAATCGGGAACAGCAATGCCGGATCGTAGGCGTCCGGATAGGCGGACGACTTGCCCAGCGGCGAGGTGTCGGGCGAGTTGCTGGCGTTGGTGTTGGCGTGATTCATGGTCTTGCTTCCTTCGTGCTTCTGAAATCGCTTCTGAAATCTCTATTGCGTCCTCGGCGGCATCAGCCCAGGAACAGTTTGTACAGCGGGTTCTTGCTTTCATCCCAATGGCGATAGCCGAGATTGTCGAGGAAGGCGCGGAAGGTCTTCATTTCCTTCTTCGGCACCTGCAGGCCGACCAGGATGCGGCCGACGTCGCCGCCCTGGTTGCGGTAGTGGAACAGACTGATGTTCCAGTTCGGATTCATGGTGCTGAGGAAGCGCATCAGCGCGCCCGGACGCTCGGGGAATTCAAAGCGATACAGCAGTTCGTCCTGTGCCAGCGAGCTCTTGCCGCCGACCAGATGGCGGATGTGCACCTTGGCCAGTTCGTCGTGGGTCAGGTCGAGCGTGCTGAAGCCGTTCTTCTCGAAGGTCTTGGCGATCTTGGCCGGTTCGTCGGCGCTGCTGGTCTGGATGCCGACGAAGATGTGCGCCGCTTTGGCGTCGCTGATGCGATAGTTGAACTCGGTCACGTTGCGCGGGCCGACCACTTCGCAGAAGCGTTTGAAGCTGCCGTGTTCTTCCGGAATCGTCACGGCGAACACCGCTTCGCGCGCCTCGCCGACGTCCGCCATTTCCGCGACGAAACGCAGGCGGTCGAAGTTCATGTTGGCGCCGCAGGCGATGGTGATCAGGGATTGATTCTTGATCGGCTTCTTGGTGTTCTTGGCGCGTTCGATGTAGGCCTTGGCGCCGGCCACGGCCAGTGCACCGGCCGGTTCGACGATGCTGCGCGTGTCCTGGAAGATATCCTTGATCGCGGTGCACACGGCGTCGGTGTCGACCAGGATGATGTCGTCCACCAGCGCGCGCGTGATGCGGAAGGTTTCTTCGCCGACCAGCTTGACCGCCGTGCCGTCCGAGAACAGGCCGACGTCGGGCAGGGTGATGCGGCGACCGGCCTTGATGCTGCGCGCCATGGCGTCGGAGTCGGTGGTTTGCACGCCGATGATCTTGATGTCGGGCCGCACCGCCTTGACGTAGGCGGCAATTCCGGAGATCAGGCCGCCGCCGCCGATGGCGACGAAGATGGCGTGGATCGGGTCGGGGTGCTGGCGCAGGATTTCCATGCCGACGGTACCCTGGCCGGCGATGACATAAGGATCATCGAAAGGATGGACGAAGGTCAGCTTGAGTTTCTTTTCCAGCGTCAGTGCGTGGTTGTAGGCGTCGGTGAACGAGTCGCCGAACAACACGACTTCACCGCCACGGCCTTTGACGGCTTCGATCTTGACGGACGGCGTGGTGGTCGGCATCACGATCACGGCGCGGCAGCCGAGCTTGGCCGCCGACAGTGCAACGCCTTGCGCATGGTTGCCGGCCGAGGCGCAGATCACGCCGCGCTTGAGTTGCGCCGGCGGCAAGTGCGCCATCTTGTTGTACGCGCCGCGCAGCTTGAAGCTGAACACGCTCTGCATGTCTTCACGTTTGAAGTAAATCCGGTTTTCCATCCGTTGCGACAGCGTGTTCGCAATTTCCAGCGGCGTTTCAACGGCAACGTCGTAGACACGGGCGGTAAGGATTTTTTGCAGATAATCGGTGGTCATAGTCAGCTAAAGGCACGGTTGGCGCAGTTTGGGACTGCGATTCTCACGCTGTTTTCCGATGGCAGATCGGGAAACGCAGGGGCGCGGCGAACTGATCATTATAATGGAGGCGACTGACAGGCTTATATCCGCATGCGGATGCAGCATATGAAACGCCGGTTTTTTTCCGCTTGAAGAATTCGCTTTTGCTGTCATCTGCAGTCAAACAGCGCTAATGCGCGTCAATTTTCTCCCACCACTCCTGCTTATCTTGTCTGCATGATTGAATCCGCCATTTTGTGGTTGCTGAACTTCCTTGCCGTACCGAGCGTCGGGCTGACGTCGGTATTTTTCATCAGCTTCATCTCGGCGACATTGCTGCCGCTCGGCTCGGAGCCGGCCGTGTTTGCGGTTATCAAGGCCAACGCCGACATGTTCTGGCCGGTCATTCTGGTGGCAACGGTGGGCAATACGCTGGGAGGAATGGTGGATTACTGGATGGGTTACGGCGCCAAGCAGACCTTTGCGCGTGAACGCAGCAGCCGCTGGTTCCACTGGTTGGAACGCTTCGGCCCCAAGACCATGCTGCTGGCCTGGCTGCCGGGCGTCGGCGATCCGATTTGCACGTTGGCCGGCTGGCTGAAGCTGCCGTTCTGGCCGTCGGTGTTTTACATGATGATCGGCAAATTCCTGCGCTATCTGTTCATGACCTGGCTGTTGCTCAACGTACCGGACGGTTTCTGGCGCGGCATCGCGAACTGGCTAGCCTAGCAGCGTATCGAGCAGCATCATCGTCACGAAGCCGGCCAGCAGACCGAGCGTGGCCTGGGTCTCATGGCCTTGCCGGTGCGATTCCGGAATCACTTCGTGGCTGATCACGAACAGCATCGCGCCGCCTGCGCCGGCCAAAGCCCATGGCAAGGCCGTGGCCGACACGCCGGTGGCGAGCGCGCCGAGCACGCCGCCGATCGGTTCCACGAGTCCGGACAGGATGCCTGCTCCGGCCGACTTCCACGGCGAATAACCGAGCGAGCGCAAGGCCAGCGCTACTACCAGCCCCTCCGGAATATCCTGGATACCGATGCCGGTCGCCAGCGCAATCGCCTTGCCCACATCGTCGCCGCCGAAACCCACGCCGATCGCCAAGCCTTCGGGGAAATTGTGGATCGTCACGGCCATCACGAACATCCAGATGCGGCTGGTGCGCATAGCCTGGATCGCCGGATTGGGCGCGATGAAATGCTGGTGCGGTATCAGATGGTTGATCGCCAGCACGAACAGGCCGCCGGCCATGATGCCGGTGGCGGTCAGCAGCACCGCGCCGGTTTTTTCATAGCCCAGTGTCTGCGCCTGGTTCATGGCCGGAATGATCAGCGAAAACACGCTGGCCGCCAGCATGATGCCGCCGCCGTAACCAAGCAGCACATCTTGCGTGCGTTCGGAAATGCGCCGCGTGAACAGCACCCCGAGTGCGCCCAGCGCCGTCAGTCCGGCCGCAGCGGACGAGCCGAGCAGCGCCATCTTGACTTCGGGATGGGCCAGGAAAAAGGCCTGCAGGCTTTCGTAGGATTTGACCAGGACGAACACCAGTCCGACCGCCAGCATGGCGATCTGGCGCAAGCGCAGGCCGGCCCAGAATCCGGGTTGGGAAGGAGGGACTACGGGTGTCGATTCGACAGGGAATTGTTCGCGCAATTGGGCTTGTATCATGGCAGTCATCCTCGGGATCGGATTGGCGGATGGCTGTCCTAAGCTTTGCACTCGGCGTATTCGGCGAGGGTGATGGCTAGATTTTCCAGAATTTCGGTAATCAGTAATTGCAACATAGCATTCTCCGTTGGCGAAGGAAAGGTCGGGATGCGTCAATAATAGATTTATACGATCAATATTTAAAAATTGATTGTATTTATTGATTCAATAGCGACGACTATGTTGCGATGCGGAAATCGCCTCAATTGTAGCGATTTTTCGCAAATAAGAACCATTTCGCATTGTTCTTCCGAAAGTAAGGGCATTCCCTCGCGAGCGACGGCAATAAGATAAAATGCATATCCGGCAGCAGATTTTTTTCCAAAATTAATGAACGCCCCCGCAAAAATCCAGGCTTTGCTCACTGACGCACCGCAAGGTGCCAGCCCCACGCGCTTGCGCGAAATTCCCTATAACTACACCTCGTTCTCCGACCGTGAAATCGTGATTCGGCTGTTGGGCGAAGACGCGTGGCGCGTGCTCGACGAGTTGCGCAGCAAGCGCCAGACCGGTCGATCCGCACGCATGCTTTACGAGGTGCTGGGCGACATCTGGGTGGTGCGCCGCAACCCGTATCTGCAGGACGACATGCTGGACAATCCCAAGCGTCGCGCTGCATTGATCGAAGCCTTGCACCATCGCCTGGCCGAAGTGGACAAGCGCCGCATCGACGTCAATCAGTCCGAATCGGGCGATGCCGCGGCTGCTGATACTGCGCGCCGCAGCGCCAATGTCGAGCTGCTGATCAAGGCGGCACGCAAGGCCATCGCTGATTTCGGCGAAGAATTCAAGCACACCTACGACCTGCGCAAGCGCGCCACCAAGGTTCTGGGCCGCTATACCGCCAAGGACAACATCAAGTTCGACGGCCTGTCGCGCGTCTCGCACGTGACCGACGCCACCGACTGGCGCGTCGAGTATCCGTTCGTCGTGCTGACACCCGACAGCGAAGACGAGATGGCCGGCCTGGTCAAGGCCTGTATCGAACTTGGTCTGACCATCATCCCGCGCGGCGGCGGCACCGGTTACACCGGCGGCGCGATTCCGCTGACGCCGATGTCGGCCGTCATCAATACCGAAAAGCTGGAGCAGCTTGGCGCCGTCGAGATGGAAGTCCTGCCTGGCCTCGACAAGCCATACGCCACGATTTATTCCGGCGCCGGTGTGGTCACCAAGCGCGTCTCGGACGCCGCTGAAAAAGCCGGCTTCGTGTTCGCGGTCGACCCTACCTCGGCTGAAGCGTCGTGCATCGGCGGCAACGTCGCCATGAACGCCGGCGGCAAGAAGGCCGTATTGTGGGGCACCGCGCTCGACAACCTGGCCAGCTGGCGCATGGTCGATCCGCAAGGCGACTGGCTCGAAGTCACGCGCCTGGATCACAACCTCGGCAAGATCCACGACGTCGAACTGGCAAGCTTCAAGCTGGAGTGGTCGCATCCCGGCGAAAAAGGCCAGAAGACCGACGTCTTCAAAACCGAAATCCTCGAGATCGCCGGCCGCAAGTTCCGCAAGGAAGGCCTGGGCAAAGACGTCACCGACAAATTCCTCTCGGGTTTGCCTGGTATTCAGAAAGAAGGTTGCGACGGCCTGATCACTTCGGCGCGCTGGATCCTGCACAAGATGCCGAAGCAGACGCGTACCGTCTGCCTCGAGTTCTTCGGTCAGGCGCGTGAGGCGATTCCGTCGATCGTTGAAATCAAGAATTACCTCGACGCCGAAACCAAAAAGGGCGGCGCCATCCTGGCCGGCCTGGAGCATCTGGACGAGCGCTATCTGCGCGCAGTCGGCTACGCCACCAAGTCCAAACGCGGCGTGTTGCCGAAGATGGTGCTGATCGGCGACATCGTGGGCGACGACGAAAACGCCGTGGCGCAAGCCGCCTCGGAAGTGATCCGCATGGCCAACAATCGCGTCGGCGAAGGTTTCGTCGCGATCAGCCCGGAAGCGCGCAAGAAGTTCTGGCTCGACCGTTCGCGCACCGCCGCCATCGCCAAGCACACCAACGCCTTCAAGATCAACGAAGACGTAGTGATTCCGCTGCCGCGCATGGGTGAGTACACCGACGGCATCGAGCGCATCAACATCGAACTGTCGATCAAGAACAAGCTGCAATTCCTGGAAGAGCTCAACGCTTTCTTCGTCAAGGGCAATCTGCCGCTGGGCAAGAGCGACGACGCCGAAGGCGAAGACATTCCCGCTGCGGAAATGCTGGAAGACCGCGTGCATCAGGCTGAAGACCTGATTGCCAGGACCCAGGCGCGCTGGACCTATCTGCTGGCCAATCTCGACAAGCCGTTGAGCGCGGCCAAGGATGAAATGGCCGCGCTGGGTCTCGACAAGTTGTTGCCGGTATTCGACCAGCGCTTGCTCGACCAGCCTGACGCCAACGTGTTTCACGTCGTGCAGGACCGCACCGTGCGCGTGTCGTGGAAGCAGGAAGTGCGCGCGCAGCTGCGTCAGATTTTCAGCGGCGGCGCATTCAAGCTGATCCTCGAAGAGTGCAACGCAGTCCACAAGCGCGTGCTGCGCGGACGCGTGTTCGTGGCGCTGCACATGCATGCCGGCGACGGCAACGTGCACACCAACTTGCCGGTCAACTCCGATCACTACCAGATGCTGCAGGATGCTCACGAAGCCGTGGCGCGCATCATGGCGCTGGCGCGTTCGCTGGACGGCGTGATTTCCGGCGAGCACGGCATCGGCATCACCAAGCTCGAATTCCTGACCGAAGATGAAATCAGCGAATTCCGCGACTACAAATTACGCGTCGATCCGGAAGGCCGTTTCAACAAGGGCAAGCTGCTGAACCTGCCCGGCTTTGAAGCCGACCTGTCCAACGCCTATACGCCGTCCTTCGGCCTGATGGGCCACGAATCGCTGATCATGCAGCAAAGCGATATCGGCGCCATCGCCAACAGCGTCAAGGACTGCCTGCGTTGCGGCAAGTGCAAACCGGTGTGTGCGACCCACGTGCCGCGCGCCAACCTGCTGTACTCGCCGCGGAATAAAATCCTGGCGACCTCGTTGCTGGTCGAAGCGTTCCTGTACGAAGAGCAGACCCGCCGCGGCGTGTCGATCAAGCATTGGGAAGAGTTCGAAGACGTCGCCGACCATTGCACCGTCTGCCACAAGTGCGTGACGCCTTGCCCGGTCGACATCGACTTCGGCGACGTCTCGATGAACATGCGCAATCTGCTGCGCAAGATGGGCAAGAAGTCGTTCAATCCAGGTACCACCGCGGCGATGTTCTTCCTCAACGCGACCGATCCGGCCACCATCAACGCCACGCGCAAGGTGATGACCGATTGGGGCTTCAAGGCGCAGCGCCTGGGCAACGACATCTTCAAGAAGTTCGCCCGCAAGCAGACGCAGAAACCTGCGGCCACGGTCGGCAAGGCGCCGATCAAGGAGCAGGTGATCCACTTCATCAACAAGAAGATGCCGGGCAACCTGCCGAAGAAGACTGCGCGCGCCTTGCTGGATATTGAAGACGACAAGATCGTGCCGATCATCCGCGATCCGAAGACCACCACGGCGGAAACCGAAGCGGTGTTCTACTTCCCGGGTTGTGGTTCGGAGCGTCTGTTCTCGCAAGTCGGCCTCGCCACGCAGGCGATGCTGTGGAACGTCGGCGTGCAGACCGTATTGCCGCCAGGCTACCTGTGCTGCGGTTATCCGCAACGCGGCAGCGGCGATTTCGACAAGGCCGAAAAGATCATCACTGACAACCGCGTGCTGTTCCATCGCATGGCGAACACGCTGAACTACCTCGACATCAAGACCGTCGTGGTGTCCTGCGGTACCTGCTACGACCAGTTGCAGGGTTATGAATTCGAGAAGATCTTCCCGGGTTGCCGCATTATCGACATCCACGAATATCTGCTGGAGAAGGGCGTGCGCCTGGAAGGCGTCACCGGTACCCGCTACATGTACCACGACCCTTGCCACAGCCCGATGAAGTTGCAGGATCCGCTGAAGACCGTCAACGCGCTGATCACCACCATTGACGCGCAAAAGATCGAGAAGAACGATCGCTGCTGCGGCGAGTCGGGCACCTTCGGCGTGAGCCGTCCGGATGTCTCGACCCAGGTGCGCTTCCGCAAGGAAGAAGAAATGCGCAAGGGCGCCGACAAGGTGCGCGCGGATGGCTTCGACGGCGACGTCAAGATTCTCACTTCCTGCCCATCGTGCTTCCAGGGTTTGTCGCGCTACAACGAAGATTCGGGCACCACCGCCGATTACATCGTGGTCGAAATGGCCAAGCATTTGCTCGGCGAAAACTGGTTGCCTGATTACGTGGCCCGCGCCAACAACGGCGGCATCGAACGCGTGCTGGTGTAAGTATGACGAGTGCCTGCGATTTGTGCGACGGCGACGGCGGCGAGCTGCTGTTCAACAGCGGCAGCTTGCGCGTCGTGCTGGTCGACGAGCCGGCTTACCCCGGCTTCTGCCGCGTGATCTGGAATGGTCACGTCAAGGAAATGACGGATCTCGCGCCGGCAGACCGCAGCGCCGTGATGTCTGCGGTGTGGGCGGTCGAAACGGCCGTGCGCGAAGTCATGCAACCCGAAAAAATCAACGTCGCCAGCCTCGGCAACATGACGCCGCATGTGCATTGGCACGTGATTCCCCGCTACCTCGACGACGCGCATTTCCCCAGCCCGGTCTGGGCCGAGGCGCGCCGCGATAGTGCCGCTGCATCCCTCGCCGGACGTACCGCCTTGCTGCCCAAGCTGCGCGCCGCGATTGCGCGCGAACTGGCGGCAGCAGCCTGACTGCGGGCAACTGCCTGCGTCCTCATCTCGCAAGACACCACACAATAGGAAGCGCACGCAATGAGCTCCGGTCCCACACCCGTATCCTTCAAGGTCCGCACGCAGTCGCGCGTGATGGAAGTCGCCTTCGACGACGGCGCCCAGTTCTCGATCCCGTTCGAACTGCTGCGCGTGTATTCGCCCTCCGCTGAAGTGCGCGGCCACGGTCACGGTCAGGAAACCCTGCAGACCGGCAAGCGTGAAGTCGGCATCGTCGGCGTCGAACCTGTCGGCAACTACGGCATCAAACCGATATTCTCGGACGAACATTCCAGCGGCATTTTTACCTGGGAGTACCTGTATCAACTGGGACGCGACCAGGATGCCATGTGGGAAAACTATCTGCAAAAGCTGGAAGCGGCGGGTTTCACGCGCGAAAGCGGTCGCGACCAGGACATGAGTTCGGCCGGCGGCAGCGCCTGCGGCCATCATCATTGAGCGCCGCGGACCACCCCTTATAATGTCGCCTTATTTGAATTCCTTATTTCAGGTTGCCACATGACCAACACCACCCACTTCGGTTATCAGACTGTTTCGGAAGACGACAAGGTCCATAAAGTCGCGGAAGTCTTCCATTCCGTCGCCGCCAAGTACGACGTCATGAACGACTTCATGTCGGCCGGCCTGCATCGGATCTGGAAGGCATTCACCATCGCCCAGGCCGGTATTCGTCCCGGTTTCAAGGTGCTCGACATCGCCGGCGGCACCGGCGACCTGTCCAAGGCTTTCGCCAAACAGGCCGGTCCGAGCGGCGAAGTCTGGCTTACCGACATCAATGAATCGATGCTGCGCGTGGGCCGCGACCGCCTATTGAATAAGGGCATCCCGACCCCCACCTTGTTGTGCGACGCGGAGAAACTGCCGTTCCCGGACAACTACTTCGATCGCGTGTCGGTCGCTTTCGGCCTACGCAACATGACTCACAAGGATGTTGCCTTGTCGGAAATGCGCCGCGTGCTGAAGCCGGGCGGCAAGCTGCTGGTGCTGGAGTTCTCCAAGGTCTGGGAGCCGCTTAAAAAACCGTACGACGTCTATTCTTTCTCCGTGCTGCCGTGGCTGGGACAGAAAGTCGCCAACGACGCCGAAAGCTATCGTTATCTGGCTGAATCGATCCGCATGCATCCGGATCAGGAAACGCTGAAGAAGATGATGGAAGACGTCGGCCTTGAGCGTGTGCAGTATTACAACCTGACTGCGGGCGTTGCCGCCTTGCATACGGGTATCAAACTCTAAGCCCTGGGCTGGAGACAATTTAAGCAGGAGTTCGTGTGAAAAAATTCTTCGTCATCCTCATGCTGGCAGTGACGGCCATGACCGTCGCGATGTCGGGCGCTGAAGCCAAGCGTCTCGGCGGCGGCGGTTCGTTCGGCAAGCAGTCGTCGAACTACGCGCGCCAGGCGCCGACGCGTCCGGCGCAATCGCCATCCAATGTCGCACCCGCCAAACCGGCCGCGCCGGCTGCAGCACCGCAATCGGTGCCGCCGAAACCGGCCAGCCCGTGGAAGGGCATCCTCGGCGGCGCCTTGCTCGGCCTCGGCCTGGGCGCACTGCTGTCGCATTTCGGCATGGGCGGCGCCATGGCAAGCATGCTCAGCACCATCCTTATGGTGGCGCTGCTGGCTTTCGTCGCGATGTTCCTGTTCCGCATGTTCACGAGAAAAAGTGGCGGCAATACGGGCAGTGCCGGCAACAACAGCTTCACTCCACAGCCGGCTTACGCCAGCGCACCCGAACCGGCGGTCTATACGCCCGAAATCGGTTCGCGTATCGAGCCGGTTGGCGTGCAGGCGCCTGCATCGCTGCAAGGTAACAATGAATTCGGCTCGGCAGCGGCCACCGCCGCCAACGCCCCGATCATCCCGTGGGGCATCCCGTCGGATTTCGACGTGGCCGGTTTCGTGCGCAGCGGCAAGACCTATTTCATCCGCTTGCAAGCGGCATGGGACAAGGGCGACATCAACGACATCCGCGAATTCACCACGCCGGAAATGTTCGGCGAATTGCGTCTGCAACTGCAGGAACGCGGCACCGTGGCAAACAACACCGACGTCGTCCAGATCGACGGCGAATTGCTCGGCATTGAAACGCTGGAGCACGATTACCTCGCGACCATCAAGTTCACCGGCCTGATCAAGGAAGCGCCGGACGCCTCGGCCGAACCGTTCGCGGAAATCTGGAATCTGTCCAAGCCGGTCAACGGCGCGAGCGGTTGGGTGCTGGCTGGTATTCAGCAGGTCTAAGCTCGCAGCTGCTGTCATCATCCGGCCTGCCGACTTACTGGGCAGCGCCAAGAACTGTTAAACTTGAAACCGCCCGACATCCCTCGGGCGGTTTTCTTTTTTGATGCCGCGAACTCCCATGCTCTCTTCCCTCTTGCGTCCAGCTGCCGCCGTCATCAACCATTTGCTCGCGCAAGAGCCGTGGGCGCAGGCCAAGCTCATTGCCCATCGCGACAAGACCGCTTGCATCGACGCCGGCGTGGCGCAACTGATGCTCACCGTCACCGGCGACGGCTTCCTCAAGAATGCCGACGACAACGCCGTGCCGGCCGTGACCATCCACCTGAAGTTGTCCGATTTGCCACTGATCCTGGCCAACCGCGAGCGCGCCGTGTCTTACGTCAGGATCGAAGGCGATGCCGACTTCGCCAATGCCATTTCCCAGCTGAGCCAGTCGCTGCGCTGGGATGCGGAAGAAGACCTCGGCAAGGTGGTCGGCGATATCGCCGCCACGCGCATCGTGTCCGGCGCCAAGTCGATTGCCGCTGCGGCGCAGACCACGCAAAAACAACTCGCCGAAAATGTCGCCGAATACTTCCTGGAAGAACAACCGATGCTGATACGCCCGCATGTCATGAGTGAATTTTCCAGCGAGGTCGTCAAGCTGCGCGACGATCTCGAACGCCTGTCCAAGCGGATAGAGAAGCTGGAGCGCCGCTGATGTTCTTGCGTTCCCTGCGTCTGTTCAAGATCGTACGCGTGGCGATACGCTACGGCCTCGATGAAATCGCCATCTCCGGCTTCGACACGCCGCGTATCACGCGCCTGCTCAACGGCATTTTTTTCTGGCGCGATATTTCCACGCCGCGCGGCGAACGCCTGCGCCGTGCGCTGGAAGACCTCGGTCCGATCTTCGTCAAGTTCGGCCAGGTGCTGTCGACGCGGCGCGACCTGCTGCCGCTGGACATCGCCGATGAGCTGACGCGCTTGCAGGACCGGGTGCCGCCGTTCGATTCCGACCTCGCGATTGCGCAGATCGAGAAATCGCTGGGCGCGCATCCCGATGTCTTGTTCGCCAGCTTCGACCGCACGCCGATTGCGTCCGCCTCGATTGCGCAGGTGCACTTCGCCACGTTGAAAGACGGCACCGAAGTCGCCGTCAAGGTCTTGCGTCCCGGCATGCGCAGCACCATCGACCACGATATCGGCCTGATGCACATCGCCGCCGACTGGGTCGAGCGTCTGTGGGCCGACGGGCGCCGGCTCAAGGCCAAGGAAGTCGTCGGCGAGTTCGACAAATACCTGCACGACGAACTCGACCTGATGCGCGAGGCCGCCAACGCCAGTCAGCTGCGCCGCAACTTCGCCAACTCCGATCTGCTGATGGTGCCGGAGATGTACTGGGACTATTGTTCCTCGTCGGTGATCGTGATGGAACGCATGCACGGCATTCCGATCGGCCAGACCGAGCGTCTCCAGGCCGAAGGCGTGGACCTGAGCAAGCTGTCGCGCGACGGCGTCGAGATCTTTTTCACGCAGGTGTTTCGTGACGGTTTCTTCCATGCCGACATGCATCCGGGGAATATCCTGGTGTCGACCGCACCCGCCACCTTCGGTCGCTATATCGCGCTCGACTTCGGCATCGTCGGCACGCTGACCGACTTCGACAAGGATTACCTGTCGCAGAATTTCCTGGCGTTCTTCCAGCGTGATTACAAGCGCGTTGCCGAAGCGCACATCGAATCCGGCTGGGCGCCGAAAGACACGCGCGTCGACGAACTCGAGGCGGCGGTACGGGCCTGCTGCGAACCGATTTTCGACCGGCCGCTGAAAGACATCTCGTTCGGCCAGGTGCTGTTGCGCCTGTTCCAGACATCGCGCCGCTTCAATGTCGAAGTGCAGCCGCAACTGGTGCTGTTGCAAAAGACGCTGCTCAACGTCGAAGGCCTGGGTCGCCAACTTGATCCCGAACTCGATTTGTGGAAAACCGCGAAACCGTATCTGGAACGCTGGATGAACGAGCAGATCGGCTGGCGCGGCTTCATCCAGCAGCTCAAGGTCGAAGTGCCGCGCTACAGCCGCTTGTTGCCGCAATTGCCACGGCTGGCGCATCAGGCGCTGACGATGGCGACTGAAGGCGGCAAGCATGACCAGAACGCCGACCTGCTCAGGAAGCTGGTGGCCGAACAGCGCCGCACCAATCTGCTGCTGGGGGTGATCGTGTATTTCGGCGGCGGTCTGATCGGCGGGATCATCGTGGTGCAGGTGCTGCTGCATTTCCTGCGCTACTGAGGCGTTACAAGAATAAAAACAGGGACGGAACAGGGATGACAGCCGCACAGACTCCATCGCGCGCACATTGGTTGCCGTTCATCGTGGCGGCGACCTTCTTCATGGAGTACCTCGACACCACCATCATTGCGACGGCATTGCCGCAGATGGCGCAGGCGTTCAAGGTGGGGCCGAACGAGCTGAGTCTGGGCATGACCGCCTACATGCTGACGCTGGCGGTGTTCATCCCGATCAGCGGCTGGATCGCCGATCGCATCGGATCGCGAACGGTGTTTGCTTCGGCGATCGTGATCTTCACGCTGGCGTCGGTGCTGTGCGGGATTTCCGGCAACGTCTTTGAATTTACCGCCGCCCGCATTTTGCAAGGCATGGGCGGGGCGCTGATGGTGCCGGTCGGTCGCCTGATCGTGGTGCGCAACACCAGCAAGGACAAGCTGATGAAGGCAATCTCGACGATCACCTGGCCGGCGATCGTGGCGCCGGTCGTGGGGCCGTCGCTCGGCGGTTTCATCACCACCTATTTTTCCTGGCACTGGATCTTCCTGATCAACGTGCCGTTCGGCATCGCCGCGTTGATCGCGGTGCTCAGCATCGTTCCCAACGAGCGCGACAACCAGCGCAAGCCGCTCGACATGGTCGGCTTCTTCCTCAGCGGCACGGCCTTGACTTCGCTCCTGTACGGCACCGAGCTGGCCAGCCACACCGAAACCAATTTGCTGGTGGCAGTGCTGTTCATCGCCGGCGGGATCGCGCTTGGCGTGTTTTCGTATCGGCATGGCATGCGCCGCGAACATCCTCTGCTCGACTATTCCACGCTCAAGGTGCCGACATTCAATGTGACCGTCGTCGCCGGTTCGTTCACGCGCATCGGCATCGAGGCGGTGCCATATCTGTTGCCGCTGCTGTTCCAGATCGGCTTCGGTTTGTCGGCATTCCATTCCGGCTTGCTGCTGCTGGCCAGTGCGCTCGGCAACCTGGGCATGAAGATGTTCACCACGCGCGTGCTGCAGCGTTTCGGCTTCCGTCGCGTGGCGCTGAACAACGCGGCGATTGCCGGCGTGTTCGTGTTGGCGTGCGGTCTGCTCACCGCAACGACGCCGGTGCCGGTGGTGCTGATGACGATCTTCATCTACGGTCTGTCGCGCTCGATGCAGTTCACCACGCTGGCGACCCTGGCCTACGCGGACGTCAGCGAAGCGCAAAAGAGCGCCGCTTCCACCTTGTGGAGCGTGGCGCAGCAGATGACGATTGGGATGGGGATTGCATTTGGTGCGCTGGCGTTGCGCGTGGCGTCGTATTTCAACGGCGGCGCCGACGTCGCAGTTACATCAGGCGGGGAAGCGCATTTCTCCGTCACCGATTTCCACTGGGCGTTTGTCATGGCAGGTTTGCTGACGCTGTGTTCGGCGCTTGGCTATCGCAGCCTGGCGAAAGACGCCGGCGACAATCTCGGCGGCGGCGTACGCGGCGCAGCGAAGACCAAGAGCAGCTAATTCTTCAGAACGCCGAAAACCGTTGCGCCAGTTGCTCGCTGCGGAAATGCTCCACCACATAGTCGACGAACACGCGCGTCTTGGCCGGCAGCAGCCGCGCCGCGGCGAAGTAGAGCGCCAGCATGCCGCCGTCGACATACCAGTCCGGCAATACCCGCACCAACGATCCCTTGTCCAGATAGACCACTGCGTGCGGCATCGCGGTCAGCGTGATGCCCAGGCCCATCTCGGCGATCTCGCAGGCGGCGTTGGGGTCGCTCATGGTCATTTTCACCTTCAGGTCGATCACCGCCTGCATGCCGTCATTCTTGCCTTGTGCCTTGCCGTTGCGCAGCGTCCATGAACGCACGCGGCCGGTCTGCGGCGAGCGGATCAGGATGCCGTCGTGTTGGGCGAGGTCTTCAGGTGTCTGGATAGGCGGGCGCGACGCCAGATAGGCCGGGGACGCCAGCAGAACCCGATGCGCCGGCGCCAGCTCGCGCGCGACGATGCCGGGCGGCAGTTCAATGCTGCCACCGATGGCCGCATCAAAACCTTCCGTAATCAGATCCACCGGGCGATTGTCGAAATGCCAGTCCGGCGAGATGGCCGGATACCGCTCCAGAAATCCACCTAGCAGCGGCACGATGTATTCCCGGCCGAAGCCGGTGCCCATGCTGACCTTGAGCACGCCGGCCGGCTGGCCGCCGGCGCTGGCCAGGTTGGCGACCGCGCTCTGGATGCTGGACAGGCCGCCGCTGACTTCCTGCAAGAATCTTTCCCCCGCTTCGGTCAGGCGCAGGCTGCGCGTGCTGCGCTGGAACAGCCGCACCCCCAGATTGGACTCGAGCCGGGCGACATTCTTGCCGACCGCCGCGGAGGTCAGGCCGAGCCGCCGCGCGGCTGCGGAGAAGCTGCCGGCTTCGGCCGAGGCGACAAAACACTCAATGCTGGTCAAGGATTCCATGGGTCTATTTTAAACATAATGTTTAAAAAGTAGATAGTGATTGCTATCTAGTTTAAACATAATCGCTACCCCATACTTCAGTCCAAGCCAAACGGAATTCGAGTCCAACCCAAGGAAACCGCAGGCCATACGTTCATTCTTTCTTACCCAAACAAGGAGCAATATCATGACTGCAAACACCAACACCACTCTGAACCTGTCCAACAAAGTTGCCTTTGTGCAAGGCGGTTCGCGCGGCATCGGCGCCGCCATCGTCAAGCGTCTGGTGCAGGAAGGCGCGATCGTCGCCTTCACCTACGTCAGCTCGCCGGACAAGGCGCAAGCGCTGGTCAGCGAACTTGAAGCCAAGGGCGGTCGTGCACTCGCAATCCAGGCCGACAGCTCGGACAGCACCGCGTTGCAACAAGCGATCCGCATCGCCGCTGAAACCTTCGGCCGCCTCGACATCCTGGTCAACAATGCCGGCGTGCTGGCAATGGGCCCGGTGGAAGAATTCAAGCTGGAAGATCTGGACCGCACCTTGGACGTGAACGTGCGCAGCGTATTCGTCGCCACCCAGGAAGCCGTGCGCTTCATGCGTGAAGGCGGCCGCGTCATCACCATCGGCAGCACCAACGCCGACCGCATGCCGTTCGCCGGCGGCGCCGTGTACGCCATGAGCAAGTCGGCTATCGTCGGCCTGACCAAGGGCCTGGCGCGTGACCTCGGTCCACGCGGCATCACCGTCAACAACGTGCAGCCTGGTCCGGTCGACACCGACATGAATCCGGCTGACAGCGACTTCGCTGACGCGCTGAAAGGCCTGATGGCGTTGCCACGCTACGGCAAGGCAGAAGAAATCGCCAGCTTCGTGGCGTATCTGGCAGGTCCTGAGTCTGGTTACATCACCGGCGCCAGCCTGACGATCGACGGCGGCTTCTCTGCCTGATCAACTCACAAAGCGATAGACGTAAAAAAAGCGGAGCTTTCGGGCTCCGCTTTTTTATTGCTCCGGCAATCGGGCAAATTCAGACCAACTCAAGCAAACAGGCGTGCCAGCTCGACGCCGGGTTCCGGTGCGCGCATGAAGGCTTCGCCGACCAGGAAGGCATTGACCTTGGCGTCGCGCATGCGCTTGACGTCGTCCGGTGTGGCGATGGCCGATTCGGTGATGACCAGTTTGTCGGATGGAATACGCGGCAACAGATTCAGCGTCGTGTCCAGCGTGGTTTCGAAGGTACGCAGGTTGCGGTTGTTGATGCCCAGCAGCGCGGTCTTCAGTTTCAATGCGGCGTCGAGCTCAACGCCGTCGTGCACTTCCACCAGCACACTCATGCCGAGTTCATGGGCGCAGGCTTCGAGCTCCGTCATCAGGCCGTGGTCGAGCGCTGCCACGATCAGCAGAATGGCATCGGCGCCCCACGAGCGCGCTTCATAGACTTGATACATATCCATCATGAAGTCTTTTCGCAGCACCGGCAGCGCACAGGCGGCGCGCGCTTGCTTGAGGTATTCCGGCGCGCCCTGGAAGAATTGCACGTCAGTCAGCACAGACAGGCAGGCTGCGCCGTGAGCGGCGTAGCTGACGGCGATCTCGGCCGGCTTGAAATCGGGACGGATCACGCCTTTGGATGGCGAGGCCTTTTTGACTTCGGCGATGATGCCGGCGTTGCCCGCGGCGATCTTGCTGCGCAGGCCGGCTTCAAAGCCGCGCAATTGCGCGCGCGCTTCGGTGTCGGATTCGACGTCGCGACGCAGGCTGGCGAGGTCGCGGTGTTTTTTTGCTGCTTTGACCTCGTCAGCTTTGACGTCGAGGATCTTGTTGAGGATGTCAGACATGAAAATTCCTTGATTACTATTGATGTTACTTGCGCTGATCCAGCGCCACCCGAACCGCCAATGCGCCCAGCGTCAGTCCCATGACATAACGCTGCACCCGCATCCAGCCCGGATTGCTGGAGAAGAAGCCGGCAATCGCGCTGGCCGTCAGGATCAGAAGTCCGTTGACGGTGAAGCTGACGGCGATCTGCGTCACGCCCAGCGTCAGGCTTTGCAGCATCACGTGGCCGTGTTCGGCATGGATGAATTGCGGCAGGAACGACATGTAGAACATCGCCGCCTTGGGATTGAGCAGGTTGGTCAGGAAACCCATGCGGAACAGGGTCGCATTGCTGTCATGCGGCAGGTCCTGGGTCTGGAACGGCGACGCGCCGCCCGGCTTGATTGCATTCCACGCCATCCATAGCAGATAAGCCGCGCCCAGATACTTGATCAGGTCATAGGCCAGCGGCACCGCGAGGAACAAGGCAGTCAGGCCGAAGGTCGCCGCCAGCATGTGGACCACGAAACCGGCCGCCACGCCCAGCAGCGAAATCATCCCCGCCGCACGTCCCTGGCAGATCGAGCGCGACACGCAATACATCATGTTGGGACCGGGAGTCAGCACCAGCACCAATGCGGCCAGCGCGAAGATCAGCAAATCGTTCAGGGGAATCATGTGTGCGCCTTTCCGTCAGTGAAAAGATCAGTTCCAAATAGTGGCTTTAAAAGATCAGCCTTTGCCGCCCAGTTGCTTCGTCGCATTCACGAACTGGTCGACCTTGGCCAGCGCCGCACCGGAAGCAATGGTCGCGCGCGCCTTGTTCAGGCCTTCTTCGATCGAGCTCGCAATGCCGGCTGCATACAGCGCCGTACCTGCGTTGATGGCGACAATGTCGTGCACCGGACCCGGCACGCCCTTGAGCGCTTCGAAGATTTTTTCCTTCGACTCGCTGGCATTGGCGACTTGCAGGTTGCGGCTGGCGAACATGCTCATGCCGAAGTCTTCCGGATGGATTTCATATTCGCGGATTTCACCGTTGACCAGCTCGCCGATCATGGTGGCGCCGCCCAGCGTGACTTCGTCCAGATTGTCGCGGCCCCAGACCACGATCGCATGTTGCGCGCCGAGGCGTTGCAGCACGCGTACCTGAATACCGACCAGATCCGCATGGAACACGCCCATCAGGATGTTCGGCGCGCCGGCCGGGTTGGTCAGCGGGCCGAGGATATTGAAAATGGTGCGCACGCCCAGTTCCTTACGCACCGGCGCCGCGTGCTTCATGGCGGCGTGGTGGTTGGGGGCGAACATGAAGCCGATACCGGTCTGGGCGATCGATTGCGCGACTTGTTCCGGTTTCAGGTTGATGTCGGCGCCGAGGGCTTCCAGCACGTCGGCGCTGCCGGATGACGACGATACGCTGCGGCCACCATGCTTGGCGACGCGCGCGCCGGCGGCGGCGGCGACGAACATCGATGCGGTGGAAATATTGAAGGTGTGCGCGCCGTCGCCGCCGGTGCCGACGATGTCGAGCAGGTTGCTGGTGTCGGCCATCGGCACTTTGGTGGCGAACTCGCGCATGACTTGCGCGGCGGCGGCGATTTCACCGATGCTTTCCTTCTTGACGCGCAGGCCCATGGTGAGCGCGGCGATCATGACGGGCGACATCTCGCCGCTCATGATCTGACGGAACAGCGTCAGCATTTCGTCGTGGAAAATTTCGCGGTGCTCGATGCAGCGCAGTAAGGCTTCTTGTGGCGTGATGGACATGATGTTCTCGGATGATGTCAACGGGACGACGGCGTTCAAGAGCGGGCGGTGCCGGTCAGGAAGTTCTTCAGCAAGGCGTGGCCGTGTTCGGAGAGGATCGATTCGGGGTGGAATTGCACGCCCTGCAAATCGAACTCCTTGTGGCGCACGCCCATGATTTCACCATCGTCGGTCCAAGCGGTGACTTCGAGGCAGTCGGGCAGCGAGGCGCGCTCAATGGCCAGCGAGTGATAGCGGATCACGGTGTAAGGGCTGGGGATGTCCTTGAACACGCCGACACCGGTATGGGCGATCTTCGAGGTCTTGCCATGCATGACTTGCTTGGCGCGCACAACCTTGCCGCCGAAGGCTTCGCCGATGGCCTGGTGGCCGAGGCAGACGCCGAGAATCGGCAGCTTGCCGGAAAAGTGCTTGAGCAGGTCGATGCAGATGCCGGCTTCTTTCGGGCTGCAAGGGCCGGGCGACAGGCAGATGCGTTCCGGATTCAGTTTTTCGATTTCGGCCAGCGTGATCTCATCGTTGCGGATGGTCAGCACTTCTTCACCGAGTTCGCCGAAATACTGGACGATGTTGTAGGTGAAGGAATCGTAGTTGTCGATCATCAGCAGCATTTAGATTTCTCCATCCAGTCCGTCTTGCACTTGTTCGGCAGCGCGCAGCACAGCCCGCGCCTTGTTTTCGGTTTCTTCCCATTCCATTTCCGGCACCGAGTCGGCAACGATGCCGGCGGCGGCTTGCACGTACAGCGTGCCGTCCTTGATGACGCCGGTGCGGATCGCGATGGCGACATCCATTTCGCCGCCGAACGACAGGTAGCCGCAGGCGCCGCCGTAGATGCCGCGCTTGGTTGGCTCCAGCTCGTCGATGATTTCCATCGCGCGCACTTTCGGCGCGCCCGATAGCGTGCCGGCCGGGAAGGTGGCTTTCAGCACATCCAGATTCGACAGGCCGGGTTTGAGCAGGCCTTCGACGTTGGAGACGATGTGCTGCACGTGGGAATATTTTTCGATGACCATCTGGTCGGTGACCTTGACGCTGCCGGTGACGGCGATGCGGCCGATGTCGTTGCGCGCCAGGTCGATCAGCATGACGTGTTCGGCGATTTCCTTCGGATCGGCCAGCAGTTCTGTGGCCAGCTGGGCGTCGCGCTCCGGTGTCGATCCACGTGGGCGCGTGCCTGCCAGCGGACGGATAGTGATCTTCTTTTGTGCTTCGCCGTCGGAGGTTTGACCGATGGTTTCGTTGCGCACCAGGATTTCCGGCGAGGCGCCGACGATCTGCATGTCGCCGAAGTTGTAGAAGTACATGTACGGCGACGGGTTCAGCGAACGCAATGCGCGATACAGCATCAGCGGCGAGTCAACGTAGGATTTCTTCAGGCGCTGGCCGATCTGCACTTGCATCAGGTCGCCGGCCATGACGTATTCCTTGGCCTTGGCGACGGCCTTCAGGTATTCATCCTTGGGGAATTCGCGAATCGTTTCGGTACGCACCGAGCCGCTGGTGACCGGTGCATCGGCGCCACGGCGCAGCATGGCGCGCAGATCCTTGAGGCGTTGGCGGCCTTTGCTGAAGGCTTCCGGCTGCGACGGGTCGGTGTAGACGATCAGGTAGAGCTTGCCGGAGAGATTGTCGATGACGGCCAGTTCTTCAGTCACGAGCAATTGGATGTCGGGTAGGCCGAGATCGTCTTTCGGCGCGCTGTCGGCCAGGCGCTTCTCGATGTAGCGCACGGCGTCATAACCGAAGTAGCCGGCCAGGCCGCCGCAGAAGCGCGGCATGCCGGGGCGGATCGCGACCTTGTAGCGCGACTGGAATTCGGCGATGAATTCGAGCGCATTGCCTTCAAGCGATTCGATGACCTTGTCGTTCTTCAGGACTTCGATCTTGTTGCCGAAGCTGCGCAGCTTGGTGGTGGCCGGCAGACCGATGAAGGAATAGCGGCCGAAACGCTCGCCGCCGACTACCGATTCCAGCAGGAAGGTGTTCTTGCCGGCGTTCTGGGTTTGCGCCAGTTTGAGGTACAGGGTCAGCGGGGTTTCCAGATCGGCGAAGGCTTCGGCGATCAGCGGAATGCGGTTGTAGCCTTGTGCGGCCAGCGATTTGAATTCGAGTTCGGTCATCGTTTCTCTCCAGGACCGCTATTGTAGACGGGTTGCAGGGTGCAGGACGACTTGAAGCGTCCCGGCAAGCGCGTGCCGACGAAAGCGATGTGTTTAAACAGGGGGTGTTGCAAAAAACTTGCTGGCACGCGGGGAAGAAAAACGGGAGCGGCCAGCAGCTGACGTGGGTTAGTTAGCCCAGGATTGCCAGCGTCGCCACAGCCAGGCCTCAGGGGCGGCTGATTTGTTGGCGTTGAGTTTTTTGTTGAGAAACATTTGTCGTATGTGTTCAGTAAGAAAGCTTTTTCACTACGAAATTTGGTGCGCTGCATCCAGCAGCGTTGGAACTATACCATCGGAATCGACGTTGTGTATAGGTTCGCCGTGATTGTAGCCGTAAGGTACGTTCAACACCCTGCAACCCGCAGCCCGTGCGGCTTGCGCGTCGTTGGACGAGTCGCCGATGGCGACCACCTGCGACGGTTGCAGGGAAAAATCTGCGCAAACCTGCAGCAAGGGCAGGGGATCGGGCTTCTTTTTCGGCAGGGAATCGCCGCCGTAAATCACGTCGAAGTAGGGATACAGGCCTTTCTTGTCCATCAGCGGCAGGGCGAAGGCAATCGGCTTGTTGGTTACGCAGGCCAGGCGCAGGCCCTTGGCTTTGAGCGCCTGCAGGCCTTCGATCACATTCGGGTAGAGCGTGGCGTAGTCGCCGTTGATGGCGAGGTAATGCTCCTGGTAGGACGCCAGAGCTTCCTCGAAGCGCTGTTCCACGCCGTCTTCGTCGTAATCGACAGCCAGCACGCGGCGCATCAGGTTTTCCGATCCCTTGCCGACAAAATTGACGATGGTCTGCATCGCCAGCGGCCCCAGGCCCAGGTCGGCGCGCATGCGGTTGACCGCGACGTGGAAATCCGGCGCGGTGTCGAGCATGGTGCCGTCGAGGTCGATGATGGCGGCTTTGATGTTGTCGAGCATGGGATCTTTCCGGGATTGCTTTACTTGGCCAGTTCGCTGCGCATGGCGTCGATGACGGCCTTGTAGTCCGGCTTGCCGAAGATGGCGGAGCCGGCCACGAAGGTGTCGGCGCCGGCCTTGGCGGCGGCTGCGATATTGTCGATTTTGATGCCGCCATCGACTTCCAGCATGATGTCGCGGCCGGATTCGTCGATGCGGCGGCGCACGGCTGCGATCTTCTTGAGCGCTTCAGGAATGAAGGACTGGCCGCCGAAGCCCGGATTGACGGACATGATCAGGATGATGTCGATCTTGTCCATGACGTGATCGAGGAAATGCAGCGGCGTGCCCGGGTTGAACACCAGACCGGCTTTGCAGCCGTTGTCGCGGATCAGTTGCAGCGAACGATCGATGTGCTCGGAGCCTTCCGGATGGAAGGTGATGATGTTGGCGCCGGCCTTGGCGAAGTCGGGAATGATGCGATCCACCGGCTTGACCATCAGATGGACGTCGATCGGCACCTGCACATGCGGGCGGATGGCTTCGCAAACCAAAGGTCCGATGGTCAGGTTGGGAACGTAATGGTTGTCCATCACGTCGAAGTGGATGATGTCGGCGCCGGCAGCGACGACATTGCGGACTTCCTCGCCCAGGCGGGCGAAGTCGGCGGACAGGATGCTGGGGGCGATACGGTAGTTAGGCATGGCGATATGGCTTATGGAAGGCTGTAGAGCGATTGAAGATGCGCTATTTTACCCGTTCGCCGCGTACGGTTTTGTTGCAAGCCTTGCACTTGAGGTTGATTTCGTGTGGAATGGGCCAGGCTTTTTACAAAATCGAGGAAATCCGCATGGCGACGTATGAGTTAACGGTGACGGTCAAGACGCAATATCTGGAAGAGCAGTCCGATCCGGCGCGTTCGCACTATGTATTCGCTTATGCGATCACCATCGTCAACTCCGGACAGGTGCCGGCCCAGCTGATTTCACGCCACTGGGTCATCACCGACGCCAACAACCACGCCGAAGAGGTGCGTGGTCTGGGTGTCGTCGGGCATCAGCCCTTCCTGCAACCGGGGGAACAGTTCGAATACACCAGCGGCACGTCGTTGCAGACGCCGCAGGGTTCGATGCACGGAGAGTATTTCTGCGTCGCCGAGGACGGCGAGCAGTTCGACGTGAAGATCCCGGAGTTCATCCTGTCGCTGCCGCGCACGCTGCATTAAGCGTTTGCACCAGGGTTCAAGCCTGGCTGTCGTCTTTTTTATCGACGGGATTTTTTGCCTGAGCGGATCGATCCGGCTTGCGTCCGGAAAACATGGTCCACCAGACAATGAATACGAAAATAAAGAAGGCTGCGCCGGCTTCGAGTATTAACCACCACATTTCATGTTTCCTCAATGTCACTTATTCAAACGAGCATCCGCCGCAGTTTACCCGCATTAGCCGTCATCGTCGCCGTATCCCTTGCCGCCTGCAGCACCACGCCGTTACCGCCGGCCAAGCCGACGCCGCCCGTGACGCCGTCCAAGCCGACCGCCCCGGCTCAGCCGGAAGGCCAGGCTCAGGGAATGCAAAAGAGCAGCTTCGCCGCCATGCCGGGCTGGGACCGGGATAGCTTGCGCGACGCCTGGCCGGCTTTCCTGACCTCGTGCCAGACGCTGATCCGCCGCACCGAATGGAAAAACGCCTGCACCGCGGCGCGCCAGGTCAATGCCGATGACGAGGGTGCGATTCGCGCGTTTTTCGAATCCGGCTTCACGCCGTACAAGGTATTCAACCCGGACGGCAGTGACACCGGGCTGGTGACCGGTTACTACGAGCCTTTGCTGCGCGGTTCGCGCAAGCGCGGCGGGCCGTATCAGACCCCTCTATATAGAGCACCCGACGATTTGCTCACCATTGACCTGGCCAGCCTGTATCCGGAGCTGAAGAACATGCGCCTGCGTGGGCGCGTGGTCGGTAACAAGGTGGTGCCGTATTCCTCGCGCGCCGAGCTGCTGCAATCGGGCGCGCTGGCGGGCAAGGAGCTGGTCTGGGTGGATGATCCGGTGGAGGCCTTCTTCCTGCAGGTGCAGGGTTCGGGCCGCGTCCAGCTGACCGATACGCAGGAAACCGTGCGCCTGGCCTATGCCGATCAGAACGGTTATCCGTACAAGTCGATCGGCCGTTATCTGGTCGACAAGGGTGAAATGACTCTGTCGCAGGCGTCTGCGCAGGGCATCAAGGCCTGGGTGATTGCCAATCCGTCGCGCCAGAACGAGCTGTTGAATGTCAATCCTAGCTATATCTTCTTCAAGGAAGAGAAAATCACGGATCCGTCTAAAGGGCCGAAAGGCGCGATGGGCTTGCCACTGACCGGTCAGCGCTCGATTGCGGTTGATCCGCAGCATATCCCGCTTGGGGCGCCGGTGTTTCTGGCGACGACGCAGCCCAATAGCGATGCGGTTCTGCAGCGGCTGGTGCTGGCGCAGGATACCGGCGGCGCCATTCGCGGCGCGGTGCGGGCTGACTTCTTCTGGGGTTTCGGCAATGAAGCGGGCGAAAAGGCCGGCGGCATGAAGCAGCGCGGCATGATGTGGGTGCTGTTGCCGAATTCCTGAGGTTGATCGCCTGTATTGAGGCGTTTCCAATAAAAACCCGGCTTGCCTATATAGAGCAAGCCGGGTTTTTTGTTATTGGTAAGGGTCAGCGCAATACGAGAACGGGAATGGTGGAGTGCGCCAGCACCTTCTGTGTCTTGCTTCCGAGAAATAGTCGACTGAGTCCGCTGCGTCCGTGGGAGGCCATGAAGATAACGTCGCAGGCGTATTTCTTGGCGGCGTTGACGATCTCTTCGTCCGGTGCGAACGACAGTATCGTCGTGGTTTCACATTCCACGCCGGCGGCCAGAGCGGCGTCGGCAATCTTCTTCACATGCTGTTCCGCAAGGGTGCGGACATTCTCTTCGTAGATCCCAGGGTCAATTGCCATGGAGCTTTCGGCCAGCGGCGAGAACGGATAGGGCTCGGCCACAGAAATGCCGATGATCTTGGACTTGCAGTGCTGGGCGTAGTCGATGGCGTTGGCGATGGCCTTGTCGGAGCGTTCCGATCCGTCCGTCGGGACAAGAATGGTCTTGAACATATGATCCTCCTCTGTTGTTGTGAAGGGATACCCCAGTATAGGCTCTGACCTTGGCGGCCGGGACAAATTCCTGGGGGCTTTGACATGGCGCAAATTCATTGGCGTTACAATCGACGCGGCAGGTACATTCAACTATCGCGCTACCCCTATATAGAGGAGACCAGATGAGCTACGAAAACATTCTGACCGAGACCATTGGCAAGGTTGCGGTGATCCGCCTGAACCGGCCCAAAGCCCTGAACGCGCTGAACGATGCGCTGATGATCGACCTCGGCAACGCCTTGCTGGCTTTCGACGCCGACGAAAACATCGGCTGCATCATCGTCACCGGCAGTGAAAAGGCATTTGCCGCCGGCGCCGACATCTCGGTGATGGCGCGCTATAACTACATGGATGTGCTGAAAGGCGAATTCATCACGCGAAACTGGGAAACCATCCGCCGCGTGCGCAAGCCGGTCATCGCAGCAGTGGCCGGCTACGCGCTGGGCGGCGGCTGTGAGCTGGCGATGATGTGCGACTTCATCATCGCCGCCGACAACGCCAAGTTCGGCCAGCCGGAAATCAAGCTGGGCATCGTGCCCGGCGCCGGCGGCACCCAGCGCCTGCCGCGCGCGGTCTCCAAGGCCAAGGCCATGGACCTGTGCCTGACCGGACGCATGATGGATGCACAGGAAGCCGAACGCGCCGGACTGGTGTCGCGCGTGGTCCCCGCCGACAAGCTGATGGATGAGGCCTTGGCCGCAGCCATCGTCATCACCGAGATGTCGCAACCGGTAGCGGCGATGGTCAAGGATTCGGTGAACCGGGCCTACGAAACCACGCTGACCGAGGGCATCAAATATGAGCGCGCCTTGTTCTACAGCTGCTTCGCTACCGAAGATCAGACGGAAGGCATGGCGGCGTTCCTGGAAAAGCGGGCGCCGAGCTTCAAGAATCAATAATCTGCTGCCGGTATTTGTACTGAAAATGAAGCCCGTCCCGCAAGGGGCGGGCTTCATGCTTTTGTTTTTAAAATTATTTACGGCTGCAAATCCAGAGCTGGAGCGGGTTTGCGGAGCGGTTGGATAAAAAGTTTAAATAATTTTTCAAAAAGTATTGCACGGATGGGAAAAGCTTTGCTATAGTTCGCCTCCCCGCTGCAGAGCGACGCAGCAAACAGCAAGACGCAGCGCGCCGGAGGTGGGGAAAAGGAAGTAAAAAAGGTTTCAGGAAGTGAGAAGTT
>NZ_SPNJ01000003.1 GCF_004563925.1 Herbaspirillum sp. 3R11 | reverse complement strand
TGAAACGACTTCGCGCCGATGATAGTGCTGCAACCAGTGTGAAAGTAGGTCATCGTCAGGCTATTAATTAAGCTTAAGCCCCATACCATCAGGTGTGGGGCTTTTTGCTGTCCGATTCATTTGTCAATTTGCTTCACTTCAGACACAATCCTCCTCGTCTTATCCCGTCCAACGCCAACTCCAGGCGCCGTTTTACCTTTCAAGGCCATTCGGCTGCGCTTCCTCTCCCCACCATCGCTTCGTTTCAGGCACATCCGCCTCGGCCACTCCGGCAAACTCACCCCAATCCACTCGCAAAACCATCAATACTCTTCCGGTTTCACGTGCAATTCGCGCCTACTAATAGCCTCGTACATCCTCTATAACCTCCCAACTTCCGCGATCGCTCAGGAAATCAGCAAGAAAATCAATGCCCCTCTCCCATGATTTGCACCCATGGCGCCGCCATCTTCAGCAATAAGCGAATAAAGTATCTTCAGCGACCTCGCCAGGCAAATCATGATCTGAGGCGACTCATGATCTGACTTGCACCCCCAACATCAGTTGATGTGGAATTCGCTACTCCTGACTTCCTGAGTAAGCATCTCCCCAAACCTCCAGGCGTAAAAAAACCGGTCAGTGACCGGTTTCTTTATTCTCGCTGTCAGAATCGACAGCCGTTCAAACAATCAGAAGCGGTAAGCAGCTTTGAGAACCGCAAAGTTTACACCGCCGTTCGGCTGCTTGATGCCGCCGTTCGAAAAGTGCTGCAGCTTCACGCCAACGTCCAGGCCGTTCGCGAACACATAACCAGTGCCGAGGTGATCACCGAACTGGAATGCAGTCGACAGTTTCTTGGTGTCGTTGTTGTACAGCGAGGAGAACAGATGGACGCCGATGCCGGCTTCGCCGTAGAAACCCTTTTTGTCATCGCGTTGGAAACGGAAGACCGGTGTGAAACCGATGTCGGTGAAGTTCTTGCTGCTGTCGGTGTTGTTGTAACGCTTTTCATGCCATTCAGCGACTGTCAGATCCCAGTACCCGCCGATATGCGTGCCATTCGATTGCCACCACGCTGTGTTCTTCCAATCCCATTGTGCGCCCAGGCGCAGCATCTGAACCTTGGAGCCGGCGCCGCCTTCCACGGATACGGAATCAACGGCGTAGCTGGAAGTTTGCAGGCCGATCAGGGCGACGGCTGCGGCAGTGAGTTTGAGGGCAAATTTTTTCATCGACATGGAGTTTTCGCTAGAGTAAATATTGTTGAATATCGAAATTGAATCGCTTGTGCGGAGAGGGAATATCATCCGCAAACACTTGAAGCTATTTTCTCATAACAACTAGAAAAGAAAGCAAGTCTTGGGGCAAGCGTGACCGTGATTGTCGCTGAAATTGAACAGCTTTGCTGGCGCTGGCTCAGAATATCGCAATTTCATTGGCAAACAGGCAATGCGACCCGGTCACGCACATGGCGGAGAGAGCCGGACTGCGAAAGTAACATCGTCATGTGCGATCAAATTCCGGCGCAAAGAACTCAACACGTCTAGCCTCACCCCCGATACGAAAACTCCGGCAAGCCTGGAACATCCACCCGTACCGACATTACACAACCAGAATGAGGATACTGCGCGAGCTCGGCTTCGCTACGCCCGTTCCGGCCCGTGGTGATGTATAACGTGCGCAAATCCTCACCGCCAAAGGCAATCATCGTCGGGCAGCGAGCTGGCAATTTGATCTCCTGCAAGATATCGCCGGCGGATGAAAGCCGCAGCACGCGTCCGCCTTCAAACATGGCGCACCAATAAGCATTTTCGCTATCGACTGCGGCGCCATCGGGGCGGCCGCCGTAATCCGGCGCCGTCTTGTCCGTATCGAATTGCTTGAACAGGCGCTTGTTGCCCGTCCGGCCGCTAGCGAGATCGAAATCGTAGGCATCGATGCGGTGCGCCGGGGTGTTCGAATGGAACATCGTCCGCTTGTCGTTGCTGAACGCTACGCCGTTGGAGGTAGTCACGGGATGCGCCGCATCGCGCAACTGCCCATGATCGAAACAAAACAAACTGCCCAGATCCTGATCGCGCGGTTCATAAATTGTCCCGGCCCAGAAGCGTCCCATCGCATCGCAGCGGCCATCGTTGAATCGAAGTTTAGTGACGTCGTAAGGCGCATCGTGCAATCGAATCAAATTGCCGCTGTCCGTATCAAGATGGAACAGTCCATCGCGCAACGCCACCAGCAAGCCGCCGTCGGCATGAATTGCAATGCATCCCGGCTCTCCCGGCATGGGCCAGCTGCGGTGCGCCTTGCTGCTCTCGTGCAGGCGATGGACCGCCCGGCCGGGAATGTCGATCCAGTACAGAGCGCCTTCGCCGGCGTGCCATAACGGGCATTCGCCGAGTTGCATGGGAGTCTCGAAAGCGATCTGGATTGGATGTGGGGACATGGAAATGGAGTGGGCAGTTTCAGATGAACAAGAACTGCATTATGCCCATTCCTGCGCGCCGAACAATGCTGCCGGTATCGAAAACGAAAATAAAAGAACGGCCCCGGTGGCTCATGAACGGAGTGCCAAAAACACCGCAGCCCCTGCGATCCAGGATCGGCAGGGGCTGCGAGAGCATCAGCATAGCGATGTAGCAAACTACATCGCCGCGTCAATTTTTACATCGATCAGTTCGACCAGCCGCCGTCGATCATGTGGATCGCGCCGGTAGTGAATGCCGACTCTTCCGACGCCAGATACAGTGCCAGCGCCGCGACTTCTTCGGCCTTGCCGATGCGGCCCATCGGTTGACGGCCGACGAAAGCCTGGCGCACTTCCGCTTCGCTCTTGCCGGTTTCCTTGGCTTGCGTGGTGATGCGCTGGTTCAGCGACGGCGATTCAATGGTGCCCGGGCAGATGGCATTGCAACGGACGCCTTGCGCCACGAAATCCGCGGCAACCGATTTGGTCAGGCCGACCACGGCCGCCTTGCTGGCGCCGTAGGCGAAGCGATTCGCCACGCCCTTGACGCTCGATGCTGCGGACGCGATGTTGACGATCGAGCCGGACTTCTTCGCCAGCATGCCCGGCAACACCGCACGGATGGTGTGGAACATCGCCTTGGCGTTGAGGTTGAAGGAGAAGTCCCAGGCCTTGTCGTCGCAATCCAGGATGTTGCCGGCGGCAACGTAGCCCGCGCAATTGAACAGCACATCTACCGCGCCGACCTTGGCCACCAGCGCCTTGATCGCGGCGTCGTCGGTCACGTCCAGCAGATGCGTTTCCACGTTGGCGATGCCGGCCAGTTCATCCAGATGCTGCTTGCTGATGTCGGTCGCGATGACGCGCGCACCTTCACGTGCAAACAGTTCGACCGACGCGCGGCCGATGCCTTGCGCGGCGGCAGTGATCAGCACGGTCTTGCCGGCCAGGCGTCCAGAGGATTGCGACATGGTATTTCCTTTAAATGAGTTTGCGTTGTGCGAGATTCTTGAGCAGCGCCGTCAGACCAAATGTCCACGGTGCGACCTTGTCGGTAAAGTTGACCTTGTTCACCAGCGCGCCCAGCTTCGGCGTCGCGATCGTGACCACGTCGGCGACCTGGTGGGTAAAACCCTGTCCCGGTCCGAAGCGGTCCTGCGTCGGCGCAAACATGGTGCCGAGAAACAGCACCAGGCCGTCCGGATACTGGTGATTCGGGCCGATGGCGTGCTCCACCAGATTCAGCGGATCGCGGCTGATCATCGACATCGAACTGCTGCCCTTGAGCGTAAAGCCTTCCGTACCGTCTACCCGCATTGTAAGTTCGGCACGGCGCACGTCGTCAATTGAAAAATTTGCATCGAACAGACGAATGAAAGGCCCGACGGCGCACGAGGCGTTGTTGTCTTTGGCTTTGCCCAGCAGCAGGGCGGAGCGGCCTTCGAAGTCGCGCAGGTTGACGTCATTGCCGAGTGTCGCGCCCAGTGTGGCGCCGCGGCTGTTCACGACCAGCACGATTTCCGGTTCGGGATTGTTCCAGACCGACTTGGGATGGATGCCGACTTCGTCGCCCAGGCCGACCGACGACAGCGGCTGCGCCTTGGTGAAGATCTCGGCGTCGGGACCGATGCCGACTTCCAGGTATTGCGACCAGACGCCTTGCTCCAGCAGCACTTCCTTGAGCTTGGCGGCGCCGTCGGAACCCGGCACCACACTCGACAGGTTGTCGCCGATCACGGCGGTGATCGCCGTGCGCACCGATTCCGCCCTGCCGGCGTCGCCGCGCGCCTGTTCTTCGATCACGCGCTCGAGCATGCTGGCGACGAAAGTCACGCCGCTGGCCTTGACCGCCTGCAGATCGATCGGCGCCAGCAGCCATGGACGCGACGTATCGCGCGTGGCAACGTCGGCGTTGGCCAGCAGGTCTTCCAGCGACGCCAGGCGCGGCGCCTTGGCTTGCGCCACTGCGGCGGCGGGATTGTCGAGCTCGAGCAGTTGGCTAGAGGTTGCTGCGACGGCGGTCAGGTCGTACACGCCGTCGGCCTGTACCTTGACCAGCACGGGGCCGACTCCCGGTTGCCAGATGCGGCCGACCAGTGTTGCTTGCTGATGATCTTCAGGCAGATGCGCCTGCGTCGTGAATGCGTGTGTCATGCGTGCTCCAATTGAATGTCAGGGACGGTGCTGAAATGCGAATGAGATACTGAGAGATGCTTCAAGACGCGCGGTCGGGATTGCTTGAAGCATGTCGCAACCCCTCGATGGAAAAACTGCCGCCGGCAAAAACAGCGCCGGCGACAGCAAGGAGAAGAAACGATCAGGCGATCAGGCCATCAGGTATAGACGCCGATATGCCAAGGCACGAATTCATCCTGGCCGTAGCCATGCAATTCGCTCTTGGTCTTCTTGCCCGAAGCGGTGTCGAGAATCATCTGGAAGAACTTGGCGCCGATTTCCTGCGGCGTGGCCAGACCGTCGGCGATTTCACCGCAGTTGATGTCCATGTCTTCTTCCTGGCGTTGCCACAGCGCCGTGTTGGTCGCCAGTTTCAGCGATGGCGACGGTGCGCAGCCATAGGCCGAGCCGCGACCGGTGGTGAAGCAGATCATGTTGGCGCCGCCGGCGACTTGGCCGGTTGCAGAGATAGGATCGTAGCCGGGCGTATCCATGAAGACGAAGCCCTTGGCCGTCACCGTCTCTGCATACTTGTAGACGTCCATCAGGTTGGAGGTACCTCCCTTGGCGACGGCGCCCAATGATTTTTCCAGGATGGTCGTCAGGCCGCCGGCCTTGTTGCCCGCCGATGGATTGTTGTTCATTTCGGCGCCGTTCTTGGCGCAGTATTCTTCCCACCACGCGATGCGCGCCAGCAGCTTTTCGCCGACTTCCGACGACACTGCGCGACGCGTCAGCAAGTGTTCCGCGCCATAGATCTCCGGCGTCTCCGACAGGATCGCGGTGCCGCCGTGCCTGACCAGCAAGTCTACTGCTGAGCCCAGCGCCGGATTGGCGGTAATGCCCGAATAACCGTCCGAGCCGCCGCATTGCAGACCCAGCGTCAGGTGGCTGGCCGGGACCGGTTCACGTTTGACGTCATTGGCCTTGGGCAGCATCTTCTTGATCTTCTCGATGCCGAGCGCAACCGTCTTGGCGGTGCCGCCGGTGCTCTGGATCGTGAAGGTGTGGAAGTACTCATTCTCTTTCAGGTTGTGCGCTTCCAGCAGGCCCGAGATCTGGTTGGTTTCGCAACCGAGGCCGACGATCAGCACCGCCGCGAAGTTCGGATGTTTGGCGTAACCGGCCAGCGTGCGGCGCAGCATTGCCAGCGGTTCGCCTTCCGAGTCGACCGCGCAGCCGAGGCCGTGGGTCAGCGCGACGATGCCGTCGACATTGGGGAAATCGGCCAGAGCTTCCGGATGGATGTCGCGGCGGAAGTAATCCGCAATCGCGCGCGCGGCGGTGGCCGAGCAGTTCACCGAGGTCAGCACACCGATGTAATTGCGCGTGGCGACGCGACCATCGGCACGTTTGATGCCCAGGAAGGTGGCAGGCGTGTCGACATAATCGACAGGCTTGAAGTCGGCGCCGAAGGAGTGCTCGCGCGAAAACTCCGCCATGGCCAGATTGTGCGTGTGCACGTGCTGACCTGGCTCGATGGCTTGGCTGGCGGTGCCGATGATTTGTCCATAACGCTTGATCGGCTGGCCGACGGCGATGGCGCGTGTCGCCATCTTGTGTCCGGCAGGGATCAGTGCCCCGACCCGCAGACCGTTCTCTTCTTCGAGAATGGTGCCGGTGATCAGTTGGCGGCGCGCAATGACAACATCATCGACAGGATTCAATCGGATGACGGGAGAAATAGGTTTCATGATGATCTCGGTAAAAATCGGCAAATATCGGCAGCGTAGAGAATGTCATGCAGGTTGGCCGGCGTACGTTGATGCGTGACGCCGGCCGCAGTGTGCATGTTGCTGCTCACGTGATGCGTGCTTACTTCACTGCAAATTACTTCGCTGCAAATTGCGCCAGGTCAGGCATCGGTGTGCCGACCCATTGCTGATAGATCTGGCCCAGACGACCGTTCTTGGTGTTGGTGTCGACCCAGGCGTTCAGCCATTTTTGCAGTTCAGGTTCGTTTTGGCGGATGCCGATGGCGTAAGGGATGTCCTTGATCGCGAACTTGGTTTCCAGGCCCTTGGATGGGTTCTGGCGAGCGATCGCTGCAGCCAGCGCATTCGGTGTGCACAGACCGTCGACCTGGCCCGACACGATCGCAGCGGTGACGGTTGCATCATCGTCAAAGCGCACGATGGTAGCGCCCTTTGGCGCCAGCGGCGTCAGCAGGGAATCCTGCATGTTGCCGCGCACGACGGCGATACGCTTGCCGGCCAGGTCGGCCAGGCTCTTGATGGCGGTGCCCTTCGGTGCGGCGACGACGAATTGCGAGGCGCCGTACGGATGCGTGAAGGTGATGACCTTGGCGCGCTCAGGCGTGATGCTGAATGTGGCGATGACCATGTCGGCCTTGCCGGTCATCAGGAAAGGCACGCGATTCGGGCCGGTGACTTGCACGATTTCCAGTTCCACACCCAGATCCTTGGCCAGCGCGCGTGCTGTTTCCACGTCCGAACCTTGTGGTTCCAGCTTGGCGTTGGTCATGCCGAACGGGGGCGCACCGAGGTCGACGGCGATCAGCACTTTCTTGCGCGCCTTGATGTCGGCCAGCGTGTCGGCGTGGACAACCTGGGCGAAGCAGGCCAGGCCGAGCATGACGGCGGCGGCTTTTTTGGTGAAGCTGGATAAAGTTTTCATGTTGTCTCCTGAGGTATCGATTTTGACTGCAAAGTAGTGAAGCAAATCTTACAAATTACAACTCGCTGCTGACGAACTTCGCCAGTTCAGCGGTCTTGGGATTGGTGAACAGCTCGTCCGGAGGCCCCATTTCCCAGACTTTTCCCTGATGCATGAACACCAGCACGTCGGCCAGTTTGCGCGCGAATGCCATTTCATGCGTGACCAGCACCATGGTCATGCCCTGCTTGGACAAGTCTTCCATGACCTTCAATACTTCGCCGGTCAGTTCCGGATCGAGCGCCGACGTCACTTCGTCGAACAGCATCAGTTCCGGCGCCATCGCCAGCGAACGGGCAATCGCCACGCGTTGCGCCTGGCCGCCGGAGAGTTGCTCAGGATAGGCTTCCTTTTTACCTTCCAGACCGACCAGCGTCAGCACATTGTGCGCGATTTTTTTCGCTTCTGCTGTCGCCATCTTCTTGATGGTGGTCAGCGCCAGCGTGATGTTGCGCTCCACCGTCACGTGCGGGAACAGGTTGTAGCTCTGGAACACGATGCCGACCTGCTTGCGCAGTTCGCGCAGGTTGAGCTTGTCCGGATGATGGATGTCATGGCCGCAGACATTGATGTCGCCCGAGTCGATGCGCTCCAGTCCGTTGAGGCAACGCAGCAAGGTGCTCTTGCCCGATCCGCTGCGGCCGATGATCGCAACCATCTGGCCCTTCTGCACATCCAGAGAGACGCCGTTCAACACCTTGTTCGTGCCGAAGCTCTTGTGCAGATTGTTGATGCTAACGATTGCTGACATTCAATTTCCTTTCAAAGTGCTTGCTCAGCGCCGACAGCGGATAGCAGAGACAAAAATAAATCAGGGCTACGCAGCCGAACACGGTGAACGGCTGGAAAGTCGAGTTGTTGATGATCTGGCCGGCGCGCGACAGGTCGACGAAACCGATCACCGATGCCAGCGAGGTGTTCTTGACGATCTGCACCATGAAGCCGACGGTCGGCGGGATGGCGATCTTGAACGCCTGCGGCAGGATCACTTTCTGCAATTGTTCGAAGCGGTTGAAGCCCAGGCATTCGGATGCTTCCCACTGTGTCTTCGGCACCGCTTCGATGCAGCCGCGCCAGATCTCGCCGAGGAAGGCCGCGCAATAGATTGCAAACGAAATTCCGGCAGCCACCAGCGGCGACAGCTTGAAGCCGGCAATCGCCAGGCCGAAGTAGGCCACGAACAGGAGCACCAGCAGCGGGATGCCCTGGACGATCTGGATGTACCAGCTGGCGATGGCGCGCAGCGTCTTGTTGGGCGAGACGCGCCACAGCGCGATTACGAAGCCGGCCACGCCGCCGAAGGCGAACGCCACCAGCGACAGGACGATGGTCCAGACCGCTGCCTGCAGCAGGTATTCGACATGTAAAAAGGTAAATGAGGTCACGTGGTCTCCTTACAGATTGGTGCCGAGTCGGCGCTTGCGCACAAACGCTGTCTTCGCGATCAGCCAGAACGCGGCGCGGAACAGGAAGGACAGGGCCAGGTAGGCAACGGCGATCACCACATACACTTCAAAGCTGCGGAAGGTTTCCGACTGCACCAGGTTGGCGGTGGCGGTCAGTTCTTCGGCAGAGATCTGCGAGGTGATGCTCGATGCCAGCATCAGCAGGATGAACTGGCTGGTCAGCGACGGATAGACGCGTTCGACCGCGGGCAGCAACACCACATGCCAGTAGACATGGAACTTCGACATGCCCAGGCATTCGGCCGCTTCGATCTGGCCGGGGTGGATGGAGTTGATGCCGGCGCGCATGATCTCTGCGGTGTAGGCGCCGACGTTGACGGTCAGCGCGATCACGGCGGCGGTTTCCGCAGTCAGGCGCAAGCCGATGCTCGCCAGGCCGAAATAGACCAGGAACACCTGCACCAGCAGCGGCGTATTGCGGATGATCTCGACATAGGTCTTGACCAGTGCCTGCAGCAGCCAGCTCTTACTCTTGAAGGCGATGGCGCACAGCGTGCCGACCACAAAGCCCAATACGATGGAAAGCGCGGATAACTGTACCGTCAGCCAGGCGCCTTCGAGCAGACGGGGCCAGTTGACGAACACGCTCATGAAATCAAAGGTGTAATGCATGAAGTCTCCAGAAGTCTTCGGGACGGCGGCTGATTCCGGGAAGCCGCAGAGTCCGGTGGCGAATCAGGCAGCGATCCAAAGCATGGATGGACGGACAGATGGAACAGAAGATGCAGACGTCTTCATGACGCACGTCGGATGGAAGTGTGTTGGCATTGCTGGGTCTCCTTGCTGAGGCCTGGCCGGACCGGGAGGTCCGCTACGCAGGACAATTCATTATTGATGCGCTGCGGATCGGTGTCCGGTCCGGTGAGCGTATCGGCAATCGCCTCTTGATGGGCGCTTTTCTTTCGGTAACGACTAGATTCCTGAAACTTGTTAAATAAAAATCAAAGTACTTTGATGCCGTCGATAGCAATGCGCGACTGCTCGCGTGCAATGCCGTTGACCAACGGCTCGCCGAAATCCGGCAAGCTGATTTCAAACGTGTCGCCCAGTTGGGTACGTACGCCGTCGGCAAACGACAGCGTCGCGGTGCCGAAGAAATGCACGTGGATGTCGCCCGGACGCAGGAACTGGTTGTACTTGAAGTGGTGGTACTCCAGGTTCTCGATGGCGTGGCACATATTGTCCTGGCCGGAGAGGAATTCCTTCTCCCAGATCACACGGCCGTCGCGGCGGATGCGGCTCATGCCGACAAGGTTGGCGGGCAATTCGCCGACCAGCAGCTCGGGGCCGAAGGAGCAATAGCGCAGCTTCGAATGCGCCAGGTACAGGTAATTCTTGCGCTCCACCACGTGATCGGAAAATTCGTTGCCGATGGCGAAGCCGAGGCGATGCGGCTGGCCGTCTTCACTGATGATGTACAGGCCGGTCAGCTCGGGCTCTTCACCGGCATCTTCGGCAAACTCAGGCATCGGAAATGCTGCGCCCGGATTGACCACGATATCGCCGTCGCCCTTGTAGAACCATTCCGGCTGCGCGCCGACCTTGCCGCGACCCGGACGACCGCCGTCCAGACCCCACTTGAACATGCGCATGGTGTCGGTCATGGCGCTTTCGTCGTCGTCCAGTTTCTGGTGCATCTTGTCGCGCGTGGAGGCGCTGCCCAGATGGGTCAGGCCGGTGCCGGACACCAGGCAGTGCGCCGGGTCGGCATGATCCAGCGGCGCCAGGATGCGGTTTTCCTTGAGGATGGCGGCGTAATCTTCCTGGGTATTGCTATTGAGCAGTTGCGCCTGGCGCTCCAGCGAATTGCCTTCGGCAATCGCCAGCAGGGCCAGCTCATGCATGGTGTTGACCTGGGAAACCACGTTGATGGCCTTGCCGCACACGATGCCGACCTTGCGGCTACCCTGGCGATCTTCGAATTGAATCAGTCTCACGTTGTCTCCGATGTTGATATGGAGACATCCGGCGATGGCGCCGCGCGCATCGGATGCTGTGGCGCAGCATAGGCGCCGGCAGGTCGAATCAACCGCGCGCCGCTGCTGTATGCAGTCGCGCTCAGATTAATTTCGCCAATGTCTCCATGAAATTATTCACATCCTCACGAGTATGGATGCGTTAGCATTATGTTTTTGCTGCACAAAATATAAGAGGCTTCCACAACGATGTCTAATGACCTTAATTCATCGGGTGATAACCAACTGCAGGCAACTCAGGAAACGCCTGCGGTTTTGCCTTCGGTGAGCGCCATCGTCAGCCGTCTGCGCTTCAAGCAGGTAGCCTTGCTGACGGCGCTCGACGAGCAGGGTTCGCTGCATAAGGCCGCCGAAGTCATGCACATGACGCAGCCGGCCGCCACCAAGGCGCTGCATGAAATGGAGTCGGCGCTGGGCGTCACGCTGTTCGACCGTTCGACGCGCGGCATCGAAGCCACCGAGCTGGGCCGCTGCGTGATCCGCTATGCGCGCCTGATCCAGAGCGATATCAGCAATCTGCGCGACGAGTTGCAAGGCATGCTGACCGGGCAGGGCGGCAGATTGTCGATTGGCACCATCATGGGCGCCGCGCCGCTGGTGACGCGCGCCCTGACGCGCCTGCGCGAGGTGCAGCCGGAAGTCTCGATCGAAATCACCGAAGACACCAGCGCGCGCCAGTTGTTGTTGCTGGATCAGGGCCGCATCGACCTGATGGTGGGGCGTTCCTCGGTCAGTTCGCAACCGCAGCTGTACAACTATGAAATGCTGCGCGGCGAACCGATGTGCATCGTCACCGGGCTTGATCATCACCTGGCGACCGCGCAGAAGGTGCGCCTGCAGGAATTGTCGACCTCGTCGTGGATCCTGTACTCAAGCAATATGCCGATGCGCATCTGGATCGAGCACGAATTCAAGCTGGAGGGAATGAAGGTGCCGGCCAATGTTATCGAAACGGCATCTCCCTTTGTTACGGTCACCTTGCTGGCGCAATCGAACATGGTCGCGGTAATGCCGCTGGATATCGCGCACTTCTTCGCGGCCAAGCAGATGCTGTGCATCCTGCCCGTGCATTTGAAGACCCGCATCGAGCACTATGGTATCGTCACCCGCAAAAACGCCACCCTGTCGTCGATAGGCAAGATGTTCATCAATATCCTGCGCCAGCAAAACTGAACGGCCGCCCGCCATCTTTCCATCTTCGTCACTTGTAGAGAATCCATGAAGTCTGTTGTCACATCGTCGCTGCCGTCTTCCCTGCGCCTGGCCATGCTGGCCGGCGCGGTCGCCATTCTCGCCGCTTGCGCCAACACGCAAAAAGTTCACGACCCGGTCGCCAAGCAAGTCAAGCTGGACCAGGCGCTGGCGCTGTTCTCGAGCAATCCGGCGGAAGGTTTGCCGAAGGACTGGGAGCCGTTGATCTTCATGCGCAAGAAGAAGGAGACGGAATACAGTCTGATCAAGGACGGCGACCGCACGATATTGCGCGCCTTCGCCGACAAGGCCTCGTCGGGCCTGCGCCATCAGGTCAACATCGATCCGGTCAAGCAACCGTGGCTGACCTGGAGCTGGAAGACCTCGTCCCTGATCAAGACCGCCGACAATCGTTTCCGCGATACCGAAGATTCACCAGTGCGCATCGTACTGGCCTTCGACGGCGACAAGAACAAGCTGTCCTTCATGGACACCATCCTGTTCGACACCGCCAAGCTGGTGTCGGGACATGACTTCCCCTACGCCACGCTGATGTACATCTGGGAAAACAAGGCGCCCAAGGAGACCGTCATCGCCAACACGCGCACCGGCCGCATCCAGATGCTGGTGGCCGAGAGCGGCGCCGCCAACGTCGGCCAGTGGGTCAGCTACCAGCGCAACATCGTCGACGATTACGTGAAGGTTTACGGCGAACAACCGGGACGGTTGATCGGCGTCGGCGTGCTCACCGACACCGACAACACCGAGGAAAAAGTGGAAGCCTGGTACGGCGACATCCGCCTGTTGCGCCAGGCCACGGTGGCCGGGCAGACCGCGTCACCGCAGCAATGAACTAGCGCACCGCCAGCAGCGCGAGCAACGCCAGCAAGGCCGGCAATCCCTGCACGTACAGGATCGAGCGCTTGGCGGTGAGGCCGCCATAGATGCCCGCCACCAGCACGCATGCCACAAAGAACAGCTTGATCGCGCCGTCGCCGGAGATCAGTCCCCATGCCAGGCCGGCTGCCAGGAAGCCGTTGTACAAGCCCTGGTTGGCGGCCAGCACCTTGGACGCCTCGGCCGCTTCGCGCGACTGGCGGAAAGTCTTCAGCCCCAGCGGCTTGGTCCACAGGAACATCTCCAGCACCAGGATCCAGACGTGCAGCACGGCGATCAGCGCCACCAGGATGTCGGCGAGCAGTTTCATTGTTTCTCCTTGTTATGGTTTGTCTTGCGATGATGCCCGAAACAACAGCTGATGAACATAGTTTGCGGCTTGCGGTTGCAGACCCCGCGCGAAAGCCGCTACAATGGCGCCGGGCCTGACAGGGGGCCCGGTCTCGCGAAAGCTGATGCACCTGCTCATTGTTACGCGCACCTTCCTTTTCGGATATGCCCTGACGTTGAAACCTTGATATGACCGTAGCGAGAACGGTCAATATGAAAGGAACGTTATGTGGTCTACCTCCCATCCCCTGTTCAAACAATTGCGCACCGAATTGCGTACTGCTGCCGGCGAACCCTGCTGCAACAGCGAATTCCTGCGTCGACACGCACGGCGATTAGTGCGCGACGGTCGCGCCGATCAACCCAGCAAAGCCTTGCCGGTGCTGCGCCGGGTGATCGACGCCGGTCTCATGCCGGAGCTCGCCGTCACCGATCTCTACAACGTGCGTGAAACCCTGCAGCTGAAACATATCCTGCATACGCTGGCGCGCGAACTCGGATTCCCCGGCTGGGACGTCTGCAAGCAGGAGATTGATCGCTGCGACACGGCCGTACTGGATCGCTATCGCTTCGAGCAGGGCCAGTTCGGCGACTTCGAGCAGAACTGGTTTCCCGACGAGTCGACCGCACGCGCCTGGCAACAGGAGAACGGTGGTTACATCGTGAACTACGGCAAGCAGGCTGTAGCGATTCTGACCAAGTAAGTCACGAAGCAAGCTCGCAATAAAAAACGGCGGCGCCATGTTGTGACGGCCCGCCGTTTTTAATGCAATCAAGAGAGTTTATTGCGGCTTCAGGAAGGCCTCCGCCAGACGCACCCAATAGGTCGCGCCGAGCGGCAGCAAATCGTCGTTGAAGTCGTAGCTCGGGTTGTGCAGGTTGCATGGTCCGAGGCCGTGGCCGCTGTCGCGATGGCCGCCTTCGCCGTTGCCGATGAAGACATAGCAGCCGGGTTTGTGCTGCAGCATGAAGGCGAAATCTTCCGCGCCCATGGTCGGCTCGACCGTGGCATTGACATTGTCGGCGCCGACGATGCCTTGCAGGACTTCGACGGCGAACGCGGTTTCCCTGGCGTGATTGATCAGCGGCGGGTAGTTGCGGTTGAAGGTGAAATCGACTTCGGCATCGAAGGCGGCGCAGGTATGTTCGGCGATTTCCTTCATGCGGCGTTCGATCATGTCCAGCACCGGTGTGCTGAAGGTGCGCACGGTGCCGATCAGGGTGGCGTTGTCGGGAATGACGTTGGTGGCGCTGCCGGCGTGGATCTGCGTGATCGACAGCACCGCCGGATCGTTGGGATTGGCGTTGCGCGAGACGATGGTCTGCCAGCTCTGTGCAATCTGCACCGCCGTCATCACCGGGTCGATGGCCTTGTGCGGTTGCGCCGCGTGCGAACCCTTGCCTTTGACGATCACTTCGAACTCATTGCTCGACGCCATCATCGGTCCCGGCGTGACGCCGAAGGTGCCGACTTTCATGCCCGGCCAGTTGTGCATGCCGAACACCGCGTCCATCGGATATTTTTCAAACAGGCCGTCCTGGATCATGCGCTCGGCGCCGCGGCCGCCTTCTTCGGCCGGCTGGAAAATCACATACACGGTGCCGTTGAAATCGCGATGCTGCGACAAGTGGTGCGCCGCGCCCAGCAGCATGGTGGTGTGGCCGTCGTGACCGCAGGCGTGCATCTTGCCGGCATTTTTGGACGCGTGCGGGAAGGTGTTCAGTTCCGGCATCGGCAATGCATCCATGTCGGCGCGCAGGCCGATCGCACGCGCACCGTCGCCGCCCTTGATGATGCCGACCACGCCGGTGACGCCCATGCCGCGTACCACCGGGATGCCCCATTCAGTCAGCTTTTGCGCGACGACGTCGGAGGTGCGTACTTCTTCATAGCTCAGTTCGGGGTGAGCGTGGATGTCGCGCCGGATCTTTTGCAACTCGGCGTGGAATTTGGTGATGGGATCGATGAGTTTCATGATGCGTACCTTGCTGCTCTATTGCCATTTCGACATGGTGTGTTGAGAAGTGCGACGGCAAGTCTTTTGTCGCTGTGTCGTCTATATTACTCCCAGGCTTGAACGGCTTCCACAAATGTAGTTGCTTCTCTTGCATGTTTTCTGCACCATGCGTTTTTCGCAGTTTTTTTCATTCACCAGCCAACCGCCAATGCTTGTTTTCATAATCCGCCGCTGCGTCCAGAGCCTTGCCGTGTTATTGCTGATGTCGCTGCTGGTGTTCGTCAGCGTCTACGCCATCGGCAATCCCATCGATATCCTGATCAGCGCCGACGCCGACCAGATCGAGCGTGCGCGCGTGATCGCCGCCTTCGGCCTGGACCAGCCGCTGTGGGTGCAATATTTTTACTTCATCAAGAATGCCTTGGCAGGCGACATGGGACGTTCCTTCGTCTACGCCACGCCGGCGCTGGGCCTGATCCTGGAGCGCCTGCCGGCGACGCTGGAACTGGCCGTGTCCGCTATCCTGATTGCCATCGTGATCGGACTGCCGCTGGGATTATGGGCGGGTTTGCGGCCGAAGAGTTTTGCCGGCAAAACCATCATGACGGTGTCGATCTTCGGCTTTTCGCTGCCGACCTTCTGGGTCGGGCTGATGCTGATCATGGTGTTCGCGGTCGAGCTGGGCTGGCTGCCGACCGGCGGACGCGGCCAGACCATGCTGCTGTTCGGCATTCCGTTCGGCTTCCTGACCTGGGACGGGCTCAAGCATTTGCTGATGCCGGCGCTCAACCTGTCGCTGTTCAACATCGCGCTGATCATCCGCCTCACGCGCGCCGGCACCCAGGAAGCGCTGCTGCAGGATTACATCAAGTTCGCGCGCGCCAAGGGTCTGCGCAACAGTCGCATCATCGGCGTGCACGTGCTCAAGAACATCCTGATTCCTATCGTCACCGTGGTGGCGCTGCAGTTCGGCTCCATCATCGCATTCTCGATCGTGACCGAATCCATCTTCGCCTGGCCAGGCGTCGGCAAGCTGCTGATCGATTCGATCCGCGTGCTCGACCGGCCCGTGATCGTCGCCTTCCTGTCGCTGATCGTGGTCATCTTCATCCTCATCAATCTGTGTGTCGACCTGCTGTATTCGCTGCTCGATCCGCGCGTACGCCTGTCGGAGGCGAAGGGCTGACATGGTTTCGAAATTAATCCGGAAAATCACCCAGGCCGACACGCCGTTCACGCGCTTCCTGCAAGGCTATTTTGCCAGCCGCATCGCCACCTTCGGCTTCGCATTGCTGCTGCTAATCCTGCTGGCGGCCTTGTTCGCGCCGCTGGTCGCGCCGCAGAATCCCTACGACCTCGAACATCTCGACGTCATGGACTCGCGCCTGGAACCAGGCAAGACCGCCATGGAAGGCAATCTCACCTATCTGCTCGGCACCGACGACCAGGGTCGCGACATGCTGTCGGCGATCCTGTACGGCTTGCGCATTTCCGTCATGGTCGGCGTCACCAGCACCGTGATTGCGCTGGCCATCGGTCTGTCGCTCGGTTTGCTGGCCGGCTATGCAGGCGGCCGTATCGAGGCGCTGATCATGCGCGTGGCTGACATCCAGCTGGCGTTTCCGCCGATCCTGGTGGCGCTGATTTTGCTGGCCTTGACCGGGCGCGGCGTCGACAAGATCATCATCGCGCTGGTCACCGTGCAATGGGCGTATTACGCGCGCACCACGCGCAGCACCGCGCTGGTGGAGCGCAAGAAGGAATACATCGAAGCCGCGCGCCTGCTCGGCCTGTCGCCGCTGCGCATCATGTTCCGCCATCTGTTGCCGAACTGCCTGCCGCCGCTGATCGTGATCGCGGCGCTGCAAGTGGCGTCGGCGATTTCGCTGGAGGCGACGCTGTCCTTCCTCGGGCTCGGGCTGCCGGTGACGGAACCGTCACTGGGGTTGCTGATCTCCAACGGTTTCCAATATCTGATGTCAGGAAAATACTGGATCAGCTTCTTCCCCGGCGTGGCGCTGCTGGCGACCGTGGTGGCGATCAACCTGGTCGCCGATCAGTTGCGCGACGTGCTCAATCCACGCCTGCAAGGTCAATAGGGAGACAACGCGATGACCGCCACCTTGCAAGTAGAAAACCTGCAGACACATTTCCTCTCGCGCGGCGGTATCGCGCGCGCGGTGGATGACGTCTCCTTCACCGTCGAGCCGGGCCAGGTCATGGGACTGGTCGGCGAATCCGGTTCCGGCAAATCGATGACGGGTTACTCCATCATGGGTCTGATCGACGAGCCGGGTAAAGTAGCCGGCGGCCGCATCCTGCTCAACGGCCGCGACCTGCGCAGCCTGCCCGCCGAAGAAATGCGCCGCATCCGCGGCAACCGCATCGCGATGATTTTCCAGGATCCGATGATGACGCTGAACCCGGTGCTGCGCATCGACACCCAGATGATCGAAGCCGTGCGCGCGCATCAGGACGTCAGCAAGGACGCCGCGCTGGCGATGGCGCGCGATGCGCTGGTGCGGGTTGGCATCGCCGCGCCGGACGAGCGCCTCAACGCCTATCCGCATCAGTTCTCGGGAGGCATGCGCCAGCGCGTCGCCATTGCGATTGCGCTGCTCAACAAGCCGGACCTGATCATCTGCGACGAGCCGACCACGGCGCTCGACGTCACCATCCAGGGCCAGATTCTGTTCGAGATGCAGAAGCTGTGCCGCGAATCCGGCACGGCGTTGATCTGGATCACCCACGATCTTTCCGTGGTCGCCGGATTGGCCGATACCGTCAGCGTGATGTACGCCGGCCGCATCGTTGAAAGCGGCGACGTCGCCCAGGTGCTGACCCACCCACGCCATCCCTACACGCATGGCCTGATCGCCTCGGCGCCGTCGCGCAATCCGCGTGGCCAGGCCCTGCGACAGATTCCTGGCAGCACGCCATCGTTGTTGAAACTGCCGTCCGGCTGCGCGTTTCGCGACCGTTGCGCGCACGCCACCATTGAATGCGCGCAGACGCCGGAGACGCGCATCGTCGACGGCCGCGCCTTGCGCTGCTTCCATCCGATGGCTGATGAGTTTGCCGGGAGCGTTGCATGAATCAGGAACACGACAACATGCCGCCATTGCTGGAACTGCGCCACGTTTCCAAACGCTTCATCAAACCGCTCGACAGCGCCGCCAAGACTTCCAACCTGATCACGCGGCCGTTCGGCAAAGTCCTGCACGAAGAAGTCGTGCATGCAGTCGACGACGTCAGCCTGCACATCAACGCCGGCGAAGTGGTCGGCCTGGTCGGTGAGTCGGGGTGCGGAAAATCGACCCTGGGCCGCATGGTGGTCGGCCTGCACGGGCTGACCGAAGGGCAACGCCTGTGGCGCGGCGAAGACCTCGACGCGCTGTCGCCGCAGCAACGGCGCGAGCGTCAGCTGGCGATCCAGATGATTTTCCAGGATCCCTACGCCTCGCTCAATCCGCGTTTGCGTGTAGTCGACATCGTCGGCGAAGCGCCGGTCGTACACGGAATCACCGGCAAGCGCGAGCAGCAGGACTATGTTGCCGACCTGCTGCAGCGCGTGGGATTGAGCGGCGACATGCTGCGCCGTTTTCCGCATCAGTTTTCCGGCGGCCAGCGCGCCCGTGTCGGCATCGCGCGTGCGCTCGCGGTCAAACCGAAATTCCTGGTCTGCGACGAAGCCGTTGCGGCGCTCGACGTGTCGATCCAGGCGCAGGTGCTCAACCTGTTCATCAAGCTGCGCGACGAGCTCGACCTGACCTATCTGTTCATCAGCCACGACCTCGGCGTGGTGCGGCACATTTCCGACCGCGTGCTGATCATGTATCTGGGGCGCATCGTCGAATCGGCGCCGACCGATGCCGTCTTCGCGCGCGCCAACCATCCCTACACGCAGGCGCTGCTGGCCTCGGCGCCGAAGCTGGAAGTCGGCAAGGCGACCTATTTCGCCGTCAAGGGCGAAATCCCGTCACCGCTTAATCCTCCATCGGGATGCCACTTCCATCCACGCTGCCCGCATGCGATGCCGCGCTGCTCGGTGGAAAAGCCGCTGCTGCGGGAAATCGCTCCGGGGCATATGTCGGCTTGCCATTTGAACGACGCGCAATAAAAAACACCGGAGATCAGTATTCAACTGAAACCCGGCGTTTTTATTGCGACATTGTTGTCTATTTCATTTCAAAGAATTTGAAATTCTTCTCGGACACCGCAGCGAAAACATGTCGACTCGCAATTCTTCCGTTCTTGATGAAACTGCTCTTCAACGTTCCTTCTTTCAGGAATCCGCATTTCTCAAGCACTCTGACAGAGGCGTGATTCCAATCGAATACCGTAGTATCAATGCGCGCCAACGCCATTTGATCGAACGCATAAGCAACGATGCTCTTCACCGCTGACGATGCGATTCCCTTGCCCCAAAACTCTTCCCCCAGCCAATAGGCGAGGCCGGCGGTGTGTAGTGCCGTACCTGCTCGTGTGCTCAATCCGATGCCGCCTGCAAGGAAGCCATTGGCTTCAATGGCCCAGGATGTTCTGTTGGTAAGCATTTTCATCTGTTGAACAAAATGCGTTGCGTCTTCGATTGAATAGGGGCTGGGAAAGCGATCTGCCATGTTGGCGGCGATCTTCGGATTGTCAGCAATCCCAGGAAGTTGTTTTACATGCCGATCTTCCCAAAGAACGAGAGATAGATTTTTATCAATTTGGATGATTTCGTTCTTCATGTTGTATGGACTCGTCTAAAGAGCTGGAGGATTCTTCCCGCGCGATGTGGCCTCCTTGTTGCAGGTGACCATTCATATGGCGAATCTATTATTTTTGCTTTCAGCGCGTCAATGACTCCGGGATCGATAAGGGCACGTTCTCGTATAACTTGGGCGATAGACAGGCGCATCTATTTAGCAACACGCAATAAAAAACGCCGGGAATCAAAACTGAACCCGGCGTTCTTGTTGGTCCGACGTCGCTTCAGGACGCCAGTTTCTTCACCAGCTTCAAAATGAATTCACGGCTGTCGTACAGACGCGGAATCTCGACTCGCTCATCCAGTCCGTGTGTGCGCAGGTCGGCCGGGTCAAAGAATAGGCCCGACACGCCATACATCGGGATACCGGCATTGCGCGCGAAGCGGCTGTCGGTCGCGCCCGTGCTCATGAACGGAATCACCGGTACGCTCGGCCACATCTCGCCGGTCAGTGCTTCGATGGTCGAGAACATCTCGCCCTGCAGCGGCGACACCGGGCTGCGGGTCGGCTTGGCGAACTGGCGCATGGTGATCTTGTCGTTGGCGCCGTTGTTGGTGATCACCTGCTTCAGTTGCGCTTCGACCTTGTCCGGATCATCGAACGGCAGCATGCGGCAATTGACCACTGCCTTGGCCGATTGCGGCAGGGCGTTTTCGGCGTGGCCGGCGTTGACCATGGTGGCGGTGCAGGTGGTGTGCAGTTGCGCGTTGTACAACGGCGTCTTCGACAGGCGTTCGATAACGGCGGCATCGGTGCTGCCGTTGCCGACTGCGCGCATGTCGTCAGCCAACTGGCCCGACATCAGCGGTGCGGTGCGGCTGAAGTAGGTCTTGGTGACGTCGGCCAGCATCACCGGGAAGCGATAGGCGCCGAGACGCGCGAGCGCTTCCGACATGGCGTAGATCGGATTGGTGGTGGTCGGCAGCGAACTGTGGCCGCCGACGTCACGCAGTTCGAATTCATAGGTGGTGTACAGCTTCTCGGCGATCTGCACGCGATGCAGATTGGGTTTGCCGTTGCGCAGTTCGCCGCCACCGCCTTCGTTGATGCCGAACTCGGCTTTCAGCAATTCGGGTTTGTTCTTGAGCAGCCACATGGCGCCGTTGCTTTCGACGTCGCCGCGCTCTTCATCGGCGGTCAGCGCCATGATGATGTCGCGCTGCGGCTTGAAGCCTTCCTGCTTCAGCTGGCTCAGCACAGAGACGAAGGAGGACGCCATCGCCTTGTCGTCGATGGAGCCGCGCGCGGTGAAGTAGCCGCCGGTTTCCTGCAGCTTGAAGGGATCGGTTTTCCAATCTTCGCGCTTGGCTTCGACCACGTCGATGTGCGCCATCAGCAGCATCGGTTTCTTGGTGCCCGTGCCTTTCCAGCGCAGCACCAGATTGCCCTTGCGCGGGAAGGGTTCGATGATCTGCATTTCATCCTTGCTGAAGCCGGCCTTGAGCAGGACGTCCTGCATCGCCTGCGCCGCCTGGGTGGTGCTGCCGACCGAATGGGTGGTGTTGATCTCGACCAGTTCCTTGTAGATCGCGTGGAAGCTTTGTTGCTGCGGCGTCAGGGGTTGGGTGGTCTGGGCCAAGACGCTGGAGCAGGCGAGGACGGCCGCTGCCGAGGCGATGCTGCGCAGAGGGGGAAAACGGAAATGCATGGGGAGTCTCCTGGAGGAAATTGAATTATTTCTTGTGGGAAAGTGATCCTAACGCAAGCCGCCTTCGTCTGCAATTTTGTTCAATACGACCGGCGCCGCGCCGCCTAGCATCGGGGCCTCATCTTCGAGGGAGCGATGCACTATGGTCATGCAGGAATTCATCATGCTGGCGGCGGCGCACTGGCTGGCGCTGGTCAGCCCGGGGCCGGATTTTCTTCTGCTGTTGCGCAGCGCCTTGCGCCATGGTCGTCGCAACGGCATCGGCGCCAGTCTCGGGATCGCCTGCGCCAACGGCGTCTACATCGCGCTGGCGCTGGCCGGTTTCAGCCTGTTGCAGCGTAGCCCCGGCGTGCTGACGGTGATGAAGTTGTTGGCGGCGGCATATCTTGCGTACATCGGCTGGGCCTTCATGCAGGCCAGCCATGCGGGACCGGCGGTGATGACGGGAGAGGCCGGCGGCATCAAACGCGACGGCTTCCTGCGCGGTTTCGTCGCCGGCTTTTTGTCGGGCGGCCTGAATCCGAAAAACGGCTTGTTCTATCTTGGCCTGTTCACGCTGATGGTCGGCGCCGGTACCGGCATGCACATCAAGTTGCTGTACGGCTTGTGGATGTTTGCGGCGGTGTTCGTCTGGGATGCCGGGCTGGTGCTGGCGGTGTCGAATGCGCGCGTGGCGCGGTGGATCGCCCGTTATTTCGCGCGCGCCGAGTGGCTGGCCGGCGTCATCCTGCTGCTGGGCGGAACGGCGCTGGCGATTGCTGCGGTCGTTGCTGCTGTCTAGGCGATCAACTGGTATTGCGCCGGCGTCGCCGCCACGCGCGATTTGAAGATGCGGTGGAAATGGCTCTGGTCGGCGAAGCCGGTGCGATAGGCGACGTCGGCCAGCGACGCGCCGCGCCGGAGGAAATCGCGCGCCAGGTTGATGCGCATGTCGATTTGCAACGCGTGCGGCGTCATGCCGAACTGCGCGCGGAACTGGCGGACCAGCTGATAGCGGCCGACGCCGGCCAATTGTGCCAGCGTCTCCAGCGCGATCTTGTCGCAGCAATGCGCTTGCAGGTAGTCGCGCACGCTTTGCAGGTCGGCCGGGCGCGCCTGATGCATTTCGAGGTCGGCTTCCTTACATATTCCGAACAATTCGCACAACGCAGCGATCAGCACAGTTTCCTTTTGCAAGGCTTCGTCCTTGCCGCTCATGGCCGCAGTGACGTCATCCATCAGTGCGGCCGCACGCGGCGAGCGCAGCACCTGCGACGCCGGCAGGGCGTCGATGCCGCTTTCTTGCAGCAGTTGCAACAGCCATTGGCGGTCAAGATGGAACATGCGATAGCCCCAGCTCTCGCGGTCGCGAGGGTTGCATGAATGCACTTCGTCGGCGCCGATCAGTACCACGTCGCCGGGGCGGATCTGCGTTTTCCTCTGCGGCAGAGAGAACGTGCTGGCGCCGGCATCGACCACGCCGATCGAGAAGGTCGGGTGCGTGTGCGGTGCATAGCAACTGACGCTGCCGACCGCACGCCGGCCTTCGCAGAACGGCAAGTCGGCGTCGCGCCAGAATTCGACGACAGGTGCGTAAGCGGACGGCAGGGAAGATTGTCTGGATGACATCGCGACGGCTTTATAAAGGATGCTGCATTTTAAGATAAAGTAGCAGATTGTCGCGCCATTCCGTCGCGCGCCCATGAGTTGATTGCCATGAATTCCGTTTCCGAAACCATCATCGTCCGCGCCGCCTGCCCGCACGACTGTCCCGACACGTGTGCTTTGCTGGTGACCGTCAAGGACGGCGTCGCCACCGAAGTCAAGGGCGATCCCGATCATCCGACCACCGCCGGCGTGCTGTGTACGAAGGTGTCGCGCTACACCGACCGCACATATCACAAGGACCGCCTGCTGTATCCGATGAAGCGCGTCGGCAAAAAAGGCGAAGGAAAATTCGAGCGCATCAGCTGGGACGAAGCGCTCGACACGATCTCCGCGCGGCTGAAGGAAGTCGCCGCGCGCGATCCGCAAGCCATCCTGCCGTACAGCTACGCCGGCACCATGGGACTGGTGCAGGGCGAGTCGATGGCGATGCGTTTCTTCAACCGCATCGGCGCCTCGCAACTGGACCGCACCATCTGCGCCTCGGCCGGTGCCGCCGGTTACAAGTACACGCTGGGCACACGCCTGGGCGCCGACACCGAACACGTGCAGGACGCCAAACTGGTCATCATCTGGGGCGGCAATCCGATCGCCTCCAACCTGCATTTCTGGATGCGCGTGCAGGAAGCCAAGCGACGCGGCGCCAAGCTGATCGCCATCGATCCCTACCGCTCGCTGAGCGCCGACAAATGCCACCAGCACATCGCCCTGTTGCCGGGCACCGATGCGGCGCTGGCGCTGGGCATGATGCACGTGCTGATTAACGAAAACCTGCTCGATGCCGACTACATCGCGCAGCACACGCTGGGCTTCGACCAATTGAAACAGCGCGTGCAGGAATGGCCGCCGCAACATACCGCAGAAGTGTGCGGCATCAGCGCCGATGAAGTGGTGCAGCTGGCGCGCGAATACGGCGCCGCCGCACAACGCGGCGAGATCACGCTGATTCGCGCCAACTACGGTTTGCAGCGCGTGCGCGGCGGCGGCATGGCGGTGCGCAATATCGCCTGCCTGCCGGCGCTGGTCGGCGCCTGGCGTCACGCCGGCGGTGGTTTGCAGTTGTCGACTTCCGATTCATTTCCGAAAAACGGCGCGTTCCTGCAACGGCCTGACCTGCTGCTGCAACATAACAACGGCGTGCCGACGCGCACCATCAACATGAGCACCATCGGCGACGATCTGCTGCGCGAGGCATCGGCCGATTTCGGCCCGCGCGTGGAAGCGATGATCGTCTACAACTCCAACCCGGTGGCGGTTGCACCGGAGTCGGGCAAGGTGATGCAGGGCTTCGCGCGCGAGGATCTGTTCACGGTGGTGCTGGAGCATTTCCAGACCGACACCGCCGACTACGCCGACATCCTGCTGCCTGCCACCACGCAGCTTGAGCACATCGACGTGCACGCGACGTACGGCCACGTTTACATGATGGCCAACAACGCCGCCATCGCTCCGCTCGGCGAAGCCAAGGCCAACTCGGAAATCTTCCGGCTGCTGGCCGCGCGCATGGGATTCACCGAAGACTGCTTCAGCGACAGCGACGACGCCATCGCCGCACAGGCCTTTGATCGCCGCCATCCGCGCGCGGCCGATTACGACTGGGAGCGTCTCAAGGAAAAAGGCTGGCAGCGCCTCAACATGCCGGCCGCACCGTTTGCCGAGGGCGGCTTCGGTACGCCGTCGGGCAAGTGCGAGTTCTATTCTGCGCGCATGCAGGCCGATGGCCTCGACCCATTACCCACCTATATCGCGCCGTACGAATCGGTGGCCAGCAATGCGGAACTGGCGCAGAAATATCCGCTGGCGATGATTTCGCCGCCGGCGCGCAACTTCCTCAATTCTTCCTTCGTCAACGTGCAGAGCCTGCGCGACACCGAAGGCGAACCGCATCTTGACATCCATCCTGACGACGCCGCCGCGCGCGGCATCGTCAGCGGCGCCGAGGTCAGGATTTTCAACGACCGCGGCAGCATGCTGGCGAAGGCGCGCGTGACGCCGAAAGCGCGCATCGGGTTGGTGGTGGGCTTGTCGATCTGGTGGAAGAAGTTTTCCGGCGACGGCAAGAACGCCAATGAAGTCACCAGCCAGCGCCTCACCGACATGGGCAATGCGCCGACGTTTTACGACGTACTGGTGCAGGTCGAGGCATGTCCATCCGGCGTCTGAGCAGGCTCTCCAGAATCGTCCTGGCGGGGAGCCTGGGCGCGGCTTTGCTGCTGGCGTCCGGTTGCAGTTCGCTCGGTTATTACGCGCAGGCGGCGCACGGCCAGTTTTCGCTGCTGGCGCAAGCGCGGCCGATTGACGACTGGCTGGATGATCCGCATACCTCCGGGCGTCTGCGCGACAAGTTGCAGACGGTGCGCGAGATCCGGCGCTTCGCGGTGGCGGAACTGGCGCTGCCTGATAACGGCAGCTACAAGAGCTACGCGCAGCTGGAGCGGCCCTTCGTGGTGTGGAACGTGGTGGCGGCGCCGGCCTTGTCGCTGAAGGCGCGGCAATGGTGCTTCCCGGTCGCCGGCTGCGTCGACTATCGCGGCTACTACAGCCAGCAGGACGCGCAGCAATACGCCGACGGCCTGGTCAAGGAAGGCGACGACGTCCAGGTGCTGGGTGTGCCGGCCTACTCGACGCTGGGCTGGTTCAACGATCCGGTCATGTCGACCTTCATCAATTATCCCGACGCCGAACTGGCGCGCCTGATCTTCCACGAATTGGCGCATCAGGTGGTGTACGCCAAGGGCGATTCGCAGTTCAACGAATCGTATGCCACCACGGTCGAAGAGATCGGCCTGGAGCAATGGCTGCAGGCGCATCATGACGACAGACTGCGCGAGGCGTACAAGGTGTTCGCCGGACGCAAGCAGGACTTTCTTGAACTCTTGCTGAAATACCGGTCTCAGCTGGAGTCCAATTACGAAGGCGACGGTAGCGAAGCCGACAAGCTGCGCCGCAAGGCCGAGATTTTCGATGCGCTGCGCGCCGAGTACCAGCAGCTCAAGGTGCGTTGGGGCGGTTTCGCGGGTTACGACCGCTGGTTTGCCATGCCGTTGTCGAACGCCCATCTGGCGCTGGTCGGTACCTATCACGACCGGGTGCCGGCGTTTCGCGAACTGTTCCGGCGCAGCAGCGGCTTCGCGGATTTTTTCGAACGTGTGAAAGCGCTGGCGAAGCTCGACAAGACGGCGCGCAATGAACAACTGGATCGTCTGCAGGGCAATGTTCAACCGATGCATTCGGCGGCGAAATGAACATCCGGGTGTAAAAGTTGCCAATTTGGAAAAGATGGGGCAAGGTAGGGCTTTGCCATGCAGTTGCTGCAAAAGGCAGATGAAAACGCGCATGCGGGAAGAAACGAGAAAATTTTCTTAAATTTCCTCAAAATACTTGCCCTTAACGAGATTGGCCGATAGCATCTGCATTAAATAAAAACACAACCGTGCTTTTTTCTGCAGTGCGCATCCAAGCCGCGGGAAACAACCGGCAGCCGCCCTGAACCGGAGACAAAAGGAACAATATGGACAAATTCTGGCTTGCATCTTATCCCGCAGGCGTCCCTGCCGACATCGACCCCAACCGCTACCAGTCGCTGGTCCAGCTGATCGACGAAGCTTTCGCCAAATACGCCGACCGCAACGCCTATGTCTGCATGGGCAAGCACATGACCTACGGCGAGCTGGACCAGCTGTCCACCGCGCTGGCCGTCTGGCTACAAAGCACCGGCCTTAAAAAGGGCGCGCGCGTGGCGATCATGATGCCCAACGTGCTGCAATATCCGATCGCCATCGCCGCCATCCTGCGCGCCGGCTACACTGCGGTGAACGTCAATCCGCTGTACACGCCGCGCGAACTCGAACACCAACTGAAGGACTCGGGCGCCGAAGCCATCTTCGTGCTGGAGAACTTCGCCTGTACGCTTGCCAAGGTCATCGCCAACACCGACGTCAAACACGTCGTGGTCGCGAGCATGGGCGAGATGCTGGGTGGCCTCAAGGGCGCCATCGTCAACCTGGTGGTGCGCCACGTCAAGAAGCTGGTGCCGCCGTTCTCGCTGCCGCAATCGATCACCTTCAAGCAGGCGCTGTCGCGCGGCCATGGCAAGACGCCGGCGCCGGTCGAAGTCGGCCACGACGACATCGCCTTCCTGCAATACACCGGCGGCACCACCGGCGTCGCCAAGGGCGCGGTGCTGACGCATCGCAACCTGGTCGCCAACGTGCTGCAGGCCGAAGAATGGCTGATGCCGGCGCTCAAGCAGGGCGCCAAGCTCGATCAGCTGGTGTTCATCTGCGCGCTGCCGCTGTATCACATCTTTGCGCTGACGGTCTGCAACATGCTGGGCACGCGCGAAGGCGCACTCAACGTGCTGATCCCGAATCCGCGTGACATCCCGGGCTTCATCAAGGAGCTCGGCAAGTACAAGGTCAACACCTTCCCGGCGGTCAACACGCTGTACAACGCGCTGCTGAATCACCCCGATTTTGCCAAGCTGGATTTCTCCGGCTATCGCTGCTGCGTCGGCGGCGGCATGGCGGTGCAAAAGTCGGTGGCGGACAAATGGAAGAAGGTCACCGGCTGCCCGATCATCGAAGGCTACGGCTTGTCCGAAACCTCGCCGATCGCCAGCGCCAATCCCTGCACGATCACCGATTACACCGGCACCATCGGCCTGCCGCTGCCGTCGACCGAATTCCTGATCCTGGACGACGACGGCAAACCGGTGCCGCTCGGCCAGCCCGGCGAAATCGCGATCCGCGGTCCGCAAGTCATGGCAGGTTACTGGAATCGTCCCGACGAAACCGAAAAGGTCATGACGCCGGACGGCTTCTTCAAATCGGGCGACATCGGCATCATGGACGAGCGCGGCTATACTCGCATCGTCGACCGCAAGAAAGACATGATCCTGGTCTCCGGCTTCAACGTCTATCCGAACGAAATCGAAGGCGTGGTCGCGGCCCATCCGGGCGTGCTGGAATGCGCCTGCGTCGGCGTGCCCGACGAGCACACCGGCGAAGCGGTCAAGCTGTTCGTGGTGCGCAAGGACAAGTCGCTGACTGCCGAGCAGTTGATGGCGTATTGCAAGGAGCAGTTCACCGGCTACAAGAAGCCGAAGTACATCGAGTTCCGCGATGAACTGCCCAAGACCAATGTCGGCAAGATCCTGCGCCGCGAGTTGCGCGACGAGAAGAAAGCGGCATGATTTCTTGCATTGGAATTCTTCCGTAGCAGAAATAAAAAACGCGACCTTCAAGGTCGCGTTTTTCATGGCCGCAAGAGGGAGATCAGGTCTGCTTCCAGGCGCTGACGAAGGCATCGGCATTCTTCCTGACTTGCTCCACCGTCATGCCGGGTTTGTACAACGCCGAGCCGAGGCCGAACGCAGAGGCGCCGGCGGCGGTGAATTCCTTCAGGCTGTCCGGCGTGATGCCGCCCACCGGCACCAGCATGACGCTGGCCGGAATCACCGCGCGCCAGGCCTTGACCACCACCGGTCCGAGCTGCTCGGCCGGGAACATCTTGAGAATATCCGCACCCGCTGCGAGCGCCCCGAAGGCTTCGGTCACGGTGGCTACGCCGGGCGCGCTGGCCAGGCCGGCGGCGGTGGCCGCACGGATGACTTCCGGATCGCTGTGCGGCATGACGATCAACTGGCCTTCGGCGTCCTTGACCTGCAGCACCTGCGCCGGCGACAGCACGGTGCCGGCGCCGACCATGCAATTGGCCGGCAGCACGTTGCGCAATACGCGGATGCTTTCGAACGGTTCGGGTGAATTGAGCGGGACTTCGATGATGCGAAAGCCGGCGTCGTACAAGGCCAGTCCGACCGCTTCGACTTCGTCGGGACGAATGCCGCGCAGGATCGCGATCAATCCGCATTGCTTCAGTGCTTCTTTCAACATGGTGTTTCTCCAGTGAGCCGGACGGTTCAGTTCAGCAGTCCGGCTTGTCGTGCGATCTTCCACAGGCCGCGTTCGGTGGCTTGCGCCGCGATATCGATGCGGGTCAGTCCGTACAGGTTCAGGGCGGTGCGGTAGCGCGCGCACAATTTGTCGTCGCCGATCAGGATGATGTACGGCTCGGCGGTGCCGCCGGCGTCGGCGCGCGTCGCTTTGAGCGCCGCGATTTCATGGCCGATCAGCAGGCCGGAGAGATAGTCCGGCTGACCGGTTGCGCCGAGCTGGCCGACCAGTCCCAGCGTGCGGCTGCTGAAAATGTTCGACAGCATGCCGGCGCGGCCGTCTTCCGAAGACGCAACACGCAGGCCGCGCTCGAAGGCTGCTGGGTCGCTTTGTTCGCGGTGTTCCATGGTGCGGCCGAGGATGGTGTGCTGGCTCAGCGCGGCATAGACTTCGCCGGTCATGAAGGTATCGAAATGGGTGATGGTGCGGTTTTGCACGCGTACCCATTTCGAGTGCGTGCCGGGCAAGCCGATCAGTACATCGTCGCCGCCTTGCCAGGTGTCGAGCGCGCCGACCACTTGCGTTTCCTCGCCGCGGATCACGTTCGGCAACGCTGCGCGCTGCAGCAGTCCGGGCACGATGTGCAGCGTGCGGCCGGCGCCGAGGTCGACGCGGGTCAGTTGCTTGCCGATGTCGGCTACGGCGAGCGGAATCTCGACGTAGCTGGCTTCGCGCCAGCCCTGCGCGCTGCCGACCATGCCGGCGGCGATCAATGGTGTCGCAGGATTGCTTTGCAGCCAGTCGCCGCAGGCTTCGTCGAAGGCCTTGGCGAAACCGGCTGCGCGGCTGAAGTCGCCCTCGACCACCGGCAGGTTCATGATGCCCCACGGCAGGCCGCGCTTGTCCAGCACGGCGCCATCCTCACCGAGACGGTAGGCGCGCAGCGACGTGGTGCCCCAGTCGAGCGCGATGAGCCGGGTTGCAGTGGCGCTCATGACGTTCCCGATTTAACGCGGCACCGGCGTCAGCAACGGCTTGCCGCTGAAATGCGCCTGCAGGTTGTCGAATGCCAGGTCGGCCATGGCGGTGCGGGTGATGACGGTGCCGCTGGCCATGTGCGGCGTCAGCGTGAGGTTCGGCAGCTTGGCCAGCGCTTCCGGCACGTTGGGTTCCGCTTCGAACACGTCGAGGCCGGCGCCGGCGATCTTGCCTTCCTGCAGCGCCTTGATCAGGGCCGTCTCATCGATCACCGAACCGCGCGCGACGTTGATCAGGAAACCCTTGGGGCCGAGCGCGTCGAGCACTTCAGCATTGACCAGCGCACGCGTGCCGGCGCCGCCCGGCATCGACAGCACCAGGAAGTCGACTTCGGCAGCCAGCGTCTTGAGGTCAGCCACGTAGCGGTAGGGCACGTCGCTTTGCGGCGAACGGTTGTGATACGAAATTTCCATGTCGAAGGCGGCGGCACGCTTGGCGATGGCCTTGCCGATGCGGCCCAGGCCGACGATGCCCAGGCGCGAGCCGGTGACCTTGGTGGTCAGCGCGAACGGACCTTTTTTCCATTCGCCGCTGCGGGCGAAACGGTCGGCGTCCACCACGCGGCGTGCAGTCGACAGCAGCAAGGTCATGGCGAAGTCGGCGACGTCGTCGGTCAGCACGTCGGGTGTATTGGTCACTTCGATGCCGCGCTCGCGTGCGGCGACGGCGTCGACGCCGTCATAGCCGACGCCGAAGACGGAGATGATTTCCAGTGCCGGGAAGCGGGCGATGTACTCGCGCGAGACCTTGGTTTCACCCTTGGAGGCGATGCCGCGGATGGACGGCGCGACGGCGGCCAGGGCGGCTTCGCTCAACGTGGTGGCATCGTGGCAGGTGAAATGGTCTTGCAGGCGTCGCATCAGGTGCGGCGGCAGTGCTGCGGCGATGAGGATGTCGGGACGGGCGGAAGTGGAAGTCATGGATTGGGTTTGATCGGTGGAGTGGATGAAGGACGGTTGGGAAGCAGGCGCGCAAGAGAGGGCCTGCGCGCCGGTTCGGAGAATGATTAAAAAACGGGTGAAAAAATGAATAAATCAGGCAGCGCACCAGCCGCCGCCGAGGTCTTGCAGGCCGCTGGTGATCGGCACGCTGTCGCCGGGGGCCAGCGGAGGGAGTTCGCGCGGCTTGCGGTTTTCGTCGGTGGCGACGTAGGTCAGGGTTGCTTCGGTGACTTTAACGACTTCAGCCTGCAGGCGGTTGCGCTCGGCGTAAACCTCGACGTTGACGGTGATCGAGGTTTTGCCGACTTTGACGATATCGGCGTAAAACGACAGCAGATCGCCGACGAAGACAGGATGTTTGAACAGGAACGAGTTGACGGCGATGGTCGCCACGCGGCCGTTGGCGCGCTTGGTGGCGGGCAGCGAACCGGCAATATCGACCTGGGCCATGATCCAGCCGCCGAAGACGTCGCCGTACACATTGGCGTCGGATGGCATGGGCATCACACGCAGATGCGGCATTTTGCCGACGGGCAGCGAAGTATTGTGCTGACTTGTCATTACGTTTCCTTTTGAAAGCGTGAAGTCCTGCGGACTCTTATAATGCGGAAGATCAGGGATAACCTCCTAGTTTATAGGAGTCGCGGGATCTGCGTGGCTCCTCCGCAAAACAAAAGCACAAATTTTTCCGGGCAATTTTTTCATGCGTCGATATCCTCCGTCCGCCGCGCCGCAAGCCGCGCGCACACCGTCCGTTCCCGCTCACAGCGACTGGCAAACGCTGGGCACCTTGCTGCCTTATCTGTGGACCTACAAATGGCGCGTGCTGCTGGCGCTGGCTTTCCTGGTTGGCGCCAAGCTGACCAACATCGGCGTGCCCTTGTTGCTTAAACAACTGGTCGATCGCATGACAATCGGTCCGAACAACCCGCAGGCGCTGCTGGTGCTGCCATTGTCGTTGCTGGTGGCGTATGGCGCGTTGCGGCTGGCGACGACGGTGTTCACCGAACTGCGCGAATTCATCTTCGCCAAAGTGACGCAGCGCGCGGTGCGCACGATTGCGTTGCAAGTGTTCCGCCATTTGCATGCGCTGTCGCTGCGCTTCCACCTGAACCGGCAGACCGGCGGCATGACGCGCGACATCGAGCGCGGCACCCGCGGGGTGTCGTCGCTGGTGTCGTATGCGCTGTTCAGCATCCTGCCGACGCTGATCGAAATCGCCCTGGTGCTGGTCTACCTGGTGTTGCACTACGAGATCTGGTTCACCGTGATCACGGCCGGCGCGCTGGCGCTGTACATCGTGTTCACGATCACCGTGACCGAATGGCGCACGCACTTCCGCCGGACCATGAACGACCTCGATTCGCGCGCCAATTCCAAGGCCATTGATTCGCTGCTCAACTATGAAACCGTGAAGTATTTCAGCAATGAAGACTTCGAAGCGCGCCGTTACGACGAAGGCCTGCAGCGCTACGAGGCGGCGGCGGTCAAGTCGCAATCCTCGCTGTCGCTGCTCAATTCGGGACAGTCGGCCATCATCGCCATCGCGGTCACGCTGATCCTGTGGCGCGCCACGCAAGGCGTGATCAGCGGCAAGATGAGTCTGGGCGACCTGGTGCTGGTCAACGCGTTCATGATCCAGCTGTACATCCCGCTCAATTTCCTCGGCGTGATCTATCGCGAAATCAAGCAGAGCCTGGCCGACATGGAACGCCTGTTTTCGCTGCTGGAACAGAACAAGGAAATCGCCGACGCGCCCGACGCGAAGCCGCTGGCGACGAACGGTGCGGCGCTGCGTTTCTCGCATATCGATTTCAGTTACGAGAGCAAACGCCAGATCCTGTTCGACGTCGATTTTGAAGTCGCCGCAGGCACCACCACGGCGGTGGTCGGCCACAGCGGCTCGGGCAAGTCGACGCTGTCGCGCTTGCTGTATCGCTTCTACGATATCGACGCCGGCGCCATCACCATCGACGGCCAGGATCTGCGCAACGTCACCCAGGCCTCGCTGCGCAAGGCCATCGGCATCGTGCCGCAGGACACCGTGCTGTTCAACGACACCATCGGCTACAACATCGGCTACGGCAAGCCCGGCAGCAGCCAGGAAGAAATCGTTGCCGCCGCCAAGGCGGCCTATGTGCATGACTTCATCGAGTCGCTGCCGGACGGATACGAGACCACCGTCGGTGAGCGCGGCCTGAAGCTGTCCGGCGGCGAAAAGCAGCGCGTGGCGATTGCGCGCACCTTGCTGAAGAACCCGGCCGTGCTGATCTTCGACGAAGCCACTTCAGCGCTCGATTCCAAGGCCGAGCAGGCGATTCAGGAGCAATTGAGCGAGATCGCCGAAAGCCGCACCACGCTGATCATCGCGCATCGCCTGTCGACCATCGTCGATGCGCATCAGATCCTGGTGCTGGAACATGGGCGTATCATCGAGCGCGGCACGCATACGCAATTGCTCGCGGCCGATGGCGCCTACGCGCAGATGTGGGCGCGCCAGCAGGCGCGTGAGGATGATGAGGGTGAGGAAAGCGGTGAAGGCACCGAGCCGCCGTCGCCATCGCTGCAACTGGCGTAAGCGAAGAACCATAATAACGACAACGCGAGCGGCTCCATCGTCGAGCCCTCCGGAGGGATGGAAAGCATGGAAACCAAGTGGCTGGAAGATTTCATTTCCCTGGCTGAAACGCGCAGTTTCAGCCGCTCCGCCGAATTGCGCCACGTGACGCAGCCGGCGTTTTCGCGCCGCATCCAGTCGCTCGAAGCCTGGCTCGGCTCCGACCTGATCGATCGCACGTCCTATCCGACGCGGCTGACGGCGGCGGGGGAGGTGTTCTACGAGCAGGCGGTGGAAATGCTGGGCCAGATCAACAACACGCGTGCGCTGCTGCGCGGTAAGCGGCCGGCGGCGCAGACCACCGTCGACTTCGCGGTGCCGCATACCTTGTCGCTGACTTATTTCCCGAAATGGCTCAGCTCGCTGGAGTCCGGTTTCGGCGCCCTCAATACGCGCCTGATTGCGCTTAACGTGCATGACGCCGTGATGACCATCGTCGAAGGCGGCTGTGATCTGCTGCTGTGTTACCACCACCCGCGCCAGCCGGTGCAGCTCGATTCCAGCCGCTACGACATGCTCAGCATGGGCAAGGAAAGCGTGCGTCCGTATTCGCGCTGCGATCGCACCGGCAAGCCGGATTACGTGTTCCCGGGCAGTTCGAAGGCGCCGTTGCCGTTCCTGTCCTACACGCCCAATGCCTATCTCGGCCGCATGGTGGAGCTGATCATGACCGATGCCAAGAAACCCTTGCACCTCGAAAAGCACTACGAAACCGACATGTCCGAAAGTCTCAAGATGATGGCGCTGGAAGGACACGGCGTGGCCTTCCTGCCGGAATCCTCGGTCACGCGCGAGGTGCGCAACAAGCAGCTCGCCCGTGCCGACGGCGCCCAGGGAGAGTGGGAAGTCGAGATGGAGATCCGTTTGTACCGCGAACGCCCGACCGCGCAGCGCAGCGGCAAGGTCGTGGTGGCGCGCCTGTGGGATTACCTGCTGGAGCTCGAAGAAGGGCGAAACGCTTCGGTCGTGCGAACAAAAAAGGCCTCGAAAGCCGCATAAAACAAGGCTCGACGCATAACTATGCATGGAACGCATAGTTGCATGCGCACAAAGCATTAGCTTTGCTGCATCGCATTGACCTACGATGGCGTCGCTGTCGATGGCGTGCCTGGATGTCAAGTTTGCGCGATGGTTTTGTGCAGGCGCATCCGCACTTCCGGCCGGGTTTTTCACCCGGCGGCGGCTGAAAAATTAAGCAACATTGCGCAACAATGCGGACGCTACCGGAGTAGGATGGCGTTAGCTTGAATTCCGTTGAATTTCCATTGTTTTCCGCGAGTTTGATTAATTTTGCAGCAGCCTCGGCCAGCATGGCTTAAGCGTGGCAACATCAAGGAGCGATTGCATCATGTCGAACGAACCACTCAAGCAGCACGAAGTCCCCTCATACGTAACCCCGCATGGCATCGGCCCATGGGGCGATTATCTCGAACAAATCGACCGCGTCACCCCTCACCTCGGCTCGCTGGCGCGCTGGGTTGAAACCCTGAAGCGTCCCAAGCGCATCCTGATCGTCGACGTGCCCATTGAGCGCGACGACGGCACCATCGCCCACTTCGAAGGCTACCGCGTGCAGCACAATACGTCGCGTGGTCCGGGCAAGGGCGGCGTGCGTTTCCACCAGGACGTCACACTGTCCGAAGTGATGGCGCTGTCGGCCTGGATGACCGTCAAGAATGCTGCAGTCAACGTGCCGTACGGCGGCGCCAAGGGCGGCATCCGCGTTGACCCGAAAACATTGTCGCGTGGTGAACTGCAGCGCATGACGCGCCGCTACACCAGCGAAATCGGCATCATCATCGGTCCGAACAAGGATATTCCTGCACCTGACGTCAACACCGATTCGCAGATCATGGCGTGGATGATGGATACCTATTCCATGAACCAGGGCAGCACTGCATCGGGCGTCGTTACCGGCAAACCGATTTCGCTCGGCGGCAGCCTGGGTCGCCATGAAGCGACCGGCCGCGGCGTGTTTGTGGTCGGCTGCGAAGCCGCTGCAAAACGCGGTCTCGACATCAAGGATGCACGCGTTGCGGTGCAGGGTTTCGGCAACGTCGGCGGCATCGCCGCACGTCTGTTTGCGGAAGCCGGCTCCAAGGTGGTGGCGGTGCAGGATCACATCACGACAGTCGTGCGCGACAGCGGTCTGGATGTGCCCGCATTGCAGGCGTATGTAGCTGAACACGGCAGCGTCCAAGGCTTCCCGGGCGCTGACGAAGTGAAGGATCGCGCCCTGTTTTGGGCGACCGATTGCGACATTCTGGTGCCTGCCGCTCTCGAGCAGCAAATCACCGTAGCCAATGCGTCGATGATCCGCGCCAAGATCATTCTCGAAGGCGCGAACGGTCCGACCACACCGGCGGCCGATGACATTCTGCACGACAAGGGTGTGCTGATCGTGCCTGACGTGATCGCCAATGCCGGCGGTGTGACGGTGAGTTATTTTGAATGGGTGCAGGATTTCTCGAGCTTCTTCTGGACCGAGGACGAGATCAACCTGCGCCTGACCCGCATCATGCGCGAAGCATTCGCGGCGGTGTGGCAGCTGGCGGACGAAAAGAAGATATCGTTGCGCACGGCGGCCTTTATCGTCGCTTGTACCCGCGTGCTGCAGGCGCGCGAGATGCGCGGTCTGTATCCTTGATGGATGCACGACAGCGGATCAACGCAATAAAGCAATGACGCGACAGCACGGCAAACGGAAGAACTACAAGACCAATATCTCCGCTTGCCGTGTGCAGTAAAAAAGATAAATCGGCGGCACGTTTTTGCAGTCGGGAATGGCGAGAAACGCAGCTGCGTTTGATCGCATTTTTTCCGTGGTTGCAAACAAGCGATGCCGCGTGCGAAGGAGGAGACGTCCACGCCAAACACAAGCCATCCACGCCGACATCCGTCATGCCGTTGATGCGCACCTTTCGTGCGCATTCTCGTGCACGGGCGCATGCTTAGCGCGATATGCAGGCAGGCTTTATCTCCTCTTTGATGATTTCGCCGTATGCGCCTGCCGGCGCGGCTTTGGGCTGTACTGCACATGGCCTGCCAGGCGGCCAAATGAGGCAATAAGGGCTTGAATTGCCGCGCTGATCTCGCGATTGGGGACTTGATTTTCTGGCATGATACTTGCTCATTCTAAATCTCCGATGCAGTACGTCGGCAAGAGGGCGCGCGATGATGACTCGATATGCCAGCCAGGCGACGACGCGGTGGATCATCAACGCGATACTCCTTGGTTTATGCATAGCTTTGCCGATGCAGGCGCGATCGGAAGGGACGCTGGAAAAAATCCGGCGCACCAACGCGGTGGTGATCGCCTACCTGAACGGCACGACGCCGTTTGCGTTTCTCGGCGACGACAAGCAGGTAACGGGTTACACGATCGAGCTGTGCAGGAACATCGCGGAAGGCCTGCGCAAAGAATTGAAGTTGCCGCTCATGCAGGTGCAGTTCATGGAAGTCGACACGGTGACGCGCTTCATCGCGCTGGATCAGGGCAAGGCGGATCTGGAGTGCAGCACTTCCACGAACAACGCCGAGCGGCGCAAGATTGCGGCGTTCACGGTGCCGCATTTTTTTGCGGCGGTGCGCATGCTGGTGAAGAAGGATTCCGGCATTCGCAACTGGGAGGATTTGCGCGGCAAGACAGTCGTTGTGCCGCGCAACACGCCGATGGTGAAGCTGCTGGAGCAGCGCAGCAAGATTCGCTCGCTGGATGTCAAGGTGGTGGAAGTCGCCTATAACGAAGATGCTTTCGACAGCGTCGAAAAGGGCAAGGCGGACGCCTTCGTGATGGAAGATGTATTGTTGCGGCGCTACCTGCTGTCGGCGCCGCAGCCGAAAAATTACCTGGTCGTGGGCGACGCGCTGTCACTGGAGCCCTACGGCATCATGATGCGCAAGGGCGATCCGGAGTTCAAGAAATTCGTGGATCTGCAGATGGTGCGGATTGTGCGGTCAGGCGAGATTTTCAGGATTTACGATCGCTGGTTCGTGCAGCCGATCAGTGCGAAAGTGCCGTCGATGGATATGCCGATGGGCTTCATTTTGCGCGATACTTTGCGGTATCCCACGGACAAGGTCGGCGACGACTGAACATTGCGCCGTTTTTGCTGCGATCGCGCATTTTGAGCGGCGAGCGGCGAGCGGGGCGGTTTTTGCAAGCTACGCTGAATTGAGAGCAAAATAGCCTCTTTTCAAGAATGAAGACTATTTTTGAAGAATGGCTTTTGGTACACTACGTAAAAATTTTTCCAGGAGGTCACATGAAGTTATTAAAGTTCGCAGGGGTGTTGGTTGGGGCAAGTGTTTTGATGGGCTCGGTCCATGCTGAAGAGTTCACCGGTCGTCTGAAAAAAATCAAGGAAACCGGCACGCTGACGCTGGGTGTTCGTGATGCATCGATTCCTTTCTCCTACCTGGACGACAAGCAATCGTATCAAGGCTACTCGATCGATCTGTGCCTGAAAGCGGCAACTGCGATCCAGAAGAAGCTGGGCCTGACTTCGCTGAACGTGAAGATGGTTCCTGTGACTTCGGCAACCCGTATTCCACTGATCGCCAACGGCACCACTGATATCTCGTGCGATTCCGCGACCAACAACATGGAACGTCAGAAGCAAGTTGCTTTCGCCGTCACCGAGTTCGTTACCGCGAACCGTTTCCTGACCAAGAAGGCCGCCAACCTGAAGACGCTGGATGACCTGAAGGGCAAGACCGTCGTGTCGACTTCCGGCACATCGAACCTGAAGCAGATCACCACGCTGAATACCGAACGCAACCTGGGCATGAACATCCTGGCTGCCAAGGATCACGCCGAAGCGTTCCTGATGGTTGAAACCGGCCGTGCAGTGGCGTTCGTCATGGACGACATCCTGCTGTCCTCGCTGGCTGCCAACTCCAAGGCGCCTGGCGACTACGTTGTGTCGAGCGAAGCGCTGTCGGTTGAGCCGTACGGCCTGATCCTGCCGCTGGGCGATACCGCCTTCAAGAAGGTTGTGGATGACGCGATGATCAACGTCTACAAGGGCGACGACATCAAGAAGATCTACGCCAAGTGGTTCCAATCGCCGATCCCACCGAAGGGTGTCAACCTGAACGTGCCGATGAGCCCGCAACTGCAAGCCGTGTTCGCCAAGCCAACTGATTCCGGCGAACCATCTGCTTACGCAGCCGTGCCTGAAGCGCAAAAGCAATCTTCGAAGAAGAAGTAAGTCGGAGAGACGCTTGAAAGCGCGGCATTTGCTTGCCGCGCAGCATGAAAAACGAAACGGGGGAGTTGTCCCCCGTTTTGTTTAAGTTGGCGAAGAAAAGCAAGACCTGCTCAGAAGTCGTCTTTCAGCTCAGATGAAAGCCGGCGCAGGCAGCCGAAGAGCGCCATGCAAATGGAGTTCTTGATCGCAAACGAGTCGAGACGAGAAGACGAGGGCATTTATGCATTACAACTGGAACTGGGGCATATTCTGGGAGCAATCTCCCGACGGCATCCCCTACATCGATACATTACTGATCGGCCTGAAATGGACCATCGCCACGGCCGTACTGGCCTGGATCATGGCGCTCATTCTCGGCACGGTCATCGGCACCATCCGCACGACCCAGAAACCCTGGGCCGTCAAGATCGCCAACGGCTACGTTGAACTGTTCCGCAATATTCCATTGCTGGTCCAGATGTTCCTCTGGTACTTCGTGATGCCGGAACTGGTTCCTGCTGCGCTGGGCGACTGGCTCAAGAGCCTGCCGCAGGCATCGTTCGTCACTGCCTTCCTGGCGCTCGGTTTCTTCACGTCCTCGCGCGTCGCCGTGCAGGTCAGTACCGGCATCAACGCCTTGCCGCGCGGTCAACGCATGGCCGGCGCCGCACTCGGTCTGACGCCTGTGCAGACTTACCGCTACGTGCTGCTGCCGATGGCGTTCCGCATCATCATCCCGGCGTTGACCAACGAATTTGCGGCGATCATCAAGAACAGCTCGGTGGCGCTGACTATCGGCCTGGTGGAGCTGACTGCAGCGACTTACTCGATGCGCGAATTCACGTTCCAGACCTTCGAATCGCTCACCGGCGCCACTGTTATCTACATCATCATTTCCGTCATCGCGCTGATGCTGGCACGCTTCCTTGAGCGCGTCACCGCCGTGCCCGGTTACATCACGACCGGCAGCTCCAGCTCGGGAGGACATTAAACTATGTTTTCTAATTTCGATTTCGATATTATCCAGCGTTCGTGGTTCTACCTGATCACGACCGGCCTCAAGTTCACCCTGGTGCTGACGGTGTCGGCCATGGTGGGCGGCGTCATCCTGGGCACCCTGCTGGCGATGATGCGCCTGTCCAGCAACAAGCCGCTGTCGTTCGCCGCCACCACCTACGTCAACCTGATCCGCTCGGTGCCGCTGGTGCTGGTGATTTTCTGGTTCTACTTCCTGGTGCCGTTCATCGGGGCGTGGATCATTGGCGCCAACGAACCGATCCAGGTCGGCGCGTTCCAGTCGGCGCTGATCACCTTCATCCTGTTTGAAGCTGCGTATTACTGCGAAATCATGCGCTCGGGCATTCAGTCGATTCCGCGCGGCCAGGTGTTTGCCGGCTACGCGATCGGCATGAACTACTGGCAGATGATGGGCAACGTGGTGCTGCCGCAAGCTTTCCGCAATGTCACGCCGATCCTGCTGACCCAGACCATCGTGCTGTTCCAGGACGTGTCGCTGGTCTACGTGCTGGGCTCGGTGCCGGATTTCGTCACCAGCGCATCGAAGATCGCTCAGCGTGACGGCCGTCTGGTGGAAATGTACCTGTTTGTCGCCGTGGTCTACTTTGTGCTCAGCTTCGTGCTGTCGCAAACCGTCAAGCGCTTCCAGCACAAGATCGCCATCATTCGCTAACCAATGCTAACGACTCTCGCCGGCGCAGCATGCGCCTGACGCCGGCGGACATACCGTATTCAGGAATTAGGAGAAATAAATGATTGAACTCAACAACGTCAGCAAGTGGTACGGCAGCTTCCAGGTTTTGACCGATTGCACCACCAGCGTGGCCAAGGGCGACGTCGTCGTGGTCTGCGGTCCGTCGGGCTCGGGCAAGTCGACGCTGATCAAGACTGTCAACGGCCTGGAGCCTTTCCAGAAGGGCACAATCACCGTTGACGGCGTGTCCGTCGGCGATCCGAAGACCAACCTGTCGAAACTGCGCGCGCGCATCGGCATGGTGTTCCAGAACTTCGAACTGTTCCCGCATCTGTCGATCCGCGAAAACCTGACCATCGGTCAAGTCAAGGTGCTGGGTCGCAGCGTCACCGAAGCTACCGAAAAGGGTCTGAAGTACCTCGACCGCGTCGGCCTGATCGCGCAAAAAGACAAGTTCCCGGGCCAGCTGTCCGGCGGCCAGCAGCAACGCGTGGCGATTGCCCGTGCACTGTCGATGGACCCGATCGCGATGCTGTTCGATGAGCCGACGTCGGCGCTCGATCCGGAAATGATCAATGAAGTGCTGGACGTGATGGTCGGCCTGGCGCAAGAAGGCATGACCATGATGGTCGTGACCCACGAAATGGGCTTCGCACGCAAGGTCGCCAACCGCGTGATCTTCATGGACAAGGGTTTGATCGTGGAAGACTGCAAGAAGGAAGACTTCTTCGGTTCACCGCGCTCGGATCGCGCCCGCGACTTCCTGGCCAAGATCATTACGCACTGATCGATCGCGCTGGATGTGCGTGCGGACGCTGTCGTGTCCGCCGGCGCAAGCAAAAAACCGCTCCGGCCCCGGCCGCAGCGGTTTTTTGCATTTTGGGCAGGGTGCGGCTTGATGTGGAGCAACCGGCGCGCGCCACCCCTTGCGGTAAAATAGCGGGATTTCGTGCTCGGACAGACAAAGCCATTTCGACGTCCCGGCACGGTGGCTAAACATCAGCAACAGAACAATCAGGGAAGAGAGCAGCGATGAGCGACGTAGTGACCATTACCCGTCCGGATGACTGGCATTTGCATTTGCGCGACGGCGCAACCATGGCAAGCGTGTTGCCGCACACGGTTCATCAGTTCGCGCGCGCGATCGTCATGCCCAACCTGAAACCGCCGGTCACTACCGTGGCGCTGGCTTCGGCCTATCGCGACCGCATCCTGGCGGCGCTGCCGGCCGGTTCGGACTTCGAACCGCTGATGGTGCTGTACCTGACCGACAACACGCCGCCGGAAGAAATCCGCAAGGCCAAGGACAGCGGCTTCGTGCATGCCGTCAAGCTGTATCCGGCCGGCGCGACCACCAACTCCGACGCCGGCGTGACCGACCTGCGCAACTGCTACAAGACGCTGGAAGTGCTGCAGGAAACCGGCATGCCTTTCCTGGTCCACGGTGAAGTGACCGATCCGGCCATCGACATTTTCGACCGCGAGGCGGTCTTCATCGATCGCGTGATGACGCCGCTGCGCCGCGACATGCCCGAACTCAAGGTGGTGTTCGAACACATCACCACCAAGGACGCCGCCGATTACGTGATGTCGTCCGACGGTCCGACCGCCGCGACCATCACCGCGCATCACCTGCTGTACAACCGCAACGAGATATTCAAGGGCGGCATCCGCCCGCATTACTACTGCCTGCCGGTGCTCAAGCGCGAAACCCATCGCCAGGCGCTGGTTGCAGCGGCGATTTCCGGCAGCGACAAGTTCTTCCTCGGCACCGATTCGGCGCCGCACGCCAAGGGTCTGAAAGAGCACGCCTGCGGTTGCGCCGGCTGCTACACCGCGCTGCACGCGCTGGAACTGTACGCCCAGGCATTCGATCAGGCCGGTGCACTGGACAAGCTGGAGGCATTCGCCAGCTTCAACGGCCCGGATTTCTACAACTTGCCGCGCAATCAGGGCAGTGTCACGCTGCGTCGCGAAAACTGGACCATTCCGGCTGAACTGCCGATGGGCGACACCAGTGTGGTGCCGCTCAATGGTGGTGAAACCATCGCCTGGAAGATGGCCTGAAGCACCATTGAGCATCATTGAGCATCGTTGCATCCGATAATTCCTGAATGAGACTGCGCCTATGTTATTTGCCGACAAACTGATACATGACCTGGACAAGGCCTTGCGCGTGGTCAGTGGCGTGGTGGCGTCATCGCGTCCGAATCCGGCCGCGCAGATCAGCGACGCCGCCATGAGCGATGCTGAAAAGCGGCATAGCGCCGGCCTCATGCGCGTCAACCATGTCGGTGAAGTGTGCGCGCAGGCGCTGTACGATGCGCAGGGGCGGTTTTCCCGGACACAGGCGCTCAAGCAGCAATTTGCGCATGCGGGAATAGAGGAGGAGGATCACCTGGCGTGGACCGCCGAGCGCCTGCGCGAACTCGGTTCGCACACCAGCCTGCTCAATCCCCTTTGGTACGCCGGTTCTTACGTGCTGGGTTCGATCGCGGCGCGTTTGGGCGATGCGCGCAATCTCGGTTTCGTCGCCGAAACGGAGCGCCAGGTCGAATTGCACCTGATCAGCCATCTGGAAGAATTGCCGGCGCAGGACGCCAAGTCGCGCGCCATCGTCGACCAGATGCGCAAGGATGAAGTCGAGCACGGCGAGGCCGCCAAGGCCCTCGGCGCGGCAGAGATGCCGGCGGCCATTCGCGGCGCAATGAAGATGATGTCGAAGGTCATGACCACGGTCGCATACCGCGTCTGAACGCAAGGTTCAGGGGCCCGGCCGTCGCGGCCGGGCGTGCGCGGTCAAGCGGCCAGCAGTTTTATTGCTGCTGCAGTTGCTGCGGCGGATCGGTGAGGTCGTCGATGATCTCAAACGAGTGCGTTATTTCCGCCGTCTTTTCCAGCATGATCGAGGCCGAGCAATACTTGTCGTGCGACAGCTTGATCGCGCGCTCCACCACGTTCGGCTTGAGGTTGCGGCCGCGTACGGTGAAATGGAAGTGGATCTTGGTAAACACTTTCGGATCCTGTTCGGCGCGCTCCGACTTGAGCGTCACTTCGCAGCCGCGGATGTCCTGGCCGCTTTTGCGCAAAATCACCACCACATCGTAGGCCGTGCAACCGCCCGTGCCGAGCAGCACCACTTCCATCGGGCGCGGCGCCAGGTTGCGGCCGCCGCCGTCGGGTGCGCCATCCATGGCGACGACGTGGCCGGAGCCGGTTTCAGCGAGGAAGGTCATGCCTGAGGAGAGACCGGTCCAGCGTACTGTGCATTCCATATGCGTTCTCATTCGATAAATAAGGGGAGGCGGCTATTGTAGCTTTTCCCGCAAACCGGGTCTGGCCGTGATCACGCGGTGGCAGCGAAAATAGGCAAAAAAATGCATATTGCAGGGCAGCAAAAATCATTGCTTTCGGGTTATTTCAAATTGCGCCACATAGTACAAATTAAATCTTGCAGCGCACAATTTCGTTTGCTATATTGAATTCACTGATTGAGGTTTTCGACGCAATCAACCCTGTCTCCTCCACCCTCCTCCTTTGGTGTGGATTTAAACCCGGAACCCTCGTTTCGGGTTTTTTTTGTCCCCGCCGCCCGGCGTGGCTTCATAGACAAATGTGCCGGAAAGGCCACTGCGCGCGGCCCGGGGAATAAAGGGTTTGACGCTAAGTCCTTGAAAAGGCTATAATTCTCGGCTTTCCGTTCGCTCTGGGAAAGATAACAAGGAAGAGTCTGCGTTTGGTATCACGAGGCAGCAATTGCAGCACGCCGCTTCGATAGTCGCAGAACCGCCAAATTGAGCGTTTATTTTTAATATTAGGAAGTCATCATGAAAACCTTTTCCGCTAAAGCCCATGAGGTAAAGCGCGAGTGGTTGGTGATTGACGCGACGGACAAAGTCCTCGGACGTGTTGCCAGCGAAGTGGCACTCCGACTGCGCGGCAAACACAAGCCAGAATTTACTCCTCACGTCGACACCGGCGATTTCATCGTCGTGATCAACGCAGGCAAGCTGCGTGTCACTGGCACCAAAGCAACTGAAAAGACGTACTACCGTCACAGCGGCTATCCAGGCGGCATCTACGAAACGAATTTCCTGAAAATGCAACAGCGTTTTCCAGGTCGCGCGCTGGAAAAAGCGGTCAAGGGCATGCTGCCTAAGGGCCCGCTCGGCTACGCGATGATCAAGAAGCTGAAGGTTTATGCAGATGGCAACCATCCGCACGCTGCTCAGCAACCCAAAGCACTCGAACTCTAAGGAATAGACATGATCGGTAACTACAATTACGGAACCGGCCGTCGCAAGAGTGCAGTGGCGCGTGTTTTCATCAAGTCCGGCTCGGGCAAGATCGTCGTCAACGGCAAGCCAGCGAATGAATACTTTTCGCGCGAAACCGGTCTGATGGTGATTCGTCAACCTCTGGAACTGACCAGCAATGTCGAGCGTTTCGACATCATGGTCAACGTCCACGGCGGCGGTGAATCCGGCCAGGCTGGTGCTGTTCGTCACGGCATCACCCGCGCTCTGATCGACTACGATGCAACACTGAAGCCGGAACTGTCCAAGGCAGGTTTCGTTACACGTGATGCACGTGAAGTCGAACGTAAGAAGGTTGGTCTGCGCAAAGCTCGTCGCGCAAAGCAATTCTCGAAGCGTTAATATCGACGCGTGCTTTTCAGCACAACGAAAAGCCGCCGGCGCAAGCCTGGCGGCTTTTTGCATTCTGGGGCGGATTTTTCGCCCTTATTTGCGCTTTGAATCGGTGCGGCCTAGGGTAATGTGACAGAAATATTCTCCTGTTAAAATCAAAGGCTCCCGGGAAAGCCCGTTCAGCAAGGAAAAAACATGATCAAGGTTGGTATCGTCGGCGGCACAGGTTACACGGGCGTGGAGTTGCTGCGCCTGTTCGCCGCGCATCCGGAAGTGCGGTTGCAGGCAGTGACATCGCGCAAGGAAGATGGCATGCCGGTGGCGGAAATGTATCCGTCGCTGCGCGGCCGCGTGGATATCGCCTTCTCCTCGCCCGACAAAGCCAAACTGACCGACTGCGATGTTGTCTTCTTCGCCACGCCGCATGGCGTCGCCATGGCGCAAGCGCCGGAATTGCTGGCCGCCGGCGTCAAGGTGATCGATCTGGCGGCGGATTTCCGCCTGCAGGATATCGCCGCGTTCGAGAAGTGGTACAAGATGCCGCACAGCTGCCCTGAACTGCTCAAGGAAGCCGCCTACGGTCTGGTCGAGCTGAACCGCGACGCCATCCGCAAGGCGCGCCTGGTCGGCAATCCGGGCTGCTATCCGACCACCATGCAGTTGGGCTTTGCACCGCTGCTCAAGGCCGGCGTTATCGATGCGTCGCACCTGATCGCCGACTGCAAGTCGGGCGTCTCCGGCGCCGGTCGCAAGGCCGAGATCGCCACGCTGTTTTCGGAAGCCTCCGACAATTTCAAGGCCTACGGCGTGTCCGGTCACCGCCACTCGCCGGAAACCGTCGAGCGTCTCAGCACATTGACCGGCGACAAGGTCGGCCTGCTGTTCACGCCGCATCTGGTGCCGATGATCCGTGGCATGCATTCGACGCTGTACGCGCGCCTGACCAAGGACATCGACAACGCCGCGTTGCAGGCGTTGTTTGAAGACGCCTACAAGGGCGAACCGTTCATTGACGTGATGCCGTTCGGCGCTCATCCGGAAACCCGCACCACGCGCGCGTCCAACATGCTGCGCATTGCGTTGCATCGTCCGGACAACGGCGACACCGTGGTGGTGCTGGTGGTGCAGGACAATCTGGTCAAGGGCGCGTCCGGCCAAGCCGTGCAATGCATGAACCTGATGTTCGGCCTGGAGGAAACCACCGGCCTGCTGCACGTGCCGGTCCTGCCGTGAAATATAAGCTATGGGTCCGGCGCATGTCGATTTCGGCGCCGAAGATGACCATCAAGCGCCACATGCCCTGGCCGCTGCGCGCGGTGTTTCTGGCAGTGGTGGTTGGTCTCGGCGGCGCGATGGCGATGTGGGCCTACGACCTCGGGCGCAATAACTTTGCCGGCCTGAATCCGGACGGCATGCGCGACCAGGTGGTCGAACTGAAAGAGCAGGTCAAGAAGCTCAGCGCCGAGCGCGAGCAATTGTCGACCAGCGCCAACGCAGCTGAAAGTCAGCTCAATATCGAGCGTTCGGCGCAGGCGCAACTGGCAGGGCAGATCAAGACGCTGGTGACGGAGAACAACAAGCTCAAGGAAGATCTGTCGTTTTTTGAAAGCTTGCTGCCGACCAACGTCGGCGTCGACGGCATTACCATCCAGCGCCTGAAGGCGGAAGTGGTGGTGCCGAATCAGGTGCGTTATCAATTGCTCGCAATTCAGGGCGAAAAAGGGCGTCAGTTTGTGGGTAACCTGCAACTCGCGGTGACAGTGTTGCAGGGCGGCAAAAGTGTTACTATCAACTTCCCCGAACAAAACGCTGCAGATCCGGCGCGCTACAAGCTCGCATTCAAGTACTATCAGCGGGTGGAAGGCGTATTGACCCTGCCCGAGGGTGCAACCATCAAGGCGATTCAGGCTCGCGTACTCGAAAGAGGCCAGATGCGCGCCCAGCAATCCGTGAATTTGTGAGGTGAATCATGTTGGGACGTAAATCCAAAAGCACGATCGACAGTCTGATCGGCATTTCCACAAGCATCCATGGCGACGTCCATTTCAAGGGCGGTTTGCGCATTGACGGCCATATCAAGGGCAACATCAACGCCGAGGACGGCCAGCCGAGCGTGCTGGTGATCTCAGAGCATGCCAAGATCGTCGGCGAAATCCGCGCGGTGCACCTGATCGTCAATGGCGAAATCATCGGCGACGTTCATTCGGTCGAGCTACTTGAATTACAGCCGAAAGCCCGCATAACTGGAGATGTGTATTACAAAGCTCTGGAAATGCACGGCGGCGCGCTGGTATCCGGCAAGCTCAGCCATGGCCAGACCGAAGAGGCGCCGGTACTCAAGCTGGCGGCTTCGGCCGGCGGCGATGCATGATTCTTCCAGACGCCTTATAATGTCCTCATTGTCCGCAGACGCAGGAGCCTGATATGAATGCCGTAGCCGAAATCCCCGAAACATCGATGCCAGCCCCGATGGTCTTTTCCGACAGCGCCGCCGCCAAGGTTGCACAACTGATCGAAGAAGAAGGCAACCCAGACCTGAAGTTGCGCGTGTTCGTGCAGGGTGGCGGTTGCTCCGGCTTCCAGTACGGTTTCACGTTCGATGAAATCGTCAACGAAGACGACACAACCATGACCAAGAACGGCGTCCAGCTGTTGATCGACTCGATGAGCTACCAATATCTGGTCGGCGCAGAGATCGACTACAAGGATGACCTGGAAGGCGCGCAGTTCGTGATCAAGAATCCGAACGCCACCACCACTTGCGGTTGCGGTTCGTCGTTCTCGGCTTAAGTTGTGAGATAAATCGCCGGATCGGTCTTCCAAGACGTAAAAAAGGACGCGCAAGCGTCCTTTTTTGTTTTGTGCCGCTGATCTGCTGGTGTTTGCAATCGACGGAAGATTGCAAGCATCAGCGACTCATCTGCCAATCAACGCCAATCAAGGCTGATTCAGCTGGCGAGCTCAGCGAAAGCTGTGCGTGCCGCCACCAGGGTTTCCGCAATCAAGGCGTCATCATGCTGCGCCGACACGAAGCCGGCTTCGAACGCCGACGGCGCCAGGTACACGCCCTGGTCAAGCATGGCGTGGAAGAACACGTTGAAGCGTTCCTTGTTGCCTTGCATGACTTCGGCATAGCTGGTCGGCACCGCGGCCGAAAAGTACAGGCCGAACATGCCGCCCAGCGTATCGGCGGAGAACGTCACGCCCGCATCGCGCGCAGCTTCGCTGAGGCCGTCGGTCAGCTTGCGCGTCTGCGCCGACAGTTGTTCGTAGAAACCGGCTTCCTGAATGATCTTCAGCGTGGTCAGGCCTGCCGCTACCGCCACAGGATTGCCCGACAGCGTGCCGGCCTGGTACACGCCGCCCAGCGGCGCCAGGTGCTTCATGATGTCGGCGCGGCCGCCGAACGCGGCGACCGGCAAGCCGCCGCCGATGACCTTGCCCAAGGCGGTGAGGTCGGGCGTAATGCCGTACAGCGACTGCGCTCCGCCCAATGCCACGCGGAAACCCGACATCACTTCATCGAAAATCAGGATGGCGCCGTATTCGGTGCACAGGCGGCGCATGGTCTGCAGGAATTCGGCCGTGGCCGGCACCAGGTTCATGTTGCCCGCGACCGGCTCGACGATCACGCAGGCGATCTCGTTGCCGGCAGCCTTGAACGCTTCTTCCAGCTGTTGCGTGTTGTTGTAGTCGAGCACCAGCGTGTGCTTTACGAAATCTTCCGGCACGCCCGACGAGGTCGGGTTGCCGAATGTCAGCAAGCCGCTGCCGGCCTTGACCAGCAAGGAGTCGGCGTGGCCATGGTAGCAGCCTTCGAATTTGACGATCTTGTCGCGCTTGGTAGCGCCGCGCGCCAGTCGCAAGGCGCTCATGGTCGCTTCCGTGCCGCTCGAGACCAGGCGCACCTGCTCGATGGAAGGCACCAGCTTGCAGATCTCTTCGGCCATGTCGATCTCGCCTTCGGTTGGCGCGCCGAAGCTCAGGCCGCGCGCGGCCGCTTCCTGCACTGCCTGCACTACCTTCGGGTGGGCGTGGCCGACGATGGCCGGGCCCCAGGAGCCGATGTAGTCGATGTAGCGGCGCTCTTCGGCATCCCAGAAATACGGGCCTTGCGCCCGGGTGATGAAGCGCGGCGTGCCGCCGACCGAGCGGAAGGCGCGCACCGGCGAGTTGACGCCGCCGGGCGTGGTCTTCTGGGCGCGGGCGAACAGGGATTCGTTGGTATTGCGTGGGCTGTGTGCGTTCATACGGAATGGAAAAGGATTAATTGGGTGCGTCGTTTTCACGCGCCCAGAAATAGCGGTCGGGGATCAGCTTGCCCATGCCCAGACGCTGTGCGTGGGCCAGGGCGGCCAAGGTGAATTCCTGTGCTTCGGACACGGCTTCGGGAATTTCCAGGCCATTGGCCAGCATGGCGCAGATGGCCGCCGACAAGGTCGAGCCGGCGCCGGTAAACGAGCCCGGCAGGCGCTGCCAGCTGTCGCGGCGGATCACGCCGGATTCATCGAACAGCGCATTGACGACTTCATGCGAGTCGCCGCCCGGCATGCCGGTGACGAACAGGTATTCGCAACCCATCTCGACGATGCGCATGGCATCCAGCTGCAGCGCGTCGCTGGGCACCGGTTCGCGCCAGGTTTCAGCGAGGCGGTTCAGTTCGACGGCGGAAGCCAGCATCAGCGTGGTCTGTGGGATCAGCAATTCACGGATCGCGATCAGGTTGTCATCGTCGTCGCCTTCCTGGCTGGGCATGGCGGTGATGAAGGGATCGAGGATCAGCGGGATATCCGGGTAGTCGGAAACAATTTCGGCGATCGCCGAAATATTTTCGATGCTGCCTACGGCGCCGACCTTGAAAGCCGCTACCGGCATGTCTTCCAGAATGACACGGGCCTGGTCGGCCATCCAGTCGACGTCAATGACCTGGATGTCTTCGATACGCGCGGTATCGCCTACCAGGATCGAGGTGATGATGGACAAGCCATGGCAGCCCATGGCGGCAAAGGTGGCCAGATCGGCCTGGATGCCGGTCGCGCCGACCGGGTCGGCTGCGCCAAAGGTTAATATCAGTGGAGATGTTTGGTTTTGCACGACGAGTAGATTAAGATATCTGGTTTACCATTTTACTTTAGATTGAATTGAGGGAAGTCAGCCGTGAGCGATAGCAAAACAGAATACAAGACCTGGATGTGCCTGATCTGTGGTTGGGTCTACGATGAAGAAGCCGGCCTGCCGGACGAAGACATTGCTCCCGGCACGCGCTGGGAAGACGTCCCCATCAACTGGACCTGTCCGGAATGCGGCGCCCGCAAGGAAGATTTTGAAATGGTCGCGCTCTGATCCGCTGATCGGGAGGGTCTCGCGCCCGCGAAGTTTCCGCCAGGAACTGCCCGCAAGCCTGTCTTTGCTCCCAAATGAGGGGGCAAAGCGGGCTTGTTCCGTTTATGCGCGCGCAGCCGCTTTGCTATAGTCGGCTAAAGGGCCCGGCGGCGTTGAACAATACAGGCGAAGCCAGAGCCTTTTCACCGCCCGCCGCAACGATTCCCGGGAGTACCGATGACTGATGCGCAAGTCCGCCACAGCTTCACTATCCTCGTTGTAGACGATAGCGCCACCATCCGGCGCTCCGCTGCGTTGTTTCTGGGGCAGGCCGGTCATCAGGTCGTCTTGGCCGAAGACGGCTTTCACGCACTCTCCCAACTTGTCGATTGCACCCCCGATCTGATTTTCTGCGACGTCCTGATGCCTAGGCTGGACGGCTACCAGACTTGTGCAATAGTTAAAAAAAATACAAGATTTCATGCAACTCCCGTAGTCATGTTGTCGTCCAAGGACGGGTTGTTCGACCGGGCGCGCGGCGCCATCGTCGGCGCCGCAGCGTTCATGACCAAGCCATTCACGGAAGACGGCATGTTGCAGGCCGTCAGGACATACGCCGGGGGGCAGGCCGCAGCCGCGCATTTATAGCAAAAAGCACTTCTCAGGTACGGAGCAACAGTGCAATGGGGATCAAGAAAATTCTCGTCGTCGATGATTCGCCGACTGACCGCTATCTCCTGACCGAGATCCTGAGCAAGCACGGATTTGAAGTCGATACCGCCGACGACGGCGAAGAGGCGCTGGGGAAGATTCAGCGCAACCGGCCGGAACTGGTGTTGATGGACGTCGTCATGCCCGGCAAGAACGGTTTCCAGATCACGCGCCAGATGACGCGTGATCCAGGCCTGAAGGACATCCCGATCATGATGTGTAGCATCAAGGATCAGGAAACTGATCGCATCTGGGCCCTGAGCCAGGGTGCGTGCGACTATGTCGTCAAACCGGTGGACGCGCAGGAATTGTTGTCCAAGATCGCGGCGCTCGGCTGAGTGCGCACCGGCGCATGTCCGGGATGTGTTTGGCCAAAACAGAAGAGGTGAGGGTGGATACAGTTCCCGACCAATGGAGATACGGCCGGCTGCATGAATTCCAGGCACGCCTGCTGGAACGCATGGAAGCCGCGCGCGACGGCTCCGGCATGCGCGACAGCCGCCTCGGCGTCATGATCGGCGACAGGCGCTGCCTGGTCGATCTGCGCGAAGCAGGCGAAATCGTCAATCTGATCGCCGTCACCAAAGTGCCGTTGGCGCGGGACTGGTATCTCGGACTGTCCAATGTCCGTGGCAGCCTGATCGGCGTGGTCGATCTCGATCGCTTCCTGGGCGGACCGTCGCAGACGATCGGCAAGGAAAGCCGCGTGCTGGTGGTTTCCGGCGCTTTGTCGGGCAATACCGGTTTCCTGCTGTCGCGCGTTCTGGGATTGCGGCACATCCAGGAAATGACCGAGCAGCAGAGCGGTGACTGCGGACGCAGATGTTATCTCGACGGCGACCTGAACGAATGGGTGGAAATCAGCCTCGCCGAGATTGTGGAAGATCCACGGTTCTTGCAAGTCGGAATATAAAAGCTGTCGCACTGAGTGCCGCGGTTGAAAGCAAATTTCACCGCAACCGCGCAACGACCTCGTAACAAGGAGCCTTAGCCATGGCATTCAAGCTGCCGCATCTCATAAAAAATAAAATCGCCGCTTCCGCGGGAGCACAGGCAAGCCAGCCATCGGCCATCAGTGCCAAAGCCGACAAGTACATGCAACGTTACCAGCACACGCGTCTGCCGTTCATTGGCCGCCAGTCGCTGCGCGCACAGACGCGCATCCTTCTGTTGCTGCTGATCCTGGCGTTGCTGTCGATGTTCTTCTTCCTGTGGCTCGGTTCCAAACACTACATTCACGCCAGCCTGCAAGCGCACATCACCAGCGACCTGGTCATGCACTCGCAGCGCATCGGCAAGGCTGTGCCCAATGCCATCCAGGGCAATCGCGAAGCCTTCAGCCAGCTCACCGAAAGCCGCAAGGAATTCAATCAGGGACTCAACGTCCTGATGCTGGGGGGCGAATATCAAGGCTACGCCATCCGCAAGCCGGAACCCGAAATGCGCACCGTGCTGACAGACGTGCAAAAGATCTGGGACCACACCGACAAGGCCGCTTCCACCATCCTCAAGCTGCAGCCGGAACTGACTGGCTTCGGCGTCACTTTGGCGCGATTGCGGCTGCTGTCGCCCAATTTGCTGGACCTGAGCGAACAGATTTCGATGCTGCAATCGCAGGGCGGCAATTCTCCGCGCGAAGTCGCCGCCGCCGCGCAACTGGTTTTGCTGACCTTGCGTCTGGGCCGCAGCGCCAATGAATTTCTCACCTCCGAAGGCGTCAATCCGGAAACCGCCTTCCTGCTCGGCAAGGACGTCAACACCTTCCGCGACATCATCGACGGCTTCCTCAACGGCAGCGAAATCCTCGGCATCAACGCAGTGCGCGACAAGGACGTGCGCGACAAGCTCAACGAGCTGGAAAAAGTCTTCGGCGAGTACCAGCCGCTGGTCGCCAACATCCTCGGCAACCTGCAAAACTTCATCGCCGCCAAGCAATCCGAGCAACTGGTGTTCCTCGAGAACGAAACGCTCAAGCAGCATCTGACCGTGCTGCAAAACGACTACCGGCAGGCGCAGGAAACCCGTTCCTGGACCTTCTGGATCATGTTGCTGTCGATGGCGCTTGCGTTGGTCTGCGGCGTCGGCATCTCCTGGGTGCAATTGCAAAGCAGTCGCCGCAACGCCGAAGAAGCCGAGCTGCGCCGCCAGGAAGCCGAGGCGCAACGGCTGCACGCGCAACAGCAGGAAGAGCGCGCGATGCGCACCAACGCCATCAACCAGGCGGCGATTTTACGGCTCATGAACGAGTTGCAGAAAGTAGCGGACGGCGACCTCACGGTGCACACCACGGTCTCCGAAGACATCACCGGCGCCATCGCCGACTCGGTCAATTACACGGTCGAGGCATTGCGCGGATTGGTCGGCCAGGTCACGCATACCGCCTCGCAAGTCGCCGCTGCCTCCAACCAGGTGCGCGACAATGCGCAGGAGCTGACCAGCGCCGGTCAGATCCAGGCACGTCGCATCCATGACACCGGGCAGTCGATGCTCGAGATGTCGATACAGATTACCGACGTGTCGATCTCCGCCAACAAGTCGGCCGACGTTGCGCGCCATTCGGTGGTGGTGGCCGAGCGCGGCGCCAAGGCGGTGGAAGACGCCGTCAAGGGCATGAACGAGATTCGCGAGCAGATCCAGGAAACCTCCAAGCGCATCAAGCGACTGGGCGAGTCGTCGCAGGAGATCGGCGAAATCACCGAGCTGATTTCCGACATCACCGAACAGACCAACGTGCTGGCGCTCAACGCCGCCATCCAGGCCGCGTCGGCCGGTGAAGCGGGACGCGGCTTCTCGGTCGTGGCGGAGGAAGTGCAACGTCTGGCGGAACGTTCCAGCGCGGCGACACGGCAGATTGGCGCATTGGTGCGCATGATTCAGGCCGACACGCACGACGCCGTGGCGGCGATGGAAAAATCCACCGCCGGCGTGGTCGACGGCGCCAAGCTGTCCGATGCCGCCGGCGCGTCGTTGTCGGACATACGCCGCGTGTCGAACCAGCTGGCCGAACTGATCCAGGACATCTCTTCCTCCACCGGGCATCAGGCGACCTCCGCCAACAGCGTGGCGCACGACATCCAGAACATCCTCAGCGAAAACGAAATCATCGAGCAGCGCCGTGAACAGGTGTTGTCCCTGTTTAACGAACTGCATGATCTTGCCGAATTGCTCAAGAACTCGGTGTCGCGCTTCCGCGTCACGATTTCATGATGATTGCGATACACGTGATACGCGTGATGCGTCCGGGTCCGTCCAACCTGCAGAGCGCCCATGGCTTCCGATCTCACGCCTGAGCCAATGTCGGCGGATCCGTCCGCGTTGGCGGCGCTGGCGCCTGGATTGATCACGACCGTCGATCAGGCCGTGCGACTGCTCGACGACGGCGGTGCGCAAGCGGTGCAACAGGCTCATGTGCTGCTGCGCCAGGGCGCCGATACGCTGGCATTCATCGGCGCTGCCTCGCTGGAACGGAGCGTGGCCCGGCTGGCCGCGTTGCTCGACTCAGCTGAAGCAGGACAAGACGTTGCCGGCGATGTTGCCGGATCCGTGCAGCATGCCTGTACGGATTTGCGCGCCTGCCTTGTCGGGATTGAGGCAGGCATGGAGTCGCAGCCGGCGGCTGTGCAGAATGAGGCCGCGCGTCAACGTCCGGCGCTGAAAGCCGCCATCGCGCAACTGACGACCGACCTCGGTCGCCTGGAAAATTTGCTCGACGCTTACCTGCAAGGCCGCACCACTCCCGACGCATTGGATGAGGCAAAGCTGTTGGCGCAGCAACTGGCGACGGTGGGGCAAGCGCTGGAGTTGACGGCCGCTTGCGAAGTTTTGCAATTGTGCGTGGTCGATATCGGCCGTCTTCCGTCTTCGCTTCCACTTGCCGCCACGGAGAACATGACTGCGGCCGAAGCCGCAAGCCTGGCGCGCCTGGTGCACAACGTGGCGGCGCTGAGCCTGTCGATGCCGCTGATGCACAACGCGCCGCAATCGATGACTTATCCCGGCAAGTTCGACGCGGAAACCGTCGCCGCTGCACCGGAGTCGGCGTCGATGACGGCAGAGAAGATGGTTCAGCCTGCGTCGCAACAGCCAGATGAAATCGACGCCGAGCTGCGGGAAGTCTTCCTGCTCGAAGCGAATGAGGTGCTGGGCAGCATACGCAGCGCGCTGGCGGCATCCCGTGCGACGCCGCAAGACATGGCGCCGGTGGTCGTGTTGCGGCGGGGTTTTCATACGCTCAAGGGCAGTGGTCGGATGGTCGGTCTCAACGCGCTGGGCCGGGGCGCGATGGCGCTGGAGGAGTTCGCCACCGCGTGGTCCGCCGCAGGCCGGCCCGGCACGGCGGGCGACTACACTTTGTTGGACTATGCCGTGCTGGAGCTGGGCGCCTGGATAGACGAGATCAGCGTCAACGGCAACTCGCTGCGCAGCCCTGACGGCTTGCTGGCCGCCGTCGCCCGTCGTGCCCGCGACGAATTGTCGCCGACGCAAAAAGAAACCGCCGATCATATTGAGACAGTCGATCACAACGAAACCTGCCAGGTCGGCGACCTCATCTTGCCGGTCAGGCTGCATCAGATCTACAGCGAGGAGTCGGCCAACCTGCTCGACATTCTCGCCAGGCAGATCGCACAATGGCAAACCACGACACCCGATGTGATCGCGGCGGAAGCCCTGCGCGCGACCCATTCGCTCAAGAGCAGCGCGGCGTCGGTGCGGTTCGTGCCACTGCTGGCGCTGGCGCGCCCGCTCGATGACCTCATGCAGTTCCTGGAAAACTATCCGGGTTTGCTCGACGCCGCCATTTGCGCCGAGCTGATGCAGGTGGTGCACGACCTGCAAGCCATGCAGCAGCAATTTGCCGCGCGCGTCATGCCGTCGGCGCATCCCGCCGTGCAACAACAGTTGCGCACCTTGCTGACGACGCTGGAAGCGCGCCGGCGTCAGAGCCATGATGGCGGCAAGACCACCGTCACCCTGGCGGAAAACGTGCAAGCGGTAGGCGCCAAGTCGCCCGAGCCGGGCGGCGACGTCATTGATCCGGAGTTGCTGGACATCTTCTTGGAAGAGGGGCGCGATCTGCTGCCGCAGGTCGGCGAGAGTCTGTACAAACTGCAAAAGGCGCCGGGCGACACGGCGTTGATCCAGTACCTGCTGCGACCGCTGCACACCATCAAGGGCAGCGCGCGCATGGCCGGCGCCATGCGTCTCGGCCAGCACATGCACGATCTGGAGAGCCGCATCGGCGAAATGATGCGCGACGGCGAACCGTCGGCGGCGATGATCGATGACTTGCTGGCGCGCTACGACCAGGGTTTGCAATTGTTCGATGCCTTGCAATTGCCGGTTGCCGCCGCGCCGGTTCCCGATGTCATTCCGGTGGTCGCGCCGCAAGCCGAGGTCGCTGCGACCGTGGTTGCACCGGCTACCGCTGCAGCGGCGCCGACCTCGACCCCACCCGCTACGACTGCGCCGCTGGTACGCATCCGCGCCGGCATTCTGGACAGCGTGCTCAACCAGGCGGGAGAAATTTCGATCTCGCGTTCCGGACTGGAATCCGAAGTCAACATCCTGCGCCAGCATCTGACCGATCTCGGCAGCAATGTGGCGCGACTGAGTACGCAGTTGCGCGAGGTAGAGATCCAGGCCGAAATCCAGATCGCCGCATCGAACCAGAAGCAGCCGCAAAACCAGCATTTCGACCCGCTTGAGTTCGATCGATTCACGCACTTGCAGGAGCTGACCCGCATGCTGGCCGAAAGCGTCAACGACGTCGCTTCGCTGCAGAAGAATCTGCTCGACACGGTAGAGCGCACGCAAAACGGTCTGGTGCACCAGGCCCGGTTGACGCGCGACATGCAGCGTGAGCTGATGCACGCGCGCATGGTGCAGTTCAAAGGCATCGAAGAACGCCTGCACCGGCTGGTGCGGCAAATGGCGAAGGAAACCGGCAAGGAACTTGCGCTCGACATCGTCGGCGGTGCGGTCGAGCTCGATCGCAGCATCCTGGAAAAAATGGTCGGCCCCTTCGAGCATCTGCTGCGCAATGCCGCTGCGCATGGCATCGAAGGCGCAGCACAACGACTGGCGGCCGGCAAGGACGCGGTGGGCCAACTGCTGCTGGAAATCCGGCAAGAGGGCAACGAGGCGATGATCCGGCTATCCGATGACGGCCAGGGGCTGGATCTTGCGCGCATTCATGAAAAGGCTCTGCATCTGGGGCTGATCGATCCGCACCATCGCCTCTCGGACGCCGAGCTCACCAGCATCATTTTCCATCCCGGATTTTCGACCAGCAGCAACGTCACGGCAATTGCCGGGCGCGGCGTCGGCATGGACGTGGTGCGTTCGGAAGTGGCCTCGCTGGGCGGACGCATCAGCATCGCCACGGTGGCCGGCAAAGGCGCGCAATTCATCATTCACCTGCCGCTGTCGCTGGCGGTGGCGCAAGTGGTGTTGCTTGAACTGGATCAGCAAAGCTACGCGATACCTTCGCTGCTGGTGGAGCAGGTGCTGCAACTCAAGCGCGCCGACCAGGAGCGCGTGTTCCGTGAAGGCTTGCTGGAATGGCAGGGACGCAGCTTGCCCTTGCACTATCTTTCGGCGCTGCTGGGCGACGAGCGCAATATCCCGCAGCAGCAGGCCTTGCCGGTGCTGGTGATCAAGAGCGGCCATGATTTCCTGGCGATTCTGGTGGATCGCATCGTCGGCAATCGTGAAGTCGTCACCAAGAGCATTGGTCCGCAGCTGGCCGGCATGACCGGCGTGGTCGGCGCCACGGTGCTGGGCAGCGGCAGTATCGTGCTGATCCTCAATCCGATCCAGCTGGCGCAGCGTCAGGGCTATCAGCGCATTTTGCGGCGCGAGCAGCCACAAGGCGCCGATGGCGACGGCGGTCGCAAGATGGTGCTGGTGGTCGACGATTCGCTGACGGTGCGCCGTGTCATGCATCGCCTGCTTACACGCGAGGGCTATCAGGTGGTGCTGGCCACCGACGGCGTCGACGCCTTGCATCAGATGCAGGCCGTGCGTCCCGACATCGTGCTGCTGGACATCGAAATGCCGCGCATGGACGGCTTCGACCTGACCCGCAACATCCGCGACATGGCCGCCACCGCAACCTTGCCGATCATCATGATCACCTCGCGCACCGCCGCCAAACACCGCGAACGCGCCATGGAACTGGGCGTCAATGCCTATCTCGGCAAGCCTTATCAGGACGATGTGCTGCTCAACCTGGTCCACGGACTGATCGAAAACAATGGCGTGCGGCCTGAGTTCCGGGTCGATGAAGTGCTGTTTTGGCATGAGCCTGAGCAGGCGAACGGGAACGAAGGCGGCGAAAACGCGCCTTTGTAGACCTTATTTGCCGAAAAAAACCAGCTATGGTCTAATCTGCCACTTCCTGAGACTGTTCCTGACGATTGGGGCTCGACATTAATTCCACTCTGCTTTCCATCCTGCTGGCCACGACGATCGCCGGCGTGTTCAGTATCACCGCGGCCGCGATCTTCTCATTCGCGCTGCTGTCGAAGATGGTCGAGCGCCTGGTCAGCCTGTCGGTCGGCATCATGCTGTCGACCTCGCTGCTGCACGCCTTGCCGGAAGCCTTCGAATCCTCGGCCGAGCCGCACAAGCTGTTTGCCGTGCTGCTGGGCGGACTGCTGGCGTTTTTCCTGCTGGAAAAGTTGTCCATCCTGCGCCATTCCCATCATCATGAAGACGACGGTCACGGCCATCACCACGGCCACGACAAGCACGAGGCGGGCAAGGCCGGCTGGATGATCCTGGTCGGCGACGGCATGCACAACTTCACCGACGGCATCCTGATCGCCGCCGCCTTCCTGGCCGACCCGCATCTGGGACTGGTGACCGGTCTGGCCATCATCGCGCACGAGATCCCGCAGGAAATCGGCGACTTCATCATCCTGCTCAACGCCGGCTTTTCGCGCACGCGCGCCTACGTCTACAACCTGATCTGCAGCCTGATGGCGGTGCTGGGCGGTGTGCTCGGCTACTTCATGCTGGAGCGCGGCATGGAATGGATTCCCTACGTATTGGTGTTCGCCTCGTCAGGCTTCATCTACATCGCCGTCAGCGACCTGATGCCGCAAATGCAACGCCGCGCCACGCTGCGCGAGACGATCCCGCAAGTGATCCTGATCGGCCTGGGTGTGGTCATCGTGCTGGTGCTGACCAGCCATGCGCACGCGCATTGAGCGCATCGTCGCATTGATGCATTGAAATTCAGTCGCCCCTGCGGCGGTCACGGGCGGAGGACTTGCCCGGCAGGCACATCAGCTTGATCACGACGCTGAGCAGCAGCCCGGCGAAGCCGAGCAGGACAAGGAATGTTTCCGACACGATAAGCCCCTTCGCATTGCCGATGATGCACGGACTGTAGCGCCATAACCGGTGCGGCCGCCAATATCAAATGCGCCGTCCGATTATCGCAAAACGGCATGGCGGCGGCAGCGCGATGGCGGCACAATACAGCGACACAACAGGCGCTCATGATTTCCATCAAACAGCTCAAATACTTTGTCGAGATCGTCGCCGCCGGCAGCTACACGCGCGCATCCGAGCGCCTGTACATTGCCCAGTCGGCGCTGAGCCGCCAGATCAAGGAGCTGGAAAACGACATTGATGTCGTTTTGCTAAGACGTGACGCCAAGCAGGTCGAACTGACGCTGGCGGGCAAGGATTTCTACGACCGCGCGCGCAAGATCCTCGACGACATGGACCAGGCCATCGTGCAGGCGCGCCACATCGACAAGGGCGAACGCGGCGCCATCCGCCTGCTGCATTCGAGCTCGGTGCCGCTGTCGCTGCCGCTGGGGCCCTGTCTCAACGCGGTGCTGCAGGCGTTCCCCGGCGTCACACTCGAAATTTCCCAGGCCTCCTCCGAGCATCAGGCGCTCGACGTCGAAGAAGGGCGCGCCGACCTCGGCCTGGCGCGTACGCCGATCCTGCGCAAGCATCCCCATCTGGAAACCATCACGCTGTATCAGGAGAAGCTGGTGGTCGCGGTATCGCTGCAGCATCCGCTGGCGCAGCGCGAGGTGGTCGACATCGCCGAGCTGCGCGACGAGCTGTTCGTGTCCATGCCGCATCGCGAGCGCGGCGGCCTCAGCTACCTGGTGGCCGAGCGTTGCATCGCGCACGGCTTCTTTCCCAAGCCGGCGCGCGCAACCTCGCGCAAGGCCTCTTTGCTGAGTCTGGTCACGGCCAATTTCGGCATCGCCATCGTGCCCGACAGCATGCGTGCAATCGCCGTTGCGGGCGTGCATTTCATCGACATACGGGAGTCCGACTTCCAGTCGGCGGTGGTGCTGATGATGCGGCGCGATGCGCCGGTGATGGTGGGACAGTTCGTGCAGGCCTTCATGCAAGCCTTGCAGATGCCGGCGGCCTGAGCGCCGCCGGACTTGTTCTCTGCTTACGGCTGTGCGCCGGTCGCCACCGGACGCGACGAATCCGAACTCCATTCGCTCCATGATCCCGGATACAGGCGTGCGCCCGGCAAGCCGGCCACTTCCAGCGCGAGCAAGTTATGGCAAGCGGTCACGCCCGAACCGCACTGCATGACGGCCGCCTGCGGGCTGTCGATCAGCGCATTCCATTCGGCGCGCAAGGCGTCGGCCGATTTGAAGCGGCCATCGGCGCCGAGATTGTCCTTGAAGAAACGATTCTTCGCGCCCGGGATGTGGCCGCCGACAGCGTCCATCGTTTCGTTCTCGCCGCGATAGCGATCTGCCGCGCGCGCGTCGATGACGGTCAGCGCCTTGCTGTCGAGGTTGGCAACGACATCGCCGACATCGACCGTGGTCACCAGCGGCGCCTGCTCCTGCAAGTCGCCGCGCACCGGCGCCGGCGTCTCGGTCGACAACTGTCCTCCCTGCGCCTGCCATGCCGGCAAGCCGCCGTCGAGTACCGCCACCTGCACATGGCCGACCCAGCGCAGCAGCCACCACAGGCGCGCGGCGAACATGCCGCCGTGGGCGTCGTAGGCGATGACTTGGGTACCCTTGCCGACGCCCAGCTCTTGCATGGCGTCGATGAAGGCCTGGCGCTCCGGCAGCGGATGGCGTCCCTTGAACTTGCCGTCGGCGCCGTTCTTGGTGCCGGACAGTATCTTGTCGAGATGGGCGAAGCGCGCCTGCGGAATATGCCCGGCGGCGTAGGCTTGTGCGCCGGCGTCGGGATTGGCGAGGTCGTGGCGGCAGTCGATCACCAGCCAGTTGGCATCGTCTAGATGGGCTGCCAGGTCGGCTGCGGAAATCAGGGTGGCGTAGGTCATGGTTATTCCTCTTCCTAAACTTCGGTGGCGATCGGATCGCTCGCCGGCAGATTGCTCGATTGTCGGGATTGTTGCTGGGAACGCTGATTGTAAAACGTCGAGACTACACCGCTCATCAGAATGATGCCGATGCCGGCCCAGCCCATCCAGCCCGGCGCGTCGTTCCAGATGAACAGGCCCCACAGGCTGGCGAACACGATGCCGGTGTATTGCAGGTTGGCCGTGACCAGCGTATTGCCGAGCCGGTAGGCGCGCGTCATGGCGATCTGCGCCAGCGTCGCGGTCAGGCCAATGGTGACGAGCAGCGCCAGGCCCTTGGCCGAATGTGCGTGCCAGAACGGGATACGGCCGATCACCACGCTGCCGACCAGGCCTGCCAGCAAGCCTGTGAAGGAGAAGTAGAACACCACGCGGTACTCCGGCTCGCCCAGCAGGCCGAGCTTGCGCACCTGCAGGTAGACCAGCGCCGACAGCACGCCGGAAAACAACGCGATCAGCCCGCCCACCAACTGGTCGGAGTCGATCGACGGCCGCAGCAGCATCGCCACGCCGACGAAGCTCAGCAGCACCGTGCCGGCCAGGCCCCATTCAAAACGCTTCTTGCCCTGCCACCAGGCGACGCCGAACAGCATCGCGGCGATCCAGATCGACGACATGTAGTTGAGCGTGGTGGCGGTCGCTACCGGCAGCAGGCCGAACGAATAGAACCACAGCCACAGCGAAATCACGCCGACGCCGCCGCGAATGATGTGGTCGCGCGGGTAGGGCGTCCTGAGCGTGCCGCCGCGGATCTTGATCAGACCATAGATGAAGATGACGCCGACTATCCCGCGGCACAGCACCACTTCAGCGGTGGAATAGTAGTCGGACGACAGCTTGACGCACACGCCCATGATGGAAAACAGGAAGGAGGCAACAAGCATCCAGAGGGATTGCATGGCGATACTCTATTCGAAAGCGAGGGCAAAAAAACAGGCAGCGCGAGCTGGAGCCGGCGCTGCCTTCGGATCGTACGTTAATCGGAGGTGCTGCAGAATTGGTCTGGCGTTGCAGATGCTGTCGGACTACATCGTGAGCATCGCATCATCGGCGCTTTCTGCATGCTTTCCTCAAAAAAGAAGAGACTGAAATTCAGACTGAAATTCCGTTTTCCTGCACCGCAATCTGCGACCGGTACCATTCATGGAAGTGCTGCATGCCGTCTTCCATCGGCGACTGGTACGGACCGACTTCGCTGGTGCCGCGATCCATGAGTATACGCCGCCCGGCATCCATGCGCAGGGCGATCTCGTCATCCTCGATGCAGGTCTCCATGTACGCGGCGCGTTCGGCCTCGACCATCTCGCGTTCGAACAGGGCGATTTCTTCAGGGTAGTAGAACTCGACCACGTTGGTGGTCTTTTGCGGACCGTTGGGCCACAGCGTCGACACCACCAGCACGTGCGGATACCACTCGACCATGATGTTGGGATACAGCGTCAGCCAGATCGCGCCGTACTTCGGCGGCTGGCCGTTGCCGAAGCGCAGCACCTGCTCCTGCCATTTCTTGTAAGTCGGCGAACCCGATTTGGCCAGGCCGTGATTGACGCCCACGGTCTGCACGCTGTAGTTCTTGCCGAATTCCCATTTCAGGTCGTCGCAGCTGACGAAGCTGCCCAGGCCCGGATGGAAGGGCTCGACGTGATAGTCCTCCAGATAGACCTCGATGAAGGTCTTCCAGTTGTAGTCGCACTCGTGCACTTCGACGTGATCGAACAGGTAGCCGGAAAAATCCAGGTCGCGCGTCACGCCCAGCTGCTTCAATTGCGCAGCGACGTCGTTGCCGTCCTTGCCGTTGTTCTCGAACAGCAGGCCGTTCCAGTTTTGCAAAGGTGTCTTGGACAGGTTCAGGCACGGCGTCTCGCCGAAATGCGGCGCGCCGATCAGGTCGCCCTTGAGATCGTAGGTCCAGCGATGCAACGGGCAGACGATATTGCGCGCGTTGCCGCGGCCGTCGAGCATCTTGGCCTGGCGATGACGGCAGACGTTGGACATCAGTTCGATGCCCTGCGCGTTGCGCACCAGCATGCGACCTTCGTTTTCCCATGGCAGCGTCGCGTAGTCGCCGACATTGGGCACCATCAGTTCATGGCCGGCGTAACGAGGCCCCTGTTGAAATAACTGGTGAATTTCGCGCTTGAAAAGCGCATCGTCAAAATAGACGTCAACTGGTAGTTGCGCGTTTGAGCGCGCCAGTTTGGCAAAAGTAGCAAGATCGGACATCTCCGCCCCCAAATTAATTTGCACCAACCTAAGAGAGAAAGAATCCGCAAAAACCTGGGTTCAAATAATATGAAGAGGAAATTTTGGACAGAACTGCGGATTATGCCATAAATCCCGTTATTCAGGGCGGATTGCGCGGTTGAATCGCCTGAAAATACGCGCTCGGCCGCCTATCTGTGGCGGATTGCACTAAAATGACGGGCTATATCTGAAATCAGCCACTATGCCAAAGAATCCCGTCAAAGCCAGCCAGCCCGCCTCGTTCGAAGAGGCCATGGAAGAGCTCGAACAACTGGTCATCCAGATGGAAGCCGGCGAACTCCCGCTGGAAGCCTCTGTCGCCGCCTACAAGCGCGGCGCTGAACTGGTCAAGTTCTGCTCGGTGCAACTCGACAAGGTCGACAGCCAGGTCAAGGTGCTTGAAGGCGACATGCTCAAGCCACTGGCCGGCACCGGCGCCGGTGAGTCCGAAGAGGACGAGGAATGAACGCGCGGATCGACACAGACAACAACGCCGACGCCTCGTTCATTGACTGGATGCAACAGGTCCAGGCCGGCATGGAAGGCACGCTCGACGCGTATCTGCCGGCGGTTACCGAAATCCCTGCGCGCCTGCACCAGGCCATGCGCTACACCGCGCTGGACGGTGGCAAGCGCGTGCGGCCCTTGCTGGTGTACGCGGCCGGCGAGCTGTTCGATGCGCCGGCGCAATTGCTGGATCGCGCCGCCGCCGCCGTCGAAATGATCCACGTCTATTCGCTGGTGCACGATGACATGCCGTGCATGGACGACGATGCCTTGCGCCGCGGCAAGCCGACCGTGCACGTCAAGTACGACGAGCCGACCGCCTTGCTGGTGGGCGACGCGTTGCAGGCGCAGGCGTTCGCCGTGCTGTCCGACAACGTTGAAGAACAGTACGCCGCGCGCCAGCTGAAGATGCTGAACCTGCTGGCGCAGGCGGCCGGCTCGACCGGCATGTGCGGCGGCCAGGCCATCGATCTGGCCAGCGTCGGCATGACTTTGTCGCTGGCGGAACTGGAACAGATGCACAGGCTCAAAACAGGAGCGCTGCTGCGTGCCGCCATTTTGCTTGGCGCCTGCAGCGGCAAGAACCTGACGGTGGCTGAACAGGCTGCGCTGGAAGCGTATTCGTGCCCGATCAGCCTGGCGTTCCAGGTGGTCGACGACATTCTCGATGCGACGGCGGATTCCGCCACGCTCGGCAAGACCGCCGGCAAGGACGCCGCCGACAACAAACCGACTTACGTCTCCATCCTCGGCCTGAGCGAATCGCAGGCGCTGGCCGAAAAGCTGCGCAACGACGCCCACAAGGCGCTGGAACAGTTTGGCGACAGGGCCCGGCGCCTGCATGAACTGGCCGACCTGATCGTGCAACGCAAGGCATAAGCGATTGCGGCGGTATTTTCCGCACGCTCGCAGAAAACCAATTAACGGTGACAAGACCCAGCATGCTTACTACGATAAACAGCCCCGCCGATTTGCGGCAACTCCCGCGCACTCAGTTGAAGCCACTGGCCGACGAGTTGCGCGCCTTCATCCTCGATTCGGTATCGAAGACCGGCGGGCATCTTTCGTCCAATCTCGGCACGGTCGAACTGACCATCGCGCTGCATTACGTCTTCAACACGCCGGAAGACCGCATCGTCTGGGACGTCGGCCACCAGACTTATCCGCACAAGATCCTCACCGGCCGGCGCGACCAGATGTCGACGCTGCGCCAGCTCGACGGCATTTCCGGCTTCCCGCGCCGCGCTGAAAGCCAGTACGACACCTTCGGCACCGCGCATTCGTCGACCTCGATTTCCGCTGCGCTCGGTATGGCGCTGGCCGCCAAGACCAAGGGCGAAGATCGTCACGCGATCGCCGTCATCGGCGACGGTGCAATGACCGCCGGCATGGCTTTCGAAGCGATGAACAACGCCGGCATCAGTGAAGACGTCAATCTGCTGGTGATCCTCAACGACAACGACATGTCGATTTCGCCGCCTGTCGGTGCACTCAATCGTTACCTGGCGCGCCTGATGTCCGGGCAGTTCTACGCCAAGGCCAAGAACGTCGGCAAGTCGATGCTGCCGGGACCGATGCTGGAACTGGCCAAGCGCTTCGAAGAACATGCCAAGGGCATGATCGTGCCGGCCACCATGTTCGAAGAATTCGGCTTCAACTACATCGGCCCGATCGACGGTCACGACCTCGATTCGCTGATCCCTACACTGCAAAACCTGAAGAACCTCAAGGGACCGCAGTTCCTCCACGTGGTCACCAAGAAAGGCCAGGGCTACAAGCTGGCCGAAGCCGATCCGGTGCTGTACCACGGTCCCGGCAAGTTCAATCCGGCCGAAGGCATCAAGCCGGCCGCCGCCAGCAAGCAGACGTACACGCAAGTCTTCGGCGAATGGCTGTGCGACATGGCTGCGCAAGACAAGACCCTGGTCGGCATCACGCCCGCCATGCGCGAAGGTTCGGGCATGGTCAAGTTCGAGCAGAAATTCCCCGATCGTTACTACGACGTCGGCATCGCCGAGCAGCACGCCGTCACCTTCGCCGCCGGCATGGCCTGCGAAGGACTGAAGCCGGTCGTGGCGATTTACTCGACCTTCATGCAACGCGCCTACGATCAGTTGATCCACGATGTCGCCTTGCAAAACCTCGATGTGACGTTCGCGCTCGATCGCGCCGGACTGGTCGGCGCCGATGGCGCCACGCATGCGGGCAATTACGATCTGGCCTTCCTGCGCTGTATTCCGAACATGGTCGTCATGGCCGCCTCGGATGAAAACGAATGCCGCCAGATGCTGTCGACCGCCTTCGCCTACAAAGGCCCGGCATCGGTGCGTTACCCGCGCGGTTCCGGCAGCGGCGTGGCGGTGGAAAAGACCTTGAGCACGATCCCGCTGGGCAAGGGCGAAGTGCGCCGCGAAGGCAAGGGCATCGCGATCCTGGCGTTCGGCACCATGGTGGCGCCGGCGCTGGCGGCGGGCGACAAGCTCAACGCTACGGTCGCCAACATGCGTTTCATCAAGCCGCTCGACGTCGAACTGGTCAAGCAACTTGCCGCCAGCCATGACGCGCTGGTAACCGTGGAAGAAGGCTGCATCATGGGTGGCGCCGGCGCTGCGGTATCCGAAGCGCTGGCCGAAGCCGGCATCGTCAAACCTATCTTGCACCTGGGTTTGCCGGACCGTTTCATCGACCATGGCGACGCCGGTCAGTTGCTGGCCAAATGCGGCCTCGACAGCGACGGCATCGCGGCCTCCATCGTGCAACGCTTCGGCAAGGACCAGCCGCGTCTGGTGGTCAACAACGGCTGAACTTAACGTAATGACGACGACAATAAAAAAGCGGCTCAGGCCGCTTTTTTATTGTCTTCAGGTTTCCTTGTTCTGATCTTTATTCCTGTCCTTGTGCCACAGCACATCGCCGCCGCCGGCATGCCGATTGAGCACGCGCGCCAGCACGAAGCACAGGTCCGACAGCCGGTTCAGGTATTGGCGCGGCTGCGGATTGACCGCGGCGTCTTCTGATTGCGCCAATGTCACCACGGCGCGTTCGGCGCGGCGGCAGACGGTGCGGCAGACATGCATCTGCGCTGCCGCGCGCGAGCCGCCGGGCAGGATGAATTCCTTGAGCGGGGGCAAATCGGCGTTGTGCTTTTCCAGCAGCGCGTCCAACTGCGCCACCTGCGCATCGGCGATCACGCTGTAACCGGGAATGCACAGCTCGCCGCCCAGGTCGAACAGGTCATGCTGGATCGCCAGCAATTCCTCGCGCACGCCGGCCGGCAGGTCTTCGCACAGCAGCAGGCCGAGCTGCGAATTGAGTTCGTCGACTTCGCCCAGTGCGTGAATGCGCGGCGCGTCCTTGGCGATGCGGCTGCCGTCGCCGAGTCCGGTGCTGCCGTCGTCGCCGGTGCGGGTTGCGATTTTGGAAAGTCGATTGCCCATGTTGTTCCCTGTTCCCTGTTCTCTATTCGTTGTTCGCTGCAAATCAAAAGCCAAGCATAGCTAAAAAATCGGCGCCCAGAGCTGAAGTTGTCAGACAAATATAAAATATGTCTGCGGCAAGAGAGTAAAATCCCACAGAGGTTTTGACGACAGGGCAGGCCGCTGCATGGCAGTTTCCGTGTTTTTCCGGCATGCAGGAATATTCCCTGGCGTCACTATTCCAACAGACAGAGAGACAGACAATGAACCATATCGTTGATGCGCAGAAACTGCGCAAGCCCGTTCCCGAAGCGTTGCTCACAAGCTTGCAGACACTCCTTGGCAATCGCTTTTCGACCACGCAGGCGATGCGCGAGCATCACGGCCGCGATGAGTCGTCCTACGATCCGATGCTGCCCGACGCCGTGGCGTTCGCCCACACCACGGAAGAAGTCGCCGCCATCATCAAGGCCTGCAGCGAACATCGCATTCCCGTCATTCCCTACGGCACCGGTACTTCGCTGGAAGGCCACGTGCTGGCGCTGCAAGGCGGCATCACGATTGACCTGTCGCAGATGAGCCAGGTGCTGGCGGTCAACGGCGAAGACCTCACCGCCACCGTGCAGGCCGGCGTCACGCGCAAGCAGCTCAATCTGGAAATCAAGGACAGCGGCCTGTTCTTCCCGATCGATCCGGGCGCCGACGCCTCCATCGGCGGCATGGCATCGACGCGTGCGTCCGGCACCAACGCCGTGCGTTACGGCACCATGCGCGAAAACACCCTGGCGCTGACCGTGGTCACCGCCGACGGCAACATCATCAAGACCGGCACCCGCGCCAAGAAGTCCTCGGCAGGTTACGACCTCACCCGCGTCTACGTCGGCAGCGAAGGCACGCTGGGCATCATCACCGAGGTCACCGTGCGCCTGTACCCGCAACCGGAAGCCGTGTCCGCCGCGATCTGTTCTTTTCCGAGCGTGGCCGATGCGGTCAACACCGTGATCCAGGCGATCCAGGTCGGCGTGCCGCTGGCGCGCGTCGAGCTGCTCGACGAAAACGGCGTCAAGGCGATCAACGCCCACGACAAGATGACACTGCCCGAAAATCCCTTGTTGCTGTTTGAATTCCACGGCAGCGAAAACGGCGTCAAGGAACAAGCCGAGGTCGTGCAGGAACTGGCCAACGACAACAACGCGCTGGGCTTCGAATGGGCCACGCGTCCTGAAGACCGCACGCGTTTGTGGACCGCGCGTCACAACGCCTATTTCGCACTGCTGCAGATGCGCCCGGGTGGACGCGCGATTTCCACCGATTGCTGCGTGCCGATTTCGCGCCTGGCCGAATGCGTGCTGGAGACCAAGGCCGATTGCGAATCGCAGGGACTGATCCACGCCATCATCGGCCACGTCGGCGACGGCAATTTTCACGTGCAGATGATGGTCGATCCCAACGATCCGGCCGACATCGCCCGCGCCGAAGGGGTCAACGAACGCATGGTCACGCGCGCCCTCGAAATGGACGGCACCTGCACCGGCGAGCACGGTGTCGGTTTGCACAAGATGGATTTCCTGGTGCAGGAACACGGCGCCGGCGCCATTGACGTGATGCGCGCGATCAAACATGCGCTCGATCCGAAGAACATCATGAATCCGGGCAAGATCGTACGCTGGTAATCATCTGATTCCGCATCCAATAGCAAGCAGCACCCCGGGACGCGCCGTGCAACGGCCGTCCCGCAACAACAGCAGGTAGAACAAGACATGGCAACACGCCTTCCTCCCGTCCATGCCCTTTCCGCGTTTGAAGCGGCGGCGCGTCACAATTCATTCGCCGTGGCGGCGGAAGAGCTCTGCATCACGCCCTCGGCGTTGTCGCACCGTATCCGTTTGCTGGAAGAGTTCGTCGGCGAGCGCCTGTTCTTTCGCGACGGTCGCTCGATCGGCCTGTCCGAATTTGGTCGCCGCTATCTCGACGTGGTGCGCTCCGCGCTGCGCACGCTGACCGATTTCCCGATGCCGCATCGCAACGCCACGGTGCAGCCCAAGGTCAAGATCATGCTGCCGCCGACCTTCGCGCGCCACTTGCTGGTGCCGCGCATCGCCGAGTTCACGCAGCGTTATCCCGACATCACCGTCGAGATGTACCTGTCGGTGCCGCTGTACGACCTGAGCCTGTCGGAGAGCGATGTCGAAATCCGTTTCGGCGCCGGCAACTATCCCAATTTTGTCACCGAAAAATTATTCGAAGAGCCGGCCTTCGCCGTCGCCAGCCCGGCCTACCTGAAGACCATCCCGCCGCTCAAGGGGCCGCAAGACCTGCAGCACGCGATCCTGCTGCGCTCGGCGCTGGAGCCGTGGCAGCCTTGGTTTGAAGCGGCCGGCCTCAAGGATTGGCCGGAGCCGTCGACCGGCCTGCGCGTCGACGATCTCGGCCTGCTGCTGGAATCGGTACGCCACGGCTACGGCGTCGGCCTCACGCGCCAGCATTTCGCCGAAGAACTGCTGGCACGCGGCGAAATCGTCGAACTCTTCGACGTGCGCCTGCGCACGCCGCCGCACGCCTATTACGTGGTCTACGAAAAGCAGATCCGCGACCGGCCCGAAGTCGATGCTTTCATCGACTGGCTGCAAAACGCCTTCAAGAACATCTGAGGCGCGAATAAGCCGCCGCTGGCTGCGTTGCAACGCCTTGCCGTGCCAGCGCACTGTCTGCGTCGATGCGCCTTGCCAGCGGCGCCTTCTTCGCGCCTCAAGAGGTTCGAGTCCCTGAAAGTTATTCACAGCGCGTCGTGAATTCTTTTCAGTGCGCCCTGACCACGCTTTTCGCTTTCCCCGGCTGAAATTCGCTACACTTCAGGCATTGCGAAGACAATAGCGAGACAAGCATTCCAAACCGGCGCCATAAGCCGGAAACAATAATTCATCTGTCATCGCCGCGTCCCAGCCCAAAGCCAAACGAGGTCACGCATGAACGCCCCAGTCGCTCCCTTATTTTCTCCCGCCCGCCAGCGCGAGGTGGTTGCCGCATTGAAAGCGGTGGTGCCGCCGCATTGCGTGCTGTTCGACGAAGAAGACACCCGCCCTTACGAGTGCGATGGCCTGGCCGCCTATCGCCAGTTGCCGATGGTCGTGGTTTTGCCCGAGAACGAAGCGCAGGTCATCGCCATCCTCACCACCTGCAACGACCTGAAAGTCCAGATCGTCCCGCGCGGCGCCGGCACCGGTTTGTCGGGCGGCGCCATGCCGATCGCCGACGGCGTGGTGGTGTCGACCGCCAAGTTCAACAAGATCGTCAGCATGGACAAGTATTCGCGTACCGCCGTGGTCCAGCCCGGCGTGCGCAACCTGGCGATCTCCGAAGCAGCGGCGCCTTATGGTCTCTACTACGCACCCGATCCATCGTCGCAGATCGCCTGCACCATCGGCGGCAACGTCGCCGAAAACTCCGGCGGCGTGCACTGCCTCAAATACGGCCTGACTGTGCACAACGTCCTGCGCGTGCGCATGGTCACCATCGAAGGCGACGTCGTCGAGCTCGGCAACGCCGGCCTCGATGCGCCCGGCCTCGATCTGCTGGCGGTCTTCATCGGCTCCGAAGGCATGCTCGGCATCGTCACCGAAGTTACCGTCAAGCTGGTGCCCAAGCCGCAGCAGGCGCGCGTGATCATGGCCTCGTTTGACGACGTGGTGAAGGGCGGCAATGCCGTCGCCAACGTGATCGCCGCCGGCATCATCCCGGCCGGCCTGGAGATGATGGACAAGACCAGCTCGCGCATGGTCGAGCCCTTCGTCAAGGCCGGCTATGACGTCGACGCCGAAGCGATCCTGCTGTGCGAATCCGACGGCACTACTGAAGAAGTCGAAGAAGAAATCGGCCGCATGAGCGAAGTGCTCAACGCCAGCGGCGCCACCGCCATCGCCGTATCGCAGTCCGAAGCCGAGCGCCTGCGCTTCTGGTCCGGCCGCAAGAACGCCTTCCCCGCAGCCGGCCGCATCTCGCCCGATTATTACTGCATGGACGGCACCATCCCGCGCAAGCGACTGGCCGAAGTCCTGCTCGGCATCGCCAAAATGGAAGGCAAGTATGGCCTGCGCTGCGCCAACGTGTTCCATGCCGGCGACGGCAATCTACATCCGCTGATTTTGTTCGACGCCAACCAGGCGGATGAATTTCACCGCGCCGAATTGTTCGGCGCCGAGATCCTCGAGCTGTGCGTCGAAGTCGGCGGCACCATCACCGGCGAGCACGGCGTCGGCATCGAGAAGATCAACTCCATGTGCGTGCAGTATTCGCCGGAAGAGCGCGAAGCCTTCTTCAAGGTCAAGCGCGCCTTCGACACGGCCTTCCTGCTCAACCCCGACAAGGCCATTCCGTCACTGCATCGCTGCGCCGAGTACGGCAAGATGCACGTGCAGCGCGGCGCCATCAAATTTCCCGATTTGCCAAGGTTTTAACGCATGGAACAGACACTGCAAGCATTCAAGGAGCGCATCGTCGCGGCCACGGCCGGCGGCGCGCCGCTGCAACTCCGCGGCGGCGGCACCAAGGACTGGTACGGCCAGGAACCGCGCGGCGAAGTGCTCGACACGCGTACCCACAGCGGCATCATCGATTACGAGCCGACCGAGCTGGTGATCACCGCACGTTGCGGCACGCCATTGTCGGAGATCGATGCCGCGCTGGCAGCCAACAATCAGGTGCTGGCGTTCGAACCGCCGCGCTTTGGCGGCTTCTCCACCGTCGGCGGCATGATCGCGACGGGTTTGTCGGGACCGGGCCGCCAGGCCAGCGGATCGGTGCGCGACTTCGTGCTCGGCGCCGATCTCATGGATGCGCAAGGACAGGTCCTGCATTTCGGCGGGCAGGTCATGAAGAACGTCGCCGGCTATGACGTTTCGCGCCTGCTGACCGGTTCACTCGGCACGCTCGGGCTGATCCTGCAGGCCTCGATCAAGGTATTGCCGCAAGCCTTCGCCACCAGTACGCGCGTGTTTGAAGTGGATCAGGCCAATGCCATCCGCCTGCTCAACGAATGGGGCGGGCAGCCTCTGCCGCTGTCGGCCAGCGCCTGGGTCAACGGCGTGCTGACGATTCGTTTGTCGGGCGCGCAGGCTGCGGTCTCTGCCGCAGAGACCAAGCTTGGCGGGTCGGAGCTGACCAACGGCGAAGATTTCTGGCGCGACCTGCGCGAGCAGAACCATGGGTTCTTCGCTGACGTGGATGCGCCGTTGTGGCGGATTTCCTTGCCGTCGGTGGCGCAGCCGCTGGCGCTCAATGGCGCGCAGCTGATCGAATGGGGTGGCGCCCAGCGCTGGTATCGCGGTGATGACGGCGTGGCCGCGATCCGCGCCGCCGCAACTGCAGCCGGCGGTCACGCCAGCCTGTATCGCGGCGGCGACAAGAGCGTGGGCGTGTTCCAGCCACTCGCGCCCGCGGTCGCCAAGATCCATCGCAACCTGAAAGCCTCCTTCGACCCATCCGGCATCTTCAATCCCGGTCGCATGTACAGCGAGTTTTAATCTATGCAAACCAACCTGGCCGATTTCATCCGCGACACTCCCGAAGGCAAGGAAGCCGACGCCATCCTGCGCTCCTGCGTGCATTGCGGATTCTGCACGGCGACTTGCCCGACCTATCAACTGCTGGGCGACGAACTCGACGGTCCGCGTGGTCGCATCTACCTGATCAAGCAGGTGCTCGAAGGCAAGCAGGCCACCGCCGCCACGCAATCGCACCTGGACCGTTGCCTGACCTGCCGCAACTGCGAATCGACCTGTCCGTCCGGCGTGCAGTACGGCCGCCTGGTCGACATCGGCCGCAAGGTGGTCGAAGATCAGGTGCCACGTCCGCTCGGCCAGCGCATCGTGCGCACCACGCTCAAGACGCTGCTGCCGAACAAGTGGTTGTTCAATCCGGCGATGAAGGCCGGTCAATTGGTGCGTCCGCTGTTGCCGCAAAAATTGCAGAACAAGGTGCCGGTCAAACAAGACGCGGGCCAGTGGCCGACGCGCACGCATGCGCGCAAGATGCTGATGCTCGACGGCTGCGTACAGCCGGCCATGTCGCCCAACATCAACAGTTCCACCGCACGCGTGCTGGATGCGCTGGGTGTCGAATTGATCGTGCCGCCCAAGGCCGGCTGCTGCGGCGCGATTCGTTATCACCTGAATGATCAGGATGGCGGGCTCAATGACATGCGCCGCAACATCGATGCGTGGTGGCCGTATGTGGACGGCTCGGCTGGATTTACCGTCGAGGCGATCGTGATGAATGCTTCCGGCTGCGGCGCCACCGTCAAGGAATACGGGCATCTGCTGCAGCACGACGCTGCCTACGCAGCCAAGGCGCATCGCATTTCGCAACTGACGCGCGACATCAGCGAGATTCTGCCGGACTTTGAAGTGGAGTTGGCGGGCAAGCTCAAGGGAAAAATCGGGAAACGCGTGGCTTATCATCCGCCTTGCACTTTGCAGCATGGGCAGAAGATTCGCGGCAAGGTGGAGCAGATTCTTGGTAGCGCCGGTGTTGACGTCAAGCTGTGCGCTGACAGTCATTTATGCTGTGGTTCTGCGGGGACTTATTCGGTGTTGCAGCCGGAGCTGTCTTATCGTTTGCGCGACAACAAGTTGAATAATTTGCAGGCTACTCAGCCTGACATGATTGTTTCGGGGAATATCGGATGCCTGACGCATTTGCAGTCGGGGACTGATACGCCGGTGAAGCATTGGATTGAGTTGTTGGATGCGGCTTTGGTGGGGGCGTAAGCTGGACGGTTTATTGGTAGCTAATTCTGTTTGCTCTTCGGACGACCGTGGTTGCCGGGGGCGGCCCGGCAGCCGCTCACTTTCTTTGCTTCGCCAAAGAAAGTAAGCAAAGAAAGGGTTGGAGCACTGCTCCAACGCAACGATTCGCCGCCCCTTCGGGGTTCCCGTTGGCGCCGCACTCAAATCGGGAAGGGAAACAAACTCGCTGCGCTCAGACAAGTTTCCCTTCTTTATCCGATTTGAGCACGTCACCAACGGCGACTCATAAGCGGAATTCTTTTTCCGGCTCGCTTCGCATTGCCTTGGGGGGCTCGCCTTCGGCATCGTGATTGCCTTCTCTCATCGCTTTTTAGCGATAGCGGAGAACGAGGACCGTCGCTTCACCTCTGTCCCCTGGCGATGCGAAGCGAGCCAGTCTGGAAGTCCGCTTGCGAGTAGCCGGTGGCGGCAGGTGCAAATCGGATAAAGAGGGGAAACTTGTCTGAGCGCAGCGAGTTTGTTTCCCCTCCCGATTTGTGCCTGCCGACGCCGGGGACCCCGAAGGGGCTACGAACCAGCGGTCGCTTCTTTTGCTTACTTTTCTTGGCGAGACAAGAAAAGTGAGTAGCTGCCGGGCTACCCCCGGCTTGGTCGTCCAAAGAAGGAAAAGAATAAACAACCTGAATAGGCTGCTCGAAGATCCCACGCACAAAACAAAAAAGCGGCCTCAAAAAGAGAGCCGCCTTCATCAATCATGCCAACGTAAGCCGGCAACCAAAAATCAAGCGTGCAAAACCTGCTGCGCCTGCTTCGGAATCCATTCCTGCAAGGTAATCTCAATCGTGATGAACGACAGATTCGCCCCTCGCACAAAGCGCCCCGCAAAAATCTTCCCCTCCACATCCGCCACCACCCCCTGCAAAGGATGGGCATGCGGCTTGCCGCCACCAAAACCGATCTCGCCGAAGACGTTGAGAATCTCAACCCCAGGTCCATTGATCTCCATTTCGCGCGACCCGGTAGGTGTCGCGTACTCCAGATGCGCATCGATCAGGCTGCCGATCGCGCCGCGCACGATGGCGGTCTGCATGCCGTATTGGCGACACAGCGCTTCCACGCTTTCGGTAAGGTCCTGGTTGGGTTTGAGGCGCGCCATCACCAGTTTTCCCAGTGTGCCTTCCTCTACCTGAATGTCGTTGTCGTTGGTGTGTGTCTCTGTGTTTTTTATAAGTGTTGATGTCGTCATCATGATTCCATGGGTGTCGGATGCAATAGACTGAATAGCGTCTCTTCATCGCTGTTGACGACGAAAGCGCCCTGGGAAAACAAGCACAGGCGGATGATGAGCGGATCGTCGCCCACTTCCACCGTGTCGAGCAATAAATGCCCGCCGTGTATCGAACCATCGCCGTCAAGGAAACCGGCGTGGCAATGCAATAATACTTTTCCTTCCTGGTTCTGGCCAACCGTGATTGCGCCGGTGACGAAGGTGATCACGCCTTCCAGCACATGCGGCGGGCCGTAGTCATACGGACGGTTGGCGTCGCGCGTGTTCTCTATGCGGTGGTAGTGCAGCTTGCGCGCGGTGCCGCCGCACATGCGGCCGACGCCGCCGCGCTGGCCGTAGCGTAGCAACACCTCACGCAAGGCGGCGCCGACTTTGGTGCCGGGTTGCAGCGTGATGCGCAGTTCTTCCGCCGGATTGGCTTCCAGGTCCAGCGTGCGCGGGTAGCTCTGCTGGCCGGCGTGAAGAAACTTGCGTACCTCGACAAATCCCGGATGGCCTTCGGCGGATTTGTTGGAAATTTTCATAAGCGATAGTCACCTTTCTCCTCGAGCAGACTTTTGATCTGCTTCTTGACGATCTTTCCATAACCGGATTTCGGCATGGTCTCCCAGAACACGAAGCGGCGCGGCCATTTGTATTTGGCGATGCGACTCTCCAGATGCGACAACAGCGCGTCGCCGTCGGCTTGCTGGCCTGACTTGGCGACGATGACGGCGATGCCGCTTTCGCCCCATTTCGGATCCGGCACGCCGAGCACGGCGACTTCGGACACCGACGGATGCGTCAGCAGCGCTTCTTCGATTTCGCGCGGATAGACGTTGGAGCCGCCCGAGATGTACATGTCGGACGAGCGGCCGGTGATGTAGAGGAAGCCGTCTTCGTCCACGTGGCCGAGGTCGCCGGTGTGGAACCAGTCGCCCTTGAAGGCCTTGGCGTTGGCGTCCGGATTGTTGTGATAGCCCATGAACACGGCGGGGCCGCGCACGCAGATTTCGCCGGTTTCAAATGACTTCAGTTTTTTGCAGCTGTCATCGAGGATGGCGATTTCCATGCCGGTGCGCGGCATGCCGCAGGAGCCGACGCGCGCTTTCGGGTGGGCGTCGTCCGCTTCGTGCATGTACGGCGGCAGGAAGGTGATGTTGCCCGTCACTTCGCCGAGGCCGTAGTACTGCACCAGCACCTTGCCGAGCTTCTTCAATGCGTACACCTGGTCGGCGCGGTACATCGGCGCACCGGCATAGATGACATGCTTGAGTGAGCTGTGGTCGTAGCGATCGACCGATTCGTCTTCGGTCAGGATCTTGACGATGGTCGGCACGGTGAACATGTTGTCGACGCGGTGGCGCTGCACCAGTTGCCAGGCTTCTTCCGGCACCAGGCGTTCGGTTGACAACAGGATGCTGGCGGCGCCGCGCGCCGTATTGACGACCGCGTGGATGCCGGCGCCGTGCGACAGCGGCGCCACCACCAGCGAGCGCGACTGATGCGTCAGGCCCGGCAACAGGTCGGCAAGGTGATTGGTGACGACGAAAGCCATCTGACCGTGCGACAGCATGCCTGCCTTGGGATGGCCGGTGGTGCCGGAAGTGTAGAAGAACCACAGCGGATCTTCGTAGTCGACTTCCACTTCATCGAAGGACTGGTGCGGACCCGTCGCGGTGGCCAGCGTTTCGAAATCGAGTTCGCCGGCGCGCGGGTCTTGCAGCGCGATGACGTGTTTCAGTGCGGGGGAGATTTCCTTGACGGCGTCGACGTAGTTGGCGAAGCCGCGGTCGTACAGCATGACGCTGGCGCCGCTGGACTGGCCGAGATAGGCAGCTTCCGGTGGCGTGATGCGCACGTTGGTCGGCACCCAGACCATGCCAAGCTTGAATGCCGCCCAGGCGCTTTCAAAAATCTGCAGGTTGTTGCGGGAGTGGACCAGCATCTTGTCGCCCTTGCTCACGCCCAGCTTTTGCAGAGAGTGGGCGAGGGTGTCGACGCGGTCGTTGATCTGTTTCCAGGTGGCGATCTTGTCGCCTTTGCCGTCCGCGGTGCCGTCGCCGAAAATCAGGCCGGGCTCGTCGGGGAAGCGGCGGGCGACATCGGACAGCAGGCGCCCCAGGTTCATTACTTTGGTTAACATCGTCTCGCTCGTGTGTATTTTTGTGTGGGTCTTTACTTCAGTTGCTGCTGCCGTGGTCCCGGGCAAGGCCGGGACCACGGAAAAAACTCAATGCACGCGTTCCAGAATACTCACGTAGTTCGCCACCGCAGCGCCACCCATGTTGAACACGCCGGCATAGCGCGCGTTCGGGATCTGCATGTCGCCGGCATCATGGCTGGCTTGCATCGCCGCCATCACGTGCATCGACACGCCGGTGGCGCCGACCGGATGGCCCTTGGACTTCAGGCCGCCGGATGGATTGATCGGCAGGCGGCCGTTCTTGGCGGTAACGCCGTCGAGGATGGCGCGCGCGCCCTGGCCCGGCTCGGCCAGGCCCATCGCTTCATATTCCAGCAACTCGGCGATGGTGAAGCAGTCGTGGGTTTCCACCAGCGACAGGTCGAGCAATTTCAGGTCGGCCTGTTTCAATGCCTGTTGCCATGCCAGCGTGCCGGCTTCGAAGCGGGTCGGGTCGCGGCGCGACAGCGGCAGGAAATCATTGACGTGCACGGCGGCGCGGAAGGTCACGGCGCGTTGCATGGTCTTGGCGACGTCGGCGGCGCTCAGGATCAGCGCGGCGGCGCCGTCGGAGATCAGCGAGCAGTCGGTGCGTTTCAAAGGACCGGCGACGAAGGGATTCTTTTCCGACACGTTGCGGCAGAAGTCAAAACCGAAATCCTTGCGCATATGGGCGTAGGGATTGCTCATGCCGTTCTTGTGATTCTTGGCAGCAATGGCGGCCAGCGCATCCGACTGGTCGCCGTAGCGGTCGAAGTAGGCTTGCGCGATCTTGCCGAACACGCCGGCGAAGCCGCCGGGGATACCGGCTTCTTCCTTGGCATAGCAGCACTTGAGCAGCACTTCGCCGACTTGCGGCGTGGCCAGCTCGGTCATTTTTTCAAAGCCGATCACCAGTGCATGCTTGGCCTGGCCGGACAGGATCGATTGCATGCCCGAGTGGATCGCGGCAGAGCCGGTGGCGCAGGCGTTTTCGACGCGTACGGCCGGTGTGAAGCGCAGCTCCGGCAAGGTATTGAACACCAGCGACGACGGGAAGTCCTGATACAGGAAGCCGCCGTTGAAGGTGCCGATGTGGATCGAGCCGATGTCTTCCGGCGTCAGGCCGGCGTGTTCGATGGCGGCTTTGGCGACCTGGCCGATCAGCGCTTCCGGATCGATGCCGTCGAGCTTGCCGAATTGGGAGTGATTCCAGCCGGTGATGCAGGGGGAGGATGCAGTCATGTGCGCAGTCATGTGTGTTCCTGAAAAGAGTATGTTGGGACAGCAATATGCAAAAACGATGCCACGAATTTTTCAGGCCGGCGCAGCATTGCCGCAGTGCTTGTTGTTATGGCGGCAGCGCCCCTAGGGCTGCGTCGGCGGGCCGTGATGGCGGTAAACATAGCACGTTGCGCGCGACCACGAATTTGCTGCACTGCAGGATAAAACTGGGATGAAAACCGCATACAGGTGTCAATCAAGTGTTCAGGCAATGCGACAGGTGTCGCATCAAAATAAACACCTGATTGGCCCTCACATCGCTTGTCGAAGCAGGCGTTTATCGAAGAGAATGTGCTTGCAATGCCGACTTCAGGGAGGGAAGCCCAGGTCCGTGGAAACACTTTCGCGACTTGGCATCCAAATTGCTCTAGAACGCATAAGCAGTGCTGAATTAGTCGTTACTAGTATCGGCAACATAAATTAACCAAAACTAAAATCAGGAGACAAACAGATGGGTAACCCAACTGCCAGCATCACTCGCCGTCGTTTTTTGAAGACTGTTTCCGTCGCTTCGGCCGCTGCCGCCACCGGCATGATGTCGACCCAGGCATTTGCCGCCGCTGAATTCACGCTGAAGTACGCCAACAACCTGCCGGCTACGCATCCGATGAATGTGCGCGCCAAGGAAATGGCCGCCAAGATCGCGACCGAATCCAAGGGCCGTATCGACTTCCAGGTTTATCCGAACAACCAGCTCGGCAATGACACCGACACGCTGGGCCAGGTGCGCGCGGGCGCGGTCGACTTCTTTACATTGTCGCCGTTGATCCTCGGCACGCTGGTGCCGGCTGCGCAGATCAGCGGCGTCGGTTTCGCGTTCAAGGATTACAACCAGGTGTGGGCAGCGCTGGACGGCGAACTGGGCGCACACGTGCGCAAGCAGATCGAGGCCAAGTCGTCCGTCTTTGCATTTGAAAAGATCTGGGACAACGGCTACCGCCAGATCACCAACAGCACCCGCGCGATCAACAAGCCGGAAGACCTCAAGGGCATGAAGCTGCGCGTGCCGCCGAGCCCGTTGTGGACATCGATGTTCCGCGCCTTCGATGCGGCGCCGGCCAGCATCAACTTCGCCGAAGTGTATTCCGCGTTGCAGACCAAGATCGTCGAAGGCCAGGAAAACCCGATGGCGATCATTTCGACAGCCAAGCTGTACGAAGTGCAAAAGTACTGCTCGATGACCAACCACATGTGGGATGGTTTCTGGTTCCTCGCCAACAAGAAGTCGTTCGAGCGTCTGCCGAAGGACCTGCAGGAAATCGTCACACGCAACGTCAATGAAGCCGGCATCAAGCAACGCGCCGACGTCAAGGCGTTGAACGATTCCCTGGCGACCGAAATGAAGGGCAAGGGCCTGGCCTTCAACGACACCGACAACGAAGCCTTCCGCGCCAAGCTGCGCAGCGCAGGTTTCTACGCCGAGTGGCACAAGAAGTTCGGTGACGAACCTTGGGCGCTGTTGGAGAAATACACCGGGAAGTTGGCGTAAATGGAAGCGGCGATGACCGAAGTGAGACTGCCTTCTGCATCGGCGCCGACCAACCCGCTGGCGCGTTTGCTGGCGGGCGTCAATCGCGGCGTCATGCACGTTGTCGCCGCGGTTGCTGCGGCGCTGGTGGTGGTGGAAACCGGCGTGCTGCTGGCCGGCGTGATCTACCGCTATGCGCTGCACGATCCGCTGATCTGGTCCGATGAACTGGCTTCGACGCTGTTCATCTGGCTGTCGATGCTGGGTGCAGTGCTGGCGCTGGACCGGGGCGAGCACATGCGCCTGACCGCCATCGTCAACAAGCTCTCCGACAAATGGCGCGTCTGGCTGGAAACGGTGGCCGCGCTGATCGTCTGCATCTTCGTGTTGATGATCATCCATCCCGCGGTCGACCATGCGTCGGAGCAGATGGCGATCACTACGCCTGCATTGGAAATCCCCGATGGCCTGCGCGCAGCTGCTTTGCCGGTCGGCGCGATCCTGATGTTCCTGGCGGCGATTGCCCGCATGGCGAGCCGCTCCAGCATCAAGCAGGTGCTGTCCGCTGTTGCTGTCGTGGCAGTAATCGGCGCCGTGCTGTGGATCAGCAAGCCGGCCTTGCTGGCGATGGGCAACTACAACCTGATCGTGTTCTTCGTGGTGCTGATCGGCGCTTGCGTGGCTGGTGGCATTCCGATTGCGTTCGCCTTCGGTACGGCGACCATGGCCTACCTGACGATCGCCACCGGCGCGCCGATGATGATCGTGGTCAGCCGCATGGATGAGGGCATGTCCAGCCTGATCCTGTTGTCGGTGCCATTGTTCGTGTTGCTCGGTTCGCTGCTGGAAATCAGTGGCCTTGCCAGAACGCTCATCGATTTCATGGCGGCCTTGCTGGGTCACGTACGCGGTGGCCTGCAATACGTGCTGCTGGGCGCGATGTTCCTGGTGTCCGGTATCTCCGGTTCCAAAGCAGCCGACATGGCCGCGATTGCGCCGGCGCTGTTCCCGGAAATGAAGAAGCGCGGTTCCAAGCCGGAAGAACTGGTGGCCTTGCTGTCGTCCTCCGGCGCCATGACCGAGACGATTCCGCCTAGCCTGGTGCTGATCACCATCGGTGCAGTCTGCAGCGTGTCGATTACGGCCTTGTTCATCGGTGGCCTGATGCCGGCCGTGATCGCAACAATTGCGATCGGCATCGTCTGCTGGTTCCGCGCTCGCCGCGAACCGATGCCGGATGTGAAGCGCGCCACCATCGGCGTGATCGGCAAGACCCTGATTGCGGCGATTCCTGCGCTGGCCTTGCCGATGCTGATTCGCGTGGCCGTGATCGAAGGCGTCGCCACCGCAACTGAAGTCGCCACCATCGGTGTCGCCTACACCATCGTGGTCGGCCTGGTCATGCATGCCTTCATGAAGCATATCGACTTCAAGCGCATCTATCCGATGCTGGTGGAAGCGGCGACCTTGTCGGGCGCGATCCTGCTGATCATCGGCATGGCCACCTCGATGGCCTGGGCGCTGACGCAGTCGGGCTTCTCGGCCAAGCTGGTGTCGCTGATGCAGGGCGTGCCGGGCGGTGGCTTCGGTTTCCTGCTGATCACGATCGTGATCTTCATCGTGCTGGGCAGCATCCTGGAAGGCATCCCGGCGATCGTGCTGTTCGGACCGCTGCTGTTCCCGGTGGCGCGTTCGCTGGGCATCCATGACGTGCACTACGCCATGGTGGTGATCCTGGCGATGGGCATTGGTCTCTTCGCACCACCGTTCGGCGTCGGCTTCTATGCCGCCTGCGCGATCGGCAAGGTGTCGCCGGACAAGGTCTTCAATCGCGTGTGGGGCTATCTGGCTGCGCTGGTGGTGGCCTTGCTGGTGGTGGCTGCGGTGCCGTGGATTTCGATCGGCTTCCTGGAACACTGATCAACAAAATTAACAAAAACAATATCTGAAAACGGCGGCTTGCATCTTTCCCTCGCAAGCCGCCATCCTCACGGAGACAACATGAACCAAAATGACAGCGGCGCCCGCGTGGCGCTCGTGACGGGCGGAGCCATGGGTATCGGCGCCGCAATCTCCCAGCGTCTGGCGCGCGACGGCTACACCGTACTGGTCTCGGACATCAATCTGGAAGCGGCCAAGGCCACCGCCGACAAGATCAACGCCGACGGCGGTAAAGCTGCGCCGCTGGCGATGGATGTCAGCAAGCCCGAGTCCATCGAAAAGGCCTTTGCCGACGTCGAAAAGGACTACGGCCGCTGCGACGTGCTGGTCAACAACGCCGGCGTCGCCAAGACCTTCCCCTTCCTCGATTACCCGCTCGACAACTGGCTGCTGACGATGAACATCAACGTCACCGGCGTGATGCTGTGCGGCCAGCATGCCGCGCGCATGATGGTGCGTCGCAAGTGGGGCCGCATCGTCAATATTTCGTCCATCTCGGGCATCCGCGCCGGCTCCGGCCGCACCGCCTACGGCACGTCCAAGGCGGCAGTGATCGGCCTGACGCGCCAGATGGCGATCGAGCTGGCCGAACACGGCGTCACCGTCAACAGCGTCGCGCCCGGTCCGGTCGATACGCCGCTGACGCAAGCCGTGCATTCGCCGGAGACCCGCAAGAGCTTCACCGCCGGCGTGCCCATGCACCGCTACGGCAGCACTGATGAAATCGCCGCGGCAGTATCCTTCCTGGCGGCTGACGATTCGTCCTACATCACCGGTCACGTGGTGCCGGTGGATGGCGGCTTTGTTGCTGCCGGCATCCTCGACATCTGATCGGAGGCATTCATGGCACGCGCAATGGAAGACAAGGTCGTCATCGTCAGCGGCGCAGGTTCGGTCGGCGAGGGCTGGGGCAACGGCAAGGCGGCGGCGGTGCTGTATGCGCGCGAAGGTGCGCGCGTGCTGGCGGTCGACCGCAACCTGCAGGCTGCGCAGGAAACCTGCGACCTGATCCGCAGCGAAGGCGGGACCTGTGAGGTGGTTGCCGCCGATGTGTCGAAAACGCCGGACATCGAATCCATGGTGCAGGCCGCGCTCGATCATTTCGGCCGCATCGACGTCCTGCACAACAATGTCGGCATCGCCGAAACCGGCGGCCCGGTCGAGGCCAGCGAAGAGAGCTGGAACCGCGTCATCGCGATCAACCAGACCAGCGTCTTCATGACCTGCAAGCATGTGCTGCCGGTGATGGAAAAGCAGAAGAAGGGCGCCATCGTGAACATCTCGTCGCTGGCGGCGATCCGCTGGGTGGGCTTTCCGTATGTCGCCTATTCTGCGTCCAAGGCGGCGATGCTGGCGCTGACCAAGAACATCGCCATGCAATACGCACCGCTGGGCATCCGCGCCAACTGCGTGCTGCCGGGACTGATGGACACGCCGATGATCCGCGAGCCGCTCAAGGCATCCTATGGCGGCGACATCGAAGAGATGCGCCGCAAACGTCACGAACAATGTCCGATGGGGCACATGGGCGACGCCTGGGATGTGGCGCATGCGGCCTTGTTTCTGGCGTCGGATGCCGCGCGCTATGTCACCGGCGTGGATCTCATCGTGGACGGCGGCCTTAGCCTGAAGTGTGTGTGAAAATTTTGTCACGCCGATATCATCGGCATAGGTGTGACGAAAGGTAAATTGCAGGGCATCGGCAGGGAGAATGGGGTGTAATGTTTTTCATCCCTTTTCCTTCCCGGTGACTGCATGCCAGATCAGCACGTTTTTCGTCGTCCTTTTGTCCATCTTCTCGCGCTGCTGTGCCTGCTCATTGCAGCGCCGTTCGCCTCCTCGCAATCCTTATGGCCGTCGTCGCAACAGTGGGAGCAGCTACGTCGTGATCCCAAGTTCAAACAGGCAATGACCGCCCAGCATCGCATCGCCGACGAGGCGCTTGCGGCCGAGCCGCAACCGATTGCCACGCTGTCCAGCGGCGGTCGCCTGCAGGGAGATGCGGTCAAGGGAAAGACCGCCGCCAGCATCAAGGACATGGACAAGATCCAGGCGCTCGCCGTGACCTACAAAATGACGGGAGATGCTCGCTACGCAGCGCGCGCCGGCGCATTCCTCGACGCCTGGGCCGCACGCAATCAGCCCACCGGTCAGCCCATCGACGAAACCGGACTGGAGCCGGGCATCTTCGGCTATCGCATCGTGCGCACCGATCTGCCGGTCGCCGCGCGTGAACGCATCGACACATGGATGCGCAATATCGCGCAGGCCGAGATCGATTCGCGTGTTCTGAAACGACCGACCGCGACCAATAACTGGCACAGCCATCGCCTGAAAATTGTGGGCCTGATCGGCTATGCGATCGGTGACGCCAAACTGATTATCTATGCGAAGAATGGCTTCCGCGCCCAGATCAATGACAACCTGCGCCCCGGCGGCGAGAGCATCGATTTCATCGAGCGCGATGCCTTGTCGTATCACGTCTACGATTTGCGGCCGCTGGTCACGCTGGCGCTGGCGTTTGCCGAAGATGGCGAGGACCTGTATCACTGGCAGGCGCCAAATGGCGCTTCGGTAGCGCGCAGCGTGACATGGCTGTTGCCGTATGTGCGCGGAGAAAAGACCCACGCCGAGTTCGCCGGCAGCCAGGTGCCGTTCGACAAGGCGCGTTCGGACAATCATGAAAAGGGCCATGAAATCGGCACGCCCTACGATCCCAAAAACGCCCAGCCGCTGATGGACCTGGCTGCAGCGTACGACCCAGCTTGCGCAGAGTTGGCGCGCAGTCTCGGCAGCGGCAACAACGCGCGCCTGCGGCTGGCGCTCAGTTCTTTGAAAAACGGCTGAGCGCGGGTCGCCGGGTCCGGCCCGATGCCGGCGGTGAAGGTAGCGAAGGTAGCGACACTGGCTGGGTATTCTTGAGGCCGCTCCAGACTTCTTCCGCCGTCTGCACAAAGGTCTGGATGCAGGGATTGCGGTTGTCCTTGTTCCAGATCACCGCGACTTCCACCACAGGCGCATCGACCAGCGGTTTGAAGACAGTGGTTTCCAGATGCATGGCCTGCATCGAGTTCGGCACCATCGCCACGCCCAGGCCTTCACCGACCAGGTTGACGATGGTCTGCTGCAGGTTGGCTTCCAGCTTGATGCGCGGACGGAAACCCGCCGCCAGGCAGCAATTGACGATCAGGTCGTAGACCACCGGCGCAATCGCGCGCGGGATGCTGACGAAGGGATCGTCGGCCAGATCCTTGGCTGAAATTTTTTCACGTGTCGCCAGGCGGTGGTTTTTCGGCAGCACCGCCACCAGCGGTTCGGAAAAGATCGTGCGGCTGTCCAGCCCGCTGCAATCCTCGGGGCGATACATCATGCCCACGTCGCGTTTACCCTCCCTGATATCGACCGCCAGCAGGTTCGGCACGTGCTCGGTCAGCCGCATGTCGACCTCGGGATAAGCGGCCGAATAGTGGCGCGTCACCGACGGCAGGATGTTATAGGCGGTCGACATCATGAAGCCCACCAGCAGCGCGCCGCTGTTGCCGGCCCCGGTGCTGACGGCATTGCGGCGGGCACGCTCCAGTGCATGAAAAATTTCAGCAGTGTCCCGGTAGAAATGTTTGCCCGCTTCGGTCAGCTGCACGTTGCGTTTGCTGCGGTCGAACAACTGCACGCCCAGTTCCTTCTCCAGCGCCGCAATCTGGCGCGTGAGCGGCGGTTGCGAGATATGCAACAGCTCGGCCGCGCGGCCGAAATGGAGGGTTTCTGCTACGGTGCGGAAATAAGTCAGGTGGCGCAGTTCAATCATTTGATACCTTTAAGGTATTAATTGTGTGCCTATATTGTATTGGAAGTTATCAAACAAGCTGGCTATTCTTTGCCGCAGAGTCAGCTTACTTGCGACTGACTCCCAGGCAGGACCAGGCAAAACCGGCCACGAGCCGACGACGAGCCGGAACCGCCGCCACATAAAAAAAAGCAGTTCATAGACAGGAGACAAATCATGCCGACATCCACGGTAGACCTCGCTACGGCGCGCAGATATGTCAGCAGCGCACGCTATCGCTCACTCGATGAACTCTGTGGCGGCGATCCGCAGATGCAAGACCTGATCGCGCGCGGCAAGCGCCTGATCGACCGCAACATCCCGATTCTGATCCTCGGCGAAACCGGCACCGGCAAGGAATACCTGTCGCGCGCGCTGCACGCCTACAGCGAACGCCGCGCCGCCAACTGGGTGGCGGTCAACTGCGCGTCGATTCCCGAGAGCCTGGCCGAGAGCGAACTGTTCGGCTATTGCAAGGGCGCGTTTTCCGGCGCGCTGCCGGGCGGCATGAAGGGCAAGGTGCAGCAGGCGGACGGCGGCACGCTGTTCCTCGACGAGATCGGCGACATGCCGTTCGCATTGCAGACGCGCCTGTTGCGCGTGCTGTCCGAACGCGAAGTGATTCCGCTGGGCGCGGCGCATCCGGTGCCGGTCGACGTGCACCTGATCTGCGCCACGCACCAGGATCTGAAAACGCTGGTGGCGCAAGGGCGCTTCCGCGAAGATTTGTATTACCGCATCGCCGGCGGCGTGCTGCGTTTGCCGTCGCTGCGCAGCCGCACCGATCGCCGCGCTTTGATCATGCAAATGATCGCCGACGAAATGCCGGGGCAAGATGGTGGCAACTGCGTCGACGACGGCATCATCGCGCCGGCCGCCTTGCAACAGATGCTGGCCTATGCCTGGCCCGGTAACCTGCGCCAGATGCACGCCGTGATCCGCTATTGCTGTGCCGTCATGAACGGCGACCGCATCGAGGTCGGCGATCTGCCGGAAGAACTGATGGAGACGTTCGCGCCATCAACTCCCCTGTCCATTCACTACGAGGGGCCGGCTATTTCTCCGGCCTCCAACGTCCGCAGCATCGTGCCACAAGCCGGTGCTGCCGATATCCTCCCGCGCCCATCAGGCGGCCCGCTCGGGGACGAGCGCACGCGCGTTATCGATGCGCTGGTCGGCAGTCGCTGGAACATCTCAGCCGCTTCGCGGCAACTGGGAATGTGCCGCGCCTCGCTGTATCGCAAATTGCGCCAGCTGGATATTCCGCACGTGCGCGACCAGGCCATGCCGACGCATTTCGCGTCGTACGCGGCCTGATCGAAAACCATCGCGCCGCTTCACTGCGGTGCCCACACGACAAAACAGAAGAGCTCCGCTCACCTTGAGGAATTTAGGAAGACCATGAAAGTTTTTTACGACAAAGACGCAGACCTGTCCCTGATCAAGAACAAGAACGTGACCATCATCGGTTACGGTTCGCAAGGCCACGCGCACGCGCAAAACCTGAATGACTCCGGCTGTAAGGTCACCGTTGCACTGCGCAAGGATGGCGCTTCGTGGAACAAGGCCAAGAATGCCGGCCTGAACGTTGCCGAAGTCAACGAAGCGGTCAAGGGCGCCGACGTCATCATGATCCTGCTGCCGGATGAAAACATCGGCCAGGTCTATGCAGAAAACGTCGCACCGCACGCCAAGCAAGGGGCGACAGTCGCCTTCGCCCACGGCTTCAACATCCATTACGGTCAAGTCGTGCCGCGCGCCGATCTGGACATCATCATGATCGCGCCGAAGGCGCCAGGCCACACCGTGCGTTCGACCTACACCCAAGGTGGCGGCGTGCCCCACCTGATCGCGGTCTATCAAGACAAGTCCGGCACTGCCCGTGACGTCGCGCTGTCGTACGCTACCGCCAACGGCGGCGGCCGTGCCGGCATCATCGAAACCAACTTCCGCGAAGAAACCGAAACCGACCTGTTCGGCGAACAAGCGGTTCTGTGCGGCGGCGCCGTCGAACTGATCAAGGCTGGTTTCGAAACGCTGGTGGAAGCCGGCTACGCGCCTGAAATGGCGTACTTCGAATGCCTGCACGAACTGAAACTGATCGTCGACCTGATCTACGAAGGCGGCATCGCCAACATGAACTACTCGATCTCGAACAATGCGGAATACGGCGAATACGTCACCGGCCCACGCATCATCAACGAAGAGAGCAAGAAGGTCATGAAGCAAGTGCTGAACGACATCCAGACCGGCGAATACGCCAAGAGCTTCATCCTGGAAAACAAGGCCGGCGCACCGACCTTGCTGTCGCGTCGTCGCATCAACGCTGAACACCAGATCGAAATCGTCGGCGAGAAGCTGCGTGCGATGATGCCTTGGATTAAAGCCAACAAACTGGTGGACCAGTCGAAGAACTAATACGACCACGGACCGCGATCGTGGGCATCATCTCAGGACACGCAAGCATGCGTGCCCTGGGCAGGACGGCGCAAAGCATTGCTTTGCGAAACCCCGTCCAGCCTGCCGTGGATCAAGGCTAACAAACTGGTTGATCAAACCAAAAACTAATCGACTATTTGTCGATGAGAAAAAGGACGCTCCGGCGTCCTTTTTTATTTCGCGGTATGTTTACGTCCCGAGACTTCACACCCGCCATTTCGCCCATCAAGGAGAACCAAGTGCAACTCATCGGCATGCTCGATTCGCCCTATGTCCGCCGCGCCGCCATTTCCCTGCAATTGCTCGGCCTGCCGTTTGAACATCAATCGATTTCGGTGTTCAGCGCCTACGATCGTTTCCGCGAAATCAATCCGCTGGTCAAGGCGCCGTCACTGATCTGCGATGACGGTACGGTGTTGATGGATTCGATCCTGATTACCCAATACGCCGAGGCGTTTCCGCAAAAGAAGCGCAGCCTGCTGCCGACCGACCTGGGCGAGTTGCAGCGCATGTTGCGCATCATCGGGTTGGCGATGACGGCCTGTGAGAAGAGTGTGCAAATCGTCTACGAGCACAAGCTGCGCCCTGCCGAAAAGCTGCATGAACCGTGGCTGGTGCGTGTGACAGGCCAGCTGGAGGAGGCTTACAAGGCCTTGGAGGATGAGTTCGTGAAGCGGCCGCGCGCAGTGACCAGCGCAACCATCGATCAGGCCACGCTGACTACGGCCGTGGCCTGGTACTTCAGCCGGCAACTGGTGGCCGACGTGGTGCCGGCGGATCGTTATCCGGCGTTGGCGGCCTTGTCGGCAGCAGCCGAGAAGTTGCCGGAGTTCGCCGCCGCACCGTATGGCGATGGCATTTGCCAAGCGCACTAAACCTGCTTACTCCGCCAGCAATTTCTCGATGTCGGCCACCATGTCTTCCGGCTTGGTGGCCGGTGCGTAACGCTTGAACACGCTGCCGTTCTTGCGCACCAGGAATTTGGTGAAATTCCATTTGATCGCCTTGCTGCCGAGCAGGCCGGGTGCTTCCGCCTTGATGTAGGTGAACAGCGGATCGGCCTGGTCGCCGTTGACGTCGATCTTGGCGAACAGCGGGAAGCTGACGCCGTAATTCTTTTCGCAGAAGGCGCCGATCTCTTCCGCCGTGCCGGGCTCCTGGCCGCCGAACTGGTTGCAGGGGAAGCCGAGCACTTCCACGCCCTTGTCCTTGAACTCGCGATAAATCTTTTCCAGCCCCTGGTACTGCGGCGTGAAGCCGCATTTGCTGGCGGTGTTGACGATCAGGACGACTTTGCCGCGGTGTTGGTCCAGCGCCGCCGGTGTGTTATCGGGCAGGGTGGGATGGAAGTCGTAGATGCTGGGCATGGGGGCCTCATCGAAGTGAATGGGAATGCTGTCCATGATAGCCCATGGCCCGTGCACCGGCTTCAGGCGAACTGGCCGGGCGTCCGGGAGGCCGCGCGTGCAGTCTCCGGCGTGATCAGGTCCCTGCGCAGCAAGTCGCCCAGGCAATGGTCCAGTGTCTGCATGCCGGCGCCGGCCGAGGTCTGCATGATCGAAGCCATCTGCGCCACTTTTCCTTCGCGGATCAGGTTGCGGATGGCGGGCGTGCCGAGCATGATTTCGTGGGCGGCGATGCGCTCGTCGCCGGCTTTGGTCTTCAGCAGGATTTGCGAGACCACCGCGCTGAGCGACTCCGACAGCATGCTGCGCACCATGTCCTTCTCGTCGCCGGGGAACACGTCGACGATGCGGTCGACGCTTTTGGCGGCGGAGGACGTATGCAGCGTGGCCAGCACCAGGTGACCGGTTTCCGCTGCGGTCAGCGCCAGGCGGATGGTGTCGAGGTCGCGCAGTTCGCCGATCAGGATGACGTCCGGGTCCTCGCGCAGCGCCGAGCGCAATGCATTGGCGAACGAGTGGGTATGGGCGCCGACGGCGCGCTGGCTGATCAGGCTCTTGTCCGGTGTGTGGATGAATTCGATGGGATCTTCGACGGTCAGAATGTGGGCCGGGCGCTGTTCGTTGATGTGCCGGATCATGGCCGCCAGCGTGGTCGACTTGCCCGAGCCGGTGGGGCCGGTGACCAGGACCAGGCCTTGTCGGCGCAATGCCAGGTCACTCAGTATCGGCGGCGCATCAAGTTCAGCCAGACTCTTTACCGCATGGGGAATCGTGCGGATGACTGCCGCCGGGCCGCGCGACTGGTGGAAGGCATTGATGCGGAAGCGGGCCAACCCGGCGATGTCGACCGCGAAGTCGCATTCAAGATCGCGCCGATACGTCTCCGCCTGGGCAGGATCCATGATCGCGTCGAGCATGTCGTTGACATCTTGCGCCTGCAATACCGGCAGGTTGACGCGCCGCATATCGCCGCGCAGGCGCAGCATGGGCGGCAAACCGGTGGAAAGATGCAGGTCGGAAGCCCGGTTCTTGACGGAAAAGGCGAGCAGGTCGGGAATGTCCATTTATAATCTCTGACTGAAAAACAGCGTTGTCCCTCCCTGAACCAAAGAATTATGTCGTCAATCGCAAAACAGTTGCAAGTTGTTAACGCTCGCATTGCCGCCGCTGCGCAAGCCGCCGGCCGCAATCCGCAAGACGTCCTGCTGCTGGCGGTGTCGAAGTTCTTTGATGCCGGGTCCGTACTGGAAGCCGTGCGCGCAGGGCAGACCGCCTTTGGCGAAAACTACGTCCAGGAAGCGCTCGACAAGATCGCCGCGCTCAAGCTGGCGGCGCCCGAAGTCCGGGTCGCCTGGCATTTCATCGGACCCATACAGAGCAACAAGACGCGCCAGATTGCGGAAAACTTCGACTGGGTGCATTCGGTCGATCGCGAAAAGATCGCCCGCCGCCTGGCCGAACAACGTCCGCCCGGACTGCCGCCGCTGAACATTTGCCTGCAAGTCAATATCAGCGACGAAGACAGCAAGAGCGGCTTGTCGCCCGACGAATTGCTGCCGGTGGCGCGCGCGGTGGCCGCCATGCCCGGCCTGTGCCTGCGCGGACTGATGGCGATTCCGGCGCCGACCGAAGTGGAGGCAGAACAGCGCGCCGCGTTCCGGCGCCTGCGCGAACTGGCGGCGCGGCTGATCGAGGACGGCATCGCCTGCGACACCTTGTCGATGGGCATGTCGGCCGACATGGACGCTGCCATCGCCGAGGGGGCCACCATCGTGCGCGTCGGCACGGCCATTTTTGGGCAACGCCAGACTCACTAGAATTATTCGCAGCTATCCGTAGTCATCCACAGGAAGAAAACATATGTTGAAGATAGGTTTCATCGGCGGCGGCAACATGGCTGCGGCACTGATCGGCGGTCTGGCAGGCAAGCTCACCGACGGCAAGAACATCCACGTGGTTGATCTCAACCCCGAGTCGCTGGAAAAGCTGAACCAGCGTTTCGGCGTCACCACCGCGCTGCAAGTCGACGACATGCTCGCCAAGGTCGACGTCATCGTGCTGGCGGTCAAGCCGCAGCAGATGCGCCAGGTGGCCGACAGCCTCAAGCCGTTCATCGGCACGCAACTGGTGTTGTCGATCGCCGCCGGCATCCGCAGCGCCGACCTGTCGCGCTGGCTCGGCAACCATCCGTCCATCGTACGCTCGATGCCGAATACGCCGGCGCTGATCGGCAAGGGTATCTCCGGCGTGGTGGCGTTGGACGGTGTGAGCGCCGAGCAGCGCGCCGCCGCCGATGCCATCCTGCGCGCCGTCGGCACGACCGTGTGGCTGGACAGCGAAGACCTGATCGATCCGGTCACGGCAGTGTCGGGCAGCGGCCCGGCCTACGTGTTCTATTTCATGGAAGCCATGCAGAAAGCCGCCGTCGAGCTGGGGCTGAGCCCCGAACAAGGCGTCGAGCTGGCCAAGGCAACCTTCGCGGGCGCAGTCGAACTGGCGATCCGTTCGCCGGAACCGCTGTCGCTGTTGCGTGAGCGCGTGACATCGAAGGGCGGAACCACTTATGCCGCATTGACGTCAATGCAAGGCGCCGGCGTGGCCGAACATATCGTGACGGCGGTCAAGGCCGCCGCCGCAAGAGGGAAAGAATTGGGGGAGGAGTTTGGGAAGGATTAGTTTGAACGTGCTTCGTTATATTTCGATTGTCGCAGGTGTCGTGATTGTCGCTGCGCTCACTGCGTGCGCGAGCGCGCCGTATCAGGGCGATTCGTATACGGTGAAGAGGGGTGACACGCTGATGAGCATTTCCCGCACCGTCGGGAAAGATCATCACGACATCGCTGCGTGGAACAAGATTTCCGATGCGAACGAAATCTATCCGGGAGACGTGCTGCGGTTGAAGCCACCGGCGACCGTGGCGGCTGCTCCTGTCTCGCGTGCAAAGCCGGCAGCAGCTACAACTGCGGCGCATGAACGCAAGGCGGAACCGAAGAAGGAAGTTCAATCCGCAGCGCCGGCGGCGCCATCTGCTGCCGAAGCCGAACGTCTGGACTGGATGTGGCCGGCGCAGGGCAAGCTCACCGCCACCACCGACCGCAACCTGAAGGGCATCGATATCACCGGTACCCCGGGCCAGCCGGTGTGGGCGGCTGAATCAGGCAAGGTGACGTACGCCGGGCGCGGCATCCGCGGCTACGGCAACATGATCATCGTCAAGCACAGCCGCACGCTGCTGTCGGTCTATGCGCACAACAAGTCGATCATGGTCAAGGAAGGGCAGACCGTGAACCGCGGCCAGCAAATCGCCGAGATGGGCGACACCGACAGCCGCACGGTCAAGCTGTACTTTGAAATCCGCAGCAACGGCAAGGCGCTCAACCCGGTGCCGCTGCTACCGAAGCCGAGCAGCTAAAGTCTAGCGCAGCGCGTAATCCACCGCGACGCCTGCAAACATCAGCGCGCCCAGCCAGTTGTTGTGCACGAACGCCTTGAAGCATCCGGCACGGTCGCGGGTGCGGATCAGGGTGTAGTGATACACCGCGCAGCCGGCTGCGGCCAGCATGCCCAGCGTGAACCAGGTGCGCAGGCCGAAGTGCCAGCCCACCGCCCAGAATATCCCCAGCGCCGCGACGTAGCACAGCATGATCGCCAGCACGTCGAAGCGGCCGAAGGTGATCGCCGAGGTCTTCATGCCGAGCTTGAGGTCGTCGTCGCGATCAACCATCGCGTAGGCGGTATCGTAGGCCACCGACCAGAAGACATTCCCCAGCAGCATCAGCCACGCCACCAGCGGTACCTGGCCTTGCACAGCCGCAAAACTCATCGGGATGCCGAAGCCGAAAGCGATACCCAGGTAGGCCTGCGGAATCGCGAAGAAGCGCTTGAAGTACGGATAGCTGGCTGCCACGATCAGCGCCGGCACCGACATCTGCCTGGTCAGCGTATTGAGCGGCAGGATCAGCAGGAACGACGCCAGCGCCAGCACTCCCGCCACCATCAGCGCTTCCCAGGCGTGGATCTTGCCGGCCGTGAGCGGACGGTCGACGGTGCGTTTGACGTGCTTGTCGAAATCGCGGTCGGCGTAATCGTTGATCGCGCAACCTGCCGAGCGCATCAGCACCGTACCCAGCGTGAAGATCGCCACCATATGCCAGCCCGGCCGGCCGTCGGCGGCAAACCACAGCGCCATCAGCGTCGGCCACAGCAACAGCTGGATGCCGATCGGTTTGTGCAGGCGCACAAGACGGAAATAGAGGTTCAGGCGATTCATGTCAGGTGGACAAAAAAGGAAAGCGCCATTATAAAGGCGCGCTAAAAAAAGTCGCCGAGGGGCGCAAAACGGGAGATTTTTGACGAAATTGGGAGGCTTTTTCGTGGAAATTTTTTTCACGTAATTGGGGTCTCCGTGAACAGATGTAACATGGCTCGTGAATTTTTGCTCAAAAAGGCGAAATTATTTGCCGTGGCGGGCATTAGACGCTAATGTACGACCGGTGTAACGAGACAGTCACAATGACTTGATAACATCGGTCACCTTTTTGGGAGGATTTGCCTAATGAAATACCCTGTGAAAACCTTTGCCGCTGCGGCTTTGCTGGCGACAATGACAACTTCCGCCTTCGCGGTTACCGACATCGCCTGGTGGCATTCGATGACCGGCGCCCTGGGCGAACGCGTCAACACCATGGCTGACGAATTCAACAAAAGCCAATCCGATTACAAAGTGACGCCGGTCTACAAGGGCACTTACGACGAATCGATGGCCGCTGCGATTGCCGCCTACCGTGCAGGCAACGCACCCAACATTTTGCAGATTTTTGAAGTCGGCACAGCGACCATGGTTTACTCCAAGGGCGCGATCAAGCCGGTCTACGAAGTGATGCAGCAAGCCGGCGAGAAGTTCGACCAGAACGCGTATGTGCCGGCAGTCTCCGGTTATTACTCGACCGCGAAGGGCATGATGTCCTTCCCGTTCAACAGCTCGACCACGATCATGTTCTATAACAAGGACCTGTTCGCCAAGGCCGGCCTGGATCCGAACAAGCCGCCGGCAACCTGGCAGGACTTCGTCGGCATGGCCGCCAAGATGAAGGCCAGCGGCATCACCTGTCCTTACACCACCACCTGGCAATCGTGGGTGCATCTGGAATCGTTCTCGGCCTGGCACAACACCGAGACTGCATCCAAGAGCAACGGCTTCGGCGGTCTGGATGCGCGCCTGAAGATCAATGGCCCGCTGCAAGTGCGCCATATCGAAAACATGTCCAACTGGGCCAAGCAAGGCTATTTCATCTATGCCGGCCGCAAGGATGAAGCCAACGCCAAGTTCAATGCAGGCGAGTGCGCGATCATCACCGGCTCCTCGTCCGCTTACGCTGATATCCGCAAGAACGCCAAGTTCAAGTTCGGCGTGGCACCGCTGCCTTACTACAGCGACGTGCAGGGCGCACCGCAAAACACCGTGATCGGCGGCGCTTCGCTGTGGGTCATGGGCGGCAAGAAGGCTGACGAATACAAGGGCGTGGCGAAGTTCTTCACTTACCTGTCCAAGCCTGAAGTGCAAGCCAAGTGGCACCAGGAAACCGGCTACCTGCCAGTGACCAAGGCTGCGTATGAAATCACCCAGAAGTCGGGTTTCTATGAGCGCAATCCAGGCACCGACGTCGCCGTCAAGCAGATGATCGTCAAGACCACTGACAAGTCGCGCGGCATCCGTCTGGGCAACTACGCACAGATCCGCACGGTGATCGACGAAGAACTGGAAAACGTCTGGACCGGCAAGAAGGCGCCGAAAGAAGCGCTCGACAGCGCCGTGAAACGTGGCGACGAACTGTTGGCCCGCTTCGAAAAAGCAAACAAATAAGAAGTCTGCTGAACGCAGCGCGGCAATGCAAATTCGCCGCGCTGCCGCTTCAGAAAAGACCTACGCAAGACACTTAGCCCCGGTTCGCCGGGGCGATGTATTTTTCAGCTGCTCGGAAAACTTACCGGTGCCGGATGTAATCGTTATCACACATCCTCTTCAATCACCGCTTTTAGGGACATAAGCTATCGTGGAAAAACGCGCTCGCTTCACTTCATCATGGCTGCCGTATGCGCTGGTCGCACCGCAGATCCTGATCACGATATTGTTTTTCTTCTGGCCTGCCGTACAGGCCCTGTACCAGTCCGTGCTGCTGCAGGACGCCTTCGGCGGCTATTCGGAATTCGTCTGGTTCGACAACTTTGCCGCCTTGTTCGGCGACCCGAGCTATCTGGCGGCGTTTGGCACCACAGCCATCTTCTCGGTGCTGGTGGCGGTCGGCGGCATGGTGCTGTCGCTGATCCTGGCGGTGTTCGCCGATCGCGTCGTCAAGGGCGCGGCGATCTACAAGACCTTCCTGATCTGGCCGTACGCCGTGTCGCCGGTGGTGGTCGGCGTGCTGTGGATGTTCCTGCTGAGTCCTTCGCTGGGTCTGCTGTCGCACGTGCTGGCCTGGCTCGGCATCAACTGGAACTACATGGTCAACGGCAACCAGGCCATGACACTGATCGTGATTGCGGCGATCTGGAAGCAGATCAGCTACAACTTCCTGTTCTTCCTGGCCGGTTTGCAATCGATTCCCAAATCATTGGTCGAAGCGGCTGCCATCGACGGCGCCGGTCCGGTCAAGCGCTTCTTCACCATCATCTTCCCGATGATCTCGCCGACGACGTTCTTCCTGATGGTGGTCAACATCGTGTACGCGTTCTTCGACACGTTTGCGATCGTGGAAGCGACCACCCACGGCGGCCCCGGCAAGGACACCGAAATCCTGGTCTACAAGGTCTTCAGCGACGGCTTCAAGGGCGGCGATCTCGGCAGCGCCGCAGCGCAGTCGGTGGTGCTGATGGTGATCGTGATTCTGCTGACCGTGGTTCAGTTCAAGTACGTCGAAAAGAAGGTGCAATATGCTTAACTCGCACAAGTCTTCATCAATGCAGAAGGGAGCGCCGGCATGATTGAACGTCGCCCCATTCTCGACGCCGTCAGCCATCTGGTGCTGATCATCGGCGCGCTCATCGTGATCTTTCCGTTGTACGTCGCGTTCATTGCCAGCACCCAGACCGCCGAGCAATCGGCCATGTCGCCGCTGTCGCTGATGCCCGGCACGGAACTGGTCACCAACTACAAGACCGTCCTGACCCAGGGCGCCTCCGGCAACGTCTCGTCGCCGCCGGTGTCGCGCATGCTGTGGGTCAGCCTGGTGACGGCGCTGGTGATCGCGATCGGCAAGATCTCGATCTCCATGCTGTCGGCGTTCGCGATGGTGTACTTCCGCTTCCGCGCACGCAATCTGTTCTTCTGGATGATCTTCGTCACGCTGATGTTGCCGGTGGAGGTGCGCATCACGCCGACCTATCAGGTGGTATCCGACTTCGGCATGCTCAATACCTACGCCGGCCTGACGGTGCCGCTGATCGCGTCAGCCACGGCGACCTTCCTGTTCCGGCAATTCTTCCTGACGGTGCCCGACGAGCTTGCTGAAGCGGCGCGCATCGACGGCGCCGGGCCATTGCGCTTCCTCAAGGATGTGCTGTGGCCGCTGTCGCGCACCAACGTGATTGCGTTGTTCGTGATCATGTTCATCTACGGCTGGAATCAGTATCTGTGGCCGCTGATGATCGCCACCGAGCAAACCATGTACCCGATCGGCATCGGCATCAAGACGCTGATTTCGGGTGGTGACTCGGCGGTGGAATGGAATATGGTGATGGCAACGATGATCCTGGCAATGTTGCCGCCGGGGCTGGTGGTCGTGGTCATGCAAAAATGGTTTGTTAAAGGTCTGGTCGATTCCGAGAAATAACATGGCAAAAATTCATCTCAAGCAAGTCAAGAAGACCTACGGCAAAGCGCCGAAAGCAGTCGACGTCATCCACGGCATCGACATCGACATCGCCGACGGCGAGTTCATCGTCATGGTCGGTCCGTCCGGCTGCGGCAAGTCGACATTGCTGCGCATGGTGGCGGGACTGGAAGAAATCAGTTCCGGCGACATCATGATCGGCGACCGCGTGGTCAACAACCTGGAGCCGAAAGAGCGCGACATCGCGATGGTGTTCCAGAACTATGCGCTGTATCCGCACATGAGCGTGTACGAAAACATGGCCTACGGCCTCAAGATCCAGGGCTTGCCGAAAGCCGAGATCGACACCCGCGTACAGCGCGCGGCCGAGATCCTGGAACTGGGCGCGTTGCTGGACCGTACCCCGCGTCAATTGTCCGGCGGCCAGCGCCAGCGTGTGGCGATGGGCCGCGCGATCGTGCGCAAGCCGGCGGTGTTTCTGTTCGACGAACCGCTGTCGAACCTCGACGCCAAGCTGCGCGTGCAGATGCGTCTGGAAATCCAGAAGCTGCACGCCTCGCTGCGCACCACCAGCCTGTACGTGACGCATGACCAGGTCGAAGCGATGACCCTGGGCCAGCGCATGATCGTGATGAACAAGGGCCGCGCCGAACAGATCGGCACACCCGCGGAAGTCTACGGCAAGCCGGCCACTACCTTCGTCGCCAGCTTCATCGGCTCGCCGCCGATGAACCTGCTCAACGGCAAGCTCAGCGACGACGGCGCGCGTTTCACTTTCGACGACGGTTCCACCTTCGATCTGTCGACGCCGGCCCAAATCGGCGGCGGCGCGCGCATCCTCGGCATTCGTCCGGAACATCTGCACCTGGGACGTCCCGGCCTGAACATGGAGGTCGAACTGGTGGAAGCGCTGGGCGCTGAATTGCTGGTGCACACGCGTTGCGGCGGCCAGTCGATGGTGATCCGCTGCGCCGCCGGCACTGAAGTGGCGATGGGCCAGCAGGTCACGGCCGGTGTCGATGCGAACCTGCTGCATTGGTTCGATCCGCAGACTACACACCGCATCGACTGATATTGATTGATATCGATCGCTACGTTGCAAATAAAAACAGCCGGCACTCATCTGCCGGCTGTTTTTTTGTCCGCAGAGTTCAACTCTCCAGCGCCACCACGATATCCAGCTCGACCGCCGCATTGCGCGGCAATTGCGCGACGCCGACGCTGGTGCGCGCGTGGCGGCCCTGTTCCGGTCCGAACAATTCATAGATCAAGGCCGACGCACCGTCGGCCACCGCACTCTGCTGGCTGAAGTCTTCGGTGCTGTTGACGTAGACGTTCAGGCGCAGGATCTTGTCGATGCGTTTGAGATCGCCAACGGTGTCGCGCAACGCCGCCAATGCGCGGATCAAGGCGGCACGGGCGCCCATCTTGGCATCCTCGATCGAGACTTCGCGGCCCAGCTTTCCCGACACCAGCACGCGGTCGCCGTCGCGCGGCAACTGGCCGGCGATCCAGGCCAGGCCCTGATGCACGACGCCTGGTGCGTATTGCGCACCGGGTGCGGCGGAGGCGGGCAGTACGATGGACAGTTCGGTCAGGCGCTGGTCGAGATTCATGGAGTTTCCTTGTTGTAGTCGGGCAAAGCTGCCGGGGATGGGGTCTATAATAAATTCACGCCCGCCTGTGCGGCAAAGCATCTTTTCTCAGGCCAGCCCCAGTATTTCTCAACCCGTTTTCAACCCGCTCCTCAACCCGCTCCTCATACCGCCATGACCGCTCGCACACTCCCGTCGCTCAACGCCCTGCGCGCCTTCGAGGTGGCCGCGCGGCACCAGAGTTTTACTCTGGCCGCGCAGGAGCTGCACGTCACCCAAGGCGCTGTCAGCCATCAGGTCAAGGCGCTGGAGGAGGAGCTCGGCACGCCCTTGTTCGAACGGCTGTCCAATCAGCTGCGCCTGACTACGGCAGGGCAGCGCTACCTGGTTGTCGTCGGCGAAGCATTCGATCGCATCGAAAGCGGCACCCGCCAATTGCTGGAGCGGCCGCAGCGCGAGCGCCTGACTATTTCCATCTCACCCAATTTCAACGCCAAATGGCTGGCGCCGCGTCTGGGCGGATTTTCTGCGCGCCATGCGGACCTCGACCTGCACGTCGAACAGAGCGAGCGCCAGGTTAATTTTTTGCGCGAGAACATCGACGTGGCGATTCGCTACGGCGACGGTCCGTGGCCGGATTTTTCGTGCACGCGGCTGGGTGATGAATTCCTGTTGCCGGTGTGCGCGCCGGCGCTGGATGTCGACAGCATCGTGGCGCTGAGCACCGCGCCGCTGCTGCATAGCCATGACCGGCAATCCTGGCGCGACTGGTTTGCGATGCACGGACTGTCGCTGGACGACCGTCCCGGCATCGTTTTCAATCAGGAAAGCGCCGCCGTCGATGCCGCGCTGGCCGGACAAGGCGTGGCGCTGGCGCGTTCGTCGCTGGTGGTGCGCGAATTGCAGCAAGGCCGTCTGGTCGCACCGGTGTCCCTAAGCCTGCCGCTTGCGCAGGCCTATTGGCTGGTCTATCCACAGGAAGGGGAAAACGACGGCAAGATCGCCGCCTTCTCCAACTGGCTGCTGCAGGAATGCGAAGCGGACCGGCAATTCTGGAGCGGCCTCATCGCCTGAATTGGCGAGATCAGCGTCCGCTGGCAGAAATTATTGTTGTATCGTCAACACAGCGTATTTTTACCGGCGTCTTGCACCTCGGCAAATCCACTCTTGACGTACATCGCAAAGCCTTGCTGAGCATGGAATGCAACGGCCGCGAGACGCGCCGTTTCAGCAGGCCATAGGGTATTCCCTTATATCGCGATCTGTCCGGCTTCTCTAAAATCGTTTCAACATACCGGAGAAGATGTGATCATGAGATTGCGGTCGGTAATGTTGGCCCCCACGCCAGAAACGGACAAAAACAATGAGCCAGAATATCGAGCAGTTTGCATCCCACGTATATCATGACCGCAACTTCAATTGCGATACGGCAAAAATTCTTCCCGGCGAGTATTACCACACGCATCACGACATGATGATCGTCACGGTACTGGGATCGTGTGTATCTGCCTGCATCCGCGACCGTGTCAGCGGTATCGGCGGGATGAACCATTTCATGCTGCCTGACGGCGGCAACGATGACAGCCCGATTTCTTCATCGGCGCGCTATGGCACCTACGCCATGGAAATCCTGATCAATGAGATATTGAAAGCTGGCGCCAAGCGCGAAAATCTGGAGTCGAAAGTGTTCGGCGGCGGCGCTGTGCTGCGCGGCTTCAATGCCATCAACGTGGGTGAACGCAACGCCGCCTTCGTCAGGAGCTATCTGCGCACCGAAGGAATCCGCGTGGTGGCTGAAGACCTCAACGACATCTGGCCGCGCAAGGTGCATTACTTCCCGCGCTCGGGCAAGGTACTGGTCAAGAAGCTGAAATCGACCGACGCAGCAACCGAAATGAAGGAACGCGATTACGCCGTCAAGCTTGCCAAAAAGCCGGTGGGCGGCGAAATCGACTTATTTTGACTGATTGAGTTTCAATATTTTTCTTCTACGCGCGGCAGGCGTTGCGCCGGGTCGTAGAAGAAAGTCTCTTCGGCGATGCGTTCGCCTTCCCAACGCTGGTATGCCAGCTCTTCCATGTTCGTGACGGTGCCGTCCAGCCATTCGAAACGAAAAATCCAGCGCACCACCACCTTGTCGCCTTCGACGAATACGGGGCGCACGCATTTCGATTTCAGCGCCTTCACGCGCGCCATGACCTTGCGTTCATTGGCGACGTGGGTGTCACGGCCGAAGCGCGGCGGCTCGGTGTTTTCCTGCATGGTCGAATCTTCGGTATAAAACTCTTCCACGGCCTCAATGTGCGCGTTGGCTTCGACGCGGGCGATGAATTTTTCCAGGGTTTCCTTGGTGGGCATGGCTGTCTCCTCAGTGTGTTCGGTGGGTACTGCTTGATGCCTATTTTGCCTGCACTGGCGGCACGCAGCGCGCGCGGATCTCATTATTTTTATCTTGCTGCCACCAGCTGTCGGCCTGTTCCTGTCCGGCCTGGCGTAACGCCACGCGGACCGGCGCGGCCGGTTGCAGGTTCAGGCGCATGCCGTGCTCGGTCATGCGCGCATAGTTGTCCTGGATACGGCTCTTGACCGTGGCCCAGCTGGCCTCGTTGGTCTGTTTTGCCGCTTGCGTCAGCGCGCTCTGCTGCGCCGGCGTCAGCTTGTTCCACGCTTCGTTGTTGATGACGGTGTAGCTCAGCGGAATCGCGTAGCTGATTGCGGTGAAATTGGGCAAATAATCCCACAGGCGATTGCCGGCACCGCCATCGCCCGACGACAGCACGGCGTTGAGTTCGCCCGAGGTCAGCTTGGCGCCGACGGCCGAGAACGGCAGGTTGACGCTCTGCGCGCCGACCCGTTGGAAGACGCCGCGGCTGTTGTCGTCATAGGTGCGGATGCTGAGCGCCTTGATGTCGGCGACGTCGGTCACCGGTTTGGCCGACCAGATGCCTGACGGCGGCCATGGCGTGGCGTACAGCAGGCGCATGTTGAGCGCCGCCAGATGGCGTTCCAGCTCGGGCCGGGTACAGGTGAACAGGTTTTGCGCCTGGTCGAAATCATCAACCACAAACGGTAGCGACGACAGCAGGAAGAACGAATCGGCGCCGCCCAGGATGCCGGCGAACAGCGTGCCGATCTCGGCCTTGCCGTCGCGCACGGCGCTGACCTGGTCCTTGCCCTTGTAGGGATTGGCGGCTTCCTGCAAGGTCGCCACGGCGATGTCGCCATTGGACAGCTTGTTCACGGCGGCGGCGAATTGCAGGTCGGCGCTGGCGGTGATCGAGGTCGCGGGGTATTCATTGATCAGACGCAGCGAGGCGGTTTGCGCGAAGGTCGGCGCAGCGACCAGCAGCGTTGCTGCGATGGCGGTGACTACGGCACGGCGGCGGGTGAAAAATCCTGCGATGGTCATGGCGTTCCCTGTGATGTTGTTATGTTGTTGACGCAAGTCGGTGCCGGCTCAGCCTGCGGCCGCTTGCTGCAAGGCCAGCCATTGCTGCGTCGACGGCCGTTGCCATTGACGCGCGGCGTAGTCCGACAGTTTGGACGGCAGGGCGTCGCCGTGCAGCGCAAGGCGGTTGAGCATGACGGCAAGGTCGAGGTCGGCGATGCTCCAGGTGCCGAACAGGTGGTCGGCTCCCTCGCTCAACCATAGGTCGGCGGCGGTGATCAGCTTGTTGGCGGCGAACTGGCCGGCCGATGACAGCGGTGCGCGCTTTTCACCGAAAAACACGACTTCGGTCGGGCGCTCCTGGCGAATCGGCATCAGGTCGCTGCGCAGCCACGCCTGGATTTCGCGCGCCTTGGCCTTGTGCTGCAGTACGGCCGGATACAGCGCGGTGTGGCCGGGAGCGGGGAAGCGTTCTTCCAGATATTCGGCAATCGCTGACGACTCCGATAAATGGAAGTCGCCGTCACCGAGGGTCGGCACGCGGCGCGTCTGCGAACACTGCGCGTATTGCGGCAGATGATTGTGCTGCAGGGTCAGGTCGACGGTGTGCAGCGCGAAGGGGAGCTGCTTCTCGGTCAGCGCAACGAACGCCGACATGGCGTAAGGACTGATGAATTGTGCGTCAACGTACAGCGCGAAGGGCGACTGGCTCAAACGGATTCTCCTGCGGTGGTTTATTACGTGTCCATCTGCTGGCAAAAGCGCAGCCGGTTGCCGAACGGATCGGCGATCTGCATTTCCCGTCCCCAGGGGACGCTGTCGACGCCGGGGCGGGCGTAGGGATAATTCTTGGCGAGCAATTCCTGATGAAGTTCGTCGATGCCGTGCACGCGTGCAAACACGCTCATGCCCGGTGTGGCGTCGCCGTAATGTTCGCTCAGGTGCAGGATCAGGTCGCCGCGGCGGATCTGGAGATACAGCGGCGCGGTTGGCTCGAAGCGGTGCTCCCAGTCAACCGTGAAGCCGAGGAAATCGAGATAGAACTCGCGTGCTTTGTCTTCGGAAAAAATGCGAAGGATGGGGATGGCAGGCAGCAGCTCCACTGCGGACTCCTTGCTTGGCGTGGTGGTTGAATGTTGGTGCTTAGCCTTCGGACACTTCGGCTTCATGCAGCATGTCGACACCTGGCAAGGCGCACGACAGCACTGCCTTGCGCACCGCATCGATGGCGGTATGGCGCGTGAAGCTCTTGCGCCAGGCGATCACCACGCGGCGCGACGGCACCGGTTTGGTGAACGGCACGTAGCGCACCGTACCATCCTTGGTATGCATGTCGGTCACCGAGGCGCGCGGCAGCACGGTGATGCCGATGCCGGAGGCGACCATGTGGCGGATGGTTTCCAGCGACGAGCCTTCGAAGGTGCGCGCGATGCCGTCGCCGGCGGTCGAGAAACGCGACATTTCGGGACAGACTTCCAGCACCTGGTCGCGGAAGCAATGGCCGTTGCCGAGCAGCAGCATGTTTTCGGTTTTCAGATCCTGGGCGGTGATTTCCTTGCGCTCGGCCCACTTGTGCTGCTTGGGCAGCGCGATGACGAATTCCTCGTCGTACAGCGGCTGCACGATCAGGCCGTGCTCGGGGAACGGCAGCGCCATGATGGCGGCATCCAGTTCGCCCTGGCGCAGCAGCTCGATCAGGCGCGTGGTGAAATTCTCTTGCAGGATCAGCGGCATCTGCGGCACGGTCTCGATCATGGTCTTGACCAGAGAAGGCAGCAGATAGGGACCGATGGTGTAGATGATGCCCAGGCGCAGCGGACCGGACAGCGGGTCCTTGTTCTGGCTGGCGATTTCCTTGATGGCGGCGGTCTGTTCCAGCACGCGTTCAGCCTGGGCCACAATCTGCGCACCGAGCGGCGTGACGGACACTTCGGTGCCGCCGCGTTCGAAGATGACCACGCCGAGCTCATCTTCCAGTTTCTTGATGGCGACCGACAAGGTCGGCTGCGCCACGAAACAGGCTTCGGCGGCATGACCGAAATGCTTTTGCCGGGCGACGGCGACGATGTATTTGAGTTCGGTGAGTGTCATACGATTTCTGCGAGCTGGTATCCGCAGACTATAGCTCATTTGCGGGCCGCATGCAGGGTGGGCGCCGCGTGCTAAAGTTGCCGCCAATGACAGGGGCAATCACGGGATTTGCAGGGATGAAATCAGGTAAAAAGACAGGCAGGGCAGCCTTGCCGGCATTGCTGGCAACGAGTGTCTGGATGGCAGGCCTCTCCGGAGCTGCCCATGCCGCTGGTGACGTTGCCGCCGGCAAGGCCGCCTTTGCCAAATGCGCCAGTTGCCATCAGATCGGACCATCGGCGCGCGCCGGCTTCGGGCCCCAACTCAACGGTATCGTCGGCCGCCCGGCGGCGGCGACCAAGGACTATCGCTATTCGGCGGCAATGCAGAATTCTCGCATTGTCTGGACCGAGGACAAGCTGCGCGCTTTCATGAAATCCCCGGGCGACGTGGTGCCGGGGACCAAGATGCGTTTCTGGGGCATCAGCAACCAGCAGGATCTGAACAACCTGCTGGCATACATGAAGACCTTCCCCTGACGCCTATTTTTTGAGTTCGTCCGGCGCACATTTCGTCACCGTCTGCTCGACCTGCATGCGCAGGTGCACGCCATTGATGTCGATGTCGCGCTGCAGCGGCGGCTGCCAGTTCAAGGCGCCGCGCTCCGCCGTTTTCTTCAGTTCCTCAATGCAGGAAGGCGTCGCCATCAGCTTGCCGGCCAGTCGCCAAGGGTCGGCACCGGCACCGGATGATGCGAACAGGGCAGGCATGCTGTTGCCATCGAACACCAGCACCTGTTCCGCACCGGCCGGATCCGGCTTGACCAGGTAAGCATCGCACTGGCGGTCGCCGCGCGTCATGCAGGACGGCAGGCTCCATCGTTGCTTGTCGTTGCGCCAGTCCTGCGCGACGAATTCCTTCGGCAATTTTCCGCCCACAGGATGCACCCGGATGTTCTTTGCCGCGTCGGGCGCGATCTCGTCGAGTTCCTCCCTGTTCCAGCGGTTGTTGCTGGCCAGCGCCTGGCGGGCCTTCTGTTCCACCGCAGCGGGATAGGCACCGTTCTTCTGTTCGCTCAGGCGCTTCAGTTCCTGCACGCCGAAACGGGCGCCGTCGAAACGCAAGAAATCGAAACGCTCCGGCACAGTTTTACCAGCGGCCAGGCGATGCAGCTGATCGGCCACGGCGATGCGCGCCGGATCGGCCAGCGGCGACAGCAGCGCCAGAAACACAATCAGGATGGCGAAGCTCGCCAGTACATTGGTCGACGCGATGCGCTGCAGCTTGTCGCGCCTGCTCAGGGCCGCAAGTGCATAGCCGGCCGCATACATGGCGGCCACCAACGCGCACGTTGCCGCCGCCACACGGCTGACGGTCCAGCCGTATTCGGCTATGCGCAATCCCAGCGAATACACCGCCAGCAAGACCAGCGGCGCCGGTAGCAGGCAGGCGACGCGCAGGCACGCCGTGAAGAAGCGATGCGTGTGCTCCGTCAGGTGGTTGCCGTCCTGGTAGACCGTGTTGATCAGCACCACCAGCAGCGCGGCGGCGCCAAGCAGCACGTGCGTGGCGCGCCGGGTTTGCCATAGCGGCTCCAGGCCAGTGGCAAGGATACTCAGCAGGAAGGCGCCGATCACGACGGTCGCCATCGGCAGCAGCCACGACAGCAAGGTCAGCAGCAGCTTGCGGATACCGGCAACGATCTGCGGGCGCACGTCGCTCAGGTGCAGCGCCGACGAGAAAGCCAGCGTGGTGACGGGGATGTGGAACCAGCTCTTTTCCAGCAGCTTGTCGAGGAAATCGAGCTTGATCAGCGAAAACAGCGCATTGCCGGTTTCCAGCACCAGCCAGAACAGGCCGGTGAAGAGCGTGGCGAACAGCAGCTGCACCAGCAGCTTCCACGCCATTTCAAAATAGCTGCGATAGCTCGCGATGCGCCTGCCGTCGGCGTCGCCTGCCAGCATCATGGCTTGTGCGATGAACAGTCCGGCCACGGCGAGCAGGAACAACGTGGCGGAAGGCAGAATCTCAGGATGGCCGTTCATGTCAGCATCACAGCAGGCTTTCCCGGCGGATGTCAGCAGTGACGACAGGTCGGCGCGCCAGGCATCGTAGACGCCCAGGCCGGACAGGATGACGGCCAGCGCGGCCAACCAGATCAACAGATTGCGTCGCGACAGATGGCCGATGCCGGACACCGCGACGATCGGCAGGAACGCCGCCAGCATCAGCGCCGGAACGAACAGCAGCGGCTGCATCGCCAGGCCGCTCTTGGCGTTCCAGCTTGAATACAGTGCATACAGCAGCACGCCTTGCAGCACGCCCAGCGCGATGCGCAGGCGGCCGGACAGGATGCTGACCGGCGAATGCAGGGCGTCGTTATCATCTGGCGGGGCATTGTTGGGCAGGGCAGTGGACATGATGGCTCCGTTGGAAAACGCTAATGTCGTTGAAGTCGACCGGCTTGTAAATGCGTCGGCGGAGAGCCCGGTAGAAAAACGCCTGATATCGTCAGACTTTGAGGAAATCTTCCTTGCCGCCCAGCCAGCGCTGCAAATGCGCATCGACAATGGCGTCGTCATTTTGCAGCAGCGTCTGCGCCAGGTTGCGGGCCTTTTCCACCAGCCACTGATCGGTGGCGAGATCGGCAAAGCGCAGCAGCGCTTCGCCCGACTGGCGTGCGCCGAGGAATTCGCCGGGGCCGCGGATTTCGAGGTCGCGGCGGGCGATTTCAAAACCGTCGGAGGTTTCGCGCATGGTCATCAGGCGTTGCTTGGCGGTGCCGCCTAGCGGGCTCTGGTACAGCAGGATGCAGGCGCTGGCGGCGGCGCCGCGACCGACGCGGCCGCGCAGCTGGTGCAACTGCGACAGGCCGAAACGTTCGGCGTGTTCGATCACCATCAGCGAGGCGTTCGGCACGTCGACGCCGACTTCGATCACGGTGGTGGCGACCAGCACGTGGATTTCGCCACGGCTGAAGGCGTCCATGACGTCCTGCTTTTCGGCTTGCTTGAGACGGCCGTGGACCAGACCGATGCGCAGGTCGGGCAGCGCTTCGGCCAGCATCGCATAGGTATCGGTGGCGGTCTGCAGTTGCAGGGCTTCGGATTCTTCGATCAGCGGACAGACCCAGTAGACCTGGCGGCCTTCCAGGGCGTTGGCGTGCACGCGCGCGATCACTTCTTCGCGGCGATTCTGGTCGATGGTGCGCGTGACGATCGGCGTGCGGCCGGGCGGCAGTTCGTCGATTACCGAGACTTCCAGATCGGCGTAGTAGGTCATCGCCAGCGTACGCGGGATCGGCGTGGCTGACATCATCAGCTGATGCGGCACGGTTTGCAGCGGGGCGTTGATGTCCGCATCGCCTTCCCGCGCCTTGTTGCGCAGCGCCAGCCGCTGGCCGACGCCGAAGCGATGTTGTTCGTCGACGATCACCAGGCCGAGTTTCCGGAACTGCACGTTGTCCTGGATCAGCGCATGCGTGCCGATGACCAGGCGCGCTTCGCCGGATTCGATGAGCGCGTTGGCTTCGGCTTTTTCTTTTTTCTTGAGGCTGCCGGTGAGCCAGGCGACCTTGACGCCGAGCGGCTCCATCCACGCGGCGATCTTGCGGAAATGCTGGTCGGCCAGGATTTCGGTCGGCGCCATCAGCACCGCCTGGAAGCCGCTGTCGATGGCTTGCGCGGCGGCGACCGCAGCGACCACGGTCTTGCCGCTGCCGACGTCGCCCTGCAGCAGCCGTTGCATCGGGAAGGATTCCTGCAGGTCGTGGCGGATCTCTTCCAGCACGCGTTGCTGGGCGCCGGTCAGCTTGAACGGCAACTGCTTGATGAAGGCCTTGGAAATCTTGCCGATGGTCGGCAGCGCGCTGGCGTTGCGCGCACGCCGCGCCGCCTGGGCGCGCTTGAGCGACAACTGCTGCGCCAGCAGTTCGTCGAACTTCATGCGGATCCAGGCCGGGTGCGAGCGTTCTTCGAGCGCGTATTCGTCGACGTCGGTGGGCGGATTGTGCAGCTGGCGCACCGAAGCTTCGAAGCCGTCCAGCTTGAGTTCGGCCAGCAGCGCCGGCGGCAGCGTGTCGCGCCAGTCGATGCGCGACAGCGCGCCGCCGATGGCCTTGCGCAGGTAGGCTTGCGACAGGCCTTCGCCGGCCGGGTAAACCGGCGTCAATGAGGTCGGCAACGGCGCACCTTCCAACACGACTTTATAGGTGGGATGGACCATCTCGGCGCCGAAGAAACCATGGCGCAATTCGCCGCGCACCCGCACGCGCACGCCTTCGGCCAGTTGCGTAGCCTGGCTGCCGTAGAAGTTGAGGAAGCGCATCACCAGCGGGCCGCTGTCGTCGGCAATCGTGACCACCAATTGGCGGCGTGGACGGAACTGGACGTCGCTCTTGGTGACCACACCTTCGACCTGCACCATCTGCGTGCCGCGCAGGCTGGCGTCGTGGATGCTCATGACCTGGGTTTCGTCCTCGTAGCGCAGCGGCAGGTGCAGCGCCAGGTCCATGTCGCTGCGCAGCCCCAGCTTGGCCAGCTTGTTGAGGGTTTTCTGGGCGTTGCTCAACGGCGGGGCGCTCTTGGCGGCCTTGACCGCAGTCGCCGTCTTCGTGCTGTCGGCAGAAGCTTTCTTCTTCGGTGCTGGCATGCAGAGGGGTTTCTATGTCGAGAAAGCGTAAAATAGAGGGTTCGGCGCTATTTTACTGCGCTTTTACTGTGCTTATTTACAGTATTTATTACAGTATTTGCTGCTTTTCCGCTTTCATTGCCTATTTTCATGTATTCACTTTCCGATTTCGATTTCGACTTGCCGCCTGAGTTGATCGCGCAGCTGCCGCTGGCTGAGCGCAGCGCCTCGCGCCTGCTGCAGGTTGATGGCACGAGCCTGACCGACCGCCGTTTCTCCGACGTGGTCGACTTGCTGTCGCCGGGCGATTTGCTTGTCTTCAACAATACCCGCGTGCTCAAGGCGCGCTTCTTCGGCGTCAAGGAAACCGGCGGCAAGGTCGAGGTGCTGGTCGAGCGCGTGCTCGACAACCGCAGCGTGCATGCGCAGGTGCGCGCTTCCAAGTCGCCGCCGCCGGGCACAAGCATTCGCCTGGCCGAGGCCTTCGACGTGATCGTTGGCGAACGTTACGGCGAGTTCTACACGCTGCAGTTTCCGTCCGACGTGTTCGAGCTGCTGGAGCAATACGGCAGCCTGCCGTTGCCGCCCTACATTGAGCATGCCGCCGACGAGTTCGACGAGACGCGTTATCAGACCGTCTACGCCAAGGAGCCGGGTGCGGTTGCCGCGCCGACCGCAGGCCTGCATTTTGATGAAGCCTTGCTGGCGCAATTGAAGGCAAAGGGCATCGACACCGCCTTCGTCACGCTGCACGTCGGCGCCGGCACCTTCCAGCCGGTGCGCGTGGAGGATTTGTCCGAACACAAGATGCACAGCGAGTGGTACACCATCGCGCAAGAGACGGTGGACAAGGTGCGCGCGGTGAAGGCGGCGGGCGGCAAGATCGTTGCCGTCGGCACCACCAGCATGCGCGCGCTGGAGTCGGCGTCGCAATCCGGCACGCTGGAAGCCGGCAGCGCCGACACGAAGTTGTTCATCACGCCAGGTTATACCTTCAAGACCGTGGATCGCCTGATCACAAACTTCCACCTGCCCAAGTCGACATTGTTGATGCTAGTCTCGGCCTTCGCCGGCTACGACAATATCCGTGCCGCTTACGCGCACGCCATCGCGCAGCAATATCGTTTCTTCAGCTATGGCGACGCCATGCTCTTAACTTGTGACGCTTTTAACGCCTAACTATGCTTGAATTTACCCTGCTCAAAACCGACGGCAACGCTCGTCGCGGTCGCGTCAAACTGAACCACGGCGTGGTCGAGACACCGATCTTCATGCCGGTCGGCACCTACGGTTCGGTCAAGGCGATGTCGCCGCTGGAACTCAAAGAGATCGACTCCCACATCATTCTCGGCAACACCTTCCACCTGTGGCTGCGCCCGGGCCTCGAGGTGATGGCAAAGTTCGGTGGCTTGCATGGTTTCATGGGCTGGGACAAACCGATCCTGACCGACTCGGGCGGTTTCCAGGTGTTCTCGCTGGGCGCCATGCGCAAGATTACCGAAGAGGGCGTGCACTTCGCTTCGCCGATCAACGGCGACAAGCTGTTCCTGTCGCCGGAAGTGTCGATGCAGATCCAGCGCGTGCTGAACTCCGACATCGTCATGCAGTTCGACGAATGCACACCGTATGAGATCGACGGCCGTCCCGCCACGCAAGTGGAAGCGGCGCAATCGATGCGCATGTCGCTGCGCTGGGCCAAGCGTTCGCGCGATGAATTCCAGAAGGGCGAGAATCCCAACGCGCTGTTCGGGATCGTCCAGGGCGGCATGTTCGAAACCCTGCGCGACGAATCGCTGGCGGGTCTGAACGAACTCGATTTCGACGGCATCGCCATCGGCGGCCTGTCGGTCGGCGAGCCGAAGGAAGACATGATGCGCGTGCTGGAACACATCGGCCCGCGCCTGCCGGCCGACAAGCCGCATTACTTGATGGGCGTCGGTACGCCGGAAGATCTGGTCGCGGGTGTGGCCAGCGGCGTCGACATGTTCGACTGCGTGATGCCGACCCGTAATGCGCGCAACGGCTGGCTGTTCACGCGCTTCGGCGACATCAAGATCAAGAATGCACGCTACAAGGAAGACACCAAGCCGCTCGATGAAACCTGCGATTGCTATGCCTGCAAGAACTTCTCGCGCGCCTACCTGCATCACCTGCACCGCACCGGCGAAATCCTCGGCGCGCGCCTGAACACGATACACAACCTGCATTACTACCTGCAGATCATGAAAGAAATCCGCGCCGCCATCGACGACGGACAGTTCCAGCAGTTTGTCGCCAAGTTCAAGGAAGACCGCGCGCGCGGCGCCTGATCAGAACGGCGGCATTGCTTCCGGCGGCATGATCGCGCCGGGATGCATCACTACGCTGGCCGCCAGTGCGCAGCCGGCCTCGGCTGCCGCGATGGTGGAAGCGCCTTGGCGTCGCGCCGCCAGATAAGCGGCGTTGAAGGAATCCCCGGCCGCGGTCGTATCGATCGCCGCCACTTTTTGTGTCGCCACCGCTTGCGCCGCCTCCATGCCGGCCGCGTGCACCAGGCAACCTTGCTCCCCCAACTTCACCACCACTTCCCCGACGCCGGCGGCGCGCGTGCGCTGCAGGCAGGCTTGCGCGTCAACGTCGCCGTGCAGGGCGCTTTCATCATCGAGCGTGACCAGTGCGTGGCTGGCCTGCGCCAGCGCCAGTCGAGTCCAGTGCAAGGCTTCGTCGCGCGACTGCCACAGGCGCGGACGGTAGTTGCTGTCGAACGCCACCCAGCCGCCGTGTGCCCGCACCGCATGCGCCAGATCGAGCAGGCGACTGCGACGCGCATGGTCGAGGATGGCCAGTGTGATACCGGAGAAATACAACAAGCCGCATTGCGCCGCCTGCTGCATCAGTGCCTCGGCATGGGCCTCGTCAAGCATGTGGCGCGCCGCCGATTGCTGGCGCCAGTAAAGGAAGGAGCGTTCGCCGGCGGCGTTGGTTTCGATCCAGTACAAGCCGGGCAGGGCGTCCGGATGGACTGCCATCAGGCCGGTGCCGATGCCTTGCCGTGTTACCTCGTCGCGCAACGATGTGCTGATGCTGTCGCTGCCTGCGGCCGAAATGAACTGACTCCCGACTTGTGTACTGCGGCGACGGAAATACACGGCCGTGTTGTAGACATCCCCGGAAAACGATTGCGCCATCGCGCGCGGCAGGTGTTGAGCATCATGCAGCGGCTGCAGGGGGTGAGTGGGGCGCAGTTCGATCATGCATTCGCCGATGAACCAGGCTTGCGGTGTCGTCATGGGATTTCTCATGCGTCTTTCAGGGCAATAAAAATGCCGCACGGCGTGCGGCATTGCAGGGAGCGAACCGTCCTTACCAGTTCCACACCGTGCCGTCGCGCAGGCGGCAGGTTGGCAGATAGGCGCGTTCATACGGGAATTTGAGCGCAGCCGATTCGTCGATGTCGACACCCAGTCCCGGCGCATCCGGCAGCACCAGGTAACCCTTGTCGAAGTAGTAGCCGTGCGGGAAGACCGCGTCGGTTTCCGGCGTATGACGCATGTATTCCTGGATACCGAAATTCGGCACCCACATATTGAAGTTGAGCGCCGCCGCCATGCTCACCGGCGACAGGTCGGTGGCGCCGTGGCAGCCGGTGTGCACCTGGTACAGCGAGGCGAGATCGGCGATGCGGCGCAGGTGCGTGATGCCGCCGGCATGGACCACGGTGGTGCGGATGTAGTCGATCAGCTGGTTCTGGATCAGGTCCTTGCAGTCCCAGATCGAGCTCATGATCTCGCCCACGGCCAGCGGCGTGGTGGTGTGTTGGCGGATCAGCTTGAAAGCTTCCTGATTCTCGGCCGGGGTGGCGTCCTCCATCCAGAACAGCTTGAACTGCTCCAGCGATTTGCCCAGCTGCGCCGCTTCGATAGGCTTGAGGCGGTGATGGCAATCGTGTAGCAGGTGATGATCGCTGCCATATTTGACGCGGACTTTTTCGAACAGGTCGGGCGTGTGGCGCAGGTACAGCGGCGTGTCCCAGATTTCTTCGTCCGGCAGGCCCTTGTCGGCCGGTTCGTAGTACATGTTGCCCTTGCCGACGCCGTAGGCCTTGTCCAGTCCCGGTACGCCCGACTGCACGCGGATGGCCTTGTAACCCATGTCGATGTAGTGACCGACGGCGTCCAGCGCCTCGGCATGGTCGCGGCCGTTGGCGTGGCCGTAGACCATCACGGCGTCGCGGCTCTTGCCGCCCAGCAGTTGATACACCGGCAGGTTGGCGGCCTTGCCCTTGATGTCCCACAGCGCCATGTCGACGGCGGCGATCGCGGTCATGGTGACCGGGCCGCGACGCCAGTAGCCGCCGCGATACAGGTATTGCCAGGTGTCTTCGATGCGCGAGGCGTCGCGGCCGATCAGGCAGGGAATGATGTGGTCTTCAAGATAGGATTTGACCGCGAGTTCGCGTCCATTGAGGGTGGCGTCGCCAATACCGTAAATGCCCTGGTCGGTTTCTATCTTGAGTGTGACGAAGTTGCGGCCCGGGCAGGTCACGATGACCTTGGCGCTGAGGATCTTCATGGATGCGATTTCCTTGTCTCGGTGCCGGACGGTCCGGATTACGTTGCCGGGCGTCCCGCTGTTCTGGGTGAAAAATAAATTTGGTCTAACCAATATTTATTATGGCATTCCAATTTGCTTGTTGCAACTCCGGTATCAGCGGGATCGCTTGCTGGCGTTTGTTTTTAAGCCACAGATTGGTCTGCATAATCGTTGACATGGTTAGACCAAAATGAGAGTATCGCTGAAATTGGTAAGCCACTGTTTGCTTTGAACGCTGCTTTTCTATACAGTGGATAGACCAATTTAAAGTAAAAAAGAGGGTGTTTATGGCAGATCGTCAGAGTCGATCATCAGCCGCAAATGTGGACCAGGCAGTAAATAAAGCAGTCAGAAAAGCAGCACGTTCAGAATTGTTGGAACCAGTTTCAGCGCCGGAGCGCTCGTATCAGCGGCTGGCGGAGCAGATTGCAGATCTGATTCTGCAGGGCGAGTTCAAGGTCGGCGAACGCCTGCCTTCCGAACGCAGCCTGGCGGAGCGGTTTGAAATCAGCCGCACCTCGGTGCGCGAAGCGATCATCGCGCTCGAAGTGCAGGGACTGGTGGAAGTGCGCGGCGGTTCGGGGATCTATGTGTGCGACGCGGCGACCAAGCCGGTCGGCTTCATTCCCGATGGCGGCGCCGGCCCGTTCGAATTGTTGCGGGCGCGCTGGGTGATCGAATCGGAAGTGGCGGCATTGGCGGCGCAGAACCGCAGCGACGCCGACATCGACAAGATCTATGCGCAGCTGGCGGCGATGGGGCGCAACTTCAACGACAAGCTGGCCAACGAAGCGGATGACCGGTTGTTCCACATCCGCATCGCTGAAGCCAGCGGCAACAGCGTGATGGCGCAAGTCGTCACGGCATTGTGGGATCAGTTGCGCGGCGTGTTGTGGAAGAAGCTGGAAGAACATTTCCACACCCCGCAATTGCGCGAAGCCTCGCTCGAAGAGCACCAGAAAGTGTTCGATGCGCTGGTGGCGCGCGATCCGGTGGCCGCGCGTGATGCGATGCGCGAGCACCTGGAACGGGTGATGAACGAATTCAAGAAAGCATGGCGATAGAACCTGTTTCTTCGCCATGTTGACGCAGCGTCCCGCAGAGGACGTCACACATGACGGAGACAGCGATGAAAACAATCAGCATCTGCACATCCTTGTGCGCATTCCCGCCCTTCACATAGGACGCGGCCTGAACTGATCAGCGCCGCGCCAGCGGCGTTCCCCTTTGACTACGTAAGCATTGCAGCAGGCTCAACCTTGCCGCAAGGGGGAGTTTTTGCGTCTGCGATCGACGTCTGTGGGCCAATGGCAGGCAGCCGGGCCGCGCAACAGTTTTGAATCCGGTCTCGCCCCGCAGGACCGGAATCAATTTAGGGCGGAGCAATACCGCAATCATCCAAGAAGAGGAGAGGAAATGAAATTACGACGCAGTTGGGTAATGGGAGGACTGGCCATCGCCGCCGCCGGCGCATCGGTGCAGGCATCCGCACAGAGCAGCGTGACGATTTACGGTGCGCTCGACAACGCGCTGGTCTACACCAACAATCAGGGCGGGCTGCACAATCTGTACCTGCGCACCGGCAACCTGGCGGCCAGCAAGATCGGCTTCAAGGGTGCTGAGGACCTGGGTGGCGGATCGCAGGCGATCTTCACGCTGGAAAATGGTTTCGACATCAACACCGGCGCCATGAGTTCTGCCAATACGCTGTTCAACCGCCAGTCCTTCGTCGGGCTGACCAATAGCAGCTACGGCACCGTCACCACCGGTCGCCAATACACGCCTTACTTCCTGTACGTCGGCGCGATCGGCCCGACCAGCGTGCTGACCGGCGCCACCGGCGCTCACCCGGGCGACGTTGATGGTCTTGACACTACAGTGCGCATCAGCAATTCGGTGACCTACTCGACGCCGGTGTTCGGCGGCGCGCAAGTCAGCGCCTTGTACGGTTTCGGCGAAACCGCCGGCAGCACCTCGACCGGCAATACCTACAGCCTTGCAGCCAAATACGACGTCGGCGCCTGGAACTTCGCCTTGGGCTATCAACGCCTGAAGAACGGTTCCGGTCCTGCCAACGCGTGGAACTCCACGGCATCCGGCAGCTTCTCGACTTCGGCGATCAACAACGGCTATGTGTCTTCGGACAACGTGCAGATGATCGCCGGTGCGATGCGCTACACGATCGACAAATGGATGTTCGGCGCCAACTACGCCAACGCGCAATACAAGCCGGGTAACGGATCGTTGTTTACGCAAAAGGCGACCTTTCAGACGCTGGGCCTGATCACGACTTACCAACTGACGCCGCAAGTGGCTCTGGCGGGTGGTTACAGCTACACCTTCGAGAAGTCCGCCAACGGCATCAGCAATGCGGCGAAATATCACCAGGTCGCGCTGGAGCAAACCTATTCGTTCTCCAAGCGTTCGGCGATTTACCTGCTGGAGGCGTATCAGCTGGCACGCGGCCAGACCTTGGGTAAGACCGCCGGCAGCATTGTCGACGCCGTGGCCGTGGTCGGCGATTCACAAAACGGTTCGCCATCATCGGGACGCAATCAGACTGTGCTGATGGTCGGTTTCCGTCACCTGTTCTAAATGGAGTTGCTGTAGATTTTTTGTAAGTCGACATCCCCTGTAGCTTGAGGTTGACATCCGGTCGGGCAGTGCCCGCCCGGATGTTTTTTTTAGACCTCGGACCGGTTCATGCCGCGTCGCCAAGCTTGCGCCATTCCCCCACCATCGCGCGCAACTCCCGCCGGATCACTTTGCCGGTGGTCGTCATCGGCAACTCATCAACGAAGAAAACTTCCCTCGGATATTCGTGTGCGGCCAGCTTCACCTTGACGTGATCCTGGATCTCGCGCTTGAGCTTGTCGTCGCCCGTGAAGCCATCGTTGAGCACGATCACGGCCACCACGATTTCGGTGCGCTGCGGATCGGGTGAGCCGATCACCGCGACCATCTTGACGGCAGCGTGCTGCAGAATGTTGTCTTCGATTTCGCCGGGGCCGATGCGGTAACCGGCCGAAGTGATGACATCGTCGTCGCGGCCGACGAAACGGATATAACCCTCGTCATCCATGCAACCGGTGTCGCCCGTCAGAAGCCAGTCGCCGACGAACTTGTCGGCGGTGGCTTGCGGGTTGTTCCAGTACTGCAGAAACATCACCGGGTCGGGACGCTGCACCGCGATGTTGCCGTCGCTGCCGTGCGGCAGAGCTTTACCGTCGGCGTCGACGATGGCCAGCGTGTGTCCGGGTGCGGCGCGGCCGATGGCGCCCGGGCGGCAGGCCATGACGGCGGCGTTGGACGAGATCGTCATGTTGCATTCGGTCTGGCCGTAGAACTCGTTGATGGTGAGGCCGAAGGTCTTGCGGCCCCAGTCCAGCAACTCGGCGCCGAGCGATTCGCCGCCGCTGGCGACCGAGCGCAACTGGAAGCGCCAGCGTGTTTCCGGATCGGCGACGGTGCGCATCATCTTCAGCGCAGTCGGCGGCAGGAAGGTGTTGCGCACGCCCTGATCCTGCAGCAGCTGGAAGGCCGCTTCGCCGGTGAATTTTTCAAAGCGATGCGCCACCACGGCGACGCCGTGATGCCAGGCCGGCAGCAGCACGTCGAGCAGGCCGCCGATCCAGGCCCAGTCGGCCGGTGTCCAGATGCGGTCGCCTTCCATGGGGAACAAATTGTGCGACATCTCTACGCCCGGCAGATGACCCAGCAACACCCGGTGCGCATGCAGCGCGCCCTTGGGCTGGCCGGTGGTGCCGGAGGTATAGATGATGACGGCCGGGTCTTCGGCTTTGGTCAGCACCGGCGTCAGATCGCTGCTCGCGTGTTTCAGCGCCTGATGCAGGTCAACCGTGCCGTCGAAGGCGCCGTCAATCGTGAAGACGGTTTTCAGCGCCGGCAAGCGGTCGCGGATGCCGGCCAGCTTGGCCGCGCCGACGGCGTTGGTCACCACCACGCGTGTGCCGCTGTTGTGCAGTCGGTATTCGAGCGCTTCGGCGCCGAACAGCGCGAACAGCGGAATCGCAATCGCGCCGATCTTGTAGGCGGCGACGTGCGCCATGGCGGTTTCGGGGGCTTGCGGCAACAGGATGCCGATGCGGTCGCCGACACCGGCACCGGCCGACAGCAGCAGGTTGGCGAGGCGGTCCGAGCTTTCCTTGATTTCGCCGAAGCTGTAATTGCGGCTGGCGCCATCGGCGCCGACGTGAATCAGCGCCAGCCTGCCGGGTTCGCGCAGCGCCCATTTGTCGCAGACGTCGATGCCGATGTTGTAGTGCTCGGGAATATCCCAGCGGAAGGCGTTGCAGATGTCCTGATAGGGACGCGGAGTGATGGGCAGCATGGTATGAGGAAGTCTCCTGATTTTTTGTAAGTTTGCTTGTTAATGTAACGCCACGCCCCCATGTTGGCGATGCCGTTATGGCAATTTTTTCCTTGCGGCAAGCCTATTTCTCCCTGTTAAAGGCGCTTTCACCTGTTTCGGCCGCTACGGAATGGGGGATGCGCCCGGCGCAATGCTAAAATGCGGGGCTATTTTTTAAACAACCATTTGGAGCGCCACGTGTTTATTACCGATGCAATTGCACAAACTACTGCTGCAGGCCCAGGCGGCCTGATGGGCAATCTGACCAGCTTCCTGCCTATCATCCTGATGTTCGTGGTGCTGTACTTCCTGATGATCCGTCCTCAGATGAAGCGTCAAAAAGAACAGAAGTCCATGATGGAAGCACTCGCCAAGGGTGACGAAGTCGTGACCTCCGGCGGCCTGCTGGGCAAGATCGTCAAGGTCAGCGATGCCTACATCACTGTTGAAGTCTCCGAAGGCAATGAAGTTGTCGTGCAAAAAGCTGCGATCACCACGCTGCTGCCTAAGGGCACCCTCAAGGGTCTGTAAGCCGGTAATACGGCCCTACGGCTGACAGGGCGCATTCGCCGCATTTTCCGCGTGCGGATGCGCCCTTGTTTTGAACCTGTCCATCCGGACGTTCATCATCAACGCTGAATCACTATGAATCGTTATCCTCTCTGGAAGTACGTCTTAATCGTCATCGCCCTGCTGTTCGGCACGCTCTATACGCTGCCCAACTTCTTCGGTGAATCGCCTGCCGTGCAGATCAGCAGCGCCAAGTCCACCATCAAGGTCGACAGCGCCGTCGCCGAGCGCGTGCAACAGATCCTGCAACAGGGCAGCCTTGCGCCAGAGAGCGTCGCATTCGACAACAGCAGCGCGCCATCCGTGCGCGCCCGGTTCGCCAATACCGACACCCAGTTCAAGGCCAAGGCCCTGCTGGAAAAAGGCCTGAACACCGATCCCGCCGATCCGACTTACATCGTCGCCTTCAACCTGCTGCCGAACACGCCGCAATGGTTGCAAAGCCTGCACGCCTTCCCGATGTACCTGGGCCTGGACTTGCGCGGCGGCGTGCACTTCCTGATGCAGGTTGACGTCAAGGCAGTGCTGAACAAGCGCCTGCAAGGCTTGCAATCGAGCGTGCGCAGCGTGCTGCGCGACAAGAACATTCGCCACAACGGCATCAACCGCAACGGCGACCGCATCGAGATCCTGTTCCGCGACGCCGACACCCGCGACAAGGCCAAGAGCGCCCTGGCTGCTGATGTGTCCGAACTGGCGCTGGCCGACAGCGGCAGCGGCGACGACCTCAAGGTGACCGCCACCCTGCGTCCGGAAGCACTCAAGCAGACCCAGGAAGACGGCGTCAAGCAAAACATCTCGACCCTGTCCAAGCGCGTCAATGAACTCGGCGTGGCCGAACCGATCATCCAGCGCCAGGGCGCCGACCGCATCGTGGTCCAGCTGCCGGGCGTGCAAGACGTCTCGCGCGCCAAGGACATCATCGGCCGTACCGCCACGCTGGAAGTGCGCATGGTCGACGACTCGGTTGCCCGCGGCACCGAAGAAACCGCCGCCGTGCCGTTCGGCTCCGAACTGTTCAAGATCGGCAAGGGCGCGCCCGTGGTGTTGTACAAGGAACCGGTCCTGACAGGCGACTACATCTCCAACGCCTCGGCCAGCTTTGACGAAAACCACCAGCCATCGGTCAGCATCGACCTGAACGGCGACGGCGGCCGCAAGATGCGCGACGCTACCCGTGAAAAAGTCGGCAAGGCCATGGCTATCGTGCTGTTCGAAAAAGGCAAGGGCGAAGTCCTGACGGTAGCGACCATCCGCTCCGAGCTCGGCTCGCGCTTCCAGATCACCGGCATGGGTTCGGCTGAATCGTCGAGCGACCTGGCGCTGCTGTTGCGCGCCGGTTCGCTGGCCGCGCCGATGGACATCATCGAAGAACGCACCATCGGCCCGCAACTCGGCGCCGAAAACATCCGCAAGGGCTTCGACGCGACGCTGTACGGTTTCGCCGCGATGGCCATCTTCATGATCGTGTACTACCAGTTGTTCGGTCTGTTCAGCGCATTGGCGCTGTCGGTCAACGTGCTGCTGCTGGTCGCGGTGCTGTCGACGCTGCAAGCCACGCTGACCTTGCCCGGTATCGCCGCGATTGCGCTGGCGCTGGGTATGGCGATCGACTCCAACGTGCTGATCAACGAGCGTATCCGCGAAGAACTGCGCAACGGCAATTCGCCGCAGGCGGCGATTTCGATCGGTTTCGACCGCGCATGGGCGACCATCCTCGACTCCAACGTGACGACGCTGATCGCCGGTCTGGCGCTGCTGATTTTCGGTTCCGGCGCGATCCGCGGTTTCGCGGTGGTCCACTGCCTGGGTATCCTGACGTCAATGTTCTCGGCCGTGTTCTTCTCGCGCGGCCTGGCCAACCTGTGGTACGGCCGCAAGAAAAAGCTGACCAGCCTGGCCATCGGCCAGATCTGGAAGCCGCAAGGCGATACGGTCAGCAAGACCGACAGCAAAGCGGTTGACGCCAAATAAGCGCAGCAGAACCAACAAGAGCGATCGACATGATCCAATGCGCCTTGACCGGATGACCGGACAAGGCGCAGAACTGAAAGGTATGTGATGGAATTTTTCCGCATCAAAAAAGATATCCCCTTCATGCGCCATGCGCTGATATTCAACGTCATCTCGGCGCTGACATTCGTGCTGGCGGTGTTCTTCCTGCTGTCGCGCGGACTGCATTTCTCGATCGAATTCACCGGCGGCACGGTGATGGAAGTCGCCTATCCGAAGGCCGCCAACATCGAAAACATCCGCAAGTCGGTTGAGGGTCTAGGCTTCACCGATACGCAGGTGCAGAGTTTCGGCACTGCGCAGGACGTGATGATCCGCCTGCCGGCGCAACACGGCGTCAACTCGGCCCAGCAAAGTGAGAAGGTGATCTCCGCGCTCAAGGCGCAGGACCCCGACGTTCAATTGCAGCGTGTTGAATTCGTCGGCCCGCAAGTCGGCGACGAACTCGCGCATGACGGCCTGATGGCCTTGGGCATGGTGGTGATCGGTATCGTGATCTACCTGGCTTTCCGCTTCGAATGGAAATTCGCGGTCGCCGCCGTCATCGCTAACTTGCATGACGTGGTGATCATCCTCGGCTTCTTCGCCTTCTTCCAGTGGGAGTTCTCGCTCACGGTGCTGGCGGCGGTGCTCGCGGTGCTGGGCTATTCGGTCAATGAATCGGTGGTGGTGTTCGACCGGGTGCGCGAAGCATTCCGCGACCGCCGCTACGGCAAGCTGAGCGCGCCGGAAGTCTTGAACCATGCGATCACGAGCACCATTTCGCGCACCATCATCACCCACGGCAGCACTGAAATGATGGTCTTGTCGATGCTGATCTTCGGCGGTCCGACACTGCATTACTTTGCCGTCGCGCTGACCATCGGTATCTTGTTCGGTATCTATTCGTCGGTGTTCGTCGCCGCCGCCATCGCCATGTGGCTGGGCGTCAAGCGCGAAGACCTGATCAAGCCGGCCAAGCCGAAAGACGAAACCGACGGCGCCGTGGTCTAAGAACCAGCTCATGATCTTACTGCGAGGCCGTGATCCGGCGTCGGGCGGTGCTCGGAATCCTCATGTACTGAAGTACATTCCGGTTCCTGCGCTCCGTCCGCCACCGGCTGACGGCCTCTCGCTACAGATCCTGAGCAGATTCTAGGTCAGTAGAATATTTTTTGCAGGCTGTTTCTCAGGAAACAGCCTGTTTTACTTTGTTACTCCGGATAACCATCATGTCCAATGTTGAACCTGTTGTTGCTGTCAACGACGCCGATATCGATTTCGACCGCCGTTTCGGCGGCATTGCCCGCCTGTACGGTGCACAAGGTCTGGCGCGTTTTCGCGCGGCGCATGTCTGCGTGGTCGGCGTCGGCGGCGTCGGCTCCTGGATCGTCGAAGCGTTGGCGCGCAGCGCCATCGGCAAGATCACGATGATCGATCTCGACAACCTGGCCGAGTCCAACGTCAACCGCCAGATCCACGCGCTGACCGACACGCTGGGCAAGGCCAAAGTCACCGCGCTGCACGAGCGCATCATGCAGATCAATCCGTATTGCCAGGTCACCGAGATCGAAGATTTCCTGACGCCCGACAATGTGGCTGAAATGATAGGCGAGGGCCGTTTCGACTACGTCGTCGACGCCATCGACAACGTGCGCGCCAAGGTGGCGTTGATCGCCTATTGCCGCGAGCACAAGGTGCCCTTGCTGACCAGCGGCGGCGCCGGCGGTCAGATTGATCCGACCAAAATCGAGATCCGCGATCTGTGCCGCACCGAGCAGGAGCCCTTGCTCGCCAAAGTACGCAAGCGCCTGCGCGCGTGGCACAAGTTTCCGCGCGGGACCAAGAACAAGTTCGGCATTGACGCGGTGTTTTCCACCGAGCCGTTGCGTTTTCCTGAGGGGGAAGTGTGCGAGGTCGATACGGACGATGCTGCGGATGGACTGGACACCGTTGATGCCGATGGCCGTCGTCAGGAGGCCGGCGTGACCGGGCTTAATTGCGCGGGGTTTGGGTCGGCGATGGTGGTGACGGCTTCGTTTGGACTGGTGGCGGCGGGTTTTGTGTTGCGGAAGATCGTGGAGCGGCCTGAGGCCGACGCCCAATAAGCAACGGCGACAAATCCTGAGGGAATCTGCCTGTTGAGCAACATGGAAGCCGGAATAGAGGAAGAGTCGTGGATGTTGATAATTTCATGCTATATTTAATTATTCATATATCTATTCAAGTATCTATTCAAATCCATGGCGGATCACACTGATCAAGTCCGGCTCCAGCTGGCTCAAGGTGTTAAAAATGCTCGGCAACTCATTGAAAATATTGAGATTAGCCAGCCGACACTGTCTCGTGTCATCTCTGCAATGGGCAATGAAATCATACGCCTTGGTGCCGCAAGATCTATTCAATATGCCTTGCGAGACGGGCGACGTGGATTGGGCGATGTTCCCGTATATCGTGTTGGCGCAGACGGCAAAATAAGGGATTTGGGAATACTCGCCCCGGTTTGCCCGGATGGATTCGTGATGCGTCAGGCGGATGGCGTCACGCTGCACAGCGATAGCCTGCCCTGGTGGTTGCTGGACATGCGTCCGCAAGGATTCATCGGACGCGCCTATGCCGCCAGGTATGCCACTACGTTGGGCTTGCCTGCCCAGCTTGCCGAGTGGAGCGACACTGATGTATTGCGGGCGCTGATGGCGCATGGCCATGATGCCGTGGGCAATCTGTTGCTTGGCGACGCAGCGCGTGATCGCTTCATGGAAGCTTCGGCTCCCGAGCCGGTTGCGATGCATGCCAAAAGCGCTGCCTACGCGCGGCTGGCGCAAGATGCCGCAAGAGGAGATGTTCCCGGCTCCTCTGCCGGCGGCGAACAGCCAAAATTCCTCACCTTCGCTGAAACACCGGACGGTCCGCGCCATGTTCTGGTCAAGTTCTCGCTGCCGGACATCAATCCCGTGACCGCCCGTTGGCGCGATTTGCTGCTGGCCGAGCATCACGCCCTCAATACACTTGCGGCAGCGGGAGTCGACGCCGCAGGCTCGTCCGTCATCGACCATGGCGGGCAGCGCTTCCTTGAAGTCGAGCGGTTCGATCGCGTTGGTGCACTGGGTCGACGCGGCATGCTCTCTCTGACGGCAGTCGAGGCCGAGTTCGTCGGTGATGCAAGCTCTCCATGGCCGGTGATCGCCACGCGACTGGCAGCCGACGGACACATCACACGCGAGGCTGCCGACGGCGCCGCGCTGCTGTATGCGTTCGGGACGTTGATTGGCAACACCGATATGCATAACGGCAATCTGTCCTTTACCAGCGAGCATGGTCGTCCTTACGGCTTGGCGCCGGCATACGACATGTTACCGATGGCTTTTGCGCCGCGTTCCGGGGGCGGTTTGCCGGATATGCTGGCGCCGGCCAATCTGCGCGCTTGCGTGGACGCTGAGACCTGGGATCGTGCATTGGAGCTCGCCGACGATTTTCTTGATCGCATCCGGCACGAACCAGGATTCTCCAATGATTTCCTCGCTTGCATCGACGCATTGATGGCGCATGTCAACGGCGCGCGCGACAAGATGCAGCGCCTCGGCTGACATCGCACGTATAGATGGCTATCCCATCGTTCCGGATCCAGCAATGAAAAAGGCCAATGCATTTGCATTGGCCTTTTCTTTTATCTTGCGCGATGAATCGCTGCTAACCGCGCATCAGAATCCCAGCGTACGTCCATCCGGATTACGCGGATCCGAATACCCGTAGAACATGCCGTCCTTGATCTGAATGGTCTGCGTGCGTCCCATCGAAGGCTGCACGCTGATCTTCTGACCCTTGTCCTGCAGGATCTTGATGGTATCGGCGCTGATGCCCTTTTCGATGCGCAGCTGGTCCGGCGCCCATTGATGATGGATGCGCGGTGTGACGGTTGCTTCGGCGACGTTCATGTCATGCTCGATCACGTTCAGGATGGTCTGCATCGTGGTCGTGATGATACGGCTGCCGCCCGGGCTGCCGGTCACCAGGAACGGCTTGCCGTCCTTCAGCACGAAGGTCGGCGACATCGAGCTCAGCGGACGCTTGGCCGGACCGACCGCATTGGCTTCGCCGCCCACCAGGCCGAAGGCGTTCGGCACGCCCGGCTTGGCCGAGAAGTCGTCCATCTCGTTGTTGAGCGTGATGCCGGTGCCGGTGGCCACGATGCCGCTGCCGAAGTTCAGGTTCAGCGTGTAGGTCGTGGCGATCAGGTTGCCCTTGTTGTCGGCGACCGAGAAGTGCGTGGTCTGGTCGCTTTCGTAAGGCTGCGGTTTGCCCGGCTTGATTTCAGCGGACGGCGTGGCGCGATCAGGATTGATCTTCTTGGCCAGCTCGTCGGCATAGGCGCGCGAGGTCAGGCCCTTGACCGGCACCTTGTTGAAATCCGGATCACCCAGATATTCGGCACGGTCGGCATACGCCAGCTTCATCGCTTCGGCCATCAGATGAATCGTCTGTGCGCTGTCGGCGCCGTATTGCTTCAGCGGATAGCGTTCCAGGATGTTCATCATCTGGATGATGTGGATGCCGCCCGAGCTTGGTGGCGGCATCGACATGACTTGATAACCGCGATAGTTGCCGACCACCGGTTCACGTTCGACGACCTTGTAGTTCTTCAGGTCAGCGGCGGTGATCAGGCCGTTATGCTTGTCCATTTCGGCGACGATCTTCTTGCCGATCTCGCCTTCATAAAATACCGAAGGGCCTTTCTTGCCGATCAGCTTGAGCGATTTGGCGAGGTCTTTCTGCACCAGCTTTTCGCCGGCCTGGAGCGGGCGGCCATCCTTGAAGAAGATCGCCTTGCTCGAATCCCACTGGCCCAGATGGTCGCGTTCCGCAGCCAGGATCAGCGCCAGGCTGGGGCTGACTTCATAGCCTTTTTCAGCCAGCTTGACGGCGGGCGCAATGACGTCGGACAGCTTCATCGTGCCGTATTTTTGCAGCGCATGCGTCAGGCCCGCAACGGTGCCTGGCACGCCGATGGCCAGGTGGGTATACAGCGAGCGGCCCGGCGCGACATTGCCCTTGTCGTCCAGGTACATGTCGCGGCTGGCCTTGGCCGGCGCCATTTCACGGAAGTCCAGCGCCACGTTCTTGCCGGTCTTGGCATCGTGGATCATCATGAAGCCGCCGCCGCCGATGTTGCCTGCATTCGGCAGCACTACCGCCAGCGCGAAGCCGACTGCGACGCCGGCGTCAACCGCATTGCCGCCGCGTTTCAGGATATCGAGGCCGACTTGCGTCGCCAGTTCCTGCTCGGACGCGACCATGCCGTTCTTGGCTTGCACCGGGCTGATGATGTCGTAGGTCAGGTCGTATTTGACTACCGGCGCAGCAGCAGGTGTAGCTGCAGGTGCGGCAGTTTGTGCGTGGGCAGGAAGGAAGGCGAGGGAAGTGCAGAGCGGCAGTAATGCCATGGAAGCCGGCTTGAGCAAGCCGTTGATTTTCCGCATGGGGATTCTCCTGAGGTTGTCTGTAATTATGGTGAAACGCATGCTTTCGCATCAGACGATTGTAGCCCTTGGAAGTTCGATGTCCATAGAAAAATCAAGAAATCTGCGCCCTGATTTCAGATCGGCGCGCGGGGCGTCGAGGCCGTCTCATCAATCGCTGCACACGAAGGTGTATTGGTGAAATGCGCTGTACTGCTGCGGCTTTGGCGCCGGTCAGGTGCTCTCGCGCACCGCCAGCTCGAAGCCCAGATCGAGCCGCGCTTTCTCCACGGGTTCGCCCTTGAGTTGACGAATCAACATCTCCGCCGCCTTGTAGCCGATGTCGTAACGCGGCGTGACGATAGTGGTGATTGAGGGGGTGGCGCAGGCCGCCCAAGACAGGTCGTTGAAGCCGGCGATCGCCATCTGCTGCGGCACCTTGATGCCGCGCCGCTGGCATTCGAACAAGGCGCCCAGCGCGAGATCGTCGTTGCAGCAAAACACGGCGTCGCAATCGGGCGCAATCTCCAGCACGCGCGCCAGCAGTTGGGCGCCCATGTCGACCGTGGTCGGCGCCGGCAGCAGCACTTCCACATCCGGATCGAGACCGGCTTCGCTGAGTCCCTTGCGGAAGCCTTCGCGCCGTTTCATCATGCGCGGATCGAGCTGCGCCGCCAGGAAAGCAGGGCGGCGATAACCACGCTCGATCAGATGGCGCGCCGCCGCGTAGCCGGCCTTGGTCTGCGAAAAGCCGACCGACATGTCGCTGTTGCTCTTGCCCAGATCGAACATGCGCACGGCCGGGATATTCGACGCCGCCAGTTGGCGCCGCAGGATGTCGTGCTGGTCCGAGCTCGACAGCAGGAAACCGTCGGGCGCATGCGCCAGGTAGGTGGAAATCAGCCGGCTTTCCTTCTCCTTCGAATAACCGGTTTCACCGATCAGGAACTGGTAGCCGGCCTGCGACAGGTAGTCGCGGATGCCGCTCAGGGTTTCGATGAACACCGCATTGGTCAGCGACGGCACCAGCACGCCGATCACCTGCGAGCGCGCCGACGCCAGGGTGCTGGCAGCCTGATTGGGTACGTAGCCGAGCTTGCGGATGGCCGCCGCAATGCGGTCGCGCGCCTCTTGCTGGACCAGCTCCGGCGACTTCAATGCACGCGATACGGTCATCGGGCTGACGCGTGCTTCGGCGGCAACGTCGACGATGGTGACGCGGCCGGTGGCGCGGCTTCCCTTGACGGCTCTCGTTGGCTTGGCGGTTTTTTCGGCGGCGGCGTTTTTGCTCATGGCGGGACGGAAATTTCGATTGCCGACATCATACCCTTAGCGTCCGGACAATCACCCATGTAAAACCATGCTGCGCCGCCGCATCGGCCTTTCCGGGACGTTTCCTCCCTCCAGATATTCATACAAATGATTTGACACATAAATTTTGGTAGCGTTATCATCGCTGCCGATGTTAACGCTAACATTTTGGCGTAAAACAAAAAATTCCCTTTCATAAACACTACGCAGATAGTGGGCACGGCAGTCCCGATGTTTGTTTGCAATGCATGCACCCGGGACGCCCTCGTCGAGACAATGTAAAGACTCCGCATCGGATGGCAGGCATGGTATTGACGGCGCGACAATGCGGTTTTCCGCATGTGCGCGTGTAGCGGCCGTGTGCACTATCGCCCCTGGAGACATCCACATGTTCGGATTGAGTAACGAAGCAAGCCTGTTGTTGAACGCCTTCCTGGCGATCGTGGTGCTGATCGGCATGATCACGCGCCTGCGCATCCACCCCTTCATCGCACTGATCATCACCTCGGGCTTCCTCGGCCTGATCTCCGGCATGCCGCTGGCCAAAATCGTCAAATCATTCCAGGATGGTTTCGGCGGCGTGCTCGGCTTCGTCGGCATCGTCCTGGGCCTGGGCACCATGCTCGGCAAGATGATGGCCGAATCGGGCGGTGCCGACCAGATCGCGCAGACGCTGGTGCGCGCCTTCGGCAAGCAGCGCGTGCACTGGGCCATGATGATCGGCGCCTTCCTGGTCGGCATCCCGCTGTTCTTCGAAATCGGCTTCGTGCTGCTGATCCCGCTGGTGTTCATCGTCTCGCGCCGCTCGGGCGTGCCGCTGTTCAAGATCGGCATGCCGATGCTGGCCAGCCTGTCCGTCATGCACGGCCTGGTGCCGCCGCATCCGGGCCCGCTGCTGGCGATCGGCATCTTCGGCGCCGACATCGGCAAGACCATTTTCTACGGCCTCGTGGTCGGCTTGCCGACGGTGATCATCGCCGGCCCGATGTTCGGCGCCTTCATCGCCAAGTATGTCGACATCAAGCCGTCCGACGAGCTGATGGAGCAACTGGCGCGCGAACCGCAAACCAAGGACCTGCCGGGCTTTGCGATCACGCTGGTCACGGTGCTGTCGCCAGTGTTCCTGATGTTGCTGAAAACCTTCGTCGACGTCACCCTGCCGGAAGGCAACGCCATGCGCGACCTGATGGACTTCATCGGCAACCCGATCGTGGCCTTGCTGGCGGCGCTGCTGCTGTCGCTGTACACTTTTGGCGTGGCGCGCGGTTTCACGCGCCAGCAAGTGTTGAAGTTCGTTGACCAAAGCCTGGCGCCGACTGCGGCCATCGTGCTGATCATCGGCGCCGGCGGCGGCTTCAAGCAGATGCTGGTCAACAGCGGCGTCGGCACCGCGATCGGCCAACTGGCGGTGCATGCGCAGATTTCGCCGTTGCTGCTGGCCTGGTTCGTGGCGGGCGTGATTCGCGTGGCAACCGGCTCGGCGACGGTAGCGACAATTACCGGCGCCGGCATCGTGGCGCCGCTGGTGACGCTGATCCCCGGCACCAACCGCGAGCTGCTGGTGCTGGCGACCGGCGCCGGATCGCTGATCCTGTCGCACGTCAATGACGCCGGCTTCTGGCTGGTCAAGGAATACTTCAACATGAGCGTCGGCGAAACATTCAAGACCTGGACGGCGATGGAAACCATCATCTCGGTGGTAGCGCTGATCTTCATCATGTTGCTTAACCTGGTCGTCTAAACGCAACGGCGTTTTACACGGCAGCAGTAAAGGAAATACTCATGTCGCACTTCATGCTCGGCGTCGATATCGGCACCACCAGCACCAAGACCGTGGTGTTCACGCTGGACGGCCAGGTGGTGGCCCAGAACGCCGTCGAATATCCGGTGCTGTGCACCGAGCCGGGCATGTCCGAGCAGGATCCGCTGCAGATGTTCGACGCGGTGCTGGGCTCGATCGCCGGCGCCGTCGCGGCCGCCAAGGCTGCGCCCGGCGAGATCGAGCTGGTCTCCTTCAGCGCCGCCATGCACAGCCTGATCGCGCTCGACGGTCACAACAACCTGCTCAGCAACAGCATCACCTGGGGCGACATCCGCGCCAGCGTCTGGGCTGAACGCATCAAGAACGAGTTCGACGGCCAGGCCATCTACCGCCGCACCGGCACGCCCATCCATCCGATGTCGCCGCTGTGCAAGCTGATGTGGATGCGCCACGAAAAATCCGACATCTTCAAGCAGGCTGCGCGCTTTGTCGGCATCAAGGAATACGTATTGTTCCGCCTGTTCGGCGAATGGCTGGTGGATTATTCGATCGCCTCCGCCACCGGCATGTTCAACCTCGAACAACTGGACTGGGACGAAGGCGCACTGGCATTGCTGCAAGTCGATGCGCGCCAGTTGCCCAAGCCGGTACCGACTACGCATCAATTGCAGGGACTTGACGCAGCAGTTGCCGAGCAGCTCGGCTTGCGCGCCGATACGCCGTTCGTCATCGGCGCCAACGACGGCGTGCTGTCCAACCTCGGCGTCAACGCCATCCATCCGGGCCAGGTGGCGGTCACCATCGGCACTTCCGGCGCCATGCGCACGGTGGTCGAACGGCCGGTGACCGATGCCTCCGGACGCACCTTTTGCTACGCGTTGACGGAGCAGCATTGGGTGGTCGGCGGGCCGGTCAACAACGGCGGCAATATCTTCCGCTGGGTGCGCGACGAGCTCGCCACCGCCGAAGCGGAGCAGGCGCGCAAGGATGGCGTCGATCCCTACGACGCCTTGACCCGTATCGCCGAACACATCGCGCCGGGCGCAGAAGGCCTGCTGTTCCATCCGTATCTCTCGGGCGAACGCGCACCGCTGTGGAATGCCGACCTGCGCGGTTCCTTCTTCGGCCTGGCGCTGCATCACCGCAAGGAACACATGATCCGCGCCGCGCTCGAAGGCGTGATCTTCAACCTCTACTCCATCCTGCCCGCGGTCGAAGACCTGATCGGCCCGACCAAACGAATGATGGCGACCGGCGGCTTTGCGCGCTCGGCCCTATGGCGCCAGATGATGGCCGACATCTTCAATCGTGAAGTTGTGGTGCCGCAAAGCGTCGAATCATCCTGTCTGGGCGCCGCCGTGCTTGGTTTACTCGCGCTCGGCAAGATCAAGTCGCTCGACGTCATTTCCGACATGGTCGGTTCGACCAACCGTCATCTGCCGATTCCGGAAAACGTCGCCATCTACGATCGCCTGCGGCCGATCTTCATGGCGATCCCGCACAAGCTGGCCGACGAATACCGGGCGCTGGCGGCGTTCCAGCGGCTCGACATCAAATAATTCCAACCTCATTCCACACATAACAAGCAAGGAGACAGAATGACCGCAACATTACCCGCAGGCCTGCAGAGTTTTTCGCTAAGCGGCCGGCTCGCGCTGATCACCGGTTCCAGCGGCGGCATCGGCCTGGCGCTGGCGCGCGGCCTGGCTGCCGCCGGCGCCTCCATCGTGCTCAACGGCCGCGACGCCGCCAAGCTCGCCGTCGTGGCGGCGAAGCTGCGCGAAGAGGGCTACACGATTCACGAGTCCTCCTTCGACGCGACCTCGTCGGCTTCGGTGGAAGCCGCGGTAGCGAAGATCGAGGCCGACATCGGCCCCATCGAGATTCTGTTCAACAACGCCGGCATCCAGCGCCGCGCGCCGCTGGAAGACTTCAAGGAGTCCGACTGGAACGACCTGATCAGCACCAACCTGAACAGCGTGTTCTTCACCGCCAAGGCCGTCGCGCAAGGCATGATCAAACGCGGCCGCGGCAAGATCATCAACGTCTGTTCGGTGCAGAGCGAACTCGGTCGTCCCAACATCGCGCCGTACACGGCGACCAAGGGTGCGGTGAAGATGTTTACCAAGGGCATGGCGATCGACTGGGGCAAGTACGGCCTGCAGGTCAACGGCCTCGGCCCGGGCTATTTCAAGACCGAGATGAACATGGCGCTGGTCGCCGATGAAAAATTCTCCGAGTGGCTGATCGGCCGCACGCCTTCACGTCGCTGGGGCGACGTCGAGGACCTGGTCGGCGCGGCGGTGTTCCTGTCCAGCGACGCATCGAAATTCGTCAACGGCCACATCCTCTATGTCGATGGCGGCGTTACCGCTACTCTATAAAAACCAAGGACAACATCATGCAACAAGGCATCGTCATCCACGCGCCGCACGACCTGCGCGTCCAGGAATTGCAGACCGCAGAACTGCAGCCGCATCAACTCAAGGTGAAGGTCAAAGCCGGCGGCATCTGCGGCTCCGACCTGCACTACTATCACAACGGCGGCTTCGGCACCGTGCGCATCAAGGAGCCGATGGTGCTCGGCCATGAAGTCTCCGGCATGATCGCCGAGACCGGTTCCGCCATCACCGACATCAAGGCCGGCACCCGCATTTCCATCAGCCCGAGCAATCCCTGCGGCCTGTGCAAGTACTGCCAGGAAGGCAAGCAGAACCACTGTCTCGACATGCGCTTCTACGGCAGCGCGATGCGCATGCCACACGTGCAGGGCGCCTTCCGCCAGGAAATCATCATCGAGCGCGCACAGGCGCACGTCGTCGCCGACCACGTCAGCGACGGCGAAGCGGCGATGGCTGAACCTTTGTCGGTGGCGTTGCATGCAGTGCGCCGCGCCGGTCCGCTGTTCGGCAAGCGTGTGCTGGTCACCGGCTGTGGTCCGATCGGCGCGCTCACCGTGATCGCCGCACGTCGCGCCGGCGCCTTGCAGATCGTCGTCACCGACGTGGCAAAAATGCCGTTGGAAAGCGCCTTGAAAGTCGGTGCCGATCAGGCCATCAACGTCGCGCAGGACGCCGAAGTGCTCAAGGCATTCACGCAGGACAAGGGCACCTTCGACGTGCTGTTCGAAGCCAGCGGCAACGAGCAGGCCTTGCGCGGCGCGCTCGACACGCTGCGTCCGGGGGCCGTGATCGTGCAGGTCGGCCTGGGCGGCGATATCAACTTTCCGGCCAACCTGCTGGTCGGCAAAGAGTTGGAATGGCGCGGCGCCTTCCGTTTCCATGAAGAGTTCGCGCTGGCGGTGGAATTGATGAACAAGAAGCTGGTCGACGTGAAGCCGCTGATTTCAGCGACCTATCCGTTCGAGAAGTCGGTCGAGGCCTTTGAGATTGCCGGTGATCGTTCGAAGATGATGAAGGTGCAACTGAGCTTCGATTAATTTTTTACCGCTAGCAATACTTTCCGAAGCCGCTCATGAGAGCGGCTTTTTTTACGTCTTTTTTTACGTAGTTTTTGCTACGCAGCAGAAATGAAACATACCCACAAGCTTGTTGTAATCGCACATCTACGGGTTTTCCGCTATACACCGCTGGATAGCACGTAAATATAATCCGGCATGTTCGATACAGGGCTGCACACCCACCATCCGCTGCAGCACCTTCCATACGCAGATCGTCACCACACGATACCGCAGGCGTTCGTCCGAACGACAATAAAAAAATCGAACATACACCTACCTATTCCACAATCTGACTCAGGGATTTTCATGAAGAAAAGCGTATTCGCCCTGGCGGCTCTGTCCGCCGTGGCCGCCACTTCCACATTCACCACACTGACCGCGCACGCGCAAAGCAGCGTCACCGTCTACGGCATCATCGACACCAGCCTGACCTACACCAGCAAAGTCGGCGCCAACAACAGCAGCCGTTTCAGCATCGACTCGGGCGACATGGCGACGTCGCGCATCGGCTTCAAAGGCGTCGAAGACCTCGGCGGCGGCCTGTCGGCGATCTTCAATCTGGAAAACGGCTTCAATGCCGACACCGGCGGCCTCGGCACAGCCAATACCTTGTTCGACCGCAAATCGGTGGTCGGCCTGAGCGGCGGGTTCGGCACCGTGACCATTGGCCGCCAGACTGATTACCTGGAAGACATCGGCTCCAAATACACCTCGGTGCAGACCTTCGGCGCCAATGGCGTCAAGGGCGGCCACTTCAATAATCTGGACCGTGTTGCCGGCGGCGCGCGTACCGACAACTCGGTGCGCTACGACACGGCCAACCTGAGCGGCTTCACCGGCAGCCTGTTCTACGGCTTCGGCGAAGTGGCGGGCAAGACTTCCGCGGGCCAGGCATTCGGCTTTGCCGGCAACTACAGCAACGGTCCGTTCGGCATCGGCGCCGGTTACTACCAAAGCAAACTGGCGGCGGACGCCTTGCCGGCCCGCGCGGGCGACACCAATCTGAAAACCTTCACCATCGGCACGAGTTATCAGGCAGGTCCGGCCAAGTTGTATGCGGCGTGGTCGCAATCCAAACAGCCGGCTGCCGCAGCCGTTGCGGCGACCGGCCTGGTGCAGATCGTCACCGCGACCAAAGCCAACATCTTCGACGTCGGCGTCGACTATGCGCTCACCGGCAATCTGCATCTGCTGGGCAGCGTGATCTATGACCGCGCCAACATCAACCGCGTGACGACAGGCGCCACCAAGGTCTCGTCGACGCAGCTCAACGTCGGCGTGGATTATTACCTGTCCAAGCGCACCGATATTTATGCGCTGTACACCAACCAACGCGCCAAGGACGCCATCAATCCCGGCGTCGTCAATGCCGCGTACTCGTCGTCGCCTGCCGACGACAGCTCGCAGAATGTGGTGCGCCTGGGTCTGCGTCACCGGTTCTGACGGCATGAAGTCTTGAGGTTATAAAAAAGTAATCAGCAATAATTGAGAATGGCAGGCGCCGCTGATTCGGTTCCTGCCATTTTTTTCACCTGCTGAGTTGCCACTACTTGCCGACGGTAATCCACTTGCCGTACTTCACCACCTGCGCCTCGTCGAAGTTGAAGCCGAGTCCCGGCGTCTGATGCAGGATCACGTTGCCGTTGCGATGTTCCAGCTGGCGATCGATCAGGCGACGGAAGTTCAGCACCTGGTCGTCCCAGAAGAATTCCACATAACGCGCATTCGGCGTCGCCGCCACCAGCGGGGCATGCACGTCATGGAACCAGTGCGGGCACATGATCTTGCCGTAGCTGGCCGCGGTTGCCGCAATGCGGCGCCATTCGGTGATGCCGCCGCAGACCACGGCATCGGTCTGCAAAATCGCTGCGGCGTCCTTGTCCAGCAACTCCTTGTGATACCAGCGGCCGTAACCGATTTCGCCGGTGGCGATCGGCACGCGCGTGAGCCTGGCCAGCTTGGCGTGGCTGTCGATGTCGTCCGGCGAGAACGGTTCTTCGATGAAGTAGGGGTCGTATTGCTCGATGCGATTCACGTGTTGCAAGGCCTGCGTGACATCGCCCCAGCCGTTGTTGATGTCCAGCATCAGTTCGATGTCCGGGCCGATGGCTTCGCGTGCGGCGCGCACACGGGCTTCCTCTTCCTTGGGCGAGAGGCGGCCGGATTTCATCTTCACCGCCTTGAAACCTTTGTCGACATAGCTGGCCATTTCATCGCCCAGCATCTGCGGCGTCTTGCCGTCGAGGTAATAACCGCCGCTGGCGTAAGCCGGCACTTCATCGAGATGCACTGCGCCCAAGTATTTGTGCAGCGGCAGTTGATGCGTGCGCGCATTGAGATCCCAGATCGCCGTGTCGAGAATGCTCAGGGCGCGCATGACGGTGCCGGCGCGACCTTGCAGCAAGGCTTCCTGATACATCGCCTGCCACAGACCTTCGACGGCGTAAGAATCCTTGCCGATCAGCACCGGCGCCAGCAATTGTTCGACTGCCGCCGTCAGGATCGCGCCGCCGGTGCTGCCGACGTAGCAAAAGCCGATGCCTTCGACGCCGTCGGTCGAGCGCACCTTGACCAGGCCGTAGTGGCGCGACGAGACGGTGCGCGTGGCAAATGAGGTGACGCGGTCGAGCGGCACTTCGGCGAAGCAGACTGAAATGGATTGAATAATGGGCATGTCTTGTTTCCTCCTGATTGAAATGAGCGCGCTGCACGTGTCGCCTATGTCGCCTATGTCGGATATGTCGTTTGGTGCAGCGTCGAGCACATTCTGATTGACGCCAATCGATGAAAACAGTACGTTCCGATATCTTGAAAAGATAATTATTCTATTGATCAGGCGAAGACCTGACGTTTGCTTGACCCAAGGGAGGGACACCATGGATTCACGTTTTCTGCAGAGCTTCATCCACGTGGCCGAACTCGGCTCCATCGCCGAAGCCGCGCGCCGGCTCGATCTCACGCCCGCCGCCGTAGCGCAGCGCGTCAAGATGCTGGAGGAGGAAATGGGCATGAGCCTGATCCGCCGCTCCGGCCGTACGGTGGCGCCGACCGAGGCGGGCGCGCGCATCCTTGAGCGCGGCCGCAAGGTCTTGCGCGACATCCGCGATCTGCGCGACGACCTCAACGACAGTTCGGATTTATCAGGACAATTGCGTCTCGGCGCTGCACCGACCATGATGCTGGCGGTGTTGCCGGACCTGGTGTCGCAGTTCCTGAGCCGGCATCCCCAAGTCGATACTTATCTGGAGCCGGGCACCTCCGCCACGCTGTTTCGCAAAGTGGTGGATGGCGACCTGGATGCGGCGCTGTTGATCCAGCCGCTGTTCGAATTGCCCAAGAGTTGCGGCTGGCACACCATGCGCGAAGAGCCGCTGGTCTTGCTCACGCCCGCATCGATGAAGGTCACCGACGTGCATGCCACACTGGAGAGCGAGCCCTTCCTGCGCTATGACCGCGGCACCGTGGGCGGCCAGTTCGCCGACGCCTATCTGCGCCAATACGGCATCCGCACGCGTCAGCGTTGCGAGCTCGACGGCCTTGATTCGATTGCGGCGCTGGTCGACAAGGGGATCGGCGTGTCGCTGGTGCCGGCTTGGTTGGCGGCGCGCGGCAACAATCTCGAACTGAAACGCTGGCCGCTGCCGCATCGCTCATCCAAACGCGTGGTTGGCATGATCTGGACGCGCACCTCGGCGCGCACGCGGCTGGTGAGCTCGTTCCTGGAACTGGTCAAGAAGTGGAAAGAGGGCAAATAAGAGCGTCTATCTTTCCCGTCAGGAAGATAAAAATTCTATTGATTGACGTAACAAGAGCATAACTATTCTCCTGAGCTGATCGCGCAATACTGGCGTCCACAGCGATACCCAAGGAGACCAAGCTCATGTCCGTTTCACTTATTCCCAAATTGCGCGGCGTGCTGTCGCCGGTGCTCACGCCTTTCGAGGCGGACGGTTCGCCGTCGGTGCCGCGCTTCATCGAACACTGCCGCACCTTGCTCAACCACGACGTCGGCCTGGCGATCTTCGGCACCAATTCCGAGGCGACCTCGATGAGCGTGAAAGAAAAGCGCGCCTTGCTCGACGCCGTCCTCGCCGCCGGCATGCCGGCCGCACGCATGATGCCCGGCGTCGGCGCCTGCAATCTGGACGACACCGCCGAACTGGCGCGTCATGCCGTCACCGCCGGTTGCGGCGGCGTGCTGGTGTTGCCGCCGTTCTTTTACAAGGGCGTGAGCGAAGAAGGTTTGTTCCGCTCCTTCGCCGGCATGATTGACGCCGTCGGCGATGCCCGCTTGCGTGTCTACCTGTATCACATCCCGCCGGTGACGCAGGTCGGCATCAGCCTGCAGCTGATCGAGCGCTTGCTGAAAGCCTTCCCCGGCGTCATCGCCGGCGTCAAGGACAGCTCGGGCGACTGGGACAACACGGCGGCCATGCTGAAGGAGTTCGGCAAGGATGGCTTCGACGTGTTTGCCGGCAGTGAAATCGCCTTGGTCGACACCATGCGCCACGGCGGCGCAGGCGTGATTTCAGCCACGGCCAACGTCAATCCGGGAGGTATCGCGGGCCTGCTGCGCGATTGGAAAAATGACGATGCGGCGGCGCGGCAAGCTGCGTTGAATCAGGTGCGCGCGGCCTTCGGCCAATTCCCGATCATCGCCGCGATGAAGGCGGCGATGGCCTCGGGCCTCAAGGATCCGGCGTGGAACAAGTTGCGTGCACCGCTGGTGGAGCTGGACCGGATCCAGCGCGAGAGCTTGCTGCGGCAACTCGACGCGCTCGGCTTCCAGCTCTATCGTGGTCAGGTGGAGGAAGCTGAGGCGCATTGAATCGAGGGATCACACGACAATATTCATACGACATAAAAAGAGCGACGGCGCGACTGCAAGAGCAGTAACGCCGACGCCGACAAGACAACAGGAGACACCATGCAACCCAACACCACGCTGGCTTCGGCCGCGCACAATTTATCCGCGACGTCGCAGGATGCCGCCAACGCTGTTTTTAAACGCGCCGCCTGGCGCTTCATCCCGCTGCTGTTCGTCAGCTACGTGGTGGCTTATCTCGACCGCGTCAACATCGGTTTCGCCAAGCTGCAGATGCTCAACGATCTGCAATTCAGCGATGCCGTGTACGGCCTCGGCGCAGGATTATTCTTCCTCGGTTATTTCCTGTTCGAAGTGCCGAGCAATCTGCTGCTGCACAAGCTCGGCGCGCGGCGCTGGATCGCGCGCATCATGATCACCTGGGGCGTGCTGTCGGCGGCCACGGCATGGGTCGATTCACCGACCACGTTCTACGTGATTCGCTTCTTGCTCGGCGTGGCGGAGGCGGGCTTCTTCCCCGGCGTGATCCTGTACCTGACGTACTGGTTTCCGTCGCACCGGCGCGGCCGCATGACGGCCATGTTCATGGCCGGCAATCCGGTCTCGGGCATTGTCGGCGCGCCGCTGTCGGGCTACATCATGTACGCTTTCGCCGGCACCATGGGCATGTCGGGCTGGCAGTGGCTGTTTATCCTCGAAGCGATTCCGGCGGTGATCCTGAGCGTGGTGATTTATTGCTATCTCGACGATCGCGTGGCCGACGTCACCTGGCTCAATGCGGAAGAAAAGAATCTCATCAAGAACGAAATCGATCAGGACGCCCAGGTGCGCACGCATAGCTCCGTCAAGAGCGTCATGCTGTCGCCGCGCGTCTGGCTGCTGTGCCTGATCCTGTTCGGCGTGATCATGGGATCGTATGCGATCGGCTTCTGGCTGCCGAGCATCATCCGCAGCGCCGGCATCGCCGATCCCTTCCACATCGGCCTGCTGGCGATGATTCCTTACACCGCTGCGCTGATCTCCATGCTGCTGGCCAGCCGCAGCGCCGACCATTTCCGTGAGCGCCGCTGGCACGTCATCGTGCCGGTGCTGGTGGCGGCGACCGGCTTTTGCATCTGCGCCATGAGTGAGAACCAGATCACGCCGGCAATCTTCGGCCTGAGCCTGGGCGCCATGGGAGTGGTGACTGCGGTGGCGATGTTCTGGGCATTGCCGACCGCCTTCCTGGGCGGCGCTGGTGCAGCGGCGGGGATTGCGCTGATCAACTGCACCGGCAACCTGGCAGGCTTTGTCAGCCCGTCGGTAATCGGCTGGCTGAAGACGCAGACGCATTCGGTGTCGTCGGGTCTGTTTTTCGTGGCGGCGATGCTGGCCTTATCGGCGTTGCTGGTGCTGAGCTTCATCCCGGCCAAGGTAGTCAATCGCTGACCAGCGGCGCAGCAACGGCTGAATGCGCTGTTGCACCGGGCGCATCAGGCGTTGAGTCTTCCGCGCCTTCCCAGGTAATCGGCTGGATGCGCTTGCGATTGACGACCAGATCGAATACGTCGAAGCGATTGTAGTAACCGACCACGTCGTGGAACTGTTTGGGTTCGACGCATGCCGACAAATCGAAGGTGGCATAGGCGATGCCTTCGTCGGCTTGCAGTGAATCGCCGATCTGCGTGCCGGTCGGTGTGACGAACTGGGTAGCGGCTTTCGGCGTGCGTTCCAGCAGGTCGGCTACGGATTTGTCTTCCGCCGTCAGCATGTCGAAGGCGCTTTGGTCCAGGCAGCTTCCGCACAGGATGCCGTAGGCCTTGGCTTCAAACGAATGGGCGCTGGCGCGGATGCGGTTTGCCGTCACGTTGTCGAAGTTCTCGCCGCTGCCCGGCTTCTTGGTCGGCCAGATCGGCGGCCAGCTGGAGATATGGATCTGTTCGCCCTGGGCAATGAGCGAGTAACGCGCCAGCGGGTTGGTGTTCTCGCCGCAAATGAGGCCGCCGATCTTGCCGATGCGCGTCGCCGCGACGTGCAGCCCGGCGCCGTCGCCGGGCGCCCAGACCATCTTTTCGTAGAAGGTCGGCACCAGCTTGCGATGATGATTGAGCAGGCTGCCGTCATCGCCGATCAGGACGTTGGAGTTCCAGATGCAGCCGACGCTGACCGGCGTCGCTTCACTGAATCCCATCGAGACAAAGACCTTGTGACGCGCGGCGGTAGCGCGCAGTTCAGTTATCTCGGGGCCGTCGATAAGCAAGCTGTTGGCGCACATCTTCTTGAACCATTCGTGGTTGTAGATGGGCGCCCACAGCGCGGCCCAGACCGGAAAGCCGGGGATGAAAGATTCAGGGAAGACGATCAGCTCGGCGCCGTGGGAGGCCGCTTCGGCGATCAGGGACAAGGCCTTTTGCAATGTCGCAGCACTGTCCATATACACCGGTGCGACGTGCATCGCGGCGACTTTGACGGTAGGGAAATTCATGATGGGATCCTTTTGTTGAACAAAGAAAAATGTTTCAGTGGGCGACGGCCTGTTCCACGCCGATGCCGGTTTCGCGGCGCACCGCGAGTTCTTCCCAGCGCGCTATCGCCCGTTTGTCGGTGATCAGCAGCGAGAAAATGAAGACCAGCAAAAATCCGACCGGAATGGAAATGATGCCGGGGTTGCGCAAGGAGATCAGCGGCGCCTTCAAGCCCACCAGGCTGGTGGCGTCGTCGGCAATGGCTGCCGCCTGTGCTGCAGCAATAGCGCTTTCCTTTCGCAATTTGTCGCGCGCTTCCGCTGTCACGCCGGAAGAATTTTTCTCGGCATCGACAATGCGCAGGTCCAATGCGGCGACGGTGGCGAGGGCGGCTGTTTTTTGTTGCAGCGGATAGGTCATGTTGGGCGACACCAGCACCAGCACGATGGACAGCGTAGTGCCGCCGATCACGCCTGCCAGCACGCCGGCGGTGCTGCAGCGTTTCCAGTACAGGGTCATCAGCAGCGCCGGCAAGTTGGCGGACGCCGCCACCGCATAGCCGAGTCCGACCAGGTGGGCGACGTTCTGGCCCTTGGCGAGTATCCCGCAGACCACACAGATCACCGCCATCATCAACGTCGCCACACGGGCGGCACGGACCTGTTCCTGCTCGGTCGCACGGCCGTTGCGGATGGCGCCGACGTAGACGTCGTGCGCCAACGCAGATGCCGCCGCCAGCGTCAGTCCCGCCACCACGGCCACGATGGTGGCAAACGCCACGGCAGCGACGAACGCCAGCATGAAATTGCCCGCCAGGCTGTCGGCGCCGCCACCCAGGAACTGGGCCAGCATCGGTGCGGCAAGGTTGCCGCCTTTGTCGAGTACGACAATGGCCTTGGCGCCGACATAGTGGGCGGCGGCAAAACCGATGAACACGATCAGCAGATGGCATACGCCGATGGCCAGCATCGCCCAGAGTACGGAGCTGCGCGCCGTCTTGGCGTCGGGCACGGTGAAGAAACGCATCAGGATATGCGGCATGGCGGCAGTGCCGAGCACCAGCGCCAGCCCCAGCGACAATTGTTCCAGTGGATTTTTCAGATACAGGCCCGACTCAAGGAAGCGTTGTCCGGCTTCCTGCATGCCCAGCGCCTGGGAGCCCTTGAGCAAGGTCTCGCTGACATACGATTGCAGCATCGGATTGCGGGTCAGCGACACAAAGAACTCGGACACATTGAAGCCGAATGGCGCCCACGACAGGATCACCAGCACGAAGCACGAGGAGATCAGCAGGATGGCCTTGATGACTTGCACCGAGGTGGTTGCGCGCATGCCGCCGAACACGACATAGGTCAGCATCAGGATGCCGACCGCCAGCACGGAGATCTCGTAGGGAATGCCGATCAGGGCGCGCAGGATGACGGCGCCGCCGACGATCTGCGGCACCATGTAAAACACCGCCACGATGATGCTGGACACTGCGGCCGCCACCTTGGTGCTGCGAAAGCTGTTGCGGTAGGCCAGCACATCGCCGAGCGTGTAGCGGCCGAGATTGCGGCAGGGCTCGGCCACCAGCAGGAGCACCGGGATGAAGGCCACGAAGAAACCGATGAGGTAGGCAATGCCGTCATAGCCGTACAGGGCGATCAATCCGGAAACGCCGAGGAAGGCGGCGGCGGACAGATAATCGCCGGCAATCGCGAGACCGTTGCGAATGGGGCCGATGCCGCCGCCGGCCGTGTAGTAGTCAGTCGCGGTGCGGTTGCGTTTGGCGGCAAGGTAAGTGATGAACAGGGTCGCGCCGAAGAAGATCGCGAAGATCGCCATGGTCATTCCCTGGAAGTCGTCGCCGACCAGGACCTTGGTCTGGGCGCAGGCGGCGCCGGAGACCAGAAACAGCGTCATGGCCGACGGCAGTGCCAACGCCGGAGCAGGCAAGCGTTTGATGTTCAGCAAGGAAGTCATGCCAATTCCTTTCGGGGTTGAGGTAAAGGTAGGGCTGCCATCCGGGCCACTTCCAGGTCCAGCTTGCGCATGTTGATGGCGTAGATATAGGCGATCAGACCACCGATGGGATATTGCAGCAGGCCGTAAGCCAGGCCGACGTTGACCACGCCGAACAGCCGGGCGTGGAAGATCGACGGAAAAAAGGTCGTGACGGCGGGGATGGAGAAATAGAACAGCGTGCCGACGATGAAGAGCGTCAGGACCACTCTTCTGCGCTGGCGGGAAACTGCATGGAATTGCGGATTGCGATACATGGTTGACCATGTGTCGGACAGGTTGTCGTTCTGCATGTAGCCCCCTGAAAGGTTGAGCAAACGGAAAAAGCCAAACCGGCGCTTGCCCGGACTGTTGCAGCAGCATCATCAGCGGCACCGGCGGACTCACTTGGCGAACGAAGGTTAGCAGTCTGTTTTGGGGAAGAAAACTGGCGATTGCGCAATCGTCATTGCAAATTTGCAATGGGTATTTTTTACTATTTCGGTGCGTAAATTGCTGCGAATGCACATTTATCGTGCTCGATATGAGGCTCGATGCGGAGGATTTCTGCTGCGATATACTGTTTATTCGGCGAGTTGCCGGATAACCCATTGCGAAATTGCAGATGAGCACAAAAAGCCCCAATTGGAATGACCTGCGTATCTTCCTCGAGGTAGCGCGCGCCGGGACGCTGTCCGGCGCCGCCGCCAAACTGCGTGTGGATCATTCCACCATCAGCCGTCGTATCGCCCATCTGGAGGCGATTCTCAATGCGCCGGTATTCGAAAGGGACCATCAGGGATTCCACATCACGGTGAAGGGACGCGAGTTGCTGGAGCATGTCGAAGCCATGGAATCCGGCGCGCTGGCGATCACCGAATCCTTGTCCGGCACCTCGCGCATTCCGTCCGGTCCGGTGCGCATCGCTACCATGGAAGGCATCGCCTCGCTTTATCTGTCGCGGCAATTCGTCAGCTTCAAGGAGCGCTATCCGCTGATCCAGATCGAACTCGTCACCTCCACGCAACTGGTCCATGTGAGCCAGCGTGAAGCGGATGTTTTCCTGAGCTTCTTTCCGTCCGAAGGCAAGGGGCTGGAGGTGGAGCCGGTGGGGGCGTTTCCGCTCCATCTCTATGCCTCGGAAAGCTACCTCGCCCGCCACGGCGTGCCGGGTTCGGTCGGCGAACTCAGGGATCATCAGTTCGTGTCGTATGTCGACGACCTGATTCAACTCAATACGGTGCGTTGGCTGGAAGAGGCGATCAAGAATCCGCCGGTGGTGTTTCATTCATCGAGCATGATTGCCCAATTGTTTGCCGCAGCCGAGGGTGGTGGCATCGTCATGCTGCCGGCGTTTTCCAATGCGGAGCGATTCGGTTTGCGCGCGCTGCTGGTGGACCAGATCGACGTGAAACGCACCATCTGGATGACGGTGCATCGCGAGCGCTGTTTCATGCCGCGGATCAAGGCGGTTCAGCAATTCATCAAAGACATCCTGGCGCGCGACTTTCCTCTGCCGCCGGGGATCAGGAGCAAGTGAGCGCGTAAAAAAAAGCGCCCCTCGCAGGGAGGGGCGCTTTGCAGCATCGCTAATCCTTGTGGATCAGCGTTTGAGCGCCGGCGCTTGCGCGCCGCCTTTGCCGAACACCAGCTGCACCACCACGGCCACAACGATGTTGAGCGCGAGAGCGATCAGACCGGTGTAGAGCGTGTAGGAATCAGCACCGATGTGGAAGGTATGCACCGGCTTGATGCCGTCCGCGTACGCCAGCCAGCTGCCGCCGACGATGCCGACGGCCCAGCCGGTCAGCAGCGCGTTGGCGCCGAACCAGCCGATGAACAGGCCGAAAACCAGCGCCGGGAAGGTTTGCAGGATCCACACGCCGCCCAGCAACTGCAGATCAAGCGCGAACTTGGTCGGCAGGAAGAGGATGAACACCAGCGCGCCGAACTTCACCACCAGCGAGACGATCTTGGCGACCTTGGCTTCACCCTGCGGCGACACGTTCGGGTTCACGTAGGGCTTCCAGAAGTTGCGCGTGAACAGGTTGGCAGCGCCGATCGACATCACCGCCGCCGGCACCAGTGCGCCGATGGCGATTGCCGCAAACGCAAAGCCGCTGAACCAGCTCGGGAACATGGCGTTGAACAGTGCAGGCACGACGTCATTGTTGGCTTCAACCTTGACGCCAGCCGCGTAGGCCATGTAGCCCAGCAGCGCGATCAAGCCGAGCAGCACGGTGTACGCAGGCAGGAACACGGCGTTCTTGCGGATCGTGTCGGCACTCTTGGCCGCGAAGATGCCGGTCAGTGTATGCGGATACATGAAGGCCGCCATGGCCGAACCCAGCGCCAGCGAAGCAAACGGCAGGAACTGCGCCGGCTTGAGTGTCAGGCCGGTGGCGCCGCCCTTGGCTGCAAACGCATCGCGCGCCGAAGCGAACACCACGCCGTAGCCGCCCAGTTTCATCGGCACCAGCACCACCGCCACCAGCACCACGATGTAGATCATCAGGTCCTTGACGAAGGCGATCAGCGCAGGTGCGCGCAGGCCGGCCGAATAGGTGTACAGCGCCAGGATCACGAAGGCCGCCAGCAGGGGAAGTTCACCGGTGACGCCGAGCGCCTTGATGACGACTTCCATGCCGATCAGTTGCAGCGCGATGTAGGGCATGGTCGCAACGACGCCGGTCAGGGCGATGGCGAGCTCCAGCTTGCGCGACTTGTAGCGGCCGAAGACGACGTCGGCAGCCGTGACGTGACCGGCCTTGTGCGCAGCGTGCCACAGCTTCGGCATGATCAGGAACACGATCGGATAGACCAGGATCGTGTACGGCAGCGCGAAGAAGCCATAAGCGCCGACCGCATACACCAGCGCCGGCACCGCGATCACGGTATAGGCGGTGTAGAAGTCGCCGCCGACCAGGAACCAGGTAATCCAGGTGCCGAAGTTACGGCCGCCCAGACCCCATTCGTCGAGGTGCGCACCCTTGTTGGCTTTGCCGCCGCTTTGCCAGCGCGAGGCCCAGAAGCCCATCACGGTGACCAGTGCGAAGAAGAAGATGAAGACGCCGAGCGCCGTCCAGTTGATGGAAGAGGAATTCATTATTCGACTCCCTTTTTGAGACCGTCTTTATAGACGATCCAGATGATCAGCGCGGTGAGCGGAACCCACGCGAACTGATACCAGTAGAAAAACGGGAAGCCAAGCAGCGTGGGCAATTCGTCGTTGTAAAACGGGACCCACAATAGACCAATGAACGGCAACAGGAGTAAGAGCCGCATAGAAATTCTCCTCATACTTTTGGTGGAAGGATTGTTATAAAAATTGCAGCGCAATTATAGAGAGGATCGATAATTTCTGTTTGCGGTGCAATCGTTTTTAGGGCTGTTACTACGGATGGAAAGCCGCTATGGCGTTGGGTTTGCGAGATTCCAGAAAATGCTGCTTGCGTTCAGTTTGCGAGGAAATCCAGATATTGAAAGGCCTGCTGTCGATGCCTGAAAATTCATTCGCATTTTTGTCAGTGAAACGTCAGATTTTTGGCGGCCGTCAGATTTTTCCGTGCATTGCATATCCGCTATCCATCTCGTTATGAAGAGGCAATAAAAAAGCCCCCGACAATGTCGAGGGCCCCTTCAACGCACACTACCAACTGCAATGACTACGCCGTCAGCGCCGGATAGTCGGTGTAGCCTTCAGCGCCGCCGCCGTACAAGGTGTCCGGGTTCAGCGGATTGAGCGGCTTGGATTCGCGCACGCGGCGCACCAGGTCCGGGTTGGCGATGAACGGACGGCCGAAGGCGATGGCATCCGCCTTGCCGGCTTCCACGGTAGCTTGTCCTTCAGCGCCGTCGAAGCCGTTGTTGACGACGAAGACGCCCGGGAAGCGGCTGCGCAATGCGGCGTAGTCAAACTTCACCGCTGCACCTTCAGGCACACGCACGCCGCCGGTTTCGCCTTCGATCACATGCAGATAGGCCAGGCCCAGTGGCGCGATCTGTTCCACCACATAGTTGTAGAGCGCTTGCGGATCGCTGTCGATGGCGGTGTCGTTGAAGGTTGTCATCGGGCTCAGGCGAATGCCGGTGCGGCCTGCGCCGACTTCCTTGGTGACTGCTTGCACGACTTCGAGCAACAGGCGCGCGCGGTTCTCGATGCTGCCGCCGTAAGGACCGGTGCGATCGTTGACGCTGTCGCGCAGGAACTGTTCCAGCAAGTAGGTGTTGGCGGCATGCACTTCAACGCCGTCGAAACCGGCGTCGATGGCGTTGCGCGCCGCCTTGCGGTAGTCCTCGACCAACGCCGGCAACTCGTCGTCGCGCAAGGCGCGCGGCGTCGATACGTCGCTATAACCCTCGGTGGTGAAGGTCTTGGCGTTGGCGGCACGGTTGGTTGACGATACCGGCGCGACACCGCCCGGCAGGAACGAAGTGTGCGAGATACGGCCGACGTGCCACAGCTGCAGCACGATCTTGCCGCCGGCTGCGTGCACCGCGCTGGTGACTTCGCGCCATGCAGCTACCTGTTCAGGAGAGTAAATGCCGGGCGTATTGAGGTAACCCTGGCCCATCTGGGTGATTTGCGTCGCTTCGGCAATGATCAGGCCGGCTGTGGCCCGTTGGCGGTAGTACTCCACCGTGAGCGGGCCGGGTTTGAAGCCTTCAACGGCGCGGCTGCGTGTCAGCGGCGCCATGACGAAACGATTGGCGAGCGAGATGTCGCCGAGCTTGATGGGATCGAACAAGGAAGTCATGGATATCCTTCAATAAAAATGAAAGCAGAATAAAAAAGACAGTGAGATCACTGTCTCTGAAGCTTTGCAGCCCGATGCATACGACAAATGCAACAGCCGAAATAAAGCCGACGGTTCATCATAGCCTAAAATTAGACCAGTCGTCTAAGAAGGCCCGATTTGCTGTTTCACTGTGGAAATCAGCAATAAAAAAGCGCCCCGAAGGGCGCTTGCAATGGAAACAGGACTGGCTGCAGAATCCGGCGACGGACAGGCCTGCGAGCAGGGCCAGACCGTCGTCGCGACAGTGCGCGTCAGTGATTGTGACGCGGCAGAACCTTGGCAATGCCCTGATACTTGACCGCCAGTTCCATGACGGCGCCGGTCTCGAGCTGGCCGACGGTGTCGCGATAAATCTCCTGCCACGGCGTCTGGCTGGCCGGGACTGCAGGGATACCCTCGGCCTTGCGTTTGGCCAGTTCTTCATCGCTGATCAGCATGTCGCAACGGCCGGTGTTGAGGTCGATGCGGATCTTGTCGCCCGTATGTAGATAGGCGAGACCGCCACCGACCGCGCTTTCGGGAGACGCGTTCAGGATCGACGGACTATCCGAGGTGCCCGACTGGCGACCGTCGCCGAGTGTCGGCAGGGTCGTGATGCCACGGCGCAGCAGTGCGTCAGGCGGTTGCATGTTGACCACCTCGGCCGAGCCGGGCCAGCCGACCGGACCGGCGCCGCGGATCACCAGGATGGTGTTCTCGTCGATGCCGAGCGCAGGATCGTTGATGCGCGCGTGGTAATCGTCGGAGCCGTCGAATACCGCTGCATTGCATTCGAAGATGCCTTCGCTGCCCGGTGTGTTCAGATAGCGTTCGCGGAAGGTGTCCGAGATGACGCTGGTCTTCATGATGGCGAAGTCGAACAGGTTGCCCTTGAGGACCAGGAAGCCGGCGCGTTCGCGCATCGGTGCTGCAAAAGGGAACACCACTTCGCGGTCGTGGCTTTCGCGGCCTTCGAGGTTTTGCGCCATGGTCTTGCCGCCGGCGGTGAGACGATTGGCGCGCAGCTTGCCGGCCTGTTGCAGTTCCCACATGATGGCCGGCACGCCGCCGGCGCGGTGGAAGCGCTCGCCCAGATATTTTCCGGCCGGTTGCATGTTGAGCAGCAGCGGCACGTCGTAGCCGTATTTCATCCAGTCATCGGAATGCAGTTCGACGCCGGCGTGGCGCGCCATCGCCATGATGTGCGGCTGGGCGTTGGTGGAGCCGCCGATGGCGGCGTTGACCACGATGGCGTCGAGGAAGGCGTCGCGCGTCAGGATCGCCGACGGACGCAGGTCTTCATACGCCATGCCGACGATGCGGCGACCGGTTTCGTAGGCCATCTGTCCGCGCTCGCGATACGGCGCGGGAATTGCGGAACAGCCGGTCAGCGACATGCCGAGCGCTTCGGCCATGGCGTTCATGGTCGAGGCGGTGCCCATGGTGTTGCAGTGGCCGGACGAGGGCGCCGAGGCGGCGGCGATCTCGAGGAATTTTTCATTGTCGATCTGGCCTGCGGACAACTGGCGGCGGCCCTTCCAGATGGCGGCGCCGGAGCCGACCAGTTCGCCGTCCATCCAGCCGTCCAGCATCGGACCGCCCGACAGTACGATGGCCGGGATGTCGACGGTGGAGGCGGCCATGATCTGCGCCGGCGTGGTCTTGTCGCAGCCAGTGGTCAGCACCACGGCGTCGATCGGATAGCCATGCAGGATTTCCACCAGGCCGAGGTAGGACAGGTTGCGGTCGATCGCCGCAGTCGGGCGACGGCAGTTCTCAAAAATCGGATGCAGCGGGAATTCCATCGGGATGCCGCCGGCGTCGCGGATGCCGTCGCGCACGCGGCGCGCCAGTTCCAGATGGATGCGGTTACAGGGGCTGATGTCGCTGCCGCTCTGGGCGATGCCGATGATGGGACGGCCGGAGCGCAGTTCCTCGGCGGTGATGCCGTAGTTCATGAACCGTTCCAGATACAACGCCGTCATGTCGATGTGGTCCGGATTGTCGAACCAGTCCTGGGAGCGGAAACGGCGTGGTGTCTGCGATTGATTTGTCACTTCTGTACCTCTGTCGATATGTAATGTTGAGCCAGGCCCGGCGTGTCGGCGCGGAACGAAAACAAGCCGCCCGCGAGCGGTTGCTGCAAGCGCTCGGCGGACGACAGGCCTTTCCAGGCAGTGGTGACGTGCACGGTCTGCAGGTCAGCGCCGCCGAAGGCCAGCTTGGTGATGTTGGCGCACGGGAAGGGAAGCACGCCGATCAGTTCCCCGGATGGCAGGAAGCGCTCGATGCGCCACCCGCCGAACAGGGCGACCCACAGGCAGCCTTCCGCATCCACCGCCATGCCGTCCGGGTAACCGGAGCCGTCAATGATGGTGAACGTGCGCTTGCCGGACAAGTTTCCCGCCGCGTCGACATCGAAAGCATATACCGTTCGCAGCAATGTGTCCGTGTGATATAGCGTTTTGCCGTCCGGGCTCATGGCCGGACCGTTGGTGATGACGTAGTTGTCGTCCTGTTTTTTCAGGATGTCGCGCTCGCGGCGGTACAGCGAACCGGTCGGATTTTCTTCCGCGTCATCCATGGTGCCGAACCACAGGCGACCGCGATGATCGACGAAACCGTCGTTGATCCGATTGCCCGGCAGGTCTTGTTCCACCGGCTGCAGCAACGTGAAACTTCCGGTGTCCGGAGTGAACTGATAAAGGCCGCCCTGCATGCCGCACAGCAGATTTTCGTCATCGCAGGGCAGCACGAAACCCGGCTGCTGCGGCGTGCTCCAGCTTTCCCGATGGCCGCCGTCAGCATCGCAGCGATGGAGCGCGCGGCCCTTGATGTCGACGAAGTAGAGCGCCTGTTGCGCCGCATGCCAGACCGGACCCTCGCCCAGTTCGGCGCCGACCGGCCACACGCAGGTCGGAGCGGGCGCGCTCATGCGCCGTACCAGCCGGCGTCGACGAAGTAGTCGCGACCGGAGCATTTCGATGCGCTGTCGGATGCCAGGAACAGCGCCAGCGCCGCGACGTCATGCGGATCGACGCGTTCGTACAGGCATTGCGATGCGAGGATCTTGGCTTCTTCTTCCGGGCTGTGCCACAGGCGCATCTGGCGCGGCGTGCGCACCGCGCCGGGGATGATGCAATTGACCCGGATGCCGTGCACGCCGAGGTCGCGCGCCAGGCCGCGCGTCAATCCTTCGATGGCGGCCTTGGCCGTCATGTACAGCGCCAGTCCGGGCAACGCCAGATGCCACGAGATCGAACCGAAATTCAGAATCACGCCGCGGCCCATTTCACGCATGCCGGGCGTAACCGCCTGTGCGCAAAAGAACTGATGGCGCAGGTTGACCGCCATGCGCTCATCCCAATAAGCCGGCGTGACGTCGGCGACTTTGTGGCGGTCGTCATTGGCGGCATTGTTGATGAGGATGTCGACGGCGCCGGCCATCTTTTCAATGACGACAAAGCTAGCCGCCAGCGCGTCCAGGTCGAGCAGGTCGCACTGCAGGAAGGTCGGCGGCAACGGCGTGTCGCGCAGCGTGGCTTCCAGTTCGCGCGACTCGCGCTCGGCGATGTCGAGGAAAAATACCTGCGCACCTTGTCTGGCGAAGGCTTCCACCAGCGCGGCGCCGATGCCGGTGCCGCCGCCGGTGATGACCACGCGTTTGCCGGCGAGGCTGCGGTAGACGGCGTGCTCGAAGGGTGTCGACGCGGCAGATGTGGTCGGCGGGGTCGGCGCGGTCGCGAGGGAAGCCGATGGTGATGCTGTCATGCTGCTGTTCTCCTGGAAGATGATACTGAAGTGGGCACTGAATCGGTCAGGCCGCGCCCGGCCAGATAGCGATAGAGCGAGCGGATGCCGAAGGTCCAGGGGGCGATGGCGTCGCTGCGTTGCACGCGATTGACGAGCGCGCCCAGCGACGGGCTGGCGATGGTGACGCGGTCGCCCAGATGATGGGTAAAGCCGGCACCGGCTGCGCCACGGTCCTTGATCGGCGAAAACATGGTGCCAAGGAACAGCATGAAGCCGTCCGGATACTGGTGATGCGCACCGCAGGTTTGCTGCACCAGGTCAAGCGGATCGCGGCTGATCTCGCGCATGAAGCTGACGCCGTCGAGACGGAAGCCGTCATCGCCTTCGATGAGCAGCGAGACTTCAGCCTGGCGCACCGTGTCGATCGTGAAGCGCTCGTCGAACAGACGGATGAAGGGACCGATGGCGCACGAACCGTTGTTGTCCTTGGCCTTGCCGAGCAGCAGCGCACTGCGGCCCTCGATGTCGCGCAGGTTGACGTCGTTGCCCAGCGTCGCGCCGACCGCTTCGCCGCAGCTGTTCACGGCCAGCACGATTTCCGGCTCGGGGTTGTTCCATTGCGACGCCGGGTGCAGGCCGACGTCGGCGCCCAGTCCCAGCGCCGACATCGCCTGCGCTTTCGAGAATACTTCCGCATCGGGGCCGATACCAACTTCCATGTACTGCGACCAGGCGTCGCGCTTGACGAGTTCCTGCTTCAACTTGGCGGCGGCTTCGGAACCGGGCCGGATGGTGGACAAGTCGGCGCCGATGCTGGCTTGCAATTCCTTGCGCAGGGCTTCTGCACGACCGGCGTCGCCGGCGGCTTTTTCTTCGATCACGCGTTCCAGCATGCTGACTGCGAAGGTCACGCCGCAGGCCTTGATCGGCTGGATGTCGCAGGGCGCCAGCAGCAGCGGCCGACTGGTGTCGTCCTGGGTATGCAGCGCATGATGAACCAGGTCCATTACGCTGCCCAGCGCTTCGCCGGGAGCGTGGCGGGCGATGTGCAGAAGGTCTTCGGCGTCGAGCAGGTCGGCCACCGTGGGCGCTGCGGCGGTGATGTCGAAGACCTGGCCCTGACGCACGACCACCACGCAGGGACCGTTGATCTTGCTGTTCCTCCAGACACGGCCGATCAGCAACGCGTCGGCAAGATCGGCGGGTAAGACGGCGTGGGCCGGTATGGTTTGCATCGAAGTTTGCATGAGCGTTTGCATGGCTGTCCTCTTTTCAGAATGAAATGGAAGCAGGCCGCTCAGCGACCCGAACGGGTGCTGACGTCGACCCACACGGCCAGCATCAGGATGCTGCCCTTGACGATCATCTGCCAGTAGGTGCCGACGTCGAGCATCGACATGCCGTTGTCCAGGCTGGCCATCACCAGCGCGCCGATCAGCGCGCCGTAGATGGTGCCCGAGCCACCGCGCATCGATGTGCCGCCGATGAAGCAGGCCGCGATGGCGTCGAGTTCGCCCATGCTGCCCGACGACGGCGAACCCGCCGCCAGACGCGCGGTGTTGACCAGTCCTGCCAGCGCGCACATCACGCCCATGATGCCGAACACCCACAGCTTGACCGACTGCACGTTGACGCCGGACAGCCGCGTTGCTTCCATGTTGCTGCCGACCGAATAGATGCGGCGGCCGAATACGGTTTGCGTGGTGACATAGCTGAACAGGCCGAGCAGCGCCAGCAACAGCAGCACCGGCACCGGGATGCCGTCATAGCTGTTGAGCGTGCGCACGAACGCCAGCAGCACCGCGCCGATCAGCGCCACCTTGACGGCGTCGCGCCACAGCGGCGGCACCGGCAAGGCATGGCGGGTGCGGTTGACGCGTTGGCGCCAGGTCAGCGCCAGCGCCAGCACGAACAGCACGATCACGAGCGCGACGCCGAAGCTGGCCGGCAGGTAGCCTTGGCCCAGGTACACCAGGTCGCTCGATACCGGTGCAATCGTGAGGCCGCCGGTGATGCCCAGCAGCACGCCGCGAAACGCCAGCATGCCGCCCAGACCGACGATGAAGGACGGGATGCGCATGTACGCCGTCAGGTAACCGTTGAACAGTCCCAGCAGCAATCCCAGCAGCAATACGAGGAACAGATTGAGCGGCAACGGCAGGTTGTGCGTCACGTTCAGGATGGCGGCAACGCCGCCCAGCAGGCCGAGCAGGGAGCCGACCGACAGGTCGATTTCGCCGGCGATGATGACCAGCACCATGCCGCAGGCCAGGATGCCGGTCACCGACATCTGGCGCAGCAGATTGGACAGGTTGCGCGGCGTGACGAAGCCGCCTTCGGTCTTCCAGCTGAAGAAGGCCCAGATGATGGCGATGGCGATCAGCAGCGCCATGATCTTGTAGCGGCTGAAGAGTTGCTTGATGTTGGCCGAGGTGTTGGCCGCGCCGTTGCGCGTACTGATGGTTGAAGTCATGCTTGATTCCAGAGTGTTGTGTTTATGCGGCGGAAGGCGTCGCGACGTGCATGCGCTGTGGCGGCGATTGGTTGATGGCCGCCGCCAGCACCATTTCCTGCGTCAGGTCCTGGTTGACGAAGTCGCCGCGCAGCTTGCCTTCGCCGATGACCAGCACGCGGTCGGAGACGCCCAGTACTTCAGCCAGTTCGGACGACACCATGATCACGGCCACGCCTTGCTTCGCCAGTTCGGCGATCAAGCGGTAGATTTCCGCCTTGGCGCCGACGTCGACGCCGCGCGTGGGCTCGTCGAGGATCAGGACTTTGGGATGCGCCAGCAACATCTTGGCCAGCACCGCCTTTTGCTGGTTGCCGCCGGACAGGCCGGTAATCGGCAGGAATGGGCTCGAGGTCTTGAGCCGCATGCGGGCGATTTCCTCGGTGACGGTCTTCAGCTCGGCCTCGGCGTCAATACGGGTGCCGCGCGAGAAGTTCTTCAGTACCGTCAGCGTGATGTTCTGGCCAACGTTGAGGTCAGGCACGATGCCGTGCTGCTTGCGGTCTTCCGGCACCATGCACAGGCCGAGCCGGATGGATTTGAGCGGCGTGCCGGTATCGACGCGTGCGCCGTTCATCCAGACTTCGCCTTCACAGCGGCCCGGATAAGCGCCGAAGATCGCCGATACCAGCTCGGTACGTCCCGCGCCGACCAGGCCGGCGATACCGAGGATTTCTCCGCGCCGCACCGAGAATGAGACGTCGTCGACGCGCTTGCGTTTGGGGTTGTCGACGTCGAGGCAGGTCATGTGCCGCGCTTCGAACACGATCTCGCCGACTTCATGGTCGCGGCGCGGGTACATCGCGGTGATTTCACGTCCGACCATCTGCGTGATGATGCGGTCGACGTCCAACTCTTCCATCGGCGTGGTGGCGATGTGCTTGCCGTCGCGGATGACCGAAATGGTGTCGCACACGGCGGCCACTTCGTCGAGCTTGTGCGAGATGTAAACGCAGGCCACACCCTTGGCCTTCAGATCCTTGATGATCTTCAGCAGTACGGCGATTTCGGAGGTGGTCAGCGACGATGACGGTTCGTCGAGGATCAGCAGGCGCGCCTTCTTGTTGAGCGCCTTGGCGATCTCCACCAGTTGCTGGTGGCCACCGCCGTATTGCATCACGGGCAGGGCGACGTTGATGTCCGGCATGTTCAGTTCGCGCATGAGTTCTTCGGCGCGCCGGTACATGGCGGGATAGTTCATGCGGCCGCCGGGCAAAGTCAGCTCATGGCCCATGAAAATGTTCTCCGCCACCGACAGCTCCGGTACCAGCATCAGTTCCTGATGGATGATGACGATGCCGGCGGCTTCGGTGTCGCGCACGGAGTGGGCGACCAGCGGCTTGCCGTCCCACAGGATGTCGCCGTCCCAGGTACCGTGCGGATAGACGCCGGAGAGGATCTTCATCAGCGTCGATTTGCCGGCGCCGTTTTCGCCGCACAGGCCGACACATTCGCCGGCCTTGATTTTCAGGTCGATGCCGTCGAGGGCGCGGACACCGTCAAACTGTTTGACGATGCCTTTCATTTCCAACAAATACTCTGACATGCTGCGCTCGCGGAAGGAGATGGGAAGAGGGGAGGCGCGGATACGACGCCCCGCAGGGCGCCGTCATCGCGTGCGTATTTCTTGTGGAGTTGCGAAGGACTTACTTCGCGCCGATCTGCGCCTGCGTATAGAAGCCGTCGTCGACCAGGATGTTGACGTTGGCCTTGGTCAGCGGGATCGGCTTGAGCAGCACCGTGTCGACCTTCTTGAAGCCGTTGTCGTACTGCGAGTTGTAGCTTGGCTTCTCGTTGCGCGCCAGGTGCACCGACAGGTTGGCGGCTTCGGTGGCGATCAGTTTGAGCGGCTTGTAGACCGTCATGGTCTGGGTGCCGGCGACGACGCGCTTGATCGCTGCGAGGTCGGCATCCTGGCCCGATACCGGCACCTTGCCGGCCAGCTTTTGTGCCGCCAGCGCCTGGATGGCGCCGCCTGCCGTGCCGTCATTGGAGGCGACGATGGCGTCGATCTTGTTGTTGTTGGCGGTCAGGGCGTTTTCAACAATGGACAAGGCCTCGGTCGGATTCCAGTCCTTGACCCATTGCTGGCCGACGATCTTGATGTCGCCCTTGTCGATCAGCGGCTTGAGCACCTTCATCTGGCCTTCGCGCAGCATCTTGGCGTTGTTGTCGGTAGGCGAGCCGCCGAGCAGGTAGAAGTTGCCTTTCGATTGCGCCTTGAGCACGCCTTCGGCCTGCATTTCACCGACCTTCTCGTTGTCGAACGAGATGTAGGCGTCGACGTCCGCGTTCAGGATCAGGCGGTCGTAGGACAGCACTTTGATGCCGGCCTTCTTGGCTTCCTTGATGGTGTTGGTCAGCACCGTGGCGTTGAACGGCACGATCACGATCACGTCGACGCCGCGCGAGATGAGATTCTCGATCTGCGAAATCTGGCGCGCTTCGCTGGCGTCGGCGGATTGCACGAATACCTTGGCGCCGAGTTTTTCCGCCGCGGCGGTGAAGAAGTCGCGGTCGCGCGCCCAGCGTTCCACGCGCAGGTCGTCAATGGAAAAGCCGATCTTCGGATTCTTGGCGTCAGCCATCGCGCCGCCTGCGACCAGCGACATCGTGGTCGCCGCCATCAGGGCCAATACACTCTTTTTCAGGATTGCGTTCATTGCCTTGTCTCCAGATTGTTCATTATGATTTTTAAGGGGGATGCTCCTGCATCGGCGGCTATTCTTGTAAGAACGTTTGTCCGCCACTGCCCATCTCCGCCTCGCCGAGGCTTGATGTGCGGCCATACTAGCAACCGCATACCGGCCACCACAATTACGAAATCCGCCAATCGGGAGTGCGATTCTTTCTATTGCACTTGCACAAACGGCTATTTGGACTGACGGGGGAACGCGCTCTCGGTACAATCAAAAAAGGATAAAAAACAGGAAGACCGGAATCGGAAAGATGCTGTTTTGGCATCACCAGAGGATTCGCCGGCGCTTCAGGAGACCGCTTGCCGGCGCAGCGATAGCTGCCGCCGGCGGGCATCGGAGAGTTCAGCGTGACAAAAGTACCGACCGTGCATCGCATTGCGCTGCTGTTCAACGGCAACAAGATATTCGACCGCGACATCATCGCCGGCATCGGTGAATACCTGACCAGCACGCGTGCGTCGTGGGACTTGTATCTGGAGGAAGATTTCCGCTGCCGGCCGCAGGGCATCGAGCGTTGGCAGGGCCACGGCATCATTGCCGATTTTGACGATCCGACCATGCAGGAAGCCTTGTCGCGCGTGCAATTGCCGGTGGTCGCGGTGGGCGGTTCCTATGCCGAAGAGTCCGGCTATCCGAAAGATTTTCCCTATGTCGCGACCGACAATTTCAAGCTGGTCAAGCTGGCTTACGATCATCTGATCGAAGCCGGCTTGCAGAATTTCGCCTGTTTCAGCCTGCCGCAAGCCGACGTCAACCGCTGGGCGCAGGAGCGTGAAAAGGCATTTGAATCGCTGACACAGCGCGACGGCATACAAGGCCACATCTATCGCGGCGTCGGCACCAGCGCGCAGTCCTGGGACACCGCGGTGGAGCAGCAAATCGCCTGGGTGCGTAGCCTCCCTAAACCGATCGGCATCATCGCGGTCACCGACGCGCGTGCGCGGCAATTGCTGCAAGCCTGCCTGTTCGCCGGCATCGCGGTGCCGGAGCAGGTCGCACTGATCGGCATCGACAACGATCCGCTGGCGCGCATCCTGACGCGCGTGCCGCTCAGTTCGGTAATACAGGGAACATTGGAAATGGGCCGCACCGCAGCGCATCTGTTGCACCAGATGCTGCACGGCCACGGCGGGCAGTTTGCCGACAAGCGCATCCTGGTGCCGCCGGCCGGCATCAACGTGCTGGCCTCCAGCCGGCATGAAGCGCGCAATCATCCGCACGTCATGCAGGCGATGCACTTCATCCGGCAGTACGCCCGCCAGGGCATCAAGACCGAGCAGGTCGCCGATTACGTCGGCGTATCGCGCTCGTCGCTGGACTGGTATTTCCGGCGCGAACTCGGCCGTAGCGTGCATGACGAAATCCTGCGTTTCAAACTCGACGCCGCGAAGCGCATGTTGCAGCAGGCGCATGGCAACGTCGCCGAGATCGCGGTCAGCTGCGGCTTTACCTCGGTGCAATACATGCACGCGGTGTTCAAGCGCGAGCTCGGCTGCACGCCGCGGGAATACCAGGAGCAGCTGACGCAGGGCGCCGCGGCCAATCCATCGCCTTCGCTTTCTTCTTTGCCTCTATTGCAAGAACCCATCCACGGCGATTGATTCGCCGCCGCATTCCGACGACATGACACATTTCACCCTCTCCAGCACTTCCGCCGGCCACGGCGTCACTTTGTACACCCTGCACAATGCGCATGACATGCGCGTCGTCATCAGCAACCGCGGCGCCACCCTGATTTCCTGGTGGGCGCCTGACCGCTATGGACGCGAGGCCGACGTCCTGCTCGGCTATCCGGACCAGCAGAGTTATCTCGCCAATACGCCGTTCTTCGGCGGCATCATCGGACGCTGGGGCAATCGCATCGCCGCAGGACGCTTTGCGCTCGACGGCGTCGACCATCAGGTCGACTGCAATGAAGGAGGCAATCATCTGCACGGCGGCGCCGGCGGCTTCCACTTGCTGCCGTGGCAGGCGCAGGCCGATCCCGAAGGGCTGCGCATGACGCTGGCGTCGCCGCACGGCGCCGCGGGCTTCCCGGGCAATGTGCTGGCGTCGGTGTTGTACCGGCTCGACGACGAGGGCCGGCTGAGCATCGACTACACGGCCACCAGCGATGCACCGACGCCGCTCAACCTGACTTCGCACGGCTACTTCAACCTGAACGGCGGCGCCGACGATATCTGCGACCACATCCTGTCCATCGATGCGGACCGCTATTTGCAAGTGGATCGCGCATTGATTCCGAACCGGGCGGCGCAGGTTGCCGGCAGTGCCTTCGATTTCCGCCAGCCGGCGCCGATCGGTGCGCGGCTGGCGTGGCCTGACGAGCAACTTGCCATCGCCGGTGGTTTCGATCACTGCTATTGCCTGCGTCCGGGTGACCCCGCAACCGCTTCGCGCAGCCGCAACGCGCAGGCTCTGCGCGACGTGGCGACGGTCTACGATCCCGGTTCGGGGCGTGAGCTGACTGTCGCCACGACGGAGAACGGCCTGCAGTTTTACAGCGGGAATTTTCTGGAAGGGGTTGCCGGACGCGGCGCGCAGGCCTATGCCGCGCATGATGGCTTCTGTCTCGAAGCGCAAGCCTATCCGGACCAGGTCAACGGGCCAGACCGCGAAGACGTGATCCTGCGGCCTGGGCAGGTCTATCGCCAGACCACGACTTATCGCCTGAGCGTGCGCGCCTGATCTGTTCAGCGTTCATCTCTTACCTCGCGCCGGATCGCCTGCGGTGGCACCCCGAAGCCGCGCATGAATACTTCACGCATGTGACGGCGGTCGCGGAAACCGGTTTCGCGCGCTATCACTTCGAGCGGATGGCGGCTTTGCTCGATCATCAAGCGCGCCGCTTCCAGGCGCAGGCCTTCGATCGCCTTGGCCGGCGACTGCCCGGTCTCGGCGGCGAACACGCGGCTGAACTGGCGCGGACTCAGGCTGACGGACTCCGCCAGCTCTTCCACCGAGAGCGCGTGCGAGAGATTCTTGCGGGCATAGTTGAGTGCGTTCTGAATGCGGTCCGATTTCGGCGCCAGGTCAAGGATCTCCGAATGCTGCGACTGGCCGCCTGAACGCCGCTGATGCATCACCAGCTTGTGCGCGACCGAGCGTGCCGCTTCCGAGCCGAGATCCTTTTCCACCATCGCCAGCGCCAAGTCCAGCCCGGCGGTCATGCCGGCCGAGGTCCAGATCGGACCGTCGATCAGATAGATGCGGTCGTCCTCGACCTGGATCTCCGGAAACATCGCCTGCATTTCGCGCGAAAAATGCCAATGGGTGGTCGCACGCCGTCCGTCCAGCAATCCTGATTCCGCCAGCACGAAGGCGCCGGTGCAGATCGCCGCGATGCGTCGCGCGCGTGTGCTGATCTTGTTGAGGAAGGCCAGCTCCGCCGCCGAGGCGGGTGAATGCACCGGGTCGCCGACGCCGGTGATGATCCAGGTATCGGCCGGACTGCGCAGCGTCGCCTGCCGCGTCGTCACGTTCAGGCCCAGTGAGGAGCGTATGTCGCCGCCTTGCACGGAAAAATTGTCGACCACGTAAAACGTCTCGCCCGCAACCAAGTTGGCGTATTCGAACACCGACTGTGTCGCCAGCGCCATCACCTGGAATCCGTCCTGCAGCAGGTAGCCGATACGGTGCATGTCCGTTCCTTGTTTGTTGAATGTCTCGAAATACTACCATAAACGTCATTTGAGACATTGGCGGACAGTCCTATGATGCAGCCATGGATTCGAACACGGATCCTTAATTACTCTCAAAAGGAACAAATCATGACGCAGGCACATCAAGGCACAGCCCTCATCACGGGCGCTTCTTCCGGCATCGGCGCGATCTACGCCGACCGTCTCGCAAAACGCGGCTACGACCTCATCCTGGTGGCGCGCAACCGCGATCGCCTTAACGCGCTGGCTGACCGCATCACGACCGAAACGCAGCGTACGGTCGAAGTGCTGGACGCCGACCTCAACGACAAGGCGGCGCTGGCGCAGGTGGAAGCCAAGCTGCGCAGCGACGCCAGCATCACGCTGCTGGTCAACAACGCCGGCATCGGCACGCATACGCCGCTGTTGTCCAGCGACGTCGACAAGATGGTGCAGATGATCGACCTCAACGTCACCGCGCTGACGCGCCTGACCTACGCGGCAGTTCCAGGTTTCGTTGCACGTGGCAAGGGCAGCATCATCAACATCGCCTCGATCGTCGCTATCGCTCCGGAAGTCCTCAATGGCGTCTATGGCGGCACCAAGGCGTTTGTCCAGGCGTTCAGCCAGTCGCTGCATCATGAGCTGGCGGCGCAGGGCGTGCGCGTGCAGGCGGTGTTGCCGGGCGCGACCGCAACCGAGTTCTGGGCCACAGGCGGCTTGCCGGTCGAGCATCTGGATCAGAATATCGTCATGCCAGCAGAGAGCATGGTCGACGCTGCGCTGGTCGGATTCGATCGCGGTGAACTGATCACGATTCCGTCATTGCATGAGGCCGAAGAGTGGGAAGCCTACGAGACGGCGCGCAAGACCTTGTCGGGGCATCTGTCGCGCAACACGCCGGCAGCGCGTTATACCTCGGTCGGCTGATTCATTCTGAGGGTAGTGTCAGAAGTATGGCGGCGCGAGTGCCGCCATACTTTCTCACTTTCTTGGAAGAGACTTTATCTGATGCGCAACAAGCGTCGCGTCAGCAGTGCATTCATTTCGCGTCGGACGTCGACAATAATATGAATGTAGACAACGTCCTGTCGCACTTCATAAATTACTCGGTTCATTCCCGATAGAACTTGCCGGTATTGCGTCAGGTTTAGCTTTTCAATTTCTTCAGGAACGGATCCGGCCTGCGGAAAATCCTGCAGACTGCGAATAGTTGCTTTCAACTTTATATAAGTGGTTTGCCAAGTGTCGGCTGAAAAGTCTTTGAGAATATAAGTGCGGAGCTCTTTGAGGTCTTGCTCGGCGGAATCGAGGATGACAACCTTGAAACGCATCAGCGATCGTCCTCGTCCATCTCTGCAAATACATCTTCCGCGTCGCGGAATTTTCCTCGCTCGATTTCACGATTGCCGAGTGCCAGGATTTTCAGCAACGCCAGCGTCTCTTCCTGTTCTTCGAAGCTTTTCACGTCCATGACGACCAGCTTGGCCTCGCCATTTTGCGTGATCAACATGGGCTCACGATTTTCTGTGATGTCCTTGATAATCTCAGCCGCGTGGCTCTTGAGGTAGCTGATGGGCTTCACCTGCGTGGAAAATTTCATGGACAGACCTCGGGCAAATACGTGAAGGACTGATTTTAGACCGAATTCAGTCTTGCGCATAGCGCCAGCGATCACATGCTGTCAAAAGTACATTGCGACAACAAATTGCTTTGATGAAGTGAAAAGTGGCGTTGTGCTCGCAAGGCTCTTATTTATGCGTAGTCGACAGCATGCGCTCGACATAACGCGCAATCAGGTCAATCTCCAGATTGACCTTGCCGCCCACCTTCAGGTGCTTGAGCGTAGTAACCTGGATCGTGTGCGGGATCAGATTGATCGAGAAGCGGCAGCCGTTGGCGACGTCTTCCACGCGGTTGACGGTCAGCGAGACGCCGTTGACGACGATCGAGCCTTTGTAGGCGAGATACTTGGCGAGCGATTTGGGGGCTTCGACGATCAGCTCCCAGGATTCGCCGATCGGTTCGAACTTGTTGACCACGCCGAGACCGTCGACGTGGCCGGAGACCAGGTGTCCACCCAGGCGTTCGGCCAGGGTCAGGGCCTTTTCGAGATTCACTTCACCGGGAGCGTCGAGGCCGACGGTGAGATTAAGGCTTTCGCGCGAGACGTCGACGGTGAATCCTTTTGCAGTCTTCTCCACCACCGTCATGCAGGCGCCGTTGAGCGCGATCGAATCGCCCAGCGCGACATCATCCATTGCCAGAGGGCCGGCGTCGATGTCGAGGCGCACACCGGCGTCGGCGGTGTTGCCCAGTGGTTGAACGGAAGTGATGTTGCCGACGGCGGCGACGATGCCTGTGAACATGATGGGATCCAAATAGGTAACTGAAGGTTGTTAAATAAAAGAGCCGGTTAGCTGAACCGGGCAAGGATACGCAAATCCTCGCCGATCTGCTTGATCTCATGGAAACGCAGCGCGATCTTGCCGGACAGGTCGTCCAGCGCCGGCAGGTCGAACATGCTGCGGCCGTCGCCCAGCAGGCTGGGCGCAAGGTAGAGCAGCAGTTCATCGACGCAGCCTTCGCGGATCAGCGAGGCATTGAGTTTGGAGCCCGCTTCGATGTGCACTTCATTGAGGTTGCGTTTGCCGAGCTCGGCGATCACGCGCGGCAGGTCGACCTTGCCGGCGGCGTTGGGCAGCACGATGACTTCGGCGCCGCGTTCTTCCAGCGCGGCAATGCGGGCGCGGTCTTCGCTGGCGGTGAAGACCCAGGTGCCGCCGCCGGCGAGGATGTTTGCGTCCGGCGACAGCGTCAATTTGCTGTCGACCACGATGCGGCGCGGCTGGCGTGGCGTATCGATGGCGCGCACACTCAGTTGGGGGTTGTCGTCCTTGACGGTGCCGATGCCGGTGACGATGGCGCAGGCGCGTGCGCGCCAGAAATGGCCGTCGTCGCGCGCCGCCTGGCCGGTGATCCACTGGCTCTTGCCGTTGTGCAAGGCAGTCTTGCCGTCGAGGCTGGCAGCCGATTTCATGCGCACCCACGGCGTGCCGTGCTGCATGCGCTTGAAGAAGCCGATGTTCATTTCACGGGCTTGTTCCGCCAGTACTCCGGACACCACGGCGATGCCGGCCGCCTGCAATTTTCCCAGGCCTTGGCCGGCCACCAGCGGATTGGGATCGGTCATCGCCGACACCACCTTGCCGACGCCGGCCTTCACCAGCGCATCGGCGCAGGGCGGGGTGCGGCCGAAATGGCTGCACGGCTCCAGCGTGACGTAGACGGTGGCGCCGCGCACGTCGTTGCCGCGTTGCTGCGCGTCGCGCATGGCCTGTATTTCAGCGTGGTTGCCGCCCGGCGGCTGTGTGAAACCGGCGCCGATGACACGGTCGTCGCGCACGATGACGCAGCCTACGCGCGGATTGGGCGTAGTCGTGAACATGCCTTGTTCGGCCTGTTGCAGCGCCAGCGCCATGGCTTGCTGGTCGTTTTCGATGAAGAGGTCGTAGATGGACATTTGGTTCACGGAGGTGCGATGTTCTGGTTGGTTGCCGGCGCAGGATTTGCTGTGAATGTGCAGCTTGCGTCATCCGCCGGATTGCAGATGCGGGCGCGACCCAGAATTCCAAGCCTGATCAGGCGGGTTCGGCCATCCAGCGAAAATTGCCACGAACCCCATAGCGGCGCCCGGTCGCTCATGTTGTTGCGGGTCCTGCCGTTGCCATTGTAAGCGATGTAGGACGCCGACTTGTCGCTCAGCTTGGTGGCCATATCGAGGCCGGCAGGCAACTGTTCATGGCTGTAAATCAATTCGTCCCCGATGTCGAATTGCAGGCTGGCGTCGCCCGGCTTGTTGGCGAAGACCACCCAGCCGCTCTCCCATCTGCTGCCGTCGCGCGGCGCCAGGTCGACCCGACTGCCGCGCCGGATGGCTTCGCTGCGGGCCAGATTGAGGGCGCCAAGGAACGCATTGGCGGCGTTCGCCAACTGCTGGTTTTGCGTGTAGGTGCGCAAGCTCGGCATGCCGGCCGCCAGCAGCACGCCGACTATGGCCAGCACGATCAGCAGTTCGGGCAGCGTGAAGCCGGCCGCAGCGGGATGCCGCCGGTGGGATTTCATCGGCATGCCTCGGGAGCGGCCGCGACAGATAGGCCGGAGATGGTTTGCTCGCCGCGGCTGTTGAGCGTCAGCGCGCCGCATTGGCGATCGATGAAGCCCCCGGCCGGCGTCGCCGACAACATGATGCATTCCTGCAAGGTGCCGCCGCTGCACCCGCTGGCGCTGAGGCGATAAGAGCTGCCGGCCTCGGTGTCGCCCGAAAACCATCGGAACATCCCGGCCGTGGAGGCGTCGCTGTAGGCGTGGTAGCGATTGTGTTGCGTGAAGTGGCGCTCCTGCTGCTGCATTGCCTGCATCAGCGCCGCACGTGCTTCGGTGCGGCGCGCCTTGCGTATGTGCGACTGGTAGGACGGATAGGCGAACAGCGCCAGCATGCCGATGATGCATAGTACGCACATGAGTTCGATCAGGGTGAAGCCGCGATGGCGGGCTTGCTGGGGCATGGCGTTTCTCCGTGAGGGGGGCAGTTCAGTTGTTGATTTCTCGCCAGGAAAGTCGAGGGAATGGCTTGGCGACATCGAGTACGGTTTGCAGCATGACCTGCGTGCCTGAGTTCGGGCCGAAGCCGACGGCCGTGACGCGATAGCGCACTGCGGCTTGCCGGTCTGCCGTCGTCAGCCTGAGCAATTCAATCAGGTAGCGTGGCGGTTGCGCCGGCAGCGACGCCGCGCCGTGCGGAAAGCTCAATCCCGTGAACTGGCCGTAGCGCACCGACGGCGACGGTGCGCTGAAATCGATGAGCCGCCACGGCGCCGCGTTGGCAGTAGCCAGGCACAGTCCGCTGTGCGCGCCGATGTCGTGACAAGCACCCGCCTGGTCAGGAAAAACTTCCGGTGCAACCCGACCGCCGGCAATGTCGCGTTCGGCATCGCGCAGCCCAGCCTCGGCAGCCTGGAAGGCGATGTGGCGGTCGCGGTCGTTGCGCGATGACTTCTCGTTCATGAGCGTGAGCTGTGCGGCGGAAACGCCGAACAGCATCACCACCACCAGCATCAGCAAGACGATCAGCAGCGAGGCGCCGCGTTGGCGATGTGTGGTATTCATGGCGCGGAATTGCGCAGCCAGATGGTGGTCTGGAAAACTTTGCGGATGCGTTGCCGCACAGCGGGCGCCAGCCTCGTTTCGTCGATCATGGCGCCGGCGTCGCCGCCATCCTGATATGCCGGGCCGAACAGGCGATGCACGACCGCTGCGCCGCCGTCCCGAACATTGCGCTCGCCGCGCGCCAGCAGCGCGATCCTGACCGCCGCAACATCGCGCCAGCGCGTACCGATACGCGTTGCATTCACATAGTCAAGCTCGCTTCCGGCACTGCGCACGCCGTACAGCACCTGAAAGGACTCGACGCCGCGCACGATGGCGGCAGCGCTCCAGCCGCCGTCGCGCGTGAAGTACTTGCAGCGCAGTTCCGGTTCGCCGGTGCTGTCGGGCGCCACGTAAAAGATGCTCTGGCCGCGCACCTCTTCAAGGTCCGATAACGAGGTGGCACCGTTGGGGCCGGGGACTGCGAAGCCGGCACAATTGAGCATGTCGTTGTCCGGCTGATTCCTGGGACCTGATCCAAAGAAACGTATCGCCAGCAAATCGCTGCCATGGGCATCGCGATTGGCGGAAGGCGACGACAAGCCGGTCGAATGTTCGCTCACTCTGGCGTTGTCGATGCCGAAGACGCCCGGCTCCAGGCCGCTGAGGTCATTGCGCAGGAACGCCGGATTATCTTGCGGCACGTAGTTCGCCTGCCGCACGGTGCGCGCGATCAGGTCCAGCGCATAACGGCCGTTTTCCTGGACCTGGGCGCTGTCGGCCACGCTCAGGTAGGTCGATCGTGCCGCCTGCATCAGCGCCACTGCGGCCAGCACCACGCCCATGCCGAGCGCCATGGCGATCATCAGTTCGATCAAGGTCAGGCCCTGCTGATGGCGGCGCATTTATCGCTCCACCGGCAGCGCCAGGAATGGCGGAGGCTCGGATTGCGCGGCGGATGTCGGCCCCGGCTCCCGCAACGCCCAGCCGATCTTGATCAGCAAAGGACCGCCGGCGCCGCTGCAGGCCCAGCGCAGCGTGTCATTGAGGACCGGCGCGTTGTCGGTGCAGACCACCACGCGTGCGCGCGGCAAGGCTTCCGCCAGGCGTTGCTTCCAGGCGGCAAGGTCGCAGTCGGCTCGTGCGCAGGCCACGGATGGCGCAACGGTGGCCTTGTATTCGAATTGGTAGGACGTCGGCTGGGCCTCGGCGCGCAGCAACTCGGCCAGTTCAATGGCCAATTGCAGTGCGGCCGATTGGTAAGCGCTGTGTTGCGCAGTGCGCAAGGCGTGCAGCTGCATGGCCGCGACGCCCGAAGCGGCCAGCGCCAGGATGAAAATCGCCGCCAGCACTTCCACCAGCGTGAATCCGCGCTGGGAAGAATACGGCATGGGTGGGGGAGAAGTGGAAGAGGTCCTGATCATGTAGCCTCACCGATTTTCATGTCGGAAAGGCAAGATTTTGCAGGTGTTTGAGAATTGTTGCGCCGGTTTGGCTGTGGAAAATCGGGCAGAAGCGACGATTTCCCGATTACCTGAAGTATCTATTTATATTTTCTAGCGATATTCGGCGTTGCATCTCGACAAGCATGGAAGAATGATGTCGCCCTGCGGCCGCCCGCAATAGCAAAAAGCCCCGCATCAGCGGGGCTTTCTATCGGGAGTACACCGGCGAACCTACACCGTGCGCGTCTCCGGATATTGCGTGACCACGTAGGCGATCGCATCGACGTTGGCCGGATTGCGATAGCTGTGCGCATGGTCGGCATCGAAGAAGATGGCGTCGCCGGTGCCGAGCAGCTGACGATGGTCGTTGATCTGGATCTCCAGTGTGCCGTGTGTGATGACCAGGTTCTTTTGTGCACCTGGCACCAGCGCCTGCAGATGTTCGGTCGACAACGCATCCAGCTTCAGTTCATGGAATTCGAAACGGCGCTCACCTGCCGGATACAGACTGCGGCTGGAAAAGCGGCCATTGCCGCTGACCGTGCGCGGCGAATCCTGCACCGGCAATACGACAAGTCCTTGCGGCGCGAAGTTACGCAGGAAGGCCGACACCGAGACCTGCAGGGCCGACGCCACGCGTTGCAGCACGCGAATGGTTGGCACGCTGCGGCCGGATTCGATCTGCGCCAGCATGGCGCGGCTCACGCCGGACTTGCGCGCCAGGCCGTCCAGCGAAAGATGGCGCAGCGCGCGCAGCCGCGACAGGTTGTCGGCGACGATATCTTCGATGTCGTTGCCGGGAGCCTGCGGCGGTACGGCATGCAGGTGCGGTGCGGGTTCGGCAATGCGCAATTCAGCGGTCATGGTGGGATTCTCTTCAGCGCAGGTTGGTGCGCGCCGCAGCCGCAAAAGGATGGAATGCCGACAGCGACCAGCCGTCATGGGTGCTTGGGAAATACGAAGCGGTCAATTGCTGTGCAGTCTGGCGCGTGGCGCGCTGCCGGCGATAGGCCTGCAGGTCGGTGACGGCGGCAGTGCGTGCTTCGGCGGGGGCGGATACAGGGGTGGTGACGTCGGTCATCGGGATTCTCCATTCCATCAGGCTTGCTACGATGGAATGGAGCTTAGCACCGACACTATATGCGTCAGAACGAATAAATATTCACATCCTTATGTGAATTTAGAATGAGGAATGCGGTTCTTTCAGAAACGCGATTTCTTCCGCCGTGGAGTCCCTGCCAAGGATTGCGTTGCGATGGGGGAAGCGACCAAAGCGCGCAACGATGGCGTGATGGCGGTCGGCAAACTTGAGATAGCCGTCGAAGGTCTCCCTGGACGCCGGATCATCTTTGGCAATTTGTTTCGCCAGTGCGCGGAACAATTGCACGCAGTGTTCCTGATCCTCAACGTCTTCCGAATGCTCCAGCGGCAGGTAAAAGAACACGCGCTGCAGCGGCGGCAACTGTTGATCGTATCCCTGCGCCAGACCCAGATGACAGCACTGGCGCGCCAGTTCATCGAAGTCGAACGCGGTCGCACTGTCGCGATAAATATTGCGCGGGAACTGGTCCAGCAACAGGATCAGCGCCAGCAGGCCGGCCGGGCTTTCGGCCCAGTCGTCCAGCTTGTTGTCGCGCGCGGCCAGCAGGCTGGCTTCGAAGCGCGTCTTGATGGTCTGGTCGACAGCGGCGTCCTTGCCCCACCACAAACCGGACTGACGACCGGCCACGGTATTGGCATCGTTGCCGGCGGCGTCGGCGCCGAACCAGAACACCAGGACTGATTCGATGGATCCGATGTTGTCGGCCGCCATCATTTCGCCGCTGATTCGGCCAGCACGCGGATGCGTACATCGCCCAGCTGCACGGTTTGGCCCGCAGTGATCTTGCAAGTCTTGCGCAGCTCCTGCCGGCCGTCGACCTTGACGTTGCCGTCGGCGACGATCGCCTTGCCGGCGCCGCCGCTGTCGCAGATGCCGACCAGTTTCAGCAACTGGTTCAGTTCAACGTAGGGGCCTTGCAGTTCGAATTCCAGGTGTTGCATATCTACCTTGTAGTGGTGTTCAGTGAGAGTGTTTCAGACCAGGGTCTTCTCGGCCTTGTGCAGCCAGAGCGCCAGGTTGTCGAGCAAGTCTTCCTGGCTGAAGGAGCAGCTTTCTTCGGTGAACAGGCTGCCCGCTTCGAGCCGGCCGAGCAGGTCTTCGGCGACTTCTTCGTAGCGCGGCGGCAGGCGCTTGATCAGGTCGGTCTGCGCGCGCCAGGCGCTGCAGAAAGCGGTGACGTTGATGTCGCCGTCGCGCAGCTCATTCAGCGCGTCGTGCAGGATTTGCAGGTCGGGATTGCTCATGTGTTTACAGGTGAAGGGCGGAAACGGCGAACAGGCCGAGGACGCAGGCATAGCCGACGGTCCACGACAGCGAGCGCAGGCTCGGCAGGTCGTTCAGGTAGAGCGCAGTATAGACCACGCGTGCAGCGATGAAGGCCAATGCAAGTCCGTCGATCCACTCCTGCGCCACGCCGGTTTGCTGGGCTACCAGCACTGCCGCGGCAAAGAAGGGAAACGCCTCGAAATGATTGCGGTGCGCATAGTCGGCACGGCGGCGCAGGCCGGTCTGCTTGTCGAGCCAGGCGCGCGGTTCGCCGTTGTCGAAATCGCGGCGGCCGTACTTCGCCACCGACACCGTGAGGATGGGCAGCAGGCCGGCGATCAGGACGCACCAGTAGGAAATTTCCATGTGAGCCTTATCAGTTTCAGAGTTTTTTTGCTTCGAAGGTATTGCAGGCGCTCACCTTGCCTTCGGTGACGCCGCGCTTGAACCAGCTCACGCGCTGCGCCGAGGTGCCATGCGTGAATGAGTCCGGCACCACTTCGCCGCGCGCCTGCCGTTGCAGGGCGTCATCGCCGATGGCCGAGGCGGCGTTGAGCGCTTCCTCGACGTCGCCGTTTTCGATGATGTGGCGCGCTTCATTGGCGTGGTAAGCCCAGACGCCGGCGAAGCAATCCGCCTGCAACTCGAGCTTCACCGACAAGGCGTTGGACTGTTTCTCGGACATGGTGCGGCGGGCCTTGTCGACCTTGGCGGAAATGCCGAGCAGATTTTGCACGTGATGGCCGACTTCATGCGCGATCACATACGCTTGTGCAAAGTTGCCGGAGACGTTGAAGCGCTGCTTCATCAACTGATAGAAGCTGAGGTCGATGTAGACCTTTTGGTCGCCGGGACAATAGAACGGTCCGGTGGCGGTCTGGCCGGCGCCGCAGGCGGTCGGCGTGGAGCCGGAGAACAGCACCAGTTTCGGCCGCACGTAGGTGGCGCCGCCGGCCTTGAAGATTTCCCCCCAGGTGTCTTCGGTGTCGGCCAGCACGGTCGAGACGAAGCGCGCCATCTGGTCGTTCGGCGGCGGCTTGTGCGCCGGCGCCGATTGCTGCACGGGAGCGAGCTGGCCGCCACCGCCGCTGAGCATGTTGATGACGGTCATCGGATTGATGCCGAGGAAGTAGGACGCCACCAGCGCCACCGCGATGCCGCCGATGCCGATCGAGCCGCCGCCGAAGGAAAAGCCTCCGCCGCCGCCGCCCGAACCCTCGCCGCGGCGGTCTTCCACGTTGTCGCTTTCGCGATTGCCTTCCCATTTCATGATGATTTCCTTTTTGCTGCGTGTAATGCTGCGTGATTGCCGGATAGGCGAGATTGTAATTGACCCGGCGCAGCGGCAATGGTTTCTGTCCTGACGCAAAGACGGAAATCCGACAAGAATGAATTTCTGCCAAGAAATGCGGTCACTCTTGCATGAAGCAATGCATGACGATGCGTGAGCATGCGAGGAAAGTACCGGGAGGATGTCAGCGGTTTCCGCAGCGGCAACTTCTGTGGGAATATCCGGCTATGCGTCCGCATCATCGTTGCGCATCTTCGTTGAATCATAAGCAGCATGCACGTCATCCAAAGACGTTGCCATGCAGACAACAGAAATTTTAACGGGAGACTCACATGATCTTGTGGCTAGTGCTTTTCGTAGCGGGCGCCCTGGCGTTGATGATGATGCGCGCCGGCGCATGGACCTGGCTGGTGGCCGAGCTGGCCTGGATATGGATAGGCGGCATGACCGATCAGGCCAATGCGGTCGCCTGCGTCCTGCTGGCGATCCTGTTGTGCGTGCCTACCCTGCTGGTGGCGATCAAGTCGGTGCGGCAGACGCTGATCACGCGTCCGGCGCTCGACATCTTCCGCAAGATCTTGCCGAGCATGTCGGCTACCGAACGCGACGCCATCGAAGCCGGCACCGTGTGGTGGGACGCCGAGCTGTTCTCCGGCAAGCCCGACTGGAACAAGCTGATGCAGTTGCCGCCGCCCACGCTGACGGCCGAAGAACAATCCTTCCTCGACAACGAAGTCACCCAGCTGTGCGCCATGGTCAGCGACTGGGACACCTCGGTCGTGTGGCAGGATCTGCAGCCGGAAGCCTGGCAGTTCGTCAAGGACAAGGGCTTCCTCGGCATGATCATTCCCAAGCAATACGGCGGCAAGCAGTTCTCGGCCTACATGCATTCGCAGGTCATCATGAAGCTGTCGTCGCGCTGTTCGGTGGCGGCAATCTCGGTGATGGTGCCGAACTCGCTGGGCCCGGCCGAACTGCTGCTGCACTACGGCACCGAAGAGCAAAAGAACCACTACCTGCCGCGTCTCGCACGCGGCGAAGAGATCCCGTGCTTTGCGCTCACCAGCCCCTACGCCGGCTCCGACGCCGCAGCGATTCCCGATATCGGGGTGGTCTGCAAGGGCATGCATGAAGGACGCGAAGTCATCGGTTTCCGGGTTACCTGGGACAAACGCTACATCACGCTGGCGCCGGTCGCCACCGTGCTCGGCCTGGCCTTCCGCGCGCACGATCCCGATCACCTGCTGGGCGACAACAGCGAACCTGGCATCACCTGCGCGCTGATCCCGACCAGCCATCCGGGCGTGGTCACCGGGCGTCGCCACTGGCCGCTCAACGCGGTATTCCAGAACGGTCCGACCTCGGGCGACAACGTCTTCATCCCGCTCGACTGGGTCATCGGCGGCCAGGCGCAAGTCGGCAAGGGCTGGCGCATGCTGATGGAATGCCTGGCGGCGGGGCGGGCGATTTCGCTGCCGTCGTCGAGCGTCGGCTTTTCCAAGATGGCGGTGCGCGGCACCAGCGCCTACACCGCCATGCGGCGCCAGTTCAAGATCGCCATCGGCAAGTTCGAAGGCATCCAGGAAGCGCTCGCGCGCATGGGCGGCAACCTCTACATGATGGACGCCACGCGCCGGTTGTCCTCGCTGGCGGTGGATGCCGGCGAGAAGCCGTCGGTGATTTCGGCGATCTCCAAATACCACGTCACCGAACGCGGCCGCATGCTGGTCAACGACGGCATGGACGTAATCGGCGGCAAGGGCATCTGCATGGGGCCGGGCAATTTCCTGGCGCGCGTGTACCAGCAGATTCCGATCGCCATTACGGTCGAAGGCGCCAACATCCTGACGCGCTGCCTGATCATCTTCGGGCAGGGCGCGATCCGTTGCCATCCCTACGTGCTCAAGGAAATGGCCGCGGCGGCCGACGACGACCACGACCGCGCGCTGCAAGATTTCGACCAGGCCTTCTTCGGCCATCTGAGCTTCGTCGCAGCCAACATGGCGCGTTCGCTGGTGGCCGGACTCAGCGGCGGCTATCTGGCGTCGGCGCCCGGGCCCAACCAGGCGGCGGAAGAAACGCGGGTCTACTTCCGCGCGGTGGCGCGCGTGTCGGCCTGCTTCTCGCTGCTGACCGACGTCTCGATGTTCGTGCTGGGCGGCTCGCTCAAATTCCGCGAACGCATTTCCGGACGTCTCGGCGACGTGCTGTCGCAGCTCTACCTGATCTCGGCTACCTTGAAGCGCTACGAAGACGACGGTCGCCAAAGCGCCGACTTGCCGTATGTCGCCTGGTCGGTGCAGGACGCGCTGCATCGCGCCCAGGAAGCCATCATCGACGTGCTCGAGAACTTCCCCAATCCCTTCATCGCCTTTGCGCTGCGGATCTGGATGTTCCCGCTCGGACTGTCGTTCCGCAAGCCGTCCGACCTGCTCGCCAGCGAAGTGGCGCTGGCGATGCAAACGCCGGGCGCCGCGCGCGACCGGCTGGTGGCGGATGCGTATCAACCGGACTTCAAGACCGATCCTCTCGGCAGCGGCGAGCATGCCTTCAATCTGTTGCCGCAAGTGCATGAGATCGAAACACGCCTGAAGCAATCGGTGAAGGACGGCGTTTTGCCGGCGATGCCGCAGAGCCTGATCGAGATGCGGCGCTGGAATGCGCGCGCGATGGAGCAGGGGCTGATCAGCATTGACGAGCGCGTGGTGCTGGACGATTTCGCCCACTACGGCAACATCACGGTGCAGGTGGATGATTTCGACGCCGGCTTCGACATGAAGGATGCCTTGCAAAAAGGGCAGGCGCCGGAAATCGTCATCAGCACATAAACGTCAATTCAACGGCGGTGGAGATGCCGCGGAGACGGTCTTTGTTCGGATTTTCTTGACAATCCGGCGAGTCCGTCTTGCCGGTCGGGCTGTTTCGATGGGCCGCAACGTCGTATAATGTCGGTCATCATCGTTCAACAAGACGTCTGTGCAAGGGCGTCGTTTCTTTTTTAGCCTCTTACAGATATCGCCATGTCCACTACGTCGAACAGCATCGCCACCGAACAAAACGCCTCGCCGCCATTCCGTTGGCTCAATCCTTACCGTCCCACCAAGTTCAACGTCATCGTCGGCCTCGGCATCGCCGCCATCGTGCTGGCGCTGATCAACCTGTTCGTACCGGGTGCGCTGGGCGCTACCGCCTACCTGTCGAGCATCGCCGCCGGCGCCATCGCCTACGTGCTGGCCGAAGTGCTGCTGGTCACCATCGTCGTGGTCGGGCCGTTCGCCGGGTTTGTGTATGGTGTGATTGCGTTTTTCTCGCGCTGAAGAACATCCTTCGGGACAAGGCCGCAAGCTTCAGGTTTGCGGCCTTTTTCATTTTTCAGGCAGCGATGCCGAAATCCGTATTCCCCGCGCGCAATAATTCATTGGAAACGCGCACCCGTCCGGCATAACATGGCGGCCTCATCCGCGCGCCGCAATCCGGCGCCGCAGGCTCAACGCTTCAACCACAAGGACAAACACATGCAAACACGCAAACTCGCCCGCGACGGCCTGACGGTCCCCGAAGTCGGCCTCGGCTGCTGGCAACTGGGCGGAGGCTGGGGTGGCGACTGGGACAACGACGTCGCCCAGCAGACGCTGGCGCAAGCCTACGCTACCGGCGTGCGCTTCATCGACACCGCCGACGTCTACGGCGACGGCGCCAGCGAGCGTTCGATCGGCCAATTCCTGACCTCGCATAAAGACCTCACCGTCGCCACCAAGCTCGGACGCGGCGCCATCTATCCGGACGGCTACAGCCGCGAGGCCGTGCGCACGGCGACCCAGCGCTCGCTTGAACGCCTCGGCGTCGACAAGCTCGACCTGACGCAACTGCACTGTGTGCCGCCGGCCGTGCTCAAGGACGGCAAGATTTTCGACTGGATGCGCGAGTTGCGCGATGACGGTCTGATCACGCGCTTCGGCGCCAGTGTTGAAACCGTCGAAGAAGGCCTGTTGTGCCTGGAGCAGGAAGGCATGACTTCGCTGCAGATCATCTTCAACATTTTCCGCCAGAAGCCGCTGGCCGAATTGCTGCCGCAGGCAAAAGAAAAGGGCGTCGGGATTATCGTGCGGTTGCCATTGGCCAGCGGCCTGCTGAGCGGCAAGATGACGCGCGCCACCACCTTCAAGCCGGACGATCATCGCAACTTCAATCGCGACGGCCAGCAGTTCAATGTCGGCGAAACATTCGCCGGGCTGGAGTTCGCCACCGGCGTCGACCTGGCGCAGGAAATCGCCGCGCTGGTCCCGGCCGGCATGAGCATGCCGCAGATGGCGCTGCGCTGGATCCTCGATCACGACGCCGTGTCGGTGATCATCCCGGGTGCCAGTTCGCCGGCGCAGGTGTTGTCGAACGCGGGCGCATCGGCCTTGCCGCCGCTGCCGGCAGAACTGCATCAGAAGCTGACGACGCTGTATCGCGACAAGATCCACGCAGCGATTCGCGGACCTTACTAATTCAGCTACTCCAAAAAAGAAAAAGCCCACGACCGCAAGGCCGTGGGCTTTTTTCATGAACGGCTGAAGGTCAGCGTCAGAGTTTGCGTCAGAGTTTGAATACGCCGACCACCTTCACCAGGTTGTCGCCCTGCTGCTGCATCGACTTCGACGCGGCGGCGGCTTCTTCCACCAGCGCGGCGTTCTGCTGCGTGACTTCGTCCATCTGCGTGATGGCCAGGTTGACCTGGTCGATGCCTTCGCTCTGTTCATGGCTGGCGACGGCGATTTCCTTGATCATGTCGCTGACCTTGCGGATGCTGTCGACCACCTCGCTCATGGTCTGGCCGGCCTGGCCGACCAGGTCGGAACCGGCGCGCACTTCCTGTACCGAGCCGTCGATCAGCGATTTGATTTCCTTGGCGGCGGCGGCCGAGCGTTGCGCCAGGCTGCGCACTTCCGAGGCGACAACCGCAAAGCCGCGGCCCTGTTCGCCGGCGCGCGCTGCTTCGACCGCAGCGTTCAACGCCAGGATGTTGGTCTGGAAGGCAATGCCGTCGATCACGCTGATGATCTCGACGATCTTCTTCGACGAGGCGTTGATCGAGTCCATGGTCTGCACCACTTTCTCGACCACGTGACCACCTTCTTCGGCGACCGCCGAGGCGGACACGGCGAGTTCACTGGCCTGCTTGGCGTTGGCGGCGTTTTGCTTCACGGTGGAGGTGATTTCTTCCATCGCCGAGGCGGTTTCTTCCAGCGAGCTGGCTTGTTCTTCGGTGCGGTTGGACAAGTCCATGTTGCCGTGGGCGATCTCGTCGACCGATTCCTTGATCGAGTCGGTGGCCTTGAGGATGTTGTTGACCGTGTCGACCATGCGGTCGCGTGTGTAGGCGATGGACGACACCAGGCTGGCCTCGTCGCCCTTGCGTACGGCGATCACGCCGGTCAGGTCGCCTTCTGCGATCTTGCGCGCGATCTGCGATGCTTCGCTGGGTTCGCCGCCGATGGAGCGATAGATGTTGCGCACCACCAGCGTGGCGATCGCCGACATGACCGCGCCGAGGATCAGCAGCACGATGCCGGCCTTGATCAGCGAGCGGTAGAAGTCGGCCTGAATGTCATCCTGGTATACGCTGGCGACGAAGTCCCAGTTCCACGGTTTGAAGCGTTTGACGAAGCCCATCTTGGGGCTGGGTTTGGTCTCATTCGGACGCGGCCACCAGTACTCGAGGAAGCCTTCGCCGGCGGCCGATGAACCGGTCGCGGCGATCATCTTGTAGAGCTCGTTGCCTTTGGCGTCCTTGAAGTCGAGCATGTTCTTGCCGTTGAGCTTGGGGCTCATCGGATGCATCGCCACCACCGAGTCGGCGCCTACCAATGTGATGTAGCCGTTGCCGGTGTAGCGCTGGTCGGCCACGCGGGCGATGGCTTGCTTGCGGGCATCGTCGGCGGAAATCTTTCCCTCGGTCGACTGCTTGTGCAGGCCGGCCACGATGGAGTAGGACATTTCGGTGATGTCGATCAGCGCGTGCTGGCGATCGGCGATCTGCAGGTTGCGGGTTTCATAAATATTCCACAGCGACAGCGCAAAGAGCGCTATCCAGGCAAAGACCAGCGGCAGCCAGAGTTTCTGCTTCAAAGACATGTTGTTCACTACGAATTCCCCTTTAGATATGCCCGCCGGAGGCGGACAAAAATTTCCCTGAGCACACTCTTTTTATTGCCCTGCAAGAACATACTGAAACGTATTTTTGTCGAAAAATCTTAGCATGCAAAAAGCGTGCGAAAACGTGGAAATGAGGGGTAAACACTCAGTCTTTTCCTGATAAAAAAGCGGTACCCCCGTCATGTGACGGAGATACCGCAAAGGGACGACTGCTCAAGAGAAATGATTTACATCAATGCTGCAACTTCAGACCGGCTTGCCATAACCCCCGCCGCCCGGCGTGGCGATCACGAACACGTCGCCCGGCTGCACGTCGATGCTGGCGACGAAGCCCAGCTCTTCTTCGGTGCCGTCCTTGCGGATCACGGTGTTGCGGCCGCACTGGCCGGGCTCGCCTCCCGCTGCGCCGAACGGCGGCACGATGCGGTTGTTGGACAGGATCGAGGCCGTCATCGCTTCGAGGAAGCGGATCTTGCGCACGCCGCCATTGCCGCCGTGCCATTGACCGGCGCCGCCCGAGTTTTCGCGGATCTCATAGCTTTCCAGGCGAACCGGATAACGCCATTCGAGGATTTCCGGATCGGTCAGGCGCGAGTTGGTCATGTGCGTCTGCACCACATCAGTGCCGTTGAAACCCTGGCCGGCGCCGGAGCCGCCCGAGATGGTTTCGTAGTACTGATGCTCGCCGTTGCCGAAGGTGAAGTTGTTCATCGTGCCCGGCGCCGAGGCCAGCACACCGAGTGCGCCGTACAACGCATTGGTGATGCAGCTCGAGGTCTCGACGTTGCCAGATACCACTGCCGCGGGATAGCGCGGGTTCAGCATCGAGCCTTCCGGGATGATCACGTTGAGTGGTTTGAGGCAGCCGGCGTTGAGCGGGATTTCATCGTCCACCAGCGTGCGGAACACATACAGCACCGCCGCCATGCAGATCGCGCTGGGGGCGTTGAAGTTGTTGTTCAGCTGCGGCGAGGTGCCGGTGAAGTCGATGTCGGCGGTGCGTTCGGCGTGGTTGACGCGGATCGCCACCTTGATCACCGCGCCGTTGTCGAGCCGGTAGTCATAGCTGCTGTCCTTGAGCAGCGTGATGACGCGGCGTACGGCTTCTTCGGCGTTGTCCTGCACGTGGCCCATGTAGGCCTGCACCACTTCCAGGCTGAAGTGATCGACCATCTTCAGCAACTCGTCGACGCCCTTCTGGTTGGCGGCGATCTGCGCCTGCAGGTCGGCCAGGTTCTGCGCGATGTTGCGCGCAGGGTAGGGACCGGAGCCGAGCAAGGCCACGGTTTCCTGTTCGAGGAAACGTCCCGCGCGCACCAGTTGGAAGTTGTTGATCAGGATGCCTTCTTCTTCCACTACGGTGCTGTTGGCCGGCATCGAACCCGGCGTGATGCCGCCGATATCCGAATGGTGGCCGCGCGAGCCGACGTAGAACAGGATGTCCTTGCCGGCTTTGTCGAAGGCCGGCGTGATCACCGTGATGTCCGGCAAGTGCGTACCGCCGTGGTAAGGGTCGTTGAGCATGAAGACGTCGCCCGGCTGCATCTTGCCGGCGTTCTCGCGGATGATGGTGCGGATGCTTTCGCCCATCGAGCCCAGATGCACCGGGATGTGCGGCGCGTTGGCGATCAGGTTGCCCTGGGCGTCGAACAGCGCGCACGAGAAGTCCAGGCGCTCCTTGATGTTGACCGAGAAGGCGGTGTTCTGCAGGCGCAGGCCCATCTGCTCGGCGATGCTCATGAACAGGTTGTTGAACACTTCCAGCATCACCGGATCGGCTGTGGTGCCGATGGCTTTGCGTTGTACGCGCGCCTGGTAGCGCTGCATCACCAGATGGTTCAGCGGCGTCACTTCGGCCAGCCAGCCCGGTTCGACGATATTGGTGGCGTTCTTTTCCGCGATGATCGCAGGGCCGTGCACGACGTCGCCGGGACGCATGTCTTCACGGCGGTACAGTGCGGTGTCGTGCCACTGGCCGCCCGAGAACAGCTGCACGGTTTCGGTCGATTGGAGTGCACCGTCGCGCGGCGGCAACTGCTCGGTCTTTTCTTCACGGTCGGTGGATACGCCGATCGCTTCCACCGAAATGGCTTCGATGATCATGGTCTTGTCCGGCATCAGGAAAGAGTAGCGCTTCTTGTAGGCCGATTCGAACTGCGCCACCATGCCGGCGATATCGCCGAAGGCCACCACGATCACCGAATCGGTGCCGTCGTAGCGCAAATGGGCGCGCTTGATCACGTCGATCTGTGTCGGCATCACGCCTTGCGCCAGCAGATCATCTGCGGCTTGTGTGGCGAGCTTGTTCAGTTCCGCATCGAGCGTGCCGACCGAGCCGGTCGACAAGGGCAACTCCATCGCCTGTTCGCGCATCGCGGTCTGGTCCGCCAGTCCCATGCCGTAAGCCGACAGCACGCCGGCGAACGGATGCGCAAACACGCGCGTCATGCCCAGCGCATCGGCAACCAGGCAGGCATGCTGGCCGCCGGCGCCGCCGAAGGTGGTCAGGGTGTAGTCGGTGACGTCATGGCCGCGCTGCACTGAGATGAACTTGATCGCGTTGGCCATGTTGCCGACGGCGATGTCGATGAAGCCCTCGGCGACTTCTTCCGGCGTGCGGCGGTTGCCGGTTTCGGCATGGATGCGGTCGGCCAATTCGGTGAACTTGCGCACCACAGCGTCGCGGTCGAGCGCTTCGTCCGCAGCCGGGCCGAATACTTTCGGGAAGTAGGCCGGCTGGATCTTGCCCAGCATGACGTTGCAATCGGTGACCGCCAACTGGCCGCCGCGGCGATAACTGGCCGGGCCGGGATTGGCGCCGGCGCTGTCGGGACCGACGCGGTAGCGCGAACCGTCGAAATGCAGGATCGAGCCACCGCCCGCCGCCACCGTATGGATGCTCATCATCGGTGCGCGCATGCGCACGCCGGCAACTTGCGTTTCAAATTCGCGTTCGAACTCGCCGGCATAGTGCGACACGTCAGTCGAAGTGCCGCCCATGTCGAAGCCGATGATCTTGTCGAAACCGGCCGTCTCTGCCGTGCGCACCATGCCGACGATGCCGCCGGCCGGGCCGGACAGGATCGAGTCCTTGCCCTGGAAGCGATGGGCGTCGGTGAGGCCGCCGTTGCTTTGCATGAACAGCAGGCGCACGCCGTCCATTTCACCAGCGACCTGGTCGACGTAGCGGCGCAGGATCGGCGACAAATACGCGTCGACCACCGTGGTGTCGCCGCGCGAGACCAGCTTCATCATCGGGCTGACTTCGTGCGATACCGAGACTTGCGTATAGCCGAGTTCGGCGGCGATCTCCGCCAGCTTTTCTTCATGCGCAGTAAAGCGGTAGCCGTGCATCAGCACGATGGCGACGGCGCGATAGCCCTCCTTATATAAGGCAGCCAATTCCTGGCGCACCGACACCGTGTCGAGCGGCTGTACCACGTCGCCGTGCGCGCTCAGACGCTCATCGACTTCCACGACTTTTTCAAACAGCAATTCCGGCAGCACGATGTTGCGGTCGAACAGGCGTGGACGATTTTGATACGCGATGCGCAAGGCGTCGCGGAAGCCCTTGGTGATCACCAATACGGTCGGATCGCCCTTGCGCTCGAGCAGCGCATTGGTGGCGACGGTGGTGCCCATCTTCACCGCTTCGACCTGCTGCGGCGAGATCGCTTCATCGGGTTTGAGTCCAAGCAGGCGCTTGATGCCGGCCACGGCCGCGTCCTTGTATTGCTCGGGATTCTCGGACAGCAGCTTGTGCGTCAACAGCGTGCCGTCGGGCTGGCGCGCAACGATGTCGGTAAACGTGCCGCCGCGATCGATCCAGAACTGCCAGCGTTGTTCCCCCAGTGTTGTCTGCTCTTTATTCATGGTGCATTGCCTTTCTCGATTGAACTTTCAGGTGCATTTTTGTTGATGAATTATCGACACTTTGCACATAAACCGTGCGATCAGGGCCGAACGTTTTGCTGAGGAAACATCGGGGAAGCCCGCCATATCCTCCTTAAAGCCTTGCTGTATCTGTGTTTGCGTCTGAAGTGGCGATCACGCTGCAAAACTGGCACGCGCTTTGCTAATAACTCGTCAATGATTTGGCGATCATTTATTTTTATTAATATTAATAATTTATTGACATATTATCGACGAAACATATAGGATTCAAGAAAAAAATCAAGGAGACAAAAAATGGCGAAAGAACGACGCATAACGCGGTGAAGTGCAAACCAACGCAACCACCGCCGCCATTTTCAAGCGTGCCCCCGACGTCGGCGAAATGCCGGCGAGCAATAGCGCAAGTGCGGGGCAAGGCCATGAATCCTGAGTCACCTGAATCAAGCAGTCGATAGAAGTCAGCGCAACACCAGCACATAAGTCCAGTCGGGCAACCGGCCTGGAGTGGATCAACACAGCCTTCGCTTTTGCGATGGCGGTGGGGTGGAAGTTTTTGTGGTGATTTTGGGTAGCTCCCGGGCAGGGTGCGGCAGATGTCATGCAGCGGTCTGCGGTGGGAGGAATTTTTGGATGTCAGTCAATACAACAAGGAGCGTCTCATCATGTTAGGTCTCGTCTTCAAACGTGTTTTCAAAGCCGGCCTGGCCGTGTCTTTCAGCGTTGCCGCCTTCTCGGCGCAAGCGCAACAGCAGGAAATCAAGATCGGCGTCATCTATCCCCTGAGCGGCGCCGCCGCTTCCACCGGCGCTGAAATGAAGGACGCGCTGGAACTGGCCGCCGACATCATCAACAACGGCGCCAAGGGCGTGCCCAACCTGCCGTTCTCGGCCGGCGGCGGTCTGCCCAACCTGAAGGGCGCCAAGATCAAGCTGGTGTTCGCCGATTCGCAAGGCAACCCGCAGGTCGGCGCCACCGAAGCCGAACGCCTGATCACGCAGGAGAAGGTCGTCGCCGTGGTCGGCGCCTACTTCAGCAACGTCACCGCCACCACCAGCCAGGTCGCGGAACGCTACAAGGTGCCTTACCTGAATCCGGAATCGTCGTCGGCTTCGCTGACGCAGCGCGGCTTCAAGTGGTTCTTCCGCACCACGGCGCACGACGACCTGTTCGTCACCAACTTCTATGAATTCTTCAAGGAGCTGGAAGCCAAGAAGGGCATCAAGATCAGCAAGCTCGGCGCCTTCAACGAAAACACGCTGTGGGGCAACGAGACCACCAAGCTGGAAACCAAGCTGTCCAAGGACCGCGGCTACGATCTGGTGAAGACCATCGTCTATCCGGCCAAGAGCACCCAGCTGACCTCCGAAGTGCAGCTGCTCAAAGCCGCCGCACCGCAAGTGGTGATGCAGTCCTCCTACCTGGGCGACGCCATCCTGTCGATGAAGACGTACAAGGAACTGGGCTTCACGCCGGACATGATCCTGGCCAACGACGCCGGTTTCATCGACACCGAGTTCGTCAAGACGCTGGGCAAGGACGCCGACTTCATCATCACCCGCGATGTCTGGTCGCTTGACCTGGCCGGCAAGAATCCGCTGATCAAGCAAGTCAACGATCTGTTCAACGCCCGCTTCAAGATCAACTTCACCGGCAACTCGTCGCGTACCTTCACCGGTCTGATGACGCTGGCCGATGCGATCAACCGCGCCGGCTCTACCGATCCTGAAGCGATCCGCAAGGCGCTGTCGGAAACCAACATCCCCGGCAACAAGCTGATCATGCCGTGGAAGGGCGTCAAGTTCGACGAGCACGGCCAGAACACGCTGAGCTCCGGCATCCTGCTGCAAATCATCAACGGCAAGTACTACACCGTGTGGCCGTTCGACATGGCAACGCGCGACATCGTGTGGCCGATGCCGAAGTGGGATCAGCGCAAGTAAAAAGCAGCAAGCAATCAGTCTTTCCGGTGGCAGACGGAAGGCCGCAGCGACAAGAACAACAATGCGCGGCCTTCCTTTTCAGATTCAATTTTTATCGCGGGTATTTACGGCGCGTAAATAGTTCGTAAAGGGGAAATTCATGACTTGGGATATTTTGGTGCAGACCCTGGCGTCCGGCCTGTTGATCGGACTTATTTATGCGCTCGTGGCAATCGGTTTGACGCTGATCTTCGGCGTGATGGACATCGTCAACTTCGCCCACGGCGAATTCCTGATGTTCGGCATGTATTCGAGCTTCTGGCTGTTCGCGCTGTATGCGCTCGATCCGATCTTTACCTTACCGCTCACCGCGCTGTTCCTGTTCGGACTGGGCGCGCTGCTGTACAAGCTGGTGATCCGCAAGATCACCAATGCGCCGATGGTGTCGCAGATCTTCACGACCTTCGGCCTGATGATCTTGTTCCGCGGCATCGCGCAGTTCTTCTGGAAGGCCGACTTCCGCACCATCGAAAACTCCATGGTCGCCGGCCACGTCTCGCTCGGCGGCATCCAGATCGGCTCGCCGCAACTGACCGCCGGCCTCGGCGCGATCGTGGTCACCGGTGTGATCTACCTGTTTCTGACCCGCACCAAACTCGGCGCCGCACTGGAAGCGACCGCCGCCGACAAAGAGGCGGCACAACTGATGGGCATCGATTCGCAAAAGATGTTCGCGCTGGCCTGGGGCGTCGGCGCCGCCTGTGCCGGTGTGGCGGGCGCCTTGCTGTCGACCTTCTTCCCGATCTTCCCGGAAGTCGGCGCCAACTTCATCCTCATCGCCTTCGTGGTGGTCAACCTGGGCGGCTTCGGCAGCGTGGTCGGCGCACTGATTGCAGGTGTACTGGTCGGCGTGATCGAAGTGATGGGCGGTTTGTTCCTGGGACCGCAATACAAGATGGCGATCGTGCTGGTGCTGTTCCTGACAGTGCTGATGTTCCGTCCGCAAGGTTTGATGGGCAAGGCCTGAGCCTGACCACACAATTACTCGGAGAGAAACCTCATGCTCAAAACTACTTCCAGCCTGCCGCTGACGCCCACCGCGTCCGCTCCGGGCTTCAATAAAACGCACGGACTGCTGGTCGCGCTGCTGCTGCTGGCGCTGGCCTTGCCGCTGTACATCACCAGCCCGTCGCACCAGAACCTGGCGATCCTGATCCTGATGGCGGCGCAGATCGGCGTGTCCTGGAACATCGTCGGCGGCTACGCCGGCCAGGTCTCGCTGGGCCACGTCGCCTTCTACGGTATCGGCGCCTACACTTCGGCGATCCTGTTCTCGGTCTACGGCGTCAATCCGTGGTTCGCCATGGTGGTCGGCGGCGTCATCGCGGCGCTGGTCAGCCTGGTGATTGGCTGGTCCTGCTTCCGCCTCAAGGGCCATTACTTCGCAATGGCAACGATTGCGGTCGCCGAAATCATCCAGATCGTCTTCACCAACTGGGACTTCGCAGGAGCAGCAGTCGGCCTGACGATCCCGATGGGCGAGGGTGGCTGGGCCAGCATGATCTTCGCCGGAAAGGAGCCGTACTACTACATCGCGCTCGGCCTGCTGCTGGTCACGCTGCTGGCCAACTTCATCATCGAACGCAGCTTCCTCGGCTACTACTTCCGCGCCATCAAGGATGAGCCGGACGCCGCCCGCAGCCTTGGCGTCAGTCTCAGCAAATACAAGCAGATCGCATTCGCTGTGAGCAGCTTCTTCACCGCCATGGGCGGTAGCCTGTACGCGCAGAAAGAACTGTACATCGATCCGGCCTCGGTGCTGGGCACCGGCATGTCGATCAAGATGGCGCTGGTGGCGATTCTCGGCGGCATCGGCACGCTGTTCGGCCCGCTGGTCGGCGCCGGTCTGCTGACCGCCATCGAAGAAGGCACGCGCACCTTCTTCGGCGGTTCCGGCCGCGGCACCGACCTGATCATCTACGCCGCACTGATCATCGTCATCGCGGTGTACTACCCGAACGGCATCCTCGGTTACATCAAGAGCGTGTTCGCCCGCCGCAAGGCCATCAAGGCGCAGGCTGAAAATGCCGCCAAGGAGGACACGAAATGAGTTTGCTACGCGTAGAAAACGTCTACAAGAAATTCGGCGGCCTGACCGCCAACCAAGATATTTCCTTCACGGTCCAGGCCGGCGAGATCGTCGGCCTGATCGGCCCCAACGGCGCCGGCAAGACCACCATGTTCAACTGCATCGCCGGCTACTCGCCGCCGACCACGGGCGACATCTGGCTGGAGGATCTCAAAATTTCCGGCATGTCGCCGGAGCAGTGTGCCCGCATCGGCATCGGCCGCACCTTCCAGGTGGCGCGCACCTTCACCAGCATGACTGCGCTGGAAAACGTCATGGTCGGTGCCTTCCTCAACGAGCGCGGCGTTGGCGCGGCGCGGCGCACCGCGCAGGAGCTGCTGGACTTCGTCAACCTTGGCCGCTTTGCCGACAAGCCGGCCGGCAGCATGACCATCAGCGAACAGCGCCGCCTGGCGGTGGCGCGCGCGTTGGCGGTCAAGCCCAAGCTGCTGCTGATGGACGAAGTCATGGCCGGCCTCAACCCGACCGAAGTGCGCGAGACCGTCGACGTGGTGCTGAAGATCCGCGACCAGGGCATTTCCTGTCTGATCGTCGAGCACGTGCTGGAAGGCATCATGCCGATCGCCAACCAGATCGTGGTGCTCGACTACGGCAAGAAGATTGCCGACGGTTCGCCGCACGACGTATCCAACGATCCGCATGTGATCGCCGCCTATTTGGGAGATGAATGATGCTACAGGTGAGAAATCTGCGAGCCAGCTATGACGGCGTGCTGGCCTTGTCCAAAGTCGATATCGACGTCAAGCCGGGCAGCCTGGTGGCGCTGGTGGGCGGCAACGGCAACGGCAAGTCGACCACGCTGCGCGCGATTGCCGGCCTCAACAAGGTCGACGCCGGCAGCATCGTGTTTGATAACACCGACATCGGCAAGGTGGCGCCGTTCGACCGCGTCGGCCTCGGCCTGTCGCTGGTGCCGGAAGGCCGCCGCCTGTTCGGCCGCCTGAGCGTGCAGCGCAACCTTGAACTCGGCGCCTACACGCGCAGCGACAAGCACGAGATAGCCGAATCGATCGAAGAGATGTACGCGACTTTCCCCATCATCAAGGAACGCCGCCATCAACTGGCCGGCACCATGAGCGGCGGCGAGCAGCAGATGCTGGCGATTGCGCGCGGTCTGATGGCCAAGCCGCGCCTGTTGTTGCTGGACGAGCCGTCGTGGGGCATCGCACCCAAGTTCGTGACCAAGGTGCTCGACACCATCCAGCAGGTCAACGCCAAGGGCGTGTCTATCCTGCTGGTGGAGCAAAACCTGCACAAGGCGCTGGCGATTGCGGATTACGGCTACGTGATCCAGACCGGCCGCATCGTGATGGAAGGCACCGGCAGCGAACTGCTGAACAACGACGACATCAAGAAGGCTTACCTGGGAGGCTTGTAAGGTGATGACGACCCACATGAAGATGACCCAAGACGCGGCGCTGTCCGCCGCCGACCTGCGCGCACTGTGCCGGTCCGGCACGTTCGACGGCCCGACCGCCGGTTATGCCGACGGCCACGTGCAGGCCAACCTGATGATCGTGCCGCGCGAATACGCTTTCGATTTCCTGCTGTTTTGCCAGCGCAATCCCAAGCCTTGCCCGCTGGTGGAAGTGCTGGAGCCGGGCCGTTTCGAGCCGCGCAGCGCACCCGGCGCCGACCTGCGCACCGACGCGCCGGGTTACCGGATTTTTGAAAATGGCGTACTGCAGCAGGAGGTCGCCGATATCTCCACGTATTGGCGCGACGACCTGGTGAGTTTCCTGATCGGTTGCAGCTTCTCGTTCGAAAGCGCGCTGATCGAGGGCGGCATCCCGCTGCGCCATATCGAACAGCAACGCAACGTCGCCATGTACAAGACCAATATGCCGTGCACGCCGGCCGGACGTTTCACCGGCAACGCGGTGGTCAGCATGCGTCCGGTCAAGAGCCGCGACATCGCCCGTGCGGTGGAGATCACGGCGCGCCTGCCGCAGGTGCATGGTGCGCCGGTGCACATCGGCAATCCGCAGGCGATCGGCATCGTCGATCTGATGCGGCCGGATTTCGGCGATGCCGTCGAGATCATGGACGATGAATTGCCGGTGTTCTGGGCTTGCGGCGTGACGCCGCAATACGTTGCCGAACTCAGCAAGCTGCCGTTCTGCATCACCCATGCACCCGGCAAGATGTTCGTCACCGACCGTCTCAACGAATAGCCATGTAAGCACCATCCGAAGCGCCTGCACCACAGAGCAATGCGGTGCGCGCAGATCCCATAGCGACGGGCCCGCCCGTCATGAAACGAGGAATTTTATGTTGACGCATAAATCCCTGTTGGAAGCGTACGTCTATGCAAAAGACAAATGCTGTCCTTCATTGATCCATGACATCTACGAACCGAACGCGGTGCTGAGCATTTCGACCTCGGCCAACGCGGTGGCGTTTCCGCCGCTGGTGGTCGGCGCCGACGGCATCGCGCAGACGCTGGTGACCGACTTCGCCAAGCGCTTCACGCATTGCCGCACCTATTACGTGTGCGACGAGCTGGACGTCAATAACGGCCGCATCGAACAACTGCCGTGGCTGGTGCTGATGCGCGAGGAAGAAACCGCGTCGTTGCGCATCGGACGCGGTTACTACAACTGGCAACTGAACCAGCATCCGGAAGAGCTGTGGCGCGCCAGCGAAATGCACATCCGCATCGACCACATGATGCTGATGGCCGACGTCGCCGGCGACCTGCTGACGACCTTGCATTCGTTCCTGCCGTATCCGTGGCTGCCGCCGCGCGTGCTGGATTCGTCGTTCGGCTTCATCGGCGACAGCAGTCCGGCATTCGCCTTCCTCAAGGAATTCAGGAGCAACAAGTTCGAGCTGCCGCGCGAGCGGCTGACGGCATAGCAAGAAGCAAAAGCAAGAAACAGAAAAAGCAGGAAAAAGAATGGCGACGCGCAGCTGAAAAGGGGAACAAGGCTGCGCGTCCAGGAGTTCTCTTTGAACGCGCCGGGACAACGGCCATTGTCCCGGCGCCGCAGAGAGCAGGCGCATGCCGGCCAGCAGGAGGGCGCGCACAACATTTGGCCGGTACGCGGTTTATTGGGTTTGATGCAATTTCATCTATCGGGGAGTTTCAATGAAACATAAAGTCTTGGCTGCAGCGGCGTTTGCCGCAGTCGGCATCCAGGCCGCGCCTGTCCAGGCGCAGTCGTCGGTCACGATCTACGGTCTGATCGACACCGGCATCGTGGTCGAAAGCGGCGGCGCAGCAGGTCACGTCACCAAACTGACCAGCGGCATCAGCGGCGGTTCGCGCATCGGTTTCAAAGGCACGGAAGATCTGGGCGGCGGCATGTCGGCGCTGTTCCTGCTCGAAACCGGCTTCCAGAACGACACCGGCGCATTGGGCCAGGGCGGCTTGCTGTTCGGCCGTCAAAGCTATGTCGGCCTGGGCGGCGGTTTCGGTACCGTCACTGCCGGTCGCCAGTACACGCCGCAATACCTGGTGCTGTCTGCTGTTGATCCGTTCGGCACCGGTTACGCCGGCGACGCAGCCAACCTGATGCCGAACACCGGCAACGGCGCCAGCCGCATGGACAACACCATCAAGTACGCTTCGCCCAACTTCGGCGGCGTGACCGGTGAACTGGCTTACGGCTTCGGCGAAACCGCCGGCAGCACCAAGGCCGCCAGCCAGATTGGCGCAGCCGTCGGCTATGCCAACGGTCCGTTGAACGTGCGCCTGGGTTTCCACGGCCGCAACAACGACACGGTGACTACCCAGACCGGCTCCGGCCGCAGCACGCTGCTCGGCGCGACCTACAACTTCGGTCCCGTCAAGCTGCACGCCGCGTACGGCATCAACAAGGGTCTCAACAGCTCGCCGCTGCGCAACACCGTCAACCCGTACGGCACCACGCCGATCGTGGCGTCCACCGACAGCGCCGACATCCTGGTCGGCGTGACGGTGCCGTTCGGTGTGCAGCATACGTTCCTGGCGTCCTACATTCGCAAGAATGACAAGACCGCGCTGAACCAGGATGCGGATCAGTTCGCACTCGGCTATCGCTATGCCTTGTCCAAGCGCACCGACTTGTACGCGATGTATGCCCACATCAAGAACAAGAACGGCGCGCCGTACACAGTCGGCAGCTCGATCGAGGCAGGTAGCGGCAACAGCGCCTGGAACATGGGCATCCGCCACACGTTCTGAGCGTTCTTCCGGCGGCTGCGTCCTGAAGGCAAGTGGTTCCTGGAAAAACACTTGTCTTCAGGCGTAGTCCTCCGGGCCTGATTGCCGGCGGCTTTGAGATTTGCCGATTGCGGCGGGGCCGCGAATTTTCATATCCCCGCCGCAAGCGGCCGATTCTTTCTTGAGGAAAGCCGTCGGCCAGGCGGACCTGTACCAACGCGTATTTTTGTCGTGAACATTGAGGGGTGGAAAATGAAGAAACTGTCTCACCTGAAAATCGGACAACGCCTCGGCCTCGGGTTCGGCGTGGTCATCCTGCTGATGCTCGGCCTGACCGTGATCGGCGTCTACCGCCTCAACCAGATCAACGGCAACATCCGCAGCATCGCCAACGATTTCTATCCGCGCACGGTCATGGCCAACACGGTCAAGGGTGCGCTCGACGAAACCGCGCGCAGCATGCGCAACCTGCTGTTCATGAGCACCGTCGACGAGATCAAGGGCGAGCTCGATGCAATTACCCGCGCCGGCGCCGTCATTGACGAGACGCTCAAGCGCTTTGCGCGCGACACGCCATCCGCCGAAGGCAAGCGCATGCTCGACGCCGTCAACGCGGCGCGTGCGCAGTACACGCCGGTGCTCAACAATTTCCTGGCGGCAGTCAAGGACGGCCAGGTGGAGCAGGCGCGCGACCTGATCCTGCCGGAGATCGCGCCCTACCAGGTGGCGTACTTCAAGGCGCTCGACAACCTGATCGCCTTCCAGGGGCGCGGCATGGAGCAGGCCGGCCAGGAAGCGGAGCGTGTCTCCGGCGCGGCCAGCGTGCTGATGATTGCGATGGCGACGATCGCCTCGCTGCTGGCGGTGCTGGTCGGCTATTCGGTCATGCGCAGCATCACGCGTCCGTTGAACGCCGCCATCAACATCGCCGAGCGCGTCGCCGGCGGCGACTTGTCGGTGCGTGTCGAGAACAGCGCCCACGACGAAACCGGAAAACTGCTGACTGCGCTGCAAGGCATGCGCGACGGCCTGGTCAACGCCGTCACCCAAGTGCGCGACGGCTCTGACGCCATCTCGGTGGCTGCCCGTGAAATAGCCGACGGCAACGCCAACCTGTCGGCGCGCACCGAACTGCAGGCCAGCACGCTGGAAGAAACCGCCAGCTCGATGCTGGAGCTGACCGACGCCGTCAACCACAACGCCGAGAACGCGCGCCAGGCCAACCAGCTGGTGATGAATGCCTCGCAAGTGGCGACGCAGGGCGGCGACGTGGTCACGCAAGTGGTCAACACCATGCGCGAAATCAAGGACAGCTCGCGCCAGATCGTCGAGATCATCGGCGTCATCGACGGCATCGCATTCCAGACCAATATCCTCGCATTGAACGCCGCAGTGGAAGCGGCTCGGGCCGGCGAACAGGGCCGCGGCTTCGCCGTAGTGGCGGCGGAAGTGCGCGGACTGGCGCAGCGCAGCGCCTCGGCCGCCAAGGAAATCGCCGGACTGATCCAGAACTCGGTCAAGAAAGTCGACGCCGGCAGCACGCTGGTGGACCAGGCCGGCACCACCATGCAGGACATCGTGCGCAGCGTCAAACACGTGGCCGACATCATGACCGAGATCTCCGCCGCCAGCGATGAGCAGAGCGCCGGCATCCGCCAGGTCAACGACGCCATCGAACAGATCGACGACATGACCCAGCAGAACTCGGCGCTGGTCGAACAGGCCGCCGCCGCCGCGCAAAGCATGCATGACCAGTCGATGGCGCTGGGCCGCGCGGTGTCGATCTTCAAGATCGAGGCGCCCGGCGATATCCAGACCATCGGTATCGGCGGGATACATGCCGATCCTGCACCCGCCAGAATTTCATATCAGGAGCCAGCGCCATGTCGACCGCAAAGAAAAACGTAAAGGCCACCTTCGCGCAAAACGTCGCCAAGGTTCCCATCGTATCGTCGTTGCACCTGGCATCAGGGAGAAGCAAGGAATTGAGCGAGTTCGAGTTCGGCATGATCATCGCCAGCAATGCCTTCAACCGCTGGATGGTGCGTTGCATCTCCGCCGCAGGCATGAAGGACATGACCGCCACCGACGTGCTGGTGCTGCATCACATCAACCATCGCGCGCGCGAGAAGAAACTGGCCGACATTTCTTTCATCCTCAACATCGAGGACACGCACGTGGTCAACTATTCGCTCAAGAAGCTGCATTCGCTGGGCCTGGTCAACACCGAGAAGCGCGGCAAGGAAGTACTGTACTCGACCAACGAGGCCGGGCAGGACATCTGCAAGCGCTACTACGACATCCGCGAGCAGTTGCTGGTGTCCGGCCTGACCGGGGATGAGGCGGAGAGCTTCGAGCTGGAGGAGCTGGCGCGCTTCCTGCGCATCCTGTCGGGGCTGTATGAACAGGCGGCGCGTTCGGCGACGTCGATGTAAAGGCAGCAGGATCGGACAGAGGCGACGGATTGACGGTCGTCCCTTGTCCCAGTGAAATCTGTGCTTCTTGGCTCTGTCGGTTGTGCCAAACCTTCCTTACCATGCAGGCTTGTCTACTCTGCCCGGAAGGATTTCCATGTCCAACAGTCCCGCCGTCCTGCGCCATGCCGATACGCCGGAAGCGCTGCGCGCCTGCTATCCCGTCATGAAGCAGTTGCGTCCGCACCTGCAAAGCGAAGCGGAATTCCTCGAACGCGTGGCGCGCCAGGCCGCTGAAGGCTACCGCCTGCTGGCCGAATGGCAGGACGACCAGCCGGTCGCGCTGGCCGGCTATCGCCTGCAAGAGAACCTGGTCTACGGAAAATTCCTCTACGTCGACGACCTCATCACCACCGAAGCGGCGCGCGGCAGCCAATGCGGCGCGCGCTTGCTGGATGCACTCGGCGAAGTTGCTGCGCAGTCCGGTTGTGTGCGGCTCACGCTCGACACCGGACTGGCCAATGCGCTGGCGCAACGCTTCTACTTCCGGCAGGGGCTGCTGACCAGCTCCATGCGTTTCGGCAAAGCCATCACTCCCATCATCCCTGTCCAATAAAGAAACAAAGGAACAGCTTCATGAAATTGCTTCACGTCGACGCCAGCGCCAAGCGCGAATGGTCCAACTCGCGCGCGCTCTCGCGTCACTTCATCGATCTGCTCAAGCAGCAGATCCCGGCTCTGGAAGTCGACTACCTCGACGTCGCCGCAGACACGCCGGCACACGTCAGCGAAGCCTTCACCGTCGCCACCTACACGCCGGCCGCGGATCGTACGCCGGCCATGAAGCAGACATTGGAAGCCTCCGATGCGCTGTGCAAGCGCGTGCTGGATGCCGACGCTTTCGTGTTCGCCATGCCGATGTACAACTTCTCGATGCCGTCCGTGTTCAAGGCCTTCATCGACAACATCGTGCGCACCGACCTGACCTACAAGGTCGGTGCCGACGGTTCCTATCAGGGTCAGTTGGCGCCGGAAAAGGTATTGTTCCTGACCACGCGCGGCGCCGATCTGCGTCCCGGTTCGCCGCTGGCGGGCATGGATGCGCTGACACCGGCCTTGCGCGCGGCGTTTGCCTTCATGGGCGTGCCGTCGCCGACCTTCGTCGATGCCCAGCCGCTGACCTTCAGCGCCGTGCAGGAACGCGAAGCGGCGCTGGTACGCGCCAAGTCTGAATTGGCGGCACTGGCGCAACGCTGGGCCGTATAAAGATAGTCAAGAGCGGCTAACAAAACGTCGATAGCAAGGCGCGCCGACGAAGACAGTACGCGAGTACCTCAGTTAAGTTGAACCGGGAGGTGCAACGCCGCTAGCGGCGTTTTGTTAGCCGCTCTAAATGCGCGGCTGGCGCGAGCCGAAGTTGTTGGCATAGATCCAGGTGAACTCGGCGCCGAGCAGGAAAATCTGCGCCGAGTAATAGATCCACGCCAGCAGCAGCGCAAACGATCCTGCCGCGCCGAAGCCGGAACTCATGCCGGTCCTGCCGAGGTACAGGCCGATCAGGTATTTGCCGATCATGAACATCACCGTGGTCGCCATCGCGCCGATGCGCACGTCGTGCCATGACAGGCTCACGCGCGGCATGAAGCGGTAGATCGCCGAGAACAGCACGGTGAACACCGCGAACGAAATCACGAAGTTGGCCACGTGCATGACGATGGTCCAGCCTTCGAACCAGTCGCCCCACCATTTCCCCAGGGCCGCCAGCCCGGCGCTGACCACCAGCGACACCATCAGCATGAAGCCCAGTCCGAGGATCAGACCGAACGACAGCAGGCGCGTGCGCACCAGCGTCCAGATGCTGCTCTGGCGCGCCACGGTGGGCATTTTCCAGATGCGGTCGAGTGCGCTCTGCAGCTCGGCGAACACGGCGGTGGCGCCGACCGCCAGCGTGATCACGCTGAGCACCGTGGCAATCACGCCATCCGAGCGCGTGCTGACCGACTTCAGCAAGACCTGCACCGCGATGGCGCCGTCGGTGCCGACGATGCTGCGGATCTGCTCGACGATTTCTCCCTGCGCGGCATCCTGGCCGAAGATCATGCCGGCGATGGCGATCGCGATGATCAGGATCGGCGCGATCGAAAACATGGTGTAGTAGGCGATCGCTGCGCCCATGCTCGGCGCGAAGTTGTCGAGCCAGGCGTTGACGGCGGCATGGACGAATTGCCATGCCTGGCTCCACCACGGTCCGGGCTGGATCTTGACGATGCCGCCGTCGGATGGATGCAACTGCGACGACTCTGCGTTCAGGGCCGCAGCGGCCTCCACCAGCGCCGCGGATTCGCGGGTCTTCTCCAGCGAGGCGTGCGCCGCACGCTTGCCCTGTTCGGCCTGCCACGAGGCGATCATCGGCAGCACCGTGGTCAGCACCGGTGCGAGTTGTTCGAGAAAGCTGGATTTGCGAGGATGGGCGGCTTTCCTGACGGCTGCAGGAGGACGCTGACGCGGTGCGGGCAGTGCGGCAGCGGGTGACGCGGTCCGCTGCGACCGTTTCGGCTGTTGCGGCTGTTGCGGCCGTTGTGTATGCCTGCGGCGCAGGCCGGCAAACAGCAGCCCGAGTCCGGTCGCCAGCACCGCGCCGGCGACGATCTTGCCGGCCTTGTCGCCGTCTCGCTTCTTGCGTTGCTGCGTGTCGATATCGGGCATGTCAATTCTCCTGTTACGGCTTGTTTTGCGTTCCCGGCTTTGCCGGCGTTCCCGCTTTTCCCATATCGGATTGCGTGACCGGTTTGGCCGGTGCTGCAGTCGGTTCCGAGTGCGGCTGGGCGCGCGTCTGCGCGGTCTTCGCCATCGCCAGCGCGCAATCGTCGGCGTTGTCGCGCTTGTCGCCCATGCTCACCAGCGGCAGCACTGCGGCAGCCGGCGCCAGCAGAGCCAACGCGCCGGCGGCGGCAGCCTTCAGCGCCAGCGGACCCTTGTACGGGCCAATGTCGGGATGGGCGAATGTGCCCTTGGCGTACAGCGGCGTGCGCAGTGAAAAAATCCGCATACCCTTGGCCTGTGGACGCACGTCCAGGTCCAGTTGTTCCCGGCTCAGGTCGACGCCGCCGGTTACGTCGACGCGCGTGTCGTCGGTGTCGAGCATGAAGCGGCGTACATCGGCACGGCCGTTGTTGACGACCATGTCGCCAACCATGCAGTTGAGGTGCACCGGTTTGTCGCCGAACACTTTGGCGAAGACGGCGTTGGCGATATTCAGGCCGGCCGCTTCCAAGATGAACTTGCTGACGGCGCCTTCGCTGACCACTGCGCCGATTTCACCGTTGGAGGTGCCCAGCATGGTCGCGATGGAGTTGCCGTGGCCGGTCAGCGCGGCGTCGCCGTTGATCTCGCCGAAACTGGCTTGCATCGATTTCAGTTTTGGGAAAAGTTCGCGCACCTTGACCTGGCGCGCGGCCAGCTTGATCTGCGCGGCAATCGGCTGATGCCTGCCGTCCAGCGAAATGTTGGTGGTCACCTTGCCGCCGGCCAGGCCGAAGTTGAGCGGCGCCAGACTCAGTACGCGGTCCTGCATGCGGATGACGGTATCGACATCCTGCAGCGCGGCGAAGCTGCTGATGATTTTTTTTCCCTTGAAGGCGATGTCGGCGTCAAGCGCGGCCCATTGTTCGGCGCGGAACTGCTTGTCCGGCAGCAGCTTGTCGCGTCCCGGTTTTTTTGAGGCGGCGTCGGCCCCCACGGAAGGGCCGAGATCGGCCAGCCGCAATTGCTGCGAGGTGATCGTACCGCGCAGCAGCGGTCGCGGCAGCTTCGGCTGGCGCGGCAGGTATTGCGCCGTGCCGGCCAGGTCGCTGTCGCCGACACGGCCGGTGAATTTCTCGTAGGTCCAGAGCCAGATGCCGTCATTCTTGGTGCCGATCAGGCGTCCGCGCGTTTCGTAGGCGGGCGTCTGCGGCAGCAGCACGCCGGTGACCGGATACAGGTCGCTCATGCTGTCGCCGCCCAGCGTCAGTTGCAGGTCGAGTCCGGCCGGCGCGCGCGGGTCGTTGATGATGCCGTCGATGCTGGCCTTGTTCTTGCCGATCAGGGCCTGCGCCTGGATCGGAAACACCGAATGTTCCGCGGTAAAGGCCAGCAGGCCGCCGGCCTTGCCGCTGCCGTTCACCGATGCCTTGCGATAGGTGCCGGTGGCGGTGAATTGCAGGCCGAAGCGCTGGCCGCTTGCCGGGCCCTTGGCGTTGGCATCGTCCAGCGAGGTGACCTTGGCCTTGAGATCGAGATCGAGCAGGCGATTGACATACATCAGGTCACCGTTGCTGAAGCTGCCGTGCAGCACTTCCAGGCGCCACGGCGATGGCCGGTCGGGGTCGCGCAGCCGCCATGAACGGCGACCTTGTGCATCGCGCTCCAGCGCCAGCATGGGCGAGTCCATGACGAGGTTGCTGAGCACCACGCGGTGATCCAGCAGCGGCAGCGGATGCAGCGCCACGCTGATGCGGTGTGCGGTGAGCAGATTGGGGCCGGTGCTGGCCCAGGAAGGATTGGCGAAACGAACATTGTCGCCGGTGATGAGCAGGCGCGGCACGTAGCGATGCCAGCCGGGTTCGGTCGGCAGGCCCAGCGTGTAGCCGACCTTGAGATTGCCGCCGATGGCGAACTCGCGTCCGGTCAGATCAACCACCTTGCGGCTGATCCAGGGGCGGGCGACATTCCAGTCGACGGTGGCGACGGCGATCAGCAGCGTGACGCAGAGCAGAACCAGGCCGGCGAGCACCCATAGAACGATGCGGATGACGAGGCTCAGAAGCGAACGGCCGGAGCCGGAGGGCGGCCGGGATGGGGGAAGCGGCTCGGGTGAAGCTGCGGTAGCGGTCGGGATTTCTGTCATTGCTTGCTCTTCTTATGTTCGTGGTGACGTCGATCTGTCGTGCAGCAGGGTGGGCCGCAGCGCTTGTCCATGCGTATCCATGCGTATCCATTATGCCTGCCGCCGCTGTGCAAAAGGGATTGCGGGATGGTGAACCGGAAGTGTCGCGCCGGCAAGGCCGTGCAGGCTAGAGGAAAATCCCGCCTTCGCTTGTAGGAAAAGGCCTGATAGCTGCGCTCACAAGTCCCGTGCCGCTTCGCCGATGGCCGAATCCAGCATGCGCCGACACAGATTTGCCGCTTGTCCGACTGACCCGCAGACGGAGCAGGCGTAGTGTGAATGACATCAACAGAGCTTTCCGGTCCATGCGCACGCCTTGCTTGTCCTGCCTGTGCATGGGCCTTCCTGTTTTTGATTCATCGGCATACATATTTACCATCCACACAAGGAGATAACATGAAAAAGACCTCAATCCGTATCCTGACGCTTCTGGTCGCTGCGTCGCTGGGCGGCGGCGCCTATGCACAAACTTCCACGGGCGCTGCAGGCGGCGTCGGGGCAGGCGCTGGAGCAAGCGGCATGACCTCGGGCTCCGGCGGTTCGGGATCCGGTTCCGGCTCGGCAGGCGTCTCCGGTAATGGCGGCGCATCCTCCACGCGCAGCGGTTCCGGCGTCAACAGCAGCGGCAATGCCGGCATCAAGGGCGGCGTCAATGGCGCAACAAACGGAGCAACAAACGGCGGCGCCAATTCCGGCACGCGCTCGGGTAGCGGCGGTGCAAATGGCGGCGTCAATGCCGGCGTCGGCGTGAATGGCGGCGGCAACAGTAACGGTAACGGCGGCAGTGGCGGCGCCGGCGCGTCAGTCGGCGTGGGCGGCTCGGGCAATGCAGGCGGTTCCGGTGGCTCGGGCGGTCTCGGCGTCGGTGTTGGTGTCGGCGGCGGCGCTGCCGGCGGTACACGCTAACCGCTAGCAGATCGAGATCGGCCCAGCCACATCGGTTGAGCCGATCAGCATCCCACTCTCCCACTCACCAGCCATCAGCGGAGGACACGCCCATGAAGCCAGACGATCGCAATCTCGATGCGCCGATCTACTACGATCCGGCGTACGAACTCCTTGAACCCGATGAGAAGGAGGTGGAAGCCGGCCTGATCGCCGCACTCAAGGAGATTTCGGAGACCACCTTCAAGCATTCCGGCCACGCCATGCGCAGCGTCCATGCCAAGAGTCACGGCCTGCTGCGCGGTGAACTGGAAGTGCTGGGAGGTTTGCCTGCGACCTTGGCGCACGGCGTGTTCGCCCGTCCCGGCATTTATCCGCTGGTGATGCGGTTGTCGACCACGCCGGGCGACATGCTTGACGACAAGGTATCGACACCGCGTGGCATGGCGATCAAGCTGGTCGGCGTGTCGGGGTCGCGTCTGCCGGATTCGGAAACCGACGTGACCCAGGATTTCGTGCTGGTCAACGGGCCGGCGTTCGCCGTCTCGAGCGCGAAGAAATTCCTCGGTACGCTGAAGCTGCTGGCCAAGACCACCGACAAGGCGCCCAAACTCAAACAGGCGCTCTCGTTGTTGTTGCGCGGCGCCGAAGAAATGCTCGAATCCGCCGGCAAGCAAAGCTCGACGCTGATGGCCATGGGCGGCCATCCGCCCAACCATGTCCTGGGCGAAACCTACTACAGCCAGGCGCCGCTGCTGTGCGGGCCTTTCATGTCCAAAATTTCGGTCGCGCCGGTGTCGGCCAATCTGAAAGCGCTGACCGGCGCACAGGTCGACTTGCGCGGCAAGCCCGATGGCCTGCGTGAAGCCGTGTGCGACTTCTTCGCCGCCAATGATGCGGAGTGGGAGTTGCGCGTGCAGCTATGCACCGACCTGGAACGCATGCCGATCGAGGATGCCTCCGTCGTGTGGCCCGAAGACCTCAGCCCGTATGTGACGGTTGCGCGCATCCGTGTGCCGCGCCAGGCGGCGTGGAGCGAAGCGCGTTCGCAGGCGATCGACGACGGCATGTCGTTCAGCCCGTGGCACGGCGTGGTTGCGCATCGGCCTGTGGGTTCCATCATGCGCATCCGCAAGGCGGCCTACAGTTTCTCCGCAGGATTCCGCGCGCGCCATAACGGCAAGTCCACCGCCGAGCCGGTTGACCTTGGCAAGTTGCCGGACTAAGCCGTCGCCATCATCCGTGTGTTGCGTTGTAGGACAGGCGCTGTATGTAAATCGGCTCCCGGCCTACAGTCAAATCGCCGCCGCAGGTGGAAGATGAGGCTTTGGCCTGAAGCGAGTATTGATGTTGCTCGCCGGGCCGTGTCGGCACGGAGTTGCGCATGAAGACCAAAGACATCCCCGAAGAAGCCACCTTCACCGAATACACCAACGCCGCCGGCGGCTGGGGTTCGGTGCGTGCGCTCGGTTCCATCCTGATGCAGGAACATGTATTGACCTCCGGCACGCGTGTGCTGATGAAGCAGAACAAGCCGGACGGCTTCGCCTGCGTCAGTTGTTCGTGGGCCAAGCCGGCGGACCCGCATGTGTTCGAATTCTGCGAGAACGGCGCCAAGGCGACCGCCTGGGAAATCACCGACAAGCGCGCCACGCCGGAATTCTTCGCGCAGCACACCGTCACCGAATTCGAAAGCTGGTCCGACCTCGAACTCGAAGCCGTCGGACGCGTCACGCATCCGATGCGCTACGACGACGCCAGCGACAAGTATCTTCCTATCGCCTGGGACAAGGCTTTTGACGAGATAGGCTCCGCGCTGCGTGCTGCTGATGCCGAGAAAGTAGTCTTCTACGCTTCCGGCCGCGCCTCGCTCGAAACCTCCTACATGTACCAGTTGATGGCGCGCATGTACGGCAATAACAATCTGCCCGACAGCTCCAACATGTGCCATGAGTCGACTTCGGTGGCCTTGCCGAAAACCATCGGTGTGGCGGTCGGCACGGTCACGCTGGACGACTTCGCCTCCACCGATTGCCTGCTGTTCTTCGGCCACAACACCGGCACCAATGCGCCGCGCATGCTGCATTCGCTGGAAGAAGTGCGCAAGCGCGGCGTGCCGGTGATTACCTTCAATCCGCTGCGCGAACGCGGCCTGGTCAGTTTCGTCAATCCGCAATCGCCGCTGGAAATGCTGACGCCGGCGCGCACCGCCATCAGTTCGCAGTATGTGCAGATCAAGATCGGCGGCGATACGGCCGCCGTGATGGGCATGGCCAAGTGGCTGATCGAAGCCGACGACGTCGCCCGCGAAACGCGCCAGCCGCGCCTGCTCGACGTCGGCTTCATCGCTGACCATACCGCCGGCTTCGAAGAATTCGCCGCCGCTGCGCGCAGTGCCGAATGGGACGAGATCGAACACCGTTCGGGGGTCTCGCGCGCCGAGCTGGAGCAGGCCGCGCAGACTTACGCCAACGCCCGTTCGACCATGCTGATGTACGGCATGGGCGTGACCCAGCATCGTGAAGCGGTGCGCACCATCCACATGCTGACCAACCTGCTCCTGCTGCGTGGCAATATCGGCAGGCCGGGCGCCGGTATCTGTCCCATCCGCGGTCATTCCAACGTGCAGGGCCAGCGCACCGTCGGCATCACCGAAAAACCGGAGATGGTGCCGAAGGAAAAATTGAAAGAGCAATACTGTTTCGACGTGCCTGAAAAGAAGGGGCTCAATACCGTCGAAGCCTGCGAAGAAATCCTCAAGGAAAAGATTTCGGCCTTCTTCATGCTGGGCGGGAATTTCGTGCGCGCGATTCCGGACCACAGCCGCATGGAGCCGGCCTGGCGCAAGATCCCGCTGACCGTGCAGGTGGTCACGCGGCTCAACCGCAGCTCGGTGATCCACGGTCGCCGCTCCTATCTGCTGCCGTGCCTGGGAAGGATCGAAGTTGATCAGCAGGCCAGCGGCGCGCAAGCCGTTTCGGTGGAAGATAGCACCGGCTGCATGCACGGTTCGCATGGCATGGTGAAGCCGGCGTCGGAACATCTGCTGTCGGAAGTCGCCATCGTGGCCGAGATCGCCAAACGCATCCTGATCCCCAATCCACGCGTCAACTGGAACGCCTGGGCCGCCGACTATTCGCGCATCCGCAACGCCATTGCCGAAACCTATCCGGAAATTTTCCACGACTTCAACGAGCGCATGTGGACGCCCGGCGGTTTCGCGCGGCCATTGGCGGCGCGCGAACGCAAGTGGAAGACGGAAAACGGCAAGGCCAATTTCATCACGCCCGACAGCCTGGACGAAGACCCGGACATGCCGGCTGACGGCCCCGATGTATTGCGACTGATGACCACGCGCGGCGACAACCAGTTCAACACCACGGTGTACGGACTCGACGATCGTTTCCGCGGTGTACACGGCACCCGTCATGCATTGCTGATGAATGTCGCCGACATCGAACGCCTGGGACTGAAAGAGGGCGACCTGGTGACTGCCGCGACCGTGTCGCAGGACGAAATCGCGCGCAGCGTCGACAAGCTGCGCGTGCACGCATTCGACATTCCGGCGGGGTGTATCATGGGCTACTTCCCGGAGCTCAATCCGCTGATTCCTTTGGCGCATCATGCCAAGGGCAGCAAGGTGCCGGCCGCCAAGTCGATACCGGTTCGACTCACGCGCACGCAAATGCAGACCGCGCAGCCTGAAGACATCATTATTGGAGCCCCCGCGCCTTGAAGACATTCCACTGCGACAATTGCAGCAAGCAGGTTTTTTTTGAAAATACCGTTTGTAATCATTGCGGCTGGATGCTGGGCTATCAGCCCGAGCATCAGATCATGAGCAGTTTCACGCCGGCCGATCAGCCCGAAGTGCAGACGGACGCATCGACCGACGCACCTGCCGACGCAGCTATCCAATCCGAGGCGCCTTCGCGCTGGCGCAGCGTCAATCCGGTCAATGCCGGCAAGCTGTTCCGGCAATGCAGCAACTACGCGCAGGAAAAGGTGTGCAACTGGATGCTCGACGACCAGGACGAGCATGCGCTGTGCGCCTCCTGCCGCCTGACTGCCGTCATTCCTTCGCTGGACGACGCCAATAATCCCAACAATCGCATCCTGTGGCACAGGCTCGAAGTCGCAAAGCGCCGCCTGCTGCATTCGCTCTGGACCATGCGGCTGCAACCGCGGCCCAAACCGGACGATGCAAGCAATGGGTTGTCCTTCGAATTCTTGCAGGACATGCCGCATGAAAAAATCATGACCGGCCATGCCGACGGCGTCATCACCATCAACATCGCGGAGGCCGATCCGGCCTACCGCGAAAAGATGCGCGAGCAAATGGCCGAGCCTTATCGCACGCTGCTCGGACATTTCCGCCATGAGAGCGGGCATTATTATTTCGATCGGCTGATCGCCGGCAACGCACGGCTGGACGCTTTTCGCGCGCTGTTCGGCGACGAGACCGCCGACTACGGGCAGAGCCTGCAGCGCCATTATGAGAACGGTCCGGTGCAGGGATGGGAACAGAATTTTGTCAGCGTCTACGCCAGCAGCCATCCGTGGGAAGACTGGGCCGAAACCTGGGCGCATTACCTGCACATGTTCGACACGCTGGAAACCGCCTATTCCTGCGGCGTGCAGTTGCGTCCCCAGCATCGCGGTGAACAGCAACTGGTGATCGACGCATCGCCGGTGGAAGAGGACAGCTTCGACGAGCTGGCGCGCGAATGGTTTGCGCTGACCTATGTGCTCAACAGTCTCAACCGCAGCATCGGGATGCCGGATTCCTACCCGTTCACCTTGTCGACGCCGGTGCTGGAAAAGTTGCGTTTTGTTCACGCCGTGGTGCGGGAGGCGGGAGTGGAATCGGAGGCGGGAGTGTCGGAATCACAGGAAGCATCGGAGATATCGGGAATTTCCTGATACCTTTAACAACATTGGCCCCGTAAGCTTCTCCCATCCCTTGCAGACACAAGAACGGAGCTTACAATGAGCGGCAACAACGGCGGCACCAACAACGAAATTTCCCTCAGCTATTGCATCGCCAACTACGCGGTGACCCTCGACATCCTCGCGATCCTCGTGCGGAAAAACTACCTGACGCGCGACGACGCACTGGAATCGGTGCAGCGGGCGCGCAAACTGGCCAACCTTTCCAACGGCTTTCCCGGCGAGCATGACTATCTTTCCGCCGCCAAGGAATGCATGGAGCTGATCGACCAGGTGTTCAAGACCGATACCTCCAATCTGGCCTTCGTCAGCCTCGGCCAGGGCCGCAGCGCCGGCGCGCAGGACCAGGCGCAGTAACTCACCGTTTTCTGCAATGAAAAGCGGCAGCAGGGCACGATGGCGTGCCTTGCTGCCGCTTTTTTTCGTCCGTCTTTTACTTGGCGATTACTTGGCCAGCCGCGCCTTCGGCGTGTTCGACAGGTCGCACAGCACATCCACCATCGCCGAGAAATCGTTGCCGCCGAAGCCGCGCGCACGGGCCGTGCTGAACGCTTCGCGCGCCGCTGCGCCGATCGGCATCGGCGACTTGGCCGAATTGGCGGCGCTGACGATCAGCGTCAGGTCCTTATGCGCCAGGTCGATGGTGAAGCCTGGTGCGATGTCACCCTTGAGCACCTTGTCCGGCCACGCAATCTTGAGCTGGCCGTTGGTGGCCGTGGTGCCGTAGATGACGTCGAGGGTCTTTTCCAATGACAAGCCGAAACGTTGCGACAGCGTCAGCGCTTCCGCATTGAGCTGGCACGACACCACCGCCAGGTAATTGTTGACCAGCTTGGTGCGGGTGCCGGTGCCGACGGCGCCGCAATGATGGATGGTGGTGCCCATCGCCTGCAGCAGCGGCAATACCTTGTTGAAGTCGGCTTCGGTGCCGCCCACCATGAACAGCGATTCGCCGCGGTCGGCGTGACTCGCCAGGCGTCCCACCGGCGCATCCACGAAGGACTTGCCGCCGGCCAGCGCGGCTGCCGCCAGTTCATCGGTAGCTTCCGGTTCGACCGTGCTCATGTCCATGACGATGGCGCCCTTGCGCGCGTGCGCCAGCACGCCATCGGCGCCGTTGACGGCTTCCAGCACCACGGCCGTGTTGGGCAGCATGGTGACGATGACGTCGACGTCGCGCGAGGCTTCGGCGATGCTGCCGGCCGCCTTGGCGCCCAATTTGACCAGCGCGCCGACGGCGTCGGCGTTGATGTCGAACACTGTCAGCGCGAAGCCCTTGCGCTGCAGGTTGGACGCCATGCCCATTCCCATGCGGCCGAGGCCGACGAAACCGACGGTAAGGTTGTTGCTCATGCTTGTCTCCTTATGGTTTTTGTTTGCTGACTGCTGCTTACTGAATGTTGTCGCCTTACACGCTCAGGTAAGAGGTCTTGACGATGGTATAGAAATCGATCGCATACGTGCCCTGCTCGCGCGGTCCGTAGCTCGAGCCTTTGCGGCCGCCGAACGGTACATGGTAGTCGAGCCCGGCGGTGGCCAGGTTAAGCATGGTGAGGCCGGCTTCGGCGTTGGCCTGGAAATGGCGCGCGTGCTTTTGCGAGGTGGTGCAGATGCCGGCCGAGAGGCCGAAGGCGGTGTCGTTGGCCAGGTGCAGCGCTTCCTCGTAGTCCCTGGCGCGGATCACGGCGGCGACCGGGCCGAACACTTCTTCGCGGTTGATGCGCATGTCGTTGGAGGTCTCGGTGAACAGCGTCGGCGACAGGTAATGTCCTGGCGTCGCGCGTTGCAGCAGCTCGCCCTTGACCACGGCGCGCGCGCCTTCGGCGATGCCGACGTCGATGTAGCGCAAGTCCTGTTCCAGCTGGCGGCGGTCGACCACCGGACCGACCTGGGTGCCGGCCTTCAGTGCATTGTCGATGACGATCTTGCCGAGGCGTTCGGCGACGGCGGCGACGAAGCGGTCATGGATGCCGGCCGTGACGATCAGGCGGCTCGATGCCGTGCAGCGCTGGCCGGTCTGGAAGAAGGAGCCGTCGACGGCGCAATTGACGGCGGTGTCGAAGTCGGCGTCGTCCAGCACCACCAGTGGATTTTTGCCGCCCATTTCCGCCTGCACGCGAATCATGCGCTGCGTGGCGCGCTGCACGATCTGGCCGCCGGTCTTGACCGAGCCGGTGAAGGTGACGGCATCCACGCCGGCCAGAATGGCGTCGCCGACCACCGCGCCGGCGCCGTGCACCAGGTTGATCACGCCGGCCGGCACACCGGCGCGGGCGATGATGTCGACCAGCGCGGTGGCGCTGGCCGGAGTCAGTTCAGACGGCTTGAAGACGACAGTGTTGCCGAAGGCCAGCGCCGGCGCGATCTTCCACGCCGGAATCGCCACCGGGAAATTCCACGGCGTGATGACGCCGATCACGCCGACCGGATCGCGCGTGATTTCGACGTCGATGCCGGGCCGCACCGAGGCCAGCTTTTCGCCGCGGATGCGCACCACCTCGCTGGCGAAGAAGCGGAAGATATTGGCCGCGCGCGCCACTTCGCCGATGCCTTCGGCGCGGGTCTTGCCTTCTTCGCGGGCCAGCAGTTCGCCCAGTTCTTCCTTGCGGGCAAACAATTCATTGGCGACCGTGCTGAGGACGTCCGAACGCAATTGCACCGTGTTGCGCGACCAGCCCGGCAACGCCTGCCGCGCTGCAGCAACGGCGTCGGCGGTTTGCGCCGCACTGGCGTGCAAGGCGACGCCGACGACGTCGTTGGTGTCCGACGGATTGATGTTGTCGTGGCGCTCAGCGCCGGCGACCCACTCGCCGGCGATCAGGTTCTTGTACTCGGTCATGGTCAGCCTTCTGTAAAAGGAATGCGTAAAGAGAGTGCGAAATTGCGGAAGAAGAATGCGGCGGCGCAACGAAGAAAACCGACCTCCGCGCCGGATGGCAGACGCCAGCATTGCACGGGCGAAACGCCGCCGTCCAATACCGGATTGTGATCGCGCCATTACGTTTCTGCATGCGGCGTCCTTCCATAGCAATCGGGAATGAGCCGATCACAATCAGGTATTAGACATGGCGTGCCGGGCGCGTTAAGTTTTCTACGCCGACGGATGGAATGCAGCTATCCGAAATCGACCCCGGGACTGAACGCCATGGAGATCCTCATGTGTTCACCTGCGGCCATACCAATGACAATGGAGAAGACAATGCGCATGAGATTGACAGCACTGGCGGCGGCGATCGCCGCCGGCATGATGATGGCGCCGGCAGGGATGGCATTTGCCGCGGGCGACACCATCCGGATAGGTTTCATCACCGACATTTCCGGCGTGTACGCCGACATCGACGGACCCGGCGGCGTGGAAGCGATCAAGATGGCGATCGCCGATGCCGGCGGCAGCGTCAACGGTAAGAAGATCGAACTGTCCGTCATCGATCACCAGAACAAAGCCGACATCGCCGCCACCCGTGCGCGCGAATGGTACGACGCCGGTTACGACCTGGTCATCGGCGGCACCAATTCTTCGGCCAGCCTGGCCATCGCCAAGATCGCGGCGGAGAAGAAACGCGTCTTCATTTCTTCCGGCAGCGGCACCACGCGCCTGACCAACGAAGAGTGCAATGCCTATACCGTGCAATACACCTACGACACCATGTCGGTGGCGCGCGGCACCGGCACGGCGATGGTCAAGCAGGGCGGCAAGACCTGGTACTTCCTGACGGCCGACGTGGCGTTCGGCAACTCGCTGGAGAAGGACACCGCCGACACCGTGCGCGCCAATGGCGGCACCGTGCTGGGCGCGGTCAAGCATCCGCTCGGGGCCAGCGACTTCTCGTCCTTCCTGTTGCAGGCGCAGGCTTCCAAGGCGCAAGTGCTGGGCCTGTCAACCGGCGGCACCGACCTGATCAATGCGATCAAGGGCGCCTCCGAATTCGGCGTGTCCAAGACCATGAAGCTGGCCGGCATTTTGATGTTCATCAGCGACATCCATTCGCTCGGTTTGCAGCAGACCCAGGGTTTGTATTTCACCGACGGCTACTACTGGGATCGCACCGATGAATCGCGCGCCTGGTCGCAGCGCTTCTTCGCCAAGACCAAGCGCATGCCGAGCTCGCTGCAGGCCGGCGACGCCTCCGCCACCTCGACTTACCTGAAGGCGGTCAAGGCTACCGGCGGCACTGATCCTGACAAGATCATGGCTTACCTGCGCGAGAACAAGATCAATGACTTCTTCGCCACCAACGGCGTGATCCGTCCCGACGGCCGCATGGTGCACGACATGTTCCTGATGCAGGTGAAGGCGCCGGCCGATTCCAAATATCCGTGGGATTACGCCAAGGTGGTGCAGACGATTCCGGGCGATGCGGCTTACATGAGCAAGGCGGAATCGAAGTGTAGTCTGTGGAAATAAAATGTAGATAGATCGAAGCAGTGGTTGCAGAAAACGTCCGCCGTGTGCGGACGTTTTCTATTTCATCATCTATGTAGCCATAAAAAAACCCGCCGGAGGAGGCGGGCTGAACGCACAGCTGAAAAACTTTATACAGGACCGAAACCGAGTGCTTCGCGGAAGCGGTTCTTGGTGTAGACGCCGTCGCGGGTCGGCAGCGCGCGCGGCAATTCGTCGGCCTGCACGAACACTTGCGCCAGCAGCGCGCCGGAACGCGTGTTGATGTCGGCGGCCAGCGACGGCAGCTGCTCCAGCGTGTTGACCGTGACCACCTTGCCGATGCCGCAACCGCGCGCCACTGCCGCCAGGTCGGTGCCCAGGCTGGTGTGACTGCGCTGCATGCCGGTCTCGCCGAAGTGGCCGTTGTCGATCACGATGATGTTGAGGTTGGCCGGCTTTTGCGCGCCGATGGTGGCGAGTGCGCCGATGCCCATCAGTTGTTCGCCGTCACCGGTGATGACCAGCACGGTGCGCTTGGGTTGCGCCAACGCCAGTCCGAGACCGACCGCAGCGGCGCCGCCCATCGCGCCCCAGAGGTAGAAATTCTCCGGGCGGTCGCCGGCGGCGTAGACGTCATAGGTCGCCGAGCCGAGGCCGGTGATGACCAGCGCATCGGGGCAGGCCGCGATCAGCTGCTTGACGAAGGCGCGGCGGTCGATGTGTGCTGTGCGTTGATTTGCTTGGTTCGCTTGATTCTGCTGGCTCATTTGCCCTCCCATTTTTTCTTGCCGATCAGGCGTTGGCCGAGCAGCACGCAGACCGATTCGCCGCCTTCAAACGCGGCGTCGAAACCGGCCGACACCGTAGCTGCAACTTCTTCCGGGCGGTCGGCGCGCAGCACCGTGATGCCCATCAGTTCGATGGCGGCCTGTGTGGCCTTGCCCATCGGCGATTGCCATTGATTGAATTCGGCCCACTCGCCGCGCATGGTGATGATGGCGAGAAAAGGGAAGCGGCAATTGTTCACCAGCGAGAACATGTTGATGCAGTTGCCGACGCCGCTGCTCTGCATCAGCAGCACGGCGCGCTCGCCGCCGAGCCAGGCGCCGCACACGCTGGCGACGCCCTCTTCTTCGGTGGTCAGGACGATGGGGTGCATGCCCGGTTCTTCGTGGACGCGATTGATCACGTGCGAGTGGCCGGCATCGGGCACGTAGGCCACCTGGCTGACACCGCCGTTCTTGAGGATGGAAAAGATATCTTCGCGCCAGGCGTAGAGGTCGTTTTGGGCGCTGCCAGGACTGTTCATGTTTGCTATTCCCCGTTCATTGAGCTTGGATGGGAATAGTAGGGTGCGCCCCGCGCAGGCGTCCAATGCTGAAATTTGTTCGGTCAATCAGTTTTCAGCATAGCTCTCGCGAACGTCCGGATGAGACGTTCGCGAGCAGATCAGTTTGCCAGCCAGGTAGCGCCGGGCCAGTTGTCCTGGGCCAGCATTTCCTTGATCAGTTCGCGCAGTTCGGTGACCGCGCAGCGCACCGCAATCGACGAACGTCGCGTCAACGGCAGGGCCAGCACGATCTTGCGCTGCAGGGTCGGACTGGAGATCGGCGCCACGCTCAGGCGTCCGGCGGCGACGTCGTCGAATACCGCGACGCCGGGCAGGATGGTGTAACCGAGGCCGCTGAAAACGAGATTCTTCTGCACGTTCATGGCGTTGGTTTCGGCGACCACGTTGAGGTCGATCTCGGCCAGCGCGCAGGCCTTGTCGACCAGCAGTCGCAAGCCGTGCGGCTGGCTCGGCAGGATCAGCGGCAACTCGGCGACGTAGCGCAGGGCGGCGACGCCGTCGACGGCCGGATTCTTGCCAGGCAGCGAAACCAGATAGAGGCTTTCGTCAAGCAGCGGTTGCACTTCCAGCACCGAGGAGGGCTTGGGATCGTAGAGCAGCGCAACGTCGACGGCGCCGTCTTCCAGCCATTGCTGCAGGTGGCCGGCGTAAGCGACGGAAATGTTGACGATCAGTTGCGGATACAGCGTGCGCAGCCGCGTGATCAGGCGTGCGGCGAGCAGGTCAGTGGTGCTCGGCAGCAGGCCGACGGTGATGTTGCCGGTGACCATGCCGGGTTCCGGCACGATCTCAGCCTTGGCCAGATCGAGCTCATGCAGCGCGCGCTTGGCGTGCGTTGCAAGAATCTGGCCGGCATCGGTCAGTTCCATGCCGCGGCTGCCGCGTTCGAACAGGGTGGTGCCGATGTCTTCTTCCAGCATGCGCAACTGGCGCGACACGGCGGGCTGGACTATGTGGAGCAACTCCGCTGCGCGCGTGACGCTGCCGGTTTCGGCAATGGCGAGCAGGGCGCGCAATTGTTTGACGTTCAAATGGCCTCCTTGATTGCAGCGGCCATTGAGGCCGGGCTTGTCACATGCATCTGGTGCGCATTGGTCCCGGCGAGTTTAGCACCACTCCGGCGCTCCGGCTCCGACGACGCGTCAGTGCGAGAACAGCACCGGCAAGGTCATGCAATTGAGGATGGTTTTGGTGACGCCACCCAGCAGCACTTCGCGGAAACGGGTATGGCCGTAACCGCCCATCACCAGCAGGTCGGCGCCGGTGTCAGCGGCCAGCGAGAGCAGTGCGTTGCCAATGTCGAGTTCAGTGGGTTGCTGCAGGACGTTGACGTTGACGCCGTGGCGCGCCAGATAGAGTGCGATGTCAGCTCCCGGTTGCTGGCCGTGGACGTCGTACAGCGCGTCGGGATTGAACAGCACGACGTCGACGTTGCGGGCGCGGCGCAGGAACGGCAATGCGTTGGTCACCGCCCGCGTGGCTTCCATGCTGCCATCCCAGGCCACCAGGATGTGGGTGCCGACCTTGTCGAACACGCCGGCGTACGGGATCGTCAGCACCGGACGTGCGGTATTGAGCATCACGTATTCGGGCAGGTCGTAGACGTCGCCTGAGTCGCGTTCGTCCGGATCGGTCTGGCTCAGCACCACCAGGTCGGCGTAACGCGCCTGCAGAACCAGTGCGCCGGCCGGATCGTCTTCGCTGAGGCGTCGCTCGAAAGTCACGCCTTCGCGGCGGGCGGACTCTTCGAATTTTTGCAGTTCGGTTTGCGCGCTCTCCCGTAAGGAGTCGATGACCGATCCGATGAAGACGACGCCATCGGGATAAATGAAGCGTGAAATGCCGGTCATGGAAGTACCCACCAGATGCGCCTCCTGGCTTGCCGCCAGCTGCGCTGCGAGTCGGATGCGCGCCGCCGCATGTCGGGATTGATCAACGTGGACGAGTATGGTTTTGTAAGTCATGAGCTCACCTTTTGGTTCGGACGATATGGAAACCTGATGGAGCATGTCCATCAGCGCATGCAAGCAACTTAGCATCGGCAAGTTTGCGATGGATTGATGTATGTCAAACGCTGAAGCACTGTTGCCGTTCAGGTGGGATATCCCGGGTGTTTGACTTGCATCAAGCCGTTGGTGCGCATTTGGCTTACATTGGGCGACACGCAGAGGGAAGGCAGGATATGGAAAACTTGGAATGGTCGCCGCAGATGTCTCTCGGCATCACGGAAATGGATGACGCGCACAGAGCGCTGGTGAGAGAGTTGACGCTGGTGATGCAGGCTCCCGATCACGAGTTCAGTGCGCGCCTGCAGGGTCTGATCGGATTGCTGGAAGCAGATTTCCGCGAGGAGGAGGCGCTGATGGAGGAAATCAGCTATGCGAATGCGAATTTCCACAGGCAACATCACGCGCAACTGCTGAGCACGCTGCATCATCTGGTGCCACGGGCGCTGAGCGGCGACTATGTCCTGCCGCGTGGAATCGTGCATGCTTTGCCGCAATGGTTTCTCGTTCATCTGGTAAGGATGGATGCGCCCCTGGTCAATGCACTTGCGGCGCATGCCCTGCAGGCCGAGCAGACAGGCAAGGTGCATTGATGAAGGGCAAGAATGCATGCGCGCAACTGTGTTGTAAAAAGATGCTCGGTATGTGATTTTTGACGCAGGTCATGTGCAGGAGGCAGGTGTTTTCTTTAGCATGAAAACGCCCGCTTCTCTTGCCCCTGCATGACCCACGATGCCTCACAGAAAACAAACCTACGTCATCTTCCTCGCCAAGACTCTGGTGGTCCTGGCATGCGCGCTGCTCGTTGTTCTGGCCGTCGTGACCGACTGGCGAGCACGCCAGCATCAACTGCAAGAGGCCGGGACCACCAGCCACAACATTGCGCTCGCGCTGGCGCGGCATGCCGACGACACTTTCAGGCAAGCTGACACCATCTTGATCTTCCTCGCCGAACGGCTCCTGCACGATGAACGCAAGCCGGCATCGCTGCGCAAGCTGGAAACATTTCTGGCGCAGCAGACAGTGGAATTGCCCCAGTTGCACGGCTTGTTCGTCATCGACAAGGACGGCAAGTGGCTGCTCAATTCACGTCAATATCAGGCGGGAAACGTTAGCAGCCGCGACCGTGAATATTATCTCTATCATCGCCAGCATGAAGACCTGTCGCCGCATATCAGCATGCCGGTGCAAAGCCGCGCCAACGGAGAATGGATCGTCACCATTTCACGACGCCTCAATAGCGCCGAAGGCAGCTTTGACGGGGTGGTCATGGCGGCGATCCGGATTGCCTATTTCAGCAAGTTTTATGAAAGCTTCGACATCGGCGACGGCGGTGCGGTGATTCTTGCCAGCAACCAGGGCACGTTGCTGGTGCGGCGGCCCTTGATGAATGATTCGATCGGCAAGAGCCTGGCGGAGGCGGCGATATTCCGCGACCACGCCGCCATCAACACGAGCGGGACCGCGCGCATCCGTTCTTCGCAGGACGGCGTCACCCGGATCAACAGTTATCGCCATCTTGAACGCTATCCGCTGTTTGTCGCGGCGGCGCTATCCGAGCAGGAAGTGCTGGCAAGCTGGCGGTCGGATGTGCTGTTGCACGTAAGCGGACTGATCGTGCTGCTGTCGCTTCTCGGCTGGCTGGGCGCGCGTCTGATCCGCCAGATCGAATTGCGGGTGGAGGCCGAGAACAAAGCCAACCATGCACGTGAGCATGTCGAATTCCTGAACCGGACTCTGCAGAACCTTGCCACGCAAGACGGCCTGACCGGACTGGGCAATCGTCGCTGTTTCGATGAGGAGATGGCGCGGGCTTTGCGGCGTTGCGCGCGGGAAGGAAAGCCGCTGGCGCTGATCATGATGGACGTCGATTTTTTCAAACGCTACAACGATACCTATGGCCATCTCGCCGGCGACGAATGCCTGCGTAAGTTGTCGCAGGCGATCCGGCAGGGACAGAAGCGCGAGGGTGACCTGGCTGCGCGCTACGGCGGCGAAGAACTGGTGCTGTTGCTACCCGATTGCGATGGCGACGATGCGCTGGCCATTGCGGAAGAAACACTGGAGCGCATACGGGCGTTGCAGCTGCCGCATCAGGGTAATCCCACGGGAATCGTCACTGTCAGCGCGGGCGTCGCGGTCCTGGATGCGGTCAGCGAAGGCGATGTTGCGGAGTCGCTCATCGGCAGGGCCGACAAGGCCTTGTACCTGGCCAAATCGACGGGAAGGGATCGCGTCTGCGCCAGTGAAGCGAGTACCGACGCCCGGCGACCCATGCCGGCCTGAACGGCACGTTCAGCTGCGTTCAGGCGCAATCATCTCGGCATAGTCGTAGAGCGCACCGAGGATTTCCTCGCCGCGTTCATCGGCCGACTCCGACAACTGGTCGATTTCCTCGAATAGCCCATCCAGCGTGCGGGCACCGCCTGCGCCGTCGAACAGGCGTGCAGCGCGATGATCTTCCCAGCGCTGGGTTTCTTCCGGCGACAGGGTTTCGGGGAAGTTGCGCGCGCGGTAGCGGAACAGCAATTCCTCCAGCCGCGCGTCGTCGAAACTGATCTTCGACTGCGCCAGCTGCAGCGGCGTCAGGGCGCGCAGTTGCGTCAGTTGACGACGGTCGTTGTTGCCGACAAAGCCGCCGTAGAGATCTTCGTCGACATCGTTGGGGGCTTCTTTCGGACGCTGGAATACCTTGGCCCAGATCGCGCCCATCTCCGGCAATTCAGCTGCCGCCGTGGCGTTCTGCAAGGCCGCGTCGATGTCGAGATTGAATTCGGCGGCGCGCTGCGCCGTCAGCGTCTTCAGGCTGGCGATCACCATCGGCGACTTGTTCAGGTGGATGGTCTTGACCGGCAGGCGCGTGACGCCTTCCGGCAGGTCGTCGGTCTTGCTGAACATGCGCGTGCGGATCGTGTCGGCGTCGAGGCCGGCGAGTTCGCGCGGATCGCGGCTGAGGTCCCAGGCGATCACTTCATTCTTGTTGGTCGGGTGCGTGGCTAGCGGCCACATCACGGCCACGCAGCCTTGCGCGGCGGGGAACATGCCGGACACATGCAGGAAGGGCTTGGCCAGCGGCAGGCCGAGTTCGGCGGCGACGCGATCCTTCTTGTGCAGCGCCAGGCAGAAGTCGAACAGGCGCGGCTGCTTGTCGCGAATCAGGCGGGCGAAGGCGATCGTCGCGCGCACGTCGGACAGTGCATCGTGCGCCGCTTCATGCAACAGGCCGTTGGCCTTGCTCAAGTGTTCCAGCTTGAAGCTGGGCGTGACGCCGTCTTCCTTCTTCGGCCATTCGATGCCTTCGGGGCGCAGCGCATACGTGGTGCGTACGACGTCGAGCAAGTCCCAGCGGCCGCAGCCGTTTTGCCACTCGCGCGCATACGGATCGATCAGGTTGCGCCAGAACATGAAGCGCGTGATTTCATCGTCGAAGCGGATGGTGTTGTAGCCGACGCCGATGGTGCCGGGCTCCGCCATGGCCTGTTCGATCTGCGCCGCGAACTGGTATTCGGGGATGCCGCGCTCAAGACAGACTTGCGGCGTGATGCCGGTGATCAGGCAGGACTGCGGATCGGGCACGAAGTCGGGCGCCGGCTTGCAGTAGATCATGATCGGGTCGCCGATCTCGTTGAGGTCGGCGTCGGTGCGGATGGCGGCGAACTGGGCGGGACGATCGCGGCGCGCCTGGGCGCCGAAGGTCTCGTAGTCGTGCCAGAGGAAGGTGTGATTGGACATCGTGACGGTACAGTGACGGTTCGGTGGTTGCAGCACGGAGGCGCCGGCAGGGCCGGCAAAACTTTCCGCGATTCTAACCGATAGCGCCGGCCTTCCGATGACGGACGTTACTGGACGATGCGCCGTTCGTTCTTGTTGAGGATGCCTTGCAGGGTCTTTTGCAGGTCGCCGGTATGGACCGTGGCAGTATTGCCACCGCCGTATTCGATGTTGTCGATGACCCAGCCGCGCGCGTCGCGCGTGAGGATGACGCGGTCATTCGACTTGAACGGCGCCTGCAGCTTGGCGTCGCTGTAGATCAGTTCGACCGTGCAGACGCCGCTGCTGTCGGCGCTGCTCTGGCTGGTTTCACAGCGCAGCAGGCGATACGTTGAAGCGCCCTTGGGATGGGTGGTGAACAGGTCGCCGTCGACCAGCGGCGGGGTCTGGTTGTCGGTCTGGGCCAGGTGGGCTTCTTCAGCGACCGAGACGTCCTTGAGCAGATCGAACAGCGGTACCGACAGGAAGTGGCGGAAGGTGATCAGTTCCTTCAGCGACAGCGCGCCGACGGGGCGATTCGACTGGTGGGTCTGGTAAAAACTGTTGACCAGATCCTTGGCCTCCTGCTCGCGGCTGGCGCTGCATGCGGACGCGATAAAGGCGACAGCCAGGATCATTATTTTGCCGAATTGCTTCACGATCATTCTCTCCCCGGCGATGGCGGCGCGGATGATTGCCCGCACGGCAAAGCCATTGCTGTGTTGTCATGTTGTCAGCTTCCCCGTTTTTTCCTCGGGGAAATGCAGCCAGCATGATAAATCAAACGTCGGACTTTGCGTGTACGTCGCAGCCGTCTGCAGGGATGTTATCGGAAGCGGCGGCGCATTTCTTCAATGCCGCCGGCAGGAGATGAAAACGGAACCTCAGTTGAATTCGTTGATGATGCTGCTGAGGGTGTCGGTGAGATATTCGCGCTGCGACGACTGGTCGCTGCCGAGGAATTCAATGTCGTCGATGCGCCATTGCTTGTCTTCCCTGACCAGCATCAGCTTGTCTTTCCACTTCTCTTCATCTCCTCCGTTGCCACCCTTATAGGTGAACCTGACCTGGCAGGAGGCGTGCGCGTCGTCGCTTTCGCAACTGTCGACCTTGAAGGTGGAGGCGCCTTCGAACAGCGAAGTGAACAAGTCGCCGTCCACCAGCGGCGGCACCGGATCGGTGGCGGCGGCGTGGTATTTGATTTCGGTCTCGGACGCCTGGCTCAGCAGCTTGAACAGCGCCTGCGAGACGAACGGCTGCAACTGCTTCAGCTCGTCCGCGCTCGGGATGCCCGGACTGTGCGTCTTCATGTGCTGCTGGTAAAAGCCGGAAATCACCTTCTCCTGCAAGTGCGTATCGTCCGGCGGTTCGCCGCAGCCGGCCGCGAGGGCGACCGCCGACAAGGCGGCGAGGCGGGTAAGAATCTTCATGCGCGTGGTCCGGGTATATCGATGTGGAGGTGCAATGTCATTAGTCGGTTAGGTCGGGCAATCGGCATTGCGTTCCCGGTGTTTGTACATTGCGGCAGGATCGCCTGCCGCAATGACAGCTTGAAGGTGTATTTACTTCGAGCCGCTCAGCAGCGCAAAGTGTTCGACAGTCGGTGCGCCGGCGAAGAACGGGCCGACGATGCCGCGCCATTCGGTGAAGGCAGGCGATTCGCGGAAGTCGACGGTATGGTTTTCCAGTGTCGCCCATTGCACCATCAGCAGGTAGCGTTCCGGCGATTCGATGCCCTTTTGCACCTGATGGCCGAGATAGCCCTTGGCCTTGGCGATGGTCTGTACGACGCCGCGTTGGATGGCTTCGTCGAATTCAGCCTGTTTGCCCGGTTGGATGCGGATATCGGCAAGTTCCAGAATCATTGTTGTCTCCGTTTGAGCGTGTAATTGAAAGTAAGTGCGTGGTGAAGCGGGGCTTGATTATTACATTTTCCCGGCGGCATCGCGTGAGCATGGTCGGGCGACGGCTGAAAAACTTTCAACGCCGGCACGGCCAAATTGGGGCAACAGCGGTCCACGGCGGGGAATTCCGCACCGCGACAACGCAAGCTTGCCCAGAGGCGCATTTTTTTTGCGTTTTTCTCTTGTTTAAGGCATGCGGGCAATTGTCATTTGGACGTTGCCTCAATACACTAGCGGTCATTCCACACAAGGTGCATCGCGGTTTCCAGCCGATGAGCGCCGTATAACAACTCCATATAACAACTTCAACTCGGAAGGAAATTCATGGCGGGTTCATATTTCCCACAATGGCGTGTGCGCAGCGGCACGTCGGATGGACAAGGACAGGTCATCGCAGCCGACGAACGCCTGCCGATGCCGCAAACGGTCGCCATGGGCGTGCAACACGTGGTGGCGATGTTCGGTTCGACCGTGCTGGCGCCGCTGCTGATGGGCTTCGATCCTAACCTGGCGATTCTGATGTCGGGCGTCGGCACCTTGTTGTTCTTCCTGCTGGTGGGCGGTCGCGTGCCGAGTTACCTCGGTTCCAGCTTCGCCTTCATCGGTCTGGTGATCGCCGTCACCGGCTATGCCGGACAAGGTCCCAACGCCAACCTCGGCGTCGCGCTCGGCGGCATTGTCGCCTGCGGCGTGGTGTATACGCTGATCGGTTTCCTGGTCAGTATCGTCGGCACGCGCTGGATCGAAAGCCTGATGCCGCCGGTGGTGACCGGTTCGGTGGTTGCGGTGATCGGCCTGAACCTGGCGCCGATCGCGGTCAAGGGCGTGACCGGCAACAACTTCGACGCCTGGATGGCGCTGGGTACGGTGTTGTGCGTGGGTCTGGTGGCGGTATTCACGCGCGGCATGATGCAGCGCCTGCTGATCCTGATCGGCTTGCTGCTGGCGTACGTGATCTACGCGATCCTGACCAACGGCGCCGGCCTCGGCAAGCCCATCGATTTCAGCGCGGTCGCCAACGCAGCGTGGTTCGGCATCCCGAGCTTCGCGGCGCCGGTGTTCAAGGCCGAAGCCATGGCCTTGCTGGCGCCGGTCGCGATCATCCTGGTGGCGGAAAACCTCGGCCACATCAAGGCGGTCAGCGCCATGACCGGCCAGAACCTCGACAAGTACATGGGACGCGCCTTCATCGGCGACGGTCTGGCGACTATCCTGTCGGGCAGCGTCGGCGGCACCGGTGTGACCACTTACGCCGAGAACATCGGCGTGATGGCGGTAACCAAGATTTACTCGACGCTGGTGTTCGTGGTGGCGGCGGTGATCGCGATCGTGCTGGGCTTCTCGCCCAAGTTCGGCGCGGTGATCCTGACGATTCCGGGTGCGGTGCTGGGCGGCGTATCGATCGTGGTGTTCGGCCTGATCACCGTATCGGGCGCGCGCATCTGGGTCGAGAACAAGGTCGACTTCTCCAACAATACCAACCTGATCGTGGCAGCGGTGACGCTGGTGCTGGGCGCGGGCGACTTCACGCTGAAACTGGGCGGCTTCGCGCTGGGCGGCATCGGTACCGCCACGTTCGGCGCGATCATCTTGTATGCCTTGCTGAGAAAGCGCGGCGCATAAAGTTGTCGAAATAAAAACGCGGCCTCATGGTCGCGTTTTTTACATGCAAAGTTTTACCGATTTGAAACTGCACGAACTTGCCAGATTTCCATTGAGCAATGTTCATGAACTTACTATACTCACGCGTGGCAATTGCTTCATATCTGCTTTGCATCGGAACAGGCTCGGGAAGGGGACTGTGATGCATGCGAAGGAATTGCCTCTTGCCGGCCGCGGCTTATCACTCAAAAAACAGGAACACGCCGTATGAAGATCTCTCTGACACATTCCCTCGCATTGTTGTGCGTTGCCGCTGCGCCCCTCTTGTCCGGTTGCGACGCCCTGGCGGGCAAGAAGGATTACGCTTATTTCCGCCAGCATCTGGATGAAGCCAAATCGATTTCCGACCAGTGCCAGATGAACGGCACCTCGGGCATGTCCAAGGCGCAGATGTCGCAATGCGACGCCGCCCGCGACGCCTACGCCAACCGCAACTACAACTATTGATCGTTCAGAACCGGGCCGCTGCGCCTTCACGGCGCCGGCCTTGTCACAAAATTGTCAAAGTCGGCCGGTAGAATCCAGCGTTTTCACGTCGATAGCGCCGCGCCATGCACAATCCCCCGGACACGCCTCAGGCCTTGCACTTGCTGTACGAGCCCGCAGGCTTCATTTGCGCGTTCCGTTTCGACGAGGGCCGCGCCACCCAATTGAAGTGGCATGAAGTCATGGCGCGCAAGATTGCGGCGCCGGCGTTCAGCTGGCTGCACGTCAAGACCGCCGACGTCAAGGTCCGTCACTGGATGGAAACCAGCGACGACATTCCCGAGCACATCGCGGAATTCCTGCTCAGCAGCGACACCCACCCCTGCCTGCACACCACCGCCAACGGCGCCTACGGCACGCTGGCCGATCTCAAGATGGAAATTGGCGACACCGGCACCGAAAAGGGCGCACTGCATTTTTTCCTCGACGGCAACCGTCTGCTGACCTTGCGCACGCAGCCGCTGTGTTCGACCAACATGCTGCGCCAGAAGGTGCTCGACGGCGCATTGTTCGACAACCCGATGGAGTTGTTCGCCGAGCTGTTACGTTGCCTGGCCGACGGCTTTGATGCGCGCGTGGCCTCGCTCAACGACAAGGTGGATGACATCGAAGAGTCGGTGCTGTCCGATCGCCGGCCGGAAGATCGCGCCGAGTTGAGCGCAATCCGACGCCAGCTGGCGGAATTGCGACGCCACATCACGCCCGAGCGGCGCTTGCTGAATCAGCTCAATCGTCTGCGCCCGGCCTGGGTGCCGACCGCCGCGCTGGAAGAACTCAACCATGCGCTCGATGAACTCAATGAATTGCACCTGACATTGGAGGCGCTGTATGAACGCGCCAAGCTGCTGCAGGAAGAGATCGCCTCGCAGATGTCCGAGCAGATGAACCGCAACCTGATGGCTTTGTCGATCCTGACCGCGCTGCTGATGCCGGCGACGCTGGTGTCGGGCATCTTCGGGATGAACGTGGCGGGTTTGCCGGGCCTGCATGACGAGGCTTCGTTCACGATGGTGATGTGGGTGATGATGGGTCTGGGCGTGGCGACCGTGGGCTTGCTCAAATGGCTGAAGATCTGGTGATCGCGGATCGTTTCGTCAAATAATATTCATCACATTCGACGCGATTGCGAAGAAACGCACAAAGCGTAGTGATATGCCTTGTGCGAGCCAACCGGCAGATTGCCGGTTGGCGATGCCAGGATCAGCAATTTCCTTTTTTTGCCTGCCCCGGTGGGCAATGATCGCGGCGGCCGTCATGACGATCGTCGTGGTCATGTTCGCGATGACGTTCTTCACCCCGGCGCCAGCCACCGCGATGCAGCTCCCATCCTCGCGGTCCCTCACGCCATTCAGGGCGGTCATATTCATAGCCGCGGCGCATGCGTTCCCAGTGCCCCTGCACCCATACGTGGCGATGGCCATTCCAGTTCCAGTACCCGGGCGCCCATATATAACCGCCGCGTGGCGGCGGGGCCGCTTCGTAGCGAGGCGGCGGCGGCGGGGTGCCAATATTGATGTTGACGCTGACTTGTGCCGCGGCCTGACCGGGCAAGAGCACTGTCATGCAGCTGAGGGCAAGTGCGGATGCGTATAAGAAGCGTTTCATGTGGTGACTCTTTTCGATTTTGGGACAATCGCACTATACCGAGAATTCTTCGCTCGCCAACGGATAATGCATTTGATTACATTTGATATCGCTTCAGCCTCAAGCAGAGGTTGACGAGGCTGCAGCGGAAGTTTGGCTGCGTGCCAGATGCCAGATTCACCTGTCAAAAAAAATCCTTCCGTAAATAACGACGGAAGGATTTTCAATACGCTCTGTGCTATCTGATCGCCCGCGATGGACTGCGGGCTTCCTGCTGAAGATCAGTAAGTACCGATGTAATCGCTCTTGCCGACTTCGACGCCGTTGTGACGGAAGATGTCGTAAGCGGTAGTGACGTGGAACAGGAAGTGCTGGACACCGTAGTGCAGCAGGTAGGCTTCGCCGGTGAAGCGCTTTTCTTTCGGCGTGCCGGGACGCAGCACGATTTCGCGGTCGGCGGCGCCGTCGAACTGTTCCGGCTTGAGCGCCTCGATGAAGGCCAGGGTCTTGTCCAGGCGCGCTTGCAGATCGGCGAAGCTGGCTTCGTTGTCTTCGTACGGCGGCACTTCGACATTGGCCAGACGCGCCGGCACACCCTTGGCGAAATCGGCGGCGATCTGCACCTGGCGGGTCAGGTTCAGCATGTCGGGAAACAGACGCGCCTTGAGGAAGGCATCGGCGTCGATGTTCTTCGCTGTGGCGTGTGCTTCAGCCTTGGCGAGGATGGCCTTGAGGCTGTTGAGGCCTTGCTTGAAGACGGGTACCGAAGCGTTATAGAAGGAGATGGTCATGTTGTGTCCTTTGGTATGTACCTGCATGCGCACATGCGCATGTCCGGGTTTGGAGCTGCTAACAAAACGCCGCTGGCGGCGTTGCGCCTCCTTGCCGTACGTTCGTACTGTCTGCGTCGGCGCGCCTTGCCACCGACGTTTTGTTAACAGCTCCTACTTTGTATAGCTGAGATGAAGCGGACGAAATTTCGAATACAGCCACAGGCCGCAAGCGAACAAAGTGCCGAGGAAGCCGGTGAAGATCAGCGCCATCATGATGCCGACGAACGGCGAGGCGATCAGGCCCATGAGACCGGTCAGGTGCTGGCCGTTCCAGACGATGGTTTCGGCGCCGAAGAAAGCGAACAATCCCATCAGGATGGCCAGCGGCACCATCGAAAACGTGGAGGCCAGGAACAGAATCTTGTACACCGTGCCGAACGAGAAGCGCTGGATTTGCAATGTTTCAAACATCATGGACTCGCAAAAAAATGCCGGCGTCCTGGGATGCCGGCGGGAAGAATATTGTTGGAATGATTATTTGGCGACCCAGCTGTCCTTGAGCGTGACGGCGCGGTTGAAGACCGGCTTGCCGGCAACCGAGTCGACGCGGTCGGCGACGAAATAGCCGTGGCGTTCGAACTGGTAGATCGCGCCGGCTTCGGCGGTCTTCAGCGTCGATTCCAGGTAAGCGGTGATGACTTCCTTGGAGGACGGATTCAGCGCCAGCTTGAAATCCTTGCCGCCGGCGTCCGGATGGGCGTCGGTGAAGAGGCGATCGTACAGGCGCACTTCAGCTTCCAGCGCATGGTCGGCGCTGACCCAGTGCAGGTTGCCCTTGACCTTGTAGTTGGCACTGCCGGGCGTGCCGCTCTTGCTGTCTTCGAAATAGTTGCAGTGCACGGCAATGACGTTGCCGTCGGCATCCTTGTCGCAGCCGGTGCACTCGACCACATAGCCGTAGCGCAGGCGGACCTTGTTGCCGGGGAAGAGGCGGAAGTAACCCTTGGTCGGCACTTCCATGAAGTCTTCCTTCTCGATCCACAGATTCTTGGTGATCGGGAACAGGCGGTGCTCGCTGTCATGCAGCGGATGCGCCGGCGGGTAGACCGGGGCGCTGCATTCGACGCTCTGGCCTTCCGGGAAATTGTCGATGATCAGCTTGAGCGGACGCAACACCGCGACGGCACGCGGCGCCTTCGGGTCGAGATCGTCGCGCAGCGCGCCTTCGAGGATGCTGTAGTCGATCCAGCTATTGTTCTTGGAGGCGCCGGTGCGGTCGCACATCAGGCGGATCGCTTCCGGTGTGTAACCGCGGCGGCGCAGACCGACGATGGTCGGCATGCGCGGATCGTCCCAGCCGCTGACGATGTGTTCATCGACCAGTTGCTTGAGCTTGCGCTTGCTGGTGATGATGTAGGTCAGGTTCAGGCGCGCGAATTCGTATTGATGCGGCAGCGGCTTCTTGAAGAAACCTTCTTCGGCCAGGCGTTCCAGCACCCAGTCGTAGAACGGGCGCTGGTCTTCGAACTCCAGCGTACAGATCGAGTGGGTGATGCTTTCCAGCGCGTCTTCGATCGGATGTGCGTAGCTGTACATCGGGTACACGCACCACTTGTCGCCGGTGTTGTGATGGGTGGCGTGGCGGATGCGGTAAATGGCCGGATCGCGCAGGTTCATGTTGGGGCTGGCCATGTCGATCTTGGCGCGCAAGATCAGCGTGCCGTCGGCGTGTTTGCCGTCGCGCATTTCTTCGAACAGGCGCAGCGATTCATCGGCCGGGCGGTTGCGCCATGGCGAATCGGTGCCGGGTTCGGTCAGCGTGCCGCGGGTTTCGCGCATCTGTTCGGCGTTTTGTTCATCGACGTAAGCCAGGCCCTTGCGGATCAGCGCTTGCGCGCCGGCGTACATGACGTCGAAGTAATTGCTGGCGTAATACAGATGCGGCTGGCCGCTGTGGTCCCAGTCGAAGCCCAGCCATTTGACCGAGTCGATGATGGTGTCGACGTATTCCTGGTCTTCCTTCTCCGGATTGGTGTCGTCGAAGCGCAGGTGGCAGCGGCCGTTGTAGTCGCGCGCCAGGCCGAAGTTCAGGCAGATCGATTTGGCGTGGCCGATGTGCAGGTAGCCGTTCGGCTCGGGTGGAAAGCGGGTCACTACCTGCGGCAGGGCCTGACCCTGCTTGTCGCTGCGTTCGGCATACGTGCCGGAAACCAGGTCGGCTTCGATGATGCCGCGCAGGAAATTGGTGGATGGTGCTGGAGTGTGACCGTTTTTCAGTTCGTTGCTCATGGACGCTTTGTGGGGAGACATATAGGTATAGACAGACATTTTACCGCAGCAAGCGGTGTTGACGGGGTTTTGCGGCGCATCGCCAGCGCTTGCCGCAGGCGTACCGCAGGAAATAATTGATTACACCTGATACGGATGCGAATTACCTGCCGTTTTCCTTTGCTGGCAAGCTGTGCCCATCGTCAAGTCCAAGGAGGACGTCATGAAGAAGCTGCTCAAACTCGCCATTGCCGGCATATTGGTCGCCACCTCGCTGTCCGCCTGCATCGTGGTCCCGGTCGGCCCGCCGCACGGCGGTGGTTATTACCGCCATGGGCCGTATTACGGTGGCGGCGGCTATTATGGTCGTTAATTCATGGCCGTTAATTCGCGGCCGTTAATTCTCGCTAGCTGATCTCCCGCTGCAATTCGCTCCGCGCAGGCGGCATTTCGTCGCATCGCGCTGTTTTCTTCTTCCGCCGCCGCAGATACTGGAATCCTGATTTGATTGGATCAACAGGAGAATTCCATGTCTGTCGGCTTGCTCAAGACCCTGCACCTGCTGGGCGTCGTACTGTTTCTCGGCAATATCATCGTCACCGCCTTCTGGAAGCTCATGGCCGATCGCACCCGCGATCTGGCCGTGATCCGTTTCGCCGTGCGCGCGACCAACTGGGCCGACGTGTTTTTCACGTTCGGCGGCGTGGTCTTGCTGGCCGTGGCCGGACGGGCGCTGGCGGCGCAAACCGGCATACCGGAGCTGCCCTGGCTGCGTTGGTCATATGGCTTGTTTGCGGCGACCGGATTGCTGTGGGTGGGTGTGCTGATTCCCTTGCAAAGGGCGCAGGCGAAGCTGCTGGCGCCGTTGCCGCGCGATGCCGCGATTCCTGCGCGCTATTGGCGTCTGGCGCTGGCATGGGCGGTGGCCGGCACGCTGGCGACGCTGCTGCCGCTCGGAATAGTGTGGCTGATGACGGTCAAGCCGTCGCTGTAAATTGTCCGCTGTAAATTATCGCTTGTCGCCGGCCTACATCTGCCGGAACAGGTGTGCAAACAGGCGGCTGACGGCCAGCATCTCGGGCCGCTTGCGCAGCTTCAATGACAATTTGCCGGCGTCGTCGCGCTGCGCGGCAGCGACTCCGGCGATCTGCACGACGGTGCCGCGATGCACCTGCCAGAAACGCTCGGGATCGAGCTGCGGGATCAATTCTTTAAGGCTGGTGCGGATCAGCGCTTCGCCGTCCGCGGTGACGACGTTGACGTACTTGTCCGTGGCTTCGAAATACACCACGTCGTCGACCGGAATCAGCCTGATCTGGTTGCCGACGGCGGCGCGGATCATGCGCAGGCGCTCCTGCGGCGCGGTGGCGGCCGGCGTCAAGCCGCGCAGCCGTGCCAGCACCTGCTCCAGTCCCCGGTCATTTGTCTCCTTCAACCTCGCCTGCAGACGGGCGATGGTGAGCGCCAGGCGTTCGTCGTTGGCCGGCTTCAGTACATAGTCAAGCGCCGCCTGCTCGAAGGCCTGGATTGCATAATCATCGTAGGCGGTCACAAACACCAGCAAGGGAAAAGGGGGCTTGTCCGGCCATTCGTCGGCCAGTTCGCGCGCCGCTTCCAGGCCGCTCTGGCCGGGCATCCTGATATCGAGGAAAAGGACGTCGGGTTGCAGCGCCAGCGCCTGCTCGACGGCCGCCATGCCGTTGGGCGCGATGCCGGCAATCTCCAGCCCGGGCCACAATCGTTGCAACTGCGCGGAGAGGGCGTCGGCCAGCAGGACTTCGTCTTCGGCAATCAGGGCGCGGACAGGTGGCGACGTGGTGGGCATGGTCGATCGGCTAATTGGGCTCGATGTAGGACTTCTTGAGCGCGTACATGGGAATCGTGATCTGCGCGACGGTGCCTTCGGGGATGTTATGCGTCAGCGTCAGCTCGGCCTCCGGCCCGTACAACACCGCCAGGCGGGCGCGGATGTTTTCCAGGCCAAGGTGGGTGCTGTCCGGCCGATTGTAGCTGGCCGTGCTGTTGAGGCCCCTGCCGGTGTCGAACACGCTGATGATCAGCAACTCCTGATGTTTGGTCACGCTGACGGTGCAGTCGCCGCCGTCGATCTTGGGTTCGAGGCCGTGGCGGATGGCGTTCTCGACCAGCGGTTGCAGCAGCATCGGCGCGATGCGCTGGCGTCGCAATTCATCCGGCAACTGCAAGGTGTAGGTCAGACGCAGGCCCATGCGCAGCGACATCAGGCCGAGGTAGGCCTTGATCAGGTCGAACTCCTGGCCCAGCGTGGTCTGTTCGCTGCGCGAAGTCGACAGCGTGGCGCGCAGGTAATGGATCAACTGGTCGAGCATTTGTTGCGCGCGGATCGGTTCACTGGAAATCAGCGTTTGCAGCGTCGCCAGCGTGTTGAACAGCATGTGCGGTTCGATCTGCGCCTGCAGCATCTGCAATTGGGCTTGCAAGGCTTGCTTCTCGATGACGACGTTACGCGCTTCGAGCGCGGCCATTTTTTCCCGGTTCCAGTAGAACAGGGTGGCGCCGACGCAGGCCAGCAGGATCAGGACGATCACGCCGATGGTGTTGTTGGCCTGGCCGGTCGTGAAAATCCTGAGCGGATAGCCGAGCAGGGCGCTGGCGATCATGTTGCCGATGACGAACGACAAGGGCGCGAAAATCACCAGCATCAGCAGGAAGCCCGGCTTGTTCGGCTCGTCCTCGCCCCACAGCAGCAGGCGGCCGCAGTCGATCAGCACCATCGCGGTGGTGCCGATGCAGATCGAAAACACCAGGTTTTCAACGAAGCCGGCGCCGATGCGCATCAGATAGGTAACCACCAGCGCACACAGCAGGTTGATGATCATGGTCGGCAGCAGGCCGCGCAGCAGTTCCGGCGGGATGAGGCGTAAGCGTGAAGCGGGAATGTTCATGAAAAGTTCTGAGTCAATCCGGTGAGTTCTCTGATGACGGAATGGTAACCCGATTCAACCCCTGGAAAACCGTCCGGCGACGAAGCGTCGGATCGGCTTGATGAAATGCTGTTATCGTGCCGCCGCCCGGCATAGAATGTCGGCACTAAATTCTGCAGGGAGAAATACATGTGGCCTTATCCAAAAGTAGTAGCGCATCGCGGCGGCGGCACGCTGGCGCCGGAAAACACGCTGGCGGGCTTCCGCTGCGGCATGGAGCACGGTTTCCGCGCGGTCGAATTCGACGTCATGCTGACCGTCGACGAGCAGGCCATCCTGATGCACGACCCGGTATTCGGCCGCACGCTGCCGGGCGAAGGCAAGGTCGCCGAGCACACGCTGGCGCAGTTGCAGCAGCTTGACGCCGGCGGCTGGCACAGCCCGCAATACGCCGGCGAGCGGGTTTGCACCTTGCAACAGGTGCTGGAGTTCAGCCGCGCCAACGGCATCTGGATGAACATCGAAATCAAGCCGGCCGGCGACGCCTGGGCGGTGCGCACCGGCGAAGTGGCGGGCGAGGTGACGGCGCGCTTTTTCGCCGCCGAAATCGCCGCCCACGTGCCGGGGCAGAACGACCGCACGCTGCCGCTGTTTTCGTCGTTTTCCTTCGACGCGCTGATGGCGGCCAAGCGGGTCGCGCCGGGTATCCCGCGCGGCTTCCTGGTCGATCGCATTCCCGCGGACTGGGAAGCGCGTTTGCAGGCGCTCGAAGCGGTGGCGTTGCACACCAGTCACAAGAATCTGACGCCGGAGTTGGCGCAGGCGGTGAAACAGGCGGGATATGGTTTATTCTGCTACACCGTCAACGACCCGGCCCGCGCGGAAGAGATTCTGGGCTGGGGTGTGGATGGATTTTGCACCGACCGTATCGACCTGATCGGCCCGGCATAAAAACCTGCTTTCGATCTTACTGCGAGGCCATGATCCGGCGTCGGGCGGTGCTCGGAATCCTCATGTACTAAAGTACATTCCAAGGGTTCCAACTAAGCTCCGCTCCGTCCGCCACCGGCTGATGGCCTCTCGCTACAGATCGCAAGCAGGTTTAAGCAGAACAAGAGAAACAAGAGAAACCAGTTCAGGGAAGCAAGGAATCATGAAAACCAAGGGCATGCTCAGCATGCTGGCGGCAGCAGCCGCCATTGTCATCACCACCAGCGCCGGCGCGCAGACCGGCAGCAGCCAGAAAAAATACACCGACGACAGCATCGTGCGCGACCTCAAGGCCGGCAAGCTGACCGTACGCGAAGCGCAGATCCTGCAAGACCGGCGCGATCATGCAACGGCAAAGACTGCCGCGACACCGGCGCCGGCAGTTGCACCAAAATCTGGCGCGGCAGCGAAGGCAGGCAAGAAGGCGCACACCACCAAGCCGGCCAAACCGGTAAAGGCGAGTAAAGCTGTCCAGAAGAAAAGCAAGGCGCCTGTCAAGAAATTGACCCATCCGCATCCCGGGCACGCAGCGCAGAAAGCGCATGCCGGGAAAGCCGGTCACGTTGTCAAACCAGCTGCCACACCGGCCCCCAAGCCGCACCACGCGGTCGCGGTGAAGGAACAGCAGGCCAAAGCAGCGAGCAAGAAAGACCACGCTGCCACCAAAAAAGCCGAGCCGGTCCGCAAAACTGCGGTGAAATACATCAGGTAATTCCCGAATAGATTTCTAGGGTGTGAAGCTTAAACTGTGTCAACGCGAATCGAAATTCTGGCGTTACAGCAGTGACAGGCCGCATGTCAGAGCGGATTCGCCGAATTGACGGGGGACGTGACCAACAATCGTCAGCGAGCTTGTAAGAACCAACTTAAGAGGAAAAGATGAAACTGAATAAATTATTGGCAGCCGTACTCGTCGCCGCTTTCGCCATGCCTGTCCTGGCACAGAATGCACCTGCAGCAGCGCCTGGCGCACCGGCAGCAACTGCACCTGCAGCACCGGCAGCCAAGGCGCCGCATGCCAAGCACAAGAAACACGCTAAAAAGCACAAGAAGCACAAAAAACACGCCAAGAAGAGCAAGAACAGCAAGCTGTATCAAGGCGCCTGATTTACCGGAGGGGGTTTTGACCAGGCAAGTCGTGATGGGGATAGGTCGGAGGATTCCGAGACCGGTCTGATTCAGGTTGCAGGTTGATATCGCCATTGACCCGTTGGGAGCAATCCGAACGGGTTTTTTTACGTCTTTTTCCATGATCGGCCGTGTTGACTTGCGGCAAACATCGGGCAAACGTCCTGCAGGCCTTGCCGACCATGATTGCGGCAGGGCTAATCACGTATAATCATCGGTTCGCAACATCTTTCTTGCACCGCTTTCTTTACAGTCCTCGAACATGAACTCAGCCGAAATCCGCGACAAGTTTCTGAAATTCTTTGAATCCAAGGGACACACCATTGTCCGTTCGTCCAGCCTGGTGCCGGGCAACGACCCCACCTTGTTGTTTACCAACTCCGGCATGGTCCAGTTCAAGGACGTGTTCCTGGGCACCGACAAGCGCAATTACGTGCGCGCGACTTCCGTGCAGCGCTGCCTGCGCGCCGGCGGCAAGCACAACGATCTGGAAAACGTCGGTTACACCGCGCGTCACCACACCTTCTTCGAAATGCTGGGCAACTGGTCCTTCGGCGACTATTTCAAGCATGACTCGCTGGTCTGGGCCTGGGAGCTGCTGACCAAGGTCTACGGCCTGCCTGCCGAAAAGCTGTGGGCCACCGTCTATGAAACCGACGACGAAGCCTACGACATCTGGCACAAGGTCATCGGCCTGCCGAAAGAGCGCATCGTGCGCATCGGCGACAACAAGGGTGCGCCTTACGCCTCCGACAACTTCTGGCAAATGGCCGACACCGGCCCTTGCGGTCCCTGCTCGGAAATCTTCTACGACCACGGTCCCGATGTCTGGGGCGGTCCTCCGGGCAGCCCGGAGCAGGACGGCGACCGCTACATCGAAATCTGGAACAACGTGTTCATGCAGTTCGACCGCCAGATCGATCCGAAGACCGGCGAAGCCACGCTGACCCCGCTGCCGGCGCCATGCGTCGACACCGGCATGGGCCTGGAACGCCTGGCTGCGATCCTGCAGCACGTGCACAGCAACTACGAGATCGACCTGTTCCAGAAGCTGATCAAGGCTGCTGCGCGCGAGACCAACGTCAGCGATCTGGAAAACAATTCCCTGAAGGTCATCGCCGACCACATCCGTGCGACCTCCTTCCTGATCGTCGACGGTGTGATTCCGGGCAATGAAGGCCGCGGCTATGTGCTGCGCCGTATCATCCGCCGCGCGCTGCGCCACGGCCACAAGCTGGGCCAGACCCAGCCGTTCTTCTACAAGCTGGTCAAGGACCTGGTCGCCGAAATGGGTGCGGCCTATCCGGAACTGCCGGCCGCAGCCGCGCGCGTCGAACAAGTCCTCAAGCAGGAAGAAGAACGTTTCGGCGAAACACTGGAACACGGCATGAAGATCCTCGAAGCCGCGCTGGCCAAGAACGCCGCCAAGCTCGACGGCGAGACTGCCTTCACGCTGTACGACACCTACGGCTTCCCGCTCGACCTGACCGCCGACATTTGCCGCGAACGCAATGTCGAACTGGACGAAGCAGGTTTCGCCACGGCCATGGAACGTCAAAAATCGACCGCCCGCGCCGCCGGTAAATTCAAGCTGGCCGCCGGCATCGAATACAGCGGCGACAAGACCAAGTTCGTCGGCTATGACGCGCTCACGCAGCAGGCCAAGGTCACTGCGCTGTACGTCGACGGCAGCGCCGTCACCAAGGTCGAAGCCGGCCAGGACGCCATCGTGGTGCTTGATACCACGCCGTTCTACGCCGAATCGGGCGGCCAGTCGGGTGACGCCGGTGTGCTCGAAGCAGCCGATGCGCTGTTCGCGGTGGCCGATACGCAAAAGATTCAACCCGACGTGTTCGGCCATCACGGCAGCCTGGTCAAGGGGTCGCTGTCGGTGGGCGACGTCGTGAACGCCAAGGTCGACGGCGAGCAGCGCGCGCAAATCATGCGCAACCACTCGGCCACTCACCTGATGCACAAGGCATTGCGTGAAGTGCTGGGCGACCACGTGTCGCAAAAGGGTTCGCTGGTCGACGCCGACAAGACGCGTTTCGACTTCAGCCACAACGCACCGATGAGCGCCGATGAAATCCGCCGCGTCGAAGAAATCGTCAACCGCGAAATCCTCGCCAATGCCGCGACGGAAGCAAAGCTGATGGGCTACGACGACGCCGTCGGCGCCGGCGCAATGGCACTGTTCGGCGAGAAGTACGGCGACGAAGTGCGTGTGTTGTCGATCGGTTCGTCGCGTGAACTGTGCGGCGGTACGCACGTCTCGCGCACCGGTGATATCGGCCTGTTCAAGATCGTTGCCGAAGGCGGCGTCGCAGCGGGCATCCGCCGCGTCGAAGCTGTCAGCGGCGAAGGCGCGCTGGCGCTGGTGCAGACTCTGAGCAATCGTGTCGCTGAAGCGGCTGCGGCTCTGAAGGCGCAACCGGAAGAACTGACCCAGCGCATCGCGCAGGTGCAGGATCACGTCAAGGCGCTGGAAAAAGAATTGAGCTCGCTGAAGTCCAAGCTGGCGTCCAACCAGGGTGACGAATTGCTCACGCAAGCGGTCGACGTCAACGGCATCAAGGTGCTGGCGGCGACGCTGGAAGGCGCCGATGTCGCCACGCTGCGCGAAACCATGGACAAGCTCAAGGACAAGCTCAAGACCGCTGCCATCGTGCTGGCCTCGGTCAAGGACGGCAAGGTCAGCCTGATCGCCGGCGTCACTGCCGATGCGACCTCCAAGGTCAAGGCCGGTGAACTGGTCAACTTCGTCGCCCAGCAAGTCGGCGGCAAGGGCGGCGGACGTCCCGACATGGCGCAAGCCGGCGGCACCGATCCGAGCGGCCTGCCGAAGGCGCTGGAAGGCGTCGCGGCCTGGGTCGGCGCCAAAGCCTGAGCACGGATACGCCCATGAGCGACTTCAAGTTCTGCCCCGTCTGCGCCGCCTCGCTGGTGATGCGCGCCGACGAACAAGAGGCGGGCAAGCTGCGGCTTGCCTGTCCCGAAGGTCACTGGACGCACTGGGATAATCCGTTGCCGGTGCTGGCGGCGCTGGTCGAGATCGACGGCAAGATGTTGCTGGCGCGTAATGCGGCATGGCCGGAAGGCCGTTTCGCGCTGATTACCGGCTTCATGGAACGCGACGAAACGCCGGAGCAGGGCATCGCCCGAGAAATAAAAGAAGAAACCGATCTGGATGCCAACCAGATCACCCTGATCGGCGTTTATGAGTTCATGCGCAAGAATGAACTGATCATTGCGTATCACGTGAAAGCCTCGGGCCAGATCAAGTTGTCTCCGGAATTGCTGGAGTATCGCCTGGTGGCTCCCCCCGATTTGCGGCCTTGGCCGGCGGGTACGGGATACGCTGTGGCGGAGTGGATGCGGCGGCATGATTTGCCGGTCCAGTTCGTTGAATTTGCCGGCTCATCGACCCCGCTAGTTTCCCCTGCACAACAGTAGTGCGCGAAATACAACATAGTATGTTGCGACGCACCAAGGCGGTTCAGGTTGGAGTAGAATTCTCGAACGATCACTAGGAATTTTTGATTCACAGTATGGTTATTGAATTTCACAGAGAGCTGGATGCACGGGGCCTGAATTGCCCGCTGCCGATACTGAAAACCAAGAAGGCATTGGCCGACATGTCGAGCGGTCAGGTATTGCGCGTGACGGCGACCGACACCGGTTCGGTGCGCGACTTCCAGGCGTTCGCCAAGCAGACCGGCAACGATTTGCTGTCGCAGTCGCAAGAGAATCAGGAATTCATTTTCTTCATGAAGCGTAAATAATTTTCGAGAATATTTACCTCGGCGTACGCGCCGCTTCTGTAGCAGACAAGCATAAAAAAACGCCCGCAATCGCGGGCGTTTTTCATTGGCACCGTCCGGCCGCGCTGTATGAAACAGCTCAATGGAAGGTGCTGCCGATTTCCGGATGGAAGCTTTCGGCGCGGGCGATCGGCCAGTATTTTTCGTAGACCTGGTAGCGGTAATTGCCGGTGATCAGGTCGCCCGGTTCCAGATATTTGAGCATCTCCGACAACAACTGGATTTCATGATCGTTGATGCGATGAACGATGTGGAACGGACGCAGCGCCGAGGTGTGCGGCAAGCCGGCCGCCTGCACCAGTTCCTGCAGCGCATGCAGCGTGCTCTGGTGGAAGCGGTAGACGCGCTCGGCCTTGTCAGGCACCACCAGCGCACGGGCGCGCGTCGGGTTCTGCGTCGCCACCCCGGTCGGGCAGCGATCGGTGTGGCAGCTCTGCGACTGGATGCAGCCGAGCGCAAACATGAAGCCGCGCGCCGAGTTGCACCAGTCGGCGCCGAGCGCCAGCGTACGGGCGACGTCAAAGGCGGTGATGATCTTGCCGCTGGCGCCGATCTTGACGCGGTCGCGCATGCCGATGCCGACCAGGGTGTTGTGCACCATTAGCAGGCCTTCCTGCAGCGGCATGCCGACGTGATCGGTGAACTCCAGCGGCGCCGCGCCGGTGCCGCCTTCGGCGCCGTCGACGGTGATGAAGTCGGGCACGATGTTGGTTTCCAGCATGGCCTTGGCGATGCCGAAGAATTCCCAGGGATGGCCGACGCACAGTTTGATGCCGGTCGGTTTGCCACCCGACAGCGTGCGCAGTTTTTCGATGAATTGCAGCAGGCCGATCGGCGACGAGAACGACGAGTGCACCGCCGGCGAGATGCAGTCGACGCCCATCGGGATGCCGCGCGTGGCGGAAATTTCCGGCGTGATCTTGGCCGCCGGCAGCACGCCGCCATGGCCGGGCTTGGCGCCTTGCGACAACTTCACTTCAATCATTTTCACTTGCGGCGCATTGGCTTGAACCGCGAATTTCTCTTCGTCGAAACTGCCGTCCGGATGGCGGCAGCCGAAGTAGCCGGAGGCGATCTGCCAGACCAGATCACCGCCGAATTCGCGGTGATAGGCGGAGATCGAGCCTTCGCCGGTGTCGTGTGCGAAGTTGCCTTTTTTTGCGCCCTGATTGAGCGCGCGGATGGCGTTGGACGAGAGCGAACCGAAGCTCATCGCCGAGACGTTGAAGACCGACATCGCATACGGTTGCGCGAGGCCTGCGCCGACGGTGACGCGGAAGTCGTGGCTGGCGATCTTGGTCGGCGACAACGAGTGACCGATCCATTCGTAGCCGGCCAGCTTGACGTCGAGTTCGGTGCCGAACGGGCGACTGTCGACGTCGGCCTTGGCGCGCTGATAGACCACGCTACGCTTCTTGCGCGTGAACGGCGCGCCGTCATTTTCACCTTCGAAGAAATATTGGCGGATTTCCGGACGGATCGCTTCGAACAGGAAGCGGAAATGGCCCATCAGCGGGTAGTTGCGCAGCACCGCATGGCGGCGTTGCACGATATCGCGCACGCCGATCACGCTCAGCACCAGCGGTACGGCCGCCCACCACCAGCTGACCATGTGGTCCGAGGCAAGGATGGCGAGCGCCAGCGTCAGGAAAATCATGAACCACAAAATCATGTAACGAGTTGCCCACATACCAGCGTCCTTTTTGTTGTTTGTCAGGCGGTGTTGGGATTCTACTGCTGCCAAGGTGGCGGTATGGGTCGAAAAGAATGGTGTTTACGGCAATCGCCGGAGCTTCGGTGTTGCGCCAGGTTGGTGCGTTGTGTTGGTGAGGCAACGGCCGGGAAAGCGGCACGGGTATTGCTTCATGGATATACATACTCAAGAGTTTGTGCTGAGCCTGTTCCTCAGGGCCGGATAGTTGAGTGGCATTGTTATTGCTTATTGTGATCAAAAAAGTACGCACCACTACTTAGACTTCTCCGTCATGTAGCCTGGGGGAAATTCTTTGTAGTCCTTGCGCCGTTTCCGTTCGTTTCCTTTCGCTGTCGCCGTTTCGCATTGATTGTGTAACCCATTTATGAAGATCGTCGCTTCCGTGATTCCGCCAGACAACGCCGCCGCCATCACCTCCATCGCCAGGCCGCCGCGTTTGCTTGAAACGCTGTTGGCCAATCTGGACGGCATGGTGTATCGCTGCCGCGACGACGAAGAATGGACCATGGAGTTCGTCAGCGAAGGTTGCCTTGAGCTGACCGGTTACCAGCCTGAAGACCTGCTGTTCAATCACCGTATTTCGTACGAAGGCATCACCCACCCCGAAGACCGTGAAACGGTGCGCCAGACCATCCAGTCCTGCCTGGACGGCAAGCGCCGCTTCGAGCTCGAATACCGCATCGTGCGCGTCGACGGCGAAGTGCGCTGGGTGTGGGAGCGCGGCGTCGGCATCTACAACGCCGCCGGCACGCTGGATGCGCTGGAAGGCTACGTGCAGGACGTTACCGCGCGCAAGGCGGCCGACCAGGCCTTGCTGGAAGCTGAGCGGCGCTACCGCAGCATCTTTGAAAACGCCATCGAAGGCGTGTTCCAGTCGACGCCGGACGGCGGCTACATCGCGGTCAATCCGGCACTGGCGCGCATCTACGGCTACAAGTCGGCAGATGACCTGATCGTCAGCCTGCGCGACATCAAGCATCAGTTGTATGTGGAGCCCGAGCGCCGCACCGAATTCATGCGCATGATGGCCGAGTTCGGCTCGGTGTCGAACTTCGAATCGCGCGTCTACCGCCGCGACGGCGAGGTCATCTGGATATCGGAGAATGCCCGCGCCGTGCGCGACGAGTCCGGCACCCTGATGTTTTATGAAGGCACCGTCGAAGCCATCACCGAACGCAAGTTGTACGAAGCCGAAATCCGTCATCAAGCCACGCATGACGCGTTGACCGGGCTGCCCAACCGCACCATGCTGCACAGCCACTTGCAGCGCGCGATCCAGAGCACGCGGCAGAAGGGCACGCTGACGGCGGTGGTGTTCGTCGATCTGGACCAGTTCAAGTTCATCAACGACAGTCTCGGTCATCAGGTCGGGGACGAGCTGCTCAAGACCGTGGCCCAGCGGCTGGTGTCGTGCGTACGCGAAACCGACATGGTGGCGCGTCAGGGTGGCGACGAATTCGTGCTGGTGCTGCAGAATCAGCCCGACGAAAACCGCATCACCGAAGTCCTGCAGCGCATCCTGACCGCCGTGGCGCGGCCGTGGGTGGTGGGTGACCGCGAATTCCACGTCACCTGCAGCATCGGCGTGAGCCGCTGCCCGACCGACGGCCGCGACGTCGAAACGCTGCTCAAGAACGCTGATTCGGCCATGTACAAGGCCAAGGAGCTGGGACGCAACAACTTCCAGTATTTCGCCGGCTGGATGGATGCGCAGGTCAGCAATCGTCTGGAAATGCTGGTCAGCCTGCGGCGTGCACTCGACCGCGATGAATTCAAGCTGTATTACCAGCCCAAGATCAGCCTGGCCAGCGGCCGCATCATCGGCGCCGAGGCGCTGATCCGCTGGATCACGCCGGACCAGGGCATGGTGCCGCCGGATCGTTTCATCCCGTTCGCCGAGGAAGCAGGCCTGATCGTGCCGATCGGCGAATGGGTGTTGCGCACCGCCTGTGCCCAGAACAAGGCATGGCAGGACGCCGGTCTGGTGCCGATTCCGGTGGCGGTGAACCTGTCTCCGCGCCAACTCGACCAGAACCTGCCCGAATTCGTGCGCCAGGTGCTGGCCGAGAGCTGCCTGGCGGCCGCCTGGCTGGAGTTGGAAATTACCGAGAACGTCGTCATGAAGGACGCTGAAAAGACCGTCGCCACGCTCAATGCGCTCAAACGCCTGGGTTTGCAGGTGTCGGTGGACGACTTCGGCACCGGCTATTCGAGCCTGAGCTACCTGCGGCGCTTCCCGGTGGATGCGCTGAAGATCGACAAGTCCTTCGTGCGCGACATCGCCCGCGATGCTGACAGCGCGGCGATCGTCAAGGCGGTGATTTCTCTGGGGCACATTCTCAACCTGCGGGTCATTGCCGAAGGCGTGGAAGATCAGGAGCAATACAACTTCCTGTTGGAAAACGGCTGCGACGAAGTGCAGGGTTATCTGCTTGGCAAGCCGATGCCGGCGGAGGATTTCACGCGCCGGCTGGAGCTGGAAAAGAAGGCGATCGGCTGATCCGGTCAGGCGTGCAGCAGCGCGGCAGCGGGTCGTTGTTGCCTTGCAGTTACGTTGCAAATACTGTCTGACTGCTGCAACGCTGCGCGATTGAGGCGACAACCGTCCGGGCCTTTGTGCTAAACTCCGCGCAGTATATTTTGCATTTTGCCTCCGGCCACCCGAAAACTCAGCTCGGCGCCGCCTGCAAGGTCAAAAGTTGAAATGGTGCGAGGATCTGGGAACTCAAGATTCTGTATTCGCAACCAAGCCTTATTTTCCCGCTCATCTTCAACCTCCTATAAATCGAGCGCCGGGAAGCAGCACCAACAGCATCAGGCAGCATATTCAGGTTCGACAACCTGGCAGCACCGTTGGCGCTGTGATGAAACTCAACCCGCGCAGCCAGGCTTCGTATAGTCCGTATCTCCGATATATCGAATAGTCAGCCGCGAACTTTTATTAAACAAGCCGCACACGAGTCGTACATGAATATTATTGAGGCCAAGAAAGTCCTCGAAACAGCATTGCTATGTGCTCACGAGCCATTGTCAATCAACGAACTGAAGAAGCTTTATGTCTCAGGTGACGATGCGCCCAGTGAAATAACTGCGGACATCATCCGGCAAATGCTGGAAGAGCTGCGCGAAGACTGGATCGACAAGGGCGTGGAAGTGGTCAGCCTGTCGACCGGCTGGCGGTTCCAGAGCCGGGCCGACATGAAGGTCTACCTGGATCGCCTGAATCCTGAAAAGCCGCCGAAATACACCCGCGCCACGCTCGAAACCCTGGCCATCATTGCCTATCGCCAGCCGGTCACGCGCGGCGACATCGAAGAGATTCGCGGCGTGACGGTCAGCACCCAGACCGTCAAGCTGCTGGAAGACCACGCCTGGATTGAGGCCATCGGGCATCGCGACGTGCCCGGCCGCCCGGCGCTGTTTGCGACGACCAGGAAATTCCTTGACGACCTCGGCCTGACTTCGCTGGATCAGTTGCCGCCGTTGAAAACTGTGACCAAGGACGGCGTAGTCGATCCGGGTGCATTGCTGGAACTGCAGGCGCTGGAAGCCGGCATGCAGGCCGATCTGCTCGCCCAGGGCGAAGCGGAGGCTGCCGCTGCTGTTATTGCTGCCGCTGCCGGCGAGTCCGCCGAATCTGTCGACACGGCTGAGATTGCCGAAGTCGCCGACGGCATTGCCGTGGAACTGACGACCGAAGAAGTTGCCGAACCGGCTGAGTTCGCCGACGAGGCGGATGCAACGGATGTGGCTGAAGCCGCCGATGTGGCTGAAGAACCGGTTGCCGGAACTGCCGTGGAAGAAATTCCTGGAGAAGACATCGAGAATGACGTGGATGCGATTGCATCAAGCGTCGCCAATCACGAAGAAGTACCGGCTGAAAGCCCTGCTTCTGCTGAAGACATTCACACCAACGACCCCGCCTCCGGCCACGCAAGTGACGCCGCGCCCGGTCTGAATAACCGCGATTCAAATAATGAAACCATCTAGTTCCAATGATGATCAGCAGGTAGACCTGCTCGGCGCCGCTGCCGACAATGCCACCGCCGCCAAGCCGGCCCGCAAGCGCACCAAGAAGGTCGCGGCGGAAGAAGTCGTCGCCGAGGTGGCTGAAGTTGCCAAAGCTGCGCCGGCCGAAAAGCCTGCCAAGGCGCCGGCCAAACCGCGCGCCAAAAAGGTTGCTGCGGAAGCGCCGGCTGAAACCGCCGCGCCTGCGCCTGTGTCGGTGGTAGCCGAAGTCGCCGCCGATGCGCCCGCCCCGAAGAAGCGCGCCCCGCGCGCCAAAAAGGTGGTCGCCGATGTTGCTCCGGTGGTTGAGTCGGCTTCTCCTGCCGCGGAAGCGCCCAAGGTCATCGTCACAATTGGTGAAGAAATTACTGCCGCGCCGGTCCTGCTCGATGCCCCGACCGACAGCGCGCGCACCAAGCCTGCACGCCGTGGTGTACGCGGCCCGCGCGCCTTGCGCAACAATCGGGCTGCACAGCGTGCCGCCGAAGCCGGCGAAGGCGATCAACATAATGCAGTTGCAGGCGACGAGCAGCCGGTTCAGGCAGATGCCAATGCGCCGGTTCCGGTAGCCGACCAGGCCATGGCGGAGTCGCGCCGTGACGGTCAGGGCCAGGATCGCAATCGCCAGCAAAAAGGCAAGAAGCCATTCGCCAAGGGCGGCAAGCCAAAAGCGCCGCAACTGGGTTTGCGCACGCATGACGCCGGCGACGACGTGTTTTCGTTCGTCACCTCGGATGCCTATGACAAGGAAGACGGCGCCCGCAGCGGCGCGCGTGGCACGCATCAGTTGCGCGGCAAGAACGGCCGCCGCGACCTGACGTCGGAAGACGACGCACCCAAGCTGCACAAGGTGCTGGCCGACTCCGGTCTCGGTTCGCGCCGCGACATGGAAGAGCTGATCGTGGCCGGCCGCGTGTCGGTCAACGGCGAGCCTGCCCACATTGGTCAGCGTATCCTGCCGACCGACCAGGTTCGCATCAACGGCAAGCTGCTGCAGCGCAAAGTCAGCAAGAAGCCGCCGCGCGTGCTGGTGTATCACAAGCCGGCCGGCGAAATCGTCAGTCACAATGACCCGGAAGGCCGCCCGTCGGTATTCGATCGCCTGCCGAACATGAAGGCCGCCAAATGGCTGGCCGTCGGTCGCCTCGACTTCAATACCGAAGGTCTGCTGTTGTTTACGACTTCCGGCGATCTGGCCAACCGCCTGATGCACCCGCGCTACAACATCGAGCGTGAATACGCCGTGCGTACGCTGGGCGAGCTGGAGCAAGGCATGCGTCAGAAGCTGCTGCACGGCGTTGAGCTTGATGACGGCGTGGCGCAATTTTCCAAGATCGCCGACGGCGGCGGCGAAGGCGTCAACAAGTGGTACCGCGTGACCATCGGCGAAGGCCGCAATCGCGAAGTGCGCCGCATGTTCGAAGCAATCGGCCTGACCGTGTCGCGCCTGATCCGCACCCGCTACGGCGTCATGTCGCTGCCGCAAGGTTTGAAGCGCGGTCGTTGGGAAGAACTGGAAGAAAACGCCGTACGCTCGCTGCTGACGGTGTGCGGTCTGGAAAAACCGGGTGGCGCCGAAGCGCCGGCGGGCAAGTCCAAAGGCGGCAACGGCAATCGCAACGGCGACAATCGCGGCAACGGCGACAATCGTGGCAACAGCGACAGCCAGCCGCGCAGCAACGCCAACGCCAATCCGATGCAGCCACGCGGCCCGCGTCGCGACCAGCAGCCGTCCTGGCAAGGCCAGGGGCAGGGGCCGCGTCAAGGGCAAGGTCAGGGCCAGGGTCCGCGCCAGGGCCAAGGCCAAGGCGGCCGTCCGCAGAGCAACAAGCCGCGCCAGCCAGATCCGTTGCAGACGGCGCTGGGTTTCCCGGACGCCGGTCAGCGGCGCCATAACCGCCCGCAACGCAATGGCAGTGGCGGCGGTGGTAGCGGCATGCCCGGCCAAGGGATGGGCGCGGGCGGTCAGCAGCGTCGCCGCCGCGGATAAGTCTTTGATTGCTCTGGTATTTCTTTTTGGAAATATCGGGCTGTCTGCGGTATGTCCGGCAATCTTGAATTGCCGGACATACCGTAATCGGTTATAATGCGCAAGTTAACGGGGTGTCTTCACGACGAAATACATCGTGAAGCGGCCTGTAGTTGAATAAACGATAAGAACGATGGGCAGATGCCCATTTTTTTTTTGCTGAACAAATTGACGTGTCTGTGCCGGTTGTTTGAAATGCGCAGAACGAAGCGCGGAGAGATTTCCTTGCAATTGCTGGATCTGATTGAAACCACCCTGTCGGGTATGGGCTACGAACTGGTCGACCTCGAAAAAGCAGACCGCGGTCTGGTGCGCGTGTTTATCGATTTCCCGTTCGCCGACGCCGACAAAGGGCCGATCACGGTCGAGGATTGCGAAAAAGTCACGCATCAGCTGTTGCACGTGTTTACCGTCGAAAACGTCAACTACGAACGGCTGGAAGTGTCATCCCCCGGGCTTGATCGCCCGCTGAAGAAGCTCAGCGACTATGTGCGCTTTGCCGATCAGGAAGCAATCGTCAAGCTGCGCATGCCGATGCCGGGCGCAGCCAACCGCAAGTCGTTCCAAGGCATCTTGCGGGCGCCCGAGGGCGAGAATTTAAAACTGGAATTTGAAGCAAACGATGGGTCGGCAGCGTTGTTGGACTTTACGCTCGCCGATGTGGATAAGGCACGCCTGGTGCCGAAAGTGGATTTTAGGAGTCGCAAAGCATGAGTCGCGAAGTTTTGTTATTGGTCGATGCGCTGGCGCGCGAAAAGAACGTCGATAAGGATGTGGTCTTCGGAGCACTGGAGCACGCGCTCGCGCAAGCTACCAAGAAACGCTACGAAGGCGAAGTCGACATCCGCGTGTCGATCGACCGCGAAAGCGGCGAATTCGAATCGTTCCGTCGCTGGCACGTGGTGCCTGACGAAGCAGGTTTGCAATTGCCCGACCAGGAAGTTTTGCACTTCGAAGCCAAGGAACAGATTCCTGACATCGCCGTCGATGAATACATCGAAGAGCCGATCGAGTCCGTGGAATTCGGTCGCCGTTTTGCCCAGGACACCAAGCAAGTGGTCCTGCAGCGCATCCGCGACGCTGAACGCGAACAGATTCTGGCTGACTTCCTTGAGCGCGGCGATTCTCTGGTGACAGGTACGATCAAGCGCATGGAGCGCGGCGACGCCATCGTCGAATCCGGCAAGATCGAAGCACGCCTGCCGCGCGACCAGACGATTCCAAAGGAAAACCTGCGTATCGGCGACCGTGTCCGCGCCTATATCCTGCGCATCGACCGCAATGCACGCGGTCCTCAAGTGATCCTGTCGCGCAACGCGCCTGAATTCATCATGAAGCTGTTCGAGCTGGAAGTTCCGGAAATCGAACAAGGCTCGCTGGAAATCAAGTCGGCTGCACGCGACCCGGGCGTACGCGCCAAGATCGCGGTCTTCACCAGCGACAAGCGCATCGATCCTATCGGCACCTGTGTCGGCATGCGCGGTTCGCGCGTGCAGGCCGTGACCGGCGAACTGGGCGGCGAACGCGTCGACATCGTGTTGTGGTCGGAAGACCCGGCGCAATTCGTCATCGGCGCACTGGCTCCGGCCAACGTCAGTTCGATCGTCGTGGATGAAGAAAAGCACGCCATGGACGTCGTCGTCGACGAAGAAAACCTGGCGATCGCCATCGGCCGCGGCGGCCAGAACGTGCGCCTCGCAGCGGAACTGACCGGCTGGCAGATCAACATCATGACGGCGGAAGAATCGGCCGACAAATCGGCGCAGGAAACTGCCGCGATCCGCATCCTGTTCATGGAAAAGCTGGACGTCGATCAGGAAGTCGCAGACATCCTGGTGGAAGAAGGTTTCGCCAGCCTGGAAGAAATCGCCTACGTGCCGATCAACGAAATGCTCGAGATCGAATCCTTCGACGAAGAAACCGTCAACGAGCTGCGCAACCGCGCGCGCGATGCACTGGTGACCGAGGCGATTGCCTCCGAAGAAGGTCTGGAAGGCATGGACGAAGAACTGATCAATTTCGAAGAAATGGATCGTGTCGTTGCCGGCAAGCTGGGCCTGGCGGGCGTCAAGAACGTGCCTGCTTTCGCCGCACTGGCGTACGACGAGTTCGGCGCGATTCTGGCCCTCTCGGCCGAACGCGCGCGCCAACTGATTGAGAATGAATTTGAAGATGTGACCGACGATGAAATGAAGCTCATCGATGCTAAATACGACGAGCGTGCCAAGGCACTGCAAGCCAAAGCATGGGCCACCGTGGAAGCAAAGCAGTAAGCGTCCAGGACCACATCATCGCCGAGCCACATAGAAAAGAGGACTGAATGGCAAGTAACAACGTAGCCCAATTTGCCACCGAGCTGAAAATGCCGGCGGATTTGCTACTGACCCAGCTGCGATCTGCAGGAGTTGAAAAGAGCTCCGAGTCCGATGCTTTGTCAAAAGAAGACAAGGACCGTCTGCTGGAGCACCTGCGCCGCGTGCGCGGAGCAGCTCCGGAAGGCGAGAAGAAGAAGATCACGCTGACCCGCAAGGAAACGACCGAAATCAAACAGGCCGATTCCACGGGCAAGTCGCGCACTATCCAGGTGGAAGTGCGCAAGAAACGCACCTTCATCAAGCGCGATGAACCGACTGCGGACGAAACCGGCAAGCCGGCAACTGTTGCGCCTGAGTCGACTGAAGCCGAGCCAAGCCCGGAAGAAGCGCGTCATCAGGAAGAGCTGATCGCACGTCAGGAAGCCGAATTGCGCGAGAAGCAGGAACGTCTGGCGCAACTGGAAGCCGAGCGCGCCGCGGAAGCCAAGGCAGCCGAACTGGAAGCAAAGAAGGCCGAACAGGAAGCCAAGCAGGCGGCTGAAGAAGAAGCCCGTCAGGCTGCGACAGAAACTGCCGACAAGGCCAAGCCGAGCGCCGGTGCTGCTGTTGCTCCCGTAGCGAAATCGGCAGAAGATGCCGCCGCTGACGAGAAGAAGCGCGCTGCTGCCGAAGAAGCCAAGAAGAAGGTTGCCCAGGTCGCCAAGGAAGCCTCCGAACGTGCGGCTGCCGCCGACCGCGCCCGCAAGGTCGTGGAAGACGAAGTCGCCCAGATCAAGGCCATGATGAATGCGCCGCGCCGTGTGATCAAGGCTCCCGAGCCTGCGCCCGTCGCTGCGACCAAGACTTCCGAAGGCACGCTGCACAAGCCCGCCGACAAGAAGCCTGGTGAAAAGAAAGACGACAAGAAGGCGCCGGTTGCGGTCGACAAGAAGTCGATCAAATCGGCCAACGTGTCATCGACATGGCAGGACGACGCCAAGAAGCGCGGCACCGGCATGAAGACGCGCGGCAACACCGGCACCGGTGGCCGCGACGGCTGGCGTGCAGGTCCGAAGGGCCGCCGCAATTCGCATCATGACGACCACGAAAGCAATTTCCAGGCGCCGACTGAAGCGATCGTCAAGGACGTTCACGTCCCTGAAACGATCACCGTCGCCGAGATCGCCCACAAGATGTCCGTCAAGGCCTCCGAAGTCATCAAGCATCTGATGAAGCTCGGCCAGATGGTCACCATCAACCAGGTGCTGGACCAGGAAACCGCCATGATCGTGGTGGAGGAAATGGGCCACCGCGCGCATGCTGCCAAGCAGGATGATCCGGAAGCATTGCTGGAAGAGGGCGTTGAGCATCCTGATGCGGAACTGCTGGCGCGTGCGCCTGTGGTTACCGTCATGGGTCACGTCGACCATGGTAAGACATCGCTGCTGGATTACATCCGACGCGCGAAGGTTGCTTCCGGCGAAGCCGGCGGCATTACCCAGCACATCGGCGCGTACCACGTGGAAACACCGCGCGGCATGATCACCTTCCTCGACACCCCGGGCCACGAAGCGTTTACCGCCATGCGTGCCCGCGGCGCCAAGGCAACCGACATCGTCATTCTGGTGGTGGCTGCCGACGACGGCGTGATGCCGCAAACCAAGGAAGCGATCGCTCACGCGAAGGCCGGCGGCGTGCCGCTGGTCGTGGCGATCAACAAGATCGACAAGCAGGGCGCCAATCTGGACCGCGTCAAGCAGGAACTGATTGCCGAAGGCGTCGTGCCGGAAGAATACGGCGGCGAAGCGCCATTCATCTCCGTGTCTGCGAAGACCGGCGAAGGCATCGATTCCCTGCTGGAAAACGTGCTGCTGCAAGCCGAAGTGCTGGAATTGAAAGCTGCCATCAACGTCCCGGCCAAGGGCCTGGTCATTGAAGCCAAGCTCGACAAGGGCCGTGGTCCTGTCGCCACGATTCTGGTGCAGTCCGGTACCCTGAAGCGCGGCGACGTCGTGCTGGCGGGTTCGGCCTACGGCCGCGTCCGTGCGATGCTGGACGAAAGCGGCAAGAGCATCACCGAAGCCGGTCCGTCGATCCCTGTTGAAATTCAGGGTCTGACTGAAGTGCCGAGCGCCGGTGAAGAAGTCGTGGTCATGTCCGATGAACGCAAGGCGCGTGAAATCGGCCTGTTCCGTCAAGGCAAGTTCCGCGACGTCAAGCTGGCCAAGCAACAGGCAGCGAAGCTGGAAAACATGTTCGAACAGATGGCCGAAGGCGAAGTCAAGAACCTGCCGATGATCATCAAGACCGACGTGCAAGGTTCGCAAGAAGCGCTGGTGCAATCGCTGCAAAAACTGTCCACCGCAGAAGTGCGTGTTCAGGTGGTGCATGCAGCGGTCGGCGGCATTTCCGAAAACGACGTCAACCTCGCGGTGGCATCGAAGGCGGTCATCATCGGCTTCAACACCCGTGCCGATGCGTCTGCCCGCAAGCTGGCCGAAGCCAATGGCGTGGATATCCGCTACTACAACATCATTTACGATGCCGTGGATGAAGTGAAAGCCGCGATGTCGGGCATGCTGTCGCCGGAGAAGCGCGAACAGGCCCTGGGTCTGGTCGAGATTCGCCAGGTGTTCGTGGTCAGCAAGGTCGGCTCGATCGCCGGCTGTTACGTCCTCGAAGGTCTGGTCAAGCGTGGTTCGCAAGTCCGTCTGCTGCGCAACAACGTGGTGCTCTGGACCGGCGAGCTGGATTCGCTCAAGCGCTTCAAGGACGACGTCAAGGAAGTCAAATCGGGCTTCGAGTGCGGTCTGTCGTTGAAGAACTACAACGATATCCAGGAAGGCGATCAGCTGGAAATTTTCGAAGTGCAGGAAGTCGCGCGTACTTTGTAATTCTCTCAGTCGTCACGAGGGCGGGTGTCTGCGCAGCAAACACCCGCCTTGTTTCATTCAACAGCAGCACAGAATTTTTATGCCGTCCCGCTTTGGCGAGTCGGCCGAGGTCAGTTTCCCAGCATGGCAAAACACAGCAAATCCATTCCCGGGCGCGGTCTGCGCGTCGCCGACCAGATCCAGCGCGATCTGTCGGAAATCATCGCATTCGAGTTGAAAGACCCGCGTGTGGGGATGGTCACGATCACGGAAGTGCAAGTGACGCCGGACTATGCGCATGCCAAGGTTTTCTTTACGACCTTGAAGGACGACAAGCAGGCGATTCAGGAAACAGTGACCGGCCTCTCGAAGGCCTCCGGTTTCCTGCGTGGTCAACTGGGTCGCCGTTTGACGATTCACACCTTGCCCGAATTGCATTTCGTGCATGACAACTCGACGGCCCGTGGCATTGAAATGTCGCGCCTGATCGACGAGGCCAATGCCACCCGCGCCAAGGATGCCGACGAGAGCTGAGCACGCAGCGGCGTTATTTAGCCGCTTAACCGCACGTCAGTAATTGTCGTCGCATCGTTTCAAGACGCATCGATTCAAGAAATTCCCGGACCACACAATCATGGCGCAATCATCGCCCCAACCCTCCCGGCCGCCAAGAGCGCCGCGCGTGCCTGTGCATGGCGTGCTGCTGCTGGACAAGCCGGTCGGCTGGTCCAGCAACGATGCCTTGATCAAGGCCAAGCGTCTGCTCAATGCCCTGAAGGCAGGGCATACCGGCACGCTTGATCCGTTCGCGACCGGTTTGCTGCCCTTGTGTTTCGGCGAGGCTACCAAGTTCTCGCAGGATTTGCTGGAAGCCGACAAGACCTATGAAGCCGTGGTCCATTTCGGCATCGTCACCAACACCGGCGACACCGAAGGCGAGGTGCTGAGCACCAGGGCAGTCGACGTCACGCCGGAGCAGATCGAAGCGGCGCTGGAAAAATTTCGCGGCCCGATCGAGCAGGTGCCGCCCATGCATTCCGCGCTCAAGCGCGACGGCAAGCCGCTGTACGAATATGCCCGCGCCGGCATCACGCTGGAGCGCGAAGCGCGTCCGGTGACGATCCATCAGCTGGAGTTGTTGTCGTACGAAGCGCCGTTCCTGCGCATCCGCGTGATGTGCAGCAAAGGCACCTATATCCGCGTGCTCGGCGAAGACATCGGTGCACTGCTCGGTTGCGGCGCTCATTTGAATCAGCTACGGCGCACCGGCGTCGGCGCGTTGACGCTGGAGGGCAGCGTGACGCTCGATCAGTTCATCGCGCTGGAAGACGGCCAGCGCACGCAAGCTTTGCTGCCGGTGGACGGTTTGCTGACGACGTTTCCGGCGGTGATGCTCACGGATGTGCTGACTGAGCGCTTCCTGCACGGACAGCGTCTGGCGCTCGGAAAAGAAGGTATTGCATTGCCCGCAGAGTCAGGCCGGGCAAGGGTTTATCAGGAAAGCAGCGGTCGCCTTCTGGGCACCGGACTGATGCAGGAATTCGGCATACTGGCGCCGGAAAGGCTGATTTCGACTCTGTCGGAATAGCGCAATTTTTTGCTGTCGCCAGCCTTTGTAATGTGTACAGCAACTCTTTGAAATTATTAGGCTTTTTAAAGTTCGTGCGTCGCAACATGCTATAATGCGCGCCTTTCAGGGCCTCCCTAAGCCCTTCGGATTCGGCAGACCAACTCAATTCAATCATGTCAAACAATAAACGCGCTATTCGTAACATCGCCATCATCGCCCACGTTGACCATGGCAAAACCACCCTCGTCGACCAGCTGCTGCGTCAGTCGGGCACCTTCCGCGACAACCAGCAGGTTGACGCCCGCGTGATGGACTCGAATGATATCGAAAAAGAACGCGGCATCACGATTCTGTCGAAGAACTGCGCCGTGGAATACAAGGGTACCCACATCAACATCGTCGACACCCCGGGCCACGCCGACTTCGGCGGCGAAGTGGAACGCGTGCTGTCGATGGTCGACAGCGTGTTGCTGCTGGTCGATGCGCAAGAAGGTCCGATGCCGCAAACGCGTTTCGTGACACGTAAAGCACTGGCGCTGGGCCTGAAGCCTATCGTCGTTGTCAACAAGATCGACCGCGAAAACGCCGATCCGCAAAAGGCCGTCAACGCCACGTTCGAACTGTTCGACAAGCTGGGCGCAACCGACGAGCAACTGGATTTTCCTATCATTTACGCATCGGGCTTCAAGGGCTACGCCGGCCTGGAAGACACCGTCCGCGACGGCAACATGGAACCGCTGTTCGACGCGATCCTGGAACACGTTCCTGCGCGTGAAGATGACCCGGACGGTCCGCTGCAACTGCAAATCACTTCGCTGGAATACTCGTCCTACGTCGGCAAGATCGGCGTTGGCCGTATCCTGCGCGGTCGCGTCAAAGCGCTGCAAGACGTGATCTGGATGAACGGTCCCGATGACAAGCCAACCAAGGCCCGCATCAACCAGGTGCTGACTTTCCGCGGCCTGGATCGCGTGATTGTCGAAGAAGCGCTGGCCGGCGACATCGTCCTGATCAACGGCATCGAAGAAATCAGCATCGGCTCCACCATCTGTGCACCGGACACGCCTGAAGGCCTGCCGATGCTGAAGATCGACGAACCGACCCTGACCATGAACTTCATGGTCAACAACTCGCCACTGGCCGGCCGCGAAGGCAAATTCGTGACCACCCGTCAGATCCGCGACCGTCTGGACCGCGAACTGAAAGCCAACATGGCGTTGCGTGTGGTGCAGGCTGAGAACGACGATTCGACCTACGAAGTGTCGGGCCGCGGCGAATTGCATCTGACGATTCTGATCGAAAACATGCGTCGCGAAGGCTACGAGCTGGCCGTGTCGCGTCCACGCGTGGTATTCAAGATGGTCGATGGCGTGCGCCACGAGCCGTATGAAAACCTGACCGTCGACGTCGAAGAAACCAGCCAGGGCGGCGTCATGGAAGAACTTGGTCGTCGTCGCGGCGATCTGCAAAACATGGAACCGGACGGCAAGGGTCGTGTTCGTCTGGAATACCGTATCCCTGCGCGCGGCCTGATCGGCTTCCAGGGCGAATTCATGACGCTGACACGCGGCACCGGCCTGATGAGCCATGTGTTCGACGAATACGCTCCGGTTGACAACAGCAAGGGTGAACTTGGCGGCCGTCGCAACGGCGTGCTGATTTCGCAAGACGACGGCGCTGCCGTTGCCTACGCGATCTGGAAACTGCAAGACCGCGGCCGCATGTTCGTCAGCCACAACGATCCGGTCTACGAAGGCATGATCATCGGCATTCACTCGCGCGACAACGACCTGGTCGTGAACCCGATCAAGGGCAAGCAACTGACCAACGTCCGTTCGTCGGGTACCGACGAAGCGGTGCGCCTGGTCCCGCCAATCGAAATGTCGCTGGAATATGCGGTTGAATTCATCGACGACGACGAACTGGTCGAAGTCACACCGAAGAGCATTCGCCTGCGCAAGCGTTTCCTGAAGGAACACGAGCGCAAGAAGGCATCGCGCGACGCGTAATTGCCGTCGGCGGTGGAGAGAAGGCAAGAACGGCAGGAGCAGTAACGCTGTGCTGATATTGGTTTCGTGAATACCTGATATCAGCACAATAAAGCGGACGACTATGATGCGGTGCGATATAGTTAGACCTGTCTCCTCCAATTTCCTCCTAAAGAATTGGATTTAAGCCCGCAACCGAAAGGTGAGCGGGTTTTTTTTTACCTGAATCTTTTAACTTGTTTTGTCTCCGGACGCGTGTTTGCGCGGCAGTGGCAAAAGAAGCGTTGCAAAATTGGAACGCCCGCAAACGTTTTCCAGTGCCGGAAAACAGATAAGCACTTAAATTGTGCATTGCGAAATGACGAATGCTGGTTTGTGGTGCAGAATCACCCCCGCAGTATAAAAATCCTATCTCACAGAGGATAGAGGGGACACCAGCCCGCAACGTGCAAACGTTGCGGGCTTTCTATTTGTGGCGTGTGGTGCGTGTTCCGATGCCGGTGCAGATTGCCTGTAGTGCAGCCGTCGGCCCGTAAAGCACTGCTGGCCCATGTTGTTGCTCATTTTGGATAGGTGTTATGTCTTACGGACCACGAACAATCAGCGTAGCGCCCATGATGGACTGGACCGACCGGCACTGCCGGCTGTTCCATCGCCAGATCACGCGGCACACCTGGCTGTACACCGAAATGGTCACCACCGGCGCCTTGCTGCACGGCGACGTGCCGCGCCACCTCAATTTCAACGACGAAGAACATCCGGTCGCCCTGCAGCTCGGCGGCAGCGAGCCCCACGATCTGGCAAAAAGCGCCAAATTGGGCGAGGAGTGGGGCTATGACGAGATCAACCTGAATTGCGGCTGTCCCTCCGAGCGTGTGCAGAAGGGGGCATTCGGCGCCTGCCTGATGGCTGAGCCGACATTGGTCGCCGATTGCGTCAAGGCAATGCGCGACGCCGTCGACATCGACGTTACCGTCAAGCATCGCATCGGCATCGACGACGTCGAGTCCTACGATTTCGTACGCGACTTTGTCGGCGCGATCGCCGATGCCGGTTGCAAGACTTTCATCGTGCATGCGCGCAACGCCGTTCTGAAGGGCCTGAGCCCCAAGGAAAACCGCGAGATTCCGCCACTCAAGTACGACTACGCTTACCGCCTCAAGAAGGACTTCCCGGCGCTGGAAATCCTGATCAACGGCGGCATCAAGACCGTGGCCGAGATCGACCTCCATTTGCAGCACGTCGACGGCGTCATGCTGGGCCGCGAGGCGTACCACAATCCTTTCATGATGGCCGGCTTCGACGCGCGCTATTACGGCCAACTCGACGGCGGCCTGCAGCCCACGCGCAACGACGTCATCGCGGCCATGGTGGAGTACGCGCGCGCGCAACTGGCGGCGCACGGCGACGGCGGCAAGGGCCTGCGCCTGAACAGCATTACCCGCCATATGCTGGGCCTGATGGCGGGACTGCCGGGCGCGCGCGCCTTCCGCCAGACCTTGTCGGATTCCAAACGGCTGGCGCTGGGCGATCCGGCGCTGCTGATGGAAGCCTTGTCGCATACGCAACTGGTGACGCTGGAATAAGTCTGCATTCACGCCGTCCTTGCCCGCCCATGCAGGCAATCAGGCAAAAAATCGCCCGCAAATCCTTTAAAATACGGGGCTACTGAGGAAATCGTTATGCCTATCGCAACAACAGAAGAAATCGTCGCCGAACTGCGCGCCGGACGCATGGTCATCCTGGTCGACGAAGAAGATCGTGAAAATGAAGGCGACCTGGTGCTGGCCACCGATTTCGTCACGCCCGAAGCCATCAACTTCATGGTCAAGCATGCGCGTGGCCTGGTCTGCCTGACGCTGACCGAAGAGCATTGCGACCGTCTCGATCTGTCGATGATGTCGACCCGCAACGGCACCCAGTTCGGCACCAACTTCACCGTCTCGATCGAAGCCGCCGAAGGCGTCACCACCGGCATCTCCGCCGCCGACCGCGCGCGAACCATTCAAGTTGCCGCTGCCAAGGACGCAGTGCCGGCCGACATCGTGCAACCGGGTCATATTTTCCCGCTGCGCGCGCAAAAGGGCGGCGTGCTGATGCGCGCCGGCCATACCGAAGCCGGTTGCGACCTGACCCAGATGGCGGGCCTGACGCCGGCCGCCGTGATCTGCGAAATCCTCAAGGACGACGGCACCATGGCGCGTTTGCCGGACTTGCTCGAATTCGCCGAAGAACACAAGCTCAAGATCGGCACCATCGCCGACCTGATCCATTACCGCAGTCAGCACGAAAGCATCATCGAACGTGTCGCCGAGCGCGAGATGCACACCGTGCACGGTTCGTTCAAGGCCATCGCCTACCGCGACACGCCAAGCGGCGGCGCCCACCTGGCGCTGGTGCATGGCGACATTCGTCCAGGCGAAGAAACATTGGTGCGCGTGCATCAGCCGGTCTCGATCCTCGACCTGCTCGAAACCAAAGCGACGACGCACTCGTGGAACATGGCCTCGGCCATGGCCGCGATCAAGGCGGCGCCAAGCGGCGTCGTGGTGCTGCTCAATTGCGAAGAATCGGCCGACCAGATGTTCGCCCAGTTCGCCGCGCTCAACAACGTGCAGGCGGCCAAGCCGGCCCGCGCCGACCGCCTCGACCTGCGCACCTACGGCATCGGTGCGCAAATCCTCAAGGATCTCGGCGTGTGCAAGATGCAGCTGCTGGCCAGCCCGCGCAAGATGCCGTCGATGACCGGTTTCAACCTCGAAGTCACCGGCTATCGCGCCAAGCCGGACGCCTGACCGACCGTACCGTCCGCAATGCATCGCGGCACTATCACAATCACACAACGCAAGTTTGCGTATAAGGAAAAGCCATGACTATTGGTACTTACGAATCGGATCTGAATGGCGATGGCTTGCGTATCGGCATCGTCCAGGCGCGTTTCAACGAAGACGTCTGCCACGGCTTGCTGGCGTCGTGCCTGGCTGAGCTCAAGCATCTTGGCGTGCAGGATGAAGACATCCTTCACGTCAGCGTGCCGGGCGCGCTGGAAATTCCGCTGGCCCTGCAGAAGATGGCAGAGACCGATCAGTTCGATGCGCTGATCGCATTGGGCGCGGTGATTCGCGGCGAGACCTATCACTTCGAACTGGTGTCCAATGAATCTGGTGCAGGCATCACGCGCGTCGGCCTCGACGCCGGCATCCCGATCGCCAACGCCGTGCTGACCACCGAGAACGACGAACAGGCCGAAGCGCGCATGGAAGTCAAAGGCGCCGATGCTGCCCGCGTCGCCGTCGAGATGGCCAACCTGTCGCTGGCGCTGGAAGAACTCGCGCAAGTGGCTGAAGAAGAATAAGCAGGCAGGCCGGCCGGTCGTCGTTGCATGTTGTGCAGCGAAGACCGGTGGCGCAATCGATGGTTGATTGCGCGTCCTGTTTCGATTTTGTATTGACCCGGTTTCCAGATTTCACCATGACCAATAAAATTCAACACGCCAACCCGAGCAAGAACCGTACGCCGCGTCACCGCGCCCGCGAGTTCGCACTGCAAGGTCTGTATCAATGGCTGCTCAACAATGAAGATGCCGGCGCCATCGAAGCGCACATCCGCGAAGCGCACGGTTTCGACAAGGCCGACGCCGAGCATTTCGACGTGCTGCTGTACGGTGCGATCAAGCAGGCCCCGGCGCTGCGCACCGACCTCGCGCCGCTGATCGACCGCGCCATCACCGAGCTGTCGCCGGTGGAGCACGCAGCGCTGCTGATCGGCGCCTTCGAACTGAAGAACAACCTCGAGATTCCCTATCGCGTGGTTATCAACGAAGCCGTTGAACTGACCAAGTCGTTCGGTGGTATTGATGGCCACAAGTACGTCAACGGCGTGCTTGACCGTTTCGCCGCCAAGGCGCGCGAAGTTGAAGTGAGCGCCGGTCGCCGCTGATCGGGTAATCGCTCTTTACGCCGACGCTGCGGATGCATTGATGTGCATTCACGGCAGCGTGCGGCAAAGTTTTTGCAGACTTTCGCACTTGTTCGTTCTCGTTCGTTCCGCTTCGCCCTACCGCACACTCCCATGAGCTTTCACGATCTCGCCTCCCGCCTGCAAAACATCGCGCCCTTCCATGTGATGGAGTTGGCCAAGATGGCCGCTGCCCTGGAGCAACAAGGCAATCACATCATCCACATGGGCATCGGCGAGCCGGACTTCACAGCCGCGCCCGCCGTTGTTGCCGCCGCGACACAAGCGATGGCCGACGGCAAGATGCAATACACCTCGGCAACAGGTTTGCCGGCGTTACGAGAGGCGATCTCAGCCCATTATCAGCGCGTGTACGGGTTGGGCATCGCGCCGTCGCGAATTATCGTCACAGCGGGCGCCTCAGCGGCCCTGTTGCTTGCCTGTGCGGCGTTGGTGGAGAAGGGCGCTGAAGTATTGATGCCGGATCCGTCTTATCCGTGCAACCGCCATTTCGTCGCCGCCTTCGAAGGCAAGGCAAAATTGATCGAAAGCGGACCGGAACATCGATTCCAGTTGTCCGCGGGCATGGTGCAGGAACATTGGTCGACGGCAACCAAAGGCGTATTGCTGGCGTCGCCGTCGAATCCGACCGGCACCTCGATCCTGCCCGATGAGTTGAAGAAGATCGTCGACGTCGTGCGCGAGAAAAAGGGTTTCACCATCGTCGATGAAATCTATCAGGGCCTGTCGTATGAAGGCGCACCGTTCTCGGCGCTGTCGCTCGGTGAAGACGTCATCGTCATCAACAGTTTTTCCAAGTACTTCAACATGACCGGCTGGCGTCTCGGTTGGCTGGTGCTGCCCGAAAGCCTGGTGCCGCAAGTCGAGAAGCTGGCGCAGAATCTGTTCATCTGCGCTTCATCGATTGCACAGCATGCCGGCATCGCCTGTTTCGCGCCGGAGTCGATCGCGCTGTACGAAGAACGCAAGGCCGAATTCAAACGTCGCCGCGATTACATCGTGCCGCAACTCGAACGTCTCGGCTTCAAGGTGCCGGTGATGCCGGACGGCGCGTTCTATGTTTACGCCGATTGCAGCGCGCTCAGCGACGACGCCGATGCATTTACCATCGACATGCTCAACAAGGCCGGCGTGGTGCTGGTGCCGGGACTCGACTTCGGTCCGGCTACCGCGCATCGCTACATCCGCTTGTCGTATGCGACCTCGATGGAGAATTTGCAGGAAGCGGTACGGCGCCTGGAGAAATATCTGGCGGAGCGCAAGGCGGCGTAATTTGTTGAGAATTTCGTTTGAGTAGAAAATAAAAAAGGAGCCGCTTGGCTCCTTTTTTATTGGCGTTGCTGAAGTAATTACAGCGCGGCGATTTCTTCGGTCACGTTCGTGCCTTGCTTCTTCGGCGCTGCGGAAGCCATGTCGCCGACAGCGGTCGGCTTGGCTTGCACCGGCGCCGCTGGAGCGGCAGGACGTGGAGCCGGCTTGATCAGTGCGGTGGTGAAGATCGAGATGTTCTTGCCGACCGCGACTTCCTTCAGGTTCTGATATTCGGACAGGACCTTGAGGCCATAGCCGCCGTCGTTGTCCATTTCAGCTGCGCCCACGTAGCTCTTCAGGCCGGCTTCCACCGAACCGCCGCGCGTCACGTATTCTTTCAGGATCAGCGAACCGACCTTGATGTTGGCCACCGGATTGAGCGCTGCCTTGACGCCGCCCAGTTCCTGGAACTTGTCGTGATGGACCTTGGACATGACCTGCATCAGGCCTTGTGCGCCCATCGGGCTTTCCGCGAACGGATTGAAACGCGACTCGATCGCCATCACCGCCAGGATCAGCAGCGGATCAAGCTTGATGTCGCGTGCCGTCAGATACGCAGCCGAGACCAGCATGTCGGTGGCGTCGCCGGCAACGCGATAACGCTTGGACAGCCAGTTTGTCACCAGCTTCTGCTGACGCGGCGTGCCAAGAATCTTGCGCTCCTCATCGCTCAGCGGGATGGCGGCGGCTGCCGGTGCAGCGGCGGCAGTCAATGCCGGCGCCGGCGTATCCATCAGGTTGGTCAGTGGCGGCGCTTCTGGCGCTGCCTCTTCAACCTGGCCGTCCGAGAAGGGCGACAGGGCGATGATTTTGTCAGCGAAATCCGGGTTGAAGAACATCATGCCCAGAACGAACAGTGCAGCGATGCCGACCAGAGTCAGGACATAGTGTGCTGCGGTAAAAAAGCGACCGATGCGGCTTGGAATCGACTTCGCCCATTGCGCCGACTGATCAACCATATCCGAGGCGACACTTAACGGCGCCTCTATGGGTTGGTTTAACATTGAACCTCCTGAATGTTGCAAATTACATAGGGCAAAACCGGCCAAGAGTGAAAAACCGGATTACTGACTACATGCATCACAATCAAAAAACTGCCGTCGCAAGGCGTTACGGCAAGCTTGGGGCTGTTTGCGGTTACTGCAGGGCCGGTGGCTCCTGTGCAGTGCAAGACAACCATGTTCGGGGGAGAAGGCTGACGCCTTTTGACAACACTCCTTAAAATGTCAGTGGGACCCCGTTCCCGTGAAACCTTGTGAGCTGATTCGGGTTCCTGACCCGGCTCCTTTAATCAAGGTGGCCGAATTGTAGAAGCCACTTTATATCAAGTCAATACTAATAAACTGATTTAATATAACTTTTAAGTCTAATTTTTGGAGGGGTATACCGCCAAAAATCAATAGAATCAACCGTTTGCCCGGTCTACCTCACCTAAGGGCTGTGTTACAGAAATCCAGCGAAAAAAAATGAAATATACAGATTTACGCGATTTTATTTCGCAATTGCAACTTTCCGGCGAATTAAAACGTATCTCCACGCCGGTGTCTCCCTACCTCGAAATCACCGAAATCTGCGATCGCACCTTGCGAGCCTCAGGTCCGGCGCTGATTTTCGACAAGGTCGAAGGCAAAAATATCCCGGTCCTGGCGAATCTTTTCGGCACGCCGCGCCGTGTGGCGCTGGGTATGGGCGCCGAAGATGTCAGCGAATTGAGGCGCATCGGCCATTTGTTGGCGAAGTTGAAAGAGCCCGAGCCGCCGAAAGGCTTCAAGGACATCATGGGTCTCGGCACGCTGGTCAAGTCGCTGTGGGACATGGCGCCCAAGGAGCGCAGTTCGGCGCCGTGCCAGGACATTGTCTGGGAAGGCAACGACGTCGACCTCGACCGCCTGCCGATTCAGCATTGCTGGCCGGGCGACGTCGCCCCTCTTATTACATGGGGCCTGGTGATCACCAAAGGTCCCAACAAGAAGCGCCAGAATCTCGGCATCTACCGCCAGCAGGTCCTCGGCCGCAACAAGGTCATCATGCGCTGGCTGGCGCATCGCGGCGGCGCGCTCGACTTCCGCGAACACTGCATCGCCAACCCCGGCAAGCCGTACCCGATCGCCGTCGCACTCGGCGCCGATCCCGCTACTATATTAGGAGCCGTCACGCCGGTGCCGGACAGCCTGTCCGAATACCAGTTCGCCGGCCTGCTGCGCGGCAGCCGCACCGAGCTAGTCAAGGCCATCGGCAGCGAGCTGCGCGTGCCGGCGTCGGCCGAGATCGTGCTGGAAGGGCACATCTATCCGGACGAATCGCATCCCTCCGGCTACGAGCATGCGCTGGAAGGTCCTTATGGCGACCACACCGGTTACTATAATGAGCAGGACTGGTTCCCGGTCTTCACCATCGACCGCATCACCATGCGCCGCGATCCCATCTATCACTCGACGTACACCGGCAAACCGCCCGACGAACCAGCCGTGCTGGGCGTGGCGCTCAATGAAGTCTTCATCCCGCTGCTGCAGAAGCAGTTCAGCGAAATCACCGATTTCTACTTGCCGCCGGAAGGCTGCAGCTACCGCATGGCGGTGGTGCAGATGAAGAAGTCCTACGCCGGCCATGCCAAGCGCGTGATGTTCGGCGTATGGAGTTTCCTGCGCCAGTTCATGTATACCAAGTTCATCGTGGTGGTCGATGAAGACGTCGACATCCGTGACTGGAAGGAAGTGATCTGGGCCATCACCACCCGCGTCGATCCGGTGCGCGACACCGTGATGGTGGACAACACGCCGATCGACTATCTCGACTTTGCTTCGCCGGTCAGCGGCCTCGGCAGCAAAATGGGCATCGACGCCACCAACAAGTGGCCCGGTGAAACCAATCGCGAATGGGGCACCACCATCGCCATGACCGACGCAGTGAAGAAGCGCGTGGACAGCATCTGGGACGAGCTCGGGATTTAATGCAGATGAGTTGCGGCGCATTGGCGTGCGCCGCAATTTATCCTGTCTGCGCGAACAGCGCTCGCGCCGGCCGCGCAGATGAGGTACAATTCCTGCCGGCGGGCCCCTGCGCATTGTGGCATGGTCAACCTGGTCAGGTCGGGAACGAAGCAGCCACAGCCATTTCCTGCAAGTGCCGCAGACAAGGCTCGCCTCTTCCTTCTCAGGAAGCATTCCACAAGTCGCCGACGACGCAGTTCATTCTGTCGCCGATTCTCCTGTTTCAAATCCCAGATTTTGTAGATTAATTAAGCCGCTTTGCCGCCGACGGTAAATCCTATCGTGGTCTTGCCGCCTCTGCTGTTGGCGAACGCGGTGCCGCCGTGCATCAGCGCTATTGCCTTCACGATCGCCAGGCCGAGGCCGTGGCCGTGTACGCCGTCGAAGTCGCGACGCGCGCTGTCGACGCGGTAGAAACGGTCGAACAGGCGCGGCAAATGGCGCTGCTCGATCGGTTCACCCGGATTGGAAACGGCGACCTGCACGCGCTGTTGCACATCCTGCTGCTGCGCATCGATCGACACCGTGATGCGGGCGCCGGCCGGCGAATGCTGGATGGCGTTTTGCAGCAGATTGGTCAGCGCGCGACGGAACAGCGCAGTCTCGATCATCGACTTCGCATCGACGTCGCCGACTACTTCCACGCTCATCTGCATCTCGTCGAGCACGAACTCGAAGAACTCGATGGTCTTTTGCACCTCGTCGGCGATCGCCGTGTATACCAGGCTGGTGGCGGCTTCGCCCTGATCGCAGCGGGCCAGGAACAGCATGTCGTTGATGATCGACCGCAGTCGGTCCAGTTCTTCCAGATTCGACTGCAGCACGATCTCGAACTCCGGCGCGCTGCGTTCGCGCGACAAGGCCACCTGAGTTTCACCGATCAGGTTGGCCAGCGGCGTGCGCAACTCGTGCGCGACATCGGCGTTGAAGGCTTCCAGTTGCTTGTAGGCGTTTTCCATACGGTCTAACGCGCCGTTGAAAGCCTGCGCCAGATCCGACAATTCATCCGGCAGCGCCGAGACGGTGAGGCGTTCCGACAGGGTCTGCGGACTCAGGGTCTGCGCCTTGTCGGACATTTTCTTGAGTGGCTGCAAGCCGGCGCGCGCGATCCAGTAACCAAACAGGATCACCAGGAAAATCCCCGCCAGCGACAGCCCGATCATGGCCACCACGAAGGTGCGCAGCGTCTCGAAATAAGGTTCGGTGTCGACGCCGATGGTCAGGCGGATGGCGGGGCGGTCGAGATAGGCCGGCAACACCTTGGTCAGCGTGTGCATCGGGAATTCCTTGCCCTTGATGCGCAGGCGGCCGATGTTGTTGGGGTCGTAATCGAAGTCATGCAATTCGGCCAGGTCCTTGCCGTAGCTGAATTGCGGATCGTCGCTGAACACCCAGAAGCGCACCTTGCCGTCGGCCGGCGTCAGCGTGTCCAGCTTGGCCTGCACGCGCGCCCAGCGCTCCACCGTGCCGATGCGCGAGACCATGTATTCGATGTCATTGAAGGTCGTCACCAGGCCGTCGCGCTCGTGGCGCAACAACTCGTTCTTGACCACGGCATACAGCACGCCGCCGATCAGCGAAAAAATGACCAGCGCGGCGGCCGCGAACATCATGACCAGCCGCGCGATGATGGAATGCCTCATCCGTCTTCCCCGTCATGTTCATCATGTTCCGGCACGGCAGCTTCCGAAGCGCGCGGCTCCAGCACATAGCCCATGCCGCGTATCGTGTGCAGCAGCTTCTGGTCGAACGGGGCGTCGATCTTGGCGCGCAGGCGCTTGATCGCGACCTCGACGACGTTGGTGTTGCTGTCGAAATTCATGTCCCACACCAGTTCGGCAATCGCCGTCTTGGACAGGATCTCGCCCTGGCGCCGCGCCATGATCGCCAGCAGCGCGAACTCCTTGGCGGTCAGGTCGATACGCGTGTTGTTGCGGTAAGCCTTGCGGCTCAGCAGGTCGATCTGCAGGTCGCCGATGCGCAGTTGCGCCGGTTCCTGCGCACGGCCGCGGCGCGTCAGCGCCTGCAGGCGCGCCAGCAGTTCAAGGAAGGAAAACGGCTTGATCAGGTAATCGTCGGCGCCGTCGTGCAAGCCCTTGATGCGGTCTTCCACCCGATCGCGTGCGGTCAGCATGATCACCGGCGTCTGCTTGACCGTGCGCAGCGAACGCAGCACCGAGAAGCCGTCCAGCCCCGGCAGCATGACGTCCAGCACGATCACGTCGTAATCGTGCTGGATAGCCAGGTGCTGGCCGTCGATGCCGTTGGCGGCCAGATCCACGGTGCAACCCTGCTCGGTCAATCCCTTGCAGAGGTACTCCGCCATCTTGTGCTCGTCTTCGACGATCAGAATTTTCATTCCTGCTCCAAATACCGCGTTCATGGACATCAACTAGTGCGATTCTATTACAGGAGCGGCGCCGCCTTTGCGTGCTGCCTTACGCGCTGCGCGTGCTTCCTTCTTGTTCATGTACCAGTAATGCGCGCGATCCAGGTAGAGATACACCACCGGCGTCGTGAACAACGTCAGCGCCTGCGACAGCACCAGACCGCCGACCATTGCATAGCCGAGCGGACGGCGCAGCTCGGAACCGGCGCCGTGGCCCAGCATCAGCGGCAGGCCCGACAGCAGGGCGCACATGGTGGTCATCATGATCGGCCGGAAGCGCAGCAGACACGCCTGATAGATCGCTTCTTCCGGCTTCATGCCGTGTTGCCGTTCAGCCGTCAGCGCAAAGTCGATCATCATGATGCCGTTTTTCTTGACGATGCCGATCAGCAGGATGATGCCGATCAGCGCAATCACGCTGAGGTCGTAGCCGCCCGCCATCAGGATCAGCAGCGCCCCCACGCCGGCCGAAGGCAGCGTCGACAGGATGGTCAGAGGATGGATGTAGCTCTCATACAGCAGGCCCAGCACGATATACACCGCGATCAGCGCCGCCGCAATCAGGTAAGGCTGCGACGACAGCGAATCGCCGAAGGCCTTGGCCGTACCCTGGAACGCGCCCGACAAGGTAGTCGGCACGCCCATCTCGGCCTGCGCCTGGTTGATGGCGTCGACCGCTTCGCCCAGCGCCACGCCGTGCGCCAGGTTGAACGAAATCGTCACCGCCGGGAACTGGCTCTGATGGCTGATCGACAGATAAGCAGTCTTGGTCGTGTCGACCTTGATGAAGGTCGACAGCGGCACTTGCTGGCCGGTCAGCGGCGAGGTCAGGTAGAGCTTGTTGAACAGCGCCGGATCCTTTTGCAGTTCAGGCGTCACTTCCAGGATCACGCGATAGCTGTTCACTTGCGTGAAGTACTGCGCGACCTGGCGCTGGCCGATGGCGTCATAGATCGTGGCGTCGATCAGCGCCGGCGAAATGCCGAAGCTCGATGCACGCGCACGGTCGATTGTGATGGTCGCCGTCGCCGCCGAGTTTTGTTGATCTGAGGCGACGTCGGTGAGTTGCTTCAGACGGCGCATGCGATCCACCATTTTCGGCGCCCAGACATTGAGCTCATCGAGGTTGGAATCGGTCAGCGTGTATTGATACTGCGTACGTGACAAACGGCCGCCGACGTTGATGTCTTGGCTGGCCTGCATGAACAGGTTGACACCCTGGATCTTCGCCACTTGCGGACGCAGGCGCGTGATGATCTCGCTGGCGTCCAGCGTGCGGCCTTCGCTCTTCGGTTTCAGCGCAATGAAGAAGTTGCCGGTATTGAAGGTAGTCGAACCCGCGCTCATCGCGAAGCCGGTCACGTCCGGATCCTTGCGCACCACATCGGCCACTTGCAGCAGGCGGCGATGCATCGCGGTCGAGGAAATATCCTGCGCCGATTCGGCAAAGCCGGCGATCACGCCGTTGTCCTGTTGCGGGAAGAATCCCTTCGGAATGAAGATGAACAGCACTACGGTCACCGCAACGGTGGCGAGGAAACTCATCAGCGTGATGAACTGGTGACGCAGCACCAGATCGAGGCCGCGCTTGTAGCCGTTCAGCAGGGCGTCGAAGAAGCGCTCGAACAACTGGTACATCTTGCCGTGCTTCTCAGCGTGGCTGTTCTTCAGGAAGCGCGAGCACAGCATCGGCGTCAGCGTCAGCGAAATGATCACCGACACGCCGATGGTCAGCGTCACGGTCACGGCGAACTCGCGGAACAGACGGCCGACGATACCGCCCATCAGCAGCAGCGGGATGAACACCGCCACCAGCGACACCGAGATCGAGATGATGGTGAAGCCGATTTCGCTGGAGCCTTTCAACGCCGCTTCCATCGGCGACATGCCTTCTTCGACGTAGCGGTAAATGTTTTCCAGCATCACGATCGCATCGTCGACCACGAAGCCGACCGCGATCGTCAGCGCCATCAGCGACAGATTGTCGAGACTGTAGCCGACCAGATACATCACGGCGGCGGTACCCATGATCGCCAGCGGCACGGTGATGCTCGGGATCAGCGTCGCTGCGATGTTGCGCAGGAACACGAAGATCACCATCACCACCAGCGCAATCGTCAGGACCAGCGTGAACTCGACGTCTTCAACCGAGGCGCGGATGGTCTGGGTGCGATCGATCAGCGTATTGACGTGCACGCTGGCCGGGATCGCTGCGCGCAGGCGCGGCATCGCGGCCTTGATGCGGTCGACCGTTTCAATCACGTTGGCGCCCGGCTGCTTGGTGATCGCCAGCACGATGGAGCGGCCGTTGGTCAGCGTCGTGTCGGTCTCTGCGGCAGCGCCGGAGAATGCCCACGCGGCGATCTTCATGTTTTCAGGCGCATCGATCGCCACGCCGATGTCGCGCACGCGGATCGGTGCGCCGGCGCGGTAAGCCAGCACCATGTCGTTCCATGGATCGGCGCTCAGCAACTGATCGTTGGTGTAGACGGTAAAGCTCTGATGCGTGCCGTCAACCGTACCCTTGGGCTGGTTCACGGTGGTGGTGGCGATCACGCCGCGGATGTCTTCCAGGCTCAGGTTCAGCGTGGCCAGCTTGGCCGGATCGACCTGGATGCGCACGGCCGGTTTTTGCGCGCCGTTGACGTTGACCAGACCGACGCCGGAGATCTGCGAGATCTGCTGCGCCAGGATATTGTCGGCAAAGTCGCTGACCTGCGTCAGCGGCAGCGCATCGGATTGCACCGACATGATCATGATCGGCGAGTCGGCCGGATTGACCTTGCGGAAGGTCGGCGGATTCGGCAGGTTGGCCGGCAACTGGCCGGTCGAGGCGTTGATCGCCGCCTGCACGTCCAGCGCGGCGGCGTCGATGTTGCGGTTGAGATCGAACTGCAAGGTGATCTGGGTGCTGCCCAGCGCACTTTGCGAAGTCATTTGCGACAGGCCGGCAATCAGCGAGAACTGGCGTTCCAGCGGTTGCGCGACGTTGGAGGCCATGGTTTCAGGACTGCCTCCGGGCAAACTTGCGGAGACTTGAATCGTCGGGAAGTCGACCTGCGGCAGCGGCGCGACCGGCAGCAGCGGCCAGACCGCAACGCCGACCAGCAGGATAGCCAGCGCCAGCAGCGTGGTGCCGATGGGGCGCTTGATGAAGGTAGCGGACACACTCACTTTGCGGATCCTTTCGCAGCAGGAGCATTGGCAGGAGCATTGGCAGGAGCAGCAGAAGCAGCAGAAGCAGCAGAAGCGCCGGCGCCGTTGGCAGCCGCCTTGTTTTCAATCACGTGGCTGCCGGGTTTGAGCTTGTACTGACCGTCCAGCACGACACGTTGATTGACCTCGAGACCCTGGCTCAGCACCGCAATGGCGTCCTGGATGCGCGTGACCTTGACCGGCTGGATCGCCACCGTTTCGTCGGCCTTGACGATGTACACGTACGTGCCTTGCTGGTTGCGCTGGATCGCAGCGGCAGGCAGGGTCAGCGCCGGCGCATGGTCATCCATCTGCAGGTTGACGTTGACGTACTGGCCCGGCCACAGCGTGTGCTGCTGGTTGGTGAAGCGCGCCTTGAGCTGCACGGTGCCGCTGGTGGTGTCGATCTGGTTGTTGAGCAGGATCAGCGTGCCGGTCGCCAGCGGTTCATTGCTGGTGCGCGCGTAGGCGGTGACCTTCAACGGCTTGTGGCTGGAGAGCTGGGCGCGGTTGATGGCCGGCACAGCTTCTTCCGGCAAGGTGAATTGCACGGTGATCGGATCGATCTGGTTGATGATCACCAGGCCGTTGGCATCGGAGGCGTGGACGATATTGCCCGGATCGACCAGACGCGCGCCGACGCGGCCGCTGATCGGCGCGTTGATGGTGGTGTAGCCGAGCTGGACCTTGGCGTAGCTGATCTGCGCTTCATCGGTTTTGACGGCGGCTTCGAGCTGCGCCACCAGGGCCTTTTGCGTATCCAGTTGCTGTTGCGTGGCGGCGTCCTGCTGACGCAGCGTGGTGTAGCGTTGCAAGTCGATTTTTGCGTTCGTCAGCTGGGCCTGGTCACGCGCCTGTTGCGCCTGTACCTGCGCCAGTTGCGCCTGCAGCGCGCGCGGATCGATCTGCGCCAGCAACTGGCCTGCCTTGACGTCCTGGCCTTCGGTGAAGCCGACCTTGTCGAGCTGGCCGTCGATGCGCACCTTGACGACGACGCTGGCGTTGGCGGTCACGGTGCCGACGCCCGACAGGTAGAGCGGAATGTCGCGCTCCTGCACCTGCACGGTGGTGACGGAAATCGACGGCGCTTGTTGCGCCTGTTCCTTGGACGCGGCGACTGCGTCGGCGCGATGGAACAGCGACCAGGCGCCGCCGCCGATGGCGATCAGCACGGCAGCGGAAATCAACAGGGTGGAACGTTTTGGTGTCAAAGAAGTAGTCATGCTTTCACTCGCGAAATTGTTTTTATTGCTCGGCTTATTTGTCGGCTTTGTTGGCGGAGGTGGATGCCGCGGAAGCACTCACCTTGTCGATGTCGGCCACGGTCCAGCCGCCGCCGGTGGCCTTGATCAGCGCCACGCTGGCCACCAGCTGGCGACCCAGCAGGGTGACGGCGGTGCGCTGGTTGGTCAGCGAAGTCGCCTGCGTCGTCACGACCGCGATGTAGGTGGTGGTGCCGGCCTGGTACTGGCTCAGCGCCAGTCGCTCGGACAATTGCGCCGCCTTCACCGCCTGATCCTGCACCTGGCTTTCCTGATCCAGCACGCGCAGCGTCGACAGGTTGTCTTCGACTTCCTGCAAGCCGCCCAGCACGGTTTGTTTGTAGGTGGCGACGGCGCCGTCGAACGCCGCGGTGGCCTGGTCGTTGCGCGCGCTGCGGGCGCCGCCGTCGAACAGCACCACCGCCAGCGTGGCGCCGAGCGACCACACGCGGCTAGGCGTATCGAACAACTGCGAGAACGATACGCCGCTGTAACCGCCGGAGGCGCCCAGGGTCAGCGCCGGGAAATACGCCGCGCGCGCCACGCCGATGTTGGCGTTGGCGGCTGCGGCCAGACGCTCGGCGTTGGCGATGTCAGGACGACGTTCCAGCAGATCGGACGGCAGTCCGGTCGGCGTCGCCGGCATGCTGGCTTGCAATGCTGCGGCATCGGTAGTCAGCGGCGCCAGCGAGAATGCCGCCGGTGCCTTGCCGAGCAGGATGGCGATGGCGTGTTCCAGCTGGTTGCGGGTGGCGTCGAGGTCGATCAGCTGCGCCTGTGCCGCGCGCAATTGCGTTTCCGCCAGCGCGACATCGGAGCGCAACGCCACGCCCGCGTCATACTGATGCCGGGTCAGCTGGAACGAGCGCGTATAGGCAGCCACGGTGCGCGCGTACAAATCCTTTTGCAGATCAGTCACGCGCAATTGCAGGTAGTTCTGCGCCAGCGTCGCCTGGATGCTCAGACGCGCCGCGCCCAGGCTGGCCGCGCTGGCGTGGCTGGCTGCGTCGCCGTTTTCTACCGAGCGCCGCACGCGGCCCCAGATGTCTGCTTCCCACGAGGCGTTGAGACCGACAGCGTAGGTATCGGTCAGCCTGCTGCCGGCGGTCGGGCTGTTGGTCTGCGCCCGCGTAGGTCCAGCCGAGGCGCCGATGGTCGGCCACAGGCTGGCGCGTGCAATGGCGGCGGTGGCCTGGGCCTGGCGATATTGCGCTTCGGCAAGACGGATATTCTGATTGGCCTGGTTGGCTTGCTCGATCAGGCCGTTGAGCACCGGGTCGCGATACGCTTCCCACCAGCGCTGGTTGCTGTCGATCTGACCGGGCTCGGCCTTCTTCCACGGGCCTTGTTCCTTGTAGGCCGTGGGCAGGTCGAGTTGCGGGCGGACGTAGTCAGGACCGACCGCGCAGCCGCCGAGCAGCAGGGCCGTGGCGATGGCAGCGGCGGACAACAGGGGGGCTGGCTGGAATGCGGTGGAGCGGGGTGGCGATTTGGTGGTCGCTGTCATGGGTGGGTTTGGCGGCATGGTGGACGGCATTGCATTGAGCGGGCGATCAAAATGGAAATGTTGACGGACGGGAACTACGAATTGCGGACGGCCGTCGACACCTTTTTATACGGTGTTCACTTTATAGAGAGGCGGTCAACTGGAGGCTGACGGAAATATGACATTTCTGTCAGTTTCGGATTTGGCTAGCTTCGATCACGTGTTTGCGTTGCTGATGCTGTTCTTTCTTCGGACTACCGGGGTTGCCGGGGGCGGCCCGGCAGCCGCTTACTTTCTTTGCTTCGCCAAAGAAAGTAAGCAAAGAAAGGCGACCGCGATTCGCCGCCCCGCTGCGCGGGGTTCCCGTTGGCGCCGCACTCAAATCGGGAAGGGAAACAAACTCGCTGCGCTCAGACAAGTTTCCCTTCTTTTTCCGATTTGAGCACGTCACCAACGGCGACTCATAAGCGGAATTCTTTTTCCGGCTCGCTTCGCATTGCCTTGGGGGGCTCGCCTGCGGCATCGTGATTCTCATTCTTGGTTTTATTGGTAGCGGAGAACTGCGACCGTTGCTTCATCTCCGTCCCCTGGCGATGCGAAGCGAGCCAGTTTGGCCGTTCCGCTTGGAGCCAGCCGGTGATGCGATGCGAAAAATGGAAAAAGAGGGGAAACTTGTTTGAGCGAAGCGAGTTTGTTTCCCCTCCCATTTTTTGCATCGCAGCACCGGGAAGTCCGAAGGACCTGGATCCCGCGGTCGCCTTTCTTTGCTTACTTTCTTTGGCGAAGCAAAGAAAGTGAGTAGCCGCCGGGCTACCCCCGGCAGGGTTGATCGAAGAAAGGACAATTTAGGCTATCGACAAACAGAAGTCGGGACAATACGAGTACAAAAGCTACGGCAAATTCTCTCTCAACATCACACTAATCCTCACCGCCTCCACCCCCGCCAACGCCTCCTTCTTCTCCCGCAAATTCCCAAATATCCGCACACAATTCATGATCATGTTCTGCGGATGCTGCGTCAAAATCGCATCCACCGTCCCATCGATCAGCAGCCCCCGCGTATCCGGCGTCAGGCCATGCCCGATGAACACCACCTTCTGTTCGCGACCGCTTTCCCTGAGCGCGCGCCCGACGCCGTCCGACGCGCCGCCGATGTTATACATGCCGACCAGATCCGGATATTGCTCCAGCAGCGTGCGCGCCTGCTTGTAGTTGGTATCGGCGTCGTCATGCCCCTCGCGCAGACCGACCACCTGCAGATGCGGGAACATTTCTTCGAGCACATGCAGAAATCCCATCTCGCGCTCTTCATGACCGCGATAGCTGAGACTGCCGGCAATCATCGCCACCTTCATCGGCTTGGCCTTGGCACTACCTGCGCCGCCGAGAAAACGGCCCAGCAAATAACCTGCCGTACGTCCCGCCGCCCGATTGTCCATGCCGACATAAGCCGCACGGCGTGAATTCGACAAGTCCGAAATCAACGTCACCACCGGGATGCCTTCTGCCACCAGCGTATTGACCGCCTCACGCACCAGCGGATGTTCGAGCGCCATGAAGGCCACGCCGTCGGCCTGGCGGCCGTAGTGCAGCAGGCGCTTGGCCAGCACGCTGGGGTTGAAGCCTTCAATGTGATGGCATTTGCATTTCACATTGAACGGCGCCAGCTGCTCCTCGGAAAACGCAATGTAGTCGCCCAGCATCTGCATGAAACGATTGCTCTGCGGCGGCAGCAAGAACACCAGCCGCATCGGCTTCGGCTGCATCGCCTTGTACAGATCGGCTTCCGGCAGATAGTCGAGTGCGGCGGCTGCCTTCAGGACTTTTTGCATGGTTGCGGCGCGCACGCCGGGACGCTGGTTGAGTACGCGGTCGACTGTGGCAGTGGAGACGCCGGCGGCGCGCGCGATGTCGGTCACGCGGGCGCGGCCACCTTCGTTGATGCCTTCGTTGATGCCATCGGCCGACAAGCGGGGATCAGGGGAAAATGCCATAGCGGGATATTTTATGTTTACATCAAAAACCATCATGAAATCGCTTTGACCGCAGCAGATTCAAAGCCTATTCTCTGCAAAAAGCAAACGAGACAAATCAAATAACATCAAGAATATACAAGGAGACAGCCCGGGCGGAAAACCTTTTTTTCGCTGCATCGACGCGCTGGTCTTCGCTACCCGAACAGAATCTGCACGCCATCAACGACCTATAAAAATCCAGGAGATACGCAATGCACGCCATGACCCGCCGCCACTTTCTGAAGACCGCTTCGGTCGCCTCGGCCGCCGCCGCGACCGGACTCTACGCAGGCTCGGCCAGCGCCGCTGCTGAATTCACGCTGAAGTACGGCAACAACCTGCCGATGACGCATCCGATGAACGTGCGCGCCAAGGAAATGGCTGCCAAGATCGCCGCCGAGTCCAAGGGCCGTGTCGACTTCCAGGTCTATCCCAACGGTCAGCTCGGCACCGACACCGACATGCTGTCGCAAGTGCGCGCCGGCGCCATCGACTTCTTCACCATCTCGCCGGAAGTGCTCGGTACGCTGGTGTCGGCCGGCCAGATCAGCGGCGTCGGTTTTGCCTTCAAGGATTACAGCCAGGTGTGGGCAGCAATGGACGGCGACCTCGGCACCTACGTGCGCAAGCAGATCGCTGCGACGACCTCGCTGTTCGCGTTCGAGCGCTGCTGGGACAACGGCTATCGCCAGGTCACCACCAGCACGCGTCCGATCACCAAGCCGGAAGACTTCAAGGGCATGAAGCTGCGCGTGCCGCCGAGCCCGCTGGCGACCTCGCTGTTCCGCGCGTTCGATGCGGCGCCGACCAGTATCAACTTCGCCGAGGTGTATTCCGCGCTGCAGACCAAGATCGCCGAAGGCCAGGAGAACCCGCTGGCAGTGATCTCCACCGTCAAATTCTATGAAGTGCAAAAGTATTGCTCCATGACCAATCACGTGTGGAGCGGCTTCTGGTTCATGGGCAACAAGAAGTCGTTTGAACGCATGCCAAAAGAGCTGCAAGAGATCGTGACGCGCAACGTCAACGAAGCCGGCCTCAAGCAACGCGTCGACGTCAAGGCGCTCAACGAGTCTCTGGTGGCCGACATGAAGGGCAAGGGCATGCAGTTCAACGATACCGACAATGAAGCCTTCCGCACCAAGCTGCGCGCTTCCGGCTTCTACACCGAGTGGCACAAGAAGTTCGGTCCCGAGGCGTGGGCGCTGCTGGAAAAGTACACCGGGAAGCTCGCGTAAATGGAAGCAGTAATGAATTACGCCACGCCATTGCCGACCAACCCGCTGGCGCGTTTGCTGGCGGGCGTCAATCGTGGCGTGATGCACGTTGTCGCCGCGGTTGCTGCGGCGCTGGTGGTGGTGGAAACCGGCGTGCTGCTGGCCGGCGTGATCTACCGCTATGCGCTGCACGATCCGCTGATCTGGTCGGACGAACTGGCCTCGACGCTGTTCATCTGGCTGTCGATGCTGGGTGCAGTATTGGCGCTGGACCGGGGCGAGCACATGCGCCTGACGGCCATCGTCAACAAGCTCTCCGACAAATGGCGCGTCTGGCTGGAAACGGTGGCCGCGCTGATCGTCTGCATCTTTGTCCTGATGATCATCCATCCTGCGGTCGACCACGCGTCGGAGCAGATGGCGATCACGACGCCTGCATTGGAAATCCCCGACGGCCTGCGCGCAGCGGCTTTGCCGGTGGGCGCCATCCTGATGTTCCTGGCGGCGATTGCCCGCATGGCGAGTCGCTCCAGCATCAGGCAGGTGCTGTCCGCTGTAGCCGTTGTCGCCGTGATCGGCGCTGTGCTGTGGATCAGCAAGCCGGCCTTGTTGGCCATGGGCAACTACAACCTGATCGTGTTCTTCGTGGTGCTGATCGGCGCTTGTGTGGCGGGTGGTATTCCGATTGCGTTTGCGTTTGGTACGGCGACGATGGCGTATCTGACCATTGCTACAGGCGCACCGATGATGATCGTGGTCAGTCGTATGGATGAGGGCATGTCCAGCCTGATCCTGTTGTCGGTGCCGCTGTTCGTCTTGCTAGGCTCGCTGCTGGAAATCAGTGGCCTTGCCAGGACGCTCATCGATTTCATGGCGGCTTTGCTGGGCCATGTACGTGGCGGCTTGCAATACGTGCTGCTGGGCGCGATGTTCCTGGTGTCGGGCATTTCCGGTTCCAAGGCCGCCGACATGGCCGCGATTGCGCCGGCGCTGTTCCCGGAAATGAAGAAGCGCGGCTCCAAGCCGGAAGAACTGGTGGCCTTGCTGTCGTCCTCCGGCGCCATGACCGAAACGATTCCGCCTAGCCTGGTGTTGATCACCATCGGCGCGGTATGCAGCGTATCCATCACGGCCTTGTTCATCGGCGGCCTGATGCCTGCGGTGATCGCAACAATTGCGATCGGCATCGTCTGCTGGTTCCGCGCTCGTCGCGAACCGATGCCGGATGTGAAGCGCGCCACCATCGGCGTGATCGGCAAGACATTGATCGCGGCGATTCCTGCACTGGCCTTGCCGATGCTGATCCGCGTGGCCGTGATTGAAGGCGTGGCTACTGCAACCGAAGTCGCAACGATTGGCGTCGCGTACACCATCGTGGTCGGCCTGGTCATGCATGCCTTCATGAAGCATATCGACTTCAAGCGCATCTATCCGATGCTGGTGGAAGCGGCGACCTTGTCGGGCGCAATCCTGCTGATCATCGGCATGGCCACCTCGATGGCCTGGGCGCTGACGCAGTCGGGCTTCTCGGCCAAGCTGGTGTCGCTGATGCAGGGCGTGCCGGGCGGCGGATTCGGTTTCCTGCTGATCACGATCGTGATCTTCATCGTGCTGGGCAGCATCCTGGAAGGCATCCCGGCCATCGTGCTGTTCGGACCGTTGCTGTTCCCGGTGGCCCGCTCCCTGGGCATCCATGACGTGCACTACGCCATGGTGGTGATCCTGGCGATGGGCATCGGCTTGTTCGCTCCACCGTTCGGCGTCGGCTTCTATGCCGCCTGCGCGATCGGCAAGGTGTCGCCGGACAAGGTCTTCAACCGCGTGTGGGGCTATCTGGCTGCGCTGGTGGTTGCCTTGCTGGTGGTGGCTGCGGTGCCGTGGATTTCGATCGGCTTCCTGACGTAAAAAATCTGGCAATTATTCAAACGAAACAAACGAAAAAAGAGGTGAGCAATGAGCCGTTTTCTGGGTGAGATCAAACAACTGGGCTACGTCGTCGAAGACATACAGGCCGCGATGAAATACTGGAGCGAAGTGCTGGGCGTGGGTCCCTGGTACTACATGGAGCGCGTGCCGCTGAAGAACTATCGTTACAAGGGCGAGCTGCAGGACATTCATTCCTCGGTGGCGCTGGCCAACTCCGGCAACGTGCAGGTGGAACTGATCCAGCAGCGCAACGATGCACCGTCGATGTACCAGGATTTCCTCAAGGCCGGCCGAACCGGCTTGCAGCATCTGGCCTACTGGACCGAAGACTTCGACAACGATCTTGCACGCCTGCTGGAAAAAGGCTGGAAGGTCGGCATGAGCGGTGAAGTCGGCGAGCGCGGTCGCTTCGTCTATTTCGAAACCGAATTCCATCCCGGCACCGTGATCGAACTGTCGGAAATCGCCGGCCCCAAGGGCACGGTGTTCCGCATCATCCGCGAGTCGGCGGAAAACTGGGACGGCAGCGATCCGGTGCGCACCTTCCCCGACCTGAGCAAGATGTGATGGCGGCAGCGATGGACAACAATCGTTTCTACGCCGACTACCTGATCGAAACGCCGCTCGACCCATCGCAGGTCGCCGAGGTCATGGCGGGCGAACAATCCTGCGGCACTTTCGTGCGTGTACAGGGCGAGACCGAGCAGTTGCGCGAACGCGCGCGCGCCGTCGTGGTGTCGGTGGAAGAGATCGACAGCGTGGCGACGCCGAGCCTGCCCAACGCCTGGCAGCAACGCCAGAACATGCAGGGCCCTTGGCGTCGCGCCAAGGTGAAGATTTCCTTCCCGATCGACAATGTCGGCGCCAACCTGCCGACGCTGGCGGCGACCGTCGCCGGCAACTTGTTCGATCTCGGCGAAGTCACCGGCATGCGACTGCTGTCGCTGTCGTTGCCGGAACATTACCGTCGCCAATTCGACATGCCGCGCCACGGCATTGCCGGCACGCGCAAGCTGACGGGAATGCCGCAAGCGCCGCTGCTGGGCACCATCATCAAGCCCAACGTCGGCCTCAGCGCCGTCCAGACCGGCGAACTCGTCACGCAGCTGTGCGAAGCCGGCGTCGACTTCATCAAGGACGACGAAGTCTGCGCCAACCCGGTTCATGCGCCGCTGGAAGAGCGTGTGCGCGAAGTCATGAAACGCGTGCGCGCGTATCAGGACAAATCCGGCCGCCGCGTCATGGTGGCGTTCAACATCACCGACGAGCTCGACGCCATGCGTCGTCATGCGGATCTGGTCGAGCGCGAAGGCGGCAGCTGCATCATGGTCGGGCTCAACTGGTGCGGCTTCTCGGCGCTGCAAAGCCTGCGTCGCAGCAGCGGCCTGGCGATCCATGGCCACCGCAACGGTTTCGGCATGATGTCGCGCCAGCCGGCGCTGGGCATGTCGTTCTCGGCATATCAAAGCCTGTGGCGCCTGAGCGGCGTCGATCATTTGCACGTGCATGGGCTCGACGGCAAGTTCTCCGAATTCAATGACGAAGTAGTGCAGTCGGCGCGCGATTGCCTGACGCCGATGGCGGCGGGCGATGAAGTGATGCCGGTGTTTTCCTCCGGGCAATGGGCGGGCACGGTGCCGGCGACCTTTGCGGCGGTCAACAGCACCGACGTGATCTTCCTCTCGGGCGGCGGTATCCTCGCGCACCCGGACGGCGCCACGGCCGGCGTCGCCAGCCTGCGCCAGGCCTGGGAAGCGGCACGCGACGGCGTCAGCCTGCAGGAACGCGCACGCCAGTCGCCGGAGCTGCAACGCGCGCTCGACTTCTTCGGGCCGCGTCTGAAATGAGCGAAGGGCATCGTCCGCGCGTCTGCTTTTACGGCGACGATTTCACCGGCGCCACCGACACACTGGCGACGGCGACCGAAGCCGGCTTGCGCAGTCTGCTGTTCCTGCGCGTGCCGGACCGGCGTCAGCTGGAGGCAGCCGGCGAACTGGATTGCCTGGGCATCGCCGGCGCCGCACGTTCGATGGAGCCGGATGAAATGCGTGAAGAACTGGAACCGGTCGCGCGGTTTTTTGCCGGCTTGCAGCCGCCGGTGACGCACTACAAAATCTGTTCAACCTTCGACAGCGCGCCGCATGTCGGCAACATCGGCACGGCCTTGTCGGTATGGCGGCAACACATCGCCAACGACTTTGTCCCCATCGTCGGCGGCCAGCCGAATCTGCAACGCTACTGCCTGTTCAGCAACCTGTACGCTGCAGTCAATGGCGGCGGTGAGGTGTTCCGCATCGATCGCCATCAGACCATGCGCAATCATCCGGTGACGCCGATGCATGAAGCTGACATGCGCGTCCATCTGGCGGCGCAAGGCATGACGGTGGCTGCAATCCATGCCCCGGCTTATGCGAAGGATACGGCGCAACTGGATGGGGAAGTGGAGCGGATAGCGCAAGCGCATCCCGACGCCGTGCTGTTCGACGTCGGCGACGCGGCGCATCTGCCGCTGATCGGCCGGCAGATATGGCGGCGTGCGCAAGCACAGCCTTTGCTGGCGATCGGCGCCAGCAGCGTAGTGCAAGCCTTGTGCACTCATTGGCGCGAACAAAAAGAGTTGCCTGCACCGTTGGCTGATACGACGCGCATCGCCCCGGCGGAAGGCGCCGTGTTCGTGCTGGCCGGCAGCCTGTCGCCGGTCACGGCGCGCCAGGTGGCGGCAGCGACCTCTTACGAGCGCATCACACTGGATGCACGCCGATTGATCGAAGGCGACCAGACTTATGTCGACACCATGCTGTTGCGCGTTGCGCAGCATCTGAACAACGGCAGCCACGTGCTGGCGTGCACCGCCGACGGCGCCCACCTCGACGGTGAACACGTGTCGTTGCGGCTGGCGCGGGCGAGCGGGGATTTTCTGCAGCGCTTGCTGCCGATGACCGCGGTGCGCCGCATCGGCGTGGCCGGCGGCGATACGTCAAGCCATGCATTGAAGGCGCTCGACATCTGGGGCCTGTCTTATCTCGGCAAGTTGTCGCCGGGCGTCGCGCTGTGCCGCGCGCATGCCGACGGCGCGCGCGAGGAGGGCATTGAACTGATGCTCAAGGGCGGTCAGATGGGCGGCGAGGATTTGTTCGAACGACTGGCGAACGGTATTTAGCTTTTACTGCGGCCACGCGCGCGCCAGGATGCTTTGCTGCAAGGACGCGGCATCCGCAGTTCCCGCCGGCAGCGTGCCGTACACACGGCCGTTGGCGGCGTCGCTGCGGCTGAGGACGAAGGCCTCGGCCATCGCCTGCGGCGCATGCTGCAGCATCAGCGCGCCCTGCACGGTCAGCACCAGTTGCTGCACCAGCCGGCGCGCCAGCATTTCGCGCTGCTCGGGCGCCAGCGTCATCATCTGCTTGAGCGCATGCAACGGCGCCTGCAAGACTTCATGGCCATCGGCGACCTGCTGCAATTCGTCCAGCAGCAACAGGCAGGCGTCCGGCTCGCGCTCCATCGCGCGCAGCACGTCCAGGCACATAACGTTGCCCGATCCTTCCCAGATCGAGTTGACCGGCGCTTCGCGATACAGGCGCGCCATCGGTCCGGTTTCGACATAGCCGTTGCCGCCCCAGACTTCCATGCACTCGCCGGTGAATTCCAGCGCACGCTTGCAGATCCAGAACTTGGCGGCCGGCGTGACGATGCGTCGCCAGGCGCGCTGCAAGGGATCGGCCGGCGCTTCGAAGGCGCGTGCCAGGCGCAGCATCAGCAAGGTCGCGGCTTCGCTTTCCAGCGCCAGGTCGGCCAGCACGTTGCGCATCAGCGGCTGCTCGGCCAGGTGCTTGCCGAAGGCGCTGCGGTGGCGCGCATGATGGATGGCCTGCACCAGCGCATGGCGCATCAGGCCGGCGCTGCCGATCACGCAATCGAGGCGCGTGTGGTTTGCCATCTCGATGATGGTCGGGATGCCGCGGCCTTCATCGCCGACCATGACGCCGTAGGCATCCTCGAACTCGACTTCGCTGCTGGAGTTGGAACGGTTGCCGAGCTTGTCCTTGAGGCGCTGGATCAGCACGCCGTTCTTGTGGCCGTCCGGCCGCCAGCGCGGCACGAAGAAGCAGGACAAGCCGTTGTCGGTGCGCGCCAGCACCATGTGGGCATCGCACATCGGCGCCGAAAAGAACCATTTATGACCGGTCAGAGTGTAGGCCGCGCCACGGCCGCTACCGTTGAGCGGACGCGCTGCGGTGGTGTTGCTGCGCACGTCCGAGCCGCCTTGTTTTTCTGTCATGCCCATGCCGATCAGCATTGATCGCTTCTGGTCCAGCGGCAGGTCGCGCGGATCATGTTCGCGTGAAAACAATTTGTCGCGCAGCAGCCGGTACAAAGCCTCTTCACTGCGCAATACCGGGATCGAGGCAAAGGTCATGGTGGTCGGACACAGCGACCCGGCTTCGATCTGGGCATGCAGGAAATAGCCGGCGGCGCGCGCCACGTGGGCGCCGGGCTTGCCGTCGAATTCAGGCATCCAGGGCAGCGCGTGCAAGGCTTCGCGCCGCAGCAGGCCCAGCAAGGCGTGCCAGGCGGGGTGGAAGTCGACGCGGTCGATACGGTTGCCGAAGCGATCGTGGGTATTCAGTTCGGGCGCGTGGCGGTTGGCCAGCGCCGCCATCTGCAGCACCTCGGCGCTGCCCAGTTCGGCGCCGTAATTGGTCAGCGTGGATGCATGCCAGCCGGCCTGTCCGCGCTGCACGCCCTGGCTCAGCGCGATATCGGTGTCATACGGATTGAAGTCCTGCAGTTCCGGGACCTGGTTGGCGACATCGTGCGTTTTCATTGCGGCTCCTAGGGGAAGACGGAAGAACGACTGGCGAGCGCGGACAGTGTAAGGCATAGCCGGCGCGGAAGAGCTGCGTTAGAACCTGTTTGCGATCTTACTGCGAGGCCATGATCCGGCATCGGGCGGTGCTCAGAATCCTCATGTACTCAAGTACATTCCGGTTCTTCCGCTCCGGCCGCTGCCGGCTGATGGCCTCTCGCTACAGATCGTAAACAGGTTCTTAGGCGTATTTGCTATAACTATATAAGTATCTTGTCGCTAGGCCTGTCCGGCACATGACAAAGACTCATATTAAAATGAGACTCCTGAAAGGATTCCTCCGACCATGCCTTATCTGACCATCGAAGACACCATCGGCAATACGCCCTTGATTCAATTGCAACGCCTCGGCGGCGAAGACGCCAAGCAACGCAACAACATCATCCTCGGCAAGATGGAGGGCAACAATCCCGCCGGGTCGGTCAAGGACCGCGCCGCGCTGTCGATGATCCGCCGCGCCGAAGAACGCGGCCAGATCAAGCCCGGCGACACCCTGATCGAAGCCACCAGCGGCAACACCGGCATTGCGCTTGCCATGGTGGCGGCATTGCGCGGCTACAAGATGGTTTTGCTGATGCCTGAAAACCTCAGCGAAGAGCGCCGCCAGAGCATGGCCGCCTATGGCGCCAAGATCGTCCTCACGCCCAAGAGCGGTGGCATGGAGTACGCACGCGATCTCGCCGAACAGATGCAGAAAGAAGGCCAGGGCCTGATCCTTGACCAGTTCGCCAATGGCGACAATCCGCAGGCGCACTATGAAACCACCGGTCCCGAATTGTGGCGCGACACCGAAGGCCGCATTACCCATTTCGTCAGCGCCATGGGCACCACAGGCACCATCATGGGCGTGTCGCGTTACCTGAAGGAACAGAATCCGGAGATCCAGATCATCGGCGCCCAGCCGGAAGAAGGTTCGTCGATCCCGGGTATCCGCAAATGGCCGGAAGCCTACCTGCCGAAAATCTATGAAAAGCCGCGCGTCGACCAGATCGAATCCGTGAGCCAGGCTGCTGCCGAAAACATGGCGCGCAAACTGGCGATGGTGGAAGGTCTGTTTTGCGGCATTTCTGCAGCCGGCGCTTGCGAAGTGGCGCTGCGCATATCGCAGCAGGTCGAGAACGCGACCATCGTGTTCGTGGTCTGTGATCGTGGCGACCGGTATCTGTCTACCGGCGTATTCCCTGCATAACTAATTTGGCATGGCATGGGCCTGTGGGCCCGGCGTCGGGATGTTTCCTTGGCGCCAATAAAAAACGGAGCTTACGCTCCGTTTTTTTATTCCACGCCTGGTGTTGCCGGCGAGCCTGGCTTCGGCTTGAACTGCTTGTCGCTGATGCGGAATTTCTCGCGACGATCGCCCATCAATTCGCGCAATTCGCGGATCGACAGTTCGCTGACTTCGTGCATGCGGATCAGCAGCGACGCGCCCACCGGCAGACGACGGTGACGGATCTTGCTGATAACTGGTGGAGCCACTTCCAACGCACGCGACAAGGCGGCGTCGTTCTTCAGATGCAATTTCTCAATCAGCGCATCCAGCAGGTGGTTGGGATCGTAGTTGACTTGATCCGAAAGGGAAGTATCGTTGATGCCATTAGGTGTAGTCATGATCGGACGTTCCATTATGCAGATGTTTATAAAGGCCTTGTTTGTGCAAGTGCATTAGTTCTTGGTAAAACTGCAAAACGTGGTTCACTAGTTTCCATCAGAGGTGCCATTCTTTTCCCACTGCAACAACACAACTCGAACCAAGGCCATCGGGATCAGTCGGTCTGACTTGCCAGCCTTCACTATTCGTTTCCGTGCTCCCAACGTCTGTACTATCAAAACGCCAATGTTGACGCACAGTACATTCGTTCAGAAAAGTCTATTACAAAATAGTTGCGAGAAATCACCTCGAATTTGTAACAGATATTAACAGGAATTTTTCTATAATTGGTGTTGTTTCTTTGACACGACAAAAGCCAGTCGATTCCAGCCATTTAAGCCGAGATCCCGCATGGTTGCGATGTTTCGTTCGAAAATGGCGCTCGCTTCGGGGAAGGCGGCGACCGCCCGGTCGATGCTGCTTTCACGCAACAGATGCAAAACCGGAAACGGCGAGCGGTTGGTGTAGTTGTCGATATCGTCGGGCAGGGCGTCGGCAAACTGATACTGCGGATGGAAGCTGGCGATCTGGATGACGCCGTCCAGCTCCGCGTCTTCCAGCACCTGGTCGGCGACGTCGAGGAAATTGTTGTAGTCGTAAAAATCCTGCAACACGCGCGGATGAATCAACAAAGTGGTGTCGAGCAACTCCGGATCGGCGGCTTGCAGATGTTGCAATTCATCCAGCAACTGCTGAGCCAGGCCGGCTTCATCGTCGGCGTGGCTGACCACATAGCGGACCTGATCCTTGACGTAGACCGCTTTGGCGAAGGGGCAGAGGTTGAGGCCAATCACGGCTTCGGCGACCCAAGCGCGGGTCAGGGCGACAACATTGTCGTCGTCGGGAAAAGTGGCGGTATCCATGGCGGAATTGTCTCATGGGTATGCTTTTCCAATCGCGCGGGAAAGCGTAGAAAAGCCCTGAAATCGGCTATGCTTCACATCCTTCGCAAGCAATCCACCCAACACCGCACCAAAAAGAAGACCGTCATGGCGCTCAAAGCAACCATTTTCAAAGCCGATCTGCAGATCTCCGACATGGATCGGCACTACTACCAGAATCATTCCCTGACCATCGCGCGCCACCCGTCGGAAACCGATGAGCGCATGATGATCCGCGTACTGGCCTTCGCGCTCAACGCCAGTGAAGCGTTGACCTTTGGCAAGGGCCTCTCCGACGTTGAAGACCCGGACGTGGTGGCAAAGGACCTGACCGGCGCCATCGACCTCTGGATCGAAGTCGGCCAGCCCGACGACAAGCGCATCCTCAAGGCCTGCGGCCGTTCCGCGCGCGTCATCGTGTACAGCTACAGCAGCGTCAGCAGCATCTGGTGGAACCAGATCGGTAACCGCGTCGAGCGCGCCAAGAATCTCACGGTCATCAACATTGCCGCCGAGACCAGCCAGGCATTGGAAAAGCTCGCCCAGCGCAACATGCAGCTGCAATGCACGATCCAGGACGGCCAGATCTGGCTGGGCAACAATGAAGAGATGGTGCAGATCGACCCGCAGGTCATCAAGCCGTAGGTATTTTTATCCGGCAGAAAACAGGCCGCGCACCGACGGCAGGGTCTCGAGCGATTTGAGGCGAGATAGCAGCAGGGCGCCTGTGCGCATGCTGTCGCCTTGACCGTCGACATTGCCGGCTTTCACGCATGTCATGAACTTGTATTCGATTTCATCCTGCCCCATCGGGCATTGCGCGGTGCCGCGCGCCTGGGCCTGAAATCCCTCAAGCCACTCGCCGCCGCGTATCTTGACCCGCACATTGGCGCCCTCCGGCGCCGCCTCGCAGGCGCCTTCCAGATTCCAGCGCGGGCCGACGGTCATCTTCACGCGCTTCATCAGTTCGAGGACACGCGGTTCTTGCAGGACTGCGCCGTCCAGATGGCGTAATTCCACTGTGCCGTACAGCAAGGACACCGCAATGGCGAAGGGCATGCTGAATTGCGCCTCTTGCCGTGTCGCCGGCCGGTTGTAAATCAGGTTGGCAAAGACGATCTGCGGAACGTCGCAGACGATTTCTTCGATTGCCGCTACGTCGATGGCATGCCGCGCGACAAGCACCATCACGGCATCGACCGCAGCATGCGAAGACAGGCAAAGCGGAATGCGCTTGATGTCGACGCCGGGCGACTCCATGAACCATTGCGACCCCAACTGCGCAATCATGGCGAGGTTGAATTCGCCGTGATTGAACAGGCCCGTAAATCCATTCCAATGTTCAAAGGCGTCGTGCGGTCCGCTCGCGCCCTGGGCGGCGAGCAGGGCGGCGACGACGCCGGCTTCTGCCGCGCGGCCTGCCATCAGCGCCTTGGCGTCAGTGCCGAAACAGGCCTTCATGCCACCCGTACCGGCCACCGCCAGTCCCAATGCCGACGCAGTCTGGCGGCGGTCCAGCCTGAGCAGCCAAGCCGCCGCCGCACAGGCGCCGATCGGGCCGAGCACGCCGGTAGTCCACCAGCCGTGGTCATACAGGACGCTGTTGGTTGCGGCGCCGACGGCATATTCACATTCGGAACCGACAATGAACGCCGTCAGCAAATCGGCGCCGGAGGCATTGCGCTTTTGTGCGACCGCGATGGCGGCAGGGGCGATCACGGCCGAACCGTGCACGAAGCCGGCATAGCAATTGTCGTCAAAGTCGAGTGCATGCGCCGACGCGCCGTTGACGAACGCCGCCGCCGGCGCGGAGAACAAGTGATGACTTCCCACCACCGCAGCGTCACCGCGTGAACCGGCATCCACAGCGATGGCGCGCGCCGTGCGAGCGACTGTGGTCGCCGAGCCGGCAAAGGCGACGCCTATCGTATCGATCAGGCAATTGGCGGCGATGTTGCGTACGGACGCAGGAATGTTGCGCACGGCATGGTCAGCGTGCAGGCTGCAGATCCAGTCGGCCAGGCGGTCGATGGCGGTAGGGTGAGTCATGTGGTGATGCTGTTTCATTGAGGGGAAATCACGGGCGCCGCCCTGCCCGATGCGATTCTGGAAAATGGCATCGGGCAGGGAAAGCAGAAGAACAGTGTGCGGACTTATTCCGGCAGCGCGCCGGCAGGAGCGCCCAGCCACTTCTTCGACATCTCGTCAATGGCGCCGTTGCTCTTGGCCTCGCGGATGATCTCGTTGAGTTTGGCGACCAGTTGCGGCTCGCCCTTGAGCACGCCGATGTAGCACGGCGAATTGGACAGGATCACTTTCAGATCCATGCTCACCGACGGATCCTTGGTCTTGATCGTGGCAGCCACCGCCGTGCCGGTCGCGAACATCTGCGCCTGGCCGGCAAGGAAAGCCGAGACCGTGCCGTTATTGTCTTCAAAGCGTTTGATCACGGCGCCCGGTGCCAGGCGCGAGAGTTCTTCGTCCTGCATCGAGCCGCGCGTCACCGCGATGACCTTGCCGGTGAGCTCGCTGTAGTTCTTCGCGATGATGTCCTGTTTGCCGAAGACGGCGTCGAAGAACGGCGCATAGGCGATGCTGTAGTCGATGACCTTTTCACGCTCGGGCGTTTTGCCGAGTGAAGAAATGGTCAGGTCGGATTTCTTGGTCTGCAGGTAGGCGACGCGATTCGGGCCGGTGACGGGAATCAGTTCCAGTTTGACGCCGAGCTTCTTGGCGACCAGTGTCGCCATGTCGATGTCGTAACCGCGCGGTGTCATGTCGGTGCCGACCGAGCCGTAGGGCGGATAGTCAGTCGGTACGGCGACGCGGATCACCTTGCGCGCAAGGATGGTGCTCAGGGCGTCCTCCGCCATGGCGTTGCCGGAAGCAGCGGCGGCAATGGAGACGGCGATCAGGCTAAGCAGGAGGGAGCGGCGTTTCATTTGGATATCCTTTTAATTGAAGTCATTCTTGAAGTGCGGGTAGTTCTGAAACAGATTGCATGAGGGGTGCAATGATCGTCAGTAATCGTTCTTGCGCGTGCGTGCTCTGGGTAATCCGGGAAGCTCGGAATCTTCCGAACCCCACCATTCACCCATGCTCCAAAGATTCTTTTCCGTCTCCGACACCGAGGCCTTGACGTCGACCTTGGAGGTTGCCGCCATCAGCGCGACCAGAATTTCGCTGACGAGAAACGCGGGAACCAGCGTGTCGAAGAAGGAGGCATTCTGTTTGCCGACCAGGATGGTCTCGGTGGCCATGCGTGCAATCGGCGAGCTGTCGCTGTCGGTGATGGCGATCAGCTTGACGCCCGCTTTGGCCAGATGTCCGGCAATTGATATGGCGCGGCGCGAGTACGGCGCGATGCAGCAGACGAACAAGGCGTCTTTGGGGCCGGCCTGATGCATGATCTTCATCATGCCGCTTTCACCGGCGCCATCAATGAGCGTGATATTTTTGGCGAAATATTCGGAAACGTGGGAAAACTGAAACGCCACAGGAAACGACGAACGCAGTCCCAGGCAATAGATAGTGCGCGACGATGACAATATTTTCACGGCGCGCACGATGGCGGCCAGCGTATCGGTGCTGCATAGCGCCTGGATGTGGGCAATGGCATTGTTGGCGACGTCGAGCGCGAGCGCGGTTTCGCCGATCTTCTGATTCAGTTCGACCAGCCCATGGGCGCGCCGGCTGTAGTCGTTGCCGCGTGAACGCAGGTTGTTCTTGAACACTTCGCGGATGTCGTCATAGCCCTCCATGCCGAGGAACTTGGCCAGGCGCGTCATCGTTGATGGCGGGATACCGGCTAGCCGCGCCTGTTCGCGCATGGACATCACGGCAACTTCGTGCGGATGATCAAGCACGAAGCCGGCCGCCAGGCGTACTTGCCGCGGAAGGCTGTCGAAACATTGCTTGATATGCAGCACCAGCGCCTGCTGCGTCCGCAAGGACTCGGACGTCTTTGGCGAGGTTGATGAGGCTTGAGTCACGAGGATGCTCCGCAATCAGGATGTGCAGGGCATCAAGCAACATATGTGCCAATATTTTTTGCAAATGATTCAAATGAATCATTTTTGCAGCGCATTTCAGCGATCAAAAAAATCGTGGCGCAGGAACGGTTTGATTTCAGTGATTCAAAAATGCACGTTGGCGTGAATCAAAGCGGAATCAAAAGCGCATGGCGCAGGAAGGTAACGCATCGCCATGTCCATCACAATGCGCCACGATGGACAGGCGTCTGACGCCGCCATGCGTCGCTTTGGGGAGAGCTTAGTTGCCTGAGTTGCCCGGATGCAGTTCTCTGAGGATGCCGAGGAAGAGGTCCGCGCGATACGTTGTAGGACGAGACGATTCGGTGACTGCGCAGATCTGATGGTGGTAGGAAGGGCTGTTGCTTCTCGTCCTGAGCGCATAGCGCTTGCCCAGCAGCTGGACGTAGTGCACCGGCAGAATGCCCAGGTAACAACCGGTCGCCACCAGCAGGCCGATGGCTTCCAGGCCGCCGGCATCCGGTCCGCGCGCATAGCCTTCGGTGGCCAGCGCCTGATCGACATAAGGGTGCGGCCGGTAGACCAGCGGCAGATCGTCAGCGCCGCGCCTGGTTTTTTTCGCCGCGGTATAGACGCGATGGGTTTCGGCGAACAAGGGCAGGTAACTGAATTCACCCTCGCGCGGATACCTGCCGCGAATCGCAATGTCGACGCGGTGTTCACGCAGCGCCTGATTGAGATCGGGGAAGGTCATGACGCTGATTTCCGGCCGCACGTTGGGCGCGCGCTCGCGCAGGATGGCAAGTGCTTCCGGGATCTTGCAGTCGGGATGCGTCAGCGTGTGTTCGACGATGCCGATCGACAGCGAGCCGGACAGCACGCCATGCACGGCATCGATTTCAGAGCGGATCCGTTCCAGCGAACGCAGTGCATCGGAGGCCAGCTTGAGCGCGACTTCACCCTCCGGCGTCAGCTTGAAACCCGCAGGGCCGCGTTCGCACAGGCGTACGCCGAGGCGCTCTTCGACTTCGCGTACGTGGCGGCTGATGGACGCCTTGGACATGTGCAGACGCTTTTCTGCGGCTGCGAATCCGCCGGCCTGAGCGGCATTGCAAAACACGCGCAGAGAGCGCAGGTCCCGCTCGTCGAAGTCCAACTGGATCATGATTGCCTGCCGGGAGGGTAAGTTGAAAGCGTAAGTGGAAAGCCAAAATGCAAGGTATTGAATTTCAAGACTATACCTGCAAAACAATCATTTTTTATTATCCGGCTTGCTTGCTAGAGTCCATCGATCAAATCCGTTCGGCTGTGTCGGCACATGCGCTGGCTTCGATCTTGCATGGACATCGGCTTGCTTTCTTCATCACACATTTCGTCAAAGGATCCAGGCTCATGGAGCAACTTACCGTAGCGCCGCGCACCGGCCACAAAACATTGCTGTATTCGGAGCTGGTCACCGACATGACCGATCTGAAGGCGGACATTGCCATCCTTGGCGTGCCGTTCGGTTCGGCTTACACGCCGAGACAATTCACCAATGATCAGAGCAATGCGCCGCAGGCGATCCGCGACGTCACCGACCGCATCGTGCGCGCACCGGAACATTACGATTTCGATATCGACGGACCGCTGCTGCAAGGGCGCAGCGATATTCGCTTCGTCGATTGCGGCGACGTGTTGCCCGATCTTGCCGTGCCCGGCGATCATCAGCGTCGCGCCGAACTGGCGATCCGTCAGATCCTGCGCGGCGGCGGCATGCCGATCGTGTTGGGCGGCGACCACGGCATCACCAATCCGGTGTTGCGCGGCTTCGACGAAGTCGGGCCGGTGACCATCGTGCACATCGATGCGCATCTGGATTGGCGTGACGAAGTTAACGGTGTGCGCGACGGTTTGTCGAGCGTGATACGCCGCGCCTCCGAACTGCCTTTCGTCAAACATATCGTGCAGATCGGTTTGCGCGCGCAAGGCAGCGGACGTCCGGCGGATTTTGAAGCGGCCAAGGCCTGGGGCGCCGACCTGATCTCGGCTTACGAATTGCACGACATCGGCATGGATGCGGTGCTGGCGCGCATTCCTGACGGCGGCAACTATTATCTGACGATTGATGCCGACGGCCTCGATCCAACCATCATGCCGGCGGTCGACGGTCCGGCGCCCGGCGGCGTGAACTTCGTGCAGGCGCGCAAGCTGATCCATGGATTGGTGAAGAAGGGACGCGTGGTCGGCATGGATATCGTCGAAATCCAACCGATCAAGGACAACGCCAGCAAACTGACTTGCGTCACCGCCGGCCGCCTGATCGTCAACCTGATCGGCGCGACGATACGCGCCGGTTATTTCGACAAGAAGAACACCGCGTAATCAATCCGAAGTTCTTTCATTCACCTGTTCATCGAGGCTTTCATGGAACACACGCGCATTCGCAGATTCAACACCAAAGATACTTATCCTGAACAAAACATCGACAACGATTTGTGCCAGGCCGTCGTTGCACGTGGCACCACCGTGTTCCTGCGCGGCCAGATCGGACAGAACCTGGATACCTCGGAAAGCGTCTGTATCGGCGACGTGAAAGGACAGACCGAGCAGGCGATGTACAACATCGACATGCTGCTCAAGGAAGCAGGCGGCAAGCTGGAGCACATCTGCAAAGTGACGATCTACATCTCCGACCCACGCTATCGTGAAGACGTGTATCGCGTGGTAGGACGTTGGCTCAAGGGGGTGTTTCCAGTGTCGACCGGCATTGTCGTGAGCGCGTTCGCGCGGCCGGAGTATCTGGTGGAAGTGGATGCCACGGCGGTAATTCCCGACTAACTAATCAGCCGCAGCGCGTTGCGCGATCCGTGCGAGCAGTCGCTGCCCATCCGCACTGTTGAACCACGCGGCGTGGCCAAGATAGTAAGCGTCGTAGGCCAGTGCCGCATTATTGGCCGAACGCGTGATGCCGTGGAAGTACGCCAGCTCCGCCAACGCGAATTCAGCATGCACCAGCGGCAGCAGCGCTGCCAGCGCCAGCCACTGGCGCGACGTCAGCGGCCGCACCAGATGGTAGCCGTCGAGCAGCGCGTCGAGCAGGTCGGGATGGACGGCGTCGGTCTTGCCCTCCTGGATCGCCAGCCATTCGATGACGTTGCGCTCGATCGCGGTCGCCAGGTCATGCAGCGCACAGGTGCGGTCGCTGAGGCCGAAATCGAGAATCGTCTTGACGCCTGCCGCCGCACTGCGATCGGTCCACAGCAAGTTGGACGCGTGCCAGTCGTTGTGGGTCCACAGCGGCGTCAATTCATCCAGGTAAGGCAGCAATCGCGCGTGGAACGGTAATAGCGTGCCGGCGGCTTCGGTGCGCCAATCACGCTCCTTCAGATAGTCGGCAATCGCAGGATAGCGCTCGATGTAGCGTTGCAGCGCCGGCAGCGGATCTGGCTGAGAAAAAATCGTGAAACTCGACACCAGTGTCTGCGCCTTGCGCGCCGGCGCGGTGTAATCCTGCGCGGCCAGATGCAAGCGCGCCAGCGCCTTGCCGGCTTCATGCGCATGCACGCTGCTGCTGAACGGCGTCCATGACACCGCGTCTCGATACAGGTCGACGCCGGAGGCGACGCCATGCACTTCATAGGTCCAGTGATCGTCGGTGAAGGCGGTGGCGCCATCGGCGGTCGTGAGCACTTCACTGACGGCGATGCCGCGGCTGCGCAGGTGATTGATGAAACCGTGTTCTTCGCTCAGGCCGGCGACGTCGCGCACCGACACATGGTGACGCTTGACGAACACGTCCATGGTCGAGGTCGTCATTACGCAACCTGCCGAGAACGGTCGCGGGCTGTGCCACACCAGCCGCTTCGGCGTGCCGGCTTGCGGATAATGCTGCAGCACGCGCGCCACCTCGGCCGAAGTGAGCGCCGGCCAGTCGGATATCACGGCGTCGGCGTTCATGCCGTGGCTCAGTACGCGAGTCAGATGGTGGGAGGCGGCTTCCATGCGGCTGGCTTGGCGTCTGCTTAGAAGTCGTACTGCACCGACAGGCGCGCCAGACGAGGAGCGCCGAGATGCAGGTAGCTGTCGCCGAGCGACTCGCCGGTGTCTTTCCAGTAGCGCTTGTCGAACACATTGTCGACAGTCAGGCGCACGGTGGTCGGATGGCCGGCCATCTTTGTCTGATAGCGCAGGCCGGTGTTGAAGATGTGATACGACGGCACTGAGGCGCTGCCGTCGCGCGTGGCGCTCTTGCTGCCGCTGTACAGCCAGCTGCCTTGCAGGTTCAGACCGGGCAAGGCGGCCAGCGCGTAGTCGGCATACAGTGCGCTGCGCACGCGCGGCACGTTGATGGCTTGCTTGTCGTCGTAAGCCGGCGTGCCGGTGCCGTCGGCGCGGGCCTGGATGAAGGCTACGCTGGCGGCAAGGCGCAGCTGTTTTGTGACGTTGCCGGAGGCGCCGAGTTCGAGGCCGGTGTGGGTCTGCTTGCCCTGCTGGACGTATTTGAAGCCGCCCGCGCCATCCGGTTGCGGGTACTCGTATGCCTTCTTCATGCGGAACACCGCCGCAGTGAAACTCAGGTCCTTGTTCCAGTCGTACTTGACGCCGGTTTCCAGCTGACGCGCCACCGAAGGCGGCAGGATGGTGGGGTAGTTGGTCTGCCAGAACGCCGCCGCCGTGCCCATGCTCAGCGTCTCGGCGTAGCTGACGTAGAGTGACATGTTGACTTGCGGTTTATAGATCAGCGCGAGTTGCGGCAGGAATTGGTTGCGGTCGGTATCGCGCGTGGTGACGCCGGCCAGGTTATACGTTTTTTCCTTCAGCCAGACCTGGCGTCCACCGGCCAGCACTTCCCAGCGTTCGCCGAACTGCACGCGGTCGGTGAACAGGATCGCCTGCTGGCGGCTGTCCAGATTGCGGTACGAGGCCGGTATGACGGCGCCCGACGGCGCCAGCGCCGCAGCGACCGGGCTGTAGATGTTGCCGGTGCCGACCGGGATCGAAATGCCGTCCGACTTGTCGACCACGCGGCGCGACATGGTCACACCCAGCATCAGGTCATGCTTGATGGCGCCCGTGTTGAACTTGCCTTGCACGACCGCTTGCGCTTCGTCGTTGCGACGAGTGTCGTCCGGGCTGCGATAGTCGTACACGTCGTAGTCGCCATTGGCGGCGAAGCTCGGCGAGAACACGGTGGCGCTGTTGCTGCCGTAAGGGAAGGCCAGGTAGTCGTCGATCACCGCGCGGCTGCGGCCGGCCGTGATGTAGCCGCGCCAATTGTCGTTGAATTCCAGGTCGAAGCGGGTGTTGAAGTTGAGCGAATCGATGCGCACCGGCTGCACCCACGGCTGCGGCGACAGCATCGTCTTCGGCGAGACGCCGGACGGCACCGTGGTGCCGCCCAGCAGCTGATAGCCGGCGACCGATTTCTGCGCCTTTTTCTGGTATTCGATGTTGAAGGCAAGGCGCGCCTTCGAACTGATATCCCACGACGCCGCCAGCGAGGCGAAGTCGCGGTAGCCGTTGCTGTAGTCGACGTAGGAATTGATGTCTTCGTGCGCGGCATTGACGCGCAGGCCGAACTGTTTGTGATCGCCGAACAGCACGCCCAGATCGGTCGAAAAATAGCGTGAACCGTTGGAGTCGGTGCCGAACATGACTGAGCGCACGTCGGCCGGGCGCTTGGTCACGTAGTTGACCAGGCCGCCGGCGTTGACGACACCACCTTGCAGGCCGGACAGGCCCTTGATGATCTCGACCTGTTCCTTGTTCTCCAGCGCGATGTTCTGTTCGCCGACTGCCGACAGGCCGTTGATGCGATAACCGCTCGCCAGATCCAGCGGAAACCCGCGCACGCTGATGTTCTCGTAGTAACCGACCGGCGCATAGTTTTCACCGATGCTGGCGTCGTTCTTGATGACGTCGCTGAGCAGACGCGCCTGCTGGTCTTTCAATTGCGCTTCGGTGATTACCGAGACTGACGCCGGCGTGTTCAGCAGTGGCGTCTCGCCAAAGCCGGCAATGCCCGACGTACGTGCGCGATAAACGTCGGTGCGCGTTGCTTCAGCGCTGACGTTGATGGCCGGCAGCGTGCCGGCGTCAGTGCTTTCTTCGGCGAAGGCGGCAGGCGCGACGCTGGCCAGCGTCAGGGAAATGGCGAGGGGAGAAAAGCGTTTCATCGGTCTTGCTGTCGGTTTCTTAATGTGGCGCGGGCGTATCGGCGGGCGGCTTATTGCGCGCGCGCGGTGCGCACGGCGCGGGCCAGGTCGATCACCGACATGGCGTAGAAATAGCTGCGGTTGTACTGCGTGATCGCAAAGAAATTGTTGGTTGCCAGCCAGTGATCGGTCGGGGCATCGCCGTTCTGCAGGTCGACCAGGCCGAAGCGCAGGCCGGCCGGCAATTCGCTGCCCGGCACCACGCCGGCGGCGCGCAATTCGTCGGCGCTGAACTTGGCTTCCAGGCCCTGGTTGATGAGGTTGTCGATCTTGCCGGCGTCGGTGACGGTGGCAGGGAACACGGTCGGTTCGCCGCGCTGCCAGCCGTGGATCTTGAGGAAGTTGGCGACGCTGCCGATGGCGTCGACCGGCGAGTTGCGCAGGTCGATCTTGCCGTTGCCGTCGAAATCGACCGCGTACTGGCGGATGCTGCTCGGCATGAATTGCGGCCAGCCGATGGCGCCGGCGTAGGAGCCCAGCAGCGAGAACGGATCGATGTTGGATTCACGCGCGAACAGCAGCGTGTTTTCCAGCTCGCCGCGGAAGAACGCCATGCGGGCATCGCGGTTGGCGGTCTTGGGATAGTCGAAGGCCAGCGTGGTGACGGCGTCGAGTACGCGGAAATTGCCGGTGTTGCGGCCGTAGACGGTTTCCACGCCGATGATGCCGACGATGATTTCGGCCGGCACGCCGTATTGCGCTTCGGCGCGCGACAGCGCCAGTTCATGCTCGTTCCAGAAGTCGACGCCGGCGTTGATGCGCTTGGGTTCGACGAAGCGCGCGCGGTAGGCTTGCCAGTTCTTCGGCTTGCCGCTCGGCGCCGGCTTGATCAGCTGGATCGCGGTGTCGATGTAGCGTGCCTTGTTGAACAGCGCTTGCAGCGCGGCCTTGTCGAAACCGTTGCGCGCGACCATTTCGTCGATGAAGTCGTTGACTTCCTTCCACTGGCTGAAATTGGCGAACTCGCCGTCATCGGCCGGGGTGGCTTTTTTCTTCGGCTTGGCTTTCGTGCTGCCGTTTTTGCTCTTGTCGGCTTTACTCTTGTGGGTCGTCGATTCCGCATGAACCGCTGCAGGGAGCAAACAAGCGAGGGAAAGAACGGACAGGCCGAGCAGGCGAGGCAAACGAAGGCAGGGTTTCATTGACATGGAGGGCGCAGCGCTGCGCGTAAATTAACTCAGTAAGGTGGCTGACAGACAAGTCGGCCAGTATACATGATCGGCCGGGCGCGCCGACGGCCGCCCACTCCGCCTGAACCGCTTGGATGTACACTAGCAAAAATGCCACGAGACGCTCCCGCACCGGGAGAACAAAGCAAAGATAACAATGACGACCGCTTTTTATACGCATGCAGACTGCCAGCGCCACGAGATGGGCGAGTGGCATCCGGAGACGCCGTTACGCCTGCAGGCCATCGAGGATCAACTGATCGCCAGCCGCATCGACCAGTTCCTGGAACGACGCGATGCGCCGCTGGCCGAGGTCGCCGACATTGAGCGCGTGCACACCGCCAATGCGGTGGCGCTGATTCGTGACAATGCCGAGGCACTTGCTCTGGCGCAGGACAACGTTGCGCACTATCCGCTGGACGGCGACACCTCGATCAACCGGTACAGCTGGAACGCCGCTTTGCGTGCGGCCGGCGCCGCCGTCGCGGCGACCGATGCGGTGATCGCCGGCGAGCTGGAAAACGCTTTCTGCTCGGTGCGCCCGCCGGGTCACCACGCCACGCCGACCACGCCGATGGGCTTTTGCCTGTTCAACAATGTCGCCATCGCGGCGCGTCACGCCATGGACGTCCACGGCCTGGAGCGCGTCGCCATCGTCGACTTCGACGTCCATCACGGCAATGGCACCGAAGCGGCATTCAAACACGATCCGCGCGTGCTGATGGTGAGCTTCTTCCAGCATCCGTTCTATCCGTTCAGCGGCGCCGATCCGGCCGAGCCGCACATCCTCAACGAGCCGCTGCCGGCTTACACGGCGGGCAACGTGGTGCGCCAGCTGGTGACCGACAAGTGGCTGCCGGCGCTGCATGCACACCAGCCGCAGATGATCTTCATCTCGGCCGGGTTCGACGCCCATCGCGAAGACGACATGGGGCAGATGGCGCTGGTGGAAGCCGACTACGCCTGGATGACGAAGCAGATCATGGATGTCGCGCGGCAGTACGCGCGCGGCCGCATCGTGAGCTGCCTGGAGGGCGGTTACAACCTGTCGGCCTTGGGCCGCAGCGTGGTGGCGCATCTCAAGGTGCTGGCTGATCTTGACTAAGCTTGACTAGGCCGGGTCAGGACGCTTCCAGCCGGTCGTAAGCCGCAACGATGGCGTCAGCTACGGCGCGTACGCGGGCGGTGCGGTTGAGGTCGCTGTGCAGCACCAGCCACATGTCGTAGGGCTCGGCGCGCTCGGGCCAGAGCCGCACCAGTTGCGGCACCGTGTCGGCCATGTAGGTCGGCAACTCGCCGATGCCCAGTCCCGCTACCACTGCTTCCATCAGCATCAATCCCGAACTCACTTCCATCGCCACGCGCGCATTGGCGGTCGATTCGCCGCAGATGGCGTCGATCTGCGACGCATAGATCGCGCGCTGGTAAATCACCACGTCATGTCCCGCCAGCGCGGTGCCCGGTTGCGGCAGGCCGTGCTTCTTGACGTAGCTTTTGGAGGCGTACAGGCCGAGCGCCAGCCGCTTCAGGTGGCGCGAAATCAGGTCGGGACTGGTCGGGCGCAGGCTGCGCACTGCCAGGTCGGCTTCGCGCCGGGTCAGGTTGGAGACTTGCGTCGAGGTCGTCAGCACCACGCGAATCGCAGGATGATCGGCCGCCAGCTGTTGCATTGCCGGCATCAGCACGTGTTTGGCCATGGTGTCGGTGGCGGCGATGCGCACGACACCGCACAGGCGCTCGTCGATGCCCTGCATCTGGCGCTGCAGCTGGTCGGCGGCGGTTTCCATTTTTTCAACCGCGGCCACGGCCAGGTCGCCTGCGGGCGTCGCTACGTAGCCGGCCGGCGTGCGCAGAAACAGCCGCGCGCCCAGCGATTTCTCCATCGCGTTCAGACGACGGCCAACGGTGGCCTGGTCGATCTGCAGCTGTTCGGCGGCGCCGCGCAAGGTGCCGGCGCGCTGTATCGCCAGGAAAATACGGGCGTTGTCCCAATCCATGATGGCTTCCCTGCAAGATAAGTGAATAGGCTGTTGATGCAAATTTGCATCGGAGTGCCGAGATTATGCTTATTTATTGCATTGCGCAAGAAGCCTAGAATGGCATCCTTGCTCGCATTCCCTTCAGCGTTACGCGGTGATTGTCGGGCGGCAACCCTATCGAAAGAAATCATGTCTACACAATGTCCCGCGCCGGCCGGCGCCATCGCCACACCGTCACGCAAGGCCGAGGTCCAGGCGCGCACTGGCATGCTGCCGCTGGTGACGCTGGCCATCGGCTTCGTCATGGCGATGCTCGACGTCACCGTGGTCAACGTCGGCCTGTCGTCGATTGAAAAAAGCCTGGCCACGCCGCTCAGCATGCTGGTCTGGATCGTCGACGGTTATACGCTGAGCTTCGCCGCCATGCTGCTGGTCGGCGGCGCGCTGGCCGATCGCTACGGCGCCAAGAATATCTACCTGCTCGGCCTGGTGCTGTTCGTGGTCGCTTCGCTGCTGTGCGGCGCCGCGCCCAACGGCGGCATGCTGGTTGCCGCACGCCTCTTGCAAGGACTGGGCGCGGCGTTCTTCATGCCGAGTTCGCTGAGCCTGCTGACCCATGTCTATGAAGACGACCGCGTGCGCGCCCGCATGCTGGGCGTCTGGTCGGCCACGGTCGGCGGCGCGGCGGCGGTCGGCCCGCTGGTGGGCGGCATCCTGATCCATTCGTTCGGCTGGCGCAGCGTGTTCCTGATCAACGTGCCGGTCGGCCTGATCGGCCTGTACATGGCGGTCAAGATGATTCCGTCAGTGGAGCGGCACGTGCGCGCGCTGACCATCACCAGCCATTTCCTCGGCGTGCTGATGCTGGCGGCCTTGAGTTTCGTGCTGATCGAGGGACCGGTCTACGGCTGGACCTCGCTGCCGATCGTGAGCGCCGTGGTCGTGGCGGTGCTGGCGTTCGGCACGCTGGTGCAGCGCGAGCGCAGCGGTTCGGCGCCGCTGCTGCCGCGTGCGCTGTTCGCCACGCCGCAGTTCGCGGCCGCCAACGGCATCGGCTTCCTCATCAATTTCGGCGTCTACGGGCAGTTCTTTTTCCTGGCACTGTTCCTGCAGCAGGCGCGCGGCGCCGATGCGCTGCAGACCGGTTTGCAGATGCTGCCGATGATGGCGGTGATCTTCATCGGCAACCTGAACTCGGGTCGCATGACGGCGCGTTTCGGACCGCGCTTGCCGCTGCGCCTGGGCCTGACGGTCGGCGCGGTGTTTTCTGCGGTGCAGATCTGGCTGACGCCGGAGACGCCTTACTGGATGCTGGCCGTCGCCGGCGCGCTCGCCAACCTAGGCATCAGCACCGCCATCCCGGCCATGACCACCGCCGTGATGCAGGTGGCCGGCAAGGGCCACGCCAACAGCGCCGCCGCCGCGCTCAACGCCAATCGCCAGATCGGCGCGCTGGTCGGCGTGGCGCTGATGGGCGCGATCCTGCACAGTTTCAGCAGCTGGATCACGCGCATCGTGCTGGCCTACGGTGTGGTGGCGTTGGTCTACGCGTTGGCGCTGGTGCTGGTGTTGCGTTACGTCAATGCGCGCTCGGCTGCCGTCGTTCCGGCCGGGGAGTAACTACCGAGCAAGTTGCGGAATAAGTCGTCGAATCAGCGGAATCGACACCTTCGCCGACCTTCTTTTTAGGGGCAAACAGGCCGCAGGCCGTAAAATAGCGGCTTATTTTGCAAAAAGAAGAATTCCGCATGTCTATTCAATGGTTCCCAGGTCACATGAACGCCGCCCGCAAGAAGGCGGCGGAAGCGATGGAAAAGGTCGACCTGGTCATCGAGGTGGTGGATGCCCGCCTGCCGCAGGCCAGCTGCAACCCCATGATCGAACAGATCCGCCTGTTTCGCCAGCGGCCCTGCCTGAAGATCCTCAACAAGAGTGACCTCGCCGATCCGGGCGTGACGCAAGCCTGGATCGCGCACTACAACAGCCAGAAGAACGTCAACGCCGTTGCGCTCAGCTGCAAGAAGCCCAGCGACGTCGCCAAGGTGCCGAAGCTGGCGCTGGCGCTGGCGCCGCATCGCGGCACGCCGCTCAAGCCGCTGCGCATGATGATCATGGGCATTCCCAACGTCGGCAAGTCGACGCTGATGAATGCGCTGCTCAAGAAGCGTGTGGCCGCCGTCGGCGACGAACCGGCCGTGACCAAGACGCAACAGCGCCTTTATCTGGGCAACAACATGGTGCTGATCGATACGCCCGGCATGCTGTGGCCGAAGATCCAGCACCCCAGCGACGGCCTGATGCTGGCCGCCAGCCACGCCATCGGCAGCAACGCGCTGATCGAGGAAGAAGTCGCGACCTTCCTCGCCGATGAACTGCTCAAGCGCTATTCGCACCTGCTGGCGGCGCGTTACGGCTTCAAGACCGAAGGCATGGACGGCGTGGCGGTGGTGGAAGGCGTTGCCATCAAACGCGGTTTCCGCCTCAAGGGCGGCGACTTCGACTTCGAGAAAGCGGCGCACACTTTCCTGCAGGACTATCGCACCGGCGCGCTCGGAAAGATCACGCTCGAGACGCCTGCTACGCGTGCAGAGTTGCTGGCCAATTACCAGGCCGAGCTGGCGATCGCAGCAGCAGAAGAAGCCGCAGAACTTGCGATCATTGCCGCCGAGGAAGCCGAGAAGAATCGCGGTCGCCCCGAATAGAGCGAGCCGATGTCGTTGGTCAGGAAAACCGCTCCGGCGGTTTTTTTATTGCGTGCATGGTTGCAAGTTCTCGCTGAGGTTCGAGGTTCATGCCGGGCGGTGGACTTCAGTTTCCGTCGCAAGCAGCTGTTCCGGCGCCGGTGCCGGTGCCGGTATCGGGAGAGCAGGATTTTCTCCTGACGTCGTAGGTTTTGACCGGCACCCAGCGCTGGTCTTGTATGCGATAGACGGTAAACGCGGGATTTTGCAAATTGCCGTTGGCATCGAACGCCACCGTGCCAAGCAAGCCTTTGTGGCGAATTTTGTGGAGTTCCTCCACGATCATCCGCGGTTCCAGTGAATTGGCTTTCTTGATCGCCGCAATCAATGTGTTGCAGGCATCGTAGGACGAGACCGTGTAGACGCTGATAGCGGTTCGAAATTTCACGTTGAAGTTTTTCTCCAGCGCCTTGAATTGCGGGTGTTCCTCGTAGGGTTTGCCGGGGGCCGAGGCAAACAGGCCATCGCCCGCACCCTGGATCATGCTCAGGAAAATCGGATTCACTACGCTGCCGGTCAGGAACAATTTTGCGGGAACGCGCAGCCGTTGCCGGGCACGCACCAGATCCTCTGAACGCCGAAGGTAGCCGCCGAAGAAAATCAGATCGACTTCACCGGCTGTAAATTGGGTCAATACGGCGTTGAAATCGGAAGTCTTGTTGCTCACGGTGCTGCGGACAACCACCTGGTTGGGTGAACGAAATTGTTCGGCAAACAGCTCTGCCATGCGCGCGCCGAAAGCGGTGGTGTCGTCGATGATTGCAATGCGTTTTGACTTCAGTTCCTGAGTCGCAAACTCGGCAATGGCGATGGCGGCATCTTCACTGCTGCCGACCGCGCGAAAGCTGGTCGCATAGCCCTGTTGGGTAAATTCCGGCGCAGCCGCGGAGGAACTGATCTGCGGCACGCCGGCTGCGGCATAGATTGGCGCCGCAACATTGGTCGGCGCCGATAACCAGTGACCGATTACGCCGGCAACACCGGCGGCGACCATCGATTTGGCGATGAACCCGGCAACGGCGACGTCGGCTTTGTCGTCCATGGCAAGCAGCTTGAAGACCATTTTCTTGCCATTCATGGAATAGCCGGCGCGGTTGGCTTCATCGATCGCCAGCTGGACTCCGTATTGGCCGCTCTGCGCCAGAGGCCAGGCAAGCGGGCCGGCAAATCCGATCAGGATGGTATGGGTATTGTCGCCGGCAGAAGCGGCGAGGGCAGGGCTGCCGGAGAGAGCGGAGTGGATGAGGACGGCTAGAAAAAGGCGGCGGATCTTTTTCATGGATGTTCCTTCCTGAAACAGCCTTGCCGTCATCGGGCGGCTCCCGTGCGCAAGGCTGTGCACGGATTAATATATTTCCTTTTTGACAATTGTCTTGCGGGCAAGAAAAGGGTTTTTCGGTGTTTGTTTTGCTTTTCGGAAAGCTACAGGCGTAAAAAAGGGCTTTCCGAAGAAAGCCCTTTTTGCGGCGCAACTGCTTGCCGGTGACGGACTACAGCCGGATTACCAGGAAGTCACGACCGAGTTCTTGTACTTCTCGATCACGAATTTCTTGATTTCCGGGCTGTGGTAAGCCTTGACCAGCTTGGCGACCCAAGGCTTGTCCTTGTCTTCGACGCGCACGGCGATGACGTTGACATAAGGGCCCTTGGCGGCTTCGATGGCGATGCCGTCCTTGGTTGGCGACAAGCCGGCGGATTCAGCGAAGTTGCCGTTGATGGCGGCGGCATCGAAGTCATCCAGCGAACGCGGCAGTTGGGCTGCGTCCAGTTCGATGATCTTGACCTTCTTCGGATTGTCGACGATGTCCAGCGGTGTCGCCTTCAGGCCGGCATCGGCTTTCAGCTTGAGCACGCCTTGGGCTTGCAGCAACAGCAGCGCGCGGCCGCCGTTGGTCGGATCGTTAGGGATGCCGACGCGAGCGCCGTTCTTCAGGTCGTTGAGCGACTTGATCTTCTTCGAGTACACGCCCATCGGGAAGGTGATGGTGGTGCCGACGCTGACCAGCTTGTAGCCGCGGTCCTTGACTTGCGCGTCCAGGTACGGTTGGTGCTGGTAGCTGTTGGCATCCAGATCGCCGGCCGACAGCGCGGCGTTCGGCTGGATGTAGTCGCTGAATTCAACGATCTGCAGCTTCAGGCCGTCTTTCTCGGCGATCTTTTTGACTTGTTCCAGGATTTCAGCGTGCGGGCCGCCGGTGGCGCCGATCTTGATCGGCTTGTCTTGCGCCAGGACCGGTGCGGACACCAGGCCGGCAACCACGCCCAGACCTGCGAAAAATTGGATTAATTGACGACGATTCATTGTTTCCCTCTCTCTTCGATAGCAGCAGCGGATAGCTGCATTATTTTTTACGCCTGGACCTGTTCTTAACGATGGCTCAGACGACGTACCAGGACATCGCCCAGTGTTTGCACCAATTGCACAAATACGATCAGGATCAGCACCACCGCCAGCATCACTTCCGGCAGGAAGCGCTGGTAGCCGTAGCGGATGCCGAGGTCGCCCAGGCCGCCGCCGCCGATCGCGCCCGCCATGGCGGAATAGCCGACCAGGCTGACGAAGGTGATCGTAAGACCCGCGACGATACCAGCAAACGCTTCAGGCACCAATACCTTGTAAATGATTTGCCAGGTGGTCGCGCCCATGGCTTGCGCGGCTTCGACCAGGCCATGGTCGACTTCGCGCAAGGCGGTCTCGACCAGGCGCGCGATGAACGGCGCCGAGGCGATGGTCAGCGGCACGATCGCAGCGGCGGTGCCAATTGAGGTGCCGACGAAGAAGCGCGTGAACGGGATCACGGCCACCAGCAAAATGATGAACGGCGTCGAACGCACGGCGTTGACCAGCAGGCCGGCGATGCGATTGAACGCCAGGTTGGGCAGGATGCCCTTGCGTTCGGTCAGGTGCAGCGCGATGCCGAGCGGCACGCCGAAGACGGCGCCGAGCAGGCCGGAGATGCCGACCATCATCAGCGTTTCGCCGAACGAGCTGATGAAGAGATCAATCAGTTCAGATGACATGGTTCAGCTCCTCTACCACGACGCCTTGCGCACGCAGGTAATCCATTGCATTGGTAATGTTCTCGGCGGTGCCGTTGGCGAGGATCGCCAGCGAACCGAAGGCCTGGCCCTGGATCTCGTCGATCTGGCCGTGCAGGATGTTGAAGTCCAGGTTGAAGCGGCGCACCGCTTCCGACAGATGCGGCTGGTCCACGCCCGAGCCGGTGAAGGCGAAGCGGAACAGGTGATCCGTACCCGAACCTGCTTCGGTATTGGCCAGACGCGCACGCAGGCGCTCCAGCACGCCCTTGGGCAGTTCATGGGCGATCACGTCGCCGATCAGGGCGCGCGTGACTTCATGTTTCGGTTCGCGGAACACGTCCAGCACTTCACCCTGTTCGATGACTTCACCGGCTTCCATCACGGCGACGCGGTCGCAGATCACCTTGATGACTTCCATCTGGTGCGTGATCAGCACGATGGTCAGGCCCAGTTCCTTGTTGATCTTGCGCAGCAGCTCGAGGATGGAGCGTGTGGTTTCCGGATCGAGCGCCGAGGTGGCTTCGTCCGACAGCAATACCTTGGGATCGTTGGCCAGCGCGCGGGCGATGCCGACGCGCTGTTTCTGGCCGCCGGAGATTTGCGCCGGATAGCGATCCTTCAGAGCGGTCAGGCCGACCAATTCCAGCAGCGGCTCAACTTTCTTGGCGATCTCAGCCTTGGACAGGCCCGCCAGTTCCAGCGGCAGCGCGATGTTGTTGTAGACGGTGCGCGACGACAGCAGGTTGAAGTGCTGGAAGATCATGCCGATGTGGCGACGCGCATCGCGCAGGTCGTCGGCCGACAGCGTGGTCATGTCTTTGCCGTCGAGGATGATCTTGCCTTCGGTCGGGCGATTGAGCAGGTTGATGGTGCGCACCAGCGTGCTCTTGCCGGCGCCGCTGCGGCCGATGATGCCGAAGACTTCGCCCTTGCGGATGGACAGGTCGACGTTGCGTACCGCATCGACCGAGCCGTCACCGTTGGGGAAGCGTTGGGTGACCCCCTGTATTTCGATCATATTGCTTTCGATGTTGCTTGAATGAAAAAGGCAGCAAAACCAGCCTCGTTGGGCAAGCTGCTGCCGATATTTTTATATAGAGCCGTGATTTTATGAGGATTTCGTTGCAGGCGGAACTACATTTTGCATATTCCCTAATGAGAAAAAGGCATAACCAAGCGCTTTTTGGGGCGAATTGCAAGCAAGAATGCCTGCTTTGATCATGCCCGCAGTTTCATTTTTGACAAACCGGAATGCCTCGCCTGCATGTTTGCGCCAATGCGACTAAGATAGCCGTCCCGGCCCGGAAGGAAACCATCAATGGCATACGTCTACACAACCATGAAGTCGCCCGTCGGCGAGCTGACCCTGGTCGGCCGCGGCGAGCGGTTGGCGGCGATCCTGTGGGAAAACGACAAGCCCACGCGGGTACGGCTGGGCGAAATGAGCGCCGACCCAGGCAGCCCGGTGCTGCTGGAGACCGAGCGCCAACTCAACGAATACTTCGCCGGCAAGCGCAAACAGTTTGAAGTGGCGCTGGATTTCACCGGCACCGATTTCCAGAAGCGGGTGTGGGCGGCGCTGCTGACCATTCCGTTCGGCGAGACACGCAGCTACAGCGAAATCGCCGTGCAGCTCGGCGACATCAAGGCGGTGCGCGCAGTGGGTGCGGCCAACGGCAAGAATCCCATCTCCATCATCGCTCCCTGTCATCGCGTGATCGGCGCCTCGGGCGAGCTGACCGGATTCGCCGGCGGCCTCAAGGCCAAGGAACTGCTGCTTACGCTTGAGGGCGCGCATGCCTTGCACAACAAGCCCGGCACCGCCGTCCCGCAAAAACGTCGCAGCAAGCTGCCGGATCCGAACCAGGGTTTGCTGTTTGCCGACTGATCTGGACACCAGATACATCGGATGCCGGTGAAGAAACGACAATTCTCCGGACAATAAAAAAGGCCTCGATCGCTCGAGGCCTTTTTTGTACAGCGCGAAGCTGGTGTGGAAAAGTCTGTGCTTTTCGGTGCGCCCGCATTCCGGAGAATGCAGGCGCAGCCGAATTACATCATGCCGTCCATACCGCCCATTCCGCCCATACCACCCATGCCGCCTGGCATACCGCCAGCCGACTTGTCTTCCGGCTGCTCAGCGATCATCGCTTCGGTAGTCAGGATAAGGGAGGCGACCGAAGCAGCATTTTGCAATGCCGAACGGGTAACCTTGGTTGGATCCAGAATGCCCAGTGCAATCATGTCGCCATACGTGCCGTCAGCAGCGTTGTAACCGTAGTTGCCTTGGCCTGCCAGCACGGCGTTGACCACAACCGATGGCTCGTCGCCTGCGTTGAAAACGATTTGGCGCAGTGGCTCTTCGATCGCGCGCAGCACGATCTTGATGCCGGCTTCCTGGTCAGGATTGTCGCCCTTCAGGTCCTTGATATTGGCGCGTGCGCGCAGGAATGCCACGCCGCCGCCAGGAACAACGCCTTCTTCAACTGCTGCACGGGTAGCGTGCAGAGCATCTTCAACGCGTGCTTTCTTTTCCTTCATTTCGACTTCGGTAGCTGCGCCAACCTTGATCAGTGCAACGCCGCCTGCCAGCTTGGCAACGCGTTCTTGCAGCTTTTCACGATCGTAGTCGGAAGTCGCTTCTTCGATTTGCGCGCGGATTTGCTTGACGCGTGCTTCGATAGCGATGGCTTCGCCGTTACCGTCGATGATGGTGGTGTTTTCCTTGCTGATTTCGATGCGCTTGGCTTGGCCCAGTTCAGCCAGAGTGGCTTTTTCCAGAGTCAGGCCGACTTCTTCAGCGATCACTTGACCACCGGTCAGGATAGCGATGTCTTCCAGCATTGCCTTGCGACGGTCGCCGAAGCCAGGAGCCTTGACGGCTGCAGTCTTCAGGATGCCACGGATGTTGTTCACCACCAGAGTTGCCAGTGCTTCGCCTTCGACATCTTCAGCGACGATCAGCAGTGGACGGCCGGCCTTGGCGACTTGTTCCAGGATCGGCAGCAGGTCACGGATGTTCGAAACCTTCTTGTCGAACAGCAGGACGAATGGGTTTTCCAGAGCAACAACTTGCTTTTCTTGGTTGTTGATGAAGTATGGGGACAGATAGCCGCGGTCGAATTGCATACCTTCAACGATGTCCAGTTCGTTTTCCAGCGACTTGCCGTCTTCCACGGTGATGACGCCTTCTTTACCGACTTTGTCCATTGCCTTGGCAATGATGTCGCCGATATCGGAATCGGAGTTAGCCGAGATCGAACCGACCTGAGCGATTTCCTTGCTGGTAGTCGTTGGCTTGGACAGTGTCTTGATTTCGGAAACGATGGCGACAACAGCTTTGTCGATGCCGCGCTTCAGATCAGTCGGGTTGAAACCGGCTGCAACGTACTTGAAGCCTTCGCGAACGATCGCTTGTGCCAGCACGGTTGCGGTAGTGGTACCGTCGCCTGCGTTGTCGGAAGTCTTGGAAGCAACTTCTTTAACCAGTTGCGCGCCCATGTTTTCCAGCTTGTCTTTCAGTTCGATTTCTTTCGCAACCGAAACGCCGTCCTTGGTGACGGTCGGGGCGCCGAAGCTACGCTCCAGAACCACGTTGCGGCCCTTAGGACCCAGAGTTACCTTGACTGCGTTAGCCAGGATGTTGACGCCATTGACGATTTTTGCACGTGCGTCATCGCCGAAAATTACTTGTTTTGCTGCCATGTTGGATTCTCCAAAATTCGTTTGTATTGCTTTGAATTGGCTTGATCAGCTTCGATCAGACTTGTTCGCTGCCGGCGCAGGACGGTTGACGTCGCGCCGCGGCAGAGGACGTCGATTACTTTTCGACGACGGCGAACAGGTCTTCTTCGCGCATGACCAGCAGTTCCTGGCCGTCGATCTTCACGGCTTGGCCGGAGTATTTGCCGAACAGAACGCGGTCGCCGACCTTGACTGCCAGCGGACGGACCTTGCCGTCATCCAGGATCTTGCCGTTGCCGACTGCCAGGATTTCGCCTTGATCCGGCTTTTCAGTTGCTGCGTCAGGCAGCACGATACCGGATGCGGTCTTGGTTTCTTGGTCGAGACGCTTGACGATAACGCGATCGTGCAAAGGACGAAGGCTCATGAAAACTCCTTAAATTCAATTAGTTAAAAAAAACTGCGAAATAATGCGGCGTTGGCTGCAAAGTGTACTTAAGCCCTGCAGCAAGAACTCCGTGCCACATCGGAAAAGTGGGTAGGCCAGAAAAGAAGCTGTTAGCACTCTCCCCTGACGAGTGCTAAGTATAGGGGCGGGTGGAGGGTTTTTCAAGGGCGGGATGATTTAAGTCGCGCGGGGTGGCGTAATCCTGGCCGCGTTGAACGACTTTGCGATCGCATGATAATATACGTTTCATATACGATTAATATACATTTCATACAAAGAGCCTTTATGGGAATCGTCAAAATCACCGAACAGATGCACACCAATCTGCGCCTCAGCAGCGGCGCGATGAGCCGTTCCATCAATTCGCAGGCCGAGCACTGGCTGCGCGTGGGCATGATGGCCGAGTTGAACCCCGGCCTTTGCTACAACGAGATCTGCCAGAAATTGCGCGAGGCGGAGCAGCAGGCCCGCGCCGAAGACGAGCGCCGGGAAATCACCCTCGCGCTTGAAAAACCATGATGTTCACCGAAGTCGAGATCAAGACGCCCGACGACATTGCCATGCTGCGCAAGTCCGGCGCGCTGGCGGCCAAAGTCCTGGAAATGATTGCAGAGCACGTGCGCCCCGGCGTGACCACCAACCAGCTGGACAAGTTGTGCCATGACTACATCGTTGACATGCTCGAAGCGGTGCCTGTCAACATCGGCTACAACGGGTATCCGAAGACGATCTGCACTTCGGTCAATCACGTCATCTGCCACGGCATACCTTCCGACCGCGCATTGAAGGACGGCGACATCATCAATATCGACGTTGCCCTGACCAGGGACGGCTGGCATGGCGACACCAGCCGCATGTACTTCGTCGGCGAGCCGGGCATCCTGGCCAAACGCCTGGTGACCACAACCTACGAGGCGATGCGCGCCGGCATTCTCGCTGTGAAACCGGGTGCGACCCTGGGCGACATCGGCTACGCCATCCAGTCGATCGCACACAAGGAAGGTTTCAGCGTGGTGCGCGAATATTGTGGCCACGGCATCGGCAGGATCTATCACGAAGACTTGCAGATCCTCCACTATGGACAACCGGGCGCCGGCTTGTCGCTGCAAACCGGCATGGTGTTCACCATCGAACCGATGATCAATGCGGGCAAGCGGCATTCGAAGGAAATGCTCGACGGCTGGACCGTCGTCACCAAGGACCACTCGCTGTCTGCGCAATGGGAACACATGGTGGCGGTGACCGAGACCGGCTTTGAGGTGCTCACGCCATGGCCGGATGGGGTAGGCGAGTATTCAGCGCTAGTGTGAACATAAGAGGCCGGATGACCGGGCCTTTTTTATCGCTTTGTATAATCCTGAAGAATGCAATTCACATGAGAAGGCTATGGAATTAACAAGGCTGGAAAAGCAGCTGGGCTTCCTGAGGGAAATCGACAGGCTGAAAACGGTGGTGCGGCAATCGCCGCTGCTCGATCAAAGTCGCAAGGAAAACTCCGCCGAACATTCTTGGCACCTCGCCATGTACGCCATGCTGCTGAGCGAGTACGCCAACGGGGAGGTGGACGCCAATCGCGTCATCCGCATGCTCCTGCTGCACGACATCGTCGAGATCGACGTCGGCGATTTCCCGATTCATGGCGGATCTTCGGCGGCGGTGCAGGCGGAGCAGGAGGCCAAGGCGGCGGAGCGCCTGTTCGGCATGTTGCCCGAAAACCAGGGCGATCAATTTCTGGCCCTGTGGCAGGAATTCGAAGGTGCCGAAACCGAAGACGCCAAATTCGCGAAGGCGCTTGATCGCTTCCAACCGTTGCTCATCAATATCTTCACCGGCGGCGGCACCTGGACGGAGAACGGCGTTTTACTGGAGCAGGTGCTGTCGCGCTATGGTCCTGTGATTCAAAAAGGCGCGCCGCAGTTGTGGGAAGCGTGCGAGCAGTGGGTGATCCAGCATTTTGCACAGCAAAGTCTTTAAGCTATAAAAACCTAGCCATGGAAATGTCGGCAACGTATGTCCCGTCTCCCAATTTTATGCGCCTCTCAAACCGTCCCTCCTCAACAAAGCCGAAACGGGCATAGAGTCGCCGGGCAACGGCATTGCTCTCTCTGACCCTGAGTTCAACTTTCTCGACAAGCGGATTGTCTTCGGCCCATGTCAACACGTGGCTCATCAAGGCAGAGCCAATACCGCGTCCCGTGTAGCCGGGGTGGACGAGCACGGTCAATGAAAATACATGCGACATGGCCTGCAACGGCATCGGCTCCAGAGATGCGTGGCCAACGCCTTCGTTGCCGATCTCGGCGACAGCGTAGATTCCGGCCTCGGTCAGCCAGGTAATCTTTTTCCGGAAATCCTGTTCGGACAGTTCATCTGCCGTGGAGATGAGAAGGCCCGGTGTACGGCTCGTTTCGCGTTCAGCCTGGCACATTGCTGCAGCGTCGTCAGGAGTCGCCGGTCTGCACTTGATGATGTCTGAGTCGCCCATATCGTTTTTCATGTCATCTGCCTTATTTCCGCAACTCCCCCGGCGCTTTCCCCGTCCATCGCTTCAAGGCCCTCCTGAAGTTCGCGCCATCGCTGAATCCCAGCAGCATCGCAATATCGTCCGTGCTCATCTGCGTGGTGCGCAGGTATTCCTGCGCCAGCGAGCAGCGCACGTCGTCGAAGATGGCGACGAATGAGGTTCCCTCAGCTTCGAGGCGTCGGCGCAATGTCCGGCTGGTCATCTTCAGGGCATCGGCCACGCCTTCCATGTCCGGAAAAACACCGGGTTTGCTCATCAGCACCTGATACACCTCGCCGGCGACGCCGACCGATACCTTCGATTGCCCGATCAGGCGATCGCACATGTTCTGCAGCAGCTTTGCCGTGAGCTTGTGCGCCAGCTGCGGCTGCTGTCCCAGAATGGCGCTGTCGTAAATGAGTTCGCACGCTTCCTGATCGAAATAACATGGGCAGCCGATGTAGTCGCTGTAGAGGTCGGCATGCGCCGGCGCCGGGTAGGAGAAGCAGGCCTTGATCGGCGGGCAGCTGTGGCCGGCAACGTCTTGCAGGTGCGTGACATGCTGGGTGAACTGCTGCTCGACGATGAATTCGCGCAACTCGCGCGACGGGCTGGAAATGAAGGCGTCCGGAAACGACCAGACCGCGCGATCGGGATATTCGGTCCAGTCGATTTTCAGCGTCGGCGTGGCCAGGCGATGGTATTTCACGCCCAGCTTGAAATAGTCGCGCAGCGACAGGCACGACATCAGCGCGTAGCCGTACATGCCGTAGGCCGACAGATGCAGGCGACCGCCGACCTTGAACGGCGTCGCCGGATCGGTCGACAGCGCGATGGCGTTCTTGCAGACCGTGGCGTACTGGCGCACCGACGTCAGCAGCGCGGCATCATAAATCTGGTCCGGCGCGACGCCGCTTCCCTCCAGGCTGTCCTCTGCGGAAATGCCCTGTTCCGCCAGCACCTCGACCAGCGCCGCGATCTTGTAGGGCGCGTAAAGAGGTTCGTTGAGCATGGTGATTGGCGACAAAACGACTCCTTGAAGATTGTCCTAAGATGACTCTGCGGTGTCCGTTAAAGACCTTACTTTGCTGACTTTAACTGATTATGATCGCTCCCACAATGAAGACCAACCGTGCGCGGCGCCTTCGTAAAAATACAGGCAGGAGACAGGTCGGTGAGGTGCGTTTTAACTTTTTTACCCTCGCCACCACGGCTTGCTGTCGTTTTTCAATCCGTCGAAGAATGCCAAAATGAGCAAAGTCAGCAACTCCAACAAGGCCAGCAGGAAGGTCATCATCTCGTGCGCCGTCACCGGCGCCACCCACGTTCCCTCCATGTCGGCGTACCTGCCGATCACGCCGGCGCAGATCCGCGACCAGGCGATCGAGGCGGCCGAGGCCGGCGCGGCGATCATCCATCTGCACGCACGCGATCCTGGAGACGGTCGTCCGACGCCGGACCCGGCCGTGTTCCGGCAGTTCGTTCCCGATATCGTCAAGGCCACCGACGCCGTTATCAACATCACCACCGGCGGCAGCACCCGCATGACGCTGGCCGAGCGCCTTGCCTATCCGCGCCTGCTGCAGCCGGAGATGTGCTCGCTCAACATGGGCTCGATGAATTTTTCCATCCATCCGGTTGCCGCCAGGATCACGGACTGGGCCCACGACTGGGAAAAAGATTTCGTCGAAGGCATGGAAGACATGGTCTTCAAGAACACCTTCAGCGACATCAAGAAGATCATGCTTGAACTGGGCGCGCAGGGTACGCGCTTCGAGTTCGAGTGCTATGACGTCAGCCACTTGTACAACCTGGCGCACTTTGTCGAGCAGGGCCTGGTGAAGGCGCCGTTCTTCATCCAGGCAGCGTTCGGCATCCTCGGTGGCATCGGCGCCGATCCGGAAAACATGACCGTCATGCGCGCCACGGCAGACCGCCTGTTCGGCCGCGAGAATTATCACTTCTCGGTACTCGGCGCCGGCCGCCATCAATTATCGCTGGTGACCATGGCCGCGATCATGGGCGGCAACGTGCGCGTCGGCCTGGAAGACAGTGTCTACATCGCCAAGGGCGTGAAGGCGGAGAGCAACGCGCAGCAGGTGCGCAAGATTCGTCACATCCTCGAAGAACTGTCGTTCGAGATCGCCACGCCGGCGGAAGCGCGCGAGATGCTGGGCCTCAAGGGCGGCGACAGGATTTCGCTCTGACCCTCGCTCTGACCCAGCTTCATCCACAACAAGAACTGAATATTTTCAGGAGACATCATGACCAATAAAACCGTACCAGGCGACGCCGGTTTGCATCGGCTTGCCACGCACAAGGCTTTTCTGAAGCTGATCCCCTTGATGTGCGCGATTTACTTCATGTCCTTCCTCGACCGCACCAACGTCGCGCTGGCGAAGATCCATCTGGCCGCCGACGTCGGCATCAGCGCCGCGGCGTACGGGCTGGGGTCGGGCATCTTCTTCATCGGCTATGCGCTGCTCGAAGTACCCAGCAACCTGGCGGCGCATCGCTTCGGCCCGCGCCGCTGGATCTCCCGCATCGCGGTGAGCTGGGGCATCCTGTCGACCGCCATGATGTTCGTCTCGGGCGAGTGGTCGTTCTACATCCTGCGCGTCTTGCTCGGCATCGCCGAAGCGGGTCTGTTCCCGGCGTTGATGTACATGGTGACGCTGTGGTTCGCGGGCAAGGATCGTCCGGTTGCAATCGGTTGGATCTACACCGCACCGGCGCTGGCGCTGATGCTGGGCAATCCCATCGGCGGCGCGCTCATGCAGCTGGATGGTTTCGGCGGGCTGCACGGCTGGCAATGGATGTTCATGATCGAGGGTCTGCCCAGCGTCTTGCTCGGCATCCTGTTGTACTTCAAGCTGCCGGACCGGCCGAGTGATGCAACGTGGTTGACAGCGGCCGAAGCCAAATCGCTGGAACAGCACGCCGTCATCGATGCGCCCCAGCACGGGAACACGTCTTCCAAGGACTGGATGGCGGCGCTGAAACGTCCGACCACGATCCTGATCGGTTTGATTTATTTCCTGAACCAGGTCGCCTTTGTCGGGCTGTACTTCTTCACGCCGGCCATGGTCAGCCAGATGCACATCAGCTCGCCGCTGATCGTCGGCCTGCTCTCGGCCAGCGTCGGCATGGGCTTCCTGATCGGCGTGCTGGTGTTGCCGCGCATTCACCGGCGCGTCAGCAGCGACTCCATCTATCTGGGCGTGCTGACCGTCGGACTCGTGCTGTGCGCAATTGCCTTCATCGCCACCGCCAGCTTCGGCGGCAAGATCGCCCTGTTCGTCGTGACGGCCTTCTTTGCCGGCGGCGTGCTGCCGTCGTACTGGTCGATTGCCATGAAGCGCATGCAGGGCGTGCAGGCCGCAGCCGGACTGGCTTTCATCAACACGATCGGTTTGCTGGGCGGCTTCGTCGGTCCTTATCTGTTCGGCATGGCCGAGACGGCTACCGGGCGCAGCGACGCCGGCTTCAACGTCATCCTCGGCGCAGCAATCCTCGGCCTGCTGCTGGTGCCGCTGCTGGCGCGCTCCATCAGGAATGAATCCCTTAAGTAAAAGAAATTGAAATCAAGTCAGGAAAGAAGCGCAATGAGATTACGTGGAAATGTGGCAATTGTGACCGGCGCTGCGCAAGGCATCGGCAAGGCAACGGCGTTGAAGTTTGCGCGTGAAGGCGCGACGGTCATCGTCTGCGACCTCAACGCCGATGCGGTCGCCGCGGCGGTGGAGGAGTGCCGGGCGGCGGGAGGCGAGGCCGAAGGTTTTCAGCTGGACGTGACCTCACGCGACAGCCTCGACGAGATGGTCGCTGCGGTGAAGCTGAAATACGGCCGTATCGACACCCTGGTCAACAATGCCGGGATCACCCGCGACGCGCGCTTGCAGAAAATGACCGCGCAGCAGTTCGAAGACGTCATCGACGTCAACCTGCGCGCCGTGTTCAACGCCTCGCAAGCGGTGGTCGACACCATGATCGAAGGCGGTGGCGGCGCCATCCTGAACGCCAGTTCGGTGGTCGGTATTTACGGCAACTACGGCCAGACCAACTATGCAGCGACCAAGTTCGGCGTGATCGGCTTCACCAAGACCTGGAGCCGTGAACTGGGGCCGAAGGGCATTCGCGTCAACGCGGTGGCGCCGGGGTTTGTCGAGACCGCGATCCTGTCCACGGTGCCCGACGAGGTCTTGCAGAAGATGCGCGACCAGGTGCCGTTGCGGCGTCTGGGCAAGCCGGAAGAGATTGCCGACATCTACGCTTTCCTGGCCAGCAACGAAGCGAGCTATATTAACGGTGCGGTGATTGAGGTGTCGGGCGGTTTGACGCTGTAACACTCTCATCAGACATTTTTTATATTCGCCACGTCAGGCAATCGACGACGTGGCTCTCATGCGGGAATCTCCATGAAAACAGTTGATCTATTGAAGCCGGATGCCGGCCTGCGCGTCTTCATCTCCGGCGCTGCCACCGGCATCGGCGCCGCCATTGCGGAAGCCTTCCTGGATACCGGCGCGGCCGTTTACGTCTGCGACATCAATCCGGCCGCCGTCGAGGCAATCAGGAAGAAGCACCCAGGCATCCACGCCGGCGTCGCCGATGTCGGCAAGCGCGAAGATGTCGATGCCGTGATGGCGGACGCGGCCGAGAAGCTCGGCGGTCTTGATCTCCTGATCAACAACGCCGGCATCGCCGGTCCCACCGGTGCAGTGGAAGACCTCGATGCGGACGCCTGGGACCAGACCATCAACACCAATCTGAACAGCCAGTTCTACTTTCTCAAACGCGCCGTTCCGCTGCTGAAGAAGACCTCCGACAATCCAAGCATCATCACCTTGTCATCGGTGGCCGGACGCCTGGGCTATCAGTTCCGCACGCCGTACGCCTCGACCAAATGGGCCATCGTCGGCCTGATGAAATCGCTGGCCGTCGAACTCGGTCCCAGCAATATCCGCGTCAATGCGATCCTTCCTGGCGTGGTGGAGGGCGAACGCATGGACGGCGTCATCGCCGCCCGCGCAAAGACGTTGGGAGTGAGCTTCGACGAGATGCGCGAAGACTACGTCAAGAAGATTTCGCTGCGCCGCCTGGTGACTACTCAGGACGTGGCGGCGATGGCCTTGTTCCTCGCCTCTCCGGCTGCGCGGAATATCTCGGGGCAGGCGATCAGCGTCGACGGCAATCTGGAATATTTGTAATCCGAAGGATGCCCCGACGGCCCGGATCACCTCCGGGCCGTTTTAGCGCTATCTTTTTTACCTCATCGCTCGCATCACATCTGCGATCACACCTGCGCCATGCCGCCGTCAACGAACAGCTCAATGCCGTTGACAAAGCTGGCCGCATCCGACGCCAGGAAGGCCACGGCCTTGCCGACTTCCTGCGGTTCTCCCAAACGTCCCAGTGGGATTTGCGACGACAGGTAGTCGAACAGACCCTGACGGGCTTCATCCGGCACCAGGCCGCCCAGGCCGGGAGTACGGATCGGGCCGGGGCTGACCACGTTGACGCGGATGGCGCGATCCTTCAGGTCCAGCGCCCAGGAGCGGGCGAAGTTGCGCACGGCCGCTTTGCTGGCGCTGTACACGCTGAAGTTGGCGGTGCCCTGGATCGACACGGTCGAGGCGGTCAGGATCACCGATGCGCCGTTGCTCAGCAAAGGCAGCGCCTTCTGCACGGTGAACAGCACGCCGCGCACATTGGTGCCGAAGATGCGGTCGAAATGTTCTTCGGTAATTGCGCCCAGCGGCATCATGTCGCCGCCGCCTGCATTGGCAAACAGGATGTCCAGCTTGCCGGCGCTTTTGGCGATCTGGGCGTAGACCGCATCCAGGTCGGCCAGCACGGAAGCATCCGCACGGATGCCGGTGGCGGCTGCGCCGATGGCTGTCACCGCGGCGTCGAGTTCGGCCTGACGGCGACCTGTGATGAAGACCCGGGCGCCCTGGGTGGCCAGTTCCTGTGCTGTTGCCAGGCCGATGCCTGTGGTGCCGCCGGTGACCAGGGCGATCTTGCCGTTGAGTTGCTTGTCCATGATTGCTTCCTTTTGATAAGTGAAATTGAGTTGATCGAACATCGTTCCGTGCGCTTCTGTTTGGTGTGTTGCAGAAGGCATGGGTGTACTTTAACGACAAGCCTTTATGAGAAAAAGTGGGTAAAATCGAAATGACTATCCATGGTTGTGGATAATAAGATCGACTTTGAAGGGAGATGCGATGGATCAGTTATCGGCGATGCGATGTTTTGCGCGCGTGGTGGAGGCGGGAAATTTCACGCGCGCGGCGGATTCGCTGGAGATGCCCAACGCCACCTTGAGCAAGCAGGTCCAGGAGCTCGAGGCCCATCTTGGCGTGCGCCTGTTGCAGCGGACCACGCGGCGCGTGACGGTGACGTCCGAGGGACGTGATTACTACGAAAAGACCACCCGCATCCTGCGCGACCTGGAGGATATCGACACTTCGTTCAGCGCCTCCCGCAGCAAGCCGCGCGGGCATTTGCGGATCGATATCGGCAGTTCGACCGCAAGCGACGTGCTGATTCCGGCGCTGCCGGATTTCGTCGCACGCTATCCGGATATTCGGATTGACCTCGGTGTGTCGGACCGCTCGGTGGACCTGATCAGCGACAACGTCGACTGCGTCATCCGCGGCGGACCGCTGGACAATTCTTCACTGGTTGCACGCCATATCGGCAGCGCCGCTCTGGTCACCTGCGCGACCCCGGCGTATTTGAAACAGTGCGGCGTGCCGGCTTATCCGGAGGAGTTGAAGAACGGCCATCGCCTGGTCAGTTACGTGTCGTCGCAGAATGGACGCGCCGTGCCTTTCCGTTTCGAGCACAAGGGCGAAAAAACCGAGATCAAGGTCGAGCACCGGGTCGGCGTCAACGAAAGCAATGCGCATCTGGCGGCGGGACTGGCGGGATTGGGGATTATCCAGACCTTCAGCTATGCCGCCGGTGCGGGGCTCAAGCAGGGATCGTTGGTGGAGATACTGAAGAAATGGCGTCCGGCGCCTTATCCTTTCAACGTGGTGTATCCGCAGAACCGGCACGTGACGCACCGCTTGCGGGTGTTCATCGACTGGCTGGTGGAATGCTTTCCGGAAAAAGTCGGCGTCAACTGACGCGGACAGAAAAAAGCCCGCGTCGGCAAATGCGACGCGGGCTTGCAAACTTCAAATAAACATCAGGCCGCCGATGCCGCCGTCCGGCGTGTCGCGCTGCGCTTGAGCAGCCATGCCGCGAACACGAAGGCTGCCGCCACCAGTCCCAGGTTTTGCGCCGAGCCGTTCGCAACGGTCAACGCACCGGCGCTGGCGCCGATCGAAAAACCCAGGTACATGAACGAAGCATTCAGCGACATCACGATCGGCGCCAGCCTGATGCCCGCAATGCTGATCAGGTTGGTCTGCTGTGCAGGATAAAACGCCCAGCCCGAAATCCCCCACACGATCACGCTCAGGAACACCGGCAACACCGCCAGGTTGGCCGGCAGCAGGTAGGCGATCGCAGTCAGCGTCAGGAAGGCGGCAATCAGGAACATCAGCGCCGGACCCGTCACGCGGCGGAAGCCCACTCGGTCGGCGATCTTGCCGCCGGCCATGACGCCGATCGCAGCCGAGATGCCCCAGGCGAACAAGACGTATCCGACGTGGGTGCCATGGATGCCGGTAACCTGGTTCAGGTACAGCGCGAAATAGGTGTACATGGTGTAGGCACCGGTGGCCCACAACAGTGTCGTCAGCAGGGCACGCAGCACGGCCGGGTCACGTGCGGCCAGCACGCGTTCACGCAGGCTGGCGACCGGCAGGTTGTTGCCGATGCCCTGCGGCAGCCCCAGCATCAAGCCCAGTGTCGCGATCGCCGCCAGCAACGCCACGCCGGCGAAAGTCATGCGCCAGCTGAGGCTGTCGGCGATCACGGTTCCCAGTGGCGCAGCCAAGGCCACGGCCACGGTAATCCCTCCGCTCACGAGCGCCAGCGCGCCGCCGCGTTTTTCCGGCGCGACCAGCGCACCGGCGAGGGCCAGGGCGTTGGGGACGTACAAGCCGGCGGCGAAGGCCAGCAGGATGCGTGCAGTCATCAGCGACCAGTAACCGCTGGCCTGCCAGGCCAGCAGGTTGGCCAGGGTGAAGGCAACCATCGCGCCGATCAGCAGGCCGCGGCGGCTCAGAGCGCCGGTCAGTGCGGTCAGGATCGGCGAGCTGATGGCGTAAGCGGCGGTGAACGCCACCACCAGTTGGCCGGCGACCGCAACGCTGACGCCGAGGTCCTTGGCGACCGTCGGCAAAATGCCGGCGATCATGAAACCCTCGGCGCCGACGGCGAAGGTGCCGAGCGCCATCCAGTACAGGGGCGCATTGCTCGCTGCAGGAGCGGGAGCAGAGGCGGGAAGAGAAGATGTGTTCATGAAATTCTCGCTATAAGAAATAAATTGAAATGACCGGTCGTCTTAAACTTGGTGAAAAAAATGCCGCTTCAGCGAAGCGGCTTGCTGCAAATATTCGGTATTGCTCAGATCAGGACTTTATTGAAAATCACATCCATGAACTGGTTGAAGGCATCCGGGTTGCGCTCCACCCGCACTCGCAAGGTCGCACCTTCCCAGGCATTAAGCACAAAACCAGCCAGCGTCTTGGGGCTCAACTGGTTGGCAATGCTGCCGTCTTGCTGGCCGGCGGCAATCGCGTATTCGAGCGCCGCGCTCCAGTTGCCGTAAATCCTCAGCAACTGCTCGCGGATCACCGGGCTTTGTTCCGACAATTCGGCAGTCATGTTGCCGATCATGCAGCCGTGCTGGAAACCGCGGTCGACCAGGCGCTGATTGAGCGCCGTGAAGTAACCGCGCAAGCGCTCCAGCGCAGGCAGGCTGTCATCGCTCAGGATCTCGCGCAAGGTGCTGCGCCGTGAAGCGTAGTCGCTGACGATTTCCGCTGCCAATGCTTCCTTGCTCTCGAAGTGGTTGTAGAACGATCCCTTCGGTACGCCGGCCTCGACCGTGATGTCTTGCACGCTCGAGGCATTGAAGCCGCGCTCCAACAGGAGTTTGAGCGCGGCATCGAAAATCTGGTCACGGGTATTTGGCTTGGGCATGTGGCGATAATATGACCGGTCGTCTTAAAAGTCAACAGAGCTCGCGTGAATGTGGCGAAAACGCCATGGTGCGCCGGTTTGCGGCGGGCCGGGCGGGACTTTTAATTGCATCAGGGAAAACTATTTCCCTGAAATTGCAGCCACTTCCCGCGCAATCGCCAGCGAAGAGGTTAAACCCGGCGACTCGATACCGAACAGATTTATCAAGCCGGGAAAGCCATGCTGTGCGGGAGTACTGATGACGAAATCCTGCTCCGGCCCGCCGCGCGCCAGCTTCGGCCGCACGCCGGAATAGCTCGGCTGCAGCGCGGCGTCGGGTAAGTCCGGCCAATAACGGCGTATCGCAGCGTAGAAACCGTCCGCGCGGCGCGCGTCGACGGCGTAATCGATGGCGCGCTCGTCTTCAATGTCCAGCCATTCGACGTCAGGACCGAAGCGCGCCTGGCCGGCCAGGTCCAGCGTCAGGTGCACGCCCAGGCCGCCTTCTTCCGGCAGCGGATAGATCAGCCGCGAAAACGGCGTCTTGCCGCTCAGCGAAAAATAATTCCCCTTGGCGAAGAACGGCCCCGGCACGTGCGCCGCCGGGAAGCCTTCGAAGCGACACGCCAGCCGTGGCGCCGACAGCCCTGCGGCATTGACGACAAGCGTGGCGGACAACTGCATTTCTTCGCCATCTGCGGTCACCGCGTCGAGCGCGATGCCGTCGGCGGTTTTGCGCGCGGCGACGATTTCCGTCTGAAGCGCCAGCACTGCGCCGGCCGCTTCGGCGTCCGCCAGCAATTGCTGCATCAGCGCATGGCTGTCGACGATGCCGGTGGAGGGCGACAGCAGCGCGGCCGTGCATCGCAGAGCCGGTTCGAGTTCACGGGCGTGGGCGGCATCGACAGGCTGCAAATCATGCACGCCGTTCTGCGCGGCATGGGCGGCGATGCCCTGCAAGCGTGCGGCCTGGTCGGCGCCGGTCGCCACCAGCAGTTTGCCGCAGCGCCGGTGGGCGACCTGGCGTTCCTCGCAATAGCGATACAGCAGTGCGCGTCCTTCTACGCAGAGCTTGGCCTTGAGCGATCCGGGACGGTAATAGATGCCGGCGTGGATCACCTCGCTGTTGCGCGAGCTGATGCCGCTGCCGATACTGTGGGACGCTTCGACGATGATCACGTCGCGCCCGGCCAGCGCCAGTTCGCGTGCGATCGCCAGGCCGACCACGCCGGCGCCGATGATGATGCAATCGATATGGTCGCTCATGCGCGGAAACGTAGAAAATGGAGATTCATGGCGCTGTCGGAGGGTAAATTATTTGTCGAAAGACGCTATCGTACTATCGTATTGCGCTGCTGTTTCTCATGCGCGCAAAGTCATGGCGGAAAACAGATTTCCTCCGGCGCAACGCTGGTCTACAATCGCCCATCGACATAAATTACAACAAGCCTCAGCACAAGCGTCGAATCGAGACCACAACAAAAAATCGCACACAGGAAGGGTTGTCAGTCATGCACAGCTTTCTGCCGCTTGCTTATCAGATCGACAAACTCGCCCGCAGGCTCGCGGCCAGTTTTCCCGGCGTTTTTTCTATCGACGAGCGCGCGTCGCTGGCGGTTGGCGCGGAAACCACGCCGCTCCTGCGCAACGGCGCCGACGTGCTCAATCTCAACTTCGGCACGATCGACAACTTCTCCGCCGCGACCGGCGGCAGCGCCACCATCTTCGTCCAGCGCGGCAAGGACTTCGTGCGCGTCTCGACTTCGGTAAAAAAGGAAAACGGCGAACGCGCCATCGGCACCTTGCTCGATCACGCCCACGCCGGTTATCGCGACCTGCTGGCCGGGCGCAGCTATACCGGCTTCGCCCAATTGTTCGGCCGCCAGTACATGACCCGCTACGATCCGGTGCGCGATGCGCAGGGACGGGTGGTGGCGGTGCTGTACGTCGGCATTGACGTCAGCAAGCGCTTCCAGGTCGGCATCGGCGCGCGTCTGGGCATGCTGGCGTTCGGCATCGCCGGCGCGGTGCTGGGCGCCTATGTCTGGGCCAGCGTCGCCGCCGTCTCGGCGCTGCCGCCGGCAACCTCGTCAGCGACCGTGACGGCGCTGCTGCTGCGCTACGGCGCAATAGCGCTGGCCTTGCTGGCGTTCGGCATGGGCGGTTTGTACTGGCTGGCGCAACGCATGGTGACGCGGCCGCTGGTGGACGCCACGGCTGCCGCGCAGCAACTGGCCAAGGGCGATCTCACCACCATGATCCATGTCGGCCGGCGCGATGAAATCGGTCAGCTTACGCAAGCCATCAACGGCGTCGCCCAGGGACTGGCGACCATCGTCGGCGCGGTGCGCGCGAGTGCCGAACGCATCAACGTCGCCGCGCACGAGATCGCCGCCGGCAACAACGACCTGTCGGCGCGAGCGGAAGCGCAGGCCGGTGCGCTCGAACAGGTGCGCGCCACCATGGACAACTTCAGCGCGGGGATTCGCAACAACGCCGGCCACACCCAGGAGGCCGGCAGCCTCGTCGACAACGCCTCCACGCATGCAGGCGAAGGCGGCAAGGTGGTCGGTTCGGTGATGGCGACGATGGGCGCAATCCGCACCAGCTCGCACAAGGTCGCCGACATCATCGGCGTGATTGACGGCATCGCCTTCCAGACCAATATCCTGGCGCTCAATGCTGCCGTGGAAGCGGCGCGCGCCGGTGAACAAGGCCGTGGCTTCGCCGTGGTCGCGACCGAAGTGCGCCAGCTGGCGCAACGCTCGGCCGCCGCCGCGCGCGAGATCAAGGACCTGATCGCCGAATCGGTGGCCAACGTCGACCACGGCGACCGCCTCGCCGGCCAGGCCGGCGGCGCCATGTCCGGTATCGAGACGGCCATCGGCAGTGTGGCGACGATCATGCGCGATATCGCAACGGCCGGCGCCGGCCAGACTGAAGACATCGGCGAAGTCACGCGCGCGGTCGGCGACATCGACCAGATGACGCAACAGAACGCCGCGCTGATCGAGCAGGCCGCGACCGCCACCGAGAGCCTGCGACACGAAGCCGAAAAGCTGGTAGAACAGGTCGGCGCTTTCAAACTGGCGCAACGCGGCTGATCGCCGTCTATTCGGCGCTCATCCGGAGATTCATGGTTCATTACAAACGTTCATCCACGGCACTGCTGGCAGCGGCTTTCGTACTGCTGGCCTGCGCGGCAATCATCGGCCTCGACATCTGGCGCACCTGGCAGGCGCGCGTGATCGAGGAGCGCGAAGCCGCTGTTTCGGTCACGAACATGGCGCGCGCGCTGGCCCAGCATGCCGACGACACCTTGAAGGAAGCCGACACCGTGCTGGTGGGTCTGCTGGAGCGCCTGCGCATTGACGGCGCCGGGCCGGCGGCGCTGGAGCGCGTGCACCGCCTGCTGGCGGTACAGGTCAAGGAGCTGCCGCAACTCAACGGCATCTTCGTCTACGACAGCCAGGGCCGCTGGGTCGTCAATTCGCAGCCGAGGCTGGACAACACGCAAAACAATGCCGATCGCGATTACTTCATCTATCACCGCGAGCATCCCGACGACGGCCCCTACATCGGCCCGCCGGTGCGCAGCCGGTCCACCGGAAAATGGATCGCCACCGTGACGCGCCGCGTCAATAATGCCGACGGCAGCTTTGGCGGCGTGGTGTTGGCGACGGTGGACATGGCCTACTTCCAGCGCTTTTACGACAGCTTCAACATCGGCAAGTCGGGCGCCATCCTGCTGGCGCTCAACCGCGGCACCATCCTGTTCCGCCGTCCCCTGCGCGAAGACTCGATCGGCAAGAGCATGGCCGACGCCGCCATCTTCCGCGACCATGCAGCGAAGAATGCCAGCGGCCTGGCCATCATCAGGTCGTCGCAGGACGGCGTGGAGCGCATCAACGGCTACCGTCACCTGCAGACCTATCCGCTGTTCGTCTCGGTGGCGCTGTCACGCGACGAGGTCTTCGCAGAATGGCGCGCCGACGCCTACATGCACATGGTCGGCGTGCTGATCCTGGTAACCGGGTTCGCGGTCATGGGGCGGCGCATGGTGGCGCAGATCGACCAGCGCTCGATCGCCGAGAACGAAGCCAACGAAGCGCGCGCGCAGGTGGAAAAACTGAATCAGACCTTGGAGCGGCTTGCCTTGCAGGACGGTCTCACCGGCCTGGCCAACCGGCGCCAGTTCGACGTCGCGCTGGCGCGTGAAATGAGCCGCGCGGTGCGCAGCGGCAAGAGCCTGGCGCTGGTCATGATCGACGTCGACCGCTTCAAGCTGTACAACGATTTATATGGACATCTGTCCGGCGACGAATGCCTGCGCAAGGTCGGCAAGTCCATCCTGTCCGGCGAACGACGTCCCGACGATCTGGCTGCGCGCTACGGCGGCGAGGAGTTTGCGATCATCCTGCCCGATTGCGATGCGGCGGGTGCGCTGGCGATTGCGGAACAGATCCGGCTGGCGGTACGCGCGCAGCAAATGGAACATGCGGCCAATCCGGACGGCATCGTGACGGTCAGTCTGGGTGTCGGTTGTTTGCCGGAAGTGAAACGGGACATGTCAGTGCGCGATCTGATCGGTGTTGCGGATCAGGCGCTGTATCGGGCCAAGGGCGAAGGCAGGGATCGTGTCGGCGTGTAAGAAGAGCGGGTAGAACGGGGTAGAAGAGGGCGTAGAAGCGGGAGTAAAAGCGGGAGTAAAAGCGGGAGTAAAAGCGGGAGTAGAAGAGCGAGGTAAATATGCGGCGAATCGGAGCATTCGCCGCAGAAGGCATCAACGACTAATGACGGATTTTTCCGGTTGTTTGAATTCCAGCTTCAATTCCTGCTCCATGGCCTCGCCGGCGACCACTTGCATTTCGTCGTCAAGATTGGCATCGACGACAGGTGTTTTGACGGTATTGCGATTGAGCACGTAGATCTCCGCACTGCGAATTTTCGGTGCTTCGTCGGGGATGACATTCTGAACCTGGTACATCGCGAGATCATTTTCCCATTTCTTTTCACGGTAGAAAAAGTAGAGCAGGAAAACCAGGCCGACGCTTAGATAGGAGACGACGGCGAGGAACATGTCTTGCTGGAACAGATTGGAGATGAAGTCCATGGTCAGGTGCGCTCTCTGGTGGTGAGGATGTGGTTGGGCGATGTAGTAATGATAATGAGCGGGTCCTTTTCCTGATATCGGGGAATTCCTTATTCCTTGCCGGCACTGCGTTGCAGACGCACGGCAAGGGCTTGCAATGCATTAGTGCATCAGCGTTTTCTTGAGAGCGGCGGCAAGTTCGTCGATAGCGAATTTGGCGACGTAACCGTTGGCGCCGACACTGCGCACGTGGTCCTCATTGGCCGAGCCCGACAGCGACGAATGGATCACCACCGGAATGCCCTTGTAGCGCTGGTCCGCCTTGATGTTGCGGGTCAGCGTGAAACCGTCCATCTCCGGCATTTCCAGGTCGGTCAGCATCAACGCCACCTTGTCGGCGACCTGCTTGCCTTCACGCTGTGCTTCGGCGCCCAGCGCCTGCAATTTTTCCCAGGCTTCCTTGCCGCTCTTGGTCATGATGTACGGCACGCCCAGTGTGGTGAGTCCATCCTCGATCAACGCCCGCGCCACCTTGGAATCGTCCGCCGCCAGCACGATGGCGCCGGGCTTGACCAGGCTCTTCAGTTCGCCGTTGTGGCCGCTGTCCAGCGCCTGCTTGACCGGCGAGGTCAGGTTGAGGATCTGTTCCACGTCCAGCACCTGCACCAGGCGGCTGCCGTCGACGTCCGAATCGAGACGTGCGATGCTGGTGACCAGGTCGCCGCCGGCGCTGGCTTCGGCCGACAGCACCTGGCTCCAGTCGAGACGCACGATTTCTTCCACCGATTCCACCGCGAAGGCCTGGGTATTGCGCGCGTATTCGGTGATCAGCAAAATGTTAAGGCCGGTTTTGGGCTTGCAGCCGGTCACGGCCGGCAGGTCGATCACTGAAATCACCTGGCCGCGGATGTTGACCATGCCTAGCATCGGTGACTTGGTGCCGGCGGCCGTGGTGATCGGCACCATCGGCACGATCTCGCGAATCTTGAAGACGTTGATGCCGAACAACTCGCCCGGGCCGTCGCCACCGGCGTTGCCCAGGCGGAACAGCAGCAGTTCGAATTTGTTGCTGGCCGTCAGGTTCGTACGCTCGTCGATTTCTTTTTGGAATGCATCCATGGGATACCTCAGGTGGTGGGTTTGGTTGCGGGTTCTAAGTGATTTCTAAGTGACGTTTCAGATCAGAATTGTTCCCATGAGCCGGTCTCGTCGTTGGCTGCAGTGGGCGACTTCAGCGCGGGCCGGGCTTCCTTGCGCATGACGGCGGGTTTGGCCGATTTCAATCCCGGTGCGCGTACCGGCGTGATGTCGATGGTGCGCTTCGGCGCCGCCGGCTTGCTCAGCGCGGCGCGCTCGTCCAGCTTGAATACGCTGACAACTTCCGACAGGCGACCGGCTTGCTCTTGCATCGACTGCGCGGCAGCAGCAGCTTGTTCGACCAGGGCGGCGTTCTGTTGCGTGACTTCGTCCATTTGTGTGATGGCGAGATTGATCTGCTCGATGCCCTGGCTTTGCTCGTGGCTGGCGGCGGTGATTTCGCTGACGATGTCGGTCACGCGACGCACGCTGTTGACGACTTCTTCCATGGTGCTGCCGGCTTGCTCGACCAGCTTGCTGCCGATGTCGACCTTGGATACCGAGTCGTCGATGAGGATCTTGATTTCCTTGGCGGCGGCGGCCGAGCGCTGCGCCAGGCTGCGCACTTCGGAGGCGACCACGGCGAAGCCGCGACCTTGTTCACCGGCACGCGCCGCTTCGACTGCCGCATTCAGGGCCAGGATATTGGTCTGGAAGGCAATGCCGTCGATCACGCCGATGATGTCGACGATCTTCTTCGACGAGTCGTTGATCGAACCCATGGTGTCGACCACCTGGCCGACCACGTTGCCGCCGGCGACGGCGACTTCCGAGGCCGTCACGGCGAGTTGATTGGCCTGACGGGCGTTGTCGGCGTTCTGCTTGACGGTGGACGTCAGTTCTTCCATGGCCGAGGCGGTTTCTTCCAGGGAACCGGCCTGTTGTTCGGTGCGCGAGGACAGGTCCATGTTGCCGCTGGCGATTTCGTTGGACGCGGTGGCGATGGTGTCGGTGCCGGTGCGCACTTCGCCGACGATCTTGAGCAGGTTGTCGTTCATGCCGCGCAAGGCTTCCAGCAACTGACCGGTTTCATCTTTGCTCTCGGCGCGGATGGTTCCGGTCAGGTCGCCGCCGGCGACGCGCTGGGCGACGCCGACCGCCTCGGTCAACGGACGCGAGATCACGCGGGAAATCCAGATTGCCAGTGTCATCGCTGCGGCCATGCAGATCAGCAACATGGCGATGATCCACATGCGTGCACTTGCGTAGGTGGCGTCGGCATCGGTGCTAGACTTCTCGGCGCCTTTTTCGTTGACCTCGACCAGCTTTTCAACCTGGTCGAGCAGGCTGCGATAGACCTTGGTCGATTCGCCCTTGAGCATGGTGCGCGCGTCTTCGTTCTTGTTGGTGCGGGAGACGTCGAGAATTTTCTTGTGTTCGGAAAGGAATACGGCGAGCGCCTTTTCCACATCGGGAAATAGCACTTTTTCTTCGGGCTCGCTGATCTGTATCTGGTAGTCGCGCTGTTGTTTTGCCAGCGCCGCGATCTGTTTGTCCGCATTGCGTTCGATTTCTTCAAACTCTTGCGGCGTTGACGCCAGGATGTGCTGCAACTCGAAACTGCGGATGCGCGCCAGCGACAGTTTCAACTGCGACAGTGTGCGAATGCTCGGCAGCCAGTTGGTGGCGATTTCGGTCGAGGCCTGGTTGACGCGGCCCAGTTCACGGATGGCGAAGGCGCCGAGGGCGGCTTCCAGGGCAACCACGATAAAGAAGACTGAAATCAGTTTTCGGGAAATTTTCAGATCGTAGAACCACTTCATATTTTTCTCCTGGGGACGGCGGGGCTGCATGTCGATATTGCCGTCGGCAATGCGACTGAATCTGGCCATCAGGCAGGGAACCGGCGCGGCGTCGGACGATCGTGGCTGTCGAAGCCGGGCCGGTGGAAATTCCGCTATGCCCGATGTATGGCCAGACTATCGAATCGACATACTCTTCGGTATCAGTGATTTCCTGATAGCTGAAAGGCAACAAAAGGGAGGACGGCGGAAAAGGCGGGACGTGAATGAACAAAGCCCGCTTGCGGGAGCAAGCGGGCGGGATGATGACTGGAAGAAATTACAGGTACTGCACTTCAATCGTGGCGGAGCCGTCGAGGTCGATGTTCTGCGTCAGCGGCAGGTTGTCGCCCTTGTCCAGCACGGCGGTCACGCCGAGGTTGCCGGACATGGTCTTGTACGAACCCGGTGTGGTCGAGCCGGTGGTGGCGAACGCCTGGCGGTTGGTGCCGTCAGCATGGAAGCGGCCGTAAGCCGACTTGGCCCAGGTGCCATTGTTGGCGGCATCGGCGACGATGTCAGGTGTCGCGCCGTCGGCTGTGAAGGAGCCGATGATGGAGCGCACGCTGTAGGCGCCGATGTTCTTGCCGCCTGCTGCGCCCAGACCGTAGGCATTCTTGTCGCTCAGGTTCGAGTTGATCGCGGTCATCAGGCCGGTGACCACAGTCGAGGCCTTGTTGTCGATGGCGCGGACGGCAACTTTGGTTGCTGCGTCGCAAGTGACGGTGAAGGCGATGGTCTTTTCAGGCAGTACATTGGCAGCTGTCTTTTTCAGGCCCGCGCCGGAGATGGTGCCGTAGTCGACCACGTTGGTGCCGGTGAAGGCCGGGGTACAGGCCGAAGGACGAATCACGCCTTTGACCTTCAGTTCGGCGGTGTCGGCGGCTTGCGCAGCGAAAGACATCAGCAGGGAAGCTGTCAGGGCGGAGAAGAGGGCGATTTGCTTGTTCATGATGGTTTCCTTAAGTAGTCAGAATGAGTTGAAGTTCGGTTGAATTCGTTTTGCATTCGTTGTGCATTCGTTTTGCTTCAGCGCTTTGTGTTTGCTTAAGCAGTGAAGCCATTCTGACGATTTAAGGATCGGATTTATATGAGAAAACTCTCAAAAAACAGGGTGGTGAAAAAACGAGACAACAGGCGTGAGGATCTTGCCGACACCTGTCTTGCACAGCGGAAACGCTGCAGTTGCCGGCCTGATCGGGGATAATAGAAGCCATTATTCTCTTTACTCTCAACAAGGAACGTCGTGGCAGTCTCCATCAAAACCGAAAAACAAATCGCCATGATGCGCGTGGCAGGCGGCCTTGCTGCGGAAGTGCTGGAGATGATCGGCGAGTATGTGGTGCCGGGCGTGTCGACCGAAGAGCTCGACCGCCGCTGCCACGACTACATCCGCAAGGTGCAGAAGGCCACGCCGGCCAACGTCGGCTATCACGGTTTTCCGAAGACCTTGTGCACCTCGATCAACGCGGTGGTGTGCCATGGCATCCCCAGCACCAGGGATGTGCTCAAGGACGGCGATATCGTCAACATCGACGTCACCGTGATCAAGGATGGCTGGCACGGCGACACCAGTCGCATGTATTTTGTCGGTACGCCCAAGCCGGAAGCGGCGCGGTTGGTGCAGACTACGCTCGACGCCATGCTGGCCGGGATTGCCGTGGTGCGGCCGGGCGCCCGCCTGGGCGACGTCGGCCATGCCATCCAGACGCTGGCCGAGGGCGCCGGTTATTCGGTGGTGCGAGAATATTGCGGCCACGGCATCGGCAAGGTGTATCACGAAGAACCGCAGGTGCTGCATTACGGCACGCGCAATTCCGGCCTGCTGCTGCGCGAGGGCATGACCTTCACCATTGAGCCGATGATCAATCTCGGCGCGCGCGCCGTGCAACAACTGGACGACGGCTGGACCGTGGTCACGCGCGACGGCTCGCTCTCCGCACAATGGGAGCACATGATTGCGGTGACGGCCGACGGCGCCGAGATCCTGACGTCCTGGCCGTCCTCCAAATAATTCCCCGACGCACGCATCGGTTATCATTTCTTGCCGCGCGGCATTCGCGCGCATTGTTTTCTTTGTTTTGCGTCGTTTCATTTCGTCTCGCTGCGCGCCGCCGTCTTTTCGCCCGCAACTTCCATCCACCGTCCTGACAACGATACTTATCCACTCATGAAAATTTCCCCGTCGCTGCCACTGTGGTCCATCGCTTCGCCCATCCTTGGTTGGCTGGTGTACGCCGTCAACGGCCTGCAACCCGGCGGCTGGTTCGTCGCCTTGCTGGTGGTCGGCCTGATGGCCAGCGTGCTGGCCGCGGTGTATCACGCCGAAGTGGTGGCGCACAAGGTCGGCGAGCCGTTCGGTACGCTGGTGCTGGCGCTGGCGGTGACGCTGATCGAGGTGGCGTTGATCGTGTCGCTGATGCTGGCCGGCGGTGAAGCGACCACCGGCCTGGCGCGCGACACGGTATTCGCGGCGATCATGATCATCCTCAACGGCATCGTCGGCATCTGTCTGCTGGTGGGCGCCAGCCAGCACCGCGAGCAGTCATTCGGCCAGCACGGCGTCAGCGCTTCGCTGGCGACGCTGGCAGCGATTGCGGTGTTGACGCTGGTCTTGCCGAACTACACGCTGACCAAGGTCGGGCCGTACTACAGCGCCAGTCAGCTGGCGTTCATCGCAGTGATTTCGCTGGTGCTGTACGGCACCTTCGTGCTGGTGCAGACGGTGCGCCACCGTGACTATTTCCTGCCGCCGAACGCAGCCGGCGATGCGGAAGCGCATGCCGAGCCGCCATCCAACAAGGTCGCCATTACCGCCGCCGTGCTGCTGCTGGCGTGCCTGGGCGCGGTGGTGCTGCTGGCCAAGGCGCTGGCGCCGACGCTGGAGGCCGGCCTCGACAATCTGGGCGCGCCGAAATCGGTGGTGGGCATCATCATCGCCGCCATCGTGTTGCTGCCGGAAGGACTGGCGGCAGTGCGCGCGGCGCGCGCCAATCGCTTACAGACCAGCCTCAACCTGGCGATCGGTTCGGCGCTGGCCAGCATAGGCCTGACGATTCCTGCGGTGGCGGTGGTGTCGCTGGCAACCGGCTGGACCTTGTCGCTGGGACTGGACATCAAGTCGACGGTGCTGCTGATGCTGTCCTTTATCGTCGCCGGCTTCTCGCTGAGCACGGGCCGTACGACGGTCATGCAGGGCATGGTGCACCTTGTGATTTTTGCGGTGTATTTGTTTACGACGATCGTACCGTAGCAGATCTGGTTTGATCAGCGCCGCAGGTTGGCGGCGTCCTTGCGCAGCGGATCGAGCAGCTGGCGCAGGGCGTTGTGATCGAGTTCGTACATGAGTGCAATCAGGCTGCCCAGTTCGCCGCGCGGAAATCCCTCACGCGCGAACCAGCCGAGGTAGTGGCCGGGCAGGTCGGCCAGCAGCCGGCCCTGGTATTTTCCATACGGCATTTCCATGCTGACCAGCTTGAGCAGAGATTCTTGATCCATCGCTACGATCTCTTCATGGAAACGCGTTGTCGATCCTGGCGTCGTCATGCCGCGCCACATAATTGCGCCCCTTGGCCTTGGCGACATACAGCGCGCGATCGGCTTCTTCGACCAATTCTTCCGGTTCTCCCGATTCTTGTGACGGTTCGATCATGGCGACGCCGGCGCTGACCGTCACGATGGTCAGCGGACTGGCGGCATGCAGGATGTCGAGCGCGACGATGTCGGCGCGGATGCGTTCGGCAATCAACGCGGCCGACTCCAGCGAGGTTTGCGGCAGCAGCACCACCAGTTCTTCGCCGCCGTAGCGCGCCACCAGGTCGCCGGTGCGCTGCGGCACCTGCTTGAGCAGCGCGGCGATGCGGCGCAGGCAATCGTCGCCGGCGCGATGGCCGTAGATGTCGTTGTACTGCTTGAACCAGTCGACGTCGAGCATGATCAGCGCGACGCTGTCCTTGTTGCGCAGCGCGCGCGCAAACTCCTGGCTGAGCGCGATATCGAAATGGCGCCGGTTGGCGAGGCCGGTCAGGCCGTCTTCCAGCGCCAGGTTCTGCAGATGGCGGTTGAGCTGGTCGAGGTTGTCGCGTGCGACGCGCAACTCGGCCTCGGTTTCCAGGCGCAACTTGATCTGGCGCAGCAGCCAGTTGCCCAACAGCGCCAGGATCACGATCAGCAGCAGGATGGCGGCGGTATGGTGCAGCGTGTCCTCGAACCAGCTGTCGAGCACTTCATCCTTGGACAGCGCAATCGCGACGAACAGCGGGAACTGGCTGAAGTGCCGGTAGGCGTTGATCCGGTCCTTGCCGTCGACGGTGGATGGCGCGATGTGCGTGCCGTGATGATTCTTGGTGACGTAGTCGCGGAAAATCGGCACATTGTTGAGGTTGTAGCCGACGTACTTGTCGAAGAACGGCCGGCGCGCCAGCAGCGTGCCGTCATTGAGGCCGAGGATGATCAGGCCGTTGTCGCCGATGTTGAAGGTGTTGTAAAAGTTGCGGAAATAGTCGATGTCGATCGCCGCCAGCACCACGCCGCGGAACCTGCCGTCGGGGTAGTCGAAGCGGCGCGACACGGTCAGGCGCCAGGCGCCGGCCGGATTCTTGATCAGCGGTCCGATGTAGGGACCGCGTTCGGGATGGTCGCGATGATATTGGAAATACTTGCGGTCGCTGATGTTGCCGCTGAACGGCGTGACGTTGGAGTCAACCACCGGATTGCCGTGGGCATCGAGGATGAATACGCCGGCCAGTTGGCTGACTTCCGCCACGCGCTTTTGCAGCAGGCTGTGCAGGCGCGGCTTCTGGGCATCGTCGACGCCGTCCGACTCCAGCCGTTCGACCACGCCGGAGAGAATGATGTCGGCCGCCTTGAGCGTATCGTCGCCATGCTGCGCCAGCGCACGCGCCATGTTGACGATATTGGCTTCGGTATCGTTGAGATGTTCCGCGCGCGCCTTCCATGCCTGCCAGCCATTGACTGCCAGCAGCGACACGCACACGATGACGAAAAAAATCTTCGCCCTGAACACGAGCGGCGCGGTTTCGCCGGGTTCTCGGGAGATGAGTTCTTTCAATCGCTGCAAGACGGTCATAACGAATGTTGTGTTTATTGTCGACGCGGAGGTGGTGGGACACCTGCGTCTTCAATGCTACTAGAAATATGCAAGAAATTCGCGGTAGTTTGTTCTTCTCCGGCAAATATTAGGGCCCGGCGCGACACTGTGCAATCGCGCATTGTCGCAGGGAAAGAATACCTTGCGGTTCTATAATCGGACAGTCCTCATTTTCATACCCGCCATGCCGACTTCCCGTGCCGACGATCCGCAACCCACCCCGCCCATCGAACCGGCGCTGGAAGATTGCTGCCAGAGCGGCTGCGATCCCTGCATCTTCGACATTTACCAGGATGCGCTGGAGCGCTACCGCCTTGCCTTGCAGGAGTGGCAGGCGCGCCAGCCGCCGCCAAAGCCTGTTCGGAAACGTTCTCTACGGTAATGGATTTTTCGTTGTCACCCGAGGGTCATAATCCTCAGGTATGTTCCAACGGTGCCGACCGCAGCAGGTCGCCGCCTATTCAGGCTATTCAGGCATCATCCGACGGAGAAAAAATGAACGACGAAGAACTGGTGCGCCGCATTCATCGCGAGCTCGCCGACAGTTACGACGAAGAGCTGGAACTGGAAATCGAAGATCGCACAATCGAACAGCTGGCCGGTGGCGTCGACGCCATCAGCGAGCAGGACAAGGCTGACCGCCGCCTGTATTTCCGCGAACTGTTCCGCTTGCAGGCTGAACTGGTCAAGCTGCAGGACTGGGTAGTCGCCACCGGCCACAAGGTGGTGATCCTGTTTGAAGGCCGCGATGCAGCGGGCAAGGGCGGCGTCATCAAGCGCATCACCCAGCGCCTCAATCCACGCGTCTGCCGCGTCGCCGCCTTGCCGGCGCCGAATGATCGCGAACGCACGCAATGGTATTTCCAGCGCTATATTTCGCATCTGCCGGCGGCCGGTGAAATCGTGTTGTTCGATCGCAGCTGGTACAACCGCGCCGGCGTCGAACGGGTGATGGGTTTCTGCAGCGACGACCAGTACGAAGAATTCTTCCGTTCCGCGCCGGAGTTCGAGCGCATGCTGGTGCGTTCCGGCATCCAGCTGGTCAAGTACTGGTTCTCGATCACGGACGAAGAGCAGCACATGCGCTTCCTGAGCCGTATCCACGATCCGCTCAAGCAGTGGAAGCTGAGCCCGATGGACCTGGAGTCGCGCCGCCGCTGGGAGGATTACACCAAGGCCAAGGAAATCATGCTGGAGCGCACCCACATCGCCGAGGCGCCGTGGTGGGTGGTGCAGGCAGTGGACAAGAAGAAGGCGCGCCTGAACTGCATCCATCACCTGCTCAGCCAGATGCCGTATGGCGAAGTCGAGCATGCGCCGATTTCGTTGCCGGAGCGCGAGCGCCACGACGATTACTTCCGTCGTGAAGTGTCGAGCGAGATTCTGGTGCCGGAAGTTTACTGACGGTCGCTGCCAGGTAAATCACCGGCATGAAAAACGGGAGCCCTTGGGCTCCCGTTTTTCATTGATGCCGACCATGCCTGGTCAGCTCAGAAGTACCGGTTCAGAAGTACTTTTTGACGATTTCACCGAAAGCCTGCTCAGCCGGCATGCCACCGCGCATGAGCGTAGTGATTTCTTCGGAGTGCTCGCCGATGGTGTCCGGCAAGGTGGCGCGATTGGCCTTGAAGTACTCGTACTTGTCGCTGTCGATCTGGTCCTTGGCGCGTGTCGCGGCGCTCGGCGCACGGGTGGTGCTGGCGCGCTTGACGCCGCCGGTGCTCAGCGTACGGGTGGTCTTGCTGCCGCCGGCCTTGGCCAACCGGATCTGGTCCAGCGTAAACACACCGGTGGCGTTGCCAGGAGCGAATTCGCCGTCTTCCGGATGATGCAGGTGATGATTGCCGTCGAAGGCCATCTTCTTGCCGGCAGTGTTGGTCAATTGATAACGAGGGCCGTTACCCGACGTGACGAGGGCGAACTGGACGCGTTCGCCGTAAATGCCCATTTGGGTAATGACGCCTGCCAGGTAGGGCGCTTTCAGGGTGTCGATGTTGCCATTCCAGCGTTTGCTTCTTGTCGTAGTCAAAATATGTACTTCCGTAATGATGACGGCCGCGCGCAATGAGGATCTTGATGAAACAGCGATCCGGGGCGGCCGGCCTTGAAAAAACAGCGTGACCTGCCATTATCCTCTTCTCCCGCCCAGATTGACAGCGCGACGCAGCAATTTTTGCCGCAGGGGATCATCCCGAAAACCCGGAATCCCCGCCCAGAGCGCTTTTCAGCCCCACGATTGATGCCCGGCAATGCTTCCATGGGGCAATAACAGCGCTATAATGCGCCAACTCCGCGCTCGCGGAGATCGCCCACAAAGCTGCACGCCAAAAAAAAACGGGGAATCATGGGATCGGGAAACCATACATATCGCGTCTTCATGCCGGCCGCCTTGTGCGTCTGTTTAGGCTGCGCCGGCAACATGGCGCATGCGCAAGTGCAGGATTACGTCCAGGCCGGCATCGTCAAAGTCGTCAGCGGCAGCGTCCAGCTGCTGCGTCGCGAACAACCATCAGCCGCCCATGTCGGCGACCGCGTCTTTTCCGGCGACCGCGTGGTCACCGCCGAGGGCGCCGCCATCGGTATCACGCTGCGCGACGACACTCTGTTGTCGCTCGGCCCCAAAAGCAATTTCCTGCTGGAGCAATACAACTTCGACACCAGCTCGGGCGACGGCAACGTTGCCGTGCGCGTGGTCAAGGGCACGCTGCGCTACGTCACCGGTCTGATCGGCAAGCATGCGCCGGAGCGCCAGCAAGTCGTGACGCCGACGGCCACCATCGGCATCCGCGGCACCGACTTCATTGTGGATGTGGCCGATGAATAAGCTTGTCAAAAAACTCATCGGCCCGGTCGCTCCGGTCGCGCTGGCGCTTCTGCTCACCGCTTGCGCCGGACCGAAAGAACGCTTCGTGCTGTTGCCGCAGGCGGACGGCTCATCCAGCAGCATCGTGGTCAAGGCCGGCGGCAGCGAGACCGCGCTGACGACGCCGTATGCTTCCGTCGAAACGCAGGCAGGCAAAGCCGGCAAGACGCTCACGCTGAGCGAAGCCGACGTCAGCAAGCGTTATGCGCCGGTGATGGAAAACCTGCCGATGCGTCCGCGCACCTATGTGCTGCAGTTCGAACTCGGGCGCGATCGCCTGACGCCGGCCTCGCGCAAATTCCTTGACCAGGCAATTGATGAGTTCAAGCAGTTCCCCGCCGGTGAATTCCTGGTGATCGGTCACGCCGACAACATCGGCAACGACGCCTTCAACGACACGCTGTCAGTGCGTCGCGCCAAGCTGGTCGAGAGCGAACTGATACGTGCTAAAGTCAATCTGATCAGCATCGAAGTGATCGGCAAGGGCTCGCGCGAACCGCGCTTCCCGGCCGGGAAAGGCGTGCCGGAGCCGCGCAACCGCTACGTCGAGATCAAGCTGCGCTGAAAAAACAAATTCAGAGACATGGCCGACATCTACCTCGCGTACTCCCCCGAGACGCGTGCGAATTACTATGGCGACAAACCGCTGGCGCTGTTGCAGGCGCTGGGAACGGTACGCCTGAATGACAGCGAAACGCCGCTCACCCCGACCGACCTGGTGCGCGTCGCCGCAGGCTGCGACATCATCGTCGCGCCGCGCATCCCGGCGGCGACTGCCGAGGTCTTCGATCAACTTCCGCAACTGGTCGCCTATTGCCGTGGTGCGGTCGATATCCGCAACATCGACGTTGCCGCCGCCAGCCGTAATGGCGTGCTGGTCACGCGCGCCACGCCGGGTTTCGCCGCCTCGGTGGCCGAATGGGTGCTGGCGGCGATGTTCGATCTCAGCCGCAACATCAGCGACGCCGCGCTGGCTTATCGCAACGGTATCGTGCCCGCCGTCAGGATGGGCCGCGAATTGCGCGGTGCCACGCTGGGCGTGGCCGGCTACGGCACCATCGGCCAATACCTGTGCCGCATTGCGCAGGCGCTGGGGATGAAAATACTCGTCGCCGATCCCTACGCAAACATCACCGAACCGGCGCACGTGGCGACCGGCTTCGAGGCCATGCTGGCGCAATCCGATGTCGTGGTCTGCCTGGCCCCGGCCACGGCGGAAACGGCGCACTTGTTCAACGCCGCCGCCTTCGCCAAGATGCAGGCATCGGCCTTCTTCATCAACGCCTCGCGCGGCGAGCTGGTCGACGAAGCGGCGCTGCTGCAGGCGCTGGACCAGGGCGTCATCGCCGCCGCCGCACTCGACGTCGGCATGGCGCCCGACCAGATGCCGTCGCCGCTGCTGGCGCGCCATCCGCGCGTGATCGCCACGCCGCACATCGGCGGCCTGACGCCGCAGGCGGCCGAACATCAGGCCATGGACACGGTCAACCAGGTGGCGGCAATTCTTGCCGGTCGTTTGCCGGAAGGCGCGGTCAACATCGAACAGGCACACCGGCTGACGCGTTTCGTTTCAGCACAATAAGATCAGCGGAGAAAGCCCATGAGTTCCAACGCCATACCGGACGGCGCCTGCGACTGCCATATCCACATTTACGATTACACGCGCTTTGAGCTCATGCCGACAGCGCCTTCCAAACCGCCGCAATCGCTGTGGTCCGACTACCGGCGCGAACAGCAGGCGCTCGGCCTGACCCGTGCGGTGATCGTGCAGCCGACCGGCTACGGTTTCGACAACCGCTGCACGCTCGATGCGCTGGAGCAGGCGCAGGGCAGTGCGCGCGCCATCGTCACGGTGCCGGCAGACATTTCCGAAAGCGAACTTGCGGCGCTGGACCGGGCCGGTGTGCGCGGCGTGCGTTTCATGATGGTGGCCAATGGCGGCGGCGTGATGCGCTGGGACATGCTGGAACCGATTGCCGCCAAAATTGCGCCGTTCGGCTGGAACATCAACCTGCAGATCGACGGCCGCGATTTTGAACAATACGAAGACGTGCTGAAGTCCTTGCCGTGCCGCATCGTGATCGACCACAACGGCAAATTCCTCAAACCGGTGGCGCCCGATCATCCCGCCATGCAAAGCCTGTTGCGTTTGTTGGATACGGGACGCTGCTGGATCAAGCTGTCGGCGCCGTACGAGACCTCGCAAACCGGCGCGCCGGAGTATGAAGACGTCGCCGCATTGGCGCACACTTTCGCGCGGGAGTTTCCTGAACGCTGTCTGTGGGCCAGCAACTGGCCGCATCCCGGCCGCAATCCGCAGCCATCCAATCGCGCGCTGCTCGACCTGCTGCCGGCATGGGCGCCGTCGGCCGACGTGCGCACGCGCATCCTGGTCGACAATCCTGCGGCGCTTTACAGGTTCTGAGCGAAGCTGAAAATGGAAGCCGGCGTGATTGCCGGATCTTCATCGAAGCTGTCGGGATCATCCAGCGGCCATGCCAGCGACAAGGGCGTCAATTGCACGCCGAAACGTGCAGCGGTTGTTTCAATTGCATGCGGCAGACAGTCGCGGGTCATCAGATCGACCATGGTGGCCGACGCCCCGCGCTGCGCTGAAAACTGTTCAGCACGTACACAGCGCAGCGGCACCTGGCGACCATTGACCAGCTGCGCCAGCTCGGCCAGGCTGTATTCTTCCGGACCGCCCAATTCATAAATCCCTGCATCGCCTTCGCCCAGCGCGGCGGCTTCGGCGATGGTAGCGACGTCGCCCAGGTTGATCGGGCGGCAACGCTGTTCGCCGTCGCCGGCCAGCAAGACCGTCTCGCCCGGCACGCGTTGCTGCAACGACAACTCGAACGGCAAGGGATGCGGACTGCCGCGCACCACCGGACCGATGCGAAAGATCACGCTGTTGTGCAGCCGCGCCAGCACGCGTTCGGCCAAGCCCTTGGCTTTCAGATGCCAGTTGTCTGCTTCGGCATCGGCATCGACGTGGGAAAAATACACCACGCGCGTGTCGCGCGTGCCGACCGCTGCGGCGATGCGCTCAGCGGTGTCCACCGTGCCCTGCTGATAGGCGGGCCAGTCGTCGGCATGGAGCCCGGCGCCGGTCAGCAACACCACCGCGTCCGCCTCGGCGATGACCTCAAAGCTGCGTTCGCTGTGGGTCCAGTGAGCCACGGTTTCATCGGCCGTCAGCCGCACCGGTTCGCGCACCAAGGCGGTGACGTGGACGTCGGCATCGCGCAGCAGCAACAGCAACAAGCGGCCGGTGGGACTGTTGGCGCCGGCCACGGCGACACGGCGTACCGGTGCAATGGATGTAGCTGATGGAATCTTTGACTTGTTCATGACTTCCCCTGTTCGCAACAATGCAGACATGCAGGTGAAGACGTACGGGCGAGCGGAATATTGTGCGCCGGTGAAAATATTTTTTACTGCTTTGCATTGCGCGACAAAACGATGACAATCCGGTCAGCATTCATGCCGACAACTGAGTTGCAGTCATTCAGCCTGCCGTCAGCTACGTAAAAACCGCCATTGAAAACACCGCATGCATACCAACATGCACGCCAATACATCTCCCTTTGCGAGGCCCCATGCCGTCACGTTTCACCATCGTATTCGTCCTCTCGGTCATGGGCGCGCTGCATGCCTTGATCGGTTGGCGCCTGTTGCCGGCGCTCGGCATTGATGCTGCCTGGCAGGGCGTCGGCGCGCTGTTGCTGGTGCTGTCATTCATCTTGATCCCGGCCGGCTTGCTGGCGCGCGGGATCAAGCAGCAGCCGCTGTCGGACCGGCTGGCCTGGGTCGGCATGCTGGTCATGGGCCTGTTCTCCTCCCTGTTGCTGCTGACCATCGTGCGCGAGCTGGTCTTGCTGGTGTTGTCGCTGCTGCATGTCGTCACGCCCGAGATTATCGAAAGCTCGGCGCGCGCCGTGATCGGTTGCGCCTTGCTTCTGACCGTGGTGGGCTACATGAACGCACGCCGGCTGGCCGAAGTGGTCAACGTCGATGTGCCGATCGCCGACCTGCCGCAGGCCTTGCAGGGTTTCACCATCGTGCAGATCAGCGACATCCATGTCGGTCCCACCATCAAGAAGCGCTACCTGCGCGCCATCGTCGACAAGGTCAACGAGCTCAAGGCGGACCTGGTGGCGATCACCGGCGACCTGGTCGACGGCAGTGTGCAGCAGCTTTCCGAACACACCGCGCCGCTGGCGCAATTGCGTGCACGTCACGGCGCTTATTTCGTCACCGGCAACCATGAGTATTATTCCAACGCGCCGGCCTGGATTGCGGAAGTGCGCCGGCTTGGTTTGACCGTGCTGTTGAACGAACACGTGGTGCTCGATCATGGCGGCTCACCGCTGGTGCTGGCGGGGGTGACCGATTTCACCGCGCATCATTTCGATGAGAGCCAGCGCAGCGATCCGCATGCAGCAATTCGCAATGCGCCGGTGAGTGCGGCGAAGGTGTTGCTGGCGCATCAGCCGCGGTCGGCTGCTGCGGCGGCGGATGCGGGGTTTGATTTGCAGTTGTCGGGGCATACGCACGGGGGGCAGTTCTTTCCGTGGAATTTCTTTGTGCCGTTGCAGCAGCCTTATGTGGCTGGGTTGAATCGGTTGCGGAATTTGTGGGTTTATACCAGTCGCGGTACGGGATATTGGGGGCCGCCTAAGCGGTTGTTGGCACCTTCGGAGATTACTCGGTTGAGGTTGGTTCGGGCTTGAGTGTTCGGCCGTTTTCTTTGTAACTGATCTTCGTAACTGATACTGTTTTTTCTTCGGACGACCGTGGTTGCCGGGGGCGGCCCGGCAGCCGCTCACTTTCTTTGCTTCGCCAAAGAAAGTAAGCAAAGAAAGGCGACCGCGATTCGCCGCCTCGCTGCGCGAGGTTCCCGTTGATGCCACGCACAAATCGGGAAGGGAAACAAACTCGCTGCGCTCAGACAAGTTTCCCTTCTTTTTCCGATTTGTGCGCGTCATCAACGGCGACTCATAAGCGGAATTCTTTTTCGGCTCGCTTCGCATTGCCTTGGGTGGCTCGCCTTCGGCTTCGTAATTCTGGTTCTTTAGTTTTTCAGCGTTTCTTCCACTTCAAAGATACAAAGCTTCCTGCCTTCGCTGCGCACGCCTGATCGCCTGCGGCGGATAGCCGAACACGCGCAGGAACGCCCGGCGCATGCGTTCCGGGTCGTCGAAGCCTACTGCTCTCGCGATGCTTTCCAGTGACTCTTCTCCTGCTTCGACTCTTGGACGTGCGGCTTCGGCGCGCAGTTTTTCGATCGCCTTGGCGGGGGTCTGGCCGGTCTCGGCGCTGAAGGCGCGGTCGAACTGGCGGCGGCTCAGGCAGGCTATTTCGGCCAGGCGTTCCGCCGTGAGCGACTCATGCAAATGGTTGCGCGCATAGCTCAGGGTCTCGCGGATTCTTCCCGAAGGTGGGTCCATTTCCAGTAGGTTGGAAAACTGCGACTGGCCGCCCGGACGACGGTGGTAAACCACCAGTTCCCTTGCCACCGCACGCGCCAACTCGACACCAAGATCTTCCTCGATCAGCGCCAATGCCAGGTCGATGCCGGCCGAGATGCCGGCGGAGGTCCAGACGTCGCCATCCTTGATGAAGATCTTGTCGCTGTCGACCTGCACCGATGGATGCATGCGTTGCAAGCGCGCGGCCATGCGCCAGTGCGTGGTGGCGCGTTTGCCTTCCAGCAGGCCGGCCGCCGCCAGTACGAAGGCGCCGGTGCAGACGCTGGCTACGCGGCGCGCCTTGCCTGCTGCATGGCGCGTGTATTCCAGCAAAGTCTCCGACAGTACGCCCTCGCGCGGTCCGGCGCCGCCGGCCACGATCAGTGTGTCGAACGCGGTGCGATCCAGCGGATGCGTGACAACCGCCGTGCCGGACGCGCTTTCCAGCATGCCGCCTTGCTCCGACATGACGCGCAATTGGTATGGTCTGCTTTTGCCGTCGCCCTCAAGGAGACGGTTGGCGACGTCGAAGGCGGTCAGCGGACCGGTGAAGTCGAGCAGGCTGCAATCGAGGAACAGCAGGAATCCGATTTTGCGCATGAGCGAGGTGCGTCCAAAAAAGCAGGTTGTCCGAAAAGGAGGTTTTTATGTCATTTTGGACGCATGGTGGCACGGCACACTGAGGCTGTCAAATTCCCAAATCACCTCGGAGTCGCTTCATGAACCCAGCAACACAACCGGACGCATGCGCGCCCGTCCAGCGCAAGGACAGCCATCGCTGGAAAATCCTCGGCATCGGCGTACTCGCCAACGCCAGTTTTTCGGCGGCCTTTGCCGGCATTCCGGTGACGGCGATTTTCATGCGCGCCGATTACCGGCTCGATAATACCCAGCTCGGGCTGGCGCTGGGTTCGCTCGGCTTGGGCGTGGCCGTGAGCGAATTGCCGTGGGGCGTGCTCACCGACCGCTGGGGCGACCGGCGCGTGCTGTTGTGCGGATTGATTTCGACCGCGCTGGCGCTGGCGGTGATGGCCGCCTGCGTTGCGCCCGGCGGCGCCGGCATTCCTCCGTTGTGGCTGCTGGCGCTGGGCTTGCTGACGGTCGGCCTGCTCGGCGGCAGCGTCAACGGTTCCAGCGGCCGCGCGGTGATGGGCTGGTTCCGCGAAGGCGAACGCGGTCTGGCGATGAGTATTCGCCAGACCGCCGTGCCGGTCGGCGGCGGCGTCGGTGCGCTGGTGTTGCCGTCGCTGGCTGCGGCGCACGGCTTCGCCCCGGTGTACGGCTTGCTGGCACTGTTCTGCCTGCTCAGTGCGGCGATGGCCTGGCTGTGGCTGCATGAGCCGCCGGCGGCGCCGTCATCCTCGACTGCCGCATCGCCGGACCGTAGCGCGCTGCGCAACATCGAAGTCTGGCGCGTGGCGATGGCGATCGGCATCCTGTGTTTTCCGCAAGTGTCGGTGCTGACCTTCGCCACCATCTTCTTGCACGACGTCGGTCACGCGGGATTGGGGCTGATCAGCGCGACCATGGCGGCGATCCAGATCGGCGCGGCGGTGATGCGCGTGTGGAGCGGACGCTGGACTGACCGCCACGGCAATCGCCGTCAATACCTGCGCGCCTGCAGCGCGCTCAGCGTGGCGTTGTATATCGCACTCGGTACGGCGGCCGCACTGGCGCCTGCCGTGTGGCCGCAGTGGGTGCTGGCGGCGATCGCGCTGCTGTTGGTAGCGGGTGGTGTGTGCGCATCAGCCTGGCATGGCGTGGCCTACACCGAGCTGGCGACGCTGGCCGGGCAGCATCAGGTCGGTACCGCGCTGGGGCTGGGCAATACCTGCGTGTTCCTGGTGTTCTTCCTGGCGGCGCAGGCGGTGCCTGCCTTGCTGGCGTGGCAATCGTGGTCGGCGGTGTGGCTGGCGGGCGCCGCCGGCGCCTTGATCGCTTGGCCGATTTTCCTGAAGCCGTTGCATCGGAATCGCCCGGGTTGATGTAATAATCGGCGGCTTCAGCCACTACTTTCTTGCGCCATGGATCGTCTGAGCGACATGCGTCTGTTTTTGAGCGCCGCTTCCGCCGGCAGCTTTTCCGCCGCCGGGCGCAAGGTGGGACTGTCGCCGGCGGCGTCCAGCGCCGCCATGCAAAGGTTGGAGCAGTCGCTCGGCGTCAAGCTATTCGAGCGCACCACGCGCCAGTTGCGACTGACGGAAGAAGGGCGGCTGTACCAGTATTACTGCCAGCAAGCCATCGACGCCATTACCGAAGCCGAGCATCAGCTGCAGGCGGGAAAAAAGCTGGTACAAGGCACGGTGCGCATCTCGGCGCCATCGGACCTTGGCCGCAACCTGCTGCAAGACTACCTGCTGGAATTTTCACAACAGTATCCCGACGTCCGCTTCGTGCTGTCGCTGACTGATTCGCACGCCAACCTGGTGCTCGACGACATCGATGTCGCCATCCGCTACGGCAAGCTGGCCGACAGCAGCATGGTGGCGCGCACGCTGGCGCCGAACCGCCGCGTGATCTGCGTAGCGCCTGCTTGCGACGATCATTTCGGTTCATTGAAGGAATTGTCGCAACTCGCGCAACGACCGGCGCTGGTGCTGACGACCGCGGCCGGACCGATGAACCTGTGGCAGTTCCAGAGCGGCAAGCGCGTCGAGTCCATCCAGCTCGATCACTATCACGAGACCAATGACGGCGAAATCCTGCGCAAGTGGGCGGTGCAGGGGCGCGGCTACGCGTACAAGTCGGCGCTCGACATCCTTGCCGACGTGCGGGCAGATCGCCTGCGCATCGTGTTGCGCGACAAGCTGTCGGCGCCGGCGCCGCTGCACGCGCTGTATCACCGCAACCAGCACCAGCCGCCGCGCGTCAAGCTGCTGCTGGATTTCCTGCAGGAGCGGTTTGCCACGCAGGCGGCCGAACTGGACGAGCTCGGCCTGGAACTCTGAATCACGCCCTAAGCCGCCGGCGCATAGTCCGTATAGCCGCGTCGATCACCGCCGAACAGGCTGGCGCCGTCGAGATCGGCCAGCGCCAGATTCTCTTGCAAGCGCTTCGGCAAATCCGGATTGGCGACAAACGGACGGCCGAAGGCCACCAGGTCGGCCAGTCCATCGCTCAAAATTTTCCCGGCGCGATCCTTGTCGTAGCGTCCGGCCACGATGATGCGGCCCGAGTACGCGGCGCGCAGCTGATGGCGGAAATCTTCCGGTATCGTCGGCGCATCGTCCCAGTCGGCTTCCGACAAGTGGATGTAGGCGACGTTCTGCTTTTCCAGTTCGGCGGCCGCATGCAAAATCGTATCGACGATTGCCGGATCGGCCATGTCCTTGAACGTGATGTACGGGGCGAGACGTACGCCGACGCGATGCGCGCCGATTTCTTCCGATACCGCCGCGACGACTTCGCGCAGGAAGCGCACGCGGTTGTCGACGCTGCCGCCGTACTGATCAGTGCGATGATTGGACACGGTGCGCAGGAACTGATCGATCAGGTAGCCGTTGCCGCCATGCAGTTCGATGCCGTCAAAACCGGCCGCCATCGCATTGGCTGCAGCCTGGCGGAAGTCGCCGACGATGACGCCGATTTCTTCCACCGTCAGTGCGCGCGGCATCGGCGTGTCGACCATGCGGCCGACGCCATCGTCACCCACGATCCATACTTGCGTGCCGCGCGGCTGGATTGCCGATGGCGCCACCGGCGCAGCGCCGTCATGGAACACCGGATGCGATACCCGGCCGACATGCCACAGCTGCACGAAGATGCGTCCGCCGGCTTTGTGCACGGCATTGGTGACCAGCTTCCAGCCGTCGATCTGTTCCTGTGTATGGATGCCGGGTGTGAAGGAATAGCCCTGGCTCTGTTTCGATATCTGTGTCGCCTCGGTCACGATCAGGCCCGCTGCGGCGCGCTGCGCATAATAGTCGGCCATCATCTGGTTTGGAATATTACCCGGCTGCGAGGAGCGGGCGCGCGTCATCGGCGCCATCACGATGCGGTTCGACAAAGCGACCGGTCCCAGCTGCAGGGGCGTGAACAGGGTCGAGTCTTTCAGGGGTGCGGTGTTGCTCATGACAGCAGTCCTCCACCTTCGACATCAATCACGGCGCCGCTGACGAAGCCGTTTTCCATTGCAAACAGATAAGCCTGCGCCATATCCTGCGGTGTCCCCACGCGGCCGACCGGCAAGCCCTTGCCGATACGCGCCATGGCGGCCACGCGCGATTCTGCACCGGCTTCGCCCCACAATTCCGTATCGACCACGCCCGGACTGACCACGTTGACGCGGCGCGGCGCGAGTTCCCTGGCGAGACTTTTTGCAGTTGCATCGACGGCCGCATTGAGGCCGCTCTTGAGCAGGCTGCCGGGACCGAACTTGCGCGACAGCAGGCCCGAGGTCAGCGTGATGGAGGCGTTCGGCGACAGATACGGCAGCGCCGCCTGGATCGCGAACAGCGAGCCGAACAGCTTGACGTTGAAGGCCAGTTCCAGCTCCTCGCGGGTGAGTTCGGTCAACTTGGGTGAGCCGACGCGCGCACCGGCGGTCAGGACCAGATGGTCGATCTTGCCGATGGCGGCGAATGCTTGCGTGAGTGCAGTGCTATCGGTGACGTCGGCCACGGCAGCGCGGATGTTGCCTGCATTTCCGTTGGCCTTGGCCGAACGGCCGATGACGGTAACGATAGCGCCGCGCGCTGCCGCTTCTTGCGCGACGGCGCGGCCGATGCCGGAGGTGCCGCCGATGACGACGACTTGCTGTTGTTGCAGTGTGGTGTCAGACATGATGGTTTTCCTGTGTGAGTGAAGACAATGCATTGTCTGCCTCGGGCACGTTTTCGAGAATGTGTCCGGCGCTTGAATCATCTTCTTGATATTTTTGAAGATGGGCCGAAACCATGGTTTTGGAGGGCTTTAGACGACTGGTCTAATTTTTCGGTAAAATAGTCCGCATGAGAGATACCTACGCCGAAACCAAACTCAGCATCCTGCAGGCAGGCCGCCGTCTGATCGCCCAGAAGGGCTTCACCGGCGTGGGCCTCAACGAGTTGCTGAGCGCCGCCGACATTCCCAAGGGCTCGTTCTATCACTACTTCGGTTCGAAGGAGCGTTACGGCCGCGAGCTGATTGAGCAATACGTCGATGAGTACCTGCTGACGCTGGACAAGACATTCGACGCGGCCGGCAACGCGAACACGACCGCACGCGAGCGCTTGCTGACCTACTGGGGCTACTGGCTGGAGACGCAATGCTGCGAAATCGCCGAGCACAAATGCCTGGTGGTCAAGCTTAGCGCCGAAGTGGCCGACCTGTCCGATGACATGCGCGTGGCCCTGCACAGCGGCACCGAAGCCTTCATCGCGCGCATTGCCGACGCCATCCGCACGGGCGTGGCCGAAGGTTCGCTGCATACCGTACTGGAGCCTTACCGTACCGCGCAGATGCTGTATCAGATGTGGCTCGGCGCCAGCCTGCTCAGCAAACTCAGCCGCGACCGCGAGGCGCTGGAAAGCGCCATGGACGTCACCCGGCGCGTGCTGGTTGCTCCTTGATTTCGCCTTGATTGCGCCATGATCACGCCCTGACGTCACTGCTCCGAAAATCTATCTCTCGCCGCCCGCCATCCGGCAGGCGACGCCTCCTTTAAAGGAATGCCATGTCCCAATCCGCTACCGTCAATCGCCGCATCGTGCTGGCGTCGCGCCCGACCGCCGCGCCTGCACCTGAACATTTCCGCCTGGAAGAAACCGCCGTGCCGACGCCGGGCCCGGGCCAGTTCCTGCTGCGCGCCGATTATCTTTCGCTGGATCCGTACATGCGCGGCCGCATGAGTGATGCGCCTTCCTATGCCGCCCACGTGGAAATCGACGCCGTCATGACCGGCGGCACCGTGTCGCGCGTGGTGGCGTCGCAGCATCCTGATTACCAGGAGGGCGATCTGGTCATGGCCTACACCGGTTGGCAGGATTACGCTCTGTCGGACGGTACCGGGGCTACCAAACTGGACAAGAACATGCCGCGTCCGTCGTATGCGCTTGGCCTGTTCGGCATGCCGGGCTTCACCGCCTATGCCGGCCTGCTCGACATCGGCCAGCCGAAGGAGGGCGAGACCGTGGTGGTCGCCGCCGCCACCGGCGCGGTCGGTTCGGTGGTCGGGCAGATCGCCAAGCTGAAAGGTTGTCGCGTGGTCGGCATCGCCGGCGGCGCCGAGAAGTGCCGCTACGCCGTGGAAGAACTCGGCTTCGACGCCTGCATCGACCATCGCGGCGACGACTTGCCGCAACTGCTGAAGGAAGCCTGTCCCAAGGGCATCGACGTGTATTTTGAAAACGTCGGCGGCAAGGTCTTCGAAGCCGTGCTGCCGCTGCTCAACGTGCATGCGCGCGTGCCGCTGTGCGGCCTGATTGCGCAGTACAGCGGCGTCGCGCCGAACGCGGCCCTGCTGGGCACGTTGCCGCGCAACCTGCTGACCAAGCGCATCCGCATGCAGGGCTTCATCATTTTCGATTACTACCAGCGCGCCGGCTATTTCGCCGAGTTCTTCAAGGACATGAGCGCCTGGGTCGCCGCCGGCAAGATCAAGTACCGCGAAGATGTGGTGCAAGGTCTGGAGAACGCACCACAAGCGTTCATGGGCCTGCTCGAAGGCAAGAACTTCGGCAAGCTGGTTGTTCAGATCGCCTAATGCAAATCGCGTAACTATTTTCAGACGCCCATTACGGGAGTCAGCAAGGACCCACCATGATTCCGTTTTCCGTACTCGACCTGTCGCCGATCAACCAGGGCAGCACCGCCGCACAAGCCTTCAACAACAGCAAGGAGCTGGCGCAGAAGGCTGAAGCGCTCGGCTATAACCGCTACTGGCTGGCCGAACATCACAACATGACCGGGATCGCCAGCGCCGCGACTTCCGTGGTGATTTCGCATATCGCCGCCAACACCAAGACCATCCGCGTTGGCGCCGGCGGCATCATGCTGCCGAACCATTCGCCGCTGGTGATCGCCGAGCAGTTCGGCACGCTGGAGTCGCTCTACCCGGGCCGCATCGATCTCGGCCTCGGCCGCGCGCCCGGCTCCGACCAGCGCACCGCGCGCGCCCTGCGTCGCCACCTCGGCGACAGCGCCGACACCTTCCCGCAGGATGTGGTCGAGCTGCAGGAATATTTCAAGGAAGCCTCGCCGTATCAGTCCGTGCGTGCAGTGCCCGGTTACGGCCTGAACGTGCCGTTGTGGCTGCTCGGCTCCAGCATGTTCAGCGCCCAGCTGGCGGCGGAAATGGGCTTGCCGTTCGCCTTCGCCTCACACTTTGCACCGGGCTTCATGAAGTCGGCCGTAGAAATTTATCGTTCCCGCTTCAAGCCCTCGGATGCTTTGAAGCGTCCGCACGTGATGCTCGGCCTGAACGTGTTCGCCGCCGAGACCGACCGCGAAGGCGAGCGCCTGTTCACATCCTTGCAGCAGCAGTTCGTCAACCTGGTGCGCGGCGTGCCGGGCCAGTTGAATCCTCCGCGCGAGAGCATGGAAGACTACTGGCGTCCGGAAGAGAAGTCCCACGTCGAGCGTTCGCTGTCCTGCGCCATCGTCGGTTCGCCCGAGACCGTGCGTACCGGCTTGCAGAATTTCATCGATGACACCGGCGCCGACGAGTTGATGATCACCGCGCAGATCCACGACCATGCGGCGCGTCTGCGTTCGTTCGAGATTGTGGCGGAAGCGCGCGAGGCCTTGACGCCGAAGGTGCCGACGCTGGAGTTTTGAGGTAGCAGGGAAGTTGAAGGCAGGAGACACGAAGGCCGGGACCATGAAAATGGCCCGGCCTTTTTTTATTCAGTGACGGATGTTCATTCCATCCCCAGCATGCGCGCCAAACTGTTGGCCGATTTTTCGCTGACCAGATGAATGCGTTGCTCCAGCACCAGCAAGTGTTCTTCCATGGCTGCGATGGCGCCGGCGGCGTCGCCTTTTTCGATGAAGTCGACGATGCTGGTGTGCTCGTCGTGCTCACAGGCGGCGTAGCCCGACGGTTCATGCAAGGCCACGATCAACGAGCAACGCGACACCAGTTCGCTCAGGTAGCGCTGCAGGATGGGATTGCGGCACAGCTCCGCCACGCGCAGGTGGAAGGCCGAGGCCAGCCGCGCCCAGTCGGTCTGGGCGTAGTTGTGCATGGCCACATGTTCTTCCTTGAGCTGGCGGCGCAGTTTGGCGAGGTCGGCCTTGGTGGCGTTCTTCACGGCCAGCGCCAGCACGGCCGATTCCAGTGAACGGCGCGCTTCGAAAATCTCGCGGGTTTCTTCCGGCGTCGGCATGGCGACGATGGCGCCGCGGTTCGGGCGCAGTTCGACGATGTGTTCGTGCGCCAGCTTTTGCAGCGCCTTCTGCACCACCGTGCGGCCGACACCGAACAGTTCGCACAAGGCAGCTTCGGGCAGCTTGGTGCCCGGCGTCAGGCGCTGGCTCATGACACTGGTGAACACGCTTTGGTAAATGCGCTGGATGATGTCGTCGCCATCGTCCGCATGTGCGGCATCGACGGAGGCGTTGGCCAACGCGTCGTGACGGACCTTTGGACGGCCGGTGCGTGCTGCTGCGGTCGGCGCGGCTGGTGCGGCCTTAAGGGACTTGAGCGCCGGCTTGCCGGCTTTCTTTGCGGTGCTGCGGAGAGGCATATCGTTCATCGTGTTCTGCGAATTTCCTGCAATTGATTCCACAAGGCCGTCGCCAGCCGTATCAGCGCCAGGTCGCTGCCGGCCGGGCCCAGCAATGATACGCCGATCGGCAGGCCCGCGTCTGTAGAAAACGGCAGGCTGACCTGCGGCAAACCGGCCAGTCCGGCGATGCATGTGATGCGGAAGCTGCGCGTGCGCACCTCGTCGACTTCGGCGCCGCCGGCGCTGAGCAGCGGCGCCACGCTCGCCGCCGACGGGATGATCGCCACGCCGTCTTCACCCAGCAAGTCGCTTACCTGTTTTCGGATGGCGTCCTGGCGATGCACCGCCAGCGCGGCATCGGACGCATCGACGCCGGCGGCAAACTGCCAGCGTGCCGCGACGGCGGGACTGAAGTCCGGGCGGTTCGCCGCGATCCACGCGCCATGGACTTGCCAGCCGTCGTAGGCGGAGGCGGTGACATAAGTGCGCCGCCATTCTTCCAGCATGCCGGGCGCGGCCAGCGCATGGCGCGTGCGTGCACCGTCGAAGGCCGTGAATACTTGTTCTACCCGCTCATGGAACACGGCATCGGCCTGCGCCAGCACGTCGGTCAGCAGCAGCGCGCGCCTGAAACCGTGCACCGGTTGCTGCCGCGACGGCAGCAACACGCGTCCCACGCGCTCGAACACTGCCGCATCCTGGGCGAACCAGGTCGCGGTATCGAACGCCGGCTGCAACGGCACCATTGCCTCGCGCGACAGCAGGCCGTGCGTGGTGCGCAAGCCCCACACGCCGCAATAGCTGGCCGGCACGCGGGTCGAGCCGCCGGTGTCGGTGCCCAGCGCGAAGTCGCACAGGCCGGCTGCGACCGCAGCGACCGAGCCGCTGGAGGAGCCGCCCGGGACACGGTCCGGCGCGCGCGTATTGAGCGGCGTGCCGTAATGGATGTTGTCGCCGTGGATGCTGTAGGCCAGTTCGTCGGTGACGGTCTTGCCGACCAGCGTGGCGCCGGCTGCCAGCAGCGTCGTGATGAGCGGATTGGTTTTCTGCGCCGGCGCATGCGTGGCCAGCCAGGCTGGATTGCCCGCGCCGGTGGGGTGGCCGGCGACGTTGAACACGTCCTTGGCGGCGAAGCGCAGGCCATGCAGTTCACCCTGAGGCGCGCCGGCAACGACAAAGCGGCCGTGCGGCACCCAGGCGCGCGCATAGTTGTCGTGCGAGGTGTTGGTCTGGTCGGTCTTATCGGTCTTGATCTGAGCGTTCATGCGATTACCCCTGCGCCAGTGCAACCGCCGGTTGCGATTTCAGGACCTCGAGTCCGTCGACGTGTTCGCAGATCGCGCCCGGCGTGGTGAACCAGACCTCGCCGCGGTCGCGCGCGGCGGCGATGTGTTCCAGCGCGCGGCGCAGGTGGCGCAGGCGGTAGGGTTGGCCGACCAGATAGGGATGCAGCGCGATGCCCATGACCAGCGGTTGGCGGCGCGACTGATCAAGCATCTCGTCGAAGTTGTCGACGATGAGCTGGGCGAAGTCCTTGCCGTCCATCTGGCGGGCGACGATCATCGGAATGTCGTTGACCTCCTGCGGATAGGGAATCGACCACAGCGTCTTGCCGCTGCGCGTCTGCATGTGCGTGGGCTGGTCGTCGTGGCACCAGTTGAGGTTGTAGCGGTAGCCGCTTTCCAGCAGCAGGTCGGGCGTAGCCTGGCTTTCCGAAATCCAGGGCGACAACCAGCCGGTCGGCGTCTGGCCGCTATGCTGCTGCATGCGCTCGCGGCAGAATTGCAGCAGCGCCAGTTCGGCGGCTTCGTCGAGCGTGCCTTGCTGATGGGCGTTGGTGTGGCCGTGGCCGATCAGCTCGTCGCCGCGCGCGACGAAGGCGGCGATCAGCTCCGGGCAATGGTCGTAGAGCGCCGTGTTGGCCAGCACGCCGGCCGGCAGGCCGAGGCTGTCGAACAGTTCCAGGCAGCGCCAGGCGCCGACGCGGTTGCCGTATTCGCGCCAGGCGTAATTGAGCACGTCGGGTTCGGCGGCGGCCGGTCCCAGCCGCGCGCCCAGGCCTTCGCCGAAGGCGAAGTGCTCGATGTTGAAGCCGAGGTAGACCGCCAGGCCGGCGCCGTTGGGCCAGCGGTAATGCGGGCGTTGCGTGATGGCCGAGTAGCCGAAACGGCCGTGTACCGGCAAGGCGCCGAGGCGGTCAGGTTGATCCGGCTGCATGGCGCTGATCGATGATGGTGCGGCGTGCATCATTTTATTCATCTCTTCCCACTTTCTGCACTTTGTCCGTGCATTATTGATTGCAATATTGAATTTATATTTGCGCCAATAAAAGTGATTTATTGCTTCTAATACTAGATACATATTGTCGGCAAAAACTATTTTTTATTGTGGCAGTTGGCATAGCCCTTGCATAAGTCATGCCGGGAACAAAGCAAAACCAACCACTCATCAATTCAGATCCGGGAGAGCCACATGATCCACTTCACTCGTCGCACCGCAATCGCCACTGCCTTGGCTGCCTTGGCCGCAGCCAGCCTGTCGCCGCTGGCGCTGGCCGCCGACCCCATCAAGATCGGCCTGGTCACGGCCCTGTCCGGGCAGTCCGCACAATCCGGCGAAGCCATCACGCGCGGCCTGACGGTCGCCATCGACGAGATCAATGCCAAGGGCGGCCTGCTCGGCGGCCGCAAGCTGGAACTGGTGCGCCGCGACGACGAAGGAAATCCGGCCAAGGGCGTGGTCGCAGCGCGCGAACTGATCTTCAAGGAAAAAGTGGCGGTGATCTTCGGCGGCCTCGACACGCCGGTGTCGATGGCCATCGTGCCTATCGTCAATGCGGAGAAGGTGCCGTTCATGGGTCCGTGGGCGGCCGGTACCGGCGTTACCAAGAACGGCGCCAATCCCAATTACGCCTTCCGCGTCTCGGCAGTGGATGAGCAGGTTGACAAGGCCATGCTGAGCTACGCGCAAAAGACTTTCAAGACCAGCAAGGCCGGCCTGATCCTGGTCAACAATCCTTGGGGCGAATCGAACGAGAAGGGTATCGTCGCCGCACTGGCGGAGAAATCCATGAAGCCGGCCGGCATCGAGAAGTTCGAGGCCAGCGACGTCGACATCGTGCCGCAGCTGACGCGTCTGAAGGCAGCAGGCGCGGATACCCTGTTTTTGGTCGGCAATGTCGGCCCGTCGGCGCAGGTGGTGAAGTCGCTTGATCGCATGGGCTGGAAGGTGCCGGTGGTGTCGCACTGGGGCCCGGCCGGCGGACGCTTCACTGAACTGGCCGGACCGAATGCCAGGAACGTCCATTTCGTCCAGACCTTCAGCTTCTTCGGCAAGCTGACACCGGTCGGCGACAAGGTGGTCAAGGATCTCAAGGCCAAGTATCCGAACATCAAGGGACCGGACGACATCACTCCGGCAGTCGGCGTCGCCAATGCCTATGACGGCATGCAGCTGGCCGCGCTGGCGATCGCCAAGGCCGGCTCCACCAACGGCGACGCGATCCGCGAAGGCTTCTACAAGATCGATCGCTATGAAGGCCTGATCAAGACCTATGTCAAACCGTTTTCGCCGACTGTGCACGACGCGCTGCAATCCGACGATTACGTGTGGGCGCAGTTCATCGACAACCGCATCCTGCCGGTGGGTTTAACTCAGTAAGCCGTCGTCGGTTTCGGGGATGACGAACATGCCCGGGTGACGCAATCTGCATCGCCCGGGCGACAAGATTCAATCAGGGAGAACAAGATGTTGCTGTTGTCGGCGCTGATCAGCGGGTTGGGACTGGGAAGCATGTATGGCCTGATGGCGCTGGGTTTTTACATCACCTATGCGGTATCGGGGACGGTCAATTTTGCGCAGGGCAGTTCCATGATGCTGGGCGCGGTCCTGTGTTTCACGTTTTCGCAGACGCTGGGCTGGCCGATGTGGTCGGCCGTGGTGCTGGCGCTGGCCTTATGCGCGCTGTACGGCCTGGTGGTGGAAGTGCTGGCGGTGCGGCCGTTCGCCAATCGCGGCTCCAATGCCTGGCTGATGTCGACCGTGGCGCTGGGCATCGTGCTCGACAACGTCGTCATGCACACCTTCGGCAAGGAGCCGCGCAGCCTGCCGTCGCCGCTGGCCCTGTCATCGATTGAAGTCGGCGGCGTCGGCCTCGGCGTGTATCCGCTGCAGCTCCTGATCCCGGTGGTCGGTCTGGTGCTGGCGGCGGTGCTGCATCGCATCTCTCGCCGCACGCGCTGGGGCATCGCCATGCTGGCGGTGGTGCAGAACCGCGATGCGGCGCGGCTGATGGGCATTCCCATCGTGCGCGCCATCGCGGTTGCCTTCGCCTTGTCGACGCTGCTGGCCGGCATCGCCGGCGTGTTGATTGCGCCGCTGTTCAACGTCAACGCCGACATGGGCACGCTGTTCGGCCTCAAGGCCTTCGCCGTCGCCATCCTCGGCGGCATCACCAGCGCCTGGGGCGTGATGATCGCCGGCCTGCTGTTCGGCATCGCGGAAGCGATGATCACCTCCACACTCGGTTCCGGCTACACGCAGATCATCACGTTCGCGCTGGTGATCGTGGTGCTGGCAATTCGTCCCAACGGCCTGTTCGGCCGCGCGCAGGTGAAAAAAGTATGATGACCATTCCTCCTTCTTCCGTCGTTGCTGCAGCAAAAACAGCAGCATCTGCATCGGCGCCATCACGTCGTCTGCTCGGCCTGGCCGGACCGTTGCCGCTGTCGGCGGCTCTGGCTGCGCTGGTGGCGGTGTGCTGCCTGGCGCTGACCGTCAACAGTTACTACGTATTCGTGCTGACCGGTATCGCCTTGATGGCGATCGTCGGCATCGGCCTGAACGTGCTGCTCGGCCTGACCGGGCAGGTCTCGTTCGGACACATCGGTTTCTACGCCATGGGCGCTTACACGGTGGCGATCCTGACCACCAAATTCGGCGTCAGCTTCTGGCTAGCCTGGCCGCTGGCGGCGTTGATCGCCGGCGCCATGGGCGCGGTACTGGCGCTGCCGGCCTTGCGCGTGAAAGGTCCGTACCTGGCGATGATCACGATTGCGTTCAGCTTCATCGTGCAGCACGCCATCATTGAAATGCGTGACCTCACCGGCGGCCAGAACGGCATCATGGGCATCGCCGCGCCAGGCTTCGGCGGCATGGTACAAGGCGAGCGCGGCATTGCGCTGCTGGCAATCTGCAGCGCCGCCGTCCTGCTTGCAGCGTTCTGCTGGCTGGCGCGCGGCACCTGGGGCGCGGCCATGCGCGCAGTCAAGGACGGCGAGACCGCCTCCGAGTCGATCGGCCTCAATCCGCTGGTGATCAAGACCGTGGCCTTCGCCGTGTCGGCCATGCTGGCGGGTCTGGCGGGCGGCTTGTTCGCGCCGCTGTCGACCTTCGTCACGCCGGACACCTTTGGTTTCATGCAGTCGATCCTGTTCGTGTTGGTGGTGGTGGTCGGCGGTGCGGGCGCGACGATGGGACCGCTGATCGGCGCCGTCATCGTCGGCGTGCTGCCGGAGTTGCTGTCCAGCCTGGAAGATTACCGCTTGCTGTTTTTCGGCGGCCTGCTGTTGCTGGTGCTGTGGATTGCGCCGGATGGCGTGACCGGCATGCTGCGTCAGCTGGCGTCAAAAATGGGGAGCAAGAAAATCCCCGGTGCAGCGACCGCTACTCCCTCCTACGACGACCTGCCGCAGCGATTGCAGGAGGCGGTGTTGCCGCAGCGTGATCGCCGTACTTTGCGCGCCGAGGGATTGACGATGATCTTCGGCGGCGTGCGCGCGGTCGGCGATCTCAGTTTCGATGTGCCGGCCGCCGCCGTCACCAGTCTGATTGGCCCCAACGGCGCAGGCAAGACGACTGCGCTGAACATGCTGAGCGGCTTCTACAAGCCCTCCATCGGCGGCTTCTCGCTGCAAGGTGCCGCGCTTGCAGGCTTGCCTGCCTTCCGCATCGCCCGCCATGGCGTCGCACGCACGTATCAGACCTCGCAACTGTTTGGCTCGCTGACGGTGGAAGACAACGTCGCACTGGCGATGGGCAAGGGCAAGCTCGGTGGCCTGCTCAACGCCGGCCGTTTCGGCGCGGCGGAGATTCGTGCGCGCAGCCGGCAGCTGCTGGCGTATTGCGGCTACGAAGGTGCGGTCGATATTGCATCGGCCGATCTGGCCCACGTCGATCGTCGCCTCGTCGAAATCGCCCGTGCGCTGGCGACCGATCCAGAGGTCTTGCTGCTGGATGAACCGGCCGCCGGCCTGTCGCGCGAAGACAAGGAAAAGCTGGCGCGCCTGCTGCAACGCATCGCCGCCGCCGGCATCAGCGTGGTGCTGGTGGAGCACGACATGTCGCTGGTCATGGACATCTCGCACCGTATCGTCGTGCTCGACGCCGGTCAGCGTCTCGCACTCGGCACGCCGCAGGAGATCCAGGACAACCCGGCGGTGCGCCAGGCGTATCTGGGCGAAGCGATGCAGGCCGAAGCGCGCATTCGCGGCAGCCGTTCCGGCCAGGAGTTGCTGGGCGTCGGCGAACTGATTGCCGGCTATGGCGCCGAGCCGGTCCTGCACGGCATCAACCTTCAAGTAAAGCAGGGTGAAATGGTGGCGCTGCTGGGCGCCAACGGCGCCGGCAAGTCGACGCTGATGCGCGCGCTGGCGGGACTGCATCGTCCGGTGCGAGGCGGCATCCACGTTGGCGGCGTCAACCTGATGCACCTGCGCGCGGAAGAGATCGTCAAGCACGGCGTGGTGCTGGTGCCGGAAGGTCGCCAGGTGTTCGCCGAGCTGAGCGTGCTCGACAACATCCGCCTCGGCGCCTTCCTGTATCCGCAAGACATGGACAGCCGCGTCGAGGAAATGCTGACGCGCTTCCCGCGCTTGCGCGAGCGCTTGCATCATCGCGCCGGTCTGTTGTCGGGCGGCGAGCAGCAGATGCTGGCGGTCGCGCGCGGGTTGATGTCGCGTCCGCGCATCCTGCTGCTGGACGAACCGTCGCTGGGCCTGGCGCCCAAAGTCATCGCCGAACTGTTCGCCGCGCTGGACGGTCTGCGCGATGAAGACATGACCATCCTGCTGGTCGATCAGATGGCGGCGCTGGCATTGGCATTGGCCGACCGCGCCTACGTCATCGAAGGCGGTCGCGTGGTCGCTGAAGGAACCGCTGCCGAGATCGCCGCCAACGATGCGCTGGCCAAAGCCTATCTCGGCGGACACTAAGAAAGTATCCATGGAATATGACATCAACCTGCCCGACGTCGTCGCCGAAGTGACCGCCGCCTTTGAACGCTACGAGGCCGCGCTGGTCAACAACGACGTCGCTGTCCTCGACGAACTGTTCTGGAACAGTCCGCACACCTTGCGCTACGGTGCGACCGAAAACCTGATCGGTTACGATACCATCCAGGCGTTCCGCAACGGCCGCTCGCCCAAGAACCTGGCGCGCGAATTGCATGCAACCGTGATCACGACGTACGGCCGCGACTACGCCACCGCCAACACCGAGTTCAGCAAGAACGGTGAAGCGCGCACCGGACGCCAGAGCCACACCTGGCTGCGCCTGCCAGAAGGAGAAGGATGGCGCATCGTGGCGGCGCACGTGTCGTGGATGGACAATTAATCGAAGACAGTTTCAGGAGCACATCTATGTTGTACAGCAAGACCTGTATCGGCGGCATGGTGACCGCACCGCATCACCTCGCGGCGCAAGCCGGCGCCGCTGTACTGCGCGAAGGCGGCAACGCGGTGGAGGCGATGGTCGCCGCCGCAGCCGCCATCGCCGTGGTGTATCCGCACATGAACGGCATCGGCGGTGACGGCTTTTGGGTGATCAGCGAACCGGGCCGCGAGCCGGTGGCGATCCAGGCCTGCGGCCAGTCGGCCGCGCTGGCGACCAAGGACTTTTATGCGCAGCATGGCGACGCGGCGATTCCGACGCGCGGTCCGCGTGCGGCGTTGACGGTGGCCGGCGCTGTCGGCGGCTGGGCGGCAGCGCTGGAAGCGGTCAAGGATTGGGACGGCGGCAAGCGCCTGCCATTGTCGCGCCTGCTGGCCGATGCGATTCATCACGCCAAGGCCGGCGTGCCGGTCACGCGCTCGCAGGTTGAGCTTACGCAGGACAAATGGGAAGAGCTGAAGGACCAGCCCGGTTTCGCAAGCACCTATGCCGCGCAGGGCGCACCGTCGCTGGGCGACATCCTGAAACAACCGGCGCTGGCGGCGACCCTGTCGCGCCTGGCCGAAGCCGGCCTCGACGATTTCTATCGCGGTGAACTGGCGCAGCAATTCGCGGCCGGTCTCGAACAGGCCGGCAGCCCGTTGCGCGCCGCCGACCTCGCCGCCTATCGCGCGCAGGTCGTCAAGCCGCTGATGGTGCAGATGCAATCCGGCCGCATCTACAATCTGCCGCCGCCGACGCAGGGCGTGTCGGCGCTGATGATCCTGGGCCTGTTCGATCGTCTGGGCGTCAAAGAGGCGGATGGCTTCGAACATATCCACGGCCTGGTGGAAGCCACCAAGCGCGCCTTCATCCTGCGCAACAAGCACGTCACCGATCGCGCCCACATGTCGGTTGATGCCGCCGACTGGCTGTCGCCCGAGGCGCTCGACCGCGAGGCCGCGCAGATCGACATGCAACGTGCGGCGCCGTGGCCGCATGTGCCGAAACCGGGCGACACCATCTGGATGGGCGCAGCCGATGCCCAGGGACGCGTGGTCAGTTATATCCAGAGCATTTTCTGGGAGTTCGGCAGCGGCGTGATCGCCGGCGACACCGGCGTGGTGTGGCAGAACCGCGGCGCCAGCTTCACGCTCGACGACGGCGCCAATCAGTTGCAGCCGGGCAAGCTGCCGTTCCATACGCTCAATCCTTCGCTGGCGCGTCTCAACGACGGCCGCACGCTGGCCTACGGCACCATGGGCGGCGAAGGCCAGCCGCAGACGCAGGCGGCGGTGTTCAGCCGCCACATCCTGTTCGGCCAGAACATGCAGGCCGCCGTCAGCGCGCCGCGCTGGTTGCTGGGCCGGACCTGGGGTACGGTGTCGACCAACCTCAAGCTTGAGGGACGCATCCCGGCCGACGTGGTCGAGTCGCTTCGGCGCGCCGGCCACGACGTCGAAGTGACGGCCGACTACACCGACATGATGGGTCATGCGGGCGCCGTTTGCGTGCATCCGAACGGCCTCATCGAAGGCGCCACCGATCCGCGCGCGGACGGTATTTGCGCCGGCGTCTGATTTCCTTTTGATTCTCTTTTGAGGTGTTCCGGAAGACTGCCGGGACGTCCCCGGTAGTTTTTGCAACAGATTGCCTGCTTATATGGACGAAAGCTTGTCTGACAGACAAGCTTTCGATCTTATTCCCGCGTCAAGTATTGCTCCGGATGCAATTGACCAGCTAATATTTCGGTATTCCTAATAAAAGAATCAAAGGGAACGCCCGGGAGGAAGGCAAACGATGCCATTTCCGTTCTTTCGGTGTCACGTCGAACAGTAGGAATCGTAGCCGGAGCCATCTTGAGCATCAAAAAACTCTCATCGACATTGAGTCTGTCCTCATGGGTCACGATAGGAGTTGTGCTGTCGGTGCTGATCACGACGGCGTCGGTTCTGGCGCTGGTGGATCAGTTCACGCGCAGTTATGCGCGTCACGAAGCCGAGGCGCGGCTCAATCAACTGGCCTGGCAAATGCAGGACGCGCTCGACCGCAGCATGGCGGAGCGCTACATCGACGTGAAGCTGCTGTCGCAACGTCCGTCGATCCGCGAGGCCAAGGATCCGGCGCGCATGCGTGCGGTCTTCAACGAATTGCAAAGAAACGTTCCCAACTACGCCTGGATCGGCTTCGCCACGCCAGACGGCAACGTGCTGGCCGCCGCCAACGGTTTGCTGGAAGGCCAGAGCGTCGAGCAGCGGCCGTGGTACCAGAAGGCGCAGAAGGATTTCTTCGTCGGCGACTATCATCCCGCCGTGCTGCTGGAAAAGAAGCTGCCGGTCATGAGCGATCCATGGCGCTTCGTCGACATCGCCACGCCGATCATGGGACCGGATGGCCAGTTCCAGGGCGTGCTCGGCGTGCACCTGAGCTGGACCTGGGCGCGCGACCTCGCCAAGAAACTGCTCAATCCGGCCAATGACCGCTACGACGTCGAGATCATGATCGTGCGCGAAGACGGCACCGTGCTGCTCGGTCCGCGCGAACTCGAAGAAAAGAAAATCGCCTCCGACAGCTTCAAAGCGTCGCTGCGCCTGCCGTCAGGTTCGATGCGCGAACTCGGCGAAGACGGCCAGCATTACCTGACCGGTTTTGCGCGCACCGGCCTCAACAGCGAATACACCGAAATGAAGTGGAGCGTGCTGGTGCGCCAGCCTGAGCAGGTCGCCATGTCCGGCTTCAAGGACCTGGAACGCCAGGTGCTGTTCGTCGGTTGCATCGTCGGCTTGTTGCTGATGACGCTGGCGTTCTTCATGACGCGCCGGCTGGTGGCGCCGATGAATGCACTGAGCGCTGCGTTGGAACGCCGCGCCACCGGCGACCATAGCGCCGAGATTCCCATCGTCGGCACCTATTACGAAATCCAGTTGCTGTCGACCACGCTGTCCACCATGGTCCTGCGCGAAGAAAATTACCTGCGCGAAGTACGCTCGCTCAATGAGGGCCTGGAGCAGCGCGTCGAAGACCGCACCCGGCGCCTGCACGAAACCGCCATCGCCCTGCAGCAGTCGCTCGACAACCAGCGCGAAAACCAGATCCGCCTCGAAGAAAGCGAAACCGAGCTGCGCGCGATCCTGCAAAACGCCCACGACGCCTTCATCGCCATCGACGAAGACGGTATGGTGCTGGAATGGAATCGCCAGGCCGAGCAACTGCTGGGCTGGGCCCACAAGGAAGCCGTCGGCAAGGAATTGGCCGAGCTGATCATTCCGTTCGAACAGCGCGAGTTGCACCGGCGCGGCATGACGCATTTCCTCAACACCGGCGAAGGCGTGGTGATCAACAACCGCATCGAAATCAACGCGCTGCGCCGCGACGGCAACGAACTGCCGGTCGAGATGACGGTCGGTTACGTGCGCCGCCGCGCCGGCCACCTGTTCATCGCCTTCCTGCACGACATCACCGAGCGCCAGGCCTTCCGCAACTCGTTGCAGGAAATGGCGCTGACAGACATCCTGACCGGCCTGCCCAACCGCCGCGCGTTTACCGAGAAGCTGCCCGAGGCGATGGCGCGCGCCATCCGCGAACCGCAGCAGATGGGCCTGCTGTTCATGGATGTCGACGGTTTCAAGAGCATCAACGACAAATACGGCCACGAAGCCGGCGACGAGCTGCTGGTCAAGTTTGCCGAACGCCTGATCGATGCGGTGCGTGACGTCGACACCGTGGCGCGCCTGGCCGGCGACGAATTCACTGTCATCCTCGAGCGCCTGCACGGCCCGGCAGATGCCATGGGCGTGGCGGAAAAAATCCTGGTGTCGATGCGCCGGCCGTTCATCCTCACGGCAGCGACCGTCAACGTCTCCACCAGCATCGGCGTGGCGATCTATGAGCCAGGCCAGCACATTGACCAGGACGCGCTGGTGGCGCAGGCCGACAAGGCCATGTACACCGCCAAGCGCGCCGGCAAGAACCGGGTGGAATGGAATACCGAGGAAAGCCCGGTCTGATCTGAGCCTTGTTCCCTGCAGCAATATCTTCCTGCATCACCATTCACGTACTCACTGTCCCCATCACCACGCGCCGCCCCGAGCGGCGCGTTCTTGTTTACACAAAATTTATACCGTCCTCCGATAGTTTTATCCGGATTTAACGCCCCCGAGAATATTGTTTGCTCCGTAAGTATTCACCAAGGGAGCAAGACATGGATTTTCTATATATCGGCGGCTTGCTGGCATGCAGCGTCGCGATGTGGGCGTTTGTCGTCGCCTGCAAAAAGCTGGAGGACATGCAATGAGCGTCATGCAAATACTGGGGCTGGCCGTATCGGTCGGCCTGTTGGCGTATCTGATCTACGCCCTGATCAAGCCGGAGGCTTTCTGACATGACTGCCTCGATAACCCAACTGGCGATCTACCTGGTCGTCCTGCTCGTACTGTCTGTCCCGGTGGGCTGGTACATTGCCCGCGTGATGGAAGGCAAGTCCGCCGTCAATCGCATCTTCGGCGGCATTGAGCATTTCCTCTATCGTCTGTGCGGCATACGCGCCGACGCCGACATGGGCTGGAAGCAATACGCGCTGGCGCTGCTGCTGTTCAATATCGTCGGCCTGTTCGTCGTCTACGCCCTGCAACGCCTGCAATTCTGGTTGCCGCTGAACCCGGCCGGCATGGTCAACGTCAGCGCCGACTCATCGTTCAACACGGCGGTCAGCTTCGTCACCAACACCAACTGGCAGGGTTACGTCGGCGAAAGCACGATGAGCTACCTGACTCAGATGCTGGCATTGTCGGTGCAGAACTTCGTCTCTGCCGCCACCGGCATTGCCGTTGCGTTCGCGCTGATTCGTGGCTTCGCACGCCACAGCAGCAAGAGCATCGGCAACTTCTGGGTCGACATGACGCGCTCCAGCCTGTACGTTCTGCTGCCGCTGTCGGTGCTGATCGCCGTGGTGCTGATGAGCCAGGGCGTGATCCAGAACTTCAAGTCCTATGTCGAAGTATCGACGCTGGAAACCACTGCCTACACCGTGCCGCGTCTGGATGCGCAAGGCCAGCCGCTCAAGGACGAGAAGGGTGCACCGCTGGTCGACGACATGAAGACCAGCAAGCAAACCTTGCCGATGGGCCCGGTCGCCTCGCAGGAAGCGATCAAGATGGTCGGCACCAACGGCGGCGGTTTCTTCAACGCCAACTCGGCGCACCCGTACGAGAATCCGACGCCGTTGTCGAACTTCGTGCAGATGCTGGCGATCCTGATCATCCCCGCCGCGCTGTGCACCAGCTTCGGCATGCTGGTCGGTGATCGTCGCCAGGGCTGGGCGATCCTGGCTGCGATGACCTTGCTGTTCATTGTCATGACGCTGACGGTGATGTACTTCGAGCAGCAGCCCAATCCCGCACTGGCGGTCGCCCATGCGACGCAGGGCAGCGGCATGATGGAAGGCAAGGAAACCCGTTTCGGCGTCATCGCTTCGAGCCTGTTTGCGGCGATCACCACCGCGGCATCCTGCGGCGCCGTCAACGCCATGCATGACTCGCTGTCGCCGTTGGGCGGACTGGTGCCGATGCTGCAGATGCAGCTGGGTGAAGTGGTCTACGGCGGTGTCGGCGCAGGTCTGTACGGCATGCTGATCTTCGCGGTGCTGGCGGTGTTCATCGCCGGCCTGATGATCGGTCGCACGCCGGAATACCTGGGCAAGAAGATCGGCGTGTTCGACATGAAGATGATGTCCATCGCCATCCTGATGACGCCCGCATTGGTGCTGGTGCTGACGGCGATTTCGGTGATGGTCGAAAGCGGCCTGGCCGGCATCGCCAACCCCGGCGCGCACGGCTTCTCGGAAATCCTCTACGCCTTCAGCTCGGCCGCCAACAACAACGGCAGCGCCTTTGCCGGCTTGTCGGCCAACACGCCTTACTACAACGTCATGACCGGCATCGCCATGTGGCTGGGTCGCTTCGGCATCATCGTGCCGGTGCTCGCCATGGCTGGCTCACTGGCCGGCAAGAAGCGCCTGGCGGCAACTTCCGGCACCTTGCCCACGCATGGTCCGCTCTTCGTCGCGCTGCTGATCGGCGCGGTGATCCTGGTCGGCGCACTGACGTATGTCCCGGCGCTGGCGCTGGGTCCGGTGATCGAGCATCTGCAAATGATGGCGATTAAATAGGCCCTGTTACCAACCAATCTGCGAGTGCGAACTAGTTCCCGAAGGGTTCCCGCCAGAAAGCGTGCTGGCAGCGTTGCATGGCTTGCAGGTGGGCCCACCACCTGCTACGCCACGCGCCTTGCCAGCACGCTTTCTGGCAGGAACGCATCTCGCAAATTGATTGTTAACAGGCCCTCATGTCTGAATTGGAGAAAAACATGGCAAATAATCCTGCCAAAAAAGTTGTTACCCCTGCTGGTAGTGCATCTGCTACCGCAACGCCTGCCGCATCGGGCGCGCAATCCGCAACCAAATGGATGTTCGATCCGGCCATCGTCAAACCAGCCGTGATCGACTCGTTCCGCAAGCTGTCGCCGCGCGCCCAGTGGCGCAATCCGGTGATGTTCGTGGTGTACCTGGGCAGCATCCTGACCACGCTGCTGTACCTGCAGGCGCTCAACGGCAAAGGCGAGGCGCCGTCCGGTTTCATTCTTGCCGTGACGGTGTGGCTGTGGTTCACGGTGCTGTTCGCCAACTTCGCCGAAGCATTGGCGGAAGGCCGCAGCAAGGCGCAGGCGGCATCGCTGCGCAGCGCCAAGAAGAGCGTGGTGGCCAAGAAGCTGCAGCGGGCAAACCGCAATGACCGCGTTGAGCTGGTGGAAGGTGCAAGCCTGCGCAAGGGCGACTTTGTGCTGATCGAAGCCGGCGACTACGTCCCGGCCGACGGCGAAGTGGTCGAAGGCGTCGCCACCGTCGACGAGAGCGCCATCACCGGTGAATCTGCGCCGGTGATCCGCGAGTCGGGCGGCGACTTCACCGCCGTCACCGGCGGCACCCGCGTGCTGTCGGACTGGATCATCGTGCGCGTCACGGTGAATCCCGGCGAAGCCTTCCTCGACCGCATGATCGCCATGGTGGAAAGCGCCAAGCGCCAGAAGACGCCCAATGAAATCGCGCTGACCCTGCTGCTGGTGGCGCTGACCATCGTGTTCCTGCTGGTGACCGTAACTCTGCTGCCGTTCTCGGTGTTCAGCGTCAACGTCGCCCAGAGCGGCGCGCCGGTCACCGTGACCGCGCTGATCGCCTTGCTGGTGTGCCTGATCCCGACCACCATCGGCGGCCTGTTGTCGGCCATCGGCGTGGCCGGCATGAGCCGCATGATGCAGGCCAACGTGATCGCGACGTCGGGTCGTGCGGTGGAAGCCGCCGGCGACGTCGACGTGCTGCTGCTGGACAAGACCGGCACCATCACGCTCGGCAATCGCCAGGCGTCGGCGTTCCTTCCCGCCAACGGCGTGAGCGAACAGGAGCTGGCCGATATCGCCCAACTCGCCTCGCTCGCCGATGAAACGCCCGAAGGCCGCAGCATCGTCGTACTGGCCAAGAAGCGCTTCAATCTGCGCGAACGCGAGATGGCCAGCCTGGGCGCGGTCTTCATCCCGTTCACTGCGCAGACACGTCTGTCCGGCGTCGACATCGGCCATCGCCAGATCCGCAAAGGCGCCGCCGACGCCATCCGCAAGCTGGCTGAGCAAGCCGGCCAGCAGGTGCCGGGTGAAGTCGCCGCCGCCGTCGACATCGTTGCCCGTCGCGGCAGCACGCCGCTGGTGGTCGCCGAAATCGACGGCACCAACGGCAGCATCCGTGTACTTGGCGTGATCGAGTTGAAAGACATCGTCAAGGGCGGCATCAAGGAGCGTTTCTCCGAGCTGCGCCGCATGGGCATCAAGACCATCATGATCACCGGCGACAACCGACTGACGGCGGCGGCGATTGCGGCCGAAGCGGGCGTCGACGACTTCCTCGCCGAAGCCACGCCGGAGAACAAGCTCTCGCTGATTCGCCAGCACCAGGCCGAAGGCAAGCTGGTGGCGATGACCGGCGACGGCACCAACGATGCGCCGGCACTGGCGCAGGCCGACGTCGCGGTTGCCATGAACACCGGCACGCAAGCGGCGAAAGAGGCCGGCAACATGGTCGACCTGGATTCCAATCCGACCAAGCTGATCGAGATCGTCGAGATCGGCAAGCAGATGCTGATGACGCGCGGCAGCCTCACGACGTTCAGTATCGCCAATGACGTCGCCAAGTATTTCGCGATTATTCCGGCGATGTTTGCGACCACGTATCCGCAGCTGGCGGCACTGGACGTGATGCATCTGAACAATCCGTCGTCGGCGATTCTGTCGGCGGTGATTTTCAATGCCTTGGTGATCATCGTGCTGATCCCGCTGGCCTTGCGCGGTGTGCGTTATCGGGCGCTGGGCGCGGCGGTGCTGTTGCGTCGCAATCTGCTGATCTATGGTCTGGGCGGGTTGATCGTACCGTTCGTCGGCATCAAGCTGATTGACGTGTTGCTCGGCGTGTTTGGCCTGGCTTAATTTTGTTGAAGGAATTGTCATGAAAACTTATCTGCGTCCTGCGGTCTCGCTGTTCATCCTGATGTCGATCATTCTGGGTGGCTTGTACCCGGCAGTCATCACGCTGGTCGGCCAGGCCTTCTTCCCGGCCCAGGCCAATGGCAGCGTCATCGTGCGCGACGGCGTGCCGGTCGGTTCCGAGCTGATCGGCCAGAACTTCACCGAGCCGAAATACTTCTGGGGCCGTCTGTCCAACTCGGGCACTTTCCCGTACAACGGCGGCGCTTCGGGCGGCAGCAACTTCGGCCCTTTGAATCCTGGGTTGGTCGATGCTGCCAAGGCGCGTGAGGAGGCGTTGCGTGCGGCTGATCCTGGCGCAGGCCGGGAGATTCCTCTGGACTTGCTGACGTCGTCCGGCAGCGGGCTGGATCCGCATATCAGTCCGGCTGCTGCTGCCTATCAGGTGGCGCGGGTGGCTAAGGTGAGGGGGGTGTCTGTCGAGCAGATTCGTGCGCTGGTCAAGGTGCAGACTGAGGCGCCGCAGTGGGGGTTGTTTGGCGAGCCGCGGGTGAATGTGTTGAAGTTGAATCTTGCGTTGGATGCGGCGGCTGGCGTTTGAATCTTGCCGGTTGTTTCGACGGGGTTGGTCGTTTGTTGATTGGTGTTTTTCTTCGGACGACCGTGGTTGCCGGGGGCGGCCCGGCAGCCGCTCACTTTCTTTGCTTCGCCAAAGAAAGTAAGCAAAGAAAGGCGACCGCGATTCGCCGCCTCGCTGCGCGAGGTACCCGTTGGTGCCGTACTCAAATCGGGAAGGGAAACAAACTCGCTGCGCTCAGACAAGTTTCCCTTCTTTATCCGATTTGAGCACGTCACCAACGGCGACTCATAAGCGGAATTCTTCTTCGGCTCGCTTCGCATTGCCTTGGTTGGCTCGCCTTCGGCATCGTGATTGTCGCGGCAGTGGAGTTCGCGAAGAAGGGTGACCGTCATTTCACCTCCGTCCCCTGGCGATGCGAAGCGAGCCAGTTTGGCCGTTCCGCTTGGAGCCAGCCGGTGATGCGATGCGAAAAATGGAAAAAGAGGGGAAACTTGTCTGAGCGCAGCGAGTTTGTTTCCCCTCCCATTTTTTGCTTCGCAGCACCGGGAAGTCCGAAGGACCTGGATCCCGCGGTCGCGTTTCTTTGCTTACTTTCTTTGGCGAGACAAAGAAAGTGAGTAGCTGCCGGGCTACCCCCGGCGAAGGGTTGATCGAAGAAAGAAAATAGTCCATCACCACTAACCTTAGTCGGAACAGAATACAGCAAGCATCCAGCTCAACCCAACGCCGCTAAAAAAGCCCATTTCAAACTACAATACCCCCACCATGCCCACCCGCCCCAACCCCGACGACCTACTCGACCGCGTCATGCGCGACGAAGACCGTCAGGCGCGCGGTCGGCTCAAGATCTTCTTCGGCTCCTCCGCCGGCGTAGGCAAAACCTACGCCATGCTGGCCGCCGCCAGAAGCTTGCAAGAACAAGGCGAACAAGTCCTCGCCGGCATCGTCGAAACCCACGGCCGCGCCGACACCGAAGCCATGCTCGACGGTATCGAGCGCCTGCCCCTGCGCAGCACGCAATACCGCGACCGCACGCTGCACGAATTCGACCTCGACGCCGCGCTCGAACGCAAACCGACCTTCATCCTGGTCGACGAACTGGCACACTCCAATGTACCCGGCTCGCGCCACGCCAAACGCTGGCAAGACATCGAAGAATTGCTGCACGCCGGCATCCACGTCTACACCACCGTCAACGTTCAGCACATCGAAAGCCTCAACGACGTGGTCGGCCAGATCACCGGCATCCGCGTGCACGAGACGATTCCCGATCATGTCTTCGATGAGGCCGACGACGTCACGCTGGTCGATCTGCCGCCCGATGAACTGCTGCAGCGTCTCAAGGAAGGCAAGGTCTACCTGCCGCAACAGGCCGAGAAAGCCGGGCGCAATTTCTTCCGCAAGGGCAATCTGCTGGCGCTACGCGAAATCGCCTTGCGCCGCACCGCCGATCGTGTGGACGCCGACATGCGCGAGTACCGCGCCGATCGTTCCATCGTCCAGCTGTGGCAGACCAAGGAGCGCATCGTGGTGGCCATCGGCGCACGCGCCGACGAAGACAAGCTGGTGCGCGCCGCCGCGCGTCTGGCGGCCAAGCTGCAGGCCGACTGGCTGGCGGTGCATGTGGATGCGCCGAGCTGGCCGCGTGTGACGCTGGCCGGGCGTGAGCGCATCCTCAAGAACCTCAAGCTGGCGCAATCGCTGGGCGCGGAAACCGCCAGCATCACCGGCGAAGATGTGGCGCAGGCGCTGGTGCAGTTCGCGCGCAGCCGCAACGCCGGCAAACTGGTGATCGGTCAGTCGCACGGTGGTGGATGGAAACGCTGGTGGCGCAAGAATCTGGCTGAACGCATCGCCGCAAACGGGCAGGATATCGACGTCTATACCGTAGCGCGACCAGAGGAGTCGGTACGCGACGACAGCGTCAGGACTCCGGTCGAAGAAACACGCGACGACAGTGGCCGCCTGCGCCGCCGCCGCGGCTATCTGTGGGCGACGGTCAGTTGCGCCGTGACTACGGCGCTGGCGTCATGGCTGATCGCCTATCTGCATCCCGCCAACGTCATCATGCTGTACCTGGTCGGAGTGATGATTGTCGCGGTGCGCTACGGGCGCTCGGCGTCGGCGCTGGCGTCGATCATGAGCGTGCTGGCCTTCGATTTCTTTTTCGTGGCGCCGCGTTTTTCCATCAGCGTCTCGGACGCGCAATATCTGATTACCCTGCTGGTGATGCTGGCGGTGTCGCTGTTCATCAGTTCACTGGCCTCGCGCATGCGGCACCAGGCCAACGTCGCCATGTTGCGCGAAGCGCGCGCGGGCAATCTGTACATGCTCGGCAAGGAGCTGGCGGCGGTGCTGACCCTGGAACAGATCCTGGAAATCGGCCGTCGCCATCTCGGTGCGGTGTTCGGCGCCAAGACGGCGTTCTGCCTGCCCGACAGCGGCGAGAACGTGCGCGTGGCCGCACCCGAAGAACACGACGCACATGCCCTGCAAGATGTCGATCTGGGCGTGGCGCAATGGGTCTACGACAACGACCAGGCGGCGGGACGCGGCACGGCGACCTTGCCGGCGGCGCAGGCGCTGTACCTGCCGCTGAACGCGACCATGCGCACGCGCGGCGTGCTGGCCTTTGTGGCCGAAGACCCTTTGCAGCTGGCCTTGCCAGAGAACCGCCAGATGCTGGAAATATTTTGCTCGCAGATCGCCATGGCAATCGAGCGCCTGCACTACGCCGAGGTGGCCCAGGATGCGCTGGTGACGATGGAGTCGGAGCGCCTGCGCAATTCGCTGCTGTCGGCAATCTCGCACGATCTGCGCACCCCGCTGACCTCGCTGGTAGGCAGCGCCGAAGCGCTGGCGCGACAACCGTCGCTGGGCGCCGACGAGCGCGAGATGGCGGTCACCATCAGCGAGCAGTCGCAGCGTATGTCGGGATTGGTGGAAAACCTGCTCGACATGGCGCGCCTGCAATCCGGCGGCATCACGCTCAACCGCCAATGGAATTCGATCGAAGAAGTGGTCGGCACCGCGTTGCGGCTGCTGAACAAGACGCTCGGCGAACGCCGCGTGGAGACGCATCTGCCGGCCGACTTGCCGCTGGTGCGTTTCGACGCCGTGCTGATCGAGCGCGTCTTCGCCAATCTGATCGAGAACGCCGTCAAGTACGCGCCGGCCGGCGAGATCATCGTGGTCGACGCCAGGGCCAATGCCGGCATGATGGAAATCAGCGTGATCGACCGCGGCCCGGGTTTCCCGGCAGGCATGGAAGAACGCGCGTTTGAAAAATTCACCCGTGGCGATACGGAATCAAGCACACCCGGCGTCGGACTCGGGCTGGCGATTTGCCGCGCGATTATTGATGCACATGGTGGCGCGATACGCGCGCTTCCCGGCGACGCCGGCCGAGGCGCGCGCGTCTGTTTTACCCTGCCCCTGGATAAACCGCCGGCCCTGCCGGAAGAGGAATAACGATATGTTGGATCACGCAGGCAATATTGTTTTCGTCGAGGACGACGCCCACATCCGCAAGCTGGTGCGCGGCGCGCTTGAGCAGGAAGGCTTTATCGTGCACGAGGCGCGCACCGCGCGTGAAGGCATGGTGGAAGCCGGCACCCGTAAGCCGGATCTGGTCATCGTCGATCTCGGCCTGCCCGACCAGGACGGCAAGCAGGTCATCGCCGACATCCGATCATGGAGCGATGTGCCGATCGTGATTCTGTCCGCGCGTACGCAGGAGGCGGAAAAAGTCGCGGCGCTCGACGCCGGCGCCGACGATTACCTGACCAAGCCCTTCGGCGTGCCGGAATTGCTGGCGCGCATCCGTGCGCAACTGCGTCGGCGCAGCCAGGCCAGCGCGGCGACCGGACGTTTCCGTCTCGGCGATCTGCTGATCGACCTGCCGGCGCGCACGGCCAGCAAGGGTGGCGAGGCGGTGCACCTGACACAGATCGAACATCGATTGATCGCCACGCTACTGCGTGACGCCGGCCGCGTGATCACGCACCGCACCTTGCTGGCGGCAGGCTGGGGGCCGTCGCATACCGAAGATCATCATTACCTGCGCATCTACATGCAGCGTCTGCGCCAGAAGCTGGAAGACGACCCGGCGCAGCCCAAGCACATCGTCACCGAAATCGGCGTCGGCTATCGCATCGTCAACGCCGAACCGGCCTGATACAGCTGTCTGCAGTTACGCGAAAATTACACTTATTCACGCTGATTCGGCACGCGCGCTCCCGATTCCCGCCGATTTGATAGACTGTCCCGCTAATAAAAAAACGGGAGGGTTTCATGACGCGGTTCTTGCAGCGTTTCAAGCTGTGGCAACGCATGGGGTTGTTGGGCGTACTGGGTGTGTTGCTGGTGGGGCCGCCGTTGTACCTGTATGTGGATGGCGCCGACAAGAGCATTGCCGTGTCGCGCCTCGAACAGAAAGGCCTTGAGCCCGGCGTCAAGACGCTCAAGGCGCTGCAGCTGGTGCAAAGCCATCGGGGCGTGTCGACGGCCTTCCTGACGTCGGGCCAGATGGTCGACCAGCTCTCCGAAACCACGCGGCTCGGCACGCTCGCCATGGACGCGCTGGCGCAGTCCATGCAAGGAGGTCATCCTGCTGAAGCGGCGCTGGTGCAGAAGATCCGCACCGAATGGGACGACCTCTCCAAAGCCGTAAGCCAGCGCGGCGTGACCCTGTCCGACAGTTTTCAGCGTCACAGCCAGCTATGCCTGAACCTGCTGCTGCTCAGCGAAAAAATCGCCGACCGCTATCACCTCAGTCTGGATGCCGATCCGGGCGTGTACTACCTCGTGCATGCCGTGTATTTCGACCTGCCGCAACTGGCCGAATATCTGGGCCAGGTGCGCGGCGCCGGTGTGCGCTACCTGATCGCCGGCCAGATTGACGACGATGCGCGCGTCAACCTGCACAGCCTCATTGCCGGCACGCGCCAGCACGGCCGCACCTCGCTGCGCTATTTCGAAAAAGTCTACGATGCAGTGCCGTCGCTCAAGGCGGAACTCGGCGCCAGCTCGGAGGCGTCAACCATCGCCAGCCGCAGCTCGCTGAACCTGTCGCGCGATGAGATCGCCGCCGCCGACACGCTGACCATGACGCCGGCGGCCTACTACGATGCGATGAGCGTCGCGGTCGACCAGCAATACCGCACCGCTTTCCTCGCATCCGATCGCCTGCAGAAAATGATCGCCGACCGTATTGCCGTGCAGGAGCTGCAGCGCAACCAGTTGACTGGCGGCGTGCTGCTGATCGCCTTGCTGGCGGCGTTGTCGGGCTGGCTGATCTGCCGCAGCCTGGTGCGACAACTGGGCGGCGAGCCGGCCGACGTGATCGAGGTGCTGAGCAAGGTGGCGCAGGGTGATTTCACGCAATGCATCGAAGTCGCGCGCAATGACGATTTCAGCCTGGTGTTTCACATGAAGGATATGGTCGACACCTTGTCGGCGGTGGTGGCCGATGTGTCGGAAGGCGCCGGCGTGCTGGCCGATGCTTCGCGCGAGATCAGCAGCACCGCGCAGGCGTTGTCGCAGGGCGCCAGTGAGCAGGCCGCCGGCATTGAGATGACCAGCGCCTCGCTGGAAGAAATGTCGACCTCGATTTCGCGCAATGCCGCCAATGCACGCGTCACCGATGCGCTCGCGGGCAAAACCGCCGACGGCGCCGGCGATGGCGGCAATGCGGTGTTGTCGACCGTGGTCGCCATGAAGCGCATTGCAAAGATGGTGGAAGTGATCGACGACATTGCTTATCAGACCAATCTGTTGTCGCTTAACGCAGCGATCGAAGCGGCCAGTAGCGGCGGGCAGAGCCGCGGCTTTGCGGTGGTGTCGGCGGAGATCCGCAAGCTGGCCGAACGCAGCCAGGATGCGGCGCAGGAAATCGGCGACGTCGCCGGCAACAGCGTGGCGTTGGCTGAACAATCCAGCCGCCTGCTGGAAAGCCTGGTGCCGGAAATCCGCCGCGCCTCCGAGCTGGTGCAGGAGATTTCCCATTCCTGCACCGAGCAGTCGGCCGGCGTCAGCCAGATCAATTCCGCCGTGGTGCAACTGAGCATGACGGTGCAGCAGAACGCCGCCGGCTCGGAACAGCTGGCGGCGACTGCCGAAGAAATGAGCGCACAGGCCGAGAAGCTAAGCAAGTCGATTGCCTTCTTCAAGCTGGCCGAACTGGAGTCCTAAGGTCGGCTGCTAAACCTAAAGATCCCCCCAGATATCAATCTGGCGGCGGATCGTGCCGGCGTGGCCGTCGCAGATGATCAGCACTTCCTTGCTGCCGCTGCGCATCACGAAGCGGAAATACTCCGCCTCGTTGCGCTGCACGAAACTCTCGCTTTCAATCTTGCCGGCGCCGGCCATGATTTCCATGGCGGCGCGCCGGCATGCCGGCAATTGCTTCCTTGCTTCGATGGACGGGCCGTAGTCTTCCGGCGAACGGTAGGGCACCACCGCGTGCGCATCGGGCAGCAACGTGAAGCACATGAGCAGCGCACTCAACGCCGCTGAAATTCTCCCGTCCATGTCAGCCTCAGAAGGTGCGCGACACCGACAACACCAGCTGGTCGCGGCCGAGGTTCTTGCCCTTGACCGTGTAGCCGGCGTCCTTGGCGTTGGTGCCGGTGTAGTAGGCCGCCAGCACGTAGCCGGAGAAGTCGCGGTTCAGGCCCAGCTTCCAGTCGGTGTACGACAGGTTGGAGGAGTTGGGGCCGGTATAGCGCTGATGGCCGACGTGGGCGACGCCGTTGATGCCGGCGACCAGCTCATGCGTCAGCGCCAGGTCGACGTAGCTGGAGCCGCGCGTGTCGGCGCTGCCGAAGGTGTTGCCGACGGCATAGGAATAGCGCAGCGTGATCCACTTGGCGTCGAGGCCGAGATACAGCTCATTGGTGTCGGCCTTGGTGAAGCCGTTGGGGAAGCTGCCGGGATAGGCGTAGTGCAGGAAGCCGACGTCGCCGGTCAGGGCATCGTTGAAGTTGTACTTGAAGCCGCCGTAGATATCGGCTTCCAGACTGGCTGATGCGCCTGGCGTGGCGTCGCTGATCCAGCTGATGTTGGACGCCCAGATGCCGGCGTAGAGACCGCTCTCGTGCGAGAGATCGAAGCCGCCTTGTATGGCCGGTTTTTCATTGGTCTGGGTCAGGCCGCGGAAAACGTACTGGCTGTAGAGGCCGATGTTGGCGGTGGTGGTGAAAGCAGGCGCCGGCGCAGCGGCAGCAGCAGCAGCAGGCACCTCGCCGCTCTCCGCCGCAGCGGCGGGCAGCACGTGCAGCAGTGCGGTTGCCGCCAAAGCGATGGACACGAAACGGAAAGGCGCAAATCGGGATGTCATTTTCTTGTACTCCACAGGTCAGGTTGATGTGGACTACAAGATAAGAAATGCGGCGTCTAATTCTTATAAAACTTTGTGCTGCGCGGATAAACGCACCATAAAAAACCGCCGGAATTACATCGCACTCAGCACGGCTTCCAGGTCGTCGTCTTCGGCCGGCGGAGCCGACATGTCGAGCACCGCCTCGATGTGGTTCAGGTGTTCGATCATTGATGCGACCGCCTTCTCGACCTTGCCGGCGGCGATGGCGTCGATGATGTCGCCGTGTTCGTCGTGGGTGCAGGCCGGCACGGTGGGGGAGTCGTACAGCACGATGATCAGGCAGGTCAGCGACGCCAGCTCGCGCATCATCTTGCTCATGACCGGGTTTTCGACCATGTCGGCGATGCGGATGTGGAACTCGCCCGACAGCCGGATGATTGCGCGGCGGTCGTTGGCTTCGCGCGCCTGCGCCTCCAGCGCGACATGCGCGCGCAACTGGGCAATGTGTTCGGGCCGGGTGTGTTCGCACAGATGGCGCAGCAGCGCCGGCTCGATCAGGCGGCGCGCCGAAAAGATCGCGCGCGCTTCGCTCGGCGTCGGGCTGGCGATGAAGGCGCCGCGATTCGGGATCGTGGTGATCAGGCCTTCGTGGCTCAGCCGCGCCAGCACTTCGCGCACGCGCGTACGGTTGACGTTGAAGATGCCGGCCAGTTTTTCTTCCACCAGTTTGGTGCCGGGCGTGAGGCGATGTTCCATGATCGAGGTGAGGATGCGTTCATAGATGACGTCGCCGGCCATCGGCCGCGCGCTCACGGCCTGGGCGGGCAGGGGGCTGTTGTCCGCGCTCTTGTTCACTTTGCTGGTGGTCTTCTTGCGGCCGGGTTTGATGGGGGTGATGTTGGTGGCGCTGGTCATTGCATTGTCCTGAGGCGATCTATTTTGTGGGGATATATTGTCACAATTATTAAAAACTTTCCCTACATTTATAAATTATTTTGTCGCACCGGTTTGGTTCGATTTCTCTGGTTTTGCACCAGCATGGATGTCTGCCGCCGCCTCGCCGCAGTGAATACACGCCATTTCATCTGCTCTTCCCCGTTAAAACCGATTGAAACTGTCCTGGCACAGGTATTGCATTGTTTGTCGCAATCAGTATTTTAAATTGTCACAATTCATATTTCGGTCCATGCTCATTGTTTTGATGAGTTCCATCTTTGAGTTACTTACGGGAGAGTCACCATGCACTATCAAGTATCCGGCGCACAAGAAAAACTGCCGCGTTCGTCCGTCATGCGCACTGTCGTCGTGGCGGCCGGACTGGCCTTCAGCCTGGCTTTTGCCGGCGTAGTACAAGCTCAAAATCAAGCCCAGGCGAAACCAAAATTCAAGCTGGCCTATGCCAAGTGCGCGCACTGTATGTCGATGGCGCTGGTGCCTGAGTTGGCAAAAAATGTCGACATCGAAGGCATCAACTTCACCGCCGGCAGCGATGCGCTGACCGCGCTGGTGTCCAAGAGCGTGGACATCGCGCAGGTGACTTACCTGTCCTTCGTCAGCGGCCTCGACAAGGGCTTCGACCTGGTGGCGGTGTCGGGCCAAGTTAATGGCGGCTCCGAAATGCTGGTCGGCAAGGACATGGCGCTGGCGTCCGACGACTGGGCCGGCCTGAAGAAATTGATCGCTGAATACAAGGCGCAGGGCAAGCCATTCCGCATTGCGGCCTCGCGCGGTAACGCACAAGACTTGCACATGCGCGGCGAGCTGGCCCTGAACGGCATCAATCCGAGCAAGGACGTGCAGTTCGTCAATATCCCGAATCCGTCCGACCATGCCGCGGCCCTGCAGCGCGGTGAAGTCGAGCTGATCTGCTCGGTCGAACCGTTCGCCTCGCAAATCCGCATGACCGGTGTCGGCAAGCATTTTGCATTCCCCTACAAGCAAGCGGCCGGCCGCCTGACCAATCTGATCGTGACGCGCTCGGACGTAATCAAGGAACATCCGGCGGAAGTGAAGGAAACCGTCGCCGCCGTGGTGCGTCTGGTTGACAACCTGCAAAAGGACAAGGGCGCCTGGGTTGCCAGCATCGTCAAGGGCACCGGCCTGGACAAGACCGTCGCCACCGAAGCGCTGAAGAATTCCTATCCCGACTTCAAGATGTACCGCGCGCAGACGCAAGCCATCGGCGCGATGATGAAGGATCTGAAGTACATCTCTACCGACGTCTCGGCGCAGATCGACAAGAACATGGACTACAGCTTCCTGATGGAAGTGACCAAGAAGCCGAAGTCCGAACTGGGCTATTGATTCAGGCGCAGGGCTGGTTTAACTGGATAGAAAGCAGGTGATCACAATGAATGGTTTGATGCGCTCCTTGTCGGAGGCGAAGTGGCGGTTCGCCGTACCGATTTTTCTGGTGCTGTTCTGGGAAGCGTTTTCCCGTTCGGGGGCGATCCCTGCTTCCTTGCTGCCGGCGCCGTCGCGCGTGTTTGCGACCTGGATGGACTGGATCTTCGGCTATAGCGAAGCGGCGCAGGACAGCAGCGGCCGCTGGATCTTCGACGCCATGGCCAGCTGCATGCGGGTCACGGCCGGTTACCTGATCGCGGCGATTTCCGGCATTGCGCTGGGCGTGGCGATCGGCTGGTGGCGCTGGGTGGAGAAGGCCATCGAGCCGACCATACAGATGCTGCGGCCGATTCCGCCGGTATCGTGGATTCCGCTGGCGATCATCTGGTTCGGCATCGCCAACAAGCCGGCGATTTTCCTGGTGTTCCTCGGCGCGTTCTTTCCCATCCTGATGAACACCGTGCACGGCGTCAAAACCTCCGACCGCAACCTGTTGCGCGCGGCGGCGATGGCCGGCGCCAACCAGAGCCAGCTGTTGCGCTTCGTGATTCTGCCGGCGGCCATGCCGAGCATCTTTGCGGGTCTGCGCATCGGCATCGGCAGCGCCTGGATGCTGACCGTTACGGCGGAAATGGTGGCGGTCAAGAGCGGTCTCGGTTACGCGCTGTGGGATTCGTATTACTTCCTGCGCTACGACCTGGTGATTGCGGCCATGATCAGCATCGGCTTGCTCGGCTATCTGGCCGACCTGATCCTGAAACTGATCATGAATTCGGTACTGCGCTGGCAGCATGTGGCGACGGTGCAGGGCAAGGCTTAAGAGGAAGAACCATCATGGCATTTATTGAACTGAACAATATCGTCAAAGTCTTCAAGGACAAGAAGCGTGGCACCGACATGCTCGCCATCGACAACGTCACGCTGAGCCTGGAGAAGAAGGAATTCCTCTGCCTGCTCGGTCCGTCCGGTTGCGGCAAGTCGACGCTGCTGAACATGATCGCCGGCTTCGAGCATCCGACTTCCGGCAGCGTGATCGTGGACGGCAAGCCGATCAGCGCTCCCGGCGCCGATCGCGGCATGGTGTTCCAGCAGGCCAACCTGATGCCGTGGCTGCCGGTGTGGGACAACATTGCGTTCTCACTCAAGCTGCAAGGCAAGAGCGCCGCCGAACGCCGCGCCGCCGCCCAACCCTTCATCGAAACGGTCAAGCTCAAGGGTTTTGAAAACCACTTTCCGGCGGAACTCTCAGGCGGCATGGCGCAACGCGTCGGCATCGCCCGCGCCTTGCTGCAGAATCCATCGGTGATCCTGATGGACGAGCCCTTCGCTGCACTCGACGCACAGACCAAGATGGAAATGCAGGAAGAGCTGGTCACGCTGTGGCAGCGTTATGAGGGTACGATCGTGTTCGTCACGCACAGCGTCGATGAAGCGCTGGTGCTGGCCACCAAGGTGGCCGTCATGACGCATAGACCGGGCCGCATCCGCGACCTGATCGACATCGACCTGGCGCGGCCGCGCGACACCACGAGCGCCGAATTCAACCAATACAAGCGCCATGTGCTGAGCCTGATTCGCGAAGAATCCGCGCTCGCCCATGCCGACGCAGTCAAAATCGCCGCATAGAATCTCAAGGAAATCATCATGACTCAACGTACTCTGCTCGGCATGCTGACGCCGTCCTCCAACACCACGCTGGAGCCGGTCACGACCGCAATGATCGCCGACATCCCGGAAGCCAGCGCCCACTTCGGCCGCTTCCGCGTGACCGAGATCGCCTTGTCGAATCAGGCGCTGGCGCAATTCGACGACAGCGAAATCCTGCGCGCGGCCGAGCTGCTGTCGCACGCCAAGGTGCAAAGCATAGGCTGGAACGGCACCTCGTCGGGCTGGCTCGGTTTCGACGCCGACGAACGCCTGTGCAAGCGCATCACCGAAGCGACCGGCATTCCGGCCTGCACCTCGGTGCTGGCATTGAATGAGATTTTCGACATCACCGGCGTCAAGCGCTTCGGCCTGGTGACGCCTTACCTGGACGACGTGCAGGCGGCGATCATCAAGAACTACGCGGCATCGGGCATGGAATGCATCGCCGAACGCCATCTGCGCAAGCAGGATAATTTCTCCTTCTCCGAAGTCGGCGCCGACGAGTTGCGCGCCATGGTGCGCGAAGTCGCCAAAGAGAAGCCGCAAGCCATCACCATCTTCTGCACCAACCTGCGCGGCGCACCGCTGGTGGAAGAGCTGGAGCGCGAAGTCGGCATCCCGATCTACGACACCATTTCCACCGTGGTGTGGAAGTCGCTCAGGCAGGCGGGATCGGATCCGTCGCGCATCCGTAATTGGGGCAGCCTGTTCCGTGATGTAGTGTAAAGCGGAGCGCACATGGAAGACTTTGATCTGGTAATCCGCAACGGCACCGTCGCCACCGCGTCCGACATCATGCAATGCGATGTCGGCATCGTCGGCGGCAAGGTCGTGGCACTGGGGCGCAATCTCGCGCCCGGTAAGAAAGAAATCGATGCCGCCGGCAAGCTGGTATTGCCGGGCGGCGTCGACAGCCACTGCCATCTCGACCAGCCGATGGAAGAGGGGCTGGAGATGGCCGACGATTTTCGCAGCGGTACGATCTCGGCGGCATGCGGCGGCACCACGACCGTGATTCCTTTTGCCGCGCAAGCCAAGGGCCAGTCGCTGCGCGCCGCGGTGGAGGACTATCATCGCCGCGCCGAAGGCAAGGCGGTGATCGACTACGCTTTCCACATGATCGTCAGTGATCCGACCGAGAAGGTCTTGAAGGAAGAACTGCCTCAACTTATCAGCGAAGGCTATACCTCGTTCAAGATCTACATGACCTACGACGATCTCAAGTTGAATGATCGCCAGATCATCGACGTGCTGGCCATCGCTCGGCGCGAAGGCGCGATGGTGATGATCCATGCCGAGAACGCCGACTGCATCGCGTGGCTCACCGAGCAATTGGAAGACGCCGGCCTGACCGCGCCGAAGTACCACGCGACCTCGCGGCCGATGCTGGTCGAACGTGAAGCGACGCATCGTGCGATCGCGCTGTCCGAGCTGGTCGACGTGCCGATCCTGATCGTGCATGTCTCGGGCAAGGAAGCCATCGAGCAGATCCGTTGGGCGCATGGTCATGGCCTGCGCATCTATGCCGAGACGTGCCCGCAGTATTTCATGCTGACTGCCGACGATCTCGATCAGGAGGGCTACCACGGCGCCAAGTGCATCTGCAGCCCGCCGCCGCGCGACAAGGAAAACCAGCAACACATCTGGGACGGCCTGGCCAATGGCTTGTTCACGGTGTTCTCGTCGGACCATGCGCCGTTCCGCTACGCCGATCCCAAGGGCAAGATGCCGGGCGGGAAGGAAGTGCCGTTCCGCTACATCCCCAACGGCACGCCAGGATTGGAAACACGTTTGCCGCTGCTGTTCTCGGAGGGTGTCGGCAAGGGCCGCATCGACCTCAACCGCTTCGTCGCACTGACGGCAACCGATCCGGCCAAGATGTACGGCCTGTATCCGCAGAAGGGCACCATTGCCATCGGTGGCGACGCCGACATCGCGATCTGGGATCCGCACAAGGAAGTCGTGATCGCCAACGACAAGCTGCATCACAACGTCGACTACACGCCGTATGAAGGCGTGGCCGTGACCGGCTGGCCGGTGACCACGCTGTCGCGCGGCGAGGTGGTGTATGACGGCAAGGATCCGCAGGGAGCAATTGGTCGCGGCGAGTTCCTCAAGTGCGGCTTGCCGGATCCGGCGCGTCCGCGAAAACGCTGAGCGGGGCGCTGCGAGGCAAGCGCTGCTCGTAAACGATAAGCACTCTCAATTCAGTATTTTTTTGACGTGTTGGTCGCACTTCTGTGTATGTGTAGTGTGACTGGCGCATGTCATTGTGGTTATTCTGCTCAGGTATTTCGAAATCTCCGGCTCGCATTCGATTTCCGATTGCTCGCGCCGGAAGCATGGTGCTAGCATCACGCCGGACGCAACGTCTTTCTGGTTGCGTCAGATTTCTGAAGACGGGGTAATCCATGAAAAAACAAATCGTGATCGCAACCGTGGCCGTCCACGGATTGCTGGGGATGCAGTCGGCGTTCGCCGCCGGCGCAATGAATGTCGACGACGCACAAGTCCTCGGCGCCAACAAATGCCAGCTGGAAGCCTGGGGCAAATTCAATCGCGACGGCACCGAGCGCTGGCTCAATCCGTCGTGCAACCTGACCGGCAACCTGGAAGTCTCGTGGGGTAATTCCTGGCAGCGCGACGGTACCGGCATGTACCTGGCCAACAGCCAGTTGCAGGGCAAGACCGTGTTCCGTGAAATGTCGCCCGACAGCTACGGCGTCGGCATGCTGGCCGGCGTGGTGCGCCAGACCGATAGTGGCGACGATGGCCGCAAGCGTTCCTGGAATGTCTATTCCAAGCTGTTGACTTCGTTCTCGTTCAAGGACGATGCGTTCCTGCTGCACACCAACCTGGGCGCGATTCGCAAAGGCAAGGAGCAGACCACGCGCCTGACCTGGGGTCTCGGCAATGAGACGAAGCTGATCGACCGGCTCTCGTTCATCGGTGAAGTGTTCGGCGAGAACAAGGGCAAGCCGTCCTACCAGGCCGGTGTGCGTGCGACCCTGGTGCCGGAGCATGTCGAACTCGACCTCACTTACGGCAATACCTTCGGAGCCGATACGCGCGGCGGCTATGTCGTGCTGGGACTGCGTTTCATCACTCCCGAGCTGAAACGCTGAGACGGCTTTTCTTGCCGGAATGACATCGATTCCGGAGAAGACGCCTGGTCGTACGCCGTCTCGTGGTAAATTACGTCTTGTGCTTGCAGCAACATGCAAGAGCAGCTAACAAAACCTTCGCAGTTTTTCCCGCTCGCGATTTCTTCATTGCGCATCCGCGGCCCGGCCCGTCGGACTTCGCGCTGTTTTGTTAGCTGCTCTTCGGCAGGTGCACTTTCTTTACTACTCAATAGGTACCCTCGTTGGAAAACATATTACTGATCGTCGCGGCCCTCTTTCTGGTCGCGCTGAACGGTTTTTTCGTCGCAGCAGAATTCGGTCTGGTCAAACTGCGCCAGACCCGCATCAGAGCCATCGTCAAGACGCAAGGTTTGCGCGGACGCATACTGGCGACTGTCCATACTCAACTCGACGCCTACCTGTCGGCCTGCCAGCTCGGCATCACGCTGGCGTCGCTGGGTTTGGGCTGGATCGGCGAACCCGCGTTTGCCAGCCTGCTCGAACCCTTGTTCGCCTTGCTCGGCGTGAGTTCGCCCGAGCTGATCCATGGCGTGTCCTTCGTGTTCGCCTTCGTGATCATTTCCTTCCTGCACATCGTGGTCGGCGAGCTGGCGCCGAAGTCGATGGCGATCCGTAACCCGGAGCGCATCGGCCTGTGGTGCGCGATGCCGCTGTACGGTTTTTACTGGACCATGTATCCGGCTATCTGGCTGCTGAACCTGAGCGCCAACTGGGTGCTGCGCATTACCGGCCTGGGCGGCGTGCATGGGCATGATTCGCACTATTCCTCGGACGAACTCAAGCTGATCCTGCGTTCCGGCGGCAAGACCGGCAAGTTCACGCCGCAGGAATGGAATGTGCTGGCGCAGTCGCTCGATTTCGGCGACCTCAAGGTGATGGACCTGATGCGCCCGGCCAACGAGATTGTCGCCCTGAGCGCGGCCAATACGCATGAAGAAAACATGCAGATCATTTACCGCAACCGGTTCAGCCGCTATCCGTTTTTCGACGCCGAGCAGCAGGAAGTCTTGGGCCTGCTGCATCTGAAGGACGTCTTCATTGCGCAGCAGGACGGCAAGGCCATCGTCGACTTGCGCCAGTACCTGCGTCCGGTGCAATACATTTCACCAAGCCTGTCGGCGCAAGAGCTGCTGCGCCGTTTCCGCACCGGTTCGCCGCACTTCGCGATCATCGGCCGCAAGGGGCAGACGCCGCTGGGCTTCGTCACGCTGGACAATCTGCTGAGCGTGCTGGTGGGCGAGATTCGCGATGAGTTCCGCCATACTTCCAATGAGTGGACGCGGCAGGATGACGGCACCTTGCTGGGCAAGGGCAGTCTGCCTATCGTGACGCTGGAGCACATGCTGGGCATTGACCTCGAATATGACGAGACGGTCGATTCGGTCGGCGGGCTGGTCATGGAGAAGTTGGGCGAGGTGCCGAAGGAAGGGCAGAAGGTCGAGTTTCATGCTTTTGACATTGTGGTCAAGAAGATGAAGGGGCCGAAGATTTTGTTGGTTAAGGTTTATCCGAAGATGCAGGATGGGGAGTGGGTGGGGGAGATGGAGGGATAGGTTTTTCTCTCCGTGTTTTGTTCCGACTTCGTGTGTGTTGTTGCTGAGGCTGTTCTCTCTTCGATCGACCTTTGCCGGGGGCGGCCCGGCAGCCGCTTACTTTCTTTGCTTCGCCAAAGAAAGTAAGCAAAGAAAGGCGACCGCGATTCGCCGCCCCTTCGGGGTTCCCGTTGGCGCCGCACTCAAATCGGGAAGGGAAACAAACTCGCTGCGCTCAAACAAGTTTCCCTTCTTTATCCGATTTGAGCACGTCACCAACGGCGACTCATAAGCGGAATTCTTCCTCGGCTCGCTTCGCATTGCCTTGGGTGGCTCGCCTGCGGCATCGTGATTCTCATCCTTGGTTTTATTGGTAGTGGAGAACTGCGACCGTCGTTCCATCTCAGTACCCTGGCGATGCGCAGCGAGCCAGTTTGGCCGTTCCGCTTGGAGCCAGCCGGTGATGCGATGCGAAAAATGGAAAAAGAGGGGAAACTTGTTTGAGCGCAGCGAGTTTGTTTCTCCTCCCATTTTTTGCTTCGCAGCACCGGGAAGTCCGAAGGACCTGGATCCCGCGGTCGCGTTTCTTTGCTTACTTTCTTTGGCGAGACAAAGAAAGTGAGTAGCTGCCGGGCTACCCCCGGCGAAGGGTTGATCGAAGAAAGAACAGCCTCAGCAACAACACACACGAAGTCGGAACAACAGAACAAAAAAAGCCGCCAACAAAGGCGGCCTCTTCATCCAACGTAAGCGCCAACCGCTTACTGCATAAACCAACCATGGCTAACCACCACCGACTGCCCGGTAAGCGCATTGGTAGGAAACGCCGCGAGAAACACCGCCGTCTGCGCCACATCCGCAGTCGTCGTGAATTCACCGTCCACAGTGTCTTTCAACATCACCTTCTTGATCACGTCTTCTTCGCTGATATTCAGTTCCTTGGCCTGCTCGGGAATCTGCTTTTCCACCAGCGGCGTACGGACGAAGCCCGGACAGATCACGTTCGAGCGGATCTTGTCCTTCGCGCCTTCCTTGGCGACTACCTTGGCCAGGCCGATCAGGCCGTGCTTGGCGGTGACGTACGGCGCCTTCAGCGGCGACGCTTCGTGCGAGTGCACCGAACCCATGTAGATGATCGAGCCGCCGTTGCCGGCCTTGATCATCGCGCGCATTGCGGCGCGCGTGGTCAGGTAGGCGCCGTCGAGGTGGATCGCCAGCATCTTGCGCCAGTTTTCCAGCGTGCTGTCGACGATCGGAGCGATGATCTGGATGCCGGCGTTGCTGATCAGGATGTCGAGCGTGCCGTAGGCGGCCACCGCGTCGGCGATGCCCTTGTCGACCTGCGCTTCGTCCACCACGTTCATGGCGACGGCCATGGCGGTGCCGCCGCTCTTGTTGATTTCTTCGGCGGCGGCCTTGGCGGCGTCGAGCGCCAGATCGGCGATGACGACCTTGGCGCCGGCTTTGGCGTATTCGATGGCGATTTCTTTGCCGATACCGCTGGCTGCGCCTGTGATCAGAGCGACTTTATCTTTGAGTACCATGACGTTCCTTTTTGTTAAGCAAGAATATTGAACAACATACTAAAAAACTATTTAGCAAGATAATCGTAAGCGACCGTGCCCAGCGGCAAAGTCAGGTCAGACAAGATGTGCACCGCGGAGATGACTTCCAGCACCGGCAGGTCGGCAATCGGCGCCAGTGCATGCGAATGCAGGTCCAGCGCACCGGGACCGGTCCAGGCGCCCTTGATGGTGATGTCGGACAGACTGTACTGTACCAGTTCGCAGATGCGCGGTGTGCCGTCGACGTGAGGAATGATCTTCAGCAGGAAACTCGGCGACGCCAGCGTCTTCGCCACCGCCTCGTGATCAAGCGCGCGATGCTTGAATCCCATGGTGCCGGTGGCGATGCGGAAGTCGCTGTAGTCGAGCGTGCCGACCAGCGTGTCGGTGTGCACGCGCAGTTCCGGCGTGCCGAGCTTTTTCGGGAAGCCCCACAGCTCGCGTCCGCCCGCAATCGGCGGATGGTCGTTGAGGTACATGCTGTGCACGTAGCCGCCGGCGACGCCGTTGAGCGTAACCGGAATCACCTGTCCAGACTCGCAATAGTGGCCGAAGCCGGTGGAGTCCGGCATGTTGATGAATTCGAACTTGACGATCGGTTCGACGAACTGCAGCGGCGCCGGGATGATCTTCCTGAGCGCGTCCGGATCGGTGCGGTAGGTGATGATCAGGAATTCGCGATCGACGAAGCGATAGGGGCCGGGCGGGAACGCCGGGTTGTGGATGGGCATGGCGAAAGCATTGCGACGGATTTCGTCTTCAGTCATGGCGTCTTTCTCTGCGGGGAATGGGAGTGAAGCGAGGCGGTAATTCGCTCTTGCCTGTTCGAGGGAAACGATTGCATAAAGTTCACCTCTTTACCGCCTGTTGTCGCCCTGTAAAGCTTGCTGGAGGCTGACAGCCGCACTGGTGTTGCTATCGCGCCATGCTGTGTTCAGGTGTCATTGGCCTGAAATAATCGACAGTTACGCTCTGCATCGTTGTCAACTGAAAAAGGACGATGCATGAGACTGCTTTCCACCCCGGCAGATGCTAACCCCAGTTCTTCCAAACTGTCCCTGAGTCTGGCCACCACGCCGGAAGAAGTTCGTGAAGTACAGCGTCTGCGCTACAAGGTCTTCATCGAAACGATGAACCTGTCGGCGCTGGCCAATGCAGAAGGTCTCGACAAGGACGAATTCGACGACTACTGCGACCACCTGATCGTACGCGACAACAAGACCCTGAGCGTGGTCGGCACCTACCGCGTGATGAGCCCGCACGCCGCACGCCGCATGGGCAAGTTCTACTCGGAACAGGAATTCGACCTGAGCCGCCTCAATAACATCCGCAACGTCATCTGCGAAGCCGGCCGTGCCTGCATCCATCCGGATTACCGCAGCGGCGCCGTCATCATGTTGCTGTGGGCCGGCATTGCCGACTTCATGCGTAAAGAGCGCTGCGACTACCTGATGGGTTGCGCCAGCGTCAGCCTGGCCGACGGCGGCCACAATGCGGCGGCGCTGTATCACGCCTTCCGCGAAAACAACATGGCGCCGCAAGAGTACAGCGTCACGCCGCACACCGCATTCCCGATCGAAGAGCGCGAAGCCGGCCACCAGCCGCAAGTGCCGCCGCTGTTGCGCGGCTACCTGCGCAGCGGCGCATGGGTTTGCGGCGAACCGGCCTGGGATCCTGATTTCCATTCCGCCGATTTCTTCCTGCTGCTGCCGTTGGCCAAGCTGGATGGCCGCTACGCTCGCCACTACCTGAAAGAATCGAGAGCCGCATGAAATCACGCGATCAATTTCTGGATGCCAACGGTATAGACGCCGCTCTGGGAAAGAAACGCGATCCTCTCCATTTCCGCACCATCTGGATCTCGGACGTGCATCTCGGCACGCCGGGATGCCAGGCGCAACGGTTGCTGGAATTCCTGCGCGCCACCGAGTCCGAGACGCTCTACCTGGTCGGCGACATCATCGACGGCTGGCAGCTCAAGCGTCGCTGGTACTGGGAACAAAGCCACAACAACGTGGTGCAGACAGTGCTCAAGAAAGCCAAGAAGGGCACCAATGTCATTTTTGTGCCGGGCAACCACGACGAAGTCATCCGTCAATTCATCGACCTCGATTTCGGCGGCATCAAGATCCGCGACGAACTGGTGCACACCACTGCCAACGGCAAGCGCATGCTGGTGATCCACGGCGACCGCTTCGACGGCGTCATTGCCTGCGCCAAGTGGCTGGCGTACGTCGGCGACAACCTGTACACCATGATCCTCAAGTTCAACCAGTGGTTCAACAGCTGGCGCGCACGTGCCGGATTGCCGTACTGGTCGCTGTCGCAATACCTCAAGGGCAAGGTCAAGAACGCGGTCAACTACATCACCTCGTTCGAAGATGCGCTGGCTGCCGAAGCCGCCAAGAAAGGCCTCGACGGCGTCATCTGCGGACATATCCACAAGCCGGAAATCCGCGACATCAACGGCATCACCTATTGCAACGACGGCGATTGGGTGGAAAGCCTGTCGGCTCTGGTGGAAGATGAAACCGGCGAATTGCGCCTGGTGACCTGGGGCGAAATCATGCAACTGAAGAAGAGTTCCAAATTGGCCGGAGTAGAAGATTTATGCGCATTGCCATCGTAAGCGACGCGGGCGAACCGCAAGTCAATGGCGTAGTCAACACCCTGCGGGCAACGCAACAATGCCTGCGCAACAAAGGCCACGAAGTCCTGATGCTGGCGCCGCGCGATTTCCGCACGTTCGCCTGCCCGACGTACCCTGAAATACGGCTGGCCTACAAGCCGTATGCCAAGATCGCCGCCGCACTGGACGCCTTCAAGCCCGACTGCATCCACATCTCCACCGAAGGCCCCATGGGTCTGGCGGCACGCCGTTATTGCCTCAGGAACAAGCTCGATTTCACCACCGCGTATCACACGCGTTTCCCGGAATACCTGAGCGCACGCAAGCTGTTGCCGAAGGCGCTGACCTATCGGTTGATGCGCTGGTTCCATGGTCCGTCCAAAGCCGTCATGGTGCCGACGCCGAAGATGAAGGAGTCGCTGGAAAAGAACGGCTTCCGCAACGTCGCCCTGTGGGGCCGCGGCGTCGACACCGAACATTTCCGGCCGGCGGCGGAAGACCATGCCTGCATCGCGCGGCCGCTATTCCTGTACGTCGGCCGCGTCGCCGTCGAAAAGAATATCGAAGCCTTCCTCAAGCTCGACCTGCCCGGTTCCAAATGGGTGATCGGCGACGGCCCGCAGCGCGAGGAGCTTGAGCAGCGTTATCCGCAGGTGCGTTTTCTCGGCGCCAAGGGACATGACGAATTGCCGGCGTATTACAACTGCGCCGACGTATTTGTTTTCCCCAGTCGCACCGACACCTTCGGACTGGTGCTGGCCGAAGCCATGGCTTGCGGCGTACCGGTTGCGGCCTATCCGGTTGAAGGACCGATCGACGTCGTGGCCAACGGATTCTCCGGCGCTTTGAACGAAGAACTCGACGTCGCCTGCATGGATGCCCTGCAGCTGTCGCGCGACGACGTGCGTGCGCATGCAATGACGTATTCGTGGGATGCCGCCACCCAGCAATTTCTGCAGCATCTCCACTATGCCCGCAGCGCGACCCCGGTGGAGTTGGGCGACGCCGTCCTGCATGACTCCCGATAAGTCCGCTCCGGATTTCCCTTCGGCATGCGCTGATCCTCGATAACGCCATCCCGCCCTGGGACTGGCGTTGCTGTTTCGATACGCCCGAACAAGCGGGCTTTTCATCATCTCTTTTCTCCATGCTCCTCTGCAGCCCGCACCGGCGCGGTCCGGTATGTTTTTTGCGTGCCGGCTGGCAGGTCAAGTCGCTTGCAATACGGCCGTTTCCATATAAAACAAATAAAGTGCGCAAGATGAAGTCCGCTTCATTGTCCTGTTGTCCGATGTGGTCATTTGCCGGCGATGCTTTACGGAAACATCCTTGGGGGGAGTCATGAAAAATCTGTTTGCCAGATTGCAGTTGTGGAAGAAATTCGCTCTGCTTGGAATTATCGGTCTCGCCTTGTTCGGCGTGCCGACCACGTTGTACATCATCAGCGCAGAAGGCGTGATCTCTCACAAGACCCTGGAAATGAAAGGCGTGGTGCCGGCGCGCGCCTTGCTGCGTTCCATGCAGCTGATGCAGCAGCATCGCGGCATGTCGGCGGTCCTGCTGGGCGGCAACGCCACGATCGCAGCGCAACGGCAAGCCAAGGCGCAGGAAGTCGACCAGGCGTTACAAAACCTGCAGGCGCAGTTGCAGAAAGCCGGTGCGCGCAATCCTGCCATCGGACAGAATCTCGCCGCGGTGATGACGGCGTGGAACGCCTTACGTGATGGAGTCGCCGCAGGACAGGTGACCGGGCCGCAGAGTTTCAGCGGACACAGCGAGGGTATCGCCAAGCTGTTCGAGATCAACGACCTCATCCTCGACGACTTCAGGCTCAGCCTGGATCCCGACCTCGATAGTTCGAAGCTGATCACCGGCGGCTTTGTGGCGTTCCCGTTGCTGACCGAAGAGCTCGGCAAGATGCGCGCACGCGGTTCGGCCATGCTCGGCAAGAAGGTTGCCACGCCCGACGACAAATTGGCAATCATCAGTCCTCGCCAAGGCGCCGTCGAGCGCCTGAGACAAGCCGATCAGTTGTTCCAGCAGGCTTTCCTTATCAACGCTTCGCTCAAGGACGTGCTCGGCGCGACGGTGGAAGACGCCAGGAAGCAAGCCGCCGCCGTGATTGCGCTGGCCGATGAAAAGGTCCTTAAAGCCGAGACTCTGGAATTTCCACCGCAGGAATATTTCGGCAAATTCACCGAAGCCATTGACGCCCAGTTCAAGGTCGTCGACGCTGTCATCGGCAGTCTCGAAAACACGCTGGGCCAGCAGACCGCAGAATTGCGCCGCATGGAAATCTGGCTGCTCGGGGGCATCGGCGCGCTAGCGTTATTTGCAGCCTGGGTCGGCTACATGCTGTCGCGTTCAATCACGGTGCCAATGTCGGAGTCGGTGGCGATGGCGCAGCGTGTGGCTTCCTGCGACCTGACTTCGCGTGCGGTGGTGACGGGCAGCGATGAGTCGGCGCAGTTGCTGCATGCGCTCAATGACATGACCGGCAGCCTGGTGCATATCGTCAGCGATGTGCGCACCAGCATCGACGTGATTCATGTGGCGTCGAAAGAGATCGCGATGGGCAATGCCGATCTGTCCAGCCGCACCGAATCGCAGGCGTCCAGTCTGGAAGAAACCGCCAGCTCGATGGAAGAACTCACCTCCACCGTGCGCCAGAATGCCGACAACGCGCGCCAGGCCAATTCGCTGGTGACCTCGGCTTCCGAACTGGCGGTCAAAGGTGGCAAGGTGGTCGGCGACGTTGTGCAGACCATGGGTTCGATCAAGGAGAGCTCGGGCAAGATCGTCGACATCATCAGCGTGATCGACGGCATCGCCTTCCAGACCAATATCCTTGCCTTGAACGCCGCAGTCGAAGCCGCGCGCGCCGGCGAGCAGGGCCGTGGATTCGCCGTGGTCGCATCGGAAGTGCGTAGCCTCGCACAGCGGTCGGCATCGGCGGCGAAAGAGATCAAGCAGTTGATCAGCGATTCGGTCGGCAAGGTCGACGCCGGCGGCAAGCTGGTCGATGAAGCGGGGGCGACGATGACCGAGATCGTGACTTCGGTCAGGCACGTCGCCGACATCATGGGCGAGATAACCGCCGCCAGCCAGGAGCAGAGCAGCGGCATCGAAGAAGTCAATCGCGCCATCACGCAGATGGATGAAATCACGCAGCAGAATGCCGCGCTGGTGGAGCAGGCGGCCGCTGCCGCCGAGAGTCTGCAGGAGCAGGCCTACGTGCTGGCCAAGGCGGTCAGCGTGTTCCGGATCACGCCGGCGGAGGCGCAGCACAAGCCGGCGATTTCGCTGGCTGCACTGTCGCGTACTCCTCCGGCTGTTGCGCCGGCGAAGTTGCCTGCGCCGGCAAAAACATCGGCGCTGAAAGCGACCGGCAAGCCTGCGCCGAAGACGATTTCCAAACCGGTCGAAGCCGGCGGCGCCAACGAGTGGGAAGAGTTTTAAAACGCGATTGCAAGCGCAGCATGTTGTGCCGCTCAAGGAAATACGCGCCAGCCCGCACGATCCGTCGTGCGGGCTTTTTTCATGCATTTTTCCACCTTGGGTGCGCCGCTTTCGTGCGTCTGGATTGCGTTTAAAACAACTATGCGATAAAGGTATAGTTACATGCGCACAAAGCATTAGCCTTGTTTTCAGCGCTTATCTAAGATGCGCCACAAGCATCAAAGGGCAACGAAACGCCGGAACAGGACACGCGCGCAGACGCGGCATTCCCGGCATTCATAGCAATAACGGAACGACCGAGGCAGAGAAATCCCGCCTTGGTGTACCGCGTTTTCCCGATTGAATAATGTTGCTGCAAACCAAGAAAAATAAGTGCGAAAGCCGTACAATTTAAAAATATTCAGGCAGGCATGAATCCTGCTGACGAGACAAGGCAGACCGTCACGCCGGTGACCCCGGTCCGATCTGCCGGCAACAGTAAGTAATCGAACTATCCGGCGGTTTGCATCTTCAGGGACGGCAGTTTTTTATCAGGGGAAGTTGAGCGTTATGATTTCAAATATCAAAATTGGTGCACGCCTTGCACTGGGATTTTGTCTGGTCTTGCTCTGCGCAGCGGCGATCCTGCTTAACGGCCTGTGGCGCATGACCGAGATGGAACGCAGCAGCGCCTACATCATCGACCAGAAGGTCGCCAGCATGACCGCGGCGATGAGCATGCGCGAATCCGGCAGCGCCCTGGCGCTGGCCTTGCGCAAGGTGGTTACGCCTACCGACGCCGCCGAAGGGCAACAGGAAAACCAGCGCCTCGCCAAGATCCTGCAAGCCTACGCAGGCTATGAAGGCCAGCTCACCAAACTGACTTCCACCGACAAGGGCAAGGCGCTGCTGACGGCGTCCGCCGCGGAACGCAAGGTGCTGTTCCCGATCGTCGAGAAGATTCGTGAAATGGTCGGCGGCGGCAATTATTTTGACGCAGCCCAACTCCTCAAGAGCGATTTCCTGCCGTCCTACGACAAGTGGATGGCCAGCGTGGCCGCACTCGCCGCGTATCAGCAGGAAGACATGTCGGCAGCGTATGTCGACTTCCAGACCAGCTACCACAACGGCCAGATCGGCATGATCGTGATTGGCCTGGTGACGCTGCTGCTGGGCGCCTTCTTCACCTGGTCGATTACCCGCACCATCACGGCGCCGCTGCTGCGCGCCGGCAAGATCACCGAGACCATCGCCAGCGGCGACCTGACCCAGACCGTGGAAGAGAAGAGCCACGACGAAGCCGGCCAGCTGGTGCATTCGCTCAATACGATGCAGACCAAGTTGGCGGCGACCGTCAATGAAATCAAGCAGAGTGCGGCCATCATCGCAGTGGCCTCGCAAGAGATCGCCACCGGCAATGCCGACCTGTCGAATCGCACAGAATCGCAAGCGTCCAGCCTGGAAGAAACCGCCAGCTCGATGGAGCAGCTGACTTCGACGGTCAAGCAGAATGCCGAGAATGCGCACCAGGCCAACCAGCTGGTGATGTCGGCTTCCGACTATGCGGTCAAGGGCGGCAAGGTGGTCGGCGACGTGGTGCAGACCATGGGCTCGATCAAGGAAAGCTCGCGCAAGATCGTCGACATCATCGGTGTCATCGACGGCATCGCCTTCCAGACCAACATCCTCGCGCTCAATGCCGCAGTTGAAGCGGCACGCGCCGGCGAGCAAGGCCGTGGTTTCGCAGTGGTGGCTTCCGAAGTTCGCAGCCTGGCGCAACGTTCCGCATCGGCCGCCAAGGAAATCAAGACCCTGATCGGCGACTCGGTCAGCAAGGTCGATGCCGGCGGCAAGCTGGTTGATGAAGCCGGCGTGACCATGAGCGAGATCGTGACCTCGGTCAAACACGTGGCCGACATCATGGGCGAGATCACTGCCGCCAGCAAAGAGCAGAGTGCCGGCATTGCCGAAGTCAATGGCGCCATCGCCCAGATCGACGAAATCACCCAGCAGAATGCGGCGCTGGTCGAGCAGGCTGCGGCCGCGGCCGAGAGTCTGCAGGAACAGGCTGATCTGCTGGCGCGCGCGGTCGGCGTATTCAAGATCGACAACACCGCCTTTGCTGCTCAGGCAGTGAATACGCCATCGATGCTGAAGACCGTCAATCCGCCGTTGGAATTGGCGGCTGAAGCAGCCCATGCGGCTCCTCCGGCGATCAGGCCGGCGGCAGCGCGCAAGACCACCCTGGCGCCGACGCCGAAGCGTCCTGCCGTGCCGCAGGACGAAGGCAGCTGGGAGGAGTTTTGATCGGCGCTGATCGCTTCTGACCTGAACGATCTGGTCTGCTCATGGAAAAAGGCTGCTCATCGAGCAGCCTTTTTTTATTTGGTGATCAGATCCGGCGCCATCACCGCACGCAAATAATTGGTGGTGATGTCGCCGCGCTCGCGCTGCGCGATCCACCACACATTGGCCTTGCGGATAGACCATTCCTGTTGCTGGCCGCTGATCAGTTGCGCGGCGACCAGGCCCAGTGTCGGCTGGTGGCCGATGATCAGCACCGGTTCGCGGCTGTCGGGCCAGTTGGCGGCGGCCAGCAGGTCCTGCGGACTCTTGTCGGGCGCGAGGTCGGGATGGATCTTGAACTTGCGGCCGAGCGCTTCGGCAGTCTGCAAGGTGCGCGTGGCCGGGCTGACCAGGATGCGGCAGCTTTCCGGCAGGTTGCGGTCGAGCCAGTCGGCGACCTTCCAGGCCTGCTTGTGTCCCTTGCCGGTGAGGGCGCGGCCCTCGTCGGGTTCGCCGAGTTCCGCTTCGGCATGACGCCATAAGATCAGTTCCATGGGGATTCGCCTCCGGGTGATGGACTGGAAAACAAACTTGGTCGCGTCATTCCTCGCCTGGCGCGGCAATGCCGAGCGTGTGCATCAGGTAAGCCTGGGCGCTGAATGCAGCCTGGCGCGTGCGCGCCTTCTTCTGCACATACGCACCGTCGCAATTCAGGTGCCAGGCGTTGGTGTTGTCCTTCAGGTAGGGATCGAGACCTTCGGTGATGATGCGTTTCTTGAGCGTCTTGTCCAGGATAGGGAAGGCCACTTCGATGCGGCGGAACAGGTTGCGGTTCATCCAGTCGGCGCTCGACAGATAAACATCATGCGCCAGGTCGTTGCGGAAATAATAGATGCGCGAGTGTTCCAGATAACGGCCGATTACCGAACGCACGCGGATGTTTTCCGACAGGCCTGCGACGCCCGGACGCAGCGCGCAGGCGCCGCGCACGATCAGGTCGATCTTGACGCCGTCGGCCGACGCGGCATACAAGGCGCGGATGACCGACTCGTCCAGCAGCGCGTTCATCTTGGCGATGATGCGCGCCGGCCGGCCTTCGCGTGCGATCTGCGCTTCGTTGCGGATGGCGCGGATGATTTCCTTTTGCAGCGAAAACGGCGCCAGCCACAAGTGATTGAGGGTGCGCGGCTTGGTCAGCGTGGTCAGGTGGATGAACACTTCGTTGACCTCGGCGGTCAATTCGCGGTGTGAGGTCAGCAGGCCGAAATCGGTATAGAACTTGGTGGTAGTCGGGTGATAGTTGCCGGTGCCAAGGTGGGCGTAGAAGTGCAGGGCGTTGTCTTCGCGGCGGATCACCAGCGCAATCTTGGCATGGGTCTTGAGGCCGACCACGCCGTAGACTACTTGCGCGCCGGCCTGTTCCAGCTTGACCGCCCAGTTGATGTTGGCTTCTTCGTCGAAGCGCGCCATCAGTTCCACGATGACGGTGACTTCCTTGCCGCGCTGAGCGGCGTGGATCAGCGCCTCCATCAGGTCGGAGTTCATGCCGGTGCGGTAAATCGTTTGCTTGATCGCCATCACGTTGGGGTCTTGCGCCGCCGTGCGGATGAAATCCACCACCGGCTGGAACGACTGGAACGGATGATGCAGCAGCACGTCGCGTTTCTTCAGCACAGAAAAAATATTCTCATTCTGCAAATGCGGCGGCAGCGTCTGCGCAAACGGCGGGAAGCGCAGCGCCGGCTCCGACACCAGGTCGACCAGTTCCGACAACCGCACCAGGTTCACCGGACCCTTGACGGCGTACAGGCGGTTGCGTTCGATCGAGAACTGTTCGAGCAGGAATTGCGCAAGGTGTTCGGGGCAGTTGCTGGCGACTTCGAGACGCACGCCGACGCCGAACTGGCGGCTCTGCAATTCGGTCTGCAAGGCCTGGCGCAGGTTCTTGACTTCTTCTTCGTCGACCCACAGGTCGCTGTTGCGGGTGACGCGGAACTGCGAATAAGCGGTGATTTCGCGTCCGGTAAACAATTCGGCAATATGCGCATGGATGACGGAGGACAATAGGCAGAACGACACGCCTTTCTTGTCCGACAGTTCGTCCGGCAGGCGGATCACGCGCGGCAGCACGCGCGGCGCCTTGACGATGGCGATCGCCGTGCCGCGGCCGAAGGCGTCCTTGCCGGACAGTTCGATGATGAAGTTCAGACTCTTGTTCAACACCTGCGGGAACGGATGGGCCGGATCGAGACCGATCGGCGTCAGCAGCGGCCGCACGTTGTGTTCGAAGTACTGCTTGACCCAGGCGCGCTGCGCCTCGTTGCGGTCTTCGTGACGCAGCAGGTGGATGCCCTTGTGCGCCAGCTGCGGCAGGATGTCCTTGTTCAGCAATTCATACTGGCGCGCCACGATCTGGTGGCATTCGATGCTGGTGCGTTCGAGCGCCGCGCTCAGTTCGGGCGGGTCGATATGTTCGCCTTCGATGCGGTTGGCCAGCAGGCTGGCGATGCGCACCTCAAAGAATTCATCGAGGTTGCTGCTGCAGATGCACAAATAGCGCAGACGCTCGAGCAGAGGAATCTGCTTGTTCTCGGCTTGCGCCAGCACCCGGCGATTGAATGCCAGTTGGGACAATTCGCGGTTGAGGTAAATGGCGGTCGGATTGATCTCCGTGTGAGCGTTATCGTCCGGTTTTACTTTTCTGGTCATGCGCCGATCCCATTGGTTTCCATAGCAATTTTTCGCAGTGTAGGGGGGCTGTATGACAAGTTAATGACAAGCCCGGAGGGCTATGTCACAAATGCCGTGTCCCATGTGTACCTACGTTTCCGCCTGGAAATTGTCTCCTGAGCCCCTGATTCTAACCCCGTCTGCGTAGTGCTTTCCTTGTTGTCGATCAAGCAATGCCTTCTTTTCCTTTCATGACAGGGGCGGGTCATAAACTCGTCACATTTGCTGGTTAAAGTTCACCCCGTCCCAGGAACGCATTTCATCGGTTCCGCAGGTTTCTTCGTGAAGGTCGTCAGGCAGTACAGGTAAGACGGCAATTCATTAAATGGGTTCTTCGACAAACTATCTCGTCAAACAAAGGAGCAAGACATGGGGTTCAATCACATTCTTAAATCTGTTGCGGTAGCAGTGTGCGGTACGGTCGCGTTTTCCGCCGCAGTGCACGCAGCAGAAATCACCGGCGCCGGCGCATCGTTCCCGTATCCGATCTACGCCAAATGGGCGGAATCGTACAAGGCCGCTACCGGCAACAGCCTGAACTACCAATCCATCGGTTCCGGCGGCGGCATCAAGCAAATCAAGGCCAAGACTGTTGACTTCGGCGCATCCGATGCTCCGCTGTCGCAAGCTGAACTGGACGCTGACGGCCTGACGCAATTCCCGGCAGTCGTCGGCGGCGTGGTCCCGGTCATCAACCTCGACGGCACCACCCCAGGCCAGGTCAAGCTGTCCGGCCAAGTGCTGGGCGACATCTACTCGGGCAAGATCACCAAGTGGAATGCTCCTGAAATCGCAGCCCTGAACGCAGGCGTCAAGTTGCCGGCCGAAGACATCACCGTGGTCTACCGTTCCGACGGTTCGGGTACATCGTTCGTGTTCACCAGCTACCTGTCGAAGGCCAACGCAGACTTCAAGTCGAAGATCGGCGCAGGCACAGCAGTGAAGTGGCCGGTCGGCGTGGGCGGCAAGGGTAACGAAGGCGTCGCCGCCAACGTGCAAAAGGTCAAGGGCGCAATCGGCTACGTCGAATACGCTTACGTGAAGAAGAACAAGCTGAACTACACCCAGCTGAAGAACAAGGACGGCACCTTCGTGTCGCCTGACGACGCGACATTCAAGGCGGCGACTGCTGCTGCCGACTGGGCCAAGACTCCTGGCTTCGCCGTTGACTTCACCGATGCAGCCGGCAAGAACAGCTGGCCTATCAGCAGCGCAACTTTCATCCTGTTGCACAAGGCACAAGCTGCCGACGGCGCCAAGGGCAAGGAAGTCCTGAAGTTCTTCGACTGGGCTTACAAGAACGGCGGTACAGCTGCAGCCGATCTGGACTACGTGCCGCTGCCGGCCGCAGTCGTCAAGCTGGTTGAAGATTCCTGGAAAGCCAATGTCAAGGACAGCTCCGGCAAGGCAGTCTGGTAATCACGGATCGAAAGATTCAGTCAGTCAGAACTTGTTTTCGGTAGTGCATTGAATGATGTATAGCGGATTGCGGCGGCGTTCACCATCGCTGCAATCCGCACCAAATGGTGAAAATAATGAGCTCAAACATCTCTGCCACGACCATGTCGAACACCGATTTAGGCAAGCCTCCCGCAGATAGTGGCGCCATGCAACAAGCTCAGCACGCGCACGCCGCGCTGTTGGCGACCATGCGCAAGCAGCGCATTCAGGATTTCCTCTTTCATAAAGTCACGCTGATCTTCGCCTTGTCGGTACTGGTGATGCTCGGCGGGATTATTGTTTCCCTCTTCATCGGCGCCTGGCCGGCCTTCCATGAATTCGGCCCCGGCTTCATCACGCGCGTCGAGTGGGACCCGGTCAATGACCAATACGGCGCTGCGATCGCCATCGTCGGCACGCTGACGACGTCGCTGATCGCGCTGCTGATCGCGTTCCCGGTCAGCTTCGGCATCGCCCTGTTCCTCACGGAAATCTGCCCGAGCCGCCTGCGTCGTCCGCTCGGCACGGCAGTCGAACTGCTGGCCGGTGTGCCCAGCATCATCTACGGCATGTGGGGTTTGTTCGTGTTTGCGCCGCTGTTCGCCGAATACGTGCAGCCGGCCCTGAAAGCCACCCTCGGCCAACTTCCTGTAATCGGCGCCTTGTTCCAGGGACCGACCATGGGTATCGGCATTTTGACCGCCGGCCTGATCCTGTCGGTCATGATCATCCCGTTCATCGCCTCGGTGATGCGCGACGTGTTTGAAGTGGTGCCGGCCGTGCTGAAGGAATCCGCTTACGGCCTCGGCTGTACGCGTTGGGAAGTGGTGCGCAAGGTGGTGCTGCCGTACACCAAGACCGGTGTGGTCGGCGGCGTCATGCTGGGCCTCGGCCGGGCGCTTGGCGAAACCATGGCGGTCACCTTCGTGATCGGCAATTCGCACCGCCTCTCGTGGTCGCTGTTCGCCGCCGGCAACAGCATCGCTTCCACACTCGCCAATGAAATCGCCGAAGCATCGTCGACGTTGCACGTATCGTCGCTGTTCGCACTCGGTCTGATCCTGTTCGTGATCACCTTCATCGTGCTGGCGGTGGCGAAGGTCATGTTGATGGGTATGACACGCAAGGAAGGCGCAAAATAATGAACCAACAAGTCACTCCGCAAGCCGGCTCGAACAAAGCCGACACTGCCATTCCACTGAACTCGCCCTTGAACCCGGTGTATCGCCGCCGTCTGCTGCAGCATCGCATCGGCATGCTGTTCTCGTTCCTGGCGATGGCCGCCGGCCTGATCGTGCTGGCCTGGATCCTGCTGACGCTGTTGATCAAGGGCTTCGGCGCACTCAACATCGGCATGCTCACGCAAAACACCCCTTCGCCGGGCGGCGACGGCGGCGGTCTGCTCAACCCTATCGTCGGCAGCCTGATGATGGTCGGTCTCGGTACGCTGATCAGCACGCCGATCGGCATCCTGGCCGGCATCTACCTGGCTGAATACGGCGAGGAGAGCAAGCTGGCCCAGACCACACGCTTCGTCACCGACATCATGCTGTCGGCGCCGTCGATCGTCATCGGTCTGTTCGTCTACGCGATCTATGTCGCCAACGTCGGCCACTTCTCCGGCTGGGCCGGCACCTTCGCGATCTCGCTGATTGCGATCCCGGTGGTGGTGCGTACGACCGACAACATGTTGAAGCTGGTGCCGAGCAGCCTGCGCGAAGCAGCTTTCTCGCTCGGCGCGCCGCGCTGGAAAGTGGCGATGATGATCCGCCTGCGTGCCGTCAAGGCCGGCGTCGTGACCGGCGTGCTGCTGGCGGTGGCGCGTATCTCGGGTGAAACGGCGCCGCTGCTGTTCACCGCGCTCAACAACCAGTTCTTCAGCACCAACATGAACAGTCCGATCGCCAACCTGCCGGTGGTGATCAATCAGTTCGCCATGAGTCCTTACGACAACTGGGTGGCGCTTGCATGGGGCGGCGCCTTGCTGATCACCGTCAGCGTGCTCGCACTGAATATCCTGTCCCGCACCATGTTCAGCCAACGCGTCCCTGGTTAATTGATACCGGACAACCGATAAGCGAATCGACAAGTGAATACTATGACTACGCAAACATCCGCAACAGCAGACAAGAAATCGACCATTGAAATTTCGCAGCTGAATTTCTACTATGGCGGCTTCCAGGGCCTCAAGAACATCAACCTGAACATCTTCGAAGGCAAGGTCACCGCCTTCATCGGCCCGTCGGGCTGCGGCAAGTCGACCCTGCTGCGCACCTTCAACCGCATGTATGACCTGTACCCGGGTCAACGCGCCGAAGGAAAGATCATGTACGCCGGCAACAATATCCTCGAACCAGGCCAGGATCTGAACATGCTGCGCGCCAAGGTCGGCATGGTGTTCCAGAAGCCGACGCCGTTCCCGATGTCGGTCTACGACAACATCGCCTTCGGTATCCGCCTGTACGAAAACCTGCCGAAGGGCGAGATGGACGAGCGCGTCGAATGGGCGCTCAACAAAGCCGCGCTGTGGGGTGAAGTCAAGGACAAACTGAACAAGAGCGGTCTGTCCCTGTCGGGCGGTCAGCAACAACGTCTGTGCATCGCCCGCGGCGTCGCGGTCAAGCCGGAAGTGCTGCTGCTGGATGAGCCGACCTCGGCGCTGGATCCGATCTCGACCGCCAAGGTGGAAGAGCTGATCGGCGAACTGAAGAAGGACTACACCATCGCCATCGTCACGCACAACATGCAGCAAGCGGCGCGCTGCTCGGATTACACCGCCTACATGTACCTGGGCGAGTTGATGGAATTTGGCGAGACCGACCAGATTTTCATGAATCCGGCACGCAAAGAAACCCAAGATTACATCACAGGCCGTTTTGGCTAATTGAATCATTGTCTCGGCTACTGCGCGACGCGATTTTGCGTCTGCGATGCTCACCGTACCTCCGTACGGCTGCGCTTCTCGACGCAAACTCACGCCGCTCGCTACGCCGATACAACGATCCAAGGTTAGTCGAATAGGTTCTTCTGCCGCACCTCTTGAGGCCGGTTGGTTGTTAATAAATATTTATACATTTTCTAAGGACGTCACATGACAGGCGATCACTCTTCCAAGCAATACGATGCCGATCTGGAAACCATTCGTTCCAAAGTGCTGGCCATGGGCGGCATGGTGGAACGTCAGTTCCAGGATGCGATTTCGGCTTTCCGTAACGGCAATCTTGAGCTGGCCGCACGCGTGATGAAGGACGACGAGTCAGTCAATCGTCTGGAAGTCGAACTGGACGATGCCTGCAGCCACCTGATCGTGCGTCGCCAGCCGACCGCCAACGATCTGCGCACCGTGATGGCGACCATCAAGATCATCACCGACCTGGAACGCGTCGGCGACGAAGCCACCAAGATCGCCCGCAATGCGATCCACCTGCACAAGCGCGGCGTCGGTCCGATCAATCACTATGAGACCGTGCGTGTCATCGCTGAAGAAGCTTCCGAGATGCTGCGCAGCGCACTCGATTCCTTCGCCCGTCTCGATACCGAACAAGCGACTGCGCTGATCGCACAGGACGCCAGCATTGACCACGGCTTCCGTTCGATCACGCGCAGCCTGGCGACCTTCATGATGGAAGATCCGCGCACCATCTCGGCCTCGATCGACACGTTGTGGGTGGCCAAGGCCATCGAGCGCATCGGCGACCACGCCAAGAACATCGGCGAATACGTGATCTACGTTGTCGGCGGCAAGGATATTCGTCATACCGATTTCGGTTCGGCGCAGATTTCCGTGACCGAAGAAGATTGAACCGGCGTTTTCCTTGAACCCTTCAGATAGCGCAACTCCATGACTACCATCCTGATCGTTGAAGACGAGCCTTCGATTGCCGAGCTGATTGCCTTCACGCTCAAGGAGGCGGGATGGTCGAGTTTCGTGGTGTCCAATACGGCCGCGGCCTGGGAATTCGTCCAGCGCCGCGCGCCGCAACTGGTGCTGCTGGACTGGATGCTGCCTGACCGCAGCGGCCTGCACTTGCTGTCGCGCATCCGCGGCGACCGCCAGTTGCAGCAACTGTCGGTGATCATGCTGACCGCCAAGAGCATGGAAGAGGACAAGATCGCCGGCCTCGACAATGGCGCCGACGACTACATCACCAAGCCGTTTTCGCCGCGCGAACTGACCGCGCGCATCAAGGCGCTGCTGCGCCGCAAGAGCCCGGAGTTCGCCCAGGAAGAAATGACGGTCGGTCCGGTGACGCTCGATCCGGCCAGCTGCTCGGTGGCGCTCGGCGGCGACAAGATCGACATCGGCCACGCCGAATACAAGCTGCTGAAATTCTTCATGGCGCATCCGGATCGCGTGTTTTCACGCAGCCAGTTGCTGGACCGCGTCTGGGGCGACCATGTCGTCATTGAAGAGCGCACTGTCGACGTCCACGTCCTGCGCCTGCGGAAGGCTTTGCGCGACGCCGAGCACCTGATCAAGACGGTGCGTAGCGTCGGCTACATGCTGTCGGCAAAATAACAAGAACAGCAGGAGCGGGGCGCTGTCGGCAGATGCCGTGAACCCCGAAACACCTCTATACTGGACGCCTGTTCCAGTCCTGAAACTAACGAGCATCACATGAGTCCACAACTGCTGTTCTGGGTTCCGGCAGCCTTGCGCTTCCTGATCTGCCTGATTGGCGTCTGCGTCGTCTGGTTTTTCTTCGGCGCTACCGCCGGATTGATCGTCGCGCTGGCCGGCATGGGCGCGCTGGCGTTCACCCAATTGCATTATCTGTTCCGCCTCGGCAGCTGGCTCGACAATCCCAGCCATGCCAAGTTGCCGGATGGATGGGGCGCCTGGACCGACATCTTTGCGCGCCTGTACCGCATGCGCCGTGACGACGAAAAGAACCAGATCGAGCTGGCCGAATGGCTGGCGCGTTTCCGCCAGGCCATGAGCCTGCTGCCGGATGGCGTGGTGATCATGGATGATGTGCTGTTCCTCGAGTGGTGCAATCCGGCGGCGCAGCAGCACCTGGGTTTGCAGCTCGAGCGCGACAAGGGCATGCGCGTCACCAACCTGATCCGCAACCCCGCCTTCATCGATTACATCATCCTCGGCCGCTATGAGCAGCCGCTGATCCTGAGCGTGCAGGAGCGCAAGCTGATCGTGCAGATCATCCCGTTCGAGAACCGCCGCCAGATCCTGGTCACGCACGACGCCACCGAATCGGAGCGCATCGACATGATGCGGCGCGACTTCATCGCCAATGCTTCGCATGAATTGCGCACGCCGCTGACGGTGATCAATGGTTTCCTCGAAATTGCGCTGGCGCAACCTAACCTCGACACCGACGTGCGCACTTCGCATCTCAAACTCATGACCGAACAGGGCCAGCGCATGCAGAACCTGATCGGCGACATGCTCACGCTGACGCGGCTGGAGTCGGTTGACTATCCGTTGCGCTCAGAGCGCGTGCAGGTACGACCACTGCTGGAAGGCATTCTGGAAGAAGCCAAGGCCTTGTCGGCCGGCAAGCATCAGATCACGCTGGAGTCCGACGGCCCCGATCTGCAAGGCAACGTCGACGAACTGCGCAGCGCCTTCAGCAACCTGGTCTCCAACGCCGTACGCTATACGCCGAAAGACGGCGCCATCAAGCTGTACTGGGAACGCAAGCCGGGCGGCGGTGCGCAATTCGTGGTCAGGGACAACGGCATCGGCATCAGCCAGGAACACATCTCGCGTCTGACCGAGCGATTCTATCGCGTCGACAAGAGCCGTTCGCGCGAGACGCAAGGCACCGGCCTGGGTCTGGCCATCGTGCGCCACGTACTGCTGCGCCATCGCGCCACCCTCGGCGTGGAGTCGGTGCCGGACAAGGGCAGCACCTTCACGGTGGGTTTTCCGGCGAACGTGTTGATTGAGGAGTTTGTGCCGGTGGAGAGCAACTGAGTTCAGCTGAGCTCGACCGAGTTCAGCTGAATTGCCGTCACCGATGGTGCGGAAGGAAGAGTCGAAGGTCGCCTGATTGAGGGCGACCTCCGGAGAAATTCAGCAAGTAGCCGAGTCGGTGCAGTTTGTCGGCATTGGTTGCACAACTGGTTGCGAGACTGATTGAGTCACCGGTTGTGTCATTGGTTGCTGCATAGGCTGCTGCATCTGTTGCGGCGCTGGTTGGGAAGCTCGCTGCGGCGCTTGCCTCGGCTCGGGTTTGACGGTCCTTCCGGTATAACTCAGCTTGCGCAGTTCCGGCTCGCCGACGGATTCATCCATCAGGGTGAAGGCGATGCTGCCTGGCATGATGCCCATCAAAGCGATGACCAGTTCGGTACGCACGTATTTTGTTTCGCCAGGGTAAAGATCAAAAGTAAGCGTGCTGGTGACCGAGGTGGAAGTCCGTGCCTGGTAAGGACCGGCCGGACGGTCGACAAAGAAGAAGCCGCGCGCCCGCGACCTGCCGACGACCTGGTTGTTGAGCAGTATTTCCGGTTGAACGGGAGAGCCGAAGAAAGCCGATGAGCGCAGGAAATAGATGCGGCCATAACCAGGCTTGAGCGCCGGCATGGCGACTTCCAGGTCAGCAGGTTTTGGACCGTAGGCGCAACCGGCCAGCACGGCGGCCAGCATCAATAAGGCCAGCAACGGGCGTATCATTTTCATCACAGCTTTTCTTTCTTGTCGTCGCTTGATTGTATGGGGCGTCGTGTGCCCCATCCCCGGATCTGCCCGTTTTACCCCCATTTTGGTCTTGCCAACGGACAGGGTGTAAATATTAGCAAACAAAACCGGCGGGCCGTCGTTTTCCCGGACAAATTCACCCCGCACATGCGCCGAAACCACAGGCAGCCGTCAAATAGGCCTACCTGCGCTGTTCCCCGGAGCAATTGCATCGCATCAAGCCGAAACAAGGCACGCCGCCGGCGTCCGGATATCGATACCTGATACCGAATACCGGCGGCGTAGCCGCCTACTTCTTCAACGCCAGGCGTTCTTTGTGCGCCTGCACCATCGCCCCCAGCATCTGCTCGCCGAAACCTTCCTTTGCGCTCTGCTGCAAGGTCGCGGCAACATGCGGGCCGATCATGGATGGATTGGTGAACTGCGCCGTCATGTTGTTGTAATAGCTCAGATCCTTGCCCGCGTTGGCGATGCTGAACTTCATGCCGTCCGAGCGGCCTTCGAGGATGCCGCCGGCGATCATCTGGAAGATGCCGCTGTTGGCGCCGCCCTTGCTGATGACGTCGAAGAACTTGCGCTGATCGACGCCGACGGCGTCACACATCGCCAGCGCTTCGGTCGCCAGCGTGGCAGTGCCGATGGCGATGAAGTTATTGAGCAGCTTGAGCTTTTGCGCGCTGGTGGTGCCGCCGATATGGAAGATGTTTTCGCAGAAGGCTTCGAGGATGGGCTTGACCTTGGCGAAGGTGGCGTCGTCGGCGCCGACCATGGTGTTGAGGCGGCCCTGCATGGCTTCGACCGGGGTGCGCGCCAGCGGCGCATCAACGAAGCTGACGCCCTTGGTCGCCAGTTGTTCGGCGATGCGTGCGCTCGACATCGGCTCGCTGGTGGAACAGTCGATCAGGATCTGGCCGCTGCGGCAGTTTTCCAGAATGCCGCCGGCGCGGAAGATCAGGTCTTCCACCTGCGGCGAGCCGGTGACGCACAGGATGATGGCGTCGACGTTGGCCACCAGGTCTTGCAGGCTGGCGGCTTCGCGTGCGCCTTCGGCGACCAGTTCTTCCACCGGCTTGCGATTGCGGTTGCCCATCACGGTGACGTTGAAACCCTTGACGACGAGGTTGTGCGCCATGCCCTGGCCCATCATGCCGACGCCTATGAATCCGATATTTTTCATGACTGGTGAAATGCTTTCTCTAAAGTGGAAAAAGCCGACGCAACCGGAGGCTGCGCCGACGTGAAGCGATCTATGATTCGATTATTTCGGCATGTATTGCGAAAGGTCGGCGAGCGGTGCACCGGCGGCGGCTTCATAGGATTTAGCCAGATTGCCGTTCTTCATATTGGTGACAACCCAGTTGTTGATCCAGGCCAGCAGCGCCGTGTCTTCCTTGCGTACGCCGATGCCGTGCGGGACCACCTTGACTGCAAATTTGGTTTCAATATTGCGGCCCGGATTCTTGCGTGCCGTTGTCGTCACCAATTCCTTGGCGGTGCCGATGGCGTCGACCTGGCCCGACAGCAGCGCGGCGGCATTGGTCGAATCGTCGTCATAACGCACCAGCGTCGTACCCTTGGGGACCAGCGGCGTCAGCAGCGTGTCTTGGAGGTTGCCGCGCACCACACCGACGCGTTTGCCGACCAGGTCGGCCAGGCTCTTGATCTGCATCGAATGTTCGGCGCCGACCACCGATTCCGACGCGCTATAGGGCACGCTGAAATTGATCACCTTGGCGCGCTCCGGCGTGATGCTGAACGACGCAATCACGATGTCGGCCTTGTTGGTCAGCAGGAAAGGCACGCGGTTGGGGCCGGTGACCTGGATGATTTCCATCTCGACGCCGAGGTCCTTGGCCAGCATCTTGGCGGCGCTGACGTCGGAGCCGTAAGGTTGCAGCTTGTCGTCGGTCATGCCGAACGGCGGCGAGCCGAGATCAATGGCGATGACGATTTTCTTGCGCTGGCGGATGTCATTGAGCGTGTCGGCGCTGACCGACTGGGCCAGGCAGACCAGGCCGAGGACGGCTGCGGCGGCGTATTTCATGTTGGATTTGATGCTGGATTTGAAGGTGTTCATGCAATCTCCTGGAGTAAGAATTATTGTTGTTTCACTGCTTGTGTTGCTTGTAAAGCACTACTGAAAAACGAATTCAATTCGGAATTGCGGTCACAGGAAATTACGGGCGCAAGAGGGCCTTCGCGACGGACGCAATGCGTCGCCGGCGTGGAAGTCGTTCTCGCGTGAAAAATCCTGTGTTGTCTCCGCCTGAAGCGTGACGTCCCGAAGCTGCTGCCCCGGGTGCGTCCGCCGGCTTTTATGGTTCTTGATTCTGTTGCCGGTTCTCTTTGAATACGAGCTACCGGTTGGAAGGCGACACTACGCCCGGCCCCCGGCACTGTCCAATGAAACTAATTCATCGCGTGATAACCGATCGTGATGAAGCGTGTTTTGCGCGGCATCATCCGGTTTCTTTGGCGCGTTGCAACATGCTGTCGGCGGCGACGTTCCGGCGCGCCAGCCCACCGTACTGGCTCGGGGTCTTGCCGAGCACGCTGCGGAACATGCTGGTGAAGGCGCTGGCGCTTTTGTAACCGAGCCGCTCGGCGATGCGTTCGACTGCTTCGCCTTGCGACAGCCGCAGCAGCGCGTCGGTGATGTGGACCTGCTGCACCCAGTGACGGAAATGCAAGCCGGTTTCTTTCGGGAACAGGCGGATCAGCGTGCGCGGGCTGGCGCCGGCGAATTCGGCCCAGTGCTCCAGCGAGTTGGCGTTGCCGGGATCGGCGAGGATGGCTTCGCACACGGCGACCACGCGCCGGTCGGCCGGCCAGGGAATCACCACCGGGATGGCGGCGGCGCCGTCGATTTCCGACAGGATCAGTTGCGCCAGGTGGCCGCCGCGGGCGCGTGTGTCGTAATCGGATTCTTCCTGCAGCAGCGCCAGGATCAGTTCGCGCAGCAGTGCGCTGACTTCCAGCAGGCGGCACTCGACGCCGATCAGCTCCGATTCGTGCGGACGGATGTAGAGCGTGCGCAGGCGCACCGCGCTGAGCATGCGGATTTCATGCGCCAGGCTGCACGGCACCCACAGCGCGCGCTGCGGCGGGATCACCCAAAGGCCGTGCGCGGTGCGCACCTGCATGACGCCTTCGGCTGCGTACAGCAACTGGCCGCGCGGATGCGAGTGCGTGGCGAGCAACTGGTCGTGATCGAAATCGCGGCTGAAGGCGACTACCGCATGCGGCAAGTGCTGCAGCTGTGCGGCCTTGGGGCTGGAGTGGACTGTGTGGACCATGGCAGGAAAAAGAGGGGGGAGGGGCGCGAGTGAGGTCAAAAAGGGTTTTGTCACTTAATCGACGGAAAATGTCATTCCGGTTTTTAAGTGTCAATATACCATTCACTCATCGTTCCATCATTCCTTGCCACCTCACCTTTCATTGCCATGACCGTCCAGACATCCTCTCCCGCCGTGTTGTCCGATGCGCCCGCTGCAAGCGCACCGGCGGCCACACTACAAGGCAGTTCACCCTTGGTGCTGCGCATCGTGCTCGCGGTCGGCTTCGCCCATCTGATCAACGACCTGATCCAGGCGCTGTTGCCGTCCATCTATCCGATGCTCAAGCAAAACTACGGACTGACTTTCACCCAGGTCGGCCTGATCACGCTGACCTTTCAGGTCACGGCCTCGCTGATACAGCCGTGGATCGGCATGTATACCGACAAGCATCCCAAGCCATTGCTGCTGCCGTGCGGCGCGCTGTTCACGCTGCTGGGCATCGTCCTGCTGTCGATGGCCGGCAGCTTCGGCTGGTTCCTGCTGGCGGCGGGGATGATCGGCGTCGGCTCGTCGACCTTCCACCCGGAAGCCTCGCGTATCGCGCGCATGGCGTCGGGCGGTCGCTTCGGCTTTGCGCAGTCGACGTTCCAGGTCGGCGGCAATGCCGGCTCGGCGCTCGGACCGCTGCTGGCGGCGGCGATCGTGGTGCCGTTCGGTCAACCCAACATCGCGTGGTTCTGCATCTTCGCAGTGGTGGCGATCGTGGTGCTGTCGCGCGTAAGCAATTGGTATCGCCATCATCTGGCTACCGGTGCAAAGAAAGCGCGCGCGGCGGCGCATCATCACCTGTCGCCGGCTGCCATCAAGAAGGCTTTGCTGGTGCTGGCGTTGCTGGTGTTTTCCAAATACTTTTACATGGCGAGTTTCACCAGCTATTTCACCTTCTATCTGATCGACCGGTTCCATCTGGCCGTCGGTGATTCGCAGATCCTGCTGTTCCTGTTCCTCGGCGCGGTGGCGGCCGGCACCTTCTTCGGCGGACCGATCGGCGACCGCATCGGGCGCAAGCGCGTGATCTGGTTTTCCATCCTCGGCGCAGCGCCGTTCGCCTTGCTGCTGCCGCACGCCAACCTGTTCTGGACCGGTGTGCTGTGCGTGTGCGTCGGCTTCATCCTGGCGTCGGCGTTCTCGGCCATCGTGGTGTATGCGCAGGAGCTGGTGCCGGGCAAGGTGGGTTTGATTTCGGGTGTGTTCTTCGGACTGATGTTCGGTTTCGGCGGCATCGGTGCGGCGCTGCTTGGACATCTGGCCGACCTGTACGGCATCGCTTACGTCTACCTGCTGTGTTCGCTGCTGCCGCTGGCGGGCGTATTGACGGTGTTCCTGCCGGACCTGAACGAATAAGCCAGGCGCGCAATGACAAAAACGCCATCCGTTTGCGCGGATGGCGTTTTTTTTCGGCTCAAGGAATTTACAGCTTGGTCACCGCCAGCACGGCATTGGCGAATTCCTGCGGCGCTTCCTGCGGCAGGTTGTGGCCGATGCCGCCGCTGAGGTTGCGGTGCTCATACTTGCCCGCAAACTTGTTGCGGTACGCAGCCGGCGGCAGGAACGGCGCGCCGTTGGCGTCGCCTTCCATCGTGATGGTCGGGATGCCAATCACCGGCAGGTCGGCCAGACGGCGTTCCAGCGCGTCGTACTTGCGCTCGCCGTCGGCCAGGCCGAGGCGCCAGCGGTAGTTGTGAACGACGATGGCGACATAGTCCGGATTATCGAACGAGGCGGCGCTGCGGTTGAAGGTGGCGGCGTCGAAATTCCATTTCGGCGAGGCTGTCTTCCAGATCAGTTCGGCGAACTCGCGACGGTACTGCGTGTAGCCGGTCACGCCGCGTTCGGTGGTGAGGTAGAACTGATACCACCAGTCGAACTCGGCTTTGGGCGGCAGCGGTTTTTTTGCGGTCGCGAGGTTGGTCATCAGATAGCCGCTCACCGACACCAGCGCCTGGCAACGTTCCGGCCACAGCGCCGCCATGATGCAGGCGGTGCGCGCACCCCAGTCGAAACCGGCGATGACCGCCGATGGAATATGCAGGGCATCCATCAGCGCGATGATGTCCTGCGCCACCGCCGATTGCTGCGCATTGCGCAACGCGTCTGCCGACAGGAAGCGGGTGCTGCCGTGGCCGCGCAGGTGCGGAACGATCACGCGATGGCCGGCGGCGGCCAGCAGCGGTGCGACCTCGACGAAGCTGTGGATGTCGTACGGCCAGCCGTGCAGCAGGATGACCGGCTTGCCGTTGGCTGGGCCGAGTTCGGCGTAACCGATGTTGAGTACACCGGCATCGATCTGCCTGATCGAGGTGAAGCCGGCTGCGGATGCCGATGAGGATCCGGCGGCGACAGTTTGGGCGTTGGCGAGTGCACTGAAGCTCAGTTGCGCGGTGGCGACGGTGGCTGCTGCTGCGCCGAAGAAACGGCGGCGGCGTTGATCGATCTGGTCGGACATTTTTTCTCCTTGGTCTGAGTACGATGGTTGAACTGCGTTTGGGTTGTTACTGCGGTTGCGCCAGCAGGTTCTTGATGGCGGCTTCGGTCTGCGCGTACTGGCCTTCGCCGAAATGCGTGTAGACCACCTGGCCCTTCTTGTCGATCAGGTAAAAGGCGGGCCAGTACTGGTTGTTGTAGGCGCTCCAGGTGGCGTAGCGGTTGTCTTGCGCGACCGGGTAGGTGATGCCGAAGCGCTTGATGGCGGTCTTGACGTTGTCGGTGCTGCGCTCGAACGGATACTCCGGCGTGTGCACGCCGACCACCACCAGGCCCTGGTCCTTGTACTTCTGGTGCCAGGCTTTCACGTAGGGCAGGGTGTTGATGCAGTTGATGCAGGTGTAGGTCCAGAAGTCGACCAGCACTACCTTGCCGCGCAGTTGCTGCATGGTCAGCGGTTCGCTGTTGAGCCATTTGTCGACGCCGGTGAATTCAGGCGCGGCAACGCTCTTGCTGAGTGCGCCGGCGGAAGCGGCAGAGGTTGCGGCGGCGAGCACGGTCAGGGCGGCGAAAGTCTTGAGTCGGGAAAGCATGGTGAATCCTTTCAGTTGGCAGAGGAAAACAGGGAGGACAAGGCGGCGGTAATCAGCACGTCGTATTGCAGGTAGATCGCCAGCGCAGTCAGCATCACCAGCACGCCGAACAGCTGTTGCAGGCGCTGGGTGTGGCGCGACACCATGCGGACATGGCGGCTGATGTACTGGCCGCCGTACAGAATCGCCAGCATCGGAATGGCGGCCCCGATGGCGTACATCAGCAACAGCAGGGCCGACCAGCCGAGGTCTTGCGCCTTCACCACCAGCACCAGGATCGAAGCCAGAACGGGACCGGCGCAGGGCGTCCAGACCGCGCCCAGCGACATGCCGAGGACGAAGCCGCCGGTGTTGCCGGCATGGACCTTGGGTACGCCTGGCGTGGCGTGCATGCGTTGCAGCGGCGCCTGCAAATGCGCCACCAGCCATTCATAGGGACGCGGCCACAGGCGCAGCAGGCCGGACAGCGCGAGCAGTGCGATGGCGGTATTGCGCAAGGCTTCCTGCGCCACGTGCACGGTGCTGGACACCGCGCCCAGCAACATGGCGAAGGCCGAGAAGCTCAGGATGAAGCCGGCGATGATGAATAGCGGGCGGGTACGGTCGGGAGACTTGCCCGGCTCCGTGACTGCGCTGCCGAGCAAGATCGGCAGCACCGGCAGCACGCATGGCGAGGCGATGGTCAGCAGGCCGGCCAGCAGGGCAAAGGGCGTTTCGATGAAGTTGTGCATGGTGGCATTCCAATGTTGGTTGCGATGACCGTATTGGAACGCCCGCACGTATCTGGCTTGTGTCTGCAACAGCACACGGGTGCAATGTTTTGTGTATGTACACGCGCCAGATACATTGGGACACAAATCAACCCGGGGCTTGTTTTCGCATTGATTTATAAAGTGGTCATTGCCAACCACCTGAAGGAGAAAACAATGACCGTCGAACTCTACAAAGGCTCTTGCCACTGCGGCGCCGTCCGTTTTGAAGTCCGCACCGCGCTGACGCCGGCCGGGCGCTGCAACTGCAGCCTGTGCCGCCGCAAGGGCGCACTGATGACGCCGATGATCGACGCTGCCGATGTCAGGATCGTCAGCGGCGAAGAGTCGCTGACGCTGTACCAGTTCAATACCCGCACCGCGAAGCATTATTTCTGCAAGCACTGCGGTATCTATCCGTTCCACCAGACCCGCAGGGATCCCAACTTCTGGCGCGCCAACATCGGCTGCCTGGAAGGCGTCGATCCGTACGCGCTGGAAGCCGGTGTGGGCGACGGCGCCAGCTTGTCGGTGGTGGAGGACGCGTGACCGGCCTGAAACGTTTTCTGGCGATCTTCGCGTTCCTGGCCGGCGGGTTTGCGGCTGAGCTGGCCAAGCCGGTGTATTGCTCGCTGCTCAATGTGGCCAGTACGCCGGCGAGCCGGCGCAAACGCGCTAAGGTATGATCGCCGCATGGAAAACCAAGACCACATCCTGATCGTTGACGACGACCGCGGCATCCGCGAACTGCTGGCCGCCTACCTTGAGAAAAACGGCATGCGCGTGTCGCTGGCCGCCAACGGGCGCCAGATGCGCGCGGTGCTGGAGCAGGGCGCGCCGGACCTGATCGTGCTCGACCTGATGCTGCCCGGCGAAGACGGCCTGGTGCTGTGCCGCGAATTGCGCGTCGGCAAATTCAAGGCCGTGCCGGTGCTGATGCTGACCGCGCGCAGCGAAGAAACCGACCGCATCGTCGGCCTCGAAATGGGCGCCGACGACTATCTCACCAAGCCCTTCGCGGTGCGCGAACTGATGGCGCGCATCCGTTCGGTGCTGCGCCGCGCGCGCATGTTGCCGCCCAACATGCAGGTCACGGAAGCGGTGCAGATGCTGGGCTTCGGCGACTGGCGGCTGGACACCACGGCGCGTCACCTGCTGGATCAGGACGGCACCATGGTGGCGCTGAGCGGCGCCGAGTACCGACTGCTGCGCGTGTTCCTCGACCATCCGCAACGGGTGCTCACGCGCGACCAGCTGCTCAACCTGACGCAAGGACGCGCATCGGATCCGTTCGACCGTTCCATCGACCTGCTGGTGAGCCGCCTGCGCCAGCGCCTGCTGGACGGCGCGCGCGAGCCGCGCTACATCAAGACGCTGCGCAATGAAGGCTATGTCTTCTCCGCGACCGTCACATTGATCGAAGGCGAGCAATGAAATTCTCCCTACTGCGCTGGCCGCGCACGCTGTTTGCCCGGCTGGCGCTGATCCTCTGCGTCGGCCTGGTGCTGGCGCAGACGCTGTCGTTCTGGCTGACGCTGACCGAACGCGACCAGGCCACTACCAACGTCATGATGGGTTACATCGAACGCGAAGCGGCCAGTTCCGTCGCGCTGCTCGATCACCTGCCGCCGGCCGAGCGCGCGCAATGGCTGCCGCGCCTGGCGCGCCGCAGTTATGAATTCATCCTCGGTCCCGGCATCACCGGCACGCCGCCGGACGCGCGCCTGTCGAAGATGGTGGCGAAGTCGATTGCCGACGGCATCGGCACCGAATACGCGTTGACCGTCAACGCCGTGCCCGGCGACAAGGAGCGCATGCAAGTGCATCTGAAGTTGACTGACGGTACGCCGCTGACCATCGACATGCGACCGATGTCGGGCGTGCCGCTGTCGCCGTGGCTGCCGCTGGTGCTGGCCCTGCAACTGATCGTGCTGGCGGCGTGCTGCTGGCTGGCGGTGCGGCTGGCGACGCGGCCGCTGCATGCATTGGCCGCTGCCGCCGACACGCTCGGCCCCGATCTCAAGGCGGCGCGCTTGCCGGAAGACGGCCCGTCGGAAGTTGCCCGCGCGGCCAAGGCCTTCAACGCCATGCAGGACCGTATCGCCACCTACATGACCGAGCGCATGCAAATCCTGGCGGCGATTTCGCACGACTTGCAGACGCCGATCACGCGCATGCGCCTGCGTGTCGACGTGATGGATGAAGGACCGCAACACGCCAAGCTGCAACAGGATCTGCAAGAGATGGAAACGCTGGTCAAGGAAGGCGTCGCCTATGCACGCACCTTGCATGGCGCAGCGGAAGCGCCGATCCGCATCGATCCCGACGCGCTGCTCGACAGTCTGGTGTGCGACTACGTCGACGCCGGCAAGGAAGTCTCCTTGCACGGCGCCGTCGGCGCGGCGCTGGTGACGCGACCGCAGGCCCTCAAGCGCATCCTCGGTAACCTGGTCGACAACGCGCTCAAGTTCGGCGGCGCGGCGGAACTGGAAGTCAGCGCGCAAGCTGATGGGGCGGTGACCATCGCCGTGCTCGATCGCGGTCCCGGCATCCCGGCCGAATCACTGGACGCAGTGTTCGAACCCTTCGTGCGCTTGGAAACTTCGCGCAACCGTAACACCGGCGGCACCGGGCTGGGACTGGCGATCGCGCGTCAGCTGACGCTGGCGATGGATGCGAAGCTGTCATTGCATAACCGCACCGGCGGGGGATTGGAAGCACGCCTGACGTTGCGGCCGCAGCGCTGATCCTTTCCATTTTTCGGTTCAAAAAAAAGCCTGCCGTAATCTACATGCGGCAGGCCTTTTCATTTGCAGCCAGCGGATGTGTCTGATCAGATCAGCTTGATTTCAACACCGATGTTGCCGCGTGTGGCTTTCGAGTACGGGCAGATTTCGTGCGCGGTATCGACCAGCGCCTGGGCGACCTCGCGATCGAAGCCGGGCAGGCTGACATTCAGGCGCGCTTGCAGGAAGTAGGCGCCGGCAGTGGTGCCCAGGTCGACTTCGGCGTCCACGTGCAGGTCGGCCGGCAGCTTGATCTTCCTCTCGGCGGCGGCCAGGCTCATGGCGCCGATGAAGCAGGCCGACCAGCCGGCAGCGAACAACTGCTCGGGATTGGTGCCCTTGCCGGTGCTGCCGGGCGACGACAGTTCGATGTCGAGACGGCCGTCCGGGCTGCGCGCGGAGCCGTCGCGGCCGCCGGAAGTGGTGGTGGTCTTGCCGGTGTACAGGACGTTTTCGATGGTGGTCATGGTCAGGTTCCTCAGGAAGTGAAGTAATGGATTGGTGTTCGCTAATTTAAATCGTATCCGATGTAATCGAATGCGATTCATGTTACCCGAGTTTTTAAAAATGTCAACGCATTCGATTAAATCGTATCCGATGTATAATTTCGGCAACGTCCGGCCGGCTTCACCTATTTCACCGATTGCGCCGATGAGCAATACCCATCAGGAGTTCACGCCATGTCCCGACCTTCACGCGCCAAGCAGGCGCCGGTATCCGCAGCAGTCCCGAAGCTGTCCGATTTCCTGTGCTTCGCGATCTATTCCGCCAACCTGGCGTTCGGCAAGGCGTACAAGCCCATCCTTGATGAGCTCGGCCTCACCTATACGCAGTACATCGCGGTCATCGCGTTGTGGGAGGAGGACAACCAGACCGTCAGCGGCCTCGGCGAAAAGCTGTTCCTCGAATCGAACACGCTCACGCCCATCCTGAAGAAGCTTGAGGCGATGGGTTACCTGAATCGCGAGCGCGACGCCGTCGACGAGCGCCAGGTGCGGGTAGGGCTGACGGAGGCGGGCCGCCGCCTGCGCGAGAAGGCGCTGGACATCAATCTGGCCGATGCCTGCGGACTGGGCGATGAGGAATTCGTGAAGGTCCAGAATGCGGTGGCGACGCTGCGCGACAACCTGATCAAGGCGACGCGCGCGCGTACCTGATCCAATTCATTTTTTTCTTCGCTTGCCGCCGCCGATGCATCCTCATACTCATCGGCGGCAGTTGTCATTTCAGTTGCCAACCTCGCGCTGAAATCTTCCTCTTTATTTTGTATCTTCGACAACATTGCGGCGCAATGAGGTCCGCGCAGCGTTTCATGAAGCGGACATGTTGCAATGGTATTAAGACGATACGGCGATTTTCTAGGTAGAAATACCTATAGCTCTGACGTCGCCTTATTGCAGACAATACGGGCCATTCCGGGCGGCGTGGTTGTGCGCAACGAGGTTGTGGGAGGAGGCCGGGATCGACATATACAGGAGGATAAAAAAATGAATTTCTTTGCCAACATGAACATCAGCAAACGTCTCAACCTGGGCTTTGCGATCATTCTGTTTTCTTCCATCGCGGTCATCGCGTTGAGCATCTGGCGCTTGCATGAAGTGGCCGAGACCACACAAGCCATGATGGAAAAGCCGCTCGCCAAGGAACGCCTGGTCTCTGACTGGTATCGCACCATCCACACCAGCGTGCGCCGCACCACCGCGATCGCCAAGAGTTCCGATCCGAGCCTGAGCGCGTTCTTTGCCGAAGACGCCGCCACCGCCACCAAGCTGTCCAACGAACAGCAAAAGACGCTCGAAGGCCTGCTCAGCAGCGACAAGGAAAAATCCCTGTTCGCGCAACTGGGCACGGTGCGCAAGAGTTACATCGTGGCGCGTGACGCCATCTCCAAAGCCAAGGCCGACGGCAACGTGGACGAAGCCGCGCGCATCCTGGCAAAGGATTTTCCAGTCGCAGCCAAAGGCTACCTCGACGCCTTGCAACAACTGCTTGATCTGCAGCGATCCAGTATCGATGAGATCGCCGCCAGCATCCAGAAGCAATACACCCAGAGCCGCAACCTGCTGATCGCTTTCGGCGCGCTGCTGTTCATCGCCGGCTGGGTATTCGCCTGGCGCCTGGCGCTGAGCATCATCCGTCCCCTGAAGCAGGCGCTCGGCATCGCCGAAACGGTTGCGGCAGGCGACCTGAGCTCGCGCATTGACGCCAGCCGCAAGGACGAAACCGGTCAGTTGCTGCGTGCGTTGAAAACCATGAACGACAACCTGCAACGCATCGTCGGCCAGGTGCGCACCGGCACCGACACCATCGCCACCGCGTCTGCCGAAATCGCCAGCGGCAACATGGACCTGTCCACCCGTACCGAACAGCAGGCCGGCTCGCTGGAAGAAACCGCTTCCGCCATGGAACAACTGACCTCGACCGTCAAGCAGAACGCCGACAACGCGCGCCAGGCCAATCAGCTGGCCGTGTCCGCCTCCGAAGTGGCGGTGCAGGGCGGCAGCGTGGTCGGGCAAGTGGTCGACACCATGGGCGCCATCAACGCCTCATCGAAGAAGATCGTCGACATCATCAGCGTCATCGACGGCATCGCTTTCCAGACCAACATCCTGGCGTTGAACGCAGCGGTGGAAGCGGCGCGCGCCGGTGAACAGGGCCGCGGCTTTGCCGTGGTGGCGTCGGAAGTGCGCAGCCTGGCGCAGCGCTCGGCCTCGGCGGCGAAAGAAATCAAGGAGCTGATCAGCGACTCGGTCGACAAGGTCGACTCGGGCAGCAAGCTGGTGGAACAGGCCGGCGCGACGATGGCGGAAGTGGTCGCCAGCGTCAAACGCGTGACCGACATCGTCGGCGAAATCAGCTCGGCCAGCCAGGAGCAGAGCGAAGGCATTGAGCAGGTCAATCGCGCGATTGCGCAGATGGATGAGACCACACAGCAGAACGCTGCGCTGGTGGAGCAGGCCGCAGCGGCCGCGCAATCCTTGCAAGATCAGGCGGCGACGCTGACGCAGGTGGTCGGCATCTTCACACTCGACAGCGCGCACACCGCCGGCAAGAACGTTGCGGTGGCTCAGGTCAAGCCGGCGGTCATGGTGTCCACTGCGGCAACCACGAAAAGCGCGTCGCACAAGCCAGCGCCAGGGCTGGTAAAAAGCACCGCGAAGACAGCCGTCTCCGCCCCTGCAGCCACACCGAAACGCCTGCCGGCCGCAACGTCGGACGACGACTGGGAACAGTTTTAAGCGCTGAAATATTCAGGCCGGCGTTTGCAGGAAGGTATCGCAAAGCCATGCGCCGGCCTGTCCCAGTCCGCGTTCGCGCGACCAGATCACATGCACGCGGATACTGCGCGGCCAGCCGTGTACTTTTAATTCCTTCAGATCCGCCGCACCGAAACGCTTGACCACCCAGCGCGGCAATTCCGCCCAGCCGAATCCCAGTTCGGTCATCTCCAGCAAAATCAGATAACTCGACGCCGACCAATACAGGCCGGGTTGCTGTTGTCGCGTCGGGTCGCGATGGGTGTAGGTGTTCACGCGCAGCTCGCGCACCTGGCGCAGCATGTCGCCGCTGATGTGCGCGGCCTGCGCCAACGGATGCGCGGTGCTGACATACAGGCCGATCTCGGACTGGTCGGCGATGGTCTCAAAGCCGATGTCCGGCGGATACGACGCTTGCGCCGCCACCAGCGCCAACTGCACGCGACCCGATTGCACCAGGTCGACGGCGTCTTCGTCTTCGGCGATCAGGCACTCCAGGCTGAGGTCGGGAAAGCGCTGCTCGAGTTGCGACAGGCTCTTTTCAAACACGTCGGACTGATAGGTGTCGGACAGCGCAAAACTCAATTGCGCCTCGCGGCCGCCGGCCAGTTGCTGCGCCGCGCGGCTCAGCTTGTCGTTGGCGTCGAGCAGCTGGCGCGCATGCGTGAGCAGGGCGTGGCCGTGTTCGGTCAGCGTCGGCTTGCGCGTACTGCGGTCGAACAGGGTCACGCCGAGGTCGATTTCCAGATTGGCGATGGCTTCGCTGACGCTGGACTGCTGCTTGCCGAGCTTGCGCGCAGCAGCCGAAAACGAGCCGAGGTTAGCGGCTTCGATGAACATCAGCAGGGCGTCGAGGGAGTACATGTGTATTTTTATGTATCGGTTATTCCGATGGTTAATAACTTCATTCTATCAGTAGGGCCGTCGATAATCGAGGCATTCCCAAGGAGAGAATCCATGAAGCAAGAGAAGTCCTTATACGAACGTTTGCTGCACGCGGTGCTGTTCGAGATCGTTGCGCTGCTACTGTGCGCGCCGGTGATGTCGTGGCTGCTGGGCGTGTCGTTCGCGCACGCGGGTGCGCTGACGCTGATGATTTCGCTGGTGGCGATGAGCTGGAACGTGATCTTCAACACCGTATTTGATCGCCTCGAACGCCGCTGGAAGGCGCCCGCCGCCGAGCGCAGCTTTGCGGTGCGCATCGCCCATGCCGTGGTGTTCGAAGCCGGCCTGATCCTGGCCGTGGTGCCAATGGCGGCCTGGTGGCTCCATATCGGTCTGATCGAAGCCTTCGTGCTGGATATCGGCCTGGTGTTGTTTTTTCTTCCTTACACGCTGGTATTCAACTGGTGCTACGACAAGTTGCGCGCCGGCATGCTCAGGCGTGCAACTTGCTGACATGGGCTGAATTGGCTTGTTAACAGTGTTTACAGCCTGAGATAGTAAAACTGCTCAAAAACAGGAAGCCGCCGTCAGGCGGCTTTTCTATTTCTTGACGCCAATTTCCCCCGCTGATCCGGCGAATGACGCCACACCCCGGAAGCTATACTTGCGCGCCGCCGTGGGAAATCTCCATGCGTTCCTGCTGCATTCGTTGTCATTCCAACATCGTATAAGAACAGAGACTCTATGAACATTCTTGCCAACCTCAAGATCGGCAAACGCCTGGCGCTGGGCTTCTCCATCATTCTGCTGCTGGCCATCACCATCATCTGCATCGGCATCTGGCGCCTGCAAGGCGTGACCGACGCCACCAAGGCCATGATGCAGCGGCCGCTGGAAAAAGAACGCCTCATCAGCGACTGGTTTCCGATCGTGCAAACCTCCATCACGCGCGTGACCGCCATCGCCAAGAGCACCGACCCGGCGTTGGCGCCGTTCTTCGCAAAAGAAGATGCGGCATCGTCGAAGATCTCGACCGAGCTGCTCAAGAAATTGCAACCGATCCTGGAAAGCGAACAGGAGCTCACGCTGTTCAAGAAGATCGAGACGCAGCGTTCGTTGTACGTCGCGGCGCGCGATCAGATGCGCAAGGCCAAGGCTGCCGGCGACCTGGAAGAAGCCAACCGTTTGCTGGAAAGCGCCTTCATGCCGCGCGCCAATGACCTCAAGGACGCGCTGCAGAATTTGCTGACGATGCAGCGCAAGAGCATCGACGATACCGCCATCGATATCGAACGCATGGCGCAGACCGGCCGCTCGCTGCTGATCGTGCTGGGTGTGCTGATCCTGCTGTTCGGCGTCAGCAGCGCCTGGTACCTGACCGTCAACATCACGCGTCCGCTGACTGTCGCGGTCGGCGTGGCGCGTTCGATCGCCGATGGCGACCTGACCGCCCACATCGAAGTGCGCAGCAAGGATGAAGTCGGCATGCTGTTGTCGGCGCTCAAAGACATGAACAGCAGCCTGCTGAAAATCGTCGGCGACGTGCGCGGCGGCACCGATGCCATCGCCACCGCATCGAGCCAGATCGCCAGCGGCAACCTCGACCTGTCTTCGCGTACGGAAGAGCAGGCCAGCTCGCTGGAACAGACCGCTGCGGCAATGGAGCAGTTGTCGGCGACCGTCAAACAGAATTCCGACAATGCGGTGCAGGCCAATGCGCTGGCGACTTCCGCATCCGGTGTGGCTGCGCAAGGCGGCGACGTGGTCGGCGCAGTGATTTCGACCATGCGTTCGATCGACGCGTCGTCGAAGAAGATCGTCGACATCATCAGCGTGATCGACGGCATCGCCTTCCAGACCAATATCCTGGCGCTGAATGCGGCAGTCGAAGCGGCGCGCGCCGGCGAGCAGGGCAGGGGATTCGCCGTGGTAGCGTCGGAAGTGCGCAGCCTGGCGCAACGCAGCGCCGCCGCCGCCAAGGAGATCAAGCAACTGATCGGCGACTCGGTCGAGAAGGTCGGCGCCGGCACCAAGCTGGTGGAGAAGGCCGGCGTGACCATGGATGAGGTGGTCGCCAGCGTCAAGCGCGTGACCGACGTGGTCAGCGAAATTTCCGCCGCCAGCCGTGAACAGAGCGAGGGCATTGATCAGGTCAAGCATGCGGTGACGCAGATGGACGGCGTCACCCAGCAAAATGCCGCGCTGGTCGAAGAAGCCGCCGCCGCTGCGCAATCGCTGCAGCAGCAGGCCGCCAACCTGGCGCGCATCGTCAGCGTGTTCAAGCTGGGGCACGAGTTGACGGCCAGCCACGCACCGCGGGCACGGCGTGAAATCGACATTACCGCCGCTCCTGCACGACTGCGCTGAGGTATTTTTCGACGCAAAAAAAGCCGCCCGAGGGCGGCTTTTTTCATGCTGCGGATACGACAAATACCAGAGCGACTACTTGGCGACAGGCTCGCGGAAGTAGATGCGCTTTGGCAGCGCCCATAACAGCAAGGCTGCACCGACCAGGCATTCCAGCGCCACCACGTACAGGCCCAGTGAAGCGCTGCCGGTGATGTCGCGGATCTTGCCGACCATGTACGGCGTGATGATGCCGCCGAGCTGGCCGACCGAGTTGATCAGCGCGATGCCGCCCGCCGCTGCAGCGCCGGTCAGCACGCGCGGAGGCAGGATCCAGAACAGGCCGATGCCGGCGATGATGCCGGTTGCGGCGAACGACAGGCCGACCACCAGCACCAGCGTGTTGCTGCCGAAGTAGGCGCTTACGGCATAACCGACGGCGCCGGCCAGCGCGCAACCGGCCAAGTGCCAGCGGCGTTCACCGGTGCGGTCCGAGCTGCGGCCGATCAGGATCATGCCGATGGCGGCGCACAGGTAAGGAATCACCGTGATCAGGCCGATGATGAAGGTGTCGTCGGTGCCGGCGGTCTTGATCAGTTGCGGCATCCAGAACACCAGGCCGTAGATGCCCGAAGCCAGCACCAGATAGATCAGCGACATGGTGATGGTCGACGGCTGCTTCAACGCGTCGCGGAAGGAATGCACCGCTTCGCTCTTCGGCTCGGCCGCGAGGCGGGCCAGCAGCAGTTTCTTTTCATCGTCTTTCAGCCAGCGCGCGTCTTCGATCTTGTTGTCGATAACGATCCAGCAGATCACGCCGAGCACGATCGATGGAATGCCTTCCAGCAGGAACAGCCATTGCCAGCCGTGCAGCGAGCTCACGCCGTGGGTGAACTTCATGATGCCGCCCGAGATCGGGCCGCCGATCATGCCGCACAGGGCGATGGCCGCCATGAACAGCGAGTTGATGCGGCCGCGGCGTTGCGACGGGAACCAGTTGGTGAAGAAGTACAGCGCGCCCGGCACGAAGCCCGCTTCCAGGCTGCCGATCAGGAAGCGCAGGATGTAGAACCCGGTTTCATTGGTGACGAACATCATCGCCGCCGAGGCGATGCCCCAGGTGACCATGATGCGGGCGATCCAGCGCTTCGGACCGACCTTGTGCAGGATCATGTTGCTCGGGATCTCGAACAGGAAATAGCCGACGAAGAAAATACTCGCGCCGAGGCCGTAGACGGCGTCGGAGAAACCGAGATCCTGCTGCATCTGCAGCTTGGCGAAACTGATGTTGACGCGATCGAGATAAGCGAACACGAAGCAGATCACGAGCAGCGGCACGAAGCGCAGCGTGATGCGGCGGTATAGATTGGATTCCTGGATATCCTGCGCGGTGGCCGGATAGGGTACTGCTGCCATAACATCTCTCCTCTGAAGCAATAAAAGGGCGCAGCTTGCCGACCCGGGATGCTTGTGGCATATCGGGCAAACAGGCTGGATAATAATTTTTATTATTGGCGGATAGCTCGGCGCATGTTCAATGCGCCGCCGCCGGCGAGGCGGACGCTACCCGTTTGATTCCTGCTGAATCAGTACTGATTCAGCGCCGGATCAATAAGTCGCGCGGCCGCCGGACAGGTCGAAGACCGATGCGGTGGTGAACGAGTTTTCTTCCGATACCAGCCAGCTCACCATGGCGGCGATTTCTTCCACTTTGACGAAGCGTCCGCGCGGGATCTTCGACAGCATGTAGTCGATGTGTGCCTGGGTGCATTGTTCCAGGATGCGGGTTTGCGCCGCAGCCGGAGTGATCGCGTTGACGGCGATGTTCTTGGTCGCGGTTTCCTTGCCGAGGCTCTTGGTCAGAGCGATCAGGCCGGCCTTGGCGGCGCTGTAGGCGGACGCGGTCGGGTTGCCTTCCTTGCCGGCGATGGAAGCGATGTTGACGATGCGGCCGTAGTTTTGCGCGATCATGCGTTGCACGACTACCTGGTTGACGTAGAACGCGCCGTTCAGGTCGATGTCGATGACGCGACGCCATTCTTCCGGCGAGTAGTCGGCGACGAGGCCGTTCTGGCCGGCGATGCCGGCGCTGTGCACCAGCACGTCGATCGATTGCGTGACTTTTTCAGTGGCTTCGATGGCGCGTTGCACGGCGGCCTGGTCGGCGATGTTGACGGCGACGGTTTCGACGTTGCCGAGCGGCTCGAGCTTGGTGCGCGCTTCCTGCAGCAACTTCTCATCCAGGTCCCACAGGACGACTTTGGCCTTGCCTTGCAGCAGGCGTTCAGCGATGGCGAAACCGATGCCTTGCGCACCGCCGGTGATGATCGCGCTGCGACCCTGGAAATCGTAATGATTCATGTGAACTCCGTTCTCTTTTACTCTTGAGGTGACCTGTTTGGAATCTGCCTTCTGCGGGCAGTCTTCAATCCTTGTTGATGCGGCTCAGTGCGGGCCGTCAATGGATATCGACGGCCCGCATCTGGAAGCGGATCAGATTTATGCGTTTACAGTCTTTTGCTGTTGCTCGCCCAGGCCTTCGATGCTCAGGCGCATGGTTTGGCCGGCAGTCAGGTAAACAGCATTTGGCTTGACGCCCATGCCGACGCCCGGAGGCGTACCTGTCGAGATCACGTCGCCAGGCTGCAGGCTCATGAACTTGCTCAGGTAGGAAATGATGAACGGTACATTGAAGATCATCGTGTTGGTGTTGCCGTTCTGGTAGCGCTTGCCGTCGACTTCCAGCCACAGTTGCAGGTTGTTCGGGTTGGCGATTTCATCGCGCGTCACCAGCCATGGGCCGATCGGACCGAAGGTGTCGCAACCCTTGCCCTTGTCCCAGGTGCCGCCGCGTTCGGTTTGGTATTCGCGCTCGGAGACGTCGTTGACGACGCAATAGCCGGCGATGTGCGACAGCGCATCTTTTTCTTCGATGTACGAAGCGGCCTTGCCGATGACCACGCCCAGCTCGACTTCCCAGTCGGTCTTCTTGGAGCCGCGTGGGATCTTGACGTCGTCGTTGGGGCCGACCACGGCCGATGTCCACTTGTTGAACACGACTGGTTCGGCAGGGATAGGCAGGCCGGATTCAGCAGCGTGGTCGGCGTAGTTGAGGCCGATACAGATGAACTTGCCGATGTTGCCGACGCAGGCGCCGATACGCGGATTGCCGTCGACCACCGGCAGGCTTTGCAGGTCCAGTGCGCGGATTTTCGCCAGGGTGGCGTCATCCAGAGCGGCGCCGTTGACGTCCTTGATGTGTGCCGACAGGTCGCGGATCTTGCCGGCCTGATCCAGGATGCCTGGCTTTTCTTGGCCGACAGGGCCGTAACGGAGTAATTTCATTGCTCTTCCTTTGGTGGTTGGTCTGAAGTAAAGCGCCGTCGTGGCGACTGCGGCGCATGGTCCTGCTTGGGAATCGAGATAATACCAATTAATTGGTAAGACCATCAAACAACTTTGCCGGCTTTCAGGTGAAAATTTCTAATCGGGCGGCTGTCGGTTGGAATTCATTGTGGAAATATCCAATTCATTTTTTGGTTTGGAATTCAATTGCAGTAGGGCAGTTGATTTGCTCGCGGAATTGACCCTCTCCAATGATTCACCTTCCAGCGTCCGGCGCAGGCTGCGGCTCGATCGTAAGATCCCTCATAACCTAACGCTCGCAGTTCCAAATGGAGTTGCTTTAACGTCCGACTGGGTCAATTTTCTATGCAAATCAACAACATGGGACGACGCCTCTGCCCGATAGCGGGCGAAGTTGCGGGCTGGAAATTAGAACGATGGGTTTCATACAGAATGCTTGAATGAGTGGCTTTAAGCAGGGAATTAAGTCTTAAAAATGTGTGAATGTCATGGATGTTATGAATTTTTCCTGGAGGTGCGGCGAGCGTTTTTCCGCACCTCTCTCAAGAGCATGTTTTCTACGATCTGATCTATTTACCGAGGTTATCCAGTTCCGGCACACCGCTGCTGCGGTCGGCATAGGCAGCTTGGAAACCAGGACGGAGCTGCCAGCGCTTCCAAAATGCATCCAGATATTCGAAACGCTCGTCCAGTGGCGTTGCATTCACCGGAAACTTGGAAAACGCGATAGCCGTCGCCAGCGTGATGTCCGAGAAAGTCGGTTCATCACCACCGAGCAACCACTTGCGACCGTCTGACAGATGGCGATCGACCAGAGCTGCGTGCGCCAGAGCTTCTTTGCGACAATGCTCGCCCCAAGCCTCATTTTTGGTCAACTCAAGTTTCAGTCCGAGTCCGGTATGCAGGACGTGGAAGGCCGTCACGATCCGGTAGAGAATATGCACCCAGATACGGTTATCCCACATGTTGTCCAGTCCTTGCTGCAACGCATCCTCGCCCATGATCTTGCGTCCGGGATAGGCCTGGTCGAGATAGCGGGCGATCGCAGCAGTCTCGGAAATGAAGCTGCCGTCGGCGAGCTGGAGGGTAGGTGTTTCACCCCATGGATTCATTTTCAAATGCGGCCACTGACGTTGTTCGCCGCCCGGCGCCATATCGTACACGCGCTCATCAAACTGGTCGGCGATGCCCTTCTCGTGCATGAACAAGCGTAGACGCTGTGGGTTGGGGAATGCGGAAGGTGAAGTGAAGAGATGAAGTTTGCTAGTCATGATGGTTGTTCCCTATAAGTTTGAACTGAATGTGGCTTGCTCCAGAAAGCATGCCGGATCGGCTTGATGTGTATGTTTTTCCTCAAGCAGTGACTGCAGTGTATTCAGTAGTTATGTCGTGATAAATGGGGTTAAAATCATTTCATTTATTACATTTGGGAATGAATATGGGAGCGCCGGACTCGCCTCAGCTGGGAAGCATCGAACAATTTTGCAAGGCGGCGGAGTTAGGCAGTTTCACCGCAGCGGCCGAGTTCTTCGGCGTTACGCCTGCAGCGGTCAGCAGATCGATCAGTCGGCTCGAAAAGCGTTTGGGTGTGCGTTTGTTTTCCCGTACAACGCGCAGCATCAAGGTCACCAATGAAGGTGAGCTTTATTGGAAAGAATGCCAGCTCGCACTGGAGCAGATTGCAGAAGCGGAGCGCGCCATCACCGGTGCTCAGACCGTTCCCAGCGGACTGTTGCGCATCAGTGTCAGTGCAGCCTACGGCACGTATAGATTGCTGCCCCTGATGCCTAAATTTACCGAGGCATATCCGCAGATAGAAATTGAGCTAAGTATCTCGGACAAGATCATTGATTTCGTTGAGGAGGGGTTCGATCTCGCAATACGATTGGGCATTCAGCGCGACTCAAGACTGGTTGCCTACAAGCTCGAGGATGTTTTTTTGGGCGTATTCGGAACGCCGCAATACCTCAAAAAAAAGGGCACTCCGCGTTCTCTGAATGACCTTGAGGCGCATGATTGTATTCAGTACATATCACCGAATACGGGGCGCCCGCTAATGTGGATCTTCAAAGATGATCTGGGCAACGAGATTGACTATCCGATACGCAGCCGGATGCGCATACTCAACGATGCTCTTGGTTGCATCGCATGGGTCAATGCAGGGGGCGGGCTTTATCAGACTTATCGTTTTGCCGCCACCGACGCTGTAGCACGCGGCGATTTAGTGGAGGTTCTTCAAGCCCACGGCGGGCGTTCCCGCCCATTTTCCATTTTGTATCCGCAAAATCGCCATCTCTCTGCGAAGGTACGTGCATTTGTTGATTTTTTGCGGTCAACCTTGAGTGTCTTGCCTGCGCAATAAGGCGACGATGATGACCGCAACTGGCCGATTGCGACTTCTGCCTACACGCAATTTTATATTTTCAGCCCATATTCTCGCGGAAACTCTTGGCGTCCCTGGGGATTTTCAGGTGGCGTAGCACAAGACTTTGCGTCGCCGAAGTTAAAAAACACAACTGTCGTCTCCAGCATACGTTGCGCTTTGGAAATCTGTCGAAAGATATGCTTTTGTGCGTTAATTACGCCCATCGGATTTCAAGTATGGAAGCGTTCACAGTGGAGATGATGTGCCGCTTGCCACAGTCTTTCATCTTGCTTGCGTTCAAACAAACAGAGCAAATGGGGGTTTCAAAATTAAGCGTTTAGGGAAGGCTCTTAAAATAAGCGGGGTGCTTCTGATGGCGATGGTATTCGGCTTGTTCGGCTGGATACTCTACACCAGCCATGAGGAGGCACGTCAATATGCGATCGAGACGTCGCAGAACATTACGCTGATGGCCCAGCGCGATATAGTTCGAAATATCGAGATACTTTCGTTGTCTCTGGACGCGCTGGCGAATCGCTATCAAAGCCCGATGTTCAGGCAGCTCACGTACAACCAGCAACACTCCTATCTTTTCGGCGGCGTTGCAGCCGCGAAGCATGTGGTTGTCATGGCGGTACTTGACGATGCCGGCAAAGTTGTCGTGTCCTCTTTGCCAGGCACACCGGCCAACACCTACGGCGAGCGCCTCTATTTCACGGTTCATCGCGATCAGCCCGACACCGGCCTTTATATTTCGCCGCCAATTAGCGCCAAATTCGATCGGGATCTGCAGGTTGTGGTCTTGTCCAAACGCCTGTCCAATCAAGATGGCGGCTTTGCAGGCATCGTCGTTATGGCTCTCGATCTAACTTATTTCCGCGAGCTGTTCAGCGGAATCCTGTTGGGAGAAGATGGTGTGATGTCGCTGTATTCTCGCAGTGGAGTGGTCTATATGCGGCTGCCATACTCTGCTTCAATGATTGGGCGTGACATCAGTACCAGCGCGAATTTTTTAAAGATCAAGTCTCTAATTCAACAAAATAGCGGCAGCTTCTTTGCGCAAGCCATCACTGACGGGATCAAGCGTTTGTATGCGTTCAGAAACGTTCCCGGAACCCCGCTCGTCGTTTTTGTCGGGCGCTCCGACAAACATATCTTCAGACACTGGACCGAGAGCCTCTATACCCTGGGCTACATGATGCTGCTCTTCATGACGGTGTGCGTGGTGCTCTTCCATATATTGCGGAATGAGCTCAAGAAGCGACGTCGCGCAGAAGAGAAATTGCAGGAGTTGGTGCGCATCGACGATTTGACCAAGCTGCTTAACCGGCGAGCGCTGGACCATGCACTGGACGATCTGTGGAATCGAAGCAGACGCAGCAGCGGAATATTTTCGATTTTGTTTATCGATGTCGACTATTTCAAATTTTACAATGACACTTATGGCCATCAAAAGGGGGATGAGGTTCTGGCCGCCGTCTCTGGCGTCATTTCTGTACAGCTGCCGCGCAGCTCCGATATTGCCGCGCGTTACGGCGGAGAAGAGTTTATCGTCGTGCTCGCTGAAACGAATGCCAATGGCACCATCTTTGTGGGTGAAAAGATCCGAAGCGCAATTGAAGCACTCAATATTCCGCACTCGAAAAGCCAGATCGGCCACATTTCAGTGAGCATTGGTGCGGCTGTGTATGACAGCGCGATTCATGACTCGATCAACGCCGTGTTGAATGCTGCCGATAGCGCCTTGTACAAGGCCAAGGGGAGCGGGCGAAACAAGGTACAAATAAGCGAGAGGCCGGTCGACGCGCAGTAGCTGCAATGAATCTTGCCTGATTCAGAAATGATAGCCGTGGTCGACAAAAGAATGGCAGCTACCGATTGCGGACATTGGGGAAATGGACTTATCTCAGCGAGTGCCTACGCGTTGCGGTCTATTTTCTTACTGTCAAAACAATCGACGCATGGAATTTTTAAAACGCATTATCTCAACTCAAGAGCTGGTAATTTATATTTTGCGTAAGAGTCGAGGTAGTTCGATAACAGTTGGTTACTGAGCGCCAATGGTATCTGCCCATATTTATTCAGAATTTCCGCCTGTCCCAACGCCAAAAACCAAGCATTATTCTCCGCCAACCTTCTTCCGAGTGATGTTTGAAGTAACGGTACGCCTTCGTTTTTGCTACCGTCGAACATGGTGAAAAGAATCGCTGCTGCTCCGGCACCACTGCGCTGAGCTTCGTCTTTAGACATCGTCTTTTGCGGGACGGATTTTCAAAGCCGAGTTGCTGGATGTTCCGCCAAAGGTACGAACGTATTGGTCGAATCAAGCGCGTCTATTGAGCCGCTCTCGATATCGTAGACCCATCCGTGGAGTGTCAACCGACCTTGGGCGAGAGCCAACGCTACCGATGGATGTGTGCGGATATTGTTCAACTGTGCAATAACGTTCTCGCGAACCATGCCGTTTATTCGGTCATTCTCGGCCGCGTGATTCTTGGACTCATTAATCATCCGAGCGGCATCTGCATAGTGCAGCCAGTGTTTTACCGCCGGCATGTGATCCAGGCACGCGCACGTGGCGACAGCTTTCATTGCACCGCAATCAGAGTGACCACATATCACGATGTCCCTTACCTTCAATTGCGCTACTGCATACTCAACCGTTGCACTGACACCGCCCGGTTCGGGACCAAATGACGGAACGATGTTTCCTGCATTGCGAATGACGAACAGCTCGCCCGGTTCTCTCTGTGTCACAAGTTCCGGCACCATGCGGCTGTCGGAACAAGAAATGAATAGCGCTTTAGGAGTTTGGCCAGTCGCAAGCGTCTTGAATAACTCTTTACGTGCTGGAAAGATCTCTTGTTGGAAGCGTAGAAAGCCATTGATGATGTCACGCATATTCATTTAAATGCCATTTGGGGAGCATTATTATCGCTTGTATTTTGACAAGCCGTCATCCAAGAACAAGTAATTTCGCAACGTCTCCACCTCGTTCCAATCAGAGAAAATCAAAGCCCGCCAGCTCTGAAACTTCTTGCTCATTGTTCCCAGATTTATGGGGGCACAAAAATTGTCTGACAAATTTCATATCCACACCTCCCCACCACAACCAGTCGCGAAAGCTGGCCTCTGAACTGTTCTCCGCTTATTTTGAGTAGCTGCTCTACTTTCGAATATTCTCCCCCAGACAACGGACGTTCTTGCGTAGCAATGAAATACGGACGCCAGCTGTATGAGTTTTAGATGCGGATCCGCAGTTAGGCGTTAATCCTGAATTTTATTTCCACAAAAGCATAATTGATCGTAAAAATATAAATATTAGGATATTTATGCTTTTAAATGACGTTTGTTCCAGGCAATACGGCAGCACTATCCGTGTGTGAATCGTTACCATAACGATCAAATTGGATGCAGTGCAGCATCAGATTCCCACGGGCATCTTCGCAAGCACTTCGCGTCCATCCCTGCCTCTTTCATCCGGAACATCCATGTCGCTCAGCAGCCCGTCCGCCCCTCTCAAAAAAACAAAAACCATCAGCGGACCCTTCCTCATATGCGTCATATTGGCGATCTGCGTCTGGGGCGGCAACTGGCCGGTGATGAAGTTCGGCAGCCAGTACATCCCGCCGCTGTGGTTCGCCGCCAGCCGTTTTGTTTCTGCCGCTCTGCTCAGTTTTGCGATCGCCGCCGCCATCGGCAAGCTGCGCCTGCCGCGCCGCGAAGAATGGCCGGTGGTGCTGGGAGTCGGTATTTTGCAGATGGGATTGTTTACGGCATTGGTTACCGGCGCCTTGCATTTCGTGATGCCGGGACGCGCTTCGCTGATCGCTTACGCCACGTCGATCTGGGTGGTGCCCGGCGCGGCGCTGGTGCTCAAGCAGCGTCTCAGCGGCCAGCAAAGGCTGGCGACCATGTTCAGTTATCTCGGCATGGCGATTGTGGTGTTGCCCGCGTTGCTGCACGCCGACCTGCACGGCATGATCGGCTATCTGATGTTGGCGGCGGCTTCGTTGTCGTGGGCCATCAATATCCTGCAGATCAAGTCGATCAAGGGCGTGCGTCTCGATTTTGACTTGCTGCCCTGGCAAACGCTGGTGGCGGCGCTGCCGCTGACGGTGCTGGCGCTGGCTGTTGAAGGCGCGCCGGCTTTCCTCGTCGAGCCGCATGCCTGGTACGTGATCGCCTACACCGGTCCGCTGGCGACGGCGCTGACGTTTCTGATCGTGCTGCAGATGACCCAGCGCCTGTCGCCGGTGACCGTCTCAGTCTGCATGCTGGGTGTGCCGGTAGTGGGTATCACGCTGTCGTCGCTGATCTTTGGCGAAGCCTTGTCGGCGGATCTGCTCATGGGCGTGGCGCTGATTTGCCTGGGCTTGCTGATCCCGGCGTTGCCGCGCATGGCATGGCGGCGCAGCGCGGGCGTTCTCTAAAAGACGATCACAGCCACGGTTCGCCCGGCTGACGCTCACTGACTTCGTCGGTCCATACCTTGAAGCTGCTCAAGGTATTGGGTCCGAAGGTATTGTTGAGCGCCACATCGGCGGCATCGCGGCCACGGGCAATCAAGACGCGGCCGATGCGCGGCGTATTGTTGCGGGCGTCGAAGGTGTGCCAGCTGCCGTCGAGGAACACCTCGAACCACGCGGCGAAGTCCATCGTGCCATGTGGTGGCGGCGTGCCGATGTCGCCCAGGTAACCGGTGCAATAGCGCGCCGGGATATTCATGCAGCGGCAAAAGGCGACCGCCAGATGAGCGTAGTCGCGGCAGACGCCGACTTTCTCATTGAATGCTTCCAGCGCGGTGCGCGTCATGCGGGCATTTTCATAACCGAACACGATATGGCGATGGACGTAGTCGCAGATGGCCTGCACGCGGCCCCAGCCTGTTGGGGCATGCTCGAACAGTTGCCACGCAATCGGCGACAGGCGATCCGTCTCACAGTAGCGGCTGCCGAGCAAGAACAGCAGCGGCTCTTCCGGCAAGTCCTGCACCGCCAGTTGTCGCGCCTGCGGCGACAGCACGTCAGGGGCGCCGCTGTCGTTGACGACGGCATCGGCGGAAATGCGCATACGGCCTTGCGGCGCCACGATACGCGTACACCAGTTGCCGAAACTGTCGCGATAGGCCGTGCGGGGGACCGGAGGATCGAACATCAGGTCGTCGCGGCTGACCAGGTCGGATACCCGCGTGAAGTGGACGTTCAGGTTGAAAATCATGGGCGTCGGTTGCGGGCAATCGTAGACCATTTCAAAACCGATATGGATTTTCATGACAGGTTCCGGTTTTCAGTCGCATCGAGCGAGACACAAGGTGCAGGCAGGACAAACGGCTGAGGTTGAGGGGCGTCAAGTTAACAAGACAGTTAACAAGACCGCAGGTAGCGAAACACGTTCATCAAACCTGCAATGCACATACCGTGCCCAAGCTGTCCACCAGCAAAGTACGCAACGCCGTCCATTGCCCGGCGTCTGACTGCACGATCTGTTGATTGACCTCCAGTTCGATGCCGATATAAGTGTTTGGTGCGAAGCGCTGGCGCAGGTAGGCAGTCAGACCGTCGCCTTTGCCTGCATAGGGGTAATTGCGGCGCACGCGCAATGATGGTGCAAGTTCAGCCAAGGTCGCCCGCCAGCGGGCGCACAGTTCGACCTCGCCGTGTCGGGCGGGATCGTAGAGCAAGCCGACATCGGCGTTGCGCACCTTGCCGTTCAGCTCGGGCGTGAAGCTGTGCGAAGAAATGTGGATCACGCGCTGCCCGTCGGCTACGGCTTGCGCCACCAGATGCTCGACCTGCTCGCGATAAGGGCGGTAATACTGCGCCAGGATTTCTTCGCGCACCGGTGGCGGCAAGCGTCGGATCGTCTCTGAAAAGAGTTGCGGATGGCCGACAGAGCGATTGAGATCGACCAGCAAACGGCTCACGGTCGAGGTCACCAGCGCTCCATCGAAAGCTGTCGCCAGATCCTGCGCCATCAGCAGCGCACCGGCATCGTAGCCGCGATGAGAGTCGAGCAAACTCAACTGATCCAGAAACAGACCGTCATGCGGCGCAGGAATGCGATTGCCGCCGTGTTCGCAGGTGATGATGAAAGAGTGGATCAGAGCCCCTTCGAGACATGGTGTTCAGCTGCATGAGGGAACACGGTCCCCGGCAAAGTCAGCCGGAAGGGTGTGAGCTTCGTGCGGCAATGCGCACGAGCTCACCTTAACACGTATGTCGCCAAGGACACTTGTTGGCGGTGTTGAAGCATTTTCCCGCCCCTGAAAAAGAGGCGAGGCCGGCTTCTGTTTCTGTTCCTATTGTTTGGCCGTCTTCCAGCCGCCGCCAAGAACCTTATAGAGCGTGATGCGATTCTGCAGCTCCGCAAGTTGCACCTGGATGGATTGCTGCTGGATCGCAAACAGCGAGCGCTGCGCGTCCAGGTATTCCAGGTAGCTGGAATAACCGGCTTCATAACGGCTCCTGGCAAAACCGTAGCGTGCCGATTCTGCCGCCTCCTGGGCTTTCACGGCGCCGGCTTCATCGGCCAGCGTGGCGCGTCCCGCCAGCGCATCGGCGACTTCGCGGAAGGCGACCTGCACCGTCTTTTCATATTGGGCGACAGCAATTTTCTGTTCGGTCTTCGCCACGTTGAGATTGGCGATATTGCGGCCGCCTTCGAAGATCGGGATGGAGATCTGCGGAAGGAACGACCACGAACGCGACCCCGAGTCGAACAGTCCGGACAGCTGGCTGCTGGCGGAGCCGAAATTCCCCGTCAGGGAAATCCGCGGGAAAAATGCCGCCCGGGCCGCGCCAATGTTGGCGTTCTGCGAACGCAGCACGGCTTCTTGCTGGAGGATGTCCGGCCGCGCGGTGAGCAGGTCCGAAGGCAGGCCGGCAGGAAGGTCCGGCAGAACCTGTCCTGCCGATGCCGCGTTCGCCGTACCGATATCAGCTGCAAGCGGTTGGCCGACCAGTACGGTCAAGGCATTTTCATCGAGCGTCTTGCGCCGTTCCTGTTGCGCGCGTGCGGCCTTGGCGGCTTCGAAGAGCGACTCCGCCTGCCGCAGGTCATATTCGGAACTCGCACCCTCGGCATACAACTGCTTTTGCCGGTCATAGGAATCGGCCCGGCTGGCCAGCGTGTTCTCGGTGAGCTGCAGCAGCCGTCGGTCAGCCACCAGCGCTTCGTAGGTATTGGCCACTTCAGCGATCAGGCTGATCTGCGCGCTGCGTTGCGCCTGCTCGGTGGCAAAGTAGCGTTGCAGCGCCGCTTCGCTCAGGTCCCTGACCCGGCCGAACAGGTCGATTTCAAACGCGGCCAGCCCGACGCCGGCGAAATAGCTGCTGTTGACGCCTGCTCTGCCGGTCGGATTGACGTCCGCCGGCAGGCGCTGGCGTGCGCCGTTGCCGTTCAACGCGAGGTTGGGCAGCCGGTCGGCAGACTGGATGTTGTACATGGCGCGGGCGCGTTCAATGTTGAGCGTGGCCACGCGCAGGTCGCGGTTGTTGTCGAGTGCGGCGGCGATCACCGACTTCAGTTGCGCATCCTGGAAGAAATCGGTCCAGGCAATCGATGCTGCCTGCAGGGTATCGGGCTGCACATCGGCAGCATCCGTTTTTTGCCAATGGGCTGCGACCGGAAGGGCCGGCTGTTCATACGACGGCGCCAGAGAGCACGCCGCGAGCAAGGCGCTGATCAGGGAAATGCCGGCGAGTGTCCGCAAGGACTGGAAATGGGTTTTCATCGTGCTTGCCTCAGATAGGGGAGTGGCTGACGCCGAGCGGTTGATCGGACGCGGCCGGACGTTTCACCTTGAACCAGATGGCGTACAGGGCCGGCAGGAACAGCAGCGTCAGCACCGTGCCGACACCGACGCCGCCGATCAGGACGTAGGCCAGCGGACCCCAGAACGAGGAATGCGTCAGCGGAATGAAGGCCAGCATGGCGGCGACCGCCGTCAGGATGACCGGGCGCGCACGTCGCACGGTGGACTCGATCACGGCCTGGTAGGGCGTCATGCCCGACAGCAGGTCGCTGCGGATCTGATCGACCAGAATCAGCGTGTTGCGGATCAGGATGCCGGCCAGGCCGATCAGGCCGAGGATGGCGTTGAAGCCGAACGGCTGGTGGAAGATCAGCAAGGTCGGCACCGCGCCGACCAGACCCAGCGGCGCGGTGGCGAAGACCATCCACATGGTGGCAAACGAGCGGACCTGGAACATGATCACGGCCAGCATCAGGATGATCATCAGCGGGAACATCGCGGCCAATGCGACGTCGGCCTTGGCGCTTTCTTCCACCGAACCGCCGGTGTCGATGTGATAGCCCACCGGCAACGCAGCCTTGATCGCATCCAGTTTTGGCAGGATGGCATGCGTGACGTCGGGCGGTTGCACGCCGTCGCGCACGTCGCCCTGCACGGCGATGTACAGCTCACGGTTGTAGCGCTTCAATACGGCGTCTTCGACGTTCGACGACAGCTTGCTGACCTGCGAGAGCGGAACGGCAACGCCGTCCTGGGTCGTCAGGGTCAGGTTGCCGATTTCCGCCAGGCTGGTGCGGTCGCGCTTCACGCCGCGCACCATCACGTCGACAATGCGCAGTCCGTCCCTGACCTGTGTGGTCGAGGCGCCGTTGAGGATCGATTGCAGTTGCAGGGCGGCATCGCGCGGATTGAGGCCGACCTGGCGCAGGCGTTCCTGATCCAGCTCCAGACGCAAGGTCTGTGTCCGGTCGCCCCAGTCCAGATGGACGTCGCGGGTGTCGGGATTGCTCTGCACGGCGTCCCTGACCTTGAACGCGATATCGCGCACGGTATTGAGATCGGGGCCGACGACGCGGAACAATACCGGGAACGGCACCGGCGGGCCGAACACGAACTGGCTCACACGGACGCGGGCATTGGCAAATTTTCCGTCGTCTATCATCTTGCTGAACTTGGCTTTGAGGGCATCGCGGTCCTTGGCGTTGTCGGTCAACACGATCAACTGCGCGAAAGCTGGATTGGGCAACTCGGGATTGACGGAGAGGAAGAAGCGCGGCGCGCCCTGGCCGATGTAGCTGGAGACGATTTTCGCTTCAGGTTCCTTGTGCAGCGTTTCTTCTATCTTCTTAACGGTGGCATCGGTGGCGCTGAATGCGCTGCCCGGCGGCAAGTTGACTTCAATGGTCAGCTCCGGCCGTTCGGAATTGGGGAAGAACTGTTTCTGCACAAAGCCCATGCCGAAAATGGCGGCGGCAAACATGCCGATGGTGACGGCGGCCGCAATCCATTTTTTATCGACGCACCAGCGCACCAGCGCGCGGAAGCGCTGATAGTTTTTGGTGGCGTAGATGGCATCCTGTCCGCCGGCATGCACGGGGATGTTCGGCAGCATCTTGACGCCCAGATAGGGAATGAAAAGGACCGCAACAAACCACGACGTGATCAGCGAAAACGCCACGACCCAGAAGATGTTGCCGGCATATTCACCGGCCGTGGAGCGGGCGAAGCCGACCGGCAGGAAGCCGATGATGGTCACCAGCGTGCCGGACGCCATCGGTGCTGCGGTAGCGCCCCAGGCGTAGGTTGCGGCGGAAATCCGGTCCATGCCTTCTTCCATTTTCACGACCATCATTTCGATCGCGATGATGGCGTCGTCAACCAGCAGCCCCAAGGAGAGAATCAGCGCGCCCAGCGTGATGCGGTCGAAGTCGCGACCGGTCGCCAGCATGATGATGAACACCGCCGACAGCGTCAGCGGCACCGCCGCCGCGACGACGACGCCGACGCGGAAGCCGAGCGTCACCAGGCTGACGATGATGACCACGGCCAGCGCCATGACGAACTTGATCATGAATTCGTCGATCGCCGCTTCAATGGCCAGCGCCTGGTCTGACACCTTGGTCAGCGACATGCCCAGCGGAAGCGAGGCCTGAATCAGGTCACGTTCTTTTGTCAGGGATTTGCCCAGCGTCAGGCCGTTGAAACCCTTCTTCATGACCACTGCCAGCATCAGCGACGGTTCATCCTGGATGCGTACCAGGAAAGACTTGGGGTCTTCATAGCCGCGCTTGACGTCGGCAATGTCGCCGAGCTTGAAGCTGCGCCCGCCGGCCGCAACCGGAATCGCCTTGACTGCATCGATGTTGTTGATCGCGCCGTCCAGGCGCAGATAGACGCGCGGGCCGGTGGTTTCGACAAAGCCGGATGGCGTCATGTCGTTCTGGCGATTGAGCGCGTCGAAGATGGCTTGCGCCTTGACGCCCAGCGTGGCGAGGCGTTGATTCGAGATGTCGACGTAGATTTTTTGCTGTTGTTCGCCGAGGATGTTGACCTTCTGGACGCCGTCCACGTGCAGCAATTGCTGACGCAGGGTTTCGGCTTGCGTCACCAACTGGCGATGCGGCAGGCCCGGTGCGTTGAGTGAGAACAGCGTGAAATAGACATCCGAGTATTCATCATTGATGACCGGGCCGATGGCGCCGCGCGGCATGTTGATGACTTCGTCGCCCAGTTTCTTGCGGGCTTGGTAAAACTGTTCCGGCACCAGCGCGGGCAGCGTCGAATCCTTGAGGAACAGTTTCATCGTGATCAGACCTGGCCGTGCCGCAGTCTCCACGCGATCGTAGAATTCCAGTTCCTGCAGGCGTTTTTCCAGGCGGTCGCCGACTTGCTGCTGCATTTCCTTGGCGGTGGCGCCCGGCCACAGCGCCGTCACGGTCATGATTTTGACGGTGAAGCTGGGGTCTTCCGCACGCCCCAGCTTGATGAAGGCGAAGGCGCCGGCAACGGCAATCGCAATGATCAGGAACAGCGTGACCGCACGTTCCCTTACGCCGAAAGCGGAGAGATTGAAGCCGCTCATGACGCACCACCCGTACGTGCAGCCGGCAGCGTCGACACCTTGTCGCCGGCCTTCAGCAGATGCGTACCGTAGGCGACGATCACATCACCCGACTTCAAGCCTGCACCGATGGCGGCGAATTCTTCACCGAGGCGGACTACCGTCACGGGGACCAGTTTGACGACCTGGGTTTGTTTTTCGATCAGCCAGACGCTGGCGCCGTGACCCTTGTCGATCAGTGCGCCGATCGGGACTTCGGTCTGCTCGTTTGCAGAGGCGTCACCGGTAAGCCGGATGGTGACTGTCGAACCCAGCGGCGCCTGTTCGCCTTTGCCGGACAGCACGTAGCGCGCCTGATAAGTGCGGGTGAGGGGATCGGCCATGGCCGAGAGCTCTCGCAGCTTGGCCGGGAATTTTTGCGTGTCGTCGGTGTAGAGCGCCGCGCTGGCCTGGCGACGCGCCTGGCCGAGACCGTTCTCGGGGATGCTGACGACCGCTTCACGCGGACCCTTCTGCGCCAGTCGCACAATCGTCTGTCCTGCGCTGACCACTTGTCCGGCATCGGCCAGGACGTCCATGACGACGCCTTCGGCATCGGCGCGCAGGACGGAGTAGTCGGATTGGTTTTCAACCTGGCCGGCACGTGCTCGTTCGGCATCGAGTTGCGCCTTGGTGGAATCAGCCAGCGCCTTGCTTTGCTCATACGCCTGTTTGGAAACGGCGCCGGAGCTGAGCAGCTTGCGCAAGCGCACTTCATCCGCCTGGGCCTGCACGTCGCGTGCTTCGGCGGCGATCACGGCGGAGCGCGCTGCATGTTGCGCCAGGGTGTAATCAGTGCTGTCGAGCTTGAACAGCGCCTGGCCGCGTTTGACCAGTTCGCCCGGATCGACCAGGCGTTCCACGATCTTGCCCGGCACCCGGAATCCCAGATTGCTCTCGGTGCGTGCATGCACGACACCTGTGTAGCTGGCGGAATCATGTTCCACGTTTTGCACGGTAAAGGAGGCAACTTTAGGTGTCGCTGCAGGAGACGGCGCCGGTTTGCTGCAGGCGGCAAGCGTTGCGATCAATGCGCCTGACAGCGCCATGCCCAGATACTTTTTATTGATTCCCATGAAACCCCTCGCTGATGAATTTGATTTAATGTGCATATGCACTTTATGGTGTTAAAAAATAGCGAGGACAGTGCCTCGCCATGGAACCTGAAACTTGAAAACTAACGTTGGGTAATCGCCATCAATTCCTGCCGCAGCAATTTGGCGCGATCCTTGCCGACCAACTCCTCGTACTCTTCCTGAGCCGCGCGCCAGCAGGGGACTGCATCGAGATATTTCCTGGCGCCTGCCTTGGACAACGACAAGCTGATCTTGCGGGATCCCGGCTCCGACTTTTGCAAGATATATCCGTCGCGGCTCAAGGGCTGGATTGCACGGACCAGGCTGGTGCGATCCATCACGACCATTTCCGACAATTCCGTCATCGTGATGTCGGGGCGCTGATGAAGCACAGCGAGGATGGTCACCTGCGAACTGGTGACGTTGACCACCGCCAGATGACGTTCATACAATTGAGTGACAAAGCGCGCAGCTTGTTTGGTGGCGAATAAATTGCAATCCGCAATGGAAGGTATGGTGTCCATTTCCAGACCATATCATGTGCATATGCACATGTCAATTGTTTCTCGTGTTGATTTCAGGCAATGGCAATGGCAATGGCAATAGCAATGGCAATGGCAATGGCAACCTCGACGTGTTTTATGCACCATATGCAAAAGACTCATTTCTTCAACTGCGAAGAACAGAAGTCACGCGGTCCGATGCCGAACTGATTGCGGAACGATCTGCTGAAATGCGAGGCGTCGTTGAAGCCCCAGCGCAGCGCGATGTCGTAGACGCGCAGATCCGGGCTATTGCGGTTCAGCATGTCGGCCCGGCAGCGCTCCAGGCGGCAGCGCAGGACGTAGCGCATCAGCGAGGTGCCTTCTTCCTCGAACAGCTGGTTCACGTAGCGCGGCGACAGACCGGCGCCGTGGGCGACCATGTTGCTGTCTAGTTCGCAATTGCCGAGCTGGCTGTCGATGAAACTCTTGACCCGCGCCAACGAAAAGGGACGGCTGCGCGACAGACTCAGATTGACCGGCGCCACCGACGCCAGCGCCAGCGACAACAGATCCAGCGCCTGTTCGGACAGGCTGGTGCGTTGCTGATCGTTGAGCTGCACCGAATGGCCGGCCAGAGAGCGGAAGAAGCCGGACGCAATCGCGCCGGCGCCGTCGCCGCCCGGGATCGTCAGCGCTGTGGAACGGTCCAGCCCGGTGACGCGCTTGCCGAGCTCATGGCGCGGAATCTGGATGATCAGTTTCTTGAAGTCTTCCGGAAAAATCAGATTGTGCGGCAGCGTGGCGTCATAGATTGAGATGTCGCCGGGGCGCAAGCGTGCTTCGCGGCCGTTCTGTTCCAGGAATTCGCAGCCGGCCAGCAGGATGACGGCGAAGTAGCAATCTTCGCTTTCGGTTTTGGCTTGCCGCGCTACGCGCGATACCGACTGCGCCTTCGCGACCACATTGGTGACGCGCAAGGGGCCATATTGATGCGTCAGCATTTCTCCCGAAAAGTCGCGACCCAGGCGCGAAGAGATCTGCACCTCGGCAAAGCGCCTGCATACCATTTCCCGCCAATAGTCCACCCGTTCATGCGGCAGCAGGCCATCGGTGGACAGCGCAATCGCGCCGCCGGCCGGTGCGGCGGAAATTGTTTCCGTGTGCAGCTTTGGGTTCATCTTTGCTGGGCCTCCCCGTGTAGCCTCATTGTCCCTGCCTGTGTCTCGCCTGGTGTCCGGAGACTGATGCCCTCCATCAACACGCATGTGCCGCAAATCCTTACCGCATCTGACATGCAGACAATACTCCCGGCTTTGCGCAACTGTAAAGCAAGCCATCTCCGTTTCAGTCAAGTCCACTGCCGTCCTGAGCAAGACGCATGCCGGGCTTGTCCACATACTGCGCTTCGACGGCTGCTTAACCGGCCGTGCAAGCGCAGCTGCAGTCTCAACCTCAACCTCGGCCTCAGCCCTGTTGATATCGCAACTGCATCTTTCATCCTGGACTTTATTGTTGGAGAAACGCATGTCCTCATCAAGCACGCACCCCGCCAAACTGAAAGTGGCGGCAGTGCAGGCCGCTCCCGCCTTTCTCGACCTGCAGGGCGGCATCGACAAATCGGTGCAACTGATCGATGAAGCCGCCGCCGCCGGCGTGCAACTGATCGCCTTTCCCGAAACCTGGTTGCCCGGCTATCCGTTCTGGACCTGGATAGGCACGCCGGCCTGGGCCATCCTGCGCGGCTTCGTCAGCAGCTATGTCGACAATTCGCTGCGTTACGACAGTCCCGAAGCCGAACAACTACGCGCCGCCGCCCGGCGTAATCGCATGTACGTCGTGATGGGCCTGTCCGAGCGCAGCGGCAGCACGCTGTATATCGGGCAATGGATCATCGGGCCGGACGGCAAGGACGTGGCGCGCCGCCGCAAGCTCAAGCCGACCCATGTCGAACGCACGGTATTCGGCGAGGGCGACGGCAGCGATCTGGCGGTGCACGACCTCGACATCGGTCGTCTCGGCGCGCTGTGCTGCTGGGAGCATCTTCAACCCTTGTCCAAGTACGCCATGTATGCACAGAACGAGCAGATCCACGTCGCCGCCTGGCCCAGCTTCTCCATCTACGATCCGTTCGCGCATGCGCTCGGCGCCGAGGTCAACAACGCCGCCAGCCGCATCTATGCGGTGGAGGGTTCCTGTTTCGTGATCGCGCCGTGCGCCACGGTGTCGCCGGAAATGATCGCGCTGCTGTGCGACACCGACGACAAGCACCAGCTGCTGCATGCCGGCGGCGGCCATGCCGTCATCTATGGACCGGATGGCGCGCCCTTGTGCGACAAGCTGCCGCCGGACCAGGAAGGCCTGCTGATTGCCGAGCTTGATTTCAGCGCCATCCATATCGCCAAGTCGGTGGCCGACCCGGCGGGTCACTACTCCCGTCCGGATGTCACGCGCCTGCTGCTCAACAAGCGCAAGGCGGCGCCGGTCGAATATTTTTCGCTGCCGCTGGATCAGCAGGAGCGCATTGACGACGACATCGCACCGGCCATGCCTGCAGCCGGGATGGCTCAGTAAAGACACCAGCAACCAACACTTCCTTCCGATCCGAACAGGAGCACTTCATGGAATCAGCAATCGCCCCCCACCTGCAATGCCCGCGCACCCGCACCCGGCGCATCGAAGACGACTACGCGCCGCCTTATCCCTGCTGGACGTCGCGCGCCGATGGCGCCGTCACTCAAGTGGTGATGGGCTATTTCGGTGTGCAATCCAAGGGCCGGGAACAGCACGGCAAGGCTTGCCGTGCGCTCGCCCAGATCGTCGCCGGCTTTGCGGTGACGGACGGCCCCGGCCATCACGACCTGACGCATTACGTCGACGCCGACGGCTACGACAACATGATCGCCATCGCCTACTGGAGCGAGCCCGCCGCCTATCTGCGCTGGCGCGACAGCCAGGCGGCGGCGTCGTGGTGGAACGACGAACAGCGGCTGCAAGACGGCGTCGGCTACTTCCGCGAAATACTGACGCCGCGCATCGAACATTTTGAAACCATGTTCAACACGCCCAATCACGTCGAAGGCGTCGGTGTCGTCATGGAAGGACTGAGCGGCGAATTCCAGGAGCACGGCTATTGGGGCTCGATGCGCGACCGCATCCCGCTGGCGCAGACCGATGCGCTGGTGGCAGAAGGGCAGGTGCAGGTGACGAGCGGCACGCCCGGCTTCGGCAAGCGCGTCAAGCTCGCCGGCCACAACAACGTCGCGATCATCCGCTCCGGCCAGGAATGGACCGACACCGACGGTCGCGAACGCCAGCTGTATCTCGACGAGATGGAACCGGTGCTGGCGGCCGGCATGAATTTTCTGCGCGACGAAGGGCGCAGCATCGGTTGCTACAGCAACCGCTACATGACGCACATCGACGCGCAGGGGAAGCCGCTCGAAAAGAGTTTCGGCGTCAGCTACTGGCGCTCGCTGGCCGACATGGAGCGCTGGTCGGAATCGCATCCCACCCACGTCGAAATCTTCGCCACCTTCATGCGCATGGTGCAGGCCTTGCAGTTCCAGCTCAAGCTCGCGGTCTACCACGAAGTGTCGATCCTCAAGCCGCAGGAGCAGGACTACGAATACATCAATTGCCACCCGCACACCGGCTTGATGAATGCCGTCGCCGCTTGATTCGCCGCTATCGCCTCTGCAGTTCCATCGTCATGTCCTTACAACTATTCAGGGAGAGAACCATGTTTTCAACAACAAAATCGGGTAGCAAGAAAGATCAGATGTCTTCATCGCACCAGGACCATCCGCCGCAATGTACGGGCAATGGCACCGGCATCTGGCGCGCGGTGCTCGCCGCCAGCCTGCTCTATGCGCTGTCGCTGTCACAATCCGCATCGGCGCTGGAGGTAACCGCCGGCGACTATGAAGCCTATCCCGCCGGCGCCAACATCGCGATGCTCTATTACCAGTATGCCGAACGCAAGGATTCCTACGTGCACGGCAACAAGGTATCCGGCAATTTCGGGCTGACGTCCAACGTGGCGCTGGCGCGTTACATTCACGTCGTCAAACTTTCCGAGAGCGCCGTACTCGATCCGCAGTTCATCCTGCCGTTCGGCACGCTGCGCACCAACGGCGACGCCACCGTGCTGGGCAACGCCAGCGGCACCGGCGACCTGATCCTCGGCGCGCCGGTCAAGTTCATCCTCGACCAGACTACGCGCGACGTGATCAGCATCGGTCCCTATCTGTATCTGCCCACCGGCAACTACGACAGCAACAAGCTGTTGAATCTCGGCGAGAACCGCTGGAAGGCCTTGTTCCAGCTGGCCTACATCCGTCACTTCAACGCCGACTGGGCGCTCGACCTGGTGGGCGACGTGACGATCAACGGCAACAACACCGACTTCACGCCGGCGCACGCCACCATGAAGCAGGCGCCGCGCTATGAAGCGCAGGCGCATCTGCGCTACAACCTGTCGTCAGCCACTGCCCTGTCGGTGGGCTTCGGCAGCGTGCGCGGCGGTGAGACGGAGGTCAACGGCGTCAAGCAGGGCGACAAGCTCAACACGCAATATGCGCGCCTCACGGTCACCAGTTTCATCAACCCGAGCACGCAAGTGCAGTTCCAGTACGGCCAGGATGTCGCCGTCGACAATGGCCTGAAGGAGCGCAACCGTATCAACTTCCGTATTGCCAAGCTGTTTTGAGCGACTCGCTCTGCACGAAAGAAAACGTCCGGCGCGATGCCGGACGTTTTTGCATGTGCGGTCCGGTCGGATGGACTTTGTTTGAGCAAGCTCGGTTCATCCCGACATCTGCTCGTCGTCGAAGACGGCAAGAGGGGCAGAAACTTCAGCGCAATGCTGGTAGCAGACGATCTTGTTCCGCCCGCCATTTTTCGCCTGATACAAGGCGTTGTCGGCATTGGCGAGGAGCAGATCGCTGTCTTCGGTTTGTCTTGCTCCTGCCTCCGTGGACGCCAGACCTCCGGAAAACGTGTAGCAGATATCCGGCGCGATCTCCACCATGCACTCCGTGTGCAAGATGTCGATGATTCTGTTCAATACAAACATCGCATCGGCCAGCTTCGTCTCGGGAAAGATCACGACAAACTCTTCGCCGCCGAGTCGCCCGACGATGTCTTGCGCCCGCAGATGCGTCCGGAGAAACGTCGAGAAGTGTCGTAGCACGGCATCGCCGACGGGGTGGCCGTACTTGTCGTTCACGCGCTTGAAGTGATCGATGTCGAGGATGCCGATGCAGAGTTCATGTTTGTAGCGCGCGGCGCGCAGCAGCTCTTCATGGAACCGGCTCAATACATGGCGCCGGTTGGGGAGGTTGGTGAGCTCATCGGTCTGGGCGATGTGCTTGATGGTGGCGATCGCTTCCTTCAGATCCCGTTCGGTCTTCTTTTGCAGCGTGATGTCGGCGCAATGCAGGACCAGGTGGCCGGAGGAATAGGTTTGCTCGCTGACCAGCAGCCAGCGACCGTCGATCAGGTCGGTTTCGAAACGGCGGAACGGTTTGGAGCGGGACACGCTGTGCACGTAATTCAGCCACGCCTCCAGCGAATCCCATTCAATATTGACGCCGCCGCGATGCACATACATCCAGGTCAGCCAGTCATCGGAATGCCAACCCTCCATGGATTCGGCTTCCAGCCCGAAGGTCCTGACAAAGGCTTGGTTGTGGAAGACAAAGTTGCCATCCGGATCGAAGATGGCGATGGCGTTTTCGGTGAACTGGATATGGTGCTCCATCACCTCCGGCAACGTCAGCGGCCGCGATTGACTCCCCGTCATGACTGCCTCCCCCGGTAGACTGCACGGGACCAGCGTAGTCGTTGTCAGGCGGTCATGTCAATTGCCGATTTGGCTGTTGTTGGAACGCTTGTTGAAACTCCTGATGTCGGCATCGGGGTTTCAGTAAAGATCCGTCCTGACGCTGTGGGAATAATGCTCATCCACCAGCCTGGCCTGTTCTTCGCCGGCGCCGGTGAGCGAGGCTTTCATGGCGCCGACGCTCGGCAGCGCCTCGCGGTCGAGGCGCGATTCGTCGGCCCATAACCGTGCGCGGTTGATTGCCTTGCCGCAATGGAAGAGCACTTCGTCGATCAGGATGACGATGGCGGTCTTGGGTATTTTTCCGGACTCGCCCAGGGTGGCGAGCAGATCCGGATCGGTAGAGACCGTGGCGTTGCCGTTGACGCGCATGAAGATGTCGAGGCCCGGGAAGATGAACAGCAGCGCGGCGCGCGGATCTTCCTGCAGGTTGCGCATCGATTCGATGCGGTTGTTGCCGGGCCAGTCGGCGAAGGCCAGCGTCTTCGAATCGAGGACGTGGACGAAGCCCGGTTCACCGCCGCGCGGCGAGGCGTCCAATCCTTGCTGCCGACCTGTAGCCAGGCAAAAGAATGTCGCCGCCTCGATATAGGCGACGTGGAACGGCACCAGATGCGGCAGCACTGACTTCTGGATCATTTCGGAAGGCGGAGAGTAAAGGCTGTCGAGGTCGGGCATGGGGGCTCCATTGTGAGAATGTTTCAGTCCAGACCGGCCTTGCCGGGCGCCCAATAGGCTTTTGTGAGGATGCGCGCGCCGGGGACGCCGGTGGATTTCAGGCTGCGGCGCAATTGCTGTATCGACTGCGCCTTTCCGGTCAGGAGGAAGATCGCACCGGTGGCGGCCAGCGCCGCAAGCTGTTCGGTGATGACGTGCAAATGCGCGTCGCCTGCGGTCCTCTGCGACAGGTGGAGGCCGCCGATTCCAAGGTGTGCCGCCACGGCGCGGACGCTGTCGACGTCATCGGTTTCCAGGAAGCTTTGCACCGATTTCGCCTGATGCAAGTGTCGTAGCGAACCTGCGAGTCCGATGGATGTTTCATCGCCAAAGAGGACGATCGGTCCGGCGATCGCTCGCGTATCGAGTGAAGAGCGTGGGCCGAACACATCGCACTCGTCATTCTTCCTGGCGCTGCGCAGCCAGTCGCTGCCCGGTCCCGCTCCATGGGCATAGCCGAGGAGGCGCGTGCGACCGGCTGCGGCATCCCATTCGACGGGTGTGAAGGTGCGCGCGACGAAGGCTGATCCCATCGCTATCTGCACTTTCTGGCCGGGTTGCCATGCAACCGCCCTGAGCGCAGGACTCTCCAGCGTGAGCAAATAGAATCGTCCGGCCAGGTTCTCCGCCGCGACGATGACGGCGCGTTTCATGAACAGGCGCAGCAGGGCTTTGCTGAAACCGCCGGTTTGGCGTGGCGTTGTATCGGTCGTTGCGTGAGTAGAGTTGGTCATTGAGGACGAGGTGATTGACATCGGAGTGGCATCGGAATGCCGTCGGAGTGGCATTGCCTGTTCAGGTCAGCATATCGGCGCTGCCGATGTGCAGCAATGCTAAACTTTGCCAATATCTTTCGTATTCTTGCCAATCACACCTTGCGGGCGCTCTCATCATGCCGATCCTGACAGAACTTCCCCGGCCTGAATTGCCGCCGCCGACCAGCTGGATTGATCCCGACGACATTCCTCGCCCGATTACGGCCTTTGGTATCGCCATGGAAACAACCGGGCGGCTGGAGCTGGATTTTCATAGCCATAAAAAAGCGCAGGTGTTGCTGTGTCTGCGCGGGGTGCTGACCTGCGAAGCTGCGGGCGGGTTGTGGCTGGTGCCGCCCCACAGCGCGATCTGGATTCCGGGCGACATGCTGCACGCGATCAAGGCCGAGGGGACGATCGAGGGTTATAACGCTTTCCTCGATCCTGCCATTCCTTCCCAGCTGCCGTCGACCTGCTGCACCTTTGCCGCGACGCCCTTGTTGCGGGAATTGCTGATCCGCTCAGCCGGTTTCCCGGTCTTGTATCCGGAAGGCGGCATGGAGTCGCATCTGGCGACCTTGTTGTTCGATGAGATCAACGCCGCACCGATCAGCACGCTGCACTTGCCGATGCCGGTCGATGAGCGACTGCGCAGGATAGTCGGCATGATGCTGGCGACGCCGTCCGAACGCGGGACGATAGAGACGTGGGCCAAATGGGCCGGCCTGAGCGAGCGCACGCTGTCGCGCCTGGTCGCGCAGCAGACCGGCATGAGCTTTGGCCGCTGGCGCCAGCAGTTCACCATCGTGCTGGCGGTGCAATGGCTGGCGAAGGGCGCTTCCATCCAGCAGGTTGCCGCCGATCTCGGATATGAGAGCGCCAGCAGCTTCGTGACGATGTTCCGCAAGTCGATCGGCGTGTCGCCGGGGCGCTATATGACCGAGATGGCACAGAGTGCGCAATCCTCGCGGCGGACCGCTGCGAGCGCCGGTGGCGGTTAGAAGCGGGTGCTCTTGCCGGAAAGCAAACAAGCGACAAAATGACCAAGGTTTAAAATTTATTTAAAATTATATTGCGCGCTAATTAATTGTTCGCTATAGTTAATCCCGTCGTCCCCGCCGCGCCCCTTGAAGCGCGTTTTTAATACTTTATTACTTAGCGCGCTAACTAATTTATCCGACTTTTATCTGACCTCAACCCAAAAGGACTCATCATGAAACTGACCACCATCGCCAACGCCGTTCTCGCTTCCACACTCTTGTCGGCCGCTGCATTCAGCGTGCAAGCCGCGCCTTTGGCCGCCGACGCCACCACCGTCGTGCTGGTGCATGGCGCCTTCGCCGATGGCTCCAGCTGGGACAAAGTCATCCCGTTGCTGCAAGCCAAGGGTCTGAAAGTCGTCGCCGTACAAAATCCGCTCAGCTCGCTGGCCGATGACGTCGCCGCCACCCAGCGCGTGGTCGATGCCCAGACCGGCAAGGTCGTACTGGTCGGTCATTCCTGGGGCGGCACCGTGATCACGCAAGCCGGCACCAGCGACAAGATCAAGGCGCTGGTCTACGTCGCCGCGTTTGCGCCGTCGGAAGGTGAAGCCACCGCCACGCTGGGCAAGGATTACGCCGTGCCGGCCGGCATCGCCACGCTGCAACAGGATGCGGGCGGCTATCTGTGGCTGCCGGCTGACTCGGTCGCCAAGAACTTTGCGCAAGACGTATCGCCTGCCACGGCCGCACTGATCGCCGCGACCCAGGGTCCGATCGCCGCCAAGGCGTTCGGCGACAAGACCACCGTCGCCGCCTGGCGCAACAAGCCGAACTACTACATCGTGTCGTCGCAAGACCGCATGATCTCGCCGGAACTGGAACAGGCTTTTGCGAAGAAGATCAACGCCACCACCACCACGCTGGCGACCAGCCACGTGCCGATGGTGTCGCAGCCTGAGAAGGTCGCGGAAGTGATTTTCGCCGCCGCCCAACGTTAATCGGCAACACTCTAGCTGCAGCCGCGGCCGCCAAGGCGATTTGCCTTGGCGGCCGCGAGCCGTTAGGCTAGGGGATTCCGATTTTTCGCAGCTTCTTCGCCATGGCCAAATTCAACCCGCCCACGCTCGACCAGCATCTGTGTTTTTCGCTCTACAGCACCTCGCTGAAGATGACGCAACTCTACAAGCCGTTGCTGGCGCCGCTGAACCTCACGTATCCGCAATACCTGGTGATGGTGGTGCTGTGGCAGCAGCAGGGACTGGGCGTCAAGGATGTGGCCGAGCGCCTGCAGCAGGATTCCGGGTCGGTCACGCCGCTGATCAAGCGGCTCGAAGCCGAAGGCCTGATTAGCAGAGTGCGCGACACGCGCGACGAGCGCAATGTCCTGCTCAGCCTGACCCCCGCCGGCGAAGCCCTGCGCGAAGCCGGCCTGCGGGTGAGCGAAGCGATCGCCGACAGCTGTTCGGTCACCAGCGCGGAATACCAGCGCATGATGGCCGATCTGGCCAAACTCAATAAAACGCTGAGCTAAAAAAGCAGCATCAGCAATCCCATCATTCCATTACAACCGACGAAAAAAAGCCCGCCAAAAAAGGCGGGCTGATAAAGCGTCGGATCTGCAGCAATTTCCCGATCAGAAGTCCACTTGCGCCGACAGCACGAAGGTGCGGCCGGATGCAGTGCCGACATAACCGTTCTGCATCACCCAGTAGTTCTTGTCGAACACGTTCTCGATGTTGGCGCGGTAGGTGATGACCTGGCCGGCCGCCTTGGTGATGTAGCGCGCGCCGATGTCCGTACGCGTCCAGCTCGGCACCTTCAGGTTGCTGGTGTTGCTGTACAGGGTGGCGCCGGTTCGGGTGACGCGGGTATTCAACGCCAGTCCGGTCAGCCATGGGGTATCCCAATCCAGGCCCAGGTTGAAGTTGTTCTTCGGTACGGCGCCCAATTCCCGGCCATCGCTGGTGCCGCCAGCGGTGTGGGATTGCTCGGTATCGAAGAAGGTGCCGCTGGCGTTGAAGCGCAGGCCTCGCACCAGTTCGCCGTAGCCCGCCAGTTCAAGGCCGCGGATGCGCGCACGGCCATCCTGGGTGGCGTATTGCAAGCCGTTGATCAGTTGGGTGGAGTTGTTCCGTTGCTCGATCTGGAACACTGCCGCAGTGGTGGTGATGCGGCCCCAGTCCATCTTGGCGCCGGTCTCATATTGCTTGGACTTGGATGGCGGGAATGCCTGGCCCTGGTTGACATTCGGCGGCTGGACAATGCTGCCCGCCGTCAATGCCGCCGTGTAGTTGGCGTACAGCGACAGATTCTCGACCGGCTTGACGACCACGGCCACCACCGGCGAAATTGCCGTCTTGTTCGAGGTCTGCGTCGCGTCGGTCAGGCTATGCGTGTAAACCTGTTGATGGCGCAGGCCTGCAATAAAGATCAGACGGTCATTGAGCAACGACATGGTATCGGTCAGCGCCAGACTGGTCAGGCGCTGTTGGCTGCGTGGTGTTGGATCTCCACGTACGCCCGTCATTGCCGGCAAGGGCACCGGGTTGTACAGGTTGGACGCGACTGCCGCGCTCGCTGCAGGATAGAAATAGTCGGTCTGCTGATTGAGCATGTTGGCGCCCGCGATCACCGTGTGCTTGATGCCGGCGGTGTTGAAGCGCACGCGCATGCCGACGTCGGCAGAGGTGGATGTCACCTTCTGGTCGTAGTAGCCGTTGGTCACGCTGGTGGCTCCCTGCACGGAAGTGATCGTGGCGCGCGGGAAGTTCTGCGCCGATTGCGCCACGTGGTAACCGACTGCGCCATAGGCCGTCAGGTTGTCATTGATATCGTATTCCAGACGCGTGGCGACGGCCTTGTCGTCACTCGACATCGTGTTGCCCGGATACAGGTTGGTCTCGCCCGACGGCGCCTTCGGCACTGCAGTGAGGGCGGCGCCCAGGCTGAATTGCGGACGGAAGTTGCGGGTGTCTTCATGCTGGGTGTAGGCATCCAGGCTCCAGCGCACGCGGCCGCCGTTGTAGTCGAGGCCGACAGAGCCCATGCTCTGCTGCTGGTTGCTGCCGGACAGGCCGGTGTTGCCGTCGGCGTACAGCGCATTGACGCGGATGCCCCATTCCTGGTTCTCGCCGAAACGACGGCCGATGTCGCCCTTCAGGCCGAACTGCGAATTGGACAGGTAGGTCGCGGTCACGCTGGAAATCGGATCTTCGTGCGCGCGCTTGGAGACCAGGTTGACTGCGCCGCCGATGCCGCCGGCCGGACCCATGCCGTACATCAGGGTGCCCGGACCTTTCAGCACTTCGATGCGCTCGACCATGGCGATCGGCATGCGCGTCAGCGGCACCATGCCATACAGGCCGTTGAACGCCACGTCGTTGGCCGACATCGTGAAGCCGCGGATCTGGTAGCTGTCGCCAAAGCCGCCGTTGCCGTTGGTGTTGCGCACGGAGGAGTCATTGGCGATCACGTCGCCGATCGCGCGCGCCTGCACATCTTCGATGCCTTGGGACGTGTAGTTGGTGGTGCTGAATGGCGTGTCCATCACACTGGCCGTGCCGAGCACGCCGAGGCTGCCGCCGCGGGCGACCAGGCCGCCGGCGTAGGGCGCGGTGGGATCGGCGCTTTCGGTGATGGTGACGGTGGGCAGCACGGCATTGTTGTTGCTGCCGACTGTCGCAGTGCTCAATACGTAGCCGCCGTCGGCGTTCTTCACCGCTTGCAGGCCGGAGCCGGCCAGCAGGATGGTGAAGCCTTCGGTCACGGTGTAGCGGCCGGACAGGCCGGGGGTCTGGCGGTCATGCGTGATGGCCGGGTCGAACGACAGCAGCACGCCGGCACGTCGGGCGAAGTTGTTCAGGACGCGGTCCAGCGGACCGGCCGGGATGTCATAGGCCAGGCGCTGGCCATCGACGACCTGCGCTTGCAGGCCGGCCATCGGCATGGCGAAGGCGGCCAGTACGGCAAGCCGGGCCAGGGTCGGGCGGGAAGGGAAACGGGTCAGGTTTTTCATGGCGTGATTACGGTGATTGGCAAAGGTGCTATCAGGTAAACCGAACGAGCCACGAAAACCTGCAGAACAAATTGAAGATTTTTTACAGCCCTGCTTCTAACCTTGTGCGCCGGCGCGTGGGCGCAGCGTGATCCAGTAAGGAGTAAAGGTATCGATCTGCACCGGCAGGGTCCGTGCGATCGCGGCCAGGATGCGCGCAGGCTGGTCAAGCGGGAACACGCCCGAGATGGTCAGGCCGGCGATGGCAGGGTCGCAGCGCAGCTTGCCGGGCATGCTGCGGTCCAGTTCCGCCACCAGTTCGCCCAGCGGCATGCGGTCGGCCACGATGACGCCGTCAGTCCAGGCGACTGCTTCTTCATTGGCCGGCGACAGGCTGCCGATCAATCCTCGCTGATCAAACAGGCCCTGGCGTCCAGCATCGATGCGGATGGGGCGGGATGCTGCCGCCGCTTGGAATTCCACTGCGCCCTCGAACACGGCGACCTGCATGCCGGCCTCGCTGTCGCGGACCTGGAAGCGGGTGCCCAGCGCGCGCACCTGGCCCAGCCGGGTGTGCACGACGAAGGGACGATAGGCGCGCTGGTTTTCTTTTGCCGTCGTGATCAGCACTTCGCCGCGATGCAGGCGCACCACGCGGGACTGTTCATCATAGGCGGCGTCGATGGCGGTGGCGGTATTGAGTTCGACCGCCGTGCCGTCGGCCAGCACCACGCGGCGGCGTTCGCCGGCTTTGGTCGCATAGTCGGCCATCAGGGTGCGCCACGGCATGATTTCATTGCCGCCGGCGGCCAGCAGGCCGACACCGATGGCGACGCAGAGGGATTTGACGGCGAAGCGGCGATTGTGGTGATGCCGGTTGCTGGCGTCGCCGATGCTGCCGTGAGCCAGCGCACTGGGCAGGGCGGAGACGCGTTCGCTGAGCGATTGCAACCGCTGCCAGGCGAGTTCGTGGCGCGCTTCTGCGGCGCGCCAGCGGCGGCATGCTTCGCGCTCCTGTTCGGTGGCGGCGCCGGATTGCAGCTTCACCATCCAGTCGATGGCGGTCATCACGATATCGCCGGGCGGCGCGGCGGAATCGGCAGCCATGTCAGTCGCCATATTGCACGTGATAACAAGCCGCGAAGGCGCGCTTCATGTATTGCTGCACGGAACTCAGGGAGACGTCCAGTCGCACGGCGATTTCGGCATAGCCAAGGCCGTCCAGCTGCGACAGCAGGAAGGCGCTGCGTACCTTGGCCGGCAAGGCGGCCAGCATGGCGTCGACCTGATTAAGGGTTTCCAGCACGGCCAGCCGTGCTTCGGGTGAGGGGACGTGCTCGGGCGGCAGTTGCGCCAGCATTTCGAGGAAGGCGGCTTCCAGCGCGCAGCGGCGGAAATGATCGATCACCAGGCCGCGGGCGATGGTGGCCAGCAAGGCGCGCGCTTCGTCCAGGTAGAAGTCGCGGCGCGACACCATGATCCGCAGGAAGGTGTCCTGGGCCAGATCGGCCGCCAGTTCCGGGTTGCCGGTGCGGTGGCGCAGCCAGCCCAGCAGCCAGTGATGATGGCCGGTGTAAAGGCCTGCCACGTCTTGGTGTTGGGAATGGATGACGGCGGTCATGACGACAGAAAATAATGAGAATGGTTCTCATTGTAATCTGCAAACGGCCTTCGCGCCAAGATGCGCGCCGCCGCAGTTGTTTTTCAGAACAAGCCGGCGCTGCGATTTTTGCGCCGCGCCGCCGGCAAAACATCCCTGCGGCGCGGTATTTGTTTTACCTCAGAAACGATACTTCACGGTCGCGGTCACCGCGCGCTCGGCGCCCTGATAGCACTCGCCGTGATAGCAGATGCTGTAGTAGTTCTTGTTGAGCAGGTTGGCGGCGTTCAGGCGCAGCAGCCAGGGACCGTATTCGTAGCGCATCATCGCGTTGAACAGCGAGTAGCCCCCTTGCACCGAGGTATTGGCCTCGTCGTTCTGGCGCGGGCCGACGTAGTTCACCCCGCCGCCGAAGCCGAAACCGCCGCCGGCGTCATAGTCCAGCCACAGCGAAGCGGTGCGGTCGGCCATGGTGGCCGGGACTTTGCCGACTTCGGTGGCGTCTGCGCTTTCCAGCACCTTCATGTTGAGCTTGGTGTACGACGCGATCAGGTTGAGCCGGCGGCCGATCTCGGTCTTGGCTTCCAACTCAAGGCCCCGGGTGCGCTGCTTGCCGATTTGCCGCGCGTCGCCGGTCAGGTTGTCGTAGGTCACGACATTGGTCTTGGTCAGGTCGAAGATGGCGGCAGCGAACATGGTGCGCGAATTCTCCGGCAGGAACTTGACGCCGAGTTCACTCTGTTTGCCGCGGCTGGGTTTGAACGGATTGTTGTTGATGTCGACGCCGCTCGACGGCAGGAAGGATTCACTGTAACTGGCATACGGCGCCCAGCCGTTGCCGAGCAGGTAGCTGAGGCCGACGCGACCGCTGAACACGCTGTCGTTCTGCACTTTGTGCGTGGAGTTGAGCGCGTCGTCGGTCACGCTGCGGACCTGGTCCTGGCGACCTCCCAGCGTCAGTACCCAGCGGTCCAGCAGCTTGATCTGGTCTTGCGCATAGACGCCGAGCTGGCTGACGGTCTGCGCATAATTGGCCAGCGGCGTCTGCGGTGTGGGGATGCTCAGGCCGTACACCGGATTGAGCAGGTCGAGGTCGGGCGCGGCGCCGCGGAAGCGGTTGGCATCGCCGCGATTTTCATTCCAGTCGACGCCGAACAACAGCGTCTGCGCGACGATATCGCCTTGCAATTTTCCATGCAGCTGCGTATCCAGCGAAGTCTGGCGCAAGCGGTCGTCCCACGTACGGGCGATGCGCGAATAGGTGTGTCGGTCCGGCTGCAGTTCGTCGACCCACACGACGTTGCGCTTGAGCGTGGTGTCGCTGTAGCGGAAGTTCTGGCGCAACTTCCATTGATCGTTGAAGGCGTGTTCGAGCTGGTAGCCCAGCGCGGTCTGTTCGTGGCGGAACTTGCTGAAAGAGTGATCGCCCATCTTGATGTTGGTGAGTTTGCCGTCGCCGCCGATGGCGTAGTAAGGATCTTCGCCGGAATCGTTCTTGAGGAATTCCGTCAGCACGGTCAGCGAGGTCGCCGCGCTCGGTTGCCAACGCAGCGATGGCGACAGCGCGTAGCGCGTGCGGTTGATGCGCGTGCCGTCGGGATAGCGGTCCTGATCATTGCTGTCGAGAGCGACGCCGACCAGGCGGTAACTCAGGTCGCTGTTCTCGCCGAACCGGTCGCCCAGATCGACGCCCAACTGCTTGCGGTCGAAGCTGCCGTACTGGACTTCCACTTCGCGGATGCGCTCGCCGGTCGGCGTCTTGCTGACGCGATTGACCACGCCGCCGACGTCGCCCTGGCCGAACATCACGGAGGCCGGACCGCGCAGCACTTCCACGCGCTCCAGGCCGTAGGTTTCGGTCATGGCATAGACCGGAATGAAGGGCGTCTGCGGCAAGCCGTCGCGGAAGTTGCCGGAGTAGGCATTGAAGCCGCGCAGGTTGATGTATTCCCAGCCGCGGTTGTCCGCACCGTACACATTGACGCTGACGCCGGGCGTCTGCGCGACGACGTCCATCATGTCCTGCACGCCGCGTGCTTCCATTTCCGTGCGGCCGATGACGGAGATCGATTGCGGAATTTCGGAGAGCGGCGTATCGGTCTTGGTGGCCGTCGCGCTGCGGCGCGCGACATAACCCGGGACGGGACCGTCGGCGTTTTCCAGTCCGGCGTTGACGGTCAGCGTCGGCAGTACGCTGCTGGTTTTTCCGGCGACGCCGATGGCGATGGCGGAGCCGCCGGCGGTTGCTGTCAGGCCGCTGCCGGCCAGCGCCTTGTCCAGCGCTTCACCCAGGGTCATGGCGCCGTGCACGGCGGGCGCCGTCTTGCCTGCGACCAGCGACGCGTCGACCGAGATGGCGACGCCGGCCTGGCGCGCCAGCGCGTTGATGCTTTGCCCCAGCGGCTGCGTCGGCACCGAGAATTGCTTCTCGACCGATAAGGCCGCCGATGAACTCAGGCTTTGCGCCTGCGCCGGATGCACGCTGCCCATGATGGCGAGGGCGCCGGCGCAGGCCAGTACGATGGCGCTGATGCGGATGGAATGGATCCCCTTGGAATTCGTCTTGCGCATTTCTGTGTCCCTTTTGTGAAGTTGTCACAGTGAAGACGAACGGCGGCGCAAAGACCGGACAATTATTTTTTGACGTGCAATCGGCGAAGGAATCAGCGTGGCACGATCATCGCCGCGCCGTCGGTATTGCGACTGATGCGAACCGGGAGAATCCGCGGCAGCACGCTCAGGAAGGCGTTCGGATCGCGCAGCTGGAAGCTGCCGGTGAGGCGCAGCTCGCGCAGGCGCGCATCGTCGGCCAGCGCCAGCGGCTGGTAGAGGTAGTCGTTCCAGCGGCTGACGGCATCGCTCAGGCTGGCGCCGTCGAACACCAGCCAGCCGTCTTTCCAGGCGCCGACGCTGGCGACCGGGATGCTGCGGCGCGCGCCGATGCCGTTCCGGTCGGCGAGCACTGCGTCGCCGGCGCGCAATTCCATGTCCGGCGGTCGGCGTTCGGATTCCGGCGCGAGCGTGTTGCCGCGGCTGGCCCAGACGGCGACGTGGCCTTCCGCTACTTCGACCGACATACCGTTGTCGCGCACCGCCACGGTGAACACGGTGCCGCGCACCTGCACCTGACCCCAGCTGGTGCTGACCGTGAAGGGACGTGCGGCGTCGGGGCTGACCTGCAGGCGAATCTCGCCTTGCGTCAAGCGGACTTCGCGACGGTTGCGGAAGTACGTCACCTGCGCTCTTGTGAGTGCGCCGAGATCGAGCTGGCTGCCGTCGCCCATGCGACGGGCCAGCGTTTGCGCGCGGTCGGTGCTCAGCGCCGCCTGTTCGGTCGGTTGCAGCCACCACCAGCGTCCGCCGGCGCCGGTCAGTGCAGCGATACCGACCGCACCCAGCACCGACAGCAGCGCGCGTCGCCCGGCATTCGGACGCCCGGCTTGCGGTTGGGGTACGCGGTCCCTGAGGCCTTGCAGGTCGGAGGCGGCCCAGGCGTCCAGCGCCAGTTGATAAGTGGCTTCGTGTTCCTCGCTTTGTTCGCGCCACAGCGCCAGTTCTTCGCGCGCCGATTGCGCGGTGGCCGCACTGCCGCCGTATTGACGGGCGATCAGCAGCAGGGCGTGTTCGAAGGATTGGCGTGGCGACATGGCGGCGAAGATAATGATGAGGGATCAGGTGGAAGCTTCGGCATGCATCCGGGCCAGATCCATGCAGTCGATCACGCCGCGCACGATGTGCTTTTCGACTGCCGCTTCGGAGCAATTCAATTGCGTGGCCGCTTCGGCGTGCGTGAAGCCGTACAAGCGCACCAGCACGAACGCATCGCGCCGTTTGCGCGGCATCACATCGAGACGCGCCAGCAGGCGGTCGAGCTGGCGGCGCGAGCTGAGATGACGTTCCGGCGACGGCGCTTCATCGGGGACGATCAGCGCCAGTGTTTCCAGCATCTGCGTTTCGGCGATCTTGCGGCGGGCGGCGTCGGTGACGATGTTCTTGCCGACGCGGTAGAGCAGGGCGCGCGGTTCGTGGATGGTGGATGCCGCTTCCATGGCCAGCACGCGCGCATAGCATTCATGGACGATGTCGGCCGCCGCGTCGCGATCACGCAGCGAGCGGGAGAAAAAACCGACCAGTTCATTGTAGTAGCGCAAGACCACCATAGCCGATATACGACTCCGACAAAGTGCATCACCGGTATCACCCGGACGAAAAGCATGAATTAGTAATGAAAACCATTCTCATTAAATTATACGCGATATCTTTATCGGGAAACCATTCCAGGATTGGTGGGAAGGTCGTGCAGCGAGAGGATCGGCGGGCGTTGCGGAGGAAACGATACGGCCGGACGGGCGTCCGGCCGTGGAGAGAGAATTGCCTGCTCCTTGATTACCAGCCGTATTTCACGGTCAGATAAACATTGCGACCATCGCCGTAGTAGCAGCCGGTGGCCGAGAGGCAAGCCGCGACATAGGTCTTGTTGAGGAGGTTGGCGGCATTGATCGATGCGCGCAAGCCCTTCAACTGCGGATTGTTCTTGCCGAAGTCGAAGCGGATCGCCGCATCGAACAGCGTCACGCCCGGCATGTGGTACACGTTCGCGTTGTCACCGTAGTTCTCGCCGATATGGCGCGCGCCGACGCCCATGCCGAGGCCGGCCAGTGCTTCGCTTTGCACCGTGTAATCGAGCCAGGCGCTGGCCTGGTTGCGCGGCACGAAGGCCAGGCGATTGCCGGTGGTGTTGACCGTGCCGCTGGGGTTGGCCTTGGTGATCTTGCTGTCGGTGTAACCGTAGGAGGCGATCAGATCGAGACCCTTCTGTAACTTGACCTTGCCTTCCAGTTCGATGCCGCGCATGCGTACTTCGCCGGTCTGGACGCTGAAGTTGGTGTTGACCGGATCGGGCGTGCTGACATTTTGCTGGGTCAGCTGATAGGCCGACAGCGTGATCATGGTGTTGGAACCGTCAGGCTGGTATTTGACGCCGGCTTCGTACTGCTTGCCCTTGGTCGGCTGGAATGGTTGCAGCGTGCGGCTGGTGCCGACCGCCGGCTGGAACGAGGTCGAGTAGCTGGCGTAAGGTGTGATGCCGTTGTCGAAGCTGTACAGCAGGCCGAGGCGGCCGGTGAAGGCGCCGTCGCTTTGCTTGACGCGCGTGTTGGCCGCGCTGGTCACCGTACGCGTGGTGGTATCGGCCCAGTCGTAGCGGCCGCCGGTCACCAGCGTCCAGCGATCGAGCTTGATCTGGTCTTGCAGATAGGCGCCGAGTTGATCGCGATTTTGTTCGATGTGCGTCGCCACCGGCGGAATCGCGCCGCTATACGGGACATACACCGGCGCATAGAGGTTGAGTGCTGTCGGCAACGGGCTCAGCGAGGATTCGTCGTAGACCGAACGCTCGGAAGAATAGTCCACGCCGGCCAGCACGGTCTGCTTGACCGCGCCGGTAGTGAAGATGCCCTGGACCTGGTTGTCGACGGTGAACAGTTTCGATTTTTCCGGGAAGGCCCATGCATAGCGGCCCATGCTGGCCGGGTTGCACGCGGTCGTCAGGCAGAACAGCTGCACGCGCTTGGTGTCGGACATGGTCTCGCCGTAGCGCAGGTTCTGTCGCACGGTCCAGGTGTCGTTCAGGCGATGTTCGAACTCATAGCCCAGAAAATATTGCTCGTTGCTGTAGTGGTCGAAGTTCGGGTCACCGGCAAAGGTCTCCAGCGGCAGCGCCTTGAAGACGCTGGTGTAGAGCGTGCCGTTGGCCGGCAGCACCGGCGCGCCGCCGCCGCCCTGGGAACTGATCTTCTGGTACTGCGCCATCAGCGTCAGGTGCGTGTCGGCATTGGGACGCCAGGTCAAGGAAGGCGCAATGTAAGTCTTCTCTTCGTTGACGTAGTTGTAGGCGGTGTCGCTGCGACGGGTCAGGCCGACCAGGCGATAGCTGAGCTCGCCGGTTTCGTCGAGCTTGCCGCCGAGGTCCAGCGCCAGTTGCTTGCGGTTGTGGCTGCCGTATTGCAGTTCCACTTCATGCACGGCGTCGGTGGTCGGACGCTTGCTCACCATGTTGACCAGGCCGCCCGGCGTGCCCTGGCCGTACAGCAGCGAGCTCGGTCCCTTCAGGACTTCAATGCGTTCCAGGCCGAATGGTTCGATGCGCGGTTGCGAATAGCCGCGCGAACCGAAGGGCAGGCGCATGCCGTCGAGGTAACGTCCCGGCACGAAGCCGCGCACGGTCAGCCAGTCATAACGCAGGTCGGTGTTGCCGTATTGCGTGACCACGCCGGGTGTGTAGCGCAGGCTTTCGGCGATGCTCTCGACGCCTTGCGCATCGAGTTGTTCGCGCGTGATGACGGAGATGGTTTGCGGGGTTTCCTTCAGCGAGGTGTCTGTCTTGGTGCCGGTGCGGCTGCGCGTGGCGACGTAGCCGGCGACGGGACCCAGCGGATTCTCGCGTTCGGCGGCGGCGTTGACGCTGACGGCCGGCAAGCTCTGCGGCGCGGCATTGGCGCCCGGCGCTGCGGTCGCGCCCGGTTGCAGCACGTACGTGTTGGCCGAACTTTCAACGGCGCGCAGACCGGCGTTGCCGAGCAGTGCGGCAAAACCTTCCGCCACGGTGTAGTTGCCGTTGAGCGCATTGCTGCGGCGGCCTTCGACCAGGCGCGCGTCCATCTGCATGGTCACGCCGGCGCTGCTGGCGAAGCGGCTCAGGGCGTCGCCCAGCGGGCCGGCGGAGATGTCGAAATGACGACGCGCCGCATTGGCGCTGGCAGCCGTGGCGTTGGTCTCGGCTGCAATCGCGTGCTGCAACGGCGCGGCCAGCGCCAGGCTCAGCAGGGCGCCGCGTACGGCACAATGCATCGCCTTGGGCGCGCTGCGCAGAATGGAAGCAGCCGCGGGTGCGGCCGAAGAAGGTTGCTGACGTGCTTGCTGCATGGTGGATGTCCCTGGTCGGATGATCGGATGGCGCTTCTTATCTCGATGACACGCGGGGGACGTAAAAGGGGACAAAGAAAATGAAAATATTTTTGAAAACTTCGGCGCTGCGGTTAAAGCCGCCTCAGGATGCCGTCGGCGAGGGAATCACCGTCACCCAATAACGTGAGCGATACAACACCGCGACCGGCAAGGTGTCGGGCAGCGCGTTGAGGATGCCGTCGATGTTGTCGAGCTGGAAGGCGCCCGAAATGCGCAGGCCGGCAGTCTGCGGGTCGCAGCGCAGCAGGCCGCGGCGATAGCGGCCGAGTTGCGCGACGAAATCATCCAGCCGCATGGCATTGACGATCAACTTGCCGTCGACCCACGCAGCAGCGTAGCGGTCAGCAGGTTGCGGTGCGTCGATGTTGCTGCCGTTGAAGCTGACCTGCTGGCCCGCTTCGATCACGCGCGTGCGACCGGCGTCGATGGCGGGGCGGATTTCAACCGCATGTTCCAGCACAGTGACGCGCGTGGCTGGCGCCATGGTGGGATGGGTATCGGCGGCCGACACGATGAAGCGCGTGCCGAGCGCGCGGATGTTGCCTTGCGTGGTGCGAACAACGAAGGGTCGGCTGGAACCTTGTTCGGCAGCAGGGTCGCGCGCAGTGCGGATCATGATTTCGCCTGCGTGCAAGACCAGCAGCCGCTGCTGCGCATCGAAGCGCACGTCGACGGCACTGGCGGTATTGAGGATCAGCTCGCTGCCGTCGGCCAGCGCCACGCTGCGGCGTTCGCCCGCGCCGGTGCGCAGGTCGGCGCTCCATTGCTCCCACGGCAGGGTGCGGTACGTGGCATAGCCGACCGGCGCGGAGATCAGCAGCAGCAAGGTCTTGAGCACCGCACGGCGTTCGACGCGACTGCTGCGATTGAGGCTTTGCAGCGCGATGCCGCCCGGCAGTCCGCCGAGTTTGCTGCTGACCTGTTCGGCGCGCTGCCAGGCGCGTTCATGTTCGGGATGGGCGGCGCGCCAGCGCGCGCAGGCGTCGAGATCGGCGGCACTGACCGGATCGTCATGCAGCTTGACCAGCCATTGTGCGGCCTGCCTGGCGATGGCGCGGTCGAAAGAAAAAGGTTCCGGCGGCGATGCGCGCCCGTTCATGAGTTTGGCCACCGTCAATTTCCCAGCATGATGCATTCTTCGAAGGCCAGCGCCATGTAGCGCTTTACGGTGCGCACGCTGACGTCGAGCTGATCGGCGATTTCCTGATAGGACAGGCCTTCCAGCTGGGACAGCAGGAAGGCGCTGCGGGCCTTGACCGGCAAGGCATCCAGCATGGCGTCGACTTCGTTGAGGGTTGCCAGCACCAGCAGGCGTTCTTCGGGCGACGGCGCCAGCGCTTGCGGCATTTGTTCGAGCGCCTGCAGATAGGCCTGCTCCAGAGACAGCCGGCGGTAATGATTGAACAGCACGCGCGTGGCGACCGTGACCAGATAGGCGCGTGGTTCGCGCAACGTAAGTTCCGGCGTTTGCTCGCGCTGGTGGGAGACCAGGATGCGCACGAAGGTGTCCTGCGCCAGATCGGCAGCTTCCGCATTGCCGGACACGTGGCCCAGCTTGCGCCGCAACCAGCCCAGCAGCCAGCCGTGATGGCTGTACAGCGCCTGCACCTGCACCTGAACCTGCAGCAGTGACGAATCGATAGCCGCCATCTGTTTCCCCTTGCCCTGTGTTGCCTGAATTAAATAAGAATTATTCTCATTATATATTAGGCGTGAATGGACATGCAATGCACAGGGAAAGGGGCGGCAGTTGGAATTCGACGCTGGCTCAGGTCTTGAAAAAGCGCAGCAGCTCATCGGCTACCGCGTCCGGCATTTCTTCCGGCATGTAGTGACCGCAGCCTTGCAGAATGCCGCCGCGCACATCGGTCGCGATGTTGCGCAAGGTATTGAGCAGGACATCCTTGACGCCGTGTTCCGCACCCATGGCGAGGACGGGCATGGCGAGCGTCTTTTCGCCGCGTGCGCGGCTTTGTGCAAGTCCATCCGGGCTGAAGGCCACACGATAGTAGGACAACGCAGCGCGCACGGCGCCCGGGGCGGAAAACACGCGTTCATATTCATCCAGATCGGCCGGCGTGATGGCCCAGCGGTTGATTGCCTTGGTGTGGAACAGGTAATTGAGGAAGGCGCGTTCATGGCCTTGCAGCAAAATCTCGGGCAGGTCGTCGAGACGGTTGAACGGAAAATGCCAGGTTCTGAGATTGACTTCGGCAGAAGGAATGCCGGCGGGAGGCGGCGGTGTAATGCCGGGCAGGGCGGCGTCGAACAGCGCCAGTCGCCGGATGTCTTCCGGCCAGTCGGCGGCATAGGCGTGTCCGATCCAGGTGCCGATATCGTGTCCCGCCACATCAAGCGGACCGTCTTTGAGCAGGCCGAGCGCATTGGCGAATTCATGCAGGTCGGCGGCGATCGTCTTCAGGTCGTAACCGGACGCGGGTTTGTCCGAGTCGCCCATGCCGCGCGGGTCGATGGCGATGACGCGACGACCGTTCGCGGCCAGCAAGGGCATGACAAGACGCCACGCATACCAGCTCTGCGGCCAACCGGGGATAAGCAGGATTGGCGCACCGCTGCCGCCTTCGACGTAATGCAGCCGCACGCCGTTGACATGTGCGCTGCCATGATGGAAGTGGTTCCAGAATGTATCGGGAGAAAATGTCGGCATGACGGATTCCTTTGGATGAATTGATGTTGATGGATGTTTTTCTAAATAGGAAATGAATGTTTCCTAAATTGGGAAAATTTTTTAATCGAGCACTTTCATTGCCTTGTCGATCAGGCTGTTCATTTCTTTTTTGCCGCGACCTGTTTTGCCGATGACACGCATGCCCTGCAATACGCAGAGCAGCAGCCGGGCTGTCACCGTCGCTTCGACGTGGGCGGGGATACTGCCGTCGTCTTGTCCCTGGCGAATGAACTGGGTCAGTCGCTTTTCGTGGAGATCCAAAGACCGGGCGACACGTTCGGCGATCTCCGGATCGGACATCGCGAGCTCGACGGCGCTGCTGACGATGAGGCAGCCGCGGCGGCCCTCGTCTTCGTAGCTGGATGCCGCGTAGAGCGCCAGTACAGTACGCACACGCTCGCGACCGGTCCTGGTAGGTTGCAGCGCTTGCTGCAGGCGTTCGGTGCGCAGGGTGATATAGCGTTCGAGGGCCGCGACGAACACGGCTCTTTTGTCGTCGAAGGCCTTGTAAATGCTGCCGGCGGTCAACTCCAGCGCGCTGCTGAGGTCAGCGATCGATGTACCGTAGTAACCCCTCTCGCTGAAGATGACAATTGCCTTGTCCAGTGCGGCGTCGATATCGAACTCACGCGGGCGGCCTCGGCTGCGGCTGGGGGTCATGCTGGTCTCGGAGGAAGTCATGGTTTTTATTATAGGAAATGATTGTTTCCAAATCAAGCGCGGAATGGGTGGATTGATTGCGCTAAAATGGCTGCGCCCGTTCGGGCTGAGATTTTCTGCTCTCCAAGAACATGTCCGTTTTACATCGCCTCATCGCGTTATCCTCCCTTTCTCTCCTCGCGGCCTGTAATGCGCTGATGCCCTCCAAGTCAGTCACACCGGTCGAGACGTCCCCGGTCGTGCCGGTGGCGGCGCCGACCAAATTGCCGCAAAAGCCGCGTATCGCCCTGGCGTTGGGCGGCGGCGCTGCACGCGGGTTTGCGCACGTGGGCGTGATCAAGGCGCTGGAGTCGCAAGGTATCGTGCCCGACATCGTGGTCGGCACCAGCGCAGGCAGTCTGGTCGGCGCGCTCTACGCCGCCGGCAACAATGGCTTTGCGTTGCAGAAGCTGGCGCTGGACATGGACGAAGCGACCATTTCCGACTGGTCGGTGCCGTTCTTCGCCAAGGTCAGCGGCGTGCTCAAGGGCGAGGGTGTGCAGTCATACGTCAACCGGTCGGTGAACAACCTGCCGATCGAAAAATTCAAGATTCCTTTCGGGGCCGTGGCGACCGATCTCAAGACCGGCCAGGCCATCCTGTTCCGGCGCGGCAACGCCGGCATCGCGGTGCGTGCTTCGTCGGCAGTGCCCGGCGTGTTCCAGTCGGTCAAGATCGGCGATCACTATTATGTGGATGGCGGCCTGGTGGCCCCGGTGCCGGTGCATTTCGCGCGCGAGATGGGCGCTGATTTCGTGATTGCGGTGAATATCTCGGCTCAGCCCGAAGCGCAGGCGTCGGCCAGCTCGGTCGATGTCATGCTGCAAACGTTCGCGATCATGGGGCAGAGCATCAACAATTACGAGCTCAGGGATGCCGACGTCGTGATTCAGCCAGGTCTGGGCGCGATGAAGGGCAGCGATTTCGCCGGCCGCAATCTGGCGATCCTGGCCGGTGAGCAAGCCACCATGAAGGCAATGGCGGACCTGAAGGCGAAGCTGAAGCTCAAGGGCGGGAACTGAGTTGCGTTAAGCTAAGTTGAGTTGCGTTGCCACGCAGGAAGTTAACCGCGAGCGGATCCGAAGCGATGCGGGCGCTGACTATATTAGAGGGTGATGAGGAGAGCTGCGGAACGGATGTCCCGCAGGAAACTTATTGCGTGTCTTCAGCCGTCGCCGAAATGCGGCGCGCACCATTAAAGCGCTTTTTCCAGTAGGCCACATCCATGTCTTCGATGCGCACCTGGCCGCCGGCGGAAGGCGAATGGATGAACTTGCCGTCGCCCAGATAGATGCCGACGTGCGAGAAGCCGCGACGCAGCGTGTTATAGAACACCAGATCGCCCGGACGCAGGTCAACGACTTTTTCACCGACGCGGCTGATCTCCGCCGAGGTGCGCGGCAAATCGGTGCCGAGCGCTTCCTTGAACACGTAACGCACCAGGCCGCTGCAATCGAGGCCGGTTTCGGGCGATGTGCCGCCGTAACGATAGTTGATGCCGAGCATGCTCAATGCCTGGACAGCGAGTTCGGAAGCGCGGTTGGTGATGTCGTGCAGTTTGGCGAGAGCGATGTTCGCTTTGCCGGGAGAAGTAGGAGGGGGGTCTTGTTGCAGGGGTGTTTCGATACTCCACGCAGTGCTGCAGAACCAGAATCCGGCCGCCAGCACGCATGATTTTGCGAGGTGTCGTCGGAATCGGCTGGTTTTTGCGGCGTTGCGTGTTGTCATCAGGACATTTCCCTATCGGTATGACTGCTGGAATGTAAACAATTTAGCCAGTAATGTCAAAAGCTTATTTCATGTTTTCCTACAAAAATTGCAATAAAGTCAATGCCTTACGCTGTAGGAGGATGCCGCTCAACGAGGGCGGCATCGCTGGGCTTTTGCATATTTTGTGCCAGCGCGCCAATCTCGAATTACAATCAGCATTCTTTTTTACTTGAGCCATTTGGGAGCATCATGCAAACGAAACCGTATCTGACCCTCGACGATCTGAAGAAAATTGCCGCCGGCGCCGAAGCCGAAGCAAAAGCCAATAACTGGGCGGTCGTCATTGCCATCGTCGACGATGGTGGTCACTTGCTGTGGTTGCAACGCCTGGACGGCGCAGCGCCTGCTTCGTCGCACATTGCTCCGGCCAAGGCCAAGACCGCCGCACTGGGTCGCCGCGAAACCAAGATTTACGAAGACATGATCAACAATGGTCGTTTCTCCTTCCTGTGCGCGCCTGAATTGGACGGCCTGCTCGAAGGCGGCGTGCCTATCGTGGTCGACGGTCAATGTGTCGGTGCGGTCGGCGTGTCGGGCGTGAAGTCGTCGGAAGACGTGCAGATCGGCAAGGCGGGCATCGCTGCACTGGGTCTGTAATCATGCTGGTCGGCGTGTGATCGATTCGCTAATTAGTTGATTTTTAGCCGGTTTTTGTCTGCCGGCAAGCCCACGAAATGCGCTTTCCGGCAATCTTAGGATTTGCTGGGGGGCGCATTTTGCGCTATAATCGAGCGGTTTAGCTAATTTAAATTCCGCCGTAGCGCATACCGAATCCTCCATCTCGTCCCAGCACGCCAATCAAGGTCCCCATTGCATCAAAACGGGGAATTTGCGCCGGTCGTCGGTTGGGTAACTGAGTGCAGAATCTCTGCAGCACGATCTGGTCAGGCCAGCGGCGGTAACAATCTCAGGAGTTACCCTTGCTGCCTCTTCTTTCTGGCCCTACCGTTCCGGCCATCCTCGCGCTAGCAGACGGGTCCGTTTTTCTTGGTGTTTCCATCGGCGCTGCCGGCAACACGACAGGTGAGGTGGTTTTCAACACCGCCATGACCGGCTACCAGGAAATTCTGACCGATCCCAGCTACAGCCAACAGATCGTCACACTGACTTACCCGCATATCGGCAATACCGGCGTCAATCCCGAAGATGTCGAAGCCTCGCAGATTCATGCTGCCGGCCTGATCATCAAGGATCTGCCGCGTCTGACTTCCAATTTCCGCACCAAGCAAACACTGACCGAATACCTGCAAGCCAGCAACATTGTGGCCATTGCCGATATCGACACGCGCAAGCTGACCCGCATCCTGCGTGAAAAGGGCGCGCAAGGCGGCGCCATCGTTGCCGGCGACACCAACATCGAAGCGGCAACCGCCAAGGCGCTGGAACTGGCGCGCGGTTTCCCGGGACTGGCCGGCATGGACCTGGCCAAGGTCGTGTCGACCAAGCAAGCCTACAACTGGACCGAGACCGAGTGGAAACTGGGTCGCGGCTACGGTCAGCAGATCACCCCGAAATTCCACGTGGTCGCGTTCGACTACGGCGTCAAGTACAACATCCTGCGCATGCTCGCCGAGCGCGGCTGCAAAGTGACCGTGCTGCCGGCGCAGGCGTCCGCCGCTGAAGCACTGGCGCTGAATCCGGACGGCATCTTCCTGTCCAATGGTCCTGGCGATCCGGAACCATGCGACTACGCGATTGCCGCGTCCAAGGAACTGATTGAGCGCGGCATCCCGACCTTCGGCATCTGCCTCGGTCACCAGATCATGGCGCTGGCTTCCGGCGCCAAGACGCTGAAGATGAAGTTCGGCCACCATGGCGCCAATCATCCGGTCCAGGACCTGGACACCAAGCAAGTGCTGATCACTTCGCAAAACCACGGTTTTGCCGTGGATGCCGCAACCCTGCCGGCCAACTGCCGCGTCACGCACGTGTCGCTGTTCGACGGCTCGCTGCAAGGTTTTGCCCGTACCGATAAGCCTGCGTTCTGCTTCCAGGGCCACCCCGAAGCATCGCCCGGGCCGCATGACATCGCCCCCCTGTTCGATAAATTTGTGGCGATGATGGAGAAAAAGAAACATGCCTAAGCGTAACGACATTAAAAGCATCCTGATCATCGGCGCTGGTCCGATCATCATCGGTCAGGCCTGCGAATTCGACTATTCCGGTGCGCAAGCCTGTAAGGCGCTGCGTGAAGAAGGCTACAAAGTCATCCTGGTCAACAGCAATCCTGCGACCATCATGACCGACCCTGAAATGGCCGACGTCACCTACATCGAGCCGATTACCTGGCAAGTGGTGGAACGCATCATCGCCAAGGAAAAGCCGGACGCGATCCTGCCGACCATGGGCGGCCAGACTGCGCTGAACTGCGCACTCGACCTGCACCGCAACGGCGTGCTCGAAAAATACGGTTGCGAACTGATCGGCGCCTCGCCGGAAGCCATCGACAAGGCCGAAGACCGTTCCAAGTTCAAGGACGCCATGACCAAGATCGGTCTGGGTTCCGCACGTTCGGGCGTGGCGCACACCCTGGAAGAATCGTGGGCAGTGCAGAAGGAACTGGGCTTCCCGGTCATCATTCGTCCCTCGTTCACCATGGGCGGCACCGGCGGCGGTATTGCCTACAACGCCGAAGAATTCGAAACCATCTGCAAGCGCGGCCTGGAAGCATCGCCGACCACCGAACTGCTGATTGAAGAATCGCTGATTGGCTGGAAAGAGTACGAGATGGAAGTCGTGCGCGACAAGGCCGACAATTGCATCATCGTCTGCTCGATCGAAAACCTCGATCCGATGGGCGTGCATACCGGCGACTCCATTACTGTCGCACCGGCGCAAACACTGACCGACAAGGAATACCAGATCATGCGTAACGCCTCGCTGGCGGTGCTGCGTGAAATCGGCGTCGACACCGGCGGCTCCAACGTGCAGTTCTCGGTCAATCCGGCCGATGGCCGCATGATCGTCATCGAAATGAATCCACGTGTTTCACGTTCGTCGGCACTGGCATCGAAGGCGACCGGTTTCCCGATCGCCAAGATCGCCGCCAAGCTGGCAGTCGGCTTCACGCTGGACGAACTGCGCAACGAAATCACCGGCGGCGCAACCCCGGCCTCGTTCGAACCGTCGATCGACTATGTCGTCACCAAGATCCCGCGTTTTGCGTTCGAGAAATTCCCGCAAGCCGACAACCACCTGACCACGCAAATGAAGTCGGTCGGTGAAGTCATGGCGATCGGCCGCACCTTCCAGGAATCGTTCCAGAAAGCCCTGCGCGGCCTGGAAGTCGGCGTCGACGGCATGAATGAAAAGACCACCGACCACGAAACCATCAAGGAAGAACTGGGCGAGCCCGGTCCGGACCGCATCTGGTACGTGGGCGACGCGTTCGCACAAGGTTTCACACTGGAAGAAGTGCACGGCCTGACGCACATCGATCCGTGGTTCCTGTCGCAAATCAAGGAAATCGTCGACATCGAATTGTGGCTGGAAGACGGCCAGACGCTGGAAGGTCTGGACAAGGCCACGCTGTACAAGCTCAAGCAAAAGGGTTTCGCCGACCGTCGTCTGGCCAAGCTGCTGAAGGTCACCGACACCGCTGTGCGCGAGAAGCGCCATGCGTTGAACATCCGTCCGGTCTACAAGCGCGTCGATACCTGCGCCGGCGAGTTCTCGACCAACACCGCTTACATGTACTCGACCTATGAGGAAGAGTGCGAGTCGAAGCCGACCGACAAGAAAAAGATCATGGTGCTGGGCGGCGGTCCGAACCGCATCGGCCAGGGTATCGAATTCGACTATTGCTGCGTGCACGCTGCACTGGCAATGCGCGAAGACGGTTACGAAACCATCATGGTCAACTGCAATCCAGAAACCGTCTCGACCGACTACGACACATCCGATCGTCTGTACTTCGAATCGCTGACCTTGGAAGACGTGCTGGAAATCGTCGCGCTGGAAAAACCATACGGCGTGATCGTGCAGTACGGCGGCCAGACGCCGCTGAAGCTGGCGCTGGATCTGGAAGCCAACGGCGTGCCTATCGTCGGCACCTCGCCGGACATGATTGATGCTGCCGAAGACCGCGAGCGTTTCCAAAAACTGTTGCAAGACCTCGGCCTGCGTCAACCGCCGAACCGCACCGCACGTACCGAAGCCGACGCGCTGCGCCTGGCGCAGGAAATCGGTTATCCGCTGGTGGTGCGTCCATCGTACGTGCTGGGTGGCCGCGCGATGGAAATCGTCCACGAGCAACGCGACCTCGAGCGCTACATGCGCGAAGCGGTCAAGGTCTCGCACGATTCGCCGGTGCTGCTGGACCGCTTCCTGAACGATGCGATTGAAGTCGACGTCGACTGCCTGTCGGACGGCGAGCGCACCTTCATCGGCGGCGTGATGGAACATATCGAACAAGCCGGCGTGCACTCGGGCGACTCGGCCTGCTCGCTGCCGCCTTACTCGCTGGCGAAAGACACCATCGAAGAACTGAAGCGCCAGACCGCGCTGATGGCCAAGGGCCTGAACGTGGTCGGCCTGATGAACGTGCAATTCGCGATCCAGCAAACTGAAGTCGACGGCAAGCTGCAAGACGTCGTGTTCGTGCTCGAAGTGAACCCACGCGCATCGCGTACCGTGCCGTTCGTCTCCAAGGCGACCGGCTTGCAACTGGCAAAGATTGCCGCACGCTGCATGGTCGGCCAGTCGCTGGACAGCCAGGGCATCAAGAACGAAGTGATCCCGCCTTACTTCAGCGTCAAGGAAGCCGTGTTTCCGTTCGTGAAATTCCCGGGCGTCGACACCATCCTCGGACCTGAGATGAAGTCGACCGGCGAAGTCATGGGCGTGGGCAAGACCTTCGGCGAAGCCTTCGTCAAGTCGCAGCTGGGCGCAGGCGTCAAGTTGCCGACATCGGGCAAGGTGTTCCTGAGCGTCAAGGGCAGCGACAAGCCGCGCGCCGTGCAAGTGGCGAAGGATCTGGTCGGTCTCGGTTTCTCGATCGTTGCGACCAAGGGTACCGCCGGCGCCATCAGCGCCGCCGGCATTCCCGTGACCACCGTGAACAAGGTGGTCGAAGGTCGTCCGCACATCGTCGACATGATCAAGAACAACGAGATCACGCTGGTGGTCAACACGGTCGAAGAGAAGCGCACCGCGATTGCGGACTCCGGCGCCATCCGTACTTCGGCATTGGCGGCACGCGTGACGACGTTCACGACCATCGCCGGCGCGGAGGCTGCGGTGGAGGGCATGCGCCATCTGGATGCGCTGGATGTGTATGATTTACAAGGGCTGCATAAAGCTATACACTAAACCCACATACACGTTTTATTGCTAGCCACAGAGGGCATCTGAGTATTCGATGCCCTCTGTGTCTTTTTTAACGGCAAACTCTGTATTTGCCCGCAAGGGCTGTTGGGACATTGCGTTGGGCGGGTGACCGTTTCAAGGCAATGTCCCAACAGCCTTATGGGCAAGTCATACAAAAGTGCCTCATTTTTTTGTTGAGAGTTTTATGAGTACAGTTCCCATCACCAAGTATGGTGCAGAGCTTCTGAAAGAAGAGTTGCAGCGTCTGAAAACCAAAGACCGTCCATGGGTCATCAATGCGATTGCCGAAGCGCGCGCACAAGGTGACTTGTCGGAAAACGCCGAATACGATGCCGCCAAGGAACGCCAGGCTTTCATCGAAGGCCGCATTGCTGACCTCGAAGGCAAGCTGGGTTCGTCGCTGGTCGTCGATCCGGCGACCTTGAGCGCGGGTGCTGATGGACGCGTGGTATTTGCCGCGACCGTCGATCTGGAAAACCTGGACAGCGGTGAAAAGGTCACCTATCAGATCGTCGGTATCGACGAAGCCGACATCAAGGTATCGAAGGTATCGGTGACGTCGCCGATCGCACGTGCACTGATCGGCAAGAGCGCCGGCGATGTGGTTGCCGTCGAAGCGCCGTCGGGCGTGCGTGAGTATGAAATTCTGGAAGTGCGTTACGTTTAAGTCGTAGCGTAAAGGCCGACGCGGGTGCTGTTGATGGGCTGGAAATAATTTACGGCACTTTGCGATGGTTAAAAAAATGCCCGCTGAAGCGGGCATTTTTTCTTGCTGAAATCCGATGGCTGAATGATCAGCCCATGGATTTCTTGGCACTCTTCTGACGCGGTTTGGCGCGCTTGATCGAGCCGCCCGCAGTAACGCGTTCGTTACCCTTGATCATGACCTTGGTCACCGATGGGCGCTTGGTGCCGCTGGCGCTGGGTTTGACGATGGTGACTTCGCGCATGCCCTTGCCGCGTGTTTCGCTGCGTTCTTTTGCAGCTTCCTTCTTGGGGCGAAAGATCACCAGCAGTTTGCCGATGTGTTGCACCGGCGCTGCCTTGAGTTGTTCGCAAATGGTGTCATAGATGGCGACGCGCGCTTCTCGGTCATCGCCGAACACGCGGACCTTGATGAGGCCGTGGGCGTTCAGGCTGGCATCGATTTCCTTGGTGACGCCGGCGGTCAGGCCGCCTTCGCCGATGATCACGACAGGGCTCAGGCCATGCGCTTCGGCGCGCAATTCACTGCGCTCTGCAGGAGTAAGTTTCAACATAGTTTGTTTCCGGTGGGCGAGCGGCTTGTAGCCTGAGGCCGGCAAGAACCGGACCGAACTCTGTCCCTCAATATTTAAAACCAGTATTCTACGCGAATGGCAAAGAAGAAATTAAACAAAAACTGGCTGCACGATCACATTAACGACCCGTATGTGAAGCTTGCGCAAAAGGAAGGTTACCGCGCGCGCGCGGCCTATAAGCTCAAGGAAATCGACGAGGAAGAGAAGCTGATCAAGCCCGGCCAGGTCATCGTCGACCTTGGTTCGACGCCCGGCAGCTGGTCGCAGTACGCCCGCAACAAGCTGGCCGGCCTAGAAGGCGGCGGTATCCGCGGCACCATCATCGGGCTGGACATGCTGCCGATGGATCCGATTGCCGACGTCCACTTCATCCAGGGCGACTTCCGCGAGGAGGATTCCCTGCGCCAGTTGGAGGCAATCCTGGACGGCCGCCAGGTCGACCTGGTGCTGTCCGACATGGCGCCCAATCTGTCCGGCGTGGCGATTTCCGACGCGGCGCGGGTTGAGCATCTTATCGATCTGGCAATTGAATTCGCCCAGGCGCACATGAAACCGACCGGCTCGGTGTTGGTGAAATGCTTCAACGGTACCGGCTACAACGAGCTGGTGCACAAATTCCGGGCTGAATTCAAGACCGTGGTGTCGAAGAAGCCCAAGGCAAGTCGCGACAAGTCATCAGAAATTTTCCTTCTGGGCAAGATTTTGAAGAATCCGCAGTGAGCCTTGCTCGGCGTTTTCCCGTAAAAATCGTGTAATAAACCCACCTTTTGACCATTTTCCTTCTTGATTTCACGCTGTCCGGCCACACATCAACTGCAGGAAGCCTTCCTCTGCAGGTCCGAAAGGCATCGTTTGCGCCGGTTTTTCAGCTGTTTCCATGTTGTTTCCGACGCCATGTTGCCGTCTTTCCGCATTCAAGTTTGGCCGCCGGTTTGCCGTAGTTCAGAGCAAGGCTGCCGGTATGGACGGTTTCCTAGTAAGCGCAGATGAATCCGAGTAAAATCGGATATATATAAGGTAATGAGGCGCGCTCGCGTCGGAGGAGTTCTAGTGAACAACATGTTTTCCAAAGCCGCCATCTGGGTGGTCATCGCGCTTGTGCTGTTTATGGTCTTTAAACAGTTCGATAGCCGCAGCGCGGCGTCGGGCGCTACAGCGATCGCTTACTCCGACTTCATCAGCGAAGTAAAAGCCGGTCACATCAAGGACGCCACCATCGAAGATCGCAGCATCATCGCGACCACGCAAGATGGTAAAAAGGTCAAAACCGCCGCGACCTATCTGGACCGCGGCCTGGTCGGCGATCTGCTGAACAACGGCGTGAAGTTCGACGTCAAGCAGCCTGAAGAGCAATCCTTCCTGTCGCAAGTATTCATCTCCTGGTTCCCGATGCTGTTGCTGATCGGCGTCTGGGTGTTCTTCATGCGCCAGATGCAGGGCGGCGGCAAGGGCGGCGCGTTCTCCTTCGGCAAATCGAAGGCGCGCATGCTCGATGAGAACAGCAATTCGGTCACCTTCGCCGACGTCGCCGGTTGCGACGAAGCGAAAGAAGAAGTGCAGGAGCTGGTCGAATTCCTGCGCGATCCAACCAAATTCCAGAAACTCGGCGGCCGCATTCCTCACGGCGTGCTGATGGTCGGTCCTCCGGGTACCGGTAAGACATTGCTGGCGCGCGCCATTGCCGGCGAAGCCAAGGTGCCGTTCTTCACCATTTCCGGTTCCGATTTCGTTGAAATGTTCGTCGGCGTGGGCGCATCGCGTGTCCGCGACATGTTCGAAAACGCCAAAAAGCATGCACCGTGCATCATCTTCATCGATGAAATCGACGCGGTCGGTCGCCATCGCGGCGCCGGTATGGGCGGCGGCAACGACGAACGTGAACAGACACTGAACCAGATGTTGGTCGAGATGGATGGCTTTGAAGCCAACTCGGGTGTCATCGTGATCGCCGCAACCAACCGCGCCGACGTGCTCGACAAGGCGCTGCTGCGTCCGGGTCGTTTCGACCGTCAGGTGATGGTCGGTCTGCCGGACATCCGCGGCCGCGAACAAATCCTGTACGTCCACATGCGCAAGGTGCCTATCGCTCCTGACGTCAAGGCCGACATCCTGGCACGTGGCACACCTGGTTTCTCAGGCGCCGACCTGGCCAACCTGGTCAATGAAGCCGCCTTGTTCGCCGCGCGCCGCAGCAAGCGTCTGGTGGAAATGCAGGACTTCGAAGACGCCAAGGACAAGATCGTCATGGGCCCGGAACGCAAGTCCGCCGTGATGCGCGAAGAAGAACGCCGCAATACCGCGTTCCATGAATCCGGCCACGCGGTTGTCGCCAAGCTGTTGCCGAAGGCAGATCCGGTCCACAAGGTCACCATCATGCCGCGTGGCTATGCACTCGGCCTGACCTGGCAGTTGCCTGAGCATGACCGCGTCAACATGTACAAGGACAAGATGCTGGAAGAGATCGCCATCCTGTTCGGCGGTCGTATCGCAGAAGAAATCTTCATGCATCAGATGTCGACCGGCGCGTCCAACGACTTCGAGCGCGCAACCAAGCTGGCGCGCGCCATGGTGACTCGCTACGGCATGTCCGAAGCATTGGGCACGATGGTCTACGAAGACACCGAGCAAGACGCTTACTTCGGCCGCATGTCGTCGAAGACTGTTTCGGAAGCGACGCAACAAAAGGTCGATGCAGAAATCCGCAGCATCCTCGATACACAATATGCGCTGTCGCGTCGTCTGCTGGAAGAGAATCGCGACAAGGTCGAAGTCATGGCGCAGAAGCTGCTCGACTGGGAAACCATCGATGCCGACCAGATCAGCGACATCATGGCCGGCAATGAGCCGCGTCCACCGAAGTCCGGTATCCCGGTCAAGAAGTCTTCCGACAATACACCAGGCGATATTTCGCCGACCGCCACCGCTCCCGCCTGATCGCGGGGCAGGGCGCATAGCTGGTCTCAGGGTGAGGAGCAATCCTCGCCCTTTTTCTTTGTTTCGCGTCGGAGCGGGTAGTTGGATAGGCGACAGTCGGTAGTTATCAGCCGTATGCAGTCTGGAGACGGGCGAATCAATAACGACAATATCGCCTGCGGGCAGCTTGAGCGCCAGGTTTGAAAACGATGCAGCTTCAATGAATCAACACACTCTACAATGCGGGCGCTATCGCCTTTCCATCGCACAGGGGCGCAGGCCGCTGGTCATGGGCATCCTCAACGTCACTCCCGATTCCTTTTCCGACGGCGGCAGCTATTCCGCGCTGGAGTTCGCGCTGTCGCATGCCGAACAGATGATCGCCGACGGCGTCGATATCATCGACATCGGCGGCGAATCGACCCGCCCGGGCATTCCACCGGTGCCGCTGGATGAAGAATTGCGGCGCGTGATGCCGGTGATTTACGCCTTGCGCGATTGCGGCAAGCCGCTGTCGATCGACACTTACAAGCCTGAAGTCATGCGCGAGGCGTTGATTGCGGAGGTCGACATGATCAACGACATCAACGGATTCCGTGCTCCCGGCGCCATTGATGCGGTCAAGGACAGCGCCGCCGGACTGTGCATCATGCACATGCAGGGCGATCCGCAGACCATGCAGCAGCAGCCGAGCTATGGCGACGTGGTGCAGGAGGTTGTCGCCTTCCTGCAGGAGCGCGTCGTTGCCTTGCGCGCCGCAGGCGTGCAACACGACCGCATCTGCATTGATCCCGGCTTCGGCTTCGGCAAGAGCGTCGAGCACAATTACGACTTGCTGCGGAACACGCGCCGGATGATCGACACGCTCGATCTGCCGCTGCTGGCCGGCATGTCGCGCAAATCCATGATCGGTGCGGTCACCGGCAAGCCGCTCGACCGGCGTCTGGCCGGTAGCCTCGGCGCAGCCTTGGCAGCGGCGGCGCAAGGTGCGATGATCATTCGTGTGCATGACGTCGCGGAGACAGTCGACGCGCTCAACGTGTGGCAGGCCGGCATGGCCGCCACGGCGTGAAAACAATTTATAAAAATACCTGACAAGAGAGAACTCAGAATCATGGCTGCAAAATATTTTGGTACCGATGGCGTGCGTGGACGTGTGGGAACGGCGCCGATCACGCCCGATTTCGTGATGCGCCTCGGCTATGCCGCCGGCAAGGTGTTGACCAAGAAGTGGTCATCCTCGGCCAAACCGACAGTGCTGATCGGCAAGGACACACGGATTTCCGGCTACATGCTGGAAGCTGCGCTGGAAGCCGGCTTTGCCGCCGCCGGAGTGGACGTGATGCTGGCCGGCCCGGTACCGACGCCGGCGGTGGCGTATCTCACGCGCGCCTTGCGGCTGTCGGCCGGCGTGGTGATTTCGGCTTCGCATAATCCGTATCACGACAATGGCATCAAATTTTTCTCGGCCTCGGGCAACAAGCTGGCCGATGCAGTGGAAGCCGAGATTGAAGCGGAGCTCGAGCAACCCATGGGCTGCGCGTCTTCCGAAAAGCTTGGCAAGGCCAAGCGTCTGGACGACGCCCAGGGCCGCTACATTGAATTCTGCAAGGGCACTTTCCCAAACGACCTCGATCTGCATGGCATGCGTATTGTGGTGGATTGCGCGCACGGCGCCGCTTACCATATCGCACCGCACGTGTTTCATGAACTCGGCGCTGAAGTCATCACCATCGGCAACCAGCCGAATGGTCTCAACATTAACGAAGGCTTTGGCGCGACAGCGCCGGAGGCTTTGTCCCGATCCGTGCTGGCAAACAAGGCACACGTCGGCATCGCTCTCGACGGCGACGCGGACCGGCTGGTGATGGTCGACGCGACGGGTCGTATCTACAACGGCGACGAGCTGCTGTACGTGATGGTCAAGGATCGTCTTGCTACCGGCCCGGTGCCGGGCGCAGTCGGCACGCTGATGACCAATATGGCGCTGGAAGTGGCTTTCAAGAACATGGGCATCGGCTTCGCCCGTGCCAAAGTGGGTGACCGCTACGTGCTGGAAACCTTGCAGGAGCGCGGCTGGCTGCTGGGCGGCGAAGGTTCGGGCCATTTGCTGTGCCTGGACAAGCACACCACCGGCGACGGCATCGTCTCGGCGCTGCAGGTGTTGTCCGCGCTCAAGCGCGCCAGTATGAGCCTGGCCGACATGACTGCCGACATCCGCCTGTATCCGCAAGTGCTCATCAATGTGAAGATCCCGGCCGGTTTCGACTGGAAAACCAATCCCGGCATGCAAGCCGAGAAGGACGCCGTTGAAAAGGCGTTGGGCGACAGCGGCCGCGTACTGATCCGGCCTTCCGGCACCGAGCCGTTGATCCGGGTCATGGTCGAAGCGCAGCAGGCGGACGTCGCGCAGACGATGGCAAGACGGATTGCTGATAAAGTAACGGCCTGACGCGACACATCAGTGCAGAGCAGGAGCCGGGAAGGGCTGCTGCTCGCAAATGCGCTGCACCGGCGTCGCCCATGACAAGTCAAACATACCCGCGAATGTCAAAAGACCAGTTACACATCCTGTTAGTTGAAGACGAGCCCAGCATCGCCGAGCTGCTGCGGTTCACCATGCAGGGAGCAGGATTCATCACGTCCATCGCCAGCGACGCGGCGCAGGCGCGCAAGTTGATCGCCGACGCTCTACCGCATCTGGTGTTGCTGGACTGGATGCTACCCGATACCTCCGGCCTGGGATTGCTCAGTGAATGGCGTCGCGATGCCCGCACGGCAGCTTTGCCGGTGATCATGCTGACCGCCAAGGGCATGGAAGAAGACAAGGTCAAGGGACTCAACGAGGGCGCTGACGACTACGTCACCAAACCGTTCTCACCGAAGGAACTGGTGGCGCGCGTGCAGGCGCTGCTGCGCCGCAAGGCGCCCGAAGTCGGGCAGCAAAGCCTGTCTTATGGATTGGTCGGTATCGATACCGAGCGTCATCGCGTGACGATCGATCAGCAAGAGGTCGAACTGGACCAGGCCGAATTCAAATTGTTGCGCTATCTTGTGGCGCATCCCGAGCGCATCTTTTCGCGTGCGCAATTGCTGGACAAGGTCTGGGGCGACCACACCTTCATCGAAGAACGTACTGTCGACGTCCACATCATGCGCTTGCGCAAATCACTGGGCGCGGCCGCCGATTACGTCAAGACCGTACGCGGCATGGGCTACAAGCTCAGCATGGAAGAAAAGTAGTCAGCACATTCTGCGACGGCGTTCATTGCCGTCGCAGCAACGTGACAACGGTCTGCGTTGTCAATCCAGCGGAATCGACCGATAGCGGTTCACTTCCTGCGGCGACACAAAGCCCGCACGGTTATCCCAGCTGTTCCGGATGTACGACACCACCGCCGCCACTTCCTGATCGTTGAGCATTTGTCCGAACGGCGGCATGCCGTAAGGACGCGGATTGCCTTGCGTGGACGGCGGGAAGCCGCCATTCAACACCATCCTGATCGGATTCACCGCAGAGCCCATGGTCAATGCACGGTTGCCGCTCATCGGCGGATAGGCCGGCGCGATGCCCTGACCGCCGGCCTTGTGGCATTCGGCGCAATGCTGCTCATAAATCTTGGCGCCCGCCTGCATCACGCGATCGGCGGTGGGCTTGTCTGGTTGCGCTGTATCGAGTGCCGGCGGCGGATCGTTCTGCGGCAATGATTTCAGATAGACCGCCATGGCCTGGATGTCGTTGTCGTCGAGATGCTGCAAGCTGCGGCTGACGACTTCCGCCATCGGGCCGAACACGGTGCTACGCGGCGATACGCCAGTTTTCAGCAGCGCCGTGATGTGCTGCAGCTCCCAGTTACCAAGGCCGGCTTCTGCATCCGATGTCAGCGATGGCGCGTACCAGTTCATGATCGGGATCAAGCCGCCACCCAGGTCGGACTTGGCGACAGTCGCACCGAAGGCGTTGCGCGTGGTGTGGCAAGCGCTGCAATGGCCCAGTCCTTGCACCAGGTAGGCGCCGCGGTTCCATTCGACCGATTGTTTGCTGTCGGCGCTATAGGCGCCGGGCGTGAAGTACAGCGCACGCCATCCGGCCAGCAGGATGCGATTGTTGTAGGGGAAGCGCAACGCATGTTCCTGGCTGGGCTGGCGCACCGGCGTCACGGTTTGCATGTAGGCGAACAACGCGTTGGAATCTTCGCGGGTGATCTTGGTGTAGTTGGTGTACGGGAAGGCCGGGTAAAGGAAACTTCCATCCTTCGATTTACCGTGATGCAGGGCGCGCCAGAAATCCTTCGCGCTCCAGGAGCCGAGGCCGGTTTCCTTGTCGGCGGTGATGTTGGGTGCGTACATGGTGCCGAACGGCGTCGGGATGGCGCGCCCGCCCGCGTAAGGCTGGCCACCGCGGGCGGTATGGCATGCCATGCAATCGCCGGCGCGTGCGAGATACGCGCCGCGCGCGATCTGCTGTTCGGTCGCCGATGAAGACGGCGGTGCGGCCGCCGTGCTTTCCGCGTCCTCGTGATCGATGAATTCGGCGCCGATGATGACGGCCGGTACGGCGATGATCAGCAACAGCAGCGCCAGCAGAATACGTTTGAGGGATGTCATGGCGTGTTCCTTATTCCGCCACGCTGCCGCAGGGCAGCGGCAACTTGACTGTTGTTGCGGCGGCCGGACGCGCGCCTTCCGGAACCGTCTGCGCGGCCAGCCAACTGCTGGCGGCGTTGATGTCTTCCAGTGAAAGCCGTTGCGTGATCTGCGCCATGCAATCCGGCGCCTTGGCTTTGCGTACGCCATTTTTCCATGCACCGAACTGCGAGTTGATGTAGTCGCGCGGCAAGCCGATCAGGCCGGGCACCGCCGGCGCCACGCCGGTCAGCGCCTGGCCGTGGCAGGCGATGCAGGCCGGGACTTTCTTGCTGCTGTCGCCATTCATGACCAGTGCACGCCCGCGCTCCAGCACGGCCGGCGTCGCTTCAGCCGGTTGCGGCGCCGGGTAAGGCGGATGTTGGGCGGAAAAGTAGGCGGCGATTTCGTGCAGATAGGCGTCCGACAGATGATCGAGCAGGTAAGTCATCAGCGGATACTGGCGATTGCCGTCGCGGAAGTTGGTCAGCTGATTGTAGAGATAGCCTTCCGGCTTGCCGGCGATGCGCGGGTAGTAGCCGTCGCTGGAGGCGCGGCCTTCCTTGCCGTGGCAGGCGATACAGGCCGCGACGCGTTGGGCGATGGTGTCAGGTAATTGTTGCGCTTGGACAGGGGCAGTAGCGGCAATCCAGAGCGTCGACAGCGTCATTAGAGCGACGCGTGCAACGCGCGAAGCGGATGAAAGCGTAAGGCTGGCCATATAGTCTCGTTGTAAGTTATATGAGGCGAGCTGATCGGGCGACGGAGTCGAAGGATCGCGCGGTGTTTGCATTGTAACGGAGCCGTCCATTATCATGCCTGCACACCCGTTGTCCGAAAATCGAAGTACAGTACGGGCTGTTGCAGTACAGATCAATGAGCAAGCAATGAGCAAAGGCACAATCCAATCATGAGCGACAAGTCCTTCGAACAGGCCGTCGTTGCCGAGCGCAGCATGCTGGTGCGGTTCGCGCGCCTGCATTTGCAGGAGGACACCGCCGAAGATGCGGCCCAGGAAACGCTGCTGGCGGCCTTGCAGAACCCGGCCGGTTATTCGGGAAAGTCCTCTTTGCGGACCTGGCTGGTGGGTATCCTCAAGCACAAGATCGTCGACGTGTTGCGCAAGGAAAAGAAATACGTCCAGGCCGGACCGGCGGAAATCGGCGACCCGGGCGACTTCGACGTCCTCTTCGATGACACCGGTCATTGGGCCGAAGCACCCGCCGACTGGGGTAATCCGGCCGAAACGCTGCAGCAGGCGCAGTTCTTCGACATCATGGATTTTTGCCTGAACAAGCTGACGCCGGTGATGGCGCGCGTGTTTTCCATGCGCGAGCTGTTCGAGTTCGAGATTACCGAAATCTGCAAGGAACTGAAGATCACCGCCGGCAACTGCAGCGTCCTGTTGTACCGCGCGCGCATGCAGCTGCGACTGTGCCTGGACCAGAACTGGTTCGAAAGCCGCAAGGCCTGATCCTGATCTGCCCCGCCGAACTTTCCTTCCACCTCCGCAGCCGTTACAATAGCGACCACGCCCCCGTAGCTCAGTGGATAGAGCGATCCCCTCCTAAACAACATTGGGCACCGGCATCCGAAAGGCGCCGCGTGAATGGAGTCAAATTCGGTGAACCCTGACAGCGCCCGCAGTGCTTATGCTGCAAGCGGCTGCTGGCAATACCGAGCCAAGCCGCATCGGATCTCATGATGCGGAAGGTGTAGAGACTAGACGGCTCCGGCCTGCAGGCTGCAAGTCCATGGCCAAGGTATAGTCCAGACCACAAACAGGTTTCCTGGTGGCGAAAGCCATAGTGGTACGAAGGGATAGGTCACACGTTCGATCCGTGTCGGGGGCACCAGACAAAAAAAGCGCAGAAGATTTTTCTTCTGCGCTTTTTTCTTTTTGCGGCCGGGTCAGCGCCCCTGATACAGGTTGTCCCTGGCCTTTTCTTGCGGAGTAGGTGCAGGGCCGGAGGATGGCGGCGCCTGGGTTTCCGAATTCGGATTCTTCGACCAGCCGAAGAAGTTCGACAGCGCATCAACCACGCCGCCGCCTTCCACACCCAGCGACGCTACGAAACCATTGCCCGGCGTGAAGTTTTCATAGTACGGCTCGCCGTCGATGAAGCGGATCCCGGCCGGCGCCGGCGTATCGGATTGCGGCGTTCCGCGCAGCGCCACGCCCATGTAGTCGACCCAGATCGGCAGCGCCAGTTGTGCGCCGAATTCCTTGCTGCCCAAGCTCTTGGGCTGATCGTAACCCATCCACACCACCGTCGTCAGCGTGCGCTGATAACCGGCGAACCAGCCGTCGAACGCGTCGTTGGTGGTGCCGGTCTTGCCGGCCAGGTCGGTGCGCTTGAGCGAGTTGCTGCGCGCGCCGGTGCCGCGCTGGGCCACCGATTGCAGCAGGCTGGTCATGATGTAGCTGTTGCGTTCGTCGATCGCACGCGGCGCATTGCTGCCGACGATCAGCGGATCCGCCTTGGACAGCACCTTGCCGCGTGCGTCGGTGATCTGCGTGATCAGGTAGGGATTGATCTTGTAGCCGCCATTGGCGAAGATCGCATAGGCCGAGGCCAGTTGCAGGGGTGTGGTCTGGCCTGCACCCAACGCCATCGGCAGGTAAGGCGGCACCTTGTCGGTGTCAAAGCCGAAGTGCTGCGTAATGAAGTCCTGCGCATACTTCACGCCGATCGCGTCCAGCGTGCGGATGGCGACCAGGTTGACCGACTTCTGCAACGCGGTGCGCATCGCCATCGGGCCGGCCGGCGGATCGTCGTCCTTCGGTTCCCAGTTCGGTTGGCCGTTGCCGGCCGGGTAGGACACCGGCGCGTCGTTGATGATGGAGGCGGGTGCAAAACCTTTTTCCAGCGCCGCGGAATAAATGAACGGCTTGAACGTCGAGCCGGGCTGGCGCCAGGCTTGCGTGACGTGGTTGAAGTTGTTCTGAGTGAAGTCGAAGCCGCCCACCAGTGCGCGGATGGCGCCGTTCTGCGGTGTCACCGACACCAGCGTGGCTTCCACTTCGGGCAACTGCACGATCTGCCAGTTCTTCTTGCCGTCCTGCATGACGCGGATCACCGCGCCCGGCGCGATGCGAGTTTCCTTCTTGGCCTTCGGACTCAACGCCGCCGCGACGAACTTCAGGGTGTCACCCGACAGCGTGATCTTCTCGCCGCTGCGGATCACTGCCTGGATCTGTTTCGGATCGGCCGACACCACGACGGCGGCGAGGATGTCGTCGTTGTCGGGATAGTCGTCCATGGCATCATCGATGGCCTGGGCGCGGTCTTCATCCTTCGACGGCAGCTCGATGGTTTCTTCCGGCCCGCGATAGCCGTGGCGACGGTCGTAATCCATCACACCCTTGCGCACTGCATCGTAGGCCGCCTTCTGGTCGGCGGCGTTGATGGTGGTGGTGACGGTGATGCCGTGCGTGTAGGTGTCTTCCTTGTATTGTGCGTAGACCATCTGGCGCACCATTTCATTCACGTATTCGGCGTGGACGTTGTACTGGTTGCCGGGCGCACGCACCTGGATGTCTTCCTTGACGGCAGCGTCGTATTCCTTCTGCGTGATGTATTCGAGGTCGAGCATGCGTTGCAGGATGTATTGCTGGCGGATGTGCGCGCGCTTCGGATTGACGATCGGGTTATAGGCCGACGGCGCCTTCGGCAGGCCGGCCAGCATCGCGGCCTGGGCCAGCGTGATGTTCTTGATGTCCTTGCCGAAATAGGTGCGTGCCGCCGCTGCGAAACCGAACGCGCGCTGACCCAGATAGATCTGGTTCATGTACACCTCAAGGATCTGGTCCTTGCTCAGCGCCGCTTCGATCTTGTTGGCCAGCAATACTTCATACAGTTTGCGCGAGACGGTTTTTTCCTTGGTCAGGAAGACGTTGCGCGCCACCTGCATGGTGATGGTGCTGGCGCCCTGGCTGGCGTGGCCGCGCACCACGTCAGTCGCGATGGCGCGCGCGATGCCGATGTAGTCGATGCCGCCGTGCTGGTAGAAACGGTTGTCCTCGATCGCCAGCACCGCATTCTTCATGTTGGCCGGGATGTCGTCGAGCTTGACCAGGCTGCGCTTTTCTTCGCCGAATTCGCCGAGCAGCACGTTGTCCGCGGAGTAGATGCGCAGCGGGATCTTTGGCCGGTAATCGGTGATCACATCCAGCGACGGCAGGCGCGGATTGATGAAGATCAGCGCATAGGCAATGATCAGCGCGCCGATGATGGCGAGGCCGAGCACCGAGAAGGCAAGGAACTTGGCGATGTTGGGATTGAGGAAGCCGCGTTGACGCGAAAGAAGGTGCAAGCGAGAGTTGAAGCGCATGGTTATTGTTGGAAACCGTTGCAAAGTCAGGGCAGTGTGGTGTGCGCCAGCTTGATCTTGAAACGGCTTCGTAGTGAAGGGCGTGCCGTATCTTACAACATGGGCCGGGCGCAACAGCCGATCTGCGGCGGATCGGGCCGACGATTGTGTTTCCAAATGTATGCGGGAGCCCGTTTCAGTGCGCGGTCGTAATAAAAGAACATCAAAACGCCGCGCAATCCGCATCGTTTGTTGTTCAAAGGCAATGGATTGCGTTGGCTGCAACAGCCGATCGTACACAGATGGCGTCCAGACGCAGCATAGATACACCATCACCGCGCGCAATCGGTACAATGCGGTCTTTCTTCTTTAATTGAGTCGCGGCAAAGGCTTTTCCGCCCCGACCTTCGATCTCATCCCTCGGCATACTTATGGCAGTCATTTCCCTCTCCAATGCGCAGCTCGCATTCGGACACGTCCCGCTTCTCGACCACGCGGAATTTTCTCTTGAAACCGGCGAACGCGTCGGCCTGATCGGCCGCAACGGCACCGGCAAGTCGTCCTTGCTGAAAATCATCGCCGCCGTTTCCAAGCTGGACGACGGTTTGCTGGTCATGCAGCAGGGCCTGAAAATCGCCTACGTTGATCAGGAGCCGCATTTCCCCGCCGAGATGACGATCTTCAACGCGGTCGCTTCCGGCCTCGGTGAATTGCCGGCGCTGCTGGCCGAATACGAATCGCTGACCGGCCAGTTCGGCGGCGACAACGACGAAGCGCTCATGGAGCGCATGCACGACATCCAGCTGATCCTCGATGCGGCCGACGCCTGGAGCCTGAACAACAAGGTCGAGACCACGCTCGACAAGCTGAATCTCAAAGGCGAAGCCCTCATCGGCGAACTGTCGGGCGGCATGCAAAAGCGCGTGGCGCTGGCCTGCGGCCTGGTCGGCGCACCTGACGTGCTGCTGCTGGACGAACCGACCAACCATCTGGATTTCGGCTCCATCCTGTGGCTCGAAGGTCTGCTGCGCGACTACAAGGGCAGCGTGCTGTTCGTCACCCATGATCGCAGCTTCCTCGACAACGTCGCCACCCGCATCATCGAACTCGACCGCGGCAAGCTGTTGTCCTTCCCGGGCAATTTCAGCACCTACCAGGGTCGCAAGGAAGAGTTGCTGGACAACGAAGAAGTCGAGAACGCCAAGTTCGACAAATTCCTGGCACAGGAAGAAGTCTGGATCCGCAAAGGCGTCAAGGCGCGCCGCACGCGCGACGAAGGCCGTGTGCGCCGGCTCGAATCCTTGCGTCTCGAACGCAGCGTGCGCCGTGATCGCCAGGGCCAGGTCAAGCTGGAAGTGTCGTCCGGCGAGCGTTCCGGCAAGATCGTGGCGGAACTCGAAAACGTCAGCAAGTCGTATGGCGGCAAGACCATCGTGCGCGATTTCAGCGGCATCCTCATGCGCGGCGACAAGATCGGCCTGATCGGCCAGAACGGCGCCGGCAAGACCACGCTGCTCAAGCTGATCCTCGGCGAAGAAACCGCCGACGCCGGCACCGTCCGCCAGGGCACCAAATTGCAGGTCGCGTACTTCGACCAGATGCGCACCCAGCTCAATGAAGAAGCCACCCTGGCCGACACCATCGCGCCGGGTAGCGACTGGGTCGAAGTCAATGGCCAGCGCAGGCACGTGATGACGTATCTGGGCGACTTCCTGTTCGCGCCGGAACGCGCGCGTTCGCCGGTGCGCACCTTGTCCGGCGGCGAGCGCAATCGCCTGTTGCTGGCGCGCTTGTTCGCCAAGCCAGCCAACGTGCTGGTGCTCGATGAACCGACCAACGATCTCGATATCGACACGCTCGAACTGCTGGAAGAATTACTGGAAGATTACGAAGGCACCGTGTTCCTGGTAAGCCATGACCGCACCTTCCTCGACAATGTCGTCACGCAGGTGATTGCTTCCGAGGGCGATGGCGTCTGGAAGGAATATGTCGGCGGCTACAGCGACTGGGAGCGCGTGCGCGCCAGCTCGCAGGCAAGCGCGAAGAAATCGGACGGCAAGAGTGAATCCAAACCGGCTGAGCTGCCGGTGGCGGCGCCTGCTGTTGCCAAGCCGAAGAAGCTCAGCTACAAGGAGCAGCGCGAGTTGGAAGAGCTGCCGAAGCTGATCGCGCAACTGGAAGAAGAACAGACGGCGATTTCCGCCAAGCTGGCCGATCCGGATCTGTACAAGTCCGGCGCGGACGAAGCGGGGCGCCTGAATGCGCGTTTCGCCGAGATCGATGGTTTGTTGCTGGAAAATCTCGAACGCTGGGAAGTGATTGAAGCGCGTTCGAAGGGCTGATCAGCAGTCAGTACAGCAATCAGTAGCGCCGGGCTGGCGTCTCCAACTTCAGTTGGGGCGCCTGCTGGCGTGACGCAGTTCCGGCAGCCTCTCACGCATGCTGTCGGCGTCTTCCGCATCGGGACGCAAGGCCAGGTAGGCCTCCAGATCGTCCAGCGCCGCCTGCGGTTCAGCCAGGTTGGCGTAGGCCAGACCGCGATCGCGGCGTTCGGTAATTTCATCCGGCAACAAGATCACCAGGCGCTCCTGTACCTCGAGCACACCCTGCCAGCGCTGGGAGTCGGTGTAGATGGCTTTCAGGTTGCGCAGCATGCGGGTCAGGATTTCGCGCGGATGGGCGGCGCGCAGATACGCCGCCAGCGGCAGCTCGTCGCCGTATTCCTGCTGCTCCAGATACGGTTCCAGGCGCTCCTCCAATTCTTCACGCGACAGGCTGGCGCCGTTCATCGGGTCGAGCACGATGTCGCCCGATTGTACCGACAGCTTCATCAGGAAGTGGCCGGGGAAGGAAATACCCTTCATGTTCAGGCCAATCTGCTGTCCCAACTCCATATACACCACCGCCAGCGAAATCGGAATGCCGCGGCGCGACGTCAGCACACGGTCGATGTAGCTGTTGTCGGGATCGTAATAATTGTTGATGTTGCCGGCGAACGCCAGCTCCTGGAAAAAGAAGTGGTTGAGCATCCGCAATTTTTGGATATGCGATGCATCCGAGGACAGACGCTGCTTCAACTTGAGCGCCAGGGTATCCATCTCGATCTGGCATGCGGACAAATCCAGATCGGGATGCGCATCTTGCCCCAGCGCCAGAGCCGATTCAAAAAGCGGAATCGAATCGTCTTGACGAACCAGCGAAGAAAAATATTCGAGCGGTGTAAGCGTCATATATTGAACATGCTATCAAAATATGCGCGCTTGTGAAATGTTTGGCTGGCAATGGCGCATCAACGCAACATTGCCTTGGCCAGACAAGCTATCAACGACCGATGCGCTTGAAGTCGCGGAAGCGAAATCCCATTGCCATCAGCGCGCCGAAATACGCCACGCCACACGCTGCAAACACCAGCAACAGCGCACCAATGCGCTCGGCCGGATGGGCGCGCATGGCGATCCAGTCAAAATGTCGCGCTACCGCCAGCGCCACGCCAGCGAGCAGGAACAGCGCTCCGGTCAGCTTGATCAAGAACATGCGCCAGCCCGGTTGCGGGGTGTAGATGTTGCGGCGACGCAGGCCCCAGAACAGGAACGCCGCGTTCAGGCAGGCGCCCAGGCCGATCGACAAGGCCAGGCCGGCATGGGCGATCCACGGCACGAAAATGTAGTTCATCAGCTGGGTTGCGATCAGCACGCCGATGGCGATCTTGACCGGGGTGCGGATGTCCTGTTTGGCGTAGAAGCCGGGCGCCAGGATTTTCACCAGGATCAGGCCGATCAGGCCGACGCCGTAGGCAATCAATGCGCGGCCGGTCATGTCGACCGAGACCGTGTCGAATTTACCGTAATGGAACAGCGTGGCGGTCAGCGGCTCCGACAGCGTCGCCAGCCCCACCGCGCAGGGCAGCGCCAGCAGGAAGGTCAGGCGCAGGCCCCAGTCCAGCAATGCCGAATATTCGGCCATGTCGTTTTCGGCATGTGCGTTCGACAGGCTGGGCAACAGGATGGTGCCGAGCGCCACGCCAAGCAGGGCGGTGGGGAATTCCATCAGACGGTCGGCGTACGACAGCCACGACACGCTGCCGTGCGCCAGGCGCGAGGCGATATTGGTGTTGATCATCAGGCTGATCTGCGCGGCTGAGACGGCGAACACCGCCGGGCCCATTTTCTTGAGCACGCGCCTCACGCCTTCGTCGGAGAGACCGATCATCGGATTGAGGTACAGGCGCGGCAGCATGCCGATCTTGATCAGCGCGGGAATCTGCAGCGCGACTTGCAGCACGCCGCCGACGAACACCGCAAATGCCATCGCATAGATCGGCTGGTCCATGTAAGGAGCGACGAACAGGGACGCAACGATAAAGGACACATTCAGCAGCACCGAGGTGAATGCCGGGATCTTGAATTCGCGCCAGGTATTGAGGATGCCGCCGGCCAGCGCCACGAAGGACATGAAGCCGATATAGGGGAACATGATGCGGGTCATGATCACCGAGGCGTCGAAGGCGTCCTGGTTGTATTTGAGCCCGGTGGCGATGAAGTACACGATCAGCGGCGTGGCCAGGATGCCGGCAATGCTGGTGGCGACCATGACCCAGATCAGCACCGTCGCCACGTGGTCGACCAGATGTTTGGTGGCGGCGTCGCCCTTCTGGTTCTTGTATTCGGCGAGGATGGGCACGAAGGCCTGCGAAAAGGCGCCTTCGGCGAACAGCCGGCGCAACAGGTTGGGAATGCGGAAGGCGACGTTGAAGGCATCGGTGTAGGCCGAGGCGCCGAATGCACGTGCGAACAGGATTTCTCTTGCGAGACCGGTAATGCGGGAGAGCATCGTCATGCCAGAAACGGTGGCAAGCGTTTTATGCAAGTTCATGGGACGGCATTATAGCTTTCGTTTTCGGGGGGAGCTGCGGGTTTGCAGGGGATTCCCGCAGCGCTGACGCGATTGGAGGCGGACGCGCAAAGAACGTTCGCCTTGAATCTTGCATATCGGTAATTAAGCCTCTTTTGCAACAGACGACTGGCGATAGTCAGGCTGCATTTGCCAGTTTGAGGAAAAATGGTTATAATCCGTGGCTTTACAGAATTCCGCCTCGCAAGTTATCAAGATTGCGATGCTCTCGATCTCGATTTAGGATAATTATTCATGGCAAATACCGCACAAGCACGCAAACGTGCTCGTCAAGCTGTTAAGCAAAACGCGCACAACTCCAGCCAGCGTTCGACGCTGCGTACAGCAATCAAGGCTGTCCGCAAGGCGATCGAAGCAGGCGACAAGGCTGCTGCGACTTCCGTGTTCCAGGCTTCGGTCTCGACTATCGACAGCATCGCTGACAAGAAAATCATTCACAAGAACAAGGCTGCTCGCCATAAGAGCCGTCTGGCTGCTGCCCTGAAGGCACTGGCTGCTTAATTCTTGTTGTTGACCGGATCTTTGCTCACGCAAAGATCTGCGCAATGATGAATCGATAGTGATGTCGATTCGAAAACATCAACCCGCCCAAGCGATTTGGCGGGTTTTTGCATTTCCAGGTATTGATCAGCGGGAAACTGTTGATTCGGGTGTGTGTGGAGGCGCGCTACGAGGTTTGTAGCGACGCCTTGATGCCCCGGCTCCGGGGTTTGCGTCTCTGGTGGGATTTAACGCGGCAGGCCTTCGATGACCGTGCCGGGTTTGATGTTCTTCTGTTTGAACCAGCCCTTGTTCATTTCCAGGGCGTAGGTGGCGGGCTTGGATGCGCAATGCGAATCCAGCGTCTGTTCCTTCATTTCCTCGATATTGATGATCTTGCCGGTCTCGTCCATGAAGGCGACCGACAAGGGGATCATCGTATTCTTCATCCACATGCACACACCGGCCGGCGCGCCGAACGCGAACACCATGCCGTCATTGGCGCCCATCTTGTCGCGGAACATCAGGCCTTGCTCGCGCTGCGCTTCAGTCGAGGCGACTTCGGCCTTGATCAGGTACAGGCCGGCATTGAGCGTGGTGGTCGGGAATTTCTGAAGCTGCTGGGCCTGGCTTGGCAGGGGCACCGCAACGGCGGCGAGGGTGGCGAGCAGGGTGGCGAAAGGCAGGAAACGACGCATGATGGAATGTACGTGGCTGTATGAGAAATCGACTGCAGATCCGAAATCTGCCGGAATGCGGCGATTATAAAGGAAGCCGACAAATGCAGCGGACATGAAAAAAGGCAGGACTAGCCTGCCTTTTAGCAAAGCGAAAGCAAGATTACTTAGCAGCGTCAGCAGCTGGAGCAGCCTTCTTTGCCTTGTGGCTCTTCTTGGCTTTCTTAGCCTTCTTTGCCTTCGGTGCAGCAGCTTCAGCCTTAGGAGCATCAGCAGGTGCAGCAGCAGGAGCTGCAGCTTGTGCGAACACGGAAGTGGCGAACAGACCAGCGATCAGAGCGGCGATCAATTTTTTCATTTTGCAGTCCTTCAATTAGACATGTTAAGAAGACGGTGATTCTCATGAATCATTGCCAATAACGACGCGCCGAAGGCTTGGTTGACAAAAAATTCCAAAAAACAAAATTTCTTTGCGGACTCTCCTTGAAAAGTCGATTTTGTCAGTTGTTTGTCAGCTCTGACGGCGAAATCCCTGTGGATCGACGGTTTTCCACTCTCCCGGCAGCAGCGGATCGGTCGCCAGTGCAAATGGTCCGATGGCGATCCGGACCAGTCGCAAGGTGGGCAGTCCGACCGCGGCCGTCATGCGACGCACCTGACGATTTTTCCCCTCCGATATCTGTATCGTCAGCCAACTGGTCGGGTGATCCTTGCGCTCGCGAATGGGCGGATTGCGTGGCCACAGCCAAGCCGGCTCCTGCACGTGCCGGACTTCGCTTTTCTGTGTCACGAAATCGCCGAGGTCAAGCGGGTTGCGCAGGCGCTCCAGGCTGCTTGCCTCCGGTGTGCCTTCCACCTGCACCAGGTAGACCTTGGGTTGTTTGCGTTTGGGGTGGCTGATGGCGTGCTGGAGCTCGCCGTCGTCGGTCAGCAGCATCAATCCTTCGCTGTCGGCATCGAGACGGCCGGCAGGATAGATGCCGGGGATATCGAGGTAGTCGGCCAGCGTTTTGCGGTCATCCTGCGCCGAAAACTGGCACATTACCTGATAGGGTTTGTTGAATAAAATGAGAGGCATGCGTCAGTGTCGCAAAAACATGACGTCCAGTAAAATACTCGTGCATAATATAAATCAATGTCTTATGTCTTATATGAGACCTGATCCTGAATTTAATCGCCTTCGCTGCGATGTTGCTGGCGATCGGTTCGCACTCGTGCGCGTCCGCAGCGAGGCAGAATTCCCCTCTTTTCCGCACTATTCTCGGAGACCGTAATGTATCAACACATTCAGGTGCCGGCCGAAGGTAAGAAGATTACCGTCAATGCCGATTTTTCCCTCAACGTCCCGGACCATCCGATCATTCCGTTCATCCAGGGCGACGGCACCGGTCGCGATGTGACGCCAGTCATGCTCAAGGTAGTGGACGCCGCGGTCGCCAAAGCTTATGGCGATCAGCGCAAGATCAATTGGATGGAAATCTACGCCGGCGAAAAATCGACGCAGTTGTACGGCGCCGATGTCTGGCTGCCGGAAGAGACCGTCGCTGCGGTCAAGGAATTCGTGGTGTCCATCAAAGGCCCGCTGACGACGCCGGTCGGTGGCGGCATCCGTTCCCTAAACGTGTCGCTGCGCCAGCAACTGGACCTGTATGTCTGTCTGCGCCCGGTGCGCTATTTCAAGGGTGTGCCATCGCCGCTGCGTGAACCTGAAAAGACCAACATGGTCATCTTCCGCGAAAATTCGGAAGACATCTACGCCGGCATCGAATGGCAGGCCGGCACGGACGGCGCCAAGAAGCTGATCGACTTCCTGGTCAAGGAAATGGGCGTCAAGAAGCTGCGCTTCCCTGAAACCTCCAGTCTGGGCATCAAGCCGGTCTCGCAGGAAGGCACCGAGCGCCTGGTGCGCAAGGCGATCCAGTACGCCATCGACCATGACAAGCCGTCGGTGACGATCGTCCACAAGGGCAACATCATGAAGTTCACCGAAGGCAGCTTCCGTGACTGGGCCTACGCCCTGGCGCAGAAGGAGTTCAGCGGCGTGGTGATTGATGACGGTCCATGGGTCAGAATCAAGAATCCGAAGACCGGCCGCGACATCATCGTCAAGGACGTGATCGCCGACGCCTTCATGCAACAGATCCTGCTGCGTCCCGCCGAATACAGCGTGATCGCCACATTGAACCTGAACGGCGACTACATCTCGGACGCGCTGGCGGCACAGGTGGGCGGCATCGGGATTGCTCCCGGCGCCAACATGTCCGATTCCGTCGCGATGTTCGAAGCCACGCATGGCACCTCGCCGCGCTATGCCGGCAAGGACTACGTCAATCCGGGTTCGTTGATCCTGTCGGCGGAAATGATGCTGCGCCACATCGGCTGGACCGAAGCAGCGGCCTTGATCATCGAGGCGATGCAGACCACGATTTCGTCGAAGAAGGTGACCTACGACTTTGCACGTCTCATGGAAGGCGCGACGCAGGTATCGTGCTCGGGTTTCGGTGATGCGGTAATCGAGAATCTGTAATTCGGCAGGCGATTTTTGCTGAAGAAGGGCCGGGCTGAACTGCCGGCTCTTTTTTATAGTCCGTCGCAGATGCCGTTCGTCCACCGCGCAGGCGTAAAAAAAGCTCCTGTCGAAACAGGAGCTTTTTACAAAAGCGACTTAATGCGACTTAAGGAGCTTGAATGTTTGAAGCTTGCTTGCCTTTAGGGCCTTGCGTGACTTCGAACTGTACTTTTTGACCTTCTTTGAGGGTCTTGAAGCCGTTCATTTGAATTGCCGAGAAGTGTGCGAACAAATCTTCACCGCCGTCATCCGGAGTGATAAAGCCGAAGCCTTTAGAATCGTTGAACCACTTGACTGTACCTGTTGCCATAAAAAGCATCTTTCAATTAAAAAAAATCACACGAGCCGTAAAAGCAAGAAGCCTCGCGAGATTGAAACATTCCGCAGCCCCCCTTAAACTTGCCCCCTTCGTATTAACAAGCAGTAACTACTTATCAATGAATTCCATTGTTCTCGTTAAAAATACAAAAGTCAAGTCGTTTTCAACGGAATTATTAAGCTTTTGTTCCGTCATTTGAATCCAAAGCTCTTGATTTAGGATAATTCAATGTCATCTGCGCACTATCAGGAAAACGCGTAATATCTAATTTAATTGGGTATTTTCTTCATGTTGTGCGGTGCACAGTGGATTGATGGTTCTAGAATAAATGCATGGCAACCAAGCACGATAATGAAAACGGTACAGTCCTGGCGCGGCAGGAGCAAAAGCTCAAGCCGCCCCCTATGTACCAGGTATTGTTGTTGAATGATGACTATACGCCGATGGAATTCGTCGTCGCAGTCATTCAGGAGTACTTCAACAAAGACCGTGAAACTGCGACGCAGATTATGCTCAGCGTTCACCGCGATGGGAAAGGTATGTGTGGTGTGTATCCCAAAGATATCGCATCCACAAAAGTTGAACTCGTTTTAACCCACGCTCGAAAAGCAGGGCACCCCCTGCAATGCGTGATGGAGGAAGCATGATTGCGCAGGAATTGGAAGTCAGTTTGCACATGGCCTTTGTCGAAGCCCGACAATCGCGTCATGAATTTATCACCGTGGAACATTTGCTCCTCGCGCTGCTGGATAATCCATCGGCTGCGGAAGTGCTGCGCGCGTGCTCGGTCAATATCGACGATCTGCGCAAGACGCTGACCAATTTCATTACGGACAACACCCCGACCGTGCCCGGCACGAACGAGGTCGACACGCAGCCAACGCTGGGATTCCAGCGCGTTATCCAGCGTGCGATCATGCACGTGCAGTCGGCATCCAACGGCAAGAAGGAAGTGACCGGCGCCAACGTGCTCGTCGCCATCTTCGGCGAGAAGGACTCGCACGCTGTCTACTATCTGCACCAACAAGGCGTAACCCGCCTGGACGTAGTCAATTTCATTTCTCATGGTGTGCGCAAGGATCAACAGATCGATTCGCAAAAAGCGCCTGAAGGAGCGGAAGACGTGCAGACCGAAGGCCAGCAAAAGGAAAGTCCTCTCGATCAGTTCACCCAGAATCTGAACAAGGCTGCTGCAGAAGGCAAGATCGATCCGCTGATCGGCCGCGATGCCGAAGTCGAGCGCGTGATCCAGACCCTGTGCCGCCGCCGCAAGAACAATCCGCTGCTGGTCGGCGAGGCCGGCGTGGGCAAGACTGCCATCGCTGAAGGCCTGGCATGGCGCATCACGCAAAACGACGTACCGGAAATCCTCAAGAACGCCGTCGTGTATTCGCTCGACATGGGCGCGTTGCTGGCCGGCACCAAGTATCGCGGTGACTTCGAACAGCGTCTGAAGGCCGTCCTCAAGCAATTGAAGGATGCGCCCAACGGCATTCTGTTCATCGACGAAATCCACACCATCATCGGCGCCGGTTCGGCCTCGGGCGGTACCCTGGATGCATCGAATCTGCTCAAGCCTGCGTTGTCGAGCGGCCAGCTGAAATGCATCGGTGCGACCACCTACACCGAATTCCGCGGCGTCTTTGAAAAAGACCACGCTCTGTCGCGTCGCTTCCAGAAGATCGACGTCAACGAGCCGACCGTCGAACAGACCATCCAGATTTTGCGTGGCCTGAAGTCGAAGTTCGAAGAGCATCACGGCGTCAAGTATTCCGCTTCGGCGCTGACCTCGGCAGCCGAGCTGGCCGCGCGCTTCATCAATGACCGTCATCTGCCCGACAAGGCGATCGACGTGATCGACGAAGCCGGCGCAGCACAGCGCATCCTGCCGAAGTCGAAGCAGAAGAAGACCATCGGCAAGTCCGAGATCGAGGAAATCATTTCCAAGATCGCGCGCATTCCGCCGCAATCGGTCAATCAGGACGACCGCACCAAGCTGCAAACGATTGATCGCGACCTCAAGAATGTCGTGTTCGGTCAGGATCCTGCGATTGAAGCATTGGCGTCGGCCATCAAGATGGCGCGTGCCGGCCTCGGCAAGACCGACAAGCCGATCGGCTCCTTCCTGTTCTCCGGTCCGACCGGCGTGGGCAAGACCGAAGTGGCGAAGCAACTGGCGTTCATCCTCGGCATTGAGCTGATTCGTTTCGACATGTCCGAATACATGGAACGTCATGCGGTCAGCCGTCTTATCGGTGCGCCTCCGGGCTACGTCGGTTTCGACCAGGGCGGTTTACTGACCGAAGCGATCACCAAGAAGCCGCACGCCGTGCTGCTGCTGGATGAAATCGAAAAGGCGCATCCGGATATTTTCAACATCCTGCTGCAGGTGATGGATCACGGCACGCTGACCGACAACAACGGCCGCAAGACCGACTTCCGCAATGTCATCATCGTGATGACCACGAATGCCGGCGCAGAAAGCCTGCAAAAGCGTTCTATCGGTTTCACCGACAAGAAGGAAGCCGGCGACGAAATGGCGGATATCAAGCGTATGTTCACGCCGGAATTCCGCAATCGCCTGGATTCGATCATCAGCTTCGGCGCGCTGAACGAGGAAATCATCCTGCGCGTGGTCGACAAGTTCCTGATGCAACTGGAAGAGCAATTGCACGAGAAGAAGGTGGAAGCCGTATTCTCGGACGCATTGCGCAAGTTCCTGAGCAAGAAGGGCTTCGATCCGCTGATGGGTGCACGTCCGATGTCGCGTCTGATCCAGGACATGATCCGCAAGGCGCTGGCCGACGAACTGTTGTTCGGTCGTCTGGTGACGGGCGGTCGTGTCACCGTCGAGTTGGACGACAAGGATCAGGTCAAGCTGGAATTCCCCGAAGGCGACGATCCGACGCCACCGCCGGAAGAGCCACAAGAGAAGCTGGAAGTCGAGTAAGCCGCAAGCCATCCCGGCGCCTCGCAAGAGGCGTCGGGAGTGGACAAGCAAAAAGGCCGGAACGTTTGATCGTTCCGGCCTTTTTGTTTTTGCGGTGAGCTCGTGACGCAGTTTTTGCGCTAAGACATCAATGCGCCGACGTTGCAGGCGTCTGCAGATCTCAATCTGCAGACCTCACAGATGTCCTGTGACCTGCACAGGACATCCTGCCCCTACGGGTCACATCACGGCGTCAGCGGCTTTCCTGCCGCCTGCTTGGCCTTGAGCGCCTGTAATGACTTGTCGATCGCCGTCATGCGATAGGCCGTGCCCGGATGCAGCGCGGTGTAGCCGCTTGGCACGCTGACCGGATACTGCGTCGCCAGCCGTTGCCAGAATGCGGCGTAGCCGTCGATGCCGTAGCTGGCGCGCACCAGCATGTAGAGGGCCAGATTGTCGGCTGCCGCGTCCAAGTCCTGCGGATACGGGCGAATGCCACCGGTGCCCGCCGCCGCAGTCGGATCGGGACGTGCGCGCATCAGGTTGTCGATGACGCTGCCGGTGGTCGCCACCATACGCTGGCGAATCGCATGGCCCAGCGAGTTGTGGGCCATGTCCTTGGCGATCAGATAGGCCAGTTCTTCATCGGTCCTGGCGAAATTCATCATGCCGCGCGTAATCAGGACACGACGGCCGTCGGCGTAAGTGTTGACGTTGTCGGCGTTGCCCAGCTCGATGCTGAAGGCGCAGGCCAGCGTCAGCGGCACGATGACGTTTTGCTGCGCCTTGTTGCGCATTACGGTCAGTTTAATCGGCGCGCGGCCGTTGGTGACCAATGGGCCCAGCAGGTTGGCAGCCTGGCGCTCGGCGTCGGGACCTTGCTGCAGCGGCTTGTCGGCCACGGCCACCAGCACATCGCCGCGTTGCACGCCGCTCTTGGCCGCGCCGCTGCCGGGCAGTACGCCGGTGACTTGCAGGCGATCATCGAAGCCCAGCGACTGCGCCGCATCGGCGAATTCGCTCGGATAGGAATACTTGTTCTTGGCGGTGAAGCCAAGCAGGTTGCGCGCATTGCCGCGGCACAGCTGCGCATTGGTGGTCAACAACGGCGCCGCCACGTTGTACAGCCTGTCCTGCTGCGCCGTCAGCGCGCGCAATGCAGTCTGGTCGGGGGTGAGGGCCGGCGCCTTGACGGCGACGGACGCCGTGGCGGTTTGCGCCGGTTTGTTGAGGGTGTTGCTGTCTTGCGGTGTGACGCATGCTGCGAGCAGTGCCGCCGGCATGACTGCCAACGCGATTTTTATTCTTCCCCAATAAGCCAGGTGTCGAGCGTGCATCCAGTGATCTCCTTAATGTTTGCCGGTACTGCCGAAGCCGCCTGCGCCGCGCTCGCTGCTGTCGAATTCTTCAACCACGTTAAAGCCCACTTGCATGACCGGAACGATCACAAGTTGCGCCAGGCGCTCCATGGGGTTTAGGACAAACTCGGTCTGTCCGCGGTTCCATGTCGATACCATCAGTTGACCTTGATAGTCGGAGTCGATCAGGCCGACCAGGTTACCCAGCACGATGCCGTGCTTGTGGCCGAGACCGCTGCGCGGCAGGATGATCGCGGCGTAGCCGGGATCGGCCACGTGGATCGCCAGACCGGTCGGGATCAGGTGCGTGGTTCCCGGTGCGATCGTCAGCGGCGCGTCCAGGCAGGCGCGCAGATCCAGTCCGGCGCTGCCGGCGGTAGCATAGGTCGGCAGCTGGTCTTTCATGCGCGGGTCGAGGATTTTGACGTCGATAGTTTTCATGGGAAAAAAAGTCGTTAAGTTGAAAGTGAATACTGAATTAGTGCGTGCCTGATGCAGACAGGCGATACGCAATCTCGCGCACCAGTTGTCGCGCCAGCGTCTGCTTGTCGGCGCGCGGCAGGCTGGTATGGCCCTTGTCATCGAACAGCGTCAGCGCGTTCTCATCCTTGCCGAAGGTCTGATGGCCGATGTTGCCGACCAGCAGGGGAATGTTTTTCTTCACGCGTTTGGCGGCGCCGTATTGTTCGAGGTTTTCGGACTCTGCTGCAAAGCCCACACAGTATGGACGATTGGGCAACGCGGCGACATCGGCGAGGATGTCGGCATTTTGTTCGAAAGCCAGTTTGAGACTGTCGTCGTCCGCGCTTTTCTTGAGTTTCTGATCGCTGACGTTGGCGACGCGCCAGTCGGCCACCGCAGCAACGGCGACGAAGATATCCTGGCCAGCTATGTTGGCGAACACCGCGTCATGCATTTGCTGCGCGGTCTGCACGTCGATGCGACGTACGCCGTAAGGCGCATCCAATGCCGTCGGACCGGACACCAGCACCACCTCGGCGCCGGCTTCGCGAGCAGCGCGTGCCACCGCGTAACCCATCTTGCCGGACGACAGGTTGGTGATGCCGCGCACTGGATCGATAGGCTCGAACGTCGGCCCGGCGGTCAGCAGCACACGGCGACCGGCCAGCAGCTTCGGTTGGAACGCCGCGATGATTTCTTCCAGCAGTTGCTCGGGTTCGAGCATGCGGCCATAGCCGACCTCGCCGCAGGCCTGGTCGCCGGAATCGGGACCGAGCAGCCTGATGCCGTCCTGCTGCACCTGCGCGATATTGCGCTGGGTCGCCGGGTTCTGCCACATCTCGACGTTCATGGCCGGGGCGATCATCAGCGGCACGCCATGCGGACGCGCCACGCACAGCGTGGACAGGAGATCATCGCAGGCGCCATGCGCAAGTTTGAAAATGAAATCGGTGGAGCAGGGCACGATCACGATCGCGTCGATGCCGCGTGTGAGATCGATGTGCGGCATGTTGTTCTCGATGCGCGCATCCCATTGATCGGTGTAGACCGTGTTGCCGGTCAGCGCCTGCATGGTGACGGTCGTGATGAACTGCGTCGCCGCCTGCGTCATCACGACTTGCACCGAGGCGCCCGCCTTGCCGAGGCCGCGCGCCAGTTCGGCGGCCTTGTAGCAAGCCACGCCGCCGGTCAGGCCGAGAAGGATTTTTTTGCCAGCGAGATCCATTGCCTTACTCCTTATAGAACTCAATCGTGACGACCGCAGCAATCAAGCAAATTGCTGCAGCCTTGCCGCCCGACACTATTTGCCGACGCGGCGCAATTCATCCAGCACGAACAATACCGCACCGACGCAGATCGCACTATCGGCGATGTTGAACGCCGGCCAGTGCCAGTTGCCGATGAAGACGTCGAGGAAGTCGATCACGTGACCGTACAGGATGCGATCGATCACGTTACCCACCGCGCCACCCAGGATCAGCGCCAGCGCCCAGCAAAACATGCGTTGGCCGGCGTGCTTGCGCAGCAGATAGATGATGTAGATCGCGGCGGCGATGCCGATCGCGGTGAAGAGGTGACGTTGCCAGCCCGATTCCGCTGCGAGGAAGCTGAACGCCGCGCCCTTGTTATAGACCAGCACCAGGTTGAAGAAGCCGGTGATCGGACGCGATTCGCCGTAATGGAACAGTTTGACGATGGTGATCTTGGACAACTGATCCAACAGCAATATGATCAGCGAAATACCCAGCCATGGCAGCAGGCTGTTGTTGTTGCTGGAGCTGGGCATGAGGCGTTTTTTATTGGAAGCCATGGAGGATGAATTTGGATACGGACGTGGATGATATCGGGGGAAAAGCTCGGAAAAAGCGCCGGCACGTGTCATATGTCACGCGCCGGCTTGCCTGATGCTTACGCGAAGTGGCGGTCTTCACCACTGCCAAACAGATTGGCGACGCAGCGGCCGCACAGGCCTTCGTGCTCGGCGTGTGAGCCGACGTCAGCGCGGTAGTGCCAGCAGCGTTCGCATTTCTGGTTGGCCGATGGCGTGACGACGATGGCTTCGTCGGCTTCCGTCGCCACCGCAGTGACCTTGGCGGCCGAGGTGATCAGCACGAACTTCAGATCGTCGCCCAGGCTTTGCAGCAGAGCCACCTTGTCGCCGCTGACCTTCAGTTCGACTTCCGCTTGCAGCGACGAGCCGATGTTGCCGGCGATGCGGACTTCTTCCAGTTGCTTGGTCACGGTCGCGCGCACTTCGTGCAGCACGTTGAACTTGGCCACCAGCGCCTCGGCTTGCGCCACTTCCGGCAGCGCGTAATACGTCTGCGTGAAGATGGTTTCGCTGCTGTCGGCAAACGCTTCCTTGCTGGCGAAGAAGCTCCACGCCTCTTCCGCCGTGAACGACAGCGTCGGCGCCATCAGGCGCAGCAGCGCCTGGGTGATATGCCAGATCGCGGTCTGCGCGGAACGGCGCGCGTGCGAATCGACGCCGCTGGTGTACAGGCGATCCTTGAGGATATCGAGGTAGAAGCCGCCCAGGTCTTCCGAGCAATACATCTGCAGCTTGGAGACGACCGGATGGAACTCGTAAGTCTCGTAATGCGCCAGGATTTCCTTCTGCAGGTTGGCCATGTTGGCGATCGCATAGCGATCGATTTCCAGCATCTCGGCGACCGGCACGGCGTTCTTGGCCATGTCGAAATCGGCCGTGTTGGCCAGCAGGAAGCGCAGCGTGTTGCGGATGCGGCGATACGCTTCAGTGACGCGTTTCAGGATTTCGTCGGAGATCGAGATCTCGCCGGAGTAATCGCTCGACGCCACCCACAGGCGCAGGATTTCCGCGCCCAGCGAGTCGGCCACCTTCTGCGGCTCGACGCCGTTCTTGAGCGACTTCGACATCTTGCGGCCTTCGCCGTCGACCACGAAACCGTGGGTCAGCAGGGCCTTGTACGGTGCGCAGCCATTCAGCATCGAGGAAGTCAGCAGCGACGAGTGGAACCAGCCGCGATGCTGGTCTGAACCTTCCAGATACAGATCGGCAGGAAATTGCAATTCCTGCTTGTGCGAACCGCGCAGCACGGTCTGATGGGTCGAACCGGAGTCGAACCAGACGTCCAGCGTGTCCTTGTTCTTCAGGTATTGATCGGCCTCATCACCCAGCAATTCCTTCGGATCCAGCGCCTGCCATGCCTCGATACCGCTCTGCTCGATGCGCTGGGCGATCTGTTCCAGCAACTCGGGCGTGCGCGGATGCAGCAGGCCGGTTTCCTTGTGCACGAAGAAAGCCATCGGCACGCCCCATTGGCGTTGGCGTGACAGCGTCCAGTCGGGACGGTTGGCGATCATGCCGTGCAGGCGCGCCTTGCCCCACGCCGGGAAGAAGGCGGTGTCTTCGATGCCTTGCAGCGCGGTTTCGCGCAGGCTCTTGCCGCCGTCTTTCGGCGCGTTGTCCATGCTCGCGAACCATTGCGAGGTGGCGCGATAGATGATCGGCGTCTTGTGGCGCCAGCAGTGCATGTAGCTGTGGTCGAACATCACCAGCTTGAACAGCGTGCCGACTTCTTCCAGCTTGGCGCAGATCGGCTTCGAGGCTTCCCAGATCGTCAGGCCGGCGAACAGCGGCAGCGACGACGCGTAGCGGCCATCGCCCATGACGGGGCTGATGATGTCGTCGTCCTTCATGCCATGCGCCTTGCACGAGATAAAGTCTTCGATACCGTAGGCAGGCGCCGAGTGGACGATGCCGGTGCCGCTGTCGGCGGTCACGTAGTCGCCCAGGTAGATCGGCGACAGGCGGTCGTAGCCCTTGTCGGCGGTCGCCAGCGGATGATGGAAGGCGATCAGCGACAGCGCCTCACCCTTGGCGGTGGCGATGACCTTGCCGGTCAGGCCGAAGCGTTGCAGGCAGGATTCGACCAGGTCGTTGGCCAGGATCAGCAGCGTCGGCTCTCCATTGCGCTCGGTCTGCACCAGCGCGTAGTCGAATTCCGGATGCACGTTCAGCGCCTGGTTGGACGGGATGGTCCATGGCGTGGTGGTCCAGATGACGACGTAACCCTTGTCGGTTGGCAGCTTGCTCAGGCCGAAAGCCTTGGCGATCTTGTCGTGTTCCGCAAACGGGAAGCCGACGTCGATGGCCGGATCGCGCTTGTCTTGGTATTCGACTTCAGCTTCCGCCAATGCGGAGCCGCAGTCGAAACACCAGTTGACCGGCTTCAGGCCGCGATAGACGTAACCCTTCTCCAGGATCGTGCCGAGCGCGCGCAACTCATCGGCTTCGTTGGAGAAGTTCATGGTCTTGTATGGATTGTCCCATTCGCCCAGTACGCCCAGACGGATGAAGTCTTTCTTCTGCAGCTCGATCTGCTCGTTGGCGTAAGCGCGCGCCTTGGCTTGCACTTCGGCCACCGGCAGGTTCTTGCCGTATTTCTTTTCGATCTGGATTTCGATCGGCATGCCGTGGCAATCCCAACCCGGCACGTATTGCGCGTCGAAGCCGGCCATGTTGCGGGCCTTGACGATCATGTCCTTGAGAATCTTGTTGACGGCGTGGCCCAGGTGGATTTCACCGTTGGCGTACGGAGGACCGTCGTGCAGGATGAACTTCGGACGACCGGCCGAGGCCTTGCGGATGCGTTGATACAGCTTCTTGCTCTGCCATTCCTTGACCCATTGCGGCTCGCGCTTGGCGAGGTCGCCGCGCATCGGGAATGCGGTTTCGGTCATGTTGACCGGATACTTGCTGGCCGGTTTGCCTTCGTTCTTGCCGGGCTTGTTCGGCTTGGAGGATTCGTTGTTCGACATAAGTTGTTTTCAGTTAAATTCTGGAAATCGGTGACGGCTGATGCCGGAAGAAGCGACGCCGCAAATGACTGCCGGCGAGCGGGGCGGGCCAGCGTCAAATTCGGTCGGTGGCGGACACGGCGAAACTCGCCTGATCCTTGAACCAGGCACGCGCCTGTTGCGCATCGCGCTCAATGGCTGCCGTCAATGTCGGCAGATCGACGTATTTCTCTTCGTCGCGAATCTTCTTCAGGAATTCCACGCGCAGCAATTTGCCGTAGCAATCGCCGCTGTAGTCGAAGATATGCGTTTCCAGCAGCACGCGGCCGCTGTCGTCCACGGTCGGACGCACGCCCAGGCTGGCGACGGCCGGCAGTGGCTTGTCGCCCAGTCCGTGCACCTGCACGATGAAGATCCCCGACAACGCCGGATGCTTGTGGCTCACGCGCATGTTCAGCGTCGGGAATCCGATGGTGCGGCCTAGCTTCTTGCCGTGCACCACATGGCCGGAGATCGCGTACGAATGGCCCAGCAACTGGCGCGCATGCGGGAAGTCAGCCTTCGCCAATGCTGCGCGGATCGCCGACGACGAGATGCGCACGCCGTCGTTGTTCACGTTCGGCATGGTGTGCACTTCAAAGCCGTATTGCTTGCCGGCCTCGATCAGGGTCTGGATATTGCCGGCGCGGCGCGAACCGAAGCAGAAGTCTTCGCCCACGAGCAGCCAGCGCACGTGCAGACCCTGAATCAGGATCTTTTCAATGAAGTCTTGGGGCGACAGGGCGGCGAAGTTGGCGTTGAAATGCTCGACGATCACGCGGTCGACACCGGCGTTGGACAGCGATTGCAGCTTGTCGCGCAGGTTGGCGATGCGTTGCGGGGCTTTTTCCGGGGTGCCGGCCAGTTGCGCGAAGAACTCGCGCGGATGCGGTTCGAACGTCATCACGGCGGCATCCAGGTTCAGGCGGGTGGCCGCTTCGCGCACCTGCGCCAGCAGCGCCTGGTGGCCACGGTGCACGCCGTCGAAGTTGCCGATCGTCAGCGCGCAGGGCGCACGCGATTCAGCGTTGGGAAGTCCGCGAAATACCTTCATGGAAGAGGTTAAAAGTGATGCCGTTGCAAAAGCCTTCCATTATAAATGTTTTCGGAGGCTTACCCCTGATTTGGCGGCGAAACGGCGGGAAACAAGCGGCAGCAGAAGCCGCGCCACCGTAACGCGCTGGCCGGCGAGGTGGGTTTTTCAACGGAATTGATCAAATTGCAAATATTTCAAATTGGAAATGTTGTTCGCCGCCAATGCCATCCTGCTCAACCATGGGCATAATGGTCGAATCCCGCAGAACTTCGCACAACAGACTCCAACCCCCAAGGAAGCAGAGATGCACATAGAAGTCGACGATCTTTCTCGCCCCGCCATTCACGCCTTGCTTGAAGAGCATTTGCGCAATATGCGCGAGATATCGCCTCCCGAAAGCGTCCATGCACTCGATCTCGGCAAGCTGCGCAGCCCGGACATCACGTTCTGGACGGTTTGGGAGGATGCGCAACTGATCGGTTGCGGCGCGCTCAAGGAACTCGATCGTGTGCACGGCGAGATCAAATCCATGCGCACCCCTGAAGCGTTGCGGCGCAAAGGCGCCGGCCGGGCAATGCTGGCGTACATCATCGGGCAGGCCAAGGCGCGCGGCTATGAACGTCTCAGCCTCGAGACCGGATCGTTCGATGCATTCAAACCGGCCCGGCAACTGTATGAGAGTGTGGGTTTCGTCTACTGCGGTCCGTTCGGGACTTACGAAGAAGATCCGAACAGCATGTTCATGACTTTGCGTCTGTAAACTTGGGCGAGGCGGCGGAGGGAGTTGTTCCGGCCGCTAAGGCAGTGTTTTCAATTGTTCCTGGCGCGCCTCGGCCAGCATCCAGATGGTGATCTTGCGCACTTCCAGCTTGCTTTGCGTGATATGGGCGCGCAGCAGGATCTGCGCCTCGGTCGCCTTGCGCTTGGCGATCAGCTTGAGGATCTTGCCGTGTTCTTCATAGGTCGCCAGTACGCGGTTCTTTTTGAGGAAGTCGAGGCGGCGCACGATGCGGATCTTTTCCGTCACTTCGGTGTGGATGCGCGTCATTTCCTCGTTGCCGGCGGCGGCCACCAGGTTGGTGTGGAAGCTTTCGTCCAGCTCCGCCACCTTGACCGCTTCGCTTTCGCGTTCTTCTTCCGGTACCAGCCAGACGGCATTCAATTCTTCCAAACCGGGCGATGGGTCGGGATTTTGGCAAAGACGTTCCAGCGCGGCCATTTCCAGCACGATGCGCAAGTCATACAGATTGTCGAGACGATCGAAGTCGATCGGCCGCACCTTCCAGCCGCGCCGGAAGCCGACGTCCAGATAGCCTTCACGCTGCATGCGGAACAGGGCGTCGCGCAGCGGCGTACGCGAGACGCCGTAGGACAACGCCATTTCGGTTTCGGTGAAGTTGTCCCCGGGCAGCAGGCGGAAATTGAAGATGTCTTCCTTGAGCCGGTTGTAAACCTGTTCAGCAAGCGGATTTGCAGCAGTTACGGTCATGGCGGGACGTCGTCAATACAAAAGGGAAATCGGAACAACGGCTTTACAACATCAGGCTGACATGGGCGGCGACAATACGCCATCCGGCGTCCATGCGCACCCAAGTTTGCATCTGGCGGCCGATTTTATCGGAGTCCTCACCGGTAAATTCGGTGCTGACAGTAGCATAGTCGCTGCCGAAGGTCGTGACCACCGTGCGATGCAATTTACGTGAAGGATGCACCGGCGCGCAGGTCTGGCGGTATTGGCGGATCGCTTCGCCGCCGAGCAGGATTTCACCGACGCCATAGCGCACCGTCTGCGGGTCGTACCAAAACCAGCGATCCAGCGCGGGCACGTCGTGGATCAGCAGGGCGTGTTCATAGTTGGCGAAAGCTTGTTCGACCTCTTCCACGATATGCGGCAGGTTGACTTGCGGATTCATGATGCGGTTTCTCCTGCGGTTTCTTTGAATGAGGTTTGCAGTGCGGACAGCGGCGCTTGCCAGCCGACGATGCCGCCCTGCGCGGTCAGCATGGCCAGCGTGGCCTGATGGAAGACGGGGAAATAGCTGGCGCAGGCGTCTTCGACGATCAGGCATTCGTAACCGCGATCGTTGGCCTCGCGCATCGAGGTCTGCACGCAGACTTCGGTCGTGACGCCGGAAAACAGCAGATGCGTGATGCCGCGCGCCTGCAATTGGGCATGCAGGTCGGTGGCGTAGAACGCTCCTTTACCGGGTTTGTCGATCACCAGTTCGCCGTCTTGCGGCGCCAGCAGCGGCAGGATCTGGTTGCCCGGTTCGCCGCGCACCAGTATGCGGCCCATCGGGCCTTCATCGCCGATGCCCAGCGTGGGATTGCCGCGCTTGAGTTTGGCCGGCGGACAGTCGGACAGATCCGGCAAATGCGACTCGCGCGTGTGTATCACCAGCATGTTCTGTTCGCGCGCCAGCGCCAGCAGCTTCGCCACCGTCGGCACGATGATCGTCAGCGGCCGCACGTCATTGCCGAGCACGCTGCCGAAGCCGCCTTCCTCGACGAAGTCGCGCTGCATGTCGATCACCACCAGCGCCGTGTGACGGCTGTCGAATTGGTAAGGATAGGGAATGGCGTCGACGGTGATCATGCGGTCTCCAGTTGAATATGATGTGCTGATGCTTCCGCATGTTGACCGCGCCCGGCCATCCAGCGTCCCAATTCGGCGCGGTCGGCGCCGGCCGCATCAGTCGCATGCACGATGGCGCCGTCGGTCATCACGAGGATGCGGTCGGACAATTCCAGTAATTCATCGAGATCTTCGCTGACCAGCAGGATTGCCGTACCCAGCGCGCGCGCCTGCAACAGACGCGCATGGATGTCGGCCACCGAGGCGAAGTCCAGTCCGAACACGGGATTGGCGACGATCAGTACGTTCACCGCGTCTTCCGGTCGTATGGAATCACCCAGTTCGCGCGCCAGCACGGCGCGTTGCACGTTGCCTCCCGAGAGCGTGCCGATGGCGCGTTCCGGCAGCGGTGGTTTGACGTTGAAGGCGGCAATCAAAGCCTGCGCCTGCTTGCGCATGGCGGCGCGATTGACGCTCCAGCGCAGCCAGCCGCTGCGGCGGAACGGCGCCACGTCGAAATTGCGCAGCGCCATGTTTTCGGCGACGTTCATGCCGGCGATGCAGGCGTTGCGCAGCGGTTCTTCCGGCAACGCAAAGACTTTGCGCTCGCGCATTTCAGTACGGCTGGCCTGATAGTCGGCGCCATTGATCTGCACTTCTCCGGACAAGCGGCGGCGCTGGCCGAGCAGGGCTTCCACCAGTTCTTTCTGACCGTTGCCGGAGATGCCGGCCAGACCAACGATCTCGCCGCGCTTCACTTGCAGCGACAGCGTATTGACGGCGGTGACGCCGCGGTCGTTGAGCACCAGCAGGGAGTCCACTTTCAGGCCAACAGGCGCGTCGGCAGGTACCGGCGGGCGCGCCACGATTTCTTTTTCGACGCGCGCCTGTCCCATCATCCAGTGTGCGAGTTCGGCCGGGCTGGTGTCGGCGACCGCCGCGCTGCCAACCAGCCGTCCCTTGCGCAACACCGTGACGTCGTCGGCGTAGGCGGTGACTTCGTGGAACTTGTGCGTGATCATCAACACGGTCAGTTCTTCGCGGCGCGTAAGGTCGCGCATCAGGCCCAGCACTTCGTCGGCTTCCTGAGGCGTGAGCACGGAGGTCGGCTCGTCGAGGATCAGCAGGCGGCGACGCAGATAGAGTTGCTTGAGGATTTCGAGCTTCTGTTTTTCGCCGGCGGACAGGCTGCTGATGAGGCGGTCGAGGTCGAGCCGGAACGGCATCGCCTCCATGAATTCTTCCAGCGCCTGGCGTTCCAGATTCCAGTGGATGCGCCAGCGTGCGAGGCCGCGCGCCAGCAGCAGGTTCTCGGCCACGGACAAACTCGGCGCCAGCGTGAAGTGCTGATACACCATGCCGATGCCGAGCGTGTTGGGCACGCGCGGGCCGCGGATTTCCACCTCGCGGCGATCGGCCTGGATGATGCCCTGGTCGAGCGGACTGTAGCCGACCAGGCCTTTGACCAGCGTACTTTTTCCCGCGCCGTTTTCGCCCAGCAGCGCATGGATGGTGCCGGCCTTGATCTTGATCGAGACCTCGTCCAGCGCGCGGAATTCGCCGAAGGACTTGCCGGCGCCGATGACTTCCAGCTCGAGCGCGTGCATGATTATTTTCCGATCGCTTGCAACAACGAGGAGGAGTCCGACACCGCGCCGAACACGCCGCCCTGCATCTTGATCATCGACAGCGCCGCCAGGTGATTGTTGTGATCGGTGGCGCCGCAGCAGTCGGCCAGCATCACGCATTCAAAACCGCGGTCGTTGGCTTCACGCATGGTGGTGTGGACGCAGACGTCGGTGGTGATGCCGGTCAGAATCAGGTTGCGGATGCCGCGCGTGTGCAGCACCAGTTCCAGGTCGGTGGCGCAGAACGAGCCCTTGCCGGGTTTGTCGATGATGATTTCACCGGCGATGGGCGCCAGTTCAGGAATGATGTCCCAGCCCGGCTCGCCGCGCACGAGGATCTTGCCGCAGGGGCCGTCATCGCCGATGCCGACACCCTTGGTGCCGATCCGGCGCGAACGCCAGCGCTTGTTGGCGGGCAGATCGGACAGGTCGGGACGATGGCCTTCGCGGGTATGGATGATGGTGTAGCCGCCGGCGCGCATGGCGCTCAGCACACTCTTGATCGGCCCGATCGGCGCGCGCGTGAGCGACAGGTCATAACCCATCTTGTCGACGTAGCCGCCGATGCCGCAGAAGTCGGTCTGCATGTCGATGATGACCAGCGCAGTGTTGGCCGGCGTCAATGCGCCGTCGTAGGGCCACGGGTAAGGTTCGGACTGGATGAACAATTCGGACATATCGGTTTCTCCTGATTTATCTGGTAAGGCTGAGCTCGCCCGGCGCGCTCGACAGCGTGCGGTCGGGCCGGCAGGTAATGATCATGATCAGCAAGGTCAGTGCGTAAGGCGCGGCGTTGAACAGGTAATAGCCCGAGGTCACGCCGACCGCCTGCAAGGCCGGGCCGAGTGCGCCGGCAGCGCCGAACAGCAGCGCCGCCAGCAGGCAACGCAGCGGCTGCCAGCGCGCAAAAATTACCAGCGCTACCGCCATCAGGCCTTGTCCGCTGGACAGGCCTTCATTCCAGCTGCCGGGGTAATAGAGCGACAGATAGGCGCCGCCCACCGCTGCCAGAAAACCGCCGCAGGCCGTCGCGATGATGCGCGTCAGATTGATGCGATAGCCCAAGGCGCGCGCGGTCTCGGCATGGTCGCCGACCAGACGCAGCGCCAGGCCCCAGCTGGTGCTGGACAGACCCCATTGCAAGGCGGCGGCCAACAGCACGCCGATCAGGAACAGGGCATTGATTTCCAGCGCGTGATGCAGATGCGGATTGCTGCTCCAGCTACCGAGATCGATCGACGGTAGCATCGTCGCCTGCGGCTGGATGAACGGCTTGCCGAGGAAGAAGGCGAGGCCGGTGCCGAGCAGCATCAGCGCGATGCCGAAGGCGATGTCGTTGACGCGCGGCAGCGAACACACCAGCCCGTGCAAGGTGCCGAGCAGCATGCCGGAGACACCCGCCGCCAGCACACCCAGCCAGGCCGAGCCGGAGAAGAAGGACACCGCATATCCGGTCATCGCGCCGCAAACCAGGATGCCTTCCAGGCCGAGATTCACACGGCCGCCTTTTTCAGTCAGGCATTCGCCCAGGCTGACGAAGAGGAAGGGCGTCCCGACGCGGATCGCGCCGGCGAACAAGGCCAGCAGCAGCGTGGTGAAATCGAAATCAACCATGGATGGTCTCCGCGACAGTGGTCGGTAAGGGTTGCGCCTGCTGCTGCCAGCGCGTCTTCAGCGCGCCGAGACGACCGGTGATCGCTTCCCATGCCAGCAGGTTGCAGAACAGCAGTCCCTGCAACACCAGCGTGGTGGCGTCGGGCAGGTCGAGGCGGCGTTGCAGCAGGCTGCCGCTGGCTTCGACGCCGCCGATGACGACTGCGCAGACGATGATGGCGAGTGGATTCTGGCGCGCCGCGAAGGCCACCAGAATGCCGCTGAATCCGTAGCCTGCCAGTAGTGCACTGTTGGCGCTGCCATGCACGGCGGTGACTTCGAACATGCCGGCCAGACCTGCGGCAGCGCCGCCCATGGCGCAGGCAATGACGACCAGGCGATTGACCGGCAAGCCGACCAGGCGCGCGGTGCGGCCGTTGCCGCCGGCAATCGCCATGGCGAAACCGATCACGCTATGGCGCAGGAATATCCACGCCGCCACGCAAGCCAGCGCGCCCCACACCAGGCCCCAATGCACATCGAGACCGGGCAGGGGATTGATCAGATAGGCATCCGGTAGCGGCACTGTCGACGGCTTGTTGAGACTGGCCGGATCGCGCAGCGGACCTTCGACCAGATGTTTGAACAGCGCCACCGCGATGTAGGAAAGCAGCAGGCTGGAAATCGTTTCGTTGACGCCGCGCCATTGACGCAGGGCGCCGCACAGCGCGATCCAGAGTCCGCCGGCGATCATGGCGATGACGGCCATGGCAGGCAGCATGATCCACGGCGACAGCGCAGGTAAAAAAGAGGGAAGTACCGCAGCAAACAATCCACCCATCGCCAGCGCACCTTCGCCGCCGATGACGATCAGGCCGACGCGCGCCGGCAGCGCCACGCATAGCGCAGTCAACAGCAAAGGCGCCGCGCGCTGCAAGGTATTTTGCCAGGCGAACGCCGAGCCGAACGCGCCCTGGAAAATCAGCAGGCAGGCTTCAGTCGCGGGCTTGCCCTGCACCAGAAGGAACAACACGAACAGCAGCAGTGCGCCGGCCAGCGCGCACAGCGTCGGCAATACCGGCGCCAGTGCGATGCCGGCACGGGCCTTGAGCCGTAAGGTGAATGCACTGTTTTCCGCGCGGTCGTAAGTGGTCATGACGATTGATGAACAATGAATGGCGAAAAAACGGATGGCGGCAGCGCGTTGCGGCGACATGTTCTCGTCGTCGCAACGCGCCAGGCTTCACATTGCATTAAGCAGTTTTCATACCTGACCAACGACGCCCGCCACCAGATAATTCATCTTTTCCAAAGCGACGTCGGTCTGCGCTTGCGTGGTGCCGGCCGGGATCACGACTGCACCCTTGTTGTCTTTGATCGGGCCCTTGAAGATCTGGAACTTGCCGGCCAGCATCTGCGCCTTGACGTCGTCGGCCTTCTTCTTCGCGGCGGCACTGACGTTGGCGCCGTAGGGCGACATCTTGACGAAGTTGTCCTTGAGGCCGCCGCGCAGGAAGTTGATCATCGGCTTGCCTTCCAGCGTGGCCTTGACGATCTCGGTATAAGGCGTGGCCCAGTTCCATTCCGCGCCGGTGAGGTAGCCCTTGGGCGCGAGCGCAGCCTGGCTGGCGTGGTAGCCGCAGGTCATGACGCCGCGCTTCTCGGCGGTTTCGACGATGACCTTGGGGCCGTCGACGTGGCAGGTGATGACGTCGCAGCCCTGGTCGATCAGGCTGTTGGCGGCTTCGGCTTCCTTGACCGGCAGCGACCAGTCGCCGGTGAAGATCACCCGTGTGGTGATCGATGGATCAACCGACTGCGCGCCCAGCGTAAAGGCGTTGATATTGCGCAGCACTTGCGGGATGGGCTTGGCAGCAATGAAGGCCAGCTTCTTGGATTTGCTCATGTGGCCGGCGACCACGCCGGACAGGTATTCGCACTCTTCGATGTAGCCGAAGAAGCTGCCGACGTTGAGCGGATGCTTGCCTTGCGTCCACAGGCCGCCGCAGTGGGCGATGCGTACCTTGGGATATTTCTCCGCGACTTTCAGGACGTGCGGATCAAAGTAGCCGAACGAAGTCGGGAAGATCAGCGATGCGCCGTCTTGCTGGATCATGGCTTCCATGGTCTTTTGGACGGCCACGGTTTCCGGCACTTTCTCTTCCTCGATGACCTTGATGCCGGGCATTTTCTTGATGATGGCGGCAGCTTGCGCATGCGACTGGTTGTAGCCGAAGTCGTCGCGCGCGCCGACATAGATGAAGCCGACCGTCAGCGGTGCGGCAGCCAGCAGGTCCAGTGGAAATGCCGAGCCCAGCGCGGCGGCGCCGGTCAGTTTGAGAAAGTCACGACGGTTGTTCATCTTTGGCTCCGGTAAAGGGAAACGTTGGTGGTGTTGTTGGCAAAGTGATGCTGAAAAAGCGTGTTATTTCGGCGGCTGAGCGGTGGCTTCGCGCCGTACTTCGGTCTGGAAAATCTCCAGGCTCATCTTCTTGGCGTCGATGAAGCGCGGCTGCGTCAGCGTCTCCACCGTGCGCGGGCGGGCATCGTCGTAATGCAGGATGTGTGCCACCTTGGTCGGGCGCTTGGTCAGCAGCAGGATCTCGTCGGCGAGGTAGACCGCCTCTTCCAGATCGTGCGAGACGAGCATCATGGTGGTGCCGGTCTGCATGAAGACTTCCTGCAGCTTTTCGCGGATGAACAGCGTCATCTCGAAGTCGAGCGCAGAGAACGGTTCGTCGAGGAACAGCACCTCCGGTCCCGGCGCCAGTGCGCGCATGATGGAAGCGGTCTGCTGCTGGCCGCCGGACATTTCATACGGATAGCGGTTGAGGTCGAACTTGACGTCGAAGGAGGCGACCAGTTCTTCCACGCGGCGGTTGATCTCGACCTTGGATTTTCCTTCCAGCTTCAAGGGATAGGCGATGTTGTCGATGGTGCGCAGCCACGGAAACATCGCTTCGCGGTAGTTCTGGAAGACGTAGCCGATCTTGGTGTCGGCCAGCGATTTTCCGTCGAACAGGATCTGCCCCGCGTCGATCGGAATCAGGCCGGCGATCATGTTGATCAGCGTCGACTTGCCGCAGCCGTTGGGGCCGAATACCGAGACGATTTTTCCCTTGGGGATGTCGAGATTGAAATCCTCGTACAGGGGCCAGCCGGCGAAGTATTTGGTCAGCCCGCGGATCGTGATGTGGGTGCCGGGAGGACCCGGAACGAAAGGGATGACCGGCTCTTCGTACTTCAGTTTTGGGGATATGACGACGCTCATCTTCCGCTCCAGTGAACGATACGTTTTTCAATCACGATGAACACCACGTTCAACGCATAGCCGAGCGCACCGGCGGCCAGGATCGCGGCATACATTTCGCGCACGTTCAGCACTTGCTGGGCGTCGATGATCTTGTGGCCGAGACCGTTTTCGGAGCCGATGAACATTTCGGCGACGATCACGATCACCAGCGCCATCGAGACCGCGCTACGCAGGCCGACGAAGGTCGGTTGCAGGCTTTCCCACAGCAGCACGTCCTTGAAGATTTGCCAGCGTGAGGCGCCCATGACCTTGGCTGCCATCACGCGCTGCTTGCGGGCGTTGAGCACGCCGTAGGCACTGTTGAACAACACGATCAACAGCGCGCCGAAGGCGGCGATGGCGACCTTGTTGATGTCCGACACGCCGAAGATCAGCAGGAACAGCGGGATCAATGCCGAGGATGGCGTCGAACGGAAAAAGTCGATCAGGAACTCCACACTGCGATAGGCGCGCTCATTGCTCCCCAGCAGAACGCCGAGCGGCACGCCGACCACGGCCGCGATGAGGAAGGCTTCCAGCGTGCGCATCACCGTCACCAGAAAATCCAGCAGCAGCGGGCCGCCGGCCAGGCCATTGACCAGCGTGATCAGTGTGGCCGCAGGCGTCGGCAGCAGGATCGCCTTGATCCAGCCGGCGCGCACCACCAGGTCCCAGATGATGAACAGGGCGATCGGGCCGACGAAAGGCAGGAGCTTGCCGAAGGACGGCAGCGCACGGCGCTTTTTTACAACTGGAACAGGCTTGATTTCAGCCGCCGCAGCGCCTGCGGTGTCCGGCTTCGAGGCACCTTCAACAGTGAGGGAGTCAGCCATGATCAACCCTTGTAAAGAAGTGAATCCACCATCACGCGCGAGGCGAAGATGCCCTTGTCGACGAACAGGTCGTAGAACTTCTGGAAGTAGGCGACATCGCTGGCCTTGAACTCGTTGTAGAGCATGTAGGACGCCAGCGGCACTTCATTGGTGAGCGAACCTTCGATGGCGGTGTAGCCCTTGAGGTAAGGACGCGCCTTGTCGGGCGTCTTGCGGATCAGTTCGATGCCGCGCGTGTAGGCGGCGATGTATTTTTTTGCTTCGGCCGGATGCTTCTTGATGAACTCGGTGGTCAGCGCCGCCGCACCGCCATGCCATGGCGCGTTCGGATTGCCGAGGACGTACTTGGCGATGACGCCTGCCTCCAGCACACGGGTGGTGTTGTTCATGCGGCCGATGGTGCCGGTCGGTTCCAGCGTGTAGACGGCGTCGACCTGGCCGGCGGCGAGCGCGGCGACGTGCTGGCCGATCGGCAGTTCGATCACGGTCGCTCCGGTGGCGCCGGCACGTTCGAGCACGGTCTTGGCCAGCGTGACGTTCTGGATGCCGGGACCGGAGGCGACCTTCTTGCCCTTGAGTTCGGCGATCGATTTGATGGTGCTGTCTTTCGGTACCAGGAACTCGTCGAGCACGTACTGCGCATTGCTCGGATTGGTCGCGAAGATCTTGAACAGGCCCGGCTGGGCGATCTCACCGATGGCCAGGTTGCCGGCGCCGGTGCCGTTGGCCGACCCGTCGGCACGTCCCGACAGCATGGCTTCCATCACCTGCTGCGCGCCGGCGAATTTGATCGGTTGCACGTCGAGACCGGCTTCCTTGAAGTAGCCGTCTTCCACTGCAGCATAGAAGGGCAGGCCGGCGGCGACCGGCCAGTAACCGATCCGGATCGGCACGCTTTGCGCACGCAGGATGGCAGGCGCACCACCCAGTGCCAGCGTAGTCGCGACCGTGCCGGCGACGCCGAGAAAGCGGCGCCGTTGCGCTGACTCCGCCTTCACCTCTGTCTGTGTGCCGAATGCGTTTTCTGTATCAGAGATTGCTGTTTTTTTCATGCTGGCTCCGTGAGGTGAAGGCGGAAAGTAAGGTCGGAAGGTTGTTCAGATTTTTGCAGCGAGATACGCAGTCCAGCCGCCGTAACCGGTGATGTCGCGCGCGTTGTCCAGCGCCGCCGGTTCGCAGATGAAGCCCTTGACGCTGCTGCCGTCGGCCAGCTCCATCGTGCCGATACCGAGCGGCGCCGGAATCGCGGCGACGAAGCTGCCGAAATTGCGCAGCGGCATTTCCCAGACTTCGGTGATGATGGCGGCGCCGTCATCTCCATTTGCACTATTGATGCGGACAAGGCCCGGTTTGGCCGGTGTGGTGTTGGCGAGCGCGTAGAGGCGGTAGTGTTTGCTGGTGGTGGTGCTGGCATGCAGGCGGGCGCCTGCTTCCAGCAATTGCCAGTTCAGCGGCTGGCCGCTCAGGTGCGCGCCGACCACGCCGACCTTGACGGTCGTTTCGTTGAAGGGCAGCGGCGCAGCGGCCACGGCGTCGGCTTGCGCGGCACCGCCCAGCAATTGTTGGAATTGCGCGCCGGCTTCCGCCAGCAGATGGTCGGACCCGGCTGGGCCGATCAGCGTGATCCCGGCGGGCAGGCCGTCCTTGCGCCACACGGCGGGAATCGCCAGCGCCGCCATGTCCATCAGGTTGACGAAGTTGGTGTAGTAGCCGAGCTGCGAATTGCGCACGATCGGATCGGCCTCCACCTCGGCGATGGTCGGCATGGTGGTGGTGGTGGGCACCAGCAGCAGGTCGGTGTTTTGCAGCAGGCTCTCAGCTTCGCGGCGCAATTCGGCCAGGCGGTATTGGCCGTTGAAGGCGTCGACCGCGTCGAACTTGTCGGCTTGTGCGGTGATCTCCCTGACCACCGGATGGATCGCTGCGTTATTGGTGTTGAAGAAATCTCCCAACGCGGCGCGTCGTTCCGCAACCCACGGGCCCTGGTAGAGCAGTTGCGCAGCGTCCGTGAAGGCGTCGAAAGGAATGCGTGTGATGCTCACGCCAGGCATGGATGTGACTTTTTCCAGCGCTTGTTCGAACGCCATACGGGCCTGCTCGTCGCCATAGAATTCCGGCTTGGCCGGTACGGCGATGCGATAGCCGCGACGCTTGACGCCGAGCATGGCCGGCATGCGCGAGTAGGCGTCGGATGCATCGAAACCGGCCGCGCTTTGCAGCACGCGCCAGGCATCGGCGACGTCGTGCGCAAAGATGGAGATGCAATCGAGCGTGCGGCAGGCCGGCAACATGCCGCTGCTGCTGAGGAGGCCGCGCGTCGGCTTGAGGCCGACCAGGTTGTTGAAGGCGGCCGGTACGCGTCCCGAGCCGGCGGTGTCGGTGCCCAGCGAGAACAGGACTTGTCCCAGCGCGACCGCGACGGCGGAGCCGGAGCTGGAGCCGCCCGATACATATTCGGGTTGCAGTGCGTTGCGCACCGCGCCGTAGGGCGAACGCACGCCCACCAGGCCGGTGGCGAACTGGTCGAGATTGGTCTTGCCGATCAGCAGGGCGCCGGCTTTCTGCAAGCGCGCGACGACCGTGGCGCTGACTTGCGGCACATGGCTGAATTCAGGACAGGCGGCGGTGGTCGGCAGTTCGGCGACGTCGATATTGTCTTTCACCGCAAACGGGATGCCGAACAGCGGCAGCGTGTCGAACACCGCTTCGCCCTTGATCTGCAGCATCAGGTCGAGTGCGGCTGCCTGTTGCTTGAGCGTCTTGGCGGACACGCGATGGATCCAGACCTCGGTGCGGTCGGACTGCTCGATCTGCGTCAACAGGTCGCCGATCAGCTTGCTCGGCTTGAGGCTGCCGGTGCGATAGGAGGCCAGTAAATCGGCGATGGTCCTCTGCGGGGCGGAGGAATTCGAGGAGGCGGAGGAGGCGTATTGGGGCAAAGTAGTTGCTGACATAGATATATTCATTCTTGAATACAAGATGAAAAATATTAAGCAGATAGCGTGCCAGCGGATCTTGGGGCCGGTCTGAGAACGACGGGAGGCGCCGAAACCGCTTGCCGCAGCTTGTTTGGCGGCATCGCAGCCAGCGCCACAATGAGGGGAGATTGATGGAGGAAAGAGGACGGACTTGATCGGAAACGCGGGGGAGTGCGTTCGATTGGCGCGTTCAGCAACGCCAAACTGGTGCCTGCACCAGATTTTGGTGCAGGCGGTGATGCAGGCAGCTAATGATTAGTAAGGCGGTGGGGCGTGGCGACTGCCCCTTTGACAATTTCCAGATTCAGGCTCGAGATTCAGGCCGACTTGCCGCCGAGAAAGCCGCCAAGCAGGTTGCCGATTTCCGAGCCGAGATCGCCCCCGGATGCGGGCACCTGGCCGTTTGGCGTCAGATGATCAACCAGGCCGGGAAGAATCTGGGCCAGGTGGCCGGCGATATCGCTTTGCGGAATGCCTGCCGTTTGCGCCAGGCTGCTCAACTGATCATCGCCTAGCGCTTGCGCCAGCTGATCGCCCGAGACCGGCTGGTTCTGGCCGGTGCCGATCCAGGAGTCGACAATCTGGCCGAGGCCGGCGTTTTGCAGGGTGCCGAGCAAGCCGCCCAATCCGCCAAGCCCACCCAGCGCGCCCGAGCCGCCGGACTGATTGTTGGCAAGCATGCTCAGCACAGCCTGGATCAACGCCGCTTTGGGATCGCTGCCGGTTGCATTGCCGTTTGCATTGTTATTGAGTGCGCCAAGTACGCTGTCGAGTAAGCCCATGAGATTCTCCTGAAAGGAAGTGAAGGAACGATCCGGCAGGGGAGGAAAAGAATTGCCGGAACGGGTGGAGAGGCAACGGATGGCACGCTGACTGCGTTGTCGAAGGATGTGGAGATATCTCTTCTTTTGTCTCTCTATGCCTATGTTTACTGCTTTTCCTGCTTCTTCATGTTTCTGCTGACTTCTCTGAAGCGGCCTTGCCGGGAGGCTGCCTACATCTCGCCCCAGATCGCATTGATCGCCGCCAGCGCGCTCAGGCCGGCGGTTTCGGTGCGCAGCACGCGCGGGCCCATTGACAGCATCAGCGCGCCCTGGTCGCAGGCGAGGTTTTCTTCGGCTTCGGTAAAGCCGCCTTCCGGGCCGATTACCAGACTCAGCGCCTGCGCCGGATGATGACGAGCCCAGTCGGATAGCGATTGCTCCCCACGTGGCGACAGCAGGATGCGCTTGTGCAGGTCGCTCTGGCCGATCCAGCTGGTGAATTCGGTCAGCGGGGCCAGATGCGCCAGGCGGTTGCGGCCGCTTTGTTCGGCCGCGGCCTGGATGATGCCTTGCCAGTGGCTCTGCTTCTTCTCGGCACGCTCGCTGTTGAGCCGCACCACGCAGCGTTGCGCCGCCAGCGGCTGGATCGCGGCCACGCCCAGCTCCATGGCCTTTTCGATGATCCAGTCCATTTTGGATGCTTCCGGCAGCGCCTGCGCCAGCGTGACGGCGTAGGACAGCTCGGCCTCGCGCGGCGAAAAGGTCTTGACCTCGGCGTGCACGCGCTTCTTTTCCATCTGCGTGATGACCGCCGTATATTCGCCGCCCTGGCCGTTGAACAGCGTGATCGGATTGCCCAGTTGCATCCGGATCACTTGGACATGGTGCGCGACCTGGTCGGGCAGGGCCAGCGTCATGCCGATGGCCAGGGAGTCGGGGCAGTAAAAGCGGGGCATGTGATAGACGATCCGATTAGAAAAATGACAATTGGCAAGGATTTGAAGCGATTTAACTCGCGGCGACGGCAAAAACGCGTAAAAAATTGTTTTTTGACATGCCGGAATGTGCCGTCCGCATGGGGCGATTTTAATTCTTCGGGCAGGTCTCTGGTAAAATAGTTGGCTCAGTCTGGCTCGTTCCGGGAGTTCATCCGGGCCGACCGGCAAGGCATCCGACATGCGCGCGTTATTAACGTAAGTAGTCCGAATTGTTCGTAACGACGTAGTTCGACCGCAATCCGCAACTCTTTGACATCGACATGACTTCCACACTCCCTACCGACAAGATGGCCAACGCGATCCGCGCGCTGGCAATGGACGCAGTACAAAAAGCAAACTCAGGACACCCAGGCGCGCCGATGGGGATGGCGGAAATCGCAGTCGCATTGTGGGCCAAGCACTATCGCCACAACCCGACCAATCCGCAATGGGCCAACCGCGACCGCTTCGTGCTGTCCAACGGCCACGGCTCGATGCTGCAATACGCCTTGCTGCACCTGACCGGTTACGACCTGTCGATGGACGAGATCAAGAATTTCCGCCAACTGCATTCCAAGACCGCCGGCCATCCGGAAGTCCACGTCACCCCAGGCGTGGAGACCACCACCGGTCCGCTGGGTCAGGGCATCACCAACGCCGTCGGCATGGCGCTGGCTGAAAAGCTGCTGGCTGCAGAATTCAACAAGCCGGATCTGGCGGTGGTTGATCACTACACTTACGCTTTCGTCGGCGACGGCTGCCTGATGGAAGGCATCTCGCACGAAGCCTGCTCGCTGGCCGGTACGCTGCGCCTGTCGAAGCTGATCGTGCTGTACGACGACAACGGCATCTCCATTGACGGCAAGGTCGAAGGCTGGTTCAAGGACGACACCCCGAAGCGCTTCGAAGCCTACGGCTGGAACGTCATCCCTGCTGTCGACGGTCACAACGTCGAAGCGGTCAATTCCGCCATCCATCAAGCCAAGCTGGCCGACAAGCCGACCCTGATCTGCTGCAAGACCGTGATCGGCAAGGGTTCGCCGAACCTGGCCGGCACCGACAAGGTCCACGGCGCGGCGCTGGGCGACAAGGAAGTCGCGGCAGTGCGCGAAGCGCTGGGCTGGACTTCGGCGCCATTTGAAATCCCTGCCGACATCTATTCCGCGTGGGATGGCAAGGTCCAAGGCCAGCAATTGGAAGCCGACTGGAACAAGCTGTACCAGGCTTACCAGGCCAAGTACCCGACCGAAGCCGCCGAACTGGTGCGCCGCCTGAAGGGCGAGCTGCCGGCCGGTTTCGACGCAGCGGTGCAGGCTTACATCGCCAGCACCATCGACAAGAAAGAAACCATCGCCACCCGCAAGGCCAGCCAGAACGCGATCCAGGCTTACGCGCAAGTGCTGCCTGAATTCCTCGGCGGTTCGGCCGACCTGACCGGCTCCAACCTGACCAACTGGAAAGAATCGGTGGCCGTGCGCGCCGATGTCGCCGGCAACCACATCAACTATGGCGTGCGCGAATTCGGCATGAGCGCGATCATGAACGGCATCGCCCTGCATGGCGGCTACATCCCGTTCGGCGCGACCTTCCTGACCTTCTCCGATTACAGCCGCAATGCCTTGCGCATGGCCGCGCTGATGAAGCTGCGCGCGCTGTTCGTGTTCACGCATGATTCCATCGGCCTGGGCGAAGACGGCCCGACCCATCAATCGGTCGAGCACGTTTCCAGCCTGCGCCTGATCCCGAATCTGGACAACTGGCGTCCATGCGACACGGTCGAATCGGCCGTGGCATGGGAGCAGTCGGTCAAGCGCAACGACGGTCCGAGCACCTTGATCTTCTCGCGTCAGAACCTGCCGTTCCAGGAGCGTACGCCTCAGCAAGTCGCCGACATCAAGCGCGGCGGCTACATCCTCAGAGAAGCCAAGGACGCCAAGGTCATCCTGATCGCCACTGGTTCGGAAATCGAACTGGCGGTCAAGGCGGCCGACGAACTGGCGGTGCAGGGCATCCCGGCGCGCATCGTGTCGATGCCGAGCACCGACGTGTTCGATCGCCAGGATGCAGCCTACAAGGCCAGCGTGCTGCAGCGCGGCGTGCCGCGCGTCGCGATCGAAGCCGGCGTGACGTCGACTTGGCATAAATATGTCGGCCTGGAAGGCGCCGTGGTCGGTATCGACACCTTCGGCGAATCGGCTCCGGCCGGCGTGCTGTTCAAGCATTTCGGCTTCACCGTCGAGAACGTCGTCGCCAAGGCCAAGGCTGTCCTGGCATGAGTCTGAGCGGCAAGGTTCAGGGGCAGGACATCACCAACGTCGTCGGTCCGGTAACGGTCCGGCGCGCGACGGTCGATGATGCCGCCCTGATCGCTCAGGTACGCATCGACAGCTGGCGTGCCGCCTATCGCGGCATGATTCCGGATAGCTATCTGGACGGCATGAAGGTGGACGACAGCACGCACATGTGGACGCGCGTGCTGAGCGCCGGATCCGATGCGGCCTGCACCTTCGTGGCGGAAGTTGAAGGTGAACTGGTCGGTTTCGCCGCCGGCATCACGCTGGCGGAACGCAAGCTCGATTTCGATGCCGAACTGACGGCTTTGTACGTTTTACCCTCCGCTCAGCGCGCCGGCATCGGCCGCCGCCTGCTGAGCGAAGTGGCGGCAACACTGGCCGCTGCAGGTGCGCCCAACATGCTGGTCTGGGTGCTGGCGAAAAACAGCAAGGCGCGCGACTTTTACGCGCACCTCGATGCGCAATTGCTGGCCCAGCAGACCTTCAAGTGGGATGAACTGGATTTGATCGAAGTCGCCTATGGCTGGCGCGACATCCAATCCATCGGCAGAATTACTACTGTTTCTTAAGGAGAAAACATGACTATCCGCGTCGCAATCAATGGCTATGGCCGCATCGGCCGCAACATCCTCCGCGCTCATTACGAAGGCGGCAAGAAACACGACATCCAGATCGTGGCGATCAACGACCTCGGCGATCCGAAGACCAATGCCCACCTGACCCAATACGACACCACCCACGGCAAGTTCCCGGGCACTGTGACTGTCGACGGCGATTCCATCGTCGTCAACGGCGACCGCATCAAGGTGCTGGCGCAACGCAATCCGGCAGAACTGCCATGGGGCGAACTGAAGGTTGACGTCGTGCTGGAATGCACCGGCTTCTTCACCACCAAGGAAAAGGCCAGCGCCCACCTGAAGGGCGGCGCCAAGAAAGTCATCATCTCCGCACCAGGCGGCAAGGATGTCGACGCGACTGTCGTGTTCGGCGTCAATGACGGCGTGCTGAAGGCCACCGACACCGTGATCTCCAACGCATCGTGCACCACCAACTGCCTGGCGCCGCTGGTCCAGCCGCTGCACGAGAAGATCGGCCTGGTCAACGGCCTGATGACCACCGTCCACGCCTACACCAACGACCAGGTCCTGACCGACGTCTATCACGAAGACCTGCGCCGCGCACGTTCGGCTACCCAGTCGATGATCCCGGCCAAGACCGGCGCCGCTTCCGCAGTCGGCCTGGTGCTGCCTGAACTGAACGGCAAGCTGGACGGCTACGCGATCCGCGTGCCGACCATCAACGTCTCGATCGTCGACCTGTCGTTCATCGCCGCGCGCGACACGACTGTGGACGAAGTCAACGCCATCATGAAGGCCGCTTCCGAAGCCGGTCCGCTCAAGGGCATCCTGACTTACAACACCGAACCGCTGGTGTCGGTCGACTTCAACCACAACCCGGCATCGTCGAACTTCGACTCGACACTGACCAAGGTTTCCGGTCGTCTGGTCAAGGTTTCGTCGTGGTATGACAACGAGTGGGGCTTCTCGAACCGCATGCTGGACACCACAGTCGCACTGGTTTCGGCAAAATAATCGGTCTCAAACCGTCATTTTTGATTGATCCGGCCTAATTTGGCTTCTTTTCTTCGCATGCTTGTCAGGCGATGTCTAAGAAAATATCTTGGGCGGATCAATAACCAGACGATGTGTTCTGGAAAGGCTGTTGCAAATCCGTTTTGCGATAGCCTTTTTTATTGACGATTTAACAATAATTAATCGAGGGCTGTAATGTCGTCACCTTCTTCAACACCGATTTTGCGTAGCCACGGCGTCAAGCTGATTGCCATGCTGGCCCTGAGCCTGACGCTCGGCGGCTGCGACTATGTCGCCAGCTTCACCAAACCCAAGCAGACGCCCGAAGAAGCCAAGGCCGAAGGCATCGCGCTGGGCGCCGGCTGCCGTCAGGCAGGCCAGAGCCTGGAAGATTGCTACCAGCGCAATCCCGACAAGCTGAAGGCGGGTATTTTTGCCGGCTGGAAGGACATGCACGAATACATGGCGGCCAAGAACATCCAGACCATCGTGCCGCCGCCGATGCCTGAGAAAACCGAAGCCGACACGGCCAAGGAAGCGCCCAAGGACGACCGCACCGCACGCCGCGAGCGCCGTGAGCGCGAGAAGGCCGAGAAAGATGGCAAGGACAGCAAGGATACTAAAGACAGCAAGAGCAAGGATAGCAAGAGCAAGGACGGCGGCGGAGGCGACAGCGACCGCAGCAGCCGCAGCAGCCGTAGCAATCGCGATCGCGACGACAGCAGCTCGAGCAAAAAGTAAGTAGACTGGGCGGCTGGAGCGAATCGGATTGCAGGTATCGATTCGCCGCGCGCCGACCTGCAGCAAGCAGTTCAAGGTTGACAACGCGCCCCGCCAGTCGGGGCGTTTTTCATGGAATGAGCGACATGCAAGCGATCAAGAAACTGATTTCCGCCAACAAGGGCTTCCTGTGCTTTCTGCTCGGCATGCTGCTGATCCGCAGCGCCGTGGCGGACTGGTATGGCGTGCCGTCGGCGTCGATGTACCCGACGCTGCTGATCGGCGACCGCATCATTTCGAATCGCCTGGCCTATGACGTCAAGCTGCCGTTCACCGATATCGTGGTCGGCCGCATCGCCGATCCGCAGCGCGGCGACATCGTTACCTTCAGTTCGCCGCAAGACGGCACCCGCCTGGTCAAGCGCCTGATCGGACTGCCCGGCGACATCATTGAAATGCGCGACGAGCAACTGGTCATCAACGGTGCGCCGATGTCCTATGATGCTGCAGCGGCCGCACCGGCCTCGCACCGCATGCCCGATTATGAAGGACGCCAGATGATCGTCACGGAAAGCCTGCCGGCCATGGCGCACGGCGTGATGCTGCTGCCCGAGCGCATGGCCTTGCGCAGCTTCGGCCCGATGACCGTGCCGGCAGGGGAATACCTGGTGCTGGGCGACAACCGTGACGACAGCAAGGATTCGCGTTATATCGGTTTCGTGCCGCGCGCCTTGCTGACCGGCCGCGTGAGCCGCGTGATGTTTTCGCTTGATCCGCAACGTCACTATCTGCCGCGCGTGCAGCGTTTTGGCGCGGCCTTGCGGGACGCCGGTTAAGCGCGGATAGCGCCCGACAGCGGCTTGCCGCGGCGACTGGCATTCTCCCGGGAATGTGGGCGCAGGTTTTGCATTTCCCGGCAAGGCAGGGCATCATGCTCGCTCGTCACGCAAGACCACAAGAATATGAACGCTCCCCTGATCGTCAAATCGCCGCACAGCTATCCCCACGTCCCCGAGACCGCCTTCGGCATCTGGTTCCTGCAAACCCATACCTGGACCTTGCATGTATTGGAGCGCGCCTTCAAGGATCTCGAGCCGCTGATCCCGGAGCGGCGTGCGTCGTATCCGGTGGTGGCCGACGTCGGTTGCGGCTGGGGCCGGTCGCTCACGAAGCTGCATGCGCGTTTCGCGCCGCAGCGGCTGATCGGCATGGACATCGATTCCGCCATGCTGGAGGCGTCCGCGAAAGAAGTCGCCGGCGCCGGCATCCGCGCCGAATTCATCCAGTGTTCAAGCTCGCACATGACGCTGGAAGACAATAGCGTCGATCTGCTGTTCTGCCACCAGACCTTCCATCACCTGATCGAGCAGGAAGAGGCGATCCAGGAATTTTTCCGCGTGCTCAAGCCGGGCGGCGTCTTGTTGTTCGCGGAGTCGACCAAACGCTACATCCATTCGTGGATGATCCGCTTGCTGTTCCGCCATCCGATGGAAGTGCAGAAGACCGCCGGCGAATACCTGGCGCTGGTGCGCAGCGCCGGCTTTCAGGTGGCGCCGCAGTCGATTTCCTATCCTTACCTGTGGTGGAGCCGCGAAGACCTGGGCCTGATGGAGCGCGTGCTGCGCATCAAGCCCAACGCCGTGCGCGAAGAAACCCTGATCAACCTGGTTGCGGTCAAGCCGGTCGTCTGAATTTTTGCAGCCGGTCCGTCCTGCTCCGGCTGCACCTCCAGCTTCAACCCCCTCATCCCCCGAACACTTCCAGCCACAAGCGCTTGACGCTGTCGCTTTCCTTTTGCACGCGTTCGATCGGCGTGCGTGCGCGCTCTTCGCCGCGCAGACGGATCTGATGCTGCAGTTTGCGGAACAGGCGATAGGCATTGGCCACTTCATCGGCCAGCGCAGCGTCGATCAGTCCCAGCGAACCGCACATCTTGAGCAGCGCGATGTTGCCGATGTCGCCGGTCAGCTGCTGGTATTGCGAGGCGTAGCGCAGCACCAGGAATTGCACCAGGAACTCGATGTCGATCATGCCGCCGTCGTCATGCTTGAGGTCGAACAGCGTGCTGGGATTGGGATGCGCCTGGTGCATCTTCATGCGCATGCCGAGTACTTCCTGAGTCAGCTTTTGCGGGTCGCGTTCCTGCCGCAGCAAGTCTTCGCGCAAGGCTTCGAAACGATTGCCGATGCCGGTGTCGCCGGCGCAATAGCGCGCCCGCGTCAGCGCCTGGTGTTCCCACACCCAGGCTGAGGTGCGCTGGTATTTTTCGAAGGTCGCAAACGACGACACCAGCAAGCCGCTGGCGCCGTCCGGGCGCAGCGCGATGTCGATGTCGAACAGCGTGCCGGCCGGCGTATGCGAAGTCATCCAGGTGATGAAGCGCTGCGCCAGCTTGGCGTACAGGCCGGGCGCTTCCTGGTCGTCATCGTCATAGAGAAAGACCACGTCGAGGTCGGACACATAGCCGAGTTCCTTCCCGCCCAGCTTGCCATAGGCGATCACGGTGAATTGCGGCACGTCGCGATGGCGGTTGGCGACGGTCTGCCAGACCGCCTGGATGGTGGCGGCGACCAGGATGTCCGCCAATGCCGACAGGTGATCGGCCAGACGCTCTACGCTCAGGTCGCCTTCCAGATCCTGCGCCAGCAAGCGGAACAATTGGGCGTGATGGACTTCGCGCAGGATATCCATCTGGCGCTCGGTGTCGCCCGGCGCGGTGTCGAGCTGGCGCTGGCAATCCTGGGCGAACGCCGGCCAGTCGGGCGGCGCCTTGAGGTTGCGGTCGTCGAGCAATTCGTCGAGCAGGATGGGATGCTGGGTCAGGTATTTGGCAGCCCAGTCGCTGGCGGCCATCATGCGGATCAGGCGTGTGAGCGCATGCGGGTATTCGGTCAGCAGCGCCAGGTAAGCGGCGCGGCGTGCAATCGCTTCGAAGAAATCGAGCAGCCGGCGCAAGGTCGGCAGGCGCTTGTCCGGCATCGCGCCGATGATCGGCAACGCGGCGTTGATCAGCGTCATCAGGCGCGTGCGGCTGGTTTCCGGCAGCGATTGCAGGCGTGGCGATTGCAGCGTCGCCAGCACGCGCTGGGTGGCGCCGTCGACATCGTCGTAGCCGAGCAGCGTGAGCGTATCGGCAATCGACTCGGCGCTCTCGCCGTCGTTGAGTTCGCAGACGGCGCCGTCGCCCTCCGAGTCGGCGCGGTCGTCGGTGTTGTTGGCGCCTTGCTTGTCACTGAAAATGGTGTCGAATTGGCCGGCCACGATGCGGCGGTGGCGTTCCAGTTCGGCCAGCAATGCGGCGACGTCGGTGTAGCCCATCATCTGCGCGACAATCAGCTGGTCGCTGCCGTTGACCGGCAGCGTGTGGGTTTGCGCGTCTTCCAGGTATTGCAGGCGATGTTCAAGATTGCGCAGGAAGGTGTACGCCTCCAGCAATTGCTCGACCACGTCCGGCTCCAGCAGATTCTTGTCGGCCAGGGTGCGCAGCGTGACACGGGTCGAGCGGTCGCGCAATTCCGGATCGCGGCCGCCGCGGATCAGCTGGAACACCTGGCTGGTGAATTCGATTTCGCGGATGCCGCCGCGACCCAGCTTGACGTTGTTGCTGCGTTCCGGGTGCAGCGACTCCTGGCGTTTGACCTCGGCGCGGATCTGCGCGTGCATCGAGCGCAGCGCATCGATCGAGCCGAAGTCAAGGTAGCGGCGATAGATGAAGGGATGGCTGATGGCTTCCAGCGCGGCGATGTCGCAGTCCTTGCCGGTCAGCGCGCGCGCCTTGGTCCAGGCGTAGCGTTCCCATTCGCGGCCCTGGCGGATCAGGTATTCCTCGACCATGTTGTGGCTGGCCACCAGCGGGCCGGAGGCGCCGTTGGGGCGCAGCGCCATGTCGACGCGGAAGGTGAAGCCGTCGGCGGTGATCTCGGACAGGGCGGCGATCAGTTTCTTGCCCAGCCGGATGAAGAATTCATGGTTCGACAGCGAGCGTTGGCCGGCCTGGTCGGCCAGCGTGTCGCCATCTTCGGGATAAACGAAGATGAGATCGATGTCGGAGGAGACGTTGAGTTCGCCGCCGCCGAGCTTGCCCATGCCGAGGACGATCATTTCCTGGTGGTTGCCGGACTCTTCGCCGATCGGCATGCCGTACAGCGCGGTCAGCTCCTGCATCAGCGCCTGCAGATGGGTCTGGACGGCGAAGTCGGCGAATTCGCTCATGGTTCTGACCACTTCGGCCAGATCGGCCTTGCCGCTGAGATCGCGTTCGATCAGCGTGCAGACGACCAGGTTGCGCAAGCGCCGCATCGGGCCGTTGAGCGCCGCCGCACCTGTCTCCGGCGCCCGGGCGGTACTCATGTCATGTTGTAAAACGCGCTCGAAAACCGCACGGTTCAGGGATAATTGCGAAAATTCCGCCAGTTGGGCGGGGCGCGCCGCATCGGCATTGGCCCAACGGGCCAGGAACCGGGAGGCCGTCATGCTGTCGAGAAGGGAGTTAGTCACAAATTGTCAGGATATCGGGTTGAATACGAGGTTAAAGATGGTAAAGCCGGGGTTTTCCTCCATGAAAACGGGCCGCCGTCCTCTAGGTCAAACCACGCTTCCATGCGATGATGCTGGGCTACGACGCTTGTTTCATTCTACCGTGAGTTTTTCCTCTTGCCCCTGATGTCCGAAGACCAACACGACGCCATTCCGCCGACCGGCCGCCGCGCTGCCGCCTGGCGTAATGCGTGGGGTGCGGCCAAAGGTGCGTATTGCCATCTGAGCAGCGCCACGCGCCGCGTCATCGGGTTTGTCTTCAAGCTGCTGGTGCTGGCTTACTTCGTGTTTTGCGCGCTGTTCCTGACGCTGCGCTACGGCATCCTGCCCGAGATCGACAGCTACAAGGGCGACATCGAAAAGATCGCCACCCGCGCCGTCGGTCGTCCGGTCACCATCGCCGACATCGACGCCTCCTGGAGCGGGCTGCGGCCGCAGCTGGAACTGAGCGAAGTCGTGATCCACGACAGCGCCGGACAGGCGGCGCTGACCTTGCCCAAGGTTTTCGCCACATTGTCCTGGACCACGGTGCTGGTGGGCGAGTTGCGCTTCGACAATTTGACCATCTTGCGGCCCGATCTTTCCATATTGCGCGACGCCGACGGCAAGTTCTTCGTCGCCGGCCTGCCGGCCTCCAGCGGCAAGGACAACAGCGCCGGCGCCGACTGGCTGCTGTCGCAACGCGAAGTCGTCATCCGCGACGGCAAGATCCGTTGGCGCGACGACAAGCGCGGGGCACCGGAACTGGCGCTCGACAAGGTCGACCTGGTGCTGCACAACCAGTGGCGCCTGCACCAGATGGCGCTGAAGGCGACGCCGCCGGCCGACTATGCGGCGCCGCTCGATGTACGCGCAAATTTTTACCATCCCAGTTTCGCCAGCAAAATTTCCGACGTGACGCGTTGGAAAGGCACCTTGTACGCCGACGTGCGCAATACCGATCTTGCAGTCTGGAAAGCCTATGTCGACTATCCGCTGGAGCTGAGCCAGGGGCGCGGCTCGGTGCGCGCCTGGCTGGACCTGGATCACACCAAGATCGCCAACTTCACCGCCGACCTCAGTCTGAGCAATCTGTCGGCGCGGCTGGACAAGAAACTCGAACCGCTGCAACTGGCGCGTGTCAGCGGCCGCGTCTCCGGCAGCGAGATTTACTCCCCCGATCTGCAGGACGGCATCCCGACCTTCGGCGCCAACGGGCACAAGCTGACGCTGAGCAATTTCTCGCTGGAGACCGATGACGGCTTCGCGCTGCCGCCGACCACGATTTCCGAAGTGTTCGAACCGGCCACGCGTTTCCGTCCTGAAAAAATGACGGTGGAAGCGAAGTTGCTCGACCTCGCCATCCTTTCCGACCTCGGCAGCCGCCTGCCACTGACGACGTCACAGCACAAACTGCTCGCCGATCTGGCGCCGCATGGTCAGCTCAAGGATTTCTCGGTGCAATGGGAGGGCAGCTATCCCGAGGTGCGCGCCTATCGCCTGCGTGGCGCCTTCAGCGGCCTCGGCATGCAGCCGCAGGCGGCTCGCCTGGCCCAGCCCAAGACCGCGACGCAAGCCGCGCGCGCCGGCGCGCCGGCGATTCCCGGCTTTGCCAACCTGGATGGGCAGATTGATGCGACGGAGCGCGGCGGCAAGCTGAGCCTGGCATCGCAGGACGTTGCGCTGCAACTGCCGACATTGTTCGCCGATGCAGCCATGCCGTTCGACAAGCTCAATCTGCAAAGCCATTGGGAAATCCAGAACAACGAGATCCTGCAGTTCCACGTCGACAGCCTCGACTTTGCACAGGACAGCGCGGCGGGCACGGTGAGCGGCACCCACACGCTGCCGCTGCAAGGCAAGTCGCCCGGCGTCATCGACCTGAAAGCCAAGCTGTCGCGCTTCGATCTGCAAAAGCTGTCGCGCTACCTGCCGCTGCACACGGCCAAGCCGGCGATGGACTGGATCAGCGGCGCGCTGCTCGACGGCCAGGCCACGAATGTCGACATCGTCGCGCGCGGAGACCTGGCCGACTTCCCGTTCCGAAACATCAAGCCGGGCAGCAAAAATCCGGGTGAATTCAAGGTGTCCGGCAAGTTCGACAAGCTCAAGATCAACTATGCGCCGTCGCATACCGGCAAGGACGGCAAGTCGCCTGAATGGCCGCTGCTGGAAGACGTCAAGGGCAGCATCACGATCGACCGCACGCGCCTGGAAATCCTGGCCGATTCGGGCAAGACCCACGGCGTCGCGGTGTCGGACGTCAAGGCCGTCATCCCGGATTTGCTGAATGCCGAATCGTCGCTGGAGATCGACGGCAGTGCCGCCGGCGCCATGCCGGATTTCCTGCGGTATGTGAAGGACAGTCCGGTGGCGCACTGGATCGGCAATTTCACCGAAGACACGCAAGCGACCGGCAACGCCAAGCTGCAATTGAAGTTCCAGCTGCCGTTGCATCACATGATCGAGGCCAAGGTCGACGGCGCGCTGCAATTCCAGAACAACGACGTTGCGCTGATGGCCGGACTGCCGACCGTCTACCGCACCAACGGCAAGCTGGAGTTCAATGAAAAGGGCTTCAACCTGAACGGCATCAAGGGCATGTTCCTCAATGAGCCGGTCACGGTGGCGGGCGGCACCCAGCGCGACGGTACGACGCTGGTCAAGGTCGACGGCGCGGTTACCGCCGACGGCTTGCGCAAGGCCTACAGCGAGCCGGTGCTGCAGCGTTTGCTGGGTCGCCTGAGCGGCGCTTCGCGTTATACCGCCACCATCGCCGTGCGCCAGCATCTGCCCGAAATCACCATCGAATCCAGCTTGCAGGGACTGGCCGTGGATTTGCCGGCGCCGATGCAGAAGACCTCGGGCGAGAGCTGGCCTTTGAAATTTGAAATCATCGGCATGCCATCGGCTGATCCCTTGCTTCAGCGCGATGAAATCAAACTGTCGCTCGGGTCGGTATTGGCTGCGCGCTACCTGCGCCAGAAGGCGCCCGGCAAGGCCGACTGGCAGGTGCTGAGCGGCGGTATCGGCTTCGGCCAGGCGGCACCGCAACCGGACAGCGGCCTGGCGATTTACGCCAGCGCCAAATCGATGAACATCGATCAGTGGATGAGCTTCCGTTCTGCGATGCTGAAGCAGTCCGACGGTAGCGAGGGCGCTCCCGATCCGGGCCTGAGCGCCTATCTCGAGCCTGACGTCATCGCCGGACGCACCAGTGAATTGCTGCTGATGGGCAAGAAGCTCGACAACGTCGTGCTGGGCGCATCGCATCAGAACAAGGCCTGGCAGGTGAACATTTCTTCCGACCAGGCCACCGGCTACGCCACCTGGAGCGAGTCGGGCAGCGGTCGCGGACTGGGACGTGTCACGGCGCGCCTGGCCACGCTGAACATCCAGAAGGGCGCCGGCACGGATCCTGCCGACCTGCTGGAAAATAACGCCGATGCGGCCGACAACAATAGTGCCAGCCGCATTCCGGCGCTGGACATCGTGGCGGAAGACTTCCGCCTGTTTGGCAAGAAGCTCGGCCGCCTTGAGCTCAACGCCAATAACGTGCGCGTCAGCGTCGGCAGCGAATGGCGCATCAACAAGCTCACGCTGATCAATCCCGACGCCGAGCTGCGCGCCGCCGGCAACTGGATGGCGTTCGGCCGCAACAATACTTCCAACCTGACCTATGCGCTGGACATCAACGATGCCGGCAAGCTGCTGGAGCGCTTCGGTTTCGTCGGCGTGGTGCGCGGCGGCAAGGGGCAGCTCGACGGCGACGTCAGCTGGAAGGGGTTGCCGTATTCGCTCGATATTCCGACGCTGAGCGGACAGATCCACATGGACATGCATTCGGGCCAGTTCCTCAAGGTCGATCCGGGTGCGGCCAAGCTGCTCGGCGTGCTGAATTTGCAGGCGCTGCCGCGTCGCCTTGCACTGGATTTTCGCGACGTGTTTTCCGAGGGCTTTGCCTTCGACAACATCGTCGGCACGGCGGCCATTGCGCAGGGCATTGCGACCACCGACAATCTCAAGATGACCGGCGTGGCTGCATCGGTGCTGATGAACGGTTCTGCCGACATCGCCAAGGAAACCCAGAACCTGCACCTGGTAGTGATCCCGGAAGTCAATCTCGGCACGGCGTCGCTGGTGGCGCTGGCGATCAATCCGGTGGTCGGCGTCGGCACTTACCTGGCGCAACTGTTCCTGCGCAACCCGCTGATGAAGACGCTGACCTTTGAATATAATGTAACCGGGTCCTGGAGCGATCCGCTGGTCGTCAAGCAGGAACGCACTGCCGACGCCAACAGTAAACCTGCCGCAAAATAACATTCATACAATATTCATACGGCATGCCGATGACGCCATGTTCCGGCGCAACCGATTTCCAGCGAGGCTGACATGAGTGAAACTTACAAAGTCGCGGCGATACAGATGGTGTCGACGCCCGAGGTCGAAGAGAATTTCGCCGCCGCGCGTCGGCTGGTCGGACAAGCCGCAGAGCAGGGAGCGCAATTGGTGCTGCTGCCGGAATACTGGCCCATCATGGGCATGCACGAAAAAGCCAAGCTTGCGCACGCCGAACAGGCCGATGTCGGCAAAATTCAGGATTTCATGGTGGCGCTGGCCAGCGAGTTCAAGGTCTGGCTGATCGGCGGCACCTTGCCGATGGCCTCCGATGAAGCCGACAAGGTGCTCAACACGACGATGGTCTACGACCCGGCCGGTCGCCGCGTGGCGCGCTACGACAAGATCCACCTGTTCAGTTTCGTGCGCGGCGAAGAAGCTTATGACGAAGCGCGCACCATCGTCTTCGGCAACGAAGTCGGGGGCTTCACCGCGCCGTTCGGCAAGGTCGGCCTGTCGATCTGCTACGACCTGCGTTTCCCCGAGCTGTACCGGGCCATGGGAGACTGCGCGCTGATCGTGGTTCCGGCGGCATTCACCCACACCACCGGCCAGGCGCACTGGGAAACCCTGCTGCGTGCGCGAGCCATCGAGAACCAGTGCTACATCCTGGCGTCGGCGCAAGGCGGCAAGCACATCAACGGTCGCCGCACCTGGGGCCACAGCATGCTGATCGACCCGTGGGGTGAAATCGTCAGCGTGCTGCCGGAAGGCGAAGGCCTTGTTATCGGCGACATCGACCCCCATCGTCTACAATACGTACGTGAAAGCCTGCCTGCGCTCAAGCATCGCAAGCTCTAGGCGCCGGGAAGGCGCCCAATAGTTGCTGTAATTAAATAAATAATTTATGAAAACATTCGAACCCAATCTCAGCGCGCTCGGTATTGCACGCGACGTCCTGCTCACGCCGTTCGGCCTGGACGAAGCCAAGTTGCTGAAAACACTGGGCACCATGTTTACGCACAAGGTCGATTACGCCGACCTGTATTTCCAGTTCACCAAGAGCGAAGGCTGGAGCCTGGAAGAGGGCATCGTCAAGACCGGTAGCTTCTCCATCGACCAGGGCGTGGGCGTACGCGCCGTGTCGGGCGACAAGACCGCGTTCTCGTATTCGGATGAAATCTCGGAATCCATTCTGCTCGACGCCGCTGCAGCAACCCGCACCATCGGTCGCCAGGGCGCCGGTCGCGTCAAGATTGCCGGCAGCATGCAGCCCAACGGCGGTCGTTCGCTGTACCTGCCGCATGATCCGCTGACTTCATTGGACGCGACCGCCAAGGTCAATCTGCTGGAACGCATCGAACGCATCGCCCGCGCCAAGGATCCGCGCGTCGTGCAAGTCATGGCCAGCCTGGCCGGCGAATACGACGTGGTGCTGGTGGCGCGCAGCGACGGCATCATCGCCGCCGATATCCGTCCGCTGGTGCGCGTGTCGATCACCGTCATCGCCGAACAGAACGGTCGCCGCGAAATGGGCAGCAGCGGTGGCGGCGGTCGCTACAGCTATGCTTACTTCAGCGACGAGTTGCTGGAAAAATATGCGTCCGAAGCGGTCTCCACCGCATTGGTCAATCTGGACGCGCGTCCTGCGCCAGCCGGTCCGATGACCGTCGTGCTCGGACCGGGCTGGCCGGGCATCCTGCTGCACGAAGCCATCGGCCACGGCCTCGAAGGCGACTTCAACCGCAAGGGCTCGAGCACCTTCTCCGGCCGCATCGGCGAGCGCGTCGCCGCCAAGGGCGTCACCGTGGTCGATGACGGCACCATCGCCGATCGCCGCGGTTCGCTCAACATTGACGACGAAGGCAACCCGACCCAGTGCACCACGCTGATCGAAGACGGCATCCTGAAGGGCTACATCCAGGACACCATGAACGCGCGCCTGATGAAGATGCCGGTGACCGGCAACGCCCGTCGCGAATCGTTTGCGCACCTGCCGATGCCGCGCATGACCAACACCTACATGCTGGCCGGCGACAAGGATCCTGCAGAAATCCTGGCTTCGGTGAAGAACGGTTTGTACGCCGTCAACTTCGGCGGCGGCCAGGTCGACATCACCAACGGCAAGTTCGTCTTCTCGGCGAGCGAGGCCTACATGATCGAGAACGGCAAGATTTCCTACCCGGTCAAGGGCGCCACGCTGATCGGCAACGGTCCTGACGTGCTGAACCGCGTTTCGCTGATCGGCAACGACATGAAGCTCGATTCCGGCGTCGGCGTGTGCGGCAAGGAAGGCCAGAGCGTCCCGGTCGGCGTCGGTCAGCCGACCTTGCGCATCGATGGCGTCACGGTGGGTGGTACGGCATAAATTGTGCGTTGTAGGCATTGAGTGACGGTTTAAATGCAAAAAAACGTCATTCAATGCGGTTTTTGTGAAAAATTAATGACCGCTGTTGCCAAAGCCGGGAAATTGTTGCATTATCGTTTTCTGTTGTAACTAACGACTATTCGCATAGATCACACCATGTCTTTCGCCCGCGCTTACTTCTTTTATTTTTACTTTAGCTATTCCAGCCCCACGGCGGTGAAAAGCGGTAAGCGTTCGTAAGTAGAGACCAAACCGAATTTCTAAAAAACCGCCAGTGATGGCGGTTTTTTTTTACCCATTCGAATTCATCCAATTCAGATTGCAATCAGGAGAAAAAAATGCCGCGCACCGACGATCTACGCATCCGAGAAATGAAAGAACTGACACCCCCCTCGCACCTGATCCGTGAATTCGGCGGCAGCGAAAAAGTCGAGAGCACCACCGCAGAATGCCGTACGGCCCTGCATCGCATCCTGCACGGCCAGGACGACCGCGTCATGGTCGTGATCGGCCCTTGCTCGATCCACGACACCAAGGCCGCGATGGAATATGCCCGCCGTCTGGTGGTCGAGCGCGAGCGCTTCAAAGGCGAGCTGGAAATCGTCATGCGCGTCTACTTCGAAAAGCCGCGCACCACAGTCGGCTGGAAGGGCCTGATCAACGATCCCTACATGGACAACAGCTTCCGCATCAATGACGGCCTGCGCACCGCGCGCGAGCTGCTGCTCAACATCAACGAACTGGGCCTGCCGGCCGGCACCGAGTTCCTCGACGTGATCAGCCCGCAATACATCGCCGACCTGATCAGCTGGGGCGCCATCGGCGCGCGCACCACCGAATCGCAGGTGCACCGCGAACTGGCTTCGGGCCTGTCGTGCCCGGTCGGTTTCAAGAACGGCACCGACGGCAACATCAAGATCGCCGTCGATGCGATCAAGGCGGCCTCGCAGCCTCACCATTTCCTGTCGGTCACCAAGGGCGGCCACTCGGCCATCGTCTCGACCGCCGGCAATGAGGATTGCCACATCATCCTGCGCGGCGGCAAGGCGCCGAATTATGACGCCGCCAACGTGGAAGCAGCCTGCCAGGACATCGCCAAGAGCGGCCTGGCGGCGCGCCTGATGATCGATGCCTCGCACGCCAACAGCTCGAAGAAGCCGGAGAATCAAATCCCGGTTTGCGCCGACATCGCCGGCCAGATCGCCGGCGGCGACACGCGCATCGTCGGCGTGATGGTCGAGTCCAACCTGGTGGCAGGACGCCAGGACCTGGTGCCGGGCAAGGAGCTGACCTACGGTCAATCCGTCACCGACGGCTGCATCGACTGGGAAGAAAGCCTGGGCGTGCTGCAAGGTCTGGCGGATGCGGTCAAGCAACGCCGTCTGATTGGCGACAAGGAGTAATCCCGCTCGGTTTGCAGCGTCTTTGCAGACAGGAAAAAGCCCCGCATGCGGGGCTTTTTTTCATCCCGGCGCCATATCCGGGCTTGTCCGTTCGCCAACTTGATTTTTGAGATGCAGAGCGCACAATGAGCCTCCTGATTTCATCAAAAGGAGACAAGCATGGCCACTTCTTCCCAAGTTAAAGCGGTGCCGGACGGCATGCATACGCTGACGCCGTACCTCATCTGTGCCGGAGCCGCGCAAGCCATCGAATTTTACAAACAGGCGTTCGGCGCCATTGAACTGGCGCGGCTGCCGGGGCCGGATGGCAAGATCATGCACGCGCTCTTGCGAATCGGCGATTCGCCGTTGATGCTGGTCGATGAAATGCCTCAATGGGGCGCGGGCTCGCGCGGTCCGCATCTGCTGGGTGGTTCTCCGGTCGTCGTTCATCTCTACGTCGAGGATGCCGACGCCGTGTTTGCCCAGGCGCAGTCTGCCGGCGCGAAAGTCGTGGTGCCCTTGGCTGACATGTTCTGGGGCGACCGCTACGGCCAGCTCGAGGATCCGTTCGGCCATCGCTGGTCGGTCGCCACGCATCAGCGAGACCTGTCGCCTGCCGAAATCAAGGAGGCGATGGAAAACATGAGCAAGGAACAGAAGCTGCAATGCGGCTGATCGCGCGAGAGAAAGCGCGCAGAAATAAAAAACGCCGGCACATCATGATGTGCCGGCGTTTTTTATTCGTCCTGACAATGACCGTTATTGACCGTTAGTCGCGGAAGTTGTTGAATTCCAGCGGCAAGTCCTTGATTTCCTTACGCAGCATCGCCATGGCGGCTTGCAGGTCGTCGCGCTTGGTGCCGGTCACGCGCACGGCGTCGCCCTGGATGCTGGCTTGCACCTTCATCTTGCTGTCCTTGATGACGCGCACGATCTTCTTGGCGTCTTCGGTCTCGATGCCATTCTTGACCTTGATGACCTGCTTGACCTTGTCGCCGCCGATTTTTTCAATCTTGCCGTGGTCGAGGAAACGCACGTCGACGTTGCGCTTGGTCATCTTGTTGGTCAGCACGTCGCGCACCTGGCCGAGCTGGAATTCGGAGTCGGCGTAAGCGGTCAGGTCGCGTTCCTTTTGTTCGACGCGGGCATCGCTGCCCTTGAAGTCGAAGCGGGTGGTGATTTCCTTGTTGGACTGCTCGACGGCATTCTTGACTTCGACCAGATTGGCTTCGGAGACGGTATCAAATGAGGGCATGGCGATTTCCTTTATATCCTGTGGGCGCGCGCAAAGCGAAGATAAGGCGCTTGCACCCGAAAGACGTGATTTTAACGGACAACCGCGTTTGCGGCTACGCCCGTGCCGCAGCCACATGGCGCAGGCTATAATCCTGCGCTTATGTTTCCCATTCCAGTACAGCGCGATTTCTCCCTGCGCCATCTCAATACCTTCGGCATCGACGCCAGGGCCGCCGCCTATTTGCCGGTCGACGACGTCGATACCTTGCTCGCGGTAAAAAACGACAAGGAATTGTCGGTACTTCCACGCCTGATCCTCGGCGGCGGCAGCAATTTGCTGCTGACCCAGGATTTCGCCGGCCTGGTGCTGCACATGCGCAGCGCCGGCATGCGTATCGTCAATGAGGATGACGACTTCGTCTACGTGACCGCCGCCGCCGGTGAAAATTGGCATCGTTTCGTGCAATGGTCGCTGGACCTCGGCCTCGGCGGACTGGAGAATCTGTCCCTGATTCCCGGCAGTGTCGGCGCAGCGCCGATCCAGAACATCGGCGCCTACGGCATCGAAGTGAAAGACCGTTTCCACAGTCTGACCGCTTTCGATTTCATCGACGGCAAGACGATCATGCTGGATGCTGCGGCCTGCCGCTTCGGCTATCGCGACAGCATCTTCAAGCAGACGCTGCGCGATCGCGCCGTGGTGCTCGATGTGACCTTCGCTTTGCCCAAGCAATGGCAGCCCGACATGAACTATGCCGACGTCATGCAGGAATTGTCGCTGCGACAAATCACCACGCCGTCGCCGCGTGACATTGCCGATGCGGTGATTGCGATCCGCACGCGCAAGCTGCCCGATCCGGTGCAGATCGGCAACGCCGGCAGCTTCTTCAAGAACCCCGTCGTGCCGGCGCAGCAGCGCGAGTCCTTGCTGGCACAGCATCCGCAACTGGTGAGCTATGTGCAGCCCGACGGCGGTTACAAGCTGGCGGCCGGCTGGCTGATCGATCAATGCGGCTGGAAGGGCAGGTCGCTGGGTGCGGCCGGCGTGTATGAAAAACAGGCGCTGGTATTGGTCAACAAAGGCGGCGCCACCGGCAAGGAAATCGCTGCATTGGCGCAGGCGATTCAGGCGGATGTGCAGGCCAAGTTCGGCGTCAAGCTGGAACCGGAGCCGGTGTTCATCTGATCTGCCTTGCGGAGATAAATCGACGCACAATAAAAAACGCGGCCAAGTTTCCCTGGCCGCGTTTTTGTTTGCTGCGTTCCGGCGATTAACCGAAGTGGCAGACGTAATCCACAGTCTCGGTCACTTCGATCTCGAAGCTGGAGTCGCCCGGGACGTTGAAGCTGGTGCCGGCTGCATAGGTCTTCCAGGCTTCTTCACCCTTCAGGCGAACGTTGCAGCTGCCGCCGTTGATTTCCATGATTTCCGGTGCGCCGGTGTTGAAGACCAACGAGGAAGGCAGGATCACGCCCAGCGTCTTCTTGGTGCCGTCGGCAAAAATCACGGTGTGCGAAACGCACTTGCCGTCAAAATAAACATTGCCCTTTTTCAGGACGGTAACGTTGTCGAATTGAGTCGTCATGTTGTCTGGTTTTCGTTGATTGGTTGCGTGATTACTTCGCGTTCTTGTCTTTTTCCAGCAGCGGCAGCGACACCGCGTTGCTGGTCGCCAGCAGGCCGGTGCTTTGATAGATTGCCAGCTTCTGACGCGTGTCGATGATATCGAGGTTGCGCATGGTCAATTGGCCGATACGGTCTTGCGGCGTAAAGGCGCCTTCGCCCTTTTCCATGGTCAGGCGTTCCGGCTGATAGGTCAGGTTGGCCGACTCGGTGTTGAGGATCGAGTAGTCGTTGCCGCGGCGCAGTTCGACGGTGACTTCGCCGGTGATGGCGCGTGCGACCCAGCGTTGTGCGGTTTCGCGCAGCATGATCGCCTGCGAATCGAACCAGCGGCCTTGATACAGCAGGCGGCCCAGCTTGCGGCCGTTGTCGCGGTATTGCTCGATAGTGTCTTCGTTGTGGATGCCGGTGATCAGGCGCTCGTAGGCGATGAACAGCAGGGCCAGGCCCGGCGCTTCATAGATGCCGCGGCTCTTGGCTTCGATGATGCGGTTTTCGATCTGGTCGCTCATGCCGAGGCCGTGACGGCCGCCGATGCGGTTGGCTTCCAGGATCAGGTCGGTCATGTTGTCGAAGGTCTTGCCGTTCAACGCGACCGGACGGCCTTCTTCGAAGCGCACGGTGACTTCTTCCGCCTTGACGGCGACGTCGTCGCGCCAGAACGCCACACCCATGATCGGTTGCACGATCTTGATGCCGCTGTTGAGGAACTCCAGGTCTTTCGCTTCGTGGGTCGCGCCGAGCATGTTGGAGTCGGTCGAGTAGGCCTTTTCCACCGACATCTTGTAGTCGAAGCCGGACTTGATCATGAACTCGGACATTTCCTTACGGCCGCCCAGTTCGTCGATGAAGGTGTTGTCCAGCCATGGCTTGTAGATGCGCAGGTTGGGGTTGACCAGCAGGCCGTAGCGGTAGAAACGCTCGATGTCGTTGCCCTTGAAGGTACTGCCGTCGCCCCAGATGTCGACATTGTCTTCGCGCATGGCGGCGACCAGCATGGTGCCGGTGACGGCGCGGCCCAGCGGCGTGGTGTTGAAGTAGGTGACGCCGGCGGTCGAGATGTGGAAGGCGCCGCTTTGCAGTGCTGCGATACCTTCGTTGGCCAGCTGTTCGCGGCAATCGATCAGTCGCGCCAGTTCTGCGCCGTATTGCAATGCCTTCTTCGGGATTTCGTCGTAATCAGGCTCGTCCGGTTGACCCAGGTTGGCGGTGTAGGCGTAAGGAATGGCGCCTTTCTGGCGCATCCAGGTCAGCGCGGCGCTGGTATCAAGGCCGCCGGAGAAGGCGATGCCGACTTTTTCGTTGACCGGAACGGATTGCAGGATGTTGGACATGATGTTCGTAGTGGCTGGTTATGACGGATGGATTGAATTTACTTGCGCGTAGTTATGCAGGGTCGTGGCAGACAACTTCAATGTTGTGCCCGTCCGGATCGCGGACGAAGGCGCTGTAGTAATCAGGATGGTAATGCGCGCGGATGCCGGGAGCGCCGTTGTCTTTGCCGCCGTCCTGCAGGGCTGCCTGGTAGAACGCATCCACCGCGCCGCGTGAGTTCACGCGGAAGGCGAAATGCAGCGTCGGGCTGTGCGCCGGCTTGTCGGCGGTGGCGCGCGCTAGCCAGAAATCGGGCTTGGGCGCTTCGCCGAAACCGGCAACGTCGGTGCCGCCGGTGACCGAAGCGGACAGCTCCATCAGCAAGGTGTAGCCGATGGGCGCCAATGCCTGCGTATAAAACGCCTTGGTGCGGTCGTAGTCGGAGGGTGTAAAGCCGGTATGGTCGATCATGCCACTTTCCCCAGGACGAGATATTCGAGCAAGGCCTTTTGCACGTGCAGGCGGTTTTCAGCTTCTTCCCAAACCACCGATTGGGGACCGTCGATGACTTCGGCGGACACTTCCTCGCCGCGATGCGCCGGCAGGCAGTGCATGAACAAGGCATCCTTGCGGGCGCGCGCCATCTTGGCCTGGTCGACGATCCAGCCGTCGAAGGCCTTCAGGCGGGCGGCGTTTTCGTCCTCGTAACCCATGCTGGTCCAGACGTCGGTCGTGACCAGGTCGGCGTCCTGGCAGGCGTCGGCCGGATTGGCGAAGAAGGTGTAGCGCTGGTGGCCGGGGCTGACCAGCTTCTGGTCGATGTCGTAACCCTTGGGCGTCGAGACGTTGACGTGGAAGCCGAACACTTCGGCGGCTTGCAGCCACGAGTACAGCATGTTGTTGGCGTCGCCGATCCAGGCCACGACCTTGTCCTTGATCGAGCCACGCTGTTCGATGTAGGTGAAGACATCCGCCAGCACCTGGCAGGGATGGTGTTCGTTGGTCAGGCCGTTGATGACCGGCACGCGCGAATAGGCGGCGAATCGGTCGATGATTTCCTGGCCGAAGGTGCGGATCATGATCACGTCGCACATGCGCGACATCACCTGGGCGGCGTCTTCGATCGGCTCGCCGCGGCCGAGCTGGCTGTCGCGGGTGTTGAGGTAGATCGCGGCGCCGCCGAGCTGGTGCATGCCGGCTTCGAAAGACAGGCGTGTACGTGTGGAATTCTTTTCGAAGACCATGACCAGCGTGCGATCGGCCAGCGAGTGATGCGGCTCGTAGTTTTTGAATTTGCGTTTAATCACACGCGACCGCTCGATCACGTACTCATACTCATCAAGCGTAAAGTCGGAAAACTGCAGGTAGTGTTTGATTGCCATAAATAAAAACGGCGGCCAGGGGGCGCCTGCCGCCGATTGTTGTAACTGCTTAGATTATAAGGGATTCGGGCCAAAAAGATACCCAAAAGCAGGCATGTCGAGGGCGGGATGGCAGGGTGTCGCTCTATGGCATGACGGCCGTCGCGGAAAAGGGGGACAGGGAGCATGTCGGCGACTGTCCAAGTGTGGGATCGCGACTGGGTAAATTAAATTGTTATTTTGACATTTATTGAAATCAATTCCAGTTGGCATTTTCAGATTCGCGACGAGATGATCGGTACTCAGCGATTTTCTCAGGATTTTCGCACTTGTTGAGAATTGTTCTCAACATAAATCATTAGACTGCGCCTCTTTCAAAGACCAGTCGAGTGATCAACATGCCTTTTTTTCCTGTCCGTCGCGGCGCACGGCTCCGGCCCCTTGCCATCGCCATTTGTTCCATCGTTTCTTCCTTTGACTACGCTTACGCGGCCGATGGCTCCGAGAGCGAAGCCGTCGATTTGCCTGCCATCGAGATCCGCAGCAAGCGCAGCCACTACGATCCGCGTCCGGCTTCCATCAGCACGGCAACCAAAACGGATAGCGATCCGCACGATGTACCGCAGACGATCAACAGCATCAAAGTCGAAGACATCGCCTCGTACGGTGGTCGGACGCTGGCCGATGCGTTGCGCGGCGTACCGGGGGTTTCGAATGCTTCGGATACCCGTTTCGATTCTTTCCGTATTCGCGGTTTCTCGAGTGCCGGTGACGTCTTTCTGGATGGTGTACGCGACGACGCGCAATATGTTCGCAGCCTCGGCAACATTGAAAGAGTAGAAGTGCTCAAAGGGCCGGCTGCGGTGCTATACGGTCGTGGCAGCGGGGGTGGAGTCATCAATCGCATCAGCAAGCAGCCAGGACATGACGTGCAGAGTAGCGTCAGTCTCACGGCCGGGAGCTATAGCCAGATTGGCGCAGCGGTGGACATCAATCAAGTATTGTCCGAAGAGTGGGCCATGCGCGTCAACGCCGGGCGCGAGCATGGCAACAGCTTCCGTGACGGCGTCAATAGTTCGCGCCAATACCTTGCTCCCTCGCTGAAATGGGACGATGGTCGCACCAGTTGGTTATTGCAGACGGAACTCTCCGAGTACGACCGAACTCCCGATCGCGGCATGCCAGCCGGGCGTCGTGGCAGCAGCTCCGCTACATACAGCTACTACTTGCCACCGGCAGCCATCGGCACTACTTACGGCGTACCGAGCCGTGATTACATTAAAGACAGCAATCTTTATCTGCGCTCGACGTTGGAACACAAATTCGATCAGGACTGGAAGCTACGCTATGTGCTCAGCATGCTGAGCTTGAACAGCATCTTCGACAATACCTACGCGAACAACTGGACGGCAGACAACAAGAGTGTCTCGCGCGTACGCTGGCAGCAGAATCTGCATCAACGCAACTGGCAAAACAACCTGGAGTTGGAAGGAAGATTCGATACCGGGCCAGTCAGGCATGAGATGCTCGCTGGCGTCGAATACAGCGTGGTCCGCCGTCAGCCGACTCTTTATACAATCGCATCCAACGACGTAGCGTTGCTTAACCCTTCCAAGGCGGCCGGCTCCTCGTCACAACCAGGCTTATTTAGCAGCAGCCTGCATCGCGCCGATGGCATCGCCTTGTATGCGCAGGACCAAATGACATTTTCACCGGAGTGGAAGGTGCTGTTGGGGCTGCGCTGGGATCGTTTTGCGGCCGACTCCACCAGTCGGCCTACAAGCCGGAACAGCTTTAACCGAGTCGAGCGTACGACGTCTGCGTTGAGCCCCAGGGTTGGCGTTGTCTGGTCGCCACTGGTCGATCACAGTATTTATGCTTCGTACAGCAAAAGCTTTATTCCTTCCGGCGGCGCCGACACGGTGAATCTGGATACAGGCACGAGTACCGTTTCCAACAATAGTTTGTCGCCGCAATTCAGTAGGCAGTTTGAAGTCGGTGTGAAGAGCGATTGGCTGGACAAGAAAATTAGTTCCACCCTGTCGGTGTTCCAACTGGATCTCTACAATCGTCGAACTCAGATCCAACGCGATCCGAGTCTGTTCATCGTCAACGGCTTGGAGCGCAATCGTGGAGTGGAGTTGGCACTCAATGGTCAAGTAGCTAACAACTGGTTTATCCGCAGTGGTTTTACGATTCAGCGCGCGCGTATCGTTGAGGCGCCTCGTTGCGCTACCTGTACAATCCCGGCACTTCAGGGGAAACGTTCGACGGGCGTATCCAGCGCTAATGGCAGCGTGTTCGTCAGCTTTGCCCCGGCGCAGGGATTCTTCTCCGAACTCGGTTTGGTCTACGAAGGTTCTCGCTATGCAGACGTCGCCAATCAATTTGATTTGCCCGCCTATACCCGTTGGGACGGCAAGGTTGGCTATCGCCTGCCCAAGGTAGAGTTGACGTTCGCGGTCACCAACTTGACCAATCGCCGCTACTACGATACTTCCACTTCGTTGACGCAAATCATGCCCGGTTCGCCGCGAAGCGGATTCTTGTCGGCGGTTTACAAGTTCTGAACTGTCATCGGAAAAAGCAAAAAGCCGCTCAGGATTGAGCGGCTTTTTTTATGTTGAGCTGATCGGAATCAGTACAGCTTCTGCGACGACTCATGCAGCAATTGCACGTACAACTGATGCCGCATGCGCGCAATCTCGCCGCTTTCCACTGCTGCCAGCACCGCACAAGCGGGCTCGCTCAGGTGATGGCAGTTGTAGAACTTGCAGTGGCCGAGATGCGGCGCGAATTCGCGGAAGGCGCGCTCCAGCATGCCTTCGCTCAACTGATACAGGCCGAACTCTTGAAAGCCCGGTGAATCGATGATCGCCGTATCGTCCGTCATCACATACAGCCGCGTGAAGGTGGTGGTGTGCTTGCCGGTGTCGAGTGCGGCGGAGATTTCGCGCACGGCGATGTCGGCGTCCGGCACGATCAGGTTGATGATCGATGATTTGCCCATGCCGGATTGACCGATCAGGATCGTGGTCTGGCCTTGCAGCAAGGGCATGATGGTGGCGTGGGTCGCCTCGGGTTGCGCCGTTGCCGACACTTCGTGGATCGGGTAGCCCAGCTTGCGGTACACCTCAAGACGTTCACGCGTGCGCGGCAGCGCTGCTTCGATGTCGGTCTTGTTGAGGATGATGTGGGCGGCGACACCGGCGGACTCCGCTGCCACCAGCGAGCGTGAAATCAGGTCGTCGGTAAAACCCGGTTCGGTCGCCACCACGATGAACAATTGGGTGACGTTGGCGGCCAGCAGTTTGGATTTGTATTGGTCCGAGCGATACAGCAAAGTCTTGCGCTCGGCAATGGATTCGATCACGGCCTGGTTGAGCGAAGTGCGCTTGAGGTTGATCTTGTCGCCGACGGCGACGTCGCTCTTCTTGCCGCGGGTGACGCATTGCAGTTTTTCTTCGCCTACTTGCGCCAGATAGTGGCGGCCGTGGGCGGCGATGACGGTGCCGACTTCAGTATTGTTTTTGGGTGCGCTCATGCTCAGGAAAAAGTCTGGTGGAAAATCGCATCCACCTTGGCGGCGCAGATGAAATCGTTTATCGACAAGCCGCCGCGTCCTTCGTTGACGCTGTGCGTGTCGAACTTGGCGACACAGCGGTTGTAGGTCACGACCAGTTCCGGATGATGGTCTTCGGCATGGATGACATAGGCAATGGCATTTACGAACGCCAGCGTCTCATGGTAATCCTCGAAGGCATACGATTTGACCAGCTTGCCTTGTTCCAGCGTCCAGCCCGGCACCAGCGGCAGGTATTGCTGGATGTCGGCATCGTTGAAGGCGGCGACCTGATGCTGGCTCTTTTGTGTCAGCAGGGTTTGGGTTGTCAGTGTCATGGTGTGCTCCTCAGTGTGCCGCGTTCAGTTTGTCGTGCAGTTTTCCTATCCGCAGCGAGGCGGGAGGATGCGAATCGTAGAACGCGGAATGCAGCGGATCCGGCGTCAGCGTCGAGGCATTGTCTTCATACAGCTTGACCAGCGCCGACACCAGGTCCTGTGCATTGGTGTGCTGGGCGGCGAAGGCGTCGGCTTCGAACTCGTGCTTGCGCGACGACAGCGACGACAACGGCGACAGCAGGAAAGTGAAAATCGGCAGCGCCAGCATGAACAGGATCAGCGCCATCGCATCGTTGTTGCCGAACAGCAGCGGGTTCACGCCGAGACCGGTATAGAACCAGGCCTGGCCCTTGAGATAGCCCAGCAGCGCCAGGAAAGCCAGCGAAATCGCGAACATCACGCTGATGCGCTTGACGATGTGCTTGAGTTTGAAATGGCCCAGTTCATGCGCCAGCACCGCTTCGATTTCCTGCGGCGCCAGACGCGCCAGCAGCGTGTCGAAAAACACGATGCGCTTGCCCGCGCCGAAGCCCGAGAAGTAAGCGTTGCCGTGCGCGCTGCGCTTGGAGCCGTCCATCACGAACAAGCCTTTGGACGCAAAGCCGACGCGCTGCATCAGGCTCTCGATACGCGCCCGCAGGCTGTCGTCGTCGAGCGGCGTGAACTTGTTGAACAGCGGTGCGATCACGGTCGGATACAGCACCAGCATCAGCAGCTGGAAGCCGCTCCACACCAGCCATGCATAGAACCACCACAGCGCGCCGGCCTGGTCCATCAGCAGCAGGATCACCCACAGCAGCGGCAGGCCGATGGCGGCGCCGATCAGGCCGGTCTTGACGGCGTCAACGAAGAACAGCGTGCGCGTCATCTTGTTGAAACCGAAGTACGCTTCCAGCACGAACTGGCGGTAATAGTCGAACGGCAAATCGATCAGACCGGAGATCACCGCGAAGGAGCCGATCAGGCACAACTGGTACACCATGCCGGGACCGCCCAGCCATTGCAGCAGCAGGGTCGACAGCAGTTGCAGTCCGCCCAGCAGGGTAAAGCCGATCAGCACGGCGGCATTCACGAGCAGCGCAAGGATGCCGAACTTGGTGCGCGCGACGGTGTAATCGGCGGCTTTCTGATGCGCCGCGAGCGGGATTTTTTCGGCGAATTCAGCCGGCACTGCGCTGCGATGCGCCAGCACGTGGCGGATGTGGCGCGAGCTGAGCCAGAACCGGACGAGCAGCGTCACCAGCAGAAAACCGACAAACAAAACTGAAAACGTGAGTGAATACATTCTTTCCCTGTGCGAAAATGGCGGATCAAGACCGCTCAAAAAATTCGATGAAAATGGCGAATCGAATGGGGGGAGCGGCCGATTCAAGCAGAATATGAAGAAAGAACGATTATGTCACAAGCCACCGACACCAACGCCGCTCCGTATACGATACCGGCGCGTCCAAACGAGTTCAACCTGATCTGGGTCGATATGGAAATGACCGGCCTGGATCCGGACAACGACCGCATCATCGAAGTTGCCGTTGTGGTAACAGATCCTGAGCTCAATGTGCTGGCCGAAGGCCCGGTGTTCGCGATTCACCAGTCCGATGAGATCCTCGACGGCATGGACGCCTGGAACAAGGGCACGCACGGCCGCTCCGGCCTGATCGAGCGCGTCAAGGCCTCGACCGTGACCGAAGAAGAAGCCTCGGCGGCGCTGATCGCTTTCCTCAAGCCTTTCGTGCCGGTCGGCAAGTCGCCGATGTGCGGCAATTCGATTTGCCAGGATCGCCGCTTCATGGCGCGCGGCATGCCCAAGCTGGAAACCTTCTTCCACTACCGCAACCTCGACGTGTCCACACTCAAGGAACTGTGCCGTCGCTGGAAACCCGAGCTGGCAAGCGGTTTCAAGAAGCATCAGAAGCACACCGCGCTGGCCGACATCATCGAATCGATCGAAGAGCTGAAGTACTACCGCGAGCATTTCATCAAGGAGTAATCCTGATGACCATGCCGACGACGGGATTGCGGCCGGGGACCTTGCCTTGATCCAGGATCCGCTGTTCTACGCAGCGGCGATCCCCGCGGTGCTGATCGTCGGCATTTCCAAGTCCGGGCTGGGCGGCGGCTCGCTCGGCATCCTTTCCATTCCCATCCTGTCGCTGGTTGCCTCGCCCTCGGTCGGCGCGGCAATCATGCTGCCCTTGCTGATCGCCATGGACATCATGGGACTGATCACGTTTCGCGGCAAAGGCGACCTGCGCAATCTGCGCATCCTGATTCCCGCCGCGCTGGTCGGCATCGCCATCGGCGCGCTGACCTTCCGTTTCACCTCCGACGCCATGCTGCGCGGCCTGATCGGCATGCTGTCGATTGGTTTCGTGGCGCAGCGCCTGCTTGGCCGCGGCCGCGTGTTGCAGCCCACGTCGCCCAGCGTGGTGCGCGGATCGGTGTGGGGAACCATGTCCGGCTTCACCAGTTTCATCGCCAATGCGGGCGGACCGCCGTTCGTGATCTATCTTGCGCCTCAGCAACTCGACAAGCTGGTCTTCGTCGGCACCTCGGTGATTTTCTTTTCGGTCATCAATGCGGTGAAAGTCGTGCCGTTCGTGCTGCTCGGCCTGTTCGACGCGCGCAACCTGACAACCTCGCTGGCTCTATTGCCGCTGGCGCCGGTCGGGTATTGGCTGGGATTGAAATTGCTGATGAAGGTGGATCAGGTGCGCTTCTACCAGATCACCATTGCGGCCTTGTTCGTGGCGGGCTGTAAATTATTATGGGATGCTGCCGGAGCTTATCTGGGATAAGCCCCGGTATTGAGAGCCTTGCTTAGGCCTGGTCGGCGCCGCAGCACTTCTTGTATTTCTTGCCGCTGCCGCATGGACAGTCATCATTGCGGCCGGCCTTGGGGCCGTCGCGGCGCACGGTTTCCACCGCCGACTTGCGATGCGGCAGCCAGTATTTGTAGATGTGCGGAATCGCCGATTCCACTTCCACCGCCAGCTTGTGCGTCTTGACCGGATCTTCGACCAGGGCGATTTCTTCCTCTTCCAGTTCATCCGAGCCGAGCAGGTAAATCGGGCGCATCAGCTCGGCCAGGTTGGAATGGAAAATCGGATCCCACTCCTTGGCGCGCATCTGGATGCCTTCCCAGAATCCCCACGACCAGGCTTCGCCGTCGAGCAGGCTCTTGCCTTCGTGTTCGCGTTCGCAGAACAGCGGCTCGTATTCCTTGGGCGCCACTTCCAGCGTGATGGCGATTTCGTTCATCGAGCGCGCGATCAGGCCGGTGATGCGTTCGGCTTCCTTGGGGTTCTTGAACTTGGGCGTGTCCTCCGGCTGACTGCCCCAGACGCGCGGCAGCCATTCGGCCATGAGGATTTCCTGCGGGCCGATCACCAGTGCGGTGAGGAAGCCATGCAGCGTATCCATGGTCATGGCGTCTTCCGCGCAGCGGTCGGACAGCAGGAAATCGTCGAGTTCGTCGAACTCTTCGTCGGAGAGAGGTTGGTCAAGTTGCATGATGTGCGTCCGTGTTGCGAATAAAACCGCAGTTTAATTGCTATTGGCTACGGAGGCGAGGATTACCGCAGCTCCCCCCGGGCACGTACAATGGCAGCCATGACCGATTCCACCACCGTATTCAACTTCGCCGGGCTGTCGCCGGACACCGTGCTCGATGCACTCGACAGCGTCGGCCTCTACGGCGACGGTCGCCTGCTGGCGCTCAACAGCTATGAAAATCGCGTCTACCAGGTCGGCATGGAAGACGGGCCTCCCATCGTCGCAAAGTTCTACCGGCCGCAGCGCTGGAGCGATGAAGCAATCCTCGAAGAGCACGCTTTCGTCAGCGAACTGGTCGAGCAGGAAATCCCGGTCGTGCCGGCGATGCTGCTCCCCAACGGCCGCAGCCTGCAGGAATTCCAGGGCTTCCGCTTTGCCGCCTTCACACGTCACGGCGGCCGCGCGCCTGAGCTCGATAATCCCGACACGCTGGAATGGCTGGGCCGCTTCATCGGTCGCATCCACGCGGTCGGGATGCCGCGTCCCTTCGAGCATCGGCCCGCGCTTACTATCGCGACCTTCGGTGAAGAGCCGCGCGATTATTTGCTGGCTAATGATTTCATTCCGATGGATGTACTGACTTCGTACAAGAGCACCGTCGATCTGGCGCTGGACGGCGTGCGTCGCTGCTTCGACCGTGCCGGCGACATCAAGCAGTTACGCCTGCATGGCGACTGCCACGTCGGCAACGTCTTGTGGACCGATGCCGGTCCGCATTTCGTCGACTTCGACGACAGCCGCAGCGGTCCGGCGATTCAGGATTTGTGGATGCTGTTGTCGGGCGAGCGCGGCGAGATGGTGCGCCAGCTGTCCGATCTGCTGGCCGGCTATGAAAGTTTCTGTGAATTCGAGCAGCGCGAGCTGTATCTGATCGAAGCTTTGCGCACGCTGCGTTTGATCCATTATTCGGCATGGCTGGCGCGGCGCTGGGAAGATCCGGCGTTCCCGCAAGCTTTCCCGTGGTTCAATACCCAGCGTTACTGGCAGGACCGAATTCTGGAATTGCGCGAGCAGATCGCGCTGATGGATGAACCGCCTTTATGGCCTTTGTGATTCTTGGAAAACAAGTGAGGAAGCAATGAGCGTACAACGCTGCGCCTGGGTCAATCTCGCCAACCCGCGCTACGTGACTTACCACGACGAAGAATGGGGCGTGCCTTGCCACGACGAGACGCGCCTGTTTGAAATGCTCAACCTGGAAGGTGCGCAAGCCGGCCTCAGCTGGGAGACCGTGCTCAACAAGCGCGAGACTTACCGCGCCGCCTTCGATCAATGGAATCCGGAAAAGATCGCGCGCTACACCGACGCCAAGGTGGCCAAGCTGCTGGCCGATCCGGGTATCGTCCGCAATCGCCTCAAGGTGGCGGCGACCATCACCAATGCGCAGAGTTATCTGCGCCTGCGCGACGAAGTCGGCGGCCTCGATCCTTTCCTGTGGGCGTATGTGGACGGCAAGCCGCTTCGCAACAAATGGAAAAGCCTGGGCGAAGCTCCGGCCAAGACGGCGCTGTCGGATCAGGTGTCCAAAGACCTGCTCAAGCGCGGCTTCAAGTTCGTCGGATCGACGATCATTTACGCCTATCTGCAAGGCATCGGTGTCATTGATGACCACGTCGTCGACTGCCACTGCCACGGTCGCAAACACAAGCAGCCCAAGTAACACCGCCGCATTTGCCGCAATGGAAAAAGCCCGCGCTCCTTTGAAGAGCGCGGGCTTTTTTTCGCCGTACGAAGTGCTTACACGTCCAGCTGCGAAACGAACTTGGTGTTGACGTAAGCTTCGATCGCTTCGGTGCCGCCTTCGGAACCGTAGCCGCTGTCCTTGATGCCGCCGAACGGGACTTCCGGCAGCGCCAGGCCGAGATGGTTGATGGTGATCATGCCGCTTTCGACGCGTGACGACAGCGCGTGCTTGGTCTGCGCCGACTTGGCGTAGGCATAGGCAGCGAGGCCGAACGGCAGGCGGTTGGCTTCGGCGATCACTTCATCCAATGTGTCGAACGAGTTGATCAGCGCCAGCGGGCCGAACGGTTCTTCATTCATCGCGCGCGCCGACAGCGGCACGTTGGTCAGCACGGTCGGCTCGAAGAAGTAACCCTTGTCGCCGACGCGCTTGCCGCCGAAGCGCAGTTGCGCGCCTTGTTCAACCGCATCGCTGATCAATGCCTCCAGCGCCGGGATGCGGCGCTTGTTGGCGACCGGGCCCATGGTGGTGCCGGTAACCGTGCCGTCGCCCACCTTGAGCTGGCTGGCGACGGCGATGAACTTCTCGACGAAGGCGTCGAACACATTCTTTTGCACCAGGAAGCGGGTCGGCGACACGCACACCTGGCCGGCATTGCGGAACTTGGCCGTTGCCAGTTGCTTGGCGGCGGCGTCGATGTCGGCGTCGTCGAACACGATGGCCGGTGCGTGACCGCCCAGTTCCATGGTGGCGCGCTTCATGTGCGTGCCGGCCAGTGCGGCCAGTTGCTTGCCGACCGGGGTCGAGCCGGTGAAGGAAATCTTCTTGATGATCGGATGCGGGATCAGGTATTCGGAGATTTCCGACGGCACGCCGTAGACCAGGTTGACCACGCCGTCAGGGATGCCGGCATCGGCAAACGCACGGATCAGTTCGGCCGGCGAGGCCGGGGTTTCTTCCGGCGCCTTGACGATGATCGAGCAGCCTGCAGCCAGTGCGGCGGAGAGTTTGCGTACGACCTGGTTCAGAGGGAAGTTCCATGGCGTGAACGCAGCGACCGGACCGACCGGCTCCTTGATCACCATCTGATACGCGTTCGGCACACGTGCCGGCACCAGGCGGCCGTAGGTGCGGCGGGCTTCTTCGGCGAACCAGTCGATGGTGTCGGCGGCGCCCAAGGTTTCAGCCTTGGCTTCGGCCAGCGGCTTGCCTTGTTCCAGCGTCATCAGCAGCGCCACTTCATCAGCGCGTTCGCGCAGGATGTTGGCGGCCTTGCGCATGATCTTGGAGCGCTCGAAAGCGGAGACCTTGCGCCAGGTTTCAAAACCTTTTTGCGCGGAAGCCAGCGCGGCGTCGAGGTCTTGCTTGTTGGCGTGGGCGATGTGGCCGATGACTTCTTCGGTGGCCGGATTGACGACCGCAATGGTGCGGTCGGAAACGCTGGCGGTCCAGCGACCGTCGATGAAGAGTTGGACGTCTTTATACATGGATATCTCTTTGCAGATCGGGTGGGTGAAAGGTGTCGGCTTGAAGCAGTGCAGCGGCTTTAATTCACAGCCGGCGACGGCTCAATGCGGAAATGAAAGGCAGGCGTCATTTATACCACGCCATCAAAAACTGCGCCGACCCGGCAGGCCGGCGCAGGGGAGTAATCAATCCAGATCGCTGTAGTCGACGTTCTCGCGCAGCGGCGTCTTGCTCGATGCGGCGCGCACGTATTGCGGCGGCCAGGCGACGTTTTCCTTGAGTTCGTCGGCGGCGTGCAGCGGCCAGTACGGATCGCGCAACAGTTCGCGCGCCAGCAGCACGAGGTCGGCTTGTTCCGTGCGCAATACGTGTTCAGCCTGGGTGGCGTCGGTGATCATGCCGACGGTGCCGGTGGCGATCTTCGCTTCGTTGCGCACGCGCGCCGAGAATGCAGTCTGATAGCCCGGCCCGGTCGGGATCACCGCAGTGGCGACATTGCCGCCGCTGGAGACGTCCACCAGATCGACCTCTGCCTCGCGCAGCAGGCGCGAGACGGCGACGATATCGTCCGGCGTCAGGCCGCCCTCGGTCCAGTCGGTGGCCGAGACGCGCACGAACAGCGGCAGGTCGGCTGGCCATACCTTGCGCACGGCGGCGACGACTTCCAGCAGGAAGCGTGCGCGGTTTTCCAGGGTGCCGCCGTATTGGTCGGTGCGCTGGTTGCTCAGCGGCGACAGGAATTCATGCAGCAGGTAACCGTGCGCGGCATGCACTTCGACCACCTTGAAACCGGCCTTGAGCGCGCGCTGGGCAGCATCCGCAAATGCCTGCACGCGTTCGGCGATGGCGGCGACGCTCAGCTCGACCGGCGCTTTGAATGTTGCGTCGAACGGCAGCGCGGACGGACCGACGGTTTCCCAGCCGCCTTCTGCTGCGGGGACGGTGCCGGCTTTGCCGGCCCATGGACGCCATGCGCTGGCCTTGCGGCCGGCATGGGCCAGCTGGATGCCGGCGAACGAGCCCTGGGTTTCGATGAAACGCGTGAGGCGTTGCAGCGGTTCGATGTGTTCGTCTTTCCAGATGCCGACGTCTTCCGGCGTGATGCGGCCTTCGGCCAGCACGCCGGCGGCTTCCACGATCACCAGCCCGGCGCCGCCGACGGCGCGGCTGCCCAGATGCACCAGGTGCCAGTCATTGATGAAGCCGTCTTGTGACGAGTACTGGCACATCGGCGAGACGACGATGCGGTTGGGCAGAGTCAGTCCGCGCAAGGTGAACGGAGAAAACAGTTTGCTGCTCATCGGAAACTCCTGGTTGTGCGCGGCGCGCCTGGGATGAAGGCGCGTCTTCGCGGATGGGGAAATGACGGAAGTGGTTGCGGGCTGAATGTGGCCAGAATCTGGCCTCAACCCGAAAGTCTATTTTATTTTTTGAAACCGCGTACGAGGAGGCCGGATGCCGGAGTCCGGCCGGCGTCCTCAGTCGGTATTGAACTGCAACGCCGCCAGGCTGGCGTAAAGGCCATCCTGCGCGATCAGCTCGGTATGCGTACCGGTCTCGACGATGCGACCGTGTTCGACCACCACGATGCGATCGGCGCGCTGCACGGTCGCAAGGCGATGCGCGATGACCAGCGTGGTGCGGCCGACCATGGCCGCCTCCAGCGCCATTTGCACGAGTCGCTCCGATTCGGCGTCGAGCGCGCTGGTGGCTTCGTCGAGCAACAGCAGCGGCGGATTCTTCAGCAGGGCGCGGGCGATTGCGATGCGCTGGCGCTGGCCGCCCGAGAGGCGCACGCCACGCTCACCGAGGAAGGACTGGTAACCCTGCGGCAGGCGCTCGATGAATTCATGCGCGGCGGCCATCTTCGCGGCCGCAATGACTTCTTCATCGCTGGCGTCGGCGCGGCCGAAGCGGATGTTCTCCAGCGCGTTCTCGGAAAAGATCATGGTGTCCTGCGGCACGATGCCGATGGCGTTGCGCAGCGCCGGCAAGGTCAAGAAACGGATGTCGACGCCGTCCAGCGTGATCTTGCCGTGTTGCGGATCGTAGAAGCGCAGCAGCAGCTGGAACAGCGTGGTCTTGCCGGCGCCGGACGGGCCGACCACGGCAATCGTTTCGCCGGGTTTGATGTCCAGCGACAAATGCATCAGCGCGTTGCTGTCGGGGCGCGACGGATAGTGGAACACCACGTCGTCCAGTCGCAGGGCGGCGCCGTTGGCGGTGCGCGGCGGCAATGTCTCCGGCAGCAGCACCGATTGCACCGGCGACTGTGCCGCCAGCAGGTCGAGCAGGCGTTCGGTGGCGCCGGCGGCGCGCTGGGTGTCGCCCAGCACTTCCGACAGGGCACCGATGGAGCCGGCCACCAGCGAGGCGTACAGGATGAACTGGCCGAGCTGGCCGCCGCTCATGCTGCCTTGCACGACCGCATGCGCGCCCAGCCACAATACGAACACGATGGCGCCGAACACCAGCAGGATCGCCATCATGGTCAGCACCGAACGCGCGCGGATGCGCTGCATGGCGGTGTGGAAAGCGCGCTCCACCGAGGTGCCGAAACGCTTGGCCTCGATCTCTTCATGCGTGAACGCTTGCACGGTCGGCATGGCGTTGAGGATTTCGCCGGCCAGCGCCGAGGCGTCGGCCACGCGATCCTGCGATTCGCGCGACAGCTTGCGCACGCGGCGGCCGTAGAACACGATCGGCAGCACCACCGCCGCCAGCATCACGATGATGATGGAGGACAGTTTGACGCTGGTGATGAACAGCATGACCATGCCGCCGATGAAGAGCAATCCGTTCCGCAGCGCCATCGAAATGCTGGTGCCGACCAGGGTCTGGATCAGCGTGGTGTCGGTGGTCAGGCGCGACAGCACTTCGCCGGTCTTGGTGGTTTCGAAGAACTGCGGGCTTTGCGTGACCACGTGCGCGTAGACCGCGCTGCGCAGATCCGCCGTGACGCGTTCACCCAGCCACGACACCATGTAGAAGCGCGCCGCCGTCGCTACGCCGAGGACGCAGGCAACGCCGAACAGGGCGAGGAAATAGAGATCGATGTGCAGCGTGCTGGCGGCCGCGTCGGCGCCGCCGATGCCGCTACTGCCGAAGCCCAGATCGATCATTTGCCGGAAGGCGTAGGGGATTGCCAGTGTCGCCGCGGCAGCGACGATCAGCGCCAGGCCGGCCAGCATGAATTGACGCTTGTAGGGTTTCAGGAAGGGGAGCAGGCCGATCAGGGTTTTGATGCTGCCTTTGGCTGGTTCTGGTTTGACGCTTGATGACATGTTAGCAAGATTCTTGATGTTGATGAAGCAACTTTGGCGGCTGGATGTCGGATTTTTTATCGGGCGGTGAACCACGCGATTGATTGCAAGTCGATAGAATGCATAAGTATATGCATTCATCAGATATGCAAGCCGCTGTTCTTTTCCTGGCGCAGAGCTTGAAATGCGCAGGGTGCACGCCATATCTGGTTCTTTAAACGCGATCTAGTGTATTGCATGCGCGGCTACCGTGCCGATCGCGTTCATGATGTTTCATGCTGTTTCAACCAGGAGAGCAAATTGGCTCAACGATTGTTGCAGGGCATGCAGGACGATTGGTCAGAACCCTGTCCCATCCGGAGTGAATTGCAAGACGGCCTGATGGCCGACGTTGCCAGCATTTCTCCCAAATATTTTTACGACGCGCTCGGCTCCACCTTGTTCGAGGCGATCTGCGCGCTGCCGGAATACTATCCGACCCGCACCGAGGCGCAAATCTTCGAGCAGCATGCCGACGACATTGCCGCGACGGTCGGCAAGGGCGTGACGATGATCGACCTCGGCGCCGGCAATTGCGCCAAGGCGGCGCGTCTGTTCCCTTCGCTGCAGCCGCGCCAATATGTGCCGATCGATATCTCGACGGAATTCCTGCGCGAGGCGGTGAACGGCTTGCGGCAAAAATTCCCGGCGATTCCGATGCAGGAAATCGCGATGGATTTTTCCGCCTCGCTGCAATTGCCGTCGACGGTCGGACGCGAGAATCGCCTGTTCTTTTATCCCGGCTCATCGCTCGGCAATTTCGCGCCGGAAGAGGCGCTGCAATTCCTCCGTCGCATGCGTCATGGCTTGCAACTGGGCGAAGGCGGCGGCATCTTGCTGGGCATTGACCTGGTCAAGGAAAAGGCGGTGCTCGACGCGGCCTACGACGACGCGCTGGGCGTGACGGCGGCGTTCAACCGCAACGCGCTGTTGCACGTCAATCGCCTGCTCGGCAGCGATTTCGTGGTCGCTGACTGGCAGCATCGCGGTTTCTTCAATCCGGAACTGTCGCGTATCGAGATGCACCTGGAAGCGCGCCGCGACCTGACGGTGACCTGGTGCGGCGGCGAGCGGACCTTCCGCCAGGGCGAACGCATCCATACCGAAAATAGCCATAAATTCACACCGGACGGTTTCAGCGACCTGTTGCACCAGGCCGGTTTCGGTCAGGCCAAGATGTGGTTCGACCCGCAGAAATGGTTCATGCTATGTTACGCGCGACCGGTGTAAGCAGACCTTGGCCTCACGGGCGAAGAGCTACAAAAGGAGATAAGCAGCATGCATAACGAGACGGCAGTACTGGCGGCAACGAATGCGGCCATCGTCGACGATTTTCTGCGCACGCGCGAATATTCGATGATCCTCGCAACGCCTTTGTCCGACGAGGATTGCGGTGCACAGTCGATGCCGGACGCCAGTCCGGTCAAGTGGCACCTGGCGCACACCAGCTGGTTCTTTGAAACCTTCATCCTCGAAACGTACGAGCCCGACTTTGCGCCGTTTCATCCGGCCTTCCGGGTGCTGTTCAATTCGTATTACGAAGGCGTCGGCGACAAGCATCCGCGTCCGCAGCGCGGCATGCTGACGCGCCCGTCGCTGGCCGAGGTCCGCGCCTATCGCGCCAACATCGACCTGCGCATGCAAGCCCTACTGCTGTCGGATGTGTGCGATGACAATTGCCTGCGCCTGCTGGAACTGGGCATGCAGCACGAGCAGCAGCATCAGGAACTGATACTGACCGACCTCAAGCATTTGCTGTCGCTCAATCCGCTCAAGCCCGCTTACCTGCCGCGCGCCTTGCAGGCCATGCCGGTGCAGACCGAGCTGGAGTGGAATACCTTCGACGCCGGCGTGGTGGAAATCGGTTACGGAAATAAGGAACGTGGCGGATTCTGTTTTGACAACGAGCTGCCGTCGCATCGCCAGTTCGTCGAAGCATTCGCGATCGGCTCGCGCCTGATCAGCAATATCGAGTACCTGATGTTCGTCGAGCAGGGCGGTTACGAGAATCCCGCTTATTGGCTGTCGGCCGGCTGGGACTGGCGCAGCAGCAATCACATCACGCATCCGCTGTACTGGCAGCGCCAGGAGGATGGCGCCTGGCGCGAGTTCACGCTGCACGGCATGCTGCCGCTGGACCCGCATGCGGCGGTGCTGCATTTGTCCTATTACGAAGCTGATGCGTTCGCACGCTGGGCCGGTGCGCGCTTGCCGACTGAGGCGGAGTGGGAATATGCCGCCGGCGAGTTGGGCAACGAGGGGCGGCAGTTCTTCGGCACGGCGTGGCAGTGGACTTCGAGCAGCTATGCGCCGTATCCGGGCTATGCGATTCCCGACGGTGCGGTGGGCGAGTACAACGGCAAGTTCATGGTCAATCAATACGTCTTGCGCGGCTCGTCGGGTGCGACGCCGCTCGGGCATTCGCGCATGAGTTATCGCAACTTCTTCCCGGCCACGGCTTGCTGGCAGTACAGCGGGATTCGATTGGCGCGATCGCTGTAACGACGACGCTGAAGTACAAATAAAAAAGCCGCCGGTTGGATAAACCGGCGGCTTTTTTTGCGTGATCCCGAATCAGGCGGCTTTCGCTTTTGGCGAAGACGGCTGATTTGCGCTCTGGTCGATCGCGATCTGGCGATTGACGGCGCTGAGGACGGCTTTGAACGAGGCGGTAACGATGTTGGCGTCGATGCCCACGCCGAAACCGGTCGGCGCTTCGTTCAAGCGCAGTTCGATGTAGCTGGCGGCTTGCGCGTTGGCGCCGGCGCCGATGGCGTGTTCGTGGAAATCCATCAGCTTGATGTCCAGGCCCAGCGCATTGACGAAGGCGTCGATAGGACCGTTGCCGGTGCCGCGCACGGTGGTCTTTTCGCCGTTGCGCTCAATGTCGACTTCGATCTTGATCGATTCTTCATGCGAGGTGTCTTCCGACATGCGGTGCGCGCGGTAGACGTACGGGGCACTGCGGTCCAGGTACTCGGTCTTGAAGATCGTGTAGATGTCGGTGGCGACGATTTCCTTGCCGCTGGCGTCGGCTTCGCGCTGGATCGCGCGGCTGAACTCGATCTGCAGGCGGCGCGGCAGGGCCAGGCCGTATTCCTGTTCCAGCAGGTAAGCCATGCCGCCCTTGCCGGACTGGCTGTTGACGCGGATCACTGCATCGTAGCTGCGGCCCAGGTCGGCCGGATCGATCGGCAGGTAAGGCACTTCCCAGATGGCGTCGGCTTGCTGCTTGGCGAAACCCTTCTTGATCGCGTCCTGGTGCGAGCCGGAGAAGGCCGTGAAGACCAGGTCGCCGACGTAAGGATGGCGCGGGTGGACCGGGATCTGGTTGCACTCTTCGACGCATTGACGCACGGTGTCGATGTCGGAGAAGTCCAGGCCTGGGTTGACGCCTTGCGTGTACAGGTTCAATGCCAGCGTGACCAGGTCGACGTTGCCGGTGCGTTCGCCGTTGCCGAACAGGCAGCCTTCGACGCGATCGGCGCCGGCCATGACGGCCAGTTCGGCGGAGGCGACGGCGGTGCCACGGTCGTTATGCGGGTGCACCGAGATGATGGAGGACGAGCGGTATTTCAGGTTGCGGCACATCCATTCGATCTGGTCGGCGTAGACGTTCGGGGTGCTGCATTCGACGGTCGACGGCAGATTGAGGATGACCTTGCGTTCCGGAGTCGCGCCCCAGGTTTCGCAGACGGCGTCGCAGATTTCCTTGGAGAAGTCGAGTTCGGTGGTGCTGAAGGACTCCGGCGAATATTCATAGCGCCATTGGGTTTCCGGACGCGCATCAGTCAATTCCTTGACCAATTGGGTGCCGGTGACGGCGATGTTCTTGATTTCGTCGCGCGACATGTTGAAGACGATCTTGCGGAAAGCCGGTGCGACCGAGTTGTACAGGTGGACGATGGCTTGCTTGGCGCCGGCCAGCGAATCGACGGTGCGGCGGATCAGTTCTTCGCGCGACTGGGTCAGCACGATGATGGTGACGTCGTCCGGGATGCGGTTTTCTTCGATCAGCTTGCGCACGAAATCGAAATCGGTTTGCGAGGCGGAAGGGAAGCCGACTTCGATTTCCTTCAGGCCGATTTGCAGGAGCATTTCAAAGAAGCGCAGCTTGCGTTCCGGGCTCATCGGCTCGATCAGCGCCTGGTTGCCATCGCGCAGGTCGGTGCTCATCCAGATCGGCGGCTTGGAAATGAACTGATTGGGCCAGGTGCGATCAGATAACGGGATCGTCGGGAATGCGCGGTATTTTGCTGCCGGGTTGCTTAACATCATGGTGGAACCTCTTTAATTGGTCACTGCTGTACAGAGAAACGTAACTGGGGAAATCATCTGATGTGGCTGGAAGTAGGGCCGCCTGACTGCCACTAACGCAAGGCCAGGCGACCGATCGGTAGTTTTAGCAGCAAACGCGCCGGCGCACGTGCAATGACCATCGCAGCGATCAATTCGCCGGAAATCAGGAATGCAGTGATGGACGTGAAATGCATGGACGGCTTTTCAGGAAAAATTTACAACTTTTTAATTGTGCCGCCATGTGTGCCTGAAGACCCATTTCGGATGCTTTTCAGACCATGACCAGCGAGGAAACTGCAAAAACCAGGGGAGAAACTTGGATCAGCGTTGGATCAGCGCGAAGCTGGTAGTAGCGTCACTAGTAGCAACGCTAGCAGGGCGCCAGCGAAGTGCGATAGTGTCAGGGAGAATTGTGTTGCGGAGTTCATTAGGCCACTTTAGAAGATTGCCGTTTGAATTGTCAAGCTTTATTCGCCCGGTCAGGCCCAATATCCCCGGAAAGCGAGCCGATCCGGTCATTTTTTGTTGTTAGAATCCAAGTTTGCCTAATTAACCAATAAGTCATCAATTTGAACCTCTCTCCCTCTCCATGCAAGAGCGCACCGACCTGATCGTTTGCGAAGAGTGCGATGCCGTCCATCGCCGGCCGGTGCTCGCACATGCCGAGATCGCCCGCTGCCTGCGCTGCGGCGCCGAGCTCGAGCGCGATACCGGCAGCCGCCTGGAGCGCTTGCTGCCGCTGACGGTGGCGAGCCTGATCATGTTCGTGATCGCCAACAGCTTTCCCATCGTGCAGATCGAGCTGCAAGGCCTGACCAGCGACACCACGCTGTTCGGCGCGGTGATGGTGCTCAGCGGCGAGGGCATGTCGCTGGTGGCGATGCTGGTGCTGGCGACGACCATTCTGTTCCCGCTGATGCAGATGCTGGTGTTGCTTTACCTGCTGCTACCGTTCGCGCATGACGTGCACGATGGACATCGTCCCGGCGTGAAGATATTGCTGCGCCTGATGCAGATAGTGCGGCCCTGGGGCATGGTCGAAGTATTCCTGCTCGGCGTGCTGGTGGCGCTGGTGAAACTGTCCAATATGGCGGCCGTGGTGCCGGGCGTTGCCTTGTGGGCGTTTGGCGCGCTGACCATCCTGCTGACGGTGGTGGTGTCGTTCAACCCGCGTTACCTGTGGCGCATCCTGGTCAGCGAACGCCGCAATAGCGGGGAGCCGGTGCGATGAGCGCGGGTACGCACAACGCCGGCGTTGACGGGATGGACGATGCGTCGCAACCAGTCGCGGCCGTACCTCAGCTCGACAGCGCCATCGGCACCGATATTTTCCCCTGCCACCACTGCGGCACGGTCTGGCAGGGCGCGCAGCAGGATGAACAATGCGGCGTCTGCCATGCGCCGCTGCACCGGCGCCGTATCGACAGCCTCAATCGCACCTGGGCGTTTCTTATCGCCGCCTGCATCATGTATATCCCGGCCAATCTGATGCCGGTGATGATCACTTCGACGCTGCTCGATGAGCAGCGCGACACCATCATGAGCGGCATCGTCTATTTCTGGGCGTCGGGTTCATGGGAGCTGGCCATCGTGGTGTTCGTCGCCAGTTTCATGGTGCCGCTGTTCAAGTTGGTGGCGCTGATCATCCTGACCGTCAGCGCGCGCCGTCGCAGCAGCTGGCAGCGCCTGCAGCGCGCCAAGCTGTACCGGGTGGTGGAAACCATCGGCCGCTGGTCCATGCTGGACGTCTTCGTCGTGTCGCTGCTGACCGGACTGGTGCAGATAGAAGGATTTGCCAAGATTACCGCCGGCATCGGTGTGGCGGCGTTCGGCTCGGTGGTGGTGTTTACCATGCTGGCGTCGCTGAGCTTCGACCCGCGCCTGATCTGGGATGAGGTCGATCCGCAAGACGAGCAGGTTACAGATATAGAGCAACAAGAAAAGGATCGCAATGACTGAACCAACGACGCCGACATCGCCACCGTCGCCTTCACCTTCACACCGGCCGGAACCGAAACGCGAGCGCCGCCGTAATTGGCTGCCTTCGCTGGTCTGGCTGATTCCCATCGTCGCCGCCGTGGTCGGCCTGACGCTGGTGGCCAAGATCCTGGTCGAACGCGGCCCGATCATCACCATCAGCTTTGTCTCGGCCGAAGGCCTCGAAGCCGGCAAGACCAAAGTCAAGTACAAGGACGTCGACATCGGCCAGGTGCAGTCGATCACGCTCAGCAAGGATCGCTCGCACGTCATCACCACTGTGCAGCTGACCAAGGAAGCGGAAAGCTTCACCGCCGACGATACCCGCTTCTGGGTGGTGCGTCCGCGCGTGGCGGCATCGGGCATTTCCGGCTTGAACACCTTGCTGTCGGGCGCCTACATCGGCGCCGACGCCGGCAAGTCGGAAGAAACCAAGAAAGAATTCGCCGGCCTCGAGCAACCCCCCATCATCACGCGCGACACCTCGGGCAAGCAGTTCGTACTGCATGCTTCCGACCTCGGCTCGGTCGACATCGGTTCGCCTGTGTTCTATCGCCGTATCAAGGTCGGCCAGGTCGCGGCGTATGACCTCGACCAGGATGGCCGCGGCGTGACGCTGCGCATCTTCATCAATGCACCGTACGACAAGTTCGTCGGCATCAGTTCGCGCTTCTGGCACGCGAGTGGCTTCGACATGCAGATCAACGCCAGCGGATTCAAGCTGCATACCCAGTCTCTGGCGACGGTGGTGCTCGGCGGCATTGCGTTCAAGAGCATCGACGATCTCGATTCGCCGACGCCCGCCAAGGAAAACACGAGCTTCCGCCTGGCCGAAGACGAAGCGGCGGCGATGAAGGAACCCGACGGCCGCTCGCAAACCGTGCTGCTGTACTTCAACCAGTCCTTGCGCGGCCTGGAGCCGGGTGCAGTGGTGGACTTCCGCGGCGTGGTGCTGGGCGAGGTCAAGTCGATCGGCATCGAGTACGACGACAAGACCCGCGAGTTCGTGATGCCGGTGGTGGTGCAGCTGTATCCGGATCGCCTCGGCCGCAAGTTCAACGAGCAGCAGGAGTCGCGCTATACACCGCGTCAACGCTTGAAGTATCTGGTCTCGCGCGGCCTGCGTGCACAGCTGCGCAGCGGCAGCCTGTTGACCGGGCAGGTGTACGTGGCGCTGGACTTCTTCCCGAACGCAGCGCCGACGCAGATCGATATCGAGAGGACGCCGCTGGTGTTCCCGACGATACCGAACAGCCTTGACGAGATCCAGAACCAGATCGGCGACATCACGCGCAAGCTCAGCAAGGTGCCGTTCGACAAGATCGGCGACGACCTGCGCAAGACGCTGGCGACGCTCAACCGCACCCTGACCAGCGCCGAGCAGACCATGAACAAGCTCAACAACGACGTCGCGCCGGAAATCACCGCCGCCATGCGCGATGCACGCAAGACGCTCAGCGCCGCCGAACGGACGTTGTCCGAAGACGCGCCGTTGCAGCAGGATGTACGTCAGACCATGCAGGAGCTGTCACGCGCGGCGGGATCAATCCGCGTGCTCACCGATTATTTGCAGCAACATCCGGAATCGCTGATTCGCGGCAAGCAGGAGGATAAATAATGCAGCGCAGTTTCACTCTCATCTCGACGGCAACAGCAGCAACAGCAGCAGCGGTGCTGCTGAGCGCCTGCGCATCGGCGCCGACGCGCTTCTACACGCTGGCTGACGCTGCCACACCTGCGGCAGCAGCAACTGCAGCGGCCGGACAGACCTTCATCGAGGTCGCCCCGGTCAGCGTGCCGGAACGCCTGGCGCGACCGCAAATCGTGGTGCGCACCGACGCCACGCGCGTGGATATTCTGGAGCAGGATCGCTGGTCGGCGCCGTTCAACAATGAGTTGCGCGACGCACTGGCGAGTGGTGTGGCCAACCGGCTCGGCGCGGTCGACGTGACGCGCGGCGGCCGTCCCAACAACCAGCCGGTCTATCGCATCGTGGTCGAATTGCGCCAGCTCGATGCGGTGAAGGGCGGCAAGGTCGATGCCACGTTCGGCTGGACCATCACGCGCAGCGACAACACCAACAGCGCGGTGTGCCGCCTGACGGTGGTGGAGCCGGCATCGGGATTGAGCGTGGATGGCGTAGTGCAAGGAATGCAGCGCGCGGTGGGCAATGCCGCCGACGCCATCGCCGCCGACGTGACGGCCTTGCGTGCAGGGAAGACGGGAGTCTGCAGCCGCTGACACTGCGCAGTTTTACCCTGCCGGAAATGACAAAGGCCGCTTCATCGAAGCGGCCTTTTGTTTTGCTGCACCGGCAAACATCACCGGTACGGTCAGTCTTTAATGCAGATCAGCGATCGCCGTACGAGCGACGTGCGCCGCCGTCGGAAGAACGTGCGCCAGTACCCTTGTAGCCGCCACCGCCGCCTTCTTTGCGTGGACCACCGCTACCGGCAGGCTTGCCGCCGAAGCTGCGACCGCCGCCATTGCCATTACCGTTGCCGGCAGGACGAGCAGGACCGCTGCGGTTGTCGCCTGGACGCCAGCCGCCCGGCTTGCGCGCGGCGCGTGCAGGAGCTGCTGTCTTCTTTGGCTCGTAGCCTTCAACGACGTCGATAGGAATCGGTTGCTTGGTGAAGCGCTCGATACGTTTGACGTGCATGCCTTCAGCATGGTTGACCAACGAGATGGCAACGCCGTTACGGCCGGCACGACCGGTGCGGCCGATGCGGTGAACGTAGTCTTCCGGGAATTTCGGCAGATCGTAGTTGAACACGTGGGTGATGCCTGGCACGTCGATGCCGCGGGCGGCAACGTCGGTTGCCACCAGCACGCGCACCTGGCCGCGGCGCATGCCGTCCAGTGTACGGTTACGTGCGCCTTGATGCATGTCGCCATGCAGAGCGGCGGCAGCGAAACCGGCGATGTTCAGACGGTCGGCGATGGTGTCGGCGTCACGCTTGGTGGCGGTGAACACAACGGCCTGATCCATGGTCACGTCGCGCAGCAGGAAGTCGAGCAGGCGATTCTTGTGCGACAGGTCGTCGACGAAGTGAACGCGCTGGGCGATGTTTTCATGCTTGGTGGCGGAACCGGCGATCTGGATGATCTGCGGTGCATTGGTGATGCGCTTGGCCATGTTGCCGACGACGCCGTCCAGCGTTGCCGAGAACAGCATGGTCTGACGCGTTGCCGGTGTAGCGGCGACGATCTTTTCGATGTCTTCGATGAAGCCCATGTCCAGCATGCGGTCGGCTTCGTCCAGAACCAGGATTTCCAGTTCGGAGAAATCGATCTTGCCCGAATCCATATGGTCGATCAGACGGCCAGGTGTCGCCACCAGGATTTCAGGATTGCGCGACAGCAATTGCATCTGCTTCGGATAAGGCATGCCGCCCAGGATCGACACGGCCTTCAGACGGCGCATGTGGGCGCAGTACTTGTCGGTCGCGGTGGTCACTTGCAGGGCCAGTTCGCGAGTTGGCGTCAGCACCAGCATCTTTGGCTGTGCAGGACGGAAACGTGGACGGTCACCGCGAGCCTTGGCGGCTTGCGATTCCTGGTTAGGCGTCTTGGCGCCGGGAGCGGCAGGCGGCATAGAGGCGAATTTGTGCAGCGCCGGCAGCATGAATGCTGCGGTCTTGCCGGAGCCGGTCTGCGACGACACCAGCAGATCCTTGCCGGCGATGGCGGCAGGGATCGCCTGTTCCTGGACCGAAGTCGGCGCGGTGTAGCCGGAGTCGGTCAAGGCTTTGATGATCGATGGGTGCAGGCCTAGTGATTCAAAAGTCATGTTTTCTTTCGTTTAGTATGAGCGCCAGACAAATGCTATGCAGCGCAACGATTGCGTCGGTTTGAACGAACGCAACGAGCGCACAGCAAAAGCGGTGAACGCAAAAAAGCAACGCCAACCAACGAAATGACTATGAAAAACAAAGAAATTTCGGCACAAAAGCTTTGCGCCGGGACGGTGTCGCTTAAAAAGTAAGGACACTCAAGGCGGGAGGGCTTTTACTACGTACTGTCGACTGTCTAGCGCGACAATTAGGGCTTGCGAAGCTACTGAGTAATCCGGTAGACCGGATGACGGTTTGTACGTCGTATTGCAACGCACAAACCGAATCATACAGGAAAATGTCGAAGTTGGCACTAGGACTTGTTCGGAGATTTGCCTCGAACAAGCCCTGAACTTTAATGCGTCTTACTCCGAGATACCACCGACGACACGCGAGAAGCCGCCGTCCACGTAGGTGATTTCACCGGTAATGCCGCCGGCCAGGTCCGACAGCAGGAAGGCCGATGCATTGCCAACGTCCTCGATAGTTACGTTGCGGCGCAACGGAGCGTGATCGGAGACGAAGCCGAGGATCTTGCCGAAGCCCTTGATGCCGCTGGCTGCCAGGGTCTTGATCGGGCCGGCGGAAACGCCGTTGACGCGCACGCCCTTGGGACCCAGCGATTCGGCCAGATAGCGCACGCTGGCTTCCAGCGATGCCTTGGCCAGGCCCATGGTGTTGTAGTTCGGGACGACGCGCTCGGAGCCGAGATACGTCAGCGTCAGCAGCGCCGAGTTTGGGCGCAGCAGCGGCAGGGCAGCCTTGGCCATGGCCGGGAAGCTGTAGGCCGAGATATCGTGGGCGATCTTGAAGCCTTCGCGCGAGAAGCCTTCCAGGAAGTCGCCGGCAATCGCATCGGCCGGCGCATAGCCGATCGCGTGCACCAGGCCGTCGAGTTGATCCCAGGACTTGCCGAGGTCGGCGAACAGGGCGTTGATCTGCTCATCGCTGCCGACGTCGCAATCGAAAATCAGCTTGGTGTCGAATTCTTCCGCAAACTTGGTGATGCGGTCCTTGAAACGCTCGCCGACATAGGTGAACGCCAGTTCCGCGCCTTCGCGCTTGCATGCCGTGGCGATGCCGTAGGCGATGGAACGATTCGATAACAAACCTGTGATCAGGATTTTTTTGCCTTGCAGAAATGCCATGTTGACTCCGAGTGATTCGCCGTGCAGCGGCAGCAGGCTGAAAGCCGCGCCGGAACAGGCGAAATAAGGGGGATTCCGGTTCTATGCAGTATATTTGCGCTTGAACTGGGCAAGATTGTAGGGGCTTGCGACGGCGGGGGCAACTTCTGGCGTTTTTACGGCTGCCTGTTATTGCCATTGTGTAAAAATTTATTCTGTAAAATGATCGAATTGCTTTCAAATAGCTCATAAAGCACATCACTTAGCACATCACTTTCAGGAACCAGAAATTCGACATGACAAGTACGCATGCGTAAATTCACCCTCTCCACATTGCTCCTGAGCTTCGCGGCAACACTCGGATTCAGCGGCCCGGCCTTCGCCGACCACGCTTTCTCGCTGTACGACACCCCCAAGTATCCCGCCGGTTTCACCCACTTCGATTATTTCAATCCCGACGCGCCCAAACGCGGCACGCTGTACCTGGCCAATCCGGATCGCCGCACCAGCTTCGACAAGTTCAATCCGTTCTCGCTCAAGGGCGTGGCGGCGGCGGGCGTGTCCACGCTGATGTTCGAGACCCTGGCGGTCGGCTCGTCCGATGAAGTCGCCACCATGTACGGCCTGCTGGCCGACGACATGACGCTGGCGCCGGATCGCATGGCGATGACTTTCCATCTGAACCCGAAGGCGCGCTTCAACAACGGCGACCCGGTCACCGCGGCCGACGTCAAATATTCCTACGACACACTGCTGGCCAAAGGCGCGCCGCAGTTCAAGTCGATGTTCGCCGACGTCAAACAATGCGTGGTGGTCGATGCACAGACCGTGCGCTTCGAATTCAAGACCAGGAACCACGAGCTGCCGCTGATCGTCGGCGGCGTACCGGTGTTCTCCAAAAAATGGGCGGCCGGTACGGCGTTCGACAACATCCAGCTGACGCCGCCGATCACCAGCGGCCCGTATCTGATCGACACCTACGATGTCGGCCGCAACATTACCTACAAGCGCAATCCGGCCTATTGGGGCACGGATATCCCGACGCGCAAGGGCAGCTTCAATTTCGAACGCATCGCCTATCGCTTCTACAAGGACGATGTGGCGCGGCTGGAAGCCTTCAAGGCCGGCGAGTTCGACGTGGTGGTGGAATACAGCGCCAAGAACTGGGTGCGCAACTACAACGGTCCCAAATTCGTCAGCGGTGAAATCGTCAAGCGCGAACTCAAGCACTCCAACGGCGCCGGCATGCAGGGCTTCGTGATGAACCTGCGCCGCGACCAGTTCAAGGATGCCCGCGTGCGCCAGGCGCTGGGACTTGCGCTCGACTACGAATGGATGAACCGGCAACTGTTTTACGGTCAGTATTCGCGCATCTATTCCTTCTTCAACAACAGCACGCTTGCCGCCACCGGCGCACCGGAAGGCGACGAGCTCAAATTGCTGGAGTCGATCCAGGCTTCCGGCACGAAGATCGATCCGGCCGTGTTCGGTCCGGCCCCGGTGCCACCCAACACCAATCCGCCCGGCTCGCTGCGCGCCAACCTGCTGCAGGCGCGTGAGCTGCTGCGTCAGGCCGGCTGGGAATACCGCGACGGCGCCCTGCGCAACGCCAAGGGTGAAGTGTTCGCGTTCGAGGTCCTGGATGATCAGTCGGCGCTGTCGCGCGTGATCAGCATCTACGTCCGCAACCTGCAAAAGCTGGGCATCCAGGTGACGCAGCGCACCGCCGATTTCGCCCTGGTAGCCAAGCGCATGGACGAGTTCGATTACGACATGACCAGTATCCGCTTCCCCGACGTCAGCAGCCCCGGCAATGAAATGTTCGACATGTTCGGCTCCAAGGCGGCCGATGAAAAAGGCTCCAACAATGTGTGGGGCCTGAAGGACAAGGCCGTCGACAAACTGGTCGAAGCGCTGGTCGCCGCCGAAACGCGCAAGGACCTGGTCGCGGCCGCGCGCGGGCTGGACCGCGTCTTGCTGCACAAATACATCGTGGTGCCGCAGTGGTATTCGTCGACGCACCGCGTGGCCTATCGCAACCGCTTCGGCATTCCCGCCGTGGCGCCGCTGTACTACCAGGCCGATCCTTACGTGATCTCAAGCTGGTGGGAAGTGTCGCCGAAATGAATGTCGTGATTACTATTTTTAACCTGCCGGCGCTGCCATGAATATCTGGTCCTATATCCTCAAACGCATCCTGCTGATGTTGCCGACATTGCTGGGCGTCGTCGTGATCACGTTCGCCGTGATCCAGTTCGTGCCGGGCGGCCCGGTCGAGCAGGCGCTGATCGAAATGAAAGGCCTCGGCGGCGGCGGTGAAGCCTCCGGCGGCGGCGCCTCGCAATACCGCGGGCGCCAGGGCATCGACGCCGAGCGCGTCAACGAGATCAAGGCGCTGTACGGCTTCGACAAGCCGCCGGTCGAGCGTTTCTGGCAAATGCTCAAGGGCTTCGCCACCTTCGACCTGGGCAAGAGTTTTTACCATCACGGCGATGTCTGGCAACTGGTGAAATCCAAGATGCCGGTGTCGATCACGATCGGCCTGTGGACCTTTTTCCTGACTTACCTGATCTCGGTGCCGCTGGGCATCGCCAAAGCGGTGCGCGAGGGCAGCGGCTTCGATTCGGCCACCAGCGCGCTGGTGCTGGTCGGCTATTCGATCCCCGGTTTTGTGCTGGGTGTGTTCCTGCTGGTGGTGTTCGGCGGCGGCAGTTTTGTGCAGTGGTTCCCGCTGCGCGGACTGACTTCGGATGACTGGGCCACGCTGTCGCTGGTGGGCAAGGTCAAGGATTACCTGTGGCATATCACCTTGCCGGTGATTGCTTCCGTGGCCGGTTCGTTTGCGGTCATGACCATGCTGACCAAGAACACCTTCCTCGAAGAAATTCGCAAGCAATACGTGCTGACCGCGCGCGCCAAGGGCCTCTCCGAAAACAAGGTGCTCTACAAGCACGTGTTCCGCAATGCGCTGATCCCGCTGGTGACCGGTTTTCCGGCGGCCTTCATCGGCGCCTTCTTCGCCGGCAGCCTGCTGATCGAGACACTGTTCTCTCTCGACGGCCTGGGTCTGCTGTCGTATGAGTCGGTGATCCGGCGTGATTATCCGGTCGTCATGGGTACGCTGTACCTGTTCACGCTGATCGGGCTGGTGGTGAAGCTGCTCGGCGATCTCTGTTATGTCTGGGCCGACCCGCGCGTCCAGTTTGAAAGTCTGGCCAAATGAGCGCGACCATTGTGACTGCTTCTCTTTCTTCCGCTCCTTCGATTTCTCCGGGTCGCCGTATCTGGCTGCGCTTCCGCCAGAACCGCAACGGCTACGTGAGCTTGATCCTTTTCCTGATCCTGTTCGTGATCAGCCTCGGCGCAGAACTGGTCTCCAACGACAAGCCGCTGGTGGCGAGCTATCACGGCAAGATCCTGTTCCCGATTGCACATGATTATTCGGAGAAGACCTTCGGCGGCGACTTCGAATCGCCGGCCGACTACCTCGATCCCTTCATCCAGGATCAGTTCAAGAAGGACGGCAATTGGGCGATCTATCCGCCCAACCACTATCGCTTCGATACGCTCAACTATTTCGCCAAACAACCGAATCCGGCGCCGCCGTCTGCGGAGAACTGGCTGGGCACCGACGACCGCGGTCGTGACGTGTTTGCGCGCTTGCTGTACGGCTTCCGCATTTCCATCCTGTTCGGCCTGGCGCTGACGGTCACCGGCGTGGTGCTGGGTTTGCTGGCGGGCGCGGTGCAGGGTTACTTTGCCGGCCGCACCGACTTGTTCATGCAACGCATCCTGGAAATCTGGGGCTCGATGCCGGAGCTGTACCTGCTGATCATTTTTTCCTCCATCTTCGAGCCCAGCATCAGCCTGCTGCTGGTGCTGTTGTCACTGTTCGGCTGGATGGGTTTGTCGGATTACGTGCGCGCCGATTTCCTGCGCAACCGCAATCTTGAATATGTGCAGGCGGGGCGCGCGCTCGGCCTGTCGAACATGCAGATCATCTGGCGCCATGTGCTGCCCAACAGCCTGACGCCGGTGGTCACTTTCCTGCCGTTCCGCATGAGTGCATCGATCCTGGCGCTGACCAGCCTCGACTTCCTCGGTCTCGGCGTGCCGCCTTCGACGCCCAGCCTCGGTGAGCTGCTGGCGCAGGGCAAGAACAATCTCGATGCCTGGTGGATTGCCTTGTCGACCTTTCTCGTGCTGACCATCACCTTGCTGCTGCTGACCAATATCGGCGACGCCTTGCGCAATGCCCTCGACGTGCGGAGGAAAGCATGAGCCTGCTCGATATTCGCAATCTCTCGGTGCGCTTCGGCGACGCCACGGTAGTCGACGACGTCAGCTTCGGCATCGAGCCCGGTGAAAAATTTGCGCTGGTCGGCGAATCCGGTTCCGGCAAGACGGTCAGCGCCTTGTCGGTGCTGCGCCTGAACCAGGATGCGCGCTACGACGGTCAGATTCTGTTCAACGGCGCAGACATCCTGCAAAAGAGTGAAGCGGCCATGCGCGGCGTGCGCGGCATGGATGCGGCGATGATTTTCCAGGAGCCGATGACAGCCCTGAACCCCTTGTTCACCATCGGCAACCAGATCGCCGAAGTGCTGATGCTGCACGAAGGCCTGAACGCCAGGGCGGCTGCACAACGCACCGTGGCCTTGCTGGAAAAGACCGGCATTCCCGAGCCTGCCCGACGCGCATTGGCTTACCCGCATCAATTGTCCGGCGGCCAGCGCCAGCGCGCGATGATTGCGATGGCGCTGGCATGCCATCCCAAGCTGCTGATCGCCGATGAGCCGACTACCGCACTGGACGTGACGATCCAGGTGCAGATCCTGGAGTTGCTCAATCAATTGCAGCGCGATGAAAACATGGCCGTGCTGCTGATCTCGCACGATCTCAACCTGGTGCGCCACTTTGCCGACCGTGTCGGCGTGATGGAAAAAGGCAAGCTGGTCGAGACCGCCGCCACCGCTGATTTGTTCGCAGCGCCGCAGCAGGCTTATACGCGCAAGCTGCTGGCCAGCCAGCCGCAGCGCAATGTCGACGAGATCGCGCCGGATGCGCCGGTGCTGCTGACCGGCACCAATGTGCGTTGCACCTTTTCGATCAAACAAGGCTGGCTGCGCAAGAAAAAATTCGCCGCCGTCGACGACGTCAGCCTGACGCTGCGCAAGGGTGAAACGCTCGGCATCGTGGGCGAGTCGGGTTCCGGCAAGTCGACGCTGGGCATGGCCTTGCTGCGCTTGTCGACGGCCACGGTCGAAGGCGATATCCGTTTCGACGGCCAGCCGGTCAGCGCCATGAGTTCGGCCGCCGTGCGCCCTCTGCGTGCACGCATGCAGGTGGTGTTCCAGGATCCGTTCGCTTCGCTGTCGCCGCGTCGCACGGTCGCCCAGATTGTCGGCGAAGGACTGGCCTTGCATCAGCCTCAGCTGAGCGCGCAACAGCAGCGCGCCGAAGTAGTCGCGGCGCTGCACGAAGTCGGCATGTCGGAAGACATGCTGCAACGCTATCCGCACGAATTCTCCGGTGGGCAGCGCCAGCGCATTGCGATTGCGCGTGCGGTGGTGTTGAAGCCGGATCTGTTATTGCTGGACGAGCCGACCTCGGCGCTCGACGTCACCGTGCAGCAGCAGGTCTTGCAACTGCTGGCGCAATTGCAGCGCAAGCATGGCCTGGCGTATCTGTTCATCAGCCACGACCTCGCCGTCATCCGCGCCATGGCGCATCAGGTGCTGGTGATGAAGGACGGCAAGGTGGTGGAAGGTGGCGCAGTTGCCGACGTCCTGCAGCAGCCCTCGCATGCTTACACCCAGCGCCTGCTGGCGGCGGCAACTTATGCGGCTGACAACGTAGCAGGGACGTGAGGAGTCTGCCTTTAATTGAGATTGCTTCGCCGGGTCTGACTCAGAACGTCACGCCGGCAATCAGGATGATGTTCGCATACGGCGTGAACTCGCCGGTGCGAATCACCGCCCGCGCCTGTTGCGTGCGGCGCTTGAATTCCTCATGCGACAGGGTCTGCTTGCCGGCCAGTCCGAGCTGCCCGACTTGCTGCGCCAACTGCGGGCTGCGTTCAGCCAGTTCATCGGCCAGCAAGTGATGTTCGACGTGCATTTCAGCCAGCACCGTCTGCAACGTATCCATGAAACCGGGGATGCCGCGCGTCAGCGCCAGGTCTATCAGCGGCACGCCGGGCGGCACCGGTAGGCCGGCGTCGCCGATCACGATGCTGTCGCCGTGGCCGAGCGAAGCAATCAGTTGCGACAGCGCGATGTTGAGTAGTGGTGTCTTTTTCACGTCGGTTCTCCTTGCTCAGTCCGCGACTTCCCGGCGGAAAGGAATGGAAGTCTGTGCACCCATGCGTGCCACGCTGATGGCGGCCGCGCGCTGACCCAGCGCGATGGCGTCGGCTTCGCTGCGGCCTTCCGCCAGCGCGGCGACAAAGCCGCCGATGAAGGTGTCGCCGGCGGCGGTGGTGTCGACCGCCTTGACGGCTTGCGCTGCGAAATGCGCGGAGCCTGATTCCAGCGCCGCGTAGACGCCTTTGTCTCCCAGCGTGACCAGCACGTTGGTCGAGCCGGCCGCGCGCAACTTGCCGATCACGGCGGCAATCTGTTCGTCATTGTCAATGCCACTTGCGGGCATGCCGGCCAGCATTGCGGCTTCGATTTCGTTGGGCACCAGGTAATCGATTTGTCCCAGCAACTCGGTCGGCAAGGCTTGCGCCGGCGCCGGATTGAGCACCACGGTCTTGCCCAGCGCATGCGCCAGTTTGATGGCGTGGATCACGGTCGGTAGCGGCGACTCCAACTGCAGGACCACGATGCGCGCCTGTTCGATCAGGCTGCGCGCAGCGTCGATGTGGGCCGGGCTGAGCTCGGCATTGGCGCCGGACGCCAGCACGATGCTGTTCTGGCCGCTGTCGTCCACCAGGATGGAGGCGATGCCGGACGCCGTGCCGGGTATCGTCGTCACATGGCTGTCGTCGATGCCGTCTTTGCGCAGCGCCGTACGCAGCTCTGCACCGAAGGCGTCATCGCCCAGGCAGGCCACCATCGCGACCTTGACGTCGTCGGCGCTCAGGCGCGCACAGGCCACCGCCTGGTTGGCGCCCTTGCCGCCGGGGATGGTGCGGAACTGGCCGCCGGTGATGGTTTCGCCCGGGAGCGGCATGCGCGGCACGCGCAAGACCAGATCCATGTTGATGCTGCCGATGATAACTATCATGTGTTTCCGACGGTTGATGAAGTGAATTGTTGAACGGTTGTCGTCACGTGCCTACGTCCGACGAACGTACGGTAGAACCGCGCACATGCAATTGCGGCGTGATGGTCTGGCGTTGCACGGGGCGGGTCGGATCGGCGATGCGTTCGAGCAGACATTGCGCAGTCAGCTGGCCCAGCGTGCGCGTGTTCTGCGAGACGCTGGTCAGCGGCGGATGCACGAACTGGGCCAGGTCGATATCGTCGAAGCCGATCACCGACAACTGGTCCGGCACGTCGATGCCGCGCTCGGCGGCGGCGCGCAGGGCGCCGATCGCCATCAGGTCGTTGCAGCAGAAAATGGCGTCAGGCGGCTGCGCGGCAGAGAGCAACGCGCGCGCTGCGGCATAACCGCCTGCGCTGGTGAAGTCGGCGTAGGCCAGCAGCTCCGGTGCAATCGTGATGCCGGCGGTTTTCAGTTTGCCGCGCAGGCCGGCGATCCGTTCGGCGGAAATATCCAGACTCTCCGGACCGCCGATACAGGCGATGCGACGGCGACCAAGCGTGAGCAAATGTTCTGCCGCCAGCACTCCGCCGGCGGCATTGTCGACCGCCACCAGGTCGATCGCCATGTCTTTCGGCGCGCGGTCGAGCAGCACGGTCGGCACCTTCATCTTGCGCAGCAGTTCGCCGTCGGTCTGCGCCAGCGTTGCCACGATCAGGCCATCGCAGCGCTTGGTCAGCAGCACGTTGAGATAGTCGCGCTGCTTGGCCGGATCGTCGTCGGAATTGCACAAGATCACGCTATAACCCGCCTCGTAGCAGCTGTCTTCGATGCCGCGCGCGACTTCCGAAAAGTACGGATTGGTGTTGTTCGGGATGATCAGGCCGATACTGCCGGTGGCGTTGCTGCGCAGCGAGCGGGCAAGTGCGCTGGGCACATAGGCCAGCGCCTCGACCGCCACCAGCACGCGGTCGCGCGCCTCGGCGCTGACCGGGCGGGTCTTGTTCAGCACGTGCGACACGGTGGTGTACGAAACACCGGCGTGGCGCGCTACATCCTTGATGGTTGCCATATTTTTCTTATCGCTGAATGTTCGTTGATTAGTGAGTGTTTCGTTCGCCGCGACGGCGATAGGTATCGAGCACCACGGCGGCGACAATCACCAGGCCGGTAATGATGCGCTTCATCGGTTCGGACACGCCGATCTGGGCCAGGCCGGCTTCCAGCACCGAGATGATCAGCACGCCGATGAAGGTGCTGATGACCGAGCCGCGTCCACCCATCAGGCTGGTGCCGCCGATGACTACGGCTGCGATCACCTGCAGCTCCATGCCGACGCCGCCGTTGGGATCGGCCGCTTCCAGACGCGACACCTGAAACAGCGCGCCTACGCCGGCCAGCAAGCCCATCAGTGCAAATACCAGAATCTTGCTTGGACGCGGATTGATGCCCGCCAGACGCACCGCCTCTTCATTGGTGCCGATGCCGATCCAGTGGCGTCCCAACACCGTGCGCGTCAGCACCAGGTGGCCGATGACCACGACCGCAATCGATGCAATGAAGGCAGGCGACAGGCCGAGGAAGATCGGCGAGCTGATGCCGTCGACGGCGCTGCCGATGTATTCGGTGCGTGAGTTGGTGACCTGGTAGGCCATGCCGCGCGCCATTTCCAGCACGCCCAGCGAGACGATGAAGGAGGGGATGCGCCAGCCCACCGAAATCAGGCCGGTCAGCATGCCGCACAAGCTAGCTACGAGGATGCCGAGCAAGCCGGCGGCAAACAGCGGCCAGCCCCAGCGCACCATCGCCATCGACAGGATCGATGCCGCCAATGCCATCACCGAGCCCACCGACAGATCGATGCCGCCGACGATCAGCACAAAGGTCATGCCGACCGCCATCACCACCAGCGTCGGGATGTCGTTGGACAAGGTGCTGAAGGTCCCCAGCGTGAGGAAGTTTTCGCTCAGGAAGGAGAACAGCACGCACATCGCGAGCAGGGCGCCGATCAGGCCGAGGTAGTTCTTGACGGCGGACAGGCCGTAGACGGAGAAGGTGCGGGTGGGATGGGTCATGATCTTTGTCTGTTTTGCTTGTGTGGGTGTCGTCATGGTCAGGCGGCTTGAGTAGCTGTAGCCGGCGAGTTCATGTAGCCGCTGAACGCCGAGGCAAGGATCGCTTCCTGGCTCCACTGGCCGCGCTCGAAAGTATCGACCAGCTTGCCTGCGCTCATCACGGCGATGCGGTCGCAGATCAGCATCAGTTCGCGCAGGTCGCTGGACACGATCAGCAGGCCCTTGCCCTGGCGCGAGAGGTCGGCCAGCAGTTTGTAGATGTCGAATTTTGCGCCGATGTCGATGCCGCGCGTCGGCTCGTCGAACAGCATGATCGGGCAATCGCGGTAGAGCCAGCGCGCGATCACGACTTTCTGCTGGTTGCCGCCGGACAGTTCGCCCGCTGCCTGCGCGCCGTCGCGCGAGCGGATGCGCAGGCGCTTGATGTAGTCGGCGGCGACCGCGCTTTCGGCGTCGCCGTCAAGCAGGCCCATCTTGCTGACGTCACCTAGTTTGGCCAATGTGGTGTTGACGGCGATCGACTGCGGTAGCAACAAGCCCTGGCTCTTGCGGTCTTCGGTGATCATGGCGATGCCGGCTGCGATCGCGTGTTTGGGCGAGCGGATGTCGGCGGCTTGCGTCCGGTCGCCGATGAAGACTTCACCTTGGTCGGCGTGGTCGGCGCCGAAGATCAGGCGCAGCAGTTCGGTGCGGCCCGAGCCGATGAGGCCGGCGATGCCGAGGATTTCCCCGGCGCGCAAATCGAAGGAAGCCGGCGCCACGACGTCGCCGCGACCGAGACCGCGTACGCGCAGCAGCGGTGCACCGATCTCGCGATGGCCGAGATCGAGTTCCGCTTCTGCCGCGCGGCCCACCATCAGTTGCACCAGCGCGTCGCTGCTGTAGCCGCCGATGGCGTCGTCGCAGACCAGTTTGCCGTCACGCAGCACGGCGATGCGGTCGGCGACCTGTTTCAATTCTTCCAGGCGATGCGAGATGTAAATGATCGCCACGCCTTCCGATTGCAGGCGCGCGATCTGCGCGAACAGCAATTCCACTTCGCGGCTGGTCAGCATGGCGGTCGGTTCGTCCAGCACCAACAGGCGGCAGCTGCCGATCAGGTTGCGTGCGATTTCCACCATCTGCTGATGGCCCACGCCGAGCTCGCCGACCGGCGTCCACGGATCGATGTCGGTCAGGCCGACCGCCGCCATTTGCGCTTGCGCCAGCGCTGCCAGTTTCGGCCGGTCGATCCAGCCGAAGCGTTGCGGCAGCTGGTTCAGGAACAGGTTTTCGGCGATGCTCAGTGTCGGGATCAGGTTCAGCTCCTGCATCACCATGCGGATGCCGAGCTGTTCCGCTTCCGTGCGCGAGCGCGGCTGGTAAGGCAGGCCGTCGAGCAGCATGGCGCCCGTGGTGGATTGCACCAGGCCGCAGACGATCTTCGACAGCGTGCTCTTGCCGGCGCCGTTTTCGCCGGTCAGCGCGAGGATCTGGCCGGGACGGATTTCCAGCGCGACGTCGCTGAGCACCGGTTCGACATAGGTCTTGCCGATGCCGCTGAGCGACAGCAAAGCCGGGGATGATGGATTGGACATGCAGTCTCCACCGTGAAGGTGTGGTTCAGAAATTCGGTGTTGCGGGAAGGGCGGAACGCACACGCGTCCCGCCCGATGCTTCTCTATGGATTACTTGCTGTCCTTGGTCACCAGCTGGACCTTGGTTTCAACCGCACCGCTCAGGCTGCTTTGCTTCTTCTTGTCGGTCAACGCCTTCAGCACGGTTTCGATGCCGAACACGGCTTGCTGCGAAGCGAACTGATCGGCGGTCGCCAGCACGCGGCCATCCTTGAGCATCGGCTTGATGGCGTTGATGTTGTCGTAGCCGACCACCAGCACCTTGCCGGCCTTGCCTGCCGCCTTGACCGCGGCAACCGCGCCCAGCGCCATGTTGTCGTTGCCGGCCAGGATCGCCTTGATGTCAGGATTGGCGTTCAGCATCGAGGCGGCGACCTTGTTGCCCGGATCGATTTCCCATTGGCCCGATTGTACCGACACTACCTTGGCGCCGGCCGCGCCCATGGCGTCCTGGAAGCCCAGCGTGCGTTGCTGCGCATTGAAGGTGGTCGAGACGCCTTCGATGATCGCGACCTTGTCGCCGCTCTTGATCTGCTTGGCCAGGAAGTCGCCGACCAGCTTGGCGCCCTTGCGGTTGTCAGGACCGACGAACGGCACCGTGATGCCCTTTTCCTTCAGTGCGGCATCGTCGAACTTGTTGTCGATGTTGACCACGATGATGCCGGCGTCGATGGCCTTCTTGATGACTGGCACCAGCGCCTTGGAGTCAGCCGGTGCGATCACCAGGCCGCTGACCTTGGAGACGATCATCTGTTCGACGATCTTGATCTGGTTGGCGGTGTCCTGCTCGTCCTTGATGCCGTTGGCGATCAGGTCGTATTGCGCGGCGTGGGCTTTCTGGTGTTCCTTGGCGCCGTTTTCCATGGTCAGGAAGAATTCATTGGCCAGCGACTTCATCACCAGCGCGACCTTGGGCTTGGCGGCTGTTTGGGCTTGTGCCAGCACGGGCAGGGCCGGCAGGGCGCAGGCCAGGACGGCGGCGGCAATCAGCTTGAGGCGGATACGTTTATTCATGATGTCTCCAGATTCCAGATATTCGGGGTGAGCAGCAATTCGTGTGGATCGGCATGCTGTTATTGGTGTGTTTTGCTTGCGATTTACGACAATTTACTTATGCGCGCAAACGTTTGCGCGACTGAATCATAGCACCGGATTTCGGGAAAATGAAGGCGCTGAACATAAGGATTCATGCGGCGATGCGGCAGGCGATGCGCTGGCTTGTTGATACATTCTCAAGAAAACACATCGGGTTGATGGGCATGCGTGGGCAAAGGCGCGCTGAAGCCTGCCGTTTTGCAGTGCGGGAAAATCCGCCGAAATAAAAAAGGCCGGGAACGCATCCCGGCCTTTTTTACAATCCAAAACTGCCGATATCAGCGGCGGCGGTTGCCGCTTTCCGATGCCAGCGTGATCGGCGCCGAACCCTTGCGCGCCTGCGCTGGTGCCGCGCGGGTGTTCTTCGCCACCACGGCAGGCGCCTTGCGGATCGGCTTGGCCGGTGCATGGATTACCTGGCGTACGCGTACCGGCGCTGCAGAAGGCGTCTGGTAAGGCACTTGCAGCTGCAGGCTCTGACCATTGGCCAGGGTGTCGTGATGCAGGCTGTTCCATTGCTTGATCTGGACCACGCTCACGCGGTAACGGCCGGCGATCGAGGCCAGCGTGTCGCGCTTGCCGGCCTTCACGTAGATGCGCTTGAAGTCGGGCACGTCCGGCGCCACGGCCAGGCGGGCGCTGTTGGCCATTTCCGGCGTGATGTCTGCTTCCATCGAGGTTTCGGTCTTCGGCACCAGGATCATGGAGCCGGCTTTCAGGACCATCTTCGGCGGGATCTGGTTGACGCTGCGGATCACGTCCGGCGTGGTGCCGAAGCGGCTGGCGATGGTTTCGATGCGTTCCCGTGCGCTCGACACGGTATGCGAAGTCCACGAGGTCAGCGCTTGCGTGAACTTGGACATGTTGGTCTTGAATTTCTCGGCATTGCTTTCCGGCAGCAGGATCTTGGTGTCGTCGCCGCCGATGATGACCGGGCGGTTGAACTGCGGATTGAGCGCCTTGAATTCGTCGAGCGACAATTCGGCCAGTTGCGCCGCCACCTTCACGTCGATGTTGCGGGTCTTGCCGATGGTGACGAAGTAGGGCTGGTTGTCGACCTTGGGCAGCTCGATGCCGAATTCTCCCGGCACGGCGATGATGTTCTTGACGGCTTGCAGCTTCGGCACATAGTTACGCGTTTCATTCGGCATCTGCGCCGACAGCGTGTTGAAGTCGATCGGCAGGCCGGCGGCCAGGTTGCGGTTGACGGCGCGCTGCACCGAGCCTTCGCCCCAGTTATACGCTGCCAGCGCCAGTTGCCAGTCGCCGAACATGCCATACAGCTTCTGCAGGTAGGTCAGCGCCGCATCGGTCGAGGCCAGCACGTCGCGGCGCTCGTCGGTGAACAGGTTCTGCTTCAGGTTGTAGTCGCGCCCGGTCGATGGGATGAACTGCCACATGCCGGCCGCTTTGGCGGTCGACAGCGCTTGCGGATTGAAGGCGGATTCGATGAACGGCAGCAGCGCCAGTTCGGTCGGCATGCCGCGCTTTTCGAGTTCCTGCACGACGTGGAACAGATAGCGCGAAGCGCGCACGGTGGTGCGCTGAATATAGTCGGGACGCGAGCTGTACCACTGGGTCTGGTTGTCGACCAGCGGGTTTTCCAGATTCGGAATGCCGAAGCCTTTGCGGATGCGTGCCCAGATATCGATGTCTTCCATGCCCGGCAGCGCGGACGAAGGATCGTTTGGATTGATGGCGTTGAAGGCGGCGGGATAAATCGAGATGTCGTTGGCGTGGGCCAGGAGTGGAGTACCGAGAGAGAAAAGCGTTGCGATCGCCAATTTCCGAAATGTTAGCTGCATGGGTACGTGATCCTGTGCCTGAGGCTGAAGAAAAGTTGAGCTTCGCGTTTACATTCGCGTTGCAAATTCACCGGTCGTCTCGGATGGACAGCACCTCCTGCCAGGAAGTATGTGTCCGAACGGAAATAATGAAGCATCCGACGGTTCTGTTATTAAAAAACAACAAAAGCGCCCGTTTATCTAAAAACGGCTTGCAAGCCGGTGGATTTGGAGACTAGACGGAGTGTACGTAAGCCCCTTTTCACTCGTCAAGTAAAAATTCACTTATGTTACAAAGCTTAAGCCCTTGATTCGTTTGGTATTTGTCCGAAAAAAGGCCTATACACCCTCTATTTGTAGGTATTCTTCCATTCGCGCAACGCGCCGAATGTTTCTGCCGGATCAACTAGTTTCCCTGAGGCAGGTAAACGGCCGGCTTCTTGCAGGCGGGCGATGACGGCGCTTTCCTTGTAACGGAGGAAAGGGTTGGTGGCGATTTCGAGTCCGATGGTGGTGGGCACGGTCGGCTCGTTGCGGGCGCGCTTGGCCTGTTCCACACCGATGCGTGCGGCCAGCGCGGCGTTGCCCGGTTCGATTTCACGCGCGAAGCGCAGGTTGGACAGGGTATATTCGTGGGCGCAGTAGACTTTGGTGTCGGCCGGCAGGGCGGTCAGCTTGTTGAGCGAGGCCACCATCTGCTGCGGCGTGCCTTCGAACAGGCGGCCGCAGCCGCCCGCAAACAGCGTGTCGCCGCAGAACAGCCAGCCCTGGCGCGCGGCGTAGTAGGCGATATGGCCCTTGGTGTGGCCGGGCACATCGATCACCTTGAGGTCGAGGCCGAGGGCCGCCAGGTGCACCAGATCGTCTTCCCACAAGGGCTGGGTAATCGTCGGAATCGCTTCACCGGCGGGGCCGTAGACCGGAACTTGTCCATGTTGCAATAAGGCCGGAACACCGCCGACATGGTCAGCATGATGATGAGTCAGTAGAATAGCGGCCAGCGTCAGGCCATGTGCCTTGAGCGCTGCCAGGACCGGAGCCGCATCGCCGGGATCGACGACCGCCGCATTGACGCCGTCATGAATCAACCACAGGTAATTATCGTCAAATGCAGGAACAGTCAGGACACTCAAGGATGTGGATGAATCGGACGATGCTGCTGGCGGGATGGCTGACATGGCTGGATGGGTGCGCGTGATGGCGGAAGTCGATACGGATTCGGGAAAGGCCATTATAGCCCTCGACGACTGGCTGCATACGCCGATGGGCAACTACGTTCGCGCCTGGGAACAGAAGCACCTGGACGCGCTCACGGCCGACATCTTCGGATTCAACGCGGTGCAGATCGGCATGCCGCAGATCAACGCACTGCAGGCCAATCGCATGCCTTACCGCTGGCTCACCGACAACTGCCTGCCGATCGAAGCCTCGGCCGGCATGCAGGAAGGCCGCGAGATCCCGCTGGTGGTGGCGCATGATTTTTCCGAGCTGCCGTTCGCCACGCAAAGCCTCGACCTGGTGGTGCTGCCGCACGTGCTGGAGTTCAGCGCCGAGCCGCATCAGGTGCTGCGCGAAGTCGAGCGCGTGCTGATCCCCGAAGGCCAGGTCATCATCTGCGGCTTCAACCCGACCAGCCTGTGGGGTGCACGCCAGGCCGCAGGACGGCTGACCGGCGCGCACTTCCTGCCGCAGGACGGCGAATTCATCCGCCTGCCGCGCCTGAAGGACTGGCTCAAGCTGCTCAACATGGAAGTCAATCGCGGCCATTTCGGCTGCTATGCGCCGCCGTGCGCCACCGACAAATGGCTGGACCGTTTCAACTTCATGGAAAAAGCCGGCGACCGCTGGTGGCCGTATTTCGGCGCGGTCTACATCGTGCAGGCGATCAAGCGCGTCAAGGGCATGCGCCTGATCGGCCCGGCCTGGAGCAAGCAAAAGGTCAAGGTGCCCAAGGGCATGCCCGCGACCAATCGCATCCATAAGGAATAGAATGCCGCCTCTCCGCAAAAAAGCGGGGCATCATCAACGATCAACATCAACGAACAAAGTAATCAGGAAATGACAGACGCAAGCATGAACAAAGACGAGTTGGAACGTGTAGAGATTTACGCCGACGGCGCCTGCAAGGGCAATCCCGGCACCGGCGGCTGGGGCGCGCTGCTGATCGCGGGTGGCCGCGAGAAGGAATTGTGCGGCGGCGAACGCAACACCACCAACAACCGCATGGAACTCAAGGCCGTGATCGAAGCGCTCGGCGCCTTGACCCGCCGCTGCGACGTCACCGTCTACACCGACAGCCAGTACGTGCAAAAAGGCATCAGCGAATGGATCCACGGCTGGAAGGCGCGCGGCTGGAAAACCGCGGCGCGTGAACCGGTCAAGAACGTCGACCTGTGGCAGGCGCTCGACGCCGCCCAGGCGCAGCACAAGATCGAATGGCGCTGGGTCAAGGGCCACTCCGGCCATCCCGGCAACGAGCGCGCCGACCAGCTCGCCAACCGCGGCGTTGAAACCGTCCTCTGACCTCAGAGTCAGCATCAGAGTCAGCATCAGACTCAGCACCCGACTCAGCACCAGCTAACGGAATTATCATGCGACAAATCGTCCTCGACACCGAAACCACCGGCCTGAACCCCCGCACCGGCGACCGCGTCATTGAAATCGGCTGCGTTGAACTGCTCAACCGCCAGTTGACCGGCAACAACCTGCACTTCTACATCAACCCCGAGCGCGACTCAGAAGAAGGCGCGCTGGCGGTGCACGGACTGACCACCGAGTTCCTCAGCGACAAGCCCAAGTTCGCGGCCATCGTCGACGAGTTCCGCGACTACGTGCGCGACGCCGAAATCATTATCCACAACGCGCCCTTCGACGTCGGCTTCCTCGACGCCGAGTTCAAGCTGCTCGGCCTGCCGCCGTTCAAGGAACACGTCGACAACGTCATCGACTCGCTGCAAATGGCCAAGGAGCAGCATCCCGGCCGCCGCAACTCGCTCGACGCGCTGTGCGACCGCTACGGCATCTCCAACGCCCACCGCACCTTGCACGGCGGCTTGCTCGATGCCGCCCTGCTGGCTGAGGTGTACCTGGCCATGACGCGTGGCCAGAACAGCCTGACCATGGACCTGGCCGCCGGCGGCGATGATGAAGACGGCGCCGTCAAACTCGAACTGGCGCCGCTCGCCGACGTCATCGTGGTGGCCGCCAGCGAAGCCGAACTGGGCCTGCACGAAACCGTCCTGAACGCGCTCGACAAGGAAGTGCGCGGCACCTGCGTATGGCGCAAGGAACCCGAGGCGGAAGCGCCGCCGGCGTAAATTGTTTGAGGAAAATGACAGGGAATTGGGAAGAAATGAAGAGCAGCTTGCCCGTGTCGTCAATTCTGTGTCATAATTCGGGCCGCTTCACACCAACCCTCGCGGTCGGTGGCGACAGCAAAATGGAAGGTTAGCTCAGGGGTAGAGCACTGCATTCACACTGCAGGGGTCCGCAGTTCGAAACTGCGACTTTCCACCAGAATTCAAAAAAGCCAGCGTTCGCGCTGGCTTTTTTCATTTCGGCGACGGCGCCTTCCACGCCGGCAGTCTGACGGTCACCGTCAATCCCTTGCCGTCCCGGTCCGTCCCCAGCGTAATCGTCCCCTGCGCCGCCTGCACGATTTCCTTTACGATCGCCATGCCGAGGCCGGCGCCGTGCTGATCCGGTGCAGCGTTCCGGTAGAAGCGTTCGAACACGCGCTCGCGCACTTCGGCGGGAATGCCCGGTCCGTTGTCGGCCACGGTGATCACTACTTCCTTGTTGTCTTCCAGCGCCACACCCACCGTCACCTTGCCGTGTTCCGGCGTATAGCGCAGCGCGTTGTCGATCAGGTTCATCAGCATGCCCGAGAACAGCGCCTGGCTGCCCATGGCCCAGGCTTCGTCGACGGCGGTTTCCATGCCGAGGTCGATGTGCTTGCGTTGGGCCAGGCTGACCAGTTCTTCCAGCACGGTCGCCGCCAGTCCTACCAGCTCGATCGGCTGGCGCGGGAACGCGGTGCTGTTGGACGCCTCCGCCTGTGACAGTTGCAACAGCTTGTTGGTCAGGTCGGTCATGTTGCGGCTGCTGTCCTGCAAGGCCTGCAAGACTTGCGGCAGGCGCTGCGGATCGTTGAGCTGGCGGGCAAACTGGATCTGCGAATCGATCAGCGTCAGCGGCGTGCGCAACTGGTGCGCGGCGTCGGCGATGAAGCGCTTCTGCACCGCGACCTGGGTGTTGAGGCGCTGGATGTACTGGTTGATGGCGACCACGATGGGACGCAGTTCCACCTGGAGTTCACCGGCGCGCAGGGGCGTGAGCGAGTTGGGTTCACGCGTGGCGAGCTCGTCCTTGACGCGCAGGATGGGGCGCAGCTCCATCGTCAGACCGACCACCACCAGTGCGATCGCCAGCAGCAGCATGATGATCTGGCGGTGCAGGGCGGGGCGCCACAATTCATCCAGCAGTTGCGCGTGGCCGCGCATGGTCTGGCCCACCGACACGGCGACCATGCGCAGCGTGCCGTTGTCGTAGAGCGCGCGTACGTAGCTGACCACGCGTAGCGGCTGGTTGTTGAAATACGTGGTGGCGTAAGCCGGTGCGACCAGCGCAAAGTCGACGTCGACCGGGAAGTCCGGACGCCCGGCCAGCAGCGTGTTGTCGTCCATCAGGACCTGGTAATAGACCTCGTCGTGATCGGGCGAAGCGAACATTTCCAGCGCAGCCGGCGGGATGTTGACCACCGGCGCGCCGTCTTCCCACGTCACCTGGCCGGCCATCATGCGTGCCGAGGCCAGCAGCGCACGATCCTGCACCAGGTCGGCGCTGGTGACCGCGCTGTCGTGCGTGAAGCTGGCGCTGACGCCGACATAGACGGTAAGCGGAATCAGCAGCCACAGCAGCAGCCGCAGTCGCAGGCTAACTATCATCTTTGACGATCATCTCTAACTATCATCTTTTTGTTTTAGCAGGTAGCCGAGGCCGCGCAGCGTCATGATGGCTGCCTGCGACGGTTCCAGTTTCTTGCGCAGGCGCGAGATGTAGATTTCGATGGCGTCGGCGCTGGGCTCGTCGGACAAACTGAAGATGCCGTTCACCAGTGCATTCTTGGACACCGTCTTGCCCTGCTTGAGCATGAGGATTTCGAGTACGTCGTGTTCGCGTGCAGGCAGCGCCAGCGTCTTGCCGGCGATGGCGAACTGACGCGTGTTGCTGTCGTAGCTGAGGTCGCCGCAATGGATTTCGGCGGCCTTGTCGGGCGTCTGGCGGCGGATCAGCACCTTGATGCGGGCGACCAGTTCGCGCACTTCAAAGGGTTTGACCAGGTAGTCGTCGGCGCCGGCGCCCAGGCATTCGACCTTCTCGTCGATGGAGCCGCTGGCGGTCAGGATCATCACCGGCACCGCGTTGTGGCGCTCGCGCAGACGGCGCAGCACGTTCTTGCCGTGCATCTTGGGCAGCATCAGGTCGAGCAGCACGACGTCGTAGTTTTCCGTATGCAGCACGTGATCGGCCATCTCGCCGTCGCTGGCGACGTCGACGCTGAACTTGTTCTCCCTGAGGATCTGCGTGAGCCAATGCGCCAGCGGCGGGTTGTCTTCGATCAGCAGCAATTTCATGCAAAAGGCCCATATTTTTGTTGCGGTGCACAGAAGAAACACCGGATTTGGAAAGCTGGATGAAGGTTTCCGGTTCTTAGAATAGCGGCACTATATTAATAAGAACTTGAGCTGGCTGCTTGCATGCTGACATCGTGCGGCAGTCTTCCATCTCATTCAGGAGGCATCATAATGCGTCAACGCTTCAATGTGTGTGCTTATGTCATCGGCACGTTATTTTCCACCGCTCTCATCAGCGCAGCCGTTCTGACAGTCACGGCACCGGCAGCCCAGGCTGCCGACAACAAGATCACCATCATGGTCGGCGGCATCAACAAGCTGATCTACCTGCCGCCCAAGCTGGCGGAAAACCTCGGCTATTTCAAGGACGAAGGCCTCGACGTCGAGCTGCAGTCGCAGCAGGCCGGTGTGGACGCCGAGAATGAACTGCTGGCCGGCGCCGTCCAGGCCGTGGTCGGCTACTACGATCACTCCATCGACCTGCAGAGCAAGGGCAAGGAAGTCCAGTCCATCACCCAGTTGCTGGTGGTGCCGGGCGGCATGGAAATGGTGCGCAGCGACCTCGCAACGCAAGTACGCAGCATGGCCGACCTCAAGGGCCGTACGCTGGGCGTGACCGGTCTCGGTTCGTCGTCGAGTTTCCTGGCGCAATACCTGGCCAGCCGCAACGGCCTCAAGACCAGCGATTACTCGATGCTGCCGGTCGGCGCCGGCAATACGCTGATCGCTGCGCTCAAGCAGAAGCGCGTTGACGTGGTCTGGACCACCGAACCCACCACCTCGATGCTGCTGGCCAGCGGCGAAGCCAAGGTGCTGGTCGACATGAACAGCGCCGCCGGTACGCGCGCTGCGCTGGGCGGCCTGTATCCGGCCTCGGCGGTGTATGTTCAGGGCGCCTGGCTGAAGACGCACAAGCCTGAAGCCGCCAAGCTGGCGCGCGCATTTGTCCGTACACTGCAATACATCCAGACCCACAGCGCGGAAGAAATCGCCGCCAAGATGCCGGCCGATTATTACGGCGGCAACAAGGCGCTGTACGTGCAGGCCCTGAAGGCCTCGCTGCCGATGTATTCGCCGGACGGCAAGATGCCGGCCGAAGGTCCCGAAGTGGTGCTCAAGGTGATGGCGGCGTTCAACCCCAACATCAAGGGCAAGAAAATCGACTTGTCCAAGACCTACACCAACGAATTCGTCAATCAGGTGAAATAAGAACTTCACAACTACAAACATTCAGGAGACTCCATGAACAAGAATATCCGTCGTACGCTGATTTCGCTGGCCGTTGCCGGCGCCACCATGATGGCTTTGCCGGGTACGGCTTCCGCCGCAGGCAAGATCACCATCATGGTCGGCGGCATCACCAAGATGGTTTACCTGCCGGCCAAGCTGGCCGAGCAACTGGGCTACTTCAAGGAAGAAGGCCTGGACGTCGAGCTGCAATCGCAGCCGGCCGGCGTCGACGCCGAGAATGAATTGCTGGCCGGCGCGGTGCAGGCAGTGGTTGGTTTCTACGACCACTCCATCGACCTGCAAAGCAAGGGCAAGGAAATCACCGCCATCGTGATCTTCGGCCAGGTGCCGGGCGAAGTGGAACTGGTCTCGACCAAGGCTTCCGCCACGATCAAGAACATGGGCGACGTCAAGGGCAAGACACTGGGCGTGACCGGTCTCGGCTCGTCGACCAACTTCCTGACGCAGTACCTGGCGTCGCGCTACAACATCAGCTCCAAGGAGTATTCGGTGCTGCCGGTCGGCGCCGACAACACCTTCATCGCCGCCATGAAGCAGGGCCGCATCGACGCCGGCATGACTACCGAACCGACCGTGTCGCAGATGCTCAAGACCGGCGAAGCCAAGGTGCTGGTCGACATGCGCTCGGTGGAAGGCACCGTGAAGGCGCTCGGCGGCCTGTATCCGGCATCCAGCCTGTACGTGCAACGCAACTGGCTGAACGGCCACAAGGATGACGCCGCCAAGTTGGCGCGCGCCTTTGTGAAGACGCTCAAGTTCATCAAGACTCACAGCGCCGCCGAGATCGCCGACAAGATGCCGAAGGACTACTACGGCAACAACAAGCCGCTGTACATCCAGGCGCTGGAAAATTCGCTGCCGATGTATTCGGCCGACGGCAAGATGCCGGTAGGCGGACCTGAAACCGTGCTGTCGGTGCTGGCCGGTTTCAATCCGAACGTCAAGGGCAAGCACATCGATCTGTCCAAGACTTACACCAATGAGTTTGTGAACCTGGTCAAGTAAGTAGCAACCGAGACCGGTTCACTGGCTCGCCCGTTTGCATCAACCGGGCGAGCCTGTTTCACCCAAGCGCGAATACAAACACCTGACGTGGACGTTCTACGGAACGCCCTCGGCGGGACGCTTCGCGGCCAGCAATCCAAAAAACAGACGAGAGAGTCTCCATGAATCAAACCGCCACCGCTTCTGCAAAACCGGCCAACAAGCTCGACACGCCGGCCATCGAGCTGGACAACGTGTCATGCCGCTTCATCACCGCCGACGGCAATGTCACCGTCGCCTTGCGCGATTTTTCCATGAGCGTCGCGCGCGGTGAATTCGTCGCCGTGGTCGGCCCTACCGGCTGCGGCAAGTCGACCACGCTGAGCCTGATCACCGGCCTGCTGAAACCGACCATCGGCGAAGTGCGCGTGATGGGCGAGCCGGTCAACGGCATCGACCCGCGCATCGGTTTCGTGTTCCAAAACGACGCCGTGTTCCCGTGGCGCAGCGTGCGCGACAACGTCGCCGCCGGCCCGCTGTTCCGCGGCAAGCCGAAGGACCAGGCCTATGAACTGGCCAACGAATGGATCCGCCGCGTCGGCCTCGACAAGTTCGGCGACCACTATCCGCATCAATTGTCAGGCGGCATGCGCAAGCGCGTGGCGCTGGCGCAGACCTTCATCAACAGCCCGGAAATCCTGCTGATGGACGAGCCGTTCAGCGCGCTCGACATGCAGACCCGCACACTGATGCAGGACGAGCTGCTGCAATTGTGGTCGGCCCATTCCGGCTCCGTCGTGTTCGTCACCCATGACCTGGAAGAAGCGATCGCGCTGGCCGACAAGGTGTATGTGCTGACCGCGCGTCCGGCGACCTTGAAGAGCACTTACCAGATCGATCTGCCGCGTCCGCGCGTGATGGAAGAAGTGCGCTATGAGCAGCGCTTCATCGATATCTCCAGAAAAATCTGGTCGGATCTGCGTGAAGAAGTCCAAATCAAATAGACGTTTTTTACAGAAACAGTTTCTGCTCTTTACACCACACCAACGACAAGACAGGTGAGCAACATGACACAAGTAAATACAAGCCGCGCCATGAGTCCGGAAGCGATCGCCGAAGTCGAACGCGAAGCGCAACGCAAGATCAAACAACGCTACTGGCTGGTGATTTCACTGCGCCTGGCGATTCTGGTCATCATCCTCGGCGGCTGGGAATTGTCCGCCACGATGCAATGGATCGATCCTTTCTTCTTTTCGCAGCCGTCGCTGATCGTGATCCAGATCTATGACTGGATCATGGAAGGCACCTCGCAAGGCCCGCTGTGGGTGCAGGTCATGGTCACGCTGGAGGAAACCGTGCTGGGCTTCCTGATCGGTTCCGTCGCGGGCATCATTGCCGGCATCGCGCTCGGCCGCAACAAGCTGATGTCGGACGTGTTCAGCCTGTACATTCAGATCGCCAACTCGATTCCACGCGTGGTGCTGGGCTCCATCTTCGTCATCGCGCTGGGCCTGGGCATGGCGTCCAAGGTGGCGCTGGCGGTGGTGATGGTGTTCTTCGTGGTGTTCGGCAACGCCTTCCAGGGCGTGCGTGAAGCCGACCGCTACATGATCGCCAATGCGCAGATCCTCGGCGCCTCGCGTCGCCAGGTGACGATGGCGGTGGTGATTCCCTCGGCGCTGAGCTGGATCCTGGCGAGCTTGCATGTGAGCTTCGGCTTCGCGCTGGTCGGCGCCGTGGTGGGCGAGTTCCTCGGTTCCAAGCAGGGTATCGGCTTGCTGATCTCCACAGCCCAGGGCGCGTTCAACGCCAGCGGCGTGTTTGCGGCGATGATCGTGCTGGCGGTGGTGGCCTTGCTGGCGGATTACCTGCTGACATCGCTGGAGAAGCGCTTGCTGAAATGGCGTCCGGCGGCATTCTGATCTTGTTGCCGGCTCCCAAGGGACGATAGAATCTTCTTCCATGTCCCTTAACTCTTCCCGTTCTCAAAAAGCCCTGTTGTGGATCGTCGCATCGGGCTTTTTCATGCAGACGCTGGACACCACCATCGTCAACACCGCCTTGCCTTCCATGGCGGCCAGTCTCGGCGAACCGGTGCTGGCGATGCACCCGGTGGTGGTGTCTTATACGCTGGCAATGGCGTCGCTGACGCCGGCATCCGGTTGGCTGGCTGACCGTTTCGGCACACGCCGCGTCTACTTCCTTGCAATTCTCATCTTCGTGCTCGGCTCGCTGCTGTGCGCCAATGCGCATTCACTGTCGCAACTGTTATTGGCGCGCGTGGTGCAGGGCGTGGGCGGTTCCATGCTGCTGCCGATCGGCCGTCTTGCCGTGCTGCGCAGCGTGCCGGGGGCGCAGTACATTTCGGCGCTGGCCTTCATTTCGATTGCCGGGCAGCTCGGGCCGGTAGTGGGCCCGGTGACGGGCGGCTGGTTGTCGCAGACCATCGGCTGGCACTGGATTTTCCTGATCAACGTACCGGTCGGCGTGGTCGGCATGTTTGCCGTGCATCGCTTCCTGCCGGCTGAAGAAATCGTTTCGCCGCCGCGTTTCGACATGCTCGGCTGCGCGCTGCTGTCGACCTGCATGGTGACGTTTTCGCTGGCGCTGGATGTGCCGATGGACGAGCATCGCGGGTGGTGGAGCGCAGGCTTGTTGGGGATTTCAGTGCTGACGGTGTGGTGGTATGTGGTCCACGCGCGGCGCGACGAACAGCCGCTGTTCCGGCTTGGGCTGTTCAATGAACCCAATTTCAGCGTCGGCCTGATCGGCAACCTGATCTGCCGCATCGGCTCGTCGGCGGTGCCGTTCCTGTTGCCGCTGCTGTTGCAGGTCAAGCTCGGCTTCTCGCCCTTGCATGCCGGGCTGGTGCTGCTGCCTGCGGCGGTTGCAGGCACTATCGCCAAGCCGTGGATCGCGCCGCTGGTGCGTCGCTACGGCTATGAGAATTTCCTGCTGGTGAACACGGTCATGGTCGGCGCGGCGATCGTGTCATTCGCGTTGATTACACCGGCCTGGCCGATCTGGATCGGCATCGTGCAACTGGCGGTCTTCGGCGTGTGCAACTCGATGCAGTTCGCGGCGATGAACAGCGTTACGCTCAAGGGACTCAATAGCAAGGACGCCGGCAGCGGCAACAGCCTGTTCTCGATGGTGCAGATGCTGGCGCTGGGTCTGGGCGTGACGATTGCCGGCTCGATGCTGAGCGGGCTCGACGGTGTGGCGTGGGCGAGGGACTGGAGCTTTACGCTGACCTTCGTCTGCGTCGGCGTGGTGACTTTGTTGTCTGCGCTGGTGTTTCGCCGGATGGATGCGCGTTACTTCAATTGAACTTCAGGCACCGCCATCAGATCAGGTGTCCGTCCACTGACGAAGAATGTTGTGATAACAGCCTACCAAAGTGCGCCGTGCAGTTTCATCGGCGCCGGTCTGGTTGAGCTTTTGAATGGCGTTGTCCATGTCGAACAGCATGCTGCGCTGGCCGTCGTCGCGCACCAGGCTTTGCACCCAGAAGAAACACGCGGTGCGCACGCCGCGCGTCACCGGCGTCACCTGATGCAGGCTGGTGGCAGGGTAGACCAGCAGGTCGCCGGCTTCCAGCTTGGCGGTATGCACGCCGTAGGTATCGTGGATCTGCAATTCGCCGCCGTCGTAAGTCGACGGATCGGACAGGAATAAGGTGGCGGAAATATCGGTGCGCAGTTTGCGACCGGTATGCGGATCGATGCGCACGCTGCCGTCCACATGTGCACCGAAGGTCATGCCTTCGCTGTAACGATTGAACATCGGCGGGTAGACCGTATTCGGCAAGGCGGCGCTGATGAAGCGCGGGTTGCGTTCCAACGCCGACAGGATGATGTGCTGGCATTGCGCAGCGACTTCCGAACGCTCATCGATCTGCTGGTTGTACTTGACCGGCGCACCTTGATAGCCGGCGGTCGCACGACCATCCACCCATGCCGGACCGGCCTGTTCCAAGATCTGACGCACGGCGTTGAGTTGTTGCGCGTCGAGCAGCTTGGGAATGGCGATCAGCATGGGTGAATTTCTTTCCTACTTCAGATTACATACGATAGTTGACCGAGATCATGCCGGTGCGACCGGTGCCGGGCACCGAGCGTCCGCCGTCGGATTGGATCAGCGCATCGTAATACATTTTGTTCGTCAGGTTGAGGATGTTCAGACGAATGTCGTAGTCTTTTTGGATATAAGCCAGGGTCGTATCCCAGCGTACGTAACCGCCGACCTGCACCGTATTGGTCGGATTGGCGTAGCGTTGCGACATGTACGTCGCGCCGCCGCCGACTTGCCAGTGCGACACGATGTCATACGTTGTCCAGGTGGTCAGCGTGTGCTTTGGGGTGTTGGTCGGGATCTTGCCGACCGCGGTGTCTCCCGCAGCGCCGCTCAGGACCTGCGCATCCAGATAGGTATAGCCTGCCGCGACCTGCCATTGCTTGTTGATGCGGCCTGTTGCCCCGGCACGCGCGCCCTTGACGCGCACATCGCCCGACAATGCGTACACGCCGGTCGAAATCAGGCTGCGCGCATTTTGCTTGTCGATCTGGAACACGGCGGCATTGAGCGACAGGTTTTCCGCCCAATCCCATTTGCCGCCCAGTTCATACGACTTGTTCTTTTCCGGATCGAGGTTGGTCTGGCCGACGGTGCCGGTCAGTTGTTCCAGCGAAGGATTGAACGAGGTGCCGTAGGACACATAGTAAGACTGCGCTGCGGTCGGTTGCCAGATGGCGCCGGCGCGTACGCTCAGGAAATTGACGCTTTGATTGGCGTAGGCCAGCGCAGTGTTCTTGGCTACTGCCGGCATGTTGCTGGAGTTGATCGAGTTGCTGATCTGCGCGACAAACTTGTCATAACGCAAGCCGCCGACCAGCTTGACTTGCGGGGTCAGTTCCAGCGTATCGCCGACATAGGTCGCGATGGTGTTGGAGCTGCCGCCCTGATGGTTGCCGATCGAACTGGTTACGCCAGTGCCCGCTGCGCTATAGGTTGGATTGACCAGAGGAATACAGTCGGCGAAACCCGAAGTCGGAGTCGCTGCACCGGTCAACGCGACACCATTACAACTACCGTTGCGATAGTAGTTTTGCACGTCGTAGCCATCGTGACCCACTTCCAGACCGACCAGCGCATCGTGCTTGAAGCCCAGGAAAGTGCCTTTGCCCGACAGCTCGGTCTGGTTGAAGATCGAGTAATCGCGAATCGTGCGGTCGTGGCTCTGTGCTTGCACGAACAGGCTCGACAGCGGCAGGGCGCTGACACCGCCGGTCAATGCCGTATAGCCGCCGGCGCCGACGGTGCCGATGCCTTGCGGTGCAGTTTCGACGGCGTTGGTGCGCACGTAGTTGAATTGCGTCTGGTTGCGCAGCGTCACGTCCGGCGTGATCTTATGCTTGATGCCGGCGTTCAGCGAGACCACGTCCTGATCGGTGCGGTCGGTGTTGAGGCCGTAAGCGGTGTCGCGGTCGACGCCGACCGGACGGCCGTTCAGCGCCGGCAGGCCGTAGTCGGGTTGATCGTGGTTGTGCTGGATCAGCGTCGACAGGGTGATTTCCGTTGCGGTGCCGATGCCGGTCACGTAGGAAGCGGCCAGACCGAAGTCCTGCACATTGCTCTGGTTGCGCGTGGTCGCGGCGCCGTCTTGCGCCATCACGGAAACGCGTACAGCGGATGTCTCCGACAGCGGGTGATTGTAGTCGGCGGTAGTGCGCACCAGACCGTTGGTGGTCACGGAAGCGGAGACCTCGGTCGATTGCTTCAGGTTGGCCTTCTTGGTGACCTGGTTGATGATGCCGCCGGTTGAACCGCGGCCGAACAGCATGGATGATGGTCCCATCAGGACTTCGATCTCTTCCATCGCGAAGGTGTCGCGGAAGTACTGGCCGCGGTCGCGGAAGCCGTCCAGGTAAATATCGGTGCGCGCCGAGAAGCCGTTCAGGTTGATGTTGTTGCCGATCTGACCACCTTCTGCGCCGCCCAGCGTGATGCCGGCGACGTTACGAAGCGCATCTGACAGCGAGGTCGCTCCTTGCGACTGCAGCAGGGCCTTATTGACCACCACCACCGATTGCGGCACGTCGTGCAGATCAGCGGGGAGTTTGGTCAACGCGGTCGTCGCAGTGTTGAAATCATCGCGCTTGCCTTCAACGACGACTTCCTTGAGCGAGGAGGAAGGCGCAGTAGAAGAAGCGGGGGCGGAAGTTTGTTGCGCATGCACGGCAACTGGCGCGGCAAACACGGCGACAAGTGCAGCGGCGATCGGCGTAAGACGGTTCATTTGGGCGTTTTTCTGTCTGGTTTAGTCACATGAAGGTCGGCTGGCGATGAGGGCGGAAGGGCCGTCTGGCTGGCTGGATGCAGATGGAAATAATTGATTGCGATTCTCATTCCAATTGCTTGTGCGCTAGACTAAAGCGGTGTGCTGTCGATGTGCTGACGACTTGCTGACATTATGCTGACTGTGGCTAAAATAAAACGATGAAGCGGCTCAAAGTGCCTTTGTAGCGGTGTTGCCGGGGCTACAATACGATCTTCATGTCCGGAAAATACGAGATTCGGCATGCCTCCCGAGGCACGTATATTTCTCCTGACACAACTTGCTTTACTAATCTGGTCCCGATATATGAACGTTCTGCTGGTGGAAGACGATCTGGTGCTGGCCGACGGTTTGTCGCGCATGCTCAAGTCGCATGGTCTGAGTGTCAACACGGTCAACAACGGCACCGACGCCGACGCGCTGCTGCAGCGTTACACCGCGACCGTGCTGGTGCTCGACATCGGCTTGCCCGGCCTCGACGGTTTTGAAGTGGTGCGTCGCCTGCGCGCACGCGGCAGCAACATGCCGGTGCTGTTGCTGACGGCGCGCGACACCATTCCCGATCGCGTGCACGGCCTTGAGCTGGGCGCCGACGATTACCTCGTCAAGCCGTTCGCGACGCCGGAGCTGGTGGCGCGCATCAAGGCATTGATCCGCCGCAGCAGTCCGCAGCCGACGCAACTGACCATCGGCGGCCTGTCGCTCGATACCTCCTCCAAGCGCGCCACCATCGACGGCAAGAAAGTCGATTTCTCGGTGCGCGAATGGACTGTGCTGGAATACCTCATGCAGCAAGCCTCGCGCGTGGTGTCCAAGCAGCAGATCATCGACGCCGTGTTGCCGTGGGGCGAAGACGTCACACTCAACGCGGTGGAAGTCTACGTCTCGCGCATCCGCACCAAGACCGCCGGCTCGGGCGTCGCCATCCGCACCATTCGCGGCTTCGGCTACATGCTGGAAAAGAGCGAAGCCTGAGGAATGCGGCGACAAGTCGGCCCGTCTTTTTTCCGCCGCGCCGGCTGAGGGCCTGAGATCGTCATGCGCCCCAGCATCAAAATCAATCTCCTCAAATGGCTGATCGCGCCGCTGCTTGCGGTCAACCTGATCGGCGCCGGCCTGACCTACTGGCTGGCATGGCTGCCGGCGCAGGACGCGTTCGACCAGAGCATCACCGATGCCGCATGGGCGCTGACTTCGCAGATCAAGCGCGTACGCGGCAAGACCTCGCTGGAGCTGACCAAGCAGGCCGAACAGATGCTGCGCTCGGACCATTTCGACACCATGTATTTCGTGGTGCGCGACTCCAACGGCGAGACCCTCGCCGGCGATCACAATTTCCCCTCGGTCAACCAGGTCGCCGAGCCCAACGAACCGGTCACCTATGACGGTGTGATGAACGGCGAGCAGGTGCGCATCGCTGCACTGTATGTCAGCATCGAACGCACGCCGATCTACATCGGCATCGCCGAGACCTTCCGCAAGCGCAACCAGACCCACTACGTAATCCTGATTTCGCTGCTGCTGCTGGACGGTGCGCTGACGTTCTTCTCGATCGCGATCGTGATGATCGCGGTCAACAAGGGCTTGAGCCCGCTGCGTGAATTGCGTCAGAACCTGGACCAGCGCAATCACGACAATCTCACGCCGATCGAATTCAAGGAGACCGCCGAAGAGCTGTCGCCGGTGATCGGCGCGATCAACAGCCTGCTGGAAAACATCCGCAAGGCCGCCAGCGCACAGCAGAATTTCCTGGCCAATGTCGCGCACCAGATCCGCACGCCGCTGACCGGCCTTCGGCTGCAACTGGAGTGGCTGCACCAGCGCCACGCTGACGAGCCGGAGACGGCGCATTCCACCGAACTGATGACTTCGTCGGTCGAGCGCATGGTGCGCCAGAGCAATCAGTTATTGGCGCTGGCGCGTGCCGAGCCTAGCCGCTTCAAGCCGACCCATCTGGAAGACCTGCTGCTTGACAAGCTGGTGGAAGAATCGGTGCAGCATTTCATCGAACAGGCCGACAAGAAACAGATCGACCTCGGCTTCGACCTGCAGCCGGCACGCATGAAGGGCGACCGTTTCATGTTGCGCGACCTGATCGACAACCTGGTCGACAACGCCGTGCGCTATTCGCCGCCGCAGAGCACCGTCACCGTGAGCTGCCGCGAGCAGGAAGACGCCACCTTGCTGACTGTGGAAGATTCCGGTCCCGGCATCGCGCCGGAACATCGCGAACTGATTTTCGACCGTTTCTATCGTGTCAACGACAAGATCGCCGGCAGCGGACTCGGCCTGGCCATCGTGCGTGACATCGCCAAGGACCACGGCGGCGAAATCACGCTGACCTCGGGCGAAGCTAATTGCGGGACCGTATTTACGGTACGTTTCCCGCGCCAGGCCTGAGTTTGCGCTTAACGTAAAAATTGCCCCGAACCTGTTCGGCATGCCTCTGTCCAATCCTCTATCAACATTGATGGAGGTATCCATGACAGAGCAAGTCCTACAAAGCGGCACCCACATCGCCCGTTTCGACGCGGTCAAAAAAGACGACGACGTGTTCGAGGCGCAAGTCTTCGTGCGGCTCACGCGTGAGCCCGAAGTGGCCGAAACCTACATTCCCGCGGGCCTGTTCGGTTCCATGCAGGAAGCGCTGGAGAATGCCAAACAGCGCGCCGAACGGGCACTCAAGGAGCATGAGTTCTGATGCGGGTTGCAGCCTTTTCTTCGTTCGAACGTACTCTTAAACGCATTCTTGCCGTCCTGATTCTGAGCACCGGCCTGGCCGCCTGCGCCACCGGTCATTCGCAATCAGGGACGCGCTTCGAAATCCACGCCGCCAGCCTGGTCGCCAGTCCGGATTGGCAAAAAGCCAACTTGCTCGACGATCCCGGCACCACTGTCTACGTGGCGCCGGAAGTCTTGCTGGACAATTCCGATGTGGCCTTGGCCAACGCCAAGAAGGATCTCGGCGGCCAGGTGCTGATCGTGATCCAGATGACGCCGGCCGGTGCCATCCGCATGGGCATGGCCTCGCGCGTGCTGCTGCGCCAGCGCATGGCGGTAATGATCAACGGCGAGGTGATGACGGCGCCGGTGGTGTCGGCGCCGCTGTCGGGAAATCGCTTTGCGATCACCGGCTTCAAGTCGCTGGAAGAAGCGCAGGAAATCGCCCTGGGCATTGCGCCGAAGAAGTAATGCATAAGTAGCGCAACAAGTAACGCAATCAGACTCATCCGATTGGCAGTGCGCGCAGCAGACCGCCCGCATGATAAGGTTGCGGCAATTCAATTGCTGCCGGGTCTCACGACCCGCCTACACCATGTCCGTCGCCCGCCATATCGTCCAGGTTCATCCGCGTTTGCTCATCGCTGTCGCCGTCGGCGCAGCGGGGTATTTATTGTGTGCTGACGGCGAGCTCATCACGCGCCTGCTGACGGGGTGGAACGCGGGCGTGGCCTGCTACCTGCTGACGATCTGGGTGATGATGTTCCGCTACAAAGCGGACGACACCAAACGCCTCGCCGAGAAGGAAGATGAAAGCGCAGAGCTGGTGCTGGCCACCGTCTGCGTGGCCGCCATCGCCAGCCTGGCCGCCATCATCATCGAGCTGGCCGATGCGTCACATCTGGAGCGTGGACAAAAGCTGCTGCACTATGCCTTCACCGGCGGCACCGTACTGGGCTCCTGGTTCCTCATCGGCACGGTCTTCACCTTGCACTATGCGCGGCTGTTTTACGCCGAGGATGACGACGCCGAGCCGCCGCTGCGTTTTGCCGACGGCGAGAAGAATCCGGACTATTGGGACTTCCTCTATTTCGCGTTCACCATCAGCGTCGCCGTGCAGACATCGGACGTTGCCGTCGGCACGCGCGCCTTGCGCAAGACCGTGCTGGCGCATTCGGTAATCGGCTTCCTGTTCAATGCAGCGATCCTGGGTTTGTCGATCAATATCGCGGCAAGCCTGGTGGGGTGATTCATCGGGTTACGAAGACTCAATAAAAAACGGGATGCGTTTGCGCGCATCCCGTTTTTTTACGTCACAAGATTGACTTCATCCTCAGCGTCATTGCCAGCCATAGCGCCGGGTATACCACTTCTTCATCAGCTGGATCAGCGCGGCGTAGGCGATCAGGATCGCCAGCAGCCACGGGAAGTAGCTCAGCGGCAGCGCCTGCAGCTTGAAGTAGCTGGCCAGCGGCGACATCGGCAGGATGATGCCGATGGCCATGATGATCAGCGTCATGCCCATCAGCGGCCACGAAGCGCGGCTCTGGAAGAACGGAATGCGCTTGGTGCGGATCATGTGCACGATCAGCGTCTGCGACAGCAGGCCTTCGATGAACCAGCCCGACTGGAACAGGGTTTGATGGTCAGGCGAGTTGGCGCCGAAGATGTACCACATCAGGGCAAACGTGCTGATGTCGAAGATCGAGCTGATCGGACCGAAGAACACCATGAAGCGGCCGATTTCACCCGGATTCCAACGCTGCGGCTTTTCCAGGAATTCCTTGTCGACGTTGTCGAACGGGATGGAAATCTGCGACACGTCATACAGCAGGTTCTGCACCAGCAGATGCAAGGGCAGCATCGGCAGGAAGGGCAGGAAGGCGCTCGCCACCAGCACCGAGAACACATTGCCGAAGTTGGAGCTGGCCGTCATCTTGATGTACTTGAGCATGTTGGCGAAGGTCTTGCGGCCTTCCAGCACGCCTTCTTCCAGCACCATCAGGCTCTTTTCCAGCAGGATCAGGTCGGCCGCTTCCTTGGCGATGTCGACTGCGGTGTCGACCGAGATGCCGATGTCGGCTGCGCGCAGGGCCGGCGCATCGTTGATGCCGTCGCCCATGAAGCCGACCACGTGGCCCTTGTCATGCAGCACGCGCACGATGCGTTCCTTGTGGGTCGGGCTGAGCTTGGCGAAGACGGTGGTCTTTTCGACCGCGACGGACAACTCTTCGTCGCTCATCTTTTCCACGTGCGAACCGAGCAGCATGCCTTCGACTTCGAGTCCGACTTCGCGGCAGATCTTGGCGGTCACCAGTTCGTTGTCGCCGGTCAGGATCTTGACCGTCACGCCATGTGCGCGCAGTGCCGCCAGCGCCGGTTCTGTCGATTCCTTCGGTGGATCGAGGAAGGCGATGTAACCGATCAGCACCAGGTCCGACTCATCGGCGACGCTGTAGGTTTCCTTGGTCGGCGGCAGGTCCTTGGCGGCCACGGCTACCACGCGCAGGCCTTCGGAGTTCAGGCTGGCGGTGGTTTTTTGGATATCGGCCAGCAGCTCGGGCGTGAACGGCACGATCTCGCCGTTGTTGCGCGCGTGGGTACAGATCGAGACGATTTCTTCGACTGCGCCTTTGCAGATCAGCTCATGGTGATCTTCGCGTTCGCTGACCACCACCGACATGCGGCGGCGCTGGAAGTCGAACGGGATTTCATCGACCTTGCGATAGGCCGAGGCGAGCGCCATTTCACTTTGCAGTTCGGCGTGTTCCAGCACGGCGACGTCGAGCAGGTTCTTCAGGCCGGTCTGGTAGTAGCTGTTGAGGTAAGCGTATTGCAGCACTTCGTCGTTCGGCTCGCCCAGGATGCCGGTATGGCGCTCCAGGAAGATCTTGTCCTGCGTCAGTGTGCCGGTCTTGTCGGTGCACAGCACATCCATGGCGCCGAAGTTCTGGATCGCGTCGAGGCGCTTGACGATGACCTTCTTGCGCGACAGCGCGACGGCGCCTTTGGCCAGCGTCGAGGTGACGATCATCGGCAGCATTTCAGGCGTCAGGCCGACCGCGATCGACAGGCCGAACAGGAAGGCCTCGACCCAGTCGCCCTTGGTGAAGCCGTTGATGAAGAACACCACCGGCGTCATCACCAGCATGAAACGGATCAGCAGCCAGCTGACCTTGTTGACGCCCGACTGGAACGCGGTCGGGGTGCGGTCGGTGGCAGTGACGCGTTCGGCCAGCGCGCCGAAATAAGTGCGCTTGCCGGTGGTCAGCACCACGGCCGTGGCCGAGCCGCTGACGACGTTGGTGCCCATGAAGCACAGGTTGTCGAGCTCAAGCGGATTGCCGGCGTCGACGCCGCGATGCTCGGCGAATTTCTCCACCGGCAGCGATTCGCCGGTCATGGCGGCCTGGCTGACGAACAGATCCTTGGCGGCCAGCAGGCGCAGGTCGGCCGGGATCATGTCGCCGGCCGACAACTGCACGATGTCGCCGGGCACCAGCCTCTTGATCGGCACTTCGACGCGGCGCGCGCCTTTCGGATGCAGGGTGACGTCGAAGTAGCGCTGGGCTTCTTCGGCGATGTCCTGCACGATGTCGTGGCGGATTACGGTCGCGGTGTTGCTGACCATTTCCTTGAGCTTGTCGGCGGCGGTGTTGGAACGCGACTCCTGGATGAAGCGCATCAGCGTCGACACCACCACCATGGTGCCGATCACGATCGCAGCCTTCATGTCTTCGGTGTAGTAGGAGACGGCGGCCAGCACGGTCAGCAGCAGGTTGAACGGGTTCTTGTAGCAGTGCCACAGGTGGACCCACCAGCTCAGCGGCTTTTCGTGTTCGACTTCATTGGGGCCGACTTCGAGGCGAATGGCGTCGGCTTCCTGTTCGGTGAGGCCGTCGGTGCGGGAATGCAGTTTTTGCAGCAGTCCGGACAGCTCGGTGCGGGAGGCGTCCACCAGGCTTTGCGCCACGGTTTGCGGGACTTCCTTGGTGGTCGGCGAACTGCGGAACATGTCCACGCCGATTCGATGGAAGTGGCGATCCATGCCGCGTGCACGGATGAAGTTCGCGAAGGTTTCTTTCAACAGATCCAGATTCATGATGAAGCTCTTTTTCTTTTTGCAGCGGTTTGCAGTGCGGACGGCGTGCCTTGACGGGGCGTGGCGGTCCGGTTCGTGCGGTCATCGGAGAGAAAGATGAGGAAAGCGTCAGACTGTAACGAATCCTCCTGACATCTCGATGACAGCAGGCGATCAGGTGCGAGATATATCGGGCATAAGGCCTCCGCAGGTCAGGTTTGCGAAGACCCTTTCATCGGTAATTGTTCCATCGACGGCGTGCGCACGGCGCCGGCGGCCAGGCCGGGCAATGGCAGGTCCGGCCGGCGCGCAGTCTGAACTGTGGCGCTGGCCGCGAGAGGCATCGGCGAATCAATGCTTATGTCGTGGACGCGTATGGCCGCAAGCCATGCAGCATCCGGACGTGCGCCGGTGCGGGTCGGTCTGTAGCGTGCTGTGTTGTACGGTGGAAAAGGCCTGCGCCTGAAGCGGTGCATGCCTGATGCCGTCATCTGCTCCTGCAAGATGACGGCAGGGAAGTCCTGCGTTATCTTGCCGAGGCGAACCGGGAAATTTCCCGGCAACAACTGTCACTCGAACAAGTGCCCATGAGAGGGACTCCATAAAAATAAGAACGGGCGGAGTCTACTCCCGCACCGCAGCATGGTCAAGCCCATTCAACAACACTTCCGCAAATAAGGAGCATCGCTGCAAGCGGCGCGGGTTGTGCGCTGCGGGGCGGCGGTATCGAAAACTCTCCTTGTTTTATGCGCGCAGCGTCCTATACTCAAATCATAAAGAAAACAGGTAGGAGACAAAGATCATGCCCAATATCGTCACGAACAATCTCATGTTCTTTTTGCCGATGGCATTCGCCGGGTTGGTGTTGTTCGGCGAAGTGCCCGTAGCGTCAAAATTTGTGAGGACGGTGTTGCGAACGATTGGCGCCGTAGGTGGGGCGCTGATTGCGCTTTTAGTGCTGGAGGTACTGCCAGTGCTAATTTAAACGAGCTTTCTTGCTCGTTCGCCGCGCAAGCGGCGGTGGCTGGAACGTCGGAGGGAGTCGGCATCTTCAGTATGCGTGTACTCCGAGAACTCGTCGGGCGTTCCACCTTTTTCCCGAAGCCGTTGCGTCATTCCCTAAGATGACGCGGCGGCTTTTTCTTGTTCTCCGCCTTGCCGCCTTTCACCTTCGGCCACCTTCAGTTACCCTCGACCACCAGGCAATCGCGTCCGCTATCCTTTGCGCGATACATTGCGTTGTCGGCGCGTTGCAGCCAGGAGTAATGCGCCTCCATGTCGCTATGGAAGGACACCAGGCCGGCGCTGATGGTGCAGCCCCACAAGGTATTTTTCTCGGTGCGGTGCCGGCGCACCTGTTCAATCAGCCGCGCCGCCAGCGTCTCGGCTTCGCTGAGGCTGATGTCGCGCAGGATCACCACGAATTCTTCACCGCCATAGCGTCCGATCAGATCGTCCGCGCGCAGATTGTCGCGCAGCAGCTGGGCGAAGTTCTTGAGCACTTCGTCGCCGACCAGATGGCCATGCGTGTCGTTGATGTTCTTGAAATGATCGAGATCGAGCAACAGCAGCGAGGAGCCTTGCTTGCGTTCGCGGCAGATGTTGAATTCCTCGATCAGCAAGGTTTCCCAATAACGTCGATTCAGCAGGCCGGTAAGGCCGTCGCGTTGGCTCACGGTTTCGAACTCGCGTGAACGCTCGGCCAGTTTCTTGGACATGTCGTAAGTCGACTTGCCCAGCGCCAGCGGATAGAGCGCCAGCATCGGCAGGCAGGCGACGACGGTATAGATGTCGGATTGCGGGAGGAAACGGAAATTGAGCAGCAGCAGGCCCAGCAAGGCTCCCACGACACTGCCGATCAGGCCGCGCAGGAACAGCCGGGTGCCGCCTGCGGCGATGTTGTCCATCGACAGCATCGCCAGGATCACGGCGCCGGGCACCAGGTTGCCTTGCATGGCGATGAGCCAGAAGCCGCCGAAGGTCGTGTCGATCACCAGGTTGAAGCGTTCGGCGCGATACGGGATCGTGCTGCGCAGTGCCAGGTGGTAAGCGAGATGCGGCCAAAGATAGCCGTGGAATATCAGCAAGGCCCACAGCGGCCATCCAACCGGATTCTGCAGGAAACCGGCGGCTACGCAAAAAAAGCCGATCGACAGTCCGATCACGCGCAGCTTGTAGATGCGTTTGACGAAGCGCACGCCTTTGCCGATCAGTTCTTCCGGTGACGGCGAATCACTCAACGCACGCTGCGCCCGCCGGAACGAAAAGAAGGACGCCGGGCGACCATGCGAACTATCGGTGCCGTGGCTGCCGTGGTTGCGGGATGGGGCGTTGCGATGCGACATGATCAGGGGTGCTTTCCGATGTTGGCATGCCGTCCGCGGCGGCGTTCTTGTTGTCGGGCATGATTTGCATCCAGCCAATATATGTCTACATTACAACATCTCTCGCACTATCACCAGAACGGCGCGCGGAAATAGGAGTGAAAAGCCGACATATAATGCCGGGTCCCCTCGTTCGGGTCTTTTCCCTCTGTCCTCCCTCGCTACTCATGCCCATCTTCAAAGAATTCCGATTCCTGGCGCTGTGCGCTTTCGCAGCCTGCGGCATCGCCTCCGCGCAACACCTTGCGGCGCAAGAATTGCCGCCTACCATGAGCGGCGCGCTGCGGCAGGCGAAGATCCCGGCGCGCAATGTTGGCGTGTTTGTCCAGGCTGTCGACGCCACGCGTCCGACGCTGGCCTTCAACGCGACGGCGCCGTTCAATCCGGCGTCGGTGATGAAGCTGGTGACCACCGATGCTGCGCTCGAATTGCTCGGCCCCGCATTCAACTGGAAAACCCAGGCCTACACCGACGGCGTGCTCAACGACGGCATGTTGATGGGCGACCTGAGCATCAAGGGCAGCGGCGACCCCAAGCTGGTGATGGAAAACTTCTGGATGTTCCTGCGCCAGATCCGCGCCAAAGGCATTCGCGATATTCGCGGCAACGTCGTGCTGGACCGCAGCGTCTTTGAAGAAAACGTCTACGATCCGGCGCAATTCGACGGCGATCCGCAGAAGCCCTACAACGTCGGTCCCGATGCCTTGCTGCTGAACTACAAGACCGTGGCGATCCGCTTCATGCCGGACGAAGCCGGCGGCGTGGTCAATGTGGCCATGGAGCCGCCGCTGTCGGGGTACACCGTCGCGGCGCCGCGCCTGTCGAAAGAGCCGGCGTGCGGCGATTGGCAGGGCAAGTTGCAGGCTGACATCGGCGTCGGCGCGGCGGTTTTCAACGGCGCATTTCCGGCCGTTTGCGGAGAAAAGGTCTGGTACATCCATCCCTACCGCATGAGCGCCACGCAGTATTTCGGCGCGGTGCTGCGTCAGATGTGGAGCGAGTTGGGTGGCACCATCTCGGGCAAGGTCATGCCCGGCAACGTCGCCCCGGTGGCGCGCTTGCTTGCGGAGTGGCAGTCTCCCGCCGTGCCGGAGGTGATTCGCGACATCAACAAATACAGCAATAACGTGATGGCGCGTCAACTGCTGCTGACCATCGGTGCACAAGTGTCGCAGGCGCCCGGCAGCACCACGCGCGGCGCCCAGGCGATTCGTGGCTGGTTGTCGGCCAAGGGCATCGCCGCGGATGAACTGGTGATCGAAAACGGCGCCGGCTTGTCGCGCAACGAGCGCATTGCGCCCACCACGCTGGGTCAGGTTCTGGTGGCGGCGTTTCACTCGCCGGTGATGCCCGAGTTCATCGCCTCGATGCCACTGGTCGGCTACGACGGCACCATGCGCAAACGCCTGCGCGGTGAAAGCGTGGCCGGGCAGGCGCACATCAAGACCGGTTCGCTCAACGACGTGCGCTCGATTGCAGGTTTTGTGCAGGCGGCGTCAGGCAAGATGTATGTGGTGGTGTGCCTGATCAATCATCCGAATGCGCCGCTCGGACAGGCGGCGCAGGATGCCCTGCTGCAATGGGTGTTTGAAAAGGGTTGACCGGGTTGCGTCATGGCGCCGCACTGACGCGGTTACGCCCGCTTTGCTTGGCGTTGTAGAGGCAGTCGTCGACGCGCTTGATGAGGCTGACGATGTCGCCGCCCTGAACGGGATGCGCGGTAGCGGCGCCGACGCTGACGGTGATGTGATCGACGGCTTTCGAGGTCGCATGTGCAATGCCGAGAGCGGCTACCGCCCGGCAGATTTTTTCAGCAAGTTCCTTCGCGCCGGCGCTGTCCGTGTTGGGCAGGACGACGGCGAACTCTTCGCCGCCGTAACGCGCCGCCAGATCGGCCGGGCGCGCGGCGCCGGCTGCAATGGCCGCGCCGACACGGCGCAGCACGTCATCGCCGGCGACATGGCCGTAGGTGTCGTTGTACAGCTTGAAGCAATCCACATCCATCAACAGCAGCGACAGCGGCGTCTTGTCGCGTTGCGCGCGCAGCCATTCCTGTTTCATGTAGTCGTCGAAATAGCGCCGGTTGGCGATGCCGGTGAGGCCGTCGGTATGCGTCAGACGCTTGAGCTCGGCGTTGCTGGCCTCCAGCTGTTTCTGGCTTTCATGCAGGGCGGCGTAGGCGGCGTCGCGTTGCAGCAGGTTGATGTAGGAGCGTGAATGGTAGCGAATGCGTGCGACCAGTTCGATGGTGTCGTAGGACTTGACCACGTAGTCGTTGGCGCCGGCCAGGAACGCATCTTTCTTGATCAGCGGTTCGTCGGTGCTGGAGAGCACGATGACCGGCACATTCGCCAGCAGGGGGCTGCTGCGGTATTGCCGCACCAGTTCGAGGCCGTCGGCGTCGGGCATGACCAGGTCTTGCAGGATGACGGTGGGCCGGCAGGCTTCAGCCTTGGTCAGCGCATCGGCGGCCTTGCCGCAAAAGTGGAAGTCGATGTCGGTTTCCGGCCGCACGGCGCGCCGGACTTTTTCCTGGACCACCAGCTGGTCGTCGATGAGCAATACGCTGAAGCGATATTCCTGCGTCGTGACGGAGGGCTGCTGAGAAGGCGCCGCGGGCTGCTGCGATTGTTCGGGACCGGATGTGCTCATCATTCCCCCCATCGTTGTTGTTGAGTCGCAGCTTGTTTGCCGGTCGCCGGTCGCGCAGGGATGTCAGAGCATCAGCGGCCGGTTGGAAATCTCGTTCTTTTGCTGCGACGTCTGGGGAAAATGCAGCGCGAGCAAACGGTTCAACTGTGCCAGCCCTTCCAGTGCGCCGTCATGGTAAATCCCGTCGGCAAAGCTTCGGGTCATTGTACTGCAAACGGATTCCCAGTCAGCGCGCTTGAGGGCGCGGCCGACGGTGCGATCGGTGACGATTTCGACGCGATGATCGGCCAGATTGAGGTAGATCAGCAGGCCGCTGTTTTCTTCGGTATCCCAGATGCGGTAGTGCGAAAACAGCTCATGGGCGCGAGCGCGCGAGGACTCGTTGCGCAGCACTGCGCTCAACGGCAGCGCTGCTTCGATAACAAGCCGTACTTCAGCGCGGTGTTCCGCTTCACCGGCGCCGATGCAGGCCTGGATTGCCTGCAGCGTGGCCGGTGGGAACTGCGCGCGAGCCAGAGCGCGGGTGTGGCTCAGGTGCCTGAAGAGGCGCTTGAATGTGTTCATCACCAGTCCCCCGAGGCGCCGCCGCCGTCAAAGCTGCCGCCGCCGCCCGAAAATCCACCGCCGCCACTGCTGAAGCCTCCACCACCACCGCCGCCGAAGCCGCCGCGTCCGCTGCTGCTACTGCGGGCCGCTTCATTGAGAATGCTGCCGATGATGACGCCGGCGGCATTGCCCCAGCTATTGTTGTTGAGGTTGTTGCGGCCGGTGGTGCGGCGTCGCACCAGCAGCAGCGCGGTGAAGAACACCGCCAGCATGATTGCCAGGACCGCAACTTCAAGCCAGCCGGCATCGTATTGTCCGGCCGCCTCCTTCTTTTCTGCCGACGGCAGATTCTCCTGGTCAAGCAGGCTGGTCAGCGCCGAAACACCCGCTGCGAGGCCGCCGTAATAATCGTTCTGGCGAAAGTGCGGCGCGATCACGTCTTCCAGGATGCGTTTCGACTGGGCGTCGGTCAGGCTGCCCTGGACGCCGCGGCCGGCTTCGATGCGCAAGCGCCGCAGAGCCTTGGGATTGTCCTTGGCGACGATCAGGATGACGCCGTCGTCGATGCCTTTGCGGCCCAGTTTCCAGGCGTCGGCGACGCGGATGCCGTATTGCTCGATGGCCTCCGGCGCGGTGCTGGCGATCAGCAGCACGGCGATCTGGCTGCCGGTGCGGGTTTCGTACTCGGTCAGGACCTGGTCCAGCGTACGCCGCTGCTGTTCGTCCAGCATGCCGGCCTGGTCCGTCACGTGAGAGGTCAGCGCCGGGACGGCGACGAAATCCTGCGCCCCGGCAACCCGGGCGGAGCCGGCCAACAGGACGAACAGACAGAACGCCAGCAGGCGAGGGAAGCGCAGCATAAGCAGCTTATTCAGAGTTATTTGCCGAAATTGACGGCAGGCGCTGTGGAAATCGCTTTCTCATTCTCGACCGTGAAGGACGGCTTGACCGGATAGCTGAACATCTTGGCGGTGATGTTGGTCGGGAAGCTGCGCGCCAGCACGTTGTATTCCTGCACCGAGACGATGTAGCGTTGACGCGCCACGGTGATGCGGTTTTCGGTGCCTTCCAGTTGCGACTGCAGGTCGCGGAAGCTGGTGTCGGCCTTCAGTTGCGGATAGTTTTCCGACACCGCCATCAGGCGCGACAGCGCCGACGACAGCTCGCCCTGGACCTGCTGGAACTTGTTGAAGGCTTCCGGATTGTTCAGCACTTCCGGCGTGATCTGGAAGCTGGTCGCGGCGGCGCGGGCGCGGGTCACGGCTTCCAGAGTTTCTCTTTCGTGCGAGGCATAGCCCTTGACGGTGTTGACCAGGTTCGGGATCAGGTCGGCGCGGCGCTGGTACTGGTTGACGACTTCGCCCCAGGCGGCCTTGGTGGCTTCATCCTTGGCCTGGAAGTCGTTGTAGCCGCAGCTGCTCAGCGTCAGGACGGAAGCGGCGATCGCCAGCCATGCAAACCATTTTTTCATTGTATGCCTCGAGGAGATAGAGAGATTCGTTACTTTGCTTACTGGTGCGCGCGCCGTCAAGCGGGTAGGGCGGGCTGCCGGCGCGTTACAATATCGCATCTTTGCATATTAAGGCTTACCGTGACATTTATCGAACAATTATCCGCTGCGTGGAAGACCAACAATTCGCTGCTGTGTGTCGGCCTCGACCCGGATATCGCCAAATTTCCCGCGCAGTGGAAGGACCAGCCCGACGCCATTTTTGCTTTCTGCAAAGGCATCATCGACGCCACCGCCGATGTGGCCTGTTCGTTCAAGCCGCAGATTGCCTACTTCGCCGCCTTGCGCGCCGAAGACCAACTGGAAGAAATCTGCACCTATATCCGCACCACCTATCCGCACATCCCCATCGTGCTCGACGCCAAGCGCGGCGACATCGGTGCCACCGCAGAGCAATATGCGCGTGAAGCCTTCGAGCGCTATGGCGCCCAGGCGGTGACGGTCAGCCCGTACATGGGTTTCGACTCGGTCGCGCCGTATCTGGAGTGGAAGGACCGCGGCGCCATCGTGTTGTGCCGCACCTCCAACGCGGGCGGCTCCGACCTGCAATTCCTGAAGGTCGACGGCGTGCCGCTGTACCAGCACGTGGCCCGTCTGGTTGCGGACAAATGGAACACCAACGGCCAGTGCGGCCTGGTGGTGGGAGCGACTTTCCCGGAAGAACTGGCGCAGGTGCGCAGCATCATCGGCGACATGCCTTTGCTGGTGCCGGGCGTAGGGGCGCAGGGCGGCGACGTGGCCGCGACCGTGAAGTCGGGCAAGACCGCGGACGGCGGCGGCATGATGATCAACTCATCGCGCGCGATCCTGTACGCCAAGCCGCAAGCCGGCGAAGACTACGCGGCGGCAGCGCGCCGTGTGGCGCTGGAGACGCGCGACGCGATCAATCAGTATCGCTGAGGAAATGTACCGGCTTGCAGCGTAGCTGCAGCCGCCGCAGCAGCAACCAGAGCCGTCGCGATCACTCGCTGCGGCTCTTTTTCATGCACGTTTGCCGGTCGCTCAGGTCAGCAAGCGCAGCAAGCCTTGCAACGAATGCACTACGGCTTGCTCACGCACTGCGCGGCGGTCGCCGGTGAACACCAGGCGTTCGGTAAAGGTCTGGTCGCCGACCTTCCAGCCGAAGCAGACGGTGCCGACCGGTTTGCCCGGCACCGCGCCGCCCGGACCGGCGATGCCGGTGGTGGAGACGGCGACGTCGGAGCTGCTGTTGGCGATCGCGCCTTCGGCCATGGCGGCGGCGATCTCTTCGCTGACCGCGCCGTGCTGGGCGATCAATGCTTCGGAAATCTCCAGCAATTCATTCTTGGAGGTGTTGGAATAGGTGATGAAGCCGCAGTCGAACCATTCCGAAGAACCGGCAATATCGGTAATGGCCTGGGCGACGCCGCCGCCGGTGCAGGATTCGGCGGTGGAGAGCAGCAATTTCCTGGCTTTGAGCGCGATTCCGACGCGCGCGGCGAGGTCAGTCGAGGTATCCATGTTGATGTCATCCTTCAGGGTTGGCGGGTGGTCAACGTGATGGGCGCGATGTACGTCTGATGAACATCGACATGAAATATTTCATGGAAGAGTTCGTCGCATTCCCATGTGCTCAGCATACTCTTGTTGAAGCAGGTTTACATAGAGCGCCAGAACGCAAATACCAGCAGCGTGTAAAACGCCGCCACGATGTCGTCCCACATCACGCCGAAGCCGCCCTTGAAGCGGCGATCGAAATAGGCGATCGGCGGCGGCTTGACCATGTCGAACACGCGGAACCAGAAGAAGGCCCAGCATTGCGTCTTGAAGTCGGCGGGCGTCAGCACGACCAGCACCAGCCAGAAGGCGATGATTTCATCCCACACCATGCTGCCGTGATCGGGCGCGCCGAGGTCGCGTCCGGTGCGATGGCAAGCCCACACGCCGACAAAGAAACCGACGAAGATGATCAGCAGCCACGCCGATGGCGTGAAGACGGCGGGCCAGCGCAGGTTCAGCACCGCATACGCCAGCCAGGCGAACAGCGTACCGGAGGTGCCCGGCATGATCGGCGAGAGGCCGCTGCCGAAACCCTGCGCCAGCAGGCGCGCCGGATGCCCCAGCATGAAGCGCGCGGTCGGGCGCACCGGTTTGGTCGAATACGCCTTGCGGCCCGGGTCTATTGTTGTTGTCATGAACTGAAATGGTCGAAGGAAGAGGGCGTCAGGTCGAGCGGTTCACCGCCGGCATCCACCAAGCGCAGGCCGGGGGTGGATTCGATGGTGCCGACGCGGGTGGCTTCGACGCCGGCTTGTTCCGCCGCCGCAAGCACCTGTTCGCGCCGGTTCTGTGGTGCGGTGAAGCAGAGTTCGTAGTCGTCGCCGCCCGAGAGCGTGAAGGCGCGGCGTAGCGCCTGCGCCTGCGTGCGCAGCACCGGACCGGCCGGCAGCGCGTCGACGTCGAGGCGTGCGCCAACCTGCGAGCGCGCGAGGATATGGCCGAGGTCGCCGGCCAGGCCGTCGGAGATGTCGATGGCGGCATGTGCGATGCCGCGCAGCGCCATGCCGAGCGCCACGCGTGGTGTCGGTTGGTGCATGCGTGCGCCGGCGGCGTGCAGCGCCTCGGCGTCGAGCGCAAGCTCTTTGCGATACCCGGCCAGCGCCAAGCGCGCATCGCCGAGCGTGCCGGATATCCAGATGTCGTCGCCATCGCGTGCGGCGTCGCGGCGCAAGGCCTGAGTGAACGGCACTTCTCCGAACACGGTGATGCTGATCGTCAGCGGACCCTTGGTGGTGTCGCCGCCGATCAGTTCGCAACCGTGTTCGTCGGCCAGCTTGAGCAGGCCTTGAGAGAACGGCGCCAGCCAGTCTTCGCGCGCCTCAGGCAGGGCGAAGGCCAGCGTAAAGGCGATCGGCTGCGCGCCCATGGCGGCCAGGTCCGACAGATTGACGGCCAGGCATTTGTGGCCGAGCGCATACGGGTCCGCATGCGGGAAGAAATGACGGCCTTCGACCAGCATGTCGGTCGACACCGCCAGTTGCATTCCCGGGGCCGGCGTCAGCAGGGCGCAGTCGTCGCCCACGCCGAGCGCGGTGCGACTGTCCTGCGCCATCGGGCGCGTGAAATAACGGGAGATAAGTTCGAATTCGCTAAGCATGGGCGTGATTGTAACCAATACATCAGAGATATTACGCGTTGGCCTTCGATGAATTTCGGTGCATCCGCGAGGGCTATTTTGGTGCGGATTGGTAGGACCATTGGTCTCTTTGTTTTATCCGTGGAACCCGCACCGGCAAAGGCTTGCCGAATGCCGCGGTGCACCATAAATGGCGTGCATCCGCGCTATGAGAGCGGGCCGAGCTCTGCTAAAATCGCAGGTCTTCGACAAGTCTAAAAGAGAACGCAGAGTATGGATTCGATGATCAGCAAGAAAGAAGAATTGCGTCAGCAACTTCGCCAGGCAGCGCTGGAGTACCATGAGTTTCCAACGCCGGGCAAGATCAGCGTCACGCCCACCAAGCTTTTAACCAATCAACGAGACCTGTCTCTGGCGTACTCGCCGGGCGTGGCTGCGGCCTGCGAAGAAATCGTCGCCGATCCGGCCAACGCTTTCAAATACACCGCGCGCGGCAACCTGGTCGCCGTCATCAGCAACGGCACCGCCGTGCTGGGTCTGGGCAACATCGGCCCGCTGGCTTCCAAGCCAGTGATGGAAGGCAAGGCCGTGCTGTTCAAGAAGTTCGCCGGCATCGACGTCTTCGACATCGAAATCAACGAGACCGACCCGGACAAACTGTGCGACATCATCGCCTCGCTGGAACCGACCTTCGGCGGCATCAACCTGGAAGACATCAAGGCGCCGGAGTGCTTCTACATCGAGCGCAAGCTGCGCGACCGCATGAAGATCCCGGTCTTCCATGACGACCAGCACGGCACCGCGATCATCGTCGGCGCAGCGATCCTGAACGGCCTCAAGGTCGTCGGCAAGAGCATCAAGGAAGTCAAACTGGTGGTCTCCGGCGCGGGCGCTGCGGCGCTGGCTTGCCTGGACCTGATCGTCGATCTCGGCTTCCCGATCGAAAACATTTACGTCACCGACCTGGCCGGCGTGGTCTACAAGGGCCGCGTCGAACTGATGGATCCGGACAAGGAACGCTTCGCGCGCGAAACCGATGCGCGCACCCTGGCCGATGTCATCCCTGACGCCGACATTTTCCTCGGCGTGTCCGCCGGCGGCGTGCTCAAGCAAGACATGGTCAAGAAGATGGCGCCGCGTCCACTGGTGCTGGCGCTGGCCAACCCGACGCCGGAAATCCTGCCGGAAGACGTCATGGCAGTGCGCGACGATGCGATCATCGCGACCGGCCGTTCCGACTATCCGAACCAGGTCAACAACGTCCTGTGCTTCCCGTACATCTTCCGCGGCGCGCTGGATTCCGGTGCGACCACCATCACGCGTGAAATGGAAATCGCCGCGGTGCACGCGATTGCCGAACTGGCGCAAGCCGAGCAATCCGACATCGTCGCTGCGACTTACGGCGTGACCAACTTGTCGTTCGGTCCGGAATACATCATTCCGAAGCCGTTCGATCCCCGCCTGATGATCAAGATCGCGACTGCGGTTGCGCGCGCTGCCGAGACTTCAGGCGTTGCCGCCCGTCCGATCCAGGACATGGGCGCCTATGCCGAAAAGCTGGAACAGTTCGTCTACCACAGCGGCACCTTCATGCGTCCGATCTTCCAGGCCGCCAAGAAAGCGCCGGACGCCAAGAAGCGCATCGTCTTTGCCGAAGGCGAAGAAGAACGCATCCTGCGCGCGGTGCAAGTCATCGTCGACGAATGCCTGGCCAAACCGATCCTGGTCGGTCGTCCGGAAGTGCTGGAACAGCGCATCAAGAAATTCGGCCTGCGCCTGCGTCCGAACGTCGACTTCGAAGTCATCAACCCGAACTTCGACGAACGCTATCGCGACTACTGGCAGACCTTCCTGGAGATGACCAAGCGTCGTGGCGTCACCGAGCAATACGCCAAGCTGGAAATGCGCCGTCGCCACACCCTGATCGGTTCCATGGCGATCCACAAGGGCCATGCCGACGGCATGATCTGCGGCACCTACGGCACTACCCAGCTGCATTTGCACTACATCGACCAGGTGCTGGGCAAGCGCGAAGGCGTCAACGTCTACGCCGCCATGAACGGCGTCATCCTGCCGAGCCGCCAGCTGGTATTGGTTGATACGCACGTCAACGAAAACCCGACTGCAGAGCAACTGGCGGAAATCACCATCATGGCAGCGGAAGAAATGCGCCGCTTCGGCCTGCACCCGCGTGCAGCGCTGCTGTCGCATTCCAACTTCGGCTCCAGCAACAGCGAGTCGGCCGTCAAGATGCGTACCGCGCTGAAGCTGCTGCAGGAGCAAGCGCCGGAACTGGAAGCCGACGGTGAAATGCACGGCGACACCGCACTCGATCCGAAGCTGCTGGCGCAAATCATGCCGGATTCGCCATTGAAGGGCGACGCCAACCTGCTGGTGATGCCGAACATCGACGCCGCCAACATTGCCTACAACCTGTTGAAGACGGCGTCCGGCAACGGCGTGGCCATCGGCCCGATCCTGCTGGGTTGCGCCAAGCCGGTGCATATCCTGACGGCATCGGCGACGGTGCGCCGTATCGTCAACATGACGGCCTTGTGCGTCATGGATGCGATGTCGGAGCGTTGATCCCAGCCAAGTCAGGCTGATCAGCAAGCAACAAGCAACAAGAAAAACGGCGCATTTCGAAAGGAATGCGCCGTTTTTGTTTGTGCCGAATCCGGATGAGCGCAAGCGCAGTCAATCCATGCGCACCACCAGCTTGCCGAACGGGCCGCGCTCCAGATGATCAAGCGCGGCCGGCAGTTCTTCCAGCGCATAGACCTTGTCCACCACGGGCTTGAGACCGAGGTGATCGACTGCGCGGATCATGTCTTCCAGCGCGCGGCGATGACCCACGCCGATGCCCTGGATGGTCGGCCGGCCCAGGAACAACGGCACGCTCGGGCTGTGGATTTCGGCCTCGCCCAGCATGCCGATCACCGACACGCGCCCGGCCTGTTTCAATGCTTGCAGCGACAGCAGCAGGTTGTCGCCGCCGACCATTTCCAGCACGTGGTCGGCGCCGCGTCCAGCGGTGAGGTCGCGTACGGTAACGTCCCAGCGCGGCGTCTTGCGGCGGTTGATCGCATGCGTGGCGCCGAGCTCTTTTGCGCGCGCCAGCTTGTCGTCGTCGCCGGAGAGCACGATCACATTGGCGCCGTGCGCCGCGGCGAATTGCAGGCCGAACAGCGACACGCCGCCGGTGCCCTGGATCACCACGGTCTGGCCCGCGTGCAGATGACCTTGCTCAACCAGCGCAAACCACGCTGACAGCGCGGCGCAGGGCAGGGTGCTGGCATGAACGTCAGCCAGCGTGGCGGGTGCGTGTACGGCCCATTCCTGTTTCAGCACGACATATTCCGCCAGCGCGCCGGTCAACGGTCCGCCCAGTGTGGAGGCATGCGCCGGCCAGGGACCGTCAATCCAGTCAGCCCAGAACGTCCCGAGCACGCGGTCGCCAGTGCGGAATCGGTTGACGCGCTTGCCCACCGCCACCACGGCGCCGCTCAGGTCCGAGGCAGGCACCAGCGGCGGCGTGATCTGCAGGCCGCCGCTGCCGTCTTCGATATTCAGCTTGTCGCGGTAATTCAATGCCGCCGCCGCGACCTTGACCAGGATTTCATCGTCTGCCGGAGTCGGGACATCGACCTGTTCCAGTTGCAGGTGCTGCCGGCCGAATTGAGGAAGACGCCATAGCCGCATGGTATTGCTCATTGCTTGCTCCTTGATGGATGGGAATGAGCATGAGTCTATCGGCGACGTGTTTTGTCATGTGGTGGCGATTTTTCATTTGAATGTAGAATTTAATTCTTCAATTGAGAGGAGAAAGATCATGACCGACCGGCTCAGCGGCATCGCCGTTTTTGTCCAGGCGGTGGAGGCGGGCAGCTTCGCCCGCACCGCCGAACGCATGCACCTGTCACGCTCGGCCGTGGCAAAAAGCATCGCGCGGCTGGAGGAACGTCTGGGCGTGCGGCTGTTCCATCGCACCACGCGCAGCCAGAGCCTGACCGACGAAGGACAGGCATATCACGAGCGCTGCTTGCGCGCGCTGGATGAGCTTGAGAGCGGCGAAGCGGCCGTCAACGCGGGTCGCGGCCTGCCGGGCGGCCGCGTGCGGCTGAGCATGCCGGTGCTGTTCGGACGCCGTTGCGTGGCGCCGGTGCTGGTGCGCCTGGCGCAACGCTATCCGGCGCTGGAGTTGACCACCTCGTTCACGGACCGTGTCGTCGATTTGGTGGATGAAGGCGTGGATCTGGTGATCCGCAGCGGCCCTCTGCTCGACAGCAGCGGCATCGTTGCGCGTCGTCTGGGCATGCAGGAAACCTGCTTGTGCGCGGCGCCGGCGTATCTCGCCCGTCGCGGCATGCCGCGGAGTATCGCCGATCTGGCGAGCCATAGCGCCATCTTGTATGGTCGCAGCAGCCGCGATGCACAGATGAAGATGCGTGACGAAGAGGGTAAATTGCGCGACGTTGTCATTCCACATCAACTGCGCTTCGACGACCTGGAGGCCATCGCCGAGGCGGCACTGGACGGCGCCGGGCTGGCACGGCTGCCAAGCTGGAGCATTGCCGAGCATCTGGCGCAGGGGCGGTTGGTGCCGGTGCTGGAAGAGGTTTCCCAGGTTTCTTTCGACATGCACCTGATGTGGCTGGCGAGTCGGCATGTGCCGCAGCGCCTGCGCGTCGTCATCGACGAGTTGATGGCGAGCGTGCCGCTTTTGCTGACGGGAACCTGACGTATAACTACAACATACTCGTGACAATTCGCTGTTTTATGGGATGTTTGGCGCCAAATTGTTACAAGAATTTACACACACTTACAATTGAAAGCTAATATTAATGAGAACGATTAACATTAATAATGAGGTAAGGAACAATGGAGTTTCGCATCAAGCCGGGTTACCTGGCAGTTCTGGCGACGCTGTCGCTGACATCGATCAACACAGCGTGGGCGCAAAGCGCCGGCAGCCTGCCTGAAGTCCAGGTCAGCGGAGCCCGTGAGGGCTACGTCGCGCCGACCTCCGTCAGCGCCACCAAGAGCGAAGCGCCGCTGCGTGACATTCCGCAAACCATCAACGTCATTTCCGCCGAAGTCATTCGCGATCAGCACGCGACTTCGCTGCAGGACATCCTCAAGAACGTGCCCGGCGTCGGCCTGTCGACCGGCGACGGTCAGCGTGACCAGGTGTACATACGTGGCTTCACCGCCATCGGCGATCAGTTCGTCGACGGCTTCCGCGACGATGCGCTGTATTTCCGCGATCTGTCCAATGTCGAACGGCTCGAAGTCATCAAGGGCCCGGCAGCCGTGCTGTACGGCCGCGGCTCGTCGGGTGGTCTGATCAATCGCGTCACCAAGAAGCCGGGCGTCGACATCAGCGACGTCAGCGTCAGCTTCACCAGCACCGCCGGCCGTCGCGGCGAGATCGATGTCGGCCGCAGCGGTGAGACGGTGTCGTGGCGTCTGACCGGCGCGCGCGAGCAATCCGACAGCTACCGCGCCCAGCAATTCATCGACCGCACGGCGATCTCGCCATCGGTCGAGGTCAAGTTCACTTCCGACACCAAGTTGTTGCTGCAGGCCGACTACATCGAAGACCGTCGCCTGACCGACTTCGGCATTCCTTCGTATCAGGGCCGTCCGGTCAGCGTGGATCCGGGCAAGTACTATGGCGCCGCCAATGCGCGCGACGCCGATTTCAGCCAGTCGCGCGTGGCATCGACTGCGGCGACATTGACGCACCGTTTCAACGACAGCCTGTCGCTGCGCAATGCGTTCCGTTACTACGACTATCACCTGAACCGCAACAACACCAATATCAGCGGCAACGTCAACGAAGTTGATCGTACGATGCAATTTGGTCATGCTGCGTTGAGTCGCGACGAAAATGGCTGGTTCAACCAGACTGAGCTGACACAGAAACTGACGATCGCCGGTACAAAGCATGAAATCCTCTATGGCGTGGAAGTTGGTCAGCAAAGCAAGGATTCGGTGAGTTCCAGCGGTCCAACGTCGGGGCCAACCTCGATCTTCAATCCGTTTTTGCCGACCATCGTCGCAAGCGCGGTGACCGTGACCAACCGCACCTTCGGCACCTATGACACGTTGGCCGGCTATGTGCAGGATACGATCGCCTTCAGCGACCAATGGAAAGCGTTGCTGGGTGTCCGCTACGACAGTTTCAAGCAGCAGTCGCGTGTTGTTACGACCAGCACTGCAAACTTGTCGCGCACTGACAATGCCTTCAGCCCGCGCGCTGGCCTGGTCTGGCAACCGGGCGAGACGCAGTCCTATTACCTGTCGTGGAGCCGTTCGTTCCAGCCTTCCGGTGAAACGTTGCCGCTGGCGACTACCAACGCCGACATCGCGCCTGAAAATACGCGCAACACCGAAGTGGGCGCAAAGTACGATTTTCTTGATGGCCGGGTCAGCGCGACCGTGTCGGTATTTCGTCTTGAGCGTGACAACATCAAAGCTGCGGACCCTATCACCAAGGTGATTATCCCTGTTGGGAAACAGCGTACGGATGGTGTGGAACTGACCTTGAGCGCGGATTTGAAACAAGGCTGGAAGGTACTGACCGGATATGCCTACCTGGATACCAAGGTGACCGACTCGATCGCCGTTGACAGCAGCACCAACGTCGCCGGCAGCCCAACGGTTGCCAACAACGTTGCGATCAAAGGAAAACGCGCCACGTTGACAGCAATGCACTCTGCCAATTTGTGGTTGACGAAAGACGTCGGAAATGGATTTACCTTGGGTGGCGGCGCCAACGCCGTGGGCAGCCGTTTCGCGAATCCGGGTAACACCGTGAGCCTGCCGGGTTATTTCACTGCCGACGCGATGGCGGTGTACAAGGCGGCCAAGTACTCGGTGCAGTTGAATGTCAACAACATCTTCAACACCGGCTACATCGTCTCCGGCCACGGCAGCAGCCCGAACCTGAGCTTGCCGGGCGCGCCGCGAAATGTCGCGCTCACACTGCGTTACTCCATGTAATCGAAGTAATCCCGGTACGCCGGGCGCAACATGAAAAAAGCCTGCGATGTGATCTACATCGCAGGCTTTTTCTTTGGCGAGGCAGCTTCTTGCTGCAACCAGATTTACTTCGGCAACACCCGCGCCAGCCACTGGCCGATGTCGTCGATTTCTTCCTGGCAGACCGAATGCTGCATCTGGTATTCATGCCATTCGATGTCATGGCCGAGCGCCTTGAGCGCATCGCGCGACTGTTCAGCGCGTGCAATGACAACGACCGGATCCTGGCGGCCATGCGCCATGAAAATCGGCGAGGCGTGATTGGCGGCATGGCGTTCAGCTTCGATCATCGCGGCCAGCGGCAGGTAGCCGGACAGGCACATCAGGCCGGCCAGCTTTTCCGGATGGCGCAGGCCGGTTTGCAGGGTCATCGCGCAGCCTTGCGAGAAGCCGGCCAGCACGATGCGTTCGGCCGGAATGCCGCGCGCCTTTTCCTTGGCGATCAGTGCTTCGACCAGCGCCTGCGAGGCGCGCAGGCCGGGTTCATCTTCGCGACGCACCAGGTCGGGCGTGAAGATGTCGTACCAGGCGCGCATGACATAGCCGCCGTTGATCGTCACCGGCATCGTCGGTGCGGTCGGGAAGATGAAGCGGATGGCCTGGCTGCCGGACAGGTCGAGTTCGCGCACGATAGGCACGAAGTCATTGCCGTCGGCGCCGAGGCCGTGCAGCCAGATCACGGCGGCGGTGGGGTTGGGAGCGGATTCGATTTCGATGGTCTGGAGCGGGGCGGGTGCGGACATGTATTTTCTTCGGGTCAGGTTTGCGCAGCTTGGTGCACAATAACGTTTTACGGCGGAGATGCCGGAAGCGCCATGATACGACGATCCCGGCGGAAAATCTCCCGCCTGCCCCGATGGAGACCCTCGATGAAAAAAATCGCCGCGCTGCTGGCCTGCGCACTGACCCTGACTGCAACTCTGACCGCGATGCCGGCGGCGCACGCAGCGCTGGAAGGCAGCCTGTTCCAGCCCAATGGTGAAAACCTCATCATCCAGCCGCCTACCGGCTGGCGTCTGGCCTACATGAACGGCGATCCGAACGGCGACTATGTGGTCGAGTTCCTGCCGCAGAACGAAAGCCATGACTCCTGGCGCGAAGGCTATATGTCGGTGCAGCGCGGCGCGGCCTCCGTCAGTCCTGGCGTGCACATGTCGACCCAGATCGTGCAACGTGTGCTGCAAGGCGCGCAAAACGGTTGTTCCGGGCACTTCACGCCGATGAAGCAGAAGGACTCCATGACCAACGGCGCGTACACCTCAATCAGCGGCGGCTTTTGCGATCGTTATGGGCCTGCAGCACCGTTCGGCGAAGGCAGCCTGGTGGCGGTCATTGAAGGAACCAAGAATCTGTTTCTGGTGCAGTTCGGCTGGCGGCCATCGACCCCCAACGAACTGAATGGATATCCCCTGCGCATCACGCCGCAGCGGCTGCAGGTGCTGCTTGATCAGATCAATCGTGCGATGTTGTGCGGAGGAGCAGATCAGCTGACCTGTCCTCGTTGAAGAGGATTGCTTATTTGGCCGGACGTATTGCCGACTTGGGACGGAAGGCCTTGCAGACCGCTTCGTTGGTCTCGATGTACGGGCCGCCGATGAGGTCGATGCAGTAAGGCACAGCGGCGAAAATGCCGGCCACCTGTTGTTTGCCGTCGGCATCCTTGACGCCTTCCAGCGTTTCGCGGATGGACTTGGGCTGGCCCGGCAGATTCATGATCAGGGCGGCGCGGTCATTCGTTTCACGAATCACCGCGACCTGGCGCGAGAGGATTGCCGTCGGCACGAATTGCAGGCTGATCTGGCGCATCTGTTCGCCGAAGCCCGGCATTTCCTTGGTGGCTACCGCCAGCGTGGCTTCCGGCGTGACGTCGCGGCGCGAAGGGCCGGTGCCGCCGGTGGTCAGCACCAGGTCGCAACCGACCACATCCACCAGCTCGATGAGTGTCTGTTCGATTTGTGCGCGGTCGTCAGGGATCAGGCGGGTTTCCATGCGCCACGGGCTGGTCAGCGCAGCGCCGAACCATTCCTGCAACGCCGGAATACCCTTGTCTTCGTAGACACCACCGGAAGCACGATCAGAGATCGACACCAGGCCGATCAGCAGTTCGTCCGGATCAGTCTTCGTGCTCATCGTCCAACTCGTCTGCGTCATCTTCCGCGGCATTGGCGCCACGCGACGCAACCTGCAGTTGCTTGAGGATCTGGAAAATTTCGCGATACGCCTTGGGCGGCTTGTTCTCGGCCTGTTCCTTGCGGGCATTGCGAATCAACGTGCGCAGGTGCTGCGCGTCGAGGTCGGGATGCTGGGCGAGCAATTCGGTGAGGGCGTTGTCGTCTTTCAACAACTTTTCGCGGCGACGCTCAAGTGCATGCATGGAGGCGGTGTCCGCTTTGGACAGGCCGCGCCAGCTGTCGAGCGTCTTCTGGATGGCGGCAATTTCGTGCTCCTCCAGCGTGCGCATCTTCTTGCCGACGAATTGCATCTGGCGGCGACGACCTTCGTGATCCTTGATCTGCTGGCATTCAAGGATGACGTCACGTACATCTTCGGGCATGGGGACGCGCTTGACGCGGTCGCGCGGCTCGGCAACCAGTTCTTCGCCCAGTTTCTGCAACGCTGTCATATCGCGTTTCAGTTGGGATTTGGAGGGACGGTCGTATTCCTGCTCGAATTCGTTGGATTGGAAGCCGCAGGACCCGCGATTGGGATTTGGCATGATTCAGAAAAAATAAGCTAAACGACTGCTATCATACCCGTTTTATACGCATTCCGAAGAAAACAGCCCAATGAGCGATACCGTATTTACCCACAGTCAAGACCAATTGAAGCAGCTTGCCCAGGATGTGTTGCGTTACGCCAAGGAAAAGGGCGCTTCGGACGCAGCGGTCGACATCAGCGAAGGCAGCGGATTGTCGGTAGCGGTGCGCAAGGGCCAGATCGAGACCATCGAGCAGAACAAGGACAAGGGCATCGGCGTCACCGTGTACCTGGGTGAAGGCCGCAACGTGCGCCGCGGCAACGCCAGCACTTCGGATTTCTCGCAGCAGGCGCTCAAGGAAACGGTGGAAGCCGCCTACAACATCGCGCGCTTCACCGCGATCGACGACTGCGCCGGTTTGCCTGACGAAGAAAACCTCGAACTCAATCCACGCGATCTCAAACTCTGCACGCCCTGGCTGATCACCGCCGAAGAAGCGGTCGAACTGGCGCAGCGCTGCGAAGCCGCCGCGCTGTCGGTCGACAAGCGCATCACCAACAGCGAAGGCGCCAGCGTCTACGCGCAGCAATCGCATTTTGTCGCGGCCAATTCGCGCGGCTTCATCGGCGGCTATCCGTTCTCGCGCCACACCATTTCGGTGGCGCCGATTGCCGGCAAGGGCTCCAACATGCAGCGCGACGACTGGTATTCGTCGATGCGCGATCCAAAGAAACTGGCCAAGCCGGAAGCCATCGGCCGCTATGCCGCCGAGCGCGCGCTGGCGCGTCTGAACGCCTGCAAGCTGTCGACGCGCAAGTGTCCGGTGCTGTTCGAAGCGCCATTGGCGGCGGGTTTGCTGGGCGCCTTCGTGCAAGCGGTGTCGGGCGGCGCGCTGTATCGCAAGTCGACCTTCCTGCTCGACTCGCTGGGCAAGCAAGTGTTGCCCGACCATATCCAGATACTCGAAGATCCGCATGTCATCGGCGGCGTCGGCTCCGCCCCCTTCGATGACGAAGGCGTCAAGACGCATCGTCGCGAAGTGGTCAGGGACGGCGTCGTGCAAGGCTATTTCCTGTCGACCTACTCGGCGCGCAAACTGGGCATGGAAACCACCGGCAACTCCGGCGGCTCGCACAACCTGTCGATCACATCGTCGCTGACCACAGCGTCCGACAACTTCAAGGGCATGCTCAAGAAACTCGACACCGGCCTGCTGGTGACCGAGCTGATGGGGCAGGGCGTGAATTATGTGACCGGCGACTATTCGCGCGGCGCGTCGGGCTACTGGGTCGAGAAGGGCGTGATCCAGTATCCAGTGGAAGAAATCACCATCGCCGGCAACATGAGAGACATGCTGCGTCAGATCGTCGCCATCGGCAACGACACCCTGATCCGCGGCACCAAGGAAACCGGCTCCATCCTGCTGGAAAGCATGACCATCGCGGGCGACTGATAGCGCCTTCGCTCTTGCCTGTCTCTCTTCGTACAGCCGCCTGAATTTTCTTCAGGCGGCTCGTCAGACTCTCCGGTTATCAGCTTCCTGATAGCGACTCTCTCCCTGTTTTACCCAGTGTTGTCACAACGATAAAGACGTCGTTCGATTTCGAACAGGCCGTTGTATATCGGTTAATCCTCTTCACGCGACGTGTTTCGGACAAGCGCGCGACTAAAATTTCGGCCTCAGTGACGAACAACATGGGACCGAGGATTTTCATGAAATCAACGATTTTTTTGGGGGCCGACAAGGCGTTGCCTGCGATGCTGTTATTCACGGTCATGCTGGCCGGCGCTACGCCGGATGCGACGGGAGAAGGCGTGCGCTTTGATTATGCGCATCAGGCAGGGTGGAAGGAAGTGCATGGTGACCGCCAGTCGCCGGTTGCACTTGATTCGAACAACGCGATGCCGGATCTCGACGACGATGAAGACGACAGCATCAAGATAGTGCGCACGACCAGAGACGCCATCGTGGTGGACAATTCACACACGATACAAGTCAATGTATTGCCGGGAAATTTTGCGACCATCCGCGGCCGCCGCTTTCAACTGCAGCAGTTCCACTTCCACACACCGGCCGAGCATGTAATCGACGGCAAGCGATATCCGCTGGAGCTGCATCTGGTCTACCGCGCCAAGAACGGTCGCCTTGCCGTGATCGGTGTGCTGTTTCAGAAAGGCGCCGCCAATCCTGCATTTGACGCCATCATGCGACGCGTCGTACGCGCAGGGCAGGCGGAGCCGATGCCTGAGTTTGACATCAGTCCGTTGCTGCCGGCAGACCTGAGTTATTTCCAATATCTCGGTTCGCTGACCACACCGCCGCTGACCGAGAACGCGGAGTGGCATGTGCTGTCGCAGCCGGTCACCTTGTCGTCTGCCCAACTGGAAGATTTTCATCGCTACTACACGGCCAACAGCCGTGACCTGCAGCCGCTGAATGGTCGCGAGGTGCTGTATCACCGCGACGCGAAACGCTGACGCCGGCATCGTTGCCACGACATTCTGCAGGGTACGTCCGCAATTGATAGAATGACGGTTCAGTCACTTCAGGCTGGCGCCTGTGATGAATGTGGTCGTGCACGACAAGTAATCATTTCCAGGTGCTTGTCGTTTCGCCAACATCAACATCTGCAAGCCCCGGCCAAACGATTTTCCCAACATGTCTCCACACAAAGAAGCCGCGCATTCGAGCGGTCAAGTCTTGCCTTTCCGCGAATCCCTGATGGCCACGCTCGGCATCTGCTTCGTCATCATGCTGGTGGCGCTGGACCAGACCATCGTCGGCACCGCCTTGCCCACCATCGTCGCCGAGCTCAAGGGCTTCGACCTGTATGCCTGGGTGGCGACGTCGTATCTGCTGACGTCGGTGATCACCGTCCCGATCTTCGGCCGGCTTGGTGATTATTTCGGCCGCAAGCCGTTCCTGATCGCTTCCATCATCATCTTCGTGATCGCCTCGATGCTGTGCGGCATGGCCGACAGCATGCTGTTCCTGGTGCTGGCGCGCGGCCTGCAAGGCATCGGCGGCGGCATGCTGGTCGGCACCGCGTTCGCCTCGGCGGCGGATCTGTTCCCCGATCCGCACATCCGCCTGCGCTGGCAGATCATCCTCAGCGCAGCCTATGGCATTGCAACTTCGGTGGGCCCATCGCTGGGCGGCTTCCTGACCCAATCGCTGGGCTGGCGCTGGACCTTCTACGTCAATTTGCCGGTGGGCCTGGTGTCGCTGTTTTTTGCAATGCGCTACATCCCGCACATCCGTCATCACAAGCACGTCGGCAAGGTTCGCCTTGACTGGGTGGGCGCGCTGCTTATCTCGGTGGCGCTGGGCAGCTTGCAACTGCTGGTGGAGCTCTTCCCCAAGCGCGGCCTGACCGGCGGCATGCTGGCCTTGCTGGTGGTTGCCATCGGCGCGTTTTACGCGTTGTGGAAATGGGAGCGCCAGGTCGAACAACCGATCCTGCCGTTCGAGATGTTCAAGGATCCGGCGCTCTCCAGCCTGTTCCTGCTGTCGGTGCTGGCTGGCTTTTCGATGTTCTCGATGCTGATGTATGCGCCGCTGCTGTTCCAGGGCGGTTTCGGCATGTCACCGCGCGAAGCGGGCCTGCTGATCACGCCGCTGGTGGCCTGTATCACCGTGGCGAGCATCGTCAACGGCCGCATCGTCACGCGCATTCCCAATCCCAACATGATGATGTACGTCGGCTTCGTGCTGATTGCGCTGTCTTGCCTGGGCATCGTGCTGTCGCAACGCAATACGTCGACCGGCTTCATGCTGGCGACGATGCTGGCCGGCGGCTTCGGCCTCGGGCTGGTGCTGCCCAACCTGACCGTGTTCGCCCAGCAGGCCGCAAGCCGCGAACATCTCGGCATCGCCACCGCCTTGCTGCAGTCGCTGCGCATGATCGGCGGCATGCTCGGCACCGCCGTGACCGGCACGCTGGTCACGCAGATGTACGGCAGCGGCGTCGAACGCGCGCTGGAAACCGATCACGCAGCGCAGTGGCTGGCCGAATTCAAGGACCCGGAAATCCTCGTCAACCACGACATCCAGTCGACCCTGCTGGCGCAAATGCTGCAAGCGGGACATAACGGCTCGGCCTTGCTGGATGCTGCGCGCGATGCGCTGGTCGGCGCCATCCACATGGGCATTGCGCTGGCGGTCGTGTCCGCGCTGATCGGCTTGTGGATGGTGCGACGGGTGCCGCTGATCCGTTTCACGCCGAATGAAAAAGTGGAGACGGTGCTGTCCGAATAGAACGATTTCAGGATTCACAAATAGAAAAACGGCGTGCACATCCTGCACGCCGTTTTTCTATTTCTGCAGTGTCGATGTCAGTCCGACCAGAGCTTGCCGGCGGTCGCCCAATTCTCCTTGCGCACGTCCTGGATGATGATGTCGACCGATTCGGGACTGCATTGCAAGGTCTTGCAGGTCGCTTCGGTAATCGCTTTCACGAGTTCGCGTTTTTGTTCGATGCTGCGGCCTTCGAACAGCTGGATGTTGAATGTGGGCATGTCGTCTCCTCGGTAAAATCAATTCTTGTAGGACGCGTCGATCGCATCCAGCTTGCGCAGCAATGCCGGCCATTCGAGCAGGCCTTCGGGGCTGCCGTCGCCAAGCAGTTGACGGTGCGTCTTGCGGCAGACATCCGTCGCCGGCATGTGCAGCGCCTGGCCGCCGGCTTGCGCCAGCAGCTGGATGCGACAGGCCTTGTCGAGCGTATCCATCAGCACGTAGGCCTCGGCAATGGTGCGCCCGCACACCAGACTGCCGTGGTTGCGCAACAGCAGCGCCGGCAAATCGGCCAGGCGTTCAATCAGACGGGTCTGCTCGGTCGGCGTCAGCGCCAGTCCTTCGTAGTCGTGGCAGGCGATGGCCTCGTAGAAGCGCAGCGCGTGTTGCGATAGCGGCAGCAAGCCCTGCGGCTGGGCGCTGACGGCCACTGCATGATCATTGTGCAGATGCATGACGCACAGCGCATCCGGACGCGCCGCGTGCACCGCGCCGTGGATGGCGAAGCCGCTGACGTTGATACGATAGGGGCTGTCGCCGACGATCGCGCCGTGGCGGTCGACCTTGACCAGGTTCGAGGCGCAGACTTCATCGAAACGCAAGCCGAAGGGATTGAGCAGGAAGTGGCCGGGCTCGTCCGGAACGCTGGCCGAGATGTGCGTATAGATCACGTCGTCCCAACCCTGCAGCGCGCACAGGCGATAGCAGGCGGCGAGGTCCAGGCGGGTCTGCCATTCATTGCGGCTGATGTCGGTCATGGGCAATCGGGTGTGTCAATGAAAAAGGGGACGCAAGTGCGTCCCCCGGTATGTTACACGCAGACTCAGAAGTGATATTCCGCGCGCAGCATCGGCGTCTTGGCGAGCGAGCCCGGCACCGTCGAACGGTTGCCGAACTTGTTGCGCCAGTACTGATATTCCACGCCGACGCGGAAGGTGTTCTTGCCCATGCCCAGCGGGGTGCCGACGTCGTACATGATCTGGCCGTCGAAGTTCAGCTCCGGGCTGGTGCTGTTACCGAATTCATCCTTGCCCTTGGCGGCGATGTAGTTCAGATAGCCTTCGAACGCGAAGCCGCTGGTGCCGAACGGAATGCCCCAGGCGGCGTTGAACATCGGATGGGTGTCGTAGGAATAGCGGTTGGCGATGCCGACCGGCTTGTTGCTTTCCCACAGCGCGAAGATGCTCAGGTTGAGGAAGCCCGGCACGTCCATCATCAGCGTCGGACCGGCCACCCACATGCGCTTCTTGGAGCCGTAGCCCGGATCGTTCTTGGTGTTGAGGTCAACGCCCAGCGTGAAGCCGACGCCGCGCGCCGGGCCGAAGGCCAGGTCCTTGCCGCTGATCTTGCCGATATCGAGCGTGTGGCGATAGGTCAGGTAGGCTTCCTGTGCGTTGCTGTCCTTGTTGTCGGACATGAGGAAGTCGACGTTGAGGAAATTGGTGCCGTACTTGTAGCCGCTGGCATGGGTGAAGTTGACGATGTTCTTGCTGATGTCCTGCGTGTTGAACGGCTCTGCGAACTTGGTGCCGTAGCGATAGCCGATGGAATTGTCGCTCCAGTCGGCGCCGTGTGCGTGCTGCACGGCAGCCAACGCCGACAGTCCGATCAGGCCGGCTGCGAGATGTTTGCCCAGTGGCGTGCGCACAATTGCGTTTGCTTTCTGCATGGTGTCTCCTCCATTGAATGGTATAGGTGTGCTGCTTTTTTATGGTTTTCCGTGGAGCCGCCACGGCGGTAGATCAAAGCTTGAACGGATTGGTAAATGGATGAGTAGCGCGCCAGTGCTCGGCGATGTCGATGCGACGTGTAATCCAGACCTTGTCGTGCTGCTGCACGTAATCGAGGAAGCGCGCCAGTGCGGCGGCTCGCCCCGGCCGGCCGACGATGCGGCAGTGCAGGCCGACCGACAGCATCTTGGGACGATCGAGTCCGGCCGGATCGCCTTCGGCGTACAGCACGTCGAAGGCGTCCTTGAGGTAGTCGAAGAATTGCGTGCCGGTGTTGAAACCCTGCGGCGCGGCGAAACGCATGTCGTTGCTGTCGAGCGTGTAGGGTACGATCAGCTGTGGAGTCGCGCCATGCGCGGTTTGTACATTGTCCCAATAGGGCAGGTCGTCGGCGTAGCTGTCGGCGTCGTAGGCGATGCCGCCGTGTTCGGTCACCAGGCGGCGTGTGTTGGGAGAATCGCGGCCGGTGTACCAACCCAGCGGCGCGTTGTTGGTGATGTCCTTGATGATCGCGATCGCTTCGGCGATGTGGCGGCGTTCGGTAACTTCATCGATGTTCTGGTAGCTGATCCAGCGCAGGCCGTGGCAGGCGATCTCGTGGCCGAGCTCGAGGAAGGTGGCGGTGGCTTCCGGATTGCGCTGCAACGCGCGCGCCACGCCGAACACGGTCAACGGCAGCTTGCGCTCTTCAAACAGGCGCAGCAAGCGCCACAGGCCGGCGCGTGAGCCGTATTCGTAGAGCGATTCCATGCTCATGTGGCGGGCGGCGAAACTCTGGGCGCCGATGATTTCGGACAGGAAAGTTTCCGAGCCGGCGTCGCCGTCGAGCACGCTGTTCTCCGCGCCTTCTTCGTAGTTCAGCACGAACTGCAACGCGATGCGCGCGCCGTTCGGCCAATGCGCATGCGGGGGCGTACGGCCGTAACCGGTGAGGTCGCGAGGATAAGTGGAATCTGTCATGTCTCCTGCCTTGGAATCGTTTTTTGCATCTTCGCCGAATTATGTCTTCAGAATTGATTACAGATATAACGGCGAACGTATATGGACCTGATCTCAGCGGTATATCATTTGCGACTGAAATGATCTACAAAATTTGTCAACGAGAGGAAACACAATGGGAAAACTGAGCACCCACGTCCTGGACGTCACCCAAGGCAAGCCGGGCGTCGGCGTCAAGGTGGCCTTGTTTGCGGTCCGCGGCAACGAGAAGGTCCTGCTGAAAAACGCCGTCACCAACAGCGACGGCCGCTGCGATGCGCCGTTGCTGCAAGGCGACGAATTGTTGGCGGGACGTTATGAACTGGTGTTCGGCGCCGGCGATTATTTTGCGGCGCAGGGCGTGCAACTGCCGGCCCCGCGTTTCGTCGACGAAGTGGTGCTGGCGTTCGGCATTGCCGACCCGACTCAGAATTACCACGTGCCGCTGGTGGTCTCGCCGTGGTCGTATTCGACGTATCGCGGCAGCTGAACACGCCACGCTGTTGCGCGGACGTAAAAAAATCCGGCCCTCCCTCAAGGAGCGGCCGGATTTTTCATGGGCGGTCGGGAAAAATCCGATCAGAACTCGTTCTGCAATTTCTTGTAGCCCTGCACCAGCTCATTTTAACTGCGGCTACCTGCGCCGATGAAGGCGCACGGTTTTGCCGATAAAGAGCGGCACCCATTTTAGGGGGCTTTTCGGATTCAGGGTTTTGTCAGCTTCTGCTATAATGATAATCATTCTCGATAATTAAAATAACCGAGCCGAAAGCCAGGTTGGCGCCATCCGGCGCTGCGCATGATCTCCCGTTTCGTTCTTCCTCTCCGGCATGGCGTTGTTCGTTGCGCCGGAGAGAGTTTGTCGTTTTGCATCATAAAAACACCTAGCCCCTGAAAGGAAGCACTACATGAAACTGAAACGTCTCGTCATTCCCGCCTTGCTGTCCACCTTGCTGCTGGCCGCGTCCGCGCAGGCTCACCACGTCTGGCTGCAGCAGGACGCCAAGTCCGCTAACCTGTACTTCGGCGAGTTCGGCGAAAACCTGCGCGAAACTTCGCCTGGTTTGCTCGACCGCTTCGTACAACCGAGCGCCGTCCTGCTGGGCGCCAACGGCGACAAGACACTGGACGTGAACAAGGGCAAGAACGCCTACGCACTGTCGGCACGCGCCGGCAAGGGCGAGTCCATCGTTGCTGAAGAAGCCCACTATCCCATCCTCGAACGCAAGACCGGCGAGACCGTGACGCGTACCCTGTGGACCCCGGCTGCACGCCTGGTCACCGGTTTCGCCGAACAGGCGCCGCGCCTGACGCTGGACATCGTGACCACCGGCAAGCCGGGAGAATTCAAGCTGGTCTACAAGGGCCAGCCGCTGGCCAAGACCAAGATCAGCATCATCACCTCGGCAGGCTGGGGCAAGGAAGGCCACACCAATGAACAAGGCCTGGTGAACTTCGATCTGCCATGGCAAGGCACTTATGTCGTTGAGGCGCACCACATCGACAAGACCGCCGGCGAGCGCGACGGCAAGCCTTACGACGTCGCCAGTTTCGTCACCAGCCTGACCGTGGCGCAGACCAAGGGCATCAAGGCGCTGCCGACGCCACCGGCCGCAACGCCGAACAAGTAATCCGGACGATTCACCCCTGCAGACTTCCCGGCTTGCAGGGGTGCGACAATTTGTCGCACCTGCTTTCATCCGGTCTTGCCGTGGCGGCCTGCATCGTTTGCAGACCGCCACCGGCAAGCCTTTCCAGCCTCTCAAGTTTTTCCCTCCCCGCCGCGTACGCATCGCCATCGGCCTGAACACCAGTTCCGGCGCTGCATTGCCGTGCATGTGCATGCTACATTCGCAAGATGGGGAAGCAGACATCGGGCCGTTCGAGCCCATCCATCCGCAACACAATCACCGCGTGGACCGCCATTTTGGCGGTGCTGCTGATGGTGCTCGCCCCGACGTTTTCCGCGGCGTCGCAAGCGTGGTCGCAGGAGCGCGGCGGCTCGTTCTGGATGGAAATCTGCAGCGCCTTCGGCGACAAGACCGCCAACGACGCTGACCGCGACACCGGTAAAAAGGAGGCTTCTTCCTCGCATTGTCCGTATTGCCTGATGCATGCCGACGCCGTCGCGCCGCCACGGCAACCGATGCCGACCGAGACCGTGTTTACCATTTCACATTTCCTGCCGCGCCTGTTTTATCGCGCACCGCAGCCGCTGTTTGCCTGGACCGTCGCATTGTCGCGGGCGCCGCCGCTGGTTGCCTGAATGTCGTGGCAACCGTTGCGGGTTTGACGGTTGCCTTCCCTGTTCAGTCAACTTGTGCAAGTGCGGCTCTCGTCCGCATCTGCGCCGCCGGTCCGGATCAACATGAAAAATACCAAGCCATTTCCATTCCCTTTGCGACCCTTGTTGCTGGCGATGATCGCCGCGTGGAGCCCGCTCAGTCAGGCGCAAACTCAATCGCAAGCTGAAGGCGCTGCCGCCTTGCCCGAAGTGGTCGTCAAGGAGTCGCGCTCGGTCAGCGAAAAGAACCAACTGCCGACCACCACCGAAAGCATCACCGCCGCCACGGCGGCCGACACCGTCAACGCGATGAACGTCGAGGACACACTCAAGTACCTGCCCAACGTGTTGGTGCGCAAGCGTTACATCGGCGACACGCAGGCGCCCATGTCCACGCGCACCACCGGCATCAACGCCGGTGCGCGCAGCCTGATCTACGCCGACGGCATGTTGTTGTCGGCGCTGATCAACAATAATAACGGCAACGGTTCGCCGCGCTGGTTCATGGTCGCGCCGGAAGAAGTCGAGCGCATCGACGTGCTGTACGGTCCGTTCGCTGCGCAGTACCCGGGCAATTCCTACGGCGCCGTGACCGAGATCACCACGCGCATGCCCGATCACTTCGAAGCCAGCGTCAAGGCCAATACCGCGTTCCAGGATTTCAGCCAGTACGGCACCAGCAATACTTATCGAGCACAGGAGTTGAGCGCCACGCTGGGCAACCGCAGCGGCGACCTGTCGTGGTGGTTCAGCGCGAATCATCTGGACAGTTATAGCCAGCCGTTGACCTACGTGACTGCCGCCACGGCGCCGGCCGGCAGCATCGGCGGCTACGCTGCGCAAGACCGCACCGGCAAGAATATCTTCGTGCTCGGGGCGAACGGCCTGACGCATACCGTGCAAGACAACGCCAAGCTCAAGCTGGCCTATGATTTTTCGCCGACGCTGACCGCCGCCTATACCCTTGGCTATTGGCAGAACCGGGCCGATTCGCATGGCCAGTCCTACCTCCGCAACGCGGCCGGGACCATCATTTATCCCAGCGGGCTGGCCAGCAATTACACCGAACAGGAGCAATGGATGCAAAGCCTGTCGGTGCGCAGCAAGACCCAAGGCGTGTTCGACTGGGAAGCAGTCGTGAGCAATTCCTCCATGTCCAAGGATCTGACACGTACGTCGACAGGTCTTTATCCTGCTGCACAAAACGGCGGCGCCGGCACTGTCGCCGATGCCAGCGGCACCGGCTGGAACACGCTCGATCTCAAGGGCATCTGGCGTCCGGACGGTCTCAAGGGTGCGCACATCGTCAGCTTCGGCGGACACTACGATCAATACAAACTGGTCAGCCCGACTTACCTGACCAGCAACTGGGTTTCCGGCAGCAACGGCGCCTTGTCGACCGATTCGCGCGGCAAGACCGAGACGTCCGCCGTGTGGGCGCAGGATGTCTGGCGCCTGGCGCAAGACTGGAAGGCGACCCTGGGTGGGCGCTATGAATGGTGGCGCGCGTTTGGCGGCTACAACTATGCGGTCGCCGGCGGCGGCATCAATCAACCTGAAGTGCGCAATTCCGGCTTCTCACCCAAACTGTCGCTGGCATGGACGCCCGGCGATGCGTGGCAGGTGACCGGTTCGTTCGGCAAGGCCCTGCGTTTCCCGACCGTGGGCGAGCTGTACCAGAACGTGCAGGGCAGCGACGGGATCTTCCGCCAGCCCAATCCCAACCTGCAGCCGGAGCGCGTGCTGTCGAGCGAACTGGCGATCGAGCGTGCGCTCGACAAAGGCAAGGTGCGCGTGTCGCTGTTCCAGGAAGAAGTATCGGACGCGTTGATTGCACAGACGGCGACGCTGGGCACGGTGGTGTCGTCCTATACGCAGAACATCGACAAGACGCGCCAGCGCGGCGTCGAACTGGTGCTGCAAAAAGACGACGCGCTGATCCGCGGACTCGAGATCAACGGCAGTGTGACGTACGTCGATGCGCGCATCCTCGGCAACAGCAGTTTCGTCTCGACCACCTCGACCTCGGTCGGCAAGCGCACGCCTTACGTACCGGAGTGGCGCGCTACGCTGGTCGGCACTTACCGTCCCGACGACAAGTGGGCCTACACGCTGGCGGGACGCTATAGCGGCCGCTTGTACGCCACCGTCGACAACAGCGACGTCAATACGCATACCTACCAGGGCTTCGACAGCTACGTGATTTTTGATGCGCGCGTACGCTACAAGATCGACAAGCACTGGAGCACCGCCGTCGGCATCGACAACATCACCAACAAGGATTACTTCCTGTTCCATCCGTTTCCGCAGCGGACCTTGTTTGCAGAGTTGAAGTACGACTTCTGATACGTCGTCGCCAAAAGAAAATCGCCGTCCGGTGTCATGCCGGACGGCGGTTTTTTCATGCGAGTTCAGATCATGCGGCGATGCTGTCGCGCGGCGCCGCCAATCCCATTTCCTTGCGGAACAGCGCCTCCATTTCTCGCCGCACCTGGATCGCCTGCACGCTGCTGTCGATGGCGACGTCGCTCCAGCGCACTGCCTGACCCGCTGCAACCGGACGCTGCAGCACGATGTGATGCGCCAGGCCGATCGGCAATGCTTCGGCGTTGAGCGAGTCGGCTGCCGGCATCAGTTTGCCGTAGACCATGTGGCCGCCTTCGCCGTCCAGCTTCTCGCCCGGTTTGAGATCGCGCTTGGCGGTGGCGACGGTGTCGCCGCTGAAGGCCAGCGTGCTGCCGGTGGCCTGGCCGCGCACGGCGATGTTGGCCACCGAGATGCCGAGCTCGAGGCCGATCAGGTGATACGGTTTGTACATGGTGGCGTAGCGGCCGCTGGCATCGGTCTTGAGTCCGTACTGGGCGAAGCAGTCGCGTACATAATCGCTTGGCGCTTCGAAGGTCACGTACACGCCCCAGCGCAAATCGCGGAACACCGGACGGCCGTCACGCTCCAGCGACGACACCACTTCCACCGTGCCCGAGTGCGGCAGGATGCCGCCCGCCGAGGCAGGCTTGAGCAGGTTCGGCAGATCGTCCACGCCGCAGGGCGGGAAGGCCAGTCCGTCGGCGCCCGGCGTCAGGCCGCAGGCGTTGGCCACCGCGCCCATTTCCAGCGCCGACTTGGTGCCGTCGAGGAAAGAGTTGAACATCTGCGCATTGAAGTCGCCCGACGCCACTTGCGCCTCGCTGAAGCCGTAGTGGCCCCACACGGTATCCGGTGTGGATTGATGATAGATGGGCAGATACTTGGTGCCCTTGCCGGCGCACACCACGTCGAAGCCCGAGGTGCGGGCCCAGTCGACCATCTCGGCGATCAGCGCCGGCTGGTCGCCGTAGGCCATCGAATAAATGATGCCGGCTTCGGCCGCACGGCGCGCCAGCAGCGGTCCCGCCAGCGCATCGGCTTCGACGTTGACCATGATGATGTGCTTGCGGTACTGGCAGCACAGCAATGCGTGGCGGATGCCGGCGGCGGGACTACCGGTGGCGTCGATGACGATGTCGAGTTGCGGATGCGCGATCATCGCTTCGGCGTCGTCCTGCACGAAGGTGCTGCCGTCGCGCAGCGCTTCATCCCACGAGCGCGCGGCGTGCATGTCGTCCTTCCAGCCGACGCGTGTGAGCGCCTGTTTGGCGCGCGCCGGCGAGAGGTCGGCGATGCCGAGCAGATGCACGCCGGGCGTGCGCGGCACCTGCGAGAGGAACATCGAGCCGAACTTGCCGGCGCCGATCAGGCCGACCCGCACCGGTTTGCCGGCCTGGGCCAAGGCCTTGAGCTGATTGAACATGTTGGACATGCGGTCTCCTTTGTAGGTTTGTCGCCCGCATCAGCAAGAAAATGAACGTGCAGGCGTAAAAGCAGAAAAAGAGTAGCATTGGGATTTTTCCCGGTAAATGCCGAATATCACACACTTCATGTGCAAAAAATCGCATACGGAAATCCCATGAACAAGTTCGACTGGAATGACCTGCAAGCCTTCCTCGCCGTGGTCCGTGCCGGCCGCCTGACGGTCGCTGCGCGTCAGCTCGGCATTGATCATTCGACGCTGAGCCGGCGTATCGTCGGGTTGGAACAATCCCTCGGCGCGGCCTTGTTCGACCGTCGCTCGGCCGGTTACGCGCTGACCGTCGAAGGCGAGCGCCTGATCCCCGAAGCCGAAGCGATGGAAAGCCTGGCGGTGCGCATCCATGCGCGCCAGGACGATCCCGCTCAGGGGCTGACCGGCTCGATCCGCATCGGCACGCCGGAAGCCTGGGGCACCTATTTCCTGGCGCCGCAACTGGACCTGCTGGCGCAGCGCCATCCGGAGCTCGAAGTGGAACTGATCGCCAATCCGCGCCTGTTCAGCCTGTCCAAACGCGAGGCCGATATTGCCGTGAGCATGACGCGGCCCGAGCAGGGACGCTTGTATGCGCGGCGTCTCAACGATTACGAACTGGGCATCTACGCTGCACGCGACTACCTGCGCCGCCAGCCTGCCATCGGCGACAAGTCGCAACTGGAGGCGCATCCCTGGGTCGGCTATGTGGAAGACCTGATGTGGTCGCGCGAGCTGGATTACCTGTCCGAGATTTCTCCGACGTTGCGGCCGCGCATCCGCATCTCCAACATCATCAGCCAGATGGCGGCGGTGGTCGGTGGGGCAGGCTTGGGCGTGTTGCCCTGTTTTATGGCGCGGCGCGAGAAGAAACTGGTGCGCCTGTTGCCGCAGGTGAAACTGTATCGGTCCTACTGGCTGATCACGCATGCCGACGCGCGCGACATCGTGCGCGTCAACGTGGTGGCGGATTTCATTGCGGAGCGGGTGGAGGCGGAAGGGGCGTCGTTCTGGATCGACGATGACGGCAGCGTGGTGACGCGTGATGCCGCTCGGGAAATAATGTCAAAAAAGAAACGTAACAAGTCAGGCTAGGAGAAGTGACGGCAGGCGGCGCGTCAATTGCTCCTGGCCTTTTCAATCGTGGAGCGGGCGGCTTCCATCAGCGCAGCCGGTTCTTCCGCATCGGAATCGAGGTATTGGTTTTCCAGATTGATTGCCAGATTGCTCATTTTTTCAGCAAGGTCGGCGAGTGCGACGCTGAGTTCGCACATCAGGCTGGACATTGTTTTGGGAGAGTTTGCCATGTCTCTTTCCTTAAACGGATTCGACAGGGCGGACCTGTCGGAACTGCTGGATTTTCACAGACGGTCGACAACTAAACGGCGCAATTTACTGGTCAATGCTACCGGCTTATTTTAAGCCGATTCCCAGTTTGACTGTGGACTGCGCAAAAAGTGCGTGCAAGAAGCGTGCTTGCAGCGCAACTCTGTCGCGTCAAAGATACTTGATCTCGATCGTGGCCGAGCCGTCCAGCGGCACGTCTTGATTCAATGGCAAGTTTTCCGGCTTGTTCAGAACCGCCTGGACGTTGATGGTCGCGGCCAGCGTCTTGAGTGCGACCGGTGTCGTGCCGCTTTGGGCGAAAGAGAAATAAGCGCCGTCGTGGTCGAGGTAGTTGGCATTGCCGCTCCACGAAGCGCCCTTGTCCCTGGACGAGATGGCGGAGACCGGCTGACCGTCTGCCAGGGCGGTGGCGGACAGCATCATGGTGTAGCCGCCGACGTTCTTGCCGGCAACACTACCGAGACCGAAGTTGTAGGCGGTGTCGGCGCGAATGCTGTCGACCACGCCGTCGACGCGTGAAGCGCTGCGGTTATCGAGCACCACCAGCGCAATCCTGGCGGTGGCGTCGCAGGTCACGGAAAGACTGACTTGCTTGACGTCGAGTTTCTTGTATTGACCGGCCTGCAAGGTCTTGGCAGGGATGGTGCCGTAGTCGGCCACGCCGCTGTTGCCCAGCGTCGGGGTGCAGGCGGAAGGGCGGATCACGCCGGTCACGCGCAGTTCCACCGTCGGCGCGGCATACGCGGCGGCAGCGGCGCACAAGGCGGAAGTCAGGACGATGAGGGCGGCGAGGCGGTTCATGGCGATCGTGGTTTCATGTGGGCGCTTTGCTTCAGCGCGATGTAACCATTCTCGCGATTCACGTCCTCAAATAATATGAGAAAACTCTCAAAAAATGACTGCTTCGACAAGCATGGCGGCATTGTCGCGGTGAAAGAAAATGTGCCGGATCAACGCATGAAAAAAGGGCTTGCACTGAGATGCAAGCCCTTCGTTTTGCTACCCGTCACGATGATGCAGGGACGTCCGTCAGAAGGTTTCCCAATCCGAATCGGAATCCGGCATCGTCGGTTTCGATCCCGCCGATTTGGCAGGCGCCGAGGCGATGCGCGGCGCTGCAGCAGGAGCAGCCGCCTTGGGTTTGCCGGCGACGGCAGCAGGCCGGACCGGCGCCTTTGCCACCGCAGTACGTACCGGCGCGGCAGCACGCACGATCGGCGCCGCCTGCACGTGAGCACCATCGAGCTTGAAGCGTCCCACCAACTGGGCCAGCGTGGCGGCCTGGTCTTGCAGCGATTGCGCAGCGGCGGCGGCTTGTTCCACCAGCGCGGCGTTTTGCTGCGTGCCTTCATCCATCTGGGTGATGGCCTGGCCCACTTCACCGATGCCGGCGCTTTGTTCCTGGCTGGCCGAACTGATTTCGCCGACGATATCTGTTACGCGCTTGACGCTGGCGACCACCTCGTTCATGGTTTCGCCGGCCTGCTGCACCAGCTTGCTGCCGACGTCGACCTTGGACACCGAGTCATCGATCAGCGTCTTGATCTCTTTCGCCGCAGCGGAAGAGCGCTGTGCCAGGCTGCGCACTTCACTCGCCACCACGGCAAAGCCGCGACCCTGTTCACCGGCGCGGGCAGCTTCCACTGCGGCGTTCAGCGCGAGGATGTTGGTCTGGAAGGCGATGCCGTCGATGACGCTGATGATGTCGACGATCTTGCGCGACGATTCATTGATCGAACCCATCGTGTCGACCACCTGGCTGACGACCGCGCCGCCCTGGATCGCGACTTCGGATGCAGACACCGCCAGCTGATTGGCCTGGCGTGCATTGTCGGCGTTCTGCTTCACGGTCGAGGTCAGTTCTTCCATTGCCGAAGCGGTTTCTTCCAACGAGCCGGCCTGCTGTTCGGTGCGGTTCGACAGGTCGAGGTTGCCGCTGGCGATTTCACTCGATGCAGTGGCGATGGTGTCGGCCGACGATTTGATATTCGAAATCGTGTGCGTCAGCGAATCGCGCATGCGCTTGAACGCATACACCAGGCTCGAAGTATCGCCCGGCGCGGTGTTGATGACCAGGGTCAGGTCGCCGTCGGAAATACGGTTGGCGATTTCCGCCGCGTCGCCCGGGTCGCCGCCGATGGTGCGCAGGATGCTGCGGTTGTTGACCACCACCAGCGCGATCAGAATGATGGCGAAACCGGCGAAGATCGCGATCAGCTGATAGACCGATTGCGTGAACGCCGAATTGACGTCGTCCATGTACACGCCGGTGGTGACGATCCAGTCCCATGGTTCATACCGGAACGCATAGGAAGTTTTCGGCACCGGATCGGGCGAGCCGACTTTCGGCCAGATGTAGTTGATGAAACCGCCTTGGGGCGCGGCGGCAGCCTTGGAGATATTGACGAACACCTGATTGCCGGCCGGATCCTTGAAGTTGGTCAAGTCCTTGCCGTTCAGCTCCGGTTTGATCGGATGCATGACGGTCACGGCCGAAGAGTTGGATACCGAGAAATAACCGTCAGTGCCGTAGCGCATCATCTTCACACGCGCCAGCGCGGTCTTCTGGGCTTCTTCCTTGGTCATCGTGCCGTTCTTGGCCAGCTCACCGTATTCCTTGATCGTACTCATGGCAACCTGCGCCACGTTGATCAGGTCTTTCTTGCGTTCTTCCAGGCGGATGTTGTGCGCCTGGTAAGCGTTGAAGATCGAAATCGAGAGCAGTGCAATCAGGCTGATGACGAGCGGCGCCCACAGACGTTGTTTGAATGAAAGTTTCATTCCATGGTCTCCAGAGTTTTCTTTAATTAAATGTGGATATGGTCGGCGTGTCTGTGCATGCCTTGAAAACTTGGATACAAATACCCGAGTTGTCGTCCGGAATGCTGCCCGGACTGTGTCGTTAACGGCGCGACAACAGGATAACTTTAAACGTGGTAGAAAAAAAGAAAGCCCCGATTAGTGGGGCTTTCCTTGGCCTTATCGGCTCTTGTCCGCGGCCGGTCGCAGCGCGTACCAGAGCAGGCCGATCCATTCGTGCAACGCGTAGTTGCTGCGTCGCAAGCCATCGCCTCCGGGTAATAGATCGTTGAAGGTAAAACGTTCACCGCTGAAAAAAACCGTCGGCGCCGGGATCACCTCGATGCCTTGTGCACGAAAGCTGCGTACCGCGCGCGGCATGTGCATGGCATCGGTCACCAGCAGCACATGTTGTACCCCCGCATTGCGCAAAATCGGCACGCTCAGCCGGGCGTTGTCCGCGGTAGTGTCGGATGCCTGCTCCAGCCAGCGTGTGGCGACACCGAAGTCGTCATGCAGGCTGCGCGCCATTACCGCCGCCTCGCTTTCGGTCGAGCCGTCAGGCTTGCCGCCGGTCACGAGTATGGGCAGGCCACTGGCGCGATGCAGGTGCGCGGCATATTGCAAGCGGGCAAGTGCGGCGTAGCCGGGCATATCCCGATTGCCATATTCCGGCGCATTCGATTGCCTGCCTCCGCCGAGCACAATAATCGCTTGCGCTGTTGACGGTATGACCGACAGCGCGGGGTTTTGTACTTCCAGTGGTGCCGTCAGCAACATCGTACCTACTCGTGTGCTGAACATGAACAGCAGCGCCAGCGCCGTCCAGGTCAGCCACACGGCCCGGTGCCAGCGGCGTTGCAACAATAGTCCGAGCGCTGCAAGCAGCAACAGGTTGAGAGGGAACAGCAGCAAGGCGCTGAAAAATTTGACGAAGATGAACATGGACCGGATAGTGGAATGAAGGCCGCCCATTGTCGTCGATTCTTTCCATTAGGAACAAGCGCGATGACGACGACGGTAGAATGGATGCCGGGAAACAGGTCGGACCGCAGAAGGCGGTCAGCGGTCATCTGAATGGGGAATAAAACGTGATACGTCTGGTGTTGTTGTTGCTGGGAGCGGATTTTATCCGACGATATTGGCATGTGCTGGCATTGATCGGACTGGCCTGGGCGGTCATCGGCGTGAGCCTGTGCATCGATGCGCTCGACGGCGTGCTGGTGTTTCCGCTGACGCTGTTCGGCTGGCTGCTGCTGCTGGAAAGCCTGGCCACGCTGTTCCTCGCGTCGAGCGGGGTGGGCGCGCAGAAAACGCTGCGCTACGTCAAAGGCGGCCTGTTCCTGGCGATCGCACTGCTGATCATTTCGGCCTATCACCACAGCGACATGCTGCTGGCGATGCTGTTCGGCACTGCTTTCACGATCGGCGGCGGCTTGCAGATCATCTCGGCCGCCATCGTGCATTTTCCACGCTGGCGCATGGCGCTGGCAGGTGGTGTCGGCCAGATCCTGATCGCGATTTTTTTCTTTCAGCCTTACCCCACGCATTACAAAGGCACGGTGCCTTACTGCCTGGGCATGGGGCTGATCTTCAGCGGCTGGAGCATGATCTGGCTGGCCAGTCGTTCACGCCGTTTGCCGCGTGATAGTTCATTGTCGCAGCTGGCTTATCGCAACGCCGATTCGGATCGGCCGCTCGATGCGGGCAGCTACGACGGCCAGCTGGCGGTGACGACGCCAGCAGCAATCGCGTCGGCAGCGCCGTTGACGGTGCACGTCTGGACGCCGGCCGGTTCAGCCAGGGAAGCGACGCTGCATCGCCCGATCGTCGATCGCTACATCGCCGCGGTCGACGCCAGCGGCCGCATCTCGACCGGTCACGCCGCGCTGGAGATTGCCCCAAGCCTGTACATCAGCCTGTATCCGGCGGTTGAAATCGATCGGTCACCGGGCGAGTTTTCACGCCTGCTGCGCGCCACGCCGGACAACAATGTGCGCGGCCGCTATCTGACCGACTATCCGTCGGAATCGGCGTCGTGGTGCGAGTCCACCGAAAAGATTTCTTTCCGCGATTACGATGCGCGCCACTTGCAGCAATTCTGGCAGGACTATCGCCGCGAAGAGATCTACAACCTGACCCACCGCAATTGTTCCAGCACGGTCGCGCATGCGCTGGAGGCTGCATTGGAGGGCGTGATCGGCAAGCGCACCGACCACTGGCTGAGCTTCGTCAAGATCCTGTTCACACCGGAAGTCTGGGTCGCCAGCCACATCCGCAAGCGCGCCATGACCATGGCGTGGACGCCGGGCCTGATACTCGACTATGCGCGCGCCTTGCGTGCGGTCGTGCATCCGCGTCCGCTGTCATGGCTGGCCAGCGTGCAACTGGCGATCCGGCGTGTCCGTCGCACACGCCGCCGTCAGGACACCGAAATAGCGGGCCAGGATTCACAACGATAAGCGCGCAATAGCAGCAGGAGCCGGCGTCTCCGCGACAGGAGAGCTTGTCCTACAAGGCAATCCGGCATCGTCCGATTGGTGGCGCGCAGAGGCGAATTTATTATCTGGTCTCGATACCGGAGTTGGCGGTTAGAAAATATACCAACACCAATTCCTCCGGAGCGCCGAATGCGACGCTCCGCCGCCGCCGGGCTAGCTGCAGTGTGATTTTTCAGGCAGACAGTCCGGCGCGCTTCTCTTCTTGTTGTGCTCCCGTTTTTCTTCGCTGCGTATGCGCCGTTTTCACAAGGCGGACGCGATGCTGTGCATTGTCGATTTTTAGGGCAATATGCAGACGTCCGAGATCTTCCATTCAAGGAAACGCAGCGCCATGTCCGACAATAATCAAAATACAGGATTTCTCCAGGCCGCCGACGGCGTCCGACTTTTCTATCGTGAATACCTCCGTCCGCAGCCGCGCGGCGCCGTTGTGCTGGTGCATGGGCTGGGCGAGCACGGCGGTCGCTACGGCCAACTGGCGAGAATTTTCCATGAAGCCGGTTTCTCGGTGCGCATCCACGATCATCGCGGCCATGGTCGCTCGGAAGGTGCGCGCGGCAGCGTGCAGGCGAGCGACGATTTCCTTGCCGATCTCAAAATCGTATTCGACGATTTCGCCGCAGCCGCACAGACCACGCCATTTTTGTTCGGGCACAGCATGGGCGGTCTGATAGCGGCGCGCTTCGCCACCGGTGGTTGGTCGAAAGTGCGCGGACTGATGCTGTCGTCCCCGGCGCTGGCGATCCGGATGTCGGCCTTTCAAAAATTCCTGCTGACCCTGACTACCCGGATTGCGCCGGGTTTTGCGGTGCCGACCAGCCTGCCGGCGCAGCGTTTGTCACATGACGAAGCGGTAGTGCGCGACTTCCTCGGCGATCCGCTCAACCATGGCAAGGTGGCGGCGCGCGTCGTCAATTTCATGCTGGACGCGATGGCGTGCGTGCAGCGCGATGCCGGCACATTTACCTCGCCGCTGCTGCTGCAGTTCGCCGGCGACGACGCCTTCGTCGATCCTTCCGGCAGCCGCGCGTTCTTTGCGCATGTGCCGCAAGTCGACAAGACCGCGCATTGCTACGATGACGCGTTCCACGAGATTTTCAACGAATCCTCAGAGCGCCGTTTGCGCGCGCACAACGACCTGATCGCATGGCTCGAATTGCATTTGCAGTGAGATAGAGAAAGAGGGGCACAGGTCTTTTTGTTGCGCTGCACTGGGGGCCATTCAAGGCAGGAAACTTAACACCGATTTGCAAGTGTAAATTGCTCTCAGGGCTGCCCGCTGGGCAGATTGGTGAAGCCGCAGCGACTGTCAAAACCCACGAAACCAGGGACACAGGCACAGCCGGTGATTGCCAGCGCCAGTGCTGTCGCGAGGATGAGGGTCATGATGCGCGGCATGAGCAGTCTTTCGAAAGGGATGGAAGCGAAATGAAGCGAGGAGTGTAAGGCCAACCAGACACGGTCACCCAGCTCCATAACGGCTGCAAGGACGGTTACTTGAAAGTCGGGGGGGAATTGTAAAGATGCGGAAAAGAGATTTTCCGGCAGGAGGAAAAAGCAAAAGGGCGGAAATATCCGCCCTTTTTTGTCTTCTGTGAACTACCGGCCGGCCTGCAATCACTCGCGGCAGGCCTGTCGCCATGGATCAGCGGGTCGACGCAAAGTAACGGGCGACCATTGCAGCGATCAGCAGGGTGTATGGCAGGATGTCGATCAGGATACGCATGGTGGGCTCCGCAAGAAAGTGATTTATGTTGCGTTGCAGTATGCGTGTTTCAGACGTCCTTTTCCAATTTCGATTCCCAATACCAGTTATCGGTTTGTTGAATATCTGACCCCTGACGCCCCTCAGCTCATCTGGAAAGCGGGTGTTGCCGTCAGCGCAAATGATTCCTGGCGAGCCGTGCAGACCCGATTGCGGCCGCTTTCCTTGGCCTCGTACAAGGCCTTGTCGGCCGCCAGCGCCAGCGCAGTCGTACTGCCGCCGGAGGCCGGCACCATCGCCGACACGCCGATGCTGAGGGTGACGTGGCACAGCGGCTGGTTGTCGGCGTGCGGAATGCTTGCGGCGGTCAGGTTAAGCAGCAGGCGTTCCGCGACCAGGCGGGCGCCGGCGGCATCCGTGTTGGGCAGAATGACCACGAATTCTTCACCGCCGTAACGCGCCGCGACGTCGCCAGGCCGGTTGATCACGCGCAACAACTGCTGCGCGATCTGGCGCAGGCAATCATCCCCGGCCAGGTGGCCGTAGCAATCGTTGTACTTTTTGAAATAGTCGACGTCGATCATCAGCAGCGCCAGCGAACGCTTGTCGCGGCGGGCGCGATTCCATTCAATTTCCAGCACCTGGTCAAAGCAGCGCCGGTTCGACAGCGAGGTCAGGCCGTCCTGATTGGCTTGCGTCAGGAGGATTTGGTTGGCTCCGGCAATGCTGTGGTACAGCCGCGTGATGCCGTACAACTGCGAAACCAGCACCGCCAGCGAAGTGAACAGGCTGGTCATCTTGGCGAAATACCAGCCCAGCGAAAAACGCGCGCCGCCATACAGCGTCAGCCAGACGTCGATACAGGCGGCGACCATGCCGACCATGAGCCATAACTGTTCCGGTTTTTCTTCGCGCATGCGCATTACGCAGAGCAAGCCGATAACGTTGACGCCGAACACCAGCCCCGGAATCAGCATGGTTGAGTTGTCAAAGAAGTCGCGGCCGTTGCGGAGAACTTGCGGCAGGTAAGGTAATCCTTGCGTGGCAGCCAGCGTCAGCAACGCCACCACGGCAATCGTGGTGAGGATGGATCTGCGCACGCTCGTCGCGGTGCCCGCGGTTTCTTCGGAATTCGTTGCGTAGCGGATGATGAGCAGGCCGAAACCGGTATGCCAGCCGCACCATAGCCATACTGCGCTGCTGGTGCTGCCGATGATGGGAGCTTCCATGAGGCCGCCGGGGAAGGCCGCGATCAGCGGCACGAAAATCACCGTCACGAAAAAATACGCCGTGCCCAGCCTGATCGTGCGCTCCTTGCTTTCGATCAGGCCTTTGGCGAACAGCAGCGAGGCCAGGATGATGTTGACCACGACCATGGCGATGCCGAAGCCGCTCATGTAGCCCGGGATCGGCAGCAAGGGGGTTGTTGCGAGCGGCGTGGCGACCGCCGCCGACAGCAGCAGGATGCCGATGATGACGCGCGCCAGGCGAATCTGGCGCGGACTCACGCCAGCGTCTTTGATGAGATAGAGTTCTTCGTCCATGAGAGAAATTTGTTGTAGATTTTTCCCCACATCTTAGTGCTGAAGAAGCGCATCGGCGCGCGAAGAATGATGACCGATTGATAATTTTTCAGAGAGTGTTGTTATTTCGCCGGGATAGTTTTTCTGAAGAAATCTTTATGTCGTATCCGTCCCGAAAAGCGCGCGCCACGGGCATTGCAGAACGGCATCGATTTTCTGCCCGGCATTAAAAAAGCGCGGGCTTTGCCGCGCTTTGTACCGAGGGCCGGAAAAACCGCCCGGACGAACGTCCCTGCTTCATTTTTCCAGTTGCAGGGTCGCGCCTTCCTTGTCGCCGCCGATGACCACCTTGTAAGTGCCGGGATTCTTCAGATCCACGCTGATCTTTCTGGTCTGCGGATAGGTCGAGCTGTTCAGCGAATGTACGGGCCTGATGCTGAAGTCATAGCTGGTCCCGGGCTTGAGCCAGATGCTGAGGCGTTCTCCCTTCTGGATCTGCGCCAATACCACGTCATTGATCGCCAGCTCCAGCGGCGCGTTCCCGAACAAGAAAGACGAGCCGCGTGAGAACTGCACTTCGGCCGTACCCGACGATGGCGACAGCATGCTCTTGATATAAACGCGCGCCGGCGGCACTTGTCCGGTCGAGGTTGTTTGCTCGGCGGCCGGCTGGATTGCGCAGGCGCTCAACGCCATGGTCAGCGCCAGCAGGCATGCGTTCATCGGTGTCTTCATTGCAGCTTCCTTATGTGGATGGTTTTCATGTTGCACGACAGCGATTCTGACATGAAGCCGTCAGCATTGCCTATACAACTTTGCGGGGGCCGCGCTTATGTATTGTCGATGCATTGCCGATGCATTGCCTCGGCATTCCTGACGCGATAGACGCAACGCCGCGCGCCGGCCAGCAGGTGCTCTTCGCGCGTCACCGAGGCGATGTCGCCAAGGACTTCGCTGAACAGCTGCAGCTCCGAGCGGCAAAATCCCTGGCAACTGCTTGCCGCCGCACAGATCGGGCAGTGGTCTTCGATCAGCAGCCAGTCCTTGCCATCCTTCTCGACGCGCGCCATGTAGCCTTCGGCGGCGCGCAGGGACGCCAGCTTGTCGAGTTTTTTCGGAATGCCGGCGAGGCCGCTGCAGGCCTTCAGGTAATCCTTGCGCATCTCGCCTTCACGCTGGGAAATCAGGCGGTCCAGTCCTTCTTCGCCGAACAGCTGTCTGATCGAACCGATCAACTGGATCGTCAGGTAGGCATGCGTATCGGGGAAGCGCGCGTGGCCGGCTGCACTCAACTCCCAGTTCTGTCGCGGCCGTCCGGCGCCGGCAGCGGCTTCCTGCACGCCGCTGATCAATTCGTCCGCCAGCAGCTTCTGCACCTGCAACCGCGCCGCTTCTGCCGTCATCCCGAGTTCCTGCGCCAACGTCGCGGTGGAGGCAGGGCCGCGCGTCTTCAGCCGGAGCAGGATGCGTTCGGCGGTCGACATGTCGGGGTTAATGGTAATTTTATTTTCCAAGTGTTTACTTGTGTAATTCATGGTGCGGGTTTAACATGCGTTCAAACAATATCCAAACAAACGCTTGCATATTAGGCGTTATCCATCCGAATGTCGAGGCCAGTCATGAAGTCTGAAACCGTTGTCGTCACGTCCTGGAGCGAATTGCTGACCGGCCGCAATCTGCTGCGCTCGGTCGCCCTGACCGGCGGCGTTGCGCTGCACGCGATCAATGTCCACATCGTCACCACCATCCTGCCGTCGGTGGTGCGCGACATCGGCGGCCTGGCGTACTACGCCTGGAACATCACGCTGTTCGTGGTCGCCTCCATCGTCGGCTCGGCGCTGACCAGCAAGCTGCTCGACAAGCTCGGCCCGCGCCGTGCCTATCTGCTGGGACTGGCGGTGTTCACGCTGGGCTCGGTCCTGTGCGCGACGGCATTGTCGATGCCGTGGATGCTGGCCGGGCGCAGCGTGCAAGGCCTCGGCGGCGGTTTGCTGGCCGCGCTCGGCTATGCGCTGATCCCGGTGCTGTTCGAACAGCGCCTGTGGTCGCGCGCGGTGGCGCTGGAGTCGGGCATGTGGGGCGTGGCGACCTTGCTGGGACCGGCAGTCGGCGGATTGTTCGCGGCCGGCGGCGCCTGGCGGCTGGCGTTCTGGTGCCTGTTGCCGGTGGCGCTGCTGCAGGCGGTGATCGTGGCCGGACAGCTGGGCGGCAAGCCGGTGCAGGGCGACGCTGCGGCTTCTGGTCCGGTACGCATTCCACTGCTCAAGATTGCCTTGCTGGCGCTGTCGGTGCTGCTGGTGGCGTTGGCCGGACAGGTCGAGGACAGCGCCGGAAAATTGCTCGGCGTCGCGGCCGGACTGGCGGCGGGTGGGCTGGTCGCCTGGCTTGACCAGCGTCCCGACGTGGCCTTGTTGCCGACCGGCGCCTATCAATTGAGTACCGCAATGGGGAAGGTATTCGCCTGCGTCTGCCTGCTCATGATCGGCAGCATGACCGAAATCTTCGTGCCGTACTTCCTGCAGACCTTGCATGGTTACGCGCCGCTGCAGGCCGGTTACATGACGGCCGCCATGGCCGGCGGCTGGAGCCTGGCGTCGCTGCTCAGTTCGGCGCGCAGTGGCAAGGATGCCGATCGGATGGTGCGTTTCGGACCGCTGGTGATGACCTTGTCGCTGCTGTCGCTGGTGTTGCTGTTGCCCGGAGACGTCGATGTCGCAGCCGAAGGATTGTGGCTGGCGCTGGCGCTCGGCGGTGTCGGCTTGGGTATCGGATTGGGCTGGCCGCACCTGCTGACGCGGGTGTTGAAATCAGCGCGCCGCGGTGAAGAGAACCTGGCCTCTGCCGGCATCACCACGGTGCAGCTCTATGCCATGGCGATCGGCGCGGCGTTGGCCGGGCTCACGGTGAATGCAGCCGGTCTGACCGAACCGGGCGGCATCGATGGCGCACGGCATGCGGCTTACGCCTTGTTCGCCTGCTTCGCGCTGACGCCGGCGCTGGCGATCGTGCTGGCGCGCCGCGTGGCGCGGGACAGGTAAGCGGGGACATGCTCATGCCAGCGACGACCGTAACCTGTGAGGAGCACGCAGCCATGGATCCCATCAGCGAGATTGAATATCACCTCGTGGTGGCCGAGTTCGATGCCTTGTGGGGACGTCCCTGCAGCGACGCCAACCGGCGCCGCATGGATTACATGATCTGCGTGATCGCAGCGTTTGAAGAAAGCCGCGGCAAGCTGTCCGCAAGCTGAGGCAGTTGCGCTGCCGGCAAGCGCACATGCAGGCGCGCCAGCGTGTCGTGGCGGCTGCTGAGCAGGGCGTATTGCTTCTGTTGCAGCCAATAGCGCAGCTGCGATTCATCGGCATAGGCGATGGCGATTTCCACTTCGGCGTAGACGATGCGCTCGACGCGCTGCGCTTGTTTGAGCGCGGTGGCGATGGCGTCGGTATAGGCGCGCACCAGGCCGCCGGCGCCGAGCTTGATGCCGCCGTAATAGCGCACCACCGCCGCCAGCACGCCGTCGAGTTCGTGGTGGCGCAACACTTCCAGCATCGGCCGTCCGGCCGTGCCCGACGGTTCGCCGTCATCCGACATGCCGGACTGGCCGCCGGCCATCAGCGCCCAGCACACGTGGGTGGCGGCGCGATGTTGCATGCGCAGTTGTTCCAGTTGCCGTTGTGCGGCATCGCGGTTGTCCACCGGCATGACGATGCCGATGAAGCGGCTCTTGCGGATCTCGAGTTCGATCTCGACGGCGGCGGTGAGGGTATAGACCGGCAAGGGCGGTTATCGATTATCTGGTATCGCGGGCTCAGGCGGTCACGCCGCGCAGTGCGTCGATTTCCGCCTGCAGGGCCTGGTTCTCGGCCGTCAACTCAGCGACGCGCGCGTTGAGGGTGGCGATTTCGGCGCGCAACGCAGCTGCATCGTCGCCGTCAACCGACCATGGCGGCGCGGCGCCGTCGTTGGCGCTGCTTGCCGCTGCAGTTTCAGTTTCAGTTGCGGGAGCCGCGCGCGGCGTACGGTTGGCGGCTTGCTTCTCGCGCACCATCTTGGCGGCCTGGCGCAATTCCTTCTTGCCCCCGGCTACGGCCGTGATCTGTTCTTCGCTCGGCAGCGACGCCACTGCAGCGGCGGCGTTGATCGAGATGGCGCCCGTGCGCACTGCTTCGACCAGTTCCGGCGCGGCGGTCTTGCGGATCTTCTCGATCTGGCCGATGGTGTTGGAACTGATGCCGGCGACACGGGCGATGTCTTCGCGGGTCTTGATGGAGGCGCTTGGGATCGCGGTTTCTTCTGCCTGTGTGTTGCTGCTTTCTTCCGGCGCCGTGCCGTCCGCCTTGGCGGCGATGGATGCATCCATTTCGGCGCGCACGCGGGCGGAGATGATGTCGCGCTTGCGCAGCGCCAGCACGCCGCGCTGGAAGTCGGTCACGCTGCGGCGGCCGAGCTGGTTGTCGATCATCCACAGCATGACGTCATCGATCGAATTGAAGCCGGTGTTTTGCACGGTCTTGAATTCGATGTCGTACTTGCGGCAGATTTCGTAGCGGTTGTGGCCATCGACCAGCACGTCGCCCCACAGCACCAGCGCATCGCGGCAACCTTCGGCCAGCAGGCTGCGTTCGAGGGCGGCGTATTCGTTGGCGGTGAGCGGGTCGATGTATTGGAGAAGTTCGTTATTGATCGTGATAGTCATGGCATCCCTGGACCGCTCCGGCGAATCGGAGGCGGACCGGAATTTTACACTACGGGTCGCGGGCGGCTGCCGAGCAGTCATCGCGGCCACACGGAAATCCCGCGGCTGATAAAATCGCGATTCCCCTCACGTTCAGGAAACGGAAGCAACATGGACGCCTTGTTCTTCAGCCCCGTCGCGATCATGCTGGCGCTGGTGCCAGGTCCGAATAATTTTTGCGCGCTCAACAATGGCATTCGCCGCGGCGTCGGCGTGGCGCTGCTGGCCACGTTCGGGCGTGTGACGGCGTTTGCGATTTTCCTGACGGTGTCGGCGGTCGGACTGGGCGCCATGCTGCTGGCTTCGGAAGCAGCCTTCACGGCGGTCAAGTGGGTCGGTGCGTTGTATCTGTTCTATCTCGGCTGGCGCGCCTGGCGCAGCCGTGAATTCCACGGGCTGGAACTGGCCGACGGCGTCGGCCCGGGCGCTGCGACTTCGACGCAAGTTCAGAAAGGGGTCTTCGCACTGGTCATGCAGGAGTTTCTGCTCGGCATCACCAATCCGAAGGCGATCATGCTGTTCGCCGCAATCTTCCCGCAATTCATCGATCCGGCGCGCCCGGCGGCGCACCAGTTCCTGGTGCTCGGCTCGATCTACCTGTGCGCCGAATTCGTCTCCAGCGCGGTGTATTCGGCCTGCGGCAAGCAGATCCGTCGCTACATCCGCACCTCGCGCGGCGTGGCGCGGCTGAACAAGGCCACCGGCGGTTTCTTCATCGGCGCCGGTGCTCTCCTGCTGGCGGCGCGTCAGTAAGTTTCATTCAAGGATGCGGCGGTCCTGCCGCATCCGTTCCCTTGTCGTTCTCCGTATTCATCTCCCCCAGCAATTGCAGGTGACGCTCGATTTCGAACACGTGCGGATCGTCCTTGCCCAGTTCGCGCAAGGCCACCGCCAGTCCCAGCAGGTAATCTGCATTGCGCCCGCTCGGGCCTTCCGCGCCGGCGATCTGAAGTGCGATGTCGCGTTCCGACGCCGGACCCAGGAAGGCGGCGTTTTCTTCCGTGGCGATATAGATCAATCCTTCGGTGCAGTTGCCGTCTTCAAACAGGATGTCGGTTGCCAGGCGCAGGTAGCCGTTCTTTTCGCGGTAGTCGAGATGGCCGAACACTTCCGGTGTAATCAGGTAAGCCATGCCGGCGCAGGTCGCACCTTCATCCCGGATCAGCGTCACGACGCGGCCGGGCGCCTGCACGGTGCCGCGATGGTCATGCGAGCCCTGCCAGAAGCGCCGGCTCCAGCCGACGATGTGGGCCGGACGGCGCTCGATGAAAGGGAAGTCGGCCTTGAAGATCAGCGACCCGTAGCCGAACAGCCACACGCTGTCGTGCTGGTCGAAACGGGTCATGGACTTGTTGCGGGCGATGGTGTTGTCGGACATTGCAGGCGATACGCGCCGGGAAGGGCGTGACGGAATGTTGATCTGCTGAAATTATAAAGGCAAGCGCCGATGGGCGTGTCGGCCAGGGCGGCAGGGAGATGATGGCCGCGCGGAGAAGAGGGGAGGAATCTGAAAAATGCAGCCTGGGCGGACAGTTGGCCGCCCAGGCAAAGTCGGACGTCAGTTCTTTTCGTGACCCTGTTCCATGTCGGACAGGCCCGAGTACATGCCGCAGCAATGCGGCTCGCCGCGGTGCGATCCGGTCGTGAGGGCGCTGGAGTCGTTGAGGTAATCGACCAGTTTCCGGTACAGCGCAGCGAAGTAATTTTTCATGATGTCCCCCGTTTCCTTGTTGGGTTGAGACACGTTGCAAGCCGCCCGATCTCGTCGGGATGTGACCTGCAATCCGCATTTGTAAACGATTACATCACCTTGGCAAGTCTTGATGTGTGCGGATGTAAATAGTTTATATCATTTATTTTACGGTGTGTTCTCTTTTGCAACTATCAGGCGTTTCCTGATACCGGATGTGGTCTTTTGTCTACGCCACGCTGCTTGCATGTGCCAGCAGCCAGCTGCGGAAGACCTGCATCGCCGGCGTCTCCTGCCGCGATTTCAGGCGCGTGAGCCAGTACGCGCCGTCGCTGATGGAAATGTCGAAGGGGCAGGCCAGACGGCCCTGGCGCAGTTCGCGTTCGAACATGTTGACCGGCAGCAGCGCCACGCCTGCTTGCTGCGCCACCGCTTCGGCCATGGTCAGCGAGGAGTCGAACACGAAGCCGCGGATCGGCGGGCAGGGCGCACCGGCGGCGGCGAACCAGTGGTTCCATTCGTCGGTGCGATAGGAGCGCAGCAGCGTTTCACCGGCCAGGTCCTGCGGCCGGCGCAGCCGCGCAGCCAGCGCCGGCGCGCACATCGGCGACAGCGGTGCGGCGAACAGGCGCTCGGCGTCGGTGCCGTGCCAGGCGCCATCGCCGAAACGGATCGCGTAGTCCAGTCCTTCGCCGGCCAGGTCGACGCGGTTGTTGTTGGTCAGCAGGCGCAGATCGACGAACGGATAGGTCTGCTGGAATTCACGCAGCCGCGGCATCAGCCAGCCGACCGCAAACGTGCCGACCGCGCCCAGCGTCAGCACTTCGCGCATGCGGCCGTTCTCGAACTGGCTCAGTACGGTGGCGATGCGTTCGAAGGATTCGGCCAGCACCGGCAGCAGCGCCAGGCCTTCGTCGGTCAGCGCGAGACCGCGCGGAAGGCGACGGAACAGCGTCACGCCGAGGCGCTCCTCAAGATTTTTGACCTGCATGCTGACGGCGGTCTGGGTCACGTTCAGCTCATCGGCGGCGGAGGTGAAGCTGAGATGGCGCGCCGCCACTTCGAAGGCGCGCAAGGCATTGAGGGGAAGATGCATGAGTCGTCCGAATTCATCCTGGGATCAGTTTTTCTGTGGTCTGGGGCAAATTATCGTGAATTGCGATGACCGTACTTGCTGCCTATCATTTCGCTTCGTCTCCAATTTTGCAAGGAAAAATGATGACTGACAGAAGACATTTTCTCGCCATGACCGGCGTTGCACTGGCCGGCTGCGCCAGTGGCGCGTGGGCAGCCGGTACCGCTGAGGCAAAAAAATCTAAGGACTCTGCTTCCCTTGTGGCGCGTCTGGCGAAACTGGAAGCCAGCGTCGCCGGTCGCCTCGGCGTGGAAATCCTCGACAGCGGCAGCGGCCGCCGCTGGGGCTATCGCGCCGACGAACGCTTCCCGATGTGCAGCACCTTCAAGTTCCTGGCGGCCTCGGCCGTGCTCAGGCGCGTCGACACCGGCGCCGAACAGCTCGACCGCCGCATCGTCTACGGCGAAGACGTGTTGGTCAATTACTCGCCGACCACCGGCAAGCACGTCGGCGGCGACGGCCTGTCGCTGGCGCAATTGTGCGAAGCGGCCATCACGCTGAGCGACAACACCGCCGCCAACCTGATGCTGCGCAGCCTCGGCGGCCTCGACGCGTTCAATAAATTCGTGCGCTCTTTGGGTGACGACACGACGCGCCTGGATCGCTTCGAAACCGAACTCAACACCTCCATCCCCGGCGATCCGCGCGACACCACGACGCCCACGGCGATGACCGGCAACCTGCAAAAGATCCTGCTCGGCGATGCTTTGTCGGCGGCGTCGCGACGCCAGATCACGGCCTGGATGCTGGCCAACAAGACCGGTGACCGCCGTGTGCGTGCCGGCATGCAGCCGGGCTGGAAAGTCGGCGACAAAACCGGCTCGGGCGACTATGGCACCACCAATACCGTCGCCATCATCTGGCCGCCGCAAGGTGCGCCGTTGCTGGCGTCGATTTATCTCACCGAAACCAAGGCATCGGAAGAGCAGCGCAATACGGTGTTGGCGGAAGTCGGAAAATTGATCGTCGGCGGTCTTGATCGATAAGATGTGCGTATTCGATTTGCTCGTTGGATTTGCTGGCCGATTTGTTCTTTCGACAAGACCGTGGTTGTTCCGATAACGCTTGTGACGCCAATCTTGTCGAAGCATTAATGCCATTCCCATTTTTTCGATGCCTTTTGCGCAACATATGCCTCAAAGCCCCGATCTGCGGGGCTTTTCATCGTATGTTGCGACGAATCAAATATCCCGTTTTGATTTGTAATGGCGACCTGCCCGGCGGTGCTGAGCGGATCGGGGTCGCCTCGAGAATTTAAAAACACGTCGCAGCAGCGACGGTAAAACGGGATTGAAAATAGCAATGAACATTATCGGAAACATGCGAATCGGCAAGCGCCTGGCGTTGGGCTTCGCCCTTATTCTGGCCTTCTCCATCGTGATCACGGCCATCGGCATCTGGCGCTTGCAAGCGGTATCGTCGGCCACGCGCGAGATGATGAGCCAGCCTCTGCTGAAGGAGCGCCTGATCGGCGACTGGTACGCCAACCTCGCCAGCGGCATCCGCCGCACGATCGCCATCGCCAAGAGCAGCGATCCGTCGCTCGGCCCGTATTTCGCGGCGGAAGCGGCGGCCTCGTCCAAGGGCTCAGGCGAATACCAGAAGAAGGTTGAGGCACTGCTGGAAAGCGACGAAGAAAAGAAGCTGTTCCAGAAGATCGGCGAACAGCGCAAGCTGTACTTGAGCTCGCGCGACGCCATCAACAAGGCCAAGGCGGCTGGCAACATCGAGGAAGCCGAGCGCGTGCTTGAAAAGGATTTCGTCCCGGCATCCAACGCCTATCAGGACACCATGCGCCAGTTGGTCGAACTGCAGCGCAAAGACATCGACGACACCGCGAAACACATCGACGTCATCGCCGAAGACAGCCGTATCTTGCTGCTCGCGCTCGAAGGCCTGATTCTGGCGCTGGGCGTGCTGTGCGCCTGGTACCTGACGGTCGGCATCACGCGGCCGATCAATTCCGCCGTGACCATTTCACGTCGCGTTGCCGAGGGCGACCTGACCAGCGACGTCCAGGTCAGCAGCAAGGATGAAACCGGCCAGCTGCTGCAAGCGCTGCAAGACATGAATCTCAGCCTGCGCGGCATCGTCAGCAACGTGCGCACCGGCACCGACACCATCGCCACGGCATCGAGCGAAATCGCCGCCGGCAACCTCGACCTGTCCTCGCGCACCGAGCAGCAAGCCAGTGCGCTGGAAGAAACCGCGTCATCGATGGAAGAACTGATCTCCACCGTCAAGCAGAACGCCGACAATGCGCGCCAGGCCAACCAACTGGCGGTATCGGCATCTGAAATCGCCACCCAGGGCGGCGGCGTGGTCGGTCAGGTGGTCGATACCATGGGCGCGATCAACGACTCGTCGAAGAAGATCGTCGACATCATCAGCGTGATTGACGGCATCGCTTTCCAGACCAATATCCTGGCCTTGAATGCCGCTGTGGAAGCCGCGCGTGCGGGCGAGCAGGGTCGCGGCTTCGCCGTGGTCGCCTCCGAAGTGCGCAGCCTGGCGCAACGCTCCGCGGCGGCCGCCAAGGAAATCAAGGTGCTCATCAACGACTCCGTGGAAAAGGTCGGCAACGGCAGCAAGCTGGTCGAGCAGGCCGGCGCGACGATGGCGGAAGTGGTCAACAGCGTCAAGCGCGTCACCGACATCGTCGCCGAGATCAGCTCCGCCAGCGAAGAGCAGACTACCGGCATCGAGCAAATCAACCACGCCATCACCCAGATGGACCAGGTTACCCAGCAGAACGCCGCGCTGGTGGAAGAGGCTGCCGCCGCTGCCGCCTCGATGCAGACCCAGGCCGACAGCCTGGCGCAACTGGTCAGCGTGTTCACGTTGAGCGGCACGCCGGCCTTGCCTTCCGCGCGCCGCACCATCGACATCACGCCGTCGGAGCCGCGCCTGCGCTGATCCCTCGGAGACGTTGCAACAAGAAGCCCGGCCCGGCAACGGACCGGGCTTTTTTATCGGCGTTCGCTTTGGCTGGATATCCGCAAAAAGGCTGTGCGGGATTCCGGATGTTCGCAAGGAAGTTGCTTCCCTTGTCGTAACGAAATTTTTAAAAATCCTTTGAAATCAGCATGTTGAGCGATTTCATCTGATTGGCACGATGCCTGCATATAAGTCTCCCAAAACAATAAAGCAGGAGACAGATGTGACGCCGCTTCCTTCGCCGTAATCCGGCAAATCAACGTCCTTTCTCGCTCTTGTCGCACCGTGCGCAACATGTTCGCGGCCGCGATTGCAGGCACACGCCTGGCACAAATATCAAACAGCCGGTTTGCCCCGTGATTTTTCGTGGAGCACCTCCGGCCGCTTACAAACCTGGAGATAGCAATGACTCAAACAGTTTCCACCACCTCGACCACGCCCGTCCCGGCCGCTGGACCATCCACCACCAAGCAGCGCATCTTCGCGATCCTCGGCGCCTCATCGGGCAACCTGGTCGAGTGGTTCGACTTCTATGTCTACTCATTCTGTGCGATCTATTTCGCACCGGCCTTCTTTCCCAAAGGCGACACCACCACGCAATTGCTGAACACTGCCGGCGTGTTCGCCGCCGGTTTCCTGATGCGCCCGATCGGCGGCTGGCTGTTCGGACGCATCGCCGACAAACACGGCCGCAAGACCTCGATGATGATTTCGGTGTTGATGATGTGCGGCGGTTCGCTGATGATCGCCTTCCTGCCGACCTATGCCGTGATCGGCACGGCGGCGCCGTTCCTGCTGCTGGTGGCGCGCTTGTTCCAGGGCCTGTCGGTGGGTGGTGAATACGGCACCAGCGCGACCTACATGAGCGAAATCGCGCCAAAAAATAACCGCGGCTTCTTCGCCTCGTTCCAGTACGTCACGCTGATCGGCGGACAGTTGCTGGCGGTGCTGGTGCTGGTGGCCATGCAGCAGACCTTGAGCAATGAAGAGCTGCGCGCTTGGGGCTGGCGTGTGCCGTTCGTGCTGGGTGCATTCGGCGCGCTGATTGCGCTGTACCTGCGCAAGTCGCTGACCGAGACTGCCTCCGCAGAAACCCGCAACAAGAAAGAGGCCGGCACCTTCGCCGGCCTGTGGAAGCACAAGCGCGCCTTCTTCACCGTGGTCGGCTTCACCGCCGGCGGCTCGCTGATGTTCTACACCTTCACCACCTACATGCAGAAGTATCTGGTCAACACCGCCGGCATGGACGCCAAGACCGCCAGCGCAGTGATGACCGGCGCGCTGTTCGTCTACATGATCCTGCAGCCGGTGTTCGGCGCACTGTCCGACAAGATCGGCCGCCGCAACATGATGTTGTTTTTCGGCGTGCTCGGTACTCTGTGCACCGTGCCCATCCTGCACATGCTCAAGGACGTCACCGATCCGTATGCGGCCTTCGGCCTGGCGATCCTGGCGTTGTGCATCGTTAGCTTCTACACCTCGATCAGCGGCCTGATCAAGGCCGAGATGTTCCCGCCGGAAGTGCGCGCGCTGTGCGTCGGCCTGTCGTATGCAGTCGGCAATGCATTGTTCGGCGGCTCGGCCGAGTTCGTCGCGCTGTCGTTCAAGGCGGCCGGCATGGAGTCCAACTTCTACTGGTACGTCTCGATCATGTGCGCGATCGCCTTGCTGATCACGTTCCGCATGCGCGATCCGAGCAAGGTCGGTTACCTCAAGGACGAGGACTGATGGATTTGCGGGAGGCAGGGGAAGAGAAGGACAGGGCAGGGCGCGCCAGCGGGTATCATGGCGGCATGTATGTTCAGAGCACCTCTCCAGCCATGACTTCCCGCAAATTTCCGATACTGATCGCCGTCGTCGCGCTATGCGCGGCGGCGGTTTTTTTTGCGTCGTATTTTGTCGCCGCGGAAAAAGCGCGCAGTGATCTGCATGCCGCCGGTGAGCGCCAACTGCAGATCGTCGCGCTCGACCTGCAATCCATCCTCGACAAGTTCGAGATCATGCCGTATGCGCTGGGTGCATTGGCCGACGTTGACCAGGTGCTGCATCAGCCCGACGATGCGGCCGCAGTGCAACGCCTCAACCTGAGTCTGCAAGCGATCCAGAAGCAGTCGAAGGTGCTGGCGATCTACATGATGGATGCACGCGGCATGACGCTGGCGGCCAGCAACTGGAATGAAGAAACCAGTTTCGTCGGCCGCGATTTCGGCTTCCGGCCCTATTTCGCCGAGGCGCTGGCGGGCGGCTCCGGACGCTTCTACGGCATTGGAAATATCTCCAGCGAACCGGGCTATTTCATGGCCCAGCCGATTTATCCGGCCGGTGCACCGCGCGGTGAAGGCAAGCCGATCGGCGTGATGACGGTCAAGGTCGACCTGTCCGAGTTCGAGCACACCTGGCGCAGCAATGAAGACCCGATCACGCTGGCCGATCACAGCGGTGTGGTATTCCTGAGCAACCGGCCCGAATGGAAATACCATAGCCTGCGTCCGCTCGACGGCAAGCTGCAGCAAGAGCTGGCCGGCACGCATCAGTACGCCGACCAGCCGATCACGCCGGTGGCCGGAATGCCGAAGGAATTGCGGCGCGGTTTCGGCGATCATGTAGTGCGCGCCATCGACAAGCAGGGCTGGCAGCTGATGCTGTTCCCGTCCGAGGCCCGCATCACCCGCATCGCCATGCTGTGGTCTATGTGGGTCGCGCTGATCATGGCGATCGCAGCGATTTCTCTATGGGCTATCTATCAGCGCAGACGACGCCTGCAGGAGCGCCTGGAATCGCGTGATGCCTTGCGCCGCGCCGCGCAGGAGCTCGACGCCACCATCGCCGTGCGCACCCAGGAACTGCGCGTGGCCAACCAGGCCCTGGAAGGAAAATACGTCACCCTGCAGCAGACCGAAAGCCTGCTGCGCTCGACGCAGAACGAACTGGTGCAGGCCGGCAAGCTGGCCATGCTGGGACAGATGGCGGCGGGCGTCACGCATGAGCTGAACCAGCCGCTGGCGGCGATCCGCGCCTTCGCCGACAACGCCGTGCAATTCATGCGCCGCGGCCAGTTACCGCAAGTGGAAGAAAACCTCGAACACATCAGTGGCGCCAGCGCCCACATGGGCAAGATCATTGCGCAGCTGAAGGGCTTCGCGCGCAAGAGCGGCGACGCCATCGCCGTGGTCGACGTGGCGCAGACGGTCGAGGCCGCGGTGCTGTTGCTGCGCAATGAGCTCCATCAGCAGGGCGTCGCCATCGAGATCGATGTGCGCAGCCCGGTGCAGGTGATGGGTGACGTGGTGCGCACCGAGCAGGTGCTGATCAACCTGCTGCGCAACGCCATCGATGCGGTGGAGACCGTTGAATACGTTGCCGACAAGCGGGTGACGGTGATCGTCGAACACGATGCCGGCGAGGCGGTCATCCGCATCCGCGACAGCGGCCCCGGCATTCCCGATGAAGTCGCGCCGCACCTGTTCGAACCATTCTTCACCACCAAGCCGAGCGGCAAGGGGCTCGGATTGGGACTGGCGATTTCATCGTCGATCGTGCAGGCGATGAACGGCCGCCTGTCGGCGCATAATCTGCCCGAAGGCGGCGCCGAATTCACCGTGCGCCTGCCGGCCCCGGCCCCCGGGTTGTAATCCATGGAGACATCATTGAACATACCCAACGCATTCGCCATCCTGATTGAAGACGAACAAAGCGTGCGCAAGGCCACCACGCAGACGCTGGAACTGGGCGGATTCAGCGTGCAGGCCTGCGCCGACGCCGAGCAAGCCTTGCCGCTGCTGCACGCCGGGTTCGCCGGCATCGTCGTGACCGACGTGCGGCTGCCGGGACGCTCGGGCCTGGAAGTGCTGGCGCATGCGGTGGCCGCCGACGCCGACCTGCCGGTGATCGTGGTGACGGGCCACGGCGACGTCGCCATGGCAGTGGAAGCGATGCGCGCCGGCGCTTACGATTTCATCGAGAAGCCCTTCGCCGCCGATCGCCTGCTGGAGACCGCGCGACGCGCGCAGGAGAAGCGCAGTCTGGTGCTCGACAACCGTCGCCTGCGCGAAGCCTGGCTGGCCGATCCCGCCACCCCTGCGCTGGTGGGTCAGTCGGCGGCAATGGAGCGCGTGCGTACGTTGATCCGCAGCGTCGGCCCGACTTCGGTCGATATTCTCATCAACGGCCAGACCGGCGCCGGCAAGGAAGTCGTGGCGCGCCAGTTGCACGCCGCCAGCGAACGCAAGGGGCCCTTCGTGGCGATCAATTGCGGCGCACTGCCGGAGAGCGTGTTCGAAAGCGAAATCTTCGGTCACGAAGCCGGCGCCTTCACCGGTGCGCAAAAACGCCGCATCGGCAAACTGGAATACGCCAACGGCGGCACGCTGTTCCTCGACGAAATCGAAAGCATGCCGATGGCTTTGCAGGTCAAGCTGTTGCGCGTGCTGCAGGAACGCAGGCTGGAGCGCCTGGGCGGCAATGAGTCCATCGCCATCGATTGCCGCGTGATCGCCGCCAGCAAGACAGACCTGCTGCAACTGAGCGCGCAGGGCGCATTCCGCGAAGACTTGTACTACCGCATCGGCGTGGTCAGCATCGACTTGCCGCGCCTGCGCGACCGGCGCGACGACATTCCGCTGCTGCTGGCGCATTTCATCCATGCTGCCGCAATCCGCTACGGTCGCACGGCGCCGGCGTGGACGGCGGCGCTCATGGCGCAATGGCAGCAACGCGACTGGCCCGGCAATGTGCGCGAGCTGCGCAACTTCGCGGATCGCTGGGTGCTTGGTGTGGCGGACAGCAACGCCGCCAATGTTGCCGTGTCGTCGCTCATGACCAGCCTGCCGCAGCAACTCGACGCCTATGAACGTACGCTGATCGAGGATGCGCTGGCGGGAGCCGACGGCAACGTTGCACTGGCGGCGGAACAACTCGGCATTCCACGCAAGACGCTGTACGACAAGATCAAGAAATACGATCTTGCGAATGCGCGCGGCGCATAAGTGCGCAGCACGGCGCAAGCGAGTTATCCTTTGTTTTTGGGAAGGGCTGGGTTAGACTCTTGTCCCAGGGAAATAAGGGTGCGATTTCAAGCTGCAGCAACGACTCGCAGCATCGGCCCATCACTATCGGGGAACAACATGAAGCGTTTCATCGCCATTTCGCTGGCTGCCTGCATCGCCTTTATCCTGTGCGCCTGCGAACGCACCGAATTCGAAAAGAAATCAGAACGTGACGCCGACGCCCGCCGCGCCGTCAACACCAAGCCGAAGTCACCTGGATACTGAACCATTGGATTTGCCAGGCTGCGGCCGCACCGTTCAATAACGCTGCGGCCAGTTTTTCGGCGTTTTGTAGGCATGGCTGACGACGATGCGGGTGGCGGCGATCAGCCCGCTCAGCCCCAGCACCAGCTGCGTCAGCGTATCGCCGGGCAGTGCCCACACCGATGACGATGGCGCCACGACGCCGGTTGCCGCGCTGATCACCGGCGCCACCCATTCAGCCTCTTCCGTCACGTCCAGCAGGATGTCGCCTTCCGACGTCGTGTGCAGGTACACCTCGCCGCCCAGTTCCATGCAGAAGCAGATGCCATAGCCCTTGGTGTTGTCCTTCTTCACCGCCTGTTGCAAATCCCGGTTGTAGTTGTCGATCCACGCTTCCACGTCGTAAGTGGTGGTGAGCACGATCCACGGACGGGTCGGCTGCACTTCGGGAGAATCTTGATCGGGGTCTTGCATCGGCTGGGCATGATGGCTGGCTTGGGAAAGCAGCATTATCGCTTTATTTCGAGATGTGTAGCCGTAAAAGGCATGCGCCATCTTCAACTCCTGACGAGCTTGTCAGCCAAGGCGTGGCGCTTGCTGGCATGATGGAGGGCAATTTTTTGAAGGCCGACATGAACTCGAAAAAAATATCCCCTCCGATACGTCGCCATCTGCAAGCACTGATGTGCGTTCTTGCAGCGTGTTGCCTGCTCTGGTCGGGCCTTGCCTCTGCCCAGCAAAAGATCAGCTTTCCTTCGGCCGAATACGCCAACAAGTTCGAAATGGCAAAGCGGGCGGGCAAGCCGCTCGAGATTTTCGGCTACCTGACGCTGCCGCCGAATCCGCCGGCCGGCAAGATTCCCGTGGTTGTGATTGCGCATGGCAGCGCCGGCGTACAAGCCAAGGACACCGGTTTCTGGGCGCCGTATTTCAACAAGCTCGGCTTCGCGACCTTCGTGGTCGATTCGTTTACCCCGCGCGGCGTCGAGAGCACGGTGGATGACCAGAGCCTGGTCAGCAATGCCGCCGACACCGCCGATGCCTTCTTTGCGCTGAAATTCCTCGCCGCCGATCCGCGCTTCGATGCCGACCGCATCGGCATCATCGGCTTCAGCCGGGGCGGCACCGCGGCCAACGAAACGGCGGTCAAGTCCTTCCGCGACAACGTGCTGCGCGAGAACCGGAATCTTCAATTCGCCTTCCACATTCCCGCCTATCCCGGTTGCCAGAATTCACGCTTCCGCAAAAACGGCAGCTACGACAAGACCGGCGCCCCTATGCTGTTCCTCATGGGCAGCAAGGACGACTACACGCCGGCGAAGTTCTGTCTCGACCAAATCAAGGGCATGCAGGAAGAATATCCGGGTGTCATTGACTATCGCGTCTACGACGGCGCGCATCACAGCTTCGACGGCAACCAGGGCGTGCATTACCTCAGGCTCGGCACCTCCACGCGCAACTGCCCGATGACCGAAACCGACATTCCGAGCTGGGCGCGTAGTCTGGTCGGCAGCGGCGACAAACTCTCGCCTGCGGACGAGCGCAAGCTGTACAAGGATTGCCAGGCCGTCGGCGTCACCGTCGGCTCGTTCGACAATCGCTATCGCGATCAGGCCGGCAAGGATGTCGAAGACTTCCTGCGCAGGATCGGGCAGATCAGATGATGTGTGACGAGAGCAATCAGCGTTTGCGCTGCAGCTGATAGACCACCGTGTCGAGCCGGCTGACACCGCGCTCGCTGAACTTCGGTTCCTTGTCGAGGATGTCGCGACGGTCGATGACGAGCGCTTCGGAATGCGCCGCGAAGATCGCCTGCACTTCCGCATCGCCGACCGAGAACGGCGGGCCGTCCATCTGTTCTTGTGGGTAGTCGAGCGTGATCAGGATGCCGCGATATTGTGCGGACAACTGGCCATAGACGTGCTGCGCATAGCGTGCGCGCATGTCGGCCGGCAGCGCCACCAGAGCGGCGCGATCGTAGACGCCGACGCAGGCCGACAGCAGCGCCGCATCCAGCTTGAAAATATCGCCGCAAATGATCTCGACGTCGCCGGCCGCATAATGGCGACCGTAGGCCGATTCACTGATCTGCGGCTGCAAGCGGTTCTCATCGAAGAACTGCTCGACCGCCAGCTGCGACAATTCCACGCCCAGCACGCGATGTCCCTGCGACGCCAGCCACACCATGTCGAGCGACTTGCCCGCCAGTGGCACCAGCACCTGGCTGCCCTGCGGCAGCGCCAGTGTCGGCCAGTATTTTTGCAGCAGCGGCGTCACGCGGGTTTGATGAAAATGCGTGCGCCCGTCGCGCCAGCGCTCCAGCCAGAATTCTGCGTCCATGAACTTGTCCCGTGAATTTGTTTGACGCATATTGTAGCCGTCCATGGCGCGCAGGAGGGGTTGCCTTCATGCAAGAGGGGCATATGCTACGATGGCTGTTAATTATTTATTGAGGCAGAAACAAATGGCGCAGTACGGTTCCACCCATCGCGGCAAGCACTTCATCGTGATCGACAGCACGCAGCCCGGCAAGAAGGGTGTGTTTTGCAGCATCAAGGTCGACGGTGAAGAAGAATACCCGGACATCAAGGGCTCGCCCTTCGACACGGTCCACGCCGCCCAGATGGCCGGCGCGGCATTCGCGCGCGCGCTGATCGACTCCGAACTCGACCTCGACTCCTACGAACACAAGGGCTACTTCATCCGCGCCAGCGGCAGCGAACAACGCGACGGCACCTGGGTCGGCGCCTATCAACTGCATCGCAACGACAACCCGGTGCCGTTCCGCCGCGCCAATGTCCCGACGTTCCGCGGCAACACACGCAAGGAAGCGGAAGACAACGCAATCGCGGTGGCGCGCGAGGCGATTGATGAGGATGTGGCGGCGGGGAAGTTGTAGGTGTAGCCGCGGAATCAGAAACCCACGCAAGAAAATGATTTGCAAAACATCCCGCCTGATGGCGGGATGTTTGTTTCTGGAGCGTGTCCGTGTGGCTCGGGTTGGCGCGGCTTACTTTGTGCCTGCTTTCCCTGTATCAGGATTGGTGTTCCCTTTTGTTGACCAGTTATTTGTTGTCGTGTGATCTTTGGTCGAGCGGTTGTGGCTATCGACGTGGGTGCCGCTATGGGTTGTGTAGCTGCTCACATGTTGCCGTGAAGAGCTTGATCCCGTTCCGGTAGCGGCTTTATACGAATGGCCTCCACCGCTGCTTTTCGCGATGCTGGATGAACTTGTGATTACCAGCGCGACAATTGCCAGTGCCTTGCATACTTTATTCATGTCACCTCCCGTTGTTGGACTGCAGTCCGTTTTGTTATTTTTTATCGGATGTCGGTGTTTGCGGCTTGATTGCGTTGCAGGCCGACATCCACTGCATTGTGGCGAATCGCACGCCATGCGTCTTCATTCAAACGAATGAGAAAGGGATCAGGGGCGGGAGAGTTTGTTTTGCTGTCGGCAAAAGAAAAGGACCTGAATCTTTCGATTCAAGTCCTTTGTATTCTTTGGTGGGGCGTGAGTGACTCGAACACTCGACCTACGGATTAAGAGTCCGGGCAACGATTCAGGTCTGGCGCGGGTTTGCACCTAGTTCTCGCTCCGAAAACGTACCGGATTTATCGCCTTTTCGCTCGCGTACATATGTTTCCGTCATGGCAAGAGATTTATGGCCCAACTGTCGCTGCGCGGCGCGCATATCGCCGGCCTCGTCGGTACCGGCTTTCGCCCGGAGATCCTGAAGCTGGAACTGAGTGCTTTTGACTCGTGTCTTTTTCCGGACATCGTAGAAGCGCTGCCACAACGCATCTTGTGACAGCGGTCGGCCTTTTTCGTTGATGATCAATTCTGCGCACGACGCACCGTAGAAGTTCTCCGAAACCGCTTCCGTGCCACGATGCGTGCCAGCACCTTCTCCAGTTCCCCGATGATCTGAATGCGCAGTTTCTTCATCGTCTTGTTCTGGGCAAGCTCAAGGTGGCCGTCCTTGAGATCGATTTCCCTGTATTTCGCCGTGTCTACGGGCCGCTGGCCGGTCAGGTAGGCGAGATCCATCGCATCCTTGGTCGGCTGGTCTGCGGCGGCGTAGACGACGTTGAACACCTCATCCTCCACGTACACGTCGCGACCGGTCTCGGTGTTCCCCTTGATGCCGGCGCAGGGATTCTGAGCTTTCGTCAGCCCCCAGTTGCGCGCCATGTTGAAGACGTGCGAGAACAACGCTTTTTCGCGATTCGCGCGAACCAGGCCCTCGGGGATCTTCAATAGAGCCAAGCCACGCTCAAACAGCTGCGCGATGCGCGTTACAGCTTCTTCCACCGTGCTGGCCGAACGACGCATGCTGTCAGCGGCGGAGTTTGCGGTAGCCGCGGCGCGTCTCTTCGGTGTTGACGTAGGTCATGCTAGGATTCCTCCAAAATATGAGGGGGATTGATGGACAAGAAACTCACCTGGGTGGAAGTCGTATTGCTGATCGCATGCTTCGCCGCGACATTCGCCGTGATCGGAATGGCATTCGCGCACTTCACTCATGAGGTCGACAAAGACAAGGTCGGTGACGCGGCAACTTGGGTCGGGGCAATATTCGCTGCCGCGGCATTTTGTGGAACCATCTATTTGGCGACGAAGGAAAGCCGCGATAGTTTGAAGGAGAAATCGGATACTGCAATCGTTCTTGCTGCAGGTATGATTGAACGAATTGGAGCGGCAAAACGAGCTGTCAAAGCGGTAGATTCTTGGATAGTAGATGCTATTCTCGACATCGAAGAACATCCAGATCCCGATCAGTTTGCTCAGGCAAATCTTCGTCCATTCGCCGAAAAGGTCCATTACGCTCTGCTGCAATGTCCTGAATTCACTGTCGACGAGCTCAAGGGAATTATCATTCTTCCGAATCATTGTGCTGCGCACCTTGCCGCTACGGCTCAACGAATTCGCGTGATTAGGGACGATGCGAAGCGACTCAGTGATGGAATGGCGGATGCCAGTCTGAAGGCAATGGCGTATCTCTCTGCAAGCAGAGGAAATCTGGCTACCTGCATAATCTCTTTCGGAGTTGCTGAGAGAGAATGCAGGATCGCGATCGCTGACCTTAATGCCGACCTGTTGTCTCGTGATGCAAAAAAGGCTGATGTAGGCTGATGGGCGCGACTGAATTACCTGCGAAATGTTCTCATCGCTTCCAATATGTATATTCTGCTGAAATGCAGTGGTGCCAGGTCGACGCCGCTGATGGTGCTTTGGCACCATCCCCGTTCGGCAGGGGAGCGTAAGCAGTCTAGATTTCCATTTCGCGCATGATGTTCTTCAAGGTCGGTTATCGGTGCCGCAGTTGGCGCAGTTGCTCGTAAAGCGCTGGTTATCGCCTACGAACCGGCCGCAACCGGCGCAGTTGTAGATGTCCTTACCCAGGCGCCCCTTCTTTCTGGAGAACCATTCAAATTCGATCGGCTTGCAAGTCGGGAACGCACACGCCTCAGTCAGAGCTTGGCGGTTTGGAGTTGTATTCGGAACTACCGGCCCAGCATCGCCGTCGACGGTGCGCGGCTTCGGCGGCACGGCCATGGCTTCTACTGCAGCGCAAGGCACGGCGAACGTGCTTTCCCCGCTGCTGTAGTAGCCAAGATGGCCTTGTATCCGCTCGCGGGAGTATTTTCCTGCCCAGGAAAGCGGCCACTTGTAACTGGAATCGTTCGGCCCCCAGAAGGTTATGTAAGGCGCGTCGCGCCGTGTGTGCCTGGTGCTGGCGATGTAGAACTCGCTCACTTTTTCACCTGGTGGGCTTGTGATTGTGCGGCCGCGCGGTCGATGCGCTCGATCTCGGCGAGGATGAGTGCTCCAGCGCGCAACAGGTTGCTGCGCTTGCTTTTTGGTTTCCACCAATCCCGCGTCCGCGGCCAGTAGGTCGGGACGACGCCGCGCCCCAGATCTCTTTCGTGTGGAAAGCCGCAGGCGAGAGCGTAGTAGCCGGCCGCCGTGGCCATCTGTCCGTCGCGGTGATCATCGTCGTTTTCTGGTGTCCAGCTTTCGTCATCCTGCTGACGCTGGCGTTTGTTCGATCTGAGCGACAGGAGCAACGCGCTGCGGGAAGGCCGCGAGGAGGGCAGAGCGGTATTGATATTGAATCACCAGCTTGTCGTCAGTCAGGGCGCAATGCAGGGTTTGGTGCTTGTTCATGCCGTCGCTTTCTGAATGAATTTATTGAACCAGCGGCGAATGCAATAGCCGCGCACGATGGAGATGATTGTGTAAAAGACGCCGAGCATGATGTTTTGCTGAAGCGAGATATTCCGCCGAACAGCGGGAAAATCAGCGCGTTGGCGGTCAGGTTGATTCCATACCCGATCAGCACGTTTATAAGCGCTTCGACCAGAGATCCTTTGCGGTTTTGTGTCATGGTAGGATTTAGCACACAAAAAAATGAATGGAGAACGAACATGGCTCAGGCATTTGCAGACATTCCGCGAGTTAGGCCGGGAAATGGAACGGTGGAGTTCCAACGACTCGGTGACGGGAAAATCGAGGACTGGGGCATCTCTTTTGAGGCGCTGACTGACGAACTCAAGGCGCCGTCGTTGGAGGAGGCTGACCTGCTCAGTACGTTCGCGAAGAACCGCAATACAATTCATACGATTGCTCAACACGTGTTTGCTGCAGAAGGAAGTCCTCGGTGTATTTTGTCGAAGGATTTTTCTTTGTTGAATGCACCTTTTGAGGCGATCAATCCGATTCATCATCGGGAGGTTGTAATGACTGCGATTGGTTTTGAGACGGTTCGCGGAGAATGGCGCGCGCGGGTGATCTACGAAAAAAACGGCATTCCTGAAGACGTCATGAATGCGGCTCGCTTCAGTACTCAGGCGGAAGCGGAGTCGAATGCGCTCGCCGCTGCCAAAGCCGACTATGACGAACGCTTTTGGAAAAAACAGTAGCGATGCATGTGGTACGCTTCCCCCCCAAAACAGGGGGAAGAAATGAAGGCTTGGTTGAGCGAGTGGTACAACAAATACGCCATTCTTGTCATTGGTGCCGCAATAGGTGTGGGTGCCTATCATGCAACATGCTGGAGCGTGCTTACCGCTTCCGATTGGGCGGCATGGGTGGGCGCCCTTGGTACGGTGGGGACATTGATCGGAGCCATATGGATCGCGACAACTCAACAGCGAGCCGCCGAGCACGAGGCAATCTCTCTTGCAGAGGTGACCCTCATGAGTATGCAGTTTCGATTGAACAATCTTCGGCGGCAACTTGAAAAGTGGGCCATTGCGCTCGACGCGTGGAAGCCTTCCCACGATCATTTCGTGAACTACAATCACGCAGCGATACTTATCAAAAATTACGCACAGCTGGATGTTGCAGAGATCGAGAGAGTTCGCGTGCTTGATAAAGATATCGCTATCGGTATGGCTGCGGCGATCGACTTCATTACGTATTGCACGGATCTGCTTGTCGATGCATCGGAAAACCCAAAAATCCAACATGAAAATGAGCATCAGCGATTTTGCTGCGAAATGAGCGAACTGCTTGCGTGCGCAGCGATGAACATTCGCGCAGCTGGAATTTTGGCGGCTGGAATAACAGGCCGTAAGGAAACCGTCTACGAAAGCAACGGCATCCCAGAGATTGCAGTGCGAAGTAGACGTTGAGCAGTAACCGAGTTTTTTAGCTAATGGCATGCAGATTTTGTAACGATTTAAATGAAGAACAAAAAAAATGTTCCGTGTGGATGCCACTTTGAGGTGCCACGCAACGACGGCGGGGGCCGTTATTTCATCAACGTAGTGCGCATGCACGGCATGCTGGCGGGTCGGATCAACATCGGCCAGATCACGACAGCAACGCAGAAGGAAGATGCGTTTCAGTTCTCCTACGATCTGGATCAGGCCGCGCATATCGACAGTCGCACTTTGCTGCGGATCGCAATCGGGCAGTCGATCAGCGAGCATCGGTTTTCCTATTTGAGTGGGCCTGTTTTCTATGGGGGGTAATCGCAAGCTCAGCAAAGCAGTTTGATTTGACGAAACACGACACGGCGTACTGTGAGGGGGCAGCTCAGTCATCTTGACCTACCCATACTGATGACTCCGAACATAAGGGAGGCCGCAAATGTACTTTGAACTGACAGGCACTAACGTGCGCATCTTAGGATCGCTTCACGTCTTTCCGAAAGCCTTCCCCCACTGGCCGAGGTGGGCTGTTGACGCTGCAGCATGGGCCGAACACATCATTCTTGAATTAGATGGTCAGCAAGTCGGAGGTACTTTTAACGTTCCCCCTGAGCTTGCTTGCCAAGCCCTATTGCCGGCAGATACTTGGCATAGACTTTCGGTTTGCTGGCCGAACGCTTATCCATCATTACACGAGATGCCGCCCTGGCGTGCGGCCGCGCTCCTCAGCACGTTAAACCGAGAAGAAAGCCCAACCGGAGGACTTGAACATGGCTATACCAGGTGGGCGGAAGAGAATCACATCGATGTGGCCTATTTAGAGACCGCCACCGAATTTAGGGACGCGCTGAGTTCCATACCCTTGCCGGACGTGGAGGCGTTGATGCTAGATGCCTTGACGAACCTTGGGCGAAATAATGACAAGCTACTGCGGCTGTACCAGGATTGGAAGGGGCGCAAATTGGAGGTAATGTTTCGGAGGGCGCAGAAAGAGCTGCTGTGTTCGATGCCCTCGACTCGTGATGCCTTATTCGGGAGGAGAAACAGTGCATGGTTACCGAAGATCGAAGCTGCCTGCAAAAGCGAACGGCGGACACTCGTTGCGGTCGGAGCGCTTCATTTGTGTGGGCCGGGGAACGTTCTGGAGCTTTTGGGACGGCCGTACTCCACTGTTAAGTGAAGTGCGTGTCCAGAATCTCGCGTAAAGCAGTCCGAAAGCAAACGCGACGTTACACGTACTCGCATTAATGGCGGCGAAACGTTGGACAATTTTGCGGAGCGGAGAAAAAATTGCGGAGCAAAAGAAAAGGGTTCCAATCGCTTGGAACCCTTTGTATTCTTTGGTGGGGCGTGAGTGACTCGAACACTCGACCTACGGATTAAGAGTCCGCTGCTCTACCAACTGAGCTAACGCCCCCCGATGAAGAGGCGTGATTATAACCCGATTATTTTCAAACTTGGAAGCCCCTTTTTGAAAAAATCTAAAAAATATCCATCTCCCTCTGAAAACCCGCGCCGGCGCTGCTATTCAGCTGCATATATGAACGATTGAGGCGGCTTGCCGGACCTGTCGAAGCAGATGCCCCGCTCAGAAATTGCTCTTGATCCCGTTCACCCACGATTTCGCCGGCAGCTTGGTGGCGGCCTTGATTTCTTCCGCGCGCTCATACAGCGCCGGGAAGTCGAATTCGACCGCGTTCCTGAACGCGATCGCAACGACGTTGCCGTCGTGGACTTCCGGCAGCGAGATGACCTGGTCGAAGGCGTAGCGCATGGCCTTGAGGTTCTTGGCGTAGCTGGGGTGGTCGCCGAACAGGTTGACCGTCATGACGCCGTCCTCGCTGAGGCTGTCGCGGCAGGCTTTGTAAAACTCCGGCGTGTCGAGCATGGGGCCGCGCGCGGTGGCGTCGTACAGGTCGACTTGCAGTGCATCGATGGTGCCGTGGCGTTGCTCGTCGTGGATGAAATCGTTGGCATCCATTTCCAGCAGCGACAGGCGGCCGTCTTCGGGCGGCAGCTTGAACATGCTGTGGCAGATCGCAATCACCGACGGATTCAGTTCGACCGCCGTGATGTTCGCTTTGGGAAACTGGCGATAACTGTACTTGGTCAGCGCCGCCGTGCCCAGACCGAGTTGCACGATGTGTTGCGGCGCCTTGTTGAACAGCATCCAGCTCATCATCTGCTGCGCGTATTCGAGCTCGATCCAGTCGGGCTTGCGGATGCGCATGGCGCCTTGCACCCATTCGGTGCCGAAATGCAGGTAGCGTACACCGTCCTGCTCCGACAGCGTGACCGGCGCAAAGCGCGGCTTGCGCGGCGCGGCGACTTTGGGCTTGGATTTGACCTTGTCCTTGTCCTTGTCTTTGTCTGGACCGGGGCCGGCTTTGGTGTTGGCTTGCGCCTCGATGGATTTGCGTTTGATCAGCATGATGTTGCCCGAATTCGAATTGCCGAATGATACCTTGCCGGACGGATCGGCATGCAGAACGGTGCGGCTCGCGGAGGAGAAATCCTTTTTGACGCCTGCGCTTGACGCCCGGCGCGCAGGTTCGGCTACACTTGCGTCCATGCTCAAGAAAATACTCTTCATCCTCCGGCTCGCCATCGTCTTTGGCGGCATCGTGCTGTTCGGCCGGGCGGTGCAATATCTCATTCTGAACGGCGGCTTCAACGGCTCGTTCTACGATATTCTTTTCTTCCGGTCATAGTCCTGATCTGGTTCGTTGCTGGCACGCTCATTGCCTGCTGTTGACGTTCTCGTCTTTGCTCAACATTTACTCGTTTAAAAGGATCCACAGCAATGAGTCATATTCACTTCATCGGTGGTGAAAAAGGCGGCGTCGGAAAATCGCTGGTTTCCCGGGTGCTGGCGCAATACTTCATCGACTGGAATATTCCTTTCCGCGGTTTCGATACCGACAAGTCGCACGGCGCGCTGCTGCGCTTCTACGGCGATTTTTCCGCGCCGATGACGCTGGACCAGCATGACAGCCTGGATCCTTTGATTGAACGCGCATTGGAAGATCCGCAAGGCCGCATCCTGGTCGATCTCGCGGCCCAGACGCAGCAGTCGCTGGCGGCCTGGATCGAGGATTCCGGCGTGCTCGATTTTGCGGCGGAGCATGGCATGACGCTGACTTGGTGGCATGTCATGGACACCGGACGCGATTCGGTCGACCTGCTGCGCAAGTGGCTCGATCAGTTCGGCGGGCGACTCAAGCTGGTGCTGGTGCTCAACGAAGTCCGCGGCGATCGTTTCGACATCCTGGATGCATCGGGCGAGCGCGAGCGCGCGGAACAACTGGGAGCGAGCGTGATCCACCTGCGCCGCCTGCCGGACACCACCATGCAAAAGATCGATCAGCAAAGCGCCAGTTTCTGGGCTGCACTCAATCACCCCGACCGCGCCACCACTGGCCTGGGCATGCTGGAACGCCAGCGTGTCAAGGTGTGGCTGAACCGCGCCTATGGCGACATCAGCAAGCTGGCGCCGTAGAGCGCAATTCGCTTGCCGGAGACGATGCGCCGCATCGTCTCCCGGAATCATCCGATTACATCCGAAGGCTGTTCCACTGTGCCAGCTTCTTCGCATAAGCCATCGTATGCGCCGGGCTGCTCGACGGCAGCAGCACGATGCGGTATTGCGCCGCACGTTCGCCCAATACCTTCAATCCCAGCTTCGCAGCGGTGCCGCCGTTGAAACCTATCGTCGTCAAGTGCGGCAATTGGTCGAGCAGGCCGGTCAGGTCATTGCCTGCATGATCGGCGATATTGCTGTCAAGGCTGCCTTCACGGCGCGCCTCGGCGATCACGTCCCACAATCCGATGCCATGCCGCAGCAAAGCCGGCAGACGTTGTTCGTAAGTCATCGCGCGCAGATTCTCACCGACCACTTCCGATATCAACTCCCAGAATTTGTTTTGCGGATGCGCATAGTACTGGCTCTGCGCCAGCGAAGCGTCGCCCGGCAGGCTGCCGAGGATCAGTACGCGGGTGTGGGCGTTGGTAACGTGGGGGAAGCTGCGTTTGCGCGTCATGAATTCGTGGTCGGGAGCGATGGTGGGTTGAAATCGAGTTGAAATCTTTTCAGGCCCGCCCCTCAAGACGCGGCCGGGGGAATAAGGCTACACTATTTGGCGAAGGTTTTACTCTCGCCATCAAGGCGCCTCACGACCACATACAAGGATAAAACACATGGGACAACCAGTCATTATCGTCACCGGCGGCAGCCGCGGTATCGGTGCTGCAGTTGCACAATCGGCCGCCGCGCGCGGCTACGCAGTCGCCATCAGTTACGTATCGAATAGCGCTGCGGCCAACGCCGTGGTAGACGGCATCGTCAAGGCCGGCGGTCGCGCCATCGCAGTGAAGTCGGACGTGGCGGTTGAGGCCGACATCCTGCATTTATTCCAGACCGTCGACAAGGAGCTCGGCACGCTGACGGCGCTGGTCAACAACGCCGGCATCCTGGAGCACCAGTCCCGCTTCGATGAACTGAGCGCCGATCGCATCAACCGCGTGCTGCTGACCAACGTCACCGGCAGCCTGCTGTGTGCGCGTGAAGCGGTCCGTCGCATGTCGACCAAACACGGCGGCAAGGGAGGCGGCATCGTCAACCTGTCGTCGATGGCGGCCAAGCTGGGCGGTCCCGGCGAATACGTCGACTACGCCGCATCCAAAGGGGCGATCGACGCCTTCACCATCGGCCTGGCCAAGGAAGTCGCTGCCGAAGGCATCCGTGTCAACGCCATTCGTCCCGGCCTGATCTACACCGACATCCACGCCAGCGGCGGCGAAGCAGGGCGCGTCGACCGTCTCAAGGACGCAGTGCCGATGAAACGCGGCGGCAGCGCCGAAGAAGTCGCCAATGCGGTCATGTGGCTGCTGTCGGATGAAGCATCGTATGCGACCGGCACCTTCATCGACGTTTCGGGCGGCCGCTGACCTTTCTTCGTTCCGTCTGGAGGCAGACATGAGTACGCTTACCCATCGCCGCATCGACGTGCTGCTCACGCGCTACGCCGAAAGTCATCAGCATCACGTCAACGAGTTGATCCATTGCCTGTGCGTGCCGGCCATCGTGCTGGCCTTGCTGGGGCTGTGCTGGTCGCTGTCGCCAATGCTGGCGGTGGGACTGGTGCTGGTATCGCTGGCGTATTACTTCACGCTGTCGCCGCCGTTTGCGCTGGGCATGCTGCTCATGGCGAGCGTGATGCTGCTGGTGCTGGCGGGCTTGCCGCCGCGCGCGGTATTGCCGGCATCGGCGGCGATCTTCGTGATTGCGTGGATCGGGCAGTTCATCGGGCACAAGATCGAAGGCAAGAAACCGTCGTTTTTCGAAGACGTGCGCTTCTTGCTGATCGGTCCCTTGTTCGTTCTCAGCCTGTTTTATCGCCGCTTCAGAATCCGATATTGAGAACCGTTGAAGAAATGAACGAAAGCGCGGAAAGCCGGTCAAGAAGCGGTCTGTATTAGAATGTGAAGAGTTGTTTGCAGTGCCTGAAGTGTTCAGAATATGGCATGCAGCATGAACGCCGCCCACTCCCCATGACCGGGCAAACTTTCCGTTGGAGTCTTGTATGAAGAAATTGCTTTTAATCGCCGCCATCAGCACGCTTGCCGCAGGCTGCGCCGTTACCCCGAATTCCGCCAGCGTCTACAACACGCGCCAGGCGCAAGGTGAACAGACGGTGCGCATGGGTGTGGTTGAGTCAATCCGTAACGTCACCATCGACAAGGGCGCCACCGGCGTCGGCACCGTCGCCGGCGGTGCATTGGGCGGTATTGCAGCCGGATCCGCCATCGGCGGCGGCAACGGTGCGCTGGCGGCAGGCATTGTCGGTGCCCTGATCGGCGGCGTTGCCGGCAATCGTGCGGAAGCCAGCCTGGCCAACAAGCCGGGCCTGGAAATCACCGTACGCCTGGACAACGGCGAACTGCGCGCGATCACGCAGGATGCGGATGAGTTGTTCCGCGTCGGCGAGCGCGTGCGTTTGTTGTCGTCGGGCCGCACTACGCGCGTGACCCACTAAATCCGATAAACCTGCGCTGGTCCGCGCCAAGCAGGATTGTCCGCAATGCCAACCGCTGTGTTCCGGCCTTCAGGCCGGACCCAGCGGTTTTTTCATGGGCCTCAGGGACCTCATGGGCGTACAGGAAGCGGTTGCTCGAAGCCGTCATAGGCCGCCTGCAGCAGCCACTGTTCGCGCCTCAGCCGATACAGCACGTGCACGCTGAGCGGGTGTCCGGTGGGCAGGCGCGGATGTTCGAAGTTCTCGTCCACCCGCGTATACATGCCGAGGCGACGCATGACCGCCTGCGAGCGCTTGTTACCGGCGGTGGTGAAGGACACGATCTCTTTCATGCCGAGCACATTGAAGGCGTGGCGCAGCACCGCTTGCGCGGCCTCGGTGGCGTAGCCTTTGCCCCATGCGGCAGGAACCAGGCGCCAGCCGATTTCCACCGCGGGCGTGAAGTGCGCCTCGAACGCCACGCGCAGCAAGCCGACGAAGCCGGCAAACTCCAGCTCACCAGGGATTTCCAGCACCCACAAGCCGTAGCCGTGTTCATTGAAGTGTTCATCGATGCGCCTGACCAGCAGGGCATTGTCGGCTGGACTCAGCACCGACGGGAAATAGCGCATCACCTCGGGATCCGCTGTCATCGCTGCACAGGCTGCTGCGTCCCCGGCGCGCCAGGGGCGCAGCAGGATGCGCGAGTGGCGCAGTTCAGTCGCCATGGCGCAGGCGATTGACGAAGCCGATGTAGACCACGGTCTGCAGCAGCGCAACGGTACTGCCCGCGATCACTTCGGACACGCGCAGCAGCGCCAGGTGAAGCTCTTCATGCAGGCCGCCGCCGGCAAACGCGGCCGACATCAGGATCACCACCGTCGCCGGCCCCAGCCGCCAGTTGCTCGGATAGTTCTGCCACAGCATGGCCACCAGCACCGCCGTGGTCAGGGCGATCAGCATCGACATGAACGTGGCGCCGAAGATCACCAGGCACAGGCAGGCGATGATGGCGCCCGAAATGGTGTTGATCAGGCGCGCGCGAAAATTCGCCTTGGCGACGATCATGTCCGGCTCGGTCACGATGATCAGCGAAATCATTGCCCAGTACGGCTCAGGCAAGCCGCAGGCGCGCAGTCCGTACCACAGGATCAGCGAGCCGGAGAGGATCTTGATGAGGTAGACCAGCGCGTTCTTGCGCGGATTGATGAAGTTGAATTCCATGAGGATCGATACGAAGGCCGATGGCGAGCTTTACTGTAACGGAAAACCTCGCCGGAAGCGACAACGGCGACCGCAAGGCCGCCGTTGAGAAGACTGCAGGCGTCGGTCTTACTTCGACGCCATGCCCAGCAACATGTCGTTGAGGCGTTTGACGAAACCGGACGGATCCGTCAGCGCGCCGCCTTCAGCCAGCAAGGCCTGGTCGAACAGGATGTGCGACCAGTCGTCGAACTTGGCGTCCTCATACTTCAGACGCTGCACCAGCGGATGTTCCGGATTGATTTCCAGAATCGGCTTGGCTTCCGGTGCGTCCTGGCCGGCCGCCTTGAGCATGCGCAGCAAGTTGCCCGACAGCTCGTTCTCGTCCGCCACCAGGCAGGCCGGCGAATCGGTCAGGCGGAACGTCACGCGCACGTCCTTGGCCTTGTCGCCCAGCGAGGTCTTCATCTTCTCGACGAGGTCCTTGAACTGGGTTTCGGTTTCTTCGTGCTGCTTCTTCTCGGCTTCGTTTTCCAGCGAGCCGAGGTCGAGGCCACCCTTGGCCACCGATGCCAGTTCCTTGCCGTCGAAATCCTGCAGGAACGACAGCATCCATTCGTCGACGCGATCGGTCAGCAACAGGACTTCCACGCCTTTCTTGCGGAAGATTTCCAGATGCGGGCTGTTCTTTGCCGCGTGGAAGTTTTCGCCGGTGACGTAGTAAATCTTGTCCTGGCCTTCCTTCATGCGGCCGATGTAATCGGCGAACGAGGTGGTCTGCGCGTCGGAGTCGTTATGCGTCGACGCGAAGCGCAGCAGCTTGGCGATGCGCTCCTTGTTGGCGGCGTCTTCGCCGATACCTTCTTTCAGCACCTGGCCGAACTCGGTCCAGAAGCCGGCGTACTTGTCTTTCTGTTCCTGCTCGTCGCTGTTGGCCAGCTCTTCCAGCAGGCTCAGCACGCGCTTGGTCGAGCCTTCGCGGATGGCCTTGACGTCGCGCGACTCTTGCAGGATTTCACGCGACACGTTCAGCGGCAGATCGGCCGAATCGATCACGCCCTTGACGAAGCGCAGGTACACCGGCATCAGTTGCTCGGCATCGTCCATGATGAACACGCGCTTGACGTACAGCTTGATGCCGCCGCGCTTGTTGCGGTCCCACATGTCGAACGGCGCACGGGTCGGGATGTACAGCAGTTGCGTGTATTCGCTGCGTCCTTCGACACGGTTGTGCGTGTACGCCAGCGGTGCGCCGAAGTCGTGCGAGATGTGCTTGTAGAACTCTTCGTATTGTTCAGGCGTGATGTCGGACTTGCTGCGCGTCCACAGGGCGCTGGCCTGGTTGACGGTCTCGAGCTCGTCCTTCGCAACGGTTTCCTTCTTCTCTTCGTCCCATTCTTCCTTCTGCATCAGGATCGGCAGGGAGATGTGGTCGGAGTACTTGCGGATGATGTTCTTCAACTGCCATGACGACAGGAACTCGTCTTCGCCTTCGCGCAGGTGCAGGATCACGTCGCTGCCGCGGCCCGGCTTGTCGATGGCTTCGATCGAGAACTCGCCGGCGCCTTCGGATTCCCAGCGCACGCCTTCATTGGACGGTGTGCCGGCGCGGCGGGTTTCGACCGTGATGCGGTCGGCAATGATGAAGCCGGAGTAGAAGCCGACGCCGAACTGGCCGATCAGCGCTGCATCCTTTTGCTGGTCGCCCGACAACTTCGAGAAAAATTCCTTGGTGCCGGACTTGGCGATCGTGCCCAGGTGGGAGATCGCTTCCTCACGGTTCATGCCGATGCCGTTGTCGGAGATGGTGATCGTGCGTGCAGCCTTGTCGAAGGCGACCGTGATCTTCAGTTCCGGATCGTTCTCGAACAGTGCGCTGTCGTTGATTGCTTCGAAGCGCAGCTTGTCGGATGCATCGGACGCGTTGGAGATCAGCTCGCGCAGGAAGATTTCCTTGTTCGAATACAAGGAATGGATCATCAACTGCAACAGTTGTTTGACTTCGGCCTGGAAGCCCAGGGTTTGCTTCTCGGGTGCTGCCATGTGTACTTACCTCATGAATTGAAAAAGGAGTGGTGATTGCAAAAAAAATGAATTGCGACCACGTCTCAGGGAACGCCTGAGTGTCGCGACCGCGTATTTTAAGGAAAATGCGGTTGCCGGGGCGAATTTCAATGGCAACCCGGAAAAATTTCCCTCCGGGAATGTTAGTGGCACGCCAATTGCTGACATTGTCATACGCACACAATAATTGGTCAGGACAATGTCGTTTGTGCTGTGACATCATCAAATTGGTGCACGCATTTGTCGACAATCTCGTTATTTAACGGCAACTCATTGATTAATTATGTGTTTTTAATGCGAGCAGATTCTTAGTGTTGTCTAACGTATAATGCGGCAGCAACAATAAAGGTCCCACCAAAAATCAAAATAAAAAGATATGGCATTTCCGGGGACGATTGAAGTCGGTCAGGTTGCAGGCTCATTGAATTTCATTCGTATGATGGGAGGGTGATCAGTCTCCGGATTGATCTGTTGTATCTAATAATGACATATAGAAACAAGACGTTAGTCTTTGGTGCGCTGTTCTTATCGATCGTATCGGACGTGCTTGCAGCATCGGACGCTATTACATTGCCTGCGCTTTCCAGTGGAAAATTTCTCTCCGGAAATTTAAAGTCCGGAATGCCTCTGCTCGCGCAGGCAAAACCCGTTGCGCCCGCCCTGGACATGCCGCCTCAAATGCGAGTAAATCCCGCGCGCGACGAAGATTTCGCGCCTCGATCCGCTGCTGCTGCAACAGCGGCGACCGATGCCGCCACCAAGGCCGAGACAGCCGCTGCGTCCAGTGATGAAATCCTGGCGCTGCTGCGTCAGTCCGACTCCGGCTTCACCGGGAGCGCCATCGATCTGCCTGATGTGACCTCGGAAACCGTCGGCGATGAACAGGTGCCTTTCCTGACGCTGGATCAGGTCATCGACCTCGCGCTCAACAACAGCTACAGCTATGCCGCCACCTCGGCCCAGGCCGATCAAGCCGACTATGCCGCCAAGGCGTCGCTGGGGCAACTGGGGCCGACGCTGGATGTACGTACCCAAAAAGGGCGCGAGTATTCTTCGCCGGCCTCGTTCCGCGATGGCAACGGCGATATCGTCCAGGCCGACCAGCACAAGCGCTGGGACGCTACGCTGATCGGTCGCCAGCCGATTTTCGCGCCTGGTTCCTTTTTCGACTTCCAGAAACAGCGCGCCATGTCGCGGGCCGCCGACCAGCGCCGCGACGACGCGCGCGAGTCGCTGTATTACGCGGCCATCAAAGCCTATTACGACGTGCTGCGCGCCTACTCCTCGCTGTCGTTCGCGCGCAGTTACTCTCAGCGCATGTCGGACTTGCTGGAATACATGCGCAAACGTGTCGAAGGCGGCGGCGCCAGCAAACTCGATTTCGACCGTGTACGCGGCCGCTCGCTGCAGGCCGAATCCACCGTTGCAGAAAGCGAAGGGACGTTGGAAAGCACGATGGTGACGCTGATTCAACTGATTGGCCGGCGCGTGCAGCAGGTGCAGGTGCCCGAACGCATGATGCCGAAAGTGCCGCCGACATCTCGCCTGGCCTTGCAGGATGTCTTTGACAACAACCCCGGCATCCGCGCCGCGCGCAGCGACACCGAGGCCGTGCGTGAAGAACTGAAGTCGGCGCGTTCCAAATTCTCGCCGTCCTTCGCGGTCGAGTGGACGCAGGCCAAGACCCGCGGCGCCGGCGGCGACCAGACGCTGGTGACCGATCGCCGCCTGATGCTGGTGATGACCATGAACCTGCTCAACGGCGGCTCGGACGCGTATTACCAGAGCCAGATCGGCGCCAAACTGGTGGAAAAGAGCAATACTGCCTCCGACCTCGAGCGCAAGCTCAAGGAGCAGGTCGAGATCAATTACCGCACACTCGATGCGGTCAGGAAGCGCATGACGATTTCGCGCGATACCTATGTGACCAACGCCAACGTCGCGGATGCCTTCCTCGAACAGTTGTCGGCCGGCAGCAAGCAATTGCTCGACGTGCTCGACGCTTATCAGCAGGCTTATCAGACGCGCATGGATTTTGCATTGCTGCTGTTTCAACAAGCCGATATCAGTTACCAGATATTGCGCAACACCGGGCGCTCGTGGACGCCGCCCGACGACAAATCGCGCGACCGGTTGAATGACCAGTCGCGTAACGGCAAATAGGGAAGGCTGGGGACGCAATGGATGCGGGAAGCAAGGAACAGAATTTCTGGCCGGGGTTCGTGGATGCATTGTCCAACGTCGTCCTGGTCATGATTTTCGTGGTGGTGGTGTTCGTCGTGACGCTCTTCTACTATTCGCAGAAGCTGGCGGAAATGCGCGTCAGCAAAATGGTCTCCAAGGGCCAGGTACAGGTCCAGAGCGGTTCCACCAAGGTCAAGCCGGATGTGATCGACGCGCCGCAAGGCGCCGACGCCGATACCGCACGGCTCAAGAGTGAGAGCCGCGACAAGAGCAGCGAAATCGACAAACTCAAGCGCGAGATCGCCGACCTCAAGTCACGCCAGGCCGCTCCGCCGTTGCAGGCCGACGCCGGCAGTCTGCGCAGCGACGCCGCAGCAGCGGGCGGCAACAACAATATCCAGGTGCGCGTCGAGAAGGCCAAGGAAATCGCTCCCGGCACCAACAAGGTCGATGGCAGCGACAAGGCAGTCGTGTTGCATTTTGAAAAAGACACCACCGAGCTGAACGCCGAAGGCGCAAAAACGCTCGACGGCAGCATCGGCGACTGGGTGCGCCGGGTTAAGTCGCAGCAGGGCAAGATCGTCATCACCGGCGTGATCGGCTCGGCCGAGTTCTCCGAAGCGCGCCGCCGCGCCTACTATCGCACCGTGGCGGTGCGCAATCACCTGATCGACGCCGGCGTCGACAAGGAGCGCGTGGTCAGCCGCGTCGCCACGTCCGAGAACAGCGCCGAAAGCAATGCGCGCGTGATCATTCAATACCAGGCGGGTCAAAAATGACCAAGCTGCCCAACGACAATTTGCGTTGGGATTTGCGTCTGCGGTTGCAACTGCAGGCGCGCAGCCGTCGTCTGATGCGACTCATCGCACCGCGTCTTGATCGCCAACTGGGCGATCACAGTGAACTCGCGCGCCCGCGCCAGTTCATCCTCGTCACCGTCTTCCTGCTGCTGTGTCTGCTGGTGTGGTCATGGTTTGCCCAGATCGACATGGTGGTGCGCGGCGCCGGTCGCATCGTGGCGTCCGAACACAATCAGATCATCCAGCATCTGGAAGGCGGCATCGTCTCCGCCATCCTGGTGCGCGAAGGCGCCGCAGTGAAGAAGGGGCAGACCCTGATTTCGATCGCCGACGTGCGCGCCAACGCCGACCTCGGCGAAGGCAACGTCAAGATCCTCGGCCTGCGCGCACGCATTGCACGCCTCAAGGCCGAAGCCGGTGGCGCATCGTCGGTGGCCATGTCGGCCGACCTGCGCAGCGATGATCCGGCAGTGCAGAGCGAGCTGGCGTCGTTCGCCGCGCGTCAGTCCAAGCTGTCGCAGGAGCTCAGCGTGCTGCGCGAACAATCGGCGCAGCGCCAGGCTGAAGTCGGCGAAGCCGTCAGCCGCCAGAAGAGCCTGGTGTCCGAATTCGATCTGGCGCAGCGCCAGTACAAGCTGGTGCACGGCATGTTCGAGCGCAACGCCGCCTCGCAACTGGAAGACATCCAGGCGCAGTCCAAGGCGCAGGATGCGCAGAGCCGCCTCTCGGCGACCAATGCCATGATCCCGCGCCTGACTGCCGCCATCGCCGAAGCCCAGGCCAAGATGGGCGAAGCCGCCTCGCGCTTCCGCGCCGACGCGCGCAGCGACCTGACCGTCAGCGAAAACGAACTGGCGCGCCTGCAGGAAGAAATCAAATCGCGCAACGACCGCGTGTCGCGTTCGGAAGTGCGTGCACCGATGGACGGCATCGTCAATCGCGTGCTCATGAACACCGTCGGCGGGGTGGTCAAACCGGGCGACGCCATCATTGAAATGACGCCGACCGACGACAAGCTGGTGATCGAAGCCAAGGTGGCGCCGACCGATCGCGCCCAGTTGATGACCGGTGCGCCGGCGCGCGTGAAGGTTTCCGCCTATGACTATGGTGTCTACGGCGCCATGAAGGGCGTGGTCACCGAGGTCAGCGCCGACACCGTGCCGGAAGAACGCGGCGAGCGCTTCTACCGCGTCAAGATCGAAGTCACGCGCGACCCCAAACTCGATACCGGCCTGCCGCTGATGCCGGGCATGACTGCTACCGCCGACATGATCGTGGGCCGCCGCACCGTATGGCAATACCTGATGTCGCCGCTGAGCCGTTTCGGCCAGACCGCGCTCCGGGAACCGCGTTAATCCACGGAGCCGCGATGAACACTGAATTCTTCTTATCTTGTTTTTACTTTCGGAACCTGAACGTATGAAAAACCTGCGCAACTTCTATGCACTCGCCGCGATACCGTCGCTGTTCCTGCTGCTCGGCGGTTTCCTGTTCAGGGACTTCGTCCTGCACGCGATCCGCATCAATCCTTTCCTGAATCTGTTCATCATCGGCGTGGCCGTGTTCGGCGTCGCGCTGATCGTCTACAACATGTGGCGCGTGAACTGGGAATACGACAAGCTCGGTTTGTTCTACTCGCGCGTCAATGGCGGCGAATCGATGGAAGAGCTGGTCAAGGCGCCCGAGTTCCAGGGCAGCGAGATCGCCAAGGTGCTGGTCAGCGTCGCCAACACCAAAGGCCGCCTGACTTCGCGTATCGAACAGGAAACCATCGAGGGATCGCTGTCGGACCTGACCGCCCACCTCGAAGCCAAGACTGAATTCCCGCATTTCCTGACCGGCTTCATGATCGCGCTCGGTCTGCTGGGCACCTTCATCGGCTTGCTCGAAACGCTGGTCGGCACTGCGGCGCTGATCGACGGCTTCGGCAAGGCGACCCAGGGCGGCGACATGGATGCGTCGTTCATGCATCTGGTGTCCGATCTGCAAAAACCGCTGGCCAGCATGGGCACCGCGTTCTCGGCCTCGATGTTCGGCCTGATCGGTTCGCTGGCATTGGGCCTGACGCTGACGCCATTGCGCGCCGCCAACAAGAAACTCGTGTCGCGTGCGCGCGAATGCATCAGCGAAATGGTCCAGCACGTCATCCACGACATGACCGGTCCCGGCGCCAACGCCAGCGCCCGTCAGGGCGTGTCGGAACAATTCCTGGCCGAGTTCCTGCAGGATCTGATGGTGCTGCAACGCGAATCCATCATGGCTGCACGCGCCAGCTCGGAAGCCTCGATGCAGGCCGGTATCAAGCTCGAGGGCATGAACGACCGTCTGCAGAATATCGTCGAGCTGTTCCATGCCAGCATGGATGAATCCAAGAATCTGCGCCAGTTGGTGTCCTTCGGACCGCGCATGCACGAAGTCGGCCAGCAGACGCTTGAAGAAATCCGCAATGTCGGCCAGATCATCAACCAGAAGATGACATCTGCGCGCGACCTGACGCAGAGCTTGTCGCTGCTGGAAGAGCGCCTGTCGGTCAACGGCGATATCGCGCTGCGCAGTTTCGACATGTTGCCGAAGGTCGTTTCCACGATGGAAAGCGGCCAGATGTCGCTGCAGTCGGCGCTGACCTCCTTGCAGGCGCAGCAGTCGGAAGCCGCCAACATGACCGAAAAAACGGCGCAGCACATCGCGCAGATGCCGACGCTGCTCAACCAGATTTCCATCCGTATTGCCGACGAACTCGGCGCCATCCAGCATCAGGGCGAAATCCACTCGGCCGTGTCCGAGCGTCTGGGCGAACTGGGCAAGGCCATCGGCGAGAACTCCAGCAACATGACGCGCGACGCCTTGTCGTCACGCCAGCTGCAGATCGACCTGGCCAAGCACATGGCGATGATGAACGATCGCGTCAAGAACCTCACCGCCATCCCGACCTCGCTGACCTCGATCACGGAAGCGCTGATGCGTCAGAACATCAATACCCAAACCGTCATCGACGAAATGCGCAGCGGCCGCCAGACCATGGTCAAGGACTTGCGCCTCGAAATGCGTGAAGCGATTCGCGAACTGTCGACAATGAACAAGGACGCCGGCTGAGGTCGTTGACCCCAGCCACCGCCTGAAGCGTGAACGGACCCATGAACCAAAGCGATCAGATCTCCGTCGACCAGCCGCAAGCCGATTTGCGCTCCCTGCGCAAGGACCCGGTGTACCTGACGCTGATGCGCGCCTACGGCAGCCGCTTCGTCGAGATCGTCGTGGCCGGTGTGCTGATCAATGTCTTCGGGTTGTTCATGCCGTTGTATTCGCGGCTGGTGTACGACAAGGTGATCGGCAACCACATCACCGAAACGCTGTGGGCGCTGACGCTGGGCATGGCTTTGTTCATCGTGCTGGAACTGGTGTTGCGCATCATCCGCATGTATTACATCGAGCAACTGGCGGGGCGCTTTGACATCGAGTTCGACAACCGCTCGGTGCGCCGCCTGCTGGAGTCCAAGGTGACCGCGCCGGTCGGCGTGGTGCTGGCCAAGTACCGCGACCTCAGCAGCGCACGCGACCTGCTGTCGTCGAACTACATGCTGATGCTGATCGACCTGCCGTTCCTGTTGATGTACGTGGTGGCGGTGGGCCTGCTCGGCGGTCACCTGGTGTGGGTGATTCTGGTCGGCGGTGGCCTGCTGGTGGCCGCGCAACTGCTGTGCAAGATTCCGGCGACCGACTACGGCAACGCCGCCATGACCTCCGGCATCGGCAAGATCGACAAGCTGGCAAGCCTGGTGTTCGGCATGGAGACGCTCAAGACCTCGCCGCTGCAGGATCGCCTGGTCAAGGCCTTCCTCTCGGATGCCGCCGATAACGCGGTGAGCCAGGCCAAGAGCCGGTTCTGGATGAACGCCGGCTACGCCTTGTCGACCGTGGGCTACACACTGATTTCGGTGGGCACGCTGGTGATCGGCGTGTACCTGGTGGAAGACAACGCACTCACGGTCGGCGCGCTGATCGCCACCTCGCTGCTGATCAGCCGCGCCACTTCGATGCTTTCATCGGTCACGATGGTGCTGGGACGCATGGAAATGTTCAAGCGCGCCCGCGCCGCATTTGAGGAAATGTTCGACGACACCGGGCCGGAGCAGGTGATCGCCGACGTGCTGCGCCAGGACATGCGCGGCCTGATTCAGGTGGTCAACCTGACGCTGCATCTCGACAAGAATGAAAAGCCGGCGCTCGACAACGTCTCGCTGGCGATCCAGCCCGGCGAAAAGGTCGGCATCGTCGGCCGTTCCGGTTCCGGCAAGACCACGCTGATGCGCGCGCTGGCCGGCTTGCACAAGGTCGACGCCGGCAAGGGCCAGGTGCTGATCGACGGCGTGGCGGTGGCGGCCTATGCGGCGCCGGTGCGCATGCGCTGCATCGGTTACAAGCCGCAGGAACCATTCCTGTTCGACGGCAGCCTGGCGGCCAACATCTTCGTGGGCGACCGCATCGACAGCAACGAATATGAAGCGGCGCTGGCGGTCTCCGGCGTGGACGACCTGATCGCGCGCGGTGAACTGCGCCTGGACCAGATGCTCAAGGCGCCCGGCAACCTGTCCGGCGGACAGCGCCAGATGGTCGCCTTGGCACGCGTGGTGGCGGGCATGCCGACTGTGATGCTGCTGGACGAACCGACTACCGGCATCGATCTGTCGACCGAAACCAGGATCATCGAAAAACTGATCGCGTATTCAGCGCAACGCACGCTGGTGGTGGCAACGCACAGCACCGCCTTGCTCAGGCGCATGGACCGCATCATCGTGCTCAATGACGGCAAGGTTGTCGCTGACGGTCCGAGCGCGACGATTTTGCAGCAGTAGCGATGAGAAAATAGCTGCGACGATAACGGCAGCGGCAGCAACGAACGAAAAAAGGGCAGTGCGGCGAAGCCATCGCGCGCTGCCATGACTAATGTGATTGACTTCCTCAGCGAGGTTTGACATGGCGACAGCAGCTCCAGCAAAAGTAAATCCGGCAAATTCGGCAAATCCGTCGAATGCAGCCAATGCCGCGCAGGCCATCACCGGCTCCGCGAGCGTGGCCATGCCCGACCAGAACGGCAGCTTCCATCTCAACGTGCCGCGCGGTGCGGTCAAGCACGTGCAGGTAGTCGACGTCGACATGGTCCTGCAGCTGACTGACGGCAGCAAGGTCGTACTGGCTGGCGGCGCCATGGGGGCGATGGACGAGAAGTCGAAGATCGTGTTCGCCGATACTTCACAGGACACCGGGCGCATGCTCGACCTGGTCGGAAAAATCCCGCTGCGCAACAACGACCAGTCGCAGATTCTCAACTCCGATCCGGTGAACAGCCAGGCCGAAGGCAGCGCACCGGACAACCACTTCAACTCCAACAACAATTCAGCCCAGGTCAATCCCGCCGCCACCAGCCAGCTGGCAAAGATCATCCAGGACAATGCCGGTTCGCTGACCAGCAACGGTCTGCAAAACCTGGTGCTGCCGTCGATCCCGGTGCCGCCCGCGCCGCCGGTCACGACCGGCGCCGATTCGCTGATCAAGCAATTGTCCCCGGAGATATCGGAACGTGCGGGCTCCGTGCTGACGCCGATTGTGGTGGGGCCGCAGACGCCGGCCATGACGCTCAACCTGCTCAACCTGACCACCACGACCCAGGTCGGCAGCGTGCTGTTCGGCAGCGGCGGTTCTCCCGCCTCGGCCACCGACGGTTCCAACTCGGTGCAGTTTGCGACGCAGGTGATCAATGCCGGTAACGATGTACACACCATCTACGCCACCGGCAGCACCACGCAGAGCGACTTCATCAAGATCTTCAAGGTCAACGTCACCGGCGACGGCACGGTGAAATCGGTGCTGATCACCGGCGTGCCGTCGAACATGACGATCCTCAACGCCACCAATCTGGGCGGCGGCAGTTATCAGATCACGCCGACCGCCGGCGAAAAGAGTTTCGACCTGCAGGTGCAGTACACCACTACCGCAGCTGATCCGACGCAACCGACGGCGCCGACGGCGACCATCAATTTTGACGTGTCGGTGCTGACCACCGACGGCCTCACGCATCTGCTCGATTCGCGCGTGGTGGTGATCAAAGACGCCAGTTCCTACACCGACCTGACCTATCTCGATCCGGCCACCGGCAAGAGCGTATGGGTGCTGCCGGCGCAGGGCGTGCCGCATGAAATCCATGCCGGCGACGGCGGCGTCACCATCTATGGCAGCAACGCCAACGACTTGCTTTACGGCGGAGCCGGCGCTGACACCATCATCGGCGGTAGCGGCAATACCTACTTCGAAGGCGGCGCCGGCGCCGACGTGCTGACCGGCGGTACGCAGGGCATCAACACTGCGGGCTACAAGAATTCCGCCGCGGGCGTGACGATTGATCTCGCCACCGGTTTGGGCACCGGCGGCGACGCCCAGGGCGATGTGCTGAGCAACATCCAGAATCTGATCGGCAGCGCCTTCAACGATACCTTTGTCGCCAGCGACAAGGTCAATCGTCTTGACGGCGGCAGCGGCGGCGTCGATACGGTGTCCTATGCCAATTCGACTGCGGGTGTGACAGTCAACCTGATCACCGGCCTGGGCAGCAACGGCTACGCCGAAGGCGACACTTACGTCCATATCCAAAACGCGACCGGCAGCGCCTACAACGACATGTTCATCGCCAATACGCTGGCCAATCGTTTTGACGGCGGCAGCGGCGGTTCGGACACGGTTTCCTATGCCAGTTCGGCGGCCGGCGTGACGGTCAACCTGAGCACCGGCGCCGGCACCGGCGGTTCGGCGCAGGGCGACACCTATGTCCACATTCAGAATGTCATCGGCAGCGCCTTCAATGACACCTTCGTCGGCAACATCGACGCCAATAGTTTCGACGGCGGCAGCGGCGGCCAGGATACGGTCAGCTACGCCAATTCGGCGGTGGGCGTGTCGGTCAACTTCGTCAGCGGACGCGGCGTCGGCGGCGATGCCGAGGGCGACACCTACAGCCACATCCAGAACGTGATCGGCAGCGCTCACGACGACGTCTTCGTCGCCGGCATCGACAGTCGCGTCTTCAATGGCGGCAGCGGCGGCTCGGATACCGTCAACTACGGCGCATCGACCGGCGGCATTATCGCCAACATGGTGACGATGACCGGCAGTGGCGGTTACGCGGACAACAATACTTACGTCAACATCCAGAATATCGTCGGCAGCTCGTCGGGCGACATCTTCATTTCGGGCGCGGGCGCCAACCATTTCGACGGCGGCTCGGGCGGCTCGGACACGGTCAGTTACGCCTCGTCGAATGCCGGCGTCACCGTCAGTTTGTTTGACGGCAGCGCCAGCGGCGGCTATGCACAAGGCGACACGCTGCTGCATATCCAGAACGTCATCGGCGGCGCTTATGACGATCTGTTCATCGCCAGCGCCGACAACAACCGCTTCGATGGCGGCGGCGGCGTGAACACCGTGAGCTACGAGAAATCGGTGGGGGGCGTGACGGTAGATTTGACCAATAGCATCGGCACCGGCACCGGCAGCACTTACGCCAACGGCGACTCCTTCGTCAACATTCAGAACCTGATCGGCAGCATTTACGATGACATCTTCATCGCCAGTGCGGACGCCAACAAGCTCGAAGGCGGTACCGGCTCGGCGCACAATCGCGTCAGCTATGAGAATTCCAATGCCGCCGTGACGGTGGACCTGAATTACACCGACGGCACCGGCACCAGCGGCGGCTACGCGGCCGGCGACAAGCTGAGCAACATTCAGGATCTGACCGGCAGTTCCGGCAACGACACCTTCGTTGCCAGCAATGTCGCCAACAATTTCGACGGCGGCGCCGGCTCCAATACGGTGAGTTACGCCGCTTCCAATGTAGGCGTGACGATTGACCTGGTGCTGGGTGGAGGTAATGGCGGCTACGCTACCGGAGATGCCTATACTCGGATCCAGAACATCATCGGCAGCGCCGGCGACGACATGTTCATCGCCAACGGCGACGCCAACAGGTTCGATGGCGGCGGCGGCACCAATACGGTCAGTTATGCCAAGGCCAGCGACAGCATCGGCGTGGTAGTCGATCTCGTGAACAACACCGGCAGCAACGGTTTCGCCGCCGGCGACACCTATGCAAATATCCAGAACGTCATCGGCTCGACCAATGACGACACCTTCATCGCCTCGTCGGTGACCAACGTATTCGACGGCTTGCAGGGTTCGGATACGGTGAGCTATGTGTATTCGACTGCAGGCGTCACGGTCAACCTGGTCACCGGGCTGGGCGCCAACGGCTATGCCGCCAGCGATACCTACGCCAATATCGAAAACATCATCGGTTCCTCCTCGGACGATTTGTTCGTCGCCAGCGCCGATGCCAATACCCTGGACGGCGGCGTCAGCACGGCGGCCTCGCACAACCGCGTCAGCTATGCCTCGTCAACCACAGGCGTCACGGTCGACCTGAGCCGCACTGACGGCGTCGGCACCTCTGGCGGCTACGCGGCTGGCGACAAGCTGAGCAATATCCAGGACTTGACCGGCAGTGCCTTCGACGATACTTTTGTGGCGAGCGCGGCGGCCAATAATTTCGACGGCGGCACCAGCACATCTTCTTCGCACAACCGCGTCAGCTATACCAATTCGACAGTGGCGGAAACCGTCGACCTGTTCCTCGGGACCGGAAGCGGCGGTGCCGGCAGCCTGGCCAACGGCGATACCTATACAAACATTCAGGACGTGACCGGCGGCGCCGGCAACGACATTTTCATCGCCAGCGCGGCGGCCAACAAATTCGATGGCAGCGGCGGCACCCACAACCTGGTCAGCTACGTCAATTCGACCGTGGCCGAAACCGTTGACCTGTTCGCCGGAACAGGTGCCGGCGGCGCGGGCAGTCTGGCCAATGGCGACACGTACACCAACATTCAGGATGTGACCGGCGGTTCGGCCGACGACACTTTCGTCGCCAGCGCAGCGGCCAACAAATTCGACGGCGGCGGCGGCACCCACAATCGTGTCAGCTACGCCAATTCGGCGGTGGCGGTGACGGTCGATCTGGTGGCCGGCGCGGGCACGGGCGGATTGGCCGATCTCGACACCTACACCAATATCCAGGACGTCACCGGCGGCGCCGGCGATGACACCTTCGTCGCGAGCGCGGCAGCCAACAAATTCGATGGCGGCGGCGGCACTCACAACCGTGTGAATTACGCGACTTCAGCGGCGGCGGTGACGGTCAACTTGTTCACCGGCAACGGTACCGGCGGGCTGGCCGATCTTGATACCTACACCAACATCCAGGACGTCACCGGTGGTCTGGCCGACGATATTTTTGTCGCCAGCGCAGCGGCCAACAAATTCGATGGCGGCGGCAGCAATCACAACCTGGTCAGCTACGCCAATTCGGCCGTATCGGAGACCGTCGACCTGGTCCTCGGGACCGGCAGCGGCGGCGCCGGCAGTCTCGCCAATGGCGATACCTACACAAATATTCAGGACGTGACCGGCGGTTCGGCCGATGACACCTTCATCGCCAGCGCGGCGGCCAACAAATTCGACGGCGGCGGCGGCACGCACAATCGTGTCAGCTACGCCAATTCGGCCGTGTCGGAAACCGTCGACCTGTTCCTCGGAACCGGCAGCGGTGGCGTCGGCAGTCTGGCTGCGGGCGACACTTACACCAATATCCAGGACGTGACGGGCGGTTCCGGCGACGATATCTTCATCGCCAGCCTGGTTGCCAACAAGTTTGACGGCGGCAACAGCACCTCGACGTCGCACAACCTGGTCAGCTACGTCAATTCGACTGTGGCCGAAACCGTTGACCTGTTCGCCGGAACAGGTACCGGCGGCGCGGGCAGTCTGGCGAATGGCGACACGTATACCAATATTCAGGATGTCCTCGGCGGCTCGGGCAACGATACCTTCATCGCCAGCGCTGCAGCCAATAAATTCGATGGCGGCGCCAGCACCGCGGCATCGCACAACCGTGTCAGCTACGCCAACTCGGCCGTGGCGGAGAAGATCGATCTGTTCCTGGGCGTCGGCACGGGCGGCGCCGGCAGCCTGGCCAACAACGATACGTACGCCAACATTCAGGACGCCACCGGCGGCTCCGGGGACGATACCTTTGTCGGCAGTGCCGCCAACAATAATTTCGACGGCGGCGCCAGCACTGCGACTTCGCACAACCGCGTGGATTATTCCAACTCAGCGGCGACTGTGACGGTCAACCTGGTGACCGGCGTGGGCGTCGGCGGTCTGGCCGATGGCGACACCTATACGCGTATTCAGGACGTCACCGGCGGCTCGGCAGATGACTTGTTCGTCGCCAGCCTGGACGGCAACAAGTTCGACGGCGGCGCCAGCACCGCGACATCGCACAACCGCGTCAGCTACGCCAGTTCCACCAGCGCAGAAACCGTCAATCTGTTCAGCGGCGCCGGCAGCGGTACCTACGCCGCCAACGATACCTACACGAATATCCAGGACGTCACGGGCGGCACCGGCGACGATATTTTCTTTGCCAGTGCGGCAGCGAATAATTTTGATGGCGGCACCAGCACCGCGACATCGCACAACCGCGTCGACTACTCGAACTCGACTGTCGCCGAAACCGTCGACCTGTTCAACGGCGTCGGCAGCGGCGGCGCCGGCAGCCTGGCGGCGGGCGACACCTACACCAATATCCAGGACGCCACCGGCGGTACGGGCGACGATATATTCATCGCCAGCGCAGCAGCCAACAAGTTCGACGGCGGCACCGGTTCGGACACGGTCAGCTACGCCGTCGCCAATGACGGCAACGGCGTGAACGTGAATCTGAATACCAACGTCGGCACCGGCGGCTTCGCCGCAAACGACGTATATGCCAGCATCGAGAATGTCATCGGCACGCAGTATAACGACACCTTTGTGGGCAATGCTTCTGCCAACACGTTCAACGGCGGATTGGGTTCGGATACGGTCAGTTACACCGGTTCGAGTTCACCCGTCACCGTCAATCTGAGTGTGGGCGGCGGCGCCGGTTCCGGCGGCAATGCACAGGGTGATACCTACATCAGCATCGAGAACGTTATCGGCGGCAGCGGCGCTGATACGCTGACGGGCGCCACCACGGGGGCGACCGTACTGACCGGCGCCGCCGGCGGCGATACGCTGGCCGGTGTGGCGTCGAACCGCGCCAATACTTATGCCAGCTATGCCGGATCTGCCGCGGTGACCATCAATCTGAATTTCACTGACGGCACCGGCACCAGCGGCGGTGACGCGGCAGGCGACAAACTCAGTTTCATCGACAATCTGATCGGTAGCGACAATGACGATATTTTCATCGTCAATGGACAAGCCAATAATCTGAACGGCGGATTGGGTTCGGATACGGTCAGCTACATCAGCTCGGATGGCGGAGTGACGGTCAACCTGAGCACCGGCCTCGGCGCGAATTTCTATGCGCAGGGCGACGTTTACACCAGCATCGAGAATGTCATCGGCAGCACTTTCGCCGATACGCTGACCGGCGCCAACACTGGCAAGACCGTCCTGACGGGCGGTTCCGGCGGCGATACCTTGACCGGTGTGACGGCCAATCGCGCCAACACCTACGCCAGCTATGCCGGCTCGGCGACCGGCGTCATCGTCGATCTGAACGCGACGGATGGCACCGGCACCAGCGGCGGCGATGCTGCGGGCGACAAGCTCAGCTTCATCGACAATCTGATCGGCAGCAGCTTCAACGATACTTTCGTCGCCAACGGCCAGAACAACAGTTTTGACGGCGGCGCGGGCGGCGTCGATACCGTGAGTTACCTGGCCTCGAATGCCGCCGTGATTGTCGACCTGTCGAACACTACCGGCGCCGGCACCAGCGGCGGTTATGCCGGAGGCGACAAATTCACGGGCATCAGCAACATCATCGGCAGCAACTTCGACGACACTTTCTTTGCCAGCTCGGCTGCCAATTTCTTCAACGGCAGCGGCAAGCAAACCGCCGGCGATACGGTCAGTTATGCGCGTTCGGGCATCGGCGTGGCGGTTGATCTCTATCACAACACCGGCGGCGACGCCGGAGCTACCGTCTCATTTGCCCACGGCGATACCTACGCCAATATCCAGAACGCGGTCGGCAGCACCGGCAACGACATTTTCTACGGCAATGGCGACGCCAATACCTTTACCGGCGGCGGCGGCGTGGACACAGTCAGCTATCTGTATGCCGGCAGCGTTTCGGGCAGCTCGACCATCATCGCCAATCTCGGCTCGGGTGTCGGCACCGGCGGCGATGCCAACGGCGACAAGTACTTCAATATCGCCAACCTGGAGGGTAGTTCCACCGTCGACAGCCAGCTGACCGGCGACTCCAACGCCAACGTCCTGACCGTGCAAGGCTTGCACACCACCAACACGCTTAGCGGCGGCGGGGCGGCGAGCGGCACCGATGTCTTCAATGTGGTGGACGGCGGGAGCAACAGCGTGGCGGTCGGCGCCGGCCTCAATACGATCAACGTCAGCGCCGGTTCGCATAGCTCGCTCGGTGCGCAGAGCGACATGGTCAACCAGACCACGGGGGTGTCAAACATCTCCACCATCAGCGGCGGCGCCGGTACGACGACCTTGCACTTCGCCGACCTGGGCAGTTCCATCACCCTGGCCAATTTCTCCAACAAGGTTACCGGCATCACTACCCTGGACATGACCAGCGGCAGCGGCACCAATATCGTGATCACCGCTGACGATGTCATCAAGATGGGCATGGCCAGCGGTGCCACGTCGCACATTCTGACGGTCAAGATGAGCAGTAACGAGAGCTTGCAGATTGCGGCCAACGGATCGGACCACTACGTCTACTTCCCCGGCACAACGGACTATGCGTTTTACAATGCGTCCAATGTGGAAGTTGCGCGGATTCACTTGGCCTGACGGGTTCGTTGTCCGCGCGTGTTGCCCTTGTTTGTCGCTCGCTATTCCGCTACCTGAATTGATCAGGTAGCGGAAGTTTCAACGTCCCAGTTCTTCGTCAAGAAAACGCCAGATCGCCGGATCCGTCATGCTGGCGACGTTGATGCGCATCTTGGTCGACGGCAGCTGGTTCGGTGAGAACAGGCTGCCTGGCGCCAGCAGGAATCCCTGCGCCATGGCCTTCTCGGTCAATACACTGGTATCGCGGCCGGCATCGGCCCACACGAACATGCCGTTCGAGGTCGCCGTGCCGGTGCCCAGTCCGACTCTTTCCAATTGCCGCACCACCTTGTCGCGCACGCCGTTGAGGCGATTGCGCAGCCGTTCGGTGTGTTTGCGGTAATGGCCTTCCGAGAGAATCTTGTAGACCACGCGCTCGCCGATTTCGGTAGTGGTCAGGGTCGACAGCATCTTGCGATCGGCCAGGTGGCGCGCCAGGTCCGGCGAGGTGGCGATGAAGCCCACGCGCAGGTTGGCCGACAAGGTCTTGGAAAATCCCCCCAGATAAATCACCCGGTGCAATTGGTCCAGCGCCGCGATGCGCGTGGCCGCCTGACCGCCTGCGCCGGCACCGGTATTACCCGCATGCATGTCGCAATAGATGTCGTCCTCGACGATGGTGAAGTCGTGTTCTTCGGCGATGCGCAGGATCTGAAACGCCTTGGCCGCCGACAGCGACGTCGAGGTCGGGTTGTGCAGCACCGAGTTGATCACGTACAGGCGCGGCTTGTGCAGCGCCGCCAGTTCCGCCAGCTTGGCGATGTCGGGGCCGTCGGCCAGACGCGGGATGCCGACCACCTTGGCGCCCATCGCGGCAAACGAACCGAACATCAGGAACCAGGCCGGATCGTCGACGAAGATCACATCGCCGGGACGCAGGAAATGACGCGCCACGATGTCCAGTCCCTGCGTCACGCCGGAGGTCATCAGGATCTGTTCGGGTGCGGCGGAAATCTCCAGTTCGGCCAGCTTCAGCTGCAACTGCTGGCGCAGCGGCAGGAAGCCTTGCGGCGTGCCGTAGCTGAGCAGCAGCGACTGGTTTTGCCGACCCACCGCGCGCAGGCCGTTGGCAATCAGGTCGCCGTCCAGCCAATCGGGCGGCAGCAGTCCGCCGCCGGGCATTTTTTGCGCCGGCATCTGGCGGAACATGTTGCGCACCAGCCAGACCACATCGAGCTGTTGTGGCTGCGATGCAGCATCGCTGCCGGGACTGTGGCCTGCAGTCGACACAACTGTACCGGTCATTGACGGATTGGCAACAGGTGAGCGCTCACGCACGAAAAAGCCGGAGCCGCGCCGCGATTCCAGAAAGCCCTGGGCCACCAGGCGATCGTAGGCTTCAACAACGGTGAAGCGCGACACGCTGTGCAGGTCGGCGAACTGGCGTATGGACGGCATGCGCGCACCGGTGCGCAACAGTTTGTCGTCGACGCGCGACTGCACCGTGCGCACGATCTGATCGACCAGCGAATCGCCGCTTTCGCGCGACAGCAGCGGCAGGGTGGTCGGTACGGCCGCCGGCGGGAGCGTTTTGATACGGGCTGTATTGGTCATTTTACCGTGACAATGTAAGCAGTTATTTGGTTAAGTGTACTGGTACTGTACTGGCGATGTCGATTAGGATAGACCCATGTCAAGAGCGGCGTCAATCATGAAAATCGACCGGACCCCGATTCTTGTTCAATTGACCAGAAGCAGATTCAAAACAGATTCAAACCAGATTCACAACAAGGAGACCTTCATGACCCATTTATTGCCAACGCATGCCGACATCGAGCAAGCCGCCAAGGCCGTGTACGCCGCCATGCCGGCGACGCCGCAATATGCGTGGCCGCTGCTGAGCGAAGCGCTCGGCGCCGAGGCCTGGGTCAAGCATGAAAACCATACGCCGACCGGCGCTTTCAAAATTCGCGGCGGCCTGGTGTATCTGCAGAATCTGGCGCAGCGTCCGCGCCAGCAGCAGGTGCGCGGCGTGATTTCCGCCACGCGCGGCAATCACGGCCAGTCGGTCGGTTTCGCCGCACGCCGTTACGGCATCCCGGCCACCATCGTGGTCCCGCAAGGCAACAGCCGTGAAAAGAACGCCGCCATGCGTGCTTTGGGCGTTGAGCTGGTGGAGTTCGGACAGGAGTTCCAGGAAAGCCGCGAGCACGCCGCCATGCTGGCGCAGCAAGATCAACTGCACATGATTCCGTCCTTTCACCGCGATCTCGTCAGCGGTGTGGCGACGTACTGGATGGAGCTGCTGCGCGCGCAACCCGACCTCGACGTGTTGTTCGTGCCGATCGGCCAGGGCTCGGGCGTGTGCGCTGCGGCCGCGGCGCGGCGCGCGCTCAATGTGCGCACCCGCATCATCGGCGTGGTGTCGGCGCATGCGCTGGCTTACAAGCTGTCGTTCGACGGTCGCAGCAAGATCGAGTCGCCGGTAACTACCGTGATTGCCGACGGCATGGCCTGTCGCGTGCCGGATGAAGCCTCGCTGGAAGTGATCCTGAATGAAGTCGATGAAGTGATCGCCGTCAGCGACGATGAAGTCGCCGCGGCGATGAAGCTGTATTTCACTGCCACCCACAACATCGCCGAAGGCGCGGGCGCCGCAGCGCTGGCGGCAGCGATGCAGATCCGCCATCGTTTGCAGGGACAACGCATCGGCCTGACGCTGTCAGGCGGCAACGTCGACCACGACATGTTCGCGCAGATTCTGTCGCGCCCCGATCAGGATGCGCAATCGGTCGACCTCAACTCCGACCTTAATTCCAACCTCAACCAACAGAGGAGGGTGGCATGACTGCACTGACACGCGAACATCATCATCTGCACCTGGGCGCCGGTGCGCTGGCCTCGGGCAAGTTCGAACGCAGCCGCCTACTGCTGGTGCGGCGCGGCTATGTCTGGGTCACCCAGGAAGGCCGCCCAGAAGATTTCTGGCTGCATGCCGGCGACGCGCTGATCGTGCACCCCGGTCGCACCATCGTGGTGGAGGCCGTCATCGCCAGCGAAATCTTCATGGAAAACCGTAGCAAGCCGGGCGCAGGCTTGTGGTTCAAGGTGCGTTGCTTTGCGGCGCGCGGCTTGTTGCAGCGTGGATTTGCCCGGTTTGCGCGGTTTTCGCACATGACTATCCGCCAGGGAGGACATTGATGGAAGCCTTGTTACCGCTGGCCTCGTTTGCCTTCGTGACGTCGATCACGCCGGGTCCGAACAACATCATGCTGACGTCGTCGGGCGTGTGGTTCGGTTTCCTGCGATCGATTCCGCATATGCTCGGCATCACCTTCGGTTTCATGGTGCTGCTGGCGATCTGCGCCGCCGGCATCGGCAGCCTGGTGATCGCCGTGCCGGCCATCCACGTGCTGCTGAAGATCGCCGGTTCCGGTTATCTGCTGTACCTTGCATGGAAACTGCGCAGCATGCGCTTCAGCCAGGAAGACAGCGCGCATGTGCGGCCGATGTCGTTCATGGGGGCGGCGCTGTTCCAGTTCGCCAATCCCAAGGCCTGGGTCATGGCCATCACGGGCGCAGCCGCGTTCCTGCCGCTGGTGCAGCCGGTGTGGCTGGCCATCGCCATCTATTGCCTGGTGTTCGGCGTCATCAACTTGCCGTGTGTCGGCGTGTGGGCCGGCGCCGGTGCGATGCTGCGGCGCTACCTGACGCAACCGCTGTGGCGCACCGTGTTCAGCACGGTGATGGTGTTGCTGACCATTTATTCCGCCGTGGCGATCTGGCTGTAATTTAAAAATAAATATAAAAACAAATATAAAAGGAAACTGATGAACAACGAATCAAAAGGGATGTGGCTGGGTTTTGTCGGTGTGGCGATATTCAGCCTGACGTTGCCGTTTACCCGCGTCGCCGTGGCTGAACTGAATCCGGCTTTCGTCGCATTCGGCCGCGCGGTGGTGGCGGCGGTGTGCGCGATTGTCATGCTGTGGCATCTGAAGGCGAAGCTCCCGACCCGGCTGCAAGTGCGCGGTTTACTGATCACCGCGCTGGGCGTGGTGATCGGATTTCCCTTGTTCTCCTCGATCGCCATGCACTACGTACCCGCCTCGCACGGTGCGATCGTGGTGGGCTTGTTGCCGCTGGCAACGGCCTTGTTCGGCGCGCTGCGTTTCGGCGAGCGTCCCTCGACCGGATTCTGGATTGCGGCGCTGATCGGCAGTTTTATCGTGATCGCTTTTGCGTTGCGCCAGGGCGGCGGCAGTTTCCACACCGCCGACTTCGCGTTGTTCGCGGCGGTGGTGGCGGCGGCGATGGGCTATGCCGAAGGCGGTCGCCTGTCGCAGAGCATGGGTGGCCAGGAGGTGATCTGCTGGGCGCTGGTGCTGTCGATGCCGGTGTTGCTGCCGGTCACGATCTGGCTCGGCATGCACTACGGCGTGCAGGCTTCTCCGCAGGCGTGGATGTCGTTTGCCTACGTGTCGTTTTTCTCGATGTTCATCGGATTTTTCTTCTGGTACAAGGGGCTGGCGCTGGGCGGCATTGCGCGAGTCGGCCAGGTGCAACTGCTGCAGCCGTTCATGACGCTGGTAGGCGCAGCGGTGATCGTCGGCGAAACCCTGGATGCGAGTCACTTGTTGTTCGCTACCGCGGTTATTGCCGTTGTGGCAATTGGGCGGCGCATGGCGATCAGGCGCGCACCCGTCATGGAGCCTCAGTTGAATCGGCGCTAATTCAATCGGGGCAACGCTTTTCACGATGTTCTCCGTCACAACTCTGCGATATTTGCGATAATGGCGGACTACATTTTGTTTTCATTTCGAAACGTGCTGCCTTGCCGGGCGTCAATACATTGACGACGGCGAGCCGGCCACAGCAAACAGGAGCACCGCATGTCCGTCTACGAAAAACTCAAAGCCCTGAATATCGAATTGCCAGCCGTGGCCGCACCGGCCGCCGCCTACGTCATGTATGCGCAAACCGGCAATACCGTATTCCTGTCCGGCCACCTGGCCAAGAAGGACGGCAAGGTATGGGTTGGTCAGCTCGGCAAGGACACGACGACGGAACAGGGCAAGCTGGCAGCCCGCGCGGTGGCGATTGATTTGCTGGCGACATTGCAAGCGGCTTGCGGCGGCGACCTCACACGGGTCAAGCGCATCGTCAAGCTGATGAGCCTGGTCAACTCGACCGGCGATTTCACGGAACAACATCTGGTGACCAACGGCGCCTCTGAACTGATCGGCGAATTGTTCGGCGAGCAGGGCAAGCATGCGCGTTCGGCTTTCGGCGTGGCGCAGATCCCGATGGGCGCTTGCGTCGAGATCGAACTGATCGCCGAGATCGCCTAAGTCAACCAACCAAACCACTTTGTTGCCGAACCGGCGGATGATCGGTCCCGGCTGTATCCAATACGTGTAACCGATTCTACGACTCTATTACACGACCCTATTTTTGGCAGGCATCATGAAAATCGAAAACCCCAATCCGCTTCAGTGGAATTTCTCCAAACGCTCGCAGCAGCTGCAAAGCTCGGCCATCCGCGAAATCCTGAAGATCACCATGCGTCCGGAAATCACCTCGTTCGCAGGCGGCCTGCCGTCGCCGGCGACCTTCCCGGTCGAGCGCATGAAAGCAGCATTCGACACCGTCCTGACGAACCAGGGCAAGATCGCGCTGCAATACGGTCCGACCGACGGCTACGGCCCGCTGCGTGAATGGGTGGCCGATTCGCTGTCCACCGACGGCGCCCGCATCCTGCCGGAACAAGTGCTGATGGTGTCCGGCTCGCAACAAGGCCTGGACCTGCTGGGCAAAGTGCTGATCGACGAAGGCAGCAACGTGATGGTGGAAACGCCAAGCTATCTGGGCGCGCTGCAGGCGTTCTCGATCTACGGTCCGAACTTCATTTCTGTGCCGAGCGATGAGCAGGGCCTGATCCCCGAGGCCGTCGAACAACTGGGCAAGGGTGCACGCCTGCTGTACTCATTGCCGAACTTCCAGAACCCGACCGGCCGCACGCTGCCGCTGGAGCGCCGCTTCGCGCTGGTGGAAGCTTGCGCACGCCTGGGCCTGCCGCTGATCGAAGATGATCCGTACGGCGCGCTGAGCTATCGCAACGATCCGCTGCCGAAGATGATCAACATGAATCCGGCCGGCGTGATCTACATGGGTTCGTTCTCGAAAGTGCTGACGCCGGGCATCCGCCTCGGCTACGTGGTTGCGCCGACACCGCTGATCCTGAAGATGGAACAGGCCAAGCAAGCGGCCGACCTGCACACTGCGCAACTGACCCAGATGGTGGTGTACGAAGCGGTCAAGGACGGCTTCCTGCAAACGCATATCCCGACCATCCGCAAGCTGTACGCGGATCAATGCCAGGCCATGCTCGACGCGCTGCAGACTTACTTCCCGGCCGGCACCAGCTGGACCAAACCGGAAGGCGGCATGTTCATCTGGGTGACGCTGCCGGCGCACATCGACAGCGGCGCCTTGCTCAAGGAAGCGGTCGAACAGCACGTCGCCTTCGTGCCGGGCGCGCCGTTCTACGCCAACGAACCGCAACAGAACACGCTGCGTCTGAGCTTCGTCACCGTGCCTCCGGAAAAAATCCGCGCCGGCATCGAGCGCCTCGGCAAACTGATCGCCGCCAAGCTGTAATGGAAATCGGCAACCTGCCGTTCGGCACCACCGACTGGAGCACCGTCGAGCGTACCGAACACAAGGGCGACACTGGTATGGCCACCTGGCGCACGCGCCAGTTCGGTCCGATTCGCGTGCGCATGGTCGAGTACACGCCGGGTTACCTGGCCGACCACTGGTGCAAGAAGGGCCACGTGTTGCTGTGTCTGGAGGGGGAGTTGCATACCGAGCTGGAAGACGGTCGCACTTTCCTGCTCAAGGCCGGCATGAGCTATCAGGTGGCCGACAATGCGGAAGCGCATCGGTCGTCAACGTCGACGGGTGCGAAGCTGTTTATTGTTGATTAGTACGTCAGCGGTAACGACAAGCTGGTTCAAAGAATCGCAGGGAAAGAAATTTCCCTGCGATTTTTTTTATGCGCAGATCAAATCAATCTAGTTTTATCGTCTCACCGTGTTTGAGCACGGTAAATTCCTGCGCCGGCAACCCGGCGTTCTTCACCGCCTCGGCAAGCAGTTGAGGCGGTTCGTCGAGCGGTTCGTCGGCCAGTTCAAAGGTCCCCCAATGAATCCCGATGGAGCGCTTCGCATGGACGTCCTTGTGGATCTGCACGGCCTGTTCCGGATCGACGTGCTGGCCGTGCATGAACCAGCGCGGCGCGTAGGCGCCGATGGGGATCAGCGCGAAGTCGAAGCTGCCGAACTTGCGGCCGATGTCCTGGAAGTCTTTTGAATAGCCGGTATCGCCGGCAAAGAACAGCGAGAACGGATGCGGCGCGCCCTCGGCCGTCTTGATCACCCAGCCGCCCCACAGCGTCTCGGAGCGGTCAGTCAGGCTGCGCGCCGACCAGTGCTGCGCCGGCACGAAGCTGATCTCGAGCTTGCCGGTGCTGGTCTTGTCCCACCAATCCATTTCGCGCACGTTGGTGATGCCGACGCCGGCCATCCATTCCTTCACGCCCAGCGGCACCAGGAACAGCGGCGGCCCGCCGGCCTGGCCATTGAGTTTTTCCACGCTGGCCTGGTCGAGGTGATCGTAATGGTTATGCGAGATCACCACCACGTCGATATGCGGCAATTGCTCCGGCGTGATGTTGAGCGGCACCTTGCGCTTGGGACCGATGAAGCTGAACGGCGAGGCGCGCTCGGAGAAGATCGGATCGGTGATCACGTTCATGCCGCTGATCTGCAAGAGCGCCGTCGCATGGCTGATCCAGGTCACGCTGGTGACGCTCTTGTTGGCTTGCAGCCAGGCGATCTCGGGCGTGGCCATGGGGAAGTTGTAATTGTTCGCGGGCGCTTTCGGCAAGCCTTGGGTGAGGCGTTCCCACTGCCATTTCAGCAGCGACGCGCGCGGTTCTTGCGGATAAGTATTGCGGAAGCCGGACGGTGTGCGATTGGGTTTTTCAGGGTCGTAATACTTGCTGGCGGCGGCGCAACCGGCGCTGACCAGCGCCAGCACGATGGCAATGCGGCGCAGGATGCTGCGGGAAGTCTTGGGCTTGCTGCTGGTTGTCGGCATGTGGGAAAGGATGGCAAGGCAAGTTGATCAGGCTTGCCATGCTATCAGCTATCAGTTATCCCGGGCCGGGGCAGACACATGGGTTGCAGTGCAGATTGCAACGCGGACTCAGGACGCAAGCCTACGATGCATACTGCGCAAGCCCGTGGCCGAACGACCAGTTCTCCTTGTTCACTTCGACCAGGCTGATGAAGATGTCTTCCGGCCGGATGCCGGGTTGCAGGTTCAGGCGCTCGACAATGCGCGCGTACAGCGCTTTCTTCTGATCGATGGTGCGCGTGTTGTTCGCGGTCAACTGGATAATCACGAACTTGTCGCTGCGGGCGATGTTCATGTAGGTCTTGCTGAAGACGAAGTTCTCCGGATCGTATTCATCAATCACCATGAACTTGTCGTCTTCCGGCACGTTGAAGGTTTCGATCATGGCCTCGTAGAGATTGTCGAGGATGGCCTGACGGTATTCGCGGGTCTCGCCGCGGCGGATGAAGACTCGGGCAAAAGGCATGGTGTTCTCCTTGAAAATGATGGTTGACGGTGGGTGATGCATGCATCTTAGATCAGGTGTATCATTTTTAGAATGCATCTATGTATATTTCAATGATATTCATTTGAAATGACTGATGCCCATCCATAAGCAATCTCAATGAGTCAAAAAATGGAACCGACCCAACGCCCGCTTGACCTCGACGCCGTCCAGGCCTTTGTTTTAGTTGCTGATATGCAAAGTTTTACGCGTGCGGCCGAGGCGCTGTACACCACGCAGTCCGCCATCAGCCTCAAGCTCAAACGGCTCGAGGATCGTCTTGGTCGCCGCCTGCTGGAACGCACGCCGCGGCAGGTGCGTTTGTCTGCCGACGGACTCGGTTTTCTCGACGCCGCACGCAATCTGCTGACGGCGCACGAGAGGGCGCTGGGGCGCATGGAGACGACGACGGTGCGCTTGAGCCTGGGCATCAGCGACCATATCGCCGGCGACGGTTTGCCGGCCATCCTGGCGCAGATCAATGCCTTCGATCCCGGGGTGGTGGTCGAAGTGCGCATCGGCGCCTCGCGCGATCTGCTCGCCATGTATGACCGCGGTGAGCTGGAAGCCGTCATCGTGCGCCGCGATGGCGAGCGCAGCGACGGCGAACTGATTCAGGAAGAACGCATGGGCTGGTTCGCCGCGCCGCAATGGCAGCCGCGCGCCGGTGAGCCGCTCCGGTTGGCGACGTTTTCTCCCAGCTGCGGCATTCGCGAACTGGCGGTGCGACGTCTGGAAGACGCCGGTATTCCATGGGTCGAAGTCTTTGTCGGCGGCGGCGTGCATGCCGTCGCGGCGGCGGTGACGGCAGGGTTGGCGGTGACCGCGTTGTTGTATCGCGTCAAGCCGGCCGGCGCGATCGACGTCGGCAAGAGCATGAAGCTGCCGTCATTGCCGCTGGCGCAGGTGATGCTGCATACCAGCGTGCGCGATGCGCGTGCGCAAGGCGTGTTGCGCACGGTTGTTGCCGCGATGAAAAATGACGGCCGTTGAACATCGGGGTTGAAAAAAAGGTATTAAAAATCAAGGCCAAAAAATCAATTTAAAAAAATAATCGAGACTATAAAAAAATCTCTTGAAAAGAAAAAGTCCGAACGTATATCGGTAACAAGGCAGCGGAGAACGGCAGTAAATAAGCAGCAAACTTCTCGCCGGCCCAGCGAATGCTCAATGGAGGTTCGCGCTCATTTATCGCTTTTTTCTTACAAGGATACTGTTATGCGTACTCACGATTTTTCCCCACTCTACCGTTCCGCAATCGGCTTCGATCGCCTGGCTCAACTGTTCGACAACGCGCAGCGCGCGGATTCGCAACCGAGCTACCCGCCTTACAACATCGAGCTGGTTGCCGAAGACAAATACCGGATTACCATGGCCGTGGCCGGTTTCAGCAATGCTGAAATCGACATCGAAGCCGAAAACGACACACTGAAAATCGTCGGTCGCAAACAGAAGGAAGACCAGGCCGTCAACTTCCTGCACCGCGGCATCGCGGCGCGTGATTTTGAACAGCGCTTCCAGCTCGCCAACCATATCAAGGTGGTCGGCGCGCAAATGGAAAACGGTCTGCTGAGCATCGAACTGGTGCGTGAAGTGCCCGAAGCGCTGAAGCCGCGCAAGATCGAAATCAACGGCGACAATGTGCATCGCCTGGAACGCAACGCCGCTTAATCTCTGAGTAGTTGCTGTTGTAGTAGAGGTACCTGTAGTTGAAGCTGTAGTTGCAGTCGAAAGTTGAAGTTGCAATTGATGTTGAAGACGGTTGTAGCTGTAAATGTACCTGTAGCTGTAGAAGTACCTGCTGTAGAAGCACCGCCGGCGGCAACATTGCCGGCGTCCGACAAAGCCCGCTCCGTGCGGGCTTTGTCGCGTCCGTGTACGGCGCCGGTTCAATGATCGATACGTGACTGTTCGCGCAGATGTTCAATGAAAGCCTGCTGCACGCGCGTCGCCAGCCAGTCGGCGCGGGTAGTGAAGCCGACCGTGCGCTCGGCCTGCGGCGGCGCGATGTTCAGCGCCACCACGTCGTTGCGGTAATTGCCGTACAGGATGTGCGAACGTGACAGCAGCGAGATGCAGTCGTTCTCTTCGAGCATGGCGATCATCATGGCCAGCGAGCTGGTTTCCACCACCACACGCGGCCGTTGCGGCAGCGTCTCCAGCATCATCTCCACTACCGTGCGGCGCGGCATGTCCTTTTGCGGCACCACCCAGCCGTAGGCGGTCAGGTCCTTGCGGGTGATGGTCTTCTTGCCGGCCAGGGCATGTCCTCGCCGCACCACCACTGCGTAGGGATCGGTGAACAATTCGGATTCCACCACGCTGCCCTCCAGTCGCGGTTCGCGCAACGCGCCGACGATGATGTCGAGCTCGCCGAAGCGCAGATCGTTCATCAGGCGCGAATGCGCACCCTCGCGGATCGTCACTGCGACGTCCGGATATTCTTCCTGCAAGCGGCCTATTGTGCGCGCCAGCAGACGCTGCGGCAGCAGGGGCAGCACGCCCACCGACACTTGTCCGCCGGCGACGCCGCGCGCGGACGCCAGGTCGACTGCGGCCTGGCTGATTTCATGCAGCGCAAGACTGAGCCGACGCGCGAACTCGGTGCCGGCGGCGTTGGCCGAGACGCTGTGTACGCGGCGCCGGTACAGCGTCACGCCCACTGTCTCCTCCAGTTCGCGCGCGGCGCGATGCACGGCCGGTTGTGAAATGCCGAGTTTGCGTGCGGCATCAACGGCGGAGCCAAGCTGGGCGATGGCGATGTGGCAGCGGATCTGCGCATCGGTCAGGTGGCGACAGACGGCGGCGGCATCGTGGCTGCGCGTCTTGGCGCCGCTCAGCACGGCGGCTACGGCGGCTTCGATCTGGTCCAGCATGCGGCGCACGCGCCGATGCAGCAGCGTGCCTTCCAGCGTCAGGTCGCTGCCGCCGTAGCCGCGCTCGAACAACACCGCGCCGAAACTTTCTTCCAGCTTCTTGATGGCCAGGCTGACGGCGGGTTGGGTCAGACCGACCGCTTCGGCGGCGTGGCCGATGCCGCCTTCACGGCATACCGCATCGAAGAAAAACAATCGCCGCAAGCGCACCGTATCGTCGGACATGTCACTTTCACCTTCTGCAAAGAGCTAAATTTTAATGATAAAGCTTAACTTAAATTTATGTCTTGTTGCCTGTTTAAAATTAGATAAGTGCGCTCGATTTCAATACACTTCGTTCACTTTCTCGATCTACCAACGTGAAACGCATATCGGAGCTTAACAATGTACGACATCGTCGATACTCACACCCACGCCATCTCACCGGACCATGACCGCTATCCGCTGGCGCCGGTTGGCGGCCGCCAGTCGGACTGGTCGGCGCATCGGCCGGCCGACTACGGCAGCCTGTTGGCGGCCATGGACGCCGCCGGCATCGCCCACGCGATGGTGGTGCAGGCGTCGACCGCGTACGGCAACGACAACAGCTATGTGGTTGACGCCGTCAAGGCGCATCCGGATCGTTTTTGTGGCGTGTTCTCCATCGACGTGCTGGCGCCGGATGCACTCGACAAATTCAAATTCTGGATCGCGCAGGGCATGAGCGGCCTGCGCCTGTTCCTGACCGGCACCACCATGCCCGGCCAGGCGTCGTGGCTCGATGACGAGCGTTCGTATCCGGTGTGGGAATATGCCCAGGCCAACAACATTTCGATCTGCCTGCAAATGACGGCGGCCGGTATTCCTGCACTGCAACGCATGCTCGGCCTGTTCCCGAGGATCCGCGTGCTGCTCGATCACCTGGCCCGTCCCGACCTGGCCGGCGGCGCGCCGTACACATCGGCGGACTCGCTGTTCGCACTGGCGGCCCACCCCGGCGTCTATCTGAAACTGACCAACCGCACCATCACCGAAGCCGGTCGCGGCGCCTCGACACCGCAGGATTTCTTCCCGCGTGTGGTGCAGGCGTTCGGCGCCAAACGCATCGCCTGGGGTTCCAATTTCCCGTCGGCGGAAGGTTCGCTGGAATCGCTGCTGGCCGAGGCCAAGGCCGGCTTGTCCATGCTGTCGGCGCAAGACCTGGCCTGGATCTTCGGCGACACCGCGCGCTCGATCTATCCGGAACTGACCAGAATGGGATCGGCAACATGAAGATCGACAACGGCGTATTGCACCTGACCACGGCAATCAAGAAATATCCGCACACCGCCAAATTGATGAGCGGCGAGATCACGGCGCCGGATGTGCGCCTGGACTGCCTCGACATCGAGCCCATCCATCGCGCGTTTGCGCCGATGGCACGCAGCCAGGCCTATGACGTCAGCGAAATGGCCATCGCCACTTACCTGCAGGCCAAGGCCTACGGCAAGCCGCTGGTGATCTTGCCGACCGTGCTGGCGGCGCGCCTGCAGCAGGGTTGCATCGTATACAACGCACGGCGTCGTCCGATGACGGTCGGCGACCTCGTCGGGGCAAAAGTGGGCGTGCGCGCCTACACCCAGACCACCGGCATGTGGGTGCGCGCGATCCTGGAAGGCACCTACGGTGTGCCCACCACGAAGATCGAGTGGATTACCTTCGAAGGCGGCCATTTGCTGGAATACCAGGATCCATCCTTCGTGACACGTGCACCGGCCGGCAACGAAATGCTGCAGATGCTGCTGGACGGCGAAATCGATGCCGCCATTTTCGGCAACGACCTGCCCAGCATCGACGGCATCGTTCCGCTGATTCCGGATCCCGCCGCGGCCGATAAAATCTGGTACGACAAGCACGGTTTCGTGCCGGTCAACCATGTCGCAGTGATGCATCGCGCCGTGGCCGAGGCGCATCCGGACAGTGTCAAGTCGGTGTATAAACTGTTCAGGCAGGGCAAGGCCGCCGCAGCCAATCCGGCTGACCCGACCGCGTTGTTGAAGCGCTTGCCGGATGGCATCGACGCGCTGCGCGGGCCGCTGGAAATGATCCTGGCCTGTTGTGAAGAACAGCAATTGCTGCCGCGCAAGCTGGGCGTCGACGAGATCTTCGCCGATTGCCTCGAGTTTCTCGGCGATGAAGCGTACTGAGCGCATTGAGCGAATTTTTTAAGAATGCAACCTGAAGTCGCCGCCCAAGAGCGACACAGTGAAAACTGATTTACCCATTGAGGAGAGGACAACCGTGGACATGAAAGACATACCCGTCCAGGGACCAAAACGAAAGCGCCGGTTTTACGAGGACGTATCCTTCCAGGTGTTTTTCGGCATCATCATCGGCGTCGTCGTCGGTCACTACTGGCCCGACATCGGCAAGACTATGCAGCCGTTGGGCGACGCCTTCATCCGTCTGATCCAGATGGTGGTCGGTCCGATCATTTTCTGTTCCGTGGTGAGTGGCATCGCCAACGCCGGCGACATGAAGAAGGTGGGACGCGTTGCGATCAAGGCGCTGATCTATTTCGAAGTGGTCACCTCGGTGGCGCTGGTGATCGGCCTGGTCACGATCAACGTCCTGCAGCCTGGCGTTGGCATGAATATCGACGTGCAGTCGCTCGACACCAATGCCGCCAATTCCTATATCACGCAGGCGCACCAGTTCGTGTCGACCAGTACTTTCCTGCTCAACCTGATTCCGAAAACCATGGTTTCCGGTTTCGCCAACGGCGACGTGCTGCAGATCCTGTTCTTCTCGGTGCTGTTCGGCTTCGGCATGGCGGCGGCGGGGGAGCGCGCCAAGCCGATGATGAACGTCATCGACAGCTTTGCATCGGGCATGTTCTGGATCATCGGCCTGGCCATGAAGATTTCACCGATTGCCGCATTCGGCGCGATCGCCTTCACCGTCAGCAAGTTCGGTGTCGGCTCGCTGGTGTCGCTGGGCAAGCTGGTGCTGGAGTTCTACCTGACCTGCGGCCTGTTCTTCGTGCTGGTGCTGTTCCCCGTGACCTACTTCAGCGGTTTCAACCTGTTCAAGCTGATGCGCTACATCCGCGCCGAACTGCTGCTGGTGCTGGGCACCAGCTCGTCGGAAAGCGTGTTCCCGCAATTGCTCAAGAAGCTCGAACAACTGGGCTGCGAAAAGTCGGTGGTCGGCCTGGTGCTGCCGGGTGGCTATTCCTTCAACCATGACGGCACCTGTCTGTACTTCGCCGCGGTTGCCGTGTTCCTGGCGCAAGCCACCAACACCGCGCTCGGCTGGGAGCAGCAGGTCGCGTTGCTGGCGGTGCTGCTGGTGACCTCGAAGGGCGGGGCCGGCGTGGCCGGATCGGCGATCGCCGTACTGGCTGCAACACTGGCTGCGACCAATGCCATCCCGGTGGCGTCGATTGCCCTGATCCTCGGCGTGCATCGCCTGCTGTCGTCGGCCTTCGTGTTCGTCAACATCACCGGCAACGCCGTCGCCACCGTGGTGGTGGCAGGTTGGGAAAACGCGTTGGATCGCCCCCGGATGAAGGCAGAGCTGGATGCCGGCTATGTCGAACCGGACATCGTCATTCACAAGACTGTCGCCGCAAGCAGATAAACCAGGCGGCCGGCATGCAACGATCCCGGCCGTTGCAAACCTCGCTGTACTTCGCTGCACCACACAACATCATCAACATTACACCGGATGTCATATCCATCCGGGAGGGAGATCTCATGAAAAAATTTGCCTGTACCGTCGCCGCCATCGCTGTTTCCGTGCCATTGGCGGGCATGATGAGCAATGCGCAAGCCCAGACCAACGTCACCATCTTCGGAACGGTGGACGGCGGCGTGCGTTACCAGACCAACGCCAACGCCACCGGCGGCAGCAAGTTGTTCATGGGTTCGAACGGTTGGAACAGTTCCAACAAGATCGACATCGCCGGCACCGAAGATCTCGGTAGCGGCATGGAAGCGCACTTCCTGCTCGAGAACGGTTTCAACCTGGCCACCGGCAGCTTCGACAACACCACCAACACGCTGTTTAACCGGCAATCCTTCGTCGGGTTGAAAGGCGGCTTCGGGGCCATCGATCTGGGTCGCCAATACACCATCTCGCATGACTTCATCCTCGAGTACGATCCCTACGGCTTCAACTACACCTCGCTGATTCCGCTGACCCAGGCGTCCAGCGGCACGCGCTTCAGCAACGACGTCAAATACACCGGCATGTTCGGTCCGTTCAAGCTGGAGGTGGAGAATTCCTTCGGTGAAAACGCCGGCAGTTTCGCCAACGGCTCGGCGCATGGCTTCGGCCTGCAGTACTACGTCGGCGACCTGGTGCTCGGCGGCTCCTTCAATCGCCGAAACGTGCTGGTCGGAACCACCTATCGCGACGAGGATTATTACCTGGTCGGCGCGGCCTGGAAATTCGGCGACTGGAAGGTTTCCGGCGGTTACATGAAGGACACGCTGAACATGCAAACCACCGCGCTCGACACCGTCACGCGCAACATCTTCGGCGGTGTGGCGTACTCCATCAGCAACAACCTCAAGCTGACCGGCGGCTTCTATCGCACCGCCGTGTCGACCGACAAGGCAATGCGCAAGGACATGACCATCATCGGTCTGGATTACTACCTGTCCAAGCGCACCAAGCTGTACACCGAAGTCGACTACAACAAGTACCGCAAGACCGTAGTGTCGACCCTCAACGCCGCAGGCGCACCGCACCAGACGGCCATGACGGTCGGCATCAACCATCGTTTCTAGTATTGTCCGGGCTGCGCAGAAAAATGCGGGTCCGGTGTTTGCACACAGGAGAGTTTCATGATCATCGATTGTCACGGCCACTACACCACGGCCCCCAAGGCCCTGGAGCAATGGCGTCAACGGCAGATTGCCGGCATCAAGGATCCGGCGTCGATGCCGTCTGTTTCCGAGCTGAAAATCAGCGACGACGAACTGCGCGAGACCATCGAAAGCAACCAGTTGACCTTGATGAAGCAGCGCGGCATCGACATGGTGATCTTCTCCCCACGCGCCAGTTTCATGGCGCACCATATCGGCGACTTCAACGTCTCGGCGACCTGGTCGGCGATCTGCAACGAGCTGTGCTTCCGCATCAAGGAACTGTTTCCGGATCACTATGCGGGCGCCGCGATGCTGCCGCAGTCGCCCGGTGTCGATCCGCGCACCTCGGTGGCGGAACTGGAAAAGTGCGTGAAGGAATACGGCTTCGTCGGCATCAACCTGAACCCCGATCCCTCGGGCGGCCACTGGACTTCGCCGCCGCTGTCGGACCGTCACTGGTATCCGATCTATGAAAAGATGGTGGAGCACGACATCCCCGCGATGATCCACGTCAGCACCAGCTGCAACGCCTGTTTCCACACTACCGGCGCGCACTACCTGAATGCCGACACGACCGCGTTCATGCAATGCCTGACTTCGGATCTGTTCACCGATTTTCCGACGCTGCGCTTTTTGATTCCGCATGGCGGCGGCGCGGTGCCGTATCACTGGGGGCGCTTCCGCGGTCTCGCACAGGAGCTCAAGAAGCCCTTGCTCAAAGATCATTTGCTGAACAATATTTTCTTCGATACCTGCGTCTACCATCAGCCCGGCATCGACCTGCTGAGCAAGGTGATCCCGGTCGACAACATCCTGTTCGCCAGTGAAATGATCGGCGCCGTGCGCGGCATCGATCCCGAAACCGGCCACTACTTCGACGACACCAAGCGCTATATCGAGAACACCCCGCACCTCAACGCCGAGACGCGCTACAAGGTGTACGAAGGCAATGCCCGTCGCGTGTTCCCGCGACTGGATGCGGATCTCAAATCGAAAGGACTGTAATCATGGCCGGCCCAATGAACAACCTCGGCATCGTCAAACGCAACATCGTCCGCGCCGACAAGGCTGCGGTCGAGAAACTGTCGCGCTTCGGCGTCGCCACCATCCATGAAGCCATGGGGCGCTTGGGATTGATGAAGACCTGCATGCGTCCGGCTTACACCGGCGCTGCGATGTGCGGCACCGCCGTCACCGTGCTGTTGCAACCGGGCGACAACTGGATGCTGCACGTTGCCGCTGAGCAGATCCAGCCCGGCGACGTCGTCGTCGCTGCTTGCACGACCGACAACGAAGACGGATTTTTTGGCGACCTGTTGGCGACCTCGTTTCGCTCACGCGGTGCGCGCGGACTGATCATCGATGGCGGTGTGCGCGATGTGAAGGAACTGGCGGACATGGACTTCCCGGTATTCTCGCGCGCGATCAGCGCCAAGGGCACGGTGAAGGCGACCCTGGGTTCGGTCAATATCCCGGTAGTGTGTGCCGGCGCCGCGGTCAATCCGGGTGACGTCGTGATTGCCGACGCCGACGGTGTGGTGGTGGTGCCGGCGGCCGTGGCGCAACAGGTGGCGGATGCCGCCGAGGCGCGCGAAAACAATGAGAGCGACAAACGTGCGCGCCTGGCTGCAGGTGAACTTGGTCTCGACATGTACAAGATGCGCGAGTCGCTGGCGGCGGCGGGCTTGAAGTACGTCGACTGAAGACGGCCGCCTCGACGTACAAGCCCGCCGCGTGCGGGCTTGTTGCTTTGTGCAGTCGCAGCCCGCAAGTTTCCAGGGTTCGGCAAGAATAAAAACTATTCTGTATAATCGGCCGCAAATAACGAAACAGAACGTCCTGGGTTAAGCTGAAGTTGTTTTTTCTTTGCTTCCTCCTTGCCGGCCTCCTGCTCCGTTACGTAAGCGTTCACGTCAACCAACGCGTCATTCACGTGCATGCCTGAAGGTTCAGGCAGCGATTCCGTCGCACGCACGTGTATAACGCCAAGGTGAAAAATTGACGATACGCTTACTTCCCCAGGATGGGCCTGCCCTGTCCTCAGTGACCTCCACATTGAACTTCCCAGCAGCCAGGGCTGCATTGCATTTCCTCGCTGACATGCTGAGCATTGCGTTGATCGCCATGTCGATCAACGACTGCGCGCGTCCGCTCATTTCCATCCGGGATCGATAAAATCATGACTACAACAACACAATCATCCAACGACAGCGTGGCAAGCGGTTTGCTGCCGCTGGTCGCCATCGTCTTCACCAGTTTCCTGTGCATCGGCATTCCGTTGCCGGCCTTGCCGCTGCACGTCAACGGCGTGCTCGGTTTCAGCGCCTTGACGGTGGGCTGGGTGGTCGGGATCCAGTCGTTCTCGACCATTTTTTCACGCAAATTCTCCGGCTCGTACTGTGACCGCCACGGTCCCAAGCGCGCGGTCGCGGTCGGCTTGCCGATGGCGGCGGTCGCCGGATTGCTATACCTGGCGTCGACGCTGATTGCCGATGCCGGGACCAGCCTGGTGGTGCTGTTCATCGGTCGCCTGCTCATGGGGCCGGCGGAAAGCCTGTTCCTGACCGGGACAATGACGTGGGGCATCGGCCGCGTCGGCATGCAGCGCACCGGCAAGGTGATGGCATGGCAGGGCATCGCCATGTTCGCCGCGCTGGGACTCGGCGCACCGATCGGCATCGCGATCCAGCAGCGCTTCGGCTTTGCCGGCGTGGCGCTGACCACCATGGTGTTGCCGCTGGTCGGCCTGGCCATTGCAGCGACGCTGCGCGGTCTGCCTGCATTGGGCAGCAAGGGCGGCGGCGTGGCCATGTCGGAAGTGCTGCGCCTGATCTGGCGCTTCGGCATGGCGCTGGCATTGAGCGCCATGCCGTTTGCGATCATCACCAGTTTCCTGGTGCTGCTCTACGCCACCAACAACTGGTCGGGCGCGGGCATTGCGATTCTTGGTTTCTCGGTGGGCTATGTCGGCGTGCGCCTGTTCTTCGCGCACCTGCCGGATCGCATCGGCGGCGCCAAGGTTGGCGCGGTGTCTGTGGCGATCGAACTGGCCGGGCAATTGCTGCTGTGGCAGTCGCATGATCCCGTCATGGCGGGCCTTGGCACGCTGCTGACCGGTATCGGTTTTTCGCTGGTGTTCCCGTCGATGGGTGTGCAGGCAATGGCGCGCGTACCGGCGCATTCGCGCGGACTGGCGGTGGCGACCTTCATGGCTTTTATTGACTTGGCAGCGGGCCTGACCGGCCCGGTGGTGGGAGTGTTGATCGGCTACTTCGGTTACGGCGCGGCGTTCCTGGCCGGCGCGGTAGCGTGCGTACTGGCGCTGTTGCTGATGTTGTCGAGCATGGGGTCGGCGCAGGCATCGGCGGGATAAAAAACTTCAGGCTGATCTGTCCTTGCGTTCCAGTGGCAGCCAGAGCGTGAATCGGGTGCCGCCGGACGCGGGGACCCACGTCACGGCGCCGCCCAGTGCTTGCGCGCGGCGGCGCTGATTCTGCAGGCCGCGGCCGGATGCCTTGGCGAGCGCCTTGTCGACGTCGAAGCCCTGGCCGTTGTCTTCTATCGTCACTGTGACGCCGCCGTCGGCACGTGCGGTGGCGACGCGGATGCGGTCGGCGCGCGTGTGGCGCAGAATGTTGGCGATGCTTTCCTGCACGATGCGCAGGATGTGCAGCGCGCTGGACGGCTCCAGCCAATCCAGCGTCGGCAGTTCCTGCACCTCCCACACCAGCGCGATGTCAGTGCCCTCCAGGCGCGGCTCCAGGCGGAAGCGCAAGGTTGCCAGCAACAGCAGCAGGTCCGCTTCGACCGGTTCCATCGAGTCGATGGTCAGTTTGAGGTCGTCGAGGCAATCCTTGAGGATTTGCGAGACGTTGACGTCGCTGGCGCCACCGTGTTCCACCGAGCGGATTGCGCTGATCAGCGTTGAGCCGAGGCCGTCGTGCATGTCTTGCATGAGGCGCTGGCGTTCGTCGCTGATAGTCTGCCGCTGGGCCGCTTCGCGCAGGCGGCGATGGGTTTGCTCAAGCTCACGCTCGCGTGCTTCGAGGCGTTGCGCCAGACCTGCGTTGACCAGTTCGACTTCAGCGATGGCGTTGACGTAGCGGCGATACATCAGCGTGCCGAACATGGCGAAGGTGACCGCATTGGTATAGGCGCCGAGGAACCAGCCTTCCGGACTGACGACGTTGTTGTGCAGCAGCCAGTCGGACATGCCCAGCAACGTGGACACCGCAACCCCCAAAGTGAGCAGCGAGCCTTCGCGGGAACGATTCCAGGAGCAGATGCCGCCCGCCACGCTGACCGCAATGCCCATTGCGACCGCAATCGCATAGGCCAGCGGCACCAGCAGCGAGGTGCTCGGAAAGACCGGCAACACGCCCAGCACCGGCAGCGACAGGATGCTGATGATCAGCGTGGTGCCGACGATGACGCGCGTGAGCCGGCGCAGCGGACGTCCATGCAGCTGGCAGAGGAAAAGGTGGATCACCGTGAGCAGCCAGAACAAGGCGTTGGCGGTCAGCCAGGCGAACCAGTCGACCACGATGGGCAGGCTGACGTAGTAATGCAGATGCCCCACGAACGAAACCGCCGCCAGGTTGAAGAACAGCAGGTAGCTGGTTTCATGGCGACGCCGGAACCAGACGAACAAGGCGAAAATCCCGACCACCATGAATGCGGCGCTGAGCGTGGCGGGTAACTCCCGTTGCAGCCATTGGCGCAGGTAATAGCGTCCCTGCAAGGTTTCGGCGGGACCCAGCCAGAGCGTCGACAAGCCTACCGGCGTTTCCGGCGCGTGCTCCACGCGAATCAGGATTTCCTTGAGCGGCGCGCCGTCGGCGGCCTGGTCCGGCAAGACCCAAAGCGGCGTGAACAGGCTGTTCCACAACTGGCCGCGTTGCTGCACGCGATGGACCAGACGACCATTGAGATACACCGCGACAGTGCCGTCGGTTTTGATGCGGCTGCCGTACAGCGCCAGCGGCCCAGTCGGTGTGTCCGGTAGGTGCAGGTCCGCCAGCGCAAAGCGCATCCAGGTGGTGCGCACGGTGAGATCGGGGGCGGCGAGGGCGGCCACCGGCAGCGCCGATGGCAAGCTTGCTTGGCGCCATGAGGGCGGCAGGGTGGTGCTGTCTACCAGCGCGGGCGGCGGGTTGAAATTGCGTCCGTCGCTGTCCTGCCAGTCGACTTGCGTCAGATGCAAAGTGGCGTCGGCGTGTGGGGCGTCGCTCTGTACGTACCAAGCGCCCACGGCAATCAATAGCGTCACGGACAGCAGCAATACGACGCCCGAGAGCAGGGGCGCGGGAATTTTTCTCGTGCGCGAATGAGTAGCGGACATGCGTCGGGCCGATTAATCGGGCAGCAGCCCGAGGGTCCTGGCTTCGTAGATGGCCTCCGTCTTCGAGGTCACCTTGAGCTTGCTGTAAATGCGGCGCACGAAGGTGCGCACTGTAAACGGCGACAGCTCCATCAGCCGGGCGATCTCCTGCGCAGTGAAGCCTCGGGTGATGTAGTCCAGTACTTCCTTTTCGCGCGCCGACAACAGCGTTGATGGTTCTGCCGGTGAGGCAGAGGCGGAAGGGCCGGCAACAATATCGGCAGGCGCCGCCGCACGGAAACGCGCCAACACTTGGCGCGCAATGATCGGACTGATCGGGCTGCCGCCGCTGGCGAGGCTGCGGATTTCGTCGACGATTTTGGCGGGAGAACTGTCCTTCAGCAGATAGCCTGCCGCACCAGCCTCGATCGAACGCATGACATGGGTTTCATCGCCGAAATTGGTGCTGACCATGATGTTGCAGCTGGGCCAGCGGAGGATCGCTGCATGGATCACGTCGATGCCCGAACCGTCGGGCAAGCCCAGGTCGACCAGCAGCACGTCCGCCGGTGGGCCTTGCAGCATCGCCAGTCCTTCGGCGCGGGTGCCGGCGATATTCGCCAGCCGCATGTCCGGCGCGGTTTCCAGCACCTTGCTCAACGCATCGCGGAAACTCGGATCATCCTCGACGATGGCGACGTGGATGGAGGGCGGAACAAGGGAGTCGGAAGTGGATGACATGGCGCCGCTATTGTACGACGGCGCACCGGCCGCGCTTGTAGCGCGTTTGCGCTACAAGCGTGCATATCGCTGCACCGGCTCAGTCCAGCTTTTCGTGGAAGTCGGAGGCGCCGCGCTTCCAGTAGGCGGACACGCGCATGGCTTCTTTCGGATGCTGCTTCTCTTCCGCCATCACGGCGCGCACCGCTTTCATCACCACGGCCTCGCCGGCGGCCCAGACATAGCCTTCACCGGCCGGCAGCGTCAGCGCACGCACGGCGGCGAGCAACTCCTCACCCGAACGCACCCATGTGACATCGAGGTCGGCCTGGGTATCGAACTGGCGGATGTCGCCGTCGGAGGCTTCAATGATGGCGAAGACCTTGGCGCCGGCCGGCAATTCCTGGAGACGGCGCGTGATCGCCGGCAAGGACGACAGGTCGCCCGCCAGCAGATGCCAGTCGTAATCGAGCGGCACCACCATCGAGCCGCGCGGGCCGGCGATGACGGCGTCCATGCCGACCTCGGCGCGGCGCGCCCAGTCGGTAGCCGCGCCTTCGGCGTGCAGGGCGAACTCCAGCACCAGCTCTTTGCGCTGGGCATCGTGGCCGATCGGGGTGTAGTCGCGCCGCACCGAGGCGCCGGACGCATCCGGAAAAACGAACTTGATGTGGTCATCGAACGACAGCGACGTGAAGTCTTCCAGTGCGTCGCCGTGGAAGGTCACGCTGAGCATGTTGGCGCCGGTGGCGCGGACGGCGGCAACTTTGACGTCGCGGAGCTTGATTTCATAACGGACGCGTTGCACTTCGCGGGAGATTGATTTGGTTTCCATGATGTGGGGAATTGGTTGATAATGTCATCATTATGAGAAAACAAGTTGATAAAGTCAACCAATCACCTGCCGCCGAAAGGGTCTTTGACGCCATTCACACGGTCATGCACCTCTATCGCTCCGGTCGCTCGCAGGCGTTTCGCGACGATGAGCGTGGCGTCACGCACATGGAAAGCCGCGTGCTCAACTACTTCGCGCATCATCCCGGCGCCACGCAAAAAGACCTGGCCGCCCATTCGCGCCGAGACAAGGCGCAGCTCACCCGGCTGGTGCGCAGCCTGCGCGACGGCGGCTATCTGGAGTCGAAGGAAGACGTCACTGACCGGCGCAGCACCTGCCTGCAACTGAGCCCGCAGGGCCAGGCGCTGCATGGCGAATTGATGAAGTCCGGCGCGCAGATATTGGAGCGCGCAGTCGAGGGTTTGTCCGCGCAGCAATGCGAAGACCTAGTGCAATTGATGGAAATCATCCAGACCAATCTGGAAAAAGGGCGCTAGACGCAAGCACAAGGGACGGCTGACTGAACGGCTTGCAATAAATGCAAGCCTCGGGCATTCCGCAACAAGGCAGACGGCCGCGCGCAATAAAAAGATTGGCTTGTCCATCTATCTTGGGCAATATCCCGTGATCAGGCCTATCGGCCTGACCAACCAAGGGGGTCGTCAATGAAAAGAATAATCGCGCTCTGTATCCTGATGCTGTCGTTCAACACCATGCAAGTCCGCGCCGAAGTCACACCGTTCCCGGCCGGATTCAAGACACAAAAGATTTCCACCAACGGCGCACTGCTAAATGTCCGTGTCGGCGGCCAAGGCCCGGCCGTCGTCATGCTGCACGGCTACGGCGAAACCGGCGACATGTGGGCGCCGCTTGCCATCAAGCTGATGAAGGATCACACCGTCATCGTGCCGGATCTGCGCGGCATGGGCCGCTCGGATCATCCGGCCGGCGGTTATGACAAGAAGAATCAGGCGCGCGATATCGCCGGCGTGCTCGATACCTTGAAGATCGGCAATGTCAGTGTGGTGGCTCACGACATCGGCAATATGGTGGCTTATGCCTTCACCGCCGAGAATCCTGCACGGGTTACCAAGCTGGTGTTGATGGATGCGCCGGTTCCGGGTGTGGGGCCGTGGGATGAGATCCTGAAAAGCCCGCTGCTGTGGCATTTCCGTTTCGGCGGACCTGACATGGAGCGGCTGGTGAAGGGGCGCGAGCGTATCTACCTGGATCGGTTCTGGAATGAGTTCTCAGCCAATCCCAAGAACTTCGACGAAGCTTCGCGTCGTCACTACGCCAAATTCTATGCTTTGCCAGGCGCCATGCGTTCCGGCTTCGCGCAATTCGGCGCATTCGATCAGGACGTCATCGACAACAAGGCCTATCTCGCAAAAGGACCATTGCAGATGCCGGTGCTGGCGATTGGTGGGGAAAAATCGTTCGGAACGATGATGGCAACGGTAGCGCAAGCTGCGGCGACCAACGTTACGGGTGCCGTGATCCCCGGCGCCGGTCATTGGCTGATGGAAGAGCAACCGGAGGCGACGGTCAAAGTGATTGCCGATTTCCTTCAGTAAGGCGAACACGGTTTACCGATAGTGGCAAATCATCATCGCCATATGCAAAAAGCCCCGCATTGCGGGGCTTTTCCATTTTCACCAGGCTGCACGCCGGGAAGCCCCGGTGCAGCCAAGTGCTATCGCTGCAACATCAGCCTTGTGCGGCGTCACGCGCGGCGACTTCGGCGCTGAGTTCTTCCAGCATGCTGTTGAGCAGCTTGGCGAAATAGATGCGATAAGTTGCTTCCATGTATTTGATTCGACGGAGTTTCCGCATGACATTCCTTAGTTTGTTGACAAGATTTCAGGATCATCGCTGATGATCGGTGCCGGAGTATAACGCAACGGGCGGTGAGCCCGCTGGTTCAGGCCGCCGACGCGCCGGCGGGCGCCTCCAGGTGATGCAGCAGCTTGCCGACCATGCTGACCACGGTCAGGCCCACGACCACGAAGAAGATCGCCATTGGCGTGAGGCTGTGGAAGGGCACGAAGCCGGCCAGTCCCATCATCAGCGACGACACCAGCAACAGCGCGAAGCCGAGGATGGCGCTGGTCAGTCCGGCAATGTGCGGGAAGATTGAATTGCCCTTGGCCATCAGCGTCGGATACATCGCCCCCGCGCAAAACGCCATGAACAACACCGGCAGCGTCAGCGTCCAGACTTCCAGACCGACGGTCAGCGCCAGGATCAGCATCAGGACCGCAGCACCCGTCATCACGCGTGCACCGATGCGCAGGCGTTGTTCCGGCGTCGGCAGGCGCGGGTGATGAATCCGGTTTGAAATCCCGCCGAGGAAGTACATCAGCCCGATCGCCAGCGCCAGGTAGCCGAAATAGGTCGGCGGCTTGTGCAAGGTCTCCTGCACCATGAACGGACCGACGATGTTGAACACCAGCAGGATGCTGTAGCACAGTCCTTGCGCCAGGAAGCAGCTCTGGAACACCGGGCTCTTGAGCACCATGACGGCATTCTTGAGCAGGGTTTTCGGATTCAGATGCACCGGCTGTTTCAGCGTCTCTCTGTAGCGCGTGAGCACAGCCCACATCACGAATGAATAGATCAACAGGAAGGTCAGGCATGAACGCCAGCCGAACGCGGTCTGCAGGTGCGCACCGATGACCGGCGCCAGAATCGGCGCCAGCCCCCAGGCGATCGCCATGTAGGTGAACGCATGCATCAGCGCGATACCGGAAAACGAATCGGTGATGATCGCCTTGGCCAGCAGGTTGGTGGCGGCGATGCCGAAACCTTGCAGGCAACGCGCGAGGATGAAGGTTTCCAGGTTATTGGCCGTGAGCGTCAGCAGGCAGCCGCAAGTGAACATGAGCATGCCCAGCACCAGAATTTTCTTGCGGCCATAGGCGTCCGCCAGCGGTCCGAAGAGCAGTTGTCCGAAGGCATACGCCATCAGGTAAATCGTCACGCTGGACTGGATCGCCTGCGCCGAGGTCTGGAAATATTGCGCCATCGTCGGCAGCGCCGGGACGTAGATATCAATTGCCAGTTGGCCCGCAGAAGCCAGCATGCAAATGAAAAAGATGAGGAAGCGCGGGTGGTTCGCGGTGGTATTCATGGAAAGGGACAGCCGGAGGAGGGATGAAAACCCTCTATTGTGACGGCTTGTCGAAGTCTCTGCTGGAGACCGGCTGGGTGAGAAGAGTTTTGTTCTTAATCTCGTGCTCAATTTCGTACTCAATCGCCTGATCGAAACCATCAGGGTTCGATCACAGCAATATGCAATATCGTAGCTCCCCAAGAAAAAAGGATGTCGCATTCAACGACATCCTTTTTCTTTGCTGCTTCAATGCCCAGGGTTCAGACGACTAACCCACCGCGGCCAGCGCCGTCGCCTTCAGCTTCGACTCCAGCGCCTTGCCCTTGCGTGCGCGCTTGCCGATGTGCAGGCCCAGCGCCACCGCCGACAGCGTGACGTCCTGCGCCTTGCCGCCGCGACCGGTGCCGGACACCAACACACCCTTTTGCGTGATCGCTTGCGCGGCCAGCAGCTTCTCGTTCTTTTCCAGTTCCATCAGGATCACGCCGCGGCCGCCGCTGGCCAGGGTCTTGATCTCGTCCAGGCCGAACACCAGCAGGCGTCCTTGTCCCGACAGGCAGGCGATGGCGCTGGCGCCGGCCGGCATTGGGCGCGGGGCCAGCGGCAGGTCGCCTTCATCCAGTGTGACGAAGGTCTTGCCACTCTTGTTACGGCTGAGCATGTCGCCGAGCTTGGCCGTGAAGCCGTAACCGGCATCGGACGCCAGCAGCATTTGCGTGTCGAGCGGACCGGCGAAGTAGTGCAGCAGGTTGTTGCCGTTGCCGAGGTCAACCAGCGTGGTGATCGGCACGCCGTCGCCGCGCGCGTTCGGCAGCGAATTCACGCCGACCGTGTAGATGCGGCCGTTGGAGCCGAAGCCCAGCAGGTTGTCGACGGTGCGGCACTCGAATGCGCCGTACAGGCCGTCGCCGGCCTTGAACGTGAACTGCGTCGCATCGTGACCATGGCCGCCGCGTGCACGCACCCAGCCCTTTTGCGAAATGATGACGGTCACCGGCTCGTCGATGACCTTTTGTTCGAGCACGGCTTTTTCGGCTTCTTCGATGATGGTGCGGCGGTCATCGCCGAACTGCTTGTCGTCGGCTTCGATTTCCTTGATGACCAGGCGCTTCATCGAGGATGGATTGTCGAGCAGGTCCATCAGCGTCGATTTCTCGTTGCGCAGTTCGGCCAGTTCCTGCTGGATCTTGATGGTTTCCAGGCGCGCCAGTTGGCGCAGGCGGATTTCCAGGATGTCTTCGGCCTGGCGGTCCGACAGCTTGAACGCCTCGATCAGCGCCGGCTTCGGCTCATCCGATTCGCGGATGATGCGGATGACCTTGTCGATGTTGAGCAGGATCGCTTCACGGCCTTCGAGGATGTGAATGCGGTCCTCGACTTTTTGCAGCTTGAACTGGCTGCGGCGTGTGATGGTGACGAAGCGGAACGCGATCCATTCGCCGAGGATGTCGGTGAGGCCCTTCTGGCGCGGACGGCCGTCGCCGCCGATCATCACGAGGTTGATCGACGAGCTGGTTTCCAGGGACGTCTGGGCCAGCAGGGTGTTCATGAATTCGGTCTGGTCCTGGTTCTTGGACTTCGGTTCGAACACCAGGCGCACCGGCGCTTCGCGGCCCGACTCGTCGCGCACGGCGTCGAGCATGGCCAGGATGCTTTGCTTTTGCGCCTGCTGTTCCGGCGTCAGTGTTTTCTTGCCGAGCTTGATCTTGGGATTGGTCAGCTCTTCGATTTCTTCCAGCACCTTCTGCGACGACACGCCGGGCGGCAATTCGGTGATGACCGCTTGCCACTGGCCGCGCGCCATGTCTTCGATCTTCCAGCGCGCGCGCACCTTGAGGCTGCCGCGGCCGCTCTGGTAAATCTCGGCGATGGTCGACGGCGGTGTGATGATCTGGCCGCCGCCCGGGAAGTCCGGGCCGGTGACGTGGGTCATCAGTTCTGCGTGCGTGATTTTCGGATTGCGGATCATTGCGACGGCGGCGCGCGCCACTTCACGCAGGTTGTGCGACGGGATTTCGGTGGCCATGCCGACCGCGATGCCGGAGGCGCCATTGAGCAGCAGGAAGGGCAGGCGCGCCGGCAGCAGTTTCGGTTCTTCGGTGGAGCCGTCGTAGTTGGGCTGGAAGTCGACCGTACCCATGTCGATTTCATCGAGCAGCAATTTGCTGATCGGCGTCAGGCGCGCTTCCGTGTAACGCATCGCCGCCGCACCGTCGCCGTCGCGCGAGCCGAAGTTGCCCTGGCCGTCGATCAGCGGATAGCGCAGCGAGAAATCCTGCGCCATGCGCACCAGCGCGTCGTACACCGACTGGTCGCCGTGCGGATGCAGTTTACCGAGCACGTCGCCGACCACGGCGGCCGATTTGCGCGGCTTGGCGGTGGCGTTCAGGCCGAGTTCGTTCATCGCGTACAGGATGCGGCGCTGCACCGGCTTCTGGCCGTCGGCGACGTCGGGCAGGGCGCGACCCTTGACCACCGAAATGGCGTAGTCGAGATAGGCGCGCTCGGCGAAGGTCGACAGCGTCAGCGATTCGCCCTCGGGCGGTGCAGGTTGTTCAAACAGGTTGGCTTGTTCAGTCATGTGGCTGGGTTGCGTTCAAGTTCAGTAATGGTTATTCGATCGAAGTCGGCGGCGGCATGCTGCGCCGGCCCGGCAAGATGATTTCGACGCGGCGGGGCTTGTCGGTGTTGCCGCTGCTGTTTGCGGCGCCGCCGCCTGGTTGGTACAACTGGTAGAACTGCGCCACCAGCTGGACGTAATTACGTGTTTCGGGATACGGCGGAATCTGGTTGTTGTACTTCTGCACGGCGCGCTCGCCGGCATTGTAGGACGCGATCGCCAGTTCAAGACGCTTCGGGAACAGCACCTGCAAATCGCGCAGGTAACGCGCCGCCAGTCGGATGTTGATCTTCGGGTCGGTCAGCTTCTGCTGGATGGTCTTGCGGCGGTCGCCCTGCACGCCGTAGCGCTCGGCGGTCTCCGGCATGATCTGCATCAGGCCGATGGCGCCCTTGGGCGAGACCGCGCCTGGATTGAAGCCGGACTCGGCCGCCATGATGGCCTTCAGCAGGGCGGGGTCGACCGAGAATTCCTTGGCGCTCTGGTCCAGCATGGCTTCATACTTTTTCAGATTCGGATGCTGCAGCATCAGCTTCATCAGCGGCGAGGACATGTTCGGCTTGACGTCCACGCCCGGCACACCGCGGCCGATCTTGTCGGAGTCGAAGGTGGCGTCGCCGCGCATGAACAACTGATAGCGCTCGTCGAGCTTTTCGGTCGACACGTGCGCCATTCCCTCGGCGTCAATGTAGCCGTAGACGTCTGCGTGCACAGACGCTGCGGTCAACGACATGCACAACGCAGCCAAAGCCGGCAACGCTCCCGAAAGGAAGCGGCGCCAGAGGCCGGGTTGAGAGATGTCGTTGCCGTTGTCCATCGTGTTGATTGCCTTGATGCTTTAAATATCCGCTTCCGCTTCGTTGCCGTGCTCTTCGATCCAGGCCCGGCGCGAGGCGGCTTCGCCCTTGCCCATGAGCATGGTGAAGCGCGCGTCCGAGGCAATCTGGTCCAGCTCGCCCAAGGTGACCGGCAGCAGGCGGCGGGTGTCGGGGTTCATGGTGGTTTCCCACAACTGTTCCGCGTTCATTTCACCCAGGCCTTTGAAGCGCGAGATGCTCCACGCGCCTTCCTTGAGGCCGTCCTTGCGCAGCTTGTCTTCGATCGCTTCCAGTTCGCCGTCGTCCAGCGCGTACAGCTTCTGCACTGGCTTCTTGCCGCGTGCAGGCGCGTCGACGCGATACAGCGGCGGACGCGCGATGCAGATGTGGCCGTGGTCGATCAGCTTGGGGAAGTGCTTGAAGAACAGCGTCAGCAGCAACACCTGGATGTGCGAGCCATCGACGTCCGCATCGGAGAGGATGCAGATCTTGCCATAGCGCAGGCCGCTCAGATCGGGGGTGTCGGTGTGACCGTGCGGATCGACGCCGATGGCCACCGCGATGTCGTGGATTTCATTGTTGGCGAACAGGCGATCGCGTTCGGTTTCCCAGGAGTTCAGCACCTTGCCGCGCAAGGGCAGGATCGCTTGAAACTCTTTATCGCGGCCCATCTTGGCCGAGCCGCCGGCGGAGTCGCCCTCGACCAGGAAGATTTCGTTGCGGGTGATGTCGTTGGATTCGCAGTCGGTCAGCTTGCCGGGCAAGACAGCCACGCCGGAGGATTTTTTCTTCTCGACTTTTTGCGCCGAGCGCAGGCGGCTTTGCGCCTGCTTGATGACCAGGTCGGCCAGCTTCTTGCCGTATTCGACGTGCTGGTTCAGCCACAGCTCCAGCGCCGGGCGCGAGAAGGTCGACACCAGCCGCACGGCGTCGCGCGAGTTCAGGCGTTCCTTGATCTGGCCCTGGAATTGCGGGTCGAGCACCTTGGCCGACAGCACGAAAGAGACGCGTGCGAACACGTCTTCCGGCAGCAGCTTGACGCCCTTGGGCAGCAGCGAGTGCATTTCGACGAAGCTCTTGACCGCAGAGAACAGACCTTCGCGCAGGCCGGATTCATGCGTGCCACCGGCCGACGTCGGGATCAGGTTGACGTAGGATTCGCGCACCACATTGCCTTCTTCGGTCCACGCCACCACCCATGCCGCGCCTTCACCTTCGGCAAAACCTTCGGCGTCGGGGCCGGCATATTGCTCGCCTTCGAACAGCGGGATCAGCGGATCGGCGCTGGTCGATTGCGCCAGCGATTCCATCAGGTAGCCGCGCAGGCCCTGGTCGTATTGCCAGGTTTGCACGTCGCCGGTCTTGCCGTTGATCAGCGAGACCTTGACGCCCGGCAGCAGCACCGCTTTGGAGCGCAGCAGACGTTGCAGCTCCTGTTGAGAAATGGTCGGCGAGTCGAAGTACTTGGGATTCGGCCAAACGGAAACGCGGGTGCCGGACTTCTTGTCTTCGCGCGTGATCGGACGCGACTTCAGTTTTTCGATCAGGTCGCCGTCGGAGAAGGCCAGCGTGTGGACGCCCGCTTCACGCCATACCGTGATTTCCAAGCGCGAGGCCAGCGCATTGGTGACCGATACGCCGACGCCGTGCAGGCCGCCTGAGAAGGCATAGGCGCCGCCGCTGCCCTTGTCGAACTTGCCGCCGGCATGCAGGCGGGTGAAGACGATTTCCACGGTCGGTACGCCTTCTTCCGGATGCAGGCCGACCGGAATGCCGCGGCCGTCGTCCTCGACACTGACGCTGCCGTCGGGATTGAGCGTGACCATGATGTTCTTGGCGTGACCGCCCAGCGCTTCATCGGAGGCGTTGTCGATGACCTCTTGCAGGATGTGCAGGGGATTCTCGGTGCGGGTGTACATGCCCGGACGCTGTTTGACCGGTTCCAGTCCCTTGAGGACGCGGATGGATGATTCGCTGTAGTCGGACGGGGAGGTTTTTTTAGTTGCCATGCAGATGAGGGTCGAATCGAAAATCGAAGAATCGGAAAATCAGGAAATCGGAGAATCAGGGTACGGCAGCCGGCCATGCGCCGCCGAAGCTTTGCCAAATGCGCATTCTAATGAAAAATCGGCGACGACAGGAAGTTTGCAGGCGGGGTTTGTGGACGGTTTGACAACTGTTGCGAGAGTGGCAGTTTGTTTCCTCAAGGTAAAACTCGCCCAAACGTGGTGTTATCCGTCTTATTGGTGTAATTTGCCCGCAACTTCAGGGGGAGTGGCGCATGGATTGCATTTTTGATCAGGTTTTGTTCATTGAAGACGGCAAGGAAAAAGATCTGCTCGATCCCGTCCGCTATCCTGTTCTTTACAACAATCACGGCGAAAGTAGGCAATGGCAGCCGTCGCACGGTATGCGCACGCACATTGCACCCACTTCCATCATCACGATCGACGCAACATGACGCCTGACCAGAATTTTCCCTTTTCAGAACTGCTGACCCAGCGCAACTCCACGCGCCGCTTCCTCGACCGGCCTTTGCCGGACGGTACCTTGGCGGAGTTGCTGGCGCTGGCGCGACGCGCGCCTAGCGGTGCCAATCTGCAGCCGGGCGAATTCATTGCGCTGGAAGGCGATGCGCGGGTGCGCTTGTCGGCGGCATTGGTGGAGGCTTTCCGCGCGGGCAGGCAGGAGCCGGAGGACTATTCTTATTTTCCGCAGCCGATGCCGCAGTCCTTGCGGCGTCGTCAGGTCGCGGCCGCCAAAGAGTTGTACGGCGCTTTGCAGACCGGGCGCGACGATCGTGCCGGGCGCGACCGGCAGTTCGAGCGCAATTTCAATTTCTTCGATGCGCCGGTGGCGCTGCTGGTGACCATTGATGCGCGCATGGGCAGCGGTTGCTACATGGATCTGGGCATGTGCCTGTACGGCCTGATGCTGGCGGCGGCTGCGCATGGATTGGGCAGTTGCGCCATCGGCGCCCTGGCGTCGTATCCGAGTTTGATTCGCTCGACGCTGGAACTGGGCGATGAGCATCACATCGTGTGCGGCATTGCGCTCGGCTACGCCGATCCGGATGCGGCGGAAAATGCCGTGCGAACGGAACGCCTGAAACCGGAAGAGTTTTTCAGAACCTTGCGTTAGCAGTCTTCAGCAACGTTCAACGACGGCGGCCGCGCCGAGGCCGCCAGCCGCAGCAATTGCAGCGAGCCCCAATGCACCGTGCGGCGCCTCCTGCTGCATGTCTGCCAATAATCTCACCAGACTGATTGCGCCCGATGCGCCGATGGGATGACCGCGTCCGAGTCCGCCGCCGTGGCGATTGAGTTGCTCCGGCGAGAGCTTCAATGCCTCGCAAAAGGCGATCGCCTGCGCCGCAAAAGCGTCGTGCAATTCCACTCCCCACAGGTCGTCGATGCTGTTCGCGGTGCGCGCCAGCGCCGCCTGCGCGGCATCGATGGCGGCCAGCATCGGCGTTTCAGGCAGGGCGCCGACGCTGACGCCTGCCCGCCATGCGAAGTGCGGGCGCAGATTCAGACGGCGTGCGGCGTCGCGTGTGGCGATGACGACGAAGGCGGCGCCGTCGGCGCTCGGCGAGACGGCGATGCGGCTGACGGCATGGCGTTGCCGGGTCGCTTCATCGACGCTGACGTCGTCTGACATGGTCAGCACAGGCATGCGCGCCAGGTGACGCTGGTTGAGCGCGCGCGGATAGCTGTCCTGTGTTGCGGGGCCGATGCCGATGATTTCATTCTGGAGATGCGCGCGTGCAGCGACGGCGCGGGCGTGGCTTTGTACTGCCCAGGCGTCCTGCTGCTCACGCGTGATGCCGGCCTTCAGCGCATGACGCGCAGCGGCCAGCAGCATGTCGGGGTCGCGGGCAGGATCGGGCGCGAAGGCGGGGCTGTCGTAGGTGATGGCTGCTTCGCCCGCATGACGTGGACGGTGCTGGCGGATCGGCGCACGGCTCCATGCTTCGACGCCGCCGGCGATGACAACGTCGGCGTTGCCGGCGGCAAGCATGCCGTGGGCGAGCGCGATGGCGTCGAGTCCGGCGCAGCATTGGCTATCGACCGACAAGGCCGGAATGCGGTCGTTGAAACCTGCGGCCAGCGCCAGCATGCGCGCGGGGTTGCCGCCTGCACCCATGGCGTTGCCGGCGATTACGGCGTCGATGGCGGTCAATGGAATACCGAAGCGCTGCAGAATGCCTTGCACCACGGGCGCGGCGATTTCATGCGCCTGCAGTTGCGACAGCGCGCCGCCCAGCGGCGTCACCGCGCTGCGGCCCCAGCCGAGGATGACGGCGTCATTCATAGCGCTGCCAGCGTCGGCATGGCGGGATCGTCGAGCCGTTGCGCCAATTGCTTGTGATCGGTCTTGCCGCTGGGCGTGAGAGGCCAGTCGCTGCAGGTGTAGAAGCGGCGCGGAATCTTGTAGGGTTCGATGCGTTCGCGGCACCACGCGGTCAACGCTTCGGGGCTGACGGCTTCGTTCAGTTTCAGCAGCGCCGCCACTTGCACGCCGCGTACCGCGTCCGCGATGCCTTGCACCGAAGCGGCAGCTACTGCCGGATGTGCGGCGAGCACGCTTTCGACTTCTTCCGGGAAAAGGTTTCTGCCATGCGCCAACAGCATGCGTTGCTGGCGGCCCAGCAAATGCAGGCGGCCTTGTTCGTCGAGATGGCCGACGTCGCGCACCGATAGCCAGTCGCCGTCGCGCAGCAGCGCCGGTTGTTCGTCGCTGTCCCTGAGCGTGACGTAGTCGGTGAACACCATCGGACTGCGCACGTAAATCAATCCCGGCGTATCGGGAGTGGTCGCATCGATGCGTACCTCGACGTTGCTGAACGGCCGTCCGACGACATGGTCGGGCAGGGCTGCATCGCTATCGGTCCAGGCGATGAAGCTGGTTTCCGAGGCGCCGTAGAACTCGATGATGCGGGCCCGCGGAAACAGTTGTTGCAGTTCCGGCGTGCGGGCGCGATTCCACGGCGCGCCGCCGATCATGAGCAACTGCACGCCGGGCATCGCCGGTAATTTTCGGCGCTGCGCCAGCTCCAGCATCAGGATCAATTGGCTCGGCACCGCCACCATCGCGCCGGCATCGCCGGATGCCAGCGTGTCGAGTGCAGGGCCCGGCGCGAAGCGCGACTGCAGTCGTACGCCGGCGCCGCTCCACAAGCCCAGCAGCGCGCCGAACAAAAAGGTCGAATGCGACAGCCGGCCCGGCACCAGCATGGTGGCGCCAGCGCCGGCGCCGAAGCTTTCCCGGCAAATGTCGAAGCTGCTGGTCCACGAGCCGTGGCTGCGACGAAAGCCCTTGGGCAAGCCGCTGCTGCCGGAGGTGAAGCCGATATAGAACGGGGAAGAAGAAGTGGCTTCAGCCAGCGCAGCTTCAGCGCCGACCCCGGCCGCGACGCGCGCCAGGATCTGCTCGCGCACCGCCGGCGGCCAGTCGGGATCGCTGACGGCGGCAGTGCGGCCGGCGGCGAGGATGGCAAGGAAGCTGAGCAGTTGCGCGCCCGAGTCTGGGACATCATCGACCCAGCAGGCCGCGGAAGAATGAGATTGCCGCAACGCCGCCGCACGCGCAGCGACTTGCTGCGCCAATGCCGCGAAATCAAGACGGGTGACGCCGTCGTCGATCGCCACCGTGCGCGGCGTCGCTTCCGCCCAATGCGCCAGCGGCGCGTGGACGGTGTCGAACACAGGCATCAGTCGCGGTCCAGGCGCCAGGACGGCATGCCGCGCACGACGCTTTGCACGAGGATGGCGCAGACCGCGCACTTGACCAGATCGCCAGGGACGAAGGCCAGCATCGCCAGTGTCGCTTGCGTGGCGCTCAGGTGCGCCGCCAGCATGAGGCCGAGGATGCCGAAGAAATACATCACCACGATGCCGCCGATCAGCGACGACAGGAAAGCGGCGATCAGAAGGCCCTTGCCTTTGGCGTCAGGCATGCGCTTCATGAACTGGCGCATGGACATGCCGCAGACCACCGCGCCGAGCAGCCAGCCCAGCAGGAAACCGGCCGACGGCGCCACGAACACGGCGACGCCGCCGCGTCCGCCCGACAGCAGCGGCAAGCCCAGCGCCACCGCCACCAGGAACAGACCGACGGTATAGAACGCACGCTTGGGCCCCAGCAGGCAACCGACCAGCATGATGCCAAGCGATTGCAGGGTGATCGGCACGCCGAACGGCAGATCGATTTTCGGGATCAGGCCGAACACCGCGATCACGGCGGCGAACAGGGCGATATAGGAAAGCGAGCGGGTAGAGGTCATGGTTCCGGTAGTAGTCGTCATCGATGGATCTCTTTCAAGGAAAAAATAGTGTCAGCCGCCCAGCCGGGCGGCCAGTGCATCGGCCACGCGTTCGGCGGTCTGCAGCGCGCGTATCGCCAGCGGCGCCAGCAGGCGCAGGCCGCCGCTGCGGCCGGTGCGCGCGCGATGGGCGTCGTCGAGGCGCTGCCATTGTGCATAAAAATTCTCGGCGAAGCGCAGCGTCAGGCCGATCGCCAGCGCAATTCGCCCGACCGGCAGGCCGAAGCGGCCCAACGGCGACAGGATGGTTTCCAGCACCGTCAGCAAATCGTCGAAACGGGTCGTGATGGTCAGCATCAGCGCCAGCATGGCGGCGGCCATGATGCGCAGCGCACTGACCACGCCGATGGCGGGATTACCCATCGCCCAGTGGAAACCGGCGATCAGCGCCGATGCAATCAGCAGGCCGCGCAGCATGCGCCACTGGCGCCATCCGGCCGGACCGAGCGAAGCAAACAGCGCCAGCACCACCGCCGCAGCGATGGCGATGCCGCGCACATCGGCAGTCAGCATCAGCACGGTGCCGCCCAGCGACAGCGCGACCAGTTTGAGCCAGGCCGGTACGCCATGCAGCCAGGTGCGCCGCGTTGAATAAAGGCTGCGCATTACGTCGCGTCGGCCTGGGCCGCGTGTTGCAAGACTTCTGCGGCGGCATTGCTGGCAGCGCGCTCGCGCACGTCCTGCGCGTAAGCAGCGCAAATGTCACGCCCCGGACCGTCGCCGCGCAATTTGCCCTTGTCCAGCCACAGCACGCGTTCAAAGTCCTGCACGTGCTCCAGCAGATGCGTCGACAGGATAATCTGCTGGCTGGTCGCGGCGATCTGCGTCGACAGGCGCAACTGGCTCGGCAGGTCCAGCGCGGAATACGGTTCGTCCAGCAGCAGCGTAGCGGGCGTGGTGATTTGCAGCGCCATCAGGCAGACCTGCTGGCGCTGGCCCTGGCTCAGTTCGCCGACGGCGCGCTCGGCCCAGTCGGGCAGGCCGCGTGCGGCCAGGAAATCGCGCGCCTGTTGGCGCGCCTGCTGCTTGCCGATGCCGGCCGCAGTCAGGCTGAATGCCAGCTCTTCGGCCACCGTCGGAAAGATGATCTGGTCGTCAGGATTCTGGAACATCAGGCCCACATGCTGCGGCAGCTTGCGGCGCTCGCTCGCCTCGTCGGTGCGGTAGCCGTGCACGCTCACGCGGCCGCTCTGCGGCTGGTCCAGCCCGCAGATCAGGCGGAACAGGCTGCTCTTGCCGGCGCCGTTGTCGCCGACCAGGCCGATGCGTTGCTCGGTCAGGTGCAGGTCGATGTGTTCCAGCACGACGCGGTCGCCGCGCGCCAGCGTGATTGATTCGAGCCGGATGCCGGGCGTTGCTGCACCCGCGGGAGGCAAAGTTTTCAGGGTCATAAGGTAATTCGGCCTGTGTCTGCCGTAGGGCCGCCATTATATGACAGCGGGGAAGGAGTGCCGGAGGGCTTGCCTGGAGGAAATTCCGTCAAGCCGCGACGCCTGCCGGAGCAGAAACAAAAAAGCCGGCTGATGCCGGCTTTTTCTTTACGATTTCAATGCAGTTTCCACCGCCAGCGCCATCGACAGCAGCCGGTGATCGTGACCGCCGGGCGCGGCCATGCTCAGGCCCACCGGCGCATTCCCGGGTACATGGCAGGGCAGCGATATGGCGCAGCCGTCGAGGAAGTTGATCATGGTCGGATTGCGCAGGATCAGGCCGTTGGCGGCGTAGTAGGCGTCGTCGCTGGCTTGCAGGTCGGCGATCTTCGGCGCGACGATGGGCACGGTCGGCATGATCATCGCGTCGAAGCCGGCCAGTTGACGTTCCACTGCGGCGATCCAGCGGCGGCGGCTGTGGATGACGTCGAGCAGGTCGGCGGCGCCCATGTCCTTGCCGCGCTTGATGCGCGACACCACGCGCTGGTCGTAGGCCGCTTCGCGCTCGGCGATCAGCTTGCGGTGCCAGGTCCAGGCTTCGGCGGCGGTGAAGCCGCCCTTGGCGTTGATCGAGGCCAGTTCGCTGAAGGCGTCGATCTTGCTCTCAACGATCACGGCGCCGGCTGCCGACAGGCGCGACAGCGCCGTTTGCAGGGCGGACGCCACCTGTTCGTCGATGCCGTCCAGCACCACGTTGGTCGGCATCAGCAGGCGCAGGCCGCGCAGCGGATGCGCGACCGGTGCGACATAGGTTTCCCCGGCCAGCACCGCATCCATCTTGGCGCAGCACGTCACGGTCGGCGCCATCGCGCCGATCGAGTCGAGGTATTCGGACAGCGGCAACACGCCTTGCATGGAGACGCGACTCGCAGTCGGCTTGAAACCGGTGAGGCCGCACAGCGCCGCCGGAATGCGGATCGAACCGCCGGTGTCGGAACCCACGCCGGCCACCGCCATGCCGTCCGTCACCGAAATCGCCGCACCCGACGACGAGCCGCCCGGAATGCGACCACCATCGATATCACCAACGTCGCGCTGCCACGGATTGCGCGGCGTGCCGTAGTGCGGATTGATGCCCAGGCCGGAGTAGGCGAACTCTGTCATGTTGGTGCGACCGACGATCACCGCGCCGGCGGCGATCAGGCGCTGCACCACCACGGCGCTCTCGGTCGCCGCCGGATAGCCGCGCAAGGCGACCGAACCGGCCAGCGTGGTTTCGCCGGCGACGTCGAACAAGTCCTTGATGGAGACCGGCAAGCCCTCGATCGGCGAGCGCGTCAGGCCCGCTGCACGCAGCGTGTCAGAGGCGCTGGCGGAAGCACGTGCGCTGTCGGCGTAAAGCCGGGTGAAGACGCGCGCGCCTTCGCCGTCGGCTGCGGCGGCGAGGTCGAGGGCGCGTTCGGTCAGTTCGAGCGAGCTGCTGCGGCCGCTGCGCAGGTCTTCGCTGTGTTGGTGCAGGCTGGGGATCATGGCGTCAGGAATAAATAATTAGGCAACTTCGGCGAGGATTTCCGCTTCGTAGGTGTGGCGCAGCGAACGTTGACGACGCGGGTCGAACAACTCCATCGTGAACGAAGTCGCAGGGCGGATGCCGCCGATGGCGCCGACCGTGCCGCAGGTCATGCCGCTGCCTTCGGGCAGGATGTCCTTGCCGCCGGTAAAGCCGGCGATCAGGTCTTGCGGCGTGCGCAGGCTGGCCAATGTGCCTTCCTGGTACAGCACTTCCTTGCCGTCTTCCTTGATCCAGGAGCGGATCACCAGCTCATCCCAGTAAGCGGCGACGTCGGCCAGTTTCCAGGCGGCGGCGGCCACGGGTTTGATGCAGGCTTGCTTGGAGAAGGCCACGCTGTGGGCTTCCAGCTTGCGGTCAGTGTGGTCGGAGGCGATGCTGACGTACAGTTCGCCGCCGGCGTTGAAGACGAAGGTCTCGACTTCGCCCGACGATTCGGGGCCCAGGACTTGCACCGTCGCCGATTGCGTGAGCTGGTTGCTGGCCACGCGGTAATACAGCGGAACCGCGCTCGGGCGTGGAATGCCCAGCGCCGCCAGTTCTTCGATGTGGTGCTCGATGGCGGCCAGGTCGCGACCAGCCCAGCCGGCGATGATCAGGTTGTCGATGTCGACGTTGAGGGTTGCTGCGTCAGTGTGGAAAGAGAGTTTCATAAGGCTGCTTCAGGTACGTGAAGTGAATAAAGGGTGCGCCGCCGGGGCAGAAATGCAGGAACAGAATGGCGGCGCAGGGACAACTCAGAAATAGTTAAGCTTGCGATTTCTTGACGAATACGACCACCAGGAAGCTCGCCAGGAATTCCAGCGCGGCCACGAAATACAGGCCAGAGGACAGCGACCCGGTGCTGGTCTTCAGCGCGCCGATCATGTAAGGAGCGACGAAGCCGGCCAGGTTGCCGATCGAGTTGATCAGCGCGATGCCGCCTGCCGCTGCAGTGCCTGCGAGGAACGCGGCAGGGATCGACCAGAACACCGGGAACGCGGCCAGGATACCGATGGCGGCGAGCGTCAACGCGCACAGCGCCATGACGGCGTTGCCCAAGGTGAGGCCGGTCAGGATCAGGCCGACGCTGGCGATCAACGTGGCGATGGCGCTATGCATGCGGCGCTCGCCGGTCTTGTCGGAGTGGATGCCGTTCCAGATCATGGCCAGCGTGCCGGCGATGAACGGGATGGCGGAGATCAGGCCGATCTGCAGGTTGCCCTTGATGCCGATCTCCTTGATGATCGACGGCGTCCAGAAGGCGATGGTGGCGTTGCCGCTGACCACGCAGAAATACACGGCAGCGCACAGCCACACACGGTAGTTGCTACAGGCGTCCTTGAACGACAGGTGCTTGCTGGCGGAGGTGTTTTCGGCGACCAGCGCCTGGGTGACGGCTTGCTGTTCGGCGACCGAGAGCCACTTGGCGTTGGCCGGCTTTTCCGGCAGGTACAGCAGCACGAAGACGCCGGCGATCAGCGAAGGAATTCCTTCCAGGATGAACAGCCATTGCCAGTTGGCGAGGTGGCCGACGCCTTCCATCTGGCTCATGATGGTGCCCGCGATAGGGCCGCCGACGGCGCCGGCAATCGCGAACGAGGTCATGAACAGGCCGTTGACGCGGGCGCGGCGCTGGGCCGGGAACCAGTAGGTCAGGTACAGCACGACGCCGGGGAAGAAGCCTGCTTCGAATACGCCCAGCATGAAGCGCAGGATATAGAACGAGGTCGGCGACGTGACATAGGCCATCGCCATCGAGGCCAGGCCCCACAGGATGGTGATGCGGGCAAGCGTCTTGCGCGCGCCGATTTTTTCCAGCAGCAGGTTGCTTGGCACTTCAAACAGGAAGTAGCCGATGAAGAAGATGCCGGCGCCGAGGCCGTAGATCGCTTCCGAGAATTGCAGGTCCTGAAGCATCTGCAGCTTGGCGAAGCCGACGTTGACGCGGTCGATCCAGGCCAGCACGAACAGGAAAACCAGGAAGGGGATCAATCGCCAGGCGATTTTCTTGTAGGTGACTTCCATGTCTACCGCGCTTGGCGTGTAGATGGAATTCCCTGTCGGGGATGTTGCCGATGTCGAGGTCATGCTTGCCTTCTCCTGCTTTTGAGATTGATTGAGCGGTCGCTTCATTCTCACAGCACGAGAACATGCAGGACATGGGAGTGTCTCGGTGAAATCGTAGCTGGAAAATGCCTGGCGGAAATCTGTCGCTTGCTTTTGCGCCGGCATGTGCATCCGGCGCCATGAACGATCTTGTGATCTTGTGTGAATTCAGTATGCGTAGCGAGGGCAGCGCTGTCCAACAAGAAATTGTTGGCGCAGATGATTGGAAAATCTTATGAGCAAAAATGGGTGGGCCGTTGCGCCGTTGTGGTGCTGCGGTGCTGCGATGCAAAACGCGTGCAGGCCTTGCCGGCGCTGACTTGGGGATGATTGCTACTGCGCCTGCGACGGCAGCCGTGCGATCTCGTGTCCCCAATTGAGTGCGAAGTCGGCGGCGGTTTCCTGGGCGATGCGGGCTACGGTTTCGGTCAGCGGGTTCTCATTGTCGGAACGGAAACAGGCCAGCATCACCAGCGCCGGGAACTCGACGTCGACCCGCAGCGTGTGCAGGATTTCTTCATTGAGCTCGCGCTGGATGATCGCCGGCGGCACTGCCGCCACGCCGAAGCCATCGGTGACCAGCCGGATCATGGTGGCGACCGAGGCGATGCAATTGATATGCAAGGCACCGCGTTCGCTGCCGGAAAGCAGCCGCTCGATCACCGCATGCGGACCCGAGTTACGCGCGAAGCTGATGATGGGGAAGGTCGCCAGGTCGGACAGGCTCAGCGTCTCGCTGCCGATATTGAGCTTGGGACTGCCGACCCAGCGCATCGGAAATTCGCACAGGTTGATGTTGGTGATGTGGGTGCCGATCACCGGCTCGGCCTGCAGCACGATGTCGAGGTTGCCCTTGCTGAACTGTTCGCGCAGATGAATGGTGGTGTCGCTGGCGATCTCAATCTGCAGGCGCGGGAACATCTTGTGCACGCGGCCGAGGAAATCCGGGAACCAGCTGTGCACGATCGATTCGATCACACCGATGCGGATCACGCCGGCGTAGACCTGCTTGTCGGACATGTCGTCCTTCATCTCGCGCATCAGCTTGACCATGCGCTCGGCATACACCAGCGCCTTGCTGCCGTCGGTGGTCAGCGTGACTTCACGTGCGCCGCGATCGAACAGGCGCACGCCGAAATCCTGTTCCAGCGTGGCGATGCGGCTCGACACCGCAGCTTGCGTGGTGTGCAGGCGCTCGGCGGTCAGGCGGAAATTTTTCAGCTTGGCCAGCCAGACGAAGGTTTCGAGGAAGCGGATGTTCATGGCCGTCATTCTCTCAAAGCCGCAGCTATTAAGCCAGCAGGCAATCCGGCCAGCAGCATGATTGCATGAAGCTTTTGTTTCCCCCCTTGCACTCCCTCCCCTTCAAGGGGAGGGTTGGGGTGGGGATGGGTTTGAAGGGGGGGCAGCACATTTGTCTTATTTCCATATGGCCTTATTCCAAACACACAGAAAAATGAAATATTGCATGTCCATTGGTAACCCATCCCCACCCCGGCCCTCCCCTTGAAGGGGAGGGAGCGCTCAGGCAAGGCGTTTTTTGCGTCGCCAGCGGCGCTTGCGGCGAAGGGATAGAATCCTCGCAGACTATTTCCGCAGCCAGCCTGCCGCCAGCAAAGAGGATTCCCATGCCAGTCACCGCCATCGATCATATCCAGCTCGCCATGCCCGTCGGCGGCGAAGACGCCGCGCGGCGCTTCTTCGGCGGCATCCTCGGCATGCCGGAGTTGCCCAAGCCGGCAGCCTTGCAGGCGCGCGGCGGCCTGTGGTTCCAGTGCGGCGTGCTGCAACTGCATCTTGGCGTCGACAAGGATTTCCAGCCGGCGCTCAATGCCCATCCGGGCCTGATCGTCGATACGCTGGCGCCGATGATCGTAACGCTCAAAGAGGGCGGCTTCCCGGTGCAGGAAGACGCGCCGATCCCCGGTTTCATCCGTATCTATACCGCCGACCCATTCGGCAACCTGATCGAATTGCGGGAAGTCGTGCCGCGCTGAAATCTGTTGCTGCGCCGTCCGGGCGCATTCCGCAAATCATTTTCCTTTATTTCCGGTTTCTGCCGGTCTGAGTTGCTCTCGTTCTGCTTCACTGCAGCATGAGGGCCTCGCATCGCCGTGTTTTCACGGTGGTTTATGCACGTCCGTTTTCGTTGTCGCGAGCGTGGGCGCGGGTCGGAGTTCGTCACACCGTGGGGCTTCCGCTTTGGTGCATCGCACCCGAATTTGCCTAGTATTTCTCGCTATCGCGGTGCATTTGCGCGCGCTAAAGGTGCAAAGATTTTTACTTTCATTTTTGAAAGGATATTTTCTTTACTTTTGAAAATAATGAAAATATATTTACATTTTTTGCAGCTTCCCGAATTTCGACCGACGTCACATGTACAACTCAAAGACCACATCCTTGCAGGGCGGCGGCGCCGTAGCGCGCGTGCTGGGCAAGTTGTACCCGAATTTGTCGAAGGCGCATCGCAAGACCGCCGATTACGTGCTGGCCAACACTTTCCGTGCCGCCACCATGACCATCGACGAGCTGTCAGAAGCGGCTGGCATTTCGCTGGCGACCGCCAATCGCTTCGCGCATGCGCTGGGTTTCGACGGCTATGCGCCGTTCCGCAATGCGCTGGTGGCCGACTTCGCCTCGTCGCTGGCGCCGGTGGAAAAGATGCGTCACGAAGTGCAGAAGAGCGCAACCAGCGTGGAAATTATTTCCGCCGCGCTCAGCAACGACATCCGCAACATCGAGGCCACGCGCCAAAGCCTGGTGGCCGAGCACTGCGACCAGGCCGTCGAGATGATCCTGAAAGCCGAGCGCATCTTCGTGATCGGTTTCGGCGCCAGCGCGTTCCTGGCGGGCATCATGGTGCATGCGCTGGAGCCGTTCTGCCGCACCGTGCTGTCGGGCGTGCATCCGGGCGGGCCGTCGCAGACCGGGCGCCAATTCTTCAAGCTGGACGAGCGCGATGTCGTCATCGCCATGGCTTACCCGCGCTACGCCACCGATACCGTGCGCCTGGCGCGCCGCGCGGTCGAGAAGGGCGCCAAGCTGATCGCCTTTACCGACCTGCCGCATTCGCCGCTGGTGCCGCTGGCCGACGTGACCATTTATTCGCAGACCGAGCGGCAGTTGTCGCCGACCTCGGACGCCGCCGCACTGGTGTTGATCCAGGCGCTGTGCGATGCGGTCGCGCATCGCGCCAAGCGCTCGGTGCAGGCCGCGTCCGAAATGACCGAATTCGTATTGCCATGGTTGTACCAGGCCGAGCAGCATGAGGCGGTGCGCGTGGCGAAGAAAGCGGCTGCCGGCATCACTACCGCCCACGGCAAGTCTGTCACCAGGAACAGGAAATCATGAACACCCCAGTCATCGCCATTCACGGCGGCGCCGGCACCATCACGCGCAGCGCGTTGAGCGCCGCCGACGAAGCCAACTATCATCGCGAACTGCACGCGATCCTGAAGTCAGCACAAGCGGTGTTGACCGCCGGCGGTTCGGCGCTCGACGCCGTCAGCGAAGCGGTGCGCCTGCTGGAAGACTGCCCGCTGTTCAACGCCGGCAAGGGCGCGGTCTATACCCGCGCCGGCACGCATGAACTCGATGCCGCCATCATGGACGGCGCCACCCTCAAGGCCGGCGCCGTCGCCAATATCACCTGCGTGCGCAACCCGGTGCTGGCCGCGCGCGCCGTGATGGACAAGAGCGCGCACGTCTTGTTGGCCGGTTGCGGCGCCGACGCTTTTGCACGGCAACAAGGCCTGGACATCGTCGATCCGACCTATTTCCACACCGACGCGCGCCATCAGCAATGGCTGCGCGTGCGCGAACAGAGCGGCATGATGCTGGATCACGACGCGGCGGCGTTCACCTTCAAGGAATCCGCCCACGGATCGGCTGCAGGTGCTGCGATTGATCCGATTGATCCGGACAACAAATTCGGCACCGTCGGCGCGGTCGCACTCGACATGCACGGCAACGTCGCGGCGGCGACCTCCACCGGCGGCATCACCAACAAGCAGGTCGGCCGCATCGGCGACACGCCGCTGATCGGCGCGGGCTGCTATGCGGCCAATGCGACGGTGGCGATTTCCGCAACCGGCACCGGCGAAGTATTCATGCGCACCGTTGCCGCCTACGACGTCGCGGCGCGCATGGCCTATGCCGGCGCGACCTTGCAGGAAGCCATGGAACAGGTCGTCATGCAGGTCTTGCCGGCCTACGAAGGACGCGGCGGCCTGATCGCCGTCGATGCGCAAGGCAACCTCGAGCTGACGTTCAACACCGAAGGCATGTATCGCGGTTATGCCCGTGGCGGCGACACGCCGGTCACGGCAATCTATAAATAAGCAGTAGCGAAGGACGCAACGAAATGGCCATGCACGATCAACAATCGCCGATCTCCGATATCGTAGGCAGCGCACAGCGCGTGCTGACCGTCGACAATCTCGGCGTCACCTTCACCGGTTCCGAACGCACGGTGGAAGCGGTGCGCGGTCTGTCTTTCCACGTCGACAAGGGCGAGACGCTGGCCATCGTCGGCGAGTCTGGTTCCGGCAAGTCGGTGTCGTCGCTGGCCATCATGCGCCTGATAGAACACGGCGGCGGCCGTATCGTTTCCGGCAACATGCAATTCCAGCGCCGCAACAGCAGCACGCTGGACCTGGTCACGGCGCCGCAATCCACCATGCGCAGCATTCGCGGAGCCGAGATCGCGATGATCTTCCAGGAGCCGATGACCTCGCTCAATCCGGTCTTCACGGTGGGTGAGCAGATCGCCGAATCGATCCGCCTGCATCAGCGCAAGAGCCGCTCCGCCGCGAGCGCCGAAGCATTGCGCATGCTGGAAATGGTGCGCATCCCGGAAGCCAAGCGCGTGCTCGGTCGCCATCCGCATCAACTCTCGGGCGGCATGCGCCAGCGCGTGATGATCGCGATGGCCTTGTCGTGCAAGCCCTCGCTGCTGATCGCCGACGAGCCGACCACGGCCCTGGACGTGACCATCCAGGCGCAGATCCTGCAACTGATCCGTTCGCTACAGGAAGAAATGCAGATGGCGGTGGTCTTCATCACCCACGACATGGGCGTGGTGGCGGAAATCGCCGACCGCGTGGTCGTCATGTGCCGCGGCGAGAAGGTTGAAGAAAACGACGTGCGCAGCATTTTCGCCGCACCCGCCCATCCTTACACACAAAGCCTGCTGGCTGCGGTGCCGCGCCTGGGCGCCATGACCGGCACCGACACGCCGTCGCGCTTCGGCATCGCACCGAGCGCCGAAGCTAAGCCGGACGCCATCGCTGAAGAACTGCAGGCGGCCTCGGAGATCGCGCAGCAGCGCCAGCCTATCCTCAAGGTCACCGACCTGACCACGCGTTTCGACGTCAAGAGCGGCATCTTCGGTCGCGTCAAGCAACGCGTCCATGCGGTCGAGCGCGTCAGCTTCGATCTGTATGCCGGCGAGACGCTGGCCATCGTCGGCGAGTCCGGCTGCGGCAAATCGACTACCGGGCGCTCGCTGTTGCGCCTGGTCGAGATCAGCGGCGGCAAGGTCGAGTTCGGCGGCCGCAACCTGGCGGAACTGCCGCGTTCGGAATTGCGCGAACTGCGCCGCGACATCCAGTTCATTTTCCAGGACCCGTTCGCCTCGCTCGATCCGCGCCTGACGGTCGGCTATTCCATCATGGAGCCGATGCTGGTCCATGGCATGAAAGAGGGCGCACAGGAACGCGTCGATGCGCTGCTCACGCGGGTCGGCCTGCTGCCGGAACATGCCCAGCGCTATCCGCACGAATTCTCCGGCGGCCAGCGCCAGCGCATCTGCATCGCGCGCGCCCTGGCGCTGAATCCGAAGATCGTCATCGCCGACGAATCGGTGTCGGCCTTGGACGTCTCGATCCAGGCGCAGATCGTCAACCTGATGCTGGACCTGCAGGCCGAACTGGGAATCTCGTTCATCTTCATCTCGCACGACATGGCGGTGGTGGAACGCATCAGCCATCGCGTCGCCGTGATGTACCTGGGCCAGATCGTCGAGATCGGTCCGCGCCGCGCCATTTTTGAAAATCCTCAGCATCCTTACACGCGCAAGCTCATGGCCGCCGTGCCGGTGGCCGATCCCGAGCTGCGCCACCTGAAGAAAGGTTTGCAAAATGATGAGATTCCAAGCCCCATTCGCGCCATCGGAGACGATCCGCTGGTCGAACCTTTGAAGCAAGTCGGCCCCGGCCATTTTGTTGCTGCACATCGCATTTCCGCTGCTTTTTAATTTGTTGTCACCTTCATTAACCAAGACATTCAGGAGCCACAGCATGACTACTCAATTTTCCCGTCGCGGCGCCACTGCTATCCGATGGCTGGCTCTTGGCGCCATCGGCACCACGCTGCAGTTCGCCGCGGTGCACGCCTGGGCCGCCAAGAGCGTGACGCTCGCGGTCGCCTCGACCTTCACCACGATGGATCCTTACGACGCCAACGACACGCTGTCGCTGGCCGTGACCAAGTCCTTCTACCAGGGCCTGTTCGCGTTCGACAAGGACCTCAAGCTGGTCAACGTGCTGGCTGAAGGCTACCTGGTCAGCAAGGACGGCCTGGAATACACCATCCGCCTGCGCCAGGGCGTGAAGTTCCATGACGGCACCGTGTTCAAGGCCGACGCCGTCAAGGCCGTGATGGACCGCGTCACCAATCCGGACAACAAGCTCAAGCGCTACAACCTGTTCAACCGCGTCGCCCGCACCGACGTGCTCAACGACTACACCGTCAAGATCGTGCTGAAGGAACCGTTCTCGGCCTTCATCAACGTGCTGGCGCATCCGTCGGCGGTGATCATTTCGCCGACTGCGCTGAAGCAGTACGGCAACAAGGACATTGCCTTCCATCCGGTCGGCACGGGGCCGTTCAAGTTCGTCGAGTGGAAACAGACCGACTACATGAAGGCCGAGAAATTCTCCGGCTACTGGAAGGCCGGCTATCCGAAGGTCGACGAAGTGATCTGGAAGCCGGTGGTCGACAACAACTCGCGCGCCGCCATGATGCAGACCGGCGAAGCGAACTTCACCTTCCCGCTGCCGTATGAGCAGGCCGAGCTGTTGAAGGGCAAGGGCGCGCTGGATATCGTGAGCGGTCCATCCATCATCCAGCGTTATATGTCGATGAACGTCAAGCAAAAGCCATTCGACAATGTGAAAGTCCGTCAGGCCATCAACTACGCGATCAACAAAGATGCGCTGGTCAAGGTCGCCTTCAGCGGCTATGCCGTGCCGATGGACGGCGTGCTGCCGCAGGGCGTCGACTACGCGGCCAAGACCGGCCCATGGCCGTATGACGTGAAGAAGGCCAAGGCGCTGCTGGCCGAAGCCGGTTACCCGAACGGTTTTGAAACCGAACTGTGGTCGGCCTACACCCACACCACCGCGCTGAAGATCATCCAGTTCCTGCAACAACAACTGGCGCAGGTCGGCATCAAGGTCAAGGTGCAGGCGCTGGAAGCCGGTCAACGCGTCGAGAAGGTCGAGACTGCTCAGAATCCGGACACCGCGCCGGTGCGTCTGTACTACAGCGGCTGGTCGTCGTCGACCGGTGAAGCCGACTGGGGCCTGCGTCCGTTGCTGGCTTCCGAAGCCTTCCCGCCGAAGCTGTACAACACCGCTTACTACAAGAGCGACAAGGTCGACAGCGACATCGCCCAGGCGTTGACCGTGACCGATCGCACGCAGAAGGCAGCGCTGTACAAGGATGCGCAAACCGAAATCTGGAAGGATGCGCCATGGGCCTTCCTGGTGACGGAAAAAGTCCTGTATGCACGCAGCAAGAACCTCAAGGGCGTGTACGTGATGCCTGACGCGTCGTTCAACTTCGATGAAATCGAACTGAAGTAAGCATCGTCGCAATACCTGTCGCAACAGGCGTAGCAAAGGTTCCGCCGTCCCGCTCAACCGGGATGGCGGAACCGGTATCACCGCTTCATGCAGCACCGCATTTCAGAATTCCCGGCAGTCGCCCACGCAATCCATGCGCGCGGCTGCTCCCCCAAAGTAGTTGAATCATTGCAGGACGCGCCATGTTTTCTTATGTCTTAAAACGTCTTCTGGGCTTGATCCCGACCCTGTTGCTGGTCGCGGTGATGGTATTCCTGTTCGTCCACTTGCTGCCCGGCGACCCGGCGCGGCTGGCGGCGGGGCCGGAAGCCGACGAGCAGACCGTGGCGCTGATCCGTGCCGATCTCGGCCTCGATCAACCCATCCACAAACAATTTGTGCGTTTCTTCGTGAACGCCGCCCATGGCGACTTCGGCACCTCGCTGCGCAGCAAGCTGCCGGTCAGCCAGGAAATCATGGAGCGCTTCTGGCCGACCATGTGGCTGACCGTCACCAGCATGGTCTGGGCAGTGATCTTCGGATTGTTCATCGGCGTTTTTTCCGCGGTATGGCGTAACGAGTGGCCCGACCGCGCCGGCATGACGCTGGCGGTGTCGGGGATTTCCTTTCCGCCGTTTGCGCTGGGCATGGTGCTGATGGAAGTGTTTTCCGTGCAGCTGGGCTGGCTGCCGACGGTCGGCGCCGACAGCTGGCGCCACTACGTGCTGCCGTCGCTGACGCTGGGCGCCGGCGTGGCCGCGATCATGGCGCGCTTTACGCGCTCCTCCTTCATCGAAATCATGAAGGAAGACTTTGTCCGCACCGCGCGCGCCAAGGGTCTCAACGAACGCATCGTGATCGCCAAGCATTGCCTGCGCAACGCGCTGATCCCGGTGGTGACGATGATGGGACTGCAGTTCGGCTTCCTGCTGGGCGGCTCCATCGTGGTTGAAAAAGTCTTCAACTGGCCCGGCATGGGACGCCTGCTGATCGACGCCGTCGAGATGCGCGACTATCCGATCATCCAGGCCGAGATCCTGCTGTTCTCGCTGGAATTCATTTTCATCAATCTGATTGTCGACGTGCTGTACGCCGTCATCAATCCGAGCATCCGTTACAAGTGAGGCAGCGCATGTCGACTTCCATTACCCCTGCCGCAAATACCGTGACCACAACCGCATCCAAACCGATCCGCACGCCCTGGAGTGAATTCTGGCGCAAGTTCAAGAAGCAGCCGCTGGCGCTGGCGGCCGGCGCCTTCGTGCTGTTCCTGGTGGTGATCGCGATTGTTTCGCCGTACATCTCGCCGTACGACGCCGAGAATTATTTCGACTATGACGCCCTCAATGCAGGGCCTTCATTGGCGCACTGGTTCGGCGTCGATTCGCTGGGCCACGACATTTTCAGCCGCATCCTGGTCGGCACGCAGCTGTCGCTGGCGGTGGGTTTTTCGTCGGTGGCGGTGGGCGCCCTCGTCGGCACGTTCCTGGGACTGGTCGCCGGTTACTATGAAGGCTGGGCCGATCGCGTCATCATGCGCATCTGCGACGTGCTGTTCGCGTTTCCCGGCATCCTGCTGGCGATCGCCATCGTGGCGATCCTCGGCAACGGCATGACCAACGTGATCATCGCGGTGGCGATCTTCAGCATCCCGGCGTTCGCCCGTCTGGTGCGCGGCAATACGCTGTCGCTCAAGCAGTTGACCTACATCGAAGCGGTGCGCAGCATCGGCGCCAACGACATGACGATCATCCTGCGGCACATCTTCCCCGGCACGATTTCGTCGGTGGTGGTGTATTTCACGATGCGTATCGGCACCTCGATCATCACCGCCGCCAGCTTGTCTTTCCTCGGCCTCGGTGCGCAACCGCCGACACCGGAGTGGGGCGCGATGCTCAATGAAGCCCGTGCCGACATGATGACGGCGCCGCATATCGCGATCTTCCCCAGCCTGGCGATCTTCCTGACGGTGCTGGCGTTCAACCTGCTCGGCGACGGCCTGCGCGATGCGCTGGATCCTAAGCTGGATCAGAAGTAAAAGCGCTTACTGCGTCTGCAAGTCATGAGCAAGAAATATCCTCCCCACATTGGGCGCCTGCCTGCCGGCTCCACGAACAGCATCGCTGACGTAGCCGGCGTGACGGTCGGGCATTGCACGCTGAACTATGGCGGGATCCAGACCGGCGTCACGGTGGTGCGTCCGCATGGCGGCGATTTGTTCCAGAAGAAGATTCCGGCAGCGGCGGTGACCTTCAACGGTTTCGGCAAAAGCGTCGGCCTGATGCAGGTCGAGGAACTGGGCGTGCTGGAGACGCCGATCGCCCTGACCAATACCTTCGCCGTCGGCGCCGTCGCCACTGCGCAGACACGCGCCGCCGTGCGCGACAATCCGGGCATCGGCCGCAGCCTGCCCAGCATCAATCCGCTGGTGTTCGAATGTAATGACGGCTATCTGAACGACATGCAGGCCTTCGCAGTGGAAGAACAGCACTACCGGCACGCGCTCGACAACGCCTCCGACAAGGTCGTGCAAGGCGCGGTCGGCGCCGGTCGCGGCATGTCGTGCTTCGATCTCAAGGGAGGCATCGGCAGCGCTTCGCGCAAGGTCGTGGTCGGCAGCGCCGAATACACGGTCGGCGCGCTGGTGCTGGCCAATTTCGGAAAACTGCCGGACCTGGTGCTGGACGGCGAGCGGGTCGGCAAGACGCTCAAATGCCTGCAGAAACAGCTGGACGAACCCGAGAAGGGTTCCATCATCATGCTGATCGCGACCGATGCACCGCTCGATGCGCGCCAGCTGCGCCGTCTGGCCGGGCGTGCGGGAGTGGGCCTGGCGCGTACCGGCTCGGTGTACGGTCACGGCAGCGGCGACATCGCACTGGCGTTTTCCACGGCGCAGACAGTGCCGCATCAGGCCGATGCGGCCTCGCCCGCACTGCATTTTTCCTGCTTGCACGATAACCTGCTCGACCCGCTGTTCTACGCGGTGGCCGACAGCACCGAGCAAGCCATCCTCAACGCCTTGTTCGCTGCCGAAGCGGTCAAGGGCAGGGACGGTCACCAGCGCCGCTCGCTGAGCGATTTGCTGGAGACCCTCGCTACCATGGAGCACGCATGAACATCCTGATTTCGGTCGACATTGAAGGTATTGCCGGCGTATTCCATCCCGAGCAGACGCGTCCCGGCAACGGTGAATACGAACGCGCGCGGCGCCAGATGACCGAAGAAGCCAATGCCGTCATCCGCGGCGCGCTGGCCGGCGGCGCCGGCAACATCGTGGTCAACGATTCGCACGGCAGCTTCCGCAACCTGTTGCCTGACCTGTTGCATCCGGCCGCGCGCGCCGTGCTGGGCAAGCCGCGTGTGCTCGGCATGATGGGTGGCGTGGCGGGCGACATCGACGCCGTCATGATGGTCGGCTACCACTCGCGCTCGCAGACCGGCGGCATCCTGGCGCACACCATCAACAGCTTTGCGTTTTCACGCGTGTGGCTCAATGGCTCCGAGCTGGGCGAAGCCGGGATTTACGGCGCCCTTGCCGGCGAGTATGGCGTGCCGGTGATTTTCGGCAGCGGCGACGACGCCTTCGTGGAAGAGACGCAGCCGCTGTTCCCGCAGGCGCGCTTTGCCGAAATCAAGAAAGCGCATGGCGCCAACAGCGGCGATTCGCTGTCGCCGCAACAAGCGTGCGTCTTGCTGGAAAAGGTTGCGCAGGAAGCCGTGCAGGCTGCACGCGCGACCCAGATGCCGAAGTACCGCATCGAAGTCCCGGTCACCTGCCGCCTGCAGGTGCAGACGCCGGCGCTGACCGACCTGTTCTGTCAGTTGCCGATTGTCGAGCGGGTGGATGCGGTGACGCTGAAGTTCGATGCACCGTCGGTGGAGTTTGTGGTACGTGTGCTGAACAGTTTGTCGGCGATGTCGTTCATGCTGCGTTAAAAAATAGACTGCCGCGACGTAAAAAAAGCCGGATGAGAATCCGGCTTTTTATTTTTGTTCAGCCAAACAAGGCTTAGTCGCTTTGGTATTTGGGCGAACGCGGCCCGTACAGCATGCCGTTCTTGTGGCCCGCCATCAACAACCGGCTACTGGTAACACCGGCAATCTTATAGCTGGCGTCGGTGCTGGTGGCGATGATCTGATTGACGATGGCGGACACCAACATGCCGACCAGACCGTTGCTGTTGTTCTGGTTTTCATTGCTGGACGCGGTTGCGCTGCCTTCCCACAAGACCTTGCCGTTTCTCAGGTCGATTAGTTTGGCTTCGGCCGTGACCATCGTGACGCTATTGACGACGATGTAGCTGGAGCCATAGTTTTTGACGTTGACGTACAGACCTGCATCCGCACCAAAAATTTCACGCAGCTTTGCCGGCGATACCTCATGGATGTCATTGGGTGTAGTCAGGCCGTTTTGCTTGAAGGTCTCATCTACCAACGCTACCGGCAGTACGTAGTAACCGGACTCTGCCAGAGGATAAGTCACCTGCGACATCATGCCGTAGGTCGCTGCAACGTCGGGCGAGTTGTTCAGCGGCGGCAACACCAGGATGGTGCGTGGGCGGCTTTCCTTGAACGCCGCGTAGTCATACGGCTTGCGTTGAGTGGCGCAGCCCGTCGCCAGTACTGCCAGCAACAAAACGGCTGCAATTGTTTTGAATGAAGAGAATCGCATGTGAGGGCCTTTTATTTTTTGAGTTTGGCGAGCAGGAAGTTCATGTACGGAGCCGATTCAGGGAAGAGTGCCTTCTCTGTTTCGAATTCCTGCACGACCATGTCAGGCTTGCCTGCGTTCGCATACAACATACCAAGGTGTGCGTGATAGCCGGGCGGCAAAGGTGCGCCTTTGGAGCGGTTTTTTTGTATGCTTTCTTCCAGGGCTGCAATTTGCTCTTCGTTGCTCTTGGTATCCGCCTTGAAATATTCATACACCTGTTGCTGGTAGTTGCCCCAGCCGTAGATAGGTTGTTGTCTGGTTGCGCAGCCGGTGAGAATGAGCAGCGAAAGTGGCAGCAGCGTCGCGAAACGGAAAACGGTTTTGGTCATCATGATGTCGGGTCCTTTCGCTTACTTGGCAGCGGTCACAGGACGCCATGCACCAGAATCGATACCTGCGACGAGATTGTTGATCGCTTCACGAATGGCAAGATCCAATACTTTGCCGTTGAGCGTGGAGTCATAGCTGGAGGTGCTGCCGAAACCGATGATTTCGCGGTTTGACAGACTGTACTCGCCGGCGCCTTGCGACGAATAGACTACTTGCGAGGTCGATACGTTGACGATGTTCAGGTTGACCTTGGCATAGGCGACCTGGGATTTTCCGCGACCGAGAATGCCAAACAGCTGACGATCGCCAACTTCCTTGCGGCCGAACTCGGTGACGTCGCCCGTAACGACAAAGCTGGCGCCTTTGAGTGCTTGCGCCTGATTGTTGATCTTTGCTTCCTGGCTGATTTCGGCCATGTTGTCGCGATCAAGAACATCGAATCGACCAGTCTGTTGCAGGTGTGTGATCAGGATCGTTTTGGCTTGTCCGCCGAGACGGTCAACGCCGTCGCTGAAAAGTCCGCGCATGAAGGCGGAACGGTTGTCGAATTTGCCCACGGCGATGGCGCTGCGAGCGCCTTGATAAGAAGTTGTCGCGGCGACCGTTTGTGTGATCGGCACAACGCGTGACTGCTCTTCGGTGACGCAACCGGCAAGCGCGGCTGCGGCAACCATCGCCGCAAGGGCGGACGTTATCTTTTTGGACATGTTGGAAAACCCCCAAATTGTTATTGTTAATAAAGCATGATTCAGCAAGACGCAAGCGATGTTCATTTGCAGGTACGCGGAGGCTGCAATATTGACCGATTGGCGGCTTGCTGATGTTGAGATGATTTTTTGAGACGCAGTCATCTTCTTTTTAAAACCTGCATGACGAAAATGTCATCATCGACAACGATATTTTTTGTTGGAAATGTGGATGACAGAATTTCAGGCGGAGACGATTGTAGCTGAGTTCGGAAGCGCTGCAACACCAGGATGTAAAGGTTTTTTACATACTCCTGAGTAGTAGAATTTTATTGAATTTGTTGTGTATTTTTCGACAATGCTATGTCGTGAAACTTCAAATGGCGTTGAGCTCAACGATATTGACGACGGAGACCTCGCGAACGCTGCACAGACAGATTCCCAACCGCGCATGCAGCAGAATACGGCAGTTCCAACCTGCGTTGATCGCCTGCGGTTCTTGTCCCTGGTTATGCAGTAATTTGTAGAGCGCCTCGTTGCAATTCCAGAGACGATAAAACGCTTCCACACGTTGTGCTTCCGGCAGTTTCCCCAACCAGCTCATTTCATCAGGGGTGAATGCTGCAGCGCTGAGTGCGGCGATGTTGCGTGGGGAGTTCTTGTCTTCGATATCAAGTCCGACGTGACATGACACGCTGGCGGCACAGGCTATCCAGCCGCGGCTGTGCGACAGACTGAAATAAAAAGAGGGCGGGTCATGCTGCGGCGACAGGGTAAGCAAAGGCGCCTGAGCTTCTCGTTCGGTGACGACAATCTGTTCGTTGTCGATGCCAAGCATGCTGCACGTGGCGCGCCGCAGCAGGATTCGGCCAAGCAAAAACTCTCTTGCTCGCTGCGGACGCTGAAAATTGCGATAGCGAAGACGTTCGCTTGGGCCAAGTTCGGCTGCAAGCGAAGCGATTCGCGCTTCATCCACCAGATCGCCGTTCAGCAACCAAAGCGTAGCTGCCGTCGCGGTGCCTGGCGATGACGGATCAGTTGTCGGCGACTTTGGCAATGTCCGCCTTGAGGAAGAGGATCACGCTGAAGCTGCCGGCATGACATTCAAAACGTGTTTCGCTACTCATTTCAGTATTCTGGTAATAGCTGACGATGTTGATGACGGCATTGCCGCTCATTTTCTTCGTGCGTTCCTGCAACTCGGTCAGGCTGCTGACCAGCGCTTCATTGCAGGCGGCGACGTCGGCAGTGCCGGAGAAACGGACTTTCTTGGAAATGATGTCGGTATGGATGACTTCTTGAACCACCGGCGTGACTTGCTTGCCGAAATAGAATTTGACCGATCCGTCAGGCTTTGCTGCAAAGGTCGTGGCTTTCAGTGCGGCATCGATGGGCAGCATGAAGGTTTCGTTGCGGGCCTGCGCGGGCAGCGCAGCGGAGATGAGAATGCCGAGCGCGACAGAGAGGGAAACGATTTTTTGCATTTTGTGTGCTCCTTGCTGTGGGGTGAAATGATGGTTGTTCAAGCGCAGCGTTTGAAAATCAGCGACGTATTGATCCCGCCGAACGCGAAATTGTTCGACATGACGTATTCGCATTCGAGTCGGCGGCCCTCACCGGCGATGTAGTCGAGCTGGCCGCATTCCGGATCGACGCGTGTCAGGTTGATGGTCGGGGCGAACCAGTTGGCATGCATCATTTCGATGCTGAGCCAGGCTTCCAGCGCGCCGCAGGCGCCCAGCGTGTGGCCCATGTAACTCTTGAGCGAACTGATCGGCGTCTTGTCGCCGAACACGCGCGCGGTGGCGTTGGACTCGGCGACGTCGCCCTGTTTGGTGCCGGTGCCGTGGGCATTGATGTAGCCGATCGCGGCGGCGTCCAGGCCGGCGTCGGCCAGCGCCATCTCGATGGCGATCTTCATGGTGTCGGCGTTGGGATTGGTGACGTGGCTGCCGTCGCTGTTGGTGCCGAAGCCGACGATTTCCGCATAGATGCGGGCGCCGCGCGCCTGTGCATGTTCCAGGTCTTCCAGGATCAGCGTGCCGGCGCCTTCGCCCAGCACCAGGCCGTCGCGTTGCTCGTCGAACGGGCTGGGCGTGATGGCCGGCGTGTCGTTGCGCACGCTGGTGGCGTACAGCGTGTCGAACACGGCGGCTTCCGAGGCGCACAGTTCTTCCGAGCCGCCGGCGATCATGGCGACCTGGCGGCCGCTGCGGATCGTCTCGTAGGCGTAGCCGATGCCCTGGCTGCCGGAGGTGCAGGCGCTTGAGGTGGTGATGATGCGGCCGGTAACGCCGAAGAACACGCCCATGTTGACCGGCGCGGTATGCGCCATCATCTTGAGGTAGGTGTTGGCGTTGATGTTCCGGGTGCTTTTTTCTGTGAACAGCATGCTGAAGTCGGCAACCGCACTGGGCGTGCCGGCCGATGAACCGTAGGCGATGCCGATGCCGCCGTTGCGCAGCAGCGGATCGTCGAGCAGGCCGGCGTCGGCCAGCGCCCATTCGCTGGCGCGGGTCGCCAGCAATGCCACGCGGCCCATGCTGCGCGTGCTCTTGCGGTTGTAGCGATCGGATAACTCGAAGGCGGCAGCGGGGGCGCCCAGGCGTGTATGCAGGCCGTCGTATTCATCCCATTCAGGCATCCGTACGACCGCATTGCGATAGCTGCGCAGGTGTTCCTGCGCGCTGCGCCAGTCGTTGCCGATGGGGCTGATGCCGGCCATGCCGGTGACGACGACGCGGCGTTCCTGAAGCGGGCGATTTTTCGAATTGCCGGCGCTCATACCAGGCCTCCGTTGACCGAGATGACCTGGCGCGTGATGTAGGCGGCGTCTTCCTGCATCAGGAAGCTGACTGCCGACGCGACTTCTTCCGGCTTGCCGGCGCGACGCGCGGGGATCAGCTTGAGGATGTCTTCCATCGGCAATTCATCGGTCATGTCGGTGTCGATCAACCCCGGCGCGACGCAGTTGACGGTGATGTTGCGCTTGGCCAGTTCCAGCGCGAGCGCCTTGGTGGCGCCGATGATGCCGGCCTTGGCGGCGCTGTAATTGACCTGGCCGCGATTGCCGACCATGCCGGAGACCGAGGCCAGTGTGACGATGCGGCCGGGCTTGCGGCGCTGGATCATCGGCATCACCAGCGGATACAGCACATTGTAGAAACCGTCGAGGTTGGTCTTGATCACGCTGTCCCAGTCGACGCCGGGCATGGCCGGGAAGGCGTTGTCGCGCGCGATGCCGGCGTTGCAGACCACGCCGTAATAAGCCCCGTGTTGTTCAACGTCCTGCAGCAGGATGTCGGACGTCTGTGCGCGCTCGCCGATGTCGAATTGCAGCACGCGTGCGCTGCGTCCCAGTGCTTCGATCTCTTTGGCTACTGCATCGGCGGCATCGCGCCGGCTATGGCAATGCAGGACGATGTCGTAGCCGTCGCGCGCCAGGCGCAGCGCAATCGCCTTGCCGATGCCCCGGCTCGAGCCGGTGACCAGGATGGTGTTGTTCCCCGTGCTTGTCATTGATTCCCCTCTTGTAGAAACTCACGGGCGTCATGCGGCTGGAAGACCGAAATCGTCGCCTGCGCCAGTTGTTGTTGTGAGCTTGCGTCCTTGATGCTGCAGGCGAACGATCCGAGACCGTTGTCGGCCTGCAGCAGTTTTTCTACTTCAACGTGCAGCGTGCTGCCGGTGGCGAAATACGGCACGTTGGCGTCATAGCGGCGCGAACCGAGCAGGAAGCCGATCTTGACCGCTTCGCCGCGTTGTTGCGCATGATAACCGGCCCAGGCGGCGATCGCCTGCGCCATGTATTCGATGCCGACCCAGGCACCGACGCCTGTTCCGGTCTGGAACAGGCTGTCATCGGCGATGGCGACTTCCGCGCACAGCTTGTCGGCGTCGGCGCTGACCACGCGGTCCAGCAGCAGCATGGGCGCAGCATGTGGGACCAGGGTGGCGATCTGCGGAAATTGCGCTTCTGTCTGCGCTTCTGTCTGCACTTCAGTTCCTCCCCAGGATCAGGGCGGCGTTGCTGCCGCCGAAGGCGAACGAATTGCTCAACACATAACGCGGCGGTCGTCCCAGCGATTCTCCGACCCGCACCGTATGCAAGGCCGGCAGCGCCGGATCGGCCTGGCCGTCCCACAAATGCGGGGGCAGCATGCCGGCGGGATTGTCGTCTTGCATCGTCAGCCAGCACAGGCCGGCTTCGATGGCGCTGGCGGCGCCCAGGGCATGTCCGGTGAAGGACTTGGTTGAGCTGACCGGTATTTCCGTACCAAACAGCTGATGGATCGCCTTCGATTCCATGGCGTCGTTTTGCAGTGTCGCCGTGCCGTGAAGATTGATGTAGTCGATCTGTTCCGGCGCAATGGCGGCGCGTTGCAATGCCTGCCGGATTGCGAGGGTGGCGCCGATGCCTTCCGGATCGGGGGCGGAAATGTGATGGGCATCAGACGATTCGCCCCAGCCGCACAAGGCGACAGCGGCAGCTTCGGAGGTCATCAGAAACAGGGCGGCGCCTTCGCCGATATTGATGCCGCGGCGGTTGACGCTGAGCGGGTTGCAACGCTCGTCGCTGACCGAATCCAGCGATGAAAAGCCGGCAATCGTGAAGTCGCACAAGGTATCCACGCCGCCGCTGATGACGGCGTCGCACAGGCCCATGTTGATCAGGCGCGCAGCGCTGGCCATGGCTTTGGCGCTCGATGAGCAGGCGCTGGAATGGACATAGGCAGGGCCGCTGAGGCCGAGCGTGGTCGCCAGTGCGGCGGCCGGCGAGCCGAGCTCTTGCTGGCCGTAGTGGAACTGCGCGGGGAATTTTCCGTGGGCGACGTAATGCCTGAAGGCCGTTTCGCCTTCTGCAATGCCGGAGGTGCTGGTGCCGAGAACGACGCCGATGCGACCCGGGCCGAAGCGCGCGATCAAGCTGTCCACTTCAGGACGTATCTGGGCGAGCGCAGCCAGCGCGACGCGATTGTTGCGACTGCGTTCTCGCAGCGGCAAGTGCGCCACTGAGGGAAGTTCTTCATCGGCAAGGGTAACGCCGCCCACGATGCGCGGGACCTTGTCGGATGCGTACCGGTCGCTGGCGCGCAGACCGCTGTTGCCGGCGAACAGGCGTTGCCGGATATCGGCGTGCGTGGCGCCGAGCGAGCAAATCATCCCCAATGCGTTCAGATAAATCGTCATGGTGCGGTGACAACTGATTGAATGGTCAGCTTGTAGTGATAGCGCAAGTTGGTCAGGATCACCTTGCCGCCCCACGCTTTGCGGTCAGGATAATCGATTTGTGCGATGACTTCGCGGTTCAGGAGCAAGGTCCGCTGCATGCCGTTTTCCTCCAGCTCCCAGCCGGGCGGCAGTGCGGCGCGGAGGGCCGCCGCCGGCCACAGCGTCAGTTGCACGTCCTGCAATACGTCTTCGCCCTGGACTTCCTTGGGCAACATGAAGTGGCGCCAGGTTTTCAGCTCCTTGCCGTCGTAGTGCAGGGACATGACGCGCTGGCCGAAAGCCAGGCCGACCAGGTCCAGATGATCCGGCTCGATTTCGAGCACGGTGTCGATTTCATCGATGCGGCCGGCGCGTTCCACGGTCAGATGTTGTTGCAGGCTGAGCGAGGCGCCGAGCGAGGCCGGCGACAACTGCAGATGCAGGCGGGCCGACGGCATCGGTGGCGCTGTCGGAAGTGTCGGCGCAGTGCTGCAGGCCGACAGCAACAGCGCCATGATTGCCGCGGCCGCACAGGATCTGAAGGGATTTGTAAAACTCAGGCGCATATGCTTTCCAGTGCGGTCAGGCGACGCTTGCTTTCGGTCACGAAAGGATTGCCGGTATCCCACGCGTAGCCGGCCAGGATCGACGAAATCATGCGGCGGATGGCAGGCTCCTGCTGTTCGTGGAAGATGATTTTCTGGAAGCCGCCGGCATACCAGGATTCGACGAAGGTGCGGAAGGTGTTGACGCCTTTCTTCAGCGGCACTGCGTAGTCGGCTTCCCAGTCCACGCTTTCGCCGGCGAGCATGCGCGTGAGCGTCTCCGCGGCCAGGCTCGCGGACTTCAGTGCAATCGTCACGCCCGAAGAAAAGATCGGATCGAGGAATTCACCGGCATTGCCGAGCAGCGCGAAGTTCTTGCCCCACAGCGAGGTGACATTGGCGGCATAGCCGGAAATGGCGCGCGCAGGCGTATCCCATTCAGCGTGCTGCAACAACGCGCACAGGGCAGGGTCTTGCATGACCAGCGTGCGCAGTCTGTGCGTTTCGTCGCCGGCAATGGTCGCCAGGAAAGATGCTTCGGCCACCACGCCGATGGAGCAGCGTCCCTGGGCAAAGGGGATCAGCCAGTACCAGACGTCGTGATGTTCGGGATGCACCGTGATGCGGATCTTGTTGCGATCGAACTGCGGATCGCGGATGCCGTCGGCGATGTGGGTGAAGTACGCGCCGCGCAGGGGAAATCCGGATGGCCGCTCCAGATCAAGCAGGCGCGGCAATACCCGGCCGAAGCCGCTGGCGTCGAGGATGAAACGGGATTCGATCGTGTACTCGCGGCCGTCGGCGTCGCGCACCTGGGTGCGCGGACGGTCGCCGGCCAGGTCGACTGCGGTGACGCTGTGGCGATAGCGTATCTGCGCGCCCTGGAGTTCGGCTTGCTGCGCCAGCAGATGGTCGAAATCGGCGCGCTGCACTTGATACGTAGTGCCCCAGCCCGGCGAATGCTTGTCGCGGAAGTCGAATGCGGTCTGGCGTTCGCCGCAGACGAAGGAGGCGCCGTTCTTGAACTGGAAGCCGTGCTCCACGACTGCTTGCAACATGCCGGCCTGTTCCAGGAAGTCCATGCTTTGCGGCAGCAGGCTTTCGCCGATGGAGAAACGCGGAAACTGCTCGCGCTCGACCACCAGCACCTGATGGCCGCGGCGGCGCAACAAAGCTGCGGCCACCGCACCGGCCGGACCGGCGCCGATGATGAGGATGTCATGCTGTTCGATACTATTGTCTGGTTTCATGAGGGCTCGAAGAGGAAGAAGCGGCGCCGCGAAAACACGGCGAAATGAGCCAGACCAGGGCCATGCCGATCAGCATGGTCAATCCGAATGCATGCAAGGGAGGACTGTTGCTTAACGCCAGCAGTCCGAAGGAAAGCAGGGCGCTGATCGCCGACAGGCCCACCGTCAGCCACGAAAAACGCTGGTGACGATCGGTCGGCTCCTGGAGGAAGATGCCGTAGTCGACACCAAGTCCCAGTAGCAATAGACAAGCCAGCACGTGGAATAGTTGCAGCGGCTGCCCGATCAGGCCGAACAGCGCCAGCGTCGCCAGCGTCGCCAGCAGCGGCGGGGCAATCGCGCGCCAGGCGGCGCGGCGATAACGTAATGTGAGCAGCAGGAAAATGGTGAAGTAGGCCGCCAGCAACGCCCATGTCATGTACTCGCGGTAATAGTGCAGCACCGCAGAAATATCGGCTACCTTGTCGACCCATTGCACGCCGTCGGCAGGGGCGGCGGCAGCGGCCAGCAGCGGCAACTGCCGATAGTCGTTCAGGCCGCGTACGGCCACGATACTGGCGTACTGCGTGGCGTATTGCGCGCCGGTCTTTCCCAGCCACAGATGACGCCACGGTTGCCCCGCCGGCGAATCGATGAAGGCTTGCGGCAGCAGCGGTTCAGCGTGCGCCGACAAGCGTTGGCGCATGTCTTGCACCCATTGGGCGGGTTCGTCGATGGCGGCGGCGATGGCGGCAAGTGGACCTTGGGGCGTCAGCAGGGTCGCGTCGATCAGGTCGCGGTCGGCGTGTTGCTGCCGTTGCGACGGCACCCAGTTGGAGACGGCCTGCACGCCGCTGATCAGTTTCTTGCCGATCAGGTCTTGCAGCCGTTGCTTCAGTTGTTCCTCGCGCTGCAGGACTTGTTCGGCCGTGTCGCCGCGCACCAGATAGAACTGAGCCGGCGTCGGCGTGTCGAGCAGCTTGCCGAGTTTGATCTGATCGTCGATCAGACGTTGCGGTGTTTTTTGCAGTGCGCGGATGTCGTCGCTGACGGACAGGCGCATCAGTCCGATCGTGGCAAAGACGGCAAACACCGCCGCCAGGAGATAGCCGTTGCGGTTGGCGCGGAAACGCGGCCAGCGACCGATGCTGTGGCTGCAGCGGTCGGCCAGTGGAGTGCTGCGCAAAGTGTCTGCATGGATCAGCGCCGGGAACCACAGGATTACAGTCAGCCAGGCAAACAATAGTCCGAGTACCGAGAACACCGCCATCTGACGCAATCCCGGGAAGGGCGTCAGCGCCATCCCCAGATAGCCGATGACGGCCGCCAGCAGCATCAGCGCAAGGCCGGGCAGCAGGCGGCGCAGCAGCGTGCTCGAATCGGTCTGCGCTGCCGTACCGAGCCGCGCGCACAGAAAATAAATCGCATAGTCCTGGGCAATGCCCACCAGGCTGGCGCCGAACACCAGCGTGAGCAAATGCAGGCGACCGAACAGCAGCCAGCTGACCGACAGCGCGCCGAGGCAGCCGATGGCGATGGACAGGGCAATCAGCGCAATCGGCTTGAGCGAGCGAAAGGTCAGCCACATCAGCAGCACGATGCCGATCAGCGAGCCGGCGCCGATGGTGGCCATTTCGCTGCTGGCCTGCTGACTGCCGGCAGCTGCGTGGAGGATGACGCCGGCGGTGATGATTTCCGCATCGGGAACCGCTTGTTTCGCAGCCCGGCTGGCCTGATCAAGAAGGGGAATGACTTGCTGCTGGGCGGAGATCGAGAACGCCGACTGCTGCAGGTTCATCAGCAGCAACACATACGAGCGGCCGCCGCTCTCGACGAACAGGCGGCCGTCGCGCGGGCGTACCGGGGTTTCCTGCGCGCGCGCCTGTACCCAGCCGCTGAACAGGCCGAACGGGTCATCCTGCCACGCGCCCAGCCGCGGACCGCCGAAAGCGCCGTACATCGTGCCGAGCGCCAGTTGCCCCCATTGTTGCGGCGAGTCGCTGCGCAGCTTGTCGCGCTGTTCCTGCGTCAGCAGCATCAGGCGGCTCCGGTCGAAGCTCGCCAGCCAGTCTCCCTGCAATTGTGCGGCGTCGCCCGCCATCGGTTGCAGCAGCGCAGGCTGTTTACGAATGACGGCTTCATAGGCCGATGCGGCTTGCGTCGCCTTGTCCCAGTCCGCTTCACCGATGAGGACCACCACTTTTTGCTGGGCGCTGTCGACCATGTGCACAAAAGCCTGCTGCATCACATCGTCATGACGCGACGACGGCAGCAGGGCAAGGATGTCGGTGTCGGGGCTGGTGCGCTGCACCAGCCACAGGTAGGCGTTGTGGCCGAGCAGCACGGCCACCACCAGCAGCCACGCCAGCGCAAGAGCGCGCCCTGCGCCGCGCAGGGATTTACCCGGGGAGGCTGCCGATGTGCCGGCGTCCTGGTCGGCCGGTTCAGTCAAACATCGCTCCTTCTTCCGCAGTCATGGCCTTGTCGCCGGTCTGGATTGCGGAGAACACGATCTCGGTATGGTCGCCCGAGGCTTCCTGCATGATGACCTTGTTGACGAAGGCGGCGCCTTCGAGCCGGATGTCGCCGATGGCTTTGGCCAGGCCGGGTTCGCGCGCCTTGAGGGCGACGTTCCAGTTGCCGTTCTTGATGGCGCCGTCCAGTTCGAAGAGCTTGTCGAGCTGGCTCAGGTCGCCGGCCAGCAGCGAGAACAGCACGTTGTTGATCATCTTGACGACCGGCTCCTGCTGGGCGTCCAGGCGCATGGCGACGCGGCCGTTCTGCATCTGCACGATGGCGTTGCGCGTAATGCGCAGGGTGCTCGGGAAGGGTTGCAGCGTCTGCCACAGGATGCCCTTGCCGGCGGCGACGCAGAAGCGTCCGTTCGACAGCAGCGGCTTCTTGATGCCGGTGAGTTGCTTAGTCTGGTCGAAGCGCCCGCACATCACGGCGGGCTTGGTCAGCGCAGCCTGGATTTGCGCGACCGGGGCGGCAGCCTCGGCAACCGTGTTTGCTGCTGTGAACACGGCGAAGAATGCAGCGCAGGCCGCCAATTTGCGGAGAGTCATAGTCATGTCGGTTCCGGATAAGGTAAGCCCAGCTTTTGCCATAACACCGGCGGACTGAGGAAGCACATCTCGCGTTTGTCCATCTGCACCGCCACCTGCGTGGTGACGCCGCGCGTCAGGCGTTGTCCGCTGGCGGCGTCGGTGACGAGGTATTCCATCTTCAGGCGGTTTTCCCATTCGACGATGGCGGCGCGTACCTTGATGCGTTGGCGGAAGGTGGCCGGGTTGGAATAGCGCACCTGCAGGTCGATGATCGGCCACATGTAGCCGGATTCCTTCATCTCGTCGTAGTTGTAGCCGATTTTGTCGAGCAGCGCGCAACGGGCCGCTTCAAAATATTGGATATAACGGCCGTGCCAGACCACTTCCATCGGATCGATGTCGTAGAACTGGACTTGCAGTTCCACTTCACCGCTCCATGGCGAATTGGCCGGCGTGATTTTCCCCTGGGGCAGCTCAGTCATACAGGCTCCAGGCGCGCGCGCGGATGCGATCCAGCAGCAGGCGCAGGTCGGGTTCCAGCATGCGGTCTTCGGCGATCGGCGCGATGTCGGCGCACAGCGCTTCCTGCATCGCCGCCAGACGGCCGCCGGGCAGTTCGGCCAACGGGATTTCCGGGTTCTGCTCGTTGCGCAGCCAGACGCCCTGGCGCACCGTGATCAGCAGCGCCGCCACGACTTGTTCGGTCAACTCCAGCACGCGCAGGCAGTCGCGCGCGGCGATGGTGCCCATGCTGACCTTGTCCTGGTTGTGACACTCGGTCGAGCGCGAGAACACCGAGGCCGGCATGGTCAGTTTCAGCGCTTCCGCAGTCCATGCCGAGGAGCTGATTTGTAAAGCCTTGAGGCCATGGTTGATGGCCGCGCGCGAGCCTTTCACGCCGGACAGGTTGGCCGGCAAGCCGTTGTTGTAGCGGTTGTCGACCATCAGGGCCATCTGGCGATCGAGCAGGTCGGCGATGTTGGCGACGGCGTTTTTCATGCTGTCCATGGCGAAGGCGATATGGCCGCCGTAAAAATGGCCGCCGTGCAGCACGCGCTCGTTATCGGGATCGATCAGCGGATTGTCGTTGGCGCTGTTGAGTTCGTTTTCGATATAGCTGCGCAGCCACGGCAAGGCATCGGTCAGCACGCCGATCACATGCGGCGCGCAGCGGATCGAATAGCGGTCCTGCAGGCGCTTTTCATTGCGCAGCGGCTGGTCGCAGCGCAGGTCGGTCTGCAGCCAGCCGGCCACTTGCTGCTGGCCGGGGTGTGGCTTGACCGAGAACAGCGTGGCGTCGAAATGATGGGCGTTGCCGTCCAGCGTAAAGCTGGCCATGGCGGTGATGCGCGTGGCCAATTTGCAGAGGTATTCGGCCCGCTCGTAGGCCATGCATGCCAGCGCGGTCATGACGGCGGTGCCGTTCATGATGGCCAGGCCTTCCTTCGGACGCAGGCGCAGCGGCGTCAGGCCGGCGGCTTGCAGCGCAACGGCGGCGTCGACTTGTTCACCGCGATTTTTCTCTGGCCCCCACACCTTGCGTTCGCCGCACAGCACCGCCGCCAGATAGGACAGCGGCGTCAGGTCGCCGCTGGCGCCGACCGAACCCTCGGCCGGGATCAGCGGCAGCAGGTCGTGCTGCAGCAGGGCGGCGATCTGGTTCAGCAGTCCCACGCTGACACCGGAGTAACCCTTGCTCAGCGAAGTCAGCCGCGCCGCCAGGATGGCGCGCGTCTGTTGCGGCGAGAACAGTTCGCCGAGGCCGCAGCCGTGGTAGGTGTAGAGATGATGCGGCAGTTCCGGCACCAATTCCGGCGGCACGTTGACGGTGCAGGAATCTCCGTAGCCGGTGGTGACGCCGTAGACGGTACCGTCTTCACGCAGCAGGCGATCGAGGAAGTCGGCGCCGCGCTGGATGCGCGCGAGGAAGTCAGGCGCGTCCGACAGCGCCGCGCGTGCAGAACCGGCGGCGATCGCATTGACGTCTTCGATGCTCAGGGGCTTGGCGCCGAAGGTGACGAAAGTAGTGTCATCTGACGAAGTCGGTGTATCAATGGGGCGCATGGCGGTTGTCCGGAGAAGGGGACGTCTGGGGCTGAGCCCAGAAATCATAGAAATTGAACCATTGCAAAGGCGTTTGCAGGCAATGGTGCTCGAGGCGGGCGGCGTAGTCGGCCGCCAGTTCGCTGAACAGCTGTTCGCGCTGTTTGCGCGGCAAGCTGATCTGCTCACGGAAAGGTTCAAAACACAGCGTCGCGCCATGGCGCGTGCGCTGCGAAAACATCAGGTAAGTCGGACATTCCAGCAAGCTGGCCAGGACATATGGGCCAATCGGAAATGGCGCTTCCGCACCCAGGAAATTCGCGGTCGTCACGCGCGGCGACCGCGAGACCGGCACGCGGTCGCCGGCGATCACGACGAATTCGCCGCGCGCGACTTTTTCCGCCAGCAGCACCGCCGTGGCGGGCGTCATCTCGGTCACCTGGATCAGGTCGAGCTGGCTGCGCGGATCGAGCTGCGCCAGCATCCGGTTGAAGGCTTGGGCGTGCTTGGTGTGCACCAGCACGGTCAGTTTCAGTTCCGGGTGACTCCGGCCTGCCACGCGGCACAGTTCCAGGTTGCCGAGATGGGTGCAGATCAGCAGGCCGCCGCGCTTGGCGGCGACCGCGTCGGTGACGATCTCGCCGCCGCTGACGGTGACTTTGTCCAGCGGGAACAGGCCGCCCCACAGCAACATCTTGTCGAGCAGGCTCTCGCCGAAGGCGGCGAAGTGGCGCAGCGCACCGCCCAGGCCGGAAGGAATGCGCAGGTCGGGACGGCGGCGCTGTACGCGCGCCAGGTAGTCGAGCGAGGCTGCGCGCGCGACCGGATTGCGCGCCATGTACCACAGCAGCACCGGATACAGCATCAGGCGGAACGGCCAGCGTCCAAAGATGCGGTAGACCGCAAACAGCAGGCGCATGCCGCCGACGAAGCTGACCTCGTTGATGTGCGCCCAGTGGCGGCCGGATTCGGTTCCGGCTTCGGGTTTCAGCGTCTCGCTCAAGCGGTTTTCCTCCGCAGCTTGCGCGCCAACAACAGCGGCAAGCGCCACAGCATGCCGAAGAACAGTACGGTGTGCATGCGTGAAATCAGCACGTTGTCGAGCCACAGTTTGAAATGCGACACGCCGTCGCTCGGGTAGCGCACGCGCGTGGGCAGGTTGATCACGCGCACGCCGCGCCAGTGCAGGCGCACCAGGATTTCAGTGTCGAAGTCCATGCGGCTGCCGATCTTTTGCACCGACGTCAATGCCGTGACCGCCGCCAGCGGATACAGGCGGAAGCCGCACATCGAATCGCGGATGTCGAAGGACAGCGTATTGATCCAGACCCATACGTGGGTCAGGTAGCGCGCATACAGTCGCCCCTTTGGCACGCTGTCGTCGTAGATCGGACAGCCGCTGACGACGGCCTGCGGATCGCGTGCGGACAGCGCGATGAACTGGGCGATATCGGCCGCGTCGTGCTGGCCGTCGGCATCGATCTGCAGTGCATGGCTGTAGCCGTGTTGTGCCAGGTAATGCAAGCCGGTGAGGACGGCGCCGCCCTTGCCGCGATTGGTTGCATGGCGCAGCAGCGTGACATCCTGTGGATGCTTGTCGGCCAGCCGGTCCAGTACGGCGGCACAGACAGCGTTGCTGCCGTCGTCGACCAGCACACAATGGAGTCCGTGCGAAAGTCCATGCGCCAGCACCGCCGCCAGTACATCGGGGATCGCGCGCTCATGGTTGTAGACGGGGATCACGACACCGGTTTTCATGCCGCCTCGCCGAACAGAATGCGGCCGCTGGCATGCTGGCCGTTGGCTGAATGCAGGCGGAACGCCAGGGCGTTTTTCTGCGTATCGTTTTCGAGCTCCAGTGTCAGCGTCGCGCCGGGCGTGACGACGCGCTGGAACTTGAGCGCCTGCAGGGTGCGAAAATGTGCGGGCAAATCGAAATACTGCTGTCCCAGCGCCAGCGCCCAGTCGACCTGGACTACCCCGGGCAGGATCGGTGTCGCGGGGAAATGTCCGTCGAAATACAGCAGGTCCGGCGGCACGCGCAATTGCAGGGTAACGCTGCGATCATCGCGTTGCAGGACGGTTTGTTCGGGCCATAGCGGGCGCTTCTTCGAAATTGGAGCGGAAGCTTGTTCAAGCAATGCCGTCAGCGCCGCCACGGTGGTTTTGCCCTGCGTATTGGCGGGCAGGGCGTCGAGGTAGCGCCACAGCCTCGGCAGGGCCACGCTTTCGATGGCGCCGGCCAGGACCGTGCGCAACTGCGTGTTGAGCGCCAGCTTGCCTTGTTGTTCGAGCACTGCACGTCCGGCCGCAGTCGGCACCACGAACGCGGCGATGCGTTCACGTCGCGAGGACAACGACAACGATGACGACGATGACGACAACGACGACGGTTCCTGATGCACCAGCACGCGCGCTTCGGCCGCCAGCGGCGAGGTCAGCAGCAGTCGCTCGATCTGGTCCAGCGAGATGCGCTTTTCTTCGAGCTTGACGATGCGGTCGGCTCGGCCGCGCAGGTAAAAATTCTGCGCGGGTTTTTGCCCGCTGCTGAACTCGACGCGGTCCGCCATGCGCAGCCATTGGTCGTCCGGCAAATGCGGCGAGCGCACTTCGAGGCAATCGTGTTCGCTGTTGAGTCGCACCTCGACCCTCGGCATCGGCTGCCAGCTGTCGTCGCGGGCAGCGCCGGCGAGCTCTTGCGGTTGGCGCCAGGCGATGCCGCCGGTTTCCGAACTGCCGTAGATTTCAATCGGGCGATGGCCGAGCAGTTGCCGGGTTGCTACCGCCACGTCGGGCAGCAGCGGTCCGCCGGAAGAGAATATCGCTTGCAACCGGGAGACGTCCGGCTGCACCGGACTGTCGGGCAGACGTTTCAGGTGTGCCGGGCTTGACAGCAGCAGCCAGGGACGCTGCGGCACGATCGCGGCCAGGTCTTCCGGGAAGAACGCGCTGCGCGCATGGATCGCGCGGCCGGCCGCGAGCGGCCACAAGACCTTGAACAGCAAGCCGTAGATATGCTGATGAGAGACCGTGGAGACGATGTCGGCCGAGCCTGCCCGGGCGCCGAACAGCGCTTCCAGCGTGGCGACTTCAGTGGACAGTTGCGACAATTTTTTCGGGATGGCCTGCGCCGTGCCGGTGCTGCCTGAGGTGTAGACCACCAGGGCCGGAGCGTCGGCGTCGAGGCGTTGCGGCGACTGAGCCTTGTCGACGGCCGGCAGCGGCTGTAGTGGTTGCAATGCTGCGTCAAAGTCGCCGATGAAGCCGTCGACTTCCAGCGTCAGCGCCTTGCAGGTTTCGGCCAGCGTGTCGCTGGGCAGATAGATGGTTTTCCCCGCTTGCCATGCGCCGAACAACGCGGCGGCAAAGGCGATGGTGTCCTGCAGGTAGAGCGCGAAACGCGTACCGGGATGGCGCAGCAGCTGTTGTCGCCATCCCTCGGTCTCAAGGGTGAATCGGGTGTGCGTCACGGCGTCGTCGCCGCGCCAGCCGATCACATCGCTGTCTGCGCGTGCGGCCGGCGGCAACGCCGTCACATCGATGAAATCAGGCATGGTGTTGACGCCTGACATAGAGCCGGACCAGGTATTCGCCGGCGAACAACGCGCCCATGAGCACATACGAAATGAGACCTGTATACAGCGACCAGATTGCTTCCGATGCCCACACCGCCGTGGCGAACGCGATGCAGCCATTGAGCGCGAAGAACAGGCACCAGACCTGGGTCACGCGGCGTGTATAAGCGATGGCGAAGGCCGGCAGATCGGGATCCTGGATGCGTGCAATGCGTTCGATGATCGATGGCGGGCGCAGCAGACTGGCGCCGAACAGGGCCAGCATGCCGATGCTGATGGCGACCGGATATAGCTTGAGCGGCAGCAGCGCGTTCCAGAACAGCGCCGGCGCCGCCAGCAACAGTGCAGCCAGGCTCATCCAGCGATAGCGCTGGCCCATCCTGAAGGTCAGCAGGCGCAGCGCGGCGACGCCCAGCAGCACCAGCGCGAGCTGGCGCGGTTCGATCCTGCCGTGGGCGTACCAGACCAGCAGCGGGTAGACCAGGATGACCAGCGTGGTCAGGACCTGGGCCATTTCAGGCCTTTTCATCAACCTTGTTCACGTTGTCCGCCTGCAGCAGCGTTGCCAGCACGTCGACCACATCCTGCACCGTGCGCACGGTGCGAAACACGTCGGGCTGTATCCGCTTGCCTGTCATCTGGTTCAGTTTGACCACGATGTCGACGGCGTCGATGCTGTCGATGTCGAGATCGGAATACAGATTGGATTGCGGCGTGATCTTCGCTTTGTCGAGCTCGAACATCTCGTGCAGCATGTCGACGATCCAGACGGTGATCTGGTCCTTGGTCATGGAGGGCGCTAAGGTAGTCATGATGATTCGTTTATTGTTGGCGATGGCTGGCAATGAGGGCGGCAAGCGATTGCACCGATGCGAAGTGCTTGCGGGTTTCTTCCGAGTTCGCGGAGAGGACGACGCCATAGCGTTTTTGCAGGGCGACGCCGAGCTCCAGCGCATCGATCGAATCCAGTCCGAGGCCATCGCCGAACAAGGGTGCGGCGGCGTCGATGTCGGACGGACGGAGGTCTTCCAGTTGCAGAACGTCGATGATGAGTTCTTTGATTTCCTGGTCAAGGTCAAGACTTGGCATGGCCTAGCTTTCTTTCATGAAATAGTTTTGCAGGTAATACGTAAGCTGGCGCGCGGCAAGGGTAGGGTTGCCGGCGTCGCCGGTCACCCCGGGGATATCGCGGATATCGATATCCTGCTGAATCTCGATCTCGAAGTGTGCCATGGTTGCCGGCACTTTCCACCATTTGTTACCTTTGCCGAGCGTCGCCGGCGTACAACGGATGATCACCGGCGTAATGGCGCACGCGCCGCGTACGGCGACGTTGGCGGCGCCACGTTTGAAGGACATGTTGCCGTCTGCGGGGGTGCGTGTTCCTTCGGGGAAAATGATCAGGTTGCCGCCGTTGCGCATCGAGCTGATGCAATCGGCCACCAGTTCCGGTCCGTGGGCATTGCTGATGTAACCGGCCGCGCGCACCGGGCCGCGGGTAAAGGGGTTGCGCCACAGGGCGCTCTTGACGATGCAGTCGGCCTGTTTGACGAAGGCCATCAGCAAGACGGTATCGATCAGGCTGGGATGATTGGCCAGGATCAGCAGGCCGCTGCGCTGCAGCCGCTCGCGACCGGAAATGCGGTAGCTGAGCACGCCCAGCGCGCTCATCAGTTCGACGAATGCGCGGAAAGTCAGGCGGATGATGCGGCGCGCCCAGACGGTGCGCGACTGTTCGTTGCGCACGATCAGATTGAGCAGGGGGAAGACCATGAGGCGCAGCACGAGGCCGCCGACACCGAAGGCGGTGAAGCTGATCGCTGTACCACCTACGCGCCAGTATTTGTTGAGCAAACTGTTCAGCCGTTTGAGCGATTGCTGTATCGCCCGGACGGTCGTCGGCTTGCCCGACCGGTCAAGCATGACGACTCCAGCGCCAGCGGCGGCCGTCGGCGGCGCGTGTCAGTTCGGCGTCGCGCCGCAGGAAGAAGCGCAGGATATCGAGTCCGCCCGGCAAGGCGTCGTCGGATTGCGCTGCGCTTGAGGCATTGGCGTCGGCGGCAGTCCAGGACAGTGAAAATCGTTCGCCGGCATGGGCTTGCGCTTGCGCCTTGTCATCGGCCTGCAGCAACCAGGCCCAGGCAAATCCCTGTTCGGCGCAATCGCCGTAGGCGGAGAAGATTTCCGGCGGCGGATTGTCAGCCATTACCAGCAAGACTTGCCCGGCGCCGTCGGCGAGCAGGCCGCAGGCTTCGATCAGCGCATGTTCGACGGTGCTTGATCCTGCTGCGATAGCGATGTTGTTGCTGCGATCGCCGCGTGCAATCGACCACAGCCCGCCGTTGGCATTGTGTACGGAAAGACTGAATGAGGTCGGCGACAGCGGCGCATGCTGCGCCAATTCTTGCAGCAACTCGACCGAGCGGGCGCATTCGCCGTGACGCGAGGCGAAAATTACCGGGAGATCCGTTGTGGCTGCTTGTTCGGGCAGGCAGGCATAGGCGGTTTCGAGCGCCATCTTGCCGGTGACGCTGGCGCGACGGCGCAGCATCGGAGGCATTTTCGCGACTTTGGGGTCGGCAGCCGCAGTATTTGTCTGCGCACGGCCGTGAGCCCACTCCAGCCAGGCGGCGGCGGTGTCCAGACCGGGCGCCCAAGCCGTATGCGATGCGACAGAAAAACTGACATCCCCAAAACGCATATTTCTATTCGATGCTATCGATTGACCATGCTCTCTTCGCTGACGTTATCTTTATTTCAATATCGTGGCCGGGCCAGGACAGAGTTGATAATCGCCGCGATCCCCTCGCATTTTTTGTTAATGTGATAACGAGAGCAGGCTTGTTGAACGTCAAAAAAAGTAAAGCAAATATTACGATAAAAGCCTTGCGAGTAATTCGATTTTTAGACGAATATTCAGGCCAAAAAAAAGGCAGGGACGAATGATCGTTCCTACCTGTTTTGTTCGCCGGCGCTTTGTTCTCTGCGCACCGCCGTTTGTTTCCGTATTGCCAACCACATGCTGCCGCACTACTGGTGCCGGGAGCCGGAATCGAACCGGCACGGTGTCACCACCGCGGGATTTTGAGTCCCGTGCGTCTACCTATTCCGCCATCCCGGCAACGCAAGACCGCGATTATGACCCATTTTGGACGACCGGGCAATACCTTCATTGACGTTCTGACATGCGTTCTGATGCCGCACCGCAGTACAAAGGGGTATCATCGCCGCTTGAACGGAAAAAATGCTGATCAGTATCTGGCACACATCGTATGTTGAAGATTCGAGAAATTTTGTTGGGCAAGGCGTTGGATCCCCTCAAGAGCGAGACGCGCCACTCGCTGGCCCTGGTGGCTTTTCTGGCATGGGTGGGATTGGGGGCGGACGGTTTGTCGTCCTCGGCGTACGGCCCGGAAGAGAGTTTTCGGGCGCTCGGCGAGCATACCCACCTGGGCCTGTACCTGGCGCTGGCGACCGCACTGACAGTGTTCATCATTGCGCTGGCTTATAACCAGGTCATTGAATTATTCCCCACCGGCGGCGGCGGTTACCGCGTCGCCACCAAGCTGGTCGGTCCTTATCTCGGCCTGGTTTCGGGCGTGGCGCTGATCCTCGATTACGTGCTGACCATCGCCATTTCGGTCGCCTCCGGTGTTGACGCGCTGGCGTCGCTGCTGCCGCTGGGTTTCCAGGACTACAAGTTGTGGGCCGAGGCCTTCTTCGTCGGCATGCTGATCGTGCTCAACCTGCGCGGGCTCAAGGAAGCGATCCGTTTCCTGCTGCCGGTGTTTCTCGGTTTCGTCGCCACCCATCTGGTGCTGATCGTCTACGGCATTTTCGTGCATGCGGAATACTTGCCGGCCCTGGTGCCTACCACGCTGGCCGACACCGGCAAGCTGACCCAGCAAATCGGCTGGGCCGGCGTGGCGAGCATGCTGCTGCTGGCGTATTCGCAAGGCGGCGGTACCTACACCGGGCTGGAGGCAGTTTCCAACAACGTCAACATGCTGGCCGAGCCGCGCGTACGCACCGGCAAGATGACCATGTTGTACATGGCCTTGTCGCTGGCGTTCACGGCCGGCGGCATCTTCCTGCTGTATCTGTTGTGGGATGCGCGCCACGTTGATGGTGAAACCCTCAACGCCACCACCTTCCGCCTGATCATCGACAGCATGGGCACCGGCAACCAGTGGCTCAATGACCTGCTGCTGGCAGTGGTGCTGGCGTTCGAGGCCGGCTTGCTGTTCGTGGCCGCCAATACCGGTTTCCTGGGCGGGCCGGCGGTGTTGTCCAACATGGCGGCCGATTCCTGGGTGCCGCATAAATTTCGCTACCTGTCGACGCGGCTGGTCACGCAGAACGGCATCCTGGTGATGGGCATTGCTGCGCTGGCGATCCTGTTCTGGACCCAGGGCAGCGTGACGCTGCTGATCGTGCTGTATTCAATTTCGGTATTCCTGACCTTTGCCATTTCATTGTTCGGCTTGTGTCGTTACTGGTGGCGTCAGCGTCGTCAGTTGGCGCATTGGAAGCGGCGCTTCCTGTTGTCGCTGATCGGCTTCGTGATTTGCGCTTCGATCCTGTCGGTGCTGCTGTACGAAAAGATGTTCGCCGGTGGCTGGGCCACGGCCGTGATCATCGCAGGCATTGCAGCGCTGTGCATCTACATCCGTAATCACTACCGCGAGACGAAAGAAGCGATCCGCTCGGTCGATCAGATTTTTTCCAGCCAGCCGTTCGGCCCCAACATCGACACGATCGCGCCGGACCCGGTCAACCAGACCGCCGTGTTCATCGTCGGCACCTCGCGCGGCGGCGGCCTGCATGCCTTGCTGTGGGTGCAACGCATGTTCCCGGGGCATTTCAAGAACTTCATCTTCGTCAATGCGCGCACGGTCGATTCGCACGCCTACGGCGGTGAGGGCGCGGTCGAGCAGATGCGCGCCGAAGCCAATGCGACGCTGCAGTTCTTCGTGGATTTTTGCCGCAGCCACGGCATGGCGTCGTCGTCCTACCTGGGCTTCGGCACCGACGCCGTGCAGGAAGTGACCAAGCTGTGCTTCGACATCAGCAGGGAATATCCGAATGCGATTTTCTTCACCAGCAAGCTGATTTTCGAACAGGACAACTGGTTCATCCGCCTGCTGCACAACCAGGCCGCGCTGGCGATCCAGCGCCGTCTGCATTTTGACGGCCTGCAGATGGTGATCCTGCCGATGAAAGTGTAACCGGGGAAAGGTGCGGACTACTTGAGACCGCAGATGATCTTGATCATTTGTGCGCCGGTCGAGCCTGGCACGGCGTCCTGCAATCGGGTGTCACCGTAGGAGAGGTAAGGGGAAAACAGCGCGCCGCCCTGGGCATCCGCCTTGGCGTACATGGTACGGCTGCCGAAACCGATGCGTTTGTCGTCGCAATCGATGTAGGCGATGGATACTTCCGACGCGTAATACTTGCCGTGACCCTGCAGCACTTGCGGCTTGGTCCAGTTGAGCAGGACGTTGGCCTGCAGAATGCTGCGTCCGCGCTCGATGCTGGACTTGTCGACAAAGAAGGTGCCAAGGTCGTTGTCGCCGAGCAACGACCATTGCGCGGCAAATACCTGGTTCGACACCAGCAACAATGCCAGCACTGCAAATTTCATCTTGTCCCGTTCGGTGAGAGTGGGGTGTTCATGCGCATCATGACAGCATGAACGCCAGCATGGCCACGTCGTCTTCCAGCATGATCAGCAGCGTCACTGACCACAGCAGCGTATAAGCGCTGCCTGCGGCGATGTAGTGCGCGAGTCGAATCTTCATGAATTTTGCTGGTGGACGTCTGGTCATTTTACGGCGCAAATCCTAACACGGCATGAGGCCGCTGTAATTCCGAAATTGTCACAGACGCAAAAAAGCCGGCATTCCTCGCAGGAAACGCCGGCTTCGCGATGCTTGCATCCTGCGTATTTTCTATTTTATTTGCCGTCCGGTCCGCGCCCGATTTCCTTGTAGATCGATTGGATCAGGTCCTTGCCGATGCGGTCTTCCATCTCGCGATGGACCTTGTACTGGATGGCTTTCCATTCGTTCTTTTCTTCCGGCGTCATGGTCAGGATTTTCATCTTGCCGGTTTTGCGGATATCTTCCAGCGCATCGTCGTTTTCCTTCTTGGCGTTGCTGTTGAAATACTCGGTGGCGTCCTTGACCGCCTTGTCCATGACCGGCTTGAGATCGGCCGGCAGCGAATCCCAGAAGCGCTTGTTGGCGATGAACACATAGCCGTGATAGCCGTGTTCCGAGATTGTCATGAACTTTTGCACTTCAAACAGCTTGGCGGTGCTGACGATGGAGGGCGGGTTCTCCTGGCCGTCGACCACGCCGGTCTGCAAGCCCTGGTAAATCTCCGACCATGGCATCACCTGCGGCAGCGCGCCGACCACGCGGGTGCGCGCGTCGATCACCTTGGATGACTGGATGCGGATCTTCATCCCTTTGATGTCGGACGGTTTCTGGATCGGCTTGTTGGAGGTCCAGTCAAGGAAGCCGCTGTCCCACATCGCCAGTCCGGTCAGGCCCTTGGCGTCGAGCTTCTTCAGCAGCGCGTGGCCGATCGGCCCCTGCGTCACCTTCTGTGCCTGGGCCATGTTGTCGAACAAGTAGGGCAGGTCGAATACTTCGAACTCGCGCACACCCATCGGGCCGAATTTGCCGAAGGTCGGCGCCAGCATCTGCACCGAGCCCATCTGCAGCGCTTCCAGTTCTTCCTTGTCCTTGTAGAGCTGGCTGTTGGGATAGACCTCGACCTTGACGCGGCCGCCGGTGCGCTCCTCGACGATCTTCTTGAAATAGTCTGCAGTCTTGCCCTTGGACGTGTTGGCCGCGACGACATGGCTGAATTTGATGACGATCGGTTGCTGCGCGGTTTGTGCCTGCGCTTGTGTCGTGGCGCTGCACAAGGTGATGGCCGCGGTTGCGACGATGGCTTTCCAGTGTTGCATGGTGTCTCCTCCTGTCTGGGATGGCATCCGTTTGGGTGAGGCGGTCGCGCTTCTGTCGAGCGCGATCCGCATCCGGACGTTTTGCTAGCGTTACTGCATCAGATCGCCGCAGCAATCGCCTTGCCCACCGACGTGGTGTCGCCGCTGCCGCCGAGGTCAGGCGTCTTCGGTCCATCCACCAGCACTTTTTCGATCGCGGCCAGGATGGCGTCGTGGGCTTGCTTGTACTTCGGGTTACCGTTGCCAAGGAAGTCCAGCATCATCGCGCCTGACCAGATCGTGGCGACCGGGTTGGCGATGTTCTTCCCGGCGATGTCAGGCGCCGAACCGTGCACCGGCTCGAACAGCGACGGCAGCTTGCGGTCCGGATTGAGGTTGGCCGACGGCGCAATGCCGATGGTGCCGGCGCAGGCTGGACCCAGATCGGACAGGATGTCGCCGAACAGGTTGGGCGCGACCACCACGTCGAAACGCTGCGGATTCAGCACGAAATGCGCGGTCAGGATGTCGATGTGGTATTTGTCGGTCTTGACGTCGCCGTAGTTCTTGCCCATCGCTTCGACGCGCTCGTCCCAGTACGGCATGGTGATGGCGATGCCGTTGGACTTGGTGGCCGAGGTCAGGTGTTTCTTCGGACGGCTCTGCGCCAGGTCGTAGGCGAACTTGAGGATGCGGTCGACGCCATGGCGCGTGAATACCGATTCCTGGATCACGATTTCGCGATCGGTGCCTTCATACATGCGGCCGCCGATGGACGAATATTCGCCTTCGGTGTTTTCGCGCACCACGTAGAAATCGATGTCGCCGGGTTTGCGGCCGGCCAGCGGGCAGGGCACGCCGGGCATCAGGCGCACCGGGCGCAGGTTGACGTACAGGTCGAAGTCGCGGCGGAACTTCAGCAGCGAACCCCACAACGACACGTGGTCGGGCACCGTGGCGGGCCAGCCGACCGCGCCGAAGAAGATCGCTTCGAATCCCTTCAACTGATCGAACCAGTCGTCCGGCATCATCTTGCCGTGTTCGGCGTAATAGCCGCAGTGGGCCCAGTCGAAATGGGTGTACTCGATCTCGATGCCGAATTTCTTCGCGGCGGCGTCGACCGCGCGCAAGCCTTCGGGGATCACTTCCTGGCCGATGCCGTCGCCGGCGATGACGGCTACCTTGTGTTTGGTCATGCTGCGTTCTCCTATAAAGACGGAAATCATAACGGCCTGCGGTCTCGCTATAATTCACAGATCGGTTACTTCATAAAACACAAATCGTGAACAATCAAACCATCGCCCCACCGCTGCTGGAAGACCTGCGTTTGTTCTGCGTGGTGGCGCGCAAGAGCAGTTTTGCCGAATCGGCCAAGGAGATGGGGGCGTCGCCGGCCTACATCAGCAAGCGCATCGCGCTGCTTGAGGCTGCCCTGGGCGTGCGGCTGTTCCATCGCACCACACGCAGCGTGGTGATGACCGAAGAGGGCAGCAACGTGCATGAATGGGCGCGCCGCATCCTCGACGACGTCGACCAGATGCTGGAAACCGTGAGCAGCGCCAAGCAGGTGCCGCGCGGGCTGCTGAAGATCAGCACCAGCTTTGCGCTGGGCCGCAAATACGTGTCGCCGCTGCTGTCCGCGTTCGCGCGACTGCATCCGGCGCTGCGCATCCAGCTGGAATTGTTTGATCGCCAGGTCGACATGATCAACGAAGGCTTCGATCTCGACATCCGGGTCGGTCCGGTGCATGAGCCGCACCTGTTCGCCAAGCGCATCATCGCCAGCCAGCGCGTGCTGTGCGCCAGTCCCGATTACCTCAGTCGTCATGGCGCGCCGCAGACTCTGTCGGACCTGACCCGGCATCAATGCCTGGTGATCCGCGAGCGCAATCAGTCGTTCGGCATCTGGCGCATGATGGGGCCGAACGGTGCCGAGACGGTCAAGGTGGCCGGCGGGCTGGCCTCGAACCACGGTGAAATCATCCACCAATGGGCCATCGACGGCCACGGCGTGATCCTGCGTTCGATCTGGGATGTCGCCGCAAGTCTGAAAGACGGCAGCCTGGTGCGGGTGTTGCCGGCGTACTTCCAGGAAGCCGATCTGTGCGCGGTGTATCCGTTGCAACTGAAGAATTCCGCCAAGGTCAGAGAGTGCGTGCGCTTCCTGCAAAAGAACCTGAATGTGCACGCCGTGCATGCGCGCTGAGCATCGCTGCGAAGCTCAGGGAAAAGCCTCCTGCACACTCTGTATCTTGCCGGTGTCGGCGCTCTCGTAGCCGGCCAGGTCGTCGACCACGGCGCGGAAGGTCGGCGACTGCAGGATGTCGACCACCGCTTGGACGAGAGGGTCGTTCAGCGACGCCGTCGGCAATGCAAAGAAATAGCGCTCGCGCACCAGCGGGATGAAGTCCAGTCCGAAGCGATGCGACGCCGTCTGTACGCCGAAGCCGACGTCAGCCATGCCGCTGGCGATGAAGGCCGCCACCGCCGAGTGGGTAAATTCGGTGTTCTCGAAACCGTTGATCTTCTTGTGTGAAATCCCTTGTCCGGCCAGCATCAGTTCCAGCAGCATGCGCGTGCCCGAGCCTGCTTCGCGGTTGACGAAGCGCAGGTCGCTGCGGGTCAGGTCGGCCAGGCCGTGGATATTCTTGGGATTACCGGTGGCGACGAACAGGCCCTGGCTGCGCACGGCCAGGTGGATCAGGCAATCGCTGCGCTTGTTGAGCCATTTGGCGTAGGTGGCGATGGCCGGTTTTTCAAATTCTCCCAGCGGCACATGAAAGCCGGCCAGGTCGCATTCCTGGCGCGACAGCGCGGCTACGGCGTCGGTGCTATGGCGATAGCGCACTTCCACCGGCAGCTTGGCCTGGTTGAACTGCTTGAGCAGTGCGGCCACGGCGAAACCGTGGCTGGCGTTCAGGCGCACGGTCTTGGATTTGCCTTCGACGGTCTTGCCCAATTCGATTTCCAGTTCCGACGCCAGGCTGTCGAGCGTCGGTGACAGCCGCGCGCTGACCATGCGGTCGGCCCAGAGCAGTTTGCTGGCGAAGGGCGTCAGCGTGGTGCCGCGTCCGCGTCCGCTCTCGATCAGGCTATGGCCGAACAACTGCTCCGACGTGCGCAACAGGCCCCAGGCGTGCCGGTACGATTGCCGCAATTGCAGCGCCCCCTTGGCGATGGAGCCGGTTTGCTGGACTGCCGTCAATAGCGCAAGCAGTTCCGTGGTGTCGAGCGGGGAGTCATCGCCGTGGCCGATTTCCCAGTGTGGTTTGATGCTGACTTTGTACATATATATGAAAAAAATAGCATATTGAGTCGGTAGAATTTCAATGATACCTTCGCGACAGTACGCGTAGTTCAGAAAAACTATAGGCATATTTTTGCATAAATAGCCGAATTCATTCGACTTGCATATAATTGCCGCCCCACAACATCAAAGAGGAGGGAATAATGGCCTTTGATTTCCTGCAAAAGGAACACACCATCGCCAAGCCCGGTTTCAACCGCTGGCTGGTACCGCCTGCCGCATTGGCAATTCATCTGTGTATTGGCATGGCATACGGTTTCTCCGTATTCTGGCTGCCGCTGTCCAAGGCGCTCGGCATTAAAGAGTCGATCGCCTGTGCGCCGGATACCGGCTTTTTCGCACAAGTATTCTCCACCACCTGCGACTGGAAGATTTCCATGCTGGGCTGGATGTATACGATGTTCTTCGTCCTGCTCGGCATTTCCGCCGCGATCTGGGGCGGCTGGCTCGAGCGCGCAGGTCCGCGCAAGGCCGGCGTGGTCTCCGCGCTGTGCTGGTGCGGCGGCTTGCTGATTTCCGCCTTCGGCGTCTACACCCACCAGATCTGGCTCATGTGGCTCGGCTCCGGGGTGATCGGCGGCATCGGCCTTGGTCTCGGCTATATCTCGCCGGTGTCGACCCTGATCAAATGGTTCCCGGACCGTCGCGGCATGGCGACCGGCATGGCGATCATGGGCTTCGGCGGCGGCGCGCTGGTCGGCAGCCCCTTGGCCGACAAGCTGATGAAGCACTTCGCCACACCGACCTCGGTCGGCGTGTGGGAAACCTTCGTCGCCATGGCCGTGATCTATTTCATCTTCATGATGGCTGGCGCACTGGGCTACCGCGTTCCGCCTAGCGGCTGGAAGCCGGCCGGCTGGACGCCTCCCGCGACGACCAACAACACCATGATCACGCAAAACCACGTGCACGTGAGCAAGGTCTGGGGCATCCCCCAGTTCTGGCTGGTGTGGCTGGTGCTGTGCCTGAACGTGTCGGCCGGTATCGGCGTCATCGGCATCTCGTCGCCAATGCTGCAGGAAGTCTTCGGCGGCCATCTGCTGGGTGTCAACGTCGGCTTCAGCGATCTGTCGCTTGAGCAAAAGGCAGCGATTGCGGCGATTGCGGCGGGCTTCACCGGTCTGATCAGCCTGTTCAACATCGGTGGTCGTTTCGTGTGGGCGTCGTGCTCCGACTTCTTCGGCCGCAAGATGACGTACGTGATCTTCTTCGTGCTCGGCTTCATCCTGTACGTGAGCCTGCCGTGGTCGGCCAAGGCCGGCAGCATCGCGCTGTTCGTCGGTGCAGTCTGCATCATCCTGTCGATGTACGGCGGCGGTTTTGCAACGGTGCCTGCGTACCTGGCTGACTTGTTCGGTACCCAGATGGTCGGTGCGATCCACGGTCGCCTGCTGACTGCATGGGCTACCGCCGGCATCCTCGGCCCGGTCGTGGTGAACTACATGCGTGAGTATCAGTTGTCGCTCGGCATGCCGCGCGACCAGGTGTACAACACCACGATGTATATCCTGGCAGGCATGTTGGTGCTTGGCCTGATCTGCAACCTGCTGGTTCGTCCGGTCGCTGCGAAGCATTTCATGACGCCGGAAGAACTGGCTCGTGAAAAGCAACTGGCGCACGAAAAATCATCCTCCGACAACACCGCGACGCTGTCGTCGGCAGACATGGCGCTGGTCGGCCGTGGCGGCAATCCTGCACTGATCGGTGCAGCATGGCTGGCAGTCGGCATCCCGCTGATCTGGGGGATTTCGCTGACGTTGCAAAAGACGGCGGTGCTGTTCAAGTAATTGAGCGTGACGTAGTCGACAAGTAACAAGAAACAAGGCTGCCGCGAGGGGAAATACTTTGCGGCAGCCGGCTTCACCACCGTAGTGTTCTGTACCAACCCGATGCATCATTGACAGGCAGGGAGAACATGAAATCGTTTGATCATTCGCCGATCCGATCGCGTGCCGCAACGCTCTTCAGCGTAGCGCCCGGGTTTGTGATCGCCAGCTTCGTTGGCGCCGCTGCAGTCCTTGCGGTTGCGTTCTGCATTATTTTCTTTCCCACATTTCTGAGCTTTGCCGCGCCGTTCGCGCCGGCAGGGGTCGCCGTATTCGTCGCCGCCGGCTTGTTGTCTGCAGCGCATAAAACAGCATCGCAACAACAACGTCGTCGTCCGGTTCCGGCAAGGATCAGGCGGCGCGACTAGACGTGTTTTTCCACGGCCCGGCAAGATAAAAATACATACCGGGACCGGACAGTAGTTCAGCAGGAGACGAAACCATGAACAGACAACAGCCATTCGACGTCGGTGCGGTCAGAGACGTCATCGCCGCGCGCCGGCACATGCCCGGCGCCATGCTGCCGATTTTGCACGGCATCCAGGATGCGGTCGGCTTCGTGCCGGGCGATGCGGTGCCGATGATCGCCGACGCGCTCAACGTATCGCGCGCCGAAGTGCACGGTGTGATTTCCTTCTACCACCATTTCCGCCAGCAACCGGCCGGCAAGCACGTGGTGCAGGTGTGCCGTGCGGAAGCCTGCCAGTCGGTCGGCTCCGAAGCGCTGGCGAAGCACGCCGAGAAAGCGCTCGGCTGCGCTTTCCATGAAACCACCGCTGACGGCCAGTTCACCCTTGAGCCGGTGTATTGCCTGGGGCTGTGCGCTTGTGGTCCGAACGTGGTGGTCGACGGCGAGCTGCATGCGCGCGTCGGCGCCGACAAACTCGACCGGCTGCTGCAAGCCAAGCGAGGTGCAACGTGAGCATGAATACGAGCATCAACGTTTATGTGCCGCGCGACTCCGCGGCGATTGCATTGGGCGCCAATGAGGTGGCGGCGGCAGTTCTGCGCGAAGCTGAACAGCGCGGCGTCGAGGTGAACATTGTGCGCAACGGTTCGCGCGGCATGTTCTGGCTGGAGCCGCTGGTTGAGGTCGAGACCGAGCAAGGCCGCGTCGCCTATGGCCCGGTCGATCCGGCCGATGTTGCGGGTCTGTTCGACGCCGGTTTCCTGGAGGACGCGACGGATGCATTTGAGCATCCGCTGGCGCAAGGCCTGACCGAAGAAATTCCCTATCTGAAAAAACAGGAGCGCCTGACCTTTGCGCGCGTCGGTATCACTGATCCGGTGTCGCTGGACGACTACCTGGCGCATGAAGGCTATGCCGGACTCAAGCGCGCCGTCGGCATGAGCAGCGAAGCCATCGTGCAGGAAGTACTGGATTCCGGCCTGCGCGGACGCGGCGGCGCGGCGTTCCCGACCGGCATCAAGTGGAAGACGGTGGCCGCTGCAAAGGCCGCGCAAAAGTACATCGTCTGCAATGCCGACGAAGGCGATTCCGGCACCTTCTCGGATCGCATGGTGATGGAAGACGATCCCTTCGTGCTGATCGAGGGCATGACGATTGCCGGTCTGGCCGTCGGCGCGACGCAAGGCTACATCTACGTGCGCTCCGAATATCCGCACGCCATCGCCGCGCTCAATGAAGCGATAGCTGCCGCAAATCAGAATGGCTATCTGGGCGACAACGTGCTCGGCTCGGGAAAGGCGTTCCGCCTGGAAGTGCGCATGGGCGCCGGCGCCTACATCTGCGGCGAAGAAACCGCGCTGCTCGAAAGCCTCGAAGGCAAGCGCGGCGTGGTGCGCGCCAAACCGCCGCTGCCGGCGCTGGAAGGCCTGTTCGGCAAGCCGACCGTGATCAACAACGTGATTTCGCTGGCGACGGTGCCGATCGTGCTGGCGCGCGGCGCGGCGTTTTACAAGAATTACGGCGTCGGCCGTTCGCACGGCACCTTGCCGTTCCAGCTGGCGGGCAACGTCAAGTACGGCGGCCTGGTCGAAAAAGCTTTCGGCCTGACTCTGCGCCAGCTGCTGGACGACTTCGGCGGCGGTACGCTCAGCGGCCGGCCGATCCGCGCGGTGCAGGTGGGCGGCCCGCTCGGCGCCTACATGCCGCAGCAACAGCTCGACACGCCGCTGGATTACGAAGCCTTCGCCGCTATCGGCGCGATGGTCGGCCACGGCGGCATGGTGGTGTTCGATGATGGTGTCGACATGGCGCAGCAGGCGCGCTATGCAATGGAGTTCTGCGCCATCGAATCTTGCGGAAAATGCACGCCATGCCGCATCGGCTCGACACGCGGCGTCGAGGTGATCGACAAGATCATCGCCAATGACAATCGTCCCCAGCAGATCCACCTGCTGCGCGACCTGTGCGACACCATGCTCAACGGTTCGCTGTGCGCCATGGGCGGCCTGACGCCGTACCCGGTGCTGTCGGCGTTGAATCATTTTCCCGAAGACTTTGGTTCGCCGGCTGAAAAAGCCGCCTGAGCCAAACCTGTTCCACGTATTCAGCAAGGAGTTGTTGCCATGAACCAGCTCAACGAAACAGATTACGGCACGCCGGCGCGTGTCTCCGAGACCGAAGTCACCCTGGAAATCGACGGCGTCAACGTCACCGTGCCGGCCGGCACCTCGGTCATGCGCGCGGCGGTGGAGGCGGGCATCAACGTGCCCAAACTGTGCGCCACCGACAGCCTGGAACCGTTCGGCTCCTGTCGCCTGTGCCTGGTCGAGATCGAAGGCAAGGATGGTCGCAAGATGAAGGGCTATCCGGCTTCCTGCACCACCCCCTGCGAACCCGGCATGAAGGTGCAGACGCAGACGCCCAAGCTGGCCGACATCCGGCGCGGCGTGATGGAGCTGTACATTTCCGACCATCCGCTCGATTGTCTGACCTGCCCGACCAACGGCAATTGCGAACTGCAGGACATGGCCGGCACGGTCGGCCTGCGCGAAGTGCGCTACGGCTACGAAGGCGAGAATCACCTCGAGATGAAGAAGGACGAATCGAATCCCTACTTCACCTACGATCCGTCCAAATGCATCGTCTGCAACCGCTGCGTGCGCGCCTGTGAAGAGACGCAAGGCACCTTCGCACTGACCATCAGCGGCCGCGGTTTCGAATCGCGTGTCACGGCCGGGCAGATGGATACCTTCATGGAATCCGAATGCGTCTCTTGCGGCGCCTGCGTGCAGGCTTGTCCGACCGCAACGCTGACCGAGAAGACCGTGATCATGATGGGCCAGGCCGAGCACAGCAAGGTCACCACCTGTGCCTATTGTGGCGTCGGTTGCGCGTTCAAGGCCGAGATGAAGGGCAACGAAGTGGTGCGCATGGTGCCGTACAAGGACGGCAAGGCCAATCACGGCCACTCCTGCGTCAAGGGGCGTTTCGCCTGGGGTTACGCGACCCACAAGGACCGCATCACCAAGCCGATGATCCGCAGCAAGATCACCGATCCATGGCGCGAAGTGTCGTGGGAAGAAGCGCTGACGTATGCCGCCAGCGAATTCCGCCGCATCCAGGCCAAGCATGGCAAGGATTCCATCGGCGGCATCACGTCCTCGCGCTGCACCAACGAAGAAACCTATCTGGTGCAAAAGCTGGTGCGTGCCGCCTTCGGCAACAACAACGTCGACACCTGCGCGCGTGTCTGCCATTCGCCGACCGGCTATGGTCTCAAGCAGACCTTGGGCGAATCGGCCGGGACTCAGACCTTCGATTCGGTGATGAAGTCCGACGTCATCATGATCATCGGCGCCAACCCGGCGTCGGCGCATCCGGTGTTCGCTTCGCAGATGAAACGCCGCCTGCGCCAGGGCGCCAAGCTGATCGTGATCGATCCACGCACGACGGAAATGGTCAAGTCGGCGCACATCCAGGCCGATTACCACCTCAAATTGCGTCCGGGCACCAATGTCGCCGTGATCACTGCGCTGGCGCACGTGATCATGTCCGAAAATCTGCAAAGCGAGGAATACATTCGCGAACGTTGCGATGTCCAATCCTACGAGCAGTGGAAAGAGTTCGTGCTGCGTGAGGACAATTCACCGGAAGCCTTGTCCGCCATCTGCGGCGTGCCGGCCGAAGAACTGCGCGGCGCTGCGCGTCTGTTCGCCACCAGCGGCAACGGCGCGATCTATTACGGCCTGGGCGTGACCGAACATGCGCAGGGCTCGACCATGGTGATCGGCATCGCCAACCTGGCGATGGCCACCGGCAACGTCGGCCGCGAAGGCGTCGGCGTCAATCCGCTGCGCGGCCAGAACAACGTCCAGGGTTCCTGCGACATGGGCTCGTTCCCGCATGAGCTGCCGGGCTATCGCCACATCTCGGATTCGACCGTGCGCTCGATGTTTGAGCAGGCCTGGGGCGTGACGCTCAATCCGGAGCCGGGTTTGCGCATTCCCAACATGTTTGATGCGGCGATGGATGGCAGCTTCAAGGGTCTGTATTGCGAAGGCGAGGACATCGTCCAGTCCGATCCGAACACCCAGCACGTCGCGGCCGCCTTGCAAGAGATGGAGTGCATCGTGATCCAGGACTTGTTCCTCAACGAGACCGCCAAGTATGCGCACGTGTTCCTGCCGGGTTCGTCCTTCCTCGAAAAGGACGGCACCTTCACCAATGCCGAGCGCCGCATCTCGCGCGTGCGCAAGGTGATGCCGTCGAAGTCCGGCAAGTCCGACTGGGAAGTCACGGTGGCGCTGGCCGAAGCGCTCGGCTACCCGATGCCGTACAATCATCCATCGGAAATCATGGATGAAATCGCGGCCCTGACGCCGAGTTTCCACGGCGTCAGCTACGACAAACTGGAGCGCCTCGGCAGCATCCAGTGGCCGTGCAACGATGCGGCGCCGGAAGGCACGCCGATCATGCACATCGGCAGCTTCATCCGCGGCAAGGGCAAGTTCCTCAACACGCAATATTTCGCCACCGACGAGAAGGTGACGCAGCGTTATCCGCTGATTCTGACCACCGGCCGCATCCTGTCGCAATACAACGTCGGCGCGCAGACGCGCCGCACCGAGAATTCGCAATGGCACGATGAAGACCGTCTGGAAATCCATCCGCACGACGCCGAAGACCGCGGCGTGCGCGAAGGCGATTGGGTCGGCATTGAATCGCGTGCCGGGCAGACGGTGTTGCGTGCGACCGTGACCGAGCGGGTGCAGCCGGGCGTGGTCTACACCACGTTCCACTTCCCCGAGTCGGGCGCCAACGTGATCACCACCGACAACTCGGACTGGGCCACCAATTGCCCCGAGTACAAGGTGACGGCGGTGCAGGTCATGCCGGTGTCGCAGCCGTCCGAATGGCAGCAGCATTACGAACAGTTCAACCGTGAGCAGCTCGGTTTGCTGAAAGGCGAGAAGGTTTCTCAGGAGCCTCTGGTCACGAAATAACCAAACAATGAAATGAAGAAAGAAGCAGTCAATGAATGCATGTCCCATCCCGTCGCCCGATGATATCTCCACTGAGTTCTCCACCGCGGCCAAGGTTGAGGTGGAGAAGTGGCGCGACGGCCAACGCGAAGTGGTCACCGACGTGGTGGCCGAAGAAGTGCCGATCGCGCTGGAGTACAACGGCATTTCGCACGCCGTGATGATGGCGACGCCGGCCGACCTGGAAGACTTCGCGCTGGGATTTTCATTGACCGAAGGCATCCTGGCCAACCCGGGCGAGCTCTACGATTGCGAGATCGTGCAGGGCGCCGAAGGCATCCAGGTGCAAATGAACGTGGCCACAGAGCGCTTCGTCGCGCTGAAGGAAAAGCGTCGCAACCTGACCGGCCGCACCGGCTGCGGCTTGTGTGGGGCCGAGACGCTGGAGCAGGCGGTGCGCCATCCGGCCGCGGTGCAAGCCGACGCGCTGCAGTTTTCGGCCGACACATTGCATGCGGCGCTGGATGCGATGCAGGCGCAGCAGGAATTGCAGCAGCAGACCGGCGCTACCCACGCGGCGGCATGGATGGGCCACGACGGCAAGATCACGCTGGTGCGTGAAGACGTCGGCCGCCACAATGCGCTCGACAAACTGATCGGCGCATTGGCTGAGGACAAGCAGGATTTTTCAGCCGGCGCCGTGATCATCACCAGCCGCGCCAGTTATGAAATGGTGCAAAAGGCAGCGACCGTCGGCATCGGCTTCATCGCCGCGATTTCGGCGCCGACCGCACTGGCGATTCGCCTGGCGAAAGAGACCGATGTGACGCTGATCGGTTTCGTGCGGCGGCAAGGGCACGTGGTGTATGCCGGACCGCACCGCCTGATCTGACGGTAATACTTAACAGAATCGAGACCACATCATGAACGTTCCGCACCTCATCAAGATGGCCAACCAGATCGGCACTTTCTTTTCCACCATGCCCGATCGCGCGCAGGCGGAAAAAGACCTGGCTACGCACATCAAGCGTTTCTGGGAGCCGCGCATGCGGCGCGCCTTGCTGGAGTATGTGGAGCAGGAGGGTGGCTCGGAGCTGAGCGAGATCGTATTGGCGGCGGTGAAGGCGCATACCGCCGAGCTGCAGGTCGCGGTTCAATAGACCGACGCGCCTTCGCAGAGACTCTCCGCCGAATAAAAAGGCCGTCCATCGTGAACTGACCCCGTAAAGTTGGACGGTCATGTAAGCCGGTTAAGGCCTTGAGGGCTGGGTTCTGTATTGAACAGGACTCAGCCCTTTTAACTTGCTTTTGATGCGGTAATGATTGTAGTAGCGG
>NZ_SPNJ01000007.1 GCF_004563925.1 Herbaspirillum sp. 3R11 | reverse complement strand
TTGCACGGATGGGAAAAGCTTTGCTATAGTTCGCCTCCCCGCTGCAGAGCGACGCAGCAAACAGCAAGACGCAGCGCGCCGGAGGTGGGGAAAAGGAAGTAAAAAAGGTTTCAGGAAGTGAGAAGTTGGTAGTAAAAATTTTTAGTGAAGCGTTAAAAAAGTAGTTGACGCAAATTAAAAAACACTACATAATCTCGTTTCTCTGCTGCTGACAAACAAAACGATTTGTCAGCGACGCAAACAGCACTTCGGTGCGGTGCGAAGCAGAAAAGGTTCTTTAAAAATTAACAGTCGATAAGTGTGGGCGTTTAATGAAGTGCGACAGACCTTCGGGTCTGGAAACTTTAAATATTTTTAAACGCTTACGAAGAAATATAGGTAAGAAATTATCTGTCAGTATTTTGAGTGAGTGACCGATTCGAAAGAATCAGCCAGCAATGGCAAAACAGAGATTGAACTGAAGAGTTTGATCCTGGCTCAGATTGAACGCTGGCGGCATGCCTTACACATGCAAGTCGAACGGCAGCACGGGAGCTTGCTCCTGGTGGCGAGTGGCGAACGGGTGAGTAATATATCGGAACGTGCCCTAGAGTGGGGGATAACTAGTCGAAAGATTAGCTAATACCGCATACGATCTATGGATGAAAGTGGGGGATCGCAAGACCTCATGCTCGTGGAGCGGCCGATATCTGATTAGCTAGTTGGTGGGGTAAAAGCTCACCAAGGCGACGATCAGTAGCTGGTCTGAGAGGACGACCAGCCACACTGGAACTGAGACACGGTCCAGACTCCTACGGGAGGCAGCAGTGGGGAATTTTGGACAATGGGCGCAAGCCTGATCCAGCAATGCCGCGTGAGTGAAGAAGGCCTTCGGGTTGTAAAGCTCTTTTGTCAGGGAAGAAACGGGTGAGGTTAATACCTTTGCCTAATGACGGTACCTGAAGAATAAGCACCGGCTAACTACGTGCCAGCAGCCGCGGTAATACGTAGGGTGCAAGCGTTAATCGGAATTACTGGGCGTAAAGCGTGCGCAGGCGGTTATGCAAGACAGATGTGAAATCCCCGGGCTCAACCTGGGAATTGCATTTGTGACTGTATGGCTAGAGTGTGTCAGAGGGGGGTAGAATTCCACGTGTAGCAGTGAAATGCGTAGATATGTGGAGGAATACCGATGGCGAAGGCAGCCCCCTGGGATAACACTGACGCTCATGCACGAAAGCGTGGGGAGCAAACAGGATTAGATACCCTGGTAGTCCACGCCCTAAACGATGTCTACTAGTTGTCGGGTCTTAATTGACTTGGTAACGCAGCTAACGCGTGAAGTAGACCGCCTGGGGAGTACGGTCGCAAGATTAAAACTCAAAGGAATTGACGGGGACCCGCACAAGCGGTGGATGATGTGGATTAATTCGATGCAACGCGAAAAACCTTACCTACCCTTGACATGTACGGAATCCTGAAGAGATTTAGGAGTGCTCGAAAGAGAACCGTAACACAGGTGCTGCATGGCTGTCGTCAGCTCGTGTCGTGAGATGTTGGGTTAAGTCCCGCAACGAGCGCAACCCTTGTCATTAGTTGCTACGAAAGGGCACTCTAATGAGACTGCCGGTGACAAACCGGAGGAAGGTGGGGATGACGTCAAGTCCTCATGGCCCTTATGGGTAGGGCTTCACACGTCATACAATGGTACATACAGAGGGCCGCCAACCCGCGAGGGGGAGCTAATCCCAGAAAGTGTATCGTAGTCCGGATTGGAGTCTGCAACTCGACTCCATGAAGTTGGAATCGCTAGTAATCGCGGATCAGCATGTCGCGGTGAATACGTTCCCGGGTCTTGTACACACCGCCCGTCACACCATGGGAGCGGGTTCTGCCAGAAGTAGTTAGCCTAACCGTAAGGAGGGCGATTACCACGGCAGGGTTCGTGACTGGGGTGAAGTCGTAACAAGGTAGCCGTATCGGAAGGTGCGGCTGGATCACCTCCTTTCTAGAGTGCGCATGATTTAAGCGCTCACACTTATCGTCTGTTAGTAAAGAAGAACAGTTATATCGGTTGCGGCGGCGGCATAGTCTGCTGGCTGACTGCTGATTACTGATCCAAGCGGGTCTGTAGCTCAGCTGGTTAGAGCACCGTGTTGATAACGCGGGGGTCGTTGGTTCGAGCCCAACCAGACCCACCAAAGAGTTTCGGGGGTTTAGCTCAGCTGGGAGAGCACCTGCTTTGCAAGCAGGGGGTCGTCGGTTCGATCCCGTCAACCTCCACCAGAAACATCAAACCTAAGTCGCATGCAAAACGCGTGTGGATTTAGGTTTGGTCTTTTAGTGATCAATAGCTGTTTTTGTTCTTTAACAATCTGGAAGAAGTAAAGAATTCGTCAACGACGAGTGCCAGGATTTCGATCCTTGTACAAGAAGTTGATGGGTGTGATTGTATCAATCAAAGTATTACGAAGTGATCTTAGCAATTAGAAGACTTACTTTGGCAATACGGCAAACGCTAAACTCAAAAAACTCTATAACGATCTCTCGGAAGAGAGGCTAACGTTATAGGGACAAGTGAATAAGTGCACATGGTGGATGCCTTGGCGATTACAGGCGATGAAGGACGTAGTAGCTTGCGATAAGCTGCGGGGAGCGAGCAAACACGCTTTGATCCGCAGATTTCCGAATGGGGAAACCCACCCTTTATGGGTATTGCATACTGAATACATAGGTATGCAAGGCGAACGCGGCGAACTGAAACATCTAAGTAGCTGCAGGAAAAGAAATCAACCGAGATTCCCAAAGTAGTGGCGAGCGAAATGGGACCAGCCTGCAAGATTTAGCACCATTGATAGTAGAACGGAATGGAAAGTCCGGCCATAGAGGGTGATAGCCCCTTATACGAAATCAGTAGTGTGGAACTAGGCTTGCGACAAGTAGGGCGGGACACGTGAAATCCTGTCTGAACATGGGGGGACCATCCTCCAAGGCTAAATACTCGTAATCGACCGATAGTGAACCAGTACCGTGAGGGAAAGGCGAAAAGAACCCCGGAAGGGGAGTGAAATAGATCCTGAAACCGTGTGCATACAAACAGTAGGAGCGGACTTGTTCCGTGACTGCGTACCTTTTGTATAATGGGTCAGCGACTTACATTCAGTGGCAAGGTTAACCGAATAGGGAAGCCGTAGAGAAATCGAGTCCGAATAGGGCGTTCAGTCGCTGGGTGTAGACCCGAAACCAAGTGATCTACTCATGGCCAGGTTGAAGGTGCGGTAACACGCACTGGAGGACCGAACCCACTAATGTTGAAAAATTAGGGGATGAGCTGTGGGTAGGGGTGAAAGGCTAAACAAACTTGGAAATAGCTGGTTCTCTCCGAAAACTATTTAGGTAGTGCCTCAAGTATCACCATCGGGGGTAGAGCACTGTTATGGCTAGGGGGTCATCGCGACTTACCAACCCATTGCAAACTCCGAATACCGATGAGTGCGAGCTTGGGAGACAGACGTCGGGTGCTAACGTCCGGCGTCAAGAGGGAAACAACCCAGACCGCCAGCTAAGGTCCCAAAGATTGGCTAAGTGGAAAACGAAGTGGGAAGGCTAAAACAGTCAGGAGGTTGGCTTAGAAGCAGCCATCCTTTAAAGAAAGCGTAATAGCTCACTGATCGAGTCGTCCTGCGCGGAAGATGTAACGGGGCTAAGCCAGTCACCGAAGCTGCGGATATCAATTTATTGATATGGTAGGAGAGCGTTCTGTAAGCCTGCGAAGGTGTCTTGTAAAGGATGCTGGAGGTATCAGAAGTGCGAATGCTGACATGAGTAGCGATAATGGGGGTGAAAAGCCCCCACGCCGTAAGCCCAAGGTTTCCTGTTCAACGTTCATCGGAGCAGGGTGAGTCGGCCCCTAAGGCGAGGCAGAGATGCGTAGCTGATGGGAAGCAGGTTAATATTCCTGCACCGTCGTTAGATGCGATGGGGGGACGGATCGCGGAAGGTTGTCCGGGTGTTGGATGTCCCGGTTTCTGTATCAGAGAAGGCTGTTAGGCAAATCCGGCAGCGTAATTCAAGGGTATGGGACGAGCGAACTTGTTCGCGAAGCAATCGGAAGTGGTTCCAAGAAAAGCCTCTAAGCTTCAGTCTAACGAGACCGTACCGCAAACCGACACAGGTGGGCGAGATGAGTATTCTAAGGCGCTTGAGAGAACTCGGGAGAAGGAACTCGGCAAATTTGTACCGTAACTTCGGGATAAGGTACGCCCTAGTAGTTTGACAGGCCTGCGCTTGAAGGACGAAAGGGTTGCAATAAAAAGGTGGCTGCGACTGTTTAATAAAAACACAGCACTCTGCAAACACGAAAGTGGACGTATAGGGTGTGACGCCTGCCCGGTGCTGGAAGATTAAATGATGGGGTGCAAGCTCTTGATTGAAGTCCCAGTAAACGGCGGCCGTAACTATAACGGTCCTAAGGTAGCGAAATTCCTTGTCGGGTAAGTTCCGACCTGCACGAATGGCGTAACGATGGCCACACTGTCTCCTCCCGAGACTCAGCGAAGTTGAAATGTTTGTGATGATGCAATCTACCCGCGGCTAGACGGAAAGACCCCATGAACCTTTACTGTAGCTTTGCATTGGACTTTGAACCAATCTGTGTAGGATAGGTGGGAGGCTTTGAAGTAGGGACGCCAGTCTCTATGGAGCCATCCTTGAAATACCACCCTGGTTTGTTTGAGGTTCTAACCTTGGTCCGTTATCCGGATCGGGGACAGTGCATGGTAGGCAGTTTGACTGGGGCGGTCTCCTCCCAAAGTGTAACGGAGGAGTTCGAAGGTACGCTAGATACGGTCGGACATCGTGTTGATAGTGCAATGGCATAAGCGTGCTTAACTGCGAGACTGACAAGTCGAGCAGGTACGAAAGTAGGACATAGTGATCCGGTGGTTCTGTATGGAAGGGCCATCGCTCAACGGATAAAAGGTACTCTGGGGATAACAGGCTGATTCCTCCCAAGAGTTCATATCGACGGGGGAGTTTGGCACCTCGATGTCGGCTCATCACATCCTGGGGCTGTAGCCGGTCCCAAGGGTATGGCTGTTCGCCATTTAAAGTGGTACGTGAGCTGGGTTTAAAACGTCGTGAGACAGTTTGGTCCCTATCTGCCGTGGGCGTTGGAAGTTTGAAGGGGGCTGCTCCTAGTACGAGAGGACCGGAGTGGACGAACCTCTGGTGTATCGGTTGTCACGCCAGTGGCATTGCCGAGTAGCTAAGTTCGGAAGAGATAACCGCTGAAAGCATCTAAGCGGGAAACTCGCCTTGAGATGAGACTTCCCGGGGGTTTAACCCCCCTAAAGGGTCGTTCGAGACCAGGACGTTGATAGGTCAGGTGTGGAAGCGCAGTAATGCGTTAAGCTAACTGATACTAATTGCCCGTGCGGCTTGTCCCTATAACATTAGCTGTTATAGCTTTAGAGTTTTACCGTGTTTGCCCTGATCGGCACATCACACCCAAAATACACTTTACTTCTTCCCAGATTGCGTTGTTTGGCTATCCTAGCTCCAATTGGACCCAAGCAACACTACAAGTTATGCCTGATGACTATAGCAAGTTGGTACCACCCCTTCCCATCCCGAACAGGACCGTGAAACGACTTCGCGCCGATGATAGTGCTGCAACCAGTGTGAAAGTAGGTCATCGTCAGGCTATTAATTAAGCTTAAGCCCCATACCATCAGGTGTGGGGCTTTTTGCTGTCCGATTCATTTGTCAA
>NZ_SPNJ01000008.1 GCF_004563925.1 Herbaspirillum sp. 3R11 | reverse complement strand
TTGCCGGCCAGCTCGAAGCTGCCGGTGTCGGGCTGGTACAGCCCGGTGATGACGTTGAAGAAGGTGGTCTTGCCGGCGCCGTTGGGGCCGATCAGGCCGTAGATCTGGCCTTGTTCAATCGTCAGGCTCACGCCTGACAGGGCTTGCAGGCCGCCGAAGCGTTTGCTGACGTCGGCGATTTTTAACAGGGTGCTAGTGCTCATTGATTTGTCCTCTGTACTGTTCGTCGATGCTCAGGCCTTGACCACGCCCACGGCGGCGTCGCCGTGCGGGTGGTCGGCTTCGGGGCGGTCTTCATGCTTGGGCGATGGCCACAGGCCCGCAGGACGATTCAACATGATGATCACCATGGCCAGGCCGTAGAGCAACTGGCGCAGCACTTCGGCGTCGATCCAGACTTTGCCGAACAGGCTCATCTGCACCGGTTCGACCACGTGACGCAGCACTTCCGGCAAGGCCGCCAGGATCACGCCGCCCAGCACCACGCCGGGGATGTGGCCGATGCCGCCCAGCACCACCATGGCCAGGACCGCAATCGATTCGGTCAGCGAGAAGGATTCCGGCGAGACGAAGCCCTGGAAGGAGGCGAACATGGCGCCGGCCACACCACCGAACGACGCGCCCATCGCAAACGCGAGGAGTTTGACGTTACGCGTGTTGATGCCCATGGCCTTTGCCGCGATCTCGTCTTCGCGGATCGCCACCCAGGCACGGCCCAGGCGCGAGTCCTGCAGGCGGATCGAGAAGAAGATCACGCCGATGCACAGCAGCAGGAAGAGGAAGTAATAGGCGTTCACCGACGGCATGCTGAAACCGAGGAACTTGACGATCGAGCCGGAGCCGGGTTCACCGGCCAGCGAGACACCGAAGACGCGGATCGGGTCGATCAGGTTGATCCCCTGCGGGCCGTTGGTGATGTTCACCGGCGCGTTCAGGTTGTTCATGAAGATGCGGATGATTTCACCGAAGCCCAGTGTCACGATGGCGAGGTAGTCGCCACGCAGCTTCAGCGTTGGCGCACCCAGCAGTGCGCCGAACAGCGCCGCCACCATGGCCGACAGCGGCACGATGATCCACAGCGACAGGTGAATCCCGGTCTGCACGATCTGCGGGCCGCACACCATCACGAGGAAGTTGCCCACCGCCGGATAGGTGTTGACGAAGGATTGCAGCACGTCGGCGAACTGCGGTGACGCCAGCAAACCTGCCGTGTAGGCGCCGATCGCGTAGAACGCGATGTAGCCCAGGTCCAGCAGGCCGGCGAAGCCGACCACTACGTTCAGGCCCAGGGCCAGCATGATGTACAGCAACGCCATATCCATGATGCGTACCCAGGAGTTGCCGAACATGCTGGCAACGAAGGGGAAGATGATCATCAGGATCAACAGCACCACCAGGCTGATGTTGGCCTGGCGCGGGTTGCGTTTCTTGTCGAAGGTGAGGAAGGCCATAATTAAGTTCTTTCTGTTTGCGTTAGCAAATGGAAAATTTGCTCAGGTTCCGTAGCGAGCGGACGTCAGCTGTCGCCGACCGGAGCACAGCCACCGGAGTGTACTGAGGTACACGAGGATGGCGAGCACCGTACGGCGGCAGATCACGTTCGCGCAGTAGGAACATGAGTAAATTTTTAGGCGCGGTCGGCGACGCGTTCACCCATGATTCCCGAAGGACGCAGGGTCAAGACGATGATCAGCACGATGAAGGCGAAGATGTCCTGGTAGTTACTGCCCAGGAAGTCGCCCGTCAGGTCGCCGATGTAACCGGCGCCCAGGCTCTCGATCAGACCCAGCAGAATGCCGCCCAGCATGGCGCCGTAGATATTGCCGATGCCGCCCAAGACCGCTGCCGAGAAGGCCTTCAACCCCGGCACGAAGCCCATGGCGAATTGCGCTGTGGAGTAGTTGGCGGCCCACATCACGCCGGCGATTGCGGCAAGCGCGGCGCCGATGATGAAGGTGACCACGATCACGCGATTCGAATCCACGCCCATCAACCCGGCAATGCGCGGGTTCTCGGCCGTGGCGCGCATGGCGCGGCCCATCTTGGTTTTCTCAACGATGAGGACCAGGCCGATCATGGCGGCCAGGGCCAGCAGCAGCAACATGATCTGGGTCGGCGAGATCAGCGCGCCGGCGATGTGCACCGGGTCCGACGGCATGATCTGCGGGAACGGCAGCGGGCTGCGGCCCCAGATCATCATGGCCAGCGTCTGCAACAGGATCGACACGCCGATGGCGGTGATCAGGGGCGCCAGGCGCGGTGCATTGCGCAGCGGACGGTAGGCTACCCGTTCGATGATCATGCTCACGATCACGCACACGGGGATCGCGCCGATGATGGCGATGATCAGCTTGACGATGCCCGGCAGGTCCGGCGCCACGTGCTGGATCAGCTTCAAAATGCTCAAGCCTGCCATCGCGCCGATCATGAGCACGTCGCCGTGCGCAAAATTGATCAGGTTCAGCACGCC
>NZ_SPNJ01000002.1 GCF_004563925.1 Herbaspirillum sp. 3R11 | reverse complement strand
TGATCAGCTTGACGATGCCCGGCAGGTCCGGCGCCACGTGCTGGATCAGCTTCAAAATGCTCAAGCCTGCCATCGCGCCGATCATGAGCACGTCGCCGTGCGCAAAATTGATCAGGTTCAGCACGCCATACACCATCGTGTAACCCAATGCGATCAGGGCGTACATGCTCCCCAGGACCAGGCCGTTGATGATTTGCTGGATGAATATGTCCATGGATGCTTCCTAATTATGTGTAACGAATCAATGAAATGCCTGCGAGGGCAAAGCCGGCTCGCGGCCATGCATGCGAGCGATAGAGCAAAAAACGTTCCCGATCGGCCGGATCTTGCAAGCGCTTGACGGCGGCGGCAGACGGCCATGACTCGCGCTGTCGGCGGTGGGGCGCTATGAGGTCAAACGGGAAACGTGAAGGGAACGAGAGAAAAAGCGCGTCAAGATGGAGCGTGCAAGGGCAAGCTGGGGCAAATTCTTAGGGGTACTCATGCGGATGGTCATGATCAGGGACGCTCCTTCTTTGTCGAAAGGTCTTGGGACGATCAAAAAAGCGAGTGCGCCTTATGGGGGACTCGCGGTTGGAGCGGGATTATACCTAAGCGCAGGCTGCCACACGAAAAACCGCGCAAATGCCCGTCCGGCCTGTTCAGCCATGACATCCCGGACATAAAAAAAGCGCACCGGAGTGCGCTCTTTTCAGTCCCGAAGCAAACCGGGAAATTGATTCAATCGATTGAATCGACTCTTCAGTTGTTGTTGCCGATCACCGAACGACCGCCGCCCAGCCCCTTGGGCATCGGGAACGTGACATGTTCTTCGATGCCCTCAAGAATGCGCACGCTGCGCAACGAGCCTTCCTTGATCCGATCAATGACGGCCTGCACCAGCACTTCAGGCGCCGAGGCGCCGGCGGTGACGCCGACGCGGCGCTTGCCGTCCAGCCATTCCTGCTTGATCAGCTCGGCGTTGTCGACCATATAGGCCGGCACGCCCTTCTTTTCCGCAACTTCACGCAGGCGGTTGGAGTTTGAACTGTTGGGGCTACCGACCACGATCACGACGTCTACCTGCGGCGCCATGAACTTGACCGCTTCCTGGCGGTTGGTGGTGGCGTAGCAGATGTCACCTTTTTTCGGCTCAGCGATATTCGGGAAGCGTTGCTTGAGCGCGGCGATGATGTCGGTGGTGTCGTCCACCGACAAGGTGGTTTGCGACACATACGCCAATTGGTCGGGATCGGTGACCTGCAGCTTGAGGACGTCGTCGACGGTTTCCACGAGATACATGCCGGCTTCGGTCTGGCCCATGGTGCCTTCGACTTCAGGATGGCCCTGGTGGCCGATCATGATGATCTCACGGCCGTCGCGGCGCATCTTGGCCACTTCCATGTGGACCTTGGTAACCAGCGGGCAGGTAGCGTCGAACACGGTCAGGCCGCGTTCTTGCGCTTCGGCCTGCACCGCCTTGGAGACGCCGTGCGCCGAAAAGATGACGGTGTTCCCGGCCGGTACGTCGGCCAGCTCTTCGATGAAGATCGCCCCCTTGTTGCGCAGGTCGGCGACGACGTAGGCGTTATGGACGATTTCATGGCGCACGTAGATCGGTGCGCCGAATTGCGTCAGCGCGCGCTCGACGATTTCGATGGCGCGATCGACGCCGGCGCAAAAACCGCGCGGCTGAGCCAATAAAATTTCAGATTCTTGCTTGTCCATATCGAGCACCTTACAGAATCCCGATGATTTTTACTTCAAATTTAAGTGTTTGTCCGGCCAGCGGGTGATTGAAATCGAACAGCGCGCCTTGCGCATCGATCTCACGCAACACGCCTGCAAAGCGGCCGCCGCCCGGCGCCGCGAAATCGACCAGGTCGCCGACGCGATAATCTGCGTCCATCGACGAGTTTTCTTCCAGCGTGGCGCGCGAGATGCGCTGAATCAATTCCGGGTTGCGCGGTCCAAAAGCCTGCTCCGGCGCCAGCTCGAAAGTCTGGTGCACGCCTTCCGGCAATCCCAGCAGGCAGGCTTCCAGGAATGGTGCCAGCTGTCCTTGCCCGAATTGCAGCGTGGCCGGCTTTTCCTCGAAGGTGCTGACGATGTTTTCACCGGTCAGCGAAGCCAGGCGGTAATGCAGGGTGAGATAAGCGGTTTCGGTGACGACCGGGACGGAGGCGTTGGACATGAACAGTTTTCAGTAACAGTTTTCAGTAAGCGTGACAGCGTGGCAAATAAGCAGGCCGGATTGAGACAGCATAAATCGATACGACAGCCCGCTATTGTAAGCCACGTTGCGAAGCTCCGTAAAAAACCCCCTCGACTTTTGAGCATTTAAAAGGACCCCATGGCAATCACCGATTGGCCGGAAGACCAGCGCCCACGCGAGCGCCTGATCCGGCAAGGCGCGCAATCCCTGTCTGACGCCGAATTGCTGGCGGTGTTCCTGCGCGTGGGCGTGACCGGCAAAAGCGCGGTCGACCTCGGACGCGACATGGTCGGGCATTTCGGCTCACTGCAAGGACTGTTTGCCGCCCGGCTGGCCGATTTTTGCGGCATCAACGGCCTCGGTCCGGCCAAATACGCTCAATTGCAGGCCGTCCTGGAATTGGCCCGGCGCGCGCTGGCCGAAGAACTGACGACCGGCGCCGCGCTCAGCTCGCCCAAGGCGGTGGCGCATTATTTACAGCTGCTGTTTCATGGCAAGGCGTATGAAAGCTTCGTGGTGCTGTTTCTTGACGTCAAGAATCGCCTGATCGAGGCCGAGGAAATGTTTCGCGGCACGCTGACGCAAGCCAGCGTTTATCCTCGTGAAATCGTCAAGGCGGCGCTGGCGCGCAACGCTGCGGGCGTGATTCTGGCCCATAATCACCCTTCCGGCGAGCCGGAGCCGAGCAGCGCGGACCTGCTGCTGACACAGACGCTGCAACAGGCGCTGGGCCTGGTAGACGTGCGCGTGCTGGATCACATCGTGGTGGCCGGACGACGCACGCATTCATTTGCGGAGCATGGGCAGCTATAGCAACAAGGGATCCGGAAGGCCTTTTGCAATTGTTAAATTTAATTAATCACAACGACACAATTGTTTTCTGCAAGTCATTGAATAATCAATGGTTTTTGGCTATACTCTCTTTTTTTCCAATTTCTGGAATTTTTAAGGAGCACTCCATGGCACGTGTATGCCAAGTCACCGGGAAGGGGCCGATGGTCGGCAACAACGTCTCCCATGCGAACAACAAGACCAAGCGTCGCTTTTTGCCTAACCTGCAAAATCGCCGTATTTTCGTCGAGTCGGAAAACCGCTGGGTTTCCCTGCGCTTGTCCAACGCCGGCCTGCGCGTGATCGACAAAGTCGGCATTGATGCCGTTCTGGTCGATATGCGTGCTCGCGGCGTAAAAGTCTAACTAGCAGAGTAAAGGAAATCTATCATGGCTAAATCCGGCCGCGACAAAATCAAGTTGGAATCGACCGCAGGTACAGGTCACTTCTACACCACGACAAAGAACAAGCGCACGACACCTGAAAAACTGGCGATCATGAAGTTCGATCCCAAGGTTCGCAAGCACGTTGAATACAAAGAGACCAAGATCAAGTAATTGATTTTCCTCTTGTCGTAAAAAAAGCCCCGCGATTTGCATCCGGGGCTTTTTTATTGCCTGCGCATTCCTGAAGAATGCGCAGCGTCTGGTGAAATTGATAGCGGGAAAACCTGCTGCCCTGCCCTCACCAATTTTCAATTTGTTTGCAATCCTTGAGGATGGGCTCCGCATCTTCGCCCAGCGTTTCATCAGATAGAAATCCCTCGTTCCCCTTGTTCCACCAGACATAGCGTCCGGCAACGTATTTCACGCCCGAAGCCGCAACCACGCTCACGAACAGCTGGCGCTTGCCCGCTACCGGCAGGTATGCGAAGGCGCCCGCGTTGGTGTTGAGATAGCGCACCGGCAAACGCACGTCGCCGGCGCAACGATAAATCAGCCGTTGCTGGCTCAGGATCTTGACGTCGGGGAGGTTGAGATTGGGGACTGCAGTCTTCGCCAGCGTCGCGCCGGGAAGCGCCGCCGAAGCGGCGACGACTGCGAGCAAAATTGCAGGAAGAACTTTACTCACAGCCGATCGATACAAATTAAGCGTAGCTACGCAGGCGCAGCGCAAAATCGCGCAGTGCATGGATGCCGGATGCTTCAGCACGCACGCACCAGTCTTGCAACTGTTGCAGCAGCTGTTCGCGGGTCGAATTGGAACGGCCCCAGATCAAACCCAGCTCCACGCGCATTTCGTGCATGGTTTGCAGCGCCTTGCTGTGCGTGAACAACTCGGACAATTGTTGCTTCTGGCCGTCTTCCAGCTTGGCCGGTTCACGTTGCAGCAACTTCTTGGACGACTTCAGGAAACGCGATTCCAGCTTGGCTTTTTCCGCCAGGTGCTCCAACTCATCAGCCCAGGCGCGCTTGAGCGACTTGGCGTACTTGGACATGACGTCGTAGCGGTTGGCGATCACGGATTGCAGGGTGTCAAAGTCGGCGACCAGCTTCTGGCGATCGAACTTCGGTGCAGGTGCAACCTTCTTGACCTTGGCCAGGCCCATCATTTCCAGAATACGGATGTACATCCAGCCGATGTCGAACTCATACCACTTGGACGACAGCTTGGCCGAGGTACCGAAAGTGTGGTGGTTGTTGTGCAGTTCTTCGCCGCCGATGATGATGCCCCATGGGAACACGTTGGTCGCAGCGTCGTTGCAGTCGTAATTGCGATAGCCCCAGAAGTGGCCGATGCCGTTGATGATGCCGGCGGCGGTAATCGGGATCCATAGCATCTGGACAGCCCAGACGGTCAGACCGATGACGCCGAACAGCATGACGTCGATGATCAGCATCAGGCCGACGCCTTGCCAGCCGAAACGGGTATAGACGTTGCGCTCGACCCAGTCATCCGGCGTGCCATGGCCATACTTTTCCATGGTTTCGGCGTTCTTGGATTCCGTGCGATACAGCTCGGCGCCCTCCAGCAGCACCTTCTTGATGCCGCGTACTTGCGGGCTGTGCGGATCTTCTTCAGTTTCGCACTTGGCGTGATGCTTGCGGTGAATCGCGGCCCACTCCTTGGTGACCATGCCTGTGGTAATCCACAGCCAGAAACGGAAAAAGTGACTTGGAATGGCGTGTAGATCCAGCGCACGGTGCGCCTGGCAACGATGCAGGTAAATGGTGACGCCCGCGATCGTGATGTGGGTCACAATCAGGGTGTAAAAGAAAATCTGCCAACCGGTTGCGTGCAGCAAGCCGTTCGAAAGAAAGTCCAGGATCGAATCTACTGTCATTACCACTCCAAAAAAGAAAAACTTCACGGCAAATGAGTTTGCCAAAACAACTTGCTGAGCAACTTGCCGAGTGAAGTTGCCACCATCTAGCACTTATATTCTTTTATTTTCCGGCATTGTACGCTGATTGTGCATTCTTGTGCGCGGAAAATGCCATTCCGTCAACACTTTGTTCAAAACTGCGCTCATCCATCAGCCGAATGTCGCGTTTTGGATGCGCCACCTGGATGCCATGGGTTTTGAACACCCTCCAGATAGCCCTGTTAACGTCCGAGAGCACATTCAGACGACCATTTTCCGGGTCGGTGATCCAAAAACCTATTTCCAGTTGCAAACCGTCCTCGCCGATCTTGAGCAACAAGGCTTGCGGCAAGATCTGGTCGGATACGCGCTCCACTGCAAATGCGGCCTTCTCCAACATAGACAACACCGTTTCGATATCGTCCTGATACAAGATCGTAACTTGTGTTGCCAAACGTATAATTTTTCGATTCAGCGAGTAGTTCTGGACCGGCGTCGACATGAACATTTCGTTGGGCAACACGGATTCAATGCCGTCCAGCCCTTCGAGAATGGTGTAACGCGTGTTGATTTGCGTCACTTTTCCAAAGTAACGGTCTACATTCACCATATCACCGATCGCCAGGCTGCGTTCGAGCAGGATGACGAAGCCCGACACGTAACTGCTGGCGATCTTTTGCAGGCCCAGACCCAGACCGACGCCCAGCGCGCCGCCGAATACCGACAGCACCGTCAGGTCGATGCCGACCGCCGACAGGCTGACCAGGATCGCCACCAGGATCAGGACCGCGCGCACCATCCGCGCCACCACCGTGCGCAGCGACAAGTGCATGGTGTTGATCTTCATCATGCGGTCTTCCAGCATGGCGCCGGCCCACAGCGCGATGATCAGCGTCACCAGCACCGAGGCGGTGGCCTGCAGGATGGTCAGCAGCGAGGTCTTGTGGCGGCCCAGCGGCAGCATGGTGGTGTCGAGGTAATCGACCAGATCCGGCCACAGGCCGGTGATGTAGAGCAGCACGCAGATCCAGACCAGCGTGGCGAAGACTTTTTCGAACAGCTGGAGGAAGGCGCCGGCGGTGGTTTCCTTGACGAAGATGCGGCGCAGCACATAGAACACGAAGCGCATCGCCACCTGCGAAATCATCAGCGGCATCATGACGTGCCACAGCGTCACCGGCAGCTTCAGGCGGATCAGCACCAGCCGCGCCAGCGTCAGCAGAACCAGAATCAGCAGCGGCGACAGCACGCGCACGAAACTCTTGACGCCGATGTGCACCACGCTTTGCTCGTCGACGCCGCCCGACAATGTGAACAGCTTGCGCAGCAAGCGCGACAAACCCCAGCCGCAGGCGATGCACAGAGCGATGACGGCAAGCTGGCGCAGCAACTCCGTCAGCGGCAGTTCGCCGAACAGGTAGTCATAGAAATCGGTCAGCAAAGTCGACATGATCTTTCTTGGCGGTGGAAGGCGTGGCGCTGGCGGCTAGTGGTCCGGCCGATACGCTTCGGCTTCTTCGAAATGGCGCATCCAATTGGCGACGTACTTTGCCGCCAGCGGCGGATTCTTGCGCGCGATCAGGATGTTTTCGGCATTCTTGTTCTGCGCCGACCAGGTGAAATTATAGCTACCGGTGATCACGGTAGCGTCAGCGCCGGCGGCATCAATGACGATGACCTTGTTGTGTGCACTCTTGTAGCGTGTTTCTTCACGGATCGTGACGCCGGCGACAAGCATGGCGGCGACGCGTTCGTGGCCGAGCTTGTTGAGCTGGCCGGCATCGACCAGCACGCGCACGTCGACGCCGCGCTTGCGGGCGGCGATCAGTGACTTTGTGAGCGGCTTGCTGGTCAGGATGTAGGCTTGCACCAGCACTTGCCGGCGCGCCTTGTCGACGGCGTCGGTCAGCAAGCCTTCAATGTCGTCGCCCGGCGTGAAGGCGGTTTCAAGCGTTCCTTGTGCCGGCAGCACCTGCCCGCCTGCATCAAAGGCCTGCGCGACCGGAATCCCTGCGCAGGCAATCAGAGCGAACGCGGCGAGATGACCGCCATGTCGCCGCATGCCGGCCAGCGCCGGCAGCATGACAATGACCTGCAACATCTGCAGCATTACTTCTTGCGTTCCAGTACGGCTGCGAAGAAGCCGTCGGTGTGATGCACATGCGGCAGCATCTTGAGGTATTCGCCGGTGTCCAGGTCGATCTTCTGTTCAGCCAGCACCGTATTCATCGGCACCAGCGTGAAGTCCGGATTGGCTTGCAGGAACTGGGCGACGATGTCTTCGTTTTCCTCATTGAGGAAACTGCAGGTGCCGTAGACCAGGCGACCGCCGGCTTTCACCAGGCGTGATGCGCTGGTAAGGATGCTGATCTGCTTGACATTCATTTCGGCCACGGTCTCGACGGTCTGGCGCCACTTCATGTCGGGATTGCGGCGCAGCGTGCCGAGGCCGCTACAGGGCGCGTCGACCAGAACGCGGTCGATCTTGCCGGCCAGGCGCTTGACCTTGGCGTCGTTCTCGTGGGCGATCATGACCGGATGCACGTTGGACAGGCCGCTGCGCGCGAGGCGCGGCTTGAGCTTGGCCAGGCGTTTTTCCGAGATATCGAAGGCGTACAGGCGACCGGTGTTGCGCATCGCTGCGCCCAGCGCCAGCGTCTTGCCGCCGGCGCCGGCGCAGAAATCAACCACCATCTCGCCGCGCTTGACGCCGACGATCTGGGCCAGCAGCTGGCTGCCTTCATCCTGCACTTCAATGGCGCCGTCCTTGAACAACGGCAGGTTCTGCAGCGCCGGCTTTTTGATCACGCGCAGACCCAGCGGCGAGTACGGCGTCGGCTCGCAGAGGATGGGCGCTGCGGCCAATGCGGCCATGACGTCTTCGCGGTTGGCCTTGATGGCGTTGACGCGCAAGTCCAGCGGCGCTTGCTGGTTCAATGCCTCGGCCATTTCCATGGCGGCGGCCTCACCGTCACGTGCGATCAGCTTGTCGAGCAGCCATGGCGGCATGTTGGCGCGCATCGCCAGCGGCAGCTTGTTGCGGTCGATCTGGGCGGTGCGCGTGAGCCACTCGACTTCTTCGGGCGACAGGCCGGCGATCGATTCGATGCTGACCGTGTCGACCAGGCCGAGCAGCGCCATGCGGCGCATCATCGGACCGACGCCGGATTCGGCGAAATTGGTGAAGACCGACTTGTTGCGCAAGAGGCCGTACACCGATTCGGCGATGACGCCGCGTTCGCGGCCGCCGAGCTTGGGATTGTCGCGGAAGTAGCGTGACAGCGTGACGTCGGCAGGGCCGGTGAAACGCAAAATTTCACGCAAGACTTCTTCCGTGTGGGGAATGATTGCGGGTGGCAATCTCATACTGCTTCCTTCAAAAAATGTGGTTCAGACTTGCTCAGCGGATGGATCGAGACGGACGCGATTGCCGTCCAGGCTGAGCTTGCCTTCGACGAACCAGCGCACAGCGCGCGGGTAAATAAGATGTTCCTGTTCCAGCACGCGCTCACCCAGCGTTTCTTCGCTGTCGGAACCGCGCACCGGCACCGCGACCTGCGCCACGATCGGGCCGTGGTCGAGGTCGGGCGTGACGAAATGCACGGTGGCGCCATGCAGCCTGACGCCCGCCGCCAGCGCTTGCCGGTGCGTGGCCAGTCCCGGAAAGGACGGCAACAGCGACGGATGGATGTTGAGCATCCGGCCGGCATAGTGCTCGACGAACGGCGTGGTCAGGATACGCATGAAGCCGGCCAGCACCACCAGATCGGGCGCAAACACGTCGATCGCTGCGCGCAAGGCGGTATCGAACTGCTCGCGCGAGGAATAGTCCTTGTTGGCGACGACCGCCGTGGCAATGCCATGTTGGCGGGCAAAATCAAGCCCGGCCGAGTCGGCGCGGTTGCTGATGACTGCTGCGATGGAAACTGGCCATTTTTCAGCCTGGGCGGCCCGGACGATGGCTTCCATGTTGCTGCCACGGCCGGAAATCAGGATAACAATGCTTCTCATGGTCGGCATTGTAACCGCTGCCCGAGGCCGGATTGCCAAAAAATTGGCGGCGGCGCAGCCCTAAGCAACCCCAAGCGACAGAAAAAGCGGTGGAAAAACTACTGGAATGAATAAAAAACGCGGAACGCGACTTTCTTGTCGGCCCAGAAGTCGGCAGCGTCGCGGAACACGTCCAGCAAGGTTTCGCGGGCTTCCTTGTCGAATTTTTGTGTGTTCGGCAATTGCTCGATGACAACAATGAATCCCGGTTGCTGACCGGCCTTGTGCGTCAGGTCCGTCAGGCAATCGCCGAGGGCGTCGAAATTCTTGCCGAAATGGCGGGGGAAATGAAAGGCGCCGGCAATAATTGCGAGGACCTGCTGCTTGGTCGTCGCTTCGGCGCAATAGGCGTACAGAAAGTGTTGCCCAAGACGAGCAGCCTCTTCCTGCAAGTCGGTCACGCGGAAAGCGCGGATAGACTGCACAACATTTGGCGGCACCGTTTTAAATAAACTCATTTCTCCCTCAGATTTTGCAATGAATGCTGCAACCAGGATCGCCTCCTTCATTCCTTGATGCGTTGGAATGTCTGGTAATGATCCTTGGTGTAATAGTACTCACCGGACGTTTGCGGATTGCCGCCGGAGATGATCCGGCGCGCGCCGCGATTGCGTGCCTTGGGCGTTTTCACGGTGAATTCGTGATAATACCCGCGCTTCTGCCTCGGTAAAACCCCTTCGTAGTTGCCAAAAACCACGCCGTCCTTCGCATACGGATAAGGTCCGCCCTGTTTGATCAGGACCAGCGTCTGTTGCGCCTCAGGCGGCAACTGGCTGAGTGCGACGTCGTCGACGCCCAGGGAAGCGGGGCCTTTTGCGAATACGGAGCAAGATAACAGCAGCGCAGCAAGGAAAACAGACCACTGTTTCAGAAATGATGTCTTCAAGAGCAGGCTCGCATTTTTATGTTGCAGAAGTATTAATTATTCGCAATACCATTGCGTAGAGTAACGTTTTGCTTCAAACCAAGCAACTCGAATCTTTGACAGGACATGCCCGGCAGCGGGCTCACGCTTGGAGCGCGGCGATCCGTTCTGGTTCAAAAAATGCAAGAACCTGGTCGCGCATGGCGTAGGTATCGCGCTCGCCGAGGCTGATCAGCTCCTGCGTGAAGCTGCGCTCGAACAGCAGATAGGAAGCCAGCGCCGCGCCGCGCACTTCGGTCGCGCCGATGCCGCCCAGCATCACCCGCACCGGCCGCGGCAGGCTGTTGACGTGGCGGCTGGCGATCTCGTCGATACGCTCTGACGGAGAAATCACCAATACCTCGATCGGCTTGAGCGGGGTTTTGGCGCGCTGCTCCGGCGTCAGCATCGACAAAGTCTGGTTGACGCGGTTGGTGCGCTCGATGTCGGCCGCGAGTCCGTCGAGGAAGATGCTCGACAAGGCATGACCGGCCACTTGCGCCAGGCTGGGATATTGCGCCAGTTGGGTCGGCGCTTCGGAACGCTCGCCCATGCGGCCGGCGCCGATCACCAGGATCTTGCTGGCACCGAGGTGAATCGCCGGAGAAATCGGCGCAACCTGGCGCATGGAGCCGTCGCCGAAATACTCGCGCCGGCCTTCATAGAAAATCGGAATCGCAGGGAAGATGAACGGAATCGCCGACGACGCCAGCAGATGCTCGACGCCGATCTGGTCGCGGATGGCGCCGCGCTGGGTGCGGCTCCACGGTTCGATTTCCTGCATCGACTGATAAAACGTCAGATGCTGGCCGCCGGTATAGGACGAGGCCGTCACCGCCAACGCATGCAGGTTGCCGCTGGCCAGCGCGTCGTCGAGACGCGGCAGATCCAACAGGCGGTGCAGCATGGTCACCAGCGGGGTGTTGTCGAGCAGCGAATTGGGCGGGTTGGCGCGCCACTTGCGCAGCAGCCAGCCGAAAGAGAACAGCGACAGCCAACGCGCGCCGGAACGGATCACGCCGAGCGAGTCGGCGCGATAAACCTGCTCCACCTCGAAGTTCGACCAGACGTTGACGAGCTCGCGCACACCTTCGCCGAAATCGTCGGCACGGCACGCCAGCGCAGTGGCGTTGATCGCCCCGGCCGAGGTGCCGCAAATGATCTTGAAAGGATTCTGATGCCCGGGCCAGCCGGACTCCAGCAAAATCATGGACACGGCGTTGAGAACACCGACTTGGTAAGCCGCACGTGCGCCGCCGCCGGTCAGGATCAGCCCTGTTTTTTTATCTGTTGACTCCATGCCAACAGCTTAGCAGGGCACACGCGCTTGCGGCACATGTTGATTCGCAAAAATTCCACATGTTGCTAAAAATACGCACGGAATAATTGCGTAACTATTCTATTTCGGCGGCATGCGGATGGCGCCGTCGAGACGGATGGTCTCGCCGTTGAGCATCAGGTTCTCGATGATGGTCTTGGCCAGGTGTGCGTACTCGACCGCCTTGCCCAGACGCGGCGGAAACGGCACTGCGCCGCCCAGCGAATCCAGCACTTCCTGCGGCATCGACATCATCATCGGCGTCTCGAAAATCCCCGGGGCAATGGTCATCACACGGATCCCGCTGCGCGCCAGGTCACGTGCCATCGGCAGCGTCATGCCGACGATCGCCGCCTTGGAAGCGGAATACGCAGTCTGACCGATCTGGCCGTCGAAGGCCGCCACCGAAGCGGTATTGATGATCACGCCGCGCTCGCCCTGCTCCAGCGGCTCCTGTTTGCTCATGGCGTCGGCCGCCAGGCGCGCCATGTTGAAGGTGCCGACCAGATTGATGTTGAGGGTCTTCTGGAACAAGGCCATCGTATGCGGGCCGTCCTTGCCGATCAGCTTGGCGCCCGGTGCGATACCGGCGCAATTGACCAGGCCGCGCAGGCTGCCCAGTTGCTGCGCCGCCGCGATCGCCTTCAGGCCGTCTTCTTCCGTGGTCACGTCGCAGCGCACAAATTCACCTTGCAGCTCGGCCGCCAGCTTTTGCCCGGCCTCTTCCTGCAAATCGGCCAGCACCACCTTGCCGCCGTTCTCCGCCAGCATGCGCGCGGTCGCCGCACCCAAACCCGATGCCGCGCCCGTCACCACAAATACCTGTCCCGCAATTTGCATGTCTTCTCCAATAATAAAGACCGGCATGGAGTACCCATGCCGGTCGTTTTTTTAGTCATCCTGGTGGGATGTGGGCTTCTATTTTCCCACGGGTACGGCGATCACGACAGCTTCTGTTGTCGTTGTGGTGGTCGTCACCGCAGCCGGCACTGCTGCGGCAGCCGTCGCGGCTGTCAAGGCAGGCGCCGGCAGCAAGGGCACCAACAGCAGCGCAACGATGTTGATGATCTTGATCAGCGGGTTGACGGCCGGACCGGCGGTGTCCTTGTACGGATCGCCCACGGTGTCGCCGGTGACGGCCGCCTTGTGCGCATCGGAACCCTTGCCGCCGTGATGGCCGTCTTCAATGTACTTCTTGGCGTTGTCCCAGGCGCCGCCGCCGGTGGTCATCGAAATCGCCACGAACAGGCCGGTGACGATGGTTCCCATCAGCAATCCGCCCAGCGCCGCCGGTCCCAGCAACAGGCCGACGATGATCGGAACGATCACCGGCAACAGCGAGGGCACGATCATTTCCCTGATCGCCGACGAGGTCAGCATGTCGACCGCCTTGTCGTACTCCGGCTTGCCGCTGCCGTCCATGATGCCCTTGATCTCGCTGAACTGACGGCGCACTTCGATCACCACGGCGCCGGCCGCGCGGCCCACTGCTTCCATCGCCATCGCACCGAACAGGTAGGGAATCAGGCCGCCGATGAAGAGGCCGACGATTACCATCGGATTGGACAGGTCGAACGAAGTGCTCTTGCCGACCGCATCGAGCGCATGCGTGTAATCGGCGAACAGCACCAGCGCCGCCAGCCCGGCCGAACCGATGGCGTAGCCCTTGGTGACGGCCTTGGTGGTGTTGCCGACGGCGTCGAGCGGATCGGTAATGGCGCGCACCGATTCCGGCATGCCCGACATCTCGGCAATGCCGCCGGCGTTGTCGGTGATCGGACCGTAGGCATCCAGCGCCACGATGATGCCCGCCATCGACAGCATCGACGTCGCCGCAATCGCGATGCCGTACAGCCCGGCCAGCCAGTACGACGCCAGGATCGCCGCACATACCGCCAGCACCGGATAGGCAGTCGACTTCATCGACACGCCCAGGCCGGCGATGATGTTGGTGCCGTGGCCGGTGGTCGAGGCTTGCGCGATATGCTTGACCGGCTTGAAATCGGTGCCGGTGTAGTACTCGGTGATGTAGACCATCAGGCCGGTCAGGACGATGCCGATCACTGCCGAACCCATCAGCGGCACGCGCAGTTCCGGCGGCACCATGGTCCAGGTGACCACGGCGAAGCCGATCAGGCTGAGGATCGCCGCCCACCACAAACCGGTGTACAGCGCCGACATGATCTTCTTGCCGGGCGCGACCTTGACCATCATGCAGCCGACGATCGACGCCAGAATCGAGACGCCGCCCAGCGCCAGCGGATACAGCACCGCCAGCACTTCGCCGCCCTTGATCACCAGACTGCCGAGCAGCATGGTGGCAATCAGCGTCACCACATAGGTCTCGAACAGGTCGGCCGCCATGCCGGCGCAGTCACCGACGTTGTCGCCGACGTTATCGGCGATCACCGCCGGATTGCGCGGATCGTCTTCGGGAATACCGGCTTCGACCTTGCCCACCAGGTCGGCGCCGACGTCCGCGCCCTTGGTGAAGATGCCGCCGCCGAGCCGGGCGAAGATGGAGATCAGCGACGCGCCGAACGCCAGCCCGATCATCGGCCGCAAGGCGTCATGCAAGGACGCCGCGCGCCCTTCGCCATGCAGGAACAACCACCAGAAAAACAGCGCCACGCCCAGCAGGCCAAGCCCGACCACCAGCATGCCGGTGATCGCGCCGCCGCGAAACGCCACGTTGAGCGCCTCGTTCATGCCCTTGGTGGCTGCCTGCGCGGTGCGCACGTTGGCGCGCACCGACACGTTCATGCCGATGAAGCCGCAGGCGCCCGACAGCACCGCGCCGATCAGGAAACCGATCGCCGTAATCCAGCCCAGGCCGGGAATCAATGCAATGAGGATGAAGAGCACCGCACCGACCAGCGCGATGGTGCGATACTGGCGCGCGAGATAGGCTGCCGCGCCTTGTTGAATGGCAGTCGCGATGTCTTGCATGCGCTGGTTGCCGGGGTCCTGCTTGAGAATCCAACTGCGGGAAATAAGACCGTAGATCACTGCGATCACGCCGCATGCCACGGCAAACCATAGGGCTCCTGCCATCATGTCTCCTCCTTGTTTTTGCACGACAAAGTCAACAATCACGACCTTCCGCAGCAACGTCTCTTGTGACGTCATTGCGGACACTGCGCACTGCAATACTTTACGTGGCCTCTTTTATGGATTTGATGGGCCGCCCCTGTTTTACACCGTATCGGTTACGCCTGACTCCCCTGTTTTCAATCTGTCTATAACCAAGCTGCTGCATCCGCGGTATCTGCTACGGACATAAAAAAAGCGGACACATGGTCCGCTTCATTTTATGACGCCAGAGCGGCAAATGCACTCTCTCTGATTTGTTCCACCGGTCCGACGCCGGCGATCTTGCGATACTGCGGTGCGCCCGGTTGACCCGACTCGGCCCACTTGCCATAGTAGCCGACCAGCACTTCGGTCTGCTCGTGATACACCGACAGGCGCTTCAGGACGGTTTCTTCCTTGTCGTCGTCGCGCTGGATCAGCGCTTCGCCGGTGACGTCGTCCTTGCCTTCAACTTTCGGCGGATTGAACTTGACGTGGTAGGTGCGGCCCGAAGGCTGATGCACGCGACGACCGCTCATGCGCTCGACGATGGCGCTGTCGGGCACGTCGATTTCCAGCACGTAATCAATTTTGACGCCGGCATCCTTCATGGCGTCGGCTTGCGGCGTGGTGCGCGGGAAGCCGTCGAACAGGTAACCGTTGGCGCAGTCAGGCTGCTTCAGGCGGTCCTTGACCAGGCCGATGATGATGTCATCGGAAACCAGACCACCTGCGTCCATCACCTTCTTGGCGGCGACGCCAAGTTCCGTACCGGCAGCAACGGCGGCGCGCAGCATGTCGCCCGTCGAAATCTGAGGAATGTTGTACTTTTCCTTGATAAAAGTGGCTTGCGTACCTTTACCGGCACCAGGCGCTCCTAGAAGGATGAGGCGCATATGTTTTCCTAAATTGAAGTTTTGAATTCTATTGCGATGGCAATCCGTGCAACTGTTGCCATCGAAGGCGATTGTCTCTGTGACGCCGCTTGCATCTTGCTCTTGACGAAACTTACCACAAAATCTTACTGAATCATGACAAACGCCTATTTTTTAGGCAGTTTGCCGACCTCAATTATCGCTATGGAGAATGACAGGAGACTTACAAAACCGCGCTGGTGGCGCATCATCGGCGAGACGATTTGTCTCACGAAGAGCAACCGACATTACAGCGCGGAAATAGCCGCCACCAACGGACTGTCGGGAGGCGCTTCGAAATGCTTGCGCACGCGCTCCAGATCCTCCGGCGTGTCGACGCCGGCTTCGGGCAACATCGAAGTCACGTGCACCGCGATCGAATAGCCGTGCCAGAGCACGCGCAACTGCTCGAGCGCCTCGATGCGTTCCAGCGGCGACGCCGTCAGCGTCGGATAGATTTGCAGGAACTTGTTGGTATAGGCGTACATGCCGATATGGCGCAGCGGCGCGAATTCATGGCTATGCAATTCGGACAGACTGTCCTTCGATTGCGCAAACCCGTCGCGATGCCACGGAATCGCGGCGCGCGAGAAGTACATGGCGCGCCCTTCCTTGTCCAGCACCACCTTGACGACATTGGGATTGAACATTTCCGGCAGCAGTTCGATCGCATGCGCCGCTGTCGCCATCGGCACGTCGGCCTTGATATGGCCGGCGGTGGCGGCGATCAGGCCGGGATCGATCAGCGGCTCGTCGCCCTGCACGTTGACCACCACGGCGTCTTCGGCCAGGTCCAGCGCCGCCGCGACTTCGGCGATGCGGTCAGTACCCGAGGGATGGTCGGCACGCGTCATGGCGACGTCGATGCCGTGCTGTTCGCAGGCGGCGTAGATGTCGCGGTGATCGGTGGCGACCACAATGCGCGCCGCGCCCGACAAGGCCGCCCGCTCCGCCACACGCACGATCATCGGCTTGCCGCCAAGGTCGGCCAGCGGCTTGTTCGGCAAACGGGTGGAGGCGAGGCGTGCGGGGATGATGACGGTAAAGGACATGGCGGGAATCAATCAGCAATCAAACGTACGACAACAGAAACTGCGGAAACTGCAGAAACTTGTTCTTTATTCAGCAGCCGGTTCGACCGCTGGCACAGCAGGCGCGGCGCCCAGATCGCGTGCTTCGTCAGCCCACATGATCGGGATGCCGTCGCGGATCGGATAAGCCAGCTTGTCGCCGTTGCAAATCAGTTCCTGGGCTTTTTTGTCGTACTCGAGCGGGCCCTTGCAAACAGGGCACACGAGGATATCAAGCAATCGGGCGTTCACGGAGTTTCTCCACAATGTGTTCAGCCAGCGCGCCGTCTATGCGCGCCGTCACAGGCACGACCCAGATGCGGGGATCGTTTTTGATGGCCTTTATAGCCCTGCATTTTACTGCATCCTTCTCGGTGATCAGGATCACCGCCGCCGACATCGCGGCGAAGGGGTTGTGGGCAAAATCGTAATGGTCGGGCAATGCCACCCGCTCGAAGTTCAGGCCGGCCTGCTCCAGCGTCGTAAAAAAGCGTGCCGGATTGCCGATGCCGGCCACCGCGGCAATGCCTTCGGCAGCGCTGAGCGAGGCCAGCGGCTGGCGGCATGCACGGTCTGTCAGCAACTCGATCTGATCAGACTCCAGCCGCATCGCGAACGCGCCGGCAGGTGCTTCGCCGGCGGCGCCGACATTGCATACCGAGAAGTCGCGCCGGCGCGAAGCCGGTTCACGCAGCGGCCCCGCCGGCAGCAACCAGCCGTTGCCGTTGCCGCGCGTGTCGGACAACACGATTTCGACATCGCGCGCCAGCGCGTAATGTTGCAAGCCATCGTCCGAAACGATCACGTCGACTTCAGGATGCGCCGCCAGCAAAGCCTGCCCCACCGCCACCCGGCTGCGGCCGACCATCACGGGGCAACCGGCGCGCTCGGCGATCAGCAGCGGTTCGTCGCCGACCTCCGCGGCCTTCGAACCTGAAGTAACGGGACGCGCTTCAGCCTGCGCCGAACCATAACCGCGCGAAATCACGCCGGGCGTATAGCCGGCCTGGCGCAAGGCCTGCACCAGCCAGATCGCCAGCGGCGTCTTGCCTGTGCCGCCAACGAAGACGTTGCCCACCACCACCACCGGCACGTCCAGACGCGTCGCCTGTTTCAGCCCGAAACGGTAGAGCGCGCGCCGCGTCAGCGCGACGGCGCCGAACAGCAGCGACAGCGGCCACAGCAGGCACGCGAGCCAGCCGCGCCGCAGCCAGGCGCGCGTCAGCGTCGATTCGAGGGAGGAAGGTGCGGACAAAGGTAGAGGCGCGCGTGCGGCTTACTTGCCGCCGGTCTGCGCGGCGAACGTGACCTTGGCGAAACCGGCCGTACGCGCCGCTTCCAGCACGTTGATCACGGTCTGGTGCGCAGCCAGTGCGTCGGCATTGATGATCACCACCGGATCGGGCTTGCCGCCGCTGCTATCGGTATTGGCAGCGTTAGCCTGCACTGCGCTCTGCAATTCGCGCGCCAGTCCGGCCGCGTCGCGTGCAGCGATCTGCACGTTGTTGATGGCGTAGCGTCCTTGCGCGTCGACTGCGACGTTCAGTTCGAACGGCTGCTCCAACGCCTTCTCGGCGTTGGCGGTCGGCAGCGTGATCTGCAAGGCGGTGAACTTGCTGTACGTCGTCGTCACCATCAGGAAGATGACGATCACCAGCAGGACGTCGATGAACGGGATCAGGTTGATTTCCAACTCTTCCCGTGCGCGGCCTTTGCGAAAATTCATGGCGCTTCCTTTTGCTTGTTTCTTTATTTCTTGTTACTGGCGCGAACCGTGCACGACGTCGACGAACTTGACGGCCTGCTGCTCCATGTCGACCACGAAGCCGTCAACCAGCGCGCGGAAGTGGCGATAGAACACCAGCGCCGGCATCGCAATCGCTAGGCCGAAACCGGTGTTGTACAGCGCAATCGAAATACCGTGCGCCAGCTGCGACGGATTGGTGCCCGCGGCATTTTGCGAGGCGAAGATTTCGATCATGCCGATGACCGTGCCGAACAAACCCATCAGCGGCGCCAGCGAGGCGATCGTGCCGAGCGTGGTGAGATAGCGCTCGAGGCGATGGGCGGCGGCCTGGCCGGCTTCTTCGATGGCTTCCTTCATGACTTCACGCGGCGCGTCGACGTTGCGCAGACCGGCGGCCAGCACCTGGCCCAGCGGCGAATTCTGTTCCAGCTTGTCGATCACGTCGTCGTTGACGCGGCCGCTTTCATAGACGCGCACCACTTCCGGCAGCAAATCGTCCGGCAGCACGCGCGAGCGGCGCAGGTACAGGAGTCGTTCGATGATCAGCGCAAGGCCGATGATGGAGGCCATCAACAACGGCCAGATCGGCCAGCCTGCGGCCTGGATGATTGCGAACAAGAGAGACTCCTTTAATACAATGATGTAATGACGAATGCTGCCGGGTTAAACCCTGCTTCATTTTCCGGTGCAGAATGTAACGCGTTGCAACCCGCCGGGCAAGACCAAGATACAGCGGTTGCAAAGGTTTCGCCGGACGCCGCAGCAGAACCGATTTAAAATCTCGTGCACTTACCCACATTTCCTGTGCATAACTTTGTGAACAAGCGCTTTGCAATGATGCAAGCCCCTTGATTTCAAAGCGTTTTTCCATCCTGAACAGAAACCGTGCACTGACCTCACGCCAGCCAATGAACCACGACGATTTTTCCAGCCCCGCCCCTACCGCGCCACCGTCCGGTCCGCCCGTGCTCGCCGTATCGGCACTCAATCAGGCGGTCGCGCGCGTGCTGGAGCGGACCTTTCCGCTGGTCTGGGTGTCCGGCGAAATATCCAATTTTACCCGCGCTGCGTCCGGTCATTGGTATTTCACGCTGAAAGACGATGCCGCCCAGGTGCGCGCCGTGATGTTCAAAGGCCGCGCCCAGCATGCCGGCTTTTCGCCGCGCGAAGGCGACAAGGTCGAAGTACGCACGCTGGTCACGCTGTATGCGCCGCGCGGCGACTACCAGCTCAACGTCGAAGCGATCCGCCGCGCCGGCGTCGGCAATTTGTATGAAGCCTTCCTGCGCCTGAAGGAGAAGCTCGAGAACGAAGGCCTGTTCCATCCCGACCGCAAACGTCCCCTGCCCGTCTTCCCGCGTTGCGTAGGCATCGTCACCAGCCCGCAAGCTGCGGCGCTGCACGACATCCTGACTGCACTGCGACGCCGCGCGCCGCACGTGCGCATCATCCTCTATCCAACGCCGGTGCAGGGCGAAGGCGCCGGCGCGAAGATCGCGCGCGCCATCCAGACAGCATCACAGCGCGCCGAATGCGACGTGCTGCTGGTCGGTCGCGGCGGCGGCAGCATGGAAGATCTGTGGGCCTTCAACGATGAAGCCGTGGCCCGCGCGATTGCGGCGTGCCCGGTGCCGGTGATTTCCGGCGTCGGCCATGAAACCGATTTCACGATCGCCGATTTCACCGCCGACCTGCGCGCGCCGACCCCGACCGCCGCCGCCGAGTTGTGCGCGACGCCGCGCGCCGAGTGGCTGGCGCAGTTGCAGAATCATGCCGCCGATCTCACACGTGCACTCAGGCGTCGCCTTGCCGAACAGGGCCAGACCGTCGACTGGATGTCGCGCCGACTGGTCAGCCCGGCTTCGTACATCGCGCACGAACGCGTCAAGCTGCGTGCGCTGCAGGCGCGTCTCGAACACGCCACGCGCACACCCGTCACGCGGGCCCGTTATCAATTGCAACATCTGCAAACGCGTCTGCAGAATCGCCTGCCCGACACGCGCGCCGCACGTCTGCTGGTGGGCGGTCATCAACGCCGCATCGGCAACGCCGTCGCGCTGCTGGTGCAACGACAACGGCAGACACTCGCAGCGCAATCGTCTCAACTTGAATTGCTCAATCCGCAGCGCACGCTCGAACGCGGCTACGCCATCGTCACCGACGCCAAAGGCAAAGTCCTGCGCGCACCTTCCGAACTGCAACCGCGCAGCAATGTCACGCTGCGACTGGCCGACGGCAGCGCCGAAGTCGGCATCGCCAGCGTGCAGCCGACGCTGGATTGATAGCGAACTGCCTCCGAATTGAAGGTGAATCTGCGGCGTATTGAGAATCATCTTTATTCAGGCCACCTGCACCTGAATTTCCTACGCCAACTTAAGGCATCCGACACCCGCAAAAGCCTGTCGCGAGGGTGCAAAGAATCGCTATCCGCTTTAGAATCACAGACTCAGAATAAAAAATTCGTTTCAATCACCGATACCCGAAAGGATTCACCATGGCACATACCCTCCCGGCACTGCCTTATGAACTGGACGCACTGGCGCCAACCATTTCAAAAGAAACGCTCGAGTACCACTACGGCAAGCATCATCAGACCTACGTCACCAATCTGAACAACCTGATCCCAGGTACAGAATTCGAAAACCTCTCTCTCGAAGAGATCATCAAGAAGTCCTCCGGCGGCGTGTTCAACAACGCAGCGCAAATCTGGAACCACACCTTCTACTGGAACGGCCTGACGCCAAAGGGCGCCGGCGCTCCAAGCGGTGCACTGGCTGACGCCATCAACGCCAAGTGGGGTACCTTCGACGCCTTCAAGGCCGAGTTCACCAAGCAAGGCCTGGCCAACTTCGGTTCCGGCTGGACATGGCTGGTCAAGAAAGCCGACGGCACACTGGACATCGTCAACACCACCGGCGCCGGCACACCGCTGACCACCGACAGCAAGGCGCTGCTGACCATCGACGTCTGGGAACACGCTTACTACATCGACTATCGCAACGCACGCGCGAAGTATGCAGAAGCATTCTGGGGCATCGTGAACTGGGATTTCGCAGCGAAGAATTTCGCATAAGCAAATTCGTTTTTCATGCTTGGAAAAAGCCTGCCGCGTGCAGGCTTTTTTACGTCCCGTAAAAACTTGAAAACCTGAAAATGGAATGTGCAACAATCAGTCATTCCATCCGCATTGAAGGAGCGCACATCATGGCCACCATCCATCTGCACAACGACGCCGGCTACGCGCAACGCATCCGCGCCCGCACCCATCAATTGCAAGCGGACGAACCTGCCAGCAACGGCGGCACCGACACCGGCGCGGCGCCTTACGAATTGCTGCTGGCCGCGCTGGCCGCGTGCACCTCGCTGACCTTACGCATGTATGCCGATCGCAAGGGCTGGGACCTGGGCACCATCCACATCGATGCGCGCTTTTCACGCGACGACTGCGGCCTGGAAAACATCGAGCGCACCGTCACCTTCGGCAACACGCTGACACCGGAACAGCTCACGCGCCTCGGTGAAATCTGCGAGAAGACGCCGGTCACCAAGACCCTGCGCGAAGGCACGCCGATCCGCACGGCTTTCGTATAAGACCCGGGACAGCGACTTTTCGATATTTATTGAAAATAACCGTCAAAAATTACCTGAAACCAGCTTCAAAACGACTCAATAAAAATAAATAAATCGTTATTTATCAATTACTTATATTAATCATCGAATAATTCGATGATAGCCCGCCAATCTTTCCGTTTTTCTTTTCATTTTGCCCCGCGCATACTCCGTTCTGTCCACTCAATAACGCAAACAAGAAGGCAGTTTTCCAAGGTGGAAAACGCCCTTGCCTGCACTAACCGACGGAGAAAAACATGCTTCAAATTCGCAAAAGCAACGAACGCGGTGTCGCCGATCACGGTTGGTTGAATTCGCACCATACATTTTCGTTCGGTCATTACTACGATCCGCAACAACTGGGCTTCGGTCCGCTGCAAGTGATCAATGAAGACCGCGTCACACCCGGCATGGGCTTCGGCACGCACGGCCACAGCGACATGGAAATCATCTCCTATGTCCTCGACGGCGCACTCGAACACAAGGACAGCATGGGCACAGGTTCGGTGCTGCACTACGGCGACGTCCAGCGCATGAGCGCCGGCAGCGGTGTGCGTCACAGCGAGTTCAACCACTCCAAGACCGAGCCGGTGCACTTCCTGCAGATCTGGATCCAGCCGAACGTGAAAGGCATTCCGCCAAGCTACGAAGAGAAGAATTTCACTCCGGAGCAAAAGCAAGGCCAACTGCGCCTGATCGCTTCGTCCGACGGTCGCGACAACTCGGTGCTGATCCATCAGGATGCATCGATCTTCGCCTCGATCCTGAACGGCGACGCCAAGCTAGAACATGCGCTGGGCGCCAAGCGTCTCGGCTACGTCCATCTGATCCGCGGCCAGTTGACCGTCAACGGCACCCAATTGTCGGGCGGCGACGCGCTGAAGATCAGCGCAGAAAGCCTGATCACGTTTGAAAAGGCCGAAGCAGCCGAATTCCTGCTGTTCGATCTGCCTTACTAAAACCACAGAAACACCGACGCGCTGCACTCCCTGCAGCGCGTCGTCTTACCGTACCCATACAAGGAAAATATCATGGCAAACATTCTGTACATCAATAGCAGCGCCCGCAACAGCGGCTCGATCTCGCGTCAGGTCACCGGCGAATTCGTCGCCAAGCTGCAAGCCTCGCAACCCGGCAGCACAGTCATCGAACGCGACGTCGCCGCTAATCCTATCCCGCATCTGGACGAACAAAAACTGGGCGCCTTCTTCACTCCTGCCGACAAGCGCAGCGCCGAACAGCAAGCCCTGGTCAAGGTCTCCGAAGAACTGATCGCGGAAGTCAATGCCGCCGACATCATCGTCATCGGCGCACCGATGTACAACTTCTCGATCACCTCCACGCTGAAGACCTGGATCGACCACGTGGCGCGTGCCGGTGTGACCTTCAAGTACACCGAAACCGGTCCGGTCGGCCTGATCCAGGGCAAGAAGGTGTACGTGTTCACTTCGCGCGGCGGCGTCTACAGCGAAGGTCCGGCCAAGGTCATGGACTTCCATGAAACCTACCTGCGCGCCGTGCTCGGTTTCATCGGCATGACCGACATCACCTTCGTCCACAGCGAAGGCCTGGGCATGGGTGAAGCGGCTGTTGAAAAAGCCATCGCACAAACTCGCGAAACCATCGGTACCCTGGTTGCGGCATAAACTGCCGGTCCAATAAAAAAGCGCGACGGCTACGAGCCGTCGCGCTTTTTTTACGTCTGACGAATTTGAAATCTACACTTTACAAACCGCCGTCGGCGATCTGCGACAACATGCGATTGAGGACCCCGGTTTCGCGCATGCGCTTGAGCCACCAGGTCAGCGCAGCGCCGTCTTCACCGACGCGCCAAGCCAGCGAGAAGGTTTCTTCCGCGCGCGGCTGTTCGACTTCCTTCACAATCAGCGTACCGGAGGCGATCGACTTCTGCACGCATGGCTCCGGCAAGAAGCCGAAGCCCACGCCGGCCAGCTGCAAGGCGTACTTGCTGCGCATGTCCGGCACCGTCAGGGTGTCCTGGCCGAACAGCAGGCCGACTGTGCGCGGCGGCATCTTGCGCGCCGAATCGGCAACGCTGATGGCGCGGTAAGGATGCAGGTCGGCCTTGCTCAGGACCTTGTCCATCTTCGCCAGCGGATGATGCGGCGCCACCACGAAGACGAACTTCACCGTGCCGATCTGCTCCGCCACATAGCCGCCGCCGGCCGGTCCTTCGCCGGGCGCTGCGATCAGCAAGTCGACGCGGCGATCGAGCAAGGCTTCCCAGGTGCCGGCCAGCGACTCGCGCGCAATGCGCAGGCGCGTGCGGTCAGCCACTTGATAGAACGCCACGATGTCCGACTCCAGCGATGCCGCCGAATACAGCGAATCGAGGCCGATGGTGAATTCGGTTTCCCAACCCGAGGCGACGCGACGCACGCGATGCTCGAGGTCTTCCGCCGCCTTGAGCAGGTAGCGGCCCTCCTTCAGCAATTCTTCACCGGCGCGTGTGAGCACGACCTTGGGTCCCTGCCGGTCGAATACCTGCACGCCGAGGTCCTGTTCCAGCTTCGACACCGTATAGGAAATCGTCGACGGCACCCGATGCAGCTCCAGCCCGGCGGCGGAAAACGAACCGCGCCGGTCGATCGCATCGAGAATCAACAGGGCATCGAGACTGATTCTGAACATGGATTATTTCCGCACAAAAGAGAAAGCGAACGCCGCTCAGGCTTCGATCGAATAACCCGCCGCCACCCAGGCGTCGATGCCGCCGGTGAGCGGCCGCACGCGCTTGTAGCCGCGCCGCATGAGCGCTTTGGCGACCAGTGCGGCCGAGGCTTCGTTGGGGCAGGCGCAGTAGACGATAACTTCATCTTCCATCGGCGCTTCGAACGCGAAGGTCTGGATCTCCTGGTTGGAAATCGTCAACGCGCCGGGAATGCGGCCGATCTGCTGCGACGCCGGCGAACGCACGTCGACGATGGTCGGGCGCACACCGCTCTTGAGCAGGCCATCGAGCTCGCCGACCGAGATGCGCGCCATTTCCAGCGACTTGCGGAAGCGGCGACGCTGCCACCATTTGCTGGCGACGAAGACGGCGAAGCCGATCAGCACCAGCATCATGCCGTATTGACCGAGCTCGGCCAGTACGCTCAGTACATCGTCGATGGCGGTGTTGAACAGCGCACCGAGAAAGATTGCCAGCCCCGACCACAAGGCTGCACCGACGCCGTCGTACAACAGGAATTTGCCGCGCGAGGTGCCGACGGTGCCGGCCAATGCGCTGGCAATCGAAGCGAAACCTGGAATGAATTTGGCGACCAGCAGCGAACGGGCGCCCCAGCGCGAATAGATCGATTCGGTCTGGCGTACGCAGGAATCAGGGGAAAGGGAAATGCGGCACAGCGTCGACATGATGCGGCGACCGTAGCGACGTCCGGCCATGTACCAGACATAGTCGGCGATCAGCGCGGCGACCACCGCCACCAGCAGCAACAGCGCAATCGGATACTGCCCGCGCCAGGCCAGCGCGCCGGTGATCACCAGCGTCGGATAAGCAGGAATCGGCGCGCCCAGCTGCTCGGTCAGCACGTTCAGGAATACGATGATCAGACCGTACTGTTCAATCAGGTGATACAAATAGCTCATCGTTGTTCCACTGCCTTCCGCCTTGTCGGCTTGCCCTGCTTGCTGCTGTTTTTATCGTTCGAGTACCCCAGACGCACATTATAGGTCGAAGCGAAGCGGAGCAGGCTTCAGGCCTTGCTTGCCTGCATCGCCGAGGTTGCCCGGAATTCAGCTACGATCATCGCCACCAGGATACCGACCGGCAACAACAGCGCGAAGAACAATGCCTGATGATAGGCAAACGCTCCGCCGATCGCACCCACGCCGAACGCCACGATGGGCCAGAAGAATTTGACACAGCGCTGGCGCACCGTGTCATCCGCTGCGCCGCGCACGATGTCGGTGACGTCGATGACCAGTTGCGTGACGTTGCCGGTCATGACGGTAGTTGGCGCCGCCTGCGGCAAAATCAAGCGGGCGGCGGCGTTCTGGATGCCCATCGCAGCAGCGCCGAACATGCCTGCCAGCAAGGCGGCGGTGGCGCGGGCATCGGCCACGCCGACCGGCGCAATGCTCTGGCCGAAGCCCATGAACGCCAGCAGAAACATCAGTTGCAGCATCAGCACCCAGGGCAAGGCCGGCTTGCCGCTGCGCTCCAGCGCAATCACTACCAGCCGCGTCATGACCACCGACAGGATGAACGCAGGAAAAGCCAGGAACTTGATCAACACGCCGTGCGAGGGATTCGCCAGTTCACTGCCGATCAGCACGAAGTTGCCAGTGACGTGGGCGGTGAACAATCCGAACAGGGCGACGAAGCCCAGCGTATCCACATAGCCCGCCAGGAAACTCATGGCGATGCCCTGGCAGGTGGCGCGATTCAGATAACGCAATCCGGCGGGGCGGACGGGACTATTCAGCGCAGCCATCTCAATCCTCGATTTTTTGTACGAGAGCAGCGTCAATCGAATAACGGCCGGCGCCCATCAAGGCGATGCTGCCGAACACGATCATCAGCAACCAGCCGAACTGGCCTTCCGCCACGCTCCAGTCGGGATGCACCAGGAACATCGATACGCCCAGCAGCACCAGCACCGCTGCGCTGGCCAGCCGCGTCAGGATGCCGGGCACGATCAGCACCGGGCACAGGACTTCGGCAAAGATGGCGAAGCCGAGCGTGAAGGCGCGGCCGACGTGCAAGGGATCGTCGATGTGCGCCAGCTCGCCGGCGAAATTGATGATCTTCGGCAGGCCGTGCACGTACAGCAGCAGCAAGGCGCCGGTCAGGCGCAGGAACAGCAGGCCGAGGTCCTGGGCCGGCGCCCACAGCAGGCGCAGGAACAAATTTCCTTTTACGGTTGATGCAGTGTGAACTGTTTGCATGTCGATTCTCCTTGATCAGAAATGTCCTGCCAGCACATAGCCGGCAAGCACGTAACCCAATGTCATTGCCACCACCAGCGAAGCACCGACCGGTGTCGGCGGCGTCGGCGACGGCAGGCCGAACCAGCGGCAGACTGCGCCGATCAGCGTGCCCAGCACGGCGCCCGTGAACAGCGCGCTCATGCTTGCACCTCAGTTTGCTTTTCCTTGGCTTGCTTTGCTTTCGCATCCTTGGCGGCCAGGTAACGATCCACCAGCCAGTAGCCGCTGCTCATCATGAACACCAGCAAAGCGCCGCTGAGGACCGGCGGCGACGGTACCGGGATTTGCGCGAGGTGGCAGCAGAAGCCGACCACGAAGGAGAGCAACAGGCCCCAGATGATTTTGGAATAAGTCATGTTCATTCTCCGATCAGAACGCGAAGCAGCTGCAACCGAGCGCGCCCCAGAAGCCTGAGAAATTCGACGCCGGCACCGACGAACGGCGCGCGACATCGTGCGAGTGGGCATGCACGTTGCAAGCGCCTGCGCATTGATGCGGCAGGATAGCCCGGCGTTGCTGCTGCTGGCTCTGCGTGCCCGATTTGCGTGCACTGTAGTGGCCCGGCACGTTCTTCACCGGCGACCAGTCCGGCAGCACCGGGATGGCCGGCGGCGCCAGCGGGTCGAACTCATCTGCGCCGTAGACGATCTTGCCGCCGACCACGGTCATGACCGATTCGATGGCCTTGATGTCTTCTTCGGCGACGCTGAAGAAGTCGGCCGACAACACCACCAGATCAGCCAGCTGGCCGGCCTTGATGCGGCCCTTCTTGTCTTGTTCATTGGAGAACCAAGCGCTGCCTGCGGTCCACAGTTCCAGCGCGGTTTCACGCGGCAAGCCGGCTTCGGCCAGTTGCAGGCCGCCCACGGTCTTGCCCGACACCAGCCAGTACAGCGCGGTCCACGGGTTGTAGCTGGCGACGCGGGTGGCGTCGGTGCCGGCGCCGACCGGCACGCCCATGTCCAGCATGCGCGCGACCGGCGGCGTCGCCTTGGCGGCTTCCTTGCCGTAGCGGTCGACGAAATATTCGCCTTGGAACGCCATGCGGTGCTGGATCGCCAGGCCGCCGCCGAGTTCACGCACGCGCTCGATGTTACGCGGCGAAATGGTTTCAGCGTGGTCGAAGATCCAGTGCAGACCGCCGAAGGGAATGTCGCGATTCACTTTTTCGAAGACGTCGAGCATGCGGCTGATCGATTCATCGTAGGTTGCATGCAGGCGGAACGGCCAGCGGTTGGACACCAGATGGCGCACGACTTTTTCGAGTTCATCTTCCATGCCGGCGGCGAGTTCAGGGCGCGGCTCGAGGAAGTCTTCAAAGTCGGCCGCCGAGAACACCAGCATTTCGCCGGCGCCGTTGTGGCGATAGAAATCGTCGCCCTGGCCCGGCTTGATCATGTCGGTCCAGCGCTGGAAGTCGCCCAGCTCCTTGCCCTTGTTCTGCGTGAACAGGTTATAGGCGATGCGCACGGTCAGCTGCTGCTCGCGCGCCAGCTGGTCGATGATGGCGTAGTCTTCCGGATAATTCTGGAAACCGCCGCCGGCGTCGATCACGCTGGTGACGCCGAGGCGATTGAGTTCGCGCATGAACTGGCGCGTCGAATTGACTTGCTGGTCGAGCGGCAGCGACGGACCTTTGGCCAGCGTCGCGTACAGGATCATGGCATTGGGACGGGCGATCAGCATGCCGGTCGGATTGCCGGCGGCATCGCGCTGAATTTCTCCGCCCGGCGGATTCGGGGTGTCCTTGTTGTAGCCGACGGCGCGCAGCGCAGCCTGGTTGAGCAAGGCGCGATCGTACAAGTGCAGAATGAACACCGGGGTGTCCGGCGCGGCAGCGTTGATTTCTTCCAGCGTCGGCATGCGGCGTTCGGCGAACTGGAATTCAGTCCAGCCGCCGACCACGCGCACCCACTGCGGATGCGGTGTGCGCAAGGCCTGCTCGCGCAGCATGCGCAGAGCGTCGGCCAGCGACGGCACGCCTTCCCAGCGCAGTTCGAGGTTGTAGTTGAGGCCGCCGCGGATCAGGTGGATGTGCGAATCGTTCAGGCCCGGCACGACGCTGCGGCCGTTCAGGTCCACCACTTTGGTGGCGTCGCCGCGATGGCGCATGGCGGCTTCCGCGTCGCCGACGGCGAGGAACTTGCCGTCCTTGATCGCGACGGCGCTTGCCAGCGGCTGGGCTTTGTCGATGGTGTGGAAATTTCCGTTCAGCAGAATCAGGTCGGCGCTCATGTTCACTCCTGGGGTTGTTCGTTGGTGTTGTGTTGTCATGGGAGGTCTAAAACTGCGGGATCCCGTTCATGGTAAAGCGGGATCCCGAGGAATACTCAATAGCGAATCAATGCGCTTCCGAAGCATTGAACATGGTCTTGGCGTAAATCAGACCCAGACCGTAAGCGCCGCCGTTGGCGATCGCGGTGGCGACGGTTTCATCGTAAGTCTCGGTGCGGGCCCAGTCGCGTTGCAGTTCGAGCAGGTATTGCAGCGAAGTCATCGGACGCGCGCCCAACTGGATCATGCGCTCGATTGCACGTTGGTGCGCTTCATTCGACACGTCGCCGCTGGCGTCGGTGATCACATAGACTTCAAAGCCCTGGTCCAGCGCGGACAGCGCAGGGCCGACGATGCATACCGAGGTCCAGAGGCCGGCCAGCACGATCTTTTCCTTGCCGATGGCGTTGACACGGTCGGCGATGCGCGGGTCTTCCCAGGTGTTCATGCTGGTGCGATCGATCACTTCTTCGTTCGGGAACACCGATTTGATTTCATCGAAGATCGGGCCGGAGAAGGATTTTTCGGCAACCGTTGTCAAAATTGTCGATACCTTGAATTCCTTGGCGGCCTTGGCGACCAGGGCGACGTTGTTGCGCAGCGTGACCATGTCGATCGAGTGGGTGGCAAACGACATTTGCGACTGGTGGTCAATCATGATCAGGGTGTGGTTGGTTGGGTTCAACAGTGTTTTGCCTGGTTGTGCTTTTGCGATTGCCATGATGTTCTCCTGAGGTATTGACGATGAATTCGATAAGGGTGAGTGCTTCGCTGGTGTCCGTCTTTGTCTGTGTCGTTCACCATGAAGCGAAGTATGGGCGAACGATGCACGAAAGAAAAACGGAAAGAATGACAGTCAATCATCGAAATATTCGAAAGTAGAATCAAGGACGTTCGGCACGGCCAATATTTGCCGTGGACGCAATAAAGTTTTGCTTTAGACCGTATTTTTGCAACAGCACTTTGCCCGCATACTGTTGTCCATGGAGTAAGCACCGCAAGCTTCCCTCTCCTTCGCGTCGGCCATGTCGTCCGCGCCCCATCTCCCCCATCTCACTTACCAAGGAATTCCATGAGCACCATTCCCGCATTCGGCCTCGGCACCTTCCGTCTGAAAGACCAGCAAGTCATCGACTCCGTCACCAACGGCCTTGAACTCGGCTACCGCCATATCGACACCGCGCAGATCTACGGCAACGAAGCCGAGGTCGGCAAAGCCATTGCTGCTGCCGGCGTGGCGCGCAAGGATCTATTCGTCACCACCAAGATCTGGACCGAGAATTTGTCCAAAGACAAACTCATCCCCAGCCTGAAGGAAAGCCTGGCCAAACTGCAGATGGACCAGGTCGACCTGACGCTGATCCACTGGCCGGCGCCCAACGACAGCATCGCGGTCGCGGCTTATATGGAAGCACTGGCCGAAGCCAAGGCGCAGGGCTTGACCAAGCTGATCGGCGTTTCGAACTTCACCATCGCGCATCTGCAACAAGCGATCGATGCCGTCGGCGCGAAGGAAATCGCCACCCAGCAGATCGAGATCCATCCCTTCCTGCAAAACCGCAAGGTGGTCGAGTTCGCCCGCAGCCAGGGCATCCACCTGACGGCCTACATGCCACTGGCATACGGCAAGGTCATGAGCGACCCGACCATCATCGAGATCGCCAAGGCGCACCAGGCCAATCCGGCCCAGATCGCGCTGGCGTGGTCGCTGCAGCAAGGCTTCGCCACGATTCCGTCGTCGACCAAGCGGGCCAACCTGGAAAGCAACCTGGCGGCGCAAAACATCCGCCTCAGCGACGCCGAGATGGCCGCCATCGCCAAGCTGGACAAGGGTGAGCGACTTGCCAATCCGGACTTTGCGCCACAGTGGGATTGATGCTGCGTTGATGCATTGCTTGCGCCTGCATGGCGCAAGCTCCCTCCTCCTTTCCGGAAGACAGGAACGATGCCGTTGTAATTTTTATTTTTAAATTGCTTGCAATTTAATTTTCAACAATTTAATATTCGTTCCATGCACTGCCTCCTCACCCCGGAAAGGCAAACGCATGCATGACTCGTTTCATTTGCCAAAGCATCAAATATATTGCACACAATTTAATTGTTCAAATACAAAACCTGCCCCCGAAAGGAAACATCATGAAATCGATCAAACAACTGCTTGCCCTCAGCGCCATCGCTCTCGCTGCCGCTTCGACCGCCCAATCTGCATCGGCCGCCTCCGTCGAACCGCAAACCCAGGGTTTCCTCGACGCGCTGGCCGCCGCCGGCGGTCCTCCTATCTACACGCTGACGCCTGAACAGGCACGCAACCTGCTGGCCGGCGCACAGTCCGGCAAGGTCGCCAAGCCGGCTGCCGACATCGAAGACCGCGTGATCCCGGTCGGCCCGACCGGCAGCACCCGCATCCGCGTCCTGCGCCCACAAGGCAACAAGGAAACGCTGCCGGTGGTGATGTACTTCCACGGCGCCGGCTGGGTGATGGGCGACGTCAATACGCATGATCGCCTGGTGCGCCAGATCGTTGACGGCGCCAAGGTTGCCGCAGTCTTCGTCGACTACGACCGCTCGCCGGAAGCGCGCTATCCGATCGCCATCGAACAGGACTACGCCGCGACCAAATACGTCGCTGAGCATGCTGCGGAATTCAACGTCGATGCGAGCCGCCTGGCGATTGCCGGCGACAGCGTTGGCGGCAACATGACTGCCGTCGTGAGCCTGCTGGCCAAGGAACGCAAGGGTCCGGCGATCAAGTATCAGGTGCTGTTCTATCCGGTCACCGACACCAATTTTGAAAACGGTTCGTACAACCAGTTTGCCAACGGCCCATGGCTGACCAAGGAAGCGATGAAGTGGTTCTGGAACGCCTACCTGCCGGCCGGCGCCAACCGCAAGGATCCGCATATCGCACCGTTGAACGCGACGCTGGAACAGTTGAAGGATCTGCCGCCGGCACTGGTCATCACCGATGAAAACGACGTGCTGCGCGACGAAGGCGAAGCCTATGCCGCCAAGCTGGCCAAGGCCGGCGTACCGGTGACGCAGGTGCGCTACCTCGGCACCATCCACGACTTCGTGATGCTCAATGCGTTGGGTGACACACCAGCGGCGAAGAGCGCCGTCGATCTGGCGACTTCGAGCCTGCGCAAGGCGCTGGCCAAGTAATCCCGCAGTAATCATCCTGCAACAGCGCAGAAACAAAAACGCCCGCTTCATCAACGTGAAGCGGGCGTTTTTGCGTATAACGGAAGAAGCGGTTTATGCAGCAACCGCCACCGGCTTGTCATGCTGATGCCCCTTGATGCGCAACACCATCACCGCACCGACCAGGCAAGCGACGCCCATCAGCATCGACGAAGCCGTATAGTCGCCGAGGTTGGCGCGCATGAAGCCCGATATGGTGGTGGCGGCAGCGGCGCCGAGCTGGTGACCGGCAACGATCCAGCCGAACACGATCGGTGCAGCAAGGCGACCGAACACATCATTGGCCAGACGCACGGTCGGCGGTACGGTGGCGATCCAGTCGAGACCGTAGAAGATCGCGAACACGGTCAGGCCGAAATAATCGAGGCCGAACGCATACGGCAGGAAGATCAGCGCAATGCCGCGCAAGCCGTAGTACCAGAACAGCAGCACGCGTGGATTGAAGCGATCGGACAACCAGCCGGACAAGGTCGTGCCGACCAGATCGAGCATGCCCATCGCCGCCAGGATGCTGGCGCCGCCGACTTCGGAAATGCCGTAGTCGTTGCACATCGCGATGAACTGCGTGCCGATGTAACCATTGGTGCTCATGCCGCAGACGAAGAAGCTGAAGAACAGCAGCCAGAAATCGCGCACCTTCATCGCCTGGCGCAGCGCGTCGAACGCAATCGCCAGCGGGTTGCGTTGCTTCACAGCCGCATCGTCCGGCGCATCGGCAGCCTGACCGTAACGGCGCAGACCGACGTCGGACGGACGTTCCGGCAGGAACAAAGCCACCAGCGGCACCGCCACTGCAGCGACGATCGCCACCAGGAAGGCCACCGAGCGCCAGCCGTAGTGCTCGACCATCGATGCCATCAGCGGCAGGAACACCATTTGCCCAGTCGCGGCGCTGGCGGTCAGCAAGCCCATCGCCAGACCGCGGCGCATTTCAAACCAGCGGCTGACGATCGTGGCGCCCAGCGTGTTGGCGGCGACACCGGTGCCGGAGCCGACCAGCAAGCCCCAGGTCATCACCATGTGCCATGGCATCTGCATCAGCGTGCTGAGCGCGGTGCCGATCGACAGCAGCACCAGCGCGCCCATCACCACGGGACGGATGCCGAAGCGTTGCATCGCGGCGGCGGCGAACGGACCGATCAAACCGTACAACGCGATGTTGAAGGAAATCGCCAGCGAGATGGTGGAACGGTTCCAGCCGAATTCATGTTCCAGCGGCAGGATCATGACCGACGGCGTGGCACGGATGCCGGCCGAGGTCAGCAGGACGAGGAAAATCACGGCGACGACGACCCACGCATAACTGAAACGATGCGAGGTGCGCTGCGCGATGGCTTGAGTGACTTTATTCATGACGCTCATTCAAAAATAATGGTGAATAAAAAACCACCAATGCGCGCAGGCATTGATGGTGCTTGTATTAGAACGGCCTGACCGAAGTGGACGGATCAGGCTTCCTGTAATTTGTCGTAGGCGTCATCAATCATGCCGGACAAGGCGGCATGCAAATCCTCGCCGAGCAACCCGTCAATTTCCAGCTGCGCCTGCACCCAGTTGGGACGGGCGATAGCCAGCTTGGCCTGACCCGCTTCGCTAAGGCCGAGTCCGAACGAGCGCTTGTCGACATGCTCGTCAGGCGGCATGTCGACCGTAGCGATCCACCCGGCCGCCATCAGCGGTTTGATGTTGCGGCTCAGGGTGCTGCGATCCATGCCCATTTCCGCAGCCAGGCGCAGGTTGGCGATGGAGCCGTGCTTGCCCACCCGGCTCAGCAATGAATACTGGCTGATGGTGAGTTCGTCCGGCAGCAAGTGCCGGTCGTAAATCGAGGTAATGCGCCGCGTCAGCCGACGCAGGCGGGTACAGGTGCATTGGTTAAACATGAAGCTCCGACCTATTTAAAGGATCAAAATCAATGCATATGCATCAATGTATATGCATACTAATTAGCGAAGAGATGGTTGTCAAGCGCGTGTGTTGAAACCGGACAAAAAAATGGCGTCGCAACAACGACGCCATGGAGACAAACGAAACAGGAAAAAATAGAGGGAATCAGGCGCTGCGCGCAGCCGCCTTCTTGCGCGGCGCCTTGGCCGGCTTGGCTGGAGCCACAGCTTCCGGCGTCGCTGCCGCATCGTTGGCAGCCGCTTCTGCCGCGCGTTCGCGGGCAAAGTTGATGCGCGCCTTCATGCCTTCATTGGCCTGCGGCCCCGGCGCGAACACGAAATCGGGTGAATTCAAACGCTTGCCGCTCTTGCCGTCGATCATCACCGGCTCGGCCTCTTCGCCCGTGGTCGAATCGATCAGCAGCACGCTCGGGCCTTCCGGCGCAAAATGCTTGTTGCCCCAGGTGTTGAGCGCGACCAGAATGGAGCGGAAATCGCGGCCCAGGTCGGTCAGGATGTATTCGTGGCGCGGCGGCCGTTCGCTGTACTGGCGGCGCTCCAGCAAGCCGGATTCGACCAGCGAGTTGAGACGGCGCGTGAGCATGTTGGGCGCGATGTCCAGGCTCTTCTGGAACTGGTCGAAGCGGGTCAGCCCGTGCAGCGCGTCGCGCAGGATCAGGATGCTCCACCACTCGCCCACGCGCTCAAGCGTGCGGGCTACCGGGCACTGCATGTTGCCGAAGCTTTTACGTTCCATGGACAAGTCCCATCTGGCTGGCTATCATTCGGATGAACAACTAACTATCATTTTGCAATCTACATTATAAGACAAGTCAAGGGAGACCGCCAATGTCTGCGCATTTACTCTATCTGGAAGACTTCACCCCCGGCCAGAAATTCGGCCATGCCGACGATGAGGCATTGAGCGCCGACGCCATCAAGGCGTTCGCCGCCAGCTACGATCCTCAGCCTTTCCATCTGGATGAAGCTGCGGCCGAGAAGAGCTTTTTCGGCGGACTGGCCGCAAGCGGCTGGCATACCGCCGCGCTGACCATGCGCCTGCTGGTGAAAACCCTGCCGATCCACGGCGGCATCATCGGCGCCGGCTTTGAGGAATTCCGTTGGCCGCGCCCTACCCGTCCGGGCGACCGCCTGCATATCGAGGTGGAAGTGCTGGAGCTGAAGTTCTCACAATCGAAACCGCAACAGGGTTTCCTCAAGCACCGCGTCACCACCTTCAATCAGGACAACCAACCAGTGCTGGTGATGACCGGCAATCTGCTGGTGCCGCGTCGTCCGCCGGCTTGATTATTAATTGTCGAAGATGAACTGCGTGGCCTTGTCGGCCGACAACGGCCGGCCGTAGAAGTAGCCCTGGATTTCATCGCAGCCCCAGGCCCGCAGCAATTCGCGCTGGGTCACGGTTTCCACGCCTTCGGCGATCACCGACAAGCCGAGATGGTGACCGAGGTTGATGACCGCCTGCACGATCGCCGCGTCTTCGCTGTTGGGGCGCAGGTGGCGGATGAAGGACTGGTCGATCTTGAGCTTGTCGATCGAGAATCGCTTGAGATAAGCCAGCGACGAATAGCCCGTACCGAAGTCGTCGATCGCCAGCGTCAGGCCGCGCTTGCGCAGGTCTTCCAGCAATTCGATGGTGCGTTCGACATCGCGCATGACGATGCCTTCGGTGATTTCCAGCTCGATGAAGGACGGATCGATCATGCTTTCGGCGAGCGTCGTGGTGACGCGGCGCAGGAAGGATGGATGATGGAACTGACGTGGTGAAATATTCACCGCGATGACGAACTTGCGCGGCGTCTCCAGGCTCCATATCTTGGCCTGGCGGCAGGCTTCGGCCAGCACCCAGTCACCGATCGGCACGATCAGGCCGGACTCTTCGGCCAGCGGGATGAAGTCGGCCGGCGAGATCAGCTCGCCGTTGCGGCGCCAGCGCACCAGCGCCTCAAAACCAACCAGGCGATCATCGGTCAGTCCCTGCTGCGGCTGGAAATGCAATTCCAGCTCGTTGCGTTCGATCGCGTGACGCAGTTGCGCTTCCAGCGCGAGGCGCTCCTGTGCGCGCGTGTTGAGCGCTTTCGAATACTGCACGAAGCAATCGCCGCCGGCGTCGCGCGCAGCCTGCAACGCCGCATCGGCATTCTGCAGCAGATGTGCCGGCTCGGCGCCATCGCGCGGATACTCGGCGCCGCCCATGCTCATACTGGAAAAAATCTCGTGCTGGCCGAACTCGAACGGCTGGCGCATGTATTCCTGCAGGCTCGACAGGGCTTCCTGAAAGCTCAGATTGTCGCCATTGGACTTGTACAGGATCGCCACATTGGCGCCGTTGAGACGGAACACCTCACCGCCGTGACGTTCGGCAGCGCGCTTGATGCGGGTCGCCATTTCCTGCATCAAGCGATCGCCGAAGGCATGTCCGAGGCCGCCGACGACGCGCTCGAAGCGGTCAATCATGCCCAGCACCACCGTATGCGGCTGGTCCGCCATGGTCTTGAGGCGACGCTCGAACGAGCCGCGGTGCGCCAGCCCGGTCAGCGGATCGTGCGCCGCCTGGAAGGCCAGCACGTTCTCCGAACGGAAGCGCGCCCACACGTGATACATCATGAACAAGGCGGTCAGCAGCATACCGACGCTGTAGATATGCACCAGTCGAGTAATCTCGTCGACGCCGCTGTTGGCGAGGTCGCCCACTTCATATATCCCGGCTTCGACGTCGTGCTTGGCCGTGCCGAGCAGGCCGCGGATGTTGTTGGTCTTGACGTTGAGTTCGCCCAGCAGCAGGCGCGCCTTTTCACGGTTGACGGGCGGCGTCAGCATGATTTTCTCGAGCGCCGGTCCCATCGCCAGCACGGCGTCATAGTTGCTGCGCAGGCTACCCATCTGGGCCGCCTGCTGCAAGTCGCGCCGCACGTAATCGAAGTTGTCGGCCATTTCTTCGCCGGCCTGGATTTCCAGTGTGTCGAAGCGGTCGCGGCCGATGGAGGCGACGTAATACTTGTTGAGCGCCAGCTGGTAACGCAGCAGCGCGCTTTCAAAATCGGACAGATGGCGCAGCGTGGGGATTTTTTCCTGCAGCAGCGGCGTGGTCGACGCACGAATATCCTTGGCCGTGCGCGCCATCGCGAAAAACAGCACGATGCCGGCGGCGATCACGACCACCAGCAAACCGTAAATCGCCCAGCGATAAGGTCGGCTGACCACTTGCATACTTGAACCCCAGCGAAGAAAAAACCGCCCCCCGGAAGCAGCGTCGCACATGAGGGAACGTAGTGATGAACATCTGCCGACCTGCACGCCTCCGACGACCGCGCGATCTTGTGATCGTGCGCGGTGCGGCCCTGCGGCATGTCAAGTCGATGTCATTTCCCGCTCCCCGTCACCACGACAACGTGATTCCCTGAGTCAGACTGAATCGTTTTATGGGCAGGCGCTGCGGGCGCCTGCATTATTGCTTTTTTGCCATCGGACAGGATGCGTCTTTTTTTATTATCGATAGCGCAGAAAATTATACCGGCAATCTCCCGCACCACTGCCATTTCCGGGATGCGCGGCACGTCCGGACGACAGACTTTGGCAAATTTCCAACAGGCACTACTTGAAACACCGGCAACCGCGTTGGATTGCATGGTGCAAAGACCGGATCAGGGGAAGCAGAAATTGCCGGCAGCGACTCCTGTGCCGCCGGCAAGCGCCTCGAACGAGGCTGAAGGAGAGGATGGAGAAGGAGTATTCAGGCGGCGTCGGGCTGCGCCGACGGCTGCGCCAGCTGGAAGGCCTCAAGCCCGTTGCAGGCTTCCTCGATGGCTGCCAGCGTCGGATAGCGCATCATGTCGACATTGAAACGGCGGGCGTTGAAGATCTGCGGAATCAGGCAGCAATCGGCCATGGTCGGCGTGTCGCCGAAGCAGAAGCGGCCACGCTGCGTACTGGCCGCCAGCTGCTTCTCCAACGCGCCAAAACCGAGCGCGATCCAGTGCTGTATCCACTGTTGCTTGACTTCCTCGGTGACGCCGAGCTCCTGCTTGAGCATGCGCAACACGCGCAGGTTGTTGAGCGGATGGATGTCGCAGGCGATCGCCAGCGAAATCTCACGCACGTGGGCGCGATCCAGCAAACCCGGCGGCAGCAATGCCGGCGTCGGGAAGCGCTCTTCCAGATACTCCAGGATCGCCAGCGACTGCGTGATGTGACGCCCTTCTTCTTCCATCACCGGCACCAGCGACTGCGGATTCAACGCGCTGAACGCCGGCGCATATTGTTCGCCTCCGTTGTTGAGCAGATGCACCGGCACGGTGTCGTAGGACTGGCCCTTGAGATGCAGGGCGATGCGCACGCGATACGACGCCGAGCTGCGGAAATAGCTGTAGAGATGAATCGTCATGGTCGCTGTCTCCTTCTGTTTTTATTAAACCTGGCGCGCCGGCAGCACGGTGCCCGCGACCTCGCCGAAGCCGATACGCGGCAAACCCTCGCCTCCGGCCCAACCGCGCATGATGACGGTGTCGCCGTCTTCGATGAAGATGCGCGTTTCGCCATTGTCCAGATTGATCGATTGCTTGCCGCCGGCGGTCAGCTCCAGCAACGAACCGGCCGATTCCGGCGTCGGTCCCGACAGCGTTCCCGAACCGAGCAGGTCGCCCGCACGCAGGTTGCAACCGCCGACGGTGTGGTGCGCCACCAGTTGCGATACGGTCCAGTAAGCGTCGCGGAAATTGCCCAGCGACAGTCGTTGCGGCGCAGTCCCTGCTTCGCGCATTGCCTTGGTTTGCAACAGCACTTCGAGTTGCACATCGAAGGCGCCGTGCTCGCGCAGGTCCGGCGCATCGAGGTAAGCCAGCGGCTGCGGATCTGCCGCATCGCGCGTCCACGCGGCGCGATACGGCGCCAGCGCTTCGAGCGTGACGATCCACGGCGAAATCGTCGAGGCGAAGTTCTTCGCCAGGAAAGGACCGAGCGGCTGGTATTCCCAGGCTTGCACGTCGCGCGCCGACCAGTCATTCAACAGGCACAGGCCGAACACATGCGACTCGGCGGCGCCGATGGCGATGGCGTCGCCGATGGCGTTGCCTTGCCCCATGAAGACGCCGACTTCCATTTCATAGTCGAGGCGTTTGCAGGCGTCGAACACCGGCACGTCGGAGGTCGGCGGCTTGAGCTGGCCGAGCGGACGACGGAACTGCTGGCCCGACACCGCAATCGAGGACGAGCGGCCGTGATAGCCGATCGGCACCCATTTGTAGTTCGGCAGCAGCGGATTGTCAGGACGGAACAGCTTGCCGATCGCGGTGGCGTGATGGATCGAGGTATAGAAGTCGGTGTAGTCGCCGATCTGCGCCGGCAAGGCCTGTTCGGCTTCGGCCTGCGGCACCAGCGCCGACTGCAGTTGCGACTGATGCACCGCACCTTCGCGCAACAGCGTCGACAAGGCCAGGCGCAGGGCCGACCATGCAGCGACATCGAGCTCCATCAACGGATTCAGATTGACGCCCGTCGTCGCTGCCACGATGGCCTTGTGCACGGTCTCGCCGAAGCCGGCGAAGGCGCCGCTTTCAAACGCCGCGCGCAAGTCGAGGATGCTGTCGCCGATGGCGACGCCGGCGCGGAAAGTCTCGTCGCCATCTTTACGGCGGAACACGCCGTACGGCAAATTCTGGATCGGGAAATCAGTGCCGGCGGCATTGGCCGAGGTGACCCAGCTGCGCAGGCCGGCGTCGTGGGTTTCATTCAGGGTGATGCTCATTGTTGCTCCGGACGATGTTGTGGATTGAAGTGCGGGTCAAAGTTCTTTTTGATATCCATCCAGCACTGGTAATAGTTCTTTTGCAGCGTCGGCGAGTTCAGCGCGTGGCGCGTCGGCTTGATGATGTTACGCGTCTCGAACATGAAGGCCATGGTGTCGCCGACCTTGTTCGGCTTGCTGGTGTCGCTGCGGCTGGCCTTCTCGAACGTGGCGCCGTCCGGACCGTGGCCGGTCATGCAATTGTGCAGGCTGGCGCCGCCGGGACGGAAGCCTTCGGCCTTGGCATCGTACACGCCGTGGATCAGGCCCATGAATTCGCTCGCCACGTTGCGGTGGAACCATGGCGGGCGGAAAGTGTTTTCCGCCGCCAGCCAGCGCGGCGGGAAGATCACGAAGTCCAGCGTATCCACGCCCGGCGTGTCGCTCTGCGCCTGCAGCACGAGGAAGATCGACGGATCGGGATGGTCGTAGCTGATCGAGCCGATGGTGTTGAAATGGCGCAGGTCGTATTTGTACGGCGCGTAGTTGCCATGCCAGGCCACCACGTCCAGCGGCGAATGGCCGATCTTGGCCTGCCACAGGTTGCCGCCGAATTTGGCGATCAGCCTGAAGTCGCCTTCACGGTCTTCGTACCAGGCATGCGGCGTCAGGAAATCGCGTGGATTGGCCAGGCCGTTGGAGCCGAGCGGACCGAGGTCGGGCAAGCGCAACAGCGCGCCGAAGTTTTCGCATACATAACCCTGCGCGCTGCCGTCGGGCAGCTTGACCTGGAAGCGCACGCCGCGCGGAATCACCGCGATTTCCTGCGGCTCGATCTCGATGGCGCCCAGTTCGGTCAACAGTTGCAGACGACCGACTTGCGGCACGATCAGCAACTCGCCGTCGGCAGAATAAAAATAACTATCCGTCATCGACTGGTTGGCCGCGTACAAATGAATCGCGCAACCGGTCTGCGCATCGGGCGAACCGTTGCCGGCCATGGTGATCAGCCCCGCGACAAAATCGGTGGGCGCGTCCGGCATGGGATGAGGATCCCAGCGGAACTGGTTGGGCGGCGTCTCGACATCATCGAAGCGATCGATCAGGCCGTTGCCGATTCGCTCGAACGGCTCATGCATCGCCGCCGGACGAATCCGGTACAGCCACGAGCGACGGTTGTGGCCGCGTGGCGCGGTGAAGGCGGTGCCGGACAACTGCTCGGCATACAGGCCATAGGCGACTTGCTGTGGAGAGTTCTGGTTGGCCGGCAGCGCGCCGGGCAGCGCCTCGGTCGCGAACTCGTTGCCGAAGCCGGTCTGGTAACCCTCGATGTTGATCGCCGCTTTGGCGATGAAAGATTCTGCACGCGTATTCATGATGCGTCCTTCTCAAAAAACCGATTCCGATAACTATTGCGGGCGATACCAATGCAGGCGCGCCACCATCAGCGCAGAGATGATCGCCGGCACCGCAGCAGCCATGAACAGCGAACCGTTAGCCCATTGCATGGCGATCAGCTGGCCGCCGATGACCGGCCCCAGCACCGAGCCGATGCGGCCGATGCCGAGCGCCCAGCCGATGCCGGTGGAACGCAATTGGGTCGGATAGAACGTGCCGGCCAACGCATTGACCGCCGGTTGTCCGCCCACCACGCAGAAGCCCGCCACCACCACGCAGATGAACAGCAGCACCGGTGTCGCGGCGACATGGCCGATCAGTGCGATGAAGACGCAGGCCACCACGAAGCAGCTGCCCAGCACGCGGGTAAAGCCGAAACGATTGATGAACCAGCCCAGCGTCAGCGTGCCGACGATGCCGCCGACTTGCAGCGACGTGCCGATCAGCACCGCAGCGCCGGTCGAATAGCCGGCATCCTTGATCAGGGTCGGCAGCCAGTTGGACAGGAAATACAGGTTGATCAGGTTCATGAAGCTGATCAGCCACAGCAGCAGCGTGACGCCGGCGCGGCCTTCGCGGAACAGTTCCGCCACGGGCATGCCGTCGTTGCGCGCTTCCTTGACGACCACGGTGCTGCCTTCATTGACTTGCAAACCAGGTTGCACCTTGTTGAGCCAGCGTGCGACCTGCTTCATCGGCCGCTTGCGCAGCACCAGGAACTGGATCGACTCCGGCAGCCAGATCAGCATCGCCACGCCCAGCGCCGCCGGGATCAGGCCGCCGACCAGGAACACCGAACGCCAGCCGAACGCCGGGATCAGCGCCGCGCTGACGAAGCCGCCCACCGCCGCACCGACCGTGAAACCGCAGGACACCAGCATCATGCGCGTCACGCGCGAGCTGTTCGGGCTGAACTCGCCGACCAGCGCCATCGCGTTCGGCATGATGCTGCCGAGGCCGAAGCCGGTGATAAAACGCAGGATCAGCAATTCATCGAGAGTCTGCACGCGCGTGGTCAGCAGCATGCAAATGGCGAAGAAGAAGGTGGAGATGATCAGCACCGGACGGCGGCCGTACTTGTCGCCCACGGGCGTGAGCACCAGCGAACCGAGCAGCATGCCGAACAGGCCGGCGCCGAACACCGGACCGAGGCTGGCCTTGTTGACGTGCCAGTCGCCGATGATGGCGGGCGCGACGTAACCCATGGCCTGGATGTCGAAACCGTCGATGATCAGGCACAGGCCGCACAGCAGCAGCAGACCAAATTGAAAAGCGCCAAAACGGCTCTGCTCGACGACCTGGTCGACATTGATGACATCGGATTGCATCCTTGCTCCTCCTTATTGGTTGTGGATGGTCGCGACTTGCCTGCATGGCAACATGCCGGGCGATGCCGCGTTTTTTTATGAGTGGTGCAATGATCCGACTTTTACGATATAAATGGGTAAATGTAGCCCATTGATATGATGAATAGTGGTCGAAGAAATAACGAAAACATGATGCGAGCATGATCGAACCCAAAGATATCGACCTCAACCTGCTGGTAGTGTTTCAGGAGGTGTTCCAGGATCGCCAGATTTCCTCGGTGGCACGCCGCCTGAACCTGTCGCAGCCGGCCGTCAGCAATGCGCTGGCGCGCCTGCGCCGCACCTTCGGCGATGAACTGTTCGTGCGCACCGCGCAAGGCATGCAGCCGACGCCGTTCGCGCAGCAACTGGCGGACCCGGTGGCGGCGGCGCTGATGCACGTATCGAAGGCGCTGAACCGGCAAGAGGCGTTCTCGGCGGCTGGCAGCGCGCGCCACTTCACCATCGCCATGACCGACGTCGGCGAGGTGTATTTCATGCCGCTGCTGATCGAGACCTGCGCGCGGCTCGCGCCCGGCATCCAGATCAGTACGGTGCGCGCCGGCGCCATCGACCTCAAGAGCGAGATGGAATCGGGTCGCGTCGACCTCGCCATCGGCGCCTTCGACAATGTCTCGGGTGCGCTGTACCAGCGCCGGCTTTTTCGCCAGAATTATGTGAGCATGTTCCGCCAGGGTCATCCGCTGAGCGGCAAGACCGTGACGATGAAGGATTTCCTGGCGGCGCAGCATCTGGTGGTGTCGTCGCTGGAGAGCCCGTACGACCGCATCAACCAGAACCTGGAAAAAGCCGGCATTCGCGCCAACGTCAATTTCCGCGTGCCGCATTTCACCGCCGTGCCCTACATCGTCAGCACCACCGATCTGATCGTGACGGTGCCGCAAAAGCTCGCCGAGAGCGCGGCGCAACCGTTCAACCTACAATACGTTCGTCCGCCCTTGCGGCTGCCATCGCTGCAGACCAATATCTTCTGGCACCGCCGCTTCAACCAGGACGAAGGCAATCAATGGCTGCGCGGATTCATTGCCGAGCACTTTGCAGAACAATAGGAAACAAGATCCAGGAGACGCGATGAAGCATTACCTGCACTACGACCGCGATCAGCTCGACCGTCAATACAATGTGCGCGCCGGCATTCCGCGCTTTCAGGATATCTTCGACAGCTGGAATGAAACCGCGCGCGCGTACCGGCAACAGCATGAGGTGCGCACCAACCTGCATTACGGCACGCATCGCCTGCAGGCGCTGGACTATTTCCCGGCAACGCAGGCCGATGCGCCCTTGCTGGTGTTCATCCACGGCGGTTACTGGCGCTCATTGGACAAAGACGACTTCAGCCATGTGGCCGGGCCGTACCATGAGGCCGGCATCGCCGTGGCCATGATCAATTACCGGCTGGCTCCCGAGGTCGACATGCCTGAGATCGTCGGCGACGTGCGCCTGGCGCTCTCGTGGCTATATCGACAGGCGGCGCAATTGGGTTTCAATGCCGACGAGATCTATGTCGCCGGACACTCGGCAGGCGGCCACCTGGCGGCCGTGCTGGCGGCGACCGAATGGTGCGATGCCGGTTTGCCGGACAACGTCGTGAAGGGACTGTGCTGCGTCAGCGGGCTCTATGACCTGGAGCCGATTCGCCTGTGCTATCTGAATGAGGCGCTGCAACTGGATCAGCCCCAGGTAGAGCAATTCAGCCCCTTGCATCATCTGCCGCAACTGCCGATACCGGTGGTACTGACCGCGGGAGGCGCAGAATCCGCCGAATTCCATCGCCAGCTGGCGGCATATGGACTGCGTTTGCAGGCGGCCGGATTCCCGGTGCGGCAAGTCAGACTGGCAGACGGCCACCATCTCGACGTGATCAGCAAACTGGCCGACAAGGACAATGAACTGGCGCAGGCGCTGGTGGCGCTGATCCGCACTTGAAGGGATTGATTGCGCTTACTGCTGCCCGAGTTCCCGATACAGCGCGTTGGCGCGCATCAGGTGACTGCGCATTGCTTCCGCAGCGGCATCACCGTCATGGGCGGCGATGGCGTCGACGATGCGCTGATGTTCGGCCAGCGTGAGTTCTTCCGCACCCGGCGCGCGCACCAGCGTGAAATAAAATTCCCCGGCCCACTTGAACATCGATTCGACGATGGATGGAAAAAGAGGATTGCCGCTGATGTCGGCGATCTCCCGATGAAAGGCCATGTCGCGTTCGATGAACTCTTCCAGGTTGACCATGGACGCACGGTGCTGCGCAATGCTCAGGCGCAGCCGCGCGATCTGTTCTTCCGTGGCGCGCTCGGCGGCCATGCGGGCAGTGCTGGTTTCGAGCAGGACGCGGGCTTCCTTGAGATGTCCCAGCATGGCGGGCTTGGTGCGCAGCAAATGCTGGGCGCCGATGGCGATCTGGGCGATCAGCCGGTCGGCGGTCGGATCAACGACGCGGGCGCGCTCGCCGTGTGCGATCTCGACAAAGCCGGAGCGCTCCATCGCCTGCAGCGCTTCGCGCACCGCAGGGCGGCCGACGCCGTACTGCTCCATCAACTCACGTTCCGACGGCAGCTGCGATCCGGGCGGCAGTTCGCCGCTATGGATGCGCTCCATCAGGCGTTCCAGGACTTCTTGATATAACTTGCGTCGCTGTATGGTTTCCGGCATGGCTTGCGTCATTGCGTCAGCTTGAATAGGGCGTGAATGAAAATTGATATGGGACTTTAGCACATCAATTTTACTGCCCTCGCTGACGGAGCAGACCAGGATCAGGCAGAAGCCGGCGACAATCCTTCGAGGACATCGCCGAAAAAGCTGCGCGCGCCGACCTGCCCACCCTTGAGAACCACTTCCAGCCCGTCACGGCGCGGATTGTCCGACCAGGCGCGACACAAGGGTGCGCCCGGCGACATGGCGGCGCACACGCTGAGCGCGCTGATGTCGAGGGCGCCGGCCACCTCGCCTGAGCTATCCCCACCGGCGATCGCCAGCCGCGACACCGTGCAGGTATCAAGCAGGCGCCGCATGATCTCGGCCAGCGCTGCGCCGACGCGCCGCGCCGCCTCGGCCCGGCCGAGACCGGCCTGCTGCGCTATCGCGTCGAAACCGATGACGCAAGGATCGTCCGGCCCTTCGGCGCTGTACACCAGCGGACTGCGTCCCGCGCGGATCGCTGCCGCCGCCAGCGCGACCACGCGCGCCAGTTCCGCTTCGCGACTGCCGGCGCCGAGCGCCGCCGCCAAGTTCAGTCGTTCCACCGCAAATCCATGCGTGCGCGCCCAGGCGATCTGCCCCGCCGTCACCGGCGAGCAACTGCCGCTGACGGCGGCGATGACGGGGACCGGTCCGGCTTTCGGCAAGGAAGTCTTTTCTGCAATCCAGCCGCGCGAACGCCAGTACGACGTCAGCGCATATTGCAGCCCGGACGACGAGGCGCTGAAGACGCCCGCGCCGCGCTGCTCCCACACCAGGCGACCGGCTTCGCGCAGCGTCTCTTCGTCGAGCACGTCCAGCATGACAACCGGCGTATCCGCCCCCTTGAGGCGCGCCAGACATTGCGCGTCCGCCGCCGCACCGGCGCGGAGCTGAACCATGTCGATCAGCTGGATGCGGCGTTGCGTCTGCAGCGCCAGATGACGGCGCAAATCCGATTCGGCCATCGGCGTGACAGGATGGCGCGCCATGGTCGGATGACGATCGAGGCGATAGCCGACGCCATCGACGGCGGCAAACAGGTTGCCGAACAGTTGATAGCGTTTTAATCGCGGCGCGCCGACAATCATCGGCGACCATATGCCGGGCATGTGCGCCACACCCAGATCGATGGCGCGGCCGATGGATCCGGTCGTCGCTGAGGAGTCGAACGTCGAGCACACCTTGTATTGCATCAGCGGTGCATGCAGCGCCGCCAGTTGCGAAAATGCCCGCGGCAGATGCTCCTCCATCCATTCCGGCGAACGGCCACGCGAAGAACCGGCAATGCCGACGCAGCGCACGTCCGGAAAGCGTTGCAGCATGGCGCGGTCGGGGGTCTGCAGGAACAGCACCGTAGGCAACCCTGCCGCCGCCATCACTTCCATCGCATCGGTCGAACCGGTGAAATCGTCACCGTAATACGCCAGCAGCAATCCTGCCGGCAAGGCGTTTTCTTTTTCGTCTGTGCTCATGAGCAGCGCACTTATTTCCAAAAACCGAGCGCGGCCTGCAGGGCAGGATGGCGTTCGGCATGACGTTCCAACGGCACGCCTTCCATCGCCGCCACCCAGGATTCACGCAAGGCTTCGACGCCCGCCGACACGCCTTGCGGATGTCCGAAGATGCCGCCGCCGGCGGTGTGGATCAGATCCGCGCAACCGATGGCGCGATAGGTATCTGCCGCCTGCAAACCGGTCTGTCCCGAGCTGAATACCGGCATCGTCGGCAACGGCGCTTCCGGCATCACCGGGCTGAGCACCGAGCGCGCGGCGGCGATGACGCTGTCGTCGGGCTCGCTGAATTTGTTGCGCAGGCCGTTGACGTGCATGTGATCGGCGCCGGCCAGACGCCAAAGCATCTGCCACGGCGCGTAATCCCAGCCAAGCTGCGGACAGCGCGTCAGGTAACCCCAGCCGGCGCGATGCGCGTGGATTGGCAGTTGTGCATGGCGGCGCAGCTCCTGCAACCCGATCAGGCCGATCGAATTGAGACTGGCCATCACACAGGTGCCGCCTTCGGCCAGCACCAGATCATGGCGCCGGCGCATCTGGTCGAGATCGCCGGTCAGGTTGAAGGCCATCATGACTTTTTTACCGGTCCGCTCGGCATGCTCGTTGATGACCCGCATCACGCCGCGTACGCGCTCGTCGAAAGGACAGCGTGCGCCATCGGCCTGCAGTTCGTCATCCTTGATGAAGTCGACGCCGCCGGCGACCAGTTCGCGTACTTGCTGTACGGTCTCGTCAACCGACAGGCCGATGCTCGGCTTGATGATGGTGCCGATCAACGGACCGTGCATCACGCCGGTCAGGCGGCGCGTGCCGGCGATGCCGAAGGCCGGTCCCTGATAGGCTTTGGCAAACGCCGGCGGCAGACGCAGGCCGGTCAGGCGCAGGCCGGACACCTGGCGCAACTCGAATAGATTGCCCGCGATGGTCGCCATCAGGTTGGGCAGCGAAGGGCCGAGGTTTTCCAGCGGCCAGGAGATTTCCAGTTCGCATTGGGTGTAGCGTTGTGAAGGCATGCCGCCCGGCAAGCTGGGTTGTTTGCTGTGACCGAGGATGTTGAGGCGCTCGACACGCGCGCCGGAACGTTCCTTCAGTTCGGGCGTCTCGGTCGGCAAGGCGACGAAGGTGCCGCTCGATTGTTCACCGGCGATGACCTCGGCGGCGCGGGCCGGATCATCGCCGGTTTCCAGCCAATAGCTGGCGTAGATGCGTTCCATGTTTTACTCGCTGATGTGTATTCGCTGAAAATCGTGTGCATCCGTGGCAACGATCGCCACGGATGTCTGCGATTGCAGGTGCTCAGGTGATGCGGCGGATGCTCTCGGCGATTTCGTCGTGCTCGAACACCTTCAGCCAGTCATCGCGCAACAGGCGCGGCAGGCCGTTCTGGATCGCTTTGTTGCAGGCGTCCGAAAACGCGCCGGGGATTTCCTTGAAGATCACCGCGCCCAGAATGTTCATGTGGCCCAGCAGGAAATCGCGCGCGGCTTCTTCTGGCACGCCGCGACGCACGGTCTCGTCCATGGCCTGCTTCATCGCGTAAAGCAAAGTGGCGCAGACGGTTTCGGACAGGCCCGGTTCAAGGATCGCCATCTGGTCCACCGTCAGGCGGTAGCTGCGCAGGATCGGTTGATAGATCACCTTGGCGACGTCTTCGCCCAGGTCGAAGGCTGAATCCGGACCTTGCATCAGCGCGCTGGTAATCGATTGCTTGGCGGCGCCGCCGCCGAAGAAATCACGACGGCCTTCTTGCGTCGTCTCGTCGTTGAAGATCGGCGGATGGCAGGGGTGGGCCACGAAATAGACCAGATCCGGACGATCCGGCAGGTGGCCGGCGAACGGCGCGGCCGCATCCAGCGTCATCACCATGACCCCGGGACGCAGCTTGGGCGAAATCTCAGCGGCGATTCTGCCGATCAGCGTATCCGGCACCGCCAGGATGACGACGTCAACGTTGTCCAATGCGGCGTCGATGCTCACGCACTCCACGCCGAGCTCATCCTTGAGACGCTGCTGGCCGGCCTGGCTGACTTCCACATGGGCCACGCGGTAGTCTGATTTCTTGAGGTTCTTGGCCAGCCGCACACCCATCTTGCCGCCGGCGCCGAACAGGGCGATTTTTTCCTTCATGATGATTCTCCAGTTGCTCAGTGACTATTCAATGATTCGGTAATACAAACAGATTTTTTGAGGATGCGAGACGCTAGTCTGCGATCGCCTTTCCTTGCAATTCCGACGGCAAGGTTTGCTCTTGCCGTGCGCCTGCGCCGATGGCAAAGATCACCACTGCCGACATCAGCATCAGCGCGCCGACCACGAACATCGGCGCCTGATAGGAACCGGTCGCGTCCTTGATGGCGCCTGTAACGAACGGCGCAATGAAGCCGGCGGCGTTGCCGACCGTATTGATCAACGCGATACCTGCCGCGGCTGCGGCGCCCGACAGGAAGCGCGCCGGGATCGACCAGAAGGTCGGCAAGGCCGAGAAGATGGCGCAGGCGGTGACCGTGATGGCCGCGATCGTCGCTACCGGCGTGTTCATGTACAGCGCCATCGGAATGCTGACCGCGCCCAGCAAGGCCGGTACGCCGACGTGCCAGCTGCGCACGCCGCGATGGGTGGCGTCGCGACTCCAGAGGTACAACGCGACCGCCGCCGGCAGGTAAGGAATCGCCGTGATCAGTCCCTTTTGAAAGACGTTGAATTTGCTGCCGAATTGCGCTTCGAAGCCGCCGATGATGGTCGGCAGGAAGAACGCCAGCGCATACAAACCGTAGATCAGGCCGAAATACACCAGCGACAGCAACCACACGCGACTATTGGTCAGCGCCGAGGTGACGTTGGATTGAGCGGTGATGCGCTTGGTCTTGTTTTCACTGGCCAGTGCTGCAGTAAGCCAGTTGCGCTCGGCTTCGTTGAGCCATTTGGCGTCAGCAGGCTTGTCGGCCAGATAGAACCAGGCGATGACACCGACAACGATCGCGGGGATCGCCACGCCGGCGAACATGACGCGCCAGCCTTCCAGTCCGAACAGCCCGTGCGCCTCGATCAGCAGCGCCGCGACCGGTGCGCCGATCACGATGGTCAGCGGCTGCGCGAGATAGAACAGCGCCAGGATATGGCTGCGATGGCGGGCCGGCACCCACATGCTCAGGAACAGGATGGCGCCCGGGAAAAAGCCGGCTTCGGCGACGCCGAGCAGGAAGCGCAAGACATACAGCCCCTCGACATTGCTGACCCAGGTGAATAGCAGCGCAACGATGCCCCAGGTCACCATGATGCGTGCCAGCCAGCGGCGCGCGCCGTATTTATGCAGCGCCAGATTACTGGGAATTTCCAGCAGCACGTAGCCGATGAAGAACACACCCGCGGCAAAACCGAATTGCGCCGCCGTCAGGGCGAGGTCTTTGCTCATGCCGTTCGGTCCGGCGAAGGAAATCGCCGTGCGGTCCAGAAAATTGATAAAGAACATCAGTGCGACGAACGGCACCAGCCGTAACGACACCTTCATGATTGCCGACTTTTCGACGGCGCTTGTTGCTGCCTCCATGCTGTCTCCTCAGTTGATTGAACAAGGCCATTGCCAGATCAACAACAACCTTGTTTTTCCGCCGACGCTTTTCGGGAAGCGTTTCTGACGGTGGGTTTTTAGTTAGGTGTATGTATTTGCATTGCCAGTGGGTATTTTTTGAAATTACCTCAACTGGTATGATCACTATACCATTTGAATTTGAGATTAGACCAGATTTTTTACAACCGGCCATGCAATCCTGTGCAGCTCGGCGCGTGAGCGCTCCGGCGGGCAAAACCAGCCGTCCGAAAAGCCGGTGGTATCATGGCCGCTCTCCGCAGTCCGGGAAGCGCAAACGGCAAGATGACCGCCAGGCGCACCTGCCTTAGCCTCCTGACGCGCATCCAGATGTTTCCGCGCCTTGCTTTTACTGAACCTCTGAACCTGTCTTACTGAGTTTTATCGATGTCCCGTCCTCCTCTGCTGCAAATCATCCCGCTGGCCGCACTCACCGGCGTCGGCATGCTGGCCACCGATCTTTACCTGCCTGCGTTGCCGCATCTCGCCCACGACCTCGGCAGCGACGTGCCGGCGGTGCAGGCGACGATTTCTTCTTTCATGATTGCGCTGGCGCTGTCGCAACTGCTGTGGGGCGCGCTGGCCGACAAGCTCGGCATGCGCAACACCCTGCTGGCCGGCGTCGCCTTGCTGGCAATCACCGGCGTGGCCTGCGCCCTGGCGGCGGATGTCGACGCGCTGATTGTCTACCGCACCGTGCAAGGCATCGGCGCGGGCGCCGCCACCGTGGTGGTGCCGGTGCTGCTGCGGCGGCGCTTCTCTGACGCCGATGCAATGCGCGCGATTTCCTGGGTCAGCATCGCCGAATCCGTCATCCCCGCCATCGCGCCGGTGATCGGCACGGGCATCCTGCTGGTGTCCGGCTGGCGCAGCAACTTCTGGCTGGTGGCGATCCTCGCGCTGGCGCTGCTGCCGTTCATCCTGAAACTGGTGCCGGGCAAGCAGGTGTTGCACGACGCCGATGAAACCGTCAGTTATGTCGTGCTGCTGAGGAATCGCGTCTACCTGCGCGACGCCGCCGTGTACGGCCTGACCTTCGGCGCGCTGGTCACCTTTGTCGCCAGTGCCCCGCACCTGATCGAGCAATGGAGCGGCCGCGGTCCCGGCACTTTTGCGCTGATGCAGGTGTGCGGCGTGTCGTCCTTCATCATCGCCGCCTCGCGCGCCGGCGCCATGGCGCATCGCTGCGGCACCTTCAAGCTGATGAATGCCGGCGCCATCGTTCAGTTGATCTCGGTGGCGGGACTGATCACGCTGGGCGTGCTGGATGAGCGCCATGTGGCGCCGCTGATCGTGTGCTGGATGCTGTTCTGTGCCGGCCTCGGCCTGCGCGGGCCGTCTACCGTGACACGCGCGCTGTCGGTGCCGAAGTCGCTGACCAGCCTGGCGTCGGGCTTCCTGATGTTCCTGGCGCTAACGCTGTCGGGCGTGGGCACGCAGATCGCCGGTTTCCTGCTGCATCGCGGGCTGCTGCCGGTGGCCTTGCTGGTGGCGGCAATGATCCTGGCCAGCATGGTGCTGCAAAAGGATGAGCCTGCTCAGAGTTGATATTGCAACAATGAGATACTTCTTGGAATAATTCTCATTCTCTGATCCTCTATAATAGAGCGCTTTAGCGAAAACGCCGTCCGCAGGCGTCGACAAGCCACGCTGCACGCTGCCCAGCTCGCCGACCGCCAGCCCACAAGAGAAAAACAATGTTCAAGAAAATCTGGTTCCAGGTGCACTGGTTCATCGGCATCACCGCGGGCACCGTGCTGATGTTCATCGGCGTGACCGGCGCCATCCTGTCTTTCCGCGAAGAAATTACCGACTGGCTCAATCCCGGCATCGTCCATGTGGCCGTGCGCGAGCAAGCCATGCTGACGCCGCCGCAGATCCTCGAACGCCTGCGCGCCGAAGTCCCGCATGAGCGCGTCGCCGTGCTGATCGCATCGATCCAGCCCGGCGCTTCGGTACGCATCAACTTCGCTCCCCCGCCAGGCGTACGCCGCGGTGAAATGCGCTACGCCGATCCCTACACCGGCGCGCTGCTGCCGCCGCTGGCGGGCAACGAGTTCTTTGAATTCACCGAACGCTTCCATCGCTGGCTGCTGCTGCCCACCGATGCCGGCAAGATCGTCGCCGGTAGCCTGTCGATGTGCCTGCTGATCCTGGCGCTGTCGGGCCTGTACATGCGCTGGCCGCGCCGCGCGCTGAACTGGCGCGCCTGGTTCAAACTCGATTTCGGCCTCTCGGGTCGCTCTTTCCTGTGGAACCTGCACTCGGTGATCGGCACCTGGGCGCTGGTGATGTACGTGATCTTCACGACTACCGGAATGTACTGGGCGTTCGACTGGTTCAAGTCCGGCGTCAACAGCCTGGCCGGGCAGGAAGTGCGTGCGCCGCAAGCCAGACGTGAAAAGCCCAAAGGCATGGGCATGAGCATGGGCACGACCGTGGACAAGGAAAAAGACAAGTCCGAAAAGACTGAAGCCGCACCGCTCGACCTCACGCTGGCGTGGAACGTGTTCCTGCGCGAAGCCGGTCCGTACACGCTGGTCAACATCCGCATTTCCGACAAGACCGCGCAGCCGGTCCAGTTCAACTACCTGCTGCCCGACGCCTCGCATGAGCGCGCCCGCAATCGCCTGAACGTGCTGCCGCTGACCGGCGACATCAAACTCAATGAACGCTTCGCCGACAAGGATGCCGGCGGCCTGTTCATCGGCGCGATCTATCCGCTGCACATGGGCACCTACTTCGGCCTGCCCGGCCGCATCGTGATGACGATTGCCGCGCTGATCATGCCGCTGTTCGGCATCACCGGCTGGATGCTGTACCTCGACCGCCGCCGCAAGAAGCGTGCGGTGCGCGCCGAACGCGCGTTGCTGGACCGCAGCCGCGAGGCGGTCATCAGCAGCCCCGGCGGCGCCAACGCCAATGCCCGCGACAAGGAAAGCAAAGAAGGAATATTGCTGGCCTACGCCACCCAAGCGGGTCAAGCCGAACGCATCGCGCTGCACACCGCCGCCGCGCTGCAAAAGGCCGGCGTCGCCGTCACCGTGCAATCGCTGGCCACGCTCGATCCGGAACGCCTGCGCCACTTCCATCGTGCACTGTTCGTGGTAAGTACCTTCGGCGAAGGCGAACCGCCCGACAGTGCGCGTCGCTTTGCGCGCCAACTGACGCAACCAGCCGGCAACGCCCTCGCTCACGTGCAATACGGTTTGCTGGCGCTGGGCGATCGCCACTATGAAAAATTCTGCGGCTTCGGCCACAGCGTCGATCACTGGCTGCGCAGCCAGGGCGCGCAGGCATTCTTCCCGATGATCGAGGTCGACGATGGCGCTCCCTCCGCACTGGCCTCCTGGCAACGCGAACTCGCGGTATTGACCGGCGGTGCGCCGCTGGAAGAAGCCGCGCCCGCACCGGCCGAGGCGTCCTACGCCAGCTGGATCCTGCGCGAACGCAAGCTGCTCAATCCGGGCAGCGCCGGCCAGGGCATCTATCACCTGGAATTCGACGCGCCCGCCGGCAGCCACGTTCAATGGCAATCCGGCGCGCTGGCGGAAATCCTGCCGCGCCATGCGCCCGATCGCGTCGCACTGTTCCTCAGCCGAACCGGCCTCGACGGCGACGTCGCGGTTCGCCATCAGGACGTCACGCGCACGCTGGCCGAAGCGCTCTCGCGCAGCGTGCTGCCGGTTGCAAAATCCGCTCCCGGCCTGACGCCGCAAGCACTGGCCGACACCCTGCAGCCGTTGGCGTCGCGACGCTATTCGGTAGCCTCGGTCCAGGATGACGAACGTGTCCACCTGCTGGTGCGCCAGGTCGCGCACGAAGACGGCTTCGGCCTGGCCTCGGGCTGGCTGACGGAATACGCGCCGCTGGGCAACGCGATCGACTTGCGCCTGCTGGAAAACAGCAACTTCGCGCTGGCGCCCGAACCGACGCCGGCCATCTTCATCGGCAACGGTTCCGGCCTGGCCGGTTTGCGCGGTCATCTGCGCGCCCGCATCGCCAGCGGCCAGCGCCGCAACTGGCTGCTGTTCGGAGAACGTCACCGCGCCCACGATTTCCTCTACCGCGAAGAGATCGAACAATGGATGCAGGACGACATGCTCAGCCGCGTCGACATCGCCTTCTCGCGCGACCAGGCCGAGCGCGTCTACGTGCAGGACAAGTTGCGCCAGGCCGCCGACATGCTCAAGGTCTGGCTCGATGAAGGCGCCGTGCTGTACGTCTGCGGCAGCCTCGACGGCATGGCCGCCGGCGTCGACGCCGCGCTGACCGACCTGCTCGGCGAAGCGGCACTGGAAGACCTCATCGCCCAGGGCCGCTATCGCCGCGACGTCTACTAAGTTTTTTACTTACGCCTGCCGCAAGCCGAACTCGGCTTGCATGACCTACGCTTGCCTCAAGCCGAACTCGGCTTGAGGCAACGCCCACATCACCGCATCCATCACCATCGGCACCGCCTCGGCCTGTACGCACAGGCACAGACACATGCGGCGCGCATGGTCCAGCGGCGACATGCGCATGAAGCAGACGCAATGCCCGCAACTCTGCATCACCACCTCGCGCAGGTGCGTCACCTCTTCCCGCGTCACCGTGATGTGCATCAGGCGTTCGCGCTGTTTGGGCAAGGTCAGCGTCTTGCGCGGTCCGGGGCGCGCCGGCTCGTTGGGCTGCCGCTGCGGTTCTGCCGGAGCAGGCGGCAGCAAGGACGGCAAGACTTCCGGGAACAGCAATCGCGTAAACGCGGACGAGCGTTTTCTCCAGACCATGGGGGGCATAGCGGACCTGCTTTCGTGTCGTGAATAACAGCGCCAGATTAGTCCCCGCCGCATAAAGAAATCCTAAAAAGAAACACGGTCCGGATAAACAAAAAGTAAAAAACCGGACGCTGCGCCGCCGCAACCCGGCCCTTCCTTCCTCCAGCGCGTAGGCAGCCCTCTCGTTTTCGTGTAGGACAGTGCCGATTCCTGCCCATAACGTGGCATTCACGCTGCAAACCGGTTTTCTCGCGGCATATACTCCGAATGACATTGTCGGATCCCCGACCATCGCCTTGCAGGACAGTCATGACTACACAAAAAAATCACGTGATTTTCAACAACCACCACGGCGCGACCACACGGTTCAACCACCTGCTGTTGTGCACCTCCATAATGGCGGTCATGGCGCTGGCTGGATGCAGTTCGCTGCCACGCGTCGTACCCGATATGGACACGCAGTCGGCCAAGGTAATCCAGATCAAGGGCGGACGCGGCATCCTCACTCCCGAGCAAAGCAAGGCGGTGCTCGACAAGTTCAAGGATTCCAACCAGGACAACCTGATCCTCGAGAAGCACCTGGCAGTCGAACAAGCCATCACCGGCTCGCCGCTGGTAGCCGGCAACAAGGTCACCCTGCTGATTGACGGTCCGGCAACGTACGCCTCCATGTTCGCCGCCATCCGCGAAGCGCGCGACCACGTCAACATGGAAACCTACATCTTTGAAGATGACGAGGCCGGCAAGCAGTTTGCCGATCTGCTGATCGACCGTCAGAAACATGGCGTCCAGGTCAACCTGATGTACGACAGCGTCGGCACCCTCAGCACACCGCGCGAATTCTTTCAGCCGATGATCGATGCCGGCGTCCAGGTGCTGGAATTCAACCCGGTCAATCCGGCGCAGGCGCGCAAGGGCTGGGAGGTCAACCAGCGCGATCACCGCAAATTGCTGATCGTCGACGGCAAGACCGCCTTCGTCGGCGGCATCAACGTCAGCAGCGTGTATTCCAGCGGCTCGTTCCGCAAGCGCAAGCCGAAGGAAGACGACGACGCCAACAAGGTGCCGTGGCGCGACACCCAGGTGCGCATGGACGGCCCGGTGGTGGCTGAATTCCAGAAGATGTTCATCGACACCTGGGAAAAGCAGCATGGTCCCAAGCTCGCAGAAAAAAACTATTACCCCAAGGTCGACAACAAGGGACCTGACATCGTGCGCGGCATCGGCAGCGCCCCGGAAGATCCTTACAGCGTGATCTACGCCACCTTCATCTCGGCCATCCAGCACGCCGAATCCAAGGTCTATCTGACCAACGCCTACTTCATCCCCGATCCGCAATTGCGCGACGCCTTGAAGGATGCGGTCAAGCGCGGCGTCGATGTACGCCTGGTATTGCCGAGCAAGAGCGATTCGAAACTGGTGCTGTACGCCTCGCGGTCGTTCTATAGCGAGTTGCTGGAAGGCGGCGTCAAGATCTACGAGCGCCAGGATGCGCTGCTGCATTCCAAGACCGCGATGATCGACGGCGTCTGGTCGACCATCGGCTCGACCAACCTCGACTGGCGCAGCTTCATCTACAACCAGGAAATCAACGCCGTCATCCTCGGTCCGCAATTCGGTGCACAGATGCAGGCCATGTTCGACCGCGACATCGACGCATCGAAGGAAATCACGCTGGAAGCCTGGAAGGACCGCCCGATCAGCGACCGCATGAAGGAATTCGGCGCCGGACTGTGGGCGCGCTGGCTGTAACGGCGCGGGATTGTTAAAGAAAAACAGGAGATCAGCATGCAACAACCCATCTCACGACAATTTACGCAGAGCCTGCGCGCCGTCATTACAGCTACCGTCGTGGCGACATTGCTGGCGGTGTCGCTGGCGGTATGCGCCTCCGCCATTGCCGCCGAGCCGCCGGGCGGCGCCGCGCTGCAGGAAAAATACCAGGCGCTGCAGCCGCAATTGACCAACAACCAATTTGCACGCCCGCTGTATATCAACTCGACCGAGAGCTCGTCCAGCATCAAGGGCGACATCTATGCCGTGGTCGATTATCCATTCGCCCAGGTGCGCGCATCGCTGACCACACCGGCGCATTGGTGCGACGTCCTGATCCTGCATCTCAACACCAAATACTGCCGTCCCGGTCCCGGCCAGAATCCTGCAACGCTGAGCATGCGTGTCGGCAAGAAGCATGACCAGGCCATTGACGACGCCTACCGGATCGACTTCAACTACCGCGTGCCGTCCAATGGCGACGACTACTTCGACGTGCGCCTGGCCGCCGACAAGGGCCCACTCGACACGCGCGATTACCGCATCCAGTTGGAAGCGGTGCCGCTCGGCGACGGCCGCAGCTTCCTGCATCTGACTTATTCTTATTCGTTCGGGCTGGCCAGCCGCGTGGCGCTGCGCGCCTATCTCGCCACCGCCGGCAGCGACAAGGTCGGCTTCACACAGGACAAGTCAGACAAGAGCGGCTACGTCGGCGGCATGCGCGGCACGGTCGAGCGCAACACGATGCGCTATTACCTCGCGATCGACGCCTTCCTGAGCGGACTGGCGGCGCCACAGGCGCAGCAACTGGAGCAGCGCCTGCAAACCTGGTTCAGCGCCACCGAACGCTATCCGCGCCAGCTGCATGAGGTCGACAAGAACGAGTATCTCGCCATGAAGCGCAAGGAATATGCACGGCAGAACACGGAATAAGACGGCATTGCAGTGATGCGGTGAACGTAAAAAAGCCGGCCCTTCGAGGCCGGCTTTTTCATGGCGCGTTGGCAGATCCCGACCTTCAGTCGAAATACAAATCCGCAAAACTGCCGCGCAGACCTTCCGCCGTCGGTGCGTAATTCTTCACCTTCTTCGCCGCAATCGTAATGCTTGGATTGGCGCCGAATTCAATCGAAGGAATGTCGTCGTGCACCACCTTCTGGAAATCCAGGAACAGCTGGCGACGCTTGGCTTCGTCGATTTCCACCGAGGCTGCTTCGAGCAGGCGGTCGGCTTCCGGATTGACGTAATGCGGCGCGTTCGAGAACGGCAGGCCGACCTTGTAGTTCTTGGACCAGAACACGCGCTGCACGCCCACGGTCGGATCGAACACGTTGGCCAGCGCTTCCAGCGTCAGGTCGAAGGCGCGCTCGGTATACGCCTTGGTGACGTAAGTGCCAAAGTCATAGTTCTCGATGTTGGCGTCGATGCCGATACGGCTCAGCGACTGGCGCACGAAGTCGGCTGCACGGCGTTCCTGGAATGGGTTGTACAACAGACGCAGGCGGAAACGGGTGCCGTCGGCGCCGCGTTTCAGACCGGCTGCATCCAGGGCCGCTTCCGCTTCCTTCGGGTTGTACGGGAAGTACTTGATGTCGGGATTGTGGTACTTGCTGTTGAGCGTGCCGATCACCGATGCCGAGACCTTGCCGTAGCCGTACCAGACCACCTTGTTGAGCGCATTGACGTCGATTGCCTGCGAGATGGCGCGGCGCACTTCGATCTTTTGCAGCACCGGCGTATCAAGGTTGAAATACAGCTGCTGCTGCAAACCGATGTAGGCCCAATTAGTGGTGTCCACGGTGATCTTCGGCAGCTTGCTGAAACGTGCCACGTCGGACAACGGAATCGCCTGGCCGCCCAGGTCGGCGGCGCCCGACTCCAGCGCGGCGGCACGCGCCAGCGCATCAGGGATGAAGCGTACTACCACCTTGTCGAGGTAAGGCTTGGGCTTGTCCCAGTAGTTCGGATTGCGTTCCAGGACGATGTGGCTGCCCTTGACGAATTCCTTGAAGATGAACGGACCGGTGCCGACCGGCGCGCTGTTGTACTTGCTGTTGAGGATGTCGGTCTTGTCGTAGAGGTGCTTGGGCACGATCGGCGACTCGGCGCCGGCCAGTGCGGTCAGCAATGTGGGCGACGGCTTCGACAGCACGATCACGGCGGTGAACGGGTCGGGGGTCTGCACTTCGGTGACGTTAGCGAAGGTGGCGCGACCGCGCGGGTGCACCACTTTCAGCGTCAGGATGGAGAATGCCACGTCGGCCGAAGTGAAGTCCTTGCCGTCATGCCATTTGACGCCGTGGCGCAGGTTGAAGCGGTATTGCAGGCCGTCCTTGCTGATCGACCACGAGGTCGCCAGCAGCGGCTTGGGATTGAGGTTGAAATCGTAGGTCAGCAGACCTTCGACGATCTTCGGACCGAGTTCGGTATTGCCGCCGGCCGTGGTGGTCAACGGCAGGATCGACGACGGCTCCGGCGTGACGATCCAGTTCAGCGTGCCGCCATGCTTCGGCTCAGCCGCACCGGCCTGGCCTGCGCCGGCCAGCGCTGCAAGAACGCCTGCCGCCAGCGCGATGATGATCTTGCGCGTCCTTGTTTTTGTTGCAGTTCCCCACGTATTCATGCCATCCCCGAGCGTTAGTGTTCACTAAAACACGCCATCTTAAAAACCGGGGAAGCCAGGGTCAACGAACAAAAAAGAGTTTGCTTACTCGTTTCCGTTCATTGCTGCGGGAAGAATGGAAGAGATGGAAGAAATGGAAGAAATGGAAAAGGCAGGTGTTTCAGGTCTCGGCTTGCTCACCGCCGAGATACCAGCGCTGCTCGATTTCGCCGGCCGTCAGCGGTTGCGAATGCAGGTATCCCTGCACCATGTCGCAACCGGCTGCACGCAGGAAGTCGTGCTGCTCCTGCGACTCGACGCCTTCGGCGACCACCTTCAGGTGCAGCTTGTGGGCGATGGCGATGATGGCCTCGGTGATGGCGACGTCGTCGGCGTCGGCCGGGATGCCCTTGACGAAACTGCGGTCGATCTTGAGCGTATCGAGCGGATATTGCTTGAGGCTGGCCAGTGAGGAGTAGCCGGTGCCGAAGTCGTCCACCGAAATCGTCACGCCCAGTTCGCGCATGCGCTTGAGCAGCATCACCGCGTCCTCAGGATTCTGCATGATCGCGCCTTCGGTGATTTCCAGCTCCAGCATCGCCGACGGCAGGCCGCTCTGGTCGAGCGCGTTGTCGATCGTGGCCAGCAAGTCGTCCGAAGAAAACTGGCGCGGCGACAGATTCACCGCGATGCGGCCGAACTGATAGCCGCGATCCAGCCAGGCCTTGCCCTGGCGGCAGGCTTCGCGCAACACCCAGGCGCCCAGCGGCACGATCAGGCCGGTCTGCTCGGCCAGCGTGATGAACATGCCCGGCGCCACCAGTCCGCGCGTTGGATGACGCCAGCGGATCAGCGCTTCGGCGCCGCAGATGGCGCCGTCCTGCGCCGAGAACTGCGGCTGGTAATACAGTTCAAATTCCTTGCGCTCGATGGCGTGGCGCAGGCTGTTCTCGAGCAGCATCTGCTCAAGCGCGCGATTGCTCATTTCCTTGTTGAACAGCTGGAAGGCGTTCTTGCCGCGATCCTTGGCGTGGTACATCGCGATGTCGGCATTCTTGAGCAGCGTGATGGCGTCTTCGCCGTGCTCCGGATAAGCTGCGCTACCGATGCTGGCGCTGATGAACATCTCGTGACCGTTGATCGTGAACGGCTGCAGGATGCTGTTGATCAGGCGCTGCGCAATGGCCGAGATCATGGTGGGCGGCGGCGAGCCGCCCAGTACCACGACGAACTCGTCGCCGCCGAAGCGCGCCAGCACGTCGTCCGGCCGCAGCTGCTCGCGCAGCCGTTCAGCCGCGGCTAGCAGCAACTGGTCGCCGGCGTGATGGCCGAGCGTGTCGTTGACGGTCTTGAAGCGGTCGAGGTCGACGAAGAACAAGGCCAGCGTCTCACCGGCCGCTTGTGCGGTCTCGATCTGCTGCGCAAAAATGCGCATCAGGCTGCTGCGGTTGAGCAAGCCGGTCAGGCTGTCGTGATCGGCCAGAAAGGCCAGCTTGGTTTCGGCTTCCTTGCGGATGGTGTTGTCGGTGAACACGCCGACGTAATTGCTGATGCCGCCCTGGTTGTCGCGGATCGCCGAGATCGACAGCCAGGCCGGATACCAGCTGCCGTCCTTGCGCCGGTCCTTCATTTCGCCCTGCCAATGGCCATCGTGCGCCAATCGTTCCAGCATGCCGCGGTTGATTTCCGCCTCGGCGCCGGGGCCGGTCATCATGCGCGAACGCTTGTCCATCGCTTCTTCCGGACGATAGCCGGTGATGCGCGTGAAGGCCGGATTGACGGCCAGGATGCGAAACCCGGCATCGGTGATCAGGATGCCTTCGCTGGTCGATTCGAAGACGCGGTCAGCCATGCGCGACTGCCATTCGGACTGCACCTGCTTGTTGACGTCGAGCGCGGTGTCGACCAGCGCGATGCCGCCTTCGTGCGGACAGACGCTACCGTGCACTTCCACCCAGTGACGGGTGCCGTCGTGACGCAGGATGCGATAGGAATATTGCACGGTGGCGACCTCGCCCTGCAGGCGCAATCGCATGTTCTCTTGCAGCAGCGCCAGGTCTTCCGGTGCACACAGGCTTGCCACCGGCATGCCAACCAGCTCCGCGCCGCGCTGGTAGCCGAGCATGGCGGCCATCTTGTCGTTGGCGTGCAATACGGTGCCGTCGTTACGCAGCATGTAGACGCCGACCAGGGACTGTTCGGAGAAGTGACGCAGGCTGCGTTCGAGCTCGGCCGACGGTGCGCGCACCTGCTGCTGGTACAGGCTGGCGTAGGCATGCGTGCGCAGATGCGTCGCCTGCGCCACGTGCGCCACGTGTGTCGTGCGCGCCGTCGGCGAACGGCGATAGCGCGCCTGAATGGCGACGAACGCATTCGATAGTCGTCTCTGCAAAGCTCTCAAGCTGATTCCCGTATCAGGCCCCGCCCCGACCTGTCCCGGTCATGTGGCGTCGCCTGTGTCTCCAATGATTGTTGTTCTGAGCCCCTTCCCGTGGCGGAAGAGGGCCGACCGCTCGTCCCGGTCGTTTCGTCGCGATCATGGCGCGTTATCTGTTTACGGTGTGCTGGTCGCTGAGGTAGCAGCGGGCGCCCGGCGCTTTTTTGCGCAAACGCTAGATTAGCACGACGGCAACACTTGTCCGTTGATTCAGCTTGAAAATATCAGGCGCAGCTTACGCCCTGCTTGCGGCGTTGCCGCACGACACTATTCAGCCTGGGCGGCCTGGAGGGGGAGAGCTTGCTGCAAATCTTCCAGCGTCAGCGCGATGTACGGCACCAGCCCGGGCTGCGCCATGCGCTTCTTGACGGCTTCGGCGATACGGGCGCGATGTTCGGTGTACAGCGCAACGATGTTATTGCTGGTCAGGCCGCCGATGGAAATCAGCGCAGCGCGGGTCACGAAACCCGGCAGCATGGTGCCGTTGTTGCGGATGATGAAGGTCACGCGGTCGTCGCCGGTGTCCCTGGGGCTTTCAAGCAAAAACTGTTTCGACATGCCGGTTCAATGGACGTGTTGCAGAGGGTCCGCATCGTACCATGACGCCCCTTTCCGTAACAGCCGCAACAGCTACGATATGCGCAAAACGCTATACCACTTAATGCATCCGGGCGGTCGTCGAACAGGCATGGCATCGGATAAGATGGCCGTCTGCAATCAATCACGAAAGGATCCCCATGCTCACCAGCGCACGCAATGAATTTGCCGGCAAGGTCGCCGCCATCAACGAAGGCGCCGTCAACGACGAGATCGAAATCACATTGACCGGCGGCGATCGCATCGTGGCGGTCATCACCCGCACCAGCACCGCTTCGCTCGGCCTCAAGGTCGGCGCCGATGCGCTGGCATTGGTCAAGGCGCCGTGGGTGATCCTGTCGGTGCCGGACAATGGCATCAAACTGTCCACCCGCAACCGCCTCGAAGGCACCGTCAAGACGGTCAAGCCCGGCGCCGTCAACACCGAAGTCGAAGTCAGCCTCAAGGGAGGCCAGACGCTGGCGGCGATCGTGACGCAGGAAAGCGCACAGTCGCTCGGTCTTGCCGTGGGCAAACCGGTGCTGGCGTTCTTCAAGGCGTCGCACGTGATTGTCGGCGTGAAGGCATGAGAATATAAGCACTGAGGATAAGGACCAAGGATAAGCACGGCTGAATCATCGCCCCTGTTTTTCCGCCTTCCCGCTTTCTTGCTTTCCGGACCGGGCCCTGATGCCCGGTTTTTTATGTTTTACGTTGTATACGTTAAAATATAGCGAAATCAAAACTCTTCCCCGTCCCGCCATCAGAAAGCCCAAGATGAAGAAAGTCCTGGCCTTGCGCCATGTATCGTTTGAAGACCTGGGACAGCTGGAGCCGCTGCTGGCCAGGCGTGGCATCGAGATCCGTTATTTTGAAGTGGGCGTGGATTCGTTCTCGGCCGTGTCGCCGCTGGACGCCGACCTGGTGGTGGTGCTGGGTGGTCCGATCGCGGCCTACGACATGGATGCCTATCCCTACCTGCGCGCCGAAATCGCCTGGCTGCGCGCGCGCCTGCTCGACGATCTGCCGACGCTGGGAATTTGCCTGGGAGCGCAATTGATGGCGGCGGCATTGCACGCGCGCGTCTATCCGGGGAGTTCCGGCAAGGAGATCGGCTGGGGACCATTGCTGCCGGGCGAGCATGCAGCAGAGTTTCCGTGCATCGACGCCCTGATCGGCAAACAGACAAACGTCTTGCACTGGCACGGCGACACCTTCGACCTGCCGGTCGGCGCACGCCATCTGGCGTCTACCGAGCGCTATCGCAACCAGGCGTTTGCATGGGGACGCAATTGCCTGGCGCTGCAATTCCATCCCGAGTTCGACGTGCGCATGGTGGAGCAATGGCTGATCGGCCACGCGCATGAAATCGCCCACACACAAGAGGCCAGCCTGGCGGCATTGCGCGCCGGCGCGCTGGAGTATGGACGGTCTTTCCAGCAGGCTTCGCACACATTCTGGAACGGTTGGCTGGCGCGCATTGCCGAACCCGTCAGTCAGCCGGGTTAGCCCTGCTGCCGGTCCAGCACCTGTCGCACCACGTCGGGCAACTCATCGAGATAATCCTGCGACTTCGGCAGCACATAGGCGATGCCGCAGCGCAGCGCTTCGCCGAAATGCGCCTCGTCCGAAAATCCGCTGCACATCACCGCCGGAATCCTCACCCCTTCGTCGCACAGCTCGTTGTAAAAATCGAGGCCGCTCATGTTCTCGTCGAGCTGGTAATCGATCACCAGCAGGTCGAAGGCGCCGTCGCGCAACAGGCTGCGCGCCTGCGCGATGCTGCCGGCGCTGCCGACCTTGAAGCCGCGTTTTTCCAGACGACGGCGCGCCAGCATGCGCAGGCCTTCGTCGTCTTCGATAATCAGAATGGCGGGTTCCGATGCAGTCATGCAGCACCGCGCCCGACCGGAGGCACCTTGATGATCTGCAGGAAGAAGCCGAGCCGACGCACCGCTTCGATGAAGGCTTCGTACTCCACCGGCTTGGTGATGTAGAGATTGCAGCCGTAGTCGTAGCAGCGCTCGATCTCGCGCGGATCGTCGGTGGTGGTCAGCATGATGATCGGGATAGCCGAGGTGATGTCATTTTCCTTGAGCTTTTTCAACACGTCGACGCCGCTCACGCGCGGCATGTTGACGTCCAGCAGGACCACCAGCGACTCGAACTTTTCCCGCGCTGGCGAACCCTCGGCGTTGAAGAAATAGTCCAGCGCTTCCTGGCCGTCCTTCAGGCGCAGGAAACCGTTGGACAAGCCTGCGCGGCGCAGGTTTTTTTCCACCAGCAAGGCGTGGCCGTCATCATCCTCGACCAGCAGGATGCCTACTTCGTCTTTGTCAGCCATGAGCTTTTTCTCCTTGAGCCAATTGGGTTGCGGGCTGCAGTGCTTGTTGGGGTTGCTGGGCCGGCTGCACCGGCAGTGACGTATAGAAAGTGGTGCCCACGCCTTCGGTCGATTCGACCCAGATCTTGCCGCCGTGGCGCAGCACGATGCGCTTGATCAGGGCCAGGCCGACGCCCTCGCCCTGGGCGACGTCGGCATGCAGGCGATGGAAGGCCGAAAACATCTTGCCGAGATAATCGGCGGGAATGCCGAGACCGTTGTCGCGAACAAAGTAGGTGCGGAGTTCAGGTTGACCCGGATCCGGCGGCAGCACGCCGATCTCGACCGTGCCGGCGCGCTTGGGATCGAGGTAGTTGACCGCGTTGCCGATCAGGTTGCCGAAGATCTGTTCGATCGCGGTAGGGTCGCCATAGCACGGCGGCAGCGGCTGCGACACCACCAGCGCCTGCCGTTCACGGATGGTGTTGCTCATGGCGTCGATCACGCGCGCAACGACGTCGTTGACGTTGGTCTCCTGCGATTGGTACTCCACGCGTCCCACGCGCGACAACCGCAACATGGCGTCGATGATCGCGGCCGAGCGCGTCACCGCCGTGCGGATGAAGCGCAGCGATACTTCGACGTCATCCTCGATGATGTCGCGGATGCGCTGCTTGTCCTTGTCGTTGAGGTTGCTGGCGTCAATGGTCTCATGCAGCTCGCCGACCGAATGATGCAGCTCCTTGCTGAAGCCCTGCAGGTTAACCAGCGGCGAGCGCAGGTCATGCGACACGCTGTAAATGAACATCTCGTTGTCCTGCGTCTGGCGCTGCAGGTCCTCGTTGACGGTGGTCAGCTCGCGCGCATGGTGCTCAAGCTCTTCACGGTAAACGCGCGCGGCTTCCTCGGCCTGACGCAGGCGTGCGCTGCTCTCATGCAGCACCTTGTCGAGTTCGGTGATCTCATCGTTGCCGCCGACGCGCTGGGCCAGCACGCCGCCTTCGGTCAGCTTGTGGGCGTTGCCGGTCAGCACGGCCAGACGCCCGCCGACGTCGCGGCTGAAAATCCGTGCCGCGAACCCTGCGGCCAGCACCGCGCCGAGCAAGGCGATCACCAGTGCAATGTTCTGCATCAGCCGCGCCTCAGACACTGCTTCCAGTCGTTGCTGATCCAAGTGCTCTTCCACCTTGATGAAGTCGACCAGTTGCCGCTGGATCACCTGGATCAGGCGCAAGGCATTCGGATCGCGGAAGGCGGCCACCAGTTCGTCACGCTTGTTGTTCCTGAGCAGCTCGGTCTGGATGTCGGTCCACTGACGATATTCCTGTATCGACGTGCCGATCTGCGCCACGCGCCGCAGTTGCTCGGGGTTGTCGCCCACCAGCCCGCGCAGTTCGCCGACTTCCTTTTCGAGGCTTTCCCACAGGTCAGTCTTTTCGAGCCCGGCCGGGTCGTTGAAGATGATGGCGGCGCGCAGGCGTGCCGACTGCAGCAGCACGGGCTCGCGTACTTCCGCAGCCTGGATGATGACGTCCTTGGTATGCAAGGCCCAGACTTCGGCCTGCGTGGCGTTCTCCTGGCTCTTGTACAGGATCCCCAGCAAGCCAAGCTCGAATATGCCGGGAATCGCAACCAGCAGCAGGCCTTTTCTGAATAGCTTCATAAACGGCTTCTCTCTCCGGAAAAACACGTCGGCAACAATCGGTACATCCCCTCGGCGCAGTGACCTGCGCCGTACTGTTTTGCTCTTTGCTCTTTGCTATTCGTTTGTTCTTGTTGGGTGTTTCTTGCCCGGCTTGCATCGGGCGATTTGTTCTGACACTTCTGCTGACGTTACTAAAAGTTACGTTGGTGTCAACAAAGTTATCTATTGGCAATCGTCTCACAAACGATTTCAAATCGCCATGATTTTTTTGTCCGCGCCAAGGGGAAATCGCTCCAGTGCGGTCGCAGCGGGCGCATGAATTTTTTTGATGAGTTGTTTAATTCTTAATTACATGAGCAAATGACAATATCAAAGCAACCAATCGTGTCGCATGATTTTGTCGTTTGCATAACGCTCATGCCGTGACCAGGCTTCGGCAAGCAAATGCGATGCATGTCACCGGTCCGGCAGGCGCACAAATTAGTCGCATGGCGCCGGATGCAGAATCAGATGGCGGCAACTTATATTCGTCGGCTTGTTCGCGGATTTATTCGCCCGCTTCTTCGCGCAGCTGCGCCAGCACCTCGCGCGTCGGCGGCAGCGCCTGCGCGGAAATACTCACCATCGAACTCCACTCCACCCAGTCACGACCCACGCGGTCGCACAGCGCAATCACGTGGTCGACCTCGCCGTTGAGCGGCGGGCCGGCGTCGAGCAAGGCCTGCAAGGCGGGCACACGTGCATCTTCAGGCGCCACGCAATAGTCGGCAATGGCGCCGGCGACGTGCAGCATCTGCGCCAGCCGCAACTGGCGCGACTCATCGTCGAGTCCCGACTGCGACGGCGCCTTGTGATGCAGAACCGCTTCGCAGAACAGGCGCGGGATGCTCCAGTCCTGCATCATGGCGGCGGCCAGGTCGAGATGGGTGTAGCCGAAGGCGGCTTTTTCAGCGTCGCGCAGTTTTCCGTCGCTGCTGTCATCGTCCGTGACGCTCGCCAGCACGCCGGCATAGTCGTCGGGACGCGCCGCTGCCAGGCCAAGGCTGCCGATATTGGCCAACAGGCCGCTGGCGAACATTTCGGTGGGCGGCGCCTCGCCGTAATACTCGGCCAGCGCTTGCGCGGCGCAGGCCATGGCGACCGTGCGCGCCCAGAAGGTGGTGTAGTCGAATCCGGCGCAGCTGCTGTCGCGGCGTTCGGTCGTGAGCGAAATCGCCAGCGCCAGCTGGCGCACCGCGTCCAGCCCGATCATCAGCAACACGTCCTTGCTGATGGCGACGATGGGACGGCCCTTGTTGATCGAGGCGCCGTTGCCGATCTTGATGATGCGGCCGCCCAGCACCGGGTCGGCCTGAATCTGCGTGACCAGTTCGACCAGGGAAACGTCTTCCTGGCGGCACATGCGCATGATGTTGAGACGGACGCCGCTGGGCGACGGCAAGGCGTCGTCCTGTTTCAGCGTTTCAAAATCGGTGGGGTCGATGAAGTTGGGCATGGAGTGAAAATGTTGAAGATGGCAACTGTCTTTGACTTTTTATATTCCAGCTTGGAGTCCTGATGGTATCAGTTGCCGCGGCGTTCGGGCCAGCGATCTTCATGTCTGGACCGATGCCGCAACGGTGCTTCCATGGCCGCGATGCAGCGAAGCGCACCACAGCACCCCGCTCACCAGGCAGACGATCGCCAGCACTTCCAGCCGCGTCGGCCAGCGTTGTTCCCACAAGAAACCGTACAGCAGGGCAAACAGCGTTTCGAAGATGATCATCTGCCCGGTCAGCGTCAGCGGCAAAAGGCGGCTGGCGCGATTCCAGAAGGCGTTGCCGACCACTGAAGCGAAGATCGCCACGGCCGTCGCCACGGCCCAGAAGCGCAGCCAGTCGTTGCCGTCATGCCCCGCCATACCCTGTGAGAACGCCGGGAGCACCAGCAACAAGGCAAGCGCGCCGGTGACGATGCCGGTCAGCAACGACCAGTCGTGCGAAGAAATGTCCGGCCGGCGCGCCAGCCAGCGGCTGTTGCGCACCGAGTAAACCGACCAGGACGCCAGCGCGCCGAACGCGCATAACAGGCCCGCCGCGCGTGTCGCCAGATCCGTTGCGGCGTGCTCCGCCGACAGGGCCTGCACGCCGACCAGACCGACGCCGAACAAGCACAGCGCCAGCGGCGCGATCAGCGACGACAACTTGAGCGCACCTGCATCGCGCGCCCCGACCAGCGTCACCGCCACCGGCAACAGGCCGATGATCAGCGACGTCGAGGCCCCGCCCGCCCATTGCACCGCGCTGGCGAGGAAGAGGTAATACAGGATGTTGCCGAGCAGGCTCAGGTACACCAGCGCCAGCCATTCGGCGCGACCGATTCGTCCCGACAAGGCGCGCCAGCGCGGTGCCAGCAGCAAGACCGCGACGACGCCGTAGGCCAGGTAACGCGCTGCCGACAATTGCAGCGCGCTGAAATTGCCGAGCACTTGCGGCGCCAGGAACACCAGTCCCCAGAACGCCCCCGCCGCGACGCCATTACCGACGCCGACCAGAATTTTGTTTTTCATGTTCTGCCTTGTTAGATTCGCTATTCGGCAGGATAGGCAAGGCAGCGGCGCGCGTCTTGACTGCGGCTCGTCAAAATTGGGCTGAGGCTATTGCGGGAGAAAATATCGCAGAAGAAAATTACTGCCGATGTTCACGACGATGTTCGCGACGATAGGCGGCCGGCGTCATGCCGGTGGTGCGGCGCATTGCGCGCGTCAAAGCGCTCTGGTCGGAATAGCCGGCGCGCAAGGCCAGTTCGGCCAGCGGCACATCGGAACCGGCCAGCCCATCTTGCACGAAACGCAGGCGCACGTCCGACAGCCATTCCTGCGGCGTGCGGCCGAGTTCGCTCTTGAACACGGCATGCAGACGGCTGACACTGAGGTTCGCCACCCGCGCCATGCGCGCCGCAGTCCAGGCCTGACCGGGCGCGGCGTCGATGCGCAACAGCAAACCGTGCAAACGCGATTGCCGTTGCGGCATTGCGGTCAATGCTTCCAGCAGCAGCGGCGTGCAATGGCGCACCACCGACTCCGGCAATACCAGCCCGCCGACCGTTTCGCGACTGAGGTCGATGAATTCGACCAGCCGCCGCACTGCCGCCGAAACCGGCAGGAATGGCTGGCGACGCAGGCGTTCAGCGGCATCGGCGCCGATGTCGGCCAGTTTGCAATCGAGAATCAGGAAGCGGTTGGCAGCTTGCGCCGATTGCGCGTGATTGACGTCGGGCGCAACGAAGGCCGCGCGCGTGACGTCGAGCGTATTGCCGCGGCCATCAACCTCGATGTCCATCTCGCCCTGCATCGGCAGGACGATCTGCACATGGTCGTGGCTGTGCAACGGGCCGTCGGCGCCGTAGCTGCGAAAACTCAGGTGTTGCGGGGTATCCATGGCGTCATTTTACGCCCGTGGCGGCGTTTTCCGGACGGCCGGGATGGCGGAAAAACTGAACATGGTCGTATGGGTGTGACAATTTGACGCAACCACGACGGCGCGAATTTTTTTATACTTCGGGTTCCGTATTCCTTCGCCATCATGTCCAATCCTGCGAAAGACCACAGCCGCTCCGGCTTCAGCCTGTCGAACCTGCAAGTCATGGCGATCCTGCTCGTGGCCGGCGTGCTGCTGGTCGGCGTGACTTTCGTCTTCGCGAAGGATATCGGCCGGATTCCGATTTCCTTATGGGATATCTGCACGACCCCAACAGCGGCGCAGGAACAACCTGCGGCGGCGCCTCCCGCCGTTTCGCGCAACTGACTGGCCATCGCACGTCGACCGTGCGAAAGACCGGACAGTGATTGAAAAAGCGTTGGTCATTCTCATTCCGGCCTGCGAGGCATCCCTTCCGCGAGACAGTTGTCGATCAGGAAATCGATCACCTCGGCCATGACCTCTTCTTCAGCCGAATAGTAAATATAGGTTCCCTCACGCCGGGCCGACAGCAGTGCAGCCCGTGACATCTCCTTGAGATGGAAGGACAGGCTCGATGGAACGATCTTCAATTGCCCGGAAATCTCGCCCGCCGACAGTCCCCGCGGCCCCGCAGCGGCAAGCGCCTTGAAAATCGCCAGGCGGGATCTGTGTGCGATTGCGCTCAAGGCAAACATGGTCGCGTCTTCATTCATGATGGAATATCTCAAGCGATTGAGGATTGACGATTGAGGATTGAAGATCGGCGCCGCCGCCATGCGAAAGCACCGATCGCATTTCCTAGATCTGAGCCATGCCGCCGTCTACCGGCAAATCAATTCCGGCGACGAAGCTGCTGTCGTCCGACGCGAGGAACAGAGCCGCAGACGCCAGTTCCTCCGGGCGTCCCATCCGACCAAGCGGAATCGCTTGCGAGAATGTTTCACGCAGCTTGTCCGCCTCTTCCCTGGTCTGAAACTGCGAGTCAATGATGGGCGTATCCACTGGTCCCGGGCTGAGCGTATTGACGCGAATGCCGCGATCCTTGAGTTCCAGCGTCCAGGTTCGGGCGAATGAGCGGATCGCCGCTTTCGACGCGCTGTAAGTCGTGTAGGAAGGCATCGCCTTGCTGTTGGCAATCGAAGAAGCGAGGATGATCGAGCCGCCCTTGCGCATCAACGGCAGGGCTTTCTGTACGGTAAACAGCAATCCCTTGGTGTTGATATCGAAGGTCTTGTCAAAATGCTCCGGACTGATTTGATCAATCGTCTGCAGTTCAATGAAACCGGAGTTCGCGAACAGTACGTCGATTGCACCTTTGGACTCCTTGATGGTTGCGTACAAACGATCAAGATCATCCATGCTCGTGACGTCGCCCTGGACGGCAGTCACGTTGCTGCCGATTTCCATCACGGCCTTGTCGAGCTCCGCCTGCCGGCGGCCGGTGATGAAAACATAGGCGCCTTCTTCGACGAACCGCTTTGCTGTAGCAAAGCCGATACCGCTGCTGCCGCCTGTGACGACAGCGATTTTTCCTTGTAACTTGGACATGTTCATTTCCTTTAAATGTAGTGCGTTCATCCAGCGACGACTGTCATGGACGTGAAATTGATTGCACATTGCTGGCCCCGGATGGGCCGGCATCAGTGATGGGGGGAATCAGGCTGCGCTGAGCTTGAGTTGTTGCAGCACCGGCAGCAGCTCCGATGGATCGGGACGCTGCGTGTAGTCAGGATTGACTTCCGCATAGGCGATCACGCCGTCCTGGCCGATGACGTAGCGCGCCGGCATCGGCAGGGTCCAGCTTGGTTCGCCGTTGTTGACGGCGAGATCGTTCTTGAAGGTGTTCTTGTAGAGATCCTGCAGGTAATCGGGCAGCGTAAAACGCAGGCCGAACTGTGCTGCGACTTCGTTGCCGAGATCGGACAGGATCGGGAAGCTGACATTGTTCTCGCGCACCGAACGGCGCGTATTGGCCGCCGTTTGCGGCGATACCGCGATGAGTTGCGCGCCGAGGCCTTCTATCTGCGGCAAGGCCTTTTGCAGGGCTTGCAGATCCAGGTTGCAGTAGGGGCACCAGACGCCGCGGTAAAAGCTCAGCACCAGCGGACCCGATTTCAGCAGTTCGGCGAGCGAAAGGGGTTTTCCGTCGACGTCCGGCAGGGCAAAGTCGGGAGCGATGTCGCCGGCCTTCAGGGCGCGGTCCGAGATGCGTGACGCCACCAGTTCTGCTGTGGCGCGGTGCATGGGTTCGTGGATCCAGGCAGGAGCGTTGAACGGTGGGCCGCCGGCTTCGAAGTTGCGGCGGAATTCGGCGAGTTGTTCAGGTAGTTTCATTGCGGTTCTTCCTCATGTGGACTGCGCCATATGGCGTGAGGAGAACTATCTTTCATTTGCAGCCCGACGAGAAGGCGAGTAAATCGACTAAGATATATTTAAATTTCAAATGAATGGAGTGTCATGAGCGATCGCCTATCCGCCCTGCGCGTCTTCGTCCGCATCGCGCGCAGCGGCAGTTTTTCCAAGACGGGACAGGAGCTGGGTCTTTCCCAACCTTCCATCTCCCGCATCGCCGCTGATCTGGAAAAGGATGTCGGCGTCGCGCTCTTTACCCGCACCACGAGGGCGGTATCGCTGACCGAAGCAGGCCAGGACTACCTGGTGCGCATTGAGCCGATACTGGCCGCACTGGAGGAAGCCGACCATGCGGTGCGCGGCACCGGGGAATTGCGCGGCTTGCTGCGCGTAGCGCTGTCGTCCAGCCTCGCGGTGCGCGAGATCGTGCCGCAGTTGCCCACTTTCATGGAGCGCTATCCTGCGCTGCGCGTCGAGTTGATGATGAGCGACCAGCGCCAGGATCTGGTGCAGGAAGGCGCAGACCTGGCGCTGCGGTTCGGCGTGCTGCCGGACTCGACCGCCACCGCGCGCCGGATTGCCATCTCGCCACGCCTGCTGGTGGCCGCGCCTGCGTATCTGAGCCGGCATGGAACGCCGCGGGCGCCCGCCGACCTGGCCGAACATGCCATGATCACCGGCCCCACCGGAGGGCGCACCTGGGAATTTCGTCAGGGCGGGCGCAGCGCGTCCGTGCAGGTCGACGGGCGCTTGCTGGTGTCGCTCAACGAAGCGGCCATCGCCTCTGCCGTGGCGGGCCTCGGCATCGTTCAGACCAGTCGCTGGGGCTGTCGCGCCGAACTCGATAGTGGCGCGCTGACGCGTGTGCTGCCGGAGTGGGATGCAGGACAGCTTGAATTGCACGCGGTGTTCCCGGCGGGACACGCGGCAAAGCCGTCGGCGCGAAGTTTTGCCGAACACCTGCTGCGGCATTTCGCTGTTTAAGGTAAGGGGCTTGTTTTATCGCAGGATAAACGATGAAGTAAAATGGGCCTATCTCGAAAAAATATGAATTCTACTCATTCACCATGATTGACCGCATTCATTTATCCATCGTGCAAGAGGTGGAAAAGCAAGGTTCGCTGACGGCAGCGGCAGGCGTCCTGCACGTGACGCAGTCGGCTCTGAGCCACAGCATGAAGAAGCTGGAGCTCCAGTTGGGTACCGACATCTGGCTGCGCGAAGGCCGTAGCCTGCGCCTGACCCAAGCCGGCCAATACCTGCTGGCGGTAGCCAACCGGGTGCTGCCGCAGCTGGATCTGGCAGAGGAACGTTTGCGGCAGTTCGCCCAGGGTGAGCGAGGTGCGCTGCGCATCGGCATGGAATGTCACCCCTGTTACCAATGGTTGTTGAAAGTCGTGTCGCCTTATCTTGCCGCGTGGCCGGATGTGGACGTGGACGTAAAACAGAAATTCCAGTTTGGCGGCATCGGCGCGCTGTTCGGCTACGAGATCGACCTGCTGGTCACGCCCGATCCGCTGGACAAGCCGGGGCTGGTATTCGAACCGGTATTCGACTACGAGCAAGTCCTGGTTGTGGCCGGCAATCACAAGCTGGCCAAAGAGGAATACATCAAGCCCAAACAGCTGAGCAATGAGGTACTGGTCACCTACCCGGTGCCGGTCGACCGCCTGGATATCTACAGCATGTTCCTCGCGCCGGCAGGAATCACGCCCAAGCGCCACAAGGCGATCGAGACCACCGACATCATGCTGCAGATGGTCGCCAGCGGCCGCGGCGTAGCTGCGCTGCCACGCTGGCTGGTGCTGGAATACGCGGACAAGATGGATGTCGTGCCCGTCCGGCTGGGCAAGAACGGCATCGCGAAAAACATCTTCCTGGGTGCGCGCGAGGCGGACGTCGGTATCGATTACCTGCGCGCATTTATCGACCAAGCGAGAAAGCCTGTCGTGGCTTGATGCTTGATGCTGCCCAGCAGCCTGAGCACAGCGTCACTGCCGTCACCGACGGCTCCAGGTTGAACGGGCTTTCGGCCCTGCCAATCATCATTCTCCCTCCCGCAGCGAGAGACGTCTCTTTCACGCCTGCCCCATTTCACAGTGCGCGGCCGGCTGCCGTCCGTAGCGGGCGAACTCGCTTATTCCGCAAGTCCGTCGCCACACTCCCCATGTGACTTCGCCCTCCGGCTTTCTGCCTGAGGCAACTCATGAGCATAACTAATGCTTCCATGAGATCAAATCATTTTTATTCATCGATGGCGCGGCATAAAATTCGTCTCACAGATCGACAATGCCAACACTGCTGAATCAAAACACCAGAAAAGAGCATTGGAACGTACTGAAAAAACAAGAGATAGCCGCCGGTGTTATCTCGTCAACCAGGGTGCCAGATCACAATGAATAAAGAATTTACATTTGCCATCAAGAGCATCCGTTTCGATGAAGACTATCGCCCTTCGGATACGACGCGCATCACCACCAATTTTGCCAATCTGGCCAGAGGGGCGAGTCGCGAGGAAAACCTGCGCAACACCTTCAGGATGATCGACAACCGTTTCAACGCCCTGGCGCATTGGGATAACCCCAAAGGCGATCGTTATACGGTCCAGCTTGAAATCATTTCCGTTGAGATGAATGTCGATGGTGAAAGCAACGGCAATGCCCTCCCCTTGATTGAAATATTGAAGACCAATATTGTCGATCGAAAAACCAACGAACGCATTGAGGGTATCGTCGGGAATAATTTCTCCTCTTACGTGCGGGATTACGACTTCAGCGTGCTGCTGCCCGAGCACGCCAAGAATCAGCCCCAGTTCGGCACGCCGGATAATTTTGGGGATTTGCATGGAAAGCTGTTCAAGTGCTTCATCAATTCAGACACTTACAAAGAGCATTTCACCAAGCCGCCCGTGATCTGTCTCAGCGTATCGAGCAGCAGGACCTATCATCGGACCGAAAATCAGCATCCCGTATTGGGCGTGGAATACCTGCAGGATGAATATTCCCTGACGGATGACTATTTCAAGAAGATGGGGATGAAGGTTCGCTACTTCATGCCGCCGGATAGCGCCGCACCGTTGGCTTTTTATTTTTCCGGCGATTTGCTTGGCGACTACACCAATCTTGAACTGATCGGCACCATCAGCACGATGGATACCTTCCAGAAGATCTACCGGCCTGAGATTTACAACGCGAATTCCACAGCCGGAAAATCCTATCAGCCAAGTCTGAAGAACCAGGATTATTCATTGACCCGGATTGTCTATGACCGGGAAGAACGTAGCCGGCTGGCTATTGAGCAAGGAAGGTTTGTCGAGGAAAACTTCATCAAACCATACCAGACGATTCTTGAGCAGTGGTCCGCCACCTACTCTCTTTAACCCATCAAACCTACCAGGTCATCTATCGTGAAAAAATTGTTACCTACTTCAACTGCCGGCAGCCTGCCTAAACCCTCCTGGCTTGCGGAACCCGAGAAACTCTGGTCGCCCTGGAAATTGCAAGGCGACGAATTGAGCGACGGCAAACACGATGCCTTGCGTCTGTCGCTGCAAGAGCAACTGCACGCCGGGATTGATATCGTCAGTGACGGCGAGCAAACCCGCCAGCATTTTGTGACGACGTTTATTGAGCACCTCGACGGCGTTGATTTCGAGAAGCGTGAGACCGTCAGAATTCGTGATCGCTATGATGCGAGCGTACCGACGGTGGTTGGTGCGGTTTCTCGTCAGAAGCCGGTGTTTGTCGAGGATGCCAAATTCTTGCGTCAGCAAACCAGCCAACCGATCAAGTGGGCGCTGCCGGGCCCCATGACGATGATCGATACGCTGTATGACAGCCACTATAAAAGCCGCGAAAAACTGGCCTGGGAATTCGCCAGGATTCTCAATCAGGAGGCGCGGGAATTAGAGGCGGCCGGTGTGGACATCATCCAGTTTGATGAACCCGCGTTCAATGTCTTCTTTGACGAGGTGAATGAGTGGGGTGTCGCCACGCTGGAAAGGGCCATCGAAGGACTGAAGTGCGAAACTGCCGTCCATATTTGCTACGGCTATGGCATCAAGGCCAATACCGATTGGAAAAAGACGCTGGGATCCGAGTGGCGGCAATATGAAGAAGCGTTCCCCAAGCTGCAAAAATCCAGTATCGACATCGTCTCGCTGGAATGCCACAACTCCCATGTTCCCATGGATCTGATTGAACTGATTCGCGGCAAAAAAGTGATGGTCGGCGCCATTGACGTGGCAAGCAACACCATTGAAACGCCGGAGGAAGTCGCCAACACTCTGCGCAAAGCGCTGCAGTTTGTCGATGCCGACAAGCTCTATCCTTGCACCAACTGTGGCATGGCCCCTTTGCCCCGTCACGTCGCAAGAGGCAAGCTGAATGCCTTGAGTGCAGGCGCAGAAATCATCCGCAGAGAACTTTCGAACTGATTCTGATGCGAAAAATGGCGTGGGCGATCTGGTCGGTTTGATCGACGGGTCGCTTGCAACGTTGGCGAAGGCTGAAGTCGGACCACATTGGTCAGCCCACATTGGCGGACGACTTCAGGCCTTCCTTAACACCTTCGAGTTGCACTCAGCATTTGGCGCCTACCATGTCACTGTCCAGTTTTTCCATCGAGCCATTGCGCTTTCGTGAAGCGTTGGGGCACTACGCATCCGGTATCACGGTGATTACCTCACACATCGCCGGCGAACCGGTCGGCTTCACTTGCCAGTCGTTCCATAGCGTATCGATGAGCCCGCCGCTGGTGTCATTCAGCGTCATGTCCAGTTCGGCCAGCTACCCCAAAATTCGCCAGGCAGGACGATTCGCAGTCAATATCCTGTCCGATGAGCAAGTCGATATTTCCAATCAATTCGCGCGGAGAGGCACGGACAAGTGGCAGGGAGTCGCATGGCAAAAATCACCGCTGGGGAATCCGATCATCGTCGGCAGCCTGCACTGGCTTGATTGCGAAATTGTCGCCGAACACGCCGCCGGCGATCACCTGATCGTGATTGGCGAAGTGAAAGCCTTAAACCTGCAAGAAGCCGCCGCTACGCAGCCGTTGCTGTATTTCAAAGGACAATATCGCAACATCGCCGCGCATGGCGTGGTTTGAGCGTTTGCCGCTGTTGCCCTCATCCATATCGGCGTGAAGTACTGCGACAACAAGGAAATGCAGCGCATCGCCTGAGGGTCGGTCAGGCGTCAGGGAATAGTCGTCGCCTTCGACCTGTAGATCACTACCAGTGCACGCGATTCGCCGTTCAGGCTACGGCCGCGGTGCGGCGTGCGTGAATCGAAATAGACGCTGTCACCCGGCGACAGGATCCAGGTCTTGTTGCGGCCGTCGATGGTGGCTTCGAATTCGACTTCGCCGTCGAGGATGAACATGAACTCCTCCCCTTCGTGTTCGAAGCGGATGTCGCGGTCGACCTTCGACGGAAACACCATGATGAAGGGTTCCATCTGCTTGTGATGGCGCTTGTGCGCCAGCGCTGCATAGTCGTAGCCGAACGAGCTGCCGCCCTTGATGACCGATTCGCGCTGCCATGATCGCACCACGCAAATCGTATCGGTCTGGTCGGGCGCGTCCTCGGGCTCGAGCAGATCGGCGACGTCAGTATCGAGCACCTGAGCAATCTTGACCAGCGTGCCGATCGGCGGGATGACTTTCGAATTTTCGATTTTCGAGAGATAGCCTTTGGTAAAGCCGGTGGCCGCAGCAAGTTGATCCTGCGTTCGGCCGCGCGCCGCGCGGAGTTTGGAAATCCGTTTGCCGAGTTGCAGCTCAATGGCTGTTGGCGCGTCTTCTTTGTTTGACTCTATCTCGTCCGTCATGCGCTGAATCGTTGATGATTGAAGGAAACTGCTCGCTGTTGGCCTTGCGCGCGCGTGAATATTCCATGATGCGGGCGGTTTCTGCGGCGACTTCCGGCCCCAGGCAGGTTTCCAGAATATACAAGGTGGCGTCGATGCAGAGCGTCACGCCGCCGCCCGTAATGATACTTCCATTGTCGACCAGCATGGCGTTCTGCACGTCGATGCCCGGATAACCGCTGCGCATGGCGTCGATCGGCGGATGCTCCGGCGGCACCACTTCGCGCTTGGTAGTGGCGCTCTTGCCCTCCAGCACGCCGGCTGCGGCGAGAATCATGCCGCCGGTGCAGACCGAGGCCAGCAAGGTTTCGTCCGCCCGTCGGCGCAGGAACGCCAGTGTCGCCTCATCCTTGGTTTGCGCCTGCCACCCGGGACCGCCGGTGACGATCAACACGTCGACCGGCGGCGCGTCGGCAATACCGAAATCAGCCAGCACCGTCAGTCCGTTGGACAAACGCGTCGCCCCTGCTTGCGGAGCGATGGTGCAAAAGCGGATCTCCGGCGCGATGCGCCGCGCCATCGACAACACACCCAGCGTGGCCAGATCGATCGGCTCGACGCCCTCATAGATATAGATTCCGAAAAACATTTTCTCTCCAGAAATAAATTGAATTAGTAAGTTCGCTCGATAAGTTGACTCAATAAGTTGACTTAACAAGTCCAGCCTCAATGAAACATTTTACACAAATGTTTCATGGCATGAAATATGCTCAATCTGCGGATATCGACCTGAAAGCGCCATATTTTGGCTATTATGGCGCACAACGGTGATGGTGCAAGTTGAATTTATGTGCCAATATTGGGCAGAAGTTTCCTAATATGATCACTTTTGGTGTGTCGGTGCAACCCAGGGAGTTAAACGAAAACTGCTTTCAAAGGACACCAGCATGACTACCAGTTATGGCGCCCGCACTGTCGGGCAAACGATCGAACAGCCGAAAAGCATTCGATCCGTCGTTTTCGCAAGCTCGATCGGCACCATCATCGAGTGGTATGACTTTTTGATTTACGGCATGGCCGCAGCGCTTGTGTTCAACAAGCTGTTCTTCCCCAACATCGACCCGCTTCTGGGCACCCTGGCGGCGCTCGGCAGCTATGCAGTGGGATTTCTGGCGCGGCCGTTGGGCGGCGCCCTGTTCGGCCATTTCGGCGACCGCATGGGACGCAAGTCCATCCTGATGCTGACGCTGGTGCTGATGGGCCTGGGCACCTTTCTGATCGGCGTGTTGCCGACTTACAGCCAGATCGGCATCTGGGCGCCGATCCTGCTGGTGACCTTGCGCTTCATTCAAGGCATCGGCCTGGGCGGTGAATGGGGCGGCGCAGCGGTGATGGTGCTCGAGCATGCGCCCAAACACCGGCGCGGGCTATACGGCAGCCTGGTCCAGGTCGGCTTTCCGCTGGGTCTGGTGATCGCCACGCTGGTCTTCGGCGCGGTCTCGAAAATGCCGGAAGCCGACATCCTGAGCTGGGGCTGGCGCGTGCCGTTCCTGGTGAGCGCGGTGCTGATCGTGCTGGGCATGTTCATCCGCTCCAACGTGACCGAGTCGCCGGTATTCGAACGCATGAAGGCGCGCCGCGAGATCGTCAAGAATCCGGTCTGGCAAGCCATCGTGCGCCATCCGCGCAGCTTTCTGGTCGCCATCGGCCTGAAGATTTCGGAAGTGTCGTGGGTCTACATGCTGACGGTGTTCATCGTGGTCTACGCCACCGGCACGCTGAAGCTGCCGAAGTCGCTGATCCTCGATGCGATTCTGATTGCGGCGCTGGTGGAACTGGTGACGATTCCGCTGTTCGGCTGGCTGTCGGACGTGATCGGCCGGCGCCCGCTGTATTTCATCGGTGCGATTTTCACCATCGCGTTTGCCTTCCCGCTGTTCTGGCTGCTCGGCCTGAAAACGCCCGAAGCCGTGATCCTGACCATCGTCGTCGCCATGAGCATGGGCCACGGTCTGATGTTTGCCCCGGAGGCGACCTACTTCCCCGAGCTGTTCGGCGCCAACGTGCGCTACAGCGGCGCGTCGTTCGGCTTTCAGGTGGCGGCGGCCATCGGCGGCGGGTTTTCGCCGTTGCTGGCGACCGCGCTGGCCGGCTACATGGGCGGCACCGCCGGCGTGTCGATCATGCTGGTCGTGCTGGCGCTGATCACCTTGCTGGCCGCGTGCTTCGCGCGAGAGACCAAGGACGAAGCCCTGATCGACTGAGCCTTCCCACTCATTTAATTTCTAACCCGAATTTTCAACCCAATACAGAGGAGACCTATGCTTGAAAAGAAACTCGCCGAAATGAAACTCGTGCTGCCGGAAATTCCTGTCAGCAGCGCCAGCTTCGTCGGATACAAACGCAGCGGCAACCTGATCTACATCTCCGGTCAGTTGCCGCTGAAAGACGGCAAGCCGACCCTGATCGGCCGCCTTGGCGACGACGTCTCCATTGACGATGCCTACGTGGCGGCGCAGCAATGCACGCTCAACGTGCTGGCGCAGCTGAAGCTGGCGCTCGACGGCAACTGGGACCGCGTGGTGCAGATCGTGCGCGTCGGCGGCTTCGTGCGTTGCACCGGCGATTTCGGCGATGCCGCCAAGGTCGTCAACGGCGCGTCGGATCTGCTGGTGCGCCTGTTCGGCGCCGCCGGCAGCCATGCACGCGCCGCCATCGGCGTCGCCTCGCTGCCGCTCAACGTCGCGGTGGAAATCGAAGCCACCATTGAAATCAGTTAATACCGAGCAAGGATCATCATGAGCACAACATCCGCAAAACTGAAGTACTTCGGCTGGTCCGCCATCTCGCTGGAGACGGCAGACGGCGCCCTGTTCTTCGACCCGTTCTATCGGCCTTACTGCGGTGCCGAGTGGTTCCACCTGGACGACTTCAAGAAGGCCCGCTACATCTGCGTGACGCACGGCCACGAAGAACATTTCCTCGACGTGCCCGAAGTCGCCCGGACCACCGGCGCGCTGGTCATCGGCGCCCCGTCCTTGTGCCGCTTCATGCAGCGCCGCCACAAATTCGGCGTCGACAAGCTGCGGCCCATCGATCCCGCCACGTTTGAAAAAACTGCGGTCCCGGGATTCAAGATCACCGCACTGCCGTGGCAGCATCGTGACATCAACCTGGTCAAGGCGCTGACCAAGGCGGTGTTCCACGGCAATACCACGCAGCTGGCCTGGGCCTGGAGCAGCGCCACCAACGCGCCGTTCTATTCGCCCTACACCGGCTTCCACGTCGAACTGCCCGACGGCACCACCATCCTCAATTACAACGAGGGCTTCAACAGCAAGATGACCGACCAGGAAATCGTCGCGCTGGGCCGCCGCTTCAAGACCGATATCCTGCTGGCCGGCATGCAGCTGAACTTCATCGACGACGTCGTGCGCGGTGTCGCCGCGCTGAATCCGAAAGTGGTAGTGCTATACCCGCCGCATGAGAAATTCCACGAAATGATGGGCGTCACTTCGGAGCCCTGGGCAGACTTCGCCAAGGCCGTACGCGACCGCTTCCCGCACGTCGTGGTGCATGTGGCCGAACCGGGCTTCGAACTGGATCTGCAGAGTGGCGCCGCCGACCTGCATCGTGCTGCCTAGTTTTTTAATCCGGCCGGTCAGGCCATCCCGGCGCATCATCCTCCCGATGCGCCGGCTTTCTTGAAGGAGTCATATCATGAGTGAAGTCATCGACCAGGCTTTCAGCGAAAGACTGAAAGACAATCTGCAACCGACCCCAGAAGGATCAACCTATCTGAAGCCACAGGACATGGAGTGGAAGCCGTCGCAGTTTGAAGGCATCGAGATCAAGGTGCTGTACGAGAACAAGCAGATCGGCGAAATGACCTGCCTGCTGCGCTGGCAACCCGGCACCACGCTGCCGTTTCACAAGCATCCGGAGATTGAACAAAGCTATGTGATTTCCGGATCGTTCTCCGACCACGACGGCATCTGCCGCGCCGGCGAATTCGTCTGGAGAAAGCCGGAATCGCAACATGAGACGCACAGCGCCGAAGGCTGCACGATTCTCGCGATCTATCGCAAGCCGAACATCTTCAAGAACAGCGCCGGCTTCGATGCGGAGAACAAGAAACAGATCAAGACCAATCGTCCGCCGTCGATTGAGCAAGGATATTGAAGATCAGATCATAATTCCTCGCATGTCGCCTTTTCAGGCGACATGCGTGAGCTTCGAACGGGTTCTTCCAACGCCTAGTTGAGAACCAGCAGCAGCTCGTCCAGACGCTCCAGGGTCGAGGCCAGACCTTCTTTCAGTCCCATGTTGATGACTTGCTGGAGCGCCTCGGGCGACGCATAGGCGACGACCGTCTCGACCAGAGTGTGTGCGTTGGCGTCCGAGAAGGTGACATGCCATTTGGCCCTGGGCAACGCAGGGTTCACTGCGCCGGTAGCATCGCTGAATCCGTCAAACGAGGTGTAGTTGTCGATCGGTTGAATCGTCAGATAGTCAACCCGGCCCCAGTACTCTTGTCCGGTCGGATCAACCATGGCGTAGTGCCAATGCCCGCCTTCGCGGAAGTCCATGGACTTGGTTTTGGTGGTCAATGGCTTGGGGGCGAACCAACGGTCGAGCAATTCACTTTTCGTATGGCAATCCCACACCAGCTGGCGCTTGCCTGCAAACTCTCTTTTGATCGTGATGGTGCTTTTTTCCTGGTCGACCAGGAAGTCGAATTGAAGCTTAAGTGTCATCGTCTTCACCTTTCAGAGTAATCAATAAATTATCGAGATTGTCGTATCTGCTTTCCCAGCCTGCGCGCTGCTCATCAAACCATTTCTGGGCAGCGATCAGGTTGGCGCGCTTCAGTTTGCAGGTTCGCACCCGCCCTACTTTTTCCGAAGCAATCAGGCCGCTGTTTTCCAGCACCTTGATGTGCTTCAGGAACGATGGCAAACCCAGACCGAACGGTTCCGCCAGTTCCTTGATCGATGCCGAGCCACTACCAAGCCTGGCAATCACGGACCGCCTGGTGGGGTCGGCCAATGCGTGGAATACGTTGTTGAGTGAGGCTGAATAGTTTTCCATGTGGAGAACTATATCATCATGGTTCGCCGATTGGCAAACTATTTAAAGCGACTACGAAAAAGGATCGAAGCGAGCCAATCGGGAGGAAACGGCGCCTGCGGGATCAGCCGGGGAACTGGCTGAATCGACGGCAGGCGACGTAATTTCATTCTGTCTGCGAGAGTGGACTTATTGGAAAATGAAAGCGTGCCGTTTGACGAAATAGGCGAAAGATGTTGGCGCCACATTGAATTCCTGATGGCTTTCCAGGTGCACGATGGCTTGGGGATTACGCAGCCGTTCAGTGGCCTGCTCGAAGAGCGCATCTGCAAAATAAGGCGATGCGCCTGCGGCCAGCATTTCTTGGCGACGTTGTTCCGGCGTTATCGGAACATAGTCGATGGTCCGGCCCGCAACAATGGAAATAAGCGCGGCGATCCGTGACATGGGCAGCGCCTCCGGCCCTGTCATCAAATGGCGACGACCGTCCTGCCTTGGCGCTTGCAGGACGGCGGCGCTTATCCTGGCGATGTCGAGGACGTCGATGGGAGCGAGCGTAATATCCCCTGCCGCCAGACGCAATTCGCCGCTTTCCACAATGGATCGGGCCTCGCGCAGGTAGACCTGCATGAAGCCGCAAGGCTGCAAATGCGTCCAGCGCAGCCCTGATCGTTCAAGGTAGAGCTCGGCTTGCGCGTGCATCTCCGTGAAGCGGAATCTGGAGCGCTCGAAGCCCGTTTCATTGCCCGAAAATTTCACGACATGCCCGACCCCGGCGCGCTTGCAGGCGTCGATGAAACTGCATTGGGTCTCCAGCATGCGCTCGTCGCCCGATGAAATCAGCAGGACTTTGTCGATGCCTTCCAACGCCGGACCAAGCGTTTTGGCCCGGGACATATCGCCTTCGACAATGTCAACGTTGTCCGGCAAGAGAGAAGATGCTTTTGCGCGGTCTCTCACCAGCGCACGAAACGGCACTCCTTGCTTATGCAACTGGTTGACGATATGCGTGCCGTTCAGCCCCGCGGCGCCAGTGACCAGGATCATGCGTTGCCCCCCATGGTTGCGTGCCAAGGATCGGTGGCAATGAAACTGGCGCGGGAAGAATGCAACTCCAGATAGCGCGCAAGATGCGGGGCGCCGGCAATCGCCTGCGCGCCCTCGGAAAACAGGCGCACGGCGGCCAAGGTCGACAGAAGAAGCGCATCGGCGAAGGTAAAGCGCACAGCGGCGAGGAAGTCCTCCCCAGCCAGGGCGCCGTCAAGCAGGACGATGAACGCCTTCAACTCCGGCAGCGCAGCGTCGACGGTAGCGCGGTCAACCGTTCCATCCGCTGTCTTGGGAAAGAGATTCGCAAACACATACTGCCTGATCAATACCGGATCCATGGCGGTCATGACGATCGACACCCATTGCTCGGCTTCTGCTTCCGCCGCCGGCGCCTCGGGACTTGCCGGCATCATCGGCGCTTGCGGATGAAGGCGATCGAGGTAGGCCACGATTGCCCGGGACTCTCCCAGCCTCACCTGGCCGTGACGCAAACCCGGGACTTTTCCCAAGGGATGGATTGCGCTCGCTTCGCCAGAGTGCGGATGGACGGGAAAGTGATCGTAGTCGATCGCTTTCTCCGCACATACCATTCTGACTGCACGCGTAAAGTTGCTTTGCGGGATACCGTAAATCTCGATTCTGTCCTGGCTCATTCGACTGCACTCCTTCACTGTTGAAAAAAGGAGGAGGCAGCGTCAATCGCAATGGCGGCCTCCCCATTTTTAAGACGAATCGCAGCAGGAAAAGGATGCGCATGGTGACCGCAACGAAAGTGTCAGACCGTTTTTACCGTCACGGCACGCATGTCACCAGACGCTATCGGCACCGAAGTATGTTCGTGGACGATAAGCCAGTCCCCGCCCTCTTTCGCCAACGCCACGCTCATGCGGTTTTGTATGGATCGCAATGCCTCGCCGACTGGAGAGAACGCCGTATAAGTGACCAGCGCGCTGGCTATCGCCAGATCTGCCCCGACCGTCATCTGAATTTGTTCCAAGCCGACCGTGACGGTTTCCTCGCCGAGCGAGGAAAACCAGTTCGCGACCACGCGGCGCCAGGCATCCTTTCCTTCGTGGGACCAGTTTTCCCATGTATCGAAGATGCGGATGTCGTCACTGTACAGACGAAGGAATCCCTCGAGGTCCTTGGCCAGAACAGTTGACTGGTAACGTTCAAGAACGTGATGGATTTGCATTTCAGGATGGCTCATCAAGTTTTCTCCGATAGATAGGCGAGGTCATCTCAGCACATTCGGCAGCGTAGCGCGCATGTCGAAAATCCCGTATCCCCTTGATATGTCCGCCCTCCCATTCGATCGTCACGAAGTAGGACGGCGGTGCTTGCGGCATGCCCGGATTGAACACAAGCAGAGCCGGCCGGCCGTCAACCAACCCGGGGATCAATTTCCAGTCGTTGATACCGGCGTAGTTGCCGAAGTAGCGCGATACTTCCTTGCGACCGCTCATGCGGGTGCGACTGACTAGTTCCAGTGCAACGTCGTCGGCCAGCATGTTGCGCACGGCATCGAAGTCATGGGCATTGAAACGGTCGGCGTAAGCCGCCAGGCGATCCAAGTCCGCATCGTCCAGAGCCGGGCGCTCGCCCGAGTTGTCGGCCAGCTCACGCAGACGGCCCCGTCCGCGATGCAGTGCAGCCTTGACCGCGGGAATCGTCAGGCCGGTAATGTCCCCTACTTCCCGCAACGAATATCCCAGTACATCCATCAGGATGACCACGCCGCGCTGGGCGACGGGAAGGTGCATGAAGGTGCGCAAGGCGGCTGCCGCTGCATGTCGGGAAACGGCCGATGCCGTTTCGTCGACTGCCGATTCCGGATCTTCTTCGGAATGAACGGCTTCTTGCCGGCGCCGGCGGCGCAGGAAATCCATCGCGGCATTGTGCGCAATACGGAAGAGCCAGCTTTCCGCATTGTCGATTGGCGTGCGGCCATATGCCTCGACCGCCTTGATCAGCGCTTCCTGAACGATATCTTCACCGTCGACGGCGGAACCCGCCATGCGTGCGCAATAGCGATGAAGCTTGGGACGCATGTCACCGAGCTTCCGGTCGAACAACAGTCGCGCCTCTTGCTGGTCTGAAATGAAAGCCATGTCTCTTGTTTCCTGACGCTCAAGAATCATCATCCGTCATGCCGTAACTACCGACGACCGTCACGTCGAGTCTCTGTGCGGGCGCAAGCAAACGTGTTCTGATATCCCATTGAAAGGATGCGAACGCTTCCGATTGCGCAAACGGCTCGACACCCTCGGGGGCTTGCAAAAAATGAAAGAATTGCCCGTTCGCTGCGCGCAATGCCATGTAGCGAAGCCCCTCCGGCGCCGTCTTCCGGAGCTCATCGAAGACGTCCCGGATCAGATCGGCATTCTCGTCCGCGCGTTCGGGCCTGGTGCTGTAGCTTATCAATATTTTCTGCATGAAATGACTCCGGGGAAAGTGCCGTGCCTGACGGCGTTGATCTTAGCCCGCCGCAACGTCTTATCAGCGGCGCCTGGCTCACGCTGATAAGACGTTTCGGAAAGCGAAAAGGATGCGCTGCCGCTCATGCTTGCTGCGACATTTTGCCGCAAACCTGAATCGTCAAATCAGAGGATAATGAGAACCATTATTGATTGACCTTGCAGACTTGCGTTGCTGCACGGACACCAGGCAGCTCATGACTTCCTCCCCAGCCACTGCAGCATCTGCTGCCCCATCCACTACCCTTGCCGATCTCGCCAAGGGCGAGCAAGCCTGCATCCGTTTCCTCGCTGCACCGCAAGGCGCCGAACAATCCGCGCTGCGCGAACGGCTGGAAGAACTCGGCTTCCTGCCCGGCGAAATCGTGCGCGTGGTGGCGCTGTCGTTTCCGGCCGGCGATCCGATCGCGGTGCGCATCGGCAACACCACTTTTGCATTGCGCCGCCACGAAGCCGAACTGATCCACATCGACCGGCTGGCCTGATCCATCCGTATCCAGGACATCCACCATGCAGCAATCCGACACCCTCTCGCCTCCATTTAACCTCGCCCTCGTGGGCAATCCCAATTGCGGCAAGACCGCGCTGTTCAATCGTCTCACCGGTGCGCGCCAGAAAGTCGCCAACTATGCCGGCGTCACGGTCGAGCGCAAGGCCGGGCGCTTCGTCTCCGGCAGCGGCGCGTCCTATCGGCTGGTCGACCTTCCCGGCACCTACAGCCTCAGCGCGCTGACGCCGGACGAAGCGGTCACGCGCGCGGTGCTGCTCGGCGAGCGCGCGGACGAAGCGCTGCCCGACCTGATCGTGCTGGTGGCCGACGCCAGCAAGCTGCGCCTGAATCTCAAACTGGCCATCGAAGTCCTGCGCCTGCAACGACCCGCCATCCTCGCGCTCAACATGTGCGACGTCGCCCGCAAGCGCGGCATCGAGGTGGACGCCGCCCGGCTCAGCGCCGAGCTTGGCATTCCCGTGGTGGAAACCGTGGCCGTGCAGCAGCAAGGCGCAACGGCGTTGGCCGACGCCGTCGACGCCTGGCGCAACCGCCATCCGGACAGCGGGCCGGATGCCTGGATTTCACGCCGCTTCGGCGATGCGTCCACACCGATGAGTGCGACCGAACGCCAGCAAGCCGTACGCGGCATCCTCGAAGCCGCCGTCACCGAACGCGCACAGGCGCGCACCACCGAAGACCGCATCGATGCCTGGGTGCTGCATCCGGTGTTCGGTTATGTGCTGTTGCTGGTGTTGCTGTTCACGATTTTCCAGGCGGTGTTCAGCTGGTCTGCGCTGCCGATGGACATGATCAAGAGCGGCGTCGACGGCATCGGCGCACTGGTCACGCAAACCATGCCGGAAGGATTGCTGCGCAGCCTGATCGTCGACGGCATCATCTCCGGCGTCGGCAGCGTGCTGGTATTCCTGCCGCAGATCCTGGTGCTGTTCTTCTTCATCCTGCTGCTGGAAGATTCCGGCTACCTGCCGCGCGCCGCCTTTCTGCTGGACCGGCTGATGGGCAGCGTCGGCCTGTCGGGACGGGCCTTCATCCCGCTGCTGTCGAGCTTCGCCTGCGCGATTCCCGGCGTGATGGCCACGCGCACCATCCAGAATCCGCGCGACCGCCTTGCCACCATCATGATCGCGCCGCTGATGACCTGCTCGGCGCGGCTGCCGGTGTATGCGTTGATCATCGGCGCCTTCATCCCGGATCGCGCGGTCGGTATTTTCAATTTGCAGGGACTGGTGCTGTTCGGCCTGTACGTGCTCGGCATCGTCTCGGCGATGGCGGTGGCGTATGTGTTCAAGCGCGTGATCGCCAAAGGCCGGCTGCAGCCGCTGCTGCTGGAACTGCCCAACTACCACGTGCCGCATCTGCGCAACCTGGCGCTGGGGCTGTGGGAACGCGCGCGTATTTTCATCACGCGGGTGGGCACCATCATCCTGGCGCTGATGGTGATCCTGTGGTTCCTGTCGACCTTCCCCGGTGCGCCGGACGGCGCGGTCGGCCCGGCCATCCAGTACAGCCTGGCGGGTCGCATCGGCAGTTTCCTCGAACCGCTGTTCGCGCCGATCGGCTTCAACTGGCAGATCGCCATCGCGCTGATCCCGGGTCTGGCCGCGCGTGAAGTCGCGGTCGGTGCGCTCGGCACCGTGTATGCGTTGTCGGCCAGCGGCGACCAGCTGGCGTCGGCGCTGGAGCCGATGCTGACGCAGACCTGGAGCCTGCCGACCGCGTTGTCGCTGCTGATCTGGTATGTGTTCGCGCCACAGTGCATCTCGACGCTGTCGATCGTCAAGCGCGAAACCAATTCGTGGACACCGGCGCTGGCGATGGCCGGCTACATGTTCGCGCTGGCCTATCTGGCTTCGCTGGCGACGTTCCGGCTGGCCACGGCCTTCCTGTAGAAGCGAGGATCATCATGCAAAACCTCATCGTCGCCGCCATCGTGTCCTATGCCTGCTGGTACGTGCTGCGGCGCTACCTGCCGAAACCATTGAAGCGCCGCATGGCGACTGCCGTTGCCGCATGGTGCCGGGATCGCGGCTGGCACGGCATGGCTGCGCGGATGCAAGCGACGGAGCAAGCGCCGGCGACCGGCTGCGACAGTTGCAGCGCGTGCGCGGGTGCGGAAGAAAAGGGAAAAGATAAAAAGGGAAAAGATAAAAAGGGAGCTCAGACCGTCCAGAAGATTTCGGTGGACAGCCTGAGGCGCAGTCTGCGCCGTTAGGTTTCTACAGCAGAATGCAAGCGGCAAGGACCGCCGCAACAACATCAATCGCCGCCATCGCAACGACGCCGATGCGACGCTGCATGAAGGCGCCCAGCGCCCAGAACGCCACCAGCAAGGCGCAGCACAGTTCCAGCAGGCGCGCGTAGGAAAGATCGTCCGACACCCACATGCACGCCGCACTGGCCGCCAGCAACAGGCTGAATTGCAGCACCGCCAGGACACCGGCGCCGCGCGACAACTTCGGATCGTAACGTTCGCGCGCCGCATCCAGATTGAATTCCGGTCCCGTCGCCGTCATCCCCGCCGGCAACCAACCGGGCGGCTTGAACCACAGCTTGAGCTTGTCCTGCCAGCGCGGCAGGCGCGCCGCGGTTTGCGCCAGTTGCCAGTAACCGCTGGTCACTGCCCACAGGGGATCCCAGCTCTTGAGCGGCGTGCGCGTGCCGTAGACGCAGGCTTCCTTCTCTTCCGCGAAGGTGCCGAACATCCGGTCCCAGATCACCAGCATGCCGCCGTAATTCTTGTCGAGGTATTGGTCGTTGACTGCGTGGTGCACGCGATGGTTGGACGGCGAGGAGAATATTTTGTCGAACCAGCCCAGTTTTCCCACGTGTTCGGTATGGATCCAGAACTGATACACCAGCACGATCAGGCCGGCAATCGCGAACTGCTCGGGCGGCACGCCCAGCACCGCCATCGGCAGGTAGAACATCCAGCCGATGAGGATCACTGTGCTCTCCTGGCGCAGCGCCGTCGACAGATTGAAATCCTGGCTCTGGTGATGCACCGCGTGTGCGGCCCACATCACGGCGTTTTCATGGCCCATGCGATGCAGCCAATAATCGAAGAAATCGAACAGCAGGATCGCCGCAATCCAGCCGGCCGCGCCGTGCCAGAAACGCGCATGCGGCGCGATCGCCACGAAGCGATAGGCAAAAGTATACAAACCGATCTGGAACAATTGCGTGACCAATCCCACCAGCTGGCCGATCAGGCCCTGGCTCAGGCTGCTGATGGCGTCGTTGAGGCGATAGGTATTGCGCCCGCGGAAATAGCCGTAGGCGAGCTCCGCACAGATCAGCACGAGGAACAGCGGGATGATGTAGACGACGAGTTGTTCCATGGGATATTTCTTGTAATTTCAGGCGACACCGTCACAACGAATCACGCGTGGGTGCTGGCGTTCAGCGCATCTTGCAGCGCACAACGAATTGTACGGCAGATAGCGAAAACGCGTCGGGGATGTCTTGCGGAAACGAATGATGACAGTGGCTTGAAATGAGAAGCGGGCATGACTGCTGAAGATCATGCCCGCAATGTCGTTGCGACTTTCCAGTAAGAAATGTTTCCGCTTCAAGCCGGCTGCAGCGCATCCCGATATGCGTACAACGCTGGCGTGCCACCCGTCATCACGAACAAAATATTCGCACCCGTTTGATATTGCCCTGCCCTGATCGCCGCCAGCATGCCGGCGAAGGCCTTGCCCGAATACACCGGATCAACCAGGATGCCTTCGCTGCGCGCCAGCGCCAGCAAAGCTTCCCGCATTGCCTCGGTGGCGATGCCGTAACCCGGGCCGCGCTGGCTGCCGTCGACCAGGATGTCGGCGTCGGCAATTGCAGTGTTGTCTCCCAGCAGCGCCAGCGTCTCGCGCACCAGCGTCAGCGTGGTCGCCTGCGCCGTTGCCGCTTCCGCCAGCGTGCTGTAGGCCTGCACCAGCGTCGCCGCTTTGCCGGCATGCACCAGCCCGGCGACCAGACCGGCATGCGTTGCGGAACTGCCATTGGGCACCACGATGCCGTCGAATTGCACCCCCAGCTTCTCGCCCTGTTGCAGCAATTCTTCCGCGCAGGCGACATAGCCGAGGCTGCCCACTGCGGTCGAGCCGCCGGTGGGGATCAGGTAAGGCTTGCGTCCGGCCGCGATCAGTTCGGCGACGCGTTCACGCGCCCGCACGATCGGCGCCACGCCATCGGGCGCGATCTCGACCCGTGCGCCGAAAATGGCGTTGAGCAGCACGTTGCCGCCCAGTGCATATTCTTCGTTGGTGCGCGGCACCAGGCGACCGAGCACGATCTCGCAATGCATGCCCGCTTTGGCCGCTGCCGCCGCAGTCAGGCGTGCGTGATTCGACTGCAGGCCACCGACGGTGACCAGCGTGTCGGCGCCTTCGGCCAGCGCAGCGCCGATCAGGAACTCCAGCTTGCGCAGCTTGTTGCCGCCGCCGCCCAGCGACATCAGGTCGTCGCGCTTGACGAAGATGTTGACCGCCGCCGTCTCCGGCAACAGGCGACGCAAGTTCTCGAGTTTCTGCACCGGCGTGGCCTGGTCGAGCAGACGGTAGCGCGGGAAGCGATCAAGTGAAGATGTTTGATTCAGGGACATGGATTCCTCATTGGTCTGGTGTGTTCTGATTGTGCAAATTCCACGTACGCCGATGATACGACGCCGGGTATATTCATGCTGCCGGCCACCGGTGCCCGGACGGCAATTGGTTTACCATCCGGGCTATTCCTCATAAAAACATTTCCGTACAGGACACCCGCATGAAAACCGGCACAAGGCGCCCCTTCGATGATCTTCAGGTCGGCAGCATCGAGTTGTTCTGTCTGGCCGCGGAACTGAGCAGCTTCAGCGCCGCCGCCGTGGCCGCCAGCGTGACGCCGGCCGCAGTCAGCCGTTCGGTCTCACGCCTGGAGGAGCGCCTGGGCGTGCGCTTGTTCGTACGCACCACGCGCCAGATCCGCCTGACCGAAGAAGGCCAGTTGTATTTCGAGCAATGCCGCAATGCGCTTTCCACGCTGATCGAAGCCGAACGCCGCGTCAGCGGACTGCACGGAAAACCGGCCGGCACGCTGCGCATCAGCCTGCCGACGCCGTATGCGCATTACCGCGTGCTGCCTATCCTGCCGGAATTCCGCGCACGCTATCCCGACGTCGCCGTCGAAACCCATATCAGCAACCGCAACGTCGATTTTGCCGATGACGCCTACGACCTGTCGGTGCGCGGCAAGGCGCCGGACGACTCGAACCTGATCGCGCGCACGCTGGAAGATGCCGAACTGGTCATCGTCGCCAGCCCGGACTACCTGCGCCAGGCCGCTGCGCCTCAATCTATCGACGAGCTGCATGCGCACGAATGCATCCAGTTCGATCTGCCCAGCAACGGCCGCCGCTTGCCGTGGACGCTGCGTCAGGACGGCGTCGACATCGACGTGCCGACCGCCGGCAACTACGGCTGCGCCGAAGACGTGCTCGGCGGCGTCACGCTGGCGCGCGCCGGCGCCGGACTGTTCCAGACCTATCGCTTCGTGGTCGAGGCAGACTTGCGCTCCGGCGCCCTGGTCGAAGTGCTGTCCGACTACGGCGGCGTCACCCGCCCCTTCGTGATGCTGTACCCGCACGCGCGCCACATGTCTTCGCGCGTGCGCGCCTTCGTCGATTTCATGATGGAGAAGCTGCAGCGCTAGGGCAACTTCCTGCGTTTTCCAACAACCTTCACCAGCGACCGGAACTGGCGCCGCCGTCAACCGGCAGGATCGCACCGGTGGTGAAGTTGGAATCGGTCAGGTATTGCACCGCGCCGATGATGTCGTCCACTTGGCCGATCTCGCCGGTAGGCTGCAAGGCCTTGAGGAAATCGTGACTGCCCGGAGCATGCAGCGGCGTCTCGATGATGCCGGGCGCGACTGCGTTGACCTTGACGTTGTGTGCCGCCAGCTCCAGCGCAAGTGCACGCGTGGCCTGGTTCAGACCGCCCTTGATCAGCACCGGCAACAGCGCCGGCACGGCGGTAGTCGGCTGCATGGCGATGCTGGCGGTGATGTTGATGATGTGGCCGCTGCGATGCTCGACCATGTGGCGCACCGCTTGCTGGGTGATGTAGAAGAAGCCCTTCAGGTTGGTGCTGACGATGCTGTCGACGTCCTGCTCGGTGTAGTCGACGGTCGGCTTGGCGATGAAGATGCCGGCGTTGTTGATCAGCACGTCGACCTTGCCGAAACGATCCAGCGCTTCCGAAAAGATTTCTTCCGCAGTGGCCGGCAGCGCGATATCGCCGGCCACGCCGAAGAAGTTGCCGGCGTTCTCGAACTGCGCAGCCGCAGCTTGCAAGCGCTCTTCGGTGCGCGCATTGCCGACGACGTAATCGCCACGCTTCAGATAGGCTTGCGCCAGGGCAAAGCCGATGCCGCTGGAAGCGCCGGTGATGACGATGGTTTTTGGTTGATAAGACATGATGATTTCCTTTGAGAGTGATTGACCGCAGTGCATGGTTTCGGCTTGCGGATCGCATTGATCTCGCGTTGCCTTGGAATGCACTATAGGGATTCACGCTCTGGGGAAAAAGCGGCCGGGCCGCATTTGACTTGATACATCGTGGAACAGATCAGCGGTGGATCACTACCCGTTGCCGGTCGCATTGCACGACCGGCAAACCCGCTGCACCACTGTTGTCCTCAGCTGTCCTCAGCCCGGCTGGCGCGGGATCTTCACCGTGAAAATGGTTTTGTCGTCCGCACCGGATTGCACCTCGATGTCGCCCTGATGCGCCTGCACGATCTGCTGCACGATGTACAGGCCCAGTCCGAGTCCTTCATTCTGGCCGCCCCGCGGCGCGCCGCTGCGGAACGGATCGAAGATGCCGGGCAGCACCTCGGGCGGAATGCCGCCGACGTTCGCCACCGAGAATATCGCCTGCTCCGGCTCGCTGCCGTCCAGCAGCACCAGCACCGTTTCGCCCGGCTTGCCGTGGCGGATGGCGTTGCCCAGCAGGTTGGCCGCCACCTGGCCCAGACGATCAGGGTCCCAGTGACCGGCCGGATCGCCGTCGATTTGCAATTCGATGCGGCTTTCCGGAAACGCCGCCTGATGTTCCTGCACCACGCGCTGCATCACCTCATCCAGACTAACCGGCTGGCGCGTCAGCGGAATACCGCCGGCCAGGCGCGCACGCGCCAGGTCAAGCATGCCGTCGATCAGGCGTCCCATGCGCTTGCCGCTGTTGATGATCTGCGCGCTGGCCTTCTGGGCGACCTCTTCCTTGTAGGCGCGCTGGATCAGCGACGCCGCGGTCAGCACCGCACCGAGCGGATTGCGCAGGTCGTGGCCGAGGATGGCGACGAACATTTCGTTGAGGCGCAGGGTCTCGGTGCGCTCGCGCAACTCCAGCGCCAGCTGTTGTTTCTGGCGATACAGCTGGAAGAACACTTCAGCCTTGTTGCGCAGGATATGCGGCTCGATCGGCTTGTAGAGGAAGTCTACCGCACCGCTCTCATAACCCTTGAACATGCGGCGCTCGTCGCGCGCGCCGGCGGTGACGAAGATCAGCGGCACGTTGCGCGTACGCTCGCTACCGCGGATCAATTCGGCCAGTTCGAAACCGTCCATGTCCGGCATCTGCACGTCGATGAAGGCCAGTGCCACGTCGTGCACCAGCAGGTATTCCAGCGCTTCAAAGCCGGAGCGCGCCTGCAGCAGTTCGACGTCGTCGCGTTCGAGCAGCGCCGACAAGGCCAGCAGGTTTTCGTCGAGATCGTCGACGAGGAGAAACTTCACGCGGGGCAGCATGGTTTCCTTGTTTTGATTGTTCATTTTTTTGTCTTCCCTTGCAGCGTTCCCAATAACGCGGCAATCTGCTCCAGCGTCAATACGTAATCTACTTCGCCCTGTTGCAACGCCAGCTCGGGCATGTACGGCACCTGCGCGGTGTCCGGCTGTTGCACGATGCTCATTCCGCCGGCCGCGCGGATCGCCTGCAAGCCGGCGGCGCCGTCCTGGTTGCCGCCGGTGAGCACGATGCCGAGCAGGCGCTCGCCGTATTCGTCGGCGGCCGACTCGAACAATACGTCAATCGCCGGCCGTGAAAAATTGACCAGTTCATCCGACGACAGCGCCAGTTGCGGGCCGGCGTCGATCAGCAAATGATAGTCAGGCGGAGCGAAGTATATCGTGCCGGCCTCAACCGGCTCCTTGTCGGCTGCCTCGCGCACCGCCATGTCGCACTTCGGCGCAAAAATATCGACCAGCAGGCTGGGCCGTTCGCGCGGCAAATGCAGCACCACGAACACCGCCACGGGTGCACCGCGCGGCAGCGCCGGCAGCAAGCGCGACAGCGCTTCCACACCGCCGGCCGAGGTGCCGATGACGACCGCGTCGATGCGACCTGCGAGCGAAACCATGGTGTCGATGGTACTCATAACGTGTTCTTTTTCTGGAAAATCCGATCCTCGCGCACGACGTCGTCAAAAGCCTCCGCATGCTCCGAAAAGCGCAGCGACTCCTTCGATCCCAGGCCGAGGAAACCCTTGCGGCACAGCGACTCGCGGAACAAGCCGAGCGCGCGTTCCTGCAATTGCCGGTTGAAATAGATCAGCACGTTGCGGCACGACACCAGGTGCATCTCGGCGAACACGCTGTCGGTCGCCAGGCTGTGATCGGAGAACACGATGTATTGGCGCAACGACTTGTCGAACACCGCACGGCCGTACGCCGCCGTGTAGTAGTCCGACAGCGAGGTAGGCGCACCGGACTTCTGGTGGTTGCTGGTGAAGCCGGCGATGCGGTCGAGCTCATAGACGCCGGCCTCGGCCTTCTGCAGCGCGGTCGGATTGATATCGGTGGCGTAGATCAGCGAACGCTCCAGCAAGCCCTCTTCGCGCAGCAGGATTGCCAGCGAATAGACTTCTTCACCTGCGCTGCAACCGGCCACCCAGATCTTCAGCGACGGATAGGTGCGCAGCAGCGGCACCACCTTTTCACGCAGCGAACGGAAATAGCTCGGATCGCGGAACATCTCGCTGACTTGCACCGTCATGTATTCCATCAACAGCGGGAATACTTCCGGATCGTTGAGCACCTTGTCCTGCAACTGCGACAGAGACTGGCAACGGAAACGACTCATCGCGCTGACCAGGCGGCGCTTGAGCGACGCCCCGGCATAGCCGCGAAAGTCGCAGTGATACTTGAGATAGATGGCGTCCAGCAACAGCTGCATCTCGATATCGAAGTGGCTTATCGGTGTCGGCATCCGGGGCTCAGCAATCACTGTTCATGATGGTCACGAAGTTCAGGATGTTCATTTCGGCATCCAGACGCGCACCAGCGACAGCAGCTTCTCGACGTCGAGCGGCTTGGCGATGTAGTCGTTGGCGCCGGCTGCCAGGCACTTTTCCTGATCGTCCTTCATGGCCTTGGCGGTCAGGGCGATGATCGGCAGCTTCTTCCATTCGGGCTGGCGACGGATTTCGCGCATCGCGGTCATGCCGTCCATCTCGGGCATCATGATATCCATCAGCACCAGGTCAATGTGCTGCGCACCCGGCGTCTGGCTGCGCTTGAGCGCCTCCAGCGCCTCGATGCCGTTGCGGGCGATCTCGACCTTCATGCCCTTCGGTTCCAGCACGCTGGACAGCGCAAAAATGTTGCGCACGTCGTCCTCCACCACCAGCACGCGGCGGCCCTGGAACACCGCTTCGCGATCGCGCGCCACCTTGAGCAGGCGCTGGCTTTCGGCGGGCAGCGTGGTTTCAACCTGATGCAGGAACAGCGTTACTTCATCGAGCAGGCGCTCGGGCGACCGTGCGTCCTTGATGATGATCGAGCGCGAGAAGCGGCGCAGGCCCTGCTCTTCTTCGCCGGTCAGCGAACGGCCGGTGTAGACGATCACCGGCGGGAAGGCGACGTCTTCCTGTGCCGCCATCTTTTCCAGCAACTCGTAGCCGCTCAGATCGGGCAGGTTGAGGTCCATCACCATGCAGTCGAAGGTGGTGGTGCGCAATTGTTCGAGCGCCTCGGCCGCCGTCTCGACACCGACGATGTTGACGTCATCGGTGCCCAGCAACTGGCGGATGCTGTCGCGCTGGCGCGCATCGTCCTCGACCACCAGTACATGGTGCAGGCTTTGCGAGAACTTGGCTTCGAGCTTGCGGAAGGCATCAATCAGCTGTTCGCGCTGGACCGGCTTCAGCGCGTAGCCGACGGCGCCGCGTTCCATGGCTTCCTGGATGTAGTCGGCGACCGACACCACATGCACCGGAATATGGCGCGTGCGCGGATTGCGCTTGATCTGGTCGAGCACGCCGAGACCGGAAAAATCAGGCAGGTTCATGTCGAGCAGGATCGCACTCGGGCGGTACAGATCGGCCGCCGCCACGCCGTCGTTGGCGGAGTGCGTGATCACGCACTGGAAGCCCATCTCATGCGCCAGGTCGCGCAGGATCAGCGCAAACGCAGTGTCGTCCTCGACCACCAGAATCAGGCGCGAAGCCGGTTTGAGGCGATGGCGATCATCGTCGAGGGAAATCGGATGCAGGCTTTGCGCAGTGCGCGAGGGCGCCTGCACATCGGGCGCCGCAGTGGCGGCCAGCGACGCGCGTGCGGCCGAGATCACCGATGAAGCGTGGTTGGCGTGGTTACCATGAGAGGTCTGCGTGCCAGACGGCATCGCCGCGACCTTGGCGTCGCCGGTCATCGGCAGCACCCGGTTCGAAGCTTCCGGCGAATACGCCAACGGCAAGGTCAGCGTGAAGATGCTGCCTTCACCCAGGCGGCTCTGCACCTGGATGTCGCCGCCGAGAATGCGCGCAAGGTCGCGCGAGATCGACAGGCCGAGGCCGGTGCCGCCATATTTGCGATGCGTGCTGCCATCGGCCTGGCGGAACGCTTCGAAGATGAACTGTTGCTGGTCGTCGGCGATGCCGATGCCGGTGTCACGCACTGAAAACGCCACCCGGCCTTCGGCATTCGGATAAATCGTCAACGTGACTTCGCCCTTGTCGGTGAACTTCACCGCGTTGGACAACAGGTTCTTGAGGATCTGGCCGAGGCGTTGCGCATCGGTGACGATATGTTCCGGCGTGCCGGCTTCGACGATGGTCCTGAACGGCAAGCTCTTTTGTTGCGCGGTCGGCAGGAAGGTCGCCGTCAATTCTTCGGTCAGCTTCTGCACCCGCACCTGCTCGGAGACGATGTCGATCTTGCCCGCTTCCATTTTCGATAAATCGAGGATGTCGTTGATCAGCGCCAGCAGATCGTTGCCGGCCGAAGAAATGGTCTGAGCGAAACGCACCTGCTCGTCGGTCAGGTTGCCGTTCTTGTTGTCGGCCAGCAGCTTGGCCAGGATCAATGTCGAATTGAGCGGCGTACGCAACTCGTGGCTCATGTTGGCGAGGAATTCACTCTTGTACTGGTTTGATCGCTCCAGTTCGGAGGCCTTCTCCACCAGTACGATCTGCGCCTTGGACAGATCTTCCTTTTGCGCTTCCAGTTGCTGCGCCTGTTCTTCCAGCTGAGCGTTGGTTTCTTCCAGCTCGCTCTGCTGGGTTTCCAGACGCGCCTGCGACAACTTGAGCGCCTGGCTCTGTTCTTCCAGTTCTTCGTTGTTGACGCGAAGTTCTTCTTCCTGCGTTTGCAGTTCTTCCGCCTGGCGCTGGGTTTCTTCCAACAGTTCTTCCAGTTTCGTGCGGTCCTTGGAAGAGCGCACCGAGACGGCAATCAGTTCGGCGGTACGCTCCAGCAACTCCAGTTCAGCCGCGTGCAGCGGACGGAAGAAACCGAGTTCGATCACCGCCTGCACCGCACCGTCGATGCTGGCCGGTGCGATCAGCAGCTCGCGCGATTTGCTGGCGCCGAGACTGGACGTCACCGGCAGGTAACCGTCCGGCACGTCGCGCACATGCACCACGCGATTGTTTTTTGCCGCCTGCCCAAGCAGGCCGTCGCCGGGTTGCAGCGCGGCATGGCTGGAACCGGCGCCGATGGCGTACGAGCCAAATCGACGGAAAGTCTCGATGTCGTCATGGATGTAAATCGCGCCGACCTGCGCGCCCAGATAGTCGGCCAGGAAAGCCAGCGCGTTGTCGCCCAGCACGTCGAGCCGTTGCTCGCCCTGCAGGCGTGCAGCGAGTCCGAGCTGGCCGGAGCGAATCCACACCTGGCGCTCACGCGCACGGTAGTCACGCGACGTCATCACCGCAGCCGCCACGATCAGCACCAGCAACACGCCCGAGCCGATCCAGGTCACTGCGGAGGCGAACACCACCGCATCGCGCCACTCTTCCTGGCGACTGGCCAGCAGGTTGCGTTCATTGAGCTCCATTTCATCGGTGATCGTGCGCAAGCGGTCCATTGCCACCTTGCCGCGGTTGGTGCGCACCACCGCCAGTGCAGCTTCCGCCCCGAGCGAGCGGCGCAACTCGATGCTTTCGGCCAGCTCATCCATCTTGTCCTTCGCCATGGCGGCGGCGGCATCGAGCCGCTGGACCTGTTCAGGATTGTCGCTGATCAGGCTGCGCAGGCGTTTCACCTGACCCGGCAACGCCGCCTTGGCGTTGGTGTACGGCAGCAGGTAGGTTTCGGTATTGGTCAGCAGGAAGCCGCGCTGGCCGGTCTCGGCATCCTTGAGCACGGACACCAGCGCCTGCAGCTGTTCGCGCACTTCGATGGTGTGCGACACCAGCTCGGCAGTGCTGGCGCGCACTTCCTGCGCACGATAGGAAAAGAAGGAAATCAGGATCACCGCGAGAATCGCGACGCCGAAACCGATCAGCGGTCCCGGCGGCAGCGGCGGACCGGAAATGGCGCCACCGGCGCGTGTTGGTTTTGCATCGATGCGTTGATCAGCTGGCATGGAAAAACCTGGCACGTTGTGCTCCGTCGAGTGGTGTTGGGGACAAGGAATAACAAGACGATAATCGTGACCGGTCAGACCGGATCACCGCGTTGGTAGTTCTTTTTCTTATAGGGAAATCGCGCGAAAATTATACTTGAATCCCTCTGCACGCAGGGACTGCCCGGCAGCTCTTGCGATCCTCGTTTAATGTTGTCTTTTCGACATCATCAAACTGAATCAGCGCACCGCCTCCAGCGCGAAATCGATGAAGGCCCGTACTTTGGCCGGCGGCCGGTGACGCGAAGGATGCAGCGCATAGAGCGGAAAGCGTTCGTCGGGCCAGTCCGGGAAAATCTCCACCAACTGCCCCTGCTTCAGCACGTTCTGCGTACCCAGCGCCAGGATCTGGGCGATGCCGGCGCCGGCGCTACACGCCAGCAGCATGGTGCCGGAATCGTTGAGGATGAGCCGGCCGGGCGGATCCACCTCGATCACCTTGCGCCCCTTGTGGAACACCCACTCGTACGGTCGGCCCGTGGTCGGGTCACGGAAATGGATGCATTGATGATTGACCAGCTCGGACGGATGCGCCGGCTTGCCATGCTTTGCCAGGTAAGCCGGCGAGGCGACCGTGAGGATGCGCGTCTCCAGCAGCTTGCGCGCCACCGTGGTCGAGGTCGGCGGTTTGCCGAAACGGATGGCGACGTCGATGCCGTCGGCGACCAGGTCGCCGAGATGTTCGCGCGTGGTCAGCTCCAGCGTCAGGTCGGGATATTTTTCGAGGAAGGCGCCGAGATGTTCGGCCAGCAGCAGCCGCGAGAAAAAGGGATCGAGGTCCACCCGCAGGCGGCCGCGCACGGCGCTGGCCGAGCCGGAGGCGTCGACGGCGGCCTCTTCGATACCGGCCAGCAGCGGCGCCACCTGCTCGTAAAAGCGCCGGCCTTCATCGGTCAGGTTCATCGAACGCGTGGTGCGGTCCAACAGGCGCACGCCGACGCGTACCTCCAATCGGGCGATGGCGCGGCTGACGCCGGAGTCCGACATGTTGAGCGCTTCGGCCGCACGCGCGAACGTGCCGCGCTCGATCACCGCGGCCAGCACGCTGACGCCGGCCAGCAGGCGTCCGTCAAAGGTCATGGCTTGCCTCCGGCTGATCAGCCGCGCGCGGGAATCGCCAGTCCCTTGATCACCGCAGGACGGGCGACGAAGGCGTCTAGTGTGCGTTTGATGTTCTTGAAATCCTGGAAGCCGACAAGCTCGCCTGCTTCGTAGAAACCAACCAGGTTGCGCACCCACGGGAAGATCGCAATGTCGGCGATGCCGTAGTCGCCCATCACCCATTCGCGGTCCGCCAGGCGCTGGTCGAGCACGCCGAGCAAGCGACGCGATTCGGCGACGTAACGGTCGCGTGGACGCTTGTCTTCATATTCCTTGCCGGCGAAGCGGTGGAAGAAGCCGAGCTGGCCGAACATCGGACCGATGCCGCCCATCTGGAACATCACCCATTGGATGGCTTCGTAACGCGCGGCCGGATCCTGCGGCAGGAACTTGCCGGTTTTCTCGGCCAGGTAAAGCAGGATCGCACCCGATTCGAACAGCGCCAGCGGCTTGCCGCCCGGACCATCGGGATCGATGATCGCCGGGATCTTGTTGTTCGGATTGAGCGACAGGAATTCCGGCGACATCTGGTCGTTGGTGTCAAAACTGACCAGGTGCGGCTCATAGGCCAGGCCGGTTTCTTCCAGCATGATCGAGGCCTTCACGCCATTGGGCGTCGGCAGCGAATACAGCTGGATACGCTCGGGATGCTGCGCGGGCCATTTAGCGTTGATGGGGAAATCGGTAATCTTTGAAGCAGCGTTGGAAGCAGCGGACATGTATTACTCCATATCGAGAATCGGATCGAAGGCCTGGACGAATTGCTCGAATCCGTCCAACGGCAGTGGCCGGCAGAAGAAGTAGCCCTGGTAGGCGTGACATCCTGCATCGGCCAGGAAATTACGCTGCGCGTCGGTCTCGACACCCTCGGCGATGACGCCCAGGCCGAGACTTTGCGCGAGTGCGACGATGGTCTTGGCGATGGAGGCATCGTTGGGGTCGATCAGGACATCGCGCACAAACGACTGGTCGATTTTAAGCTGATTCAGCGGCAAGCGTTTGAGATAGGACAAAGACGAATAACCGATGCCGAAGTCGTCCAGCGAGAACTCGACGCCCTTGGCCTTGAGCGCATACATCTTCTGGATAATGTCTTCGACGTTGTCGACCAGCAGGCTCTCGGTGAGCTCGAGCTTGAGGCGCTTCGGATTGGCGCCGGTGCGTTCGAGAATGCCGCACACAGTCTCGACGAAATCAGCTTCGCGGAATTGCTGCACGCTGACGTTGACGGCAATGCTCAGGTGCGAGGTCTCCGCGCGCAACGCCCAGCACGCCAGTTGCGTACAGGCAGTTTCCATGACCCAGTTGCCGAGCGACAGGATCAGGCCGGTCTCTTCGGCCAGCGGGATGAATTCGGAAGGCGGCACCGTGCCGCGCTGCGGATGCTGCCAGCGCACCAGCACTTCGGCGCCGGTCACGCGGCCGCCGTCGACCACTTGGGCCTGGTAGTGCAGCACCAGTTGGCCGCCGTCAATGGCTTTGCGCAGGCCCGCTTCGAGCGCGGCGCGCTCCAGCACCACGGTCTGCATCGCCGGGTCGAAGAAACTCATGGAATTGCGGCCGGTTTCCTTGGACTTGTACATCGCCAGGTCGGCTTGCTTGAGCAACTCGTCAATCGAGGCCTGGCGACCGCGGAACACCGTGGCGCCGACGCTGGCGGTGGTGCGGTATTCGATGTCGCCCAGTTGATATGGAGAATCGAGCACGCTGAGAATTTTTTCGCCGATGGCCTTGGTCTGGCTGGCGGCTTCCTGCGGATTGCGATGCAGGCTTTCCAGCACCACCACGAACTCGTCGCCGCCCACGCGCGCGACCGTATCGTTGGCGCGCACGCTCAACGCCAGCCGCTGCGCCACCTGTTTGAGCAGCATGTCGCCCTTGTCGTGGCCGAGCGTGTCGTTGAGCGTCTTGAAGTGATCAAGGTCGATGAACAGCAAGGCGCTGCTGGTCTTGTGGCGCGTGCTGACGGCAATCGCCTGCTTGAGGCGATCAAGCAGCAGCGTTCGGTTCGGCAGGCGCGTAAGCGCGTCGAAGAAGGCCAGCTCCTTGATGCGCTCTTCGGCGATCTTGCGTTCGGTGATGTCGTGATGGGTGCCGACGTAATGCGTGACCACGCCGTCATCGCCCTTCACCGCCGAGATGGTCAGCCATTCGGGATAGACCTGGCCGTTCTTGCGGCGATTCCAGATTTCGCCCTGCCAGCCGTCGGAGTGACGCACGCTTTCCCAGATGGCGCGATGGAACGCCGGGCTGTGTCGATCCGAGCGCAGCAGGCGCGGCGTCTTGCCGATGACTTCGTCGGCGTCGTAACCGGTGATCTGGGTAAAGGCCTGGTTCACACGCAGGATCCTGCTGTCAGCGTCGGTGACCATCATGCCTTCGAGCGAATCGAAGGCCACTGCTGCGATGCGCAGTTCAGCCTCGGCCTGCTTGCGCTCGGTGATGTCGCGACCGCTGGTGCGGAACCCCGTGAAGATGCCGTTGGCGTCGGTGATCGGCAACCATGACACCGACAGCCAGAACAGCGAACCGTCCTTGCGCACACAGCGGAATTCGAGATCGTCGCCGCGCTCGCCGAGCAGACCCTTGTCGAGCTCGGGCACCACGCGCGGCAGATCTTCCAGGTAAATGAACTGCGCCTTGAAGTTCGGCATCGCCATGCATTCCTCGACGGTGTAGCCGGTGTAATGGAATACCGAGGGATTGATCCAGCGCGGCTTGCCGTCCAGGCCCCACCAGACTTCCCAGTTGACGGTGCAGTCGGCGATGGCGCGGAACTGTTCTTCGCTGGCGCGCAGTTCGCTGGTCATCTTGTTGGCCAGACGAATCGCACGACGCCGGCTCGACATCAGCAGCCAGGCCAGCAACGCCAGCAGCACGCTCAGGCCGACGCCGGTCAGCGCAGTCTGCACTTCCGCGTTGCGGCCGAAGCGCGTGGTGAAGTCGTCAAGCGTGTTCATCGACAATGTCCAGTTATGGCCGGCCACCACCAGGTATTCGGTTGCGCTGATCAACGCCGGCTTCTTCTGGTCAAGACCGACCGCCGACTGGTACAGCAAGGCTTCGGGCGACGGTTCGACTCCGTCGTAAATGGCAAACGTCACCCCCATCGGCTGCTCGCCGTACAGGCTGGCGACCACATCGCTCATACGGAACGAGGCATGCACCCAGCCGATCAGGCTGGCGCGGCGTTCGGCGATGGTCGACTGCGGCATGCCGCGCGCATAGATAGGCAGGTACATCAGGAAGCTGGGCTGGCCCTGGCCGTCGGCGTCGAGGTCCAGCTTGACCTTGCCGGAGATCGCCGCCATGCCGGAGTCGCGCGCTTTTTCCATGGCGCGCCGGCGATAGGGTTCGGCCCAGGGATCGAAGCCGAAGGTGACGCGATTGCGACCGACATAGGGCTCGCGCATGATGATCGGCGCGTAGTCGGAACGCTCTCCTGCGGGCCGGATGGCGTAATCGGTGAAACCGAGTTCGTGCATGCGCGCGATGTGCGCAGTCTTGTCGGCTTTGCTGATCCATTCTTCCGCGCCGATGGCCTGGATGCCGGAAAAATTGGCGTCGAGATTGAGCGACGCGACATACTCATGCAGTGCCGTGCGGTCGAATTTTCCGTTGGCGGTGAACAGACCCTGCACGCCGTGCAGCATCTGTTCATAGCTGGAGACGCGCTGCTCGACGCGGCTGACCGCTTCGCGCAGGGAGAAATCGAATTGCGCGCGCAGCTCTTTCCGCGAGGCGTCGCGCTCGTGATCCCAGGCGACCCAGGTCACGCACAGGCCGGCGACCAGGATGGTCAACGGCAACAGGATTTGCCGTATCCAGTTCACGGCTCGGCCTTGAAGTCGACCATTGATGCCGCCAGCGAGGGTGGGAAATATTTTTCGAAGATGCGGCGGACGGTGCCGTCGGCGCGCATTTCTTCCACCAGCGCACGCCACTTGTCGCGCTCGCTGGGCGGCAAGGCCTTGTTGGACATGATCAGCCCGTGCGGAATCGAGGGATCGTTGAATTCGATGATCGCGGTGACGTCGCGTATGTGTTTCTCTTCCACCACCGGATAGTCGAACGGCTCCATGATCATGCCCTGGATGCGATTGGCCATCAGTGCCTGGTACAGCGGATCGAGGCCGCCGGCCTGGGTCACGCGATTGGCGCTTGCCAGCTTGTCGACCAGGCGGTTGGCCGAGGCGCTGTAGCGGAAACTGCGGATCACGCCGAGCCGGAAGGTCTCGCTGCGTTCGAACTCGATCAGTTGGCGCATGCCGGCGTCCTTGCGCACCAGCAAGTAATACTTGTTGCTGAAGTACCAGGCGAAGGAAGCGAAGCGGCTCCGCTCGGGACTGGCGATGCCGGACAGGCTGAAGTCGAGCGCGCCCGATTCGATCAGTTGCCAGATGCGCGCGCGCGACATCAGGCTGACGCCGACCTTGCAGCCGCTGCGCCGGATCAGCTCATCGGCGAAGTCCTTGTCGATGCCGGTGTCGGTATCGGCGGAATACAACAGGCCGTGGTCGTGCAGAGCGAGGGTATATGGGCGGGAGCAATCGGGACCGGCTGCCTGAGCAGCGCCCGCGACGCAGGTCATGAACAACATGCTGCATGCACAGACGATGCCGGCGAAGCGTCGGCGGATCACCGTTCCCCCGGCGGTAAGAATGACTGAAATACGGCCCCCTTCATGTGCACCGTGTACTGCTTACGTATTCTTTTGTGCAGCCTGCGGACGATTGTTTTTATTGCCGCAAACCAACAACGCGATGTGGTGCAAGTGCGCATGCAAATGCGCGTACAAATTTGGTCCTGCTGCCGGTTATTTTCCTGATTCGTCCGGCAAGGCGGACGAATGATGTTACCCGACGCCTATTGAAACTGCAACCGAGGAACACAGCCGGGAAAGCGGTGCTGAAGCACGCTTTGAAGTCGGCTTGGAAGTTCGCTTGGAGGTTCACTTGGACGTTCTATTTGAAGCGCGCCGGAAGTCCGCAGAATGTCAGCGTACAATTTGCATCATCCACCGTCATCATCCAAAAGAGGCCGCCATGCACTACGCCCTGTTTTATCGCTTCGTCAAAGACAGCAAGACCGCCAAGCAGCCGTTCCGCAGCGAGCATCTCAAGTACGCCTGGGAAGCCAGTGCGCGCGGTGAACTGATCCTCGGCGGGGCGCTGGCCGATCCTGAAGATGAGGCCTTGCTGCTGTTCACCGGCGATTCGCCGGAAGTCGCCGAGAATTTCGCCAACAAGGATCCCTATGTCCTCAACGGTGTGGTGACGCAGTGGCAGGTGCGGCCGTGGACCACGGTGGTGGGGAAAACCGCAGCGACGCCGGTGCAACCGGATTGAGGCAAAAAAAAGAGGACCACGCGGTCCTCTTTTTTATTGAGCTTCAGGGAAGAAAAATCCCCTTACCTTCCCCTTACCTGCCGACCTGATGTCCGATCACGCCGCCCACTGCAGCGCCGCCGGCGGTGCCGATGCCGCTGCCGCCGGTCAGGACCGCGCCGGCTACCGCGCCGATGCCGGCGCCCACGGCCGTGTTCTTGTCGCGTCGAGACATGTTGCTGCAACCGCTCATCGCCGCCAGCGCGCAGACCGTGATGGAAATGACTGTGATTTTTTGGATTGTTTTCATAATGAGAGTCCCTGTAAAAATAAGGTCGCTGCGTCGGTGGCTACTTTCGCAGCAAGTGGAATGTGGACGGCAGTTCGAGCCGCATTCTCGCCGAATAGTTTCGGTCCCTCGATGCCCGTAAACAATCCCTTACAGTTGTTACACACCTCTCGATGAAAAATTGACTATCCGTCAACTACTCCAACCCAAACCCAACGCCTTCTGGATGCCGACGAAACTGCGCGTCAGCGCCGCCTCGGCCTGCGACAGGTTCTGCTGTGCGGCGATTTGCTGGCGCGTCGTGTCCAGCACTTCAATCAGGGTGCCGGTGCCGGCCCGGTAGCGTTGCTGCGCCAGGTCCAGCGCACGGTCGGCCGAGGCCTTTGTTCGCGCTACCGTGGCAACGGTCACGCGGCCGTAACGGAAACGCGACAGCGAATCTTCGGCGTCGCGCAAGGCTTCGAGCACCGATTGCCGATACTTCATCTCGGCTTCGTCGCGCACGCGTTCAGCTTGCGTGACGCGCGCCTTGGCGCGACCGAAGTCGAGGAAATTCCAGCTCAGCATCGGCGCCGCCACTGCCGAGAAATCATCGAGTTTTGTCAGGTCGGACGGATGCGTACCGCCCAAGCCGATCACGCCGAACAACTTCAGGCTCGGATAGCGCGCTGCCTCGGCCTGGCCGATCTTGGCGGTGTCGGCGGCCAGCGTGCGCTCGGCCGCGCGGATGTCGGGACGCCGCCGCAGCAGGGTCTGCGGATCGCCCGCCGCGACTTGGGCGGGCGGCAGCGGCATGTCGCCAGCCGTTTTTGCGGCGAGCATGTCATCGAGCGCGCCGGGCTCCTGCCCCACCAGCGTCGCCAGTTGATTCAGATAAGACTCGAGGTCGGCCTGCAGCGGCACCTGGTCGCTGCGCGTGCCGTCGAGCTGGTTCTGCACACGAATCAGGTCGAGATTGGAGGCCGTGCCGCGGTCCAGCCGCTGGAGCGTCAGCGTCGCCATCTGCTCCTGTGCGCGGATCGATTCGTCGGCCAGCTGGATACGGCGCTGACGATCGCGCAGGTTGATGTAGGCATTTGCGACTTCTGCTTCGAGGCTGACCTGGACGTCGGCCAACGACGCCTCCGCGGCTTCGGCGGTGGCGTTGGCGGACTGCACCGCGCGTCGGTGTCCGCCGAACAAGTCGATTTCCCAGGTGGCGTCAAAACCGACGCTGTACAGGTTCAGGCTGGTGGATGAGCCGGATGAGCTCGATGATCCTGAAGAACCCGATGAACCGCCCAGATTGATCGGCGGCAGGCGCGCATGTCCGGCCAGTGCAGAGGCACCGACGCTGGGGAGTGAATTGGCCTGTTCCAGGTTGAGCGCGGCGCGTGACTGCTGCAGTCGCGCGCGAGCGATGCCGAGATTGGGATTGGCATCGAGTGCGCGCTGCACGAGGTCATTGAGCACCGGATCGCCGAGCGCCTCCCACCAGCGGTTGACTGGTGCGTCCGCGCTGGCGGCATCCTGGCCGCGCACGAAGCGGCCCGATTGCGCCGCCACCGGAGCGGCATCTGGTGGTCCGGAATAATCCGGGCCGAGCGCACATCCGGCCAGTGCGGCGACGCACGCGAGTGAAACAAGTCGGAAGAGAGGAAGTGTTCGCATGATGTTTTTCAGTGAGCCGCAACCGGTGCGGCGTTGGTCGGCAGAGGCCGCAGGAACAGCACCAGCGGCGTGATGCACAGGATCGCCACGCCCAGCAGCCAGAACAGGTCCGCATAGGTCATCGTCAGCGCCTGCATCTGGATGCTGGAGCCGAGCAGGCGTATGGCGGTATCTTGTCCGCCCAGCAGATGCGCTTGCGCCGCCATGCTCGACTGCACCAGCTCGGAATTGGCGGAAATGCTTTCTTCCAGGCGGCGACTGTGCAGCCACAGGCGCTGATCCTGGATCACGGCAATGCTGGCCAGCGCCAGCGAGCCGCCCAGATTGCGCGCGGCACTGTATATACCCGCCGCGTCGCCGGCCTGCGAAGCCGGCACTGAGCGGATCGCCGCCTGGTTAAGGAACAACATCGCCAGCACCGTACCGACGCCGCGCATCAGTTGCGAGGCGACGAACGAACCGCCGTAGGACAAGGGACTGAGATCCGTTTCGAGGAAGGCGCTCGCCGCCAGCAGCAGCAGGCCGAACCCGACCGCCAGCCGGATGTCGACGGTACGCATGAGAAAAGGCGTGAACGGCATCATCAGAATCATCGGCACACCGGACAGCAGCACAATCACACCCGACTGCAGCGAGTTGTAGCCGGCGATGCCGGCGAGGAATTGCGGGATCACATAGGCGGTGCCATACAGCGCCACCCCGACCGCCATCGCCATCAGCGCCACCGAACCGAACTGGCGATCGCGCAGCAGCCGCAACTGGATCACAGGATGTTTGGCGCGCCACTGGCCGATGGCGAGCAGGACGAATCCGAGCAGCGACGTCGCGGCCAGCCAACGGATATCCGGCGAAGAGAACCACTGTTCGCGCTCGCCCTCCTCCAGCACCACGGTCAGGCCGCCGAGGCCGAGCGCCATGCCGGCAATGCCGAACCAGTCGGCCTCGGCCAGTTGTTCGAACTTCGGCCGCGCATACGGCACCGCCACCAGCAGCAAGGTGATCAGCGCGATGCCGACCGGCACGTTGATGAAGAACGAATAGTGCCAGCTGACGTTCTCGGTTAGCCAGCCGCCCAGCACCGGGCCGAGCACCGGACCGAGGATGGCGGTGGCGCCGAACAGCGCGTTGCCGACCGGCTGCTGTTCGCGCGGCAGGCGCGTGGCGATGATGGTCATGGCGGTCGGAATCAGCGCGCCGCCGGTGAAGCCCTGGCCGATGCGGCCGACGATCATCATCGGCAGCGTGGTCGACAGGCCGCACATCACCGAGAACAGCGTGAACAGGCTCGCCGCCGCCAGCAACAGCGTGCGCAGGCCGAGCAGTTTTTCCAGCCATGACGACAGCGGGATGATGATGATTTCCGCCACCAGATAAGCGGTGGCGATCCAGGTGCCTTCGGTGCCGCTGGCCCCGATCTCGCCCTGGATGGTGGGCAGTGAGGAGTTGACGATGGAAATGTCCAGCGTCGCCATCAGCGCGCCGAGCGTGCCGGCGGCAACCGCCAGCCAGGCGCTGGCGTCGGCTTTCTGACTGGCGGCTGAGCTCAATGCGTACGCTCCGTCGCGGCGGTGTCGACTTCGGCCGTGACCGACAGGCCTACGACGAAGACCTTGCGGTCTTCCGCCGAGGCGTCAACAGCGATGCGCACCGGCACGCGCTGGACGATCTTGGTGAAGTTGCCGGTGGCGTTCTGCGGCGGCAGCAGCGAGAATTGCGCGCCGGTGCCGGGCGAGATGCTTTCCACATGCCCCTTGAATTTGGTGCCCGGCAAGGCATCGACCTTGATCGCCACGGGCTGGCCGTTGCGCATGCTGCCGATCTGGGTTTCCTTGAAGTTGGCGACCACGTAGAAGTCGGTCGGCACCACGGTCATCAAGCGTGTCCCGGCCGAGACGAACTGGCCGACGCGCACCTGCTTGTCGCCGACGCGGCCGGCCACGCTGGCGGTGACCTGGGTGGAACCGAGGTTGACGTTGGCGGCGTCGAACTGCGCCCGCGCCGTCTCGCCCTGGGCTTGCGCCTGGCGTACCTGCGCCTTGATCGAATGCACGCGCAGTTGCGCCGCTTCCAGCGCAGCGCGGCGCGAGGCCACGGTGGACTTTGCCTGCGCCGCCTGGTTGCGCAAGGTGGTCAGCCGTTCACGCGTTTCGGCGCCGCTGGCGGCCAGCGGCGTGTAGCGCTCCACTTCGGACGCGGCAAAGCGCGCATCTTCTTCCGCCGAACTCAGTTGCGCCTGGGCCTGGCTGATGGCGGCCTTCTGCTCCTGCAGCTGCGCCTTGGCGGCGTCTTCGCTGGCGGTGGCGGCGTCGATCTGTGCCTTCGACTGCGAGGACTGGGCGGCGTAGTCGCGCGCATCAATGCGCACCAGCGGCTGGCCGGCGTTGACATCCTGGTTGTCGATGACGAAGACCTGCTCGACATAGCCGGAAACCTTGGGCGCGACCGTCACGCTGTCTGCGTAGACGAAGGCATCGTTGGTGCTCTCCAGATACTTGCCGCGCAGTTGGTAATAGATGAACCAGGCGACGATCACGATCAGCACGACTACCAGCAGCGAGCGCAAGATCAGCTTGGCGCGCGGGCTCATTTTTTTCTTGGGCTTGTCACTCTTGGGATTTGCCTCGCTCGGATTTGCATCCGGAGGGTTCTGCGTCGCCTCGGGGCGATTATCTACCGCGTCGGTCATGTTTGTTTTATCCTGAACTGGTTTCATGCAGCAAAGCCGGGGTCAGTCCGTCAATGCTTGCAAATCGGCTTGCCGAAAAATTAGTGAGGTACCATATAATATGGCATCAATAAAAAATATGTCCACCACCTTTACAAACGACTACACCGAAGCCGCGGAAGCCTTGCGCGACTTTTACCTGCGCTCGCACCGCGCGCTCGACAAGCGCCTGGCCGGACAGGGTGCGACCATCGCGCGCATCAAGATCATGAGCCTGATCAAGCGCGAGGGAAAAGTGCGCTCGACCGATCTTGCCGAAGCGTTCGGCTTCGCTCCGCGCACGATTACGGAAGCCGTGGACGGACTGGAACGGGAGGGACTTGTCGAGCGGACAACAGACGAGAGCGACCGCCGCGCCAAATTCATTTCTTTGACAGCGTCGGGCAAAAAAGTGCTGCGCGCCTCCGAGCCGGTGCGCAAGCAGTTTGGCGATCAGTTGTTCGAGGCCTTGAGCAGTGAAGAGATTGCGCAGCTGACGCTGCTGCTGGGGCGGCTCAATGCACGCCTGCTTGAATTGGAAGAAGAGAAGTAATCCGCTGACGCGAAAATCAGCAATCCATCACCGGAGGAATCCGCCGTACTCTGACGAGGACGATCCCCGGATGCATTCAAGAACGCGGACAGGCATGCAGATGCCTGCCGCAAAAAAAATCAACCGCGCACGGCCGCTTCAATCGCTGCAACGTCGATTTTCCGCATTGTCATCATGGCGTCGAACGCGCGTTTTGCCGCAGCCGGGTCAGAACCCATGACCGCATCCGTGAGTACGCGCGGCGTGATCTGCCACGACAAACCCCACTTGTCCTTGCACCAGCCGCAGGCGCTCTCCTGACCACCGTTGCCGACGATCGCATTCCATAGCCGGTCAGTTTCTTCCTGGTCCTCGGTGGCGACCAGGAAAGAAAAAGCCTCGCTATGCCGGAACGCCGCACCGCCGTTCAGGCCTAGACAGGGAATGCCCAATACCGAGAACTCGACCGTCAGGACGTCGCCCTGTTTGCCGGAAGGATAGTCGCCGGGCGCACGATGGACCGCGCCGACCGCGCTGTCGGGAAACGTCGCAGCATAGAACTGCGCCGCCTCCAGCGCGGCGCCGTCGTACCAGAGGCAGAGTGTGTTTTTGGGGATCATGCGGGTCTCCTGAATGGGGCAGATGAATAATCGGATCTTGTCTGTCTTCGATCCGTCATCCCGATAATAGTGCCGAAGAATGTCCCCGAATATATCCGCCCCACTCCCTCCTGTCGCTATGCCTTGCGGTAGCGCGGCGCCGGTGCGCCGACCTGCGTTGCCGCAAACAAGGTCGAACGTGCAACATCGAAACTATCCCACAATGCTCCATCGGCGACCGAAGGCCAGGTCACCGCTTCGCCCATGTCGAGACCTGTCAGCGCGGCGTCGACACAGTCTTCCGCGCTCATGACGGATTCCTTGTTGAGCGCCGACAACGGGATGCCCGACACGCGTTCCGACCAGATTTCAGTGGCGGTGGATGCCGGCAAGACGACCTGGACCTTGACGCCGGTATTGGCAAGTTCGCCTTGCAGGCCACGGCTAAAGGCCAGCACGTAAGCCTTGGTGCCGCTGTACACCGAACTGATCGGCAGCGAGTGCACCGCCAGTACGGAGGCGATGTTGATGATGACGCCGTCGTTGCGCGAAATGAATCCCGGCAGCGCCGCGTGGGTCAGGCGTGTCAACGCCGTGATGTTGAGCGACAGCTGCGAATCGGTATCGCCTGATGAACTTTGTGCGAACGGCAACAAGCGCGCCAGTCCGGCATTGTTCACCAACATGTGGATGCTGCTGTCGCTGCGCAGCACGCTTTCGACTTTTGCCAGATCGCTTTCCTGTTCGAGGTCGGCCGCCAGCACCTGCACCTTGATGCCGTAAGTGCGGATGAGTTGCTCCGACAACGTCGCCAGCCGGTCAGCGCGGCGCGCCACCAGAATGAGATCGTAGCCGCGTGCGGCCAGGCGGTCGGCGTAGACGGCGCCAAGGCCCGAGGATGCGCCGGTAACGACAGCGCTTTTGTTCGATGTAGACATGATTTCTCCGATGAATTAACTTGAGTGCTCAATTAATTAAATTGAGGGCTCAAGTATATAATGTGACGGTTGGTACTTGTCAATGGTCTTGTACTCAACCATTCTTCGGTATTGAAAAAATCTTTGAAATGAAGGCTGCCAGCAACATGCGCAAAACAAAAAAGGAAGAGAAGAACGTTTTTGAAGTATTGGCGTGCACCAATACCGCCTTGCGGCGCGCGGCGCGGCGGCTGGGGAATCTGTATGACGACGCGCTGGCGCCGCTGGGCCTGAAGGCGACCCAGATCAGTTTGCTGGCGGAAATTGAACGGCTGGCGGCGGCAAACGACGGCAAGGCGCCGTCGCTGCAGGACCTGGCGAACAAGCTCTCGATCCAGATCTCCGCGATGACGCATGCACTGAAGCCGCTGATGCGCGATGGCCTGGTCGAGTTGCAGCCGGACGCCGACGACCGCCGCACCAAGCGCGGCGTGTTGACCAGCGCCGGCGCGGCGCGGCTGGAACAGGCGCTGGTCTACTGGGCAAAAGCGAACCAGCGCGTTGAGGAGGTATTGGGACCGGAGCACGCGGCGCTGCTGCGTACGCTCGCGGACCAGGTTGCTTCTGATGAATTTCTTGCCGAATACGAGCAGGGATAATCGCAAGTAATCGCAAGTAATCGCGTCAGCGCGGCGCTTCAGACGGTGCTTTTAACCAACTTCGTTAAACCATTCAACCGCATCTGCGCCAGCCGGAACGCGGAATCCGGTCGGGCCGTCTTGCACGACCTGCCAGACTGCTTCCGCAACGTCCACCGAATGCGTCACCGGACCAGAATAATTCTGGAATCCCGACAGCACCGCATTCATCGTGGCGGTGTAATCCTCGGGGAACACTTGCGCCACGCGCGCATGGGCGTTGCTGGCAAAGGCCGTTTCCGGCGCCATCCCGGGCAGCACCACGCCTACACGGATGTTGAATGCGTTCAGTTCCAGCGCCAGGGATTTGGTGAAGGCGACAACCGCTGCCTTGCTGGCCGTGTAGACAGGCAGCAGCGGCAAGGCCTTCAGTGTCACGGACGAAGCCACATTGACGACAACGCCTGACTTGCTTGCCCGGAACTGCGGCAGGAACGCTTGCGTCATGGCCATCGTACCGAAGGTATTCGTTTCAAATACTTCACGTACCGCATCCATCGAGGTGCTTTCGAACGGCCCCAGCATGCCGACGCCGGCGTTGTTTACCAGGACGTCGATAGTCCCGGCTTCTTCGACCAGACGACGGATGCTTTCGGTATCAGTGACGTCCAGCTTCAGGATGCGCAAATGTTCAGACTTCGGCAACACGTCGTCATTCGGTGTGCGCATGGTGGCGATGACTTTCCAATGGCGGTCCAGGAAATGTTTGGCGATTTCCAGACCGAAGCCGGAAGAGCAGCCAGTGATCAAAACGGTTTTCATGTGCATCCTTTCATTGTCAGGGGAAGCATGACAATAACGGGCATGAACAAAACCATCTACAATCCAAAGTCCTAGATTTGTTTGCGAGAGTCCAGCATGGTGGATCCCTTGACGTCCGTTGTCACCCTACTCCAGCCAAAGATGTCCTATACCAAAATTGTGACCGGGGCAGGACGCTGGGGAGTGCGCGGCAAACTCGAAGAAGCGCCGTTGTGCTGCTGCGTCGTGCTGGAGGGAAAGATCCGCTATACGGTCGATGAGTCGGAGCTGGTTGCCGAAGCGGGCGATTTCTTGCTGATTCCGTCGATGTCGGCATTTTCGGCGAGCAGCTTCGACGAGCCTTTAGAGCATGAATGGCAGACCGAACCGGTGGTGCTGGAAAACGGCGAACATCGCAACGGCTCGGTATCGGCCGAGGCCGATGTGCGATCGCTGGTGGGCTTCTGTCAGCTGACGTCGCCGGACGCCGCCTTGCTGTTGACGCTGCTGCCGAAGGTGATCCTCATACGAGGCGATGTCCGCCTGACGGCGCTGGTTCAACTGGCCATCGATGAAGCGCGTTCACAGCGGCCGGCGCGGGAGGTGGTGATCGAACGCCTGCTGGAAGTTCTGCTGATCGAGGCCTTACGCTCATCCAACAACGCGGCGACGTCGCCCGGCTTGTTGCGCGGCTTGTCCGACGAACGCCTGGCCGTTGCCCTGCGACGCATGCACGAAAGCCCGACGCTGCCGTGGACGGTGGCGCAACTGGCGAAGGAAGCGGCCCTATCGCGCTCGGCATTCTTTGAACGCTTCAGCAACGCCGTCGGCGCTGCGCCGATGGAGTACCTGCTGACCTGGCGCATGGCGCTGGCCAAGAAGCTGCTGCGCACGACCGGCAACGGCGTTGCCGCTGTCGCCGAGCTGGTCGGCTATGGCTCAGCCAGCGCGTTCAGCGTCGCCTTCAATCGCCACGTCGGATTGCCGCCCATGCGCTATGCGCGTGAGCATGCCAACGCGGAAATCCGTTAATTACCCGGCGTTTTCCGCAGCCGCAGCAGTCACGCACATCTCGATGAGCTTGGCCGGATTCGCCAGGCGCGCCTCGACCGTGGCGCGTGCCGGTGCGTTGCCTTGCGCCACCCAGGCATCCCAGACTTCGTTCATCTCCTTGAAAAGACGCATGTCGGCGATGAAGATCTGGCAGAACAGGATGCGGTCCTTACCGCTGCCGTGCTCGCTCAGGATGCTATCGATCTTCGACAGCACTTCCCTGGTCTGGTCTGCAATCCCCACTTCGATGTTGTCCGCCACCTGCCCCGCCAGGTATAGCGTGCCGTTGTGCCGGACCACGTTGGACATACGATGATTGCCGCCGGATCGTGCAATTGCTGACATGCCTGCTCCTTGTATGATGTAGAAATCTGTCTGATGGATGAATAAAAACTAGCGCTCCAACCCAGCCTTGCGCTTCTGATAGCCGATGGCGCTGACCACCGCGATGCGACGGATCGGCTCGGGCGGCAACCAGGTGGGACGCTCAAAGCCGAGCGCATCGGCCAGCATCGGCGACTGCTGCCCGCACGCCATTTCTCCCAGCAGCTTGCCGAACATGCTGCCCTTGAGCATGCCGGCGCCGTTGCAACCGATGGAGATGAACATGCCGTCGTCGACCTGGCCGAAGTACAAGGCGCCATTGCGTGTGAGCGCCGTCACGCCGCCCCACACGTATTCAAAGCGATGATCGCGCAACGCCGGAAAGCGGCGCCGGTAAGAGTCCTGCAACAGCGCGTTGACCTGATCCAGCGGCTGCTCGCTCTCGTACGAATAGGCGCTGCGCACCATGAAGCGGCCCGACGCCACTTTGCGCAAGGTGGTGCCTAGACGGTTGGCCGGAATCACGCCCCATTCGGCCGCCGGCCCCAGCTTGTCCAGTTCGTTCTGTTCAAGCTGCGGCGTCAGCGCGGCGTAGGTGTAGATGGTGAAGACACGGTCGCGCGCGAAGCCGAGCTTGCGGGCGAAGCCGTTGTTGGTGATCACCACGCGCGGGGTGGTGAGTTGCATGGTTCGGGTCAGGACGCGATGCGGCTTTCCCTTTTCCACGGCGATCACCGGTTCACCTTCCCATAGATGAATGTTCTGCGGCAGGCTGTCCGCCAGTCCGCGCACCAGCGTCGCCGGCTGCACGAACACGTTGTTGTCGGAGTGATACCCGTAACGGTAATAGCCGGTGCCGAGATCATTCTCCAGATCGGCCTTGCGCAGCTCGCGGTACTCCACACCCCATTGCCGGTATTGATGCAGATTGCTGCGCAGGCTGGCTTCGCCCTCTTCGGTCGCTGCCGCGTGATACTTGCCGATGTGGCTCCAGCCGCAGTCGATCCGGTGATGATCGACCAGCGACTTCAGCCACGTCAGTCCCTCGTCGTACATGGCAATCTGTTTCTTTGCGGTTTCCAGCGGACTTCCGTGACCCGACATGCCGGTGTTGTGCGGCAGATTGATCAGGAAGCCGGAATTGCGCCCCGAGGAACCCTCGCCGATCACGCTGGCGTCGACCAGCAAGATGCGTGAAGCCGGTTCGATTTCGGCGATGCGACGCGCGGCGGCCAGTCCTGTCACGCCGGCGCCGATGACGATGACGTCGAAGTGCCGGTCGGCGGGAGCGGCCAGCCGCGGCGTCCGTTGCCCGAGCAAGGCATTCCAGCCCGAACCCGCCTGGTAAGACGGAAAGGTTTGAGTTGTCGTCATAAGATTGCGCTTTCAGATAATGCAAATCGTGCAAACAATGCTCAGGCGCCGGGATGTTCCCGAAGCGTGGGCGCGACCGTCCCCGCACCGGCCATTGGCATGAACGGCCGGCGTGAACGTATCAACAAGTAAGGGAGCGCAGGAGCGGGAGCGGAAGTCCGTCCCGCCCGCGATCAGTGGCTAGTCGCCTGCATGCTGCGCATGACCTCCGCCTGCACGGTGTCCCAGATTTGCGCTTTCAGCTCGTTGTAGCGCGGCGAGAGCTGGACTTGTGCGTTCCGCGGCATCGGCAGGTCGTTAACGATGTCCGTCACCACGCGGCCGGGACGGGCGCTCATGATGAGCATGCGGGTCGACAGCAACAAGGCTTCATCGATCGAGTGCGTGATGAAGATGATGGTCTTCTTGCTCTTCTCGTAGATCTGCAGCAATTCGTCCTGCAAGACCTGCCGCGTCATGGCGTCAAGCGCAGCGAAAGGTTCGTCCAGCAAGATCACGTCCGGATCGTTCGCCAGCACCCGCGCAATCGAGACGCGCTGGCGCATGCCGCCCGAGAGCGCGCTGGGATATTTGTCTTCGAAGCCTTTCAGACCGACCATCTCGATGAAGCGCCGCGCGGTGGCGTGCCGCTCGGTCTTCGAAATACCCTTCATCTTCAGTCCGAAGGCGACGTTGTCCAGCACGTTCAGCCACGGAAACAGCGCGTACTGCTGGAACACCATGCCGCATTGCGGCTCGACCTTGGTGACTTCGCGGCCGTTGACCACGATGCGTCCGGAGGTCGGACGGTCGAAGCCGGTGACCAGGTTCAGCAAGGTCGATTTGCCGCAACCCGATGCGCCCAGCAAGACCACGAACTCGCCCTGCCTGATATTGAGGTCGACGTGCTGCAACGCCTCGAAATCGCCGTAGTGCTTGGAGATGCCCTGGATGGAAATCATGGAATCATTTCTGCCGTTTGTCATGTCAGTCATTTCTGCCACCTTAAAACACGGTTTTCGATCACCCTGAAACACAGGTCGGTAATCAGGACGGTGACGCTGATGAGCACCATGCCGAGCACCACCACTTCGGTCTGGAAGAACTCCTTGCCATTCATGATGAGGAAGCCCAGGCCTTCGCGCGCCGCCACCAGTTCAGCCGAGATCACGCAGGTCCATGCCAGGCCGAGGATCACCTTGAGGCCGCTGAGGATTTGCGGCAGGCTGCCCGGCAGGATCACTTCCTTCATTACGTTCCAACGGCTGGCGCCGAGATTCTGCGCGGCGCGGATCAGCAGCGGATCGATGTTCCTGGTCGCCTCGATGACGTAGACCAGCGCCGGCGCAAAAGTGCCCATGAACACGATGCTGTACTTCTGTGTTTCGGTGATGCCGAACCACAGCAGCGACAGCGGGATCCAGCTCATCGACGGCAACGGTCGCAGGAAGGACAGGATGGGATTGAAGGCGGCACGGCCGAACACCGAAGTGCCGAGCAGGATGCCCAACGGAATCGCCACCACGGTCGCTGCTAGGAAGCCGATCATCACCCGGCGCGCCGACGCCAGGATGTTGGCCAGCAAGGTGCCTTCGTTGCCCATGGCGATAGCCTTGCCGAGGATGGCGCTCGGCGGCGGCAGGAAGATGGGATCGACCAGGCCGGAACGGCAGGCGGTTTCCCAGATCAGCAAAAAGATTAAAACCGAGGTGGCGCTGGTGACCAGCAGCGCGCCTCTCGAGGGAGATTTGGAACTCATGTTGAACTCACGCGGTGACTTATTTCAGACTCAAAGGAATTGCAGATGCGCGTCAGAGGAACGACGGATCGATCCAGTCTTTTACGGCAGGCGCCTTGTCGATTTGCTTGTGCGCGACCAGCAGCTCGGCCAGCTTTTGCAAGCCCTCAACATACTGTCCCTTGAGCAGGCCGGCCTGCTGTTCGCGCGAGTACCAGTCCGCACCCTTGACGGCGCCGACCTGGTCCGCCTCGCTGAGATTGGTAAGCTTCATGAGCGGCTTCGCCGCTTCCGCCGGATGGTCGCGCAGCAAAGCGGTCGCCTTGAAATACGCTGTCAGATAAGACTTCACGGCGGCGGCGTTGCTTTCCGCAAACGCCTTGCGCACGATCAGCACGTCGGGGCCCGGTGTCACGTTGAACGACTTGTAGAGACTGAATTGCGTATCGTCCGCCAGCAGGGTCACACCCGGTTGCTTGCGGATCAGGTCGAACTGCGGCGTCCAGGCGGCGGCTGCATCGATCTGCCCGGCCTGGAACGCTGCCGGCAATTCCGGCGCAGGCACGTTCAGCACGGTGATATCGTCGGCCTTGAGACCGGCCTTGGCGATCAGGTCCAGCACCAGCAAGTGCGCGCTGGAGGCGAAGGTCACGCCGATCTTCTTGCCCTTGAGTTCGGTGATGTTCTTGATGCCGCCTTTGACGAACAAGCCTTCGACACGGCCGAAGTTCTCGGGAATCGCGATGATGGAAAACTGCCTGGCACCGCGCGCCATCAGCGCCAGCGCCGACACCACGCCGGTACAGGCGATGTCGATGCCGCCGGCCATCACTGCGCTCATGCGTGAAGAGGAGGTGCCGAAGGATTGCCATTCCTGTTCCAGCTGCGCTTCCTTGAGATAGCCGTTGGTCATCGCCAGATAGGCCGGGTAATGTCCCAGCCATGCCGAACCGCCGTATCTGATGGCAGGATTGGCGGCTGCAGCGCTCAGCGGCATGCCGGCGGCCATAGTAGCGATGGTGGCAGCGGCGCCGCCGATGAATTGTCGACGAGTGATATCCATGGTTGTCTCCTTCTTGGTTATTTTGAAAAACGGGACTACTGTATCGGTGTTGGCTGGTGCGGGCTGGTCCAAATTCTTGCTAACTCAACGCGATGCTGTTGCGCAGCCATGGAACCAGCGAGCGCACCAGCGGAAAAATTTCAGTCTCCAATACATTGCGGCTGACCTGGAAACAGTTCTCCGCCATGTCTTCGTATTCGCCCTGCCGCGACAGCTGATAAATCGTGCGCGAGAACGGCGCTCCCGGCAACGGAAACGCCACCAGCTGCGGCATATAGGCGCGCCCCTGTAACAGGCACAAGGGCGTGGTGATGGTCCATCCCAGATCGGCCGCCACCATCGCCATGACCACGTCGGACGAATCCATTTCCAGATACGGCCGCGGGCTGTGTGCGCTGCGCCGCAGGTAACGCTCGATCATGGCGCCGAAGTGCGACCGGGCGCTGAAGCGGATCAGCGGCTGCGAGCTGACCAGCGCGTTGAGGTCGGCGTTTTCAAATTCCTCGGCGCGACTGCGCGCGGCCACGATGATGAACGGCTCGGTGAAGATCGAACGCCGCACGATGTTGTCGACGTCCTCCAGCGTGTCCGACGTCACGATCAGATCAAGCTGCCGGTTCAGCAGCGCCTGCGCATGACTGTTCGCCAGTCCTGACCACAGCAGCAACTGGCTGGCCGAGGTGGTGATCTTCTTGACGATGGCCGGTCCCGCCGTCGCCGCGAACGAGTCGATCATGCCGACCCGGATCGCCGGCCGGCTGGCGAGGTCGGCGTCGCGCACGTGCGCCACCAACCGGTCCATGTCATCCACGATCAAGCGTGCGCGCCTGCTCAGTGCAATGCCCGCCGCAGTCAGCTTGAAAGGACGATGCGTGCGGTCGAACACCGCCGTCTCCAGAATCGCTTCCACCTGGAACAGCGCCTGCGATACGGCGGATTGCGTGACGCCCAACTCCTTGGCCGCAGTCGACAAGCTGCCACTCGCGGCGACTGCCTCGAAAATTCTGAGTACACGGACATCCAGGTTTCCGGCTCGCTTCATCATGCCTCCGTTCTTGTATTAATAATTCTATATATGAGCTTATTTACTTCCAATTTATTCCGTAAATATTAGCAACTCTAATAGTTATTATTAGATTTTGAAGGAATCAGACTGTCTTTAGTGCAAGCACGAGCGGCGCAGGAGTGTTCATCACCAAGCAGCGAGACTTCATGCTTTCTTCACATAAGCCCAAGCAGCATCTGCGCAGCGACGTTACAATCGCCATCGCACCATGTTGGTGCCTTGTTCGATTACCACTCTTCCCCCATGAATCATTCCGAAACGGCGCGCGGCATCGCTTTGTCGGTGACGGCGTCGCTGCTGTTCGCCCTTCTCTCCGCTTACACCAGCTGGCTAACGCCGCTGGACGGGCTCGACATCTTTGCCTGGCGTATCTTGTGGACCTTGCCGCCGGCGCTGCTGCTGATCGTCTGGCGCAAACATGGCGCACAACTGGGCAATGCCGTTCTTGCATTGCTGCGCAGCCCGGTGCAGGCGCTGCTGTTCGTGGTGATGACGGCGATGCTGGGCGTGCAGCTGTGGCTGTTCCTGTGGGCGCCGGTGAATGGCCGCGCGCTGGAGGTGTCGCTCGGGTATTTCCTGCTGCCGCTGGCGATGGTGCTGATCGGTCGCTTCTATTATCACGAGCGGCTCGACGTGTGGCAGCACATTGCCGTGGTGTGCGCAGTCATCGGCGTGCTGCACGAGCTGTGGATGACGCGCGCGTTCTCGTGGCCGACGCTGCTGGTGGCGCTGGGGTATCCGCCTTATTTCATGATGCGGCGCCGCCTCAAACTGGATTCGCTGGTGATCTTCATCATGGAGATTGCCCTGCTCACGCCAGTGGCGCTGTACACGCTGGCGATCAGCCCCAATCTTGCCGCCGTGTGGCAACGCCCGGACATGTACCTGATGCTGCTGCCGGGCCTCGGCCTGCTCAGCACGGTGGCGCTGGATTGCTATCTGCGCGCCAGCCGCCTGCTGCCAATGGGCCTGTTCGGCATCCTCGGCTACGTCGAGCCGGTGTTGCTGGTGGTGGTGGCGATCATCCTGCTCGATGAAACAGTGAGCGCGGCGCAGCTGTGGACGTATATCCCGATCTGGATGTCGGTGGGCTTCACCGCGATCCACAGCGTGCGGCTGATGCAGCGGCGCTGACGCCGTCATCCTCGTCGTCGCTATTCCGACGCCGCCTTCAGCGCTACGCTGATAGGCGGCGTTGTCGTATGGGCGCACCATGATCGTTCTGCCGGCAGCCGGATTTGTTTGCTGCCGGGACGACCACCACACATGGAGAAATCATCATGGCCAATCCATCTGCAACATCCTCTCACTCATCTTCTCAACTCTGCGTTGCCATCCTCGCCACCGACGGCTTTGAACAAGCCGAGCTGCTGGAACCGAAGAAGGCGCTCGAAGCCGCCGGCGTCAAAGTCGACGTGATCTCCGCCAAGGCGGGCTCGCTGCAGGGTTTCAAACACGTCGACAAGGGCGAACAGGTCAAGGTCGACAAGACCTTCGACCAGGCGCATCAGGAAGATTACGCCGCCGTGCTGTTGCCGGGCGGCGTGGTCAACGGCGACGCCATGCGGCTGGTGCCGGAAGCGGTCAAGTTCGTGCAGCAGGCCGACGCCGCGCACAAACCCATCGCAGCAATCTGCCACGGCGGCTGGCTGCTGATCTCGGCTGGTCTTGCCAAGGATCGCACCGTGACCAGCTGGCCGAGCTTGCAGGATGACTTCAAGAATGCCGGCGGCAAGTGGGTCGATCGTGAAGTGGTGCAGGACGACAACTTCATCACCTCGCGCAAGCCGGACGACATCCCGGCGTTCAACAAGACCTTGCTGGCGGCGTTGAAGAAGGCCGCATAAGTTTCACCAGCTCACTAATGTCTGCGCAATAAAAAAGGGACTTGCATTGCAAGTCCCTTTTTGTTGGTCCGACGATCCGACAAGGAAAATTTATTCCTTGCCTATTCCTTGTGGTAGCCGGTGACGCGCTCGACTTCGTTCTTCGAACCGAGGAACACGGCGACGCGTTGATGCAGCTTCTCAGGTTGAATGTCGAGGATGCGCTGGTCACCGTTGGTGGCGGCGCCGCCGGCCTGCTCGACGATGAAGGCCATGGGATTGGCTTCGTACATCAGGCGCAGCTTGCCTGGCTTGTCCGGTTCACGCGCATCGGCCGGGTACATGAAAACGCCGCCACGGTTGAGGATGCGATGCACGTCGGCGACCATCGAGGCGATCCAGCGCATGTTGAAATCCTTGCCGCGCGGACCGGTGGAGCCGGCCAGCATTTCGTCGACGTAACGCTTGACCGGCGGATACCAGTGGCGCGCGTTGGAGGCGTTGATGGCGAATTCCTTGGTGTCGGCGGGAATCTGCATGTCGCGTTGCGTCAGTACCCAGGCTCCCATTTCGCGGTCCAGCGTGAAGCAGTGCACGCCGTCGCCGGTGGTCAGCACCAGCACGGTTTGCGGGCCGTACACGGCATAGCCGGCGGCGACTTGCTTGGTGCCGGGCTGCAGGAAGTCTTGTTCCGACGGCTTGGTCATGCCGTCCGGCGCCTTCAGCACGGAGAAGATGGTGCCGATGGAAACATTGACGTCGATGTTGCTGGAGCCGTCCAGCGGATCGAACATCAGCAGGTATTCGCCCTGGGGATAACGGTTGGGAATCGGATGGATGGTCTCCATTTCTTCCGAAGCCATGCCGGCCAGGTGGCCGCCCCATTCGTTGGCTTCGAGCAGGATTTCGTTGGAGATGACGTCCAGCTTCTTCTGCACTTCGCCCTGCACGTTTTCGCTGCCGGCGGTGCCCAGTACTTCACCGAGCGCGCCTTTGCCGACGGCGTGGCTGATGCTCTTGCAGGCGCGGCCGACGACTTCGATCAGCAGGCGCAGTTCGGACGGGATCTTGTTGTGCAGGCGCTGCTGCTCGATCAGATGCTGGGTAAGGCTGATGCGTTTGGTCATGATGCTCTCTCTAAAAATCAATTCAAAATCATTGCTGCCGGTATCAGTTCGCCAGCGACTTGGTGATCACCTCGGCGACGTCGCGCGACAGTTTGGGCGTGTCGGCGACCTGACGCAAGGCGTTGCGCATTCTTTCCTGCAGCGCCGGCGAATACTTGCGCCAGCGGTCCAGGCTGCGCGCCAGGCGTGCGGCGACTTGCGGGTTGCTGGCGTTGAGCGCGATGACTTGCTCGGCCCAGAAGGCATAGCCGCTGCCGTCGAGCGCATGGAAGGCCGAAGGATTGCCGTTGCAGAAGCTGAAAATCAGGCTGCGCGCACGGTTCGGGTTCTTCAGTGTGAAGGCCGGATGCTGCGCCAGCGTGCGCACGGTCTCGACGTCGGCGGTGCGCGCAGTGGCCTGCAGCGTGAACCATTTGTCGATGACCAGCGCTTCCTGTTCGAACTCGCTGTAGAAATCTTCCAAGGCCTTGCCCTTGCCGGCGGCGCCGCTGTTGGTCAGGGCGGCGAGTGCAGCCAGCCGGTCGGTCATGTTGTTGGCGTTGTCGCATTGCTGTTGCGCCAGCGTGTGGGCCTGTTCGTCGTCGAGCTCGGCCAGGTAGGACAGCACCACGTTCTTGAGCGCGCGCTTGCCGGAGGCGGCAGCGTCCGGGCTGTAGGCGCCGGTGTCGTGATTGTCGCGGTAAGCCTCGAGCAGGTCGGCGCTCAACTCCCTGGCCAGCGTACGGCGCAGGAACTGGCGCGCGGCGTGGATGGCTTGCGGGTCGATGACTTCCATCTGCTCGGCGATCATGGTTTCCGACGGCAGCGTCAGCACCAGTTCGCGGAACGCCGGATCGAGCGAAGCGTCGTTGAGCGTGGCGCGCAAGGCATCCGTCAGCGCGCTGTCGTGCTGCAGGCTGTTCAGCACGGAATCGACCGAGACCACGTGGCCGGACTGGCGTGCAGCCTGCACCGCGATGGTCAGGCTGAGCAGACGGCGCGTGGCGAGGCGCTGGCCGGCCTCCCAACGGTTGAACGGGTCGCTGTCATGCGCCATAAGGAAGGCCAGCTCGGCGTCGCTGTAATCGTATTCCAGCACCACCGGCGCAGAGAAGCCGCGCAGGATCGACGGCACCGGCTTTTCGGCGACGTTGGTGAAGGTAAAGGTTTGTTTCGCTTGCGTCAGTTCCAGCACGCGGGTGGTCGCTGTGGCTGCTGGCTTGGCGGTCTTTTCACCGGCCAGCGTCAGCGCCAAGTCGCGGCCCTTGCGGTCGAGCAAGCCGACGGCGACAGGGATGTGGAACGGCAACTTTTTCTTTTGACCGGGTGTCGACGGGCAGGATTGCTCCAGCGTCAGTTCCAGCGTCTTGGCCTTGGCGTCGTAGCGCACCGAAGCGGCTACGCGCGGCGTGCCGGACTGGCTGTACCAGCGCTCGAACTGTTTGAGGTCGCGTTTGTTGGAATCCGCCATCGCGGCGCGGAAATCGTCGCAGGTCACAGCCTCGCCGTCGTGGCGCTGGAAGTAGAGGTCCATGCCCTTGCGGAAGCCGTCGCGGCCGAGCAGGGTCTGGTACATGCGCACGACTTCGGCGCCTTTTTCGTAGACGGTGACGGTGTAGAAATTGTTGATCTCGACGAAGGAGTCGGGACGCACCGGATGCGCCATCGGGCCGGCGTCTTCCGGGAATTGCGCCTGGCGCAGCACGCGCACGTCGTCGATGCGCTTGACCGCGCGGCCGCTGTCACTGCCGATCATGTCGGCGGAGAATTCCTGGTCGCGGAACACGGTCAGGCCTTCCTTCAGCGACAGCTGGAACCAGTCGCGGCAGGTGACGCGGTTGCCGGTCCAGTTGTGGAAGTATTCATGGCCGACCACAGCTTCGATGTTGGCATAGTCGACATCGGTGGCGATGCGCGGATTGGCCAGCACGAACTTGGTGTTGAAGATGTTGAGGCCCTTGTTCTCCATCGCGCCCATGTTGAAGTCGCCGACGGCGACGATCATGAAGCGGTCCAGGTCGAGCTCCAGGCCGAAGCGCTCTTCATCCCAGCGGATGCTGTTCTTGAGCGAGTCCATGGCGTGCTGGGTCTTGTCGAGGTTGCCGTCTTCCACCCATACCTGTAGCAGCACTTCGCGGCCGGATTGCAGCTTGTATTTTTCTTCCTGGCAGACCAGCTTGCCGGCCACCAGCGCGAACAGGTAGGACGGTTTCTTGAACGGGTCTTCCCACTTGGCGTAATGACGACCGTCAGGCAGCTCGCCCTCTTCGATCAGGTTGCCGTTCGACAGCAGCACCGGGCATTGCTTCTTGTCGGCGCGCAGCATGACGGTGTACTTGCCCATGACGTCGGGACGATCGGGGAAATAGGTGATCTTGCGGAAACCTTCGGCTTCGCATTGCGTGAAGAAATTGCCGTTGGACACGTACAGGCCCATGAGCGAGGTATTGCGCTGCGGCTGCGTGGTGGTTTCGATTTCCAGCGTGACTTTGGCGGGGGCGCCGGCGATGCGCAGGATGCCGCCCTGGATACGGTAGTCGCGCGCGGTCAGGGTCTTGCCGTTCAGGCGCAGTTGCACCAATTCGAGTTCTTCGCCGTAGAGTTCGATATCCTTGCCGGCGGCGGCCGGGTTGCGCTGCATCACGATGCGGGTGGCGACGCGGGTCAGTTCAGGCTCGAGGTCGAAACCCATTTCGACGGTGTCGACAAAATAGGTCGGTGCGGCGTAATCTTTGCGGTAAATCGTCGGAGGCGTATCGGTGCGCATGGAGGAGATCCCGGGGAAAAAGTGCAATGAGGTGCAATACTGGCTGTAAAGCAGCTGCAATAGGAACAAAAGGCAATTTTACCAATCAACCGAATGGATAGGCAGAAAAGGGCGAGAATAGTGCCCCGACCTGCCAGAAGAATTTCACAGAAACGGTCGCAGCTTCCCGACTGTTTGCCAGAATCACCGGAGAACCACCATGAAACGCTTGCTCGGCATCATCTTCACTGCAAGCAGCATCCTGCTCGCAGGCTGCGCCAGCACCATCACCAGCGACGTCACCGCCTTCCACGCCTGGCCGACTGACCTGCCGGACAAGTCCTATGTCTTCACGCCGACCAAGGATCAGGAAGGCAGCCTCGAATACCGCAATTACGAGCAACTGGTGCGCGCTGAACTGCAGCGCCTCGGCTTCATGGACGCCGCCGGAGCCAAAGCGCCCGTCAAGGCGACGCTCAAGGTGGCGTTCAGCTACGGCATGCAGGCTGGCACCGTCGTCGTGACCCAGCCGGTCTACGATCCGTTCTGGTACGGCCCGGGCTATCCGGGATGGCGCGGACGATTCGGCCCCTGGGGTCCGGGACCGTTCTACGATCCGTTCTGGGGGCCGCCGATGCAGACCACCGCCTTCCCGGTGTTCCAGCGCCGCCTGTACCTGAGCATCACGCGCGCCGACAGCGACCGCAAGCTGTATGAAGTCACGGTCGACAGCGAAGGCCGCGAAGCGACGCTGCCGATGGCCATGCCGTACATGGTGCACAGCGCGTTTTCGGAATTCCCGGGACCCAGCGGCGTCTCTCGCCATGTGGTGCTGAAACTGGACAAGCGTGCACCTGCCGCGCCGACAGCAACCACCTCCACCACCGTCAAACCCGCCGCACCCGCCCAATAAGCAGCGGCGAAAATGAAAATCCCGGTCTTGCCACCTGAGCAAGACCGGGATTTTTTATGCCCTCTTCCTGTATTTCTGTATTTCTGTCTTTCTACATTCCTGATCAGGAATACAGCGCTTCGCTGCCGAAGGTGATCGCCACGATCAGCAGCACCGCCAGGATCAGCACCACCAGCAATCGCCCGAACTTGGGCGAACCGTCGGTGCCGGAGGGCTGTTCATCGGGATGGTTCATCGGACTCTTGCCGGGATCGGAGGTAGTCACGACCGGTCCTCAAGGAATCAGGATGGTGGAGCCGGTGGTCTTGCGGCCTTCCAGGTCGGCGTGCGCCTGGCCGACGTCCTTCAGCGCGTAACGCTGATTGATGTCGATGTTGACCTTCTTGGCTTCAACCATGGCGAACAGGTCGTTGGCGGTGGCGTTGAGCGCCTCGCGCGTGGCGACGTAATTGCCCAGCGACGGACGCGTCAGGAACAGCGAGCCGCGTGAAGCCAGCTCGCTCACGCCGAACGGCGACACCGGGCCGGAGGCGCTGCCGAAGCTGACCATCATGCCGCGTGGCGACAGGCAGTCGAGTGAGCCGAGGAAGGTGTCCTTGCCGATCGAGTCGTACACCACCGGCACGCCTTTGCCGTCGGTGAGCTCCTTGACGCGCTCAACGAAATTCTCGGTCTTGTAATTGATGACATGGGTGCAGCCGGCAGCGGTGGCCAGCGCGGCTTTCTCATCGGTGCTGACGGTGCCGATCACGGTCACGCCCAGCGCCTTGGCCCATTGCGATGCGATCAACCCGATGCCGCCGGCGGCAGCGTGCAGCAGGATGGTCTCGCCGCCCTTCAACGGATAGGTCTGGCGCAGCAGGTATTGCACGGTCATGCCTTGCAGCATCATCGCGGCGGCGGTGTCGAAGCTGATCGAATCGGGCAGCTTGACCAGAATGTCAGCGGGCATCACGCGCGCTTCGGCGTAGGCGCCGTTGGGACGACCGGCGTAAGCCACGCGGTCGCCGACCTTGAAGTCGGCAACGCCGGCGCCGACCGCTTCGATGGTGCCTGCACCTTCCTGGCCGAGGCCGCTCGGCAACGGCTGTGGGTACAGGCCAATGCGGAAATAGACGTCGATGAAATTCAAACCGACGGCGGCGTGGCGGATGCGGACTTCGCCCGGACCGGGATCGCCGACTTCAACGTCAACGTATTCCATGACTTCGGGTCCGCCGGTCTTGAACATTCTGATTGCTTTTGTCATTTCGGTCTCCTGGGTGGCAATTAAAGAAAAGCTAAGTCTTTTAAGTCTTTTTACGCGACAGCAAATAAATTCCCGACAGCACCAGCGCGGTGCCGGTCAGCTGGATCGCCGTGATCGGTTCGTCCAGCAGCATGGCGCCGAGGAACAGCGTCGACACCGGGCCCACCAGGCCGGCCTGCGCCGCGCTCGGCGCACCGATGCGCGACACCGCGACCATCGTCAGGCACACCGGCAACACCGTGCAGAACACCGCGTTGATCAGCGACAGCTGGTACACCTCGACCGGTTGCACCAGCGCCGAGGCCGGACGCAGGACGAAGAACTGGATGATGCAGGCCACCGACGATACGCACATGGCGTAGGCCACCAGGCGCATGGCGCCGACGCGGCGCACCAGTTCGCCGGAAAAGATCAGGTACAGCGCATAGCTGATCGCCGCGCCCAGCACCAGCACGCTGCCCAGCACAACATTGTTGCCGCCGGTATTGATATCGTGCTGCAGCACCAGCGCGGTGCCGAGGTAGGACACCAGCAGCGCGCCCCACTCGATCAGGCCGACCTTGCGCTTGTAGAAGGTGAAGGAAATCAGCAGCACGAAGGACGGCGTCAGGAACAGGATCAACCGCTCCAGCCCGGCCGAAATGTATTGCAGCCCCAGGAAATCAAGGAAGCTCGACAGGTAATAGCCGATCAGGCCCAAGAAAACGATCCGGGCGTAATCGCGCCCGGCCAGCGGCGGCGAGTTGCGTGCCTGCCAGATCGCCAGCACTGCAAACATCGGCAGCGAAAACATCATGCGCAAGCTGATCACCATCACCGCATCGACGTGATAGCGGTACATCAGCTTGGCGACGATGGCCTTGGCGGAAAAGAAAATGGCGCCGACGACGGCGAGCAGCAGACCGGCCAGATAGGCGCGGCGCGGGGAAATGGAGGGGGAAAGCGCGGTGGAAGACATCCCGTGATTGTAAACGCTACGGGCCTGCTCTGCCCGGCGGCGGCCGGGTCATTTCCGGATCAGCCCGGCCGCGCGAGCTGCAGCGGCGCAATCAGCGCATCAAGCTCCGCCTGGCCGAACTTGGGCGTCACCGCGCCGTCAGTGCCGAGTACGCCCTCGGCCAGCACCGACTTGCGCTCCTGCAATTCCAGAATGCGTTCTTCGATGCTGCCTTCGATGATGAGCTTGTAGACCAGCACCGCCTGGTCCTGGCCGATGCGATGGGCGCGGGCGATGGCCTGTTCTTCCACCGCAGGGTTCCACCATGGATCCACCAGAATGACGGTATCGGCGGCGGTCAGGTTGAGGCCGATGCCGCCGGCCTTGAGGCTGACCAGCATGATGGGTACGTCCTTGCGCTGGAATTGCGCCACCACCTCGCCGCGCGCCGCCGTCGGCGTCTTGCCGGTCAGCGACAGCCACGGCAACTCCAGCACATCGAGTTCGGTCTCGATCAGTTCCAGCATTTCGGTGAACTGTGAAAACACCAGCACGCGTCGGCCCTCCGCCGCCAGCGATGGCAGCATGTCGCGCAGCATTTCGATCTTGGCGCGCTCGATGGTTTTTGGCGTCTTGCCGCCCTTGAGCAGGAAAGGATCGCAGCACACCTGACGCAGCTTGAGCAGCGCATCCATGATGGTCACGTGCGAACCGGTGAAACCGCGCCGCTCCAGCGCGCGCCGCACCTGCTTGTCGGCGGCCGCGCGCACGCTTTCGTAGAGATCGCGCTGGCGACCCTGCAATTGCAGCAGCTTGATCGCCACGGTTTTGGGCGGCAATTCGGCGGCGACGTTTTCCTTGCGGCGACGCAGGATGAACGGCCGCACCCGCTGCGCCAGCAATTGCGCGCGCAGGGTTTCGCCGTTTTCCTCGATCGGCTTGCGCCACAGCCGCGCGAAGGTGGAGGCCTCACCGAGGAAGCCCGGCATCAGGAAATTGAATTGCGCCCACAGCTCGCCGAGATGGTTTTCCAACGGCGTGCCGGTCATGCAGACGCGATGGCGCGCACGCAGGCGGCGCACTGCGCTGGCGCTGCGGGCGGCGGCGTTCTTGACGGTCTGCGCCTCGTCGAGGATCAGCAGGTGGAACTGCTGGCGCGCCAGCGCGTCGAGGTCGCGCCACACCAGTGGATAAGTGGTCAGCACGATGTCGAATTCGGCCATGCGCGCAAAGTCGTCCTCGCGCTGCGGCCCCTGCAAGGCCAGCACGCGCAGGTCCGGCGTCATGCGCCTGGCCTCGGCCTGCCAGTTGAACACCAGCGAGGTTGGCAACACCACCAGCGCCGGGCAATCGAGCCGCCCGGATTGTTTTTCGATCAGGATGTGCGCCAGCATCTGCGCGGTCTTGCCCAGGCCCATGTCGTCGGCGAGGATGCCGGCCAGGTGATGCGCGCGCAGGTATTGCAGCCAGGCGACGCCGTGCAGCTGATACGGCCGCAAGGTCACGCCGAGTCCGGTGGGTGCGGCTACCGGCGGCGGCTCGCCGGCAGCGCGCAGGCGCAGCGCTAGTTCACGCAGGCCGGCGTCGCTTTGCAGGTGGAAGCCGTTTCCATATGTAGCGCCGTCTTCGCCGAGGCGGCGGCACATGTCGTCCAGGCGACCGGCGTCCCACGGCGAAATGCGCAGTACGCCTTCCTTGCGGCGCAGGTCGGTCAGCAGGTCGAGCATCGCCGACACGATCACCTTGAGCGGCGCGGCAAGTGCGTCAACGCGTTTGCCTCCCGGTGCACGTAATGAGATCAGGGAAATGTCATCGATGGCGGCGATCTTCTGGATGTCAGTCCAGCGCGCGTCGCGTCGTAGCAGGTCGGCCAGCATCGGCGTGAGATCGAAGAACTGGCCTTCGATTTCCACGCCCATGGTGAGCAGCCACCAGGCTGCGCGTCCAAGGTCAGCAAACCCGCCGAAGTCGCCGATGATTTTGGTGCGGCCCTGTTGCAGCGTGCTCGCGACTTCCTTGCCGAGCACCGCGCCCGATTCGGGGCTGACGATGACACGCCAGGATTCGACCGGCACGCTTTCGTGCGCGAAGCCGGGACGCACCACGACGCTCCAGCCTTGCTGCTGCAACGCCGGCACGCGGTCGGCCCAGAAATCGCCGAAATTGTTTTCCAGCAGCAGCGACCACAGTTGTCCATCGATGGTCGCCATGTCGTCCGCGCGCCATTGCAAGGCGTCCGCCGGCAGCGGCAACAAACCCGCAGCCTGGATCGCTTCGAGCGCGTCAGCTTCGGCGTGCAGGTTGCGCCGCATGACGACTTGCCTGCCTTGCGGATTGAAAAGGAGTTGTGTGGCGGCGGCGCTCTGGTCCATCAGGCTGGCCGGGGCTTCGGTTTCCCAGTGCAGGCCGGCGCCGGCCTGGTAGGTCCAGTCGACTTGCGCCACCGTGACGTTGCCGCCGCGCGGGCCGAACAGTCCACCCGGACGCAGCCCGAGCACGCCGTCGCCGCGCGTGAAGGTCTGCAGCGTCAGGCGCGGACGAAAACGTCCGAGCACTTCGCTCTGGTCGGACTGCGCCTGCGGAACCGCCATCGGTCAGCGCTTCTTGAGCAAGGATCCGAGCACGCCGCGAATGATTTCGCGGCCGACCTGCGAGCCGATGCTGCGCGCTGCGGACTTGACCATGGCTTCGACCGGCGACTCACGACGGCTGCTGCTACCCTTGCCGCCAGCGCTGTTGCCGAAGAAGCCGCCGGCGGCGTCCCTGAGCAGGTCGCCGAGGCCGCCTCCGCCGCCCGATGATTCGGATTCGGCCGGGACCGTGGAAGGCGCACCGGCCGGCGCATTGCCCGGCTGCTGCGCCGCGCGGCCCTTGATTTTTTCGTAGGCCGATTCGCGGTCGACGGCTTTTTCATAGACGCCGGCCACCACCGACGAGGCGATGAAGGCCTTGCGCTCGTCGTCCGTGATCGGACCGATCTGCGAACCCGGCATCAGGATGTAGGCGCGCTCGACGATATTGGGACGGCCCTTCTCATCGAGAAAGGACACCAGCGCTTCGCCCACGCCGAGTTCGGTGATGGCGGTCGCGGTATTCAATTGCGGATTGGCGCGGAAGGTCTCGGCGGCGGCCTGCACCGCTTTCTGGTCGCGCGGCGTGTAGGCGCGCAGGGCGTGCTGCACGCGGTTGCCGAGCTGGCCCAGCACGGTGTCGGGAATGTCGAGCGGATTTTGCGTGACGAAGAACACGCCGACGCCCTTGGAGCGGATCAGGCGCACCACCTGCTCGATCTTTTGCAGCAGCGGCTTGGGTGCTTCGTCGAACAGCAGATGCGCCTCGTCGAAGAAGAACACCAGCTTGGGCTTGTCGAGGTCGCCGACTTCCGGCAGGTGCTCGAACAGTTCGGACAGCATCCACAGCAGGAAGGTCGAATATAAACGCGGTGCGTTGAGCAGCTTGTCGGCGGCAAGGATGTTGATCACGCCCTTGCCCTTGGCGTCGGTCTGCATCCAGTCTTCGATGTTGAGCATGGGCTCGCCGAAGAACTTGTCGCCGCCCTGCTCCTCGATGCCGATCAGGCCGCGCTGGATGGCGCCGATGCTGGCGGCGGAGATGTTGCCGTATTCGGTCTTGAAAGTGGCGGCGTTGTCGCCGACGTGCTGCAGCATGGCGCGCAGATCCTTGGTGTCGAGCAGCAACAGGCCGTTGTCATCGGCGATCTTGAAGACCAGTTGCAGCACGCCCTCTTGCGTGTCGTTCAGATTGAGCATGCGCGCAATCATCAGCGGCCCCATGTCGGAAATGGTCGCGCGCACCGGATGGCCTTTTTCGCCGAAGACGTCCCAGAAGGTCACCGGCAAGGCTTCCCAGGCCGGTTCATCCATGCCGAGCGAGCTCAGGCGTTCCTTGCTCTTGGCCGACAGCACGCCGGCCTTGGACAATCCGGACAGGTCACCCTTGACGTCGGCCATGAACACCGGCACGCCGATGTCCGAGAGCGCCTGCGCCACCACTTGCAGGGTCACGGTCTTGCCGGTGCCGGTGGCGCCGGTGATGCAGCCGTGGCGGTTGACCAGGTTGGGCAGCAGGGACAGTTCCTGCGTCTGATTTTTAGCGATGAGAAGTGGCTTGATCATGATAGAAAATCAATAAGAGGGAGGGCCGGAGATGGGCTCGGAGGTCGGGCGATATGGTAAAATCCTCGGTCGATTATAACTAGAACCCCCTTCGTCAATTCGCGATATTCGCGCAGAGTTCAGGCAGAGTCCGCCGAACTTCGCGCCGATCCGGACGGAGCGCGTTCCATCAAGGCAGGAAAGATTCATCATGGCTGGACACAGCAAATGGGCCAATATTCAGCATCGTAAAGGCCGTCAGGACGAAAAGCGCGGCAAGATCTGGACCCGCCTCATCAAGGAAATCACCGTGGCATCCCGCATGGGCGGCGGCGACGTGGACGCCAACCCGCGCCTGCGCCTGGCCGTCGACAAGGCCGCCGACGCCAACATGCCCAAGGACAACGTCACCCGCGCCATCCAGCGTGGCAACGGCACCCTGGACGGCGTCAACTACGAAGAAGTCCGCTACGAGGGCTACGGCATCAACGGCGCCGCCATCATCGTCGACTGCATGACCGACAACCGCATCCGCACCGTGGCCGACGTGCGCCACGCGTTTTCCAAGTACGGCGGCAACATGGGCACCGAAGGTTCGGTGTCGTTCATGTTCAAGCACTGCGGCCAGTTGCTGTACGCTCCGGGCGTGAGCGAAGACGCCATCATGGAAGCCGCGCTCGAAGCCGGCGCCGATGACGTCCTCACCGACGACGAAGGCGGCATCGAAGTGCTGACGCCGCCGCACGACTTTGGCGCCGTCAAGGCCGCGATGGAAAAAGCCGGCTTCAAGGCCGAGATGGCCGAAATCATCATGAAGCCCGCGACCGAAACCGTCTTCACCGGCGACGACGCCGTCAAGATGCAAAAACTGCTGGATGCTCTGGAAAACCTCGACGACGTGCAAGAGATTTACAGCAACGCCGTTATTGAAAATTAAGCCGCCGGCCAACCATTTCTTACCTAGTCCCTATCATGAAAATTCTCGTTGTTGGCTCCGGTGGTCGTGAACACGCACTGGCCTGGAAAATCGCTCAGTCGCCGCGCATCCAAACCGTCTACGTTGCCCCGGGCAACGGCGGCACCGCGCTCGACGAGCGCCTGGAAAACGTCGCGATCACCGATCTGAACGAACTCGCCGACTTCGTCGAAAAAGAACACGTCGCGCTGACCGTGGTCGGCCCGGAAGTACCGCTGGCCGCCGGCATCGTCAACCTGTTCCGCGCCCGCGGCCTGAAGGTCTTCGGCCCGACCAAGGAAGCCGCGCAACTGGAAAGCTCGAAGGATTTCTCCAAGTCCTTCATGAAGCGCCATGCGATCCCGACCGCTGAATACCAGACCTTCTCCGACGTCAAGGCGGCCCACGACTACGTCGACCAAAAAGGCGCACCGATCGTCATCAAGGCCGACGGCCTGGCTGCCGGCAAGGGCGTCGTCGTCGCATTGACGCTGGAAGAAGCGCACGGCGCAGTCGACATGATGCTGTCCGACAACAAACTCGGCGACGCCGGCGCACGCGTCGTGATCGAGGAATTCCTGGCCGGCGAAGAAGCCAGCTTCATCGTCATGGTGGACGGCAAGAACATCCTGCCGCTGGCCACCAGCCAGGACCACAAACGCCTGCAGGACAATGACCAGGGTCCGAACACCGGCGGCATGGGTGCATACTCCCCTGCCCCGATCGTGACGCCGGCGCTGCACGCCCGCGTGATGCGCGAAATCATCGTGCCGACCGTGCAAGGCATGGCCAAGGACGGCATCCCGTTCTCCGGCTTCCTGTATGCCGGCCTGATGATCGACGACAAGGGCAATCCGAAGACGCTGGAATTCAACTGCCGCATGGGTGACCCTGAGACGCAGCCGATCATGGCCCGCCTCAAGACCGACCTGCTGACCGTGATGGAACATGCCGTCAACGGCACGCTCGACACCATCGAACTGGAATGGGATCGCCGCACCGCGCTGGGCGTGGTGATGGCCGCAGCCGGCTATCCGGATGCGCCGCGCAAGGGCGACCTGATCACCGACATTCCGGCGGAAACCGACGATTGCGTCACCTTCCATGCAGGCACCACCCTGACCGGCGACAAGCTGACCACTTCAGGCGGCCGCGTGCTGTGCGTGGTGGGTCTGGGCGACAGCGTCAAGGTCGCCCAGAAACAAGCCTACGCCGCCGCCGACCTGATCCATTTTGAAGGCGCGCAACTGCGCCGCGACATCGGCTGGCGCGCGATCAAGCGCTGATCACGGCATCCGGAATCGTGAAAAACCTCGCAAACCTTGGGTTTTGCGAGGTTTTTTGCTTTGGAACCACCCGTTTTCCATAAAATGGCTAAAAATCTGCAACAAAAACGGCCCGTGAGCACCTAATCCCGGTCAACAACGCATTCAACACAGGAAAAACGCATGCAACAACACCTGCTCAACCTCGATAACCTGATCAATCTCTATCTGGTGCCGTTCGGCCTCAAGGTCCTGGCGGCGCTGGTCATCTGGTTCGTCGGCGGCATGCTGATCGGCACCTTCGCCAAGGTGGTGCGGCGCGTGCTGACCGCGCGCCAGCTGGAACCGACACTGGTGAACTACGCCATTTCGGCAATCCACGTGGTCTTGCGCGTGCTGCTGGTGATGGGCATCCTGGAAGTCTGCGGCGTGCCGACCACCTCGTTCGCGGCCATGATCGGCGCGGTCGGCGTGGCGCTGGGCGTGGCCTGGTCGGGCCTGCTGTCGAACTTCGCGGCCGGCATCTTCCTGGTGGTGCTGCGTCCGTTCAAGGTCGGCGACTACATCACGGCGGCGGGCCAGACCGGCACCGTCACCGACATCGGCCTGGTCACCACGACCATGCTGACCGACAACAATCTGCGTGTGATCATCGGCAACAACAAGTTGTTTTCCGACATCATCACCAATTACAACGTCCAGCCGACCCGCCGTGTCGACTTGCGCTGCCAGATCGCCTACGGCGTCGATCCGGCCGAGGCGATCACGCGCCTGAATACAAAAGTGGCGCAGATCCCGAATGTGCTGGTCGATCCGGCGCCAGCCGTGGTGATTCAGGAATTCAACGCCACCGGCACCCTGCTGGCAGTGCGCCTGTTCGCGCCGACGCCGAATTTCGGCCAGGTCTACAACGACACCAACCGCGCCATCGCGCAAACCTGCGCCGAAGCGGGCTGGCCGGCGCCTGCCACGTACCAGGTCAGTGTTGCCAATCCGAATCAGCCCGAACCGGCTGCGTCAGTTCCGCCAAGCGCTACATAAGTCACATAAAAGCCCACCAAAAGCCTGCTCCGAAGCCGCCTAAACGGCTTCGGGCTACCCGCTGACGGCTCCGTCAGGGTACAATCGCGGGGGTAATTTTTCTTGCGTGCACCAAAGAGCGCCTTTGCGCCTGCCCCAGAACCTGTTTGCGATCTGTAGCGAGAGGCCATCAGCCGGTGGCGGACGGAGCGGAGGAACCGGAATGTACTTGAGTACATGAGGATTCCGAGCACCGCCCGACGCCGGATCATGGCCTCGCAGTAAGATCGAAAACAGGTTCCACGCCTCCCTAGCGACGACATCCGTGACAGCAACCGCCACCGCCTCAACCATTAAAGCCTATCTGCAAGACCTCCAGCAACGCATTGTCGCGGCGCTGGAAGGAGTTGACGGCAAGTCCTTCCTCACCGATTCCTGGGAACGCCCTGAAGGCGGCGGCGGGACTTCGCGCATCATCGAAGAAGGCAATGTATTCGAACGCGGCGGCGTCGGTTTTTCGCACGTGATGGGCAAGAACCTGCCGCCCTCGGCTGCCGCCAACCGTCCGGAAATCGCTGGCCGTGAATGGGAAGCCATGGGCGTGTCGCTGGTGCTGCATCCGCGCAATCCTTATGCGCCGACGGTGCACATGAATGTGCGCTTCTTCGTCGCCAAGGCGGACGGCCAGAACCAGGAGCCGGTCTGGTGGTTCGGCGGCGGCATGGACCTGACGCCTTATTACGGTTTCGCCGAAGACGCGACGCATTTCCATCGCAGCTGCCGCGATGCGCTGGCGCCGTTCGGCAACGAACTGCATCCGCGCTTCAAGAAGTGGTGCGACGACTATTTTTACCTGAAGCACCGCAAGGAAGCGCGCGGCGTCGGCGGGATTTTCTTTGATGATTTCAACGCGCTGCCGCTGGACGACAGTTTTGCGCTGATGCGCAGCGTCGGCGACAGCTTTATCGGCGCTTACCTGCCGATCCTGGAGCAGCGCAAGGACACGCCTTACGGCGAACGTGAACGCGATTTCCAGGCCTATCGGCGCGGACGTTATGTCGAGTTCAACCTGGTGTTCGACCGCGGCACGCTGTTCGGCCTGCAATCAGGCGGACGCACCGAGTCGATCCTGATGTCGATGCCGCCGGTGGTGAAGTGGCGCTATAACTGGCAGCCGCAAGACGGCAGCCCGGAAGCGCAGCTGTACAGCGACTTCTTGCCGCACAAGGAATGGATTTGATGGTCACAGCTTCCTTGCCCGTGCAAGCCACGCGCTGTATCGCCATTCTGGGCGGCAGCTTCGATCCCGTGCACAACGGCCACGTCGCGCTGGGCGATCATTTTGTCGAGCTGCTGCAGCCGGACGAGCTGCGCGTGATTCCGGCCGGCAACCCGTGGCAGAAGCATGGCTTGCAAGCCACATCAGCGCAACGCGTGGACATGGTCGAACTGGCGTTCAGCCATGAACATGTACCTGTGGTGATTGACCAACAGGAAATTCGCCGCACGACGGCAACGTACACCATCGATACCTTGCAGGCCTTGCGCGCCGAGCTCGGTCCCGAGGTCTCCATCGTTTTCCTGATGGGCGCAGACCAATTGCAGCATCTGGATACCTGGCAAGGTTGGCAACAATTATTCGACTATGCCCACCTGTGCGCCGCTTCGCGCCCGGGCTTCGGCATCGACGCTGCGCAGGTGCCGGATGTTGTCATGCAGGAATTTACACGCCGTGCCGGCACTGAAAAGGAAATACGCACCACCTCGCACGGCAAAGCCTATCTGGCATCCAGTCTCGACGTCGACATTTCATCGACCGAGATCCGTTCCTTGCTGCAACGCGGCGAAAGACCGGAGTCGCTGATCCCGGCGAGGGTGCTAGACTATATCGAACAACATCATCTCTATCAAAACTAATGGATATCAAAAAACTGCAAACCGCCGTCGTCGACGCGCTGGAAGACGTCAAAGCTCAGGACATCAAGATCTATGACACCACTCACCTGACCAGCCTGTTCGACCGCGTGGCGATCGCCTCCGGCACTTCGAACCGCCAGACCAAGGCGCTCGCCGCTTCGGTGCGCGACAAGGTCAAGGCCAAGGGCGGCCATGTCGTCAGCGTCGAAGGCGAAGACACCGGTGAATGGGTGCTGGTCGATCTGGGCGACATGATCGTCCACATCATGCAACCGGCCATCCGCGCTTACTACCGCCTGGAAGAAATCTGGGGCGACAAGGAAGTGAAGATGGGCGCGGCCAAGCGTGTCGCTTCCAGCGCCGCCGCCAAGAAAGCCGGCGAAGACGAAAAGCCTGCCAAGATCCGCCGCACCCGCGAGCAAGCCGAAGCGGTGGAAGCCAGCCAGGCGATCGACGACGAAGCACCGAAGAAGCCGGCACGCAAGCCGCGCACCACGTCGGTCACCTCCGACGCCAAGCCGGCGCCGAAGACCACACGTGCGCCACGCGCATCGACCACGCTCAGCGCCGCCAAGACCAAGGCCGCCGCTGGTGCTGCTGGCACGGCAGTCAAGCGCAAGGCCCCGGCTAAAAAAGCGGTCGGCACCACCGTCAAGGTCGCCATGCCGAAAAGCGCCGTTGCGTCGAAAAAAGCGGCCGCCGCCAAGCGTCCGGCACGTCCAAAAGCCAAGGCCTGACCCCGGTCGTGTGAGCCATGCAGCTCATCATTACCGCCGTCGGCCACAAAATGCCGGGCTGGATCGAATCGGGATTTAACGAATACGCCAAGAGGATGCCGGCCGAGTGCCGCGTCCTGTTGAAAGAAATCAAACCGATCGAACGCTCCGGCAGCAGGACCGCAGAAACCGTGATGTCGCAGGAACGCAGCAAGATCGAAGCCGCGCTGCCGAAAGGCGCGCGCATCGTGGCGCTGGACGAGCACGGCAAGGACATCACCTCGATGCAGTTGTCGCAGTTGCTGACCCAATGGCAGCAGGACGGCCGTGACGTCGCCTTCGTGATCGGCGGCGCCGACGGACTCGATCCCGGCCTCAAGGCCAATGCCGACATGCTGGTGCGCATCTCCAGCCTGACGCTGCCGCACGGCATGGTGCGCGTGCTGCTGGCGGAACAGCTGTACCGCGCCTGGTCGATTACGCAGAATCATCCGTATCACCGCGTATAGGAAACCGATCAGGTACCGAGTAAAAACGAAAGACAAGCAAGCACAACGCCTTCGACAATCGAAGGCGCTGTACGGATAAATACTGAGAAGTGTTGCTTCATGAAACTTGCTGACAAAAAAATCTACCTCGCCTCCAAGAGTCCCCGCCGGCGCGAACTGCTGCGCCAGATCGGCATCGATTTCGAATTGCTGCTCAACGACAAGGAAGTCGACGAGCAAGTCCTGCCGAACGAGAAGCCGGCCGACTACGTCGCCCGCGTCACCCGCGACAAACTGCTCAGCGCACGCCAGACCATGCTGTACCGGCAATTGCCGATGCGCCCCATCCTGTCGGCCGACACCACCGTGGTGGTGGACGACCTGATCCTCGGCAAACCGGCCGACGTCAGGGAAGCCGTCGAGATGATCACGCGCCTGTCCGGCCGCACGCACCAGGTGCTGACCAGCGTCGCGGTGGCCTTCCAGGAACAGATGTGGCAGATCACGCAATATTCCGACGTCGCCTTCGAAGCGCTGACCGACGACATGATCCGCGCCTACTGCTCGACCCAGGAGCCGTTCGACAAAGCCGGCGGCTACGGCATCCAGGGCCTGGCGTCGATTTTCATCAAGGACATCGCCGGCAGTCATTCCGGCATCATGGGCCTGCCGCTGTTCGAGACCGCGCAATTGCTGCAGAAGACCGGCATGCGCATCTTGCCGCAAGCCACATTGTGAGCTGCAGCGGACGGCTTCCCTATCCGTCCGCGCCAGCCCTTTCCAGCATTCACCATTTTTAGGGTCACCAGACCATGAACGAAGACATCCTGATCAACATCACGCCGCAGGAGACGCGCGTGGCGCTCATCCTGCAAGGCGCGGTGCAAGAGCTGCACATCGAGCGCACGCTGTCGCGCGGCCTGGCCGGCAACGTATACCTCGGCAAAGTCGTGCGCGTGCTGCCCGGCATGCAATCCGCCTTCATCGACATCGGCCTCGAACGCGCCGCCTTCCTGCATGTCGCCGACATCTGGGAAGCCAAGCCGCATGATGGACAGCACGGCCAGCATGGCCAGAGCGCGCCGCAGGTCCCGATCGAAAAATTGCTGTTCGACGGCCAGACCATCACCGTGCAGGTGATCAAGGATCCGATCGGCACCAAGGGCGCGCGCCTGTCGACGCAGATCTCGATCGCCGGCCGCATGCTGGTGTACCTGCCGCAGGACAAGCACATCGGCATTTCCCAGCGCATCGAGAACGAAGCCGAACGCGAACTGCTGCGCAGCAAGGTGCAGAGCCTGCTGCCGCCGGAAGAAAAAGGCGGCTTCATCATCCGCACCATGGCCGAAGACGCCTCCGATGCCGACCTGCAGATGGATGTCGAATATCTGCGCAAGACCTGGGCCAGCATCATCGCCCAGACCAAGACCAAACCCGCGCCGACGCTGATGTACCAGGACCTGAGCCTGGCCCAGCGCGTGCTGCGCGACTTCGTCAGCGACGACACCTCGAACATCCAGGTCGACTCGCGCGAGAACTTCCAGATGCTGCAGGAGTTCGGCACGCTCTACACGCCATCGGTGCTGCCCAAGCTGATGCACTACCGCGGCGAACGCCCGCTGTTCGACCTGTACGGCGTGGAAGAAGAAATCGAACGCGCACTGGGCCGCCGCGTCGACCTCAAGTCCGGCGGCTACCTGATCGTCGACCAGACCGAAGCGATGACCACCATCGACGTCAATACCGGCAGCTTCGTCAACGGCCGCAACTTCGACGACACCATCTTCAAGACCAACCTGGAAGCCGCGCACGCGATTGCGCGCCAGCTGCGCTTGCGCAATCTGGGCGGCATCATCATCCTCGACTTCATCGACATGGAAAACCTGGAGCACCGCAGCGCCGTGCTCTCGGAACTGAACAAGGCCTTGCATCGCGACCGCACCAAGATTTCGGTGTCCAATTTTTCGGCGCTGGGCCTGGTGGAAATGACGCGCAAGCGCACCCGTGAGTCGCTGGCGCATATCCTGTGCGAGACTTGCCCGGCCTGTAAAGGCAGGGGCCAGGTCAAGACTTCGCGCACGGTCTGCTACGAAATCCTGCGCGAGGTGCTGCGGGAGGCGAAACAATTCAACCCGCGTGAATTCCGCATCTTGGCGGCGCAGGTGGTGGTCGACATGTTCCTCGAAGAAGAATCGCAGCACCTGGCCATGCTCGGCGACTTCATCAAGAAGCCGATTTCACTGCAGGTGCAGACCGATTATCAGCAGGAGCAGTACGACATCATCCTGATGTAAGAGGCGGGCCGGAAGGATGGCCCGAATCAGGCGTGGAATGGCCGATAACAACGCATGACAGCGGTTGTCCCTGCGCTCGTCCTTGCCCATAATCAGCGTCGTTGCGGAGATCCCAGATCCCCACCTCCTCACCTTGATTATGTCCAGACAGCGCCGCCATGATGCCATCCGTTACTGTAGCCTCCTCTCTTCCCGATCTCCTTGCCCCCGGGCTTGACCTCGTCTTCTGCGGCATCAATCCAGGCCTGCGCGCAGCGGCGAGCGGACACCATTTCATGGGTAGGAGCAATCGTTTTTGGAAGACCGTGCATCTGTCCGGCTTCACGCCCGAGCTCATCGATCCGCTTGATGATCGCAACATTCTCGATCATCGCTGCGGCCTGACGACTGTGGTCGAGCGGCCGACTGCGCGGGCCGATGAGTTGCTGCGAGATGAGTTCATTCGTTCCGCCGAAACACTGCGAAACAAGATGGAACAGTTCAAGCCGAAGTGCCTGGCGTTCCTGGGCAAGCCTGCCTACCAAGCGATGACGGCACAGCCGAAAGTTGCGTGGGGAAAGCAGCCGGAAAAATTCGGCGGCGCAATGGTGTGGCTCCTGCCGAATCCCAGCGGACTTAACCGCGGGTTCAGCCAGGAGATGCTGGTGCAGGCGTACCGGGAATTGCGCGATGCGCTTGACCACGCAAACTTTGACGCGGTTTTGAACAATCCCGGCCTGAAACCAGCGGCATAGGCCGATTTATTGCATTTACAGCAACTGCCGTTTACCCCCGTTTTACAAGCAGCGCCGGTCATTTAGGGCGGCCCTTGCATTACAATGTGCGGTTTCTCCGATTTGCGGCCTGACCGCGTCCGCCAGGGCGCAATCAGGCCCGCCAAGGACCGCCTGGATGGTTGTATTCACCTCTGTCGCCGTATTCCTGTTTTCCGCCATCGCTCTGGTGGTGGCGAGCGGCTTTTCGCTGGGCGCCGCGTTGCTGGCGTTGGGGGGAATGGCGCTGCTGTTCAGGCGGCCGGCGGGATGGTGGATGGCGCCCCGGGACTGGGCGCTGGCGGGCGTGCTGGCGGCCTATTTCCTGATCAACGTCGCCGCCAATCTGTTCCATGGCGCACCCGCGCGCGACTATGACGCGCCGCTGCGTTTCCTGCTGGCGATTCCCGCTCTGCTGTTGCTGCTGGCATGGCCGCCGCGCGCCGCGGCGTTCTGGTCCGGACTGGCGCTGGGCGCGATCGGCGCGGGATTGCTCGGCGGCTGGCAACTCCTGATGGACGGCGTATTGCGTCCTGGCGGCTCCACCAATCCGATTCAATACGGCAACATCAGCATCACGCTGGGCATCCTGTGCCTGTGCGGATTATCGTGGGCGAAACAGCAGACACATGCGCGCGCGTGGACCGGAACACTCTGCATCGGAGCCGCCGCCGGCGTCGCCGGTTCGCTGTTGACCGGCAGCCGCGGCAGCTGGCTGGCCTTGCCGGTATGCCTGGCCATCTTTGCCTGCACGCAGGGGAGCGCTCTCGGCAAACGCCTGGCGGGCGCCGCCGCGCTTGCGCTATGTGCGATCTCCGTCGTACTGTGGGTGCTGCCGCAATCGGGATTGAAAGCGCGCATCGAACTGGCGTTCTCCGAGGCCGACGACTATGTCGTCAGGGGCAACGCCGATTCGTCCGTCGGCGCGCGCCTGGAAATGTGGCGTACCGGCATCGCGATGTTGCCGGGGCACTGGCTGGCGGGCTGGAGCAAACAAGGCATGATCGAGCGCAAGGCCGAGCTGGTGCGCCAGGGTCTGGCGGCGCCGTCGATCGAAGAGCATACCCATCTGCACAACGAATACCTCGATGCGCTGGTCAAGCACGGCCTGCCCGGTTTGCTGGCGCTGCTGGCGCTTTACCTGACGCCGCTGGCGCTGTTCGCCCGCCGTCTGCGCGACGGCGACGGCGACGGCGCGGCGCGCAGCTACGCGCTGGCCGGCACGCTGCTGACGGTGGCCTACCTGACATTCGGCCTCACGCAGGCATTTTTGACACACAATAACGGCGTCATGATTTTCGGCTTCATGACGGTCATCCTGTGGGCAAGCTTACGCACCCGCGAACGGCTGACCGTGGCATGATCGCCCCTCGTATTTCCATTTGCAGCAATCAGTAAGGAACAACATGCTTTTGTCGCACAACATGAAGAGGCTCGCCGCCTTGCACTGGCCCCACAAGAAACGCCTCGCCATCGCGTTCCTGGCCATGATCGTCACGGCGGCCACCGAACCGGTGGTGCCTTACATCTTCCAGGTGTTGCTGGACAAGGGCTTCGTCGGCAAACCGGCGTTCTCGCTGTGGCTGGTGCCGGTGGCGGTGATCGGCATCTTCTTCATCCGCGGCATCGCGACGTTCACCAGCTCGTACATGATGACGTGGGTGTCGACGCGCATCCTCAATGAACTGCGGCGCCAGATGTTTGCGCGCATGCTGGATCTGCCGATCAACTTTTACGCGACCAACACGGTCGGCAAAGTGATCAATTCGATGATGTTCGAAGTGCAGCAGATCATCGACATGGTGACCAAGGTATTCACCTCCATCGTGCGCTCGGCGCTGACGGTGCTGGGCCTGCTGGCCTGGCTGCTGTACCTGAACTGGGTGCTGACCATTGTCACGCTGGTGCTGCTGCCGCTGGTGACCATCGTCGTGCGCACCACCGGCAAGCGCCTCAAGAAACTCAACCGCGATTCGCTCGCGGTCAACGCCGAACTGACCCAGGTCATCGAAGAAACCACGCGCGCGCAGCAGGTCATCAAAGTGTTCGGCGGCCATGACTACGAAAAAGGCCGCTTCCACGAGCGCGCCGAAAACCTGCGCCGCTACACCATGCGCATGACCACGGCGTTTTCGGCGACAGTACCGATCACGCAGTTGATGACCGCCTGCGCAGTCGCGATCGTGATCGTGATGGCGCTGATCCAGTCGGGCAACGGCCAGATCACCGTCGGCGGCTTCGTCTCCTTCCTCACCGCGATGCTGATGCTGCTGGCGCCGCTCAAGCAATTGGCGGAAATCAACGGCCCGCTGCAACGCGGCATGGCGGCTGCCGAAGAAGTCTATATCCTGATCGACAAGCCGACCGAACGCACCGGTGGCGAAACGCTGAGCGCGCGCAGCACCGGAAAACTCGACCTGATCGACGTCGAGTTCTCTTATCCAGGTCATACCCAGTTGGCGCTGCAAAAGATCAACTTGAACGTGCAACCCGGTGAAACCATTGCCTTCGTCGGCATGTCCGGCGGTGGCAAGTCGACACTGGTGAGCCTGATCCCCGGCTTCTATTCCGCCACCGGCGGCCAGATCCTGCTCGACGGCAAGCCGATCGAGTCGATTTCGCTGATCAGCCTGCGCAATCAGATCGCCATGGTCAGCCAGAACACCGTACTGTTTGACGATACCCTTGCCGCCAATATCTCGTACGGCGACGCCCAACCCGATCCGCAACGCGTGCATGCGGCGGTGGTGGCGGCGCATCTGACCGATGTCGTCGAAGGGATGCCGGAAGGACTGGCAACCCGCATCGGCGACAACGGTTCGCGCCTGTCCGGCGGCCAGCGCCAGCGCGTGGCGATCGCACGCGCGATCTACAAGGACGCGCCGATCCTGATCCTCGACGAAGCCACCTCCGCGCTCGACACCGAGTCCGAACGCGCCGTGCAGGCTGCATTGGACCAGTTGATGGAAGGCCGCACCACCTTTGTCATCGCCCACCGCCTGTCGACCATCGAACGCGCCGACCGCATCGTGGTGCTGTCGCACGGCCAGATCGTCGAGGTCGGCAGCCATCAGCAGTTGCTGGCCAACGAAAGCGTCTACGCCAATCTCTACCGTCTGCAATTCTCCCAACAAGCCGATTGACTCCGCCGAGACAACAACAAACGTCAACCATGCCCCAGACACTGATCCCGCCAGCGCTGCTGAAGAAGTCGGACAAGATCCTGTTCATCGCCCATCTGGCGCTGGGCGACTTCACTTACCTGCAGAATTTCTTCCAGGCCTTCGCACGCGCCAACCCGCATCTGAAAGTCCATCTGTGGGTTGACGAAGTGCGCCGCACCAGCGACCCGGCACAGTGGAAGCATCTCGAAAAATATTCGCTCTACGACTGGGTCGCGGCTTGCCCGTTCTTCGACAAGATCTACACCCGCACTTACAGCCCGGCGCTGTACCAGGAGTCGATCGAGGAAGCGCAGCGCGAACACTATCCCATCGTGGTGTCGCTGGCGACGCTGCGGCCGCACCTGTACGCCGGCCTGGCGCGCAGCATCAGCCCGGACGGGCTGGCGATCGGCATGAAGAAGCGCGTCAAGTTCTACCAGCCGCACCATCAACTGGCCTATCGCAAGCTGAATGCATCGATCCCGCCGTACACTGTCGACCGCGCCAATCCGCAACACATCAGCGATGTTTATGCGCACTGGTTCAACCAGCTCAGCGGCCTGGAAGTCGGCGCAGCCGAGCGCTTCCCGTTCGTTGAAATTCCGCAGCAGTGGCGCGACTACGCGCAAGTCAAACTGGCGGCCTGGGGTTTCAAATCGGCGGATGGCAACACCGGTAAGCTGGTGTTCATCAATCCTTACGCCAAAACCAAAAAGCGCTGCTGGCCGCTCGAGCATGTCGCCGAACTGATCATCGCGATGAAGAAGCTGGACGCCTGGCGCGACAGCAGCTTCATCGTCAATGCCGTGCCGCAGGAGCTGGAGCACGCACGTTCCGTCATCAGCGGCTACCAGCTGGAGCGCACCGAACTGTTCAGCGCCGAAGAGAATTTTTTCCAGTTGCCGGCCATCCTCGAACGCTGCGACCTGATCATTTCGGTCGAAACCGCCGTGATGCACCTGGCCAACGCCGTTCACGTCCCGGTGATTGCGCTGATGCGTCAGAAGAATCCGGAATGGGTGCCGATCGATCGCGCCAACAGCACCGTCATCACCGCCCCCAACCGCCGCGACTGGGTCAAGGCCGTCACCGTTGAACAAGTATTGAAAGCCATCCAATGAATCAGCTCGTGAATCAATCAGTGAGTCAGCAAGCCGCGCCCGTGGGCAGCAACGGCAAGCCATCGTTCCACATTGCGTTCTGTGTCGACAACAATTATTTTCGTGCCATGGGCGGCACCATCTCGTCCATCATCGACAACAATCCGGGCCAGCATTTCACGTTCCACGTGCTGGCGTTCGAGGTTTCCGATGACCACCAGCGGCGCCTGAAGAAGCTGGAAGAAATGTATCCGGTCAGCACCCAGCTGCATCTGCTCGACCTGAGTTCATTTACGCAGTTTTCGCATTTCATCGGCCACTCGCATTACTCGCTGTCGATCTTCACGCGACTGGTGATTCCGACTGTACTCAAGGGACAAACCGACCGCGTGCTGTATCTGGATGCCGACATCCTGTGCGTCAACAAGCTTGATGAAATGGTCGACATGGACATCAGCGGCGACATCGCCGTGGTAGTGCCGGACGCGCCGGTCACGCTGCAGCGCCGTGTCGCCGCACTGAAGCTGAAGCACAACGAATACTTCAACGGCGGCGTGATCTTCATCAACATCGACAAGTGGATCAGCGAAGACATCACCCAGCAGACGCTGGATGCACTGCTCGACAGCAAGACGGACATGCGCTTCAACGACCAGGACGCGCTCAACATCGTGCTTAACGGCCGCGCGCGCTACATCTCGCCGCGCTGGAATTACCTGTACGACCTGATCCACGATCTGAACGTCAACAAGTTTGCATTGCGCCCGGTCGGCAAGGCGGTGTTCGTCCATTTCGCCGGCGCCGTCAAGCCCTGGACCGACTGGAGCGGCCACGACGCGCGCCATCTGTTCCGCAAGTATCTGTCGCTGACGCCGTGGGCCGACATGCCGCTCGATCCGGAACCGAAGAACACCAAGGAAATGCGCATGCACTCGCGCTTCATGTACCGCCAGGGACGCCCGCTGGAAAGCCTGAAGTGGTATATCCGGTATCTGCGCAAGCGCGCCGCCAAGTAAATATCGTCCTCGTCTACAGAACAACGCTACCTGATCCGCCGATAGAATGCCCATCACCAGCAAACACATACTCATCAGTCGCCAGGACAACATCGGCGACGTTATTCTGACGTTGCCGATGGCCGCGCGTCTGAAGCAACTCAATCCCGGCGTCCGCATCACAATGCTGTGCCGCGCCTACGCGGCGGAGGTGGTGCGCTACTGCACGGACATCGACAACGTCGTTGAAATTGAACGTATCGAAAACGATCTGACCGGTTATTTGAAACGATCGGACATCGACACTGTGATATTGGCGCAGCCGGACCGCGCCCTGGCGATTGCAGCGTTTCGTGCGGGCATCCGTCACCGTATCGGCAACGCACGGCAGAAGGTATATCAATTGATTTACTGCAATCGCCGCGTACGTTTCAGCAAGGGGTTATCTGAAAACCATGAGGCGCAGATCAATTTTGAATTTCTTCGCCCGTATGGTGAGAATCACATTCCAGATCGCACTGAGATACCTTCGTTCTATCACTTTAGTATTCCGGCCGATGCTGCGAGCACCGAGCATCTCAAGCCCTATGCATTTAATCTGGTTCTGCATACAAAATCGAATGGCCACGGACGTGAATGGCCGATTGAATCGTATCTGGAACTCGCGCAATTGTTGGCCTCGCGACCGGAGGTGCATGTCTGGCTAACCGGTAGCAAAGGCGAAGGAGAATGGCTGAACGAAAATGCGTCGGACCTGGTCCGACTTCCGAACGTCACCAACATCAGCGGCACCCAGACGCTTGCGCAGTTAACCAGTTTCATCAATCAGGCTGACGGCCTGATCGCCAGCGGCACCGGCCCCTTGCATCTTTCTGCCGCAATCGGTCAGCGTACTTTAGGCTTGTTCCCGCCGACACGTCCCATGCATCCTGGTCGATGGGCCGCCATCGGCAGACGCGCCAGCAACCTTTGCCTGGCTGAAAGTGGATGCGATGGCTGCAGCCGACGCGATAAAATGACTTGTGATTGCATGCGCCTGATTACGCCAGCAGCAGTTCTGGAAGTTGTAGAAAGCTGGATCGCGGACAAATCTCCGACAGTCGCACAATAGCTGGAAAAATGAAAAAATTGAGCACCGGGTGACGTCTCAGACAGCTCGCCATTGCATAGTCTGCACGTCGGGCAACGCATCTATGACACGGCCCAATGTAATTTTCTGCACCCAATCGTCACGCCCCTCCGTCATGACGACACGGCTGTTTTCCTTGTCAATCGGCATCCATTCCGGGGTCAGTTGCCGCATCAAGGCAATGACGGGCACATTAACTGCATTTGCCAGATGCATCACGGCAGTCTCTACCGAAATGATCAGATCACATTGCTCCAAAATCGCCGGCAGCTGAAAGAAATTGTCTCCGGCGCTGAACAGAAAGACATTCGATTTCACGTTCACGCGTTCCAAAGTCTGTTTCGTCTCAATCCATTTTTCTGGCACGGTATTAATGACGAAATCACTGCCCCGCCAACCGTCGAGGCACTGAATGGCGGCAATCAATTCCAACGCTTTTTCCACTGACCAGGAACGCTCATCCTGCTTCGAAAAAGCGTTCACAAATACCAGGCGATTCTTGCGTCGCACTTTCTCGCTAAGCCCCCATTGAAACAAACGCTTGCACGCATCCGTGCGCCATGCGTCGGGAATAGTCAGCTGCGGATAACGATCTTCTCGACTAATGTTCAGCCCGAACAGGCTATGAAACCAAGCGGCGTAAATATCGCTGACGTGAGTGGCCCCCTCAGGATAGTCGACGAGGCTTGCACTCAAACGCCCAAATACGCGCCGCTTCATAAAGTCGTAGGATTTGTAGCGTTTAATGATCGCAGCAGTAAAAGCCTTCGGCGCCAGCTTGTGCACCAATCCGGCATAGAAGGTTCGGCGCGACAGGCCGAACGAAATCACAATCGGATAATTTTTCGCGCGCGCTTCGCGCACGGAGCTCCGGAATGCGAATGGACTGTAGGTTTTCTTATAGATGGTGTCGAAATAAGGACTGACTTCCAACCAGTCGAACAAGGAATATTTCTTCAGTCCTGCCCATTGCCGAAAGTCATAGGTGCGCCTAAGTTCATCTACCCAGATATCGATTTTGATATGAGGATAGTTGTTATGAAAAACCTTGAAACAGCTCTCCATATAGGTGAAATCGCCCAGAGCAAGATGCGCCACAAAAAGAATTCTGTCTGCGCCATCTAATACTTGCGGAGGAATCAACTGATCTGTCATGTACATTTAAAAATCTGCCTCGTCGTACGCAGCGACGTCAAGCGTCGAGCAAATCCATTTTTCGCCGAATAATAAAAGCCATAAAAATTGCAATGGACATGACATAAAAGATATTACAGATTCGCCACATGAACATGACATCGACCAAGCCAAAAATAAAATAACCCAAACAAAGACTCAAGCCCATGGCTGCTGCAACTTTTATATCCTGATCGGCATGTCGGATTTCTCTACAAAAATAATAAATCGGAACAAAGTAAGCAGTCAGAATCCCGAGCAGACCAAACAAACCCAACGTTGCCATGTTGTACAAAATCTCGTTGTGTGAATGAGGAAAACCAGCCGCCATTTTCGAAATGATCCCTCGATTTTCCAATGACTTCAGCGCAGCTGGAAAATTATCCTTGCCGACGCCGAAGACAAGGTTTTCCTTAAACAAGACCCACGCCCCTTTCCATAACTGAAAGCGTATCCCGATTGAAGTATCAGGAGTGACTTTGTCTATGTAAAGGTGAATATCATTTTTTGCATCCGAGATTCGTTGTTGAACAATACTGGTTGCACTGGCAGCGAAAATCAGCACAACAACAATCACAGACGATAGCAACACCGTCTTGAACAATTTAATGTTTTTGAACAAGATCAGACAAGTCAGAACAATGAAAACCGGCACCGCGATCCAAGCGCCCCGTGCCTGTGAAAGATAAATGTTATATAGCCCGATCAAGGCGCTCAATATCAGCAAAAATGCTTTGAATTTCGAACGTGTATCGTTCCAGCCTATTGATAGAACCGAAAAAACGGAGAGCAATAACACAAGTTGGGAGTAGGCGATTAGCGGCACGAAATCCACGACAGTGACTCGTGTTTGTCCAAAGCCCGACATGTACGTCAGTTTGGCAGTTGCGAGGACAGCACCAAGCAGGAAAAACCAACGCAGACTCTTAATCAGCTTGCTTGGCAACAACAATCCTACCCAGGTCAGCACACCAAGAAATGCAATTCGCAGTACATTGTCGTAGGCACTTATCTGTATTTTTTGCTCAGACAGCTGGTGAACTAACAGGGCGAACGCCATCCCTCCTGACGCTACAAATATCCAACGCAATTGGAGCCATGCGCGAACAATTGTCGGCTGCGGAACCCATTTCAAGCTGATCGCCGAGCCCAGCGCAATCAATAGCAAAAAGTGATAGCTCAGATTACCGGCCTTGTTTACAACCAAGCCTACTGAGAAAAAAAGTGCAAAGAAAAACCATGGCACGAAAGAATATCGAGAGGCATGCTTCATTAATAATTTCCGTTATCTTTTTATCGTTCTAATATTCAACAACCACCGCTTCCTGTCCGAACGACTCGCGCAGCGACACCTGCAAACCGTCGCTCGGCACCACGCGCCATGCATCCCCCAGCATGACTTCGCAGCCGACGCCCGATTGCACATACTTCATCACGAATGGTAAGCCTTGCGGCTGACGATAGGATGACAGCGCGTCGCGCAGATGCGCCGGATCGACGCCCTTGTTGAGCGACACCACCACGCGCTGGCCGTACTGGATGCGGGCGGCGCCGATGTCCATGACTTTTTCAGCGGAGATGCGCAGGCCGCCGTTGAAGCGATCTTCCGACACCTTGCCCTGCACGATCAGCAACTCGTCTTCCTTGAAGAAGGCCTTGTTCGGTTCGGCCAGTTCGCCGTAGACCGTGACGTCGACCGTGCCGCTGCCGTCGTCCAGCGAGACGATCAGCAGCTTGCCGCGCTGGGTCATCTGCACCCGGATGCCGGTAATGATGCCGGCCATCGAACGCGGGTCGCGCGACGGCTCCAGACTGGAAATCTTGGTGCGCACGAACTGGCGCACTTCCTTTTCGTAAGCATCGAACAGATGGCCGGACAGATAGAAGCCGAGGGCGGTCTTTTCTTCGGTAAGGCGCTGCTTGTCGCTCCACGCACGCACCTGCACGTATTCCAGCGGCGTTTCGAGATCGCTGTCATCGCCGCCGAACAGGCTGACCTGGTTTGCCGATGCCTCCATCTGCTCGGCGTTTTCCCACGCCAGGCCGACAGTGGCTTGCAACACTGCGCGGTCGACGCCGAAGCAGTCGAAGGCGCCGGCACGGATCAGCGAATCGACTGTGCGGCGGTTGATCTGCTTCTTGTCGACGCGCTTGGCGAAGTCGAACAAGTCCTTGAACGGGCCGTCCTGGCGCGCTGCAATGATGGCTTCGATGGCGCTCTGGCCGGAACCCTTGACGGCGCCCAGGCCGTAGCGGATGTGCACGGCCTTCTTGCCCGGCTCGCCGACCGGGATGAAGCGGTAGTCGGACAGATTGATGTCGGGCGGCAGCAGGCTGAGGCCGCAGACGTCGAGCGAATCTTCGACCAGGATCTTGATCTTTTCGGTGTCGTCCATGGCCAGCGACAAGTTGGCTGCCATGAACGCGGCGGGATGATGCGCCTTGAGGAAGGCGGTGTGATACGACAGCAGCGCGTAGGCGGCGGCGTGCGACTTGTTGAAGCCGTAGCCGGCGAACTTTTCCATCAAGTCGAAGATTTCGTCGGCCTTCTCCTGCGACAGGCCGTCCTTGGCGGCGCCTTCGCGGAAGATGTTGCGGTGCTCCGCCATCTCTTCGGCTTTTTTCTTACCCATCGCACGGCGCAGCAAGTCGGCGCCGCCGAGCGAGTAGCCGCCCACGACCTGCGCCATCTGCATCACCTGCTCCTGATACACCATGATGCCGTAGGTTTCGGACAGAATGCCTTCGGTGCGCGGATCGGGATAGTCGAATTTTTCGCCGTGTTTGCGTTTGCAGAAGTCGGGGATCAGGTCCATCGGGCCCGGACGGTACAGCGCCACCAGCGCAATAATGTCTTCGAAGCGGTCGGGACGTGCATCCTTGAGCATGCCTTGCATGCCGCGGCTTTCCAGCTGGAACACGGCGACGGTCTTGGCCTTGGTGAGCAGGTCGTACGAGGCGCGATCGGTCAGCGGCAATCGGGCCAGATCGAAATCGGCCATGTTCGGATCGAGCTGCTTGATGTAGCGCACCGCACGGTCGAGGATGGTCAGCGTGGTCAGGCCCAAAAAGTCGAACTTCACCAGGCCGACGGCTTCGACGTCGTCTTTATCGTATTGCGACACCACGCCGGCGTCGCCGCCCTGCGTGTACAGCGGGCAGAAATCGGTCAGCTTGCCCGGCGCGATCAGGACGCCGCCGGCATGCATGCCGATGTTGCGGGCGATGCCTTCGACCTGCTGGGCCAAGCCCATGAGCTGCTTCACTTCTTCTTCGTTTTCCAGCCGCTCCTTGAGCAGCGGCTCTTCTTCGATGGCGTCGGCCAGCGTGACCAGCTTGCCCGGCTTGAACGGGATCAGTTTGGAGATGCCGTCGCAGAAGTTGTAGCCCAGATCGAGTACGCGGCCGACGTCGCGCACGGCGCCCTTGGCGGCCATGGTGCCGAAGGTGGCGATCTGCGAGACCGCCTCCTTGCCGTAACGATCCTTGACGTACTGGATGACGCGGTCGCGCCCTTCCTGGCAAAAGTCGATGTCGAAGTCGGGCATCGATACGCGTTCAGGATTGAGGAAGCGTTCGAACAGCAGGTTGTATTCGAGCGGATCCAGATCGGTAATCGACAGCGCATACGCCACCAGCGAACCGGCGCCTGAACCGCGGCCCGGCCCGACCGGCACGCCGTTGTTCTTGGCCCATTGGATAAAGTCGGCCACGATCAGGAAGTAGCCCGGGAATTTCATCTTGATGATGGTGTCGTTCTCGAACTTCAGGCGTGCCTCGTAACGAGGGCGTTCCTTTTCGCGACGGACCTCATCGGGATACAGTTGCTTGAGGCGTGCCTCCAGGCCGATCTTGGTTTCGGCCACCAGGAAGTCGTCGATGGTCATGCCGTCCGGCGTCGGGAAGTTCGGCAGTTGCGGCTTGCCCAGCGTGAGCGCCAGGTTGCAGCGCTTGGCGATTTCGATCGTGTTCAGCACCGCGCCCGGAAGGTCGGCGAACAGCTCGGCCATCTCGGCCTGGGTTTTGAAATTCTGCTGCTCGTTGAAGCGGCGCACGCGGCGCGCATTGGCCAGGATCTCGCCCTCGGCGATGCAGGTGCGCGCTTCATGGGCGACGAATTCGTCCTGCGACAGGAACTGGATCGGATGCGTGGCCACCACCGGCAAACCGAGGCGCGCCGCCAATGCGACCGACTGGCGTACCTGGACTTCCATGTTGGGCTGGTTGGCGCGCTGGACTTCGACGTAGAAAGCGCCTGGGAAAATCTCGCTCCAACGCTGGGCGGCGCGCTCGGCTGCCGCCACATTGCCGTTCTCGATGGCGATGCCGACGTCGCCGAAATGCGCGCCTGACAACGCGATCAGGCCGTTGCCGCCTTCATCGTGACGCAATTGTTCCAGCCACTCGGGGCGCAATTCGGCGCGGCCGCGATGCAGGTTGGTGAGCCAGCCACGGCTGAGCAGGTCGCACAGCTGCAGATAACCATGATGGTCCTTGACCAGTAACAGCAGGCGCGAAGGCTTGTCGCGGTCGTCGTCGTTGCTGATCCAGACGTCGCAGCCGGCGATCGGCTTGACGCCCTTGCCGCGCGCGCCCTTGTAGAACTTGACCATGCCGAACAGATTGGCCAGATCGGTGATCGCCAGCGCGGCCTGGCCGTCTTTGGCGGCCGCTTTGACGACGTCGTCGATGCGGACCAGGCCGTCGACGATGGAGTACTCGGAATGGAGTCGAAGATGTACGAATTGCGGTGTAGTCATAGCCCGCTATTTTACCGTGCCGTGACAAGGGACTCGCCCCGAATTTGCGTTTCAAGGGACTTGCAGACGCCCTTCGTTCGCCCTGATTCTGCCACCGGCTTGTTTGATCTGCATCATGGCGGGCGCAGATTGCGCCCGGTGGCCATCGCAGAACCGGCCCGGGGCGTTTATAATGCTGTTAATTCAAAGACTTAGGCAATACCATCATGCAAGAAATGCAACAATCTCAACACACCAGACAAGCGCAACAGACGCAGGAATCCGAGAATTCGTACGTCAACATCGCGGCCTACAAATTCATCACCTTCAGCGACACTGCGGAACAACGCCCGGTGTTTCTGGCGTTTTGTCAAAAACACAATCTGCGCGGCACCGTCATCCTGAGCCCGGAAGGCATCAACCTGTTCCTGGCCGGCAAGCGTGCCGACATTGACGCCTTCCTGAGCTGGTTGCGCGCCGATGCGCGCTTTGCAGATATTCAGGTCAAGGAAAGCTATTCCGAGCACCAGCCGTTCAACCGCATGCTGGTCAAGCTCAAGGCCGAGATCATCACGATGAAGCATCCGCTGATCAAGCCGGAAGAAGGCCGTGCACCCTTCGTCGATGCCGTCACGCTCAAGCGCTGGCTGGACCAGGGCCACGACGACAACGGCAAGCCGGTGGTCATGGTCGACACGCGCAACGCCTTTGAAGTCGACGTCGGCACTTTCGAGAACACCATCGATTACCGCATCAACAAGTTCACCGAGTTTCCGCAAGTCATCGCCGATCACAAGGAAGAGCTCAATGACAAGACCGTGGTGACCTTCTGTACCGGCGGCATCCGCTGCGAAAAAGCCGCGATCCACATGCAGAACATCGGCTACGACAGCGTCTATCAGCTCGAAGGCGGCATCCTCAAATACTTTGAAGAAGTCGGCGGCGCGCATTACGAGGGCGATTGCTTCGTCTTCGATTACCGCACCGCGCTCAATCCGCAACTGCAGGAAACCCAGACTGCACAGTGCTTCGCCTGCCGCGCCGTGGTGACCCCGCGCGAACAGTTGTCGCCGGCTTATGTGCCGGGCAAGTCCTGTCCGCATTGCGCGCCGGAAGCCGCTACCGCAGCAGAAGCAGCGACTGCCTCCGCAGACTGAGTCATCCGGCTCCGGCAAACAAAAAGCCCACCTCGCGGTGGGCTTTTTGCATGGCGGGATGCAACCTGAAACGGACTGCTTATTTCTTGAACTGCGCCGTGGTTTCCGCCACACGCTTGCCGAACAGCTTGGCGGTTTCCAGGTCGCCCGGCAGCGGACCTTCTTCCGGCGACGAGTCCGACGGGCTTTGCGCCATCAGGCCGGAGAAAGAACCGACGAAGTTGATGTCATTGCGCTGGGCCGCCTTGGAATTGGAAGGCATCAGGCCGGTGCCGACCCAGATCATGCTCTGCTGCATACCCAGCGTGAACAGGTAGTGCAGGGTCGACAGCTTGTCGCCATTCATGGTGGCCGAATTGGTGAAGCCGGCGCCGATCTTGTCTTTCCACTTTTGCGTAAACCATGGCTTGGAGGTGGCGTCCGCGAATTTCTTGAATTGCCAGGACACCGAGCCCATGTAGGTCGGCGAACCGAAGATGATGGCGTCGGCGGCGTCCAGCGTGGCCCAGTCGGCATCGGTGATATTGCCCTCGGCGTTGATGGCGATCAGGTCGACGGTGGTGCCTGCAGCCGCTGCGGCGCCGGCCTGGACGGCTTCAGCCTGTTTCTTGGTGTGACCGTAGCCGGAGTGGTAAACGATGGCGACTTTGCTCATGTTGATTTCCTTGTTGTGTGAGTAAAAACCGATGGAAAAACCAGCGAACGCTTGCTGCATCGGCGAGCATAACGCCCCGCAGGGCGTTTGTGCAGTACTTGCGTTGAGTTCATACAAATTTTTTGGTGCTGATTTACACTATATCCAATGGCGTGCCGCAGAATAAGCACTGCATTTTAGACATCTCATTCAAAAAATTTAAACAAGCGCATGAACCTGACGCTGGAATCCCTGCAGATCCTCGACATGATCGACCGCAAAGGCAGTTTTGCCGCCGCCGCGGTGACGCTCGACCGCGTGCCGTCGGCGCTCACCTACAGCGTGCGCAAACTGGAAGACGATCTGGATGTGCTGCTGTTCGACCGCCGCGGCCACCGCGCCAAGCTGACGCCGGCCGGGCGCGAATTGCTGACCGAAGGCCGCCACCTGCTGGCCGCTGCCGACGATCTCGAACAACGCGTCAAACGCACCGCCACCGGCCGCGAGACCGAATTGCGCATTGTCCTCAACAGCATCATCCCGTTCGCCAACATGCTGCCGCTGATCGCGGCGTTCGACCGTGAAGCCGGTGGCACGCGCCTGCGCTTCACGCCCGGGGTGTTGTCCGGCACCTGGGATGACATGCTGGCCGGACGCGCCGACCTGGTCATCGGAGCGACGCTGGACGGCCCCGAAATCGTGCGCACCAGCGGCCGCTTCCAGACCCGCCAGCTGGGCACGATCGAATGGATATTTGCAGTGGCGCCGGACCATCCGCTGGCCGCCGCGCCGGAACCGCTGTCGCCGGAGTTGGTGCGCCGGCATCGTGCCGTCGCGGTCGGTGACAGCAGCCGCAGCCATCCCGGCCTGACCATGGGGTTGCTGGCAGGCCAGGAAACACTGACCGTGCCGACGGTTTCGGCCAAACTGCAGGCACAGCTGGCCGGACTTGGTTGCGGCCATCTGCCGCGCTACTGGGCCGCGCCTTACCTGGCCAGCGGTGCGCTGATCGAAAAACAAACCCAGATGAGCAAACCGCACGAAAATTTCCTGATCGCCTGGCCCAAGGCGGAGCAGGGAAAGTCGCTCAAGTGGTTCTTGCAGCACCTGTCGCAACCTGAAGTCCAGCGTACGCTGCTGAGCGGCGCTCTCCATCATGAATAATATCGAACACTACGTCGGCCGCTTCGCCCCCTCCCCTTCCGGCCCTTTGCATGCCGGCTCGCTGGCCGCCGCCATAGCCAGCTACCTTGATGCGCGGGTGCACGGCGGACGCTGGCTGCTGCGCATCGAAGACATCGACGAGACGCGCACCGTGGACGGCGCGGCGCGCGAGATTGAAACGGCACTGCATACGCTGGGCATGCGCTGGGACGGTCCGGTGCTGGTGCAAAGCGAGCGCAAGCAACGCTACCTCGACGCCTGCGCGCGTCTTGCCGACCACGTCTACCCCTGCGGCTGCACGCGCAAGGAAATCGCCGATTCCAGCCTTGGCACCGGGGCCGACGGCGCCGCCATTTATCCCGGCACTTGCCGCCACGGACTGGGACCAGGCAAGCAGGCCCGCACGCTGCGTTTGCGCGTGCCTGATGCCGGTGAGGACGGTGAACAGATCAGCTTCCCGGATCGCTGGCTGGGCCGGCAGAGCCAGCACCTGGCGACGGAAGCAGGAGATTTTGTATTGAAACGCGCCGATGGTTTCTGGGCGTATCAATTGGCGGTGGTGGTGGATGATGCAGAACAGGGCGTCACGCACATCGTGCGCGGCGCTGACTTGCTTGGTTCAACCGCACGCCAGATTTACTTGCAGCGCCTGCTGGGTTATCCGACGCCGACCTATTTGCACGCGCCGCTGGTGCTGCACGACGATGGCGAGAAACTGTCGAAGCAGAATGGTGCGCAGGCATTGGATCTTGCGCGTCCACTGGAAGAGTTGCAACGGGCCGCGACGTTTCTGGGTCTGGACATGACAACGGCGACCGAAGTCGCCGCTTTCTGGGAGCAGGCGCTGCCGGCTTGGCAGCGTCGCCTCGCTGATATGAAGTTCTGATCAGCGCTTGGGCATGCCGCCCAACAATGCTGCCACCTTGTGTTTCGATGGCTTGCTGGTCGACTTGGTTGCGCCTGCCGCGCTGACGGAAGCGTCAACCGGCGCCGGTGCAGCAGTCGGTTCATACGGCTTCAGGAACCATGGATCGACCTTTTCGCGACGCGCACCGCCACCGCCGCTGCGGCCGTAGGATTGCGTATCACGGCGCACGCTGGAACGCTCACCATCGCGTTCGGCGCTGCTACTGGTGCTAGTGCTGGAGCTACCAGGAGCTGCACTGCTGCTGCGCTCACCGCGATCGCCACGTTCGGTACGCTCGCCGCGGCCGCTGCGCTCTGGGCGCTCACCACGCTCACCACCGCGATCGCTACGTTCACTGCGCTGACGCGGCACGAAGCCCGTCAGTTCGGAACGCACGAACTTGATCTTGATCAGCTTTTCAATGTCGACCAGCAGGCGCTCATCCTTGTCCGAGAACAAGGAGATTGCATCGCCCGATGCGCCCGCACGGCCGGTGCGGCCGATGCGGTGGACGTAGTCTTCGGCGTTGTACGGCAGGTCGATGTTGATCACGCACGGCAGGTCGGTGATGTCGAGACCGCGCGCGGCGACATCCGTCGCCACCAGCACTTCAACCTGGCCTTGCTTGAAGGCTTCCAGCGCAGCCATGCGCTCGCCCTGGGTTTTGTCGCCATGGATCGCGGAGGCCTTGACGCCCTCGTTCTCAAGCTGGCGGGCCAGCTTGGAAGCGCCGATCTTGGTGTTCGAAAACACGATCACCTGCTTGAGCTGGCGCTCGCGGATGATGTGCGCAACGGCGTCGCCCTTGGCGTCTTCGTTGACTTTGTAAATGATCTGCGTCACGCGCTCGGCGGTGGCATTGCTGCGCGCCACTTCGATGGTGACCGGATTGTTCAGGAAGCTGGCCGCCAACTTCTTGATTTCCGGCGAGAAGGTCGCCGAGAACATCAGGTTCTGGCGTTGCTTCGGCAGCAGGTTGATGATGCGTTGCAGGTCCGGCAGGAAACCCATGTCGAGCATGCGGTCAGCTTCGTCCATGACCAGGATCTGCGTTTGCGACAGGTTCACGGTCTTTTGCTGGACGTGGTCGAGCAGACGGCCCGGCGTGGCGATGACGATTTCGACGCCGGCGCGCAGGGTCGCAGTTTGCGGTGTCATGTCGACGCCGCCGAAGACCACGGTGGAGCGCAGCGGCGTGAAACGGGAATAGGCCTTGACGTTGTCGGCAACCTGGTCGGCCAGCTCGCGGGTCGGCGTCAGGATCAGCGCGCGCACCGGGTGGCGCGCCGGCGACATGCTGGCGCTGGCGTGCGCCAGCAGCAACTGGATGATCGGCAATGAGAAGCCGGCGGTCTTGCCGGTGCCGGTCTGCGCGGCGCCCATGACGTCGCGGCCCTGCAACACGATCGGAATCGCCTGCTCCTGGATCGGCGTCGGATGGACATAACCCTGCGCTGTGAGCGCCTTCAGGATGTCGGGGGAGAGGCCAAAGTCCTCAAAGCGGACGGCAGGCGTTTCTGGTGTTGCGATTTCGGGCAATTGCTCAGGCATGTTTGGAGAGTGTCCTCAGGCGAACCCTGCGTGAATCAATGCAATGCGAGACAATAATCTGCACAGCGGATTGCGGCGGATATATTCGCGAAGAGGCTCTGTAGCTTTCAGTAAAAACGGATGTTTGACATATCGCACGACGCCGCTCATGCAAGATCACGCAGGAAGGACAGGAGGCTCGCGTCAAGAAATTGCCGGCAGGAAATCGCCCGGCAAACCGCTATTATACGCCGCCCGGCAATTTGGCTTCATGACAGTTTCGTGTCGCTTTGTATCGCCGATATCAAAACGACAATATGGAACCGGCGCGGCTGTAGCAAACCAGACCGCGCCCATAGGAGAAAATCAGGCGATCGTGATGTTCAGGTCGACCAGGCCGTCGACGTGCCCGTGCAACTTGTCACCCTTGACCACGGCGCCGACGCCTTCCGGCGTACCGGTATAGATCAGGTCGCCGGGGAACAGTTCAACCAGTCCCGACAGGTAGGAAATGGTCTCGGCCACGTTCCAGATCAGGTCGGACAGGTCACCCTGCTGACGCACTTCGCCGTTGACCTTGAGCCAGATCGCGCCCTGATCGGGATGGCCGATCTTTGATACCGGCAGCAGCGGCGCGCACGGCGCCGAATGGTCGAAGCCCTTGCCCATGTCCCACGGGCGCGCCAGTTTCTTGGCTTCGCCCTGCAAGTCGCGGCGCGTCATGTCGAGTCCGACGGCGTAGCCGAACACCAGATCCAGCGCCTGGTCAGCCGGCACGTCGCGACCGCCCTTGCCGAGCGCCACGACCAGTTCGATCTCGTGCTGGTAGTCGTTGGTCTTGCTTGGATACGGAACGGCGCTGTCGGTCGGCACGATGGTGTCGGTCGGCTTCATGAAGAAGAACGGCGGCTCGCGGTTAGGATCGTGACCCATTTCACGCGCGTGCGCAGCGTAATTGCGGCCGACGCAGTAAATGCGGCGCACCGGGAAAGGATCGCCGCCGACGACAGGCACGGTGGTGACGGCGGGAACAGGAATGGCGTAAGACATGCTGGAGCTCCGTAAGTATTCTGATTTCTGATGAAACAGGGGATGCAGGGGCGCCGTAGAGGCTCTGGGAGTGTAAAAGAAAACGCCCGCCCGTGCAGGCGACCTGTGGCAAATTCCGACATGACGGAGGCTTTTTTGTGTAGCATCGTCAGACTTGACGCCTCGTTTGACGGCTTGCCACGCGAACCAGCAACCACACTCAGTAACCGACCTCATCTATGCGCCCCAACCAAAATCCCGCCGCCGCCGCAGTCCAGATCCAGCAAGCAGTCGCACTCCACCAGAGCGGCGAGCTCGACAAGGCCGAAGCCCTGTATACCAAGGTGCTCTCCACGTTCCCCCGGCATTTCCAGGCCCTGTACCTGCTCGGCATGCTGGAGCTGCATCGCAAGAACCACAAGGAAGCGCTGGACCTGATCGACGCCGCACTGAAGATCAATCCGACCCATATCGACGCCCTGTTCGACCGCGCCACCATTCTCGAAGACACGGAACGCTACACCGAAGCGCTGCGCGGCTATGACCTGGTGCTGGCGTTGAAATCCGACTTCACCGAAGCGCTGTACCGGCGCGGCAACGTGCTGCGCGCCATGAAGCGCCACATGGAAGCGCTGGATTGCTACAAACGCGTGCTGGCCGTCAAACCCGATCACGCACAGGCTTGGCTCAAGCAGGGCAATTCGCTCAACGACCTGGGCCGCCTGCGCGAAGCGCTGACCTGCTACGAAAAAGCGGTCGAAGCGGCCCCCGAATATCCGGAAGCGCTGTTCAACCTGGCCAACACGCTCAAGGAATTCGACCGTCTCGACGAAGCCATGGCGACTTACGACAAGGTGCTGAAGATCGAACCGGACTTCGCCGAAGCGATCGCCAACCGCGCCTTCCTGCTGGTCGGGCAGAACCGGCTGGAAGAAGCGCTGGCCGCTTACGACCACGCGTTGCGCTTGCTGCCCGACTCTGCCGAGGCACTGTACAACCGCGCCGTGACGCTGGAAGAACTGCAACGTTACGACGAAGCCATCGCCGCCTACGCCAAGATTCCGCAGAACGATCCGAGCTTCCAGTCGGCGCGCTGGAACGCCGCCTTGGCCAATCTGAAAATGGGCAATCTGGAAGCCGGCTGGCGCCAGTACGAGCAACGCTGGCAAACCGAACAGATGCGCAAGACCCAGCGCTATTTCAATCAGCCGCTGTGGCTGGGCCAGGAATCCCTGGCGGGCAAAACCATTCTGCTGCATTCCGAGCAGGGTTTCGGCGACACGCTGCAATTTGCGCGTTACGTTCCGCTGCTGGCCGAACGCGGTGCACGCGTCATCCTGCAGGTGCAACCGGCGCTCAAGCCCCTGATGGCCAATATCAAAGGCGCCAGCGCCGTGCTGGCTACCGGCGAGCAGTTGCCGCCGTTCGACCTGCAGTGCCCGCTGATGAGCCTGCCGCTTGCTTGCCAAACGTTTTCCCTCAATGACATCCCTGCAGCAAATTACCTGCAACAAGATTCCGGAAAATCTGAAAGCTGGAAAGTACGTCTGGGCGAAAAACACAAGCCGCGTATCGGTATCGCCTGGTCCGGCAGCAATCCGCGCGTCAACAGCCCGGCCACCAAGCGACTCGATGCCGCACGTTCGATCCCATTCAGCGCACTGTCGCCGCTGCTGCAAAACGACCAGGTTGAGTTCTTTGCCATCCAACCGCAAAACAGCGCCACTTCTCCGTTGGGCGGCATTTCCTCGCTAAGCCTCAACCTCAGCCTCGGCGGACAATCATCGGGTCTCAACCTCGGGGGGCAATCCTCCGGTCTCAACATCGGTGGCCAGCGCCTTGTCGACCACACACGCGACCTTCGCGATTTCTCGGATACTGCGGCGCTGATCGAGAACCTGGATCTGGTGATTTCGGTCGATACTGCCGTCGCGCATCTGGCAGGCTCGCTGGGCAAGCCGGTGTGGCTGCTCAACCGCTACAACCCCGACTGGCGCTGGCTGCTGGAACGCAACGACTCGCCGTGGTATCCGGGCATGCAGATTTTCCGCCAGAGCAAGGCCGGCGACTGGAATGGCGTCATCGCCGAAGTGCAACAGCAACTTCAACAGGCACTACGGTAAATCCCATCCCTCTGCAGTGACAAAAAAATGCCCGGCCATTGTGTGCCGGGCATTTTTCATTCTGCATTCACGGCTCCTCCGGGATTCACTGTCCGTCTGCCGCATCACTGTCAGAGCGCTGTCAGAAGCCTGTGCAAATATCCCTCAAGGGTTCTGGCCCCGTCCGACAACAAACTCCCGCGTCTCCACATGATGAAAACAATCAACTACCTGAGCATCGTCCTCGTGCTCGCAGAGCTTTCGGGGTGTGCAACCTACACCGAACCCGCCAAGGATGAACCACAGGCGACGTTGCACATCATCACCCACCTGCCTCGTGGTGTAACAGCTTCGTGGATGTCTTACGACGATGCGCAGTGCGAGAGCCAGGCCACGATGCTGGGTGCATTCAGCGCCTTGTACGATGGTGAGAAGAAGATCCAGCTTCGCGCAAACGAAACGCGTTATCTGCGTGTCAATGCGACCAGCCACCTGGCTGGCGATGGCAGCGTGTGCACGGCCAAGGGCATGGGACCAAACTGCCACGACAATCTGACCTGTACGGTGCAGTTCGAAATTACGCCGGTTGCAGGGAAGATTTACCGCACGGAACTGCTGGGAACCGGTAAAGAGTGCGCGATCAAGATAGCCGATGAAAGAACCGGCCACCCCGACCCCAGCTTCAAGCAGATTCCTACCCAGAAAAGCTGCATGCCGCGCAATTCAGTCCCTCGTTAAATCGGATTCAGCCGGACGCTCCGGCTCCGGTTCCTGCATCACTCATCCGCCGAAGCGGTTTTCCGGCAGACCTCGCACACCGTCCAGCCTCACCGCGAACAAGCCGCCGGCGGCCGGCTCACGCGCCCGTGCTGCATCATCCATACCTTCATGCGCAGTCGTCACGAACAGCGTGTCGAGATTCGTGCCGCCGAATGCAGGGCAGCTCGGCTGCGACACCGGCACCGCGACGATGCGATCAACCAGGCCATCCGGCGCATAGCGCACCACGCGCGCACCACCCCATTGCGCGTTCCACAGGTAACCCTGGCTGTCGATGGCGGAACCGTCGGGACTGCCCTTCTCTCCAGCGAGATCGACGAATACGTTTTGCGCACCGATTGCGCCGCTGACCGGATCGTAATCGCAGGACATGATCTTGCCCTGCATGGTGTCGCAAAAATACATGCGCGTGCCATCCGGGCTGAAACAGATGCTGTTGGAAATCGCCACGCCCGGCAACGGCAAACGCTCCAGGCTGAGATCGGCGTTGAGTCGGTAGAAGCTGCCGATCGGTGCGCGTCCCTTGTCTTCATTGAGCGTGCCGAATACGAAACGTCCTTGCCGATCGCAACGACCGTCATTCAGGCGCGTGGTCGGCAAATCTTCTTCCACCGTCCGGATCGTCGTGATCTCGCCGCTATCCAGATTGAAGAACGCCAGCCGCGAGGCCAGACCGATCAGAAGCCGGTTGGCTTGTGCGGTCAGCGCGAACACCGACAGACGTTCCGGCATGGGCCAGCTGCGTGTTGTTCCATTTGCAGGATGATGGTTCCACAAGGCGGCGCCCTGGATGTCGGTCCAGAATATCGATTGCGTCCTGTCGCACCAGATCGCGCATTCGCCGAGTTCATGTTTGCCGTCAACGATCAGGCTTGCTTGCATGGGATGTCTGCTCCGTGAGGGGAAATCCTGCTGCCGATTTCCTAGTGATGAAGAATGATGAAGGAAGAATTCGAAACTTTAAACGAAAAGAGGCAAGCCGTGGCTTGCCTCCTTCCGCTGCTGCGTTTTTACTGCGCTCTGCCGCTCGTTACGATCGGATCCTCATACGATCAGAACGAGTGGGCAATGCCGACGTAGCCGCCAGTTTGGCTTTGACCCGCCAATGGTGCACCGGCTTCGTCCGCTTCCAGCGAGAAGGTACCTGCGCCGCTGTTGCGAACCGTGCCTGCGCCGATGTACAGCAAAGTACGCTTGGACAGGTTGTAGTTCAGGCCGGCCATGTACAGGTTGGCAGAACCGCCGTTGTTGTTGGCGTTGACGTGAAAGACCGAACCGATCAGCGTCAAAGCTGGCGACAGCTGATAGTTGGCGCCGACCCAGTAATGATTGACCTTGTCCGTCGAGCCAGGTGCAACATCCGGCGCTTTCAGGTTTTCATAGCCCAGGTACAGCTTCAGCTTGTCGATGGTGTAAGTACCACCGAGGATCAGCTCCTTGGAGGAGTCATACACGTTGCCGGCAGTGGTGGTTCCGTCCTGGTTTGTCTTGATGCTGCCGTACTTGCCGTTGGCGTCGCGCACCAGATCATAGATCGCGCGCAGCTCCAGGCCTTCGTTCTGATAGACCAGCGAGACGCCGTCCTTGCGACCCTTGGTAGTGGAGCCGGCTTTCTCGCCCAGGCTGGTCTGGAAGGTAGCGTTGAAGCCACCCCAGGTCGGGGTCTGATATTCGATGATGTTGCTGGCGCCGCCCCAATTACGTCCATGCACCAGATTGGCGGTGCCGATCCATTGCTGACCGGTCGGATCGAGGAACCAGACGTCATTGTCGATGAACAGATTCTTGCCGACCTTGATCGAACCGGCGCTGCCGTTCAGGCCGACATACGAACGACGATTGAACAGTTCAGGACCGTTAGTGGCGCCTTTGGTGGCACCGAAGCCGGACTCCAGCAGGAAAAAGCTGTTCAGGCCGCCACCCAGATCTTCTTTGCCTTTGAAGCCGATCATGCTCGTGCCCCACTGGTTGCTGGCTGCACGCACCTGCGTGCCGGTGTTGCCGTTGGCTTGGTGCACATTGCTCTGCACGTCGATGCCGGCGACGACGCGTCCGTAGATGGTGACGCTGTCTTCCGCCTGTGCTGATGCCAGGCATGCGCCGAACAAAGAGGCCGTGCCCAAGGCCTTGAGAATGGTTTTGGTTGAGATGGACTGAGTCATCGTGAAGTCTCCGTAGATCTTTTGTAGTCAACAGGGTGGAGTCAATTGCTGCACCCTCACTTTTTTTGTATGAAACCCACATTGAATTGACGCGCAAAAATCCTCCTCGATACCGGTTTTCACAACCGTTCGATCAGCATTTCGTCAGCTTCATTTCAACGTGAAGTCCAGGACACGAAAGCGTCTGGACTGGGCTAGATACTAAGGATTAGTGACATATATTTCTAATGAATTATTTGCCTCAGCCGATACTTGATTTGATATCATCCTGAGATATAAAAAAGGTAGCGGAGACAAATGAAAAACAGCGACCCCAATTGGTTCCTGCGCGCGCGACTGAAGACCCGGCAACTGCTGTTGCTGATCGCTCTGGATGATGAACGAAACATCCACCGTGCCGCCAACGAACTCAACATGACGCAGCCTGCGGCATCCAAGCAATTGAAGGATCTCGAGGACATGCTCGGCGTAACCTTGTTCGATCGCCTGCCGCGCGGCATGCGACCGACGATCTACGGCGAAGCGATGATCCGCCATTCACGCATGGCGCTCACCAGCTTGTCGAAAGCACATGAAGACATCGTCGCGCTGAAGTCCGGTCTGTCCGGCCAGGTCGATGTCGGCGTGATCCTGTCGCCCGGCATGTCGCTGCTACCGGCAGCGATTGCGCACGTCAAGGAGCACTCGCCCATGCTGCGTATCGGCGTCGAAGTCGAGAGCAGCAACATCCTGCTGGCACGCCTGCTGCGCGGCGACCTGGACTTCCTGGTGGCGCGCATTCTCGATGAGGAAGTCAGCCACAACCTGCACTATGAAGAACTGTCCGACGAGCCGATCTGCGCCGTCGCCCGCGTCGGCCATCCGCTGCACGCGCACAAGAACCTCCAACTCAAGGACATCGTCGACGACCCGTGGATCATGGCGCCCAAAGGCAGCATCCTGCGCAGCCGCGTCGACCTGATGTTCCGCAAGAGCGGCCTGACGCCGCCGGCCAACGTGGTCGACACTACCGCGATCCTGACTATCACCAGCCTGCTGCAGCAGACCGATTTCCTGTACGCGATGCCGACCGAAGTCGCGCGCTATTATTCCCAGGCGCGCCTGATGGATCTGTTGCCGATAGAGCTGCCGTGCAAGATGGACGGCTTCGGCATCATCACCCGCCGCGAACATCTTCTGTCGCCAGGCGCGGTGATTTTGCAACAGGCGATCAGGGATGTGGCGAAAACGATTTACTAGTTTTTGGAATGTTCAGCCATAAAAAAAGCGAGACCTCAAGTCTCGCTTTTTTTATTTTCAGCTGCGCCCGCATAGATTGGTGAGAAAGTGCCGATAGCAAGGCGCGCCGACGCAGACAGTGCGTGAGCACGGCAAGACGGTGCAACGCCGCTAGCGGTGCTTTATCGCCAATCTATGCCCAGCCGGCGTCTACTATGAACTCTTGTGCAGTACACATGACGCTCTCATCCGACGCCAGGAACAACACCATCCGCGCCAGATGCCACGGCAGCAATTCACCTTGCAGGCATTGGTTGCGCTTGATGTCTTCCTTGCCCTTTTCGTCCAGCCACAATTCGATCTGGCGTTCCGTCATGACCCAGCCCGGCGTCACTGTATTGACGCGGATGTTGTGGGCGCCGAGATCGCGTGCCAGGCCGCGTGTCAGACCGAGCACCGACGACTTGGCCGTGGTGTAGACCGGAAAGCCGCCGCTCGATGTATGCCAGCTGATCGAGCTGAAGTTGATGATGGAACCGCCCTTCTTCTTGATCATGCCCGGCGCCACCGCCTGCACGGCGAAGAATGACGGACGCTGATTGATCGCGATGCGGTTGTCCCAATATTCCTGCGTCACATCTTCCAGCTTGTGGCGCTCGTCGTTGGCGGCGTTGTTGACCAGCACGTCGAAATCACCAAGCTGCGCAGCCAGTTCCTTGATGGTGTTTTGCAGCGAGGCGATGTCGCGCAGGTCGCAGTAACGGAACGATGGCGCGGTGAAACCGGCGTCGGCGATCTGCTTGCACAGCGCTTCGCTGGCGTCCTTGGCAATGTCGACGAACGCGACGATGGCGCCTTGTTCCGCCAGCGCGCTGACGATGGCCGCGCCGATGCCGGTGCCGCCGCCCGTGATGAAGACGCGCTTGCCCTTGAGGCTGGGGTAGCTCGCCAGTTGATATGGTGCAGACATGTGTTCTCCAGAAATTGAATGACGCCTTACAGCACCGTAACGTGCGGATGCGGCACGTCGTCCAGACTCAGGCGATTGCGCAATGCCGGTCCGAAGGCGGCGACGTCGATCTCGAACGTCTCGCCCGGCGCGACCGTGATGTTGTCCGAGCAGCTCAGCGTTGCCGTGCCGAAGAAGTGGATGTGCACGTCGCCGGGACGGCGGAACAGCGGATATTTGAAATGGTGGTATTCCAGATTCGACACCGTGTGCGACATGTTGTCCTCGCCGCTGACGAAAGGCTTCTCCCAGCGCACCTTGCCGTCTTGCCCGCGAATGCGCGACATGCCCTGCACGTGCGCCGGCAATTCACCCACCAGCAATGCCGGACCGACCGAGCAAACGCGCAACTTGGAATGCGCCAGGAACAGGTAGTTCTGGCGCTCGGTCACGTGGTCCGAAAACTCGTTGCCGATGGCGAAACCGAGGCGATACGGCTGGCCGTTGTCACCGATGATGTACAGGCCGGCTATCTCGGGCTCTTCACCGCCGTCGAGCGCGAAATGCGGCATCGCCAATGGTTCTTCCGCAGCGCGCACGATGGAGCCGTCGCCCTTGTAGAACCACTCCGGCTGCACGCCGATCTTGCCGGCCGCAGGCTTGCCGCCTTCCAGGCCCATGCGGAACATCTTCATGCTGTCGGTCAGGTTGTCGCCGGCGCCGTCGAGCTTCTTGTGCATGGCGTCGCGACCGTCGGCGCTGCCCAGGTGGGTCAGGCCGGTGCCGGTGACGTAGCAGTGCGCCGTGTCTTCATGATCCAGCGGGGCCAGCAAGCCGCCTCGCTCCGCAACCGATGCATAGTCGACCACGGTCGCGCCGAGCGCGGCGGTGGCGAATTCCTGCAAGGAAGCCTTCTTCGCGATGGCGGCGCGCGCCAAGGAATACGTACTGCGATAACCGTCGACGACACGGATCTTCTTGCCGTCATCTTCGAGGCTGCCGACCAGGCGCGAGCCGTCGGCTTGTTTGAATTGCACCAGCAACATGCTTGTCGCTCCTTATTTAGATTTTTAGAACGTTTTCACGATCTGTAGCGAGAGGCCGTCAGCCAGTGGCGGACGGAGCACAAGAACCGGAATGTACTTCAGTACATGAAGATTCTGAGCACCGCCCGACGCTGGATCACGGCCTCGCAGTAAGATCGTGGACACGTTATTAATGAGAATGCTTGGGGACGGCAGCGCCGCGGCAACCGACCAGGAAGTCGAAATCGCAGCCTTCGTCGGCCTGCAATACGCGGTCGATGTACAGCGACTGATAGCCGCCCTGCATCGCCGGCTTGACCTGCGCCAGCTTCTCGGCGCGCGCGGTCTGGCGTTGCGCCATTTCTTCGTCGCTGATGTCGAGATGCAAACGGCCTGCAGCGCAATCCATTTCGATCCAGTCGCCGTCCTGCACGATGCCCAACGGGCCGCCTGCAGCAGCTTCAGGCGCCACGTGAAGAACCACGGTGCCGTAGGCGGTGCCGCTCATGCGTGCATCGGAAATCCGCACCATGTCCTTGACGCCTTGTGCCAGCAGCTTGGGCGGCAAGCCCATGTTGCCGACTTCGGCCATGCCGGGATAGCCCTTGGGACCGCAGTTCTTCATCACCAGCACCGAGCTGGCGTCGACGTCCAGATCGGGGTCGTTGATGCGTTCCTTGTAGTGCGAAAAGTCTTCGAACACGACGGCCTTGCCGCGATGCTTCATCAGCTCGGGCGACGCCGCCGACGGTTTCAACACGGCGCCGCGCGGCGACAGGTTGCCGCGCAGGATGCAGATGCCGCCATCGTCGATCAATGGATTGTCCAGCTTGCGAATCACTTCGTCGTTGTACTGCGGCGCGTCCTGGTTGTTTTCCCACAGCGTCTTGCCATTGACTGTCATCGCATCTTTATGCGGAATCAGGTCGGCTTCGCCGAGGCGGCGCAGCACTGCCGGCAAGCCGCCGGCGTAGTAAAACTCTTCCATCAGGAAGCGGCCCGACGGCTGCAGGTCGACGATCGTCGGCGTACCGCGGCCGACGCGGGTCCAGTCTTCCAGTTCGAGGTCGACGCCCATGCGACCGGCGATCGCCTTCAGATGGATCACGGCGTTGGTGGAACCGCCGATGGCGGCATTGACGCGAATGGCGTTCTCGAACGCTTCGCGCGTGAGGATCTTGGACAAGGTCAGGCCTTCCCAGACCATGTCGACGATGCGCATGCCGGACATGTGGGCCAGCACATAGCGGCGCGCATCAACGGCAGGAATCGCAGCATTGTGCGGCAACGAAGTGCCCAGTGCTTCGGCCATGCAGGCCATCGTCGAGGCGGTGCCCATGGTGTTGCAGGTGCCGGCCGAACGCGACATCCCGGCTTCGGCCGCCATGAATTCGTGGATGGAAATCTTTCCCGCCTTGACCTGCTCGCTCAGTTGCCAGACCACCGTGCCGGAGCCGATGTCCTTGCCTTCGTGCTTGCCGTTCAACATCGGGCCGCCGGTGACGACGATGGCCGGCACGTCGCAGCTGGCCGCGCCCATCAGCAGCGCCGGCGTGGTCTTGTCGCAGCCGACCAGCAGCACCACCGCATCCAGCGGATTGCCGCGGATCGATTCTTCGACGTCCATGCTGGCCAGGTTGCGCGTCAGCATCGCGGTCGGACGCAAGTTGGACTCGCCGTTGGAGAACACCGGGAACTCAACCGGGAAACCGCCCGCTTCGATGATGCCGCGCTTGACGTGTTCCGCGATCTTGCGGAAATGCGCATTGCACGGCGTCAGTTCGGACCAGGTGTTGCAGATGCCGATGACCGGCTTGCCTTGGAATTCGTGATCGGGAATACCCTGGTTCTTCATCCAGCTGCGATACATGAAACCGTTCTTGTCGGCCGTACCGAACCAGGCTGCGGAACGCAGTGTGCGCTTCTTGTCGATAGTCATTTACTCATCCGTTTGGAATATGCGGTCGCCACCTCCCGGTGTGGCGATGCTGATAAAAACGGCTGCAAGAAAACCATCTCACAGCCACCCCTCTGGCAGAACTTTTATTTCTTGTTATTTATTTTTATTGTAGACATCAAAGAATACAGCGGCCAGCAACACCAGGCCCTTGATCACCTGCTGGTAATCGATGCCGATACCCATGATGGACATGCCGTTGTTCATCACGCCCATCACGAAGGCGCCGATGACCGCGCCCATGACCTTGCCGACGCCGCCCGAAGCCGATGCACCGCCGATGAAACAGGCCGCGATCACGTCCAGCTCGAAGCCGGTGCCGGCCTTCGGTGTCGCCGTGTTCAGGCGCGCCGCAAAGATCAGGCCGGCCAGCGCCGCCAGCATGCCCATGTTGACGAAGGTGTAGAAGCTCACGCGTTCGGTCTTGATGCCGGACAGCTTGGCGGCCTTTTCATTGCCGCCGACGGCGTAGACGCGACGACCGATGGTGGTGCGGTTGGTCACGAAGGTGTAGATCACCATCAGCGCAAACATGATGATCAGCACATTCGGCATGCCCTTGTAGGAAGCCATCAGGTAGCTGAACGCGATGATGGCGGCGGCAAACAAGACGTTCTTGAGCAGGAAGAACACGGCTGGTTCTTCTTCCATGCCGTGCTTGACCTGCTTGCGGCGGCCGTGGACTTTGACCGCCAGCAGGATGGCTGCGGCGGCGACGCCGACCAGCAACGACGTCAGGCGCACGCTGCCGGTGTCGGCAAAGAGTTCAGGGATGAAGCCCGAGCTCAGCAACTGGAAGCCACGCGGGAAAGGGCCGACCGACTGGCCTTCCAGCAGCGCCAGCGTCAGGCCCTTGAACACCAGCATGCCGGCCAGCGTGACGATGAAGGACGGGATGCGGAAGAACGCCACCCAGTAACCCTGCGCGGCGCCGATGGCGGCGCCGGCGATCAGGCAGATGATGGTGGTCAGGATGAAGTTGACTTCATAGTTGACCATCAGCACCGCCGCCAGCGCACCGATGAAACCGACCACCGAGCCTACCGACAAGTCGATGTGGCCGGCCACGATCACCATCAGCATGCCCAGCGCCATGATCACCACGTAGCTGTTTTGCAGCACCAGGTTGGTCAGATTGAGCGGCTGCATCAGCGTGCCGTCGGTCATGACCTGGAAGAAGGCCATGATCGCCACCAGCGACAGCAGCATGCCGTATTCGCGCATGTTGTTCTTGAGGAAACCGGCGTATTCCCGCTTGGCTTCAGGGACCGCGTCGAGCGTAGGTGTCTTGCTCATTTCATTGTTCTCCATTCTTCACATTCCTTACGATAGCGCGCATGATTTTCTCTTGCGATGCTTCTGCCGCGGCAAACTGGCCGACGAACTGCCCTTCGTTCATGACATAGATCCGGTCGCACATGCCCAGCAGTTCCGGCATTTCCGACGAGATCATGATGATGCACTTTCCTTCTGCGGCCAGCTGGTTGATCAGCGTGTAGATCTCGAACTTGGCGCCGACGTCGATGCCGCGCGTGGGCTCGTCGAGGATCAGCACTTCCGGATTCGAGAACAGCCATTTGCTGAGCACCACCTTCTGCTGGTTGCCGCCGGACAGGTTCACCACCTTTTGCAGCACGCTCGAACAGCGGATCCGCATCTTGCTGCGGAAATCGTCCGCCACCTTGAACTCGCGCGCCTCGTCGATCACCGACTTGTCGGAAATCGCATCCAGGTTGGCCAGCGAGATGTTCTTCTTGATGTCTTCGTCCAGCACCAGGCCGTCGCCCTTGCGGTCTTCGGTGACGTAGGCGATGCCGTGGTTGATGGCTTTCTGGATGGTGCCGACGTCGATCTTCTTGCCGTGCAGATGGACCTCGCCGCTGATCTTGGCACCATAGGCGCGGCCGAAGATGCTCTTGGCCAGCTCGGTGCGGCCGGCGCCCATCAGGCCGGCGATGCCGACGATCTCGCCCTTGCGTACGTTGAAATCAATGTCCTTGATCACCACGCGATCGGGATGAATCGGATGATGCACGCGCCATTGCTTGACTTCAAAAATGGTCTCGCCGATCTGCGGCTCGCGCTTCGGATAGCGGTCCGCCATTTCGCGGCCGACCATGTTCTGGATGATGCGGTCTTCGCTGATTTCTTCCTTGCGGCAGTCGAAGGTATCGACCGTGGCGCCATCGCGCAGCACGGTGATGGAATCGGCGACCTTGGAAATCTCGTTGAGCTTGTGCGAAATCAGGATCGACGAAATGCCCTGCGCCTTGAGCTCCAGCAGCAGTTCGAGCAAAGCGTCGCTGTCGCTTTCGTTGAGGCTGGCGGTGGGCTCGTCGAGGATCAGCAGCTTGACCTCTTTCGACAAGGCCTTGGCGATTTCGATCAGCTGTTGCTTGCCGACGCCGAGGTTGGTGATCAGCGTCGACGGCGGATCCTTGAGGCCGACCTTGGCCAGCAGTTCCTTGGCTTTGGCGTAGGACAGTTCCCAGTCGATCACGCCGCCGCTGGCCTGCTCGTTGCCGAGGAACAGATTCTCGGTAATCGACAGCAGCGGCACCAGTGCCAGCTCCTGATGGATGATGATGATGCCGACGCTTTCGCTGTCGACGATGTCCTTGAATTCGCGGGTCTGACCCTGATAGATGATGTCGCCGGAATAGCTTCCGTGCGGATAAACGCCGCTCAGGACTTTCATCAGGGTGGATTTGCCGGCGCCGTTCTCGCCGACCACGGCGTGGATCTCGCCGGTGCGCACTGCCAGGTTGACGTTGTTGAGCGCCTTGACACCTGGGAATGTCTTTTCAATTCCGCGCATTTCCAGAATTGTACTCATGTGTTCTGCCCTCTTCTTCTGCTCCGGCCTGCCATTGTGGTGGGATGCTGCGGGCCGCTATCCTGGCGTCCGGCCGGCGCCGCTGCAAGCTGCAACAACGTCGCCTCCGGAAACACCAACCCCGCGCGCGCGGCGCGGGGCTGCTTTTTTTCCGGCCGACACGCGCCGACCGGAGCATACACATTCAATGCAACAAGCGGAATTACTTCACTTGCGCTTCGGTGTAGTAGCCGCTGCCGACCAGCACTTCTTTCCAGTTGCTGGCGTCGACGCTGACCGGCTTCAACAGGTACGAAGGGATGACCTTCACGCCGTTGTTGTAGGTCTTGGTGTCGTTGATGGTCGGTGCTTTGCCCGACAACACGGCGTCCACCATGGAAACGGTGACCTTGGCCAGTTCACGTGTGTCCTTGAAGACGGTCGAACGCTGTTCGCCGCGGATGATGGACTTGACCGAAGGCACTTCCGCATCCTGGCCGGTCACGACCGGCATTGGCTGCTTCGGTGTACCGTAGCCGACACCCTTGAGCGAGGAAATGATGCCGATACTGATGCCGTCATATGGCGACAGCACTGCGTCGACGCGGGCATTGCCGTAGTAGGCGCTCAGCAGGTTGTCCATGCGGGCTTGCGCAGTCGCGCCGTCCCAACGCAGGGTGGCAACCTTGTCCATGCCCAGCTGTTTGCTGCGCACGACCAGCTTGCCCTTGTCGATGTACGGCTTCAGCACCGACATGGCGCCGTTGTAGAAGAAGAAGGCGTTGTTGTCGTCAGCCGAACCGCCGAACAGTTCGATGTTGAACGGGCCCTTGCCGCCCTTCAGGTCCAGCGCCTTTTCGATGTACGAAGCCTGCAGCACGCCGACCTGGTAGTTATCGAAAGTCGCGTAGTAGTCGACGTTCTTGGAGTTGCGGATCAAGCGGTCATACGCGATGACCTTGATGCCCTTGTCGGCGGCTTTTTGCAGCACGTCGGACAGGGTGGTGCCGTCGATCGCGGCGATGACCAGCACTTTAACGCCCTTGGTCACCATGTTTTCGATCTGCGCCAGCTGATTCGGGATGTCGTCTTCCGCGTATTGCAGGTCGGTCTGGTAACCCTTTTCCTTGAATACCTTGACCATGTTGTTGCCGTCAGCGATCCAGCGTGCCGACGACTTGGTCGGCATGGAGATCCCGATCAGGCCCTTGGTCTGGGCGCTCACTTGCGCGCTCACTGCCATCAGACCCATGCTCAGGCCAAGCGTCAGCCCGGCCAATACCGATTTGAGTTTCATACTTCTCGTCTCCTAAATGTTTGTTGTTTTACTGGCAATGCAAAACATGCCTACCTGCGCGGGGGAACGCGACATATTTTGCAAGGCCTCTACGATAACCATTAGAGCAATACATTTCTAATGATTTTTTTGCTAAAACCCATATTGTTTTCAACATCAGTTTTGCGCAAACGGCAGGACTCGCGTCTGCCGCCTTTTGCCCTTGCCAGACGCCTCAAGCCGCCTGTGCGGACGGTTTGACGGCGACGGCGGCGCCATTCGCATCTGCCGCCTTGGCCGCGCCCAGCGACATCAGCCGCTGCGCCAGGCAAAACACGAACAGCAGCACGCCGATCACGATCTTGGTCCACCAGGAGCTCAGCGTGCCGTCGAAAGCGATCAGGGTCTGGATCACGCCCAGGATCAGCACCCCGGTCAGGGTACCGGCCACATAACCGTAACCGCCCGTCAGCAAGGTGCCGCCGATGACCACCGCGGCGATGGCATCGAGCTCGGTGCCCTGCGCATGCAGGCCGTAACCGGACAGCATGTAGAACGAGAACAATACACCCGCCAGCGCCGCGCAGAAACCGCTGAATGCATAAATCGCCACCTTGGTGCGGCCCACCGGCAAACCCATCAGCAGCGCCGACTGCTCGTTGCCGCCAACGGCGTAGACCGCCCGGCCAAAGCGCGTGTAATGCGCCAGGTAGATCGCCAGCGCCAGCATCAGCACCGCAATCACTACGCTGGGCGAGATGAAGGCGTCACCCAATCCGAACTCCAGCCGCGTCTGCGACATCGCCACGAACAGCGGATCGTCGATGGTGATGGAATTGATGCTGATCAGATAACACAGCCCGCGCGCCAGGAACATCCCGGCCAAGGTGACAATGAACGGCTGCAGCTTGAAAAAGTGGATCAGCACGCCCATCGCCGCGCCGAACAGGCCGCCCAGCACCAGCACGCAGACGATCACCAGCACCGGATGCCAATGCCACGACTGCAGCAGGTAGGCCGAGATCATGGTGGTCAGCGCCAGCACCGAACCGACCGACAGATCGATGCCGCCGGACAGGATCACGAAGGTCATGCCGATGCCGATCACCAGCAGGAAGGCGTTGTCGATCAGCAGGTTCAACACCACCTGCACCGAAAAGAAGCCGTCGTAGGCGACCGAGCCCATCGCGAACAGAATCACCAGCAAGGCGACGGTGACCAGCGAGGTGAAATACGGCGTCGCCAGAAGGGAGCGAAAATTCTTCATGATTTTTCCTGAATGCTTAGGCTTGGTTGCCGGATTTGAACAAACGCAGACGACGGAACTCCGGCGACTGCGACAGGCAAACCAGGAACACCACCACCGACTTGACCACCATGTTGACTTCCGGCGGCACGCCCAATGAGTAGATCGTGTACGTCAGCGCCTGGATGATCAGCGCGCCGATCACGCTGCCGACCAGGCTGAACTTGCCGCCCGCCAGCGAGGTGCCGCCCAGCGTCACCGCCAGGATGGCGTCCAGCTCCAGCAGCAGGCCGGCATTGTTGGCGTCGGCGCTCTTGATGTTGGCGCTGATCATCAGCCCGGCCAGCCCGGCGCACAGGCTGCAGAAGATGTAGACGAAAAAGATCAGCGCGGCGGTACGGATGCCGGCCAGGCGCGACGCCACCGGATTGATGCCGACCGACTGGATGAACAGCCCCAGCGCCGTCTTGCGCATCAGCAGCGCCAGCACCACAAACATGCCGGCGACGATGAACAGCGAGAACGGCAAGCCCCACAGGTAGCCGCTGCCGAGATAGAAGAACGGCTTGTAATACACCGTGATGATCTGGCCGTCGGTCAGCAATTGCGCCAGCCCGCGTCCCGCCACCATCAGGATCAGCGTGGCGATGATCGGTTGCAGGCCCAGCGTCGCCACCAGCAGGCCGTTCCACGCGCCGCACAGCAGCGCCACGCCAAGCGCGGCGGCCAGCGCCCAACCCATCGGGATATTGCTGACATATTCCGGTACACCGTTGTTGACCACCATGGTGCCGCCGATCAGCATCGCCGCAATCGTGCCCGAAATCGCCACCACCGCGCCGACCGAAATGTCGATGCCGCGCGTGGCAATCACCAGCGTCATGCCCAGCGCCGCCAGCATCAGCGGCGCCGCACGGTTGACGATGTCGATCACGCTGCCGTACAGATGGCCGTCCTTCATTTCAATGCGGAAGAAACCCGGGATCATGAAGAAGTCGATCAGCAGCAGCACCGCCAGCGCGCCCAGCGGCCGGCTCAACGGATGAAACAAGACACGCCGCAGCCGGTTGGCGGCGGCGCCCGAAGAAGGATTGCGATTGGAGATCAGGTTGGAATTCATTGATGCGCTCATGTTGCTGTTCCTGCTGTCTGCCCTTCGGTCTCGCCCGCGATCACCTGCAGCACCGAGGCGTCGTCCAGTTCACCGCGCAGATATTCGCCGCAGCCGTGGCGATCGCGCAGCACCAGCATGCGGTCGCTGCAGCGCAGGACTTCGGGGATTTCGGAAGAGATGAAAAGAATCGACATACCCTTGCGGCACAAGGCCATGACGTAATCCATGATCTCCTGCTTGGCGCGCACGTCAATGCCGCGCGTCGGTTCGTCCAGGATCAGCATGTCGGGGTCGGTCGCCAGCCAGCGCGCCAGCAATGCCTTCTGCTGGTTGCCGCCGGATAGCAGGCCGATCGGGGTTTCGACGTCGGCGGTCTTGATGCCCAGCCACTTGACGTAATCGGCCGCGATCTGCTGCTGGCGCTTGCGCGGAATCACATGCAGCAAGCCGTTGCGGGCCTGCAGCGCGAGGATGATGTTTTCGCGCACCGACAGGTCGAGGATGGCGCCCTCCTTCTTGCGGTCTTCGGAACAGAAGCCGATGCCGGCGGCGATGGCGTCGCGCGGCGTCGAGAATTTCACCGGCTTGCCCTTGATGCTGATCTCGCCGCTGTCGGCCTTGTCGGCGCCGAACAGCAAGCGCGCGGTCTCGGTGCGGCCGGAGCCGAGCAAGCCGCACAGACCGAATACTTCACCGGCGCGCAGGTCGAAATCCTGCGGCGTCAACGCGCCCTTGCGGCCAAGTCCGCGCGCCTGCAAGAAGACTTCGCCGTCATTGGCGGCCGGTGTGATCTCGGCATTGTCGGCCAGCGCCTCGCCGGCGGCGGTGGCGTCAACCTGCACGCCCACCATCTTGTTGACCAGATCGAGGCGCGACAATTCGCTGGCGGCGTATTCGCCTTCGCGCACGCCGTTGCGCAGCACCGTGATGCGGTCGGAGATTTCGTAAGTCTGGTCGAGGAAATGCGTGACGAAGAGAATCGCCATGCCTTCGTCACGCAGGCTGCGCAAGACCTTGAACAGCAATTGCACTTCCGCCTCGTCGAGGCTGGAAGTCGGTTCGTCGAGGATCAGCACGCTGGCCGACACGCTCACGGCGCGCGAGATCGCCACCATCTGCTGGATCGCCAGCGGATACGCAGACAAGGGTTTTTGCACGTCGATATGCAGGTCCAGTTTGGCCAGCAACTTGGTCGCGCGGCGCTGCATGGTGGCCCAGTCGATCGGACCGACCCCGCCCCATTTGCGCGGATAGCGGCCGATGAAAATATTCTCGGCCACGGTCAGGTTCGGGCACAGGTTGACTTCCTGGTACACGGTGCTGATGCCGAGCTGCTGCGCTTCCAGCGTCGAGCCCGGACGGATGGCGCGGCCGCGCAGCAGGATGTGACCGTCGTCGGGCGTATAGACGCCGGTCAGCACCTTGATCAGCGTCGATTTGCCGGCGCCGTTCTGGCCCATGAGGGTATGCACTTCGCCCGGGAACAGGCGCAGGCCGACGTCGCTCAATGCCTTGACGCCGGTGAATGATTTATGGATGCCGGTGAGTTCCAACGCCGGTTCGGCGCCGCTGGCGGGAGTGTATTCTGAAGTTGCGTTCGACATGGCGTTACCGCAAGTGAAAAAACGGCGGGCCGAAGCCCGCCGCACAAAGCCTGTTGAGCAGATCCGCCACGACACAGAGGGGCATTGCGGCGCATCGTTCAAGGCCCAGGGGTTACTCCAGAGCAGAGGAGAAACAACACCGGAGAATTGCTTCCCCGGTCATACGATCGGAACCCGCATGCGCACATGGGTCACATGGCGCACATGCGGGCGGGAGACCGATCAATATCCGATATCAGGCATCAATATTTGCGGTTAGGGAATTCCTTGGCCGCGACTTCAGCCGGGAACACGCCTTCTTCCGTAGTGATGCGCTTCGGCACTTCCTTGCCGGCTTTGACGTCCTTGGCGATCGACATCAGCTGCGGTCCGAGTAGCGGGCTGCACTCGACGGTGACGTTGAGCTTGCCGGCCATCATGGCTTCGAACGCGCCCTTCACGCCGTCAATCGAAATCACGAGGATGTCCTTGCCCGGTTTCAGGCCGGCTTCTTCGATGGCCTGGATGGCGCCGATGGCCATGTCGTCGTTATGCGCGTAGAGCACGTTGATCTTCTTGCCGTCGGCCTTGAGGAAGGCTTCCATGACTTCCTTGCCCTTGGCGCGGGTGAAGTCGCCGGTTTGCGAGCGGATGATCTTCAGGTTCGGATTGGTCTTGATGGTTTCTTCGAAACCGGCCTTGCGGTCGATTGCCGGCGCCGAGCCGACGGTGCCTTGCAGTTCAACGATGTTGATGTCGCCGGCAGGCATGGTCTTTGCGCGGTCCAGCAACCAGCGTGCGGCGCGGCGGCCTTCTTCTACGAAATCGGAACCGATGAAGGTCACGTACAGCGACTTGTCGCTCACGTTGACGGCGCGGTCAGTCAGGATCACCGGGATCTTGGCGGCCTTGGCTTCGCGCAGGACGGTGTCCCAGCCCGATTCAACCACCGGCGAGAAGGCGATCACGTCGACCTTTTGTGCGATGAAGGAGCGGATGGCCTTGACCTGGTTCTCCTGCTTCTGCTGCGCATCGGCGAACTTCAGGTTGACGCCGGCCTTCTTGGCGGCGTCCTTGATCGAGGCGGTGTTGGCGGTGCGCCATTCGCTTTCGGCGCCGACTTGGGAGAAACCCATTGTCAGCGGTTTGTCGGCGGCCACAGCGCCGGACAGGACGCTCCAACCCAGGGTCATGCAAACGGCGGCGCCCAGCAGGGTTCTGCGAGTCATTTTCATTACTTGTCTCCAATTATGTTTATCAACACGAACTGTTTTTATTTGGTGTCCGGCGCTTTTCGTGGGGGAACGGTAGCGCCGTCATGTGCGCTTCGCTGTCACCTGGCGTGCAGCGAAATCTGCCGGTCAATAGTAGGAGACGGAGAAATATCTATCCAATGAATTTTTGGCGATATCCGATACCGAAACAGGCATGGCGCTTTAGTAAACTACATGAATCAAAAAACGCTGACAAAACACTGACGTGCCTCAGCCTGACAGATCATTTTTGATATCAATGTTTATAAATTTTTCATTATTCCGCATCGGTAGCCGATGTTAGGATCGGCGCTGTTTTTGCCTCATCCAGCGACACAGACAGCAGTACAGCAGGCCCAGGCGGAGCAGACCGCACAGCATCCGCCCTGATAATCGAGACAGCAACCGAGACGCCATGACCACATCCCCAGCAGCGCAGCGCAACAACGCGCCCGCCATTGAGACCGTGACCCTTCAGTCCGGACGTCAACGCCTGAGCGTGCTGCCCGGACTGGGCGCCAGCATCGCGGCCTGGGATCTGCAATGGCGCGACGCCTGGACGCCGCTGTTCCGTCCCTGGGCCGGCGTTGACGATCTGTACACGACCGCCTGCTTCCCGCTGGTGCCGTGGTCGAACCGCATCACCGAAGGCGGCTTCATGCACAAGGGTGCGCACTACCCGGTGCTGCAAAACCGCGCCGGCGAAAACTATCCCATCCACGGCGACGGCTGGCTGCAAGCCTGGCGCGTCGCCGGTCAAACCGACAACCGCATCGTGCTGGCGCTGGACTCAGCGCAATACGACGGCGATCCGTATACCTACAGCGCGACGCAGACGCTGACCCTGAACGACGACGGCCTGACCATCGATCTTCAAGTCACCAATCGCGGCGCTGAAGAACTTCCGTTCGGCCTCGGCCTGCATCCCTACTTCCCGCGCAACGCCGACACGCGCCTGCAATCGCGCGCCGACGGTGTATGGCTGTGCGGCACCGATCCGATTCCGACCGGGTATACGCGCGACTTCCCGGCCACCTTCGATTACAACCGGTTTGCGCCTGTGGAATTCCCTGTCGGCGGTCCGCTGATCGACAACTGCTTCACCGGCTGGGACGGCCTCTCGCACATCGACTATCCCGACCGCGGCCTGCGCCTGAGCATGCAAATGGAAAACTGCAAGGGCTACAGCCTGATGTATCGCCCACCCGGCCTCGACTATTTTTGCCTGGAGCCGATCACGCATCCGATCGACGCCTTCCACATGCCCGGCCGCGACGGCCTGGTCAACCTGGCGCCGGACGCGTCCATGCAATTGCTCACGCATTTCATCGTGAGCGAGCTTTGAATCTGCTTTGAATCCGCTTTGAACCTGCTTTGAATTTGTTTTAAAACCGAACACACAATGACGCAAGCCACTCCTTCCCCATCCTCCATCGGCCTGATCGCGCTCGACTGGGGCACCACCTCGCTGCGCGCCTACCGGTTCGACGCCGACGGCCGCGTGGCCGACAAGCGCGCGCTACCGTGGGGGATCATGAACCTGCCGCCGGCGGAAGACGGTGCGGGCACTTCTGCCGACGCCGGTTTCCGTCGCGCGTTGCAAGCCGCGTGCGGCGACTGGTTGCGCGACTTCCCGGCCACGCCGCTAATCGCCGCCGGCATGATCGGCAGCAAACAGGGCTGGCGTGAAGCGCCCTACCTCGACGTACCGCTGGCCGTCAGCGAAGTCGGCAACACCATGACCGTGGTCGACACCGGCTTCGGCGTGCCGCTGCACATCGTGCCGGGACTGCTGCAACGCTCGAAGCTGCCCAATGTGATGCGCGGCGAGGAAACCCAGGTCGCCGGCATCCTCGACCAGCTGCAAGTCGACGACATCCTGATCGGCCTGCCCGGCACGCACTCGAAATGGGTGCACGTGCGCGGCAAGCGCATCGAACATTTCGACACCTTCATGACCGGCGAGATGTACGCCGTACTGAGCAACCACTCCATTCTCGGCCGCACCATGCAGCGCGACGGCGCGACCGATGCCGACGACGACGCCGCCTTCGTGCGCGGCGCGCTGGTGGCGAAGTCGCCCGACGGCCGCGCCGGCATGCTGTCCAACATCTTCAGCAGCCGCACGCTGGGCCTGACCGGCGAACTGTCGCCGCGCGCCCAGGCGCATTACCTCTCCGGCCTGCTGATCGGCCACGAAATCGCCGCGCTGCTGGCGACCACCGACGGCATCCGGCAACAGCGCATCGCCCTCATCGGCGACGACGCGCTGTGCGAGCGTTACCGCAAGGCGCTGGCGCTGTACGACCTGACCCAGGTTGACATCGCCGCTGCCGCCACCGAACACGGCTTGTGGAAACTGGCGGTGCATGCCGGTCTGGTTTCCTCCTCACCCGAACACTGAGAAAGTAGAACCATGCTGAAGAATCTTTTCCACCACGCCCTGCAGCACTGCGGCCTGATCGCCATCCTGCGCGGCGTGCGTCCCGACGAAGTCGAAGCCATCGGCAAGGCCTTGTATGACGCCGGCTTCCGCGTCATCGAGGTGCCGCTCAATTCGCCCGAGCCGCTGCAAAGCATCGCCACGCTGCGCCGCACGTTGCCGGCCGATTGCGTGATCGGCGCGGGCACCGTGCTCAGCCCCGAACAAGTCGCTCAGGTCAAGGCCGCCGGCGGCGAACTGATCGTCATGCCGCACAGCGATGCGCGCGTGATCGGCGCCGCCAAGGATGCCGGCCTGTGCAGCGCCCCCGGCGTGGCCACCGTGACCGAAGCATTTGCCGCGCTGGCCGCCGGCGCCGACGTGCTCAAGATGTTCCCGGCCGAGCAGCTCGGCACCCACGTCGTCAAAGCCTGGCGCGCCGTGATCCCGGCCTCGGTCGCGTTGTTGCCGGTGGGCGGCATCATGCCCAGCAGCGTGTCGGTGTTCGTCAGTGCCGGCGCATCCGGTTTCGGCCTCGGCTCGGCGCTGTTCAAGCCGGGCATGTCGGCCGCCACCGTCGGCGAAAACGCCAAGGCCTTCGTCAGCGCCTGGCAAACCCGTCATGGTGCTTCCACACCGACCACCTAAAAAGAAGCCGGTCGCAGTGTCATAAGCATGACGACCGGCCGCTCCTCAACCAGCCCGCAGCAAGACTGGGCATTTTTTCTCAGAACGGATCATCTCCGATGAAAATCACAAAACTGACCACCTTTATCGTGCCGCCGCGCTGGTGCTTCCTCAAGATCGAAACCGATGAAGGCATCGTCGGCTGGGGCGAACCGGTGGTCGAAGGCCGCGCGCACAGCGTCGCCGCCGCCGTCGAAGAACTGGCCGACTACCTGATCGGCAAGGACCCGCGCAACATCGAAGATCACTGGACCGTGCTCTACCGCGGCGGCTTCTATCGCGGCGGCGCCATCCACATGAGCGCACTGGCCGGCATCGACCAGGCGCTGTGGGACATCAAGGGCAAGGCGCTCGGCCTCCCGGTCAACCAGCTGCTGGGCGGCCCGGTGCGCGACAGCATCCGCGTGTATTCGTGGATCGGCGGCGATCGTCCGGCCGACACCGCGAAGGCCGCCAAGGATGCGGTGGCGCGCGGCTTCACCGCCGTCAAGATGAACGGCACCGAAGAACTGCAATTCATCGACACCTATGACAAGGTCGAGCTCACGCTGGCCAATGTCGCGGCAGTGCGCGAAGCGGTCGGCCCCAACGTCGGCATCGGCGTCGACTTCCACGGCCGCGTGCACAAGCCCATGGCCAAGGTGCTGGTCAAGGAACTCGAACAGTACAAACTGATGTTCATCGAAGAACCGGTGCTCAGCGAAAACTACGAAGCGCTCAAGGAAATCGCCCACCTCACCGGCACGCCGATCGCGCTGGGCGAGCGCCTGTACTCGCGCTGGGACTTCAAGCGCATCCTCAGCGAAGGCTACGTCGACATCATCCAGCCCGACGTCTCGCACGCCGGCGGCATCACCGAGACGCGCAAGATCGCCACCATGGCCGAAGCCTACGACGTCGCGCTGGCGCTGCACTGCCCGCTCGGCCCGATCGCGCTGGCGGCTTGCCTGCAAGTCGACGCGGTGTCGTACAACGCCTTCATCCAGGAACAAAGCCTGGGCATCCATTACAACGAGAGCAACGACTTGCTCGACTATGTCACCGACGCCGACGTGTTCAGCTACAAGGATGGTTACGTCACCATCCCGAACGGCCCGGGCCTCGGCATCGAGATCAACGAGGAATATGTCAGGCAGCGTGCAGAAGTGGGACATCGCTGGCGCAATCCAATTTGGAGACATAAAGACGGCAGCTTCGCTGAGTGGTGATCCGATAACAATCTAACAAGCACCTGAAAAATCTTCACCAATGCGGCCCGCATCTGCTCAGCAGAGCGGGCCGCAGCCACGTAAAATAGCGCTTTCCCCGCAGCTCCCCTACCAGGATTTTCATCATGCATTGGCCCCTCTTCGCCCTCGCCGTTGCCGCCTTCGGCATCGGCACTACAGAATTCGTGATCATGGGGCTGTTGCCTGATGTCGCGCGCGACCTCGGCGTCTCTGCGCCGGCCGCAGGCATGCTGGTGTCCGGCTACGCGCTGGGTGTGGCGGCCGGTGCGCCGGTGCTGGCGATCCTCACCGCCAAGTGGCAACGCAAGCGCGCACTGGTCGGCCTGATGTGCCTGTTCATCCTCGGCAACGTGCTGTGCGCGATTGCGCCGAGCTACAACTTCCTGATGGTCGCGCGCGTGGTGACGGCGTTCTGCCATGCGGCGTTCTTTGGCATCGGCTCGGTGGTCGCCGCCGAACTGGTGCCGCGTGAAAAGCGCGCGCAAGCCGTGGCGTTGATGTTCACCGGCCTGACCGTCGCCAACATCCTCGGCGTGCCGTTCGGCACCGCGCTCGGCCACGCCGCCGGCTGGCGCTCGACCTTCGGCGCGATCACGGTGATCGGCCTGGCCGCCGTGATCATGCTGTGGATCTGCCTGCCGAAAAAAATCGCCATGCAAGGCGGCAGCATCTTCAAGGAATTCCGCGCCATCGTCCATCCGCAAGTCCAGCTCGCGCTGCTGACCAGCACGCTGGCCTCGGTCAGCATGTTCAGCGTGCTGACCTACATCGCCTACATCCTGCTCGACGTCACCGGCTTCACCGCGCATCAGGAAAGCTGGGTGCTGCTGCTGTTCGGCGCCGGCATCACGGTGGGCGGGCTGATCGGCGGACGTCTCGCGGACTGGCGACTGATGCCGGTGCTGTTCTCGATGTTCGTCTGCATCGCGCTGATCCTGGTGCAGTTCTCGTGGAGCAGCCACTACACGCTGCCGACGCTGATCACCATGTTCGTCTGGGGCGCGTTCTCGTTTGCCGTCGTGCCGGCTGCACAGATCCGGGTGCTGGACAAAGCCAAGGACGCGCCGAACCTGGCGTCGACGCTTAACCAGGGCGCGTTCAATGTCGGCAACGCCACCGGCGCCTGGCTGGGCGGACTGGCGATTTCGGCCGGCTGGCCGTTGACCGATCTGCCGCTGCTGGGCGCGGGCGTGTCGGTGCTGGGCTTCCTGACGGTGCTGACGTCGGCCTTGCTGGATCGCCGCGCAGCACGCGCCGCGGCGTGATTCGGCGGGTCTTGAAAAAAGTGCGGCTATAATGCCCTGCCATGAAACGCTACGTCCTCATTTTCCTGCTGATGCTGCTGCCCTTCCAGTTTTCCTGGGCGGCGGTGGCGTCGTATTGCCAGCATGAAAGCGATCCCGCTGCACAGCACGTCGGCCATCACGCCGCTGCCGACAGCAAGCAACAGAAGCAGGATCAGCACGCGGACAACAGCGACGACAGCAAGCTCAACGCCGCCAGCGACGCCGATTGCAGCTTCTGCCACTTTTCCTGCAGCAAGCCCATGAACTCATACACATCATGGACGCCGCCTGCGCAGGAGAAAAACAGCTTCACACCTTCCTTGCCTCCGCTATATCTCTCCCATATCGGGGAATCCCCCGAAGAGCCTGACTGGAAAACCGCCGCTTAAGCCGGCGGGTCGTCTTCCCCTTTTTTCCTTACTGCTGACCGCTCGCCGAATTCCTTCCCTTTTGTCCGGAGAATTCGATGTACACCCGTTTCTATCCGCTGGGACTGGCGCTTCTGCTCGCCTGCCCGGTCTACACGCATGCGCAGGAGGCGGCAACGCCCCTCACGCTGAGCAACGCCGTCGCGCTCGCGCTCGACAACAATCCCGACCTGTCCACCGCCCGGCACGAACTTGAGGCGGTCGACGCCACCGTCACGCAAGCCGGCGCCCGCCCCAATCCCGAGCTGTCGACGTTGATGGAAGACACGCGCAAAAGCACGCGCACCACCACCATCCAACTCAACCAGCCCATCGAACTCGGCGGCAAGCGCGCCGCCCGTATTGGCGCCGCCGAGCGTTCACGCGAGGCTGCCCGCATGGAGCTCACAATCAGACGCGATGAAGTCCGCATCGCCGCCACGTCGGCGTTCTTCGCCGTGCTGACGGCGCAGGAGCGCCGGCGCCTGGCACAAGAATCCGCCGACCTCGCCCGCAGCGCCGCCGACGCCACCGGCCGGCGCGTCACCGCCGGCAAGATCTCGCCGGTGGAAGAAACCCGGGCGCGCGTCGCCGCTGCCTCCGCCCGTCTGGAACTGAGCCAGGCCGAGGGCGAACTCGACCTCGCGCGCCGCCGCCTCGCCGGACTGTGGGGCAACGCCCAGCCCCGCTTCACGCTGGCCGAAGGCGCCGCAGGACAATTGCCACCGCTGCCGGCCATCGCCGACATCGCCGGGCGCAGCGCCGACGCACCGCAACTGCGGCTGGCCCGCCTCGAAGTCGAACGCCGCCAGGCCTTGAGCAAGATCGAGAGCAGCAAGCGTATTCCCGACGCCACGCTGAGCCTGGGCCGCAAACGCGACGAAGAAGCCGGCCGCAGCATGTGGGTGGTCGGCGTGTCGATGCCGCTGCCTTTCCTCGACAGCAATCGCGGCAACCTGGAAGAAGCCCTGCGCCGCACAGACAAGGCGCGCGACGAACTGGCCGCCGCCGAGACGCGCGTGCGCACCGACATCGCGCAGGCGTATGAAAAACTGCGCAACGCCCATGCCGAAGTCGCCGTCCTGCACAGCGACATCCTGCCCGGCGCGCAGAGTGCCTACACCGCCGCCGGCAAGGGCTTCGAACTCGGCAAGTTCAATTTCCTGGAAGTGCTCGACGCCCAGCGCACCTTGTTCCAGGCGCGCTCGCAATACCTGCGCGCGATCTCCGACGCCCATCTTGCCTCGGCCGAACTGGAGCGTCTGCTCGGTTCCGCCGGCCACAACCAATAAGCGAACACCATCATGACAAAAAAACAGAAACTCACCATCGCCGCAATTGCGGCCGTCACGGCGCTGCTCGCTGCGCTGATCCTGCTCAGCGGCGCCAGCAAATCGGCACCGGCCGACGCCCATGCCGAAAGCGGCCATGACCATGCTGCAGAGAAAACCACCAAGGACGATCACAAGGAAGACGGACACAAGGAAGCCAAAGACGATCATGACGACGACAAGGATCACAAGGACCACGATGAGAAAGGCCATAACGAAAAGGGTCACGACGAAAAGGGCCACGATGAAGACAGCAAGATCGCCTTCAGTGAACAGCAACTCAAAACCGCCGGCATCGTCCTCGACACCGCCGCGCCCGGTCGCATCCGCACCAGCCTGCAACTGCCCGGCGAAATCCGCTTCAACCAGGACCGCACCGCGCACGTGGTGCCCAAGGTCAACGGCGTGGTCGAATCGGTCAGCGCCAATCTCGGCCAGCAGGTGAAGAAGGGGCAAGTGCTCGCCGTCGTCAGCAGCAGCGCGGTGTCGGAGCAACGCAGCGAGTTGCTGAACGCGCAGCAGCGACTGACGCTGGCGCAATCGACGCATGCACGTGAAAAAACCTTGTGGCAAGAAAAGATCTCCGCCGAGCAGGACTATCTGCAAGCCGGACAAGCACTCAAGGAAGCCGAAATCGCCGTGCGCAATGCACAGCAGAAGCTGGCCGCCATCGGCGCAGGCACCAGTTCTTCAGGACTGAACCGTTATGAAATCCGCGCGCCCTTCGACGGCATCGTCGTGGAGAAGCACTTGGCACTCGGCGAGGCAGTGAAGGAAGACGCCAGCATCTTCACCATCTCCGACCTCTCCAGCGTCTGGGCCGAGATGACGGTCGCCGCCCGCGACATGAACGCCGTGCGCGTCGGCGAAAGCGTCACCGTCAACGCCACCGCGTTCGCCTCCAGCGCCAGCGGCAAGATCGCCTACGTCGGCGCCTTGCTGGGCGAACAAACACGTACCGCCAAGGCCCATGTGGTCCTGCCCAATCCGGGTAACGTCTGGCGTCCCGGCCTGTTCGTCAATGTCGACGTGCTGGCGCAGGAAGCTGAAGTCCCACTCGCCGTCGCCGCCGATGCGGTGCAATCAGTCGAGCAGAAACAGGTGGTCTTCGTGCGCGTCGCCGACGGCTTCAGGAAACAGGAAGTGACATTGGGCCGCACCGACGGCAAGCGGGTCGAAATCATCAAGGGTCTCAGTGCGGGCGATGTCTATGCCGCCGCGGGTAGCTTCGTGATCAAAGCCGAATTGGGCAAGGGGAGCGCCGAACATGCTCACTAAATATTTGATGAACAGCGACCGCCCCTCCCACTCCGAGCGAGAAGGACACACCCATGTTTGAACGCATCATCCGCTTCGCCATCGAGCATCGATGGCTGGTCATGCTGGCCGTCTTCGGCATGGCGGCCTACGGCGTCTACAGCTACCAGAGGCTGCCCATCGACGCCGTGCCCGACATCACCAACGTCCAGGTGCAGATCAACACCTCCGCGCCCGGCTATTCACCGCTGGAGACCGAGCAGCGCATCAGCTTCCCGATCGAGACCGTCATGTCCGGCCTGCCCAACCTGGAACAGACGCGCTCGCTGTCGCGCTACGGCCTGTCGCAGGTGACGGTCATCTTCAAGGACGGCACGGATATCTACTTTGCGCGCCAGCTGGTCAATGAACGCATCCAGGAAGCACGCAGCAAGCTGCCGTCCGGTATCGATCCCGCCATGGGACCGATCTCCACCGGCCTCGGCGAAATCTACCTGTGGACGGTCGAAGCCAAGGAAGGCGCGAAGAATGCCGACGGTGCGCCCTACTCGCCCGCCGACCTGCGCGAGATCCAGGACTGGATCATCAAGCCGCAGCTACGCAACGTGCCCGGCGTGACCGAGATCAATTCCATCGGCGGCTACGCCAAGGAATACCACGTCGCCCCCTCGCCGGCCAAGCTCGCCTCCTACGGCCTGACGCTGCAAAACGTCGCCGCCGCGCTGGAACGCAACAACGCCAACGTCGGCGCCGGCTACATCGAGAAGCGCGGCGAGCAATACCTGATCCGCGCACCGGGCCAGGTGGCCTCGCTCGACGACATCCGCAACATCATCCTCGGCAACGTGCAAGGCGTAGCGATCCGCATCCGCGACGTCGCCGAGGTCGGCATCGGCCGCGAACTGCGCACCGGCGCCGCCACCGAGAACGGCCGCGAAGTCGTGCTCGGCACGGTCTTCATGCTGATCGGCCAGAACAGCCGCACGGTCTCGCAGGCGGTCGACAAGAAGATGACCGAGATCAACCGCTCGCTGCCCGAAGGCGTGCAAGCCGTCACCGTGTACGACCGCACGGTGCTGGTCGACAAGGCCATCAACACCGTCAAGAAAAACCTCATCGAAGGCGCGGTGCTGGTGATCGCGGTGCTGTTCCTGTTCCTCGGCAACATCCGCGCGGCGGTGATCACGGCAATGGTGATTCCGCTGGCGATGCTGTTCACTTTCACCGGCATGGTGTCCAACCACGTCAGCGCCAACCTGCTGAGCCTGGGCGCGCTCGACTTCGGCATCATCATCGACGGCGCCGTCGTGATCGTGGAAAACTGCGTGCGCCGCCTGGCCCACGCGCAGCAGCATCACGGCCGGCCGCTGACGCGCAGCGAACGCTTCCACGAAGTCTTCGCCGCCTCGCGTGAAGCGCGCCGTCCGCTGCTGTTCGGCCAGCTCATCATCATGATCGTGTACCTGCCGATGTTTGCGCTGACCGGCGTCGAAGGCAAGATGTTCCAGCCGATGGCCTTCACCGTGGTGGCAGCCTTGCTGGGTGCGATGATCCTGTCGGTCACCTTCATCCCGGCGGCGATTGCCCTGTTCATCGGCGACAAGGTCGACGAAAAGGAAAACGCCCTGATGCGCGCCGCCAAGCGCGCCTATGCGCCGCTGCTGCAAGCCTCAATGCGCAACAAGCCGGTGGTGCTGTCGCTGGCGGCTGCCGTGATCGTCCTGTGCACGCTGCTCGGGACAAAGCTCGGCAGCGAGTTCGTGCCCAGCCTCAACGAAGGCGACCTGGCGATCCAGGCCTTGCGCATTCCCGGCACCAGCCTGACGCAATCGGTGGAGATGCAGCAGCAGCTGGAACGCACGCTCAAGGACAACTTCCCCGAGATCGAGCGCGTGTTCGCCCGCACCGGCACCGCCGAAGTGGCGTCCGACCCGATGCCGCCGAACATCTCCGACGGCTACATCATGCTCAAGCCGCAAGACCAGTGGCCCAAACCGCGCAAAACCCGCGACGAACTGATCGCCGCCATCCAGGAAACCGTCGCCGCCCTGCCCGGCAACAGCTACGAGTTCTCCCAGCCGATCCAGTTGCGCTTCAATGAACTGATCTCGGGTGTGCGCAGCGACGTCGCGGTCAAGGTCTTCGGCGACGACATGGACGTGCTCAACGACACCGCCGCCAAGATCGCATCCACACTGGGCAAGGTCCCCGGCGCAACCGAAGTCAAGGTCGAACAATCGACCGGCCTGCCGATGCTGACCGTCAAGATAGACCGCGAGAAGACCGCCCGCTACGGCCTCAACATCGGCGACGTGCAGGACACCGTCGCGATGGCCATCGGCGGCAAGGAAGCCGGCGCCCTGTTCCAGGGCGACCGCCGCTTCGACATCATCGTGCGGCTGCCGGAAAACGAACGCAACGACCTCGACGCCATCAAGCGCCTGCCGATCCCGCTGCCGCACAATGACGGAAAGCTCAGCTACATCCCGTTGGGAGAAGTGGCCGACTTCGACATCGCCCCCGGCCCCAACCAGGTCAGCCGCGAAAACGGCAAGCGCCGCGTCGTCGTCAGCGCCAACGTGCGCGGACGCGATCTCGGCTCCTTCGTCGACGACGCCGCCGCCGGTATCTCCGCGCAGGTAAAAATCCCGGCCGGCTACTGGATCGCCTGGGGCGGCCAGTTCGAGAACCTGCAGTCGGCAACACAGCGCCTGCAAATCGTCGTGCCGGTCGCCTTGCTGCTGGTGTTTGTGCTGCTGTTCGCGATGTTCAACAACGTCAAGGACGGCCTGCTGGTCTTCACCGGCATCCCGTTCGCCCTGACCGGCGGCGTGTTGGCGCTGGCGATGCGCGGCATCCCGCTGTCGATCTCCGCCGCCGTCGGCTTCATCGCGCTGTCAGGCGTGGCGGTGCTCAACGGCCTGGTGATGATCGCCTTCATCCGCACCCTGCGCGAAGAAGGCCGCTCACTCGACGACGCCATCTTCGAAGGCGCAATGACGCGCTTGCGGCCGGTATTGATGACCGCGCTGGTAGCGTCGCTGGGATTCGTCCCGATGGCGTTGGCGACCGGCACGGGCGCGGAAGTGCAACGGCCGTTGGCGACCGTGGTCATCGGAGGGATTTTGTCGTCGACGCTGTTGACGTTGCTGGTGTTGCCGTTGTTGTATCGGTTGGTGCACGGGGGAGACGACACCGACGACCGCGATGTGAACCAGCAGTCGTCATCGTGGCGTAGCCGCTTGCTCGGTTGGCGTCGCTAGGTTTTTTTCGTCAGTGCACCGATGCTACCAGCCTCTCTCTGAGAGTGAGGTCCGGTAGCATCGTGCCGTTAGCTGAATAAGGAACGTCGTCGGCCAGAAGCTACTCCTCTTAGCCGAAAATATTTCAAATAGCGAAGTTCATAGACCTAATCGATAGCTAAGTTTGCTATGCATTGTTCTGCAGAGGTACGTCGCTGTATCGAATCTTCGCGCCTATAGCGGCAGAAACTTGTACACTCCTTTCAAATTTCAACAACAAAGCAACCGTCGATGGATCAGCGTCTAGCACCTCAACGTTAGCCTCTACGTAGCGATCTGTAGCAAAGCGCCGAAAAGTTACTGAATCAAACACTTCACGCGGCACGATGAGTGACGCTGGTGGGGTCAGTGGCCCCACATATACGGCAATGTTGTTGAGATGGCATTGATAGTGCGCTGACTGGCCGTTGTGCTGATGAACGATCAAATCTTCTGGCCGAGGATGCTGCCCCTCCGTAAGAGCGTATTGCCAGTCCCATATCCAGTCCGGTTGAGTGGCATTATCGAGCAGTAAGATTGGGCTTAGTCCTAGGTTGGAAATTCGAGCTGCTTCTGCCTTTAACTCCTTCCAGTACGAATCAGAATCGGTGGCAACGATCTCACGAAGTTCACAGCGACTCAAAACATCGGTCAGCAGCACGCCATCGACAGCTTGAGCGACAACGTTAGCCAAATAGTCGTCTCCATTTATCGCAGGTGGGTCAAATGCGACAGTAGTAAATTCCCCTTTTCTAAGGCCATTCAATCTCAGCGTGTATTTTTCTTGTTCTTCGTTAGAGAAATTTACATTCCGGAACAGACATAGAGGGAATCGATTTGCCATCTTATTGAATGCTTCCGTGGAAGCATTCAACGCTGCCTGCTTTAACTTATCGGGATCAATGGTTGCCGCTGCTAGCAGTTCTCTACGCCTTGTTTCGATCGATTGCTTGAGTGTTGATAGAGCTTCGCTAACACGACTCCGTCGTATCTCTTCGTCAACTTCCTTTCCGATCCGGTTTGCCAATTCATCAATTACCGATGGCATTATCGGTTGCGGGTCCGAAAGCCTATTTAGCCAAGAATTAAAGACATCTCGCGCTTTGTCTAAATCTCCCCGCTCTATATGTCTTGGCTTCGACCAATTGGCTAACTGTCGACAAAATGGATCGTCCTCAGACCAACTAGCATCTGAAAGAATCATCATCAGTATTATTTGACTCTCATCTAGTGAATCTAGGCTGTTCGGTCCGCTATAGCTATAAACACGAGATCCAGTCATTCCAGGTCTTTCCATGTCCCTAATTTTTTCGACAAAGTCATTCAGCCGAGCTTCATATATACGACGCTCATCCATGCCCCCGATATGTTGACGCGTTTTCGCTAGAAGGTATCCGGCAGCGGTGAGACGATTTAACGGGGCAGACTGCGTTCCTCCATTGCGCCATTGCTTTCCTTGGACCATATCAGCAACAATGCCCATCGCAAGTGAGTTGTCAAAACTGGGCGATTTTGATTGAGAGCACCACTGAAGAAGAATTTCAACAGTGATGAGTCGAATATCTTGCAGATAGTTGTGGAGCGCGGCTAAGAGAACAGATCGTTGAAGATGCTCTGTGCCCTCACGGATTTCCAAGCTGAGTTCTGTATTGAGAAAATCCCACTCAAGAGAAATGTCTTCCACGGTAATAAATATTGCAGATTGATGAAGTGAGAACGATGTCCGCTCATACGAAAAATTTCCCCACCATTTGCTAAGTACATCGGCGAACCATTCTGCTGCGATTCTATCGCCTCGTTCGATCGACGCCAGTAGCATTCGCGCAGTTTCTCGTATGTGAAGCGTATTAAGTTGTACCAATACGCGCGCCTCACTCCATTTGAATTGCTCATCCTGATCGGGAATTCCTCCGATAGATTTTCGTGCGTTTTCCCATGCCCCTACGAACGAAACAAAAATATCTTCGTAGGCTCGATGAGCAGGTGCTTGTAGTGTTTGGCTATGATGCGCGCTATGGGAAACAAAACCTTGTTCTTCGATTCGCTTCACCCACCAACCACCGATAAGGAACATTAGATAGGTTGGCATCATCAAAATATTTTCTCGTATTTCGATAGGTGACTTAAGTACAGCATCGCTTGCGATGTGTTGTACAAAGTAGCAAATTCGTTTGAGAGGATTCGTGTCTTTATCTAAATTCTCAACTGCTGCTTGAAAGATAGAGCGATAAGCCTCGGTCCACCCGACATAAAGTCCTTGCTCCATCCAATGGCCCTTTTCCGGAAGCATTGCAAGGCTGCCAAATGTTCCGTCGTCGTTGCGAGATAAACACGCATCGAGAAGCAATTCGTGAACTTGCAGCAGCGTTTCATAGGACTTCCTGAATATTTGATCATTCTGATTGGATATCGCACTGCACACGTCAATTTCCAGCTCTTGAATGATTGCGCGCGGTGATATCGAATTTCGCTCACCCAGGTCGCTTCTAAAAACAAAAGCAAGACGTAAAAGACATCTCTGCCATCGAGGAAGATTGGGCCCATCTGCAACAATGGCTAACGGAATTTGGCCGTCATAAGTAGTTTCTGGCGACAGAGAGATAGATAGCATTGGTTTTCGAGAAGACCTTGCACCTCCAAATTCTGATTTAGTCTCGGGCCACGCACGTGCCCGGGAGAGCCAGCAAGTAGTTACAACGCGCAGAGGCCATAGCCGAACATCAACTAACTTTGACGGCCTCTTTAGCAGCAGATGGCCTTGTACGTCGCCTTTTCTATAGGAGTAGCGGCTAATCCATATTCGGGGCTCCGTTTCCTGATTTAGATTTTCAAAATCGGGCACAGGAATCGGAAGCCATCCATTGGAAGGAGCCTGTTCTAATACGTGAGGAATGGCGATTCTGGCGATCTCGCGCGGAAGCGCGACTCCAAGAAGATATCGTTTGACACCTTGCATCTGAACTACAGGCCGCAGAAACTCGACTGTTCTATACAAGAAGTACAACGTTAATATGGCATTCACGAAGAACCACACAGCATCCAGAATGGCCGTATGTTTTATTAGCGTAGTGCCATAGCGGGGAATTAACGCATATTGAATGGCCATCACAATAACCAAAGTAATAGACGACAGGCCTGCAACCAATCCACCAGAGTCAAGTATATAGATGTGCACAAACGCCTCGGCAGCCGGACGACGTTGGAGAAATACGGTGACGAAAGAAATTACAAAGGGGTATACGAGCGCTGCCAGCGTCGCTTGTATTGACCATAGCGCCGTAAAGTAGGTGAGGTAATCAGCATCCTCCTTCAGTTGGAGCGTAACTCCTGCTGCTGAGAGCCAAGAATCTGGAAGGAAAAGAGAAAAAGAAACGTACAAGGAAAAAAGCAACAGTGTCTGGAAAACGAACCGGATTGGACGTTCACCGTGGGATTGAATCTCCCGGGCCAATATTGACAGTCTCCATTTTCTTAGTAGCTCATTGCTACTACGCCAATTGTGTAATTCGCGACGGACGACTCTCGAAACTGACCATGGTGTCCCCAAAAATCCGATTTTTTTTGTCATTGTGCGTTCCCATTTCACGACTATGAAGCCTAGTCAATAATAAAACAGTTGCAGGCTCTGAGCATTGCGTACCTGAGAACGTGAACATCAGAGCCGAGTGTACTGCGATGGAAATTGCTCTACGCGAACAGTCCGGCGTATTCAGCGGACTTAGAAATAGAATAGCCGTAAGTAGGTACTTTGCCCCGTCGTCATGGCAACATCTGCCGATTGCAGACTTCTTCTATGGACTGAATCGTAACTCTATCAAGAAATTTACTAAGGGCATTTGACTAAAATTGATACTCCTCAGCGAATCCCCCCAAAAAAAAGGCCCCGCAACATCACTGTCGCGGGGCTTCTTTTATCTACGCTGCACTTCAAGCAATCCGCTGCTCCGAAGCCGGATCAAACAACAGCGCCTTGGTCAGATCAAACGCCAGCTTCAGCGGCTCATTCGGCAAGGCGCCTGCGCGCGGATGCGTGCGGCATGTCACCGGTGCATCGTTGAAGCGCGCCACCACCAAAGTATCCGGGCCGGTTGGTTCAGTCAGTTCGATAACGCAGTCGACTTCGGTCGGACGGTAGCTGCCGTTGGTACTCAATGGATCGCCGTTGCGGGCACTCATGGCGTCGGTCACGTGTTCCGGACGAATGCCGAGGACGATGTCGCGGCCTACCCATTTTGCGACGGCGTCGGTGTGGCCGTTCAGCGGCAGGGTCAGCAGGGTCTTGCGGCCGCCGTGGTCGAGTTCGAACGCCGGGGCGGAGCCGTCGGTGGTGAGCTTGCCGCGCAGGAAGTTCATCGACGGCGAGCCGATGAAGCCGGCCACGAACAGGTTGCTCGGCGAGTCGTAGATCTCCTGCGGGCTGCCGAACTGCTGGACCACGCCGTCCTTCATGACGGCGATGCGGTCGCCCAGGGTCATCGCTTCGATCTGGTCGTGCGTGACGTAGACGATGGTGCTGCCCAGGCGCTGGTGCATGCGCTTGATTTCGGCGCGCATTTCGACGCGCAGCTTGGCGTCCAGGTTCGACAGCGGTTCGTCGAACAGGAACAGCGACGGATCGCGTGCAATCGCGCGGCCCATCGCCACACGCTGGCGCTGGCCGCCAGACAGCAGCGCCGGCTTGCGGTCCAGCAGATGGGTAATCTGCAGGATGTTGGCGACGCGCTCGACGATTTCCTTTTGTTCGGCTTTGGGGATCTTGCGGATGCCGAGGCCGAAAGAAATGTTTTCGCGCACGGTCATGGTCGGGTACAGCGCGTACGACTGGAACACCATGGCGATGTCGCGCTCTTTCGGGGCGACGTTGTTGACGACGCGGTCGCCGATCATGATCTCGCCTTCGGACACGCTTTCCAGTCCGGCGATCATGTTGAGCAGCGTCGACTTGCCGCAGCCGGAGCCGCCGACCAGGATCAGGAACTGGCCGTCTTCGATTTCGAGGTCGATGCCCTTGAGGACTTCGTTACCGTTCGGATAGACCTTGCGTACGTTGCGAATTGATAAGCTTGCCATTTTTCTACATCTCCATGAATTCTTTTCAAACCGGCTCACGATCCTACTGCGAGGCCATGATCCGGCGTCGTGCGGTACTCGGAATCCTCATGTACTGAAGTACATTCCGGTTCCTCCGTTCCACCGCCACCGGCTGATGGCCTCTCGCTACGGATCGTGAACCGGTTTAGCCCTTAACAGCGCCGGCGGTGAGGCCACGCACAAAGTATTTACCTGCGAGGATATACACCAGCAGCGTCGGCAGCGCAGCGATGATCGCCGCCGCCATGTTGACGTTGTACTCGGTCACGCCGGTCGAGGTGTTGACCAGGTTGTTGAGCGCCACGGTCACCGGTTTTGCATCCGAGCCGCCGAACACCACGCCGAACAGGAAGTCGTTCCAGATCTGCGTGAACTGCCAGATGAAGCACACCATGAAAATCGGCAGCGACAGCGGGAAGATGATCTTGCGGTAGGTCAGGAAGAATCCTGCGCCGTCGATGCGCGCCGCCTTGACCAGCTCTTCCGGCACGGTCACGTAGTAATTGCGGAAGAACAGCGTGGTGAACGCGATGCCGTAGACGATGTGGACGAAGATCAGGCCCGGCGTCGTATTGGCCAGGTCGAACATGCCCAGCAGACGCGCCATCGGCAGGATCACTACCTGGAACGGGATGAAGCAGCCGACCATCAGTGCGGCGAACAGCGCCTCAGATCCACGGAAGCGCCAGTGCGCCAGCACGTAGCCGTTGAGCGAACCGATCAGGGTGGAGATCAACACCGCCGGGATCGTCATCTTCAACGAGTTCCAGAAGAACGGCGCGAGGCCGCCGCAGTCGACGCCGGTGCAGGCGCTGTCCCAGGCCTTGCCCCAGGCTGCGGTGGTCGGCGCCATCGGCAGCGCCAGCAGATTGCTGCTACGGATTTCGTCGAGCGATTTCAGCGAGGTGGTGATCATCACGTACAGCGGCGCGAGGTAGTACAGGCCGACCAGCACGAGCAAGACATAGATCAACACGCGACCGATGGTGAGCGGCTTGCGCTCCTGGTTGGGGCCACCCTTGGGAGCAAAAGTATCAACGGCCATTGCGGGTTCCTTTCGTTTCCAGATACATCAAAGGCACCAGCACGGCCAGCACGGTCGCCAACATCATCACGGCGGAAGCGGCGCCCAGGCCGAGCTGTCCACGCGTGAAAGAGAACTGATACATGAAGATGGCCGGCAAGTCAGTCGAGGTGCCGGGTCCGCCGGCGGTCAAGGCCATGACCAGGTCGAAGCTCTTGATGGCGATGTGGCCGAGCACCAGCAACACGCTGAAGAACACCGGGCGCAGCGCCGGGATGACGATGCGGCGATAGATGGTCGGCAAGCTGGCGCCGTCGACCATCGCGGCCTTCATGATGGAGTCGTCGATGCCGCGCAAGCCGGCCAGGAACAGCGCCATCACAAACCCGGACGATTGCCACACGCCGGCGATGACGACGGTGTAGATCGCCATGTCGGAGTTGACCAGCCAGTCGAAGCTGAAGTTGGCGAAGCCCCAGTCATGCATCATTTTTTCCAGGCCGAGGCCGGGATTGAGAATCCATTTCCAGGCGGCGCCGGTGACGATGAAGGACAGCGCCATCGGATACAGATACACGGCGCGCAGTGCGCCTTCGGCACGGATCTTCTGATCCAGCAGAATCGCCATGAACAGGCCGATGACCAGGCACAGCAGGATGAACAGGCCGCCGAAGATGCCCAGATTGGCGGCTGCGGTCCACCAGCGGTCAAGGGCGAACAGTCGGGTGTATTGATCGAATCCTGCGAATTCGTAGTTGGGCATCAGGCGCGAATTGGTCAGCGACAGATAGCCGGTGAGTGCGATGAAGCCGTAGACAAAGACCAGCGACAAGATGATGGTCGGTGATAAGACCAGGCGCGGCAGCCAGTTGTCGGCCAGCGCGGCGAATTTTCCACTGCGCCGCGGTACGGCTTTGCCGGCGGCGTTATTGCCGCCTTTGCCGCCTTTGCCGCCAGTACCGGTCGACAGGGAAACTGTTGAATTGGACATGCATGTCTCCTGAACCCGGGGACGTATCGCGAAACCGGCCGAACAATCTTGCCGGCCTTTCACGACGATGGGCGCCCGACCGCTGCGCCCGCCCCGTAAATACCCTGTCCGCAAACACGCCGGAGCGTGCTGCGGGACAGGCCTTATTACACTGCTTCTAATTACTTCTTATTGCTTACTGAGTCTTGGCTGCTTTAGCCAGCGCTTGCACGGCGGCTTGCGAGGTCATGTTGGAGTTCATGAACTTGGCAATCACGTCAAACATCGCGCCTTGAGCGGCCGAGCTGACAGCCATACCGTGGGCCATGCTTGGCTCCAGGGTGTTGGCTTTGCTCGATGTCGCGAAGTCGTCCATCGACTTGGTGGCGCAGCTGTCGAACTTGCCGCGTGGGATATCAGGACGGACCGGGATCGAACCCTTGTTCAGGTTGAAGACTTCCTGGAACTCAGGGCTCATGATGGCGGTAGCCAAAGTCAGCTGGGCCTTTTGCGAATCAGGATTCTTGACCTTGAACATGGCGATCGAGTCGATGTTGAAGGTGTAGGATTTTTCTGTGCCTGGTGCTGCTACGCACAGATAGTCCTTGCCTGGTTGCTTGCCGGCGGTAGTGAACTCGCCCTTGGCCCAGTCGCCCATGAATTGCATGCCGGCCTTGCCGTTGATGACCATGGCAGTCGCCAGGTTCCAGTCACGGCCTGCGGAATCCTTGTCGATGTAGGTCTTGATCTTGCCCAGTGTGTCGAAGGTCTTGACCATGTTGGCGCTGGTCAGGGCTGTCTGGTCCAGTTTCACCAGGGCCTTCTGATAGAAGTCGGCGCCGCCGACGCCCAGGGCGACGGTTTCAAAGACGGTGGCGTCCTGCCATGGCTGACCGCCATGGGCAACGGCGACGAAGCCGGCCTTCTTGATCTTTTCTGCAGCGTCGAAGAACTCATCCCAGTTGGTTGGGGTCTTGGCGCCGGCTTTCTTCAGCACTTCAGGGTTGATCCACAGCCAGTTCACACGGTGCACGTTGACCGGTGCGGCGACGTAGTGGCCTTGGTACTTCATCACGCTGGAGACCGACTTCGGCAGCAGGGAATCCCACTTGCCGGCAGTTGCTGCGGCGTCGATGTTGGCCAGTACGCCTTCTTGACCCCACTCTTGAATGGCAGGGCCCTTGATCTGGGCAGCTGTCGGAGGGCTGCCGGCGATGACGCGCGCCTTCAGGGCGGTCGTCGCGTTTTCACCTGCGCCGCCGGCGACTGCGAAGTCTTTCCAGGTCACGCCCTTGGCTTCCATGATCTTTTTGAGTTCGGCAACCGATTTTGCTTCACCGCCGGAAGTCCAGTAATGCAGCACTTCCACTTCCGCGGCATACGCTACGGTGGAAGCGGCGATCAGGGTGGTGGCGATCAGACTTTTTTTAATGGCGTGCTTCAACATCATTTTTTATCTCCTGTGTTTTAAAAATTGCCGTCGGCTTGCACCGCGGCAAGGTCTTGGTTCCCGGGGAAGAGAACTTGCTGTTGGTACGGCGGGTGCTTCAGAGCACTCTTTTCTACTTCACTTTAGTAAAACTACAAAAATTGCGTCAATAAACTTAATTATTAGGACGAACTCCCGTCGCTCGCTTGTAATTGTAGTAATGCTACAGTAACATTGCAATATAAGTTTTGTTTAATTACATAGAAATCTCATGCAAGTCATACAAGAAGAAGCGTGCTTGTTCAATTTCGTCCTGTTTGGAGCAACAGGCGACCTGGCGATGCGGAAGATCCTTCCCGCGCTGTTCTCCGCGCATCTTGACGGCAAATTGCATCAAGATGGCCGCATCATCTGTGTCGCCAAGCAGGAGTTGAATCAGGAGTCGTATCTTGACTGGGTTCACACCCAATCCGGCCTGTATGTCAGCGAAGGCATTGCCAATCAGAACGCCGACAAATGGCAAAGTTTTCTACGCCGCATTACTTATGTCGCGCTGGACGCGACCAGTGCCGCCGACTACGCGTTGCTCGGCGAACAACTGAACAACCAGGCCGTCACGGTCTATTACCTGGCGACCTCGCCGAAGCTGTTCGAACCGATCTGCAACCATCTGGCCGCCAGCAGCATTGCGCTGGACAACGCCCGCGTGGTGCTGGAGAAGCCACTCGGCCACGATCTGGAGTCCTCGCGCGCAATCAACGACGCCGTGGCGCGCGTGTTCGCCGAAGACCAGATCTATCGCATTGACCACTATTTGGGCAAGGAGTCGGTACAGAACTTGCTGGCTTTACGTTTTGCCAACAGCCTGTTTGAACCGCTGTGGCGGCGCGAGTCGATCGAGCACGTGCAGCTGACCATCGCCGAACAGCTCGGCGTGGAAGGCCGCGGCGAGTTCTACGACGGCACCGGCGCCTTGCGCGACATGGTGCAGAACCATTTGCTGCAGCTGTTGTGCATGGTGGCTATGGAACCTCCGACTTCGCTTGATGCCAATGCTATACGGGATGAAAAAGTACGCGTGCTGCGCGCGCTGCGGCCGTTCAGCCGCGAAGACCTGGAAACCCGCGCCGTACGCGGCCAGTATGCCGCCGGCGCCGTGCGAGGCCAGGCGGTCGGCGGCTATCATCAGGAAGCCGGCATTGCGCCGCAGTCGAAGACCGAGAGCTTCATTGCGCTGCATGCCGAGATCAATAACTGGCGCTGGGCCGGCGTGCCGTTTTTCCTGCGCACCGGCAAGCGTCTGGCGGAACGCACTGCGGAGATCGTGATCACCTTCAAGCCGATTCCGCACGCGATCCTGCCGATGCCGCAAGGCGTGGAAAGCAGCAACCGGCTGGTGATCCGCCTGCAGCCGGAGGAATCGATACAGTTGCACTGCTTCGCCAAGCAGCCGGGCGACAGCATGACGATACAGCCGGTGGCGCTGGACCTGGCCTTTGACCAGGCTTTCAAACAAAAGCGAGCAGATGCCTACGAGCGGCTGCTGCTGGATGTGATTCGCGGCAACCTCGCGCTGTTCGTGCGGCGCGATGAGCAGGAAGCGGCATGGCGTTGGGTGGAACCGTTGTTGAATCATTGGCAGAGCACTGCTGCGCTGCCGAAATCTTATCTTGCTGGAAGTTGGGGACCCAGTGCTTCGTCGGCGATGATGTCGCGCGCCGGCGCGCACTGGCCAGAAGACCGGTGATGGCCACGGATTTGCGCAAAGCGAGCTAATATACGCCCACCTAAAATAAAAGCACCGCAGAGCACGCCCGCGCACAGCCTCACCGATACGCATAACAGTTTTTTTTCGGAAAGTTTTACTACATGTCTTCAGCATCGCTCATACATGGCAGCTACAACGCGTCGAACACCTTCATGGATGGTCCACGTTTGTTGGCAGACATCGGCGGCACCAATGCGCGCTTCGCGCTGGAACGCGCTCCCGGACAGATAGATACGATCCAGACCTTGCGTTGCGCCGACTATGCGGAGTTTTCGCAGGCGGCCAAGGCTTACCTGGAAACCAACGAACACCCTGCCATCCACCATGCCGCGATCGCCATCGCAAATCCGGTGCAGGGTGACCAGATCAAGATGACCAATCATCACTGGGCGTTTTCGATTGAAGAGACGCGCAAGCTGCTCGGTCTCGATACGCTGCTGGTGGTCAACGATTTCACCGCGCTGTCGATGGCGCTGCCGCATCTGGAGCAATCGCATTGCGTGCAGGTCGGCGGCGGCCAGGGGCTGGAAGGCGGCGTGATCGGCCTGGTCGGCGCCGGCACCGGTCTCGGCGTGGGCGGTCTGATTCCGAGCGAAGGTCGCTGGATCGCGCTGGGCAGCGAAGGCGGCCACGTGTCGTTCTCGCCGGCCGACGAAAAGGAAGCGGCGATCCTGCAATATTGCTGGCGCACTTACAAGCACGTCTCGGCCGAACGCCTGATCTCCGGCCCCGGCCTGGAAATGATTTACGGCGCCTTGTGCGAAATCAACAAGGTCAAGAATCCCGAAGAACTGGCGGCGCCGCAAATCGTCGATCGCGCACTGAACCAGAAGGATCCACTGTGCCTGGAAGTGGTCGACGTCTTCTGCGGCATGCTCGGCACGCTGGCCTCCAACGTCGCGGTCACGCTTGGCACATTGGGCGGCATCTACATCGGCGGCGGCGTGGTGCCGCATCTGGGTGACTACTTCGCGCGCTCGGCCTTCCGCGCGCGCTTTGAAAGCAAGGGGCGTTTCGACGCCTACATGCAAAAGATCCCGACCTTCGTCATCACCGCGCCCTACCCGGCTTTCGTCGGCGTCGCCGCGATCCTGGCCGAACGCCTGGGCGGCGGCAATGCCGTGCCGTTCCTGGAGCGCATCCGCAAGGCCCGCTCGCAGTTCTCGCCGGCCGAAGAACGCGTGGCCAGCCTGATCCTGGCGCATCCGCGCGCGGTCATGAGCGAACCGATTTCGGAAATCGCCCGCCGCGCCAACGTCAGCCAGCCGACCGTGATCCGCTTCTGCCGCACCATGGGTTGCCAGGGTCTGGCGGATTTCAAACTGAAGCTCGCCTCGGGTGTCACCGGCACCGTGCCGGTCGCGCACAGCCAGGTGCATATCGGCGACTCGGCGCTGGACGTCGGCGTGAAGGTGGTCGACAACACCATCGCCGCCATGATGGAAGTGCGCGACAGCCTCAACGCGGATACGCTGAGCAAGGTCATCGAGGTGCTGAGCCACGCCACGCGTGTGGAGTTCTACGGCTTCGGCAGCTGTGGCCTGGTGGCCGAGGATGCGCAACAGAAATTCTTCCGCTTGGGCATTCCGTCGACCGCTTACACCGACCCGCAATTGCAGGAAGTCTCGGCCTCGCTGCTGAAGAACACCGACGTCGCGGTCATCATCTCCAACTCCGGCCGCCTGCGTCATCTGGCGACCACGGTCGAAGTCGCGGTGAATTCCGGCGCCACCATCATTGCGCTGGCGCCGAGCAATTCGCAGCTGGCCAAGCGCGCCGACTTCACGCTCGCGGTCGAGCATGACGAAGGCAGCATGATGCACATCCCGATGGTGTCGCGCATCCTGCTGCTGCTGCTGGTGGACGTGCTGGCGGTGGGCGTGTCGCTGAACCGCTCCAGCCCGTTCGCGGAACTGCAGCGCCAGGCCAAGCGCGGCATCCTGGCCCACATCGCCTCGACGCACGACGTCCTCGGCGACAAGGTTTCGGCAGCCGGCGATCATCCTGTGGAAAAGCACGGCGACGAAGGCAACAAACCCAATCTGATCTCGCATACCAAGTAATACCGGCAATGCCAGGCAATACCAAGTAAGCGGCGGAGACAGGAAGGCGGGCTGCATGTGCAGCATCAGCCCTCCACATAAAAATAAACCGGCAAGGCCTGTGAGGCTTGCCGGTTTTTCTTTGCCTGCTTTTTATTTTCCGCTGACCACTAACGAATCACACCGAACGCGCAGGCAATAAAAAAGCCCGCTCAACATCGAACGGGCCAAGAGGGGGAGTTCCTCAGGATGTCACTACACCTACGACTACTCTGCGTTACGTGTGCCGCCCGACTAAAGTACAGCACGTTTGCTGCAGACCTGCGCGGGATGACTCCGCCGCGACTATTAACGACGGCGTCATGCCCGCGAGGACGGTGCCGGGATCACACGATCCCGGGCTTGTCTTGCATCAGAACGAGTGGCTGACGCCGAAGTACAGCGCGTTCATGTTCTGACCCACGGCGCCGCCATTGGTGCCGTACTCGACCGAGAAGTCCGAAGTCGAGCTGTTGCGGATTGTGCCGATGGTTGCGTACAACAATGTGCGCTTGGACAGGCTGTAATTGCCGCCGAGGACGAACAGGTTGGCGCTACCCACGCCGCCATTGACGTTGACGTGGTAAGCCGCGCCAATCAGTGTCAAAGCTGGTGTGATCTGGTAGTTCGCACCCAACCAGTAGTGGTTGGCGCGGTCAGGCGAACCTGCTGCTGCCGAAGGCGCGCGCAGGTTTTCGTAACCGGCGAACAGTTTCAGCTTGTCGATCGTCACGGTGCCACCCAGTGTCAGCTCTTTGGAAGAGGCGAACAATGTCGAGTACTGACCGTTGGTGTCGCGTTGCACGTCATAGATGGCGCGCAGTTCATAGGTCGGTTGCACATACGCCAGCGAAATACCGTCGCGGCTGCCGTTGTTGATATTGGTCGGGCCGGTTGTCGGTGTCACGCCCTTGGTGAAGGAACCTGCTGCTTCGCCGAAGCCGTGCATGACGGTTGCCGTGAAGCCGCCGAAGCTTGGCGATTCATAGCTGACCATGTTGTTGGTTTGTGGCCAGTTGCGTTCCTTGACCAGCGTCGCGGTGCTCAGTGCCTGTTGGCCGGTTGGGTCCAATGCCCAGATCGGATCGCTTTGGATCGCCAGATCTTTACCAACCTTCAATGTACCGGCCGAGCCGCTCAGACCGACGAACGAACGACGTGTCCACAGACCCGAACCGCCGTTGACCTGGCCGTTGGAAGCGTCAAAACCGCTTTCCAGAGTGAAGATTGCCTTCAGACCGCCGCCCAGATCTTCATTGCCCTTGAAGCCGAACATGCTGGTGCCCCACTCATTGCCGTCAACGCCCCATTTGCCGCCGCGGGAAACGACTGCGCCGGTGGAATCGCGTTGGGTGAAGTTGCTTTGGTAATTGATGCCTGCGTCGATACGACCGTAGATGGTGACGTTAGTCTGAGCCTGAGCGCTTGCGCATGCGCCGGCCATGACGGCAGCAATAGCGAGCGGCTTCGCAATGAATGCGACCTTTGATGCTTTTTTCATTTCATCTCCTAAATTTGCTGTGGGGACTTCCACTATTTTTCGAGCATTGCACTCGAATTCTTTTTTATGGGCATTGTTTCCACGCAGCCATGTGACGATTGCGCTTCTTTTTGCCTCTCTACATTTTATGTAGTTTTACTAAAAATTTTATTTAATTCTACACATTAAAAAATTAATTTCCACGATTTTTTTACCGCAACTACATAGATTCAATAGATTTATTGAGAATTACAACACTCACCAGCCTCTCAAACGAAGAATATGTGTACTAATGTTACAAGTAGCTTTGCTACTTATTGTTAGTTTTAAAACTACATTTTCGATCCAAAATAGTTTCCAGTCTGGATTTAATGCTTTTAGGAAATCAAATGTTGGAGATGAAGTTGGCGGACATGCCAAAGGCCAATCCGGACGGCGACCCGATGTGTATATATGAATGCGAGGAAAAACAAAGGCTTAGCGAGAATAGCTAAACCGTAAAGAGAGGCAGGAAGAATGCGCTGACGCGCACACAAGGCCGTGCGGGCTCAGCGGACCGGTGTAAACAGCTTGCCGAAATCGATTTCCAAGGCTTGCGCCGGCTCGGCCAGCAAACCCAGCGCATATTCGCCCAGATGATGTTCCATCAGGCGCGCGGCCAATGCAGGCTGACTTTGCTCGATGGCGTCGAGGATGGCGATGTGCTCGTCGGCCGAACAGCTGTTGCGCTTGGGTGTTTCATACAGGCCGATCAGCAGCGAGGTGCGGGCGATCAGCGTGCGCAGGTAAGACGTCACGATGTCGTTCTGATTGACCTCCGCCAGCTTGATATGGAATTCGCCGGAGAGGCGGATCCAGTCGCGCCAGTTGCCGTCTTCGCGCAGGGCGTGTTCCTTTCGGATCATTTCGCGCAGCTCGGCGAAGGCCTTGCTCTTGTTGCCGGGCTTGGCGGCCAGGCCCTTGACCGAGCCGACCTCCAGGATGACACGCGCCTCGAAGACCTCGCGCGCTTCGTTAATATCGTGCAGCGCGATGATGGCGCCCCGGTTGGGCTGCAGCTCGATCACCCGCTCGTGCGCCAGTTTGACGAAGACGCGCCGCAAGGTGCCGCGCGTGACGCCGAAGGCCTCGCACAAAGGCGCTTCCACCAGACGCGTACCCGGCGGCAGCTTGTGATCGAGGATCGCGTCGATGATCGCCATATAGATACGGGCGTCGACCGCATCGTTGGTCAAGTCCTTGTCCTTGAGCTTGTCCGCCCTCGCCTCGCTCATCCCGCCTCCGGAAAAAGGACAGGCAAGCGGCGCATTGTGCTCAATCTCTGCATAAATCGTGAAAAACTTCCCGAAAAGAATTTGACGTAACCGTCACAGTATAAGTGTTATGCCCCGGGCCTGCAGACGGGCGAATGATGAAAAAAACACGTGGTGCTGGCATGGCGCAGCTTCAGTTCCGACTTCCAGCGCACGTTCGCATGGCAAAACCCTCCCGATTATTGTGCACAATCCTATACATAAGGTGCACAAAACCAGATCGCGTCAGCATCCCGAAAGCTTCGGGCTTGCCGCACCCACGTTCCACTCACTCTCCAAAGCCTTTACCCGCGCGCCTTTCAGCCGCGCCTCCAGACAAACTGATGCTCTCTGGCACGCTTCTCGCTTATTGCAAACCTCAAGATTGTGCACAATCCTGATTTGAATTGTAGTCACCGGTGCGTCGACTCAACGCGCCGGCCACGCAGCAAGCAAGAAATGCAGTGCAGGTAATCCTCATGACAACAGCTGGTCCGGAGGGAATGGGCGCCGGGCCGACACGATAACCATATCAAGAAGGACAACATGAACACATTCAGCAAACTCGGCGCGGCAACCCTGCTGTTGGGCGCCAGCGGCATCGCGTGCGCACAATCGAGCGTGACGATCTCGGGCGTCATCGACACCGGCTTCGGCTACACCAGCAATGCGGGCACCGGCACCCAGACCAAGGTCGGCATGCTCAACAGCATCCTCGGCGTGTCCAATGTCGGCTTCCGCGGCAAGGAAGATCTGGGCGGCGGCCTCAATGCCGTGTTCAACCTGCAAGCCGGGTTCAATCCGACCAACGGCTCGCAGTCGGCTTCCGGCCAGCTGTTTTCGCGCAACTCGCTGGTCGGCCTGGAAAGCTCGTCGGGCGCACTGACCGTCGGCAAGCAATGGAACTTCAACGATGACTGGCTGGTGGGCAGCGTATTCAAGGGCGGCTACAACTCGGGCGCGATTTTCAAGTTCTCCGAATTCGATGCGGTCAGCGAAATCTACAACAACACCATCAAGTATGTGTCGCCTGAAGTCGGCGGCTTCCAGGGCGGCGTGATGTACGGCTTCGGCGAAGCGGCTGGTAGCCTGCGCACCGGTCAGGTCTACAACATCGCCGCAAAGTACGCGCAAGGTCCGTTCTTCGTCGGCATCACGTTTGATCGCGAACAGGACGCCACCGTCGGTCTCACCAACACCGGCAACGTGCTCAAGCTGACCACGCTTGGCGCCAGCTACACCATCAACGCACTCAAGCTGCGTCTTGGCGCCGCACGCAGCGACATCTCCGGTCCCGGCTCGTTCCAGTCGATCCCGTCGCTGCCGACCGCACGCAAGGCCTATGCAGTGGAAGCCGGCGTGGATTACACCTTCACGCCTGCCTTCACCGGCTCGGCTGACGTCATCTATCGCAAGAACACCACGCTGTCGAACAACACCAAGGTCTATCGCCTGCTCGGCATCTACAGTCTGTCCAAACGCACCAGCCTGATCGCCAACCTGGCCTACCTGAGCAACGGCGACGGCGCCACCGAATCGCTGATCAGCACCAACTCGACAGCCATCGGCGGCGGTTACGCCAATCAGCATCAGACCGCACTGGCTCTCGGCATTCGTCACACGTTTTGATCAGAGTACGGCACGTAGAGATAAGAAACCGCACGGCGTGATCCTTGCTTGATTTTTATCTGAAAATTTTTGAATCGACTTTTCTGTTTTCCATTTTTCAAACGGGAGTAATGATGAACAAACGCATGTCCTTGAAAACCCTGGCCGCATTGACGCTGGCCATGTTCGCCGCCGCACCGGCAGTGTACGCTGCTGACAACGTCCTGAAGATCGGCGTCAACGGCGTCATGTCCGGCGCCGCTGCATCGTGGGGCCTGGTCAACAAATACTGCGCTGAGACCACGGCCGAGATGTACAACGCCAAGGGCGGCGTCGACATCGGCGGCAAGAAATACAAGATTGAAATCGTGGCACTCGACGACAAGAACGATCCGAAGATCTCGATCTCCAACGCCGAAAAACTCGCCAGTGACGGCGTCAAGTACATCATCGGCCCGAACATCGACACCACCGCCATCGCCGTCAAGCCGGTGATGGAACGCGCCAAAGCGATGAACTTCCCGTACGCATTCTCCAAGGAGCTGTACACCGCGCCGGCCAATGCATCCGTGCTCGGCATGGTGGCCTCGTATCAGGTCGGTCCGGTGGTCTACAAGTATCTGATGGACAAGAAAGGCGTGAAGAGCATTTCCTTCGTCGCGCGCAACGAGTCCGATGCCAAGAACCAGCAGGAAGAAGGCGTGGCCGCAGCCAAGAGCCTCGGCCTGAAGGTGCTGGCCGACAAGGAAAGCTACGAGCCGGGTACTACCGACTTCATGCCGATCATGTCCAAGCTGGTACGCGCCAAGCCTGACGCCATTGTTCTCTCGGGCGTGGCGCCGTCGGATGCGCCGCTGCTGATCAAGGCGGCGCGCGATCTGGGCTTCAAGGGTCAACTGTCCACTGAAACAGGTCAGGACGCCAAGATCCTCGAACAAGTCGCCGGTGAAAAAGCCGCGGGCTTCCTCTCCGTCGGCGGCGCATCGACGCCGGCGATCCAGTCGGATTACATGAAGCAATTCGTCGAGGTCTACAAGAAGCGCGTCGGCGAGTGGAATGACGAAGCCGGCACCAAGGCTTACGCGCTGGAACTGATCCTGGCCGTGCTGCAAAAGAACCCGAAGGCATTGACCGACGTCGAGCAATTCCGCAAGGAGATGCCGTCGTTCAAGATGACCAATCCTTTCGTGAAAGACAAGACCACCCTGCAATTCGTCGGCAAGAAAGACTTCGGCCGTCAATCGCAGGTGGGCGTACCGCTGGTGGTCAACGCTTACAAGGGCGGTGGCTTCGAGGCGGTCTATGTGGGACAGGTGGCGAACTGACGCTGCACCTGGCCTCTCCCCGGCTGTTGTTGTAATCCGCCGCACGTCATCCCTGCGCGCGGCGGTTCAGTAGCAGAAGCAGGCAGTAAAAAGCAGTACCAGGCAACAAAAGGCAGTCGCTGTAGAAATAGTCTGTTTCACCCATTGCCCGCACTGGCCTCCCTCCAGTGCGGGCAATACCCCGACATTCATGCAACAACAGAGGATTCATCAACCGACATGCTGCAAATTCTCATCAACGGACTCATCCTCGGCTCGGCCTATGCGCTCATTGCGCTGGGACTGACCATGGTCTTCAGCATCATGCGCGTGGTCAATTTCGCGCATGGCCAGATGTACATGCTGGGCGGCTTCGTCATGTACTACCTGTACGGACAATTCGGCTTCCCGTTCTGGCTGGCGCTGCTGCTGGCGGGTGCGACGCTGGGCGTGATCGGCATGGCGTTCAACCGCTTCCTGTTCCAGCCGGTGCTGGCGACTTCCAAGCGCGAAGAAAGCAGCATGCTGATGGCGGTCGGCACCGCGCTGCTGCTGGAAAACGTCGCGCTCTCGCTGTTCGGCGAAAAGCAGCGCGGCGTGCCGACGCTGATCGATGGCGTGCTGATCCTCAACGACGGCGATGCGTACCTGCCCTATTCGAATCTTGCGGTTGCCGCGATCTCGATCGGCTTCATCGTCGCGTTGCTGCTGTTCGTGCAATACACCAAACCCGGTCGCGCCCTGCGCGCCGTGGCGCAAGACAAGGAAGCGGCGCTGCTGCAAGGCGTCAACGTCAAGTTCATCACCACGCTGGGCTTCGCCATCGGCGCAGCGCTGGCCGGTATCGCCGGCGGCCTGCTGGTGACGCTGTACGGCGTCAACGCCGGCGTCGGCACCAACATCTCGACCAAGGCCTTCATCATGATCATGATCGGCGGCGCCGGCGTGACCTCGGGCGCCATCGTCGGCGGCTTCGTGCTCGGCATGGCCGAAGCAGTTGGCTACGACCTGCTGCCGAGCAGCATGACTTACCTGCTGATCTTCGTCGCCATGATCGTGTTCCTGATCTTCAAGCCGAACGGCCTGTTCGGCAAACCCTGGGGCTGATCATGACGGTATCTCTCAATTCCCCGCTCACTTCCTTGCTTTCACGAGGCGCCATGAAACTCGACCAACGCCGCGACTTCTCGGTGATCCTGCTGATACTCGGCGTGCTGATCGTCCTGCCGCTCGGCATCGGCCACTCGCGCTACCTGATGTCGGTGCTGATGAACTGCGCCGGCGTGGCCGTCATCGCCAGCGGCGTGTGGCTGACCTTTTGCATCGGCCGCATCAATATCTGCCAGGCCGGCTTCGCACTGATCGGCGGCTATGTCACCGCCATCCTGATCGCCAAAGCCGGCCTCAGCTTCTGGATCGCGCTGCCGCTGTCGTGTCTGGCGTCGGCCCTGTGCGGCGCGCTGATCGGCAGCGTGATTCTCAAACTCAAGGGCATCTACTTCTCGATGTTGACGATCTGTCTGACGGAAGCGATCCGACTGGCGTTTCTGAATGGCGGCAATCTGACGCAAGGCTCCAAAGGCATCACCGGTCTGCCGCAACCGTTCTCGGGCGACTCTGCATTGCCGCTGTATTACCTCGGCATCGCATTGCTGGCGATCGCGCTCGGCGTAGTCTGGCGCGTGCACTATTCGCGTCTGGGAGGCATCTTCCGCGCCATGCGACTGAACGAGGATCTGGCCGAGAGCTTTGGCGTCAACGTCTGGCGCTACCGCATTCTGGCCTTCTCCATCGCCTGTGCGCTGGGCGGCTTGGGGGGCAGCTATTTCTCCGTGTTCACACAGAGCGTGTATCCGCAAAGCTTCACGGTCGAACACAGCATTTACTACATGCTGTTCTGCTTCCTCGGTGGACTGGAGTATGTCAGCGGCGCGATGATCGGCGCGTTTGCACTGACCATCCTGTTCGAGCTGCTGCAGGACTTCCAGCAATATCAATCGCTGATCTACGGCGTGCTGATGATTGTCGTGATGCTGACGCTGCCGAACGGACTGATGGCGCTGCGCGGCTTCTCGTTCTCGCTGCCGTTCCGCAAAGGAGAGGCTAAATGAGTGCATCCATGAATCCCGTGAGTCCATCGGTCACCCCGCCCCCGGACAAACGCATCATCCTCGAAGCCAGCGGCCTGAGCAAACGCTTCGGCGGTCTGCTGGCCAACGACGATGTCTCGCTGTCGCTCGGCACCGAGACCGGCAAGGTCACCTCGGTGATCGGCCCCAACGGCGCCGGCAAGAGCACCTTCTTCAAAATGCTGGCGGGCTTTTGCACGCCGACCACCGGCAAGGTTCGCCTGTTCGGCGAAGACATCACCGGCCTGAATCCGCACAAGATCTCCGCCCGCGGCCTGGTGCGCACCTTTCAGGAAACCACGATCTTCCCCGAGTTGACCGCGCTCGAACACGTGGCCCTCGCACGCCAGCTTTCGCGCAGCGCCAACGACTTCCAGGTATTCGCCAATACCGCGTCGGCGCGCCGCGACGAAGACCGCATGCGCACCGACGCATTGGAAATCCTGCGCTTCCTCGATCTCGACGGTGTCGCCGACAGCGTCGCCAAGACGCTGCCGCACGGCTACCTGCGCCTGCTCGGCATCGCCATGGGCATGGCCGCGAGTCCCAAGGTGCTGCTGCTCGACGAACCTTACGCCGGACTCAATCCCGACGAAACCGACCGCGCCGTCGAACTGACGCGCAAGATCGCCGCCAGCGGCGTCTCCATCCTGCTGGTGGAACACGACATGAAAGCCGTGATGAAAATCTCCGACCATATCCACGTGCTCTATTTCGGCAAAAAGATCGCCGAAGGCAGCCCGGAAGAAATCCGCAACAACGAACAGGTGATCGAAGCCTATCTGGGCAAGGAAGACGAGGACATCGGCCTATGAACGCGATACTGGAATCCGCTGCATCCGATACAAGCGCCGCCGCGCCTGCGGTCCCACACCTGCAGCTGCAAAACGTCTCGCTCAACTACGGCCAGGTGCGCGCGCTGCAAGACGTCAGCCTGCGCGTGGACCAGGGCAGCGTAGTGGCGCTGATCGGCGCCAACGGCGCAGGCAAGTCGTCGACGCTGCGCGCCGTCACCGGCCTGTCGCCGGTCTGCGGCGGCAAGGTCCTGCTCAATGGCGGCGACGTCACCGGCACCTCGGCGCACAAGCTGGTCGAGCAAGGTGTGGCAATGGTGCCGGAAGGCCGCCACGTGTTTCCGTTCATGTCGATCAAGGACAACTTGCTGATGGGTGCGTACACGCGTTCGGACAAGGGCGGCATCGCAGCCGACCTGGACAAGGTGCTGACGCGCTTCCCGCGCCTGAAGGAACGTTTCGGCCAGCAGGCGTCGAGCCTGTCCGGCGGCGAGCAGCAGATGGTCGCCATCGGTCGCGCCCTGATGGCGCGGCCGCGCCTGCTGCTGCTGGACGAACCGTCGCTGGGCATCGCGCCGCAATTCATCCGCCTGATCGCACGCACCATCCTCGAGATCAACAAGGACGAGGGCGTCACCATCATGCTGGTCGAGCAGAACAGCCGCATGGCGCTGATGATTTCGCGCTACGCCTACATCCTCGCCACCGGACGCATCGAGTTGGAAGGGGTCTCGCGCGAGCTGCTCGACCATCCCGACATCAAACGTCTGTATCTGGGCGCATAAGTCAGCATCACCCGTGTTTGCATCAGCACCAACCATCAAGAACAATCGAGACAACGTGAAAATCAACATCGTCAATCCCAACACCACCGCCAGCATGACGGCCAAGATCGGTGACTGCGCCCGTCAGGTCGCGGCGCCGGGTACCGAGATCTGGGCCTGCAATCCCGCCACCGGCCCGGTCTCGATCGAAGGCCACTACGACGAAGCCATGTGCGTGCCCGGCTTGCTCGGAGAAATTCGCCATGCCGAAGCCGCCGGCGCCGACGCTCACATCATCGCGTGCTTCGGCGATCCTGGCCTCGATGCCGCACGCGAAATCGCCAGCGGCCCGGTGTTCGGCATCGCCGAAGCGGCCATGCACGCCGCCAGTTTCATCGGCAAGCATTTCAGCATCGTCACGACACTCGGCAGGACCTGCGGCATTGCTGCGCACCTGGCCGAGCGCTACGGCATGCAGCGCTTCTGCCGCAACATCCGCGCCTGCGAAATCGCCGTGCTCGACCTCGATAACCCGGCGTCGCAAGCCTATGCCGCCATCATGCAGGAATGCCGCCTTGCGCTGGCCAAGGACGACGTCGACTGCATCGTGCTCGGCTGCGCCGGCATGGCCGACCTGTGCCAGGCCATCAGCAAGGAGCTCGGCGTGCCGGTGATTGACGGTGTCAGCGCGGCGGTGACCTTTGCCGAAGGCCTGGTCCGACTGGGCCTGCACACCAGCAAGCGCGGCGACTGGGCTTATCCTCTGCCCAAGCAATACCTCTGAGTGATTGCCGACGGCGTCAGTCGTGGTCGGTCAACATCAGACAGCATCAGTCGGCGACGCGCACCACCACCTTGCCGAAATTGCGGCCGTCGAGCAAACCGATCAACGCGGCTGGCGCATGCTCCAGTCCCGCGACGATGTCCTCGCGCAACTTGACCCGCCCGTCGGCGACCCAAGCGCGCATGTCGCGCTGGAATTCTGCATGGCCGTCAGTATAGTGATCGAGGATGATGAATCCTTGCACGCGAATACGACGGAACACCAGGGCGCTCAATAATTGCGGCAGGCGATCCGGCCCCGCCGGCAGACCCTTTTCGTTGTAATGTGCAATCGAACCCGACACCGGTATGCGCGCGTGATCATTGAGCAGCGGCAGCACGGCGTCGAATACCGGGCCGCCCACGCTCTCGTGATAGATGTCGATGCCGTCCGGGCATGCCGCAGCAAGCTTGCGCGCGAAGTCCGGATCGCGCCGGTCGATGCAGACGTCGAATCCCAGCTCCTCCTCCACGTAGCGGCACTTGTCCGCGCCGCCGGCGATGCCGACTACGCACGCGCCCTTGATCTTCGCGATCTGGCCAAGCACCGAACCGACAGCGCCGCTGGCCGCCGCCACGACCACGGTTTCGCCGGCTTTCGGCTGGCCTATCTTGAGCAGCGCGTGATAGGCAGTGAAACCGGGCATGCCGAGCACGCTCAGCGCATGAGAAGGATGAGAATGCGCTGCATCGCCGAGCGGCGTCAGGTCGCTGCCGTCGGACAAGGCGTATTCCTGCCAGCCGTCGAAACTCAGCACCAGATCGCCCTCGCGGAATTGCGAATGGCGGGATACCACGACACGGCTGACGGTGCCGCCCACCATGACCTCGCCCAGCGCCAGCGGTGGCGCATACGAGGCGGCGTCGCTCATGCGGCCGCGCATGTAAGGGTCGAGCGAAAGATAGACGGTCTGCAGCAGCAACTGCCCAGCCGCAGGCACGGGGATGGCGGCCTCTTCCAGACGGAAGTCCCGGGGGAGCGGCGCACCGTCGGGGCGCCGGGCCAGCACGATACGACGATTGATCAGAGGGCGTTGCGGCATGAATTTCTCCTTATCAATATTGGAATGCAATTTCAATTAATAGACCGGTCGTCTAGTAACAACTTAAATAAAAGACCGCCAAACACTGCAGCATGTTGGCGGCCGCCGGCAATGCGGAATCAGCCCCGCGAATCCCCGAGTCCCAGCAATTTCCGCGTACTCCCCATCGTCGTATCGAGCGGTCCGCGATGGCGGCTGATCTTGGCCATCAGGCTGCCGCCCAGCCACAGCTGGTACAACGTGGCAGCCAACTCGGCCGGCTCCTGCGTCACCTGCAGCGATTGATCGGCCTGCCCCTCCGCCAGGCAGCGCGTCACGCGCTCGACGATGCCGCGCGTGCCCCACTCCAGCGTCGCCCGCATGCTTTCGGACAGATCGGAGACTTCCGCACTGAGCTTCACCGCCAGGCAACGTTGATCCGGATCCCCGCCGGTCTGGGTATCGAGCCAGTACTGCCAGTAACGCATCAACCGCTGCGCCGCCGGATCGCGACCGCCCAGCAAAAGATCGAGCTGTGCATGGTGGCCGGTGAAATACCAGGTCAGCAAGGCGTCGCCGAAGGCTTCCTTGGACGCGAAGTAGTGATAGAACGAGCCTTTGGGGATCTTCGCAACCGCCAGCAACTCGGTCAGCCCGACCGCCGTGAAGCCCTTTTCCAGCATCAGGGATTTGGCGACCTCGAGCATGTGCTGGCGCAGATCGGGGGGAGCAGTAGTCATAAGGCGTATCTTAACCATGATTAGACCGGTCGTCTAGTTAACGTTGACGACAAACTGGTTTGTCAGGAGAGCACCCTATATCGGAGCACAAACAAAAAGGGCTTACGTTTTACCGTAAGCCCTTCTGAATTGCTGGTGGCCCCCCCGTGAGTCGAACACGGCACCAACGGATTATGAGTCCGCTGCTCTAACCAAGCATGAGCTAGGGGGCCTGAGTCTGGCCGGGACCGAAGTCCCGGTCTGACTTAGTTACCTTCCAGGAAGCTCTTCAGCTTGTCGGAGCGCGACGGATGGCGCAGCTTGCGCAGCGCTTTTGCCTCTATTTGACGAATGCGCTCGCGCGTGACGTCGAATTGCTTGCCGACTTCTTCCAGGGTGTGGTCGGTCGACATTTCGATACCGAAACGCATGCGCAGCACCTTGGCTTCGCGTGGCGTCAGGGAGTCGAGGATGTCCTTGACCACACCGCGCATCGAAGCATGCAACGCTGCATCGGCCGGGGCCAATGTGTTGTTGTCTTCGATGAAGTCGCCCAGGTGCGAATCGTCGTCGTCGCCGATCGGCGTTTCCATGGAGATCGGTTCTTTGGCGATCTTCATGATCTTGCGGATCTTGTCTTCCGGCATTTCCATCTTGATGGCCAGCGTCGCCGGATCAGGTTCTGCACCGGTTTCCTGCAGGATCTGACGCGAGATGCGGTTCATCTTGTTGATGGTTTCGATCATGTGCACCGGAATACGGATGGTGCGCGCCTGGTCGGCGATCGAACGGGTAATTGCCTGGCGAATCCACCATGTCGCATAGGTCGAGAACTTGTAGCCGCGACGGTATTCGAACTTGTCCACTGCCTTCATCAGGCCGATGTTGCCTTCCTGGATCAGATCCAGGAATTGCAGGCCACGGTTGGTGTACTTCTTGGCGATCGAGATCACGAGACGCAGGTTGGCCTCGGTCATTTCACGCTTGGCCATGCGCGCCTTCTTCTCGCCGGCGCCCATCTTCTTGTTAATACCGCGCAGATCCGGCAGCGGCAGCACGACGCGCGCTTGCAGGTCGATCAGCTTCTGTTGCAGTTCCTTGATGGCAGGCACGTTACGCGCCAGCACGACGCTGTAGGCGTGGTTGCCGCTGACTTCGCCGTCAACCCACTCCAGGTTGCTTTCGTTGCCTGGGAAAACCTTGATGAAATGCGCGCGCGGCATGTTGCACTTGTTGACGGCGACGTCGAGGATCTGACGCTCGATCTGGCGCACTTCGTCGACTTGCGCACGCAGCGTGTCGCACAGCTTTTCAACGACCTTGGCGGTGAAGCGGATGCCCAGCAACTCGTTGGAAATGATTTCCTGTGCCTTGACGTAGGGCTTGGAGTTGTAGCCTTCTTTTTCGAAGGCCTTGCGCATGTTGTCGAACTGGGTCGAGATGGTGGCGAACTTGCCCAGCGCATCGCGCTTGAGCTGTTCCAGCTGCTCGGCGGAGAAACCTGCGGCGCCGCCGGCGCTGCTGCTGTCGCCTTCTTCTTCCTCTTCTTCGCCGTCTTCTTCGTCGTCCTCTTCGTCTTCTTCATCCGAAGCGGCGGCGACAACGACTTCGCCTTCACTCATGTCAACCAGGCCGTCGACGATTTCGTCGACCTTGATTTCGTCCTTCGAGATCTTGTCGGCGGCAACCAGGATTTCAGCGATCGTGGTCGGGCAAGCCGAGATCGCCTGGATCATGTCCTTGAGGCCGTCTTCGATGCGCTTGGCGATTTCGATTTCGCCTTCGCGGGTCAGCAGTTCGACCGAGCCCATTTCACGCATGTACATGCGGACCGGGTCGGTGGTGCGGCCGAAATCGGAGTCGACGGTCGACAGCGCTGCTTCGGCAGCGGCTTCAGCGTCGTCGTCGCTGGCGACATTGGCGACGTTGTCGGACAGCAGCAATGTCTCGGCATCGGGCGCGTGTTCGGACACGGTGATGCCCATGTCGTTGAACGTGCCGATGATGCCTTCGATTGCTTCCGGATCGACGATGTTTTCGGGCAGGTGATCGTTGATTTCAGCGAAGGTCAGGTAGCCGCGCTCCTTACCCTGTTTGATCAGGGTCTTGAGCTTTTGGCGGCGACGCTCGAGTTCTTCTTCGGTGGCTTCGGTGTCGGACGAGAATGCGTCTTTCAGCAGTGCCTTTTCCTTGGCTTTGCGATCCTTGGCCTTGGCTTTGTCGACGGCCTTGAGTTCGGCGCGCTCAACCGCATTCAGTGCGGCGATTTCGTCGTTCTCGGGCTGGAATTCCTTCGGCTTGCGGCCACGGCGGCCCGGCACCTTGACGGACGGCAAAATGTAGCCGGACGTGTCGATGGCTGCCAGTGCGGCGGCGTCGGTCGTCTGGCTGACGCCAGGCGCGATCATGACGCTGACGTCTTTGACTTCGCTCTTGACTGCTGCTTTGGCGGCAGGCTTGGCGGTTTTCGGTTCAGGTTTCTTGATTGTCACAGAAGCTTTCGATTGCACAGAAGCCGGCTTGACGCTGGCTTGAGATAAGTTCTTCTTCGTTGGCGTTGCAGCCGCTTTGGTAGTCGCTTTGGCGATTACCGGCGCTGCAGCGCGAACCGCCGTAGAAGCAGGTTTGGCACTGGTTTTTTTCGCCGAGGCTGTCAATGCAGCTTTCGCCGGCGAGCTTGTTGCCCTTACTGCCGTCGCCGTTGCTTTGCCGGTAGGCTTTGCAGCAGCTGTTTTCTTCGGGACCGATCGTGTTACAGGGGTCGACTTGCTTGCCGGCTTGACGGCCGGCTTGGTGTTTTTAGCGGAAGGTGTCGGAGTTTTTGCGGTTTTCTTCATTGCATCTGCCATAGAATCAAAGCCAAGTGAGTCAAACTCATTGCGCCAATAAAACCATGCTCTTCATGCATCTCATATCACTTGGATACGATTTGCCCGCGCAACGTTCCTAAATCTTTCGTCCCCTGCATTTCTTGTCCAATGCGATGGCTTATTTGCCTTCATTCGCTCTATGGACCGATGGTTCAATGAATCTTTGCCGCATCACGAATTATGTTTCGCCGCGGAATTAAAGCCCTAGATTATAACATATATAGGGTGTTTTTCCCGGAGATCAAGGCAATCCTGCGTAACATCGAGCCCCGATCGTCCCTCAACACCTCTCAAAATCATCCGAAATCGGCTCCCGTGAGACGTTTCAGATGTTCCTTCCGATGCATCAATTCCCGGTAGCGGCTTTGGGCAAGTTCATCCCTCAGGCCGGCAATCGACAATTGCTTCATTTCATCTTCGACTTGGCGCATTTTCATCTGGCGCACGGCGCCGGCCATTTCTTGCCGGACGACATCAAATTCGGATTCGGTCTCGGTTTCGGCCGCGATTTCGGCGATCAGGCTTTCAAAATCCGCCCCGCCATCACGCAGCAATTCGACCAGCGTCGCAAAATTGGCTTGCTCACCCATGCTGCGGCACGCTTCAACCAGTTGCGTCACCATCTGCGCATGATCCGGCGCGTGATGACCGACCACCACCAGGGTGTCGTCGTCGAGGTCGCTGGACAAGGCCGGATGCGCCACCAGCAGCCGCACGATCTGACGCTCCAGTCCGATCGGCGCCATGCGCTTGCTGCGCGGCGGCGGCGCCCGGCGCGTACTTGCCTGCACCACCGGCTTGGACAGCTCGAACAAAGCCTCGATTTCAGCCGGCGTGGTCTGCGTGACCTGGGCCAGGCTGCGCACGATCTGCAGACGCAAGGACGACGGCGGCAACGCCTGCAACATCGGCTTGGCGTCGAACTGCGCGCGGGCGCGGCCTTCCGGTGTGGTCATGTCGTTCTCGCCGACCACTTCCTTGATCAGGAACTGCGACAGCGGCATCGCTTCTTTAATCTGCTGCTCGAACGCTTCGGCGCCTTTTTCGCGCACATAGCTGTCCGGGTCGTGCTCCTTCGGCAGGAACAGGAACTTGATGATCTTGTTGTCCGAGGCATGAATCAGGCAGGCATCCAGCGCGCGCCGTGCGGCGCGTCGTCCGGCCGAGTCGCCGTCGAAGCTGAACACCACTTCGTCGGTCTGACGCAATAATTTCTGCACGTGGATCGGCGTGCACGCCGTACCCAGCGTCGCCACCGCCTGCGGGAAACCCAGCTGCGCCAGCGCCACCACGTCCATGTAACCTTCGGTCACCAGCACGTAGCCCGCTTCGCGGATCGCCTGGCGTGCTTCGAACAAACCGTACAGCTCGCTACCCTTCTGAAATAGCGGCGTTTCCGGGGAGTTCAAGTACTTCGGCTCGCCGCCGTCCATGACGCGGCCGCCGAAGCCGATGACCTGGCCCTTGGTATTGCGAATCGGAAACATCACGCGATGACGGAAGCGGTCGTAACGCTTGCGGCCCATGCGCTGGCCGCCGTCCTCGTCGCTCTTGTCGATCACCAGGCCGGCCTCGACCAGCGCCGGCACTTCATAATCCGGGAACACCTTGCGCAGGCTGTCCCATTCATCAGGCGAATAACCGAGACCAAACTTTGCGGCGATTTCGCCGGTCAGGCCGCGGCCCTTCAAATACTCGACGGCGTTCGGCGCCGCCCGCAACTGCTGGCGATAGAAATCGCAAGCCGCCGACATCGCGTCCGACAAGGCCATGCTCTTGGCCTGCTGCTCGGCGCGCTGCGCCGGCGGGATGCGGTCGTCGTTGTCGGGCACCGTCATGCCGACGCCTTGGGCCAGATCCTTGACCGCCTCGACAAAGCCAAGGCCGGAATATTCGATCAGGAAACTGATGGCCGTTCCATGCGCGCCGCAGCCGAAGCAGTGATAGAACTGCTTGGTCGGACTGACCGTGAAGCTCGGCGATTTTTCGTTATGGAACGGGCACAGGCCCATGAAGTTGGCGCCGCCCTTTTTGAGCTGCACATACTTGCCAACCACATCGACTATATCGACGCGGTTGAGCAAATCCTGAATGAACGACTGTGGAATCACAGGGAGTTAGCGTCCTGACAAGATTCAGGCTTTGGTCAAGGCGGCCTTGACCAGAGCGGACACGGCGGTCATGTCGGCGCGACCGGCCAGCTTCGGCTTCAGCACGCCCATGACCTTGCCCATGTCCTGCGGACCGCCGGCGCCGGTGGCGGCAACGGCGGCTTGCACTTCAGCCTTGATCTCGTCCTCGGACAGGCCGGCAGGCATGTAAGTTGTCAGGATGGCCAGTTCGGCCTTCTCGATGTCGGCCAGATCCTGGCGACCGCCGGCTTCGAACTGGCTGATGGAATCCTTGCGCTGCTTGACCATCTTGTCGATGATCGCCAACACCATGGCGTCGTCGAGCTCAACGCGCTCATCGACTTCCTTTTGCTTCATCGCCGCGGTGATCAGGCGAATCGTACCCAGCTTGGCCGCCTCTTTGGCGCGCATCGCCGCCTTCATGTCTTCGGTGATTTGCTCTTTCAGACCCATTGCATTCTCCAGAGATAAGCGATTGATTCAATCTAGCATAAGCCTCAAATCCCAGCCGCTGAAGTGCGTCGCAAAGGACTTATATGAGACCACGTAGGCCGTCGATAAGCGTAGCGAGCAGGACCGACATGTGGATCGAGGAGCGGAATCGTACGAATGTACGATGAGCACCGCAGACCGCATGCCGGTTCGCGCAGTAGCTTAGCGACGGCCTACGAATGCGAAAACCCGCTGTGGTGTTTACCAGAGCGGGTTTAACGTGGTCGCGCACACCAAGGCGGCGCGACAGGAATTTCTTAGTACAGCTTCTTAGGCAGTTGCTGGCTGCGGATGCGCTTGTAGTGACGCTTCACTGCGGCTGCCAGCTTGCGCTTGCGTTCTGCTGTCGGCTTTTCGTAAAACTCGCGCGCGCGCAACTCGGTCAACAGACCGGTTTTTTCAATAGTGCGCTTGAAGCGGCGCATGGCGACTTCGAACGGCTCGTTTTCTTTAAGACGAATAGTGGTCATGTAGATTCAAACCAAAGAGGTTAGGTTGGATACGGAAAGAACGCGATTTTAGCAGACCCAAGCGGACAATGGAAGCTTTACCGTGGCTTTTTTCCAACCGGTCAGCAAAAAATTCAAATAAATCAACGATTTGGGATGCGTGCCGGAAACATACACTCCATCCTATTCAATCGCCTGCCCCGCCGCCACACCCGACGCCCAGGCCCACTGGAAGTTGTAGCCGCCCAGCCAGCCGGTCACGTCGACCGCCTCGCCGATGAAATGCAGGCCAGGCACCTTGTTGACCATCATGCTCTGCTGCGACAGCTCACGGGTGTCGACGCCGCCCATGGTGACTTCGGCCTTGCGGTAGCCTTCCGAGCCGTTCGGCTTGATGGTCCAGCGATTGAGCGCTTCGCCCACCTGGCGCAGTTGCTTGTCCGGCATGTCGGCGACGCGCGCGGCGCCGTCGAATCCGTTGGCTTTGAGCAAGCCATCGGCCAATCGCGCCGGCAGCCATTGCCCCAGCTGGTTGCCGAGATTCTTCTTGAGCGTGGTCTTGCCTTCGATCAGGGCCTCGGCGACGTCGATCTGCGGCAGCAGGTTCAGCGTCAGCGATGCGCCCTGCTGCCAGAAGCTGGAAATCTGCAGGATTGCCGGGCCGGACAGGCCACGGTGAGTAAACAGCAGGTCTTCGAGGAAATAGCCGCGCTCTTTCTTGACGCCGGTTTCGACTTCGACTTCCAGCGCGATGCCGGCCAGGTCGACGAAAGGCTGCCAGCCGGCGCCGTCGAAGGTCAGCGGCACCAGGCCCGGGCGCGTCTCGACCAGCTTGATGTCGAACTGTTTGGCGATGCGATAGGCGAAGTCGGTGGCGCCGATCTTGGGAATCGACAAACCGCCCGTGGCGATCACCACGTTACGCGCCAGGATTTCGCCGGAATCCGTCTCCAGCCGGAACAGCTCGCCATCCTTGCCCACCGAGGCCACGCCGCACGGCATGCGCCACTCGACATGGCCGGAATCGCACTCGGCCTTGAGCATGGCGATGATTTCTTCGGACGAGTCATTGCAGAACAACTGGCCCTTGTGCTTCTCATGGAAGCTGATCTGGTAGCGCTTGACCAGCGTGAGGAAGTCCTGCGGCGTGTAGCGCGACAAGGCGCTTTTGCAGAAATGGGGATTTTGCGAGAGGAAGTTCTGCGGCGTCGCGCCGATGTTGGTGAAGTTGCAACGGCCCCCGCCGGAGATGCGGATCTTCTCAGCCAGCTTGGATGCGTGGTCGATCAGCACCACCGACTTGCCGCGCTGGCCGGCTACGGCCGCGCACATCATGCCGGCGGCGCCGGCGCCGATTACTGCTACATCGAATGGTGTTGTCATGTTTGCTTTCGCCAGCCTGCTTCGCTGGCGAAGGCAGGGGCATCATTGGAAGTAAGAAGGCGGCGACCGGTCCATCCACAGTTCAGACGACAGACGCATCATATCGTTGAGCGAACCGCGCTGGGCAAATGCCTGGCGCAGCCAGCCGGCGTCGCTGAGCCGGTTGTGCGCCATGTGGCGCAAGCGTTTCAGGGTCAGTTCCTCGACCTCGTTTTGCACATACGGTTGCAGCAACTGCAATTGCAACAGCAAATGCTCGAAGATCGGCAGTTTACTCGAAGTCGCCGGCGTTTCGCCATGCAAAGCCAGCATGCCGTTCAATCCGAAGCGGCTGGCCTCGAAACGGTTGTACTGGTACAGCAGGTAAAAATCGTCGCGCATCACAAACGGCCGCTCGGTCAGGATCCAGCGCGCCAGCAGTTGCGCATAGGCGCCCAGATGGGCGGCGTGCTCGATGGTCAGCGGGGTGTCGCAGACGCGGATCTCGACGGTGCCATATTCGGGCTTGGGGCGGATGTCCCAGTAGAAATCCTTCATGCTGGCGACGATGCCCATCTGCAGCAGCTCGTCGTAGTAAGTCTCGAACTCGGCCCACTTGGTCTGCACCGGCGCCGTACCCGACAGCGGGAACGCGCGCACCACGTTGCTGCGCGAGGAGTCGAACTTGGTGTCGGCGCCCTGATAGAACGGCGACGCCGCCGACAGCGCGATGAAGTGCGGCACGAAGCGAGAGAACGCATGCGTCAGATACAGCGCGTCATCGCCGTTGGCCACGCCGATGTGGATGTGCTGGCCGAACACGGTGAAGGTCTTGGCCAGGTAGCCGTACTTCTCGTGCAGGTGATAGAAGCGCTCGCTCGGCGTGATGCGCTGCTCGTTCCAGTGCTGGAACGGATGCGCGCCGCCGCCGGAGACGTCGATGTTGAGATATTGGGCGCCGTTGTTGAGGGCGCCGCGCAGATCTTTCAACTCTTCGATCAACTCGTCGACGCGGGTGTGGATGCCCGAATTGAGTTCGATCATCCCTTGTGTCATTTCCAGCTTGATCTGCTTTTGCAGTTCGCGCGGCTCGATCCAGGTCAGCAGGTCGACGGCGTCGCTGGCGAGGTTGTAGTTGCGGCGATTGACCAGTTGCAATTCCAGCTCGATGCCCATCGTGAACGGCGTGGAGGAAGTGAACGGCAAGATGCCGGCGCTGGACGTCGGAAAATGCGTCAGTCCTTCTTCATGCACCGGCGCAGCGGCAGCGATAGAGGTAGGGGCATAGGTAGTGGTAGTAGTCATTCGCGTCCGCTTTCACCAGATTTGATCAGGGCGAATTGGGTGGCGACAGGGCCAAACAATTCCAGCACGATCAGACATCCCGCCAGCAAGGGCACGACGTCGGACGTGGTATGCGGGTACAGGTTGGAAATCGTCTGCATCAGTCCGAGTCCCGCCTCGGTCATCGGCAGGGTACCCAGGGTAAGCAGCCCGGCCTGCTTCCAGTTCATGCGCGCAAAACGGGCGAACAGGAACACGCCGCAGCCCATCGCCACGAAGCGCGCGGCAATCAGGATCAGCACCGACAAGCCGACCATGCTCAGGTCCGCCAGGCGCATGGACGCGCCCACCGTGACGAACAGCATCACCACGAACAATTCGTTGGCGACGCCGAATTCCAGCTCCATCAGGTCGTACTGGCGGTCCAGGTTCTTCGACATGATGGCGAAGATCAGCATTGTCAGCATCACCGGCAAATGCAGCGCATGCGCCACGCCGATGGCCAGCGCGATGACCGAAATCACCAGCACGAACTGGCGGCTGCCCTGGCGACCGAGCAGACGCGCCAGCGGCATCATCAGCCAGTAAGTCAGGTAGGCCAGCACCAGCGAACCGATCAGCGAATAGGCGGTGTGTTCGACCAGCGTCAGCAGCGGCGTGCCCGATTCATGCGCAATCACCGGCAGCAAGGCATAGGCGGCCAGGATGGCGACGAAGTTGTTGAGCGCAGTCATGGTCGCCAGGCGACGCGTGACCTGGCCTTCGGCCTTGAGGTCGCGCAGCACCACCAGCACTACGGCCGGCGCGGTGGCGATGGCCCACACGCCGCCCAGCAAGGCCAGCACGTTGGAGGTGCCGAACCACAGCAAGGCCAGGCTGACGAAGGTGAAGCACAGCACGGCCGAGGTGACGACGGTGGCCAGCAGCCACTTCTCACGGCGCAGCCAGCCGATGTCGACGTAGCGACCCAGTTGATAAACCACCAACGCGACGGCAATGTCAGCGAAGATATTGGTCACGCTCAGCACATCGCCGGACAGCCAGTTCAGGCCGCCGCCGCCAAGGATGAAACCGACGATCAGATAACCCGTGATGCGCGGCACCCATGGCGACTTCGACACGATATGACCGGCTATCAGCCCGAACAGCAATAAGCTACCGAACAGCAGCAACGCGTTCCATTGGATCGGTTGTGCCAGGGCGAAAGACGGAAGAGTCCACTGCATAGCTCCTCCTGATATTTATTTTGACGGTGCGCGCGCTTCGCCTGTTCCTTGGCGACGCTGTCGACTACGCACGGATGATTGATATAAAGCGATGATTCTTGAACGCTTCTTGAACATTAACCCCGGTAGGGAACCCGAGGTTAAACCATTTTTGTATTAAACGAAGTTTTTTCCTGTGATGTGATCGTCTTTTGTTAAGTGGTCACTAAGTGGTCAATCTGAAGGCGATGCCATTATTCCCAAAGCCGACCATCGGCAGTTATCAGCGCAGACCTGATTTGCTTGTCAGAAAACACTGACAAGAGCGCCGTGCGATAACGCGCCAATTGCGCCTGATAAGCGGCGCGCTCGCTGTCGAGCAGATTGCGCTTGTAATCAAGCACCCAGACTTCGTCGTCGAACACCACCACGCGGTCGCAACGCAATACGCCGTCGGTTGTGACGATCTCCATTTCATCGCGCGCATGGCGATGCAAGGCTGGATTGAAGAAACGCTCCAGCGCCGGTTGCGCCAACATATTGACGGCCTGGGCGCGGATCACCGCCGCCAGCGGACGCGGGCACGGCAGCCAGCGCGCAATGGCGGCCTCGTCGGGCAATGTTACCGGCCAGGTGCGCGCATGCAGCGCACGTTCCAGCAGCGCGTGCAAGGCTACGCCTTCGTCGATGGCGTCGTTGCTGTAGCTCTCCGGCGTATCGACCGCCGGCGCCGGCAACGGCGTCGGGATGAACAGCGGCAGTGTGAAATGTTCTTCGCGCTGTTGGCCGGCGTCGTTGACCTGCGCAGGTGGCGCTACCAATTCCACGCCCTGCTCCTCGCCGGCGCGGTCGAACAGCCGGCTGTACCAGCTGCCCTCCTGGATGCCGCCTTCCAGCGCGCCCTTGGTGCCAGCCACGCCGCTGACGATCAGCAATTGCTTGGCGCGTGTCAGCGCGACGTAGAGCAGGTTCCAATCCTCCTGCATCTTGAAATGCTCTTCGGCGTCGAACCAGCGATCGCGCGCCGTGCCGCGCTCGCTCTTGCGCCCGAAGGCGGAGAAATGCGTCGGCGCGTCTTCGTCCTGCGGCCAGTCGCACAGGATGCCGATGTTGTCGTTGGCGGGATCGCTGTGATTGGTGTCCATCATCACGACCACCGGCGCTTCCAGGCCCTTGGCACTGTGTACGGTGAGGATGCGCACGGCGTCGGCGGCGGCATCAATGCTGGCCTCGTCGGGCGCATCGCTTTCGGCGTGGCGCTGCAAGACGCGCAGCGCGTCGATGAATTTCGGCAGGCTGGGATAACGGCCGGCGTCGAGGTTGAGCGCCAGTTCGACGAAAGCCTCGATGTTGCCGAGCGCCTGGCTGCGCATGGATGGCGCGACGGCCTGGGCATAGCGCGCGGCCAGTTGGCCTTCGTGCAGGATGCGGTCGAGCAGATCGTGCACCGGATAATGCGGCGCAGCGTCCAGCCATTGCGCGAGCAGGTGCGCAGCGCGTTCGACAGCGGCTGATGCGGAACCGGATTGCTGCGCAGCGAGCACGCGTTTCCACCAGTCGGATTCACTGCGTTGCGCCAGCGCGATCAGGTCCCCGTCGGTGGCGCCGATGATCGGACTCTTCAGCACATGGGCCAAGGCCCGCGTGTCATTGGGCGTGATCAGGAAAGTCAGCAGCGCAATCAGGTCGGCAATCTCGAGCGAATCAAGCAAACCGCCGCGCTTGTCGGAGACAAACGGAATGCCGGCTTCGCGCAATGCGCTTTCATACGCGATCAGATGACGGCGCTTCTTCACCAGCAGCATGACGTCGCCCCACTTGAGCGCACGCCCGCCGACTTGGATGCGCTGACGCGCCAGCAAAATCGCCTGCGCCACCTGGCGGCCTTCGTCGCGCCGGCGCGCATCGTCTTCTTCCTCGCGCGGGGTGATCAGCGGATTACGCAGCGCCGATGGAGCAGCGTCGGTCTTGTCCTCTTCGGCCGCCTCGGGCGCCTGCACCAGCGGCAAGCGCCACACCGCGCCGCCGTCCATGCCCAGCGTGGTCTGCGGTGCGAACAAGGCATTGCGGCCGCTGAAGCTGGTGTTGAGCACGTCGACGATGACGCTGGCGTTGCGGCGCGTCTGATTGGCGCGCAAGACCGCCGCGCCCTGCTGTTCCAGCAAGGTGCGCGCGGCGGCGAACACACGCGGCTCGGCGCGGCGGAAGCGGTAAATCGATTGCTTGGGATCACCCACCACGAACACGCTCGGCTGCGCCGCATCGCCGCCGTAGGCACGCAGCCAGGCGCGCACGATGCTCCATTGCAGCGGGTTGGTGTCCTGGAATTCGTCCAGCAGGATGTGCTTGTAGCGCGCGTCGAGGCGGCTTTGCAGATAGGCCGCACTCTCTTCGTTGGTGAGCAGGCGGTAGGCGTGCCATTCCAGATCGGCGAAATCGAACACGCGCTGCTCGGCCTTCACTTCCTGATAGGCGTCGAGATAGGCGCGGCCCGCTGTGAACAGGGCGCGATTGAGCCTGAGCACAATGCCTTCGGCGCTGCGTCGCTGCAACAGCCGCAGTTCATTGCCGGTCAGTTCAAACACTTCATCGAACAGCGACACGGCGACCTCTTCGTCGACGCCGTAGTGCTTGCTCAATGCCGCCTTCAAATCCTTGGTCTTGGTGTTGCCGCGCGGTTTGCCGTTGTCGTCATAGAACTGCGTCGCCAATGCGGCGAACTGCTCCACCGACGCGTCACCGCTCACCAGCGTTTCGATGGCGACCGCGCGTTTCTGGTTGGTTGCCGTGCCTTTGCCGAGCAGCGAAGAAATTTCGTACAGCCGCGCCTTCAGCGCCTCGCTGCTCCAGACGGTCAGTCGCGCGTCTCGTGCGGCATCGGGCCCGCACAACTCTTCCAGCCATTGCAGCGGCGCGTCTTCCGAGGATAGCGGCGGCATGGTTGCAGCCCACCACTCGGCACGCTTGTCGAGGAAGGAATCGAGCAGATTGCGCGCACCGCTGTCGCCGGCCAGGTCGTACAGCTCCAGCAGGGCCAGCTTGATCTCTTGTTGCGCCGGCTTTTGCACCGCCTGCATGAAGCGGCGGTAGGCCTCGTTCATGAGCTCGCCGTTTTTCTCGGTCAGCGCATAGCCGTGCGGCACGCCCGACGCCAGCGGAGCGATCTGCAACAAGCGGGCGAACCAGCTGTGGAAGGTGTCGATCGACAAACCCTGCTGCCCTGCGAGAATCTGTTCGTACAGCGAGCGCGCCAGCGGCATCACGCGCGGCAGCTCGTCGGCGTCGACGCCGCGTTCCAGCAGCAACTGGCGTGCCTGTTCGGCCGGCGCCAGCGTCAGTTCGTGCAGCAGTTCCATCAGGCGTTCGCGCATTTCCTGTGCGGCCTTGCGGGTGAAGGTGATCGCCAGCAGTTCGGCCGGCTGCGCCCCCGCGAGCAGCAATCGCAACATGCGCGCCACCAGCAGCCAGGTCTTGCCGCTGCCGGCGCAGGCTTCCACCACGACCGACTGGCGCGGATCGCAGGCGGCTGCGGTGAACGCCGCCGCTTCTGCGGGACGGCCGTTGATTTCGTAGGCGGAGATCGATCCTTTGTTGTTTACGCTGTTCATGTCGTTCATTGCCAGACTCCCTTGCGGCACAGTCCGCGCACATCGCAATACTGGCAAACCGATTCGATGCCGTTGGCCGGCAGCGGCGCATCGTTGCCGATGGCCTGCACGACAGTGATGATCTGCTGCTGCAGGGCCTGCTGCTGGGCTTCGAAATCGGGTGCGGCGACGTCACCGGTCTTGTCCCTGGACGGCTCCAGCGCGACGTAATGCGCAGCAGCCATGGTCTGGCCCGACAGCAAGCCGTAGAACGGCAGCTGGTGATCTTCGGCATTCTTCAACTTGGCGACCAGCGATGGCAACGAACTGGTCTTGTAGTCGAGCACCGCGCGTTCGCCCTCGGCATTTTCATCGACGCGATCGAGGCGGCCGTACAACTCGATACCGCCGTCCGGCCAGGCCAGTGCATGCTGCAAGGGCAATTCGCCCAGCACGAAATGCCAGCCCGACGCTTCGCGTTCGTTGGCCCAGACCAGGTACGCCGGCATCACCTTGCGCCAGCGCGCTTCGTAACCGAGCGCAGCGGGATGTTCGCGGATCGCCTTGCCGAAGACGTCATCCGAGATGGTCGCCAGCAAGGCCGCACGCTGCTCGACAGGCGTCTTCGCGTCGCGCAACGCTTCGTGGTATTTCATCAGAATTTCATGCAGCCAGCCGCCGTAGTCGCGTTTCTCGGGCATGTCGGACAGTTCGTCCATGACGTTCACGCGCAGCATGTGCTGAGCGAAGAATTGATACGGGCAGGCCACCAGCCGGTTGTAGGCGCTGGCCGACAAGCGCGCCGGCGTCAGCTCAGCGGCCGACGGCGCGGGCATGACGGAGGGTGCGGCAAGCAATTCATGCAGCGGCAAATCGTGGCGCAGCTCGCGCAGCGGCGCCATGCCGGCTTTTGCCAGGCACAGTTCGAGACGCTCAAGCCACGGGCTCTTGGGATTCGGTTCACCGTCTTTATGGGTCTGCCAGGACAGCACCACTTCGCGATTGGCGCACAGCAGTTCGGTCAGGTCGCGCAATTGCTGATGCTGGCGTGACAGCCGCGTGGGCAATCCAAGCTCGTGGCGCACGGCGTTCGAGAAGAACAGCGTTTCCTGCGGTTGCGACGGCAGATGCTCGGCGTCGGCGCCGATCACCAGCACTGCGTCGAAATTGCGCAGGCGCGCGCCGTTGAGCGGCAGCATGACGATGCGGCGATCGGTGATCGGCGGCATGAACGTGACGGCGTCGAGCTGCAGGTTCAGCAGCGCGCGCCATTCCGAGAAGGAGAACAATTCGCCGCCGTCGCCGTCCGATTGCCGGGCGCCGAGGTCGTCCAGCAATTGCAGCACCTGCTGGCCGGCGATGTCCTGCGCGAATGCATCGCGCATGTCGAGCGCATCGAGCAATTGCTGTGCGCACGCGCTCCAGTCGATCAGGTTCTTGCGGCCGTCGAACAGCGCGGCCTGCGCAGCCACTGCCTGCAAAACCTCTGCGGCAAGCGAACCGCTCTTGAACGCCGCTTGCACGCTGCGCCATTCGCCGGAAATATTCTCGCGCCGCAATTGCCACTCGATCTGCATTACCGCCGCGCTCTTGTCGGCCATGCCGGCGAAGATGAACGGCGACTTCAGCAGGTCGAGCAATGCGGTGGTTTCGCCGCGCGAAGTGACGACGTCGCACCATGCTGCCATCGCTGCGGCGGCGCGGGTGGTCGACAGCTTCCAGCCGGTTTCGTCGGCCACCGAGACTTGCGCACGCTCCAGCAAAGCGCGCAGGCGGCGCGCGCTGACGCGATCCTGGGCGACGATGGCGATGTCGTCCTTGCCTTGGCGCAGCCAGTCGAGCACGATCTGCGCGCTCTGCAGCGAAGCGTCCTCGAGACTCGCGGCCGGACACAGCGCCAGCGTCGGCGCGTCCATCTGCGGCGCGAACAGGTCATCCGGCGCAGGGGCCAGCGGTGCGTCGCACAATTCCGGCCATGCAGTCTGGTACAGCAAGGGGATATCCGGGCCGCGCCAATCGATCTGCACCGACTGCACGTCGGCATGTTCGCCGTAGGCTTCGAGGAAGGCCTGCTCCATCGGTTCGGGCGCGACCGGGCTGATCCACATCAGCGGCGCCAATGGCGCATGCGCGCCCGGTTTGGCCAGCGCCAGCATGCGCTGGTAGCGCTGCGCGGTCTTGTCATTGCCGTCGAGCTGGCTCTGCCAGATTGACCAGACCAGTTGCGCCTCGTCCGAGAGCATGCTGCGCGCCGACGGCGACAATTGCGCCAGCGCGGCTTGCCAGCGTTCGTCCGCATCTCCCGGGGTGCGCTCCATGGCCGGCAGCAATGCCTGGGTCAGTTCATCCGACAGCGACAGCAGCGTCTGCGCCAGCGGCAGCAGGTCGGTGTTGCGGCGCGCCGTAAACATCTTCTTGAGCCAGCCGTGCTGGCGCAATTGCGCGTACAGCTGCATCAGGCGTTCGCTGTCGTCCTGCTGCGGCTGGGGCGCCTGCATGGCCAGCCAGCCGGCCATGGTGTTGATGCGCGGCGGGATGAAGCCGGCCTGTTGCGGCGACCGGCGCTGCAGCGCCTGGGCCAGCGCCGCGCGCCAGTGCACCGCATGCGAAAACGCCGGCACCACCACCTGATAACCGGAAAAGTCGTGCGACCCCGCCTCCACTGCTGCGCCCAGCATGTGCTCCGCCTCCAGTAAGGCGACAGCGGTCTGCGGCCAGAAATCGATGGAAGGGCTGATCAGCAGGGGCGAATGCAACATTAAAAGGAGGCCGGAGAGAAAAATATATTTATCGAAATGATTGCCGGAATCTATCGACCCGGCATGTCTTTGCCGCATTGTATGCGACCGGCCGGGTCAATTGGCAACCTTGGCAACCGCCCTGCAACAGGCTTTGCCGGATGGCGGCCTATCGGCGGCGGCAAGGCGCACTTTTCCCAAAAATGGGTTATGATTGCCTCCGTACCCCGCCGAATACCCGTTGCCGCGTTTCAAAATACTTGAATCAGGGCACAACGACTCCATCTGCTTTAAGCAAAGTTACGCAATGAAGCAACTCCGGAAGCGTTGATGGCATACGCCAAGCAAATGGTATGTTCCCCCGGCGCTATTTGACCACTTACTTATATATATTCCCTCAGATCGAGGATCTACCATGAGCGAAAACATCAAACACATCTCCGACGCCTCTTTTGAAGCAGACGTCCTGAAATCCGACAAGCCAGTCCTGGTGGACTTCTGGGCTGAATGGTGCGGTCCTTGCAAAGCGATCGCCCCGATTCTGGAAGAAGTCGCCAAGGAATACGAAGGCAAACTGCAGATCGCCAAGCTGGACGTCGATGCAAACCAGGCTATTCCAGCCAAGTTCGGCATCCGCGGCATTCCGACGCTGATCCTGTTCAAGAACGGCGCAGCAGCAGCGCAAAAAGTCGGCGCTCTGGCAAAAGGCCAGCTGACTTCGTTCATCGACAGCAACATCTAAGAAGATTCACAGCGGCGGTGCGCTCGCATCGCCGCTTGTTGTGCTTACCGGTAGCCTGAAAATCGATACACGTAAGCTAGTTTTTTAATTTACCCACACCACGCAATTCCCTCCCCCACCTTTTACTATTCCCATCCCGGGACACTCTTATGCACTTATCAGAATTAAAGGCGTTACACGTCTCCGCATTGCTTGAAATGGCAATTGGCCTGGACATCGATAACGCGGCGCGCCTGCGCAAACAAGAACTGATGTTCGCGATCCTCAAAAAACGCGCGAAATCGGGAGAACAAATTTTCGGCGACGGCGCCCTTGAAGTGTTGCCTGACGGCTTCGGCTTCCTGCGCTCGCCTGACGCCAGCTACATGGCGTCCACTGACGACATTTACATTTCGCCTTCGCAAATCCGCCGCTTCAATCTGCACACCGGCGACTCGATCGAAGGCGAAGTGCGCACACCAAAAGACGGCGAGCGCTACTTTGCGCTGGTCAAGGTCGACAAGGTCAACGGCGAAGCGCCGGAAGCCTCCAAGCACCGCATCCTGTTTGAAAACCTCACGCCGCTGCATCCGAACAAGATCATGCAGCTCGAGCGCGAAATGCGCGGCGAGGAAAACATCACCGGCCGCATCATCGACCTGATCGCGCCGATCGGCCGCGGCCAGCGCGGCCTGCTGGTGGCGTCGCCGAAGTCCGGTAAATCGGTCATGCTGCAACACATCGCCCACGCCATCACCACCAACCATCCCGACACCGTGATGATCGTCCTGCTGATCGACGAACGTCCGGAAGAAGTGACCGAAATGCAGCGCTCGGTGCGCGGCGAAGTCGTCGCATCGACTTTCGACGAACCGGCCACGCGTCACGTGCAGGTCGCCGAAATGGTGCTGGAAAAAGCCAAGCGTCTGGTTGAAATGAAGAAGGACGTGGTCATCCTGCTGGACTCGATCACCCGTCTGGCGCGCGCCTACAATACCGTGATCCCGGCGTCCGGCAAGGTTCTGACCGGCGGTGTCGACGCCAACGCGCTGCAACGTCCGAAGCGCTTCTTCGGCGCCGCCCGCAACATCGAAGAAGGCGGTTCGCTGACCATCATCGCGACGGCCCTGATCGAAACCGGCAGCCGCATGGATGACGTGATCTACGAAGAATTCAAGGGTACCGGCAACATGGAAGTCCATCTGGAACGCCGCCTCGCCGAGAAGCGCGTCTACCCGGCCATCAACCTCAGCAAGTCCGGCACACGCCGCGAAGAACTGCTGATCAAGCCGGACCAGCTGCAAAAGATCTGGGTCCTGCGCAAGCTGATGTACGACATGGACGAAATCGAAGCGATGGAATTCATCCTCGACAAGATGAAGTCGACCAAGAACAATGCCGAGTTCTTTGACATGATGCGTCGCGGCAGCGAACGTTAATCAACGCGGCGCTTTGCCGCCGCTGAAGCTGTGAATTGAAAATCCGCCCGGGTGACCAGGCGGATTTTTTTATGTCTGCGCCATGCGATGCACGTTTAACCGATATCCGCCTGCTTGCCTCCGTGGTCGCCGTGGTCGCAGCGAACGCCGGCGGCAGAAAAACGCCATGTCAGGCAACGACAAGCCAGCTCTTCGATCTCGTCTTGACACTTCGGTCTTACATTTTTTATCGCGGGCATGCACCGCGAATACAGTAAACTGTGCCGACAAATTCACCTGCGGACAACAACGAGCAGTGCCGCAATGGCACACCTCTTGCATGACAGGTGACCAGGCATTCCGCCGGAATGTCTGGCGACTAACAAGATTAACGAGACTGGCCGGGCGATGCGGTACCGCACGACAGGGAGACAATGATGTCCGATGCACACTCCAACGGCGCCGGCAACCCGCGCGCCAATATTCCATTGACCGACGTCATGCTACGTCGCCTCAAGCTGAAACCGCTGTTGATTTTCGAACGCGTGCTCAGTTCGTCCTCGATCGCGCGTGCGGCGCGGGAACTGAACCTGACCCAGCCCGCCGTCACCAAGGCCATCCAGGAGCTGGAAGCCGACCTCGAGGTGCCGCTGTTCGAACGCACCAACCGCGGCGTCACGCCGACCTGCTACGGCACTCTCCTCGGCACGCGCGTCAAGACGGTGATCGCCGAGCTGCGCTACCTGACCGACGAACTCAACACTTTCCGCACCGGCGACAGCGGCCACGTCATCATCGGCACGGTCATCTCGGCGTCGGCCCGGCTTCTGCCCCAGGCGATCACGCGCCTCAAGCACCAGCGTCCCGGCGTGCTGATCACCGTGCGTGACGGTCCGACCGATCAATTGTTCCCGGCGCTGGCGACCGGTGAACTCGACATCGTGGTCGGCCGTCTGCCCGAACGCGATCTGCCGCTGGCGCGCATGTATGCGTTCGAACACAACGTGCTGTATCGCGAAGCACTGTGCGCGGTAGTCGGCTGCAAGCATCCGCTGGCCAAAAGCATCGATATCCAGCTGGCGGATTTGCTCGACTGGCCGTGGATTTTTCCGCTGCAAGTCTCGCCTGCACGACTGACCGCCGAGCATCTGTTCCTCGACGCCGGCCTCAGCATCCCGACCAACGTGGTGGAATCGCTGTCGGTGCTGACCAACATCGGCCTGATGCAGGACTCTCCGTCGATTTCGCTGATGCCGCGTGCCGTGGCCCAGCACTTTGCCAATCTCAACCTCCTTTCCATCCTCGAATTGGGCGATCTCGGCGACTTCGGCGACATCGGTTATTCCGTCCGTACCGACCGCAAGCCCACGCCCGCCGCGCAGGCGTTTATCACCTGCCTCAAAGAGACCGCAGCAGAGTACTGACCTCTTGAAAGCCGCGCCGAACCGGATGCATCCCCGCCCTCATCATGCGGCCGGCTGATCATTATGGAAGCATTTGAGTATTTTTAGCGTTATTTATAAACAAATGACGGCAAATCACTCAAGACCTGCGGCCATAAATTCATGGAATACTAAAGTCCTGTTTTTTCATTATGTTTCATATCTGGCTCTCCCTATACTAGCTCCAACAAGTGATCCAGCAAGCCTGCGCAAACGGTCAAACCTCAAGAAAAACCGGCGCAAAATCAAGTAGATAGAAGTCATCCATACGCATACCTTCGCCTTTTCGTCAGAACAGGAGACGGGCTCGTCACGACAACTTCGGCTGCCGGTCCAGCACGCTTTTATATCGGGAGACCCGCTCGTGAGTTCTTTGAGTTCGACATCATCTGTACACCTGCGTCCGCAGTTACGACACTTCATCAATGGAGAATTTGTCGCCGGCGACAAGACCTTCCGCAACATCTCGCCCGTCAACGGCAAGCACATCGCCGACGTCTGCGAAGCCGATGCGAACCACGTCGACGCCGCCGTCAAGGCCGCGCAAGCCGCACTTGATGGTCCATGGGGCCGTATGGCCGTATCGGAGCGCGCGGCCATGCTGCACAAGATCGCCGATGGCATTCAGGCGCGTTTCGATGAGTTCGTCGCGGCCGAAGTGGCCGACACCGGTCGACCGGTGCATCAGGCGCGCACCCTCGACGTCGCGCGCGGCATCGCCAATTTCCGCACTTTCGCTGATCTGGCCAAGACTGCCAACACCGACCTGTTCCAGAGCGAAAGCGCGGATGGCCTTGGTGCGCTCAACTACACCGTGCGCAAGCCCCTCGGCGTGGTCGGCATCATCTCGCCGTGGAATCTGCCGCTGCTGCTGTTCACGTGGAAAGTCGCTCCCGCACTGGCTTGCGGCAACACCGTCGTCGCCAAGCCGTCGGAAGAATCCCCCTCCTCCGCAACACTGCTAGCCGAAGTGATCCGCGACGTGGGTGTGCCGCCGGGCGTGTTCAACCTGATCCATGGTTTCGGCGGCAATTCGGCCGGTGAATTCCTTACGCGCCATCCCGGCATCGACGCCATCACCTTCACCGGCGAATCGAAAACCGGCAGCACCATCATGAAGGCAGTCGCCGACGGCATGAAGGAAGTATCCTTCGAACTGGGCGGAAAAAATGCTGCCGTCGTCTTCGCCGATGCCGATTTCGATGCCGCCGTGGCCGGCGTGATGCGCTCGTCCTTCACCAACTCCGGCCAGGTCTGCCTGTGCTCGGAACGCGTCTATGTCGAACGTCCCATCTTCGATCGCTTCGTCGCCGCGATGAAAGAGAAGACGCAAGCGCTGAAGATCGGCTACCCGGCAGAAGACAATGTCGACATGGGCCCGCTGATTTCACACGGCCATCGCGACAAGGTGCTGTCCTATTACCGCCTTGCCGTCGAAGAAGGCGCAACCGTGGTCGCGGGCGGTGGTATCCCGACATTCAACGACGAACGCGACGACGGCGCCTACGTGCAGCCGACCATCTGGACCGGTCTGCCCGACGACGCGCGCTGCGTGACGGAAGAAATCTTCGGCCCGGTCTGCCACATCGCGCCGTTCGACCGCGAAGATGAAGTCATCGACCGCATCAACGACAGCGACTACGGCCTCGCCTGCGCCATCTGGACCTCCGACCTCAAGCGTGCGCACCGCGTTGCACCGCAGATCGAAGCCGGACTCGTGTGGGTCAACACCTGGTATCTGCGCGACCTGCGCACGCCCTTCGGCGGCGTCAAGCAATCGGGACTGGGGCGCGAAGGCGGCCGTTATTCGCTGGACTTCTACTCGGAAGTCACCAACATCTGCATCAAGCTGTGAGCGAGGCCGGGATGAACATGATCAAGAACAACCGTACCTGCATCCAGTCGGATGCCATTCCCGCGCCGCGCTTCCGCTACAGCCCTTGCGTGCAAATCGGCCCGGTGGTGCAGGTGTCCGGCATGGTGGCGCTCGACGCCGCCACCGGCAAGCTCGCTGAAGGTGGTCCCGGCGCCGAGACGCGCGTCATCCTCGCCAACCTGAAGAAGGCGATGCCCGACTACGACGTCACCCTGGACGACCTGCTGATCGCGCGCATCTTCACCACGCGCTTCGACGCCTTCGCCGAGATCAACGCCGCGTGGGAAGAAGTCTTCACCGCTGAAGTCATCCCGCCGGCGCGCACCACGGTCGGCGTCACCGCGCTGCCGTTGGGCGCTACCGTCGAAATCGAATTCTCTTTCGTCCAATCCTGAGGACTGCCCTATGACAACCGCAATCGAACAAGCCGCCGAGCGTCTCTGGCAAGCCCATGCGACCGCCAAGCCTTGCGACCCGGTACGCGACCTGATCGGCACGACCGATGTGGAAGCCGCCTACGCCGTCCAGCAACATAACACCGCGCGCTGGATCGCCCAGGGTCGTCGCCTCGTCGGCCGCAAGATCGGCCTGACCTCCAAGGCAGTACAAAAGCAACTCGGCGTCGACCAGCCTGACTTCGGCATGCTGTTTGCCGACATGTGCGTAGCCGACGGCGAAGCGATCGATATCGCCCGCATCCTGCAACCCAAGATCGAAGCGGAAATCGCGCTCGTCATCGAACGCCCGCTGAACCACGCCAAGCACACCGTGGCCGACATCATCAACGCCACCGCCTACGCCTTGCCGGCACTGGAAATCGTCGGTAGTCGCGTCGCTGGCTGGGACATCCGCCTGACCGACACGATTGCCGACAACGCCTCCAGCGGCCTGTTCGTGCTCGGTTCACGTCCGGTCAAGCTGGCTGATTTCGACATCGTCAACTGCGGCATGCTGATGGAACGCCGCGGCGACCAGGTGTCGATCGGCGCCGGCGCCGCCTGCCTCGGCAATCCGCTCAACGCCGCCGTCTGGCTGGCCGACGTCATGGCGCGCGTGGGCAATCCGCTGCAACCGGGCGACATCATCATGACCGGCGCACTCGGGCCGATGGTGGTGGCCGCTGCGGGCGACGTGTTCGATGCGCAGATCGAAGGACTCGGCCGCGTCAGCGCGCTCTTTTCGGAATAACGGCAACATTTAAGGAAGCAGCATGAGCACAGAAAACACACAGCGCGTCGACGTCGCCATCATCGGTTCCGGCAATATCGGCACCGACCTGATGATCAAGGTCTTGCGCAATTCCAAGCATCTGAACATGGGCGCCATGGTCGGCATCGATCCGTCCTCGGACGGCCTGGCGCGCGCCGCCCGCATGGGCGTGACCACCACCCACGAAGGCGTACAGGGCCTGACCAGACTGCCAGGCTTCGGCAAGATCAAAATCGCGTTCGACGCCACCTCCGCCGGCGCCCACGCCGAGCACAACCGCATCCTGCAAGAACACGGCATCCAGGTCATCGACCTGACGCCGGCCGCCATTGGCCCTTACGTGATCCCGGTGGTCAATCTGCAAGAACATCTCGACAGCCCCAACATCAACATGGTCACCTGCGGCGGCCAGGCGACGATCCCCGTAGTGCGCGCCGTATCGCGCGTGGCGACCGTGCATTACGCCGAGATCGTGGCGTCGATCGCCAGCAAATCCGCCGGCCCCGGCACCCGCGCCAACATCGACGAATTCACCGAGACCACCTCGAAGGCCATCGTCAGCGTCGGCGGCGCCGCACGCGGCAAGGCCATCATCATCATGAACCCGGCCGAACCGCCGCTAATCATGCGCGACACGGTGTTCTGCCTGGCCGACGCCAGCGCCAACGAAGACGAGATCCGCGCTTCCATCGAAAAGATGGTGGCCGACGTCGCCGCCTATGTGCCCGGCTATCGCCTCAAGCAACAGGTGCAGTTTGACCGCATCCCGGCCGACCAACCGATCAACATCCCTGGTCTCGGCAAGGTCGGCGGCCTCAAGGTGTCGGTGTTCCTCGAAGTGGAAGGTGCGGCGCACTACCTGCCCGCCTACGCCGGCAACCTCGACATCATGACCTCGGCCGCCATGGCCGCCGCCGAGAACATCGCCGCGCGTCTGGCGAATTAAGGAAATTACGCTCATGCAAACCGATAAGAAAATCTACATCTCCGACGTCACGCTGCGCGACGGCATGCACGCCATCCGCCATCAGTATTCGCTGGAGAATGCGGTCGCCATCGCCAAAGAACTGGACGCCGCCAAAGTCGACAGCATCGAAGTCGCCCACGGCGACGGCCTGTGCGGATCGAGCTTCAACTACGGCTTCGGCGCACACACCGACCTGGAGTGGATCGAAGCCGTCGCCGGCGTGCTGCAACATGCACGCGTGGCGACCTTGCTGATTCCCGGCATCGGCACCGTGCACGACCTCGACGCCGCGTATTCCGCCGGGGCACGCACCGTGCGCGTGGCAACGCACTGCACCGAAGCAGACGTCTCGAAACAGCACATCGAACATGCACGCAAACTTGGCATGGATACCGTCGGATTTTTGATGATGTCGCACATGACGACGCCGGCAGCCTTGGCGCACCAAGCCAGGTTGATGGAATCCTACGGCGCGCAGTGTGTGTACGTGGTCGACTCCGGCGGTGCGCTATCGATGCGCGACGTCGCCGACCGCTTCAAGGCATTCAAGGACACACTCAAACCCGAAACCGAAACCGGCATGCATGCGCATCATAATCTGTCGCTGGGCGTGGCCAACTCCATCGTCGCGGTGGAGCACGGCTGCGACCGTGTCGATGCTTCGCTGGCCGGCATGGGCGCAGGCGCGGGCAATGCGCCGCTGGAAGTCTTCATCGCTGCCGTCGACCGCCTGGGCTACCAGCACGGCACCGAATTGTTCACGTTGATGAACGCCGCCGACGATCTGGTGCGCCCGCTGCAAGACCGTCCGGTGCGCGTGGACCGCGAGACGCTGGCGCTCGGTTATGCCGGCGTGTATTCCAGCTTCCTGCGTCATGCTGAAGCAGCGGCGAAACGCTATGGCATCGCCGCCGTCGACATCCTGGTCGAACTGGGTCGCCGCCGTATGGTCGGCGGTCAGGAAGACATGATCGTCGACGTCGCGCTGGATCTGCTGGAGCAACGCAAAACCGCCAAGGTGCCGGCATGAGCGCGGCCAGCCTGCAAGCCCTGGCGACCACGCTGGACGCCGCCGCACGCGATCGCCATGAAGTCGATCCGCTGACGCCCAGGCATGCCTTCTCGCTGGATCAGGCCTATCACATTCAGCGCGCCTCGATTGCCCAGCGCCACGCACGCGGCGAAAAGCCGATCGGCATCAAGCTCGGCTTCACCAGCCGCGCCAAGATGATCCAGATGGGCGTCGACAGTCTGATCTGGGGTCTGCTGACCGACGCCATGCTGCGCGAAGAAGGCGGCGTAGTCGACCTCGGCGATTTCATCCACCCGCGCGTCGAGCCGGAAGTCTGCTTCGTCACCAGCAAAGTGATTGATCGTCCGCTGACGCTGCTTGAAGCCGGCAATTATCTCGAAGCCGTAGCGCCGGCGATGGAGATCATTGACTCGCGCTATCGCAATTTCAAGTTCACGCTGGAAGACGTGGTGGCCGACAACTGCTCGTCCGCCGGTCTGATCGTCGGTGCGTTTTCCGACGACGTACGGGACTTGCGATCGCTGAGCAACCGTGGCGTCGCCATGCGTTTCAACGGCCATGCAGTCCAGCTAGGCAGCACCGGCGCCATCCTCGGCAATCCGCTGCGCAGCATCGTGCAGGCATCGCAATTGCTTGCCGCGGCAGAGATGTCGCTGCCGGCCGGCTCGCTGATCATGGCCGGTGCGGCGACAGCGGCCGAAGCCCTGCACCCCGGTTTGCATGTGAGCACCGACATCGGCGGTCTGGGCCGCGTCGAATTTTTTACCGGGAAACAATGATGAATCAACTCACCCTGAATACCCAGGCCAAGCTGGTCGAAGGCAAGGCGCTGCCGCGCGGTAAATTCCCGCACGTCAAACGCGCCGGCGATTTCCTGTTCGTTTCCGGCACCAGTTCACGCCGCCCTGACAATAGTTTCGAAGGCGTGGAAGTCGACGAGATGGGCACCACCAAACTCGACGTTAAAGCGCAGACACGCGCCGTGATCGAGAATATCCGCGGCATCCTGCACAGCGTCGGCGCCGAGTTGTCGGACGTCGTTGAAATCTCGACGTTCCTCGTCAACATGAACGACTTCGGAGGTTATAACGAGGTATACGGGGAATACTTCGATTACGATGGTCCTACACGCACGACGGTGGCGGTCCATCAATTGCCGCACCCGCACTTGCTCATCGAAATTAAAGCAATTGCTTACAAACCCAAATAACAACTAAGGAGACAGCATGTTTACTTACGGCATGCCGCTGAACTTCAAGAAATGGCTGGACGATCACGCCGATCGCCTCAAGCCGCCGGTCGGCAACCAGCAAGTCTGGCAAGACGCCGACTTCATCGTGACCGTGGTCGGCGGTCCGAATCAGCGCACCGATTTCCACGACGATCCGCTGGAAGAATTCTTCTATCAGTTCAAGGGCAACGCCTATCTGGAGATCATGGACAACGGCAAGGTGGAACGCGTCGACCTCAAGGAAGGCGACATCTTCCTGCTGCCGCCGCATGTGCGCCATTCGCCGCAGCGTCCGGAGCCGGAAAGCCGCTGCATGGTCATCGAGCGCCAGCGCCCCGAGGGCGTGACCGATGGTTTCGAGTGGTATTGCCTGCAATGCAACCATCTGGTGTATCGCGTCGAGGTGCAATTGAAGAGCATCGTGGCCGATCTACCGCCGCTGTTCGAACGCTTTTACGGCGACGCCGGCCTGCGCCTGTGCAAACACTGCGGCGCCACGCATCCGGGCAAGCACGCGCACGGCGCTGTGCTGCCATCGTCAACAACACAACAAGGGGCCAAGCCTTGAGCAATACACAACCGCAAGTGATCGATATTCACTCGCACTTTTTCCCGCCGATTACCCAGGCCGAAGCCGCCGCACTCGACCCGCACGCCGCCCCTTGGCTGCAAGTCAAGGACAACGAACACGGCATGATCATGACCGGCAGCAAGCCGTTCCGTCCGGTGTATTCCGCGCTGTGGGACCCGGCGCGCCGCATCGCTGAAATGGACAAGGCAGGTGTCGACCTGCAAATCATGTGCGCCACGCCGGTAATGTTCGGCTATAGCTATCCAGTCGAGCAAGCCTTGCCGTGGGCGCAGCGCATGAACGACTATGCCATCGAGCTGTGCGCGCATGACCCCAGGCGTCTGAAGACGCTGGCACAGGTGCCGCTGCAGAACATCGATGCGGCCTGCCTGGAAGCCTCGCGCGCCAAGAGCATCGGCCACATCGGCGTGCAGATCGGCAATCACCTCGGCAGCAAGGATCTGGACGACGCCGACATGCTGACCTTCCTGACCCATTGCGCCAATGAAGGCATCCCGCTGCTGGTGCATCCCTGGGACATGATGGGCGGCGAGCAGCGCATGAAAAAATGGATGCTGCCATGGCTGGTCGCAATGCCGGCGGAAACCCAGCTCGGCATCCTGTCGCTGATTTTGTCCGGCGCTTTTGAACGCCTGCCGACATCGCTGAAGATTTGCTTCGCCCATGGTGGCGGCAGCTTCGCCTTCCTGCTGGGCCGCGTCGACAACGCCTGGCGCGAGCGCGACATCATCCGCGAAGACTGCCCCAAGCTGCCGTCGTCGTACGTCGATCGTTTCCACGTGGACTCGGCCGTGTTCGACAGCCGCGCGCTGGAACTGCTGGTCGACATCATGGGCGAAGAGCGCGTGATGCTGGGTTCGGACTATCCCTACCCGCTGGGCGAGCAACAGGTCGGCCAGCTGATCCGCGACACCCGCTTCAGCGCGGCGACGCATGCCCAGCTGTTGGCGGGCAATGCACGCAGGTTCTTCGGCATCTGATTGTCAGGATGCTGAGGATTGTTAGCGATGCCCGGCGCAGTGCATAATGCTGCGCCGAAGAAAAATAGCAGCAATAGAAATAATAGAAGTAACTAAAGCAATCGCCGTCTTATCAACGATGGTGACCGCTTAAAGAAAGTTAATCAGGGAGACAGAAATGCAACATAGCAGCGACCACTTTCAAGGAATCGTCGATCAGGAAAAGGGGTTGCAACGCAGTTTGAGCAGCGCCCAGATGTCGATGATCGCCATTGGCGGCGCCATCGGCACCGGCCTGTTTCTCGGCAGCGGTTTTGCGATCGGTTTTGCCGGCCCCAGCGTTCTCATCAGCTATGCCATTGGCGCCGTCATCGCCCTGCTGCTGATGGGATGCCTGGCCGAGATGACGGTGGCGCATCCTACTTCAGGATCATTCGGCGCCTATGCCGGCTACTACGTCAGTCCCTGGGCCGGCTTCATGGTGCGCTATGCCTACTGGGCGTCGATCGTGCTGGCCGTCGGCACCGAAGTCACGGCGGTGGCGCTGTACATGCAGTACTGGTTTCCCGGTTCGCCGGCGTGGTTGTGGATCGTGCTGTTCTCGGGCGCGCTGATCGTCGTCAATGCGCTGAGCGTGAACATCTTCGGCTTCATCGAATACTGGTTCTCGATGATCAAGATCGTCGCCATCGTCGGCTTCATCCTGCTGGGCGCGTACATCGTCTACGGCGCACCGGTCGATGGCCCTATCGGCTTCAAGAATTATGTGGCGCACGGCGGCTTCTTCCCCAAGGGTTATTGGGGCACCTGGGTGGCAGTGATCGTGTCGATCTTCAGCTACCTCAGCATTGAGATGATCGCCGTTGCCGCCGGTGAAGCGAAGGAGCCTGAAAAGGCCATCACGCACGCCTTCCGCGCAGCGATGTTCCGCCTGGTGATTTTCTATCTGCTGACACTGGCGCTGATGCTGGCGATCCTGCCTTGGTCGTCGGCCGGCACTGACAAGAGCCCGTTCGTACTGGTGATGGAAGCGATCCATGTTGCAGGCGCGCCCGGTATCATCAACTTCGTGGTGCTGATCGCCGCCTTGTCGGCCATGAACAGCCAGCTCTACATCACCACCCGCATGATGTTCAGCCTGTCGCGCGCCGGTTATGCCTCGCCACAGTTCGGCAAGATCAGCAAGCGCGGCGTGCCGGTGCGGGCACTGGGCCTGTCGTGTATCGGCATCGCCATTGCGACCGCATTGAGCGTGCTGTATCCGAAAGCGTCGTTCACGCTGATGATGTCGGTGTCGATGTTTGGTGCGATGTTTACCTGGCTGATGATCTTTGTGACGCACTTCTGCTTCCGCCGCCGCTGGAGCAAGGAAGGCGGGCGGCCGCTGGCGTTCCGCATGTGGGGCTTTCCGGGTCTGACCTTGCTGGGCGCATTGTTGATGGTGGCGATCATGGTGACGACGTATTTCACTGATGAGTTCAAGGCGACGCTGCTGTCGGGTATTCCGTTTGTGGTCTTGCTGAGCGTGATCTACTTCATCTGGTATCGAAAACCTGTGAAGCTCTGAGCGTTCAAGCTCTCTACGAAAAAGCCGTGAAGCGATTCACGGCTTTTTATTTTCTAACCAGGCTCATGTAACTCTCAGGTAACAACGAGGGAACCCGACATGCTTTCATGGCCGGAGCCGCAGAAGATGTCGCAGTAGAAGGTGAATTCACCGGTCTTGTCCGGAACGAAGCGCAGCTTCGCGACCTTGCCCGGCAACATGTCGGCACGTACGCCAAAGTCCGGCGCATTGAAGCCCATTGGAATATCGAGACTGGTCAGCTCCAATGTCACCGGCACACCTCTCTTCAGCGGGATGACGCTGGGTGCAAAGTCGAATCGCTTGGCCGTTACCTTGATGACGCGTTCCTTGGGCTGAGCCACGGCAATCGCCATCGCCCCCAATCCGCCTGCCGCGCAGCCGGCCAGCAGCAGACGTCGCTTCGCGTCGATTTTCTTGTCAATGGTATTCATGCTCATGATTTCGCCGCTCCTACGGCCAATTCAGTCAGGGTGTATTCGGTATTACGTGGGCGTGGTTCCGGTTTCACCGTCCGCACGCCAAGTCCCTGATACGGATGCGCGGCATCCCAGGCCAACGGGGTGCGTTTTGGTTGCGAACCCGGCGCCGGCAGCGGGAAGATCAGCGACTTCGCGGAGTGGTGCGCGATGTGGCCGGTCATGTGATGGTTCTCCTGATGGATGTGACCGTAGAACACGGTGACGTTGGAATACGGCATCAGCAGCTCCACCGCCCTGGCGCCGTCGCGCGTGGCCCAGTCCCATTGCGGATACAGGTCGAACAGCGGGCGATGGGTGAACACCACGATGCGGGCGTCGGTCGGCTGCTGCTTCAGATCGGCGGCCAACCACGCGAGCTGCTCGTCGCCGATGCGGGCGGCCGGATCGGAAACATTGTCGAGCACGATGAAGTGCACGCCCTTGTGGTCGAAGGTGTAATGCGTCTTGCCGAAGAATTCCTGATAGGCCTTGCCGTTGTCCAGCGCGGCATCATGCTCGCCCGGCATGTAGTACACCGTCTTGACCTTGAGCGCCGAGACGATGTCGCGGAACTGCGCCAGCCGCTGGCGACGCTCGCGCGGGTCATCGGTCGTATGCGTGAGATCGCCGGTGAAGACGATGAAATCCGGCACCTGCTCCAGGCTGTTGACGGTGGCGACGGCCTTCTGCAAGGTGCCTTTGGCGTCAGGATTGACGTCGCCTTCAAAGCCCCAGTGGGTATCCGACAACTGCACGAAGAAAAAATCTTCCACCCCGGCAACGCCCATGGCGTCCGCCGCTGTCGCCCATCCGCTCAAGCCTGACGCAAAGATGGCGCCGCCCAGTCCGGCCAGACGCAGAAAACCGCGTCTGTCGACGCTGCTGCCGGGGTCACTATTTGTGCCGTTGTTCGTATCATTGTTACTATCGTTGCCCATGACGTCCTCCAAGGTTGGACCGATCACCTGATCGATACCGACCTAAACCGGCGGCGCGAAGGATGTATTCCCATTATTTTTTTCACGATATCGGGAATAAAAGAAGAGTATTTCCAGTCTCGTCTTGATAACCATGGAAACGCGCGCATGACCGACCCGATAAAGAACCGACGATTTCACATGCTGGTAATGCCGCATCTGAACTCGGCATTCAACCTGGCCTGCTGGCTGACACGCAGCCGTCACGATGCGGAAGATCTGGTGCAAGAGGCCAGCCTGCGGGCTTTCCGTTTTTTCGACGGATTTCATGGCGACGACGCCCGCGCGTGGCTGCTCACGATCGTCCGCAATACCTTCTACACCTGGTATCAGGAGAATCATGCGCAACAGCAGAACACGCTCTTCGACGAAGAGTTTCACAGTCTCGACACCACCGATGCCATCGACATGCACTACCGCGACAACAATCCGGAGAAGCTGCTCTTGCGCAAGGACAGCGAGCGTCAGCTTCAACAAGGACTTGCTGCGTTGCCGCTGGAGTTTCGTGAAGTGATGGTCATGCGCGAACTGGAGGATCTGTCGTACAAGCAAATCGCCGGCATCGTCGGCATCCCGATCGGCACGGTCATGTCGCGTCTTGGCCGTGGCCGCAAGCTGCTGGCAAAAATTCTTGCTCCGGCAAATCAGGGGGAATGATGGAACACAGCGAAATCATGGAACTGCTGCCGGCCTATGTGGATCAGGAGCTTGGCATTGCGGAGACGCTGACCGTACAACGCCATCTGGACACTTGCACGGAATGCCGGCGCGAATACGCCGAACAATCGGCGCTGAGCAAACGCGTCCGCACTGAAAACGCGTATTTCAAGGCGCCTCCGGATCTTGGCGCTCGCATCGCCAATGCATTGCCGCAAGACAAGCCGCGCCGGATCAGCCTGCATGGCTTTCCCCCAAGCTGGAATCTGAGTTGGCTGCAGATTGGTACGGCGATGGCGACCTTGCTGGTAGCGGTCTGGAGCGCAGGCCTGTATTTCAGCCTGCCGTCCGCAGACGACCGGATGACGGAAGAAGCCATCTCCAACCATGTGCGCTCCTTGCAGGCCGACCATCTGACCGATGTCGTCTCCACCGATCAGCACACGGTAAAGCCGTGGTTCAACGGCAAGCTGAATTTTGCACCGACGGTGATCGATCTTGCGCCCCAGGGCTTTGTGCTGGAAGGCGGCCGGCTGGATTACCTTGACGGCCATCCGGTCGCTGCGCTGATCTATCGCCGCCAGAAGCATCCCATCAATCTCTACATCTGGCCGGCCAAGGGCAAGGACGCCGGGCCGAAGGCCGAGAGCAGCCGCGGCTACCACGTGGTGCGCTGGACGGCGGACGAGATGCAGTACTGGGCGGTGTCCGACGTGGAAGAAAGCGAATTGCTGAAGTTCTCCGGGATTTTGCGCCTGGCGACGCATCAATAAGCAAGTCAGCCGCACCCTCTCTCCCTGAAAAGCCGTGACACCCGTCGCGGCTTTTTTTATGTGCAACAGTCATCGAAAAACCGCTTGACCGTGATTTTCTGCGTACACTACTATTTCAGGCACGCTTCGGTCAGGATGGAAAAGAACCGGAGCAAAAAACAAATAAGAATCAAAGCAGAGACAAGCAGAAAAAAAGCAGAAAAAAGCACTGGCGTCAGCCGCCGATCCTCCGGCAAAAATTTCATCAGAAACATCATCACTAGCTTCACCAGCAAGCGCAGCACCGTTGCAAGTTTTAGAAGAAGCGGCACACCGGCTATTTACCCATACCGGGCAGTAAAAAAGCAGCCGTCCATCAGACGGTATAAAAACAGCAGCATCGCAAAGACAACCAATCAGGAGGAGCAACAGATGAACGTCACCAAGACAGCCATCGCGGCGACCGTGGCCGCCGCATTTGCAGGGGGATTTTCCGGACCAGCGGCAGCGCAGATTTCAGGGGATGTGGTCAAGATCGGCCTGATCACCGACTTGTCGGGGGTCTACATCGACATCGACGGCCAGGGCGGCATTGAAGCGATCAAGATGGCGATTGCCGACTTCGGCGGCACGGTCAACGGCAAGAAGATTGAACTGATTACGGCCGACCATCAGAACAAAGCCGACATCGCCGCCTCCAAGGCGCGTGAGTGGTTCGACCAGCAAGGCGTGGACATGCTGATCGGCGGCACCAATTCCGGCACCAGCCTGGCCATGGCCAAGGTGGCCGGCGAAAAGAAAAAAACCTTCATCGCCGTCGGCGGCGCCACCGCACGCCTGACCAATGAAGAATGCACGCCCTACACCATCCACTATGCCTACGACACGGTCGCGCTGGCCAAGGGCACCGGCTCGGCCATCGTCAAGAACGGCGGCAAGAGCTGGTACTTCCTGACGGCCGACTACGCGTTCGGCGCGTCGCTGGAGAAAGACACCTCCGATATCGTCAAGGCCAATGGCGGCACGGTGGTGGGCGCGGTCAAGCATCCGCTGGGCGCGTCGGACTTCTCGTCCTTCATGCTGCAGGCGCAGGCATCGAAGGCGCAGATCCTGGGCCTGGCCAATGCCGGCGGCGACACCATCAACTCGATCAAGGCCGCCAACGAGTTCGGCATCAACAAGACCATGAAGCTGGCCGGCCTGCTGATGTTCATCAACGACGTGCATGCGCTGACCTTGCAGGTGACCCAGGGCATGTACCTGACCGATGGCTGGTACTGGGACATGAACCAGGAAACCCGCGACTGGTCCAAACGCTACTTCGCCAAGATGAAACGCATGCCTTCGATGCTGCAGGCAGCAGACTATTCGGCAACGATGCAGTACCTCAACGCGGTGAAAGCCAGCGGCACCGACGATCCGGACAAGGTCATCGCGCAGATGCACAAGACCAAGATCAACGACTTCTTCGCCAAGAACGGCTATATCCGTCCGGACGGCCGCATGGTGCATGACATGTACCTGATGGAAGTGAAGAAGCCGTCCGAGTCGAAATATCCGTGGGATTACTACAAGGTGGTGCAGACCATTCCGGCTGAACAGGCCTGGACTACCAAGGCGGAATCCAAGTGTTCTCTGTGGAAGTAAACTCCCTGTAAAGCCTGCCGACCGGACCGTGCGTCCGGCGGCAGCGCCGCTCCATCCCCTGCTGCATCCCTGCTGTATTGCACGTCGCATCCCCTTCTTATTTTTTGTTCAAGCTCATGATCCAATGCGCGAAGCGCTCGGCCTCGGCTTCGGTCAGTCCGGCGTTGGGCGGCATGGCCATCGTGCCCCATTTCCCGCTGCTACCTTCGAGCATGCTGCGCTTGAGCTTGGCGATGGCGTCCTTGTCCTTGCCGTAGCGGGCGGCGACGTCATTGAAGGCCGGACCGATCAGCTTGCTGTCCATCTTGTGACAGACGCGGCAGCTCTCTTCCGCGGCCGATGCCGCCATGCCGGCGACAGGTGAGAACAAGACCGGCAGTGACAAAGTGACGAACAAGACGGTGTGAAGCTTCATGATGGGTTCCTGAAAAGACGGACAAAAAAAGTGCCATTCAGCTTCGACACTGAATGGCACAAGCTCAAGAGAAGGACAAAGAATGAACTTCCTTAACACGGATCCCGTAAGATCCTCACTGCATGCGGCGAGGCGTCATCCATCGATGATGAAGGACGCCCGCCTCATTTGTTGCGAGCGTCAATAGCTGGCTCTTATTTCTTCGGCATGCCGAACACAGGTTTCCCAAGCGGTGGCACCGACAAGGTGTAGATACCGTGGTTGGAGAATACCCACACCAGATTGCGGTCCCACTCGACGAAGATGCTGTGCACCGGATTCGGCAGCGCACGGATCGATTGTGTCTGCTCATCCTTGGTGTGACGCGACGGGTCGATCATCTTCGGCACGAAGTAGGCGGCGATGGTCGGGTTCAGCGGATCCTTCACGTCAAACATCTGCATGCCGGCGTTGTAGTACGAATAGGGCATGTAACGTGGGCTTGGCGTACCTGGCTGGATCTGGGCGTAACCGCTGCGCTTCGGACCGAAGCTGCCGCGACGCTGGCAGAAGTCGGTGAATGGCGCATCCTTCGGCGGCACCGGTGTCGGCAACGTGTTGACGATCTTCGGATTCTTCGGATCGCGCACGTCGATCGAGTAGATCGCCTTGAGCGGTTCGTAGCAGTCCTCGGTCATCGGATAGCCGCTGTAGTAGACCATGCCGGTCGACTCGACCTTGGAGACGTCGATGTTGTCGCCCTCTGTACCGGTCACGCTGACAGGCATGTCGATGTGCGCGACTTGCTTCATGTTCTTCGGATCGGAAATGTCGATCACGTAGAAACCGAAGCCGCCCATCGCTGCGTAGCCGTACTTGCCGCCCTGTTCAACCGGTTTCGGAATGAACAGCGGCATGCGCGAACCCATCCACGAGGTCTTGTTGCCGGCGCGAGGATTCTTCTTGTATTCCTCTTCTTCGCCAAGACGCGAACCTGGCGCCCACCACATCGACAGACGCTTCGGGTTGCTTGGATCGGAGACGTCGAACGCCAGCTGGCCGCCGGTGTACAGGTAGTTCTTGTACTCTTGATTGGCGAAACTGTTGTCCGGCGCGCCGGCGACGAACAGGTACTGGTCGCCGTTATAGACCGGCACGTCCTGACAGCCGGAACCTTCCTGCGGCTGCTGTTGCGCCGAGTGATAAGGATCGAGCGAAGTCTCGGACAACAGTTTCCAGTCGGTCCATTGCGGACTGGTCACTTCGAAAATACGGAAGCCGCGCAACATCTGGCGAGCACGCACATTTTTGACTTCGTCAGGCTTGGTGTACTTGTTGGAGAGCAGGCCGTAGCGCGTGATTTCGTAGCATTGCACCGCGATCATTTTGTTCAGCTTCTTGTTGAACTTGACGTTGAACGGGCCGAACTGATGTTCGCCGGCACGGGTGTTGAAAGTCTTCTGCTGCACCACCTTGATGTCATGCGGATCGGTGATGTCGAACAGGTTGTACATCCAGGTTTCGTAGTCATACAGGTAGCGGCGGCCGTTCCAGTCGAACGAGGCCTGCCAGCTGTGGCCTGCGCCGGCAACGTAAGGCGTGAAGTTTTCGACCTTGACGTTCTTTTCGTATTGATTCAGATCCAGGTAAGGCAGGCTGCCTTCGACCGGATGTGCGCCGTAGGCGTCAGGCGCCATGTCGGGGCTTTTGAATTTGCCGGTGGTCTTGTCATAGCCCCAGGTGCCTGGCGCCGGATAAGCAGGCTCGCCCGGCAGCAGCGGATGCTGCGGTGTCGCTTGCGGCGCATCGGGCGCGTTCAGATTGACGCCGCTGCGCGGTTGCTGCGCGTGCGCCGACATGACGACCGCACCGGCCAGCAATGCAACCATCGTGCTGAATTGGAATAATTTTGTTTTCATGACTCCTTCTTTCATTTGAACACCTCCTTGAATCTGGTCGGAACCGGCTCGCGCCGGTTCCTCTTTGCCACGTGTCAGCACATCAACGCATCAGAACGCGTGGCGAATACCCAGCTGAATGCCGCTGTTGGGCGCCGGCGAACCGCTGCTGTTGAACGTCATCGGATAAGCCACGGTCGTGTTGTTCTTCACGTTGATGCGGCCATAGTTGGCGTACAGGTCGGTGCGCTTGGACAGGTTGTAGCCGTAGCCGAGCAACATGCCCTTGGCGTCCGACATGGCGACGTTCTTGTCATCCTTCTTGACCACGAAGCTGGCGAAGATGCGATGGCGATCCGTGATCTGCCAGCGCACGCCGGCCTGGGCATCCCAGCCGCTGGCGTTAAAGCCGACGTACGGCGGGTAGGCGTAGTAGCCGTTGTAGGTGTGATAGATGAAGGTTGGCTCAACCGGACCGAAACGATAGGCCAACGCAAAGTAGTTGTCGCGCGAACTCAGGATGTTGGAGCCGAAGACGTTCTTGTTGTACTTCAGATCGCTGACGACGCCGGCGAACAACGGACCTTCGCGGTATTCAACGGCGGTACTGACATAGCGGCCGTTGCTGGAGCCGTCTTCCTGACCGGCGGTGACCATGAAGCGGCCCATGAAGCCGCCCACGCGCGGCGTGTTGTAGGCCAGCGAATTGTTCTCGCGGTAGGGCGCGTAGAAGAACTGCATGTTGCTCACGAGACTGTAATCAGCCGACCAGCTCGGATCGGCATAGCCGGCGATCCAGTACGACGGCGTGTTTTGACGTCCCATGGAGATCGTGCCCCACGGGCCGGTCAGGCCGACGAAAGACTGACGTGGCGTCGGACCGGCGCCGGTGTCGGCAGAGAATTGCATTTCATGCGTGAAGAAGGCCTTGCTGCCGCCTCCCAGATCTTCATCGCCACTGAAGACGATGCGCGATGCATTGAGGCCGCCGCTGGAAATACGATTGACGCTGTTCTTCGGCGTCGACAAATGCTCCAGATTGATATCGACAAAGCCGGAAATCTTTACGCCGTCGGCGGCATGCGCCATTCCACCTGCACCCGCCAACAACAACGCGGACGCAACTGCACCTTTGAGTTTCATCACTACTCCTCCCTGTTAATTTTTACCCACTGCGATTTATTTCTATCTCGAGAGCGTCAATTCCCATCGTTTTCTAACGAAACAATTGGGGACAACCGGGTAGCGCCCGCTGTCTGCACGGGCGCGCCAAACTGGACTTAAGAACTACAAAATATTGATCAGGTCACGGCCTTCTTGGTGAGGAATTTGTCCTGGTTCCATTCGCCGCTTTCCATGATTTCGGCGATCGCCTGCACGGTGTCGTAGACGTTGGCGAAGCTCACGTACAGCGGCGTGAAACCGAAACGCAGAATATTCGGCATGCGGAAGTCGCCGGTGATGCCGCGCGCGATCAAGGCCTGCACGATGGCGTAGCCTTGCTCATGCGTCAGCGACACCTGGCTGCCGCGCACGGCGGAGTCGCGTGGCGAGGCCAGACCGAACTGGTAGGGCGAGAGCTTTTCATCGACCAGCTTGATAAACAGCTCCGTCAGAGCGACGCTCTTCTTGCGCAGCGCGCTCATCTCGACGCCATCGAAAATCTCCAGCGCCGATTCCAGCGACAGCATCGACAGCAATGGCGGCGTGCCGCATTGCATGCTTTCGATGCCGGGCGCCGGCTCGTAGCCGAGCACGAATTCAAAAGGACGCACGTGACCGTGCCAACCAGACAGCGGCTGGCGCATGTCCTTGTGGTGACGTTCCGCGACGAACACGAACGCTGGTGCGCCAGGGCCGCCGTTCAGATATTTGTAACCGCAACCCACTGCCATATCAGCCTTGGCTGCATGGAGGTCAACTTCCACCGCGCCGGCGCTGTGCGCCAGGTCCCACAGCGCCAGTGCGCCAACGGCGTGTGCCTTCGCGGTGATCTCCTGCATCGGATAGATCTGGCCGGTGCGGTAGTTGACATGCGTCAGCATGACCACAGCGACGCTGTCGTCGAGACCGGCGAGTACGGCTTCGGGGGTCGAATCGACGTAGCGGATTTCGAGATTGAAGACTTCCGCCACGCCCTGAGCGATATAGAGATCAGTCGGAAAATTGCCGCGCTCGCTGAGGATGATCTTGCGTGCAGGATTCAGACGGACAGCGGCGACCAGCGCCTTGTACAGATTGACCGACGTCGAGTCGGCCACCATCACTTCATCCTTGCCGGCGCCGATCAGGCGTGCAACTTGTCCGGCTACGCGCTTGGGCAGGTCGATCCAGTTGGCGTCGTTCCAGGAGCGGATCAGGCCGTTACCCCATTCCTTGACCATGACTTCCTGCATGCGCGCCGGCAAGTGCTTGGGCATGGCGCCCAAAGAGTTGCCGTCAAGATAGATCTCACCTTCCGGCAATGCAAACTTGTCGCGGCATGCGGCCAGCGCATCTTGCTGGTCCAACGTAATACAGTCCTGTCTTGTTACCATGTTGATTCCCAAATCTAAAAATATCTGCACGATCACGTGTGATAACGCGTAATGACGAGCGTCAGCACGGGTCTTGCGGTGTTGTCTGTTTTTTTGTGTTTTTACCGGCTGGAGCCGCTGTCCGTGCTGCTAAGGCCAGCCTGACTACATGCGGCTCAGTATGAAGTGACGGGGGGATAAGCGAAAATGAATAATTCTGCGTCTGTTATTCCGTTAATTTATAGTCAAATACATATAGCGACTATCCCGGCGTCATCCGGCTGTTGTCTGCCCAACAATGAGGCAGTCACCCCGTAAGCCGCATGGGCGCTGAATGATAAAGCATTTGGGCCACAGGCTGACTCGCGTTTGAAGCCAAAAAGCGGAGCGATCGGCGGAAAACAACGCCGGAGCCCGGCCAAAGCCATTCAGGATTGACGCAAACCCATGATTTCATTGTATAATTTCGGACTTTTCACCGGCAAGTGATCGACAATCGGGTCAAGAAGCAAGGCGACCGACGAAGTGACGATTGGCTACCACTACTTTTCAAGGCAAAAAAATGAAACAAGGCATTCACCCGGATTACCGCGAAGTTCTGTTCCACGACGTTTCGAACGACTTCAAGTTCATCACCCGCTCGACTATCGGCACACGCGAAAAGGCCGAATTCGAAGGCAAGGAATACCCACTCGTGAAGATTGAAGTTTCTTCCGAATCGCATCCGTTCTACACCGGCAAGCACAAGATCGTCGACACCGCAGGTCGCGTCGAGAAGTTCCGCCAAAAGTTCGGCACAGTCGGTTCCAAGACTGCAATCGCAGCAGAATAATCTCTGCACGATGTCAAAAAAGGCAGCTGAGGCTGCCTTTTTTGTTTTTTGCGGAACGGGGTGCAGCTTTACCGCTGCAGGATTGCCCCGCCGTTACCATCCAATACATCCTTTAACGGAATTTTGCTGCACAATATCGGCTACCCGATAATTGCACCCGCACAGTGCAGCAACACGTACAAGAGCAATAACACCTTGATGAAGCCAGTCCGCCTCCCTGCCGCCGCGACCAATGCTCTGCCTCGCTGGGGCCTGCTCGCGCTCGGCTTGCTGTATATCCTGCCCGGCCTGATCGGCCGAGATCCCTGGAAGAACGATGACGCCGCCAGCTTCGGCATCATGTGGACCATGGCGCACGGCAACCTGATGGACTGGCTGGCGCCGAATATCGCCGGCATGGCGATGCCCGCCGAGAGTCCGCTGGCCTATTGGTTCGGCGCCATCTGCATCAAGCTGTTCGGCTGGCTGCTGGGCGATCCGCTGGCGGCGCGCATCTCGACCGTGGGCTGCTTCCTGATCGGCTCGCTGTCGATCTGGTACGCCACCTACCTGCTCGGCCGCCGCAGCGAGGCGCAGCCGCTCAAGCTGGCCTTCGGCGGCCAGCCGGAGCCGCGCGACTTCGGCCGCACGCTGGCCGACGGCGCTTTCCTGATCTATCTGGGCTTCCTGGGCTTGCTGCTGCACAGCCACGAGACCAGCGCCAAGACCCTGCAAATCGCGCTGGTGGCCTATGCCATGTACAGCGCGGCACGCGTGTTCGACACCAACAAGCCGCATCAGGCGCTGTCGCTGGGCGCGGTGCTGGGCCTGCTGGTGCTCACGCACGGCTGGCTGCTGCCGGCCGGCGTGCTGCTGGGACTGCTGGTGTTGTCGGGCCTGCATTACCGTCCGGTGTTCAAGTCGCTGGTGGGATTGACGCTGCCGGCGGCGCTGGCGATCTGCCTGATCTGGGTCTTTTCGATCCGGGCTTTGCTGCCTGAAGCCAGCGCACAATTCTCGACCTGGCTCAGCTGGAATATTTATCAGATCAACTGGCCGACCATGGCCTCGCTGAAATTCTTCGGCAAGTACGGCGTCTGGTTCGCCTGGCCGGCCTGGCCGTTCGCCGGCTGGGCCGTGTACGCCTGGCGCCGCCAGTTGCAATCGCTGCATATTTCGCTGCCGCTGGCCTTCTTCATCCCGTTGACGTTGCTGGTGCTGCTCAACGTGCACAGTGAAGAAGGCATCCTGTTGCCGCTGTTGCCGGCGCTGGCGATACTGGCAGCCTTCGGCCTGCCGACCATGAAGCGCGGCGCCATCAATGCGGTGGACTGGTTCTCGGTGATGACGCTGACCACCTGCGCGGCCTTCATCTGGATCGGCTGGATCGCCAAGGAAACCGGCTGGCCGGCGCAGATCGCCAAGAACGCCTTCAAGCTCGCTCCCGGCTACAAACCCGGCTTCAATGCGATCGCGCTGGCGGTTGCGGTGCTGACCACGATTTTCTGGATCCTGCTGGTGCACTGGCGCATTTCGCGCCGGCCGTCGGTGCTGTGGCGCGCGGTGGTGCTGTCGTCCGGCGGCGTGGTGCTGTGCTGGGTGCTGCTGATGACCTTGTGGCTGCCATGGGTCAACTACGGCAAGAGCTATGCCGGCGTGGCGCAACAGATCGAAGAACGCATGTCGGCGGTCAAGCAGTGCGTGGAGTCCAACGTCGGCCCGGCGCAGCGCGCATCGTTCGCCTACTTCGGCCACGTGCATTTCGAAGACCGCCCGGACATGCGCTGCGACTTCCTGCTGCTGCAGGACAGTATCGACAACCAGAACGCCGAACAGATGCTGCGCCAGTATGAAGGCCGCTGGCAGCTGCTGTGGGAAGGTCGGCGCCCCTCCGACCGCGACGAGCGTTTCCGCCTGTATCGCCGCATCGGCAACTGAAGCGATAAGCGAAGCGACAAACGAAGCAACAAACGAAGCGATGCCGGCGTCCTGACCCAGGCCAGGCCGGCGTCGACTTTTCAACAGCATGACATCACGCATCCATACTTTCCGCATCGCTTCGCTGGCCTGGCCGATCCTGATCGGCCAGCTGGCGCTGATCGCCAACGGCGTGATCGACACGGCGATGGTGTCGCGCTTCTCGGCGATGGATCTGGCGGCGCTGTCGCTGGGGGTGTCGATTTACGTGAGCGTGTTCGTCGGCTTGTCAGGCGTGTTGCAAGCACTCTTGCCGACCATCGGCCAGTTGTACGGCGCACGCCGCTTCGGCGACATCGGCCGCGAAGTGAAACAGGGATTGTGGCTGGCCTTCTTCCTCAGTTGCATCGGCTGCCTGGTGCTGCTGTTCTCGCCGGTGTTCCTGTCGTTCGCGCAGGCCTCGCCGGAACTGGCTGAAAAAGCCACCCTCTACCTGCGCATCGAAGCGCTGGCGCTGCCGGCGACGCTGGGTTTCCGCGTCTATGCCGCGCTAAACAACGCCATCTCGCGCCCCAAGATGGTCATGGCGATCCAGATCGGCGCCCTGCTGCTCAAGATTCCACTCAACGCATGGTTCATCTTCGGCGGCCTCGGCATGCCGGCCTTCGGCGGTCCGGGTTGCGCCATCGCCACCAGCCTGATTGCCTGGCTGATGCTGCTGACCGGCTGGATGCTGGTGCGCGGCGCGCCGATCTATCGCGAACTGCGCGTATTCGGCAGCGGCTTCGTCGCACCGCAATGGAAGGCGCAACGCAGCCTGCTGAAGCTCGGCATCCCGATGGGCCTGAGCTATTTCATCGAGGTCACGGCGTTCACGCTGATGGCGATCTTCATCGCGCGCCTCGGCGCGGTGGCGGTGGCCGGACACCAGATCACCGCCAACGTCGGCACCGTGCTGTACATGCTGCCGCTGTCGCTGGCCAACGCCACCGGCACACTGGTGGCGCAAGCCATCGGTGCACGCGACTGGCAGACCGCCAAGAAGATTTCCCGTGCCGGCATCCGCCTCTCGGCGATCCTGTCGGTGCTGATCGGCGTGGCGGTGTGGTTCGCCCGCGAGCAGATCATCCGCGCCTATACGCCGGACGAAGTTATCATCGCCTCGGCCTTGCCGCTGTTCCTGTTCATCGCCTTTTATCAGCTGTTCGACTCGCTGCAAGTGACCACGGCCTTCGTGCTGCGCGCCTACAAGGTCGCGGTGATCCCGACGGTGATTTACGCGGTGGCGCTGTGGGGTATCGGACTCGGCGGCGGCTATATCCTCGGCCTCGATCCGTTTGGCGTATCGCCGGCATGGCTGCACGGCGCCGCCGGCTTCTGGCTTGGCAACAGCGCCAGCCTGGGGCTGGTGGCGTTCTTCCTGATCTGGTATTTGCGCGTCATCCAGCGACGCTCGATTTAGTACCGAGGAGCGTTCAGGCGAACGCCCTGCCCTGTCCCAGGAAATGCTGCACATCCCCCGCTGCAGCCGGACGCGCCAGCAGGAATCCCTGCACCTGGTCGCAGTTGAGTTTCTGCAACGCGGCGAGTTGGGCTTCGGTCTCCACCCCTTCCGCCACCACTTCCATGTTCAGCGCATGCGCCAGCGCGATGATGGCCGAGACGATGGCCAGTCCGGAGTCGCCGCCCTGATCCAGGCGCGACGTGAAGAACTTGTCGATCTTGATCTGGCGGCAGTGGAACTGCTGCAGATACGCCAGGCTGGAATAGCCGGCGCCGAAATCGTCGATGGCGATGTCGTAGCCGAGCTCCTGCAGGTCGGTGATGATGCGCGCGCTCTTTTCGACGTTCTTCATCGCCGCGGTTTCGGTGATCTCAAACATCAGGCGCTGCGGCGCAATGCCGGCATGAGTGACGATGGCGGTGACGCTGTCGATCAGGTCGGGGCGCATCTGCAGCGGCGACAGATTGAGCGCCACCTTGACCGGCGGCATGCCGGCCGCATCCCAGCGCACGATCTGCGCACACACTTCGCGCAACACCCAGTCGCCGATCGGAATGATCTGCCCAGAACGTTCGGCGATGGGGATGAACTCGGTCGGACTCATGCTGCCCAGTTCCGGATGATCCCAGCGCAGCAAGGCCTCGACGCCGGTCAGCGTGCGCTGGTGGCCTTCAAATTTTGGCTGAAAATGCAGCGACAACTGATTGTGTTCCACCGCCAGTTGCAGGGCGTGACGCACCGTCAGATGGCGCATCGCGCTGGCGTGCATGGCCGGCTCAAAAAAACGGTAAGTATTGCGGCCGTTCTGCTTGGCCTCGTACATCGCCGCATCGGCATTCTTCATCAGCGCATCGACGGTGTCGCCGCTGTTGGGATACACCGCGATGCCGATGCTCGACGTCACGCGCAAGGTCGCCTCGTCCACGCGAAAATCCTGACGCAGCACGCTCAGGATGTTTTCCGCCAGGTTCTCGACCACTTCGGGCGAGGCCAGGTTACCCATCACGGCCACGAACTCGTCGCCGCCGATGCGCGACACCATGTCTTCGCTGCGGATGCAGGCGCGGATGCGCTGCCCGACCGCGACCAGCAAGCCGTCGCCGACCGAGTGGCCGAGCGAGTCATTGATCCCTTTGAAGCCGTCCAAGTCCATGAACAACACCGCAAACGACAGCCCGCTGCGCTTTGACACGTGAATTGCGTGCTGGATGCGCTCGGCCAGCAAGGCGCGATTGGGCAGGCCGGTAAGCACGTCGTGCGTGGCGAAGTGCAGCAGCTTGTCATTGGTGCGGCCGACGATCTTGCGCAGCAGCTTGGTCTTTTGCGCGCCGCTGAAAATCAATGCGGCGATCAGCACGAACAGCGTACCAAGCACCACCGCGCTCATCAGGTTGTCGCGGTCAATGCTGGCGTAGGTGCTGCTGACGCTGTCCGGCGAAAAATTCGCCGCCGCCATGTTCAGGCAATGCATGAAGAAGATGCCCAGACCCAGCACGCCCGCAAAAATCACGCGACGCCAGAAGTGATCGCTCTTGCGCGCGTTGAGGGTGTAGATGATCCAGATGTTGAGTACCGCGACGGCCATCGTCGCCAGCACCGACAGAATCTCCACCCAGGGCGTGTAACGCACCGCCGGGAGGATTTGCATCGAATGCAGGCCGAGCCAGTGCACCACTGCCATGCCGCCGCCGAGCGCGACGCCGTCGGCCAGCATGCGCGGCCAGCGCAGCCGGCGTTGGGTGGAACGATGCAGGAGGTAAAACGACAGGCCGATGCACAGCAGCAGCGAGATGCCGGTGAAGAACGCGTTGTAGCCGACGTTGATCGGCAGCTGGAACGCCAGCATGCCGGTGAAATGGGTGGACCAGATGCCGACGCCGAACACCAGCGCGCCGCCGGCCAGCCACATGCGGCGGTAACGTGCGGTTTCCTGCGATGAAATGCGTTCAGCGATTTCCAATACTGTGTACGAAGCGAGCGTCGCAACAAATAGAGAAAAGCAAATCAGCAAAAGGTTATAGGAGCCGGCCATGATCTGATAAATCCGTCTGCATCTTCCGTTCGAACTGCGTGTTACGAAAATGAATCCCGTGAATCCACGACAACAAACAAAGCTTCCCCGATGCGTGACGACGCATCGATGTTCACAAACAAAATCAGGAGAAAAAAGCGTCGCAAACGCTCGGTTTTTTGTATGCGCAGCCGCTTGTCGTTTGCTCTTTATTCATTAGCGACAATGGGCGCCATCCGGCGCAATCCCTTTATCCGCGCCTATTCTAGCTGGTTTGCACCAAAAAATCCCGGCTTCTTCCGCGGTGTTTTCACCCTGCGAAAAGAACTGGCTGTTCTGACGAAATCACAGCTTCCGCACGCGACTCCGGAATGTGACCGCCAAGGCAACTTTTCTGCCGTGGGGCAGGCGCCGAACGAGGTTCGCGCAAACACCGTTACCGGCCTGAAAGTCTTGCTGGGCGTCATGTTGGGAGATTCCCACACGTTACAATTGTTATCTATCAGTCAAGTTGAAAATAAGACAAGATAGCTACAACTTGGTGACGTTAAGCGGCGTTGATTATAAGTCACATCCTCCGCGTAATTATTCCGAAAACCAAAAGTACCCAATCCTCACCCACTAGGCAGTAAGTTCCAGTCATGGAAAACGCGAACGAAAAATTTGCAAAACGACTGCGCGCCTCGATGGAAAAAGCGGGATATGAACCAAAGCCCGCTGTTCTGGAACGCGAGTTCAATTTGCGCTATTGGGGTAAACCGATGACGTTGCACGGCGTGCGACGCTGGCTTCTCGGCGAGTCCATGCCGAATCAGGACAAGCTCGAGACGCTCGCAGAATGGCTCATTGTCACGCCGCAACATCTGCGCTTCGGCGAAGAAATCGGCAAGCGCATCGACAAGCGCCGCGCGCGCTGGGAAGAAGCCATCGGCTATCGCGAACGCGAGGCCTTCGAAGCCTTCATCAACCTGCCTGCGCCACAACGCAAGATCGTCAAGGAAGTCATCTTCGCCTTTGCGCAAGTCGCTGCAGCGCTACCCGTCAAGGTCGTCAAACCCAAAGCCTGAGCAGCCGTCGCGACCGCGCTCATCAGCCTCAGGGTGTGCGCGCCTTGATCGCTTTGGATACCGTCATGCAATGCTCGACCTGTTCGGTGATCGCAATCGGTACGGTTTTCTCGCCGCGCAGTACCGCCTCAATCCAGCGCGCCGTCACGGCGGCGTCCCTGCCCTCCGGCAAGTCCGGAATCTCTTCCGCCACTTTCTGTTTTTCCACCAGCAACGTGCGTTCGCCGCCATGGAACCAGTCGATCTGCTGTGCACGCCGCGCATTGGCGACGGTCTCGCCTTCGGTGCCGCGCATCAGGAACGCGTCGCCGCGTTGAGGCGGCGCGGCGTCGACAAAATACTTGCCGAGCATTTCCAGGTATTCGGGATGGGTGTATGAGGTCAGGCGCAAGGACGGTGCCGAAAAAGGCTGCATGATCTTGACCAGCGTATGGGTCGAATTGCGCACGCCGAGTACGCGGCGCATCGCCAGCAGGCGCGCCATCTTTGGCGCCAGCACCTGGATCGGAATGAATGCCGGTTGCCGGTTGGCCAGCGCCGCCTCGGCTTCGTGCGGACCGATCGCGTGATGGATCCCAAGCGCTTCGAAAATCTCTGCGCTGGTGACGCGTTGCGGATCCTGGGTCACCCCATGCATCAGCACCGGCACGCCTTCGCGCGCCAGCAGCAAGGCCAGCAAGGGTGTCAGGTTGGCCATGTGGCGCGAGCCGTTGTAGCTCGGAATCACCACCGGCGCATAATCGCCCAGCGGCGCCTGTAGCGGCGTGAACGAGGCTTCGGCGGCATCCAGGAAGCCGGCGATTTCTTCCACCGATTCGCCCTTGACGCGCATGGCCAGCAGGATCGCCCCGAGTTCGAGGTCGCTGACACGGCTGTCCAGCATGGCGCCGTAAAGCAGCTGCGCGTCGTCGCGCGACAAGCTGCGCGCGCCGTCCTTGCCGCGGCCGATTTCCTTGATGAAGCGGGCCGCAGCCAACATTTCCTTGCCTGATTCCGTCATGAGTTTGCTCTCGTATTGGTGCCGACGTTGTTGCCGTTATTGCTGCCGTTTTTGATGTGCGCAAGAGTACACCATGCGACGCTTCTTGTGCGCCGCCGGGCGCTTGACATTCCCCTGTGCGCCTTTCCTTTACAATAGCGCCTTCGGACGCAGTCGTCCCCATTGTTTTCCCTGCTGCAATCCATGATAGTTCTCGGCGTCGAATCCTCCTGCGATGAAACCGGTCTGGCGTTATACGACACGCAAAAAGGCCTGCTCGCCCATGCCCTGCATTCGCAAATTGCGATGCATCAGGAATACGGCGGTGTCGTCCCCGAACTGGCCTCGCGCGACCATGTGCGGCGCGCGATTCCTTTGCTCCGGCAAGTCTTTGAACAAAGCGGTATCGCCCACGACGACATCGACGCCATTGCCTACACCCAGGGCCCCGGACTGGCCGGCGCGCTGCTGGTCGGTGCATCGGTCGCCTGTGGTCTCGGCCTGTCGCTCGACAAGCCGATGCTCGGCGTGCATCACCTGGAAGGCCACCTGCTGTCGCCGCTGCTGTCGTCCAACCCGCCGCAGTTTCCGTTCGTGGCGCTGCTGGTGTCGGGCGGCCATACGCAGTTAATGCGCGTGGACGGCGTCGGCCAGTACGAACTGCTGGGCGAAACCCTCGACGACGCCGCCGGCGAAGCCTTCGACAAGTCGGCCAAATTGCTCGGCCTGAGCTATCCGGGTGGTCCGGCGATTTCGCGGCTGGCTGAGTTCGGCGATCCGGGCGTATATCAATTGCCGCGTCCGATGCTGCATTCCAAGAATTTCGACTTCAGCTTTTCCGGCCTGAAGACCGCCGTGCTGACCGTGGTCAAGAACCAGACCACCAACATCTGCGAGCAGGACAAGGCCAACATCGCACGCTCCTTCGTCGATGCCATCGTCGACGTGCTGGTGGCCAAATGCATGAATGCGCTCAAGCACACCGGCATGAAGCGCCTGGTCATCGCCGGCGGCGTCGGCGCCAACAGGCAGTTGCGCGAAGGCCTCAATGCCGCTGCGGCCAAGCGACGCTATCAGGTGTTCTATCCGGAACTGGAATTCTGCACCGACAACGGCGCCATGATCGCCTTCGCCGGCGCCATGCGCCTGCAGCAGCACCCCGAAGCGGCAAAGCGCGAGTATGCCTTCAGCGTGCGGCCGCGCTGGCCGCTGGATGAGATCAACACGTAGTCACCGCGTAATCAACACGCAATCAAACGCAATATCCGAATAAATACGATTCCCGCAGGAAATACGCGCAGCTAAGATGCATCTTTTTTTCAAAAACAGATGCCTCACAGCGACTTTTCCGCCTTCGCAAAAAAATACAAATCCAAATTCAGGAAGATCTCCGCAGCGACAAAAGGAGAGCACGAAGCTGATGACGTGCAGGCGGAAGCCTGGCTCATGGCGGAAAAAATAAAAGCGAAACAGGGATTCGAAATCGACTTTCTGAATCCGGCCCACGTCGATTTGCTATTCAGTTATCTGTACCAGCAACTGGTGAATTACGACGAGAAGACTATCCGCATGGCGGTCCGGCTGGACGCGTGGGATTATGGCGACAATCCAGAGCATGACAGCCATCCGCTGCTCAACAAGCTGCACAGCGATTTGGCCGATGATCCGTTGGCGATGCTGGAATTGAAGGAAGCCGAGAATCGGGAGTTGCACGTCAGCCCGCATCATTCACGCGCCGCGGCCTATCTCAAATTGCTAGAACACTGCGACAACAATATCGCAGTGCTTGCTACGTATTTGCTGATTTCCACGTCCTGGTGTTATCGCTGCTACAACCGCGCCAGACACACGGTAGAACGACAAATGCAGTTGCCTGAGACGCTCAGGAGTGATTTCATGCCACGCACGTGGCGGAAATTTCAGTTGATCCGAACATCCCTGCCGCAACAGCGTTCGTTCAATTTCCATTTGCCATGGGAGCAGTAGTCGCTCCCGGCCGGCTGGCGCTCGGCGATTATTTCTTCTTAGCGCCGATCTTGCTTTCCTTGCCGGCCAGCAGGTTGGCGATGTTCTTGCGGTGGCGGAAGACCAGCAGCGCGCTCATTGCCAGCACCGCCAGCAGGATGCCGTCTGCGCTGCCGAACAGCAGGCCGTAGTAGAACGGTGCGAACACGCTGGCAATCAGCGCCGCCAGCGAGGAATAACGGAAGGCATAGGCGATCACCAGCCAGGTGACCAGCGTTGCTACGCCGAGCCAGACGTTCAGCGCCAGCAGGATGCCGAGTGCGGTCGCCACGCCCTTGCCGCCGACGAAGCGGAAGAACACCGGCCACAGATGGCCGAGGAAGACGGCGATGGTCGCCAGCGCGACGCCGGTGTCGCCGACGCCGAATTGCGGCCCCAGCTTGATCGTCAGCCACACCGCCAGCCAACCCTTGAAACCGTCGCCCAGCAGGGTCAGCGCCGCCGCCTTTTTATTGCCGCTACGCAGGACGTTGGTGGCGCCCGGATTTTTCGAGCCGTAGGTGCGCGGGTCCGACAAGCCGAAGGCCTTGCTCACCACCACGGCGAATGAAATGGAGCCGATCAGGTAGGCGGCGATGGCAAACAGTACTGTATTCATTGAATCCTTCTTTCTTGACGCTGTTTTGCAGCAGCTTGTTTATTCTTCCAGCGCGCAGTGTACAGGCTTGCTGGGCAAGACCTTGCTGATGACGTCCGGCGCAATCCCGATCAGGAAACCGCGCCTGCCGCCGTTGATGTAAATCTTCGGAATCGCCAGGATGCTTTCTTCGACGTAGACCGGCATGGCCTTGCGCGTGCCGAACGGCGAGGTGCCGCCGATCAGGAAGCCGGAATGGCGGTTGGCGACTTCCGGCTTGCACGGCTCCACCGACTTGCAGCCGATCTGCCGCGCCAGGTTCTTGGTCGAGACCTTGCGGTCGCCGTGCATGAGCACCAGCATCGGCTTGGCCGCCTCATCCTGCATCACCAGCGTCTTGACGACATGATGCTCATCCACCCCCAGTTCGCGCGCCGACACGCTGGTACCGCCGTGCTCTTCGTAGGGATAGGGATGTTCGGTAAAGGAAATGCCGTGCTTGCGCAGGAATTGCGTCGCCTGGGTTTCGGAAATATGGTCTTTTCTGGAGCTCATTTGGCGCACATTATGCCGCAACTTGAAGCGTGTTATCCACGCGGATGATGTTCCGCATGCAATTTCTTCAGGCGCTCGCGCGCCACGTGGGTGTAGATCTGGGTGGTCGAAATGTCGGCATGCCCGAGCAGCAGCTGCACCACGCGCAGGTCGGCGCCGTGGTTGAGCAGATGCGTGGCGAAGGCGTGGCGCAGCGTGTGCGGCGACAGCGGCGCGCGGATGTCGCCTTGCAGCGCGTATTTCTTGATCAGCGTCCAGAACATCTGGCGTGTCATGGCGCCGCCGCGTGCTGTGACGAACAGGGCGTCGTCGACCTGGCCTTCGAGGATCAGCAGGCGGGCTTCGCGCAGGTAGCGCTCGATCCAGCTGCGCGCCTCTTCGCCGAACGGCACCAGGCGCGTCTTGTTGCCCTTGCCGGTGATACGGAGCACGCCCTCATTCATGCCGACTTCCACCGACTTCAGCGACACCAGTTCGGACACGCGCAAGCCGCTGGCGTACATCAGTTCAAGCATGGTGCGGTCGCGCAGGCCCAGCGGCGTCGTCACGTCAGGCGCGGCCAGCAAGGCTTCGACCTGGCCTTCCGACAAGACCTTGGGAAAGCGCGGCGGCTGCTTGGCCGAGCGCAAGCGCAGGCAGGGATCTTCGCTGATGCGGTTCTGCCGCAGCGCCAGCAAAAAGAAGCGCTTGAGCACCGCCAGCCGGCGATTGGAGGAACTGGCCTTGGTGTCGGCGTGGCGGGCGGCGAAATAGGCGTTCAGGTCCTCTGCGTGCGTCGCCAGCAAATCCTTGTGGCGCTCCGTCTGCAGCCAATGTGCAAACAGCGTCATGTCGCGCCGGTAGGCTTCCAGCGAATTCTTGGCGAGGCCGTCTTCCAGCCACAGCGTGTCGCAAAACTCGTCGATGGCGGCCAGGCTGGCGCCGGTGGCTTCGACCTTGGGCGCACGGCCGGTGACGCTTTTCCTGACGGGCTTGGCTGCGTCAGTAGACACGTCAGCAGATGCGTCAGTAGCCATCGACGCCTTCATGCGCGAGCAGCCAGCGCTTGACGCTGAGCGGGAAGCCATCCTCATCGTCGCGATGCGAATAGCCGCCCAGCCCGCCTGCTGCCGTTACGCGATGGCAGGGAATGACCAACGAAAACCAGTTGGCGCCGCAAGCCTGTCCCACCGCACGCGGCGCCGACCGGATGAATTTGGCGATCTGGCCGTAGGTGCGCACTTCGCCGCGTGGAATCGAGACGATCGCATCCCAGACGCGGCGTTGAAAATCCGAGCCGACTTCGGCCAGCGGCAGCTTGAAACGGTAGTCGGGCTTGTCGATGTAGCGCAGAATTTGCTTGGCAGCCTTGTCCGCCACGGCGTCGGTCGCATCCTTTTCGTGGAAGTGCCTGGGCAGGGTCACCATCTCCAGAATCACGCCGGCAGAAGTGCGAATGCCGATGCCGCCGAACGGTACGTGTACGATGGCGGAGAAAATATCGCCAGCTTGTGTATTCTTCATGACTCGGAAACATTGAGGGAATACGCTATTTAAGCACATCGCCGCGGGCCGCTGCCAACCTGCTGCCAACCCGCCGCCATTCCACCGCCACCCGCAGCAATCCAGGAACCAGATCCATGACAACACCTACCAGCCACGCCGATCATCTTGTCGTCACGGCCCCCACGCTGGCCGCAGGAATTGCCTACATCGAGCAGACCCTCGGCGTATCGCCGCAAGCCGGCGGCGAGCACGTACGGCTCGGCACCCACAACGCCCTGCTCAAGCTGGGCCGCGGCTTTTATCTGGAAGTCATCGCAGTCAATCCCGCCGCCCCTGCGCCGCAACGCGCGCGCTGGTTCGGACTGGACTACGTGACTGCCGGCAGCAAGCCGCGCCTGGCGACCTGGGTGGTGCGCACCGACAATATCGAAGCCGCAGCGGCAGCGTCCGCCATCTCGCCCGGCGTCGTCGAAGAAATGAGCCGCGGCGCGCTGCAATGGCGCATCACCATTCCCGCCGACGGCAAGCTGGTGATGGATGGAGTGATGCCCAGCCTGATCCAGTGGAACAGCTCCAGCCACCCGACCGACAACATGGCCGATCTCGGTTGCGGCCTGGTCAAACTGGAAGGATGCCATCCGCAAGCCGAGGCAATCGCCGCCTGCCTGGCGCAGATGGGCTTGCAAAGCCACGTCGACATGCACCAGCCGGCACCGGGACAGAGGCCGCACATGCTGGCGCTGATTCAGACGCCGACCGGTCTGCATCCGCTGGGGTTGGGTGAATAGTAAAAACAAGCAACGCAATCCGCGCGGAAAATAAAAAAGGCGCATCTTGCGATGCGCCTTGAAATTACCCTTGTGCGTCCCGGCCGTTTAAACAGCTTCTTGAACCCACGTCTCCTCAGTATCCTCGGTATCAATACCGTTTGTTATGTGCATCACCCACTTTAAATCTTGTTTTTAAAGCCATGAACTACCGACAATACTGCGGCTGGAATTCTGTTGTCCTTGCAGACGAGGTCGCACTTTAACAGTACTTGCCCGGCATTAAAAGTATTTTTTGCGCAAATTTAAAACATGTTTTTTGACAACATTTCAACCTGACAATATTACCGTCACCGCCGCTTCCAGCCTGCGGCGACGGCCCTGCAAATCAAACCAAGATCAGTCAAAAACCAGATTCGGCAACCACAGCGAAATCTGCGGCACGTACGTTATCAGCGCGAGGAACGCCAGCATCGTCAGCAGCCACGGCATCACCGCAATCGTCAGCTCGGTAATGCCCATCTTGGTAATGCCCGAGGCCACGTACAGGTTCAGGCCGACCGGCGGATGGCACATGCCGACTTCCATGTTGACCACGATCAGGATGCCGAAGTGGACCGGATCGATACCCAGCTTCATTGCCACCGGGAACAGGATAGGCGCCATGATCAGCACGATCGACGACGGCTCCATCACGTTGCCCGCCAACAGCAGCAGCACGTTCACCACCAGCAGGAAGGTGATCGGACCCAGGCCGCTGTCGGTGATCATCGCCGCCATCGCCTGCGGGATGTTTTCGCTGGTCACCAGGAAGGAGAACAGCACCGCATTGGTGATGATGTACAGCAGCATGGCCGACATCGAGGCGGAGTCCAGCAAGACCTTGGGCACTTGCTTCAGGCCCATATCCTTGTAGACGAACACCGCGATGATGAAGGCATACACCGCCGCCATTGCCGCCGCTTCCGTCGGCGTGAACACGCCGCTGTAGATCCCGCCCATCACGATCACGATCAGGAACAGGCCCCAGCCGCTCTTGCGGAAAGCCACACCGCGCTCGGCCCAGCTTGCCTTCGGCAGGCGCGGATAGTTGTTCTTGCGCGCCAGGTACCAGGTGGTCAGACCGAGCAGGAAGGCCAGCATCAGACCCGGCACCACGCCGGCCATGAACAGCTTGCCCACCGAGGTATTGGTCGAGACCGAATACATCACCATCACGATTGACGGCGGAATCAGGATCCCCAACGCGCCCGAGGTCGTGATGACGCCCGCGCCGAATTTGTTGGGGAAGCCTTGGCGCACCATCGCCGGCAGGATGATAGAACCGATCGCCACCACGGTGGCCGGCGACGAACCGGACACCGCCGCGAACAAGGCGCACGCCATCACGCCTGCCAGCGCCAGGCCGCCGTGCCAGTGACCGACCATCGCCGTGGCGAAGTTGATCATGCGTCGGGCCACGCCGCCGTGCGTGAGGAAGTTACCCGCCAGGATGAAGAACGGGATCGCCATGATCTCGAACTTCTCGATGCCTGTGAACAGCTTCAGCGCCACCGACTGGATCGGCACGTCGGTCATGGTGAACAGGAAGGTCAGGACCGTCAGGCCGAGCGAGATCGAGATCGGCATGCCGGTCAGCATCAGGCCGAACAGCAGGACGAAGATAATTGCTGCGTTCATACTTTTCCTCCTGCGATTTCTTCGTCGAGGCCTTCGACGTAGGCGTGGTCGTGTTTAGGCAATTCACCGGTCTTGATGAAGGCCCAGCAGACCTGCAGGAAACGGAAGCACATCAGGTAGGAACCGAGCGGCACGGCCATGTAGACCATCCACATCGGTATTTCCAGGACTTCAGAAGTGCTGGAGTGCTGCGAGATTTCCCAGACGAACTGAGCACCCAGCGTACCGACGATGCCGGTAAACAGCGCGCCGGCCAGCAGTCCCAGCACCACGAACTTGTTGCGCCATGGCGCGTTCATGCGATTGATGAGCACGTCGACGCCGACGTGGATGCCGGTGCGCACGCCGTAAGCGGCGCCGAACTTGGCCATCCACACGAACATGAAAATGCACAGCTCCTGCGCCCAGCTGGTGTTGATTTGTATCAGTTGGTCCTGCAGCCAGGGAATCGGCAGACCGGAGGCATAGCGGTGCAACACCGCCACGAAGATGATGACGGTCGCGGCCGCCATCAGGAAGGCGATCAGCCACTCTTCCAGGTGGTCCAGAAATTTCAGCATTGTCTTTCCTCGTTGGATGTAAGTCAGGGAATCGGGATAGACGGATCAAACCGAACGAATCGAACGAATCGAACGAACCGCTATCGAACTTTGCCCCATCCCTGTCAGCTTTTTCCGGCGCAGGAGGCTCCATGTGCCTGCCTGCACTCGTCTTTGTTTTTCTGACTGCTTACTTCTGACCCAACGCTGCTGCTTCCTTGTTGACCGCGGCGATCAGATCCTTGCCGATGCGGTCGGCCATTTGCGTCTGCACCGGCAACAGCGCCTTGCGCCATTCGGCCTTTTCCTTGTCGTTCAAGCGGTAGATGGTGGTCTTGCCGGTCTTTTGCACGGCGGCCAGCGCGGCATCGTTCTCTTGCTGCGCGATGGCGTTGGCGTACTTGGTGGCATCCTTCATCGCGCCTTCCAGTGCGGTGCGGATGTCAGCCGGCAGGCCGTCCCAGAACTTCTTGTTGACGATCACCGCGTAGCCCAGGTAGCCGTGATCGGAGACCGTCACGTGCTTCTGCACTTCATGCATTTTCTGGGTGTACAGGTTCGATGGCGGATTCTCGGTGCCGTCGACCACGCCGGTCTGCAGTGCCTGGTAAACCTCGGAGAAGGCCAGCACTTGCGGATTGGCGCCGAGTGCGCGCATCTGCGCGTCGAGCACCTTGGACGACTGGATGCGCATCTTCAGGCCGCGGAAGTCAGCCGGCACGTGCAGCGGCTTGTTGGCCGACATGCCCTTGAAACCGTTATCCCAGTATGCCAGGCCGGTGATGCCCTTGGGCTCCAGCTTCTTGAACAGGTCCTTGCCGATTGGACCTTCGGTCACGCGATACAGCACTTCCTTGCTCGGGAAAATATACGGCAGGTCGAAGACTTCGAATTCCTTCACGCCCAGCGGGCCGAACTTGGCCAGCGACGGCGCCAGCATCTGCACGGCGCCCAGTTGCAGCGCTTCCAGTTCTTCCTTGTCCTTGTACAGGGTGCTGTTCGGATAGAGCTCGACCTTCACGCGTCCCTTGGTAGCTTTTTCGGCCAGCTCCTTGAAGCGTTCGGCGCCTTTGCCTTTCGGCGTATCGTTAGCCACCACATGGCTGAATTTGATGATGATCGGCGCTTGGGCGAACGCGTTACCGGCAATAACGGTCGCTGCGGCAAGTGCGAAAACTAATGATTTGAGCTTCATGGTTGTCCCCTTTTTTGGTTTGAAAAATATGATAAAGGCGTGGTCACAATTCTGACTGAGCGCATTTTGACATGACAAAATGCTGACACAATTGTGGATAACCACAATTTTCATGACGCATCGCAACATCTGACGTACATCCGACGAACATCGTCCACCTCGATGCCGCCCGCGATAAACTACGCGCACCGAGCCATCGCCCACTTCCGAGTCCATGAAGCCGCAGCACATCTCCTCTCCCTCCCACCTGTTGTCGCCGGGGCGCCGCCACCTGCTGCGCTGGGTCATGCCCATCCTGCTGGTGCTGCTGTTCCTGATGACGCTGATCTGGCTGCCGCGCCAGGCGCAACAGATGGAGTCGAGCGAACGCCAGGAACAGCTCATCGCCGATTCGCTGTGGGTGGAGCAGGCGATCCGTTTCCAGCTCAGCCGCGACGATGAAAGCATGCGCCTGATCGCGCGCGAGATCGTCAACGAGCACCTGAAAAAAGACCAGTTCCGCAGCCGCCTCAACGCGCTGCTGCGCAACAACCGCGAGTTCTATCGCGTCACCTGGTTCAGCGCCGACGGCAAGCCGCTCGCTTCCACCGACGATTTCCCGGTCCCGCGCCACGAATTGTCGACGCCGTCGCAACAGGCCGAAGAACAGGCGCGCACCATCCACCGCCCGATCTACAGCGCCCCTGCCGTGCCGCCCGGGATTGCGGAGCCGGTCGTCATGGATTACCACATCCCGCTGTTCCGCGAGAATCACTACCTCGGCAGCGTCGTCGCCAGTTATTCGGTGGCGCGCGTACTCAATGAAATGGTGCCGTGGTGGTTCGCCCAGGACAACGAGATCGTGCTCACCGACACCGACGACAAAGTGGTCGCACGGCGCACCGCCGGCGGCCCCGGCCTCAACGTCTACACCCATCGGCGCGAGCTGGAGCTGCCCGGACTGACGCTGCGGCTGCACACCAACAGCACCAAGAGCGCGCCGAAGCTGCTACCCAATCTGCTGGTCGGCTCGGTCATCGTGTTGTCGCTCGGTCTGCTGTGGAGCCTGTGGGCGCTGTGGCGCGACATCAACCGCCGCATGACGGCGGAAGAAGCGCTGGTGCATGAAGTGTCATTCCGCAGCGCGATGGAAAACTCGCTGGTCACCGGCATGCGCGCACGCGACCTCGAAGGCCGCATCACCTACGTCAATCCGGCCTTCTGCACCATGGTCGGCATCCCCGCCGATGAACTGGTCGGCAAGATCCCGCCGATGCCCTACTGGGCGCCGGAAGCGATGGATGAATACCAGGAGCGCTTCTCCAACGTGCTGGCCGGCCGCGTCACGCCGCAATTCGAAACCATCTTCCAGCGCAAGGACGGCGAGCGTTTTCCGGTGCTGATTTTCGAATCGCCGCTGGTCGATCAGAACGGCAAGCAGACCGGCTGGATGGGATCGATCCTCGATGTGACCGACCGCAAGCGCGCCGAGGACCTGAGTCGCATGCAGGAAGAAAAGCTGCAGACTGGCGCACGCCTGGCCAGCATGGGCGAAATTGCCTCGACCCTGGCGCATGAGCTGAACCAGCCGCTGGCGGCGATTTCCAGCTACACCACGGGTGCGCTCAACATGATGCAGAACGGCGCACTCGATCCAGCCTCGCTGCAACCTGCGCTCGAGAAAATCAATACCCAGGCGCAGCGCGCCGGCAACGTCATCCGCAGCGTGCACCAGTTTGTCAAGAAGCGCGAGCCGACGCGCCAGCCGGTGTCGATCAAGGGCATCGTCGACAACATTGCACCGCTGGTGGAACTGCAGGCGCAGCAATTCCTGGTGGTGGTGCAAACCGCGATTCCCGCCAACCTGCCCAATGTGCTGGGGGATGCGGTACTGCTTGAGCAGGTGCTGCTCAACCTCACCCGCAACGCCATCCAGGCGATGGCCGCGATCGCGCCTGAGCGCCGCATCCTGCGCATTGCCGCCGCACTCGACCGGCAGACGTCGTCGCAGCAATCGACCCAGCAATCCGTGGTGGTGTCTGTGACCGACCAGGGCCACGGCATACCGCCCGAAGTCGCGGCTGCCCTGTTCTCGCCGTTCTTCTCGACCAAGGCCGAGGGCATGGGGATGGGGCTCAACATCTGCCGCACCACCATCGAATTCCATGGCGGCACGTTGACCTATGCCAACAACCCTGCCGGGGGTACAATCTTCCGGTTTTCCTTGCCTTCCCTGCCCGTGCAGGACTCTGCGGTTTGAACCAGAACAAAAACGCGCGCCTTCGGCCAAGCGTCAATATTTCACATGGCATCGATGCTGCACATTGTTGACGACGAAGAGATCATCCGTGATTCGCTCACGTGGCTGGCGCAATCGCGCGCCATTCCCGCCATCGCTTACGCCGGCGCCGCAGCCTTTCTGGCGGCAATGGAGCAAGCCGGCCCCGACAGTTTCGACGCCAATGGCGAATGCATCCTGCTCGACGTGCGCATGCCGGATCAAAGCGGCGTCGCATTGTTCGACACGCTCAAGAGCCGCGGCATCACGCGCCGGCGTCCGGTGATTTTCCTGACCGGTCATGGCGATGTGCCGATGGCGGTCGACATGCTCAAGAACGGCGCCTTCGATTTCTTTGAAAAGCCGTTCAACGACAACCAGCTCATGGACCGCGTGCTGGAGGCCTTGCAGGCCTCGCGCGAAGCCGGCGAACAGGACGCCGTGCGCACGCGGCTGGACTCGCTGTCGACACGCGAACGCGAAGTGCTGGACCTGATCCTGGCCGGAAAAATGAACAAGGTCATCGCCGACGAGCTCGGCATCAGCATGCGCACGGTGGAAGTGCACCGCGCGCATATTTTCGACAAGATGAACGTCAAGACCGCCGTCGAACTTGCGCGCCTGCTCAAGTAACAACGAACGCAAGCCGAATATCCATGCAAGTCATCTCACTGCTACTGCCCGATTTCATCCTGATCCTGATGGGCGTGATCATCTTCCGTATCACCAACTGGGGTGAAGCGTTCTGGGCCGGCATGGAAAAGATGGTTTATTACCTGCTGTTCCCGGCGCTGCTGTTTTATTCCACCGCGCGCCTGCAGCTCAATCTCGCCACCACCGGCACGTTCGTCGAAGTCGGCGTGCTGGCGTTGCTGGCCGGCGTAGCCCTGACCTGGATCGGCAAACCCTTCATCAAGGCCGGTCCGATGACTTACGAGTCGGGAATGCAGACGGCCTTCCGTTTCAATTCCTACATCGCGCTCGCACTGGCGTCGCGCCTGGCGGGCGAAAAAGGCGTGGGACTGATGGCGCTGCTGATCGGCTTCGGCGTCCCCTTGTGCAACATGGCGGCGGTGCATGCGCTGGCCCATCGCAGCGGCAACCTGGGTAGCGAGCTGGTGCGCAATCCCTTGCTGATCGCTACCGGTTCCGGCCTGTTGTTTGCGCTGTGCGGTTTCACCTTGCCGGAAGTTGCGGGCGCAGTCTTGTCACGCCTCGGCAGCGCCTCTATCGCGCTGGGCCTGCTGATGGTCGGCGCGGGTCTGCGCCTGTCGGGAATACGTGAAGACAAACTGATGACGACTTACTTCACCGCCATCAAATTGCTGGCGGTGCCGGCGGTCGCCTATGTGCTGGGACGATGGCTCGAACTGCCGCAGCTGCAACTACAGATCGTCGTGCTGTTCTGCTCACTGCCGACGGCATCGAGCTGCTACATCCTCGCCGCGCGCATGGGCGGCAACGGCCCGATGACGGCCTTCCTGATTTCACTCGGCACGCTGGTGTCTGCAGTGACGATTCCGTTCTGGCTGATGCTGGTGCATTGACCCAATTAACACATCTGCACAAACACGTTGGACCAGAACGTTCTCAAGAACGAAGAAAACTAAAGTATCAGAGAACCCGCCTCATTTGAAATTTCGATTTCCGGGCTTTTTTTCCAAAAAAATCGAACTAGAACCATATCAAAAGAAATCGCGTCAGGCGATACTTGATGATGCGTCAAAATCATTGACTTAGGTATTCCCGACTCTTTCAAACAAGCTACAAATCATCTTAGACATGAATCTTCAAATGAAAAACCTTTGCCACGTCGTTGTTCTCGCAATTTCCCCACTAATGATCGTTGCGTGTGCCACGTCTTCTTCAAATCTTGGCGAAAAACTTACATGTGATCAACATGCCGAGGTAGCGACAACGCTCAATGAGTGGGCCGCCAGAAACTTTGATAAAACGTATGGCGGCGACAAGAATCCGGAAAATGCATATGCGCAGCTTTTCTTAATTGAACAAAAAGCTCCATCAAATTTTGCTACCGCCTTCAATCAATATGAAGCCAAATCGATTGAAAATCGTAAATTTGCAACGGCCAAGAGTTGCGACACATCAGGCTATCCTGCGTCACCTATTCAGGAATTCAAAAATAAAATGAAAACACTTAATCGCTAAGTGTGATCTCAATATAAAGAACCTCCATTCAGCAAAGAAAATTTATGAAATTGTCGGTAATTACATTTTTCGCGCTATCTCTAATTTCTGTAGCGTCCAACGCCGCAGAGCCAGCGCAATGTCAGCAGCAGCTAGTAGAAACAACCATCATTGAGATGTGCATGCATCCTGGCGCTGCTTTTCAACACGATCTGTACACCATGAAAGCCGACGGTGTGATGATCTTTGCCTTGGTCGACGATTACTCGGAGAAAGTGGAGCTGGAACATACTATTCCGCCGGGTGAGACCCTGGAATTTCCATTATCGAAACAGGGAAGCAATCCAATTAAAATCACAGGCGGATGTGTCCCTGAAAGTAAAAATGGTCATGAGGTTGCGCGACTATGCAATTTCCATTGGGGGAAAACACAAGTAGTCAACGATGTTCGATTCACATTTAAGTAGGATCGGGTTTAAATAAAATCACAATATAAAAAAGCCGGTGTCTCCACCAGAGACACCGGCTTTTTCATTGCACCATCATGATCCGAATCACACCATCACTAATCAGTGTCCAGGCTGCAGCACGATCCTCTGTACCGTCGCCTGCTCCACCGCCTTGCGCGAATACAGCAGCGGGAAGTATTCCCCGTTCAGCCACTTGTCGGCCAGGTCGCGATAATGCGGGCTGTCCGGATCGCCTGATTGCCCCGGTGAATTGACGGCCTTGGAGTTATCCCAATTACCTACATCAACCACCACGCGGAACGACGGGCCGTTGGTCTGGCGGAAGTCGCTCGGACGATAGGTCGACTGGTTCGGCGAATAGGCGCCGCCATGTTTCGGCAGCGGTCCGACGTTCAGTTTCGCGCGCGTCGCTTCGTCCACCACGCCGGCCAGCGGATGCTCCATCAAGTTGTGATGCAGCTTGCCCCATTGCCATTTTCTGGCATCGTCACCCTGCAATTTGACCATCTCGGCAAAGGCGCCGCCCAGGCTCGTCAGCAGGACCTCATCGCGCTTCTTCGCCGCGTCGCCGCCGAACCGGGCCTGCGGCTGCTCCAGCGTGTCGAGCATCACGGCGACATCGGGTGCGGCCATCGCCGCGGCCGCTTCCTTGCTCAGCACGGCTTCCTTGAAGGCCTTGCCCAGGTGGCGCGTGAGCCAGACTTCATACAGCGCGGCCTGCGGTGAATCGACGCGTTCAACGTAATCCCAGCTGTTGAAAATATTCAACGCCGCTTGCGTCTGTGCATCGCCCGACGTCAGCGGCTTGAGCAGCGCGCCGAGACGACGTGCCGGAATCGCCAGGTCGTCGTTTTGCAGGCGCATCGAATCTTCCAGCGAGACCTTCGGCAAGGCAGCCAGCACTTCGCTGATACGCGAGAAGCGCGAGTTATTGGTCCACTCGAAGCCGAGTTTGCGCTCGCGGTAAGGATAGTCGTCTGGCAGGTTCATCTGGTTGGCCGAAGCGAACCAGCCCTGTTTGGGATTGTAGGTCGACGGCAACTGGTCGCCGGTCCAGAATCCGGTCCATTCATAATGACCGTCGCCCGGCACCGGCAGCAAGCCGTCCCAGTTCGGCCGCTTCGGCGCAAGACCGCCCGGCACCCAGCCGATATTGCCCTTGACGTCGGCATAGACCTGGTTCTCGGTCGGCGCGCCCCAGTTCAGCATGGCGCGCTTGAAGGACTTGAAATTCTTGGCGCGCATGTAATCGATGCTGCCGAAGTACGGCGACATGCCCGGCTCCAGCCAGCCGGAGCGCACGGCGAAGGCGCGGTTCTTGTCCTTCTCGACGAAGATCACCGGGCCATGTCGGGTGAACTTCAGCTCGGCAATCGCGGGCGCGCCGCCCTTGACCTTGATCGGTTCGCGCAGGACCTTGAAGCGTTCCCACTTGCCCTGGTATTTGTACTCGTCGGGATTGGCCGGATTGAGTTCGTAGACGTAGAGGTCTTCCTGGTCGATGTTGAAGATCGTCAGGCCGAACGCGATGGTGCCGTTGTGGCCGATGGAGACGCCCGGCAAGGCCGGTTCGCCGGCGCCGATGACATTGAGGCCGGGCGCGCTCAGATGCGTGATGTAACGCAGCGACGGTGCAGAGTAAGCGCGATGCGGATCGTTGGCCATGATGGCGCGACCGGTGGCGGATTTTTCCGGCGAGATCACCCAGTTGTTGCTGCCTTCCATGGTCTCTTCGGGGTTCTCGGCAGCGGCAATGCGGATAGCCGCGCCGTGATCATCGGCTGCGGTGCTCAGACTTTCCTTGGTGATCTTGACGTTTTGCGTGGCCAGCCCGAATACCTTGAGCAAGTCCTTGGGCAGGCAAGGATCCAGGCCCTGCGGCATGATCGCCTCCCATTGCGGCGTCAGGCCGGAGCGGATTTCATCGGACTTGAGGTCGGCCTTGCAGGCGACGTTGGCGCGCGCGACTTCGCTGGTGAGGTTGCGCGTCAGGCCGTGGCTGCGGATGCGCACCACATCTTCGGCCTGCCACCGCGCCGGCAGGTAGGCCAGCTGTTTGAATTCATAGGGCAGGCGCTCGGGATGTGCCGTGACGTAATCGACATAGGCGTTGATGCCGGCGACGAAGGCGGTCGCCACGTGTTCGGAATGCTTGCCGTAGGATTTCCACTCGCGCTGCATGTCGCCGCGATAGAGGAACAGGCGCGTCGCCTGGTCCTGCGCGACGTAGGCCGGACCGAACACTTCGGACAATTGACCCAGTCCGCGCCGGCGCCACAAATCAATCTGGAACAGACGGTCGCGCGCGGCGTTGAAGCCCTGCACGAAGAATGCGTCGTCCTGGCTGGCGGCGTAGATGTGCGGCACGCCCCATTTGTCGACGAGGATCTCGGCCTTTTTATGCAGGCCGGGGATGCGCAGGGTTTCGGTGGCGGCATTCTCCGGTGCTGCATGCGCCAGCGACATCGCGGCGCAGCCCGAGAGCAGCAGCGCCAGCGACAGGGGTTTCATTTTTGACATCGCTTGTCTCCATCTTTGTTTTTTGTGGAGACAACACTTTACAAGGAATGCTGTGCGAGCGCCCATTCAACGTGTTCGCGCACCAGTTCGGAAGGATGGTCGAGGCGTGCTTGCAAAGCCGCGACAATTTCCGCATCGCCCTTGTGCGTGCCGGCGGCGTTGCCAAGGCCGACCGCCATGTTGCGCAGCCAGCGTTCGTGACCGACGCGGCGGATGGCGCTGCCTTCGGTGTTGCGGTTGAAATCGTCTTCGCTCCAGTTCAGCAGCTCGACCAGCGAAGCGTTGCCGAGACCGTGGCGCGCGTCGAAGTCGGGCAAGGTCGAGGTCTGGGCGAACTTGTTCCACGGACAATACAGCTGGCAGTCGTCGCAGCCGTAGACGCGGTTGCCGATCAGGCTGCGCAGCTCGACCGGGATGCTGCCCTTGAGCTCGATGGTGAGGTAGGAAATGCAACGGCGCGCATCAAGCTCGTAAGGCGCGACGATGGCCTGGGTCGGACAGACATCGATGCAGGCGCTGCACTGGCCGCAATGCGGTGTGACCGGTTCATCGACCGGCAGCGCCAGGTCGGTGAACAGTTCGCCGAGGAAGAACATGGAGCCGGCTTCGCGGTTGAGCAGCAGGGTGTGCTTGCCGCGCCAGCCGAGGCCGGATTTTTCCGCCAGTGCAACTTCCATCACGGGCGCCGAATCGGTGAAGACGCGATAGCCGAAGGCGCCGATCTCCTTCTCGATGCGACCGGCCAGTTGCTGCAGCCGCGCACGCAAGACCTTGTGATAATCACGGCCGCGCGCATACAGCGAGACCACCGCGGCGCTGCCGTCGGCGCCGCGCGCTTCTTCGCGCTCGCGCCAGTCGGCGGCGGTGTCGCGCGGCAGGTAAGGCATGCGCGCTGTGATCACACGGACCGTGCCGGGCACCAGTTCGGCAGGCCGGGCGCGCTTCATGCCGTGGCTTGCCATATAATCCATCTCGCCGTGGTAACCCTTGTCCAGCCACGCCTGGAAACCTGCCTCCCGATGCGACAGATCGACGTCGGCAATGCGCAGGTCGGCGAACCCGAGTTCGCGCCCCCAGGCTTTGATGGTGTCGGCAAGTGCTACAAGATCAGTCATTAATCGTCGTCAATACATCGCTTCAAACAAGAATTTATGCAGCCATCGCGTCACACCCATTTGCAGGATGAAGCCGGCACCGCCGCCCTGGGCGCGTCGCTGGCCCAGGTGCTGGAACCCGGCATGGCGATCTACCTGCACGGCGACCTCGGCGCCGGCAAGACCGCGCTCACGCGGGCGCTGCTGCATGCCGCCGGCTACGTCGGCCGTGTCAAAAGTCCGACTTATACGCTGGCCGAACCGTATGAGGTGAAGCTGGCAGACCGCATGGTAACCGTAATCCACTTCGACCTCTACCGCATGGCCAGCCCGGAAGAGTTCCTGGATGCGGGTTTTCGTGAACATTTCAACGAAAACAGCATCTGCATCATCGAATGGCCGGAAAAGGGCGACCCCGTGTTGCCCGCACCGGATATCAATATCTCTCTAACGGTTGCAGGACACGGACGTGATGTAGAATTACGAGCGTTGTCTGACAAGGGTCATCAATGCCTCGCTCGACTGAAATTCGCTCCAAATCTGTGACATCCAAGACTCGCCGCACCATCCTCAAGGCAGGCGGCACGCTCCTCGTCTCCGTATTGACTCCCCTGCCGGCGCTGGCCTCGCAAATCCTCGCGGTGCGCGTATGGCCGTCCGACGACTATACCCGCGTCACGCTGGAAAACGACAGCAACCTCAAGGTCACCCATTTCATCGTCAAGAGTCCGGAACGCCTGGTGGTCGACATCGAAGGCATCGACCTCAATTCGACGCTGAAGGACCTGGTCGCCAAGATCCAGCCCAACGATCCCTACATCAAGCAAGTCCGTGTCGGCCAGAACCGCCCCAGCGTGGTGCGCCTGGTGTTCGACCTGAAGGACGAGATCAAGCCGCAAGTGTTTACCCTGGAGCCGGTCGGCGAATACAAGTATCGCTTTGTCATCGACCTCTACCCGGCCAACCCGCCGGACCCGATCGCTGCGCTGATCCAGAAGGGCAACTGGCCCAAGGATCAGCAGGCAGAAGTCAGGCCGCCGCTGGCCGAAGCCAAGCCGGACATCAAAGCCGCGCCGCCAACCCAGGATGAAGATCCGCCGTTCGCCGCCAAGGCCAGACCGCAGGACGACACCAAGCTCCAATTGACGCGCATGATCACCATCGCGCTCGACCCCGGCCACGGCGGTGAAGATCCCGGCGCCATCGGCAGCCGCGGCAACCGCGAAAAAGACGTGGTGCTGTCGATCGCCAAGCGCCTCAAGAAGAAAATCGAAGAGCAGCCGAACATGCGCGTCATGCTGACCCGCGACGCCGACTTCTTCGTGCCGCTGGGCATGCGCGTGCAAAAGGCGCGCAAGGTGCAGGCCGACCTGTTCATTTCGATCCACGCCGACGCCTTCGTACAACCGACCGCGCGCGGCTCGTCCGTGTTCGCCCTGTCCGAAAAAGGCGCCAGCTCGACCGCGGCGCGCTGGCTTGCCAACAAGGAAAATTCGGCCGACATGATCGGCGGCGTCAACATCAAGACCCACGACAAGCAATTGGCGAGCGTCCTGCTGGACTTGTCGACCACCGCCCAGATCAACGACAGCCTGCGCATCGGCAACGCCGTGCTCAAGGAAATCGGCGGCATCAACAAGCTGCACAAGGGCGCCGTGGAACAAGCCGGCTTTGCCGTGCTGAAGGCGCCGGACATCCCCAGCATCCTGATCGAGACGGCCTTCATCTCCAATCCGGAAGAAGAAGCCAAGCTCACCGACAACAGTTATCAGGATGACATGGCCGACGCCATCATGACCGGCATCAAGAAGTACTTCTCTAAGAATCCGCCGCTGGCCAAGAACAAGCTGACCTGAGTCAGCCGGGGTCTGCTCCCTCTGCTCTACTTCTCTTCCGCTCCCGGCCATCGCGCCGGGAGTTTTCATTTGCGCTGTGTTTTTTTGCCGGACGGCATCGGAACCGGCCTCCAAGGCCGAACAGACCGGTATTCACATCTCATTTCGGCCCATCGCTCCCGGCCCGCGCGGCCGTATGATGAATTGTGCCGCGATGTATCGGAGTTATTCCTTTGCGCCGCTGAACAATCATAAAAGAGCCGCCTTGCGTGCATTGCCTTCAGTGCGCTCCGGCTGCTCAACAATAGCAAATCGTCATCTTCCACTGCCATACCCAAGCCTTTACCGACAGCAATATTGTCATTGCGTGTTTTACAACTGGGAGGAATAAGTGAAGATTGCCAACATCACCATCAGCCGTCGTCTGTGGCTGGGATTCGGATTGCTGACACTGCTGATGATCGCCATGGCGGTGGTCGGCGTGAACCGGCTTGCTCAGCTCAACCGCCAGATGAACGACGTCATCCACGACAAATATCCCAAGACCGTGGCCGCCGGCGACATCGTCGACCAGATCAACCTGGTCGCGCGCTCGCTGCGCAACATCCTGCTGCTCAAGGACGCCACCCAGATCAAGAGCGAAAACGACCGCATCGTCGGCGCCGACAAAGCCATACAGGAACGCCTCGCCGAACTCGACAAGCGCATGGTCGACGACCAGAGCCGCACGCTGCTGGCCGGCCTGATCACCGCACAGACGAACTACGTCGACAAACGCGACAAGGTGCGCAAGCTGGTGGCCGACGGCACCCGGGACGGCGCCATCGACATGCTCATCAGCGAGGTGAGGCCGGTCCAGAGCGCTTACATGACCGCGGTCGACAAACTGATCAGGCAGCAAAACGAAATGATGGTGACGTCCGGCGACGAAGTGGAACGCAACTATGAACACGCCAGAAACATGCTCATCGTGCTGGCCGCCCTTGGCCTCGTGATGGCGGGCGGCATCGCCTGGGGCATCACGCGCAGCATCACCATACCGCTCAACCGCGCCGTCGCAGTCGCCAGGACGGTGGCGTCCGGCGACCTCACCTCCGAGATCGACAGCAGCGGCAAGGACGAAACCGCGCAACTGCTGGAGGCGCTGAAAACCATGAACGACAATCTGCTGAAGATCGTCAGCCAGGTCCGCAGCGGCACCGACACCATCGCCACCGCCTCCGGCGAAATCGCCAGTGGCAATCTCGACCTTTCGAGCCGCACCGAACAGCAGGCCGGCTCGCTCGAAGAAACCGCGTCGGCCATGGAAGAGCTCACCTCAACCGTCCGCCAAAATGCGGACAATGCACGCCAGGCCAATGAACTGGCGGCGTCGGCCTCGGAAGTGGCGACCCAGGGCGGCAACGTGGTCGGTCAGGTGGTCACGACCATGGAGTCCATCAACGCGTCGTCCCGCAAGATCGTCGACATCATCAGCGTCATCGACGGCATCGCCTTCCAGACCAATATCCTGGCGTTGAACGCAGCGGTGGAAGCAGCGCGTGCCGGAGAACAGGGGCGCGGTTTCGCGGTGGTGGCGTCGGAAGTGCGCAGCCTGGCGCAGCGCAGCGCGTCGGCGGCAAAAGAGATCAAGACGCTGATCAACGACTCCGTAGAAAAAGTCGGCAACGGCAGCAAGCTGGTGGCGCAGGCCGGCAACACCATGAACGAGGTGGTGCAAAGCGTCAGGCGCGTGACCGAAATCGTCGGCGAAATCACCGTCGCCGGTCAGGAGCAAAGCGAGGGCATCGAACAGATCAACCAGGCCATCACGCAAATGGACGAGACCACCCAGCAGAACGCCGCCCTGGTCGAACAGGCCGCAGCCGCGGCGCAATCCTTGCAGGATCAGGCTGACCGGCTGGCGCAGGTGGTTGGCGTATTCAAGCTTGGCGGATATCAACTACTCGGCGACGACGCGCTTGTGCAGCGCAACGTCAGGCCGGCGGCGATTGCGAAGCCGGTACTGCAGCGGCTTGGACGCACCGCACAACCGGCAGCCATGGCAAGCGGCGACAAACAGTGGGAGGAATTCTGAAAAGACGCAGCCGGGCAAGCGGTTGAGCGGGCTGCGCCTTGTTGACTACGAACGTTTGGAAAGGAACTTGCGGTAGAACTGCCACAACGCGCCGAGCACGATCGGCAGGATGGCGGCAACGATGCCGAGCAGGACCAGCGTGTTGAGATTCTGGCGCACCCACGGCAAGTTGCCGAACAGATAACCGAACACCACCAGGCCGACAACCCATAACAGGGCGCCGATGATGTTGAAGAACTGGAATCTGATGAAGGTCATCTCCGACACGCCGGCGATGAACGGCGCAAAGGTGCGCACGATGGGCGTGAAGCGCGCCAGGATGATAGTCTTGCCGCCGTGTTTTTCGTAGAAGGAATGGGTCTTGGCCAGCGCAGCGGGATTGAGCCAGCGGTAGTTGTGCGTGAAGACGCGGTGCCCGATGGCGCTGCCGATCCAATAGTTAAGTGTGTTGCCGGTCACTGCAGCGATCACCAGCAGGGACATCAGCAGCCAGATGTTCATGGCGCCGGTGGCGCAGAACGTGCCGGCAATGAATAACAGCGAATCACCGGGAAGAAAGGGCAACACCACCAGACCGGTTTCACAGAAGATGATCAGGAACAGCACTACATAAATCATCGTGCCGTATTGCTCTATCAGGATGCCGAGGGACTTGTCGACGTGCAACAGCACGTCCAGTAACTGCAAGTAATCCATGGAACTCATTTCATAAATAGCCGTGAGTGCGAACGATCCTGTTTGGGAGGTAGTGCAAGGCGCGTCGCGCAGCCAAGGGTGGCTCCCTTGGCAAGCGGCGCAACGCAGCAATACGCCCAAACAGGACGTTCCCGAAGGGTTTGCCCCAGAAAGGGCGCTGGCCGCGTTGCGCTCCTTGCGCGTGGCACCGCCACGCGACGCGTCGCACGCCTTGCCAGCGCCCTTTCTGGGGCAAACGCATCTCGCGGCTATTCATGAAATGAGTTCCGCACTCATTTCGTTTTTGACGCCGCTCAGGCTGCGCCGGAATCATACACTACTCGACCGGGCGGGCAGCCGCAGGATAGCGGGGCCGGTTTGGCAGGAATAATCCGGCGCGGACCGGCTTCACAGGTAAATCATTTTAAAGAAAAAACTTATTTGGTCTCCATGCTCAAGAACAACAACTTTTTTTCCGATAACAACGGATGTGCCGACCGCTTCGCTTCCCCAATAAAAGCGGCGGCATGTCTTATAAACGGGAGAACCTGAATGCGCATCACAAATTTGAAAATCGGCGTCCGGCTCGGACTTGGCTTTGCCATTCTGGTCGCGTTGCTCGTCGCCACCGGCTTTCTGGGCGGCAACCGTCTCTCCTCGCTGAACGTCCAGATGTCCACCGTAGTCAATGAGACCTATCCAAAGACGGTGTACGCCAACGACATCATCATTCAGGAAAACCTGATCATCCGCGCCACCCGCAATCTGCTGCTGATGACCGATCCGGAGCAACTCAAGGCGCAGAACGCGCTCTTCGCCCCGGCCTTCCAGACCGTGGCGGCCGACATGGACAAGCTCGACAAGGGCATCAGGAGTGACCGCGGCCGTGAGCTGTTCAAGGAAATCCAGCGCAGCCGCGCCGAATACGTCACCGCCAGCGACCAGGTGCTCAAGAACATCGCCGCCGGCGAAAAAGACAAGGCGCTGGCGCTGCTGTTCGCAGGCGGTACCTTCGACCTGCAACAGAAATACCTGAAATCCCTGGTCGAGCTGATCAAGTACCAGGACAAGCTGATGCAGGACGCCAGCACGGCGGTTCAACAGCAATACAGCAGCGCGCTCAACCTGATCATCCTGCTGACGGCGACGGCGCTGCTGATGGCCGTGACGATTGCCTATTTCACAACGCGCAGCATCACGCAGCCGCTCAACCGCGCCGTCGGCTTGGCAGAAACGGTGGCAGCGGGTGACCTTACCTCGCGCATCGACAGCGACAGCAAGGACGAAACCGGCAAATTGCTGTCCGCCCTGAAGGTCATGAATGCGCGCCTGCTGCAGATCGTCGGCGAAGTGCGCGTCAGCACCGACACCATCGCCACCGCCTCAAGCGAAATCGCCACCGGCAACCTTGATCTGTCCTCTCGCACCGAGCAGCAAGCCGGCGCACTCGAAGAAACCGCCTCCGCGATGGAAGAACTGACCTCAACCGTTCGCCAGAACGCCGACAATGCACGCCAGGCCAATCAGTTGGCGACATCCGCATCGCAAGTGGCCGAACAAGGCGGCGAGGTGGTCAGCCAGGTGGTCGACACCATGAACAACATCAATGATTCGTCGAAGAAGATCGTCGACATCATCAGCGTGATCGACGGCATCGCCTTCCAGACCAACATCTTGGCGCTCAACGCCGCCGTCGAAGCGGCCCGCGCCGGTGAGCAGGGCCGCGGCTTCGCCGTGGTGGCTTCCGAAGTACGCAGCCTGGCCCAGCGCTCGGCTTCGGCCGCCAAGGAAATCAAGGAACTGATCGCCGACTCGGTGCAAAAGGTCGGTGAAGGCAGCAAGCTGGTGGCGCAAGCCGGCACCACCATGGACGAGGTGGTCGCCAGCGTCAAGCGCGTCACCGACGTGGTCAGCGAAATCAGCGCAGCCAGCCAGGAACAGAGCCAAGGCATTGATCAGATCAACCAGGCCATCACGCAGATGGACCAGACCACGCAGCAGAACGCCGCGCTGGTGGAAGAAGCCGCCGCCGCCGCGCAGTCGATGCAGGAGCAAGCCGGACGGCTGACGCAGGCGGTCAGCGTGTTCAAGATTTCGAGCAGCGATTTCGCCCAGGCGCCGGTTGCGGCTGCTGTCGTACGCAAGGCGGTGCCTGCGATCACCAAAACCATCAAGCCGAGCACAGCGCCTGTCAGGAAAACTCCGGCAGCACTGCCCGCAGCAAAGGTCATCACGGCCAAGGCCGACGGCGACGATCAGTGGGAACAGTTTTAAGCGGATAGCTTTACACCGCACAAAACGGGACTAGACTCAAATTAGACTCAAATTGGATGCAGATTGGCTTCAGATTAAATTCAGATCAGGCTCAAACCGGACGCAGGACAGAAGCAACATAATCATACCGAGCGGAGATGTGACGCGTATGAGTGCAGTCAAGGAACGGGAGGGGAACGACTCCATGATGGACGCCGAACGCATCGGCCTCGAGCTTCAGCAATGCCGCAGCTCCCTTGAGGAAAAGGAGGCGCTGCTGGCGGCGTTTTCCCGCTCGATGGCCATCCTCGAACTGGCGCCGGACGGCACCATCCTGTCGGCCAACGAAAACTTCCTTACGTTGATGGCGTATCAGGAAGGCGATATCGTCGGCTGCCATCACCGCATGCTGTGCAATCCCGCGCATGCGGAGTCGCCCGAGTACGCCGAGTTCTGGCGTCGCCTGCATCAGGGTGAAGTGGTGTCCGGCACCTTGCAGCGCATGCGCAGCGACGGTTCGCGGCTGTGGCTGGAAGCCACCTGCAATCCGGTGTTCGACGCCGAGGGACGCTTGCTGCGGGTGGTTTCAATTGCCGCCGACATCACCGCGCACATCGACGACTCGCAGGAAAAACACAGCGTGCTGCGTGCGCTCAACCGCTCGCTGGGCGTGATTGAATTTTCTGCCGACGGCATCATCGTCGGCGCCAACGGCAACTATCTCAAGACCATGGGCTACCTGCCCGAAGAGATCGTCGGCAAGCATCACCGCTTTCTGTGCGAACCGGATTATGTCGGCAGCCAGGAGTACGACAATTTCTGGCGCGACGTCAACCAGGGCCGGTTCTTCTCCGGCCGCTTCAAACGCATCGCGCGCGACGGCCGGCCGGTCTGGTGGGAAGCCACCTACACGCCGGTGTTCGATCTCGAAGGCAAGCCGATCAAGATCATCAGCATCGGCTCGGACGTGTCGTACCGCATGGTGCGCGAGCAGCGCGACCGCGAGTACCAGCACTTGCTGTCGCTGGGCATCAATGAAACCGACAACGCGGTGTTCATCACCAACGACGCCAATCACATCGTCTTCCACAACACCGGCTTCAGCCGCATGCTCGGCTTCACTGCCGAGGAAGTCATCGGCCGCCGGCCACGCGAGTTGTTCGAGGGACAGACCGCCATCCTCAAGCTGATCGAGGATTGTTACGCAGTGATCGCCGAAGGCCGCAGTTTCCACGGCGAAGAAATGATGGTCGACAAGCAAGGCCATCCGCTGTGGGTCTCGACCGTGGTCAACCCCATCCTCGACGGCGACGGCAAGCTGATCAATGCGGTCTGCATCCTGACCGACATCACCAACACCAAGATGCACGAAGTCTTGCAGTACAAGACGCTCAACGCCATGGTGCGCGAAGCCAGCCTGCAGGAAGTGCTGACCATGGTGTGCGTGGAACTCGAACGCATTGCGCCGGACGTGGTGGCGTCGATCTTGCGCGTCGATGACAACGGCCTGCTGCATCCGGTGGCAGGCCCCAGCTTGCCCGACGCATACAACCGCGCCATCGAGGGCGTGGCGATCGGTCCGTGCGTCGGTTCCTGCGGCACTGCGGCGTTCCGCGCCGAACCGGTGGAAGTGGTCGACATCGCCACCGACCCGCTATGGGCCGACTATCGCGACCTGGTGCTGCCGACCGGACTGGAGTCGTGCTGGTCGACGCCGATCAAGTCGGCCGACGGCCGGGTGATCGGCACGTTCGCGTTCTACTATCACGGCAAGCGCCGTCCCGATCCTTTCCACCACCGCCTGGTGGATGTCAGCCTGCACTTGTGCGCGCTGGCGCTGGAGCGCGAAGAGACGCGCTCGCGCATCCACCGGCTGGCGTTCTACGATTCGCTGACCGGACTGCCCAATCGCAGCCTGCTGCTGGTCAACGCCAACCAGGCCATCGCCAATGCGGCGCGCACCAAGATTCCGCTGGCGGTGCTGTTCATCGACCTCGACCGCTTCAAGCAGATCAACGATTCGCTCGGTCACCAGGCCGGCGACGAATTGCTGCGCACCGTCGCCAGCCGCCTGCAGATCGAGGCGCGCAAATCCGACATCGTCGGCCGCCTGTCCGGCGACGAGTTCGTCATCGTGCTGGCGCAATGCGACCTGAACCGCGTCACGGATGTCGTCAAGCGCATCCAGGCCAGCCTGTCGCTGCCCTGCCATATCGCCGGCGTGGCGATCACGCCCTCGGCCAGCATCGGCATCAGCCTGTTTCCCGACAACGGTGAAACCATCGAGATCCTGCTGCATCGCGCCGACATGGCGATGTACCAGACCAAGGCCAACAACCGCGGCCGCTTCAGCTTCTTCAGCGAAGAGATGAATTCCCAGGCGCAGGAACGCCTGGCGCTGGAGGGCGCGCTACGCGACGCGCTGCGTGGCGGCGATTTCGAGTTGCACTACCAGCCCCAAGTCAATTTCCACACCGGCCTGTTGCACGGCGTGGAGGCGTTGGCACGCTGGCATCACGATCAGCTCGGCCAGGTCTCGCCGGCGCGCTTCATCCCGATCGCGGAAGAATGCGGCCTGATCGGAGAGCTCGGCAAATGGGCGCTGGAAGAAGCCTGCTTTCAATTGCACGACTGGCGCCGGCGCGGCATCAATGTGCCGTCGGTGTCGGTCAATTTGTCGTCCACCAATTTCCATGATCTGGAACTGCCGCAGTTCATCGCCGGCCTGCTGGAGCGCTTCGAACTGGCGCCGGGCGACCTGACGCTGGAAATCACCGAGACCGTGATGATGGACACCAACCCCAGCACCACGCGCACCATTCGTGAGGTACACGCGCAAGGCGTGAAACTGGCGATGGACGATTTCGGCACCGGTTATTCAAGTCTCGGCTACCTGCGCAACCTGCCGGTGTGCGAACTCAAGCTGGACCAGAGTTTTGTGCGCGACATGGACCGCGACGAGACGGTGCTGGCGCTGACCAACGCGGTCATCCGTATCGGTGAAAGCCTCGATCTGATCGTGGTGGCCGAGGGCGTCGAAGACAAGCGCCAATACGATTTGCTGAAACAACAGGGCTGCGATGTGGCGCAAGGCTACCTGTTTTCGCGACCGATGCTGGCGACGATTTTTGAGCATTGGCTGAAAAATTTCAAAATTGATAACTTTCTCTAAAAGTTTTATCAGGGAAACAATATTACGTAGCATTGTTGCATCGTTTTTCATTGGTCTTACCGTTAAAACTGCTTCATAAACAACGGGTTACGTTGTTTTTTGGCTCAAATGAGACCGCATGAAAAGCGAAGTTGGCTATACTTGCTCGCGTTCAAAAAACTGAAGTGTTTCTATCCAGCCGCGCACGCGCAAACGTTTGCTGAAGTTCGTCCTAGAACGTTTGCTCGCGGTTCCCAGGCGTCTTGCGCCTAAACAAAAAGAAAACCACACCATGCAAACATCTGCTTTCCACTATCGCAGCTGGGCCGTCGGCACCAAGCTCACTTCCCTTACCCTTGCGCTGGTCGGCGCGCTGTTCGTCGCGGCCATCCTGCTGATCGACCTCACCACGTCGGCCATGCTGGAACAGCGTTCGATGAACCAGATCAGCGGCGAGACGCGCGGGGTGGTCAACATGGTCGAGATGTTTGACCGTGCGGTGAACAGCCAGGTGGAACGCTTCTCCAACATGTTCTCGAACTCCTTCCCGGGCAAGTTCACGCTGGACGCCAACCGCACCGTGCAGATCGGCGACAAGGCCACACCGGTGCTGCGCAACGGCGACACCGATCTCAATCTCGACTTCACGATTCCTGATCGATTCACCGCGCAGACAGGCGTCACCGCGACCATCTTTGCCAAAACCGGCGACGATTTCGTACGCGTCTCAACCTCGGTCAAGAAAGAAGACGGCGAACGCGCGGTCGGCACTCTGCTCGACCGTGCGCATCCCGGCTACGCGGCATTGAAGGCGGACAAGTCCTATAGCGGCATCGCCACGCTGTTCGGCAAGCAATACATCACCAAGTACGTGCCGATCAAGGATGCCGCCGGCCAGCTCATCGGTGTGCTGTATGTTGGCGTCGACATCTCCGGCGACATCAAGGCGTTGAAAGACAAGATCAAGGCGCTGAAGATCGGTGAGACCGGCTTCTTCTATGTGCTCAACGCCAAGGAAGGCAAGGATTTCGGCACGCTGCTGGCCGGTCCGAAGGATGAAGGCAAGAACCTGCTGGGACTGAAAGACGTCGACGGCAAGGAATTCATCAAGGACATGCTTACCAAGAAGCAAGGCGTGATGCGCTACATGTGGGACAACCCGGACACCGCCGGCCACAGCGGCGAAGAAAAGATCGTCGCCTTCTCGCAATTCCCGGCCTGGAACTGGGTCATCGTGGGTGAGACCTACGCAGACGAAGTGACCAAGGAAATCGCCGCCATGCGCAACCGCTTCATGCTGTTCGGCGCAATCTTCCTGCTGCTGGTCGGCGTGGTGCTGACAATGGTGATCAAGCGGGTCGTGACGCGTCCGCTGGCGCGCGCCCGTGCCGCCGCCGATTTGCTGGCGAGCGGCGACCTGACTGCGCGCGTGCGCGTCAGCGACGGCCAGCAGGATGAAATCGGCCAGCTGATGCGCGCCGTCAACGGCATCAGCGAAGGCCTCGCGCATGTGGTCGCCGACGTCCGTCAGGGCACCGAGCAGATCACCACGGCCTCGAGCGAAATCGCCACCGGCAACCTTGACCTGTCCTCGCGCACCGAGCAGCAGGCCGGTTCGCTGGAAGAGACCGCCTCCGCCATGGAAGAATTGACCTCAACCGTGAAGCAGAACGCCGACAACGCCGGCCAGGCCAACCAGCTCGCGCTGTCGGCCTCGGAAGTGGCCTCGCAAGGCGGCGCCGTGGTCGGCAAGGTGATCGACACCATGGGCTCGATCAATGAATCCTCGCGCAAGATCGTCGACATCATCAGCGTGATCGACGGCATCGCCTTCCAGACCAACATCCTCGCCCTGAACGCTGCGGTGGAAGCCGCCCGCGCCGGCGAACAGGGCCGCGGCTTTGCGGTCGTCGCCTCGGAAGTGCGCAGCCTGGCGCAACGCTCGGCCGCCGCCGCCAAGGAGATCAAGGGCCTCATCGACGACTCGGTCGACAAGGTCGAAGCCGGCAGCAAGCTGGTCGAACAAGCCGGCGCCACCATGGGCGAAGTGGTCGCCAGCGTCAAGCGCGTGACCGACATCGTCGGGGAGATCAGCTCGGCCAGCCAGGAACAGCGCGCCGGCATCGAGCAGGTCAATCACGCCATCGTGCAGATGGAGCAAACCACGCAGCAAAACGCCGCACTGGTCGAGCAAGCCGCCGCCGCCGCGCAATCCTTGCAAGACCAGGCGCACAAGCTGACCGCCTCGGTCAGCACCTTCAAGCTGGATGAAACACATGCCATGGCGTTCGGCTCCACAGCGACACCAGCGGCGCCAGCGCACAAAGTCGTCACCAAGGCTGCGCCGCTCGTCAAACCGGCGGCTGCACCGAAAGCCGCGCCCATCACCAAACTCCCGGCAGCAAAAAAATCCTTGCCGGCGCCCTCCAAAGACGAGGACTGGGAACAGTTCTGAACACAATCTGCACAGCAGGCTAAAGGTGATCCCCGAGCGATCCCTGAGCCTGCTGGCGGTATAATCGCCGGATGAATGCACCAGATCGCCCGCCCCGCCCAATTCGCCCCATCCAGGCCCTGCCCGACCAGCTGATTTCCCAAATCGCTGCCGGCGAAGTCATCGAACGCCCTTCCGCCGTCGTCAAGGAATTGCTGGAGAACGCGCTCGACGCCGGCGCCACGCAAATCACCGTGCGCCTGGAACAGGGTGGCGTCAAACGCATCGCCATCACCGACAACGGCCGTGGCATTCCACCGGAGCAAATGCCGCTGGCGCTGGCGCGTCACGCCACTTCCAAGATCGCGTCGCTGACTGATCTGGAAAACGTCGGCACGCTGGGTTTTCGCGGTGAAGCGCTGGCCTCGATCGCCTCGGTCGCGCAACTCACGCTGACCACACGCACCGCCGACGCCGCCCACGCCTGGGAAATCATCGGCTCGCAGGAAGGCAGCGTCGTGCCCGCTTCCGGCGCGCCCGGCACCACCATCGACGTGCAGGATCTGTATTTCAATACGCCGGCGCGGCGCAAGTTCCTGAAATCCGAACAGACCGAATACGGCCACTGCGCCGAAGTCGTGCGCCGCATTGCGCTGGCGCGTCCGGACGTGACGTTTTCGCTGACCCACAACGGCAAGACCGTCGATCACTGGAACACCGGCGAATTCGCCAAGCGCAGCGCCCACATCCTCGGCGACGAATTCGCCAACGCCCGCCTGCCGCTCGACGAGAGCGCCGGCCCGTTGCGCCTGCATGGCTTCGTCGGTTTGCCGACCGCGTCCAAGGCGCGCGCCGACGGCCAGTATTTTTACGTCAACGGCCGCTTCGTGCGCGACAAGCTGCTGGTGCACGCGGTGCGTGCCGCCTATCAGGACGTGCTGCACGGCGACCGCTATCCGTCGTACGCGCTGTCGCTCGATCTCGATCCGGCGCTGGTCGACGTCAACGTCCATCCGTCCAAGATCGAAGTGCGCTTCCGCGACAGCCGCAGCGTGCATCAATTCGTTTTCCATGCGGTCAGCCGCGCACTGGCAGCGACGTCGGCGACTTCGTTCGGCAATGCGCCGGCGCCGCAAGCCGCAGGCAACGGTCCGCTGCCGTGGATGCGCGATCAGCAATCGCAGCCTCAGCCGCAATATCAGAACGAATTCGGCGCGCAGCTGCGTCCGAATTTCTCCGCCGGCAATTTCGGCGTGGCGCAGAACACGGCTGAATACGGTGCGATGTTCCGACCGGGTGAGCAAACGAATCTGGACATGGCGTCGACCTTCGGTAGCGAAGCAGCGCCGGGCGCTTTCACCATCCCGACATCCCCCAACACGCAGACGCTGCCGACCGACGACTTCCCGCTCGGCTTCGCGCTGGCGCAACTGCACGGCATTTACGTGCTGGCGCAAAACAGCAAAGGCCTGGTGGTGGTCGACATGCACGCCGCCCACGAGCGCATCCTGTATGAACAACTGAAGAACGCGCTCGACGACAATTCCATGTTCGTGCAGCCGCTGCTGATCCCGGTGACCTTCTATGCCGACGCCGTCGAAGTCGGCACCGTCGAAGAACATCAGGAAACCTTGAGCGCACTCGGCTTCGACATCGCCGCGATGTCGCCGACCACGCTGGCCGTGCGCGCGGTGCCGGCGCTGCTCAAGAACGCCGACGCTCAGACGCTGGCGCGCGACGTGCTGCGCGACGTGCGCGAGTTCGGCGGCTCGCGCGTGCTGCTCGAGCGTCGCAACGAACTGCTCGGCACGCTGGCCTGCCACACCGCCGTGCGCGCCAACCGCAGCCTGACCGTGCCGGAAATGAACGCGCTGTTGCGCCAGATGGAAGCCACCGAGCGCGCAGACCAGTGCAACCACGGCCGCCCGACCTGGAGCCAGCTGGCCCTGTCCGACATGGACAAACTCTTCCTGCGCGGTCAATAGGATGGTTGCAGCTCCAGCAGGACCTTTGCTCCCCCTTGCGGTCGCCATCATGGGACCGACCGCTTCCGGCAAGACGGCGGCGGCGCTGGAAATCGCCAAACACATTCCCTGCGAAATCATCTCGGTCGACTCGGCGCTGGTATATCGCCAGATGGACATCGGCACTGCCAAACCCAACGCAGAAGAACTTGCGAGCGTGCCGCACCACCTGATCGACATCCTCGACCCGGCCGAAGCCTACTCGGCCATGCAGTTCCGCAACGACGCGCTGCGCCTGGCGCAAGACATCCGCGCACGCGGCAAGCTGCCGCTGCTGGTGGGCGGCACGATGCTGTATTTCAAGGTCTTGCGCGACGGCCTCGACGACCTGCCCGAAGCCGACCCCGAAGTGCGCGCCCGCCTCGACGAAGAAGCCGCGCGCGACGGCGTACCGGCCCAGCACGCGCGTCTCGCCACGCTCGACCCGGAAACCGCCGCCCGCCTCAAACCCAACGACAGCCAGCGCATCCAGCGTGCGCTTGAAATCATCGAACTGACCGGCAAGCCGATGTCGGCCTTGCTGACGCAAAAGACCGCGGCAGCGCTGCCCTTTACGCTGCTGCCGCTGGCGCTGGAACCATCCGACCGCGCCGTGCTGCACGAACGCATCGCGCGCCGCTTCGACCTCATGCTGGAAAACGACGGCCTGCTGGCCGAAGTCCGCAAGCTGCGCGCCCGCGGCGACTTGCACTTGGGCCAGCCATCGATGCGCTGCGTCGGCTACCGCCAGGCCTGGGAATATCTCGACGGCCAGTACGACCACGCCGAAATGCGCGAGCGCGGCATCATTGCCACACGGCAACTGGCCAAACGCCAGATCACCTGGCTGCGCTCGACGCCGGACCGCATCGTCATCGACTGCAACGCGCCAGACGCCACGCAAACCGTGATGGCACATGTGCGCAAGGCACTAGACGTCGATTTGAAGAGCCAGTAATCATCGCAGGTTAGCGATACACCAACCCCGGGGCCAATTCGCTTGACTAAATCAGCGCCTGACACTATACTTGCGGGCTTGCTTTTGGTGATATAGCTCAGTTGGTTAGAGCACAGCACTCATAATGCTGGGGTCGGTGGTTCAAATCCACCTATCACCACCAAAGACACTGTAAGCCGTTGATTCGAAAGGATCAGCGGCTTTTTTGTTTTTTGCGCGCACTTGATCCAGGTCTATTGCCCGCCCCGCAAGACATGAGGGACAATCAGGTATCGTCAACGGAGGAGCAATGGCTGGAGTCAGCATCAAGAAGATCATGACCGTGAAGCTTGTCACCGTCACCCTGGACGACAAGCTGGAAACGGTCAAGGAGATTTTCGACAGCTTGAAATTCCACCACCTGCTGGTGGTGGAAGAGCACAAGCTGCTGGGCGTGGTGTCCGATCGCGACCTGCTCAAGGCGCTGAGCCCGAACATCGGGTCGGCCCGGGAAACTTACCAGGACATCGCCAGCCTGAACAAGCGCGTGCACCAGATCGTGACGCGACGTCCGATCGTGCTACAGGAAAGCGCCACGGTCGATGACGCGATCCAAGCCTTCAATACCCACGGCATTTCCTGCCTGCCGGTGGTCGACCTGAACTTCAGGCCGGTCGGCATCGTGACGTGGCGCGACATTCTCAAGAATCTGCGGATCAAGCCAAGCAATCCGGCCACCCCAGCCAACCAGTAAACATCCCTGTTAGTTCAACGCAGCCGCATCCGGCACGATCGTCGCAAAACGATCGGACAAGGCCGCCAGGGTCGCGCGCTGTACTTCGGCCGCCGGCACCACGCCCTTGCCCAGCGCATCCGGCAGGTCGCGCGTGGCGCACGCCGCCGCCACCACCGTCGACACATAGCCATGATCCAGCGCCGAGCGCGTGGTGGCGCTGATGCACATGTGGGTGGCGAAGCCGGCGATGATCAATTCCTTCTTTCCGGCTTTCTTCAGCTCGGCGTCCAGCGTGGTGCCGGCGAAGGAATTCGGCAGCGCCTTGACCACCGTGACTTCGCCGTCCTGCGGCTGCAGGCCGTCAATGATGCCAACGAATTCCCGCTGCGGATCGAACAGCGCCGCGCCCGGCTTGGCGTGATGGACTACATGGAATACCGGTGCGCCGGCGGCGCGCGCCTGCTTGAGCAAGGCGGCGATCTCACCGATGGCGGCGTCGATGCCGGCCAGCGGCACGCCGCCGGCGGTGTATTCGGTCTGGTGGTCGATCAGCACCAGCGCGGCGTCTTGCCACTTGGGCGAGCGCGGCGCGGCGCCGGCGATTTGCAGCAGAGTTTTTGGTGTGGACATGTTTTTCTCCTTGATGATGGTGAACGATGGAACCATCCTAGACGGTTAAAATACGTTCATCAATTCACAAAAAAAGCGAGCCATCCGTGAATAAATTAACAGCACCCGTCATCCCTCCGCCGCCCCTTTCTGCCGATTGGGAAGGCTTGCGCACCTTTGCCGCCTTCATCGAATCGGGCAGCTTCTCTGGCGCGGCGCGCACGCTGAGCGTGACCCATGCCACTGTCAGCCGGCGCCTGCAGATGCTGGAACATGCCTTGCACGGGCCGCTGTTCACACGGCGCGGCGACGATACCGAGCTGACACGGCTGGGAGAAACGGTGCTGGCCGCCGCGCGTGAAATGCAGGCGCAGACCGCGCAGCTGGCGCGCCGGCTGGCCGGCGAAGACATTCGCATGGAAGGCAAGCTGCGCATCGCCAGCACCGACGCCATGGGCACCATGTTCCTGGCGCCGCGTCTGCCGGCGCTTCTGGAGCGCTGGCCGCAGCTCGACATCGAGTTCAGCATGAGTCACCAGACCGTGAGCCTGGCGCGCCGTGATGCCGACCTGGCGATCCGTTTCGCACGGCCACAGGATGGCGATCTGATTGCGCGCAAGCTGGGCAAGATCCGCTATTTCCTGTGCGGCAGCCGCGAACGCGTGGCCGAATGGCGCGCCACGCCCGGGTCGGCGCCGTTCATCGGCTTTGACGACGGCGTGCCGGACATCCCCGAAACGCAATGGCTGGCCGACCACGCCGGCGGCAATCCGGTACGCTTTCGCAGCACCAGCCTGGTGACGCAGTGCATGGCGGCGCGCGCCGGCGTCGGCATGGCGTTGCTGCCGCATTACCTGCTGGCGCCGGAGCTGGAGGTGGCCGAAGTCGATGGTGATTCGGCGCCGCAATTGCAACGCGAGGCGTGGGCCGTGTATCACCGCGATCTGCGGGCGCTGCCGCGTCTGCGGGCGGTCCTGGACTGGCTGGAAAGCTGCTTTGCCGACGGTTCGCCCGCCTGAATGGTGCAAAAGCCTCGCTGAAAAACTGAAGAGTTGCCTGGATGGCATTTTCCGGTATTTACAACAGTGTTTCCGGCATCCCCTGATCCGCGCCCGCCAACGGCTCCGCATGGCATCCGGTGCTATAATCGCGGACCTTGGAAGCACTGACTGCAGGCGCTCCAGATCGCGCCGCACAAGCCGGCTTTCCGGCTGCTTCGACTGTAGTTTTTCATGATCAGCTTCCCCTTGCCGGCGCTTGGCCGATGCGCTCCATAGATCATCGCGCACAGGACCAGGCCTCCCGCCGCGCCCTCATGCCTGAATGACACTTATGCAGAAAAAAGTATTCATCAAAACCTTCGGCTGCCAGATGAACGAGTACGACTCGGACAAGATGGCTGACGTGCTGCACCTTTCCGACGGCCTGATCAAGACCGACCGGCCGGAAGACGCCGACGTGATCCTGCTCAACACCTGTTCGGTGCGCGAAAAAGCGCAGGAAAAAGTGTTCTCGGACCTCGGCCGCCTGCGCGAACTGAAGAAGAAAAATCCCGACCTGCTGATCGGCGTGGGCGGTTGCGTGGCCTCACAGGAAGGCGAAGCCATCGTCAAGCGTGCGCCCTTCGTCGACATGGTGTTCGGCCCGCAAACCCTGCATCGCCTGCCGCAGATGATCAGCGAGCGCCGCTTCACCGGCCGGCCGCAGGTCGACATCAGCTTCCCTGAAATCGAAAAATTCGACCACATGCCTCCGGCCCGCGTCGAAGGCGCGACGGCCTACGTGTCGATCATGGAAGGTTGCAGCAAGTACTGCAGCTACTGCGTAGTGCCGTACACGCGCGGCGAGGAAGTGTCGCGCCGCTTCGAGGACGTGCTGACCGAAGTGGCCGGACTGGCCGCACAGGGCGTCAAGGAAATCACGCTGCTGGGCCAGAACGTCAACGCCTTCCGCGGCATCATGGAAGACGGCGAGATCGCCGACTTTGCGCTGCTGATCGAATACATCGCCGAGATGCCCGGCATCCAGCGCATCCGCTTCGTCACCAGCCATCCCAAGGAATTCACCCAGCGCCTGATCGACACCTATGCCAAGGTGCCAAAGCTGGTGGATCACCTGTACCTGCCGGCGCAGCACGGCTCCGATCGTATCCTGGCGGCCATGAAGCGCGGCTACACGGCGCTGGAATACAAATCGGTGCTGCGCCGCTTGCGCGAAGTGCGTCCCAACATCACGATTTCGAGCGACTTCATCGTCGGTTTCCCGGGCGAGACCGACGAGGATTTCAATGCGCTGATGAAGCTGATTACCGATATCGGTTTCGACAGCAGCTTCAGTTTCGTGTTCAGCCCGCGGCCCGGCACGCCGGCCGCCAACCTGGCCGACGACACGCCAGCCGAGGTCAAGCTGAAGCGCCTGCAACATCTGCAAGCCGTGGTGCAGGACAATGCAAGCAAGATCAGCCAGGCCATGCTGGGCACGGTCCAGCGCATCCTGGTTGAAGGTCCTTCAAAGAAGGATCCGAACGAATTGCAAGGCCGCACGGAAAACAACCGCGTGGTGAATTTCGACGGCGGTCCGAACAGCGCCCGCCTGATCGGCGAATTGATCGACGTCACCATCGTGCAGACGTTCGCGTTCTCGCTGCGCGGCGAGATCATCGTCAAACAATGACGCCATCGCCATCCGTTACTTAAATCCACCTGACGACAACGAGCCAGATTGAAAAAATCACCCAACCAGCCTCACTACTTCATCCCGCAGCCGCTCGACAACAAGCGCCTGGCGCATCTGTGCGGTCCGCTTGATGAAAACCTGAGGCAAATCTCGTCCGCCCTCGACGTGACGATTTTCCGCCGCGGTGAAAAGTTCATCGTCAGCGGCACCAACGCCGAGCGCGCGGTCGCCGTCCTTGAGCGTTTTTACACGCTGGCCGACAAGCCGGTGTCGGTGGAAAATGTCCAGCTGGCGCTGGTCGAACAACGCGCCACCGCGTCCATCGACGCCGAGCTCGACGCTGCGGATATCGCCGTCGACAAGAAAGACAAGACCGAAATCGAAAGCCCGGTGCTGAAGACGCGCAAGCACGATCTGCGCGGCCGTACGCCGCATCAAAGCCAGTACCTGCACGCCATTCTCGAGCACGACATCACCTTCGGCGTCGGCCCGGCCGGCACCGGCAAGACGTATCTGGCGGTGGCCTGCGCCGTCGATGCGCTGGAGCGCGACGCCGTGCAACGCATCGTGCTCACGCGCCCGGCGGTGGAAGCCGGTGAACGCCTGGGCTTCCTGCCGGGCGATCTGGCGCAGAAGGTCGATCCGTATTTGCGCCCGCTGTATGACGCGCTGTACGACCTGCTCGGCTACGACCGCACGCAAAAGCTGTTCGAGAAACAGGCGATCGAAATCGCGCCGCTGGCCTACATGCGCGGTCGCACGCTGAACCACGCCTTCATCATTCTCGATGAGGCGCAGAACACCACGCCGGAACAGATGAAGATGTTCCTCACGCGTATCGGTTTCGGCAGCAAGGCCGTGGTCACCGGCGACGTCACCCAGATCGACTTGCACCATGGCCAGAAGAGCGGCCTGGTCGATGCGCTCAATGTACTGCACGACGTGCGCGGCATCGCCTTCTCGCGCTTCACCAGCAGCGACGTGGTGCGCCATCCGATGGTCGCGCGCATCGTCGACGCCTATGAAGCAGTGTCGGCGGCCGGCAGCTCCCATAACGCTCATAACGCCCACGTCACTTCCACCACCGCCGTCAAACGCCTCAGCCAAGGCCTGACTCAGTCAGCCAAGCCACGCAATGCAAAAAAATAAACTGACCCTGTCCGTCCAGTACGCTGATCCACGCCTCAAGGAAAGCGTGCCGCGCCCGCAGATCCGCCGCTGGATCCAGGCCGCGCTGTTCGCGCCGGCGGAACTGACGATCCGTTTCGTCGACACAGAAGAAGGCCGTACGCTCAATCGCGACTATCGCGAGAAGGACTACGCCACCAATGTGCTGACCTTTGCCTACACGGAAGAGGAAGACGCCGAAGTGACGCAGGCCGACATCATCCTGTGCACCGACGTGCTGGAGAAAGAAGCGCTGGAGCAGAAGAAGCCGCTGCTGGACCACGCGGCGCATCTGATCGTGCACGGCGTGCTGCATGCGCAAGGCTACGATCACGAAGACGAAGAAGAAGCGACTGAAATGGAAACGCTGGAAACTGAAATCCTGGCAGGCCTGGGTTTCGCCGATCCTTACGCGGACCGCCGGTAACCTCTGCCGCAACACTGAACATTGCCGGCCGCAGCGTTGCGCTGCGACGGCATTATGTTCCCTACCCTATTTTTCTGCACTACTTCTCGCCTTACTTCCCATCCCCGCCGTCGCGGTAACGCCGCACCGCCGTCCGCAGGAAATCCAGCTGACGGCCGAAACGCGTGCAATGGTCGCAGATAGCCAGATGCCAGCGCAGCGTCAGCCGCCGGGCAAAGGACAATTTGCTGTCTTGCGCCTCACACAAGACGCGATGTGCTTCCTTGCAGTTCATATATTTGCTCCTGTGGCGCTCCGGTTGGCATTGTAAATCAGCCAACTCGCAGTCGCGCTTTCAGCGCCGTTCTCCGGCTCCCTGCATGTTGGTCGCGGCAGGGCGTCGTTTCTTACAGTTCACTGACAATTATTTTCTGCGACGGCATTCCTGTTGCTGCGAGCAGAATTGCGCCGGCAATTTTCACTTTTTTCAAATTCCTTGTAAGAAACCACAAGCTCGTCCGACCAAGCTGCATGAAACAACTATTCGCCATGCAGTGAGGAGACGAACTTGAACATCCACGCCCCCGCCCTTCCAACCACGCCCGCGACCATCCATCCGCTGTGGCTGCGCGTCACGCACTGGACCAATGCGCTGGCCGTCGTGCTCATGATCCTGAGCGGCTGGCGCATCTATAACGCCTCGCCGATTTTTTCCTTCTCGTTTCCCAAGGAATGGACCTTGGGCGGCTGGCTGGGCGGCGCACTGCAATGGCATTTCGCGGCGATGTGGCTGCTGGCAATCAACGGCGTGATTTACCTGGCGCTCAATCTGCTGAGCGGACGTGCACGGCGCAAGTTCTTTCCGCTGCGCCCGAAGGAAGTCTTCCACGACTTTGTCCAGGCGCTCAAGGGCAAGCTGCAGCACGCGTCGCTGGATCATTACAACGCCGTGCAAAAGCTGGCGTATCTCTCGGTGATCGCCGACCTCGTGCTGATCGTGGTGTCGGGACTGGCGATCTGGAAATCAGTGCAACTGCCTTTGCTGCGCGACCTGATGGGCGGCTATGACAACGCGCGCATCGTGCACTTTTTTGCCATGAGTTTCCTGGTGCTGTTCATTGTGGTCCATGTCGCGATGGTGGCGCTGGTGCCGCGCACCTTGCTGGCCATGCTGCGCGGACGCTGAAAGGAGACCATCATCATGATCAGAAAACCCAACCGCCTGCCGTCCACCCTCGACAGCGAACTGATTCTCAAGGATGCACGCCGCGAACTGGAATTGTCGATGCCGTCGCGACGCCTGTTCGGCAAGCGTGCGCTGACGCTGGGCGGGCTGTCGCTGCTGAGCGGCTGCAACCTCACCGAGCAGGAATCGGTGAACCACATGCTGACCAAGATTTCACGCATGAACGATGGTGTGCAGGGCTGGCTGTTCGATCCGAACAAACTGGCGCCGACGTATCCGGCGTCGATGATCACGCGGCCATTTCCGTTCAATGCATTCTATGGCGAGGACGAAATCACCGAAGTCGACGGCGACGCCTATCGCCTTGAGCTCAAGGGCCTGATCGCCAGCCGCCGCAGCTGGGCCTTGCCCGAACTGCGCCGCCTGCCGCAGGTGGAACAGATCACACGCCACATCTGCGTCGAAGGCTGGAGCGCCATCGGCCGCTGGGGCGGCGTGCCGTTCGCCGGTTTCCTCAAGCATATCGGCGCCGACCTGAGCGCGAAGTACATCGCCTTCCGCTGCGCCGACGACTATTACACCAGCATCGACATGGCCACGGCGCTGCACGCGCAGACGCAGCTGACGCTGACGTATGACGGCGAAATATTGCCGCCGAAATACGGCTTCCCCATGAAGCTGCGCATGCCCACCAAGCTGGGCTACAAGAATCCGAAGCACATCGTTTCGATCGAAGTAACCAACACTTACCCCGGCGGTTACTGGGAAGACCAGGGGTACAACTGGTTCGGCGGCGCTTAGCAATGGGCCAAGCATCTGCCGTAGTCATGGCGCTTTTGCCAATTTTCAACATCTAGGAGATTCACATGAAAAAAGCACTCTCGACCCTGTTCGCCTGTCTGATGATGGCTGCCGTATCGGGCGCCTACGCTGCCGATACGATGGCCAAGGACGACATGTCCAAGGATTCCATGTCGAAGGACGGCATGAAAAAAGACGGCATGAAGAAGGATGGCATGAAAAAGGACAAGATGAAAAAGGACTCCATGGGTAAAGATGGCATGGGCAAGGATGAAATGAAAAAAGATGAAATGAAGAAGTAATCTTCGTTTCTTTCGACATGTCTGCGGCATCCCCTCGCCGTGGACATGTCCGTCGGTGGACATGTCCGTCGGGAAACTGTTGCCATTTGATCCAGTCTGCCGCTTGCATTCGTTGTGCGTCTCGGGCGCGAAATCGTGTTTTAGTAGATTTGTCATATATTTGTTGTATCCTATGGCTCATCGAAACAACGTCGGACCCACGGCTCACGCCATATGCAAGATCACTCTAGTAGCGTCAAATCTCTTGACGCTAAACCACATCGTTCCCTGTTCGAACGCCTCACCGCCCTCATCTCCCCCGAACCAGAAAACCGAGCAGAGTTGCTCGAGGTCCTGCAAGACGCCCATGAACGCAACCTGATCGACGCCGATGCGCTGTCGATGATTGAAGGTGTGTTCCAGGTATCCGATCTCGCCGTGCGCGACATCATGGTGCCGCGTTCGCAGATGGACACCATCGATATCAGCAAGCCGATTGAAACCTGGATGCCCGACGTGCTGTCGACTTCGCACTCGCGGTTCCCGGCAGTCGAAGGTGAACGCGACAAGGTCGTCGGCGTGCTGCTGGCGAAAGACCTGCTGCGTTATTACGCTGAAGAATCCTTCGACGTGCGCGACATGCTGCGCCCGGCCGTGTTCATTCCCGAATCCAAACGCCTCAATGTGCTGCTGCGCGACTTCCGCGCCAACCGCAACCATATGGCCATCGTGGTCGACGAATACGGCGGCGTGGCCGGGCTGATCACGATTGAAGACGTGCTGGAACAGATCGTCGGTGACATCGAAGACGAATACGATTTCGACGAGGAAGAAGACAACATCCTCGCCATCAAGGACGGCGCCCACGGCCCGCGCTGGCGCATCAAGGGACTGACCGAGATCACCCAGTTCAACGAGACGCTGGAAACCGCCTTCTCCGATGAGGACGCCGACACCATCGGCGGCCTGGTCGCCAACCACCTCGGCCGCGTGCCGCGCAAGGGCGACGAATTCGACATCGGCGGCATGCGCTTCGAAGTGTTGCGCGCCGACGCCCGCCAGGCGCATGTGCTGCTGGTGGAAAAACTGCCGGACACGCCGGCAGCCGAGGAAGAATAATAGTTTTTCCGCGTGAATTCTTCTTCGCCCATCCCTGCTGACTTTACCGATGCTGCGGCTGCCGCCAACAGTTCGACGGTGTCCCGCTTTGCACGCTGGACGCCGCTGTTCGCCTTGCTGGCCGGCGTCGCCAACGTGCTGGCGTTCGCGCCGTTCAACATCTGGCCGGTACAGATCCTCACGCTGGCATGGCTGTTTCGCCAGATCTCCCGCACCGCGTCCTTCCGCCGCAATGCATTGACCGGCTGGCTGTACGGCTTCGGCTGGGCCGCCGCGGGCGTGCACTGGCTCTACATCAGCATGCACGACTACGGCGGCATGGCAGGATGGATGGCGGCGCTGGCGGTGGGCTTGCTGGCGGCTTACCTGGGTCTCTATGCCGCGTTGACCGCAACACTGGCGCGCTGGCTGCAGCAGCGCTGGGCGGCCTCGCAAGTGGTGCTGTTGCTGCTGCTGTTGCCGGCGCTGTGGGCCTTGTCGGAATGGTTGCGCGGCTGGCTGTTCACCGGTTTCCCATGGCTGACCTCGGGTTACGCACACAACGTCGGTCCGCTGGCAGGCTTCGCGCCCGTGGTCGGCGTCTACGGCCTGGCCTGGCTCGCCGCGATCGTTGCCGGCAGTCTCGCCATGCTGAGCCTGCGCACCGGGCCGCGCGTCCTGCCCGCCGCGCTGACGCTGCTGCTCGCCGGCGCCGGCGTGGCGCTGCACGCGGTCGATTGGACGCATGCAGCGGGACAGCCGATCAGCGTACGTTTGCTGCAGGGAAATATTCCGCAGGAGATGAAATTCTCCAACGAAGCGCTGCTGTCGTCGCTGATGATGTACGACGAGATGATCCGCAGCGCGCCGGCCGATCTGATCGCTACTCCGGAGACGGCGGTGCCGCTGCTGCCGCAACAATTGCCGCCGGATTACCTGGCGCGCCTGACGCGCTTTGTACAGACCTCGGGCAGCCACTTGGCACTGGGGATTCCCTTGTCGGACGGTCCGGGCCAGTACGCCAACAGCATGGTCGGCTTTTCTCCGGATCCGGCCAGCGAGCGCACACCGTATCGCTACGACAAGCATCACCTGGTGCCTTTCGGTGAATTCATCCCACTCGGTTTTCGTTGGTTCGTCGACTTGATGAACATCCCGCTGGGCGACATGACGCGCGGCAAACCCTTGCAGTTGCCGCTCCAGGTCAAGCAGCAATGGATCATGCCCAACATCTGCTACGAGGATCTGTTCGGTGAAGAGATCGCCGCCCAGCTCGGTGGCGCCTACTACGCCGGCCAGCCGCAGGCCAGCATGCTGCTGAACCTGTCCAACATCGCCTGGTTCGGCAATTCGATCGCGTTGCCGCAGCACTTGCAGATTTCCCAGATGCGCGCGCTGGAAACCGGCCGCCCGATGCTGCGCGCAACCAACACCGGCGCCACCGCCGTGATCGGCCCCAAGGGCCAGCTGGTGTCAGAATTGCAGCCTTACACACGCAACATGCTGAGCGCATCAGTACAAGGTTTCCAGGGCCAGACGCCCTACATCCTGCTCGGCAACAAGCTGATGCTGGCATTGACTATCGCTGCGCTGGCGGCGGCCTGGCTGCTGTCGCGCCGCAAACGCTAGTCGCTACTGCGTTTTTCTTTGTTCGTTCCCGGGCCTGTCTTCGTTATTTCCGGCCTGTTCCTGCGTTTGGGCCGCATGACCCCCTCAAAAACCGCTAAAATTCAGGGTTTTAGCAATTCCTTGCCCGCCATCACCGGCAACATAAAAAGATGCTTACATTTCAACAGATCATTCTCAAGCTACAAGAATATTGGGATGCGCAAGGTTGCGCATTGCTCCAGCCCTACGACATGGAAGTCGGTGCCGGCACTTCGCACACCGCGACCTTCCTGCGCGCGATCGGGCCGGAGCCATGGCGCGCCGCCTACGTGCAACCGTCGCGTCGTCCCAAGGACGGCCGCTACGGCGAAAACCCCAACCGCATGCAGCACTACTACCAATATCAGGTGGTGTTGAAGCCGGCGCCTGAGAACATCCTCGATCTGTACCTCGGTTCGCTCGAAGCGCTCGGCCTGGACCTGAAGCAGAACGACGTGCGTTTCGTCGAAGATGACTGGGAAAACCCGACGCTGGGCGCTTGGGGTCTGGGCTGGGAAGTCTGGCTCAACGGCATGGAAGTGACGCAATTCACCTACTTCCAGCAAGTCGGCGGCCTCGACTGCAAACCGGTGCTGGGTGAAATCACCTATGGCATCGAGCGCCTGGCGATGTACCTGCAAAACGTTGAAAACGTCTACGACCTGGTCTGGACCGAATGGGTCGAGAACGGCGTCAAGAAGAAGCTGACCTACGGCGACGTGTTCCATCAGAACGAAGTGGAACAATCGACCTTCAACTTCGAGTATTCGAATACCGACTTCCTGTTCTCGCTGTTCGGCAACTACGAAGCCGAAGCCAAGCGCCTGCTGGAAGTGCCGCTGGCGCTGCCGGCGTACGAAATGATCCTGAAGGCGGCGCATACCTTCAACCTGCTGGATGCACGCGGCGCCATCTCGGTGACCGAGCGCGCAGCCTACATCGGCCGCATCCGCAATCTGTCGCGCGCCGTGGCGCAGGCGTATTACGAATCGCGCGAACGCCTCGGCTTCCCGATGGCGGGCCCTGATGTTTCCCGCCAAGCGGCCTGAATAGCGTATTGACCGGATCGCGTTGCGGCTGATACCAGTTGCAACGCCAAATAAGCAAGAAATCGGCAAGAAAACAGAAAATGACTCAAACACTTTTAGTAGAACTCCTGACCGAAGAACTGCCGCCGAAAGTGCTCGCCAAACTGGGCGACGCCTTTGCCAACGGTATTTTCAACGGACTGAAATCGCGCGACTTCCTCGAAGAAGGCGCGGTCGCCACCACTTACGCGACACCGCGTCGCCTGGCCGTGGCTATCACCAAAGTGCGCGCCACCTCGCTCGACAAGGCAATCCGCGAAAAGGTATTGCCGGTCAGCGTGGCGTTGGATGCAGAAGGTCGCCCTGCGGCGCCGCTGGTCAAGAAACTGGCGGCACTGGCGGCGCAAGTCGGCGCCACCGTGATCACGCCGGACCAGTTGGAACGTGCCCAGGACGGCAAGGCCGAGAGCTTCTTCTACAACTACACCTCCAAGGGTTCGGCACTGCAATCCGGTCTGCAAGCCGCGCTGGAAGAATCGGTCGCCAAGCTGCCGATTCCGAAGCTGATGAGTTACCAGCGCCAGCACGGACGTGATGCCGGCAATACCGTTCATTTCGTGCGTCCCGCACACCGCCTGATCGCGCTGCACGGCGCCGCCGTGGTGCCGCTGAACATCCTCGGCCTCGACGCCGACAAGATCACCCAAGGCCATCGCTTCCTGTCGCAAGGCGCGATCGCCATCGACTCGCCTGAGAGCTATGTCGAAACGCTGATCAGCAAAGGCAAGGTTATTCCGGGCTTTACGGAACGCAAGGAAAAGATCCGCCTCGACCTGCTCGGCAAGGCCGGTGACGACAAGGTGCTGATGCCTGAAGCGCTGCTCGACGAAGTCACGGCGCTGGTCGAGTGGCCGGTGGTCTACGAATGCAAGTTCGACGATCAATTCCTGGCGGTGCCGCAGGAATGCCTGATCCTGACCATGCAGACCAACCAGAAATATTTTGCGCTGACCGATGCCAACGGCAAGCTGCGTTCGCGCTTCCTGATCGTCTCGAATCTGGAAACCGCCAACCCGCAACACATCATCCAGGGCAATGAACGCGTAGTGCGTCCGCGTCTGTCGGATGCGAAATTCTTCTTCGAGCAAGACAAGAAGAAGACACTGGCCGACCGCGTCCCGCAACTGGCCAACGTGGTGTATCACAACAAGCTGGGCAACCAGTTGCAACGCACCGAACGCGTTCAGGCGCTGGCGGGCGCGATTGCCAAATTGCTGGGCAATGACGTGGCGCTGGCCGAACGCGGCGCGTTGCTGGCCAAGACCGATCTGCTGACCGACATGGTGGGCGAGTTCCCTGAGCTGCAAGGCATCATGGGCACCTACTACGCGCGTCACGACGGCGAGCCGAATGAAGTCGCGCTGGCCGCCTCCGAACATTATCAGCCGCGTTTCGCCGGCGACGCCTTGCCGGCATCCGCGACCGGCACCGCCGTGGCGCTGGCCGACAAGCTCGAAACCCTGGTCGGCATCTGGGGCATCGGTCTGCAGCCGACCGGCGACAAGGATCCGTTCGCCCTGCGCCGTCACGCTCTGGGCATATTGCGCATGCTGGTTGAAAAGCGTCTGCCGCTGGCGATTCCTGCTTTGCTGCAGGCAGCAGTGGCGCAATTCGCCGGCAACAGCAATTTCAAGGACCCGAGCGCCGACGTCAGCGCCTTCCTGTTCGATCGTCTGCGTGGTCTGCTGCGCGAGCGCAATTACTCGCCCAACGAAATCGAGGCGGTGGTGGCGCAACAGCCGGAAGTGCTCGACAACATCACTGAACGCCTGGATGCAGTGCAAGCCTTCGCCGCGCTGCCGGAAGCCGAAGCGCTGGCCGCCGCCAACAAGCGCATCACCAATATCCTCAAGAAGATCGAGGGTGGAGTGAGCGGTACCGTGCAGAACGGCTTGCTGCGCGAAGCCGCCGAGCAGGCGCTGTACTCGGCCATGCTGCTGCTCAAGCCGCAAGTCGACGCTGCGTATGTGCAAGGCAATTTCAGCGGCGCATTGAAGGCGCTGGCGCAATTGCGTCAGAATGTCGACGCCTTCTTCAACGACGTGATGGTCAACGCCGAAGACGAACAACTGCGCAACAACCGCCAGGCTTTGCTGGCCGAATTGCATCAGATGCTCAACCAGGTTGCCGACATTTCCAAGCTGGCGGCATAAGGTCCATCAAGTTCTCAGGGATAGGGTAAGAAGAACATGAAGCTGATCATTCTGGATCGCGATGGCGTGATCAACCAGGACTCGGACGCCTTTATCAAGTCGCCTGCGGAATGGATTCCGATCAAGGGTTCGCTGGAGGCGATAGCCCGCCTCAACCAGGCCGGCTATCGCGTCGTCGTCGCCACCAATCAGTCGGGCGTGGGCCGCGGACTGTTCGACATGATGACGCTCAACGCCATTCACCAGAAGATGCACAACGCTGCGCAGCAGGTCGGCGCCGATATCGACGCCGTGTTCTTCTGCCCGCACGCGGCCGACGACAATTGTGATTGCCGCAAACCCAAGCCGGGCATGTTCAACGAGATTTCCAAACGCTTCGGCATCAGCCTGCGTGGCGGCGTGGTCACCGTGGGCGATTCGCTGCGCGACCTGCAAGCCGGTTTCGTCGCCGGCTGCGCGCCGTTCCTGGTGCTCACCGGCAAGGGTGAAAAGACCCGCGAAAAAGGCGGCCTGCCGCCCGGCACGCTGATCTATCCGGACCTCGCCGGCGTGGTCGACTTCATATTGAAAGCACCGGTAGAAATGTCGGTTTAGTGGATAAGTGAGAAGGCAGCAGGCCGCCGCATTGCGGACATGGCCTCGCCGGCTCTGAAAAGGGAGACTGTATTTTGCGTATCAACCTGTTTTTGCGTTCCGTGCTGTTCACGCTGGTGATGACGGTGACCACCGTGGTGTGGTCGATGGCTTGCATCCTGTTTGCACCGTTCCCGTACGCCAGGCGCTATTACCTTACCTCGCGCTGGAACGTCATCGTGATCTGGGCCGCGCGCGTGATCTGCGGCATCCGCTATCAGATCAAGGGCATGGAGAACCTGCCTGACGCGCCGGTGATCCTGCTGTCCAAACATCAATCGGCGTGGGAAACGATTTTCTATCTCATCGTCATGCCGCGTCCGCTGGTGTTCGTGTTCAAGAAGGAACTGACCTACATTCCCTTCTTCGGCTGGGGCATCGCGCTGTTGCGCATGATCCCGATTGATCGCAGCAAGGGCCGCGACGCCTTTGCACAAGTCGTGGTGCAGGGTCGCAAGCGCCTGGCCGACGGCCAGTGGGTGATCATGTTCCCGGAAGGCACGCGCATCCCGGTCGGCCAGACCGGCAAGTACAAGCACGGCGGTTCGCGCCTGGCGGTGGAAACCAACACCGTGGTCGTACCTATCGCCGTCAATGCCGGCGAGTGCTGGCCGAAGGGTTCATTCATCAAAACTCCGGGTATGATCACGGTATCGATCGGCAAGCCGATCTCGCCGGAAGGCCTGGATCCGGCACAGTTAAGCCAACGCGTTGAAAATTGGATAGAATCCGAAATGCGCGTGATTTCCCCGGCGGTTTATGCCGCCGTCGACAAAACAAGAAACTGACACCATCGGCCCCACTACATTGAAACTGCTTCGTCACTCTCAGCCGGATCCTAACCAGCTCACGCTGCAACTGGATTTCTTCACACCGACGCCTCTGGAGACGACGCAGGACAGCCCACCGCCACCGCTTTTGCAGCAGGACTACGCACCGGCGCCCGAACTGAAACAGCAGACGCCGTTGCCGCCGATGTCGCCGCCTATCGGTCGTCCGGCCGACGGCATGCGGCGCATCCAGCTCGGCGAACATCATCTCGACTATGCGCTGCTGCGCTCGAAACGCCGCTCGATCGGCTTCCTGATCAGCGACGAAGGCTTGCGTGTCACTGCGCCGAAATGGGTGACCCTGGGCGAGATCGAAAACGCCATCCGCGAAAAGCAGCGCTGGATCTTCACCAAACTCAATGAACGCCGCGAACGCTCGGCGCGCCGCCTGCAACCGCAGATGCAATGGCGCGACGGCGCGACGCTGCCGTATCTGGGCCAGGACATCACATTGCGCATCGGCACCAACCAGGCGGCCGGCATTGCTTACGATGAAGACACACTGGAATTGACCGTGGGCCTGCCCGCCGACGCCGGTGAACAGCAATTGAAGGACCGCGTACAAGGTTGGCTGCAAGCGCGCGCCAAGGAAACCTTTGCTGCGCGGCTGCCGATTTACGCCGAGAAACTGGGCGTGACCTATCAGTCGTTCGCGCTGTCGTCGGCCACCACGCAATGGGGCTCCTGTACTGCCGACGGTCGCATTCGCCTGAACTGGCGCCTGATGCATTTTTCCCTGCCGCTGATCGACTACGTGATCGCGCACGAGTTGTCGCACCTGCGTGAAATGAACCACAGCCCGCGCTTCTGGGCCACGGTGCAATCGATTTTCCCTGAGTTCGAAACCGCCAAGCGCGCCCTGCGCGACAGCGCACCCGAGACCCTGCCGATCTTCTGACCGGCAATTCCGTTCGGCAAAAAAAATCGGCCTGCTGCATGTCTCCATGCAGCAGGCCGAATCGTTCGGTGCCCCGCGTCGACTTAGTCTTTGCGTTCGATGAACTCGATCTTGTAGCCGTCGGGATCCGTCACGAATGCAATCACCGTGCTGCCGCCCTTGACCGGGCCGGCTTCGCGCGTGACATTGCCGCCTGAAGAACGCGCGGCGTCACAGGCCTTGTAGGCGTCGTCGACCGAGATCGCGATATGGCCGTAGGCAGTGCCCATCTCATACTTGTCGACGCCGTGGTTGTAGGTCAGCTCGAGCTCGGCGTGATCCGGATTGCTGCCGTAGCCGAGGAAAGCCAGGGTGTATTTGTATTCGGTGTTTTCGCTGGTGCGCAGCAATTTCATGCCGAGCACCTTGGTGTAGAAATCGATGGAGCGTTGCAGGTCGCCAACCCGGAGCATGGTGTGCAGGATACGCATAGTGAGCCTTTGCCTAAGAACTTATCGGAGTGCAGGATTGTAGCGCTGTTCGTGCCGGCTTGCCGGGGTGCATTATTAACGTCGCGTTCCAGATCGGGAAAATGCCGCGCGCCTGCGGTCAGGTGACGGCAGGCGCGCAGTGATGGCGATAACATCAGACAACGATCAGAACTGCTCCCAGTCGTCCTCCTTGGTGGTGACAGGCGTGCGTGCAGCAGCCGGCAGACGCGGCGCTTCCTGCTTGCGCGCCAGCGATGGCGTCTTGGGTGTCACGTCACGTGACCGCTGCTGGGCCGATGGCGAGACGCCGGCATTATTCGGCAGGCGATTGCTGTCGATCTTGAACACGCCGACGATCTGCGACAGGCTGGTGGCCTGATCCTGCAGCGATTGCGCCGCAGCGGCGGCTTCTTCGACCAGGGCGGCGTTTTGCTGCGTGACCTGGTCCATCTGCGTGACCGCCTGATTGACCTGCTCGATGCCTTCGCTTTGCTCGCGGCTGGCCTCGGTAATTTCACCGACGATGTCGGTCACGCGGCGCACGCTGCTGACCACTTCGTTCATGGTCTGGCCGGCCTGCTCGACGAGCTTGCTGCCGGAGTCCACTTTTTCCACGGAGTCGTCGATCAGCGATTTGATTTCTTTCGCTGCGGCGGCGCTGCGCTGCGCCAATGTGCGTACTTCGCTGGCCACCACTGCGAAGCCGCGGCCCTGCTCTCCGGCGCGCGCTGCTTCGACGGCGGCGTTCAGCGCCAGGATGTTGGTCTGGAAGGCAATGCCGTCAATCACACTGATGATGTCGACGATCTTGCGGGATGAGGCGTTGATCGACTCCATCGTATGCACCACTTTGCCGACCACGTTGCCGCCTTCGACGGCGACGGCCGACGCCGACACGGCCAGCTTGTTTGCTTCGCGTGCGTTTTCGGCGTTCTGCTTGACGGTGGAAGTCAGCTCCTCCATTGACGAGGCGGTTTCTTCGAGCGAACTGGCCTGCTGCTCGGTGCGGCTGGACAGGTCCAGGTTACCGGCGGCGATCTGGGTCGATGCGGTGGCGATGGTGTCGGTGCCGTGGCGAACCCGGCTGACGATGTCGAGCAGGTTGTCGTTCATGGAGCGCAAGGCGCGCAACAACTGACCGGTCTCATCCTTGCCGGAGGCATCGAACTGCGAGGTCAGGTCACCTGCTGCGACGGTCTCCGCGACCTTGACGGCGCGGCTCAAGGGCGATGTGATGCTGCGCGTAACGAGCCAGGCAATCAGGCCGGCGAACACCAGCGCGATGGCGCTCAGCGCAATCACCAGATTGCGCGCTTCACGATATTCTTCTTCGACTTCCTTGCTGGCGACATGCATCAACTCATTCTGATGCGCAATCAGGGTTTCCACTGCCGACATGTAGGTCAGTTGCAGCGGCCGCACCGTCTGCAGCAGCAGTACGGTAGCTTCGTTCTTCGCGCCGGACACGACCAGGCGCAGCACTTCGTCGCGACCGACATTGTATTGCGTGCGCGCATCCATGATCGACTTCATGAGCGCGCGGCCCTTGTCGCCGGTGATCAGGCTGTCGAGCTTTTCAAGCGTGGTTTTGGTGTTGTCGCTGGCGGTCCGGATGGTCTGCATTTCCTTGCCGACCTCGTCGGCATCGGTCATCAGCAGCACGTTGCGCGAGGATCGCGCGATCACATTGACGTTCTTGATGATGTCATTGGCCAGCACCGTCTTCGGATACTTGTCGTTGATGACTTCGTCCATCTGTTCATTGAGCCCGGACAGGCGTGTAACCCCGAGCACCGCCATGGCGACCAGCAGCAGCACCAGGAAGCCGAATCCTAAACCCAGACGTGCCCCGATCTTGAAATTCGCTATGCGCATACATTTCCCCTTGTCATGTAAAAGTGCAATTGAACGTATTGGCTGACGGCTGACGCGACGCGTCCCGGGTACTCCGATCCGGATGAGTCGATACTACGCGTCGGGAGATCACGCTTCAACAAGCATTTGTCGAAGGCGTCGCTGATGCAATGACGCAATATTGAAGTGCGGAAAATTTCCGCAAGACTAATCCGCAACGCATCGCGCTGCCATCGGGAAATTCCTGATGACCATGTGCGACGTTTCCCTGTCAGATGACAGCATGCGCAAATACAGGTTTCATCTCGCGGTCGGCGAACTATGATGAAAGAAAGGACGCTCGTCCGCGCAGCTGTCATAAGCGAGCCGCTGCGTGAGAGAACCTGCTGATCTCTTCGCCTGCCTGCCGATTGCCGCCTTTCGTGGTGCGGTTCCGACAGGGTTGAATCGTCAATGCCGCAAAGCAAGATTTATTTTTGCTTGCAGGCCTTGGTTTGGCGTCGATTATTTGCGCAATACGCAATATTTTAGCAAAAAATTTGTCCGCACGACTTTGCGCCTCACGCAATGTTGGCAGGAGAATTGATAAATGAATATTGGCCAAGTCCTACGCAAGATTCGCAAGGAAAGAAAAGCGAGCCTGGAAGAAATTGCATTGGTCGCCGGCACCGATGCCGCCAATCTGTCGCGCGTCGAACGCGACAAGCAGCGCCTCACTCCCGACATGCTGGAAAACGTCGCCAAGGCGCTTGACGTCCCGGTGTCGTCACTCTATCTCATCGCCGAACAGAACAGCCAGTCAGGAAAAAACGCCAGCGACGCCGGCAAGGCGGCTGCGGCGCGTCTGGAAAACGCGCTGGGCCGCTTCATCCTGCTGGGGCCGCAGGATCAGCAACTGGCGGTGGACTTCATGGAATTGCTGCTGAAATCGATGCGTAAATAATTTACGACCGCACAGCGGTCGCAGATTCAGCCGGCGCGATGTTGCCGCAACACGTTGGCCAGCGCGACGAACTGCTCCATCGGTACGGCTTCGGGGCGCGCCTGCGGATCGATGCCGGCGGCGATCAGGTCGGCTTCAACGAGCAAACCGGCGACACAATTGCGGATTACCTTGCGGCGTTGGGAGAACGCCTTGGTGACGACTTCTTCGAGCAGGGACTGATCGCATTCAAGCGGCTGCGCAATCGGGATCATGCGCACAATCGCCGACTCCACGCGCGGCGGCGGATCAAAGGCGGTCGGCGGCACCACGAACATCAGCTGCATCTGATAACGCCACTGCAGCATCACCGAGAGACGCCCGAAAGCCTTGCTGCCGGGATCGGCGACCATGCGCTCGACGACTTCCTTCTGCAGCATGAAATGCTGGTCCTGCACCAGCGGCGCCAGCTCGGCCAGATGGAACATGAGCGGACTGGAGATGTTGTACGGCAGGTTGCCGACCACGCGCAACTTGCGCCCGGCAGGTACCGGAATCGACGTGAAATCGAATTTGAGCGCATCGGCCGAATGCACATGCAGACGCTTCGGATCGAACTGCTTCTGCAGGCGCGCCACCAGGTCGCGATCAAGTTCGACCACATGCATCTCGTCGAGTGATTCGAGCAACAGGCGGGTCATCGCAGCCAGACCGGGACCGATCTCGACCATGACGTCGTCCTTCTGCGGTGCGATGGCGCTGATGATGTCGTACAGGACGGTCTGATCGGTCAGAAAATTCTGGCCAAAACGTTTACGGGCGATATGTTTCATAGGGAATTCTTGGCGCGGGCCATGAGCGCCGCTGTCCTGATGGCTTCGACCATGCTGCCGTGGTCAGCGCGACCCAAGCCTTGGGCGGCGAGGTCGAGCGCGGTGCCGTGGTCAACGGAGGTGCGGATGATGGGCAGGCCCAGCGTGATGTTGACGCCCTGGCCGAAGCTGGCGAATTTCAACACCGGCAGGCCCTGGTCGTGGTACATGGCGAGCACGCAATCGGCATGCTCAAGATATTTGTGCTGAAACAGCGTGTCGGCCGGATACGGACCGGCGACGTCGATACCGCGCGCCTTGGCCGCAGCCAGCGCCGGGCTGATGACGTCGATTTCTTCGCGACCGAGATAACCATTTTCGCCGGCGTGCGGATTGAGGCCGGTGACCAGGATACGGGGCCGTGCGATGCCGAATTTGTCGCGCAGGTCTGCATGGATGATGTCGAGCGTGCGGCTGAGGCCGTCGAAGGTGATCGCCGCCGACACGTCCTTGAGCGCCAGATGCGTGGTCGCCAGCGCAACACGCAAATGTGGCGCATCGCCGCCGGCCAGCATCATCACGACGTGCGCGGTGGCGGTGCGCTCTGCGAGATATTCGGTGTGCCCGGTGAAGGGCACGCCGGCATCATTGATTGTGCTTTTTTGCAGCGGCGCGGTAACGATGGCGTCGAATTGCCCCTGCAGCGCCCACTGAACCGCAACGTCGAGCGTCTGCAGCACGGCGCGGCCATTGCGCGCATCGAGCAAGCCCGGAACGACCGGTTCGCTGGTGGGGCAGTCAATGACGATCAAGCGATCCTGCGGGAAGTTGGGCAGTCCGCTGTTGCGAAAGGCCTGCAACGACAAGGCCGACAAGGCGATGGCGGGGTCCAGCGCCTGCGCCGTCTGTGCCAGGAAGGCGGCGTCGCCGAGCAGGACGCTGCGCACTTCTGCACGCAGCTGCCAGGCGGCCCGGATGGAAATTTCGGGGCCGATGCCCGCCGGCTCTCCGCACGTGATTGCCAGCGTGGGACGCCGGCGTTGATCTTCAGGAACTGCGGACGAAGCTGCGGACATCAGGGTGATCAGTTGTCGTCGGCGCGGAATTCGACGTAGGCGCGGTCGCGCAACTGACGCAACCAGTCTTCGGTCGCCTCGTCGATCTTGCGTTCGCGAATCGCCTGGCGTGCAGCCAGGCGTGCACGTTCCTGCGAACCGTTATCGGTCTTGCGCTCGACCACCTGGATCAGATGGAAACCGAATGGCGATTCGATCGGCTGGCTCACTTCACCCGGCTTCAGTTCGTTCATCGCGCGCTCGAATTCCGGCACGGTGTCGCCCGGATAGATCCATCCCAGATCACCGCCCTTCGACGCCGACAAGTCATTCGAATACAGCTTGGCCAATTCTTCGAAGGTCGCCGCCTTATGGTCGAGACGCTCTTTCAGTTCCAGCAATTTGCGACGTGCTTCGGCGGCGGACACCACTTGATTGACCTTGATCAGAATGTGGCGCGCATGCGTTTGTTCGACCGCAGGAGCACCGGCCTTGGCGGTGGTGCTGGCGCCACGACGATCAATCAGTTTGACGATATGAAAGCCGTTGCCGCTCTTGATGATGGCGGAGACTTCGCCCGGCTTCAGAGTGGCTACCGCGTCAAGGAACAGTTGCGGCAGACGGTCTTGCGCGCGCCAGCCGAGATCCCCGCCGTTGAGGGCATCGCTGCTGTCGGAATAAGTCGCTGCAGTCTTGGCAAAATCGGCGCCGGTCTTCAGTTGACGCAGCACTTCCTCCGCACGCTGGCGACGTGCCGCCACTTGCTCCGGCGACGCATTTTCCGGCACGCGCACGAGAATTTGCGCCAGGTTCAGGTCTTCGTGCTTGACGGCGGTGTTGTTCTCTGCCGCCAGGTAATTGTCCACTTCCGATTCCGACACCAATACCTTGTTGTCGACTTCGCGTTCACGCAGGCGCTGCATGATGATTTCGCGACGAATGTCTTCGCGGAAGGCCGGGTAAGCCATGCCTTCACGTTCGAGCTGGGTGCGGAAATCAGCCATCGACATCTTGTTCTGCTCGGCAATGCGCAAGATCGCGCGATCCAGCATGACGTCATCGACGACGATACCGTTTTCTTTTGCCATTTGTGTCTGTGCGCGCTCGACGATCATGCGTTCGAGCAACTGGCTCTGCAACTGATTGCGCGGCGGCAGCGCGACGCCCTGCGAAGTCAGACGCTTCTGCACCGACACTAGGCGCTCATTGAGTTCCTGGCGCGTGATGACGTCGTTGTTGACGACGACAAGAATCGAATCAACCGGACGCGGCGCGCGCGATGCAGCGGCTGCCGGCGCAGATGCTGCCGGCAAGGCGCTCGGCGGCACCTGCAGTCCGGGAACAGCCGGCGTGGCAGTCGTGGCAAATTGCGCCTGGGCGTTGCCGACCATGCCGAGCGACATGCACAGCAAGACGATACCGGATGTGATGCGAGTGGAGATGCCAGCGGAAAGATGACGGCGCAAGGAAATGGAAGCGTTCATATAATTATCGGTTTAATAACGTGTGAGATCGTCTGGCTTGTTGATGATCTGATAGCCGGGAATGCTGGCACTGAGCGCATCCAGCGGGTTCGAGCCAATCTTGGAGAAACCGTTCAGCTCAAGCTGGATGAAGAACGAAGTGGACGCTTTGCTCGACGAGGTCGGAATGCGCTGCGCCACCAGGCGGAACACCCAGCAATCGGCTTTGTATTCCATGCCCAGCAGACCTTCTGCCACGGTCTTGTCGGGAATCGAATAGTTGATGCGGCTGACAGCATACCAGCGTTGCGACACCGGCCACTGACCGGAGATATCCATCTGCTTGAGGATGCCGGTGGCGTTGGTGCGATCGAGACGATAGGTCAGGTTCAGCACTTTCTTGGGGGCCGGTTGCCAGCGCGCGCCAAAGTTGGAACGCACCATCTGACGCAGCGTTTCGCTGTATTGGACGGTGTTGTCGAGAGAGAGCTGCCTGGTGATCTGACCGCCGAGGGACAGCAGCAGATCGGATTTGCTACCGTTGACGGTGGCGGAAGTACCATCCAGCACAACCTTCGGATCAGCAAAATAGAAGCGCTGACCAACTGCCACACGCAAGCGCTCCAGGCCGTCTTCTTCGATGAAACGGGACACCAGCGCACCGGTGATCTGGTTCGCATCGCTGATGCGATCATGGCCGACAAAACGGTTCTCGCTGAAAATCTGCGCGTAGTTGAAATCGGCCAGGCCCGAGTCGAAATTCGGATACTGGCTCTGGTCGCGATAAGGGGTGCGCACGTAGAACAGACGCGGCTCCAGCGTTTGCGTCATGTCGCGACCGAACAAGTTGGTATCGCGCTCAAAGGTCATGCCCGCGTCAAGCGAATACGTCGGCACAACACGCGTCAGATTGGTCGGCGCACCGACACTGACATTGTTCAGGCGATACGTGGTGGCATCCAGAGATGCCTTGGGCGTAATGAAATAGCCGGGTCGGATGATCGGGTAGGAGACCGACTGGTTGGCGTACATGCGGTCACCGCTGACCATTTCGGAGCCGGCGAAGGCTCCGGTGGTGAACGTGTTCGAGAACCGCGCAAATTCGGAGGCGAAATTGAGATCGAAACCACCGACATCCTGACGTATGGCGGTCAACGTCAATTGCGGGACACGATCATACGGCTTCTGGATAGGATTATTGATATCCTGCAGCAACTGGTACTTGGTCATGCGACCCACCGCATTCCAATACGTCCCGGAATAGCTCAGGCTGACGTCGCGGGTCAGCAAGCGCTGCGTGCTGGCCGTCACCGAATGCGAAAAATCGCTCGGGTAGTCGTTGTCCGACGCCTTGTTGACATTCCAGCCGAACACCAGATTCGGCGCCAGCGTTTGGGAATGCAGGGACGAAAGGGAGTAACGCCCCGTGCCTGTCACGCGATCCTGAATTCCTTCAACCCTGGTTGTCCCGGAATAGTCCTCGCCGAGATAGCGCCCCTCAACGCCCATTTGCAAACCACGTCGCGCGATATAACGCGGATACAGCGTCAGATCACGATTGGGAGCGATGTTGAAATAGTAAGGCACGGTCAATTCCGCGCCGCCGGTGCTGGTGACGCCGAAAGTCGGTGGCAGCACGCCCGACTTGCGCTCCCCGGACAACGGGAAGGACATCAGCGGCGCGCCGAGGATAGGCACGCCCTTGAAATACACGATGCCGCTATGCATGGTGCCGACATCGCGGCCGCTGTCGAGATCCATGGTCGACGCCTGGATGTACCAGTCCGGATCGAGCGCTTCACAGGTGCTGTAAGTGCCTTCGGTGACCTTGGCCTGGTCGTCGGACAGGAAGTCGATCTTTTCAGCCTTGCCGCGACCGCCGTTCTTGCCGAACAGGTAAGTCGGATTGGTGACATAGCCCTTGCCCGAATCCATGTTCATCAACGCCTTGTCGCCGGTATAGCGATCCTGCAGACGCTTCATCCAGACGTGTCCGGTCGCTTCGACCTCATCCTTGATGATGCGATACTCGGCCTTGTCGGCCTTGATGGTAGTTTCGCCGCGCACGACTTCGACGTCGCGGTCAAGGTTGATCTGGCGGTCAGGACGGCCGGTCATCTGCTCGGCGCTGACGTTGACGGGAGCATCCTTGTCGTCGGTTTTGGAATTGGGCTTGGCCGGCGTATTCTGGGTGGTCTGCGCCTGCGCAGAGATCGGTAAAACGGTCGTGGCCGACGCCGCGACTGCAAGAGAGGCAAGGGACGTAAAGAAACGCGACATCCGCAAGTCGGCACTACGACCAAATGGAAACTTGAAAAAGCGGATCATGTAAAGAAGCGTTCAAACACCATGGCAGGCGATTTTTTGGATTTAATCCCTTATTATATGGGAACTCAACATCATCAAACGAATTCCTCTGATTGTTCATGTCTTTAAATAATTCCCCTGCCGATCCGCGCCTGTCCCAGCTGCAAGAATGGCTGCCCACCCTCGCCGTCCCCACCAAGGTCGATACGCTGCGTCCCGCCTCGGCCGATGCCAGCTTCCGCCGCTATTTCCGCGTGGATACGCCGGACGGTAAAACGCTGATCGTCATGGATGCGCCGCCGCCACAAGAAAACGTGCGCCCGTTCATCCACGTCGCCGAGGTCTTCGGCAAAACCGGCGTGTCGGTGCCGACCGTGCTGGCGCAAGATGTCGAACGCGGCTTCCTGCTGCTGTCGGATCTGGGCACCACCACCTACCTGAACCAGCTCAACAACGATACCGCCCACAAGCTCTACATCGACGCCATCGACGCGCTGGTGCTGCTGCAGACTCAGAGCAAGCCGGATGTGCTGCCGGAATATGATCGTGCCCTGCTTTCACGGGAGCTGCAGCTGTTTCCAGACTGGTACATCGCCAAGCATCTGAACGTGACGCTGACCGACGACCAGAAGAACACGCTGGCCAAGGTGTTCGACACGCTGCTCGCCAATAACCTGGCGCAAACGCAGGTGTTCGTGCACCGCGACTACCACTCGCGCAACCTCATGGTACTGCCGGCCGGCAATCCGGGCATCATCGATTTCCAGGATGCGGTCTACGGCCCGATCACCTACGACCTGGTTTCGCTGCTGCGCGACGCCTACATCCAGTGGGACGAAGAAATGGTGCTGGACTGGGTCATCCGCTACTGGGAACGCGCCAGGCGCGCCGGCCTGTCGGTGGCGCCGGACATCGACACCTTCTACCGCGATTTCGAATTCATGGGCCTGCAGCGCCACCTGAAAGTACTCGGCATATTTGCACGCCTTTACCATCGCGACGGCAAGGACGCCTACCTGAAGGACATGCCGCTGGTCATGGAATACACGCTCAGGGCTGCGCGCCGCTATAGCGCGCTGATCCCGTTGGTCAGACTGATCGAAAAGTTGGAAGACAAAGCGCCGCAAGTCGGCTATACCTTCTGAGGCCGGATACGCCATGAAAGCGATGATTTTTGCCGCCGGCCGCGGCGAGCGCATGCGCCCGCTGACCGACACCTGTCCCAAACCTCTGCTGAAAGTACGCGGCCGCCCGCTGATCGTCTGGCAGATCCTGAACCTGGTGCGCGCCGGCATCACTGACATCGTGATCAACCACGCGCATCTCGGTCACCTGTTTGAAGAGACCTTGGGCGACGGCACACAGTTCGGCGCGCAGATTCACTACTCCTCCGAAGGCACTGCGCTGGAAACCGCAGGCGGCATCGCCAAGGCACGCCACCTGCTCGGCGAAGAACCCTTTGTCGCCATCTCGGGCGACATCTATATCCCCCATTTCGATTTCGAACAGGTCAAGACCGTCCTCGAAGACAACGACCTGTGGGGAAATCCGATACCATTGGACAAGCGCGACGTCGCCTGGATATATCTGGTGAAAAATCCACCGCATCATCCCACCGGCGATTTTGCGCTGAACAGTTTTTCGATCGCCAATGAAGGATCGCCCTTGTTCACCTTCGCCAATATCGGCGTGTACCGGCCACAGATGTTCGACGCCATTACGCCGGGCGAGCATGCCAAGCTCGGTCCGCTGCTGCGCGAATACGCAGCACGCGGCCAGGTCGGCGGCGAAATCTATCGCGGTGAATGGATCAACGTCGGCACCGTCGAACAGCTGGAAGAATTGAATACGCCCCTCGCCGGCAGATAATCCGGATCATCCGGAAGAAAGCACCAAGATGACCACAGCTTCCTTTACCGCCCGCCGCGCCAAGTTGATCGCGCAGATGCAAGCAAAAGGCGGCGGCGTCGCCATCATCCCGACCGCGCACGAAGTCATGCGCAATCGCGACGCCGACTACCCTTATCGTCACGACAGCTATTTCTACTATCTGTCCGGCTTCACGGAACCGGAAGCGGTGGTCGTGCTGATCGCCGGTCCCGGCAAGGAAAGCCGCAGCATCCTGTTCTGCCGCGACAAGAATCTCGAACGTGAAATCTGGGACGGTTATCGCCACGGCCCCGATGCCGCGCGTCAGGAATTCGGTTTCGACGAAGCCTTCGCCGTCGATACGCTGGGCAAGGAAATGCCGCAGTTGCTGGCCGATGCGCCGGCCGTCTTTTATGCGCTGGGTCACGACGTCAAGCGCGATGCGCAACTGCAGGAATGGCTGCAAAGCGTGCGCGCCCTGGGTCGCTCGGGCATCACCGCACCATCATCCATTGTCGACGTCAACGTGCTGCTCGATGAAATGCGCCTGTTCAAGGACGCCGGCGAAATCGCGATCATGAAGCGCGCCGGCATCATTTCGGCCGAAGCCCATTGCCGCGCCATGCGCCTGTCGCGTCCCGGCCTGCGCGAATACCATCTGGAAGCCGAGCTGCTGCACGAATTCCGCAACAACGGTTCGCAGTACCCCGCTTACGGCTCCATCGTCGCCACCGGCGCCAACGCCTGCGTGCTGCACTATCGCGCCGGCGACGCCGAACTCAAGGACGGCGACCTGGTGCTGATCGACGCCGGCTGCGAGCTCGACAGCTATGCGTCCGACATCACGCGCACCTTCCCGGCCAACGGCAAATTCTCCGGTCCGCAAAAGGAGTTGTACGAGATCGTGCTCGCCGCGCAAGACGCCGCCATCGCCGACACCCGCCCCGGCAAGCGCTTCATGGACGGCCACGACGCCGCTGTGCGCGTGCTGGCGCAAGGCATGCTCGACACCGGCCTGCTCGACAAGAACAAGGTCGGCTCGCTCGACGACGTAATCGCCAAAGGCGACTACCGCCAGTTCTACATGCACCGCACCGGCCACTGGCTGGGCATGGACGTGCACGACGTCGGCGAATACCGCGACCCGGCCACGGCCGACGGCGATAAGCCGTGGCGCACGCTGCAGCCGGGCATGGTGCTGACTGTGGAACCAGGTATCTACGTACGGCCGGGTGAAGGCGTACCGGAAAAATACTGGAACATCGGCATCCGCATCGAAGACGACGCTCATGTCACGCCGGACGGTTGTGAAATCCTGACCACGGCGGTGCCCAACAAAGTGGCCGACATCGAAGCGCTGATGCGCTCGGCGTGAATCGTTACGGATATCTTTCCACGCCTGCCATGAGTTCTTCCGACACCACCGCGCCAGCGCAACCGGATTACGACGTCGTCATCTGCGGCGCCGGTCCGGTCGGCCTCAGCGTCGCCGCCCTGCTCTGCAAGCGCGGCATGCCGGCACACCGCATCGCCCTGATCGACGCCAAGTCGGCCGAACAGGCGGCGCAGGACCCTCGCACGATTGCGCTCTCCCACGGCAGCCAGCAAATCCTGCACGACGTCGGCGCGTGGCCCCTGATGGCATCGTCGGTGACGTCGATCAACCAGATCCACGTGTCGCGACGCAAGCATTTCGGTCGCACGCTGATCAATCGCGAAGACTATGACCTGCCCGCGCTCGGTTATGTGGTGCGTTATGGCGCGCTGGTGACGGCCTTGTCGGCAGCGCTGACGCCGACCGGCGTGACCGTACTGCGCCCGGCGCAGGTGTCCGCCATCGACGAGCAAGGTCTGCAAGCCCATGTGCAACTGGCCGACGGCCGCGCGCTCAGCGCCGGCATCGTGGTGCAAGCCGAAGGCGGCGTGTTCTCTGAACAAACCGCCAAGGCGGTGCAGCGCGATTACGATCAGATCGCCATCGTCACCCACGTCACTGCCACGGCCGCGATTGCCCACCGCGCTTTCGAACGTTTTACCGCCCAAGGCCCGCTGGCTTTATTGCCGCAAGATGACGGATATGCGTTGGTCTGGTGTGTGCGTCCGGACACGGCGAAGCATCTGTTGGCGCTTGATGACAAAGCTTTCTTGCATGAACTCGGCGAAGTCTTCGGCGGACGCGTCGGACGTTTTTCTTCCAGCAGCGCCCGCCATAGTTATCCGCTGGGCCTGAATGCCGCCCCCGGCGCCTCGGCGCGCACGGTCGCCATCGGCAACGCCGCACAAACCCTGCACCCGGTCGCGGGACAGGGGCTCAATCTGGGCTTGCGCGACGCAGTAGTATTGGCCAGCGCACTGACGCGCACAAGCTCCGGGCCGGCCGCTCTTGAACACTTCGCGGTGCAACGGCGTCGCGACCGCAATGCCACGATCAAGCTCACCGATGTGATGGCGCGGGTTTTCGCCAGCGCGCCGGATGGTGCACCGTCACAAGCCTTGCTTGGTTTGTCATTGGGACTGATCGACGTGGCAGCGCCGGCGAAACGGGTGCTGGCGGAGCAGATGATGTTCGGCTGGCGTTAAGAGTCGGCCCTGAATCCCTTGCCCGCAGCGCCTGGCATGAGACAATGCAGCATTGCCGCACGCTTGCGGTCCTGACTGACAAGACCATGAAATAAGATCATGAAACAAGATCCCCGCTTCCCCAATCTGTTCATCCTCAACCATCCGCTGATTCAGCACAAGCTCTCGCACATGCGCGACAAGCGCACCTCGACACGCACCTTCCGCGACCTGCTGCGCGAGATCACCTTGCTGATGGGCTACGAAATCACGCGCGACCTGCCGCTGACTACCGAGTCGATTGAAACGCCGCTGGTCACCTACGAAGCGCCGGTCATCGCCGGCAAGAAGCTGGCCGTGGTTCCCGTGCTGCGCGCCGGCATCGGCATGAGCGACGGCTTGCTGGAACTGATTCCCTCTGCCCGCGTCGGCCATATCGGCGTGTATCGCAACGACCAGCATCAACCGGTGGAATACCTGGTGCGCCTGCCCGACCTGCAAGACCGCACCATGATCCTGTGCGATCCGATGGTGGCGACCGGCAACTCCGCGGTGTATGCCGTTGACGTCCTGAAAAAACGCGGCGTGACGGCCGAGAACATCATTTTCGTCGCACTGGTGGCGGCGCCCGAAGGTGTGCAGGTGTTCCATGACGCGCATCCGGATGTGAAGCTGTATGTCGCCTCGCTCGATTCGCACCTCGACAGCCATGCCTACATCGTGCCGGGCCTCGGTGATGCGGGCGACCGGATTTTCGGCACCAAGTAAATCTCCGCACCATGAAAAAAGCCGCCGGGTTTTGAATCCGGCGGCTTTTTTATTTCAGGCAATCAAGGCTTACTCAACTGCCTTGACCATGTCCTCGATGACCTTCTTGGCATCGCCGAAGACCATCATGGTCTTGTCCATGTAGAACAGTTCATTGTCCAGACCGGCATAACCGGCTGCCATCGAGCGCTTGTTGACGATGACCGTCTTGGCCTTGTAGGCCTCCAGGATCGGCATACCGGCGATTGACGATTTCGGATCCTTGGCGGCCGGATTGACCACGTCGTTGGCGCCCAGTACCAGCACCACGTCGGCCTGGCCGAACTCGCTGTTGATGTCTTCCATCTCGAAGACCTGATCGTACGGCACTTCAGCTTCCGCCAGCAACACGTTCATGTGGCCCGGCATACGTCCGGCAACCGGATGGATCGCGTACTTCACGATCACGCCCTTGTGGGTCAGCTTCTCGGTCAGTTCTTTCAACGCATGCTGTGCACGCGCCACCGCCAGGCCGTAGCCTGGGACAATGATCACGGTTTCCGCATTGCCCATCAGGAAGGCCGCATCGTCAGCCGAACCCGACTTGACGTTGCGCTGCGCCTGACCGCCAACCGCCGCGGCAGCCGCCGGATCGCCGCCAAAACCACCTAGGATCACGTTGAAGAACGAACGGTTCATCGCCTTGCACATGATGTACGAGAGGATCGCGCCGCTTGATCCGACCAGCGAACCGGCAATGATCAGCATCGAGTTGTTCAGCGAGAAGCCGATGCCCGCCGCCGCCCAGCCGGAGTAGCTGTTGAGCATCGACACCACCACCGGCATGTCGGCGCCGCCGATGGGGATGATGATCAGCACGCCGAGCACGAAGGCGATTGCCGCCATCAGGATGAACGGCACCCAGTTCTGCGTCAGCACGAAGATCACGCCGAAGCCGATCATTGCCACTGCCAGCAACAGGTTCAGCATGTGCTGGCCCGAGAAGCTGACCGGCGCGCCTTGGAACAGGCGGAACTTGTACTTGCCCGACAGCTTGCCGAACGCAATCACCGAACCGGAGAAGGTGATCGCGCCGACGAAGGTGCCGATGAATAATTCAACGCGATTACCCAGCGGGATCGCTTCGCCATGCGCGGCGATGTTGAAGGCCCAGGGTTCGGCCACGGCTGCGACGGCGATACAGACTGCCGCCAAGCCGATCAGCGAGTGCATCGCTGCGACCAGTTCCGGCATCTTGGTCATTTCGACGCTCTTGGCCAGATACGCGCCAATGCCGCCGCCGACCACCACGCCGCCGGCCACCAGCCAGAAGCCGATGCCCGAACCCGGCATGTCGCCCTTGAGCTTGATGATCAGCGCGATCGTCGTGAGCACCGCAATGGTCATGCCGGCGATGCCGAAGGCGTTGCCGCGACGTGCAGTGGATGGATGCGACAGACCTTTCAGCGCCTGGATGAAGAGCACCGAGGCCACCAGGTACAGCAGGGTTACCAGATTCATGCTCATGCTTATGCCCCCGCCTTGTCTGTCTTGATTTTAGGTTCTTTTTTCTTGAACATTTCCAGCATGCGCTGCGTGACCATGAAGCCGCCGAAAACGTTGACCGCCGCCAGCGCCACGGCCAGCGTGCCGGCGATGCGGCCTACCGGTCCTTCGGTCAGGCCGGCGGCCAGCATGGCGCCGATGATGATGATCGCCGAGATGGCGTTGGTAACCGCCATCAGCGGCGTGTGCAAGGCCGGTGTAACGGTCCAGACCACGTGGTAGCCGACGTAGATCGCCAGCACGAAGATGATCAGGTTGATGATGGTGTGACTGACTTCCATGATGTCATTCCTTTCTGTGGCTGCAGCATGAATTGATGTATCGATGCCGCGACCTGTTTGGTTTTATATGGCTTTCAGGCTGGTGATGTGATTCTTGTCGTCGACGAAGACGATCTTCGGTACATAGCTGGCGATTTCTGCGTCCGTCATGGGTGCATAGGTGCAGATGATCAGCAGATCGCCCAGGTGCGCGCGGCGGGCTGCCGCGCCGTTCAGGGAAATCTCGCCGCTGCCACGCTTGCCGCGGATAGCGTAGGTGGAGAAGCGTTCGCCGTTGTTGACGTTGTACAGCTCGATCTTTTCGAATTCACGGATATCGGCGGCGTCCAGCAGGTCTTCGTCGATACCGCAGGAACCTTCGTAATTCAGGTCACATTCGGTCACAGTCGCACGATGGATCTTCGCGCGCAGCATGATTCGTTGCATAAGGCTTTACTCTTTAATTCTTGGTTCTGCTCCGGAGCGCTTGCGCGAACCGGCATGCATGGAATGGCCTCGTTATTTGCGCAGCACTTCGCCGCCGCTGCACAGCAAGGTCGCCGCGACGATGTCGTCTTCGCGGTTGATGACCAGCTTGCCTTCGGCGTCGACGATCAGCTTGAGGAAGTCAAGCACGTTGCGCGAATACAGGGCCGAAGCATCAGCCGCCACCAGCGCGGCCAGGTTACCTTCGCCGATGATGTGCACGCCGTGCTTGATCACCGTCTTGCCCGGCTCGGACAACGGACAGTTGCCGCCCTGGTCGACCGCCATGTCGAGGATGACCGAACCCGGCTTCATGGCCTTGACGGTTTCTTCGCTGATCAGCACCGGCGCCTTGCGGCCGGGAATCAGCGCAGTGGTGATGATGATGTCGGCTTGTTTGGCGCGCTCATGCACCAGTTCAGCCTGGCGGCGCATCCAGTCGGCCGGCATCGGACGGGCGTAGCCGCCGACGCCCTGGGCGATTTCCTTTTCTTCCTCGGTGATGAAGGGTACGTCGAGGAATTTGGCACCCAGCGATTCAATCTGTTCCTTGACTGCCGGACGCACGTCGGAGGCTTCGATCACCGCACCCAGGCGCTTGGCCGTGGCGATCGCTTGCAGACCCGCGACGCCGGCGCCCATGATCAGCATGCGCGCGGCTTTGACGGTGCCGGCGGCGGTCATCAGCATCGGCATGAAGCGCTGATAGGTATTGGCAGCCATCAGCACGGCCTTGTAGCCGGCAATGTTGGCCTGTGAGGACAGCACGTCCATCGACTGTGCACGGGTGGTGCGCGGCGCGGCTTCCAGCGCGAAAGCGGTCAATCCGGCGGCGGCCATGGCGGCGAGGTTGTCGGCATCGAACGGATTCAGGATGCCGACCACGACGGTGCCCGACTTCAGGCGCGCACGTTCGTCTGCACTCGGCGCACGCACCTTGAGCAATGCTTCGGCGCCATAAACGTCGGCCGTGGCTGCGATGACCGCACCGGCAGCGACATAGGCTTCGTCCGTAATGCTGGATTTGATGCCGGCCCCCGACTCCACCAGCACCTCATGTTTGGCGGCGACCAGTTTTTTGACCGTTTCCGGGGTTGCCGCAACGCGTGTTTCTCCGTCCCGACTTTCGACGGGGATGCCTAGCCTCATTCAGAGCTCCTGTAGTTGTAAATTCTTACCGGAATCTTACACGTAAAATTTGAAGATCAACAACTTTGCGCAAAAGCATTACAGGAGCCGGGACTCGCATATGCGATGCGTTCCGGGCCGCCGCGCTGAAGCCTTTGCCCAGCCACGGTAAAATGTCGGCTCTTGTAAGGAAAATTATGTCTGAAGTCTGGAAGCCCTCCGTCACAGTCGCCGCGATTATCGAGCGTGAGGGCCGTTTTTTGATGATAGAAGAACAGGCCGGCGACGGCTTGCGCCTGAACCAGCCGGCCGGCCACCTGGACCAGGGCGAGATGCTGACGCAGGCGGTGGTGCGCGAGGCGCTGGAAGAATCCGCCCACGATTTCGAGCCGACCGCGCTGGTCGGCATGTATATGTCGCGCAATGTCTCGTCCTCGCGCGGCGGCGCCGACACGACCTACTTGCGTTTTGCCTTTGCCGGCCGACTGGGCGTGCAGCACGACCGCCCGCTCGATGACGGCATCGTGCGCACACTCTGGATGACGCGCGACGAAATCGCCGCCAGCCGCGAACGCCACCGGAGCCCGCTGGTGCTGCGCTGCGTGGACGATTACCTTAGCGGCCAGCGCGCGCCGCTGTCGCTGCTGTATACCGACGCGAGTGTGACCGCAGCGGTCGGGATTGACGCAGGAGTTGCCCATGGCTAAGAAAAAAGTGGTGATCGGCATGTCCGGCGGCGTCGACTCGTCGGTCTCGGCCTGGCTGCTGAAAGAACAGGGTTATGAAGTCATTGGCCTGTTCATGAAGAACTGGGAAGACGACGACGATTCCGAATACTGCTCGACGCGCCAGGACTGGATCGACGCGGTCAGCGTCGCCGACGTGGTCGGCGTCGACATTGAAGCGGTCAACTTTGCCTCCGAATACAAGGACCGCGTGTTCGCCGAATTCCTGCGCGAATACCAGGCCGGCCGTACGCCCAACCCGGACGTGCTGTGCAACGCCGAGATCAAGTTCAAGGCATTCCTCGACCATGCCATGCATCTGGGCGCGGACCTGATCGCCACCGGCCATTACGCGCGCGTGCGCGAAAATCCGGTCGGCAAGTTCGAACTGATGAAAGCGGTCGACGCCAGCAAGGACCAGAGCTATTTCCTGCACCGGCTGAACCAGGCGCAGTTGTCGAAGACGCTGTTTCCGCTCGGAGAAATCCACAAAACCGAAGTGCGCAAGATCGCCGAGCAGCTAAAACTGCCGAACGCGACCAAGAAGGACTCGACCGGCATTTGCTTCATCGGCGAACGGCCGTTCCGGGAATTCCTGAACCGCTACCTGTCCTACAAACCCGGCCCGATGAAAACGCCCGAGGGCGACATCGTCGGCGAGCACGTCGGTCTGAGCTTCTACACGCTGGGCCAGCGCAAGGGCATCGGCCTGGGCGGTATCAAGGCGCACCAGAATGCCGACGGCAACAGCGATGCCTGGTACGTCGCGCGCAAGGACGTCGAAACCAATACGCTCTACATCGTGCAGGGTCACGACCATCCGTGGCTGCTATCAGCGCAACTCGGCGCCAGCCAGATCAGTTGGGTCGCAGGAGAGGCGCCGGACATGGCAGAGCTTAGCGCCAAGACGCGCTATCGCCAGGCTGACGTGCCCTGCTCGTTCAGCGATGCCGGCGGCCGCTTCGACCTGCGCTTCAGCGAACCGCAATGGGCGGTGACGCCGGGCCAGTCGGCGGTGCTATATCAGGGGGATGTTTGCCTCGGCGGCGGCATTATCGAGTCCGTTTAAGCGCTTCTATCCCCTCGGAAACGCCCCGCTTGCCTTGCGCAACGGGGCGTTTTTGCTTTTTCGGCAACAAATTTTCACGTCCCGATTTCCCTGCTGCAAGAAACTCGCAACAAATCATAAAAGAGCTTGCAATCTTGGATCAAATGACGAATAATCTAAATAAGAATTGTTCGCATTTAATAGGAGATCATCATGAACCAACTGATCGAGCACGGATCCGAGCGCCGCAACAAGCCAGCCACAGCAGCAAATGGCTCCCCCATCACTCGCATCAAGAGCCAGGATCTGTTCCGGCAAATGCGCGAGCTGGAAATCGACCACGGCGGTCGCATTTACAAACTGCGTCTGACGCAGCTGAACAAATTGATTCTGACGGCGTAACCATATTAAGGAGTCGCTTCAGGATTCGTAGTGAAGCGATGTAAAAACCAGCCAGCCAACGGTGATGCCATGCGTTACGCGTTAGCCAGCCAAGCTAGCCGATTAAGGAGAGTTTGATGGTTACCGACAAAATGGATTCCGCTTTCGTGGAACCTAATAACGCACCGGCACAGCCAGAGCTGCTGGTCTCAGCAGTGCTGCATTTGATGTCTCATTACACTGCCAGTAATCAGGAAACCAAAAGCTGCGTCAAATTGGCGTCAGTGATTGAACGACACCTGAAAGCGCTGGCGGATTTGCCGAATCTGGCGCCGGTATTGCGGGCAACTTGCCAACAATTGTCGGAACAGTGGGGAACCGTAGTGGAACGGACAATGCCGCAACCCGAGAAATTTAATCTGTTCGCTCGCATCGTTTCAGGAGCGAGATCCATTTAAGAGCCTACATACCCGGGCGGCAAGGCGTACAATGATCGTATGTGTTTGTAACAACATTTCCGAAGGCAAGATTCACCAGGCAGTGAACGCAGGCATGACCACCATGTCCGAGCTTCGCAAGGAGCTCGGTATTGGCACTTCCTGCGGCAAATGTCACACCTGCGCCAAACATGTCCTCCGTGAATGTCTGAGCAATTCCAATCAAACACGCAACACAGTGCAGACTCTGGTATTCCGTGCGAATACCATGATTGCCTAAAGATCATTCCATTCATGAACGCTTCATCGCCTACTATGAGTAGCAGCTCGTCCAATCCGGTTGGTCTCGCCTGGCGCCAGGTCAAGAAAATCGGCCCGCTCGGCTTCATCATCCTGCTGCACATCGCCTTCTTCTATGCCCTGCAAAGCGGCCTGATCCATCAGGTCGCCAGCGCGATCCCGAAAGAAGTGATCGCAACCTTCATCACGCCTGAACGCGCTCCCGAACCGGCACCGCCAAAAGCGCCACCGGCGCCGCCCAAGGTCGTCCCCGTGGTCAGGAAGTCGGTGACGCCACCGCCGCCGATTCCTGTCACTCAGGCGCCCGCACCGACTGCGATCAGTGCACCGCCTACTCCACCGCAACCGGCCGAACCGTCACCACCCGCCGCTGCTCCTGCGCAGGCCCCGGCATCACCGCCGGGTCCACCGCCGATCAAGCAGATTACCTCCGGCATCGAATACATTGAACCGCCGCGCGTCAACTACCCCGCCGCCTCCAAGCGTATGGGCGAAGAAGGCGTCGTGCAATTCCGGGTACTGGTCAATACCGGCGGCAAAGCCGAAAAAGTCGACATCATCAAGGGCTCGGGCTCGTCCCGCCTGGATGATGAAGCGCGACGCGCAGTCATGCGCGCGGTATTCAAACCCTATATCGAGGACGGCAAGGCCATTGTCGTGTCCGCCACCGGCGTCATCAATTTCAAGCTCGATCGCTAATTTAGTCACTCATTCGTCTATTCATTCAAGTCAATAAGCAAAGGAAGTCATCATGGAAGTAAGTCCGTACGGATTGGAAAGCCTGTGGGCACAGGGGGATTTCGTCACTAAAGGCGTCGCAGTGCTGCTGGTCGCCATGTCGATCGCATCCTGGTATGTCATCGTCACCAAGGCGCTGCAACTGCTGCGCTTCCGTCGCGCATCCGATGCGGCCGGCCATGCATTCTGGGACACCACCAGCCTGCCGGAAGGCGTCGCCACACTGGGCAACGACAATCCATTCGCCGAAGTCGCCAAAGCAGGCGTCACATCGATGAGCCACCATACTGCCCACAAGGGTCACCTGCATGACCAACTGTCGGTCAGCGACTGGGTGACGCTGTCGCTGCGTCAGGCCATCGACGAAGCATCGGGCAAGCTGCAAACCGGCATGGCCGTGCTGGCGTCGGTCGGCTCGACCGCACCGTTCGTCGGTCTGTTCGGCACCGTCTGGGGCATCTACCACGCACTGGTGTCGATCGGCACTTCCGGCCAAGCCAGTATCGACAAGGTCGCAGGCCCTGTCGGCGAAGCGCTGATCATGACTGCGCTGGGTCTGGCAGTGGCGATTCCTGCAACCTTCGGCTACAACGCCCTGGTGCGCGGTAACAAGACCACGATCGCCAAGCTGAACAAGTTCGGCTTCGACCTGCACGCCCTGTTCGTCACCGGCGCCCGCTCTGCTACCGAGGACGCTGAAACAGGCGCCACCAAAAGCGCCAAGCTGACGGCTGTCGGGAGAGCGTAATGGCGATGGGTTCCCTGTCCGATTCGGACGACGATTTCAACCCGGAGATCAACACCACGCCGCTGGTCGACGTGATGCTGGTGCTGCTGATTATTTTCATCATCACCATCCCGGTCATGAACCACGCGGTGAAGATCGATTTGCCGCGCGCCACCAACCAGCCGGATGAGCCGAAACCGCAAAACATCAGCCTGTCGATCGATGCTTCCGGCAAGGTGTTCTGGAATGAAGAAGCGATCGACAGCGAGCAATTGACTGCGCGTATCGCCGAAGCCGCCAAGAAGCAACCGCAACCCGAATTGCACCTGCGCGCTGAACGCACAACGCAATACGAAAAAGTCGCGCAAGTGATGGCGGCGGCCCAGTCGGGCGGCCTGTCAAAGATCGGCTTCGTCACCGACCCGCAAGCGAAATAAGTCTCTGCCGTTTCGCTGCCAGCAAAGCCCCCGCCCTCACCGGCGGGGGCTTTGTTTTTGCAGGCCTGGAACAAATCTCATTGCGCGATAGAAATAAAGTAAGAATGATTCGCGCTAATTTAAGGTGAAGTCTGTAACCCGCTGCGCTATGATGCGTCCGTTCACACGGCTGAGCTTCATGTGCGCCGGATTGCTTATCCGCCCCGCCAGCCGATCTTCTTCCCACCCTATTCTCAGAGGTACCTATGAAAGGCGATCCAGCGGTCATCAAACTGCTCAATGCTCAGTTAACCAACGAACTGACAGCGATCAACCAGTATTTTTTGCACGCCCGCATGTACAAGCATTGGGGCTTTGAAAAGATTGCAAAGAAAGAATACGCAGAATCCATCGGCGAAATGAAACACGCCGACAAGCTGATCGACCGCATCCTGATGCTGGACGGTTTGCCGAACCTGCAGGCCTTGCACAAGCTGATGATCGGCGAGAATACGCCCGAGATGCTGCAATGTGACCTGAACCTGGAAAAAGCTGCGCACAAGACCGTCAAGGAAGGCATTGCCACTTGCGAACAGCATGGCGATTATGTCTCGCGTGAACTGTTCCAGATGATCCTCGACGATACCGAAGAACATATCGACTGGCTCGAAACCCAGCTCGATATCATCGACAAGATCGGCATCCAGAACTACCTGCAAACGCAGATCATCGCAGAGTAAAAGTACCAATCCTGCTTCGAGAGCCGACGCTCTCGGGCGAGGGCGTAAAAAAAGCGCAACCTTTCGGGGTTGCGCTTTTTTTACTTCAGACGCCGTGATCTGCATTGACATGCAGCGACACCGCTCTTACTGCGGGAAGGTATCCTTGAACGACTGACGTTCCGACAGCTTCTCGTACAGGCGCAGCAATTCCGGATAGTTGTCTTTCCACTTGGTTTCCGGGAAACGAAACTCCAGCCATCCCAGCGCACAGCCGACGGCAACGTCCGCCAGGGTGTAGTGATTGCCGACGCAATAATTCTTTTCGCCCAAACCGACCGACATTGCCTTCAAGCCGGCTTCGACCTTACTCCATTGCCGCTTGATCCATTCCGGACTTTGCTGGCGTGTCGGGCGCTTCTTTTCAAGACGAACCAGGATGGCGGCTTCGAGCAAACCATCGGCCAGCGCTTCCCAGCATTTGACTTCGGCGCGCTCGCGACCACTGCTCGGCATCAGCTTGCCCACCGGCGTCAGAATATCGAGGTATTCGGAAATCACGCGCGAGTCGAACATGGCGCCGCCGTCATCCATCATCAGGCACGGCACTTTGCCGAGCGGGTTGAATTGCTGGATCGTGGTGGTCTCACTCCATACGTCTTCCAGCACCAATTCGAAATCGATCTTTTTTTCCGCCATGACAATGCGGACTTTGCGAGCGTAAGGGCTTACCAGCGAGGCGATCAGTTTCATAACATTTCTTGTAATAATCCGGCCCGATTATAGCATCGGGGATTGACCATCAACGCCTGAGACGGCTGTCTGGAGGACAAGCGGCAACGTTACGGATTACGGCCCCGGGCAATGGTAAAATCGCGAGTCATTGCAGGTTCGCAGCGCTGCCGGGCCACTACAGCACGCATTGCAAGCCCCGTGCATCTTATTTTCAACGCCTTTTCATCCGCATATCATCATGTCCCTTTCCGCACTTTCCGCCCTTTCCCCGCTCGACGGCCGTTACGCCGCCAAAACCGACAAGCTGCGTCCCATCCTGTCCGAAGCAGGTTTCATGCATCATCGGGTGAAAGTGGAAATTGCCTGGCTGCAAGCTTTGTCGGCTGCCGGTTTTGCCGAAATCAAGCCGTTCTCCGCCAGCGCCACTGCGCTACTGGACAAACTGGCATCCGACTTCACCGAAGCCGACGCCGCCCGCATCAAGGAAATCGAAGCCGTCACCAACCATGACGTCAAGGCGGTCGAGTACTGGCTCAAGGAAAAGGTCGCGGATGTGCCGGAACTGGTCGCCGCTTCCGAGTTCATCCATTTCGCCTGCACCTCCGAAGACATCAACAATACCTCGCACGGCATGATGCTCAAGTCCGCACGCGACACGGTCGTGTTGCCGGCCTTGCAAGGCCTGATCGCCAAGCTGACCGAACTGGCGCATGAGCACGCCGCCGTGCCGATGATGTCGCGCACCCACGGCCAGCCTGCCAGCCCAACCACGCTGGGCAAGGAAATCGCCAACGTCGTCGCCCGCCTGCAGCGCGCCGTCAAACGCATCGCCGCGGTCGAAATCCTCGGCAAGATGAACGGCGCCGTCGGCAACTACAACGCCCACCTGTCCGCCTATCCGGAAACCGACTGGGCGGCGTTCTCCAAGAACGTCATCGAACAGCGCCTAGGCCTGGTGTTCAATCCGTACACCATCCAGATCGAACCGCACGACTACATGGCCGAACTGTTCGACGCCGTGGCGCGCGCCAATACCATCCTGCTGGATCTGAACCGCGACGTCTGGGGCTACATTTCGCTGGGTTACTTCAAGCAACGCACCAAGGCCGGTGAAATCGGTTCCTCGACCATGCCACACAAGGTCAATCCGATCGACTTCGAGAATTCCGAAGGCAACCTCGGGATGGCCAACGCCGTACTCAAGCACCTGTCGGAAAAACTGCCGGTCTCCCGCTGGCAGCGTGACCTGACCGACTCGACCGTACTGCGCAACATCGGCGTGGCGTTCGGCTATGCGGTGCTGGCCTATGACAGCTGCCTGCGCGGCCTGAACAAGCTGGAAGTCAATCCGGCGCGCCTGGCGGCCGATCTGGACGCCACCTGGGAAGTGCTGGCCGAGCCGGTGCAAACCGTGATGCGCCGCTACGGTATCGAAAATCCGTACGAGCAGTTGAAGGAACTGACCCGCGGCAAAGGCATTTCCAAGGAGGCGCTGCGCGACTTCATCAACGGCCTGGCGATTCCGCAAAGCGCCAAGGACCATTTGCTGGCGATGACGCCAGCAAATTACATCGGCGAAGCGATTGCACTGGCCAAGAATATTTAATGAAGCAAGTGATCGGACGGAAACCAAAGCCGTCCGATCCACTCCAATCGCGCGGTAATCAGCTTCATTCATAGCATCAATGGATGAGTGAAATCAAATCTGCCCATCTATTGCCGTCGATGAAAACACCTTATTCTGCTGAGTTAGCCTGCCGCTACGACGCAACCGCGGAAGATCAGACTCCGCATGCAGTCGCGCCGGTGCCTGTACGATCCGGCACCGCCTGCCGTCCAACCTGATACTCCACCAGCAATCGCCATGGAACGCTACACAAAACCCGCCGTCCTGCTGCACTGGCTCATTGCGCTGCTGATCATCGCCGCCTTTGCGCTCGGCCTGACGATGACCAACATTCCCGGCCTGACGCCGACCAAGCTCAAATATTTTTCCTGGCATAAATGGTTGGGAGTGACCGTGCTGGGCCTGGCTTGCCTGCGCTTGCTCTGGCGCCTGACGCATGCAGCGCCGCCGTATCCGGTGCAGATGCCGCGCTGGCAGCAGAGCGCCGCGCACGCGCTGCATTTCCTGCTCTATATTCTGATTTTCGCGATTCCGGTTTCCGGCTACCTGTACAGTCTTGCGGCCGGCATTCCCGTGGTCTATCTCGGCCTGGTGCCGCTGCCGGTCATCATTGATCCGAATCCCGAACTCAAACCCTTGCTCAAGCTGGTGCATTACTGGCTGAACATGACTTTGCTAGCCGCTTTCTGCCTGCATGTGCTGGCCGCCCTGAAGCATCAGTTCATCGATCGCGACGGCGTGCTCAGACGTATCCTGCCCTGATCCTCTTTCTCAAGGAAATTTCATGACTCTGCGTACTACATTGGTCCACGCCATGGTCGGCGGCATCGCCGTCTTCGGCCTGGTTGCCTCCACCGCCGCAGTTGCGGCGCCGCTCAAAGTCGACGCTGCCAAAAGCACCGTCGGCGCCGTCTTCAAGCAATTGAACGTGCCGGTCGAAGCAAAATTCAAGAAATTCGTCGCGCAAATCGACTTCGACGGCGCCAAACCTGACGCCGCCAAAGCCAGCGTGGACATCGACATCACCAGCTTCGATCTGGGCGAAGCCGAGTACAACAAGGAAGTGCTGAAGAAGGAGTGGTTCAACGCCGCGCAATTCCCCAAGGCTACCTTCGTCGCCAGCTCGATCAAGCCGACCGCAGGCGCGCCCGCCGGCACCAAGTATGACGTCGCCGGCAAGCTGACCATCAAGGGCAAGACTGCGGACGTGCACTTCCCGCTGACGGTCAAGAAGGAAGGCAGCGGCCAGACCTTTGACGGCGCCTTGCCGATCAAGCGCCTCGCGTTCAACATCGGCGAAGGCGAATGGAAAGACACCGGCATGGTTGCCGACGAAGTAACGATCAAGTTCCACGTCGTCACCACGCCTTGAGACTGACTCATCACAAAGCGTTTCGATACTCAACTAACTGCTTATTAGCGCTCACCGAAAAGGATTCACCATGAAACTGAAATTCGCTCTGATTTCCCTGCTGGCCGTGACATCGGTCTCGGCCTTCGCTGCCGACACCTACACCATCGACCCAAGCCATACCTACCCAAGCTTTGAAGCCGATCATATGGGCATTTCCGTGTGGCGCGGCAAGTTCACCAAGACTTCCGGCACCGTGACGCTGGATCGCGCAGCCAAGACCGGCTCGCTGGACATCACCATCGACGCATCGTCGGTCGACTTCGGCCACGCCAAGCTCAATGACCACGTCAAGAGCGCCGACGTGTTCGACGTGCAGAAATTCCCGACTGCCACGTACAAGGGTACGTCGATCAAGTTCGAAGGCGACAAGCCGGTTGCCGTCGACGGCGAGCTGACTTTGCATGGCGTGACCAAGCCGGTGCAGTTAAAGATCAACAAGTTCACTTGCATCCAGCATCCGATGCTCAAGCGTGAAGTCTGCGGCGCCGACGCATCGGGTACGTTCAACCGTACTGACTTCGGCATCAACTACGCCGTGCCGCCGTTCGCACCGGAAATCAAGCTGGCGATCCAGGTCGAAGCGATCAAGTCCAACTGATCCGTCTCTCTTCTGAAAAAGGCCGATGCGCGTCATGCGTATCGGCCTTTTTTGTTTTATGTCATAGGCCACGCTGACGCTCCCGCACATAATGGCGTGCGCCTGAAAGCATTCCCCAGCCTGCCTTGCACGACGACGGAAGCGCTGCTCCGGTGCAAGTTTTTTGAAAACGCGCTACTCTAGCGCAGTTCCCGCGGTACCCATTTAGGATAAAGCAACGATGTCGATAGCAGATCTTCGCAAGGATTACAGCCGTGCCAGTTTGTCGGAAAACGACGTCGCCGCTGATCCTGTTGTTCAATTTTCAACATGGTTCGATGAGGCGCTGAAAGCGGAACTCCCCGAACCCAATGCCATGAGCATCGCCACCGTCGGCGCCGATGGCCGGCCGTCATCGCGCATTGTGCTGCTCAAGCAGGTCGACGCCGACGGTTTTACCTGGTTCACCAACTATCACAGCCGCAAGGGACGCGACATCGCGGAACATCCTTATGTCGCCTTATTGTTCCATTGGGTAGAACTAGAACGCCAGGTTCGCATCGAAGGAAAGATAGAACAGGTTGCCGCCGCCGAAAGCGACGCCTATTTTCTCAGTCGTCCGCTGCGCAGCCAGTTGGGCGCCATCGCGTCCGAACAAAGCGCCCCGGTCGACAAGCGCGAAACGCTCGAAAAACAGTTCGCCGCGGTGGAACAAGAGTACGGCACGCATCCAGTCCGCCCGGCGCATTGGGGCGGTTACCGGGTGATACCGGAAAAAATCGAATTCTGGCAAGGCCGGCCGTCACGGCTGCATGACCGCGTTGTCTATACCCGCGGTGCAGACGGTGCATGGAGCCGGCAGCGCCTGCAGCCCTAGTTCGTCCTTGTTGACGACGCCATCGGAAAGGGCCGCGCTACAGCATCATTACTCGCACGGAGGGAATTATCGTGTTTTGGGAAAAGAAGCTAGCAGCTTGGGTCGACAACGTACGACATGCAACGGCACTGCCGTTGCGCCTTGAGTTATGGAACGGCAGCCGATTCGATTTCAGCGACAACGCGCCGCAGGTCACCTTGCGCGTGCCGCACGTCTCGGCGCTGCCCTATCTGTTCCGTCCCTCGCTCTCCAATCTGGGAGAAGCCTACGTCGAAGGCAAGATTGACGTCGAAGGCCCCGTCGCCAGCATCATCAACGTCGCCAACCAGCTCGCCGCCAAAACTCTGAAGGCCGAAGGCAAGCTGTCGCGCATCGTCCGTACGGTACGCCACAGCAAAGAAAAAGACGCTGAGGCAATTCGTTACCACTATGACGTCTCGAACGAGTTTTACAAACTCTTCCTGGACGAGAACATGGTGTACTCCTGCGCCTACTTCGAGAACGGCGACGAAGATCTCGCCACCGCGCAGATCAAGAAGATCGACCACATTCTCACCAAGATCAAGGTGCGCCCCGGCGACAAACTGCTCGATATCGGCTGCGGTTGGGGTGCGCTGGTGCTGCGCGCGGCACAGAAATTCGGCGCGCAATGTGTCGGAGTCACGCTCTCGGAGAACCAGTATGCGCTGGCCAGGGAGCGCGTCGAAAAAGCCGGCCTGAGCGACCGCATTGAAATCCGGCTGCAGGATTATCGCGACGTCACCGGCACCTTCGACCGCATCACCAGCGTCGGCATGTTCGAACACGTCGGCCTGAAGAACCTGCCGATGTACTTTGCGCATGTCAACTCGCTGCTTGCCGATGACGGACTGGTGATGAATCATGGCATCACGAGCACGGATATTGAAAATGGCGAATCACCCTATGGCGGCGGCGAATTCGTCGACAAATATGTGTTCCCCGCCGGTGAGTTGCCGCATGTCAGCCTGGTCCTGAAGACCATGCAACAAGGCGGCCTGGAAGTCTTCGACGTTGAAAACCTGCGCCGTCACTACGCCAGGACCTGCGCCCTCTGGGCCGACAACTTCGAAGCACACGCAGATGAAATCAAGAAGCTGACCGACGAGAAGCGCTACCGCATCTGGCGCGTGTATCTTGCCGGCAGTGCGCATTGCTTCGACAAGGACTGGATTTCGCTCTATCAGGTCGTGTGCGGCAAAGCGAATCGTCCCGCCGCCGCCTTACCGCAATCGCGACGATATATCTACGGCGCTCAGCAGCAATGACGGGATTGTCGTCCACATGAAAACAGCCGGCACGTGGCCGGCTGTTTCTTTTTCCTGCTCCTGCTCTTGTTTACTCCTGCTTGCTCTTGGCAGCAAACACTTCCCGGAATTTAGCCAGTTTCGGCGCCACCACAAATGCACAATAGCCTTGGAACGGATGTTGCTGAAAGTAATTCTGATGGTAGTCCTCGGCCTTGTAATACTTTTCCACCGGGCTCAGTTCCGTCACCAATGGTGCATCCCATACCAGCGCCATCTCTGCGATGATGTGCTTCGCCGTATCCTGCTGCTCCGGCGAGTCGTAATAAATCACCGAACGGTACTGAGTACCGACGTCGTTGCCCTGGCGATTCAACGTGGTCGGGTCGTGGATGGTGAAGAAGATTTCCAGAATTTCCCGAAAACTGATGAGCGCCGGGTCGAAACTCAGCTTCACCACTTCTGCGTGACCGGTATCGCCGTTGCAAACCTGTTCATAAGTCGGATTCGGCACCTTGCCGCCGGTGTAGCCGGACTCCACGTGCTGCACGCCCTTGAGCTGCTGGTACACCGCTTCCAGGCACCAGAAACACCCACCGCCGAGAACTGCTGTTTCAGTTGAAGTACTCACGATCGCTCCTGCATATTGATTCAAATGGGCTTTTGCAGCTGTATTTTGCAATTTGTGCTCGCATAACTACGTTTATACCATTGCTTGCGAACAAAAACATGGCAACGAAAAAACGCCCTCTGACGAACAAGTTCAAGCGAGGTATTTTTGCTTCGAAACTAAATCAATAGTTAACCAATTTACGTACTCCATAATTACATTTCAGGCACCTATGGGAGGTGCAGGACAGGGCTTTGAGTTACGTGCGATGATTTTTTGGGCATAATGTCCTACTTGTCAGAACCGTTTCCACAGGTCTTAGATGCATTCTCGCTCCCCGCGCGCCACTACGCGCGCTTTTGACGCACCCCATTTCCGCAAGGCATTGTCCCAGTTCGCGACCGGCGTCACCGTCATCACAACGCGCCTGGACGACGGCACTTTGCTGGGACTGACCGCGAGCTCGTTCAATTCTGTGTCGCTGACGCCGCCGCTGGTGCTGTGGAGCCTGTCAGAACAGGCAAGCAGCATGCCGGTATTCTCCGGTAATTCGCACTATGTCATCAACATCCTCGGCGCCAATCAGGCAGCCCTGGCGGAACAGTTTGCGCGAAAATCGACAGACCGTTTCGATGGCGTCGAATATACCTTGTCGCGCACCGGCCAGCCGGTGCTCAAAGGTGTTTCGGCCTGGTTCGAATGTCATAATCGCAGCCGCTATCCGGAGGGCGACCACGTCATTTTCGTCGGTGAGGTGGAGCATTGCGAAGTAATGCCACAGGCAGCGCTGGTGTTCCATGATGGACGATTCGCGAAGACCGACGAGATCTGAAAATACTTTCCCAAATAAAAAAGCGCCCGAAGGCGCTTTTTTATTTTCAGCACTGCAAGAAATCAGAACTTGTAGCCAACCGACAGGAAGGTGACGATCGGATTCAGAGTCAGACTGGTAGACGACTTGAATTGCGTGCCGGTAGGCAGTGTAGTCGTGATGTCGGCCTTGGTCTTGAGGGGAATGTACGCGACCGAGAAACCCAGCGACCAATTTTGATCGAAGTTATAGGTTGCACCCACGTTCAGGACCGGCGCCAGGGAGGAGCTCAGATCTGCTGTGGATTTGCCGGCAGTAGTCGCACCATTAGAGAAGCGGCTCGCCAACGCGCCCTGGAACTGACTGGTCAGCTCGACATCCGAGTACCACACATACGACACACCAGCGCCCACGAACGGACGGAACTTGCTGTTGCCGTCGCCGAAATACCATTTCGCGATGATTGCCGGACTCCATTGCTTGGCCTTGCCCAATTCACCTGCGCTTGCCAGCGTTCCGGTGCCGGTCAGCTTGAACGTTGGCGGAATGCCGACGTCAGTTGTCAGCGCGAAGTTATCGGTGAAGAAATGCGTGAAGGCGATACCCAATGTATCCGCATTGCCGACCGCAGCACCGCTGCCTGGCAGGGTAGTCTGGATTGGGCTGTTGACACGCAAAGTTTCGCTCGAATCTTGCGGCGCCAGATGGAACCATCCCAGATTGACGATGTTGCTGCCGGCGGTTTGTGCCATTGCTGGCGCAGCGAAAGCGGCAGCGATGGACAGCGCAGCGATTTTTGGCAAAAGGGAAAATTGTTGCTTCATGTGTCGTCTCCAAATGTGAAGGGCTGCGCCCTGTTTTATAAATTATTCCGACTATGGTTCGGAAGTGTCGGCAACGTTGTTCGTCGCCTGTTCTTGTTGAATGCACATTGGGAACGGTTGCCCTCCCGTCTTACATTCATCTGACAAAAAGAACGCGCGTGCTATTCTTTTGCGATACTATGCCAGCTTTAATTCGCTTTGTATAGACGTGTATTTTTTTGGCAACTGGAAATAATTTCCAGGCCAAAAACAGTGCGGAAGAAGAGAAAAAAAGAACGTCAGGTCGCCAATAAACGCGACAGAATTCCGGTCGAATCGAAGGCTGCCCGACGCAGCCGATCATTGATGCCTTGCCATTCCGCAGTCTGCGGCAATGACTCCACCACGATGACGTCAGCCGCTTCATGATCCATATCCCGCAACGCAGCATACAGATCATGAGCATAGCGATCAGCATCCGCCGGCATGGCCACCGAAGCATGCGCCGGCATTGCCGCGGTGCGATAAATCAACGCTGTTTTGTAACTGCCGGCAGCGAGCTGTTGCAGCACGCCGGCGAGTTGTTCCGGCGCCACCTGGGCCACCGGCGTATGCGGCGCATAGTGCGCATCGAGCGTACCTGAGGCGCGCGGCGCGGCCGCATCGGGCGCGCGCGGCGCGGCACCCAGCACTGCAGCAATCTGATCCACGCTGATCTGGCCGGGGCGCAGCAAGACGGCGCCATGGGTTTCCACGCGCGACAGATCGACGATGGTTGATTCGATGCCGACTTCGCTTTGCCCGCCATCCAGGACGTAATCAAGCAGGCTGTCGGCTTCGCTGAATTCTTCGCGCACGTGTTGCGCCGTGGTCGGACTCACGTGACCGAACTTGTTGGCGGAGGGTCCGGCGACGCCGCCCTTGCCACCCTTGAATTCACGCAGCAGAGCCTGCGCAACCGGATGCGATGGACAACGCACGCCGATCGAATCCTGACCGCCGGAAGCGGCCGCCGGAACATGCGCGGCGCGCTTGAGAATCAGCGTCAGCGGACCGGGCCAGAATGCTGCAATCAATGCATGCGCCTGCGCCGGCACCTCGGCGGCCCAATAGGAAATATCTGCTTCAGGAGCGACGTGAACAATGACGGGATGATTGGCGGGGCGACCTTTGGCGGCATAGATGTCGGCGATCGCTGCAGCGTTCTCTGCATCGCCGCCGAGACCGTATACCGTCTCGGTAGGGAACGCCACCAGCTTGCCGGCCTCCAGCTTGCGTGCGGCGAGCCGCACCGCATCCATGTCGATCGTCATCATTGAAAAATCCTTACAGCGCGATGCCGAGAATGGCGCATGCGGCAGCCAGTTGCGCCTGCGCCTGCGCCATGGTCGGTGCGACGAAGGTGACGTGTCCCATCTTGCGTGCGCGGCGCGCCTGCGCTTTGCCGTACAGATGCAGATGTGCACCCGGCAGCGCCAAAATCTTGTCCCAGGCCGGCTCACGCATGCTGTCGTTGTCACCGCCGCTGTCACCTTCATACCAGACGTCGCCGAGGATGTTCAACATCACCGCCGGCGAATGCTGGCGCACGTCGCCCAGCGGCAATCGCGCCATGGCGCGCGCCTGTTGTTCGAACTGGCTGGTGATGCAGGCGTCGATGGTGTAGTGACCGCTGTTGTGCGGACGCGGCGCCATTTCGTTGACGACCAGCGAACCGTCCGTCAACACGAAGAATTCTATACACAGCACGCCGACATAATCGAGCTTGGCAATGATCGCCAGTGCGGCGTCTTGCGCCTTCTTTGCAACAGCATCAGAGACATGATCCGATGGCACAGTGGTGGTAAACAAAATGCCGTCGCGATGAACGTTCTCGGCAATCGGATACACCACAGCGGCGCCATCGGCGCCACGCGCGACCAGCACCGACACCTCATAGGCGAGCGGCAGCATTTTTTCCAGCAGGCAGGTCACGCCCTTCATCTCGGCAAACGCTGCCTTGACGTCGGCGATGCTGCGCACGCGCACCTGGCCTTTGCCGTCGTAGCCCATGCGCACGGTCTTCAGAATCCCGGGCAACAAGTCTGCCGGAATCGCATCGATATCCGCTTCGGCGGCAATGATCTTGTGCGGAGCCGGCTGTACGCCGGAGGCAGCGCTGCAATCAACGAAGAAACGCTTTTCGGCGATACGGTCCTGCGCAATCGAGACGCCGGCAGCCGACGGCGCGACATAGGTTTTTGCGGCCAGAACGGCAAGGCTGTCGGCGGAGACGTTTTCAAATTCGGTCGTGACCGCACCGCACAATGAAGCCAATTCTTCCAGACCCTTGGCATCGGTATAAGACGTCCGGATCAGGCGATCGGCGACTTGTCCGGCCGGGCAATCTTCTTCCTGCTCCAGCACGGCGACCTTGAAACCCATCGCCTGCGCGGCGTGAGCAAACATGCGGCCGAGTTGGCCGCCGCCCATCACGCCCAGCCAGGTGGCCGGCGTCGTGGTGGGGATCGAAACGGTATTCAACGGGGACTGCTTCTGACTCATAACGGCAACTTCATATCCAGGGCAACTTGCGTTTGCTTGACGCGGAAGGCTTCCAGCTTCGCAGCCAGGGCATCGTCGGTGGTCGCCAGCATGGCGATGGCCGACAAGGCCGCATTGGCCGCGCCGGCTTCGCCGATTGCATACGTTGCGACCGGAATGCCCTTGGGCATTTGCACGATGGACAGCAGCGAATCTTCGCCGCGCAGATACTTCGACGGCACCGGCACACCCAGCACCGGCACGATGGTCTTGGCTGCGATCATGCCCGGCAGATGCGCTGCGCCGCCGGCGCCTGCGATGATGGCGCGCAGACCGCGTCCACGCGCTTTCTCGGCGTAATCGAACATCTGGTCCGGCATGCGATGCGCGGAGACGACCTGTGCCTCGTGCGGGATGCCGAATTCCTTCAGGATCGCCACAGCGTGCTGCATCACGTCCCAGTCGGACGAGGATCCCATGACCACGCCGACGACCGGCGCTTGTGCGTTGTGCTCGCTCATGTCAGTCCTTCAGCGAATTGCCGGTCAGACGCTCCAGCGCTTCACGGTACTTGGCGCCGGTCTTTTCGATCACTTCGGCAGGCAGTGCAGGCGCAGGCGGCGTCTTCTTCCAGCCGTCGACGGTTTCCAGATAGTCGCGCACGAACTGCTTGTCGAACGACGGCGGCGAGATGCCGACCTTGTAGCTGTCGGCAGGCCAGAAGCGCGACGAATCGGCCGTCAGCACTTCGTCCATCAGGTGCAGCACGCCGTTGTCGTCGAGGCCGAATTCGAACTTGGTGTCGGCAATGATGATGCCGCGCGTCGCTGCGTAGTCGGCGGCAGTCTTGTACAGCTTGATGCTGATGTCGCGCATCTTGTTGGCCAGTTCGCTACCGATGCGTTGTTCCATGTCGGCGAAGCTGATGTTTTCGTCGTGCTCGCCGAGGTCGGCTTTGGCCGCCGGCGTGAAGATCGGCTCGGCCAGCTTGGCCGCTTGCTGCAAGCCTTCGGGCAATTTGATGCCGCAGATCGAACCGGTGTCCTGATAGTCCTTCCAGCCGGAGCCGATGATGTAGCCGCGCACCACCGCTTCCACCAGGATCGGCTTGAGGCGCTTGGCGACGACGGCGCGGCCGCGTACCTGTTCGACTTCATTGGCGGCAACCACGGTTTCCGGAGCGATGCCGGTCAAATGATTCGGCACGATGTCGCCCAGCTTCTCGAACCAGAAATCCGACATCTGGTTCAACACTTTGCCCTTGCCCGGAATCGGCTCGTTCATGATGACGTCGAACGCAGACAGGCGGTCGGTCGTCACGATCAGCAGCTTGTCGTCGCCGACGGCGTAGTTGTCGCGTACCTTGCCGTTGCCCAGCAGGGGAAGTGAAGTGATGGAAGTTTTGTAGAGGCTGGTCATGTTGATTCCGGTCATTCCGTGGGTTGAAGGTCAGGGATTCGGGGTTACCCTGGAACGGCGAAAGCGCCGTTTTTCTGCCCACCTTTAAAGTCAAAAAACCGGGACTGCTGTTGCCAGTCCCGGTCGCTTGGTCCGCTCGCCAGTCGTCTTATTGCACGATCTGGGAGAGCTCGCCCTTCTTGTATTTCTCTGCAATCTTTTCCAGCGGGATCGCCTTGATCTTGCCGGCCTGGCCTTCGCAGCCGAACGACAGGTAGCGCGCCTTGCACACCAGCTTCGCTGCTTCACGGGCAGGCTTGAGGTAATCGCGCGGATCGAACTTGCCTGGATTTTCCATCAGGTAGCGACGGATCGCGCCGGTCATCGCCAATCGGATGTCGGTGTCGATGTTGATCTTGCGCACGCCGTGCTTGATGCCTTCCTGGATCTCTTCCACCGGCACGCCGTAGGTTTCCTTCATGTCGCCGCCAAACTCGCGGATTTCAGCCAGCAGTTCCTGAGGAACCGAGGACGAACCGTGCATCACCAGATGGGTGTTCGGAATGCGTGCGTGGATTTCCTTGATGCGATCGATGGCGAGGATGTCGCCGGTCGGCTTGCGCGAAAACTTGTAGGCGCCGTGCGAGGTACCGATGGCGATGGCCAGCGCGTCGCATTGGGTCTGCTTGACGAAGTCGGCGGCTTGCGCGACGTCGGTCAGCAACTGTTCGCGCGTCATCTTGCCGTCGGCGCCGTGGCCGTCTTCCTTGTCGCCCATCATGGTTTCCAGCGAACCGAGCACGCCCAGTTCGGCTTCCACCGTGACGCCGATGGCGTGCGAGAACTCGACCACCTTGCGCGAGACTTCGACGTTGTACTCGTAGCTGGCGACGGACTTGCCGTCTTCCATCAGCGAGCCGTCCATCATCACCGAAGTGAAGCCGGACTTGATCGCTGCCATGCAGACTGCCGGCGACTGGCCGTGGTCCTGGTGCATGACGACCGGGATGTGCGGATAGGCTTCGACCGCGGCTTCGATCAGGTGGCGCAGGAACGCTTCACCGGCATATTTACGTGCTCCGGCGGAGGCTTGCATGATGACTGGCGCGCCAACTTCGTCGGCAGCCTGCATGATCGCAGTGACTTGCTCCAGATTGTTGACGTTGAAGGCTGGCAGACCGTAGCCGTTTTCGGCGGCGTGGTCCAGCAATTGACGCATGGATACGAGAGGCATGATAGAACTCCAGAACGATAAAAATCAGTACTCGCCGACCCTGAGAATCTTCAGGGCATTGGTGCCGCCGACTTGTCCAATCGGCTCACCCCAGGTCACGACGATCAAATCACCCTTTTGCACGACGCCTTGCTCCAGCAGCAAGTCCTGCACCGCCTTCAACACCACTTCGGTGTCGGTGGACTGCGCCAGTTCAAACGTACGCACATTGCGGAACAGCGCGGCCTTCTGGCGCGTCGCAACGTTGGGGGTGATGGCAAAAATAGGGACGTCAATGTTGTGCCGGCTCATCCACAAGGCGGTGGAGCCGGATTCGGTCAGCGCGGCAATCGCCTTCACACGCAGGTGATGCGCGGTGAACAGCGCGCCGTACGCGATCGACTGGTCGACGCGGGTGAATTGCAGATTCAGGAAGTCGGCGTCGAGCTTGCAGTCTTCGGATTTTTCCGCGGCCAGGCAGATCGCCGACATGGCTTCGACGGTTTCCACCGGATACTTGCCGGAAGCGGTTTCAGCCGAGGTCATCACGGCATCGGTGCCGTCCAGCACGGCGTTGGCAACGTCGGACACTTCCGCGCGCGTCGGCACGGCGTTGACGATCATCGACTCCATCATCTGGGTGGCCGTGATGGTCAGCTTGTTGGAGGCGCGCGCCATCTTGATCATGCGCTTTTGCAGGCCCGGCACGGCGGCGTTGCCGACTTCCACGGCGAGGTCGCCGCGCGCCACCATGATGCCGTCGGAGGCGTCGAGGATTTCCTGCAGCAGCGGGATCGCTTCAGCGCGTTCGATCTTGGCGATCATCAGTGGCTTGTGGCCGAACGGCTCGCCGGCGACATTGCCGAGCTGGCGTGCCATTTCCATGTCGGTGGCGTTCTTGGGGAACGACACGGCGACGTAATCGGCCTGGAAGCTCATTGCCGTCTTGATGTCGTCCATATCCTTGGCGGTCAGCGCCGGTGCCGATAAACCGCCGCCCTGGCGGTTGATGCCCTTGTTGTTGGACAGCTCGCCGCCGATCTTGACGACGGTGTGGATCTCATTACCGAAAACGCGCTCGACCACCAGTACGATCAGGCCGTCGTTGAGCAACAGCACGTCGTCGCCCCTGAGGTCGCGCGGCAATGCCTTGTAGTCGAGGCCGACGCGTTCCTGGTTGCCCATGGTGCAGTCGGCGTCGAGGATGAACTTGTCGCCGTTTTCGAGATTGATCTTGCCGTTTTCAAACTTGCCGACGCGGATCTTCGGACCTTGCAGGTCGGCCATGATGGCGACCTTGACGCCACAGGCGTCGGCCACTTCGCGCACCAGCACGGCGCGGTCGATATGGTCCTGCGCCTTGCCGTGAGAGAAGTTCAGGCGCACCACGTTGACACCCGCCTTGATCATGCGCGTCAACGTGTCTCGGTCGCTGGAAGCGGGGCCGATGGTGGCAACAATCTTGGTGGCTCTTTGCATGAAAATCTTTCTCTGGTGAGTTAAGCGTAAACCTTAGCTGTTGTTCTTTTATTGGGCGCGCTGCATCAGGATTTCCACGGCCGGCAAGGTCTTGCCTTCGAGGAATTCCAGGAAAGCGCCGCCGCCGGTCGAAATATAGCCGACCTTGTCGGTAATGCCGTATTTGGCGATTGCCGCCAGCGTGTCTCCGCCGCCCGCAATCGAGAAGCCGTCTGAGTCTGCAATCGCCTGTGCCAGCACCTTGGTGCCGCCGCCGAACTGGTCAAACTCGAACACGCCGACCGGGCCATTCCAGACGATGGTGCCGGCCTTAGCCAGCTGCGCCGCCAGCGTTGCTGCGGTCTTCGGGCCAATGTCGAAGATCATGTCGTCGTCGGCCACGTCCTTGGCGTCCTTGACGGTGGCCACTGCAGTGGGCGAAAACTCCTTGCCGCACACCACGTCGACCGGGATCGGCACCGATGCGCCACGCTTGGCCATCATGTCGATGATGGCCTTGGCTTCGTCGACCAGATCGGCTTCGGCCAGCGACTTGCCGATCTTCAGGCCGGACGCCAGCATGAAAGTGTTGGCGATGCCGCCGCCGACGATCAGGTTGTCGACCTTGTCGGCCAGTGCTTTCAGGATAGTCAATTTGCTGGAGACTTTCGAGCCGGCGACGATCGCCACCAGCGGACGCGCTGGCTGGTTCAGGGCCTTGCCCAGCGCATCCAGTTCAGCTGCCAGCAGCGGACCGGCGCAAGCGACCGGGGCAAATTTGGCGATACCGTAGGTGGTGGCTTCAGCGCGGTGGGCAGTACCGAAAGCATCGTTGACGTAAACGTCGCACAGCTTGGCGATCTTTTGCGCCAGCTCGTCGCTGTTCTTCTTTTCGCCCTTGTTGAGGCGGCAGTTTTCCAGCAGGACAACCTGGCCGGGCGCGACATCGACGCCTTCGGTCCAGTTCGAGACCAGTTTGACCTCTGCGCCCAGCAATTCCGACAGGCGTTTGGCGACCGGCGCCAGCGAATCTTCCGGCTTGAATTCGCCCTCGACCGGACGGCCAAGGTGCGAAGTCACCATCACTGCCGCGCCGACGTCGCGCGCCTGGCGGATCGCCGGCACCGAAGCGCGGATACGCGTATCTTCGGTGATATTGCCGGCATCATCCTGCGGCACGTTCAGATCGGCGCGAATGAAAACGCGCTTGCCTTGCAGTTGGTTGGCGGAGATGAGGTCGCTGAGTCGGTTGAATTTCATTTTTCGCGGAATCTAAGGTGGGGCAAAAAGGCGTTATTTTACTCTACCAGCCCTGCTCCCAGCATGGTTTTCAGACAGGAATGCAGCATTCGGCAATATAGACGCCGTGTTCCCGCAGTAATCGGCCCGGCGAGCGGGCAAGGCCTTCCGGGAAGAGCTTACAGCGCCAGGCGCAGCACGGTGAATAGTGCCATTCCGGCAACAATCGTCCCCAAAAGATGTCGCGTTACCAAGAAAAACACGCCGCCGCCGATGCCGGCCAGCAATTTGGGATTGGCCCAGTTGATGTCAATCGCGCCATTCGTCGTCACCAGGTCCGGCAAGATGATCGCCGCCATCGCCGCCGCCGGCGCGTAACCGAGCGCGTGCTGCAGCTTGGGCGGCAACTTGACCGCATGACCGAACAGGAAAAAACCGCTGCGTGTGATCAACGTCGACACAACCAACAAGACTATAGAAACCCAAACGTCGAAGGCGTTCATTCTTTTTCCTTGTCGATGAATTTGTCGGCCACCATTGCCGCGGCCATGCCGATCACCACCGCCAGCAACAGGCCCAGCCGGTAAGGCAGACTTATTGCCGCCACCGCGACGGCACCGGAGACCACCACACCCGCCAGCGCCGCGCGGTTGATGATCATCGGAATCGTGATGGCGATCAGCGCCAGCGTGCCGGCGAAGCCGATGTTCCAGCTTTCTGGGATCTGGCTGGCCAGCAGGATGCCGACGATCGCGCCGATCTGCCAGGCAAACCAGCCCGGATAGCAGATCGCCTCGAAAAAGCCGATCTTGCCGGCCGGCTGATGCACCGTGTGGGCGGGAAAGCGGCGCGGGAAGAATCCCATCGAAATGTCGCCGTTGAAATAACCGTACCAGACCCGCCGATACCACGGCAGATGGGCGAAATGCGGCGCCACGGCGGCGGAGAAGATGACGAAACGGAGATTGACGATCATGGCCGTCAGGAAGATCACGATCAGCGGCGTATGCGCCGCCAGCAAGGGCAACACGGCAAACTGGGCGGAACCGGCGTAGACCGTCAGCGTCATCGCCAGCGATTGCCAGAGGGTCATGCCGGACTTGACCATGGCCATGCCCGAGACCACGCCCCAGGCGGCCACGGCCGGAATGGTCGAGGCGCTCGCGCGCCAGCCCTCCTGAAACGCTTCCTTTTCGATGCGCCGCGCCGAAAGCACAGCAGCGGCAGCAGGTGCTCCCGCATTTGCCACATTGACTACCGGGTCAGGTCGACTGTCCCCGGCGTCTGTCTCCTTATTCATTCTTGCCCTGGTCCGCTTTTATTGAATGCGATGAACTTGCAATACGGCATTTTTACGCAGTCCGGACATTTTACAGATGAAACTTTTTACGCGCTTGTTCCGTTAAAATGTGGTCTTTGCCTCTTTGAACCACCTCGGAGACTTCACCATGTCCATGGACGACCGCGACGGAAAAATCTGGAAAGACGGCGCATTGATCGACTGGCGCGATGCGACCATCCACGTGCTGACCCATACGCTGCACTACGGCATGGGCGTGTTCGAGGGCGTACGCGCGTACAAGACGCCGCAGGGTACGGCGATCTTCCGGCTGAAGGAGCACACCCAGCGCCTGTTCAATTCGGCCAAGATTTTCCAGATGGAAGTGCCGTTCGACCAAGCCACCATCCTCGAAGCGCAACGCCAGGTGGTGCGCGAAAACAAACTCGAGTCCGGCTACATCCGCCCGCTGATCTGGATCGGCTCGGAGAAGCTCGGCGTCTCCGCCAAGGGCAACAAGATCCACGTCGCCATCGCCGCCTGGACCTGGGGCGCCTATCTCGGCGAAGACGGCATCAACAAGGGCATCCGCGTCAAGACCTCGTCCTTCAGCCGCCACCACGTCAACGTCTCGCTGGTGCGCGCCAAGGCATCCGGGTACTACATCAACTCGATCCTCGCCAATCAGGAAGCGCTGACCGACGGTTACGACGAAGCGCTGCTGCTGGACACCGACGGTTACGTCTCGGAAGGCTCCGGCGAAAACGTCTTCATCGTCAAGAACGGCAAACTTTATACGCCCGATCTCGCCTCCTGCCTCGACGGCATCACGCGCGATGCGGTGCTGACGATGGCGCGCGACCTCGGCATCGAGGTCATTGAAAAGCGCATCACGCGCGACGAAATGTATTGCTGCGACGAAGCCTTCTTCACCGGCACCGCCGCAGAAATCACCCCCATCCGCGAACTCGACAACCGCACCATCGGCAACGGTGGCCGCGGTCCGATCACGGAAAAACTGCAAACCTTGTTCTTCGACGTCGTGTCGGGCAAGGCGCCCCAATATCAGCATTGGCTGACACTGGTTTAATTTAAATAAGCAATATCGCACCGGAGAAACACCATGAGCCAAGTCCAACAAACCCAGCCAGTTCAACTCGACGGCAAAGACCTGCCGGCCCACTGCCCCAACCCGAACATGCCGCACTGGTCGTCGCACCCGCGCGTATTCCTGGAACTCGACGACCACGGCGCCGCCAAGTGTCCGTACTGCGGCACGCAATACCAGCTCAAGCCGGGCGCCGTCGTCAAGGCGCACTGAGGCCGGAGATCATTGCCGCCCAAGCAGCTGCAACACCGATAAAGAGGACCACCAGGAAACGATTGGTCCTCTTTGCTTTTTCTTCCTGGAGAAAACATGCCGCGCGCCAAACTGTTACATGGTTCACCCGATGAAATCGAAGCAGCGTATTACGATGCGCTGTCCCGCGCCGACCTCGATGCGCTGATGGCGCTGTGGGCCGACGACGAAGAAATCGTCTGTATCCATCCCGGTGCAGCACGCCTGGTCGGTCATGTCGCCATCCGCAACAGCTGGGAAGAAATCCTCGCGCGCGGCGGCCTGCACATCCAGCCGCGCCAGCTGCATGCGGCGCATACCATCACCACCGCCGTGCACAACGTGATCGAGGACATCCACCATCCCGACAGCAGCCAGCCGGACGTACACGTCATCGCCACCAATGTCTACATGAAGACCGCGCAAGGCTGGCGCATCGTCACGCACCACGCGTCGGTCGCACCGGGACCGGCGCCGTCGGAGCCGATCGCCGAGACCATGCTGCATTGATATTTTTCCTGCGCCGCCCGCTTGGCATCCTGTCCTGCAGCGGCGCACCCACTGTTCTCCATCCATGCACTACATCGCGCCTCGCTGGCTTCCCGGCGGCAACCTCCAAACGATTTATCCGTCGACCTTCATCGCCAAGCCGCCGGTGCGCTTCCGGCGCGAGCGCTGGGACACGCTCGACGACGACTTCATCGATGTCGACTTCGTCGACGGCCAGCCGGGGCAACCGCTGGTGGTCTTGTTCCACGGCTTGGAAGGCTCATCCGACAGCCACTATTGCCGCGCCCTGATGGCGGCAGTAGCTGCGCGCGGCTGGACCGGCGTGGTGCCGCATTTCCGCGGCTGCTCGGGTGAAATAAATTTGGCGCCACGCTTCTACCATTCCGGCGACAGCGGCGAGCTCGACTGGATATTGCGCCGGCTGGTTACGCATCGGGCGACCATCGGCGCCGGCAAGTTCTACGCCACCGGCGTCTCGCTCGGCGCCAACGCCTTGCTGCGCTGGCTAGGCGAATCCCAGCATCAGGCCGAATTCATCGATGCCGCCTGCGCAGTGTCGGCACCGCTTGATCTGGCCGGTGGCGGCGCCGCGCTGGCACATGGCTTCAACCGGATCTATTCGCATGTGTTCCTGCGCACCATGCGTCCCAAATGCCTGGTCAAGCTGGATCAGTTTCCAGGCTTGTTCAGCCGCGACGCACTGCTGCAGGCGCGTGACCTGTACACCTTCGACAACATCGTCACGGCGCCGCTGCACGGCTACCGCAATACCGAAGACTACTGGGACCGCGCCAGCGCCAAGCACATCCTGCATGACATCACCGTGCCGACGCTGGTGCTCAACGCCAAAAACGATCCATTCCTGCCACCCCAATATTTACCGCAGAGCGCGGCGGCCTGCGTCAAACTGGAATATCCTGATGAAGGCGGCCATGTCGGCTTCCCCACCGGTGCGCCGCCGGGCGAGCTGGGCTGGCTGCCGCAGCGCATGCTGCATTTTCTGGAAGGCAAATAAGCAATGGATGACGTCGTCAGGCAAGCGATGGCCAAGTGGCCCAATGTGCCGCACTGCTTCGGCTGGCTGAAGCTGGATGCGCGCGGACACTGGCGCATGCGCGATGAACGCGCCCAGCATCTTGATCTTCCCGGCGACAAGATCGCGCATCCGGCGCTGCTCGGCTTCATCAATCGCAATTACACACACGATGAGGAAGGCCGCTGGTATTTCCAGAACGGCCCGCAGCGGGTCTACGTTGATCTTGAATTGACTCCGCATATCGTGCGCACCGATCCGGCGGCGGGATTCATCACCCAGACCGGCGCTACGCTGGAGGCGATTTCACAAAGCTGGATGACGCAGGAAGGACAACTGGTGCTGGCGTCGGAAACGCTCGTTGCAGCGTTGGACGATCGCGATGCCGCCGCCGTGTTGGCGACGCTGACGGTCGCTGGGCGGGCTGCGAGCGACGAGGAAATCATGGAGTGGCTGGATGGAAGCGATGCGGCCGCCTTGATTTTTCCACATGGCGGCAATGAACTTCCCCTGCAGCATATCGGCGCAGACGAGCTGGCCGGCAAATTCGGCTTCGTCGCACAGCCTCGCGCGACGCCCTGACAAGATCGCCGGAGACGACGCTTATCCGCGTCCCTTGGTTTCCTTCATCTCATCCTTCCACTGCTCCTTGAGATCACGTTCACGCGCATCAATCATGGCCTGGTCGTAGAAGGTCGCATCCGGCGCCTTGCGCGCGATGCCGAGCTGTTCCAGCGCCGCCGGCAAACTGCCTTGCAGTACATAGGATTCGGCCAGCGCCATATGCTGCAAGGCTTGCTTGCCCTGTGCCGCGTAGGCCTTGGCGAGCAGATCCTGCACCGCGACTTCGTGGCGATACAGTTGCGCCTGATCGCGCAAATAGGCAACGGCGACATCGTTGCGCTGCCCCTCGATCAGCGCGTCCGCATATTGATGCGCCACCACACGCGACAACGGGAATTGCTTGCGCGCGGCGTCGGCTTCCTTGAGCGCCTGAGCGCCTTGTTTTTTGGCCAGCTTGATATCAATATCGAGATTGGTGAACAGGATGCTCGGCACCATCGGCTGCGACGCCGCGCGCGCTTCCTGCAGCAAACCCTCTGCCTTGTCGTAAGAACGTTGCAGGTAAGCCGCGTACGCCAGCCCGTACTTCGACACCATGATCTGCATCTTGGTGTTCTGGCGCAGTTGCGACTCGAAATAGGCCTGTGCATCGCGGATGCCTTGCGACGTATTGTTCTGCAGCAGACGCACGCGCGCACGGATCAGCTGAAAATCGGGATTGTCGGCGCGCTGCTTGTAACGCTGGTCGCGGATGCGCGCCTGGATGTCGGCGATACGCTCGGTGGTCAGCGGGTGCGTCAGCAGATATGGCGGCACGGCATCGCCAAAACCGCGCGACGCGCTTTGCAAGCGCCCGAAAAACGCCACCATGCCCGAGGTATCGAAGCCGCCGTCACGCAGGATTTGCAAACCGACGCGGTCTGCTTCGCGTTCGGCGTCGCGACTGAAATTCAACTGCCGTTGTATCGCCAGGCCGGTGCCGCCCATCATCGTCGCCATGGCGGCGTCGCCGCCGACTCGCGATACACCGGCCAGCGCACCGAGCACGATGGAGGCCAGTTGAATCATGGAATTCTGCTTTTGCTGACCGATCATGCGCGCGATGTGACGCTGCGCGACGTGGCCGATTTCATGCGCCAGCACCGAGGCCAATTCGGACTCGCTTTGCGCCGCCAACAGCAAACCGGAGTGCACCGCAATAAAACCACCCGGCAAGGCGAAGGCGTTCAGCACCGGATCGCGCACCGCAAAGAAAAAGAAATCGTAGCCGGCTTCACCGCGCACATCGGGGCGCACGGAGACCAGGTTGGAGCCGAAGTTGTTGAGATATTCCAGCACCGGACCGTCGTCGAGATAATCCGGATCGCGCCGGATGTCGCGCATGATCTGCTCGCCGAGCTTGCGCTCCATCAGCGGCGACAATCCTTCGCGCTCGGTGTCCCCCAGCGTCGGCAAAGCCTGCGCAACGCCTGTGGTCGGCGCAACGGCCAGCGGCAGGATTGCTACAGTGAGCGAGAGTGCTGCGAACAGGGAGCGCAAAGCTGGACGCAACACGGGACGCAACAGCGAACTACGACGACGTGTTTGTTCAGAAGATACAGACTGACGCATAGACGGGCACAGAGTAATGGGTGGCTTGGAGCGTGAAAGGCTCTTTCAATGCCTGCTATGATACCCGCAGTAATGACCGACTTTCACTTTCCGCCGCCATGACCGATTCCAAAACCGCACATTCACCAGTCGACGCCAATCAGGGCCTGACCCATTTCGACCAGGGCGGACAAGCGCACATGGTCGATGTCGGCGCCAAGCAGGATACCCATCGCGTCGCCGTCGCCAGCGGCGTCATTTCCATGAAGCCCGAAACGCTGGCCGTGATCCAGTCGGGCACCGCGAAGAAAGGCGACGTCCTCGGCATCGCCCGCATCGCCGCCATCATGGCTTCCAAGCGCACCAGCGACCTGATCCCGCTGTGCCATCCGCTGGCGCTGACGCATGTGTCGGTGGAGTTCTCCGTCGATACAGAGCAATCGCGCATCAGCTGTACCGTGCGCGTTGAAACGAACGGCAAGACCGGGGTGGAGATGGAAGCGCTGACGGCGGTGCAGGTCGGATTGCTGACGATTTACGACATGTCCAAGGCAATTGACCGCGGCATGGTGATGTCCGATATTCGCGTGCAGGAAAAGCATGGCGGGAAATCGGGGTCTTGGTCGCAGGCTTGATGTGTTCGTTGCGGACGTAAAAAAAGCGTGCTGAGTGCACGCTTTTTTATTGCCGCCGGATGAATCAGCCGCGGCAGACTTCCGGAGCGTATTTTGCCGGCAGCATTGGCGACTCCGCAGCAGCGGTGGCAGGAGCCGTCTGGCACAGCCAGGTAATGGCGCTCGGGTTGGTTGCCGATGGCACCAACTTCAGCGTCTTGCCTTTTGCCTCGCCGCCAATGTCACCAAAGGTAATGGTGATAGCGCCGCCTTTTTCGATTGCGATGTTGGAAACCGATGTAATTTCCTTCGACGGGGTAAATGCATAACCCGTCGCGGCCTGTTCAAAGTCTGTGCTCCCCTTGGAAGCAATTGTCTCGGACACGGCCATCTTGGCTGGCGTCGCCAGATTCAGCCCCTCGGCCACTTTGGTACGAACCAGGTAATCCCGGTATTGCGGAATCGCCACCATCGCAAGCACACCCACAATGGCGATAACGATCATCAATTCAATCAGGGTAAAACCGGTGGGTGAGTAACGTGCAGACCGCTTCGCTTGCATATTGTTTTCCTATTACAAAAAAATCGAATTTTCGGGAGCGTTGCCTGACCATCTGTCCACGGCCGTCGTTTTCTCTCGGGCAACGCCAGACTCCCCGCATGGATCATATTCGCCAATGGCGAATTTGTGAACATTTTTATAACCGTGCGGGCAAGGCGGGATTGATCATCCCGCCTCACTCCGGCATCACTCCGCCTGTCTTTTCGCCCTGCGTGCCAGCCAGCTGCCAACGATCACGACGCCGATCGCACCGACCACGCCGGGCAGACTCAGATGCAGTTGCAGGCCCGGCACCACGAACTCATGGTGCGGCAGATAGGTCTGCACCCAGCCCTTGATCGCCACGTCGGAGATGATCATGCCGCCCGCAAGATAGCCGAGCAAAGCCGCGCCCAGCGTGATGATCAGCGGCGCTTTTTCCATCAGCTTGAGCACCAGCGTGCTACCCCAGACAATGATGGGGATGCTGACCAGGATGCCGAACACCACCAACAGCAACTGATGTTCGCCGGCTGCCTGTTCGGCGGCGCTGGCGATCGCGATAACGTTGTCCAGGCTCATGACCAGGTCGGCGACGACGATGGTCTTGATCGCCGACAGCAACTTGTCGCTGCCGCTGATTTCGCCGTGACCATCATCATCGCTGAGCAGCTTGGTTCCGATCCAGAACAGCAGCACGCCGCCCACCAGCTTGATGAACGGCATTTGCAGCAAGGTCACCGCGAAGGCGATCAGCACGATACGAATGGCGATGGCGCCGAACGTGCCCCACAGGATGCCGCGCAGGCGCAGGTTGGCCGGCAGGTTGCGACAGGCCAGCGCAATCACGATGGCATTGTCGCCACCGAGCAAAATATCGATCAGGATGATCTGGCCGACTGCGAGCCAGTTCAATTCCGCCAAAAATTCCATACAACCCCCAAAATATTCGTGAACACTAAAGCAATATGGGGAGCCGGAGCTCCCCATATTGGTATGTCACCGGTCAGGCCGGGAAGTTCTGCCGAGTTTGCAACGATCGCAACAACGTCGACAAATCAATCCAGCCTGCCGTTCGCTTGCCAGTACGGCAAATGAATTACAGAACCGACTTCAGCAGACGCGCCATTTCCGAAGGATTGCGTGTTGCCTTGATGCCGCATTCTTCCATGATCGCCAGCTTCGCTTCGGCAGTATCAGCACCACCGGAGATCAGCGCGCCGGCATGGCCCATGCGCTTGCCTGGAGGCGCAGTCACGCCGGCGATGAAGCCGATGACTGGTTTCTTCATGTTGTCCTTGACCCAGTACGAAGCGTTGGCTTCGTCAGGACCGCCGATTTCACCGATCATGATGACGGCGTCGGTGTCAGGATCATCATTGAAGGCCTTCATGATGTCGATGTGCTTCAGACCGTTGATCGGGTCGCCGCCGATACCGACTGCGGACGATTGACCCAGACCCAGTGCGGTCAGTTGACCGACTGCTTCATAGGTCAGTGTGCCCGAACGGGAAACCACGCCGATGCGGCCCTTTTTGTGGATGTGACCCGGCATGATGCCGATCTTGATTTCGTCCGGTGTGATCAGACCTGGGCAGTTAGGGCCCAGCAGCAATGTCTTGCTGCCGGATTTTGCCATGCGGTTTTTCAGTTCCAGCATGTCGCGGACCGGGATGCCTTCAGTGATACAGATGGCCAGGTCCAGCTCGGCTTCAACGGCTTCCCAGATGGCAGCAGCAGCGCCTGCAGGTGGAACGTAGATCACGGAAACATTTGCGCCGGTGGCCTTCTTGGCTTCGGACACATTCGCGAAAATTGGAATGCCTTCGAAATCTTCGCCGGCCTTCTTCGGGTTCACGCCTGCAACGAAGGCGTTCTTGCCGTTCGCGTATTCGCGGCACATGCGGGTATGGAATTGACCGGTTTTGCCGGTAATACCTTGGGTGATGACTTTGGTGTCTTTATTGATCAGAATCGACATAGCTATTCCTTGTCCTATTATTTACCGTTGGCTGCAGCAACAACTTTTTGCGCAGCTTCTTCCATGCTGTCTGCCGAGATGATCGGCAGGCCGGAGTCGGCCAGCAGCTTCTTGCCGATTTCTTCGTTGGTGCCCTTCATGCGCACGACCAGCGGCACTTTCAGGGAAACGGCCTTGGACGCAGCGATCACGCCTTCGGCGATCACGTCACAGCGCATGATGCCGCCGAAGATGTTGACCAGGATGGCTTTCAGTTCAGGGTTCTTCAGCATGATCTTGAATGCTTCGGTAACCTTCTCTGTAGTTGCACCGCCGCCGACGTCCAGGAAGTTGGCAGGCTCGCCGCCGAACAGCTTGATGGTGTCCATGGTGGCCATGGCCAGACCGGCGCCGTTGACCAGACAGCCGATGTTGCCGTCGAGGGAGATGTAAGCCAGGTCGAACTTGGAAGCTTCGACTTCAGCTGGATCTTCTTCGTCCAGATCGCGGTAGGCGACGATTTCAGGATGGCGGAACAGCGCGTTGGAGTCGAAGTTGAACTTGGCGTCCAGAGCGATGACCTTGCCGTCGCCGGTCAGGATCAGCGGGTTGATTTCGGCCAGCGATGCATCGGTGTCCCAATATGCCTTGTACAGACCTTGCAGTTGCTTGCGCGCGTCGACCACGGAAGCGGCTGGAACGCCGATCTTGGTGGCGATGCTGTCAGCGTCGGCGTCGGTCAGGCCGGTGGCCGGATCGATAGCGATCTGATGGATCAGTTCAGGGTGGCTTTCAGCAACTTCTTCGATGTCCATGCCGCCTTCGCTGGATGCCATCAGGACCACACGTTGGCTGACACGGTCGGTGACCATGGAAACGTACAGTTCCTTCTTGATGTCCGCGCCTTCTTCGATCAGCAGGCGACGCACTTTTTGGCCTTCAGGGCCGGTTTGATGCGTAATCAATTGCATGCCGAGGATCTGGCTGGCGTATTCCTTAACTTGTTCCAGGGACTTGGCAACTTTCACGCCGCCGCCCTTGCCGCGGCCACCCGCGTGGATTTGCGCCTTGACGACCCACACCGGACCGCCCAGCGTTTCAGCTGCCTTGACGGCATCTTCAACGGATTGGCATGGAATGCCGCGTGGAACGGTCACGCCGAATTGGCGGAGGATTTCTTTGCCCTGATACTCATGGATTTTCATGGGAGCTTCCCTTTAAGACACTATTAAATAAAACTTACTGGATTGAAATCCGGCTGGCGGCAACACCGCGCGGCGCGAATGGAGGCAAGAATCCGCGCGGACGCGCTTTCTCCGAACGAGGAGACGCGTGGCTGATGCAGCCGGGCGGATTGCTTAGTAGAAGGTGCAGACAGTGCATTGGGCATAGAGAATGCCATTTGATCAACATTAGTCGTTGTCGCATTGCGTGTCGTCATCGCAAAGATTGCCATGACAGCCGCTAATGCGGCGCAGCAAAAACCCGGAGATTTTAGCACAGCTCGCCCCGCCTAGGCAGCAGGATGGGCTTAAGGAGACTATTTTTGCGGGATTGCCGTATGGACAAAAGCCCCCGCTACGACAGGGGTAATGAAGAACAACCGATGTGAAACCTTGATTAATCGACCGATCGGTCAATCAAAATCGTCGTGCTCGCCGTCGCTCCAGGCAGTTTTGACCGCCGCCTGAATTGCCCGATGCGAAAAACCACGCTGCTGCAGAAAGCGCATGCACTTGGCGCGTGCCATGCCGTCGGCCGGCGCCTCATCGAACTTGCGCCGCAAGACTTCGCGCGCACGCTCGTTTTCACCCTGGGTCAGGCCGATTTTGGCTTCACCCAGCGCTTCGCCTGTGATGCCGTGGCTTTTCAATTCGGAAAGGATGCGGTTGTTGCCGTAACGGCCGACGCGACGATTCACCAATGATTCGGAGAAACGTTCTTGGGAAAGGAATTTGGATTCTTGCAGCCAGTTGAGCAGAGCTTCGATATCGTCGTCATCTTGCGCGTAAGGGGTTAGCTTACGCGCAAGTTCCAGACGACTATGCTCACGTGAAGAGAGATATTTGAGCGCTCGCGCCTTCAGGCTGATTTGCGGCCTGGGCATCGGTCACACCGTCGCGATCGTTGCGACCGACAAGACTCGAGCGAAGTACAACGACATCAGGATTCTTCGGCAGCTACGTTCTTTGCAGAACCTTTGCCAGTTGGCGCCGGTGTTGCCGCTGCGGCAGCACCTGCAGCACCAGCGCCACTTGCAGCCAATTCAGGAACGCCCAGGGAAGCACGTACCTTGTTTTCGATTTCGCGCGCCAGTTCCGGACGTTCCTTCAGGAAATTGCGTGCATTGTCCTTACCCTGACCGATACGTTCGCCGTTATAGCTGTACCAGGCGCCGGACTTTTCCACGATCTTGGCGTCTGAGCCCAGATCGAGGATTTCACCTTCGCGGGATGTGCCTTCGCCATAAAGAATGTCGAAGTGGGCTTCGCGGAACGGCGGCGCCACCTTGTTCTTGACGACCTTGACCTTGGTTTCGCTGCCGATGACTTCGTCGCCGGACTTGATCGAACCGGTACGACGGATGTCCAGGCGCACGGAGGCGTAAAACTTCAGCGCGTTGCCGCCGGTGGTTGTTTCCGGATTACCGAACATGACACCAATCTTCATGCGGATCTGATTGATGAAGATCACAGTGGTGCTGGTGCGGTTGATGCTGCCGGTCAGCTTGCGCAGCGCTTGCGACATCAGGCGTGCTTGCAGGCCCGGCAGGGAGTCACCCATGTCGCCTTCGATTTCGGCGCGTGGCGTCAGGGCGGCGACCGAGTCGATGACGATCAGGTCAACGCCGCCGGAGCGCACCAGCGCGTCGGTGATTTCCAGCGCTTGTTCGCCGGTGTCAGGCTGCGAAATCAGCAGTTCGGACAAATTGACGCCCAGCTTCTGCGCGTAAGTCACGTCCAGAGCGTGTTCCGCGTCGATGAAGGCGCAGGTGCCGCCGATTTTTTGCATTTCAGCAATGGCTTGCAGCGTCAGCGTGGTTTTACCCGAGGATTCCGGACCGTAGATTTCAATCACGCGGCCACGTGGCAGACCGCCGACGCCCAGTGCGATGTCCAGGCCGAGAGAACCGGTCGAGACGACCTGGATTTCTTCGAGGACTGCGCCGTCTTCCATGCGCATGACCGAGCCTTTGCCGAATTGCTTCTCGATCTGTGCAAGGGCTGCGGCCAGCGCTTTGCCCTTTTCAGAGTTGTTCGCGGATTTTTTATCGTCCATAGGGTTCTTTCAACAAAGTGTTCGTTTGGATCAGTCAGAGATCAACTAAGCAGCACTGTATAAAAAAACAGTTGTTTGTGCAAGTTCTTTTTCTGCTGTTGCAATTTGGAATGGCGGAATGCGTTGAAAAGGCGTGGCAGCACATGTAATACGGCTGCGAACAAAAAATCTTTCGATAGTCTGTTAGTATGCCGCCGATTCCCCGGCTCGCGGAATTCCGATTATAACGGCCCAGCCGGTACGGTTCATGCATGCGCAACGTGGGCTCCCGGTCTTTCGGAAGCGACGGCTGTAGCGTCTTTCAGCGATAATGCAGATGATTTCAAGGAATATCCTAGATTTATTACGGATATTCGGCGTATTTGATATACATTTCTAGCTAGTAATATTACGAGTTTTCTGCTTTCCCCCTATGACTCTGGTTCCATTCAGCCGCATTTCCAGCCTGCGTTCGCTCATCATTGACGACATGCCGGCGATGCGCCAAAACATTCGCATGCATCTGGGCCAGCTTGGCATTACAAAAGTTGACCAGGCCGGCACGCCCGACGAAGCGATTCGCGCCGTCCAGGGCGGCAGCACCTACGACCTCATCGTCTGCGACTACAACCTGAACAAGGAAACCAACGGTCAGCAGTTGCTGGAGTTCTTCCGCACCCAGCACATGTTGTCGCCCACCACCATGTTCATCATGGTCACGGCTGAAAGCGGCTACAACCTGGTCGCCAGCGCCGCCGAATTCCAGCCTGACGCCTACATGCTCAAGCCGCTGACGGCATCCAAGCTGGCCGACCGGATCGACCGCCTGCTGGAAAAGCAGAATGCGCTGCTGCCGATCAATGAAAAGCTCAAGCGCAAGGACCAGGCCGGCGCCATCGTCGAATGCGACAACGTGCTGAAGGTCGCGCCCAAATGGATCGTCGACATCCTCAAGACCAAGGGCAGCCTGCTGATCGAATTGCGCCGCATCGAAGAAGCGCGCGCGGTCTACGCGCAGGCGCTGGAAATGCGCGACGACCTGGTATGGGCCAAGGTCGGCATGGCGCGCTGCAATATCGTGGCCGGCCAATTCGACGACGCCAAGGTGCTGGTGCAAGCCGTGCTGGCGCAGAATTCGCAATACATTGAAGCCTACGACTTGCTGGCGCAAATTGAAGACGCGCAAGGCAATCAGCAACAGGCGCTGGACGCCCTCGCGCGTTCGTCCGAAATCATCCCGTCGGCGCGCCGCAGCCGTCTGGTCGGCGACGCCGCCTATCGCGTCGGCGACCTGGACCAGGCCAAGGAAGCGTTCGACAAAGTGCTCAAGCACACCAAGGGTTCGCTGACCGCGCAGCCGAGCGACCTGCTGACACTGGCGCAGGTGCACGTCGACACCGGCGACGGCGATGCGGCGCTGGCGCTGCTGGCCAATGCGCCCAAGCGCTACGCCGAATCGAAGATGTTCATCTCGACGCAATCGGCCGTGGCGGCGCAGGCGTATGTCCAGCTGGGCGACATGATTTCCGCCGAAATGGCTTTCGAAGCGGCACGCAATGCCGCCGAAGGTACGCCGTCGGAAATGGGGACGCTGGCGCTGGCCAAGGCGGCGTTCTCGGTCGGTCGCGACGAGGAAGGCGCGCAGCTGATTTCGCAGGCAGTGAAGTCCGACCACGAAAACAAGACGCTGCTGACGCTGGCGCGCAAGGTGTTGGCCGATTGCGGCAAGGAAGGCATGACCGACGAGCTGGTCGATGGCGCTGTCAAGCAGTGCATGGGCATCATCGCCGAAGCAAATGCGCTGATGCGCAGCGCCAAGCCGGACGAATCGCTGGCCAAACTGGAAGAAGCATTGCACAGCATGCCGGAAAACACCGGCGTGCTGATGGCAGCCGCCCAGCTGCATCTGCTGTGGATGAGCCAGCGCGGGATCAACCAGGATTACGTCAAGCGCGTCAATCGCTACCTCAATACGCTGGACCGTCTGATCCCGGGCAACGACCGCGTCAGCAAGATGCATAAATTCCTGCGAGACGCGGTTGCCAAAGCTGCGCAGAAGAGCTGATCCATGGACGCAAAACTGGCCGCCATCATTGTTCACGACATCAAGAATTCGCTCGGCGTATTGGAAGGTGAATTGCGCGTGCTTGCCGCCGAGTCGCCCGACGAACGCGCCGGACATGCGCACCTGACCTGCCTCACGCTGCAGGAAAAGCTGATCGGCTTCCTGACGCTGTATAAAGCGTCCTCGCAAGGACTGACGGCGCAGATCGAAGCGCTGTCGCCGCAGGATTTCCTCGAAGGCCTGCTGCGCCACCTGACCATCAGTCAATCCGGCCTCGAGGTCACGATCAACAGCGAAGGCATGCCGCTGATCGCCTTCTTCGACGAAAACCTGGTCGGCCTGGCGCTCGAAGCGGCGTTGCAGAACGCCACCCGCTTCGCCCGCTCGCACATCGAACTGGCCTGCCGCAAGGATGGCAACGGCGTGGTCTTCAGCATCCGCGACGACGGCCCCGGCATCGGCACGCACGAAATCAAACCATCCACCGGTCTCGGCATGGATTTGTGCAAAGCCATCGCCGCCGCCCACCAAAAGGGCGACAAGAAAGGCGAAGCACTGCTGAGCAACCATCCCGACGGCGGCGCCCAGTTCGAACTGCACTTACCCTGATTTTTCCCTGACCCTCTCCTTGCCCGGCATGCGTTGAGCGCATAAGCAAGCGCGAAAAAAATCGTTCTTTTCCCCGGACTTCGTCCGTAGAGTCATCCCGACAGGGACAGGCTGGCCTCGTTTGCAACGAGGCGGCCTGACAGACTCGAACAAGAAAAGGACATCATGCAACGCCGCCACTTCCTCCAGTTGAGCACTGCCACTGCAGCAACCTTCGGCTCTGCCGCACTGGGCTTGCCGCTGATCGGCCGCGCCGCCGACGCGCCCAAGACCATCCGCCTCGACTACGCAACCTATTCGCCACCCAGCCTGGTGCTGAAGAAATTCGGCTGGCTGGAAGAAGACCTGAAGTCCTCCGGCGGTTCGGTGAAATGGGTGCTGAGCCAGGGCAGCAATCGCGCGCTCGAGTACCTCAACAGCGACAGCGTCGACTTCGGCAGCACCGCCGGCCTGGCGGCCCTGCTGGCGCGCGCCAACGGCAATCCGGCCAAGGCGGTGTATGTGTTTTCGCGTCCGGAATGGACGGCGCTGGCGGTGCAAAAAGATTCCACCATCAAATCGGTGAAAGAACTCAAGGGCAAGAAAATCGCCGCCACCAAGGGCACCGATCCCTACCTGTTCCTGCTGCGCGCGCTGCACGAGAACGGTCTGACCAAGAGCGACGTGGAAATCCTCCACCTGCAACATCCCGACGGTCGTGTCGCGCTGGAACAAAAACGCGTCGACGCCTGGGCCGGCCTCGATCCGCATCTGGCGGCCAGCGAGCTGGAAGCCGGCTCGAAGCTGATCTATCGCAACGTCAATTTCAACACCTACGGTTTCCTCAACGTCAGCGACAGCTTTGCCGCCAAATATCCGGACGAGGTCAAGCGCGTGATCCGCGCCTACGAACGTGCGCGCCTGTGGATCATCAAGAACCCGGACGAGACCGCCAAACTGATCGCCGAAGAAGCCAAGCTGTCGCTGCCGGTGGCGCAACTGCAACTCAAGCGCAACGATTTTTCCAATCCGCAAATCGGCAAGGAACATATCGACGCGCTGCGCGCCGCGGCGCCCATCCTGCTCGACGAGGAACTGGTCAAGAGCGGCACCGATCTGTCCAAAACCATCTCGGCGCTGATCGATCCTGCGTACTCGCAAGGCCTGATCCGCCAGGCATGAGGCCATGAAAGAGTCGCACTCGCTGCTGTCGCTGGAAGCGCATCAGGCTGATTTTTTGCACGATGCTGAAGACCGCGCCACGGAGGTCGCCCGGGCGCCGAAGAAGTCGATCAACTGGCCATGGGGAGCACTGCTGCCCGTGGCTTTTTTGGGCGCGCTGGAAATCGGCTCGGCGCTGGACTTGATTCCCTCGCGCCTGCTGCCGCCGCCGAGCGAGATTGCGCAGACCATCTACGCGCTGGCCAAGCGCGACCTGTTCGCCCACATCGCCGTCAGCGTGGCGCGCGTGGCCGCGGGCTTCTCCATTGGCGCGCTGCTGGCGGTCGCCTTCGGCGTCTTGGTCGGCATGCATAGACGCGCCGAGTCGCTGCTGGAGCCGTCCTTTCAGGCGCTGCGTGCGATTCCGAGCCTGGCCTGGATTCCCTTGCTGTTGCTGTGGCTGGGCATCGACGAGACGCCCAAGATTGTGTTGATCGCCATCGGCGCTTTCTTCCCGGTCTACATCAATCTGGTGGCTGGCATCCACAACGTCGATCGCAAACTCCTCGAAGTCGGCGAAATCCATGGCCTTTCATCACGCGACCTGATCCGCCGCATCCTGCTGCCGGCAGCCTTGCCGAATCTGTTCACCGGATTGCGCACCGGACTCAGCCTGTCCTGGATGTTCCTGGTCGCAGCCGAATTGATCGCCGCCACCAAGGGCGTCGGCTACCTGTTGTCCGACGGCCGCGAAAGCAGCCGCCCCGACATCGTGCTGGCCGCCATCATCATCCTGGCCACGCTAGGCAAACTTTCCGACAGCCTGCTCAAACATATCGAGACGCGCAAATTGCGCTGGCGCGACGTGCTGGCTTCTCGGCCAGACTGACCCGACTGATTATTGTTCGACCTTACCTTATCTCCTCATGACAACTCAATTGCAACGCCGCCGCCTGCTCCAGGCCATCGCTACACTGACTTCCGCCGCTGCAGCCGGCAGCCTCGCCCTACCCGCCTTCGCACAAACCGGCAAACCGGTGCTGGCGCGCATCGGCTATCAAAAATCCTCGACGCTGCTGACCGTGCTCAAGGCCAACGGCACGCTCGAAAAACTGCTGGCGCCGCTCAACGTCAAGATCAGCTGGCATGAATTCTCCAGCGGCCTGCCGCTGCTGGAAGCGCTCAACGTTGGCGGTGTCGATCTCAGCGCCGACGTTGCCGATACCGTGCCGGTGTTCGCCCAGGCGGCCGGCGCAAAACTGACTTACGTGGCGCAGGAAGCGCCGTCGCCATCGGCGCAAGCGATCGTGGTGCGCGCCGATTCGCCGATCAGGACCGTGGCCGATCTCAAGCGCAAGAAGATTGCCGTGACCAAGGCGGCCGGCGTGCATTACCTGTTGATTGCAACATTGGAAAAAGCCGGTCTGAAATTCAGCGACATCGATGCCGCCTACCTGACTCCGGCCGATGGTCGCGCCGCATTCGAACGCGGCAGCGTCGACGCCTGGGTGACCTGGGATCCGTTCCTCGCAGGCGTGCAGAAACAGACACAGGTGCGCATCTTGTCGGACGGCCGCAATGTCGCCGATTACCAGCGCTATTACCTGGCGTCGACGCCGTTTGCGGAAGCGCATCCGGATGTGCTGGCGATCGTGTTTGACGAGTTGAAAAAGACCGGATTGTGGGTACGCCAGAATCCGAAGGAAGCGGCCGCTTTCCTGGCGCCGATCTGGGGCCTGGATGCGCCGACCATCGAACTGGCCAACAGCCGCCGCAGCTATGACGTGCGTGCGGTGGTGGTAAATGCGCTTGGTGAACAACAGCGCATCGCCGATGCTTTCTTCGCGGCAGGCTTGCTGCCGAAGAAGGTCAACGCCACCGACGTGTCGATCTGGAAACCGGCTTAACAACGCCGGCCGGATCACGAATAAAAATGGACTGGCTCGACGCAGCGACCGCAGCACTGGCGATCATCGCCGTGCCGCTGGCTTTGCGTTATCCCTTGCGCGCGAAAGATGACTCTGCGGCGTGCGATTGCACTGCAACCACAGAGATCACGCCAGCCCATCCGCAAGTCTTTCCTCAGGAAGAAGAGCCGACGCAAGAGCGGCAACCCGACTCATCTCCCAAGTCCCTGCGCTAGGTTTTAAACCAGGCTGGCGCGCACGCTGATCTCGGCCTTCAATACCTTCGATACCGGACAGCCCTTCTTGGCCGCATCAACCGCTTCGTCGAACTTGGCCTGGTCCGGATTCTCCAGCTTTGCCTTCACGTCCAGCACGATGGTGGTGATGGAAAAACCGTCTTCCACTTTTTCCAGCGTCAGCGTGGCGTTTGTATCGATGCGTACGACGCCGAGTCCGGCCTTGCCGAGGCGGCTGGACAAGTCCATTGAGAAGCAGCCTGCATGCGCGGCAGCAATCAGTTCTTCGGGATTGGTGCCGACGCCGTTTTCAAAGCGCGTGGAAAACGAATACTGCGTCGCGTCCAGCGTCTTGCTCTCAGTGGTCAGTGCGCCCTTGCCGTCTCTCAGGCTGCCGTTCCAGACGGCGGAAGCTTGTCGTTGCATGGTGTTCTCCTTGGCATCGTTGGACTAAAGGATCATCATGCGGCCGCCGCCGCGATGGCAACATAGGACAAGCGCGCAAGCAGGCGTAGGAGTTGAGGACATCGATACCGCAGGCAAAAAAAAGCCGCTCCGAAGAGCGGCTTTCCAGTCCGGTCAAACGTCGATCAGGACAATTGCTGAATACCAGCCAACACCCAGCCACCGTTGCCGGTGACAGGCTTGGACAGGTTCCAGATTTCGTTGAACTGGGTCGGCGAAGTGTTCGGGTCTTCCTTGATGAAGCCGAAGAATTTCACGCTTGCCAGATAGTCGTTGCCGACTGTCTCGACGCCCAGCATGTCCGCATCCAGCGACACCACATCGGTGTGGTTGGCCGAGGCGCCGCGCTCGGTTAATTGCATCTTCAGTTCACCGAACATTTCCGGCGTCGTGAATTCGCGGATGTCGTTGGCGTCGCCCTTGTCCCAGGCTGCTTGCAGACGGATGAAGTAAGTCTTGGCATTGCGCACAAAACCGACCGTATCGAAATCCGCAGGAACGCCGTAAGACGATGGCTCAAACGCCGCACCACTGGCGCCGCCGACAGCAGCAGCGCCGCTGCCGAAGGTATTGCCTTGCAGCGCCTTCGGTTGCTCGGCTTCCAGTTGCGAGCCGATGGCCGGCGTCTGGTTGCTGAAGTCGCCCTGATTGGCGGCGTAGGCCGGACGCTCATTGCTATTGCTGTTGGCTTCCGATTTGCGGCGGAACATGCGGTAGATGAACATGGCGGCGAAAGCCAGCAGGGCGACCATCAGAATGGTGCTGATCATGCTGGCCATGGCGCCGCCAAGGCCGAAGTGCGACAACAGTGCGCCGAGGCCGAGACCCAGCAAGGCGCCGCCGAGGATGCCCTTCCATGGGCTAGGCTTCGGCGCTGCTGCTGCAGGGGCTGCGGCGGGCGCAGCCGGCTTGGCCGCTGCGGCCTGGTTTTGCTGCATAGGGCTCTGCGCCTGGCGGCTGGCGCCCGACGATTGCTTGCCGATCGAACCACCGCCGCCGAGGCGCTTGGCCTCAACGCTGGTGACGCCGATGGCGAGGGTCATCGCAGCCACTATCAGCGCGACAAATACTTTTTTCATGCTATCTCCTGAGATGGAATGTGATGCGAAGGCGGTCGCATCGGCCGTAGAACAATAGGAACAGGTTGGTGCTTGTACCGATTCAAGTCGGATGCAGCAGATGGCAAGGTCGCAACGCAAGACAATGCAAGATGCGCGCAATCAGCTATCGCCGCACTAGGGACGAAAACCGGTGCTTGCCGCGAACGGCAATGGGGGACTTAAACGCGCGGCGGACGGCCGGCGAGAGGGAGGAAAGGCGGTTGGCGCGCATCGTCGCTGCGAAGCGCAGGCGCCAGTGTGGCCGAGTCTGAAACGAAGGCCATGGCCGGATTGAGCACGGTTTCGTCGCCCACGCCGGCATGGCTGGAAAAATCTTCGGTGTCGGCATACGACAGATCGTCGTCGCCATCGGTGGAATCGGCCAGCGCCTGCTGCTGGGCTACGGCATCGTCGGCATTGACGTCGGCACCGGATGCGGCGGCAAGCTCCAGCGCCTGGCGCAATTGCTCCTGTTGTTGCACTTGCTGCTCAAGCGCCACCGAGTCGATGGCCGTCTTGTACGTGAGCATCCCTGCAAAGACTTGCACGGGCAGCAAACAGATCAGCAAAATGGCAAACAGACGCTTCATCGCAGTTTTAAGACAATCAACTCGAAAATTATACCAACAGTAACCCCAAATGCGGGCGTTAAGCTGATTTATCAAGGGCTTACATAAAAATAGGCTGGTTTGCGCGAACGCAAGAACAGGCCTGATTATGCATTGCAATAGGCCTCGATTTAGTAGAATATGCAGAAAAATATTGCAAAATTCCTAAAATAACTCGAGACAATGGCCGCCACCTGCGCGGATTACCACGATGCGTATCCTGCTTGCAGAAGATGACAGTGTTCTGGCTGACGGTTTGACGCGCTCGCTGCGCCATTCCGGTTATGCCGCCGATTGCGTCAAGAACGGCGTCGAAGCCGACTCTGCGCTGTCGACCCAGGATTTCGACTTGCTGATCCTCGACCTCGGCCTGCCCAAGATGTCCGGCCTGGAAGTGCTGCGCCGCCTGCGTGCGCGCAATTCGCGCCTGCCGGTCCTGATCCTCACCGCCGCCGACTCGGTCGAGCAGCGCGTGCAGGGCCTCGATCTCGGCGCCGACGATTACATGGCCAAGCCGTTTGCCCTGTCCGAACTCGAAGCGCGCGTACGCGCCCTGACCCGGCGCGGCGCCGGCGGCGGTCCGACCGTCATCCGCCACGGCTCGCTCAGCTACGACCAGGTTGGCCGCATCGCCTACATCGGCGAACAAATGCTTGATCTTTCCGCACGCGAACTGGGACTGCTCGAAGTATTATTGCAGCGTACCGGACGGCTGGTTTCCAAGGAACAGCTGGTGGATCATCTATGCGAATGGGGCGAGGAAGTCAGCAATAATGCGATCGAAGTCTATGTCCACCGCCTGCGCAAGAAAATCGAAGTCGGCGGCATCCGCATCGCTACCGTGCGCGGCCTCGGCTATTGCCTGGAAAAACTGCCCGAGTCCATCGCGAGCGCCGGCGTTGCCAGCAACGCCTGAACACGCCGCTTTCTCCGTTTCCTCACCCTACATCGCGCAGGCCTGAGCCATGCCTGACGCCCGCCAGATCGATCCGCAACCAGTAGTTACTCCCGCACCTCCCAAGGGCAAGCGCCGCGCCGTCATCGAGACGCAGCCGGAAGAACGCATCCAGCGCTCGCTGTTCGGCGAAATCCTCGACTGGATGCTGGCGCCGCTGTTACTGCTGTGGCCAATGAGCATCGCCATCACCTATCTGATCGCACAATCGATCGCCAACCAGCCATTCGACCGCGCGCTCGAAGACAGCGTCACCGTGCTGGCCCAGCAAGTCTCCGAAATCAACGGCAAAACCGTGGCGCGCCTGCCGGTCTCGGCGCGCGACCTGCTGCGCGCCGACGACATCGACAACATCTATTTCCAGATCACCGGCCCGCGCGGCGAATTCGTCGAAGGCGATCGCGACATGCCGCAACCGCCGGTTGACGAAGACAAGACCATCGGCTCGGTGCAGTTCCGCAACGACATCCTGCACGGCAACGACGTGCGCATCGCCTACACACAAGTCGATCTGCGCCGCACGTCGGAACAACGCGCCGCGTCGTCGAAGGAGCCGCGCCTGGCCACCGTGCAGGTCGGTGAAACGCTGGAGAAACGCGCTCAGCTCGCCAATGAAATCATCAAGGGCGTGATCCTGCCGCAGTTCGTGATCCTGCCGGTGGCGCTGGCGCTGGTCTGGTTCGCCTTGTCGCGCGGATTGTCGCCACTATCGGAATTGCAGCAACGTATCCGCGCGCGCCGTCCCGATGATCTGAGCCCGATCGACTCGGGCCAGGTGCCGGAAGAAATCTCGCCGCTGGTGCGTTCGCTCAACGACATGCTGGCACGATTGTCGCAAACCATCGCGCTGCAAAAGCGCTTCATCGCCGACGCCGCGCATCAGATGAAAACGCCGCTGGCGGGCATGCGCATGCAATCCGAACTTGCCCTGCGCCAAACCGACCAGGCCGACATCCACCGCTCGCTGGAACAACTGGCCAAGAGCTCGGAATCGGCCACGCGCCTCGTCAATCAATTGCTGTCGCTGGCCCGTGCCGAAAACCAGACGCCGGCAACCGCGCCGTTCGAACCGATCGAATTATCGGAGCTGGCGCGCAACGTCGTACAGGACTGGGTGCCGATGTCGTTCACGCAGCGCATCGATCTCGGCTTCGAACAACCCGGCCATCCCATCATGATCTCGGGCAACTCCATCATGCTGCGCGAGCTGCTCAGCAACCTGCTCGACAACGCCCTCCACTACACGCCGGCGCTCGGCAGCGTCACGGTGCGTGCGCGCGCCGATGAAGAAACCGGGCAGGCATTCCTTGAAGTGGAAGACACCGGCCCCGGCATCGCGCCGACTGAACGCGGCCACGTGTTCGAACGCTTCTACCGCATCCTCGGCACCCACACCGCCGGCAGCGGTCTTGGCCTGGCCATCGTGCGCGAGATTGCGCAGCAGCATGAGGCGACCGTCGACATCTCCAACAATCCGCGCAGCACCGACCCGAAAGCGCCGGGCTGCCTGTTCCGCGTGACGCTGCGCATGACGCCGCGCCAGACCTACATGGACGACATCGGCTGACATGGAACACCAGACTTCCTCCGCAACGACATCCTCGCCACCACCGAGCTACTGGGACAAGACGCGTCGCCTGACCATGACGCTGCTGGGCCTGTGGTTCGTGATCACGTTCGGCGCGGTGTTTTTTGCGCGCGAGCTGGACCGCGTCAACCTGTTCGGCTGGCCGCTGTCGTTCTACATGGCGGCGCAGGGCATCATGCTGGTCTATCTGGCGATCGTGGTGGTCTATACGATCCGGATGGGCCGTGCGGAACGACAACTACAACAAACCGGCGAGCACACGCATGGAGAGTGACAAGAGTTTTTTCTGGCGACTGACGCGCTACTACTCGTGGTACACGGTCGGCTTCATCCTGTTCCTGCTGGTATTGGCGGTGCTGGAGCACGAAGGCATGCCGCGCGCCTGGATCGGCTACCTGTTCATGTTCGTGACGATCGCGCTGTACGCCGGCATCGGCGTAGTCAGCCGCACCTCCGATGTGCCGGAATATTATGTCGCCGGACGACGCGTGCCGGCGCTGTTCAACGGCATGGCAACGGCGGCCGACTGGATCTCGGCGGCGACCTTCATCAGCCTGGCCGGCGGCCTCTACCTGCAAGGCTTCGACGGCCTCGCCTACATCATGGGCTGGACCGGCGGCTATTGCCTGGTGGCGCTGCTGATCGCGCCTTACCTGCGCAAGTTCGGCCAATACACCATCCCCGATTTCCTGGCCGAACGCTATCCGGGCCGCTACAGCGGCAACCTGGTGCGCATCCTCGCCGTGATCGCCACCATCATCATTTCGTTCACCTATGTGGTGGCGCAGATCTATGGCGTCGGGCTGATCACCTCGCGCTTCACCGGCATTGATTTTTCGATCGGCATCTTCCTCGGGCTGGCCAGCATCCTGGTGTGCTCCTTCCTCGGCGGCATGCGCGCGATCACCTGGACCCAGGTGGCGCAATACATCATCATCCTGTTCGCCTACCTGATCCCGGTGATCTGGTTGTCGGCCAAGCACACCAGCGTACCGGTGCCGCAGGTTGCCTACGGTTCGGTGCTGCCGAAACTGAACGCCGCCGAAAAACGCATCGCCGACGATCCCAAGGAAAAGGAAGTCAGCGCGATCTTCCAGGCGCGCGCCGACGACTACGAAAAGAAGCTGCACAGCCTGCCGCGTTCATGGGAAGAAGGCCGCATCGACGCCCAGCATCACATCGAAGAGGTCAAACGCAACAGCCATGCCTCGCTGGCCGACATCAAGAGCGCCAGCCGCGCACTGACGGCCTATCCCAAGAGCGCCGAAGAAGCAGAACGCAAGTGGACCGACGCCAAGGCCTACAACATCGCGCGCGCGCAACCGCCGGTGTCGCAGACCGAACCCTTCCCCGGCAAGGACGAGGACGCGGCCAACATCAAGCGCAACAACTTCCTGGCGCTGGTGTTTTGCCTAATGGTCGGCACCGCGGCGTTGCCGCACATCCTGATGCGCTACTACACCACGCCGTCGGTGCACGAGGCGCGCAAGTCGGTGTTCTGGACGCTATTTTTCATCATGCTGATCTACATCACGGTGCCGGCGCTGGCGATCCTGGTGAAGTACGACATCTACACCTCGCTGGTCGGCAGCAACTATGCGCACCTGCCCGATTGGGTCTACTACTGGGCCAACATCGACAAGGTCAATCCGCTGGTCAGCATCACCGATCTCAATCACGACAACGTGGTGCAACTCGGCGAGATTGCACTCGACGGCGACATCATCGTGCTGGCCACGCCGGAGATTGCCGGCCTGCCTTATTTCATTTCGGGACTGGTGGCGGCCGGCGGCCTGGCGGCGGCGCTATCGACTGCCGACGGCCTGCTGCTGACCATTTCCAACGCGCTGTCGCATGACGTGTATTACAAGGTGATCGATCCGGCCGCCTCGACGCAAAAGCGCGTGACGATTTCCAAGTTGCTGCTGCTGGTGGTGGCCTTGCTGGCCGCGTACGCGGCGTCGCTCAAACCGGGCGACATCCTGTCGATGGTGGGGGTGGCGTTTTCACTGGCGGCGTCGACGCTGTTCCCGGCACTGGTGTTCGGGATCTTCTGGAAGCGCGCCAATCAGCCTGGCGCCGTCGCCGGCATCGTCGCCGGCTTCGTGATGTGCGTGTACTACATGCTGACCACGCATCCGGCCTTTGGCGGCAATGCGGCGAACCAGTGGTTCCACATTGCGCCGATTTCAGCCGGGCTGTTCGGCGTGCCGGTGGGCATCGCCGCGCTGGTGATCGTCAGTTTACTGACGCCGCCGCCTGACGAACGCACCCTTGCGCTGATCGATCACATCCGCACACCGTAGTCGTCGAAATTCGTCAACGGGCGAACGGCAGTCCCGGCACTTCCTGCGCCGGCATCACCGTCACGGCTACCTGCATGGTCTGCTGGCCGCCGCCGATCAGCACGCCGCGCAAGGGCGAGATGTCGAGGAAATCGCGACCCCAGCCCAGCGTGATGTGGCTGATGTCGGGGAAGATGCCGTTGGTCGGATCGGCATCGATCCAGCAATCCGGCTCGCCGTCCTGGCCCGGACAATACACCGACACCCAGGCATGCGATGCGTCAGCGCCGATCAGGCGCAACTGGCCCGGCGGCGGCTCCGTCAGCAGATAGCCGCTGACGTAACGCGCCGACAAACCCAGCGAACGCAAACAGGACAGCATGAAATGCGCATAGTCCTGGCAGACGCCGCGCTTGCTGACGAATACGTCGGTCACCGGCGTCGACACCGTGGTCGCCTCCGGATCAAAGGTGAATTCATTGAAGATGCGTTTCATCAGCGCCTCGACGCCATGCAGCAAGGGCAATCCTGGCGTGAAGCATTCCGCGGCATAGCGTGCGAACTCGCGCTTGATCCTGACGTGCGAAGACTCGAACAGGAAGCGCGAGGCTTCCAGCATGTCGGCCGACAGGCTGCGCCCGGCGTGATACGACAGCGCCTCGGCGACCTGCTCCCAGGGCGGTGTCGCCGCCGGCAGCTGGCGTGATGAAATCTCTACCCACGACTCAGCGTAGACATCGAGGCTGGCGTGATCCTGATCCAGCGAGAACGACTGCAGCGCGTTGCCGAAGCTGTCTGTGTACAGATTGATCAGGTTCGTCGGCCCCGGCAGGATATTGATGAAATGAGAGGTGCAGGTCTGCCACGGCAGCGAGCGCGGCGTCAGGCGCAACACCTGATGCGACAGCCGCACCGGCGCCGCATATTGGTAGTTGGTCTCGTGCACGATGTGGTAAGTAGCGTCGCTCATCGTCATACTCCCTGGCTGACCGGTGCGCTGAGCGGCGTGAAGAAATGCCGCGACAGATCATCGGTCAATGAGAAGCCTGCGCCGCGCGCTTCGCGCATCAGTTGGATCAGGCGTTCGCCGGCGGCTTCCGAAGTCGCCGCATCACGCGCGAAATCGGGCAGCGCAAAACTGTTGAGCTGCTCGCTCAGGTGCGCCGGGATATTCATGCTGAGGATGCCGAGCTGCTGCGCGATGTCGGTCAGGTAGTGTTGCAGCATGCGGAACTGGTAAGCGATGCTGTGCGGATTGCTGACGTCGAACACCAGCAGGTGCAGCACCTGCAGCCACTCCGGCGTACGCCGGTAACGCACGCGATACGTGACGATGCTGCTCGACGATTCCAGCAGCCAGGTCAGCGCCGCGTTCTGGCGCGCCGGTTCGAGTTGCATGAACTGATCGAACAAGGCTGCCAGGTGCACCATGCGTTCAATGTGGCGGCCGATCATCAGGAACTGCCAGCCTTCATCGCGCGTCATGTCGTCCAGCGCATGGCCGGCCAGGCCGGAGCAAGCCTGGACGACGTTGTTGAGGACGTGCAGCATGGCGGTCGGCGAGTTGATTTTTTCCTGCACCATCGGCGGCATGCGATTGAGCGCGTGCCAGTTGTCCAGCGACAGATGCTCGCGCACCTGGTAACCGGAATGATGCAGGTGACGCACGTGCGTGGAGATGCTGACCGTGGCGCTGGGGTCCGCGATCGCCGCCTGCAAGCTCTGTTGCAGGGCGGTGATGGTGGGATGGGCTTGCTCCGATTTGGGCATCAGGATGCCGAGGCGGATACAAATCTCGCTGACACTGCGCAGGATCACACGGTTGTCGGATTGCGGTTCGATCGTGCATTGCAGGGTCGTGCGCAACAGGCGTGCGAGATTGTCGGTGCGTTCGGCGTAGCGGCCCATCCAGAACAGGTTTTCGCCGGCATGCGAGGAGACGTCGACGGTGGTGCGAATCAGTTCCGACGTGCGCGACACCGGATCGGTCATCGCACCGGGGCCAACGGCGACGCTGGTCTCAGCGGCGGCCATGGCGCTGGCGACGCCGGCGGCATCGTCCGCGTCAGTCTTTTCACCGAGCACCCAGACGTCCTTGCTGGTGCCGCCCTGCTGCATCGACACAACGTCGCGGCGCTGGCGCGGGGCCACGCGCGTGAGGCCGCCCGGCATTACGTGATAGCCGCCCTCGCCGTCGGCGGCGGCGAACACGCGCAGGCTGACGGTGCGGTTGGTCAGGTGATACTCGCCGCTGCGCGACAGCACCGGCGCTTGCGACAAGCGCACCCATTCTTGCGCAACGTAAGCGTGCGGCTGCAATTGCAGGCTTTCGACCAGGCGGCGGCGCGCCGTGGCATTGAGCGTATGGCCGAACACCGGCTGCATGCGCATCGACGGGAAGGCCGGCATGATCACCAGTTCTTCCAAATGTGCCAGCGTGTATTCCAGCGCCGGTTTTTCACCGCACCACCATGACGCCACGGCCGGCAAAGCGAGTTCTTCGCCGAGCAGACGCTGGCTGATCGCCGGCAGGAAACCGTGCAGCGCAGTCGACTCCAGCACGCCGCTGCCGAGCGCATTGGCGATCAACACGTTGCCGGAGCGCGCTGCCTGGGTCAGGCCGGGAATGCCGAGCGCGGAGTCCGAGCGCAATTCAAGCGGATCGCAGTAGTCATCGTCAAGGCGGCGCATGATCGCATGCACGCGGCGCAGGCCGGTCAGCGTCTTCAGGTAGACCATGTCGCCGCGCACAGTGAGATCCACGCCTTCGACCAGCGGGAAGCCCAGCGTATGCGCCAGGAAGGCGTGTTCGGAATAGGTTTCGTTGTACGGTCCCGGCGTCAGCAGCACCACCATCGGCGGTTCGCTGCTCTTGGGCGCGAGCCGCGTCAAGCATTGATGCAGCGCGTGGAAATAATTCAGCAGCGGCTGCACGTGCATGTCGCGCATCGCTTCGGGCAAGGCGCGCGTCATGATCTGACGGTTCTGCAAGGCGTAGCCGGTGCCCGAAGGTCCTTGGGTACGATCGGCGATCACCCACCAGTTGCCGTCGGCCGAGCGTGCCAGGTCGATGGCGTACAGATGCAGATGCACGCCGCCCGGCGGACGCACATCGCGGCACGGCCACAGATAGCCGTGCTGGCCGAACACCAGCGCCGGCGGCAACAGGCCTTCAGCCAGCAAGTGCTGTTCGCCGTAGAGATCGTCGAGCACAGCGTTGAGCAGACGCGCACGTTGCGCCACGGCGGACGAGAGTTGCTGCCATTCGTCGGCGGCGACGATCTGCGGCAGCAGGTCCAGTTCCCACGGACGGCTGACGCCTTGCGGGTCGGCATAGACGTTGTAGGTCATGCCGTCGGAGGCGATGGCGTCGCGCACTTCGTCGGCGCGGCGGCGCATCATCTCGGGCGAAAGATTTTCCAGCTGATCGATCAGCGTGCGCCAATGCGGTCGCAAGCGACCGTCGGCAGCCAGCATCTCGTCGTAACGATCGGCGTCGGCGGTGTAGCTTTGCAGGAGGCGCTGATACATAGATTTTCGAGGGCGCCGTTGCCGCAATCACCCATGATGGCGATGATCTGCGGCAACGGCAGAACTGCCTGCGTTATTAATTAGTAATGTCGCAAGTCTAACGTAAATGGGAACTCGATTGATGGTCGCGCAGCGCTTACTTCCATCTTTCCCGGCGTGTGGTTGAGACGCAGATAACGCGTCAGACGCCGGCTTTCCGCTTCGAAGGCATTCACCGGGAAGGTCTCGTAGCCGCGTCCGCCCGGATGCACCACGTGATACTGGCATCCGCCCAGGCTGCGGCCGTTCCAGGTATCGACCAGGTCGAAGGTCAGCGGCGAATCGATGCCGATGGTCGGATGCAGCGCCGACGGCGGCTGCCAGGCGCGGTAACGCACGCCGGTGACGAACTCGCCGACCACGCCGGTCGGTTGCAGCGGCACCGCGACGCCGTTGCAGGTCAGCACATAGCGGTCCTTGGCCATGCCGTTGACCTTGACCTCAAGCCGCTCTACCGACGAATCGACATAGCGCGCGGTGCCGGTCGAGCTGCCCTCTTCGCCCAGGACGTGCCATGGCTCCAGCGCGGTGCGCAATTCCAGTTGCATGCCCTTGACCGCAAAGTCACCGATCTTGGGGAAGCGGAACTCGAAATGCGGCGCAAACCACTCGGCCTGCATCGGATAACCGGCTTCCTGCATGTCGTCCATGATGTCGTTGAAATCCTGCCAGATGAAATGCGGCAACAGGAAACGATCGTGCAACTCGGTGCCCCAGCGCACCAGGCGCTGCGGCTTGTACGGCGTCTTCCAGAAACGCGCCACCAGCGCGCGCAGCAACAACTGCTGGGTCAGGCTCATGCGCGCATGCGGCGGCATTTCAAAGGCGCGCAATTCCAGCAGGCCGAGGCGGCCGGTGGCGCTGTCGGGCGAATACAGCTTGTCGATGCAGAACTCGGCGCGGTGGGTGTTGCCGGTGACGTCAATCAACAAATTGCGCAGCAGACGGTCGACCAGCCACGGCGCACAACCGCCCTGGGCAATCTGCTTTTCCATTTCGGCGAAAGCCAGTTCGATTTCCACGGTGGAATCGTTGCGCGCTTCATCGATGCGCGGCGCCTGCGAAGTCGGGCCGATGAACATGCCAGAGAACAGATAGGACAGCGACGGATGGTTGTGCCAGTAGCTGATCAGGCTGCGCAGCAGATCGGGCCGGCGCAGGAACGGCGAATCCGCCGTCGTGGCGCCGCCCATCACCATGTGATTGCCGCCGCCGGTGCCCGAATGATGGCCGTCGAGCATGAACTTCTCGGTGGTCAGGCGCGACTCGCGGCCGGCTTCGTACAGGTGCGTGGTCTGGTCGACCAGCTCGCGCCAGTTGTAGGCCGGCTGGATGTTGACTTCGATCACGCCCGGGTCCGGCGTGACGCTGAACTTGCGCACGCGCGGATCGTTCGGCGGCTCGTAGCCTTCCATCAGGACCGGCTGTCCGAGTTCTTCGGCGGTGGCTTCGATGGCCGCGACCAGTTCCAGATAATTTTCGAGCTCGGCCAGCGGCGGCATGAACAGGTACAGCACGCCGTTGCGCACTTCGGCGCACAGCGCGGTGCGGGTGATCCAGTCGGCCGACTGGAACAGCGCCGGCGCGCCGCCTGCGACGGCTGGTACGCCTGGCACGCCCTTGCCCGGTCCAGTCACCGGACTGCCGCGACGCGTGCTGAAGTGATTCGGCTGAAACGCCACCGACGTCGCGCCGGTGAGCGCAGGCCGCTGAACAAATTTCAGACGCACATCGTTCGCCGGCGTCAGCGGACTGAACTGCTGCGTCGGATCGGCTGCATGCACGTAGGGATAGTCGGTCGACTTGACCCACGGCTGCGAATCCAGCGGCAGGCGATAGCCCAGCGGCGAATCGCCCGGATACAGGTAGCAGCGCTCGCTGCGCAGGAACCAGTCGCCGCTTTGCCAGCCGAGGTCGTCAGGACGGCGCGCCACCGGCAGCACGTGGCCGGCGACCTTGTCGAGGCCTTGCGAAAAGACCCGCATGAGACGCGCACGCTCCTGCTTGTCGTCGAGCTTGGAATCGAAAGGATCGACGTTGCCCGGCAGGCGGCGCTCGCGCCACATGTAGTAGAACACGTCCTCATAGGCCGGGAAGATGTGCTTGCCGTCGAGCGCCAGGCGTTCAGCCACGCCCTTGAGGAAGCGTTCCGGAATGTCGTCGTCCTTGACGTTGGGTACGGTCTCGTCGCCGATCAGATCGCGGTTATGCCAGATCGGCTGGCCGTCGCGACGCCAATAGCAGTTGAGCGCCCAGCGCGGCAACTGCTCGCCCGGATACCACTTGCCCTGGCCGAAATGCGGCAGGCCCTGCACCGCGTATTTTTCGCGCATGCGGTGGTACAGGTCGGCCGCGAGCGGCTTCTTGGTGGCGCCCAGTGCGGCAGTAGCCCATTCAGGTTCGTCGGGATAATCGAGCGACACGAAGGTCGGCTCGCCGCCCATGGTCAGGCGCACGTCGAGCGCTTCGAGGTCGTCGTCGATGGCGTGGCCGAGTTCTTCGATCTCGCTCCATTGCGCTTCGGTGTAAGGCTTGGTGACGCGCGGCGCTTCCCAGAAGCGCGACACGCTCATCGAATGTTCGAATTCCACTTCGCAGGGATCGACCATGCCGCTGACCGGCGCCGCCGAAGATGGCTCGGGCGTGCACGACAACGGGATATGGCCTTCGCCGGCGAACAGGCCCGAGGTCGGATCGAGGCCGACCCAGCCGGCGCCCGGCAGATAGACTTCGCACCAGGCATGCAGGTCGGTGAAGTCGGCTTCCGGTCCGGACGGGCCGTCGAGCGACTTCTGGTCGGCGGTGAGCTGGATCAGGTAGCCGGAGACGAAGCGCGACGCCAGGCCGAGGTGGCGCAGCACCTGCACCAGCAGCCAGGACGAATCGCGGCAGGAACCGGAACCGATCTCGAGCGTCTCTTCCGGCGTCTGCACGCCCGGCTCCATGCGGATGGTGTAGGCGACCGCGTCGGCCAGCTTCTGGTTCAACGCAACCAGGAAGTCGGCGCTGTTCATCTTCTCGCGCGAAATGCCGTCGATGAATTTCTGGAAGCGCGGTGTCAGCGGCAGCGTCTTGCGATACGGCGACAACTCGTTAACCAGCTCCTCGGCGTACTTGAACGGAATCTGTTCGGCATACGGCTCAAGGAAAAAGTCGAAAGGATTGATGACCGACATTTCGGCCACCAGATCGACTTCAATGCGGAATTCTTCGGTCTTCTCGGGAAACACCAGCCGCGCCATGTAGTTGGCCTGCGGGTCCTGCTGCCAGTTGATGTAATGCGGTTCGGGAAGAATGCGCAGCGAATAGCTCAGGATCCGCGTACGGCAATGCGGCGCCGGGCGCAGGCGCACGATTTGGGGTCCCAGATTGATAGCACGGTCATAACGGTACGACGTGACATGGTTCAGCGCCACATGAATTGACATGAAGATCCTTTACTACAAACAAGTTGAGCTGATGGACTGCTGTGATGGACTGCTGTGATGTCCTATTGTTGCTTGGGTTGCACCAGATCAGGAAACGTTCACCTGTGGTGCATATTAATGAAATCCCTCAGGCGTGGATAGATTTCATTTTCCCAGCGGCGCCCGTTGAAGACGCCATAGTGGCCCACCGCCGTCTGCACATGGTGCAGTCGCATGTACGGGCGGATGCTGCTGCACATATCCTGTGCAGCGACAGTCTGGCCGACGGCGCAGATGTCATCCTTCTCACCTTCCACGGTGAACAGTGCGGTGCGCCGGATCGCCTTGAGGTTGACCGGACGCCCCTGGAATTGCAGCAAACCCAGCGGCAAGGCGTGTTCCTGGAACACCACCCGCACCGTTTCCAGGTAAAACTCGGCCGGCAGGTCCGACATGGCGAAGTATTCTTCGTAGAACACCTTGATCGCTTCGGCCTTGTCGTGCTCGTCTTCGATCAGGTAGGTGTACAGGTTGCGGAAGGCGTCGACGTGGCGGTTGAGGTTCATGTTCATGAACGCCGCCAGCTGCATGAAACCCGGGTAGACCTTGCGGCCGCCGCCGGGATGGCGCGCCGGCACCGTGCTGACCAGATTCTTCTCGAACCATTCGATCGGCTTGCTCTTGGCCAGCTCGTTGACCGTGGTCGGATTGACGCGTGTGTCGAGCGGCCCGGCCATCAGCGTCATGGTGCGCGGCTGGGCCGGATCCTCGCCTTCGGCCATCACGGCGGCGGCGGTGATGGCCGCCACGGTCGGCTGGCATACCGCCACGAGATGTGCGCCGGGGCCGATGACCTGCAGGAAACGGATCAGGTGACCGACGTATTCGTCGAGGCCGAAGCGGCCATGCTCCAGCGCAATGTCGCGCGCATTGTGCCAGTCGGTGATGTAGACGTCATGGTCGCGCAGCAGGGTCTTGACGGTGCCGCGCAGCAGCGTCGCAAAGTGGCCCGACATGGGCGCCACCAGCAACACCGCCGGTTGTTCGGCCGCTGTTTCCTTGCGGAAACGCAAGAGCGTGCAAAACGGTGTGCGGTCGATGACCTCTTCACGCACCGCAACGGTGCGCCCGCCGTCCAGAACGCTATCGATAGCGAAAGGAGGACGTACATGCGTCAATTGCGTGCGTGCAAATACCTCGTAGGCTGCGGCCATTTTGCGCAGCATGGGACTGGACGGCAAACCCGGCCAGGTATGCCCCAGGAACGGCGCTGCCGCCCGGGCCGAAGCGCGCAGCGGATCGGTGGCGTCGACGTATTGCTGGTAGGCCTGGTAAATATTTGTCATATACAACCCACTCCCTCGGTTTCACCAGTATCTCCTTCGATGCAATATGCATGCCATTGACCTTCGGTGGCGTATGAACCCGGCATTGCATCCGCAGTGTCGCTGGCACGCCCTTTGCAAGTAGAGGACTCGCAACATCTGCAGGCCGGGAAATAGCGGTCTGCCCGTACGGACGCGTCCACGCAAACCGCGCGTCAACTTATCGACGCGCCAAAGTCAAAAGCACCCATACACATAAAGGACTGACATGCCTAAAACGACTTTGCGCATCACCAGCAAGAACTACTCTTCCTGGTCCATGCGTGGCTGGCTGCTCGCAAAATTTGCCGGGTTGCCGTTTCAGGAAGACATCGTGTCGCCGGACGACCCCGATGCGCGCGCAGAAATCCTGCTGCTGTCGTCATCGATCCTGGTGCCCAGCCTCAAGCATGGCGATATCTTTGTCTGGGATACGCTGGCGATCGCCGAATATCTCAACGAAATCCGCCCGGCCGCCAAGCTGCTGCCGGCCGACCAGGCGGCTCGCGCACATTGCCGCGCGATCTGCGGCGAGATGCATTCCGGCTTCAGCGCCCTGCGCTCGGCGCTGCCGATGAACCTCAAGGCGCACTTCCCCAATTTCAAAGTCTGGTCGCGCGCGCAGGCCGACATCCAGCGCATCACCACCGTCTGGAAGGACTGCCTGGCCACCTACGGCGGACCTTACCTGTTCGGCGAGCGCACCATGGCCGACGCCATGTATGCGCCGGTGATCACGCGCTTCATCACCTATGACGTCAAGCTGGAACCGATCTGCGCGGCTTACAGCAAGCGCATCATGGCGATGCCGGAGATGAAGGAATGGATCGCCGCCGCACAGAAGGAACCCGAGGATATCGACGAACTGGACGTGGAATTCTAAGAAAAGCGAAGAGTGGATCAGGAGACGCAAGCCAAGGTATTTCATCAGCCAACCGAATGCGGCCCGCCGCAGAAAGGACCAGTGTCATGAATACGATAGCCGAAACAAAGCCGACCGCCCTGAATGTGTTCTCCCACGTCAGCGAGGGCGACACGCAGTATGAACAAGGCGGCCTGCGCGACTTCTTCCTGTACCGCGACCTCGGCATCGCCGCTGCCACCGGCGGCCAGGTCATCGCCCAACTGGTCAAGGCCAATATGGCGCCGGAAGCCGGCACCGGCTGGCACCGGCACGAAGCGAATTTTCATATCGTCATCATGCTCAAGGGCTGGGCGCGCTTCATGTACGAAGATCAGGTCACGCTGGTGAAAACCGGCGATTGCGTGCACCAGCGACCGGGCATCGTGCACTTCCTGTTCGACTACTCGCCGGACATGGAGTACCTTGAAATCGTCAGCCCGGCCGACTTCACCACCATCGACATGCCCGCACCGGCCGCCGTTCCTGCGCCGACGCCGTGGGCCTGAATCAGGAGGAACAAATCATTTTCAATCCGCATCAACAAACCGGATCAGCCATCGCTGGCGCAATTGAGGACCAGAACCGCATGCAATTTTCGCTGTCCAAAAGCGGAAATGGCGTGATAGTCTGTGCCTACCTCCACCAGCGATGAGGATGCCGGCAACTACCAATGAACAAATAATATTCGCCCAGTCTCAAGCTAAAGCCTCAAGCTAAAATCCCCTCGCATCAGCACCAGAAAACGAAGCAAATTTATGGCAAATTTTTTCGATGAGATGTACTCCGACGGCACCGTTTCTGTCCGCAAGCATTACGATGAATTCGCGGCGTGGCTGTCTTCCCAAACCGCTGAGACGATTGTCCGCAAACGCGCAGAGTCCGACCTGATTTTCCGTCGCGTCGGCATCACCTTCGCGGTCTACGGCAACGATGCAGGCACGGAACGGCTGATCCCCTTCGACATCATTCCGCGCATCATTCATGCCGCCGAATGGGCCAAACTGGAAGCGGGCCTGGTGCAGCGTGTCAAAGCGCTCAACATGTTCATCCATGACATTTATCACGGCCAGAAGATCATCAAGGCCGGCGTCATCCCGGCTGAGCAGATCCTGAAGAACGCGCAATACCGTCCCGAGATGCAGGACGTCGACGTCGCCTCCGACATCTACGCCCACATCGCCGGCGTCGATATCGTGCGCGCCGGCGAGGGTGAGTTCTATGTGCTCGAAGATAACTTGCGCGTACCGTCCGGCGTGTCCTACATGCTGGAAAACCGCAAGATGATGATGCGCCTGTTCCCCGAACTGTTCACCCGTCACAAGATCGCGCCGGTCGATCACTACCCCGACATGCTGCTCGACAATCTGCGCTCGGTCGCGCCGGTCGGCGTGGTCGATCCGACCGTGGTGGTAATGACGCCGGGCATGTACAACTCGGCGTATTTCGAACATGCATTCTTGGCGCAGCAAATGGGCGTTGAACTGGTCGAGGGACAGGACTTGTTCGTCAAGGACAATACCGTCTACATGCGCACCACGCGCGGACCGAAACGCGTCGACGTGATCTATCGCCGCATCGACGACGACTACCTTGATCCGCTGGCGTTCCGCGCTGACTCCTCGCTGGGTGTGCCGGGCCTGCTGGCCGCCTATCGCGCCGGCAAGGTCACGCTGACCAACGCCATCGGCACCGGCGTCGCCGACGACAAGTCGATCTATCCCTACGTGCCGGACATGATCAAGTTCTACCTGTCCGAAGAGCCCATCCTCAACAACGTCCCGACCTACCAGTGCCGCAAGAAGGAAGATCTTTCCTATACGCTGGCCAATCTAGACAAGCTGGTGGTCAAGGAAGTGCACGGCGCCGGCGGTTACGGCATGCTGGTCGGCCCGGCGTCGACCAAACAGGAGATCGAGGATTTCCGCCAGCGCGTGATCGCCAAGCCGGACGGCTACATCGCCCAGCCGACACTCGCGCTGTCCGTTTGCCCGACCTATGTCGACTCCGGCATCGCGCCGCGCCATCTCGATTTGCGTCCCTTCGTGTTGTCCGGCAAGACCGTCTCGATGGTCAAGGGCGGCCTCACGCGCGTGGCGCTCAAGGAAGGCTCGCTGGTGGTGAATTCGTCGCAAGGCGGCGGCACCAAGGACACCTGGATTCTGGAGAAATAAATCATGTTGAGCCGCACCGCTGACCACCTGTTCTGGATGGCGCGCTATACCGAACGCGCCGAAAATACCGCCCGCATGCTCGACGTGCACGTGCAGACCGCCCTGCTGCCGCAATCAACCGACGACGCCGAGCAAGGCTGGCGCGCACTGCTCGGGATTTCGGAGCTGCAGTATGGCTATAACAAGAAGTACGATGCGTTGACGCAAAAAGACGTCATCGACTTCATGGTGCGCGACCCCAGCAATTCGTCGTCGATCGCGTCCTGCCTCAAGCAGGCGCGCGAGAACGCCCGTGCAGTGCGCGGCGCGCTGACCACCGAAGCCTGGGAAATCCAGAACGCCACCTGGATCAAGATGCAGGGCTACCTGCAGACCAATGCGCTGGAGCAGAATCCGAGCGATTTCTTTGAATGGGTCAAGCATCGTTCGCATCTGTCGCGCGGCGTCACCATCGGCACCATGCTCAAGGATGAAGCCTTCCACTTCATCCGCCTCGGCACCTTCCTCGAGCGCGCCGACAACACCGCGCGCATCATCGACGTCAAATTCCACGGCGCCAAGGAAACTGTCAAGCCGGGCCAAAGCCAGCAGCAAGGCCTGCTGAGCAAGGAAACAAAAGGCCAGGACAGCCAGATCGACTTCTATTACTGGGCGGCGATCCTGCGCTCGGTGTCGGGTTTCGAGATTTACCGCAAGGTCTATCGCGACGTCATCACGCCCGAACGCGTTGCCGAATTGCTGATCCTGCGCGCCGACATGCCGCGTTCACTGGCGGCCTGCATGGACCATGTGCTGAGCAACCTGAAACACGTGCGCAACGATGTCTCGGCCGATACCGAACGTTTTGCCGGCAAGTTGGACGCCGACCTCAAGTTCAGCCGCATTGAAGAAGTCTTCGACGCCGGCCTGCACGATTACCTGACGGTGTTTCTGGAACGCATCTTTGAGCTCGGCAACCGCATCAGCAAGGATTTTCTTGTTCCTTTGGCAGCATAAATCGTAAAAAATTAATTATTTGCCAAGCTGACGGTTAAGAATTGTCTGGAATTTGCCGATAATGTGTCAGGTCCACGACATTTGGGCCCCGCCCGCACTCAGTGCCGGCGGGGCTTCCTGTAAAATCCGGCTTTTACATTTTTAGCTCACATCATGACTTATTGCGTCGCCATGCGCCTGAACGAAGGCCTGGTCTTTTTATCCGACTCGAGGACCAATGCGGGCGTCGATCATATCGGCACGTTCCGCAAGATGAACGTCTACGAGAATCCGGGCGAGCGCGTCATGGTCATGATGACGGCAGGCAATCTTTCGATTTCTCAGTCGATCCGCCAGATCTTGTCCGAGAAGACCAATGCCGAAGGCCACACCATCTGGACCGCGACCACGATGTACGAAGCCGCGCAGATCCTCGGCGACGCCATCCGCACCGTGCATCAGCGCGATGCGGAAGAACTGGCCAAGTTCGGCATCGACTTCAATGTGAGCATCATCTTCGGCGGCCAGATCAAGGGCGAGCGCTGCCGTCTGTTCCAGATGTATTCGGCCGGCAATTTCATTGAGTCACACGACGAGAACACCTATTTCCAGATCGGCGAAGCCAAGTACGGCAAACCGATCATCGACCGCGTCGTCACGCCCCACACCTCGCTGGACGAAGCTGCCAAGTGTGCGCTGATCTCGATGGACTCGACATTGAAGTCCAACATCTCGGTCGGCCTGCCGCTGGATCTGCTGGTCTACAACAGCAACGACCTGGCGGTGACGCGTTTTGTCACCATCGATGAACACAATCAATACTTCCAGATGATCCGTCGCAGCTGGGGCGCGCAACTGAAGCGCGTGTTCGAAGCGATCGACGATCCGGTCTGGGATGCGGCTCCTGAAGCGACGCTCAATGTGCTGTCGTCATCGGTCGACCACAGCCAGCCGGTGCGCGTGCAGCCGCCGGAAGCGGTGGCGCGCGATGTACCGCCGGTCACCCGGCAGACGCTGGCCGGCGACGGCGAAGCGGATGTGGCGCAACAACCGAACTGATTGCGCGTCCGGATCGCCCAAACAAAAACGGCTGCAATTGCTTGCAGCCGTTTTTTATTGCCCGGCGTCAACCGGGCACGCAATCGATGAGACTTAGGCCACGATAGTCTGTGCTTCACCTTCGGCGCGAGCGCGAATTTCGCCGATGCGGAAGACGGTCTCGCCGGCCGCCTTCAGTTGTGCTTCAGCGGCGTCGGCGTTTTCTTTCGACACAATCACAGTCATGCCGATGCCGCAGTTGAAGACGCGGTGCATTTCGGCGTCAGCCACGCCGCCATGCTGCTGCAGCCAGGTGAACAGCGGCGGCATGGTCCAGGCCTTGCTGTCCAGCACGGCAGTCAGGTTGTCCTGCAGAACGCGCGGGATGTTTTCGACCAGGCCGCCGCCGGTGATATGGACCATGCCCTTGACTTCCATCGATTCCATCAGCGCCAGCAACGGCTTGACGTAGATGCGGGTCGGTTCGAGCAGCACGTCGGCCAGCTTGCGGCCGTGGAAGTCGGCGTTCAGGTCAGGCTTGGCGACTTCCAGGATCTTGCGCACCAGCGAGTAACCGTTGGAGTGCGCGCCCGACGAGGCCAAGCCCAGCACGACGTCGCCCGGGATGATCTTGGTGCCGTCGATCAGCTTGGACTTTTCGACCGCGCCGACGGCGAAGCCGGCCAGGTCGTATTCGCCGTCCGGATACATGCTCGGCATTTCAGCGGTTTCGCCGCCGATCAGCGCACAACCGGCTTGTTCGCAGCCCTTGGCGATGCCCTTGATGACATCGGTGGCGCTGGCCACGTCAAGCTTGCCGCAGGCAAAGTAATCGAGGAAGAACAATGGCTCAGCGCCTTGCACCAGGATGTCGTTGACGCTCATGGCGACCAGGTCGATGCCGACCGTGTCATGTCGGTTCAGGTGAAAAGCCAGTTTCAGCTTGGTGCCGACACCGTCGGTGCCGGACACCAGCACCGGCTCCTTGAATTTCTTGCTGATTTCAAACAACGCGCCGAAACCGCCGATGCCGCCCAGCACGCCTTCGCGGGTCGTACGCTTGGCAAACGGCTTGATAGCCTCGACTAAAGCGTCGCCCGCATCGATGTCGACGCCCGCGTCGCGGTAGGAGAGGGAAACATTGGATGATGAAGTCATGATGATATTGGCACTGGAGGCGGTAAAATAGAGGAGTATCTGCGGCAACAAGGCCGCTGAAACCTGAAGTAAACCGTGATTTTAACAAACCGATTCATCTAAAGCCCTATTTCCATGCCTTTTTCTTTAACGGATGAGCAAAAACAAAGCTTGTTGTGGCTCACCTTAGGGCTGTTGTTGGTAGGCCTCCTGATCTTGCTGGGGCCGATGCTGACCCCGTTCGTGACCGCCGCCATCCTGGCCTACGCCCTCAATCCGGGCGTCGACTGGCTGGCGCGCCGCCGCATCGGGCCGTTTTTGCTGCCGCGCCTGGTGGCGGTGCTGATCGTCGTCATGCTGCTGGTGCTGGCCGGACTGGCGCTGGTCCTGATCGTCGTGCCGGTGCTGGTGAAGGAAATTCCGCTGCTGCAACAGCAGATTCCGAACTTCCTCGACAAGCTCAACGCCAAGGTGGCGCCGCGCCTGAGCGAATTCGGCATCCACGTGCGCCTCGACATTACCGGCATCAAGCGCATCCTGACCCAGCAGCTGGCCACCAGCGGCGATGAAATCTGGGCCTCGGTGCTGGCCTCAGCCAAGATCGGCGGCACCGCGCTGCTGACCTGGGCTGCCAACCTGCTGTTCATTCCGATGGTGCTGTTCTATCTGTTGCAAGACTGGCATCCCTTCATCAAGCGCCTGCGCGGCATGATCCCGCGCCGCTGGGTCGGCAAGATCAGCGCCATGACCGAAGAAGTCGACGACCTGCTGGCGCAATACCTGCGCGGCCAATTGCTGGTCATGTTGATTCTGGCGACCTATTATTCAGTTGCGCTGGCGATTGCCGGCTTCGACATCGCCTTGCCGGTCGGCATCCTGACCGGCCTGCTGGTGTTCATCCCGTACGTCGGCTTCGGCCTCGGCCTGGTGCTGGCGCTGATCGCCGCCGTGCTGCAATTCACCGGTCTGTACGGCCTGGTTGCCGTGGCCATCATCTACGGCATCGGCCAGGTGCTGGAAAGCTTCATCCTGACGCCGCAACTGGTGGGCGAACGCATCGGCCTGCATCCGCTGATGGTGATCTTCGCGCTGCTGGCGTTCGGTCAGTTGTTCGGTTTTGTCGGCGTGCTGGTGGCCCTGCCCGCCTCGGCGATCATGTCGGTGGTGGTGCGCCACCTGCGCCAGCATTACCTGAACAGCAGTTTCTACAATAGCGAGACATGAGACAACTTCTGCTGGATTTGAGCGCGCAGCAGCCGCCGACTTTCGATACGTTTGTGACAGGCCAGAATGCAGAATTGCTGCAACGCCTGCAAGACATCGCCGCGGCGCACGCGCAACCACCGCTGAACGACCGCTTCATCTATCTCTGGGGCGAAACCGGCGCGGGTAAAACGCATCTGTTGCATTCCTTGGCGCAAAAAATCCCGACCGGCTCCCGGCTGATTCCCGCCGACGCCGACGACAGCGCCTTCGACTACGATCCGGCCGTCCAGTGCTATCTGCTGGACGACTGCGAGCAATTGCCGCCGGCGTCGCAGATCGCCGCCTTTGCCCTGTTCAACCAGATCCGCGAACTGGGCGGTTATCTGGTCAGCGCAGGCGCACAACCGCCGGCGCAGCTGCAGGTGCGCGAAGACTTGCGCACGCGTCTCGGTTGGGGCCTGATCTATCAGGTGCACGGCCTCACCGACGACGAAAAGATCGCCGCACTGACACAATCGGCGCAGGCGCGCGGCATGACCGTATCGCCCGCGATCCTGTCTTACCTGCTCACCCATTACCGGCGCGACATGCCTTCGCTGTCGCGCATGCTCGACGCGCTCGACCGCTATTCACTCGAAACCAAGCGCCCCATTACCCTGCCGCTGCTACGCGACCTTCTTCAACAGGAAGCTGAAAACGAAACGCCATGAATCTCGCCTTATTTGACCTCGACCACACGCTGATCCCGATCGACTCCGACCATGAGTGGGGCGAGTTCCTGGCCCGCACCGGCGCCATCGACGCCGCCGCTTTCCGCAAGGCCAACGATGAATGGTTCGCGCATTACCAGGCCGGTACGCTGGACCCGGTGAAGTATCTCGAGTTCGCCTTCGGCACGCTGTCCAAATTCCCGCGCGCCCAGCTGGACGCCTGGCATGTGCAGTTCATGGACGAAGTCATCAAGCCGGCCATGGTCCCCGCCGCCATCGCGCTGGTGCAAAAGCACCTCGATGCCGGTGACCTGGTCGCCATCATCACCGCCACCAACAGCTTCGTCACCGAACCGATCGCCAAGCTGTTCAAGGTGCATCACCTGATCGCCGCCCTGCCGGAGTTCGATGCCGAAGGCAACATCACCGGTCGGCTGGTGGGCACACCGACCTTCGGCCCCGGCAAGATCGTGCACACCCAGGCCTGGCTGCAAGAGCAAGGCAAGAGCATCGCCGATTTCCCGCAAAGCCATTTCTACAGCGATTCCCAAAACGACATCCCGCTGTTGGCCGCCGTCACTCACCCGGTCGCCACCAATCCGAACGACAAGCTCAAGGCGCACGCGATAGCCCAAGGCTGGCCCATCCTGAATCTCTTCGACGCCCACGCGCAATGATCAAAAAATTCATCCGCTCCTTCCTGGGCAAGAAAAAAGAGCTCGACACCACCGAGCCCACCGTACTCAGCCAGAAGCAGCACGGCATCGATCTACAGCTGGTCTCGCCGAACGCGATCCGCGTCACGCAGACCTTGCAGGAGGCCGGCTTCAAGGCCTTCATCGTCGGCGGCGCGGTGCGCGACCTGCTGCTGTCGGTCAAGCCCAAGGACTTTGACGTCGCCACCAATGCCACGCCTGAAGAGATCAAGCAATTGTTCCGGCGCGCCTTCATCATCGGCCGCCGCTTCCAGATCGTGCATGTGATGTTCGGCCAGGACCTGATCGAAGTCACCACCTTCCGCGGCAGCTCCGCCGACGCTGCGCCCAAGGATGAACACGGTCGCGTCCTGCGCGACAACACCTTCGGCGAACAGCATGAAGATGCGGTGCGCCGCGACTTCACCATCAACGCCATGTATTACGATCCGGCGGCGCAAACGGTGCTCGATTACCACGGCGGCATCGCCGACATCCGCGCCAAGACCTTGCGCATCATCGGCGTGCCGGAAGCACGCTATCGCGAAGACCCGGTGCGCATGCTGCGCGTGGTGCGCTTCGCCGCCAAGCTCAAGTTCAGCATCGACGCCGCCACCAGCGCGCCGATTCCGGTCATGGCGCCGCTCATCAACAACGTGCCCGCCGCGCGCGTGTTCGATGAAATGCTCAAGCTGCTCATGAGCGGCCACGCACTGGCCTGCCTGCAACAGCTGCGCAAGGAAGGCCTGCATCACGGCCTGCTGCCGCTGCTCGACGTGGTGCTGGAACAACCGCTCGGCGAAAAATTCGTCACGCTGGCGCTGGCCAATACCGATGCGCGCATCAAGCAGGGCAAGCCGGTCTCGCCGGGCTTCCTGTTCGCTTCGCTGCTGTGGCATCAGGTGCTTGAGAAATGGCGCGCCTACCAGGCTTCCGGCGAGTACCCGATCCCGGCGCTGCACCTGGCTGCCGACGACGTCCTCAACGCACAGACCGAGAAGCTCGCCCTGCAGCGCAAGATCGCTTCCGACATGCGCGACATCTGGGCCATGCAGCCGCGCTTCGAACGCCGCACCGGCAAGGCGCCATATAAATTGCTGGAACATCTGCGCCTGCGCGCCGGTTACGACTTCCTGCTGCTGCGTTGCGCCTCCGGCGAAATCGATGCAGAGCTGGGCGACTGGTGGACCGACTTCATGGAAGCCGACGGCTCGGGCCGCGAATCGCTGCTGGCGCGCAAGCCGACCACAAGCAGCAGTGCGGGCGGCGCTGCCGGCGCAAACTCTGGCCCCGGCGCCGGGGCCAACTCAGGCCCTGCCCCGGCAGCCCGCAAACGCAAGCGCCGCGGCGGCCGCAATCGCAGCAAGAGCGGTGGCGGCGAAGGTGGTGAAAGCGGTGGCGGCAGTTCCTCGTCTGACGGCGAGGCATGACGCTTGCGGTGACGGCATTGGCGGCGCGCACCTTCATCGGTATCGGCGGCAATCTGGGCGACGCCCGCGCCACGGTGGAAGATGCGTTGCGACGCCTGGCGCTGTTGCCCGATACAACGCTCAGCGCACAATCGCGCCTGTACCGCACTGCACCGGTTGACGCCGGCGGCGACGACTACGTCAATGCCGTCGCCCAGCTTGACACCACGCTCACGCCGCAGGCATTGCTCGCAGCCTTGCAAGCCATCGAACTGGCGCACGGACGCGAACGCCCCTACCGCAATGCGCCGCGCACCCTCGATCTCGACATCCTGTTGTACGATCAATTGCAGCTTGCGGATGACGTGCTGACGCTGCCGCATCCGCGCATGGCGCAGCGGGCATTCGTGTTGATTCCCTTGTTGGAAATTGCGCCGGACACCTTCATTCCAGGCATCGGTGCGGCCCGTGACTTGCTCACGCAAGTGCGGGATCAGGCGATCGACTTACTGACCTGAACGGACCACCGCGCTCAGGTCTCGATGGCGGCTGCGGCTGCGGGAGGGCGCAGCTCCCCCAAACGGCGATGATGGCCTTTGAGCCATACCGGCAAATCGTTTGGCGGCATCGGCCGGGCGATTAGGTAACCTTGCCCTATCGTGCATCCCGATTCCTGCAACAAACGCCAATCCTCAATCGTCTCGATGCCCTCCGCCACGGTCACCAGCTCCAGCCGCCTGGCCATGTCCAGCGCCGATTGCAGGATCACGCGCAGGTTCTGGCGCGCATGCGCGCCGTGCACGAACGAGCGGTCGATCTTGAGTTCCGTGAACGGGATGCGCGCCAACTGCTGCATTGACGAGAAGCCGGTGCCGTAATCGTCGATCGACAAACCGAAGCCCTTGAGACGCAGCCGCGCCAGCGTCCCCAGCGCCATGCCAAGATTGGCCACGACGGAACCCTCGGTAATTTCCAGCACCATCTGGTCCGCCTGCAAGGCATGCTGCGCCAGCAGGTCGACGATCTTCTGCACAAAACCAGGAATGTCGAGCGACAGCGGCGACAGGTTCACCGCCACCTTCAGCGGCAGGCCGCGGTCATTCCACAACGCCGCCTGCGCCATCGCCTGCGTCAGCATCGACAGAGTCAGTTCGTGGATGAGCCCGCTCTTTTCCGCCAGCGGAATGAAGCGATCCGGCGGCACCATGCCGTTGGTCGGATGCATCCAGCGCGCCAGCGCCTCGACGCCCTTGAGCATGCCGGTGCGGATATCCACCTTGGGTTGATAGAAGGCGATGATTTCACCGTTGCGGATCGCCGATGCCAACTCCGTTTCGCACACCGCAGGCAGCGCATCGTCTTTCGTCGGGAAGGCCAGATTGCTGTTGAACGAATTCAGTGCGCCGAGGATTTTTTCCTGGTTGAGCGGCTTTTGCAGCGCCCCCAGCACATGCATGCCGAGCGCCTCGATCATGGTCTCGACCGATGCCAGCAAGGAGGTCTCGCGGCTGGAGGCCACGATGATGGGGAAATTCAGTTTTCTTTCCTGCAGATGCTGGATGAACTCGACGCCGTCCATGCCCGGCATCTCCAGATCGACGATCACCAGGCTCGGCGGCAGTTTCAGCAAGGCCAGCAAATCGAGCGCTTCCTGACCGTCGCCGGCCTCGTAGATCATCTCCACGCCGAGGTCGCGCATCAGGCCCACAGTATGCAAACGTTGCAAGGGACTGTCGTCGACAATCAGCAAGGTCTCAATGGTGAAGGGCGTCATGTTAGTAGCCATATTGGTTGATCACGGAAGACATGCTCTCGAGAGAAATCACATCGCATACGCCGCCCTGCAACATTGCCTCTTTGGGCATGCCGAAGACCACGCAACTGCTTTCATCCTGTGCATACGTCGACGCGCCGGCGTCGCGCAATTCCTTCATGCCGCGCGCGCCGTCGTCGCCCATTCCTGTCATGATGACGCCGACTGCATTCTTGCCGGCAGCTTTGGCGACGGAGCGGAACAAGACGTCCACTGATGGCTTGTGACGGCTGACGAGAGGGCCGTTGACCACTTCTACATAGTACTGCACGCCATCGCGCTTGACCATCATATGCGACCCGCCCGGCGCAACGAGTGCGCGTCCTGGCAACACCAGGTCGTGGTGCTCGGCTTCCTTGACCTCGATGACGGAAATGGCATTGAGGCGTTTGGCGAAACTGAGCGTGAATTTTTCCGGCATGTGTTGCACGATGACGACGCCCGGACATTCTTCGGACAAATCGCGCAACACTTTTTCCAGCGCTTGCGGGCCGCCCGTCGAGGCGCCGATGGCGATGATTCTCTGCGTGACGGGAATCAGTGCGTCGAGGTAGCCTGGCGGATCCAGCATCACGTCGGCCGTGAGCCGGCTGCCATCGGCGATGCCTGCCGCAACGGCATCATGACGTGCGTTGCGCTCGCTTTCGTTGCCGAAACTCAAGCCGCCGGCTGCAGTCGGCACGCTCGGCGTACGCCGCAAGCGAGCCTGCGCAGCAGCGCGTATCGCCGCAATCAAGTCCTCCGAACTGTCCTGCAAAAAATCGCGTATGCCCAGCTGCGGCTTGGTGATGATGCCGACCGCACCAGCCGCCAATGCTTCCATCGTGACCGTGGCGCTGCGCTCGGCCAGCGACGAACAGATCACCACCGGCGTCGGCCGTATCGCCATGATCTGGCGCAGGAAGGTGATGCCGTCCATGCGCGGCATTTCAATGTCCAGCACGATAACGTCGGGCCAGTTGGCGCGCATCTTCGCCATCGCGAAAATCGGATCCTGCGCCGTCGCAATGACGTTGATGTCATGACAGGGTTCCAGCAGATCCTGGATGACCTGGCGCACCAACGACGAGTCGTCGACTATCATGACCTTGATCGTCATGTCCGCTCCTTGCCAAGCCCTGCAGTGCGTTGCGGCCTGCAGGCAGTTGCAGCAGGTACTTTTTCCATGTCGTGCGACACGCCGTGGCCGCGCCTGACCCAGACGTCGCCGTTGTTGAGATCGAAGCGCAGGTAGCGATAGCCCTCGCCGGCAACGTCCTGCGCGGTCACCGGAATGTGATGCTGCTGCAGGATGTCCAGTGCGAAGTCGGCGTTGGCCTGGCCTATCCTGAGTTTGGTCGGCGGCAGGCCCAGCACGTTGCCGCCGCCAAAGACCTTGACCGTGTAATCGGCGATACGCGTGCCGTGCACCCGAACCTGCTCCAGCAAGCGCGACAAAGCCTCGTCGCCGTACCGGCCGTCTGGCGCTTCGTGTACTTGCACACCGTCAGCGTCCACCCGGAGGGAATGCCTCCGCTCCGGCAAGACGAAATGACAGAGGCCGCCGAAATGCCGCACCGGATGCCACAGCGTGATCGCCACACAGGAACCCAGCAGTGTCTCGATCTGCAGGTCTCCCTGGCCGAAATACACTTCTCCCAGATTGACGAAGATGCGCTGAGTCATGGCAGCCTCATGGCAGCCGCCGATAGATCGAGGGCGCATGCATCTGCAACTCCAGCGGCATGCCGTGCAGCGATTCAGAATGACCGACGATGAGCCAGCCGCCTGGACGCAGTTTGTTCACCACGGAACGCAGGACATCGACCTTGGTCGGAAAATCGAAATAGATGATCACGTTGCGCAGGAACACGATGTCGAACTGCCCATCCATCTCAACCGGAAGGCTCATCAAATTGCGCTGCTCGAAGTTCACGCGCTTGCGGATCTTCTGGTCGATCAGGAAATGGCCGTCGTACTCGCCGGTGCCGCGCAGGCAATAGCGCGATAGATACGACGACGGGATCAACTCTCCGCGCACCATCGGATACAGGGCGCGCCGGCCGAACGACAGCACGCGCTGGCTGATGTCGGACGCGAGGATGCTCCACGGAAGCTGGCTGCGATGATCATCCAGCACCATCGCGATGGAATAGGCTTCTTCGCCGGTCGAACTGGCAGCGCTCCATACCTTGAGCGGATGGCGCCGGTCGATCGCCGGCAGGATATCGTCGCGCAAGGCGTCGAAGTGCTTTTGCTCGCGAAAAAAATAAGTCTCGTTGGTAGTGATCAGGTCGATCGCGCGCTGCCGCTCCGCTTGTTCCTGCGGCCGCGAAATCAGCGCGTGGTACTCCTTGAGGCTGGACAAGCTCAGCTCGCCCAGGCGACGCGAAAGGCGGCTGCACAGCAGCGCCTTCTTCGAGAAGGGCAGGTACAGCCCGATGTGCTCCCTGAAAAGCTGCTGGAACAACAGCATTTCCTGATCGCTCACATCCAGTGCCATTGACTCGATGCTGGAACTCATCTGCGTGATCCCCGGTTGACGGTTGCTTCGGTTGCTTCGGTTGCTTTTGTTTCTGCTGCCGCGCGACGTCGCTGATGCGCTGTCGCCTCAGTGCGATTCCTACTGCCCCGGCGGAACCGACAATTCTTCGACGGCCGCCATGCCGATCAGCGTCGACAATTCGTCCACCGACAAGACCGCCTTGACATCGAGCACGACCACAAAGCGATCCTTGATATTGATCATGCCCTCAATGAAGTCCGCGCGCAGGCGTGCACCGAACGACAGCGGCGGCTCGATTTTTTCATCCTCGACGGTCAGCACCGCACGCACCGCATCTACCATCACGCCCAGCAGCAAGCCCTGCTGCTCCTGCATGAGTTCCATGATGACGATGCAGGTGCGCTTGGCTACCGGCGTCTGCGCCCTGCCGAAGCGCACCGACAAGTCGATCACCGGTACCACGGCGCCGCGCAGGTTGATGACCCCGCGCAAGAAATTCGGCATCAGCGGCACTTCGGTAAGGCTGCTGAATTCGATGATTTCGCGGATATCCTCAATCGGCATGGCGAACATTTCTTCGCCCAGCACGAAGGTCAGGAACTGGCGACTCTGCACCGGTTCCTGATGCTGCGTCCTGGCGAACGACGACTCGCCGTTAAGCGACAAACTTGGCATGCATGTACTCCTCAAACATCCGACAACACCGTTTCCATTTTTCCATCGGCAACTGCAGCAGCAGCGCCGAGGTATTTTCCTTCGCGCACGCGAGGCGACTCAGGCGGCGATGATTCGCGCTCGCCCTCAGCCGCATCCAACGAAAAATAACCCATCAGTTCGCGCAGCTGATGGGCCTGCTCGTTCATTTCCTCAGACGTCGCCGACAACTCCTCGGAAGCCACCGCATTGAGCTGGATGGCTTGCGTGATCTGGCCGATGGCGCTGTGTATCTGCACCAGGCTGGCATTCTGGTCGCGCGCCGACAACGAGATCGCATCGACCAGATCGGCGGTCTGCTGTATCGACGGCAACATGCCTTCGAGCAGCATGCCTGCCTTTTCGGCCAGGCCGACGCTGTGGTCCGACACCGAGACGATTTCCTGCGCAGCGATCTGCGAGCGCTCGGCCAGCTTGCGCACTTCGTTGGCGACGACGGCAAAGCCCTTGCCGTTCTCACCGGCGCGGGCCGCTTCGATCGCGGCGTTGAGCGCCAGCAGATTGGTCTGGTAGGCAATGTCGTCGATCACGCCGATCTTGGCGACGATCTGGTGCATGGCTTCCAGCGTCTCGCGCACCGCTTCGCGCCCTTCCATCGCAGCGCGCGCAGATTCACTGGCGATGGCATTGGTGTGGTTGGCATTGGCAGTGTTATGGCTGACCGTCAGCGAGATCTGACCGATGGCGCTGCTGGTCTCTTCGGAATCAGCCGCCTGCTGGGATGAATTCTTGCTGAGCTGTTCTGCGGCCGAAGTCAGCTGTCCAGACGCCGACGCCAGCGTGACCGCAGCCGTGTTGACGTCCCTGAGCACTACCGAAAGCTGATCGAGCATGCGCTGCGCACTGTGCAGCACGCTGCCCTGCCCCTTCTTGCCGACGGCGAACTGCACGGTCAGGTCGCCATCGGCAATCTTGCGCAGTATCCGCATGACTTCGCGCGGGTCGCCGCCGATCTGGCGTGCGAATGTGCGCCGCGTGTACAGCGCCAGCACCAACGCAAGGACCAGCGCCAACCCGGTGACGGCGACGATTTCTTCCAGCGTCTTGCGCTCGAGCATCGCCGCCCGGGTTTTGTTTCTTGTCGCCTGGCGCACGTTCTCGTCCACCAGCGCCGCCAGCTGCGAACGCAGGCTGTCGGATTCGATGCGCAGAGAATCAGGATTGCCTTTGACGTCTTCATCGCGCAGCAACTGGTCGCGCCTCTGCTCCACGCGTTTGATGTAACCGTCGACCAGCACATCCGCCTGCTGCTGCAGAGTACGCTCAAGATCGCTCAGGACCGTAGTCGACTTGTAGTTGGTATAAGCCTGTCCCAAATCTTCCAGGTGATACCTGAGCACATCGGCGATGCGCTTTCGTTCAACCCGCTCTTCCGTTCTTTCCATATTTTGGAGGGACGCGGCGATCTCGACGGCGACCTTGTTGGTCTGATTGAGATTGACGATCGTCAGCAGGTTGGCCGTGTAAATCTCTTGCAGCATGGCATTGACGCGAAACAGGTTGACCACGCCATCGGCCCCGACCGCAGCGGTCAGCAGGGCCCCGAAAGCAAAACAGACTGCAAGCTTGCTGGAGAGCTTCATCACAATTCCTCCTCGCCTAAACCTGTCCCGGCGTGCCGATCAAAAGCGCTTGAACGAAGATTCGTCAATCGGATCGTCGCCACCGTCCAGCATCGAAATGCGGGCGGGCTTGACGAACTTGGTGCTGATTGCCGGCGGCTCATTGATTACTTTGCCGGTTTTCGCTGCTTTCTTCGACTGCGGGCGCTTTTCTTCACCGACCTGGAAAAACAGGATCAACTCCTGCAATTGCATGGCCTGCGCGCTCATTTCTTCGGAGGTGGACGATAATTCTTCGGAGGCCGACGCCGTCAGTTGCGTGGTCTGCGCCATCTGATGGACGGCGTTGTTGATTTGTTCGAGTCCGGCCGACTGCTCGCGCGAGGCCGCCGAAATTTCCTGCACCAGGTCGGCAGTCTTGCGAATCGACGGCACCATCTGGTCGAGCAGATGGCCGGCCTTCTCGGCCAGGCTGACGCTATTCTCGGCGACCGCAATGATTTCCTGCGCGGCAGTCTGCGAACGCTCCGCCAGCTTGCGCACTTCGGCTGCGACCACCGCGAAGCCTTTGCCGTGCTCGCCGGCGCGCGCCGCTTCAATCGCCGCGTTCAACGCCAGCAGGTTGGTCTGGTACGCGATATCGTCAATGATGCCGATCTTGCCGGCGATCTGCTTCATTGCCAGCACCGTTTCGCGCACCACTTCGCCACCCTCCACCGCGGAACTGGCGGACTTGCTGGCGATGCTGTCGGTGACCCGGGCGTTCTCGGCATTTTGCGCGATGGTGGCGGTGATCTCTTCCACCGACGCACTGGTTTGCTCAACGTTGGAGGCTTGCTGCGACGCGTTCTTGCTGAGCGCCTGCGACGATGCTGAAATCTGTTCGGAAGCCGACGCCAGCGAACTGGCGGTGCCGTTGACGTCGCCTATCACGGCAGTCCATTTGGCGATCATCTGCTGGGTGCTGTGCAACACGCTGCCGGTATCTCTCTCGGAAACCGGCACCTTGACGGTAAGGTCGCCCTCGGCCACTTTACGCAACACGATCATGGCGTCGCGCGGCTCGCCGCCGAGCTGCGAACGGATCACGCGGTAGGTGAAGAACAGGCACACCAACAACAACAGCATCGATGCCCCGAGTAGTGAGAAGATCACCATCTCCAGCTCGGAGTAACGGCTCTGCGCCACGCTCACGCGTTTCTGCGTGCGCTCGTCCACCATACGCAGGAAGTCGTTGATCGGCACCATGATGCGTCCCACCATGGTGCGGTAGTTCTGGTCGAACATCAACTCCTGCGCCATGGCCTGATTGGGGGCGCCGGTCACGGTGAAATTGCCTGCGCCGTCATCGAACTGACCTTTGACCGCATTGAATGCCGTGATCTCGGTTTTTGTCAGCGCATCCGAATTGACCTTGGCCTCCTGCATCTTCGCCAGTTCCTGCGTGGTGAAACCGGCCTGCTTCATCAGGTCGATCAGCGGTATCGCCGGATCGGCCGGCATGGCATTGAGTTGCTTGGCCATCACCAGATCGAGATTCACACGTTCATAGTTCTTCGGACGCGGACGCTTGCCGTTGCGAATATCGAGCACGATGTAATAGCGCTCTTCGTCGTTCGGATCGCCGGTCGTGACGTACGCGCGACCGAACTTGGTCAGGTCTTCCGAGCTGCGCCGCATTTCGTTGGCAAGCACGAAGGAGTAGTAACGCGACTCATGCGCCAGGTCGAGATTTGTGTTGGCCTCCTTGAGCGCACGCGTGACGCTGACGATTGATCCCATCAGCACGGCCAGCACGATCACCAGCCAGACAAAGAGCTGTCGGATGCTCATTCGTTGCGTCAATTTGTTTTTCATGACCACTCCCCTGTTCTGCATTCTGTCTTCCCTGTCGGCAGCGCGGCGGATGGATTCCGTTGCGCGCGCCGGTTTGTTCATGTCAATCGTTCGCCGCGCTCATCCGGCTCTCGGTGCGACGCACGTCGGCTTGCTCCATTCTTCCTGTATGCGCGATCAGATGCGGCACATCCAGGATCAGCGCCACGCGTCCATCGCCGAGGATGGTCGATCCGCTCAAACCCTTCACCTTGCTGAACAGCTTGCCGAGCGGCTTGATCACCGCCTGGCATTCGCCCAGCAGGTTGTCGACCAGCAGGCCTGCACGCAACGGTCCGTACTGGACGATCACCAGGCTCTTGCGCGCCGATTCACGCTGCGGCAGGTCGAACAGTTCGCGCAAGGGAATGAACGGCAGCGGCTCGTCGCGCAGCGTCACCACGTTGTTGTGCACCTGATGGCTGGAGAGGTTGATGCATTCCACCACCAGGTCGAGCGGGATGACGAACACCGCACCGCCGACCACTACCTGGAAGCCGGCGATGATCGCCAGCGTCAGCGGCAGGCGAATGCGCACCATCGTGCCCTGACCGGGATTGCTGTAGATCTCGACCTCCCCTTGCAGCGCCTCGATGTTGCGCTTGACCACGTCCATACCGACACCACGGCCGGACAAGGACGTCACTTGCTCTGCGGTAGAAAATCCGGGCTCGAAAATCAGGCGGAAGATGTCACGCTCCGACAAGCCAGCATCCGCCGTCACCAGACCTTGCTGGACCGCCTTGCGCAGGATGCGCTCCTTGTCGAGACCGCGGCCGTCGTCGAATACTTCAATCACGACACTGCCTGATTCATGCGTCGCGTTCAGACGCAGCACGCCAATTTCGGGCTTGCCGGCGCTGCGTCGCGCTTCCGCCGATTCGATGCCGTGGTCCATGGCATTGCGCACGATGTGCATGAGCGGGTCGGAGATTTTTTCCACCATCGACTTGTCGAGTTCGGTGTCGGCGCCGGTGACGATCAGTTCGATGTTCTTGCCGATTTCGCGCGACATGTCGCGCACCACGCGTGGGAAGCGCTGGAACACTTCGTTGATCTGCACCATGCGCAGCGTCAACGCGGCGTCGCGTATCTGCTCCACCAATCCGGAAATCACCTGTGTCGCTTCTTCAAAACGCTGATCCTTCTTGCGCTTGGCCACCAGGCTGGCGCCGGCGCCGGCGATCACCAGCTCGCCCACGAGATCGATCAGCTGATCGAGCTTGGAGACTTCGATCTTGATGAACTTCTGTTCCAGGTTTTTCTTTTCTTCGCCGCCCCGCTGACGCAGGGCCGGGATCGACGCCAGGACCTGCGACGGCGCGGCGCGCGCGCCGGTTTCAATAGTCGAGGAAAAATCATCGGCATCGGCGACATCAAGCTGCAACTGGCGCCATTCAGCGGCGGTGAGCGCCCCCGACTGCAACAGATGCAGCGCCACCTCTTCGCGCTCCGGCAAAACTTGCAGCCAATCCCGATATGCCGTCAGTTGGCTGTGCGGCGCAAGGATGACGATGACGCTGTCTTCGCGCACGAACTCAAATACGCTGTCGATCTCTTCGTGTTCGGCGGTACTGGCGAAACCGATTTCAAAACCGAGATAGCACAGCTCCGCATCCATGTCGTCGGCGGCGGGAATCGCCAGATCGATCACGTGCGCATACACCATGTCGCCCATCGTCAGCAGGTAGCGTAGGAAGGACAAGGGATCGAGGCCGTCGCGCAAGACGTCCGGACTGAAACGCAGGGACAGATGCCAGTGCGGGTTGGCGACTGCGCCTTCATCCGTTGCAGCGGCCGTCGCCTCTGATGCGGCAGCGGCAACGGCTGGAGTCGGCGCCGTCGCCACACCCTCCGGCTGCGGCTGCGTAGCCTGTTCGAGGTACTCATTGAGCGTTGTTTCCAGTTCAGCCCGCCGCACCGGATCCGGGTCTTGTTCTTCCTTGCGCTCTGCGATGGCGTCGACCAGTTCGCTCATGTAGTCGCCGCAGTTGAGCAACAGCGACATCATGGCGTCGTCGAGTTTGACGATGCCGTTGCGTACCTTGTCGAGAACATTTTCCAGCAGATGGGTGAAGCTGACGATGCTGTCGAAAGCGAACAACCCCGCCGATCCCTTGATCGTATGCGCAGCGCGAAAGATGGCATTGATCGCGTCGCGGCTGGCGCCATCGCTTTCGATCTGCAACAGGGCTGCTTCCATCGCGACCAGCAGCTCGCGCGCTTCCTGCACCAGTGCATCGCGGGCGGCGTCTTTTTTCATGCCAGCCCCTGCATGGAAGCCGACACCGAAGTTGACAATGCCGTCGGATCGACGCGCATCAGATCCTGCAGCTGCAACATGTCCAACACGTTTTTCACCGCCGGACCGGCGCCTCCCAACAATAACTGCTTGTACTGGGCAGTCGCCTCGCGCCTGAGCAGCAACAATAGTTGCAGGCCGGCGGTATCGAGCTCATCGCAGGCACTCAGATCGAGTTCCAGCACATCGTCGGCGTTGTCGAGCACGCCCAGCAGTTGCGGCTTGTATTCGGCTGCCTGGAATATGGTAAAGCCTCCGCTCACCACCAGCAGCAAATGTCCGTCGCGCGTGCTTTGCGTCAATGGCATGTCGGATCCTAAGGAGTGACCAGTTTGGCCACGGCATCAAGCAGCACCGGCGGCAGAAACGGCTTGTGCACCCAGGCGCGTACGCCGATGGCCTTGCCTTCCTGTTTGCGGGAGTCGCCGCTTTCGGTGGTCAACATGAGCACCGGCGTGAACTTGTAGTTCGGTTTCTGTTTGGCTTCGCGCACGAAACTGAGGCCGTCCAGGTTGGGCATGTTGACGTCGGAGATGATCAGGTTGTACTTGCGGCCGTCAAGTTTGTTCAGCGCGTCACGGCCGTCGATCGCTTCGACGACTTCGTAGCCGGCGGCCTTGAGCGCGATGCTGATCGTTTGGCGCAGGCTGAACGAATCGTCGACGATGAGGATGGTCTTTGGATTCATGTCAACGATCCCCGCAAGAAATGATTGCAGAAATGTCCGCGCTGCCGGCGACAAGGAAGAAACTCGGTTCGTGCATGCATGCCATCCTCTTCAAAAGAAATCAACTTGCGATTGCAGTGACTTGTCGGCCTGCTGGCCGGCGTGTACTTGGCGTTGCTCCTGCGTGGTATAGGTTTTTTCCAGATCGGCCAGCCATGCGGCGCTGGGCGGCAGGGGGCCGGCGCTCTGCACCAGCCCGGTCAGCTTGACCATGTCGAGCTGGACGTGATCGAGGATCTGGCTGATGCGATCCTGGAATTGCAGATTGACCAGGATGTCGCAGACTTCCTGATCGACTTCTCGATTTTCTTCTTCAAGCTGGCCGACCGTGCCGCTGAGCTTGTCGGCAGACTGGCGGAAATCGGCGATGACCGAATCGATCACCATGCGCGAATCGTCGACCATGCGGCCGGCGTCCGCGTCAAGCTGGTTGGCGGACAAATGCGTGGCCTGGATCTGCTGCTGGACGACCTTGGTCTTGTTGACGATCTGGCGACCGGTCTCGGCCGACCGCGCCGCCAGTTCAGTCCAGCTGGCCTGATCCGAGAACAGATCGGTGACGCCCGTACGCCCGGCGATCTGCTCGACCTGCAGGCCGAGCTGGCGGATGTCTTCGTTGTGCTGGCTGAGCGTTTCGATTTTGCGCAGCAAGGCGTCGCGCGTGGTCAGCACTTGTTCCAGTGCGTCAGCGATACCGCCGAGCTGCTGCGCGGCGTTCTGGATGACTTGCAGCACGTCGCCGTTCTTGCCGCCTTCGGCCAGGCTTACCGCGCCGCCGAGGCGTTGATGGATGCCGACGAAACGTTGCGTGAGCTTGTCGATCGCTTCCTGAGTCTGGGTGCGCGCGAGTTGCACGTTGTTGCGCCAGGCCGGAACGATCGCCTGCACCAGCACGGGCAGGTCCGATGGATTGCCTGCATGCGAACTTATTGGTGAGGAGGAAACATTCGCAACCGGCGGTATGACGACTTCCGTCCGGGCTGCGCCCAGCACCCACGCTACACCGGCGATCAAAGCGCCGGCGACAACGCCCTGCCACCATCGCGGCGCCAGCAGCGCGAGCAAAAGAGCGTTGATCCCCCACAACGTAAGCAAGGCGCGGTAGTTCGACTTCACGATGTTCCAATCAGAATGTTTGATTTTTGATGGTTCAGGCGGGACGATCCCCATGTCGCCCTCACATGCCGCCTGTACATGCCGCGTGTACATGCATTAACGGCAACATGCCGCCGGTTTTTATACATTCGTCACGAATAATTAAAATTTCCGCAGAACAACGTTCTATCTCGACGGTCATATTCTGCATCCCTATTCTGGACCGCCGAGGACTTGGTCTGTGGGCGGAATAGAGGCAGAATTCAGCTTGATTTGTCAGAGTATGCGTTGCCATCCAGAAACAAGCTTCACTACCCTCGTTGATCCCATGCAAATTCCTGTCGCGTTACAGACCGTCGGCTTGCTGGCGTTGTCGAATATTTTCATGACCATCGCCTGGTACGGCCATCTCAAGAGCCTGGCCTCCAAGCCCTGGTGGATCGCAGCGCTGATCAGTTGGTCGATCGCGCTGTTCGAGTACTTGTTGCAGGTGCCCGCCAACCGCATCGGCTACACCCAGTTCAGCCTGGCGCAACTGAAGATCATGCAGGAGGCGATCACGTTGACGGTGTTCGTGCCGTTTGCAATGATTTACATGCAGCAGCCGTTCAAGCTCGACTATGTGTGGGCTGCGCTGTGTCTGGTGGGCGCGGTGTATTTCATTTTCCGCAGCTGAAGCGCGCCAATCGTTTTACGGAACCGGTTCTGACAGCGCGCTGACAGCGCAGCGCGACTCTCGTACAATGCGGACTCCCAGCCACTGTGTGCGGTGCAATAACCGCCAAGAGCGAGAATGGATCTAGACAGTTACCACTACATCGTCATCGAAGGCCCGATCGGCGTCGGCAAGACCACGCTGGCGCGCAAGCTGGCCGAACGTCTCGGTGTGCAGTCCGTGCTGGAACAGCCGCAGGAAAATCCTTTCCTCGAAAAGTTCTACCGCGACGCCGGCCGTTACGCGCTGCAGACGCAGATGTTTTTCCTGTTCCAGCGCATCCAGCAATTGCAGGAGCTGGCGCAGTCGGACCTGTTCAACACCCGCTTCGTCGGCGACTTCCTGCTGGAAAAAGATCCGCTGTTCGCACGCCTGACGCTGGCCGATGAAGAACTGAAACTGTACGAACAGCTTTACCAGCACCTGCGCACGCATGCCGTGCAGCCGGATCTGGTGATCTATCTGCAGGCGCCGGTGGAGACGCTGGTCGAGCGCATCCGCAAGCGCGGCATTCCGATGGAAGCTTCCATCTCGCACGATTACCTGCAGCGCCTGGGCGACAGCTACAGCCGCTTTTTCTACAACTACGATGCCGCGCCGCTGCTGATCGTCAACAACGAGCACATGAACATGGCCGACAGCGACGAGGATTTTGAGCTGCTGCTGTCGCACATCGTCGAGATGCGCGGCAAGCGCGCATTCCTGAACCGAGGAGAATAACCATGGCCGCTTATCTGCAAGACGCTCCAAGCCCGGCAGCACGCAAGAAAGCCGTCACCATCCACACGCTGCAAGCGATGCGCGACAAGGGTGACAAGATCACGATGCTGACCTGTTACGACGCCAGCTTTTCAGCATTGATGGACCGCAGCGGCGTCGACACGGTGCTGATCGGCGATTCGCTGGGCATGGTCTGCCAAGGCCACCAGTCGACCTTGCCGGTGACTATCACGGACATCGCCTATCACACCGCCAGTGTGGCGCGCGGCAACCTGTCCATGCTGATCATCGCCGACATGCCGTTCGGCGCCTACGGCTCGCCGCTGGCGGCATTCGACAACGCCGTGAAGCTGATGCAGGCCGGCGCGCACATGGTGAAGATCGAAGGCGGCGCCTGGCTGGCCGACACCATTCGCCTGCTGACTGAACGCGGCATCCCGGTCTGCGCGCACCTGGGCCTGACGCCGCAATCGGTGCATCAGATGGGCGGTTTCAAAGTACAAGGGAAAACACTGGAAGGCGCTGAATTGCTGCACGCCGACGCCCGGGCCGTGCAGGCGGCAGGCGCGTCGCTGCTGGTGCTTGAAGCGATCCCGGCGGCGCTTGGCGCGGACGTGACGGCGCAGTTGCGCATCCCCACCATCGGCATCGGTGCTGGTCCGGACTGCTCCGGCCAGGTGCTGGTGATGCACGACATGCTGGGCGTATTCCCGGGCCACAAGGCGCGCTTCGTGAAGAATTTCATGGACGGCGCGACCAGTGTGGAAGATGCCGTGCGCGGCTATGTGGCGGCGGTCAAGGACGGGAGTTTTCCGGGGGCGGAGCATTGCTTCTGAGCGCGTTGCCTGGATATTCGCAGTCGTAAAAAAGCCCGCTCGCGCGGGCTTTTTCTTTTCAAGGTGAGGTTTCGCTTCAGCGAATGTCCTTGATGTCCTTGATATCCTTGTAGCGCTCCAGGCTGACGGCCAGGTTCTTGCCGCATTCGTCAACGTTGCTGATGGTCGGCGACAAGGCCTCCAGCAAGCCGTCATGCACGCCGTAGACCAGCGCATGGATGCTCAATTCCTGACCGCGTTCCCAGGCATCGGTGACGATGGTGGTGCGGCAGATGTTGGCGACCTGCTCGAGCACGTTGAGCTCGCACAGGCGGTCATGCTGATCACCCTGCGACATGTGGTCGTGGAAGCAGCCGATGTGCTTTTCATGGACGTCCTGCACGTGCTGCAGCCAGTTGTCGGCGAGGCCGACGCGGCGCTTCGTGAGTGCAGCCTGGACGCCGGCACAGCCGTAGTGGCCGCAGATGATGATGTGCTTGACCTTCAGCACGTCAACCGCGAACTGCAGCACCGACAGGCAATTCAGATCGGTATGCACCACCACGTTGGCGATGTTGCGGTGGACGAACAGTTCACCCGGCAACAGGCCGAGCAGATCGTTGGCCGGAACGCGATTGTCCGAACAGCCGATCCAGAAATATTCGGGGGAACGCTGCGAGCCGAGCTTCAAAAAGAAGTCGGGATCTCGCGCGGTGATTTCACTTGCCCAGCGGCGGTTGCCTTGCAGCAGTTGCAGCTGAACCTGGTCTTGTTGGCTTGGTATTGTCATAGTCGGCAAGATCGAGTTTCACGCTTGTAGTCGCATCGCACCCGAAAGGGCCGATCGCGGCGGGCATGAGGATGAATGAAAGAAGACCGGACGTTCGCCGTGTTTGCCGCGGCGGGCGCTGGATGCGGCCGGGCGGCCGATGGCGCATGCTAACGATGTCTTCCGGAAATGTGCGGCGCATGTTCTGAGCACTGTGTTACCAGCACCATGGGCCGCGACTGCATTGTATAGAAAAAAAGCCGCAAAAACCGGCGCAGCCTCAAACGGCGGCGCCGGTCTTGTCAGGTTACTCGAAGAATTCCTTGACCTTGTCTTTCCAGGTCTTGGTCTGCGGGCTATGCTTGGCGCCGCCTTCGGCCGTCAGTTTCTCGAACTCGCGCAGCAGGTCCTTCTGGCGCTCGGTCAGCTTGACCGGTGTTTCCACCACGACGTGGCAGAACAGGTCGCCGGCATAGCCGGACCGCACGCCCTTGATGCCCTTGCCGCGCAGGCGGAAGGTCTTGCCCGATTGCGTGCCTTCGGGAATCGTGAAGGAGGCCTTGCCGCTCAGGGTCGGCGCTTCGATGTCGCCGCCCAATGCCGCCTTGGCGAACGAGATCGGCATTTCGCAATGCAGGTCGTCGCCGTCGCGCTGGAATACTTCGTGTTGCTTGATGTGAATTTCCACATACAGATCGCCCGGAGGACCGCCGTTCATGCCCGGTTCGCCGTTGCCGGACGAACGGATGCGCATGCCGTCGTCAATGCCTTCGGGAATCTTCACTTCCAGCGTCTTGTTGCGCTTGAGGCGACCGGCGCCGGCGCATGTCGGGCATGGCTCGGGAATCACCTTGCCGCTGCCGTGGCACTTCGGGCACGTCTGCTGGATGCTGAAGAAGCCCTGCTGCATGCGTACCTGGCCGTGGCCGCCGCAAGTGCCGCAGGTGGTCGGCGAAGTACCAGGCTTGGCGCCGGAACCGTGGCATGTGTCGCACTCGTCCCAGGACGGTACGCGGATGGTGGTGTCGAAACCGTGCGCAGCTTGTTCCAGCGTGATCTCGAGGTTGTAGCGCAAGTCGGCGCCGCGATACACCTGCGGACCCGCACCGCGACCGCGGCCACCGCCGCCGCCACCACCGAAGATGTCGCCGAAGATATCGCCGAAGGCGTCGGCAAAGCCGCCCGCACCCGCGCCGCCACCGCCGCCCATGTTGGGGTCGACGCCGGCATGGCCGTAACGATCGTAGGCGTCGCGCTTCTGCGCGTCGGACAACATCTCGTAGGCTTCCTTGACCTCCTTGAACTTCTCTTCCGCACCCTTGCTGTCAGGGTTGCGGTCAGGATGGTGCTTCATCGCCAGCTTGCGATAAGCCTTCTTGATTTCGTCGTCGGTCGCGTTTTTCGCTAAACCAAGGATTTCGTAAAAGTCACGTTTTGCCATGTTTTATAACACCTTGTTATTGGGCTTCCCCGCACCTGCGCGAGAACCAACAATGTGAAAAAGCCGAGAGACGATCTTGCGACCATCTTGCTCGGCGTGTCGGACGGCAAAGCCGGCCGACGTGTATCTGAATTTGAATCTGAATTTAATCCGAATCCGAATCCGAATCTAAATCTGAAGCTGAACTGAATGACTGCATCGGGCCGCGGGCGAAAGAGAAATTTCTCCTTCGCCCGCAATCCGTATTACTTCACTTCCTTGAAGTCGGCATCGACCACGTCGTCGTCCTTCGGACGCGATTCACCGGCACCCGCAGAACCGCCTGCCGCGCCGGCAGCACCGCCGGCCGCAGCTTGCTGCGCCTGCTGGTCGGCGTACATCTTTTCGCCCAGCTTTTGCGCAGCCACGGACAGCGCTGCAGTCTTGGCGTCGATGGCGGCCTTGTCGTTCGCCTTCAGGACTTCTTCCAGCTCCTTGATGGCGGCTTCGATGGCGTCCTTCTCACCGGCTTCCAGCTTGTCGCCGTATTCGGTCAGCGCCTTGCGTGTCGAGTGGACCAGCGCGTCGCCCTGATTGCGGGTTTCGGCCAGTTCCTTCAGACGCTTGTCTTCGTCGGCGTTGGCCTCGGCGTCGCGCACCATCTTTTCGATCTCTTCTTCATTCAAGCCGGAATTGGCCTTGATGGTGACCTTGTTTTCCTTGCCGGTGGCCTTGTCCTTGGCGCCGACGTGCAAGATGCCGTTGGCGTCGATGTCGAAGGTCACTTCGATTTGCGGCGTGCCGCGCGGCGAAGGTGGAATGCCTTCCAGATTGAATTCGCCCAGGCCCTTGTTGCCGGCCGCCATTTCACGCTCGCCCTGATAGACCTTGATGGTCACCGCAGGCTGATTGTCGTCGGCAGTCGAGAACACCTGGCTGAACTTGGTCGGGATGGTCGTGTTCTTCTTGATCATCTTGGTCATCACGCCGCCCATGGTTTCGATACCCAGCGACAGTGGTGTGACGTCCAGCAGCAGCAAGTCCTTGCGTTCGCCCGACAACACCGAACCCTGAATCGCAGCGCCGACGGCGACCGCTTCATCCGGATTGACGTCCTTGCGCGGCTCCTTGCCGAAGAACTCCTTGACCTTCTCCTGCACCTTCGGCATGCGGGTCATGCCGCCGACCAGAATGATGTCGTCGATGTCGGTGACCTTGACGCCGGCATCCTTGATGGCGGTGCGGCATGGCTCGATGGTCTTGGCGATCAGTTCTTCCACCAGCGATTCCAGCTTGGCGCGGGTGATCTTCAGGTTCAGGTGGACCGGTGCGCCATTGGCCATGGCGATGTACGGTTCGTTGATTTCGGTTTGCTGCGACGACGACAGTTCGATCTTGGCGCGCTCGGCCGAGGCCTTGATGCGTTGCAGAGCGATCGCGTCCTTCGACAGGTCGAGGCCGTTGATCTTCTTGAACTCGTCGATGATGTAATCGATGATGCGTTGGTCGAAGTCTTCGCCGCCGAGGAAGGTGTCGCCGTTGGTGGACAACACTTCGAATTGCTTCTCGCCATCGACGTCGGCGATTTCAATGATGGAGACGTCGAAAGTACCGCCGCCCAAGTCATACACGGCGATCTTGCGGTCGCCCTTTTCGGTCTTGTCCAAACCGAACGCCAGCGCTGCGGCAGTCGGTTCGTTGATGATGCGCTTGACTTCCAGACCGGCGATACGGCCGGCGTCCTTGGTTGCCTGACGTTGCGCGTCATTGAAGTAAGCAGGAACAGTAATGACCGCTTCGGTGACTTCTTCGCCGAGGTAGTCTTCGGCAGTCTTCTTCATCTTGCGCAGCACTTCTGCGGAGATTTGCGGCGGCGCCAGCTTGTTGTCGCGCACGCCGATCCAGGCGTCGCCGTTGTCGGCCTTGACGATGGCGTAAGGCATCAGGGAGATGTCCTTCTGCACTTCTTTTTCGTCGAACTTGCGGCCGATCAGACGCTTGGCGGCGTAGATGGTGTTTTTAGGATTGGTGACGGCCTGGCGTTTGGCAGGTGCGCCAACCAGCACTTCGCCGTCTTCCTGATACGCGATGATGGAAGGCGTGGTACGCGCGCCTTCGGAGTTTTCGATGACTTTCGGCTGGCCGCCTTCCATGACGGAGACGCACGAGTTGGTAGTACCCAAGTCAATACCGATGATTTTGCCCATGATTTTTCCTTCGATCCTTAAGTCCCTGTTAGGGAACAACAATAGTTTTGATAGTTTTAATATGTGGAGAAAAATCTGACTTTCAAGCGGCGAGTGTCACTTAAAAGCAAATTTTGTGCCGTTTATCGTTTTTATCTGTACAGCGCCAGCTTACTTATCCTTACTTGCCCTGCGCAACGGTCACCAGAGCCGGACGCAGCAGGCGTTCGGAGATGGTGTAACCCTTTTGCAGAACGGTCACGACGGTATTGGCTTCCTGCTCGGCCGGCACGGCCGAAATTGCCTGATGCTTCATCGGATCCAGCTTTTCACCGGCTTGCGGGCTGATTTCCAGCAGTTTGTTCTTCTCGAACGCGGCCGACAGTTGCTTCAATGTCATGTCGACGCCTTCCTTGAGCGATTCGACCGACGGTGTTTCGATCTTCAGCGCCATTTCAAGGCTGTCCTTGACCGACAGCAGCGACTCGGCAAAGCCTTCGATCGCAAACTTGTGGGCGCGGCTGATATCGTCGTGGGCGCGGCGACGGATGTTCTCGGCCTCGGCCTTGGCGCGCAGGAAAGCATCCTGCATCTCGGCGATCTTGGCTTCGGCGGCGATCAGTTGCTCTTCCAGGCCCGGCTCGACGCCGGCTTCAGATGTCTGTGCCTGCGCTTGCGCGTCCTGCACTGCTTCGTTTTCCGCTGGTTTTTCCGTATCTTGCATAGTTAATACTCTCCGACATGGTACGTATGGTAGGTTTTACGCGCCCGATGACGCTTGGGGCTGCACATGAGGCTTAACCTTAGTTTTTCAATGGTTATTACGCGCCGAGGCCATATCCAGAAGTCATATGGCATCCAACTAATCGTTCTAACGTCTTGTTACAGAATTTACTACACTTGAAACAGGCGTTTGCGATGCAACATTTATGATGGTGCGATCAAACTCGATTTAAGTTTTCCCCGCCAATTTTCAAGGAGACGTCATGAAATTGCCGCTTATCTCCGCCACCATCCTTGCCTATACCCTGCTGGCAGCAGCGTGGATCAGCTATTCACAACTGGTTGCGCTGTACTGAGGCCAAAACGTGAAGCCGACACCGGGATCTCTTCCCGCAGTGCCGGACGGCGCATCTGATCTGCAATTTATTTCCAGCATGCAAGACCAACGCAGCCCGCTATTTTAACAGGCTGCAGCCCTGTTTCGTCCAGTTTGCGGTGCAGACGCTATTGCGTAGCGCCGTGACGGCGGGCCTGTTCGGCGGAGGTCGCGGCCTGTTTTTGTTCTTCTTCGCGCAGCGCGGCGCCAGCCAGCGTCGGCCAGCCGATCAGATGCTGCTCGGCAATTTCCATCATGCCCTGGCCCCAGGCGGGCGCGTCGTTCAGGCATGAGATGAAATGGAACTCACGGCCGCCGGCGTGCAGGAATTCAGCCTTGGCCTCCATGGCGATTTCTTCCAGCGTCTCAAGGCAGTCGCTGGTGAAGCCCGGACACATGACGTCGACGCGCTGCACGCCCTGGCGCGCCAGTTCCTGCAAGGTCGGCGCAGTGTAGGGCTGGAGCCACTCGGCCTTGCCGAAACGCGACTGGAACGTCACCACGTATTCCGCCTCGCTCAGGCCCAGCGCTTCGGCCAGCAGACGCGCGGTCTTGTAGCATTCACAATGGTAAGGGTCGCCCAGCAGCAGCGTACGCTTGGGCACGCCATGGAAACTCATGACCAGCTTGTCCGGCTGGCCGTTGGCGTCCCAATGCGCCTGCACCGACTGCCTGAGCGCCTGGATATAGCCGTCGTGATCGTGGTAATGCTTGATCAGGCGCAGTTCGGGGACATTGCGCACCTTGGCGAAATGCTGGAATACGGCGTCGAAGATCGAGGCAGTCGTGGTGCCCGAATACTGCGGATAGGCGGGCAGGATCAGGATGCGGTCGCAACCCTGCGCCTTGAGTTCGTCGAGCACGTCCGACACCGCCGGACTGCCGTAACGCATCGCATGCGTCACGTGGACGCGGTGGCCGCGCTCAAGCAGGCGCGCGCGCAGCAAGGCCGCCTGGCGCTCGGTGTTGATCCTCAGCGGCGAGCCTTCGGCGTCCCAGATGGAAGCGTATTTTTCGGCCGACTTGCTTGAACGAAACGGCAGGATGATGCCGTTGAGGATGAACCACCAGATGGCGCGCGGGATTTCCACCACACGCGGGTCTGACAAAAACTGTTTCAGGTAACGCCGCACTGCCCGCGCGGTCGGCGCATCCGGCGTGCCGAGATTGACCAGCACGACGGCCGCCTGCGCCTGCACCTTGCTGCCGTGGATGTAAGGGGGTTCTTTGCGAAATGACATGGAAATCCGTGAAAGTCTGGCGGTGGCTGGAAGAAGATAGTGCTGCCGGGCCTTACAGCGCCAGCAGCTCGCGCGCATGCTTGCGCGTGGTCGCAGTGATTTCCAGGCCGCCCAGCATGCGTGCGATTTCTTCCACGCGGGATTTGGCGTCCAGCGCTTCGATCTGCGACACGGTCTTGCCGGCGTCGTTGCGCTTGCTGACCTGGAAGTGCTGGTTGCCTTGGCTGGCGACTTGCGGCAAATGCGTCACGCACAGGACCTGGCGATCCTGGCCCAGGCGCTTCAACAGGCGACCGACCACTTCCGCCACACCGCCGCCGATGCCGCTGTCGACTTCGTCGAAGATCAGGGTCGGCGTCGCCGTCGAACTCGATGCGATCACTGAAATCGCCAGAGCGATGCGCGCCAGTTCGCCGCCGGAGGCGACTTTCGCCAACGGCCGCGGCGCTACGCCGGCATGCCCCGCCACCAGGAATTCCACCTGTTCGACGCCATAAGCAGCGGGTTCGCAGGCTTCCAGCGCGATGGCGAAACGCCCGCCCGACATGCTCAGGTCCTGCATCGCCGCAGTGACCGCTTCGCCCAATGCTTTGGCCGCCTTGGTGCGGCCTTTGGACAATTTCTGCGCGGCGCCGGTGTAGGCGGCCTGCAGTTTTGCTTCCTGTGCGCGCAAGGCGTCGAGGTCGCTGGCGTCAGCCAACTGCTTCAGTTCTTCCGCCAGTTTGGCGTGCTCCTGCGGCAAATCGTCGGGCGCCACGCGGAATTTGCGCGCAGTGGAGTGGATTGCTTCCATCCGCCCGTCCACCTGCCGCAAACGCGCCGGATCGAGCTCGACCCGGCCCAGGTAATCGTTGAGTGCGTAGACCGCTTCCTGCAACTGGATCTGCGCCGGTTCCAGCGCATCCATGACCGGCTTGAGCGCGGCGTCGACGTCGGTCAGCTTGCCCAGCTTTTGCGTCAGTGATGACAGTTGCGAGAGGATCGGCGAATCCGATTCGGAGATCGCGCTCAGTGCCTCCTGCGCGCCATCGATCAGGCTGGCGGCGTGCGACAGGCGGCTGTGTTCGTTGCTGATGTCGCTCCATTCGCCCGGCTTGACGGCCAGCTTCTCGAGCTCGCTGACCTGCCATTCGAGACGTTCGCGCTCAAGCAAAACGTTCTTGGCATTGACTTCGAATTCTTCGCGCTGTTTCGCCAAGGCGCGCCAGGTTTTATATGCAGCGGCGACGGTTTTGGCTTCGTCCAGCAACCCGGCCTGGCTGTCCAGCAACTGGCGCTGGGCGTCGGCCTTGAGCAGGGACTGATGCGCGTGCTGGCCGTGGATGTCGACCAGCAACTCGCCAAGTTCGCGCAATTGCGTCGCGGTGGCGGCGATGCCGTTGATGAAGGCTTTGGAGCGACCGGCGTTGTCGATCACGCGGCGCAGCAGCACGCCGCCATCTTCTTCGGAGAATTCATGCGCTTCCAGCCAGGCGGCAACGTCGGAGCCGGCGCTGAAATCAGCCGTGATGTCGGCCTTGGCTGCGCCTTCGCGCACCACGCTGGCGTCGCCGCGGCCGCCCAACGCCAACGCCAGGGCGTCAATCAGGATGGATTTGCCGGCGCCGGTTTCGCCGGTGAAGACGGAAAATCCGGGAGCGAACTCAAGTTCGATGGCATCGACGATAACGAAATCACGAATCGACAGGGTACGCAGCATGGGATGGTGGACTTGGTGTTTTATCAATGTCGGCGGCCGTCTTTCCGTAGGGAGAACCATATGGAAAAACAGCCGAAGCGCCTATTGTACTTATAGATGGCCCGCTTACTGCAGGCGGCCTTCAACCGACGGGTATTCGTTCCAGTGCAGCTTTTGCCGCAAGGTGTCGTAGTAGCTCCAGCCTTCCGGATGCAGGAAGGTGATCTTGTGCGCCGAGCGCCGGATCACGATGCGGTCGCCGTGCGACAAGCTGGTCAGCGACTGCATGTCGAAGTTGGCGCTGATGTCGCGGCCATTGACGACCTGGATCGAGATCTCGCAGGAATCAGGAATCACGATCGGACGGTTCGACAGGGCATGCGGCGCAATCGGCACCAGCACGATGCCGTGCAGACTCGGATGCAGGAGCGGGCCGCCGGCCGACAGGGCATACGCGGTCGAGCCGGTCGGCGTGGCCACGATCAGGCCGTCGGAGCGCTGGTTGTACATGAAGCGGCCGTCAACTTCCACGGTCAGTTCGACCATGCCGGACGAGGCGCCGCGCGCGACCACCACGTCATTGAAAGCGAGCGCGTTGAAAATCTGTTCGCCGTCGCGAAACACCGTGGCTTCGAGCAGCGAGCGTGTCTCGACATCGACCTTGCCGTCCAGCATATCGGCCAATACCGGTATCATGCGGTCTAGCGAAATATCCGTCATGAAGCCCAACCGCCCCTGATTGATCCCGATCAGCGGCACGTTGAACGGCGCCAGTTGCCGCGCGATGCCGAGCATGGTGCCGTCGCCACCGACCACGATGGCGGCGTCGGCGAACTGACCGATCTGTTCCGGCGACATGGCGTCATAGCCTTCCAGCGCGATGTTCTGCGCGGTCTCGGCTTCGAACACGATGGTGTGGCCGTGTGCCTCCAGGAAGGCGGCGATGTCGGAAAGGGATTGCGCGATGCCGGCGGCATGATATTTGCCGACGATTGCGATGGTTTTGGGCGTTGCCGCCTGTACGGGTAATTTGATGGGCCACATGCTGCGGATTAAAGCATAATTTAGACGACTTTGAATTGATTTTCATGAACAAAACCGACATCCAGGCAGTCCTGTTCGACCTCGACGATACGCTGTGGGCGATCGAGCCGGTGCTGCACCTTGCCGAAACCCGGCTGTATGAATGGCTGACCCAGCATGCGCCGGGCGTGGTGCAACGCGAGAGCATCGTCAGCCTGCGCGCGCGCCGGCAGGCTTTGGCCAAGACCGATCCAGCCTACCAGATCAACCTGTGGGCGTTGCGCCATGCGGCGCTGACCGCGGTGCTGGCGGAGCATGGGGAAGACCCGGCGCTGGCCGATCCCGCCATGGAGATTTTCACTACCGGCCGCAATGCCGTCACACCCTTCGACGACGTCGTCCCCGCTCTGCAGCAGTTGAAGCCGCGCCTGAAGCTGGGCACCGTGTCGAACGGTTTCGCCGATCTGGCGCGCATCGGCCTGGCCGAGCATTTTGAAATCTCCATCGCCGCGCACCAGTTCGGCACCGCCAAACCAGATCCGGCCATCTTCCATGCCGCCTGCACCGCGCTCGGCGTGGCGCCGGAACACACCGTCTATGTCGGCGACGACCTCACGCTGGATGTGCTTGGCGCCCAGCAAGCCGGCTTGCGTGCCGTCTGGATGAACCGCTTCCAACGCGAGCTGCCGGATCACGTCCGGCCCGATGCGGTATGCACCGATCTGAACGAACTGGCGCGCTGGCTGGCGCCATAGTGCGCAGGAACAGATATATATGGCGGGATGTTGGCACGCTTGGCCCCGCCTCGTTAGAATGAAGACATGCAACTAGATAATCGCGCTCAAACCCTGCTCAAGGCCCTGGTCGAACGGTACATCGCCGACGGCCAGCCGGTCGGCTCGCGCGCGCTCTCCAAGATTTCGGGACTGGAACTGTCGCCGGCGACCATCCGCAACGTCATGGCCGACCTGGAGGAAATGGGCTTCGTCGCCAGTCCTCACACTTCCGCCGGGCGCATTCCGACGCCGCGCGGTTACCGCGTCTTTGTCGACACGCTGCTGACAATCGAGTCGATGGACGCGATTGACGAGGCAACGCTGGAGACCAAACTGCAATCGCGCTCGCAGATCAACTCGCCGCAAAAGATCATTTCCAATGCGGCGCAAGTGCTGTCGTCGCTGTCGCAATTTGCCGGCGTGGTCATGACGCCGAAGCGCGAGTCGATCTTCAAGCAGATCGAATTTCTGCGCCTTTCCGAAAAACGCATTTTGCTGGTCATCGTCGGCCCGGGCGGCGACGTGCAAAATCGCCTGCTGTTGACGGAGGTGGACTACACGCCTTCGCAATTGGTGCAGGCGGCAAATTACATCAACCAGCATTACGGCGGTCTCGGCTTCGACGAAGTGCGCCTGCGTCTGCAAAACGAGCTGCGCCAGTTGCGCGATGACATGACCAGCCTGATGCAGGCGGCCGTTGAAGCCGGCAGCGATGCGATGGCGGACGAATCCGACAACGTGGTGATTTCCGGCGAGCGCAATCTGCTGAGCGTCGCCGATCTGTCGTCGAACATGACCTCGCTGCGCAAGCTGTTCGACATGTTCGAGCAAAAGACCAGCCTGATGCAGTTGCTGGATGTGTCGAGCAAGGCCACCGGCGTGCAGATCTTCATCGGCGGCGAATCGCAGCTGGTGCCGATGGACGACATGAGCATCGTCACGGCCCCATATGAAGTCAACGGCAAGATCGTCGGCACACTGGGCGTGATCGGTCCCACGCGCATGGCTTACGAGCGCGTGATTCCGATCGTCGACATCACCGCCAAACTGCTGTCGAGCGCGCTCAGCGGCAACAACAATTGAGTTGAAGCCGTTGGACTGCAGCGAACTGTTGCACACCGCTTACCCTTCTTTACAGCCTCGGCCGCCATCATCGCAGCAGCAATAAAAAAGCCATCCGGCGACAGCGGGATGGCTTTTTTGCAAACAGGGTCCGATTGAGCCGGGCCCGATGAGTGCTTACTTTTTGGTTTTGCGGCAATCCTTGCAATGGCCGTACAGGGCCAGCGCATGATCGGCGATCTCGAAACCGTGCTCTTGGGCAATCTTGAGCTGGCGCTTCTCGATTTCGGCATCGAAGAATTCCTCGACCTTGCCGCAATCCAGGCAGACCAAGTGGTCATGGTGCGAGCCTTCGTTGAGCTCGAACACGGCCTTGCCGGTTTCAAAGTGATTGCGCTGCAGCAGGCCGGCTTGCTCGAACTGCGTGAGCACGCGGTAGACCGTGGCCAGGCCGACGTCCAGATTGTCCGCCAGCAGCATTTTGTAGACATCTTCCGCACTGAGGTGACGCACCTCGGTGTTTTGGAAGATTTCCAGGATTTTCAGACGCGGCAAGGTAGCCTTGAGGCCGCTGGCTTTCAGTTCGGATGGATTATTAGGCATGTTTCAGTAAAAATCAGGTTATCTGCTTTATCATATAGCGTTTTAGCACAATTGCTCAACCAATTGAAATCTTTATGCGAATGTTGCCTTCCTACCGTACTACCGCTCTGGCGTTGATCGCCCTGAGCACCCTGCTGTCCGGCTGTGCATCCAAAAAACCGGTGGAAGGCGCAGCGGCGCCCGACGCGACCGGCGTGCAGGTTTCGAAGAGCAGCAGCCTGTTCGGCTTCCTCAAGCCTTATCGCATCGATATCCAGCAAGGCAACTTCGTCTCCAGGGAGATGGTCGCGCAACTGAAGCCGGGCATGACCCGCGAGCAAGTACGCTTCGTGCTCGGTACGCCGCTGCTGGCCGATGTGTTCCACTCGGATCGCTGGGATTATGAATTCCGCCTGGCCAAGGGCAACGGCGAACTGATGAGCAGCCGCGTGTCGGTGTTCTTCAAGGACAATCTGCTGGAACGCTTCGAAGGCGGCAACGATCTGCCGACCGAACAGGAATACCTGTCCCTGATCGCCGGCTCCAAGAAGGGCGCCATGCCGGAACTGTCGGATACGCCGACGACGACCACCACGACCCCTCCTTCCTCCGCCAAGTAAGCAGGTAAATAAGCAGGCACGCAACAGCAATACCCGCCACTACAGCAACCACAAGTACAAGCACTATGAGCGCATTGAAAATCGCCGTCGCCGGCGCATCCGGCCGTATGGGCCGCATGCTGATCGAAGCCATCCAGAACGCCGATGACATGGTCCTGGCCGGCGCCCTGGACGTGCCGGGTTCGCCCAGCATCGGCACCGACGCGGCATCCTTCCTGGGCAAACCCGCCAACGTCGCGATTGAATCCGACCTGGCCAAGGGCCTGGCCAATGCCGACTTCCTGATCGACTTCACACGTCCGGAAGGCACCCTGAAGCACGCCGAATACTGCGCCGCACATGGCGTCAAGATGATCATCGGCACCACCGGCCTGGAACAGGACGCCAAGGATGCCATCGCCGCTGCTGCGGAGAAGACCGCGATCATGCTCGCGCCCAACATGAGCATCGGCGTCAACGTCACGCTCAAGTTGCTGGAACTTGCCGCCAAGAGCTTCTCGCAGGGCTACGACATCGAAATCATCGAAGCGCATCATCGCCACAAGGTCGACGCGCCGTCCGGCACCGCCCTGAAGATGGGTGAAGTCATCGCCGACGCCATCGGCGTCAAGCTCGACGACGTCGCCGTCTACGCCCGCGAAGGCATCACCGGCGAGCGCGACCCGTCGTCGATCGGCTTCTCCGCCATCCGTGGCGGCGACATCGTCGGCGACCACACCGTGCTGTTTGCCGGCATCGGCGAGCGCATCGAAATCACGCACAAATCCTCGAGCCGCGTCACCTACGCCCACGGCAGCCTGCGCGCCGCACGTTTCCTGGCCGACAAGACAACCGGTCTGTACGACATGCAGGACGTGCTCGGACTGAAGTAAGCATCCGTCGCTGCATCTGATCAACGGATGCAGCGAATCTTTTTGCGGATGCGTGCTCCAACGGATTGCCATTTATCTTCCCACCAAGAGAACACGATATGGAACAAACCGTTGGATTCGCCCATTACTGGGCGCAAGGCGATGCCGTTTCGCACGCCGTTGCCTATGTGCTGCTGCTGATGTCCGTCGCCAGCTGGTATTACATTCTTTCCAAAACCTGGAGTTCATGGCGCATCCGTCGCGGCAGCAATGCGCTCGACGGCTTCTGGAAAGCGCCCACGCTGACCGACGCCATCGCCGTCATGCAGACCGTCGACAGTGAGGAAATCTTCACTCCGCTGGCGCAACGTTCATCCGAAGCCGCCGGCATTTCCTCCAAACAGAATACGCCCTCCCTCAATGCCGCGACCGATCCCGGCGAACTGATCACGCGCACGCTGCGTCGTGAAATCAATCGCGTCTCGGCGCGACTGGAACGCGGCCTGACGCTGCTGGCCTCGGTCGGCTCGACCGCGCCGTTCGTCGGCCTGTTCGGCACCGTCTGGGGCATCTATCACGCGCTGGCGGCAGTGTCGGCCAGCGGCACGGTGCAGATCGACAAGGTCGCCGGTCCGGTGGGCGAGGCGCTGATCATGACCGCGCTGGGTCTGGTGGTGGCGATTCCGGCCGTGCTGGCCTACAACGCCTTCACGCGCCTCAACCGCCTGACGCTGGCCGAACTCGACGGCTTCGCCCATGACCTGCACGCCTACCTCACCACCGGCGAACGCGTCGGCAAGGGGGAAGCATGAGTTTCGGCGGCTTCAACGACAACCACCAGGCCGGCCCGATGGCCGAGATCAACGTCACGCCGATGGTCGACGTGATGCTGGTGCTGCTGGTGATCTTCATTCTTTCAGCGCCGTTGTTTACGCATTCGCTGCAGCTCGATCTGCCGACCGCGAAGTCCGCCCCTGCGCCTGAGAAACCGCAAACCGTCAGCGTCGCCATCGACGCCGCCGGCAAGCTGTATTGGCAGGATCAGCCGGTCACGCTGGAAGAATTGACGCAGCGCATGGCCGAGGCCGCCGGCAAGCAGCCGCAGCCGGAAGTGCAACTGCGCGCCGACAAGGCGACCCGTTATGAAATGATTGCCGACGTGATGTCGGCGGCCCAGAGCAACGGGCTGAACAAGCTCGGCTTTGTGACCGATCCAAAACCAGATACAACAAGTACAGAGAAGAAGTAATCATGGCAACAGCACGCCTGAACGGCGAACTCATCACCGACTGGGACAGCTTTCACAGCCAATGCGCGAGCGTATTCGGCTTCCCCGATTTTTACGGCAACAACATGAACGCCTGGGTTGATTGCCTGAGCTATTTGCGCGACGACGACGGCATGAGCAAGTTCGTGCTCAAAGAAAACGAAGTGCTGACCATCGAAGTCCAGCACAGCGACAAGCTGCGCGCCGCCGCGCCGGACATCGTCGAAGAGCTGCAATTCTGCGTCGCCATGATCAACGACCGCTGCGAAGACTACGAAGAAGCGGCCACGCTCAAGCTGGCGCTGCTCTGAGAACAGGTTCTAAGCAAATTCAATCGATCAACTGATCACCGTCATAGAACGGATACGGCCCGTCGAATTCACCGACGTAAGCCGTATGACTGATCAGCCCCGTACGCTCTCCCCACCAATGCAGCTGGAACCCCGGCGGCTCCATCACGAATTGCGACGGCGCCTGCGGATCCAGGTCCAGCACCACCTGATGCGACACACCCGGACAGGTTGACGCCATCGTGCCGCCGAAGCGCGCCTGTATCGACCGATGCAGGTGACCGCAGATGACCCGTTCCACCTGAGGATGGCGACGTACTACCGGCTCCAGCAGTTGCGGATTGATGAGGCCGATGTCGTCCATGTGTCCGATGCCGGTAGTGAACGGAGGATGATGCATGGCGATCACGGTCGGCCGTTGCGGCTGCTCGCTCAGCACCTTGTCCAGCCAGTCCATGCTGGCCGCGGCCAGTTCACCTTTGCTGGAACGCGGGATCACCGTGTCGAGCGTAACGATGCGCAAGGGATGATCCTCAATCACGTATTCGATACGGGCGTCGTCAGCGGTGCCTTGCAGATAAGCGTGATCAGGGAACGCCTGGCGCAGCGCAGCGCGCTCGTCGTGATTGCCCGGCAGCAGGTAATACGGCATCGTCAGCGGCGCCAGCAATTCGCGCAGGACCGCATATTCGTCGGCCAGGCCGAAGTCGACCAGGTCGCCGGTGAACACCACCGCGTCCGGCCGCTGTTTCAGGCGATTCACCTGCGCCACACAACGCCGCAGACTCTCGGCGGTGTCGACCACGCGATAGGATTTTTTACCCTGCGCCTTGATGTGCAGGTCGGAAATCTGACACAGAATCATGAGCGCGTCTCCCCGGAAAAATGCTGCATCGGCAGTTGCATCACTGCATGTTCCGGCACGCGCAGGCCGATGCGCTCCCCGGCATGCCAGACGCCGCGCCGGCGCGTCTCGACGATCACCGGCATGTCGGCGCCGACATCCACCAGCAGACGTGTGCGGTCGCCCATGAAGAAGGTCGACATGACGTCGCCGAACATTTCCGCGCCGGCGGTATCGAGCGGCACAATCTCGACGTCTTCGGGACGGAACATCACCGTCGCCTGCTCATCCGCTTTTCCATTACCATTCGCATTCGCCAGCGGCACAATGCCGGCCGGGATCTGCAGGTGGCCGACACGCGTCACGCCCCGCACGCGGTTCATGGTGCCGATAAAGTCGGCCACGAATTCCGACGCCGGACGATAGTAAATGTCCTGTGGCGTACCGATCTGCGCGATCTTGCCGCGCTCCATCACGACAATGCGGTCGCCCAGCGCCATCGCTTCGCCCTGGTCGTGCGTGACGTAGATCGCCGTGATGCCGAGTTTGCGCAGCAACTGGTTGAGGTCGGCGCGCAGCGTTTCGCGCAGCTTGGCGTCGAGTGCGGTGAGCGGCTCGTCCAGCAGCAGCACGCGCGGCTCCACCGCCAGTGCGCGCGCCAGCGCCACGCGTTGCTTCTGCCCGCCCGAAAGCTGATCGATGCGGCGATGACCCAAGCCTTGCAGGTGCACCATCTCCAGCAGCGTGTCGATCCGCGCAGCGCGTTCGGCCGTCGGCATCTTGCGGATCTTGAGGCCGTAGGCGATGTTCTCGCCGACCGTCATGTTGGGGAACAGTGCATAGTTCTGGAACACCATGCCGACGCCGCGCTTTTCAATCGGCAGGTCGGTGACGTCGTCGTCGCCGAACAGCACGCGGCCGCCGGCGTCGGGAAACTCCAGCCCGGCGATCAGCCGCAGCGTGGTGGTCTTGCCGCAGCCGGACGGCCCCAGCAACACCAGCGTTTCGCCTGGATGGATTTCCAGGTCGATCGGTTCCAGCGCGGGGCTACCGTTGCCGAAAGTCTTGGCGCAGTGGCGCAGTTTGATGGAAAGAGAAGAGTTCATAGGCGTACGCGTGTGCGCGTGGTCTGGGTCGCCCATTGCATGGCGACCAGCAGCGGCACGATCATCAAAAGAAAAATCAGGGTATAGGCGGAACCGACTTCCAGGCGCATCGAAGCGTAGGCGTCGGCCAGTCCGACCGGCAGGGTCATGGTCAGCGGCGTATGCAGCATCCAGGTGATGTTGAACTCGCCGATCGACAAGGTCACCACCATCAGCGCGCCGGCCAGGATGCCCGACGCGGCGTTCGGGATCACCACGCCGAAGAAGCGCTGGCGGGCACCGGCGCCGAGGCTGGCGGCGGCTTCTTCCAGCACCGCCAGTTGCGACGATTGCATCACCGCCAGCACCGGCCGCACCATGAACGGCAAGGTGAACAGCACGTGTCCGACCAGGATGAACAGCAGACTGCCGCGGAAGGCGCGGTACTGGCCGTAGGCCATGATCAGCGCCAGCGACGTGGCCAGGCCTGGCACCGCCACCGGCATCATCAGCAGCTCTTCGAAGACGCGCGCCAGGCGGCTGTTGCCATCTTTGTGGCGCGCCAGCATGTAGGCCAGCGGTACGCCGACCAGCAACGTCACCACCAGACAGGCCAGCGCAATCACGATGGACCGCCAGATGGTCATCTGATAGGTGTCCCACACCTGGGCGACCCAGCGCAGCGTGAAGCCGCTCGACAAACCGATGAAGAAGTTCTCCGTCACGCCGGCAAGCACTGACAGCACCACCGGCACGATCAGGAAGGCGCACACCAGCAGCGTGAATGTCAGTTGCAGATAAAACCGCAGGGAGTATTTCATTGTTTTCCCTCCTTCATGCCTTGGCCGGAACGCTGCTGCCGGACAGCGAACGCGCCAGCGCCAGGGCGATCCAGGTGATCAGGCCAAGCACGATGGACAAGGCCGCCGCCATCGCGAAATTGGCGTAGCTGGTGAATTCGTTATAGATCGCCATCGGCAAGACATCAATGTTGGTCGCCAGCGTAAACGCCGTGCCGAAGGCGCCGACGCTAGTGGCGAAGCAGATCGCCCCCGACGAAATCAGGGCCGGCATCAGGGCCGGCACGACCACGTCGAAGAACACGCGCAACGGATGGGCGCCGAGCGAACGCGCCGCTTCTTCCAGCGCAGGATCGAGCTTTTCAGCGGCCGCCATCACGGTCAGGATGACGCGCGGAATCGAGAAATACAGATAGCCGACGAATAGTCCCGCCAGCGAATACGCGAACACCAGCGACTCACCGAACAGCTTGTCGGTCAGCGCGCCGATCAGTCCCTGGCGTCCGGCCAGCATGATCACCATGAAGCCGACCACCACACCCGGGAACGCCAGCGGAAACGTCAGCATCGCCAGCAGCAGCGACTTGCCGGGGACGTGATTGCGTTGCAGGAACAAGCCGACCAATGAGGAAATCGCCAGCGTCGCCACGGTGACCACGCCCGACAACAGCAGCGTCGAGACCAGGCTCCAAAAATAATGACGATTGGTCACCACCGCCAGATAGGCCATCGCGCCGCTCGGACCGCTGGCGCCGACGCCGACCAAGCGCAGCATCGGCAACAGCCAGAACGCGGCGAAAAGCGTCATGCCCGGCACCGCAAACAGCCAGACCTTGCCGGCTGGACGTTTGCGGCGCGGCTGACTTGAACGAGTCAGTTGCACGGACATGCTTACTTCACTTCAGCCAGGTAACGTTCGCTGAACTGGCGCTGCACTTCCGCCATCTTGCCGTAGTCGACCGACTTGGCGCGGGCATAGTCGGCAGCCGGCAGGAAGCGGGCTTCGGCTTCCTTCGAAATCGCCGAGGCGCGCACCGGACGCAGGTAGGCGTTGGCCCAGATGGCCTGGCCTTCGTTGGACAACAGGAAGTCCAGCACTTTTTTCGCGTTGGCCTGGTTCGGACCGTTCTTCACGAGGCTGACGACGTAAGGCACGGTGACGCTGCCTTCGGTCGGAATCACGAACGCGACATTGGCCTTGTCCTTGTACTTGGCGCGATAGGCGTCAAAGTCGTAGCCGAACAGGATCGGAATTTCACCCGAGATCAGGCGTGCGTAGGAAGTCTGCTTCGGCACAATTGGTTGATTTTTTTGCAGCGCCTTGAAGTAGTTGATGCCCGGCGTGAAGTTGTCGAGCGTGCCACCCAATGCCTGGTTCACGGCGACCGCGCCGACATAGCCGACGAAGGCACTGGCCGGATCGAGGTAGCCGATCAGGCCTTTGTACTCAGGCTTGAGCAGGTCCGCCCACGAACGCGGCACCGGCTTGCCCTTCAATGCATCGACGTTGACCATCAGGCCCATGGTGCCGGAGTGGATGGTGGTCCAGTAGCCTTCAGGATCCTTCAGGCCTGCAGGCACGTCGTTCCAGCCGGCCGGCTTGTAGGGCGTGATGATGTCGTTCTTTTTCGCTTCGATGCCGAAGGTCACACCGACGTAGGTGAAGTCGGCGACCGGGCTGGCCTTCTCGGCCATGATCTGCGCCAGCGCCTGGCCGCTGTTCTTGTTGTCGGGCGGCACGGTGATGCCGGTCTTTTCCTTGATGGTCTTGATCTGGGTGGCCCAGTCAGCCCATTCCGGCGGACAGTTGTAGCAGATGACGTTTTGCGCCGCGGCGCTGAACGAGACGGCAAAGGCTGCAGTTGCCGCCATGGCCAGGAGAATGCGTGACAAACGTGGAAGTGATCGCATGTCGTTTCCTTTCTATTGCTGTTGATGTGAACGAGTAAAAATCTGAAGAAGCGTCAGGAGAAAAACCGCACCGTGCCGCCGTGGCGGATCGTGTGCGCGAGTGTTTGCGAGACCGGACCGGCGGCGCCTTCGACCCGCCCGATGGCCGTCACCAGCGTACGCAGCGCGACTTCGCCGATCTGTTCTGACGGCTGCACGGCGCTGGCCAGAACCGGCGACATCATCTCGCCCAGCGGGATGCCGTCGAAGCCCATGACGGAGATGTCTTCCGGCACGCGCAAACCCAGCTCGCGCAGATCGCGCATCGCGGCCAATGCGAGCAAGTCGTTGGAACAGAACAAGGCGCTCGGACGTTGCTGCGGATCGGCAAATGCCTGCAGATGCGCGCTGGTCAGGCCGGTATGGCGCGGCACTTCGATCGGCGTCATCGGCGCCAGGCCATGCGCGCGCATCGCGTCGAGATAGCCGTGGTAGCGCTGGATCGCACGGTCGGACGCATTGAATTGACCGGTGAGCATCTGAATACGTGTGTGGCCGAGCGCAATCAGGTGCGCCACGGCATCATGTGCAGCGGCGCGATTGTCGACCGAGACCGACAGGCGAGAAACTTGCTGCGGCTGGTTGTAGGTCAGCACATATGGAATGCCTTCACGGTCGAGCACATCCAGCGTGCCGCTGGCGCTGGCATCGGCGACGGTCAGGATGACGCCGTCGACGCGATGGCTGAGCAAGAGGTTGACCGCCGCCGCTTCGTCTTCCTGGCGGTATTCGGTGGCGGTGAACATGACCGAGTAGTCGAGTGCGCGCGCCGCCAGTTCGATGCCTTGCAGGCATTGCGCGAATACCGTGTTGGACAGCGTCGGCACCACCACGCCGACCGTGCGCGAACGTCCCGCACGCAAGTTGCGGCCGTTGAAATTGGGACGAAAGCCGAGCGCGGCAATCGCCTCATTGATCTTGCCGGCCGTGTCGGCGCTGACCGATGCCGGGCTATTGAGCAGGCGTGACACCGTTGCGGTGGATACGCCGGCTTGCAGAGCGACTTGTTTGATGGAAGGTGGCACGATGGTCGATGGGTTCGCATGAAAACGATTACATCGTGCCAGTGGAATGTTACGGGGCGATGACCATGATGCAGAGAAAGGAAGGGAAATTGATCGTAGCCAGCGCCGCCATGGCGCAAATCCGCTTCGCGCTGATGGCGATGCGCGTCAATTCCCGCTCTTGATCTATTTCACGATGGAGAAATTGCCGGGAGACACCGCGAAAAACACATTGGTCTCACAGCCGACGCGAATACGCGCCCTGGATATGTCACGACCCAGCGGCGGGACGTCAACCTGAGCACGCCCGGTATTTGGCACCGAGACGAGCAAGGGAGGGAAAAGATAGCTGTGGCCGCCGTCGATCGACAAATCAATCCGTACACGCTGGCAAGAAATCGGCGCCTGGGCCGTACCCGCACTATTCCAGCTTAGCGATTGCCTGTCGCGCGCCCGCCATTTTTCACCTCCCGCAGGATAGGTGACGGTAAACGCTTGCCCGGTGTCCACCACCCGGATTTTCCGATCGACGTAAGCGGTGGAGGATAGCGCCCCCAGATTGTCACGCACCGTCAGGCGAAAATTCAGTTCACGTGTTGTTGCCGGATAGACTTCACCTATGCTGAGCTTCTCTTCTCCGAGGATTGCTTCCAGTTTTGGAAAAATGCGGGTGCCGCTGATGCCGGGTGGATAGGAGCGAAAGATTGGCCCCTTCCCCTTGTCGCTCAGGACTTCATTTTTCAGTTGCTCCGGACCGAGGTCGATTTGCTCCCAGGTATAAGTCAACTGCGCACGAGCTTGTTGCGATCGTGCAAACCCGGTAAGAGAGAACGGTGTCTTCGCGGGAATGAACATGCTTGCCTCGCCGTTCTGAATGACGATTTCGGGAGGGCGATTGGGGTTGCTCCGTTTGATGCCGCATGTCGCACCGCCTTCCTTCAGAAAAGTGCGTATCTGCTCGATGTTCTTTGCATGGAAGTATTCGCCCTTGATATCTTGCAGACTGTGCAAGGGGTTATTGACTGCCTCATGGCCATTCCAGATGGGGCACTCACCTGCGTAGCTCATGATGGTGGAACCGCTCCCCGGCTCGTAGGCGTTTCTTGCTTCGGCGCCCTCATTTCTTTCGCAACCATTCATCGTATGATCGGCGCCGAACTGATGTCCGATTTCATGAGCGACGGTATTGAGAAACTCCTGGTTCAACTTCGCAATCCCGGTGGACTTTCGTATCGACAATCCGCTGCTTGCATTGGCTTTGATCTGATCCCGGCAAACCCCGTTATTGTCGGAACTGCCGCCCTCTGACAGCTCGAATACGTGTCCCACGTCGAAATTATCCTTGCCGATGATTTGCGTCACTATTTTCTGACTCTGCTTCTTTGTGAAGTCGATATCCCAATCGGGCGATTCCGGCCCAGGGCCGATAAAGGGGTCCGATGCCGGATCAAGAAAAATAATCTTGTTGTTGTCTTTTACCAGGGTGAGATGGATGCCAAGGTCGCGCTCATATATCGCATTGACGCGATTGAGCACTTCGGCAATCGTCGCCAGACTCTTGCTGACACTGCCGCCGAAGTAGCGGGAGTAAGCGCTGGTGGTGGCGACGGCAATACGGTAGTCGCGATGGCCGTTGTCGTTGATCGGGGGCTTGCCGTCCGCCTCAATAAAACCCGTCATCGACAAGGTCGTTTTATTGAGCGATGCCCGCTGCTTGAGGCGTTGATTTGATGAGCCCGTCCATGCAGGCGCTGCAGTTTCGCGAAAGCTGAGGTATTCGTTTATTCCGGAAGCAGACGGGCCAACTGCATCGGCTGCACGCTGCACCAGCCAATTGCCGTCTCGATCAAAAACGATGGCCCGTGCGCCTTCTTCGGACATATCAAGGCGCACTTCCCGACCTTGCCGATCATGCCCTTTCAAGCTGCGGATATGGGGATAACGCTGCGCCAGCTCGGGCGGAAAAATCTCCGAGTCAGTGAGGGTAAATTCGGTTTCTCCACCTTCCGGCAACGGCAATGTAAACAAGACGGCAGCCTTCCGGTCGGCATCAGCGGCATTTTGCAGTCGGGAGAAATCCAGGGAAACGGTGCGAACGGGGCGAACAGTGCGATATGACGGCGTTTTTTCTTGGGCGCCGTCAGTGCTGAGGGACGCGGCAGGAGCGCTGCCGACCGGATTCTGCGGAGCCGCCATCGCGGAGCTTACGAGTATCGTACCTAACAGGGAAAACCATTTTTTCGGGAATTTTTCAATAGACGGCGAATGTGGCATGCGACTCTCCTAATATCATTGCTTGCGAACTTGATGCGCTGCTTGCTGGTGCCGGCAGAGAGGTAAGGAGCGCTTCAAGTGAATTTGATGCTGTCGGCGTTCGTCAACGCCGGCCACACCCTATCCTGATATCGGGCAGCTACGACAGATGCGCGGGAATACAGCCGCATCCCACATTTATTGATGCGTATCGCAAAAAATTATGGATTTTTCATCCATCGGTCAAAAGAAGACAAGGCAAGGAATTGCCCATATAGAGCCCGGCATCTTGGGCGGAATTCGGCAAGCCCGGCACGCGCCCAGCATTAATTCGTCTTATATATTGAAATATTGCTATTTATTAACTTCGCATTTTTGAGAGTTTTCTTATATAAATCCGAGGAACTCTGCATCAGAATGGTCTTGCCGTCTGCGCACCATCCCGCCTGCAGACAGCTTATCCAGAGAGGCTTCATGAGACCCCCTTTGCTACCCTTCCTGTTTTCCTCCTTGGCGTCGCTGCTGTTGAGCGCAGCCGCAGGCGCCCACGCTGCCGACACCGCAGAACTGGTGGTCAAGGGGACGATCCGCCCTTCCGCCTGCCTGGCCAGCTTTCCCGGCAACAGCGTGATCGATTTCGGCACCATCAAATCGGAGCCGCTGCTGAAAGAACGCTTCAAGGACTTGCCCTCGCAGCGCGTCGACATGCGCATTTCCTGCGACGGCCCGACCAAGATTGCGGTCAAGGCGGTCGACAATCGCGAAGCCACGCGTGAGAAGGACATTCCCGGCATCGACGCCGGCGACAACTTCGGCCTGGGCCTGTACCGCGGCAAAAGCATTGGTGGCTACGCCGTGCGCGTCGCCACGGCGGTCGCGGACGGACAGTCGGTCGGCATCCTGGGCCGCCCCAACGGCAGCGCCGCCTGGAGCAGCAACGCCCTGCGCGGCCTGCGCCAGGACGGCAGCCAGATATCGTTCGGCACGGGTAATACCCCGGTGGCCTTCAGCGAACTGATCACCGGGCTCGACATCAGCGCCAAACTGAGCCGCGTGGCCTATCAGTTGCTGGCCGACGACATCCAGCTGGACGGCTCGATCAGCATCGAGATGCTCTACCTTTGACGCGCACCCGCCGCATCCTCGAAGCCGCTCTGACGTAGAGCGGCTTTTTTTATTTCCATCATGCAATTCGTGGTCGGATTGACATCGACACAGAACTAGGTCTCCCCTCTGGCGAGCCGGTATAATGCCGGGTTCCGATCTTTCCTTTGCCTCAACCCGACATGCAAGATAAATACAGCCCAGCAGAAGTAGAACAATCCGCGCAACAGCACTGGATCGCGACCGACGCGTACAAGACCGTCGAACACGCCAAGGACAAGCACGGCCGCGACAAGAAGAAGTTCTATGCCTGCTCCATGCTGCCTTACCCATCGGGCAAGCTGCACATGGGCCACGTCCGCAATTACACGATCAACGACGTGATGTACCGCTACCTGCGCATGAGCGGCTACAACGTGTTGATGCCGATGGGCTGGGACGCCTTCGGCATGCCTGCCGAAAACGCCGCGATGGCCAACGGCGTGCCGCCGGCGCAATGGACTTACTCGAACATCGAGTACATGAAGAAGCAGATGGCGTCGATGGGCCTGGCGATCGACTGGTCGCGTGAAATGACGGCCTGCTCGCCCGAGTATTACAAATGGAACCAGTGGATGTTCCTGAAGATGCTTGAGAAGGGCATCATCTACAAGAAGACCGGCACCGTGAACTGGGATCCGATCGACCAGACCGTGCTGGCCAACGAACAGGTCATCGACGGCAAGGGCTGGCGTTCGGGCGCGGTCATCGAGAAGCGTGAAATCCCGATGTACTACGCCAAGATCACCGACTACGCCGAAGAGTTGCTGGAACACGTCGAAACCAAACTGCCGGGCTGGCCAGAGCGCGTGCGCCTGATGCAGGCCAACTGGATCGGCAAGTCAACCGGCGTGCGTTTCGCCTTCCCGCATGACATCAAAGATGACGGAAAGCTGATCAACGACGGCAAGCTGTGGGTCTTCACCACGCGCGCCGACACCGTCATGGGCGTGACGTTCTGCGCCGTGGCGCCGGAACACGCGCTGGCGACCTTCGCCGCGAAGAACAACCCTGCGCTGCAAGACTTCATCGCCGAATGCAAGAAGGGCAGCGTCATCGAAGCCGACATGGCGACGATGGAAAAGAAGGGCATGCCGACCGGCCTGTTCGTCACGCATCCGCTGACCGGCGCGCAAGTTGAAGTGTGGGTCGGCAACTACGTGCTGATCACCTACGGCGACGGCGCCGTGATGGGCGTGCCTGCGCATGACGAGCGCGACTTTGCCTTCGCCAAGAAATACAATCTGGCAATCAAGCAAGTCGTCGCCGTCGAAGGCAAGACCTACTCCACCGACGCGTGGGAAGAATGGTACGGCGACAAGGAAGGCGGCAAGACCGTCGACTCCGGCAAATACGACGGCCTCGGCTATCAGGCTGCAGTCGATGCAGTCGCCGCCGACCTGGCCGCCAAGGGCTTGGGCGAAAAGAAAGTCACCTTCCGTCTGCGCGACTGGGGCATCTCGCGCCAGCGCTACTGGGGCACCCCGATCCCGATCATCCACTGCGCCGATTGCGGTGACGTGCCGGTGCCGGAAAAAGATTTGCCGGTGGTGCTGCCGGAAGACTGCGTGCCGGACGGCAGCGGCAACCCGCTCAACAAGCATGAAAAATTCCTGCACGTCGATTGCCCAAGCTGCGGCAAACCGGCGCGCCGCGAGACTGACACGATGGATACCTTCGTCGATTCGTCGTGGTACTACATGCGCTATACCTCGCCGCAGAGCAATGACGCCATGGTCGATTCGCGCAACGACTACTGGATGCCGATGGACCAGTACATCGGCGGCATCGAACACGCCGTGTTGCACTTGCTGTACGCGCGCTTCTGGACCAAGGTCATGCGCGACTTCGGCCTGGTCAAGTTCGACGAGCCGTTCACCAACCTGCTCACGCAAGGCATGGTGCTCAACGAGACCTACTATCGCGAAGACGCTGCCGGCAAGAAGACCTGGATCAACCCTGCCGACGTCGAACTGACGCATGACGACAAGGGTCGTCCGGTCACCGCCATCCTCAGGGAAGACGGCCAGCCTGTCATCATCGGCGGCACCGAAAAGATGTCGAAGTCCAAGAACAACGGTATCGATCCGCAAGCGCAGATCGACCAGTACGGCGCCGACACCGCGCGCCTGTTCACCATGTTCGCTTCGCCGCCGGAACAAACCCTGGAATGGTCGGGCACCGGCGTTGAAGGCGCCAACCGCTTCCTGCGCCGCGTGTGGGCCTTCGCTTACAACAACGCTGCGCGCATCGAAGGCGCCGGCGCGGTCGATGCGACTCAACTGAACGACGCACTGAAGACGCTGCGCCGCGAAGTGCACAAGGTGCTGCAACAGGCCGATCACGACCTGAAACGCATCCAGTACAACACGGTTGTATCGGCCTGCATGAAGATGCTCAACACGCTCGAAGCCGCCAAGCTGGAAGACAGCCCGGTGGCCAACGCCGTGCTGGCCGAATGCACCTCGATCTTCCTGCGCATCCTCAATCCGATCACGCCGCACATCACGCACGCGCTGTGGCAGCAACTGGGCTTCGCCAAGCAACAGGGCGACATCCTCGACGCCGACTGGCCGCAGGTCGACGCCGCCGCGCTGGAACAAAGCGAGATCGAAATGATGATCCAGGTCAACGGCAAACTGCGCGGCAGCATCACCGTCGCCAAGGACGCCGACAAGGCCAGCATCGAAGCCGCTGCGCTGGCCAACGAAAGCGTGCAGAAATTCCTGACCGGCGCGCCGAAGAAGATCATCGTCGTCCCCGGCAAGCTGATCAACATCGTTGCCTGACGCTTTTACGCCGATTCTTTTGCTCACGAACCTGACCACGGACACACTCATGCCATTTCAACCTCACCAACGCAAAGTACTGCAATGGTTCCTGATGCTGCTGGCAGCGGTCATGCTCAGCGCCTGCGGCTTCCACATGCGCGGGCCGGCGAATCTGCCGTTCAAGACGATCTATCTCGGCTTTGCAGACAATTCGCAGCTGGGCACGGAACTGAAGCGCTACATCCGCACCAGCGGCGTTGAAGTGGTGTCCGACCCGACCAAGGCCGAAGCGGTGCTGCAAGTGATCGCCGACACCCGTGAAAAGAAGATCCTGACGCTGAATACAAGTGGCCGTGTGCGTGAATACTCGCTCTATCAACGCTTCAGCTTCCTGGTCAAGGACAACAAGGGGGCAATCCTGATTCCGCCAGCCAACATCACGCTCAAGCGCGATATCACCTACGACGAAAACCAGGAATTGGCGAAACAGGCTGAAGAAGCACTGCTGTATCGCGACATGCAGAGCGATCTGGTGCAGCAAATCCTGCGCCGCCTGTCCGCCAGCAAAACCGCCACTGCAGGTACTGCAGACGCTGTAGAGGAATAATCGATGCAACTGCGGCTGGACGCGCTCGACACCCATCTGACCAAGTCGCTGTCGGCGCTGTATGTCATCGCCAGCGATGAACATCTGCTGGCGCTGGAAGCCGTCGACAAGATCCGCAAGAGCGCGCGCGCAAACGGCTATACCGAGCGCGACGTGCTGGTGGTCGAACGCAGCTTCAAATGGGGCGAACTACTTGCTGCCAACCAGTCGCAATCGCTGTTTGGCGACAAGAAACTGATCGAGTTGCGCATCCCCACCGGCAAACCCGGCAAGGATGGCGGCCAGGCGCTGCAGGAATACGCCGCCAACCTGAACCCCGACAACCTGACCATCATCAGCCTGCCCAAACTTGACTGGGCCACCGCGAAAGCGGCCTGGGTCGGCACCTTGCAGCAAGCCGGCGTGTATATTGATATTCCGCTGGTCGAGCGCGCGCATCTGCCCGGCTGGATCAGTAACCGCCTCGCCGCGCAACAGCAAAGCGCGGATCGCCAGTGCGTGGATTTCATCGCCGACCGCGTCGAGGGCAACCTGCTCGCCGCGCATCAGGAAATTCAAAAGCTCGGCCTGCTCTATCCCACCGGCAAGCTGACGTTCGAACAGGTGCACGACGCCGTGCTGAACGTGGCGCGCTACGACGTCTTCAAGCTCAACGAAGCGATGCTGTCGGGCGACGCCGCCCGCCTCATGCGCATGATGGATGGCTTGAAGGGCGAAGGCGAAGCGCTGCCGCTGGTGCTATGGGCCGTGGCCGAAGAAGTGCGCACGCTGCTCAAGTTGAAATCCGGCGTCGCGCAAGGCAAGCAACTGGGCATGCTGCTCAAGGAATACCGCATCTGGGGTGCGCGCGAAAAGCTGATGGACCCGGCGCTGCGGCGCATCAGCCTGGCAACGCTGCAAACCGCGCTGCAGGAAGCCGCGCAGATCGACAAGATGGTCAAGGGCTTGCGGGCAAAGGCATTCTCGGGCGATGCCTGGGATGCGCTGTCGCAGCTGGGACTCAAAGTCGCGCGCGGCTATTGAAGGCCGCTGAAGCACTGAAAAATACTCAAGCTTAAAAAAACATCATGACGCTCAACATCGAACAGTATATGAACGACATCGGCCGGCGCGCCCGCAAGGCATCGCGCGCCATGGCCCGTGCCGACACGGCGGCGAAGAACCGCGCGTTGACCCTGATCGCCGCGGCCATCCGCCGCGACGCCGACACCTTGCGTGCCGCCAACCAGCAAGACCTGGCCGCCGCCCGCGCCAATGGTTTGTCGGATGCCATGCTTGACCGCCTGACGCTGTCCGACAAAGCCATTGCCACCATGGCCGAAGGCCTGGAGCAGATCGTCGCCCTGCCCGACCCGATCGGTGAAATCTCCAACATGAAGTATCGCCCGACCGGGATCCAGGTTGGCCAGATGCGCGTGCCGCTGGGCGTGATCGGCATCATCTACGAAGCGCGTCCGAACGTGACCGTGGACGCCGCCGGCCTGTGCATCAAGAGCGGCAACGCCACCATCCTGCGCGGCGGCTCGGAAGCGATCCACTGCAACCAGGCGCTGGCGAAGCTAGTCAAGGAAGGCCTGGCCGGCGCCGGCCTGCCCGAAGACGCGGTGCAAGTGGTCGAGACCACCGACCGCGCCGCCGTCGGCGCGCTGATCACCATGACCGACTACGTCGACGTCATCGTGCCGCGCGGCGGCAAGGGACTGATCGAACGCCTGATCAAGGAATCCAAGGTGCCGATGATCAAGCACCTGGACGGCATCTGCCATGTCTACATCGACGACAAGGCCGACCTGCAAAAAGCGCTGGACGTCGCCTTCAACGCCAAGTGCCATCGCTACGGCACTTGCAACACCATGGAAACGCTGCTGGTGGCGCGCGCCGCCGCCGCCGAGGTGTTGCCGAAACTGGCGGTGCTGTACCGCGCCAAGGACGTCGAGCTGCGCGGCGACGCCGAAAGCCGTCAGATCCTGGCCGGCTATCCGCTGCTGAAGGAAGCCGTCGAAGACGACTGGAGCACCGAATACCTCGCGCCGATCCTGGCCGTCAAGATCGTCGCCGGCATGGACGAAGCGATCGACCACATCAACACGTACTCGTCGCAGCATACCGACGCCATCATCACCGAAGACTACACGCGCGCCATGCGTTTCCTGCGCGAAGTGGACTCGGCCTCGGTCATGGTCAATGCCTCGACGCGTTTTGCGGACGGTTTCGAATACGGCCTCGGCGCCGAGATCGGCATCTCCAACGACAAGCTGCACGCCCGCGGCCCGGTCGGGCTGGATGGCCTGACTTCGCTTAAATATGTGGTGCTGGGACAAGGACAGGTTCGCCAGTAAGCCTCACCGTTATCCCCTTTACCGCCAATCGCCAAAGGAAGTCGCATGCTCTGGATCAAAGCCCTGCATATCGTGTTCATCGCCTCGTGGTTCGCCGGCCTGTTCTATCTGCCGCGCATCTTCGTCAACCTGGCGCAGGAGACCGAAACCGTCTCCAGAGAGCGCCTGCTCGGCATGGCGCGCCGCCTGTACCGTTTCACCACCGTGCTGGCGATTCCTGCCATCGCGCTGGGCTTGTACCTGTATCTGGTCATCGGCATCGGCAAAGGTCCCGGCAACGGCTGGATGCATGCCAAGCTGGCGCTGGTGATTCTGGTGATCGGCTACCATCACGCCTGCGGCTCATTGCTCAAGAAGTTTGAAAATGGCCAAAACAAGCGCAGCCACAAGTGGTTCCGCTGGTTCAACGAAGTCCCGGTATTATTGTTGCTGGCCATCGTGATTCTGGTGGTCGTCAAACCTTTCTGATATTTCTGATTCATCCTTTTACGGAGTCCTTCATGGGCAAGGTATGTGAATACTTCTTCGCGCCGCACTCTCCTTTCGCCTATCTGGGGCATGCGCGTTTCGTCGCTCTGGCCAAGCAGTACGACGTCCAGGTCGTGCTCAAGCCGTTCGACCTGAGCAAGATCTTCGGCCAATCCGGCGGCTTGCCGCTGGCCAAGCGCGCGCCACAGCGCCAAGCTTATCGCCTCAAGGAACTGGACCGCTGGAGCAAATTCCTCGGCTTGCCGATGAACCTGCAGCCAACCTACTTCCCGGTGCAAAGCGACGTCGCCGCACGCCTGATCATCGCCACGCAACTGGCGCACGGCACCAACGCGGCGCTCGAGCTGACCGGCGCCGTGATGCGCGCGATCTGGGAAGAAGAAAAGAACATTGCCGACACCGATACGCTGCTGGCGATCGCCAACGGCCTCGGCCACGACGGCGCGAGCTTGCTGAAGTCCTCGGAAACCGCCAGCGTGCAGGCCGAGTTTGACCGCTTCAGCGAAGAAGCAACCACCGCCAACGTGTTCGGCGCGCCATGGTTCATCGTGGACGGCGAAGGCTACTGGGGCCAGGACCGCCTCGACTTCGTCGAGCGCGCATTTGCCGAAAAGTAAGTTGCAGCAGCAACAGCAGCATTAAGAAACAGATTCAGATTCAAATTCAGATTCGTCATTCCCGCGCAAGCGGGAATCCGGCGGCGTTGATAGCAAGATGCCGTCAACGCCGCCGGAAGAAAGACCCGCCACTCAACATCAGGTTGCGTGACGATCCAGGCATCAACCCCCAACGGACAAAAGGTACCCCTCATGAGCACCAACTATTCCTATTTCTGCCCCTGCCCGCGCGGCCTCGAAATCGCCCTCGCGGAAGAACTCAACGAAATCGCCCTGCTGGCCGGCCCCGACGCCAACCTGAAAGTACACACCCAGGTTCCCGGCGGCGTGCACTGCTCCGGCAGCATGCTCGGCGCCTACCAGCTCAACTTGCGCTCGCGCATCGCCAGCCGCGTGCTGCTGCGCCTGGCCCACGGTTCCTACAAGAACGAAAACGACATCTACGACATGGCGCTCGAACAGGAGTGGGAAAACTGGTTCGAGGTGTCGCACACGATCCGTGTCGACGTCACTGCGGTCAAGTCGCCGCTGCGCAGCCTCGAGTTCGCCACGCTGAAAATCAAGGACGCCATCTGCGACCGTTTCCGCGAACGTTTCGACGAGCGTCCATCGGTCAACACCAAGACGCCGGACATGCGCATCTCGGGCTTCCTAGACGCGCACACGTTCACCCTCTACATCGACACCTCCGGCGAAGCGCTGTTCAAGCGCGGCTGGCGTGATGACACCGGCGAGGCACCCTTGCGGGAAAATCTCGCAGCCGGCCTGCTGCGCACCAGCGGCTGGAAGCCGGGCATGGTCCTGTTCGACCCGATGTGCGGCTCCGGCACCATCCTGGCCGAGGCCGCACAGATGCTGGCCGGCATTCCGCCGGGCGCACGCCGCCGTTTTGCGTTTGAAAAATTCGGCAACTTCGACGCCGAAGCATGGCTGGCGATCAAGGGCGACTTCAAGCCGAATCCATTGCCGACCGTGCCGACGATTTTCGGCAGCGACATTTCCGGCGACATGGTCAACATCGCGCGCAACAACCTGCGCAAGGCCGGCATTATGTTCGACGTACCGCTGAAACAGATCGAAGCGCAGGAAGTCAAACCGCCGGTCGACGCCGACGGCAATCCGGCCACCGGCATCATGCTGACCAACCCGCCGTACGGCGAGCGTCTGAGCGTGCGCGGCGATGCGGCGGTGCCGACCGACGAGCTGTTCGTGGCCTTCTTCAGCGCCTTCGGCACCACGCTCAAGCAGCGCTTCGCCGGCTGGAGCGTGTTCCTGTTCTCGGCCGACCTCGGCCTGCCGAAATTGTTGCGCCTGAAGGAAGCTCGCAAGACGCCGTTCTTCAACGGTGCCCTGGAATGCCGTTTGTTCCGTTTCGACATGGTCGAAGGCTTCAACCGCCGCGAGGCGGCCAAGCCCAAGCCTGATCAGGCTTAAGCGCCATCGGCGGGATGATTGTCAAGCTTATCGAAACAATTCATCCCGCCGCGCCGTATTTATCCCAAGCTCGCTTTTCCTTACAGTTGCTCCCATCGAGGCCAATCGTGGCCTCATTCATTTGGGAGCCGCCATGACCACCACTACCCCCCTCAACACCAAAGCCGATTACGCCGCTTTCCTGCTGCGCGTCACCTCGGGCCTGTTCTTCCTGGTGCATGCCGCGATGAAGATTTTCGTCTTCACGCTGCCGGGCACCGCCGCTTTCTTTGAATCGCTGGGCCTGCCCGGTTTCCTCGCCTATCTGATCATCCTGCTGGAAGTGGTCGGCGGCATCGCGCTGGTGATCGGCTTCTACGGCGACCTGCTGGCCATTCCCCTTGCGATCGACCTGGTCGGCGCCATCTTCACGGTGCATGGCAAGAACGGTTTCTTCTTCAGCAACCCCAAGGGCGGCTGGGAATATCTGGCCATGTGGATCGTTGCCCTGATCGCGGTCTACCTGCTCGGCAACGGCGCGTTCGCCGTCAAGCGCAAGAGCCTGAACAACGCTGCATAATCATTATCTTGAAACCTTCGCGGGGCGGAAGTCTCGCGGGGTTTCCCCCTTTTCCGGAGTACTGCCATGTCTACCGCACTGCCATCACTTTTCGTTTCTCACGGTTCGCCCATGCTGGCGGTGGAACCCGGCAGGACCGGGCCGCTGTTGCGCAGCATCGGCGCAAGCTTGCCCACACCCAAAGCCATATTGATCGTCTCGCCGCATTGGGAAACCCAGACGCCGCGCGTCGGCAGCCTGGCCAAGCAGCGCGTGATCCACGACTTCGGCGGTTTTCCACAGGAGTTGTACGAACTCGGTTACCCGGCTGCCGGTTCGCCCGAGTTGGCCGAGCGCGTCGCCGGCCTGCTGCGCGACGCCGGCTTGCCCGCCCAGACCGATGACGGCTGGGGCCTCGATCACGGCGCCTGGGTGCCGCTGCGCTACCTGTATCCGCAGGCCGATATCCCGGTGCTGCAGCTATCGCTGCAACCGCATCAGCCGCCGGCTTATCACTACCGCATCGGCCAGTTGCTGGCGCCGCTGGCGAAGGAGGGTATCCTGCTGGTCGGCTCGGGCAGCTTCACGCACAACCTGCGCGAACTGCGTCGCAATGATCCGGATGCCGCGCTTGGCTCAGACAGCGCCCCGCACACGGTGGAATTCCTGCAATGGTTCCTGACGCAGATGCAGAGCGGCAATCTGGAAGCGCTGCTGAGCTATCGCGACTCGGCGCCGCATTCGGTGCGCACCCATCCGACCGATGAACATCTGCTGACGCTGTTCTTCGCCATGGGCGCGGCCGACGACTGGACGCAATCGGTGCATCTGGACAGCGGTTCGACGTATCATAGTCTGCGCATGGACGCCTTCGCCTTCGGCTCGCAGTCGTCCATCCTCGCCGATTTGCCTGCTGCGGCATAACCCGTCCGGAAAGACATCGCTTGAACAAACTGCGCGAAATCGAATGCTTCATCGCCGTGGCCGAGCTGGGCAGCTTCGTCAAGGCGGCCGACGCGCTGAATGTGTCCAAGGCGGCGGTGTCGCGCACCATTCTTGAACTGGAAGCGCGTCTCGGCACGCGCCTGATGCAACGCACGACGCGCCGGCTGTCGCTCACCGAAGCCGGCGTGCTGTATCTGGATCGCTGCAAGCAGATCATCTCCGCGCTGGAAGACGCCGACCAGATGCTCACCGCCGGCAGCACCGATCCGACCGGCCTGCTGCGCATCAATGTGCCGCAGACTTTCGGCGTGCTGCACCTGGTCAAGGTCTGGCCCTGCCTGCTGCAACGCTATCCCGGCATCAAGCTCGACATCACGCTGTCGGACCGCATCGTCGACATCATCGAAGAAGGCTACGACATGGCGATCCGCATCGCGCGCCTGCCGAGCTCTTCGCTGATCTATCGCAAGCTGGCCTCGACGCGCATCGTCGTGTGCGCCGCACCCGACTATCTGGAACGCCACGGCACGCCGCTGCATCCGGAAGACCTCAAGGACCACATGGTGCTCGGCTACAGCTATTCGGCCGACAAGGATGAATGGCATTTCGAAGGTCCGGAAGGTCCCGTCAGTGTCAAGACCAACGTGCGCATGCACGCCAACAACGGCGACACCTGCGTGGCCGCCGCACTGGCCGGGATCGGCATCACGCGCCAGCCGACCTTCATGCTCAACGACCACATCCGCAGCGGCAAACTGGTGCGCGTGATGCCCGACTACACCTCCGTTGAACTGGGCATCTACGCGGTCTATCCGAGCCGCACGCATTTGCCGGCCAAGGTGCGCGCCACCATCGACTTCCTCGTGCATGCATTCGAGGAAGTGACATGGGAAGATCACTGATCATCGCAGCTTGCTGACCGCAAGCTGACGAGATGAAAAAATCCGCGCACTCGCGGATTTTTTTTCATCTCCCTTTTCATGGCACTGCTTAAGGCGCACAATCCGCGCTCGTCGTGCTGAATGGTCTGACCAATTCGAAGCCGGCTTGGGATACCTGCAAAACCGCCTGTCGGACTCGCATTCAGAGCGCTTCCCTCGTGGGCAGGTGACTTGACATACTTTTCTGATTGCCTCAAAGTGACCACATTACAGACTACATGTCCATATATTGGACTTCCAAGAAAAATAAAAAGGCCGTAGTCGCCACTCACACCGTTACTGAAACCTGAGGAGAAAAAGCATGCAACCCACCACGCCCGAGGCATCGAAAATGATGCCCTACCAATACCCGAACCCGAAAGAAGCGCCGCTGGAAATCGTGGTCAACTCCGCCATTCCCGACGACGAAAAAGTCTGGGTGCCGCAAGCCGAAAACGTCTGGTTCCGTCCGCTGTGCCTGAACGTCTCGCAAGGCTACTGGACCAACCTGCTGCGCGTGCGCAAGTCCGGCGTGCTGAGCCGCCATCGCCATCCGGCTCCGGTGCACGGCATGGTGCTCAAGGGCCGCTGGCGCTACCTGGAACACAACTGGATCGCCGAACAAGGCAGCTACGTGTTCGAGCCGCCCGGCGAAACCCACACCCTGTACGTACCCGAAGACGTGGAAGAAATGATCACCTACTTCCACATCACCGGCGTGATGTACTACTGCGATCCGTTCGGCAAGTTCGAAGGCTATGAAGACGTCTTCACCAAGCTCGAAATGTGCAAGGCGCATTACGAGAAGGTCGGCCTGGGCGCCGACTTCGTGCAGCAGTTCGTGCGCTGAAGACGTAAAGGAATGACCGACGCCATGAGCTACGCACAAGCCGATTACAACTTCCAGGGCGCCGTCGCGGTCGTCACAGGCGGCTCCGGCGGCATCGGCGCCGCCATCAGCGCGCGCCTGGCGCAGGCCGGCGCCGAAGTGGTGTGCTGGGACCTCAAACCCGCCGCCGATTCGCCGTATGGACAAGACACCGTCGACGTCACCGACGCCGCTTCGGTGGACGCCGCCACGCAACGCCTGCTGGCTTCGCGCGGTCACATTGATTTCCTGATCAACAACGCCGGCTTTGCCGGATCGACCGTGCCGCTGGATGAGTACGACGTCGCCGAATGGCATCGCATCGTCAATGTCAATTTGATGGGCGTGTTCCACACCTGTCGTTCGGTGGTGCCCGCCATGCGCGCCGCAGGACAGGGCCGCATCGTCAACATCGCTTCGCTGGCCGGCAAGGAAGGCACACCCAACGCCTCCGCCTACAGCGCGTCGAAAGCGGGCGTGCTGGCGTTGACCAAGTCGCTCGGCAAGGAACTGGCCAACGCCGGCATCCTCGTCAATGCATTGGCGCCGGCGGCGGTGAAGACCACGCTGCTGGAACAGATGAGCCCGGCGCACGTCGCAACCATGATCGCCAAGAGCCCGATGGGCCGTCTCGGCTATGTCGAGGAAGTCGCCGAGATGGTGGCCTGGCTGTGCTCCGGTTCGTGCACGTTCAACACCGGCGCGGTGTTTGATTTGTCCGGAGGACGCGCGACTTATTAAGTCGCCGGAACGAACAGTATTAGTACTACCCGTCCGACCGCCACAAGCGGCCGGATGTTTTTCGCAACGCTGCAGCAGGGCCTAAGCACCGCAAAGACGGCGCAGGCAGGTGATGTTGCTCAGAAGCCGTTTGCCTGCAGCGCTTTACATTTACTTTGGAGACAACATGGAAGTCCAAAAGAGCAGCAAGCTCAAACGCATTCAGTGGGTCGCACTGACGTTCCTGATGCTTGCCGGCATCGTCAATTACCTCGACCGCAGCACGCTGTCCATCGCCAATCATTCCGTCAGCCAGGAGCTGGGATTGAGCGCATCGGAGATGGGTCTGCTGCTGTCCGCATTCTCGCTCGCCTACGCCTTCTCGCAATTGCCGATCGGCGCGATGCTCGACAAGTTCGGCGCGCGCGTGATGCTCGGCGCCGGCATGATGGTGTGGTCGGTGGCGCAGCTGGCCGGCGGTTTCGTCGGTTCGCTGCATCAGTTCCTGGTGGCGCGCGTGTTCCTCGGCCTCGGTGAAGCGCCGCAATTCCCGGCCGGCGCCAAAGTGGTGTCCGAATGGTTCGCCGTGCGCGAACGCGGCGGCCCGACCGGCATCTTCGTCGCCTCGTCGACCATCGGCCCGGCCCTCGCGCCGCCGATCCTGACCGTGCTGATGCTGTCGTTCGGCTGGCGCATGATGTTCGTCATCATGGGTATCGCCGGTATCGCCGTCGCAGTGGGCTGGTACATCTTCTACCGCAACCGCAATGAAGTCGAACTGACGCCATCCGAAATGCTGTACCTCGCCGACGGCACCGACAACGATCCGAACGCCAACGCCAAGCTGACCTGGCACGAGTGGAAGGGCCTGTTCAAATACCGCACCACCTGGGGCATGCTGTTCGGCTTCATGGGCGTGATCTACATGGTGTGGCTGTACCTGACATGGTTGCCTGCCTACCTCGAACATGAACGTCACCTGAGCATCGCGCGCACCGGCTGGGTGGTGGTGATTCCGTACATCTTCGGCACGCTGGGCATGCTGTCTTCGGGCTATATCGCCGACGGTCTGATGAAGCGCGGCATGGCGCCGATCCGCAGCCGCAAGTGGCCAATCTGCGCCGGTCTGATCGGTGCGGGTGCGTTCACCATTCCTGCCGCCTACACCCCGAGCACCTTCATGGCGATCGTCTACATCTCGCTGGCGATGGCGTTCGTGAACATGGCAAGCGGCGGCGCATGGGCGCTGGTCAGCGTGGCAATCCCACGTCGTTTGGTGGCTTCGCTGGGCAGCCTGCAAAACTTCGGCGGCTACCTCGGCGGCTCGCTGGCTCCGCTCATCACCGGCATCGTGGTCGACAAGACCCACTCGTTCGTCAACGCCCTGCTGATCAGCGCCGCGGTCGCGTTCGCTGCCGCACTGGTGTACATGTTCGTGGTGAACAAGCCGATCGAAGGCGACCGGGTAGCAGCGTAATTTTATTTTCGATCTGAAGGAAAGCACATGACATTCACTCCCAATCTGTTCCAGGGTAAAACCGCGCTGGTCACCGGCGGCACCCAGGGCATCGGCGGCGCGGTGGCGCGCCAGCTCGCCGCCATGGGCGCCAAGGTCATCGCGGCAGGTTTGCCACCGTTCGCCACGGAAGAGTTCGACGGCACCGGCATCATGCTGGCCGAACTCAACGTGGCGTCGGAAGACAGCGTCAGGGATCTGTTCGCCGGCATCAAGCAACTCGACATCGTGATCAACTGCGCCGGCATCATCAAGCGCGGCGCCGAACATGAAGTCGAGGTCTTCGAACAGGTGATCGCGGTCAACCTGACCGGCACCATGCGCGTCTGTTCGGCGGCGCGCGCGCTGCTGAAAGAGAGCAAGGGTTGCATCGTCAACCTGGCGTCGATGCTGAGCTTCTTCGGCGGCGGCCTGGTGCCGGCGTACAGCTCCAGCAAAGGCGGCGTGGCACAACTGACCAAGTCGCTGGCGATTGCCTACGCCGCCGACGGCATTCGCGTCAATGCGGTCGCGCCGGGCTGGATCGCAACGCCGCTGACCAAGGCGCTGCAGGAAGATCCGGCGCGCTCCGGCCCTATCCTGCAACGCACGCCGCTGAACCGCTGGGGCACGCCGGAAGACATCGGCAATGTCGCAGCTTTCCTGTGCACGCCGGCAGCCTCCTTCATGACCGGCGCCGTGGTGCCGGTCGACGGCGGCTACCTGGTGTCGTGATCCTGCCGTAACGTATTACCTTCCCGGCACTGCCGCTGTCCTGTCCGCGGCAGTGCCGGGAAACCCCTCGGCTATAATGCCTCTCTGCCGCCTTTTTCTGTCCTGTCCTTCCCTGATTTCTTTCCCCCTGCTTTGCACCCGACGCCCATGCCGCTCATGCCGACCTCCGACACCGCCGCCGAAGACAATCCGAAGATCGCCGGCACTGCTGCGTTCTCCAAGTTCATGGCCGTGCTGCAGCTGATCGCCGACCAGGATGCGCCGCTGTCGATTGCCCAGCTCAGCGCGCTGAGCGGTTATCCGCGTCCGACCGTCTATCGCATCCTGGCGGCGCTGACGGCCGAAGGCATGGTGGTGGAAAATCCACGCACGCGCCATTTCGAACTCGGCCCGCGTCTGATCAATCTCGCCAGCAAATCATGGTCGCGTTCGGATGTCCGCACCGCCGCCATCGACGCCCTGCAACAGCTGCGCGACACCACGCGCGAGACCGTCCACCTGGCCGTGCCCAGCGACAACGGCATGGTCTACATCGAGAAGCTGGAAAGCCCGCAAGCCGTGCGCATGACCTCGCGCGTGGGCACGCGCGTGACGCTGTATTCGAGCTCGGTCGGCAAGGCCTACCTGGCCGCGCTCGACGAGGCCACCCGCAACCGCCTGCTGCGCTCGGTCAAAATACAAAAATTCACCGAACACACCATCACCGACCTCGACGTCCTGCGCGCCGAACTCGCCGTGGCGCAACAGCGCGGCTACACCGAAGACCGCGAAGAGAACGAAGCGCAGATCTTCTGCGTCGGCGCGCCCATCTTCGGCGCCGAAGGCATGCCGGTCGCCTGCATCAGCGTCAGCATTCCACTGTTCCGCAAACCCGCCCAATTGCAACAGGCATTGATCGATCCGCTGCTGTCGACCTGCAAGCTGATCACGCAGAAGCTGTCCGGCCCGGGTCGCTGAGCATTTCCATTTCCATTTCCACTTCCCCTTCCCCTTCCCTCTGATTTTTCTTTCCAGCAAGACATCCTGCGGCAAGCCCCAAAACTTGCCGGTTTTGCCACGCACCGCATTGACGCGGCTTTTCGCACATTTTGCGTGCGCTTTTCTATAATTGTTTTTCAACAACAAATAATTCTCCTTTAAATTCAAGGCACTAATAATTTGCACCGAAATGGAATGTTTTTTGCTTTATAAAGACCTTTTCGCTATTTATTGCACAATTATTGGGAGATTTTTTCGTGGACGATCACAAAAATGGTGCCGATGCGCTCTTCATTTTGCTCGGCGCAGTCATGATTCTGGCGATGCATGCCGGCTTTGCCTTTCTGGAACTGGGCACCGTGCGACGCAAGAACCAGGTCAACGCGCTGGTCAAAATCCTGGCGGACTTCGCGGTATCGACCATCGCTTACTTTTTCGTCGGCTATTACGTCGCCTACGGCGTCAGCTTTTTCAGCGGCGCAGAAGTCCTGTCGGCACGCAGCGGTTTTGAGCTGGTGAAGTTCTTTTTCCTGCTGACCTTCGCCGCCGCGATTCCCGCAATCATCTCGGGCGGCATCGCCGAGCGCTCCAAATTCAATCCGCAACTGATCGCCACCGCCGTGCTGGTCGGCCTGGTGTATCCCTTCTTCGAAGGCATCGCCTGGAACCAGCACTTCGGCGTGCAAGCCTGGCTCAAGAACGCATTCGGCGCCGAGTTTCACGACTTCGCCGGCTCCATCGTGGTCCACGCCGTCGGCGGCTGGATCGCCCTGCCTGCAGTGTTGTTGCTGGGCGCGCGACGCGGACGCTACACCAAGGACGGCAATATCGCCGCGCACCCGCCGTCGAACATTCCCTTCCTCGCACTGGGCGCCTGGATCCTCACGGTCGGCTGGTTCGGCTTCAACGTCATGAGCGCGCAAACCCTCGACAAGATGAACGGCCTGGTCGCGCTCAACTCGCTCATGGCCATGGCCGGCGGCACGCTGGTCGCGCTGATCATGGGCAAGAATGACCCCGGTTTCGTCTACAACGGTCCGCTGGCCGGACTGGTGGCGGTATGCGCCGGCTCCGACCTGATGCATCCGCTGGGCGCGCTGGTCACCGGCGGCATCGCCGGCGCGATCTTCGTGTGGATGTTCACCCGCACGCAAAACAAATGGAAGATCGACGACGTGCTCGGCGTATGGCCTCTGCACGGCCTGTGCGGCACCTGGGGGGGACTGGCGGCCGGCATGTTCGGCACGAAAACGCTGGGCGGCCTCGGCGGCGTGTCCTTCATGGCGCAGTTGTGCGGCTCGCTGCTCGGCATAGCCATCGCCGTCATCGGCGGCTGGATCGTCTACGGCGTGCTCAAGAAAGCCATCGGCATTCGCCTCGATCCGGAACAGGAATTCGAAGGCGCCGATTTGTCTATCCACAAGATTTCGTCGACGGCGGAGCGGGATACCAGTTGGTGATAATGATAGAAATTAATAAAGTCTATCGGCGTGTTTGATACCATACGAATATATTTTCCTTAGGGATATTCATGCCCAAAAAGGAAAATTTATTGAAATCGGCCAGCAGCGGCTCTTGATCGATGGCCGCTGGTCCCCGCTAAACCTCAGACGTCTATTTCTGATCGCATTCCATGGTCGATTCACATTTCAGCACCGCTAGCGCACTGCGCAGCCACTACCAGGACGTCATCTTGCCGATCTGGCGTGATGCGGGTTTTAATCAAAACCTGGGACTCGCCTACGAAAGCGTGGCAGCAGATGGCAAGACGGCATTGCCGCCGGTACGCTATCGCGCCATGGCGTGCGCGCGGCAATTGTTCGTCTTTTCGCTGGCGCAGGAGTGGCAACATGCCGATGCCTTGTTTGCTTCGCTGTGTCATTATTTTCAAGACAAACAGCATGGCGGCTGGTTTTACAGCGTCGATGCCGACGGTGAGCCGAAGGAACGGCAAAAAGACTTGTATACGCACGCATTCGTGATTTTCGCGTGCGCCGAATATGCCAGGCATCCTCATGCGAAACAAGCTCAGCAAGCGCTCGCGCTCCTGGAAGAAACCTCAGCCCTGATTGAACGTCACATGGTTGACGGCGCTCTGTTCAGCAGCGCCATGGCGGAAGATTTTTCCAGCAAGATCAGCGGTCCAACCCAAAATCCGTTGATGCACCTGACCGAAGCCTGGCTGGCCGCTGCCGCCACGACCTCGCAAGCGATTTTTGCGCAGCGGCTGGACAAGCTGGTCAGCGCTTTTGCCGGCACCTTCGTGGATGAGGCAACCGGTTGCGTAGCCGAGCTGCCACTGGACAGCGATAATAACTGGATCGAACCTGGCCATCAGTTCGAATGGCTGTTTTTGGTGGAATCGAGTCAGCACCCGGCCTTTCACAAAGCGGGCATGCAGCAGGCCTTGTATCGTGCCTTTGATTTCGTCCGACGCACTGGTGTCGATGCGCAAACCGGCGGTGTGGCGGCGGCGTTGGACCTGCGCGGAACATTGACCGACAGCACCCAGAGAATCTGGGCGCAAAGCGAATATCTGCGTGCCCTCGCCCATCATCGCGAGGCAGCCGTGCGCGCCGAGCTCCCGCTGCAGATCGCTCGTTTCGGCGCGCGCTTCCTCACGGCGTCTGGCTGGATTGAAAGCCAAACCATTGACGGCAAGATCGTGCGTGCCGAGTTGCCATCCACCACCGCTTATCATCTGGCGACGGCTTACGCGACCTTGTCTTGAGCCGACATGAACGCAAGATGCAGGCATCCAGGTGTCAGCGCTCTTGATATGTGAGCGCTCAAAGTAGCCAAAGAGATATTCGGCATCGTCTTTGAGCAAATCATCAGCAACTGCAAAAAGCTTGTGTGCAACGGCCTCCGCAACGCTGGAGAGCGCGGCCTTTTTTGGCTGCGCTTCAAAAACCGAAGCAGAAAATTTTTGCATCAGAAGTCGGTATCGCCATCTCCAAGCGCCCTTGCTCTTGATCCAAAACAACAGCTGCCAATCACAATCGAAGTATCATTGCACTTAAAAGGTGCCAAAACATTCGGCATTTTCGAACAACACGGTGCAAGACATTCTTTCAAAACAATATTTATTTCCTGATAAATCGACGAATGACGGACGAACTGGATTCAGCAAAAGAAGAAATTCCCACAGCAATCGAGCTGCAACTGGGAAAGCGAATTTCCCGATTGCGCGGCGCCCGCGGCTACACCCTGGAAAACCTGGCAACGGCCACAGGCTTTACGAAGGGCTACCTTTCGAAGATCGAAAACTCCAAAGTCATTCCCCCGATCGGCACCTTGCTTAAAATTACACAGGTGCTGGAAACAGATATTGCAGACCTGCTTGAGCCGGAAGACGCCACCGCCGACACAGACACCGTCTGTGTGATCCGGTCCTGGCAACGAGAATCCGTCATCAAAGGCGGCAGCTCGTTTGGCTACGACTATGTCGCGCTTGCGCACAAGCGCCACCACAAACAGATGGAGCCATTCATCATGGTGTTTCCGTCCAAGGTCGACCGCGACATTCGCTTCGAACATGAAGGCGAAGAGTTCATGTTCATTCTCGATGGAGAGGTAGAATTTGAGGCGATCATCGATGGACGTAACAAGACCTGGGTTTTGTCGCCAGGAGACAGCGTCTATTTCGACTCCCGCTCACCCCATCGAGGACGCAGCCTGAATGGCGAGTCCCGGGCGCTTGTCGTCATCTACAAATCCAAGCCGACATCCATTCCGTAATTCACGGCATCTCCACCGGACAGCGGGTTAAGCAAAATGGATCGGGTTCAACGGAAAAGTTGGTACTCCATTGAACCAGGTCCAACCCTACCTCACTGGCAACGCCAATTTTTGCTGTGCGTACCTGTTCTTCAATCGTTCTCTGCCGCCCGCATCCGGCGCATTCTCTGGCAGAGTCGCAACATGTGCAGGTGCGACTGCCGCCATCGATCTTGCATCTTCCGTTTTGAAGATTTCGACTGCCTGCTTCAAGCGTTTCGCCTGTCCCTCCAGCGACGCAGCAGCCGCCGCCGCCTCTTCGACGAGCGCGGCGTTTTGCTGGGTGACCTGATCCATTTGCATCATCGCATCGTTGATCTGCCCAATCCAGCTGCTTTGCCGCTCTGACGCAGAGGAGATATCGCCGACGATATTCGTTACCCGATCGACGGCAACCATCATCTCCTTCATTGTCGCTCCGGCTTTCTCTACCAGGCCGGAGCCATTGCCGACACGCGCGACGGAGTCGTCAATGAGCCCCTTGATCTCTCTTGCCGCCTGGGCGCTACGCTGCGCCAACGTTCTGACCTCCGTAGCGACGACCGCAAAGCCGCGACCTTGCTCACCGGCGCGGGCAGCTTCGACAGCGGCATTGAGTGCGAGGATGTTCGTCTGGAAGGCGATGCTGTCGATCACGCTGATGATGTCGACCATCTTGAGTGAACTATCGTTAATTCCACGCATGGTCTCTACCACCTTGCTCACCACTTCACCGCCACGCTCCGCGATGCGCGATGCACTTCCGGCCAACTCGCCCGCTTGTCGCGCATTGTCGGTATTTTGTTGTACAGCGGAAGTGAGCTCCCCCATGCTGGCGGACGTCTCCGCCAAAGAGCTCGCCTGTTGCTCGGTGCGTGAAGACAGGTCGAGATTACCTGCTGCGATCTCGCCGGCGCCGACTTCAATTGTGTCCGTGCCTTGGCGGATCTGGCCGACCGTCGCGGACAATTGCCGCTGCATCCGGCGCATGGTGCCCAGCATGCTATTTTCGTTGTCGCCTTTTACGTTGATCTCGAATGCCAGATCGCCATCGGCAATTCTCGACGCAATCTCGGCGGCGTACGACGGCTCGCCACCGAGACTGCGCGCAACGTTGCGGATGACCAGATAGGTCAGCGCCGTCAGCAGCAAACCGATTGCAATCGTAATGCTCAGGATGCCTTTGAGTTCGCTGTAGAACACAAGCTCGATGCTATCGACATAGGCTCCCGTAAAAATTGTCCAGCCCCATGGCTTGAAAAGCTTGGCATAGGTAATCTTCGGTGCGGGAACGGTATCTCCTGGATGCGGGAAAGAATAATCCACCTGCGCTTCGCCTGTGGCATCGATCTTTTTCCGCTGTTCCTGAATAAAGTATTTTCCATCGGTATCTTTGAAATCCCGCTGACTCTTCCCCACAATTTTCTGATTGGCATGGACCAGCGCGATAAAGTCCTGATCCTGTACGACGAAATAGCCTTCGGGGTTGAAGCGCATGGCTGAAATGTTTGCGATGGCACGCTTCTGTGCTTCCGCCATGGTGAGCTCGCCGCTATCCACACGTGCGGCATAGCCCTTGACCACCGATTCTGCAATCTCGACATTGGCGCGAAGTTTCGTGCGCCGCTCTTCCGTCAAAATGCTGCGCGTGTTCCACGCAGACCAGACTCCGAACGACACCAAACCGACCCACATCAGCGCCAATATCAAATACAGCTTCCCGCCCAGGGTAAGATTTTTCATGACAGCCCTCTCCTCCAAAAGTTGAATCGTCTGACGATGGCCGATCGATTCAATGGAGCACATTGACCGACCGCCATGCTCCTTACCTTGGCCCCATTCCAGGCACGCTGTCGCCTCCGGAATCCGCTGGCTGCGATGTCACCATCAACGCCCTGGATTCCGCCTGCAGGCCGCGCCCGCGATGCGGTGTCTGCGAGTCGAAATAGATACTGTCGCCCGGAGACAAAACCCACTGCCGCTCCTTGCCATCAACCACAAAGCTGAACTCGACTTGCCCCTCGAGTATGTAGATGAACTCCTCCCCTTCATGCTCAAATCGCACGTCGTGCGACAGGTCGGAGGGAAATACCATGATGAAGGGATCCATTGTCTTGCGGCGCCGCTTATTGGCCAGCGCAATGTAGTCGTAGCCGAACGAGCTATCGCCTCGCACAATGGGCTCGCGTGCCCATCCGCGCACGACGCAGATTCCGCTCGTGCTCTCGGCCAGCACTTCCGTACCCAGCAACTCAGCCAGATCGGTATGCAGCGCCTGCGCTATTTTTATCAGCGTGCCGATCGGAGGAATGACTTTCGAATTTTCTATCTTTGAAAGATATCCCTTGGTAAACCCGGTCTCGACCGACAGCTGCTCAAGCGTATAACTGCGCGCATTGCGAAGTTCATACACGCGCGTGCCCAGACGTATTTCTACGTCGGACAGCCCGGCAGCCGCGTCGGCGGGAGGAGCGTCCGACATCATCAGGCTTGAACCGGCGGCAACGCAGTTATGTTGGCCTGCCATGCCCGGGAATACTCCATGATCCGGGCGGTCTCATCCGCCACTTTCGGGTCGATTCTTGTCTTGAGCAGATGCATCATCGCGTCGATGCAAAGCGTTACACCACCACCGGTGACGATAGTTCCTTCATCGACCAGGCTGGAATGCACTGTCGAAATCTCCGGATATTTCGACGCCATCACGCTTAACGGAGAAACCTCGGCGCCAATGACTTCAACCTTGGTCGTCGCGCTCTTTCCATCAAGAACGCCAGCCGCGGCCATGATCATGCCGCCGGTGCACACCGACACCAGCAACGTATCGGCCGCACGCGTCCTCAGGAAATCGAGCGTGCTCTTCGCAACAGTCTGCGCCTGCCATCCCGGACCTCCCGTCACGACAATCACATCCAGCGCCGGCGCGTCGTCGACGCCGTAGTCGGCAATCACCCGCAGCCCGTTCGCCAGGCGAACTTCTCCGCTCTGCGGCGCAAGCGTGCAGATCTGAATGTCGGGATCAACACGACGCGCCATCGACAACACGCCGAAGGTCGCCAGATCAATCGGCTCTACATCTGGATAAATAAAAATGCCAACTTTCATGCCAATCTCCTTTATGAAACTTTTGATTAAAATGTTTACTGTTGGGATACTTGATGCTACATTGAGTTTCATCAGCTGTCTAGCTGAACTAGGAGAAGACGGGTAATAGGTACGATTTATTGCATTCAACAGTGAATTTCGCTACGACAATAGTTTCCCAATAAGATATTTTCCACTGCTGATAGATAGAGTTTCTCGTATCGAGAATCGGTTCTTCGTAAAAAATCAAACGAAGGAGACAAAGATGGCAATTCCAACCACGAGTCACACGGTGACCGCAGGAAAGGCAGAAACAAAGGGGAAGATCGGCACAATCGCAGCAGCCAGCTCGATTGGGACGATTATCGAGTGGTACGACTTTCTGATTTATGGCATGGCGGCAGCGCTGGTATTCAACAAGTTGTTTTTCCCGAACGTCTCGCCAATTATCGGCACGCTGGCAGCACTGGGCACCTATGCCGTCGGCTTTTTTGCACGCCCGCTGGGCGGTGCCATCTTCGGGCACTTCGGCGATCGGGTCGGTCGCAAATCGATGCTCTTGCTGACGATGTTCATCATGGGCCTGGGGACGGTTCTGATCGGCTGCCTCCCCACCTATGCTCAGGTCGGACTATGGGCGCCGGTTCTTCTGATCACCCTGCGCTTCATTCAAGGCATTGGCCTGGGCGGCGAATGGGGCGGTGCAGCACTCATGGTATTGGAGCATGCGCCACCAAACCGACGCGGATTTTATGGAAGTCTGGTTCAGGTCGGCTTTCCGCTCGGATTGCTCATTGCCACCGCGGTCTTTTCCATTGTCTCAAAGTTGCCCGAAGCCGACTTCATGGCTTGGGGATGGCGGATACCGTTTTTGCTGAGCCTGGTGCTGGTGGTGGTGGGTTATTTCATCCGCAGCAAGGTGGAAGAGTCGCCGGTTTTCCTCCGCATGAAAGAAAAAAATGAACTGTCGAAGAGCCCGGTTCTGGACGCCATCCTGAAGAACCCGCGCTCATTTCTGACGGCGATCGGACTGAAAATCTCGGAAGTGTCCTGGGTTTACATATTGACCGTCTTTATCGTTCTGTACGCCACCAACACGCTTTCCTTGCCGAAGTCTCTGATCCTGGACGGAATTCTGTATGCGGCGATCGTCGAAGTGGTGACGATTCCCCTGTTCGGGCTGATGTCCGATTACATCGGCCGACGCCCCATGTATATAGCGGGAGCGATCATCACGATGTTATTGGCCTTCCCGCTCTTCACGATGCTGGATACGAAAGACGCAACCATCGTGATCGGCACAATGATCGTGGCGCTGAGCCTGGGCCATGGACTCATGTTTGCGCCGGAAGCGACGTATTTCCCTGAACTCTTCGGTGCGAATGTACGGTACAGCGGCGCCTCCTTCGGCTTTCAAGTCGCAGCTGCCATCGGCGGCGGGCTTTCGCCGATGCTGGCGACGGGGCTGATGGCCTATTTCGGAGGGACCGCCGGCGTCTCGATCATGCTGATCGTACTGGCAGTCATCACGCTTGTCGCGGCGCTGGTCGCCCGGGAAACCAGAAACGAAGTGTTGTAGTAGTTGCTCAACTTATCGCGGAACAGCCGCATTTTTTAAGGAGATGGAAATGAACGCAGTCGTCGAAACCCGCTTGAAGGGAAAACTGGCCCCAACACCTAACGGCTCGACCTATGTCAAGCCGGATGATCTGGAATGGAAGCCGACCAAACACAAAGGCATCCGCATCAAGGCACTGTATGAAAATGCCGAAAGCGGCGAACTGACTTGCCTGCTGAAATGGGAACCGGGCACCACCCTCCCGTTCCATCGTCATCCGGAGATTGAACAAAGTTTTGTGCTGGAAGGCTCCTTCTACGATCACGACGGCATCGCACGTGCCGGCGAGTTCACATGGCGCAAGCCCGGTTCGTTGCACGAAACCCGCTCTGACGAAGGTTGCGTGATCCTGGCGGTGTATCGCAAGCCCAATGTGTTTTTTGATGTTGACGCCGGCTTCTGATTTTCAGAAAGAAAAATCATGAGCTATGTAGTCACCGAAGCTTGTATTCGCTGCAAGTTCATGGAATGCGTGGAAGTCTGCCCTGTGCAGGCTTTCCGCGCAGGACAGAATTTTGTGGTGATCGATCCATCCGTTTGCGTCAACTGCGCAATATGTGAGCTGGTATGCCCCGCAGGAGCAATCCGCGCCAAAGAAACGCTCGCCGGCAAAGACCGCGACTATATCGATATCAACATCCAGTTTGCGAAGACATGGCCCGTCATTACGCAACAGGGAAAAGTGCCGGATGATGCGGAAACCTGGCTGACGGTGACAGACAAAAGAGAATTCCTGCTACCGACCCCCGACCCGGAAGCACAATAAATTGGCAGCGCTTCCAGGTCTCTCCCGAAACGACAGGCGCCTCGCAGGCGCCGTTTTCACTCGGAAAAGATCTGGCGCAAGACGCCGCAATCCCCCTACCCGGCAGTGCTCCGGATGTGTATGCATTCGAGCTATCGTGCGGCTTAAAACCGGCTCCCGCCAAATCTCGAAAGCAAAAGTACCGCCTCAGCCTGACAAGCGCAGCAGTCGCTATTGACCGCGATCCCGGCGCCTTGGTTACTTCCTCATATTTTGATTAGATATTAATCAGGTTTAATGGATTCTCTTTAAAAGTGGTGAGATCTACTATTCATTCCAAGCAAGGCATTCAACACAACAAGTTGACGAAGCGACGTCATCGTCAGCCATTGCATTGCGATCCAACTTATCACTCAAAGGAAAAATCATGAAACTCAGCAACAAAGTGGCATTTATTACCGGCGGCACATCAGGCATCGGACTGGAAACTGCAAAGCTGTTCCAGGCGGAAGGCGCCAATGTCGTGCTGGTTGGCTCGAACGCTGAACGTCTGGCAGAAGCCGGCAAGGCGCTCAACGGCAACGCTCTGCTGATCCAGGCGGACATCCGCAAGGTAGCGGACATCGAACGTGCGGTCGAAAAAACCCGTGCGCAGTTCGGCCACATCGACGTCGTCTTTGCCAACGCCGGCGCCACCACAGTCGCTCCTCTCGCATCCGTCACTGAGGACTACATCAACGACAACCTCGCGTTGAACTTCACGGGCACATTCTTCACGATCCAAAAGACGGCTCCTTTGATGAGCCGTGGCGGCAGCGTCATTGTGACGACCTCCTTCCTGAACACCATCGGTTATCCAGGCCTGTCGATTCTGGCAGCCACCAAGGCAGCAACGCGCTCCCTGGTTCGCACCCTGGGCGCCGAACTGGCGCCACTCGGCATCCGTGTCAACGCCATCAGCCCGGGCGCAATTGCAACCCCGTTCTACAGCAAGATCGGTCTGCCCGACAACGTGCTGTCCCAGGTCGCCGCCAGCATTACAGACAAGGTTGCGCTGAAGCGTTTCGGCACCCCTGACGAGCTGGCCAAGACAGCGTTGTTCCTGGCAAGCGACGATTCGTCGTACACCACAGGAACCGAAATGGTGGTTGATGGCGGTCTGACGCAGTTCTAATGTGCCGCGACACTATGTCGCGACAAACCGGATCCCGTCCTGGCGGATGGGTTCCGGACTGAATCAGACAAGCTGGGGTTAGAATTGATTCTTTATATTTTTTTTGGGTGCATCACGTGGACCGACTAGAAGCGATGGCGATGTTGGTGGCCTCGGTTGAGGAAGGTAGCTTGTCGGCCGCGGCCAGAAAATTGAATGTATCGGCTCCCACGCTCACCAGGAACGTCAGCGACCTTGAAGCGATGGTGGGGACGAGACTGATCATCAGGACAACAAGGAAGCTCGCGCTGACCGAAGCGGGCGTTGAGTATGTCGCCGCGGCAAAGCGAATCCTCGAAGACGTGGACGAACTGGAGCGGCGTGCCGCCGGTGAATTCACGACCCCACGGGGAGAGCTGGTTGTCACCTCACCTGTGCAAGTGGCGCGTTTGCGGGTGCTGCCGGTCATCAATCAGTTTCTCGCGCTGTATCCTGAGATTCGAATCCGGCTGGTGCAGTCCGATCGCATCATTGACCTGATCGACGTACACGCCGATGTGGCCATCCGTGTAGGCAAGCTTCGCGACAGCAGTTTGGTCGCTACGCGGGTGGGGGCATTGCGTGTGGTGACCGTAGCCAGCCCGGCACTTCTGGACAAACATGGTCGGCCCGAGACGCCGGAGGATTTGAGCAAGTTTCCTTGCGTCGTATTCGATAGTCCAAGTCTCTCTCCATGGCGCTACCGTAGTCAGGATACGGGGCAAACGTACACCGTTTCAGATGTACCGCGCTTACTCGTTTCGTCGCCGGATGCCGCAGTTGATGCCGCTATCGCAGGCATCGGCGTGACCTTCATCCTTGAGCATGATGTGCACGACGCGGTAAAGGCCGGGAAATTGAAATATGTCTTGCAAGAGTTTGAGGTTGAACCGATTCCGGTTCATGTGGTTTTTCTTTCCCGGGAAGCGATGCCGGCAAAGCTGCGCCGCTTCATTGACTATGCGGTACCGCAACTCCGCGAGTTGCTTGCTGAATTCGGGCGCATTCCTTCTGATTGAACGCCCCGGACGTATATTCGACATCGCGGGTGTGCCCGGATCACCGGCAACGTTTTTCCTCCTGTCGGATTACTCCGACGCAGTTTGACTCCCCTCCCTTTCTGACGAACGTACAGACGCCGTTGCCCGCCACCTGAGTTCTGATTCCCATCAGGCGCCGGTGCGTTTGCATGCTGCGCATCCCCCTATTGAATATGGCGAAAAACGATCATGACGCCTACTTCGCCATTGCAGAGGCGGACTCATGCACCGCCTTTCTTGATTCAATCGGGTGTCGCCAGGCCAAGAACAAATCGACCAGCTGCGCCCTCTTGCAGATCCCCGCAATCTAATCATTTTCTGAGGAAATGATTCTCGCGTTTGCATGATTCTGTTTTAAAACGATTCAGAGCATGATTCATTTCAGGCAAAGAGATTAAGCGAAACCAGACGACCGATCAGCTCAGATGATTGGGCAGACGCGCAATCGGTGTTTCGTTTGTTGACTCTTCATGCCGCTCAAATCAACCCATGCGAGATAACTGAAATATGAAAATCATGAAAAAAATTACACGCCGCACTGGCAGCAGATCAGGAAACCGATTGGACACTGCCAGCCTACAAGAAAAACTTGGCGTAGGGGTCGCATCATTGACCGTTATGGTGGCACTTATTGCCCTGATCTCTCAGACACCGGCTCAGGCACAGGTGTCGGTCAGCGGCAAGACCCTGCCGTTGAGCACGGCAATTATTGCAGCTCAAACAGCGGTGGATACATGCAAAGCAAATGGCTATGACGTGACTGCGACGGTTGTCGACGTGTCGGGAACCCCACAAGTCGTTCTGCGCGGCGACCATGCGGTAATTCACACCAAGGACAGCAGTTTCCGCAAGGCCTATACGGTCGTGACGATGGGGCCGATCTTCCATGTCGATACGACCAGCGGCTATATCGGTGTTCTGTCGAAGTATCCGCCTCTGCTGGCACAGTCGCTGGCAAGCACGCCCAATGTCACGGCATTGCCGGGCGGGGTGGCATTCAAGGTGGGAGACGAAACCATTGCCGGGCTCGGTGTAGGCGGCTCACCTGGCGGTGACAAGGACGAAGTCTGCGCTCAGGCAGGTGTGGCTAAAGTGGCCGCGCTTCTGAAGAAGTAAATCGGCGTGGACTGATGGGTGGGTAGGTGGGTTGGTATTTACCCTCCTCAATCACGACGCTGATGAGCAATCATGATCCGTGACTGTCACGATCATTCAACATCATTTTTATATCAAAAACTATCATGAACATGAAAAAAGTAATCATTGCAATGGGGCTGGCTTTCGGTGTTTCCATCGTCGCAAGCGCCGCGGACAAGAAGCCTGTGCACGAAGGCCCGTCGGTGAGCGTTCCCGCCGGCGACATCAAGTTCGTTGACACCGGCGTGAAGTCGGATGGCAAGGAGCTCAAGGCAGGTCCGGCCTATGGCAATTTGGCAAATGGACGTCACGGTACTTTCGTTCGCGCACCGGCCGGCTTCAAGAGCGCTCCGCATACGCACACCGAGGACTACTATGCCGTGGTATTGAAGGGTGTCGGCGCCAACTATCAAGCCGGTGGGAAAGCGGTTCCGCTTCCGGTAGGTTCCTACTGGTTTCAACGCGGTGAAGAGTCGCATGTGACGGAGTGCATCTCGGACACCGACTGCTTGTTCTTCCTCGTGCAACCGGGCAAATTTGATTATGTGCTGAGCAAATAATCAACGATGCACAGTTGGGCGGCAAGTGTCGTCACCGCCCTCACAAGCGAAATGCCCGGCAGATTATTTTCCTGGGCATTTTGCATTGTGAGTGTTCCTTTTCTCGCCGAATTTTTCTATCCAACTGATCCACTTTCCATTGCCGGGCAAATGCAGCAATGCGATCGCAAGAGCCTTCCAATCTATAAGCATATGACGTAACCAAAAGATCGGGGTCCAGCTCAAGGCAGGTGTTCCGGATCTCTGCAAGGAATTTCAATGCAAGACAAAACAACCACGTTGTGCGGCGAAAAAAATACATTGCCCGCCGAGGCGGATCGGCTGAATGCCCTTCATGAACTGGAGATTCTGGAGGGCAATTCGGATGAAGATCTGAATCGCATCACACGACTCGTCGCGCTCCATTTCAACGCCCCATTCGCCTATATATCCCTGATAGACAGCACGGTGCAGCAATTGAAATCGACCTTCGGCTTCATGAAGGAAGAGACGCCGCGCGAGAAATCATTTTGTACCCACACCGTGGATGCTGCCGATGTCTTCGTCGTTCAAGATGCGTTGACGGACGACAGATTCAAAAACAATCCCGCTGTCACGGGTGATTTGAAGGTCCGGTTTTACGCCGGCGCGCCGCTGATCACCAACCAGGGATTCGTTATTGGCGCCCTCTGCGTCATGGATACATATCCTCGCGACCTGACCGAAGAACAACAGAATACGCTCAGAGAACTGGCGGAGCTCGTGATTGCGCATATTGGTCTGAGGCGCGCCGTCGGCCGGGTCAATATTTTGAGTGGAATGCCGAACAACTATCAGTTGGAAGAAGACCTCAAGGCGCTCTCCTCTCAAGCGAGCAAAGGCCGCCGCATTCTGGTCCATATCGATATGCCGGATCTGGGAACCGCGATGAAAATTGCCGGCTTTCTCGGAGTAGACGGCTACAACGTGCTGATGCGTAACGTGGCGCACAAGATCAGAAAGATATGCCGGGGAAGGGCTGATATTTACCATCTCAACGACAACCAGTTTGCGCTACTTTCTATCGATGGCAATACGGCCGGCTTCAGGGACTTCGTTCGGAGCCTGCACAAGAATTTTTCAGATCCGGTTGAGAGCGCCAATATTCCGCTGAACCTGCTCAGTTATGGTGGTTTGGTTGAATTTGAGATCGAGGCCGTTGAAATTCAGGACGTGACAAGAAAAGCCTTGGCGGCGGCCCACCAGGCATTCATCAGAAAGCAACGCTGGTGCAACTACGATATAACGTGCGACATCTCGCTCCAGCGTTCGTTTACCTTGCTGACGGATATTCACTCGGCGATCCGCGACGGCGATTTCAGGCTGGAGTATCAACCGAAGCTGGACCTCGCGACCGGAAGATATGACTCCGTCGAGGCCTTGTTGCGTTGGACCCATAAAAAATTCGGTCCGATTTCTCCCGCTGAGTTTGTGCCGCTGGTAGAGAAAACCGCCCTCATCAAACCCTTGACGAATTGGGTACTGGACGCAGCATTGTGTCAGATACGCGAGTGGAAAGAGATAGGGCTGCATCTGAAAGTCGCGATCAATCTTTCACCCAGGAATTTTGAAGAAGATGACATCGTCGAGCGCATCCAGCATGCCTGCCTGCGCCACGATATCTATCCGGATGAAATTGAAATCGAATGCACGGAAGGCGTCTGGATGGACGGTGCAGATGTCCTCGACACCTTGAATCGCATCCGCAGATTTGGCATTCAGATAGCACTCGATGATTTTGGAACAGGCTACAGCAACTTCGCTTACCTCCAGGAAGTACCTGCCAGCGTGATCAAGATCGACAGATCGCTGATCAGCGAAATTGATACGAATCCAAGGGCAGGACGCGTTGTCCGCTCCTTGATTGAATTGGCCAAGCAACTGCAATACCGAATTGTCGCTGAAGGCGTGGAAATGTCTTCCACGCTGCGCTTGTTGCAGACATGGGGTGTCGATGAGGTCCAGGGCTATTTACTGTCACGCCCCCTGATCGCGAAAGAAATCGAGGAATTTGTTCGAAACACCTATGCAGTAAAAAATGAAAGAGCAATATGTCTGAACTGAAGATTGAGCATTACGTGGCAAAAATTAAAACCATGGAGGCAATGATGGTGGCGCTGTGTGCTTCACTACCGCGTGAGGTCGCAGCAACGACCCTTGCTCTTCTTGACAAGGCAGAGGCAGCCCTGCCGCCGTCCGAATTGGTAAGCCCGGAAGAATACGCCATGCTTCTGGGAAAGCAATTCTCCCCGTTTCGCGATGCCCTGACCGCAAGCGTCGTTTCAAAATAGAATTCGCTATCACTGCAAGCAAGAAATAAATTCCATGATCGCTTTTCTCAGTGTCCTTCCGGTCCTCTCGACCATTACCGCCCTGGCTTGCGGAGCGCGGTCTCTTCACGCAGCCTTGCTCGGTGCAGGCTCTGCAATGCTGGCTATCTTGATAGCCTTCCCTATCCCGGCGGAAAGCATGCTGCCTGCGGCCGTGCGCTGGACTCCGATTTTGGTGGAAGTCTTGCTGATTGTTGCTGGCGGCCTTTTTTTATCTGAAGTGTTGCGTGAAGCTGGCGCCCAGGCAGACCTGGCCCGCTGGATTCAAAGTTGGGCCGGCCAGGGAGTTGGCGCGGTGCTCCTGGTCGTACACGGCATCACTCCTTTCTCCGAGTCGCTGACGGGTTTCGGTATCGGCGTAACTATTGGCATCCCGTTACTGGCTCATTTTGATCTTTCCGCTCGCAAGGTAGCCGTCATTGGCTTGCTCGGTTTGTGCGCAGTACCATGGGGCTCCATGGGCCCGGGAACACTGATCGCCTCGACGATGTCGAGGCTGTCGTTCCATGACCTCGGCGTGATGTCTGCGGTGCTCAGCCTGGTACCTTTTTCCGTGACGGGTATTGCTGCTGCCTGGCTCGCAAGTCCGCCTGGAAAGCGCAAGGTCGCAGTCTTATATGGAGCGCTGTCGGGGATCGCCTTCACCATTGCCGTAACCACAATGAACTGGGCCTTCGGGACTGCTCCGGCGGGGGCCTTGGGCGCTCTGGTCATGATTTTGCTGCACCTCTTGCGCGGCCGTCATCAAGGCAAGGCTCCATTGAGCAAGACCGGCCGCAGGGCTCTTGGTGCTTATACAGTTCTGCTAGGTGGAGTTCTGGCCGCAGGATCGGTGGTAAAAGTGCTTGGCCTTTCAGATAACTGGCACTACCTTGGTTCGCCTGCTCTGTGGCTCTTCATCGCAACGCTGTGGTTTGCGCGCGGAAGGCCGGCGATACAACCAGTCCAACGCGCAATGTCGTCCTGGCTGCAAGTAGCGCCTGTGACGGGCCTGTTTATCTTGCTGGGTGTCCTGATGGCCGTCTCGGGCATGGCCGCATATCTTGCCAAGGCACTCTCCGACACAGGTTCAGCCTATCTTGTTGCGGCCCCATTTGTGGGCGCCTTGGGAGGTTTCGTCACTGGTTCAAATAGCGGCGCCAACGCGATGTTTGCTTCCACCCAAAGTGAAATCGCGCGCTCGTTGGGTGTTGACGTCTTGTTTTTCATGGCAGTACATAACGTCGCAGCTGCATTCCTGCTGATGGCATCCCCCGGGAAGATTGAGATGGCTGTACGGCTATCTCCTGCAGGAGCCTCCTCGGATCGACGTTGGATTCAAATGGTGGTGTTGGCCGTATCGTTCGTGGTCGTGACCCTACTCGCTCTGATTAACTTCCTCTGAACTGGATGCAACTGCCTGAGACTGTGCTTTTGTTTTTCAGATTTTTGTCGATTCAGTTTTAAGCCACGCGGATAGTTTGAGTGCGTGCACATCCAAAGCATTCAAAGAAAAAACCACCTGTTCAGGTAGATTTCTCTCTCTCACGGCTTACGCCCGCATGTAAGCCCATCCCTCCGCCTGACGCTGCGCAATATGCAAGACCGCAGCAGGCACCACACTCACGCCTTCCGGCGCGTTGAGCTGGTTGGCTTCCAGCGTGTTGCGGCAGACGCGTAAATGGCTGTCGAACGGCGACGGTGCATCCAGCGCGGCAGCGACTGCGCCGGCGTTGATCACCAGCTCGACCTGTGCGGTGGGCGCTTGCTTCAACAGATTGGCGAGGTTGCGGCGGCCGCGCTCAAGGGCGCCAGCGGTGGGAGCGTGAATGATCAATCGCAGGTTTTCCATGGTGATCTCTGTTAGTCCTATTCCACGCCCAGCCACGACGAAAGATGCGTGACGTATTGAGCAAATTCGGCAGCGTTGCGATCGCGCGGACGCGGCAGATCGATGTGCAGGTTTTCCACCACGGTGGCCGGACGATTGCCTAGCACCACGACGCGGTCGGCCAGGTACACCGCTTCCTCGATATCGTGGGTGACGAACATGACGGCTGAATTAGTCGCCTGCCAGATGCGGATCAGTTCAGTTTGCAGGTTGCGTCGGGTCAGCGCGTCGACCGCGCTGAACGGCTCGTCCATCAGCAGGATGTCCGGTTTGACCGCCAGTGCGCGTGCGATGCCGACCCGTTGCGCCTGGCCGCCGGAGAGTTGGTGCGGCCAGCGGTCGTGCAAGTCTGCGAGGCCGGTCAATTGCAATGCCTCGGCCACGCGCGCAGCGCTTTCCTGCTTGTCGATGCCCAGCGTCTCCAGGCCATAGGCGATGTTGGCGTCGACGGTGCGCCATGGCAGCAGGCGGCTGTCCTGGAACACGATGGCGCGCCGGCGCCGGCCGGGACGTTGTGGCAGATTGAAGCGCATCTCGCCGGAGTCCGGCGTCAGCAAACCCGCAGCAGTGCGCAGCAGCGTCGACTTGCCGACGCCTGAACCGCCGACAATGGCGACGAAACTGCCCGCCTCGATGTCCAGTGACAAGTCCCGGATGACCGGCGTGGTCGCGCCCGGATGCGAATAGGCCAACTGGTCGAATTCGATTACGGACGCCATGCCAGCACCTTTCTTTCGAACAGGACGTAGAGCAGATCGGTGGCGGCGTACACCGCAGAAATCGCCAGCATGTAGACCACCACCGCATCGTAGGCGCCGACGCCGGCGGCGGCGTTCATCTCCTGGCCCATGCCGGGGACGCCGAGCAGTTCCGCTGCGATCAATGTCATCCAGGCCTGGCCGATGCCGGTGCGGATGCCGGCCAGCAAACCCGGCGCGATCGCCGGCAGCGTAATGCTGACGGAGCGGCGCCAATAGCCCCCCTGGCCGAAGCTGCGCGCCAGTTCATAGAAGCGCGGATCGATGTTGCGCACCGCGCTGTAGGTGGCGAAATAGTTGACCCAGAACACGCCGATGGCGACCACGAAGGCGGCCCCGGCGTGACTGACCTTGAACCAGGCAATGGCGAACACGACCCAGGCCAACGGCGGAATCGGCCGCAGGATGCGCGCCACATACGCTTGCAGCATGTCGAAGCGCTGCACTGTCGCAGCAGCCAGGCCGACTGCAATGCCCGCCAGCGCACCGAGGCTCAGTCCCCACACGTAGTGAATCATGCTGGAGCCGATCGCCGGCAACAGCCGGTCGCTTTCCCATTCCAGCCGGAAGGCTTCGGGCAGCAGGAAGGGATCCGGCAGGATGCCGGGATTGACCCAGCCGAACACGCCGACCGCTTTCCACAGCAGCACGAACAGGACCACGCCGGCGACGCCGTAGGCGACGCGCGTCGGCAGGGAATAGGTGCGGGTCAGCATGGTTGCGCAGCGCCCACTGCGTCAATGCGCGGCGGCATCGTAGAACGTGGTATTGAACATCTTGGGCACATCCACCGCGGGGCCCGACAAGGTGCCGCTATCGGCCTGAAATTTCTGCAGCGCCAGCGTAGCGGGAATGATGGTATTCGGATCGGCGACGAACTGGCCCTTGGAATTGCGGATTGCCTGCTCCACCAGCTTGACCGGCAGGCGACCGCCGCCGACGTATTTCTGCACCATCGGCGCAGCCTTGGCCGGCTCGTTCTCAAGCAGCTTGGTGGCGGAGATATGCGCTGCGAGCAAGGCCTTCACGAAGGCCGGTTGTTCGCGCAGGATTTTTTCGCGCACCAGCAGAACCGCGCCCGGTTGCTTGGGAAACAAGTCGGAGCCGCGCGCGATGACTTTGGATTTGGGCGACTTGCCGAGCACGTTGGTGGTGGTCGGTTCGAGGATCACGGCGCCATCGATGGCGCCGGTCAGCAGCGACTCCTGGATTTGCGATTCGCCCTGATAGATCAGCTTCAGTTGCGAGACGTCGGCGCGGATGCGGTTGCGCAGCCAATATTGCAAAGCGGCTTCCGGTACGGCGCCCTTCGGATAGCTGGCGACGATGGCCTGGCGTCCCTTGTCCTTGGCAAAGCGCGTGAACGCCGAAGCCGCCGCAGCCGGATCGCCCGAAGCGAAATAAGGCGCCAGTTCGCCGAGCGCGACGAAGCTTACCTGTTCAACGATATTGGACGCCACCACCTTGATGTCGGCACCCTTGGCGCGCGCCACCAGCGCCGGGCCGATGCCCACGTACGCAACGTCAAGCTGGCCGGCTAGCAGCGCCTGCACCATGGCGGGACCGCTCTGGAACTGGACCAGCTTGGGCGCGCCACCGTCTTTCGGGAATGTGCCTTGCTCCAGTGCAATGAACAATTGCGCATCGGGGATGATCGGCATGTAGCCGACTTCGATCGGCGCGGACACGGCAGACTGGGTGCCGGTCAGTGCAAACATCAGCGGCAGCACGACCCGGATGAACAATCGCTTCATTTTTTTCTTTCCCGATAAGAAGTAAGCGCAATCGACGCAGCCGGTGATTATAGAGGAATCCGTCTGCATGTCTTTGCGGTCATACTCCGGTAAAAATCGCTCCCTAAAATCCCGGTCAAGCGCAATTTGCATTGCACCTACCGGAGCCGGCGGTCGGGAAACATACCGGCACCATATTTCTTCCCCTTTCGCTTCCCTGACGTCCGCGGCCTACTGCCCGCGCGACGCTGCGAAGGTCATATCGTTGTCATACAAGCTGATTAAAATTGCATGTTAAACAACATGTTTTGCTTATCCGGGATATGAACCAGCCTCACACCGATTTCAGCCTCACGCCGATGATGGGCCGCCACCTGCAGCAGCCGACGGCCGACGCCTTGGCGGTGAACGTGCCGGTGATCACGTTCGAGGAAAACAACGCCACGGTGCTGGAAGTCTTCAGCCGCCATCGCGAACTGGTGAGCCTGCCGGTGCTCGAGAATGAACATCCGATCGGGCTGATCAGCCGCAATATCTTCATGTCGCAGATGTCCAAGCCGTATCACCGCGAGCTCTATGAAAAGAAGAGCTGCATCGCGTTCATGGACAAGGATCCGCTGATCGTCGAAGTCGATACGCCCATTGAGACGCTCGGCGCGCTGGCGGTTGCCTCGGGTGACAAGACATTGGCCGACGGCTTCCTGATCGTTGACGGCGGCAAGTTCGCTGGTCTCGGCTCGGGCCTCGAACTGATGCGCATGCTGGTCGAGCTGCAAGCCGAAAAGAATCGCCAGGTCATGCAAAGCATCGACTACGCCAGCGTGATCCAGCGCGCCATGCTGAGCGCCTCGCGCGCGGCAATGGCGCAGGCCATCGGCGACGCCTGCCTGGTGTGGGAACCGCGCGACGTGGTCGGCGGCGATTTCTATCATCTGGAATGTTTCCCCGACGGCTGGTTTGCCGCAGTCGCGGACTGCACCGGGCACGGTGTGCCGGGCGCCTTCCTGACCCTGATCGCCTCGTCATCCATCAAGCAGGCGCTGGAGCAGCACGGTCCGCGCGACCCGGCGCTGGTCATGGGCGAAGTCAACCGCAGCATGAAGCAGGTGCTGGGGCAGCACGCCGCTGCAACGCAGTTGTCCGAATCGGATGACGGCATGGATGCCTGTTTCTTCTGGTTCGATGCTGCCTCACACCGGCTCACCTGCGCCAACGCCAAGATGTCCCTGCTCACGCTGCTGCCCGGCGAAGACACGGTACAGACTTTCGACGGCGAACGCACAGGACTTGGTTACATCGACACGGCCGACGACATGCAATGGAGCAACCGCGAGGTGCAACTGAGCGACGGCGCCATCGTCATGATCGCCACCGACGGCATCATCGACCAGATCGGCGGACCGAAGAACATTGCCTACGGAAAACAGCGACTGCGCAAGGCCTTGCTGGAGCATCGCGACCTTCCGATGCCGGAGGTCGGTAAAAAGATCATGGAAGAACAGCGCCTCTACCAAGGCCAGCAACGCCGTCGCGACGATCTGACCTTTTTCGGCTTCCGCGTGGGCGACTCCCTTATCAACCATCCACCAAGCAGCAGAACAGCATGAGCGGCATGAACAATATTCAAAAGCAGTGGGATGATTTCCACAGTTACGTCGAGCGACGCGACGTCATTTTCTATTACGTCGGCTATTTTTCGCAAACCATCATTGCGGCCATGGCCGATGCAGTCAAGCTGCGCGTGGAGCACGCCGGCGCGGTGGCGCAGACGCGGCGCAAGCTGTTCTCTTCATTCATCGAGATGGCGCAGAACATCGTGCATTACTCGGCGGATTCCTATGAGAAGGAAGGCAGCAGCGAGGCCTCCATGCGGCATGGCGCAGTGTTCATTTCGCTGACCGACGAACGCTATTACCTGCACTGCGCCAATCCGGTCAAGGCGGACGTGGCGGAGAAACTGCGCGAGAAGCTGGAACATCTGCGCTCGCTGACCATCGACGAGATCAAGCTCGAGTACAAGGAAACGCTGCGCGCCGAAACGCCTGCCGACAGCAAGGGCGCGGGACTGGGATTCCTGACCATGGCGCGCGACGCCAGCGCACCGCTGGAGTTTGAACTGTCGCCGGCGACCGCCAATGGCAAGAACAATGGCAACGACAACGGCACCTCGATGTTTTATTTGCGGGCGACCATCTGAAGACGTGCGAGACACATCAGAAAACGAAAAAACAACGACGGGCGCCACTGCCTGTCTGCCTATCAAGAATGAGCATATGGACAATTTATTTATAGCCGCAAGCCCGAGTTCCCCTGAAGTCGATTTTCGCTTCGACGAGCGGAGACTGTCGCTCAAGGGCGAATCCTATCCGGAAAATGCGGCGCAATTCTGGGGCGACATCATTGTCGCGCTGCGCCGTTTCCTGACCGAGGATACGGAGAATGCAACGGTGACGATCAATGTCGCATTGGCCTACTTCAACAGCTCCAGCACCAAGATGCTGTTCTCGCTGTTCGGCGCGCTTAACGACAAGGCCAAGGCCGGGACCGGCACCGAAATAGTGCTGAACTGGTACCACGACGAAGACGACGACACCATCTTCGAGTTCGGCCAGGAGTTGATGGAAGACTTTCCTGATCTGGTGTTCAACGATCACGCGGTGAAAAGCTGATGAGCGACATTGACCTGTTTGAAGCCGAAACTGCCGTGCTGGCGAACGCCAACGACGTGCTGGCCAGCGACGTCGTCAGCGCCGACGAATATCGCACCGCGCTCAAGGAACTGGTGCAGGGCTACGGCCAGCTGATGCGCGAGAGCCGCCGCCTGATCGCACGCAGCGACCGCACCGAGCGCGAGCTCAACCTGCTCAATTCCCGTCTCAAGCAATTGAGTGACGAACTCGATTACAAGGCCCGGCACGACAATCTGACCGGCGCGCTCAATCGCGGCGCGGTGTTCGACCTGGCGCATCGCTTCCTGGAGGATTCCTCGCTGTCGCTGATCGTGCTCGACATCGATTTCTTCAAACGCATCAACGACGAATTCGGTCATCCTGCCGGCGACGCCGTGATCCGCGAGCTGGTCAACCGCCTGCGCAAGTCATTGAACGGCAAGGGTGAAATCGGCCGGGTCGGCGGTGAAGAGTTTACGGTGCTGCTGCGTGATGCCTCGCTTGACGAAGCGGTCCAGCTGGCGGAAAAAGTCAGGCTGACGATTGCGGGAGAATTGTTTTCCTGCCTGCCCTCGCGTCCCGTGACGGCCAGTTTTGGCGTGTCCTGGAGCCAGGCCGGCAGCGACTTCGAAGACGCTTATGCACGTGCCGATGCGGCGCTGTACCAGGCCAAGCACGGCGGGCGCAATCGCGTTGAGCGCGACATTTAATCCCCAGGTATTTCCATGGCTGCAAGCTTTCATATTCAAATCAACGTTGCCGCCAATTATTGACAGATCGTTCCAGAACATTTAAGCTCCGCTCATGGCCCGATCCAAAGAATTCGATCGCGACGTTGCGCTGGCGCGTGCGATCGCTGTTTTTTCCCAGCACGGTTTCGAAGGAACCTCGACGGAAGCATTGCTCGCTGCGATGGATATCCGTCGTCAAAGCCTGTACGACACGTTCGGCGACAAGTGGAAACTCTATCTCGAAGCATTGGAGCGGTACGCCTCGGACAGCATAGGGGCACAGCTTGTGGCGCTCGAAAGCGCGGCCGACGGCAAGGCCGGAATGACGGCCTTACTGACGCATGCCGTGGCGCGCGCGCTGGAAGACAGCCAGCCTTCGTGCCTGGGGATTTCGGCCATTTGCGAATTCGGCCGCAGTTCACCCGAGGTTGTCGGCCTGACCGACACCATGGGCCGGCTGCTGACGCGCGCAGTCGAACGCCGCGTGCGCGAAGCCATTGACGCCGGCGACTTTGCCGCCGATCTCGATGTCGCAAACGCAGGCCAGTTCGTGCTGGCGACCATGACCGGCATCAAAGTCGCAGCACGCGCAGGCGCATCCGAGGCCATGCTGGCCGGCATCGCAGACATGGCGCTGCGCAGTTTTCGTTAATGAGGCGCCTGGACGCGTCTCGTTTTTTTTGCTTTATTTTGGACTAATCAGTCAATTAAGGAGAAGTGCATGGCTCAACAACTTTCCGGCCGTCGCGCCTTCGTCACGGGCGGCTCGCGCGGCATCGGCGCCGGCATTGTTCGCCGCCTTGTGGCCGACGGCGCGCGCGTGGTGTTCACCTATGTTGCATCACCGGAGCGTGCTCAGGCCCTGGAAGCGGAACTGGACGGACGCGCGATCGCGCTGCGCGTGGACAGCGGCGACGCCCCGCAATTGCGGGAGGCCGTCGCCAAGGCGGCTGGCATGCTGGGTGGATTGGATATTCTGGTCAACAACGCCGGCATCCTGATCCGGGGCAACGTCGCCGATTATGCCCAGGAGGACTTCGACCGCATGCTCGACGTCAACGTGCGCGCATCTTTCGTCGCGATCAAGGCCGCGTTGCCGCACATGAATCGCGGCGGGCGCATCGTGAACATCGGCAGCATGGTGGCCGACGTGGTGAGGTTTCCCAACGGTTCGATCTATGCGCTCACCAAAGGTGCGATCGCTTCGTTCACCCGCGGTCTGGCGCATGATCTTGGTCCGCTCGGGATCACCGCCAACAACGTGCAGCCGGGACCGACCGACACCGAAATCGTCAGCGCGGAAGTGCGTACTGCGCTGCAACCAATGATGCCGGTCGGCCGCATGGGGCGCGATAGCGAAATCGCCAGTCTGGTGGCATGGCTGTGTTCGGAAGACGCTGCGTTCATGACCGGCGCGTCGATTACCGCCGACGGCGGTTTCGCGGCCTGATCGAGGCCTCATGACTGCAGCCGGCGCAGCTTACCCGGCTGCAGTTCCGATCAGTAGCGCTCGAGCCAGTGCGCATACGGCGCCGGCAAAGTCCACGACGCGCGCTCGACACCCAGTTCCTTCGCGGCGAAATACGCCCAGTGCGGATTGGCCAGATGTGCGCGGCCGACCATGACGAGGTCTAGCTGCTGGTCCTTGACCACGCGCTCGGCGATCTCCGGCGTACCGAAACCCCAGGCCGACGATACAGGTACATCCGCTTCGCGGCGCACGCGTTCGACGATCGGCGCGAGGAACGCCGGACCCCAGGGAATCGTCGTCTCGGGAATCGTGAAACCCATCGTGACGCTGATCATGTCCATGCCCGAGGCCTTGAATTCGCGCACCAGGCCGATCGATTCCACCAATGTCTGTTCGTCGCGGCCGTCATACTCGAGCACGCCGAAACGGACGGTCAGCGGCAGGTTTTCCGGCCACACTTCACGCACGGCGCGCAGGGTTTCGAGCAGGAAGCGGCTGCGGTTTTCGACGCTGCCGCCGTAGATGTCGTCGCGCTGGTTCGAGTGCGCCGAGAAGAAAGTCTGCGCCAGGTAACCATGCGCGAAATGCAGTTCCAGCCATTCGAAACCGACATCGCGTGCGCGCACGGCGGCATCGACGAAGTTCTGGCGCACGCGGGCGATGTCGTCCAGCGTCATGGCGCGCGGCACCTTCGGCAAACCCTTGCCGTAGGCGATCGCCGACGGTGCGATGGTGTCCCAGCTGCGCGGATCGTTGTCCGCCATGTGGTCGTCGCCCTGCCAGGGACGGTTGGCGCTGGCCTTGCGACCCGCGTGGGCGATCTGGATGCCTGGCACCGAGCCGGCAGCCTTGATTTCGCGCACGATCGGCGCGAAGGCTTGCGCCAACTCGTCCGACCAGATGCCGGTACAGCCCGGCGTGATGCGGCCTTCGGGCGCTACCGCAGTTGCCTCGACCACCACCAGGCCGGCGCCGCCGCGCGCCATGGTGGCGTAATGCGACAGGTGCCAGTCGTTGACCTTGCCGTCGATGGCGGAATATTGGCACATCGGCGGCACCGCGATGCGGTTGCGCAGGGTGACGTCTTTGAGCTTGAAGGGCTGGAACAATGCGGACATGAAGAACCTTTATGAATAGGGGGAATGAATTGGCCGATTTGGTTCGTTATTTCGAATATATACGAACAATGGAACAATTATAACCCGAGGTGTATCATGTCCGCATGCGTCCCTACAAACACCCTGCCGCCAGCGAATTGGCCCTTGAGCGCGTGCTCTATGCCCTGAGCGACTCCATCCGCCTGGACATCGTCCGTCATCTGGCCCGCGTGGAAGCTGCGACCTGCGGCGAGCTGGACGGCGGCCGGCCGAAATCGACCGTGTCGCACCATTTCAAGGTATTGCGCGAGGCGGGCCTGGTGCTGACGGAGAACACCGGCACCAGTCACATGAACACGCTGCGCCGGGCCGACATCGACAGCCGTTTTCCAGGGCTGCTGACGGCGATCCTGGCGCAGTAACCGCCCTCCGCCCTTCTCCACTACCTCAGGCGCTCACGCCTTTCGGACGCCGCACGGCACGCACCTTGCCGCTGGCTCCTCCACCGCAAAAGAACAGATCGGCGCCGTTGGATTCCAGTCCGCTGACGCCGGTGTCGCGCGGCATCGCCAACCGTTCAATGACGGTGCCGCTGGCCGGATCAATGCGGCGAATCTCGCTCTCCTCTCCTTCCCAAGTGCCGTGCCACAGCTCGCCGTCGACCCAGGTCACGCCCGTGACGAAGCGGTTGGAATCGATACTGCGGATCAGCTTGCCCGTGGCCGGATCGATCTGATGGATCTTGCGGTCGCGATACTGTCCCACCCACAGGCTGCCTTCGGCCCAGGTAAGGCCGGAGTCGAAGCCGTGGCCGGGTGCCGGGATCGTTGCCAGCACCTTGCCGCTGGCGGGGTCGATCTTGTCGATGCGCTGTTCGGCAATCTGATACAGATAGGTGCCATCGAAAGCGGTGCCGGCGTCGCAGGCACGCTCCAGCGTGCGCGTCGCATCGCCGCTGGCGGGATCGAAGGCGATCAGGCTGGCGCCGGTCGCGGCCCACACATTGCTGCCGTCCCAGGTGACGCCGTGCACGCGCTCAACGCCGGGAAAGGGACCGTACTCACGCACGATTTCTGCTGCCTGCACGGCCGGTTCAGGTTTGGTTTTCAGATTGGTGTTGCTGGTCATTGCGGTCTCCTGTAGATGCGCCGTGATCGGCGCGCAAGACAACTTTATTCCATCGCCAGCGCAGCAGGGAGTAACAAGATTGTCGTGATTGCCGTGATTCCGCCTCCTCCGGCCAGCGGCGTCGACAGCCATCGACGTGTACGCGCCTGTCCGATGGCGCGTGCATGGCCGGCGGCTTCCAGTCCTGCCAGCGCGCGTTGCACGGTGCGCTGACTGGCCCCGAGCGCCAACGCCAGCGCCGAGGTCGACCATGCTTCGCCGTCTGCCAGCAGCGCCTGCAATGCCGCCTGGTCGCCGGTGATGGGTGGCTCCAGCACGACCACCTCGCGCTCTCCCAATGGTTTCAGCACGAAGCCGCGCGGAGTGGCTTCGATGTGGGCCAATGTTGCGACCAGCGCCCGCAAGCGGCCGATCTCCACGCGCAGACGCGCGCGATGCGATTCGTCCGGACGGCGTGTATTGAAGGCGCGGGCGATCAAGGCTTCGCGATCAACATCGCCGGGCCAGGCTTCCGCCAGAACGCGCGCCAGCGTGAACAGCACCGGCCGGCGCGCCAACGGTTTCCACGCCGCTCCTGATCCCATCGCTGATCCCACGCCGCGTCGGCAAACATCGACCACCAGCGCATCCGAAGCCAGCAGTGCGGCGACCTCATCCAGTCGCAAGGTTTGTTCACGGCCTGCGGAAACGCGCCGGGCCGCCGGTCGCCCAAGCACGGAGTGCGCTTCGGCCACCTCGGCCAGCAACGCCGGCACACCGGCACGCGTCGCCGCGTCGTGTGCACGCGCCAGCGCCGCCTGGGCGGCAGCCATCTGCAACGACCGCAATGCCAACTCCGCCGCGATGAGCGCTGTCACCGTCGCCAATGCAGGCGGCAGGCCGCGCGCATCGAGCCGCGCCAACGCCGCTTCGGCCTGCTCCAGACGACCCAGCAACACCAGCCTGCGTACCGCAATCAAGCGCGCCTGCAAGGCATTGGCGCGATCCCCATGCGCATCCAGCGTGACCGTGGCCGCCGCCAATGCGCGCGGCGAACTGCCGATGTCGCGTACGGCCAGCGCCACTTCCGCTTCGGCGACAATGCAACGGGCCCGCGCCAGTTCTTCATGCACGCCGAAACCGCGCGCGGCGCGGCGCAGCAACTCACGTGCGCGAGGATGTTCGCCGAGCTGGGCCATGGCGATGCCGCGCAAGGCCAGCGCCGGCGGATCGTCGCGCAAGGCGACGCGCTTGAGGGCCCCGAGCGCGTCGCCTTGTGCGAGCGCCCGCGCGGAGGCGGCAATGAGGGAATCCATGTGTTGTGTCTAACGGATGTCGATGGCAGCGCCCGGCTCCACCGGATCGACGTGGGTCATCACATCCAGCACGTGATGCTGCTCCATGACGCGCCGGCGCGCCAGCGTGGCGATGGCATGCCCCTCGGTCACGGTCTGCCGACCGTCCAGTTCGAGGTGCACGTCGACGATGGTGAGATCGCCCATCTTGCGCGTGCGCAGGTCGTGCACGCCGAACACGCCGGGCGTTTCCACCAGCGTGCGCCGGATCGCCTGCGACTCTTCTTCCGACACCGCCTTGTCCATCAGGTCGTTGAGCGCGCGCCAGGAAAACATCGCGCCGGTGCGCACGATCATGAGACCGACGATCAGCGCCGCGATCGGATCGAGCAAAGGGAAACCGAGCAGGTTGCCGGCGATGCCCAGCGCCACCACCAGCGACGACACCGCATCCGAACGCGCATGCCAGGCATTGGCCACCAGCATGCTGGAACGCACGCGCTCGGCGACGCCCAGCATGTAGCGGAACAACACTTCCTTGCTGACCAGCGTGGCCAGCGCCACCCACAACGCCGCCAGATGCACCTGCTGGACATTGGGCGCCTGCAGCTTGAAAACGGCCGACACCAGCATGCCGATGCCGACCGCCAGCAACGCGCCGCCCAGCGCCAGCGACGCAGCGGTCTCAAAACGCTGATGGCCGTACTGGTGATCGGCGTCGGCCGGATTGCGGCTCTGGCGCGCGGCGAACAACACGACGAAGTCCGCCACCAGGTCCGACATCGAATGAACGCCGTCGGCGACCAGCGCCTGCGATCCCGAAAACAGCCCCGTGATGATTTGCAACGTGGTCAGTACGACGTTGACGGCAATGCTGACCAGGGTGCTCTGACGCCCCGCAACGTAGCGCCGGTCGGCGCTTGCAGTGTCGTTTTTATCGATAATTAGCATATTGACAATTCGCGCTTTTGAGCTTAAACAAGCCTTGTACTTAACGGCAATTTACAGGATCATCTTGCCACACAACAATTCAACCTAAAGGAACCGGAAATCCTGCCGATGAGCTGTGCACAAGGACTTCCGAGAAATAACATGGAACAATCAAGCCCGCAATCGCTGTCGCTCAACTTCGACAGAGTCAGCGGAGAACTGGTCGCTGCATTCACCCCGGTTGCGGGTGTTCAAGTCCCCAATCTCGTGATGCTGAAACAGACCCTCACTGACGGCGGCTTCACCAAGCTGTTCATTGATGAAGCAGCGCTCGGCGATTTCGCCGCAAAGATTGCCGACGGCAAGGAAGCGCATTCGCAAAAGATCGGCGAGCGGCGCGACGGCGAGTTCGTGGTTGAAGTCTCCGACGACCTGATGGAAGCGTATCTGACGCTGGTGCCGCCGCAAGGCGGACGCGCGCGCGCCGTCGACGTCGTCAATGAAATCCGCGCCCAGGGCATCACGCAAGGCATCCTGCACGAAAAACTGCGCGGCGCGCTCGGCGTCGGACACTGTTCCAAGCTGCTGATTGCGCGCGGCGAAGATCCGGTGCAGGGCCAGCACGCGCGCTTTGAAGCCCTGCTCGACAAGAAGGAAGAAGAGCTCGCAGAAATCGACGAAGACGCCGTGGTGCACTATGCCGACCTCGGCCACCTGCTGCTGATCAACATCGGCGATCCGCTGATGCGGCGCACGCCGCCGGTGCCGGGCGTCAACGGCGTCAACATCAAGGGCCAGGTAGTGCCGGCGCTACCGGTTCCCGATCTGGGCTTCAACAAGGATTGCATCGGCACCGAACCGTCCGCGGACGACCCCGACCTGCTGGTCGCCGCCATCGCCGGCCAGCCGCAACTGATCACCAACGGCGTCAAGATCAACCCCATCGTCGAGATCGAAGACGTCGACCTGAGCACCGGCAACGTCGAGTTTTCCGGCACGGTCAAGATCAAGGGCGACGTCAAGACCGGCATGCGCCTGCGCGTCTCCGGCGACGTCTTTGTCGGCGGCACCGTGGAAGCGGCCGAGATCATCGCCGGCGGCAACATCACCATCAAGGGCGGCATCATCGGCCACGCTGAAACCCAACCCGGCATGGCGTCGATCGTCGCCAAGGTCAAGGCCGAAGGTTGCGTTCAGGCATTGTTCGCCGAAAGCGCGCACATCGAAGCGGGCGACAGCATCATGCTGGCCGGCAATGCACGCCAATGCGAAATGCTGGCCGGTAATGAAATTCTGGTCGGCAAGACCAATCCGAAACTGGGCCAGATCATCGGCGGCCGCGCCCAGGCCACGATGCTGATCAAGGCGGTGGCGTTCGGCTCGTCCAGCGCAGCGACCACCAAGATTCAGGTCGGCCTCGATCCCTATTTGGAAGAGAAGCTGCGCGCCAAGGAACAGGAATTCCAGCGCAAGCTCGACGACCTCAATCGCGCCATCAAGCAGCTCGCCTACTACAAGCAGAATCCCGAAAAAGCGCGCAACGGCGCCGGTGAAGAAGCCGAACTCAATCGCAAATTGCTGGCGCAAGAGGTCAAGGACCTGGTGGCCGAACAGAACGAGATGAAGGAAGACCTGGTCGCGGCGGAATCGGCGCGCATCGTCGCCGTCAAGACCGTGTACGAAGGCGTGGAAATGCGCATCGCCAAGCAGGTCTGGCAAGTGCTCAGCGACCTCGGCGGCGGCACGGCGCAGCTGCAGGGCGGCAAGATTTCCTTCGGCGGAAAATAAGGAAGCAAGCGATGGCTGATTTACCCGTGCTGGACGGCGCCGGCTTGCGCGCCCTGGCCGAACGCAGCGCGGCCGTGACGGTCGCCTGCGCCTGCAACGAAGCGACGCTCGCAGCGTGGACCAGCACGCCGCTGTCCTTCCCCGAAACGCTGCTGCAAGACGTCGGCACGCTGCTGCTCGATCCCTACGACGAACCCGGCTTCACCGAATACCATCCCGACGGCACCCGCTACGAATCGGCCGACGCGCCGGTGGCGCCGCGCCACTTTCCCTACAACCGCTGCAATGTCGCGGCTTGCAAGATCTGCGGCCGCTGCTATCTGCGCTACACCGAAGCGGGCGGTTATTTCGTCGACCGCCGCATCCGCGCGCTGAACCGGCCGCAGCTGGTGGTCGACGCGGTGGTCGACACCATTTAGGCTTTCAGTTTTCCTTCAGGCTTTCATGCGCATCGCGGTGATAATGCCGTAGGCGCACAGCGTTTCTTTTCCACCGCGCACCGCGCCCACTTCGATCTGGCAGATGGTCAGTGTCCTGCCGCTCTTGACCACCCGGCCGCGGCCGATGAAATACTCCCCTTGCGCCGGCGCCAGCAAATTCAGTTTGAGTTCCGTGGTCAGCACTTCTTCACCGGCATCGAACAGGCTCATCGCGGCATAGCCGCCCGCAGTGTCGGCAATCGTGGTGCTCATGCCGGCATGCAGGAAGCCGTTCTGCTGGCCCAGCTCGGGACGAAAATCGAGACGGATCTCGACCAGTCCCGGCGTCACGTTGTGCAGCCGTGCGCCGATGGTGCGCAGCGCGCCCTGCCGTGAAAAACTCTCTTCGACGCGGCGGACCATGTCCGCATCCACTACTTGCGTAAGCGTTCCTGTCATTGTTGTCTCCTGTATTTTTTTGTTCGTCGATGCTAACGCATTTTTTCACTTCGGCGCATGCAGTTCGCTCGCCATCAATATCTGGTACAGCGTATCGGCCGGCCGGCTCAGGCGTTTTGCTGTCAGCGCCACGTACTCGACATCGGGAAACACCGGCAGGCTGGCGTGGTTGACCGGCAGGCTCAGTTCGCGTGACGCCAGGTGCTGCGGCAGCACGGTCAGCCCGAGGCCGCCGCGCGCCGCCGCCATGCAACCGGCGTGGCTGCCGCTGGTGCAGACGATGCGCCAGTGACGGCCTGCCGCGCCCAAGGTGGCCAGGATCGCCGCGCGCGTCACACTCGGTTCGGGCAGCAGGATCAGCGGCAGCGGTTGCGCCAGGTCGACCACGGTTTCCGGCCGCGCCAGCCACACCAGCGGCACGCGGAACATGGCCTGCCCGCGCTGTTCGCCGGGACGGCGCTTGCCGACGATCAGGTCGAGGTCGCCGTTGTCGAGCCGCTGGTACAGCTCGCCGGTGAGACCCATGGTGATTTCCAGCTCGACCTCGGGATGCTTGTTGCGGAACGCCGCCAGCATGTCCGGCAAGGGGCCCATCGCCAGATCATCCGGGGCGCCAAAGCGGACGCGCCCGCGCAGCCTCGGCGCGGTGAACTGGGCCTCGGCGCGGGCGTGCGCTTCGAGGATCAGGCGCGCATGCACCAGCAGGCTTTCGCCGTCTGCAGTCAGCGCCAGCGAATGCGTGTCGCGCACGAATAGTCGCCGGCCACTGCCTTCCTCGAGGCGGCGAATGTGGTCGCTGACGCTCGACTGCGTCAAACCGAGCCGGCGCCCGGCCTCGCTGAAGCTGCTGGAAGCGGCCACGGTGGTGAAGGTCTTGAGCCAGACGGGATTGAACATGGGTGCTCCTGACGAAGCTGCATACCTGCTTATCGGAATATCCGATCACAGTTCGCACGATTAAAGGGGTTCCCGATGATAGAGCTTTTTCCTATCATATGGCAAAGGCTGCTTCGGTCTTTCTTTCCTATTTGCCATCATGAAACGCTACCTGCCCGATACCTTCACCTGGATGCTGCTCAGCACTGTCCTGCTCGCCACACTACTGCCCGCTACCGGCCGCTTCGAGCAGGTCATGCACCTGGCCAGCAACACCGCCATCGCGCTGCTGTTCTTCCTGCACGGCGCGCGGTTGTCGCGCGAAGCGGCGCTGTCCGGCTTCAAGCAGCCGCGCCTGCACCTGCTGACGCTGGCCTGCACCTTCGTACTGTTTCCGCTGCTCGGGCTGGCGCTGCAGGCCTTGTTCCCCGGCTTGCTGACGCCGGAACTGTGGCTGGGCGTACTGTTTGTCTGCACGCTGTCGTCGACCGTGCAATCCTCGATCGCCTTCACCTCGATTGCGCGCGGCAACGTGCCGGCGGCGATCTGCGGCGCCACCGCCTCGAACCTGCTGGGCATCGTCTTCACGCCCATCCTGGTGACGCTGCTGCTGCATCGCCACCAGGACGGCGGCGGCCTGCAACAAGTCGGCGGCATCCTGCTGCAACTGCTGCTGCCGTTCGTACTGGGCAATGTGTTGCGTCCGTGGATCGGCGACTGGGTGCTGCGCAAGAAAAGCCTGCTGGCAGTGGTCGATCGCGGCGGCATCCTGCTGGCTGTCTACGCCGCGTTCAGCGTGGCGGTGGCGCAGGGCGTATGGCATCTGTTCCCGCCGCAACAACTGGCGCTGCTGGTACTGGTCAACGCCATCCTGCTGGGCGGCGTGCTGACGCTGACCACGTTCGGCAGCCGCGCCCTGGGCTTTGCGCGCGCCGATGAAATCGTGCTGGTGTTCTGCGGCTCGAAAAAATCGCTGGCCTCGGGCATCCCGATGGCGTCGGTGCTGTTCAGCAGCAGCGGCGTAGGCATCGTGCTGCTGCCGATCATGGTGTTCCACCAGATGCAGCTGATGCTGTGCGCGATACTGGCGCGGCGCTATGCGGAACGTCAGGATGCCGATGATTTGTTGCAGGCCGCCGCCGAAGGCAAAGCGCAAACCGCCTGATTGCTTACCGCCTCCAAAGCCCGCCCCAAAGCCTACTGACAGGATGGTGTCAGTAGGGGGTCGTCATGATGTCTTCCATGCCCTCCGGCATATCTCTCAACCAAGAAAAAGGAAGACATCATGACAACGCAAATCAACTGGTTCGAAATCCCCGTCACCAACCTCTCGCGTGCGACCAAATTCTACGAAGCCGTGTTCAATGCCAAGCTGCACGTCGAAACCGATTTCGACTCGGCGCCGATGGCGATCTTCTACAACGCCGCCAAGGAAAGCTGCGGCTGCCTGACCGAAACCCAGGCCTTCAAGGCCAGCACCGACGGCGTGCTGGTCTACCTCGACGCCGGCGCGTCAATCCAGCAAGCGATCGACCGCGTCGCGCCGGCCGGCGGCAAGATCGTGCTCGACAAGCTGGAACTGCCGAAGCAGCTCGGCTACATTGCCCACTTCATCGACACCGAAGGTAATCGCGTCGCCCTGCACGCGATGCAATAAAAGAATCAACAAGCGAAAGAAGCAGATGCCCGCCACTCTCCAAAGATCGTGGTGGGCGGCGCCCGTGTCTCATGCCAGAATGGCAGCCATTTCCACCGTTGCCACAATCCATGCGCCGAGCCGACCGCCTGTTCCAGATCACCCAGTACCTGCGCGGACGCCGCCTCACCACGGCGCGCCAGCTGGCCGAATGGCTGTCGGTGTCGGAGCGCACCGTGTATCGCGACATCCGCGACCTGTCGCTGTCGGGCGTGCCGGTGCAGGGCGAGGCGGGCGTCGGCTATCGCATCAACAAGACCGGTTTCGATCTCCCTCCGCTCATGTTTTCGCCTGACGAAATCGACGCGCTGGTGATCGGTATGCGCATGGTGCAGGCCTGGGGCGGTCCGCAACTGGCCGCATCGGCGGCAGCCTCGCTGGCCAAGATCGTGCTGGCGCTGCCCAAGGACAAACGCGACTTCGTCGAAAACACCGCCTTGTTCGCGCCCAGCTTCCACATCGACCAGGCGCATGGCGAACGGCTGGAAGAAATCCGCCAGGCCATCGGCAAACGCTGCACGCTGCAACTCGATTACGTCGACGCGCGCGGGCAGGCCACGCAACGCATCATATGGCCGCTGGCGCTGTACTTCTGGGGCGGCGGCTGGTCGATCGCCGCGTGGTGCGAAACGCGCAGCGACTTCCGCTCGTTCCGGCTTGATCGCGTGCGTGCGATGACGCCGGCGCACACCTATCCGGATGAGAGCGGCAAGCGCCTGGCCGACTTCGTGCGCGCCGTGCGTAAATCGCAGTATCAGGATTCCGCATAACCAGATGCTGATTTCTTCGTTCGCATCGGCGCGGCTTCGGTTTAGTCTGCAAGTCACGACAACCAGGCCGAGGTCTCCATGCACCGCGCGACGAACAAGAACAACTCTGCTTCTACTCCCGCTTCTGCTTCTTCTGCTATTGCAGCCGCAACCGGCTTCAGCCTGGCCGACCGCTGTGTCTTGTGCGTCGGCGGACTGACCGGCGCGCGCAATCATTACCGCCACGCCATCGAGGAACGCCAAGGGAAATTCATTCACCACGACGGCGGCCGCGAAGACAGCCTGCATCGCCTGCAACCGATGCTGAACGGCGCCGACATGGTGCTGTGCGCATCGGGCAACATCAGCCACAACGCCTATCATCTGGTCAAACAGCTGTGCAAGAAAATGGGCAAGCCCTGCGTCATGGTCAAGGGCACCGGCATTGCCTCCTTCATCGACGGGCTCGGCAGCCTGAGCGGCAAGTTGTCGTCTTCGCAACGCGGCGAGACGGTGCTCAAGTCGGGCCGCCACGCCTGATCCTGCCCGCCGCCTGCCGGGCGGTTAGCAAAAAACCCAAAAGCCCCCTACAATCTGCGCAACGCATCATTACCGTTTCGATCATTCGATGGCGTCGGAGCATCACTATCGACGCCACGCGCACCAGGGAGTCTGTTTGAAAATCATCCATCGCATCGCGCTTGCCTGCGCGCTGCTGGCGCCGGGCCTTGCAGGCATGAACGGCGTCGCCAACGCCGCGCCCGCCGCGACCTTCGGCATTGAAGTCGGCAACGCGCTGCTGTGCCTCAACCAGCTCAACAGCAAATATTTCTACGACTACCTCTTCGAAGCTTTCGGCAAGCCGTACAAGAACGAAGGCGGCGCCTACTGGTTCAAGGCCGCCGGCAGCAATCTATGGGGCATGGAAGTCACCGATATCCTGGTCAACGACAGCAGCAGCCCGGCCGACTTCATCGGCGCCAACATCAATGGCACGCCGCAGGCGCTGGGCGACGCCATCAGCAAGAGCGTCGGCATCCGCTTCACACTGGATGACGCCACCAAGTATTCGCTGCGCCAGTCGCAGGCCGGCAGCGTGATCGCCTATGCCGACACCAAGGCCAAGATCTACTGCGCCAAATCCAAATACCTGGTGCCGGGCAAGCAATAACTCTTCCGCAAGTAGAATGCAAAAACGGCCTCGCTTTCATGCGAGGCCGTTTTCTTTTCTGCAGTACTGATTCATCCGATCAATCTGCTGCCGGGAAATCCACCACCGTGTCATTGACGCGGTTGAACAGATTGGTAAAGGTGATCGAGGTCACCGCCAGCAAGGTGTCGACGATCTGCGCGTCGCTGTAGCCGGCCGCCTTGACCGCTGCGACCGACGCCGCCGGCACGGTGCCGCGGGTGGTCACCAGTTCACGGACAAATACGGTCAGCGCATCCAGTTGCGCGTCGCCGGATGCTTCAGCGCGGCGCAGGCCGATCACGGCTTCGGCAGAGAAGCCGAGCTTCTTGGCCATCAGCGAGTGCGCAGCGAGACAGTAGTCGCACTCGGCCGCTTCACTGACCGCCAGCTTGATGGCTTCGACCTGCTTGCCCTTGAGCGAGCTCTTGCGCAGCGCGGCGTCCAGGTTGAGCGCGGCTTCCAGCGCGACCGGGCTGTTGGCGCCGACGTCGGCGTAGGCATTCGGCACCTTGCCGACCGCGCCCTTGATGGCGGTGAACAGTTGTGCAGCCGGACCGGTGGCGGTGGAGATGTCCTGGGTATGGAGACGGGGCATGATGCTTCCTTTCAGTAAGATTAAATGAGAGTGTGTTCACAACCGCCGCCGTTGCCGTTTCAGTTGCCGTTGCAATCGAGCGCGGTATGGAATGAAGTATAGAGAGCCGAAATGGATTTTTTAATGGCAAAATACGCCAATAAATTGACCAATCGTACCAATCACATTTTCCGGGTCTTTTCGCCATGAACGACGCCACCGATACCCTGAGCCGCCTGCTCCAGCTCTACCCTGTGCGCACTACGCTCGACATCCGCTGCCATTTCGGCGCGCCGTGGCAGCTGCCGGAACCGACGTCGGCGCCCGGCACGGTGCGCTATCACATGATCGTGTCAGGCGACGCGCTCATGGAAGCCAACGGCGAACGCGGCGTGGTGTTGCAGGCCGGCGACATCGTGGTGTTTCCGCATGGCAGTGCGCACACGTTGCATGCCGGGCGCGGCAAGGTGGTCCCGTCGCAGGTCGCCACCGGTAGCGATGACATGCTGATACGCGTGGAAAACGGCGGCGCCGGCGCGGCCACCGACATCCTGTGCGGCCAGTTCCATTTCGATCCCGCCGCTTCGGCTGCGCTGCTGCCTTCGTTGCCGGAAACACTGCTGGTGCGCACCGCCGGACGCGCCGATTTCGCCGGGTTGCAAGCGCTCATGCGAATGCTGCAGGTCGAGACAGACACCGCTCGCCCCGGCGCGCATGCGGTGGTCACGCAATTGTCCTCGGCGCTGTTTGCGCTGCTGATGCGCGCCTGGCTGGAGCAACAGGACGCGGCAGCAACGCCGGGGCTGTTCACGCTGCTGGCCTCGCCGCGCCTGCAACGTGCGCTGCACTGCATGCTGGCCGAACCGGGCCGGTCCTGGTCGCTGGACCAACTGGCTGACGCCTGCCATCTGTCGCGCACCACCTTCGCACGGCTGTTCCGCGCGGCGGCCGGCGCTACCCCGGGTGAAATCCTCACACGCACCCGCATGGCGCAGGCGGCGCAATTGCTGGCCGATCGCCAGCAGACCGTGGCCGTCGTCGCCGAAGCGGTCGGCTACCAATCCGAAGCCTCGTTCAACCGCATCTTCAAACGCCATTTCGGCATCGGCCCCGGCCAGCACAGGCGACAGGCGCGTCCGGAATAAATCCAGATTGCCACCTCCATACTTATTTAGTATCGAGATATATAAATCAAGATATTTTACATAGCCAAATACCACTCCTATAATCGGGCCACAAGAAGAACAAGCATGCTCAGGGATGGATAAAGCGCCGATCAACGGCGGCATGAGCAGGAGACCGCAACCGCGCAACGTCCGGCCACAAGGCGTGCGCCCTCAAGCCTCCCGCTCCTGCCGCAGCCAGCCACTCGTCACTCTCCCTCCCTGCCGTTCTCATCCGCACAGATGCAAGGAAAGTCGATCATGGCCGTTGCCGCAAAAATCTGGAATACCGCATTGCTGGCAGCCGCCATGTCGTCGGCGCTGTCGCCTGCGGCGCATGCAAAAAAATCCACAGAGGAAGCCGGTCCGCCGCAAGTCGTCACGCTCGGCGCCGGCGCACAGCAATACGCTTTCGCGATCTACGCCAACAATTCGCTAGCCCAGGACAACAGTTCCATCACACGCGCCGTCATCCTCGAACACGGCGTCAAACGTGACGGCGACCATTACTTTGAAACCGGCCTCGCATTCCTGCGCAAGGCCAGGCTCGATCCGGCGCAGACGCTGCTGCTCACGCCCAACTTCCTGACCGAGGGCGATGCCCTGTCCGACAACAAGATGGCCCTGTGGCGCGGCGACAACTGGATGCAGGGACAAGATTCGACGCACGGCAAGACCGGTATCAGCTCGTTCCGTGTCTTCGACGACATCGCCGCCTTCCTGAGCTCGGGACGCTTTCCGGCGCTGAAAGAAATCGTCTTCATCGGTCACTCCGCCGGCGGCCAGCTGATGCAACGCTACGCCGTGCTCAACAACAGCGATGAGAAACTGAAACAGGCCGGCATCAAGGTGCGCTACGTGATTTCCAGTCCCTCTTCCTATCTCTACTTCGACAACAACCGTCCCGGCGACAACGGCTTCGCGCCGGCCGGCGGCATCCTCTGCCCCGGTTACGACAACTACCGTTACGGTCTCGGCGAAATGATCCCTTACGGCCTCGGCGCCGACGGCAAGATCAGCGGCGAGCAACTGTTCAAACGCTACGCCGCCCGTGACGTCACCTACATGGTCGGCAGCAAGGACAACAACCCCAACCACCGCTTCCTCGACAAGGCCTGCGGCGCTCGCCTGCAAGGCGCCACGCGTGTCGAGCGGCACGACAACTACCTGCGCTACGAACAATTCCTGGCGCAGAAGTGGAAGACGCCGGTGCACCACCCCGACTTCGAAGTACCGGGCGTCGGTCATGAGGCGGCGGGACTGTTCAACTCGGATATCGCCGTGGAAAAAATCTTCCCGACCAAGTAAGGCATCAGGAAAAACGCAGCAACCAAAAAATCAGCAACAGACATGAAGCGGTGAACACGGCACAACAACAATAAAGCCGGTTCGACAAACCGCCACAAAGATAAAAATCAGGAGACAGGGAAAATGAACAAACCACGTTTTGCCGCGCAACGCCGGCAAATGCTGGCGCTACAGGTCATGACCATGCTGGCCGCCGCGCCGCTGGCAGCCATCGCACAGACGGCACCACCAAGCTCCGGCAGCATCTTCGACGCCAATCGCCAGCAACTCACGCCGACCGACCGCGAACGCCTGCAAACGCAGGAACAGCCGCGTGGCCGCGTGCAGATTGAAAAGGAAACCCAGGACGCCGACGACGCCTCCACGCCTGCGCCGACACCGGAACAGCAGGCCGTCAGCATCAAGGTGAGCGGCTTCACGCTCAGCGGCAACACCGTGATCGACGACACTCGCCTGCAAGCCGAGCTGCAGGAATTCATCGGCCAGGAGCTGGATTTCAACGGCCTGCGCCGCGCCGCCTCCAAGGTCACCAACCTGTATCGCGAACGCGGCTACATCGTCGCGCGCGCCTATCTGCCGGCGCAGGAAATCCGCGACGGCAAGATCGCCATCGCGGTGCGTGAAGGCGTGATCGGCCAGGTCAGCGCCGACACCGACAACAACGTGCGCCTGAACCAGGCGGTGCTGCAGCGCTACCTCGACGAGCTCCAGCCCGGCACGGTGATCCGCGAGAGCGAACTGGAAGGCACCCTGCTGCGCCTGTCCGATCTGGCCGGCGTCTCGGTGCGCGCAGTGCTGCGTCCATCGTCGCAAGCCGGCGCGACCGACATCGTGATCCGCGTCAGCGAGATGACCGCGATCACCTCGCGCGTCTCCATCGACAACTACGGCAACTATTACACCGGCGCCAATCGCCTCTCGGCCAACATCAATCTCAACGATGCATTGGGCCTGGGCGAAAGCTTCGGCATCAATACCCAGAACTCCTTTGAAGGCCTGCGCATTGCCGGCCTCAGTTTCGCCATGCCGATCGGCGCCAGCGGCGTATCGGTCGGCGCCAGCGTGGCCGAACTGCAATACAACGTCGGCAAGAACCTCAAGGATGCGCAGGCCAGCGGCTCAGCCAAAGTCTCCAGCTTCTTCATCAACGATGCCCTGTACCGCAGCCGCAAGGCCAACATCAACCTGTCGCTGGCGGCCGAGTTCCGTCACTTCCAGGACATCACCTCGGCCACCATGGTCAACAAGTCGGCACGCTTCTGGAGCGCCACGCTGTACGGCGACTGGCGCGACAACCTGCTCGGCGCGCAAGGCAACAACCAATGGAGCCTGCGCTACGGGCGCGGCCAGCTCGACAAGGAAACCGCCAACGACGCCGCGCTCGACGCCATCACGTCCAAAGCGGCCGGCAACTACAGCAAGAGCAATGTTTCGTTCAGCCGCCTGCAACAACTGGGCGGCGGCTATTCGCTGCTGGCCGCGGTCAATGCGCAGTTCGCCAACAAGAACCTCGACGCTTCCGAAAAAATGAGCCTGGGCGGTCCCAACGGTGTACGCGCCTATCCGGTCGGTGAAGCTGCGGGCGACGAAGGTATATTGGGCCGCATCGAGTTGCGCAAGCTGATCGGCGTGTATGGCAACTCGGTGGTCGAAGCCGCCCTGTTCGCCGATGCCGGCCGCGTCACCGTCAACAAGAACCCCTGGGACGCCAGCGAAAACCATCAGTCGCGTTCCGGCTATGGCGTCGGCGTCAACATCTACAACAAGGACCTGGTCTTCAACGCGGCAGCGGCGTATTCGCCCGGCGTCAATCCGACCACCGAGCAACGCAATGCGCGCCGCCTGTGGGTGTCGGTTTCAGGTTCCCCGCAGGCCTTCTCGGCGTTCGGTTCCGACACCACCGGCAAGGGCGAGGATTTCGAAGAACCGGAAACCGCCTTCGTCATCTACGGCTCGCTCGGCCTGGTGCCGGAATACGTGAATCGTGACGGCGCCACCCCGGCAGCGGCCGCCGACCAGAGCAAACTGGCCACGCCCAACGGCCGCAACATGCCGGGTTTCTGGCGTGTGCGCGACAACGTCTCCTACATCGGCGCACACAGCGGCATCCAGCTGTACGACCAATGGAAGTTCCTGTGGCAGCTCGAAATGGGCCTGTCGCTGAACTACACCAATCGCAGCGCAGAAGCCGTTCCGGACTGGACCCACTCGCAAGACCTGCGCAACACCGGTGTCGCTTTCAACCACCCCTCGGCAGGTACGCTGATGTACGGCCGCTGGGATACGCCGATGAAGGAGAGCACCACCTCCTTCGATCCGTTCCAGGGCCTCACCAGCGCGGCGCATTACAACATCATCGGTTCGCCCGGCTTCGTCACCAGCATCACCAAGAACTCCGGTCCGGCCGGCGACGCCATCAATTCCAACAACGACGACGCCGCCTTCAACCGTCGCCAGGACGGCCTGATCGGCTACTGGTCGCCGAAACTGTACGGCTTCCAGCTCAAGCTGGCGTACTCCAACAACAGCATGAAGGCAGCCTCGGACGTCGCCACCGGCTACCTCTACGGCGGCAGCCTGGCGTATGAGAACGGCGGCTTCTCGGCGGTGGTCGCAGCGGAACAACACATCAATTACTTCGGCATCGCCAGCCTCGGCCGCGACGCACGCGGCGTCGGCAGCAGCACGCACGTGACTGCCGGCACCTCGTCGAGCGACTTCAGTTTCCGCTACGGCGTCGCCTACGATTTCGGCAAGACCAAGATCTCGCTGATCGCCGACGACCTGTCGTATTCGGAATCCGGTGTGGTCAACACCAGCACCACCTCGACCGACACGTCCAACTATCGCCGCCGCGCCTACATGGTCGGCATCTCGCATCAGATCGGCGCGCTGGAATTGCGCGCCAGTGCAGCCAAGGCGCTGGCCGGCGACTGCAGCATGATTTCAGGAAACAACGTCAAATGCTCGACCGACGGCATGGGTGCGACCTCTCAAGCGGTCGGCTTCTCGTACAAGTACAGCAAGCAGACGCGCTTCTTCGGCCAGTACGTGATCCTGCGCAATGAAGCGCTGGCGAACTACAACTACGCCGTCTCCGGCGTGCTCGGCGCCACCGGCCTGTCGGCCGGCGTGGGCACCACCATCCGCGCCCTCGGCGTGGGCTTCAACTACACGTTCTGAGGTGCGCGATGACCAACGTTTCCCTACGCAATCGCAATAAGAAGATCCACCCGGCGCTGAAGCCGGCCTGCGTCGCCGTGCTCACCGCCTGGTGCGGTCTGACGGTGTTGCCGGCGCACGCACTCGATGCCGGCGCGCTGCCGACCAATGGCAAGATCGGCGCCGGCGACGGCAGCATCAGCCAGAGCGGCAACAACATGACGATCACGCAAATCACCGATCGCATGGCCATTGACTGGAAAACGTTCAATATCGGCAGCGGCGCAACCGTCACCTTCTCGCAGCCGACCCCCTCCTCGGTGGCGCTCAATCGCGTGGCCTCGGGCGACGCCTCGCAGATCCTCGGCAAGCTCAACGCCAACGGCCAGGTCTACCTGATCAACCCGTCCGGCATCCTGTTCGGCGCCGGCTCATCGGTCAACGTCGGCGGCCTGGTGGCGTCGACGCTGAATATTTCCGACGCCAACTTCATGGCCGGCAAGAACATCTTCGATCTGGAAGGCGCGACCGGGTCAGTCATCAATCAAGGCAACATCACTGCAGCCGACGGCGGCTACGTCGCCTTGCTCGGCGCGCAGGTGCGCAACGAAGGCAACATCATCGCGCGGCTCGGCAGCGTGGTGCTGGCGGCCGGCGAAAAAATGACGCTCGACTTCAACGGCGACGGCCTCATCAACGTCGAAGTCAACAACGCCACGCTCAACGCCAACGTGCTCAACAGCGGCTTGCTGCAGGCCGACGGCGGCGCGGTGATCATGACCGCACGCGCTACCGATGCGATGCTGTCCAATGTGGTCAACAACAACGGCGTGATCGAAGCGCGCAGCCTGCAGAACCGCAACGGCAGCATCCTGCTCGACGGTGGGGATTCCGGCGTAGTCGCCAACAGCGGTACGCTGAATGTGTCGGGCCTTAACAGCGGCGAGACCGGCGGCAGCGCCAAAGTCCTCGGCCAATACGTAGGCCTGTACGACGGCACCCGCATCGACGCATCCGGCGACGCCGGCGGCGGCACCGTGCTGGTCGGCGGCAATTATCAAGGCAGCGGCACGGAGCATCAGTCCGACGCCGTCTTCATGGGCGGCGACGCCACCATCAAGGCTGACGCCGTCAACAGCGGCAAAGGCGGCACGGTGGTGTTGTGGTCGACCGGCAGCACGCGCTTCTATGGCGACATCAGTGCGCAGGCAGGAGGCGCGACAGGACGCGGCGGCAAGGTGGAAACCTCGGGCCACGATCTTCAAGCCAGCGGCCTGGTCCACGTCGGCGCGGCGTCCGGACAGGGCGGCGACTGGCTCATCGATCCGTACAATCTCAACATCACCAGCGCCGCCAGCGTCAACATGACGTCGTCCTCGCCCTTCACTTCGAGCGGCGCGGCCAACTCCACGCTGAGTTCGGCGACGCTCAACGCCTCCTTGTCGGAAGGCGCCAACGTGGTTGTCCTCACCGCTGCCGGCAGCCCGACCAACGGCGGCGACATCAACGTGCTCGACGACGTCAAGGCGGTCGGCAATTCGTCGCTGACCTTACAGGCGCATCGCAGCATCAACATGACCAATCATGTGATCAGCAATGCCACCGGCAAGTCGCTCAACGTTTCCCTGATCGCCAACTTCGGCAATACCGGCAACGGTTCGATCGCACTGTCCGGCAGCACCATCTCCACCAACGGCGGCAACCTCACGACCAGCAGCAACACGATCAACGTTTCCGGATCGACCATCGACGCCGGCGGCGGCAACATCAACATGGTCGCCAACCAGGCCAACGTCTCCGTTGCCACCGATGCGTTCGTGGTAACCGGCGGCAGCCGCATCGTCACCAACGGCAGCGGCTCGATCGTGGTGGACGGCACCACGCTGGGCAGCGGCAACGGCACGCGTATCTTCAGCACCAACAACACCATCGCCGCCACTGGTTCCGGCAACCTGACCGTCAGCGGCAACGCCAGCTCGGGCTTCGGCGTGCTGGTCTGCTCGACTGCGGCGACGTCGTCGCAGACGCTCACCGTCGGCAGCGGCAACCTGACGGTCAAGGCCAACAGCGGCGGCTTCGCAGGCGCAAGCCGTGGCGTCTACCTGGCCGCCAGCGGCACCGGTTCGGTCACGCTCAACGCCACTGCGGGCGGCGCCATCAACGTCAACGGCAGCAGCACCGGCAGCTACGGCACGGTGCTCAACTCCACCGGCGCCAGCTCGGTGATCAGCATAGCGACCACCGGCGACATCAACATCACCGGCAATACCTCGGGCGGCACCACGCCGGCGCTGGCGCTGATCGCGTCCGGCAATGGCACCAGCTCGGCGGCCGGTTCGCAGGTCAACGTCACCAGCACCGCCGGCAACGTCACGCTGACCGGCAACAACACCGTGATCAACAATTCGAGCGGCTCGTTCAAGGCCTTGTCGATCGACGTCGGTGGTCAGTATGCGGCCGTCAACATCAAGACCACCACCGGCAACATCAGCCTCAACGGCACCAGCGCCTCGGGCCGCGGCGTCGACATCGCGCCGTCCGCGCTGAACGCCATCGTCAACGTCGGCGCCACCAGTGGCAACATCGCCATCAACGGCAACAGCACCAACAGCTTCGGCGGCTACGGCATCTTCTTCAATTCAAGCGGCAGCGCCATCGGCGTCAACGTCACCACGGTCAACGGCGACATCACGCTGCGCGGCGACTCAGTCGGTACCTCGGATGCGATCGCGCTGGGCGGCAACGGCACCGCCTCGGTCAACAACATCTCGTCGCAGGGCGGCAACATCACGCTCAACGGCAACTTCCATTCGCCCAACGTGCCCGAGCTGGATCACGGCATCGCAATCCTCGGCGTGACCAACAAGATCCAGACCACCGGATCCGGCAACGTCACGCTGATCGGCAATGCCGCCGACCAGGGCGACGGCGTCAGCTTCTACAGCAGCGGCAACGCGCTGGTGAGCGTGGAAAACGGCGCCCTGAGTGTGACCGGTTCCAGCGTCTACGGCGACGGCGTGAGCATCCTCACCGGCACCAACGCGCTGCGCGCCACCGGCAGCGGCTCGGTCACGGTGACCGGCACGTCGACCAACGCCGGCGGCATCACTATCTATCCGTCGACCAATGCCAGCAGCACAATCATCTCGACCAATACCGGCAAGCTGACGCTGGACGGCACCAGCGGCAGCGCGTCGGGCAGCGCCGGCATGACGATCCGCAGTCCGAGTTCGGGCGCGGCAGCCGGCGTGAATATCTCGTCGAACAGCGGCGCGATTGTATTGAACGGCACCGCCAAAGGCAGCGGCGACGGCATCGCCTTCGTCGGCAGCAGCACCAACGGCTTCAACACCATCAGCACCGGCGGCAGCGCCGGCATGACGCTCAACGTCAGCAGCAATGGCGCTGCCGGAATACGCTTTACCGGCGGTACCAATTCCCTGAAGGTGGTCGACGGCGTCTTGCTGGTCAACGTCAATGCACCCAACGGGGCGCCGATCGTGCAAAGCGGTGACGCCACCACCTTTGCCGCCAGCGGCAATGGCGTGGTGATCTACAACTTCGGCCGCGGCATCAGCAACCTGCTGACCAATGTCGCCACGGCGCCGACCACTGCAGCACTGCAGACCGACCAGACCGCCAACGCCTGGAACCGACCGAGCGGCAACAGCAACGTGTTCTCGCCGTTCAACGAAAGCGCGCGCCGCCTGACCATCGACGTCGCCACAGCCGGTCAGGCCGGCGAACCGACCGGCAATTCATCCTCATCCAACTCCAGCACTCAAGGTAACGACAATGCTCAATAAACCTCTCTCCCTTCGCATCGCCACACTGGCGTTGGCGGCCATGACGTTGGCCAATGCCGCCTATGCCGCACCGGCCGGCAAGAAGTCGCCGTACCACGATTACTTCTACTTCCTCGGCGAGATGAACAAGGCCTCCACGGTGATGGTGATCGAGAACAAGATCGTGCCGCCCGAGCTCGGCAAGAAGATCGTCTCGGCAGTGGACCAGGTCATCAAGAACGGCGACCTGCCCGGCGCCAAGCGTCCGTCCGATTACCTGCAATACGAACCGCTGATCCTGGCCATCGCCGGCCCCGACGGTTCGCGCATGCACTCCGGCCGCAGCCGCCAGGACATCCTGTCGACCAACCGCCGCCTGATGCAGCGCGAGCGCACGCTGGATCTGATGGAAGCGATGAACAAGTCGAAGGCGGAAGTGCTGGAGCTGGCCGAGAAGAACCTCGACACCATCGTGCCGGCCTACACCAACGGCGTGCAGGCGCAGCCGACCACGTTCGCCCACTATCTGCTGGCGTTCTCCTCGGCATTCGGCCGCGACAGCGCCCGTCTGCAGGAATCCTATGCACGCCTGAACCTGAGCCCGCTCGGCGCCGGCGCGCTGGGCACCTCAAGCTTCCCGGTCGACCGCAAGCGTCTGGCGGAACTGCTCGGCTTCGATGGTCCGATTGAAAATTCCTACGACGCCGCGCAACTCGGCGCGCTCGACCAGGGCATGGAGCTGGTGAGCCTGTGCAGCAATGCCGCGCTGACCATCGGCATCCTGATGCAGGACTTCCACACCCAATATCACCAGCCCTATCCGTGGATCATGATTCAGGAAGGCCGCCTCACCGGCACCAGCAGCATCATGCCGCAGAAACGCAACCCCTACGGCCTGAACGTGCTGCGTCTGCAGGCCAGCGACATCGTCGGCGGCGCCATGACCTTCCAGCTGGAAGCGCACAACGTCTCCCCCGGCATGCCCGACTACAAGCGCGACCAGGTGGAGAAGACACTGGAGCTGACCTCCAACGCCTTCGTCAAGCTGGCCGACCTGCTCGACAACCTGGTCATCGACAAGGCGCGCGCGTTGCAGGAAGTCGATGCCGACTATTCGACCACCACCGAGCTGGCCGACATCCTGCAACGCGACTCCGACGTGCCGTTCCGCGTCGGCCACCATTTCGCCTCCGACCTGGTGACCTACGGCCGCACCAACAAGATGAAACCGGCCGATATCCCGTTCGACGTGGTGCAGCAGATCTATACCGAAGCGGTCAAGAAATTCGACTTTGAGCGTAACCAATTCCCGCTGACGCAGGAACAGTACAAGAAGTCGCTGACGGCGCAGAACATGCTGGATTCGAGCAAGGGTCTGGGCGGCCCGCAACGCGCCGAAGTCGAGCGCATGCTCGGCGTGGAAAAGAACAAGCTGGCCAAGGATGTCGCCTGGCTCGATCAGCAGCGTAAAAAGCTGGCGGCGGCATCGGCCAGACTGGATCAGACGTTCTACAAGCTGGGTAAATAAATCAGCCAGCGAGCAGAACAGGAAAGACTTTCGAGAGAAAGAAGTGGAGTAGTAGCAGAAGTAGGTTTTCAGTCCCGGCCAGTCCGGGACTTTTTTATGCGCGCAAGGCCTGCGTCAGGCGTTCACGATCGAGCGCCTTGTCCCACGCGCAGATCACCACGCAGGCCAGACAATTGCCGATGACATTGCTCAGCGAGCGGCATTTCATCAGCCGTTCCACGCCGAGCAGCAGGACGATGCCGCCCACCGGCACGATCTGCAGCGTGCTCAGGGTCGCCGCCAGCGCGATGAAGCCGGAGCCGGTCACGCTGGTGGCGCCCTTGGACGTCAGCATGCAGATCGCCAGCAGCGACAGTTGCTGCCACAGGCTCACCTCGATGCCGCCGGCCTGCGCCAGGAACAGCGCCGCCATGGTGAGATAGATGTTGGTGCCGTTGAGGTTGAAGGTATAGCCGGTCGGCAGCACCAGCCGCACCACCGCGCGCGAGCAGCCGAGGCGTTCCATCTTTTCGGTCAGTCCGGGCAGCGCCGCCATGGATGAGGTGGTGAAAAACACCAGCAGCAGTTCTTCCTTGATGAAAGCGATCAGGCGGAAGATGTTGACGCCCGCCACGCGCGCGATCAGTCCCATCACCAGGCAGATGAAGGCAATGCTGGCGAGATAGATCGCGCCGACGAAATGCAGCAGCGGCAGCACCGACCCCACGCCGTAGCGTCCGATGGTATAGGCCATGGCGCCGAACGCGGCCAGCGGCGCGACCTTGAGGATGATGTTGATCATCCCGAACAGGATGCGCAGATTGGCTTCGATGAAATTGAGCAGGCTGCGGCCGCGCTCGCCCATGCGCGACAGCGCAACGCCGAACAGCACTGCCAGCAACAGGATCTGCAGGCTGCTGTTGCGCGTGAACGCTTCGAAGAAGCTGTTGGGAATGATGTTGAGCAGGAAGTCCGCCACGCCCGAAGTCGACAGTTTCGCCGCGTAGTGCGCGCCGTCGGCGACATGCGACAGGTCGAGATGGGAGCCGACGCCAGGTTGCAGCAGGTCGGCGGCGAGCATGCCGAAACCGAGCGAGACGAAGGTCATGATTTCAAAATAGACGATGGCCTTGCCGCCGACCTTGGCGGCATGCATCTTGTCCTGCATGCCGGCGATGCCCGACACCACCAGCGCAAACATCACCACGCCGATCAGCATGCCAATCAGGCGCACGAAGCCATCGCTGAGCGGCTTCATCTGCACCGCCAGCTGCGGATCGGCGTGGCCGAGCGCGATGCCGATGGCGATGGCGACGACCATTTGCAGGAAGGCGTTTTTGTAGAGGGGTTGCTTCATTGGTTGCCTGGCTGGTTAGGCGTCAGGCGGTCTCCGGGTTGTATTTTGTTAGTTTATTGATTGGGTGAAATTTTATACGTTTGGGGGAAGGTGCGGGGGATGGAGGGGATGAGGGGTATCCGCAATTGTGGGTTCTTGTTTTGTTCCGACTTTGATTCGTCGGTAGTTTGAATTGTTCTTTCTTCGATCGACCCTTCGCCGGGGGTAGCCCGGCAGCTACTCACTTTCTTTGTCTCGCCAAAGAAAGTAAGCAAAGAAAGGCGACCGCGGGATCCAGGTCCTTCGGACTTCCCGGTGCTGCGAAGCAAAAAATGGGAGGGGAAACAAACTCGCTGCGCTCAGACAAGTTTCCCCTCTTTTTCCATTTTTCGCATCGCATCACCGGCTGGCTCCAAGCGGAACGGCCAAACTGGCTCGCTGCGCATCGCCAGGGCGACGGAAGTGGAGCGACGGTCGAAGTTCTTCGCCATCACTCAAAAAAAAGAAAAAATGAGAATCACGATGCCGAAGGCGAGCCACCCAAGGCAATGCGAAGCGAGCCGAAAAAAGAATTCCGCTTATGAGTCGCCGTTGGTGACGTGCTCAAATCGGATAAAGAAGGGAAACTTGTCTGAGCGCAGCGAGTTTGTTTCCCTTCCCGATTTGAGTACGGCGCCAACGGGAACCCCAAAGGGGCGGCGAATCGCGGTCGCCTTTCTTTGCTTACTTTCTTTGGCGAAGCAAAGAAAGTGAGCGGCTGCCGGGCCGCCCCCGGCAACCACGGTCGTCCGAAGAACACCAAGCATCAACATCTCAGAAGAAAGTTGAAACAAAAGACCAGATGTAAAATGTATCCACATCCAGAATCCCAAACCCAAAATAGATAACAACAATGGAACTCCGCCACCTCCGCTACTTCCTCGTAGTCGCCGAAGAACAGCACTTCACCCGCGCCGCGGAACGGCTGGAGATGCAGCAACCCCCGCTGAGCCACCAGATCAGGATGCTGGAAAAGGAGCTCGGCTTCGACCTGTTCCGCCGCCACCCGAAAGGCGCCGAACTGACCGCCGGCGGCGCCGCGTTCCTGCAGGAAGCCAAAGCCATCCTGCGCAGCGTCGAACTGGCGTCCGCCAAGGCCGCACGCGCGGCGCAAGGTTTTGAAGGCACCATCGTGATCGGCTTCACCAGCTCGGCCGCCGCGCATCCGCTGATCCCCGGCATCATCCGCGCGTATCGCGACGCCTACCCCGGCGTGCACCTCGACCTGCGCGAAGGCAACGCGGCAGAGCTGACGGAAGAGATCGAACAAGGCAAGGTCAATCTCGGCTTCCTGCGCGCACCGGTCAGCCAGCCGCGCGGCATCGGCTTCCTGCAATTGCTGGACGAAGAAATGCTGCTGATCCTGCCGATGGGACATGCACTGCTGGAGAAGCAGCAGAAAGGCGACATGCCGACCGTGTCGCTGCGCGCGCTGGCCGACGAACAATTTATCCTGGTGCGGCGACACGGTGCGCCGGGCATGTATTCAAACCTGATCGAGGCGTGCGAAAACGCCGGATTCACGCCGCACATCGCCTCCGAAGTCGAACGCATGCTGACCAACATCAGCCTGGTCGCGGCAGGCGGCGGCATCTCGGTGGTGCCGGCGTCGATGAAGGATTTCCATCGCGACAGCGTGGTGTACTGCCGTATCCGCGACGCCAAGCCGGCGCTGGTGGCGCCGATCACACTGGTCAGCCGCACCGCCAGCATCTCGCCGGCGGAAAAGAATTTCCTCGACCTGGCGAAGAAGATCACGCGCCAATACAAGAAAAATTAAAAGAGATGGAAGTTCAGGACGACGCCGGCAAATCGCTGCTGCTGCGGATGCAGTCGCGGCCTTGCGCCTTGGCAAGGTAGAGCGCCTTGTCGGCGGCGCGCATGAGCTTGTCGGCAGCGTCGACATCGCGGATCGGCACGAACGCGCTGACGCCGGCGCTGATGGTGACGATGCCGGCCTCGTTGCCTTCATGCAGCAGGCCCAGCTGGCGCACCGCCATGCGGATCCGTTCGGCCACCGCCATCGCGCCGGCTTCGTCGGTGCCAGGCAGCAGGATGCCCACTTCTTCGCCGCCGTAACGCGCCATCAGATCGCCCGGACGCGCCTGCTGCGCCTTGATCACGCGACCGACCTTGCGCAGGCACTGGTCGCCGGCGAGGTGGCCGTAGATGTCGTTGTATTGTTTGAAATGATCGACGTCGATCATCACCAGCGCCAGCGAAACGCCATTACGCATGGCGCGGCTGAATTCTTCCTGCAGGCTGAGATCGAACTGGCGACGATTGGCGAGACCGGTGAGATCGTCTTCCAGCGCCAGCCGTTCCAGCGCCTTGTTCATGCTTTCCAGATTGACGCGCGCCTGGTCCAGCTCCATTTCCGTGTCCTTGCGTTCGCGCATGAGCGAATTGAAGGCGCTGCCGAGGTCGCCGATTTCATCTTCCCGATACGACAGCGGCACTTCGTCATACGTCTTGGAGGCGCGGATTTTCTGGATGTGGCCGTGCAGCCGGTGCAGAGGATCGATCAGGGCCGACATGATCAGCCAGGCCAGCCAGCCGGCCAGCGCCGCCAGCGACAGCGACACCAGCAAGGCCTTTTCCTGCATGTCGCGAATCGGCTGGAAAGCATCCTCCTGCAGATAGATCGAACCGATGATCCAGTCCGTCGTCTTCATGCGCTTGAACGAAAACATCGCCGCCTGGCCGCTTCGGTTGGTGCCTTCCATGCTGCCCTCAAAGCCGGCCAGCGCCTGTTCCGTACCGCCGCTCTTGCCGCCGGCGCTGTCGGCATGCTGCAGGATGCGCGCCTTGTCGATGTGGTCGACGATGACGCCCTTGGCGGTGATGATGTAGATGAAGCCGGTCTTGCCGACCTTGGTGCCGGTGAACTGGCCGAGAAAATTGGCTTGCTGCAGGTCGATGGCGGCAACGAACACCATCTCGATGTTGCCGCTGTCGTCGAACAGCGGCTCGGTCATCAGCACGATGGCGCGCTTGGAAATCTGGCTGCGCAGCGGCTCGGAAATCACGCCGTGCTTCAACTCCAGCGTGCGGCGCATGTATTCGCGGTCGGCCACGTTGAAACGGCCGATGGCGCTGGTATCGTTGAAGTTGGCGAGCAACTGACCGTCGGCGCCGAACACCGAGAAATTGAAGAACGCCTCGGTCAGGCTGGTGTGGCTGGCGAGGTAGACCTGCAGCAGGTGCGGGTCACGCCGCGCTTCCGGCGGCAGGCCTTGCAACAAGGCGCGCAGGGTGACGCGGCGCGTGTGGAAGCTCTCGTCCAGCGCGGTGGCAACCATCTTGATCGTGGTGTACTGCTGCACGCCGATCAGCGCCTTGATGTCGCGCTTCATGACAGTCAGCGAGACTGCCACGATCACCGCGGTCGTCACGAGGACGGCAGCGACCACGACCATGATGACCTTGGCCTTGAGCGTCCATTTGACTCGCAACAGATTGTTCAAAATGTTTTTCTTCTCGGAAATACCGATGGATTCTGTCCAGAAACCGGCTCAATGGTACCCGAGTTTGCACACGGCAATCCCCGGAAGACCTTGCAAAAAATTCATGAATTTATGGATTTCCACAAGGAAACAAACCGTATCAGATCACCTGCAAAGCCTGCAGCAAAGGCAGCCGCTCGACGAAGAAACGCTGCGCCTGCAAACTCAGTTCATCGATGTTGGCCTGCTCGTCCTCAAGCCGCACGCCGTCGCGCACGATCTTCTTGCCGCCGGCAGAGATGTGCCGCCAGACGAAGCCGACGATGGCGTCCGGCGTCTCCTGCCCTTCCAGCACCGCCAGCATGAACAGTTGCTGGATGCGGTCGGCCGGCACGCCGCCGCCGGTGACCGGGCTGGCCAGGTGTTCGATGTCGCCGTCGGCGTAGCCGTGCACTGCCTGCGCGATCAGGTGGCGGTTCAGCGCTGCGCTGCCGTCGCGGCCGTGCAGGATGTCGGAATCCGCCTGCACCGGCGCGGCATGGCCGTTGCCGATCAGCATCATGACTGTGTCGAGCACTTGCTGCAGGCCGAGGTTGCGGCTGCCGACGATGCCGGCGATCTCGCCCAGCGAATGCGGCAGGCCGTCGGCCAGCACGGCGATGACCGGGCCGTAGATATGCTGGTTCAGCGTGATCTCGGAGGACACCGTCTTGAGCGTCATCGGAATTTGGTCGGGGATGGTCAGCAAGGTCACCCGTTGTTGCGCCAGCAAGGCCTGATGGCTGGAGGCGTCCAGCGCCTGCGCGCCGCGCACCCAGTAATCGCGGCGGAATTGCTGGTTCACCATGAAGTCGCGCACGCTCTGGCGCAGGTGGCGATCATCGACGGCGTCGCAGAATTCGCGCTGCGCCGGCGTCAGGTTGGCCATGTCGAGATGGTCGCGGAAATCCGCCGAGCAGGCGAACTCCAGCCCGGCGCCGGACCAGATCGCCGCCATGTCGGCGAAGGATTCGACATGCCAGTCGCGGTTGAAATATTCATGCGCCAGGTAATGCCGGCTCTGTTTCTTGAGAATCGCGATGCGTTCCTGCATGAAGGGGTTGGCGCGCGCATAGACCGGATCGGCGGCGAACATGCGCTCGGCGAAATCAAGCGCCGCATCGATGCGTTCGGCGCTGCCCTTGCCGGCGTTGGATGGCATGTCGACATGGCGCAGCAGCAGGTCGCGCAAGGGCATGAAAGCCGCCCAGCCGGGCTGGGTGTTGTAGCTGACGTAAAGCACGCCGCCGAGCTTGAGGCGGCGTTCGACGAAGTCGCGGATGAGCGCGCGGTTGTCGGCCGAGACCCAGCTCCAGATGCCGTGCATGGCGATGAAATCGAATTGCGGCAGATCGTCGCGCGTGCAGAAGCCGGCGAAGCTGGCCTGCTCCAGCTGCGCGCCGTTGCGGGCCGCCTGCGCCAGCGTCTGCGCATGCGCGGCCTGAGCGGCGTTGAAGTCGTTGCCGTACCAGGTCACCGGCGATGCGGCGGCGTGGATGTTGATGCTCAGGCCCTGGCCGAAGCCGAGTTCGCAGGCGGTGCGCACCAGCGGGCTGTCGAGGCCGGCGGCGGCGAACGCCAGCTGCAGCCGCGCCGGATTGAGTTGCGGATAGTAGCCGTGGGTATAGCCGATGTCGGTGACGTAGCCGTCGGTCCAGTTGCCGTTCATGGGGTCTGTTTTTTTCTGATGGCGGAATTCGCAGTGTCGCAGAATCGCGGCGCTGCGTCTTTCCTTACTCTTCTTACTCTTACTGGTAGCCGGCGATGCCCAGCACGCTTTCGTACTCGGCGATCGTCACCGCGCCCGACGGTGCGCCGAAGGCGCTGCCGGTGCTGCGGATGTGCTGCGCAAAATTGCGCATCATGTGCGTGTACGCCAGCGTCGCCGAGATCGGAAAACTCAGCACGCGGAAACCCAGCGCCTCGAACTGCGACGCGGTCAGCGGCGGCGTCTTGCCATCGACGGCGTTGAACATCAGCGGCGTATCGATGGCGGCGATGGCCTGGCGCATCTCTTCTTCCGACTGCAGCATCTCCAGCAGCACCAAATCGGCGCCGGCGGCGGCGTAGGCCTGGCCGCGTGCGATGGCCTCGTCGAGGCCGAGCGGAATGCGCGCGTCGGATCGGCCGATGATCAGGAAGTCGCGGCTCTTGCGCGTAGCGACGGCGGCGCGAATCTTGTCGGCGTGTTCTTCCTTTGAAATCAGCGCCAGGCCTTTCATGGCGCCGCATTTCTTGGGCGTGACCTGGTCTTCCAGGTGGATCGCCTGGACGCCGGCGGCTTCGTAGTCGCGCACCGTGCGCACGACGTTGTTGAGGTTGCCGTAGCCGGTGTCGGCATCGGCGATCACCGGCACCTGTACGGCGGTCGCGAAGGCGCGGCCGCGCTCGACCATTTCGCTCATGCCGAGCAGGCCGATGTCGGGCGCGCCCAGCAGGCTGGCCGAGAGGCCGTTGCCGGTCATGTAGACGGCTTCGAAACCGGCCTGTTCATAGATGCGCGCACCGAGCGCGTCGTGGCAGCCGGGCGCCACCACGATGCCCGGTTGGCGCAGGCGCTGCGCCAGTGTGATCGTCACTTTCTGTGTCATGTCGTTTCCTGCAAAAAAATTGCGCCGCCAGTGACGGCGGCGCGGTGTTCATGTAATCAGACTTGCATGGTCTTATTCAGGCGCGCGGTCGTTCCTGATCTTGAGCGTCGAACACAGCACGAAGCCGATCATCGGACTGACCGCCAGCACCAGCAAAGCCATCGAAAAACTGTGCGTGGTTTCGCGGATCCAGCCTACCAGATACGGGCCGATGAAGCCGCCGATCTGCGCGAAGCCGTTGATCATGGCGATGCCGCCGGCCGCTGCGGCGCCGCTCAGGAATTGCGTTGGCAGCGTCCAGAACACGCCCAGCGTGGCCCACAAACCCATTGCGGCGATGCAGATCAGCACCAGGCCCAGCACCGGCGACGGCACCAGCGCACTGGCTGCCAGGAACACGCCGCCGAACAGGCCGGCGCAGGCGGTGTGCATCTTGCGCTCGCCGGTGCGGTCGGAACTGCGCGCCACCAGCACCAGGCCGACGGCGGCGCAGATGAACGGAATCGCCGAGACGATGCCGGTCTGGAAGTTGTTGAGGCCGCCCAGGCTCTTGACGATCTGCGGCAGCCACAGCACCACGCCGTAAATCGCCACGGCGTTGAACATGTAGATCAGCGTCAGGATCCACATGCGCTTGTCGCGGAAGATTGCGCGGAATTCATGCTGCGCGTGCACGGCGTTCTTTTCCTGTTCGGCGGCCAGGGTGGTGGTCAGCCAGTGACGCTCCTCCTGGTTGAGCCAGTTGCCTTGTTCCGGACGGTCGACCAGGTAAAAGAAGGTCACCACGCCCATGATGATGGCCGGCACGCCTTCCAGGATGAACATCCATTGCCAGCCCGCGAGACCGAACCAGCCGTGGGTCGAGCTGAGCAGGTAACCCGACAGCGGCGCGCCGACCACCGACGACAACACGGTCGCCAGCATGAAACCGGCAACGGCTTTGCCGCGCTCCTTCTTCGGGAACCAGTAAGTCAGGTACAGCAGCACGCCCGGTGCGAACCCTGCTTCGGCCAGGCCCAGCAGGAAGCGCAATGCATAGAAGCTCCACTCGCCCTGGATCGACGCCATGGCGCAGCCGACGATGCCCCAGGTGACCATGATGCGGGCGATCCAGATGCGCGGACCGACCTTGTGCAGGATCATGTTGCTGGGGATTTCAAATGCGATGTAACCGAGGAAGAAAATCCCCGCGCCGAGACCATAGACCTTGGCGCTGAGGCCGAGGTCGGCGTTCATCGTCAGCGCGGCGAAACCGACGTTGACGCGATCGAGGTAGTTGATCATGAACAGGAAGAAGCAGTACCAGACGATCTTGCGATGCAGCTTGCCGATGACGCGCTTGCCGATTTCGGTCCCGGCGTCCAGCGCGCCGGCCGATGCTACGTTGGCGTGAGCCATGTTGTCTCCTTGAATGAGGTTTGTTGTCAGAGCGGCATGTCGAGACGCCGCCTGCCCCCGCGTTGTGCTTGCGCTGGTACTTTTGCTTGCGGGGAAGCCAAATTATAGCGAGATACCGATTGGAAGGTAGAAAGGTCTGACCAATTTGAATGAAACGGACGCAGTAATGCCTTGGCCGGCACAAATTTAAACATTTAGCCCACAGATAGACATACCTGCGCAGCCGTTACCAGCCTAGAATGCCGGGCACCCACAACAAGAAAACGCCCGCCATGCCGAGCAACAAGATTCTGCTTGCCGCCACGATTGCCATGCTGATCTGGCTGGCCGCCTACCTCCGTCCGGAATTCGGCTTCTGATTCTGCGCCGGCCCGTTCAGGGCGGCAGTTGCCGCACCGGGAAACGCATGACGAACATGGCCCCGCCCAGTTCGCTGCTGCCGACACGGATGCTGCCGCCGTGGCGCGCGACGATTTTTTTCACGATCGACAAACCCAGACCGTAGCCGCCGGTGGCGCGATCGCGGCTCTGGTCGAGCCGGTAAAAAGATTCGAACACGCGCTCGCGCTCGGCCTCCGGAATGCCGGCGCCGTCATCTTCCACCACCAGCGTCCATGCATCCGGCGCCGCCAGTTCGGCGCGCACGCGGATGACCGAGCTTGCGTGTTGCGCAGCGTTGCGCACCAGGTTGGAATAAGCGCGCGCCAGGGTGCGCGCTTCAGTGACCACTGTCGTGAGTTGCGGATCGACGCTACAGCGCAATTCCAGTTTGCCCAACGCCAGCGCTTCCGTGGTGACGCCGCAGGTATCGCGCAGGAATTCCGGCAAGGCCACGGTCTCGGTGAAGACACCCTGACGGTCGTGTTCCAGCATACCCAAGGTGAGCAATTCGGCGACCAGCGCCTCGAGTTCTTCGACGTCCTTGCGCAGGCCGAGGATGCGGTTTTCGGTGGCCGTATCCTGCGCATGGTGCTGCAGGATGTCGAGGCCGAATTCGAGTCGCGACAGCGGCGTGCGCAACTCGTGCGAGACCGCATTGACCATGTCGCGCTGCGCATGGATCAGCTTGCCGATGCGGTCGGCCATGCGATCAAAGTGACTGCTCAGTTGGCGGATCGACGAGCGTCCCGACAGGCCGACGCGGGCGTCCAACCTGCCGCCGCCGAAACGCGCGGCCGCCAGGCGCAGCTTTTCCAGGTCGCGCCAGTGCGGGATCAGCCAGATGCAGACCGCAGCCAGGATGGTGCTGAAGATCAGCGCGTAGGCCACCACCTCCACCATCGGCAATTCTTCCAGCGACTGCACCCGCACCAGTCCGCCGTCGTCGAGCTTGACGTAGACCACGCAGCATTTACTGCCGGTGATTTCCCAGCCGACGCGATATTGCGCCAACTGTTCCTGCACCAGCGGCGGCAATTGCTCCAGCGTCTGTACGGGGCGGCTGTAACGCTGCGGCGCGGCTGCGCGCAACTGCGTCAGCAAGGCCTCCTGTTCGGCCTGGCCGCGCCCGGACAACAGGCGATTGAGCATGAAGCTCTCGCCGTTGAAACCGGCGCGCACGGCCTTGGCAAACTGGCCGGCGAACAGATGCGGGAAGCCATAGTTGACGACGAGGATGGAGGCGATCACGAGCGCCGCAATGACGAGGTACAGGCGCACCAGATTACGGAGCATTCAATCCTCCCATGCGATCGGACTGAACAGATAACCGCGGCCCCACACCGTCTTGATCTTGCGCGGCTCCTGGGCATCGTCGTTGAAGCGTTTGCGCAGGCGCGAGATGCTGACGTCGACGGTGCGGTCCATGCCATCGAAGTCGATGCCGCGCCAGCGCCGCAGCAACTCGTCGCGGCTGAGCACCTTGCCGGCAGCCTGCACCAGGATCACGAACAGGTTGTAGTCGGACGTCTTGAGATCGATCTCTTCGCCCTTCCAGCACACCTGGCGCGCGGCGAGGTCGATCTGCAGTTCGCCGAATTGCAGCTGGCGCACTTCGGCGACTTCGGGCTGGCCTTCATGGCGGCGCAGGATGGCGCGCAGATGCGCCAGCAGCAGACGCGGCTGCACCGGTTTGAGCATGTAGTCGTCGGCGCCGATTTCGAGGCCGGCGACCTGATCGAAAATATCGGCGCGCGCAGTCAGCATCATCACCGGCAGCGACGAATCCCTGCGCAGCTGGCGGCAGATGTCCATGCCGTCCATGCCGGGCAGCATAAGGTCGAGGATCACCACGTCAGGTTTTTCGCGTGCGATTGCGGCCAAGGCCTGATCACCGCGCAGCACCACCGCTACTTCAAAATCATAGCGGCACAGATATTCCGATATCAATTCGGCAAGACGGACATCGTCTTCGATCAACAGTATTTTTTTCATCCCTGATTGCTTTCCAATGAGCTTGGCGCTCGCTTCCCGTGCGCATGATAGCCGCGTCGCAAGACCGTGTGCGGGCGCATTACAAACAAACACATGTTGACACATGGCCGCACATTTTCCCCACCAAACTCCCACAGACCTCGCCGCCGCAGATGCCGACAATGGCGCTCATTCATCACAGGAGAAACCATGACGCATCCACATCGCCGCATCGCCATCGTAGCGAATGCAGCCGCAGCGGCCGCCCTCACAGCGGCCGTTGCCATTCCGGCATCGGCGCAGCAAACCGCCGCCGCAAACAGCGACACCAAAATCACACTGGGCCTGGGCGCGGCCTACATGCCGCGTTATGCCGGCAGCGACGAATACAAGGCCGCCGCGCTGCCCGTCATCAGCGTAGTCACACCCTGGGGCGGCTTCATCGACGCCGGCGAAGGCATCGGCTATCGCCATACTTTCGGCGACAAGTTCATCGCCTCGGCGGCGCTCGGCTACGACGCCGGCCGCAAGGATTCCAACCAGAACTTCAAACCAGGTTCCGACAAATTGAAGGGCATGGGCGAGGTCAAGGGCGCGGCGCTGCTCAACCTCAGCCTCGGCTATCGCCTCACGCAGAACCTGACGCTCAGCGCCGGTGCCTCGCAGCCGCTCAGCAACCGCGATCGCGGCCGCAACTATTACGCCAAGGTCGATGCCACGGTGATGACCATGCCCAGGGACAAACTCGCCGTGGCGGGTAGCGCACTGTTCGGCAGCGACGATTACAACCAGAGTTATTTCGGCGTCACCGCCAATCAGAGCGCAACCAGCGGCTTCAAGAAATATACGCCGGGTTCCGGGCTGTATGCGGTCAAGGCCGCCATTACCTGGACCCATCGTTTCGACGACAACTGGTCGCTGCTGGCCGCTACCGAAGCGACCCGCTACATGACGAAAGCCGGCGACAGCCCGATCGTGAAGGCGCGCACCAACTACGGCACCATGGCGGCCGTGAACTACACCTTTTGACGTGCAGGAATCCGCCGGCGGGAAGCGCGGCGCCTGAGATGCATGCGTGATCGAAACTCAGTTCAATTCAGTTCATGAAGGGGCGTGCACTACGTCCTATCTCCTGATGAGTTCGATCGGGGTCCAGGCGCCTTCCCTGATCTGATACACCGTATAGCTCGGATTGATCAGGTTGCCTTTTTCATCGAACGAGATAAGCCCGGTCACACCCGCATAGCGGATGCCGCGCAAGGCCGATTCGATTTTTTTCGGTTCCAGGGAATTGGCCTGCCGCAGCGCCTCCGCCAGCACATGGACGGCGTCATAGGATGCCGGAGTGTAGGGAGTGATACGCGATTGGAACTGGCTGGAAAAACTCTTCTGGAAAGCCTTCCAGCGCGGCAGTTTATCGAGCGGGATCCCCGGCGAAACAGCGAACACATCAATGCCGCCGAGCGCCGCCTCCTTCATCGTTCCCGGGTCGACGGTGACTTCGGCGAGCATTATCTTTTTCGGGAAACCCAGCCTGCGCAAACCGGCGAGCAGACTCTCGCTATGGTTCAAGCCGCCGGAATACAAGCGACCCGCATGGAAGATGAGATCGGGCCTGGTCTGCCTGACCATCTCCAGCGCCGGGGCATAATCGGAGGTCTTGTTGCTGATGGTGGCGCGGCCGACAATGCGGCCGGAATTTTCACGGGCATACACGCCGAACTGATCCGCCATCGCGCTACCGAACACCGTGCCGTCGTCGATGACCATGATGCGTTGCGCCCGCAAGGTTGTTATGGCATAAGCGCCGATATGACCTGACCGTATGCCGTCGTGCCCGACCATGCGGAAGGTATTCGACAAGCCTTGCTGGGTAAACTGGCTGCCGGTCGACGACGGGCTGATCTGCACGATTCCCGCATCGCTGTATATGTTGGAGACTGCGATACTGGTTGCGGTGTTCCAATGCCCGATCACGGCGACGACTTTGGAAGCGACGAAATACCGGGCAGTCAGGACGGCGATGTTGACGTCCGCTTTGTCGTCATGATCGAGCAATTTCAAGATGACTTTTTGCCCGGCGATCTGGAGAGGGCGCGCATTGATTTCGCTGATGGCGAGCAATGCCGCGTCGCGCGCACTTTGGGCCGGGCCTTCCACCAGCGGACCGGCAAAACCGATCGCTACGGTTTTGATATCGTCGCCGGCGACAACTTTGCTTGCCGGCATGCAACAGAGGACCGCTACTAACGCGCTCAGCACAAAAAACTGGGATTTCATGAAATGAATCCTCATTGCAATGCGATAAAAACCATCATAAACGAATTGAAAGAATTACAAATTTTTTCTGGAATCCGTCGCTCGCAGCAGACAATGAGGCAATCGGCGCTATAGTGTGGCGCTTGTCCAACCATCCTTGACTGAGGACGACCATGACCACGCCCTCCTCCCACCTTGTCGCCCTGCGCGACATCGTCCGCCAGTTCGCCGAAGAACGCGACTGGCAGCAATTCCACACCCCCAAGAACCTGGCCATGGCCTTGTCGGTCGAAGTGGCCGAACTGGTCGAACACTTCCAGTGGCTCAAGACCGGTGAACAGGATGAACTCGACGATGCGAGTCGCACCGGCGTGCGCCACGAACTGGCCGATTCGCTGGTCTACCTGATCCGCCTGGCCGATCGCCTCGACGTCGATCTGTACGACGCCGTGATCGAGAAGATGCAGCTCAACCGCGAGAAATATCCGGCCGACAAGGTCCGGGGGCAATCGCGCAAGTACGATCAGTATTGAAGCCTGTATCGAAGCCGAATCGTCGAGCCGGATTAGAATAGACGGCTTCGCCCCACCGGAAATCACCATGAAGCAGTCCCTCGTCCGCGCCGCCTTGCCTTGCTTGTTGGGCGGCTTGCTGTCCGTCGCCGCGTTGCCGGCGCATGCCGACATCAACGGCGCCATCAACGCCTACAGCGAACAAAAGTATGACGCCGCCTACCGCGAGTTTTCGCAACTGGCCACACAGGGCGACAACCGCGCCAAGTCCTTCCTCGCGCTGATGACCTTGCGCGGCCTCGGCACCGCACGCGACGTCAAGCAAGGCGCGAAGCTGGCGCGCGAATGCGCCGAAGGCGGCGAGCCAACCTGCGCCGCGATATACGGCGACCTCAACCTGCCGGGCAAGGGCTTGCCGGTCAACTTCCCCGAAGCGCGCGCATGGACGCGCAAGGCAATCGCCGGCGGCGACCAGCGCGCCGGCTTCGGCCTGTGGCAGGCCTATACGCTCGATCCCGACAACCAGTTCATGGTCAACGGCAAGGGCGACGACCGCAAGTACAACGACATCGCCCGTCGCAGCATCGCCGAGCGCGGCGACCAGATCGAAGCCATCGACGGCCTAGCCGGCGCCGCTGCCGCCGGCTACCTGCCGGCGCGACTGATGCTGGCGAACTTGCTGCTGGAGCAAAGCGGCGCCGGCACCACCAAGCAGATCCGCACGCTGCTCGACGGCATCCCCGACCTGTCGCCGAATTATCAGAAATACCTGGCGCTGGCGCAGCAGGTGGACACGCTGGGGCCGTCTCGTGCAGCGCCCAAACTGATCGCCGACGCCATCCCCACCGTCATGACCGCAGCCGGGCTGGCGGCGGAACGCAGCGGCACGCCCAACTCGACGCAGTGCAAGGATTTTCGCCTGATGTCGATCAAGGACGTGAGCGCCGTGGGCGACGCCATCTGGCTGCCCCTTAAGCAACCGCTGGTGGCCGGCACCTATCCGGTCCAAGGCCGCTGGACTGAAAACTGGCACGTTTACTTCTGTGGCGCCGAACGCGTCTTGCGCATGCAGTTCACCGTCGACGGCATGGGTGGCGCGTTTTACGAGGCCAAGTCCTGAGCCGGAGCCGGAGCCAATCTTGCACGATGATTCAGGCTATGATGGCGACCACTCAACCACGCACCGATACCTTACTCAGCTTCCATGAAAGCATCGCGCCCCGCCGAACCGTCTGAAACGCTCGACCAGGGCGTCTACGAAGCCATCTTCAACGGCGTCATGCACGGTCGTCTGAAGCCCGGCACGCGCCTGCAGGAAGCCAGCCTGTGCGAGCAGTTTGGCGTCAGCCGCACAGTGGTGCGCCAGGCACTGCGGCGCTTGTCGGAAGTGCAGATCGTCGACATCGTCGCCAACAAGGGCGCCGCCGTCGCCACGCCCAGCCCCAAGGAAACCCGCGACGTCTTCGCCGCGCGCCGCGCCATCGAAGGCGCCATCGTGCGCGAAGCGGCGCGCCGCATTGAACATGGCGACGTCGAGCGCCTCAAGCAGCGCCTGCGCGCCGAACACGACGCGCTGCATGAGCAGGACCACCCGCGCTGGGTGGCGCTGGCCGGCGGCTTCCATCTGGCGCTGGCGGAGTTGTCCGGCAATGCAGTGCTGCAACGCATGCTGACCGAACTGATGACGCGCTGCTCGCTGATCGTGGCCTTGTACGAAGCGCCCGGCGAAGCCAGTTGCGAACACGACGAGCATGCGCGCCTGGTGGAACTGCTGTCGCTGCGCGACGGCAACGCCGCCGCCGATGAAATGGAGCGCCATCTGCTGGCGCTGGAAGCGCGGCTGCAATTGCCGGCCTGACTCTTTCCCTTACCCATTCATTCCTTCATTCCCTTTGCTCCTTTTTGCGCGCCCGCGCTTGGTGCAAACACGTCTTTTGCACCAAAATCAACAAATGTATACAATTTAATATATACAAATAACTATATATAAATCAATTAGTTAAATACTTATAATGGCTGGCACTTAATTTGCATGTATACAATTCAAGGGCGCCCCCCCCCGCCCCGACCATTGTCCATCCATGCAAGGAGCCTTCCGCCATGAAACGTCGTCAATTTCTGCTCGCCTCGGGCGCAACCGCGCTGTCCGCCCTGTCAACCTTGTCCGCACCGGTCATGGCCGCCACCAGCGCGCCGCGCCTCAAGATCGGTTTTATTTATCCGGGCCCGGTCGCCGACATCGGCTGGTCGTTCCAGCACGATCTGGGTCGCCGTATGCTCGAGCGCGAATTCGGTGCGCGTATTGAAACCGTGTTTGTCGAACGCGTGCCGGAAAGCCCCGAAGCCGAACGCGTGATGCGCCAGCTGATCGACGACGGCTGCAAGATGATCTTCGCCACCTCGTTCGGTTTCATGAATCCGGTCATCAAGGTGGCGGCGGAATATCCCGACGTCATTTTCGAACACTGCTCCGGCTACAAGAGCGCGCGCAATGTCGGCATTTACCAGACGCGCTTCTACGAAGGCGCCTACCTGCTCGGCACCATCGCCGGCCGCATGACCAAAACCAATACGCTCGGCTACGTCGCGCCGATCCCGATTCCCGAAGTGATCCGCAACCTCGACGCCTTCGTGCTCGGGGCGCGCAGCGTCAATCCAAAAGTGACGGCCAAAGTAGTCTGGATCAACTCCTGGTACGACCCCGGCCTGGAACGCGACGCCGCGCAGACGCTGGTGGCGCAGGGCGTCGATACGCTGTACCAGAACACTGACTCGCCGGCGCCGGTGCAGGTGGCGCAAAGCCGCAAGCTGTACGCCTTCGGCCAGGACTCGGACATGACGCGTTTCGGCCCCGACGCGCACCTCACCGGCAACGTCCTGAATTGGGGCGTGTACTACGTCCACAAGGTGCGCCAGGTGCTGGAAGGAAAGTGGAAATCGGAGGATACGAAATGGGGTATGAAGGAAGGCATCGTGCAGCTGGCGCCGTTGAATCCCGCGCTGCCCAAGGACGTCGTCGCGCTGGTCGAACAACGCCGCAAGGCCATCATCGCCGGCACGCTGCAACCGTTCGCCGGCCCCATCAACAACCAGGCCGGGCAGCTGCAGGTGGCCGCCGGCAAGGCCGTGCCCGAGTCCGAGCTGTGGACCATGAAGTGGTACGTGGAAGGCATACAAGGAAAACAACCATGACGGAAATCGATTTCTCGGCGCTGGGCGTCTACCAGCGCTACAAACTGATGGCCAGCCTGATCGTGCCGCGGCCGATCGCGCTGATCACCACGCTGGGCGAAGACGGCACCATCAACGCCGCGCCGTTCAGCATGTTCAACATGCTCGGCGAGGATCCGCCGATCGTGATGGTCAGCATCAATCGCCTTCACGACGGCCGCCTCAAGGACACCGCCGCCAACATCCTGCGCACCGGCGAATTCGTGGTGCACCTGACCGACGAGGCGATGTGCGAACAGATGCATGCCTGCGGCGACGCGCTGCCGTCGAGCGTGAGCGAACTAGCGCATGCAGGCCTGCATGCGGTGCCGTCGCAAAGCGTCGCGCCGCCGCGCATCGCCGAAGCGCCGGTGGCCTTCGAATGCGTGCTGCACGAGAAGCTGGAGACCGCCAGCCGCTACATTTTCATCGGCCGGGTAAAATGGCTGGCGGCGCGCGACGGCTTGGTGGACACCGAACTGTGGCGCGTGCGTTTGCAGGACTACCACCCGGTCGGCCGTTTCGGCGCCAGTTTTTACGTCAAGACCAGCGAGCGGTTTTCGCTGGAGAAGGCGCAGGCCAGTTCCACTCCCATCGACGAAATGTAAGAACAATAAAATGAACATGACATTCAACGACAGCGACAACAAGGCCATGCGACTGGCCATCGAAGCATCAAGGGAAGCGCTGGCCGACGGCGACATGCCCTTCGGCGCGACGCTGGTATCGGCCCAGGGCGAGATCCTGCTGATCTCCGCCAACAACCAGAACAGTGCCGCCGATTGCACCGGCCACGCCGAAATGGTGCTGGTGCGCACCGCGCAAAAACAGCTGGGCCTCGGCGCCCTGCGCGGCAGCACCGTCTACGCCAGCGGCGAACCCTGCGCCATGTGCTGCGGCGCGATGTTCTGGGGCGGCGTGAAGCGTGTCGTGTATGCCGCCTCGACCGCGCAGATCGCCGAAGCATTGGGCGGCCCGCTGCTGCCGTTGCGCAGCGCCGAGGTGCTGGCCTCGGCCACGCCGGCAATGATGGTGGACGGGCCGTTGATGGGCGATGAAGCGTTTGCTGTGCTGCAGCGTTTTGTGCCGGATTGACTGCTTCATACTTTCGTTTCACGAGGAAAAATAATTTCTTATTGAAAATATTTCCGTAAAAACATGCCATCGCTACAAGTGTAAATTTCATCCGTCTCGCTTCAGAAAACGGCAAGCCTGTCGTTACCGGGAATACCTTCTGCTCAGAATGTTGCTAAACAGGCTGCGCAGAAGACCAGTTTGATTAGCCCGTTGCCATGAATCGAGTCCACGCCCATGAAGATGCCTGATATGTCGCCGCATGATTTTTATCAAGTGAACGCATCACATGCATTCGGCCTGCTCGCTTCGTCGGCGGAACTGCGCTTCGAGCGCCTGACACGTCTGGCCAAGCGGCTGTTCAACGTGCCGGTTGCCTTCGTGAGCCTGGTGGAGGCGCATCGTCCATGGCCGTTGCAAAAACACGATGACGGCCGCCATGCCTTCGCCGCCGCCGATATGCTGGTGGTGCAGGACACCGTGCTGGACCAGCGCTTCCAGGGCAATCCGCTGCGTATGGGCGAATCCCGCGTGCGCTTTTACGCCGGCTGCCCGATCCGGGTCGGCAACGGCGATCAGCTCGGTACGCTGTGCCTGATCGACGACCAGCCGCGCGCCTTCGATGACGACGACCAGGCGCTGCTGCGCGATCTGGCAAAAATGGCCGAGCAGGAATTGTTCGCCATGGAACTGGCGACCGTCGATGAACTCACCCGCATTCCCAACCGGCGCGGCTTCGAAGCCATGTCGGAGCAGGCGCTGAGCCTGTGCAAACGACTCGACAAGCCGGTCTCGCTGTTCTATTTCGACCTCGACCTGTTCAAGCAGATCAATGATCGTTTCGGCCATGCCGAAGGCGATCGCGCGCTGCAGGATTTCAGCGCGATCCTGTCACGCAGTTTCCGCCAGTCCGACATCGTCGGCCGCCTCGGTGGCGATGAGTTTGCGGCGCTGCTGCCGAACACCGGCAAGCAACAGGCCGAAGTTGCGCTGCGCTTCCTGGAAAAAGCAGTGAAGCAGCATAACCGCAGCGCCAAACGCCCCTACAAGCTGTGTTACAGCGTCGGCCACGTCGACAGCGACGCCGCCACCTCGATCGCTGAATTGATGCAACGCGCCGATGCGCGCATGTACGAAGACAAGAAGCAGCATGGCCATCACCGCAGCGGCAGCGGCGCCTTCGCCGCGCTGCTCGACATGTTGTTGCCGCTGCAGCGCAAATACCGCCACTGAGCGGATCCTCTCTCCGTTTCCCCATGCGGCCACAGCCGTTCTTGTATCATGTGCCATCTTCACTACCGGGGAGAGCTGCATGAATCTGGGCGTCACTGAGCCGCAGCCGGAACCCGGCGCGCGCAAACCCGCCGCCGTCGCCAATCTGGCGATCGCTTTCATTCTGCTGGTGTGCGCCTTGTTCATCATCGTCGACCTGGTCCAGCTCGGCGCCGCACGCCGCGAGCAACTGGCCGACAGCAGCGTCGCACTGACCAATGTGGCGCGCGCCATACGCCGCCACGCCGATGACACTTTCAAATCGGCAGACGTATCGCTGATCAGCATGGTGAAGCTGGTCGAGAATCAGGGCTACACTCCCGCGAGCCGCGAGCAGCTGGCCTCGCTGATGGGCCAGAGCGCCACCACGCTGGGCCAGATCCATGCCTATTTTGCCTGCGACGAACGCGGCCGCCTGGTGATCGATTCGACCCCGCTGTATGCGGAGCTGGACGTCTCCGAGCGCGACTATTTTCGTTATCATCGCGACCACCCCACACGCGATGCGTATGTCGGTGCGCTCATCAAGAGTAGCACCACCAACACCTGGATCATCACCGTCTCGCGTCGCGTCAACCACGCCGACGGCAGCTTCGCGGGCGTCATCATGGCGGCGCTGGACCTGGAATATTTCCGCATGTTCTACGACACCTTCGACATCGGCAAGAAGGGTGTGATCTTCCTCGGCACCAACCCGGGCACGACGCTGGTGCGACGGCCGCTGTACGAAAAATACGTCGGCCGCAGCATGGTCGACCTGCCGATCTATCGCGACCATATCGCCCAGAACACTTCCGGCCTGCTGACCATGAAATCGGCGGTGGACGGCGAAGTGCGCCTGACCGCCTACGAACATCTGCAACATTACCCGCTGTTCATTTTCGCTGCGCTGTCGCGCGATGAAGTGCTGGCCGGCTGGGTCAGCGATACCGTGATGCATGCCTGCGGCATCGGCATCCTGGTGCTGACGCTGGCCTTTCTCGGCTGGCGGCTGGTGCGCCAGATCCGCCTGCGCGCGAAGACGGAAATCTCGCTGCGCCAGGCGCGCGATTCACTCAATGAACTCAACGCCACCTTGCAACGGCTGGCGCTGGAAGACGGCTTGACCGGACTGGCCAATCGCCGCCATTTCGATCTGGCCTTGCAGGAAGAATTGAGCCGCGCCACCCGCAACGCCAGTTCGCTGGCGCTGATCCTGATCGACGTCGATCGCTTCAAGCAGTACAACGATTTGTATGGTCACGCCGCCGGGGATGAATGCCTGCGCCAGATCGGCCGGGCGGTGAAAGCGGTGCCGCGCCGCAGCGGCGATCTGGCCGCGCGTTACGGCGGCGAAGAACTGGCGGTGCTGTTGCCCGGCGCCGACGTCGCCACGGCATTGCAGATCGCCGAAGAGTTGCGCGGCAAGATCGCCGCGCTCAATATCACGCACGCCGGCAATCCGATCGGCAACGTCACCGTCAGCGCCGGCATCGACGCGCTCACGCCGGTGCGCGCCGGCGACGTGCCGGAGACGCTGATCCGGCAAGCCGACCTGGCCTTGTACCAGGCCAAGAACCAAGGACGCAACCGGGTCTGCGTCGCGCCTGAGCCCGTCTGAAAATAAAAATTGGGATTGACTGCACTGCCCGCATCCGCGCCATGAAATGTCGTGGCTGGATGCGGGTCAGTTACTCATTGCTGCTCAGTGCTGAATGGCTCAGCGCTTGAGTTGCGACAGGTCGCGCACGGCGCCGCGATCGGCGGATGTGGTCAGCGCAGCGTAGGCTTGCAAGGCCTGCGACACCACGCGTTCGCGGCCCAGCGGCTGCCATGCATCATGGCCGAGTGCTTCCATTTTGGCGCGGCGTTGCGCCAGGTCGTCGGCAGTCACGCGCAGGTTGATGGTGCGCGCCGGGATATCGATGTCGATCATGTCACCCTCTTCCACCAGACCGATGGCGCCGCCTTCGGCCGCTTCCGGCGAAGCGTGGCCGATCACCAGGCCGGACGAACCGCCCGAGAAACGACCGTCGGTGAACAGCGCGCACGCCTTGCCCAGACCCTTGGACTTGATGTACGAGGTCGGGTACAGCATTTCCTGCATGCCCGGGCCGCCCTTGGGACCTTCGTAACGAATGATGACGACGTCGCCGGCATGCACGGTGTCGCCGAGGATGGCTTCGACTGCCGCGTCCTGGCTCTCGAACACGCGCGCCTTGCCGGAGAATTTGAGGATGCTTTCATCCACGCCGGCGGTCTTCACGATGCAACCCTTTTCAGCGATGTTGCCGTACAGGACCGCCAGGCCGCCGTCCTTCGAATAGGCGTGCTCGATATCGCGGATGCAACCGGCGCTGCGGTCGAGGTCGCCGTGCTCGTAACGCTCGGCCTGCGAGAACGCGGTCTGCGACGGCACGCCGCCCGGCGCTGCGCGGAACAGCTTGTGGACGGCCGCATCGCTGCTGATGCGGATATCGTATTTTTCGATCGCTTCGCCCATGGTCTTGCTGTGCACGGTCGGCAGCGAGGTGTCGAGCAAACCGGCGCGCGCCAGTTCGCCCAGGATCGCGACGATGCCGCCGGCGCGGTGCACGTCTTCGATATGGTACTTGTCGGTCATCGGTGCGACCTTGCACAGGCACGGCACCTTGCGCGAGATGCGGTCGATGTCGGCCATGGTGAATTCGACCTGTGCTTCATGTGCGGCGGCCAGCAAGTGCAGCACGGTGTTGGTGGAGCCGCCCATCGAGACGTCCAGCGCCATGGCGTTTTCGAACGCGGCCTTGTTGGCGATGCTGCGCGGCAGGACCGAGTAGTCGTCCTGTTCGTAATGGCGCTTGGCTAGTTCGACGATCAGGCGACCGGCGCCCAGGAACAGTTCCTTGCGGTCGGCGTGGGTGGCGACGATGGTGCCGTTGCCCGGCAGCGCCAGACCCAGCGCTTCGGCCAGGCAGTTCATCGAGTTGGCGGTGAACATGCCCGAGCACGAACCGCAGGTAGGACAGGCGGAGCGTTCGATTTCAGCCACGTCGGCGTCCGACACGGTGCTGTCGCCGGCCTTGATCATGGCGTCGATCAGGTCCAGCTTGATCACCTTGCGGTCGTTGTTGACGACCTTGACCACCTTGCCGGCTTCCATCGGACCGCCGGAAACGAACACCACAGGAATGTTCAGGCGCATGGCCGCCATCAGCATGCCGGGCGTGATCTTGTCGCAGTTGGAGATGCACACCATGGCGTCGGCGCAGTGGGCGTTGACCATGTATTCGACCGAGTCGGCGATCAGGTCGCGCGACGGCAGCGAGTACAGCATGCCGCCGTGGCCCATGGCGATGCCGTCGTCGACGGCGATGGTGTTGAATTCCTTGGCGACGCCGCCGGATGCTTCGATCTCGCGCGCCACCAGCTGGCCCAGGTCCTTCAGATGCACGTGACCGGGGACGAACTGCGTGAACGAGTTGACCACCGCGACGATCGGTTTCTCGAAGTCGCCGTCCTTCATGCCGGTGGCGCGCCACAATGCGCGGGCGCCGGCCATGTTGCGGCCTTGGGTGGTGGTGCGGGAACGATAGACGGGCATGGTGGGTGTCTCCTCAGAATGCAGGGTGGAAATTAATCGGAAAGCAGATCAAGAATCGGCGGATTGACGAATCAAGTGCGCAAGAGTGCCGTGTGGGGAACAAGTTGTCCAATATATGATTCGATAGCCTGTAATTCGTATTGGATATCAAAGAATATGCCGCGGTTGCGGTCCGCGCGCCATAAAAAAGCCGCAACGGTCACAAAGACGGTTGCGGCTTTTTGCTGCGGCGGAGGCAATCAGCGAGACAGGCGCCTGACCTTGCCCGCAACGACGCCATCGTGTGCGATGGCCAGGCGGCCACCTTCCAGGCGCGGCATGTCGACGGCGTTGAGCACCCGGCCGTTGATCTCGCCCACGATCACACCGCCATGCGCCAGCTTGAACAGGCTGACCGCGCGCGTTAGCGCCTCGGCCTGTTCCTGCAGCGAGCGCGCAGCGCTGGCGGCCTGCTCGACCAATGCGGCGTTGTGCTGGGTCACTTCATCCATCTGCGTGATGGCGCCGTTGACCTGCACGATGCCGTGGCGCTGTTCCTGGCTGGCGACGCTGATTTCCTCGACGATGCCGGTCACGCGCTTGACGCTGGCGACCACCTCGCCCATGGTGCTGCCGGCCAGCTCGACCAGCTCGGTGCCGCTTTCGACCTTGTGCACGGAGTCGTCGATCAGCACCTTGATTTCCTTGGCGGCGGCGGCCGAGCGTTGCGCCAGGCTGCGCACTTCGGAGGCGACCACGGCGAAGCCGCGGCCTTGCTCGCCAGCGCGCGCCGCTTCGACGGCGGCGTTCAACGCCAGGATATTGGTCTGGAAAGCGATGCCGTCGATGACGCTGATGATGTCGAAAATCTTGCGCGACGACGCGTTGATGGAACCCATGGTCTCGACCACCTGGCCGACCACGCTGCCGCCCTTTTCGGCAACCGTCGACGCGGTCGCACCGAGTTCATTGGCCTGGTGCGCACTGTCGGCGTTGCGCTGCACGGTGGCGGTCAGCTCCTCCATGGCGGAAGCGGTTTCTTCGAGCGAGCCGGCCTGCTCTTCGGTGCGCGCCGAGAGATCGGCGTTGCCCGAGGCGATCTGACCGGAGGCGGCGGCGATGGTGTGCGCACCTTCGCGGATCTCGCCGACGATGTGGGCCAGGTTGTCGCGCATTTCCTTCATCGAGGCCAGCAGGCTGGACTGGTCGCCGTCCTTGGTGCGGATCTCGATGGCGAGGTCGCCCTTGGCGATATGGTCGGCGATCTCGGCGGCGTAGTCAGGCTCGCCGCCGAGCTGGCGCAGCAGGCCGCGCGTGATCAGCACCGCCACCGCGACGCCGATCAGCAGCGCGGCGATGGTCATGCCCGCAATCCATGCGATGGAACGATCGAACAGACGGTCCGAATTCTTGCTGGCCTCGGCCACGGCTTGCTCGGTGGTCTTGATGAGGGCGCCCATGTCCTGCACGATCTGGCGGCGCAGCGGGCTGCATTCCTTGACCAGGAATTCTCCGAACTCCTGCATCTGGCCAGCCTCGCGATACTTGCGCGGGCGATTCAGTTCTTCCGCCATCTTGAGCAGGCCGCCGCTGACCTTGTCGAAACCGGTATCGCCCTTGAACGCGGGCGTCATCGTTTTGAGTGCGGCCAGGTAGATCGCCTTTTGCTCATCGAGGATCGCCAGTTCCTTCGCAGCATCGCCGTTGTCGGTGAAGATGAACGCGTTGCGCGCCGCCAGTCCGGTCTGCGCCAGCGCTTCGCGCGCGACGTACAGCGGCTGTAATTTCTCCGCCTGGACCTGGTCGCCATACTTGACGGTGTCGAGGATAGCCTCAAGCCGCAGCAGCGAAAAAACGGCCATGGCCGACAACATGAACGCCAGCAGCCCGAATCCCAGGCCGAGGCGTACCCCTATTTTTTGTTTATGCAAAGCGCGCACGCTGATTCCCCATCGACAAACGATTTGATTGAATTTAGTTGAGTCCAAGATCGAGCACGTTCCATGCCACGCGGAAAAGCGTGTTTATTCTCAGCAACAGAATCCGGAATTTTTGAGTATGCTTGAGTTGGAGCCGAAATAGTCCGGCTTGCGCATGGCACGTTACCGGGCGGAAAGTCTTTGCCGGCGCGGCACACGCGGGCATGACGATATCACAGGCCTACGCTCGTGCTTTGATTTATCGCAGCGACGCCGTGGCAAAGCGGAGACATAATGACGGCAGGAAAGAAGAATATTCGACGAGGGGAAATCATGAAGAACAATATCATCCACCGCAGCACCACAGTACTGCTGACCTTAGTGCTGCCACTGGCCTTGCTGAGCGCCTGCGACCGTTCGGTCGACGAGAAGCTGAGCGCCCAGGCCGGCGCCGAAAAATCGCTGGAGATTTCACCGACGCTGTTCGCCACCAAATTCAACCGCAGCGTGCGCGACGTGCTGGAAGATCGCAAGGATGAGAACGCCGCGCGCATGGCGCCGCTGTATGCGATTGACGTCACGCAACTGCACAAGGGCGGTGAAAAGCACAGCTTCCAGACTCAGGTGGGACCGGCGCAAACCTCGCTGATCGGCAGCCTGGCCAAGGATGGCGACCTCAAGACCATCGGCGTCCTGCTGGCCAGCCGCACCGAAGGCGCACGCGATGAATTCTTCCTGTGTGCCGAAACGGCGGCGCGCATCCTCACCGACGGCGACAAGGCCACGCTGCCCGACCAGATCAAGCGCCTGGTCAACAACGCCATCAACAATCCCGGTCAGCGCATGACGATCGCCATCGGCCAGCGCTTATTGTCGGCGGAGATCATCAAGCAGGGATTGATGTTCGAGATCGAGCAGAGCAAATAAGAAGATTTTTATACGTCCAGCCTGATCAGGCGCGTCGCCTTAGCGGTGCCGCCTGCCATCAGCTGCGTGATGCGGCCATCGGCCACGGTCAGCTTGACCTTGATCACGCTCGGCGAGGGCGGCTGCATCAGGTAGCCCTGCTCGATGATGATTTCGCAATCCTTCACGCCGCCGTGGTCGTGCAGGTAGCACGCCAGCGGTCCGGCTGCGGTGCCGGTGGCCGACTCTTCCGGAATGCCGAAGCGCGGTGAAAACATGCGCACGCCGGCATGGCGTCCGCTCACCGTGGTCATGTCCGAGTACACGTAATAACCAATCACGTCGAGTTCATTGCTGAGCGCCTCAATCAGCGACGCGTCAGGGCGCGCGACCGAGACCGTCTGCTCATCCGGCAGGGGTACGATCAGGAAGGCGTTGCCGGTGTTCACCACGGTCGGCGCCAGGTCGGCGTGAAGCTGCCCGGGTGCGAGCCCAAGCGAAGCGGCAATACGTTCAACCAGTCCGGAGCCGGCATCAAGCGTGCGGTATTGGGGTGCTCGCTGCTCCATGAACACCATCTCGCCGGCGATCAGGATATCGAGGTTGCCGTCGATCGACTCTTTGGAAAAATTGCCTTCGCCGATGACGCCGAGCTTGTGCAGCAGCGAGAAGGTGGCGATGGTGGCGTGGCCGCAATGCGGGATTTGCCGCGTCGGCGTGAAGAATTCGAGCTTGACGGTGGCGCTCTGCGAGGACGACACGAAAGCGGTCTCGGACAAGCCGAGCTGGCGGGCGATGTGGAGTTTTTGTTCGGTAGTGAGTGCATCGGCGTCGAGAACAACGCCGGCAGGATTGCCACCGGCTGCGCCATCGATGAAGGCGTTAACGATCTGTGCGTCGACCTGCAAAATGAATCCCCCGAAGTATGTGAACCTCAGGGGATTCTAGCGCAACCACAAAATACTGCATGGCGACGATGTTCTGTTTCGCCAAATATCGGTTCCTGCGCGTGCTATTTTGCCGGGAACGGTTCGGTCAGGATGCCGGTCAGGCTTTGCACGCCGTCGATGTAGTTGCCCAGACGCATGTTTTCATTGGCGCTGTGCTGGTTGTTGTCGGCGTTCACCAGCGGCACGATCACGAACGGAATCTTCAGCGCGCCCACCATGGCGCCGGTCGGCACGGTGCCGCCCATCATGCGGATCTGCACCGGCTCCTTGCCATAGGTCTTGACGAAGGCGCTGCGCAGCCATTTGCCGATCGGCGAGGCGAGATCGGTGCGCACTGCCATGCTGGACGCCGACACGCGGGCGTAATCGAACGAGGCCAGTTTCGGATAACGCGCACGCTCATCGTCGGTGGGCTGACCATTCACGAGGTGGAAGCCCTGCTTCTCGATGTGCGCCTTGACCAGGCCGAGCAGCACTTGCGGATCGGTCTCGGGCACGGTGCGCAGATCGAGCTCGGCGATCGCTTCACCCGGCACGATGGTGCGCGCCTTGGCGCCGACGTCAGCGGCCTGCATGCCGCGCACGTTCAGCGTCGGGTATTGCATCGCCTCCTGATAGTTCTGTCCGACCTTCTCGGCCTGGGCGATGCCGAGCCGCTTGCGCAGCGCGACTTCATCGTCGGGCACCGCGCGCATGACGCGGCGCGATTCGTCGTCGAGTTTGACTGCATCGTAGTAACCGGCGACCGTCACGCGGCCGTCGTCATCCTTCATCGACGCCAGCAGGCGCGCCATGGTCTGCGCCGGGTTGGCGGCGTAGTTGCCGTAGTGGCCGCTGTGGCTATCCTGGCGCGGGCCGAACACCTTCAGCGTGGCCTGCGCCACGCCGCGATTGCCGAACACGAGCGTGGGCAGATTGCTGGCATGCATCGGGCCGTCCAGCACCACCAGCAGGTCGGCCTTGAGCAGTGCCTGGTTCTGGTCGATCACCTTGCCCAGCGAGGGCGAACCTTTTTCTTCTTCCGCATCGAGGATGATCTTGACGTTGACCGACGGCGTCACGCCGCTCGCCTTCAGCGCGTCGAAGGCGGCCAGCATCATCAGGATCGGCGCCTTGTCGTCAGCCGCTGCGCGACCGAACAAGCGCCATTCCGGATTTGGATTGGCGCCGTAGAGTTGCTCGATCGGCAGCGCTTCCCACTGACCGGCGGCGTTGCGTTGCTTGAGCGTCGGCTTCCACGGGCTTTCCTGTTGCCACTCGGACGGCGTCACTGCCTGGCCGTCAAGGTGGGCATAAAACAGCACGGTAGTGGCGCCGGCCTTGTTACCCGGCAGTTCGGCGAACAGCATCGGCTTGCCGTCGTTGGCCAGCTGGCGCGTGCGGAAACCGCGACGCTGGAACGCTTGCTCGAACCAGGCGGTGTTGCGCTGGATGTCGGCGGCGACGATGGAATCGTTGGGGATGGCAATCGCTTCGACCCATTCCTTGAACGTGCCCTTGGCGGCGGCAGCGGTTTGCGCGGCACTGACTTCAGCGGCCTGCAGCGGTGCCGAACACAGCATCGCTGCGGCGATACAGGCAGCGGACAAAGAGAACGAGAAAGAAGCGGACAGCGAACGGCGGGACAGATTTTTCACGGGATTTCCTCTTGGCAATGGATGCCACATCATACAGAAATCGCCGCTCCCGCCGCATTGAAAATAATTCACGGATGCGCATCGACTGCTATCGCTGCGCATCCTCTTTTTAAGCCGAATTTTAAGCTGATGTATCGATGATGCTGCCGATCGCCTTGAAGCCGTCCGACACTTCATCGGCCACGGTGTGCGCCGCAGACTTGACGGCGTCGACTGCGGTGTCGACGGTGTCGCTGATTTCATCGCCGACTTTCGCAACGGCGTTTTTGACAGGCGCAACGACGTTGTCGTAAATGGCGTTGCTGTAGGACGAGGTGACGGATGAAATGCTCATGGCTGACTCCCTGCAGGTTGTTGATAATTCTTCTGCGTTCAGCATAGCCATTCGCTGCGCGGACCGAAACCCGCGCAGGCGTCATTTCAGGTAAAACGATTTAAAGATTTGTAAACCCGAAGCTCGTCAGGATCAAGGCGTGTTGATGAAGCGTTCGATCATGCCGGCGGCCTTGTCGATGTTGAGCACGCCTTCCAGATGCCCGCCCGGACCTTGCAGCAAATACAAGGTGCCCCGCCCGCCGAGTTTCTTGAAACGCTGCAGCGCCTCCGACGACAGCTTGAGCGGGAACACCAGGTCGGTCGAACTCGGGATGAACAGGATCTTGGCCTTGATGCCTTTGACCTCGTCGTCGCTGAGGTGGTACAGCTGGTTCGCCTTCGACATGTAGATGATGCTGTTGCCGTCGGCCACCTTGGCGCGGGCGCGGGCGCCGGCATCCAGCGTCGCTTCGATCTTGAACTGGTTGCCCATGGCGGCGCCGGGCGGCTTGCCGGCATCAGCCGGGGCATAGCCGAACGTCGCCTGCGCCCAGTCCCAGTGGCGCGTCTGCACCGTCACCACCTTGAGCGCGGCGGCCACACCGTCATCCGGATCGCCAGTGCCGTAGTAATCGCCCTGCCGCCATTTCGGATCGAGCCGCACCGGCAGCGACCAGACGTCAAGCAGGCTGATCACGTAAGGACTGATGTCGAATCCGGGACCGATGACATGCACCACGCGCTTGACGAAATCGGGATACAGCGCCGCCCACTCCATCGCCTGGATGGAGCCGCCGGAGGCGCCCACCGCCGCCACCAGCTGGCGCACGCCGAGCTTGTCGAGCAGTTGCTTGTGCACGCGCACCGAATCGCGCATCGACACCACCGGGAAGCTCATGCCATACGGTTTGCCGGTGGCGGCGTTGATCGAGGCCGGACCGGTGGTGGTCACCATCGGATCCTTGGTGTTGATGTTGACCAGCGTGTCGGCGCTGATGACGAAATACTTGTCGGTGTCGATCGCCTTGCCGGGACCGATCAGGCTGTCCCAGTAGCCGGGCGCGGCGTCGCTGTCCTTGTATTTGCCGGCGGCGTGCGAGGTGCCCGAATAGAAGTGTGCGACGAAGATGGCGTTGTCGCCGGTGTCATTGAGCTTGCCGTAGGTTTCATAGCCGACGCGCACGTTGCGGATTTCCTGGCCGCCGACGGTGGTGTAGGACGGCAGCGTGAAAACCTGTTTGATCACCAGCGGCAACGGCGCCGCACTGTGCTGCGCCGATTGTGCCGGTTGCGCTTGCTGCTGCGACGATTGCGGTGGTTGTGACAGCGGCGGCTGCGGTTGCCGCGCCTGCAATTGCTGCGTGGAAAACGCGGTGCCGGACACGGCCGACAGTGCAGCAAAAAAAGTCCATGAGCAGAACGCGCGGCGAACAAGGGTCATGAAATCGTCTCCGGATTGTTTGATGATGCAGGCGCGGAAAATGCGGAGCAGCCACTTTACGACAAGCTCCGGCACGCCACAACCACCCATGTGTAAAAATACGGGCTTGCATTCATGCTTTCATTACGGAGACTTCCCTTGCCTATCGCCAAACTTCCCGACGTCGCCGGTCTTCTGCAACTGCACAACGCGCATGGCGACAGCACCGTCATCAGCCTGTACGGCGCCCAATTGCTGTCATGGCAAACCGCCGACGGCCGCGAGCATCTGTATTGCACACCCGAGCCTTCGCTCAAAACCGGCGCTTCCATCCGCGGCGGCGTGCCGGTCTGCTTCCCGCAATTTTCCGGACGCGGCGCCTTGCCCAAGCACGGCCTGGTGCGCAATCTGGTCTGGCAGGTCGATGGCGATGTATTGAGCGGCGCCGACCAGGACGTCGCTTATGCACGCCTGTCGCTGTCGGATTCCGACGCCACGCGCGCCTTGTGGCCGCACAGCTTCGACTTGCAGTTGCAGGTCGAGCTCGGCGCCGGCTGGGTCAGCGTCGCGCTCAACGTCACCAACACCGGCGACAGCGCCTTCGATTTCACCACCGCGCTGCACACCTACCTGGCCACGCCCGACGTGCGCAATGCCGGCGTCGCACAACTCGGCCACGCGCGCTTCACCGACACCACCGTTGGTAACGACGAGGCAATTCATGACGGCAGCGTGCTGCGCATCGCCGACGAAACCGACAACATCTATTGGGCGCCGCCGGCCGCGCTGGTGCTGCAGCAGGACGGCAAGCCGTTCCTGCAGATCGAGCAGCAAGGTTTCGCCGACAGCGTGATCTGGAATCCGGGTCCGGCCAAGGCGGCCCAGCTCGGCGACATGCCGGCGCAGGACTGGACAAGCATGCTGTGCATCGAAGCGGCGCAGATCGAGCACCCGGTGCGCCTGTCGCCGCAGGCGACGTGGCGCGGTTTGCAGCGCCTCACGCGCGCAGGTTGAGTTTGGTCCGGCGGGTTATTTTTCGAGCAGCACTTTTTCCACCGACCATTTGCCCTGCTCCAGGCGGTAGATCGTGTAAGCCGGATTGATCAGCGCGCCGTTCGCATCGAAGGAGACGATGCCGGTCAATCCGGGATAGCGGATCTCGTGCAAGGCGGTGGTGACGGCTTTCGGGTCGAGCGAGCCGGCTTTCTGGATGGCGGCGATGAGCACATTGGCCGCATCGTAGGCGAACAGGGCGTAGTGCGAAATCTCGCCCTTGAAATGCACGCGCATCTTGTCGTTGAACTCGCGCCATCCCGGCAGGCGCTCGCGCGGCGCGCCGGTTTCCAATGCCCACACATTGCGCTCGACGCCTTCGGCCAGTTGCAGGAACAGGCCGGTCGCAGTGCCGCCGGTGGCCACCAATCGTACGCTCATATCCCGCCGCAACATGCTGCGCGCCAGCAAGGCGCTTTGTGTGACGACGCCGCCGAACACGATGACGTCGGCATTGGCCTTTTGCACGTTGGTCAATGCAGGATTGAAGTCGGACGTCTTGCTGCTGATGGCCTCGCGACTGACGACATTGCCGCCTGCGCGCCTGACGCCGGAGACGAAGGAATCGGCGAAGTCTGTGCCGTAAGCGGTACCGTCTTCGATCACCGCAATCCGTGCGGCCTGCAGATTGCGTACGACGAATTCCGCCAGGCGCGCAGTGCCTATGCCGTCGTGCCCCTGGATCTGGAAAGTGGTGCGCAAGCCATCGCGCGTAAAGCGACTGCTGGTGGTGGCGATCGGGATCTGCGGGATGCCGGCAGCGCTGTAGAGCTCCGCCACGGCGATGCTGGGGCCGCTGTTCCAATGAGCGATCACGCCCACGACCTTGGAGCGGATGAAATATTGCGCGATGGGTGCAGCGAACAGGGCGTCGCCCTTGTCATCCTCCACCAGCAAGCGGAACACCAGTTGCTTGCCGCCGATGCGGATGGCACGGCGGTTGGCGTCGTCGAAGGCCAGCCGGACGGCGGCGATGCCGCTCTCCGTACGCGGCGATGTCAGCGGCGCAGCGACACCGACCAGCACCAGCTGTTCGTTCGCGCCGGTGGGTTGGGCATGCGCTGCAACAGCCAGGCAGAGCGCCGGCAACAAGATGCTCAGTTTCATCGGATCCCCCCGCTCCCACGCCTCAAAGGCGACGGCGTCATTGATGACCGATCGATTGTGCGCGCGCGCCTCCATTGTCTTTACGACAATGAGCGTGGTATTGCTCCTCCTGTTCCGCCACTACATCGCCGCACAGCGTGGCGCGGCGGCCACAACTGCGTGGTCGTATCCGCGCCGGTCAGTTCATCTCCAGCAACAACGCGCCCTGCGCCGCGCCTGCCTCCAGCAAACGATGCGCCTCGGCAACCTGCGCCAGCGGCAGACGGCCGGCGACGTCGATGACCAATCCGGCCTCCAGGCGCGTCATGGCGGCGGCAGTCGCGAGGCGATATTGAGCGAGGTCCTTGATGAAGGACAGGATGCTCGGGCGCTCCATCAACACGCCGCGCAACTGCGCCGCCGCCAATGCTTCGGCCGGTGCGCCTTCGCCCGAAATCGAGCCGATGGTGACGGCCATGCCGCCGCTGCGCGTGGCTTCGATGCTGCGCAGGAAATGTGCACCGCCGATGCCGTCCACGACGATGTCGGCGCCGCGGCCCCCGGTGTACTCGCGCGCCGCAGCGACAAAATCCTGCTCGCGATAGTTGATCGCCTGGTCGAGTCCGCGCGAGTGCGCCAGCGCTGCCTTCTCGTCGCTGCTGACGGTGCCGATCACGCGCGCGCCCATCGCCTTGGCCCATTGCGTGAGCACCAGGCCAAGCCCGCCGGCAGCAGCATGCACCAGCACCGTCTGGCCGGGCTGCAAGCGGCCATAGTGATTCAGCAGCAGGTAGGCGGTCATGCTGCGCAACAGGCCGGCGCCGCCCTGCTCGAACGAGACCTTGTCAGGCAACGCAACGGCGCGTTCGGCGGCAATGTCGACCAGTTGCGCGTAGCTGCCGTTGGTGGCCGACCACGCCACGCGCTGGCCGACGCGTGACGCGTCCACGCCCGCACCGACCGCCGTGATCACGCCGCTGCCTTCGACACCGAGCACCGCCGGCAAAGGCAAGGGATAACGCCCGATGCGCTGATAGACGTCGACGTAATTGACGCCGGCGACATGCTGGCGCACGCGCACCGCCCCCGCAGCCAACGGCGGCAAGGTGCGCGCAACGAGTTTGAAATTTGCGGCGTCACCATAGGCGGTCAGTTCGATAAGCTCGGTGGTAGTTGCGGTGGCTGCGGTCATATCTGTGCTCCTGTGAAGAATGAGGAAGGTGGACGCTCAGAATAACTTCGTGCAAAATCGAACGGAATTCCCTATTTAGGCGCAAGTCCTGTGCAAAAATCATCGAAACCAGCCATATCGCCCGAGCAGTTGTCGTGGGACGACGTGCGCTATTTCCTCAGCCTTGCGCGCGGCGGCAGCCTGTCGGCGGCGGCGCGCGAACTTGCGGTGGAACACTCGACCGTGTCGCGCCGCATCGGCGCGCTGGAAGGCGCGATCCAGCTGCGCCTGTTCGACCGCCTGCCGCGCGGCTGGCAACTGACCGACGAAGGCAAGACCCTGCTCGACGCCGCCGAACGTATCGAGCTCGAAGCCCACGCCTTCGGCCGCGCCGTGCAAGGCATGACGGCGATGCAGGGCACGGTGCGGCTGTCGGCGCCGCCGGCCCTGACCAGCCATTTCCTGATGCCATTGATGGCGCAGCAACACAAGCGCTGGGAAGGCATCCAACTCGACATGGTCGGTGAAATCCGCGCCGCCAACCTGCACCGGCGCGATGCCGACCTGGCGTTGCGGCTGTCGCGTCCGGACGATCCCGGCCTGATGGCGCGCCGTCTCGGCAACGCCGGCTACGGCCTGTACGGCCACGCGCGCTGGAAGCGCACGGCGCGCAGCAAACGTGAATTCATCGGCTACGGCGAAGCGCTGCAAGGCGGTCCGCACCAGGCCTGGCTGGCGCAGTACGCCGACGGTGCGCCGTATGTCATGACGGCCAATGATTTTTCGCTGCTGCACCAGGCCTGCCGCGCCGGCCTCGGCCTGACCATCCTGCCGCACTTCATCGCGCGCGGCGACGCCGAACTGACGGAGTTCGACAGCGGCCAGCCGCCGTGGCAGCGCGAGTTGTGGCTCACCGTACATCCCGACCTGCGCCGCTCGCCACGCGTGCAACGCATCGCCGAATTGGTGGCGGAGATCGTGCAGGAGCGGCAGGATTTGCTGGCGTGAATTCGAACTAAAGAGATACAGAATCGGCATCTCCGGTATTCTTTGACAATGACAAAACGAGGCCGACGCCGATGCTGCTATACACCATCTACCTGATCGCCATCTCCGCCGAAGCCATGTCCGGCGCCATCATGGGCATTCGCCGCGAGATGGACCTGTTCGGCATCTGCCTGATCGGTACCGTCGCCGCATTGGGCGGCGGCACCGTGCGCGACATATTGATCGGCTACTATCCGCTGGGATGGGTGGCGCATCCTGAATATCTCGCCTTCACCATCTGCGCCGCCGTCGTCACCGCCGTGGCGGCGCGCAAGATGCATCATTTCAAATCGGCCTTCCTGATCGTCGACGCGCTCGGCCTGGTCGCCTTCACCATCATCGGCTGCGACATCGCACGCGGCTTCGCGCATTTCAATCCTTTTGTGGTGGTGATATTCGGCATGATCACCGGCGTCTTCGGCGGCCTGTTGCGCGACGTGCTGTGCAACGAAATCCCGCTGGTGCTGCAACGCGAAGTCTATGCCAGCGTCTCGCTGGTCACGGGGGCGCTGTATGTCGGCCTGCTGTGGCTGGAAGTCGATGCGTCGGTGGCGACGCTGAGCGCGCTGGGCGTGGGATTTCTATTCCGGCTGCTGGCGATTCGTTATCACTGGACGCTGCCGAAATTCAACGACAAGGACATTCGCGGTTTCGAATAAGGTCATTCTCCGGAGCACCCGCCTGCGCGGCGCACTGTAGTTTTTTTCATGCAAAGGCGACGCGCTGTTCATCTGTTGAAACAAACACCGCGCATAGCCGCCTTCCGCTGAATTCTTCTCTCTTGTTGCCGCTGTGCCTGCGCGCGCAGAATGGTCGCTCCAAGTTCGTCCGCCATACAACAACCTGACAATCAATAGTCCACCATCGGAGCCGGCCGCATGACAACTGATAACGTTCCCGACAAGCACGCCATCGCCGCGCAACTGCTGCAAGCGCAAGACCATGCGCGCCAGATCGCGCCCATCACCACGCAGGCGCCCGGCTTCGACGTCACTGCCGCCTACCAAGTCGCCGACCTGATCCACCAGCAAAGGCTGGCGCAAGGCGCCCTCGCTGCCGGCCGCAAGATCGGCTTCACCAACGCTGCGATGTGGGCGAAGTACGGCGTGGAGGAACCGGTATGGGGACACATGTACGACCGCACTATCGTACATGTCGCCGGATCGCAGGGAACATGCAGCGTCGCGCAGCTGGCCGAGCCGAAGATCGAACCCGAGATCGCCCTGCACTTCCACAAGGCGCCGCCGGAAGATGCTGGCATCGCCGCGCTGATCGATTGCATAGACTGGATCGCGCCGGCGTTTGAAATCGTGCAGTCGCACTATCCAGGCTGGCAGTTCAAAGCCCCTGACACCATTGCCGATGGCGGATTGCATGGAAGATTGTTTGTGGGAGAACGCACCTCGCTGGCCGGCTTGGGCAGCGATGCGTTGACGCAGCTGGCGTCATGCTCCGTGGATCTGCTCTGTGATGGCGCCTTGCGCGAAACCGGCAAAGGCGCAAACGCACTCGGCAGCCCGCTCGCCGCGACGGCGCATCTGATCGCCGTGCTAGCGAAACAAGAAATCCGCCGCCCGATTCAGGCCGGAGAAATCATCACGACCGGCACGCTGACTGCGGCGTTCCCGGTGAGTGCCGGGGAAACCTGGAATATGGAATTCGGTGGGATTGCACTGCGGGGAATGACGTTGAAGTTTACTGCCTGACATCAAATCAACCGGATGGCCGACAGCAGCAGCTACGTCGGACCATCCCTCAACACTTCGCTACACCGTCTGACTCAGGAATCTTGAGGAACGGCATCGCTGGGCGTTGGCTTTTCCGTCATCGGCCTGTTCAGGCAGGAAATCCGATTCTGTCCCTCTGACTTGGCCATCTGCAAGGCGCTGTCGGCACGCTGCAAGAGAGCGTCCATGTTCTTGTCGCCATGCTCACTGACGGCGACGCCTACGCAGATGGTGAAAGGCGGCAGATTGTCGCTGCGATCGTCGGCGATGCCGCGACGCAGTTTTTCGGCGATGATCATCGCGCCGTGCAGATTCATGACGGGCAGCGCCAAGGCAAATTCTTCACCGCCGACGCGGCTGATGATGTCCGTGTCACGCAAAATGCGCGACGCCAGTTCGCCGAAGCGGCGCAGCACGGCATCACCGACGGCGCGTCCATGCTTGTCATTGATCTGCTGGAACTGATCGATATCGCAGACTGCCATCGACAAGGGCTTCGCCGTACGACGCGCCAGCCGGAATTCGCGGTTGGAATATTCATCGAATTGGCGCCGATTGGCGAGTCCGGTGAGCGGGTCGAGGGTAGCCATCTCGTAGAGGTGCGCATTGTAGAGGCGGATTTTCGTGATCAGGGGACGGAAGATCAGCAACGCCTCCAACGCCAGCACAATCAGCAGCAGCACCAGCAAAACCTGTTGCGCCAGGCGTGCCTGTTCAATGCGGGCATCGGCTTGCCCGGCGAACAACGCCGCCGCGCGATCCAGCGCAGGCAACAGCAACTCGCGGGAATGGTGTTGCAGCGCCTTGTAGGCCGCGTCGCCGGCGCTCATCGTGGTCGCCGTCATGAAGCGGCGCGTGTCGTCCAGGAAGCTGCGGACCTCGGCATCGAGCGGCGCGTTGCCTCCAAAATACAGTTCATGTTCAGCCGCAGTCAGCTGGCGGGCAGCGGGGTCGGCTTTACCGCTGAGCGTATCTTGCAAGCGCTCCATCTGGCTGACGGCATTCTGCAAGGCCTCGCTGGTGGAGGTATCGCCAACGTACAGGTCAGTGCTCAGCAGTGCGATGCGTTGCGACAGCGCGCGCTGTTGTTCGACGACATGAACGCGCTGTGCGGCGCTGCGTTGTTCGATGATGATGTTGTCGAGCAGAAAGTACGCCGCCAGGAACAACAGCGCCGTCACTGCCACGCCAACGACATAGGCGATGATCATCCGGGTGGCGCTGATCTTTCTGTCGGGCAAGCTGACCCATGTTGTTTTGGTTGGCTTGGTTTCTTGGGCCGCACGTGTCATCGAGGTGCTTTCTGTGGTTGTGACGGGGAATGCGCGATGCATGTCTGAGGGTCGATATTATGACATCAGTGGTGCGTGAACACTGAGGCAGAAGACTCAGTCAGATGCGGATGCTGAGGTTGGCCGTTAGCGGCTTAGTTTCTCGATCAGCCTTGGTCCGGCCCAAGGGCTTAACTCCACTCGGCTCGCCTTTTCTTGAGACCGCTGACTCGATTCGGTATCATCCGGACTGCCTGTCACCCCTATTCCTAAATATGTCCATCTCCAGATTGTTTAACAGCAGCGTGGCCTTTTTCGTCATCGCGATATGCATCGCTCCCGATGGCGCCATTGCGAGCGAGTCGCAGAAGGATTATCACTCTTTTTGCGGCGGCGGGAAGATGGGCATTTTCAGTGAGAGCGGAAAAGTCCTTGTTGAGCCGAAATATGAAAGAACCGATATCCGGCTGGAATATGGCGTCATACGCGTGCGTGACCAAGGGAAAGTCGGTACCGTCGATTTGCGAGGGAACGCGTTGCTCCCGATCAAATTTGATCTGATCACCCCCCTTACGGAAGGTCTGAGGCCTGTGCAACTCAACGGCGTGGCATTTTACCTGGATGAGAAAAATCGGCCGGCCAATGGCGCAATTGGGATATTTCCTTCGGATTATCGACACGGCTTTACCGTGATGCAGACTGCGGATAATCGCGAGGTTTTGATGGATAAGGCAGGAAAGGCGTTGTTCGACGTGGCGTCTTTCGGAGGAGGCTTTCTGCGCGTGGAGTCCCCCAGCGTCGCCATTTATATGGAGAACGACAAGAGCGGATGGATTGATCTGCGTACGCGTAAGATTTATTCGGTCAACGCCCCTTTCTTGGTGCTGGAAAATGGCGTAGTCGTCGCGCACGGACAGGACAGGACCTTCTTGCTTGATCTCAATGGCATGGAAACCCGTAGCATCGAAGGCTTCATCGCTATAACAGTGGACAAAAAAATTCTTGTTCAACGAGGCATGGACTTCCAGCTTCTTGACCTCTGGCCTCAAGAAATCACTGATCCGGCACATATCACGAAGATCGACGGACAGCGCAACGCCGCATATGATTTTCGATATCAAGGAAAACACGGACTGGTGAACGACAAGGGGCGCGTCATTCTGGCTCCAGAATACGACTCGGAGATCTCTATCTGGAGCGATGGAGTAACCATGATCCGCAGAGACTTCCGAGTGGGTCTGGTTGACGATCTGGGAAAGATAGTTGTCCCGCCGGTCTATGAAGGCATGGAATGGCGCGCTGAAGATCGTATTTCTTTCAAGACCAACGGCCAATGGGGATTTCTCGACGGCGACGGAAAGATCGTCATTGCCGCGCAATACGAGCAAGTACATCGTTTCGACGAAGGCATTGCTGAGGTAAAGAAAAATGGCCGATGGCTAAAAATCAATTCAAAGGGGGATTTTTTTCTACCATTGAATTACGCGCAGGACCTGGCCTTTTTCGAGAATGGTCTGTTGTCTGTCCGCAAGCTAAATGGCAATTGCATGGATTACTTCGACCGTACAGGAAATGCTCTTTTCAAATCGGTGACGGATGAAGATGGGACAGAGCGGTTTGTTGATATTCGTAAGAATAAGACCATTTGGTCTTCCAAAGAATAACGAAAAACGACCGCAGCAGTAATGCCCCCAGCAATTTTCCAACGCCAGAAATAACCACCCGTAACCCGGTATAGTCCGCACCTAACGCGGGTGTAGCTCAATGGTAGAGCAGAAGCTTCCCAAGCCCCCCAGCATCAAAAACACCCACTGTTCATCCGGGTTCCCGCGCTGTCTTCTACACTAACTATCAAAAGACTACCCTAATCAACGAGTTAGCAGCCACCCCAGTTTCGCCCCCACCGTGGTCACCGAGAGCTTCTCATATGCAGTGTGATAGGTCGCTGTTATCGCGCCTGTTCTCAATCCCGCAATTCGCTGCGATTTTCTTCGCGGTCAAATCACTTTTCGCTTCCGCGTCGACTATCTTCTATATTTTTTAGATCGCATAGTGGCTTTCCCTAATGCAGATTAACTTTGATTCAAGTTTGCAAATTGGGACGGAAATCTTGAGGTAACGCTATGAAAATAAAATCGGCCGCAGGCCTCTAATCGTTAAATATTTTATTTTCTAGATGGGTCAGTGCATGCGAATTGACCTAGTTCGGCTTGAATTTTTTCCTGAGATATAAGTCCGAATTAATGTCGATCTTAGCTATTTCTACTTGAAAAGCGAGAGCTCGGAGAGTCTTTAAGGAGTTCTTCAATGTTACCTTTGAAAAAAAAGGAAGATCTTTCGGAAGATTCTTATCTGTAGCAATCGCAAATACAATTCGGTAATCCTGCGGATCTGGACGACTGATTGGATTGGAAAGCATCATTTTTTTTGGCAGTCGTTTATTCAATCGACTTCTAAAATCTACATCACTAATAAACGCTTCTGATGCCACGCAGCCCTGTGCAAAGAGATGGCTCAGAGTGCTAGAACTTCGATAATATTTCACATGAATAAGATCTGTCCTGTCTTTAATCAGATCGCAAAATTCAACTTTATCGTATGGCCCTCCAATTGGAATATTTTTTTTATCCATTAACTCAATTGAGCTATCACTAGCAGAAGCGTCTATGTTGTAGTCAGATTCGCAATCATGAAAATATGTTGGTAAGGAATGCTCATAGATTTTTACGTCGGCTAAATAAGCATCAATCTTGGCGACAAAATCTTGGTTGATAAAATACCAGATACCGTTACGTAGAATGTAGCGCTCCTCACCGACTGATATCTCGGCATAAATGCAGCGATATGCAGACCAAGATTTAATAGAGTGATAGTCCGCATCATTTACGTGAACGTCTATATTTTTTAGAGCGTTAACTGTTAACTCAAGATTATGTTCGGATAGATAGTCTTTTAAGTGACTCAATTTCAAAACCGGATGGCGGCCAGATCTCTTATTTTTCTCAAATGAATAGCCCGCATGCCCCTCCCAATCCACTATCTCCGGTTCGCCAATCCATATAGTGGATGGCCTGGATGGATTCGATAAATTATCATCTAACTCCAGCTCTAGAATTGCGATTGTCTCGTCATTCTTCACCTTGTTGATGTTATCTACCCAATCAAACTGCAATGGCAATTTCGCTTCGTACTTTCTTAGAGCCTGCTCCAAGATCTCAGGCAAATCATCTAGCACCATTTCCGGCGTGATCGTTAACGCGTCCCTTCCTGTAATTGTCTCCCCAAATAGCGAGATCGTTGATGTGCCTGTCACGGCGTAAAGCAAGTCCATCTCGGAGTCGATGTGGAGTTCATATACATCTGCGTCCTTTGTGCTTTGTGTTCTGGAATTGAGCGGATTACTATCATAAGAGGCTTTGTCTAAGCTACGAAGCTTGTCAGGATCCACAGAATTCAAAGTGACGCGCAAGCCAAAATCTCGCTCTATTCCGTCTCCCCTCAATAGGTGGTAGCCGGTTCCGAAACTCAGCAGAAATACACGCCCGTGGACGCGCACAATCAGCGCAGCTCCTACGCTACTCTTTTTCCCGAATAGACCATCTGGAATGTCTTGATTAGCTGTTAGCAGCTGGCTCCATTCCGGCACTTTGCTAGGCACGTCAAGCTTCACGTACAAAGTTGCAGAACCCTCTTTTATTTGAAGCGCAACTGGATTCTTAGCATTTTCTAGTTTTATTAATTTCTCATCAGAAGAGGAAGATGACTTAGCGAGATATATGGATAGCTTTTCTTTGCGCCTAAGGACTTCTTGCATTCGCCCTCCCCTGAGGTGAATCCGTCAGTGACATTGATTCATTTGTTTTGTATCAAATAAAAAATACGGCGTAATAAATTCCATATAAAAAATATACCGGGACGTACGCTGTCCACTTCGGCAAAAACAATACTTACAATCGCCAATAACTAAGCCAGAACAATGCTCCCAACACTAACCCAAAGATATTCCTCCCTTTCCGCTCCAAGAAATACTGTTTATATTTGCATCGTGGCTTATCTTGCATTCAAAATTTGTGGCTCTTATTCGCAACTTTCTTTGCCGAAGACGACGCGATTATCCAATACCAGTCCGCCCCTCTTAAATCCTTATTCAGTGCAGCTTGACGCCTGACGAAGTGGGTCAGTTGCATGCAATTCAACATACTGGGGAATATTATCTGCATGTGGATATAACGCCGAACAGCTAGCTCAAGGATTTTCGATATCAGAGACCGGTTTAACGTTACAGGAATAATAACCAAAGGTATTTATGCTGGGAAAAATCAGCAGCCGAAATGTACTCAACCGATGAACTGAGTCCATTATGGTTATCGACCAATTTCGACAGAAAGTAATGCGCGATTCACGATTTTAAAAAATTATTTAACTCAACCAACGTATAAAAATGAAAACAACAGAATTTCTCGAGGCCCGACTTGATCTCCATACTAAGATGGCACAGGCATATCAAAAATTTTTGGAATTCATATATATTCAAAATAAAAATGAGCCAGAGCTTCAAAGCAGTATGAACGAAGCCCGCATCAAATTCTTAAGCATATATTTCGCAGTGCATGCCCCAGTCTCTCCCATTTTTCATCATCGCCCTAAATTGACAGGACGTAAATCTGGAGACCGTCGCTATCTCGTAGCTGACTACTATAGTAAAGATGCTTTAGAAGCACTCCGGGATTTTCCTAAAAAAGGGTTACAGCTGGCGTTTGAGCACATCATCCCTAAGGATTTGATGCGGCAAGAATGCGAAAAACAGGCCGCCGCAGGAGAAGTTCCAGCAATTGATGAGATCAAGAAAATGCTCAATCAATCGTGGCACATTGCGGTTGTTAAAAGAGACGAAGATCGCCTGCTTAAGCCAGCGAAGAAAATGCCTGACAATTGGAAGTTAGGAGGGGATGTATTGGCGCGTTATCGTAAAGAAGATGCGTCTATGCGCTTTACCTTGTTTCGCGCCAGCGAAGATGCCGACGCGTGCGCCGCCATTCTAAAAATTTAGCGCATCAATGAGCTAGTCTCTATGAGACTTTCCGATTGTACAAATTGAACCTCAATATCGGACATGTGCTACACCTGGTTTCGAATGGTTCATTGCGAAAATCGAGGAAATAAAATCGATTGTTAATTTTTTAAAACTGGATATTTCGAAACAACTCTAGGTCAAAAAAATGACGATAACGGAAAAAACGGTCGAGTTGAATGTAACGAGAACAATCATCGAGAAGATGAGACGAACCAATCAAATGAATGCATATGCAGTAGGAGCGTCGCAAGGCCAGGAGAAAGAGTTTGGATTTGATGTTCTCGCAACCGATGGAACTTGGCTTGGTGAATTCATTCAATATAAGCGTCTATACGTCAATGGAGCAAAGCATCGATGGAATCTTAATCGCACCACGTATCGTGATCAGCACACTATGCTGTGTGCACTTGAAGCACTAGGGTTTCCTGTTTACTACGGCTTTCCGAAATTCGACTCTGAAACAACGTTACGGCAGTGGACACCCCCATCGCTTTGGAGACAAGTATGGTGGGTTAGACCATCTGTAATACCCGTACCAGCGCCTATCGATGAGCATCATCATGTGATCTACGACACCGCTACAGGTGTATGGACTGTCCATTCAGAAGATCGTCTTGAATTTGATCCAGGCGACACAGACTTTTCATCCGTCGAGAAACGCCTTTTAGATATGAATACTGAAACGCACTCTCTGAAACGATTTAAAGATGAATATCGCAAATTAATGACCAAACGTTGGGACGCTATTTCGAGCGTTCCGGATAGGACCCGACGCACCAACATTCATAGCCTACAAAGTTACATGCGAAATGCCGCCAAGGGCCGGGGGATTATCGTGTTCCAGCCATAAGATGAATTTTTGTCCTTATACTGCTCAGCTCTATGATATCAACGGATTAATTCCAAGAGCGAGTCAGTTTCGATAATAAAAGGTGGGGCAGTGTTCAGCGCAATTTCCCCCGACACACATGGCCACGGTATGCAAAAAAATAAGCGATGGTATGTTTTTCAAGAACTGATTGCCGAGCACTTCCGCAGTTTAGGGGCATCCGCCAGCACTAATATTTCGCTTGATGGCGTTAGAACCAAACACGATATAGACGTCTTCGTAGTCACGAAATTTTTAGGAACAGATATCAAATGGGTCATTGAGGCCAAGTACTGGAAGACAAACGTTCCCAAAGACAAAGTTCTGACTTTGCGATCTGTCGTTGATGAAGTAGGTGCAGATAAAGGTTTTTTAATTTCCGAAAAAGGTTTTCAGAGTGGAGCTATTGAAGCGGCATCTAAAACAAATGTTCAATTGGTCACGTTTGAAGCTTTGAAAGAACGCACCAAGAATATAGTGCAAGGAGAACTACTCAACGCATACGAGTCTCGAGCGGATTTGCTGGTGAAACGCTATTTTTCGCACGGAAAAGCGGTGCGTATTAAATATGGTCTTAGAGACGATCCCTATGAATTTAATCTAAGGTTTAGCGGACAACTTTTTATTGCAATGATTTTTGCAGCAATTGAAAGAGCCAAGGAAAACAGGTATCCAATGTGCGTCAAGTCGCTACTTGAAGTCCACGTAGGCGAAGATATCGTTGATAGCTATGCGGAATTCAGCAATTGGTTAAATATCAATCTCAATATGTTTGACGAAATGTTATTGCGAGCAGAGCATGCAATGATAATAGGTGGTGACTTCAAGCCAAGTGTGGAAGATGAAAGAGATCTTCAAGCAGTTGAACACAACCGAAAACACCAAGAACGTATGCGAAAGTCGTACATTTTGATGGGCCAAGCGTTATTAGCTGAAGCAAGTCAAAAATCCTGATTAGACATATTTTCCATGGGGCCAAGTGCGTCCGATACAGGCAATTGCCTGCGGCGACGTGTAATTCTTGGCTTTGAACTTACCCAACCGCGATAACAGCTTGAAGTAATCGGCCACCACAGAATCCATCACACTGAACAACCTTCAAATTCACAAAACACCCCAAATCCCGCGTAAAATGCGGGTTCCGCGGGTGTAGCTCAATGGTAGAGCAGAAGCTTCCCAAGCTTACGACGAGGGTTCTTATTGCAGGCTAGTAGAGATGCACCTTACAGCGTCCTTCAAGTAGGCATCCGGTGCGGATGTGTTTCAATAGTAGAACGGAAGCTTCCCTAGCTTCATACGAGGGTCCAATTCCCTTCATCCTTTTATTCCGTAAGACATTCAAAGATGTACAGCATGCGCCAATGCGCATCATAGTTGTACATTTAGACAATATCGGCTACGCTGCGTCCCCCCAGATGCACATTAAGTAAAGTGACCGATGCTCAAGAATGTTTCCTTAATTAAAATAAAATTGAACGGAAAGCAGTCTTGGAGATTATTGGGTCCTGATGGGCGTCGCGTACGTGCTTTCGAAGTTTTTGCCAAAACGCTCGAACGACGCTCAATCAACACCCGAGCCAATTACTGCAGATGGCTTGCCCAATTCATTGACTACCTGTTCGAAGTCGCGGTATGGACTCCGATAGACTCGGGCGGCAATGTGAATTCAGATACCTTGGTGGACGTGATTGAAGCGTACGACGACTACTTGGTTCTCGGATCAAATTCTGGGAAAGAGATTGCGCGCCGAGTTAACGAGACCTTGCCGTCGCCACGAATGTCACAAAGCTCGTCTTCAATTCAACACACCGCCATCCGAAGTTTTCTGAAGCTTTCTGAACGTATTCGCGTGCAGATGCTCGAGGTAACTGAGCTTGGTATCGGCGTCGCCCACATAGACGATCAAAAGCTTTTGGTCGGTGTCGGGAATAGGCACGATATTCTTAGCTTCCAGCGGCGCGCCATGATTGCAAATTCAATGCTGGCCGGAGTCATTTCCGGTGGACCGAAATTGATTGAAGAGAGCATATTGCCGACCAGCATGCCGGATGTCACTTATGAGCATGAACGAGCATTTCCCTTCGACAAACTGGTTGGCGCTTTAGGGTTTCTCAAAACTTACCGCGACAAAGCCCTTTATGCACTCTGCGGAGCATGCGGTTGCAGGATAAGCGAAGCCTTACAACTGCTCTGGGAAGACGTCCACACCAAGTTACAAACCGTACAGCTGGTGGATTTTAAGAGCCGGCCAAATTGTCAGGCCTATTTGGCGCTACTCCCAGAACAGCGGGACCGCTTAGTTTGGAAAGGCAGATCGACGTCGACAACCTTGCTCATTGAACCTTTTGCAACGATGTTCTTCGAGGCACTAGCTCTATACCTTCGCCACGAGTACATTCCTCACGGACGACACAATTTCGTTTTCCAATACACTCGAGACGGAGAGCAAGGAATGCCTTATTTCCTAGCTGCAGCCTCATCTCGCAACGGAGTTCTAAGAAGAGCTACCAAACTTGCGAAGATCGAAGACATCGAAGGACCGCATTCGTTGCGACACATGTATGGCAGCTACCTGCTTAACTATTTTCCTCGACCAGATGGAACCTACGGCCTACCTCTAGGCCTCGTCCAGAAGCTCATGGGCCATCGTCAGGCCAAGGACACAGCAAAGTACGCTCGTTATGACAGGGATCTCTTGAAAGCCGAATTGCAGTACGCGAACATGATGGTATTCAAAAATGGAAAGGTTCGTTCGATTGCGCAGCTCAAACACGCAGCGTTATTGTCTCGACTCGCCGAAGTCGAGGCAGACATAGAACAGGAAAAAGGAAGAGGGAATGATTAACGCCACTAAGGGCGAAGTAGTCATTATTCAGTCTGGAAAGGACCTCCAGAGAAGCGTAGTGGCCGCCCTCCAAGAAGCCAGCAGTTGGATACTACAATCTTACGGCCTTCAGGACATAGCTCTGAATACAGTTTCAACCAAGACTCACTTTAATGCAGCTCTCCCTGCCTTCGCGCAGCAATTTATATTGAAGCAGGATATTGGTGACTTGAACGAGCGGTATGTGAAAGATGTTTTTGATTTCATAAGTATTGAAACAGGTCACTGTTCCCCCACCCTGTACGCGGCTGTAACTCGAATCCCGGCCGATGACGGCGGCATTAAGGGGTACCGTAAGACTTACCTTCCTCCGTTACGCAGAGGATTTTCTGCTTTCCTCATTTCCTTGCACATTCGTCGAGCAATAATTCTTCCATTTTCGTTTAAGTGGCCGTTGAGTTTTGATCTCGGATATAAAGGTGCAATTCTGGCGAAGCGCGAGGTATGCCCTTTAGAGCATTTGCCAGAACTTTTTCGATTCATCCGATCGTTGAATTGCCTCGAAGATGGCGAACAGTCTGAGAAAGTTTTCGAAGCTTATACGACAAAGCAACGAGAACGCCTTGTTTGGATGGGGCAGCGACTCATTGTTGCCGGAGGCTGGCTTGAACTAACCGATGTCAATTATGGGGACATGTTATCGCTGAAAGCTGCAAATGACGAAACTGGTTTCTCTGGGAACTCAGACCTCGGTTTGTTAATGCTCGCGGACCTGTTTGAGCGCAAGTACGGCAGTGCGTCGCCCGTCACTGCTGCTGGATGGCGAGCCGCCCTAGATAAGGCGAGGCCCCAAAGGAACTTTATTGGCCTTGAGGGCTTGATTGGTGGTCGCCGCAATCTTCTCGAAGAAACTGCAAAGCTCAACCCTGCAGATATGGCCCCTAATGCATTGGAATATCTGACCTCCCTTCCCGGACTGGAATTCGACTTGAAAGCGAATTCCGAGACTTGGATTCGCATTCAGCACACATTCTTGCGAAAGATTCGACTTGAGAGCAAAAAACAGCGCATTGCGGCTCTAGGCTACCTAAACATCTACCTCTTCGGCTATTTGCCTTATTGGTACGCCGAAAATCCTGGCGTCACGTTCGAGTTCCCCTCGGCACCCGATAAACTGCTATCGGCTGTTTTCATTTCGGACTTAGGCTTAATGGAAGGACAATTGCGGCCGTTACCTATAGTCGAGTTCTTCGACAAAATGGCCCCAATCAGGAAATGGGAGGTAACTACTCACTATGCCGTGCTGAAACAAATAGAAAAGCTCTTTGAATTCATTGAGCGGCATAACGAAGCGTTACCAAACTCCAAAGGATTTCGTCAGCCGCTGTTTGCATACGACTATCCAGCTCAGTCGAGATCCACCGGAACGACGAAGCGGCCTATTCCGCGTCGTATCTTCAAGTTCTACGTTTCATACGTGGAAGCGCTAGCGACCCTCTCAAGTGTTTTGACGCAACGGGTAGTCTCCGGAGTGGTTAGCAACGACGGCCTGAAAGGCTTCGGCACATCTCAGACCACAATCGACTGCCTGGAACGACAGGACGTTTTGGGATTTGTACCAATAGTCTTTTATCAAGGAAAAATGTATCCCTTGAGGCACATTCCCAATATCTTCAATATTGACTCAAAAAGGCTGAAAAACGGTCACGTTAGCAAAGTACCGCATCCACACGCCATTCATCAGATTCTTGTCTCTCTGTACACCGGCCTCCGCCACAATCATATCCAATGGCTGGATAACGCTACGTTTGACCAGCTAGTCGACGACGAGCACGGCAGTCGCGAGTTTGCCGAGCTCCACGTAAATACTGATAAGACGAAGACAAAACCTTGGACGCCATATGTCAACTTCAAAGTGATTGAAGTATTGAGGCAACAACGAGATTGGCGTGCGCTGATTGATGAGCGTGGCTTCGAAAGTCGTATCTATTACAACAATAACCCCGAAAGCAAATGGGGAGACATTCTTCCACTGTTTTCGCACCATCTCGACGGGCGGCCGCATTCCGACGAAATGTACCAGACTTGCTGGATGCGCCTCCTGAACGGCCTGCAAGGCGAATTAGGTACAGTAGGAGAACACGGGTTCAAGTTGACTAGGCTACTACCCAAAGGAGTGGCCTATAACGACCCTGACATGGATAAGAAACTCCACACTTACGGGAGCATCCAAACACGTATTTGCGATTTGAGCATCAAGTCAGACATCACTCCGCACAGTGCTCGCGTCAGCGTCATCTCTCATTCTATTGGGATACTTCCAGCAGACCTCATAGGTCGGCATTGGACCGGGCAAACGGAAGCAACCGTCTATCACTACGTGGTACCTGATAAGGAAGAAATCTTTGCGGAGCAGCGTCGACAGCAGCTGGCAATACGGCAGATGGGGTACGAGAAAGGCTACGAAGCGATGCTGCGGGCTTCGCCTGGCCGTAGTGATGCGCACATTAAGGCAGATGACATCAACTCGAATCTATCTAAGGGGTTGAGAACCAATGTTGATGAGACGCTATCAGCATTCGGATGCATTAGTCTGAGTTTTACGGAAGGTGGCAAGACGGGAATGGATGTCCTAAAGGACACCAGAGGGGTCGGGGCAATCGAAAATAAGACCGAAATTTGCCCATATGCCAATCAATGCCCGCCGAATGTAGTTACCGAGCTTAAGGGATGGCGACGCTGCGGTCCATGTTCCTTTGCAGTCCGGTCTGTTGACCATCTTCCAGCGATCACGGCGAAGATACGCCAAGTTCTTGAAGGCTTAGTCGAGATTGAGTCGAGGATTATGGCTGTAGACGGAGAAGAGGATCTTACTGCTGACGAGCTTGACTCTCTCGAGCAGACACGCGATACCCTCGCGGAAGACTTAGCCGCTTGGCAAATGGCTGCTGAAGTACTCGAAGTCATGCGCCAACGCATTGCGACTGGCGAAAGCACGAAGTCATGGCACGTTCAAAAGCCAGAGATCATTGAGAAAGACCTACGTCGAGCACTATTCCCGACAGACTCGACCGAGTATGTATTGGCTCGACTCCAAGAGAGCGAAACGTTCCCAATTCTTGAAAGCCCCCAGATACGGGCCCGATTTGACTTGCTGCGACGCCAGTTGCTGGTGAACACGGGGAATGTCCGAGCGGCACTAAGGTTCGAGCCTTCTACGAATCCTGGCGCAGAGTGCTTAGGCCTATTGCGGTCAATCATTGCAGCCCATCGTCTGACGTTGGCGGACCTGAAAATTATGCTGGAATCCGACTCTTATCTTGAGTCGATTCCCATTCGACCGCTAAAGTTAGTAACGAAAGGTATAGCATGACAACGCGCAAGTTGCCTGCGGAGTTGAAACCTAAACGTCGCCTCGCGAATCCATTTAAAGGCTACCAAGACAAGGGAATGTCTGAGCGCGAAGAGGTAATCATCCGTTACCTCGCTTCTCTCAAGAAGACTCGTGCGAAGTTTGAATATGTCACCGACCTAGCGAAGGCAGTTGCAGAACAAATCCAAATGGTGGAACGTAAGCCATGCAGCTTTACTACTCTGCTTCGGAACAGCCGCTACAAGGCGCAACTACTGAACTTCATGGCAATGCGAGCTGGGACGAATGCGGTTCAAGTATCCGAACCCGCGGCCCTGGCGCTGATCCATACAGTTGAACTTGAACTAAGCAATGTAAAACGCGATAACGAGCGACTACGCACCTACATTGCAGACCTTGAGGCACAAGTAGCTCCATCTCCGGTATTGACTGCATCACCCACGCTCGCCTCCGATAACGCAGCAGAATTGTCACGACTATCGAATGATAAGGCAATGGCCTGTAAAGCCTTGTGGCTAACTTTGGAGCATTTCAAAGAACTGATCCGCATCGACCTGGATCGGGGTTGCATCGTTGATCTCGCGACCCTGCGGGGCAACAATGTCATCGTTGAGCCAGAAATAGCCAAGGCGTTCCTAGATTGGCTTAGGGTCAATGACAGAGTCGGCATATAGACACATTGGTTTTCGATCAAACCGCCCGCCTGTTGATTTGTGCGAGGAATTGCCATCTACCATTAATCGACCTCACAGTACCGTCCATAGACAGAGACTCGATCGTATACTCCTCCGCGCCTCAGCTTCCGCGAAATAGTGGCGACACGCTTATGCTGGTACGCTTTGGGCTACAGTCACGAGTGTGACGGATTTAGATCCGCGAGTAATTGCCACGTAAAGATCTTTTATGCTCATTGTGTCGGCTTCCAAAACGATAGCGTGATCGTACTCAAGTCCCTTCACCAGCAACGTGGTGGCAATAAGCCGATTGTGTCGTATCGGTCTACCTGAATGCCGGAATTGCTGTTGATATCTAGTGGCAGCCTCAGCGAGAGTCGGCGCATCGTGTTCCGCATATGTTCGAAACACATTCATTAATCGGTAAAGAAGATCACGTCGATATACAGTTACTTCGTGCCTATTCTGCACAAGGTGAAGAAATTGCGCCAAGTCTTGATATGAGTCGGACGCTAAAAATGCGTTGGCGGCGATAAGGATCTCAGGACATCTTGTTGATCGAGTGACTTTACCTACTTCTCCCTTCTTAATTGATGCCGTGAGTACTTCATTGATAGCGGTGCAGCATTTTTTTAAAAGTCCGACACTCAAGAGTAATGTGGCGGCTGAGGTATTCGCCGCATCTATTTTTTTTACAATACTGTGAAGATCCTTTCCTTCAACTTCCTCTAAGCTAGAGAAATCCCCACTCAGACTTCTCGCGAGGCTGTGCGCCTTATTCTTAGATTTGACGTCCCCCGAATAGATTGCGATAACCGAATCCATGTTGCCTTTATGTTTATAAAAGCAATTAAGCCGTCCACGGGCAGCGTAGTCATTGATATCTATTGAATGAAGATTGACGCCTGCTGGCAATTTTCCTGTTAGAGGAATTTGAGCATTTTTTTCAAGAAGTGCGCGGGCCTCTTTCAACCATTTAGCTAATTCGTCCGCGCCAGCGCGTTTCCATCTCCAAGGCTCACTCAGTTTTCCGAGAAGTTGATAATGAGGATAGATTTCCGTTTCCCAATCGATTGGCTTTTCTTGGCCGGAAAAATCGAAAATCGCCTGCATAGGGTCACCCAGAATGCGAGATGGCACCAGATTACTTAGAGCTTCGATTAACGCGTGTTGACATTTATTGCAATCCTGGTACTCGTCAACATACAGACCACCATATGAACTCAGTATGATGCGACGCATAAACGGACGATCTAATAGCCCTGAACAGACTCCATAGAGCTTGTTCCAATCATTTTTTGACGGAGCCTCCTTTTTCCACCCGGATGTTTTGGGGTAACTTAGACATTGGCGCAGCGACCAACTGGCAATAGTATCAACGTGATATAAGGACGACGGGATTTTCAATAACTGCATTTTCTTTCTGATTGCATTAACGCCAGCATAGGTATGCGTTAGTACCAACTGCCGTTTCGAGGCTTTCCGAACAGACTCCGCAATCAAATGTGTTTTGCCAAATCCAGCAGGTGCAATTACATAGCCCTTTCCGACGCTCTTGGCAAGCGTTTCGGGAAGGTCGTCAATCATTGTCAATCCAATCGCGTAGTTGCTGCAGCTTGGTCGCTAAATCCGTTTTTTGAAAGGCAGGGATAGCTAATGCCGAGAAGACGATTTCTCCCCAGAGCTCGCCGTGAGTAATGTCCTTAAACCAGCTACATCCTTTAGCCGCAGCACCGATCGCAGCACGTAGCGCTGGAGAGTCCTCCCAAGTGCTAAAGTCCGGTGGCAGCGCTTGTTGTAATTTAGAGGCAACCTGAGCAACTACCGGAAATTCACGCTCCGCGGCCAAAGTAAGACTCGCCTGCACTTGCATCCAAGGTAAGTCGCTCATAGCACACTGCTCGATCGATAGATTATTCGCCCACATCGTAACCGAGGCCCCGATTTTTCGCAGATCTGCCGCGTTTTGATCTGAGAATTGATCCTGCGCATCGCCGTCTGCCAGGACAATCACATCGTAATGTAGTCTGCGAAATCCGGTGGCCAGTCCCGAGATCTTGCTAGCGCCGCCGGCGTTCAGTAAAACTATGCCCATATATGAAAATGGCTCCTTAGTCTGCGGGGGCTTCGACCAGAGATGGTCCATGCCGCGCATAAAACCCACCTCGGTCTGTCCTTCACAGATAATGACCTTTTTGGATAGAAACGCTTCAGCACTCGAACGCACATGACCTTGAATATTCAGACCCTGCAGATCATCTCCGGCGGCATGCACGACCTGAACACCGTCGGCATCTCTGTGGACGATATGGAGATGTTCGACAGTCAATTCTCGTAAAACGGTTGGGGAATGGGTGGTAAGGAAATATTGCCCTTTCTGGTCATCCTTGATGTGCTAACTAGTCTGGCGATTCTATGGGGCTCTAAACCATATTCCAACTCATCAAAGAGGGTGATATGTTGCTCCTGTAAGCTTTCCTGCTGTATTCCACAGAGCAACATGCGTCTAGATCCCAACCCCAGTTGACGCAATGGAATTTCTCCGTCGTGCAGAGTCAATCCACCGATGCGGATATTTATCGAACTCAGATCCAAATGGGCTTTGTATTCATAAGCGACTGGTACCCCCAGATTTGTCGCGACGGCCTGTGATTTTGCTGCTGCGGCATCGAACTTTTCAAGTGCGTTCCTCTGGCCATCTAGAGAACTTCGCGCTGCGCGAGTCGCATCCACCAGGGAGCTGTTTAGATTGTCAGATTCGGTGATTTGAGCCAGAACGGTTCCTGTAGCCCAACTGAGCTGTTTCTCGTTTAAATTACCAATCATGCCGACACCTACTTTTGCACGATCGGCAGTCTTGAAGTCGACACCATCAGGATTGCGGTCAGTAACGACCTTCCATTTAGGCTCCAAATCCTTTTCAACTCTCAGCCGCACGCTTAAAACTTCTTCATCATCATCGGCAGGCTCGTCATTCAATTTTTTCTTATTTTTGTTCCAGCCCCGTAAATGATCGGAATATTTTTTGTCCGAACAGAACTCATCGGTCAACTCGCCTAGTACGATTTCAATCTTGATAGGATTTGTGGTGTCGCACGCATGAAAATCGGAGTCAAAAAAAGGTAAATTCCAGGCGGAACTAAAAACGCACCGAATTGCCTCCAGCACAGTCGTCTTAGCCGAATCTCCTTTCCCGATAAGACAGTAGATACCTTCATTTGGAAGCGTCCATTCGAGATTTTTGATTCCCTTAAAATTTACTATTGAGAGCCGTCTTATTTTCATTGATTCCTCAATGCAGTTTTATTGTGGCCAGCTTGCGAACACTCGTTGATCTTAGTTGCGCGTAATGTCGAAGCAAAAGATTATGTTCTGACGGAATAGATCTGTAATCATAAGGTAGATGAGATTCTCGAAATATCCTCATTCTTCAGGATCACACTCCAAACATACTCGTTAGTTTGAAAATTTAGCCGTTTCTGACAGTATTTTGTTGCAGAAGGTCTTGGCGTCCACGTTCTCTATCTTGCAGTACGCCATAATCAAAAGAGTAACGGGATGAACACCTATTACTGAAGCAATTTCTTCAAGCTTGTCCAATGTAGGTGATTTCATGCCTCGTTCAAGCGTACTCAGATAAGTACGGCTCGAAACGTCCGAAAAATCCTCTTGGGTCAATTCCTGTTGTTTCCGAGTCTCTCGGAGCGCGGCAGCAAATCCTTCTCGCAACTTCATATAACAGTCTCCTAAAGAGACTGATGTACTCATTTTGAACACTTTAGAGCTACAATCTATAGTGTTCATTTAATCGTTTTCAGGAATACACCCATGAAGAAAGGCGAGATTCGGCCATTTTCCATCTACATCGGACATGGCGGTGTCATTAGAAAAGTGAAATCCATCAGCATGGCGGTGGACGGGAGTCTATTCGTCCAATGGCGCCTGATTCGGTCCCGCGGACAGTCTGAAGAGCCAGCCGAATCCATACAACCTATCGATGAATTCGCAAGATGGGCGAAGGCATTGAAGCAGACGCTATCAAAAGATTTGGAACATCACCTGAGCAAGCAATAGATACGCCTCCACACACTCTCATAGGTCCTAAGAAAGTAACCAAGAAAAATGGATAAGACCCAATGCCCGCATTGTGAGAAGAATTGCGCCCCCAAACTGTGGCGCTACCGGCCAGCCTTTGGTGCCCTCCGATACATGGCGACACAGCATCTATGCCCGTTTTGTGGGGGTGTCATGTATCAGTCTGGCGGGCAATTGACGATCTTCGGCTGGTTGGTGGTTATCGTGGCCGGCTTAATCTTCGGCCTAGGTTTTATCGCCCAGCTGTTTAAAAGCCAGGACATCACGGAGGTGTTCATTGGCCTAGGCTCCTTGGCCTTCTGGGGATTTATCGCCTACCAGCTGTACAAGCGATTTTCGGGACGTCGACGGTAGAGAGTGAGACCACTGAGACTGGAAATTACCCCCGACTGTGAACGGATTCAGTCAGCGACCACTCCGCCAACAACCGATGAACTAATAACTCACTGCCAGAACATGATAAAAAACACGATATGTCGCGCACTAATGTGCGCTATCTGCTTGCTTACGGTCACCGCTTGCAAAAAAGATGGAAAACCATCCGACGATACGGCAAAGCTGACGTTGGATCAGTACTACGCAAAACGAGGCGATCTTTGTCTCTATGTCGGCAAGTTCCCAGTCGATATCAGCCCTCGAGACCTGAATCCTTCCATTATGGAGATCATGAACGACGGCCTACCTGCGCAACTAAGTGCCTTGGAAAATGTGGGTTTAGTGGGGCGTAATTCGACGAGCGTCAGCGCCGGCGGGAATTTTGGCGCCCAAATGTCGGTAGTGCGCTTCACGGTCACTGATCTCGGCAGCAAGTTCTTCGGTACGAAACCTCGTGAAGCTTATGCGATGGGTGCATGGATTGACGTGAATCGCCCTGAGTTCTGTTACGGTAAATTCGTCCTGGATAAGGTCGAATCAATCACAGAAATTGAGGGCGGGGACGGCAAGAGAACGGCCGAGGTCAAGTACGTCGTTCGTACTGATAACGTGGCCGGCTGGGCATCCAATAAGAAAATCCAGGATGCCTTTCCTGAAGTCAAAAGCGTATTGAAGGGCGCCACAGTTGAAGTTACTAAGACGCTTACTCCAGTCGATGGCAACTGGAAAGTCGAAAATTAATCCGTGGTCAGTTCATTAACTCAAGATCCGCTCTCATCCAAATATTTTATGTATATCGGGGCCTTGAGTCGGCGCCTGGCATGGGCGTTTATTAGCGTGGTCTTCTTATGAACATTCCATATGTCGCGCCAGAGGTGCGCACCACGCTTCCTGTTTCAAGATGGGCTGTGAGTGAGTTGATTCTGCGTATGCAGAATCACGGAAGTAATGCCGAAGTCCTAGGCGCGCTCGAAGCCCATTGCTTATATGGGATACAAAAGCGTGGCGCGAATGCCATCTCCGACTTCCCTGCATGGCAATTTATTTGGCCTGCGCCTTATTTGATCAAAAAAATCTTGCCTCATCTTTCTGAAAAGCCAGGATCTGAGATACACATATTCTGGACCGTTCAACGCGATGAACTCAATGAACTGTCGCCGGCGGAGGTTCTCGCCGGCATGCCATATGAAACGCGAGAGTTTGTCGCTGAATGTCAAAGAAAGTACATGGTGCAAACGAGCCAAGAGCGCATAAAACGCCTACTTTCCGTGGTTAAGAACTTAGACGTATATTTATAGAAAGGAGGCTGCATGGGGCACTTCCAGCTTGAAGATAGCTGCCGTCAATCCAATCGAGGACACAATGGATATTGATTTGGACATCGCTTTTAAGAAGTTGCGCCAACTGGAACTACAAGACGGCGACCTCTGTGCCGTCTACTGGCATGAGGTAGCAATGTTGTTACGAGATGCCAATCAGCATCGCGAGCGAGCGCTTGCAGCGGAAGAGCAAGTCAGGAGGATGCGTAGCCGGAAAACCAAACCTGCACTCAGTTCTCGCTTTGACCCGCCCCTAGGATCCGAACGCTATTTGCTTAAGCGATTTTCACCGTAAAACGAGGATTGTCAGCCATATGCACTCTGTGGATTTGTTATTTTATTGACGACTACAACAAGAGTTCGACCGCATCCGGGGCGTATTTCAGTGATTGGACACGCAGATCGGCGTCGTGGACACTTCAGTTGATCTTTCTAGCTATCTGAATGTATCAAATAAATTAGCCCGCATATGCGGGCTAATTTATTTGTTCAAACGTCAGTTTCTGGTCGATTGCAGACTCTCACATCTACGGCAATTCCTCTAAGTAGAAATCAGCTCATAACGGAACCATCCGGCTTCCGCTACATCATTGTAGTTAGCACGAACTACACTCCTGGCCGAAAAGTCAAAGTGTGTGTTGACATCGATATTTTCAGGTGTCTGCCATGCGGATTCACATTCTTCACATAGAAGAAAGAGCCCTTAAATATCTTGTACTACCGTGACAAATAGACGCCCTTGCTCACAGACAGGGCACACACTATGCCAATAGGCCATTTCAAATTCCTGGTTATTCAGGGAACACTCAAATTTAATGCCAATATTGCTCAATCAAACCAGCGTGTTCAAGTCTGCTTCTGGCCGAGGCTGTGTAAAAACGCTGACTCCGTCAAGGGCGCCGAGATTCACGTCATTTTAACGCGACATCGTTGTTGATCGAGAGCCCTGCAAACACGGTGGCTATTTACCTTAACCGGGGAAATAGCCGACTCCAAATACATCTCCTGGCGCTAAAAGCGCCTATCCATGGTGTCTTTGAAATTACCTTCCCCGTAAACAGAAGCGATGAGGATGACGGCGCCCACTGCGAGGACGAATAAATTTTCAGATGTGGAAGCCCTTTTGGTTCATGCCCAATGGCCGTTGAACAAGAAGAAGGCAGCTAGTGTCCAGATCAGGAGCGCTAAATGTCCGCGTTGAAGGTCGTCCTCGCGAATCCAATAGGCGAACCAAAGGCCAGCAAGATGCATGGCAAACAGGAGCGTAGTGAATGCGCTCAACGCGATATTGAGCCAAGGGAGGGCGTGATTCAAACCAGCACCGATGAGCAACTCGTAACAACCGGTCCAGCAGGTGATAGCTGCTACGAGCTTCAGTGTCAGCAGCAAGAGCACTGCCAGGCGATGCCAGTGGACTGATGTCACAGCGCGCTCTGATAGGATCGAATGGATCACGGGAGATCGCTTTAGAGGCGCCATGGACATCGTGATGCCCACCACATGGACTAGCTCCCGGAACCCTCTCAGGTTATCGATAACAGCGATCGTTAGCCATGTGGCCAATCCAACCGCGTAGACGGACTGGAAAAGCCACAGCGAACTGTGCAAACTCATATATGGGCCTTTATTAAATAGGAAAGCTATGGCCAGTTAGCGCTAATGGCCGGTGCATCAGACAAAACCCATACGTCGCCCCCCCCGCCCGACAAGACGGCGCTGCCAAAAGGATTTGCCAAACGTAGCGAGATACACTCTAATACCTCAAGTCAACTTTAGGTCAAGAGGTATGAAGGAAGAACCAAGGTCGGTCGGATCCGACAGGACATTGACTGTCGGTGAGGTGGCCAAGCGCAGCGGAGTAGCGGTCTCCACCTTGCACTTCTACGAATCCAAAGGGCTAATCATGTGCTCGCGCAGCGAAGGTAATCAGCGGCGATATCCTGCGATCACGTTGCGCTATATCGCCATCATCAAGGTGGCGCAGCGCACCGGCATTTCTCTAGAATCAATTCGTACGGCATTCAGCCGATACCCTGCGACTAGCAAGCTGACCACTGCGCAGTGGAAGGAGATGTCGTCGCAATGGAAGGAAGATCTCGATAACCGTATACAGCGGCTGACGCGCTTGCGCAACGAGTTGGACGGCTGCATAGGCTGCGGATGTCTTTCCCTCAAGGATTGCCCGTTGCGCAATCCAGCTGACGTGCTCGGGGAAACTGGGCCAGGTCCGCAGATTCTCGAGCGACCTTAGCTAACAACCGGAAGGGGCGCTCACCAGAGCTCAATCTTCCACGACTCTTTCGGTGGCGCATACGGTGCCTTGCCATCAACATAAAACCGCAATCAGGTGGCTTTGCTCACCTGATTGCCCAACGCGTCACCCAGCTTGCTGTGTTGACTCGCTCAGTACGGATTCCACTACGGGCGGTACCGTCCCTACTTATGTCCTGACACCACCGTTACTTCGAGCTTGCGCTCGAATATTCCAGACGCACTCGAATGCCCTCGCACATAGTCACCAAGTTCTGCCTCGATTGTCGCTCGGAGGGCTACTTGCACTTCCTCCCACAAGCGCATGGAGCGCGCGTGCGCAATGGCCTGCTCTGCAGATAGTTGCTCTAATGTGGGAAGCACGGTGCATTCAATTACTTGAAAACCATTGAACCTCAGAATCTCGGCTGGTCGATACTTTGCTTTAGGGTGTGCCAGGTGTAGAGCTACATGGCGCCCAACGATCTTGACGATGGCATTCCGAAAGTCACCCGCGTCATTCTTGTTGACTATGACGAAGGCGGCCCCTGGCCGCAGTACGCGCAGAATACTTTGCACTGATGAGTCATCAGAGAACCAATGGAATGCCCCAAAAGCAGTGGCCCCGGCAAAGCTGGCTTCTGAAAAATCAAGGCCGTCGGCTGGCCTTGGTCCAGCCCGAGGGGTTCATTCCAAGGTAGGGTCAATTCGGCGAGCAAAGGAACAGTGACCGCTCTTAGCGACCGATTCACCTGTGGCTGCAACAGATTGCTAGCACCGTTCGGTTGGTGTTTTGTAGTCTAAAGTTCTCGACCGTACATTGACCCGCCGAGCAACAGCAAGGAATTCCCTGATAGGAAAACGCAGGATCTCCCTATATAGTCTTCGCATCCTACCCAAAATTATTGTCTTTATTTCCTGACAGAATCTCGTTGTATTTCGAGGACGTGATTGACGTATATCTTTGAGATTATTGTTTTTTATGCAATATTCATTGAGGCGGCCCATCCATGTTGCACCATGTAGTTTCTAGGGGGAGTAATGTCATGAATCTATCCAGCATGAAAGTATCCAACCGGCTTCACCTCGGTTTCGGACTGATCCTCGTATTTCTGCTTGGGATTGCTCTTTTTAGCTACACTCGCTTGTCCGCCCTGAACGATAACGTCAATTTCTTGGTCAGCGACAGATACGCCAAAACCGTGTTGGTCGACTCCATATCCAACAACGTCAATTTGATAGCTCGCGCGGTGAGGAACGTTGCCTTGTCCACCGACGAGACCATCACATCGCCAGAGCTGGCTCGAATAAAGAAGGCGCGGGAGGAAAACACTGCGACCTTGCAAAAGCTCAGTGATGTCATCACCAGTGAAAAAGGCAAGGGATTGATGGCCGCGCTGAAACAGTCGAGCTCGGAATATTATGTTGAACAGGAGAATCTGCTCACGCTACTTGCAAAGGGAAATGCCGACGACGCTAAAAAACTGATTTTCGGCGCCATGCGCAACAAACAATCCGCGATGTTTGGGGCGCTGAAACAGCTCTCGGACTATCAGCGTACCTTGATGAACGAAACTGTCGCTGAAAGCCAAGAAACCTATCATCATGCTTGTGTGTTGTTGATCATCGTTAGCACAGCAGCTTTTGGATTAAGTCTGATCGCGGCACTACTGATTACCCGGAGCATCATTCGTCAACTCGGTGGTGAGCCTGACTATGCAATGTCAATTGCCAGCGACATCGCAAGTGGCAACCTGGCGCGTTCAATCACCATTCGTCAGGGCGATCAAACCAGTCTCATTGCGTCCATTAGAGTCATGCGCAATCGTCTTGCCGAGATAGTCGGCCAAGTGCGTGCAGGTACTGATACGATTGCTACGGCCTCCAGTCAAATTGCCAGTGGCAATTTGGACTTGTCCTCTCGCACTGAACAACAAGCTAGTTCGCTGGAAGAAACCGCATCGGCAATGGAAGAGCTCACCTCTACCGTTAAACAGAATGCAGACAATGCACGTCAAGCGAATCAATTGGCAGTCTCTGCCTCCGAGGTTGCCATCGCTGGCGGTAATGTAGTCAGCCAGGTAGTAGAAACCATGGGATCAATTAACGCCTCATCCAAAAAAATCGTAGACATCATTAGTGTGATTGATGGCATCGCTTTCCAGACGAATATTCTGGCCTTAAATGCTGCCGTGGAAGCCGCGCGTGCCGGTGAGCAGGGTCGCGGCTTTGCGGTGGTTGCAACGGAAGTACGTAATCTTGCACAACGCTCCGCTACCGCCGCCAAAGAGATCAAATCTTTGATTGACAGTTCTGTCACCCAAGTTGACACCGGTAGCAAGCTTGTGGCGCAGGCAGGCTCGACGATGGATGAAGTGGTCCACAGCGTCAAACGTGTAACGGATATCGTCGGGGAGATCACCTCTGCGAGCCAGGAACAAAGCGACGGTATTGAGCAAATCAACCTTGCCATTACGCAGATGGACGAGGCGACTCAGCAAAACGCGGCGTTGGTCGAAGAAGCTGCTGCGGCGGCTCAATCCATGCAGGAACAAGCAAGCAAACTGTCCGACGTGGTTGGCATCTTTAAGCTTGCTCCGAAAAAGGCAGGCGTTCAAGTCCAAGGATTGTCCGAAAATCCCCGAATCCATGATATCTCACCGATGTCGCCTAAATTGAAAACGAAAACATCTGCAAAGAAGCCTGTTCTTTCTGAAGCTCAAGGCGATGACAGCAATTCATGGGAGCAATTCTAGTCCTCGCTTGAAATATGTCATGGAAAGTTCAGGCGCTACATCTTGTAAATATGTAGAAAGATCGTTGGAACCAGTCGAGCTGTCTGAAACGTAAGAGGTTACAAGTATGATGGTGCCTGCTTCTGGCCAATTGCGGCCATTTGGGAAGTAGCACCGAAGAGATTCATTTTTCTCCGACTGGTGCCAAGCATTCCTTCAACCTGTCTAGAACCGCATTTTGAAACCAGCCGTGGCGGACACGCTATAGCTGCCCTTAAGATCGCTGTCGGCGGCCACTTCTCCGTAGACTGAGCAGCGTTCGCCACAGGCGTAGTCTCCGCCCACTCCCACGCCGGCCCAGGTGCGCCCCTGACGCGTGTCAAATGGCGCCCCTGACACAGTTACTCGGGTACCGTCGAGAAGTTCACGTTTAAGATTGATTAGACTATACAAGTTGAGCCGGCGCGTCTGTCCGGTTGCGTCCGGCGAGTTGGTTTGGTAGTCGAACGCAAGGCCGAGCCGTCCTTGCAAACTCTCACCCTTGTTACTGTCGACTTGCGCAGCAAACCGATCCTTGAAGCCGAAACTGCTCGATACATAGCTCAACTGCGCTTGCGGAATGATAGAGAATCCCGCTGTGACCGGCAACGCCACACCGCCTTCGACGCTCATTGCATAGCTGTGGCCGACTTGACCACGGACGAGAATGCCGGCGAGTCTGGAACTCAGATCGCTGCTGAACCAAGTTGCTTGGGCCTGAGCGTCGACATAAGCGCCGTGCTGCCCGTACCATGTCAGGGTTGTTCCCACGCCATAGGCCTTGGTATCGATATTGCCGTCACCATAGATCGAAGCCACCTGCGTATCTGCCGTGCCGTAGCGAGCAGTCAATCCGCCAACCACGCGCGCGCCGTCTTTCTCGCCGGATAAGACGCGATCCACTCCGAACTGAGCCTGCCAGCTGTCGATATCCTGACGGATGGCGCTCGTGGACACCGGCGGTCTTAGGTGGCTTGTCTTACCTTCCACACGTGCCCATACACCATCATGGGCGCGGTCCGCTGCATCGTAGTACCGATTGCCGACCCGTTGGCGCAGGGTGGGAACGTTGCTCAATGCGAGCAACGTATTGGCGTAAGCCTCATAGACAGGGACGCCAGGTTGATATAGCGGGCCGTTACCTCCGCCAGAAATCCCGGCCGCCAGCAGTGACGAACGCAGATACCAATCACCGTCGGCCAGGTCTTTCTGGAGAACGTAACCATATGCGCCGGCTATCAAGGCGGACTGGCCGCCTATGACGTAGTTTCCATTGGCCAGATTGAATTGCCCGTTTGATGCACCGTTCACTTGCACAATCTGAATGCCTTGCTGCGTTGGTGCGCCGAGGCCACCGACATTCACTATGGTGACCGGCGTAGCGCCCGCAGTGGTCCCCGTGACCACAAGACGATCAGTGGGAGAGCTGTCGTTTCCAAGTTGGGTTTTGATTTCAAGGCCGCCGCCCAGAGGGATGTAGTTTCCGGCGATGGTCAGTGTCCCAAAGCTGCCGGTGTGACCAGGAGCGATCATGCCTAGATTGGTTGTAGTCCCGACTTGACCCGTACCTGTCAGTCGGCCTGCCGATGACACGTTGGTGGTGCCACCGAGCACCCCGTCAACTTGCAATGTTCCCGCCTGAACAACGGTGTTGCCCGTAAAGGTCGCACTGTTTCCCGTCAGCGTCAGCGTCCCAAGGCCCAATTTGTTAAAGCTGGAGGTCCCGGTGAATACGGTACTAATATTGATGCTAAATGTATTGCTATCGAACCAGGCGCCTTCGGTACCCACGGTCAGTACCCCGAAACCGTTCAGGAAATTGGTTTCATTTCGTGTCGCACGCAGAATGCCGCCGTTAAGATTGAGAGTCGCGACAACGCCACTTCCCTTAATCACCGAACCGGTCTCGAGTACGCCACGTCCGCTGGCGTCTCCTAGCAAATTCAGCGTTCCGCTGGACGTGCTCGCCCTAGCGACAACGACATTGGAGCCGACATGTATCAGACCACCTTTGTCGATGTTTACTGTGCCAGTACCGGCCTCGCCAACGGAAAGGAAGTCGCGGATAGTCCAGGTCGAGACATCGCCGGTTCCGCTTGAAATGTTCACCGTACCCGTACTGCCAGCTAGGTAGCCGACATAGCCAGCTGCATTGCCACCACCAGGCAGACTGGTCGTTACCACGCCGCCATCTAAAATGTTCAACGTGCCGGTATTCGAGAAACCTACATAGATATTATTTCCGGCAGCCCACGTAGAGGCTCTCCCGCTGACATCACGCCCTGAGACAGTAACAGTACCGATACCTGGTCCGGTGCCGCCATCATTGCCAATAAGGCCTTGGTCACTGCGCACGAGGCCACCGCCATTGATGAGCACGATACCCGTGCCGGAATTACCGACTAAAATCGGAGAGGAACTGGTCCACGTCGAAGGATTTCCAAGGGTATCGCCGCCGGAAACAGTAACCGTACCAGTGCCACCGTCATTCCCGATAATGCCGAATTCATTGCTCACCGTACCGCCGCCAGTCAACGTCAACGTGCCGTTGGCGCTATCACCGACCGTGAGATCTCCACCAACCACCCAGACAGGTGTCGAAGCGGGACCCGGAGTCAGAGCGCCGGTGCTGGCCACCGATTGCGCATTCGCAGGCCGGATATCATAAGTCGCGTAGACAATGCCGAAAATTGCCGTCGGTAGAAACCAGAAACGGCGAAATCGAACAAGACGACGGTTGTTGTATTTCGAGGTCTGATTTTCACGAGTGGGAGCACATTGTGTCTCCTGGGGCCGCAGGTGAACGCATTCACTGATGCTGGTGACGACGCTTGAGCCGCCTACCGCATCATTATTTTCGTTGTCATTCATGCCTCAAGTCTCCAATTGAGTCGCACAATGGCTTGCACTAAACCTACAGTCCGGCCTTTTAACCTGATAAGCAAAATCTCAGGCAAGGGGCGTATATAGCTCTTCACACTTTATTTTTGATGCCACGCCGGACGGGCTCGGCAGAGTGAGTTTTTTATTTCAATCGTTGATTGACGAAGCTCGCTATGCTTGAACTGTTGAGTTGCAGGGACACTATTCAAATACATTGTAAGTTTATCGTCAGAAACAAACACGACTTTAGGGATGAGTAGAAAAAAAACGAACTCGCCAAGATGCTGCGAAGTATCTCGTTATTTTTATGGAAGGGAATGAAGAAGCCGCGCGAATAGATAGTGCAACGAAGCTTAAGATTTTGACTGGCGGTTTCTGGCCGGAAGCAGACGCTGCCAAAACAATGCATGCAGATGCAACTCAAGACAGTAGGTCGCATCTTTTCAATTCAGGTACGGATAAAGTCTACAAATGCCCGCAACGGCGGCGGGAGATGACGTCGTCCTGAATAGTATAAAAAAAGCGGGAAGCAGGGGCATTCCAGGCAGGTAGAGCCGCGACCAGATCGCCGCGGGCCAGTTCATCGCCCGCCATGGTTGCGTAGACATAGGCTATTCCCAGCCCATCGCGCGCCGCCTGGATCATAAGGACATCATCGTCAAGCACCAGCGCTCCATTGACCGACAATGTCAGCGGTCGGCCCTTATCCGATAATTCCCACGCATATCGTGTGCCGCTTGGAAAGCGCCTCCCGATGCAAGCGTGCGAAAGCAAGTCGGCCGGCTTTTGCGGTGCGCCATGCTGCGCGAGGTAGGACGGCGAGGCCACCATGACGAAAGCCTGTGGCGGGCCAATGGGCAGCGCAATCATGTCTCCTGCCAGACGTTCTCCGAAACGAATGCCGGCGTCGAATCCTGCGCTGACAATATCGCTCAAGCCATCATCGGTCACAATTTCTATCTGGACGCGCGGATGTGCTGAGATAAAGCGGGCCAGTATCGGACCCACGGCTAATCTGGCTGCCGGCCGGGGCATGTTCAGCCGCAGCGTGCCGGACGTTTGCTCTTGCATAGCGGCGAGGTCGGTCAAGGCTTCGGCCACCTCCTGCAATGCAGGGGACAGACGCCGTAGCAACATTTCACCGGCCTCGGTCAACGTCACGCTGCGGGTTGTCCTGTTCAGCAATCGCGCGCCCAGTCGGTCTTCGAGGGTGCGCATCGCATGGCTCATGGCGGAAGCCGTGATGCCGCGTTCGGCGGCGGCCTTACGAAAGCTGCGGTGACGGGCTACCGCAGCAAAGGCGTCAAGTTCGTACAGATCTGGCGTCATAGCTGAATTTCTTTCATCAATTCATCAAGCATAACCGGTCTTATCGTTTTCCTTCTCAGCAGACACACTGACGCCTTGTCATTTGCTTACTCCGATCGTGCGGCGTATCCGGAATTGTTTTAAGCGTTGCGCCATGACTGCCGGGCGCTAGCGACGCGGTCGGCTTCATCATCATCACCAGGAAACGAACATGCAACAAAGACGGCTTGGAAAGGCTAACTTCTCCATCTCTCCCATTGGATTGGGTACGTGGACTATTGCCGGCCCGGGGTGGGAATTCGGCTGGGGCGCTCAAGACGACGAAGAAAGTCTGTCAGCGCTGGAGTATGCGGTTGAACGCGGCGTCAACTGGATCGACACGGCGGCCGTCTACGGTTTGGGACACGCAGAGGAAATTGTCGGTCGCTTGCTGCGGCGCGTGCCCGCCTCGCGTCGTCCGTTGGTGTTTACCAAAGGAAGTCTGGTGTGGGATCCGGCGACAAAAAATATCACACACACATTGGCGCCTGATTCTTTGATGAGAGAGATAGAAGACAGTTTGCGGCGCCTGCAAGTGGAGACAATCGACCTGTATCAAATTCACTGGCCTGCTTTTCCTGCGGATGGTCCGGATGATGGGATCGAAGCGGCGTTGAGCACCTTGGCCAAGGCGCAAGCGCAGGGCAAGATCCGGGAGATTGGCGTTTCCAACTTCAGCGTGCCGCAGCTCCGACGTGCGCAATCGGTGGCCGGGATTGCTTGCCTGCAGCCACCTTATTCTGCGCTGATGCGCGACGTCGAGGAAGAGATCCTGCCATTTTGCGAACAGGCGGGCATCGGCGTGATCGCCTATTCCACGCTGCAATCGGGTCTGCTGACAGGGGCAATGACGCGTGCGCGCATTGCACAGCTTCCCGATGATGACTGGCGTAAGACGCGAAGCGCAGATTATCAGGAGCCGCGCCTGAGCCGCAATCTGGAGTTGGTTGAAGTCATGCGCGGTATCGGCCAGCGCCATGGATTGACACCGGCTGCCGTCGCAATTTCTTGGGTGCTGCGGCAGCCGGCTGTCACGGGAGCCATCGTCGGAGTCCGCCGCCCGACACAAGTCGACGGCCTCGTGGCGGCGGCCGGGTTTCAGTTAATCGCTGATAAATTGGCCGAGATCGCCCCATTGCTACCAGATGGGATGGGTGTAAATGTGCCGGCGGCACGTTCCTGATTTTGCTGAAGGAGGACGTCGCCCTGTAGTTCGGCGTTCGCTCCTGACCGATTGCTGACCTTGAATAATACCCAAGCGCAATCCTTGTCTGTGGCCGTTAACTAGTGGGAATGCGCCCTTGTCAATACTATATTTTTTCTGTAGCGTGGTCTTATCGAATAGACAAAAACTATCATGACGCCGTCGGATCAGATTCTTCCGAACAAACTAGAATGGATGGTACCTATCTGGTGCTGGATTAAATTCTGAAAGAGTCTTGATGCAATCCAATAGCCCCCATGACTTCAGAAGTACCATTCGGCATCGTAGTACACGGGTAAGCTGGCTCGCCTCTGATCGAGATGGTCAGTTCGGCGTGATCGAACACCAGACACAGTTGGTTCCCATCCATCGTAGAAGATGGAGCAGCCGTTCATCCAACCGCGAAAAATCTGGTGCCAACGCGATGATCAGCACCATGATTGCTACACATGTAAGACACCATCCCATGCGAGACATACCGTTACGATAAAAGCCCCAATAATCACGCTTTTGAGACTTTTCTATTTTTGTCGCCATCATGCATCTTTCTTTGTTCTTTACCTGAATCTGATGATAGGCGGCCGCTTCCCCAGCGAATGGCGATTGATGTACCGTGAAAGAAGTCTGTTTGCAGAGCACCGCGGACGGTGAGTGCAGCTTGATGTTCCTCGGATATACTTCATTGACTCAATTCGCATGCATTGGCGTGCTTTGTGCAAATATAGTGGTTCTGAATTGGTGGACTTAACCGTCCGTAACACTTCTAAAGAAATTTAAGGCGATGCAATTGATGAGTGTCGATTATTCATTGAAGAAGAACGATACACATTGTGAAACCCAGAGATGGAATCGAGTTGGAGTGCCCGATCATTCCGCGCTTGCCTCTGGTATCGTTCATAGCCATTTCGATGTACGGGATGAAATACCGCAACGCCAATTGTCAGCTTAGCGGGATAGGGTCGGCCATATCATCGACGTGCTACCCTCGCGTGAGAAGATAAAAAATCCGTTTAGTGCCTCTATCGACCGCTATGCAGTCGGCGAATTTGCTTTCACAGAATGTCGTTCCGATGCCTTGCTATTGGAACGCTCAATAGCGCGGATCTCCACAGATAACATCCGTGACTACGTTTTTCACCTATTTTGGGAGGGCGGTATCGCCTCAGTGAATGGGCGTGATACGCCTCAAAAAACGATAGGCCCGATAGCCAGTATTCTGGCGCTCGATATGAATCAACCGATACGCATGCAACGCAATGCCTGTCACATGCTGACCTTCTTCGTACCGCGAGCAGTGGTGGAAGCCGACTTCCAGAAGCCGAGACGATTCATGGCCACGTCTTTGAACATACGACGCCACTGGCGCGCTTGTTGATTGATCATGTTGCGTCATTGAATCGCGATCTGCCCGGCATGAGCGCAATTGAGGCCAGCAGCGCGCTAGCAACAGGAACGCAACTCCTGATCGCTCGTTGTCAAGAATATGAACTTAGCACACGCGATATTTCGCTATATCTTAATTTCATTACCGTCGCTGTCATGTTCGGTTGGCTGACTTCGTCCCCTTTTTTTTAGTATGTGATTGCGTGAATCGTACTGGCCCCCTTATGGATCAAGCGGAAGCCTTGCTACTCTCTTCGCCCTGGCAGTCCAACGGCCCCAGACGCATCTCGATACCGACATGCGTCCACTTGTGGGACAGTTCTATGGCTTCTGCATCGCAGCTTCAGCCCCTAGTGGCTCGCGTGCCGGACGATTCATTTTCTTCGGAACAAACGACAATGGCAAACGATGCGGCCGACGCCAGCATCGGCCATTTCGTAGGCGTTCGATTTTCCTTATCCACGCCGCGCCCCCGCCAGCGTGGAAGTGCCGACGCTTAGAACGATCAAATCAGGCGACCTTAAGTGACAAACCGCCATCGACTATAAGATCCATCCCAGTAATATAACGTGCGTTGTCCGATGCCAGGAACAGTGATGCATGCGCCACATCCCATGCATCTCCCATGAATCCCATTGGACATTGAGCATCGCGCTTGGCACGCATTTCTTCAACATTACCGCCATATGATGCTTTCAGTGGTTCGCGAATCATGGGTGTATCCATCAAACCTGGCAAAACGCAATTGGCGCGAATTCCCATTGGTGCGTATTGCATTGCCACGTTCTTGGTGAAGGCCAGGATAGCGGCCTTCGTGGTGGTATATCCGAGATACGGAAAACCAATCCAACGAATGGCGGCCAGTGAGGAGATGTTGACAATTGCCCCATTCTTTTGCCTTTCCATGATGGGTAGAACATATTTGTGAGTCAGGAACAGGCTTGTCTGGTTGACCGCCACCAAGCGGTTCCAGCTCTCTTCACTGGTTTCCACTGGACCGCCTGTCTCGGCGATACCGACGTTGTTATGTAGCACGTCGACGCGGCCGAAGTGATCCATTGCAGCGTCTGCGATCGCCTGCACATCGGCGCTCTTGGATACGTCGGCGGCGATCACTTCACAGATGCCACCCTCGCTCCGAATAATCTCCTGAGTTTGCCTAGCGGCATCGATGCTGCGGTCCACAGCGAGAATCTTGCCGCCTTCGCGCGCATAAAGGGCCGCCGCAGCCTTGCCATTACCCCACCCTTCTCCCACCGAGCCCGCGCCGGTGACGATGATGACCTTATCTGCCATTGATTTATGCATGTTTTCTCCGTAAGTAAGTGGTATCAGATATCTAGCACGCCGGCTGCAACGAATCCGCCATCGACGGGGATGACGTGGCCGGTGATGTAGGAAGCCTCGTCGGACGTCAGGAAGGTCACGGCGGCAGCGATTTCGTTGGTGCTTCCATAGCGACGCATCGGCACCAGGCGGTGGTAACTCTGTCGCGTTTCTTCGCTGTGCGCGACCTCGGTCATCGGCGTATCGACCGGTCCTGGCGCCACGCTGTTGACTGTGATGCCATGCACAGCCAGTTCAATCGACATCTGACGCGTCAGCCCAATCACGGCAGACTTCGAGGCGCCATAGGCGGTGCGGCCGGCCCCGGCGCGAATGCCTGAGATCGAGGAAATATTGACGATGCGACCCCATTTATTTTTTAGCATCAGCCGCGCGGCGCATTGCCCTGCCACGAGCACTCCTGTAACGTTGATGCTCATGGTCTGCAGCCAGTTCTCAAGCGGGAAATCCAGGAATGGAGCCATCTTGGCGATGCCAGCGTTGTTGACAAGGACGTCACAGCGGCCGTAGTCCTTCTCGACGGCGGCGAAGGCTTGCCTGATGGATTCCGGATTGCCAAGATCGACCTGTACCGGTGCCGCCTGGTGGCCGGATGCGACCAATGCATCGGCAGTCTTGGCTGCCGCCTCTAGGTTGATATCAGCCACCAACACGGTATATCCCTTGGCAGCCAGCTGCTGGCAGATGCTGGCGCCGATACCCATGGCTCCGCCCGTTACGAACGCTACATGGGCGCTGTTATCGCTTTGATTCATGTTGTCTCCGTGAATTAGGGTAGCCTAAGAAAGAAAAAATAGGCGACCGTTTTGAGTCAGTACCGTGTCAACAATGTGATGTGAGTGCTCTGCATTAGATGACGTGTTGAGAAGGTCAGAGGAAGCCGATGGAAATCCATGGTACGAACGCCACAACCAGCAACGCTACTACCAGTGCCGCCAGATAACCCCATACGAGGTTGAACACGCCGTCCGGTGACACCTTGCCGATCGCACAAGCGGCATAGAAGCCAACGCCGAACGGCGGTGCGAATAGACCAATACCCATGGCCAGAATCACTACCATCGCGTAATGCACGTCATGGATACCCAGCGAACGTGCCACTGGAAACAGTAGCGGGCCGAACAGGACAATCGCGGGGATGCCCTCCAATAGGCTACCCAGCACGATGAAAATGACGATGGTAATCAGCAGAAAGCCCATGCCTCCTCCTGGCACGCCTTGCATCAGCGACACCAGCTTGGCGGAGAAGCCTGACTGGGTGAGTGCCCAAGCCATAGAGGTGGCCATACCAATAATGAGCAGGATGGCTCCGGACAGCGCTGCCGCTTCGATCAGCATGGGATACAGACGTTTGAAGTCCAAATGCTTCATGAAGAGGTGCATAATCAGGCCAACCACGATGGTATAGGCCACGCCGATGGTAGCCACCTCGGTAGCGGTGGCTACGCCTTCAATAACGGCCACGCGGATCAGCATTGGTAGCGCTAGCGCAGGGATGGCCGCGATCATGGTCTTCATGATCAGTGTCATCGGCGCTCGTTTTACTTCAGGAATCGGCTCGCGGCGGGCACGCAACCAACAGATGATGGCGATGGCGAAGGTGGCGAAGGTGGCAGGCATCAGGCCGCCGATGAATAGCGCCGTGATTGACACGCTGCAGACCGCCCCGATAGTAATCAGCACCAAGCTCGGAGGAATCGTTTCTGTCATCGCGCCGGAGGACGACAACAGTGCCACAAGTTCTTCCGGCTTGGAGCCGCGCCTCTTCATCTCGGGGAACAGCGCCGGGGCGATGGCCGCCATATCGGCTGCCTTGGAGCCGGAGATGCCCGACACCAAGAACATCGCACCCAGCAAAACATATTGCAGGCCACCGCGCACGTGGCCCAGCAACGAGGCCATAAAATCGATCAGGGTCTTGGCCAGGCCCGACATTTCAAGTAGCGAACCGAGTAAGACGAACAGCGGCACCGACAGGAGGATCAAGCTAGACATTCCCTCATCCATGCGGCTGACTACAATCATTAGCGGTGCACTGGTCGCGAGGGAAAGATACGCCATAGTCGCAGTGCCGAAAGCAAAGGCGATGGGTATACCGCCGGCTACGCACAGGCCAATCAGCACGACGAAGAAGACGATCAGATTGTAATTCCCCATCGCCAGAAGCGCCGGCTTGCACAGCCACAAGCCACCGCCGACGATCACCATTACAGCCAGAGCAGAAAGCAGCAGACGGAAGCTGCTCATCGCGGCCATGCGCGATACCGCCGCCAGCAGCATCAGGATTGCGCCTACCGGGAGGGCCGCAGCGCGCAATCCATCGGGAATTTCCAAAGCTGGAGTAGTGATCGCCATCTGCTCTAACGAGTGATCCACTGCGGGGTGGATTACCATTAGTACAAAAATGCAGACCACAAGGGCCGCGACTGTTTCCAGCCAGATGCGGCCCTTTTCGGAGCATTTGTTGACAATGGCGGTCAGTCGCATGTGCTCGCCGCGATCCAGAGCCAGCACAGCACCCAGCATGGACAGCCAAATAAACAGGATCGAGGCCAACTCATCTGACCACACCAATGGATCGTGCAGCCCGTAACGATAAATGACGCCGGTCAACAGCACCACCGTCTCGGCCACGACTAGCAGGGCGGCGAGGGCACCGACTCCGTGCATCACTAGGCGGTTCAATGCCACTAGCGCACGCGCGGTCGGGTTCATGCGCACAGGCTCACGATAGGTAATTGCAGCTTCCATTGTTAATATCCTGGACGTTCAGGTCAGGCGAGCTTGCCGGTGTATTTTTCCAAGAGCGCCCAAGGCTCATCGCCAAACTTCTTCTTCCATTCAGCGTAGAACCCGGCGGCGCGCAGTTTGGTACGGAATGATTGAGTATCGGTATCGTTGATGGCCATGCCCTTTCCCTTCATCTCGCCAGCCAACGATGCATTGAGTTTCCTGACATCGACACGCTGATTCAGACCAGCCTCGTTGACTGCCTTGGTGACGATTTCCTGTAAATCTTTCGGCAGCTTCTCGAAGGCCTTCTTGTTGCCTAGGAACCAGAAGCCATCCCACATGTGATTGGTGATGGAGCAATATTTCTGGACTTCATAGAGCTTGGCCGTGGAGATCACTGCCAACGGGTTCTCCTGACCTTCGACAATCTTGGTCTGCAGCGCCGAATAGACCTCGGCGAAGTTGATTGAGGTTGGTGCCGATTCAACTGCACGGAACATCGAAGTCCACAGCGGACTTGGTGGAACGCGCAGTTTCATGCCCTTTAGGTCTTCGGCAGTCTTGATAGGACGACTGCTATTGGTAATCTGACGATAGCCGCTGTCCCAGATTTTTTCAAAAGCGAAGAGGCTCGACTTAGCCTCAATCTGCTTGCGTACGTGAATACCCAAACCACCATCCATGGCGGACCAGACCTGGTCGTAGTCCTTGAAGGCGAATCCGATGCCGGAAATCTGTGCGGCCGGTACCAGAGTACCCAGAATCAGAGGAGACAGAGTAAAAAAGTCGATCGCGCCAGCACGCACCTGCGACAACATATCAGTGTCGGTTCCCAGTTGACCATTAGGGAAAACCTGGAGCTCGACGCGCCCATTAGACTCTTTAGATATCTGGTCAGACATTTCCTTTGCACGCACATTCATAGGATGTGACATCGGCAGATTGTTGGCGTATTTGAAGGTGAATTCCGCCGCGTTAGCTGAAGCTCCACACAAGCCGGTGGTAGCCGCGGCTGAGGCGATTGATACAGTTTTGAGAAATGAGCGCCGTGTGATCTTACCAATGAAATTTTCCATCTACTTGCCTCCTTTTATATTTATGAAATTACTGTAAGCGAGGTTGTCCCTCGTTCACAAAACGGCTCCGGCAAAGATCCGATATTGATTTGCACCTTTCTTTCCAGCTAAAGTGCCGAAACCTTGGCGTAAATAACCTCTCAAATCAGTTGGCTTCAGATTCTGTTGTAGAGATCCACTCCTGCAGTGTGATCTCAATAGTGATAAAGGACAGATTGGCACCTCGTTTGAAGCGACCGGCGAATATCTTGCCGGCCGTGTCGGCAACCACTCCCTGTAGCGGATTAGGATTAGTGGCGGAAAAACCGATTTCACCGAACACGTTGAGGATCTCGACACCAGGTCCCTCGACTTTCAGCTCGTTCAACCCATCAGGAGTCTTGTACTGAAGATGCGCGTCAATTAAGCTGCCAATGGCGCCGCGAACGATGGCTGTCGTCATTCCGTGCTGGCGGCAAAGCGCTTCTACGCTTTCTGTCAAATCCTGATTCGGTTTCAAGCGAGCCATGATCAACTTGCCTAGAGTGCCTCGCTCTATTTGAATGGCGTTGTCGTTCTTGGTTGTGGTTGTTGTGGTTGGTTTTACTAAGTTCGTCATCATGGTTCCATGGGTGTTGGGTGCAATAGACTGAAGTGCGTCTCTTCATCGCTGTTGACAACGAAGGCGCTTCGGGAGAATAAGCAAAGGCGGATAACGAGCGGATCGTCGCCCACTTCCACAGTGTCGAGAAGAAGGTGTCCACCATGAACGATGCCCCCGCCGTCGATAAAGCCTGAGTGACAATGCAATAGCACCTTCCCGTCCTGATTCTGGCCCACCGTGATGGCGCCGGTCACGAAGGTGATCGTGCCCGCCAGCACGTCTGGTGGGCCGTAGTCATACGGACGGTAATTGTCTCCAGTGGTAACCATACGGTGGTAATGCAGTTTGCGAGCGGTACCACTACACATGCGTCCGACACCTCCACGCTGGCCATAGCGCGACAGTACTTTACGCAGGGCTTCGCCTACGATTTCGCCTGCATGTAGCGTGATACGCAGTTCTTCGGCTGGATCAGCCACCAGATCCAGCGTGCGCGGGAAGCTATGTGGGCCAGCATGAAGGAACTTTCGCACCTCAACCAACCCCATACCATTCGGATGTTTTTCTGAGAGTTTCATAGACGATAATCTCCTTTTTCTTCTAGCAATGCCTTGATCTGTTTCTTTACGATCTTGCCGTAGCCCGACTTGGGCATGGTTTCCCAGAAGACGAACCGGCGCGGCCACTTGTATTTTCCGATACGATCTTTCAGGTGGGTCAATAACGCATCGCCATCAGCCGCCTGTCCTTGCTTGCAGACAATCACCGCCAGGCCGCTTTCCCCCCATTTGGGATCGGGCACCCCAAGAACGGCCACTTCCGACACTGCCGCATGAGTCAGCAGCGCTTCTTCAATTTCGCGTGGATATACGTTAGAGCCGCCAGAGATATACATGTCCGACGAACGGCCTGTGATGAACAAAAATCCGTCTTTATCTACGTGGCCAAGGTCACCGGTATGGAACCAATCATGCTTAAACGCTTTCGTGTTTGCCTCGGGATTGTTGTGATAGCCAATGAACACAGCCGGGCCACGCACACAGATTTCACCGGTTTCGTAAGGCAGCAGCTTTTTGCCATCATCGTCCAGGATCGCAATCTCCATCCCGGTACGAGGCATGCCGCAACTGCCCACACGGGCTTGCGGGTGAGTGTCTTCTTCGAAGTGCAGATAGGGGGGAAGGAAGGTGATGTTGCCAGTCACTTCGCCCAGACCGTAATACTGCACCAGGACCTTGCCCAGTTTCTTCAAAGCATAGATCTGATCGGCGCGATACATTGGAGCACCGGCATAAATTACGTGCTTTAACGAAGAATGGTCGTAGCTATCGACAGATTCGTCTTCCACCAGAATTTTGACAATAGTTGGTACGGTGAACATGTTGTCGACCTTGTATTTCTCGACGAGCTGCCAGGCTTCTTCCACCACCAAACGCTCGCTTGATAACAGAATACTAGCCGCGCCGCGGGCGGTATTAACCACGGCATGGATACCGGCACCGTGCGATAGCGGCGCCACCACTAGTGAACGCGATACATGGCTTAGGCCAGGCATCAGATCGGCAAGATGATTGGTGACAACGAAGGCCATCTGGCCGTGCGAGAGAATGCCGGCCTTGGGATGCCCGGTGGTTCCGGACGTATAAAAGAACCACAGCGGATCTTCGTGGTCGACTTCAACTTCCTCGAACGAGCGCTTGCCGGCGTCGGACGCCAAGACTTCGTAATCGAGTTCGCCGGGGCGGGGATCTGTTACCGCAATAATGTGTTTCAGCGCTGGTGAAGCCGCCTTGACGGCATCGACGTAGTTGGTGAAGCCGTAGTCATAGATCATTACGGAGGCGCCACTCGACTGACCAAGATAGGCGGCCTCGGAAGGCGTGATTCGATAGTTGGTTGGGACCCAGACGACACCCAGCTTGAATGCAATCCAGGCACTCTCGAAAATCTGTTGGTTGTTACGCGAATGGACCAGCATCTTGTCGCCTTTCTTGATGCCGCGCTGGGTAAGCGCGAGCGCCAAGGCGTCGACACGGTCATTGATCTGTTTCCAAGTGATTATTTGGTCATCGTCGTTGGCATTACCTTGGCTGAGGATCAGGCCAGGTTCGTCCGGAAAACGGCGTGCGACATCGGATAGAAGTCGGCCGAGATTCATTACTTTCTTTAACATCGTCTCACTCTTGCTATCTGGTTTGAAATTGACGTGTCTGCGGGCGCTTATGACGCTCGCGGCTACATCGTTACCGCGTTGTACTCCCGTAGCCCTAGCGTCTTTTGACGAAAGAGGGCACAATCGCGCTCCTACTTAATTGACGCGCTCTAAGATGCTCACGTAGTTGGCTACGGCCGCCCCGCCCATATTGAAGACACCAGCCAAGCGAGCGTTCGGAACCTGTATGTCGCCCGCATTATTGACCACCTGCATGGCGGCCATCACGTGCATTGACACGCCAGTGGCACCCACAGGGTGACCCTTAGACTTTAGGCCGCCAGACGGATTGATTGGCAACTTACCATCCTTGGCGGAGATGCCCTCCTTGATCACGCGCGCACCTTGACCAGGAGCGGCCAGGCCCATTGCTTCATACTCTATAAGTTCGGCGATGGTGAAGCAGTCGTGAGTTTCGACTAGCGACAAGTCATTCAGCGTCAGGCGTGCGTCGCCCAATGCTTTCGTCCAGCCTAGCTCGGCAGCCTCAAAGCGTGTCACGTCCCGGCGCGATAGCGGGAGGTAATCATTCACATGCACTGCGGCACGGAACTGTACGGCGCGTGGCATGCTCTTGGCCTCGTCGGCTGTGCTGATAACCATAGCTACCGCACCATCAGAAATTAGCGAGCAGTCGCTACGCTTCAGCGGGCCGGCCACAAAAGGATTTTTGTCGGAAACGTTGCGGCAGAATTCATAGCCGAGATCACGACGCATGTGCGCATATGGATTGGCGGTGCCATTTTTGTGGTTTTTGGCTGCGATCATTGCCAAGGCGTCAGACTGGTCGCCATAGCGGTCGAAATAGGTTTGGGCAATCTTCCCAAATACCCCGGCGAAACCTCCTGGTACATTCGCCTCCTCCCTGACGTAGCAAGCCTTGAGCAGTACTTCACCCACCTGTGGCGTGGCCAGTTCAGTCATTTTCTCGAAGGCGATCACCAGAACGTGTTTGGATTCGCCCGCCTTGATCGATTGCAACCCTGAATGAATGGCGGCCGACCCTGTAGCGCAGGCATTTTCCACGCGCACCGCCGGCTTGAAGCGCAGCTGTGGCAGGCTGTTAAACACCAAAGAAGATGGAAAGTCCTGATACAGAAAGCCGGCGTTGAAGGTGCCGATGTGAATCGAATCGATATCTTCAGGCTGGAGGCCTGCATGCAGGATAGCGGCCTTGGCCACTTGGCCGATTAGCACCTCTGGATCGATGCCGTCGAGTTTGCCGAATTTTGAATGATGCCAGCCGGTGATGCAAGGTGCTGATATGGATGCAGCCATGACAATAATTCTCCTTATATAACTATTTAACTGAGCACATCACCTGGATAAGTGCTACGGCATTGTCCCGATGTGTATGGGGACGTCCAAAATTTGCTCTAAATACGAGCGTATTTCCCATGAGGGAGGGCGACCTTCCTATCCCCTTAAATTCGACCTGGCCTTGGTCTAGTACCATCCAGTGGGCGACTCAACGTGGATATGCTCAGGCATGCTTGCCTAAAAAATCCATGAGTATCTCCGCGGTCTCCTTAGGGAACTGGTCGATGAAAAAGTGACCGCCCGGCAGCGTTGCAAGTTCGGTATCGCTGCAGCGTTTCGCCCACTCGGCAGGAAGATTGAAAAGCTTGCCCGCAGTGCCGTTGGAACCGTAAAAAACTAACGTCACGCAATCCACTTTTTTGCCAAGGTTTTCTGTGTCGTGCTCCAAGTCGATTGTGGCGCCTGCTCTATAGTCGGAGCAGGATCCATGAATCATCTCTGGATTGCGCCAAGATTCGCGATAAGAAGCCAGCATGTCCTGATCAAAATCAGATACGCTTGTCGCACCCCAACTAAGGAGACAGGTCTCGTAGAAGAAATCTGGATCGTTGGCGATCATGCGCTCGGGGAATGGTGCCGGAAGTTGAAGGAAATACCAGTGCCAGTACGCGGCAGACGACAAGCGGTTTGTATCCATGAACATGGAGTAGGTGGGCACAATGTCCATCACGGTCAAAGTCTGTACTGCTTCTGGATGATCTAGTGCGAGTCGGTATGCGGTGCGAGCTCCGCGATCATGACCGACGAGGTGGAAGCGCTCGAAGCCTAGCTTGCGCATCAACGTCATCTGATCTTGAGCAAGCGCACGGAAAGAATAATTTGAGTTGTCAGGTAAGCACCGAGGTTTCCCGGAGTCTCCGTATCCACGCAGATCGGCGCAAACTACTGTGTAGCGCTGGGCCAAGATCGGCGCTACGTGGGTCCACTCGGCACGGTTTTGCGGAAAACCGTGGAGGAGCAAAACAGGAGGGCCATTCCCACCGATAGAGTAGGCGATACTGACATCCCCGACATTGGCTTCCTCGTTCGTGAATCCTGCGACCTGCATTTTGTATCTCCTCTGTTGAACTACCTACGCCAGCCTCTTTTCTGCAACGCCTATATCTGGCGCCAGAGTGCTGAACATTCTCGTCGTCCTCTGGCGCCTTTTGGTCAGTACTATTTTCAGGTCACGTAAGCTTGCCAGCGGTCCCCTCAAGCAAAGACCAAGCTTCTTCGCCCATACGGCGTTTCCATTCGCCATAGAATCCAGATTGGCGAAGCTTTTCCTGGAACGGCGCACGATCGACATTCGTGAACTGAACGCCCTTTGCCGCCAAAGTGCTGGCCAACTCGCCGTTCAACTTGGCGACGTCGACGCGCTGCCTCACAGCTGCCTCATTGAACTCCCTGACGACGATATCGCGTGCTGATGCCGGTAGTGCTTCCATCGATTTTTTGTTGGCGACGGTCCAGAATCCATCCCACATGTGATTGGTATAAGAGAGATTTTTGGAGACCTCGTACATTTTTGAGAAATAGATAGTTGCCAGCGCATTCTCGATGCCGTCAGCCATCTTTGTCTGAAGTGCCGAGTACGTATCTCCCCAGGGAATAGAAACTGGCGCGGCTCCCAAAGACTTGAACAATGCGGTCCAAAGTGGACTTGGAGGAACGCGGATCTTGAAGCCCTTCAGGTCATCAGGAGTGCGAATGGGCTTTGAGGTGGTCAAGGTCGATCGGAATCCGTTGTCCCACATTTTGTCGAAGGCAATCAGATTGGACTTCAAGAATGCTTCCTGAATGTGTTTTCCCAGCGGACCATCCATCGCTTGCCATACCTTCGAATAGTCGGAGAAGGCAAATCCGATGCCATTAATCCCGGCCACAGGAACCAGAGTGCCCAGAATCAAGCCCGATTGTACAAAGATGTCGATCGCACCTGCCCGGACTTGGGACAGCATATCCGCGTCAGTCCCTAGCTGATTTGACGGGAAGATGGTGATGTCGACCTGACCGTTCGTCTTTTCTTTGATCTTGGCGCTAGCTTCGACCAAACGCACGTTAAGCGGGTGATCAGCCTGGACAATGTTTGCACATTTCATTTTGAACTGTGCCTGCCCCCAGACCAGCGAAGGAAATGCGATGGAAGCACCAGCAACACTAGCGCCGGTAATAATAAGTTTGCGGCGATTAGTAATCATGTTTGTCTCCTCGATTTATTTTGCTTAGTTTTCGCCGAAAAACCTCAAGAGTTCTTCTGCGATGAACTCCGGTTGTTCCTCAGTCACCCAATGACCACAATCGGGAATAAGCCCTCCCTGGACATTTACTGCGACTCGCTTGAGAGATTCGAGCGTTTCGTATCCACGACCGAATCCTTTTTCTCCGCCAAGTGCGAGCACTGGCATTTGCAACTTTCCTTCTGCATCAAGCATCGCTTGGTTGTCTAAGGCGTCCTGAGGTAATGCACGATAGAAGGAATACATCGCTCGCATAGAACCTGGCTTTACATAGGTACGCAGATACTCTTTGCGGTCTTCTTCGTTGATGCAGTTAGAGCGATATCCGTAGTTTTCGAACAGCCAATTGATAACCAGATGCTCTCGGTCTTGGAACAAAGCCTCAGGAAGATCCAAAGTGCGGAAGAGTGCATGGTGCCAACGCCGTCCCCCTTGGGAGAAATCAGCGCCGTCTCCCGGGATCGCCACATCCAGAATTGCTAGCTTTTCGACTGCTTCGCGATGCTGCGCGGCCAGCGAAAATGCGGTCGGTCCTCCCCAATCATGTCCGACCAAATAGAAGCTCTCGATACCAAGCGATTCGAGCAGATTCCAAACATCCTGCGAAACAGTTTTTTTGTCGTAACCGTTAGCTGGTCTAGATGAGTCGCCTAGGCCACGGAGGTCAGGTGCGATCACGCGATACTTTTTGGCGAGGTGAGGGATCACGTATCTCCACTCATGGGACGTCTGCGGAATCCCATGTAGCAAAACCACAGGGAATCCGCTACCTGCCGTTACGTAATGAAGAGTGACGTCCGTGAGATCGGCGAAGTGATGGGTAAGATATGTCAAGGAATCTCCAGAAATTCGTGCGAAACAATCAGGCCGGCACCTGTGTTTCCGCAAATTCGGAATACAGCCGACCCCGCCAGCAGCTTGCAGCCGTTAGCGTCGTGAATGGGATGGAGCGGAATATATTTTCTTGCTGGACGTCAGAGAAACACTCTTTAGAAACAGCAATTTCTACGTACTGTTTTAATACCCAATAACGTAAGCGAAGTTGCGCTTTTAACTTCGGCAGAACGTGATAACGCACGAATAGTCGAGTTGCGTGTTGTCTAACATCACTCCGCCTATTTCCTCTTTGGGCGAAATCGAATTCTTCTTGCTGCCATCTATAATCACAAGCGTCTCCAAGTGAAATGTCGCTTTCAGCTTCTGATTGTTTTTTTTGCTTTTTCGCGAATTAACAATCATCTTAATTAGAAAAATTGGCATTTGCTAGAGACTAAAATGAAAGTGCAATATGCAAATATGCATAGCAATCATTTGCGGACGGGCGAGCCTATTAAAGATATGTCAATAAGACGTTCCTCCTGCGCCAACTTTCGCGTTAAGGAGGATCACTCTCGTCACACGGGGGCAAACTTATCAGATGCTGATTTACCGTAATTGTCCAGAAACTCCGACGAATTTCCCAAAGAGGCTTCGCCCATCTTTTTTAAACCCGCTCGAACCGCGCTTGCCGATGGATGGCTGTTTAGCTGACGAGTAAGACTTCAAAAAATGGAAGTTACCGGGGCCACATAGAAATGTGATAGCACGGGCATGTAAGGTTAGACCGAACAAGGCTATTCACGAGGTCTTCGTAAATGCGCTGCAGAAGCATCAGATTGTACAGAGACTCTTAGCGTGCGATACGCACCCAGACCTCTCCGCCTTGGTAAGACACTGGCAGTGTCAGGCTAACGCTACCTGCAGAACGGTGCGCACAACTATGCCGGCTGCTCCACCGATCACTGCTTGTTTCCATACCGCGGCTAGCCGAGGACCCGAGGACATCATGATTGCTACGCCCGAGAGGTCCAAGGTGTGGATCAACCATCCGGATGAGGCATTCAAGAAGTGTGAATCAATTTGACCACTGCCGTGCATCTCAAGCAACAGGCCAAGTAGAGCCGTTCCTCCTGCCACAAATTTGGTTAAGGTAGGAACAACAATATCCGTGCTAACGTTCAAAGCATGAAGCAGTGGAGCCAATCCCATTTCCACGAGAGCGAAGCCTCCAACGTTCTTGATGACGGCAATGCAGAGCAAGGCAAGCGCGAGCATAGGAATGACACCGACGGCGAGTTTGAATGCCTCGCCGCCAGCGGCGTTGATGACCGCCAGTATTCCCGTCGAGGAATCCAACGAACGATAAGAGATATCCTCCTCAGGTCTAATGTCGTTTGCCGGCAGCCCTCGGCACAACAAGTAATAGGTCGCGATCGACGCGATGAGCCCTCCGAAAAGAGATATCAGCAGAAACCATCCAATATCGAGACCTAGCGGCACTAGCGGAAAAGATGCATTGGCTTGCCCCATTGCTAGCACCATTGCGAAGGTGCTAGCAAGGTGACGCTGCGACACGCCTCGTTTATCCATGATCGCCAATGTTGCGACAGGTGCCGCAAAACTGACGAAACTAACCTGAAGCAGGGCAAAGACACTCAAGCCAGTCAGTCCCATTGGACGCAACAGTGGAACAAGCTTTGCAACTAACCAGTTCATTAAACCGACTTTCTCCAGAATACTCATCAGCACCATAGAGATCACCATAATAGGGAGCACCACGAATAGTGCAATGTCGACCGCTGATTTTCCTGCGGACAAGATAATATTTATAAATTCCATTTTTTGGTCACTACTTAGAACCTATGTCGGATGGCGGTAGTTGCGCTAGACCAACGCTGCAACTTTGACACTCTTCTGCAAAAAAAGCCCTCGACCGCTAGATCGAGGGCAACTCAATCCCAGAGGACTAAGAGCAGGAGCTTGGTGTCAAAAACTTCATAAAATCTAAATTCATCTTCACTCGCGGATACTTCAGAAGCACAAACGCAATCTATCGAACTTACTCTTCGACCGTGCGGTTAGATTCACGTCTAAGCATCCGGAAATTGGGACGCACGCGCCAACAAACGCTTCGCTGCGGTATACGTTGGAACCTCCAACAAATGCCCGTCCATTTCCACTCGTGTGCGCCCTTCCTTTTGAGCATTGTCAAAGAGATTCGTGACGCGGATCGCGAGTGCCACTTCAGCGGGAGATGGTGTAAATAATTTGTTGATCACGGCCGCCTGTGCAGGCTCTACTAAGGACTTGGCTTTGTATCCAATTGAAGATGCAAACTGCAGATCTTGCTCAGCCCCGGTTGGATCTGCAAATGTATACGGGCAATCAATTGCAAACACTTTGGCCGCAGCACATTCGAAGAAAAATCGGGACCTGGCATAGGCCAACTCCGTTCCATTGCGAGTTCGGGTGACATCCATATCTGTAGCCATGTCCTCGCTGGCCATCAACATCGCTGTCACCCGTGAACTCGATCTAGCGAGCGAAGAGATTTGAAGTACGGCTGCGGCGGACTCGATAGCAGGAACGATCTCGATGTGCCCGATAGGCAAACCATGCGTTCGTTCAAGACGCGTGAGCTCGCGATCCAGTGCCCCAATTTGGGCGACATCCGATGCCTTCGCAAGCATAATAACGTCGACATTCGCTGCAACGGCAGCGCTGAGATCATCGTAGCCACCGTGCTCAAGGGGATTGATACGCACCGCCGACACAAGGCCCGACTCTTTCCACATGCGTATACTGTTCTTACTGAGTATTCGTCCATGAGCCTTGAGCGTTTGCGGAGTGAAGTCTTCCAGGTCTTGAATTAGTACATCGGCTCCAGACGCGATCCCGGCACACAATGCGGATTCATCTGCTCCGGCGATAAAGAGCCAACTGCGGCGGGTATGCACAGGACGTCTCAACTGACTACTAATCATGTTATCTGCTTCTCCATGTTGGAGCTCCAGTCATCTGCGTACCTGGAGCTCTATTTTCACTAATTTGACACTTCTTCAAGCGAGCGTCCCTTTGTTTCCACTCCGAGCACTAACACTACGAGCGCTGCGATCAGGAAAGACACAGCACCAAGAGCAAATACTCCGCCCTGGCCAACCGCAGGTAGAATCACGCCGATAACGGACGGTCCGATCAGAGATCCAACCCGACCTACTGCTGATGCGAGACCTGCACCAGTCGCCCTGATCTGAGTAGGGAACAATTCCGGGGTATAGGCATAAAGAACAGACCACATTCCGAAGAAGAAGAATTGCATTGACAAGCCCGCGGCAATTAGCTGTGCAACAGGAGCCTGAACCGAAGCCGTTTGACCGTAGATGTACGCGCAGCTTGCACTACCTAAAAGCATAAGAATGCATGTCGGCTTCCGTCCCCATACCTCCACTAGCCACGCCGCCACCATGAATCCTGGGATGCCAGCGAAAGAAATGATGATCGTGTAAAAGACCGACTTGGTTACCTCATAGCCGGCATTCTGAAGCAAAGCGCCCAGCCACGTAGTGAGGCCGTAGTACCCCAATAAGGCAAAAAACCAGAGGCATAACGTCATGAAGGTACGTTTGGCATAGCCGTTTTCCCAGAGGGCCGAAATCTTCGATTTGGAACTGGTTGATTTAGAAGCGGCGAATACAGGATCTACAGGAGGAAGCTCCTGGCCGTTAAGGCATTCTTTGACCTTTTCTTCAATATGAGAGACGACTTGGTCGGCTTCTACTATCCGCCCTCGGCTTTCAAGCCATCTTGCAGACTCCGGGACCATCTGACGAAAGATGAACACGAAGACGGAGGGCACTGCCAGCAAAAGGAAGATTCCTCTCCAGCCTACGATGGGAAGGAACAGGTATGCTGCAGTGCCAGCGAGGATAAAACCGATGGGCCAGAACCCCTCCAAAATGGCAATGTATTTTCCCCGACCTTTCGTTGGCAGAAATTCAGAGAGAATGGAAAGTCCGACGGGAAATTCCATACCCATGCCGATTCCCAAGAGAACACGGAATAGCATAAGATAATTTACGTCTGGCGCAAACGCGCAGGCAAGGCTGCCGGCCCCCCACAAAATCATGCTGACCTGGAATACAGGCTTTCTTCCGATGCGATCAGCTGCAATACCGGCAATCAAGGCACCGACCAGCATGCCTAAAAAACTTGAGCTTGCAAGCAGACCCGCTTGCGCCGCCGTCAAGCCAAGGTCCGTTTTGATCGACCCGAGCATAAAGGTCATGATGGCTAAGTCGATTGAGTCAAATAGCCATGCGGTAGCGATAACCATAAAGATCAGTCGCTGATACTTTGTTAAAGGCAATCTCTCGATTCGAGCTGCCACACTAATCCTGCCCGCCACTTGATTTGATGGGTTCATTTGCATTGTCTCCTCCTTTTTTGGTTTGAATAGTGAACGCGGCCTTGAAGCTCTTGTTGTTTTTGCCGCATGAAGATCAACTTTCGATCTTCGAATATCGCCGATGTGGCGCCTCTGCGCTATCTCAAATCACGTACTCCAGATGACTAGCATTCGGAGCTAACCACCTGCGAGATTATTCAAAAACTGTGCGATGTTTGTGTTGCAACTGCAGTGTGAAGAGGATGTTCGAGGTGGTGCCATCAATCATGAAATGTGTCTCCTTACAAGGTCTGAGGTGTAGGAATATTTTTGCCTCATATCACTTTTATTGTTGAAATTTTATTCATCATAAATCACAGTTTTTGCATTTACCATGATCTAAAATGAAACATGGCAATGCAAATATGAATAACAACGGAGATGATGATGAGTAACCTCGATTGGGATAATTTCAGGGTTTTTCTGGCTACAGCTCGCACACGATCTGGATTAGAGGCATCGTACTTGCTCAAAATGAGCCAACCCACGATCTCGAGACGAATACAGAAATTAGAGCAGGAGGTGGGTTCAAAATTGTTTAATCGCAGCTCTCAAGGTCTGCAACTGACCGCCGAAGGATATGAGTTGCTCGAGCATGTCGAGAAGTTAGAAAGCACGTTGTCTGAGATTAAGATAAACAACAATAATGGCGACCGAATTGAACTGAGCGGCGAGATTCGAATTGGCTCGACGGAAGCTTTTGGGACTTTTTTTTTGACGCCACATATGGCCAATTTCTGTGAGCGTCACCAAGCGATTACTGTAGATATTCTTCCTCTTTCGAGATCGTTGAATCTCTCCAAGCGCGAAGCAGATACCTCCGTCGCGATAGACCGTCCTAGCACAAGCAGTTTTGTCACTCGCCGGCTCACAGAATATCGTTTGCTTCCATATGCGACCCCCGAGTACCTAGATAGCCATTCCTCTATAAAACAAGTTGAGGATTTTCAGGCTCACCGATGGATTGATTTCGTCGATGATCTCGTTTTTTCGCCTGAGCAGTTTCATCTGCACAAATGGGGAGCATCTCTCAAACGCTGTTTTCGCAGCACAAGCGTAATGGCGCAAGCGCAGGCAGCAAAAGCGGGCCTCGGCATTGCCGTTTTACCGTGTTTCTTGGGAAGCGTGACCGAAAACCTGGTTCCAGTTCTTCCCGATAAAGTCGACATTCAACGGACTTTCTGGCTAGTGGCCCCTCCAGAGCGGCGCGAGTTGGCGCGCGTCAGGGCTCTCTGGGAGTATCTAAGTGAAATTGTGGAATTGAATGCAGATCTTCTTGACGGCCGGACCACAGAAATAAAATGGATCGTCTAGCCAGATCTAGGCCGTCGGCATGGCCTGCACCAGGTACTGAGGCATCGTGAAATATGCGTAACTAGGTCGTCGATGGCGTCGGAGAAGGAGGAGATTGTCCTTGGAACTTGTGCAAATCCTGATGCGCCTGTTCAAACGCCCCACTAGACCAACAGTTGTCGGTCGAGTTGGAGCGGCAAGAGGAGTTCACTCCACTAAGTGTGTCCATGTTCGATAAAAATCAACACTAGGTAAGATTTAATCCGCCGTCTGCCATAATAATTTCTCCAGTTAGATAGGGGTTGTCGACTAAGGATATTACGACGTTTGCGATATCTGCCGGCGTTGCAGCCCGCCTCATGGGAGACCTATTGCGCCAGAGTTCTTGTGCGTTCACCCACTCAGCAGTAAGCGGTGTATCCACCAATCCAGGTGCGACGGCGTTGACACGAATTTTCGGCGCCAGAGACAACGCCAGTAGCTTGGTTACATGATTCAAAGCTGCCTTCGTGGCGGCATATGGGATAGACGCTCCCTTAGGACGAACGCCGGCGTGAGAGCTGATATTGACAACGCATCCAGCATTACCGGCCTCCCCAGACTTGCGTAACGCGGCCTCCGCCAAAGCAACTAGATGGAAAGGTGCAATAAGATTGACCGCGTTCAATTCGTTCCACACCGACGAGGTCACAGCCAGCAAATCTTCATGCGGAATGACACGGCTGATGCCAGCGTTGTTGACTAATACATCTAGCCGGCCATAGCGATGAAGAACTTGTTCAATTAATCTTTGGCGATCAGTTTCAACAGACAAATCGGCTTGGATGTAAATCGCCAAAGGGAGATCCTCGGCGATACGCATCCCCGTTTCGGAGGAAAAGCGAGAATTGACGACAACAGCATAGCGCTTCTCAGCAAGTTTTCGCGCGATTTCCAGGCCAATACCTGACGTGGAACCAGTGACGAGTGCCACAGGGAATTCTGAAGTCATGAGGGGACCAGTTGTGTTGGCAATTCAAATAAAGTAACACCAGTTTCTTTGATCAGTCCAGTGCACTGAATCTGGTCACGAAGATGCCAGCGTCGAATAATGCCTCGTAATGCCACGTCGATCACTCCGATCTCTTGCTATGGTCATAAGCAGAATTGTGTTCACTCAAAACGTAGATCAATTTTCGATGCAAATCTACAAACTTTCGCACTACAGCTTACTTCCGCTTTCGGCTAAGTTTTAATTAATGCCTTACTCAGCAATCTTTGAATGTTGGATGGCGCTTTGTCAGAAATGCATCGATTCCCTCACTACTGTCGGCAGTAGCAAAGACAGAATGGAAAACGTGTCTCTCAAAAAGTATTCCTTCGCGGAGGCTGCTTTCAAAAGCACGATTAACGGATTCTTTAATCATCATTGCGACAGGCTGCGAGAATGATGCTATCTCTGTAGCTACCTTGAGGGTCTCTTCAATCAATTCTTCTGCAGGGAAAATTCTCGCCACGAGCCCATTTTTCTCTGCCTCCGCCGCAGTCATCGTTCGCCCAGTAAGGCACATGTCCATTGCTTTGGCTTTCCCGATTGCTCGTGGCAGGCGCTGAGTTCCTCCTGCTCCAGGTAACAGACCAAGTTTGACCTCAGGTTGTGAAAATTTCGCGGAGTCTGATGCAAAAATCATGTCGCACATCATGGCGAGTTCGCAGCCTCCTCCAACCGCGAATCCACTGACCGCTGCGATGACCGGCTTTCTACAAGACGTAACGCGTTCCCAATTGCGAGTGATAAGCTCCTGTTTGTAGGCGCTCATGTAGCTCATTGTGGCCATCGCAGAAATGTCCGCGCCCGCAGCAAAGGCCTTTTGAGAACCGGTGATGACAATACATCCAATTTCGTTGTCCGCCTCAAATATGTCGAGAACCTGAGTTAGCTCATCAAGCAGCTCATCGTTCAACGCGTTTAGCTGCGCGGAGCGGTTCAACCTGATGAGGCCAACTTTTCCGTGGATTTCGCTTGTAATACACACGTAGTTCATCGGTTGGCTCACAGCATCTCTACGGCCAACGCCGTAGCCTCGCCGCCGCCAATACAAAGGCTGGCGATACCTTTCTTCCCGCCGGTTTTCTTGAGCGCACCCAGAAGCGTGACGAGAATGCGCGCGCCGGAAGCGCCAATTGGATGGCCTAAAGCGCAGGCACCACCATGGATGTTGACCTTCTCCAAATCTAGTCCCAAGTCATGGGCAGCAGCCATAGGGACAACGGCAAACGCCTCGTTGATTTCAAAGAGGTCGATTTCATCAGCCGAGAGCTGCGTCTTTTCAAAAAGCACTCGGATGGCACCGACGGGGGCGGAAGGAAATTTCTCGGGTAGGCCAGCGTAAGCTACATGACCCAAGATGCGTGCAATCGGTGTTAGTCCCAATTTCGCCGCCGTCGATTCTCGCGTTAGAACTAGCGCGGCGGCGCCATCGGAGATTGAGGAAGAGTTGGCTGCCGTGACCGTTCCACCCGCCTTAAAGGCTGGTTTCAATGTCGGGACACGTTCCAGATTCACAGAGAACGGCCCCTCATCCTTATCGACGACAGTCGCGCCCTTTCTTCCCTGTACTGTGACGGGTACCATTTCCCAATCAAAGCTGCCATTCAAACTGGCATTTTTTGCGCGGAGGGTAGAGCGTATTGCATAGGCGTCCTGGTCTTCTCGCGTGAATCGATAGTATTTGGCACATTCCTCGGCAAAAGTACCCATGAGTCGGCCACGATTCTCATCAGAATATGAGTCCTCCAGGCCATCAAGGAACATATGGTCCAGAAGCTTCTCGTGACCAAGTCGATATCCTCGACGGGCTTTTTGAAGTAGATAGGGCGCGTTAGTCATCGACTCCATACCACCAGCAACGACAACCGATGCTGAGCCCGCCAGAATGCTGTCGTGACCAAGAATCACGGCCATCATTGCTGAGCCGCAGACCTTATGGATGGTCGCACAGGTGACGCTATTGGGAAGTCCGGAACGTAGGGCTGCTTGACGTGCCGGTGCCTGACCTAGGCCAGCCTGCAGCACACAACCCATCAGAACTTGCTCAACGTATTCGGGTTGGATTTTGGCACGCGCGACAGCTGCTTTGATTGCGTAACCGCCAAGCTGCGGACCGGTCAGGTCCGCAAACGCTCCTTGCAGGCCGCCTATGGGCGTCCTGACTGCGGAAACAATAACTACCGGGTCATAAGACATTCTTCTCTCCTGTTTGATGGAACCGCTGTGAGATTGGGAAGTTTGGGGCGGCCGGAATACTACTTCGCGCCCATACGCAGCGCGCCGTCCATACGGATGACTTCGCCATTCAAATATCGGTTTTCCAGGATATGTTCCACGAGAGCGGCGAACTCTGATGGCTTGCCCAGACGTGGTGGAAATGGAACCATTTTCCCAAGAGAGGAAAGAACTTCAGTCGGCATGTCGAGCATCATGGGCGTTTCAATGATGCCGGGTGCGATGGTCATCACGCGGATGCCGTATCGTGAGAGCTCCCTGGCCAGCGGTAGTGTCATAGCGACCACTCCGCCTTTAGAGGCGGCATAGGCAGCTTGACCCACTTGGCCATCGAACGCTGCGATAGAGGCGGTATTGATGATGACGCCGCGTTCACCGTTCTCAGACGGTTCATTTTCACTCATGGCTTCAACTGCAAGCCTTGCCATATTGAAGGTGCCAATCAGGTTGATGTTCACCGCGCGGATAAAGCTTTCCAGCCGGTGAACACCTTCCTTACCAAATACTTTCTCAGCTGGTGCGATGCCAGCGCAGTTGATTAGACCCACTACACTTCCCATGGACTTGGCAACTGCAAAAGCCTCTACGGCGCTACTCTCGTTCGTGACGTCGGCTTGAACGAACTTAGCATGGCCGCTGAATGCGGCTTCCGCTTTGGCACCCGCAACCGGATTTACATCTGCCAGAACTACTAAGCCACCGGCTGCGACAATTGCTCGCGCCGTGGCAGAGCCGAGTCCTGATGCTCCACCGGTTACGACATATACACCAGCCTTGATACCCATCTTTAATCCTTAAGTTTCAAATTAAACGGTTTGTGTTTGAGAAGTCGCTCTTGTAGCTAACCTAGCTCCGGAAAGGTTGTGGTTGATGAGCATCACAGCAACGGCGCCAATCAGACCTGCCACGGCGATGCCTAGGAAGTTCTGTTCCAGGGGAAGCTTCAATGTGACTAATGCACCAATCAGAACTGGGGCAATGATTGCGCCAAGGCGCCCGACGCCCGATGCGAAACCGACGCCGGTGGAGCGGATAGCCACTGGGTAGAACTCGCCTGCGTATGCATATGCCAGAAGTTGTGTGCCAAGGGTGGATGCGCCAACTACGAAGACGACTACAAACAACAACCAAGTCTCCTTGGTGAACCCCATCAAGGTTAGTGAGATAGCGCCCACTACGTAGAACGCGACGAGCACGTGCTTGATGTTGAACTTGTCGCCAAGCCAGCCGCCACCGACGGCACCTACCATAGCTCCGAAGTTGAACACCAAGACAAAGTTAAGTGCCGAGCCCAAGCTATAGCCAGCCATCGCCATCAGTTTGGTCAGCCAGGAGCTCAAGGAATAGACCATGAACAGACCTGTGAAATAAGCAACCCAAATCATCAAAGTGCTAAAGCCACGACCATTTGCGAAGAGCATTTTCACAGGGGCGTTGGCAACACGTTCGGCGACTGGAAGGATGAATTCCTCATTGCCGCTCAAACGAAGTTCTGGATTGATTTTTAGCGCAACTTCCGCCAGCTTTGCTTGACGCCCCTTGCGATGCAACGTGGCCATAGACTCAGGCATTGTTTTCAAAATAAAGGGGATGAGCAGAACAGGGAGGCCGGCGACGAAGAAGACAGATTGCCAGCCATACGACTCAATGAGCTGCTTGCCAGTCAATGCGACCAAGACTCCACCGACTGAATATCCTGCAAAGACAAGGGTTACGAGACGAGCACGAACCTTTACGGGAGAAAATTCGCCCATTTGTGCCGTGACCACCGGCAACACCCCACCAATGCCCAAGCCAGCCAAGAAGCGAAGAGCGCTGAAGCTGATAGGGTCGTGTGCGAGGCCTGCCGCCGCAGTGAAGACACTGAATGTTCCAACGCCAACGGCCAACATCAGTGGGCGACCAATCTTGTCCGCCAGTGTGCCGAAAAACATAGCGCCGAACATCATGCCGAACAGGGCCGAGCTAGCCATGAAGCCAGCCTTCGCGGCATCGACTCCCATCTCTTTCATGATAGACGGGAGTGCCGCTCCGACGACGGCAAGGTCATAGCCGTCCAGGATGAGAATCAGCACGCCCCAGAATAGAATCAAGCGATGGAACTTGTTGAATTTGGCTTCGTTGGCCAATTTGATAACGTCAATTTGTTGCATGTCGTCCTCCAGTTTTATTGTGGGTGCTACGTGTTATGAAACTTCGTGAATGAAGCAACTCCTTCTCGTTTGGTTACTAAGGTATTTTCTATTTTCGCTGGCGCGGCCTGGCCCAAACTCATGCCGCAAACCAGCATTTCGTCTGCGGAAAATTCCAGTTCGTTGGAGATAATTTTGTGATATTTCATGAACGCTGCTTGTGGGCAGGTGCTCAGACCGTGTGTCCTCGCAGCGACCATAATGTTTTGCATGAACATGCCGCAGTCGAGCAGGCTTCCTTGGCGCATTATTCGATTGACTGTAAAAATCAATCCGACAGGCGCATCGAAGAATGAGTAGTTGCGGCCGTGCTGAGCATGCATGCGTTCCTTATCTCCCTTCTGGATTCCCAAAAGTCCATAAAGATTCCAGCCAACGTCGCGCCGCCTGTCGATGTATGGGGATATCCACTCTGTTGGGTAGTAGTCCCATTCGTCTTGATGTTGGGCTGCCAAAACAGGATTGTTGTCAACTTCATGAATGGCGGAGCAAAGCCTCTCCTTTGCGTCGCCGGTCAGAACATGAACGCGCCACGGTTGCAAATTCACTCCCGTAGCGGCGAATCTAGCGATGTCGAGGATTTCCTCAATTTGCTCTCTTGGCACCGCGGTGGGAAGAAAAGCGCGAATACTGCGTCGCGATGTGATTGCCCACTCGACGGCTTTGCGCAGCATGTCTTCGCTAATGGCAGGGGGAAGTCCCGCACGGTCCATCATCGTCTCCTGATTATTTTAGGTAGCCGAGCAATGCCAGCATATGAGCGGAGATTAGTGGTGATGATGAATACGTGTTGTCTTGTTCAAGACATTGTCTTGTTCGAGACATTGATGGCGAACTAACCGGCAAATTGAGGGCAATGTCTTGTTTGAGACAGTCTCAGTTTGCATTCCGCGCCTACATTCGCTACTCAGGACGAGAAGCTATGATTCGCCCCCAGAACATGAGCGATAACAATCGCCGCAAAGAATTTCAATAAATCTAGGAGACATGAGATGCAACAATCCATCTATGGGAATGGACTTTCCCGTACGCCGGCAAACTACGTTCCTCTGACACCGCTGCATTTCCTTGACCGTAGTGCGGAGCAATACCCGGACCGGATTGCAATCATCCATGGGAGCTTTCAACAGACTTGGAGTGAAACACGTCATCGTTGTCGAAGACTAGCCAGCGCGCTGGTTAAGCGGGGAGTGCAGCCAGGAGATACCGTCTCAATTCTGGCGCCGAATACACCAGCTATGCTTGAGGCACATTTTGGAATTCCCCTCAGCGGTGCAGTGCTAAACAGCATTAACTGCCGCCTGGATGCGGATGGAGTCCGCTTTATTCTCCAACATGGGGAGTGCAAGATTCTGCTGGTCGACCGGGAATTTTCCGAACTGGTGTCAAGGGCAACTGCCGATATGCCCAATAAACCATTGATTATCGATATCAATGATATTGAAGCACCTCTCGGGAAAGCGATTGGTGAACTCGACTACGAGCGCTTGCTTCAAGAAGGAACGCAGGATTTTGAAGGAGTATGGCCGTCTGATGAGTGGAATGCGATTGCATTGAACTACACCTCAGGCACAACCTCCGACCCGAAGGGAGTCGTGCCGAGTCATCGTGGAACGTACGTGATGAGTATGCTGCAGCTCACCGATTGGGGGATGCCTCGGAACCCGACCTATCTGTGGACCCTTCCAATGTTTCACGCAAATGGATGGTGTTTCACTTGGGCTATCACAGCCGCCGCAGGTACTCATGTGTGCATGCGCAAAGTAACGGCCAAGAATATTTTCGATGCTATCGCCGACCATGGCGTCGACCATTTCTGCGCAGCCCCAATAGTGCTGTCCTCCATCGCCAGCGCACCTGAATCAGAAAAACGGCCACTACCCCATAGCGTACGCGTTCGGACTGCGGGCTCTCCGCCTCCGGCTGCGGTTCTCAAGGCGGTGCTGGCTCTAGGATTTGAAGTTGAACATGTATATGGAATTACAGAGGCCTCTGGTACCCCAGTGAGTTGCTACATTAATCCGGCTTGGTCGCAGCTCGACAAAGACGAACAGTCTCGCCTGATGGCGCGCCAAGGTAATCGGTCAGCTGGACTTGAGGGGTTGATGGTTGCAGACCCGGATACTTTAGAGCCTGTTCCGTTCGACGGAAAAACCCAGGGTGAGCTTCTTCTCAAGGGAAATATTGTGATGAAGGGGTATTTAAAGAATGAAGAAGCTACCGAAAATGCTTTTGCTGGCGGTTGGTTTCATACCGGTGATGTTGCAGTCGTTCATGCTGACGGATATGTGCAAATTACAGACCGTTCGAAAGACGTCATTATTTCGGGAGGGGAGAATATCTCTTCTGTCGAAGTTGAAGATGTTCTTCACTGCCATCCGGCCATTCTTATTGCTGCGGTGGTATCCCAGCCGGATGCTAAATGGGGGGAAACTCCATGTGCGTTTATTGAACTGAAGGCGGGAGTTGAGCAGCCCAGTGAAGCAGAAATCATCGCATTTTGCCGCGCGCGGTTGGCGCATTTCAAATGCCCCAAGAAGGTCATGTTTTGTGAGCTTCCTAAAACCGGCACAGGGAAAATACAAAAATTCCGTCTCCGGGAATTAGCTGGAAGCCGGGCTGCAATTACGGAGCTTGCAAAAGCTTAGATGCTAAAACGGCGCTCAGAAGAGCGCCGTTTTATATTGGACTTCTAAAACTTACATGCATCTTAATCGCCGTCACTCATCATGGTGAGCGTATTCTCGTAGCCGAGGTAAATCGAGAATGATTACGGAACCATACTCGACAGAGAGTAATTTCATATCCGCCAGTTCACGCAAAGCGCGGTTCGTATTTTGTCTGGAAAGCCCGGACAGCCTCCCAATTTCCTCTTGAGACAAAGGTAATGCTTGCTCTGTGGATGGATATAGCTGTGGATTAAATAATTCCGATAAGCAGAATGCAACTCTTGCAGGGGCTTCGCGTAAGCGGCGATTTTCGATTAATGCGACGTAATAGCCACATCGCCAATTCAACTGGTCGATGACATAGCGACTGAATGAAGTGCTCTGGGATAACAGCCATTCAAAGGTTTGTTTTGGTACAAACGCTAGTTTGCTGTCACGAATAGCCACAATGGAATATGGCCGTGGTTCGTTCTTTAAAACGGCGCCTTCACCAAACCATGCGCCACCCGGAACTCCAGCGAAGGTTGTTGACCGCCCATCTTGCGACACCGTATCGACTTTTATCATACCGTCAATAAGGCCAAACCAATGGTCTGCTGGAGTACCTCTGGGATAAATAATTGTTCCACTGGAAAACGACTTTTCGAAAATGTTCTGCCGCAGACGTTCCATTTGGTCTTCCGTTAATTCGGTAGGCCAACGCGATTTCCCGAGAAAAGCGATAAGTTCAGGTGACAGTGACATGTAGCGATTCATACGATTGAATAAATTTTGATACTGAACAATATACGTGAATATGTAAACCGTCGAGGTAACCGAAGAAAGTTATTTCTTTCGATACGTCATTTTTTCATGGTGCGCCGCAATGCTGCGTGTGGGTTGTTGATTTGCATCGAAAATTGATAATCATCTAGCCACTTATGAAGTGAACGCCCGTTAGAGCGCGCCTCCTCAGAAATTGCTTCGGGAAACCTCGATCTTTCGGCCAGAACCGAGCAGCAGGCAGGTTCGCTGGAAGAGACCGCTTCAGCAATGGAGCAGATCACATCAACTGTCAAGCAAAACGCCGACAACGCAAGGCAAGCGAGTCAGCTGGCAGTATCTGCGTCCGATGTAGCTATCCAGGGCCGCGAAGTGGTGGGGCCAGGTCGTCACAACGATGGTTGGGATCAATGACTCGTCACGCAAGATCGTCGACATCATCAGTGTCATCGACGGCATCGCGTTTCAGACCAACATCCTGGCGCTCAATGCAGCGGTCGAAGCCGCCCGCGCCGGCGAACAATGCCGCGGCTTTGCGGTCGTGGCATCTGAAGTGCGCCGCCTGGCGCAGCGTAGCGCCGCTGCGGCAAAAGAGATCACCGTGTTGATCAACGATTCGGTGTCAAAGGTCGAACGCGACAGCCAATTGGTCGAGCAGGCAAGCCAGACGATGGTGGAGGTCGTGACAAGCGTCAAACTCGTCACAGACGTTGTTGCTGAAATTTCCGCCACGAGTCAGGACAAAAGCCATGGTGTCGCACAGGTGAATCTCGCCATCATCCAGATGGACGAAGCTACTCAGCAAAACTCCGCGCTAGTGGAAAAAACGGCCGCGGCTGCCAATGCGATGATGGAACAGGCGACGGCACTGACCGGGATCGTGTCGACTTTCAAGTTGAGCGATGGTTTAGTTGCGCTGACTGCTGGAGATTCGCGCACAAGAACACCGCATGGAGTGGCGCGGCTGCAGATAGTTTAGAAACCAAGAGCTCGCTTGCGGGCTCTCGGTTTTCGGACGTCTGCTTCTGGCCGTAAGCCGACGTAAGCCGTCACCGCGTCTGCTCCATTTCATTGGCAACATTTAGGTGAATGTCAAAACGGAATGCGAGAGAGCACCTTTCGCGAGAAAAGATAGAAAATCATCCTCACACTCGCATCTGAATTATCGGTAAAAGCAATGTTTCTCTTCAGCAAATTTCCCACGTAAGCGAAACGGCGCCCCCGCTATGGAGATACATGCGTGTGTATCAAACATAGAGTTTTTTACGCCTTCCCGCCTACACGGAATAGAGGCGTTCGCTGATCACGGATTTATTCCAATTACGGGATACTGCGGATGCGTACCCAAATCCACTTGCCACCAAAAAGGTAAACCGAACAGTGCGAGTGAACCCCTTGGTCCCCCACCAAGGTCCTATTGCAAAGATGCAAGAAATAGAGAAACGCATACTACGGTCTTCAAGCTGCTGTCACCTCCGGAATTTAAGTTTGCGTTCAATCTGAATAAATTTAGATAAGCATTTTTGATAACACTCAAGCTCCTGGCTTCTCAAAAGCATGTCTTTATATGTCGTCAAGGAATATCCGATGCACGCATCCGGACATCGCTATCTCAAGGCGCAGCAAGACCTGAGTGACCACGGTTTAACAACTCTTCAAGCACATGTCTCCGGCAACGAAAGAGATCTCGTTCTGTGCTTCTCACAATAATTTTCACTTTCATTTTACGTTTCTGACTGCACAAATTTCCGTGTAGGTTTCGTACCGTCAGATTTCTGGCCGACGCATCGGAGAGCCGCTGCACGTGATTTGTGCAAGCGTCGCAAATTCCGGAGCCGCTCGCTTTCTGTCTTGAAGACAGGAGAGCGGAGCACATGGTGTGGCCGTTCGCCAGGCGCATCAGTTCAACGCATCAGGTTTCACAAGATACCTCCCTTTAAGCAAAGAGAACAAGTCACTACAAAGGAAGCAATGAAAATTCTATCCATATTTGGAACCCGTCCCGAAGCCATCAAGATGGCGCCCCTCGTCAAACGACTGGCGCTCGAAAGCGGCGTCACCTCGCTGATATGCGTGACCGGGCAACATCGGACCATGTTGCAGCAAGTGATGGACGTGTTCGACATTACTGCCGATTACGATCTGGACATCATGGCCCCGAACCAGACGCTCAACAGCATCGGATCACGCATCTTTACTGCATTGGATCCGATACTTGAGCAGGTCAATCCGGATCGCGTGCTCGTACATGGCGATACAACCACAGCCACCATTTCGGGCCTGGCGGCCTTCCATCGACGTATTCCTGTGGCCCACGTCGAGGCGGGCCTGCGTACCGGCGATCTATCGCAGCCTTGGCCGGAAGAGATGAACCGCCGCGTACTTGATGTGATCTCGGATGTGTTGCTGGTGCCGACCGTCGGTGCCCGCAACCATCTGAAGCTGGAGAACCTCCATGGTCGCGTCGTGGTCACCGGCAATACCGTGATAGATGCGCTGGAAATGACCACCAGGCGCCTCAATGAAAATCCGCAACTTGCTGCCAGCGTCGATGCCCGCCTGCCGACATTGGACCCCGATCGCAAGCTGCTGCTGGTGACCGGCCATCGCCGTGAGAATTTCGGTGAAGGTTTCCTCGGCATCTGCAATGCATTGGCAGCGCTGGCGCGACGCAGCGACATGGAAATCGTCTACCCGGTTCACCTGAATCCGAACGTGCAGGAACCTGTCAACCGTATCCTGTCAGGACTGAAGAACGTGCATCTGATCGACCCCCTGGATTATTTGTCGTTCGTTCGCCTGATGCAGCGCGCCTACGTCATCCTTACTGATTCCGGCGGGGTGCAGGAAGAAGCGCCATCGCTTGGCAAGCCGGTGCTGGTCATGCGCGATGTGACGGAGCGCCCGGAGGCGGTTGCGGCCGGCACCGTGCAACTGGTCGGGACGACTGCGGAACGCATCATTGCGGCTGTAGCGCGTCTCTATGACCGGCGAGCCGATTATATGCGTGCTTCGCAGACCAACAATCCTTACGGCGACGGACTTGCCTGCAAACGTATCGTCGATACGCTCATGGGCCGAGAGATCAGTGAATTCAATCCGTACAGCGAAAGAGAATTTCTGGTGCGGGCCGCATAAGATGAGAGTACATTTCCCTGCCCGAAATGCAATCATCGCCGGCCTGTCGGCGATCGTCTTTCCTGTATTGGCATCCGCACAGGCACTGGTGATCGAAGCGCCGCCGCCGGCCGAACATCCCTTGCTGCTACGCACGCTGACAGTCATGTTGGCAATGATCGTGGTGATGTTGATCGTGTTTACGACGCGCCATTACGTATTTACCTTTGCGCGGCTGTTCGGCCGGCAGCGCCAGCCTTATCTCGACATCGAAGCGGGAAACTGGCCCACCGTTGTCGTCTTCATTGCAGCCCATAATGAAGAACTGGTCATCGCCGATTCGCTCACGGCGTTACTGAATGTCGACTATCCAAGCGATCGCCTGATTCTGATGCCCGTCAATGATCGCTCGACCGACGACACGCGCATGATCATCGACCGTATCGCCGCGGCCAATCCTGGCCGCTTCACGCCATTTCATCGCACCGAAGGGCGACCGGGAAAGGCCGCCGCTTTGAAAGACGCTACCGCGCTCGTAAATGCGGAAGTCATCGTCATTTTCGATGCGGACTACTTGCCGGCGCGCGGCCTGATCAAGCAATTGGTGGCGCCTTTGTTCGATCCGGAAGTGGCCGCCGTCATGGGACGCGTGGTGCCGCTCAACGTCGGTCACAACCTGTTGACACGTTTGCTGGATTTGGAACGGGCGGGGGGCTATCAGGTCGACCAGGCGGCCCGCATGAACCTCGGACTGGTGCCGCAATACGGCGGAACGGTCGGCGCAGTGCGCCGCCGGGCGCTGGAAGAAATCGGCGGCTGGGACGTCGACATGCTGGCAGAAGATACAGACATCACCTTCCGATTTTTACAGAACGGCTGGAAGACGGTGTATCAAAACCGCTCCGAATGCTACGAAGAAGTGCCGGAGACCTGGCGGGTGCGCATCGGCCAGATCAGCCGTTGGTCGAGTGGACACAATCAGGTGATGAACAAGAACATCATCAAGTTGATCTTCAACTCCAGACTGCGTACCCGTGAGCGCGTGGACGGCGCGATTTTGCTGGGTGTCTTCATGATGTCGCCGATTCTGGTGGTGGGATGGATACTGGCGACCGTGTTGTTCTTCATATCGCCGCACCACTGGGTGCTTGGGTGGCTGGCATTCTTTGCGCTGGTCGCGCATAGCTCGCTCGGAAACAATGCCGCGTTCTTTGAAATCGCCGCCGCGACCTATCTTGATGGAAATCGCAATCGGATCCGTCTGCTGCCGCTGTCGATGCTGGGCTTTCTCATCAGTATGGTGAGCATTTCGAAGGCCGCCGTGAAGCAGCTGTTTGATTATTTTCGTCGCGAGGAACTGATGTGGCACAAGACCGAACGTTTCCGCCGCATGACCATCGCCACCAGCGCTGCCTATGTCGACACGGTGGCGCTGATGCCGGTCACCGAGGCACTGGCGCCAGCTCCGCCATCCCTGCCACCGATATCTGAGAGCGTGACGACATGAATCATTTTTCACAACTGGGCTTGTTCTTCACGGCCATGACGATGATGGTGCTGCCGTTCGTACCGACGCTGCGCGAGTGGCTGGCGCCGACGGATGACGCACCGCTTCCCATCGACCAGAACGCCACCCATGAGTTGCGCCACTTTGCGGACTCCTTGCGCACGCTGATCGGGAAATTGCTGGGGCCGGCGCCGACAACCGACGAGTTGCACCGCATCGGCAAGAGCCTGTTCCACAACGGCACGCAGGTCACCATCTTGCACGATGACGATGGCCTGGATGTATTGGCGACCGGGGCGGAGCTGCAGGCCGCAGGCAAGCTTGCCCATATCGCGATCTTCGCCGACCGGGCGCAGATCGCCGCCGGATGCGAAACGCTCGCTGATATTTTCGCGTTGAAGGACATCAAGGTCGGTTCTAGTGCTCAACTGCGCTCATGCTGCGCCAAGCAGCACATGCAGCTGGCGCAGAACGTATTGATTCATCGTTGGGTCGACGCCGATACCATCACGGCCGACCGCGACCTGACGGTCCATGGACGCATCACCGCGCTGAGCAGCATCCGATTCTCCGACAACAGCCAGTTCATCCGCGCCGGCGCGCCGGTAATGTATTTCGGCGAAAGAGACGATGCACATGTCGTCGCCACCGAGGTCGATGCCTTACTGCTTCCCAACAGCAAACGCTATCTGTTCGACAGCGATACCACCATCTCGGACGAGATTCCTTGCGACGGTGATTTCGTGGTCAGGGGCTCTGCCCAGATCGCCGCCGGCAGCACCATTTCCGGCAGCATCAAAGCGCATGACTATCTGCGTTTGCAAGAGAGCGTCAGCGTCGCCGGCAGCGTGATCTCCGGCAAAGGCATCGTCATCGGCGCCGGCTGCGCCATCGTCGGACCGTTGATCAGCGAAGACGACATCATCATCGGCCCCAATTCCATCATCGGCAGCGCCGCCATTCCCACCACGATCATTTGCCGCAAGCTGGTCGTGGCCCAAGGCGTCGTGATTCACGGCGTCGTGACCACACAGGACAGCGCTTACGTTGTCTTCGAGGAGATTCCACTTGGTATTTAAATTTTTCGGCTGTTTGCTTTCGGTCGCTTTATGGGCCGGCAACGTGCAGGCCGCACCTCCCGCACCTTCCGTATCTTCCGCCGCTGCAGCGGCGCCATTCTCTGATTTTACGATGGCCGACGGCGCGCTGACAGTATTTGCGCAGGGCGACTACGTCGAGCCCTATTCTGCGATCAAGGCCTTGCTGGTGGCACATCGCCTCGGCGTTGACGTGCATAGCCAGGCAGAGAAATTCGCCACGTGGATGCTGCCGTTTCAGCAAGCCAACGGACCGTTTCCGCGCATTTGCCGCAGCGGAGGAAGCCGCTGGCTGGCCTGCGGGCCGAGCGATGCAGATGATTCCCTTGCCGTTCTATGGTGCGCACTAGGCAGCGAAATCCTTCCCACCCATCGCGAACTCGATGCGAGCTGCCACAAGGCTCTGGATAACCTGGCGACGCTATGGGAGCCGCAGCGACAAAGCTTCCGCGCCATCTTCGGTCAGCCGGCTGCTTATTTTGCGGACAACGTCGAGGTGATGGCATTTCTGCAAAGCCTGCGCGCCGATGAGAACGTATTCAGGCGTCATGTCGACGTACTGGCAAAATTGCCGGGACCGGAAGTCATGCTGAGCGCCTTGCAGCGCAACTATGGGTACATGCCTGATCAGAAACTGGAGCCGACGGCCGCAAGCATCCCATCTACTCCCTATGCCTTTTATCCCTATGCGGTAGCGCCTATCTATCCGTTGATCTACGACGTGCGCACGGGCAAGGCGCGCGAACACGATTGGCAGAGCTGGCGCAGCAAGTACGGAAAGTCATGGCTGGAAGGGAAGGTGGATCATTTCCCTTGGGGCCTGATTGCCTGGGCCGCCTACAAATCCGGTGACAGGAAGAGTGCACAAGCCTGGCTGCACAATTCAGCGCAATGGAAACAGGAGGGGCGCTGGAACATCATGGAAGAGGGCGTGCGGCTTGGTCTGAGCAACACGCTGACGCCGACGGCTTCTACACAAGCAGCTAAATAACCCGGGTAACCACGCCGATTTCATGAAAAATAATACGACCTTAACCATGTCCCATGTTTCGAACGTGTCACGCGCTTTAAGCGCTTTACGATGCCGTTTGCCATCCCGTCTGAATTGCATGCTGTTCGGCACCGGGCTGGCGTTTGCCGCCTCGGTAGCCGCTCAGGACATTCCAGCCGGGGTCCCCGTGAGCGATCGTTCACCGGTTGTGGCGCCAACCGAAAAATCCGCAATCGAAGCCATGGCCGGCTTCGGCAACTACGACGCCGGCTACGGCAATGCGAAATCCTATTCTCTGCGCGGCATGCAGGTGATGGACTTCGGCGTGCTACAGGCGGAGGTGATCCGGCAAAGCCGTTTCGGGTTTTCCGGCAGCTATGGCTCCCTGAATCTGACGCATGACCTGTCGCCCGACTACTACACCACGGTCGGGCTCGGCAGCGGCAGCAGCCTGCTGTTTCCCGACTGGCGCATGGATCTTGCGGGTTACCGCAAATTCGGCGGGCAACGCCAGTACGTCGCCGGCCTGGCCGTCTACTATGCCAAGGGAAATCAGGAGGGGCGCTCGGACAAAGGTGTGATCCTCAACGGCATTTACTACGGCAAGGACCTGGTGCTGGAAGCCGGCTTGCGCGGCAACGTCGCCAATCCCGGCGCAGCCTTCGGCCCCAGCCAATACGTAGCGGTAACTTTTGGCAGCGACGAACGGCGTGCTGTCATCGTGCGTGCCGAGCGTGCCAAGGAAACCTATCAGGTGCTCACCACCGGCACCGAAAAAGTCGACTTCATGAGTCACAGCATCGGCGTGCAATGGCGCGAACGGATGACGCGCGACGGCTTGCTGATCCTGGGCCTGGGCTATTACAAGAATCCCAGCTATGCCCGCACCTCCATCGATGTCGGCTGGCGCTGGAGTTTTCGATGAGCCGCACCGTGCCGTTTCAGTCCATTTTCAGTCATCCAGGCGGAGTCAGCCATGTCCAATAGTCAAAGAACCTCACCGAAAAATCTCAGTGCCGCGGTCGCAGCAGCCGCCGCGCAACGATCATCGGCGCTACGCGCTACGGCGCACACCGACCCGCGTTTGCTCAACATCCGTGGCGGCCTGATCCGCACGCATCGCGCCTTGCTCAGGATTGATTTCACCACCTGGCGGCTGCTGTCCATGCTGCTGATTCCGGCTTTGCTGAGCTCAGCCGTCTATCTGGCGTGGCCGTTTATCGACATGCTTTGGACCGCCATCATCAACTTCTGGGTCGGACTGCTGGGGCCTGATATCTCCTTGGCGCGTCATGAAGTGGAGATGGGCGGAATGTTTCATATTCCTTATCCTCTGGTGCAGGCGGCGTTGCCCACTGCTACCCAATGGTGGTCGGGACTGGCGTTGGCCGGTGTGTTGTTGATCGGTCCGACGTTCATGCCGCCGAAGATGCTGCCGCTGGTGTACATGCTCCGATTCATCGGGGCGTTGCAGGTCGCGATTCAGATCTATTTCTATTTCTGGGGCATGCATTTTCCTCATACGGCAGGAGGATCGGTGGCATCAATGATGCAATCTTCTTTTGCATTGATGCTGATCGCGCCCTGGCTCTACGGATTGACTTACAACATCTTCGACTTCAGCCTGTCGCGCAAGTTTGCCCTGCCGCTAATGGCCTTGGGCTATCTCGCGGTGCTCACACCGGTGCAATTCATCCTGGCGGCGGTCTTGATGCAGCAATTCTCGCTGTTGTGGCATCCGCTGCTTTACCTTCTTGGCACCACCTTGTTGCAGTTCACCATGCTGTTGGCGCTCTATGCATGGGCCATGAGCTGGAATCGCGCCGACAACGCGGCATAAACAGACATCATCAAGTTTCAATCACCAACGACTACCTAGAAGGAGACTGGCATGATTCAGACACCATACAGACGCTACCAAGCTTCAATGAAGCCGCTGCATTTGCAACTCGGCGTGATCGCAGATCAGGAAAGAATGGCTGCAGAAGGTTTGCTGGGGCCGATCACACAGGTGCGGTGGGATGCCTGGAACGAGCAGCGTACCCAAATACACAAGCACATAGGCGCATCGGCGATCGCTTTGGATGTTGAACTTCAAAACATAGAGAAACTGACCCGATCTCTGGTAAAAAAGCATGCACTCGGGCAGGAGGAGAGTGATCGCATTTGCTATTTTCTGGAGTCCGGGTGGAGCGAGGACGAGGTGCGCGCGGAAATCTTAAAAATACAGAAAATTACTATTGACGGGAGTTCCGAGGGCCACGAAAAATGAATTCAATCATATTTTATGCAGACGTTTTATTGGGGCGTAATAGAGCTTATTTGTTGATAACGCCGTCGCAGAGTGAAAAAATGCAGAGTCACCCTATCGAATAGAGCTCCTGCGCGAACGTCCCTTCCTGGCCGGTTGAGGACTACGCAGTCAGCCTCAGCGAAGCGTTTTATCTCAGATGATGGAGAAGCGAAGAAATCGAAGGTCGCGATAGATACGGTAAAATCACCCTGCATTCCCGATCACTCCTGCTGGAACCGCGCAGCATTCCCGCTGGCCCGGAATTCTTCAACAATATAGTCCACAAATACCCTCACCTTGGCGGGGACAAGTTTGCGGCTGGTGTAGTAAATCGAAAGCGGCAACGCGTCGGCATGCCATTCGGGGAGCACACGCACCAGATCTCCGCGCTTGAGCAGAGTCAATACATGCGGCAACGGCAGCATCGCAATGCCCATGTGATTGGTGGCGGCTTGCGCAATCGCCTCCGGGTCATCCAATACCATTGTCGGACGCACGCTCGCGATCACTTCTTCTCCGGCGTTGTTCTTCAGTACCCATGGCGACAGCCGCCCGGAACTCAGCATACGGCGGAGAAGTCCGCGATGACGTGTCAGTTCCTGTGGATGCTTCGGCGCAGGATGCATTTTCAGATAGTCCGGTGACGCTACCAGCACGACTCGCAAGCCCGACAATTCACGCGCGATCAACGCGTCGGTCAATTCAATGCCGCCGCCAATGGCGACGTCATATCCTTCCGCGATCAGCTCGACTTGCCGGTTCTCGAAATGAAGATCGGGCACCACGTCCGGATATCGTTGCACGAAGCCCGTCATCATCGGCACAAAATATTCTCGTCCGATCATGTGCGCCAGAGAGACTTTCAAGGTACCGGCTGGCTTGCCCGCTCCTTGCCGCAGATCGGTCAAGGCATCACCGATCTCGCTCCATGGCAATCGAACCTGACCGTACAGACGCTCGCCATCGGTGGTCAGCGCCAGGCTGCGGGTGCTGCGCTGGAACAGGCGTACTCCCAACCGAGTCTCCAACTGTGCCACGCTTTTGCTGACGGCCGCCGGGGTAAGTCCCAGGCGACGCGCGGCCGCAGAAAAGCTGCCATCGTCGGCGGCAGCAATGAACGCATCCAGATAACTGCTTAGCTCGGTAAACATCGTCAAATTTTAAACCAATGGTTGAAACTGAGCGCGACATTTAGCCACTACTACGATCAGATTGCTGCACGCATACTTCTTTTCACCAATCACTCCACACCGAAAGGAAGACATCATGACCATACAACTCGACAGTAAAGTCGCATTCATCACCGGCGGTTCTCGCGGCATTGGCGCCGCAACCGCACGTCGTCTGGCACGCGACGGAGCCATCGTCGCCATCGGTTATCAGGCTTCGAATGTTGCGGCAGAAGCATTGGTTGCCGAGATCGAAGCCGCCGGGGGTACTGCCATAGCAATTCAAGTCGACGTAACGGACGCGGCTGCCGTCACAGGCGCCATCGATAGCGTAGCGCGGCGTTTCGGTCGTCTTGACATCTTGGTGAACAGCGCCGGTGTGTTGATCTTTGCGCCGATCGAACAGTTCACGCTGGCTGACTTCGACAAGACCGTGGCGGTCAACGTGCGCGGAGTCTTCGTCGCAATCCAGGCCGCTGCCGCTCATATGAAGAAAGGTGGGCGCATCATCAATCTCGGCAGCACTGTTGCGCATCGCATGCCGCTTGCCGGCGGCGCCATCTACTCGATGAGCAAATCGGCATTGACTGGCCTGGTAAAGGGACTGGCCCGTGACTTGGGGCCGAAAGGAATTACCGTCAACAACGTCGCCCCTGGCCCCATCGACACCGACATGAATCCTGTCGATGGTGACTTTGCCCCGGTTCAACACAACGTGATGGCCTTGAAGCGCCATGGTCACGCCGATGAAGTCGCCGCCATGATCGCTTACTTGGCGAGTTCGGACGCGGCTTTCGTCACCGGCACCGACCTGTTGATCGACGGTGGCTTTGCCGCGTAGTCCACCACCCCGCCCACTACATGTCTATCAGTCTTTGCGATTGGCAGCGCTAAGCGAGAAAAAAAGCCCGCAATACGGCGTGCTTTTCTGCTTGTCCAGATGTCCGCTTCTGGCCGATTGCAGGCGTCGGTCACTTCATCTTGAGCAAACCCACCTTGACCTCAGCGGCGGTTTTATACCGTGCTTTGCTTGCCAGCCTGAATCCGACGGACGCATTACTGCTGGAATACAAGACCTCGCAATGGGCCATCATCTGGGTCACTCGCGCCGACCGCAAGGATGACCCGCGTATCGCCCGCTTCATCAAGATCTTCGAGTCCGATCAGATCAAGCAATTCATCATCAAGAAATTCAACGGGACGGTGATACCGGCCTGGTGAATTGAGGTGCTGAAAACTGTATAAAAAAGTAGCCGTATGGCTCCTTTTTTATTAGCGCGGCGGATATTCGCCGGTGTAAGCAAGTATGCGGGAAATATCGTGTCCAGCTTCACGCACCAGCATGTCAAAGCGATCCATATGCCCCTTGACCTGCGCCTCCGGGGCCGAAATCGACACCCCCGCGCAGACACGGCCGCTAGCGTCGACAATCGGCGCCGCAATGGAAAACACCCCTTCGTGCGTGCCGTTGATGCTGATCGCGATACCGTTGCTTCGAATCCTGGCCAGTTCGGTTTCAAGCGCCGGCACCGTCATGATGCTGCCCGAAGCATATTTGGCAAACTTGACCTCGGTGCAGAATTTTTGCAATTCCGGCGCAGGCATGTAGGCAAGAATGGTCTGCCCATTGGCCGAGCACTGCAGCGGCTTGGCTGCGCCGGCCGTTATGCTGAAGCGCAGCGGATGAGTCCCCTCGATAACAGATGCGTAAATGACGTCCAGTCCGTTCGGCGCGACAGTCCCCAGGATCACGGTTTCTCCACACTGCGAGGCCAGCTTCTGCAATATATACCGGGCACGGCCTGCGAAGTCGTGATTGAGCATGATCGCCGTGCCGAGTTCACGTGTAGCGGGCCCGATCTGATACTGCCCGTTCACCACTTGCACATAGTCGCCCAGCTCCAATGAGTTCAGCAGGCGGAAGAGACTGGTTTTGGGCAACTGCAGGTGCGCCGCCAGCGCGGCCAGGCTCATGCCTCGCGGCCTCAGTGCAAGTTCATGCAACACTTGCACGGTGCGCACCGGCGAGCGCGTGGCATTGCCCGCATCGCTTTCTCGAACTACTGATTCGGTCGTATTCACGTTTGAGTCTCTGTAAAGCGTTGAGCATCGGTGCGGGCGACAGGCCCGCAACCTCGAAAGCCGTATTATCCAAGATTCTCAAACCCGGAGGCAATCGGCTGCGACGCTCCGGGAAAGCCTCCCCGAACGCCACAGGTGCAACTCAACCGAATACGCTGCTCACGCTGCTGACGCCGGCGAACATCGGCAAGATATTCTCGACGGAGAATTTGTGCCATTGTTCGTTGGGTGCGGCACAGCAATCTTCCAGTACAATCGTCGCGAGGCCGGCATCGTCGGCGGCCCGGGCGGTGCTTTCAACGACCAGGTTGGTGACAACGCCGCCGATGACGATCGTCTTGACGCCGCGATGCGATAGCCAGGCAAACAGTCCTGTGTTGAAAAACGGATTGACGCATTGCTTGGTGACGACCAGTTCTTGGGCGTGCGGAGCAAGCGCCTCAGGGAATTCGGTTCCCCAAGTTCCTACGATCGCGGCACGATGCTCTTTGAGCCGAGCGATGCGAGGAGCTACGCTCAGCGCATCTTCATAATCGTCGCGAAATCCCAGACGCACGTGCACCACCACCATGCCTGCGCTACGCGCAGCCTGCAGGGCGCGGGCGGCGTTGCCGATGACATTGCGCTCGGCCACGACCTTCGCCAGTCCTCCTGAACCGATCTTTCCATTCGGATCGATCATCTCGTTCTGAAGGTCGAGCAAAAGCAGTGCGGTGGTTTTTACATCAATTGCCATGATATTGGTCCTTGGTTGAGACGATAAAAAAATAAATCAATCGGCCCACATGCCGCCGTTGATATCCATGATTTCGCCGGTAATGAAAGCAGCTGCCGCGCTGGCAAAGAAAAGCACGCCTGCGGCAACATCGGCGGCCGCTCCCATACGTCCCAGAGGGATCGCCGCTTTCAGCGCGTCAGGAAAATTGGTGGTCATGTCCGATGCGATTGGCCCCGGCGCAACGCCGTTGACCGTGATGCGGGAAGCTGCCAGCTCACGCGCGAGATAGGCGGTCATGGCGTGGACTCCTGCTTTCGAGGCGCCGTATGCGACGTTCGCCGACACCTGCTGCTCGTCGGGAAACAACCAAGGGCGCGCATTACCGCCGTTCTTCGCCAGCACCGAACCGATGGTGATGATCCTGCCGCCACCGCGTTTTCGCATGGGTTCAATTACGCTTTGACAAGCCAGAAAGGTGCCTTTGAGGTTGATGGAGAGAATCCGGTCCCATTCCCGCTCGTCAAGCGTGGCTGCACTGCCGAAACCGGTGACGCCAGCGGTCGTGACAAGAATGTCGACACCGCCGAATTCCGCTTCCGCTTGCGCCGTCATGGCACGGATTTCTTCAGCCCGCGTGACGTCGACGTACGATCCGATGGCGACGCCTCCCGTTGCGCCGATTGCGTCGATGGTGTCGCGTGGAGAGACGCTGTCGGCGACGCATATACTCGCGCCGGCGCGGGCCAGCGCGAGCGCGACGCTGCGACCGATTCCTCCCGCGCCGCCGGTCACGATGGCGCAACGACCGGCCAGCTCCATGTGCGTTTCTGCGCTCATGGAGTGACCGCGATGTTGATGTGCGAAACAGCATCTCTACCGGCAAGCCGTCCGAAGACCAAACCGCGCAACACCGATGTACCGCCGGCATAATTGCCGTAGTACATGCCGGTCATTTCACCTGCCGCATACAGTCCCGGAATGGGGTATCCATCCTGATCGAGAACGCGACCAAGTGCGTCCGTCTTGACTCCACCGAAGGTGAACACATTGGCGGAGATGATCGGGTACGCATGGAAGGGTGCGGCATCGATCGGCAAAGCCCAGTTAGACTTGGGCGGATCGAGCTCAGTGGTTGCAACACCGTCGGTTTCGAACGGACGATAACGGCTTTGACCATCGGCAGGACACGCACGATTGAACGCTTCGACTGTCTGTTGCAACGCCGAGGCGGGGATATCAAGCTTTTTCGCCAGCACCGGCAGCGTCGCCCCCACGACCGGCGGCTGATCGGTACGCAAGCCCGAACGGAAGTTTGGAATGTCGGCATGGCGGGCATCAAGAATCAGATAGGCGATGCCCTCGTCCTGCTGGCAGATCTTGCGCGTGACACGTTCATAGTAGGCATCCACGGGGCCGGGCGCCTCATCGGTGAAACGCTTTCCGGCCTTGTTGACCAGGATGCCGTAAGGGAACACGAAAATGGCGGGTTCCGAAATGCCGGAGCGGGGATCCATCGGCTCGGCATGATAACTGCCGAAGTCTCCGCTGGTCGCCGCCCCCACGTCGAGCGCCATTGTGATGCCGTCCCCCCGGTTGTAGTAACCGCCGCGGCAGATGGGCCGCAGATGCAGCGCCCGGGGGCCGAGATAACGCGTCAACATTTCCTGATTTCCTTCAAAACCGCCGCATGCAAGGATGACTTGCCCCGTCAATGCAAGCGCAGGAGCGCCTTGCGGTTTGACAACGATGCCGGTCACCGTGTTACCGTCGTCGCGCAGCAGACGCAGCGCCGAGGTGGAATAGTAGAACCTAGCCGACAGGTTTTCCGCTTTGGCAGCCAGAGTTTCAACCAACGCTTCTCCGCCGCCCACCGGCAAGAGTCGCGGCTGTGTCTTGGTAAGAAATCCTGTCGGCAAAAAATCGAAACGGACGCCGAGCTCTTTCAACCAGGAGATGGTTGGCGCCGCGCCGGAAGCCAGGGCATCAATCACTTCCGGATCGGCTATGCTCAGAGCGTTGACCAGAGCGTCGCGCTGGGGAGTCGGCTGGGCCGATTCTTCAATCAGGTTGGGATCGATGCGGCCGGAACCGTTTTCAGCGAGGAACGACTCGAAGTCGTCGGTCACTTCCGTCTCGCTCTTCATCCGCAAATACGCTTCGGTATAGCGGCTTTGTCCTCCGCGCGATTCAATCGGGGCGCGTTCAATGATGGCCACGCGCGCACCGCCTTCGGCGGCGCTGACGGCGGCAGCCAGACCGGCCACGCCACATCCCACGACGATGACGTCATATGTCTCGTTCAACATGTTTTTTCCTTTACCTTTACGATGGCCGGCGAACGATCGCCGCTTTTGAAATGGACGGCTTATTCATCCCGTGCCGAGCCGACTGCTTCACCATGCCGCGTTTCCTTGAACAACCAGGCGACCAGGGCCAGTACACCAAACAGGGCGGCGCTGAAAAACACAATCGGCCGATAACCGAACGCCGGCAACAGCGCGGCAGCGATCAAGGGCGGGAAAAAGGACATGCCCCGGCCGACCTGCAACGCCGACGAAACAGCGGTCGCCCGAATACTCACAGGGAAAGACTCACTAAACAGCACGCCGAATACTGCGGCGCCGTTGGAGCCCGCGAACAGGATGAAGAAGGGTACCCAGACGTTCCATCCTCCCGAAAGCAGACTGTCCCAATTCCAGGCCAGCCACATGCCGCCGACGAAGGCCATCGAGGCCAGCAGCGACAAAGTGAAACGGCGTCCGGCGCGATCGCTCAGCACCGCACCAATGGAGCACCCCACTCCGCCGGCAATCGCAGTGAAAATCAGCCACGACGACGCGCTCGCGAGGGATGCGCCTTTACTAACCAGGTAGGTGGGCAGGAAACTGGCCACGCCGTAGTAGGCGAAAAACTGGAGGCCGGCGGCGAAAGTACAGAGCAGCCAGGTCTTGAGCAGGCGTCCCGACCGCAAGGATTCCGTCGGCTGCTTCGCTTGCGGCGCGGCCTGGCGTTCCAGCCAGCTCTCCGATTCCGGCGTATGCCGACGCACCCAGAGCGCGAACAGAACCGGCAAGCCGGATAAAAAGAACGTCCAGCGCCAGCCGATGTGAGGAGCAAGATAGCCGCCTACCAGCGCGCCGAGGACGATGCCGACATAGATGCCGCCATACAGGAACGCACTATAGAAACCGCGATGCCGCTTGTCGATCGTCTCGGTCACGAGCGTTTGCCCCACGCCGTATTCGCCGCCAATGCCAAAGCCGGAAATCGCCGTCAGGATCAACAAGACTTCATAGTTGGGCGCAACGCTGCGCGCCATGGTGCCCAGCGAAAACAGCAGGATCGTGTACATCAGCACACGCTTGCGTCCGATTTTGTCCGCCAGCCAGCCGAAATAAACGCCGCCGATGGCCATGAACAGCAGCTGGATCGAGAACAGCAAACCTACCTGCGGCGTACTCAGATGGAATTCCGCTTTGATGGCGACGACCAGCATCGTCATCAGGAAGACTTCGTAGTAATCGAAAATCCAGCCGATCAGGGCACCGAGAAAAGCCCCCCGTTGCGCCGTACTGAGCTTTCTGGTGTGCCTCGCGGCGGGAAGATTGGTCGCGCGCCCTCCAGGCGAGGCATCAATATTTTGTTGCATCTTTGATCTCCTTTGTTCCGATATCGGATTATTGTTTCTATAGTGGTTTTATACTACAAGCTATTTCTTTGAACGGCAAGCCACGGCAAGGTCACGCGACTCATCTGCACTCGACGTGCTCTTTCTCCCTTACCCCGGAATTTCCGTGTCGGCTGCGCGAGCGGCAGAGATGGTTTTGCGAGGGATCAACGGAGATGGAAGTGACTTCAGAAAAACAGTCACGCAACACCGTCAGGCGGTATATCCGTGCTGAAACCATCGAGCCTGCCTATGCAGATAGGCGTCCCCGGAGCTCTCTAGACAAATACACACTCAAACTTTCAGCGTGGTTAAAGACTGAGGCGGTCAAATCACGCAAGCAGCGCCGTACCTTAAAGCAGCTGCACTTAGAGCTGCAATCATTGGGCTATGAGGGGGCGTACGATCGCGCCGCAGCCTTCGCAAGGCGCTGGAAGGTGGATCAATTGGAGAGGGTCAATTCCGCGAGCAAATCAACAACTTTGCCTCAAGGCGGCGCAACAGATTTACGAAAATAGTGAATGAAACGTCACTGGCATGGCGGACATTTAACCAATTCGAATGGCCACACACCCCGCAAGCAACTTAGTGCTTCGATCAATCTTGGTCCAACCCAAAAGGAAAAGCCTGAAACCATGCATACTAATGCGCATCTGGATGCATATATGGAAAAGGCCGCCATGCGACACTCCGCGCTATAATTCGACGCTTTGCGTGTGATAGGCCTTACGGCAACCTAATATAAGGGTTCGATCCCCTTCACCCGCTCCAGGGTGCAAGAGGATCAGGCGCTTTCCTTCGCTGCTCTACTTACATACCTTTTGCACGCCGCATAACAATTCCATCCTCCGATCTTTCGCTTCACGAGTCATTCATGTCAGAAAACAAATCCGGCAAACCGCTTTTTTACGATCCGACCGAACATCGCATCCGCAGCTTCGTCACGCGCGCGGGTCGCTTGTCCGGTGCGCAGGCGCGCGCCATTGAGGAGCTCGGTCCGCAGTTCCTGTTGCCGTATGCGAAGGAGACGCTGGATATCGATGCCGCTTTCGGACGCGCTGCGCCGACGGTGTTCGAGATCGGTTTCGGCATGGGCGACACCAGCGCGAAGATTGCAGCGGATATGCCGGAGAAGAATTTCATCGGCGTGGAAGTGCATACGCCGGGCGTGGGCAGTCTGCTGAAGCAGATCGGCGAACAGAGCCTGTCCAACATGCGTCTGATCCAGCACGATGCGGTGGAGGTGTTGACCAACATGATTGCGCCGGGATCGCTGGCGGGCGTGCATGTGTTCTTCCCCGATCCGTGGCATAAGGCGCGTCACAACAAGCGTCGCCTGATCCAGGGGCCGCTGGTGAGTCTGCTGGCGTCGCGTCTGGCGCCGGGCGGTTATCTGCATTGCGCGACCGACTGGGAAGAGTATGCGATCCAGATGCTGGAAGTGCTGGGCGCGGAACCGGAGTTGAAGAACAGCACCGATGCCGCCGAAGGCTATGCGCCGCGTCCCGATTACCGTCCCGTCACCAAGTTTGAAAACCGCGGCCTGCGTTTAGGCCACGGTGTCTGGGATCTGGTGTTCATCAAGCAGGGCTGATCAGGCCCTGACCTGCATTCTCTTTCGTTTCATGCGCTGCGCAGTTTGAAGACGCTTACTGTGCGCGCAAGACCGGCCGCCTGATCCTGCAGGCTTTCTGCAGCGGCGGCGGCTTGTTCCACCAGCGCGGCGTTCTGCTGCGTGACCATATCCATTTGCACTACTGCACGATTGACTTCGTCGATGCCGGCGCTTTGCTCGCGGTTGGCGCGCGTGATCTCGTCCATGATGCTGGCGACCTGGGCGACGGCGCCGACAATTTCCTGCATGGTCTGGCCGGCGTTGCCGACCAGGCTGGTGCCGGTGCTGATCTTGGTGACGGAGTCGCCGATGAGTTCCTTGATTTCCTTGGCGGCGGTTGCACTGCGTTGGGCCAGCGTGCGCACTTCTGAAGCGACCACGGCGAAGCCCCTGCCCTGTTCGCCGGCGCGTGCGGCTTCCACTGCGGCGTTGAGCGCGAGGATGTTGGTCTGGAACGCGATGCCGTCGATGACGCCAATGATGTCGACGATCTTGTGTGAACTTTGCTCGATGGCGTTCATGGTGTCGACCACCGCAGCGACCATCTCGCCGCCCTTGACGGCGACGCCCGAGGCGTCAGCGGCGAGCTTGTTGGCCTGCTGCGTGTTCTCGGCGTTCTTTTGCACGGTGGAGGTGATCTCTTCCATCGAGGCGGCGGTTTCTTCCAGTGAGCCGGCTTGCTGTTCGGTGCGCGAGGACAAGTCCTGGTTGCCGGTGGCGATCTCGGTGGAGGCGGTGGCGATGGTGTCGGTGCCGCTGCGCACTTCGCTGACGATGCGGACCAGGTTGTCGTTCATGTCCTTGAGCGCCTGCAGCAGTTGCGCAGTCTCGTCCTTGCCGCTGACGATGACTTCGGAGCGCAGATCGCCTGCGGCCACGGTCTGCGCGATCAGCACGGCGGTGTTGAGCGGACGCGTGATGCTGGTCACCAGCCAGACCGTGACGATGCTGCCGAGGACCAGCGCCAGCACGATGGAGACCACCAGCGTCATGCGCGCTTCGCGATAATCGGCCTGCGCGTCGAGGGCGATCTCGTCGCGGAATTTGTCGGCGGACTTGCGCACTTCGGCGACGATGTCGTCGATCATTTGCGTGGGCAAACGGTCTGCGCCTTTGACGGCTTCATCGACGCGGCCGACGCTGTCGCGGTCTTCCGGTTTGTATTCTTTCTGGAGTGCGGCGAGGTAATGGACGCCGAGATCGGTGTGCGCCTGCTGCGCCTGCTTGAGCTTGTCGATACTCATGCCGAGCGCCGGCAGCAAGGTGGTGAGCTTGGCGAGATTGACCTGGGTGGCTTTGCCTTCGTCGATGAAGGCCTGGCGGTATTTGTTGAAGGTGGCCTCATCCTTGCCGCGCAGCAAGGTGTTCTTCCACTCCTGCACCTGGATCTTGAATTGCACCTGGGCGCTGCGGGCGGAGTCGATGGCTTTTTCGATGGTGCCGGCTTTTTGCATCGCCTGCGTGTTCTGTTCGAAGCTCTCGTTGAGCGTCATCCAGCCTCTCACCCCGACGAAGATGGTCGCCAGCAGCAGCAATGCCGCCAGCAAACCGAGACGCGTGCCTATCCTGAAATTGGTCAGTTTCATACCCCCCCCCAAATGCTTGTCAGCGCGGAAATATGGCGACGAACGGAAACCGTCGGCTGCGCATGGCCGACGGTTAGTTATCAGAATATAGGATTTAACGGCAGGACGAGCGCGCCGCTGAAGGCTCTAGCCTGAAATTTCCTGAATCAGGGAAATGATTTCAGCACCGTAAGTTTCCAGTTTCTTTTCCCCCACACCTGTGACGCCGCGCAGGTCGTCCAGCGAGGACGGCTTGGCTTTGGCGATTTCGCGCATGGTGGCGTCGTGGAAGATGACGTAGGCCGGCACGTTGTGCTTGCGCGCGGTCTCGACGCGCCACCAGCGCAGCTTGTCGAAGATGGTCTGTTCTTCGCTGGAGAGGTCGGTCTCGACGTAGTTGGATTTGGAAGAGGAAGTGCGCTTGGGCTTGACCGGTTTCTGGTACTGGCGCAGCTGGATTTTTTGTTCGCCGCGCAGCACCGGTTTGGCCTCTTCGGTCAGTTTGAGCGAGCTGTAATTCTCATGGTCGACGGTCAGCAAACCCAGCGCGATGACCTGGCGCAGCACGGCACGCCATTCAGCTTCGCCATACTCGCTGCCAATGCCGAACACCGACAACTGGTCGTGGCGCCATTGCTTGACCCGTTCGCCGTCGATGCCGCGCAAGACCTCCAGCACGTGGCCGGCGGCAAAACGCTGCTCGACACGATAGACGGTCGACAAGAGTTTTTGCGCCATCAGCGTGCCGTCGAAGGAGACCGGCGGCGTCAGGCAGATGTCGCAGTTGCCGCAGGCTTGCTGGCCGTGCTGGCCAAAATAGTCGAGCAGGCGTACACGGCGGCAATGCAGGGTTTCGCACAGGCCGAGCATGGCGTCGAGCTTGACGCCGAGCACGCGCTTGAAGGTCTCGTCGGCTTCGGATTCGGAGATCATGCGGCGCTGCTGCACCACGTCTTGCAGGCCGTAGGCCATCCAGGCGTTGGCGGGCAAGCCGTCGCGGCCGGCGCGACCGGTTTCCTGGTAATAGCCTTCGATGCTCTTGGGCAGATCCAGGTGGGCGACGAAGCGCACGTCGGGCTTGTCGATGCCCATGCCGAAGGCGATGGTGGCGACCATCACGATCTTGTCTTCACGCAGGAAGCGCGACTGGTTTGCGGTGCGCTTGGCGTAGTCCATGCCGGCGTGATACGGCAGCGCGTTGATGCCGCTCTGCTTGAGGAATTCGGCGGTCTCTTCGACCTTTTTGCGCGACAGGCAATACACCACGCCGGCGTCCTCGGCATGCTCGCTCTCGATGAAGTCGAGCAGCTGTTTGCGGCCGTTGGCTTTTTCGACGATCTGGTAGCGGATGTTGGGGCGGTCGAAGGACGACACGAACTGGCGCGCGTCTTCGAGCTGCAGGCGATGGATGATTTCTTCGCGGGTCTGCTGGTCGGCGGTCGCGGTCAGCGCGATGCGCGGCACGTTGGGGAAGCGCTCGTGCAGCACCGACAGCTTGATGTATTCAGGACGGAAATCGTGGCCCCACTGCGACACGCAATGCGCCTCGTCGATGGCGAACAGCGCGATGTGCGCGGCTTCCAGCAGCTCAAGGCAGCGTGGCGTCATCAGACGCTCGGGCGCGACGTACAGCAGGTCGATATCGCCGCTGCGCACGCGCCGCTCGATCTGCATCGCTTCGTCAAAGGTCTGGGTGGAATTGAGGAAGGCGGCGCGCACGCCGACTTCAGCGAGCGCATCGACCTGGTCTTGCATCAGCGCGATCAGCGGCGACACCACCACGCCCACACCGTCGCGCACCAATGCCGGTACCTGGTAGCACAGCGACTTGCCGCCGCCGGTCGGCATCAGCACCAGCGCATCGCCGCCTTGCACCACGTGCTGGACGATCTCGTCCTGCTGCCCGCGGAACGACGAGTAGCCGAATACGGTTTCGAGTATGTGCAGCGCTTTGCTCTGCTGCTCCTGAACGAGTTCTGACATGTGATGCACTATCCCTTGCTGACCACAACCGACTATTGATACCAGAGAAACGCCCTCCCCTTCAAGGGGAGGGTTGGGGTGAGGATGGGTTCAAGACATGCCGGCTCGCCCGAACAACCGCATCCATCTTGCTCAATGCTTCCTCGTTATTTCAGACAGGCATTACCCCATCCCCACCCCGGCCCTCCCCTTGAAGGGGAGGGAGTGGTTCGTTATTCGACCCAGGCGACCATGCCGGTGTAGGCAGTGCCGAGAATCACCAGGCCGAACACGATGCGGTACCACGCGAACGCAGTGAAATCATGCGAGCTGATGTAACGCAGCAACCAGCGCACGCACAGGAAGGCCGAGACGAAGGCGGCCACGGTGCCGATCGTGAACAGCGGCACGTCGGCGGCGCTCAGCAGCGCGCGTTCCTTGTACAGCGAATAGATGGTGGCGGCGAACAGCGTCGGAATCGCCAGGAAGAACGAGAACTCGGTCGCCGCCTTGCGCGACAGGCCGAACATCATGCCGCCGATGATCGTGGCGCCGGAACGGCTGGTGCCCGGAATCAGCGCGAAGGCCTGCGCACAGCCGACCTTGAGCGCGTCCAGCGGCGTCATGTCATCGACCGAGTCGATACGCGACGAGGAGTAGCCCATGCGGCCCTTGTTGCGACGCTCAACCCACAGGATGACCAGGCCGCCGACGATGAAGGCGATCGCCACCGGCACCGGTGCGAACAGTACGGCCTTGATCTTCTTGCTGAACAACAGACCGAGAATCGCCGCCGGCAGGAAGGCGATGATCAGGTTGATTACCAGGCGCTGCGCCTTGCGATCGGAAAACAGGCCGATCAGCACCGAGACGATGCGCACGCGGTATTCCCAGCACACGGCCAGGATGGCGCCGGCCTGGATGACGATTTCGAAAACGTCGACTTTTTCCTTCGAGAAGCCCGGACCGGCGAAATTGAGCAGACTGCCGGCGAGGATCAAATGGCCGGTGGAAGAAATCGGCAGAAATTCGGTCAGGCCTTCTACGATGCCCATGATGAGCGCTTTGAGCGCGAGGAGAGTATCCATGCTGAGGGGGGTAAGGGAAAGTAAGTGGGTGGAAATCAGTGTTTGCCGGCGGCAAGGCCGGGCGAAGTCAGCATTTTACTGGCTTGGCGCGGAAGGTGGGGGTTTTGCGCCAAAGTCCGCTTCCTTGGCGGGATTTTCTCGAATTACGTCCGACTGACGTCAGACCCACGTCAGGCCGGCGTCAGCAAAGAAAAACGCCACCTGCGCTCGTGGCGGCAGGTGGCGTTCACTTCGCCGCTTGGGTAAGCGGCGAATCCGGTTGCAGCTAAAAACGTTCAGACCGAGGTCGACAAAGGCTTGTCCAGATCGACACCCAGCTTGGCGGCGGCGTCCTTGAGTTTGCCCGCGTCGGCTCCAAAGACTTCGGTCAGCGCGGTGTAGGCGATCCAGCGTGCATCGACTTCGAAGAAGTCGCGCAGGTTGGCGCGCGTGTCGCTGCGGCCGAAGCCGTCGGTGCCCAGCGTGACGTAACGCGCCGGCACGTAGGCGCGGATGCTCTCGGACAAGGTGCGCACGTAGTCGCTGACGGCGATGACGGGCGCCTTGCCGGATTGCAGTTGCTGGGTGACATATGGCAGCGCGCTCTTCGCGCCCGGCTGCAGGCGCGCCTGGCGTTCGGCAGCGATGCCGTCACGGGACAGCTCGGTGAAACTAGTGACGCTCCACACTTCGGCCGTGACGCCGAACTGCTCCTGCAGCGTGCGTGCAGCCGACAGCGCTTCCTTGAGCATCGGGCCGGCGGCCAGCAGGCGCACCTGCGCGTCGGCTTTCGGTGCGAGGCAGTACATGCCGCGCAAGATGCCGTCCTTGACGTCGCGGTCTTGCGGCAAGCTCGGCTGCTCTTCGTTTTCGTTGGTGACGGTGACGTAATAGAACACGTCTTCGTTGCGCTCGAGCATGCGGCGCATGCCGTCATCGACGATGACCGCCATTTCGTAGGCGTAGGCCGGATCGTAGGACACGCAATTCGGAATGCCGGCGGCGGTCACGTGGCTGCTGCCGTCCTGGTGTTGCAGGCCTTCACCGCCGAGCGTGGTGCGGCCCGAGGTGGCGCCGATCAGGAAGCCGCGGGCACGTTGGTCGGCCGCGGCCCAGATCAGGTCGCCGATGCGCTGGAAGCCGAACATCGAGTAGTAGATGTAGAACGGCAGCATCGGCAGGCCATGCACCGAATAACTGGTCGCCGCCGCCGTCCACGACGAGATCGCGCCGGCTTCGGTGATGCCTTCTTCGAGGATCTGGCCGTCCTTTGCTTCGCGGTAGGACAGGATGGAGCCGATGTCTTCCGGCTCGTACAACTGGCCTTGCGAAGAATAGATGCCGACCTGGCGGAACAGGTTGGCCATGCCGAAGGTGCGCGCTTCATCGGCGACGATGGGCACCACGTAACGGCCGAGGTCGGCGTCCTTGAGCATGCTGCCGAGCATGCGCACCAGCGCCATGGTGCTCGACATTTCCTTGCCTTCAGCCTCAAGCGCGAATTTGGCGTGGGTCTCGATAGGCGGCACGCGCAGCTGGGCCTTGGCATCGGCGTTGGCGACGCGACGCGGCATGCGTCCGCCCAGCGAGGCGCGACGCGCCAGCAGATGCTTCATCTCGGCGCTGTCGGCGGCCGGTTTGTAGAACGCCAGGCTCTTGCATTCCTCATCACTGATCGGCAGCTTGAAGCGATTGCGGAAGGCGATCAGCACTTCTTCGTCGAGCTTCTTTTGCTGGTGCGTGGTCATCTTGCCCTCGCCTGCCGCACCCATGCCGTAGCCCTTCTTGGTCTGCGCCAGGATCACGGTCGGCTGGCCGCGATGGTTGGCGGCTGCGGCGTAGGCGGCATGGATCTTCTTCATGTCGTGGCCGCCGCGGCGCAGGCGATTGATTTCTTCGTCGGTGAGCGTCTCGGCGATGCGACGCGTGCCGGCAGTCTGTCCGAAGAAGTGCTCGCGGTTGAAGGCGCCGTCGTTGGCGGCGAAGGTCTGCAGCTGGCCGTCGACGGTGCGGTTGAGCGCATCGATCAGTTCGCCGTCCTTGTCGCGTGCGAACAGGCTGTCCCAGTCCGATCCCCACAGCAATTTGACGACGTTCCAGCCGGCGCCGGCGAAGATGGTTTCGAGTTCGTCGACGATGTGGCCGTTGCCGCGCACCGGACCGTCCAGGCGCTGCAGGTTGCAGTTGACCACGAAGATCAGGTTGTCGAGTTTTTCACGCGAGGCCAGGCTCAGGGCGGCCAGCGATTCCGGCTCGTCCATTTCGCCGTCGCCGAACACACCCCACACCTTGCGGCCCTGGTCTTGCAACAGGCCGCGATGTTCGAGGTAGCGCAGGAAACGCGCCTGGTAAATTGCATTGATCGGACCGATGCCCATCGAGCCGGTCGGGAACTGCCAGAAGTTCGGCATCAGCCACGGATGTGGATACGACGACAGGCCTTGCTTGCCGTGCTTCTTGGCTTCGATTTCGCGGCGATAGAAACCGAGGTCGTCTTCCGTCAGCGCGCCTTCGAGGAAAGCGCGTGCATAAATGCCGGGCGCCGAGTGCGGCTGGAAGTAGACCAGGTCGCCGGCGAACTGCTCTTCGCGCGCGCGGAAGAAATGGTTGAAGCCGACTTCGAACAGGTCGGCGGCGGAAGCGTAACTGGCGATGTGACCACCCAGTTCGCCGTAAGCGCGGTTGGCGCGCACCACCATCGCCAGCGCGTTCCAGCGCATGACCGAGGCCAGGTGTTCTTCAATCGCCTGGGCGTCGGAGCCGCCCGGGAAGGGGGGTTCCTGTTCCGGGCGAATGGTGTTGATGTAAGGGGTGTTGCGGGCGTCGCGCCAGTTGATGCCCCATTGCTGGGCTGCGGCCGACATGCGCGACAGCAGGAAGCGCGCGCGGTCGGGGCCGACTTCCTGCAATACGCCTTGCAACGCCTGCAGCCATTCCTGGGTTTCTTGTGCGTCGATATCGATGTCTTTGGCGATGCCGCTTGCTGATGACAGATCCACTTTTTTGGTCTCCTCCGGGTGAATTGACGACTCTACGCCTGACAACGCCGCATGAGTCACTGAAATCGACGCTTTGACATACAATAAACAGCACAATATGCCGCCCACACAAAATTCACGGAGATAAATTCTGCATATGGAACTCGACGCCATCGATTTACGTATTCTGAGCATGCTGCAGCAAAACAGCGCGCTGAGTAATCTCGAACTGTCTTCCAAGATTAACCTTTCTCCGTCGCCGACGCTGGCACGCGTCAAGCGGCTGGAGAACGAAGGCATCATCTCGCGCTACGTTGCGCTGGGCAATCCGCATTTGCTCGGACTCAAGGTCAATGTCTTCATCAAGATCAGCCTGGAGAAACAGGAGTCGGGCACGCTGGCGCAGTTCGAAGAAGCGGTGAGCGCCTTCGACGAAGTCATGGAGGTTTACCTGATGACCGGCGACGAAGATTATCTGTTGCGCCTGGTGGTGCCGGACCTGCAGGCGCTTGAGCATTTCGTGCTGGACCATCTGACCAAGATTCCCGGCATCAAGAACATCCGCTCCAGCTTCGCGCTCAAGCAGGTCAAGTACAAGACCGCGCTGCCGCTGGGCAACCTGCCGCGCTGATCCTGCGCTTTCGTCGACACCAATAAAAAAAGGCGGATCGCATCGCTGCGAACCGCCTGCACACCGATGTTCATCACATCGGTTCATGAGGCCTTGCTTGCGCATGCTGCACCTCATTCCCTCACCCCACTACAAGACTACTTGCTGCTTACAGCTACTACCCCCACTACAAATTCATTGACCTGCTTTCAGCGTCTTCCGCATTCCGTATTCCGAATTATGCGGCGTAGCTCAGGTTGTCCATCGACAAGGCCGGTGCGCTGACTGGCTTCGGCAGGTGATGCACCTGGGCCGCTTTGGACGACACGGCGTTGCGGCTTGTCTTCAAGGCCAGGGCCGGCGCTGCTTGTTCTGTTGCGTACTGCACGTGCTGATCGTCGAGCTTGAACACGCTGACCAGTTCGGCCAGGCTGCTGGTTTGGCTTTGCATCGATGCAGCAGCAGCGGCGGCTTCTTCCACCAGCGCGGCGTTTTGTTGCGTTACCTGATCCATCTGGGCGATGGCGTGGTTAATCTGTTCGATGCCGCGGGTCTGTTCATCGCTGGCCGAGCTGATGTCGCCCATGATGCCGGTGACGCGCTGAATGCTGTCGAGGATCTCGCCCATGGTGGCGCCGGCTTCATCAACCAGCGCTGCGCCGGCGTCGACCTTGGCCACCGAAGTGCCGATCAGTTGCTTGATTTCCTTGGCTGCCGAAGCCGAACGCTGCGCCAGGCTGCGCACTTCCGAAGCGACCACCGCAAAACCGCGGCCTTGTTCACCGGCACGTGCTGCTTCCACTGCGGCGTTGAGCGCCAGGATGTTGGTCTGGAAAGCGATGCCGTCGATGACGCCGATGATGTCGACCACCTTCTTCGACGACTCGTTGATCGAGGCCATGGTTTCCACCACACGGGCCACCACTGCGCCACCCTTGACGGCGATGTCGGAGGCGGTTGTCGCCAGCTTGTTGGCTTGTTGTGCGTTCTCGGCGTTTTGCTTGACGGTGGCGGTCAGTTCTTCCATCGCCGAAGCGGTTTCCTGCAGTGAGCCGGCTTGTTGTTCAGTGCGGGACGACAGGTCCAGGTTGCCGGTGGCGATTTCGCTGGAAGCGGTAGCGATGGTATCGGTGCCGTGGCGGACATCGCCGACGATGCGCAACAGGTTGTCGTTCATTTCCTTGAGAGCCAGTTTCAGTTGACCCAGTTCATCCTTGCTGTCGACCGTGATGGTGCTGGTCAGATCACCGGCGCTGACGTTCTGTGCAATCGTCACGGCTTCCTTCAGAGGACGCGAGATCGAGCGGGTCAGCCACCAGGCGATCAGCGAGCCGAGCAGCAGCGAGACTGCGCTCAGGGCCAACATGGTCCACTTCGACACTTCGTAGGCTTCTTGCGCTGCGGTAACGCTCTCGGTGGCGCTGGTACGCATCACGACGTTGAATTCGTGGATATGGGCGATCACCTGTTTCAACAGCGGCATGCAGTCAGCGACCAGCGAAGCCTTGGCTGCTTCGGTTTGTTGCGTTGTGGCCAGTGCGCCGATCTTGGTGGCGATTGGCAGGTATTTGGCTTCCAGTGCGCGCAGCTGTTCGAGCATCTCGCGCTCCTTGGCAGTGGCGTCAGCCGGGTTCTTCATCAACGCGGTCAACTCTTGCATGCCGCTGTCGATGTCTTTCTGTGCTTTGGTGACCAGTTCGATGTCGCCTTTTTGCTGCACCGGATCAGTCACCAGCACCAGGTTGCGGGCGGCAATGGCGCGCAGGCCGACGGCGAACTGGACCTTGCTCAGAGCCAACAATTTTCCTTCGTCGACCGATGTGATGAATTCGACACGCTCGTTCAGTTTGGCGACCTGACGCAGACCGAATGTTGCTCCAGTGACCAGCAGTGCCAGGACGATGCCGAAACCGATAGTGAGGCGTACGCCGATTTTCAGGTTTTTCATGTTCTTCTCCCTTGGGATTGTGTGAGGGGACTGCTTGGGGACTGCCGGAAACTGCTGGGTGTTTCTAGTGGGTGAACAGATTTTCAGATAAATCGGTGCGGGCGAATATCGGGCTTTTCCTGAGTGGATGAAAGCACATGCTTTCTTCAGAGGAATTACATGCGCCCGTGCTTGTTTTTTCGGCAACCGCTATCATGTGCAGTCGGCACGGTTGCGAGGGGGTTGCAGCCGGCGCAGGCTGGTATGCATACCAATGCATAGCTATGCACCCATCATAAAAATTACCTACAGGCAGCAGTAATGGATACCCGAGAAACAGAGCGCATTCTGGCCTTGCGACAACTTGATGCGCTGGCCGTGCTCGACAGCAAGGTGGCGGACGGACTGGAACACATCACCCACCTGGCGGCGCGCCATTTCAAGGTGCCGATGGCCTTCATCTCGCTGATTGACGGCGAGCGCCAGTGGATCAAGCGCAGCGTCGGCATGACCATGCGCGAGACGCCGCGCAAGGAATCGTTCTGCGACTACACCATCCGCACTGCCGAAACGATGGTGATCGAAGACACCCACCTCGATCCGCGTTTCCGCGATTTCCCTCTGGTGACCGGTCCGAGCGCGGTGCGCTTCTATGCCGGCGCGCCGCTGCTGACCGCCGACGGCCACGCCATCGGCAGCTTCTGCATCGCCGACAAGGTGCCGCGCACGCTGAGTGAAGACGACCGCGCCCAGTTGCAACGCATGGCCGCGCTGGTGATGTCGCACCTGTCGCTGCGCCGCGCGGTCGACCGCCTCGATCCGATTTCCGGCATGGCCAATTCACATCAGCTGGCCGATGAACTCGACCTGCTGGCGGCCATGGGCGTGACCGAAAAACGTGCACTGGTTTATCTCGACATGCCCGACGCCGCTGCGGCGCACGATATCGCCAGCGCGCTCGGCGCAGCGGCCTACGATGAACTGGTGCGCAATACCGGGCGACGCCTGCAGTCGCTGATGCATGAACATGCGACGGTGTTCCACATCGTCGGCACGCGTTTCGCGCTGCTGTCGCATGCGCATGACGTGGAGAGTTTTCACGCGGTGCTAGGCGGCATGGATGACGCCTTCGACGCGCCGCTACATATCCAGAACATTCCGCTGAACCTGGTGCTGAACGCCGGCATGGTGAGCTTCCACACCGACCGCGAGGGCGTGCTCGATGCGCCGCGCAAGGCGCTGGCGGCGATCAAGCAGGCCCAGAGCGAACAACGCCGCTGGTCAATCTACAACGAGCAGGAAGACGACACCCACCGGCGCGCCTTCCGCTTGCTGAACGATATTCCACAAGTGCTGCACGCCGACGAATTCCGTCTGGTGTTCCAGCCCAAGCTGGATCTCGCCAGCAATACCTGCCACAGCGCCGAAGCGCTGCTGCGCTGGACGCACGCCGAGCTCGGCGCGATTTCGCCGGCTGAATTCATTCCGCTGGTGGAAAAGACGGCGCTGGTCAAACCCGTGACCGACTGGGTGCTGGAAAGCGCGTTCCGCCAGATGCGCGCATGGGCCGCGATCGGCAAGCGTCCGAAGATCGCGCTCAACGTCTCGGCGCGCAATCTGGAAGAACCCAACATCTGCGCCCGCCTGGCCGAACTGTGCAATCGCTACGACATTTCGCCGTCCCAGATCGAGATCGAGTGCACCGAAGGCTTGTGGATGAACAGCGAGAAGGTGCTGCAAACCTTGCACGATATCCGCAGCCTGGGCATGAGCATTGCGCTCGACGACTTCGGCACCGGCTACAGCAATTTCTCCTACCTGCAATATGTGCCGGCGACAACGGTCAAGCTGGATCAATCGCTGATCCGCAATGTCCACGCCAACCAGCGCGACCAGCGCATCGTGCGCTCCATCATCGCGCTGGCCAAAGACCTCGACTACCGCATCGTCGCCGAGGGCGTCGAGACGGAAGAGATCATGGGCCTGGTGAAGGAATGGGGCTGCGATGAAGTGCAGGGATATTTCTTCGCGCGGCCGGTGGCGGCGGAAGAATTTTTGACTTACCTGAATTGAAACCAGCCCGGCAGAGCTACCAGATCAGAAGCGTTGCGCACTGAACGGCGCCAGGTCGATCTCGGGCAATTGCCCGGCCAGCAACTGGCCCACCAGGCGACCGGTACGCGCCGATGATCCCAGGCCGATGTGGCCGTGGCCGAAGGCGTGGATGATGTCGGCGCTGCGCGACGACGGCCCGATGCACGGCAAGCCGTCCGGCATGCTGGGACGACGGCCCAGCCAGTAGCGCACGCGATTCGCAGGCAGGTCGCGCGGCAGCGCCGGGAATAATTTCAATGCGAGGTCGCGCATGATCTCGGCGCGCCGCCAGTCCGGCGCCGCATCGAAAGAGGCAATCTCGACCTGCCCCGCCACGCGCAATCCCTCTTCGGTCTGTGTGGCGATGACCTTGCGGTCCATGATCATCATCGGCGTACGCGGCCGGCCCTCGGGGGCGAGCACCATGGCGTGGTAGCCACGCTCGGTTTCCAGCGGCACCTTGTCGCCGGCTTGCGCGGCCAATGCTTTCGACTGCGCACCGGCGGCGATGACGGCGGCGTCGCAAACGATGTCATCGGCGTCGGTCTGCACCGCCGCCAGCTTCTTCCCTTCAAAACGAAAACCTGTCGCAGTCGCCGTCGTCAGACGCGCGCCGCGTGCGCAGGCATGCGCCGCCAGTGCGGCGATATAGGCTCCGGGATTGCGGCAATGCCCGGCTTCCGGAATCAGCACGGCGAAACCGTAGGCCGGATCGAGGTCCGGTTCGCGTGCGTGCAGTTCCTGCGCAGACAATTCCTGCCAGCCGATGCCAAGCTTGCGGCGAATGCCCCAGCCCCGCGCGTCGGTTTCGAAGTGCTCGCGCGAACGATAGATGTGCAGCAGACCGCCAAGGTCGATCAGGTCGCCGACGCCGGCGCGGTCCGCGATTTCTTTATGCAGCGGCGCCGCGCCCTGCAGCAGCGGCCGCAATGCCGCCGCAGTCGAGCTGATACGCGCTGTCGTCGAACCGGCCACCAGATAGCGCAACAGCCACGGCAAGGTGCGCGGCAGGTAGCGCCAGCGCACCGATAGCGGCCCCAGCGGATCAGCCAGGAAACCCGGCACCTTCTTCCACACGCCCGGCTCGGACGGCGGCAGCACCGAATGCGAAGACAGCCAGCCGGCGTTGCCGTAGCTTGAGGCATGCTCACCGCCCGGCTGCCCCGGATCGACGATGGTCACCTGCAAACCCTGGTCGAGCGCATGCAGCGCGCTCATCAACCCCACCGCACCGGCGCCGATGACGACGACGCGGCGCTGGGTGGAGGTGGCGGAAATTTCCGTGGGAGAAGCGGAGGAAGTGGGCGTAGTCATGGGCACAAGTATACGCAGTTTGGCGTCACTACACTGCCAGGTAAGCGCGGCGCACGGCGTCATCGCGCGCCAGTTCCTGCATCGTGCCCTGGTAGCGGATGTGGCCGTTCTCCAGGATGTAGGCGCGGTCGCTGACAAGTCCGGCGAAATGCAGGTTCTGCTCGGACAGCAGGATCGCCATGCCGGCCTGCTTCAGGCGCAGGATCATGTCGGCCATCTGTTCGACGATCACCGGCGCCACGCCTTCGGACGGTTCGTCCAGCAGCACCAGGTAGGGATTGCCCATCAGCGTGCGCGCGACGGTCAGCATCTGCTGCTCGCCGCCGCTCATGTGGCCGCCGGCGCGCTGCGGCATTTCACCGAGATTGGGGAACAGTTCGAACAGTTGCTGCGGCGTCCACGCGAAGGCGTCGGGCCGCGGCGGCTGGCGGCCGACTTCGAGGTTCTCGAGCACGCTCAGTTCGGAAAAGATGCGCCGGTCTTCCGGCACGTAACCCATGCCCATGCGCGCGATCTTGTGCGGCTGCGCGCGGCTGATATCCTGGCCGCGAAACACGACCTTGCCGTCGGCGCGATCGAGCAATCCCATGACGGCTTTCATCGTGGTCGACTTGCCGGCGCCGTTGCGGCCCATCAGCGCCACCACTTCGCCGCGCCGGACTTCCAGGCCGACATCGAACAGGATGTGGGCCTGGCCGTACCAGGCGTTGAGATTCTCGACACGCAACAGGCTGTCTGTCTGCACGCCGCTCATCGCGCTTCCTTTTCGAATGTCTTGCCGGTGCCCAGATACACCTCCTGCACCTGCGGATGATTGCGGATGGTCTCGCCGTCGCCCTGCGCGATGATGCGGCCGCGCGCCAGCACGATCATGCGATCGGCGAAGGCGAACACCACGTCCATGCTGTGCTCGGTAAACAGCACCGAGAGCTTGCGTGCGACCACCAGTTCTTTGGTCAGCGCCATCAGTTCGTTGCGCTCGCCCGGCGCCATGCCGGCGGTGGGTTCGTCCATCAGCAGCAGGCGCGGACGATTGGCCAGCGCGATCGCCAACTCGACGCGCTTGACGTCGCCGTAAGCCAATACGGCGCAGGGACGCTGCGCCTGCGCGGCCATGCCGACCGTGGCCAGCAATTCCATCGCTTCATCGCGATACCTGCTGGCCGCCGGACGCCACAGGCTGAACACCTTGCGCTCGCGCGAGATCAGCGCCATCTGGATGTTTTCGACGACGGTCAAGGAATTGAAGGCGGCGGAGATCTGGAAGGTGCGGCCGACGCCCAGACGCCAGACGTCGCGCGGCTGCATGCTGCTGCGCGCATTGCTGATCTCGCGGCCGTCGAAGTGCACCGTGCCGGCGTCGGGCCTGTACTGGCCGTTGAGGATGTTGAAACAGGTCGACTTGCCGGCGCCGTTCGGCCCCAGCAGGGCGAGCAACTGTCCTTCAGGCAGGTCAAACGACACGCCGTCGAGCGCCTTGACGCCGCCGAAACTCTTGCCGAGGTCGCGTACTTGCAGCAGACTCATGCGACCTCCCCTGCATTCTTGCGCCATCTGTTCGAGACGCCGGCGATACCTGCGGGGAACAACAGCACCAGCGCCAAAATGACCGCTCCCAACAGGGCGCGCCAGTAATCCGTCTCGCGCGCGATCACGTCCTGCAGCCAGGTGAACACGGCCGCACCGGCGACCGGTCCGAACAGCGTCTGGATGCCGCCCAGCATGACCATCACGAGGCCGTCGACCGAGCGGCTCACGCTGATCGCTTCCGGTGAAATGCTGCCCTTGGAAAACGCGAACAAGGCGCCGGCCATGCCGCAGAACAGGCCGGCGACGATGAAGGCCATCCATTGCACGCGCTTGGCGTTGATGCCGATGGCTTCCGCGCGCAGAGGCGAATCGCGGCCGGCGCGCATGGCGTAGCCGAACGGCGCAAACAGCACGCGCCGCAGCAACAACACGCCCGCCACGCTGAACGCCAGCGCCAGATAGTAGAAAGCTGTCGGCGATGCTGCCCAGGCCGAAGGCCAGATGCCGACCAGGCCGTTGCTGCCGCCGGTGACCTCGTCCCATTGGAACACGATGGCCCAGACGATCTGCGCGAACGCCAGCGTCAGCATCGCCAGGTAGACGCCCGACAGCCGCACGCAGAACCAGCCGAACAGCAGCGCGCCGACTGCGCCCGCCAACGGGCCGGCGATGAGCGCCACTTCCATCGGCAGGTGCAGGCCGGTCAACACCAGCGCTGCCGCATAGGCGCCCAACCCGAAATACGCGGCATGGCCGAAGGAATGCATGCCGCCCGGCCCCATGATGAAATGCAGGCTTGCGGCGAACAGCACGGCGATGAATATTTCCACCAGCAAGACGCTCAGGTAAGGGAAGCTGCCGGCAAGCAGCGGCGCTGCCAGCAGCAGGACGAGGCCGGCCAGGCCGAGACGGCGTTGCATGGCGTTTGCCGGGCGCAGCGGCGCCTCGGGCGGACCGGCGACACGATTGGCGACCTGCGGCTTGCCGAGCAGGCCCCAGGGTCGTAACACCAGGATCAGCGCCATGACGAGGAACTCCGCCACCAGCGTCAACTTCGACAGCGAGACCACCACGCCGACAATCGAGACCTGGCCGAAAGCGACGCACAGCGCCTTGATTTCGGCGATCAGCAAGGCCGCCAGGAAAGCGCCGCCGATGGAACCCATGCCGCCGACCACCACCACCACGAAGGCGTTGCCGATGGTTTCCAGATCCAGCGCCAGAGTGGCCGGGATGCGCGGCCCCTGCAGCGCGCCGCCGAGGCCGGCCAGGAAGCAGCCGAGCGCGAAGACGCCGGTGAACAGCCACGACTGGTTGATGCCGAGCGCGCCGGCCATTTCGCGATCCTGGGTCGCCGCGCGGATCAGCGTACCCCAGCGCGTGCGATTGAGCAGCAGCCACAACAGGCCGAGCACGACCGGACCGATGACGATCAGCACCAGGTCGTATTGCGGCAGGCGACGGCCGAGGAACTCCACCGATCCGGCCAGGCCGGGCGCACGCGGACCGAACAGGTCTTCCGGTCCCCACAGGTAGAGGGCGGCGTCTTTCAACACCAGCACCAGCGCAAATGTCGCCAGCAACTGGAACAGCTCGGGCGCGCGATAAATGCGGCGCAGGATGGTGATCTCGACCAGTGCGCCGAGCAGCGCCACCGCGCAGGCGGACAACAGCACCGCACTCCAGAAGCCGACGCCGCTGGCGCCGATCAGGCTGACCAGCGTATAGGCGATGAACACGCCGAGCATGTAGAACGAGCCGTGGGCGAAGTTGACGATGCGCGTGACGCCGAAAATCAGCGACAGGCCGGCCGCCACCAGGAACATGGCGGAAGCGTCGGCGAGGCCGTTGATCAGTTGTACTGCGAGGCTGGAAAAGGTCATTGCATGTATTTGCCGGAGGACGGCGCTGCGGCTTGCGCGCACGCCATCGGGGAATATTGGGCTAGAGTATACGATGCCGCGCCGCCAAACGTCCTGTGCGCCCACCTTGCCAACAATGGAGTCTGCATGTTTCTCGATTTTTCCCAGGTTGATCCGCGCCAGGCGTATAGCTGGCTGGCCTCGGCCGTGATCCCGCGCCCGGTGGCCTGGGTGTCCACCGTGTCGGCTGCCGGCGTGAGCAACCTGGCGCCGTTCAGCTTCTTCCAGATGATCACAGGCAAACCGCCGACGGTGATGGTTTCGCCGCTGGTGCAGCGCGACGGCGGCATCAAGGACACCGTGCGCAATGTGCAGGAAACCGGCCAGCTGGTGGTCAACCTGGTCGGCTTCGACATGGCCGACGCCATGAACGAAACCTCATTTTCGTACGACGCCGACGTCAGCGAATTCGAACGCTGCGGCATTGCCACAGCTCCCTCGACGCTGGTGCGGCCGGCGCGCGTCGCGGCGGCGCCGGTCAGCCTCGAATGCGAACTGGTCAGCTGCACGCCCTATCCCGCTGACGCGCCGTCTTGCCACATCCTGCTGGGCCGCGTGCTGGCCGCGCATTTCGACGCGAACATCCTCAACGACAAGCAGCTGCCGGATCCGGTCAAACTCAATCTGCTGGCGCGCATGGGCGGCGACTGGTACGGCCGCACCCGCAGCGACGCCAACTTTGAATTGTCGCGTCCACGCGGCTGGGAGAAATGAAGGGAAGCGAGATAAAAACGCCGGGATTTCCTGATAAAGTTGGACCCCGGCCGCATGCGCGCGCCGAACCAACAATAAAAACCCGGCATGCAAAGCCGCAAGGAACGATGTATGAAGAAGCTGACCCTGGTTGTCTTTGACGGCGTGCAAGCGCTGGACGTAGCCGGTCCCCTGGATGTGTTCTCGGAGGCCAACCTGTTGCTGCCGGCCAAGGATCACTACAAGATCACGTTGGTGGGCGAACGTCCCGACAGCGTCATGTGCTCCAGCGGAATGGAGTTCCGGGTGCATGTCGACTATCCGAATTTCCATGCCGACAGCGACTTGCTGCTGGTGGCCGGCGGACCGCGCGTGCCGGAATACCGGCCTGACCCGGCTTTCATGGATTGGCTGAACGAACGGGCGCGCGGCGCGGCGAAATTCGGCGCGGTCTGCAACGGCGTCTTCCTGCTGGGGCACGCCGGACTCCTGGCCGGCCGCGAAGTGACGACACATTGGGATCATGCCGAGCGTCTCGCCAAACAGTTCCCCGAACTGAACGTCCGGCCCGACAAGATCTTTGTGCGCGACGGCAATCTGTTCACCTGCGGCGGCGTCACCGCCGGCATCGATCTGTGCCTGGCGCTGGTGGCCGAAGACTGGGGCCACGAGCTCGCCATCAAGGTGGCCAAGCGCCTGATCGTCTACATCCGCCGCGAGGGTGGTCAGTCGCAATACAGCCCTTATCTCGCGGTCGGACCAAATGAGGATTCGCTGGTTGCCAAGGTGCTGAAATACGTCACCGACCACATCAGCGACGCTCTGACCATTGAAGAAATCGCTGATGCGGTCGGCGTCAGCCGCCGCACCTTTTCGCGCGCCTTCGCCAAGCATGCGAACGTGACGCCGTCGGTGTTCGTCGAACAGGTCCGCATCGACTTCGCGCGCAAGCTGCTGGAAGAAACCGACGTGCCGCTGAAGACCGTGGCCTTCCGCTGCGGCTTCAGCAACGCGACGCAGATGCGCATGATTTTTTCGCGTCAGCTGAACACCACGCCGAAGACTTACAGAGACGGTTTTCGCGCGGATCGCACTTGAGACTGGACCGAACTAAGCGCTCAGCAAACGTCCGGTAAGCAAGGCGTGCAGCGTACGGAATGACAATACGATGATCGAGGTCGTGAGCACGAACAGCAGAAACGCCGCGATGAGTCCCAATCCCTTTCCTCCCACCGCACCGGCGTAGATGAACGCCGCATTGGTCATGGCCGCCATCGGGAAGCCGATGCCCCACCATGTCGACGAGAACGGCGCCGGCTTCACCAGCAGGCGATACAGGATGATCGCAAACAGGAACAGCCCGAAGTAGAAAAGCAGCGCGGCGAACATGTCCACCTTCTGCGCCAGGTTGACGTAGGCGATGAAGCCGACCGCGAACGGCGCCATCAGGATCATCTTCGACGGACGCATGGCGGCGCTGAGCGGATCGTGATGAATCAGCCGCGAAAAAATCAGGATGAAGAAAACAATCGCGCTGACGCTGCCGATGGCGGCCCCCAGCAGATTCACCTCATGCGTCCAGCTCGTCGTGAAGCTGCCGCCCGTCACCACGATGTCGAGACTGCCGACGCCGCCGATCAGCCATGCCGGCACCGCGCTCGCCGGCGCGGCGTTGCCGTTCAACAGACGCGAGATCATGAGCACACTCAGGGCCAGCGTGATGACGGTGCCGATGCACCAGACCACCAGCTGCGCCGAACTGCTGTAGCTGCCGATCACGCTAGAGAGCAGCATGATGCTGATGCCGACGGTGCCGAAGAAGCTGCCGCTGACAGGATGTGCGAACTCCGCCTTCACGATTTCCGGATGCAGGACCAGCTTGCCGAGGTAGGACAGCACCAGCACTGCGAATAGCGCCAGTGCGACGACGCCGATGGTGTCGGACACGGCAATGGTGACGCCATAGGCCTTGCTGGCCAGACGCCAGGCCAGCGCAAGGCCGGCGATACTCATGACGGAGCCGAACAGACCGATCGGCATATGACGGACAGATTGCGTGCGCGCGGCCGGAATGGCAGCGCGGCTGGTTGAGGCAGTTTCCATACAGACTCCATGTGGGATGCGGTGTGTCACCGTATGTCTGGATTCTGCATGAGCGCTGCGCGCTTGATTCGCCGCCGGCGGCGTTTGTCCCCAAAGCGTGATTGCTTGTCCCGAAAACGATCAGGGGCTGTGACGGGACGCCACAGTGCTTGCCTGGGAGAATGGAGTTGAAGGATTGATTCGCCGGCATGAAGCCGAGGCAAGCTTGCGCAAAAGCGCTCCCATGTTTCACGATGACGAACTGAAGACAAAAAAAGGCCCACCAAACGGTGGGCCTTTTCTTTTGAAACTTGGTGCTGGCTGCAGGACTTGAACCCGCCACCCCCTGATTACAAGTCAGGTGCTCTACCAGATGAGCTAAGCCAGCAAAAACTGAGACGGCGATTATAACCTATTTAATTCTGGTTAGTACAGGCCTTCCACCTTTTTTTGGTGGTTCCGGCTCATCGTCGGGTGCGGGCTTGTTATTAGCGTTGGTTTTGTCTGCGGTCGGGACCGATGCCAGGCCAGGTGGCGGCAGGGATCCCGGTGCGGATTCAGGGGCATCTTCGGTCTCGCCGGCGGCCAGTACGGCCGGCGCTTCGAAGGCCATGCCCTGGCCGTTTTCGCGGGCGTAAATCGCGATGACGTTCTCGACCGGGACCGAGATGTCGCGCGATACGCCGCCGAAACGGGCGCTGAAATTGATGAAGTCGTTGTCCATCTTGAGGCCGCTGGTGGCTTCAAAACTGATGTTCAGGACGATCTCGCCGTTCTTGACGAATTGCATGGGGACGCGCGTGCTGGCGTCCACGACGACCGCAATATGCGGCGTATAGCCGTTGTCCGTGCACCATTCGTAAATGGCGCGCAGGAGATAGGGTTTGGTAGACACTTCTGGCATGACGTAAACCGATCCGGAAAGACTGACTGCGCTGGCTTGCGCTAAGCGGCGGTCTTAAATGCGTTCGCCGATTGTCCCTTGTGTGGATCAACCGGCGAGGCGCGATGATGCTTGATGCTGCGTGCTGCTGAGCTTTGTCGATTAACGACGCATGACCTTTTCGGAAGGCGTCAGCGCTTCGATGTAGGCAGGACGCGAGAAGATGCGTTCGGCGTACTTCATCAGCGGCGCTGCGGTCTTCGACAGTTCAATGCCGTAGTGGTCGAGACGCCAGAGCAACGGCGCCAGCGCGACGTCGAGCATGGAGAATTCGTCGCCGAGCATGTACTTGTTCTTCAGGAACAGCGGAGCCAGCGTGGTCAGGCGATCGCGGATTTCCGAGCGGGCCTTTTCGTGGGCTTTTTCTGCGCCCTTGGTCTTTTCGTTTTCCAGCGTGTGGACGTGGATGAACAATTCCTTTTCGAAATTGAACAGCATCAGGCGTGCACGCGCGCGCATCAGCGGATCGGCCGGCATCAGTTGCGGATGCGGGAAACGTTCGTCGATGTATTCGTTGATGATGTTGGATTCGTACAGCACCAGATCGCGTTCGACCAGGATCGGCACCTGGCCGTATGGGTTCATGACCGAGATGTCTTCCGGCTTGTTGAACAGGTCGACGTCGCGAATTTCAAAGTCCATGCCCTTTTCGAACAGGACAAGGCGGCAACGTTGCGAGAATGGGCAGGTTGTGCCCGAGTAGAGAACCATCATTTTTGTAGTGCCTTAGAAACAAAGGGGCGAGACGCCGTACGCCTCACCCCGATACGTACACCCGCAGACTGCGCGGGCACGAAAAACTCTGCTTTACTTGACTTCTTTCCAGAAGGAGGCGTTCAGACGCCATGCCAACACCAGGAACAAGCCCAGGAACAGCAAAACCCAGACGCCGAGGCGCTTACGCGTATTTTGCGCGGGTTCGCCCATCCATTGCAAGTAGCCGACCAGATCAGCCACCGCATTGTCGTATTCGAGCGCGGATAACTTGCCCGGTTTCAACTGTTCAAAACCCACAAATTTGTGGATGGTCTTGCCTTCTTCATGTGGATCTTTCTCTTCTGCAAACTTCGGCGCGCGAATGCCTTGCAGTTCCCACAGGACGTGCGGCATGCCGACGTTCGGGAAAACCATGTTGTTCCAACCGGTCGGACGGCTGTCGTCCTTGTAGTAGGTACGCAGGTAAGTGTAGATCCAGTCCGGACCGGAACCGGCTTCGGAGGCCTTGGCGCGGGCGATCACGGACAAGTCCGGAGGCACTGCGCCGAACCATGCCTTGGCGTCTTGCGGCAGCATGGTGGTCTTCATCAGGTCGCCGACTTTTTCACCGGTGAAGAGCAGGTTGTTCTTGATCTGGTCTTCGGTCAGGCCGATGTCGCGCAGGCGGTTGTAACGCATGGCTGACGCCGAGTGGCAGTTCAGGCAATAGTTGACGAACAGCTTGGCGCCGTTTTGCAGCGACGATACATCGGTGGTGCGATTCGGCGCCTTGTCCAGCGGGTAGCCGCCTTCGTTGGCGTAAGCCAGCGCCGGCAGCAGCACGAGAGTCGCGATCAGTCTTTTCAGCAATGTCATTTTTATCCTCTTGGCGGCTGGCTTAGTGCGGATGATAGGTAACGCGGTCAGGAACCGGCTTGAACCGGCCCAATGCGCTCCACCATGGCATCAACAGGAAGAAGCCGAAATAGATGAAGGTGCCGATCTGGGCGATCGTGGTGCCGACGGCGGTCGGCGGTTGCACGCCGAGGTAACCGAGGGCCACGAAAGCGACGCCGAAGACCAGGTAGACATATTTGTGCCAACTTGGACGATAGCGGATCGACTTGACTTGCGAATGATCGAGCCACGGCAGGCCGCCGAGGATCATGACGGACACGCCCATCAGCACCACGCCCCAGAACTTGGCGTCGAAGATGGCCATGCCGGCGATCACGGCCACACCGATCACGATGGCGGCGATCTTGAAGATGCCGCTGCGCTGGGAGCGGAACACCAGCAGCGCAACGTAGGCGGCGACACCGGCCATCAGATAGGCCATGAAGTCGGATGTCGTGGCGCGCAGGATCGAGTAGAACGGCGTGAAGTACCAGACCGGTGCGATGTGCGGAGGCGTCTTCAGCGAATCGGCCGGGACGAAGTTGTTGTATTCGAGGAAGTAGCCACCCATTTCCGGCGCGAAGAACACGACGGCGGTGAACACGATCAGGAACACGGCAACCGCCATGATGTCATGCACGGAGTAGTAAGGATGGAACGGCACGCCGTCCAGCGGGATGCCGTTGGCGTCCAGCTTTTCCTTGATTTCAACGCCGTCAGGGTTGTTCGAACCGACTTCGTGCAGCGCGATGATGTGCGCCACGACCAGGCCGATCAGCACCAGCGGAATCGCGATCACGTGGAACGAGAAGAAGCGGTTCAGCGTGGCGTCGGAGACGACGTAGTCACCGCGGATCCACAGCGACAGGTCAGGACCGATGAAAGGAATCGCGCCGAACAGGTTGACGATCACCTGTGCGCCCCAGTACGACATCTGGCCCCATGGCAGCAGGTAGCCCATGAAGGCTTCGCCCATCAGGCACAGGAAGATGGCGACGCCGAACAGCCAGACCAGTTCGCGTGGTTTGCGATAGGAGCCGTACAGCAGGCCGCGCACCATGTGCAGGTAGACCACGATGAAGAACGCCGAGGCGCCGGTGGAGTGCATGTAACGCACCAGCCAGCCCCATGGGACGTCGCGCATGATGTATTCGACCGAAGCGAACGCCAGCGTGGCGTCGGGCTTGTAGTGCATCACCAGGAAAATCCCGGTCACGATCTGAATGACCAGCACCAGCAGCGCCAGCGAACCGAAGGCGTACCAGAAGTTGAAATTCTTGGGAGCGTAGTACTCGGAAAGGTGTGCTTTCCAAGTGGAAGTCAGAGGGAAGCGGGCGTCAACCCAGTTCAATGCTTTGGCGGATACCGGTGCGTCTTTTGGCAATTGTTTTTCGTGGAATGCAGCCATGGTTACGCCTCGCCTTTCTCATCTTTGCCGATGACCAGCTTGGTGTCACCTTCGAACATATACCGTGGAACCTGGAGGTTGTCTGGGGACGGTTTGTTTTTGTATACCCGGCCCGCCAGGTCAAACGTCGAACCGTGGCAAGGACACAGGAAACCGCCCTGCCAGTCGTCCGGCAGCGACGGTTGCGCGCCGGTCTGGAATTTGGAGCTGGGCGAGCAGCCGAGGTGCGGGCAGATGCCGACCACGACCAGCAGGTCCTTCTTGATCGAACGCCATTCGTTGAGGGCGTATTCAGGCGTGGTCGAGAATTCCGTGCGCTTGGATTCCGGGTCGGCCACCTGGGCGTCGACTTTCTTGAGCGTCTCGAGCATTTCCGGCGTGCGCTTGAGGATCCACACCGGCTTACCGCGCCACTCTACGGTGCGCATCTCGCCCGGGACCAGCGTGGAAATGTCTACTTCAACCGGTGCACCGGCGGCTTTGGCGCGCTCGGATGGTTGAAAGGTAGAAACAAACGCCCCCGCTGTAGCCAATCCAGCCACACCACCCGCCGCGCACGTGGCGACGAGCAATCCGCGTCGACTGGAGTCGACCTGTTTTTCGTTACTCATACCAACCCCAATTAGTGAAAATACGAAAACTGCACGGAACTTCCAGCAACCCTAGATTATAACTAACCTGGCATGCCTTTTAAAGCGAATAAGATTCGGGAAATGCAATTTATGGAACTTTTTTAATATTTCAAGTCTTCCATAGAGCCTTAAAAGGCCCTGAATGTCTCGTGCTTTGTATTGTGCAATAAATTGCCAGCAATTTACTTTTTAATCGAAGCACGATATAACCGACTGCATTGTTTTGCAACAATTTCTAGGAGAAAAAGATGGGCATGATGCAAGAATTCCGCACTTTCGCGCTAAAGGGAAACGTCGTCGACCTGGCAGTGGGCGTGATTATCGGCGGTGCGTTCGGCAAGATCGTCGAATCGCTGGTACAGGACATCATCATGCCGGTCGTGGGCCGCATCTTCGGCGGGCTGGATTTCGCCAACTATTACCTGCCGCTCAACGGCCAGGGCACGCAGCTGACGCTGATTGAAGCGAAGAAAGCCGGCGCGGTGTTCGCTTACGGCAATTTCCTGACTATTTTGATCAACTTTCTGATCTTGGCCTTCATCATTTTCCAGATGGTGCGCATGATCAACAAGGCGCGCGACCTGGCCATCCATGAAAAAGCGACGGAGCCGGCTGCTCCTGCCGCACCGCCGGAAGACATCGTGCTGCTGCGCGAAATCCGCGATTCGCTGAAGAAGTAAGCGAACTCCGACCCTCTTCCAACGAAAAAGCCCGCGATGCGGGCTTTTTTCATGCAGAGGCGGAATACAGGAAATCAGACCGGATTGTCGATGTCAACGAACTGATGCCGGATGCCGAAGTGGTCCGCGAGATGCGCGCCCAGCGCCTGCACGCCGTAGCGCTCGGTCGCATGATGGCCGGCGGCGATGTAGGCGACGCCGGTTTCGCGCGCCAGGTGCACGGTCGGTTCGGAGATTTCGCCGCTGATGTAGACCGAAGCACCGGCGGCAATGGCGTCGCCCAGGAAACCCTGCGCGGCGCCGGTGCACCAGGCGATCTTGCCGAGCACTTGGTCGGCATCGCCGATCAGCAGCGGCGCGCGGCCGAGGCGGCGCTCGATCAGGCGCGCCAGGTCGCCGACGGTGGCGATGTTGGCGTCGGCTTCGGGTACGCCCAGCCAGCCCAGCTTGTCTTCACCGAAACGGTCGCTGCCGACCAGGCTAAGTTGGCGCGCCAGTTGCGCGTTGTTGCCGAGTTCCGCATGGCCGTCCAGCGGCAGGTGATACGCGAACAGATTGACGTCGTTGGCCAGCAGCGCCCTGAGGCGCTTGTGCTTGGTGCCGATTACGCGTGCGTCCTCGCCACGCCAGAAATAACCGTGGTGCACCAGGATGGCGTCGGCCTTGAGATCAAGCGCCGCTTCGATCAGCGCCTGGTTGGCGGTGACGCCGCTGACGACCAGGCCGATTTCCCCGCGCCCTTCCACCTGTAGCCCATTTGGGCAATAATCGCGGTATTGTGCGATATTCAGCGTTTGCGCCAGGTAGTTGGCAAGCTCTTCCCTATTTGCTGTGCGCAGGGTCATCTTTCATCCTCATCTTTATTTCAATATGCGACGTTTTTGGCTGTTGTTTGCGCAAACCGTGACTGTCGGTTTGGCGGTCTGGTTCATTGTAGCTACCTTGAAGCCCGATTGGGCGAGCGGTACGCTCGGTTCCCGGGTCCGTTCCGCCTCCTCCACGGTGCAAATGCAGGAAGCCGCACCGGGCGCCCCCACCCCGAACTCCTATCGCGACGCCGCCCGCCAGGCCATGCCTTCGGTGGTCAACATCTTCACCACGACGGAAGCGCGGCCGCAAAAAAATCCATTCATGGATGACCCGTTCTTCAAGAAGTTCTTCGGCGATCAGTTCGAGGACCAGCAGCAGGACGACAAGCAATCCAGCCTCGGCTCGGGCGTGATCGTCAGCCCGCAAGGTTACATCCTGACCAACAACCACGTGGTCGAAGCCGCCGATGAAATCGAGGTAGCCCTGGCCGACGGCCGCAAGGCGTCCGCCAAGGTGGTCGGCACCGATCCCGAGACCGATCTGGCCGTCATCAAGATCGACCTGCCGAACCTGCCTGCGATCACGCTGGCGCACGTCGAGCAGGCCACCGTCGGCGACATCGTGCTGGCCATCGGCAATCCCTTCGGCGTCGGGCAGACCGTCACCATGGGCATCATCTCGGCGCTGGGCCGCAATCACCTCGGCATCAACACCTTCGAGAATTTCATCCAGACCGATGCAGCCATCAATCCGGGCAATTCGGGCGGCGCGCTGGTCGACACCAACGGCAACCTGCTGGGTGTCAACACCGCGATCTATTCGCGCACCGGCGGCAACCTCGGCATCGGCTTTGCGATTCCCGTGTCGACTGCAAAAACCGTGATGGAAGCCATCATCAACCACGGTCAGGTGGTGCGCGGCTGGATCGGCGTCGAGCCGCAGGACATCACACCTGAGCTGGCGGAGAGCTTCGGCCTGACCAAGAAGACCGGCGCCATCATCGCCGGCGTGCTCAAGAACGGCCCCGCCGACAAGGCCGGCATGAAGCCGGGCGACATCCTCATCAGCGTGGAAGAAAAACCGGTCACCGACACCACCGAAATGCTGAACCTGATCGCCCAGCTGATCCCGGGGCAGAAGGCGAAGATGACGGTGCTGCGCAAGGCGCAGGAGACCACGCTGGAAATCGTCGTCGGCAAACGTCCGCCGCCGAAACGTGAAGAACGAGAGTAAGGAAAGAACGCAACATGCATATCCGTGACCTGACGCAATTCCTCGCCGAACTGTCGGAGAACAACAATCGCGCCTGGTTCGTCATGAACAAGCCGCGCTACGACATCCTGCGCGCGGAGTTCCTCGAACTGGTGACGCAGCTGATCGCCGACATCAGCAAGTTCGATCCCATCATGGCTAGCTGCAATCCGAAGAAGGCGCTGTTCCGCATCAACCGCGACATGCGCTTCTCGCATGACAAGAGCCCGTACAAGACACACTTCTCTGCGTCCCTGACCGCCAGCGGCCTGAAGAAGCCGAGCTCGGGCGGCGGCCCGGCTTACTACTTCCATATTGACGCCGACGGTCAGCTGCTGATCGCGGGCGGCGAATACATGCCGCCGTCGGACCGTCTGCGCGCGATTCGCCAGCGCGTGATCGAAGACGCCGCCGGCTTCAGCAAGGTGCTCAGGAACAAGGCCATCAAGGACAACTACGGCGGCTTGCAGGAAGAAGGCAAGCTGACGCGTCCGCCCAAGGGCTTCGACGCCGACAGCCCGCATCTCGAATACATCAAGCTGAAGAACTTCATCGTCTGGAAGGAATCGAGCATCAAGAAAAAGATCCCGGCCGATATCGGCAAGGAAGTGCTGGCCGGATTCAAGGATGCCTATCCGCTGGTGAGCTGGTTGCGCCAGGTGCCGCTGATCATTGCGGAGTGAAGTCAATTTCGCCGCAAACAAAAAAGCCACTGCATGCAGTGGCCTTTTTAATGCCTGAGGTTTGCGCCGGTCAGCTGCCGACGACGTCCTCACGCTCTTCCGGCGCGCGCGTGGCTTTCTCGAAGATCGGCGCCACCAGCAGGCCGACTTCATACAGCAGGCACAGCGGCACTGCCAGCAACAGCTGACTCATGATGTCCGGCGGTGTCACCACGGCGGCGATGACGAAAGCGCCGACCACCACGTAGGGACGGATCTGCTTGAGCTTGGCCAGCGGCACCAGGCCCATGCGCACCAGCACGATCACGATGATCGGCACTTCGAAGGTGATGCCGAACGCCAGGAACATGGTCAGCACGAAGTCGACATAGCTGTCGATATCCGGCGCCACCGAGACCGACTTCGGCGCAAAGTTGTTGATGAACGGGAACACCACCCCGAACACGAAGAAGTAGCAGAACGCCACGCCCGTGATGAACAGCAGCGAAGATGAAATCACCAGCGGCGCAACCAGGCGCTTCTCGTGCGAATACAAACCCGGCGCGACGAAGGCCCACATCTGGTAAAGCACCCACGGCAGCGCGATCATGAAGGCCATCAGCATGGTGACCTTGACCGGGATCAGGAACGGCGTGATGACGCCGGTGGCGATCATTTTGCTGCCGACCGGCAGCGCACTGATCATCGGCGCCGCCAGCAAGTCGAAGATATGCGCGGACCACGGCATCATGCACAGGAAAATGATGAGCACCGCTGCCGACGCTTTCACCACGCGGCTGCGCAATTCGATCAGATGCGAAATGAAGGTATCTTCGCTACCTGACGTTTTCTGTTCTTCGGCCATGGAATTACTGCAGGAGTGGGATGGAAAACAAGTCCATCGGGATTAGAAAAAACCGGCCGATTTGCCGGCGCCGATAGGACGATATTTGGCCACGCGCGCCGCTGCGGAAATCACGCGGGTGCGGCGGCCACTCTGATTCTTGTACCAGGAAGGAACGCCCGAAGTACGGGCCAGTTTCTTCTTGCGGAAATTCTTGGCCTTGATGACCAGCGCTTCCGGACTTGGCGTGGTGCTCCAGCTGGTGCTACTGCCGGAACTACTGTCGTTCCAGGCGTCGTGGATGGAATTCCCGGCGTCGGTGACGGTCTTGGAAATGCTGTCGTGGACGTCGCCGGCGGCGTCCTGCACGTCCTTTTGCATCTTGCGCAGTTCTTCCAGCTCTATCTCGCGGCTGACTTCCGTCTTGACCTCGTTGATGTAGCGTTGCGCGCGGCCGAACAGCGAACCGGCCATGCGCGCCACCTTGGGCAGACGCTCGGGACCGATGACGACCAGCGCGACAACGCCGATGAGAGCCAGCTTGGTAAGACCGATATCAATCATTGCGAGGGTAACAATCGAAAGTGAATGCCGGGAAAATCAGCGTGCGCGAGGCCGGGCTGGCGGGGCATCAGGAACAACGATAGCCCGCGCAGCCTGGCCAAACCACAAATGGCAAAGCGGTGCGGGCGTCAACGGAAGACTCAGCTGCCGGATTTTTCTTTGTCTTTGGCTTGCACGTCGATAATGGTCTGATCCTTGGCGACAGGCTTGTCTTTGTCTTCTTCTTCGCCCTTGACGCCATCCTTGAAACCCTTGACGGCCTTGCCCAGGTCGGAACCCATATTGCCCAGCTTCTTCGTGCCGAACACCACCATGACGATTACCAGAACAATCAACCAATGCCAGATACTGAACGAACCCATTTTTCTCTCCTAAGCGGACACGCGTGCCCTGTATTCAAATAAATCTTTGATGCAATATTCCTGCCAGGCCGGATGCGTTGTCCTTATCCCTGCAGCACGGACTTGGTGCGCCACGGATGGGCGCCGCCAATGACATGCATGTGGAGATGGTACACCTCTTGGCCGCCGTCCGGGCCTGTATTGAAAAGCGTCTTGAAACCGCCGGTCTTGTTGCCGGTCGCGTCAAGCTGGTAGCCGCATCCCTGTTCCTGCGCCAGTTTTGGCGCAAGCAGGGCCATTTTACCCAATAGCGCCGCATGTTTCTCGCCGCAATCGGCCAGCGTGGCGACGTGCAGTTTCGGAATAATCAGGAAATGCACAGGCGCGGCCGGGTTGATGTCGTGGAACGCCAGCACGTCGTCGTCTTCGTAGACCTTCTTCGACGGGATCTCACCGGCGGCGATCTTGCAAAAAATACAGTTATCCAAAGCTGCTCCTCCTGATGGTGTCTCGATCAATCGCCGTTTTTACGGTCGTGAATTTTTATGCGTTGATTCTGCTGATGCGTTGTCATGCATTGTCCGGACGAGCGGCCTTCTCTTCGAGGCCGGACAAGCCTTCGCGACGCGCCAGTTCGTTGAGCACGTCCTGCGGCTTGAGGTCGAAATGCGCCAGCATGACCATCGAGTGGAACCACAGGTCGGCGCATTCGTAGAGCACCTTAGAGGCGTCGCCGCTGACGCGCGCGTCCTTGGCGGCCATGATAGTTTCCGCGGCTTCTTCGCCGATCTTTTTCAGGATGGCGTCGTCGCCCTTGGAAAACAGCTTGGCGACATACGATGTGGCGGGGTCACCGCCATTGGCCAGCTTGCGCGACTCGATCACGTCGGCAAGGCGGCGCAGTGTTTCACTCATGGCGTTACCTTCGGAGCTGTCTTGCGCACACGCTTCGGCTTTTCCTTGGCCGGCGCGGCTTCGTCGTCTTTCAGCACCGGCTCGACGGTCTGCCATTCGCCGGTGTCGGCATTGCCTTCGAACTTCTGGAAGAAGCAGGAATGACGGCCGGTGTGGCAGGCGATGCCGGCCACTTGCTCAACCTTGAGCAAGACCACGTCTTCGTCGCAGTCGAGGCGGATTTCGTGCACCTTCTGAAAATGGCCGGATTCCTCACCCTTGTGCCACAGCTTCTTGCGCGAGCGGCTCCAGTACACCGCTTCGCCGGTCTGCACGGTGCGAGCCAGCGCTTCGCGGTTCATCCAGGCGAACATCAGCACGTCGTTGGAGCCGACTTCCTGGGCGATCACCGGCACCAGGCCGACTTCATCCCATTTCACCTTGTTCAGCCATTTTGCACTGATGCTCATGCCAGCCTCATCGGAATATTTTGATCCGCCATAAAACGTTTCGCTTCCTGCACGGTGTGTTGACCATAGTGGAAAATGCTCGCCGCCAGCACGGCATCGGCCTTGCCCTGCTTGATGCCGTCGGCCAGATCCTGCAGGCCGCCGACGCCGCCCGAGGCGATCACGGGAATCGCCACCGCATCCGACACCGCGCGCGTGAGCGCCAGGTCGAAGCCGCTGCGCGTGCCGTCTCGGTCCATGCTGGTCAGCAGAATTTCACCGGCGCCGAGTTGCGCCATCTTGCGCGCCCACTCGACCGCGTCCAGCCCGGTAGCGTTGCGGCCGCCGTGCGTGAAGACTTCCCACTTGCCTTCGCCGGTACGCTTGGCGTCGATCGCCACCACGATGCATTGCGAACCGTATTTGCCCGCCGCGTCTTCCACCAGTTGCGGATTGGTCACCGCTGATGTGTTGATGCCGACCTTGTCGGCGCCGGCGTTGAGCAGGCGTCGTACATCGTCAACTGCGCGCACGCCGCCGCCGACGGTCAGCGGAATGAAGACTTGCGAGGCCACCGCTTCGATGATGTCGAGGAGCAGACCGCGGCCGTCCGAGGACGCGGTGATGTCGAGGAAGGTAATTTCGTCCGCGCCCTGCTCGTCGTAGCGGCGCGCGATTTCAACCGGGTCGCCGGCATCGCGCAACTCGAGGAAATTGACGCCTTTGACGACGCGACCGGCCGTCACGTCGAGACAGGGGATGATGCGTTTTGCGAGTGTCATGATGGTTCGCTGTCGGACCCTTCGGACTCCGTCAATTCGTCGGCGCGATCCTGCGCCGAACTCAGGTCCAGCGTGCCTTCGTAGATCGAGCGGCCGCAGATGACCGCTTCGATGCCTTCGTCCTGCACGCCGCACAGGGCTTCGACGTCCTTGATGTTGTGCACGCCGCCGGAGGCGATGATCGGGATCGAGACCGCCTGCGCCAGGCGCACGGTGGCTTCGATGTTGACGCCGCCCATCATGCCGTCGCGGCCGATGTCGGTGTAGACGATGGCTTCGCAGCCGTAGCCTTCAAATTTCTTGGCCAGGTCGATCACTTCATGGCCGGACAGCTTGCTCCAGCCGTCGGTGGCGACCTTGCCGTCCTTGGCGTCGAGGCCGACGATGATCTGGCCCGGGAACGCGCTGCAGGCATCGTGCAGGAAGCCCGGATTCTTCACCGCGGCGGTGCCGATGATGATGTAGGACAGGCCGTCATCAAGATAGCGCTCGATGGTGTCGAGGTCGCGGATGCCGCCGCCCAGTTGCACGGGGATTTCCTCGACGTCGTTCTCGGTGGCGAAATCACGCACCGCCTTGAGGATGGCCTTGACGGCCGATTCGTTCTTCGGCTTGCCGGCGAAGGCGCCGTTGAGGTCGACCAGATGCAGGCGACGCGCGCCTTGCAGCAGCCAGTGCCGCGCCATTTCGGCGGGGTCCTGGGAGAATACGGTGGCTTGGTCCATATCGCCTTGCTTCAGGCGAACGCAATGACCGTCTTTCAGGTCGATGGCAGGTATCAGCAGCATGGCTACGGTAATGACGTTGAGTAAGTGAAGGACAGGTCAGCGCACGGTGTTCGATATGCGCATGGCTTGCCGGTTGGAAAAAGAACTGAGTGAAAATTAAGCAAAAATCAAGGTTTCCAGTGTACGAAATTCCGGTACAGCTGCAAACCCGCAGCGGCACTTTTTTCCGGATGGAATTGTGTTGCAAAAATATTATCGCGAGCCACGGCGCAAGCGAACGGCGCGCCGTAGACAGTCTCGCCGACAGTATGGGCGCTGTCGGCCGGTTGCGCGTAGTAGCTGTGCACGAAATAGAAGTAAGCCTGCTCGTCGACGCCCTGCCACAGCGGATGCACGACCTTCTGATGCACGCGGTTCCAGCCCATTTGCGGGACCTTGAAACGCGAACCGTCTTCCTGGATCTGACCGTCGAGCTGAAAGCGCACCACCTTGCCGGGCAACAAGCCGAGGCCGGGCGTATCGCCTTCTTCGCTCCAGTCGAACAGCATCTGCTCGCCGACGCACACGCCGAACAGCGGCTTGCTGCGCGAGGCCGCGATCACCGCGTCCTGCACGCCGGACTCGCGCAGGCTGCGCATGCAGTCCGGCATCGCACCCTGACCCGGCAGCACCACACGGTCGGCCGCTTCGATGTCGGCGACTTCGCCGGAGATGCGCACGTCGGCTTCAGGCGCGACATGGCGCAGGGCTTGCGCGACCGAGCGCAGGTTGCCCATTCCGTAATCCACTACAACAATTTTATTCATATCGAAAAATGCAAACGCACGGAAAGTGTCAATGGCGGAACGGAGTGTCCCGCCCGGCTCACATTACAGGCTGCCTTTGGTGGAAGGAATCGTTCCCGCCGAACGCGGATCGAGTTCGATCGCCATGCGCAGGGCGCGGCCAAAAGCCTTGAATACGGTTTCGCATTGATGGTGCGCGTTGATGCCGCGCAGATTGTCCACATGCAGCGTGACTTGTGCATGATTGACAAAACCATGGAAGAACTCGCTGGTCAGGTCGACGTCGAAGCCGCCGATCATGGAGCGGGTAAAGGGGATGTGATATTCCAGGCCGGCACGGCCGGAGAAGTCGATCACCACGCGCGACAGCGCTTCGTCCAGCGGCACGTAGGCATGGCCGTAACGGCGGATGCCCTTCTTGTCGCCGATGGCCTTGGCGAAGGCCTGGCCGAGCGTGATGCCGACGTCTTCCACGGTGTGGTGCGCATCGATGTGCAGGTCGCCCTTGGCCTGGATGTCGAGGTCGATCAAACCGTGGCGCGCGATCTGGTCCAGCATGTGATCGAGGAAAGGCACGCCGGTGTCCAGCTTTTGCTGGCCGGTGCCATCCAGGTTGATCGCGACGCGGATTTGCGTCTCGTTGGTGTTGCGGACGACTTCTGCAGTTCGTGGAGTTGACATGATCAGGGTAAAACAGACATTACAAAAGTGACAAAGGTGATTCCTAGATGCGCTCTTGAAGCGTTTCTTTCAAGGCGATCAGGAACAGGGAATTCTCTTTGGGTGTACTGACATTGACTCTGAGGCAATTTTGCAGCGATGGATGCATTTTACCGGCATTTTTGACTAATACCTTACGTTGCAGCAGCCCGGCGAATACTTTATCCGCATTTGCCAGCCGGATCAGCAGGAAATTGGCGGCGGACGGGAACACTTCCACGCCGTCGAGCCCTGCCAGCGCCGCCGCCAGACCGGTGCGCGCATTGCGCAATGCCGCCGCCTGACGGTCCAGTTCGGCGGTGTGGTCGAGCACGAACTCGGCCGCCGCCTGCGTCAGCACGTTGATGTTATAGGGCGGCCGCACCTTGTCGAATTCCTGCAACAAGGCCGCGCTCGCAGCCATGTAACCAAGGCGGATGCCGGCCAGGCCGAGCTTGGAGACGGTGCGCATGACCACCAGATTGTTGAATTCCGGCAAGCGCGGCATGAAGCTTTCCTGCGCAAACGGCTGGTAGGCTTCATCGACCACCACGATGCCGTCGTCACCGACGGCGCGGATCACCGCTTCGATGTCGGCCACGTCATACAGCGTGCCGGTCGGGTTGTTGGGATACGCCAGGTAAGTAATCGCCGGCCGGTGCGCGGCGATCGCCGCCAGCATGGCGTCGCGATCGAGCGTGAAGTCGGCCTTGAGCGGCACGCCGATGTACTCGAGCCCGGCGAATTTCGCCGACACGCCGTACATCACGAAGCCAGGTTCGGGCGCCAGCACTTTGGCGCCGGCCTGGGCGCATGCTACCGAGACGATGGAAATCAGTTCATCCGAACCATTGCCCAGCAGCACGTCGAAGCCGGTCGGCACGCCCATGTGGCGGCACAGTTTTTCCTTGAGCAGCGTGTAGGACGGCACCGGATAACGGTTCAGCGCCACCTCGGCCAGGCGTTGCCCGAGCTCGTCGCGCAGGGCCTGCGGCAGCGTGTACGGATTTTCCATGGCGTCGAGTTTGACGAAGCCGGCAGCGTCCGGCACCGGATAGGCGGACAACGCGCGCACGTCGGCGCGGATGATGCGTTCAACCAGGGACTTGCTCATCGGAGGTCTGTGTCGAAGTGGGATCAAGATCGGCCACGCGCTGATCGATCAGCGCGCAATAGGCCGGGTTCAGTTCAAAGCCGACAAACTGGCGGCCGCAGCGTCGCGCCGCCACCGCCGTAGTGCCGCTGCCCATGAAGGGATCCAGCACCACGCCGCCGGGCGGGCACGAGGCCTTGATCATGCGCTCGACGATTTCGAGCGGCTTCTGGGTCGGATGGTCGGCGCGTTCCTTGTGCTCGCGATGCAGGCGCGACACGCTCCAGACGTCTTTCGGGTTGTAGCCCATTTCCAGCCACTTGGCGCCGACGAAGATCGAGCGCGAGCGCGCCTTCTTGGTCTGGGCGTCGTAAGGAATGCGGATGGCGTCGAGGTCAAAATAGTAATCTTTTGCGCGCGCGAAGAAACCGATGGTGTCGTGCACCGACGAATACTTGCGCGTGCTGCCGCCCATGGACGGCACGCGGCGGTCCCAGACGATTTCGTTGAGCATGGTCATGCGCCGCTTGAGCATGACGAAAATTTCCGGCGAGTAACGCCAGGTCAGGAAAATGTAAAGACTGCCGTTCGGCTTGAGCTTGGGAAGCGCGACATCGATCCACTGCTCGGTCCAGGCCAGGTAGGCGTCGTTGTCGAGCTTGTCGGAGTCGTTGCCGTAATCCTTGCCGAGACCGTAAGGCGGATCGGCGATCAGCAGGTCAATCTCGCCGTCGGGGATGCGCGCCAGACCGTCCAGCGCATCTTCGCAAAAAACGCGGTCGCGCCAGCTCATCGCCGACCTGGCCGGACTGACTGACCTGGCTGAACGCGCAGTGTCGTCCGCATTGTCGTCACTTGAGGCGCAACTCGGCGGAACGGGCGTGTGCCTGCAAACCTTCGCCGTAAGCCAGTTCGGCGGCAACCTTGCCCAGTGTCTGGGCGCCGGCTTCGCTGACCTGAATGATGCTGGAGCGCTTCTGGAAATCGTAGACGCCGAGCGGCGACGAGAAACGCGCGGTGCGCGACGTCGGCAACACGTGGTTGGGACCGGCGCAGTAATCGCCCAGCGCTTCGGAAGAAAAACGGCCGAGGAACATGGCGCCGGCGTGACGGATCTTGTCGGCCCATTGCTGCGGCTGTTCGGTGGAAATTTCCAGATGCTCGGCGGCGATCGCGTTGGCGATCTCGCAGGCTTCGTCCATGTCGCGCACTTTGACCAGCGCGCCGCGATCGGTCAGCGACGTGCGGATCACATCCTTGCGCGGCATGGCGTCGAGCTGCTTGTTGATGCTGGCCTCGACCTTGGCGATGTAATCGGCATCCGGGCACAGCAAAATGGATTGCGCCAGCTCGTCATGCTCGGCTTGCGAGAACAGGTCCATGGCGATCCAGTCCGGATCGGTGCTGCCGTCGCAGATCACCAGGATCTCGGACGGGCCGGCGATCATGTCGATGCCGACCGTACCGAACACGCGACGCTTGGCGGCGGCCACGTAGGCGTTGCCGGGACCGACGATCTTGTCGACTTGCGGAATCGTGTCGGTGCCGTAGGCCAGCGCGCCGACGGCTTGCGCGCCGCCGATGGTGAACACGCGGTCGACGCCGGCAATCGCCGCAGCGGCCAGTACCAGTTCATTCTTCACGCCGTCCGGGGTCGGCACCACCATGATGACTTCCTGCACGCCGGCGACCTTGGCCGGGATGGCGTTCATCAAGACCGACGACGGATAGGCGGCCTTGCCGCCCGGCACGTAAATGCCGACGCGATCCAGCGGCGTGACCTTCTGGCCCAGCACGGTGCCGTCGGCCTCGGTGTAGAGGAAACCGTCGGAGCCGCATTCCTTCTTCTGGCGTTCATGGTAGGCGCGCACGCGATCGGCGGCAGTCTGCAAGGCGGCGCGACGCGCGGCGGGCAAACCGTCCAATGCTTTTTTCAACTCATCCTGACCGATTTCCAGCGCGGAAACGGCGGTAGCCGACAGGCGATCAAAACGGTTGGTGTATTCCAGCACGGCGGCGTCGCCGCGCGCCTTGACGTCGGCCAGGATGCCGGCGGCAGCGCGATCGATAGCCTCGTCTTCGCCGGCTTCAAAGGCCAGCACGGACGACAGGGTCTGCCTGAAACCGGCGTCGGTGGAGTCGAGTTTTCGGATTGCTATGCCCATGATGTCGCCTTCGGTGCTTTCAGTACGTTCGATGCTTGCGCTGTGATGTTCAGCGTATGCGTCTGTTATGCGTTGGCCTGCGACGCTCTTTCGAATGCCTCCAGGATCGGTTGCAGACGTTCGCGTTTCAGTTTCAGCGCGGCCTGGTTCACCACCAGGCGCGATGAAATTTCCATGATGTGCTCGACTTCGACCAGCTTATTGGCGCGCAAGGTGCCGCCGGTGCTGACGAGGTCGACGATGGCGTCGGACAGACCGACCAGCGGGCCAAGCTCCATCGAACCGTACAGCTTGATCAGGTCGACGTGCACGCCCTTGGACGCGAAATGTTCACGCGCGGTCTTGACGTACTTGGTGACCACACGCAGGCGCGCGCCCTGGCGCACCGCGCTGGCGTAATCGAAACCTTCCTGCACCGCGACCGACAGGCGGCACTTGGCGATGTTCAGGTCGATCGGCTGGTACAGGCCTTCGCCGCCATGCTCGAGCAATACGTCCTTGCCGGCCACGCCGAAATCGGCGGCGCCGTATTGCACGTAGGTCGGCACGTCGGAAGCGCGCACGATAATCACGCGCACGGCCGGATCATTGGTCGGCAGGATCAGTTTGCGCGAGGTCTCGGGATCTTCGGTGACTTCGATGCCGGCGGCCTTGAGCAGCGGCAGCGTTTCTTCGAAGATGCGGCCCTTGGACAGAGCGAGAGTGAGTTGCTGGGTCATTGTTTGCTAGCGATTATTTAACGCGTTCGATCTGGGCGCCGATCGACGACAGTTTGTTTTCCATGCGATCGTAGCCGCGGTCGAGGTGATAGATGCGCTCGATCAGCGTCTCGCCTTGCGCGGCCAGGCCGGCGATGACCAACGACGCCGAGGCGCGCAGGTCGGTCGCCATTACCGGCGCGCCGATGAATTTTTCCACGCCCTTGACGATGGCGGTGTTGCCTTCAATGTCGATGGCGGCGCCGAGGCGGTTCATTTCCTGCACGTGCATGAAGCGGTTTTCGAAAATCGTTTCAGTGACGTGGCTGGTGCCTTCGGCGATGCAGTTCAGCGCCATGAATTGCGCCTGCATGTCGGTCGGGAAGCCTGGATATTCGGTGGTGCGGAAGCTGACTGCCTTGGGACGACGCGCCATCTGCACGCGGATCCAGTCGTCGCCTGTCGTCAGGATGACGCCGGCTTCACGCAGCTTGTCGAGCGCAGCGTCGAGCAGGCTGCTGCGGGTATTCTTCAGTGTGACGTCGCCGCCTACGGCCGCCACGGCGCACAGGAAGGTACCGGTTTCGATGCGGTCGGCAATGACGGTGTGCGACGCGCCGTGCAGCTTGTCGACGCCCTGGATCACCAGGCGGTCGGTGCCGATGCCTTCGATCTTCGCGCCCATCGCGACCAGCAGGTGCGCCAGGTCGCTGACTTCAGGTTCACGCGCGGCGTTTTCCAGCACGGTCTCGCCTTCGGCCAGCACCGCCGCCATCAGCAGGTTTTCGGTGCCGGTGACGGTGATCATGTCGGTCACGATGCGGGTGCCCTTGAGGCGCTTGGCCTTGGCGTAGATGTAACCTGCGTCGATGGTGATTTCCGCGCCCATCGCCTGCAAACCCTTGATGTGCTGGTCGACCGGACGCGAACCGATGGCGCAGCCGCCCGGCAGCGACACCTTGGCTTCGCCGAAGCGCGCCAGCAGCGGACCGAGCACCAGGATCGAGGCGCGCATGGTCTTCACCAGTTCATAAGGCGCTTCGAGCTTGGTGATGTCATTGCCGTTGAGGGTGACGCTGTGATCGTTCTGCTCTGCGCGCAAACCCATCTGGCGCATCAGTTTAAGAATCGTGCTCACGTCCTGCAGGTTCGGCACGTTCGACAAATTCAACGTATCGGCGGTCAGCAGGCCGGCGCACAGAATAGGCAGCGCAGCATTCTTGGCGCCGGAGATGACGACTTCGCCGGAGAGGCGATTACCGCCGCGGATTAAAAGCTTGTCCATGAAAAAGCTAGGCCTTATTTCTGAAATTCTTCGGGAGTGAGGGTCTTCATCGACAGGGCGTGAATTTCCTCGCGCATGCGATCGCCGAGCGCCGCGTAGACCAGCTGGTGACGCTGGATCAGACGCTTGCCGGCGAAGGAGTCGGACACGATGACGGCGGTAAAGTGCTGGCCGTCGCCCTCGACTTCGAGGTGCGAGCAGGCCAGGCCGGCAGCGATGTAGTTCTTAACGAGTTCAGGTGTGGGTAGCATGATGCGGCTCTTCACTAGGTAATCAAGGTAACTGGCGAACGTCGGACGTCGCCATCAATATGCGTCGATGTGCGTCAATGTGCGCCCGCGCGCAGTTTGTAGCCGCTCTTCAGCATCCGTACCGCCAGCGTCGACAGCGCGATGAAGAACACCACGACAATCGCCAGGCTGATCAGGGGATTGATGTCGGACTGCCCGAAAAAGCCGTAGCGGAAACCGTCAATCATATAAAAGAACGGGTTGAAATGCGAGACCGTTTGCCAGAATGGCGGCAGCGAGTGGATCGAATAGAACACGCCGGCCAGGAAGGTCAGCGGCACGATCAGGAAATTCTGGAACGCCGCCAACTGGTCGAACTTCTCCGCCCAGATCCCGGCGACCAATCCCATGGTGCCGAGAATGGCAGCGCCCAGCAAGGCGAAGATCACGATCCACCACGGCGCCACGAAGCTCAGGTGACCGAACCACGCCGTCACCACGAACACACCGGCGCCGACGATCAGGCCGCGCACGACTGCTGCCAGCACGTAGCCGCCGAACATTTCCCAATGCGACAACGGAGTCAGCAGCACGAATACTAGGTTGCCGGTGATCTTGGACTGGATCAGCGAGGACGAGCTGTTGGCGAAGGCGTTCTGCAACACGCTCATCATGACCAGCCCGGGCACCAGAAAGCCGGTGTATTGCACGCCCGGATACACCTGCACGCGGTCTTGCAACACGTGGCCGAAGATCATCAGGTACAGCATGGCGGTCATGATCGGCGCCGTCACGGTTTGCGTGGCGACCTTCCAGAAACGCAGCACTTCCTTGTAAAACAGTGTTTGAAAACCGGTCATTTGACACCTCCCATGATCTGGATGAAGACATCTTCCAGATCAGCCTGTTGCAGCTGCATGTCGTCGATCACCGCGCCGCCTTCGCGCAGCGCCGCCAGGATAGGCTCGACGTCGTTGTAGTCGTTCACGCGCAGCGTGTATTTCAGGCCGGACAACAATTCTTCGGGATGCGTCACCAGCGGACGCAGGCTGTCGGGCAAGCCGCCCGACTTCAGGCGCAGCACCAGTTGCGAACCGGAAATGCGCTTGATCAGCGCATCCGTCGAATCCAGCGCCACCACCTTGCCGAACTTCAGCATGGCGATGCGGTTGCACAGCGCCTGCGCTTCTTCCAGATAGTGCGTGGTCAGCACGATGGTGTGACCTTCGCGATTGAGGCGACCGATGAATTTCCACAAGGTCTGGCGCAACTCGACGTCGACGCCTGCGGTCGGCTCGTCGAGCACGATCACCGGCGGCTTGTGCACCAGCGCCTGGGCCACCAGCACACGCCGTTTCATGCCGCCGGACAGCGCGCGCATGTTGGTGTCGGCCTTGTTGGTGAGGTCCAGGTTGTCCATCACCTCGTCGATCCAGCGATCGTTGTTCTTCAAGCCGAAATAGCCGGATTGCATGCGCAGCGTTTCGCGCACGGTAAAGAACGGGTCGAACACCAGTTCCTGCGGCACCACGCCGAGCTTGGTGCGCGCCGCACGGTAATCGGTGACGACGTCGTGACCGTGGATGGTGACCGAGCCGGAATCGGCGCGATTCAAGCCGGCCACGATCGAGATGAGCGTGGTTTTGCCGGCGCCGTTGGGGCCGAGCAGGCCGAAAAATTCACCCTCTTCTATCGAGAGTGAAACTCCGCCCAGGGCCTGTAGCGACTGATAGCGTTTTTCGACGTTGTTGATCTGTAGAGCTGCCATTTTTTGGTCCGTATTCGGGACGCGTCAGAGTAAGCAAAAGGGAACGAATCAGGCTGCCGGCCTTTTGCATCAAGGCAACAAGCGGTACAGCGAAACGTTGGATTATAGGGGATTTCCGCTCTTGCAGCCGGAATGGGGGAAGCGGCTGCCGGCATTGCCGGCGGCCTTCAGGAGATCAGTGGTGTCGGTCGGATGCGGAAGTCGGCGCGCCCAGCAGCGACGCGGCGCCGTACAAGTCAACCAGGCTTTGCAGGTTGGCCGGCAGCACGCCGAATTGCAGCACCAGCCCCTTTTGCCGGGCGGCGCGTTGCCACGCCAGCAAGGTGGCGACGGCGGAAGAATCCACGGTCGCAACGCCGCTCAGGTCGATCGCCGACTGGCCGCCGGCAATTGCCTGCAGACCGGCCGCCAGCGTGGCGCTGGCGTTGTCGGCGGTAAGGGTGGCGGCGGGTTTGAACATGTCAGGTTTCCTGTCGGTCCCGATTACTTCTTGCCCGAACGCGCAGCCAGCTGCTTGTTCTTGTCGGACAGGCTCTTGATCAGGCCGTCGATGCCGCCCTTGGTGATTTCGCTGTTGAAGGTGCCTTTATAAGCCTCCACCAACCACGCGCCCATCACGTTGACGTCGTACATCTTCCAGCCCGACGACAGCTTTTCAAGACGATAGCTCAGTTGGATCGGCTCGCCGCGCGACTGGATCACTTGCGAACGCACTTCCACTTCAGTGTCGGCCGGATCGGCGCGCAGCGGCTTGTATTCGATCTTCTGGTCGCGGATTTGCGACAGCGCGCCGGAGTACGTATAGATCAGCAGGCTGCGGAATTCGGTGATCAGCTGCTTCTGCTGTTCAGGCGTCGCCTGACGCCAGTAGCGGCCGGCCGCCAGCGAGGTCATGCGCTCGGAATCGACGTAAGGCAAGATTTTTTCTTCCACCAGGGCAACGATGCGATTGATGTTGCCGGCCTGGATTTCCTTGTCGCTCTTGGCGGTGTTGATGACGTCGTCGCTGATGCGCTTGACCAGCGCGTCGGGCGCTTCCTGCGCCGAGGCAGCAGAAGCGAACGTCAGCGCGGAAGCCGACAGGGCAATCGCCAGGAATTTGGTAAGCATGTTCATAATCTACGATCCATTCATAAATAGGGCGCCGTTTCTCGCGACCACTACCGCTCAAACCGCGCCGGACATCATCCGGTGCACTGTTGTCGGTCCACTTTGCCATAAAAATGCGGCGAGTGTCCGGCAGGTATCCAAACGGATACCGGATATACAAAGTGGTTGCATTCTCCGGATTTTCAAGTGAGGCCGGGCGCGATGATCGCGCCCGGCCGTTTTCCACCTGTAATGCAGGTCACGCGCCGGTTAAGGCTTGACGACTTCTTCCTTGCCGCGGTGATCGTCCTTGTTGCCGTCGATCTGCGACTGACGGCTTTGCAGGTAGGTGTCACGCACGAAGTCATACTTGTCGAGCGCGGCGTCTTCCAGCAGGTTCGAGGCGTCCAGCAACTGCGCACGCTTGTCGATCACGCGCACCACCGAACCGACGTTGCGCCAGCGCACCGGCTTCTTGTAGCTCCACAGGTCGCCGTAAAAATCGGCCGGCAGCGCTGCCGTGTCGCGAATCGTCGATGGTCCCAGCAACGGCAGCACGACGTACGGGCCGGAGCCTACGCCCCATTTGCCCAAGGTCTGGCCGAAGTCGGACTTCTGCTTCGGCAAACGCGCTTCGGTACTGACGTCGAGCACGCCGACCAGACCGAAGGTGGTATTGACCGCCACGCGCATGAAGCTGGTGACGCCGGTTTCAATACGGCCTTGCAGTACCTGGTTCACCGCCGACCAGAGGTCGCCGATGTTGCCGAAGAAGTTGCCGATGCCGGTCTGCACGAAATTCGGCAAGACGAACTGATAGGCCTGCGCGGCCGGTTTCAGCGCCACCTTGTCGACGGTGTCGTTGAAGCTGAACATCGCGCGGTTGAAGCCTTCAAGCGGGTCGTTCGGGTTTTGCGACGTGGCGCAACCACTGAGCGCGGCAACCATGGCCAACGCCCCAATGCGAGCTGTTATTTTCATTTTGAATTATCCTTTCCCTCTGCTGCCTTGCTATATAAGAACTGGCTGATCAGGTTCTCCAGCACGATCGCCGATTGCGTCATCTTGATCGTGTCGCCTGCCGCCAGATTTTTTACATCACCCCCCGGTTCGATACCGATGTATTGCTCACCAAGCAGACCTGAAGTCAGGATCTTGGCCGAACTATCCTTTGGAAACTGGTAGCGCTCGTCCATATTGAGCGTCACCGATGCCTGGAATGTCTTGTCGTCGAAGCGGATCGCGTCAACCCGGCCGACCACCACGCCGGCGCTCTTGACTGCGGCGCGCGGCTTCAGGCCGCCGATGTTGTCGAACTTGCTCGTGATCGAATAGGTCCTCTGATTGAACGAGAACGAGCTCATGTTGCCCGCCTTGAGCGCGAGGAAAACCAGCGCGGCCGCTCCCAGCAAGACAAACAAGCCCACCCACACGTCTAATGTTTTACGTTGCATACACTGCCATCCTAAAAATCAATCCGAAGCCCGCGATGAAGTTCGTTACGGACTTGCCCTCATTATTTCCGACGCTATTTCTGACGCTATTTCCGACTACGCTGCTCAGCTGAACATCAGCGCCGTCAGCAGGAAATCCAATCCCAACACCATCAGCGAAGCGATCACGACCGTGCGCGTGGTGGCGCGCGAAACGCCTTCCGGGGTCGGCTTGGCTTCATAGCCCTGATACAGGGCAACGAAGGTTACCGCAATACCGAAAACGATGCTCTTGAGCACGCCGTTGGCGATGTCATTCCAGACATCGACGCCGCCTTGCATCTGCGACCAGAACGCGCCTTCGTCGACGCCGATCATCAGTACACCCACAATATAACCACCCATCACACCGACGGCACTAAAAATCGCGGCCAGCACGGGCATGGCAACAACACCGGCCCAGAAGCGCGGCGCGACCACGCGCTGCAGCGGATCGACGGCCATCATTTCCATGGCCGACAATTGCTCGCCGGCTTTCATCAGGCCGATTTCGGCGGTCAGCGACGTCCCCGCGCGACCGGCGAACAGCAAGGCGGTCACGACCGGTCCCAGTTCGCGCGTCAGCGACAAGGCCACCAGCAGGCCCAACGCCTGTTCGGAGCCGTATTTGTTGAGCGTGTAATAACCTTGCAGGCCGAGCACGAAGCCAACGAACAGGCCCGACACGGCGATGATGACCAGCGAATAGTTGCCGATGAAGTGAATCTGATCGGTGATCAGGCGCGGACGGCGCCACAAACCGCCCGACGAGCGGATCACGGTCCAGAACATGCGCGCGGCGAAACCGAGGCCGAGCACGAATTCGCGCAGGGAGCGGCCGATGCCGCCCAGGAAACCAGCGATCATTGATGCCCTCCCAGGCCGACGTCCTCTGCCAGCGAGCGGCCCGGATAATGGAACGGCACCGGGCCGTCGGCCTCGGCGTGCACGAATTGCTTCACGTAAGGGTCCTGCGAGGCGCGCATTTCATCCGGCGTGCCTTGCGCGACGATCTTGCCTGCCGACAGGAAATAGACGTAGTCGGCGATACCGAACGACTCGTTGACGTCATGCGAGACCAGGATCGAGGTCGAACCGAGCGCGTCGTTGAGCTTGCGGATCAGGTTGGCGGTGACGCCCATGGAAATCGGATCGAGACCGGCGAACGGCTCGTCATACATGATCAGCGCGGGATCCAGCGCGATTGCGCGCGCCAGCGCCACACGGCGCGCCATGCCGCCGGAAATCTCGGCCGGCTTGAGCGACGCGGCATTGCGCAGGCCGACCGCGTTGAGCTTGAGCAGCACCAGATCGCGGATCAGTTCTTCCGGCAAGTCGGTGTGTTCATGCAGCGGGAAGGCGACGTTGTCGAACACCGTCATGTCGGTAAACAGTGCGCCGTTCTGGAACAGCATGCCCATCTTGCGGCGCAGGCGATACAGATCGCGCGTGGCTAGCGACGGCACGTTCTCGCCGTCGACCGTCAGCGTACCCGATTGCGGACGCAACTGGCCGCCGATCAGGCGCAGGATGGTGGTCTTGCCGGAGCCGGAGCCGCCCATGACGGCAATCACTTTTCCACGTGGGAAGTCCATGCGAAGGCCCGACAAAATCGGGCGGTCCCCATAGCCAAAGTGCAAGTCGCGGATTTCTACGATGTTAGGCAAGACGTATACCAAGAATTCTCCAAAGGCGACATTGTAGAGCAAAAACAGCAATTGCTTCCGGCAGGGCAATAGGCAGTGTAAATACAATCCAACATCAAACCGGGCAATTAACGTCTTGAAACAAACCGATAACACTTCAACTGACCAATCTCGGCGACTTGGGATGCTTTTCTTATGTTTCCGCGTCGCAGCACAAACCTTGCCGGGGATGCCGCACCAGCCACAGCAAAGCTGCGGATCGGCCGCCCGACTTGATACAATACCGCTTTTGATTAAGAAAGAATTTTGTCATGAGCCTCAAATGCGGCATCGTCGGCCTGCCCAACGTCGGTAAATCGACCCTGTTCAATGCCTTGACCAAGGCGGGCATTCCCGCTGAAAACTATCCGTTCTGCACCATCGAACCGAACGTCGGCATGGTCGAAGTGCCCGATCCGCGCCTGCAGGCGCTGGCAGAGATCGTCAAGCCGGAACGCATCCTGTCGGCCACCGTGGAATTCGTCGACATCGCCGGCCTGGTGGCCGGCGCCTCCAAGGGTGAAGGCCTGGGCAACCAGTTCCTGTCCCACATCCGCGAAACCGACGCCATCGTCAACGTGGTGCGCTGCTTTGAAGACCCGAACGTGATCCACGTGGCCGGAAAGGTCAGCCCGCTGGACGACATCGCCGTGATCCAGACCGAACTGGCGCTGGCCGACATGAGCACCGTCGAAAAAGCGATCCACCGCGAACAGAAAAAAGCGCGCTCGGGCGACAAGGACGCCGCCAAGCTGGTGGCGCTGCTGGAACGCATCATGCCGGCGCTGGACGATGCCCAGCCGGTGCGCGCACTCGGCCTCGACGCGGAAGAAATGCTGTTGATCAAGCCGCTGTGCCTGATCACCGCCAAGCCGGCCATGTACGTGGCCAACGTGTCCGACACCGGCTTCACCGACAATCCGCTGCTGGACCTGCTGACCAAATACGCAGCGGAACAAGGCGCACCGATCGTCGCCATCTGCGCCTCCATCGAATCGGAAATCGCCGACCTCGAGGACGCCGACAAGACTGAATTCCTGAACGACATGGGCATGGAAGAGCCGGGTCTGGATCGCCTGATCCGCGCCGCCTTCAAGCTGCTCGGCCTGCAGACCTACTTCACCGCCGGCGTCAAGGAAGTGCGCGCCTGGACCGTACCGGTCGGCGCCACCGGCCCGCAGGCGGCCGGCGTGATCCACACCGACTTTGAACGCGGCTTCATTCGTGCGCAGACCATCGCCTACGAAGACTACATTGCCTACAAGGGCGAAAACGGCGCCAAGGAAGCAGGCAAGATGCGCGCCGAAGGCAAGGAATACGTGGTCAAGGACGGCGACGTGATGAACTTCCTGTTCAACGTCTAAGCCATTGCCATCCCTATGAGCAGCAAGAAGCACAACAAACCTGCGGCGGCCAGTGCCGTTGCAGGTTCCAGCGGCGCCACCCCTGCCGCGACAATTCCGGAAATCCGCCCGGGTCAGTCGATCGAACTGCTCAAGGAGTTGCACATCCTGACGCGCGACGGCAAGCTCAACCAAGACAGCCGCCGCAAGCTCAAGCAGGTCTATCACCTGTACCAGTTCATCGAACCGCTGCTGCAGGAGATCCGCAACGCGCATCCCGATGTCAGCGTGGTCGATCATGGCGCCGGCAAGTCTTATCTCGGCTTCATCCTGTACGACCTGTTCTTCAAGGCGCTGGAAGGCGATTCGCGCATCTACGGCATCGAGACGCGCGAAGAGCTGGTGCAGAAATCGACCGAGCTGGCAAAACGCCTGGGCTTCCCCGGCATGTCCTTCCTCAACCTGTCGGTGGCCGACTCGATAGGCTCGACCGCGCTGCCCGAACAGATCGACGTCGTCACCGCCCTGCACGCCTGCGACACAGCCACCGACGACGCCATCCACTTCGCGCTGAAAAAACACGCGCAGTTCATCGTGCTGGTGCCGTGCTGCCAGGCCGAAGTCGCCTCGGTGCTCAATCGCAACAAGGGCGCCTCGCTGGGTCGCACCTCGCTGACCGAACTGTGGCGCCATCCGCTGCACACGCGCGAGTTCGGCAGCCAGGTCACCAACGTGCTGCGCTGCCTGCAACTGGAAGCCCACGGTTATCAGGTCAGCGTCACCGAACTGGTCGGCTGGGAACACTCGATGAAGAACGAACTGATCATCGCCCGCTACAAGGACCTGCCGCGCAAGCGGCCGACCGAACGCCTGCAGGACGTGTTGCAGTCGCTCGGCCTGGAAGAAATGGGCGAGCGTTTTTTCAGCACGCTGTAAGCCAATCGCGGCGCGCTGGTGGTAAGCTTGTGCGTCCGCAGCAAATGCTGCCGGGCAAGGGGAACGCGGCTCCGGCCAGCGTTGAGGGTATCCAGGGAAACAAGCAAAAACGGCACAAGACCGGACCACGATGAATAGCGCTGTCGACACCCAAGCATTGCTGGTGGAAAACCAGCAGTTGCACGCCGAGTTGCAGGACCTGCTGGAGCAGGCCCGCATCAACCAGCAGATCATGCAGCGCCACCAGGATTTCGACCTGCGCCTGATCGGCTCAAGCGAATTCCGCGACCTGATCGAAACGGTGTCGCTCTTGATGCCCAACACCTTCAGCCTGGAAATCGTCACGCTGACGCTGGTCGACTACGCCTTCGACGTGCGCCGCATCCTGCACGACCTGCAAATCGGTCTCGACGAATATCCCAACCTGCTGTTCCTGCCGGAAGACGGCCCCGTCCTGCCGCTGGAGAAACCCACGCTCGGCCCCTACCAGCACGAATTGCATCAGTCGCTGTTTCCGTTTTACCAGCCCGCCAGCGTGGCGATCCTGCCGCTGACGCGCCATCAGAAACTGATCGGCTACCTGGCCCTGGGCAGCGCCCATGAAGGCCGCTTCACCGGCAACCTGGCGACCGACTTCATCGAGCGGCTGGCCTCGGTGGTGGCGATCTGCCTCGAAAACGTCATCAACAACGAGCGCCTCAAGCACATCGGCCTGACCGATCCGCTTACCGGCGTCAACAACCGCCGCTACATCGAACAGCGCATGCAGGAAGAAATCGGCCGCGCCCAACGCGACCGTTCGGCGCTGTCCTGCCTGTTCATCGACATCGACCACTTCAAACGCGTCAACGACAAGTTCGGCCACCAGAGCGGTGACGACGTGTTGCGCGAAGTGGCGACGCGTATCAAGAAGGAATTGCGCCTGAGCGATTCGCTGGGACGTTACGGCGGCGAAGAATTCATCGTGCTGCTGACCCAGGCGACCATGCAAGACGCCGAGCGCATCGCCGAACGCATTCGCGCCAGCGTGGCCCAGCAAGTCATTGAGATTGTCGGCGCCGACGAAGCATTGCAGATCACCGTCTCCATCGGCGCCGCCTCGCAGACGCCGCCCGACCGCAGCATGCCGGCCGACCAGGCCCGCCAGAAACTGATCGCCAGCGCCGATGAAGCGCTTTACCGCGCGAAAGAAGGCGGCCGTAACCGCGTGATGCTGGCGGTTTAGAGCAGCTGCGCCGCTACCCGGCGGTCACGCACCAGCCACGGCGTGGCGATGATCAAGGCGCCGCCGATCAGATCCTGGACGCGCAATTCCGCCGCGCCGAACAGCCACGCCGACACGGCGGCGATGATGATTTCCACCAGCATGACCACCGCCGTGATGTTCGCCGGCAGCCGCGACACGCCGTATTGCAGGCTCAGGTTGGACACCATGAACAGCACCGACCACAAGGCCAACGTCGGCACCGACGGCGCGCCGATGGCGCCGGGCCAGGCGATCAGTCCGGATACCGCCAGCGCTGCGCCCAAGATAATCGAGAGCAACGCGCCGCCGCTGAGCATGGCGATCGCGCGGGCGCCGTCGGCGACGTCGTGCAGGCGACGCAACATGACGTTGTTGACCGCAAAGAAGAAACCACCGGCCAGCGCCACCCAATCGGCCAGGTCGTGCGGCAGCGGCACGCCGATTGCCGGCTGGTACAGCACGATGACGGCGCCGGTAAGACCCAGCGCAATGCGTAACAAGGCGCGCTGCGTGATCGGCTCGTGCAGCACCAGTCGCGCCAGGATCACGGCCCAGATCGGCATCAGGTAAAACAGCAGCACCACGCGCACCACATCGCCGAACGCCACCGCGCCGTTGAAGGCGGTGTTGGTCAGGCCGGAGGCAATCGCGACATAAATCAACTCGGGATGCTTGCCGATCTCGCGCAGCGATTTGCGCTTGAGCAGCAGCATCCACAGCGTGCAGCAGGAAAAGATGATCGCGGTCGCCCACAGCGGATGGATGCCCTGCTGCTGCAGGGATTTGAAGGCGATCCAGGACAAGCCCCAGATGGTGGTGTTGACGAGCAGTGCGCCGACTGCGCGCGGCGGGATGTGTTGCATGAGTACCGTTTCAAAAGAAAACGCGACCGTCATTGTAATCGGGTCGCGCGTTTTCTTTGCCTGTCGTTCAGCAATACCTCATATGACCTGGAACCCATGAGTGCCGTCGCGGCCGAGCTGCTCGACCAGGCCGAACTCCCAGTCCAGATAGGCCTGCATGGCGGAGGTGGGATTGTCGGTGCCTTCGTACGGACGGCGGTAGCGGTCGATGCGCGGAGAGGCCAGCGACGTCGCGCCGGTCTCGATCGGCAGGCCGGCAGCCTTCCAGCCGCTGTTGCCGCCTTCCAGCAGGAATACGGGCTTGTCGGTCAGCGCCGCCAGGTCGCCGATGACGAACGCCGCCAACAGGCTGCTGCCGCAGGTGACCACGTAACGCTCGGCTGCAGGCACATTCTGCAAGGCTTGCGCCAGTTGCGAGCGCAAGGCAAACCAGGCGCCGGGAACGTGCTGTTTGACGTAGTTCGCACTGGTAGAGAAATCCAGCACCACGGTGCCCTTGCCCGCTTTACCTTGCGCTTTGTCTTGCTCCTGCCAGCCGGCCAAGGTCTGCGGCGTAATTTTTTCAGAGGATGGCGTCGGCGGCAGTTCGCGCGACGCCGGACCTTGCTCGCTGAGCTGCGGCGCGGTCACGCCGTCAAGCACGTAGACTTCCCACGCCATTTGCGCCAGCCACGACGCCGTCATGTTGGCGCGCACCCCATCATCGTCAACCAGCACGATGCGGGCGCCACGCACGGCGGCGTTGGATTCGGTTTCCTGCACCAGCTGGCCGCCCGGCGCATTAAGGAAACCGGGCAGATGACCGGCTTCATATTCCTGCGGCGTGCGCACGTCGAAACGATACGTGGTGCGCGCGGTGTCGTCGCGCAACGCCTGCAAACCCTGTGCATCCAGCCGCTTGACGCCGGCGCGTTCCGCCACGGCGAGAGCGTCGGCCGCCGCCTGTGCGCGCGTCGCCGCCGTCAGCTCAACCGGGAACTGGCGGCTGTTGCCGTGTTCGAGCTGCTGCCCGGCCAGCGTCCAACCGATGGTGCCGTTGCGCAGCGCGTGGACCTGGTTGGGAATGCCGGCGTTGACCAGCGATTGCGTCCCGATGATGCTGCGCGTACGGCCGGCGCAGTTGACGATCACACGTGTATTGGGATCCGGCGCCAGTTCGCGCACGCGCAAGACCAGTTCGGCGCCGGGCACGCTGATCGAGGTCGGGATGTTCATGTTCTGGTATTCGTCGAAGCGGCGCGCATCGAGCACCACCACGTTTTCTTTCGCATCGAGCAGGGCCTTGACCTCGGGCGCCGACAAGGACGGCGTGTGACGCTTGCTTTCCACCAGTTCGCCGAAGGACTTGCTGGGCACGTTGACGTCCTGGAACAGCTCGCCGCCGGCGGCCTTCCATCCCGTCACACCGCCGTCGAGCACGCTGACGTTGCTGTAACCGAGCGCGACGAAACGCTCGGCAGCCTTCTGTGCCAAGCCTTCGCCATCGTCGAGCACGACGATGGCGGTATCACGGCGGGGAATGCGCGCATACGCCAATAACTCCAGGTGCGAGAACGACAGGTTGGCGGCGAACAGCGGATGCGCTTCGGCGTGCGGCGCTTCTTCGCGCACGTCGAGCAGCGCGATTTCACGGCGCGCCAGGAGGTCGTCGCGGACTTGTTGAAAGCTTCGTGTGCCGATGCGGATGCTGCTCATGTCGTCTTGCTCTCCTTGGATAAATCCCAGATGTTGGGCAGCGTGGTGTTCGAATATCCCGAAATGAAGGCCTTGCGCGTACCGTCCGGCTGATACACCGAACGATGCACCGCGCCGATGTTGGCGCCGTAGACGTGCACACTGATCGACACCCGGTCCGCATGCGCATTGTGCACGCGATGGATGTCGTCGAGGCCTTCGAGGTTGGGCGAAATCGGCTCCACCATGCCGGGCGTCAATTGTATCGGTTCTCCGTGCGGCGCGAGCGCGCCCTTGCCGTTACCGTTGTCGTTGCCGCCCTGCCAACGATAGGACTGTGAATATTCCGAGCCGCGCAGCATGCCGATCAGGCCCCACACGGTATGGTCGTGCACCGGCGTTTGCTGGCCCGGCCCCCAGACGAAGCTGACCACCGAAAAGCGCTGCGCCGAATCGACGTGCAGCAGGTATTGGCGGTAGCGTTCCGGATCCGGTTGGGCATAGGCTTCCGGCAGCCAGTCGTCGACTGCGACCAGGTCGCGCAGGAGCTCGGCGCCGTCGCGCAGGATGGCCGCTTCGGCGCTTTCACGCCCGAGCAAGTCGGAGAAGGAAGTGATGAAATGACGCAGGCGCTGATGGTTGGGCATGGCTGTTTTCCCGGCGAGGCGGCCGCTGGAATCCATCGGCGCGCACATGAAACTGCGAAAAAAATGGCGAGCGACGATGATACCGCGCGAGCGGCGCCCAGCAGAAATACCAACTGCCTATATGCAAGCAGGTTTTTCTTATGAGGCGGAAAGAATAAAGAAGAGAGGAAGTGCGGGAAGAACGATCAGCTCTTGGCCGCGGCCTGCAGCGTTTCGTACTTGACCATCAGTTGCTCCTTGGATTCGCGCCAGGCGGGATCAAAGGGAATGCAGGCGACCGGGCAGACTTGCTGGCATTGCGGCTCATCGAAATGGCCGACGCATTCGGTGCACTTGTTGTGGTCGATTTCATAGATCTGCGGGCCCATGTAAATCGCCTCGTTCGGGCACTCGGGCTCGCAGACGTCGCAGTTAATGCAATCATCGGTGATCATCAGTGCCATACAAACGCTTCCTTTACATGCAGCATGTCGCTGGATTGCCGGCCGGGTTCGTTCCGGCAGGCAATGCGGACATTACAAATCCATCTTGGCCATCTTTTCCTTCAGCCATTTTTCGACCGAGGGGAATACGAACTTCGATACGTCGCCGCCCAGCAGGGCGATTTCGCGCACGATGGTGCCCGATATGAATTGATATTGGTCCGACGGCGTCAGAAACAAGGTTTCCACGTCGGGCAGCAGATAACGATTCATGCCGGCCATCTGGAATTCGTATTCGAAATCCGATACCGCGCGCAGGCCGCGCACGATCACGCGGGCATTGTTTTGCCGCACGAAATCCTTGAGCAGACCGGAAAAACTTTCCACCTGGACATTCGGGTAGTGTCCGAGTATTTCATTTGCTATCGACAGGCGCTCCTCGAGGGAGAAAAACGGCTTCTTGTTTTTGCTGTCCGCTACGCCTACGACCAACTTGTCAAACAATCCCGAGGCGCGTCTGACCAGATCTTCATGGCCACGTGTCAACGGATCGAATGTTCCCGGATAAACAGCTGTCACCATCAGGGTCTCTCCTCACCAGCTAAGCAATCAGAACGCGCATTATGCCTGAGAGCCGATGTTTTTGCGCCGCAATAAATGATAAAACACCATGCCCGCCTTGTCGGCCCTGACAACCTCCCAGGGCGCCATCCAGGCGGGCAACTCTTCGCCTTCCAGCGCATGCTCCGATTCGACATACACCAAGCCATCGTCGGCCAGCACTTGCTCGCATACGGGCATGATCTTCGCGAGCCAGTCCTGATGATACGGCGGATCGGCGAAGATGAGGTTGAATCCTGTGCTTGAGTTTGTCGGCGTCAGGCTTGGCGCCTTGTATCCCTGCAGCAGCGCCAGCGCATCGCCGCGTCGCACTTCGACCTGTGCGGCTTTCAGTTTGTCCTTGCTGGCGTCGAGCTGGCGGGCGGCCGGGCCGTGACTCTCCACCATGACCACGCGCTGCGCGCCGCGGCTGGCGGCTTCGAAACCGAGCGCGCCGGTGCCGGCGAACAGGTCGAGGCAACGCACGCCTTGCCAGTCGGCGTCGATCAGGTGCGTGATCCAGTTGAACACCGTCTCGCGCACGCGATCCGGCGTCGGGCGCAGACCTTCGACGTCGAGTACCGGCAACGGCGTGCGCTTCCACTGTCCGCCGATGATGCGCACCTGATGCGAAGGGCGATTGCCGTGGTGGCCGCCGGCGGCCACGCCATGTTTTCTTGCTGTCTTGCTCATGTTTTTATTTTGCCTCGCCGACCACGACCGTACTGAGTTGATCGAGGGCGATTTTACGTTTGAAAGCGGCGCGGATTTGCGCCACGGTGACTTTGCCGATATTGGCGGTCCAGGTGTCCAGATAATCCAACGGCAGGCTGTAATAGCCGATCACCGCGAGGTTGTCGAGGATCTTGCGATTGTTGTCGATGCGCAGCGCAAAGCCGCCGACCAGGTTGTCCTTGGCCGCCTTGAGCTCGCCCGCAGTCGGGCCGTCGCGCAGATAGTCTGCCAGCGTGCGGCGCACCACCTCGAGCGCTTCGGCGGTTTGTTCCTGCTTGGTCTGCAAGCCGATCTGGAACGGTCCCTTCTGCGCCAGCGGCGAAAAGTAGCTGTAGACGCTGTACGTCAACGCGCGCTTTTCGCGCACTTCATTGGTCAGGCGCGAGACGAAGCCGCCACCGCCGAGAATGTAGTTGCCGACCGTCAGCGCGAAGAAATCCGGATCGCCGCGCACCAGCGCCGGCATGCCGATCAGGATATGCGATTGCGAAGCGGGATGGCTGATGCGCTGGTCCTTTGGCGCAGTGAGTGCGATGGAAGGCAAGGCCGGCAATGGCGCGCCTTGTGGCAATTGCTGCGTCAGCCTTTGTGCGATCTGATCGGCCTGCGCACGCGTGACGTCGCCGATCATGGCGACAACGGCGCGGTTGGCGACATAGTGCGTGCGATGGAAGGCGACCAGGTCATCGCGCGTGATGGCGGCGACACTGTCTTCGCTTTCCTGACGCGCGTAGGGATGGGTTCCATATAGTGCGGCCCAGAATGCCTTGGCGGCGATGTCTTCGGCCTTGGTCTGCGACTCGCGCACGTCGGCGATGGTGCGCGCCTTGTCGCGAGCGAACAGTGCCTCAGGGAAGCTGGGCTGCGCCAGCGTGCGCGCCAGCAAGCCGATCGCAGCGTCGCGTTCGGCAGCGCTCGACAGCATGCGCAAGGTCACCCCGGCGCGATCCATGCTGGCGCCGCCGCCGCGCTGGGCAGCCACGTCGGCGAGGCCGTCGAGGATCTGCGCTTCGGTCAATGCGGGCGCGTCGCCTGACGCTGCTACGCCGCGTGTGAGCTGGGCGTTGGTCAGCGAGGCCAGTCCGGATTTGCCGTCGGGATCACGGCGCGCACCGGCGTCGAATTCCACGCTCAGATCGAGCATCGGGATTGCGTGGTTTTCCACGAACAGCACGCGCGCGCCATTGGGCAGCGACCACGACTGGATCTGCAGGGCCGCCCGCGCCTGCACTGCAAAACCGCCGAGGACTAGGGCACACAACAACAAGTATTTTTTCATCTTGATACCGGACAAATCAAATCAAAGCAAAACAGAAGCTACCTGTATTCATTCTTATCCAGCCTGCCCGGCCGGATCAGCCACGACTGCAGCAGGGGCGGCGGCAGTCTTGCCATCCACCCAGTCAATGACCGGCTGCCATTGCTCGATATCGCGCTGCACGCGCGAGGGCGCAATGTCCCACAGGGTCAGGCCGTGCGCCGCCAGTTGCACGTAATTCTGGGTGTCGCGCAGATAGCTCAGCACCGGCAGGTTGAGGCCTTCGATGAAGCGATGCAGCTGGTCGGCCGAGCGCGTGCGCGCATCGACGCGCATGCCGACGATGCCGACGTCGATGTCGCCCTGGCGCACGGCTTTTTCTTCCGCCAGCCGGCGCAGGAAATCCTGTGTCGCCAGGATGTCGAAAATCGACGGCTGCAAAGGCACGATCACCTTGTCCGCCATTTTGAGGACGTCGTTCAGGCGCCAGCCGTGCAAGCCTGCGGGCGTGTCCAGCACCACGTGGGTGGTGCCTTTGGGCGGCTTGGCGATGTAGTCTTCGCTGATTTCCCAGGTAGCGATCGGCGGCGCTGCCGGCGGCCGGATGTTGAGCCACGCGCGCGCCGACTGCTGGCGATCGGTGTCGCCCAGCAGCACGCCGTGGCCGCGGCTGGCAAAGTAGCCGGCGAGGTTGGTCGAGAGAGTGCTTTTACCTACGCCGCCTTTGGGGTTCGCAACGACGATCACTGGCATGCTATTCCTCCGTGAGAGTACAACTGAAGATCAATCGGCAAATCAGGTGCTTCGTGTGTTGCAGTTCAATTAGCGCAACGGACCCGGCGGCGGACCGGTCTTCTTGCCGGACAGCGGCAAGGGTTCCAACGTCGCCACGGTCAGCTTGTCGTCGCTGAAATACTTCTGCGCCACCGCCTGCACCTGCTGCGGCGTCACCGACTTGAGCCGCTCGACGATGCGGTCGATGTTCTTGTGCGACAGGCCGGACATTTCCATCACGCCGATTTCCATGGCCTGGCCGAAAATGGAGTCGCGCTTGTAGACCTGCGATGCGATCAATTGCGTTTTGACGCGCTGCAATTCTTGCTCCGACACGCCGTCGCGGGCGACGCGTTCAACTTCGGCGCGCAGCAGGGTTTCCAGTTGCGCGGTCGTGGTGCCGGCTGCCGGGCTGCCTTCCAGCGTGAACAGGGTCGGACCGCGGGTGATGTCGTCGTAGCTGGCGCCGACGCTGTTGGCGACCTTGTCGGTGCGCACCAGCTTGTCGTTCAGGCGCGCGTTGTCGTAGCCGTCGAGCACCGCCGACAGCACGTCGAGCGCATAGACGTCCTGGTCTTTTTCGACTTCACGCAGCGTGGGCACCTTGAATGCCAGGATGACGTAGGGATTTTCCGCCGGCGCCTTGACGGTCACGCGGCGCAGGCCGTTTTGTTCGGGTTCGTTCTGCGGCTTGCCGCGCACGATGGCTTTGGACGGAATCGGGCCGAAGTATTTCTCCGCCAGCGCCGCCACCTTCTGCGCGCTGACGTCGCCGCTGACCACCAGCGTGGCGTTGTTGGGCGCGTACCAGCGGCGATACCAGTCTTCGATGTCGCGGATAGTCATGTGCTGCAAGTCATCCATCCAGCCGACCACCGGATGGTGATAGGGATGCGCCACGAAGGCCGCGGCATGCAGCGCTTCGTTCATCAGGCCTTGCGGCTGGTCGTCGGTGCGCCAGCGGCGCTCTTCCATGACGACGCGGATTTCTTTGGCGAATTCGTTCTGGTCGAACTGCAGGTTGCGCATGCGGTCGGCTTCCAGCGCCATGACTGCTTCCAGGCGATTGTGCTCGACCTGCTGGAAGTAAGCAGTGTAATCGCGGTTGGTGAAGGCATTTTCACGGCCGCCGAGTTCGGCGACCAGGCGGCTGAACTCGCCGACCTTGTGCTTTCTGGTGCCCTTGAACATCATGTGTTCCAGCGCGTGGGCAATGCCGGTAGTGCCGTTGGTCTCGTCAATCGAACCGACCTTGTACCAGACCATCTGGACCGCGGTGGGCGCGCGATGGTCTTCCTTGACGATGACTTTCATGCCGTTTTTGAGCGTGAATTCACTTGCCTGCGGGGTTGCCAGCGCCGTTCCCAGGACGACTGCCGGACCGGAAGACTGGGCCCGGACCGCCGGGCCGTAGCCCGCCAGAGACGCAAACACCAAACCGGTCGACAGGATTGCTCTGATCTTCAATTTCATGCGCTGTGCTCTGATAGAATGCGGGGGCTGGCCAAGGACCGCCCGGACGGTAGTATCCGGGCATGAGGCTGGCCAATTGTACCTTGTTCATTGCGATTTCCCGCCTGGAAACGGCCGGAAACGCCCTCCATCAGACACCGCAGCCACTTTCGACAGAGCCAGCCCAGCATCCGATGTTTAGTTTCTTCAAGAAAAAACCCCAGCCTGAACCCGCCGTTGCCAAAGAAGCAGCTCCTGAGGCCGCGCTCGCCCCGGCTGCGCCTGCCGCAATCCCTGCAATTCCTCCTGTCGCCGAAGAGATCGTCGAAGCTGCGCCGCCGTCGGTCGAGGCCAAGCGTTCCTGGCTGGCCCGCCTCAAGAGCGGCCTGTCCAAGACCTCCAGCAACCTGACCACGCTGTTCGTCGGCGCCAAGATCGGCGACGAACTGTACGAAGAACTGGAATCGGCCTTGCTGGTGTCCGACGCCGGCGTCGATGCCACTCAGTTCCTGCTCGATGCGCTCAAGAAGAAGGTCAAGGACGAGAAGCTGACCGAAGCCGACCAGGTGCGCCAGGCCTTGCGCACGCTGCTCATCGACATGCTGCGCCCCTTGCAGAAACCACTCGTGCTGGGTCGCCACCAACCGCTGGTGATGATGATCGCGGGCGTCAACGGCGCCGGCAAGACCACCACCATCGGCAAGCTGGCCAAGCATTTGCAGGCGCATGACCAGTCAGTGCTGCTGGCCGCGGGCGATACCTTCCGCGCCGCTGCGCGCGAGCAATTGACGATCTGGGGCGAGCGCAACAACATCACCGTGATCTCGCAGGAGTCCGGTGATCCAGCGGCGGTGGCCTACGATGCGGTGCATTCAGCGACCGCGCGCGGCACCAATGTTGTCATGGTGGATACGGCGGGACGCTTGCCGACCCAGTTGCACCTGATGGACGAGCTCAAGAAGATCAAGCGCGTCATCGGCAAAAGCATGGACACCGCACCGCATGAAGTACTGCTGGTCATCGACGGCAATACCGGCCAAAATGCGCTGGCGCAAGTCAAGGCCTTCGACGACGCGCTGGGCCTGACCGGCCTGGTCGTGACCAAGCTGGACGGCACTGCCAAGGGCGGCATCCTGGCGGCGATCGCCAGGACCCGTCCGATACCGCTGTATTTCATCGGCGTGGGCGAGTCGATCGACGATCTGCAGGCGTTCGACGCCGAAGAGTTCGTGGATGCCTTGCTAAGCTGAAACTGAGCTGAAAACAAATTTGAACCGCGCCCAAGAAAAACAAATCCATCACCGACGATGATCGAATTCGCCAAGGTCTCCAAACAATATTCACGCGATGTCTTTGCGTTGCGCGACATCACGCTCTCGGTCCAGAAGGGCGAGCTGCTGTTCCTGGCCGGCCCGTCCGGTGCCGGCAAGTCGACCCTGCTCAAGATGATCGCCGCAATGGAACGCCCCAGCGCCGGCACGCTCAGCGTCAACGGCCAGAGCATCAACACCATCAAGCCTTCGGGCATGCCTTACCTGCGCCGCAACCTCGGCCTGATTTTCCAGCAACAACGCCTGCTGCAGGACCGCAGCATCCTGGCCAACGTGATGCTGCCGCTGATCGTCACCGGCGCACCGCGTTCGGATGCCGAGAAACGCGCCCGCGCCGCGCTGGACAAGGTCGACCTGCTCGACAAGGCAACCTCCGGCCCGCAGGAACTGTCCGGCGGCGAACAGCAGCGCGTGGCGATCGCGCGCGCCATCGTCAACCGCCCGCAGATCATCCTGGCCGACGAGCCGACCGCCAACCTCGACCGCGACAACGCCAACAAGGTGCTGGCGGCGCTCAAGTCCTTCCACGGCGTCGGCGTGACCTGCCTGATCTCGACCCATGACGAGCAATACCTGACCGGCGCGGATCGCATCATCTATCTTGACCGCGGCCGCATCGTCGACGGCTGGCACAACGGCGTCAGCAACCCGGTGGAGATTTCGCAATGAACTGGCTTCGCCAACATTTCTTCGCGTTCGCCGACGCCTTCCAGCACCTGCTGCGCTCGCCCGGCAACTTCATCCTCAACGTGCTGGTGGTGTCGATCGCGCTGGCGCTGCCTTTCGCCGGCCTGACCGTGCTTGAAAACGTGCGCCCGGTCTCGGAACAGCTCGCGGTCGAGCCCGAGATCAGCATCTTCCTGAAAATGGACCTCTCGCGCGACAAGGCCACCGCGCTGGCCGGCAACATCCGCGCCGTGCTGGCCGACAGCGGCAGCGCCGCGCGTGTCGATTTCACGCCGCGGGAGAAGGCCTTCGACTCGCTCAAGAGCAAGACCGGCCTCAATGACGTGCTGGCCACGCTGGGCGCCAATCCCCTGCCTGACAGCTATGTGCTGAAGCTGTCCGGCTTCCAGGACGCCATGGACGCCACCCGCGTCGACGACATCGCGCAAAAGCTCAAGGCCATGCCGGGCGTCGACACGGTGCAGATCGATTCAGCCTGGGTCAAACGGCTGGCGGCACTGCTGCGCATCTTGCGGCTGGTGCTGCTGTTCCTCGGCATCACGCTGGGCGCGGTGGTGGTGGCGGTAGTGTTCAACACCATCCGCCTGCAGGTCATGACGCAGTACGAGGAAATCGAAGTTTCGCGCCTGCTCGGCGCCACCAACGCCTTCATCCACCGGCCGTTTTATTACACCGGCGCCCTGCTCGGCGTGTGCGCAGGCGGATTGGCGCTGGGCCTGGTGGTGCTGGCGCTGCAGCCGCTGAACCTGGCGATTACCGACTTCGCCCGTCTGTACGCTTCCGAATTCCGCCTGGCGCCGCCGAGTATTGCGGCCATCGGCTTCCTGCTCGGCGTCAGCGCCCTGCTCGGCCTGATCGGCGCGATGCTGTCGGTCAAACGGCATTTGTCGCGGCTGGCCTGAGCCCTCTCCCTTCAATCTCTTCTTAAAATGGCAACAACTCCTTGGGCGGAATTGTTGCCATTTTTCAATGTTGCTCTGCAAAATTTGTTACAGGTTTATGCTTGAAACAAGCAACTTTGGCCCCCAGATCTCCTCTAATTCTTGCGATGAAAAAGCCAATTGCCTAAAAAGCAGTCATAGAGAATACCTATTTCTTCCTTCCAGATTCGTTATTAGCACTCTCAAATGAGGAGTGCTAGAATAGTTGATAGAAATAGTGCGGCTTTAAGGTAACTGCCACATTTGGCAACTGCCACATTTACGCATCGCTTCCTCACAGGAACCAAGGAGAATCAATGAAATCAGCTACTGCACTCATGCCCGTCGAGACCAATGCGCTTGCGCTCGGCTTCTCCGGCAGCCTGGGCAACATTGACGCCTATATTTCGGCCGTCAATCGTCTGCCGATGCTGACGCAAGCTGAAGAAATTTCGCTGGCCCGCGCCTTGCGCGACCAGAATGACCTCGGCGCCGCCCAAAAGATGGTGCTGTCCCATTTGCGCCTGGTGGTGTCGATCGCCCGCGGTTATCTCGGCTACGGCCTGCCGCACGCCGACCTGATCCAGGAAGGCAATATCGGCCTGATGAAGGCGGTCAAGCGCTTCGACCCGGATCAAAACGTTCGTCTCGTTTCGTACGCGATGCACTGGATCAAGGCCGAGATGCACGAGTACATCCTGAAGAACTGGCGTTTGGTCAAGGTCGCAACGACCAAGGCGCAGCGCAAGCTGTTCTTCAACCTGCGCAGCCACAAAACCGGCCTGGACGCCATGACGCCGGCGCAAGTCGACGCCTTGGCCAAGACGCTGGACGTCAAGCGCGAAGAAGTCATCGAGATGGAAACCCGCTTGTCCGGCCGCGATGTTGCGCTGGAAGCGCCGACCGACGACGATGACGACAAGTTTGCACCGATCGCCTATCTGTCTTCGGACAACAGCGAACCGACCCGCGTGATGGAAGCCAAGCAATACGACCGGCTGCAATCGGAAGGTCTGGAAGCTGCGCTGAGCAAGCTTGACGACCGTTCGCGCCGTATCGTGGAAGCACGCTGGTTGGCCAACGACGACGGCAGCGGCGCGACATTGCACGAACTGGCTGACGAATTCGGCGTGTCCGCCGAGCGTATCCGCCAGATCGAAGCGGTGGCGTTGAAGAAGATGAAGGGTTCGCTGCAGGCTTTTGCCTAAGAATCAGGCAAAACCATCAGGCAAACCCCGCAGCAATGAAAAAGGCGCTCAACTGAGCGCCTTTTCTTTTGTCCGCAGAGTCCGTTCAGGACAGCAGCAATTTCAGGTCATGCACGATGGGCTCGGCGCCCTGGCCGTGCCGCACGAACAGGCGGATATGCCCCTGCGGATCGAACACGTAACTGCCGGCGGTGTGATCCATCGTATAGCTGCCCGCAGTCTTGCCCGGCACCTTTTGGTAGAACACCTTGAATTCCTTGGCCACCTTGGCGGTCGCGGCTTCGTCGCCGTACAGGCCGAGGAAGCGCTTGTCGAAGGCAGGCACATACTGCGACAGGATCTGCGGGGTATCGCGCGCCGGATCGACCGTCACGAACAGCACCTGCACCTTGTCGGCTTGCGGGCCGAGTTCCTTCATCACGTTCGCCATCTCGGCCATGGTGGTCGGGCAGACGTCCGGGCATTGTGTATAGCCGAAGAACATCACCACCGCCTTGCCCTTGAAATCGGCCAGCGTGCGCGGTTTGCCGTTGTGGTCGGTGAGCGCGAAGTCCTTGGCGTACTCAAGTCCGGTAACATCGGTGTTGACGAATTTCTCGGCAGGGCTCTGCTGGCAGGCGGCCAGCGACAGTACGCCGAGGGCCAGCAGCGCGGCCGGCAAGAAAGACAGCAAACGTTTCATCAGAAAGTCCTGAACAGCAGGTAATGATCGACCAGCAGCGCAGCGAACAGGATCGACAGGTAAATGATCGAGAATGTGAAAGCCTTGCGCGCAATCAGATCGGTGTAGTGGCGATAGATCTGCCATGCGTAATGGAAGAAAATCAATCCCAGCACGATCGCCGTACCCAGGTAGATCAGGCCGCTCATGCCGACCGCGAACGGCAGCATGGTGGTGGCGATCAGCGCGATCGTGTAGAGCAGGATATGGAATTGCGTGAGCTTCATGCCGTGCGTGATCGGCAGCATCGGCAGGCCGGATTTGGCGTAGTCGTCGCGGCGGTACATCGCCAGCGCCCAGAAGTGCGGAGGCGTCCAGATGAAGATGATCAGGACCAGGATCCAGGCCTGCATCGGCACGTCATTGGCGATCGCGGCCCAGCCCAGCGCCGGCGGCATCGCGCCCGACAGGCCGCCGATGACGATGTTCTGCGGCGTCGATGGTTTGAGGATGATGGTGTAGATGATGGCGTAGCCGACGAAGGTCGCCAGCGTCAGCCACATGGTCAGCGGATTGACCAGCGCGTACAGCACCCACATGCCCATGCCGCCGATCACGCCGGAAAACATCAGCGTCTGCGGCACGGTGATTTCGCCGCGCGCCATCGGACGGCGTGCGGTGCGCGCCATGCGCGAATCGATTTCGCGTTCCACCAGGCAGTTGATGGCGAAAGCGGCGCCGGCCAGCAGCCAGATGCCGATGGTGGCGAACACGACCTTGCGCCAGTCGGGCAATTCCGGCGTCGCCAGGAACATGCCGATGACGGCGCAGAATACCGCCAGCTGCGTCACGCGCGGCTTGGTCAAGGCCCAGTACTGGGCGATGCGATTGGGTTGTGCGGTCAATGTGGTCATGTCTTCAAAACGGTGCGGGAACGGCGCGTGCGGCCTCGACGGCAGGGGCGTGTCTGGTCTTGTAGTTTAACATGACCAGCAAAAGCAGCAGCAGCGCTGCACCGCCGTTGTGCACGACGGCGATGGCCAGCGGCCAGTTCAGATAAATCGTCGCCAGGCCGGTGACCAGCTGCAGCGCGATCACGATCAGCAAGCCGCGCCCGGTCTTGAGCAGGCCGCCGTCCTTGAGCGCCTTGTGCGCCAGCCAGGCGATGTAGCCGATCACCACGAAGGCGAAGGTGCGGTGCACCCAATGAATTGCGGTCAGCGCCGGGAACGGCAGGTATTCGCCGTCGGCAGTCTTGCCCAGGTGGCGCCACAGCGTGAAGCCGTTGTCGAAATCCATCTGCGGAATCAGCGCGCCATGGCACAGCGGGAAATCGTTGCACGCCAGCGCCGCATAGTTGGTGCTGACCCAGCCGCCCAGCGCAACCTGCACGGTCAGCAGCAACAGGCCGATCAGCGCCGGCAACGCCAGCGCGCGACCGGGCAATGACACCGGCGCATGCACATTCTGGCGCGCGCCCAGCCAGGTCAGCATGGCCAACAGGGTCAGGCCGAGCAGCAGATGGATCGTGACGATCACGGGTTGCAGCTTCATCGTCACCGTCCAGGCGCCGAACGCGCCCTGCAGGCAGACGAACAAGAACAACAGGGTCGGAAACCACGGCCGGAACTTGAGCTCGGTGCGTCCCGACTTGATCCAGCGCCGCCATGCAATCACCATCAGCGTAATGATCAGCACGCCGACCGCCATCGCCAGGTAGCGATGGATCATTTCTATCCAGGCCTTGGCGACCGTCACCGGTCCGGTCGGCATGGCTTCCTGCGCGGCGGTGATATGTTCATGCGCCAGCAGCGGATTCGAATGGCCGTAGCAACCCGGCCAGTCGGGACAGCCCAGGCCGGAATCGGTCAGCCGCGTGAAAGCGCCGAACATGATCAGGTCGAAGGTCAGGAACAGCGTGATCCAGACCAGCTTGCGGTATTTGTCGGCGTCATTGGACACCCAGGTCAGCGTCAGCGGAATCAGCGCGACCAGCAGGCCCATGATGGCAAGTTGAATCAGCATGACGGTTTTATCCTATGCTCGACGCGCGCAGCAGTTTGCTGATGTCCTTCTTGACCTTGTTGGGGTCGGCGTCCTTGGGGAAGCGCATCATCAGGTTGCCGCGCGGATCGATCATGTAGAGGTGATCTTCCACGCTGGTGCCGGCCTCGGTCGGCAACCAGGCCTTGAGCAGCTTCGGATCGACGCGCAGCATGTCGGTGCCGTCGTATTCGCGCATGAGCATGGTGTCGAGCGGCTTGGCGTCGGTGATCAGCCAGACCCGTTCGATGCGTTCCATTTCCTTGCCCTGCATCAGGCGCAGCTGGCGCATGGCGAACAGGCGCGTCTTGCAAGACTGATCGCAATCGCCGCCGGCCACTTGCAGCAGGACCCACTTGCCCTTGTAGTCCTCAAGCTTTGCCGGTTTACCGTCGAGTTCAGTGCTGCCCAGCGGCGGAATCGGGTAGTCGCGCGGGTCGAGCAGCGTGCCGTAATTGGTGCGGCCCTCCGGCTTGATCACGTAGTAAGTCAAATACGACGCGATCATCGGCGCGGCGCATACCGCCACCACCAGCAACAGTTTCCAGCGACCGCGCTTGCGTTGTTGGCCCTGCGGTTGGTTCTTACCCTGCTCTTTGTTTTTTTCCACTTCGGAATCCTGTGACAACAAAAAAAATCACGGCCATCAAGGCCAGCGCATACCATTGCACGGCGTAGCCGCGATGACGGTCTATTCCCAGCGACGGCGCCGGCCAGTCGCGCACCAGACCATCCTTGATTTCGCCCGACTGTTCCACCACAAACGGCGCCAGCGGCAATTGACTGGCGCGTGCGTAAGCGGCGATGTCGAGGTTCTGCATGATCGCGCCGGGACGCGGCGCCTCGGCCGCGCCGAGCTGCAGCAAATGGCCGGCGTCGCTGCGTATCACGCCTTCAATTTCAATTTCATCCGCCGGCGTCGGCACCACCGGCACACGCGTGCGGTCATTTGCATCACGCGGCGCCCAGCCGCGTTCGATCAGGATTGCCGACGCTGCGGAGCCGGTTATTTTAAACGGCATCAGCACGTAGAATCCGGGCACGCCATTGTAGGGGCGATTTTCCAAGTAGGTCGTCCACTCGGGCACGAAGCGGCCGCGCAGTTTGACGTGACGGAATTCAGCCTCGGCGACGTCAATCCCGGCGGCGTTTTCCAGCGTCATGGCCGGGGCCGACTGGCGCGCCGCCATCTTCGCCTGGATCGCTTGCTTCTCGTCGCCGCGCCGCGTCTGCCACTGCCCCAGCGACACGCCGATGGCCGCCACGATCACGGTGGCCAGCAGCGGAATCCATCGAATACGGAATCTGATTGGCATTACAATGTCACTTTATTCAAGCCGCCCCGCACGCTGCGGCACCTTCCTTTTACCCCACCTGCACCCGCCATGAAAATCATCGTCGCCATCGCTTTCGTGCTCATCATCGGCAGCCTTGCATCCGCCCTGCTGTTCATGATGCGCGACAAGGGCAAGAGCAATCGCACGGTGTATGCGCTGACGATGCGCGTGGGATTCTCGGTGCTGCTGTTCATCCTGCTGCTGATCGCCTATCGCCTGGGCTGGATACAACCGACCGGCATTCGCTGACCGGCCCGATCCGGCAGCACGAGCCGCCACAGCTTACACGATGCAGCCCGGGCTTTCCTGATTTTTCGACGCAGCGACGAATGTTTGGCCCGTAAAAAAGCCGCACCGAAGTGCGGCTTTTTGTTGCCGGAGCGGGTAGTCGTTACAGCCAGTAGACCACGACGTACAGACCCAGCCAGACCACGTCCACAAAGTGCCAGTACCAGGCGGCGCCTTCGAAGGCGAAGTGGTGTTCCGGCGTGAAGTGGCCGCGCAGCACGCGGTACAGCACCACCGACAGCATGATCGCGCCCATGGTCACGTGGAAGCCGTGGAAGCCGGTCAGCATGAAGAAGGTCGAACCGTAGATGCCGGAAGTGAGCTTGAGGTTCAGCTCGCTGTAGGCGTGCATGTATTCGTAAGCCTGGAAGCCCATGAAGATCGCGCCCAGCAGTACGGTGGCGAACAGCCAGATCGCGGTTTGCGTCCGGTGACCGGCGCGCAGCGCATGGTGCGAAATCGTCAGCGTCACGCCCGAAGTCAGCAGCAGTGCCGTGTTGATGGTCGGGATCGGGAACGGGCCCATGGTCTGGAACGATTCGATCGTACGGGCCGGACCGATGTTGCCCCAGTGCGCAGCGAAGTCGGGCCAGATCACCTTGTGATCCAGATCGGCCAGCCACGGCATGGTGATGCTGCGGGCATAGAACAACGCACCGAAGAACGCCGCGAAGAACATCACTTCGGAGAAGATGAACCAGCCCATGCTCCAGCGGAACGAGGCATCGATACGGGCGTTGTACTGACCGGATTCGGACTCGCCGATGGCCTGGCCGAACCACTTGTACAGCACCACCAGCACGGCGACGATGCCGATCAGGTTGAGCGGCATGCCCCAGGAATAGCCGTTGACCCAGGCCGATGCGCCGGCCATGGTGACCAGCATTGCAATACCCGCCAGCACCGGCCACTGCGAGGGACCAGGTACAAAATAGTACGGCGCTTTAGCGTGTTGAGAACTCATCTCCATCTCCCAATACAAAATTCGGATCTTTTATAAATGACTGCTTCTGACCTGCACTGCCACATCCGTTATGTCTTGCTGCCGGACTGCGGCTGCTTCACGAAGAAACCGCCGAGCCCACTACCATTTTCACGATCAATACCAATACCGTCACAAAAATCGCCGCGCCGATGACGCCGGCGATGATGACGTGCAACGGATTCAGCTTGGCTGCATCGCTTTCGTAATCGCTGCGCTTGCGCACACCGAAGAACGACCAGAACACCGCCTTCATCGTTGCTGCAAATGAAGCCTTGCGCTGGGTTGCATCCTTCAAGTCGCTCATGTGCCGCTTCCTTCCTGTTGCCTACGACCGATCTCAACTTACTTTCTTCGACTTCTCTTCAGCTGGCCTTCTTGGCCTGCCCGCCGATCTCGAAGAACGTATAGGACAGCGTGATCGTCGTTACATCCTTGGGCAGCGCCGGATCGATGTAGAACACCACCGGCATTTGCTTGGCCTGGTTCGGGCCCAGCGTCTGCTGCGTGAAACAGAAACATTCCACCTTCTTGAAGAAGGCTGCCGACTGTTGCGGCGCATAACTCGGGATCGCCTGGGCGTCGACGCTGCGCGCCTGGGTATTGACCACCTCGTACACCACCTGCGTCATCTCGCCCGGATGGACCTTCATGCTGGCCACGGTCGGGCGGAAACGCCACGGTCCCTGCGAATTGCCGTCGAACTCGATCGTCACGGTGCGGCTCTTGTCGATCTGGCTGTTGCTCGGCGCTTCGACCGTCACATCTTTGGGCGTCAGGAAATTGACACCGGTCACTTCGCAAATCTTTTTATACACCGGGATCAGCGCATAGCCGAAACCGAACATCAACACTGCAATCACCAGCAGCTTGCCGAGCATCCGGCGGTTCAGGCTGCGTTCCGGCGACGCGTCGTTCTTGTCGGCGTCGCTCATCAGCGGAACCAGATGCGGTTGATGAAGATACCGGCAAAGAACACAAATGCCACCAGCGCCAGCAACAAACCCGTGCGCAGATTATTCGGCTTTTTACGATCTGTCATACAAAGTGGGCGGGACCAGCCCGCCGCTCCTTTTTTACTTAACTGTCGGTGGCGTTTCGAATGTGTGGAACGGCGCCGGGCTCGGCACAGTCCACTCCAGACCTTCAGCGCCTTCCCATGGCTTGTCTGCTGCCTTGACGCCGCCCTTGATCGACGGGATCACCACGAAGAACAGGAAGTACACCTGCGACAGACCGAAACCGAACGCGCCGATGGTCGCGAGCATGTTGAAGTCGGTGAACTGCGCCGGATAGTCGGCGTAGCGTCGCGGCATGCCGGCCAGACCCAGGAAGTGCATCGGGAAGAAGGTCACGTTGAACCAGACCAGCGAGTTCCAGAAGTGGATCTTGCCGCGGGTTTCGTTGTACATGAAGCCTGTCCACTTCGGACCCCAGTAGTAGAAACCGGCGAACAAGGCGAACAGCGAACCGGCCACCAACACGTAGTGGAAGTGCGCCACCACGTAGTAGGTATCCTGCATCTGGATGTCGATCGGGGTCACGGCCAGGATCAGGCCGGTGAAGCCGCCCATGGTGAACACGAAGATGAAGCCGACCGAGAACAGCATCGGTGTTTCAAACGTCATCGAACCACGCCACATGGTGGCGATCCAGTTGAAGATCTTCACGCCGGTCGGCACGGCGATCAGCATCGTGGCGTACATGAAGAACAGCTGTGCAGTCACCGGCATGCCGGTGGTGAACATGTGGTGGGCCCAGACGATGAACGACAGGATCGCGATCGATGCAGTCGCGTAAACCATCGATGCATAGCCGAACAGTTGCTTGCGAGCGAAGGCCGGGATGATCTGCGACACGATGCCGAACGCCGGCAGAATCATGATGTAGACCTCGGGGTGGCCGAAGAACCAGAAGATGTGTTGATACATCACCGGGTCGCCGCCGCCGGCTGCGTTGAAGAAGGAGGTACCGAAATGACGGTCAGTCAGCGTCATGGTGATCGCGCCTGCCAGCACCGGCATCACGGCGATCAGCAGGTAGGCGGTGATCAGCCAGGTCCAGCAGAACATCGGCATCTTCATCAGCGTCATGCCGGGAGCGCGCATGTTGAGGATGGTGACGATGATGTTGATCGAGCCCATGATCGACGATGCGCCCATGATGTGCATCGCGAAAATACCCATGTCCATGCCCGGGCCCATTTGCGTCGACAGCGGCGCATACAGGGTCCAGCCGGCGGCAGTCGCACCGCCCGGCACCAGGAAGGAACCGGCCAGCAGCAGCGCCGCAGGCGGCAGCAGCCAGAACGAGAAGTTGTTCATGCGGGCGAACGCCATGTCGGAGGCGCCGATCTGCAGCGGGATCATCCAGTTGGCGAAGCCGACGAAGGCCGGCATGATCGCGCCGAACACCATCACCAGGCCGTGCATCGTGGTCAGCTGGTTGAAGAATTCAGGGCGGAAGAATTGCAGGCCGGGCTGGAACAGTTCAGCGCGGATCAGCAGCGCCAGCACACCGCCGGACAGCAGCATGGTGAACGAGAACCACAGGTACAGGGTACCGATGTCCTTGTGGTTGGTTGCAAAGACCCAGCGGCGCCAGCCGTGCGGATGATCGTGATGTCCGTGATCATCATGGCCATGTGCGGCATGATCATGTGCATGCGAATGATCGTGGCCGTGATCGACTACTGTTGTGCTCATTTCAGTCTCCCAATTCTTCGATACATGCGCACCTTCCCGGCGCGCAGGTTCTCACTTAATTCAGTTACTTGCGCGCAGCCAGGACCTCGGCCGGTTGGACGATGTTTTCTTGTGCTTTATTGGACCAGCTGTTGCGTGTGTAGGTAATCACGGCGGCGATCTCGGTGTCGTTCAGCACCGACTTCCAGGCCGGCATCGCGTTCTTGCCGTTCAGCACGACCGCGATCTGCGCGGCCTTCGGACCGTTCACGACCGGATCGCCGTCCAGCGCAGGGAACGCGCCCGGCACGCCCTTGCCGTTGGCCTGGTGGCAGACCACGCAATTGGAGGTATAGACTTTTTCGCCGCGTTGCTTGAGTTCGTCGATGGTCCAGACCTTGGTCGGATCATCAGCCTTGGCGGCCATTTCCTTCTTCTTGCCGTCAACCCAGGTCTTGTAGTCGGCGTCGCTGACGACGTTGACCACGATAGGCATGAAGGCGTGATCCTTGCCGCACAGCTCAACGCACTGACCGCGGTAGGTGCCGATTTTTTCAGCCTTGAACCAGGTGTCGCGCACGAAACCGGGAATCGCATCCTGCTTCACGCCGAAGGCCGGAATGGTCCACGAGTGGATCACGTCGTTGGCGGTGGTGATGATGCGGACTTTCTTGTTGACCGGCACGACGACAGGGTTGTCGACTTCGAGCAGGTAATTGTCGTTTTTCTTCAGCGAAGGATCGGTGATCTGTTCGCGCGGCGTGGCCAGGTTGGACAGGAAGGAAATACCTTCGCCTTCGCCCTTGAGGTAGTCGTAGCCCCACTTCCACTGCATGCCGGTGGCCTTGATGGTCAGGTCGGCGTTGGAGGTGTCTTTCATCGCGACCACGGTCTTGGTGGCGGGCAGCGCCATGCCGATCACGATCAGGAACGGAATAATGGTCCAGGCGATTTCAACGGTGGTGCTTTCGTGGAAACTGGCCGACTTGTGGCCGAGGGACTTGCGGTGCTTGAGGATGGAGTAAAACATGACGCCGAACACGGCGACGAAAATCACCAGACAGATAATCAGCATCAGATGATGCAAATCGTAGATCTGTTCGGCGATCTGCGTGACCGGCGGCTGGAAATTGGTCTGCAACACGGCCGGACCACCCTGGCTGTCGACGACTTTATCACCCCATGCCCATGACGGCACGGAAGCCGCCAGGAGCGATGCACCAAGTAGCAAAGAGTGAAGGCGCTTCGCAATTATCATGATTTCCTCAAAAGCCCAAAATAATTATAAGAATTGTGCCGACTACCTGACGTTACTGCTTGCTGATAACTCGCGCTCCAGCTCCAGTGCGAATTCGCGTCTCTTCCATTCCGTCAGGTGCCGACCTACATCGACTCGTATTCCAGAGGACTCAAGCCTCACCAGTTTCCCAGCTGAGTGAGGCCCCGCCGGACCAATGCGTACATGCTGCAGATCGAGCCTGTAACGACTCGTTTTTCCTGCCTGTACGAATTCGACCAGCAAACAATCTTCGACCAGCGCGATATATTCGCGATCAGTCGCATGACGTGCATAAATCAGAAAAGCAAAACCGACTGCGGACAACTCAAGTACAGAAAAAACCAATATGTACCAGGCTCCACGCAAAGTGAAAACCAACGCTACTGTCAGTGAAACCGCGCATAGGATCGCGAAAACCTGCCCCAATTGGCGCGGCGCAATCGAACAGTTGCGCTTCAACAGCCACTCCCGCTTTACCATCGGACATTCTCCAGGCCGTTGGGCCGAGCACGTCCGCACAAGCTAAAACCCTCGGAGTATAAGGGGTAACCATAAATGTTATCAAGCGGAATAAAGTCGCTTTTTCGCTCTTGACACAATGCCTTTTCAGGCCCTGAAACAACCACTTCCGCGTCTGAAAATCCGCCTTTGACGCGCCTTGCGACGACTCGGCAGTTCGGCTTCGCGGCATTCATCGACTGCTCCCTCGGCGACGGTCCGGCTACTTTCTGGGCAAATCGAAGCGGATGATGGCCTCGCCGCCCGCCGTGGTCTTGGGCACGGGGCGGAAGGCATGGCCGTAAATCACCTCGAAACTCAGCGGTATCTTGCCATCGGCGCCGCGCTGCCGGTCGAGCGCCTGCAACAGGCGGGCGTGGGCCTCACGGCCGAGCAGGCCGCGCCGCCGGCTTTCCAGCGGATTGCCGCCCCAGGCGCGCACGTCGGCCAGCAGACGTTGTGGCGTGTCATAAGTAACGGTAATGGCTTCCATGTCCATGACCGGCGTCGAAAAGCCGGCATTGACCAGCATGTCGCCGAAATCGTGCATGTCCACGAAAGGCAGGCTGTGCGGATCGGCGTCGACCGCCTCGAAGGCGGTGCGCAGCTCCTTGAAGGTATCCGGCCCGAAGCACGAAAACATCAGCAAACCCTCGACCCGCAAGACCCGGCGCCACTCAGCGAAGACCCGGTCCGGCTGCGGATGCCAGTGCAGCGCCAGGTTGGACCAGACCATGTCGAGCGCGTTGGGCGCAAACGGCAGCTGCGCGAAATCGGCGCAGGCCAGGCTGGCGCCGCCACCCGGATTGGCTGCGGGCAGCCATTTATTGAGCAAGCGATTGACGGCGGACTGCGCGGCGAGCTGGTGTTCGCGCGCCAGGGCCACCATATTGAAGGCGCCGTCGAGACCGACGATCTGGGCGTCCGTAAAGCGCTTTTGCAGCGCGGCGATGTCGGCGCCCTCGCCGCAGCCCGCGTCCAGCACGCGCTGCGGATCGATCTTGATCAGCAGCAAGCGCTCCAGCATGCGCGCCGACACCTCGCGCCGCAGGAAATCGGATTCCGCCACGCGCGCCGGCGCCGAGAACAGACGGCGCACCAGGGGCAAATCGATGGGCGCGCTCAATTTGGCGCTGGCGTTGGGCAGGGGCAAAGACATGAAAAATTCAGGCGGACAAGATGAGATAATCGGCGCTAGTTTAGTCCAATTCCTCTTTTCGGGTGCGCCGCCGCTGCGACGCGGCCTCAAATCCGGACCGGCTCCTCGTACCTACGCGCACCTACGCACCCACGCTATCAACAACCCATGCTCTCGCGCCTGCTGACAGTCTCTCGCCGCTTGCTCCCCTTCGGGCGCCTGCTGCCGTCGTCTTGCGTGCTGTGCGGACAGACCGACCGTGAAGCGCTGTGCCAGTCGTGCCGGACGCGCTATTTTTCGATCGAGCCGCGGCGCTGCCTGCAGTGTGCGATGCCGATCCCGACCGCTGCCAGGGAAGTTCGCTGCGGCGACTGCCTCAAGCACAAGCCCGCCTTCGACGCCACCGTGGTCGCCGGCGACTACGCTGCGCCCGCCGACCAGTTGGTGCTGGCGCTGAAATTCGGCGCCACGCTGCCGCTGGCGCCGCTGCTGGCCGACATGCTGCGCGAGGCGCTCGGTCGTTACGCCGAACGCGGCCTGCCGCTGCCGACCTTGATGGCGGCCGTGCCACTCGGCCCGGGGCGCCTGCAAGAACGAGGCTTCAACCAGTCGCTGGAGATCGCCCGGCCGCTGGCCCGCGCATTAGACATCCGCCTGGAGCCGCAATTGCTGGTGCGCCTGCGCGACACCCAGGCGCAGGCGACGCTGCCCAACGACGAGCGCAAACGCAACATGCGGCGCGCCTTCGTGGTGCCCACCACGGCGATGAACCACGTGCGCGGCGCGCACATCGGCGTGGTCGACGACGTCATCACCACCGGCGAGACGCTCAACGAAATCGCCGAAACCCTCAAGCGCTTCGGTGCGCGGCGCGTGACCAATATCGTCTTCGCCCGCACCGTGGCCAGGTAATCACATCATTCATCAAGGAGAATCATTTGTTCCACGTCGTCCTGGTCGAGCCGGAAATCCCGCCCAACACCGGCAACATCATCCGCCTGTGCGCCAATACCGGCGCCCAATTGCATCTGATCGAACCACTCGGCTTTCCGCTCGACGACGCCAAGATGCGGCGCGCCGGACTGGATTACCACGACTATGCCAGCATGCAGGTGCATCCAGACTGGGATGCCTTCATCGCCAAGCGCCGCGCGGATCCAGAATTCAATGAGGCACGCATGTTTGCACTCACCACGCACGGCTCGACCCCATTCGCAAGCGTGACGTTCCAGCCCGGCGACGTGTTCGTGTTCGGCGCCGAAACCCGTGGCCTGGCGCCGGAACTGCGCGAATCCTTCCCGACCACGCAACGCATCCGCCTGCCGATGCGGCCCGACAACCGCAGCCTCAACCTGTCCAATACGGTGGCTGTGGTGGTCTATGAAGCATGGCGGCAGAACGGTTTTGCCGGCGGCGCATAGAATGTGACGCTCCATGGAAAAAGGCCGCGATTGCGGCCTTTTTCATTATGCAGAGACCCGGCTCAGCCGAGCAGCAATGCGTCGTCGGACAAGACTTCGCCGCGCGTACGCTCGAACATCTTCAGCAAGTCAGGCACGTCGAGACCGGCGCGCTCTTCACCTGAAACGTCCAACACTACCTGCCCTTGATGCAGCATCACGGTGCGGTCGCCGTAATCGAGCGCCTGGCGCATGCTGTGGGTCACCATCATGGTGGTCAGCTTGCTTTCGGAAACGATCTTGGCGGTCAGCTCCAGCACAAACGCGGCAGTCTTCGGATCGAGTGCGGCGGTGTGCTCATCCAGCAGCAGGATGCGCGACGGCTGCAGCGAGGCCATCAGCAGGCTGACGGCCTGACGCTGGCCGCCGGACAAGAGACCGATGCGGTCGGTCAGGCGCTTTTCCAGACCGAGGTTCAGGATGGACAGCTTCTCGCGGAACAGCTCGCGCATGTTGCGCTTGATCGCAAAACCGAAGCCGCGGCGCTTGCCGCGCGCCATCGCCAGCGCCATGTTTTCTTCGATGGTCAGCGCTTCGCAGGTGCCGGCCATCGGGTCCTGGAACACGCGCGCCACCATGCCGGCGCGATCCCAGGCTTGCTTTTTCGTGACGTCGACGCCGTCGATTTCAATGCTGCCGGAGTCCACCAGCAGGTCACCGGAAATCGCATTGAGGAAGGTCGACTTGCCGGCGCCGTTGGAGCCGATCACGGCAACGAACTGGCCGGTCGGGATTTCCAGGTTGAGGCCGCGCAAGGCGGGGTTTTCAATCGGGGTATCCGGATTGAAGGTGATCTTGAGTTCTTTGGCCTTTAACATGTCAGGCTCCCTTGCGCAGCAGTTTCAGCTTGCGCTTGCCCATCGGCAGCACCAGCGCCAGCATGACCAGCACGGCGGTGACCAGGTTCAGATCTTGCGCCTGCAGGCCGATGAAATCGCTGTTCAACGCCAGCGCGATGAAGAAGCGGTACAGGATCGCACCGAGGATCACAGCCAGCGTGGTCAGCACCAGGCGACGCGCCGGCAGGATGTTTTCACCGATGATGACGGCCGCCAGGCCGATCACGATGGTGCCGATACCCATGGAAATATCAGCGCCGCCCTGAGTCTGCGCAAACAGCGCACCGCCCAATGCGACCAGCGCGTTGGCCAGCGCCATGCCGGCCAGCGTGGCGCGGCCGGTGGCGATGCCCTGGGCGCGCGCCATGCGGGCGTTGGCGCCGGTGGCGCGCAAGGCCAGGCCGATTTCGGAAGAGAAGAACCAGTCCAGCAGCAGCTTGGCGGCAATCACCACGACCAGCAGCACCAGCGGACGTTCGACATAGTCTGGCATCCAGTCCGGCAGCAGAATGCTGAAAATGGTCGGCTCATTGATCAGCGGCACGTTCGGCTTGCCCATCACGCGCAGGTTGATGGAATACAGCGCAATCATCATCAGGATACTGGCCAGCAGATCCATGATCTTCAGGCGCACATTCAGCCACGCGGTGGTGAAACCGGCCAGTGCGCCGGCCAGGATGGCTACGCCGGTCGCCAGGAACGGGTTGTAACCGGCGGCAATCATGGTCGCGGCAACAGCGCCGCCGAGCGGAAAGCTGCCGTCGACGGTCAGATCGGGGAAGGTGAGGATGCGGAAAGAAATCAGCACCCCGAGGGCGACCAGGCTGAAAATCAGGCCGATTTCCAGTGCGCCCAACAACGTATACAGCGACATAAAAAGGTCTTTCTAAAAAAACACATTCGGCATCGGCTGCTGGCCGATGCCGAATGTCCTCTGAAAATCACGGCATGCGCCGTCGGTAACGCCGCATGCCGTGCTTCAAGATTACTGCGCCGAGCGGATTGCTCCGATCAGTTGATGACCTTGGTTGCCGACTTGAGGAACTCAGGCGACAGCGTCACGCCTTGTTTCTGTGCGGCGGTGGTGTTGATGTACAGCTCCAGGTTCTTGCTGGTCGACGATGGAATGTCGCCCGGCTTTTCACCCTTGAGGATGCGCGCCACGATTTTACCGGTCTGGCGGCCCAGGTCGTAGAAATTCACGCCCAGTGCAGCCACGGCGCCGCGCTTGACGCTGCCGGTATCGGAAGCCAGCAGCGGGATCTTGGCGTCGTTGCAGACCTTGGCCAGCGACTCGAAGGTCGACACGACCACGTTGTCGGTGGTGGTGTACATCAGGTCGATCTTGCCGATCAGGCTCTTGGCTGCAGGAGCAACGTCAACCGAGCGCGGTGCGGCGGCTTCCACCAGCGTCATGCCCTGCTTCTCCAGCACGGCCTTGATCGCGTTCAAGGCCGACACCGAATTGGATTCGCCCGGATTGTAGACGATACCGATGCGCTTGGCGCTCGGCAGGACCTTCTTGATGATCTCCACTTGCTTGACCGGATCGAGCATGTGCGACAGGCCGGTCACGTTGGTGCCGGACGGGCCCCAGTCCTTGACCAGTTGCGCGGCGATCGGGTCGGCGATGCCGGAATAGACGATCGGAATGGTCTTGGTCGACGCCACCAGCGGTTGTGCCGACGGAGTGCCGATGGCGACGATCACGTCAGGGTTGTCGCCGACAAACTTCTTGGCGATCTGACCGGCGGTGCCGGCATTGCCCTGGGCGCTCTGGAATTCGAATTTGAAGCCCTTGCCGGCCTCATAGCCTTCGGCCTTGAGCTCGTCGCGGGTGCCGTCGCGCACGGCGTCCAGCGCCGGATGCTCGACGATCGACGTGACCATGACGCTCTTGTCCGCGGCCAGGGCCGGCGCAGTGCAAACAGCCGCCAGCGCGAGTGCGCCGGTGACGGCGCGCAACGTTTTACTCAATGTGAACATATCCTCTCCTCTGTGATGCTGTGTATGAAAAAGCGCCTCTAGGCGGGCGCTTGCTTTTCGTTGATGACTGATTATTTGATGACTGTCTTGGCCGACTTGATCAGGTCAGCCGACAAGGTCACACCTTGTTTTTGCGCAGCAGTCGTGTTGACGAACAGTTCCAGCTTGCTGCTGGTGGCCGAAGCGATGTCGCCCGGCTTTTCGCCCTTCAGGATGCGTGCGACGACCTTGCCGGTCTGGCGGCCCAGGTCATAGTAGTTCACGCCCAGCGCAGCAATCGCGCCGCGCTTGACGCTGTCGGTGTCGGAAGCGACCAGCGGGATCTTGGCGTCGTTGCCGACCTTGACCAGCGCTTCATAGGCGGACACGACGTTGTTGTCGGTGTTGGTGTAGATCACGTCGACCTTGCCGATCAGGCTCTTGGCGGCCGAACCGACGTCCACCGTACGTGGCGCGGCGGCTTCAACCAGCGTGATGCCGGACTTGCCGAGCAATTCCTTCATCGCCTTGACGACCACGGCGGAATTGGCCTCGCCCGGGTTATAGACCATGCCGACACGCTTGACGTTAGGCACGACGCGCTTGATCAGGTCGACTTGCTTTTCCAGTTCCAGCAGGTCGGACACGCCGGTGACATTGGTGCCGGAAGGCTTCCAGTCCTTGACCAGTTGTGCTGCGACCGGATCGGTCACGCCGGAGTAGACGACCGGAATGGTCTTGGTGGCGCTGACCAGAGCCTGGGCCGACGGTGTAGCGATGGCGACGATGGCGTCAGGCTTGTCGCCGACAAATTTGCGGGCGATCTGTGCCGCAGTGCCGGTATTGCCCTGGGCGCTTTGGTATTCCCACTTGAGGTTCTTGCCGGCTTCGAAGCCTTCATCTTTCAGTTCGTCCTTGACGCCGTCGCGGACGGCGTCGAGAGCAGGATGCTCGACGATCGCGGTAACCAGAACTGTCTTGTCCGCAGCCAGCGCCGGCGCGGAACAGACGGCAGCCAAGGCGAGGGTGCTTACGAGCGTGCGCAACGACAGTTTTTTCATGCTGGACATGTGTGTCTCCTCAAAATTATTAGATGGAACCGGCAAAAGACGGTAAGTCTAGCCTAGCGCCTGCCAACAATCAATTTGCGTCGGCGATTTCGGCGCTGCGGCAAAATCGCATGAAATCCTCCAAAAGCGGGCCGATTCGCTCAAAAGACCTCATCCGATGCGATCTTCCGCACATCCGTTCGTATTTCACTGAAATTCAGCCTGGCCGGGCATTATCCACGGTAAAACGCCTTGCTGCAGCCGTGCAAGAAAAACCCGCTTGCTATAATCTGCGCCCTATGCCGAGCCTCCTCCGCCCTGTCGCCACCTGGATCGCCATCGCCTGCCTGGCGATCGGCAGCCTGTTGCCGCTGGCATCGCAGGCGGCGACCAAGTCATCGCCTGAGAGGGCCATGGCGATCTGCTCGACCTCCGCATCGTGGCAAAGCCCGACCGGGGCGCCGGGCCAGATGGCGCATGCGCATTGCCTGTACTGCAGCGGCGGCCAGCCGTTTCACCTGGATTTTCCGGACAGCAATGTCGACGCCTTCCGCGCCGCATTGGTCTACGTCACGACGCCTGCCCCGCAACGCGTATCGCAACTGCAGCGACTGCGCGAGGACAGCTGGGCGCGCGCGCCTCCGGCCTGATGGATGTTCCGTAAGACAGCACCCCCTCTTTCATTTTTTCCCAAGGATATCCATGTCCCACCGTCATTTATTTTCCCGCCTGGCCCTGATCGCCGGCATCGCGCTGAGCGGCGCCGCTTCCGCCCATGAATACAAAGCCGGCGACTTGCAGGTCGGCCACCCGTGGGCGCGCCCGACCGTGCCCGGCCAGCCGTCCGGCGGCGCTTACCTGAGCATCGAGAACAAGGGCAAGACCGGGGACAAGCTGCTGTCGGTCAGCTCGCCGGTTGCCAAATCCTCCGAAATCCACACCATGTCCATGGACGGCAATGTCATGAAGATGCGCGAAGTCGGCAGCATCGACATCAAGCCGTCCGAGAAGATCGCTATGCAGCCAGGCAACGGCTATCACATCATGCTGATCGGCCTGAGCCAGCCGCTCAAGCTGGGCGACAAGATCCCGCTGACGCTGACGTTTGAAAAAGCCGGCAAGCTGGAAGTGTCGATCTACGTCGAAGACAAGACCGCCGGCAAGGATGCGAAGGACGCCAAAGGCGGGATGGAACACATGCATCACTGATGTGTCTCGCCCACCGAAGGTGAGCAGAAAAAAAGCGGCCCGCGGGCCGCTTTTTTCATCTGCGCTCCCGGCGCCGAGGCTGACGGCCTACTTGCGCACCTTGGCCAGCAGCTTGGTCGTCGAACGGTCGTGTTCGAACGCAATCGCCACGGACTTTCCGCCATAGGCCGCCACGGCCTGCCCTTCGGGAATCGCCGCCATGTCGTAGTCGCCGCCCTTGACGTAAATCTGCGGACGCGCCTCCTGCACCACTTCCAGTGCAGTGTCTTCATCGAAGGGCACCACCAGCGACACCGACTCCAGCGCGGCCAGCACGGCCATGCGGTCTTCGCAGGTGTTGATCGGACGATCATCGCCCTTGCCGAGGCGCTTGACCGAAGCATCGGTATTGGCCGCGACCACCAGCGATGCGCCTTCGGCGCGTGCTTGCGCCAGGTAGGTCACGTGACCGCGATGCAGGATGTCGAACACGCCGTTGGTCAGTACTACCGGCTGCGGCAAGGCGGCGACGCGCGCTTGCAGGTCGGCGCGGCTGCAGATTTTTTTCTCGAAATCACTCATGGACAATTCCAGATAACAGTTGCGTTGTACGGTAACTTAATGCGGTTGCGTTGCAAGCTTGCATACACATGTAAAAAAGCCGCACCTGAGTGCGGCTTTGCCGATTCGGAAGCGACCCGGTCAGGCGGCGGCGGGATGTGCCGGCGGCGCCATGCGCGTGACGACTTCCTTGCGGTAGCGGTTGAGCTCCTGCACGGTCTCGAACGTGCGCTCGAACAGCAGCGACATGTTGTGCAGGATGCGGTCGACGACCTTCTTTTCCCACTCGCTGTCGAACTTGATCTGCGTGTCGAGCCAGTGCTCGAGCCACTCCGGATCCGGCAAACGGCTTTGCACGGTGTCGTTCGGGAACAGCGCCTGGTTGACGTGCAGGTTGGTCGGATGCAGCGGCTTTTCGGTGCGACGGGCCGAAGCCATCAGCACGCCGATCTTGGCGAAAGCGGCGCGCGCAGTATCGCCGACTTCGACCAGGGCTTTTTTCATGTAGCGCAGGTAAGCGCCGCCGTGGCGTGCTTCGTCCTGGCTGATGATCTTGTAGATTTGCTTGATGACCGGTTCGGTGTGCCAGTCGGAGGCGCAACGGTACCAGTGGTTCAGGCGGATTTCGCCGCAGAAGTGCATCATCAGCGTTTCCAGCGGCGGCGCCGGATCGAATTCAAAGCGCACGTTGTGCAGTTCTTCTTCGGTCGGGGCGAACTCCGGCTTGAAGCGGCGCAGGTATTCCATCAGCACCAGCGAGTGTTTTTGCTCTTCGAAGAACCACACCGACATGAAGGCGGAAAAGTCGCTGTCGCCGCGGTTGTCGCGCAGGAACATTTCCGTCGCAGGCAGCGCGGACCATTCAGTGATCGCATTCATGCGAATGGTCTGGGCTTGCTCGTCGGAGAGCAGAGAAGCGTCGAATTTGTCCCAAGGAATATCTTTATCCATGTTCCAGCGGACTTGCTCGAGCGATTTAAACAGTTCTGGGTACAGCATTCTGACCTTGCCTATGATTTAACTTGTTGATTTTACCAAGAATTTTCCCCGTCCCCATACTAAAACGGCTTCATTTCAGAATGATGACAAGCGGCAAAGTCTCGCAAATTATGCGGACAAATGTTGTTGTTTTGCGCCGATCAAGGGGATTTGGGCTTGCGGGAGGCTGGCTTGGGTTTGCCAGATTGTACAACAGTCGATTTGGCGCGTGTTCGCGGTTTGGCCGCAGGTTTGGCTTTTGTTGTTTTTTTCTGAGCCGCGGGAGATGGTGTTTTGATATCTTTTCCGGCCGGCGGCTGATCCGCCAGCACGTTGCCGACCGCCTGCTGGAATTGTTCCTGCAGCAAGTTCCACCATGCCGTCGGATTCGCCATCGAGGCTTGGAAGTCAGGCGCGGCGGGGTCAGGCTTGTCGCCGGAAGCGGACGGTGCAGCGGCTTGAGGCTGCGCGGTCTCTTCCGGTTCAACTTCAGGCTCAGGTTCCGGCTCAGGTTCCGGCGCACGCGCGGGTGCGGATTCCGCCGCCGGCTTGCCTTGCGGCGGCCATGTCGGGAAGCCGAACGGCGATCCCGCCTTCGCGGCCGCTGCCCCCTCGCCTTCGCGCGTCGACAGGATCGCGCCCATCGCCTGCAGCGTCGTCAGCGTGGCGCTTTGCACTTCCAGCGTCTGTATGGTGGCACGCAACATGTTCATGTTGAGTTCGAGCCAGGAGGCGACCGTCTTGAGGTCCGAGATCTTCTTGTTGATTTCTTCCACCGACAGCGACGGAATGCCGATCGCCGGCGTGCCCATGCTGCCCCACATCTTGCGCATGAATTCCATGGTGTCGGAAATCGATCCGGCGCCGGGCATGTTGTTTTGGTTGAGCATTGCAGTCTCCAATCGGCAAAATGATCACGTAGGGCTTGCGACGATTGTACGTGGTTTGCGTATGTGAGCAACGCATTCCTCGCCTCCCGATGGCGAGGGCGCGATACACTTGCGCCATGACAGAAGCAACAACTTTTCCACCCACCAGGCGTCGGCGCATTGCCGCGCTGATTCTGCTCACCATCGTGCTGCACGTACTGGTCATCCACTGGGGCAAGGACTATTTCAACGCGGCGAATGCCGATGAACGCGCGACCTCCAGCGTGAGCGTGACGCTGCGTCAGCTGGACTTGCCCAGCCAGCCGGTGTCGCTGCCGGTGGCTGCCGCGCCCAAATCACCGACGTTGCCGAAGTTGCTGAAACCTGCCAGACCGCGTTCGCCTGCACCACCGGCGTCGCCATCGTCTGATGCGGTCGCAGCCGTTGACGCCACTCCGGCAACAGTCAGCCCGCCGGCCCCGGAACCGCCTCAAACCGTCGTCGCTGCCGAATCCGCTGCCCCCAAAGATGACGGCCTGCCGCCCGTCCAGGGCACGCAATATCACATCGATCCGCCGCCCTCCGCCGCACTCGAATACGACGTGCTGGCGTTCTCCGACAACCTTACCTGGCACGGCACCAGCACGCTGGACTGGAAAACCGACGGCAATCGCTACACGGTCGACGGCGAAGTCTATACGCGCCTGTTCGCCAAGATCGCCTTCCTCAACTTCACCAGCAGCGGCGACATCGGCACGTTCGGCGTCGAGCCCGAGCTGTACACCGAGAAAAAACGCAACCGCCCCGCCACCAACACGCACTTCAATCGCGAACGTAACGTCGTCAGTTTTTCCGCCTCGACTACCACCTATCCGCGCGCCGGCGGCGAGCAGGACCGCGCCAGCCTGATCTGGCAACTGGCCGCCATCGGCCGTGGTGACAGCGCCAAATTCACGCCCGGCGCAGTCATCGACCTGTTCGTGGCCGGCGTGCGCGACGGCGAAGTGTGGCGCATGCAAGTGGTCGGCCACGAAGAAATCCGCCTCGTTACCGGCGTAGCCCAGGTCTGGCACGTGGTGCGCCAGCCACGCCCGGGGTCCTACGAACAGCGCCTCGACATCTGGCTGGAACCGGGCCGTCAATGGTATCCGGCGCGACTGCGCTTTACCGAAACCAACGGGGACTATCTGGAGCTGTCTCTGTCCAGACTCAAGACGCCATGACAAAGAACACCGGGATAAAAACTCTGCAATAAAAACTCTATAAACTAGCGCCATCGAGCGCGGTCGAACAAACTCGCAACGCTCCGAAAAACCGTAGGCATGCTTCGTCCCGGCATACGCAGGACCCGCCAGACAGTTGCCGAATTTTCAAGTGATTCCACATGCATAGTCAAACTATCAACATTTCTTCACGACGCGGCCTTTCGCGCCTGCTCGGCGTCTTGCTGCTGAGCGCCGCCACCGTTCCCCTGGCCCTGGCAGCCGATCCGGCCGAACATCCGGCGCTCAAGCGCAAAGTCAGCCTGCCGCCGTCGGCCGACCTCCACTACAACATCGAAGCCAAGCAAAGCGGCCTGCAAGTCACCGGCGAATCCACGGTCAAGTGGAGCAACGCCAACGGCAAATACAGCGTCAACGCCGAAACGCGCGCCATGCTGGTCGGTAAGATTCTCGAGGCCACCAGCGAAGGCGACATTGACGAGTACGGACTGGCGCCGGCGCGCTTCGTGGAAAAACGCTTCCGCCGCGAAGCGTCCACCACGACGTTCAACCGCGAAACGCACGCCATCAACTTCACGCAATCAAGCGAGACCTATCCGCTCAAGGGCGGCGAACAGGATCGCACCAGCATCATCTGGCAACTGATCTCGGTGGCGCGCGGCGCGCCGGACAAGTTCACCAACGGTTCCGAATGGCTGTTCTTCGTGGCCGGTCCGCGCGACGCCGAACAATGGAGCTTCAAGGTGGTCGGCCGCGAAAAGATCAAGACAAAACAGGGCGAGGTCAACGCCGTGCACATCTTCCGTGCGCCGCCGCCGGACGACAAGAGCCAGAAGCTCGACATCTGGCTGGCGCCGTCGTCGGACTGGTATCCGGTGCGCCTGCGTTTTACCGATCCCGATGGCGACTTCATCGAGCAAACCCTCGACAACGTCAGCAAGAAATAGAAACAGCGGTAGCAACAACAAGCCTCACGACCCATCAATAAGAAGACAGAAACATGAACATCGCAACAACGCCACGTCCCTCCTTGCCGCACCGCGCACTGGTCCTGTTCAGCGGCGGCCAGGATTCCACCACCTGCCTCGCATGGGCGCTGTCGCGCTATGACAAAGTCGAAACCATCGGCTTCGATTATGGCCAGCGCCACGCCATCGAACTGAAAGTGCGCCCGGCCCTGCTGGAAAAAATGCGCGGCTTTTCTGACGAGTGGAACAACAAGCTCGGCGAAGACCACATGGTCGATCTGTCCCTGATCAGCAAGATTTCCGACACCGCGCTGACACGCGACGTCGCCATCTCGATGCAGGAAAACGGCTTGCCCAATACCTTCGTACCGGGTCGCAATCTGCTGTTCATGACGGTGGCGGCGACGGTGGCCTATCGGCGCGGGCTGGATGTGCTGGTGGGCGGCATGTGCGAGACTGATTTTTCGGGTTATCCGGATTGCCGCGACGACACCATGAAGGCCTTGCAGGTCGCCCTCAACCTGGGCATGGCGACACATCTCAAAGTCGAAACGCCGCTCATGTGGATCGACAAGGCCGCTACCTGGCGCCTGTCGGAAGAACTCGGCGGCAAGGCGCTGGTCGACCTGATCCGATCGGACACCCACACCTGCTATCTGGGCGAACGCGGCGCCTTGCATGACTGGGGTTACGGCTGCGGCAAGTGCCCGGCCTGCGACCTGCGGGCACGCGGTTATCAGCAATATGCGCAGGCCGCATAGAGACAAAGCGGACATATTTCAGGCGTAAAAAAACGGCAGGGTTTGATCCCCTGCCGTTTTTTTTGCACCTTCAGATGACCAATGTTCTAGCCGTCAGAACAATTCGTTCTTCATCTGGTTCTTGGCTTTTTCTTCTTCCGGCGACGCCGCAGCGCCGTGTTCGCCCAGGCCCAGATCACGCACGCTGGCGCTCGGCGGATATTCCGAATAGTAGTACTCGCCACCCGATTCGATCAGGCCGGTCGGCACCGTGCGGTCGACCATCGGCACGTCCTTGAGCGCCTTCTGCATGTAGCTGATCCAGACCGGCAACGCCAGGCCGCCACCGGTTTCACGGTCGCCCAGGCTTTTCGGCTGGTCGTAACCCATCCAGGCGATGCCGACCAGATTCGGCTGGTAGCCGGCGAACCAGGCGTCCATCGAATCGTTGGTGGTGCCGGTCTTGCCGGCCAGATCGGTACGCTTGAGCGAGAGCGCCTTGACCGCAGTGCCGTGGCGCACGACGTCGCGCAGCATGCTGTCCATCACGAAGGCGTTGCGCGCATCGATCACGCGGTTGGCTTCATCGCCGGAACGGGCCGGATGCGCTTCGGACAGCGTGTTGCCGTTGTTGTCGGTGATCTTCGAGATCAGGTAGGGATTGATCTTGTAGCCGCCGTTGGCGAACACCGAATACGCTCCCACCATCTGCAGCGGCGTTACCGCGCCGGCGCCCAGCGCCAGCGTCAGGTAAGGCGGATTCTTGTCGGCGTCGAAGCCGAAGCGCGTGATGTATTCCTGCGCATACTTGACGCCGACGCGTTCGAGGATGCGGATCGACACCAGGTTGATCGACTTCTGCAACGCGCGGCGCATCGAAATCGGACCTTCGAACTTGCCGCCGTAGTTCTTCGGCTGCCACACCTGGCCGCCGGTCTGGGTGAATGTCAGCGGCGCATCGTTGATGATGGTGGCCGGCGACAAACCTTTTTCCAGCGACGACGAATAGATGAAGGGCTTAAACGACGAGCCCGGCTGGCGCCACGCCTGGATCACGTGGTTGAACTTGTTGCGGTTGAAGTCGAAGCCGCCCACCAGCGAGCGGATCGAACCGTCGTTCGGATCAAGCGAGATGAACGCCGATTCGACTTCCGGCATTTGCGTGACGATCCAGTTCTTGCCGTCCTGGAACACGCGGATGATGGCGCCGCGCTTGATCTTCTTTTGCGGCGGCGCTTTTTCGCTGAGCAGGTTGCCGGCGAAGCCGAGGCCGCTGCCGGAAATCTTGATCTCGTCGCCGGTCGCCAGCACGGCGGTGATTTCCTTGGTGGTGGCTTCCAGCACGACGGCGGCGATCAGGTCGTCGCTGTCGGGGTGGTCGGCCAATTCGGATTCGATGGCGTCGTCGGCTTCTTCCTTCGATGCGGTCGGAATCTCCATGTAGCCTTCCGGACCGCGATAGCCGTGACGGCGTTCGTAGTCGATGATGCCGCGACGCAGGGCCAGGTAAGCGGCGTCCTGGTCAGCCTTGGTGATCGTCGTGAAGACATTCAGGCCGCGCGTGTAGGTGTCGTCCTTGAACTGCGCGTAGACCAGCTGACGCGCCATTTCCGAGACGTATTCCGCATGCACGCCGAAGGCGGTGCTGTCACTCTTGACCTGCAGCTCTTCATCCTTGGCCTGGGTGTATTGCGCTTCGGTGATGTAGCCGAGCTGGCGCATGCGCAGCAAGATGTATTGCTGGCGCGCGTGGGCGCGTTTCGGATTGACCACCGGGTTGTAGGCCGACGGCGCCTTCGGCAAGCCGGCCAGCATGGCGGATTCGGCAATCGTCAACTCCTTGAGCTGCTTGCCGAAGTAGATCTGCGCCGCCGAAGAGAAACCATAGGCGCGCTGCCCCAGATAAATCTGGTTCATGTAGACCTCAAGGATCTGGTCCTTGGTCAGGTTGCGTTCGATTTTCCAGGCCAGCGGAATTTCGTAGAGGAATTTGCGCGACGCCTTTTGCAGGAAAGTCGGCTCATTGCTGGTCAGAAAGAAATTACGCGCCACCTGCTGCGTGATGGTGCTGGCGCCGCCGCTGCCGCCGGACAGATTGGCGACCGATGCGCGGACGATGCCCTGATAGTCGACGCCGCCGTGCTCATAGAAACGATCATCTTCAATCGCCAGCACAGCCTTTTTCATGATGTCGGGGATGTCCTTGATGTGCACCAGGTTGCGGCGCTCCTCGCCGAACTCGCCGATCAGCACGCCGTCCGCGGAGAACACGCGCAGCGGAATCTTGGGGCGATAGTCGGTCAGCGTGTCGAGATCCGGCAGCTTGGGATACGCCAGCGTGACGACAAACCCGAGCACCAGCACTGCCATCAGCACCAGCGCCGCCAACAAGCCAATGCCGCCCAGCAGCACGCGCAGGATCGGATGCAGGCGCTTTTTGACTTTCTTGACGGGGCCGGAGCCGGCGGCGGGAGTAGCTGCCGGTGCGGGTGCACTTGCAGGATTCGGTGTTGCGTCAGCGGGTTGCGAAGCTGGCGCTTTGCCGTTGTTTTCTGGGGTGGTCATGCGTGTGAGACTGGTGAGAAAGACAATCCCCGCATTATAACGACTTGCGGGAAGGTGAAATCCGGCAATTCTCCGGAAACCGGCTGAGCTGCCGCGCCGGTAGTCATATGAGGTACTACCCGGCGCGGCGGAATCGTTGCTCAGAAACCGTTTGCGCCGGGAAGTTTCGTACGGCGCCTTCTACGTCCGATTTGATGCCGCCCGGAAAATTGCTTTACAGACAATAAATGTTGTTGCTAGGATGCCGCATGTTGTCTTAACGACAATCATTCTCAGTTGCCCGGTCGAGTGGTTCGCGACTGCGCCATGCGAACACCTGTTTCCGGAATGCAATTTTGCCCCAGCTCGCCCAATTCTTTTCTCGTGCTTTATCTTCCAACCTCCGCAGCCTATCCCGTGCCTTGTCCCCCGCCCTGCCGCCGATGGCCGGCCTGGACATCGGCCGATCCGAAGTCCGGATAGTCGAACTATCCGGAAACCGCGCGCACACCGCGCAACTGGAGTGCTGCGCACGTGAAGCGTTGCCCGACGGCGCCATCAGCGATGAAGGCATCGGCAATCTGCGCCAGGTCATGGAAGCCGTCTCGCGCCTGTGGGAAAAGAGCGGATCGCAGGCCAGGCACGTCGCCATTGCCATTCCCTCCACCAGCGCGATGACCCACATACTTTCTGTCCCCCTCGGCAGCAGCCAGGCGCAACGTGCGCTCCTGGCCGGACGACATGCTGAAAGCCTGCTGCCCTATCCGACGGCGCAGGCCTTGCTTGATTTTCGCATTATCGGACCGACGCGCAATGCACCCGGCCGGCTCGACATGCTGATTGCCGCCGCACGTCGGGACGACGTCGAAGATCGCATCGCTGTCGCTGAGTCGCTGGGATTGCAGGCGGTGGTCGCCGACATCGACAGCCACGCCGCGATGACGGCGCTGACCCGAATGCAGTCCATGTCACAAGCGTCTTCCTCCTTCGCTCTGGCGAACCTCGAAACGCACGGAGCATTGCTGTCGCTGTTCTGCGACGGCCACATCGCCGGCGAACAGCAACTGGCTATCGGCTACCGGCAACTGCAACGCGATATGCAGCATGATTCGCGACACGATTCGCGACACGATTCGCGACACGATGCGCGACACGATGCGCGACATGACGTGCAGCAATACGACGCCGACCATTCCGATGTCCTGGCGACTTATCTGGCTCACGCAGCCGCTCATATTGCGCGGGCGGTGCAGACGCTGCGACAACAGACATCACACATGCCGGCACATATCGTGTTGGCGGGGCCGGGAGCGGGCATTCCCGGCATGGTGGAAGCCGTGCGCAAACACACCACGATTCCCATCGCCGTGGCGGCACCCTTCGACGGCATGGCACTGGCGCCGGCTATCGATGCGGCGCAACTGACGGCGGACAACCCTGCTTCTTATGTAACCGCATGCGGCCTGGCCCTGCGGCGCTTCGACCGATGAGCGGGATCAATTTTCTGGCGCAGCGCAATCAGGCATCGGGCGCTCATCGACGCTTTTACCTGTTGCTGGCCGCGACGACGGCCGGCGCGTCCGCCGTGGTCCTGGCCTGGTCAACACACATTGCCGCTCAGGCCGCTCAGCAACAACAATTGTTCAATCTGCTGCGCGCCGAACACACCCGAATGGATGCAGCAATCAATGTCGGCAAGCAACAAGAAGCGCGGATCGCTGAGCTCGAACGCAAACGACGCTATCTTGAAGCGCTGCAACAGCAACGCAACGACGCGCCACGATTGCTGGACGAACTGGCGCGGCGCATGCCGCCACAAGTCTTCCTCACTGCACTGGTCCAGCAAGGACGCAACTTGACGCTCAGCGGATCGGCGCCGTCGCATCGGCATGTGATGCAACTGCTGGAAGCATTGCGCGACGCCGACGGCACTTTCACGCAGGTTCAATTGCAGGAGGCGCGCAGCGCATCCGAGGTTGGCCCGGCTGCCACTGCGGCTGCGAGCGCTCCAGGCCGGCGGCACGATTTCGTGATCACCGCCCGCCATCGCGCCGCGGCGACGCAATGAACGGCGCGACGCTCATCCTGCAATGGCGCGAACTCAACGGCCGCCATCCCTCGACCTGGCCGCACGGATGGCGCAACGCCTTGCTGTTGACACTGTTCGTGGCAATACTGCTGGCGGGATGGCAGCTTCACCTGATACCTGAAATCGACGCGCTGGAACGCAGTGAACATGACTACGCTGCGCTGAAATCCTCCTATCCGGAAAAGCATCGCAGGGCCATGGCGTTCGCCCACTCCGCGCAGCACATCCAGAATCTGGAACAACATGTTGCGACGCTCGAAGAGCAACTGCAACCGTTCATCGACATTGATCTGGCATTGGACGGCATCGGCGACGCCGCGCTGAAAAATCGTCTGCAATTCGAGTTCGCCAGGCCCGGACGCCCCGAGACGAAACACGGTTACGTCGAAGCGCCGATCGCCATCCGCCTGAGCGGCAACTACCACGACGTCGGCCGCTTTAGCGCCGACATGGCGGCATTCCCCCGCCTCGTCATTCTGGACGACATGCGCATGAACAACGCCGACCGTCCCGGCCAGGTAACGCTGGAAGCCGTCGTCCTGACCTATCGCCGCAGTCCCGGCAAAGAGGAAAAATCATGAATCGCATCCCGGCGCAGAGACGGTTATCCGCCATCCTGCTGATACTCCTTGCACCGCTGGCGCCGCTGCTGGCAAGTTGCACCGAGCGCGAAACGCCGGATCAGCTGCGTGGGCAACTTGAAACGTTCCATCGCGGCATGCCCGCGACAACGCCATTCATCCAGCTCACAAACGATTTCGCTCCGTATGCGTACACCGTCGCGAATGACGATAACGCAGCGACGCCATTCGGCCATCCCGGCACCTCCATCATCGACGACGAGCCCAACGAACGTCCCCGGCAGCGCGGCGCCAAACAACCGCTCGAAGACATTCCGCTGGAATCGATACGCATGGTCGGCACGCTGTCGCGCGACGGCCGCACAGACGCCTTGCTGCAGGTCGACAAGATTGTTTATCCATCGCGCAGCGGCGATTATCTGGGTCGGAATTTCGGCGTCATCCGCCACATCGCGGACGGTCGCGTCGAACTGGAAGAACTGATCCGCAACAACGGTGACTGGGAAAAACGCATGACAACATTGGAACTGCAAGGACGCGGAAAATGAAACATTCGATCTGCCGGCTGGCGCTGTCGACCATGTTCTGGTTGCTGGTATGCAGCGGCGTTCAGGCGCAAGTGCAACGCAATGCCATCCTGGCTATCGATGTGGCGCAGCCTGACAGTCGCATCGAAGTCCGCATCAAATTGCGCATGCCTCCCGCAACATCGCCGGTTCATTTTTCAACGACCTCGCCGGCCCGCATCGTCATCGATTTTTCCGACACCGACAACACCGTCGATGCCAGACCTCCAAGCGCCGAAACAGGGGTGTTGCGCGGCGTCACGGTCGCTACCTCGGCAGGTCGCAGCCGCATCGTGCTCAACCTGAAGCACATGCCGCCCTACGCCGTGCGCACCGAAGCCGATACCGTCATTGTCGCCATCGCCGGCAACGAAGCACTGCCGGTCAGCAGCAGCGGCAGCAACAGCAACAGCAGACCATTGATCGGCAGCATCGACTTCCGGCGCGGGGCACAAGGTGAAGGCCGCATTCTCATCGACCTTCCCGGACCGGAAACGGCGCTCGACATCCGTCGGCAAGGACTGCAGATCGTCGCAGACATCCTCAACGCCGGCTTGCCAACGCACTCGCCGCGACGCCTCGACGTCAGCGATTTCGGCACGCCGGTCAAGACCATCGCCGGCAGCAGCCGCGGTGCGGACGTGCGGCTGCTGATCGACACCGAAGCGCAGGCGGAATATCACGCCTATCAAAAGGATGCGCAATTGGTGATCGAAGTGCGCACGCCTGCAGACACCGGGAAAGGGCCGGCCCAACGTCACCAGCTCTACCGCGGCGACAAGCTGTCGCTGCAATTCCAGAACATCGACGTGCGCGCCATCCTGCAGGTGCTGGCCGACTTCACCGGCATCAACATCATCGCCAGCGACGGCGTGGGCGGTGCATTGACGCTGCGCCTGAAAGAAGTGCCGTGGGACCAGGCGCTGGACATCGTGCTGCAGGCGCGCGGGCTGGACATGCGCCGCAACGGCAATGTCATGTGGGTGGCGCCGCGCGAAGAATTGCTGATGCGCGAACGGCTTGAACTGGAACAGCGCGCCCAGATCGCCGAGCTGGAACCCTTGCGCGCCGAGGTGTTCCAGCTCAACTATCAGAAGGCCGACGCCTTCCGCAAGGTGTTCGGCGAGGATGCAACAGCCGGCATCAGCCCGAACAGCGAGCGCCGACCCACGCTGCTGTCGCGCCGCGGCAGTGCCGTGGTGGACCAGCGCACCAACCAGCTATTCGTCACCGACACACCCTCGGTGCTCGACAATATCCGCAAGCTGCTGGAGAAGATCGACGTCGCCGCGCGCCAGGTGCTGATCGAAGCACGCATCGTCGAAGCCGACGACAGCTTCAGCCGCAACCTCGGCGCGCGCCTGGGATTTTCCGCCAGGACCAATGGCGTCGCTGCCGGCAGCACCTACAACCAGGCCGGCGAAGTAGCAGGACTGACCAAGGCTGCCGCCAATTCCTACACGGCCAACCACGCCGTCAACCTGCCGGCGCAAGGAATCGGCGGCGCCGCTGCAGGCAGTTTTGCGCTGAGCCTGTTCAACGCCGCCGCCAACCGCTTTCTTACACTAGAGCTGTCGGCGCTGGAAGCCGACGGCAAAGGCAAGATCGTTTCCAGCCCGCGCGTGGTCACGGCCGACCAGCAACCGGCACTGATCGAACAGGGCGAAGAAATTCCCTACCAGCAAGCCACCAGCAGCGGCGCCACCTCGACCGCATTCAAGAAAGCCAACCTCAAGCTCGAAGTCACGCCCCAGATCACGCCTGACGGCAACGTCATCCTCAATGTCGACATCAACAAGGACAGCCGCGGCACCGCCACGCCGGGCGGCCTGGCGATCAACACCAAGCACGTCAGGACGCTGGTGCAGGTGGAAAACGGCGGCACCGTGGTCATCGGCGGCATCTACACGCAGACCGAATCAAACACTGTTTCCAAGGTGCCGTTGCTGGGCGACATCCCGATACTGGGCAATCTCTTCAAACATAGCGCCCGCATCGACCACAAGACGGAATTGCTGATCTTCCTCACGCCTAAAATCGTCGCAGACCGCAATTTCCTGCGTTAGCAGGCCCCAAAAGCCATGTTTTTCCCGATATTTCCCCGACAACGGCACAACAGACGGTAAAATCGCCCGTTGCAGCTGGTTGCACAAGGCGGGCCGAAAAACCAACAACAGCGGCCTCCAGCGACCAGCTATCCGGACAATCCCGCAGCGAAAAATCGTATATGAACGGAAGCATTTTTCTTGTCGGCCTGATGGGCGCCGGCAAGACAACGATAGGGCGCGCCCTGGCGAAAAAACTGAACAAGCGCTTCGTCGACTCCGATCACGAGATCGAGTCGCGCACCGGCACAACCATCCCCGTGATTTTTGAAATCGAAGGCGAGGAAAGTTTTCGCAAGCGCGAAGCCGATGTCATCCGTGAACTGAGCGCCCAGCAGGACATCGTCCTGGCCACCGGCGGCGGCGCCATCTTGCGCGCCGAGACACGCGCCTATCTGAAACAGCGCGGCACCGTGATTTATCTGCGCGCCGGCATCAACCAGATCCTGCAACGCACCGGCCGCGACAAGAACCGTCCGCTGCTGCAAACCGCCGATCCTCGTCGCAAGCTCGAAGAACTGTCGCGCCAGCGCGATCCGTATTACCGCGAAGTGGCCGATTTCGTCATCGAGACCGGCCGCCCCAACGTGCAGTTCCTGGTGCAGGCCATCCTGAGCCAGCTCGAACTGACGCCAAAACCAACTGCCGATGCGACTGCCAGTACGACCGCAACGTCGGCAACAACCCACGCACAACCGGCCGCATCTGCTGCCGAATCCAACATGACCGACTCCACTTTTTCTCCCGTCTCCCTGCAGGTCGAGCTGGGAGAGCGTAGCTATCCGATCACCATCGGCCACGGCCTGCTGTCGAATCCCGAATTGCTGACGCGCCACGTCGCCGGCAAGCGGGTCGCGCTCATCACCAACGACAAGGTCGGTCCGCTGTACCTGCCGCAGGTGCGCAAGCTGCTCGAAGACGCCGGCAAGCAAGTCACCGAAATCGTGCTGCCCGACGGTGAAGAACAAAAGACCTGGGCCAGCCTGATGAAAGTGTTCGACGTCCTGCTCGCCGAAAAATGCGATCGCAAGACCACGCTGGTCGCGCTCGGCGGCGGCGTCATCGGCGACCTGACCGGCTTCGCAGCGGCGTCGTACATGCGCGGCGTGCCGTTCGTGCAGATCCCGACCACGCTGCTGTCGCAGGTCGATTCCTCCGTAGGCGGCAAGACCGGCATCAACCATCCGCTGGGCAAGAACATGATCGGCGCGTTCTACCAGCCGCAAGCCGTGATCGCCGACACCGCCACGCTGCACACGCTGCCGCCGCGTGAACTGGCGGCCGGCCTGGCCGAAGTGATCAAGCACGGCGCCATCATCGACGCGCCCTTCTTCGACTGGATCGAAGCCAACATCGGCAAGCTGGTCGCCAAGGACAACGCCGCGCTGGCCTACTCGATCCAGCGCTCCTGCGAAATCAAGGCCGACGTGGTGCGTCAGGATGAGCGCGAAGGCGGCCTGCGCGCCATCCTCAACTTCGGCCACACCTTCGGCCACGCGATCGAAAACGGCCTCGGCTACGGCCAGTGGCTGCACGGCGAAGCGGTCGGCTGCGGCATGGTGATGGCCGCCGATCTGTCGCATCGCCTGGGCTACATCGATGCCGTCTCCAAGGACCGCCTGACTGCATTGGTAAAAGCCGCCGGCCTGCCTGTGACGGCGCCCGATCTCGGTACGCAACGCTGGCTGGAACTGATGGAAGTCGACAAGAAGAACGAAGGCGGCGCGATCAAGTTCATCCTGATCAAACCGCTGGGCCAACCGCTGATCACCAACGTGCCGCATGAACTCCTGCTGCAGACGCTGGCGGCCTGCGTACAAACCCCGAGCTGAGGACGACGGTTGCAGAAGTCATTGCATTGCGTCGCCGTCGATTGAAGAAGCTGCATTGAAGCACCTGAATGAGTTCCTGACATGACCCAAGACGCGCCGCTGCACCTCGCACCTTATGCCGCACACGCGGCAACATCGACCGGGAGGCGTTATGCCGAACCTGCGCCCGGCTCGCGCACCGAGTTCCAGCGCGACCGTGATCGCATCGTTCATTCCACTGCGTTCCGTCGCCTCGAATACAAGACCCAGGTCTTCGTCAATCATGAAGGCGACCTGTTTCGCACACGCCTGACCCACAGCATCGAAGTCGCCCAGATCGCGCGCTCCTGCGCACGCAACCTGCGTCTCAACGAAGACCTGGTGGAGGCCATCTCGCTGGCGCACGACCTCGGCCACACCCCCTTCGGTCATGCCGGCCAGGACGAGCTGAATACGTGCATGAAGGACTTCGGCGGCTTTGAACATAACCTGCAAAGCCTGCGCGTGGTGGACGACCTCGAACAGCACTACGGCGCTTTCGATGGCCTCAACCTGATGTTCGAAACACGCGAAGGCATCCTCAAGCATTGCTCGCTGACCAATGCGCGCCAGCTCGGCGCCATCGGCCAGCGCTTCATCGACAAGAAGCAACCGAGCCTGGAAGCGCAGCTGGCCAACCTGGCCGACGAGATTGCCTACAACAACCACGACATCGACGACGGCCTGCGCTCCGGCCTGCTGACGATTGCGCAACTGAGCGAGGTGGATTTCTTCGCGCGCCACCAGCGCGAAGCGGAACTGACCTATCCCGGCATCACCGGCCGCCGCGCCATCAACGAAACCGTGCGTCGCATGATCAATACCCTGATCGTCGACCTCATCCGCACCTCGCAGGAAAACATCGCCGCCGTTTCGCCGCGCAGCATCGAGGACGTGCGCAACGCCGCGCCGCTGATCGCCTTCTCCGAACCGATGCAAGAGGAAGCCGCCGTGCTCAAGCGCTTCCTGCGCCAGAACTTGTATCGCCACTACCAGGTCAATCGCATGACCGCCAAGGCGCGCCGCATCATCGCCGAATTGTTCCAGGCCTTCCTGTCGCAGCCGACGCTATTGCCGCCCGACTACGTGATCGCAGAACAGGACGACGAAGGCCGGCGCCGCCAGGCGCGCCAGGTATCGGACTACATTGCCGGCATGACCGACCGTTACGCCATGCGTGAACACCGACGTCTGTTCATGGTGGAAGAACTGTAGAAAAAGATTCTGACGCGATTCGTACATCGTCAAGATTCATCTGGTTTGTGCCCCCGATTGCACCGGATCTGCACAAACACATTGCCTCTGCGTTTATCGTTGCTACCCTGATAGCACGACAAAACCATCTCTGCAGCCAACAACTGGTGGAGGTGTCGAGACCATGCGAATACCATTCTTTCCCGTGCGGCGCATCGCTGCGCTGACCCTGTTTTTTTTGTGTTGCCATGCCCATGGACAACTCAATCCCGCCGAACCTGCCGGCAACAACGACATCGTCGTCGGCCAGTCTGCCGATCTGAGCGGCCCCTACGCCAAGATCACACGCCAGTTCATCACCGGAGCCAACGTCTACTTCGCCCAGCTCAACAGCCGCGGCGGCATAGCGGGTCGCCGGGTCAGGTTGATGACGCTGGATGACCAGAACGATCCCACCCTGGCGCTCAAGAACACGCAGGAACTGCTCGACGAGCACAAGGCCATCGCACTGTTCGGCTATATCGGCGCACAAACCACCGCCGCCGTATTGCCGCTGATCAACGAACGCAAGGTGCCGTATTTCGCCCCCGTGACGGGCTCCTGGATTGTGTACGCCGCGTTCAACCGGCATGTCTTCACGATACGCGCCAGCTATGCCAACGAATACGACTATCTGTTTTCGCGCTTCACGCAGATGGGACTGAAACGGCTGGCGATCTTCAATGACGCTACGGGACTGCCGCACAACGTCATGATGAAAGCCAAGATCAGCAATGCAAACGCGCAGCTGGTCGCCTCGGAAAGCATCATGGGACAAAACGTCGACAAGATCGCCGACAAACTGTTGGAAAGCCGACCCGACGTGGTGCTGATCATGAGCATTTCACAAAACGTCAACAGCGCCTTGATACGCAACCTGCGCGCCAAGGGCTATCTCGGTTATTTCTATTGCGCCTCGCTGGTGTGCAGCCCGCTGCTGACCAGCGACCTGGAAGAAGCCGCAAGCGGCCTGATCATTTCGCAAGTCGTGCCGCATCCGTGGAAAGCGCGCACGCCCATCGTGCATGAATACCAAAAAGCGATGCGCGTCGCCAGGATCGGACAATTCAGCTATCTCGGACTCGAAGGTTATATCGCCGCAAAAGTGCTGGCCGAAGGCCTCAGCCGCGCCAGCCACCGGCTGACGCACGAGAAATTGATTGTCGCGCTGGAAACAGTCAACGACAAAACCTACGACCACGCCGGCTATCAAATCAATTTTTCACCGTCCAGTCATCAGGGCTCGACCTATGTTGACGTGACGACAGTGGACAAGAGCGGCGTCATCCAACCTTAGATAATTTCGCCGTAAGCGATTTGAGAGACAGGATCATCGCTCTCATGGGGTGAGACGCACGATAGCTGCAAAAGGGCCTTTCCGAAAAACAATAATTACCCCAATTTCAGTGAAAACGATACGTATTGTCTCGAATCTGTTCATAAATTCTTACAAACGAAGTTGACATTGTGACCTTCAGATTTTGGTCAGCATGCCGTAAGTTGAGGATGGACTGCCATTCCCCCTCCTTCTTGCGTGCGGTCCTTGTACAGGAGACCTGCCATGTCGATCAGCACCAACACACTTAATACCACCACCACGCCGGCCACCAGCCTGCCCGCAACGACTGATGCCGCCAACGACACCACCAAGGCGGATAGCGCGCAGGACGTCAAGCTGACCCCGGCCATCGCCAAGCAGCAACTGAATGCCGCCATCCTGCAATCGTCGCTGGAAGTCTCGCTGTCGTCGCAGAACGATCCGCTCTCGCTGGTCTACAAATCGGCGATCGAAAACCTCAACGACATCCTGAAACCGGAGCTCGGCGACAACGCCATTCAGAACGCCGCCTCGCAGGACAACAGCCCTGAAGCCACCGCCGGCCGCATCCTGTCGTTCATCAAGAGCGCTTTCGGCTTGTTCAGCCAGAACAGCAAGACCGGCGACAGCACGGATGGTGCGGACAGCGCTGACGGAGCCGATAGCACCGACAACACCAAGCGCGATGCCAACATCGACAAGTTCATGAGCCTGATCCAGAAGGGTGTCGATCAGGGCTTTGATGAAGCGCGCGGCATCCTGTCCAGCCTCAAGGTCCTTAACGGCGACATCGCCAGCAACATCGACAAGACCTATGAAATCCTGAAGAAAGGCATCGCCGATTTCGTGGCGTCGCTGAAGAACCCGACGGCTGACGACGGCTCCACACCGGCTGATGGCAGCTCGACCACCACCAGCGTGTCGGTGTCGGTCTCGGTCACTGCAAGCCGCACCACCATCACCAACTCCTGATTGCGCGACCGCTATCGGAGCGAGGGTACTGCAGCAATGCTGCAGGCATAAAAAAAGACGCGGCACGCCGCGTCTTTTTTTGTCCATCCATTTCTTGCAAACCTTATTCCAAATCGCTTCTCTGCATCAGCCCTTGAGCTTGGCGAACGCTGCCGCCATGGCGTTGTTTGCCGGCGCCGGCTGACGCGATTGCTGGCCCTGATGCTGGGACAGGCGACGCGCATCATTGCGATCGCCGCGTTGCTCCGGCTTGCTGCCGGCAACCGGTGCGCTGTCGGACAGGCGCATGGTCAGTGCAATGCGCTTGCGCTTCTCGTCGACTTCCAGCACCTTGACCTTGACCACCTGACCGGCTTTGACGACGGTGTGCGGATCCTTGACGAAGGTGTTCGACAGGGCCGAGATATGCACCAGTCCATCCTGATGCACGCCGATGTCGACGAAGGCGCCGAAGGCGGCGACGTTGGTCACCACGCCTTCGAGAATCATGTCGGGACGCAGGTCCTTGATTTCTTCGACGCCGTCCTTGAAGGTTGCGGTGGTGAATTCAGGACGCGGGTCGCGGCCCGGCTTTTCCAGCTCCTTGAGAATGTCGGTGACGGTCGGCACGCCGAATTTTTCATCGGCGTATTTGGCCGGGCTCAACGATTTCAGCAAGGCGGTTTCGCCCAGCACGCCCTTCAGGTCCTTCTTGATGTCGGCCAGAATCTTGTTCACCAGCGGATACGACTCCGGGTGGACCGTCGAGGCGTCGAGAGGATTCTCACCGTTCATCACGCGCAGGAAGCCGGCTGCCTGTTCAAAGGTCTTGTCGCCCAGGCGCGGCACTTCGCGCAAACCGGCGCGCGAGGTGAACATGCCCTTCATGTCGCGATACGACACGATGCTTTGCGCGACGCTGGCGTTGAGGCCGGACACGCGCGCCAGCAACGGCGCGGAAGCGGTGTTGACGTCGACGCCGACGGCATTCACGCAATCCTCAACCACGGCGTCGAGCGAACGCGCCAGTTGCGACTGGCCGACGTCATGCTGGTACTGGCCGACGCCGATCGACTTCGGATCGATCTTCACCAGCTCGGCCAGCGGATCTTGCAGACGACGTGCAATCGACACCGCGCCACGGATCGACACGTCCAGATCAGGCAATTCTTTCGAGGCGAATTCGGATGCCGAGTACACCGACGCGCCGGCTTCCGACACGACGATCTTGGTCAGCTTCAATTCCGGACGCATCTTGATCAGGTCTTGCGCCAGCTTGTCGGTTTCACGCGAAGCGGTGCCGTTGCCGATCGAGATCAGCGAGACGTTGTGCTTCTCGGCCAACTTGGCCAGCGTGTGCAGCGAACCTTCCCAATCGTTGCGCGGCTGGTGCGGGAAGATGGCGGTCGTGTCGACCACCTTGCCGGTGGCGTCAACAACAGCCACCTTGACGCCGGTGCGCAGTCCCGGATCCAGGCCCATGGTGGCGCGCGGACCGGCCGGCGCGGCCAGCAACAGGTCTTTCAGATTACGGGCGAAGACGTTGATCGCCTCGGCTTCGCTGCGCTCGCGCAGGCCGGTCATCAGTTCGGTTTCGAGGTGCATGAACACCTTCACGCGCCATGCCCAGCGCACGGTGTCGGCCAGCCACTTGTCGGCGGGACGGCCCTTGCTGCTGACGCCGAAGCGCGCGGCGATACGGTTTTCGCACGGGTTGTGCGGCGCATCCCACTTCGGTTTTTCTTCTTCGGTGTCGAGGCGCAGGACCACGGTCAGCATTTCTTCGCGACGGCCACGGAACAAGGCCAACGCGCGGTGCGACGGGATGGTGCCGATGGTTTCGGAGTAGTCGAAATAATCGGCGAATTTTTCACCGGCATCCTGCTTGCCTTCGATCACCTTGGATTCCACCACGCCGTGTTCAATAATGTATTCGCGCAGCGCCTGCAGCAGTTGCGCGTCTTCCGCGAAGCGCTCCATCAGGATCTGGCGAGCGCCGTCCAATGCCGCCTTGGTATCGGCCACGCCGGGATTGTCGCCACTGTCGGTGGTGAAAGCGGGCTTGAGGTATTTCGCGGCTTCTTCTTCCGGATTGAGCATCGGGTCGTTCAGCAGCGCGTCGGCCAGTTCGGTCAGGCCGGCTTCGGCGGCGATCTGGGCCTTGGTGCGGCGCTTGAGCTTGTACGGCAGGTACAGGTCTTCCAGGCGCGTCTTGTCTTCGGCGTGGACGATGGCATCCAGCAGGACCGGCGTCATCTTGCCCTGTTCTTCGATGGAGGAGATGATCGCGGCGCGACGATCTTCCAGCTCACGCAGGTAACGCAGGCGCTCTTCCAGCAGGCGCAGTTGCGTATCGTCCAGGCCACCGGTGGCTTCCTTGCGGTAACGTGCGATGAAAGGCACGGTCGCGCCTTCGTCGAGTAAGGCGATCGCGGCGGCAACCTGCACCGGCTTGGCGACGAGTTCGAGGGCTAAACGTTGTTCGATGGAAGGCAGCATGACAATGAAATCCGGGAATTGAAAAACAAGCGTTGGATGATACGCAATTCAGGGAGACGCGCCAATCTTGACAGCCCCCAAATGCACGAAATAAATGGATTTGCAGCAATAAACACGGCAAGCCACGAGGGGAATACGGCGTAAATGCGGCGGAATTGGACGGCGCTATTCGTTATCCGCGATAATCGGCGTTTTCTTGATAACTTTTCGTCAGCATGTCCATACGCCTCATCGTCGGCCTCGGCAATCCCGGCCCGGAATACGAGCAGACCCGGCACAACGCCGGCTTCTGGCTGGTCGACAACCTCGCCGGCAGCATTCGTCTTGCGCGCGAAACGCGCTTCAATGCGCTGGCCGCCAAGACCTCCGTCGCCGGTCAGGAAGTCTGGCTGCTGGAGCCGCAGACCTTCATGAACCGCTCCGGCCAGTCGGTCGGCGCACTCGCGCGCTTCTACAAGATTGCACCCGATGAAGTGCTGGTGGTGCACGACGAACTGGACCTGCCGCCCGGCAGCGCCAAGATCAAGAAAGGCGGCTCGTCAGGCGGTCACAACGGCTTGAAGGACATCACCGCCGCGCTCGGCACGCAAGACTACTGGCGCCTGCGCATCGGCATCGGCCATCCGCGCACCATGGGCCTGCAGCAGCCGGTGGCCGACTTCGTGCTGCATCGTCCGCGCAAGGAAGAACAGGCGCTCATCAACGACGCCATCGAGAAGAGTCTCGATGCGATTCCGTTGTTGTGCGAGGGGAAATTTGAAGCGGGAATGATGCAATTGCATACGGCCGCCAAGTAAATCTCAATCTGACGGCCGCAGCAACAATACTGACGGCGAGTGACCTTGCCGTTACTTCAGCGTAGCGAACTTCTGCTCCAGGCCCTTGGTATCGATGGCGCCCGGAATACGCGAGCCGTCCGCAAAAATGATGGTCGGCGTGCCAGTGATCTTCATCTTCTGGCCCAGCGCCAATACCTGATCATGCGGCGCGTTGCAGGATGCCGGCGCAGCCGAGGCTTCCTTGCCGTTCAGCATCCAGTCGCTCCAAGCCTTGCCCGGATTGGACGAGCACCAGATGTTGCGCGACTTTTCGATCGAATCCTGCGCCAGGATGTTGTACTGGAAGGTGTACACGGTCACGTTATCGACGTCCAGCAAGGTCTTCTGGAAACGCTTGCAGTAGCCACAGTTCGGATCTTCGAACACGGCGATGGTGCGCTTGCCGTTGCCCTTGACGGTCTTGATCGCCAGGTCCAGCGGCAGGTCGGAGAACTTGACCTTGTTGATGGCCTGGATTTTTTCCTTGGTGAAATCGCGGTAAGTCTGCGAATCGACCACGCGACCGATGAACAGATATTGCGCCTTGGCGTCGGTGTAGATCACGTCGCCATCGACCTGCACTTCATACAATCCCGCATACGGCGTCTTGCTCACCGATTCAACCTTGGCGCCTTCGCCCAGGCGCGGTTCGATCGCCTTCTTGATGGCGGCTTCAGTGGCGTCGGCCGCGCAGGCGGAGCCGCCCACGCACGCCAGCAGCAGGCCGGCTGCAGCGAGGAAGGCTGGAAGTGCAAAAATCTTTTTCATGTTCTATTCCAATAAGAAGTCGATATCTGGAGCGTCTTGTGACGCTGTATGTCAGATCAGCGGCGCAAAGTCGTCACACTATAAATTAATTCGTCTAAATCCGTTTGCCGAGCGCATGCGCCAATAAACGCCGCTTTAAGACCGGCAGGTGGTTCACCAAGTTCAACCCGATATTGCGCACCATGCGCAGCGGCTCGAGGCCGGTGCCGAACAGGCGCGCCAGGCCGTCGGTGGCCAGTTGCATCAGCAGAACTTCTTCCTTACGCGCACGGGCATAGCGGCTCAGCACACGGGCGTCGCCGCAATCGCGTTGTTGCTCGCGCTCATTGATGACCTTCAGCAAGGCGACCACATCGGCGAAGCCGAGATTCATGCCGTGACCGGCCAGCGGATGGATCACGTGGGCGGCATCGCCGATCAGCGCCACACGCGGCGCCGTCATGGCGTGCGGCTTGACCAGCGTCAGCGGAAAATCACGCACCACTTCCGGCTCCAGCGGCGTCAACGCACCCAGCGCAGCGGCAGCGTATTTACCCAGATGCTGCGCCAGTTGCGCAGCCGGCTGGCGCATCAGCGTCTCGGCCAGCGCATCCGGCGCCGACCACACCAGCGACACGCGCTGCCCCGGCAGCGGCAACAGTGCGACGATGCCTTCAGTCGCGGTGAACCATTGATAAGCCACGCCCTGATGCGCTTTTTCGCAGGAGAAATTGGTGACGATGGCGCGCTGTCCATAGGCTCGGTAATCAAGTCCGATGTCGCATTGACCGCGCACCCACGATTGGCCGCCGTCGGCGCCAACCAGCAAGGAAGCATCGAGCGTGTCGCCGTTTTCCAGTTGCAGAGTGACGCCGTGCAGATCACTGCGCAAGGACACGGCACGGCCATTGACGACACGCACGTTGGGAGAAAATTTCAGCGCCGCATCGAGCGCGGCATTCAGGTTGCGGTCCTCGACGATCCACGCCAGCGCATCGACGTGCGCCGAATAGGCGTCGAACACCAGATGGCCCGGATGGTTTTCATCGTCGCCGGTGACGTCCATGCCGTCGACCGGGGCCACGCGTTCAGCGTCGAGCGCATCCCACACCTTGATCGACGACAGCAGATCGCGCGCGATCTGATTCACTGCGTAGACACGGACGTCCCAGCTGGCTTGTCCCGCGCCTGATGCTGCAGCAGGCGCAGGAGCCGGCGCCAGCAGCGTCACGCGCAAACCGGCCTGCGCCAGCGCCAGCGCAGCGGTCTTGCCGATGGCGCCGTTGCCGACGATGCAGATATCAGCAGAAGGAGAAGACGCACCCGCAGGCTTGCGCGCGGCGGCGTGGGGAGAAGAATGAGATGAGGTGCCGTTCATGGGAAAGCATTATAAACGCCTTCGCCACAGGCCTTTCCTTGATCTCCGTCACAGGAAAGAAGTATCGGAAAGCAAAAGGCTGCAAAGAAATAAAGCCGGAAATAATTAGCCCCAAGCGACTGCAAAGCGCACTCCACATGGGGCCGGCAGACTTTTTAATAAAAAAGTGGAAGCACCCTTTGCATTCTAAAATTATCTTGCTATAATTCGGCCTCTTGGCCTGGTAGCTCAGTCGGTAGAGCAGAGGATTGAAAATCCTTGTGTCGGTGGTTCGATTCCGCCCCGGGCCACCAAGAACATCAAAAGCTTAGCTTCGGCTAGGCTTTTTTTACGTTCTGCGGGTATGAAATTTTTGCCTCCATACCCTATCTGATCCCGCCCTCGCCCAATCAGTCATCGTCATTCAACGAATTGACTCTCTGCTCCCTGAGCCTCGCCAATCCGTCTTTCATTGCTTGCACTTGCGCCGCGGGATGTCCCTGCCACAGCGTGAGTTCCCCGACCACCTTGAACGGCTCCGTGGAGCGAAACGATTGCGTCGGGTTGCCCGGGAATTTTCTGTCGGTGAGATCAGGATCGTCTTCAATTGCTCCGGTCGGCTCCACCAGGTAGATTCTTTCGCGCACTTCCCCAATCGCGAGTTCGGCGCCCCAGATGGCGGCGTCCAATGTCGACGTTAAGAAAATGTATTTCGCATTTTTTCTTTGTCCGAAGTTGGAGTTGAAACCGGCTTCAATGAAATCTCCCAGTTTCAGGTCCGCCTTGGTACCGTGGAAGTAGGTCTGGGCGAATGGTTTTTGAAGAATCGGTTTGTTCTCGTGCGGGTCTTTTTCCATGGTCATTTACTTGTGCGTCGGTGCAGTTGAGCGAGACGAAATCTTATCCTACAAATTTGCGCGCCTGAACCGGCAAATCAAACGCCACCAAAACGTCCAGTGCCAGCGTACTTTCCCGTTACCGGGTAAAATCATCAGCAGTCAGCAGATTGCCGTTAAAAATTGTTTTTTATCAACTAAAAGCCGGATGGCCCCGCGACTTCGAACAACCATCATCACGTAGCAGCAAAACATGAATATCCCCGAGCAAGGCGAATTGGTATGTCTGGCTTGTGGCCAGAAACACGGCTACAAGATTCCGCTCCCTGCAATCTGGCATTATGCGACCTGCATCAAATGCCACGATAAAAGCAGCGTCACCAAGCAAATCCACCCGACCGCGTAGTCAACACGAATTCGGCAAGAATAAAAAACAAAGCGGGGCGTTCCATCTGGAACGCCCCGCTTTTTTTGATTCTTCACCTCCATCCGTGAAGAACCGTTCTTTCACCCGCCAAAACGATCAGCGCGGCTTCAGTTCCGTCAGTCCCTGCGCCGCGAGCGCCTTGAGCCAGCCGAGGCCGTCCGAGGTCGCCGCCGCCGGCACGTACTCGCAACCGATCCAGCCCTTGTAGCCCAGCGAGTCGATCAGCTTGAGCAGGTAGGGATAGTTCAGCTCGCCGATGTCCGGCTCATGGCGTTCCGGCACGCCCGCGACCTGGATGTGGCCGACGCCGGCCATGTCGCGCTTCAACTTCACGGCGACGTCGCCTTCGACGATCTGGCAGTGGTAACAATCGAACTGCACCTTGAGGTTCTCGGCGCCGATCTCGGCGCAGATAGCTTGCGCGTCGTCCTGGCGATTGAGGAAGAAGCCGGGGATGTTGCGCGTGTTGATCGGCTCGATCACCACGGTCACGCCGGCCAGATCGGCGTGATGCGCAGCGTACGACAGGTTGTCCATGTAGACCGCGCGATGCCTGGCGCGATCCTGGTCGGGACGGATCAGGCCGGCCATCACGTGCAGCGTCTTGTTGCCGATGACTTCGGTGTATTTCAACGCGGTCTCGATGCTGCGCTTGAACTCGTCTTCGCGGCCCGGCAGCGAAGCCATGCCGCGTTCACCGGCGGCCCAGTCGCCCGGCGGTGCGTTGAACAGCGCCTGCGTCAGGCCGTTGGCGTCGAGGCGCGAGCGGATTTCTTCCGGCTGGAAATCATAGGGAAACAAGAACTCGACGCCGCTGAAGCCATCTTTGGCGGCAGCAGCGAAGCGATCGAGGAAGGCATGTTCGTTGTACATCATGCTCAGGTTGGCGGCGAAGCGCAGCATCGTGATCTCCTTTGAATGGTAGCGTGCGTGGCGCGTGCCGCATGGACGGCGCGCGCCGGATAAAGCTGTTTCAGGTTCTTATTTGTTCACCAGTGTAGGCGAAGTCTTCAACACCGCGGCGGAACCGATCACCAGCATGATCGCCAGCATGTACATGCCGGTCGCGCCGCTGTGGGTCAGGTCCTTCAGATAACCGATCAGGTAAGGGCTGACGAAACCGGCCAGGTTGCCGACCGAGTTGATGGCGGCAATACCGACAGCGGCTGCGGCGCCCGACAGGAACGAAGTCGGCAGCGACCAGAACAGCGGTGCGCAAGTCAGCACCCCGGCGGCGGCCAACGACAGCGCAGCGATCGAGATCGCGGTGTTGTCCGCGAACAGCGCCGCGCCGACGAAACCGACTGCGCCCATCAGCGCCGGCACGATCAGATGCCAGCGGCGTTCACGGCGCGCATCGGCGCTGCGGCCGATCAGGTTCATCGCAATGATGGCGCAGCCGAACGGAATCGCGCTGAGCAGACCGATGTGCAGGTTGCCGGTGACGCCGGTGGCTTTCACCAGGGTCGGCATCCACAGCGTCAGGCCGTATTGGCCCATGACGAAGCAGAAGTAGATCAGGCACATCAGCCAGACGCGCTTGTCGCTGACGATGTCGGCGAAGGAGTGCACGCTTTCCTTGCCCTTCTGGTCGGCGACGATTTCATCTTCCAGCAATTTCTTTTCGTCGGCGCTCAGCCATTTTGCCTTGGCGATGCCGTTGTCCAGGTACGCCAGCGTGGCCAGGCCGATTAGCACGGCCGGGACCGCTTCGATCACGAACATCCATTGCCAGCCGTGCATGCCGGTGGTGCCATGGAAGGCGTCCATGATCCAGCCCGACAGCGGATTGCCGAGGATGCCGGCGACCGGGATGCCGGACATGAAGACGGCGATCACCTTGGCGCGGCGATGCGAGGGATACCAATAGGTCAGGTACAGAATGATGCCGGGATAGAAGCCGGCTTCGGCCAGGCCGAGCAGGAAGCGCAGCACATAGAATTGCATCGGCGTTTCAACATACATGAAGGCGGCCGACAGGATGCCCCAGGTGATCATGATGCGGGCGATCCAGACGCGCGCGCCGACCTTGTGCATGAGGATATTGCTCGGCACTTCGAACAGGAAGTAGCCGAGGAAGAACACGCCGGCGCCGAGGCCGAACACGGTTTCGCTAAAGCCCAGGTCGACCGACATTTGCAGCTTGGCGAAGCCGACGTTGACGCGATCGAGATAGGCGATCACGTAACACAGCATGAGGAAAGGCATGATGCGCCAGAATACCTTGGCATAGACGCGGTTCTGTTCTTGTTCGTTGGCGCTGGTGTTGACACCTGCGGCGCCGATATTGGTTGATGCAGTCATGCTACGACAATCTCCTGTTGATTATGTTGATATACGGCCGCTCCCACGGCCGTTGGTTTAGAGCCGCTAACAAAACGCCGCTGGCGGCGTTGCTTCTCCTAGCCGTACTTTCGTACTGTCTTCGTCGGCGCGCCTTGCCAGCGACGTTCTGTTAGCGGCTCTTACGATGCCTGCTTTAAAAAAGCAGGCAATTTAAAAAATCTGACGTGCTGATACAAAATGGGCTGGCGTGTGGCTGGCGAAAAAAAGTGAATGCTGCGGCCGGGATGCCGGCGTGAGCCGGCGTCCTTGTCGCGTTATTTTTTTGTTTTTGTTGAAGCCGGACCGAAGCGCCGAATGTCTACCAGCGCGCGTTGAACACCTCGCGCAATTCGGTCAGCGCAGCGTCGTCCAGAGGCGCGACATTGCCGCCCGCCAGATGCCACAGCTTGGCCGTTTCTTCCAGCTCTTCCAGTGCGTAGGCCGCCTTGGACACCGAGCTTTCCCACACCACCGGACCGAGGCGCTCAAGCAGCACGCCGCGCACCTTGTTGGCGAGTTGCTTCACCTGTTCCGCCACCAGCGGGTCGCCCGGACGACGATAGGCGATGAAAGGAATGTGGCCGACCTTCATCACGTAATACGGCGTGATCGGCGGCAGCACATCGTCCTGCGACCACACGCCGGAGATCGTCAGCTTGACCAGGTAGGTCGAGTGCGTGTGCACCACCGCATGCATCTCCGGATTGTTGTCGTAGACCATGCGATGCAGCGCCAGCGTCTTCGATGGCTTGTCGCCCGAGACCTGGTTGCCGGCGGCGTCGACCTTGGCGATCTTGGCCGGATCGAGATAGCCGAGGCAGGCGTCGGTCGGCGTGATCAGCCAGCCATCGTCCAGACGCGCGCTGATGTTGCCGGCCGAGCCGACTGTGTAGCCGCGCTGATAGAGACTGACGCCGGTGCGGCAGATCTCTTCGCGCAGTTGGTTTTCCGTGCTCATGCTCATGTTCAACTTACTCCTTGGCGCCGCCGAGGAAGCGCAAGGCCTTCTCGAAGAAATCGACGCTGCCGAAGTTGCCCGACTTGAGCGCCAATGCGAGCGGTTCATCGTCGAGCGTAGCCGTCGCCGGCACGCCCGGATCGATCTGCGGTCCGATGCGCAAGGCGCGCACATCGAGCGCCTGGACAACAGCGCCCGAGGTTTCGCCGCCGGCCACCACGAAACGGCGTACGCCGCGTTCGCGCAGCCCCTTGGCGATATCGGCCAGCGCCTGCTCGACCAGATGGCCGGCCTTGGCGACGCCGAGTTCTTTTTGCACCGCCTTGACTTCGTCAGGTGTGGCGGTGGCATAGATCAGCACCGGCTCCTTGTTGATATGTTCATCGGCAAATGCCAGCGCCTGCGCCACCACGGCTTCGCCGCGCGCCAGAGCCAATGGATCGATGCGATAGGCAGGATGCTTGGCCGCCCATTCGGCGACTTGCGCGTTGGTGGCCTTCGATGCACTGCCGGCCAGCACCACCGACAAGCCATCGACCTGCGGCAGTTGTGCCGCTTCGGCGCTCGCATGCAGCAAGCCGGCGCGGCGAAAATTCTCCGGCAGGCCGAGAGCGATGCCGGAGCCTCCGGTGACCAGTTTCAGTTCGGCGCAGGCTTCGCCCAGCACGTACAAATCGCGATCCGATACCGCATCGGCAATCGCCATCTTGACGCCGTCGGTGCGCAGCGCGGTGAAGCGCTCGGTCACGGCGGCGGCATCCTTGGCCACGGTGTCGTAGCGCACCAGGCCGACTTTCGATTCGGTCTGGCGTTGCAGCACGCGCACCAGGTTGGCGTCGGTCATCGGCGTGAGCGGATGGTTTTCCATGCCCGATTCATTGAGCAAGCCATCTGCGACAAACAGGTAGCCGCGATAAATCGTGCGGCCGTTTTCCGGGAAGGCCGGGCAGGCGATGGTGAAGTCGACGCCCAGTTCCTTCAGCAGCGCATCAGTCACCTGGCCGATGTTGCCGGCGTCGGTCGAGTCGAAGGTCGAGCAATACTTGAAGAAGAACTGCGTGCAGCCCTGCTGTTGCAACCAGCGCAGCGCGGCCAGCGATTGTTCGACGGCTTCGGCGGCGGGAATCGTGCGTGACTTCAGCGCGATCACCAACGCATCGGCGGCAACCGCCGGCAATTGGTCGGGAATGCCGATGGTTTGCACGGTGCGCATGCCGCCGCGCACCAGCATGTTGGCCAGGTCGGTGGCGCCGGTGAAGTCGTCGGCGATACAGCCGAGCAGAGGTTGAGCTTGAGACATAATGAACTCCTGAAATGCTTTTACTGTTTCGACGGCGGCAGGTCGATGCCCGGGAAAATCTTGATCACGGCAGAATCATCTTCACCGCCATGACCGGCAGTCGACGCCATCATGAACATCTGATGTGCAGCGGCCGACAGCGGCAGTGGGAATTTGCTGCGGCGTGCGGTGTCGAGCACCAGGCCCAGGTCCTTGACGAAAATATCGACCGCCGACAGCGGCGTGTAGTCGCCCTTGAGGATGTGCGGCACGCGGTTTTCAAACATCCACGAATTGCCGGCGCTATGGGTAATCACATCGTACAAGGCTTCGGGATCGACGCCTTCGCGCAAGCCCAGCGCCATTGCTTCAGCGGTAGCGGCGACATGCACGCCGGCCAGCAGCTGGTTGATGATCTTAACCTTGGAGCCGATACCGTGCGTGTCACCCAGGCGGTAGACTTTTCCGGCCATGCCTTTCAGCACGTCGTCGACCTTGGCGTAAACTTCGGCCGGACCGGAGGTCATCATCGTCATCTCGCCCGATGCGGCGCGCGCGGCGCCACCGGACACCGGCGCATCCAGCAGCAGCAGATTTTTTTCAGCCAGACGCTGACCGAGTGCGACGGCGAAATCCGGCGCCACGGTGGCGCTCGAAATGACAACGCTGCCCGGCTTCAACGTGGAAGCGGCGCCGTTCTCGCCGAACAGCACGGTCTCGGTCTGTGCGGCGTTGACCACCAGCGTGACGATCACGTCGACCGCCTTGCCCATCTCGGCAGGCGAGGCGCAGGCGACACCGCCGTCGGCGGCGAACTTGTCGAGTACTTCCTTGCGCACGTCACAGGCGTGCACATTGAAACCCGCGCGCAGCAAAGAGCGGGCAACGCCCAGACCCATTGCGCCCAAACCGATCACACCTACATTTTTTGACATTGTCGACTCCGAGAAATTTGGCGGCGCTGGCTGGGGACCGGATGGCCTCTCGTCTGGCTGCGCCTGGTTGGAAATAATGAATCTGCTTTCAGGCTTGGCTCAAGCGCCTCGCTGCGTTGAACATATGCGTCTGCGCCGCTGCGCGCGCCGCCATTTCGTCGCCGGCGCGAATCGCTGCGACGATGGCTTCGTGCTCTTCGCGCACCTGGCGCGAGAAGTCGTCGCGGCGTGCTTCGTTGCCGCGCGTGACGGCAGTCGCCGCTTCGAGATACTGGCTCAGGAATTCCAACGTCTTGATGAAATAGGGATTGCGCGTGGCGCTCGCCAATGCGCGATGGAAGGCCACATCGGCGGCAACGCCGTCGCTGCCTTCACGGACGTCTTCGCCGATGCGCGCCAGCGCGTTATCGATGGCGACCATGTCGGCGTCGGTACGGCGCTTGGCGGCCTGTGCGGCGACTTCGGCTTCGATGGCGCGGCGCAGTTCAACGATCTGCAAGACCGCTTCGGGAGAACTGACCTCGGTGTAATCGATGCGCAACGGCTTGATGCCGGCCTGCTCGGTGACGAACACGCCGCTGCCCTGGCGCGGCTCGACCAGGCCTTCATGCTTGAGCCGGGAAATCGCCTCGCGCACCACCGTGCGGCTGACGCCGAACTCCTGCGCCAGCACCGCTTCGGTCGGCAACTTGCCGCCGCGCGGAAAGGCGCCGAGATCAATTTTTTCCAGCAATTGCCGCGCTACCGTGTCGCTGAGCGCCTGCACAGGGATCTTCTGAAACATGCTTGTCTCTGGCTCTTTTAAGTAAGTTATACGGTCATCATACAAATTTATGTAACGCGATGCAATCCATGACTAAAAAATACTTTTTGACAATATTTAACAAAGAAGCAAGCAATATGTCAGCTGTTGGAAGGCGAAGCCGGGAAATGCGACCATGCAGCGATCGTCACGCGTTGCCTGTCGCCATTGATTGCCGCCAAATCGCTACAAAACTAGGGGCCAAATTCCATCTGTGGCACACTGCACGGATCCGTTTTTGCGGCCCAGCCCGCTCATCAACTCTGCTTATATAGACATGGCTTACGATCTTTCCGGCATGCTGGTCATCGGCATTTCCTCGCGCGCGCTGTTCGACCTCGAACACGAAAACGCCATCTACGACACCGAAGGCGTGGACGCCTACAGCGACTACCAGCGCCAACATGAAAACGACCCGCTTGAGCCCGGCACGGCCTTCCCGCTGGTCAAGGCCCTGCTCCGCCTCAATACGCTGATCCCCGACCGCCGCCTGGTGGAGGTGGTGGTGATCTCGCGCAACTCGCCCGACACCGGCCTGCGCGCCTTCAACGCCATCGAGGCGCACAAGCTCGACATCAGCCGCGCGGCCTTCACCGGCGGCGAGCCGATCGTGCATTACCTCGACGCATTCAAGATCGACCTGTTCCTGTCGCGCGACAAGAGCGACGTGCAGGCCGCCATCGACGGCGGCGTCGCCGCGGCGCAGTTGTATACCGCGCCGACCAATTACGTCGCCCCGGAAAACCAGATCCGCATCGCCTTCGACGGCGACGCCGTGCTGTTTTCGCGGGAGTCGGAACAGATTTACGCCGAAAAAGGCCTGGAAGCCTTCGTCCGTCATGAACAGCGCCATCGCAACAAGGCAATGAAGGAAGGCCCGCTGGCCAAGCTGCTGTTCGCCCTGGCTGAAATTCAGAAGCAGTTCACGCCCGAGACCTGCCCGGTGCGCATCGCCATCGTCACCGCGCGCAACAGCCCGGCGCACAAGCGCGTGATCCACACGCTGCGCACCTGGAACGTGACCGTCGACGAGGCCTTCTTCCTCGGCGGCCTGCCCAAGGCGGACGTGCTGCATGCCTTCGGCGCGCACATGTTCTTCGACGACCAGGAAGGTCATGTGGAACTGGCTTCCGCCGTGGTGCCGTCGGGCCGCGTGCCGTATGAAGGCGGCGCGCTCGGCGTGCGCAATGCCCGCAAGAGCGCCAAGCCGATCTTGCTGACGCCGCCGGCAGCGGCCGACAGCGATGCCTCGCTGGAAACATCGAAGAACTGAAGCGCCCTCTTATATGCAGGACACCAGACCGCCGGATTACACCGGCGGCTTTTTTTTGCGCCGCGGCGGTGAGCCGCAATGATCTGATATACAAGATCCCTCAAAAAAACGCACCAAGGCAGTGACGGCGACGCTCCAAATGCAATCACCACGCCGCCCGTCCGCCTTTCCATTCCCTCAAACAATGCTGCTACGGTAAAGGCTTTGCGGCCACTTTCACCCTGTCATACGCGTCGTTCTTTCTGTACGTCAATCTGATATACAAGATTGGCATGCATATTGCTCATATCGTCGGTATGAGCACCGACGCCATCAAATCCTCGATCCAGATCGCCAACCGCATCATGGAAGCGATCCTCGCCAAGCAGCTTGCCCCCGGCACGCGCCTGGGCGAGCAGCAACTGTCCGAATTGTTCGGCGTCAGCCGCACGCTGGTGCGCGAAGCGCTGACGCGCCTGGTCACGCGCGGCATCGTCACCGTCAGCGCGCGGCGTGGCTGGTTCGTCATCGAACCGTCGCCGAGCGATGCGCGTGAAGCCTTCGAGGCGCGCCGCGTGATCGAACTCGGGCTGCTGCGTCATGCACGACCGATTACCAAGAGCGCCATCGAGCAACTGCGCGATCACATCAACCGCGAACAAGCCGCCATCGAAGGCGACGACGTCGGCGCGCGCGCCTATCTGCTCGGCGACTTCCATGTGGCCCTGTGCGAATGCCTGGGCAACACGTTGCTGTCGGACACGCTGCGCGACCTCACCGCGCGCACCACGCTGACCGCGATGCTGCACCAGTCTTCCGAACAAGCCGAAGACTCCTGCGCCGAACACGTCCACATCGTCGCGGCGCTGGAACGCGGCGACCTGGCCGCAGCCGAGCAACTGATGCACGACCATTTGCAGCACGTCGAGGCCGGTCTCACCAAGGTCGAAGTCAACGACCCGCTGGCGCCGCTGCGCCAGGCGCTGGCGCCGGTCTCCGCAGTGTCGGCCGCAGCTGCCGTCAGCAACGCTTTTGTAGCACCCGCGAAGCGCAAAAATACTGCTTCGCGCTCCGTCAAAAAGCAGGCTACTTCAGCCATTTCCCTCACTTCATCTCAACTTGGAGAATCATGATGAAACTCTCGAAACTGTTGCTTGGCCTGATGGCTGGCGCGCTGCTGATTTCCACTTCCGTTGCCCGCGCCGACGCGCTCGACGACATCCAGAAGGCCGGCGTGCTGCGCGTCGCCGTGCCGCAGGATTTCCCGCCGTTCGGCTCGGTCACTTCCGACCTGAAACCGCAAGGCCTGGACATCGACGTCGCCTCGCTGATCGCCAAGAAGCTCGGCGTCAAGGTTGAACTGATCCCGGTCACCAGCGCCAACCGCGTGCCTTACCTGCAAACCAAGAAGGTCGACCTGGTCATCTCCAGCATGGGCAAGAACGCCGAGCGTGAAAAAGTGATCGACTTCACCGCCGCCTACGCACCGTTCTTCAACGGCGTGTTCGGCCCGGCCGACCAGAAGGTCAGCGGCCCTGCCGATCTGGCAGGCAAGACCATCGGCGTCACGCGCGGTTCGGTGGAAGACCTGGAACTGTCCAAGATCGTACCGGCCAGCGCCACCGTGAAGCGCTATGAAGACAACAACGGCACCATCAGCTCGTTCCTGTCGAACCAGGTGCAACTGGTCGCGACCGGCAACGTGATCGCCGCCGCCATCATCGCCAAGAACCCGCCGAAGAAGCCTGAAACCAAATTCCTGATCAAGGATTCGCCCTGCTTCATCGGCCTGAACAAGGACGAGAAGAAGTTGCAGGACAAGGTCAACGCCATCCTCGCCGACATCAAGAAAAACGGCGAACTGAGCGCACTGACAGTCAAGTGGCTGGGCCTGCCGCTGCCGGCAAATCTTTAATACCTGCAAGCCGGATCCCGCGCAACGGGGTCCGGCGCACCTGCAAGCTGAAGTGATTCACACCACCCATACTCGGAAAATGCATCCACATGGCCTATCACTTTGATTTCCTCGCGGCGTTCGATTACACCGACGTGCTGGTCAAGGGCGTGCTGACCACGGTCGAACTGATCGCGGTCGGCGGCGTCGTCGGCATCGCCGTCGGCATCTTCGGCGCCTGGGCGCGCACGCAGGGACCGCGCTGGCTCAAGCCCATCGTCAGCGGCTACGTCGAGCTGATCCGCAATACGCCCTTCCTGGTGCAGCTGTTCTTCATTTTCTTCGGCCTGCCCAGCCTCGGCATACAGATCAGCGAGATGCAGGCGGCCATCCTGACCATGGTCATCAACCTCGGCGCCTACAGCACGGAAATCATCCGCGCCGGCGTCAATGCGATTTCGCGCGGCCAGATGGAAGCGGCGCTGAGCCTGTCGATGTCGCGTGTGCAGGCGTTCCGTCACATCATCCTGCGTCCGGCGCTGCAAAAGATCTGGCCGGCGCTGTCGAGCCAGATCGTGATCGTCATGCTGGGTTCGGCGGTGTGTTCGCAGATCGCGGTGGAAGAGTTGTCGTTCGCCGCCAACTTCATCCAGGGCCGCAACTTCCGCGCCTTCGAAGCCTACCTGCTGGCCACCGCCATCTACCTGGTGATGGCGATCCTGCTGCGGCAACTGCTGCGCCTGATCGGCGACAAGTTCATCTTTGCGCGGAGGGCTTCATGATCTCCTTTTCCCTGTGGGACATCGTCCGCAACCTGCTGCTGGCGGGTCGCTGGACCGTACTGCTGTCGCTCGCCACGTTTGTGCTGGGCGGCGTGGTCGGCATGATGATTCTGTTCGCGCGCATGTCCAAACGCCCTGCCCTGCAACGCGCCGCCAAGCTGTATATCGAAGTGTTCCAGGGTACGCCGCTGCTGATGCAGCTGTTCCTGATCTTCTTCGGGCTCGCGCTGTTCGGACTGGAAGTGCCGGCCTGGCTGGCGGCGGCGCTGGCGCTGACCTTGTGGAGCGCCTCCTTCCTCGCCGAAATCTGGCGCGGCTGCGTCGACGCGATTCCGCGCGGCCAGTGGGAAGCCTCCTCGGTACTGGCCATGGGCCACCTGCAGCAGATGCGTCACATCATCCTGCCGCAGGCGCTGCGCATCGCAATTCCGCCGACCGTCGGCTTCGGCGTGCAGATCATCAAGGGCACCGCGGTGACCTCGATCATCGGCTTCGTCGAACTGTCGAAGGCCGGCACCGTGATCACCAACGCCACCTTCATGCCGTTCACCGTGTTTGCCGTCGTCGGACTTTTTTACTTTGCCCTGTGCTGGCCGCTGTCGAAGTACAGCCAATTCTTGGAAAGGAAATTCAATGCCGCTCATCGCCATTGAGGATGTCAAAAAACGCTACGGCGACAACGAAGTGCTCAAGGGCATTCGCCTGTCCGTGGATGCCGGGGAAGTGATCGCCATCATCGGCAAGAGCGGCTCCGGCAAGAGCACGCTGCTGCGCTGTATCAACGGCCTCGAAACGATCGACGAAGGTTCCATCAGCGTGGCCGGCGCCTATCTCGGCACCAGCGAACTGGAACTGAAGACGCTGCGCCTGAAGGTCGGCATGATCTTCCAGCAATTCAACCTGTTCCCGCACCTGAGCGTGGGCCGCAACGTGATGATCTCGCCGATGATCGTCAAGGGCACGTCGGAAGCCGAAGCACGCGAGCTGGCCAAGAAGAATCTGGAACGCGTCGGCCTGGGCATGAAATTCGATGCCTTTCCCGATCAGCTGTCAGGCGGCCAGCAACAGCGCGTGGCGATTGCGCGCGCGCTGAGCATGCAGCCGCAGGCGCTGCTGTGCGATGAAATCACCTCGGCGCTCGATCCCGAACTGGTCAATGAAGTGCTGGCCGTGGTGCGCAGCCTGGCCGACGACGGCATGACCCTGCTCATGGTCACGCACGAAATGCGCTTTGCGCGTGAAGTGTGCGACCGCGTGGTGTTCATGCACCAGGGCAAGGTCCACGAGATCGGACCGCCGGAAGAGTTATTCGCCAATCCGAAGACACCGGAGTTACAGCAGTTCCTTGGCATGACACACTAATAATCAAGACAACAACAACGGCAACACCTGTTCTTTTCTGCACCTCCCCTGCACGTCATGCGATGTGCAGGGGATTTTTTTAGCGGCCTGCGTTCAATGCCCGGCGGAAGAATTCCACCACCGATTGATTCAGGCTTGCGTGAAATGCGCGACGGTCGAAACCCGGGGCGCTGTTGCAGATTTCCGGCACACGCGTGGCCAGCGCCTCGTTGCAGGGGGCCAGGAAATCGAAATGCCCGGCATTCGGCACGACGTGATATTCCGGCGGCTTGGGCAAGGCCAGTCGCACGGCTTCCGCATACGATGGATGCGGAAGGATGACGTCGTCTTCGGCGCGCCATAGCTGCACCGGCATGGTGACCTCCCGCAGTCCGTCGGGAGAGAATGTGAAACCGATGGCGGGTGCGGCAACCACGGCGGCTTTGATGCGATCGTCCTTCGTGCCGTCTTTGGCGGGTACAGCGGCAGCTACCGTGCTGACCACACCGCGATTGCGCGCAATCAACTGACAGGCGAAGTCCGCGGTGTGCGCCGCGCAAAACGGTGCGATCTTCACCATATCAGGCCGCCCGCCGATGCTGACCAGCGTCGTGAATCCTCCCGCAGAAAAACCGAACATACCGATCTTCTGCGCGTCGAGTTGCACATGCCCGCTCCAGCCCGACAGCATGTAGTCAATCACGCGACTGATATGTCGCGGACGTTCGAGGATGAACAGGCTGCGACTCTGGTCGGCATAGTTGTCTCCCGTATGCGTGACCGCGGCCACCACGAAGCCCGCTTCGGCCAGCGCAATGGCGGTGTCATAGTGCCCGAGATAAGAGCCGCCTGTACCGTGCGAAATGACGATCAGCGGCAGCGCCTTGCCGTCGACCGGCGCATCGGCGGCTACCGTCTGCGTGACGGTCCTGGTGGGCAGCACGACGGGGGTCGCGGTGCTCGGATACCAGATGCCGACTTCCAGCGGCGCACCGTCCGGATCCGGCGCCGTGACATGCTGAAAACCGACCGCACCGACGTCCGCGGCAAGACAGAGCAACATGCCCATCACGGAAATCAGCAAGGCGCGCAACAGGGATATTTTTTTCATGGTGGTCAGTCGGCAGAGGTGTCGATGGGACGTACGGGAATCAGCAGGTCGGTATGCAGCAACGCCGGCGCGGTGTCGCGCGGGCTGTTGCGATAGATCTCCAGCAGCGGACGATCATCCGGCTCGTAGCCGCTGTAGGGAAGCCACAGTGAATACAGCGCAGAGATGGTGTCGTTGATCTGGGTGTAAGGACCGATCAGCGCATGCGATGCGTAGCAACCGGCCGGGATGTCGATCAACGCGATGTCCGTCGAAATGAGCGGTTCATCAATCAGCTCGGCAGCGGCAAAATAGGAAAAATCATCGCCCGCTTCAGGATCGCCATGCGCGATGCCGAGCCACTGTCTGAACGGCCGTGGGCCGACCAGTTGGTGCAGATGGCGATGCGTATGCGGGATGGTGCCGAGCGGTCCGTGATGCCTGAGCGCCTGGACCCGCATGGCGCCCAGCTCGATCAGTTGCGCCTGCGGGCCGGACGATACCGACCGCTCGTCAGCGGCGCGTTGCTTGTCGGCGATGACGTGGATCTTCTTCTGGAATTCGCGCGGCGACAACCCCGCATACTGGCGAAAGGCGCGCGTGAACGCCTGCGGACTGTCGTAGCCGGCCTCCAGCGCAATGTCGGTCACACTGCGCCGGGTTTCCGCCAGCAGCGTGGCGGCATGCGAGAGCCGCACGCGGCGTACGGTGTCCGCTACGGTTTCGCCGATCAGGCTGCGGTACAGGCGATGGAAATGAAACGGAGAAAAATGTGCGATCGCCGCCAGGTCTTCAAGACGATGCGGCGCCATGGGGTCGGCCGCAATTGCCGCCACCACGCGCGCTATACGGCTCCGATAGTTTTTCTCTGAGCGATCCGGTTTCATGGCGCCAGTTTAACCGGCGTGGCGGCGGCAAACTTAGCCGCTTTTGCTAAACGGTGCCGCCAAAGAAAAAGCCTGAGCGACGAACTCAGGCTTTTATTCAGGCTTTACGTTGTGCAGTGCGACGAACAATTCAGCGTGCGATCTGGCAGACTTTTGAACCGTTCTCGATGAATTCCACCGGACCGGTGGTGTAGCGCTCCTTGGGGATCTCCACCAGCAGGAAGTCCTTGACCTGATAGGTTGCGCCGGAAAGCGGCTTGACGAAACGGTATTCCAGCTTCAGCACGCCGTCCCGCATGGTGACCTTGTCGGCGCTGAAGATCTGGCTGCGTTCGGCGGCGTCAGGCGCCTGGATCACGCGCGTGGCGAGCAACAGCTGACGCGTTTCGAAGTATTCCGTCGAGGGCGTCAACGCGCGCTGGGATCGCATCGTCGCCGCCGGCTGGAACCAGTAATTCCAGTCGGTCTGGGAGCGGATCAGCGCGCACAGCACCGGCTGCGCCTTGTTGTCCCAATTTTTGACAAAACTCTGATAGGCGCTGCTCGGAATGGTCGAGAACGGCACCAGGCTGGCGTCTTCCTTCTTCTTCCAGAAAAACAGCGAACAGCCGGTGAGTGCTACGCTTGCTCCCGCCAGCATGCTGCATGTCATTGTCGTCGCAATAATCTTCTTCATACCTGATCCGACCGCTCCTGTTTTGCTTCTGCTATGCCTCTTGGCCGCCTGACGGCCCAGCATTAAAACATGCATTGCCGCAGATGCGCCTCATTTCACGAAAACTTTACATTTTTCCCGTCCCCCGATACCGGGCGCTGCCCCTTAGTCAGCGCCGAAACGATTTAGTTTTCCCGAACGATTAGAATTTGCGGACGTTTTTTCGAAGCCCGTCAGCGCTTTCTGAGAAAATACGCCATTGTTCCAGTTCATCATCAAAGGCCAGCCATGACTATCTCCGCCACCCCCGCCCTGTCCGCAGCAATGCGCTCCTTCGTCGAAGCCCTGCCCAAGACCGAGCTGCACCTGCACATCGAAGGCACACTTGAGCCCGAATTGCTGTTCGCCCTGGCGCAGCGCAACAAGGTCGCGCTGCCTTACGCTTCGGTCGACGCGCTGCGCGCGGCCTACGACTTCACCGATCTGCAATCCTTCCTCGATCTCTACTACGCCGGCGCCAACGTGCTGCAGACCGAGCAGGACTTCCACGACATGACCGCCGCCTACATCGCGCGCGCCCGCGCCGACAACGTGCGCCATGCCGAGATCTTCTTCGATCCGCAGACCCACACCGAACGCGGTATCGGTATCGACGTGGTGTTCGCCGGCATCGCCCGTGCGCTGCGCGAGGCGCGCGATGAACATGGATTCTCCAGCGCCATGATCATGTCCTTCCTGCGCCATCTCTCGGAAGAAGACGCCTTCGTCACGCTCGAAGCAGCGCTGCCGCTGCGCGAGCAATACCGCGACCTGTGGAACGGCATCGGCCTGGACTCGTCCGAACGCGGCAACCCGCCGGAGAAGTTCGCCAAGGTATTCGCGCGCTGCAAGGAGCTCGGCTTCCACCTGGTCGCCCATGCCGGCGAAGAAGGCCCGCCGGCCTACATCATCGGTGCGCTCGACGTGCTCAAGGTGGAACGCATCGACCATGGCGTGCGCAGCGAAGAAGACCCGGCCCTGATGGAACGCCTGGCGCGCGAGAAGATGCCGCTGACGGTCTGCCCGCTGTCCAACCTCAAGCTGTGCGTGGTCGACGACATGGCCAAGCACAATCTGGCGCGACTGCTGCGCGCAGGCCTGGCGGTGACGATCAATTCCGATGATCCGGCTTACTTCGGCGGTTACATGAACGACAACTACCTGGCCGTCGTGGCGGCGCTGGAACTCTCTCGCGCAGAGATCGTGCAACTGGCGCGCAACGGTATCGACGCCAGCTTCCTGCCGGCGGCCGACAAAGGCCGCCTGACTGCCGAGCTCGATCAGTACGCGGCGGCGCATTAAGTTACTTACCAAGTTACGCCGACAAAAACTGGCGTCGCGACCATCAGGTCGCGGCGCCGTTTTTCTTTTCAGCGACGACAATTACTGCAGCAGCTCCGCCAGCGCCAGCGTCACTACCTTGGTGGCCTTGAACAAATCGTTGAGTCGCAGGTTTTCATCCGAATTGTGACCGCGCGCTTCCATCAGCGTGCGCGGACCGGCGCCGTACAGAATCGTCGGAATCCCTTGCTTGGTGTAGTGACGCGCGTCGGTGTAGAGCGGCACGCCGTGCGCCTTGACCGGTTCACCCAGGATGGCTTCGGCATTGCGGCTGAAGGCGCCGATCAGCTTTTCCACACCCGGCAATTCGGCCAGCGGCTCGGCCAGCAGGATGCGCTGCACACCGACTTCGATGCCTGGATAACTTGCTGCAGCGGCGTCGATCACGCGACGCAGATCGCCTTCGGCGTCGAATCCGGCTTCTTCCGGAATCATGCGGCGGTCGAGGCGGAAGCTCGCCAGGTCCGGCACCACATTGGTGTTGATGCCGCCCTTGATCAGGCCGACGTTGAGCGTGGCATGGTCGATGCCGGTGACGGCGGATTTCTTTTTTGCCAGTTCCGCACGGTAGGCGTACAGCGCCTGCAGGATGCCTGTGGCCGCTTCGATGGCGTCGATGCCGGTGTGCGGCATGGCGGCGTGCGCCTGCCGGCCCTTGACCGTGACTTCCAGATGCAGGCAGCCATTGTGGGCGGAGGTGATGCCGTAGGCAAAGCCGGCCGAGACGGCGTAGTCGGGCTCGCTCAGGCCTTGTTCCAGGATCCATTTGGGACCGATGTCGCCACCGGCTTCTTCGTCGTAGGTGAAGTGGAGTTCGATGGCGCCGTTGAGAACCACGCCTTGTTTCTCCGCCGCGATCAAGGCCAGCAGCGCCCAGGTATACGTGGCGAAATCCGACTTCGACACGGCCACACCGCGGCCGTACATGACGGGACCGTGTTCGGCGTCCTGAACAATTTCACCGCCGTAGGGGTCCTTGCTCCAGCCGAGGCCGGGCGGCACCACGTCGCCATGGGCATTCAGTGCGATGGTCGGGCCGCCGCTGCCGAAGCGCTTGCGCACGATCAGGTTGGCGGCCGAGACCATGCCGTTGGCCTTGACCAGCTCATCCGGCACCGCGTGCACTTCCACGTCGAAACCCAGTTGCTCCAGCAGGGCCTGGGCGCGTGCGCCATGCGCGGCACAATCGCCGGACGGATTGTCGGACGGCACCCGCACCAGTTCCTGCAGGAAACGTGTTTGCGCGGCGTGTTCCGCATCAAGGAAGGTAACTACGGATTGTTGCAATGAAGACGGCATGAGATGACCTGTAAAAGAAAACTGAGGGGAGCTGAAGACTGCTGTAAAAACCGCATATGTGATTGTAGAAGACTTGCGCTGCGGGCGTTCAAGCCTTGTTTTAGCCTTGCTTATTCCTTTGCCATTGCCGGCGTCCGACAAAAACATGCAGCAAGTACGCTTCTTGCATAGGAAGGAAAGTCGTTGTCAAAATGCATGGGCAATATCCAATGAAAAATACACAAATGATTGTCGACAATCACAATCGCGCCGTTGCTACGGCAATAGCGCCCGTAAAGTCGTGTGAAACAACAGCTGCCGGACGTTGTCCGTGGTGCATGCGGCATGTTGACGTATCGTTTTTGGTGCGCGAACTCACCAAATTGTCGCGGATCGTTTTTTCCATTGTCGACAATGTTGGCCGCCGGTACGACTCCTGCATCGTCGCAAACCAGCTTTCGCTTCCGTCCAACCCTTGATGCCGTCTATTCCCGCCATGACCAAACCAAGCAAGACATCCCGCTCGCCCCTGGCTTCGCATCCCGCCGTCCGCGATCATTCGCCGGCCGTCGAAGAGCGCCTCTACCAGGACATCTACGATGCCATCATGGAACATCGCCTGCCGCCGCGCACCAAGCTTACTGAGCAGGTCCTGTGCCAGATTTACGATACCGCCCGGCACACCGTGCGCAAGGTGCTGTCGCGCCTGGCCACCGAAGGCATGGTCGATCTCGAAGCCAATCGCGGCGCCTTCATCGCCAGCCCCTCGCACGCCGAGGTCAAGGACATGTTCGAGTTGCGCAACATCATCGAATACGCGGTGCTCGACAAGGTCGGCCGCGAAGCCAGTACGCGCCAGATCGCCGGCCTGCGCAAGATGGTCGAAGAAGAACGCCACTCCTACCTGACCGGCGACCGGCCGCGCTGGATCCGCCTGTCGGCGCAGTTCCACCTGGCGCTGGCCGAGCTGACCGGCAACGCGCTGCTGGTCGACACCCTGCGCAAGCTGGTCTCGCGCACCACGCTGATGATCGCCAAGACCGAGGCGCCGGGACACAACGCCTGCTCCTTCGACGAACACGATACCGTGCTGGCGGCGCTCGAAAAAGGCGACATCGCGCAGGCGCAGGAACACATGGCACACCATTTGCACTTGTGTGAAGACAGGGTCCGCCCCAGCGACGACGATCACTTCGATTTGCGATCGGTGCTGGGAAAGAGTTCCTGAACACCGTCTTTCTCATTTCAAAAGAACTCATGCAACAGATACCAGCAGCAGGCAACTATCCGCGCGACCTGATCGGCTACGGCCGCAACGTTCCTCACGCCAACTGGCCTGGCCAGGCCAGGATCGCGGTGCAGTTTGTGCTGAACTATGAAGAAGGCGGAGAGAATTCCGTGCTGCACGGCGACCCGGCTTCGGAGCAGTTCCTGTCTGAAATCATCGGCGCTGCCGCTTATCCGGCGCGCCACTTGTCGATGGAATCGGTCTATGAATACGGCTCGCGCGTCGGCGTCTGGCGCATCCTGCGCGAGTTCGAAAAGCGCCAGCTGCCGCTGACGGTATTCGGCATCGCCATGGCGCTGCAGCGACATCCCGAAGTCACCCAGGCCTTCGTCGAACTGGGCCACGAGATCGCCTGCCACGGCCTGCGCTGGATTCACTATCAGAACATGGACATTGAGACCGAGCGCGAACACATGCGCGCTGCGGTCGAGATTTTCCGTGAGCTGACCGGCGTGCATCCGCAAGGCTGGTACACCGGACGCGATTCACCCAACACACGCCGGCTGGTGGTCGAGCACGGCGGCTTCGCCTACGACTCCGATTACTACGGCGACGACCTGCCGTTCTGGACCCGGGTGGCGCTGGCCGACGGCAGCGAACAGCCGCACCTGGTGGTGCCGTACACGCTCGACAGCAACGACATGCGCTTCGCTACGCCACAAGGTTTCAATACCGGCGAGCAGTTCTTCCAGTACCTCAAGGACAGTTTCGACGTGCTCTACGCGGAAGGAGAAGAGGCGCCCAAGATGCTGTCCATCGGCATGCATTGCCGCCTGCTCGGCCGCCCGGGCCGCTTCGCCGCGCTGCAGCGTTTCCTCGACTACGTGCAGTCGCATGAGCGCGTGTGGATCTGCCGCCGCATCGACATTGCCAACCATTGGCGCGAGCGGCATCCTTACGCCGGCTGAACGCGCCGCCGAAAAGAAAAAGGCTGAACGTTGTGTTCAGCCTTTTTACTTTCGAATGCCTGCTACCTGATCATTCGCCCTTGGCGCCGGCCTCGAACCACTTGCCCAATAAGGCCCGCTCGTCATCCGTAATATTGGTCATGTTCCCCAGCGGCATTGCCTTTTGCACCACGGCTTGCTGGTAGATCTGCTGCGCATGCTGCAACACGCCGTCCTTGCTGTCGAGCAGGATGCCCTTGCCAGGCACCGGCATCAGCGTGGGCTTGGCCGCATGGCACTGGATGCAGCGCGTTTCGATCACGTGCTGCACCTGGGCGAACGAGACGACCGCTGCGCTTTGTGTCGCCGGTGCAGGCTGCAGCGCCGACTTCGGCACGATCCACGCGGCCACGCCGGCGAGGATCACCACCGCTGCAGCCGGATACTGCCACTTGATGACGCCCTTGTGCTTGAGCACGAAGAACTGCCGGATCAGCACGCCGGCCAGCATGATCAGCAGCAGCACCAGCCAGTTGTTGCCGGCGCTGTAGGTCATGCTGTAGTGATTCGACAGCATCGCGAAGATCACCGGCAGCGTGAAGTAGGTGTTGTGCACGCTGCGCTGCTTGCCGCGCTTGCCGTGGATGGGATCGGGGCTCTGCCCCGCGCGCATCGACGCCACCATCTTGCGCTGGCCGGGAATGATCCAGAACAGCACGTTGGCGCTCATCACGGTGGCCAGCGAGGCGCCGGTCATCAGGAAAGCCGCGCGTCCTGAAAACACATGGCACGCCACCCAAACCGCAGCGACCACATACAGCGTGACCAGCACGCCGACCACGCGGTCGCCGCCCGGCTTGTCGCCGAACAGGCGGCAGATGGCGTCATACACCAGCCAGCCCGCAGCCAGGTAGGCCAGCGCGGCAAACACCGCCGTCGTCGCGCTCATGTCGAGCACGTGCTTGTCGACCAGGAAGGTGCCGGCATTGAACAGGTACAGCACCGAGAACAGCGCGAAGCCGGACAGCCAGGTGCTGTACGACTCCCAGAAGAACCAGTGCAGGTTTTGCGGCAGCGTCTTCGGCGCCAGCTGGTATTTCTGCGGATTGTAGAAGCCGCCGCCGTGGACCGCCCACAGCTCGCCGCCGACACCCTTCTCCAGCAGTTCAGGATCGTCCGGCCGGGTCAGGCTGTTGTCGAGCCAGACGAAGTAGAACGAGGAGCCGATCCAGGCGATCGCCGTGATGACGTGCAGCCAGCGCAGCAAGAGATTGAGCCAGTCGAAAATATATGCTTCCATTGCGCCCCGCGTAGTGAGTCGATACCGGAATTGTTTATACCATTACTGCCGAAAAAAATGCCGGATCAAAAGACCCGGCACCGAAGGAACTGAATCGACCGGCGTGACGCCCACACCGGCCGATCCGCAGAAACGCTTAGAAGTGGTATTCGGCGCGGATCATCGGCGTCTTGGCCAGCGAACCGGGGACATTGCTAGGATTGCCGAACTTGTTGCGCCAGTATTGATATTCCAGGCCGACGCGGAAGGTGTTCTTGCCCATGCCCATCGGCATACCGACGTCATACATGATCTGGCCGTCGAAATTCAGTTCAGGGGCAGTGCCGCCGCCGAATTCGTTCTTGCCCTTGGCGGCGATGTAGTTCACGTAGCCTTCAAAGGCGAAGCCGCTGGTGCCGAACGGGATACCCCAGGCGGCGTTGAGCATCGGATGCGTGTCGTAGGAATAGCGGCTGCTCATGCGCACGCCGTTGTTGAGCGGCTGATTGCTTTCCCACAGCGCCAGCAGGCTGATGTTGAGGAAGCCTGGAACATCCAGCATCACCGTCGGGCCGGCAACGATCATGCGCTTGCGCGAGCTGTAGCCTGGATCGTTTTTGGTGTTCCAGTCAAAACCGGCAGTCAGACCAAAACCGCGCGCAGGACCGAAAGAGAGGTCCTTGCCGGCGACCTTGCCGATATCCAGTGTATGGCGATAGACGATATACGCTTCTTGCGATTCGTTGTCTTTGCTATCCGACATCAGCAAGTCGACGTTCAGGTAGTTGGTACCGTATTTGTAGCCGCTGGCATGCGTAAAGTTGACGATTTTTTTCGCGATGTCTTGCGAATTGAACGGCTCGGCAAATTGCGTACCGTAGCGAATACCGATCGAATTGTCGGCCCACTCGGCAGCGTTGGCCGACATGCTGCCCATGGCCGAGACGGCCAGCGCTGCGGTAGTCAAGCACATCCCCATTGCACTCTTCTTCATACGTTTTCTCCCTTTGCGTTTCATTGAAAAATAAATCCGGATCCCATCGCTCGTCACTAGCTGCTTGCTGCAACCTGCAACGCGCGCTCCTTCATTTGCTCACCCCTATCCAACCAGGTCTGGCATCGCACACGACAACCGCCGCTGCGCAATCCGCCGGGTCCATCAATGCAAACGTCATGCCAGCCGAAAACAAGTTGTCAGAAAACTGTCGACAATGCGCCGGTGGGTACATCGGCAATGCGAAAAAATGGATCCGGCGAAGCCGATGTCCGCGCGCCGGCCGGAGCCGGTGCACAGAGGGAAAACAACCCATCTCGCGATGCCGTTGAGATGGTTGCGGCGGAAGATTGTCGACAAGATATAGAACGACAGTACTAAACCCGTTCATCGACGCAAACCTCTATTTACAAGGCTTACGCGGCCGTAAGAATACTGTTTTTAGTGCAACTCTTGCTAGAGCGGTGCAGCAAAGCACCAAATTGTCGCAAATGAAATTTTGGATTGTCGACAAAATAAAGCCGACTCGAAAGCCGACTTCACCGCTGCCTTCGCTGTCGCCGCCATCCGACGTTCTTGGCACAGTAAATGCTTTTCATCGGACATCGTTTGTAAAAACCGGACAACAAAACCGGGCCGCATTGGCGACATCACTTCACCGCCGCCTGCGCCCGGCCAACCGATCAACTGACTCCAACGGGAAGCCCACCATGCACGCCAACAAGCTCTTCAAGTTCACCGCCGCCCTGCTGCTCAGCGCCGCCTGTTCGGCCGCCTTTGCGCAGGAAACCAAGATCAAGTTCCAGCTCGACTGGCGCTTTGAAGGTCCGTCGGCGTTGTTCCTGGTGGCCAAGTCCAAGGGCTATTTCGCGCAGGAGAAACTGGACGTCGTCATCGACGCCGGCAGCGGCTCCGGCAACGCCGTCAATCGCGTGGCCTCGGGTACTTACGACATGGGCTTTGCCGACATGGCGGCACTGATGGAATTCACCGCCAACAATCCCGGCTCGCCGGGCAAGCCGATGGCCGTGATGATGGTCTACAACGACACGCCCGCGGCGATCTTCTCGCTCAAGAAAACCGGCATCAAGACGCCGGCCGACCTGGTCGGCAAGAAGCTCGGCTCGCCGGTGTTCGACGCCGGGCGCCGCGGCTACCCGATCTTCGCCAAGGCCAACGGCCTGGATGCCTCCAAGGCCAACTGGATCAGCATGGATCCGCCGCTGCGTGAAACCATGCTGGCGCGCGGCGACGTCGACGCCATCACCGGCTTCTATTTCACCTCGCTGCTGAACCTGAACGCGCGCGGCATCAAGGATGCGGACATCAATGTGATGATGTTCCCCGACTATGGCGTCAAGCTGTACGGCAACGCCATCATCGCCAACGAAAGCCTGATGAAGACCAATCCGGAAGCGCTCAGGGGCTTCCTGCGCGCCTTCGCCAAGGCGACCAAGGACGTGCTGGCCAATCCCGAAGCCGCCATCAAGGTACTCAAGGAACGCGACGGCCTGATCGACGAGAAGCTGGAACTGCGCCGCCTCAAGCTGGCCATCTCCAGCGCCATCGCCACGCCGCACGCCAAGTCGGAAGGCTACGGCCAGGTGTTCCTGCCGCGCCTGACGCTGATGGCCTCGCAAGTGTCGGACGCCTACGGCACCAAGACCCGCGTCAATGCGGAAAAGATCTGGACGCCGGCTTACCTGCCGTCGAAGGAACTGCTCAACGTGTTCGGGAAATGACCTTGCAAGCTGACACCATCGAAGCAGGCGTGCCCGTGACGGATGCGACGGATGCGACGGATACCTTCGTCGACTTCCGCCGCGTCTTCCTGTCCTATGACGGCTCCGATGAATTTGCGGTCGAAGACATTTCCCTGCAAACAAAACAGGGAGAGTTCATCGCCATCGTCGGTCCGTCCGGTTGCGGCAAGTCGACCTTCATGAAGCTGGCGACCGGCCTGAAACGTCCCACGCGCGGTAGTGTCGCCATCGCCGGCGTCGACGTCACCGGCCCGCTCAAATTCGTCGGCATGGCCTTCCAGGCGCCGACCCTGCTGCCGTGGCGCACCACGCTCGACAACGTGCTGCTGCCGCTGGAAATCGTCGAGCCGTATCGCCGCGACTTCAAGAAGAACAAGGCGCAGTACACCGAGCGTGCGCTCAAGTTGCTCAAGACGGTCGGCCTCGACGGCTATGCCGACAAGTTTCCGTGGGAGCTGTCGGGCGGCATGCAGCAACGCGCCTCGATCTGCCGCGCGCTGATTCACGAACCGAAGATGCTGCTGCTGGACGAACCGTTCGGCGCGCTCGACGCCTTCACCCGCGAAGAACTGTGGTGCGTGCTGCGCGACCTGTGGACCGAACGCAGATTCAACGTCATCCTGGTCACCCACGATCTGCGCGAAGCCGCTTTCCTGGCCGACACCATTTATGTGATGAGCAAACGCCCCGGCCGCATCGTGGCGCGCAAGGAAAATCCGCTGCCGCGTCCGCGCGAGCTGGAGCTCACCTACACCGATCCCTTCAACGCCCTGGTGCACGAGTTGCGCGAGCATATCGGCCGCGTCAGAAATACTTAAGCCGAGGCGACCATGAAAAAACCTTCTTCCCTGAACCAGGCCGCGCGCACGATGGCGCCGTGGATATTGCTGCTGGCCATCCTGGTGGTCTGGCAAATCATCTGCAGCGCGCTGGACGTGTCCGAGTTCATTTTCCCGAGCCCGATGGCGATCATCGAGGCGATGATCGAATTCGCCGGTCCGATCGCGCATCACGCGCTGTCGACCTTCTGGGTCACCATGGTGGGCTTCGCGATTGCGGTCGCGGTCGGCGTGTCGCTGGGTTTCCTGATCGGCTCGTCGCCGCTGCTGTATGCCGCGGCGTATCCATTGATGACGGCGTTCAATGCGCTGCCCAAGGCCGCCTTCGTGCCGGTGCTGGTGGTCTGGTTCGGCATCGGCGCCGGGCCGGCGATCCTGACGGCCTTCCTGATTTCCTTCTTCCCGATCATGGTCAACATCGCCACGGGTCTGGCGACACTGGAGCCGGAACTGGAAGATGTCTTGCGCGTGCTCGGCGCCAAACGCATGGACATCCTGCTCAAGGTCGGCATGCCGCGCTCGCTGCCCTACTTCTTTGCCTCGCTGAAGGTCGCCATCACGCTGGCCTTCGTCGGCTCGACCGTATCCGAAATGAACGCCTCCAACGAAGGCATCGGCTACCTGCTGGTGTCGGCCGGTTCGTCGATGAAGATGCCGCTGGCCTTTGCCGGGCTGGTCGTCATCGGCGCGATGGCGATGGCCATGTACGAACTGTTCGCGATCATCGAAAAACGCACCACACGCTGGGCGCACCGAGGCGGCAATAAGTGATCATTTTCCTGATTGTCGACAATCTGGCTATGGTAAATTCCGCAGATCATTTGAATAACGTAAAGACCGCCTGTGCGTATCCGCGCCGGTCTCTGAAGGGGAATCCGTGACTGCACCAACTTCCCGCCTGCAAATAGCGCATATCCGCAAGGCCTATCCGGGAGTGCTGGCCAACGACGACATCAACCTGAGCGTCGCGCCCGGCGAGATCCATGCCGTCCTTGGCGAGAACGGCGCCGGCAAGTCGACGCTGATGAAGATCATCTTCGGCACCGTCAAACCCGACGCCGGTGAAATCTACTGGAACGGCGCACTGGCGCACATCGCCAATCCGCAAGTCGCGCGCAAGCTCGGCATCGCCATGGTGTTCCAGCACTTCTCCCTGTTCGACACCCTGACCGTGGCGGAAAACATCGCGCTCGGCCTGGATGCCGACACCGACATGCAGGACCTGGTCGCGCGCATCCGCCAGACCGGCGAAAAATACGGTCTCGAGCTGGAACCGAATCGCCACGTCCATACCTTGTCGGTAGGCGAACGCCAGCGCGTGGAAATCGTGCGCGCGCTGCTGACCAATCCGCAATTACTGATCCTCGACGAACCGACTTCGGTGCTGACGCCGCAGGCGGTCGAGAAGCTGTTCGTGACGCTGCGTCTGCTGGCCGACGAAGGCTGCAGCATCCTCTACATCAGCCACAAGCTCGACGAAATCCGCGCGCTCTGCCACAGCGCCACCGTGATGCGCGGCGGCCGCGTGACCGGCACCTGCGATCCGCGCAATGAAACCAGCGCCGGCCTGTCGCGCATGATGATCGGCGAAGAACTGGTTCGCTTGCGCCGCGAACGCAATCCAGAGTCACAACGCAACGAGCGCAAGCTGCACGTCAATCGCCTTTGCCTGCCGAAAGCGCATCTGTTCGCCACCGAACTGCAAGACATCGAATGCGAAGTGCGTGCCGGCGAGATCGTCGGCATCGCCGGCGTGTCCGGCAACGGCCAGCAGGAATTGCTGGCGGCGCTGTCCGGTGAAGATCAGCGCGCTGCACCCAACATGATCATGCTGGGCGGCACAGCCGTCGGCCACCTGGCGCCCAACCCGCGCCGCGCCAAGGGCCTCGGCCTGGTGCCGGAAGAACGTCTCGGCCGCGGCGCCGTGCCGACGCTGAGCCTGTCGGCCAACATGCTGCTGTCGCACCAGAAAGTCCCCTACGTGAAACGCGGCATGATCGACTTCGCCTACACGCGCAAGGTCGCCGCCTCCATCATTGAGCGTTTCAAGGTCAAGGCCGGCGGTCCCGACGCGCTGGCGAAAAGCCTGTCCGGCGGCAACCTGCAGAAATTCATCGTCGGCCGCGAGATGGAGCGCAAACCGGGCGTCTTCATCGTCGCGCAACCGACCTGGGGCGTCGACGTCGGCGCCGCCGCGCAAATCCATGCCGAAATCCTGGCGCTCAAACAAGAAGGCTGTGCCGTGCTGGTGATCTCCGAAGAACTCGACGAATTGTTCGCGCTGTGCGATCGCCTGCATGTGATCGCCAAGGGACGTTTGTCGCCTTCCGTCACGATTGAACAGGCCACGCGCGAGCAGGTCGGTTTGTGGATGAGCGGCTTGTGGAACGATGACGCGCCGCCTGCACCGAACACCGCTGCGGAGGCTGCACATGGTTAAGACTATGTTCACCTCGCTCCCTTTCCGGCTCGAACTGCGCGGCGTGCCGTCGCGCCGCATGACGTATCTGTCGCCGGTCATCGCCATCATCCTGACGCTGTTGCTCGGCGCGCTGCTGTTCATGGCGTTGGGCAAGGATCCGATTGCCGGTCTCAAGGTCTTCCTGGTGGATCCGTTCAGCAGCAAGCGCGCCGTCAGCGAACTGCTGCTCAAATCGATCCCGCTGATCCTGTGTGCGCTGGGTCTGGCCGTGTGCTTCCGCGCCAGCATCTGGAACATCGGCGCGGAAGGTCAGTTCACCGTCGGCGCCATGTGCGCGGGCGCCATGCTGGTGTGGATCGACGTGCCCAACCACGCGATCCCGGGCGGCCTCGGACTGATCCTGATGATCGTCGCCGGTGTGATCGGCGGCGCGTTCTGGGCCGGCATCACGGCGCTCTTGCGCGACAAGTTCAACGCCAACGAAATCCTGGTGTCGCTGATGCTGACCTACGTCGCGCAACTGCTGCTGATGTATGCCGTCAACGGTCCGCTGAAGGATCCCAACGGCATGAACTTCCCGCAGTCGAAGGTCTTCTCGAGCGAGTTCATGCTGCCGATGCTGATGAGCGGTACGCGCCTGCACATCGGTTTCGCGGTCACCATCGTGGCGGCGATCGTGATGGCGGTGTTCATGATGCGCAGCTTCCGCGGCTTCTCGCTGATGGTCGGCGGCGTCGCTCCTCACGCGGCGCGCTACGCCGGCTTTTCCAGCCGCAACGCCTTGTGGGTGTCGCTGCTGATTTCGGGCGGCTTCGCCGGTCTGGCAGGGGCGTTTGAAATCGCCGGGCCGATCGGCCAGCTGTTGCCGTCGGTGTCGCCGGGCTATGGCTTCGCGGCGATCATCGTCGCCTTCATCGGTCGCCTGCATCCGATCGGCGCAGTGTTCGGCGGACTGATCATGTCGCTGCTGTACCTGGGCGGCGAGCTGGCGCAATCGCGCCTCGGTCTGCCGTCGGCGATCACGGGCGTGTTCCAGGGCATGCTGCTGTTCCTGCTGCTGGCGTGCGACACGCTGATTGATTACCGCCTGCGCTGGAAACAGCAAGCTTAAGGAATACGACACATGGACCAACTCGCTCCCCTCATCGCGGCCTCGATCAACGCCGGCACGCCGCTGCTCCTGGCGGCCATCGGCCTGCTGATCAACGAACGCGCCGGCGTACTCAACCTCGGCGCGGAAGGCATGATGCTGGTCGCCGCGATCGCCGGCTTCGCAGTCGGCTACACCACCAAGAACCCGCTGCTGGGCTTCATGGCCGGCGCCATTTGCGGCATGCTGATGGCGACGCTGTTTTCGTGGCTGGCGCTGATTCTGGCGACCAACCAGGTCGCCACCGGACTGGCGCTGTCGATCTTCGGCGCCGGACTGTCGGCATTCATCGGCCAGCGTTTCGTCGGCCTCGCCCTGCCGTCGCAAAGCACCGGCATTCCCGGCCTGAACAATCTTCCCTTTATCGGTCCGGCCTTCTTCACCCAACACTGGATGGCCTATGTCGCGCTGTTGTTGTGCGCGGCGATTGCGTGGTTCCTGTACCGCACGCGCGCCGGCCTGATCTTGCGCGCGGTCGGCGAGTCGCCGGAGTCGGCGCATGCGCTCGGCTATTCGGTACGCGGCATCCGCTTCCTCGCGCTGCTGTTCGGCGGCGCCTGCTGCGGCCTGGCGGGCGCGTATTTGTCGCTGGTCTATACGCCGATGTGGGTCGAAGGCCTGGTCTCCGGTCGCGGCTGGATCGCGCTGGCGCTGACCGCCTTCGCCACCTGGCGTCCGGCACGCGTCTTGCTGGGTTCCCTGCTGTTCGGCGGCGTGACGATTCTGCAGTTTTATCTGCAGGGCGTCGGCGTGACGATTCCGTCGCAGATCCTGTCGATGCTGCCCTACGTCGCCACCATCGTGGTGCTGGCGCTGATCTCGCGCAATCCGGACTGGATCCGCCTGAACATGCCGGCGTCGCTGGGCAAGCCGTTCCGCCCGGGGGCATCCTGATTTTGTTGTTGGTTTTTACAGTTCGTTTTGCAGTGCATTTTTAATTGAACCGATTTTGATTTTTCAACAGGGAGAGAAAGTATGAAAATTTCGCGCAGGGCATCGATTGCGATGCTCGCCACACTGGCCGCCGCCACCTTGATCGGCTGTGGCAAAAAAGAAGAAGCGGCTCCCGCAGCTGCCGCCGCGCCTGCTGCTGCAGCGCCGGCCGCGGCCGAACCGCTGAAGGTTGCCTTCGTCTACATCGGCCCGGTCGGCGACGCCGGCTGGACCTTCGCCCACGATAACGGCCGCAAGGCGGTCGAAGCGAAGTTCGGCGACAAGGTCAAGACCACCTTCGTCGAAAACGTCCCTGAATCGGCAGCCGACGCCGAACGCGTGATGCGCCAGCTGGCCACCGACGGCAACAAGCTGATCTTCGGCACCACCTTCGGCTACATGGAAGCGATGCTCAAGGTCGCCAAGGAATTCCCGGACGTCAAGTTCGAACATGCCACCGGCTTCAAGACCGCCGACAATCTGGCGCAATACGACGTGCGCACCTATGAAGGCGCGTATCTGGCAGGCGTGGTCGCCGGCAAGATGAGCAAGTCGGGCAAGCTGGGTGTGGTCGCTTCGGTGCCGATTCCTGAAGTGGTCCGCAACATCGACGCTTTCACCCTGGGTGCGCGCTCGATCAATCCAAAAGCCACCACGCGCGTGGTCTGGGTCAACAAGTGGTTCGATCCGGGCAAGGAACGTGAAGCCGCCACCACACTGATCGGCCAGGGCGTCGACGTGCTGATGCAAAACACCGATTCCGCTGCCGTCGTCCAGACCGCACAGGAAAAAGGCGTCTACGCATTCGGCTGGGACAGCGACATGACCAGCTTCGGCCCGAAGGCCCATCTGGCGGCGTCGATGATCAACTGGGGCGTGTACTACACGGCGCGCGTGCAAGCGGTGCTGGACGGTTCGTGGAAGACCGGCACGACCTGGCTCGGCCTGAAGGAAAACGGCATCGACCTGGGCGGCTTCAATCCTGAACTGCCGGCCGACGTCAAGGCGCTGGTGGAAGAACGCAAGAAGGGCATCGCCGACGGTTCCGCCCCGATCTGGAAGGGTCCGATCAAGGACAACACCGGTAAGGAACAAGTCGCCAAGGACGCGGTGGCTGATGACGGCTTCCTGCATGGCGTGAAGTTCTACGTCGAAGGTGTGGAAGGCAAGGTACCGGGCTGATCGTCCGCACCGCAGTCCGGCATGACCTGCCTGACTTGCCAATGTAGCAATCTGCCGGAGACATCACTGTCTCCGGCATTTTTTTGTGCGCCCGCTTTGCCTGCGCGGCGGCATAATGGCCTCCTTGTCCAAGGAGATCCGCCATGCCCGAGCCGCTTCCCACCCGCCTCCTGCACGTCACCATCGAGCGTCCCGTACAGGACGTGTATCGCTTCGTCGCCAATCCGGAAAACATGCCGAAATGGGCTTCCGGCCTCGGCAAGGGCATACAGCAAGTCGATGGAAAATGGTTCGCCGACACCCCGGAAGGCAAGCTGGAAGTCCGTTTTGCGCCGGCCAACGACTTCGGCGTGCTCGATCATGAGGTGGTGCTGGCTTCCGGCCGGAGCGTGGCCATCCCCATGCGCGCGGTGGCCAACGGCGACGGCTGCGAGCTGACTTTCACCCTGTTCCGCCAGCCTGAGATGGACGACGCCAAATTCAATGAAGACACCGCCTGGGTGACGCGCGACCTGGAAGCCCTCAAGACCTTGCTGGAGGCCTGAGTGCCGCCGATGGCCTCTATCGCGCCGGCGCGCTGACTGTATAATGCCAATCCAACACCGGCCTCGCGCCAGACGGAACCTCCCCGAACGCAATGAACCTGCAGTTTTCCCACTAGGAAAACGCGGGCACTGAACAACTTATGCAAAAAGCACGCAAACCGATCGACATCAAGATATCCACGGTGGTCGCCATTTCCGCGATCCTGCACGAAACCGATCCGGCGGCGCTCGACCAGGCCCTCAAGGACATGACCGGCGGCGTGTCCGACTTCTTTGAAGACGAATTCGCCGTGATCGACATCGGCGCACTGGACACCGGCGCTGCCGGCATCGACTGGACCGCGCTGGTGGCTTTGTTCAAGCGCTATCGCCTCAATGCGGTCGCCGTACGTAATGCGCCGGAAGAATTGCACGCCGAGATCGCCGCGCAGGGACTGTCCATCGACGGCGGCGCGCCGCGTCCGCAACAGCCGCAGGAAACCGAAACTGCCGTTGTTGCAGAGGAAGCGCCGAAGCCGGTTGCTGTAGCTGCGGCCCCGGCTCCGGCCGCTGCTTCTGTGCAAGTTCAGGCCGCTCCGGTTGTACCGGCAGCCGCCACAATGATCATCGACACCCCGGTGCGCGCAGGCCAGCGCATTTATGCACGCGGCGCCGACCTGGTGATCATGGCGGCGGTCAACAACGGCGCCGAGATCATCGCCGACGGCAGCATCCACGTCTACGCCCCGCTGCGCGGCCGCGCCCTGGCCGGCGCCAGCGGCAATACCAGCGCGCGCATCTTCGCGGCGAGCCTGGAAGCGGAACTGGTGTCGATTGCCGGCGTCTACCGTACCTTCGAGAACGGTCATCCGCCCGAACTGGCGCAAAAACAGGTGCAGGTGCGCCTGACCGGCGACCGTATCGACGTGCTGCCGATCAATACCAGCAAATAATTCGGTAATTTAGTATTCGCATCATCAAGTATTCAAATCTGATCTTCTAAGGAGTCTTTTGTGGCAAAAATCATCGTTGTGACATCCGGTAAAGGCGGCGTCGGCAAAACGACGTCGAGCGCCAGTTTCGCATCGGGTCTGGCCCTGCGCGGACACAAGACCGTCGTCATCGACTTCGACGTCGGCCTGCGCAACCTCGACCTGATCATGGGCTGCGAACGCCGCGTGGTGTACGACCTGATCAATGTCGTCAATCAGGAAGCCACGCTGAACCAGGCCCTGATCAAGGACAAGCACTGCGACAACCTGTTCATCCTGCCGGCCTCGCAAACCCGCGACAAGGACGCGCTGTCGGAAGAAGGCGTGGAACGCGTGCTGGGCGACCTGCAAAAGATGGACTTCGAATACATCATCTGCGATTCGCCGGCCGGTATCGAACACGGCGCCGTGATGGCGCTGACCTTCGCCGACGAAGCGATCATCGTGACCAATCCGGAAGTCTCCTCGGTGCGCGATTCGGACCGCATCCTCGGCATCATCCAGGCCAAGTCGCGTCGCGCCCTGAGCGGCGGCGAGCCGGTCAAGGAACATCTGCTGATCACCCGCTATTCGCCCAAGCGCGTCGAAGCCGGCGAAATGCTGTCCTATACCGACGTCCAGGAAATCCTGCGTATCCCGCTGGTCGGCATCATCCCTGAATCGGAATCGGTGCTGCATGCCTCCAACCAGGGCAATCCGGCGATCCATCTGAAGGAGACCGACGTGTCCGAGGCTTACCAGGACCTGGTCAGCCGCTTCCTTGGTGAAGACCTGCCGCTGCGCTTCACCAGCTACGAAAAGCCGGGCCTGCTCCAGCGTATTTTCGGAGGTAAATGACATGGCTTTGCTTTCCTTCCTGTTTCCGCCCAAGGCAAAAAGCGCCACCGCTGCCAAGGAACGCCTGCAGATCATCATCGCGCGCGAGCGCGGCGGCCGCCAGGGCCAGGGGTATGATTTCCTGCCGGCGCTGCACAAGGAACTGATCGAGGTGATCTCCAAGTACACCAAGGTCAATGCCGACGACATCAAGATCTCGCTCGACCGCCAGGGCAACCTCGAAGTACTCGACGTGAACGTGGTGCTGCCGGATTCCGACGCGCCTTAAGCTCTATCCCACTGCGCCGGACGGTGCGACATCGCGGAAATTTGCAGCACAGTAAAAGTGACGAAATCGGGGCGAGACAAGGAAAAAAGCGCAGCAAGGCCGAGGCCTTGCGAGCATTTTTGACGCTGTATTCGCGCCGATTTTCGACATCTTTTACGATGCAAATTTGCGGGATGTCGCACCCAATCCGGCACGGTGCTTTTCGGGGGCCGGATTCATCGCCGCCGAAAACTTCTCCCTGCATGCCATGCACATTTCCATCTTCAGCCGCTCCGCCGACGACCTCGCCCTGATCGCGCGCAGCCTGCCTGCGCACGACTGCGAAGCCGTGCAGCAGCGCGCGGACCTGCGCCGTGCGCAGGCGCAATTGCTGATCGTGGATGTAGCCGACGCCGGGGAACATCTGGCTGAAATCGTGCAAGCGGCGACGCTGCCGGTGCTGCTGCTGGCAGGCGACGCGCTTGCCGAGCTGGCGGCGTTATCCGAATACGCCGGCCGGCGGCTGGTCGAGAGCGAGTTCAAGCCCTTGCGCCGCCACGCCCTTGCCGCGCGCGTGGCCTTGCTGCTGCAGCGCGCCTATCCCGATCACGATGCGCGACAGGTGCAGCAATTCGGCGACTATCGTTTTGAGACGCCCGCGCACGTGGTCACGCATGCAGGCGTGCCGGTCACGCTGACGCAAAAGGAATTTGCGCTGGCGCTGCTGCTGTTCGCCAGCCTCGGCCGGCCGCTGTCGCGCGTCACCCTGCTGGAAAGCGTCTGGGGCGTGGAAGACGACAACGCCGTGCCGACCCGCACCATCGACACCCACATCTCGCGCGTGCGCAGCAAGCTTTCGCTCAAGCCGGAAAACGGCTACCGGCTCAGCACCGTGTACGGCTACGGCTACCAGCTGGAGCGGCTGCACGCTCCCGCTGCCGCCGCGAAGAAGTAGACGACGTGTCAGGCGCACGCACCGATCATCTTCTTGCGCGCATGGCGGCGGCGCTGGCGCATGATCCTGCATTTCGCCACGGCCGCTTTGTCGACACTGACGCCGGCCGCGTGCACCTGACCGACTCAGCCCCCGGCGATGACGACCGCCCTTGCATCGTCTTCACTCCTGATGGCCCCAACGTGGTGGCTCACTATCAACACCTGGTTGCTCTGCTGGCGCCGCATTTCCGCGTGGTCTGCTTCGACATGCCGGGATTCGGCTTTTCATTGCCGGCGGCGAATTACACCCACTCGCTGGATCAGGGCGCACGGGTGGTGCTGGCGGTGCTGGATCAACTGCAGATCGGGCGCGCCACGTTGGCGTTCAGCTGCGCCAACGGCCTGTATGCGATTCGTGCGGCGCAACTGGCGCCGACGCGCATCGCCAGCCTGATGCTGACGCAAACACCAGCGCTGGCGGCCATGCAAGCGTGGGCCTACCGGATGATTCCGCGACCATTGCGCGTGCCGGTAGCGGGACAGCTGATCACCTGGCTGGCCCGTCGCAAACTGGCGCAGCTGTGGTATCGCAGCGCCTTGCCTGCAAACACGGATGCCGGCGCGTTTCAGGAAACCGCCCGCCGCTCGTTCGATGCCGGCGGCTGCTTCTGCCTGGCAGGCGTGGTGCAGGGGCTGTTGCGCGAAGCTTCCCTGGCCTCGTTGCCGAACGTCCCTTGCACGCTGATTTGGGGCGATCTTGATCGCTCCCATCGGGACACGTCGCCGGAGTCCCTACGCGATTGCCTGCCACGGGCGGAGATCGTGCAGTTCGGTGACTGCGGGCATTTTCCCGACCTGGAACAGCCGGAGCGTTACGCACGGCAAATTGTTGCTCATATGGAAAAATTTCCTGCGCACGGTGTCGCTTCATAGCCTGCATAAATAGTCATTATTGATACACTTCAAAACCCCTTTACCCGCAGCGGGTATAATACCGAGTTGATATTTCCCCATTTTTCGCAGCGCTTAGCCTGCAAAAACCTAGAGTCGCCATGCACTTGCTTGCCGTCGGACTGAACCACACTACCGCGCCCGTTTCCCTGCGCGAAAAAGTGGCATTCCCGGCCGACCAGATCGGCCAGGCGGTGGCGTCGGCGCGCGCCTGGTTCGGGCGAGCGGATCTGAGCTCCCATCTGGCGCAAACCGGTGAAGCAGCGATCCTGTCGACCTGCAATCGCACCGAGCTGTACGCCGCCAGCACTGCGGCAGCGGGTGGCGCGGGTGGCACGGGTGGTATTGATGCAGCCATCGACAGCACCGCGCATTTCCTCGCCGATTACCACAAACTTTCCTACGCCGAACTGCGTCCTTTCCTGTATGCCTTGCCGCAGGACAATGCCGTGCGTCATGCCTTCCGCGTCGCCTCCGGGCTCGACTCGATGGTGCTGGGCGAACCGCAGATCCTCGGCCAGATGAAAGACGCCGTGCGCCAGGCGGATGCCGCCGGCGGTCTCGGCACCTATTTGCATCAGCTGTTCCAGCGCACCTTCGCAGTCGCCAAGGAAGTCCGCAGCACCACCGAAATCGGCGCGCACAGCGTGTCGATGGCCGCCGCCGCAGTGCGCTTGTCGCAACGGATTTTCGATTCAATCTCGGGCCAGCATGTGCTGTTCATCGGCGCCGGTGAAATGATCGAGCTGTGCGCCACCCACTTCGCTGCACAAAACCCGAAATCACTGACTGTCGCCAACCGCACGCTGGAACGCGGCGAAACGCTGGCGCATCGCTTCAACGGCGCGGCGCTGCGCCTGGCGGATCTGCCGACGCAGTTGTCGAAGTTCGACATCGTGGTGTCCTGTACCGCCTCGTCGCTGCCGATCATCGGCCTCGGCCTGGTCGAGCGCGCCGTCAAGGCGCGTCGCCACAAACCGATTTTCATGGTCGACCTGGCCGTGCCGCGCGATATCGAATCCGAAGTCGGCCGTCTGGACGACGTCTTCCTGTACACCGTCGACGACCTCGCCTCGGTCGTACAGAGCGGCGTCGAAAACCGCCAGGCCGCCGTCGCCCAAGCCGAAGCCATCATCGAAACCCGCGTGCAGTCCTTCATGCACTGGATCGACAGCCGCGCCGTGGTGCCGGTGATCCAGGACCTGCACGACGCCGGCGAATCGCTGCGCATGGCCGAACTGGAACGCGCCCGCAAGCTGCTGGCCAAGGGTGAAGACATCGACGCCGTACTCGATGCGCTGTCCCGCGGTCTCACCGCCAAATTCCTGCACGGTCCGCAACAGGCCCTGCATCATGCGCAAGGCGACGAGCGCACCCAGCTGGTCCAGCTGCTGCCGCAACTGTTCCGCACCAAACGTTAGCGACTCCGTTCGCCGGCCGGCATCCTTGCGATCGCCGGCATTCTCTGCCCCCTGCTTGTAACGCGGGCATCGCATCACCCCCTCATTTCAGTAAAGTCAGTCCATGAAACCCTCCATGCTCGCCAAACTCGACCAGCTCGCCGAACGGCTGGAAGAACTCAATAACCTGCTGATGCAGCAGGAAGCCACGTCCGACATGGACAACTACCGCAAGATGACGCGCGAACACGCCGAGCTCGGTCCGCTGGTGGCGCTGTACCTGACCTATTCACAGGCCGCGAACGACATCGTCACGGCTCAGGAGCTGCTGTCGGATCCCGACATGAAGGAATTCGCACAGGAAGAAATCAACGGCGCCAAGGCGCGCATGGAAGCGCTGGAAGCCGACCTGCAAAAGATGCTGCTGCCGAAGGATCCCAACGACGAGCGCAACATCTTCCTGGAAATCCGCGCCGGCACCGGCGGCGACGAATCGGCACTGTTCGCCGGCGACCTGCTGCGCATGTACACGCGCTTCGCCGAGCGTAATCGCTGGCAGGTGGAAATGATGTCGGCTTCCGATTCGGAAGTCGGAGGCTACAAGGAAGTGATCGTGCGCATCGCCGGTTTCGGCGCGTATTCGCGCCTGAAATTTGAATCCGGCGGCCACCGCGTGCAGCGCGTGCCGGCCACCGAAACCCAGGGCCGCATCCACACCTCGGCCTGCACCGTGGCCGTGATGCCGGAAGCCGATGAGGTCGAAGACGTCGATATCAATCCGGCCGACATCCGCATCGACACTTACCGCGCCTCGGGCGCGGGCGGCCAGCACATCAACAAGACCGACTCGGCGGTGCGCATCACGCACATGCCGACCGGCATCGTGGTGGAATGCCAGGACGACCGCAGCCAGCACAAGAACAAGGCCTCTGCGCTGAAGGTGCTGGCGGCGCGCATCAAGGACGTGCAACTGCGCGAACAGCAATCCAAGGAAGCCGCCACGCGCAAATCGCTGATCGGTTCAGGCGACCGCAGCGAGCGCATCCGCACCTACAATTTCCCGCAGGGACGCATGACGGACCACCGCATCAACCTGACGCTGTACAAGCTGGATTTCATCATGGACGGCGATCTGGAAGAGCTGACCAATGCGCTGATCACCGAGCATCAGGCGGAGTTGCTGGCGCAGCTGGGCGATGAATAAACAGTGGCGATTGTTCAGCACGGCCGGCCAGTAACCCAGCATTGTCGCGGCCTGTGGCACAATGCAACCGCATCGGAACCAATTGCAAACGGACCTCTCTGAGGGTACAGCTTAGGCTAGCCATTTCCGAATAACATCAAAATCAAACGCTCATGAAATCGTCCAAATCCCTGTTCCTGTCAGTCGCCCTGTTGTGCATCGCCCTGCTCGGCGCCGCTCTTTATTTGCAGATCGTCGAAGAGATGATGCCTTGTCCGCTGTGCATCATCCAGCGCTACATCTTCGTCGCCATCGCCATCATCTGCATCATCTTCGCCTTCCTGCCGCCCGGTTCGGCCAAGCTTGGCGCCGGCCTCGGCACGCTGGCTGCGCTGGGCGGCATCGCCACCGCCGGCTGGCATCTGTGGGTGCAGGCGCATCCGGGCACTTCCTGCGGCATCGACCCGCTGGAAACTTCCCTGAACACCATCCCGACCGCCACGCTGTTCCCGACCCTGTTCAAGGCCGACGGCCTGTGCGCCAATCCGTATCCTTTCCTCGGACTGTCGATTCCGCAATGGTCGCTGATCTGGTTCGCCATCATCGCCATCGTGCTGGTGCGTCGCATCGTCAAGCGCGGTTGATTTTCTGTGAGTGATTTTCCGGACATCCGGCCAGGCGTCAGTCTGGCCGAGGCGCTGCGCAGCGCCCCGCTCGATCCGCTGGAAAATCGCATCCTGATCAGCCATGCGCTGCAACTGACGCGCATCCAGCTGATCACCCAATCCGAACGTCAACTTACACCCGATGAAGCGGCGCAGCTGAGCGCGCTGTTCCGTCGTCGCCTGCAGGGCGAGCCGATCGCCTACATCGTCGGCGAGCGTGAATTCTTCGGCCTGGCGATGCAGGTCACACCGGATGTCCTGATCCCGCGCCCCGACACCGAATTGCTGGTGGAGCTGGCGCTGGAACGTTTGCCGCAGAACGGCCGGGCGCTCGACATGGGCACCGGCTCCGGCGCCATCGCGGTGGCCATTGCGCACACGCGGCCGGATGTCTCAATGACAGCGCTCGACGTCAGTGAAGGCGCGCTCAAGGTCGCGGCGGGAAACGCGCTGCGGCATGGCGCAAAGGTGGAATTTTTACGCAGCGACTGGTACGCCGCGCTGGGTGAGGCCACGGCTCCATACCTCGACCTGATCGTTTCCAATCCGCCTTACATCGTCGCCGGCGACGTGCACTTGTCGCAGGGCGATTTGCGCTTCGAACCGATCGGCGCGTTGACCGATCACGCTGACGGCTTGTCGGCGCTGCGCATCATCATCGACGGTGCGGCGACCTATCTGAAAGCGGACGGGTGGCTGTTGATGGAACACGGCTACGATCAGTCGGAGGCCGTGCGCAAGCTGCTGGAGCAGCGCGGTTTCGCCGAAGTGCAAAGCTGGCGCGACTTGGCCGGGATCGAACGTGTCAGCGGCGGCAGGCTCACTGGTTCGTAAAAAATATTCATCTCAAAATAAAAAACCGTCGTCCTGATTTTCATCAAAACGACGGTGCTTGCTGACTTCACCTGCAAGATAAATCAGGCAGCCTGTTTGCCACCTGCCGGCACATGCGGCTTCTGACCTGCGTCGAACATCCGCAACAAATCCGTTTCCTTCTGCTTGGCCGCTTTCAGGTGGCGTTCCTTGACGTGTCCATAACCGCGAATATCTTCCGGAATGCGTGCAATCGCCGTTGCCTGAGCAAGATTGTCGGCGTTGAGTTTGCTCAACAAGCCACCGACCGTCTTGCAGTATTCGCCGATCAGCGCGCGCTCCTGCTTGCGCTCTGCGGTGTAGCCGAAGACGTCCAGCGGCGTGTTGCGCAAGAAACGCAGTTTCGCCAGCACGCCGAAGGCGCGCATCATCCACGAACCGTATTCCTTCTTGATCAGATGACCGTTGTTGTCATGCTTGGCCAGCAGCGGCGGCGCCAGGTGGAATTTCAACTGGTAGTCGCCCTCGAACATGCCGGCGATTTTTTCGCGGAAGGCCGGTGCGGTGTAGAGGCGCGCGACTTCATATTCGTCCTTGTACGCCATCAACTTGAACAGGTAAGTCGCCACTGCCGTGCTGAGCTTCATCGCCTTGCCGGCTTCGCCCAAGGCAGCTTCCGCATGCTGTGCCTGCGCGACGAAATCGCTGTACTGGCGCGCATAAGCGGCGTTCTGATATTGCGTGAGGAAGTCGATCCGCTTGGCCAGCACTTCTTCCAGCGCAGGCGGACGCTTGAAGTCGATCACCTGCGCCGTCATGCCGTTGCGACGTGCGGCTTGCGCCACCATGTCGGCGTCGTGCGCGGCGGCGCGACCCCAGCCGAAGGCCTGCTTGTTGAACTCGACCGACAAGGCGTTGAGTTCGATGGCCTTGAGCAGCGCGCCTTCCGACAATGGCACCCAGCCGCGTTGCCATGCATAACCGAGCATGAACATGTTGGTCGCGATGGCGTCGCCCATCAACGCGGTGGCGATGTTGCCGGCGTCGATCAGGGCCACGCGGTCTTTGCCACAGGCACTCTGGATGCTGCCCTCGGCGGACTCTGCCGGGAACTGCCAGTCCGGATTGCGCACGAAGGCTGCGGTCGGCATGCGGGTGGCGTTGACGGCCGCATGCGTGCGTCCCTCGCCCATGCGCGACAAGGCGTCGCGGCTGGCGGTGACGATCACGTCGCAGCCGATCACCAGGTCTGCAGCGCCGGTACCTACGCGCGTCGAATACAGGTCGTCGGGACGTTCGGACAGGCGCACGTGCGACATCACCGGCCCGCCCTTTTGCGCCAGGCCGCTCATGTCGAGCACCGAGCAAGCCTTGCCTTCGACGTGCGCCGCCATCGCCAGGATCTGGCCGATGGTGATCACGCCGGTGCCGCCGATGCCGGTGACGACGATGCCGTAGGTGTCGCCCATGGCAGGCAATTGCGGCTCGGGCAGCAGCGGTCCTTGCACTTGACCTTGACCGGCAGCTTCGGTCTTTTCCACCGCGACGCGTTTGGCTTTTTTCAGCTTGCCGCCTTCCACCGTGACGAAGCTCGGGCAGAAGCCGTTCACGCAGGAGTAATCCTTGTTGCACGACGATTGATTGATCTGGCGCTTGCGGCCGAATTCGGTTTCCAGCGGCTCCACCGAGAGGCAGTTGGACTGCACGCTGCAATCGCCGCAGCCTTCGCACACGGCTTCGTTGATGACGGCGCGCTTGGCCGGATCGGGATAGGCGTCGCGTTTGCGGCGGCGGCGCTTTTCCGAGGCGCAGGTCTGGTCGTAGATCATGGCGGACACGCCCTGCACTTCGCGCAGCTCACGCTGCACAGCGTCGAGTTCGCTACGATGGCGGATGGTCACGCCTTCGGCCCACGGCGTGCCGGCGGGATACTTGTCCGGCTCGTCGGTGACGACGATGATCGGACGCACGTTCTCGGCGGCCAGCTGGCGCGAGATCATGGCCGGATCGAGCGGGCCGTCGAACTCTTGTCCGCCGGTCATGGCGACGGCGTCGTTGTACAGAATCTTGTAAGTCATGTTGACCTTGCCCGCCACGGCGGCGCGCACGGCCAGCAAACCCGAATGGAAATACGTGCCGTCGCCGAGGTTGGAGAAGACGTGCTTCTCGCTGGTGAACGGCGCCTGTCCGACCCAGGTCACGCCCTCGCCGCCCATGTGCGAAAAGATAGTCGATTCGCGATCCATCCAGGTCACCATGTAATGACAACCGATGCCGGCCAGCGCGCGGCTGCCGTCAGGCAGTTTGGTCGAAGTATTGTGCGGGCAACCCGAGCAGAAATGCGGGATGCGGTCCTTATTCGGATCGGGCTTGGTGCTGACGTTGAGCGTGGCTTCCTTGGCTTCGAGGAAAGCGATGCGCGCCTTGACGCGCTGCTCGATCGGATGGCCGGCGTAGTACTTGGAAATGCGCGTGGCGATGGCGCGCGCGATCTGCGCCGGGCTCAGTTCATAGGTCGCCGGCAGCAGCCAGTTGCCGTGGCCTTCGCGCGGTGAACCGCTCCATTCGCCGGTGTCGTCGAACTTGCCGACCACGCGCGGACGCACGTCGTCGCGCCAGTTGTAGAGTTCTTCCTTGATCTGGTATTCGAGGATCTGGCGCTTCTCTTCGACCACCAGGATTTCATCGAGGCCTTGCGCGAACTCGCGCACTCCTTCGGCTTCCAGCGGCCAGGTCATGCCGATCTTGTAGAGACGGATGCCGATGTCGCGCGCAACTTGCTCGTCGATGCCGAGATCGTAGAGCGCCTGGCGCGTGTCGAGATAGGACTTGCCGGCGGTGACGATGCCGATGCGCGCACGCGGGCTGTCCCAGATGATCTGGTTGAGCTTGTTGACGCGGGCGTAGGCCAGCGCGGCGTACCACTTGTAGACGTTCATGCGCGTCTCTTGCTCGAGCACGGTGTCGGGCTGGCGGATATTGAGGCCGCCCAATGGCAATTCAAAATCGGTCGGAATGATCGGCTGCACGCGCTGCGGATCGATCTCTACCGACATGCCCGATTCGACGATGTCGGTCACGCACTTGAGAGACACCCACAGGCCGGTGTAGCGGCTCATGGCCCAGCCGTGCAGGCCGTAGTCGAGATATTCCTGCACCGACGACGGATACAGCACCGGGATGCCGCAAGCCTTGAGGATGTGTTCGCTCTGGTGCGCGGTGGTGGATGACTTGGCGGCGTGGTCGTCGCCGGCGATCACCAGCACGCCGCCGTGCTGCGAGGTGCCGGCCATGTTGGCGTGCTTGAAGACGTCGCCGCAGCGGTCCACGCCGGGGCCCTTGCCGTACCACAGCGAAAACACGCCGTCATATTGCGCGCCCGGGAACAGGTTGACCTGCTGCGTGCCCCACACGGCGGTGGCGGCCAGGTCTTCGTTCATGCCGGGATGGAATTTGACGTGGGCGGCGTCGAGATATTTCTTGGCCTTGGCGGCGGTCTGATCGACCGTTCCCAAAGGCGAGCCGCGATAGCCGGTGACGTAACCGGCGGTGTTCAATCCGGCCTGGAGATCGTGCTGCCGCTGCAACATCGGCAGCCGTATCAGCGCCTGGATGCCGGTCATGAAAACGCGACCGCGCTCCAGTGAATATTTGTCGTCCAGGGAAATGTCGTCCAGCAACAGGCGTTCGCTGGAAGGTAGGGGTGCGTTCATGCATTGTCTCCGTGCCAAAAATCGTGTCTTTGTTTGCACATGGATCTGTTCGAGATCCTGCTTAAAACTCGTCCGCCTTGTGGGCGAATGGTTCTGTTCTTTTGATGCGGCTACAGTAGCACAAGCCGCGTATTGCCGCTACGCACGGCGCAGCATGCGGGCGGCGGCCTTGTCAGTGTACTGACAGTGCACTGACAAGGCGCTGACGGCAAAAAAAAAGCCCCTGCGCTTGGGCAGGGGCTGATGCGCAATTGGTGTGGATCAGTTGCTGCGAATCAGGCAATGGGCAGGTTTTGTTCGCCCGGCAACAGCATGTTGGCCGGCAAGGCGTCCTGTACCTTCAGTTGCTCGTACAGCGCGGTGAAATCCGGCGCCGTGTCGTCGAACAGTTGCTGGAAGTCGCGGATGACGAAATAGGTTTCCTGGTACGAATCGATCTTGTACAGCGTGCGCATGACGCGTTCAACCTGGAACGGGATGCGGTTCGGCTGCAGATTCTGTGAACCGCGCAGAGCGTAATCGACCTCGCCGCCCGACGACAGGATGCCGGCGCCGTAGATGCGCAAACCCTCGGGACTCTGGATCAGGCCGAACTCGATGGTGTACCAGTACAGGCGCGCAAGGAAAGCCAGGCCGTCGAGCTTGAGCGCCTTGAGGCCGCCCTTGCCGTACTCCTGCAAATGCTCGGCAAACACCGGATTGAACAGCAGCGGCACATGGCCGAAGAAATCGTGGAATACGTCCGGCTCGACGATGTAGTCGAACTCGCTCTCTTCGCGCAGCCACACGGTGACCGGAAAACGGCGGTTGGCGAGATGCTCGAAGAAAGTATGGTCCGGCACCAGACCCGGCACGGCGACCAGTTGCCAACCGGTGGCCTTGTACAGCGCCTCTGTGGTGCGGTCGAATTGCGGAATGCCTTGCGAGACGTCGAGCGCCTTGATGCTGTCGAGGAAGACGTCGCAGGCGCGGCCCGGAATCAGTCTTGCCTGGCGCTCGTACAGGCGTCGCCACAGCGCATGCTGGGCGGGCGTATAAGCGGTCCAGTTCTGATCGACGACGAAGTTCTTGTCGGCGTTGCTGTAGTCGCCGCGCAAGGCGCCGCTGTCCGACTTGGCGGCCACGCTGGCAAAGAAGTCGTCGGTGCTGGCGGAGTTGTTCATGAAGTTCTGCTGGAAAATACCTGGAAGCCGCCATTATCGCCGATTTCGGCTTGGCGGCCGCATGGCTGCACGGTTTGCGGGAGAATTCGGGTGCGGTTCAGACCTTCGGTTTGCCGAGGCCGAAAACCCTGCTGATCCATTTGAACAGCGCGCGCATGTTGGCCTTGATGATGTAGTCCAGCATTGCCGCCTGCTCCTCCATGGCTTCCTGGAACAACGTGACCGGACTGGCCGGTTGCAGCTTCAGGTAAGCGTCCGCTTCGCCGTAGTCGCGATGGATTTCCATGCCGGCCTTCTTGGCGATGTGCATCATCACCTTGTTGGACGACAGGCAATGCATGTACAGCGTGTCGACATCGGCGTTGCGGCAACGGATCGCAGCGCGCACGAACAGCTTGGTGCCGACCCCCATGCCGCGCGCTGCCGAGGACACCGACACGCCGAACTCGGCAACGCGCGCCTTGAGCGTGGCGCCGCTGACGGGCGATGCTTCGCGCGGTGCGAAAGCGAGATGGCCGGCGCCCAGCAGGCGCATCTTGCGGTCATAGACGCCGAAGATCGTGTCGCGTGAAAAATCGATATTTTCGACATAGCGCGTGACCAGCTCATCGGAGAGCTTGCTACCGAAACGCAGCAGCCGGTCTTTTTCCTCCAGCGCCAGGAAATGCCGCAGCAGATGCCGCCGCGCGCGTGGCGACAGCTCCTTGACCAGGATCATCGGCTTTTCTGATGCCTCGGCGAGGGCGCTGAGTGTGTGCTTCAGGCGGTCCAGCCTGGCGCGCAATTGCGTGATGAAGGGTGACATGGGCGGGGCGGCTTAATTGGCGGCGTTGGCGGCATATTCCGCCACCGCTTCCGTGCGCGCGGCCACGATTGCTTCCGGGATGCGCTGCGGCTGTTCCTTGAACTTTGCGGCGATGGCGCCGGCGTCCACGCCCTGGGCCGCCTTGAGCGCGCCCATGAGGTAGTCCAGCTGCGGGAAGGCGACGTCCTCAAAACCGGTGCGCCCGCGCCGGTCGCATTCTGACGCCTGCAGCATGTCGTGGAAGCGCGCCGGCTTGCGGAAGCCGTCGCAGCGCGCCAGCAAATTGACGATCGTCGCCGGACGCAGTTCGAAGGCGCGGCCGACGTTGCCATGTTCGCGCGCGGTGATCACGGCGACGTCGCGGCAATCGTTGGGCACCTTGAGGCGATCGCAGATGCCTTGCACCAGCTCGACGCTGCGGCCTTCGTGGCCGTGATGGCTGGGCCACAGATCGGGCGGCGTGGTGCCCTTGCCGAGATCGTGCATGAGCGCAGCGAAACGCACACCCAGCGAATAGCCGCGGCCGGCGGCATAGTCGAGCACCATCATGACGTGTACGCCGGTGTCGATTTCGGGATGGTATTTAGCCGGTTGCGGCACGCCCCACAGCGCGTCCAGTTCCGGCAGGATGCGCGCCAGGGCGCCGCAGTCGCGCAGCACGTTGAACATGCGCGAGGGGGTCTGTTCCATCATGCCGCGCGCCAGCTCCTGCCACACGCGTTCAGGCACCAGCGCGTCGACCTCGCCGGCGGCGACCATCTTCTGCATCAGCACATTGGTTTCGGGCGCGACCGTGAAATCGGGAAAGCGCGCGGCGAAACGCGCCAGGCGCAGGATGCGCACCGGGTCTTCGATGAAGGCGTCGGAGACGTGGCGGAATACGCGTCGGCGAATATCTTCCTGACCGTGATAGGGATCGACCAGTACGCCGTCTTCGCCCTTGGCGATGGCGTTGATGGTGAGGTCGCGCCGCGCCAGGTCCTGCTCGAGCGTGACCGCGCTGTCGGTGTGGAACACGAAACCCTTGTAGCCCGGCGCCGTCTTGCGTTCGGTGCGCGCCAGCGCGTATTCCTCCTGGGTGTCGGGATGCAGGAACACCGGGAAGTCCTTGCCGACCGGACGGAAGCCTTGTGCGAGCATGTCTTCCGGCGTGGCGCCGACGACCACGTAGTCGTGATCCTGCACCGGCAAGCCGAGCAGTTCATCGCGCACCGCGCCGCCGACGACGTAGATCTTCATCTGCGGCTCAATGGTCGGGCAGGACTTCTTTTTCGACCAGCGCTTCGGCGACCCACTTGGCTACGGCAGGATGCGCCACCACGCGGTCAACATAAGCCTGCAAGGCCGGCGCCAGCGATACGTGGAAGCTGCGGAAGCGCATCACCACCGGCGCGTAGAAGGCGTCGGCGATCGAGAAGTCGCCGAACAGAAATTCATGATGACCGAACTGCGACAGGCAGTCTTCCCAGATTTCGCAGATGCGGCCGATGTCGCCCTGCGCTTCGGCCGTGCGGCCCTTGCCCGGATAGCTGCCGCGGATGTCCATGCTCATGGCGCTGCGCAGGCCGGTGAAGCCGGAGTGCATTTCGGCCGTGATGCTGCGCGCGACAGCGCGGGCAGCGGTCTCTTGCGGCCACAGTTTACGGTCGGGAAATTGTTCGGCCAGGTATTCACAGATGGCCAGCGAATCCCAGATATGGGTCTGGCCGTCGAGCAGCACCGGCACACGGCCGGCGGCGGAATATTCGGCGATCTTGCTGGCGGTGTCGGGCTGGTCGAGACAGATGCGGATTTCGCGGAATGGAATATCGAATGCCGTCAGCACCACCCATGGGCGCATCGACCAGGAGGAATAATTTTTGTTGCCGATGACCAGCGTGATGGCGTTCTTGCCGGCCTTTTCCAACGTCGCCGACAGGGTCGGATCAAGTTCGGTGTTCTGCATGGCTATCCTTAAAAAATGGTTGGCTTCAGCGCCGTGCGCCGCGGCGATGGGCGTCCATCTGCTGCTGCATGTGCACGCCGGCAAGGTAACGCGGTGCAATCGCTTCCAGTGCGGTCGGCATGATGTGCAACTCAGGCGCCATCGGCGCGCTCGCCACATTGTCCACCTGCATGGAAGCCAGATTATCGCGACTCATCATGCGTCCTGGCAAATGTTCCAGCAAAAAAGCCTGCAAGGACGCCAACGCCGGCGGCAATCCGAACACCGGACGCGGATGGCCGGAACACAATCCGGCCAGCTGCACCAACTGGCGCAGCGTGTAGACCTGCGGCCCGGCCAGCTCGTAGCTCTTGCCTTGCGTGGCTTCATTGTGCAGGGCACTGACGAAAGCCTGCGCCACGTCGCCCACATACACCGGCTGGAAACGCGCATCGGCGCAACCCAGCGGCATGACGGGGAAACGCTTCTGCAGCGCGGCGAACAGGTTGAGGAAGTTGTCGTGCTCGCCGAACACCACCGAAGGCCGGAACACCGTGGTCGCGACAGCGGCGTCCGAGAAGGCAGCAACTTCGCCCGCCGCCTTGGAGCGCTGATACATCGAAGGCGCCTGTGCCGACGCGCCCAGCGCACTCATGTGCAGGTAACGCCGCACGCCATGCCTGGCGCAGGCGGCCACGATCTTGCGCGGCAATTCGACGTGAGCGCGTTCGAAATCGGGCCCCCAGGCGCTGCCGCGCGGTCCGCTGCGCGAATGCAGGATGCCGACCAGATTGATGACGACATCAGCCTGGGACACCAGCCGATCAAGTACGGCCTCGTCATGCACGTCGGCGATGGTGGTGCGCACCGTCGGCATCACCAGCAAATGCTTGCTGCGCTCGTAGCGCCGGGTCGGCACCGTGATTCTGGCCGCCGTGCTGCGCACCAACTGGGCGACCAGCTGGCTGCCGATGAATCCGGAGCCGCCGATGATCAAGATGTTTTTGTACGCCATGGCCGTCATCGCTTTCTTTGCTTCTGGGCCGCCACGCGGTATCAAGGCAGGTCGGTCGGGGTATTGGTGCGCGGCGCCACCGTGCCGAGACGCTGCTTGAGCGACTGCGGCTTGTTCTCGAACAGGGCGGCGTAATAAGTAGCGTTGGACATCACGTTCTTGACGTAGCCGCGCGTCTCGTTGAATGGAATCGACTCAGCGAAAATCGCACCCTCAACACTGCGGTTCAGCGTCGAGCGCCAGGTGCGCGGACGTCCGGGACCGGCGTTGTAGGCGGCGGTCGCCAGCGCCTGCGAACCGTCGAGGTTGTTGAGCACCATGTTCAGGTAGCTGGTGCCCAGCAGCAGGTTGGTGTTGATGTCGTTGATCTGGTCTTGCGAAAACTCGGTCAGGCCGATTTTCTTGGCGACGTATTTCGCAGTGGACGGCATCAGCTGCATCAGGCCGGAGGCGCCGACATAGGATTTGGCGTTCTTGATGAAGCGCGATTCCTGGCGGATCAGGCCATAGACCCAGGCGTTTTCCAGGCCGAGCGGACGCGTGTTGGCGGTCATTTCGCTCAGGTGCGGCGCCGGGAAGCGCTGGGTGAAGTCCATTTCCTGCTTGGTGCGGTCGGAGGTGTTCACCATGCGGTCGAGCACATCGCTCTGACGTGCGAACTCGGCGGCGGCGAGCAACTGGCGGTCGCTCATGCGGCGCAATTCCCAGTTCCATTCACGGATGCCTTCGTAGCGCATGTTGAGGTCATAGAACTTGAGTGCGCGCTTGAAGCCGCTGTTCTGCGCCATCGGTGCGATCTCGGCCGGCGTCGGCGGCGTCGGACCGGCGGGGATCACGATTTTCTGGCCCAGCTCTTCGGTGGCCAGCTGGCCGTAGAAGCTGACGTTCGAGGCGATCGACTGGAACAGGCGCTGGGCCGATTCGGTCTGGCCGTCTTCCTTTTGCGCGCGCGCCAGCCAGTAAGTCCAGGTGATGTCGCTGCGCAGCGAAGCCGGCATGGATTCGATGGTGGATTTCACCAGCTTCCAGTCGCCGGCGCGCAGGGCGATGCGTACTTTCCACTGATACGCTTCGTAGGACAGCGGCGCGTCCTTGGTCTTGCGCCAGTAGTCGATGGCTTCCGGCATCAGCTTCATCGACGCCGGCAAGGCGATCTGGGCCCAGGCGATGGCTTGTTCCTGCGCGGTCAGGCCGGAGGCGCCACTGAGGAAAGCGGCGGCCTGCTGCGGATTGTTCTTGGCGGCGCGGCCGATGGCGATGATGTACAGCTCATGCGCGGTACGGCCCTGGCCTGGTCCGCGCGCCAGCAGCGGCGCCGGCTTGTCGATCACCTGTTGCAGGGTGACGTCGCCGTTGTCGGTAAAGATCGCGGCGCGGCGCGCCACCATGATGCCGCCGGCTTCAACCGCCTGGCGGATCTGCGCCCAGATGTCGCTTTCGCCGAACTGATGGTTTTGCGCCAGCGTGCCGATCAGGTCGCTGCAACCCTGGCCGTAGTCCTTGGGACTGGTGAGCAAGGCGCGCGCTTCGTCGGCGACATTCTGGCCCTTGAGCGCGCGCGAATTCAACGCGAAGCATTTGACCTGCACGTCGTCGTTCAACACGAACAGCGGATATTGTTCATCGAAGGTGGTCCAGTCGCCGGTCTTGCCCAGCGCCAACAGCCAGTCGTTGCGCAGGCGATCGCCGATCGCGGTGCCGTCGTAGCGAGTCAGGAAATCGCGGATTTCCGACACCGGCGCGGTGAAGTCGCGCACGCGTGGTTTCAGCCGATAATAGTCGACGTAGGAAGGAATGACATAATCGGGCAAACGCGCCGCCAGATTGAGTGCCGTGGCCGAATCGTCGACCCTTGAGGCGTCGCGCAGCGCAAGGAAAACATCATCCTGGGAAGCATTGGCGGAGGGACGTTTCTGTGCCTGTGCCGGCAGCGAAAAACTGATTGCCGCCGCAGCAGCGCATGTGATCACGACCACGCATTTCTTTAATTGCATTCTTATACAACCTTCGATTGAAACAAATGACGACTTCAAGGATAGCACGCGATTCTGCGCACACTGACGCTGTCGGGAGCACCCTGCAAACAGTGGCAGAAACAAGCGCTGCTTCGGAAAAATCCGTCTTGCGCACGCATTTGCTCGCCGCCCGCAAAGCCATGACGCCGGCCGCCAGAGCCGCGGCTGAAACGATGATCTGCAGCCGTCTGCTGGACTGGCTGCAAAAGAATCCGGTCGCTCGCCTCGGCGTGTACCACCCGATCCGCCAGGAACCGGACCTGCATCCGGCTTATAACGCGCTGGCGGCACAAGGCGTGCACCTGTCTTTGCCGATAATTCGCGGAAAAGACGCTCCGCTGGAATTCGTCCGCTGGACGCCCGGAGAAACATTGGTAAAAGACGCCATGGGCACCTCGGCGCCGGTACATGGCGAGACCGTGCGCCCACAGGCCTTGCTGATCCCCTGCCTTGGCTTCAATGCGGCGCGCCTGCGGCTCGGCTATGGCGGCGGCTTTTACGACCGCACGCTGGCGCAGGAGCCGCGCCCGCTGGCCATCGGCATCGCGTATGCCGGGGCGTTGGCCGAATTCTCAGGGCAGCCGCATGACATTGCGCTGGACCTGATCCTCACCGATGCGTGAAACGACAGCGCAATAAAAAAGCCGGCTCAAGGCCGGCTTTTTATTGCTTGCAAGCTGCGTCAATCCACCAGTCGTTGCCAGATTGCCATGGTCGCGGCGGGCTGGTTCAGCGTGTAGAAATGCAGACCAGGCGCACCGCCTTCCAGCAATTGCTCGCACAGCTGCGTCACCACGTCGAGGCCGAAGGCCCGGATCGAATCGGCATCGTCGCCGTAGCTGGCCAGCTTGAGGCGGATCCAGCGCGGGATTTCGGTGCCGCACATGTCCGAGAAGCGCATCAACTGGGTATAGTTGGTGATCGGCATGATGCCCGGCACGATGGGCGCGTTGACGCCCAGCTTTTGCGCCTCATCGACGAAATTGAAGTAAGCGTCGGGATTATAGAAATACTGCGTGATTGCGGCATCGGCGCCGGCCTTGATCTTGCGCGCAAAGTTCTGCACATCGTCCTGCGGCGATTTAGCCTGGGGATGCATTTCCGGGTAGGCGCCGACTTCGATGTGGAACCAGTCGCCGGTTTCGGCGCGGATGAACTCGACCAGCTCGTTGGCGTAGCGGAATTCACCAGACGAAAAATCGGCGGCGCCGAAGCCGCTCGGCAAGTCGCCGCGCAAGGCGACCAGCTTCTTGATGCCGTGCGACTTGTACTCGGTCAGGATAGCGCGCAAGGCGTCGCGCGAGCTGCCGATGCAGGACAGATGCGGCGCGGCCACATGGCCTTCGCGGATGATTTCCAGCACGGTGTCGAGCGTGCCCTGCTGGGTCGAACCGCCGGCGCCGAAAGTGACCGAAAAATACTTCGGCTGCAGCTCGGCCAGCTTGGCGCGCGTGACGCGCAGTTTTTCCGTGCCTTCAGGTGTCTTGGGCGGGAAAAACTCGATGCTGAAATTATGTTGTGTCATGAGAATTCGATCCAGAAACGATCAGGCCCGGCCCGACTTCAGCAGCAGCGTCGACAAGGCCCACGAAACAATGCTGTACAACAGCGCGCCGCCCACTGCGGACCAGAAGCCGCCCACATGGAAACCACCCACCAGTTGCGCCACCACCCAGAACATCAGGCCGTTGATCACGAGAATGAACAAACCCAGCGTGAGCAGGGTCACCGGCAAGGTCAGGACCACCAGCACCGGACGCACCAGCGTGTTGACGAAGCCGAGGATCAGGGCCGCGATCAGCGCGGCGCCAAAGCTGTCGACTTGCACCGAATGCAACAGGTAAGGCACGGCCAGCAAGGCCAGCGCATTGATCAGCCAGAGTATGAGCAGACGCATGTGGTTTCCTTTTAGCCGGTGCAACGGATAACACGACAGGCAAACAAACGAACGAAGAACAACCAGGCGACGGCATGGCCGCCGCCTGTCAGGCTAATTAATAACGGTAGTGATCAGGCTTGTAAGGGCCATCCGACTTCACGCCGATATAAGAAGCTTGTTCCGCAGTCAGTGTGCTCAATTGAGCATTGAGTTTCTTCAACTGCAAACGTGCAACCTTTTCGTCCAGGTGCTTCGGCAGCGTGTAGACGCCGACCGGGTAGTTCTTGGTGTTCACGAACAGTTCGATCTGGGCGATGGTCTGATTGGCGAACGACGAGCTCATCACGTAGGACGGATGGCCGGTGCCGCAACCGAGGTTGACCAGGCGGCCTTCGGCCAGCAGGATGATGCGCTTTCCGTCAGGGAAGATGATGTGATCGACTTGCGGCTTGATGTTTTCCCAGGTGTATTGCTTCAGTGCGGCGACTTCGATTTCGTTGTCGAAGTGGCCGATGTTGCAGACGATGGCCTGGTCTTTCATCTTCTTCATGTGATCATGCGTGATCACATGGTAGTTGCCGGTACATGTCACGAAGATGTCGCCGTGTTCAGCAGCGTAATCCATGGTGACGACGCGATAGCCTTCCATTGCCGCTTGCAGTGCGCAGATCGGATCGATTTCAGTGACCCAGACTTGTGCCGACAGCGCGCGCATGGCTTGCGCCGAGCCCTTGCCGACGTCGCCGTAACCAGCGATGACGGCGACCTTGCCGGCGATCATGACGTCGGTGGCGCGCTTGATGCCGTCGACCAGCGATTCACGGCAGCCGTACAGGTTGTCGAACTTGGACTTGGTGACGGAGTCGTTGACGTTGATGGCAGGGAAAGCGAGTTTGCCGTCCTTGAACATCTGATACAGACGATGCACGCCGGTAGTGGTTTCTTCGGTCACGCCCTTGACTTGCGCCAGACGCGTGGAATACCAGCTTGGCGAAGTCGCCAGCTTTTTCTTGATGGAGTTGAACAGGCAGATTTCTTCTTCCGAACCCGGGTTGTTCAGCACCGATGCGTCTTTTTCAGCGCGTGTACCCAGATGCAGCAGCAGGGTTGCATCGCCGCCATCGTCGAGGATCATGTTGGCTTGTTCGTTGTCGCCGCCTTGCCATTCAAAGATGCGGTGCGTGAACTCCCAGTACTCGTCCAGCGATTCGCCCTTGAACGCGAATACCGGCGTACCCTTGTCGGCGATTGCCGCGGCAGCATGGTCCTGGGTGGAGTAGATATTGCAGGATGCCCAACGGACCTTGGCGCCCAGCGCTTCCAGCGTCTGGATCAGCACGGCGGTCTGGATGGTCATGTGGATCGAACCGGTGATGCGCGCGCCCTTGAGCGGCTGGGCAGCAGCGAATTCTTCGCGGATGGCCATCAGGCCGGGCATTTCAGTTTCAGCAATCTTGATCTCTTTGTGGCCCCATTGCGCCAGGCTGATATCAGCGATTACATAGTCTTTTGTGGAATTGGTAGTCATGGCTGCGGCGTTGTTCACGCCCTCCTTTCGTAGAAAACAGAAAAAAAGTAACGTGAGCGCAGTTGCATATTGACGGTATCAAGCCTGGCAAGATCGATGTCTTGTCGCAACGCTCCTTGATACGGAAAGGCATTGTAAATCAGTTTACGTGCGCCGTGCCAGCGCACGACGCAATCCGGCCACAACAAGGCCGGATTGCGTCAGAGGAATTACAGACCGGCGGCAGCCTTCAGTGCAGCAGCCTTGTCGGTCCGTTCCCACGAGAATTCCGGCTCTTCGCGGCCGAAGTGGCCGTAAGCGGCGGTCTTCTGGTAGATCGGACGCAGCAGGTCCAGCATTTGCACGATGCCCTTCGGACGCAGGTCGAAATGTTCCAGCACCAGTTCGGCCAGCTTTTCGTCACTGATCTTGCCGGTGCCGAAGGTGGTGACCATGACCGAGGTCGGCTTGGCGATACCGATGGCGTACGACACCTGGATCTGGCAACGCGACGCCAGGCCGGCGGCCACGATGTTCTTGGCGACGTAACGGCCGGCGTAGGCTGCCGAACGGTCGACCTTGGATGGATCCTTGCCGGAGAACGCGCCGCCGCCGTGCGGTGCTGCGCCGCCGTAGGTGTCGACGATGATCTTGCGACCGGTCAGGCCGCAGTCGCCTTGCGGACCGCCGATAACGAAACGGCCGGTCGGGTTGATCAGGTAGCGGGTGTTCTTGATCCACTCCGCCGGCACGACCGGACGGATGATTTCTTCGATCGCGGCTTCTTCGATGGCCTTGTGTTCCATTTCAGGCGCATGCTGGGTCGACAGCACGATAGTGTCGATGGCGACCGGACGGCCGTCGACGTACTTCAGCGTGACTTGCGATTTTGCATCTGGACGCAGCCATGGCAGGCGGCCGTCCTTGCGCAGTTGCGACTGACGCTCGACGATACGGTGCGCGTAGTAAATCGCGGCCGGCATCAGTTCAGGTGTTTCATCGCAGGCGTAGCCGAACATCAGGCCCTGGTCGCCGGCGCCCTGGTCGAGGTCGAGGCCCTTGCCTTCGTCAACGCCCTGGGCGATGTCCGGCGATTGCTTGTCGTAGGCGACGAGCACGGCGCAGCTCTTGTAGTCGATGCCGTAGTCGGCGTTGTCGTAACCGATGCGCTTGATGGTTTGGCGGGCGACGTCGATATAGTCGACGTTGGCGCGTGTAGTGATTTCACCGGCGAGCACGACCAGGCCCGTGTTGCACAGGGTTTCGGCAGCGACGCGGGAGAGAGGATCCTGTTCAAAGATGGCATCCAGAATCGCATCGGAAATCTGGTCGGCTACTTTGTCTGGGTGGCCTTCCGAGACGGATTCGGAAGTAAAGAGAAATTCATTGGACATCACATGCTCCTGCAGTATAGAGATTAACCGGTGTCGCGGCCTTATCCCTAGCCTGCGACGCTTTAGCGAAATTTATATCCCGTCTCGCAAGTTGTCATTAACTCGACGGCTTTCATGCTATTTTACGCGTCTTGCAAAAATTCGGCAATTTCACAGCATTATTTACGGTAACGGCAAGTATGCTTTTTTCTTTATTCCGCCTGTTGTCATTTTTTCCGCTGCCCTTGTTGCACCTGATCGGGATAGCGATGGGATGGCTTGTTTACCTGGTGTCGCCGTCCTATCGGAAGCGCCTTAAAAACAACCTGACACGTGCCGGCCACGGACAGCATTTGTTGTCCGCCGTCAACGAAGCGGGCAAGGGCATCTTCGAATTGCCATTCGTCTGGTGCGCCGCCCCCAAACGCGTCTTGCGCACCGCGCGCGTCGAAAATTGGGAATTAGCTCAACAAGCGCTGGATGCAAAAACCGGCGTAGTCTTCCTGACCCCGCATCTGGGCTGCTTTGAAATCATCGCCCAGGCCATTGCCGAGAAAACATCTCTTACCGCGCTCTACCGCCCGCCGCGCAAGGCAGCGCTGAAGCCGCTGATCGAGGGTGCGCGTTCGCGCCCCAACCTGCATCTGGCGCCAGCCAATCTGTCGGGTGTGCGCGCTTTGCTCAAGGCGCTCAAGAAAGGTCAGGCAATCGGCCTGCTTCCGGATCAGGTGCCGCAACATGGCGAAGGCGTCTGGGCCGACTTCTTCGGCAAACCGGCCTACACCATGACATTGTCGGCCAAAATGCATCAGATGAGCGGCGCGCCGATCATCCTGTCGTACGCCGAGCGCCTGTCATGGGGCCGTGGTTTCGTGATCCGTTTCGTGGCGTTTGAAGAAACGCTGGGCGAGACGCCGGAACAACAGGCCCGCGCCATCAACCTGGCGATGGAAAAACTGATCGCGCGCTGCCCGGCGCAATATATCTGGAGCTACAACCGCTACAAGACGCCGCCCGGCGTGACTTTCCCCGGGGCGCAACAATGAGGGCGCTGATTGCATTGATGTGGTTACTGCACTGGTTGCCACTACCTATCCTCGGCCGGCTCGGGGAAGGACTTGGTTCGCTTCTGTTCATCATCATGAAGCCGCGCCGCCACATCACGCTGACCAACCTGCTCCTGTGCTTCCCCGAGAAGACCCAGGCCGAACGTGAAACCATTGCCCGCCAGCACTTCCAGGCGTACGCCCGCAGCGCGCTTGAACGCGGCGTCCTGTGGTGGGCGTCGGAGGCGCGGCTGAAGCGGCTGATGGTGGTCGAACCGCGCGTGCCGGTGGACATCATCAAGTCGGGCCCGACCATCTTGCTCTGTCCACATTTCGTCTGCCTGGAAATCCCCGGCATTGCGCTGGTGCTCAATTCCGATCTGTCGATCTGCACCATTTACTCGAAGCAACAGAATGAAATTATCGACCAGGCTCTGCTTAAAGGCCGCTCCCGCTTTCGTCCGGTGACTCTGCTGGCGCGCGAAAAAGGCGTCAAGCCCATCATCCGCGCCATGCGCGACGGCTTGCCGTTCATCATGCTGCCGGATATGGATTTCGGCATGCGCGATGCCGAATTCGTCCCCTTCTTCGGCGTACCTGCCGCAACGCTGACCGCGACTGCCCGCATTGCCGCAGCGACACATGCCAACGTTGTGCCGATGATCACGACCTTCCTGCCGAATTACAAGGGCTGGAAAACCACGTTCTATCCGGCCTGGGAAAACTATCCCGGCGGCGACATCGTGGAGGCGACCCGTCGCATGAATGCCTTCATCGAAGAGCGCGTGCTGGAAGCGCCGTCGGAATATTTTTGGGCGCATAAGCGCTTTAAAACGCACCCTCCGGGCACACCTAATGTATACGGCCTTGATTAGTGTGACCGCCTATAATTAATGTCATGAAGATCAAATTCACCAAAATGCACGGCGCCGGCAACGACTTCGTTGTCATCGACGCCATCCACCAGGACATCGCCCTGACGCCGGCGCAATGGAAGTTCATTGCCGACCGCCGCTTCGGCATCGGCGCCGACCAGATGCTGGTGGTGGAAAAGACGGAGTCCGACGGCATCGATTTTCGTTACCGGATTTACAACGCCGACGGCGGTGAAGTCGAGCAGTGCGGCAACGGCGCACGCGCTTTTGCGCGTTTCGTCAGCGACAAGGGACTGACCCACAAGCGCGTTATCCGTGTGGAAACAATGTCGGGCATCATCGAGCCGACGCTTGAAGACGATGGCCGGGTCACGGTCGACATGGGCGCACCGGTGCTGGTTGCAGAACAAGTGCCGTTCGATCCGTCCGGGCTGGAAAGCAAGGCCGAAGGCGATGATGCATTGTGGCCGCTCGACGTTGATGGCAAGACAAGCTGGATTTCAGTCGTATCGATGGGCAACCCGCATGCGGTGCAGATCGTGGCCGACACCGAGGCGGCGCCGGTACTGATCGACGGACCGCTGATTGAGCGCCATGCGCGCTTCCCCAGGCGCGTCAACGCCGGCTTCATGCAGGTAGTCGATCGGCACAACGTCAACCTGCGCGTATTCGAGCGCGGCGTCGGCGAAACGCTCGCTTGCGGCACCGGTGCGTGCGCTGCTGTAGTTGCGGGCATCCGGCGCGGCCTGCTGGACACGCCGGTAGCGGTGCAAACCCACGGCGGCGAACTGGTGATCAGCTGGGCAGGGCCGGGCAAGCCGGTCATGATGACCGGGCCGGCGGTATCGGTATTCGAGGGCGAGATCACTATTTGAACGTATCTGATATGGATACGCAAATAAGACACGCACATAGATACTCAAGTAAGACACTCAAATAAAAAGAGATGGCCGCGGCCATCTCTTTTTATTTTCCTGCGATGAGCCCTGCTCAAGACTCTTCGGCAAGGTCGCTCTCTTCTTCACGCTCGTCGTCATCTTGCGGCAACGCTGTTTTGAGGCGGTACAAGCGCTGCCGATAATTGCCTTCCGGACCGTTCAGGCTGCAATCGACGTCTTCAAACAGCCGGCCAATGCGATTAAGCACCTGCCGCTCATCGCCGGTCTCTATTAATATCAGGCGCCGTTTGCTGCGCGCGTAGTAGTCGCGAATGTCCACCACCAGGCAATGCCCGCAGTCAGCCTGCTTCAGGTCGATCAACAAGGCTTCTGGCCGGGTCAGCCCGAACAGGATCGCCAGCTCCAGCCGCGCCGCCAGGAACGGATAGGCACTCAGGAAGTCGCGCGTCATGTGGCCGCGGGCTTCGACAGCCCAGGCGGCAGCAGCCGGGCGATCGGCAATCTTGGCCAGCAGTTCCCGCGCATCGGCGTTGTCTTGCACCGCCGCCTTTTGCAGCCAGTACACCGCGCGCACATCGTTGGCGGGATCTTCCCTGCGGTTGCGCCATGCACTGCTGCCGCACTCCAGTTGCCCCAATGCATGCCCCATTTCGGCTGCGCGCTCCAAGTAATGCTGCGCATCGGCGAGATTGCGCTGGGAGAACTCCGGCTTCAGATAAATACGCGACAAGGCATACCAAGCCGCCGCAAGGCCTCGCTCGCCTGCCAGGGTCAACCAGCGAATCGCCTTCTTATAATTAGCAGAACCAAAACCGGGGAAGGAGCGCCCGCCGTTCTCATTCATGCGCGCAAAGAACAGCCCCAGCGACAGTTGCGCCGACTTGTCGTCAGCATAGGCCGCCAACTCCAGCAGAGATTGCGCTTCGTCAGCATTGACCTCGTTGATTTCGGCAAGTACTTGCGCAAGCCGCGACAACAAGGCGATGTTTCCCTCACCCAGATGCCGGGCCAGTCCTTCGGAAGGCGCATTCAGCTGCGGCAAATCCGCACCGTATTGCGCCAGCAGGGAACGCGCCAGCGGCAAGGAGCGGCGAATGAAGTCCCCCCGATCCTGACGCAGCCAAGCCGCGTCCGCCAGCGCCAATTGCGCCTGACCGACGCCGGCGTCGGCAGCTTTCTGCGCCCATTGGGTTGCAGTGACCTGTTCGGCCGCGTGTTGTTCGCCGGTCGCAGCGGCGACGTCGGCCGGCTTTCGGCCGCCCTGTTGCTGCGACAGCAACCACTGCGCTTCAGCCGTACCGGCATTGGCCTCCGATTCCAACGCCTTGACGGCCTTGCCCAGCATTGCCTGAGCCTCGGGTTGCGCCTGATGCGCCAGCACCAGCCGCGCGAAACTCAGCCCGGCCAGCTTGCGACCGGCCTCGAAAGCGCGCTCATACCAGAGCACATAATCAAGCGGCTTCGGCGCCTGCGCCACCACCTCATAGGGAATATGCTCGCCAATCAGCGTCCAGGCATCCGGCACCCCTTGGCGCGCTGCGCGGTCAAGCCAGTGCAGCGCAGTGGCGAAGCTCTGCGGCAACCCATTGCCGCCAAACAAATAGCGCCGACCCAAGGCCAACTGGGCTTCCGACTGTCCGGCGCGCGCCGCACGAATAATTGCCAAATCTTCCCGACTCGCCATAAATCAATCCAAGCACTCTTTCGAAGGAAAAAATTATCCCCTATAAATCATAATATTTTTTTAATACTCCATTTAAGAGAGCAAATTGGAGCTTTAAAACAACAATTCAAGTCTTTAATAGCGGCTTTGTTGCCTCAAAGGCAATTGAATAGCCATACGCTCGTTGATCGCTCGGAAAAATCCCGATTGTGGGACATTCACCTCGAAAGCGTTAGAAAAAAACAACAGTCGTGTAGGAGTTTCGGAATTTCAACCAAAACTTCGTCCGCCAAACGACCAATCTGAGGCCAGCGCTAATGAGAACCCTTAATGTCTCACCATCCGACTAGATGTACGGATCCTCAAGACTATTTTTATAGAAGGATGTCAAATGAAAAAATCTCTGCTTGCACTGGCCGTTCTCGGCGCGTTTGCAGGTGCTGCACAAGCACAAAGCTCCGTCACTATCTACGGTATCGTTGATACCGGCGTTACATACACAAGCAAGGCTCAAACTCCAGCTGGCGGCACTAACACCGGCAGCAAGTTTGCTCTGAACTCCGGCAACATCCAAGGTTCGCGCATCGGTTTCAAGGGCGTTGAAGATCTGGGCGGCGGTCTGAGCGCAGTGTTCAACCTGGAAACTGGCTTCACCAACGACAACGGCGGCCTGCAAGGTTCCGACGCTGTTACTGGTTCGAACCTGTTCCGTCGTAAGTCGGTTGTTGGTCTGGCCGGTGGTTTCGGTTCGGTTCTGGTCGGTCGTCAAACTGACTTCGCTGACACAATCAGCGCCTACACTGGCGTTGCTGATTTCGGCGGCGTTATCCAAAACGCGGGTTCGGCTCTGAACCGTTTGCAAGGTACACGTACCAACAACTCGATCAGCTACACCACCAACAACCTGGCTGGCTTCACAGCTAACGTGTTGTACGGTTTCGGCGAAACAGCTGGCAAGACAACTGCTGGCCAATCGTTCGGTCTGGGCGTCAAGTATGACAACGGCCCACTGGGTCTGGGTGCCAACTACTACCAATCCAAAGCTGGTCCAACTCCTTCGGACACCAGCATCATTCCAGCGACTGCTACAACAGCAACTTTGAGCACTACTGCTGCCAATACTGGCAACACAGCAGTTAAGGTGTTCAACCTGGTCGCCAGCTATCAGTTTGGCCCAGCACGCGTCTACGGTAACTGGTCGCGCGTCAAGCAAGACTTGAACACCCAAGCAAATCTGGCAGGCCTGGCAACACCAGTTGCTCTGACAGCTGCAAACCGTGTCACTACAGCAACTCTGGCAAACTCGCGTAAGTCGGACCAGTTCGAACTGGGTACAGCTTACTCGCTGACTCCATCGTTGAAGCTGCTGGCTGCTGTGGAATACACAACAGCTAACTTCGACGGCCTGAATGGCAAGGGCAAGCTGACTCAGTACAACATCGGTACTGACTACTGGCTGTCGAAGCGTACTGACCTGTACGCATTCGTGTCGAACCTGCGTGCTAAAGACATGCGCAATCCAGGCGCCTATGGCGACACAACTGGTAACGACGCTAGCCAAACAGCAGTTACTGTTGGTATCCGTCACAAGTTCTAATTTAAGCGTCTGAATCTCTGACGTGCAAACGTCAGAATCAGAAACTTAAGCTGAACAATTCGGGCTTACATGAGCAATCATGTAAGCCCGTTTTTATTGGGGAAGCGGCCTGGTCGCCTTCGCCAAGAATCAAGTTGTCAGCACTACCGATAGCGTAGATAATCTCGCGATATTGCGGCAATGCAATCCGGCGCGCCTGGCGCGACTTTCCGGAACAACCACACTCTAAAAACGCTCATGACCACCCACCTGGATTCCGATTCGATCGCCGACTATTTGCTCGACCATCCTCACTTCTTTGAGGAGCATGCCGAATTGCTCGGCAGGATCAAGCTGACCAGCCCTTTGCTGGGTCGCGCCATCTCATTGCAGGAACGCCAGATGGAAATCCTGCGTGAAAAGATCAAGGTGCAGGAATTGCACATGGCCGACCTGATGCGCATCGCCCAGGAAAACGACGAGATCACCGGTAAATTCCAGGCCTGGACACGCGCCCTGCTGCTGGCGCGCAATGACGCAGACCTGCCGCAGGCGCTGACCCGCAACCTGCAGGAAATCTTCAACGTGCCGCAAGTCACCTTGCGCCTGTGGAACGTCGCCGAGAGCCACAACGATAACTGGTACACCGCGACCGTCTCGGAAGATGCGCGTATTTTTGCCAATGGCCTGACGACGCCGTTCTGCGGCGCCAACAACGATTTCGAAGCCGCCAGCTGGCTGGAAGATGCAGCTTCCGTGAAGTCGCTGGCGATGCTGCCGCTGCGCGTGGGCGCCGCGCCAGAAGCCTTCGGTTTGCTGGTGCTCGGCTCGCCCGACCCAAGCCGTTTCAGCGCAGACATGGCCACTGATTTCCTCAGCCGCATCAGCGAAACCGCCAGCGCTGCGCTGGCCTGCCTGCTACACTGATTTATCCCGACTTCCATCCCGACCGTGTGAGCGCCGACGCCAACCAAGCCGAAATCGACCGCTATCTCGACACCTTGCTGAGCCAGCGCATGCTGTCGCCGCACACGGTGAGCAATTACGGTCGCGACCTGGCCGAGTTGTCCGAGCTGGCGCAAGCCGCCGGTGCTGAGTTGGACGCAGTTTCCCATTTCCAGATACGCAAGTTCGCCGCGCAATTGCACGGCCGCGGCCTCAACGCGCGCTCCATCGCGCGCAAATTGTCGGCCTGGCGCGGCTTCTACGACTGGCTGTCCGAACAGGGCCGGCTGAAATCGAATCCGGTCGACGGCGTCAAGGCGCCCAAGAAATCCAAGCCGCTGCCCAAGGCGCTGGCCGCCGATGACGCCGTCCATCTGGTGTCCCAACCCAATCCGCTCAAGGACGCCGCCGCGCCCGCCCAATTATGTAATCGCGCCATGTTCGAGTTGCTGTATTCCAGCGGCCTGCGCGTTTCCGAACTGGTGGGCCTGGATGTGCGATACCGCCAGGAAGCTGGCTATGTGTCAGCCGGCTGGGTCGACATGGACGGCAATGAAGTGACCGTCACCGGCAAAGGCAACAAGATGCGCAGCGTGCCGGTCGGCACACCGGCTATGGAAGCGCTGAAAGCCTGGCTGACGGCACGCGAGACCGTCATCGCGGGGCATGCCGACGCCGAGCGGCGCGCGCTGTTCCTGAGCGAGCGTGGTGCGCGCATGTCGCCGCGGGTCGCGCAATTGCGGCTCAAGGCGCATGGACAGGCATTGGGCCTGGCCACCAACGTCCATCCGCACGTGTTGCGCCACTCGTTCGCCTCGCATGTCCTGCAAGGCTCCGGCGATTTGCGCGCGGTGCAGGAGATGCTCGGCCACGCCTCGATCACCGCAACCCAAGTCTATACCTCGCTCGACTTCCAGCGCCTGGCGCAGGTCTACGACGCCGCCCATCCGCGCGCTAAAAAGATTGCCGGTAAATAAGCTTTGCCTCGTGCCCTGACAAAGCCGCCGTCGGCGAATTGCGGCATAATTCGGGTAGGTCTTCGACAGCGCGCCGCATCGGCGGGCCGCCCTCACACCAGCCGCACCAGTCACATTAGCGATATGCCATGAAATCCAAAGCCGACACCACCGCCAACGCACTCCCCCACGACCCCGCCGCTGCGCAGGCTCTGGCCGAGCTGCAATTGCGTGATGCATCGGTACGCGTCACACAGGCGCGCGTGAGCGTCATGGCGGCGTTGCTAAACGCACGCAGCGCGGTGTCGCATCAGGATATCCAGGACAAGCTGGTCGACATGGATCGCGTCACGCTGTATCGCGCGCTCGATTGTCTGACCGAGGCCGGGCTGGCGCACAAGATTGCCAGCGACGACCGCATCTTCCGCTACAACGCCGGCACCGGCGCCGAACATCACGATCACGGCAGCCATGGCGGCCATCAACACGCCCACGGCCATGCCCAGCATCAGCACGGTCATTTCAAATGCACGCGCTGCGCCCGGGTGTTTTGCCTGGATGGCAGCGGTGAGGCGGGTTTTCTTGAAAGTGTTTTACCCTCGTCCGGCAAGCGCCAGACCACGACAGCGCAGTTGCAGACCGCCCTGCAAAAATCCTTGGGCAAAGGCTTCCGCAGCCACGAAATCGAACTGACCATCAAGGGTTGGTGCGCAGACTGCGCGGACGACTGAGTTCCCGCCGAGCGGCGGTTGAATAAGGCTTGATTCCTTCTCATGCACCGGTCAGACGACGCAGATGATTGGTTAGCTGCCGCACCGAACGCACCTTCACATCGACATAAGACGGATGCATGGTCTGCATCCTGCGCACGCCGGCTGCTGAAAAATGCGGATTGCCGACCAGGTATTGAGTAATCCACGCCGTGCGCACACCCAGCTCCTTGGCCGACTTCAGATTGACCACGGTATCTTCGACCAGAATGCAGCGATGCGCGGGAACACGTTCACGGGCCAGCAATTGTTGCAACATCTGCCGCGACGGTTTGGGCTTGAGCTTGCCGTGCACGCGCATCGATTCGATGGAAATATGTTTGTCGAAATGACGATGCAGCCCAAGATGTCGCACCACGTCGCGCGAGTAACGCAACGGCGCATTGGTCAGCAGGATCTTGCGTCCCGGCAGGCGCTCGAGCAGATTGAGCAGGCCGCGCTCGGCGCGGATCATGCCGAACAGATCGGCGAAGTCGTGCGCGTCGCGCAGGAAATCTTCCGGCCGCACCTGATGATGCTGCACCATGCCCAGCAAGGTTGCTCCGTACAGGCGCCAATAGCGCTGCCGCATCGCGTTGACGGCATCCTGATCAGCTGGCAAACCCTGCTCCCTGAGCACGCGCTCCATGAACGTATTCATGTTGGCGTTGATCGCCGGAAAAATCGCGTGCGACGCGTTGTGCAGCGTGTTGTCGAGATCGAAAAGCCAGAGCGGTGTAGTATTCGGCACAGTCAAAAGAAATGAGATAAGTGAAGAAAGCGCAACGATGCGACGCCTGATTATAGTGACATTCAGCTGGCTGTTCTGCCTTTATCTGCCGGCTGCGAATGCTGCCGACACGCCGTCCCGAATCCCGCGTACAGAGCATCGCGGCGCCTTGTTCAAGGTGCAGGACGCGCACCACACGCTGTACCTGTTCGGCACCATCCACGTCGGCGCGGCGAACTTCTATCCGCTCGAACCACGCGTGATGCAGGCATTGGAACAAGCGCCCGCCATCGCGCTTGAAATCGATCCGAAGAAGACGCCCTCCATGCAGGCGGCCGTGCTGCGCTACGGCTTCTATCCCGAAGGCCAGAGCTACCAGACCGACCTCAGTCCACAACTGCAGCAACAGGTCCAGGCTGCGCTGAAAAAATACAATGTCCCGGCCGAAGCAGTCGCGCGCTTTCGTCCCTGGATGATCGCCAGCCTGCTGACCGTGCAGGAGTTCGACAGCAAGGGCTACCGCGCCGACCTCGCAGTCGACAGCCATCTGGCCGACTTCGTCACCAAGCGCAACAAACCGGTGATCGAACTGGAAGGCGCCGAAACCCAGCTGGCGCTGTTCGGCGCGCTGAGCCGGCAACAGCAAAGCCTGCTGCTCGAAGACACCCTCAAGGAGCTCGACGATCCCGACAGCGCAGCGCGTGTGGTGGAGCTGGCCGAGTTCTGGCGCACCGCCAACCTGTCCGGCCTGCAAGGCCTGCTCGACGAAATGGCCAACGACGGCAGTTTCGTCGGCCGCTTCACCAAGGACGTCTTGCTGGACCAGCGCAACCCTGCGCTGGCCGAACGCATCGGCGGCCTGCTGACGAGCCGGGATCGCATTTTCGCCGCCATCGGCATCCTGCACCTGGTCGGCCCGACCAGCGTGCCGGCCTTGCTGCAGCAGCGCGGCTTCAAGGTCGAACGGATTTATTGAATCCTCTCGTGCACATGCAATAAAAAAGGCGCCGCCGGTTTCCCGGGGCGCCTTTTTTGCGTGATGCGCTGGCGATGTTCAATGCGAGCGGATCATGGTGCCGAAGGCCTGTTCGGTCAGCACTTCCAGCAGCAGCGAATGCTCGATGCGGCCGTCGATGATGTGAACGGTGTTCACGCCCGACTTGGCGGCGTCCAGCGCCGACGAGATCTTCGGCAGCATGCCGCCGGAGATGGTGCCGTCTTCGAACATTTCGTCGATCTCGCGCGCCGACAGATCGGTCAACAGATTGCCCTTTTTGTCTTGCACGCCGGCAATGTTGGTCATCATGATCAGCTTTTCCGCATGCAGGATCTCGGCGATCTTGCCGGCCACGACGTCGGCATTGATGTTGTAAGCCTGGCCGTCGTCGCCGAAGCCGATCGGCGAAATGATCGGGATGAAGGCGTCGTCCTGCAGCGCCTTGACCACCGCCGGATTGATCGCCTCGATTTCACCGACGAAGCCGATGTCGAGGAATTGACCCGGATTTTCCTTGTCCGGCATCTGCATCTTGCGCGCGCGGATCAGGCCGCCATCCTTGCCGGTCAGGCCCACTGCCTGGCCGCCGTAGTGGTTGATCAGCATCACGATATCCTGCTGCACTTCGCCGCCCAGCACCCACTCCACCACTTCCATGGTTTCTTCATCGGTGATGCGCATGCCCTGCACGAAGGTGCCCTGCTTGCCGATTTTCTTGAGTGCATTGTCGATTTGCGGACCGCCGCCGTGCACCACCACCGGATTCATGCCGACCAGTTTCAGCAGGATCACATCGCGCGCGAAGCCGTGCTTGAGACGTTCTTCGGTCATTGCATTGCCGCCGTATTTGACGACGATGGTCTTGCCGTGGAACTTGCGGATGTACGGCAACGCCTCGGCCAGGATTTCAGCCTTGATGATGGGGTCAACGTCGGTCAGGTCGGTCAAATCGGTCATGTGCAATTCCTGGGCAGGAGAGATATTCGGAATGTCCGCGATTTTACATGGAAAGCGCGATCCGATTGTGGCGGATATCGGGTTTTATCGGCCTCATGCAAAATCGGCCTGTGCCCGCCAAGCCGCACCGGCCATGCATGGGCGAGGCTCAGCTCGTGCAGCTGCGCATTTCCTGATTCGGGAATTTGGCCTTGAGGCCGTCCAGCGCCGTCTTGGTTGCCGCATCGACATTGCGCCATTGATAAGCCTGCTTGTTCGACGTTACGTTGCGCGCCATGATGCGCGCGCTGCGCACACCCTGCGGGATCAGCCGGCCAATGTAGGCCTTGGCCGCTTCTTCGGTCTTGAACACGCCCAGAGAAATGGCCCAGCGCAAGGCCGGATTGGGCTGGGATTCGGGCATCACGTAGAAGTCCTGGATGCCGAGGCGGCGCAGTTCGGCTGCCTTGCGGTCGGCGCCGTCCTTGCCGTCCTGCGTGGGGATATAGACCATGTGGCTGGCGGCTTCCTGCACGCTGCGCGTGGTCGGCTTGACCGCCAGGTTGAGACTGCTCAGCTGGGCATCGAATTTACGCACTTCGACGGCGTTGAAGTTGCCGATTTCGGTACAGGCGACGACCGGAGCGGCAGGAACAGCAGGGACAGGATCAGCGACGGGCGCCTTGACCTCCGGCGGTGTCGCATCCGGCTTGCCTTGTTTCGCGTCCTTGGCGGCATCCGCCGCCGCGACCGCCCCCGCGGGCGCATCGGCCTTGGCCGGCGCCACCAGTTTTTCGCTGTTGGCCGGCAGGATGGTCAGTGTTTCGGGATGCAACTGCTGCGTCAGGCGCTTGGGCTCGTGGCGCTCGGAGGCGGTCGCGCCGAGATAGCCCCGCTGCATGGCGAACAGGGCCGCATTGCCGATCAACAGTAGCCAAAAAAGCAATTTCAGCATGAGTAACCATCAGTCCGATTTGTCGGGATCATCATCTTCATTCCGCCGACGCTGCATGCAGGCCGATCAACACCAGATTATCGACTTTTTCGCAGGGCGTTGACAAATAAGGCGCCAACACCGGCCCGGCACCGCCCGCCAGCACGCACAGGACTTCTTCATGCGCTTGCCGGTGCGCCGCGACGGCGCGCTCGATGGCGCCGGTCTGCGCTGCAATGCAGCCGGCGATGATGGCGTCCGTGGTGTTGTCGGCGAACGGCGTGGCGACCGTGCTGATGCTTTGTATCTGCGGCAACTGCGCCGTATTCAGGGCCAGCGACGTCGCCATCACGCCCAGTCCCGGCAAGATCATGCCACCGAGGAAATCGCCGTCCGGCGTGACCGCGTCGACCGTGGTGGCGGTGCCGCAAGTAGCCACGATCAGCGCACGCTGCGGAAACAGCGCATGCGCCCCGATGGCCGAAGCGAAACGGTCGCAGCCTAACTGGCCGGGATTCTTGTAATGATTGCGCACGCCCGCCAGTTGCGGCTGCGATGCGAACCAGTCGATGCGCAGCCCGTCTCCGAAGACCGCATGCAGCGTTGCCTGCAAGGCTTCCCGGACCGCAGGACCGGCCACGTTCGAGACCAGCGCACGCAGCACCGGCAAACCCTGCCATGCCTGCTCCAGCGTCGTCACGTCGCCGCGTGCAACGGCGCCGACGTGGCGCCAGCGGCCCGCGGTGGCGACCGAAAAAACTGGATCCGCCGGAATACCCCATTTGATCAGCGTATTACCGACATCGATCAGCAGCAACATGGCACTACTCCTGCAAACGCAAGGACACGTCGCCGGCGGTGACGGCTACGCGCCCGCTTGCGGTATCCATCAGGAAACAGCCCTGCTCGTCGACGCCGACGGCGACACCCTCGTGCAGCACACGGCCGTCGTCGAGGATGCGCACGGTACGGCCGGGGTAGGCGTGCAAACGATTCCAGCGCGCCACGAAATGCCTGAATCCGCGCGCATCGAAATCGGCCAGCGCATCCGACAAGGCGCTCAGCAAAATCGCCAGCAGGCGCTCGCGATCGTGGGTCAGCAATTCTGACACGTCGGCCACGGCGCGGCCGATGCGCTGCTGCAGATCCGGCGGCATGGTCAGGTTGACGCCGATACCGATGACGGTCCAGGTTCCGGTAGCACCCGTGCTTTTATCTTGCGCGGTCTCAATCAGGATGCCGGCCAGCTTGGCGCCGTCACGCAGGACGTCGTTGGGCCATTTCAATTCGACGTCGATGCCGAAGATGCCAAGCGCCTCGGCCAGCGCCACGCCGACGGCCAGCGGCAATCCGATCAGCGCATGCAGCGGACGATTGAATTTCCACGCCAGCGAAAACGTCAGCGCCGAGGTCTTGGTGGTCTGCCACGGTCGTCCCGCGCGCCCGCGCCCGGCGGTCTGCGACTCGGCCACCAGCAGCACCGGCGCAACCAGCCTGCCGCCGTCGACAGCGGTGACGCGCGCCAGCAGATCGACATTGGTCGAGCCGGTTTCGGCAACCACTTCGACCGCGACGGTCTTGGCGTTATCGTTGCTGGAACTGGCGATCAATGCGGCGATGCGCTGGGCGGAAATCGTCGTGGCGAGTGAAGTTTCGGTGGCGTGCATGGCGCACATTGTAACGGTTGTCCAAGGTGCAAGCGAAGGAGAAATCGGTTACGCTCGCTGCCATGGACGCTCCTTATCGACCGCCACAATCGCCCGCACCAGCCGCCCCGCCTGCCTCTGCCCCTGCTCCTGCTCCCATCGCAACCGCAGTCGCCCGGCCGGCGGCCTCTGCGTTTGCACGCGTCAGTTTGCTGATCTATACGCTGCTGATCGTGTACGCCAGCTGGTACCCGTTTTCGGGCTGGCGCGACATGGGATTGCTGCCCTACGATTACCTGTGGGCGCGGCTGCCGTATTACTGGACCGGCTTCGACCTCTGGACCAACGTGGTCGGCTACGCGCCGTTCGGTGCGCTGGTGGTGTATGCGCTGTATCCGCGCGTGCGCTCGCTGTGGGCGGTGCTGCTCAGCGCGCTGGCCGGCGTCGCGCTGTCGGCCGTGATGGAAGCGGTGCAGACCTACCTGCCCACGCGTATTCCCTCCAACCTGGATCTCATCACCAACAGTTGCGGCACCTTGCTGGGTGCGCTGATCGGCGCCTGGACCAGCCGCTACTTCCTGCGCCAAAGCCGCTTGCTGGAAGTACGGCGCAGCTGGTTTTCACGTGAAGCCAGCCGCGGCCTGGTCGTCGTCGGGCTGTGGCCGCTGGCGCTGATCTATCCGCAAAACCATCTGTTCGGCCTCGGCCACGTCGTGCCGCCGCTGTCGAGCCTGCTGTCGGACCTGCTCGACACGCCGATCGATCTCGCCACCTGGTGGACCAACAGCGCCCAGCTCAGCGCCGAACAATATTGGCTGGCCGAAATCATCGTCACCGCCTGCGGCCTCACCGGCGCCGTGCTGACCATGCTCCTGCTGCTGCGCAAGGCGGCGCCGCGCAACATGCTGATGGCGGTCTACCTGCTCGGCGCGGTGTTCATCAAGTCGCTGTCCTGCGCGCTGTTTTTCGCGCCTGACAACGCCTTCGCCTGGTTCACGCCGGGCGCCGCCGGCGGCATGATCGTCGGCGGCCTGATGCTGGCCGGCCTGTCGTTCGCGCCATTGGTGGCGCAGCGGCGCATCGCCGGGCTGGCGCTGATCTTCAGCCTGCTGGCGACCAATGTAGTGCCGGCCAATCCGTATTTCGTCTCGACGCTGCAGACCTGGGTGCAGGGAAAATTCCTCAATTTCGACGGCGCCGCGCAATTCCTCTCAGTGCTATGGCCGTTCCTGGCGCTGTGGTTCCTGTATCACCCGGTGCATCGCCGGACCGGCAGCCAGGGCGCGCATAAATGACGAGGTGTATCATGACGCCTTTGATCTACTCGGAACATCGCCATGGCAGATACTCCTGACACCGCCGACAAGCCGTTCTACGAACATCACGTCTTCTTCTGCCTGAACCAGCGCAAGCCGGGCGAGCGCACCTGCTGCGCCGACAAGGGTGCACAAGCCGCACAGGAACACGCCAAGAAGCGCATCAAGCAACTCGGCCTGGCCGGTGAAGGCAAGGTGCGCATCAACAAGGCCGGCTGCCTGGAACGCTGCGAAGAAGGCCCGGTTGTGGTCATCTATCCGCAAGGCACCTGGTACACCTTCGTCGACAACGAAGACATCGACGAAATCATTGATTCGCACATCGTCGGCGGCAAGATCGTTGACCGCCTCAAAATTTAAATACGCCGCACTCCATGAACGCACAAACACAAGCCTTTCTGATTCCCGGCGCCGTCGGCCAGCTGGAATGCGCGCTGGACCTGCCGGACCCCGAGCAATTCGCCGCACCGCGCGGCCTCGCGCTGGTGGCCCATCCGCATCCGCTGTACGGCGGCACCATGGACAACAAGGTCGCGCAAACGCTGGCACGCTCGTTCCTCGCGCTTGGTTACGCCACGGTGCGCATGAATTTCCGCGGCGTCGGCAAATCCGAAGGCGTGCATGACCACGGCAATGGCGAAACCGACGACATGGCGCTGCTGCTGGCGCACATGCGCACGCAATATCCCGACCTGCCGCTGGCGCTGGGCGGGTTCTCGTTCGGCACCTTCGTGCAGGCGCAGTTGCAGCAACGGCTGATTGCAGCAGGCACACCCGCCGAGCGCCTGGCGCTGGTCGGCACCGCCGCCGGCAAGTGGCCGATGCCGCAGGTCCCGGCCGACACCATCCTGATCCACGGCGAGCTGGACGACACGATTCCGCTCACGGCGGTGCTGGACTGGGCGCGGCCGCAAGAGCTGCCAGTCATCGTGATCCCCGGCGCGGATCACTTTTTTCACCGCAAATTGCAACATATCAAGAACCTGATAGTCCAACTCTGGCATCGCTGATTCCTGTTTTATGCTCCTGCTACGGAGCATGAGACAGGAATACTCTGCAAGCCGACGCCGCGCAGCCTTGTTGTCAGGCTCGGCGTTTATAATCCCGGTGCGATGTTCACTCATCTCTTTTCAAACGACAGTCCCGCATGCAGTCCGGCGGGACACATTTTTTACACCCGAAGATGAAAAAACTACTCGCGGCCATTGCCGCAACCGTCCTGAGCTTCTCGGCAGCCGCCCAGAGCCTTCCGCCCCCTAGCGTCGCCGCCAAATCGTGGCTGCTGCTGGATGCGTCGAGCAACCAGATCATCGCTTCGCAGGAAGCCGACACGCGCGTCGAACCGGCGTCGCTGGTCAAGCTGATGACCGCCTACCTGGCCTTCGCTGCCGTGCGCGACAAGCGTCTCGACCTGAACCAGGAAATCAGCGTCTCGGTCAACGCCTGGAAAGTCGATCCGAGCAGCTCCAAGATGTTCATCGAGCCGAACAAGCCGGTCTCGGTCAACAACCTGCTGTACGGCCTGATCTCGGTCTCCGGCAATGACGCCGCCGTGGCGCTGTCCGAAGCCGTCTCCGGCACTACCGATGCCTTCGTCGTGCTGATGAACCGCGAAGCGCAACGCCAGGGCCTGACCGGCACCCACTTCAGCAACCCGCACGGTTTGCCGAGCCCGGACACGTACACGACCGCGCGCGACCTGGCGATCCTGTGCCGCAACCTGATCAATGACTTCCCCGACTTCTACAAAACCTATTACTCGGTCAAGAAGTTCACCTACAACAACATCACCCAGCCCAATCGCAATCGCCTGCTGTGGCTTGATCCGACCGTCGACGGCATGAAGACCGGCCACACCGACAGCGCCGGCTATTCGCTGATCACCTCGGCCAAGCGTCCCGTCGCCAACGGCGAGCGCCGTCTGATCTCGGTGGTCATCGGCACCGTATCCGACCACGTCCGCACGCAGGAAAGCCAGAAGCTGCTGAACTGGGGCTTTCAGAATTTCGACGCTGTGAAGCTGTACAGCAAGGGCCAGGCGGTCGACACGCCTGACGTCTGGAAGGGTTCGCAAGGCAAGATCAAGATCGGCTTCATGCGCGATGTCTACGTGACCGTGCCGAAGGGCACCGCCGACAAGATCAAGCCGCGCGTTGAACGCAACGATCCGCTGATCGCGCCGATTTCGGAAAACGCCAAGGTCGGTACATTGAAGATCATGATCGACGACAAGGCCGTCACCGAATTGCCGCTGGTGGCGCTGGAATCAGTCGGTCCGGCCGGCATCTTCGGCCGCGCCTGGGATTCGCTGCGCTTGCTGTTCAAGTAAAGTATTCAGCCGGGCGCGGCCTGCAGGTTGCGCCCATAAAAAAAAGCCACCGCGAGGTGGCTTTTTTTACGGCCGTCCGCCGAAGGGGCGACGGATGACCGGCTTGCAAAGATGAATGCTTACGCCGTCACTGCTTCCTTGGCGACAACCGGTGCTTCTTCCGGCGCCGAGCTGCGGATCAGGTGATCGAAGGCGCTCAATGCCGCCTTGGAACCTTCGCCGACCGCGATCACGATCTGCTTGTACGGCACGGTCGTCACGTCGCCGGCAGCGAACACGCCGGGAATCGAGGTCTGGCCCTTGGCGTCGATTTCAATTTCGCCATGCTTGGACAGAGCCACAGTACCCTTCAGCCATTCCGTGTTCGGCACCAGGCCGATCTGGACGAAGACGCCTTCCAGTTCGATGTGCTTCACTTCACCGCTGACGCGTTCCTTGTAGCTGATGCCGTTGACCTTCTTGCCGTCGCCGGTGATTTCGCTGGTCTGTGCCGAAGTGACGATGGTGACATTGGACAGGCTCTTGAGCTTGCGCACCAGCACCGCGTCGGCCTTCAATTCTGCCGCGAATTCCAGCAGCGTGACATGGCTGACGATGCCGGCCAGGTCGATGGCCGCTTCCACGCCGGAGTTGCCGCCGCCGATCACCGACACGCGCTTGCCCTTGAACAGCGGACCGTCGCAGTGCGGGCAGTACGCCACGCCGTGATTGCGGTATTCGTCCTCGCCCGGCACGTTGACTTGCCTCCAGCGTGCGCCGGTCGACAGAATCACGGTCTTGCCCTTCAGCACACCGCCGTTGGCCAGCCTGACTTCGATCAGGCCATTGCCCGGCACCAGTGCTTCGGCGCGTTGCGTGTTCATGATGTCGACGTCGTAAGTGCGGACGTGTTGTTCCAGCGCGGTGGCGAATTGCGGGCCTTCGGTTTCCTTGACGGAGACGAAGTTTTCAATCGCCAGCGTATCCAGCACCTGGCCGCCGAAACGTTCGGCGACGACGCCGGTACGGATGCCCTTGCGCGCTGCATAGATCGCAGCTGCTGCGCCGGCAGGACCGCCGCCGACGATCAGCACGTCGTAGGCTTCTTTCGCGCTCAGTTCTTCACCCTTGCGGGCGGCGGCGCCGGTATCCAGCTTGGCGAGGATTTCTTCCACGCCGGTGCGACCCTGGCCGAACACTTCACCGTTCATGTAGACGGTCGGCACAGCCATGATCTGGCGCTTCTCGACTTCGTCCTGGAACAGCGCGCCGTCCACCGTCACCGCACGGATGCGCGGGTTGATGATCGACATGACGTTCAATGCCTGCACGACTTCCGGGCAGTTCTGGCAGGTCAGCGAGATATAGGTTTCAAACGCGTAATCGCCATCCAGGTTGCGGATCTGTTCGATCACCTTGTCGTCGAGCTTGATGGGATGGCCGCCGACTTGCAGCAGCGCCAGCACCAGCGACGTAAATTCGTGGCCCATCGGGATACCGGCGAACTGCACGCTGATATCGGTACCGGGGCGATTCAATGAAAAGGACGGCTTGCGCACGGCGTGATCGTTGCGTTCAACGAGCGTGATGCGCTCGGACAGCGTAACGATTTCCTGCAGCAGCTCCTGCAACTCACGCGACTTGGCGCCATCATCCAGCGACGCGACGATCTCGATAGGCTGCGTGACCTTTTCCAGGTAGGCTTTCAATTGGGCTTTGAGATTGGCATCCAGCATGATGATTTCCACTTTCCTCTGATGTGAGACTTCAATATTGTCCGGACTCCGCCGCTCGGCCTCGTGAGCTCTGCGGCGTTGCTTGCGCCGAATCCGGACGGGTGCTTCAGTTTTTGTTTCTGTACTTCTTGATGCTTAACTAATGCGTTAAATCGTTGAGTGGTCGTAGCGAGCGGTCCGAGGTCGAAGCGGGAAGCGCAGTCGTACGGATGTACGGCGAGCATCACAGCTTTGAGATCGGGCCGCGCAGTAGCCCAATCAGCGATTTAGATCTTGCCGACCAGATCCAGGGAAGGCTTCAGTGTTTCTGCGCCTTCAGTCCACTTGGCTGGGCAAACTTCACCTGGGTGCGAAGCAACGTATTGCGCTGCCTTGACCTTGCGCAGCAGTTCGGAAGCGTCGCGGCCGATACCGTTGTCATGGATTTCCAGAACCTTGATCTGACCTTCTGGATTGATCACGAAAGTACCGCGCAGTGCCAGGCCTTCTTCTTCGATCAGGACTTCGAAGTTGCGAGCCAGTGTTGTGGTTGGGTCGCCGACCAGTGGGTATTGGACCTTCTTGATGGCTTCCGATGTGTCGTGCCATGCCTTGTGGGCGAAATGGGTGTCGGTCGACACACCGTAGATTTCCACGCCCATTTTCTTGAATTCAGCGTAGTTGTTGGCCAGGTCTTCCAATTCTGTCGGGCAGACGAAAGTAAAGTCAGCTGGGTAGAACACGAACACGGACCATTTGCCCTTCAGGCTTGCTTCGGTGATGTCGACGAATTTGCCGTCGTGGTAAGCAGTTGCTTTGAATGGCTTGACTGTCGTATTGATCAGGGACATTGCTATTTCCTTTACTTGGGGTTGAAAGAGAGTGAAGCCATAGTAAAGCGCCTCTATATATTAATCAAATTTATTTGTTTAATACTTTCGATTGCGTTTGACTATCGACATTCGTATGGAACGGCTTGCCGAAATGACAAGGGACAAGCTGCATATGGGCGCGAAAGCGCCGGATGCAAGCGCCGGGCTTGCTGCGACGGAGCTACTGATCGCTTACACTGCCGGCTCACCGTTCGAGTGAAATCAGGAGACGGGGTTCGTTCCCGCCGCAATATTACTTCAGCACGGCAACACGCGTGTGACCGGGCAAAACACGGAGGCTAAAATACGATGACCAGCAAACCCACCGCTTCCCGCCGCGCCGATTATCCCCATTTCCACGCCCTGCAGACGCGCTGGATGGACAACGACGTCTACGGCCACGTCAACAACGTCGTCTACTACAGCTGGTTCGATACGGCAGTGAACCATTTCCTGATAGCAAGCAATGCACTGGACATTCCGGGCGGTGACGTCATCGGCCTGGTCATTGAGACCCACTGCAATTATTTCGCGCCGGTCAGCTTTCCGGACACGGTGCAGATCGGCGTGCGCGTGGCCAGCGTGGGCAACTCCAGCGTGCGCTACGAGGTAGGAATCTTCCGTGAAGGCGACGACACCGCCGCCGCGCAGGGGCATTTCATCCACGTTTACGTCGATGCGGCGACGCGACGGCCTGTGACAGTGCCGGAGCGCATGCGTACGGTGCTGCAGACAATTTTGCGGACATAAAAAAACGGCCATCTTTCGATGGCCGTTTTTCCTTTGACGGTGCTCAGCGTAACCGATTACGCCGCCAGCTTCTTCTGCAGCGCCACCTTCACTTCCACCAGCTCGCGCGGCAGATTGTGCTTGAGCTTGTCGAACAGCTCGGTGTGCAGTTCGATTTCCTGGGCCCAGGCCGCCTTGTCGATCGAGGTGATCGTGGCGAACTGTTCCGGCGTGAAGTCGATGCCGTCCCATTGCAGGTCTTCGTAACGCGGCGACACGCCGAAGATGTGGGGCACGCCGCCGACGCGCACGCCTTGCGGATCTTCGATGCGTTCCAGCATCCACTTCAGCACGCGCATGTTGTCGCCGAAGCCGGGCCAGACGAATTTGCCGTCGGCGTCGGTACGGAACCAGTTGACGCAGTAGATCTTCGGCAGCTCGGCCGGCGACGCGGCGATCTTGCGGCCCAGGTTCAGCCAGTGCTGGAAGTAGTCGCTCATGTTGTAGCCGGCAAACGGCAGCATCGCGAACGGATCGCGGCGCACCACGCCTTGCTGGCCGACAGCGGCGGCAGTGGTTTCAGAGCCCATGGTCGCAGCCATGTAGACGCCTTCGACCCAGTTGCGCGCTTCGGTCACCAGCGGCACGGTGGTCGAACGGCGACCGCCGAAGATGAAGGCCGAGATCGGCACGCCGGCCGGGTCATCCCAGGCAGCATCGATGACGGGATTCTGTGTCGCGGCGACGGTGAAACGCGCGTTCGGATGCGCCGCCTTGCGGCCGGTTTCCTTGGCGATTTCCGGCGTCCAGTCCTTGCCTTGCCAGTCGACCAGATGCGCAGGCGCTTCCTTGGTCATGCCTTCCCACCAGACGTCGCCGTCGTCGGTCAGCGCGACGTTGGTGAAGATGGTGTTGGCGCGCAGCGAGGCCATGCAGTTGAAGTTGGTCTTCTCGTTGGTGCCCGGGGCAACGCCGAAATAACCCGCTTCCGGATTGATCGCGTACAGGCGGCCGTCTTCACCCGGTTTGATCCAGGCGATGTCGTCGCCGATGGTGGTGACTTTCCAGCCGTCGAAGGACTTCGGCGGAATCAGCATGGCGAAGTTGGTCTTGCCGCAGGCCGATGGGAAAGCCGCTGCGACGTAGTGCTTTTTACCCTCAGGAGATTCCACGCCGAGGATCAGCATGTGTTCGGCCAGCCAGCCCTGGTCGCGACCCATGGTCGAGGCGATGCGCAGCGCAAAGCACTTCTTGCCCAGCAGCGCATTGCCGCCGTAGCCGGAACCGTAGGACCAGATTTCGCGGGTCTCGGGATAGTGAACGATGTACTTGGTTGGATTGCACGGCCAGGCGATGTCTTTCTCGCCGGCTTGCAATGGCGCACCCACGGTATGCACGCACGGCACGAAATCGCCGTCGGCGCCCAGCACGTCATACACGGCCTTGCCCATGCGGGTCATGATGCGCATGTTCACCGCAACGTAAGGCGAATCGGACAGCTCGACGCCGATGTGGGCGATCGGCGAACCCAGCGGGCCCATCGAGAACGGCACCACGTACAAAGTACGGCCGCGCATGCTGCCGTCGAACAGACCGTTCAGGGTCGTGCGCATTTCGGCAGGATCGGTCCAGTTGTTGGTCGGGCCGGCGTCATCCTTGTTCTTCGAGCAGATGAAGGTGCGGTCTTCCACGCGCGCCACGTCCGACGGATCGGAACAGGCCAGATAGCTGTTCGGACGCTTGTCCTGGTTCAGCTTCTTCATGGTGCCGGCGGCGACCATCTCGGCGCACAGGCGATCGTATTCTTCCTGCGAACCGTCGCACCAGTAGATGCTGTCCGGCTTGGTCAGCGCGGCGATCTCGGCGACCCAGTTGATCAGTTTTTGGTGTTTGACGAAAGCGGGGGCGTTCAATGCGGCGACGCCTTCCATGACAGGTTGATTCATAAACACTACCTCCAATGCCTAAAGTTAAATCGAATTCGTTGGCACGGCAGGATCGTCGTTGCATGCAGCCGGCGAGGCGGGTGGCGCCATCAGCCGGTGGTACGGCGGTCTTGTCGAATGCTTCAGGCCTTGCCTGAAGCCATTCATAAAATCAGGCGCGAAAGATTGTTCCGCAGCAGCCGACTTTATGAAAATCAGGCGGCGATTGTACACCCGTACCCTGCTTGTTTGTAGTGAAAAGTAACCGACTAATGTAGTAGGAAATACGCTTTTAACGCGATTGCGTTTTTTCATTACGAAGCAGCGCAGCAAAAGGTCTTTCGCCTGCCAAGCCTTATTGAATGGACATCCTGCGCACAGCAAAGTGCCACAGGACAAGCGGCCGACATCGCGTCAGCGATTCACCGACATTGCTGCGCAGCAGCGCTCAACGTTGGGACTCTGCCAACAAATTGATTGCCACAACAAAGAGGCAGTAGAAAGAGACCGCAGAAAAGGGATCTCAGAACGCGCAGGCGACGAAATCGACGAAAGCCTTGATCTTGGCCGCGCGATGGTTCTTTTGCTGGACCAGCACCGAGACATCCGGACCAGGCGCCAGCCAGTCCGGCAACACCGGCACCAGTTCGCCGCTGCGCACCGGCGGGATCAGCGACACCGACATTTGCTGGACGATGCCGCAACCGGCCTTGGCCGCCTCGATCAGCGACTCGACGTGGTCCATCGCCAGCGCGCCCTTGGGCACGTAGCTGTGGCTTTCCTTGCCCTTGCTGAACTGCCACGGGCGGACCATGCGCGATTTCGGATTGAGGAAGCCAAGGCAAGGGAAATCGGCCAGCTCCTGCGGCGTCTTCGGCACGCCGTGGCGCGCGACGAATTCGGGCGAGGCGCAGCACATGTAGCTGGTCTTGAAGACGGTTTTGGCGATCAGGTTGGAGTCAGGCAGATCGCCGATGCGGATCAGCACATCCACGCCCTCTTCCACCATGTCGATCATGCGGTCGCCGACCGTGATCTTGAGTGCGATGTCGGGATACTGCGCGAGGAACTGCGGCAGCGCCGGTGCGATGTACTGGCGGCTGATCACGCTGGGCATGTCGACGCGCAGGGTGCCGGCCGGCAGCGCCTGCGATTGCATCATGCTGCCTTCCAGATCGCTCATGCCGCCCAGCAGCAGCAAGGCCTGCTCGTAACAGCGGCGGCCCTCTTCGGTCAGCGACATGCTGCGCGTGGTGCGGTTAAGCAGCTTGGTGCGGAAATGCGTCTCCAGCGCCGACACCTGGTTGGTCACCGACGAGGTCGAAATCCCGAGTCGGTCGGCCGCACGGCTGAAGCCGCCGGCTTCGACGACGTTGCAAAACACTTTCAGGGCATCCAGGCGGTCCATGTTTGCTGTTCTTCTCCGGCGAATGGTGAGTAACGAAGGGCAATGTGCGGGTGCTGCCGATTATCCACGTTTTCACCATTCTGTATTGTCGTCGGACCCGTTTTTCTCAAGCCTTTCCGTCCCTAGACTAGCTTCATCGCTGCAAACAAGAACGCGGCGTCAACCATCCACCGACTTTTGAAGGAAACGCCATGAACGCGACATCTAACACCACCATGACCGCCGTACTGTTGACCGCCAACGGCGCGCCGCTGCAAACCACCAGCATTGATCGTCCTGTCGCCGGCGCCGGCCAGGTGCTGGTGCGCATCCGCGCAGCCGGACTCAATCCGCTCGACGCCAAGATCCGCGCCGGCAAGGCTGGACATGCCCAGGCACAACTGCCTGCCGTACTCGGCATCGACATGGCCGGCGTGGTGGAAGCGATCGGCGCCGGCGTCTCCGGCTTCAAGGTCGGCGACGAGGTCTATGGCATGACAGGCGGCGTCGGCAGCGTGCAAGGTTCGCTGGCGCAATTCGCCGCCGTTGATGCCGACCTGCTGGCGCACAAGCCGGCCAACGTCGGCATGCGTGAGGCCGTCGCCCTGCCGCTGATCTTCATCACTGCATGGGAAGGCCTGGTTGATCGCGCCCATGTGCGCAGCGGCCAGAAGGTGCTGGTGCATGGCGGCGCCGGCGGCGTCGGCCATATCGCCGTACAGATCGCCAAGGCCTTCGGCGCCGACGTCTACGCCACCGGCTCGGCCGAACAACGCGACGTCATCACCGGCTACGGCGCCACCTTCATCGATTACCGCGCCGCCACGGTGGAACAATACGTGCAGCAATACACCGCCGGTGAAGGTTTCGACATCGTCTACGACACCGTCGGCGGCGCCACGCTGGATGCCTCCTTCATCGCGGCGAAGCGCTACCACGGCCACGTCGTCAGCTGCCTCGGCTGGGGCACGCATGCCCTGGCGCCGCTGTCGTTCCGCGCCGCGACTTACTCGGGCGTGTTCACGCTGATGCCGCTGCTGAGCGGCAAGGGCCGTGCACATCATGGCGAGATCATGGAACAGGCCACCAAGCTGATCGAAGCCGGCAAGATCGTGGTGCAGGTCGATCAACGCCGCTTCGGTTTCGACCAGGCCGATGCCGCCTACGACGTCATCGACGCCGGCGGCGCACGCGGCAAGCTGGTGATTGAGATTCCGGCTTAAATTCCGGCCTTGTATTTTCATCGGCTGAACCGACGCGGCAAAAATCCGGCGGGCGTTTTATGATGTGGTTTTCCCCAACACCAACCGCCTTCCGGAGACCACATGAAGATCGCCATCCTCGACGACTACCAGGACAGCGTCCGCCAACTCGACAGCTTCAAGCTGCTGGAAGGCCACGACGTCAAGGTATTCAACAACACCGTGCGCGGCGTCGGCCAGCTGGTCGCGCGCCTGGCGCCGTTCGACGCGCTGGTGCTGATCCGCGAACGCACCGTCTTCACCAAAGCCATCCTGGAAAAACTGCCTGCGCTGAAACTGATTTCGCAAACCGGCAAGATCAGCGGCCACGTCGACGTCGCCGCCGCCACCGCGCAGCGCATCGCCATCGTCGAGGGCGTCGGTGATCCGACCGCGCCGGCCGAACTGACGTGGGCGCTGATCATGGCGACCGCACGCCGCATCCCGCAATACACCGCCAACCTCAAGGCCGGCATCTGGCAGCAAGTGTCGGCGACACCGGAACGCAATCCCATCGGCGTCGCCCTCAAGGGCCGCACGCTGGGCATCTGGGGCTACGGGAAAATCGGCCGCATGGTGGCCGGATACGGCAAGGCCTTCGGCATGAAGATCGTGGTGTGGGGACGCGACGCCAGCCTGGAGCAGGCGCAGAAAGACGGTTACACGGCAGCCGCCAGCAAGGAAGAATTCTTCTCGACGGCAGACTTCATCTCGGTGCATCTGCGCCTCAACGACGCCACGCGCGGCATCGTCACCGCGCAAGACCTGGCGCAGATGAAACCGACTGCCACCTTCATCAACACCAGCCGCGCCGAGCTGGTGGCAAGCGGTGCGCTGGAGACGGCGCTGCAGCAAGGCCGCCCGGGCTTCGCCGGTCTCGACGTGTTCGAAACCGAACCGCTGCCGCACGACTCGCCGCTGCTGCGCATGGACAATGTGGTGGCCACGCCGCATCTCGGCTATGTGGAAAAAGACGGCTACGAGCTGTACTTCCGTGCGGCCTTCCAGAACATCGTCGACTTCGCCAACGGCGCGCCGAAGAACGTGCTCAATCCTGAGGCGTTGGCTTGACGCGCACCGGCGTCGGCGGCGCATACTGCAAATGCTGAGCGTGCGACACCTTCCATAGGTGCATCCAGCCGGGCGGCCATGACAGCGGCGGCCCGGCGTACGGCTCCACTCCCCTGCGCACGGCGATGACCGGCAAATGTTCCGGCATTGATCCGGCGTGATCCCATCCCATGCTGTAGGCATGATGCGGCAGCAGCGCATCGCACACCGATGCAAACCACGCCGTGTGATCCTCATCGCGTCCGAGCGCCTGGGCCAGGCCCTGAGGATCGAATTGCGCCAGTGCGCTGGCCAGATCCTGCGCGCTCGCACCGGGCGTGTCGCCCCAGCCGAAAATCGGATTGAAGTTGTAATCCGCGCCCGAGCCGTACCAGCCTTCACGCCACGGCCGTTCGTTCCAATGACGCGGGCCCGCGAACAAATGCCAGCGCCAGTGCAAGCCTGAAGGCTTGGGCCAACTGTATAGATACAGGCGCTGATAACCGGCCGCGTGCAACTCGCGCACCATCGCCATCAGCCGCGCATGCGGCATGCGATCGGGAGGCTGGCGTCGGAACAGGATGGGCGTGCCGTCGGCATGCTGCACTTCATCGGATGACAAATTCAAATCGAGCGTGCGCACCTCGCTGCCGAAGCGCGCAGAAATCCATCCCGTCAATAAATTAACGGAGACGATGACGCCATAGCCGCGATGGCGATGGAAGATGACGGTGCCGGGAGCAATCGGTTTCATATCTCGATTTTATCCAACTATCAAAAACCTGACCGGGCAGCATCAGTGATCAGCGCGCACGCAATGAGCGATTCAGAAAAATAATTCGCCGCGCAGTTCCCGCAGCGGTCAAAAAAACACCTTCACAATTTCCACATGGAAATTATTGAAAGCCAATCTGCATGCGGCTTTGCGGACGATCTTGTAGACAACATGCATATCGTTTTACCAATAGAATGCGTGGCACGCAATTTGCGTAATAACAACTGAGTGCCGACATTAATCATTAAACATAAGTGCGGCGCGGATAGGTCTTGCGGACTTCTTCAAAAAAAGGGACAACACATGAATGAACACGTAGCGATTCAAACCGAAACCTTCCTGCCGTATATGCGCGACGTCACAAAATGCGAACAGTCGCTGCAGGAACTGAATCTGATGTGGCGTGTGATTGAAGCCTCGGCAAAAATGAACTGCCCCAGCGAAGCCAAGACCATCCTGCCGACCATGGCGGCAACGCGCACCGGCTTCAGCCGGTTGGAACGCGAGTTGGTGGTCAGCCTGGTCCAGGAAAAAGTCCGCAACGTGCTCACCGAAATCGGCACCAAGGCGCAGTACGTGATCGACATCGTGGTGCGCAATCTGTTCGAGCGCACCGCCGATGTCGGCTTCCTCGCCACTGATCGCGAACTGTGCAATTTTGTCGCCGGCGTCACTGACGGCCCCGACAGTGCTGATGCGATCCGCTACCGCCTGCGCGAGTACCGCAACAAATACACCGTCTACGACGAGATCATGCTGCTCGACACCGAGGGCAACGTGCTGGTGCAGATCGACCCCGCCACGCCGCTGGAACACAGCGCCGATGCGCTGATCGCCGAGACGCTCAACTCCGATACGTATGTCGAGACCTTCCGCTTCAGCGACCTGCGTCCCGGCAAGGAACGTGCACTGATTTATTCGCGCCGCATGCAGCATCCCCAAACTGGTGCGGTAGTCGGCATCCTGTGCCTGTGCTTCCACTTCGAAGAAGAAATGGCCGGCATCTTCTCGTCGCATCGCGACGCCGAAGCGCGCTCCAACATGCTGCTGCTCGATGCCGACAACCGCGTCATCGCCAGCGCCGACAAACTGTGGATCCCGGTCGGCACCGAAGTGCCTGTCAATCGCGACGGCAACGCCGCGCTGATGCTCTTCTGCGGCCGCGAATATCTGGTGCGCACCGTGTCCTCCGACGGCTATCAAGGCTATCCCGGCCCAAGCGGCTGGCAAGGCCAGGTCATGATTCCGGTTGAGGTCGCCTTCAGCGGCGTCATCAGCGACGTGCTCACCAAACTGTCGCCGGAAATCGCCGAAGGCTTGCTGTCGCACGCGCATTCGTTCTGCCCGCCGCTGTACGACATCATGACCGCTGCCAAGACCATCCAGCGCATCGTCTGGAACGGCCAGGTCATGACCGCCGGCCAACGCGGCGAAATGCTCAAGCTCAAAACCATCCTCGACCAGATCAGCGAGACCGGCAATCGCAGCAACGAGTTGTTCGCGCAATCGATCCATGACCTCTACCAAACCGTACTGGTGTCGGGTATGCGCGATGCCGAGTTCACCACCAGCCTGCTGGTCGATCTGCTCGACCGCAATCTCTACGAGCGCTCAGACGATTGTCGTTGGTGGGCGCTCACGCCGGAACTGCGCAGCGCGCTGGCGCAACCGGCGCAGGACCAGGCCACGGTCGAGAAGATGACCAACATCCTGGCCTACATCAACGGCCTGTATACCGTCTACACACGCATCTTTGTTTACGATCGCCATGGCCGCATCATCGCCAGCACCGGCGACAACACCGACGAGGTCGTCGGCAGCAACGTTGATGAAGACAGCCTGCGCCAGGTGCTGTCGCTGCGCACGCAGCAGCAGTACTACGTCAGCGCCTTCACGCCGAGCGCACTGTACGACGGCAAAGACACCTACATTTATCACGCAGCGGTGCGCGATCTCGAGAACGAAGCCGTGGTGGTCGGCGGCATCGGCATCGTGTTCGACTCGACGCCGGAGTTTTCCAACATGCTCTCCAGCGGCATCACCGCCAAGAAGAACATGAAGGCCTTCTACATCGATCGCAATGCACGCATCATCTCGACCACCGACAGCGCACGCAGCGTCGGCGAAATACTCGACATTGATCCGGCGCTGCTGACGATCGCCAACGGCGACCGCGCGTCGCAGGTGGCGGTACATGACGGCGAATACGCCATCGTGGCCTGCTCGGTGTCGAACGGCTACCGCGAATTCAAGGTCAGCGACGGTTACCAGGAAGACGTCATCGCGGTGGTGTTCGAATCCTTCGGGGCAGTGCAAGGCGCGGGCTCGCAAACCGACGGCCGCCAGTATCTGCTCGAAACCGACCCGACCATCACCGACGGCAACGAATACGCCACCTTCTTCAGCGACCACAATCTGTTCGCCATCTCCGCCGCCCACGTGGTGGAAGCGGTGCCGTTCAGCGAAGTGCTGCCGACCTCGATGGGCTCGCGCCCGGAACAGATCGGCGTGCTCAACCTGCGCCGCGACGACGGCGACGGCAAGCGCAAGGAATTCGTCTGGGTGTTCGATCTCGGCCAGATGATGCGCGGCACACGTTCCGCGGTCAGCGGTAGCAGCCAGGTCATGATCGTGCGCGAAGGAGAACACACCATCGGCCTGCTGGTCGATGAGTTGCATGCGGTGCCGCAGTTCAATCCTGCGCAGATCATGCACACGCCGTTCGCGATGCAGGGTGCATCGATGCTGGTGACGCAGGTGATCAAAGCCAACAACGGCCAGTTGCTGATCCAGGCGATCGACGTCGAGCGTCTGTTCGCGCTTCTGATCGACGGCCAGATTGCGATGCCGCCTGAGCTTGCGGAAGCTGCCGCGCAATCGGAAGCCCCGGTAGTCGCAGCTGACGGCAAACGCACGGTAGAGCTGCTGGCAGCGTAATCAAGAGTTGATTTGCACGGGCCGCCGGTAGCGTGATGTGGGGTATGATGGCTGGGACTTTTTCTGATTTTCCATGATCATGACTTTACGCATCATCGCCACCGGCGGCACCTTCGACAAGCACTACGACGAGCTCACCGGCCAGCTTGTTTTCGCCAGCAGCCACCTGCCCGGGGTCATCGCACGCGCACGCCTGACCGTTCCCGCCACGCTGGAAGAACTGCCGCTGCTCGATTCGCTCGACATGCAGGACATTGACCGGCGCCGCGTGCTCGCCTCATGCGACCGCTCGGAAGAAAACGCCATCGTCGTCATCCACGGCACCGACACCATGCAGGACACCGCGCGCGTACTCGGCGCGGCGCAGCTGGCCAGGACCATCGTACTGACCGGCGCCATGATTCCTTACGCCATCCACGGCTCGGATGCGCAATTCAATTTCGGTTTCGCCTGCGGCGTGGCGCAACTGCTGCCGCACGGCGTGTATGTCGCGATGAATGGCCGTGTGTTCGCCTGGGACAAAGTCGTCAAAAACCGCGGCGCGGGCGTGTTTGAAGAAATCGAAACGGAAGACTGAGGCCATCTCACCGGAGGAGACGATGTTCAGTCTTCTCCGCTTTCCGCCGTGCCGGCAGGCGCGTAGTCCTGCAACGCCGACATGTTCTGATGGAACCATCCCCCCAATTGCTCAAGCACCGGCGTCAATGACTGCCCCGGCGGCGTCAGGCTGTACTCCACCTTGGGCGGCACCTCCGCATACACCACCCGGCGCACCAGGCCGTCGCGCTCCAGCTCGCGCAGCTGCAGCGTCAGCATGCGCTGCGTCACTTCCGGAATGCTTCTTTGCAACTGCCCGAAGCGCAACGTCCCGGCGCTGAGGCGATACAACACCAGCGACTTCCATTTGCCGCCGACCAGATCCAGCGCCATGTCCACTGGACAACGATCAGGTGATGCAGCTTTCATGGCGGCTCCAATAGGTACATTTTTGTGGGTATTGCACATGCATGTACATTCTATTCAATACCTGGCCCAGCTCCTACACTGTTGACTTCTTAACCACATTTTGGAGTCAATAATGAAGCAAGAAACCTATCTGGTGTATGGCGCGACAGGCGCACAAGGCAGTGCCGTGGTGAGCGCACTTAGGGCTGGCGGCAAGAACGTGCGCGTGCTGCTGCGAAATACCGACAACAAATCCTTGTTTGAAGGCCCCGGCGTGGAAGTCGCCTTCGGCGACCTGGATTCGCCGGCGCAACTGTTGGCCGCGAACCGTGATGTCGCGGGTGTCTACTTTGCCCTGCCATTGCAGTTCAACGTCGACAAGGCGGTTGGTTGGGGGAAAAATGCCATCGATGCCGCCGTTGCAGCCAAGGCGCCGCTGATGGTCCTCAACACCAGTATCGTCGGCGCCAGAGAAGCAGGCCAGGCGACCGGCAGCGTCGCCATTGACATCAAGACCGAGCTTGAACGCTATCTGAAACAAGCCTCCATCCCCAGCATCGTATTGCGCCCCACCCTGTATCTGGGCAATCTGACGGCGCCTTTCGCGACGCCGTCCATCGTCAACGATAGCGTGTTGGCCTACCCGGTGCCCGCCGACCAGAAAGTGTCCTGGATCAGTTGGGAGGAAACCGCCGCCTATGTCGTCGCCGCCCTGCAACGTCCCGATCTGGCCGCACGACGACCGACATTCGACATCGGCGGCGCACAGGCGGTCACGGGCGATGAACTGGCCGCCGCCATCGGCAAGGCCGTGGGTCGGAGCGTGTCCTATTTCCCCCTGCCGATAGAGCATTTCGAAGCCGGTCTGACCGCAGCCTTCGGCGCGGAGACCGGCAGCGCGCTGGCCAATCTGTATCGCTACATGACCGATCCTGCGCAGGCCGGCATCCTTGATATCGATCTGCGTGCGGCCAGGGCTGAGCTGTCCGTGTCGCAGACATCGATCGACACGTGGGCCGCACAGATTCCCTGGAAAGCCTTGGCGGGGAACGCCATGGCGCAAGCCTGAGCAACCGAGTCCGACTTCCGACGAAAAAAACACATGAACACCACCTCATCCGAAAAAATGCAGATCGAAATCTGGAGCGACATCATGTGTCCCTTCTGCTTCATCGGCAAACGCCTCTTTGATGAGGCGCTCGACACCTTCGCGCACAAGGAGCAGATTCAGGTTGTCTGGAAAAGCTATCGTCTTTTCCCCGACGTCCGTTACCAGGAAGGAAGTGACGCCTGCACCGTCCTGGCCAAGACCAAGGGCCTGACGAGATCGTCCATGCAACAAGCAATCGCGCACGTTACTGCATTGGGCCGCGACGTCGGCATCCGATTCGATTTCGACCGTCTGCAGATGGTCGACACATTCGACGCACTGAGAATGGTGCACTGGGCCGCGACGCACGATCTTGGAAGCGATCCGGGAAGCAGAATGAAGGAGCGCCTGTTCCAGGCATTCTTTGAAGAAGGCTTGAACCTGGAGGACCGCCGGGTCCTGGCGCAACTGGGGGACGAGCTCGGACTGGATACGTCGGCGACGGAAATCATGTTGTCGTCGCGCGCCTATGCCGCTGAAGTCGAGGAGGATGTGGCGCAGGCAAGGGAGATCGGCGTCCGCGGCATCCCCTTCTTCGTGCTGGATCGAAAACAGGCGCTGTCGGGGGCGCAATCGGCAGCCGCCTTCAGCACGCTGTTGCACACCGCGTTCGACGGATGGCGGCAAAAAACCGTGTCCCCTGCCGAAGTCGCGATGTCGGGAGAAAGTTGCTCTCTGGATGGTCAATGCTGAGCTGTTGTGATCGCCGGCGCCTGCATCGCGCCGGCGTCACAACGCTCATCCTGCTGCCGAATGCCTGAGCAGATCAGAACCGGTGCTGCATGCCCAGGGTGACGCCAACCTGGCTGTTGCCGAAGCCGACGTCGTCACGCGACAGGCCGACCAGCTGGTTGTTCTTCGCCTTGGCGTAAGCGCCGCTTGCATACAAATCGGTACGCTTGGACAAAGCGTATTTCAGACGCAGCGAATACATGATCGGATCGGCATCGGTGACCAGGTTCTTCTGGTTCTGATAGTAGATCGTGCCGATCAGGCTTAAGGCCGGTGTGAATTTGTACGTTGCACCGCCCCAATAAAAATCGCTGCGCAGGTCGGTCGCACCGGACGCCAGGCTCCTCTTGAAGTAACGGTAGCCGAGGTTGAACTTCAGTGTTTCCATCACCTGATAGCCGGCAGCCAGATGCACCGTGGTGGTCTTGTCGAAGGAGCCGCCCGGCACCGCAGCCGTACCGTTGACGCGATCGTAAGTGGTCGCCAGCGAGAACGGGCCGTTGCCATACGCCACGCCGACGCCATACTTGGAAGTGTCATTGACGCTGCCGGCCACTTCGCCGAAGCCATACATTGCGCCCAGCTTGAAACCGCCGAAGTCGCCCTGGTATTTGACCAGATTGGACACGCCGGTCGGCATGCCGTCCTTGCGCCCGCCGGTGGCACCGGCCGACGTCACCCAGGAATATTGCGCCGAGTAACCCATCGGATCGAACGGCAAAATGAAATCGTAAGTGGTGCTGAAGGAGCGGCCTGCGACAATGCGACCGAAGCTGCCTTCGAGGCCGACGTTGGACTGGCGGTTGAACAGCTGGCCGGCGTCGCCGTCAAAGGCGCCGTTGTCGAGCTTGAAGCCGTTTTCCAGCTGGAAGATTGCTTTCAGACCACCGCCCAGATCTTCGGTGCCGCGAAAGCCGATGCGCGAGGTATTCATCGCGCCGGAACTCATGCGTGTGACGCTGCCGCCGGTGGCGCCTGCGTTATTGAGGTATTCGATGCCGGTGTCGATCAGGCCGTACACGGTGACATTGCTCTGCGCCGCCGCCGTGCCGCAGACAGTCGACAGGATGGCTGCCGTCAATAATTTCTTTTGCACTCTGGTTTCTCCTTGGTAAAAATCGTTTTTATGGTTGTGGTGTTGCGGTGTTGTTGCGCTGAAAATCAAAAAGCCCACAAAGCCTGTTCCGGCAATGTGAGCCAGTACTCGCCCTGCTCCAGCTTGTGCGGCGCGTAAGCGCGCAAGCCGACCGTCGTGCTGTCCGCGCTCTTGGCTTTGAACAGGCACTCCCACCGGTCTCCCAGGTACATGCAGGTGGAAAGCGGTAGGCGAATGGCGTTGTCGGTCTGGTGGTCTGAGATGCGGACTTGTTCGAGGCGGATGATGCCGGTGGCCTCATTGCCGGTATTGCCGCCGCGCGCGCTGGCGACCACCGTGCCGCCCTCGACCTGCAAAGTGACGCGCTGGCCGTCGCGCTGCAGCACCCGGCCCTTGAGACGATTGTTGCTGCCCATGAACTCCGCGGTGAACAACGTGTCGGGCGTCTGGTACATGCTTTGCGGCGTACCCTGCTGTTCGATCTTGCCGTTGTTGAGCAACAGGATGCGATCCGAAATCGCCATCGCCTCGCCCTGGTCGTGCGTGACCATCAGCGCCGACAAGCCGAGTCGCACGATCAGTTCGCGCAGGAAAGCACGCGCTTCTTCACGCAGCTTGGCGTCGAGATTGGACAGCGGTTCGTCGAGCAGGATGACCTGCGGGTTGTAGACCAGCGCACGTGCGATCGCGACGCGTTGCTGCTGGCCGCCGGACAGTTGATGCGGAAAGCGTTCGCCCAGATGGCCGAGTCCGAGTTGCGAGAGCACGGCCTTGACGCGCTCTGCAATCTCAGTGCCGCCCATCTTGCGCAGCTTGAGGCCGTAGGCGACGTTGTCGAACACCGTCTTGTGCGGCCACAGCGCGTACGACTGGAACACCAGGCCGAGGTTGCGTTCTTCGGCCGGCATTTCATAGTTGCGCGACCCGTCGAATACGCGGCGCTCGGCGATATCGATGGTGCCGGCCTTGGGCGACTCCAGTCCTGCGACGGCGCGCAGCAGCGTGGTCTTGCCGCTGCCCGAAGGCCCAAGCAAGGCGACCACTTCACCGCGCTGCAATTGCATGGAGACGCCCTTGAGAATCGGATTGGCGCCGGCGCCGCTGCCGTAGTCGAGGTGCAGGTCGTTGACGGTGAGTTCTGACATGATCATTCCTTTGATTGCAGGCTGCGGCGATCACGCCGCAGTCTCGTATGTTGAGTAAGTTAATCGTGCAATTTGATGCCGAAGCGCAGGGCGATTCCGAGACCGATGGCGACCAGCGTGATGTTGATGAAGGACAGCGCCGCCACCAGTTCCACCGCGCCCGCAGCCCACATCGAGACGATCATCGAGCCGATCACCTCGGTGCCCGGCGACAGCAGGTAGACGCCGGTCGAGTACTCACGCTCGAAGATCAGGAACACCATCAGCCACGCACCCAGCAGGCCGTACTTCACCAGCGGCAGAGTGACGTCGCGCGTGACCTGGCCGCGTTGCGCACCGACCGCGCGCGCCGCCTCCTCCAGCTCGGGGCCGACCTGCAGCAAGGCGGTGGTGATCAGGCGCAGGCCGTAGGCCATCCACACTACCGAATACGCCAGCCACACCGAAAAGATCGTCGAACGCAACGAGCGCAATTGCGGGATGAAACTGTCCGACAGCCAGCGCGCGACGTCGTTGTCGAAGCCCTTGAGGAAGTTGTCCAGCAGCGAAGGCACGAACAGGAACACCCACAGGAAGGACAGGCCGGCCAGCAAACCCGGCACGGCGCGCGGCACCAGCACGCTGTAGTCGAGGAAGCGTGTGATGCCGTCGTTCTTGCGATGCATGGCCAGCGCAATCGCGCTGTAGCACACCACCGCGAGCGCGCCGCCGATGACGCCGATCAGCACCGTGTTGACGATGCCGCGCACCAGCGAAGGCTGGCTCCAGACGTCGCGGAAGTTTTGCAGCGTCAGCACTTCCATCAGCTTGACACCATCGCCCCAGTGCGACACGAAGGTGCGCAACGCGATGCCCGACAGCGGCACGATCACGGTGAACAGCAGCCAGAAGGCGATCAGGGCAAACGCGATCCAGCGCCACTTGCCAAGCGGCAGCGCCTTCTGGCGCGCGCCCTTGCCCTTGATCGAGACGTACTTGTTTGCCGACTTCAGCAACCAGCGCTGCAGCATCACCAGCGGCATCGTCACCGCCACCAGGCAGACCGCCACCGCCGCCATCAGATGGTAGGAAGGCGTGCCGAGTTTGTTGGTCAGCTTGTAGAGATAAGTCGCCAGCACCAGATGGCCTTCCGGATCGCCCAGCACCAGCACCAGGCCGAACACTTCGAAACCGAGGAAGAACACCAGCACGCCCGAATAAGCCAGCGCCGGCATGATCATCGGCAGCGACACGTTGAGCGCCACTTGCAGGGGCGAGGCGCCGGCGACCCGCGCGGCCTCTTCGACATCCGAGCCGAGACTCTTCAGCGCCGCCGATGCGTACAGATAGACATGCGGTACATGCGTCAGGCCGGCGATGACGACGATGGCCGGGAAGGAATACACGTTCCACGGATCGCCTTCAAAACCGACCACCGAAAGCAGGTTGCGCACCCACACGGTATAGAACCCGACCGGTCCCATCGACACCACGTAACCGAAGGCGATCACCATCGGCGAGACAAAGATCGGCACCAGCAGCATCGGCGCAATCCAGGCACGCCCGGGCAAGTCGGTACGCACCATCAGGAAGGCCAGCATGCCGCCCAGCGGCACCGCGATCAATGCCAGCCCGGAGGCGAGATAGAAACCGTTGATGAAGGCCTGGCGAAAATCCGAGTCGTCAAAAATGAAACGATACGAATCCAGCGTCAACGTCTTGACCGGTGCGAAGAACGGCGCCGACAAAAAGCTCTGATAGAAAATCAGCAGCAGCGGCACGAAGATGGCCAGCGACGCCAGCGCGACCACGACGCCGCGCGGCCAGTTCAGGCGAAACCGGGCGCGCCGTATCGGCAAGGTGCCGGGAGTGGAAGAAAGTGTTTGCATGAGAACCTGCCGTTTCTGGTGATGAAGCCGCCCGCCTGCCCCGTCATCTACAAAATCAAGACAAGCCGGGGGCCTGGGAGGCGCAACAGCTGCGTCCCCATGACGGGTACTACGTGATGAATGTCGCTACAAGGCAGTGCGGCTGTGCGCCGGACTTGTCGCTGCCGGCGTTTACTTCTTGCCGGCCGCATCCTTCCATTGCTTGAGGAAAGCCAGGCGCTTGGTCTGGTCCAGATATTCCAGCAAGTCGGTGTTGACCGGCATCGGCTTCAGGGCCGCGCCGAGTTGTTTGGTCAACTCGGCCGAGGTAGTCGCGCCGGTCACGTCGCCGCGAATCGCAAACAATTGCGCGTCATTGGCGATGATGGTCTGGCCGCGCTTGGACAGGATGTAATCCAGCCACAGCTTGCCGGCGTTGATGTTCTTGGCTGACTTGTTGATGAAGATCACGCGCGACAGCACCAGGTTGTAGTCCTTGGTGAAGGCGATGCCGATCGACGGATCCTTCTTGGCGCGCGTCAATGCGTACGGACCGAGGATGTTGTAGCCGATCAGGTTCTCGCCCGACGAGATGCGTTCGAGCATGGTGCCGGTGGACGACTGCACGCGCACCGCCACGCCGCCGAGCGCTTTGGCGAACTCCCAGAACTGCGGATTGAGTTTCAGGTCGTGCGTGATCAGGCTGAAGCCGACACCGGACTTCTCGATGTCGTAGGTGGTGACCTTGTTCTTGTACTTGTCGAGCCTGGTGGTCAGCAGCTTGGTGAAGTCGGCGTGCGTGGCCGGGACTTCGGCTTCCGGCACCAGGCGCTTGTTGTAGACGATCGCGGTCGGCTCGAAAGTCGTGCCGTAAGCGGTGTCCTTCCAGTTGGCCCAGGCCGGGACGGCGGCGGCTTCCGGCGACTTGTAGGCCAGGCCGTAGCCTTCCGACGCCAGCTTCATCTGCAGGTCCATCGACGACGACCACATCACGTCGGCGGTGGCGCCGCCGGCGGCGGCTTCGGAGATGAAGCGGTTGTAGACTTCGGTGGAATTCATGTCGTTGTACTCGACCTTCACGGCCGGATATAGCGTGCTGAAATCGCGGATCAGCGCTTCCGCCGCCTTGGAATCGGTGGTGCTGTAGACCACGACCTTGCCTTCCTTCTTCGCCGCTTCGACTACCTTGGCATAGTCGGCGGGATAGCCGGCCGGTGCCGGTGCCTGCGCCGATGCCGTCACGGACAAAATCGATAACGGCAAGGCCAGGGCCAATGCGATGCTGATACGGCGCTTTTGGAACATGTAGTCTCTCCTGATGGTCCTGATTGTTCTGATTTTGATGTCTGGGCTGTGGTCATCTGACCAGGCCCAGTTCCTGCGATTGCCTGCGATATTGCTCGACCAGCTTGCTCACGTAGTCGGTCAGTTGCGCGCCGGTCATGGCGAACGGATACAGTCCGCCAGCCATGCGCTGACGCTGGAATTCTTCGGTCGCCATGATCTGGTTGAAGACCGCCACCCAGCGCCTATAGTCGGCGTCGCTGACCTGTGCGCTCATGTAGAAACCGCGGATGATCGGCCACACCACGTCGAAACCCTGCTCGCGCGCCGTCGCCACACCGGCCAGCACGCCCGGCAGACGTTGTTCGGACAGCACCGCGAGCACACGGAACGTGCCGTCCCTGATCGATGCGGCCGCCTCCGACGCGTCGCCGGAAACCACCTGCACGTGATTGGCTTGCAGCGCAGCGAAAGAATCGCCGCCGCCTTCGAGCGCGACGAAACGGAAGTTGCGCGGATCGATGCCGGCGCGGCGCGCGATCATCGCCACCTTGAGCCAGTCTTGGCTGCCGACCGTACCGCTCATGCCGATGGTGATCTTGTCCGGTTCGCTGCGCATGGCGTCGACCAGTTCACGCAGGTTCTTGTAGGGCGATTCGCTGCGCACGGCGATCATGCCGTAGTCAACGCCGAAGCCTGCCAGCCAGCGCACATCCGACACTGCGGCCTTGCCGAACTTTCCCTGCGCCAGGTTGAGCAGGGAGCCGCCTGAAAATGTCACCAGCGTATCGGGCCCGCCGCGCCGCTGCGACACCACCGAACTCCAGGCCACGGCGCCGATGCCGCCGGGCAGGTAGCTGATCTTGATTGGCGCGTCTGCGGCGTTGGCCGCATGCAGGGGCAGAACCTTGCGCATCATCTTGCAAGCGCCGTCCATGCCGCCGCCAGGTTTGGCCGGTACGATACATTCCACCGCCTGCGCCGATGGCGCGTGCAGCCCGGCGACGCCGATCAACAAGGCGCACGCCGTCAACAGATGACGCCGGATGAGCGGATTCATGATGATCCTCAAACGGGCAAGATAACGAGTACGTGGCGATACGAATACGAGAAAGCACTTGGCAATATACGAATCGAAGTTCGCAAACAAGTACGCAAACAGGTGCGATGGCTCATGCTGTGTCTCCAGATTATGATTCTTGTTATTTTTGATTTGATTATGTGGGCGGATGCTACGCGGCCAAACTTTCATTCGGCTTTCAGTGTTGCGAAAGCATTGGCCGCCGTGCCGCAAAGCCGCTATTGCAAAGGCTGCGCTTCTGTTAGCATCCGCAACTATTCGTCGCATTGCAGCGCTGGCCAGTCTGATTTTTTTCATGCTGTTCTCCTTGTTGCAGTGCATTTCGACGTTCCGTATTTCATCACGTCGCTTCTCATTCATGGCACCGGCATCATGCGCATTCTATTGGTTGAAGATCATGTCGAACTTTCCCGCTGGCTGTCCAAGGCGCTGCAGGACGCGCACCTGACCGTCGAGTGCGCCAGCAACGGCGACGATGCCGACAGCCTGTTGCTGACGCAGGAGTATGCGCTGGTCATCCTCGACCTGACGTTGCCGAAGATGGATGGCCTCGATGTGCTCAAGCGCCTGCGTGCACGCGGCAGCCGCACACCGGTGCTGATCCTGACTGCGCGTGGCGGGCTCAATGACCGCGTCAACGGCCTCAATCTCGGCGCCGACGATTACCTTGCCAAACCCTTCGAGCTGGTGGAACTGGAAGCGCGCGTGAAGGCGCTGTTGCGGCGTACGCAAGGCAATGAAGCGGTCACCATCCAGTGTGGCGCATTGAGCTTCGACACGGTGTCGCGCATGTTCACTTATGGCGATGCGATGCTGGCGCTGACGCCGCGCGAGCATGCGGTGCTGGAGACGCTGATCACGCGCGCCGGCCGCACCGTCGCCAAGGAAAAGCTTTTCCAGGAAGTATTCTCGCTCGACGACAATGCCAACGTCGACGCCATCGAAATCTACATCCATCGCGTGCGCAAGAAACTCGACGCCGTGGAGCAAGGCCGTGTCTCCATCACCACCTTGCGCGGCCTTGGTTATCTGCTGCAAGCCGCCGGATGATACTCAAACCGATCGCTACCGGACTCGGCAGTCTGCGCAGCCAGCTGATGCGCTGGCTGCTGGTGCCTCTGCTGATACTGGTGGCGCTGGATGCGGTCTCGGTGTACTACAACGCGCTGGAGGTGGCCGACATCGCCTACGACCGTTCGCTGCTGGCGTCGACGCGCGCGTTGGCCGAGCGCGTGTCCATCGTCAACGGCCAGGTGGTTGCGGATGTTCCCTATGTGGCGCTCGACAGTTTCGAAACCGACACGCTGGGTCGCATCTACTACAAGGTGACCGGGGTCAAGGGTGAATTCGTCTCCGGCTACGACGACTTGCCGCCGCTGCCGGCCAACGTCAAGCGCTCGGAAGCGTATCCGGCGCTGGTGCGCTTCTACCAGGCCGATTACCACGACCAGCCGGTGCGCATCGCCGCGCTGTACCAGCCGGTTTACGACGACACGATGCGCGGTATCGCCATGATCCAGGTCGGCGAAACCATGGACGCGCGCCGTGGCATGACGCGCAAAATCCTGTTCGACACCATGTGGCGTCAAGGCGTGCTGGTGACGGTGGCGGCGCTGCTGGTGTGGTTCGCGGTGCGCTTCGTGCTGCGGCCGCTGATGCAGCTGCGCAGCGAAGTGGAGTCGCGCGCGCCGACTGATTTGTCCGATTTTGATCCTGCGCGCGTGCACAAGGAAGTGCGGCCGCTGGTGCTGGCCATGAACGGCTACATGGAACGTCTGCAAACCCTGATCACGGGACAGCGGCGCTTCATTGCCGACGCCTCGCATCAGTTGCGTACGCCGCTGACGGTATTGAAGACCCAGGCCGAACTGGCGCTGCGTGAATTCGATCGCACGCCCAATGATCCGCGCGCCCTGCGCGAACTGGTCGAGAGCATCGCCGGCACCACCGACTCCACCGTGCATCTGGCCAATCGCCTGTTGACACTGGCGCGCGCCGAACATGGCGCGGTCGAAGGCGGCATCGTACCGGTCTCGCTCACTGACGCCGCCCGCCAGGTCGCACTCGAACTGGCGCAAAACGCCGTGGCCAAACATATCGATCTCTCCTTCGACGCCGCCGGAGAGGTGTTGATCGACGGCAGCCCTTTGCTGCTGCGCGAACTTGTAGTCAATCTGCTCGACAATGCGATCCGCTATACGCCGGTCGACGGCCGCATCGCGGTGCGCGTGGGACACCAGCAGATCGCTGCGGACTCGCATGCATTACTGGAAGTGGAAGACACCGGCGCCGGCATCCCGGCCTCGGATCGCGAACGTGTCTTTGCGCCGTTTTACCGTGCGCCGTCGGCGCAACTCGCCAATCCGCATGGCGCCGGCCTGGGCATGTCGATCGTGCGCGACATCGCGTCGGCGCATGGCGCCGAGATCATCCTGGCCGACGGCGCTGAAAATACCGGCTTGCTGGTGAAGGTGCGCTTCCCGGCATCGAAGCGCGCCTGAATTCTCAGTCCTGGCGCTGCTCGTGCCGCACCGCCCAGTCACGGCAAAAATCCAGCAATGAGGCCAGCCGCACCGACAGCACGCGATGCTTGTTGCGCACCATGTAGAAATGGCGGCGCAAAGGCGGCAGCGGCGTCGCCAGTTCGATCAACCGCCCCGACTCCAGCAGATCCGCGACCACCGCGCGCGACAGGCAGCTGATGCCCATGCCTTCCGCGGTGGCGCGCTTGATCGCCTCGGAATTGCCGAACTCGCAGGCGGACGGCAAATGATGCAGGTAAGGCAGCAAGGCGTGCTCGACCGCTTCGCGTGTGCCGGAACCCGCTTCCCGCAGCAGCCAGTCGGCTTCGCTCAGGGCCTTCAGCGTCAGCTCCTTGCCCTGCGCCGCCAGCGCATGGTGCGGCGAAGCGACCACGATCAGTTCATCGGTCATCCACGGTTCGACGTCGACATCGTTCGCATGACACGGTCCTTCGATCAGCGCGGCATCGACTTCAAAATTGCTGACGGCGTTGACGATGTCGGCGGTGTTGGCCACCAGCGCGCGCACGCGCAACTGCGGATGATCGCGTCGATACGCCGCCACCATCTGCGGCAGCATGTAACTGCCGATGGTGGTGCTGGCGCCGATGTGCAATTCGGCGCCGACCTGGTCAGGCGTCAGGAATTGCTGCTCGATGGTGTTGGCGGCGTCGAGCAGGTGCTGCGCCTGCGGCAACAGCAGGCGGCCGTTGTCGTTGAGCATGAGGCGCTTGCCGACGCGATCGAACAGTTGCACCGCGAGCGTGTTCTCGAGCTCATTGAGCGCGGCGCTGGCGGCCGACTGCGACAGCGCGACCAGATCAGCTGCAGCCGTCGTACTGCCGGATTGCGCCACGGCCAGGAAGATTTGCAATTGCCGGAGGGTAATTTTCATGTCGAATCGCTTGATGATTCATTAATCTACTTGTTATTCAGGTAGATATTAGCAAGATAACGCGTTTTTCTTTTAAATAACAGAGCGCTAAAGTGCCTTCATTGCTCAGTCCTCAATGTCAGGTACATCATGAACACCCCGCCGCTCTCCGTCGTCGCCACCCCGTCAGCCCCTCCGGCGCAGTTGAACCGCATCCTGCCCGGCCTGGCTTTGAGCGCCGCGCTGGCGCTGGCCTCGATCGAAGCCGGCCGCCTTGCCTGGTTGCAGGCGCATGGTTTCAGCGCGCTGACGATTGCGATCGTGCTCGGCATGCTGGTCGGAAATACCGTCTATCCGCGCGTGGCCACCGATTGCAGCAGCGGCGTGGCCTTCTCCAAACAGAATCTGTTGCGCCTCGGCATCGTGCTGTACGGCCTGCGCCTGACTTTCCAGGACATCGCCCACGTCGGCGTGAGCGGCGTGGTGATTGACGCCTGCATGCTGATGTCGACATTCGCGATCGCCTGTTTTTTCGGCGTAAAGGTATTCAAGCTGGATCGCAACGCCGTGATGCTGATCGGCGCCGGCAGCTCGATCTGCGGCGCGGCGGCGGTCATGGCGACCGAGCCGGTGCTGCGCGCGCGCAGCGAACAGGTGACTGTAGCGGTGTCGACAGTGGTGGTGTTCGGCTCGGCGGCAATCTTCCTGTACCCGCTGTTGCACAGCCTGAATTTTCTGCAGGGCCACGCCGACTTTGGCGTCTATATCGGCTCAACCGTCCATGAAGTGGCGCAGGTGGTGGCGGCGGCGCGCTCCATCGACGATCACACCGCCAACACCGCGGTGATCGCGAAGATGGTGCGCGTGATGATGCTGGCGCCGTTCCTGCTGATCCTGTCGACTTACATGCAGCGCGGCCGCTCGACGACCGCCGCTGAGGGTCGCGCAAATACCTCGCGCTTGGCCGGCGTCCCGTGGTTCGCCTTCGCCTTCGTCGGCGTGGTGGCGCTGAACTCGCTGCTGTCGATCCCAGCTGCCGTAACCGGTGCCCTGCTCGACGCCGACACTTTCCTGCTGGCGATGGCGATGGCGGCCTTGGGATTGACCACGCATCTGTCGTCGGTGCGCCGCGCGGGGATCCGTCCGCTATTGCTGGGGGGATTGCTGTTTGCCTGGCTGATTGCGGGCGGTGCGGCGGTCAATGCAGCGGTCACCTGTTTATTGCCCTGAAAGCAATTCAGCCGTATTTTCATCAGCCGCAGTATCTTCCCGCATACGCCGCCTGTCAGGGCGGCAATCCCTTTCCCTTCCATCAAACGGGGCTTTGTGCACCCGGCTCCGGGCAAAAGAAGAACAAACACCGTATTCGGCGTGTTATTGCCTCTTTGCCATAGCTTTCCCGGCACTAACATTGCACCAGCATGGTTAGCTTGGGCGCCGTGCCGCAGAGGCAAACGACAGGAACCCGCCGCGATATGTCATCCCCACATTCCAGTTTTCCGATTCCCGTCCGTATACAGTGCACGCAGACAGTGATGTCGCGGCAGGGAGCCAGGGGCTGAAAGCCGGAGATCCAGCCGCCATGAATTGCCCTTTTGCAATCCATGGAACACCGGACGCCCTTGCCGAATCGACAGAACATCAGCACTGACAAATCAGGTTCATTCAATTTTTTAGAGAATCACGCGCATATATGAATATTCTAGTTACTGGCGGTTGCGGCTACAAAGGTACGGTTCTGGTCCCCAAATTGCTCGCGCGCGGCTACAAGGTGCATGTCCTCGACATCATGTGGTTCGGCAATTACCTGCAGCCGCATCCGAACCTGACCGTCACGCAAGGGGACGTGCGCAATATAGACCAGATCTCGCTCGACGGCATCGACACCATCATTCATCTGTCTTCGGTGGCCAATGACCCATGCGGCGACCTCGATCCGAAACTGACCTGGGAAGTCAGCGCGCTGGCAACCATGCAACTGGCCGACAAGGCCGTGCGCAAAGGCGTCAAACAATTCATCTATGCGTCCTCCGGCAGCGTCTACGGCGTCAAGGAAGAACTGCAAGTGACCGAAGACCTCGAACTCAAGCCGATCTCCGAATACAACAAGACCAAGATGGTCTCCGAGCCGGTGCTGCTGAGCTACAAGGACCGCATGGTGGTGCAGATCGTCCGTCCCGCTACCGTGTGCGGCTATTCGCCGCGCATGCGCCTGGATGTGTCGGTCAACCTGCTGACGATGCAGGCGCTGTCCAAGGGCAAGATCACGGTGTTCGGCGGCGCGCAAGTGCGTCCCAACATCCATATCGACGACATCACCGACGTCTATCTGCACCTGATCGATCATCCGGAAGTCACCGGCGTCTACAACGCCGGCTTCGAGAACATCTCGATCCTGGATATCGCCAAGATGGTTGCCAAGCACATCCCGGTCGACATCGTCGTCACCGAATCGAACGACCCGCGCTCGTACCGCGTCAACTCCGACAAGCTGTTGGCGACCGGATTCAAGCCGTCCAAATCGGTCGAAACCGCGATTACCGAAATCATCGAAAAGTACCGCAGCGGTGTGCTGAAAGATGAAGATCGTTACTACAACCTGAAATGGATGGAGCAGACTGTGCTGGCTCCCAAAGCGGCGTGACTGCCATGACCAAGCCCGAAAATTTGTCGACAGCCGTCTACAGCGCCTATGCCAGCCGCCTGCAAGATCTGCTCGGGCGTACTGACTGGTCGGGCGTAGCGCAGCTGGGCCACGCCATGCGCGAATGCTGGAAAAACGGCCGCCAGGTCTTCTTCTGCGGTAACGGCGGCAGCGCCGGCAACGCCATCCATCTGGCCAACGATTACCTGTACGGCATCGCCAAACGCACCGGCGGCGGCATGCGCGTGTCCTCGCTGTCGGCCAATGCGGCAGTGATCACCTGCCTGGCCAATGACATCGGCTATGACAGCATCTATTCCGAACAACTGGCGGTGCAGGCACAGGCCGGCGATCTGCTGATCGTCCTGTCGGGCAGCGGCAATTCGCCCAACATCCTGAAAGCCCTGGAGCAGGCCAAGGCCATGAACGTGACCAGTTGCGCCATCCTCGGCTACAGCGGCGGCAAGGCCAAGGCCATGGCGGACCTGCCGATTCATTTCGCGATCGACGACATGCAGATCGCGGAAGACATGCAGCTCATTCTCGGCCACATGATCATGCAATGGCTGTATGAAAATCCGTTAGAGGCATAATGAAATTCGAACGCTTTGCCGTTTTAGGCAGTAATTCGTTTGCCGGCGCTGCGTTCGTTGCACGCGCACTGGCAGATGGCGCGGAAGTGATCGGATTCAATCGGTCCCCCGAGGGTTCTGATATTTTTCTCCCTTACAAGCAATCTCCCAACCGCAGCCGCTATACGTTTTACCAGGCCGACATCAACCATGACCTGGAGAAAATCCTCGGCGTGCTGGAACAATTCCGCCCGCAGGTCATCGTCGACTTTGCCGGCCAAGGCATGGTGGCGGAAAGCTGGCAGGATCCGGCGCAGTGGTACAACACCAATATCATCGCCAAGGTCCGGCTGCACGATCAGTTGCGCCGATACGACTGGCTGCAACGCTACGTCCGCATCTCGACGCCGGAAGTCTACGGCAGCCAGGATAGCGTGATTCCGGAAAGCTTCCAGTATCTGCCCAGCACACCGTACGCGGTGTCGCACGCCGCCATCGACATGAGCTTGCGCGCGTTTCATCAGAACTACGGTTTTCCTGTGGTGTTTACCCGCTATGCCAATTTCTACGGCCCTGGGCAGCAGTTGTATCGCATCGTCCCGCGCACCATCATCTATGCACTGACCGGCCGCAAATTGCAGTTGCATGGCGGCGGTACGGCGGTGCGCGCATTCATCGCCGCCGAGGACGTCGCCGATGGCATCATGCGGGCAGCGGCCGATGGCAATCCGGGCGAGATTTATCACTTCTCTTCTGACCGCTTCATGACCATCCGGCAAGTGGTTGAAATCATCTGCGAGCGGGTCGGCGTGGCATTCGATGCATTGGCGGAAGTCGCGCCCGATCGTGCCGGCAAGGATCAGGCCTATCTGATGGATTCGACCAAAGCCAAGACCAAACTGGGATGGGCTGAAGCGATCAGCTTTGAACAAGGCGTCGACGCGACGATACGCTGGGTAAAAGACAATCTGGACGAAATCAATCACCTGCCGCTGAACTACATCCACAAGGCATAAGCGGCGACTGCCGCGCATCGGAACACGACCATGACCACCATTCAAAATTTCCTGCCGGAGCAATATCGCCAGACCGGCGCGCTCGAGATCAATCACAATTATCTGCACGATCAGTTCGCCGATCATGACGAAATCTGGCTGAAAATCCGGGAAGTCGTCCGCCGCGGCGACTTCACGCTGGGCTCGGAAGTCGACCTGGTCGAGAAAGAGTTTGCCGCCATCAATGGCGTCAAGCACGCCATCGGCGTCGGCAGCGGCACCGATGCGCTGTTCCTCAGCCTCAAGGCTCTGGGCATCGACAAGGGCGATGAAGTCATCACCACGCCATACACCTTCTACGCCACCATCGGCGCCATCGTGACCGCAGGCGCCACGCCCGTGTTCGCCGATGCCCGCGACGACTACAACATCGACCCGGCTGAAATCGAGAAAAAAATCACGCCCAGAACCAAGGCCATCATGCCGGTGCATTGGTCCGGCAAGCCTTGCGACATGGAGACGATCGAAGCGATCGCGAAGAAGCACGGACTGGCGATCGTCAGCGACGCCTGCCATGCGATCAAGGCCACCTACAAAGGCCGGCAAGCCGGTGAACTGGGCACCATTTCCTGCTTCAGCTTCCATCCGTTGAAGAACCTCAACGTATGGGGCGACGGCGGCATCATCGCCACCAATTCCGACGAACTGGCCGACAAACTGCGCCTGCTGCGCAACCACGGATTGGCAGGTCGCGACGAATGCCGCATCTTCGCCTACAACTCGCGGCTGGACACGGTCCAGGCGGTGGTTGCGCGACACATGCTGGCCAAGATCGAGCACATTACCGCGTCCCGCATCACCAACTCAAACTACTTCGACGAGGCGCTGCGCAGCATCCCGCAAATCACGATTCCGGCGCGCGAAAACGACGTGAAGCAGGTCTACCATCTCTACATGGTTCGCTGCGAACGACGCGATGATTTGCAAAAATATCTGGTTGAAAACAATGTCGACGCCAAGGTCCACTACCCGGTGCCAATGCACCTGCAACCGGCTGCGGCCTTTCTCGGTCACAAGTTGGGCGACTTCCCGGTGACGGAAGCCATCGCTGCGTCGGCGCTGTCATTGCCGGTACATGAATTCATCACACGCGAACAGCAAGACCGCGTGATCCAACTGATCAAGGCGTTTTATGGCTGACAAGATCGTCGTCCCCTTCGTGGACCTGGCGCGCCAATTCCGCGGCATCGAAGCTGAACTGACCCAGGCTTTCCTCGACGTCGGCCGCAGCGGCGGCTACATCATGGGCGCGCGCCTGGAATCGTTTGAGCGCAAGGCTGCCGAGTTCATCGGCGTGCGTCATGCGCTCGGCGTGGCGGATGGTTCGGACGCCCTGTTCCTGGTGCTCAAGGCCCTGGACATCGGCCCGGGCGATGAAGTGATCACCGCCACCAATTCTTTCATTGCCTCGGCATGGGTCATTGCCGCAGTCGGCGCCACCCCGGTGCTGGTCGACGTCGCCGAAGATTTCAACATCGATCCCAAGTTGGTCGAAGCTGCCGTCACGCCACGGACCAAAGCCATCATCCCGGTCCATCTGACCGGCCGTCCGGCGCCGATGGACGAGATCAATGCGATTGCGCAGAAGCACGGGCTGTTTGTCCTCGAAGACGCCGCCCAGGCCATCGGCGCACGCTACCGCGGCAAACGCACCGGCGCATTGGGGCACGCAGCCGGTTTCAGTTTGCATCCACTGAAAAACCTCGGCGTCTACGGCGACGGCGGACTGATCACGACGGACGACGACGCGCTCGCCGCCAAGCTGCGCTTGCTGCGCAATCATGGCCTGCGCAATCGCGACGAGTGTGAAATCTGGGGTTTCAATTCGCGCCTGGACACGATGCAGGCGGCGTTCGCCGAGATCAAGCTCGGCTATCTGGACGGCTGGAATACGCGCTGCCGCGAGATCGCCAACACCTATGCGACCGGCCTGGGCGATTGCGTGCAGGTACCGGTAGATCAGGCCTGGGAAGAATGCGTTTATCACAACTTTGTAATCCGTACGGAACGACGCGATGCCCTGATGGCGCATCTTTTGCAGAACGGCGTCGATACCCGTGTGCATTACCCGATTCCGATTCACCTGCAGGATGCGGCCAAGCATCTGGGGTACAAGCTGGGCGATTTCCCGCATGCGGAGTTGTACGCAAAGACCATGATCAGCTTGCCAATCTATCCTGAACTGAGCGATGCGGAAGTAAATCATGTGGTGGATTCGGTGCGGTCGTTTTTCTGACGGACGGACCTGGTCAGCGGCGACATTCCGGATTTCGCAAACAATAGAGAAACAAGTACTTGATTCAACCGGTTATTGCAGCTTTACGGGACGTGCTGTCGAATTAAGATAGCGTCGAATGCTGCACCGTTGTTTCCAGATGAATTGCATACCTAGCCTTAATGGAGTGAACGTGGGAAAAGAAATCGATTTGTTGGTCAACTATCCGAAGGCCAAGCGCAATGTCGAAGGACGTGGCGCCGAAAAAACCGAGGCTGATCGTGCTCTGGCGCGCCAGTTCGGCAAAGACTTTTTTGACGGTGATCGCCGCAATGGCTACGGCGGATTCAACTATTTCTCCCGCTTCTGGCAACCCGTCATTCCTACGTTCCAGGAACATTTCGGCCTGACTTCCGCCAGCTCGGTGCTGGATATCGGCTGCGCCAAAGGCTTCATGATGCACGACCTGGCCGAGCTGATTCCCGGCATTACGGTCAAGGGGCTGGATGTCTCCAGCTACGCGATCGAAAACGCCATGGAAGACATGAAGCCGCACGTGCAAGTTGCCGATGCCCGCAGCTTGCCGTTTGCCGATAATTCTTTCGATGTCGTCATTTCAATCACCACGATCCACAATCTTAACCGTGAAGATTGCGCGAAGGCATTGCAAGAGATCGAACGTGTCAGCAAAGGGCAGGCGTTCATCACTGTCGACGCCTACCGGGACGAAGAAGAAAAAGCCCGCATGTACGCCTGGAACCTGACTGCGCAAACCATCATGCATGTCGACGAATGGAAAGCCTTCTTTGATGAAGTCGGCTATACCGGCGACTACTTCTGGTTCATCCCATGACTCCCGATATCGCCAAGGAACTGCTGTTCCGGATGAAACGCATCCGGCACATCGAAGAAGAAATCAGTGTGCGCTACGCCGAGCAGGCCATGCGGTGCCCAGTGCATCTTTGCACGGGGCAAGAGGCAGTCTCCGCAGCAGCCGGCCTGGCGTTGAAAACCACTGATTTTGCCGTTAGCGGCCATCGTGCGCATGGCCACTACATGGGAAAAGGTGGCGATGTTCCGGCCATGCTCGCGGAAATGTATGGCAAGAAAACCGGCTGCGCAGGCGGCCGGGGCGGCTCCATGCATCTCATCGATGAGTCGGTTGGATTCATGGGCAGCACTGCGATCGTGGGCAACACCATCCCGGTCGGCGTCGGCCTTGGCTTGTCCTTCAAATTATCCGGAACGGATCAGGTCAGCTGCATCTTCTTTGGCGACGGCGCAGTCGAGACTGGTGTATTTTACGAATCGATGAATTTTGCCGCAGTCAAAAAACTGCCGGTGTTGTTCGTTTGCGAAAACAATCTGTATTCAGTGTATTCGCCGTTGCACGTGCGGCAGCCGGAAGGCCGCAAGATATTCGAGCTGGCAAAGGCAATCGGCGTCGAATCGGCGCATGGCGACGGCAACGACGTCGAGCTGGTCTATACGATGCTGGCGGACGCAATTGCCCGTATCCGGACAGGCGCCGGACCGCAGTTCCTGGAGTTTGATACGTATCGTTGGCGCGAGCACTGCGGGCCGAACTTCGATAACGACATCGGTTACCGCACAGAGCAGGAATATCTGGAAAATCGCGCCTTGGAGCCAATCAAAAAGCAGCAGGATAAATTGCTGCAGGCGAAGCTGATCACGACAGCCGAGATCGCCGCACACGAAGAAAGCGTCCGCGTCGAAACCGATGCGGCCTTCCGCTTCGCTATCGAATCCCCGTTCCCGGACAAAGCCGACGTTTACAGAAATATCTATGCTTGAATCGACTTCCCACCCCACCAGGCAACTGACCTTTTCAGCGGCGATCAATGAAGCGCTGAACATTGCCATGCAGGCAGACGACAAAGTCATCTGCTACGGCTTGGGCACTGACGACCCCAAGGGCAATTTCGGCACAACGCTCGGCCTGCAAGAAAAATTTGGTCCGCAGCGCGTGTTCGACATGCCGCTATCCGAAAACGCGATGACCGGCGTAGCCATCGGCGCCTCCCTGAACGGCATTCGCCCCGTGATGTGCCATCAACGCTTCGACTTCTTTTTGCTGGCGATGGACCAATTGGTCAACGGCGCCGCCAAATGGTTTTACATGTTCGACGGACAACGTTCGGTGCCGATCACCATTCGCCTGGTCATAGGCCGTGGCTGGGGCCAGGGTCCGACTCACTCGCAGAATTTGCAAGCCTGGTTCGCCCACATCCCGGGTCTAAAGGTCGTGATGCCGACCTCTCCCGCCGACGCCAAGGGCATGTTGCTGTCATCAATTTTCGATCCCAATCCTGTGGTGTTCATCGAACATCGCTGGCTGCACAACATGGTTGGCGATGTTCCCGAAGGCGACGTGCGCACACCAATCGGGCCACTCCGGATCGCCCGCTCCGGATCCGATGTGACCATCGTTTCCATGTCCTACATGACCGTCGAAGCGCTACACGCGGCCGACTATCTGCAAAAACGCGGCATCTCGTGCGACATCCTGGATCTGCGCTGCGTCAATCCCATTGACTGGCCCGCCATCTTCTCCTCGGTGCAAAAGACCGGCAAGCTGCTGGCGCTGGACAGCGGCGCCGAGACAGGCTCCATCGCAGGTGAAGTGGTCGCCCGCGTTGCAATGAACTGTATGTCGAGCCTGACCACAGCACCCGCGCGTCTGGCCATGCCGGACGTACCGGAACCCACCAGCTTTGGCATGACCAAGGGATTCTATGTCCGCGCCAGCGACGTCGCGGTGAAGATTCTGGACATGCTGGGACTGGAGCACGGTGATGTGCACGAGCAATTGATCGAGCCCACACCTCACGATGTGCCAGGATCCTGGTTCACCGGTCCCTTCTGACGATGAACCACAGCATTCAGGCTTGATGGTGGCGCGTCATCATGAACACCAACAAGGAGACACTGTAGTGAGCAATGAACAGCAACTGCCACAGATGAAGGCCGCAGTACTCTCTCGTCTCGCACAACCGCTGGAAGTCATTCCCAATATCTCGCTCACGTTGCCGCAGCGCGGACAACTGTTGGTCAAACTCGCTTATAGCGGCGTTTGCCACAGCCAGCTGATGGAAGCCCGCGGCTTGCGCGGGCCGGATGCCTATCTGCCACACCTGCTCGGGCATGAGGGCTCGGCCAAGGTCATTGCAATCGGCGAAGGCGTGACCAAAGTTGCCGTCGGTGACCTGGTCGTACTCGGCTGGATCAAGGGTGACGGTATTGACGGCGGCGGCGCGCGCTATAAGTGCGACTGCTTCGATCATGACATCAACGCCGGTGGTGTCACGACCTTCAATGAATATGCGCTGGTCTCCGAAAACCGTGTTGTCCCCCTGCCCGCCGGCGTACCGCTTGACGTCGCCGTGCTATTCGGATGCGCGGTTCCCACCGGCGCCGGCATCATTACCAACGACCTCCGCCCGGCCGCCGGAAGCACAGTCGCGATTTTCGGCTTGGGCGGCATCGGTCTGAGCGCCCTGATGGCGACCATGCTTTTCGATTGCGCGCAGGTCATCGCGGTCGACATCTCTGCAGACAAGCTTGAACTGTCCCGATCGTTCGGTGCGACGCATACCATCGACGCCAGCAGAGAAGATCCCGTCGCGGAAATACGCAAACTAACCGCAGGACGCGGAGCGGACTATGCAGTGGAAGCATCCGGCCAGGCCAGTGTCATTGAGCAGGCATTTGATTCCGTACGCCGCGGTGGCGGCGCCTGTGTATTTGCCTCGCATCCGGCCCATGGAACACGCATCAGCATCGACCCTTTCGAATTGATCTGCGGAAAAGAAATCAGGGGAAGCTGGGGAGGAAGCTCCAATCCGGATCGCGATATCCCCCTGTTCGCCAAGTTGTACCTTGAAGGACGCCTGCCATTGGAAAAACTCCTGACGCACCGGTATCGCCTGGATCAGATCAATCAAGCGCTCGACGACATGGAGCAACATCGCGTCGTTCGCCCGTTGATCGAAATTGATCCAAGCCTGGGAACGACGACGTGAGCAATCCGACAATGAAACAGCGTGTGACGGACGGTCCTGCCGACTTCGACAAGCGTCTCAGCCCGCCCTCTCAAGGCGCTTGAATTTCATTGTCTGCAATGCGAATGAGATAAGCATATGACTGCACTCAATCTGAAGAAAAAGATTTTCGATACTCCCGGATATTCGAGGGATGTCCAGCTCACGCCGGATGAGCTGGCGGTGTTTCGTGAGGCGATCACCGAGCAATGGCTGTCGGTGATTGGCGCAGCCCATCCTGAACTGGTTTCTCAATTCAAGGAGATCGGCATCGGCAACTATCATCAACTCGCCCATTTGCTGAAGCACGAAACAATGTGGCCAAAGCAGACGCGTTGCTTGCCCAAACATAGCTGCAACAAGATCAAGGTTTTGCCCTTTTTTCAAACCTTGCGTGACGAACTGGGCGATTTCGCGATCTCCGACGTGTTTTATGGCGATACCCACGAAGATGGCCGTGAAGAGATTTACTGGCGCCTGGTGAGACCCGATGCCACCAAGGATGTCGGCGGCATGCATGCAGACAAATGGTTCCACGACGTGATGAACATGAGCGGGCAGGCATTTCCGCCGGGATCGGAGACCGTCAAGATATGGATTCCCATTTTTTCCCAGCCGGGAAAAAATGGTTTGATGATCGTGCCCGACTCCCATCGGAAGACGTATCGTTATCATGGCGTCGCCGGCGCCGGCGGGATGAAGCCGATCATCGATGAAGACGTCACGACACTGGGCGCCGAACTGATGCTCACCGAGCCTGGCAACATGCTGATTTTCAACGATGGAATCCTGCATGGCGGTGCGCTCAACAGAGGCGACCAGACGCGTGTCAGCATCGAAATCACGATGGTGTTTGCGAACGGAACTGCAACATAACTTGCATCGCAATCGGGGATGAATCCGGCGCAGCTTCCCGACTCCGGTCTTGTCAGGAATTATTCGACCGGCATTAAAGTGCAAAAAATACCGGCGAATCTGGCTTTCGCCTTATCAACAAAATCCCCTTAGTGGAGAAGAGCATGCTTACCGTCGTCATCCCGACCAAGAACCACGGCAGTTATCTGGAACACTTGATTGCCAACGTCATTTTTGCGGAGAAATCCCCGGTTACCAATCTGCTGATCTGCAACGATGGATCGACCGATGATACCGCCGCCATCCTCGCAAAATTTTCGGGGGACAAGCGAATCCGAGTGTTTCATAACGAAAAAAGTATCGGCGCGATCAGTTCGGTAGTAATGATGTACGCCCATGTCAAAACGCCTTACATGATGTTCCTGGCGAGCGACGATTACTTTTTCCCCGAGAAGATCGCAAAACTTCTGGATGAGACGATCAAAAATGACGCCTATGTCGGCTTTGGCAAATATGTCATTGAAGACGGCCCCCAGACCATTGAACTGAACCACGGAGGATGGCAAGCGAGACGCCAGCCCGGCGCAGATGAGTTCTGCTCGATCCTGGGGTTCGATCACTACACTTCGTTTATCGTCAGCATTGTCAAGTGCGCAGCACTGCCGCAGTATGGAGCGAATAATTCACCGTGGGATTTGTCACTCGATCGGATAGTGAAAGCGGACGGACTCGGCGAATTCCGTGCGCAGGATTGGGCTCTGGCCCTCGATATCGCGAAGGACTTCCCTGATCGCTTTTACTTCATGGACGAATATTGCGGCTGCTTCCGCAAAGTTGCGTCTCAGCTGTCTTCCGATGAAACCTATGTTCATACAGGCCGTGCCGCCTATGAAATGGCAACTCTGATCCTGAAGCATCTGCAAGACTACAATCTGAGAAAAAGGATCAAGGATTCGGAGTTCTTCAGGAATGCAGTAAGAAATCTCTTCTATGCCAAGGCAGGCCAGATAACCGAGGCGGCAAAGCAAGGCCATAACTTTGTGGAAATCTACAAGCCGATACTTCTGGCGGCAGACTCTCTTCTCATTAATATGTAAATTAAAGACAGTCTTGTCTGCCACATCGATACATGAAAAACTCTTCACAGGCCACAATAGACTTCCCGGATTTTCCGGGCGCGTCGGATACGCTCAAAAGCGTATTGGTCGTCGGTGCGCAAAGCACCATCGGTCGCGGCTTACTGGATAGTTTTGCATCCTCCGGCGTTTCCGTTTGGCACACCAGTCGACGCAAGGAAGGGATAGACCCACGCGGACTATCTCTGGATCTGTTGCAACCGACTGAGACTTGGGAATTGCCAAAGACGCCGGTTGACGTCGCGTTTCTGTGCGCCGCAGTGACTTCCTTGGCGCAATGCATGAATGAACCTGAAGCAGCTTACGCCGTCAACGTGTTGCAAACAGTCGCGCTGGCAAGAAAGCTCGCCGAGGCTGGTACCTTTGTCATTTTCATCTCGACCAATCTGGTGCTGGACGGACGTACTCCCTACGCCGGAATTGACGAGCCATTCAATCCGCAGACAATTTACGGCCGGCAAAAAGCAGAAGCGGAACAACGCCTGCTTGCTCTTGAGAAACAGAAACGGATAGCGATCGTCAGATTCGGCAAGGTCATCGCGCCAGGCTTGCCTCTTTTTGAAGGATGGGCCAGCAGTCTGCGCGCGGGGGAAATGATTCAACCATTTCAGGATATGGTCATGGCGCCTGTCGCATTGTCGTTTGCAATCGAGGTTTTGCGCAGGGTCGCGCTGATGAAACAGCCGGGCGTCATGCAGGCAAGTGCGGCCGATGACATGACCTTCGCAGAAGCGGCACGACTGATCGCACAACATGTGCGCGCGCATCCTGGCCTCGTTGTGCCACGCACCCGGCCGGCGGAAGGACCGTTTTCACCATCTCATTCGACATTCGATGCGAAAGGCTTGACCACACTTGGCCTTCTGGCCCCGCCACCGGAACAGGCTTTCGATTATTTTTTGCCGACAGGCGTTATCCATTGAAGACGAATATCCTGAGCATGGAACCCATACAAAGCCGTACCCTGGCACCTATCTCGACCGAGAGCCCGACATGACAGAACTTGTAACCCGTACAGTTGGGCATGCGCCCGTCTCCTTGTCCATGAAGATCCTGAGAGCGTTCGTGAAAATGCTTCCGGGCAGAATGCAGGATGCCGCCTCCAAATGGTATTTTTTCCGTCAAATACAGACTGGAAATTTCAAAAGCATCGAAGCGGAATGGGATCGCCTGTCGACCTGGCTGAAACCCGGCGACTGGTGCATCGATGTTGGCGCCAACGTCGGCCGCTACAGCCTGAAAATGTCGGAATTGGTGGGCCCGTCCGGCCAAGTCATCGCGTTTGAACCGCTGACGCACACGTTCAATCTGCTGACCCATTTTGTCGAGAAGGGAAATTACGGCAATATCACCCTGCTCAACGCCGCCGCAACCGAACAGCCCAGCCTCATCCGCATGGCGTCGGATGTCACGCCGCTGAATGCCTCATTCATTTTCGATACGAAGACCCGATCCCGTATTTCCAACGCCGACGGCGATGCCGGCGAGAGCAAACTGGGATTGAGCATTGACGCGCTTAAGCTGCCGCATCGGGTGGCGTTCATCAAAGTGGACGTCGAGGGCCATGAACTGTCCGTCTGCAAGGGCATGGCTGAGTTGATTGCACGCGATCATCCGGTGCTGGTGATAGAAGATCACGACAACAAGAGCGGCGTGGCGGAATTTTTGGCCCCGTTCGGTTACCGGGGTCGGCGCGCTTCGGACAATGCGCGCAATCTGGTGTTTACAAAAGACGAATGAACTTGCCGTTTTTTTGGCGGCTTGCTCATCAAGTTATCTGAATGGGTTCTGGTATGCGTGCACTGCTACTTGCTGCTGGGCTTGGAACCAGGCTGCAGCCGTTAACCAATTTCCTCCCCAAGTGCCTCGTTCCCATCAACGGGCGACCGCTATTGGACTATTGGATCGAGAATCTGCTCGCACAAGGCGTCGACGAAATCCTCATCAACACCCATTACCGCGCGACGCTGGTGGCCGATTATATCGACCAAAGCAGCTGGGACAGGCGGGTCGTTCTGGTCCACGAAGAACACTTGCTCGGCACCGCCGGCACGGCATTGGCCAACAGGGATTTTTTCCGTAATGAACCATTCCTGATTGCACATGCGGACAATCTGACGCGTTTCGATTGCGCCGAATTCATCGATGCCCATCGACGTCGACCAGTTGATGCGGCATTGACGATGATGCTGTTTGAGACCGGGGATCCACGGTCGTGCGGCATCGTTGATCTGGATGAAAAAGGCTTGGTGCAGGCATTCCATGAAAAGGTCGAGAACCCGCCAGGCAATCTGGCCAACGCTGCCGTCTATATCGTCGAGCCGTCCGTTGTGGGATTCATGGCGGCATTGGGCAAATCCGAAATTGATTTCAGTACGGAAATCATTCCGCATTTTGTAGGCCGCATTTCCACGTTTCTGAATAGCGCATATCACCGCGATATCGGCACCATCAAGAGTTGGACAGACGCGCAGCAAGATTTCGGCATGCCACCGGCACTTCCGCAAAATGCGAGGGCATGGGAAAAACTGATTGCCTCTGTGGGCTCCGATTTGCCTGAACTCATGGCCAATCTGACAATAAAATAAATTCAACCCTTGTCTCCTGCGGCTATCCTGTCGGCAGATTCTCCCACCCTGTCAACGCCACTGTTCTGCTGGAGAAATTGCTTCGCACCTCCCGAAAAGGGAGTCATTTAGTCGACCGCCGTTTCGACCAAATTAAATGTTTGCCCGCTATTTATGAGGCTGTTTCCCCGATGGAATGCCTCGGCCAACGGGTATGCTCGTCAAAAAATGGGTTTTCCGGCTTTTCTCTGCAAGAATGCAGCTAAAAAGGGGGAAACAGCGCACTCAATGCCTGAACAGGTATCGTTTGCCAGCAACAACTGCAGTCCCCCCTTGAACGGAAAGTCGCCTCGGAGAATAAATTGGATAGTTCGTCGTTCCCGCATACAGCAGACATTGCAGAGATAAAAGCACGCGCCGGCGCCGCTGCACGCATCGTATTTGTGGCAGGGAATTTCAATACCGTCCATCCAGGGCATTTGCGGCTGCTGAAATTTGCGTCTGACTGCGGAGATTTTCTGGTGGTCGGTGTGGCGGGAGACCATGTTCCGGGCGCATTGCTTCCTGCAAAATTGCGCTTTGACGGAATTACGGCAATCGGCTTCGTCGACTATGCATTCGTCATGAATGCAGCACCGGAAGACATCATTCGCGTCCTGCAGCCGACAATCGTCGTCAAAGGCGATGAATACGAAGCAAAGAACAACCCGGAACAAGCAGCCGTCGACGAATATGGCGGCAAGCTGATGTTCAGTTCCGGTGAAATGCGCTTTTCGTCATTTGATTTGCTAAAGCGCGATATCCTCGAACCAAACCTGTCTTCGATCATCCGCCCTCAGGACTATCTTGAGCGGCATGGCTTTTCGATGCGGGATTTGCGCGCAACGATGGAGAAGTTCAAGGGTTTCCGTGTCACGGTCATCGGCGACCTGATCGTCGACGAATACGTCAATTGCGAAGCGCTTGGCATGTCGCAGGAAGACCCTACGCTGGTGGTGACGCCAATCTTGCAAAACCGGTTTATCGGAGGCGCGGGAATTGTTGCGTCGCACGCTTGCACACTGGGCGCCGAAGTCAGTTATTTCTCCGTAGCCGGCACCGATGTTGCTGCAGATTTCGCACGTGAAAAACTACAGGAATACAATGTCGCTGCAACAATTTTTGACGACGACAGTCGGCCGACAACGTTGAAACAGCGCTTCCGCGCTGCAGGCAAGACCTTGCTGCGTGTCAGCCATCTGCGTCAACATGACATCGAGCCCAAGCTCGCCCGTCGTTTCATCGACAAAGTCAAAAGCGGCCTGGCCGCATGCGATCTGGTGATTTTTTCAGATTTCAACTACGGCTGCCTGCCCCAGGCTGTGGTCGACGAATTGATTACGGCTTGCGTCGAACGCAATATCCCTTTCGTCGCCGACAGCCAGTCGTCGTCACAAATGGGCGACGTCTCGCGGTTCAAGGGCGCCATGTTGCTGACGCCTACCGAACGCGAAGCACGCCTCGCGATACGAGACTACAACTCCGGCCTGGTCGTACTGGCAGAAAAATTGCGTCAGCAATCCCGCGCCGACAACATCATTCTCACCCTCGGGGCGGAAGGCATTCTGGTGCATGCCAAACCTGAAGCAGAGGGAGAAGAGGAATGGCTGACGGACAGATTGCCCGCCTTTAACATCTCACCAAAAGACACAGCCGGCGCCGGGGACAGCTTGATCACCTGCACATCAATGGCTATGGCGGTCGGCGCTGACATTTGGCAAAGCATGTACCTGGGCTCGATTGCCGCAGCCTGCCAAATCAGCCGTGTCGGCAACATCCCCTTGTCCTCTACAGACCTGATGCAGGAATTAAAAGATTTCTCCATCACGGACAAACTTCTTGCCTCGTCCAACCAACTAAAGACGTAACGGATTCTGTTTAATGCACTGATCCCTTGACGATCAGTTCACGAATGATCCGAATCGTATCGATATCCGCCGCTTCATAAGCTGAACGGCGGAACTGGTCGTAAAAGGCTTTTTCAGTACCGGCTTCTTCTTCCGGCGCGCCGTCGTCATATTCAAAACGCACGAACAGCGCCTCTTCCTCTGGCTCCTCAATCGTCATGCTCAGGCTGGATGTGGGGATCTCACCCTGCGCCGGCACGTGATAGTGCACACGTCGCAGCGTTTCATACGTCACGACGTCATGGATGCGCAATTCGCCATAGCGCAGCATGCGCTTGACCGCCGCGTCCGTCTTGTCGGACAGCACGCATTCGTCGAGATGCTCCATGAACAATTGCGGCGCTTCGGCGCGCATGACGAGGCCGCGCCACAGCTGTGCGCGGGTCAGATTGTCGATCAGCGGGTTGAGCGGATCGTTGATTTGAATCAAGTGATTGAATTTCATGCTTCAGGCCTGTTTCGGGATGCCGTTATTGTCCCACAGAAGGCCCGGCCGGGCAGGGCCGGCCTGCTACAATGGCGTGTTATCCCTCATCCCCTCCCCATCGATCCCTGCATGTCTTCCGCCCCCGCATTTGGTCTCAACGCCCCGCAAAGCGAAGCCGTTTTGTACATGAACGGCCCTTGTCTGGTGCTGGCCGGCGCCGGTTCGGGCAAGACCCGCGTCATCACGCAGAAGATCGCCCACCTGATCGAGAACTGCGGCTACGAATCACGCCACATCGCCGCGCTGACCTTCACCAACAAGGCCGCGCTGGAAATGCAGGAGCGCATCGCCAAGCTGCTCAAGGAACCGAAACAGGCCAAGCATCTGACGGTGTCGACCTTCCACTCGCTGGGCGTGAAGATCCTGCGCCAGGAAGCCAAGCACCTGGGGCTGAAGGATCGCTTTTCGATCATGGACAGCGACGATTGTTTTTCGCTGGTGCAAGATCTGGCGGTGACTACCGACAAGCAACTAATCCGCCGGATCCAGAATGCCATGTCGCTGTGGAAAAACGGCCTGATCGATCCCGAGCTTGCACTGAAGAACGCGGTCGATGAAGAAGAAGCCGTCGCCGCGCGCATCTACCGCAGCTATGTCGCCACGCTCTCGGCCTATCAGGCGGTCGATTTCGATGACCTGATCCGCTTGCCGGTCGAGCTGTTCCGCAAGAACGAGGAAGTGCGCGACCGCTGGCAGCGCCGCCTGCGCTACCTGCTGGTTGACGAATACCAGGACACCAACACCTGCCAGTACGAACTGGTCAAGCTGCTGGTCAGCGGCATCGGCAAGAAGCCGATGTTCACCGCCGTGGGCGACGACGACCAGGCGATCTACGCCTGGCGCGGCGCCACCATCGAGAATCTGAAGACGCTTCAGATCGACTTCCCCAATCTGCACCTGATCAAGCTGGAACAGAACTACCGCTCCAGCACGCGCATTCTGCAAGCCGCCAATTCGGTGATTTCCAACAATCCCAAGCTGTTTGAAAAAGCGCTGTGGTCGGAACACGGACTGGGCGATCCGGTCAAGGTGATGGCGATGGACGACGACGAAGCCGAAGCGGATCAGGTCGCGATCATGCTGTCGGCGCATCGTTTCGAGCGCCGTGCGAAATTCTCCGACTACGCGATCCTGTATCGCGGCAATCACCAGGCGCGCATCTTCGAAAAAGCCCTGCGGCGCGAACGTATTCCGTACGTGATGTCGGGCGGCCAGAGTTATTTCGACCGCGCCGAAATCAAGGACATCATCAGCTACCTGCGCCTGATCGCCAACCAGGACGACGACCCTGCCTTCATCCGCGCGGTCACCACGCCGCGCCGCGGCATCGGCCAGGCCACGCTGGAAGTGCTCGGCACGGTTGCCGGCCAATGGCAATGCTCGCTGTTTGAGGCGGTCTACAAGGGCTCCCTGGAAGACAAGCTGCCTGATAAACAATTGCTGCCGTTGCGCCAGTTCTGCGACTTCATCAACAATCTCGAATCGCGCGCCAGCCGCCCGGGCCCTTCCGGCAGCGGCGAGAACGCTGCGCAGGTGCTCGACGACATGATGGAAGCGATCAACTATGAAGGCTACTGCTATGACGCCTTCGACGAGCGCCAGGCGCAGAGCAAATGGCAGAACGTGGTGGAATTCACCAGTTGGCTCAAGGAGCGCGGCTGCGGCGGCAAGGACGGCGACCGCGACGAAAAGAATCTGCTGGAGCTGACCCAGATGGTCGCGCTGATGACCATGCTCGAAGGCAAAGACGAAGAGCAGGATGCCGTGCGCATGTCGACCTTGCACGCCTCCAAGGGCCTGGAATATCCGCACGTGTTTCTGATCGGCGTGGAGGAAGGCATTTTGCCGCACAAGGGCGATCCCGACGCGCCGGCAGAGACCATCGCCGCTCGCATCGAAGAAGAACGCCGCCTGATGTACGTTGGCATTACGCGCGCCCAGCGCAGCCTGCAGATCACCTGGTGCAAACGGCGCAAGCGCGCACGCGAATTCACCGCTTGCGACCCGTCGCGTTTCATCAAGGAAATGAACCTCGATGTCGGCGACGCCGTACCCAAGGAAGAGGAAAAAATCACGCCGCAGAACCGGTTGGCCAACCTGAAGGCGCTGCTGCAACAGCCGCGCAGCACGCCGACGCCGTCCAACGACTGACGCGCCTGCACCGCGTATAATTTTCTGCGGGGCAATGCCCCGGCTGCGAGATGACATCCAGGCATCCGCAGCCTCCGACAACAATAAGGAGGAGAAGACATGCTGTCCATTTTCAGGAAACCGTTTACCCGGTCCTATCGCTCACTACTTGCGCTGCTGACAGTGCTGTTGCTGGCATCTGCCGGCGCACAGGCGAGCAGCATCACCAACGTCGAATTCCAGTCGCCCGCGTTGGGACGCGCATGGAACTACAACGTCTACCTGCCGACCGGCTATGAAACATCCAACCTGCGTTACCCGGTGCTGTATCTGCTGCACGGCAATGACGGCCATCGCAATGATTGGCCGGTCAAGGGACGCATTCAGGCCACTGCCGACGCGCTGATCGCCTCCGGCGATATTCCCCCGGCCATCATCATCATGCCGGACGCCGGCACCACCTGGTTCGTTGACCTCAAGGAAAAAGTCGAGACCGCCTTTTTTGCCGATCTGATTCCACAAGTGCAGAAACGCTTTCGCACCCTGACCGGACGCGACGGTCGCCTGGTTGGGGGGCTGTCGATGGGCGGTTATGGCGCCATGCGTTTTGCGCTCAAGTATCCGGAAAAATTCCAGGCTGCCGCGCTGCTGAGCCCGGCCATCTACAATCCGGAGCCGCCGACCACCTCATCGGCGCGCTTCGTCAAGGTGTTCGGCTCGCCCGACTTTGATCCGGCCATCTGGAAGGCGCACAATTATCCGGCGCTGTGGGACGAATTTCTGAAGAAGAACATCAAAGTACCGATGTACATCAACTCCGGCGACGATGACGACTTCATGATCGAGAGCGAAGCCACCCAGTTCTACGCGCTGCTGCGCAAGAACAAGCAACCGGCCGAACTGCGCATCGTCAACGGCGCTCATGCCTGGCCGGTGTGGGAATCGACCATCGGCGATGCCCTCAAATACATTTTCCAGACCGTCCGACGCCCTGAGCAATAGGCTGCCGGCTTCAGCCTGTCCGCCGTGATACGGCGGACAGGCCCTCGCCCTCCCACATTTGTTGCACATTTTTCAATATCCCCGCATCGAAAACGCGATTGCACCTGATTTTGCGCTGCAAATGGCGTTGAACCGGACCGGAAACGTTTACAATCCTCCCCTTTCCGAAACCCCGGTGCGCTTGCGTAGCGGAGGCTTACCCGGTCCCTGTTTTCATCTGCTGTTCCTATTTTTACAAGGTTGGTCATGAACAAGTACTTCAAGCAATTCGCTCCCGCACTGGCGCTGGTCGCCGCCATCGCCGCACTGTCCGCCTGCGGCAAGAAGGACGAGCCGGCACAAGCGCCCGCTGCTGCTGCCGCCAAGGTCTACCTGGTCGGCGTGGAATCGGCTTACGCGCCGTTCTCGGCAGAGAATGAAAAGAAGGAAGTGGTCGGCTTCGATATCGATGTGATGAAGGCGCTGGCGCAAAAGATCGGCATCGAAGTGAAGTTCGTGCCGACGCCGTTTGAGGGCTTCTTCAACTTCCTGGCGCAGGGCGATCGCGACCTGCTGATCTCGGCCATCACCATCACCGACGAACGCAAGCAGACCGTCGATTTCTCCGAGCCCTACTTCGAGGCGAGCCAGCTGATCGCGGTGCCGGCGGCCGACGCCAAGGTGCAGAAGTTCGACGACCTCAAGAATCTCAAGGTCGGCGTGCAGAGCGCAACTTCGGGCGACGAGATCGTGCAGCAATTGCTGGGCAAGAACAATCCCAACATCAAGCGCCTTGACTCCACCCCGCTGGCATTGAAGGAACTGGAAACCGGCGGCGTTGACGCCGTGGTCGCCGACGACGCCGTGGTCAAGAACTACATCACCAACAACCCGTCGAGCAAGCTGCGCACCGTGTCGGACGCCAACTTCCCGAAAGAGTATTACGGTATCGCCGTGCGCAAGGGCAACACCGAGCTGCTCAACAAGGTCAACAAGGGTATGGCCGACCTGAAGGCCGACGGCACTTTCGACAAGATCAGCACGCAATACTTCGGCGCCAAGAAATAAGTTCGCCGCCTGCCGTAGTGCTACCGCCGCAACCACAGTGCGGCTGCGGCGCTACGGTATAATCCCGACAAATGCGCAGTCCGCCGGATTGCGCATTTTTCATGTCCACCATTCAATTTTCCGCCATGGATTTCCGCTGGAGCATCATCGAAGGCTACGCGCCGCTGTTCATCAAGGGCTTCTTCATGACGCTGGAAGTGGCCGTGATCAGCATTATCGCGGGCACCGTGATGGGCCTCTTGCTGGGCATGCTGCGGCTGGCCGACGTGCAGCACGGCGCGTGGAAATACATCCTGCGCGTGACCAAATGGATCGCGAGTTTTTATGTCGCCTTCTTCCGCGGCACGCCGCTGTTCGTGCAGATCCTGCTGATCCATTTCGCCGTGATGCCGGTGCTGATCCATCAGGACAACGGCCTGCTGATTTCCGGTGAACTGGCGCGCACCATCAAGCAGGATTACGGCGCTTTCGTGTCCGGCATCGTGGCCTTGTCCCTCAATGCAGCGGCGTACATCTCTGAAATCTTCCGCGCCGGCATCCAGTCGATCGAGCGCGGCCAGAGCCATGCCGCGTCAAGCCTCGGCATGGGCTATCGCCTGCGCATGCGTTACATCATTTTGCCGCAAGCGTTTCGCCGCATGCTGCCGCCGCTGGGCAATGAAGCCATCACGCTGCTCAAGGATTCCTCGCTGGTGTCGACCATTGGCCTGGCCGAACTGGCCTATGCCGCACGCACCGTGGCCGGCAGCTACTCGCGCTACTGGGAACCGTACATCACGATTTCGGTGGTGTATTTCAGCATGACGATTTGCCTGGCCATGCTGGTGGCCCGACTGGAAAAGAAATACAGTGCCCCATCCCGCCACTGACCCCGGACTCACGACGTCGGTCGCCATCATCGGCGGCGGTCCGGCCGGCCTGATGGCCGCCGAAGTGCTGGCCATGGCCGGCGTGCAGGTCGATCTCTACGACGCCATGCCGTCGGTGGGGCGCAAGTTCCTGCTGGCCGGCAAGGGCGGCATGAACATCACCCATTCGGAAGACCTCGACGGTTTCCTCTCGCGCTACGGTGCGCGCCGCAATGAAGTTGCCGCATTGCTCAAGGATTTCACGCCCGACGATTTGCGCGCCTGGATACACGGGCTTGGCATCGAGACCTTCGTCGGCAGTTCCGGACGCGTCTTCCCGACCGACATGAAGGCTGCGCCGCTGTTGCGCGCCTGGCTGCATCGCCTGCGCGAAGCGGGTGTGCGCTTCCACATGCGGCATCGCTGGCAAGGTTGGGATGCGGATGGCAAGCTGCGCTTCGCCACGCCCGAAGGTGAAATTTCCACGACCGCAGCCGTAGCGGCCACCATTCTTGCGCTGGGTGGCGGCAGCTGGAAGCGCCTCGGCTCGGATGGCGCATGGATGCCGCTGCTGGCCGAACGCGGCGTCGAGCTGGCGCCCTTGCAGCCATCGAACTGCGGCTTCGACGTCGACTGGAGCGAGCATTTCCGCAGCCGCGCCGCCGGCGAACCGCTCAAGACCATCGCCGCCACCGTCATGCTGAACGACGGCACGCCATTGCGCCGGCAAGGCGAATGCATCATCACCGACACCGGCATCGAAGGCGGCCTGATCTATGCGCTGTCGGCGCCGTTGCGCGACGCCATCACGCCATCGGCGCCGGCCACGCTGTATCTCGACCTGCTGCCGGACTGGCTGCCGGCGCGCGTGCTGAGCGAACTGCAGCATCCGCGCGGCGCCCGTTCGATGTCCAGCCATCTGCAAAGCCGGCTCAAGCTCAAGGGGGCAAAGGCGGCGCTGCTGCGCGAATGCACCAGCGCTGAAGATTTCCAGGACATGCACAAGCTGGCGCATGCTATCAAGGAATTGCCGCTCAAACTACGCGCGCCGCGGCCGATCGACGAAGCCATCAGCAGCGCCGGCGGTGTACCATTCGAGGCGATGCAAGATGCCGGCGAACATCACCTGATGCTGCGTCAATTGCCCGGCGTATTCTGCGCCGGCGAGATGCTGGACTGGGAAGCGCCGACCGGCGGCTACCTGTTGACCGCCTGCTTCGCCAGCGGTCGCAAGGCCGCGCAAGGCGCATTACGCTGGCTGGGCGAAACAGGGGCCAATACAGCGGCCGATACAGCGACCACAAAGGAGAACACACCATGATCGACGAAGAACGTCTGGTCGACATCGAATTGAAACTGACGCATCAGGAAGACACCGTCGATACACTCAACAAGATCGTCTACGAGCAGCAAAAGAAGATCGACGAACTCGAGAAGTTGCTGACCGCGCTGGCGCGGCAGGTGAAGGACGCCGCCAACAGCGCCAGCGAGCCGCGCAGCATCGAGAATGAAAGACCGCCGCATTATTGATGCGCGATGCGACGTGCGGCGATCCGCCGTCCTCAAACTACCCATCTCCGCCTCCTTTTCTTCATGACCGCCAACGCCCGCCGCATTGCGCACCTCGACATGGATGCGTTCTATGCATCGGTGGAGCTGCTGCGCTATCCGGAATTGCGCGGCCGGGCCGTGGTGATCGGCGGGCGCTCCGTGCACCAGCCGGTCATGCGCGACGACGGCACGCGCGAATTCTCCATCCTGCGCGACTATGTCGGACGTGGCGTCATCACGACCTCGACCTACGAAGCGCGCGCGCTCGGCGTGTTTTCCGCCATGGGCATGATGAAGGCGGCACAGCTGGCGCCCGACGCCGTCCTGCTCCCGGTGGATTTCGATTCTTATCGCCACTATTCCCGCTTGTTCAAGAAGGCCGTTGCCGGCATCGCGCCGTTGATCGAGGATCGCGGGATAGACGAAATCTATATCGACCTCAGCGAACATGAAGAAGAAACCCGCGCATTGGCCACGCGCATCAAGAACGCCGTCAACGAAACCACCGGCCTGTCGTGCTCGATCGGCGTCGCTCCCAACAAGCTGCTGGCCAAGATCTGCTCCGACCTGGAAAAGCCCAACGGCCTGACCATCCTGACCATGGACGACGTGCCAACGCGCATCTGGCCGCTGCCGGCGCGCAAGATCAACGGCATCGGTCCGAAGGCGGCCGAGAAGCTGACCGCGCTCGGCATCCTCACCATCGGCGACCTGGCGCGCACCGACGCAGGCCTGTTGCAGGATCATTTCGGCCGCAGCTATTCGGCATGGCTCGGCAATGTCGCGCAAGGCGTCGACGACCGGCCGGTCTCGACCAGTTCGGAGCCGAAGTCGATCAGCCGCGAAACCACTTTCGAACGCGACCTGCATGCGCGCCATGATCGCGACAAGCTGTCCGGCATTTTCACCGCGCTGTGTACGCGCGTATCGGAAGACCTGCATCGCAAAGGCTATCTCGGCCGTACCATCGGCATCAAGCTGCGCTATGCCGACTTCTCGACGGTGACGCGCGACGTCACCTTGCCGGCGTCGGTGAGCGACCCCGCCGCGATCCGCCGCGCCGCCGGCGAATGCCTGCGACGGGTGCCGCTGGAGCAGCGCATACGGCTGCTGGGCGTGCGTGTGGGGGCCTTGTCGAAGAACGACGGTACGCCCGAACGCGAGGATTTTTCGCAGGGTGAACTCGGGTTCGAGTAGCCGAATCAGGCTGCGCGCGGGCTGCGCCAGCGTACGCAGATAAAGTCGGCGGGAATATCGGAGGCCCCGCAAGCTGCGTGTAAAATGGACGCTTTTGCCCGAACGCCATGTGGTTTAAGAACCTTCAGATTTATCGCCTTCCGGCCCCTTGGGCCATCAGCGCCGACCAGCTCGAATCCAATCTCGCTCCGCAGGCGTTCGCCGCCTGCTCCAGCCTGGAAATGCAGTCGCAGGGCTGGGTTTCGCCGCGCGGCAACGAGCGCCTGGTGCATGTCGTCAACCGCCAGTTCCTGCTCAAGCTGGATACCGAAAAGAAACTGCTGCCGAGCACCGTGATCAATCAGGTGACCAAGGCGCGCGCTGCCGAGTTGGAAGAACAACAAGGTTTTGCGCCCGGCCGCAAGCAGACCAAGGAATTGAAAGAGCAAGTCACCGACGAGTTGCTGCCGCGCGCCTTCAGCATCGTGCGCAGCACCTGGACCTGGATCGACCCGGTCAATGGCTGGCTGATCGTCGATGCCGGTAGCCCCGGCAAGGCCGAAGAAGTGTTGAAGCTGCTGCTCAAGGCGATCCCAAAATTCCCGCTGGAAACGCTGCGCACCGTGCGCTCGCCCTTGTCGTCGATGACCGACTGGCTGGCCTCGGACGAAGCGCCGAGCGGCTTCACCGTCGATCAGGACACCGAATTGCGCGCCAGCGGCGACAGCAAGGCGACCGTGCGATTCGTGCGCCACACGCTGGAACCCGAAGACGTGCAGCGCCACATCGAATCGGGCAAGCAATGCACGCGCCTGGCGCTGACCTGGAACGACCGCGTGTCGTTCGTGCTGACCGAAAACCTGAGCGTGAAGAAGATCACGCCGCTGGACGTATTGAAGGAAGACAGCGACGTCACGTCGAAGAACGACGACGAACGCTTTGACGGCGACTTCATGCTGATGACCGGCGAAGTCAGCAAGATGCTGGCCGATCTGGTCGAGGCATTGGGTGGACAATTGCGCGAGAACGACGGTACTGCGGCATTGGCTGCTGCGGCCTGATTCATCTCTGCCAACGGACAACGCCGGGCGATCGCAAGATCGGCCCGGCGTTTTTCATTGTGCCCCGAGAATTTCCAGGCTATTGCACGACACGTTTTTTCTTCGGCGTAACCAGTACCGCATCAAGCGCCTTCATGGCGTGGCAAATAGTTCCGGCCAGACGGTCGCTGCTGACGCCGTCGCGCGCGCTCAGCGACAGGCCGTGCAGGACGGCGGTGTAGAAATCGGCCAGGCCGTCGATGTCGGCGTCGGCGCTCAATTCATTCTGCTCCTGCGCCTTGCGGAAGCGCTTGGCCAGCTCTTGCCGCTTCTTCTGGCGACGCACCGTCATTTCTTCGGCATGGGCGGCATTTTCGGGGGCGCAATTGATGGCCGAGACGACCACCATGCAGCCCTTGCCATTGGCCGGGTCGGCATACAGCGCGACGCTGGTTTGCAACATGTTGTGCAAATCCTCGCGCATGCCCTTGCCTTCTTTCAGCGCATTCATCGGACCGATGGCGGTGGTTGCCGAATAGAAATCGATGGCTTCGCGGAACAGCGCGTTCTTGTCGCCGAACGCGGCGTACAGGCTCGGCGCCTTGACGCCGATGGCGGCCGTCAGGTCGGCCATGGTGGTGCCTTCGTAACCCTTGTTCCAAAAAACCTGCATTGCCAGGCGTAGCGCTTCGTCTCGGTCGAAACTGCGCGGCCGCCCTCTTGTTTGCTGCATGGGAATTCTCCTTTTTTACAACGACTGCGTTGGATATCAGTGTTCAGTGTAGCTTAATATAACTTGAATTACAAAAATACCTTGACAACAATTTCGACCAAAACCTATTATGTAACACGCATTACATAAATACAGACTATGATGATGCGCAGGCTTTCCATCCTCGCAATTGTCTTGCAGGAAAGAATGCCGCCAGGCGAACCAGGGAAGGATTGAAGGCTGGATTTTTAGCCAGCATCAGTCAACCACGGCGAACAGCATAGGATGCCAAAATATGCGCATAATGTGACTCCGCCGCGATTGCTTTCTGCCGGTTCCATCCAACGATGCAACGAAAAGGAAAATGTCATGACACGCAAGACCCGTATAGAACATTACCGGAACATTGGTATCAGTGCGCACATCGATGCCGGTAAAACTACCACCACCGAGCGCATCCTGTTTTATACCGGCGTCAATCACAAGATTGGCGAAGTGCATGACGGCGCTGCGACCATGGACTGGATGGAGCAGGAGCAGGAACGCGGCATCACCATCACGTCGGCCGCCACCACCGCCTTCTGGAAAGGCATGGCCGGCAATTATCCGGAACACCGCATCAACATCATCGACACGCCGGGCCACGTCGACTTCACCATCGAAGTCGAACGCTCGATGCGCGTGCTCGACGGCGCGGTCATGGTGTACGACTCGGTCGGTGGCGTGCAGCCGCAGTCCGAAACCGTGTGGCGCCAGGCGAACAAATATGGCGTCCCGCGCATGGCCTTCGTCAACAAGATGGATCGCGTCGGTGCGGACTTTTTCCGCGTGCAGAAACAGATCGGCGACCGCCTGAAAGGCAACGCCGTGCCGATTCAGATTCCTATCGGTGCGGAAGATCATTTCCAGGGCGTGATCGACCTGGTCAAGATGAAGGCGATCATCTGGGATGAGGAAAGCCAGGGCGTGAAGTTCGAGTACCAGCCGATCCCGGTCGAGCTGGAAGAGACTGCGCGCGAATGGCACGACAAGATGATCGAACAGGCGGCCGAAGCCAATGAACAGTTGCTGGAGAAATACCTCAGCGGCACGCCCTTGACCGAAGAAGACATCAAGCACGGCCTGCGCCTGCGCACCATCGCCGGCGAGATCGTGCCGATGCTGGCCGGTAGCGCGTTCAAGAACAAGGGCGTGCAGGCCATGCTCGACGCCGTGATCGATTACCTGCCGTCGCCGATCGACGTGCCGGCGATCAAGGGTCACGATGAAGACGACAATGAGATTGAACGCCACCCTTCCGACGACGAAAAATTCTCGGCGCTGGCATTCAAGATCATGACCGACCCGTTCGTCGGCCAGTTGGTTTTCTTCCGTGCGTATTCGGGCATGATCAATTCGGGCGACACGGTCTATAACCCGATCAAGGGCAAGAAGGAACGCCTGGGCCGCATCCTGCAAATGCATGCGAACGAGCGCAAGGAAATCAAGGAAGTGTATGCGGGCGACATCGCAGCTGCAGTCGGGCTGAAGGACGTCACCACCGGCGACACGCTGTCCGATCCGGATCACGTGATCATCCTGGAACGCATGGTCTTCCCTGAGCCGGTGATTTCGCAGGCGGTGGAACCGAAGACCAAGGCCGACCAGGAGAAGATGGGCATTGCCCTGAACCGACTGGCGCAGGAAGATCCGTCGTTCCGCGTGCGCACCGATGAAGAGTCGGGCCAGACCATCATTTCCGGCATGGGCGAGCTGCATCTGGAAATCCTGGTCGATCGCATGAAGCGCGAGTTCAACGTCGAAGCTACCGTCGGCAAGCCGCAGGTGGCCTACCGCGAAGCGATTCGCAAGACGATTGAAGATGTCGAAGGCAAATTCGTCAAGCAATCCGGCGGACGCGGCCAGTACGGCCATGTGGTGCTGAAGCTGGAACCGCTGCCGCCCGGCACGGGCTACGAGTTCGTCGACGCCATCAAGGGCGGCGTGGTGCCGCGCGAGTTCATTCCGGCGGTCGACAAGGGTATCCAGGAAACACTGGGCAGCGGCGTGCTGGCCGGTTATCCGGTGGTCGATATCCGCGCGACGCTGACCTTCGGCTCTTACCATGACGTCGACTCGAACGAAAATGCATTCCGCATGGCCGGTTCGATGGCGTTCAAGGAAGGCATGCGCCGGGCCAGCCCGGTGCTGCTGGAGCCGATGATGGCGGTCGAGGTGGAAACGCCGGAAGACTACGCCGGCAGCGTCATGGGCGATTTGTCGTCACGGCGCGGCATGGTGCAGGGCATGGATGAAATCGCCGGTGGCGGCGGCAAGATCATCAAGGCCGAAGTGCCGCTGTCGGAGATGTTCGGGTACTCGACGTCATTGCGTTCGGCGACGCAGGGGCGCGCTACTTATACGATGGAGTTCAAGCATTATGCCGAGGCGCCGCGGCATGTGATTGAGCAGTTGAGTACGGAGAGGAAGGGGAAGTGAGTTTCCTTTAATCGCTAATCTTTCTTAGCTCTTTGTACGACGCAAAAGCCCCGCTTGGTTTGCACCAAGCGGGGCTTTTGCTTTTGTGGGGCATTGGGGCTCGCCCACGTTCCGCGGGCCGCCGATTCGCTTGCAAGCGAATCCCTTCTCGCCCCGCCGAGAGCCGCGCAGGCGGCTCTCTCCGCTCCGCTAGTTCGTTTTCCCTTCGGGAAAAAAGTGACGGCACAAACAAAAATGCCTGCTTAGTTTGCACTAAGCAGGCATTTGTGTTTTGGCGGAGCGGACGGGGCTCGAACCCGCGACCCCCGGCGTGACAGGCCGGTATTCTAACCAACTGAACTACCACTCCAGATCTGGTTTTCAGTCTCGCTGAAAGACCGCAATTATAGCGGAGCTTTTCCAGGAATTCCAGTACTTTTCTACAAATTAGCCCTGAAATTTACCTTCAAACGCCAATTTGCTCAGCGGCTCGCGCGGAGACGGCAGTTCGCGGGCTTGCAGGCCTTCCGGCAGGATCGATTTGTCGCCGATTTTGCCGATCGCAACTGCAGCTTCAATGGCGAAGTCAGCGGGAATGCCCAGCTCGGTGCGGGTTTTTTCCTTGTCGAAACCTGCCATGCCGTGTGCGTGCCAGCCCGACAGGCTCGCTTGCAATGCCAGGTAGGCCCAGGCCGAACCGGCGTCGAAGGAATGCGTCGGCGCAGGGCCCGGCGCAGCGGCGCCAGGCGGCGTGAAGGTAGTCTTGGACAGCACGATGATCAGCACCGAGGCCTTCTCCGCCCAGCTGCGGTTGAAGTCGTTGAGCAGGCCCAGCAGGCTGTCCCATTGCGGCGTACCGCGACGCGCGTAGACGAAGCGCCATGGCTGCGAATTGTAGGATGACGGCGCCCAGCGTGCGGCTTCGAGGAAACTCAGCACGGTTTCTTCGGAGATGTCGGCGCCGGTGTAGGCGCGCGGCGACCAGCGATTCAGGAATTGTGGATCGATGGGATGATCGGCAACGCGTGGGTTGGTTTGCGACATGAAGACTCCTGAAAAATGGGAAAGATGCCCTGCTGCGACATCGGGCAGAGGGGCATCTTAGCAGTTGTTTTCCCGCTCTGCAGGCGGCGTAAAAAAGTACGTCGGCATAGCGCCGGTTTGCATTTCTCAACAGACAAACGAGGCGCGAAAACAGGTCCGGACGTGTGCAGAACGACACATTGATGTGTCGCAAAACCGCCACCGTATTGCGCCGGCAAACCACCGTGCTACCATTCCCACACAAAAATGAGATGGAGACAAACGATGAACATACTCAGAGAAGCCGAACGCGAAGTCTGGGTCGATGGAACGATTTACCAGTTCAAATCGAAAGTGGAAGCCAGCGGCTTCGAAGACATGTGCCGCGCCATCGGCAAGCTGCACAACGCGCTGCAGCTGTATCCACCGGCGGCCATCCTGCAGACTGCGCCGCACGATCGCTCCGAAGAAGTCTGACGCGACACCTTCCCGCTGTTGGCGTCGCCCAGAAAAAAACCCGCGGCCTTGCGGCACGCGGGTTAAATCCAATCCTCAGGGGGGTGATGAATTGGAGGGGAGGGAGTGCTCAAGATAACGTCCCCTTCCCTGTCCACCTATGGTTTTTACACCCTGTAACACTCGTTACAGGATTGTGTTCGCATACTTCTCCGCAGGTCGTTTCCGGTTACTTCCCGATACAGAAACGCGAGAAGATCACACCGAGCAAATCGTCCGGCGTGAACTTGCCGGTGATGCTGCTTAAACGCTCCTGCGCCAGGCGCAATTCTTCCGCGAACAAATCCAATGACTTGTCGCTGGCCTGGTTGTCGACCGAGGCGTGCATGGCGGCGCTTTCCAGATAGTCGCGCGCCGCCTTCAGGGCGATCAGGTGGCGTTCACGCGCGAGGTAGCGTGATTCCACAGTCTGCTGCCAGCCGGCGATGCGCAGCAACTCGCCGCGCAGCAGGTCGATGCCGACCTGATCGGTGGCCGACAGATAAATGTGCGTGGCGTCCGTCATCTTGTCGACTGCCGGCTTGTGGCCGGAGCGGTCGATCTTGTTCCAGATGCGGATGACCGGCACGCCGTCGGGGAAACGCTCGGTGATCTTTTCATCTTCCAGTGTCGGACCGCGGTCGGCGTCGAGCATGTGCAGGATGACGTCGGCCTTGGCGACTTCACCCCAGGTGCGTTCGATGCCGATGCGCTCGACTTCGTCGGGACCGCTGCCATCTTCATCGGCTTCGCGTATGCCGGCTGTGTCGATGATGTTGAGCGGCATGCCTTCGATCTGGATGGTCTCGGTGACCTTGTCGCGCGTGGTGCCGGCAATCGGCGTGACGATGGCGACGTCGGAGCCGGCCAGGACATTCAGCAGCGACGACTTGCCGACGTTGGGCTTGCCGGCCAGGACGACGTTGAGGCCGTCGCGCAGCAGCGCGCCTTGCGAGGCGTGCATGAAGACGTCGTCGAGCGTGGCGCGGATTGCCGCGAGCTGGCCGCGCGCGTCGGATTGCTCAAGGAAGTCGATTTCTTCTTCCGGGAAATCCAGCGTTGCCTCGACCAGCATGCGCAGGTTGGTGACTTTGTTCACCAGATCGTGGATGACTTTGGAGAACGCGCCCGACAGCGATTCCGAGGCCGACTTGGCGGCTGCCTCCGTCGATGCTTCGATCAGGTCGGCGACCGCTTCGGCCTGCGCCAGGTCGAGCTTGTCGTTGAGGAAGGCGCGCTGGGTGAACTCACCCGGTTCGGCCAGGCGCAGGCCGATGTCGATGCCCGCTTCAAGGCAGCGCGCCAGCAGCATTTGCATGACCACCGGGCCGCCGTGGCCTTGCAGCTCCAGCACATCTTCGCCGGTATAGGAATGCGGCGCCTTGAAGTAGATCGCCAGGCCCTGGTCGATCAGGCTGCCGTCGGCACGTTTGAACGGCAGGTAGCTGGCGTGGCGTGGCGCCAGCGTGCTTTCATCCTTGCCGCAGATGGCCTGCACCACCGGCCACAGATTTTTACCGGAGAGACGGACCACGCCGATGCCACCGCGTCCGGGGGCGGTGGCGATCGCGGCGATGGGAGAAGTATCGAGAGTCATGATGCGCACTACTTTTCAAAAAATAGGAAAACAGGGACGAAAAAAAAGCCCGTGAAAATCATGCCACGGGCTTTTTCGACTAACAAGTGACTTACAAGCAGGTCGTTAAGCCTTGCCTGTCTGCATCTTTCTGGTGATGACCCATTGCTGCGTGATCGACAGGACGTTGTTCACGACCCAGTACAGCACGAGGCCGGACGGGAAGAAGAAGAACATCACCGAGAACACGATAGGCATGAACATCATGACCTTGGCCTGCACCGGATCCGGAGGAGTCGGGTTGAGCTTGGTCTGGATGAACATCGACACCGCCATCAGCACCGGCAAGATGTAGAACGGGTCAGGTGCGGTCAGATCGTGGATCCAGCCCAGCCATGGCGCGCCGCGCATTTCGACGCTGGCCAGCAGCACCCAGTACAGCGAAATGAACACCGGGATCTGGATCACGATCGGCAGACAGCCACCCAGCGGATTGATCTTCTCGGTCTTGTACAGCGACATCATTTCGCGGTTCATCGCCTGCGGATCACCCTTGTGACGCTCGCGGATCGCGGTCATCTTCGGCGTGACGGCCTTCATCTTGGCCATGCTGCGATAGCTGGCGGCCGACAGTGGGAAGAACACCGCCTTGATCAGCATGGTCAGCAGGATGATGGTCCAGCCCCAGTTGCCGACGTAGGCATGGATATGGATCATCAGCCAGAAGATCGGCTTGGCGATGATGGTCAGCCAGCCATAGTCCTTGACCAGTTCCAGGCCCGGTGTGGTCTTTTCCAGCACGGACGATTCTTGCGGACCGGAGTACAGGCGCGCGTCCATGGTGACGCTGGCGCCCGGAGCAACCGCGCCCAGCGGCAGGATGTTGCCGACGGCGTACAGGTTGGTGCCGATCTTCTTGGTGAAGATGTCGCGCTGCGCTTTTTCAGGCGGAATGATGGCCGACACGAAATAGTGCTGCACCAGCGCGATCCAGCCGTTGTCGGCCTTGTTGGCGTGCTGTTCCTTGCCTTCTTCGATCTTCTCGAAGGTCAGCTTCTGGAATTTGTCGGTATCGGTGTACACGGCAGGACCGGTAAAGGTGCTGTAGAAGTGCGATTCGCCGCCCGGCTTGTTGCCGTCGCGCACCAGTTGCAGGTACAGCGAAGGATTGATCGCTGCGGCGCTGTCATTGGTGACGGTGTGCTTCAGGTCGATCGAATAGTCGCCGCGCTTGAAGGTGTAGGTCTTGGTCAGCTTGACGCCGTTTTCCTGCGCTTCCAGCACCAGTTGGACTTCGTTGCCGTTGTCCAGCGCGCGTGCGCCCGGCTTGGCGGTGAAGATCGACTTGTGGGTCGGGAACGGGCCGCCGATCAGGCCGGATTCAGCCAGATAGGTGTGGCCGGCGCTCGAATCGAACAGGACCAGGTTCTTGGTCGGGTCGACGGTGTCGCGGTGTTTCAGCAGTTCCAGACGCTTGAGCTCGCCGCCGACGGTATCGATGTCGGCTTTGACGACGTCGGTCGTGATGGTGATGGTCTCACCCTTGGCGGCAGGCAAGCCGCCTGCAACGTCGGCTGCACCTGCAGTCGTGCCTGCAGCTTGCGGCACGGAAGACTTGGACGGGTCAGCGCCGGCGGCAGCCGGAGTCGCCTCTTGGGTCGTCGTCGGGAAAAACATCGACGGCTTGCCGTTATGACGTTGCCAGCTATCCCAGAGCAGCAGCAGGGAAAACGAGAAGACAACCCACAGGACGGTACGTTTGATATCCATAAGAGTATTGACCAATAAATCAGGAGTGGCTGCAGCCGCCAGCGGCAACAGTGGGAGAGGAGGAATCTGATGTGGAGGACTCAGGTACCGGATCGAGTCCGCCGGGATGCCAGGGATGGCATTTGCACAGGCGCTTGCCGGCCAAGACGCTGCCCTTCCATGCGCCGTGGAGGCGGATGGCTTCGGCGGCGTAGTCGGAACAGCTGGGATAAAAACGGCAATTCTGCCCGAGATAAGGGCTGACTCCCAGCTTGTAGGCGCGTAACAGCAGGAGTAAAGGCGTTTTCATCACGTATTTTCCGGCTTCCTGGCAAACGCGGTCGCGTTCAGCAAAAATGCAAACAACTGTGACAACTCGTCGCGCAATTCCGCTTTGAGTCTGGCGTTGGTCGCCGGTCCGCTCTTGCTGTTGACCGGTTTCGACAAACGCACGATGCAATCTATCTGGGGCAATGCCAATGCCGTTTGCCGGAACAATTCGCGGGTAACGCGCTTGATCGTGTTCCGGGTGACCGCGCGCGGCGCCATGCGTTTGGCGGCGACGACACCCAGACGCGCTAGCGGCAGGTCGTTGTTGCGCGCGTACAGGACGAAATGGGCAGTCCGATACACCGGTCGCAAACGAAAAACGGATGAAAACTCATCCGTTTTAACGATTCGCTGATCGCGTGAGTAGAGATAGGAACGATCGCCTGTCACACAAACAGCAGTGCTCTGCGCCGGCTATGTATCAAGCAGCCAGACGCTTGCGGCCTTTTGAGCGGCGTGCGTTGATGACAGCGCGGCCACCACGGGTTGCCATACGGGCACGGAAACCATGGGTACGCTTGCGACGCACGACGGAAGGTTGGTAGGTACGTTTCATGTTGGACTCGCTTACTTAATCAATAATCGGCAAAAATACATCGGAATCTCCGCGGAATTTCTGTTTTCTGCGCGTGCCTCTTCTTGTAGATCAGAGAGGCATTTAAGAGCCGAAACCGCAAGGCCACAGCACGAACGCAATTCAACGGATGGTGAACCCTGAATTAGACTGCATTTTTCACTTGTTTGTCAATGACTTATCTACTCCGGGCTTTCTCGGCAGATGGCTTGCGAACGCCCTCGGGACGGGGTCGGGGGCGTTTTCCCCAGCAAGTTCATCGAGGCCATCTATCAAAAAGATCGCAAAGCTTGCTGGAAAGCTATCGAGTTAGGCGTTGCGAAGTGGTCACATGGTAAAAAAGCAACGTTTCAGGCATGCAATTGAAAAAAGATTTCGGCGCCATTTTGGCCGATACCGCATCGGCTCCTATTTCCATCCTGTCGATGGGGTATTTCCCGGCATCAAACTTGCACTGCCTCTTGCGACGGTTTTCGATGCTAAAAAATGCGCGCCGGGCGATGTCCGCCGACCTCATCCGACAAGCGCGCAAAGCCTGCCCCGATTCGCTTGCAAGGCCGCACGCCTGAATTACGTAACAAGGTCAACCGCAGATGACGCTCAACCATTTAATGAACAGGGGAATAGCAAAAACTACGGCGCACAATTTCGATGCTTTTGCATATCGAAAAGCTGGCTCCGAAAACGGCAGTTGTTTTCGACTACGGGAAAATCATTTAGCAGTACGCTGAAACAAAAGCAGCACAATGACTTCAGAAAAAAAGGAATAGAATAAAAACGAAAATTTTGTTTTCCGGTCCAAGTTCATAAGGACGCGTGCAGCTTCACTGCGTTGCAAAACGCATGGCGAACGCATTGAAAATTTCAATGCCGCGCATGATCGTAAAGCCTGCTGAAAGTGGTCAGGAGCTGACGCTCAGGAAACCGCGGTCGATAACTCTAAAAACATAACGCACGTATTCAATTTGTTGTCTCATTGAAGTTACGGAGGTGGTATGGATATCTACAGCAGCTTTGCGAGTCGCTTTGACAAAACCAGAGAAGAAGAATTTTCGCTTGAAGAGTATCTGAGTCTTTGCAAGAACGATCCGGCTGTGTACGCATCGGCCGCAGAACGCATGCTGATGGCGATCGGCGAACCTGAGAAAGTCGACACACGCGAAGACCCCCGCTTGTCGCGCCTGTTCGCCAACAAGGTGATCAAGGTCTATCCCGCCTTCAAGGAATTCTACGGCGCGGAAGAAGTGATTGAACAGGTGGTCGCCTATTTCCGCCATGCCTCGCAAGGCCTGGAAGAAAAGAAGCAGATCCTGTATCTGCTGGGCCCGGTCGGCGGCGGCAAGTCGTCGATCGCCGAGCGCCTCAAACAGCTCATGGAGCACATCCCCTTCTATTCGATCAAAGGTTCGCCGGTCAATGAATCGCCGTTCGGCCTGTTCGATTACGAAGAAGACGGACAGATCCTCGAAGAGCAGTTCGGCATCCCGCGCCGCTACCTCAAATCCATCCTGAGCCCGTGGGCCGTCAAGCGCCTGCATGAATTCAACGGCGACATCCGCCAGTTCCGCGTGGTCAAGCGCTATCCGTCGATCCTGCGCCAGATCGCGATTTCCAAGACCGAGCCGGGCGACGAAAACAATCAGGACATTTCCACGCTGGTCGGCAAGGTCGACATCCGCAAGCTCGAGCAATACTCGCAGGACGATGCCGACGCCTATAGCTATTCCGGCGGGCTGTGCCTGTCGAACCAGGGCCTGCTGGAGTTCGTCGAAATGTTCAAGGCGCCGATCAAGGTGCTGCATCCGCTGCTGACGGCAACCCAGGAAGGCAACTTCAAGGGCACCGAAGGCTTCGGCGCGATTCCGTTCGACGGCGTCATCCTGGCCCACTCCAACGAATCGGAGTGGAAGGCCTTCCGCAACAACAAGAACAACGAAGCGCTGCTTGATCGTATCTATATCGTCAAGGTGCCGTACTGCCTGCGCGTGTCGGAAGAAATCCGCATCTACGAGAAGCTGCTGCGCACCTCCTCGCTGGCCAAGGCCATTTGCGCGCCGGGTACGCTGAAGATGATGGCGCAGTTCTCCATCCTCACCCGTCTGGGCGAGCCGGAAAACTCCAGCCTGATTTCCAAGATGCAGGTGTATGACGGCGAGAATCTCAAAGACACCGATCCCAAAGCCAAGTCGTATCAGGAATACCGCGATTACGCCGGCGTTGACGAAGGCATGACCGGCATCTCGACACGTTTCGCGTTCAAGATCCTGTCGCGCGTGTTCAACTTCGACACCACCGAGATCGCGGCCAATCCGGTGCACCTGATGTACATCTTGGAGCAGCAGATCGAGCGCGAGCAGTTCCCGCCAGAGCAGGAGCAAAAATACCTGTCCTTCGTCAAGGACACGCTGGCCTCGCGCTATGCAGAGTTCATCGGCAAGGAAATCCAGACCGCCTATCTGGAGTCGTATTCGGAATACGGCCAGAACGTGTTCGACCGCTACGTCACCTATGCCGACTTCTGGATCCAGGATCAGGAATTCCGCGATCACGACACCGGCGAGAGCTTCGACCGCGCCTCCCTGAACGCAGAGCTGGAAAAGATCGAGAAGCCGGCCGGCATCAGCAATCCGAAAGACTTCCGCAACGAGATCGTCAACTTCGTGCTGCGTGCACGCGTCAACAACGGCGGCAAGAACCCGCTGTGGACCAGTTACGAAAAGCTGCGCGTGGTGATCGAGAAGAAGATGTTCTCCAACACCGAGGATCTGTTGCCGGTGATTTCCTTCAACGCCAAGGGTTCGACCGAAGAGATGCAGAAACACGAAGACTTCGTCAATCGCATGGTCAGCAAGGGTTACACGCCGAAGCAGGTGCGCTTGCTGTGCGAATGGTATTTGCGCGTACGCAAATCCTCTTGAACCAGGGAAGCGGGTTGCCGATGACAGAACGCGTCAATGAATAGCAACCCGTCTTTGGACCTGTTTTCGATCCAAGCGCGAGACCAACAGCCGGTGTCGGATCAAGGGCTCGCAGCGAGATCCAAAGCAGGTCCCCACTAGCGGGAGAAGCACTTGCTCCACCAGATCATCGACCGTAGGCTAGCTGGCAAGAATAAAAGCATCGCCAACCGGGAGCGTTTCCTCAGGCGCTTTCGCAGCGATATCCGGCGTTCCGTTACCGAAGCAGTAAGGGATCGCAGCATCAAGGACATCGAAAGTTCGAAAAGCATCACCATTCCGCGCAAGGATATTTCCGAACCGGCCTTCCACCACGGCCGCGGCGGCAAGCGTGAGATCGTGCATCCCGGCAATCAGGATTATCTGCAGGGTGACCGCATCCCGCGTCGCAGCGGCGGTTCCGGCGATGGCGGCAGCACCGCCAGCAATGAAGGCGAGAGCCAGGACGAGTTCACCTTCGAGTTGTCGCGCGAAGAATTCATGCAGTATTTCTTCGAAGACCTGGAGTTGCCGCGCCTGATCCAGACCAACCTGATGTCAATCCCCAACTGGAAGAACATGCGCGCCGGCTATTCGGTCGACGGTTCGCCCGCCAACATCGACATCGTGCGTTCACTGCGCAGCTCGCTGGGTCGGCGCATCGCGCTGGGCGGGCCGCTGACTGCCAAGCTGCGCGAGCTGGAAGAACAATTGTGCGACCTCAAGAAGGATCCAGACGACCGGCGCCCGGAAATCCTGTTGCTGGAAGAAGAGATCCATCATCTCAAGGGCCGCATCTGGCGCATCCCCTTCATCGATCCGTTCGACCTGCGCTACGTCAACCGCGTGCGCCAGCCGCAGCCGTCGAGCCGCGCCGTAATGTTTTGCGTGATGGACGTATCCGGGTCGATGGACGAGCAGCGCAAGGATTTGTCGAAGCGCTTCTTCATCCTCTTGTATCTATTTTTGACGCGCAATTACGAACACATCGAAGTGGTCTTCATCCGCCATCACACGCGCGCCGATGAAGTCGATGAAGAGACCTTCTTCCACTCGCAGGAAAGCGGTGGCACGGTGGTCTCCAGCGCGCTGGAACTGATGCAGGACATCATCAGGACACGCTATCCGTCGAGCGAATGGAACATCTACGGCGCCCAGGCCTCCGACGGCGACAACTGGAACGACGACTCGCCGAAATGCCGCAGCATCCTGGAGGAAGCGATTCTGCCGATGTGCCGTTACTTCGCCTATATCCAGGTGGCCGAGCCGGAACAGAACCTGTGGACGGAATATACGCAGCTGCTGCACGAGCATCCGCACTTTGCGATGAAGAAGGTGCAGTCCTCGTCCGAGATCTACCCGGTCTTCCGCGAACTTTTTGAAAAGCAGGTCCATGCATGAATACGCGACTGAACACGCCGCCTGTGCCGCCGACTGCGCCGCCCAAACATGATCCCCTGCCCTGCCCGTCGGATTGGAGCTTCGAGCTGATCGAACGCTACAACGAGGAAATCGCCAAGGTGGCGGCGAGCTACAAGCTGGATATCTATCCGATCCAGCTCGAAATCATTTCCGCCGAGCAGATGATGGACGCCTATGCCTCCTCGGGCATGCCGGTCAATTATCGCCACTGGTCGTTCGGCAAGCATTTCCTCGCCACCGAGCGCGACTACAAGCGCGGCCAGATGGGGCTGGCGTACGAGATCGTGATCAACTCCAACCCTTGCATCGCGTATCTGATGGAAGAGAACACCATGACCATGCAGGCGCTGGTGGTGGCGCATGCGGCGTATGGGCACAACTCCTTCTTCAAGGGCAACTACCTGTTCCAGCTGTGGACCGACGCCAGCGCCATCATCGACTATCTGGTCTACGCCAAAGGTTACATCGCCGAATGTGAAGAGCGCCACGGCTTCGATCGTGTGGAAGAGCTTCTCGATTCCTGCCACGCGCTGATGAACTACGGCGTTGATCGCTACAAACGCCCGCAACGCATGTCGCTGGCGCAGGAACGCGCGCAGCAGAGTGAGCGCGAAGCCTATGCGCAATCCCAGGTCAACGAATTGTGGCGCACCCTGCCGGCGAAAAAGGAAACCGCGGCGGCACAGGTGGATGAGCGCTTCCCACCGGAACCACAAGAAAACCTGCTGTATTTCGCCGAAAAGAATGCGCCGCTGCTGGAGTCGTGGGAACGCGAAGTCATCCGCATCGTACGCAAGGTCGGACAGTATTTTTATCCGCAGCGGCAGACCCAGGTCATGAATGAAGGCTGGGCCACGTTCTGGCACTACACACTGCTCAACACCATGTACGACCAGGGCAAGCTGACCGACAGCTTCATGATGGAATTCCTGCATTCACACAGCAACGTGGTGTTCCAGCCGCCGATCACCAAGCCGTATTACAACGGCATCAATCCGTACGCGCTGGGTTTCTCGATGATGAGCGATATCCGCCGCATCTGCGAACACCCGACCGCCGAAGACAAGCAATGGTTTCCCGACATGGCCGGCAGCAACTGGCTGGACACACTGCACTACGTGATGCGCAACTTCAAGGACGAGAGCTTCGTCGCGCAATACCTGTCACCGAAGCTGATGCGCGACATGCGCATGTTCGCCGTACTCGACGATGAAAGCCGCAGCGAGCTGGAAGTCTCGGCCATCCACAACGACAGCGGCTATCAGTACGTGCGCCAGGCGTTGTCGCGGCAGTACGACATCAACCACCGCGAACCGAATATCCAGGTCTGGTCGGTCAACACGCGCGGCAACCGCAGCCTGACCTTGCGCCACTTCCGCAGCGACGGCCGATCGCTGGGCGACAGCACCAACGAAGTCCTGCGCCACATGGCGCGGCTGTGGCAATTCGACGTCTACCTGGAAAGCGTCGACGACAACGGCTACATCGTGCAGCGCTATGAGTGCATCAGCGACAATCGTTACGTTTTGCGCACTTAGAGCGGCGCTCTTAGGAAATTACAAAGCATCACCTCACTATATGGAAACCATCCCGCTTTTCCCGCTAGGCTCGGCGCTGTTTCCGGACGGCCGCCTGCCCTTGCAGATCTTCGAAGTCCGTTATCTGGACATGATCAACAAATGCATCGCCAACGGCACTTCGTTCGGTGTGGTCGCGCTGACGGCCGGCAACGAAGTGCGCAAACCCGGCCTGGTCGAGAGCTTCGTGCCGGTCGGCACGCTGGCGCATATCAAGGAGTGGTCGGCGCCGGTGCAGGGATTGCTGCGTATCTCTTGCAACGGGACGTCGCGCTTCCGCATCGCCGCCAAGGAGCAGCTGAAGCACGGGCTGTGGATGGCGCAGGTAGAGCCGCTCGAGAACGATCAGAGCGTTGCGATTCCCGAAGAGTTGCAGAACACCGTCACCGCGCTGATGAATTTGCTGGCGTCGCTGAAGAACCATTCCATACCGGAAAGCGACATCCCGGTGGCGGCCCCCTATCGCCTCGACGATTGCGGCTGGGTCGCCAACCGCTGGAGCGAAATGCTGCCGATGAGCGTGGAGCAGAAGCAAGGCCTGCTGGCGCTCGACAACCCCGTGCTGCGGCTGGAACTGGTGCAGGACCTGCTCGGCGAGCGCGGCCTGCTCCATTGAACATTGTTACGGCGGCAACATCCCCGTCTCCACCAGCAAACCGGTGAATCCCGACCAAAAAATCTGGATGCCGATGCACAGCAGGATGAACGCTGACAGCCGCAACACCACCATGGTGCCGAGACGACCGAGCAGGCTGACGATCTTGTTGGCCGAGCGGTAGCACAGGTAAATCACCAGCACCGTCAGCGCCGAGCCCAGCGCCGCGCTGCCGATCGACATGACCCAATCCACCAACCGCGCCGGCGTATTCGCGCCGAGCGTGATCGACGCCGCAATCGTGCCGGGACCGACGGTGAGCGGGAAGCTGATCGGATAGAAGCTGCGCGCCTTCAATTCTTCGTTCGATTCGTCGTCGTAGGCCTTGGCCACCTGCTTGGGAATCGCCGCGTCGTTGCCGCCGTCGCTGAGCAACTTCCAGCCCGACACTGCCACCAGGATGCCGCCGCCGATACGCACGATCGGCAGCGAAATGCCGAAGAATGCCAGCACGTGCGAGCCGATGAAGATTGCCCCCACCAGCAGGAACCAGCAATTGATCGCCACCTGGCGCGCCACGCGGTTTTCGATCTGGCGCGGCACGTCGCCAAGCAGGTTGGCGAACACCGGGGCGATGCCGAGCGGATTCAGGATAGGCAACAGCGTCACCGGGATCAATATCACGGCTTTGAGGAAAATGATCAGCATCTGGGGCCCAGGGAGAGCAAGAGAAAAGCAGGCGGTCGCCTGCATTCCCCGTAGCGTAATGCAGGAGCGCCGCCAAATCAAACCGGCGACGCTCCCGGGGCTTTGCCTTTCAGGCGCCGGCGGTCTGCAAACCGCCACTGCCGCCGTTGTCGTTTTTATTCTTTCTATTGCGCAAGGTGCGTCGCAGCAGGAACATGCAGATGCTGAAGTTGAGCAGGTTCCACAGGATGCCGTTGACGAAGGCGGCATGGTAGGAGCCGGTCAGGTCGAAAATCTGTCCCGACATCCAGCCGCCCAGCGCCATCCCGAGCATGGTGCACATGATGACGGTGCCGACCCGGCCGCCGGCTTCGGAGGCCGGGAAATATTCGCGCACGATGATCGCGTAGGACGGCACGATACCGCCCTGGAACAGCCCGAACATGGCCGAGATGACGTACAGCGACGCCAGTCCGTCGAACGGCAGGAACAGCAGCAAGGCGATCCCCTGCAGCATCGAACCGAGCATCAGCGTGCGCAAGCCACCGATGCGGTCGCAGATCAATCCGGACACCAGCCGACTCACCACGCCGCACGCCAGCATCAGCGACAGCATCTGCGCGCCGCGCGCGGCGCCGTAACCGAGGTCGCCGCAGTAGGCGACGATATGCACCTGCGGCATCGCCATCGCCACGCAACAGGCGATGCCGGCCACGCACAGCAACAGTTGCGCCTTGCCCATCGGCAGACCGAAGGGTCGCTCCGAGGTCAGGCTGACGCCGTTGCGCGCAGCCGCCGCAACCGCTACCGGCGGACGCTTACGCATCAGCAGCGCCAGCCCGCCCATGACGATGAAGCACACCACACCGAGGCCGAAATAAGTCTGGCGCCAACCAACCGTGTCGACGAAATGCTGCACGATCGGCGGCCAGATTGCACCGCCAAGATAGTTGCCGCTGGCGCACACCGCTACCGCAATCCCGCGCCGACGCACGAACCACAGCGAGGTGTCGGCGATCAGCGGCGAGAAGGTCGCCGAGCTGCCGCACAAGCCGATCAGCAAACCATGCGCGAGCGTGAAGACGATGATGTTGGGCGCCATGCCGGCCAGGATGAAGCCAAGGCCCAGACAAACCGCGCCGACCAGCAACGGAATCATCACGCCGAAACGGTCGGCCAGCTTGCCCATCAGCATGCCGCCGATGCCGAAACCGATCATCGACAGGGTGTAGGGCATCGACGCCACGCCGCGCGCGACGCCGAATTCCGCCTGCACCGCCGGCAACACGACGGCGACCACGTACATGCCGCTGGCGCCGATCACCATCAGCACCAGCGTGATCAGCAGGCGCACCACCGCATAGGATGAATCGGCGCCGGATTGATTTTCTGGATCGTTTGTGGAAGTGGAATGTGCTGCAGGGGTGGAAGTCACGCGCGGGTTCTCCGTCTCGTTCAGGAATAGTCTTTTGTCTCCCGCTGTTGACTTGCGACGGCATGGTCAATGCAACAACACTATCGTCAATTTAACAGCGGAGGACAGCCTAACACGAGACGCGCGGGCATGCAGACGAGGTCAAAAAAGCAATGCTGCAAAAGCAAACGGAGAGAATAATCTCTCCGTTTTCAAGCTGTCGACACGTATCCGAAGACCACCTCAGACCAGGCGATAGCCGCCTTTTTCTTTCTTCTGTGCGATCTTCCGGATCATCTGGAAGCCGGCTTCCTGGTCATTGACCACGGTCACACGACCGCCGCCGCGCGCCTGCGGTTTGCCGGTCCAGCATTGCGTGACGATCCAGTCGCCCAGCAAATCCTGGGTCAGGTCAGCGACGAACAGCCGCGCCAGCTCGGGCTGGTCGGTGAAGAAGTTCAGGCGCATCGGCCCGGTGACGGGCAACATGTGGGTGACGTTGTCGGCGGAATCGATCATGGCGCAAGAATAAAAAACGGAATGGACAAAAGGGTAAGTGAAAACCGCGATCAGGACAAGTTCGGCGCCAGCCAGCGCTCGACCTCTTCCTTGGCGACGCCGCGGCGCTCGGCCATGTCGGTGACCTGGTCGTCGCCGATCTTGCCGACCACGAAGTATTTCGATTCCGGATGCGCGAAGTAGAAGCCCGACACCGATGCGCCCGGGAACATCGCGTACGACTCGGTGACCGTCATGCCGATCTCGTCGCATTGCATGACCCTGAAGGCCTCGGCCTTGACCGTGTGCTCCGGGCAGGCCGGATAGCCGGCGGCAGGACGGATGCCGACGTATTTTTCCTTGATCATTTCTTCGGCGCTCAAGGACTCCTGCGGCGCGTAGCCCCACAGATCGGTACGCACGCGCTCGTGCAGATATTCGGCGAAGGCTTCGGCCAGACGGTCGGCCAGCGCCTTCAGCATGATCGATGAATAGTCGTCGTGCGCATCTTCAAAGCGTTTTTCGTACTTCTCGATGCCGAGACCGGACGTGACGGCGAACATGCCGATGTAGTCGGCAATGCCGGACGCCTTCGGCGCGATGAAGTCGGCCAGGCACTGGTTGGGGCGGGCCACGCCGTCAATCACCGGCTTCTCGGTCTGCTGGCGCACGCCGTAGTAAGTCAGCGCCACTTGCGTGCGCGTATCGTCGGTATAGATTTCGATGTCGTCATCGTTGACCGTATTGGCCGGCAGCAGCGAGACGATGCCGTTGGCGGTCAGCCAGCGGCCGTCGATGACTTTCTTCAGCAGGGCCTGGGCCTCTTCGAAAACCTTGCTGGCGGCTTCGCCGACCACTTCGTCTTTCAGAATCGCAGGATACGGACCGGCCAGGTCCCAGGTCTGGAAGAACGGACCCCAGTCGATGTATTTGGCCAGCGTCGCCAGGTCAACGTTCTTGAACACGCGGCGGCCGATGAACTTCGGCTTGAGCGGTGCAAATTCGAGTTGCATCTTGTTGTCGCGCGCGGCGGCGATCGTCACCAGCGGCACCGCCTTCTTGTTGGCGTGCTGCTCGCGGATGCGTTCGTAGTCGGTGGCGATGTCGGCGATGTACTGATCCTTGTGCTCGGGCGTCAGCAGCGATTGCGCCACCGAGACGGCGCGCGAGGCGTCCGGCACGTAGACCACCGGGCCGGAGTAATTCGGCGCGATCTTGACGGCCGTGTGGGCGCGCGAAGTCGTGGCGCCGCCGATCAGCAACGGCATCTTGACGCCACTGAAGTAGCTGTCGCGCTGCATTTCCTTGGCGACGTAGGCCATTTCTTCCAGCGACGGCGTGATCAGGCCGGACAGGCCGATGATGTCGGCCTTCTCTTCCTTGGCCTTGGCCAGGATCTGCGAACACGGCACCATCACGCCCATGTTGACGACTTCGAAGTTATTGCATTGCAGGACCACCGAGACGATGTTCTTGCCGATGTCGTGGACGTCGCCCTTGACGGTGGCGATGACGATCTTGCCCTTGGGCTTGGCGACGACGCCGGTCTCCTGCTCGATCAGGCGTTTCTCTTCTTCAATGAAGGGAATCAGATGCGCTACCGCCTGCTTCATCACGCGTGCCGATTTGACCACCTGCGGCAGGAACATCTTGCCTTGGCCGAACAGGTCGCCGACCACGTTCATGCCGTCCATCAGCGGGCCTTCGATCACGTGAATCGGACGGCCGCCGCTCTTCAACATATTCTGGCGCGCTTCCTCGGTATCTTCGACGATCCATTGCGTGATGCCGAGCACCAGCGCATGCGCGAGTCGTTTTTCGACCGGCTCGCTGCGCCATTCCAGCGTGGCTTCTTCCTTCTTGTCGCCTGCCTTCATGGTCGACGCGATGTCGATCATGCGCTCGGTGGCGTCCGGACGACGGTTCAGCACCACGTCTTCGACAGCTTCGCGTACATCCGCCGGCAAGTCGTCATAGACGCCGATCATGCCGGCATTGACGATGCCCATGGTCATGCCGGCCTTGACGGCGTGGTAAAGGAACACGGTGTGAATCGCTTCACGGGCCGGGTCGTTGCCGCGGAAACTGAAACTGACGTTGGACACGCCGCCGCTGATCTTGGCGTAGGGAAGATTTTGATGGATCCAGCGCGTCGCCTCGATGAAGTCGACGGCGTAGTTGTTGTGCTCTTCGATGCCGGTGGCGACGGCGAAGATGTTCGGGTCGAAGATGATGTCTTCCGGCGGGAAGCCGACCTTGTCGACCAGCAGGCGATAGGCCCGTTCGCAGATTTCGATCTTGCGCTCGTAGGTGTCGGCCTGGCCGACTTCGTCGAAGGCCATGACGATCACGGCGGCGCCGTAGCGGCGGCACAGCTTGGCTTCGTGCAGGAATTTCTCTTCGCCTTCCTTCATCGAGATGGAGTTGACGATGGACTTGCCCTGCACGCACTTGAGGCCGGCTTCGATGACCGACCACTTGGACGAGTCGATCATGACCGGCACGCGCGCGATGTCCGGCTCGGATGCGATCAGGTTGAGGAAACGCGTCATGGCGGCCAGCGAATCGAGCATCGCCTCGTCCATGTTGATGTCGATGATCTGGGCGCCGTTCTCGACCTGCTGGCGTGCAACGGCCAGGGCTTCGTCGTATTGCTCGTTGAGGATCAGGCGCGCGAACGCCTTGGAGCCAGTGACGTTGGTGCGCTCGCCAACGTTCACATACAGCGATTGATCGTTGATGATGAACGGTTCCAGACCCGACAGCAGCATCTCGTGCTTGCCTTCCGGCAGCTTGCGCGGCGCAATCGTGGCGACCGTGTCGGCGATCGCCTTGATGTGCGCAGGCGTGGTGCCGCAGCAGCCGCCGGCGACGTTGACGAAGCCGCTTTCGGCGAAATCTTTCAGCAGCGACGAGGTGACGTCGGGCGTTTCGTCGAAGCCGGTGTCGCTCATCGGATTGGGCAAACCCGCATTCGGATAAATGCAGACGAAGGTGTCGGCGATCTTGGACAACTCTTCGGCATAGGGGCGCATCAGCGCTGCGCCCAGTGCGCAGTTCAGGCCGACGGTCAGCGGACGTGCATGACGGATCGAATGCCAGAAGGCCGGCACGGTCTGGCCGGACAGGATGCGTCCCGAGGCATCGGTGACGGTGCCGGAAATCATGATCGGCAAACGCGCATTTCCTTTCGCCTCGGATTCTTCGAAGAACACGTCGATGGCAAACAGCGCGGCCTTGCAATTGAGCGTGTCGAAGATGGTTTCGACCAGCAGCACGTCGGCGCCGCCTTCGACCAGCGCGCGCGTTTGTTCCAGGTACGAGGCCACCAGTTGATCGAAAGTGACGTTGCGGGCGGCGGGGTCGTTGACGTCCGGCGAAATCGAGGCGGTCTTCGGCGTCGGGCCGAGCGCGCCGGCGACGAAGCGTGGCTTGTCGGGCGTCGAATACTTGTCGCAGGCGGCGCGCGCGAGCTTGGCCGACTGCACGTTCATCTCGTAGACCAGATGCGCCATGTGATAGTCGTCCTGCGCCACGCCGGTGGCGCCGAAGGTGTTGGTCTCAACCAGGTCGGCGCCGGCGGCCAGGTATTGCTCGTGGATTTCCTGGATGATGTGCGGCTGGGTCAGGCTCAACAGTTCGTTATTGCCCTTGACGAACAACTCCTTGCCCGGCACGCTGAAGTCCTTGAAGCGCTCGCCGCGATAGTCCTCTTCCGTCAGTTTGTACTGCTGGATCATGGTGCCCATGGCGCCGTCCAGAATCAAGATGCGCTTCGACATCAGGTCGCGCAACAGCAGTTCGGTTTGGCACAGATCGTTTGGCTTCATGGCGAGAATCTTCAATGTGGAATAATGCAAGCCGAATGCAAAAACCCGGTCACGCAACATGCCGGGTTCATCCAATCGGTTAAGACTTGAAATTATACGTGAAACGCCTGCCAAACCCTTGGCGGACCGACACGCTTCCCACCCAAACAACGGATATCGAGAAGTTGCAATGACACAAAAAATCCTGGTGCTGACCGCCCTTGCCTCGGAACTCAACGCCGCAGCCGCTCCAGCCGGTGTGGACGTAATCTATACCGGCGTGGGCAAAGTCAACGCCGCCTCGACCGCCACAGCGGCGATTCTGCAGCACCGGCCGCAGCTGGTGATCAATTTCGGCACGGCGGGCAAGATCAATCCGGACCGCGACGGCCTGCTCGACATCGCCAGCGTCATCCAGCGCGACATGCTGGCCATTCCGCTGGCCGCGCGCGGCGTGACGCCCCTGTCGGACGAGCCGAGCTGCTACACCTCCGGCTACGGCGATGCCCGCTGCGGCACCGGCGACAGCTTTGTCACCGCCGCCGATCCATGGCTGGTCCAACAAGGCGTGGATGTTGTCGATATGGAACTGTTCGCCATCGCCCACACCTGCCATCGATATGGCGTCCCCTGGCGGGCATTCAAGTTCATCACGGATGCTGCCGACGGCAACGCGGCCGATCATTGGAACGACAACGTTCACCGTGGCGCCGAGCTGTTTTGGAAGGCGTTTGCACAAATTCGCGGTGATTGACGCAATTTGTGAAGGCACCGTTGGAGTTTTAGAATAGGCAAACCCACGAATACATTGGTTTTTCCCCTGAATTCGAGAGGATTCAGGGATAAAAAGCGTGAGAAACTGGCTCATCTTGCAGTTCCATCCGGATAACCCAGCAAAGTCATGGCCAAAACACCCTTGTTCTCCATCGTGATCACGACGCACAAACGACCGCAAACGTTGACACGTGCGCTAACCTCGGTCCTCGCCCAGACCTTCACCGACTTTGAAATTGTCCTGGTGGCCGACGAAGGCAGCCTGGAAACCAAGGAAACCGCAGCCCGGTTCCTGCGTGAAGACGATATTTTCCTGGTCCTGCCGCATACCAAAGGCCCCGCGGAGACGCGCAATGCCGGCGTCCATCACGCCAGAGGCAATTACATTTTGTACCTCGACGACGACGACAGCTATCGTGAGAATTTCCTTGCAGACCTGACCAATGTGCCGGGCTTTCGCAACGACGCAATCAATTACGTCAACTACACGCAATTGAAGGAAATCCGCACACCGCATGACATGCAGACGATTTCATCGACCGAGATGCCACTCGGCACAACGGAGATCAGCACCCTGCTGGTCAGCAACTTCATTCCCAACAACGCCATCGTCCTACCGGCCTCGATGGCGAAACAGAACCGTTTCGACGCCAACCTGGACAGCCACGAAGACTGGGAATACCTGCTGTCGCTGGTGTTGAAACACGATTTCAACTTCCTCGACATCTCCGGTCCGGTGGTTCATATCAATACGGGCGAGAGCCGCAACAACGACGCCAAGACCAGCGGCTCGATCGCTTTGGACTTCTTGTCGATCTATCGCAAATGGCCGATCCCTGACGACGATGTCAAAGCGCGCCGGAAAGACATGCTGCGGCAGCTGGGTCTCGATTTGCCGCAAGAATTGCTTTGATCACTTAGCCTCATCGTCAGGCCGTGGGTCGGCAGATGTCGACCATGAGCAACATCCGCTTCTCGTCCCGCACCGGAAAGCCTCCAGGCAATCCATCTGTGCAAATTCCGCACATATCTTGTGACGCCGCGCTACTGTTGGCGCGGCGCTTGTTCACCTACTCTTCGTCCTGTCGCTTTCAACCCAGGAGAAGAACATGTCCCACCCCACCATCCGCACCATCGCGGGCGCTGCTGCACCGGTTGCGCTGCAAGCCGCCAGCACCGCGCTGCTGGTCATTGATTTTCAGAACGAATACTTCAGCGGCAAGATGCCGATCCCCGACGGCATGGCGGCAATGAACAACGCCAAACGCCTGATTGCCTTTGCCGATCGCCACAGCATGCCGGTGTTCCACGTCCAGCACGTGACACCGTCCGGCACGCCGATCTTTGCGGTGGACGGCGATACCGTCGCCATCCACAAGGATATCCAGCCGGCCGCCCACCATCGCGTGGTGCAGAAGAGCTCGGTCAGCGTGTTCCCGACCACCGACATCGACGCGCAACTGAAAGCCGCCGGCGTCAAGACGCTGATCATCGCCGGCCTGATGACGCATGCCTGCGTGGCCGGTGCCGCACGCGATGCGGTCCCCGCGGGCTACGACGTGATCGTCGCCGCCGACGCCTCGGCCACACGCGACCTCGATGCACCGGGCGGCGGTGTGATCACGCACGACGTCCTGCATCGCGGTGCGTTGACGACCATCGCCGACACTTTCGGCGATGTGCTCGATACAAGCGCCATTCTTGAACTGCAAGTGCAGTAACTCTTTGCCGTAAATCCCCACATTCAAAGGAACACCATGAAACGCATCGCAATCGCCTTGCTGTTGCTGGTCGCCGCCGGCGCCAGCTTCGCAGACAACAACATCAAAGCCGGCAAGCCTGCCGTCCAGCCGCTGGTTTCCTTCCCGGCCGCCGACCTGAAGTGGCGCGAACTGCCCGGCACCGGCGGCATCAAGGTGGCCGACGTGCGCGGCAGCATCACCGGCAAGGGTGCTTACGATGCCTTCGTCATCTTCCCGGCGGGCAAGGACAATCCTTACCACCTGCACACGCAAAACCTGCCGACCGTGGTGTTGAAAGGTACGTTCTACGCCGTCATCGACGGCAAGCGCATCGAGTATCCGGCCGGTTCGTTCTACAACCTGCCGGCCAACATGCCGCACTACAGCGGCTGCGCCAAGGGCGAGGACTGCCTGTTGTTCCAGTACCAGGCCGATCACTTTGACCTGGTGCCGGTCGAGAAGAAGTAATCGATGAAGAGTAAATTCGCTGCATGAATGAAAAAAAGGCTGCACCTTTGCGGGTGCAGCCTTTTTCGTCTGGGCGTCTGCCTATACGGGCCAGCGCGGCGTGGCGTAATAGTCCGCCAGGAAATCGACGAACGCGCGCACCTTGGGCGAGAGATGATGGTTCTGCGGATACAGCACATACAGGTCGCGCGACTGCAGGCGATATTCGGGCAGCACTTCCACCAGCGCGCCGCGCCGCAGATCCTCGTGCACGACGAAGGTGGCCGATGCCGTGATGCCCATGCCGGCGCGGGCGGCAGCGCAGACGATCAGGCCGGTGTTGGCCTGGACATTGCCGCTCAGGCTGACCAGCTGCTCGCGGTCGTCGGGACCGGTGAACACCAGCTCGGTGGTTTGCAGCGCGAGCGAATACGCCAGGAAATTGTGCTGCTGCAAGTCCTTGGGTTCGCGCGGCGTACCGTGTTTTTCCAGATAGGCGGGCGTCGCCACCAAAGCCATGTCGCTGACCGTCAGCCGCTTGGCCACCAGCGTCGAATCGGGCAGCGCGCGCGTGATGCGCAGACCGACGTCGAACTCTTCGCTGATGAGGTCGACGAAGCGGTCGTTGCAGACCACGTCGACTTTCAGCTCGGGATACGCCTGCATGAATTGCGGCAGCCAGTTGGGCATTTCCAGCGTGCCGAACACCATCGGCGCATTGATGCGCAGGACGCCGGCCGGCCGCGCATGATGATGCGAGACCACGCGCGCGGCGTCTTCGACCTGGTCGATGATGTCGATGCAGCGCTGGTAATAAAGCTGGCCGACTTCGGTCAGCGAGAAGCGCCGCGTGGTGCGGTTGAGCAACTGCGCGCCGAGCAGCTCTTCGAGCTGGCGCACCTGGCGCGACACCACCGTGTGCGAGATGTCGAGCGCGTCGGCGGCGGCCGAGAAACCACCGCTTTCCACCACGCGCCTGAAGATGCGCATTGCCGCCAGTTGATCCATTGCCCCTCCGCGAAAAACTGCCTTGTCTACCCTATAGGAACGTGCCGTCTGCCAGTGCAAATCCCTTGAGGAATTCTGCCACCGGCAAACGCTTGCCGCCGGGTTTTTGCAATTCCGTAATGTGCAGCACGCCGTCGCCGCAGACTACCTTGACGCCGTCGTGCGCATTGGCGGCGAGGATGCTGCCGGGCGCCGCTGCCGTCTTTTCAGTCAGCGCCTGCGCCTGCCACAGCTTGACGGTGACATCTCCTGCAGATGTTGGAAACTGCGCCGATGCGCCCGGGAAAGGATTGAATGCGCGGATCTTGCGCGCCAGCACTTCAGCCGGCTGGGTGAAATCCAGCGCGGCTTCTTCCTTGCCGACCTTGGCGGCGTAGTTGGCGCCTTCGTCCGGTTGCGGCGTGGCCGGCAACTCACCCAGTTCCAGCTTGTGCACCGCGTCGACGATCATCTTGCCGCCCAGCGCCGCCAGCTTGTCGTGCAGGCTGGCGGTGGTGTCGTCGGCAGCGATCGGCAGCGACTCGATCAGCAGCATCGGACCGGTGTCGAGTCCTTCTTCCATCTGCATGATGGTAATGCCGGTTTCGCTGTCGCCGGCTTCGATGGCGCGATGGATCGGCGCCGCGCCGCGCCAGCGCGGCAGCAGCGAGCCGTGGATATTGATGCAACCCAGGCGCGGAATATCCAGCACGCTGCGCGGCAGGATCAGGCCGTAGGCGGCGACGATCATGAGGTCGTGCGGCGTGTTGCGCAGCAGCTCATGCGCCTCGCGTGCGACGTCCGGATATTTGCCGTCCAGGCGCAGCGACACCGGCTGCGCCACCGGCGTGCCGTGCGCCAGCGCACATTGCTTCACGGGCGAGGCATGCAACTGCATGCCGCGGCCGGCGGGGCGATCGGGCTGGGTCAGCACCAGGGTGATGTCGTGGCCTGCGGCATACAGCGCCTCCAGCGCGACGGCGGCGAATTCGGGGGTTCCGGCGTAGATGATTTTCATGGTCTTGCTCGTTCAGGGATTGCGTTTCTTGTGCGGCGCTTTGGAAAACGCGAAGTCGTACACGCTGTTGGGTAACAGACGCAGCAGTTTGGCGACCACACCCATCTGCCACGGGATCACGCGATAGCTGTCGCCGGCGGCGATCGCGGCCAACGCGCGCGCCGCGAATTTCTGCACCGGCATCAGGAAGGGCATGCGGTAGTGATTGACCTGCGTCATCGGCGTATCGATGTAGCCGGGCGCAATCGTCACTACCTTGATGCCGCTGGCGCGCAACTCGATGCGCAGCGATTCGCAATAGCTGATGACCGCCGCCTTCGATGCACTATACGCCTCGGCGCCGGGCAGGCCGCGGATACCGGCCACGCTGCCGATGCCGACCAGCCGGCAGTCCTGCGGTCGCGGCTGGCGCTTCATTGCGGCGATGAACGGATGGAAGGTCGCGACCGTGGCCGTCACGTTGGTGGCGATGATGCGCTCGAACACCGGGATGTCTTCGGCAAACTCGGTCAGCGTGCCTTGCGAGATGCCTGCGTTGGCGATCACCACCTCAATGCCGCCGGTTGCGGCGATGAAGTCCTGCGCCGCCTGTTGCAACGCGGCGTGGTCGGTGACGTCGAGCACGTACAGGTGATGGCGCTCGGGATTGGCGAGTCCGACGCGCAACTGCTCGAGCATGTCGCGGCGGCGTGCGACCAGGCCCAGCACGGCGCCTTGCTGTGCGTAGGCTGAGGCCAATGCGGCGCCGATGCCGCTTGATGCGCCGGTGATGAAGACTCGCTGCATGCAACCCCTTCCGTTCAATTGTGATCCGTATGCGCCAATAAAAACGGTCCGTCCTCTCGCGAGCGACGGACCGTGTTCAGCGCGGTGAAGCTTATTTCTTCTTGGCAGGCTTGGCTGCTTCGACTGGTTTCTCGGCGCCTTTTTCCGCCGCCAGCTTGGTCAGCAGATGATCCATCACCTGCAGCGATGCGGCTTGCTGCATGGACTCGGGCTGGTTGGCCATGGAGGCGCCGGCGATCGACGGTGAGGTCAGGTAACGACCGTCGATGGCGATGGTCGGCACGCCGTCGATCTTGTACGCTTCCTGCAGCTGCGAGGCGCGACGCACCTTGGTCTGAACACCGAAGGAGTTGTACAGGTCAGTGAATTTCTGCTTGTCGATGCCCTGCTTCTCGATGAACTCCAGAATGGTCTTGTCGGTGTCGACGCGTTGGCGGTCAACGTGGATGGCCTGGAAAATCTTCGGATTCATTTCCGCGGTCTTGCCCATCGCTTCGAGCGCGTAGTACAGCTTTTGCTGAGGGATGAACGATTCGCGGAAGGCGACCGGCACTTGCTTGAAGACAATCTTGTCGCCCTGCTTCTTGACCCACGCCGTCAGCGCCGGATCAAAGGCCGCGCAATGCGGGCAGCTGTACCAGAAAAATTCGGTGACTTCGATCTTCTTGCCCGACTCGGTCGGCTGGGCTTGCTCCAGCGTACGGTAATCGGTGCCGTTCTGTGGATTGGCGGGTGATGCGCCGGCCGAGATGGCCAGCAAACCCAGACTGATGGCAGCGAGAGCATGACGGAACAAACGCATAATTCTTAACCCCTTCTCAAGGTATTCGACAATAAATATGATGGCGGACCGCCATGCCGCGGCATTTGAATCGCGGCAACAACGGCCCTTATTTTGGTATGCGGACGATGGCGGCATCGACGCCGTTATCAGACAACTTGCTGCGCATGCGGTTCACTGTCTCTTGCTGGCCGATCGGGCCAATCCGTACACGGTACAAGGTGCCGTTATCGGAAGGCCGCTCGCTGACCTTGGCTTCAAAACCGAGCAGCGCCAGCTTGGCGCGCGCGTTTTCGGCGTCGGCCTGTTCACGGAAGGCGCCGGTCTGCAGGAAATACGTCCATTTGTCATCCACCGCGGTCTCGGCTTTGTCGGCCTTGGCCGGCTGTTCCTTGGTGATGGCTGCCAGCTTGTCCTTGTCCTTCGGCACATCGACCTTCGGCGTGTCGGGCTTCTTGGCTTCCGGCGCAGGCTTGTCCTGGTCGGGAGCCTTCGGCGCCGGCGGGGCTTCCTTGGCGACGTCCTTGTTGCCGTACAGCGGCTTGTTCGGATCGGAGGACTGGCCCGGCGACAGCTCGGTACGCTCCTGCTTGGTGACCTTGTTGACGAATGGAATCGGCGACTTGGTGATCATCAGGGCGACGACCACGGCAATGCCGAGACCGACGATGAGACCGAGGATCAGGCCCAGGAAAGTACCGCCGGCCTGCTTGCGTAAAAACGGATGATGTTGTTTCACTTGTGTCTTCATTACAGGTTTACATTCTTGTCGGGGCGGAGACGCCGATCAATGCCAGGCCGTTGCGCAGCACCTGGCGGGTCGCACTCATGAGCGCCAGGCGCGCCATCTTGGTTGGGACATCGTCGACCAGCACGCGTTCAGCATTGTAGTAGCTATGCAATTCGCCTGCCAGATCGCGCAGGTAGAAAGCCACCTGATGCGGTCCGAGCTCCTGCAATGCATGGGCCAGCGCTTCCGGATATTCGGCCAGCTTGGCCAGCAGGCTGACTTCGCGGGGGGCGGTCAGCGGCGCCAGATCCTGCACCTGATCCAGCGTCGCTTCGTCGCCGCCCCACTGGTTCAGCACCGAGCAGATGCGCGCGTGGGCGTACTGGACGTAATAGACCGGGTTTTCATCGTTGCGAGTCAGCGCGACATCGACGTCGAAGACGAATTCGCTGTCGGCCTTGCGCGAGATCAGGAAGAAGCGCACGGCGTCGCGGCCGCGCGTCAAATCACCCGCTTCTGCTTCGGTGCCGTTGGACCATTCGATCAGATCGCGCAGCGTGACGTAGGAACCGGCGCGCTTGGAGATTTTCACTTCCTCGCCGTTCTTCATCACGGTGACCATCTTGTGCAGCACGTAGTCGGGATAGCCTTGCGGGATGCCGACGTTGGCCGCCTGCAGGCCGGCGCGCACGCGCGCGATGGTGCCGTGGTGGTCGCTGCCCTGGATATTGATGACCTTGCCGAAACCGCGTTGCCACTTGGTGATGTGATAGGCGACGTCGGGCACGAAGTAGGTGTAGGTGCCGTCGCCCTTCTTCATGACGCGGTCCTTGTCGTCGCCGTAGTCGGTGGTCTTGAGCCACAGCGCGCCGTCCAGTTCGTAGGTCTTGCCGGCCTTGATCAATGCGTCGACCGCGGCGGCAACCTTGCCTTCGGTGTACAGCGAAGATTCCAGGTAATAGTTGTCGAACCTGACGCCGAAGGCCTGCAAGTCCAGATCCTGCTCGCGGCGCAGATAGGCCACGGCGAAGCGGCGGATCGATTCGATGTCGTCGACGTCGCCGCTGGCGGTAGCCGGTTCGCCGTCGCTGGCGGAGACTGTCTTCTTCGCCTTGAAATCCTCGGCGATGTCGGCGATGTAGTCGCCGTTATAGGCCGACTCGGGCCAACCCGCGTCGCCCGGCTTGAAACCCTTGGCGCGCGCCTGCACCGACGTCGCCAGTGTGGCGATCTGCACGCCGGCGTCGTTGTAGTAGAACTCGCGCATGACGTCGTAGCCCTGCGACTGCAGCAGCGCCGACATGGCGTCGCCGAGCGCGCCCTGGCGGCCGTGGCCGACGTGCAGCGGACCGGTCGGATTGGCTGAAACGAATTCGACCAGCACCTTCTTGCCGGCGCCTGCCTGGCTCTTGCCGTATTGCGCGCCTTCGGCCAGCACCACCTTTACCACTGCCTGCTTGGCGGCTTCGGCCACGCGCAGGTTGATGAAGCCGGGGCCGGCGATGTCGGCGGAGGAAATCAGTTCTTCGCGGCCGGGCTGCGACAGCACCCCGTCCACCAGCGCCTGAGCAAGTTCGCGCGGATTCTTCTTGAGCGGCTTGGCCAGTTGCATGGCCAGGTTGCAGGCGATGTCGCCATGCGACGGGTCGCGCGGACGCTCCAACGTAATCGTCGGCGTCAGGCCGGAGCCCTCGATCAGCGGCGCCATGGCGGCCTGGAATAATTCGGTGATGCGTTGTTTTTGTTGGGCGAGCATGGGAACAGAAGGGGTCGGCGGCCGCGCTGACAACGCCAGCCGCACATTGATGAATATATAAACCCCGGATTATACCGGCTTGCCGCGCTCGGATTGAAGCCGATCTTGTAAGCACTCGTGAGTATTGCTCGAGCCTCAGGCGGCCGCTTGTGCTGCCGGCGACTGCGCCTGGCGATAAAGATGCACGATGCGCAACAAACGGCCCATCGGGACGCCCATGAACAGGCCGTACAGCAGGCTGAGCGCCAACGTGAACACGGCGCCCTGGGCGTAGCCGGAATGCATTGCCTTGAGCACCGCCACGCTGTATTTGACCGCAAACACGCTGACCATCATCAGCAAGGGCAACCAGCTGCCGCGCAACCAGACCGTGCCGCGCCCGGGATAGGGTGCAATATTCGACGCCACGGCGGCGCGGCCGGCCGCCAGCCAGCTCAGTACGCCGCTACCCACCGCAGCCAGCACGGCGGCTGCCAGCGCCGGCGCATCGGCGTGCGATTGCTCATACAGACCGTGCAGCGACAAGGCCAGCAGCAACAGTGGAATCAGCGCTACCTTGAACAGCGGGATTTCGCGGTCGGCACTGGCGGACCAGCCGCGATAGACCAGAAAGGCCAGCATGGCCCAAACCCACAGCGGCGTATGAATAATGATTTGTTGCAACATGACGACTCCTGAAACAATGAGGAAAAGGAATGCCGCCATGTTAGGCAAGCCCCGCGCGCGTTCCCAGCGCCGTGCGACGAACGGCGCAAAGACGGCGGGCTGCGGAGGGATTTGATGCGATGAGTGGATGCGCCGGATGGGGCGCACCGGGCTCAGATATCGACCGGATCGACTTCCAGCGACCATTTGGCGCGCGTCTTCATCTGGCGCAAGACTTCCATCCAGTCGCGCAGGAAGGCCTGCAAGGCGGGCCGCGATGGACATTCAATCAACAACTGGGCGCGTTCGACGTTGGCCACGCGGGTCATGGTCATCGGAATGGGATCGTTGATGGTGATGCCGGCATGCTCTAGGCAGCCCGCCGCATCCTGCAGGAAAGCCAGCGCGATATCGAGTTCGGCCGCTTCGGCGCGCAGCAGAGCCTGGTAGAGGAACGGCGGCAACGCCGCCTGCTGGCGCTCTTCGAGCAACTGCGTGGCGAAACCATCGTAATCGTGCGCGGCCACCGCGCTGTACAGCGGATGATGCGGATAGCGGCTCTGGATCAGTACTTCGCTGGGCGAACCGCCCTCTTTCTGGCCGGCGCGTCCGGCGCGGCCGGCGACCTGCATCAGTTGCGCGAAGAGGCGCTCGCCGGCGCGGTAATCATGCGAAAACAGCGCGGTGTCTGGATTCATCACTCCCACCAGCGTCAGGCGCTTGAAGTCATGTCCCTTGGCGACCATCTGCGTGCCGATCAGGATGTCGACGTCGCCGCGATGCACGCTGTCGAAAGCGTTCTGAGCCGAACCCTTGAGACGTGTGGAATCGGCGTCGATGCGCAGGATGCGCGCCTCCGGGAACATCGCCTGCAAGCCCTCTTCCACGCGCTGGGTGCCGCGCCCCAGCGGCTGCAGGTCGACGTTGCCGCAGGTCGGGCAAGCTTTGGGGATGTACAGCTCCAGGCTGCAATGGTGGCAACGCAGGCGTCGCTCGGGCTTGTGCAGCACCATGAACGAGGTGCAGCGCATGCAGTTGCTGATCCAGCCGCAGGCGTCGCAATTGAGCACCGGCGCATAGCCGCGCCGGTTGAGGAACAGCAGCGATTGCTCGCCGCGCTCCAGGCGCAGCTTGAGCGCCGCCACCAGCATCGAGGTCAGGCCATCGTTGGGACGGTCGCGCTCCATGTCGATCATCTTGACCTTGGGCAGTACGGCGTCGCGCACCGCGCGCTCGCGCAGCTGCAGCTTGCGGTAGCGGCCGGCCTGGGCGTGCTGCCAGGTTTCCAGCGAGGGCGTGGCCGAACCCAGCACCACCGGAATCGCCAGCTGGTGCGCGCGCCAGACCGCGAGGTCGCGCGCCGAATAACGCAGGCCTTCCTGCTGCTTGTAAGAAGGATCGTGCTCTTCGTCGATCACGATCAGTTTGAGATGCGGCAGCGACGACAGGATCGCCAGCCGCGTGCCCAGCACGATGCGCGCCTTGCCCTCATGCGCCGCCAGCCAGCTGAGCGTGCGCTCGCCTTCGGCCAGGCCGCTGTGCAGGCTGACCACGTGCACACCGGGAAAGCGCGCGCGGATATTCGATTCGAGCTGCGGCGTCAGGTTGATTTCGGGCACCAGCACCAGCACCTGCGCGATTTCGCCGGCCGCTTCGTGCTGCGCCAGGATGCGCGCCGCCGCCTGCAGGTAGACCTCGGTCTTGCCGCTGCCGGTCACACCGTACAGCAGCAGCGGCGCAAAACCCTGCGCACCTGCGATGGCGTCGACGGCTTCCTGTTGTTCAGGCTTCAACTGCGGCGTGTTGACCGGACTGCCGTCGTGGCCGGCATCGAGCTTGGCCAGTTTCTTGAGCGCACGGTCGAGCGCCGTCGTGGTCAGGGTGCGCAGGTTCTTGGGCAAGCCGGGCAAAGCCACCTCTCCCAACGGGCGCTGGTAATAATCGGCGGCGAAACCGCACAGCGCCAGCCATTGCGGCGGCAACGGCGCCAGTTGGCTGCGCACCGCCAGCACGTCCTTGAGCTTGCCTTCCGGCACGTCGGTCTGTTCGGCCAGGCCGATGATCAGGCCCGCGACCTCGCGACGGCCGAACGGCACGATCGCCAGTTGGCCGATTTGCGGCAGCGCCTCGTCGCCGTTGCGGACCCAACGGTAATCGAAGGTCCTGTCAAGCGGGGTATCGAGAACGATCTGAAGGATGCGTTGTTCCACGAACTTAATGTGATTCCTGAAAAGATGACCTAAGTGACGGTTTCGTAACTACTTTTTAGGCTATCCACAAAACCTGTGGATAACTTTGTGCATAACTCGGGCTTGACAGCGTTTTTCCCAGTCTGGATGCGGGTTTCAATAAATTGCCCAAATCAAAAGCAAAATCTAAACCTATAAAAATCAATGACTTGCAAAAGAGACCAGCGCCCATGAAATTTATTTTTAAATTTTTATTATTGCCTCGCACAAAAGCTTTTTTGTGCATAAGTCTGCTTTTTCGCACCGAAAAGGTATCGCCGCAAGATCGTGCGCACTACTTTCTGTCAAGCAAATCTTGTCGGAGAGCATCCGACAGCAAGGTAGGATTCCGCGTCGGTTTCTAAAGTAAAACGTTAAAAAAGCGCGTAACTCACGGTTTCATAAGTGCTTTTTCAACTATCCACAATTCCTGTGGATAACTTTGTGGGCAACTACCTATTGACAGCCCCGAAGCCCACGTTTCATGCGGGTCTCGATAGTTTGCTCAAATCCCGCGCAAGAAACAAATTCCTTAAAAATCAACAACTTGTAAAATTTCAAAATCCACCGCTTAACAAATATGGATATGAATGATTCCCACTAAGGAAAGCCCCGTTCATGTGCATAAGTGCGCATGCGGGCGGGCACGATGTGCACCGCGTCGCATCCCGAAGAGTATGGTGTTTGTTTTCAGCGGCTTATCGATTTCCGCCGGGCTCAGGATCAGCCGCGCAGTTCCCGGCTGATCCGGTGGACCGCTTCCACCAGTGTCGTGACCGACTCCGGCGGGGTGAACTGGGAGATGCCATGACCGAGGTTGAACACATGACCGGTGCCAGCTTCGGGCTTGCCAAAGGATTCCAGCAGCTTGCGCACTTCAGCCTCGATCTGTACCGGGCCGGCAAACAGCACGTTGGGGTCAAGGTTACCCTGCAGCGCCACCTTGGCGCCGACGCGACGACGCGCATCAGCCAGGTTGACGGTCCAGTCCAGTCCCACGGCGTCGGCGCCGATATCGGCGATCTGCTCCAGCCACAATCCGCCGCCCTTGGTGAAGACGATCGCCGGAATCTTGACGCCGTCCTTGTCGCGCTTGAGCTGGCGCATGACTTCGCGCATGTAGTCCAGCGAAAACGTCTGGTACACACCGTCGGCCAGCGCCCCGCCCCAGGTATCAAAAATCATCACGGCCTGGGCGCCGGCGTCGATCTGCGCATTCAGGTAGGCGGCGACAGCGGCGGCATTGGTCCTGAGGATGTGGTGCATCAGGTCGGGACGGTCGTACAGCATGGTCTTGACGGTGCGGAAGTCGTCGGAGCCGCCGCCTTCCACCATGTAGCAGGCCAGCGTCCATGGGCTGCCCGAGAAGCCTATCAGCGGCACGCGGCCGTCCAGCTCGGTGCGGATCTGGGTGACGGCGTCGAACACGTATTGCAGGCTGTCCAGTTGCGGCGCCTGCAGCGCCAGCACGGCTTTTTCGTCGCGCAGCGGACGCTCGAACTTCGGTCCCTCGCCGTCGGCGAAGAACAGGCCCAGACCCATCGCGTCCGGCACGGTCAGGATGTCGGAAAACAGAATCGCCGCGTCCAGCGGATAGCGCTCAAGCGGCTGCAGCGTGACTTCAGTGGCGTAATCGGGATTCTTGGCCAGGCCCAGGAAGGAACCGGCGCGCGCGCGCGTGGCGCGGTATTCGGGCAGATAGCGACCAGCCTGGCGCATCAGCCACAACGGCGTGTAATCGGTCGGCTGGCGCAGCAAGGCGCGCAGGAAGGTGTCGTTCTTGAGCGGAGCAAATTGAGGCATTGGCGTTCTGGAGCAGTCTGGACTTCATGTGGGCCACATCGGCAATCTTCTATTATCTCATCCAAACCGCAAAACAACCGCGCGCGATTGATGCCCGGGGCCTCTGGTGATATCGTCTTTGCTTCACAAAAATAATCAGGAGACGATATGACGAAATACCTCAAAAAACACCTCAAAACGTGGCTGTTGCCGCTCACGCTGCTGTGCGCAGGCCTGGCGATGCAGACCGCCGGCGCCGCCGAAAGCAGCCGCCTCGACGAGGTGATCAAGTCCGGCAAGTTGCGCGTGTGCATGACCGGCGATTACAAGCCGTTCACCTATTTCAAGACCGACAACACGTTTGAAGGGATGGACGTCGACCTGGCGCAATCACTGGCCAAGTCGCTGGGCGTCGAAGTGCAGCTGGTCAAGACCACCTGGACCAACCTGATGACCGACTTCCTGGCCAAATGCGACATCGCCATGGGCGGCGTATCGGTCACGCTGGATCGCCAGAAGAAAGCAGCGTTTGCGGTCTCGCACATGGTCGACGGCAAGTCGCCGATCGTGCGCTGTGCCGACGTCGCCAAGTTCCAGACGCTGGACATGATCGACCAGCCCACCACCCGCGCGATCTTCAATCCGGGCGGCACCAATGAGCGCTTTGCGCGCGCCAATTACAAGCGGGCGCAGCTGATCCTGCATCCGGACAACGTCACGATCTTCCAGCAGATCATCGACGGCAAGGCCGACATCATGGTCACCGACGCCAGCGAGACCCTCTGGCAGGCGAAACAGCATCCGGAACTGTGCCCGGTGCATCCGGACCAACCTTTGCAGTTCTCGGAAAAAGCCTTCATGCTGCCGCGCGCCGATGTCGCCTTCAAGGAATATGTGGATGCGTGGATGCATTTGCAGAAAGCCACCGGCGACTACGACCGCGTGCTCAACAAGTGGCTGCATTGATGCGTTGAGAGGTTTTTGCCGTACGACGCCCGCCGATGATGCGGGCGTTTTTATTTCAGTCCGCGCAAGCCCTCAATGGCGGCCTGCGCCAGTTGCTGCCCCCAGACACGCGCACCGGCAGCGGATGGATGATAGCCGTCATGCGCCATCAGGCTGCGTTCGCGCGCATCGCTGCGCACCGGCACGTAAATCGCCTGCGGCAGCTCCCTCGCCAACTGCTGCGCGCTGCGGCTGAGCGCGGCGGCCTTCATGCCGAGCACATGACGCAAAGGTTGCGGCAAAGCCGGGAACAGATGCAGCGGCGGCGCGCCGGAAATCAGCAGCAAGGTCGGCGACAGTTGCTGCTGCAACGCGCGCGCCAACGCAGCGAGGTCGCGGCGGTAACGGCTGCTGCTGTGGAAGGCGGTGCTGTCGTTGACGCCGAAGGCAATCAGCACGATGCGCGTTTCTCCGGTTTGCTGCGCCGGCACGTGCTGAAGCTGCGGCAAGACTTCACGACCGGCGTCGGCGACCGTGGCGCCGTTCTTCCCGAAGGCCCGCCATTGCACCGGCCGCTTGAGTTCAAAGGCAAGTTCCTGCGCAAATTGGGCGGTGACGGCTTGCTCCTGACGCTCCACACCCACGCCGGCCACCGGCGATTCTCCGATCGCGATGAGTACGACCGGAGCGATGTCTGCGATCTCGCCCGGTGTGCATAATCCTTCACGCGCGCCATCCGCTTCGGGCAAGCGCGGCGTGATACGACGCGTGCGCTTACCTTGCGCATACAACCAGGGCAACAGCGGCAAGGCCAGCAGTTCGGGCAGCCAGCGACGCATGCCTATTTCACCTTGAGACCGGCGAGTTCCTTCTTGGCCGGAGGGAACGCCAGTTTCATCGCCTGCAAAGTCTCCAGCACCACGCCGGCAATAGCCAGGTTGCGATGCGTCTTGGAGTCGGACGGGATCACGTACCACGGCGCGTGATCGGCATCGGTGGCCTGGATCGCCTGGCTGTAGACCTTCTGGTAGTCGTCCCAGCTCTTGCGCTCCTCCAGGTCCTGCAGCTCGAATTTCCAGTGCTTGGTCGGATCGTCGACGCGTTCCTGCAGGCGCGCGCGTTGTTCGTCCTTGGAGATGTGCAGGAAAAATTTCAGCACCACGGTGCCGGTTTCACTGAGCAGGCGCTCGAAGTCGTTGATCTGCGCGTAGCGGCGCTTGCACTCGGCCGCGTCGATCCAGTCGTGTACACGTGTGATCAATACGTCTTCGTAGTGGCTGCGATTGAAGATGGCCAGTTCGCCTTTTGCCGGCACCTGCTGATGGATGCGCCACAGGTAGTCGTGCTGCAGTTCGAGCTGGCTCGGCGCCTTGTAGCTGACGATGCGCAGGCCTTGCGGATTGACGCCGCCGAACACGCCGGCCACGGTGCCGTCCTTGCCGCTGGTGTCCATGCCTTGCAGCACCACCAGTACTTTGCGCTCATGCTGCGCGAACAGCATTGCCTGTTGCTCGGCGATCTGCGCCGCCAGTGTCTGGACCTGCAATTTGTCGGCGGCCTTGTCGCCGCTCGAGAGCGGTTTGGCGCCGGCGTTCTCGTCCTTGATTTCCTGCTTTTTGGTGGCGCGGAATTGTTCGCGTATACCTATACCCATCGTGACGATCTCCTGTGTGCCTTCCGGCGCAATGAAAGCGATTGGACTACAGCACGCCGTGAGTAATTCCCATGGCGTGATCAACCTTGATGCAGCGATCCATGATGACTTTCAGGCCGGCGGCTTCGGCCTTGGCTGCGGCCGCATCATTGACGATGCCTTGTTGCATCCACACGCAGTCGGCGCCGATGGCGATGGCCTCGTCCACCACAGGTGGGATATCCGCCGACTTGCGGAAGCAATCCACTATGTCGATCTTGACCTGGCCGGCCAGCGCCTGCGCGGCGTCGGTCAGGCTGGCATAGCAATGCTCACCGAGGATCTGCTCACCGGCGTACATGGGATTGACGGCGACAATGCGATAACCCTGGCGCTGCATGTAGGCGGTGACATCGTAGCTGGGGCGATCGGGACGATTGGACAGGCCGACGACGGCGATGACTGGCTTGGCGCTCATGAGGCAAACTCCTGTATCAAAAAACTGCCGACGCCTGCACGAGGCGACGTCGGCGACTATTCGTGAACATTCACTTTAACCGATCGGGCGTCAGGGCGTCGCGTGCCGACATCGCAGCAGCATCCTGAACGCCGCCATCGCCAAAATCGCAGGCAATAAAAAAGGCAGCCGAAGCTGCCTTTTTTAATGATGCTGATGATGCCGTTTGCTGCAGAGCGCGGGGAATTAACGCTTCTGACGCAGTTTCGCGATCGCGGCCAATTGCGCCACTGCAGTCGCCAGTTCGGCTTGTGCAGCTGCGTAATCGATTTGGGAGTCACGATTCGCCAGGGCTTCTTCCGCGAGTTTCTTCGCGGTGGTGGCCTTGGCTTCGTCCAGATCCGAGCCGCGGATCGCGGTGTCGGCCAGAACGGTCACGGTGTCAGGCTGCACTTCCAGCAAACCACCGGCGACGAATACGAACTCTTCTTGCGCCTGGCCAGGAATCTTGATGCGTACCGCACCTGGCTTGATGCGCGTGATCAAGGGAGTGTGGCGAGGATAAATCCCCAGCTCACCCGATTCACCCGGCAACACGACGAATTCCGCCTCGCCGGAGAAAATTTCTTCTTCGGCGGAGACTACGTCAACGTGAATAGTATGTGCCATATCGTTTCCTATCCGGTCAGCCGTCTTGCCCGGACTTCAGGCAACAACGGCTTCGCGAGAATCAAGAGATCTTAGTTGATCTTCTTGGCCTTTTCGATTGCTTCTTCGATCGTGCCAACCATGTAGAACGCTTGTTCCGGCAGGTGATCAAGTTCGCCGCTAGCGATCATCTTGAAGCCCTTGATCGTGTCTTTCAGCGAAACGTATTTACCTGGCGAACCGGTAAACACTTCAGCAACGTGGAACGGTTGCGACAGGAAACGTTGCATCTTGCGAGCACGCGCGACCAGCAGCTTGTCTTCCGGAGCCAATTCGTCCATACCCAGAATCGCGATAATGTCGCGCAATTCCTTGTAGCGTTGCAGGATGCCTTGAACAGCGCGGGCTGTTTCGTAGTGTTCCTGACCGACGACTTGCGGGTCCAGCTGGCGCGATGTCGAGTCCAGTGGATCGACCGCAGGGTAGATACCCAGCGAAGCGATGTCACGCGACAGAACGACGGTCGAGTCCAAGTGGGCAAACGTGGTTGCAGGCGACGGGTCGGTCAAGTCATCCGCTGGAACGTAGACGGCCTGGATCGATGTGATCGAACCAGTCTTGGTCGAAGTAATACGCTCTTGCAGTTGGCCCATTTCCGAAGCCAGCGTAGGCTGGTAACCCACGGCGGAAGGCATACGGCCCAACAGCGCGGAAACTTCAGTACCGGCCAGTGTGTAACGGTAGATATTGTCGACGAAGAACAGCACGTCTTTACCTTCGTCACGGAAACCTTCAGCGATCGTCAGACCGGTCAGCGCGACGCGCAGACGGTTGCCCGGCGGTTCGTTCATCTGACCGTAGACCATGGCGACCTTGGAGTTCTCCGGAGTTTCCAGATCCACAACCTTGGCGTCAGCCATTTCGTGATAGAAGTCGTTACCTTCACGGGTACGCTCACCAACACCGGCGAACACGGACAAGCCGCTGTGCGCCTTGGCGATGTTGTTGATCAGTTCCATCATGTTCACGGTCTTGCCCACACCCGCGCCGCCGAACAGACCGACTTTACCGCCCTTGGCAAACGGGCACACCAGGTCGATAACCTTGATGCCGGTTTCCAGCAGTTCTTGCGACGGCGACAGTTCGTCGTACGCAGGAGCCTTGCGGTGAATCGAGGCCGTTGTTGCGTGGCTCACCGGACCGCATTCATCGATCGGGTTGCCCAGCACGTCCATGATACGACCCAGTGTTGCTTTACCGGTCGGCACCATGATTGGCTGGCCTGTGTTCTTGATTGTCATGCCGCGGCGCAAACCGTCGGAGGTACCCAGCGCAATGGTACGGACTACGCCGTCGCCCAGCTGTTGTTGCACTTCCAGCGTCAGTTCCGAGCCATCCATCTTCAAGGCGTCGTAAATCTTAGGCATCGCGTCACGTGGGAATTCAACGTCCACCACAGCGCCGATACACTGAACGATTTTGCCATCAGCCATTTTCGTTCCTTCAATATATAAAATTAAGTTCTGTTAAGCGCAGTTTGCGCGTTACACCGCAGCCGCACCGGCAACGATTTCCGAGAGTTCTTTGGTAATCGCAGCTTGACGAGTCTTGTTGTAAACCAGTTTCAATTCGCCGATCACGTTACCTGCGTTGTCGCTAGCCGACTTCATCGCCACCATCCGCGCCGATTGCTCGGACGCCATGTTTTCTGCGACAGCCTGATAAATCAGCGCTTCCACATAACGCACCAGCAATTCATCGATGACGCTTTGCACATCCGGCTCGTAAATATAGTCCCAGGAATGCGAACCTGCTGCATCAGCAGCTTTACGATCAGCCTCAAGACGATCAGCTGACAACGGCAGCAATTGCTGCAGCATCGGCTCTTGCTTCATCGTGTTGATGAACTTGGTGTACACCAGATAAACCGCGTCGAGGCGACCTTCCTGATAAGCATCGAGCAGTACTTTCACTGGCCCGATCAGCTTGTCCAGATGTGGCGTGTCGCCCATTTGCACGGCATGCGCAACGACGTTGGCGCCGATCCGGTTAAGGAAACCCAGACCCTTGTTGCCGATCGCTACTGCTTGAACCTTGTTTCCTTGTCCTTCCAGCTCACGCAGTTTCGCGGTCAGCAAACGCAAGGAGTTGGTATTCATGCCGCCGCACAGACCTTTGTCTGTGGTGACGACGATGAAACCAACGTTCTTGGAGTTGTCCTGCTTAACCATGAACGGGTGCGTGTACTCTGGATTGGCTTGCGACAAGTTAGACGCGATATTACGAATCTTTTCACTGTAGGGACGTGCCGCACGCATCCGGTCCTGCGCTTTGCGCATTTTGGAGGCAGCAACCATTTCCATCGCCTTGGTGATCTTCTTCGTATTTTCTACGCTCTTGATCTTGCTGCGTATCTCTTTACCTGTAGCCATTCCGTGCTCCAGTTAAATTAAGCTACGAACGATTTTTTGAAATCAGCAACGGCAGCAGACAATGCAGCTTCACCATCTTTGTCGATTTGCTTGGTTTCTTCGATCTTTTGCAGCAAAGGCGCGTGGCTGGTCTTCATGAAATTGTGCAGACCGCTTTCGAACGGCAGTACCTGCTTGACTTCGATGCTGTCCAGGAAACCCTTGTTGACGGCGAACAAAGTCACAGCCATCAGCGAGATCGACAACGGCGAGTATTGCGCTTGCTTCAGCAGTTCAGTAACGCGTGCGCCGCGGTCCAGTTGCTTGCGGGTCGCTTCGTCGAGGTCGGAAGCGAACTGCGCAAACGCAGCCAGTTCACGATACTGCGCCAAGTCGGTACGGATACCGCCGGACAGGCTCTTGATGACCTTGGTCTGAGCAGCACCACCGACGCGCGACACCGAAATACCGGCGTTGATCGCAGGACGGATACCAGCGTTGAACAACGATGTTTCCAGGAAGATCTGACCGTCGGTGATCGAAATCACGTTGGTTGGAACGAAGGCGGAAACGTCGCCTGCTTGCGTTTCAATGATAGGCAGTGCAGTCAGCGAACCAGTCTTGCCCTTGACTTCACCCTTGGTGAAATCTTCGACGTACTTTTCGTTCACGCGTGCTGCGCGCTCCAGCAAACGGCTGTGGAGGTAGAACACGTCGCCAGGATAAGCTTCACGGCCTGGTGGACGGCGCAGCAGCAGGGATACCTGACGGTATGCAACAGCTTGCTTGGACAGATCGTCATACACGATCAGCGCATCTTGACCACGGTCACGGAAGTATTCACCCATTGCGCAGCCGGAGTAGGCCGACAGGTATTGCATCGCAGCCGACTCGGAAGCCGATGCGGTAACAACGATGGTGTACTCCATGGCGCCGTGTGCTTCCAGCGAGCGCACGATGTTCTTGATCGACGATGCTTTTTGACCGATCGCAACATAGATACATGTCACGTCCTGGCCCTTTTGATTGATGATCGCATCAATCGCAACAGCAGTCTTGCCGGTTTGGCGGTCGCCGATGATCAGTTCGCGTTGACCGCGGCCGATAGGCACCATCGCGTCGATTGACTTGATGCCGGTCTGCATTGGCTGCGAAACGGATTGGCGGGCAATAACGCCTGGCGCGATTTTTTCAATCGGGGCTGTCAGCTTGGTGTTGACCGGACCCTTGCCGTCGATAGGCTGGCCCAGTGCATTGACTACACGGCCGCGCAGTTCCGGACCGATCGGCACTTCCAGGATACGGCCGGTACATTTGACTGTATCGCCTTCGGAAATGTGTTCGAAGTCACCCAGAATAACGGCGCCAACGGAATCGCGCTCGAGGTTCAGCGCCAGGCCGAAAGTGTTGCCTGGGAATTCCAGCATCTCACCTTGCATCACGTCAGACAGACCATGGATACGGCAGATACCGTCGGACACGGAAATAACCGTGCCTTGATTGCGAATCTCAGCGGTATCGCCAAGGCCTTGAATCCGGCTCTTGATCAGCTCGCTGATTTCAGATGCGTTGAGTTGCATACTAACTCCTAAAAATTTTTCTATCGCTTAGGCTCTTACGCCAAGGCCCAGGTTTTATGCAGCCAAGGCAACATGTAACTGTTGCAGCTTCGCGCGCACCGAGGTATCGAACACTTCGTCACCGACAACCACACGCACGCCGCCGATCAAAGCATTGTCCACCTTGACGGTTGGCGTCAGCTTGCGACCGAATTTCTTTTCCAGCGTGGCGACCACATCCTTCAACTGCGCATCGGACAATTCGAACGCGCTGGTGATTTCTGCATCAGCGGCGCCTTCCTGTGCGTTTTTCAGCGTATGGAATTGTGTGGCGATTTCAGGCAACAGCGTCAGACGGCCGTTCTGCACCAGCGCGCTGACGAAGTTCTTCGCTTCGACGCTCAATGGTGTTTTCAGAACGGACGAAAACGTGGAAACGACTTGCTCATCCGTCAGTGCCGGATTTTGAGCCATGTCTTTCACGTCATGATGCGCTGCAGCTTGCGCCATCTCGGAAACAAGATCAGCCCAAGCCGACAAACTGCCGGCTTTGGCTACACGAAACAGGGCTTCTGCGTAAGGGCGAGCGATCGTTGCGAGTTCGGCCATATTACAGCTCTGTCTTCAGTTGGGTCAGCAAGTCGGCATGCGCCGCTGCATTGACTTCACGCTTCAGAATCTGTTCGGCGCCCTTGACCGCGAGGGTCGCTACTTCGCCACGCAGATCTTCACGCGCTTTGGTCACTTGCTGCTCTGCATCCGCCTTGGCGTTGGCGATGATGCGCGCTGCTTCTTCGGAAGCGGTTTTCTTCGCTTCTTCGATAATCAGCTGAGCACGCTTTTCAGCGTCGCCAATACGTTTCTGGCCTTCGTCGCGTGCTGTCGACAGTTCTGCCTGAACGCGCTTTTCAGCAGCCGCCAGGTCAGCCTTGCCGCGGTCAGCCGCAGCCAAGCCGTCCGCAATCTTCTTCGCACGCTCGTCGAGCGCCTTGATCAACGGCGGCCAAACGAATTTCATCGTAAAGCCGGCGAGGATGAAGAAGACCACGAACTGCGCAAACAATGTTGCATTTAAGTTCACGGTAATTTCCTTCTCAGAATATCGTGTGCCGGATCAGTCAATCCGGCAAAAGTGAGAATCGGCTATGCCGCCCGAATTACTTCGCGATGAACGGATTTGCAAATGCGAACAACATGGCGATACCAACACCGATCAGGAACGCAGCGTCGATCAGACCGGCCAGCAGGAACATCTTGGTTTGCAGTGTGTTCATCAGTTCTGGCTGACGTGCAGACGCTTCGAGGTACTTACCGCCCATGATTGCGATACCGATACAAGCACCGATAGCACCCAGGCCAATGATCAAACCGCAAGCCAAAGCAACGAAAGAGACATCAGTCATGACAATTCCTTAGAAAGTTAAAGTTAATACGAAAATCAAAAAACAAACCAAAAAGCTAAAACCGTACAGCAGCCTTGTTAGTGCGCCTCATGCGCCTGGCCGAGGTAAACCAGTGTCAACATCATGAAAATGAATGCTTGCAGCAGCACGATCAGGATGTGGAAAATTGCCCAGATCGAACCTGCGATGACGTGGCCGACAAAGCCGAACGCCGTAGCAGCCGAACCCAGCAATGCGATCAGCAAGAACAACAGCTCGCCCGCATACATGTTGCCGAACAACCGCATGCCAAGCGACACGGTCTTTGCAGCAAATTCAATGATATTCAACAGCAGATTGAAAGGCGCCAGCCAGATGCCGAACGGCGCCGCAAACAGTTCATGGATGAAGCCGCCCGCGCCCTTGATCTTGACGCTGTAGTACAGCATCAGCGTCAGCACGCCCAGGGCGATGCCCAGCGTGCCGTTCAGGTCGGCGGTAGGAACGATGCGATGATGGATTTCTTCCATGCCGAACAGGCGCATGATGCCCGACACCAGATCGACCGGCAGAAAGTCCAGAGAGTTCATCAGGGCGACCCAGACAAACACGGTCAGCGCCAGCGGTGCGATGAAAGTACGGTCGCCGTGGACGATGGCCTTGGACTGGTCTTCGACCATTTCAACAACCATTTCGACGAACGCCTGGAAGCGACCCGGCACGCCGGACGTTGCCTTGCGCGCCGCCAGGTACATGAACAGGCAGCCGACCACGCCGCAGAACACCGACCAGAACACGGTATCCATGTTGATGATCGAGAAATCGACGATCTTGTCTTGGTGTTGCGAAGAGAAATGTCCCAGATGGTGGACGATGTATTCTGAAGCAGTAGGTGCGTGCGCAGCAGCAGTCATGGTCGATGTCTAAACAGTAAAATTAAGTAACTTTTAAGCACCACGATGAAGCTCAGCACAAATGCGAGCCAGTTCACACCGCGATACAACCAAACAACTGCGCCCATGAGCGCAAGAGTCGTAGCAATCTTGATAAATTCCCCGAACAAAAACGTCATCGGGTCAGCCCCACCGGGCTTGCGAGTACTTGTATAGAGACGCAGGGCGAACAGGCCGTTGGGAATGAAGCAACACATCCCGCCCAGCAATGCCGACCATAACGCAGATACCCCGCCCAGCAAACCAGCAATACATGCAGCGACGACCATGGCCACAAGCTGCAAAAGGATGATGCGCAGCATATATATCCAATATCGTGCAGGCCGCACTCATTATGAGCAGACGGCGGTTTAGAAGCCCGGCGATTATAAAGGCTTGCGTCCGAATCCGTCAAACTTTTAACGCACGATTACAGTGATATATCGTCAAGTTGCAGGTCAGTTGTCGGCTTTAACATACAGCTGCATTGTGAGCCAAAATCGGGCAATCGACGATTACCTGCAAGGTAATGCAAACTACAACCAAACAAACTTCGGAATGCTGTCATCGGACTGACAAAAACGCGATCCGGATGGGCAAAAATGCACAAAAACCACGGCGGGACTGGGATGAAACGAGGAACGACAAATATGGTGCGGCTGGCGGGGATCGAACCCACGACCCTTGGCTTCGGAGGCCAATACTCTATCCACTGAGCTACAGCCGCTTTGGGACGAACGTCGAAGAGGGATGAAGGATACAGTTTTTCCCCCGCCCCGTCCACGGCGGGCAACTATTTTCCGTTCCCAATGAATTACATTGTGTCTATAATCTAAGGTTGGGCGAGACAGCGCTTCTCTAAACAGTAATAAACACCGATTTTCCAAAAAATTCGGGTCAACGCTTTCGAAGAATATTGCACTGAGGGAACTATGAGCGACGCACATAACGAACACCACGAATCCGCAATCAAAACGCCGAAACAGTTGATTGCTGCTGTATTGGCAGGCTTTATTATCCCCATCATCTGTATCGTGCTGCTGGTTGAGTACGTCACCAACGGCCAGACGACCGGCGCCGGTTCCGCCGGCCAGACCCCCGAGATGATCGCCGCGCGCATCAAGCCGGTTGCCTCCGAAGGCTTCACCTTCCGTGATTCCAACGCGCCCAAGCAATTGCTGAGTGGCGAAGAAGTCTTCAAGTCCACCTGCGCAGCCTGCCACGGCGCCGGCATCGCCGGTGCACCGAAGGTCGGCGATCCTGCCGCCTGGAAAGCACGCATCGGCGAAGGCTACGACAAACTGCTGGCGCACGCCATCAACGGCCTGAACGCCATGCCTCCGAAAGGCGGCAATCCTGATCTGGACGACGTGGAAATCGCCCGCACCGTGGTCTACATGGCCAACCAGTCCGGCGCCAAGTTCAAGGAACCGGAAGTGAAGGCTCCTGCGGCTGCTCCTGCTGCCCCGGCCGACGCTGCTGCTCCAGCTGCTGCCGCCCCCGCCGAAAAGAAGTAAGCAGTCTGAAACAGGCGCCGCTGATATCGAAATATCCGGCGACGCACCCATAGAAAAAGCCCCGCAATGCGGGGCTTTTTTATTGCCTCAACAAACCCGGATCAGCGCTGCTGCGGCTCCGCCACGAAGATTTCAACGCGGCGATTTCTGGCCCGGTTTGCTTCGGTGTTGTTGTCCACCAGCGGCTCATGCGAACCACGTCCGTCGATGTGGAAGCGGCCCGGCGAAACACCGCGCGCAGTCAGGTAATCGCGCGTACGGGCTGCGCGCTCCATCGACAGCGGATTATTGACGGCGTCGCTGCCGGTGCTGTCGGTATGGCCGATGATGTTCACCGTGGTCGCCTGATTTTCATTGAGCGTGGCGGCGAATTTATCCAGCACGGCGCGGAAGTTCGGCTGGATATCGGCGCGACCGGTATTGAAGGAGATATCGCTCGGGATCTCGAGCTTCAGGCGGTTGTCCTGGGTCTGCGTCACTTGCACGCCGGTGCCCTGAGTGGCCTGCTCCATGGCGCGCTTCTGGTTCTCCATGCGGTTCGACCAGACATTGCCGATCACTGCCCCCAAACCTGCGCCGATTGCTGCGCCGGCTGCCGTACGACCACCCCCGCCACCGCCTGTTGCAGCACCGAGAATACCGCCCACGCCTGCGCCGACGCCGGCCCCCGTTGCCGTGCCGCGTTGGGTGGCGGTCATGTCGGCACAACCGGTTGCGGCCAGAGTCAGCGCCAGCGCGCCGAGAGTTAATTTACGCATGATGATTTCCTTTATTCGTGTGATTCCACTGCACCGCTGAACAGCGGGCATGGTGTTGGATCCAACTGCGGCGCTATTCGCCGTCAGGTGTGGAGGCTTCGTCAGCGTCAACGCCAGCATCGACGCCCTGTTGGCGATCCTTGCGGCGCGTCAGGTAATACGCGAAAGCCCCACCCGCGCTGATCACCGCACCGTACAGCAGCGGCTTGCGCAGGTAACGCTTGGACAGCAGCGAGATGCCGCCGATCAGCAGCGGCGACAGCGACTGCAGATTGCTGCCCCCTTTGCCCGACAAGGCGCCGCTGAAGGTAGAGGACACTGCGCCCACGATGCGGTTGAAGGCACCCTTGGCCAGCGATTCGGCGTTCAGGTTGGCGCGCACGATGCCACGCGACTGCATGATGCCGATACGGAACAGCGCGCCTTCCGCCAGCAGCTTGCGCTTGCGTTCTTCCAGCGGGACGTCCGGTTTCCAGTCTGTTTGAGGCATGATTTTCCCGTTTCCCCTGAGGTCAGAGCAGCGCGTCGCGGTCTTTGCGAAGCTCCGCCATGGTGGCGGGCAAAGCCAGCTTGCCGTTGCGCAGCAGCGCGAAGGCGTACCAGCCGATCGCCGCCGCAGCGACGGTGAAGAACGCGCCGAGCACGATGAGGATCTTCCAGCCCCAGGAATCCCAGGCCAGGAACACCAGCAGCACGGTCCAGAACGCAATCGCGAACCAGACCGCAATCGCCGCCAGCGTGAACAGCACCAGGAATTTCACCAGGTTGCCGCCAATTTCCGACAGCTCCAGTGAAGCCAGCTCGATGCGATTGATGATCAGCCCGAGCAGATTCCTGGCGATGCCCAGCAATCCGGCGGTGAGACCGGGATTGGCCGGCTCCGCCTGCACGTGTTTATGCTCCATTGTGTCGGCGCGCCCGATTACTTGCTGCGACCGATGACCAGGCCGACCAACAGGCCGACGCCGGCCGAAATCGCCACGGCGCGCCATGGGTTTTCATGCACGTAGTCGTCGGTGGCGGCAGCGACTTCCTTGCCTTTTTCGATGGCCACGGCTTGCGCGTTTTGCGCCGCTTCGACCGCTGCTTCCAGCATGGTCAGGCCCTTGCTGCGCAGTTCGTCGGCTTTGTCGCCGGTGGCTGCAGCTGCTTCACGGAACAATTCTTGCGCATCTTTGACGAGGGTTTTCATATCGTTTCTCACTGTTTTAAGGGCGGACTTTGTCATGGAGATTCTCCTATTGATTAAATGCTCAAGCGAACGAAAGCGATTAAATGGGCGGGAGCCTGAGCATTGGCGCCGTTGTCAGCGCGCCGTTGCCTATCATTCCGGGCCATAGGCAGTCCGGAAAAGATCTGCAATGCAGGCTCATTTTGATAGCTTTCTTCTATATAAGTTTCAGCAACGGCAAAAACGTTCAAAACCGCGTTTCGCGCGCCGTCCGCAGGAAACTGTCCAAAATAGGCATGCAATCGAGCAACTCGGGCCCGCCGGCGCGGTGGAACTCCGGATGCCATTGCAAACCCATCACAAACGGCGCCTTGCGATAACGGATTGCCTCGACGATGTTGTCGGTGCCCGACACCGCCTCGATCGACAGATCGCGCCCCAGGTCCTTCACGGCCTGGTGATGGATGGAGTTCACCACGGCGTTCTGAGTGTTGACCAGCGATGCCAGGGTCGATCCGGGCGGGAACTTGAGCTCGTGATAGTTGCTGTCGTACAGGTCGTTGACGTGGGCGATCGCGGCCGGCACGTCGGTAGCGATGTCCTGGTACAGCGAGCCGCCGAAGGCGACGTTGATCAGCTGACAACCGCGGCAGATGCCCAACACCGGTTTGCCGGCCTCAATGAATTCGTGCAGCAATTCCAGCTCGTACATGTCGCGCACGCGGTCGCCATTCCATTCGGGACGCGTGGCGGCCTCGGCGTAGCTCTGCGGCGAGACGTCGGCGCCGCCTTGCAGCACCAGGCCGTCGAGATGCTTGGCGTAGTCGCGCAGACGGATATTGCTGGGATGGACCAGGCCGTTGGTGTTGACGGTCGGGATCATGAACACCAGCACGTCGCGCGACATGACCCATTGCGCGATCGACTCTTCCAGGTATTGCAGCGTCTTGCCGCGCAAACCCTTGGCGCCGTTTTCCGGATGGAAGATGCGCGCCGAGATGCCGATCTTGAGCGTGCGCTGCATGATGCGGCGGCCGGCCTTGTCGGACATGGCCTTGAAGCGCGCCCCCAGCAAACGCCAGGTCTGCGCCCAAGGCGTGTCAGGCGGCGGCGGGGAATAGGTCGGATGCGGATTATTCAGCTGCTGCGGCTGCTGAGGTGATTGCTGAGCAGCTGGCTGCGGCTGCCCTGCTGTTGGCTGCTGCTGGCCCGCTGTCGGTGCCTGTGCCGGCGTCGCAGCAGCAGGTGCATCGGGACGGGGCGGTCGTGGGGAACTCGGTTGATTGGCTTCGGAATCGCTAATATCGGACATGGCGGCTATGTTAGGTTGTTATCAATGGCTGTGACCAGGTGCTGCGTCCGCGAACAGGATTGCCAAAGTATAAGCGCATTGAATTGCTTTGGGCAGTCGCTGGCGGACCAAGGATTCACAGAATGACGAAGAATGAATTGCAGCAGTCGCGGCAATCAATTCAAGGATGACTGGCGTTTTCTCGTCCCTCTTCAATAATCCAGACAACAGACCGGTGATATATGTTCCAATCGTTTCCGACTTCTTTCCGGCTTATTTCTTGCTCAGGCAAGCTCCTACATGACCACTTCACGCATTCTTATCCTCTATGCGCATCCGGCCCACGAACGCTCGCGCGCCAACCGCGCCATGATCGAGGCCGCTCGCACGCTGCCCAACGTGCGCATCCATGACCTGTACGAGTGCTATCCCGATTTCCACATCGATGTCGAATACGAACAGACCCAGCTGCATGAAGCCGATCTGATCGTGTTCCATCATCCGATCCACTGGTACAGCATGCCGGCGCTGCAAAAGGAATGGACCGACCTGGTGCTGGAACGCGGCTGGGCCTTCGGTCCCGGCGGCGACGCCTTGCGCGGCAAGGACTTCTGGCTGGTCGCCAGCACCGGCGGCGATGAGACGTCCTATCAACCGGGCGCGCGCCACGGCCATACCTTCGATGATTTCCTGCCGCCGTACCAGCAGACCGCGCGGCTGTGCGGCATGCAGTGGAAAACTCCCTACTTGCTGCACGGTGCGCACCAGATCGACAACGACGCCATGACCATGCACGCGGCCAATTACCGCGCCCTGCTCGACAGCTACCCGGACTGGCCGGACTCAGACTCAGAATCATCCTCCGCCGTCTCTCCCCGTTAACGCCAGGACGACAAGAACACCATGGAACAAACTCTGCTGCATCCGCTGATTTACCTGCTGGCCGCGGTCGTCGCCGTGCCCATTGCCAAGAAACTCGGCCTGGGCGCCGTACTCGGCTACCTGCTGGCCGGCATCGCCATCGGTCCCTGGGGCCTGGGACTGATCAGCGAAGTCGAGGACATCCTGCACTTCTCCGAATTCGGTGTCGTGCTGCTGCTGTTCCTGATCGGCCTCGAGCTCGATCCGAAACGGCTGTGGTCGCTGCGCCGGCACATCTTCGGCTGGGGCAGCGCGCAGGTCGGACTGGTCAGCCTCGGCCTGTTCGGCGCGGCGCTGGCGGTCGGCATCGACTGGCGCGTGGCGCTGATCGGCGCGCTCGGCATGTCGCTCTCGTCCACCGCGATTGCGCTGGCGACGCTGGGCGAGCGCAAGCTGACGGCGACGCCGGCCGGCTCTGCGGGATTCGCCATCCTGCTGTTCCAGGATATCGCCGCGATCCCGATGATGGCGGCGGTGCCGCTGCTGGGCGTGGCGGTGGCGCAAGGCAGCGGCCAGGGCTGGCTGCACACACTGCAGGTGGTCGCCGTGATTGCACTGCTGATCTTCGGCGGCCGCTACCTGATCCGCCCCATCCTGCGCATCATCGCCAAGACCGACATGCGCGAAATCTTCACCGCGTTCTCGCTGCTGCTGGTGATCGCCACCTGCCTGCTGATGCAATCGGTGGGCATGTCGATGGCGCTCGGCACCTTCCTCGCCGGCGTGCTGCTGGCCGATTCGGAATACCGCCACGCGCTCGAAAGCGACCTCGAACCGTTCAAGGGATTGCTGCTGGGACTGTTCTTCATCGCCGTCGGCATGTCGGTCGACTTCGGCATCTTCCTTGAACAACCCTGGCTGATCCTCGGCATGGTGCTGGGCTTCCTGGTGATCAAGACCGCCGTGCTGTACGGACTGGCGAAATGCTTCCGCATCCCGCGCGACCAGCAAATCTTCTTTGCCTTCCTGCTATCGCAAGGCGGCGAGTTCGCCTTCGTGGTGTTCGGCGCGGCGGCCACCGCGCAGGTGCTGACGCCGCGCATCTCGTCGATCCTGGTGGTGGTGGTGGCGCTGTCGATGGTAATCACGCCGCTGCTGCTGCTGCTGCACGATCGCGTGATATTGCCACGCCTGCAGGCGCGCGGCAGGCAACCGGAGGATGATATCGAGCCGCAGGACAATCCGGTGATCATCGCCGGCTTCGGTCGCTTCGGCCAGATCGTCGGCCGCCTGCTGCACGCCAACGGCATCGGCCTGACCATTCTCGACCACGATCCCGATCAGATCGAATCGCTGCGCAAGTTCGGCTTCAAGGTGTTCTACGGCGACGCCACGCGCATCGACCTGCTGCGCACTGCGGGCGCCGACAAGGCGCGCCTGATCGTGATCGCCATCGACGATGCGCCGGCCAGCCTGAAGCTGGTGGAAGCCGTGCAACGCGCTTTCCCGCATCTGAAGATCGCAGCCCGCGCGCGCAACGTCACGCACTTGTACGATCTGATGGACCGCGGCGTCACCGTGCTTGAGCGCGAGACCTTCGAGAGCGCGTTGCAGATGGGCCGCCAGGTACTGCGCCAGCTGGATTTCGGTTCGTATCGCGCGCACCGCGCCGCGATGAAATTCCGCGCCCACAACATCGAGACGCTGCACAAGCTGTATCCGCATTACAAGGATCAGCAGCAACTGGTATCGATGGCGGTGCAGGCGCGCGAAGAGCTGGAGGCGATGTTCGCCAGCGACAACGACGCCATCACCGATGGCGACAAGCATCGCTGGGATTAAGGTCGCAAATGTAGAAAAGGCCGGACGCTATTGTGACCCGGCCTTTTTTTATTGCGCCAACCGATTTAGTTCAGATACACCGGCACGAAGATCTTGTCGTCGCCACGCTCCACCAGCAGCGCCACGCTCTTGCCGGCCTTGCCCACCAGACTGCGCAGTTGCTCCACGCTGGTCACTGCATTGCCGTTCAAGGACAGGATCACATCGCCGCTCTGGATGCCCGCCACCGCCGCCGGACCGTTGACGTCTTCCACCAGCAGACCGCCATGCACGCCGATCTGTTGCTGTTCGTTCTTGTCCAGCGGACGCACCGCCAGTCCCAGCCGGCCCTGCGGCTCGTTGCGGCTGGCTGCGGCTTCCTTGGTCGGCTTCAGCTCGCCGACCGTGATGTTGAGCGACTTGAGCGCACCGTTGCGCATCACGTCGATCTTCTGCGTGGTGCCCGGCGCGGTGTCGGCCACCAGCGTCGGCAGGTCCACCGAGTGATCGATGGCCTGGCCGTTGAAGCGCAGGATCACGTCACCCGGTTGCACGCCCGCCTTCTCGGCCGGACTGGCCTTCTCGACCGAACTGACCAGTGCGCCTTCCGACTTTTTCAGCCCGAAGGATTCCGCCAGCGCCTGGTTGACTTCCTGCACCGACACGCCGAGACGGCCGCGCGTCACCTTGCCGTGCTGGACCAGTTGCTGCTCGACCTTCATCGCAACGTCGATCGGGATCGAGAACGACAAGCCCTGATAGCCGCCGGTCTGGCTGTAGATCTGCGAGTTGATGCCGACCACCTGGCCCTTCAAGTTGAACAGCGGGCCGCCCGAATTGCCGGGATTGACGGCGACGTCGGTCTGGATGAACGGCACGTAATTGTCGTCCGGCAGGGCGCGCGACTTGGCGCTGACGATGCCGGCCGTGGCGGTGTTGTCGAAACCGTAGGGCGAGCCGATCGCCAGCACCGGCTCGCCGACCTTCATCAGCGCCGGATTGCCGATCTGCACGGTCGGCAGATCCTTGGCCGCGATGCGGATCACGGCGATGTCGCTCTGCTTGTCGGCGCCCAGCACCTTGGCCTTGAACTCGCGGCGGTCGGTCAGCTTGACCGTGACTTCCTGGGCGCCGTCAACGACGTGGGCATTGGTCAGGATCAGGCCGTCCGGGCTGATGATGAAGCCCGAGCCGAGGCCGCGCATGATCTGCGGCGTGCGCGGTTGTTGCTGGAATTGCGGGCCGAAGCGCTTGAAGAATTCGGAAAACGGATCGTTGGGATCGGCGTCGTCGGAAGCATCGTCGGATACGCGCTTCGCCTTGCCGGTGACGCTGATGTTGACCACCGCCGGACCGGCGCGCTCGACGATGCCGGAGAAATCGGTCGGCGTCGCCAATCCGGATACGGCGGTGGGAGCGCCAGCAGCAACAGCTACCGGCGCAGGCAGGATCGCGGCCTGCGCCGCCGGCAATTCAGCGCCGCGGAAGTACACGTAGCTGCCGCCGACGACGGCGGCCAGCGCGATGGCGAGCGTATTGCGAACGAAAACGGTACGGCGATTCATGGTGCACTCCTTGCGAAAGAGGTGGCTTCTCCACCCGATGGAATGCAGCGTAAGTCGCGAAAATTAAGACAGACTTAAGGAAACAAACTGTTACACCTTGGCTTTGGTGAAACGGACCTCGACACGCAAGCCCGTGCCGGTATTCTCCAGACGGACAAGCGCACCATGCAGATCAGCGATCTGGCGCACGATGGCCAGGCCGAGACCGCTGCCGGGCTGTGATGGCAGCACATTGGCGGCGCGGTGGAAGCGATCGAACACGCGCTCCAGGTCCTGCTCGGGAATGCCCGGACCGCGATCTTCCACGGTGACGACCAACTCGTCGCCCTCCATCCGCATGGCGACATCGACGGCGCTGTCGGACGGGCTGTATTGCAGCGCGTTCGACAACAGGTTGCCGAACAGGATGCGCAAGGCGTCGGCATTGGCATTGACGGCGCCAGCCACCTGCGTGGTCATGCCGAGATCGACACCCTTGTGTTCCGCCAGCGGCGCGTAGTCCTGCACCACGCTACGCAGCAGCGGCGCCAGCTCCAGCGGCGCCATTTCCTGCACGCCCGGCTCCTGGCGCGCCAGCGTCAGCAATTGATGCACCAGATGCGTGGCGCGCTCGAGACCGTGACGCAGATCGTTGAACGCGGCGCGACGCTCTTCGTCGTCGCCGGCGCGCTCGGCCAATTGTGCCTGCAAACGCAGGGCCGTCAGCGGCGTGCGCAACTCATGCGCGGCGTCGGCGACGAAGGCGCGCTGCGTCTGCATGGCCTGGCGCAGGCGTTCGAGCAGGTCGTTGAAAGCATGCGTCAATGGCCGGATTTCCTGCGGCAGGCCGTGATCGGCCACCGGCGCCAGCGTATGCATGTCGCGCGACTGCACGTCGGCGGCGGCGCGCCGCACCGGCGCCAACGCGTGGCCGACGGCGATCCAGATCAGCGCGCCGAGGAAGGGAAACAGCAGCAGCAAGGGCATCACCGTCTTCACCGCCGCCTGCGCCGCCACCTGCTTGCGTGCGCTCTGCGGCTGCGACACCTGTGCCACGGTATTGCCGATCTGCGCACTGTAGACGCGCCACATGCCGCCCGGTCCCGGGACGTCGGCGAAACCGAGCTCGGCCTGCTGCGGCATCACGCTGCGCGAGTGCGAGTGGTAGATCACGGTGCCGGTGCTGTCCCAGATCTGCATCATGATTTCATCGTCGAGGCCGGGCGCATCCTGGGCCGGCGTGATCGGCGCAAAGGCCTGGCGCGGCAGCGACGCGGCGATCTGGCGCATCTGGTAATCGAAGATTTCATTGGCTTCGCCGCGCGCCTGGAAATACAGCGCGATGCCGGCCAAAAGGATACCGGCGCTCAGACCGAGCGCCAGCCACAGCAACAGTTGTCGTCGGATGGAATTCATTTGGGCACCAGGTAGCCGATCCCGCGCACATTCTTGATGAAGTCGCTGCCGAGCTTCTTGCGCAAGGAATGGATGTGGACTTCGATCGCATTGCTGTCGACGCTGTCGTCCCAACCGTAGAGCTTTTCTTCCAGCTGGGCGCGCGACAGCACCACGCCCGGACGATCCAGGAAGGCCTGCAACAGCGTGAATTCGCGCGCCGACAGTGCGACCGGCTGGCCTTGCAGCAAGACTTCGCGCGTGGCCGGATTCAGGCTAACGTCGCGCACCTGGATGAGGCTGTCGGCGCGGCCCGCCTGGCGGCGTAGCAAGGCGCGCATGCGAGCCGAGAGTTCTTCGAGGTCGTACGGTTTGATCAGATAGTCGTCGGCGCCAGCATCCAGCCCGGCGACGCGATCGGCAACGGCGTCGCGCGCGGTGACGATCAGCACCGGCACTTTGTTGCCGGCCGCGCGCAACTGCTGCAGCACGGCCAGGCCGTTCTTTTGCGGCAGCCCGAGGTCGAGCAGCACCAGCGCGTAATCCTCCTGGCGCAGCGCGAGTTCCGCTGCGACGCCGTCCTGCACCCAGTCGACGGCGAAACCGTCCTGGCGCAAACCCTTGCGCGCCGCTTCACCCACCATCAGATCATCTTCGACCAGCAGGATGCGCATGGCGGTCTCCTACAGGAAGCGCGCCAGCAGAAACACCACCGCCGAAATCAGGATGGTCGATGCAAACGGCAGCGAGAACACGCGACCGAACAATTTGAAGCGCAAGTCGCCCGGCAGGCGGCCGATGCCGAGTTTTTCCAGCCACGGCAGCAGACTGGAGAATACGATGACGGCGATGAAGATGACGACGACCCAACGAATCATGGGAATCCTGTAGTTATAAACGGTGAGTGCGGTCATGCGTCAACAGGCGCTCGGGCCAGTCGACGTTCTTGCCCACGGCGAGCACCTTGAACAACTCGCCCATTTCAGCGGGCGAAATCAGCTTTTGCACGGCGTTGGATTGCGGCAGGTATTGTGCGCTTTGTTCCGGCGACGTGCGCAGCAGCAGTTCGCCAATGCCGGCGCTGAGCAGGAATCCCGCCTGGCTGGCGTAGCCCAGCACGTCAAGGCCGCCTTCGATCGCCGCCCGTGCCATTGCCGTGAAGTCGACGTGGGCGGTGACATCCTGCAAACCCGGCAGGTAAAACGGATCGGCGTGCGCATGGTGGCGGTAGTGGCACATCAGCGTGCCCTGCGCGCGTCCGGGGAAATAGTATTCCGCCGCCGGGAAGCCGTAATCGATCAGCAGCGACGCAGCATTCCCGTGCTGCAACATTGTCGCCAGCGATTGCATGAAGGCGGCGCCGATGGGATGGACTTCAGTCAGGTAACCGACCGGCAGCGCATCGCCGTCTGGAATCTGCGCCGCGAGGGCGGCATCGCCGACGCGGTCGGCGAACGTGAAGGCGCCTGCGTCATCGAGCCCCACGCCGCGTTCGAGCCAGCCCCGTTCACCGCGCACCAGCAGTTGCACCGGCATGGCGTCGAGTACTTCATTGCCGATCACCACGCCGGAAAACGTCGGCGGCAGGCTGTCCAGCCACTGCACTTGCGGGAAGTCGCGCAGCTTTTCCTGTTGCCGCGCGCGCAGCTGCGCCGAAATTTCAATGATGTAGTAGTGATCAGGCAACTTGCCGGCGGCGCGCAGCTCGTTCAGGATGTCGAACGCCAGTTTGCCGGTGCCGGCACCGAACTCCATGATGGCCGCGCCGGTCTGTGGGAACAATTCTGTCGCCAAATGCGCCAAAGTAGCGCCGAAAAGCGGCGAAATTTCCGGTGCGGTTGTAAAATCACCGTCTTTGCCCAATTTGGCCGCGCCGCCGCTGTAATAGCCCAGCGCGGGCGCATACAGCACCAGCTCCATATAGCGTGCAAACGAAATCCAGCCGCCATTGCGCCGGATATCGTCGGCGATCAGGAGCTGGAGAGAACGGGAAGCGGCAAGCGCGTCGGCGGAGGGTTCGGGTAGTTGCAGTTGCATGATGGGGCGTATTGTATTTGAATCCGCCCCTGCCTTCGCAATTGGCACCCGTCGTCATTCAGCGCTCGGCCCTCCGGCATCCACCACGAAATGAACATCATGATTCCGTCCCGACAACAAGTTGCCCTCGTCACCGGCGCCGCCAAACGCATCGGCCGCACGATCGCGCTCGCACTGGCGCGCGACGGCTGGGACATTGCCGTGCATTACGGCAAATCGGCGGCCGAGGCGCAGGCGCTGGTCGCCGAGATCGCCGCACTCGGCCGTCGCGCCATCGCCCTCCAATGCGAACTGGCCGACGAGGCCGGCGTGCGCACACTGGTGCGCCAGGCCGGCCGGCTCGGGCCGGTGGCGTGCGTGGTGAACAACGCTTCACTGTTCCGCGAAGACCGCGCCGAGAGCTTTTCGATGGATTCACTGGACGCCCACATGCGCGCCAACGTCGGCGCTCCGGTGCTGCTGGCGCAAGCCCTGTACGACGCCACGCCGGCAGGCCGCCAGGCCGTGGTGATCAACCTGCTCGATCAGAAGCTGTACAATCCCAATCCCGATTTCCTGTCTTACACGCTGTCCAAGGCCGCGCTGCAAAGCGCCACCACCTTGCTGGCGCAGGCGCTGGCGCCGCGCGTGCGGGTAGTCGGCGTGGCGCCCGGCATCACCATGGTCTCGGGCGACCAGAGCGAAGCCGGGTTCCAGAAGGCCCATCGCGTGACGCCGCTGGGCAAGAGCAGCACACCGGACGACGTCGCCGCAGCGGTCTGCTTTGTCGCCACCGCGCAGGCGATCACCGGCACGACGATCCTGGTCGACGGCGGCCAACACCTGGTGCCGCTGCAACGCGACGTGATGTTCCTCGCCAAATAGGCGTTTCGTTTTTATACATTTATCTCTTGTCTGGATTCCATGTTTTCTCTTTCCCATCCCGAACTGAACGATTGCCGCCGCCTGTTCCTGCGCAACTATGAAGTGCTGATCAACATCGGCGTGCACGAATTCGAGAAGAAGGGCGAGCAGCGCATCCTGATCAACGTCGACCTGTTCATCCCGCTGGCCATGTCGACCCCGGAACACGACCAGTTGCAGGAAGTGGTCGACTATGACTTCATCCGCAGCACCATCGCCAAGCGCATGGCGCAGGGTCACATCCATTTGCAGGAAACCTTGTGCGACGACGTCGTCAAGGCCATGCTGGCGCATCCCAAGGTGCGCGCCGTCCGCGTCTCCACCGAGAAGCCTGACGTCTATCCCGATTGCGACTCCGTCGGCGTGGAAGTCTTCCGCGTCAAAGAAGCACTCTGAACCCTCTATTTGCAGGACCCAAGATGAACGATTTGCTCGAACCCGCCAAACTCGCCGAAGGCGCCCCAGCCACTCCTGACATTGCCGAGACCACACCCTCGGTCAAGCAGGCGGAAAAGCTCGCCTACGAAAACAACAAGCTGCACAAGCGCCTGTGCCGCCTGACCGGCCAGGCCATCGGCGACTACAACATGATCGAGGACGGCGACAAGATCATGGTCTGCCTGTCCGGCGGCAAGGACAGTTACGCACTGCTCGACATCCTGCTGACGCTGCGCGAACGCGCGCCGATCCATTTCGACATCATCGCGGTGAACCTGGACCAGAAGCAGCCGAATTTCCCGGCCGACATCCTGCCTGCCTATCTGGAAAAACTGGGCGTGGCGTACCACATCGAAAACCAGGACACCTACAGCATCGTCAAGCGCGTGGTCCCGGAAGGTAAAACCACCTGTGCGCTGTGTTCTCGTTTGCGGCGCGGCATCCTGTACCGCGTTGCAACAGAACTGGGCGCCACAAAAATTGCCCTGGGGCATCATCGCGACGATATCCTCGAAACCTTTTTCCTGAACATGTTCTTCGGCGGCAAACTCAAGGGCATGCCGCCCAAGCTGCAGTCCGACGACGGCAAGCAGATCGTCATCCGTCCGCTCGCGTATGTGAAGGAAGCCGATCTCACGCGTTACGCCGAGGTCAAGGAATTCCCGATCATTCCATGCGACCTGTGCGGCAGCCAGGAAAACCTGCAACGCAAGCAGATCAAGGGCCTCATGCGTGAATGGGAAAAGAAATACCCGGGCCGCGTCGACAACATCTTTGCCTCATTCTCGACGGTCGCCCCGTCGCATCTGATGGACCGCAATCTGTTCGACTTCGCCAACCTCAAGGCCACCGGTGAAGCCGACGCCAACGGCGACATCGCGTTCGATGAAGATCCGTGCTCGACCGGCGCACCTGCCGGGCAGAATGTGATCTCCCTCCATCTCGGCGATTAACTTGCAAAGTAAATATCGGTTAAGCATAACGGCGCACTTTGCGCGCCGTTATGTGTAAAAAATTATTTACAAACCGCATATTTGCACGGATTGGATGCCAAATACCCTCCTGATCATCGCTTGAAGCAGTTGCCCCCCATGATTTAATTTGACCGTCATCTGCGTAATTTCCAGTACTCCTTGGCAATACCCAGAAGAATCACAATATCAATCAAATCAAGAAAGTCGCGACAGCCGCAGGGGGCCTCAGAAAGGAAGTTGGTGATCAACCCTTCCGCCACCGTGATGGAACCACCATCCGCACCTCTGCCCATGCCGACACTGCTTATTTCGTGCATGAGGAAGTTTGATGGCAGCACAATTCTGGCGCGACAAGCGCGTATTCATCACCGGCCATACCGGCTTCAAAGGTAGCTGGCTGACCTTGTGGTTGCACCGTTGGGGTGCCAAGGTCTACGGCTATTCGTTGCCGGCGCCGACCAATCCGAGCCTGTTCCATCTGGCGCGTCTCCAGAATTGCGTCCAGACCACCACCGGCGACGTGCGCGACCTCAAACACCTGAGCGACACCATGGCAGCGGTGCAGCCGGACGTGGTGTTCCACCTGGCGGCGCAACCGCTGGTGCGCGACTCCTACAACACGCCGATCGACACCTTCGCCATCAACGTCATGGGCACCGCCCACGTGCTGGAAGCCGTGCGCCATTCGCCGAGCGTACGCTCGGTGATCGTGGTGACCAGCGACAAATGCTATGAAAACCGCGAATGGCTGTGGGGCTACCGCGAAGACGACCCGATGGGCGGCCACGATCCGTACAGCAGCAGCAAAGGCGCGGCAGAACTGGTGACCTCGGCGTACCGCCGTTCGTACTTCCAGCAGGGCGGCGACACCCAGGCCGCGATCGCCACCGTGCGCGCCGGCAACGTCATCGGCGGCGGCGACTTCGCCAACGACCGCCTGATTCCGGATTTCATCCGCGCGCTGGAAAAGGAAGAAGCTGTCAGCATCCGCAACCCGCATGCGATCCGTCCGTGGCAATTCGTGCTGGAGCCGTTGTCGGGCTACCTGCAAGTGGCGCAAAAGTTGTATGAATCGGGCCAGCAGTTCGCCGAAGGCTGGAACTTCGGCCCGGCCGACACCGATCTGCAAACGGTCAGCCAGCTGTGCGCGACCTTCAACCATTCGCTGCAAAAGAACGAAGTGCCGCCGGTCGAAGTGCGCCTCGAAAGCCAGGCCGGCGCACCGCACGAAGCCGCTTTCCTTCGCCTCGACATTTCCAAGGCGCGCCAGCGGCTGGACTGGATTCCCAAGATGGAGCTGTACACCGCGCTGGAACTGACCGCGCAGTGGTACGGCGGCTATATCAACAACGAAGACTTGCGTGCACTGAGCGAAAGCCAGATTGAGTTCTACCAGAATCTGACATAATTCTCTGTTGGTTCTTCAAAAGTGAAGTCAAGATGAATATTCTTGTTACAGGCGGCGCAGGTTATATCGGCTCCCACACCTGCGTGGAATTGCTCAACGCCGGGCATCAGGTCGTCGTCTTCGACAATTTCTGCAACAGCTTTCCCGAATCGGTACGGCGCGTTGAAAAAATTACCGGTAAAACGCTGACGCTGGCGGAGGGCGACATTCGCGACCGCGCAGCCTTGGAAAAGGCGTTGCGCGGCCATGAATGCGATGCAGTCATTCATTTTGCAGGCCTGAAAGCAGTCGGCGAATCCGTTGCCAAACCCCTGGAGTATTACGACAACAACGTCGTCGGCACCGTCCGCCTCCTTGAAGCGATGCAAGCGGCAAACGTCAAAACCCTGGTCTTCAGCTCCTCGGCGACGGTCTACGGCGCCCCGCAATTTCTTCCGCTGACCGAATCGCACCCGCTTTCAGCCAGCAATCCCTATGGTCGCAGCAAGATCATGATCGAGGACATGCTGCGAGATTTTCATATCGCGCATCCCGATTGGCGTATCGCCCTGCTGCGCTATTTCAATCCAGTCGGCGCGCACGAAAGCGGCCTGATCGGCGAAGACCCACAAGGCATTCCGAATAACCTGATGCCGTTCGTCGCTCAGGTCGCCATCGGGAAACTCGACAAACTGAACATCTGGGGCGGCGACTATGACACCCCGGACGGTACCGGCGTGCGCGACTTCATCCATGTCGTCGATCTGGCCGTCGGCCATCTCAACGCTCTTGAGTACCTTGAAAAGCCGCAATGCTTTGCCGTCAATCTCGGTACAGGAATCGGCTACAGCGTGTTGGACGTCGTCAAGGCATTCGAACAGGCGTGTGGAAAAACACTGCCGTTCCAGATCGCCGAACGCCGGCCTGGCGACATTGCATCATGCTATGCCGACACGACGCTCGCAAAATCTGCACTTGGATGGAAAGCGGCGCGTTCGCTGGAAACCATGTGTGCTGACAGCTGGCGCTGGCAAGTAGCCAATCCGAATGGCTTTCGCGTATGATTCTTGCCTGCGAGGTCCAAAACAAGGCCTAACGAGACGAACAAACGATTGATTAATTATGATATTTGTAACAGGTGGCGCCGGTTTCATCGGCAGCAATTTCATCCTCGACTATCTGTCGCGCAATGACGAGCATGTGCTCAACATCGACAAGCTGACCTATGCCGGCAATCCCTACAACCTGAGCAGCCTGGACGGCAACCCGCAATATCACTTCGTGCAGGCCGACATCGCCGATCGCGTAACGATCGATGCCTTGTTTGAACAACACCAGCCGCGCGCGATTTTGCATTTTGCCGCCGAAAGCCACGTTGACCGCTCGATTCACAGTCCCGGCGAGTTCATTCACACCAACGTCAACGGCACGTTCACCTTGCTGGAAGCAGCCCGGACTTACTGGTCTGCGCTTCCTGCGGGCGCCAAAGAAGATTTCCGATTCCTGCACGTCTCGACAGATGAAGTCTACGGAACACTCGGCCCGGACGACGCGCCGTTCAGCGAGACCACGCCGTATGCGCCCAACAGTCCCTATTCGGCGTCCAAAGCCGCTTCGGACCATCTGGTGCGCGCCTACCATCACACCTATGGCTTGCCGACGCTGACCACCAATTGTTCCAATAATTACGGTCCCTATCACTTCCCTGAAAAGCTGATCCCGCTGGTGATCCTGAATGCGCTCGACGGCAAGCCGCTGCCGATCTACGGTGACGGCCAGCAGATCCGCGACTGGCTGTTCGTCGGCGACCATTGCAACGCGATCCGCGAAGTGCTGGCCCGCGGAGTGCCGGGCGAGACCTACAACATCGGCGGCTGGAACGAAAAGGCCAATCTCGACGTCGTGCATACCCTGTGCGAGATCCTCGACGAGCTCAAGCCCAAGGCCACAGGCAGCTATCGCGATCAGATCACCTTCGTACAGGACCGCCCCGGCCACGACCGGCGCTACGCCATTGACGCCCGCAAACTCGAGCGCGAACTGGATTGGAAACCGGCTGAAACCTTTGAAACCGGCATCGCCAAAACCGTACGCTGGTATCTCGACAATCCGCAATGGGTCGACAATGTGCGCTCGGGCGGCTACCTGAAATGGCTGGAACTCCAATACGGCAGCAAGGAAAAATCATGACCTCAGCAGTACGCACCCAGCCCGAACGCAAAGGCATCATCCTCGCCGGCGGCTCGGGCACGCGCCTGTATCCGGCGACCACGGTGATCTCCAAGCAGCTCATGCCGATCTACGACAAGCCGATGGTGTACTACCCGCTGACCAGCCTGATGCTGGCGGGCATCCGCGACATCCTGATCATTTCCACGCCGCAGGATACCCCTCGCTTCACCGAACTGCTGGGTGACGGCCATCAATGGGGTCTGAACCTGAGCTACGCGGTGCAACCCTCGCCGGACGGCCTCGCGCAGGCCTTCATCATCGGCCGTAGCTTCATCGACAATGCGCCGTCCGCGTTGATTCTCGGCGACAACATCTTCTACGGCCGCGAGTTCGAAACGCAATTGCGCGCTGCTTCGGCTTCGACAGACGGTGCAACGATTTTCGCCTACCATGTCAACGATCCGGAGCGTTATGGCGTGGTCGAGTTTGACCAACATCGACGCGCCGTCAGCATCGTGGAAAAGCCGTCGCAGCCGAAATCGAACTACGCCGTCACCGGCCTGTATTTCTACGATAATCAGGTGTGCGACATCGCGAGCGGCATCGCTCCTTCGGCGCGTGGCGAACTCGAAATCACCGACGTCAACAGCGCCTATCTCAATCGCAACCAGTTGCAGGTTGAATTGATGGGGCGCGGCATCGCCTGGCTCGATACCGGCACCCACGATTCGCTGTTGGAAGCCGGCCAATTCATTGCGACCATCGAAAAACGCCAGGGCCTGAAAGTGGCTTGCCCTGAAGAAATCGCCTATCGACGCGGCTATATCGATGCCGCGCAACTGGAAAAGCTGGCGGCGCCGCTAAAGAAAAACGCATACGGCCAATACCTGCTGCATCTCCTGACCGACATGAGTTACTGAGCACCAAGATGAAAATTATTCCTACCGGCATTCCCGACGTCATGGTTGTCGAGCCCACCGTATTCGGCGACTCCCGAGGCTTCTTCTTCGAAAGTTTCAACACCCGTCGCTTTGCCGAACTGACGGGCATCACCGCAGACTTCGTGCAAGACAATCATTCGCGTTCGGGGCGTAATGTCTTGCGCGGACTGCACTACCAGATCCAGCATCCGCAGGGCAAGCTGGTGCGCGTGACCGCCGGTGAGGTACTCGACATCGCTGTCGACGTGCGCAAGAATTCGCCGACCTTCGGCAAATGGACCGGCACCATCCTGTCGGCGGAAAACAAGTTGCAGATGTGGATACCGGCCGGCTTTGCGCATGGTTTCCTGGTGCGCAGCGAATATGCAGAATTCCTGTACAAGACGACGGACTACTGGATGGCGGAGCATGAACGCTGCATCCTCTGGAATGATCCCGCCATAGGCATTGACTGGGGCATCGAAGGCACACCGGCGCTGTCGGCCAAGGACGTACAAGGGAAACTGCTGGCCGACGCCGAAGTGTTCGCATGAAGATACTGTTGACCGGCCAGAGCGGCCAGATCGGCAACGAACTGGCGCTGAGCCTGCAAGGCAAGGCCGAAATCATCTCGCTCTCGCGCGCGCAGATGAATCTTGCCGACCTGGACCAGGTGCGCGATGCGATCCGCGCCGCACGCCCCGACCTGATCATCAACCCGGCGGCCTACACCGCAGTGGTGAAAGCCGAAAGCGAACCGGAGCTGGCCACGCGCATCAATGGCGAAGCGCCCGGCGTGATTGCCGAAGAAGCCCACCGGCTCGGCGCGCCGCTGGTGCACTACTCAACCGACTACGTCTTCGACGGCACCAAGGACACACCGTACGACGAGGACGACAAGACCCATCCGATCAACGTCTACGGCCAGAGCAAATGCGCCGGCGAAGAAGCCATCGCCCGCCACTGCGAAGCCTACTGGATCCTGCGCACCAGCTGGGTCTACAGCGTCGGCGGCGGCAACTTCCTCAAGACCGTGATCCGCCTGGCGCAGGAACAGGAAAAATTCACCATCGTCGGCGACCAGTTCGGTGCCCCGACCTGGTCGAAGACCATCAGCGACGTGACCACCCGCTTGCTGCTCAATGGGGATGCACAGATTTCTCCCGATCGTGTACGCGACACCAGTGGCATCTATCACCTGACCGCCGCCGGCGAAACATCCTGGCACGGCTACGCCTCGTTCATTGTCGATCAGTTGCAGGCGCTGAATGTACCGGTCAAGGTCGGCGGCACCGCCGTGATCACGCCGGTGCCGTCCAGTACCTATCCGGTGCCGCCGCATCGCCCCAAGAATTCGCGTCTGTCGGGTGCAAAGCTGGCGTCGACTTTCGGCGTGACGATGCCGCCATGGCAGACGGACGTCGCGGCTTGCCTTGAAGATATCGTGCGGGAGTATGGCCTGGCCGAGGGGCGCAAGCTGGTGTGAAGACGATGAGAGTTTTCTTCCGGCAGGCAATCGCGCGGGAAGAAAATGAATGCGTCAGTTACTCGGTACGTACAGCGTCTGGTCGCCGCGGGTAATCAGGTTCAACTGACCCATGTACTGTTCGAAGTTATCGCCGCCGCAGATCGAGCGCAAGTAGCGCAACAGCAAATAGCTGCCGAGCCGCTCGGCGCAGAACGCCCAGGCGCGCGACTGATAACCTTCGCGTTTGACCTCATAGCGCTGCACGCAAGCCCATGCCACCGCTTCGATATCGGCAATGCTTTTGAGCCAGAATGCGGCCGGGAACACGCCCAGTTCGACGCCGCCCATGAAGAACACGCGCTCGTCGAAAAACAATTCCACTTCACGGCTGTGCAGGACACCCAGCTCCACCGCTGCCGCTGCGAAGCGCAGCAAGTCCTCCACATGATGCGCGCTCGCATAGTGCTTGAGATAGCCGGCGCTTTGCCCTTCGGAGAGAAATCCGCAGGTCTTGCCGACCAGCAGGTCACCGGCGCCGGGATCGAGCATGCTGTCGAAGGTCTGACGCTCCAGTTCCTTGTCCGACACCACGTCCATCATCCAGTTTTCTTCCGCTGGCACGCCGCTGATGCGCTCGCGCGAAATGAACTTGCGGTACATGCAGACACCGATGCGTTTGACCTTGGGGTGGTGCTCAAGGATGTAGTTGCGCAGCGCAAAGTTACCCACCATGCCGCCGACGATGGGATGGTAAGGCACCCATTTCGGCGCCAGCTCGCGCAGGTTCAAGCGTCCGGGCGCCTGCGATTCGCCGAGGTAAATCGGCGTGACGAAATCGGGGAAGCGGATCGGCAATTCGACATGAGTGATGCAGCCGTAGACCAGTTCGGCATCACGTGCGGGGATGACCGCCAGCGCAGGAGAAATCAGGGATGCCGGCGCGTTTCCGGTGTATTGCAGGATGCTGTTCCTCAGCGCCAGGAAACTGTCGATCAAGGTGATGTCGCCGGTCGCAAGATAATCACGCTTCATCGCATCGAGCTGCGGCAACTTGTCGCGGTAAGCCAGCGAGGCAAGATCAGACAAGGGTCGTGCTGCATGATCGAACGCGGCGATGCGCAATTGCTGGTCCAGCGCCAGCACCAGCGAGGCAATGCGGTCGGTCAGCAATACCTTCAGGGCAAGCGCCGAGGCGTCGCCTGAAGTCGCATTGAGACCGGCGGCAAGCGGCCCATCACCGGCCTCGGCCAGTGCGAAGACTTGTTCGCACAGGTCGAACCATGTCTTCCAGAACACCGGCTTGGCCAGCACGTTGCCGGTATGCGCAGTGGCGCGGGAATCGGTGACGAACTCGCGCAGATCAAGCGACAGACCGACCGCGTCCAGATAATCCTGCGCCAGTTGGCGAAAGCCCGGATGGCGGAACTCGGCTTCTTCGAACACATTCAGGAAACAGGTCGCGTCTCGCTGGTTCGGTACGAACAGATAGGCGTCGTTACCGGGATGACGCTCGACGAATTGCGCCATGTCGGCGGCGGCGATGCCGCTCTGTTCAGCAAACCCGGCTGGAAAGAATCCGTACAGCGCCTCTTCGTCGACGACCTCATTGACGAAGTACGCGCGGATCGCCGCATAGTCGCCCCAGTCCGGACGATCGCCTTCCTGCAATGACAAAAAACCGACTTCGGGATGACGGGAAATCTGATAGAGATAGATGCTCATGACGCGTGTCGTGTTTTTTGTTTTCGGGTGCTTACCAGACCTGCAGATCCGGCACGGCGATGACGAACCGCCCGCCCCAGCTGCGGATCTCGGCCAACTGCGCTTCGACTTCCGTTTTAAGATTCCACGGCAGGATCAGCACGTAATCCGGGCGCGCCGCCAGCAAAGCTGCCGGCGTCACGATGGGCACGTGACTGCCCGGCATGTACTTATCCTGTTTGGAAGCGGCGGCATCGGCCACCAGCGACAACAGGTCGGCATGCACGCCGGAATAGTTGAGCAGCGTATTGCCTTTGGCGGCAGCGCCGTAGGCCATCACCTTCTTGCCCGCGCGCTTCTGTTCCAGCAGGAATTCCAGCAGGCCCAGCTTGATGGCTTCGGCCCGGGCCTGAAATCCCTGATACGTCTCAATGGATTCCAGTCCGAAATCCTTTTCCTGCTTCTGCACACGCGCCAGCGTTGCGCCTGGCTGATGCGCTGCGTTCAGGTGGCAGGCGTACACGCGCAGGCTGCCGCCGTGCGTCGGGATCTGATCCACGTCGTACACGCGCAAACCCAGCGTGCGCATCATGCGGTCAACGCTGCCCAGCGCCAGGTAGGAAAAATGCTCGTGATAAATGGTATCGAACTGGCTCTGTTCAATCAGGTTCAACAGATGCGGAAACTCGATCGTGATGGTGCCTTCGTCCTTCAGCAACACCGCTATGCCGCCGAGGAAATCATTGATGTCCGGGACATGCGCCAGCACGTTGTTGGCGGCAATCAGGTCGGCCTTGCCGTCGCGCGTGACGATCTCCTGCGCCAGCTTGACGCCGAAAAATTCTTCAACGATGGGAATGCCCTTGGCGCGCGCTGCATCGGCGGTGCTGGTGGTCGGCTCGACGCCGAGGCAAGGGATGCCGCGCTGCTGCACGTACTGCAGCAGATAGCCGTCGTTGGCGGCCAGCTCCACTACCTTGGAATCCTTGCCGAGGCCGAGGCGGCCGACGATCATGTCGACGTAGTCGGCGGCGTGCTTGAGCCAGGTGGTCGAGGTCGACGAGAAATATGCATAGTCCGATTCAAACAGCTGGTCGTAATGCGCATAGTCTTCGGTCTGCACCAGCCAGCACGAGCGGCATACCATCACGCGCAGCGGGTAATACGTCTCTGGGCGCAGCAAATCTTCCTGGCGCAGGTAGGCGTTGGACGGCGGCGAGAAACCGAGGTCGATGAAGGTATCGTGCAACCCGGTTTGGCAATGACGGCATTTCATGAAGTTATCCCGGAGAAATCGGCGCTCAGCAATGGGTGCTGAAGATCGCGTTCGGACAGGTTTTGCGGCGGCAATGGCCACGCAATGGCGATACGCGGATCGTCATGACGCAGCGCGCCTTCGGCCGCAGGTATGTAAGGGGCGGTGTGCAGGTAGAGCATCTGCACTTCGTCGGTCAGCGCCTGGAAACCATGGGCGCAACCTTCCGGAATCAGCAAGGCGCGGTCGTCTCCCGCTTCGAGTTCAAACCCGCGCCAGGCCAGGAAGGTCGGCGAACCGCGGCGCAGGTCGACGACCACGTCGAAGATCTTGCCGGTGAGGCAGCGGATGATTTTTTTCTCGGCATGCGGCGCGTGCTGGAAATGCATGCCGCGCACGCTGCCGCGCTGTACCGTATGGGAATGATTGATCTGGCGGATGACGGCGCCCTGCAGCGCGTCGGCCAGGTCGGTGTCGCAAAACCAGCGGGCAAAGCCGCCGCGCTCGTCGCGGCGGCGATCGGTTTCGACCAGCAGCACGCCGGCAATGTCGGTGGCGATCGTTTTCATGGGCGCCGACTCATGTCTGTTCTTGCGCCCGCCCTTGCATCCATCCTCACGCCCATTTTTTCCATTGCGCTGCGCCGCTGTCCCACAGCTGGTTGAGCTGGTTCTTGTCGCGCAGGGTGTCCATGCACTTCCAGAATCCGTGATGCTGCCAGTTCAGCAGCATGCCGTCGCGGGCGATATTTTCCAGTGGAGCCTGCTCGAAAATGGTGGATTCCCCATTTTTCAGATAGTCGAATACGCCAGCGCGACACACCATGAAACCACCGTTGATCCACCCCATGTCGCCGGGCGGCTTTTCGCGGAAGTCGTTGATATACCCGTTTTCATCGGTGTTGACCATGCCGAAACGCGCCTCCGGCTGGACAGTTGTCATGGTCACGACCGCCTTGTGTTGCTGGTGGTGGGCAAGCAGTGCAGTGATGTCGACGTCGGCCACACCGTCGCCATAGGTCAGCATGAAGTCCTGTTCGCCGAGGTAATCGCGCGCCGCCAGCAGGCGACCGCCGGTTTGCGTATGCAGGCCGGTCTCCAGCAGCGTGATCTTCCACGGCTCGGACTTGTTGCGATGCACCTCGATCTTGTTGTCGCTCAGGTCGATCGTGATATCGCCTTGATGCAGGAAATAGTTGGCGAAATATTCCTTGATCAGGTAGCCCTTGTAGCCGAGCAGGATCACGAATTCGTTGAAACCGAAGTGCGAATAGCTCTTCATGATGTGCCACAGGATGGGCTTGCCGCCGATTTCCACCAATGGTTTCGGACGGACATCAGTCTCTTCGCCGAGACGCGTTCCCATACCGCCTGCCAAAATCACAACTTTCACGAACACCCCCAAACATAGGTCATTTCAACGGATAGCGCCCGCGCCGGCGGCGGCATAATATGATTTCCGATTTGCTCCGAGCCTGCTCCAGCCTTGTTTTCGCCGCTTTTTCAGCGACTATTCAACATGCCGGCAAGCGACTCTGTGGAAAATTGTACGTTATATTTGGCGCCGAAAGCGCCGCAAAACGCTGGTTTTCCCATGACTATTCAGTGTTTTGGCAAAATGGTTCCCGGCCGGCGCGGTTTGCTGCAGCCGGGTTTTGGCTGTGTCCGGCACAAGACATCGCCTGCAATGACAACGAGGAAAAGCAGCTGTGAGCCGCAAGAAACGCATCCTGATCTATACCGTCGAATCGACCTGGAGCCCCTGCCCGCAAATCAGGCTGATCCGCCCGTTCGCCCATCTGGAAGACGAATGGGAGCTGATCTGGGGCATCCGCGACGGCGTCATCATGACCGACGCCGTGGACAGTGTTGACCTCATCCTGCTGCACCGTTTCACGCCCGGCCTGCTACCGATCACGGCGTTGGAGGCAATTTTCGCACTGGGCAAGCCGGTAGTGTACGAGTCCGACGACCTGCTCAATGAGATCCCGCACGACCATCCCGAAGCCGCCGCCGGCGCCAGCTGGAAGGAAGGCATCGAATACACTGCACGTCGCGCCAAAGCGATCGTGGTCTCCACCGAGTTCCTGGCGGACAAGTACCGTGCATTGAACCCCAACGTGCATGTGCTGCCGAACTATCTCGATTTCGAACTGTTCTTCCGCCCCGTACCCAACACGGAACAGAGCGGCGGCACGATCACCATCGGCCTGCTCGGCTCCTCGATCCAGCCATCCAACTTTGCGCTGGTGGAAAAATCGTTGCAGACGCTGTGCGAACGCTATGGCGCGCGGCTGCAGATTCACTTCGTCGGCTGGCATTGCCCGGCAGGCTGGGAAAACCATCCCAATGCCAGGTTCCAGAGCTTCATTCATGAATACGTCGACTACGCCGCCCAGCTCAAGCAATGGAACTGGGACATCGCCCTGATCCCGCTGGCCAGCGACGAATACAACCAGTGCAAGAGCTACATCAAGTGGCTGGATTATTCGGCTGCCGGCATCGCCTCGGCGTTCAGCGACGTCACCGTCTACAACCAGGTGGTCACGCATGATGAAACCGGTTTCCTGCTGCCCAACGACGACCAGGCCTGGCTGGACACCATCACGCAACTGATCGAGTCACCCGCCAAACGCCGCGCCATCGCGCAGGCAGGACAACAGGAAGTGCAACGGGATTTCGACCTGCGCGCCAAGGCGGCGTTGTATGACGCCGTCTACAGCAGCATCGTCGCCAAGCCTGAAAACGTCGCCGCACCGACCGCGACGGCACGACCAACTGCAACCGCTGCAGCGCCAGCGCCAACCTCGGACGCCGCCATGACCAAGAACATCTTGCAAATCCATTACGACGATGCCAGCCGCCGCATGCTGGACCCTGGTTTCATCCCGCTGGAGATCGTCGGCAATCCGCGTGCAGACTGGCGCGAATATTGGGCCATCCGTACCTATTTCCGGAACAACGATCTCAACGCCGACGAGTACTACGGTTTCCTGTCGCCCATCTTCCACAGCAAGACCGGTTTGCAGGCGCATCAGGTCAAGGGCCACATGGACGCCAATCCGGGGGCCGATGTCTACACTTTTTCGCCGACCATGTCGGATGCCGCCTGCTACCTCAGCGTGTTCGAACAAGGCAACCGCCGTCATCCGGAAATGCTGCCGATCACCATCGAACTCATGCGCGCAGTCGGACTGGACGTTGACATCCACACGCTGGTCAATGATTTCCGCAGCACGGTGTATTGCAACTACATTGTCGCCAAGCCGGTGTTCTGGGAAAAATGGTTTGCCATCAGCGAACGCATGTTCGAGATTGCCGAGGCCGGCGACAGCTCCCTCGCCAAAAAGCTGACCGAAGTCACCGATTACGGCAAGAGCACGGTGCAGATGAAGGTATTCATCATGGAGCGCATCGGCTCGCTGGTGCTGGCCCTGATGCCGGAACTGCGCGTCGTCAACGTGCCGGTCGACGCCATGCGGATCGGCAATCCGATGTTCTATCCCTGCCGCGACGAGATGGTCATGCTGGATGCGCTGAAGCAGGCCTACCTCAACTCCAACGATGTGGCGTACCTGCAGCGCTATCGGGCCTTGCGCCACGACGTGCTGCGCCGCTGCGATACGGAATACGACGCGCAGCAGCCGATCGACTTCTTCTGATTGCAGAGTCGTGCCGGCGGCGTCTGCACATGCAGAACGCCGCCGGTTTTCGCGCGATTACAGACCGGCAGTCAGGCCGAACTCGTCGTAGTTGTTGATGAACTTCGGCTCCACGCCTTCGAACACCAAAACGTCTCCCACCAGCTTGTCTTCGTAGTATTCACCATCGAACAGTCCGGGGAAACGCGTCAGCGCCAGCACGACTTTCTCCAGCGGACCGGCGCCGAGGTAATAGGCGGCGCCGTTGGCCCATGGACGCAATACCGGCTTGCCGTAGACGCTGTGATTGAGCCTGGCGTCGTTGCATTTGCCCCAGTGCAGGCAGCGGTCGTGATCGAGGTTGGCCGAGCGCACGCCGACGTAGCCGTTGTCGCGCGCCAGCGTGGTCAACTCCTGGCGCAGCTTGGCGACATCGCGCAACGACATGCCGTCTTCCACCTTGAGCACGCCGACGTTGTTGCCGATGTTTTCATAAACCCAGGTCAATGCCGCCGCTACCTTGCGGGGCGTGCCTTCGTAGCTGTCCGGCGCATCCACTTGCAAGGCGCGCACGTGCTTGATCGACGACGTGTCGGAACCGCTGACGATCATGTATTCGATGTTGGCGTTGTCGAACTGCGCCGCCAGCCGCTGAGCCTTGGCTTCGCTTTTCTTGCTGGAGATGATCAGCACCAGGCTGTTGACGCCGGAAGTCTTCTTCACCAACTCCTTGTAGTCGCCGATGATGTCGCTGTTGTAGGGCATGGCGGCGATGGCTGCCTTCAGGTGCGCCAGCGCGGCGCTATTGTTGCTGCGCGCCTGCTCCACCTGGAAGCGCTTGTAGTCGAGCGCCCATTTGTAGCCGGACGGAATCTGCATGAATTCCTGCTCGAGCCGGTCGCATTCCTTGAGGATGCCGTCCCAGGTCAACGGGGAAAGCGGCAATTGCAGCAGCGTGGTTGCGCGTTGGTTGAAAGTCATTTTCTTGTCTCATTCAGATGATTGCCGGACTGCGCGACAGCACAATCCGGCGCAGGCTCAAAAGCCCAGTTTCTTGATTTCGGCCTCGGTCTGGACACGATACACCAGACGTTCGAAGGTATCGGTCCAGTCGCTCGTCAGGTTCTTGAGCAACAGACTCTTGCCGGCGGACGTAACGCTCTTGCGCAGCGATTCGCTGGTCAGCATCAGGCGGATGTTGGTAGCCAGGATTTCGAGGTTGCCGACCGGATGCATCATGGTGTTGCGCGCGTGGCGCAAGCCGATATGGCGATAGGTCTCGAGGTCGGACAGGCACACCGGCACTTCCAGTTCGAAGGCTTCCCAGATGGTCAGCGGCTGCGATTCGCTGTCGCTGGCAAGCACAAACAGATCGGCCGACGCCATGTAGGACAGCGCCACTTCGTTGGGCAGTTCGCCCAGCATACGATAGCGGTCCGGGAAGGCGTCCACCAGTTTCTGCGTGCCTTCCGGCAGTTGCAGGTACTTGCCGATGAAGACGCATTCGATCTGGTTGCGCAGTTCGGCGTCCAGGCTCTCGACCGCCATGATGGTGTCGAACACGCGCTTGCGCGGCTCGATGGTGCCGATCGATACGATGCGTTTTTTCCCTGCCGGTTTCGGCTCGGGCTGCAAGTCTTGCTGGCGATAGATCGCATCATTCCAGAACGGCAGCACGTGGACCGTGGCCGGACTGTCGAACAGGAAGCTGCCGTACACGATGCGCTGGAATTCGGTCTGGCACACGATATGCGATGCATGCTTGAAACCATCCGCCAGCTGCGGAAAACGCAAAATCATGTCGCGGCCGATCTCGGCTTCGTGCAGCCACCAGATCACCGGAATCTTCGGCGCGGCCGCGGCGACGTGCGCGCCGGACAGCAGCGTGTTGGCGATCAGCAGGTCGAGGTCGCCGGCCTGAATGTCCTTGACGATGGGGATGCCGAGTTCTTCAAACTTCTTCTTGATCTCGCCTTCGCCTTCGATGCGCGACATTACGGATACTTCGTGGTTCTGTACCAGACGTTCGGCCAGGCGCAGCATCGCAATGCTCGCGCCGGTGGTGTAGAACTCGTCATTGAGGAGGAGAATTTTCATGCACAACCTTTTCAAAAACCGTGAAACCGTCTTTTTTTAATCCACCCGCGCCCGCTTGCCGCGCGTCTTCCATTTATTCTGCATTCACAAGGAGAGTTGCACACACGCAATGCGCGCAATAGTCCGGCTCTCATATTAATGGCAAGCACCCCGGCCAAAGGGCCGAGAACATGTGGAAATGGCCCTCAACTTTACATTTGAACAAGCCTGTCCGGGCAGGCCTCCACGCGGCCCCGCACGGGCCCCATGCTACACTTTCGCCTTATTTTTCGAACGCCACTCATGAACATCGTCATCCTCGCCGCCGGCATGGGAAAGCGCATGCAATCCGCGCTGCCGAAAGTCCTTCATCCGCTCGCCGGCAAATCCTTGCTGGGCCATGTCGTCGACACCGCCAAAACCCTGTCGCCATCAAAACTGTGCGTGGTGTACGGCCATGGCGGCGACGCTGTGCCGTCCAGCTTCGCCGACGCCGGGATCGACTTCGCCCGTCAGCAGCCGCAGCTCGGCACCGGCCATGCGGTCGCACAGGCGCTCCCGTTCATCGATGACAACGCGCCCACCTTGGTGCTGTACGGCGACGTGCCGCTGACGACGCCTGCCACACTGCAACGCCTGCTGGCCGCTGCCGGCAACGACAAGCTGGCGGTGCTGACCATCACCGTGGCGGACCCGACCGGCTACGGCCGCATCGTGCGCGAAAACGGCAAGATCACCCGCATCGTCGAGCAAAAGGACGCCAGCGAAGCCGAGCGCGCCATCTGCGAAATCAATACCGGCATCATCGCCGCCCCGACCGCGAAGTTGCGCAGCTGGCTGGCCGCGCTGTCCAACGACAACGCCCAGGGCGAGTACTACCTCACCGACGTCATCGCCGCGGCGGTTGCCGACGGCGTCGAAGTCGTCTCGGCCAACCCGGCCGATATCGCCGAGACGCTCGGCGTCAACAGCAAGGTGCAACTGGCCGAACTCGAACGCGCCTACCAGCGCCGCGTCGCCAATGCCCTGCTGGAGCAAGGCGTCACGCTGCTCGACCCGGCCCGGCTGGACGTGCGCGGCACGCTCTCCTGCGGCCGCGACGTCAGCATCGACGTCAACTGCATTTTTGAAGGTAAAGTCGAGATCGAAGACGGCGCCAGCATCGGCGCCAACTGCATCGTCAAGGACGCGCGCATCGGCAAGGGCGCGCAGATCAAGCCGTTCTCGCATATCGACGGCGCCATCGTCGGCGCCTCCGCCCAAGTCGGCCCGTACGCACGCCTGCGCCCGGGCGCCGAACTCGGCGAAGAAGTGCACATCGGTAATTTCGTAGAAGTAAAGAAAAGCCGCATCGCCGCGCGCAGCAAGGCCAACCACCTGGCCTACATCGGCGACGCCGTGATCGGCTCGGGCGTCAACGTCGGCGCGGGCGTGATCACCTGCAACTATGACGGCGTCAACAAGTTTGAAACCATCATCGAAGACGACGCCTTCATCGGCAGCGACAGCCAGCTGGTCGCCCCGGTGCGCGTCGGCAAAGGCGCCACCATCGGCGCCGGCACCACGCTGACCAAGGATGCGCCGGCCGGCCAGCTGACGCTGTCGCGCGCCAAGCAGATGTCGCTGCCGGGCTGGACGCGTCCGGTCAAGGTCAAGAAGTAATCAGAGACGCACGCCGCCCGGATCGCTCCGAACCTGTTCAGACTGCGATCCGGGTTTCGAACTTGCTGCGATGGATGGAAAAGTAGCTGCGCACATTGCGCACGTTCTGATGCGTGGCAAACAGCCGATGCGCCAGCCCGTGATACGCCGGCATGTCCGCCACCTGCACCATCAGCACGAAATCCGGTCCCGGCGACACCCGGTAACACTGCAGCACCGCCGGCTCCGCCGCCACCAGCGCCTCAAACTCCACCTGCTGCTCATCGCCCTGCCGGTCCAGCGTGATCTCGACGATTGCCGTCAGCGCCGGCCCCAGCTTCTCCGGCGCGAGAATCGCCACCTGACGCGTAATCACGCCCGCCTCCACCAGCCGCTTGACACGGCGCAGGCAGGTCGGCGGCGACGCATGCACGTGTTCGGCCAGCTGAAAATTGGTTTGGGCGGCGTCGTCCTGCAAGGCATTCAGGATGCGACGGTCCAGATCATCAAGAGCGATAGTCATAAGATAAATTTAATCCATTAATTTGAAATATTATTTCATCACCGTTATTGAAAGCAATAATAGTCCAAACAATGTCAAATTTAGAAATCTTATTTCAATCACGCTGGCCTAAGATGACGCCATTCACCCCATTCTGAAAGGCAGCATATGTGCGGTATTGTCGGCGCGGTTGCGCAAAAGGACGTCACTCCCATCCTGCTGGAAGGCCTCAAGCGCCTCGAATACCGCGGCTATGATTCCTGCGGCGTAGCGGTGCACATGGACGGCAAGCTGCAGCGCTCGCGCAGCACCGCACGCGTCGCCGAGCTGCAAAAGCAGGTCGCCGAGACCCACCTGGCAGGCTTCACCGGCATTGCCCACACACGCTGGGCCACGCACGGCGCGCCCGCCACGCACAACGCCCACCCGCATTTCTCGCGCGACCGCATCGCGCTGGTCCACAACGGCATCATCGAGAACTACGAAGAACTGCGCCGTGAGCTGCAAGGCGCCGGCTACGTGTTCGAAAGCCAGACCGACACCGAAGTCATCGCCCACCTGGTCGATCACATGTATACCGGCGATCTGTTCGAGACGGTGCAGCAAGCGGTGCGCCGCCTCGCCGGCGCCTACGCCATCGCCGTGTTCTGCGTCGACGAACCGCACCGCGTGGTCGCCGCGCGCCAGGGCTCGCCGCTGATCCTCGGCGTCGGCGAAGGACAGAACTTCGTCGCCTCCGACGCCATGGCACTGGCCGGCACCACCGACCAGATCATCTACCTCGAAGAAGGCGACGTGGTCGACCTGCAACTGCAACGCTACTGGATCGTCGACGCCGCCGGCAAGAGCGCCACGCGCGAAGTCAAGACCGTACAGGCCTACACCAGCGCGGTCGAACTCGGCCCCTACCAGCACTACATGCAGAAGGAAATCTTCGAACAGCCGCGCGCCATCGCCGACACCCTCGAAGGCGTCAGCGGCATCATGCCGGAGCTGTTCGGCGACGGCGCCCACAAGGTGTTCAAGAGCGTCGACTCCATCCTGATCCTGGCCTGCGGCACCAGTTATTATTCCGGCCTGACCGCCAAATACTGGCTCGAGTCGATCGCCAGGATCCCGGTCAACGTCGAGATCGCCAGCGAATACCGCTACCGTGACAGCGTGCCGAATCCGAACTCGCTGGTGGTGACGATTTCACAAAGCGGCGAAACCGCCGACACCCTCGCCGCGCTCAAGCACGCGCGCTCGCTCGGCATGCCGCACACACTGACCATCTGCAACGTCGCCACCAGCGCCATGGTGCGCGAATCGCAACTGGCCTACATCACGCGCGCCGGCGTCGAAGTCGGCGTGGCCTCGACCAAAGCCTTCACCACGCAGCTGGCGGCGCTGTTCCTGCTGACACTGGCGCTGGCGCAAACCCGCGGCCTGCTCAGCGACGAACAGGAAGCCGAACACCTCAAGGCCATGCGCCACCTGCCTGCCGCGTTGCAAAGCGTGCTGGCGCTGGAGCCGAGCATCGCCGCCTGGGCCGAAGCCTTCGCCCGCAAAGAAAACGCCCTGTTCCTCGGTCGCGGCCTGCACTATCCGATCGCCCTCGAAGGCGCATTGAAGCTCAAGGAAATCACCTACATCCACGCCGAAGCCTACGCCGCCGGCGAACTCAAGCACGGCCCGCTGGCGCTGGTAACGGAAGAAATGCCGGTGGTCACGGTCGCGCCGAATGACGCGCTGATCGAAAAGCTGAAGTCCAACATGCAGGAAGTACGCGCGCGCGGCGGCCAGCTGTACGTCTTCGCCGACGCCGGCTCCAGCATCGCCTCCAGCGAAGGCGTCCACGTCATCCGCTTACCGGAACATTACGGCGTGCTGTCACCGATCCTGCACGTGGTGCCGCTGCAATTGCTGGCGTATCACACGGCACTGGCAAGGGGGACGGATGTGGACAAGCCGCGGAATCTGGCTAAATCTGTGACGGTGGAGTGAGGACGGTGTTACGTGGTGACGACAATGAATAAAGTTGGTCGGGCCCGAATAAAGTTGGTCGGAGATTGAAGCCGCGCCAAAAGTTAAAGCCACCTATACGGGTGGCTTTAGTTTTGAGGATGCACGACATCGGCGCAAGCTCCCTAAAGTGACTAAAGTTATGGACAATTTCCTTCTATCGGAATCCCAATAAGTTACTAACTTTTTTAGTTATGGATAATTGTGACTAAATAAATTTGTTGCGGATAATTTTTTAATCTCTCATGTTATTACAATTAATACGGCTTCGTTTATACGTAAAACTATCGTTATTGCTATCGCTGTGGAGCCTCGTAGTGCACAAAATGTCCCGCATCGGCGAAGTCGATTGTGAAATTATCGAAGTAATCCCCCAGTCTATCCGACCATTCCGGACGAATTGACGGATCGCGTCGTCCCCATAAAAATCGTGATCGCACGCCAATTTTTGACGGCTGCGTGAACTTGCCTTCCAGCCATTTTTTCGGTTTTCCGCAGAGCTCACGTACCAGTCAAACCCGCCTTGTATGTTATCGTTGAGCATAAATATGTCTGCGTAAATCTCGATGAGATCCGCGAAAATTTCGGGATTGTCTCCGGACCAATGGTCGAGAAAATGTGTCAGGTAAAGCTTGCAGTTGTCTCGCGATGATCCGACCAATTTGGCTGAAAAGGCTGCGATGTGATGTTGATACTCTGACGTTTCTATTGGCCAGAGACGTCTGCTCTGAAAAACAAGCTATACTAATATCCCGTTTGATTCCAACCGAATAAGTTCACATGCAAGCTGCTGCCTGGCCTCCGCTAAAGAAGTGAATTCATGCATTGCACCTGCCCATTTGTGCAGTTGCAAAAAAATTCACCCCCCTCCTTATGAGGGGATGTTTTGCCTTTGTCTTTTGGTGCTTGTCACCATCACGGGCAATCATTTCTTTTTGGAAGTCACATGCAGATCATCAATCAATTGATGGCGCACGCCATCGCGCTCGTCCCTCGTCCTCTTGTTCGTCAACTATCTCGCCGTTACATTGCTGGCCAGAGTCTGCCTGAAGCATTGATCAGGGTCAGAGAACTCAACGCTATCGGATGCGCCGTTACGCTCGATGTTTTGGGGGAAGATATCTCTTCCATAACCGAGGCTCGCAAAACTGCAATGCAGTATCTGGAAGTGTTAACGGCCATCAGACAGAACGGTCTGAGCGCAAATTTATCCGTCAAACCTTCCGCCATCGGGTTGCTGGTAGATGCGAAAGAATGCGCAAGGCTTTCTGCCGAAATCGTGACTAGCGCAGAATCCGTTGAGAACTTCGTGTGCTTCGACATGGAGGACATCACTTGCACTCAATTAGAGATTGAACTGTTCAAGCACTTAGCAAGAACGCACGGCAATGTAGGGCTTGCACTGCAAGCGTACTTGAAGCGCACATATCAGGATGTAGCAGAACTCGCGCGCCCTGATAGCAGCTTACGTATCTGTAAAGGGATCTATGCAGAGGACGAGCAACATCTCATTCCCAATGCCCGCAAAGATCGCACGGCAATCAATGAACATTTCTTGGCTCACGTCGCTCATTGTTTTGAGATGAATGCATTTGTAAGCGTTGCGACTCATGACGAAGCCCTAATCCTTCAAATTATTTCTTTGGTCAAAAAGAAATTCATCGATAAGAAGCAGTTTGAGTTTCAAATGCTGCTGGGGGTCTGCGAACCTTTGCGCGATAAGCTGTTGGGAGCAGGTTTCCATGTGCGCATATATGTGCCATTCGGGCCGGATTGGTACGGCTATAGCGTTCGTAGACTGAAGGAAAATCCAGAAATCGCGGGATACCTTGCCAAAGCCTTAATCGGACGGTAGCCGCAATCGGGGGAGCGCTCATCTCGACTCCCCTTCAGGTACGATAATTACCTTCGTTTTGGGTCGACTTTCGGCCAAAAGCAGCCGCTGCACAATCCAGAGCCCAAGCGGAAATACACCGTTGCTGACTCGTAATGGTGCGCTTCGATACTCAAATGCCACTATCGCAGTACTAGCGGATGCAGGTCACTATCCGATGAATGAAACCCCGCTTGCATTGGTCGCGTCAATGGAATCCTTTCTGATCGACATGGCCTCTTTATCGGATCCTGGCAATCACAAACAAGTGTGACTTCAGGTTTATAAAGAGGTCTTGTATTGCGCTCCGATGTTCGCAATCGGCCAGAGCCGAACTTTCCTCTTAAGGCCTTGTGAGTTAAAACTCCCCATCACGACCAATCAGCTCAATGAACCAATCAATTGCGCTGAATCCCGCCTGAGACCTACCGATCTGGATGACGTTGCGCTAGCCGGTTGCACAGCATACCGATCTGTTCCACCGCACCCAGCAAGCGGGGCGTAGGTTCGTTTGCGCAGTTCAGCCGCAGGTAATTCAACAGATCCGCACGCGGTGAAAACAATGGCCCGGGGCTGACGCCGATACCTAGCGCGAGAGCCTGACGATGCACTTCCAGCACATCGACGTGACGTGGCAACTCCACCCACAACAGGAAACCGGCACACGGGGCGGAGACCCGCGTGCCATGTGGGAAGCTCGCTTCCACCCGCGCGGTGACGGCACTCACGCCGTTCCCGATCCTGGACTTCATTCGTCGCAGATGGCGCTCATAGTCACCGCTGGCCAGCACTTCGCTTGCCGCGGCTTCCAGCAACGGGACACCGGCCCAATCGCCAGCTTGACGCCCTTGCAACACCTGCTGGTGGTAGCGTCCGGCTGCGATCCAGCCAATACGCCACCCAGGCGCGATGGTCTTGGAAAGCGATCCGCAGTACAAGACATTGCCATCACTGTCAAAGGCTTTACAGGCCGGCGGACGCTGCCCCTCACCGGCCAGATCGCCGTACACGTCGTCCTCGATCAAGGGGATGCCGGCGCTGGCGAGCAACTCGACCAGTGCTCGCTTGCGTGCGACCGGCATGCTGGCGCCGAGCGGATTCTGCACCGTAGGCGAGGCCAGCACAGCAACGGGCCGATAACGCTGAATGGTCTCGGCCAGTGATTCCAGCAGCAGGCCCTCCCGGGGATCGGTGGGGAGCTCCAGAGCTTTCAGACCCAAATCTTCCAGTAGTAGGAGTGTGCCGAAATAGGCGGGCCGCTCGATTCCCACCACGTCACCCGGCCGGCACACTGCGCGCAATGCCAAGCGGACAGCCTGGGTCGCACCCGCGGTGATGACGAGGTCGTCCGGCCCGAACCGGGCGCCCCAATGTGCTGCCCGGGCGGCAATCTGGGCACGAAGGTCCAACCGTCCGGGTGGCAAGCTGTAGGTCTGTCCATGGGCTTCCAGTCGGCGGCCGGCCGCGAGCAATGTCCGTTGCAAGGCCGACGTGGGCAACCAGGCAGGATCGGGCAGAGCGGCACCGAGCGGAATAAGGCTTGTATCGGCGCTGCTGAACAACGAGTGTGCCAATGCCGACATCGTGACGGGCGTCGGCCGTGGTGACGGGGGAGAGGGCAGCAAAGCAGCGCTCCGGCTCGCTTGCCGGACGAAGTAGCCTGCGCGAGGTCGTGCGACGATCAGGCCCTCGGCCTCCAGGCAACGCAGCGCTTCCAGTGCCGTGGGAAGGCTGACTTGCTCACGCTCGGCCAGCTTGCGCGCGGAGATCATTCGGTCGCCGGGGAGCAATGAGCCTGAGGCCACGGTCTGTCGCAGTGCCTCGGCAATGCGACGGTAATGAGGCGACGATAGGGACGAGGCAGGCATGACAATCTGTGCAATATGATTTTTAATAACTGTGACTATACAGAGAATGGCCCGTCTCCTCTATCGTGGAGAACATCATCACTTGAGGAGTTTCCATGCATGCCACCAACTTCGACCTTTCCGCCTATTTCCGCCGTATCGGCTACACCGGCAGTGCGACCGCCAACGCGACGACCTTGCAAGCCTTGATGAGGCGCCAACTTTTCTCGGTGCCCTTCGAGAACCTCGATGTGCAGGCAGGCAAGATCGTGTCGATGGTGCCCGAGAACATCACCAACAAGCTGTTGCGAAGCAGGCGTGGTGGTTATTGCTACGAGGTCAACGGGCTGTTCGCCATGGCATTGGCGGCCCTAGGCATCTCCTACCGCTTCGTCGCCGCGCGACCGATGTTCTATCCCGTACGCCGGCCGCGTACCCACATGGCGCTGGTCGCCGAAGTCGAAGGCAGGCACTGGCTTTGCGACCTCGGGTTCGGCAGTTACGGTATTCGCGCACCGATGGACCTGGATGTGCTGGACACAGAGGTCGCACAAGATTCCGATACGTTCCGGCTCAGCCGCGATGCTTTTGGCAATTACCTGTTGCAGGCCAAAGTAGAGGGAGAATGGGCCAACCAATATGGGTTCGACCTGTCGCCGCAGGAGTGGATCGACTTCGTCCCGGCCAACTATCTTAATTCCACGCACCCCGATGCCATTTTCGTACAGAAGCTATTGGTCGTGCTGCACCAGCCCGACGGGCGGCTGATTTTGCTGGGAGACATGTTCAAGACGGTAATGAATGGTCGGGTGGAGAAACGGCAACTGACGGAAGAAGAGCTTGTGCAAGTATTGGAAAATCGCTTCGGGTTGCCTGCTCGTAGCACTTAAGCTGCAACCGAAGGGCATCCATGTGCCAAGCAACTTCACGGGAAACGACGGAACGAGGCTCAGCTTAGTGCTATGACGGCAGTGAGTAGATTGCGGTTGGCGCAGCGAACCGCTGCCGCGGTGCATGCTGGTGATTTGTGATGGAAAACTGGGAGGCTACGCGTTCAGAGCATCTGGCGGGATAGCTAAATTCGGGGCGATTGCGAATAGTTAAAGATCGCATATATAAGAACCTGCAAAACACGGTGAACAATGAACCCATTGATTGCGCAATACCATCATCCGTCACTTAACTTTTGAAGAGAAAAATGCGGCAAGAACCACAACCTCAACACTGCTTGCGAACTCGCTGTTCGGCTCGCCTGATTGTCATGGACGCGACGCAACGCATTCTTTTGTTCAGATTTGAGCACAAGACGGGGCCGTTGGCGGGGCAGGAATATTGGGCTACGCCCGGTGGTGGGTTAGAGCACGGAGAAAGCTACGAACAAGCTGCTGTTCGGGAGTTGCGTGAGGAGACCGGTATTGCGATGCTCCCGCCTGACTGGTACCTTGCTGAGAGACGGTTCACTTTGCAGCTCCCAGACGGCGAAAATGTCATCGCGGAAGAAAGATACTTCTTCGTCCGGACTTCAAACACGCATATTCGTGACGCTGAATGGACGTCAGATGAAAGGCAGTTCATAGTGGAACACAAGTGGTGGTCCTTGGAAGAACTTCGATCAACAGACGACATCGTCTGGCCGAACGAACTACTCAGTTGGGTTCGTGCGATATTAGAAATGGATTGAAGTCCATCACTACCAGAAAAGGCTAGATTGAAGACTGTGACAAGAGCCGGCTGAACGGTAGCTGTATTGGCGCCTACATGGTTAGCTGGTGCTTTTGGCAAGAACGTCGGAGTGCCGTCAAATGGCTGTACATACCGCAGGCCCTTGATAGCCAGGTAGGTTAGCCGAAAGGAGCAACTGCGACGTCGGACGTGTTTGAGTACATTGAAATGTTCTACAACCCGATTCGCCGGCATGGTTCCGCCGGCGACCTATCGCCTGTAGCGGCTGAGAAGCGCTACGCGCTAAATGATTCGTGAGTGCCTACTAAAAGCTGCTCGGTCTTGTCCTTAAAAAACTGCGAATACTCATTCAGACGGATTGGCGAGTACTCCCGCAAACTCTCTGACTGGTTGAAGACCGAAACGATCACTCACGCTAACATCGTCATACGTTAAGCAGCTCTATTTGGAGCCTCAAACAAATGAGGTATAGCAGGTCATGCAATCGAGCCGCTGATTTCGCCACACGCTTTGAGGTGGATCAACTAGCGATAGGCAGATCAGCGTGGGCTAGCCCTGTCTTTTTCGGCAGAATGATGCCGGTTCATCCGCTTAGCTTCGTCCCTTGCAAGCGTATCCCTCACCCTCCCGATTCAGGATGGGCTGGCTATATTCCTGAAGCATACGCGTCATGCCAATTCGGCAATTTGAGATCGGCTGCCGTCTGCATATACTTACCTGCCGCGTGAGCATGCAAATTTGTCAAATCTGTCTTACCCGCGACTATATTTGAAGACGCAGATGACTTCCTCTTGGTAAACGAAAAAACTGCTCTGCGCACATCCGCCGGCGCCAATACTTTTCGTGGGTTTCAGGAGCTGCCGTAGAAAAACGAATTTTTTCAGTGGGATCTATTGGTCGCAACGCATGCGCTCCTTGAGCGGCAACACGCTCGCCGACGGTGGCTAAGAAATAGCACGCTACGGTGCCGAAACGGCACGGGCCGTCGTCTCTGCTTCTATACACTCCGCTTCGTTAAGACTGGTGCCAACGCCGTATCGCCATACGTGCCGTTGATTTTTCGTAACCAGCGGACATTGAGGAGATAAATAAGTATGTCAATCAACACCGGTACGTCCATGGTATGCGATAGCACACCAACCACCACAGCCAATGTCCGTAGCGCACATTGGCGCGAAATTTTCGCTGCAAGTATAGGAAACGCGCTCGAATTCTACGATCTGTTGATTTATGGTTACTTCGCGATCATTATCGGCCAGCTTTTCTTTCCGGTACATGACGCAACGACATCATTGCTACTCAGCATGGGTTCGTTCGGAGTCTCTTTTTTGATGCGCCCGCTGGGCTCAGTCGTGCTCGGTAGCTATGCGGACCGCGTTGGCCGAAAGGCCTCATTGACGCTCTCCATCGGTCTTATGATGCTGGGTACGGCGATGACCGTATTTGTGCCGACCTATCAACAGATCGGCATCATGTCACCAATCATCATTATCATCGCACGGATGACGCAGGGCTTCTCCAGCGGCGGTGAGTTTGGTGCGGCGACCGCTTTCATGGTGGAACATGCGGACGAAAAGCGGCGCGGATTTTTCGCAAGCTGGCAGATGTCCACACTCGGACTGGCGACGGTGCTGGCCGCCGGCATTAGCGCATTGCTCAGTTCGTGTCTAAGCGCGGTACAGATCAGCGAATGGGGCTGGCGCGTCGCCTTTGGCGTTGGATTATTGATCGGCCCTGTGGGGTTGTATATTCGACGCTATACCGATGAAACCACCGATTTCAAACAGCTTGGCTCAGAGCAGAAAAGCAAGTCTCCGTTACGTGAAGTGTTTGCGAATGACTGGCATAACATGCTGCTGGGCGGCGGTGTTGTGGCCGCGGCGACCTCGTTCAATTATGTTCACAAGCTCTACATGCCGACTTACGCGGTGGCGCAATTACATCTTTCGGCAACGTCATCGTTTGTAGGTGCGCTGCTTACCGGGCTGGTGCTCATGGTCTTGGCACCGTTGGTCGGCGCTCTGGCCGATCGTTACGGTTACGTCAAAATCATGCTGGCGGCATTAGTGCTGATCGCAGTCACAACCTATCCTCTGTTTGTCCTACTCAATACCTGGCCAACGGTAACGACATTTCTTCTCGTGCAAGCGCTCGTGGGCTTGCTGATCGCGGCCAGCCTTGGCGCCTTGCCCGCGCTTCTTGCCGACATTTTCCCGACGCATACGCGAGGCACCGGGTTATCGATCAGCTACAACTTCTCGGTGACGCTGTTCGGTGGATTCGCACCGCTCATTGTGACGTGGCTGATCGGCGTCACGCATAGCAAGCTGGCGCCGAGCTTTTATGTGATGGCGACCGCGGCACTCAGCCTTGTCGCGATTGTCGCGCTCGCCCGACGCGCGCGCGCTACACGCGAGCTCATCATCGCGCCGTAATGAGCTCTTTTATGCCATTGCGCTTTCTCTATCCGGAGTAACACACATGCCTACCCTTACCGAAATTCGTGCTGCGCTGCCTGCTTATCCCATTGAAGTGCATTTTCCCGATATTTCACGATGGAAAAATGGCAACACCGGTATTGACTATGTCCACACCTTCGACAGCGGGGTCGCCGGCCCGCACGTGATGCTGCTGGCGCTGACGCACGGGAACGAGGTGTGCGGAGCGAATGTGCTGGACACGTTGCTCAACAAGGGGCTGCGACCAATCGCGGGGCGTTTAAGCATGGGCTTTGCCAACGTTGATGCCTATGAGCGCTTCGACTGCGACAACCCTGACACCAGCCGCTTCATTGACGAGGACATGAACCGGGTGTGGAGCGAAGCCGTGTTGAGTGGCCCGCGTGAAAGTGTTGAGTTGCGTCGGGCGCGGGCGATACGTCCATTTCTTGATACGGTGGATTTACTGCTGGATATTCACTCCATGCATGAAAGTTCTCCGCCACTGATGATGTGCGGGTCGCTGACGAAGGGAGTTCAACTGGCCAAAGCCTTGGGTTCGCCGGAGCATGTCATTATCGACGCCGGACACCCCAGCGGTACGCGGCTGCGTGACTATGCCCGCTTCGGCGATCGAGGTAGTGTATGCAATGCCTTGCTGGTTGAATCCGGCCAGCATTTTTCGCAAAGCAGCCATCTTGTCGCGCTCGATACGGCTTGCCGCTTTTTATTGCTGGCAGGCACCGTTTCCATGGAAGATGTAGAGCGTTTTCTGACAACGGTACGTCCACAGCGGCAGCGCTTCGTTGAGATTACCGAGGCAGTAGTGGCTCGCTCGATGGCGTTCACCTTTCTGCAGCCATTTCAGGGGCTTGAGATGATTGCAAGGGCCGGTACCGCGATCGCGCGCGACGAGGGCGAGCTAGTGCTGACGCCTTATGACCATTGCGTGCTGGTTCAACCGTCTTTGCGTCATTTGAGTCCAGGTGCGACGATGGTACGCTTTGGGCGGCTTGTTGATTCCAATGACCTGACAGAGTGCTAATTTCACCAGGGATGTTCATGATGATGACGGCTTCTCTGCGCATTAAGATTTTATTGATTACCTGTGCGACTGTCGCGGGTGCGTTGGCGGTGTCAGGGGCCACGACGTATAAAATAGTACAGGCCAATACCGTCGCATCGAGCGAAGCGAATCTGACTGCAATAGCCAACGGCAGCGCCTTGACAATCGCGCAGTGGGTGCAGGCCAAAGCCCACGCAGTCGAGGCTACTGCGGCCTCGGTTACGGCGGCCGACATGGCGCGGGCGGTAACGCAGATGGGGCAGACAAACGGCTTCCCGATTTGCACGCTGGGTTGGTCGGATAAAACTTTTTTTTCAACTAGCGGGCTTGCCTCGACTGACTTTGATCCCACGGTGCGCCCGTGGTACGTCGCAGCCATCTCTGCCTCCGGCGTCACGATCACCAAACCTTACGGGCACGTCACAACGAATGTCCCCTATGTTGCATTCACCGCGCCCATCTTGCGCGACGGCAAGGCAGTCGGCGTGTTGAGCGGCGCTGTCACGCTCGATGATGTGCGCGCAACCGTTAGCGCCATCCATCCGACGCCATCGAGTTTCGCTTTCGTCGTCGCACGCGATGGCCAGATCATCGCACATCCTGATACTGCATTTTCTCTAAAACCTTCGACCGACATTGCATCCGAACTGACGCCGGCGCTGCTGGCCACACTCGCTGGCAGCTTTGAGCCGCAACGTGTGAGGATCGGAGGCGAAGACAAGTTGTTGAAGGTCAGAGCGGTCAAAGGCAGCTATTGGTATCTCGTCGTTGCATTGGACCTGAAAGAAGCGACATCGGGATTGCGCAAGATGCTCAACACGCTGATTGGCGGCATGATCCTGCTAATGCTTGCCACGCTCGTGATTTCCTCTTTGTTCACCTCGCATTCCTTTCAACGTCTGCAACAGGTGCGCAATGCGATGAACGTGGTTGCCAGCGGCACGGGCGACCTGACTCACCGGTTGCCAGACAGCGGCAACGATGAGGTAGCCCAGATTTCTCGGGCCTTTAACGGGTTCGTTGACAAGATAGAAGCACTGCTATTTCAGATGCGCACCGGGGTGGAGACGATGCGCATGGCGACCGGCGAGATCGAAACCGGCAACCGAGACTTGTCTCTCCGAACCGAAATATCGGCCAGTGGCCTGCAGGAGACTTCCGCAGCACTGACCGAACTGACGGCGAGCGTCAAACAGTCGGTCGAAGCGACGATCGACGCAGGCCGCCTGGCGTCATCCACCAGTTCGATCGCCCAGCGCGGCGGAGACGTCATGCTCCAGGTCGTCAGTACGATGGAAGAAATTGCGCGCTCGTCGAAATCCGTGACGGAAATCATTGGCGTGATTGACAGCATCGCCTTCCAGACCAATATTCTCGCGTTGAACGCCGCTGTGGAAGCCGCCCGCGCCGGTGAAAACGGACGCGGCTTCGCCGTCGTCGCGGCCGAAGTGCGCACGCTTGCGCAGCGAAGCGCGACTGCCGCACGTGAGATCAAAGGTTTGATCGAGGCTTCGGCGGCGAACGTCATGGAAGGTACTCAGCGCGTAGAAACTGCAGGCGTGACGATGAGTGAGATCGTAGTCGCCATCAGCCGCGTGGCCGGCATTGTCGGGCAGGTCCAGCACGCGCTGAATGAGCAGAGTCTGGGCATTACACAGATAGACTCCAGCATCGCAGATATGGATCGCGCGACACAGGAAAATGCAGCGCTGGTCGAACAATCTGCTGCGGCGTCATCGCAATTAAACGAGCAAGCACAAGATCTGTTCAAGATGATCGCGCTGTTTAAGTTACGAGAGGCTAAACGGACGGAGTGATTCAGGTGCAGTCGATTCTGGCGGAAACAATGCGCTTGCCTGGCCGTCTCGCCATTCTGTGTTCCGCCACGTGCGGCCGATGTATCCAAACCGTCCTTCAAACGGAATAACACATGCAGATCAACTGGCTGGAGGATTTTGTCGAATTGGCGCGCACACGCAGTTTCACGCGGGCGGCGGCCAACCGTTTTGTTACGCATCCAGCCTTCGGGCGGCGCATTCGTGCACTCGAGCAATGGGTTGGAACGCCCCTGGTCGAGCGCTCCAAGCCCTTGGCTCTGACGGCAGCCGGAACGGTTTTTCTGGACGCCGCCGACGATGTCGTCAATATTTTGCACGATGCCCGGACCCAACTTCAGGATACGGTGCCACAGCTGGATAATCATCTGAGGATTGCTACCGGCAGAACGCTCGCAAGCACGTTCTTTCCGAATTGGTATCTGGATGCCACACAGCGCGTCGGGTTTTTTTCCACTGCAATGTCCACCAGCGGGGCCAATGAAGCCATCCTGCGCCTTGTCAGTGGTGAAGTCGATCTTCTGATCGTGTATGCAAGCCCGTTGACGCGGTTGCTCTTAGATCGGGAGCGTTTTGACTGCTTCCCGGTGGCACGTGAAAACGTGGTTCCGGTCAGTTCGCTGGATCATCGCGGTCGTGCGCGTTTCCGCCCCGCTGGAGGAGGCGAGCCGTTGCCGTGGCTGAGCTTTGCTAAATCGCAGGCTTTACGTGCGGTATTAGCGCGACATCTGGCGCAATTGCCGGTCACTCTGAACCTTAAGCAGGTCTGTCAATCCGATTCTTACGAATCGATCATGGAGCTGGCGTTACGGGGCGTCGGTCTGGCCTGGCTGCCTTATCGGCTGGTACAAGACGAGGTGAGTCGTGGCGGACTGGTTGTGGTGGGTGATTCGAACTTGCAGGTCAGTGTCGACATCACGCTTTATCGACAACGACATCGCTCCCACGCGGTACTTGACGCTTTGTGGAAAACGCTCGTCGACGGAAGTGCAGATAAATAGCACGCGACGACATGAAGCACTTCGATTCGACGGTTCCTTATTGCTGAAGCACCTCATCTGGCTTCGAATATGACTTTTCCGCCTCAGAAAACAAACAGTAAATTGGAACAACGTTATGTCTCATCGATATAAGTCTTGGTATAAATGTGCAGGAGTCTCCCACCTGTTGAACATCGTGCGCTACAACGTATTGATCACCTGCGCACTATTGAGCGCAAGTCATTACGCGCTTGCGCAAGAAACTCTGCGGCCCTGCAGTGATCCACCCAATGGAATTCCGCCAGGAAATTTGCCGTGGCTACCTTTCAACGCAGACAAAAATGCCTGCAATCAACTGGTTATTTTCCTAACTAGCCAGTCGACCAACGCGAGCGATCAATCCACAAAAATCGCCGCTTTTAAAAGCCGTAATTTGGTTGCCATTCGTCCTTACGACGAAAAGGAGGCCGGCACTCTCGATTTATCAGCGCCCTGGGATGAATCTGGTTCGATCGGCCCGGTCGGAGAGCTTTGGTGGGGCCGCCGAGGGACGAATAACTATCTGGTGGGACAAGAATCATATTACCGTTTGAGCAAAGGCGTGTCAGGCATGCTGCCTGCGGAACTGCAACAAGCGATGGAGGAGGGGCAAGTTGCCCTGGCGGCGTTAAAGGCACATCGTCCGGCTCCTCCAAGCCCGACGTTTGTTGACCGTTCAGGTTTGTTTTCGACGCCGAAGGCGATTTACAAGCTGAAGGCTGCTACGCAAGTCATCTTCTATGCTGGCTCGGGCGGTTATAAAAATGAAAAACCGATTGCACCAGGCACCATCCGGGAAGCGACTCTGGAATTGGACACGGCCACTCTGCAAGGAAAACTAATGTTCGTCTTGTTGATGGACGGCGTCGAGCGCAACTTCACCATCCCGGTAAAACGTAACATTGCCAAGGGCCAAAAGCCATTCAGCGTGGGAGAAAAATTTCGCTTACGGGCTGTCAGTTCACGCGATAGCGAGATCAGATGTTATGACGAAAGTCCTGAGCAAGGACACTTCTTCAGGGACTATAAAGCGGCTCCGAGTTGCGCATTTCCTGCCATGTCTCCCAGCAAAAAGAACGGCTATGAGTTCTACGATCTTTATGGTGCCTTTTTTGGAGATCATGCGAAATTCGCCGCAGTGCAAATTCAACTGGGTGTCGATAGTCCTTTGAGCATCGATATCCGGGAGCACGGAGGATATGCAGCAGGCAGCGTCATCGTGTTGCAACGATTGGATTGAATCCGTATCTTCTCTGACGACCGTCCCTGAGGGAGCGCGCACATAGCATCGGGTATTGAGAATAATGCTGATGAAGGAGTTCTACTCGCATCGTCCTGAACAACGTTTTCATTCAGATTTTATGAAGAACGACCGAATTTCGCGGGCGCATTGTTGCGCAACTTCATAGTGTACGAAATGCCCCGCATAGACAAAGTCAATGCTGAAATTGTCAAAGTATTCGCACGGCTTGGCCTTACGTCACCAAATGTTGGAGATGTTCGAATCCCGCCGCTTTGGAAAAAACAGGCAAGTTCCAGATAGTGCCATTGACTCCCCAGGAACCATCGGCTACGTCTTGCAGTATCACCGACGTCAAGAGCTGGCGTTTGTCATCATCCGGCAGTGCCTGCGTGAAAGCACCATGTATCAACTCGACATAGCGGTGTCTGGAGACCTCATCCAGCACCCCGGTCGGCAGATAAACCATTGCAACGCAAGGTAAAAACTCGGCAGTCACATCAGCGGCGCCACAAGTCCAGAGTCCTTGCTCCACTTCCTCAATAACAATCCAGCAAAAGAATCGTTTTTTTGGATCTGCCGGAATTTGTTCCGCGATGGCGGCGGCATGGTTGATGCGTTGAACTAATGTCGCCTGTGATTGACCGGAGAAAGAACCCTTTGGGATTTTCAACATAATGTGAGGCATAAACAGCTCCAGTGGTTTAGGTGTCGTGCAGTATGTCCGGAGAAACAGTAAGCTTCCAGTGTCTGTTTTGACTTTTTAAAGGCGTTTTAAGACAATGCGTGATTTCACTATCCTCGTTCTCCCCGGGGCCTATGCGACAAGCGTTGCGGTCACCCTGGACATACTTAATACCGCCGTCGCAGTGGCACCTCGCCTCAAGCTGAATTGCCCGACGTGGCGCCTCGTTTCACCACATCCGAAGTCCATACCGCTCAGTAGCGGACTGAGTGTAGGCGTGACACCGATGCCTGGAATGCGTGCTGACCAAAGTACCTGGATTGTTCCTGGCCTGGGTGTAGGGAGCGCCGGGGAGGTAGCAGAACGACTGGCGAACGATGATGCGCAACGTGCGATTCGGGCCATCCGGGCACACGGGACGAACGGGGGCTCGGTGGCAGCATCGTGTACCGGAGTTTTCTTGCTTCAGGCGGCACAGTTGTTGATTGACCGCCGGGTGACGACATCATGGTGGCTGGCAGCTCAATTACGCCAATTGGAATCACGCTGCGTAGTCGACGCAGACCGAATGGTGTGCACCGATGGCTCGGTAACCACCGCCGGAGCGGCCTTTGGACAAACCGATCTGATGCTGCATTTGTTACGGTCGCGTTTTGGAGCCCCGCTCGCAGACATGGTAGGCCGAGTGCTTTTGATTGATGGTCGCGAGGCGCAATCCCCCTTCATCGTTCCAATGATGCTGTCCAATGGCAATGATTTGATCACTCGTCTGACCGAACGGTTTGAATCTGCCTTGACACACCCGCCTAGCATGCCAACGCTAGCGGAAGAGTTTGCCATGTCGACCCGAACACTCTCCCGACACGTACAAGCAGCGACGGGAAAAAGCCCCCTGGCGCTGCTACAAAGCATTCGGCTAAATCGTGCCAGGATGCTGATTAAAACCAGCCGGATGACCATTGAACAGATCGCAGAGCAGGTAGGTTACGAGGATGCGACTGCACTGCGCAGGTTGATGCTGAAAGCCTTTGGGGCCAATCCGAGCAAATTCCGTTCAAGAAATTAAGTGGATCAATTTTCGGCGAAGATTTTTTCGAGCGCTTCAGAATCTTCAGCGGCTCACCATAGAAAGATGGATGAGAAACAGTGCTGGCCGATAACGCGACCGGATGAGAAGATATCGGCCTTCAGCCAGCTCAACTTTTGGGAAGCCTGTCGGATTCTACACCCACTCATCGTGGGATTAACTCGGGATACGTATGACTCCGATCCCCTTGTCGATCTCAATGATAGTTCCCAGCGGCTCTGACAGCTCCTTCAGGTGCGAGAGGATCCTTCTGGCGTCGTCGCCTTTGGCCAAATGCGGAATCCCACGGCTCGCATCACGACCGGCCCAGCCAAGTTCTACCGGGTACAACTGGATCTCCTTGACCTTGCCATGCTGGTCGAAGCGGCTGATCGCGACTACGCTTTCAAACCAGATCTGCTCCTTGAAAATCCAACTGACACGTCGCTCTTCCATAAACTCCGCCTTGGTCAAGCTGGTTGGATCCGTATGTGTTTTTTCGTATTCCTCTCGGGTGACGACGCTCTGGCTGTTATCCATGAAAAAGAAATTTCCAAGCGAATAGAAAATCGGCTTCCCCTTGTAGATCTCGATACCGCGCAACTGATGCGGACCATGGCCGATGAATTCATCCGCCCCCTTGTCAATGGCATCGTGCGCCAATTGGAACATGAAGTCAGGAGGTGCACTATCAAAATTTCCTGGTTGGTGATTGTGATTGGACACGATGACAAAATCCGAGGTTTGCTTGGCCTGCAAGACTTCTTTCAGGATTTCCTTTCGATCCTGCTCGTTCATCTTGAACGAGAAGGCCAATTCATTGCCGGCGCCAGGGCGAGAATTTGCCTGGTATTTGGTTTCAAAGAGCGTGACGGTATGATTTTTCTTATCAGCTTCCAGTACCGATTGTTCGACTGATCCTGCAGGTTGCATATCTCGTATCTGCGCCAGTTGTGCCAAGCGTTCCGGCGGCACCAATACATAGCGAGTGGTGTGCAAGGCATTGATGCCAGGGCGCCCCGGAACTTCATCAAGCGCGTCAATGGCAGGTTCCATCGGGGTGAAACTGGAAGACAGCGCGATAAGCGACACACGTCCGGCCGCTGTTCCGAGAAAACGTGGGGCGCGTGCAGCCGATAGATTTTTCCCTGTGCCGGCATGGACAATGCCAACCTTGTCGAGTACGGCATCGGTATCCAGCATGCCCTCGACGCCCCAGTCGGTGGCGTGATTGTTGGCGCGGCTGAGCAAATTGAAACCAAGCTCGCTCAAATTGGGAGGGACGGTGGTTGGTGTCACAAGCCAGCCACCTCCAGACAAGGCCTGGGGATGTCCTTTGAAATGCGCCATGTCGATGGCAGTTTCCTCGAAGTTGCCGAAGGTAACGTCGGTACTATGCAGGAGCTTCACCAAGTCCGGCGACTCGCGCTTCATCTGTGCTGCGATGGGTTGCGTGACGATCAGGTCGCCGACAGCGGCGACGCTGAATCCATTCGACACATACGCCTCCTGTAAAGGCGGCGCTGCCAGCGCCACGCTGCAATAACCAAAGGCCGCGACCACCGCCATTTTCATTGTTCCAAGTTTCATCGACATCCCTTTTTTCTATGAGGCTTCCCATAAGCCGAAGAAAGTATAAGCAGATGGATACCAGGCTCAAACTACCGAATTGGCATGGCGCATATGCTTGCAGGATATAGCTGGCGGACAGCTTCAGATTGCACGACCGGGAGTCGCCAGCGTATGCCTGGCAGGCATCCTGGTTATACGAAAACGGTATTTTCCACGTTGTCACGACGTGGCTATACTCGCCGTCAGCAAATGATAAAAGAGTGACCGGATGGACGTGCGGGGTGAGGCTCGGCCATGCAAAAAAATAAAGCAAAAGACGTGTTCGATGCGTCTGAGAAGCTGTGGAAAAAATTGCCGCGCAAGATTCGCAGCGATATAAAACTCCGACGAAAAAGTCGTCAGGAAAGTTACAGGACAATCGTTCTCCCGACCTTGGGTCGTGACGTCACGGCTGCGTACGGCTGCCTTGCTGCGCCGTTTTTTTACCTATCAATTGAATTCCCGGCCTTGCCGTGTCGCATCGGCATTATTGTCTGTGCGCCCCGTGCATGGCCGGACCTGAGCAATGTCCGGCGTGATGCTTCGCGGCGGGTTGCGCGGCGCGGCTCGCAAACCTTGCTGACCGACAGCGCGCTTCGTGTGTCGTCGCCGGACGTCTGCAAAGCACTCTGGTGCGGCATGTCATTGCACGCAAGTGCGTCAACATACTTTTCAATTTATAGGGGTGGTTAATGAATAAAACGCTAGTGGCATTTGCCGTGTTCGGTGCTTTCTCCGCCGCTGCTTCGGCACAAAGCAGCGTCACCATTTATGGTGTGGTCGACGAAGGTCTGGCGTATGAAAATGCCGGCGCCGGTGGCGCATTCCGCGTCGATAGCGGTTTGCAGAGCGGCAGCCGCATCGGCTTCAAAGGCACGGAAGATCTCGGCGGCGGGCTCAAGGCGAACTTCGTTCTGGAAAGTGGATTTTCCGCCGACACAGGCGCCATGGCAGCAGCCGGCGTGCTGTTCAATCGCCAATCGTACGTCAGCCTGAGCGGTAATTTCGGCGAAGTCAAACTGGGACGCATACAGACGATGGTGTATTCGAACTCGGCAGTGTTCGATCCGTTCAACGATACACTGGCCGGTGACTCGGCGCGCTTGTTCAACTACGGCGGCAGTCGCACCGACAACACCATCAACTATAGCTACAGCGCCGCCAACGGCATCAACGGTCAACTGGCGTACAGCGCCGGCGAAGTCGCAGGAAACAACAACGCCGGTCGCACGGTAGCCGGCGCGCTGGGTTACGCGGGCGGTCCGTTGAATGCCGTGTTGACCTATCAGAACACCAAGAACGCGACCGGCGCCGATGGCGCCAAGACAACGCTGTTGGGCGGCAACTATGCCATCGGCATCACCCAGGTGTTCGCAGCCTATGCGATCAACAAGGGACTGGCTGCGCTGAATACGCGCGATGCCCTGCTCGGCGTGAAAGTCAGTGTCACCTCGCGCGACGCGGTGCTGGCTTCGGTGATTCACAAGTACGACAAAGCCGTCTCGCATGCCGATACCACGCAGATCGCCCTCGGTTACACCCATGATCTGTCCGTGCGCACCAACCTCTACACCAGTATTTCGCGCATGAAGAATGATTATGCTGCGGCCTACAAGGCGACCGCCAACGGCAAGACGGATTTGCTGGCCAGCGTCGGCATTCGTCATAAGTTTTGATGTAGTTGCCTGTCTTGAGGAAACCCGGGCGTCAGAGCGTCCGAGATTCCGTGACATCGGCAGTGATGCGGCAGCGGTCACTGTCTTTCATCCGGCAATGCTTTGATGTTGCCGGATTTTTTTTATTCAAGCCGAGGCCCTGTGCCTGGCGCAACGACGGACGGAGCTGGCGCTCAATCCTCCATCGACCGGATGAACAGCTGCAGCAACGGCGAAGTATCATTGCGGCGAAACGCAAATTCGATGTTGTACGTGTTGGGCAGGTCGCTGTGACGGTGCAATGCCAGTCCCCCCGGGCAGTTGTAACGCGTGGCCTCCGAGATGATGGTGTATCCCATGCCGGTGGCGACCATGCCCAGGCGTGTGCCGACATCGCCGCTGACGTAGATTTGCTTGGGCGTCAATCCGCCTTGCTCGCACTGTCCCATGATGTAGTCGTAGTACACCGGTGAACGCGGCCGCGGAAACCAGATGCACAAGTCATCCTTCAACTCGCTCAGCCGGATCGGCGGATGCACTGCAAACCGGTGATCGCTGGCGAACACCAGGATCAGGCCGGCGCGCAGGATGTTGATGCTGTCGAGCTGGGTGTCGCCATGGTCGCGCAGCGACATGATGCCGCCATCCAGCTTGCCCTCCTTGATCAGCGACGGCTGCTTCATCGATACGCCCGGCTCCAGCACCACCGTAATTTCGGGATAGGCGTCGCGAAACTTGCGCAGACGACGCAACAGTTCGGGATGTGAGGTGTGGTACGGCGACACGCCGATGCGCAAGGTGCCCGACTGGCCGTTGGCAACGTTCAGGGCGCGCTCCTTGGCTTCATCGAGCTCACCCATCAGGCGCGTGACATCGGTAAAGAACTGGCGGCCGGCGCCGGTCAGCTTGGTGCCCTTGGTGGTGCGCTGGAACAGCGGTATACCGAGATGGTCTTCCAGGTCGTGGATCTGCCGGCTCAGCGCCGGCTGCGCCACGTTCATCTTGCGTGCAGCTTCGGCCACGCTGCCATGCGTGGCGACTGCAATGAAATAGCGCAGGTGTCTCAGTTCCATATATTCAAGCTTGTCCTTGAAGATCGATGCCTGCACCCGGGGCGGTCTTCCCCTTACGTGCCGGTGGCGTCCCGTGTCGGGTCGAGGAAACGTTCTGCCAGTCGCGCCCAGAAGGCAGCGCCCACCGGCAGATTGGCGTCATTGAAATCATAACCGGGATTGTGCACCATGCACGCGTCTTCCTCTGAAGTGCCGCCGTTGCCGATGCGCAAGAAGCAACCGGGACGTTCCTGCAGCATGTAGGCAAAGTCTTCGCTGCCCATCAGCAGGTCCGAATGCGGAGTGACCTTGCCATCCCCCACCAGTTCGCGCGCCACCTCGATGGCAAATGCGGTTTCATCCGGCGTGTTGACCACCATCGGATAGCCGTTCACGTACTCTACCTCGGCCGTGGCGCCGTAGCTGGCCGCGTGCGCATGCACCAGGTCAACGATACGGTGACGTATCTTGTCGCGCACGGTGGCGTTGAAAGTGCGCACACTCAGCTCCAGGCGCGCACTGTCGGGAATCACGTTGCTGGCAATGCCGGCCTTGAACACGCTCACCGTCACCACCACCGGCTCCTGCGGCGCCATGTTGCGCGAGACCACGGTTTGCAGCGCCATCACAATGCTGGATCCGACCATGATCGGATCGACCGCCAGGTGCGGCCGCGAAGCATGGCCGCCTTTGCCCTTGATATCGATGAATACCTTGTCGCTGGCCGACATGAAACCGCCGCTGCGAAACCGAAACGTCCCCGCCGGGGCGCCCGGATGATTGTGCACGCCGAACACGGCGTCGCAGGGAAAGCGCTCAAACAAGCCGTCGCGGATCATGGCGCGCGCGCCGCTGTCGATGCCGTGTTCTTCGGCCGGCTGGAAATACAGTTGCACCGTACCCGAAAAATTGCGCGTGGTCGCCAGATACCTGGCAGCGCCCAGTAACATCGTGGTGTGGCCGTCATGGCCGCAGGCGTGCATCTTGCCGTGCGTTTTGCTGGCGTACGGCAGGCCGGTGGCTTCGAGGATGGGCAAGGCATCCATGTCGGCGCGGATGCCGATGCTGCGCTTGCCGTCACCGACCTTCAAGGTGCCCACCACTCCGGTGCGGCCCACGCCGGTAGTCACCTGATAGCCGTATTCGCCGAGCTTGCGCGCCACCAGCGCAGCCGTCTCGACCTCTTCATAGGCAAGTTCCGGATGTGCGTGGATGTGATGGCGCAAGCCGCGCAATCCCTCGGTAGCAAATTCGAGGTCGCTGATTTCGCAAAAGCGCTTGGTGTCGGTCATGGCGTGTCTGTCGTCCTGTCTTGATGTAAAAATGTTCGCGATAAAAATGACGCCCGCTGCCCGGTCCGGGCCCGGCGTCGTGAAATTCAGTACTGCTCAAATTCCTCGCCCAGTCCTGCCGGCAACGGTCGTGGCAAGGACCGTGGCAAAGGTCGCGCCAAGAGCGGCGCCGGCCGGGAAATCGGCGCGACCGCCGGGGCCGCTGCTTCGCCCAGCTTGAACGCCGCCACCGCGCCGGCCAGGCGCGTTGCCTGCAGGCTCATGCTTTCGGCCGAGGCGGCGGCGTGCTCCACCAGGGCGGCGTTTTGCTGGGTCATCTGGTCCATACGCGCAATGGCGCTGTTGACTTCAACAATACCCTTGCTCTGCTCGCGCCCGGCATGCGCAATGTCGGCCATGACGCTGGTAACGCGTTGCACCGAACTGACGATTTCATCCATCGCCATGCCGCTTTTCTCGACCAGCACCGCACCGGCGTCCACCTTGCCGACCGAGTCCGCGATCAGCACCTTGATTTCCTTGGCGGCACTGGCCGAGCGTGCCGCCAGGCTGCGTACCTCCGACGCCACGACCGCAAACCCGCGGCCCTGCTCGCCAGCGCGCGCCGCTTCCACCGCCGCATTGAGCGCGAGGATATTGGTCTGGAAGGCAATGCCATCGATGACACCGATGATGTCGACGATACGACGCGAACTTTCCTTGATCGACCCCATGGTCGAGACTACCTGCGCCACAATCTCGCCACCGCTGCCGGCGTGCTGCGAGGCTGCGTCCACCAGTTCACTGGCGACGCCGGTGTTCTCGGCATTGAGCCGCACGGCAGAGGTCAGCGCTTCCATCGAGGCCGCGGTTTCTTGCAGCGATGCTGCCTGCGTCTCGGTACGGATCGACAGGTCGGCATTGCCGGCCGCAATTTCACCCGACGAAATCCGGATGGTGACGCTGGCCTCGCGCACCTCACCGACCATCTTCAGCAGGCTGGCGTTCATGTCCGCCAGCGCATCGAGCAACTGACAGATTTCATCGCTGCCGGTCATCTTCTCGCTGAGCTCCAATTCTCCCGCCGCCACCCGCCGCGCCACCGTGACGGCAGCCTTCAGCGGCACGGTGATGCTGCGCGTGATGACCAGCGCCGACAGGCCGCCGACAGCCAGCGACACCAGCCCGACGATGATGGAGAAATAAATGATCGAGCCCGAATCTGCCGTCACCGTCTGCAGGCTGCTGCGCGATACCGCCTGTTGCGCCTCGACCAGCCGGTCGATTTCCACCATCGATTGCTGCGTGAGCGGATCGATCTGTTCGGCGATCAGCTTGGCCGCGCCTTCACCGTTGAACGAATGCGCATCGGCCATGGCTTCTTTCATTGGCTCGGCCATGCGACCTTGCAAGACATCGAGGCGCACGACGGCGTCGCTGTCCGCTTTGGCCAAGCCGCTGGCGAGCAACTTGTCGCGTCCTTCGCGGTAACGGCGCTGGGCGACGTTGTAGCGGTCTTCTTCGGTTTGCATGGCGCTCAGGTCGGTCTGCAAGCCGATGTTGCGCATGGAGATGCCCGCCTGCAGCAAGGCCGTGCGCATGTTCGAGGCCAGCAGCACGCGTGCATTGGCGGTGGCCAGGTCATTGTTGAGGCGACTGCTGTTGCCGGCGCTGATGACGGCCACGATCGCGATCTGCACAATCAGGATCAGCAACAACAGGCCGAATCCGATTCCCAAACGGGTACCGATACGTACATTACCTAGTTTCATGGCCGCTCCTGACGCAAGAAGGTGGAATTGATCAATCGTTGAGATGACAGGCTGAGGCATGCGTGGCCGAGATCTGCCGCAGCTCCGGCCGCTCGGTGCGGCAGCGCGCCATCGCGAACGGACAGCGCGGATGGAAGTGGCAGCCCGGAGGTGGATTGAGCGGCGACGGCAATTCGCCTTTCATCGGACTGAATTCACGCGGCGTGGTGCTGATGCGCGGCACTTCGTTGAGCAGCGCCTGGGTGTAGGGATGATGGGGCTGTGCAAACAATTCGACGGTCGGCGCAATCTCGACGATACGTCCCAGGTACATGATCGCTACGCGGTCTGAAATATGTTCCACCACGCCCAGGTCATGGCTGATGAACAGGTAGGTCAGGTTGAACTCTTCTCGCAGGCGCATGAACAGGTTGATGACCTGCGCCTGGATCGACACGTCCAGCGCCGCCACCGATTCGTCACAGACCAGGAATTCAGGCTGCACCGCCAGTGCCCGCGCGATGCCGATACGCTGGCGCTGGCCACCCGAAAATTGATGCGGATAGCGCAACTGATAGGTCGGGTCCAGTCCCACGCGCAGCATCACGTCGTCGACATAGTCTTCCAAAGCGGCCGGCTTCACCAGCCCATGCGCCAACGGCGCCTCGCCAATGATGTCGCGCACGCGCATGCGCGGATTGAGCGAAGCCATGGGATCCTGGAAAATCATCTGGATCGCCAGGCTCTGGCGTTTGCGTCCGGCCGCGTCTAGTTGACCGACCGGCGTACCCTTCCACTGCATGTCGCCGCTACTCTGGGTGTGGATGCCTGCCACCACCCGCCCCAACGTGGACTTGCCGCAGCCCGACTCGCCCACCAGGCCGAGCACCTCGCCTTTGGCGATCTGCAGCGACACGTCATCCACTGCATGCACCGACGGCGGCGGCGACTTGCCGCTGAGTCTGGCGATCAGTGCGCCGGCCAGGTCGCGCTTGGTAGTGAAGCGTTTGGAAATGTGGTCAAGCCGGATCAGGCTGTCCGACGTCGTCAATGTGCTCATTGGGTTCTCCCTCTGACTGATGCTCATACGTGCACCTCTTCGGCATGGAAACAACGCACCATGTGCTCGACACCTGCTGTGCGCGACAGGTCGCGTGCCGCAGGGATGCGCTCACACTCTGCGCTGGCGCGCTCGCAGCGCGGCCGGAAAGCACAACCGGTGGGCAGGTTTTCCGCCGACGGCGCCATCCCGGGAATCTGGTACAGCGGCTGGCCACGCGGGTTGTTGCTCGGTATCGATTTCATCAAGCCGATGGTGTAAGGATGACGCGGCGCAGCCATGACATCGGCAATCGGGCCGCTCTCGACGATGCGCCCGGCATACATCACCGCGATCTTGTCGGCCAGCCCCGATACCAGCGACAGGTCGTGGGTGATCCAGATCAGCGCCGTACCCGATTCGCGGCACAGCTTTTTTACCTCATACAGAATTTGCGCCTGCACCGTCACGTCGAGCGCCGTGGTCGGCTCATCGGCAATGATCAGTTCGGGCTTGTTGAGGATCGCGGTTGCGATCGCCACGCGCTGACGCATGCCGCCCGAGAATTGATGCGGATATGACTTCAGGCGTTCGTCGGGCGCTGCAATACCGACCCGGTTCAGCGCTTCGCGCGCGATCCCGTGCGCCTGCTCGCTGCTCATGCGCGCATGTGAATGCAGCGCTTCGCGCATCTGGGTGTCGACCCGTAGCACCGGGTTGAGACTGGTGGCGGGATCCTGGAAGATCATCGCAATGCGGTCGCCGCGCAGTGCTCGCAAACGCTCTTCTGGCAGGTTGACCAGATCGAGGGCGCCGCTGTTTTTGCTGTAGAACTTGATGGAGCCGCCGGCGATGCGCCCCGGCGCTTCCAGCAAACCCATGATGGAGTAGCCGGTCACGCTCTTGCCCGAACCCGACTCGCCCACCAGACCCAGAATCTCGCCGCGCTTGAGCGTGAGGTCGACGCCGTTGACCGAACGAATGATGCCGGAACGGGTGTCGAACCAGGTTTGCAGGTCGCGCACTTCCAATAAGATATCGCTCATGAGATTCACTTTTGCAGACGAGGATTGAGGACATCGCGCAATTGATCGCCGACCAGATTGACGGCCACGATCAACAGCACCAGCACCACACCGGGGTAAAAACAGATCCAGTATTCGCCCGACAGCATGTACGAATAGCCGTTGGCGATCAGCCGTCCGAGCGAAGGCTCGGTGATCGGCGCACCGACGCCAAGGAAGGCCAATGTGGCTTCCAGCGAAATGGCGGTGGCGATGTTCATGGTCGCCACCACGATCAGCGGCGGCACGCAGTTGGGCAGCAAATGGCGCAACAGGATGCGACGGCTGGACAAACCCAGGCTGCGCGCCGCCTCGATGTATTCACGATTCTTTTCGATCAGCGCGGCGCTGCGCACGGTGCGTGCGTAGTAGGCCCACTGCACCGCAATCAGCGCGACGATCACCTTGTCAAGACCGGTACCCAGCACCGCCAGCAGCACCAGCGCGATCAGCATGGCCGGGAACGACAGTTGCAGGTCGACGATACGCATGATCAGGCCATCGACCCAACCGCCGAAATAGGCCGCCACCAGGCCGAACAGGGTACCGATCGCCAGCGCCACGCCGGTGCTGACAAAACCGACCATCAGGCTGATACGCAAGCCGTAGACGATGCCGCTGTAGATATCGCGACCCTGGTCATCGCTGCCGAGCCAGAAATGAAAAGTCTGGTCGTCGGGTCGCGCGCCTGGCGGCAAGTGACTGTTCATCACATTGAGCTGGTTCAGGTCGTAGGGATTTTGCGGCGTCACCAGCGGCGCGAACAGCGCCGCCAGGATCAGCAACGCCAGCACGACGAGACCGGCCATGGCCACCTTGCTGTGCGCAAAATCAATGGCGATACGCTTGAGCATCGATGCCCTGGGACGCGCTTTCTTGGACAATTCAGTTTGCATTGCGATTTCCATTTCAGGCCTTGCCTCCCATGCGAATGCGCGGATCGAGCAGTGAATACACCAGATCAACTGCCAAGTTGATCAAGGAAAACATCACCACCACGATCAGCAGGTAGGCCACCACCACCGGCCGGTCCAGTCGCAGAATGCTGTCGATCAGCAGCTTGCCCATGCCGGGCCAGGCAAATACGGTTTCGGTCACCACCGCGAAGGCGATCAGCGAACCGAATTCGAGGCCGACCACGGTCACGATGGGGATGGCAATATTTTTCAGCACATGCAGAAAGATGATCCGCGATGGCTTGACACCCTTGGCGCGCGCAAATTTGATGTAATCGTTCTGCATCACTTCACGCGTGCCGGCGCGGCTCAGGCGGATGATCAGCGCGGTTTTGTAGAGTGACAACGTGAGCGCCGGCAAGAACAGATGGCGCAGGCCGTCGAGCGTAAGAAAGCTCACCGGCACGCCCAGCAGCAAGCTGGTTTCACCCCGGCCGCCGGCCGGCAACCAGCCCAGCAACACGCCGAAACTGAGTACCAGCATCAGGCCTATCCAGAAACCCGGCAGCGAAAAGCCGAGGATCGATACCGACATGATCACGCGGCTGATGTTGCCCGCGGGCCGCAGGCCGGCCAGCATGCCCAGCGGCAGTCCGACGATGACGGCAATCACCAGCGCCAGCACCGCCACTTCCAGCGTGGCCGGCATGCGCTGCAGGATCAACTGGATGGCCGGCACGTTTTGCACGAAGGAATTGCCGAGGTCGCCGTGCAGCGCATTGTTCAGGAAGCGGAAAAACTGCAGATAGAGCGGCAAGTTCAGCCCCAGGCTTTGACGCACCGCGTCGCGGGTCGCATCGTCGGCCGACGGGTCGACCAGGATTTCGATCGGGTCGCCGATCGTATACAGACCCAGGAACAGGATCAGTGACATCACGAACATCGCCATCAGAGACGGGATCAGACGCCGGATCAAAAAAGTAATCATGCTGGCTTCTTCATGCTGGTTGGTAAAATGCGGGAGCAATCAGGATGTTCAGGCAACACGGCGCCCTGCCCGGCCACATCGCGTGGCCGGACTGATTCACATTGCTTGCCGTGTTGGTACGGTTACAGATGCTGCCCGTCGGGCAGCCTGCTTCACTTGGGCGTTACATCTTCGGCCTTCGTGAATTCATCGGCGCGCGCCTTGTAGTTCAGGCTCGATTTCATGGCCCAGGGCGTCACTTCATAGTGCAGCGGAATCACCGCCATCAACTCCATCGAGCGCTTGCTGGCTTGCGCCAACAGTGTGCGGCGCTGGTTGTCATCGACCGTCTCCATGGCTTTTTCAAGCGTGCTGTCGAGGGTGGCATCGGAGAACTTGCCGTAGTTGGAGCTACCCCAGCCGCGAGTCTTGTTGATGGTGGCGACCAGACCACGCAGCGGCGACGACATTTCGCCGGTCTGCGCCCCCCAACCGAACAGGTAGATGCCGAAGTCATGCTTGGCGCGGCGCGACAGGAAACTGCTAGCGGTCATCGCGTCGACACCGGTCTTGATGCCGACTTTGGCGAACATCTGCGCCACCGCTTGGGCCACTTGCGCATCGTTGATGTAGCGATCGTTGGGGGTAGCCAGCGTAATCTCAAAGCCGTCCGGATAACCGGCTTCGGCCAACAACTTCTTGGCTTCCGCCACATTCGTCGCCAACACCGGCAAAGAGGTGTCGGTACCGAAGAATTCCTTGCTCATCAATTGTTGCGCCGGCTTGGCGAAGCCCCCCATGATGCGGTCCACGATCGCACGCCGGTCGATTGCCATCGACAGCGCCTTGCGCACTCGCACGTCCTTGAAAGGATTCTTGCCATCGGCGGTCTTCACGCCCGGCGGCGCCTTGTCGCTGCTCTGATCCATCACCAGGAACACGGTGCGGGTCGAGACCGCGCCTTCGATCCTGAAGCGGCTGTCGGCCTTGATGCGTGGAATATCTTGCGTAGTCGGGCGTTCGATGAAATCGACGTCGCCTGCCAGCAACGCCGCCACCCGCGAACCCGGATTGGTGATCGGACGCATGACGACCTGATCCCAGGTCGGCTTCTTGCCCCAGTACGCGTCGTTGCGCTTGAGCACGATACGATCACCCTTGACGAATTGCCCGAACTTGAACGGGCCGGTGCCGATGGAGGCCTTGCCGCTGTTGAAGTCGGCGGTCGACGGCCACTTGTGGGAAATTTTGCAACCGGACTCCGAGAAATGCACTTTCTCGCCGTCGATGATGCTGTCAGAAATGATGCCGATGCTGGATATCTCGTTGGGCAGCAGTGGATAAGGCTCGACGGTCTTGATGATCACGGTGTAGGGGTCCGGAGCTTCCATCTCCTTGATCGCCTTGGTGTAAAGCGTGAACGGCGAAGGACTGTTGGGCACGGTCGGCACGCGACAGAAAGTAAACAACACGTCATTGGCGTCGAAGGCGGTGCCGTCGTGGAACTTGACGTTCTTGCGCAGCTTGAATTCCCAAGTAGTCGGATTGATCGCGCGGTAGGATTCTGCCAGCCCCGGATGCATCGAAAAATCGGGGTTCTTCATCACTAGCGGCTCGTAGATATGATTCGCCAGCGAGATGTTGGGCGTGAACAGATGGTAGTGCGGATCCATCGCGGTGGGCTCGGCGGCCAGGCCGATTTTCAGTTCGGCAGCCTGTACCGGCGCAGCACCCAAAGCCGCAGCGAGCAAGCCGGCACAGGCGGCTGGCATGGCAAGACGTTTAAAACGTGTAAGACCTAAAGCATTCATCGACTCTCTCCCCAACTATCATCAAGTGGCTATCAGCTTTGCAAACTGTCCGGCTAGACTTATTTTCTATAAGTTGAGGCAAGTATATGCAGGCAGTCGCCACTCTCAAATTACTGAATTGGCATGGTTGATATACCTTTTTGATATACACAAAGTGCCCCAAAAGAGGGCCCAAAAACAGGGCGAACCAGGCTGGCAAAAGGATTACGCCGGACAATGTCGCAGATGCGAATTAATGTCAAAACAGTGACAGGGCAGCAGTGCTATACCTCACGGCTACTGCGATTTTCACCTCGGACCGGCCTGCAAAAAAACATGAGCATACTGATTTTCGGTATAGCCGGGAACAGAACAGCACGATGCCCGGGTGCAATACGCGTGACTCGCCGCACCAAAAAAGTCAGTAGGATGGCTGCCGTGCAGCAGCGCGTCATTCTCCAATTCGAGACAGACGCCAGCAAATTACGCAAGCAATCCTGGCAATCGTACCTCCGCTGAAAAATCTGCCGACCCGGCGACCAGCGTGCGCATTTTGTCCAGCAGCGGACGCGAGTCACCGCGGCGCCAGTGAAACGCATAGGTCAGGGGCGCGAGTTGCAGCTTGCCCTCGGGCATGGCGAGGGCCTTTTGCCGTGTCAGCGTGGCCGCCCATCCTTGCGGCAACATCCCCACCCCTACGCCCGCCACGATCATGCCTGCAATCGCGCCCCAGTTGTTGCAACTGATGCGTTCGGTCGCCGCGATGTGATTGCTCAACAGCCAGTCGTCGAGGAGCCGGGTAGTACCGGCGGAGGCCGGCAGGGCAATCAACGGCAAGCCCTGGCGCATCAGATCCGTGATGAGCACGCCCGACCGGCACAGCGAGCGCGCTGCTACCCAGGCAAAGCGCGCTTGTGCGATGGGATCTGCCAGCAGTGCCTGGCGCGAAGAGCGGCCGGCGATGATGGCAAAGTCCAGCTCGCCGTTGTCGACGCGTTCTTCCAGCACGGCGCCAACGTCAACGTAAGGTTCCAGCACCAGGCCGGGATGCTGCACGCGTGCCTGCGCGATGAAGTTAGGCAGCCAGGTGAGCGCGCTCAATTCACCGACGCCGAAGCGACAGCGCCCCACCAAGCCAAGGTCCGCATTGAAGGAATTGCGAATCGCCGCCGCTGAATCCAGCAGGCCGAGTGCGCGCGGCATCAGTTGCTGTCCAGCATCTGTCAATTCAGCCCGATAGCCGCTACGGTCAAACAACACCACGTCCAGCGATTGCTCGAGTTCGGTGATGCGTTTGGAGAGTGAAGAGATCGACACGTGCACGCGTTGCGCAGCGATGGCGAAGTTGGCGCAGGTCGCCGCCCAATAAAAGGCTTCCAGCTGTTTCAAGGTCATGACGCACAACATGTTCTATTTATGGAAAATTGATTGTAGCAATAATTTCTCTTTTAATTAAACAGACGTTCTTTAGAATCGGGCGCTCAGGCCTCGTGCCCGGCAGCCTTCCATCAGAGAATCCATTCATGAAAAAAATACGCTACGCCGTCATCGGTGGAGGCATCAACGGCCTGGCCGTGGCGCGACAACTACTCCTCGACAACCCGGATGCCGCCGTGACCCTGTTTGAAAAGGAAGCTGCCGTCGCCCAACATCAATCGCGTCACAATTCAGGCGTGGTCCATGCAGGCCTCTACTATGAGCCGGGCGGCCTGAAGGCGACTTTGTGCCGCCGCGGGGTCGCGTTGATGGAGGCGTATTGCCTTCAAAACGAGCTTCCTTACGATAAGTGCGGCAAAGTGGTGGTGGCGCTGGAAAAAGAAGAGCTACCACGCCTGGATGCCATTCACAAGAAGGCGGTCGCCAACGGCGTTCAGGACGTGCGTCTGATCAGCGCACCTGAACTCCGTGAGATCGAGCCTAATTGCGTCGGTCTGCGCGCCTTGCATTCCCCCCACACTGCAATTGTCAGCTACGGCGAGATTGCGCAACATATCGCCAAAGACATCATCGAAAAGGGCGCGTCGATTTGCCTGAACGCTCCAGTGCGTCGACTGCAGGAGCTCCATAGCGAGGTTTTCGTTGAGCTTGAAAATGGTGAGATTCATCCGCACGGCTTCGACCATGCCGTCGCCTGTGCCGGCTTGCAGTCGGACCGATTGGCATACAACTCCGGCGACCTGGAAACACCCAAGATCGTGCCGTTTTTTGGGCAATACTACGTAATTGATGAGGCTTACAAATCGCATGTCAAAGGCTTGATCTATCCTGTTCCTGATCCGCGCTTTCCGTTTCTAGGCGTGCACTTCACCAAACGCATCGATGGGCAGATGACCATTGGACCCAACGCCTTCATTTCGCTAGGACGAGAAAACTACTCTGGAGAGCGCTTTAGCTTGCGCGATATTGCCGACTATCTCAGCTATCCGGGATTCTGGAAATTTGCGTCGCGCAATGTCCCCGCGGCTTTGCGAGAGCTCAAGACCGTGGCCAGCAGCAGCACCTTCGTGCTTGAAGCAGCAAAGTACGTCCCCTCTCTGGCCAACGTCGGAGTAACCCCTGCCGCGCGGGGCATCCGCGCGCAAGCGATGGAACACAATGGGTCCTTGGTGGACGACTTCGTCATTCGCCGCAAAGGCCGCATTACCCACATCCGTAACGCACCGTCTCCCGGCGCGACTTCCTCGTTCGCCATTGCCGAATACATCGTACGCAACCTGGAGGGGCAATTCTGATACAAAAAATAGCACGCCAGCTGACAGCATATTCCGGCCGAGTTGGTCACACAGTTCAAAAAAATGGACATCACATGTTCATGGTCGGCGACATTCTGCAGTCCCTTCTAGCAACGAACCCACGCAGCACAAAAACTCAAAATACTCCTATGCAGGAGCAATAAAGTAGGACCGCGAACCTTAGCCGATGTTTCCGCCCTGCGGGTTTTCCTCGCCCTTCGAGGAAAAGCCTGTGAAATAGTCAGTTCGATCGCCCTAATTAGCTTGCTGAGAACGCAACAGCCATCAAAAATTGTGACTTATAGAGTGATTCACCCTAGTCTCCCGCTGCACGACCAACTTTATTTCCTGCACCCCTCGTTTAGCCACATATAAAGTTATAGTCCGACCAACTTTAACCGTTAAAGCAATGCTTTTAAAATCATATACTTAACATCGACGTTATCGACCAACTTTATTCATTGCAGTCAGCTGACTACTTTTGCGACCGTAAAACAGATACGTTAGCGGCCGCTTTGTGGAAGGGTTAGCCGGAGAGCTCCCACTCCGCCGGAAAGCCTTATGCACAAAGGCTGCTAATGTTTTTGATATGCGCTACTCCGGCTCTCAAAAATACGCCAAAAATACCTCGCTCTATCGCGTCCATTTAGATTCCACGTCAGCCTATCAGGAGGACGAAGCGCGCCTAATCAAACAAAAAAGCCTGATTCAGTATTCCTGAATCAGGCTGCAGTTGTGGACTTACGTCCACCGGATAGACACCGACGCTTTCCAGGAGGCGGTGAACTAATCCGATTACAAAATCCCAAGCTCTGGATAAGGCTTGTTTTGTTCGACACGCTCATAACCCAAAGCAGTCATGTCAATAGTTTGGAACCGTCCGTGGACGATAAGCTCGGCGATACCGCGCCCGGCAGCCGGCGCATGCATCATGCCATGACCAGAAAAGCCCGCGACTGTATGCAGATTAGGCAAACGTGAGTTCCACGAACCAATCACCGCATTTCCATCAAGCTCGTTGACTTCATACAGCCCCGACCAAGTGCGATGGCATTTGGCCCCTTCAAATGCTGGAAAACGATGTGCAACAGCGGGCCAGACCACATTTTCGAAATAGTCGTGGTCGACATCGAAATTAAAGCCGCGCGTCACAGAGCCATCGACCAGGCCGCCGGAGAAGCCGTTGCCTTCAGAGCGGAATGCCAGGCGAGCGACATCCTTGACGTAAGGCAGATGTTCCACCGGCGTTGCAGGAGTGAAGTAATGCTCGAAGCGTCTCACCGGAGAGATTGGCAAATTCATGCCAAAGAGCTCTGCGACTTGTCCAGACCATGCACCGGTAGCATTGACGAAGTGAGTAGCGTTAATGACTTGCCCATCGTCGAGAGTAACGGACTTCGCCTGGTTGAGAGTGACCTGAGCGCCGGCCACTTTTCCATCGATGAATTTTGCCCCCAGTTCTACCGCCTTGCGACGGAATCCCCAAAGCAGGCCATTCGGGTCGCACCAACCGTCTTCTGGGGTATGAGCGCCACCGCCGAGGTCATCCACATACATCGAAGGAAACTTCTCCTTCAACTCGCTTGGAGACAACAGGTCGACTACACAGCCCTGCGATTTTTGGAATGCGACGTTTCGTTCCAGGGCTTGGAGATTCTCTGGCGGAACGATAAAGAGATACCCACCTTGTACCCAATCGACTGGCGCGGGTCGGCCATTTGCCGTCATGGTTTTTTCAAAGTTCTTGATGAAATCAATGCTAAACAATGACATGGCGATATTTTCTTTCCCGGTGAATTGCACACGGCAGCCACCGGACGAGCGGAGTGCCGAGGCGAATTCGTATGTCGAATCGGGTTCGATAACGCAAATCGAGAGGGATGGGTCTTCTTTTAGCAAAAAATAGGCGGTGCTAGAACCAATGATGCCTCCGCCGATGATTGCAACGTCAAAATTTTGAGCTGTAGTAGTCATGATGAACTCGGTCTTAGGTTGATTACTTCTTCAAAACATACGCTGCTGGGTCGCCAGAATCTGTTGGATTCTTAATCACAGCTTGCAACTCAGCGCTCATAGGAACGTTGAGATTCACACCCTTTGGAGGAATTGGTGTTTGGAACCATTTACTGTACAGACGGGACATTTCGCCGTTCTTCATCATTTCGATAAAGACGTCATCGACCACCTTCTTGAACGCTGGGTCATGCTTGGGTTCAATAATGCCATACGGCTCAACCGACAAAGCTTCGCTGCCAATCATGAAATCAGCAGGATTCTTTGAAGTAGCGGCTAACGATGCCAACAGGATATCGTCCATGACAAAGGCTGACGCCCGGCCGGTCTCAACCATCAGAAAGGCTTCTGCATGGTCACGAGCGGAAAGGACGTTCATACCCAGCCCACGTTCGGTATTGAGCGTAGCAATTTGCTTCAGGTTTGTTGTGCCGGCTGTCGAAACGACATTTTTTCCCTTCAGGTCATCAAGAGTCTTAATGTTCGATGACTTCTTCGCCAAGATGCGATTGGCGGTAATGAAGGTCGTGGGAGCAAAAGAAACTTGCTTCTGCCTGTCGATGTTATTGGAAGTGGACCCGCATTCAAGGTCAATCGTCCCGTTAGCGATGAGCGGCAACCGGGTTGACGATGTCACAGGCACCATCTTGATGTTAAGGGAAGTCAATGCCAACTTCTTTTGAATCGATTTGGCCGCGCGCATGCAAATGTCAATTGCATAGCCTTGGTATGACTGCTTATCGTCAAGATACGAGAACGGGATGGAGGAGTCGCGGACACCCAATGTCAGTGTTCCGGATTCCTTAATCTTTTTCAGTATGCCGGTCTCTTGAGACAAAGCTGGTACCGAAACAACCGCGAGTGCTGCCAAGAAAAATTTGAGCGCTTTCAAGATATTTCTCCTTCTGAGTTAAACGTAAGCCTTTGAGGAAAATTCCTCCATTACCACCACTTTTGATAACTGCACGTACTACAAAAATGTATGTATCCACCTTTGGATACATATATAGACAAAACTTTGATGTTGTCGCTCGGCCTTGATTACCTAGAAGTCCCGAGCTGAACTGACAGGATGTTGGGTAACATTTAAACGGATATCGTCATCAAGCTTGCATTACCGCCAGCTGCGGTGGTATTCACGCAGAGAGCCCGTTCAGCCACCAGTCTCCACAACGGAATGGCTTTGTTTTCTGTGCATACGATGAGTGGGACCAGCGCACCATCTCGGTCAGCAAGCCGGCCACGCCAAGCATTGCTGGTATCCAAGTCAACCAACGCAGCTTGAAGCGGCAATTTATCGAGTTCATCGGAGCACTGAATTGCTGCTCTGACCTTCTTCGGCAACCCAGCTGGAAGCAACGCCGACGTGCTCGTATCGACTACGACCGAATTCCCTGTGGCGAATGCAGCTGAAATCTGATTCAACAACGTAGCAACATCGGAGGCGACGCAGAGAATCAAGCCTCGTGGGGCGAACGCTAACGTGTTGCGCTCGCCGGTCGGCCCAGGAAGGTTCACGCAACGAGCCAGCAGGCTTTCGCACTGATAGTCCCCCATGATTGCTGCCAGTTTTGTATGTCCATGAGAAATAGCCCAGCTGGCCATCTCATCCACAAGAGCATTCGTTTGCGACGAGGAGGTGCTTCTAGCCAAGTCTCCGTGCAGGAGAGCGTCTTTCTGCAAGCGCTTTAGGTAAAGCGGCCCGCCGGCCTTCGGGCCAGTACCAGATTTTCCCTCGCCGCCGAACGGTTGAACTCCCACCACGGCTCCAACGATGTTGCGGTTGACGTAAATATTGCCAACGTGAGCGCTACGAGCAACGAAATCGATAGTTTCGTCAATGCGCGAGTGGACACCAAGGGTCAGGCCGTACCCTGTTGCATTGATGGCGCCTACCAGTTGAGGGAGCTCATTACGGCGGTAGCGGAGGACGTGCAAGACCGGTCCAAAGACTTCACGTTGGAGTTGTGCGAGGTCATTGATTTCAATGACAGTTGGAGGGACAAATGTGCCGTGTTCGCAGAGGGCATCGAGCGGCAGCTGATATACGGATTTGGCCGTTTTGCGCATACGTTCAATGTGGTCCAACAACCCTTTTTGCGCACCTGCGTCGATGACTGGGCCGATATCTGTAGCCAAACAGTCTGGGCGACCAATACGAAGTTCCTGCATCGCCCCCTTCAGCATTTCCAGAGTCCGGTCAGCGATATCTTCTTGCAGACACAGGACACGTAGCGCAGAACAACGCTGGCCCGCACTGTCAAAGGCAGAGGAGAGAACATCAATCACGACTTGTTCTGCCAACGCGCTGGAATCCACAATCATCGCGTTCTGGCCACCCGTCTCCGCAATCAATGCCAGTTCGCCATTGTCAACGCCAGAGCGACTAGCAAGTGTCTTATTGATGAGTTGGGCTACTTCGGTCGAGCCTGTGAAAATGACGCCCTTCACGCGCGCGTCACCGGTCAATGCGTTACCAACGACCGAACCTTTACCTGGGACGAACTGGAGTGCAGCCCTTGGCACGCCGGCTTCGTGCAACAGCTGAACTGCTCGGTACGCAATCAACGAGGTCTGCTCAGCGGGTTTCGCCAGAACCACGTTACCAGCAGCTAGAGCGGCACTGACCTCACCGATGAAGATTGCCAGCGGAAAATTCCATGGGCTGATGCAAACGACAGGCCCCAGGCCTTGGGAGTGCGCTTCCTCACGCGACTGAACGGCGTAGTATCGAAGGAAATCGACTGCCTCGCGCACTTCAGCAATAAAGTTGGGCAGCGACTTGCCTGCTTCTCGGATAGCGAGCGCCATGAACTCGGCGATGTTTTCTTCCATCATGTCCGCGGCACGCTCCAACATCTGCGCGCGCTCATTGGAATCTGTTTGTTGCCAGATGGCTGCGTAGTCAGTTGCGCTATTCAACGCAGACTGAACATCCTCGAGACTCGCTTTGATAACGTGGCCGACCAGCTCGCGGTGGTCGGCTGGATTGCGTACTTCTTGTGGCTCGGTTCCAATTGATTGCGATGCCAAAATAGGCTCCGCGGTCCAAGTATGAGCACTGAAGGATTTAAATTTTTGGTCGAGCGCCAGCAGCTTGCTTTCATTGCTAAGGTCTATACCAGCCGAGTTGCGACGTTCGGAACCATAAATATGGTTCGGCAATGCGATAACAGGATGGGGCAATCCTCCTTGAGCAAGGACCGTGTCAATTGGGTCCGCGACCAGTTTCTCTAAAGAGACATCTTCGTCAACAATTTGATTAACGAAGGATGAATTAGCGCCGTTTTCCAGCAGTCGGCGAACTAAGTAAGCAAGCAGTGTTTGATGCGAACCTACCGGCGCATAGATGCGACAGGCTTTCCCCAGATTTTCCTTGCCGACGACTTGGTCGTACAAGGTCTCTCCCATGCCATGCAGGCACTGGAACTCGTAGTCATCAACGTTGGTTTTCTTGGCCCAGTTGTAGATAGCCGCCAGAGTATGAGCGTTGTGAGTGGCGAATTGCGGATAGATGACATCGGTCGAAGCCAATAGCTTCTGTGCGCATGCCAGGTAGGACAGGTCTGTGTGCACCTTGCGTGTGTAGACTGGATAGCCTTCCAGGCCGTCAACCTGCGCTCGCTTGATTTCACTATCCCAGTACGCCCCCTTGACGAGACGAATCATCAGCCGGCGTTTGTTGCGGCGCGCCAAATCCACCAAATAGTCAATTACGAAGGGGCAGCGCTTTTGATAACCCTGCACAACAAAGCCAAGACCATCGAAGCCAGCCAAGTCTGCGTCAGACACCAAGACTTCCATCATATCCAACGACAATTCCAAACGGTCCGCTTCCTCAGCATCGATGTTCAGGCCGATGTTGTAGCGCTTAACGAGCAACAACAGATTTTTCAGTCGAGGCAAGAGTTCGCTCATCACACGCGCCTGCTGAGCACGCGAATAACGCGGGTGCAGTGCGGAGAGCTTGACCGAGATACCCGGACCGTCCTTGATGCCTCGGCCATTGGATGCGCGCCCAATGGCGTGAATGGCGTCCTCATACGACTTGTAATAGACGTCGGCGTCGTGCATGGTTAACGCCGATTCGCCCAACATATCGTAGGAGTAGCGGTAGCCTCGCTTCTCATTATCGCGGCTGTTATCCAGAGCTTCATCGATGGTTTGACCGGTAACGAACTGGTCGCCGAGCATACGCATAGCAAGGTCGACACCCTTTCGAATGAGCGGCTCCCCGCCTTTCCCGATGAGGCGTGTGATGGCCGATGTCAGACTGTTTTCGCTATTTGTGGAAACCAGTTTTCCCGTAATCAGCAATCCCCACGTCGCAGCGTTGACGAACAACGAGGGGGATTCACCCAGATGTTTGCGCCAGTCGCCCTTGCTAATTTTGTCCGCAATCAAGCGGTCTGCGGTCTGACGGTCTGGAATGCGCAGAAGCGCCTCCGCCAGACACATCAGTGCCACACCTTCCTCCGAAGACAGCGAAAATTCCTGCATGAGTGCATCTACGCCCGAGGAACGAGTGCGCTTTTCCCGGACCTGGGAGACAAGCTTCTTGGCCAGCTCTTGGGTCTGTTCTTTCCAAGGAGCCGTCTGAGCTACTTCAGCAAGCAACCATTTCACAGCCTCTACTTCGTCCCTGCGATATGCCGCAGTAATCGCGGCGCGGATTGGGGACGGAGTATGGAAGACCTCCGAGTGGAATGCAGAAAATGCAGGCGCTGAAGTCAATGTGGAGGACATGGTCAAGTCGAAGTAATAGGGTTCACAGGACATCTCTCTCCACTGAAGCTCAAAGAACCAAAGGGAGATGCGTTATTCATTGCAGAGCTTTTGCTATGGCAGGAACGATTTCGAAGAGGTCTCCTACGATGCCGTAGTCCGCGACCGAGAAAATCGGTGCTTCCGCATCTTTATTGATGGCGACGATGACCTTCGAGTCTTTCATACCTGCTAAATGCTGAATCGCACCGGAGATACCGACGGCAACATACAGCTGCGGCGCCACAATCTTGCCCGTCTGGCCGACTTGCAGGTCGTTAGCAGCAAAACCTGCATCGACTGCTGCGCGAGAAGCGCCGATAGCCGCATTGAGTTTGTCCGCGAGTGGCTCCAGTAGATGGAAGTCCTCTGCAGAGCCCATACCGCGTCCGCCCGAGACAACGACTTTGGCGGCTGTCAGCTCAGGACGCTCGGATTTGACGGTTTCTCGGCCGACCAGGGTCGCTACCGCGCCCAGTTGAGCTGCTGACAACCTGTACTCCACAGCAGCATCATTGCCGGTTTCCGTTGCAACAAAAGAGGTTGTACGGACACTCAGAACTTTGATTGGGTCCAGCACCTGCACCGTAGCAATCGCATTGCCAGCGTAGATTGGACGCTCAAAAGTATCCGCGGACACAACCTTCGTGATTTCCGATACTTGAGTCACATCCAAGAGCGCAGCTACACGTGGCAGAAGATTCTTTGCGAAGCTGGTTGCACCAGCGAGGATGTGTTCATAGGTGCCGGCAATACCTGCAACTTCCGCGGCGATATGCTCAGCCAGGCCGTCCTTGAAGTTCATATCCTCAATCGCCAGCACCTTCGTCACGCCCGTGAGCGCTGCGGCCTCTTTTGCAATCGGCGCGATGTCGCTACCAATCACCAGGATGTGGACGTCGTCGCTGCATACTTTCGCAGCAGTAACGGCAATGGCAGTCGCAGGCTTGAGTTGGCCGCTTTCGTATTCTGCAATGACAAGTGCGCTCATATCTCTCTAATCCTTAGATGACTTTTGCTTCGTTTTTCAGCTTCTCAATGAGAGTCGCGACGTCCGGGACAATGATGCCGGCGGCCCGTGCTGGTGGCGCTGAGACGGAAATCGTGCGAATTCGAGGTTTGAGCTGCACACCTAGTGCATCGGGCGTAGTGGTGTCCAAGGTCTTCTTCTTGGCCTTCATGATGTTGGGCAGCGTTACATAGCGCGGCTCATTCAGGCGAAGGTCAGTAGTGATGACAGCCGGCAGTGGGAGACGCAGGGTTTCCAAACCACCATCAACTTCGCGCGTAACGATGGCGTCTTCTCCGTCGATGACAACTTTCGAAGCGAAGGTAGCTTGGGGCCAGCCAAGAAGTGCCGCGAGCATCTGCCCCGTTTGATTGTTGTCCCCGTCGATAGCTTGTTTGCCAAGGATGAACAGCTTTGGCTGTTCTTTCTCGACAATTGCCTTCGCCAGCTTTGCCACATCGATGGGTTGCAGCGCTTCACTCGTTTCGACGAGGATGCCCCGGTCCGCACCAATCGCCATGGCTGTACGCAGCGTGTCTTGGCAAGCTTTTACACCGAACGACACGGCCACTACTTCAGTTGCAACTCCACTTTCTTTCAAACGGACCGCTTCTTCAACGGCAATTTCATCGAAGGGATTCATCGCCATCTTCAGGTTCGAAGTATCGACTTCAGTATCACCAGCTTTGACGCGAATCTGGACGTTAAAGTCGACAACGCGTTTAGTTGCAACCAGAATTTTCATGACTATCTTTCAGAGAATAGATTTTCTATGGTCTGCAGCGCTTTCACGCCTCATCATCGTAGGCTCGCAGAATTGCATCTTGCGTATGCGCGATATGGCGCTCGAGCAGTCGCACAGCTTTGTTCGCATCCCCACTTCTAATAGAGGCCAGAATTTCATAGTGTTCTTGTTGCGGCTTTTCCCGACCAACGGTATGAGATATCTGAACGCGCGTATAACGCTGCGTATTTAAGACCAACTCTTCAATCATCTTCAGCAACTTTGGCTTATTGGCGATGCTGTAAAGCGTGAGATGGAATTCAAGATTTAAGGCAGTCCAAACACTTGCTTTGCTGGATGCGTCATACCGCTTCAACACCGCTTCGCAAACATCCAAGTGTTTGCTCGTCATTTGCTGCATCGCCAACTTCAATGCTCTCGCTTCCAGTCCGATGCGAATGTCCAACATTTCCAATACCTGATGCACCGAATGGGAGGCCACAACAGCACCTTTATTCACCTCGTGCACGACTAAGCCCTCAACTTCAAGACGTTTTAGCGCCTCCCGAACCGGAATGCGGCTGACGCCAAATCTCTCGGCAAGGTCTTCCTGTTTCAGTGCAGCACCAGCTTGCAGAAGCCCACCATAAATGTTCTGCCGAAGCGCTTCAGTAATTGCGTCGGAATTTGGTTTTCCCATGGTCCACGTCGTGGTTTGAGTGATTGAAAATAATTATACAATATTGTATCCAATTTGAGATACAATTTTAATCAACGGCTGTAACAGCTTCACAACGGCCATTTATCCAGCGATTCCGGGTGTTTATATGAAGCCGACAAGTAAGTGGCGAGGACTTTTGAGTGGGATATCCGACCAAAGCAATTCCGGGTTGCTGAGCGCCGTGAGCATCACGGACGACTTTATCTTTAGGAAAAACGATATGAAGATTACTTTTATTGGTGGCGGCAACATGGCCGCGGCCATCATCGGCAGCCTCGCGGGCCGTGTTGTTTCAGCGCAAGATATTCACGTCATTGACCTCAACGCTACTTCCCTGGCTGCATTACACGAGAAATATGGCGTATCGACTTCTCCCGCAATTGACAAAAAGGTTGCCGATTGCGACGTCATTGTGCTGGCCGTCAAACCTGACCATGTGAAGGATGTGCTGTCTGACATCACTCCATTTCTCCACAATCAATTGATTATTTCAATTGCCGCCGGAGTGCGTATCTCGGAAATTTCGAAATGGTCGAAAGACTACAAGAAGATAGTTCGAGCAATGCCAAATACGCCGGCTCTTATCGTCATGGGCATGACCGGCCTGTACGCAGCGCCGAGTGTAAGCCCGGAACAAAAGGAGTCCGCTGATGCCATCATGAAAGCCGTTGGTACAACGGTATGGCTCGACAACGAAGAAAAAATTGATGCGGTCACTGCGATTTCCGGTAGCGGTCCAGCATATGTTTTCTACTTTGTTGAGGCGATGCAGCAGGCTGCTTTGGAACTCGGCCTCTCGGAAAGTGATGCGACGCTTCTTTCCCTGGCCACCTTCCGAGGAGCCAGCGAGCTGGCAACTCGTTCTGACGAATTACCCTCTCAATTGCGCGCCAAGGTCACTTCAAAAGGCGGCACCACCCATGCAGCAATTAGCGCCATGGAAACAAGCAACATCAAGCCGCTTATCGTTGAAGCCATTAAGGCTGCCGCTCGCCGTAGCCAAGAAATTGGCGATGAATGGTCTGCGAAGAAATAACGAACCACAACTTGAACAATTGAAGTGTCAGCATGAATAATCTGTTGGTAGAACAATTCGGGCCCCGCGAGGCAATGGAATACGACGTGGTGGTAGTCGGCGGCGGTCCGGCCGGTCTATCTGCAGCGATTCGTTTGAAACAGTTGGCAGTACAAGCAGGTCGAGAAATTTCGGTTTGTGTTTTGGAAAAAGGCAGTGAGATTGGTGCTCATATTTTGTCTGGCGCGGTGATGGACCCTCGCGCATTGAGCGAGCTAATTCCAGCATGGCGTGAACAAGGGGCTCCACTAGACACACCTGTGACCGAGGACCGTTTTCTCTTTCTTTCCGCGACCAAAGCATACAAAACGCCATCTTGGTTGCTACCAACGAGCTTCCAAAATCACGGCAACTACATTGTCTCGTTGTCGAACGTCGTTCGCTGGCTAGGCCAACAAGCCGAGGCGTTAGGAGTAGAAATTTTCCCTGGATTTCCAGCTGCGGAGGTTTTATACGACAGTGACGGCGCAGTCAAAGGCGTAGCTACCGGAAATATGGGTATCAACAAGGATGGTAAGCCGACCGATGAATTCCAACTCGGCATGGAGCTGCACGCGAAATACACGTTTTTCGCCGAAGGTGCACGCGGCCACTTAGGCAAGCAGCTAATTTCGAAGTATAAATTGGACGCTGGCAAGGACCCGCAGACTTATGCGTTAGGCATCAAGGAACTGTGGGAGGTGAGGCCAGAGGTGCATCAAGCAGGCTTGGTGGTACACACCGCTGGCTGGCCACTAGACAATGATACTTACGGTGGCTCTTTCCTCTATCACCTAGAGAATAACCAAGTTGCGGTCGGTTATGTAGTGGGTCTGGCGTATCAAAATCCGTATATATCTCCGTTTGAGGAATTTCAGCGTTATAAGACGCATCCAGAGATTCGCAAATTCTTTGAAAGTGGCAAGCGCCTCTCCTATGGTGCACGCGCCATCACCGCCGGCGGATTGCAATCTCTGCCTAAGCTAGTGTTCCCAGGCGGCGCGCTCTTAGGCTGCGATGCTGGATTCCTAAATGCCTCGCGCATTAAAGGCAGTCATTCTGCAATCAAAAGCGGCATGATGTCGGCTGACGCGGCTTTCAGCGCGATTACAGCGAACCGAAAGAGTGACGAGCTGGATGCTTACCCGGCGGCCTTTGAAGAGTCGTGGCTGAAAGAGGAACTGCACAAGGCCCGAAACTTCAAACCAGCAATGAGCAAGGGCTTGATTACTGGCACGCTCCTGGTTGGCATTGACCAGGTGTTATTGCGTGGCAAAGCGCCATGGACCATGCATCATACGCATGCTGACCATGAATGTCTGAAGCCAGCGGCGCGATTTAAACCAATCCCCTATCCCAAGCCTGACGGCAAGCTCACCTTCGACCGTCTTTCATCGGTTTTCATCTCCAACACCAATCATGCGGAGCATCAGCCAGCGCACCTGACGTTGAAAGACGCGAATGTGCCAGTGACTGTCAATCTGACTCTGTATGCCGGCCCAGAGTCTCGCTACTGTCCTGCCGGCGTGTATGAGTTCGTCAAAAACGACAATGGCGGCGACCGTTTGCAAATCAATGCTCAGAACTGTGTCCACTGCAAGACCTGCGACATCAAAGACCCGACTCAAAACATCGTTTGGGTTACGCCTGAAGGCGGCGGCGGTCCCAATTACTCCGGAATGTAATACCTGAAAGTGAATTCACATGACTATCAGCCGCCAATTGACGGAAGACCTGATACCCATTACTGAGCACGAACTAACGCGTTTGGTAACCAAGGTACTGCTGGACAACGGTGTCGTTGAACAAACGGCAAAGGCGGTCGCTGGCTCGATGGTCGCTGCTGAACGAGACGGGACATTCAGTCACGGCCTGGAGCGGCTTGACGCTATGGTTCAAACACTCAAAAGTGGCTGGATAACTCCCGGAGCAACGCCTAGTGTCATTGACCAAGCACCAGGTGTGGTCATTGTCGACGCGACGAATGGATTTGCTCAGGGTGCTCTTGCTGCGGCACACGATTTGGTTATTGAAAAAGCGAAGGAGCAAGGCATCGCGTCGTTGTGCATCAAGAACTCGCATCACTTCGGGGCGCTATGGGTAGATGTAGAGCCGTTCGCCGATGAGGGATTAATTGCCATGGCCTTCGTGCATAGCCGAAGCCGCATTGTCGGCCCGGGGGCAAAGCAAAAGGTCTTAGGCACGAATCCGATGGCATTTGCAGCACCGATGAAAGACGGAAACCATCTTGTCTGGGACCAAGCTTCCAGCGTTATGGCACATGGCGACGTATTGATTGCCGCCAACGAGCAAAAGATGTTGCCACCGGGATGTGGAGTCGACAAAGAAGGCAAACCTACAACTGACCCTAATGCAGTCCTGGATGGCGGTGCGCTAGTGCCGTTTGGGGACCACAAAGGCTTCCTGATTGCCATGATGGTCGAAATCATGGCGGCAGGGCTCACGGGAAGTGTCTTTGGATACCAAGACCAATCGATGCTGTACAAAGGCGCGCACACTTCGAAGGCAGGTCAAAGCTTCATCGTCATCGACCCAAGACGTGCTGGCATAGAGATGCTTGATGTGCGTGTACGGCAGTTGGCCGATATGTTGGTTGCGACAGGGACCAAACGACTACCTGGCCAACGGCGGTATGAGCGACGGAGGCTCGCAGAGCTCCAAGGTATGAAGATTCAAGCGAAACATTTTATACAGCTCCAATCCCTGGCGAACAGCTAGGACGGAAATCTCGTCATCAACAAGGGAATCAAGATGAGCCGCGTCATCAGTACGCCAGTAGCAGTAATCGGCGCCGGTAATCTAGGCATCTCTGTTGCCTATTATCTGGTCAAAAATCGCGGCATCAGGGACGTCGTCATCATCGACCCACGTGACCCGCTATGTCTAGCCTCTGAGCAGTCAGACGAAAACTATCGCAACTGGAGGCCGCGACCGAATAGCTTCATGCTGAGGAAGATTCGTGCGGCGGGAGGTCGAGTCTTACGCGGCGAGCTGATAGCTGTAATCGGCGCAAATCCTTTCGACTTGGTGGTCGCCAAATCGATAGGCGTTGAGAACATCAAGGCTGAGCGTGTAGTGAACACTGCAGCTCCGATGTTTAACGATTTCACTATCGACCTAGACGCTCAGAAGCTATTCGGGACCGATGAAGAGAAAGACATCTTTGCAGAAGCGCAGATACACAAGGTATTCAGTATCGACTTACTAACCTACCCACCGACTGGAGAATCGTATGCCAACCTTAACAATTGAATTAGCCCCTGGCCGTACCGCGGAGCAAAAAATCAAATACGCGGAGGAAGTTACCAAGCTCACTTCTGACATCCTGAAGTGTCCCGTTGATAGCATCGACATCATCTTTGTCGAAATACCAAGCTCCAACTGGGTCAAGGGTGGTAAGTTCTTGGCGCCGCCGGTTTAATGCCCCATCGACTCAGTCATCTTGGCTTGCCAAGATGACTTCTTGGGTACGTGCAATATGCTCTTCTAGGAGCGATATCGCTTTCTCTGCATCTCCTCGACGCAGGGTCTCTAACAGCTCGTAGTGTTCCTTTTGCGGCTGCTCCCGACCTAATGTATGAGAAATATAAATTCGGGTATATCGTTGCATACCCAGCACCAAATCCTCAATCATCTTGATTAGGCGTGGCTTGTTAGCTGCGCTGTATAGAGTCAGGTGAAACTCCAGATTCAACGCCGACCAAACGCTAGGCTTACTTGCGCCATCATAACGGGCCAGAATTGCCTCACATCGGTCCAAATGCTGCTTATCCAGATTTGGAATTGCCAGTTGAAGCGCTCTTGTCTCCAAGCCGATTCTTATATCCAGCATCTCAATTACTTCGGAGATTGAATGCGATGCGACAACCGTTCCCTTATTAAGCTCGTGTTGAACAAGTCCTTCCGCTTCCAGCCGCTTCAGCGCCTCTCGGATTGGTATACGGCTAACACCAAATTTTTCGGCTAAATCCTCTTGCTTCAATGCGACGCCCGACGCCAAAACACCTTCGTAGATGTTTTTTCTCAATTCAGCGGTAATTTCATCGGAGGAAACTTTTGTCATGGCAAGATTCGCGAACGTAATTCCGGGATTGTATTCGATTTTGGATTCAGTATAAGAGAGTTAAGACGGTCTTCTCGAGTCGAGTCGCTTCTTCGAGCTGGAGATATCCGAAAACTAGCCATGCAAAACGGGGGCTTACTATAAGTCGTTCGTTCCAGCCCCACCAGAATCGGCACTATCGCCTCGACTGCAAAGCTGCACTAGCAAAGGCCGCTAACCTAATTAATATGGAAACCAATAAGAAATGCATTTCAGCTGCAAAACCAAGGTACTCGAGGGGTATTGATACGTTAGCCGTTTTTGATTAACTTTTGTAAATCATAGAGTTAGCGGATAATTTATAAAGGCTGGCTAACGTATCTGTTTTACAGTCGCACAATCAATGAATAAAGTTGGTCGGCAATTGATTCGGCCGTGCCGCTTCAAAAGTTAAAAGCCACTTGCACGAGTGGCTTTTCTTTTGGGACACTAGCAGCATTCCGTCCGCAATCAGCGGAAGCGGACATCTGGAAGCATATAAAAAGCGACATGCTCTCCGCGATCAATCTTGTAGAACCCCATATGTTCTGACGATGAGCGGCATGGTCGGTTACAGTCCGAAACTCTCCGTATTAAGGGCACCTGCACTCCATCCACAATGCGGATTTTTAGCCGCAAGTGTGCGCCCAGATTCAGGCAGGCATAATCACGTTCCTTTTCAACAACGATTGCCTGTCAGTAAAAATATAAACACAGAAAGTGAGACGGGCAGTCAAGTCACTGCGCAGATATCGGTTACCCTCGCGCGGAGAAATCAAACAAAAGATATCGGGGGAATAATGCGCCATACACAGCAGCATCAAGGCCGGCCGGTCAAAACAAACTTGGGTAGAGTCGTCGCCACTGCCAATAGTGGCCGTGGCATCCTTGCTGCCTCCGGTCTCCGTCCTGCCGGGCTGAGGTCTTGGGAGGACTCCACAGCATGAACAAAATCTATAGCCTGGTGTGGAATCGCCGGCAGGGGAAGTTCGTCGTCGCACAGGAAAACGCGGCGTCGCGTGGCAGGGGCAAGCAGGCTTCAACAGGGGCGGGCAAGCGAGCGCAACACGCGGTCACGGCCGCATTGGCGTTGGCGGCAACGCTGCTGGCGGCGCCCGTCATGGCCACGAATTACACCGTCACGAGCAATACCGATAACGGCACAATCAGTACGCCCGGTACGTTGAGTTGGGCAATTGACCAAGCCAATACGGGTAGCGGCAATACCATTACGATCGTCACCAACGTCGAAGTAATCAGCACGCTGCCCACCATCACCCAACCCATCACCATTACCGCCAATAGTGCTGTGCAGATTTATGGCGGAACGCTGGTCTTGGGCAACGGAACGGCAGGAAGTGTCTCACTCGGCAACAATGTCCGTGTTATCGGGGCCGATGGCAACAACAGAGGCAGCACCAACTACAACGGCGGCAATGCTGTATCCGGAAGTGGATTTGCCCTGGCCAATTCCGGAACCATCATCGCCGGCAACGGCGACATCGACTCCGGTGGCGTTGGCGTTGGCATTGGCGGCAGCGGTGGCAACGGTGTATCCGGAAGTGGATTTACCCTGACCAACTTTGGAACCATCACCGCCGGCAACGGTGCAAGCGGCGGCTCCGGTGGCAGCAGCGACAACGGCGGTGACAGCGGCAACGGCGGAAACGGTGTGTCTGGAAGCGGATTTACCCTGGTAAACTCCGGAAACATCAACGGCGGGCGCGGCGCTAAAGGCGGCGACGGCGGCAGTAGCGGCCGCCCCGGCAGCGCCGGCAACGGCGGTAACGGCGTATCTGGAAGTGGATTTACCCTGACCAACTCTGGAACCATCAACGGTGGCAACGGCGGCAGCGGCGGCAACGTCAACACCGGCATCGGCGGCGCCGGTGGCAGTGGCGGCAACGGTGTGTCCGGAAGCGGATTTACCCTGACAAACTCAGGAAGCATTAACGGCGGCAACGGCGGCAACGGCGGCGCCAGCAGCGGCGCCGGTAGCGGTGGCAGCAACACCGTGGGTAGCGCAGCCGTAGTTTCAACGGGCAACGCCACCATCTACAACAGCGGCACCATCGCTGGCGGCACGGGCAGAGGCCTTACCGCCAACGCTGTCACACTCTCCGGCGGCGGCAACAAGCTGGTACTGCAAGTCGGCGGTCAGTTTACCGGCAACGTGGTCAGTGCCGGAGGTGACACCTTTGCTTTGGGTGGCGCCAGTGGTTCCGGTAGTTTTTCTCTTTCTGATATTGGCGCCACTGCCAAGTATCAGGGATTCAGCGCCTTTACCAAACAAGACGCCGGCACCTGGACCCTGACCGGCAGCGGCACCAGCAGCTGGACTGCGCAAGGCGGCACGCTGGTGCTGGCCGACAGCATGAGTCTGACTGGGACGCTGGCGGTGCAGAGCGGCGGCACCGTCACCGCCAACAACGCCACCGTCAGCGGCGCTGTGAACAATGCCGGCACCTTCGGCGTCAGCGCCGGTAAAACCGTCCACACCGGCGCATACACCAATGCCAGTGGCGGCACATTGCGCATCGGCGTATCCGGCATGAGCAGCTACGGCAAGCTGGTGGTCAACGGCACCGCCACACTAGGGGGTACCTTGTTCGTGGATGCGGCAAGCGCAAGTGGCATATCGGCCGGCTCTCTGTCACAGGTTATCTCGGCGACCACGATCTCGGGGACGTTCGCGACGACTTCCACCAATAGCCTGTTGTTTACCTATACGCCAAGTTACGTCGGCAATCAGGTCAATCTGCTCGTGGCGGCAGCTCCCAGCAGCGGCGGTTCCGGCGGCACCACGATATTCAAGACCACCATGGAGCAGGGCAATTTCCCCGGATCCGGTGCCGCCAAAGCACTGGATCAGATCATTGGCGCCAATCCGAACGGCGCCATCGGCAGCTTGTTCCAGGGTTTTATTACCGGCCAGCAGCGACAACTCTCCAACGCTGTCAGCCAGACCTTGCCGTTGCTGGTGGGCGGCTCGCAAGTGGCGGTCAACTCGGCCTTCAGCGGCGTTAACCGTGTGGTGCAGTCGCGTATCGACGGTAACCGCGGCCTGTCGTCGGGCGATGAGTTCCTGGGCGACCGCAATGTCTGGTTCAAGCCCTTCGGTTCATGGGCCAACCAGGGCGACCGCAACGGCGTCTCGGGCTTCAATGCCAGCACCTATGGCGTCGTTGCCGGTGTTGACCGGCCCTTCTCGGAGCAGGCCCGCGCCGGTGTAGCGCTTGCCTATGCCCGCAGCACCGTCGACGGCAATTCGTCGGTGGCGCCGCAATCCAGCAAGGTGGATGTCTACCAGTTGATCGGCTACGGCAGCTACAGCCTGGACCAGGATACCGAGCTGAACCTTCAAGGCGACATCGCCCGCAATTCAAACCGGGGCAAGCGCAGTATCGCGTTCGCGTCGAGCGTGGCTGAGGGCGCGTATGACAGCACCGGTGTCCACGCAGGCGTCGGTCTGGCGCGCAGCTTTGCGTTGTCGCCAGCGACAACGTTCACGCCAAGTATACGGGCCGACTACACTTGGATTCGCGATGCCGGCTATACGGAATCGGGTGCCGGAGCGCTCAATCTGAACGTGGATAGCCGCAGCGCGTCGCAGTTCGTGTTGTCGACCGATGGCAAGCTCAACCTGCAACTCAATCCAGACACCAACCTCGCCTTCAACGCCGGCGTAGGCTACGACACCATCAACAAGCAGGCCTCGATCACGTCCGCTTATGCAGGCGCACCCGGCGTTTCGTTCGCGACCTACGGTCTGGAGCAAAGCCCATGGATCGGCCGGGTTGGTGCAGCCCTGAGCACCACCACCACCGGCGGCGTAAGCCTGAGCCTGCGTTATGATCTGGAAGCACGCAGCAGCTTCACCAACCAGACCGCGAGCGCCAAGGCGCGCTGGCGCTTTTGATCGTCACTCGTCCTGACAGAGAAGGCCTGCGACAATCTCGCAGGCCTTTTTATTGACCGATAGAGACATGACCGGAAAGACCAACACCATTCGCGCGTGCTGCATCATGATGATCGCCTTGCTGGCGGCGTGTGCATCCCTGCCCAGCCCGGAGCAACGGCGCAGCGCGACCGATGCGCTAGCGCGGGAACAAGGCTGGCAGGCGCAAGCCATTGCGGCGGGCCCCTTCACCTTGATGTCTTATGCGCCGTCACAGCAACAACGCGCTGCGCATCTGACCGTCTACATCGAAGGAGATGGTCTGGCGTGGATCAGCGGCGACCTGCCTTCGCGCGACCCCACTCCGCAACAGCCGCTGGCCTTGCGACTGGCGCTGGCCCAACCGACAGGCAACGTCGCCTATCTCGGACGCCCTTGCCAATATATCGACGCCGAAGCGAGCGGATGCGCACAACGCTATTGGACCGAACAGCGCTTCGCACCGGAAGTGATTGCATCGACTGGTCTCGCGCTGGATCGCCTCAAGCAAACGTACGGCGCACATGATCTGACATTGGTCGGCTATTCGGGTGGCGCGGCGGTGGCGCTGTTGAGCGCGGCACGGCGGCAGGATATTACGCAGGTCATTACCGTCGCCGGCAATCTCGACCATCGAGCGTGGACGGCGTATCACCGCATTCGTGCATTGGATGGCTCGCTCGATCCGGTAGATGTCGTGGATGCGCTCAGGAAGGTGCCGCAAGTGCACTTCGCCGGCGACCGCGACCGGGTCATTCCGCCAGCCTTGATCAAGGCCTTTGCGTCGCGCTTCGCCGGGCCGGCGCAAGTCAGGGTAATCGAGCAGGCAGGATTCGATCACCAATGTTGTTGGGTGCAAACCTGGCCGTCATTGTGGAAACGAACTCAACGCTAATTTCAGCGCTAATTTCAACGCTAATTGGCAGTTTTGCAGATCGCGAAAAAGGCCTGGTGTCCAGCCAGAGGGACTTTATGCCTCGACGGTCCGCTATCGGCCAGGAACGGACATCCCCATATAATTACCTTTTCTCATTCTTGTTTCGAAAATGGACTATTACCTTCGCGAAGAAGTACCTGATGCAACCACTTACATAGAAATAAGGTTGGCCGCAGGGCTTAGCAGAAAATCTATTGAAGCTGCCACCATTGGCCTGAAGAACGGCCTATTCAGTGTCATTGTGTACGCTGCAGACACGCCGGTAGGAATTGGAAGAGTAGTCGGTGACGGCGGGTGTTTCTTTGAAGTAGTGGATATTGCTGTCCTGCCGGATCATCAAAAGAAGGGACTCGGTCGCATGATCATGGAGCGTCTAATGGCATTTATCCATGAGACCGCGCCAGCAACGGCATACGTCAGCCTGATGGCCGATCACGGAACGCCTGAATTTTATAAACAGTACGGCTTTGAGGTCTCAATGCCGCCTCAAAAGGCTGGAATGTTTTTGCGAATCACCTAGTCTGCTTCCGGCCAGGAGCGGACTTTGCCGTGCAGCTGAAATGGATACGTAAGGAATAATATGGCGCGGCGAGATTATACGGATGACGAAGATTTCTATTCTCAAGGATTTGACGAGAAAGACGTTGTGTCTGTTTGGCTTGGCCTGAAGGCTCGCACTGAAGATGAAAACATAGACACCCTCCAAGATTTGTGCGGTGTTGGTTATTATCGCTTGAGCGACCAAGAGAGTAATTCGTTTAACGATGAGGAGGCCGATATTTCGAGCTTATTGTTAGACATATCGTATTCGCCTTCTTGCGAAAGAAGTTATTACAGCTGCGCGCGCCATTAGTATTGAGAGAGCCCGGCGCATTGTCGTTCAGTACGATTTTGCATACAACCCTCAAGCGGTCAAACGGGCAACTCAGGATGACCCAATATTTTTAGGCGTGTTTCAGTACGTTAAGTGATGGGCCGAAGGAACAGGGCTGCTTTCGGCCAATAGCGGACCACGACTCTTCAATAACTCAGAAGGATTTATCGCATGTATTTTCACCCTATCTTTTTGATAGTTCCGATATTGATCGTTCTATTCTTGGGTGCAATTTCTTTTGCGATTGTTGGCCGAGGTAACCGTAAGTTGTGGATTCTAGTGATGCCCGTAGTAGTTCTTGTTTGGTTTGGCATAGACCAATTTGTGTCGTCCTTGACTGCAGGTACTCCGCAAGACCCGCTATCTCGGCAGCTGTTGCTAAAGACTTTATCTGCTCTTACCCTGCCAGGACTACTCTGCTTGAGCGCCTGGATGTTTCGCCGATGGCGTGAAAGTAAAATTTAGTCCGCAATCGGCCAGAAACGGACCTCCGTGTCCGACCAACGTTATTCGCTGCAGTCAGCATCGACATGTGCGAACCTAAAATGAAAGACATCTCTTTTAAGGGAGACCGTTCATTTCAGGTGAGGTCAAATCGCCTTCGAAACCAGTTGCTCTCAGGACGTGCACGCCTGACGTGGAGCCTGCCGCGACTCCTAACGCATCCCTTTCCCGATATCCGCCTTCAACGTCTGCATGCTGCTCTCCTCCTTCGCCTGAGCCGCACGCGAAATACACTCCATCAGCGTGGACACCACCACGCTTGGCGTCGGTGTCACGCGTTGCAAAACACCGATCTCCCTGAAGAACCCCTCCCCTTCCAACGGCAAGACGCGCACCTTGCGGATGGAGGCGCCGGCGGCCAGGTCGTAGGGAATGATCGCCACTCCCAGTCCCTTCCTCACCATCTCGATAATGACCATCGGTTCATCGAGCTCCATGCTGTCATTCACCTGCAAGCGGGTCCGCTTCAGATAGCGGTCGACCAGCTGTCCGCCGTAGGACCGGCGGCTGTAACGCAAAAACGGATGCGACTCCAGCAAGGCCTTGATCGAGGTCTCACGCGCAGAGTTGGGGGCGATGACGACATAGGTTTCGCGCAGCATGGTGGTCCATTTCAGGCCCTTGGTCATTTTCAGATTGGGACGAATCATGACCGCCAGCGACAAGTCGTTGCTGTCGATCTGCGACATCAGTTGCACCGAGGTGCCCGGCACCACGTTCACTTCGACCAGCGGCAGTTCCTTGCAGAAATCGGCCAGCACGGCGGGAAGCAATCCGATCTGCACGGTGGAGATAGCGCCGATGTCGATCTTTCCCCGGGTGGCAGCAACTTCGGTCTGGCCTTTCATGGATTCGAACAGCCGCACTATCTCTTCTGCAGTGACGAACAGCTCCTTGCCGTGCTCGCTGACGGTGACCGTCTTGCCCACGCGCGTGAAGAGTTCGCAGTTCAACTCATCTTCAAGTCGCCTGATTTGCATGCTCACCGCCGATTGCGTCAAACCGAGCCTGGCACCGGCGGTCGAGAAGGAACCGAGCCGCGCGGCGGCGATAAATGTCTTCAGATAGCGAATCATGCTTATGAAAAATATGAATATGAAAGACGAAAATACAGAATTTTACATTATAAATTTATGTATTTAGACTGCCTCAATCCCTTTCCACTCGCAGGGTCATGCGCTGTATTTCCATTCGCGCTGCGCATTGCCGCGCAGCATTAACCGACATCAACAGAAGGATTGAAAATGACATCGACATCGCTATTCCATTTGGCTTTCCCCGTGAAGGACATTGCCGAGGCGCGCGCTTTCTATGGCGATTTACTGGGCTGCCCGGAAGGTCGCAGTTCCGAGAAATGGGTGGATTTCAATTTCTACGGTCACCAACTGGTGGCGCATCTGGCACCGGAAGAAACCGGTTTCAGCGTCAGCAATGCGGTAGATGACCATGACGTGCCGTCGCGTCATTTCGGCGCGATCCTGGCCTTGCCTGAATGGGAAGCCCTGGCGGAAAAACTGAAGGCTGCCAATATCAAATTCATCATCGAGCCGTACATCCGCTTCAAGGGTGAAGTGGGCGAGCAGGCCACGATGTTTTTCCTGGATCCGTCCGGCAATGCGCTGGAGTTCAAGTCCTTCGCCAATATGGACTACATCTTTGCCAAGTAATTATTGAATTTCAAGGGAAAAGAAAATGAAAAAAATCATCATGGCGCTCTGCCTCCTGAGCAGCCAGGTAGTACACATTGCCCACGCCGCCGCGGACGAAGAATTGACCGGGACCCTGAAGAAGATCAAAGAAAAAGGCGTTCTGGTGCTTGGTGTCCGCGATTCGACGAAACCATTTTCTTACCTGAATGACAAACAGAGTTATGAAGGCTATGCGGTAGATCTATGCCTGGCCATCGCCAAGAATATTCAACGCAAGCTGGGCATGTCGCAGCTGAATATTTCCATGTTGCCGGTGACCTCTTCCAGCCGCATTCCATTGATCCAGAACGGCACCGTGGATATCGAATGCGGCAACACCACCAATACCGCCGAACGTCAGAACATCGTGGAGTTTTCGCCGACCTACTATGTGAGCGGCTCGCGCATCCTGAGCAAGCGCAGCAGCAACATCACGACGCTGGCAGATTTGCGTGGAAAGAAGCTGGCCATCAATAGCGGAACCACCCACATCAAGATGGTCAGTACACTGAACGATGAGCAGAAACTGGGTATCGACATCATTGCCTCACGCGATACGGCGGAAGGAATGTTGCTGGTGGAAACCGGCCGGGCCGCCGCATTCATCAACGACGATATCGTGTTGGCATCCCTGGCGGGCGGGAGCAAGATCAGCAACGAACTGGTGGTCGGAAAGGAAGCGCTGTCGGTCGAACCGTTCGGCCTGATTTACCGCAAGAACGATCCTGCGTTCAAACAAATCGTCGACACCAGCATCAGCACGATCTTCAAGTCGGGCGACATCAACAAGATCTACGCGAAGTGGTTCCAGTCTCCGGCGCTGCCCCACGGACAGAACCTGAACTGGCCGATGAGCCCGGAGACACAGGCCGCCATCGCCAAGATCTCGAACTCGCCGAATCCGGCTGACTATGCTCCGATACCGAAAGAGCAGCTGTCGACGATCAAGAAGAAATAAAGCGGATCCGAAGGCCGCTGCTACATCGCCATATCAAGTGATGTAGCAGCGCCAGAGAATTCATCCACACTCTTTAAAATGGACGTCCGGCCTGCTTGTCGGCAACGGCCGCGGCCTGCTCGATCACTTGCGCCACCGCTTCGGGATGCGCGATGAACGCGGCGTGGCTGCCGTCAAGCTCAACCACCTTGCTGCCGGCGCGCGCCGCCATGAAGCGTTGCAGTTCTGGATTGACAGTGCGGTCGGCGGTCGTGATCACAGCCCAGCTCGGCTTGCTTTTCCAGGCGACCTGTGTGACCGGGGCACCGGCCGTCTGAACGGTCGGCATCACCTGCGACATGGCCATGAACCTGGCGTCGGCTGCCGATAGGTCGGCGGCGAAATCAGCATGGAATCGTGCCGGATCGACATACAGATAGCCGTCGGCGGTGGCCTTGATGGAGTCGCTCGCCGGCGGCGTTTTCTTGACCAGATTCAACAAGCTCTCACCTGCGTCGGGCTGGAAGGCGGAGACGTAGACCAGGCCTGCGACCTTGGGGTTGACGCCGGCCTCAGTGATCACCATGCCGCCATAGCTGTGACCGACCAGGATGCTTTTGCCGTCGAAGGCATTGATGGCCCGCGTGGTGACTTTCACGTCTTCAGCGAACGAGGTTTCCGGCTCCTGTACCACGGCGACGTTATAGCCGTCGCGCGTGAGTATCTTCGCTACGCCTTGCCAGCCTGAGCCGTCGGCAAAGAATCCATGGACCAGGACGATGTTCTTGACCGGCTCGGCCATGGCGGGATTGTTGAGGGCCGCCATCAAAGCGAGAGTGAGGGCGGAAGCGATGCGGGTGATGGTGTTCATTTTCATACTCCTGAATAAATTAAGAAATGATGTGGAAGCGTAGCGTTGCGACAATGGCAACTGAAAAAACTGGACGTGATCTGGCTCAGCCGACGGTCTTGGCCCAGACTGCCTGCGCGTTGGTGAATTCGCGCAAGCCAAAATGCGACAACTCGCGGCCATAGCCGCTCTTCTTGACGCCGCCGACCGGAATACGCGGATTCGATGCGGAAAAGCCGTTGATGAAGACACCGCCGGTTTCCAGGCGACGGGCGATGCGCTGGGCGCGAGCCACGTCGTTGGTCCACAGGCTGCCTCCCAGGCCGTAGTCGCTGGTGTTGGCCAGTTCAATGGCGTGCTCGGCGTCTTCGGCGACGGTGATGGCGGCAACCGGCCCGAAGGTCTCTTCGTCAAACACCGCCATGCCGGGGCTGACATCGGCCAGTACCGTCGGCGCATAGAAATTGCCGGGGCCTTCCATCTTGTGACCGCCCAACAGCAGCGTGGCGCCGGCGGCAATTGAGCGTTCGACCTGGTTGTGCAGTTCGTCGCGCAAGTCGTTGCGCGCCATCGGACCCATCGTGGTCGAAGGATCGAGCGGATCGCCAGCCTTCAGCCGACCGGCGGCGGCGACGAATTTGCGCGTGAATTCTTCCGCAACGGGCCGCTCCAGAATGAAACGCTTGGCCGCAAGACAGACTTGTCCGGCATTCTGGAAACGTGCCTCGATTGCGGCCTGCACGGCCAGATCAACGTTGGCGTCGGCCAGCACGATGAAGGCATCGGCGCCGCCGAGTTCCAGCAGGCTCTTCTTGAGCGCCTTGCCGGCCAGCGCTGCGACCGCGGCGCCGGCACGCATGCTGCCGGTGAGCGTGACGGCGGCAACGCGCGGATCGTCGATCACGTGGGCCACGGTGTCGTTGTCGGCATTCAGGTTGGCGAACAAGCCTGCGGGGAAGCCGGCGCTTTCATACATACGCTGCAGGGCGTAGGCCGAGCCCATTACGTTGGGTGCATGCTTGAGAATGAAGCCGTTGCCGGACAACATGATCGGACCGGAGGCGCGCACCACCTGCCACAACGGAAAATTCCATGGCATGACGGCCAGGATGCTGCCGATCGGCAGGTAAGATACATGCACCTGATCGTTGCCGTCCACGGCGACCGGCTCGTCCGCCAGGATGGCTGGACCGTTTTCGGCGATCCAGTCGATGGTGGCGGCGCATTTTGCGACTTCTGCACGGGCCGCGGAAATCGTCTTGCCCATTTCGGCCGTGATGACGGCTGCCAGGTTTTCGGCGTTTTGACGCAGCGCTTCGGCAAGGCGGCGATAGGCCGCGACGCGTTCGGCCATCGGCGTGGCGCGCCACAGGCGATAGGCGGCGGCGTTGTCGTCCAACAGGCGCTCCACCTCGGCGGGGGTCTGGAACGCATAGGTGGCGATCAGCTCGCCGGTGGCCGGGTTGCGGGAGACTGCGTTGGCAGCAGGATTGGTGTTGAGTTGCGACATGGGTTGCCTCCGTGAGATGAAGGAGCAGTGTTCAAGAACTGCTCTGACGTCACTTTAGGCAATCGCGACAACCACAAGAAGGCGTGTTGTTATCCTATGAGTGGCACTCACTGGCAGGCGCAGAAATCATTGGGACTCCCCGCCATTCCGCGGCGGGGTGGGAATGTAGGTGACCAGCGACAGGTCGGGCCGGCCGGCGGGCGTCAGCGCGACATAGGTAAAGGCCGTGATCTCGCCCGAAGGCAGCCGCATCTGTTTTGCGCCTTCGTCGAATCCCTTCACTTCGGTGTCCTGCCACCATGCGCGGAACTCCGGGCTCAGTTCGTTGAGCTCCGCGATCAGGCTGTCGAACGGCGCCTTGTCCTGCGCCTGGGCGCGGGCGGCGCGAAATGCCGAGATCATTCCGCGCGTCATCTGCTCCCAGTCAAGAATCTGCGTGCGATACGGCGGATAAAGGAACAGCAGGCGCAGCGTATTGCGCTCGTGGGGCTGCAGCAGGCCGTAGTCGACGAACAAGTCGGCGATCGGATCATTCCATGCAAGGATGTCCAAACGGGTATTGCGCACATACGCTGGCACGTGTATCGCCCTCACCAGCATTTCCAGGCCATCGCTGAGGCGCCCGCCCGTGGTAGCGGCCGGCGCCTCGCGTGAGGAAAGCGCGAACAAATGGCTGGACTCGATCTGATCGAGCTTGAGGACTTTCGAAATTCTTCGCAGCGCATCGGCCGATGGCTGGATCTCACGGCCCTGCTCCAGCCAGGTGTACCAGCTGACGCTGACGCCCGCGAGCACCGCCACTTCCTCGCGGCGCAATCCCGGGGTGCGACGCGGCCCTTTGGGCAAGCCGTATTCGTCAGGCTGGAGGCGGGCGCGCCGGCTGCTGAGAAATGTCCCCAGCTCGCGTCGTTGTTCCGGGGATGGTCTGCTTGGCATGCGGTACTCAGCTAAGTAAGATAGGGAAAAATGGGAGAAATGGAGAAAAACCGGCGTCGGACCGGCGCAGATTGCGCTGCTTCATCTTCACATTTCTTGCTGACAAAACTTTGACAAGCGTAGAAATCGTCCGGAGCGGCGCCCGCGCTCAAGCCGGGGAAAACGTTTTCATCCTCGATAAAGTATATGCGTATGCGGAAGAATTCCCGACAACACAATGAGTAACGATCCTGTCATCCAGAGCCCTGAGCTATTACGCCGCCTGCTTCGCGCCAAGGATCGGATGGACGCCGCCTCGCACGAAGACTGGCCGGTCGAACGACTGGCCAGTGTCAGCCACGTGTCTGAAGCGCATTTCGCACGTGCTTTCAAGGAAGCATTCGGCACCCCGCCCCATCGCTATTTGCTGACCCGGCGCATTGAACGGGCGGTCGCCTTGCTGCGCGACAGCGAACTGCCGATTACGGAAATCGCCTTCCAGACCGGTTGGCGCAGCCTCGGCACGTTCGGGCGCATTTTCCGCGAAATCGCCGGGGAGAAACCCGGCGAGGTGCGCAAGCAGGCGCGGATCACTGCGCAGGGACTGGGCAATATGCCGGCCTGCATCGTCAGCGCCGCCCATCGCCCGGACCTCAAGACCTCAGTTTTGGAGAAGCGGCGCCAGTCGGGCGACGGTATAAAGGAGACCCAACCAAAGGAGGTCGACAATGAGTGATGGAGTACAAGTAGCGGGTCTGTATGTGCGGGACCAAGATGAAGCGCTGGCGTTCTATGTGGACAAGCTCGGTTTCCGCGTTCACACCGATGTGAAGAACGGCGACTATCGCTGGCTGACCGTGCAGCATCCGGATCAACCGGGTTTCCAGCTGGGCCTGTTCACGCCCGGCCCGCCGATGCACGATGCCGCGACCGCGCAGGCATTGAAAGCGATGGTGGCCAAAGGCGCGATGCCGCCGCTGGTGCTGAGTGCGCGCGATTGCCGCGACACCTGTGCCAGGATGAAAGCACAGGGCGTGGAGTTTACGCAGGAGCCCATCGAGCGCTACGGCACGGTTGATGCGGGCTTCCGCGATCCGTCGGGAAACGGCTGGAAGATGATTCAGGAACGGCGCTGAACTGAGCGAACCGAAGGCTTTCGGAAATGAGCTGCGAGCTGCAAGTTGCAAGCTATATGCTGCGCAGCTCCCTCCCGATCAATCCGCGTTCATTCTGCCTCAGGCAATCTGGGTCAGCTTGCTGATATGGATCTCGGCAATCCCCCCGACCGCAGCAACCAGCGCCAGGAAATGCGGCGTCGACTCATGCTCTGTCAGTGCAGTAGCGTCCCGCCATTCTTCCAGCATGACAAACGAATCGGGATTCACGTTGTCGGCGTGCAAATCATAGCGATGGCACCCGGCTTCGGCGCGGCTTGGCGGCACCACCTTTTCCAATGCGGCTTTCAACGTGGCGCCATGACCCGGCTTGGCCGTCAGTGTGGCGACAACAACCAGCTTTTGATCCATTTTTATTCCCTCGCACAAGTAATCAAGCCTCGTACGCTATCCTATTTTTACGGACAGCGTGCGAGGCTTGTTCCCGACCGGGCAGTCTCAGTTTTGAAGTTCAGTTCTCAAGCTCAGTTTTGAAACTCGATTCTGAAACTTAATTCTCAAGCTTAATTCTCAAACGCGGCCTGCAACTCCTTCTTGCTGGTCTTGCCCTGATGCATCAACAGCATCAGCAGCAGACGCGCCTTTTGCGGACTCAGGTCGCCCGCCATCACGGCGCCGGCATCGAACGTGGTCTTGCCGCCGCCCGGGAAGCCATACACCGGCATGGTGCGGCCGTTGTAGACGCGGGTCGAGATCACCACGGGGACGTTCTTGGACAGGGCATATTTCACCGCCTCGAACATGGAGACGTTCATGTTCCCCATCCCGACCGCCTGCACCACGATGCCCTTGGCGCCCTGGTCGACTGCATAGCGCAGCAGCGAGCCGTCGGCGCCGCCGAACATCGACAGGATTTCCACGCGCGGCATCTCGCCGGGACCGATGTCGATGTGCTGGCGACGCAATGCCGTGCGTGAAAACACCACCTTGTCATCCCACACTTCGCCGAGGAAACCGAAGTCGCCGGACTTGAAGGTTTCCACTGCGCCGGTGTGCGTCTTGGTCACGCTGCGGGCGGCGTTGATCTGGTTGTTCATCGCCACCATCACGCCCTTGCCTTTGGCGTCTGCCGTGGTGGCGATGCGGATCGCGTTGAGCAGATTGCGCGGGCCGTCGAAGTCGGATTCCGAGGCGTTGCGTTGCGCGCCGATCAGCACCACCGGCTTGTCGGACTTCACGGTCAGATCAAGCCAGTAGGCCGTCTCTTCCATGGTGTCGGTGCCTTGCGACACGACCACGCCGGCCACTTCTGGCCGGGCCAGCGCATCGTCGACCGCCTTGGTCAGACGCGACCACCATTTCGGCTCGACGTAGTTGGCCGACATGTTGGAGAAATTGTTGACTTCAATCGTGGCGAATTTGCCGGCGTCCGGCACGGTCTTCATCAGATCGTCGCCCGAAATCGCCGGCACCACGCCCTTGGTCAAGGGATCGATTTTCATGGCGATGGTGCCGCCGGTGGCGATGAACTGCACGACGGGCTTGCCTTGCGCCAGCGCGGCGCCCGATACCAGGCAGCAGACAACCAAGGCGAGAGCGGAGCGTTTCGGTTTGAGGATGTGGAAGAAGGTTGTGACGAGGTTTTGCGGACGCTGCGTTACGGAACATGCAAAGCGATTCATGTTGTCTCCTGATGTTGTATTTATAGAAATGGCGTCAGAACGGAGAGTCAGTTCGAAACCGGCAATCCGGATCTGGCCTGCGAAACATCAGCAAGTATCAGGCCAATCCGGAAAGCGCACATTGGCCGCTGCAAAGCCTTGATTTGATTGCCTGTTTCTCATTGTCATCATCCACCGGTGGCGGAATTCCAGAATTTGGCATCGAAGACGTCCGACTTGTCGCAAAATCGCAGCGCCGTTACCGTTGCCGCAAACTCAGCCACCTCAGCCACCTCAGCCGTCAGTCCGGTGCTCCTGCAAGAACCGCTTCAGATACGGCGCCGTCCTGCTCTGTGAAACCTGTGCGAGATCGGCAGGCGTGCCGCTTGCGACTATCACGCCGCCCTCTTCACCTGCGCCCGGTCCGATGTCGATTACCCAATCACTGGCGGCGACGACGCGCATGTTGTGTTCCACCACGATGACGGTGTTGCCGGCGTCGGCCAGCGTGTGCAGTTGTGCAATCAACCGGTCGACGTCCGCCGGATGCAGCCCGGTGGTTGGTTCGTCGAGTACGTACAGCAGGTCGCCGCGCCTGGCGCGTTGCAATTCGGTGGCGAGCTTGATGCGTTGCGCCTCCCCGCCGGACAGTTCGGTCGCAGGCTGGCCCAGCCGCAGGTAACCCAAACCCACTTCCTGCAGCATGTTCAGCGAACGCAGCACCTGCGCTTCGTCGGCAAAGAATGCCGCGGCATCATCCACCGTCATGGCGAGCACCTCGGCGATATGCCGATCACGGTAACGTATCGCTAGGGTCTTGTCGTTGTAGCGCGCACCGTGGCAGCTTGGGCAGGGCGCATAGACACTCGGCAGGAACAGCAATTCGACCATCACTGCGCCCTCTCCTTCACAGGTCGGGCAACGTCCCTTGGCGACGTTGAAGGAGAAATGTCCCGCATCGTAGCCGCGCGTCCGTGCCGCCCTGGTTGCGGCAAAGATGCGCCGCACATGGTCGAACAGGCCGGTGTAGGTTGCCAGGTTGGAGCGCGGCGTCCTGCCGATCGGCTTCTGATCGACGCGAATCAGTCTTTTGATGCGCTCGAGTCCACCGGCGATGCGGCCGTGCGAGGCGATTGCTTCGCGATATTCTTCACCCTCGTCTTCCTGTTCTGTTTCCAAGGTCTGGCCAAGCGCCTGCGTGACCAGATCGACCAGCACCTGGCTGACAAGACTGGATTTTCCCGAGCCCGATACGCCGGTCACGCTGGTCAGCACGCCGAGCGGAAAATCAACATCCAGCCGGTTGAGATTGTTGCGCGTCACGTGGCGCAGTTGCAGGATGCCGTCCGGATTGCGCGGCTGCCGCAAAGGCGCGCGGTCGCGTGCGAACAGATAGCGCGCGGTTTCGGACGCCGTCACCGCTTCCAGTCCTGCCGCCGGGCCGCTGTACAAGACATGCCCGCCCTTTTCGCCGGCGGCGGGTCCGACGTCGACGATCCAGTCGGCATGCCGGATGACGTCCAGCGCGTGCTCCACCACGAACAGCGAATTGCCGGATGCCTTCAGACGATCCAATGCATGCAGCAGGGCTTCGGTGTCGGCCGGATGCAAACCCGCCGAAGGCTCGTCGAGTACATACACGACGCCGAACAAATTTGAACGCACTTGCGTGCCCAAGCGCAACCGCTGCAACTCGCCCGGCGACAAAGTCGGCGTGCTGCGTTCCAGCGTCAGATATCCCAGTCCCAGTTCCAGCAAGACATCCAGGCGCGCCACCAGGTCGGCGGCGATGCGCTGCCGGACGATTTGCTTTTCAGGATGCGCCTTGGCGTCGGCGCTTTTCCTGCCGGCATGCCCGGCCACCAGCGGCCGGAAAATATCCCCCAGCTGACGCAGCGACAGGCGCGAAATATCTGCAATATCGTGGCCGGCGAAGGTCACCGCCAATGATTCCGGACGCAGGCGTTTTCCCTGGCACAGGGGGCATTCATTGCTGACCATGTATAGGGTGACGCGTTTCTTCATCGACGCGCTTTCGGTGTTGGCGAAGGTCTGCATCACGTACTTTTGCGCGCTGGTGAAGGTGCCCTGATAGCTCGGATCTTCCTTGCGCCTCAGTGCAGCACGAACCTCTGCCGGCGTGAAGCCGGCATACACCGGCACCACCGGCTGCTCGTCGGTGAAGAGAATCCAGCGGCGGTCTTTCTTCGACATCTCGCGCCACGGCGTATCGACGTCGTAGCCGAGCGTGACCAGGATGTCGCGCAGGTTCTGGCCGTGCCACGCCGTTGGCCACGCTGCAATGGCGCGCTCGCGGATGGTCAGCGTATCGTCCGGCACCATCGATTGTTCGGTCACTTCATAAACCCGGCCGAGACCGTGGCAGCGTGGGCAAGCGCCCTCGGCAGTGTTGGGCGAGAACGATTCGGCATACAACAAGGGCTGGCCGGCCGGGTAGTCGCCGGCGCGTGAATACAGCATGCGCAAGGAGTTGGACAGCGTGGTGACGCTGCCGACCGATGAGCGCGTCGTCGGTGAACCGCGCTGCTGCTGCAATGCCACCGCCGGCGGCAAGCCGGTGATCTCGGTCACTTCCGGCACCGGCATCTGATGAAATAGCCGTCGCGCATAGGGAGACACCGATTCCAGATAGCGACGCTGCGCTTCGGCGTACAAGGTGCCGAACGCCAGCGAGGACTTGCCCGAGCCGGAGACGCCGGTAAACACCACCAGGGAATCGCGCGGAATGTCGAGGTCGACATTCTTCAGATTGTGTTCGCGCGCGCCGCGCACTTGCACGAAACCCGGCAGCGAGGCAGGTACAGGCGTAGGTTCAGATGCATGCGCAGGCGACACGGAAAGTTGCGGCGGGACTGAAGAAGAACGAGGAGAGAGCGGGGACGGTGAGGGGGCGTTCTTTTTTGGCATGGGGCGACCTTGAGGAAGATTCCAGCAAAAACCAAGCAATCAGTATCTGCCACCGTCGTCGCATTGCGTAGCGGCGTATCTGGATAACACGCGTAAGAAATCGTGACGGCGGGCACTGGACGGTTCCGGCTCGCTCTCGCCTTCTCCTCCCTGTTCCAGAGAATTCTTGTCTTTGCCAGAAATTGGCATATACTCCAAACACCATCCACATGGATGGCATATGGATTCCAAAAAGTTTCCATCAGGCCAATACGGCTACTTAATTGCTTTTATCAATAAGAAGGAGAACAGCAATGTCGGTCACAGAACTTAAGCCACGCGTAGGAGACAGCGAAAAAGTCACGATCAATCTTGGCGTTGTCGATCTGGGCCAGATCGACCTGCTGGTGCAGGAAGGGTTTTACACCAATCGCACGGACCTGATCCGCACCGCCATCCGCAACCAGCTGGCAGTCCACTCCGATGTGGTCAAACAAACCATCGTGCGCAAGAGCCTGGTGCTCGGCTTGCAGGCTTTTTCCCGCCAGCAGCTGGAAACCAGCCGGGCCAACGGAGAAAAACTGCAAGTCCAGGTGGTCGGACTGGCCACCATCGCCGCCGACGTCTCTCCCGAACTCGCAGCAGCGGTCATCGATTCGGTGACCGTCCTCGGCGCCTTTCACGCCAGCACCGCCGTCAAGGCGGCCCTGGCGGGACGGATCCATTAGCTTCATCATTCAAAGGAAATCCATGTCTCAGCTCGGCGATATACATGCACGCATGGCGGAATTCACCCGCCGCCTCAAGTCGGAAGGCGCAGGCAAGACCACGCAAGTCATCCAGGATGCGCTTGCCACCGCCGGCCTGACATCGGCAGCCACGCCACCCGGCGCCGGGCAATACAATGTCGCGCAAAACTTCGTCACCGACTTCATGGCCCGATTTGGCTTCGGCCCTGCCGGCGCCGGTGCGCCCGCATCGCAAGCCGAACCTGAGAATGCCGATCTGAACCGCGGCAAGTTTGTCGACGGCGCCTACGCCAACGCGGCAGGCAGTCGCCGCTACAAGGTGTACATCCCATCCGGCTACGACGGTCAGGCCATGCCGCTGGTCGTCATGCTGCACGGCTGTACGCAAGATCCCGACGACTTCGCGCGCGGCACGCAGATGAACGCGCTGGCCGAAGAACAGGGTTTCCTGGTGGTCTATCCCGCGCAGGAATCGTCCGCCAATTCGTCCAAATGCTGGAACTGGTTCAAGTCCATGGATCAGCAACGCGGCCAAGGCGAACCCTCGCTCATCGCCGGCATCACCAATGAAGTGATCGATCAGTACGGTCTCGACCGCAAGCAGGTATTCGTCGCCGGCCTGTCGGCAGGCGGCGCGATGGCCATCATCATGGGCTCGACCTATCCGGATCTCTACCAGGCCGTCGGCGTACATTCCGGATTGCCGTATGCGTCCGCCAACGATCTGACGTCGGCATTGAGCGCGATGCGGGGCGCCTCGTCCTCGTCTTCACGCCGGGGCGGCGCCTCCGCCAAACTGGAGGCGATTCCGCTCATCGTTTTTCATGGCGACCGCGACACCACCGTCAATCCGTCCAACGGCGCCGGCCTGATCGACGATTTCGTCACCAGGTTCCAGCAAACGGAGGCGTCCGCAGACAAGATCAGCACCGTCGTGGAAGAAGGAAAAGCCGAAACCGGTCATCGCTATTCGCGCACTTCGTTGCACGTCGATGGTCGTCCCGTGCTGGCCGAGCACTGGCTGATTCACGGCGCCGGCCACGCCTGGGCCGGCGGCAGCGAGCACGGCTCTTACACCGATGCCAAAGGCCCGGATGCGTCGAGAGAAATGCTGCGTTTTTTCAGCACCCAGGGTGCGGAAAGCCAAGCACTCTGAAGCGCAGACATCGCACTTCGGAGAGCGGCTCATCATCGCTTTTCATCGTCGCGGGCGGCAGCAAAATGGCCGGGATTTCCTGGTCTGATGTGCGCCGAACTGCTGCCGCTTTCCGACAAGTCCGGACAGAAATTAACCACCTCCCGGCCATTTCCGACGCGCTCTGACCTACGCAAGAGTATGGTGCTATACTCGCCAAAATTTTTACCATGGGGAAGGCCGGAAAATGGCTCGGGTACTACTGTTGGAGGATGAGGCCGACCTGCGCAATGAGGTCGCCGACTTTCTCCTGAGTGAAGGTTATGGCGTATCGGAAGCCAGCAATCTTGCAGAATTCTTGCGTCAGGTAGACGACGCCGACATCGCCATCATCGATACCGGACTGTCCGACGACAACGGCTTCGACATCACCGAACAGCTCCACCGTACCCATCCCCATATCGGCACCATCATGCTGAGTTCGCGCGCCGGCATCGACGACAAGATCGAAGGTCTCAAACGCGGCGCCGACCACTACCTCATCAAGCCGGTCCGTCTGCGGGAATTGTCCGCCTATGTGTCGTCGGTCTCGCGCCGCCTCGGCAAGGACAGCTGGCGCCTGCACTTGCTGGAACGGCGCCTGTATGCGCCGGACGGCCGCTTCCACGAAATCAACGCGATGGAAATGCTGCTGCTGCAACTGCTGGCGCGCAACATGGGGCAAGTGGTGCATCGCCAACAGATCGCCAAGGCCTTCGGCGTCGAGTGGATCGACTACGACGAGCGGCGCCTGGACCAGATGGTCAGCCGCCTGCGCCGCCGCTGGCAAAACCTGACCGGCGAAAAGCTGCCACTGCGCACCGAGCACGGGCAGGGTTACAGCTTTTGCGAAAGCATCGACATCGTCGATTGATATTGGCCTTCATGATTGACCTTCATTCATAGGCCGATATCGGCACCGTCCTCTTGCGACCGAAAATCGCCAGGCTCAGCGCCGCCAGTAGCCACACGCCAAAACCGCCGTACAGCATGAGCACGCCGAAGCCGTGCGTCAGTGCAGCCTGCGCCAAGGCACCCGCAGCCTCCGTTCCTGCGAATTGCAGCGCGCCCTGCTGCAGGTTGCCCGCCGCAATCGACGCCGCCGCCTGACGCAACTGCGTCGCCGACGATCCCGCCGCGACGTGCTGCTGCAGATAAGACTGCACGCTCTCCAGCAACAACAAACCCATCGCTGCAATATTGATCGCCAGCGTGATCAGCCGCGCACTCATGTCGATGCCCGACGCCATGCCGGCGCGATTGGACGGTACCGAACCGGTGGTGGTATTGGTCACCGGCGTGTTGGTCAGGCCCAGTCCGATGCCGGCGATCAGGCAACCCGGCAGCATCGCCAGCCAACCCGCCTGCACCAGGCCGCCGTTGCTGCCCCCGTACATCAGCATGAAACCGGCGCCAAGCATGAACAGCCCAGCCGGAATAACCGTTCCCGGCTGGAAGCGCAAGGACAGGCGCTCAGCGAACGGCGGCACGATCAGCGTGGGCAAGGTGTAGGCCAACAACGCCAGACCCGCCTGGACGGTATCGTAGCCGAGCACCGCCTGAAAATAGAGCGGCAGATAGATCATCAGCGGCCAGAAGCTGAAATTCATCCCGACCGAACCGAGCAGCGCGCCGCTGAACGCGCGGATGCGAAATACGGAGAAATCGAACATCGGATGCGCGACGGTGTTTTCCACCCACAGGAAGACAACAAAACTCAATGCCGTCGCACCGATCAGCGCCAGTCCGGCAATGCTGCCGTAACCGAAATCAGCTCCCTGCGTGATGTAGAACGTCAGCCCGAAGACGGCCAGCGACAAGGTGACGATGCCCGTAATGTCGAGCCGGCCCGCATGCGCATCGCGCGACTCCGTCACGCCGCGCAACGCCAGCAACAACGTCAGCGCAGTCAGCGGGACATGCACCAGGAACACCCATTTCCAGTCCAGCAGGGCCACGATGCCACCGCCGATCAGCGGGCCGAAACCGAGGCCGGCGCCGAACACGATGCCGAAGGCGCCGAAAGCGCGACTGCGTTCATGCCCGCCGCGAAACTGATGCGACAGGATCGCCAGCAGGCAAATCACCATGGCGCCGCCGCTCATGCCTTGCAGGAAACGGCTGACGATCAGCACCGACACGCTGGTTGCCAGGCCGCACAGCAGCGAGGTGACGCCGAAGCAGCACATGGTCGCGATGAACAGGCGCTTGCGGCCGTAGCGATCGGCCAGTGTGCCGGCCGCCATGAGCACGGTGGTGCAGGCGATGGTGTAGGCATTCATGATCCACTGGAGGTCGGCGAGGTCGCCGTGCAGCAGACGTTCCAGCGTCGGCAGGATGACCGGCACGCTGGAGATCTCCAGGCCGAACATGAGGGCGGCCAGGCAGACCGAGGCGAGAGCCAGGGAGTTTTTCGAGGAGGACATTGCGGAGACCCAATTAACAGTAAGCGAATTCCGGTCGCCGATTGCAGACGGCCGAAAGCAGACCCCGATTCTGGGCAAGGCTGATTTGTGATACAAACGATTTAATTTCGCAGCACTTATTAATTTCCATCATCAATAGACCGTCCGTCCTGCAATGAACCTTGATCCCGCGCTGTTGCGCACCTTTGTCGCCGTGCTCGACACCGGCAGCTTCACGCGCACCGCCGAGCGCCTGCACCTGACGCAGTCGGCGGTGAGCCACCAGATCCGCCGGCTGGAAGAACAACTGGGCCGACCGCTGTTCCAGCGCACCACGCGCAGCCTGGCGCCAACCGAGGACGGCGAGGACCTGCGCCGCCATGCGCAACAGATCCTTGACGCGCTGGATGCATTGGAGAACCGCTTCCGGCCATCGCCGATTTCGGGCGAGGTGAAATTCGGCGCGCCGGAGAATTTTGTCGGCGATCGCCTGCCGACGCTCCTGTGCCAGTTCGCGCGCTCATTCCCGTCGGTGCGCCTGGACGTGCGCGTCAACATGCAGCTCGACCTGCGTGCACTGGTCAGGAATCGGGAGCTGGACCTGGCCGTGGTCATGACCCCGACGGACAGCGATGAAGGCACGCACATTCGCCAGACGCAACTGGTGTGGGTGGCGGCGGATATCTTCGAGCTGGCGCCGGACCGGCTGCTGCCGTTCGCCTTTTTCCCGGCGCCGTGCATCAATCGCCACGTCGGCATCAGCGCGCTGGACGACACCGACGTCAAATGGCATACGGTGTTCACCTCGCCGAGCCAGCAAGGCATCAGCGCAGCGATCCTGTCGGGCCTGGCGATTTCGGTATTGCCGCAGGAAGACGTCGAGCCGGGCATGCGCATCGTCGACGGCGCCTACGGTCTGCCGCCGCTGCCCAAGGCCAATTTCACCTTGATTTGCAGCGGCGAAGGAAAGACGCCGGCAGTGCAGGCTTTCGGCCAGTTGATTCTGGACGTGTCGCAGGAACTCACCGTGGCAAAGAAAGCGAAGCGGGCGCGCAAAGGCTATAAATAATAGCGAGCGCCGCATAAATTCTTGTTAACCCGGGAAAAATCTCTCATCTCCGGCCGCGCCCCGCAATACGCCGCTCTCCGCCTTTTCAATGTGCTGAAATCCGCTTCCTGCGTGCCTTTACAGCCCATTCAAGGTCTTGCCTTGCATCAATACTGAGAGTAAACATCCGTCCTTTCCGCATAAATATAAAAACGGGCGGAATCAGGCGTTGATGCTTTTTCAATCAATTGAACGGGACGGACATGTTGGCATTCATCAGGAATCTGAAAGTGGGGGTGCGGCTCGGCGCCGCATTTGGCATCGTGGTGTTGCTGCTGATGGTGGTCGCCGCGACCGCCGTAATCAAGATCACGAACATCAACGGCGCAGTCGACCAGATGATGAACGAGCGCTACCTAAAGGTGCGGCTGGCCTTCGAAGTGCGCGACGGACTCGACGAACAGATCAGATACCTGCGCGGCATCGTGATCGATACCACGCGTCCTGAATTCAACAAGGTCCGCTACGAGCGTCTCGACGAGGCTTCCAGAAAAACTCAGGAAGCCATCAACAAGATCGACGCCAATCAGGTCACCGAGGTCGGCCGCAAGCGCGTCAAGGCGCTGGCCGATGCCGCCCGCAATTTCGATGCCGCCAAACTGGAAGTGATTACCCAGGCGCGCGCCGGCAATGCCGATGCCGCCGCCGACGCGGTGCTGCGCAAACTGCTGCCGTCGCAAAATGCCTTCCTCGAATCCGCCAACAGCTTCGTCGAGGTGCAGGACAAGCAATTGCGCATGGCCGGCGCCAGTGCGTTCGCCGAAGGCACCACGGCGATCAACGTGATCCTGGCCTGCTCCGCGCTGGCGGTGCTGGCCTCGCTGTGCCTGGGCTTCGTGCTGACGCGTTCGATCGTGCGACCGCTCGGCGAAGCGGTGCGCATGGCCCAGCGCGTGGCCGCCGGCGACCTCGGCAGCATCATCGAAGTGAAGTCGCGCGACGAAACCGGCCAACTGATGGATGCGCTCAAGCACATGAACCACAACCTGCACCGGATCGTCAGCGAAGTGCGCACCGGCACCGACACCATCACCACCGCCTCCGGCGAAATCGCCTCGGGCAATCTCGACCTGTCGGCACGCACGGAACAGCAGGCCGGCTCGATCGAAGAGACCGCCTCCGCCATCGAACAGATGACCTCCACCGTCAAGCAGAATGCCGACAACGCACACCAGGCCAACCAACTGGCGGTGTCGGCGTCGGGTATCGCGGTGCAAGGCGGCGAAGTAATGGCCCAGGTGGTCAGCACCATGAACGACATCGACACCTCTTCGCGCAAGATCGTCGACATCATCGGCGTGATTGACGGCATCGCCTTCCAGACCAACATCCTGGCGCTGAACGCGGCGGTTGAAGCGGCGCGCGCCGGTGAGCAAGGTCGCGGCTTCGCCGTGGTGGCGTCGGAAGTACGCAGCCTGGCGCAACGTTCGGCTGCGGCCGCCAAGGAAATCAAGTCGCTCATCGACGACTCGGTCGCCAAGGTCGACGACGGCAGCAAACTGGTTGGCAAAGCCGGCGCGACGATGGAACAAGTGGTCGCCAGTGTCAGGCGCGTGACCAATATCGTGGCGGAGATTTCCGCCGCGAGCAGAGAACAGCGCACCGGCATCGAAGAGATCAACCGCGCCATCACGCAAATGGACGGCGTCACGCAACAGAACGCCGCGCTGGTCGAGCAAGCCGCCGCCGCTGCGCAATCGATGCAGGAACAGGCCGAACGCCTGTCGCAGGCGGTCAGCATTTTCAAACTTGGCGCTGCCGTCGCGGTTCCGGATGTCGCGCGCACGGCTGCAAAAATCCGCGACGTGACGCCGAAACCCGTGCAGCTTCCACACAAGGCGGTGAAGGATCTTCCGGCAAAGGCGATGGCTGCCGCCGCACAAGGCGACGACAGCTGGGAGAGCTTCTAGACGGGCACGCCTCACATAGCCTTGATTTCCCCGCCATCCATGCGAATCGCCGACCCGGTCATCCACTTCGCCGCCGGCGACACCAGGAAGGCCATCAGCTCGCCGATCTCCTCGGGCTGGCCGTAACGGCTGATGCCGGCGGCGTCCAGGAACTTCGACTTGGCGTCCTCCACCGACATGTCGTGCGCGGCCGACCATTTGCCGAGGAAGGATTCGCGCCGTCCCGTCATGACCGGGCCGGGCAACACGCTGTTGACCTGCACGCCGTCCTCGATGCCGCGCTCGGCAAAGGCCTTCGCCAGCGAGACGATGGCGGCGTTGATCGCGGCCACGGCGGCAAACCCGGCCTTCGGCACCGCGGCGGAATTGCCGGAGGTGACGATCACCGATCCCTGGCTTGCCTTCAAGGCTTCCCACGCGCGTATCGTCAGCCGGCGCGCGCCGTGGAATTTGAGCGACATGCCGGCGTCCCACTGCGCGTCCGTCATCTGGAACAGATCGATCTGCGGCACATCGCCGGCGATGTTGACCAGCGCATCGATGCGGCCGAAGGCGTCGAGCGTCTTGCACACCACCAGGTCGGGCGCGGCCGGCGTGCTCAGGTCGACGTCGATCACGAGCGCCTGTGCGCCGGCCTTCTCCACTGCAGCGGCGGTATCCGCCAGCTTTGCGGCATTCCTGGCGACCAGGACCACGGCGCCGAAATCCCTGGCCAGACGAATTGCGGTGGCGCGGCCGATGCCTTGACTGGCGCCGGTAACGATGGCTGTTCTCTTCATGTTGTTCATCCTTGATGTGTGTTGATGTGTCAGTAATTTGTCTTGATCAGTCGACCAGCACGACCATCTTGCCGTTGGCCTGGTTGGCTTCCATCGCGCGATGCGCGGCATGGATCTCATCGAATTTGAATACCCGCGACGGCTTGGCCTGATAGCGTCCCAGCGCCACGTCGCGCGCGATGTCCTGCAGCGGCACATCAGACAACGGGAATTGCGGCGTGCCGAATACGAAGCTGCCGAAGAAGCTGAAATGCACGCCGCTCGGCATCTGCAGCAGCGGATTGAAATCCGGCACCGACGCCAGCCCGCCCAGGAATCCGGCCAGGCAGACACGCCCGCCGCGCCGCACGATCGCCAGCGAATCCATCACGACGCTGTTGCCGACCAGATCCAGCACTGCATCGACTTGCCCGGCTTCCGCCAGCCGCGCCGACAACGATGGTCCTTCCAACTCGACGCGCGTCACGCCGAGCGCCTCCAGCATCGCGAAGCGTTCCTTGCTGCGGGTGGTGGCGATGACATGCAGGCCCGCATTGACCGCCAGGTTGACCGCCGCCTGGCCGAACGACGAGGTCGCACCGCGGATCACCAGCGTCTGGCCTTTGCGGATGTCAAGATTGCGGAACAGGCAGGTCCACGCGGTGGCGTAGGACTCGGGCAGCGCCGCCAGTTCTTCCCACGGCAAGTCCGATTCGATGGCGACCACGTTGTCGACACGGGCGCGGGTGTACTCGGCGTAGCTGCCGTTGACGGTGCGGCCGAGACCGCCCATCAGCGTTGCGACTTTCTGCCCGACGGCAAATTCGCAGCCCGGACAGGCGGCGACGATGCCCACGCATTCGATGCCGCTGACCGGCGCCGACTCGGCCCATTCGCCGCGGCGCATGTGCATTTCAGCGTGATTGATGCCGAAGGCCTTGACGCGGATGACGACGTGGCCGTGTTGTGGTTCCGGCTGCGGCAGGTCCTGATAGACCAGCCCTTCGACCGGACCGTATTGCTGGATGACGATGGCGCGCATGGCGAACCCTCTCTGATGTTTGTGAACGTTATGGATGCGCTTACAGGAAGGCGCGGATCTCGGCGGCGATCTCGACCGCGTGCGTCTCGAGGGCGAAGTGGCCGGTGTCGTAGAACACGATCTTTGCGCCCGGAATATCGCGCCTGAACGCCTCCGCACCGGCCGGCAGGAAGAAGGGATCGTTGCGTCCCCACACCGCCAGCACGGGCGGCTGATGCTTGCGGAAATAGGCCTGGAATTCGGGATAGCGCGCGACGTTGTCGGCGTAGTCCAGGAACAAGTCCAGCTGGACCTCATGCGCGCCCGGCCGGGTCATGTAGAAATCGTCGAGCGAATAACCGTCCGGCGACACCGCGTCAATCTCGCTGACGCCATGCGTGTATTGCCACAGCGTGGCCTCCGGCGTTAGCAGTTGGCGCAGCGCGTCGCGGTTGGCCTGGTTGGGCGCCTGCCAGTATTGGCGGATCGGATTCCAGCCGTCGCTGAGTCCTTCCAGATAGGCGTTGCCGTTTTGCGTGACGATGGCGGTGATACGTTCCGGATGCATGGTCGCCAGTCGCAGGCCGACCGGCGAACCGTAGTCGAATACGTAGATCGCGAAACGCTCCAGCTCCACCACTTCCGTGAAACGGGCGATCACCCGCGCCAGGCTTTCAAAGGTGTAGTCGAACTGCTCGCGCGGCGGCATCGCGGTGCGGCCGAATCCCGGCAAGTCGGGCGCCACCAGATGGAATTGCTCCGCCAACAGCGGGATCAGGTCGCGGAACATGTGGCTGCTGCTGGGAAAGCCGTGCAGCAACAACAGCGTCGGCTTGTCGCGCCGGCCCGCTTCCCGATAGAACACTTCCAGACCATCCACCACCACCTTCTTGTTGCGTATTTGCTTCATGACGGGCTCCTCGAATTGAATAACTGGTTAAATTTCAATTTAAAGGTTACTTATTCATTTGTAACCTGTCAAACTATTTTTTAACGGTTATTCAATCGAATCATGGAAGTTCAATGAAAGGAGCGCATATTCATAGGGATGGCGCACTGTTGCAGGGATACGGCGAAATACGGCGATGGCCTTCCGGCACGCTGCCTGGGCTCTGCCATCAGAAGATCGGTAACTTCTGATAAATCGTTTATTAAGTTACTATCTGGACAATCACAGCACGAAAGGATGTCGCAACATGGACCAACAACTGCCGCCGCCGATGTTCCTGGCCGATGCCCTCGGCCTGGATTTCTTGAACTCCGTGGCCACGCCCGTCGACACGCCGGTGGAATGGCTGAGCTCGGGCAAGGATTTTCTGGCGTGGCTGAGCGCGGCGAAGCTGGCGCCGGCGTCCGTGCTGGAAGAATTTTCCCGCAGCGCAGGTCCGGGCGAACTGGATGCGATCGCCGCGCAGGCCAGAGGATTGCGGGAGTGGTTCCGCGACTTTGTCGTCCGGCACAAAGGGCAGCCCTTGCCTGATTCGGTCGTCGCCGAACTGGAGCCGCTCAACCGTTTGCTGGCGCGCGATGAAGTGTTCGTGCAGATCGTTGCGAGTGAAGCGAATGGCGTCGCCCGCAAGAAGGAGCGCCGCTGGCGCACGCCGGAGTCCTTGCTGCTGCCGCTGGCCGAGGCGATGGCGAACGTCGTCTGCGACGACAATTTCACCTACGTCAAAGCTTGCGAAGGCCCGGCCTGCACAATGCTGTTTCTGGACAGGACCAAGGGCCATGCGCGCCGCTGGTGCAGCATGGCCGTGTGCGGCAATCGCGCCAAGCAGGCGGCGCACCGGTCGCGCAAGAATGAAGGTAACGGGTAAGGAATAAGGCTGTGCATGCAGCCTTATCCGGCCATGCTCAATGCGGCAGGGTGTAATTGACTGGCTGCCAGCGATAACCGCTGCCGTCCTTGGTGATGTGGCCGATGCCGGGGAATGGCAGATGCGCCCCGGCCACCAGTTCGCGCTGATCGGCAATGGCGTCGAACGCGCGCCGGCGATCGGCCATCGCTTCGTGTTCGTCGCTGTCGAAGGCGATCGTGACTTCCGGATGCTGGAACTGGATCGCGCCCACATGCACCAGGTCGCCGAAGATCGTCAGCCGTTGTCCCTTGCTGCTGACCCCGTAGGCGTTGTGACCGGGCGTATGGCCGTAGTTCGCCACGCTGCTGATGCCGGGAGTCAGTTCGCTGTCGCCGTCAAACGGTACGAATTTGCCGGCGGCGATATAGGGCCGCAAGACGTCCACCGCCACCGTAAATGACTTCTTGCCGCCACGCAGCGCGGTCGCCGCATTTTTGGCGCTGAGCCAGTAATCGGACTCCTTGCGATCGGCGCGCACGACGGCATTCGGAAACACCCGCTTGCCATTTTTTGCCAGGCCGCCGGCATGATCCAGGTGCAGATGGGTGAGGTAGATTTCATCGACCTGGCCGGGCTGGTAGCCGGCGGCTTTCAGGCTCTCGACCAGGTGGCCGCTGTTCTTGTCGATGGTGCCGCCGGCGCCGGTGTCGATCAGGACCAGCTTCTTGCCGGTGTTGACCAGATAGGCGTTGATCGAGGTTTCGATCGGATCGGTCAGGAAGGCGTCGTTCAGCTTTTTGGCGATCTCGTCCTTGCCGATGCCGTCCAGCAGCGCATTGGCCGACAGGCTGTTGGTGCCGTCCGACAGTGCCGTCACTTCGACATTGCCAACCATCAGGCGGTAGTAGCCGGGCTGCGATTTTTGCAGCGGCGCGGCGGCATGTGCGGCGGACGTCGACCATCCTGCCAGCGCCAACAGACCGGAGGCGACAAGTTTCATGGTGAAGAATTGTGGGGTTTTCATTGTGCGGATTCCATCAGGTTGATTGCTCCCGGCCGCATTTGCATCGGTGCGCCTGCCGGCCGTGGAGAGGTACCCGCAAATGCTACTACTGATGAATTTCAACTAAAACAGTAGAATCATCACAACATAAATGCGCCTTTCTCAATAATCCCGTCAGCGATCCATGGACATCAACTTCGACGAACTCCGCGCTTTCCTGGCGCTGGCCCGCAGCGGCTCCTTCGTTGCGGCCGGTCGCGAACTGCGCCGCGATCCGGCCGTGGTGACGCGCCGGCTGCATGCGCTTGAGACGCGCCTGGGAATCCGGCTGGTCGAACGCACCACGCGCCGGGTGGCCCTGACCGAGGCGGGACAGGCCTATCTGTTGCGCGTCGCGCCGCTGGTGGAAGACTTGCAGGCGGCGCAGGAAGAAGTCGCCGGCTTCGGCGCCGGCGAGGCGCGCGGCCATCTGCGGATCACGCTGCCGGCCAGTTTCGGCCGCATGTGGATTGCGCCGATCATGATCGATTTCCTCAAGGCGCATCCGGACGTGACAATCGAAGCGAACGCCGACAACCGTTTTGTCGACCTCATTGCCGAACGCTACGACCTCGCCATTCGCCTGGGCGAGCTGCCGGATTCGCGCCTAGTGGCGCGCAAGGTGGCCGGCCGGCGCCGCCTCATGTGCGCCAGTCCCGCCTACCTCGAGAGCCACGCCGCCATCGTCGTGCCGCAGGATCTGGAACAGCACGACTGCCTGTGCAACAGCGCGCGCGTCACGCCGGAGCAATGGCGCTTTCAAAAATCCGGTGGCGTCCAGACCGTGAACGTCACGCCGCGCATGGCCTCGGGCGATTCAGAATTGCTGGTGAAAGCGGCCCTGTCCGGCCTGGGCGTGATGCACACCTCGGACTGGTACGTCGGTCACCACCTGGCCTCGGGCGAGCTGGTCGAAGTGCTGCCCGACTGGCCGCTGGCGGACAAGGGCGCGGTCTACATCGTCACGCCGGCCGCCGCCGGTACGCCCGGCAAGACACGGGCATTTTCGGATTGGGTGGCGGCCCGGCTGACGCCGCCGCCGTGGCTGGTGGCGCGCTGATCATTCTCGAATTCGCAAAGGTGCATTCTCGCGCACGGGAATTCTCTTCCCTGTTGTCCTCGGTAACACTGGCGCTGCCGTATCGACCTCGATACGCCCCACCAACAACACCAGAAGGAAATGATCATGCGCCAGAAATCCATCTTTGCGGCTGCGGCCCTGCTCGCCGGCCTCACCTCCAATGCTGCCAATGCCACCAATACCACCTCTGCGGCAGAACACGTAAAACCATCGGCCTCATCGGCTCCGGTCGGCTACCGCAACGTCACCGTCGACGGCGTCAGGATTGCTTACCGCGAAGCCGGTTCGCCGGACAAGCCGACGCTGTTGCTGCTGCACGGCGTGCCGAGTTCATCGCGCATGTACGACGGCCTGATGCGCAAGCTCGGCGATCGATACCATCTGATCGCGCCCGACTATCCGGGCTTCGGCAACAGCGATGCGCCGTCTCCGGACAACTTCGCCTATACCTTCGATCACCTGGCGCAGGTCATGCAGAAGTTCACCGTCGCCGTGCAGGCGCCGCGCTACGTCCTGTTCATGCAGGATTACGGTGCGCCGGTCGGCATGCGCATGGCGACGGCGCAGCCGGATGCGGTGCAGGGCACGATTTTCCAGAACGGCAATGTCTACGAGGAAGGACTGGGCGCCATGTGGGCCACGCGCAAGCCGTTCTGGAACGACCGCGCCGCACATGAGCAGGCAGTGCGCACAGCGCACCTGTCGCTGGCGGTGACCCAGGGCCGCCATATCGGCACCGATCCTGCAGTGGAAGCCTACGATCCCGATCTGTGGATGGATGAAGTGGCCTACCTGAACCGGCCCGGCCAGGCGGCGATTCAGGCCGACCTGATCTTCGACTACCAGAACAATATTGCCGCCTACCCGGCCTGGCAAAAGTGGCTGGCGGCACATCAGCTGCCGACGCTGGTGGTATGGGGCAAGTACGATCCGGCCTTCATCGTGCCGGGTGCGGAGGCCTTCCGGCGCGACTTGCCGAAGGCGCGCATCGAACTGCTGGACGCCGGTCACTTTGCGATGGACACCAAACTCGATGAGGTTGCAGCGCTGACCGATCAGTACATGCAAGTCAATCGCAAGGCGTTCGCTGCAGGGAAGTAGTTACTGCATAGTTACTGCAAGCTCTCGTCACGCCGCAACGCTTCCACCGTCATGTCGATGAAGGTGCGCAGCTTGCGCGTGGCGTTGTGGCCTTCGCGATGCACGACATGGATGGGCATCGCGGGACGCTCGAAGTCTTCCAGCAGCAATTCCAACTCGCCACGCTGCAGCGCCGGTGCGACCTGGTACAAGGGCAAGCGCGTGATGCCGAATCCGGCAACCGCCATGGCCGCGGCAGAATCATTGGTGGTGGTGGTCATGCGTGGATGGATGCGAATCTTGAGGTCGTCGCGGAAACGCAATTCCGGCGTGGGCGTGATGCCGCTGGCCGTGACGATGACATGCCCGCTCAGGTCTTCGGGACACTGCGGAACGCCATGCTGCTGCAGGTAAGCCGGCGCCGCGCACAGCACCTGCCGCACGCGTCCGACCGGGATCGCCTGCAGCGACGAATCCGGCAACGCGCCGATGCGCACCGCGACGTCGACGCCCTCGTCCACCAGGTTGACGTTGCGATCGATGAACCAGCAGTGAATGTCGACTTCGGGATAGAGAGTCAGGTAATCGCGCACAACCGGCGCCACATGCATGCAGCCGAAGCCGACTGTGGCGGTCACGGTGAATTGTCCCTTGGGTGTCGAATGCGCACCCGTCGCCGTGCTGTCGGCGTCATCAAGTTCAGCCAGGATGCGCCGGCAATTTTCGGCATACACGCGTCCGGTATCGGTCAGGCGGACGAAGCGCGTGGTGCGCGTCAGCAGGCGAACGCCCAGGCGCTCCTCGAGTTCCGTGACGGCGCGCGTGATCACCGACGGCGACACCTTGAGCTTGCGCGCCGCCGCCGAGAATCCCTCGGTATCGACCACGGCCAGGAACGCCGACATGGCTTGTATCCTATCCATAACCCTGCCTGTTTTGGAGTGAAGCAGGTGATGGCGTGCAAAAGCCTCTCCCGCGATGGCGAGATTCTACGCGGCTTCAGTCAGCGTCGCTTCCGCCGCCAGGACGTCGTCCATCGGGTTTCTTCCCCGTTCTCTATAGAATACGCAGATGACTCCCGACGATCCCGGCTTGCCCGCTCCATCCACGACCGCGACAGTACAAGAATGAAACAGGAAAATGACCGCCAGCGCGCAGCCCGGCTGCTGCCGCCGCGACCGCAAACACCGCTGTCCCCGGAAGACGCGCTCGCCCGAAAACAAGCGCGCGAGCAGAAGGACGCCGAGGTGCGCGGCGTCGCTTCGATCGCCGCCATGCGCGAGGCCATCAAACGTGCAAGTCGCGACCTGCCGGTCATCGCCGAAGTGCCGCGCGTGGGCTTGCCCGACACCGCCGCCTTCAACACGCTGGCGGCAAAAGGCCTGCCATTCGTCATCACCGGTCTGGTCGAAAAATGGCCGCTGTCTGCGCTGACGCCGCAAACCCTGCGCGAAGAATTCGGAGAATTGCAGGTGCGTGCGCGCGTCGGCGATTACGTCAACACGGCGTTCGCGGCCGATCGCGCGATGCAGGACATGTCGCTGCGGGACTATCTGGATCTGTCGACGGAGGCCGACGCCAATCCTGACTTGCCGCCCTACGTCGGCAATCTGGAAATGCGCCCGTTGAACCGGCTGTGCCACTGGCCGGCTTACTTCAAGAAAATGGGACCGCCGCGCTTCTGGCTCGGTCCGGCGCGCACGGTGACGCCGCTGCATTGCGACTATGACGACAACATCTTTGCGCAGATCCGCGGCGTCAAACGCATCTTCCTGGCGCCGCCGCATCACGATGAATTCCTCTATCCGCGCGAAGCCAACGCCATCCTGTTCGGCTCGCCCTTCGATCCGGAGGCGCCGGATTTCGACAAATTTCCACTGGCGCGCCAGGCGGCGCTGACCGAATGCATCATGCAAGCCGGCGAGCTGCTGTACGTGCCGGCGGGCTGGTATCACCAGGTGCGCGCGCTGACGTTTTCGTTGTCGGCCAATCGCTGGGCCAGGGCGCAGCCGCTGGTGCTGAGTTCCTGAAAAAAGACGCTCCGCATCCGGGACGACTGCAGCAGTCACCTCGGATGCGATCGGCGTACATCAGCCGCTTCAACCAATATCGCGCGGCTGCAACAACTCCACCCGGCGATCAGTCAGCAACGGCAGCACGCGTCCCACCACCAGTTCCTGGTAATGCGCCGACTGCTTGTGTGCATCGAGCGCCGCCTGGTCGCGGTAACGCTCGACCAGCAGGATGCTGCGCGGCACATCTACACTTTGGTACACCTCGTAGGCCAGGCAACCCGGTTCCGCCAGCGACTTCGGACGCAATTCGGCGATCAGGGCGAGCACGTCGCCGTGCGCTCCGCTGGCGGGTTGCCAACGGGCTACCACCGTGATCGCGGCAGCTGCATTGTCTACTGCATTGATTGCGGCGCTCATTGCGATACTCCTTGCAACGCGTCAACCATCGCTTCAGCCAGCGCTGCGCCCGAGGCCGGATTCTGGCCGGTCAGCAGACGACCGTCGACCACTACGTGGGATTGCCAGTCGTCGGCCGCTGCGTACTCGGCGCCTTCGGCGCGCAGTGCGTCTTCGAGCAGGAATGGCACGTCGGCCTGGGCGTAGCCGGCTTCTTCATGGTTGGAGAAGGAAGTCAGCTTGCGGCCGCGCACCAGCGGCGTGCCGTCTTCCAGCGTGACGCCGAGGAAGGCTGCCGGGCCGTGGCAGACTGCGGCGACGAGCTTGCCGGCGTTCCAAGCGCGGGCGATCACGCGCTTCACTTCAGGGTCGGTGGCGATGTCGCCCATCGGGCCGAGGCCGCCGGGGAAGAAGATCGCGTCGTAATCCAGCACGTCGACTTCGGACAGCTTGCGGCTGTGCGCCATGCGGCGGATGGCGGCGCTGTTGCGGAACGCCAGCTGGGCCGGATCGTTGGCGTCGTAGCCGTCTTCCGGCGGCGTGCCGCCCAGCGGCGAGGCGTATTCGACGGCGATGCCGGCGTGATTGAAGACTTCATACGGATGGGCGACTTCCGGGAAAAAGTAACCGGTAGCGCGCTTGTTCGGACCGATCTCGGCTGTGTTTGTCAAAATAAACAGTACATGTTGAACGCTCATGGCAATCTCCTTGTTCCAAAAAACCGAGACATTTCGGTTGAGAAGAACGATATCAAGGGGAGCAAGCGTCCGGTAGCACCGCCGATGATGACGCAGTGTCAAACAATATAATACAATCAGGCATGGATAACCCCTCCCCCATCCTCGATGAACTGCGCGCCATGGCGATCTTTGCGACCGTCGTGCGCAGCGGCAATTTCGCCGCCGGCGCGCGTGCGCTGGGCCTGACCCGCGCCGTGGTCAGCCACCATATCCGCGCACTGGAAGCCAAACTCGGCGTGCCGCTGGCCCTGCGCAGCACGCGCAGTTTCAGTCTGACGCCGGCCGGGGAAGCCTTCCGCGTGCATTGCGAGCGCCTGCTCGACGAAGCCCACGACGGCATCCGCGGCATGGAGCTGCTGCGCGCCGAGCCGCGCGGCGAAGTGCGCATCACCTGCTCGCATCACTTCGGCAACAAGCGCATCCTGCCGGCCTTGCTGGCGTTCCGCCGACGTTATCCGGCCATCCGCCTGCAAGTGGCGATGAACGACGCCAACGTCGATCTGGCGAATCAGGGTATCGAACTGGCGGTGCGCGCCGGGCCGCTGGCCGACTCGTCGCTGGTGGCGCGCCGCCTGGTGCGCGAACCGACCATGCTGTGCGCCGCGCCGGCCTATCTGCGCCGGCATCGCGCACCGGCCTCGGTGGCCGAACTGGAACAGCATCGCTGGGTGATCTATCCGCCGGGCCAGAAGGCGCTGACCGTGCGCGCCGGCGGCGAAAGCATCGAAGTCGCCGTGCAGGGCGACCTGGTGACCGACAGCGCCACCTCGCGGCTGGCCTTCGTGCTGGCCGGTGAAGGCATCGCCCGGCTGCCGGCCTACGATGCCGGTGCGCTGCTGGCGTCAGGGGAACTGGTGCAGGTGCTGCCGGAAGTCGAAACCGCGCCGCTGGAAATCTACCTGGTCCACTCGCAGCGAGTCGGACCGAGCGCACGCTTGCTGCGCGACTTCCTGCTGGAGACGGCGCGCGACAATACCTGGTAACGCGGGTGGAGCGTCTGCGAATTAACGCGGTTGCAGCGTGGTCGGCTGCATCCACAGCTTGTTGAGACCGTTGTACTTCAGCCATTCCTCGCCGCCGCGCTGGAGAATGCTGTCGGTCGCCGCCGGGTCGGACAGGTCGATGACTTCCGAGTCAACGATGTCGCCGTTGCTGTCGTAGCGGAACGCCTTCACCACCGGCTTGGTCAGCCCGGCCGCGCTCTGGCGGATCACCAGGCCGAGCCGGCCCGATTCCATTTTGAGCAGTGAGCCGATCGGATAGATGCCCAGTGTCTTGACGAAAGCCGACAGCAGGGTCTTGTCGAAGTGGCCGCTCCACGACGACATGGCGGTCAGCGACTCGGCCGGATCCCAGCCCTTCTTGTAGGGACGGTCGGAGGTCACCGCGTCGTAGACGTCGCAGATCGCCGCCATGCGCGACAGCAGCGAAATACCGGCGCCGCTGAGGCCGTCGGGATAGCCGGTGCCGTTGATCTTTTCGTGGTGGTGCAGACACACCTCGATGGCGAATTGCGGGATGTTGGAATTCTTGATCAGGTGGTTGTAGCCGAGTACCGGGTGGCGCCGCACGATGTCGATTTCAGCCGGGCTCAGGCCGCCCGGTTTGTGCAGGATAGGCACCGGGATGAAGGCCTTGCCGACGTCGTGCAGCAGGCCGGCCAGGCCGGCTTCCTTGCAGGCGGCCTCATCCATGCCGATGGTGCGGCCCAGCGCCACCATCAGCGTGCAGACCGCCACCGAATGCATGTAGGTGTAGTCGTCGGCCAGCTTGAGCCGCACGATGCTGGTCATGGCGGCGCTGTTGCGCAGGATCGACGCCGTCACCTGATCGACCAGGTCCATGCAGCGGTCCATGTCGATGACGCGTCCCATGCGGATGTCGGCGAACATGGCCTTGGTGGTGTCCTTGGCGTTCTCGCACAAGCGTTGCGCCTGCTCCAGCTCTTCGAAGAAAGGATCGGCGCCGACCACGGCCGGCAGTTCGTCGCGCAGACCCGGGGCAGCCTCAGATGCAGGTTCAGCTACGTCGGCTTCAGCATCAACTTCAGCTTCGGCTGCTTCCGCTTCCGGCTCTTCCACTGCAACGTCCTTGCCCTGCGCGACGTCGATCCAGCAATACACGATGCCGCTGGCGCGCGCCTGCTGCAAATGGGCGGTGTCCTTCAGCAGGAAGCGATTTTTCCAGAACGGGTGATCCAGCCAGGCAGCTTCGAAGCCGCAAAAATACATACCCAATTCGAGTTCGTCGACTTTGATTTTCTTCAAAAGGCTCATGTTTCTGCAATCTGCTCAGGCTAGGCGAATGGCGCGCTGTTTCAGCGTTGATTATCTCTCCGGCCCAAATAGTATTGCAAACATGTAAAACGTGACTCTTTTTTTTGCCTCTTGTTAAAAATGAAATAGTTATCAGAACAAGATCAAAACAAGATCAGGCGAAGTGAGTCCGCAGCGCCAAGTCCGCCTCCACCCTGGCCTGCGCCAGCGCATCCGGCCCGAATGCCGTGCCCTGCACCGAGAAAAAGCGCAGGTCGTGCAGGCCGATCGAGGCCAGGATGGTCTTCAGGTAAGTCGTCAGGAAGTCCGGCTGGCGTGCCCGTTCGCCCGAATACACGCCGCCCGACGACACCGCGATATACACCGGCCGGTCGCGCAGCGTGCCGATCTTTCCTTGCGGCGTCACGTCGAAAGTGCGGCGGATGCGCACCACGTGATCGATCCACGCCTTCAATGATGACGGCACTGTCAGGTTATGCATCGGCGTGCTGATGAGCACGACGTCGGCTTGCTCCAGTTCGCGGATCAGCAACTCCGAACGCGAGATCGAACCTTCGGCAGAAAACCCCGACGGCTCCTGCGCGGCGCCGAGCACGGCGGCGTAGTTGCCGTCGACATGCACCACGTCGCCCTCGGCGGCGTTGCGATGAACTATAGTCAGCGACGGCGTGCGGCCCTGCAGGAAGCCGATGATTTTCTGCGAGAGCCGGTAGCTCTCGGATTCTTGCCCGCGCGGGCTGCAGCTGAGATGCAAAATGTTCATGGTCGATCCATTCAAGGTTTCTGGGGTGAGGGGCTTCCAAGCTGGAAGTCGTGACGTTCATATTAAGAAAACTATGCCCCACCTCCAAGATCCATGAATCTGCATTCTGATTGATCCATGATGGCTCAGCTCCACCTTGCCTGTCCCCCCGGCCGGGAGCATCATGGCATCATTGTTTTTCAATATCTGCATAACTGTTACGAGACCATGTCCTCCGCCAAAAGCAAACTCGTCAATCCCCTCGCGCCCCTCGATCCGCAGGCGGCCGCGCCGTATTACCGCCAGATCTACGATCGCTTCCGCAGCGCCATCGCCGCCGGCGTGCTCAAGCCGGGCGACCGCATTCCATCGGCGCGCGCGCTGACCCACGAGCTCGGACTGGCGCGCGGCACCATCGAGGCGGCCTATTCGTTGCTGGCGGCCGAAGGCTATATCCAGGCGCGCGGCCAGGCCGGCACCATTGTCACGCCCGACCTCCAGCCGCGCCTGGCCGTTGCTGAATCGCCCGCACCGAAGCAGGCGCCGGCCAGCAGCTTCCGGCCCGATTCCATCCTGCCGTTCCAGATGGGTCTGCCGGCGCTCGACGCCTTCCCGCGCAAGATCTGGGCACGCCTGGGAGCGCGTTGCGTGCGCGCCATGCAAGCGGCCGACATGGCGCATCCGTCGGTTTACGGCTTGCCGGCGCTACGTGCCGAGATCGCCTCTTACCTGCAGCTGTCGCGCGGCATCAGCTGTGCGCCGGCGCAGGTGTTCGTCACCGCCGGCTATCGCCACACCATGGAACTGATCGGCCATGCCTTGTTGAAAACCGGCGACCGCATCTGGGTCGAGGATCCCGGCTACCCGCCCACGCGCGAGCTGCTGACACACATGGGCATGAGCGCCGTGCCGGTGCCGGTCGATGAAGACGGCATGCAGGTCGCGCACGGCATCGCTGCAGCGCCGCGTGCGCGTGCAGCGGTGGTCACGCCGGCGCACCAGAGTCCGCTATGCGTTTCACTGTCGCTGCCGCGGCGGCTGGCCTTGCTGGAATGGGCAGCGCGTAACGACAGCTGGATCGTCGAGGACGATTACGACGGCGAATACCGCTACGTCAGCCGCCCGCTGCCGGCGCTCAAGAGCCTCGACCGCGACGGCCGGGTGCTGTATGCCGGCACCTTCAGCAAGGTGCTGTTCCCGAGCATGCGACTGGCCTATCTGGTGGTGCCGGAGTCGCAGGTCGAACGCTTCGCCGCGGTCAGCCAGGTATTCGCGGCGGGGAGTCCGGCGCTGACGCAGGAAATCGTCACCGCATTCATCGCCGAGGGGCATTTCGCCCGCCACATCCAGCGCATGCGCAAGCTCTACGCCGAACGCCGCGACGCCGTCCGCACCGGCCTCGAGCGCGTACTCGGCAAACACATCCGCATCGAATCGCCGCCCGGCGGCATGCACCTGATCATGCGCCTGCGCGGCCGCCTGTCGGACCGCAAGCTGGTGGCGCGCATGCGCGAGGACGGCCTCTACGCCGAAGCGCTGACCGACTGGACCACCGACGGCGCGCGCGTGCCGGCGCTGCTGGTCAACTTCACCAACGTCGCTTCCGAAGCCGCCGCCGAGGCGCTGGGGCGGCGCATCCTGGCACTGATGTAAGCGAGGGGAGGCATGTCGGCACACGAAATCATGGCCCATAAGCCAAGTCCATTTATGGATCTTCCTGACTAGACCAAGCGAGCGCACCATGGAGTCTCTTCAATGACAAACACAAGGACTCATCATGAACAAGCGCATCGACTACGCCAACGCCTCCCCTGACACCTACAAGGCCTTCGGCGGCGTTTACTCCTCCCTGCTCAAGGGCAGCCTACCCAAGACGCTGATCGACCTGGTCTACCTGCGCGTGTCGCAGATCAACGGTTGCGCCTTCTGCATCGACATGCATACCCGCGACTTGCTCAAGTCCGGTCTGGCCGTCGACAAGCTGGTGCTGGTGCCGGTCTGGCACGAAGGCGGCGCCCTGTTCAACGCCCGTGAACGCGCCGCGCTGGCCTGGGCCGAAAGCGTGACCCGCGTGGCTGAAACCGGCGTGCCCGACGCCGACTACGCCGCCGCGAGCGCCGAATTCAACGACAAGGAACTGGCCGACCTCACCTACGCGATCGGCCTGATGAATGCCTTCAATCGTTTCGGCGTTGCGTTCCGTCCGGCCCCTGCTGCTGCTACTGCGGCGGCGGCGGCAGTTTCCGCTTAAGTCATTTTTCTCCATCGCGCCCGGCCGCACGGCCCGGCGCATCACCACGGATATATCCCATGGCATGGCTATTCTTGAGCATTGCAGGCGTACTTGAAATCGGTTTCGCCTTCGGCATGAAGGCCTCGCTCGGCTTCACCCGCCTGATTCCTTCGCTGCTGACGGTGGCGACCGGCCTGTCCAGCGTCATCCTGCTGTCGCTGTCCCTGCGCACGCTGCCGGTCGGCACCGGTTATGCGGTGTGGACCGGCATCGGCGCGGCCGGCACGGCGATCCTCGGCATGGCGCTGCTGGGTGACTCGACGGCGCCGCTGCGCCTGTTGTGCATCGCGCTGATTCTGGCGGGCGTGATCGGGCTCAAGCTGGTGAGCGCCGGCTGACCTGGCGCCCGGGTACGGTCCTTGTTGCCGGGAGTCCTACACGGCGTGGAGGTTGAAAGACTGCGCCGCTCCCGGCATACTGCACCATACCCTCTGTCAGCCGACGTCGGCGAGCATGCCTGCAGCGCCGTTGCGCCCGGTCATGCGGCGGAGGTTCAGGATGCCAGACAAGGAACATCGATGCTCAGCAGTCAACCCGCTCACCTGGCGCTTACCGATGCGCAGCGCTTCCAGTTGATCATTTCCGCGATCCACGACTACGCCATCTACATGATCGACCCGCGAGGGGAGGTTGCGAGCTGGAACAAGGGTGCGCAGCAGTTAACCGGCTATTCCAGCGAAGACATCCTCGGTTCGCATTTCTCCGTGTTTTATACCGTGGAAGAACGCGCCGCCGGCCTGCCGCAAAACGCGCTCGACATCGCGCTGCGCGACGGCAAGTTCGAAGACGAGGGCTGGCGCCTGCGCAAAGATGGCACCACGTATTGGGCCAGTTCCATCATCGATCCGATCATCGCCGACAACGGCGAACTGCTCGGCTACGCCAAGATCACGCGCGACATCACCGAACACAAACTGGCGGCGCAGACGCTGCAGGCCAGCGAGCAGCAATTCCGCCTGCTGGTGCAAGGCGTCACCGACTACGCCATCTACATGCTGTCGCCGGAAGGCAAGGTCACCAACTGGAACGCCGGCGCCCAGCGCATCAAGGGCTACGCGGCGGAAGAGGTGATCGGCACACATTTCTCCAACTTCTACACCGAAACCGACTGTAATGACGGCCTGCCCGAGCGCGCCCTGGCGACGGCGGCCGAGCACGGCCGCTATGAACAGGAAGGCCTGCGCGTGCGCAAGGACGGCTCGACCTTCTGGGCCCACGTGATCGTGGACGCCATCCGCAGCGAGCTGGGCGACCTGATCGGTTTCGCCAAGGTCACGCGCGACGTCACCGAACGGCGCGACACCGCACTGGCCCTGTCGCGCGCCAACGCGGCGCTGTTCCAGTCGCAAAAGATGGAAGCGCTGGGCCAGCTCACCGGCGGCGTGGCGCATGACTTCAACAATCTATTGGCGGTGGCGTCGAGCGGCCTGCAATTGCTGACGGTGCAGTTTCCCGAACTGGAGAGCTCGCGCTCGATGGAAAGCATCCGCCGGGCGCTGTCGCGCGGCGCGATCCTGACCCAGCAGTTGCTGTCGTTCGCGCGGCAACAACCGTTGCAGCCGGAGACACATGAAGTCAATACGCTCATCGCCGATTTCGAATCGGTGCTGCGGCGTGCGGGCAATTCATCGATCCAGTTCGACATCCGCAAGAGCCCGGCGCCGGTCATGGTGAAGCTGGACGCCACCCGCTTCGAGACCTCCTTGCTGAACCTGGTGGTCAACGCCACGCAGGCCATGCCGGGCGGCGGCAAGGTCACCATCGCCACCGAAAAACTCACGCTGCGGGACAAGACCGTGGGCGCGCTGCCGGCAGGCGCCTACGCCAAGATAAGCGTGGCCGACAACGGCAGCGGCATGACGCCGGAGGTGCAGGCGCGCGTGTTCGAGCCGTTCTTCACCACCAAGGAATCCGGCCAGGGCACCGGCCTGGGATTGAGCCAGGTGTACGGCTTCATCACGCAATCGGGCGGCGAGGTCACGCTCTCGAGCGAAGTCGGCTTCGGCACCTGCTTCACGATTTACCTCCCTGTCGACACCGATGCCGACGCCGAAAAAAATGCGCAGAGCGCCGACAGCAAGCAGCGTTCAGAAACCGTGCTGATCGTCGACGACCAGCTCGACCTGCTCGACATCACCGCCGAATTGTTTCGCACCATGGGTTATGAAGCCTATACCGCCACCAACGGCGCCGAGGCATTGGAAGTATTGGAGCGCACGCCGCAGATCGACATCCTGTTTACCGATGTGATCATGCCCAACAGCATCAGCGGCATTGAACTGGCGCAAATCACACGGCGGCGCCATCCTGCGACCAAGATCATCCTGGCGTCAGGCCATCCGTTTCCGGCGCTGACGTCCAACCAGCAACTAAGCAAGGAATTCGCCTTCCTTAACAAGCCTTATCAATTGTCCGATCTGGCCAAAATCCTGCGCAGCAAGGATTGATGCAGCGACCATGAGCGGTGCGCAGTCCACCTGCGCGCCAACTTTGGGAGCGGTGCAACATGCGCACGCATTCCGTGCATTCCGAGCGTTGATCGACGCTCATTGACGCTTATTGACGCATCGCCAACCGCGCCGCACCTCCTGATCTCTCGTCTTTCCCTGACTTTTTCCCGCCTTTTCTCATACTCCGCAACCAGCCACTGGCTGCCGTTTTGCGCGTCTCCCCCGGGGTTCACAGCCGCTTCCGCCACGTCCGCGCCCAACGCCATTGGCACGCCTTCTGCTTAGGGACATGGATTATGCATTATGCATAATTATCATTGAGCAACATTCTCGATTCATCCGTGGACCGCGACGTCCTCACCTTTCATGGAGCACATGTTGGAGAACCTGCTTGAAGTCAACAACCTCAGCCATGCCTTCATCAAGGCCAACGGCGAAGAAATCAGGATCTTCCAGAACCTGAATTTCCATGTCGGCCAAGCCGAGATCGTCGCCATCGTCGGTCGCAGCGGCGCCGGCAAAAGCACCTTGTTCAATCTGATTTCCGGCTTGCTCACGCCCAGCGCCGGCAAGATTTCGCTGGGTGCGCGCGCCGACGGACGACCCGGCAGCATCGCCTACATGCTGCAGAAAGACCTGCTGCTGCCGTGGCGCACCATCCTCGAAAACGCCGTGCTCGGAATTGAATTGCAGCGCACCGTCACCGATGACGACCGCACGCGCGCGCTGGCGATGCTGGCGCGCTACGGCCTCGAGTCGGTCGCCAATGCCTATCCGCATTCGCTGTCGGGCGGCATGAAACAACGCGTGGCGCTGACCCGCACGCTGCTGTCAGACCCCACCGTGGTGCTGCTGGACGAACCGTTCTCGGCGCTCGACTACGAGACCCGCCTGATGCTGGAGAACGACGTCATCAGCCTGACGCGCACCGATCGCACCAGCGTCATCCTGGTCACCCACGACATCGACGAAGCCATCGCCATGAGCAACCGCATCGTGGTGCTGGGCGGACGACCCGCCAAGATCACGCGCGAAGAACACATCGTGCTCTCGGTGGAGGGCGACCGCGACGCCGTCACGGCGCGCGGGGCGCCGGAATTCCCGGTGTACCACAAGGAAATCTGGGGCGCCCTGCGCGCCAGCGACGTCGCGCATGCCGGCGTTTGATCGAAAGGAATCCCATGAAAAAAAATAACGGCGCCACCATGATCGTCGCCACCATTCTGGTGACCCTGATCATCCTGTGGCAAATGGCCGCGCAAGCCAACTTCATCAACGGCCAACTGCTCGGCTCGCCGCTCGGCATCTACCGTTCCGCCGTGATCGGATTCACCAAGGGGCAGCTGCTGTACGACACCTGGGTGACGCTGGTCGAAACGCTGCTCGGCCTGGTGCTCGGCAGCGGCCTCGGCATCGTGCTGGGTCTGGTGCTGTGGTTCTACCCGCGCACCTCCGACATCGTCGAGCAGTTCTCCATCCTGCTCAACAGCATTCCCAAGATCGCGCTCGGCCCGCTGATCATCATCTGGCTGGGTTCGGGCATGACTTCGAAGATCTGGCTGGCCGGCATCTCGACCTTTGCGGTGGCGATGATCTCGGCTTGCGCCGCAGCCCAGGAAGTCGACAAGGACTTGCTCAATCTCTTCAAATCGTTCAAGGCCCCGCGGGCCATGATTTTCAAAAAACTGATCGTGCCGGCGTCGGTGCCGTGGATCTTCTCCATCTTCCGCATCAACATCGGCTTCGCGCTGATCGGCGCGGTGGTGGGCGAGTTCATCGCGTCGGAAAACGGCCTGGGCCACGCGGTGTTCGTGGCCGGCTCGCTGTTCGATCTCAACAGTGTCTGGCTCGGAGTCATCATCCTGACTCTGATGGCGGCAGTTCTCACCTGGGTTGTCCAATTAATCGAAGAAAGGGTCGTTTCATGGAAAGTCGCACAATGAAGTACTTCCGCACGCTGCTCGGTTCCACGCTGATCGCCGCCTCCTGCGCCGCGGCGCCCTCCGCGTTCGCGGCGGAAAAGGCCGTGATCTACCAGGCCTTCCAGTCGATTCAGTATCTGCCGCTGTACGTGGCGATGAATGAAGGCCTGTTCACCAAACACGGACTGGAAGTGCAAAAGGTCACGGCCGGCGGCGGCGCCCAGGGCGTTGCTGCGGTGATTGGCGGCCATGCGGATTTCTCGCTGCAGGATCCGATGACGGCGGTGCTGGCCAACCTCAAGGGCGCCTCGCTGGTCAACGTGGCGATGGTGGTGTCGGGCGTGCCGGTGTGGATGGTGGCGCCGCCGAATTCGCCGATCAAGTCGGTAGCCGACCTCAAGGACCAGACCATCTCGGCCGCGCTGCCGCCGTCGACCAGCACTTACCTGCTGCAAAACCTGCTGAAGGAAAAGGGCTTGTCCAACGTCAAGCTCAACACCGTCTCGATCGGCACCGAAATCTCGCCGGTCACCGCCGGCCGCGCGGCTGCAGCGACGCTGTACCAGCCGCAAGTGGAGCAGGCATTGGCCAACGGCTACAAGATCGTGCACGACTTCGCCAAGCAGTATGACGGCGTCTATGCGTTCTCGACGATCGACACGCTGAAGTCGACGATCCAGAAACGTCCGCAAATGGTGCAGAGTTTCGTCAGCGCCATTGCCGACGCCGAGAAGCTGATGCAGACCTCGCCGCAGGTAGCCTACCGCGTCGCCGTGGCGGAATTCCCGACGCTGGAAAAGAGCGTGGTGGAAGCCGCGGTGAAACGCATGCTGGATCAGAAGATCTATCCGGCGACGCCGTCGATCTCCAAGCCCGCCTTCCAGGCCGGCCTCGACTTGCAGATCTCGATCGGCAACATCAAGGCCGGTGAGGTGACCTACGACAGCGCGGTCGACAACAGCTTTGCCGAGAAGGCGAGCGCGAAGTAACGCGCGACGGCGATATGTTCGCCCACCCCGGGCCGGCCGCCACGTGCGTCCGGCCCGACGGGATGTAAATTATGCAGGCAACCGCACCCGGCCATCCTGCCGCCATCTCGCAGTACAGTGGCGATGGCCTTTTAATTTGAAGAGCAGATCATGACTACAGACCACAGCAACAGCCGGTTGCAACGCGCGATCGACGCGGCCGGCGAGATCGACGGCGCCCTCAGGGCGTTCAACCATCGTCCGTCCGGCTACCCTGCCGCCGGCGATAGCAGTGGTGCGCTGGCCGGCGTACCCGTCGCCGTCAAGGACCTGATCGACACGGCCGACATGCCGACCACGTACGGATCGAAAATCTTCCTTGGCAACCAGCCGAAAAAAGACGCATGGATCGTCACTCGTTTGCGTGAAGCCGGCGCCGTGATTTTCGGTAAGACCGTCACCACCGAATTCGCCTGGCGCGACCCCGGCGCCACCGTCAATCCCTGGAACGCGGCACACAGTCCGGGCGGCTCGTCGAGCGGCTCGGCTGCTGCAGTGGGCGCCGGCATCGTCGACATTGCACTCGGCACGCAAACCGTCGGTTCCGTGATCCGGCCCGCGTCCTATTGCGGCGCAGTGGGCTACAAGCCGACGTATGGACTGATTCCAACCGAGGGCGTGCATGCGCTGGCGCCGACACTGGACCATCTCGGCTTCATTACCTCGGATTTCCGCTGGGCGGCGATCTGCCACGAAGTCGTGATCAAGGGCCGCGCGTTCGATGCCGGCTTGTCGGCCTCGTTCGTGCAAGGCGTCAAGCCGCGCAAGATCGGCGTCTACCGGTCCTCGCAATGGGCGCAGGTCGAGCCCGAAGTGCAGCAGAACTTCGACGCCGTGGTGCGTCGCCTCGAAGCGCATGGCGTGGAATGCGTGGAGGCCGGCCTCGGCCCCGATATCCGCGAGCTGCTGGCGTTGACCAACGGCGTGCTGGCTTATGAAGCACACAAGGCCATTCATGACGACATCAAGGACGCCGGCGACCTGGCCGGCCCTTACACGCGCGAACTGGTCTCGCGCGGCGCCTCGGTCAGCGACGCCGACTACGCCACGCTGATCGCGCGCGTGGAGCAGTTGCGCGCCGGCCGCGACGGTCTGCTGGATGGACTGGACGCCATCATGACGATCACCTCGCCGACCACCGCACTCAAGGGACTGGAAAAAACCGGCGACGCTTCGTTTTGCGCGCCGGCAACCCTGCTCGGCCTGCCGGCGGTGACAACGCCGTCGGGCGTGTCGATGGACTTCCTGCCGTTCGGCGTGCAATTGATCGGACGCGCCGACGGCGATCTGGCACTGCTGCAGACCGGCCAATGGCTGAGCACCATCCTGCCCCGGCTGAAAGGACCCGCAGTGGCGGTGCCGGTGGCCTGAGTTCGCGCACGGGCAAGGCGGACGGAGCACGGCTGCAAAGCCGTCCACCGCCTGCCGCCCGCCGGTGAAACTCTTCTATATAATTCGCGGATGCCGAAAGCCTTTAAAACAATCGAACAATACGTGCTCAGCCTGCTGAGGACCGACATATTGTCCGGAAAATATCAGCCCGGAGACAAACTGCGGCAAGACGAGGTGGCGCGGCGTTTCGAGGTCAGCACGACGCCGGTGCGGGAAGCCTTCCGCGGCTTGCGTTCGGAAGGCCTGGTGTCGATCGACGCCAACAAGGGCGTGGTGGTGAAGGGCCTCACCGTCAAGGACGTCGCCGAAATCTACGAGTTGCGCATCGCGCTCGAACCGCTGTTGGCAAAGAAGGCTGTCGACTCCATCGCGGCCGAAGCGCTGCATGCCGCGCAAGAGATCCACGCCGAGATGTGCACCTCGACCGATCCGCACCGCTGGTCGGCGCTGAATCGCGAGTTCCATCTGAAACTGATGGTGAGCGAAGAGGACACGCGACTCTACGAGATCGTCAAGAACCTGCTGGTGGTGGCGGAGCCGTATGTGTCGCTGTCGATTTTCATCCACCCGCAGATCCAGCAGGCCGACAACGATGAACACTCCATGATCCTCGAGGGCTACGCCAAGAAAAACGGCAAGCGCGTCGAGAAGATTGTCCGGCAGCATCTGGAACAGACGCTCGCGGCAATCCAGGATTCGGTCAACGAGCAGGAACTGCGCCGCCTCAACACCTCCGCCGCATGAGGACAAGCGCCTGCCGGCGACGCATGCGCAAGTCGGTCAGCAAGTAATTCAATACATTCAATAAGTCAGCGTCACCACCCTGGTTTGCAGAACGGTTTGTCCAGCCGTTGCCGTTGCAGCAGCTTCAGCCGTTCCGGGTCCTGCGTCATCCGGCGGGTTGTTGCGTATCAGCTGCTCCGAGCGCACCGGCGCGACGCCTTCACTGCAACTGCTGTCGGCATCGTTGCCGCGCACGGGAAAACGGATGATGCAACGCGTCAGCACCATCGCCGACACCGCGATGCTGCCGGTTGCCGTCGCCGCCGACAAGGCGCCTGCAATCAGCAAGGCGCATGCCGCCAACGCGGCGATGGTGAGAATCTTGATGGCTCTGCGCAGGGTGTTGCGACGACGATGCAGGCGTGCGGCGCCGGTGCCGATATCGCCCTGTTCGGCGCGCCACCATGCTTCGTCGGGCGTGACGGCTTCGTCGCAAGCGCGCTTGCACAGGAACAGGAATTCCTCACAGCCGCGCCACTGATTGTCGCCCCGGCTTTCCACCAGATACAGGCGCAGCACGAAGATGGCTGCCGCCGCGATCAGCACGAATACGGCGAGGCAGGCTCCCAACCAGGGGAAATAAACGGTGACTTCGTGAATCAAGGGAAATTCTCCAGAACGCAGACGACGGGGCGCAATAGAGCTGACATGTGAGCTAACGTGCTGACTGACGTGAGCATGTCGGAGGCGCCGAAGATCACATCCTAGTCAGTCGGGCGCATTGCCTCTATAGGTGAATTCCTTGTTGTTGACAAGCAAACAATAGCAACCAGGCGTTCCGTGTGGGCAATCCGCTGACAGCGGCGGGCATGTCGGCCCACAAGCGGATGCGCCTTGCGCCGATAGGAACGGCAACGACTTGCAGGCAAGATGGTTTCTCGCCAACGGATCTACGGTCAAGTCCGCCGGCGTCTTCCAACGACCGGATCACGAGGAGAATTACATGTCCAATCAACAAAACGACGGTAAGCAACAACAAGCCAACCAGGCTCAGCAAAATCAGTCGCAAAAAAATCAGCAGCAGGATCAACAAAACCAGCAGCGCGGCCAACAAGCCGGCCAAGGTCAGAACGCAGGCCAACAACAGGCCGGCAGCAACAAGGGCTCGTCTGCGCAGCAAGACCAGAACAACGCCAACTCCGGTCGCCAACAAGGCGGCGCCGATGCCAACAACTCCAGCATCACCCAAGGCGGCGGACGTTCGCATGAACAGGCCAACCAGCCGCAGAACGCACAGAACAAGCAGCAGGACCAGCAGGGTTCGCGTCAGGGCCAGCAAGCCGGCGCCAATGACCAGAACAAGCAGCAGGGCAATAACCAAGGCAATCAGGGCAACCAAGGCGGCTCCAAGCAAAGCTGATGCCGAGGTCTGACGCATTGAGGAATAGTCTTGTGGGATTCGGCCGCCTTCGGGCGGCTTTTTTATTGGGTGGCGCTAAGACGTGTGAACGATTTACACGTGGAACCAGAATACTCGCAGCAGCCACACTGCACCGATACCGATGAGGGCAACCAGGCCGGCGGCAATTGCCACGGGCGCTTTCGAGTGATGTCGGCTTTGCATGATGTTTTCCCAGAGAGTTTATGCCTTCACCATAGCCCTTGCTTCCCGCCCTGTCAGTCGGTGCACCGCTGTTATTGGAGTAAGCGCATGCAACAACGTCGCGGCCTGTATCGGCACGGATGACGCCGGTATCAGGTCTCGTCCGACTTCAAACTGCGTGATCGGCCTATTACCTCAAACCGCACGCTGCGCGAAGATGAAACCTGTCCCCCTTTTTGCACCGAGGCATCATGGCTTCCACCGCAGCAACTTCTTTTGCACGCGCCCGATCGGCGCAAAACGAACCCGTTCATACAACGAGCGCCGCCGTGCTATACCGCGCGCTGTCGGCGCCGCAGCCGTCGCGCGCAGCACGCGAAGACGGCGCGCGCTATTTGCAGGCGCAACTGGCACAGGCGCAGGATTTGCCCTGTGACCTGCCGGCTTCGCCTGACGACTTGCAGGCTTGGGTCACCGGACGCGTTGCCAGTGTAGGCGAGCAGTACGCCGACTATCTGGCGGCGCGCAAGGATGGCGCACCACGCCGCTATTTCGCGACGCGCTCGCATGCGCTCAACTTCATCCGCGCCGTGGCGCCGACCAAGCTGGTCGACGGCTCGTGGCTGTACGGCACACTGCCGTATTGGGAAGATCCGGATTTCCGTCCGTTGATCCTGACCTATCTGGAAGAGCTCGGCGACGGCGATCCGGCCATGAATCACGTCACGCTGTACAAGAAACTGCTGGCGACCCACGATTGCGACGACTGGCACAATCTGTCCGATGCGCATTTCGTGCAAGGTGCGATCCAGCTGGCGCTGGGTTACCAGACCGGGCGCTTCCTGCCGGAAGTGATCGGCTACAACCTGGGCTACGAGCAACTGCCGCTGCATTTGCTGATCAGCGCCTACGAACTCAATGAGCTCGGCATCGATCCGTATTACTTCACGCTGCACGTGACCATCGACAACGCCGCCACCGGCCATGCCCACAAGGCGGCCCAGGCGGTGGCGGACATTGCTGCGCAACAGGATAATCCGGCCGAGTTCTATCGCCGCGTACGCGACGGCTATCGTCTCAACGATCTCGGCATGAGCACCACTTCAGTGATCGCCGACTTCGATCCCGAGCGTGCGTTGATTGCGGCCTTGCAAAAGAAGGCGGCAGTCGGCCGCAACATGCATTCGGACTATTGCCGCTTTGCCGGCAAGACGGTCAACGAATGGCTGGACAATCCCGAAGATGCAGGACGGTTTCTACTTGAACTGGAAAACGCCGGATGGATCAAGCGCGGCAGCGATCCCGAGGAAAGCCGCTTCTGGCGATTGATCAGCGGCGCCGGTGCAGAGATGTTCGGCGTCTTCAGCCCGCGCGAACTGCAGCTGCTGCGCGACTGGATCACGCGCGCCGACGGCAACAGCCGCGGCATGACTTTCCGCGCTGCGGCCCGTGTGCGTGCAACACGCGAAGCCGCCGCCAACGGCCGGACCGGAATGCGCCTGGTAGGCGCCGACACAAGTGCCACAGGTTCTGTAGCGATCAGCAACCCCGCAACGCTGATTGAAGCCCTGTCGCCCGGTGCGCATCACTCTGCGCCCGGGCTGCACGCGACGCGCAAGTTCAGCTCGGTGCTGCGGGGCTGATCTTCCTCAAGCCGTGCGCGGATAAGCAAACACGCGGTCATCGGTGCAGACGAACAGTTGTTCGTCTTGCCTTGCGCTGACTTCATACCCGCCGGTGAACGCGCCGAATGCAGGCAGCGTCGCCTGTGCCGCGCCAAAGACGAAACACGGCAGCCGCAGCGAATCACGCCCCACCGACAGCCGCACCACAGGATGGACGTGCCCCGCCAGTACATACGCGCCGATCAGTTCTTGCGGGTGATGGCACAGCGCCAGCGGCCCGACGCGCCACGGCTCATCGACAACGTCCACTGCCAGCTGTGGCGGCGGATCGCCGGCATGGCGATCGTGATTGCCGCGCACCAATGTCAGCTGCAAATCCGGATGACTTTCTCGCCAGCGCTGCAAGGCCAGCAAGGTCGCCGGCGCACGCGCAGTTTTGGCGTGCAGGAAATCGCCGAGGAACAGGATGTGCCCGATCCCATGCGTTGCGATCAGGGCATCGAGCGCGTCCAGGTTGGCGCGCGTGGTGCCGTGCGGCACCGGAATCCCGCCCGCGCGAAAGGCGGCCGCCTTGCCGAAATGGATGTCCGCCACGATCAGCATCTTGCGCGCGCGCCACAGCAGGGCGCGTTGTGGCAGCAAGCTCAATTGTTCGCCGAGCACGCTAATGTCCAGCGCACTATTGACTTTTTCTGCCGTCATCGCGCGGCCGCCTTTTCCAGTTCCTGCAGCATGCGCGCCACGCGGTCGCTGAGCTTTTCGGTCGACAGCTTTTCACGGAAGCGTTCCACCATCAGCGGAAATCCGAACGGCGTCGCACGCGTGATGCTGCAGACCTGCAGGCAGCGCCCGCGCAATTCTTCCAGCGTCTCGCGCAGGCGCTGCAATTCCAGTTCCTGCTCCAGTACTTCGGTCTGCGCTTGCGTCAACAGCAGGTTGCCGGCGTCGTGCTTGCGGAACACTTCAAAGAACAGGCTGGCCGATGCCTGCAGCTGACGCGTGCTCTTCGGCTGGCCGGGAAAACCCTGGAACACCAGGCCGGAGATGCGCGCGATTTCACGGAAGCGCCGTTGCGTCAGTTCGGTGGCGTTGAGGCTGGCGATGACGTCTTCCAGCAGATGCTCCGACGAGAATAAAGCGCCGCCCATGTCGGAGGCAGGAAAGATTTCAGCGAGGTCGACCGGCGTCGCGCTCAGCAATTCAAAACCATAATCGTTGACCGCAATCGAAAACGTCGCCGCGCGCCGTTGCGCCAGCCGATAAGAAATCAATGCGGCCAGACCCACATGCACCAGCCGTCCGGCGAAGGGGTAAAAAAACAAATGATGGCCTTCGCGGCTGTGCAGATGTTCGACTACCAGCTTGCGGGCGGTGGGCAAGGCCGACCATTGCTGCTGCAAGGCCAGCAAGGGTTTCACCGCCTGCATTTCGGCACCGGAGTAATCGTCGTGCGCGGCCTCCTCCAGGCAATCAAGCACCGCATGCGCCAGCGTCGACGACAGCGGCATGCGTCCGCCCTGCCAACGCGGCACCGCACCTGAACCACTGGTGGCGCGGCGCACGTAGGCGGTCATTTCATGCACGCGCACGAATTCCAGCATGCGGCCGCCGAACAGGAAACGGTCGCCCGCGCGCAAACGCGCGATGAAGCCTTCCTCGATGGTACCGATGCGCGCGCCGCGCAGGTATTGCACCTGCATGCTGGCGTCGGAAACGATGGTGCCGATGCTCATGCGATGGCGGCGCGCAATCGCCGCATCCGGCACGCGATACACGCCATCGGCATCGGGCACCACGCGTTGATATTCCGGATAGGCGATCAGGCTCTGCCCGCCGCGCGCGACGAAATCCAGTGCCCATTGCCACTGGTCCGGGCGCAGGGCGCGGTAGGAATAAGCCGTGCGCACTTCGTCGAACAGCTCCTGCGAACGGAAGCCGCCGCCCAGCGCGATCGTCACCAGGTGCTGGACCAGCACGTCGAGCGGCGTCTCCGGCACCGGCCTCTGTTCCACCTGCCCGGCGGCAACGGCATGGCGCGCGCCGGCGGCTTCCAGCAATTCCAGCGTATTGGTCGGCACCAGCGTCACGCGCGACACCCGGCCGGGCGAGTGGCCGCTGCGGCCGGCGCGTTGCAACAGGCGCGCAACGCCGCGCGCGCTGCCGATCTGCAGCACCCGCTCGACCGGCGCGAAGTCGACGCCGAGGTCGAGGCTGGACGTGCAGACCACCGCCTTGAGTTGCCCGTTCTTGATCGCCAGTTCCACCCATTCGCGCACTTCGCGGTCCAGCGAACCATGATGCAGCGCAATCAGGCCGGCCCAGTCCGGTCGCGCCGCCAGCAGATTCTGATACCACAGCTCGGCTTGCGAGCGCGTGTTGGTAAACACCAATGTGCTGGCGTGGCGGTCGATCTCGGCGACAACCGCCGGTAACATCTGCAGGCCGAGATGGCCCGCCCAGGCGAAGCGCGAGGGATGCTCCGGAATCAGCGTATCGACCACGATCTTCTTGCGTGTCTTGCCCTGCACCAGCACGCCGCGCCCGTCTCCCAGCAAGGCATCCTTCGATTGCTGCAGGTTGCCCAGCGTGGCCGACAAGCCCCACACCATCAGGTCGGGACGCCAGCGGCGCAGACGCGCCAGCGCCAGTTGCGTCTGCACGCCGCGCTTGCTGCCCATGAGCTCGTGCCATTCGTCGACGATGATGGCGTCGAGCTTGCTGAAGCGCGTCGCCGCGTCGTCCTGGCTCAGCAGCAACGACAGGCTCTCGGGCGTGGTGATCAGGGTGCTCGGCAAGCTGCGCAGCTGGCGTGCGCGTTCGCTGCCGGTGGTGTCACCGGTGCGGCTGCCGATGGTCCATGTCGGCAGCAAGGCGGTGAGCGGCGCTTCCAGCGCGCGTGCGGTGTCGGCCGCGAGCGCGCGCATCGGCGTGATCCAGAGGATGCGCAGGCCGGTCTGGTTGATTGCCTTGGGGCGCTTTGTGCTGGTTAATGGAGCGGCGATGGCAGGCAAAGGACCGGCCTTGGCCAGCGCCGGCACGGTATGTTGCAATGCTGCAAACCAGACCGCGTAGGTCTTGCCGGATCCGGTGCTCGCATGCAGCAGGCCCGACTCGCCGCGCACGGCGGCTTGCCAGGTGTCGCGCTGGAAGGCGAAGATCTTCCAGCCCTGCGCAGCGAACCAGCGCTCCACCGGCGTGCTGCGTGATCTCGCGGCGACGTGTGGGACATCGCCGCCACTGTCCTCAGTCCGTGCGCGCAGCATCCTGTCCTTCCGCTTCACTGAGCAAGGCTTGCAAGGTCGACAGGCTGTCGGCCTCGGCGATCGGTTTGTCGTCGCGGATGCGCAGGATGCGCGGGAAGCGCACCGCGATGCCGGCCTTGTGGCGCGGCGAGGCGGCGATGCCTTCGAAGCCGATTTCAAACACCATGCTCGGTTTGACGCTGCGCACCGGGCCGAACTTCTCGACGGTGCTGCTGCGGATGATGCGGTCGACGCGCGCGATCTCGGCATCGGTCAAGCCGGAATAGGCCTTGGCGAACGGCACCAGCCTGCGTTCTCCGGCCGCGTCTTCGGCGGCCCACACGGCGAAGGTGTAATCGGTGTACAGCGACGCGCGCCGGCCGTGGCCGGCCTGCGCATAGATCAGCACGGCGTCGACCGAATAGGGATCGATCTTCCACTTCCACCAGGTGCCGACGTTCTTGGTTCGGCCGATGCCGTAGTGCGCCGACTTCGCCTTGAGCATCATGCCTTCGACGCCGCGGGCGCGCGAGCTTTCACGCAGCGTCGCCAGCGCGCTCCAGTCGGCGGCTTCGGCCAGGTCGATCACGGGAGCCAGGGTCAGCGCCGGAATGGTTTCTGCGAGCTTTTCCAGCAGCGCGCGCCGTTCCTGCTGCGGCCTGCCGCGCAGATCTTCGCCATCCAGTTCAAGCAGGTCGTAGGCGATCAGCGCCGCCGGAAACTCGGCCAGCATTTTGGCCGACAGCGTCTTGCGGCCGATGCGCTTTTGCAGGTCCGCGAACGGGGCAATCACGCCATTGGCCCCCTCGCCGCGCCGGATCACGATCTCGCCATCGATGACGACGCCGTCCGGCAGCGGCAACTGCGCCAGTTCCGGAAAACGTTCGGTGATCAGCTCTTCGCCGCGCGACCATAACCAGCTGCGTCCTTCGCGATGCACCAGTTGCGCACGGATGCCGTCGTACTTCCATTCGACTTGCCAGTCGCTGAGGTCGCCCAGCATGGCGGGATCGGCCAGCAGCGGATGCGCAAGAAAGAAGGGATACGGCTGGCCGCCGCGACGCTGGCGATCGGCTTCGGACGGCGGTGCAATCAGTTCTGCGAAGCCTTCCGCGGTCGGGCGCGTGCTGCGGTCGGTCCAGCCGACCAAACGCTGCGCGATCGTGTTGGCGTCGACCTCGGCAACCACGGCCAATGCGCGCGTGACCAACAGCTTCGAGACGCCGACACGGAAGCCGCCGCCGATCAGCTTGCTGAGCAGGAAACGGCCTTGCCAGTCCAGCACGTCCCAGTACGAGAACAGCGCCGCGCGCACGGTCTCGGCATCGGCGCCACGCAAGGGCGAGACCCGTTGCTCCATCCACAGGCTCAGGCCGAGATCGTCGTCGCGGGTGGCGGGCGGCAGGATGTGGGCGATGGTTTCGGCCAGGTCGCCGACGGCTTGATAGCACTCGTCGAACAACCATTCGTCGAGCTGCGCGTACTGGATCGCGCAGTGGCGCAGCAGCTTGGTCGGCACCGCCTGGCGCGGCTTGCCGCCGGCCAGGAAATACACCGCCCAGGCGGCGTCCGCTGCACCGGCGCGACGAAAGTAGGCTTGCAGCGCTTCCAGCTTGCGATTGGTCGCGGTGGTGGCGTCCAGCCCGGCGTAGAGGTGGGCGAAATCACGCATGATCTGGCGAGCCTTCCACTGGGGTATTTTTGTCGGCTTCCACCTCTTCCTCGCCGCCGTATTCGGTATCGAAGGCGCCGGCGTCGAGGCCGTTCTGTTGCAGCCAGCGCACCATTATCGGAATCTGTCCGTGCGTGACGATGATGCGCGGTGCGCCCGTGGCGGTAATGGCGCTGAGCAGCCCGGGCCAGTCGGCGTGATCGGACAGGATGAAACCGCGATCGACGCCGCGTCGCCGGCGCGATCCGCGCAAGCGCATCCAGCCGCTGGCGAAGGCATCGCTGTAGTCGCCGAAGCGTCGCATCCATGGCGACCCGGCGGCTGACGGCGGCGCCAGCACCAGCGCCTGCCGCAACACGGATTTGTCTTCCACGTCACTGACCGCCAGCGTCGGCGGCAAGGCCACACCGGCTTCCCGGTAGAGCGCATTGAGCGGCGTCACCGCGCCGTGGCAGACGATGCTGCCGATGGTCGGATCGAGCCCGTGCAGGATGCGCTGGGCCTTGCCGAAGGCGTAGCAGAACAGCACGCTGGTGCGCCCTTCGTCTGCATTGCGGCGCCACCAGGCGTTGATGTCGTCGAAGATTTCCGCTTGCGGCTGCCAGCGATAGATCGGCATGCCGAAGGTTGATTCGGTAATGAAGGTGTCGCAGCGCACGCTCTCGAACGGCGCACAGGTGCCGTCCTGCTCCAGCTTGTAGTCGCCCGAGGCGACCCAGACTTCGCCGCGGTATTCCATGCGCAGCTGCGCCGAGCCGAGCACGTGGCCGGCAGGATGCAGCGAGAGGGCGACGCCGTTATGGGTGATCGATTCGCCGTAGCGCAAGGCGTCCAGGCGAATCTCGCCGAGGCGCGCACGCAGGATGCCGGCGCCGTCGGCCGTCGCCAGATAGTGGCCGTGACCGGTGCGCGCGTGGTCCGCGTGGGCATGCGTGATCACCGCGCGCTCCACCGGACGCCACGGGTCAATATAGAAATCACCGGGAACGCAGTACAAGCCTTCCTTGCGCACTACGACCATGTCGCTCATGCCACTCCACAAAGGATGATGGAAAGCTTCTACTGTAATCAGGACGCAACACAATCGCTGTCAGCGGATGCCCGCTTGTGGCGTCGGCCACCCTCTGGTCTGCCGCAAATCCTACGAAAGGTGACGAGATCGTCCTATGGTTGGCGACCGCTGCTCTGGTTACATTTGCTCTCGTGACAAGAACACTCTCGAGGAGAAAAACATGATTAATAGTAGCCTGCATGCACATGCAGTTGGTGGGGACGACAGCGTCGCGTCCGGCGTTTCGTGGGGAGCGATCCTTGCGGGTGCGTTCGCCGCGGCGGCGTTGTCCTTCATCCTGGTGATCCTTGGCTTCGGCCTGGGATTTTCTTCGGTCTCGCCGTGGTCCGGCAGCGGCCTCAGCGCGCAGACCATAGGCTGGTCGACGGTAGCGTGGATCACCTTCACGCAAATCGCCGCATCGGCCATCGGTGGTTACATGGCCGGACGCTTGCGCGTGAAATGGGCCAGCGTACACACTGATGAAGTGTATTTCCGCGACACCGCGCACGGCTTCCTGGCCTGGGCAGTGGCATCGCTGGCGACGGCAGCGTTGCTCAGCACCGCCATCGGCAGCGTGATATCGAGCGGCGCCAAAGTGGCCGGTTCGGCCGGTGCGGCAGTAGTGGCTACCGGCGCTACAGCTGCTGCCGGTGGTGTTGCAGCAGCGGATGGCAATACTGCCGATGCTGCGTCGGGCTACTTCATCGACACGCTGTTCCGCGCTCCTGCTGCAGGCTCGCAAACCGGTGCACCGGCATCAGCCGATGCAGCTCCGGTTGCGCCGCTTGCCAACGGTGCTCCTGACAGCCCGCCACTGGCGCCTGCACAACGTAACGAAGTGACGCGCATTTTCGCCAATGCGCTGCGCACCGGCGCGCTGCCGGCCGCCGACAAGACCTATGTTGCGCAAGTGATCGCCAAGCGTAGCGGGATCAGCCAAGCCGATGCGGAAAAACGCGTCGACGACACCTATGCCGCTTACAAGAAGGCCATCGACGACGCCACCACCAAGACCAAGGAAGCTGCCGATACGGCTCGCAAGGCAGCAGCTTATGGTTCGCTGTGGATGTTCGTGGCGCTGCTGTGCGGTGCGTTCATCGCCAGCCTGGCGGCAACTTTCGGCGGTCGTCTGCGTGACCGCAAGGACCGTGTGGTGTACACGGCGGTGGAACCTACCGTCGGCAATCGCGACACGCTTCGCGACACCCACGAATCCGTTACTTTGACCTAAGGAGATCAGCATGGGAGCCATACTGCTTTGGTTGTTGGGAATCCCGATTCCCATCATCATCCTCATCGTGCTGCTGATGCATTGATTCAGCCGCCCACCGAGGCTTAAAAAAGAAAAGCCGCGCCTGTCACAGGGCGCGGCTTTTTATTGGGTAATGGCATCTCCGTTACATGACCAGGCGGCCGCGCAGGGATTCGAACGCGGCGCTCCATTCCAGCCGCCATTGCCGGCGCAGGTCGTCGTCTATCCAGGCGGCATCGAGACCGTTGAGCATGAAGCCGTGCATGTCGTCGATGCCGAAGCCGAACTCCATCATCATCAGCCAGGCGCGTGTCGGCGTCACCAGGTGCAGCGTCGGATCGTCGGTATTCGGATGCACCCGCAGGCCGGCGCGCACCATCGCGCGGATCGGATGATCCAGCGCCCAGCGCGCCGGCTCCAGCGTACGCAGGTAGTAGGAATTGGTGGGCACCACGGTAAAGATCATGTCGCGCTCTTTACACTTCTGCAGGAAGGCCGGACTGTCGACCACCGTGTAGCCGTGATCGACGCGGTCTACCTTGAGCAGGTCGATCGCGCTTTCCACGTTCATCCACGGCATGCCGAATTCGCCGGCGTGGGCGGTGGTGCGGAAGCCTGCCGCACGGGCGTCGCGATAGGCTTTCCAGAACAATTCCGGCGGCCGGTCGTTCTCGCGGTAATCCATGCCGATGCCGATCACTTCCGGCTGGCGATGCGCACACATCCATTCGACCATGGCCACCGCTTCATCGGGGCTGGCTTCGCGGTCAATGCTGGGGATCAGCCGGCCGATCACGCCGAAGTCGCGCAAGGCGTCGCGGATCGCCAGCACGATGGCGGCCTGCGCCGAGGCGTAGCTGATGCCGGAGACGCGCACGGTGCCGGTCGGATTCCAGAAGAACTCGGTGTAGCGCACGCCGTGGCGATGCACGTCTTCGAGATATTCGTAGGTGATGCGATGCAGGTCCGACGGTCCCTGGATCAGATGGGCATCCAACGCGCGCAGCACGCGCAGCACGCCGACCGGCTTTTCGCCGCGCGTATAGAAGGCCTCGATTTCGTCATGCGAGACGCGGTTGCCGGCCTTGACGGACAGATCGACGAAGGTCTGGCGGCGCACCGCGCCGAACAAATGGCAATGCAATTCCATCTTGGGCAACGCGCGCACGAATTGTTCAAGATTCAGCGGACCGGCCGTGTCGATGTCAGTATCAAGCATGATCATGCCCGGCAACGACAGGACCTGCAGCAGTGGCGGCGGCGGAAGCATCCATGGTTCTCATAAAGCGTACATCCATATTCATAAGCAAAAAAGCGAATGCCGCCATCCCCGTAGCGGCAATGCAGCGAAGGTCGATTGGTGACTACAGCGTGCCCAACAGTTCCTGCATCATGCAGGCCATGGCGCGCTCGCCATCGACCGTCATGGCGACTTCGACGTTGGCGGTGGCGCGACGCGGCACGCGGAACTCGCACACGGTCATGCCGCGCGTCAGCTTGCCCTGCAGTTCGATATCCACGCGTGCAGGCTTGAAGCTGAACAGCTCGGGACGGCGCAGGTAAATCGCCACCGCCGGGTCGTACATCGGCATCGGCACCGAACCGTCCGGACTGCGGATGCGCAGGTAGGCTTCGAAATAGCCGGCCAGCCATTTGGCGCGCAGGGTGCCGAGCGCGCGCACCTGCTGCACTTCGGTTGTCGTCACCAGCAACTGGCGGCACAGGTTGAGGCCGAACATGCGCAGCGGCACGCCGGCGTTGAAGACGATGTCGGCGGCTTCCGGATCGGCGTAGATGTTGAACTCCGCCGCCGCGGTGTGATTGCCCTGGTCGGCCGAACCGCCCATGAGGATGATTTCCCTGATCTGCGCGGCGATGTCGGGCGCGCGTTGCAAGGCGGTGGCGATGTTGGTCAGCGGCGCGATGCACATCAGCGTGAGCTGGCCCGGATGCCGGCGCACCGCTTCGATCAGCGCGTCGACGGCGTGCGGCAGCGGGCTGCGCTTTTGTTGCTGCTCCTGTTCGCGTTCAACCTGGCCGATATCCACCGTCGGCAACGGCTCGCCGGTGGTGGCCATGCCGTCGGCGCCGAGGATGCACTGTGCGGTTTCCACGGCGCCGTTGAGCGGCGCCTCGCAGCCGGCGTACACCGGCACTTCCAGGTGATAGTGCTTGCGGATGCGCAGGGCGTTGTCGTAGGTCACCGACAGCGGTGCATTGCCGGCCACCACCGAGACGCCCAGCCATTCGACGTCGAGGTTGGCCGACAGCAGCAGCATGGCCAGCCAGTCGTCAAATCCGGGGTCGGTATCGAGCCATATTTTTTGCATGATGTGTTTGCTTGCTGGTTATTTTTATGAAGTGACAAGTGGCATCAGGCTTGCAACAGCAAGGCCTCGCCGGCCGGCATGGCGAAGTCGACGCTGTCGCCCTCGCGCCAGCGCGCGGCGCTCGCAGCGGCCATGCCCTTGACCGGCCCGACCGGCGTCTGCAGCAGGTACTCCACCGCATCGCCGAGGAAACCGCGCGACAGCACCGTGCCGCGGTAGGGACCGGAGCCCACCGTCACGCGTTCCGGACGCCAGCCGGCGCACACGGTGCGTTCCGGCGGCGCCACGGCGAACGGCAGCTTGCCGCCTTCACCATGCAGGAAACCGTCGCGATAATCGAACAGGTTTTCGAAGCCCATGAAGTTGGCGACGAAGCGCGTGCGCGGCGCGCTGAAGAGATTCTCGGGGACGTCCAGCTGCTCGATCTTGCCGCCGTTCATGACGACGATACGGTCCGACAGCGCCAGCGCTTCTTCCTGGTCATGCGTCACGTACAGCATGGTGATGCCCAGTTCGCGCTGGATGCGGCGCAGCTCGGCGCGCATCTGCACGCGCAGCTTGGCGTCGAGGTTGGAGAGCGGCTCGTCCAGCAGCAGCAGTTTCGGTTCGATCACGATGGCGCGCGCCAGCGCCACGCGCTGTTGCTGGCCGCCCGACATCTGCGCCGGCAGCCGCGTCTCGAAGCCGCTCAGGCCGACCGCCGCGATAACGCGCTCGACCTTGCTGCGTAGCGTGACCGTATCGACCTTGCGCAGGCGCAGGCCGAAGGCGACGTTGTCGAATACGTTCAGATGCGGAAACAGCGCATACGATTGGAACACCATGCCGATGTTGCGCTTGTTGGGCGGCAGGCGGCCGATGTCGCGGCCGTCCAGCATGATGCTGCCGGCGCGCAGGTCGATCAGGCCGGCGATGGCGCGCATGGTGGTGGTCTTGCCGCAGCCGCTGGGGCCGAGCAGCGAAATCAATTCGCCTTGCTCAACCGCCAGGTCCAGTTGCTCGACGGCGGTCTTGTTCTTGCCGTAGCCGAGCGCCAGTTGATGTAGTTCGAGGTAGCTCATCGTGTCTCACATGTATTTTGAAATGCCCAGCACTTTTTCCGTCACCAGCACGAAGGCCATGGTGAACAGGACCAGCAGAGTCGACAACGCCGCGATGGAGGGATCGAAGCTGTTTTCCATATGGCCCAGCATTTCGATCGGCAAGGTGCTGATGCCGGGTCCGGTCAGGAACAGCGACACCGGCACCTGGTTGAACGAGGTTACGAACGCCAGGAAGAAGGCGGCGATCACGGCGCTGCGAATGTTCGGCAGCACGATCAGGAAGAAGGTCTGCAGGCGCGATGCACCGAGCGTGATGGCGGCTTCTTCGATGTCGACGCGCAGGTTGACCAGGCTGGCGTAGACCACGCGCACGGCGTACGGCGTCAGCAAGCCGATGTGCCCGATCAGCAGGCCGAGAAACACCGGCGCATCCACCAGCAGCACGAAATGGCGCAGCAGGCCCAAGCCCACCAGCATGGCCGGGATGATCAGCGGCGAGGTCAGGATCTGCTTGATCGCGCCCATGCCCGGCGGCGGCATGCGCGACATGGCGTAGGCCACCGGTACGCCCAGCAGCAGCGCGATCACGGTGGCGAGCAGGCCGATTTCCAGGCTGGTGCGGAAGGCGCGCTGGAACTCGTCCGCGACCAGCACTTCGCCGATCCAGCGCAAGGAATATGATTCCGGCGGAAACGCCAGCGTGTCGCCGGCGCTGAAGCCGGCCAGGAACACGATGACGAACGGTCCCAGCAGGAACAGGAACACCAGCCACAGCATGGCGCGCGAAAACAATCCTTCTTTCATACCGTGCTCCGGCTCGACGAGATGCGTTTCAATCCGGCGTTGACGGCCAGCGTCATGAGCACCAGGATCACTGCGATGACATTGGCGGTGCCGAAATCGCTTTCCACACTGACCTTCTGGTACAGCAGCGTTTCCAGCATCAGCACCTTGGGGCCGCCCAGCAACGCCGGCGTCACGTAGGCGGTGACGCAGCCGGTAAATACCAGCGTGCCGCCGACGATCAATCCCTCCTGCGTCAGCGGCAGGGTCACGCGGGTGAATACCTGCCAGGCGTTGGCGCCGAGCGTGGACGCCGCCAGCGTGATGTCGCGCGAGAGGTTTTCCATCGAGCTCACCAGCGACATCAGCATCAGCGGCAACAGCAATTGCAGCAAGCCGACGAACACCGCCATCTCGCTGAACAGCAGGCGTTGCGGCTCATCCGTCAGGCCCAGCGACAACAGGATGGAATTGATGGCGCCGTTGCGGCCGAACAGGACGATCCAGGCGTAGGTGCGCGCAATCGGCGACACCATCAGCGGCAGGATCATCATGCCCAGCACCATGCCGCGATAGCGCGGAGCGACACGTACGATGGCCTGGGCGGCGGGATAGGACAGCAACGCCGACACCAGCGTCACCAGCGCGGCGATGCGCAGCGTGCGCAGGAACACCTGGCGGTTGAGCGGCTCGGCGAAGAAGTCGACAAAGCGCCCCAGCCCCCAATGCGCCGCCGGCGCGTCGACGCGGAAGGCGTCCAGCAGCAAGGCCAGCACCGGCAGCAGGAAACACACCACCGTGAAGATCAACGCCGGCATGACGAGCATGACGCCGTTCCATTTTTTCTGATGCACCGACATCGGCCTGGACTCCCTCTTCCTTCTGCTGCTTCTGTTGTTTCTATCGCTTCAAATGCACAAGCCCGGCGCTGCTTGAGCGCCGGGCGTTTCCTGCATCGGCAGGATCCTTGTTACTTCTTTCTAGCTTGCTTCCTGCTCATTTTTCAACTTACTTGCCAACTTACTTGCCAACTTACTTGCCACCTTATTTGCTGATGCCCTTGTTCCACTGCTCCATCCACGACGAGCGATGCTTGAGCAGGGTTTCCGGCTTGACGAATTTCAGCGAAGCGATGTGGTCGGCGCCGTAGGTGTTGAACTCGGCCTTGTCTTTCGGCAGCACAACTTGCGTGTTGACCGGCGAATCCACCAGGTCCATCGCCAGCGCGGTCTGCACTTCCTTCGACAGCCAGAAGTCGATCAGCTGATAGGCCAGGTCGGCGTTCTTCGACTTGTTGACGATGCCCATCACGTTCATGCCGGCGGCCTGGCCTTCGGTCGGGATAGTCCACTTGAGCGGCAGCCCGGTCTTGGCCAGTTGCGCCCAGGTGAAGCGCGCCACCGGCGCCGCCCAGATTTCGTCCTGGGCAAACAGCGACGACAACTGCGCGCTGTTCTTGGAGAAGGTCACGACATTGTTCTTGATCTCGAGGATCTTTTGCATGCCGGTGGCGAAATCGTCGCCCTTGCCGTTCCAGGCGATGTCCGCCATCTGCAGCGTCAGGGGCCCCTGGGTCGTGCTGACATCAGGCAGGGAGAGATGGCCTTTCATGTCAGCACGCCAGAGGTCTTTCCAGGAGGTGAGCGATTTGATCTTGTCGGTGCGATACACCAGGCCGACCGAATAGATGGTGTAGCCGACGGCGAAGTTGCCGCCGATCGGGTTCTTGGCGAAATTGTAGACCTGGCCGTAGTTCTTCAGCTTGCCGTAGTCGAGCGGCTGGATCAGGCCCTTGCGCGCGGCTTCCAGCATGCCGAAGTCCGACAGCAGCACCAGGTCGACCACCGGATTGTCGCGGCGCGCATCGAGCTTGGCGATGCGGTCGGCGTTGTTGCCGGTTTCCACCACGATTTCACAGCCGCATTTTTCCTTGAACGGCGTATAGACGTATTTGGTAAACAGCGGCTGCGCGATCGGATAGGCCGACAGGACCAGGGTGCGCTTCTCGGCATGGGCAGGCGTGGCGGTCAGGCTGAGCAGGCCTGCGCTGAAGGTCAGACTCAGTGTCAGACGCAGGGTCAGATTCAGGCCCGCCAATAGTGCTTTTTTCAAAATGAGATTCCTTTAAACATGGATGCGATGCCCATTTTAGGCCGAAGCGCTTTCTACGATTTTAAAAGACGTGGCGCATGCCGATCATGAGTACACCCTGATGCTTGTCGCTCGACGACGGGAAGCCGAAGATCGTGGCGTTCTTGGCGTCGCCCGCAGCGATCTGGTAGCTGTAGGTGATCGCCACGTCGGTGCGCTTGGACAGGAAGTAGTCGGCCTGGAAGTTGAACTGATGCCACTTCGGATTGGTGTTGATGGTGTCGTACTTGCCGACGGTGTAGAAGTAGGATGCGCCCAGATTGAGGGCCTGTGTGAAGTGATTCACCAAGTTCAGGTCCAGGTTTTGCAAAGTCAGCTTGGTATTGTCCAGATAGTCGTACTTGACGTTGCTGTACATCACGCCGAAATCGGTGTCACCGACCGAGTAGAAACCACCAGTGCCGGCGATGCGCTGCTTGCGCACGCCTTGCGAGCTGTTGACGGCGCTCTTGTTGAAGATCAGCAGCGAACTGGCGTAGTCATTGCTCATTGCGCCGTCCGGGCTCTTGGCGCTGTTGGGGGTGTCCATCTGGGTGTAGGCGACGGCCCACTTGAAGCGCTCGCTCTTGTAGCCAGAGCCGATGCTCATGACGCGGTTGATGCTGGCGTCGCCGGCAGCTTCGCCGAAACCGTACAGCGCAGTGACGTTGAAGTTGCTGAAGGTCGGGCTGATGTACTTGACCGAATTCTGCGCGCGCAGGTTGTTGTAACCATTGTCGTTGTCGCCGATGTGGACGCCGTTGCTGGCGATCACGACCGGGCCGAGATAGTCCTTGACCGCTTCGTACTGGCGACCCAGCGTCAGCGTGCCGAGGTCGGTGTTGCTCAGGCCGACATACGACAAGCGGCCGAACAGGCGACCGTTTTGCGCTGCGGCGCCGGTCATCATGTTGAAGCCGTTCTCCAGATTGAAGATGGCCTTGGAGCCGCCGCCCAGGTCTTCCTGGCCGCGGAAGCCGATACGCGGATTCTGATTGGTGCCGCTCAGGGCTTCCAGGTTATGCGGACCGCCCTGGTTGGTAAGGTAGCCGACGCCGCCGGAAATCAGACCGTAAATTTCCAATTTGCTTTGTGCATGCGCCTGAGCGCCAGCCAGCATTGCTGGCACTGCGACTGCGCCGATCATCCATTGCTTCATCACCATCCCCCGGGAAAATATTAGTAAAGTCGGACATCGATGCCGGTAAGCGCCGGATATCAACTCCGTTTGAATTCTGTTTGCCGAAGTGGAGAATAGGTCAAGTCAAACAATAATATAATTTGTTTATATTTATAATTTCATAAATTAAACTTATAACCATGCAGAATCGATACGGGATTAATCTGTAAACGATATGCCGACCATCCACCGACCACGCCGCAATCGCGCCCCATCGCCATGATCAAGCTCACCAACAAGGTCACGCTGCGCCACCTGCAGGCCTTCGCCACGTTGGCCGGGACCAACAGTTTCAGCAAGGCGGCGGAACAGTTATCCGTGACTCAGCCGGCCTTGAGCGCCTCCATCAAACAGCTGGAAAACCAGCTAGGCACCAAGCTCTTCGACCGCACCACGCACCAGATCGCGCTGACGGCGCAGGGCGCGGTGGTGCTGGAATACGCCAAGCACCTGCTCAACACTGCCACCAACACCTTCGACGATATCCGCCACGCCATCGGCACCGGCCGCCATCGTGTGCGCATCGGCGCGATCCCGTCGGCGGTGACGCTGACCGCCGCCGTCATTGCGCGCTATAACGAAGCACACGACGAGCACGTCGAGATCTTGTTGTCGGATATGCCCAACGATGCGCTGCTGTCATCGTTGCATACGGGCAAACTGGATTTTTGCGTCGGCATCAAGCCGCCCGATTCGATGTCGCTCGATACGGTGACGCTGTTCGAGGATGAGCTGGTGCTGATCGTGTCGAAAAAGCATCCGCTGTCCGACTCGAAGGAGGTCCACTGGCGCCAGATGGCCGGCGAGGAAATCGTGATGTTCGCGCAGGGCAGCGTGTGGGAATTCGCTTCCGCCGCGCTGCTGCAGCACGGCCTGGCGGCATCGCGCCGCTATCAGATGGTGCACAGCGAATCGCTGTACGGCGTGGTCCGCTCAGGCATCGCCATCGGCATCATGCCGAGCCTGTATACCAGCTACCTGCGCGACGACACCTTGCATGTCGCCCCGCTGCGCTTCCCCACGCTCAAACGCAAGATCGTGCTGATGCGGCGCAATGAAGTCAGTCGCAGCGAATGGACCGATCACTGCTTCCGCGAATTGCGCAATGACCTGAAACAGGCCAACCACTGGTTCTGACGACGCGCCATGCGGACCACTTCGCATAAAATGCGCGCATGAGCATACCGCGCCCCTCTCCTCCTTCTCCTGAACACATCGCCGTCGCCATCGTGCGCGACGGCAAACTGGCGCGTGGCGACCTGCATGCGCCGCCGGTGCCGTGGTGGAGTTTCACCAAGACCGTGCTGGCAGCCGCTGCGCTGGTGCTGGTGCACGATGGCAAGTTGACGCTCGACATGCCGCTGTCGGGCAAGCCGTACACGCTGCGGCAACTTCTGCGTCACAGCGCGGGCGTGCCCAACTATTCCGATATGGAAATTTATGCGCAGGCGGTGGCGCGCGGCGATGCGCCATGGCCGCCCGATGAGATGCTGGCGCGCGTCGATGCCGACACGCTGTCGTTCGCGCCCGATGCGGGATGGCGTTATTCGAACACCGGTTATTTCCTGGTGCGCCGCCTCATCGAAGACACCACCGGCTTGTCATTGCAACACGCGCTTGAGCAACTGGTGCTGACGCCGCTCGGCATTCAGAATGTAATGATCGCCGCGACGCCGGACGATCTTGCCACATCGGCCTGGGGCAATGCCGACGGCTACCATCCGGACTGGGTCTATCACGGCTTGCTGTTGGGGTCCCCCGCTGCGGCGGCCTTGCTGCTGGATCGTTTGCTAACCAGAGATTTGCTGCCGCTACCGCTGCTGGGAGAAATGCTGCGCAAGACGCCGCTCGGCGAAAGCCTGCCGGGAAGACCGGCACGCAATTTCGGCTATGGTGCGGGACTGATGATTGCGGATGGCGCCGTCGGTCATACCGGCGCAGGACCGGGCAGCGTGGCGGCAGTGTATCGCTATGCCGACGCAGGCTGCACCGTGGCTGCCTTTGCGCCTGTCGCCGATCAGGCGGTGGTTGAATGGGCCGCCTGCAACGCCGCAGCTTCTTCATGAAAAAACGCCACGATGATCGTGGCGCTTTTCATTCCGATGCAAGCGAAGCGACGTCGTACTTTATTCCGACGGCCGCGTCGACGTCAGTCCGGTCGGCGGACCGTCGATCGCAGTCCAGCCGCCATCCACCAGCAGCGAACTGCCGGAAATGTAACTGGCCGCATCCGACGCCAGGAAGGCTGCGGCGGAACCGACTTCCGAGGGCTGGCCCCAGCGGTTCAGCACGGTGTGGCCGGCATAGGTCTTGAAGATGTCGGCGCGTTCCTTGAGCGGCGCAGTCAGCTTGGTCTCGATGATGCTCGGCGTGATGGCGTTGACGCGCACACCGTACGGTCCCATCTCGGCGGCAAACGCTTTCACCAGTTGCGCGATGCCGGCTTTCGAGGCGGCATACACGCCCAGTCCCGGTTCGATGGTCACCGCGCGCATCGACGAACAGGCAATGATGCTGCCGAAGCCCTGCTTCATCATCGGCCGGCCGAAGCTGCGGAAGAAGTTGAACGCGCCCTTCATGTTCAGGTTCATGACGCGGTCGTACTCTTCCTCGGTGTAGTCGAGGATCAGCTTGCGGATGTTGAGCGCCGGCGTGCTGACGGCGATGTCGATCTTGCCGAGCAGTTGCAGCGCGTGCTGCGCCAGCGCGTCGATGTCCTTGCCGTCGGCGGCGTCGATCTTCATCGCGGTCGCCGGCGCGAGACCGAGTGCCGAGATTTCCTGCGCCGTGGCTTGCGCGCCGGCCAGGTCGGCATCGGCGCAGATCACCTGCGCGCCGAGGCTGGCGATGGCTTCGGCAGAGGCCTTGCCGATGCCCGAGGCGGCGCCGATCACCACGGCGGTCTTGCCGCTCAGGTCGAACAGTTTCTTGTAGTCCTGCATTGCTTGCTCCTTCGAGGAAGGCGGCGCACATTCGCGCCGGCTTCGTTTTAAAAATCGTCATTGCCGCCAGTAAACATCCCCGGCGCTTACAGCATCCACGACAGCACCGGCGTCGATTGCAGGTATACCAGCGTCGCCATCATCAGCAGGAAGAACAGGCTCCAGCCGACCACCTTACGGAAGATCAGGCCTTCCTGGCCGATGATGCCGACCGCTGCGGCGCCAACCGCCAGGCTCTGTGGCGAGATCATCTTGCCCAGCACGCCGCCCGAAGCATTGGCTGCCGCCAGCAGCACCGGCGACAATCCGGTCTCATGCGCCGCGGCCACCTGCAGGGCGCCGAACAGCGCGTTGGCCGAATTGTCCGAGCCGGTCACGGCCACGCCGATCCAGCCGATCACCGGCGACAGGAAGGCGAACGCCGATCCGGTGCCCGCCAGCCAGCGGCCCAGGGTCGCGGTCTGGCCCGAGTAATTCATGATGAAGGCCAGCGCCATCACGCACAGCACCGTCGGCACCGCCCAGCGCATCTGCACCAGCGTCTTGCCGTAGGTTTCCAGCGCGGCGCGCGCCGATACCTTCAGCATCATCGCACTGATCGCGCCGGCCAGCAGCAACAGCGAACCGGCTGCCGACAAGCTGTTGAGCGTGAACATGGTGCCGATGGACTTGCCTTCCTGCGTGCTGATCGCCAGGCCCGGCCAGGCGAACTTGAAGGTGCCGGCGCCGAGCCACTTCTGCACCAGGCCGAACTGCACCACGGTGAAGATTGCAATGATCAGCAAATACGGCGCATAAGCCAGCATCAGTTGCTTGCGCGAGTGGCCGACGGCGACATCGCTGTGGATGCGTTCGGCTTGTTTGGTGACGTCGTTCTGGAAGGCGTCGGCGGGCAACTTGGCCGGCTTCCAGAATTTCAGCAGCACCACCACGGCGGCCGCCGACGCCAGCGCCCCCACCACGTCAGCCAGCACCACCGAGAAATGGCTGGCGCTGATCCATTGCGCCGCGCCGAAGGCAAACCCCGCCACCACCGCAGCCGGCCAGGTCTGGCGCAGGCCGCGCTTGCCGTCCATGATCCACACCAGCGCCAGCGGCACGAAGGCGGCGACCACCGGGGTCTGGCGTCCGACGTGATGACCCAGTTCTTCGAACGACAGGCCGGTCACTTGCGCCAGCGTCGTGATCGGCACCGCCAGCGCGCCGAAGGCCACCGGCGCAGTATCGGCGACCAGCGCGATCACCGCCGCCTTCAGCGGATGCAGACCGATCGCCACCAGCATCGCGCCGGCGATCGCCACCGGAGTGCCGGCGCCGGCTAGCGCTTCGATCAATGCGCCGAAGCTGAACGCAATCAGGATCGCCTGGATGCGCGGGTCATCGCTGATCAGCGCAAAGCTGTCGCGCAGCACGGCGAAGTGACCCGAGCGTACCGTCAGGTTGTACAGCCAGATCGCATTGACGATGATCCACAACACGGTCAGCACGCTGAACACCGCGCCGTAGACGCCGACGTTGGCGACCGTCGCCCATGGCATGCCATACACGAAGCCGGCCACCACGGCGCAGATCAGCAGCGAAATCGCCGCCGACACATGCGGCGAAATCTTCAGCCAGCCGAGCATCACGAACATCGAGAGCAACGGCAGCATCGCGCACAAGGCGGACGCGAACAGCGACCCGTTTACGGGATCGTAAATTTGTTGAAACATGGTTCTCCTCCAATATGGATGGTTATTTTTTTATGAGCGTCAGAGCGCTGGCGGATTGCTGGCTATGCTGGTCCTCGCCTGATTGAAAAATGGATCGGTGCCTGAATTTATTTCTGCGTAAGCGGCCATTGCAGCGGCGCGAATTTGGCCGGCGTCATCAGTTGGTTTTCCTGCGACACCAGGTAAGCGGCGTCGGCGCTCTTCTGCAGATATGCGGTCCAGGCCGGGTCTGCTTGCAGGCTGTCGCGGCGCGCGTTGCGGTCGGCGGCGTCCTGGTATACCCAGATGTGCGTGTAGCAATTGAGGCGACCGGATTCAGCGACCAGATACGCCAGCGGTTCGCCGAGGTGCTTGCGCTGGATGTCGAAGCCGTGTTCTTCGTACAGCGCCAGATGCTTTTTCAGGGCTCCGGGACGCGCGGTGTAGGTGCGGACGTCAAGCAACATAAAATTCCTTTCGAGTGATGCGGACAAGATGTAAAGATTTCAGGGACGAACGCACCCCCGCGACCGTTTTTCAGGTCGCGTCGGAAAGCTTCGTATGGAGATGGAACCGCCGGTGGAGTCAATGAAGCGCATCCGAAAAAACAGTTCCGATGCGCGGATTGAATCGGCATTGATCAGCGTGGTTCAGATGCTAACCAAGCCCTCCGGACGCACGGTAGGACTTAATTTCTTTTCTATTGGATTTTTCCACCGAAAGCCGGAATGCGCCGCAACATGCGGGCTTGCGCGCGATGCGGATGCCGCTTCACGGCTTTTCTTTTCGCGCGCGCTTGTATATCCTGTTCCGGTGCATCAATGACAGCGAAAACAATTTCCCGAGAGGAAATCACAGCGACGCGATGCGCAGGCAGCCGACCGAAATCAATCACAACAACGCGGCGGAGACATCGCAGGACGAACACTGAAGCGACCCCATGAAAGACATCCGTTTTCCCGACGACACGCCCAATTTTGAGGTCTCCGACTTCAGCGGCGGCCATGCGGAATTCGTATTCGACCTGGTCAAGCTGGAAGGCCGCAACGAAATCCCGCGCCCCTTCCTGCATCGCCACAGCTACTATCACATCCTGTGGATGAGCAACGCGCAGGGCAACCACGTGCTCGACTTCGACAACTACGGCATCGTGCCGCACTCGGTGTTTTTCATCTCGCCCGGACAGATCCACGGCTGGACCTCGGAGATCGACGCCAGCGGCTATGCGATCAATTTCAGTCCCGAATTTTTCCTGCAGGTTTTTCCGCGCATCGAAGAGCTGGCGGAGTTTCCATTCTTCCACATCGCCAATGCCGACCCGGTGCTGTACCTGACGCCGCAGCAGCATGACGAGCTGTTTCCGCTGCTCAAGGAAATCGAAAAGGAGAATGCCGGCGACCAGCGCTGGCGATACGACATCGTGCGCTCCTTCCTGCAGATTCTGCTGACCAGATTGCGCCGCCTGCACCAGCCGCATGACGCCGAGTCGGTGCTGCCGCGCAGCTACAGCCTGACCAAGCGCTTCAAGCTGCTGATCGAACAGCATTACCTTGAATTCGGCTCGGTGCAGGATTACGCGGCGCGCCTGTTCGTCACTGATCGCAAGCTCAACGAGGCGGTCAAGACCACTACCGGCCGCACCGCCACGCAACTGATCCACGATCGCATCCTGATGGAAGCCAAGCGACTGCTGGCGCAATCCGAACTCAGCATTGCCGAGATTTCGTATCGCCTCAACTTCGACGACTTCGCCTACTTCTGCCGCTTCTTCAAGAAGAACGTGCAGATGACGCCGGGCGAGTTCAAGAAAAAATTCTCGGCGCCGCTTTCCTGATTTCGCCGCCCTTCGCACCCGGCACTTTCTCCGAGAAGTACAGCAAATCTGCGGATTAGTCCTATCACCGGCAAATCGCCAGCTTGTATTCTCGTCTCAGTGATTGGCGGTCCCTTGCGACCGTCTGCTTCCCCTGTCAACCAACAACAGCCGGTGCGCCGGCATACAAGAGACGAGCATGTCAAAACTGAAAACCGGCGGCCAGTTACTGGTCGATGCGCTGCTGGCGCAAGGTGTCGATACCACGTTCTGCGTTCCGGGCGAGAGCTATCTGGACGTCCTCAATGCGCTGTACGACCACCAGCAGGAAATCCGCGTGATCTCGTGCCGCCACGAAGGCCCGGCCTCGTTCATGGCCGAAGCCTACGGCAAGCTGACCGGCAAGCCCGGCATCTGCTTCGTCACGCGCGGACCCGGCGCCACCAACGCCAGCATCGGCGTGCATACGGCGTTCCAGGATTCGACACCGATGATTCTGTTCGTCGGCCAGGTCGGACTCGACATGTGCGAGCGCGAAGCCTTCCAGGAAATCGACTACCGCCGCATGTTCGGCCCCTTCACCAAATGGGTGACCCAGCTCGACGACGTGTCGCGCGTCGGCGAATATGTGGCGCGCGCGTTTGCCGTGGCGATGTCGGGACGGCCCGGTCCGGTGGTGATCGCGCTGCCGGAAGACATGCTGACCGAGTCGACCTTCCCGCGCGACATCGGTAAGGTCGAACCGGTGCAAGCCTATCCCGATCCCGATGCGCTGCAGGAAATGCAAAAGCTGCTGCAACAGGCCAAGCGGCCGATGCTGATCCTCGGCGGCTCCAACTGGGATCAGGACGGCGTGCGCAACATCGAGCGCTTCGCGGCTCAGCACAACCTGCCGGTGGCGGCATCGTTCCGCCGCCAGGACCTGTTCGACAACCGCCATCCGAATTACGTCGGCGAAGTCGGCATCGGCGTCAATCCGGCGTTAGCCAAAATGGTCAGCGAAGCGGACCTGCTCATCGCGGTAGGTTCGCGCCTCGGTGAAATGGTGACCAGCGGCTACACGCTGCTCGATGTGCCGCGCCCCAAACAAAAGCTGGTGCATGTAATGCCGGCGGCGGAAGAACTAGGCCGCGTCTACCAGACCGACGTCAAGATCCTGGCGACGCTGAACGCCTTTGCGCGTATGGCGGCGCAATTGCCGGCGGTCGATGCGCAAGCCTGGCGCAGCTGGCAAAAGCAGGCGCGCGACGCTTATCTGGCCTATATCGAACCGCCGTCGCGGGTCACCGACTTCGACCCGGCGCTGGCGTTCCGCCAGATGCAGGACATCCTGAACCAGGACGCCATCCTGACCAACGGCGCCGGCAACTACACCGCCTGGGCACATCGCTACTACCAGTTCTCGCAACCCAAATGCCAGCTGGCGCCGACCAGCGGCGCGATGGGTTACGGCGTGCCGGCGGCGATCGCGGCCAAGCTGTGCTTCCCCGCCCGCCAGGTGATTTGCCTGGCCGGCGACGGTTGCTTCCTGATGAGCTCGCAGGAACTGGCAACGGCCGTGGCGCACCGCCTCGGCATCGTCTTCCTGGTGTTCAACAACGGCATGTACGCCACCATCCGCATGCACCAGGAAAAGAACTATCCCGGCCGCGTGATGGCGACCGATCTCAACAATCCGGATTTCGTGGCGTATGCAAAGTCGTTCGGCCTCGACGCCTGCGCCATCGACAAGACGGCGGAGTTTGGGCCGGCGCTGGAGAAAGCCCTAGGCATCGCCAGCTCGACCTCGATGCCTTACCTGATCGAGATCCGCCTGGACAAGGAAATGCTGACGCCGCGCGCTACTTTGTCGGGATTGCGTAAAACTGCGCTGGCAGAACGTGCGGACAGCAAGGAAAACCAGTCCTGACAAGGGTTGTCGGCGATATTTTCCATGCAGAAATAATATGGAGAAGTGTGGTGCGCAGTTGGTGTTTGTGTCGACTCAGGAATTTCCCGAAGCAATTTCGACAACGTTCAGGGAACTCCCGATACCGACAAAGATGGTGAAAACATAAAGTTCACCTGTGCCCGGCGAATTCGAAATCCTCGTAATGGACGAGGATGAAGCAGCCGGATCAGGAGAAAATGCCATGTTGAACATCAAGAAAAACCGCATCATCGCCGCTACTCTCGCAGCCTCCATCATGATTTCCGGCGCGCCGGTTTATGCGGCCACCGCAACCGGCTCGCTGGTCGTGACCGCCACCGTGCTAGCGTCCTGCACCGTGGTCGGCTCGACCGTCGCCTTCGGCAACTACACCAGCACGCAAGTGGACCAGACCGGCAACATCGCCGTCCTGTGCACCAACGGCACCTCGTACACCATCGGCCTGGACGCAGGCGCCGGCACCGGCGCCACCACCAGCGCACGCAAGATGACCGGCTCGCTGGGCGGCACACTGAACTACGCGCTGTATCGTGATTCCGGCCGCACCAACAACTGGGGTTCGACCATCGGCACCGATACCCAAGCCGGCACCGGTAGCGGCCTGCTGCAAAACCTGACCGTGTACGGCCGCATCGCTTCGGCGCAAACTCCGCTGGCCGGCGTCTATACCGACACCGTCACGGTTACCCTGACTTACTAAGCAACCAGGCAATACCGAAATACCGCTGCACCTCAACTCGCTTCATTTCTTCGACGGCCCGGCACGCGCTCACTGCGCGATCGCGACATGCCAGGGCGTCGACTGCCAGGTAAGTATCTGCTGCACCCCAAACAGATTTCCTGAATCGCCTGCGCGTCCGGCCTGAACCGGCCCTGCCTCAGCCGTCGAGCGCCTTCTTCAGGCGCTGCGCCAGCCGCGTCGCCATGGCGGCGTCGACCACGTTGGCAAAGCCGAGCAGCAGGCCGCGCTGCGGCTCTGCGTCGAGATACCAGCTCGACAAGGACTTGATGCCGAAACCGGCGGCATGGGCGCGCCCGACCAGCAGCACGTCGTCTTCATGCGCCGCCAGTCTCGCAACGATATGCAATCCGCCCGGCTGCAGTTCGATCTGCAGGCGGCTGCCAAAGGCCTGCTCCAGCGCCCGCACGAAGACGGCGCGGCGCTCGGCGTACAGCAGGCGCATGCGCTTGAGATGGCGCGAGAAATGTCCCTGTGCGATGAAGTCGGCGACGCCGGCCTGGAACAGATAGGGACATCCGGCGTTGAGGCTGGCGCACACGGTCTGGAAACGCTGCACCGCGCCGACCGGCACCACCACATAGGACAGCCGCAAACCCGGGAACATGACCTTGCTGAAAGTGCCGCAGTAAATCACGCGATCGGCCCGGTCCAGGCTCTTGAGCGCCGGCAGCGGCCGGCCCTGATAGCGGAATTCGCTGTCGTAGTCGTCTTCGATGATCCAGCTGCCGGCCTTGCCGGCCCAGTCCAGCAAGGCCATGCGCCGCTCCAGCGACAAGGTCACGCCGAGCGGACTCTGGTGCGACGGCGTCACCAGCGCAAAGCGCGCATCGGGCGCGCGCCGCACACCCTCCTCCACCATCAGGCCATGTCCGTCGACCGGTACCGGCTGCAGCCGCGCGCCGGCATTGCGCAGGAACAGTTGCGCCTGCAGATAACCGGGATCCTCGAACCAGAACACGTCGTCCGGCGTCGCCAGGCTGCGCAGCACCAGCTCCAGCGTGGCGCGATAACCGGCGGTGACGAACACCTGCTCGGGCAGGCAGGTCACGCCGCGCGACAAGCCGAGGTAGGTGGCGATGCGCTCGCGCAGCGGACCGTAGCCGGCCGGATCGGGATAAGCCATGGTGAGCGGCTCGCCGGTGCGCAGGCGATGGCCGGCGATGCGGTTCCAGACCTTGCGCGGGAAGGCGTCGAGCGCAGGCAGGCCGAGCTTGAGCGGCTCAGGCTCGCGGCCGTGATATTCGCCGGGCGTCGGCGCCAACGCGCCGGCGGCAGCCACCGCGAAGCGGCCCGGCGCGGCCGTCACCACAGCCGGCGCCGGCAAGGCCGGCGACACCACGGTGCCCGCCGCGCCGCGCACCTGCAGATAGCCCTCGTCGGTCAGGATGCGATAGGCGGTCTCGACCGTGCCGCGCGCGAGATTCAGTTCCGTGGCCAGTGCCCGCACTGCCGGCACCCGCTGGCCGGCGCGCAGATGGCCCTGAGCGATGGCGGTCTTGAAGCGCCGGCAGATCTGCAGGTAAATCGGCAGTTGCAGCGTGCGGTCGACGCTGAGTTCCAGGGGCGCGGGCGTGGTTTTCATGGACCAGTCGTTTGTACGTTTTTGAAGAGATGCGGGACGACAAGATAGTGGCACACTGCGGGCTGGTAGGCCATGGGCATGACGGTCCGGGGAGGTATTTCCGGGGAGAAATCAAATACCGGGATGCGGGCTTCACTCAACAAAATACGATGTGGCAATCATTTTTCTTTGCAGCAAGAACAGGATTGTTTAGAGTAGCTGCATTGCACAAAATCGCCGTCCCGCTGCATCTCCGAACTACTCTTTTTTATCGCCCGGCAATGATTCCTCCATCCCCAGCAGCCGCTCGCAGCGGCCGACTCTCCTCGACGGCGCCCGCAAGCGCCGGCGACGGACGACGTCCATGACGCGCGAGCATCAGGGCCTGGCGAGTCGTGTCATTGCGGCGCGCGGCAGGATGCCTTTGCCTGCAAATGGAGCAGGTACAGGTGCGCCGGCGTTCACCCACCATCATTTCAGCGTCGCGCAGCAGCCGGTCACGCTGCAGGCGCAAGCCTGGAGCGAACGCGTCAGCGGCCTGCTCGACACACCCATGTCGCGCACCCAGCGCCAGCAAAGTTTCACCGGCGAGATGGATTCGTATGTCTTCAAGGACATGATCTATCTCGACTGCCGCACCGACCCGCTGGCGCAGGCGCGCACGCTGGCCAAAATCTCGTGCGACAACGTGCGCGACTTCGTCTTCCACGTCGCCGTGGAAGGCATCATGGAAACCCTCACCGACACCCGCCGCGAACGCAAGTCGACCCAATTCGTGCCCGGCATCCTGGCGCTGGACATGGGCCAGCCTATGCGCATGCTGCGTCCGACCTATGCGCACGTGCTGGCCTTCTTCCTGCCGCGCGCCACGGTCGAAGCGGAAATCGCCGACGCCGATGCGCTGCACGGCCAGGTGCTGGCCTACACGTCGCCGCTGACGCGCCTGCTGCTGGCGCATCTGGTGGCGCTCAGCCAGGATCTGCGCAGCATGCCGGCGGCGGCGGCGGAAGAAGCCATCCGCGTCTGCGTGGACCTGCTGCTGGCCGCGTTCGGCAAGCAGCAGCGCCTCACCGGCAGCGCCCGCTCCGCCGCCCAGTCGATGCTGCGCGGCCAGATCCAACGCCACGTCCAGAGTCGCCTGTATCACAAGGATCTGACGCCGGAAAGCGTGCTGCGCGCCTTCGATCTGTCGCGCCCGACCCTGTATCGCATGTTTGAAAGCGAAGGCGGCCTCGGCACCTACATCCGCAATTGCCGCCTGCGCGAAGCCGCCGAGGAACTGGTCAGCATGCGCCGCACGGCGGTCATGGAAATCGCTTACGGCCTGGGCTTCAGCAGCGCCTCCGACTTCACGCGTGCGTTCCGCCGCGCCTATGGCATGACGCCGCAGGATTTCCGTGCGCTCGGGCTGGACTTGCGCCAGTCCTGAGGCGGATGACTCAGCGCGCGATGGCGCAATCGTGATCAAGCAGGACTTCAGCGCTGCCGAATTCCCCGCGGTCGAAATTGACCGGCATGTTGATCAGGTAAAAACCCTCGGCGCCGTCATCGAAGCGCGCCCCCGTCAGCAACAGCGACTGCGCGCCCATCGCGTTGGCGGCATGCTCGCTGCGCGCGCCGGCCAGCTTGAACGGATCCTGCGTCTGCAAGGCATCTGCGTCCAGCCGCATGACCCAATAGCGATGTCCCTCGAGCATGAACGGCATCCATTTTCCCAAGGGATCGCGCCGGTGTGCGCGCAACAAACCCGGCACGTCGCGGCGCATGCAATCGATATGGATGTGCAACTGTAGTTGGCTGCGCGCGGCGGCGGAATTGATTTCCAGGCCGAGCTGGGCCGGTTCCAGCGGCCGTCCCAGCGCCGCGCCGACGCGACCGCGCTGCTCCCACGCATGGCGCCAGTAATTGGGCCATTGCGGCTGCAGCAGTTCACGGCTTTCGATGCCGGTCAGGCGCACGGTCGGGATCAGCAGATATTGGGCCGCACCGACCAGGTCCTTGAGGATCACGAAGCCGTGTTCGCGGTCGACCATGGCGCACGGTGCGGGATCGCCGGAAGCAAGGCTGTTGGGCAAGCATTTTCCGTTCGCGATCTGCCACAGCGCGTCGGGATTGGCGGCGTGGACCGGAGCAGCCGCTGCGATCAACAGAGCAAGTAGCAGGAAAAAAATGCGCATGGATCGGTGACGGTAGGTTGGGAGGATTCAGCTTAAGCGGCGAATATGTCGGCGTCGTTACGGCCGGACCGCAATGCCATCCCGCGATCATAATCGTTCCTCTCATACGACGTAGGCAAGGATACGAAATATAGCCTTTATTGCAAAAAGCTATATTTAAGCTATAATTTTTCGCATGAATTCCGTCAAATGGACACCCAAGGCAGCGAAGCAACTCCGCAAGCTGGACGTGCAATTGCAAAAGCCGATCCGCGATGCGGTCACTTCTCTGGAAACGATGCCGGATTGCCAGAATGTGAAGTCAATTGCAAATCACGAATACGGCTATCGACTCCGAATAGGCAACTATCGAGTATTGTTTGATTGGTTCGGCGAAATCAGAATCGTCGAAATTCAAGAAGTAAGGAAACGCAATGAACGCACCTACTAACATTCAGATGATCAATGGACCGGACGGCAAACCGGCCTTTGTTGTCTTGCCCTACGATGAATACATGCGCCTGTATGAGTCCGAAAATGAACTCATCCCGAACGAAGTCGTGAGCGCCACCGTTGACGGCGCCACGCCTGTCCGCGCCTGGCGAGAGTACTTGAAATTGACGCAGGCGGAGGTTGCCGCACGCCTCGGCATTTCGCAACCGTCTTATGCGAAACAGGAGAACAGCGACAAACTCCGGCCAGCCTCCGTGACGAAGATCGCAGCAGCTTTGGGCATCACCACCACCCAGTTGGATTTTTGATTCAAGGGAGCCTTTGACACCATGAAACCCATCCCGACGATTACCCTCAAGAACGGCGACCGCGTTCCCGCGCTCGGCCAGGGCACCTGGAACATGGGCGAGTCGGCCGCACGCGCCGCCGATGAAGTGCGCGCGCTGCAGCACGGCATCGCGCTCGGCATGACGCTGATCGACACCGCCGAAATGTACGGCGACGGCGGCGCTGAAAAGGTGGTGGGCAAGGCCATCGCCGGCCGCCGCGACGCCGTCTATCTGGTCAGCAAGGTGCTGCCTTTCAACGCCTCGCGCGCCGGCACGGTCAAAGCGTGTGAAGCCAGCCTCAAGCGCCTGCAGGTCGAACGCATCGACCTCTACCTGCTGCACTGGCGCGGCGCGCATCCGTTTGCGGCCACCATCGAGGCCATGGAAACGCTGATCGACCACGGCAAGATCGGCGCCTGGGGTGTCAGCAATCTCGATCTCGACGACATGCAGGAACTGCTCGAGCAGGACAACGGCCATCATGTGCAGGTCAATCAGGTCTTGTACAACCTGTCGCGGCGCGGCGTCGAGTTCGACCTGCTGCCATTCGGCGCCGAGCAGAACATCGCCCTCATGGCCTATTCGCCGATCGAGCAGGGCCGCATTCTCAAGGACGCCGCACTGGCCGCCGTGGCCAAACGCCATGGCGTCACGCCGGCGCAGGTAGCGCTGGCCTGGACCCTGCGTCGCCCCGGCGTGATCTCGATTCCCAAGGCGTCGACGGTACAGCACGTGCAGGACAACCGCACCTGCCTGGACCTGATCCTCGATGCGACCGATCTTGCCGAACTCGACCGCGCCTTCGCGCCGCCGAAGAAGCGCCGTCCCTTGGAAATGCTGTAGCCGAATTCGAAAGCAAGCGCCGGAGTGCCGGCGCCGCCTCGCCCTCCTACACTGGATCCCTATCGATTTGCAGGCGAGAGGATGCAGTAATGAACACAGCAGCAGACCACAGCGATGCCATCGTCGCGCGCGCCGCCGCGCTGGACTGGCAGGACATCGCCACCGAACTCAACGAATACGGCTGCACCGTGCTGCCCGGCCTGCTGCAGACGCAGGAGTGCGAAGCGTTGATTGCCGGCTATGCGTGCGACGAACGCTATCGCAGCCGCGTGGTGATGGCGCGTCACGGCTTCGGACGCGGCGAATACAAGTACTACCGCTACCCCTTGCCGGAGTTCATCGGCGCGTTGCGCACTGCCTTCTATGCCCACCTGGCCCCGCAAGCCAACCGCTGGAACGAGGCGATGGGCATCGACATACGCTATCCCGCCGCGCATGAGGACTTCATCATGCGCTGTCACGCCGCCGGACAGTTGCGGCCGACGCCGCTGATCCTCAAGTACGAGCGCGGCGACTACAACTGCCTGCACCAGGACTTGTACGGCGAACACGTGTTCCCGATTCAGATGGCGATCCTGCTGTCGGCCCCGGGGCACGATTTCAGCGGCGGCGAATTCGTCATCACGGAACAGCGTCCGCGCATGCAATCGCGCGCGGAAGTGGCGCCGCTGCTTCAGGGCGACGCCCTGCTGTTTGCCGTCAACGAGCGGCCGGTGGCCGGCACGCGCGGCTACTACCGCGTCAAGATGCGCCATGGCGTGAGCCGTCTGCGTTCAGGCCATCGCTATACGGTGGGCGTGATTTTCCACGACGCGCTGTAGACGTAAAAAAGCGCCTCCGTTTTTCAGCGGAGGCGCGATCCTGATTTTGCTGCAGCTACCGCATCTGCTTCACATGCTGCTCAAGCCGATTTGATATTGTCCGGCGACAGCGGAATCTTGCGCACGCGTTTTCCCGTCGCCGCAAACAGCGCATTGGCCACCGCCGGCCCGACCAGCGCCGTGGCCGGTTCGCCGATGCCGCCGGGCTTCTCGGTGCTCTTGACCAGCGTGACGTCGATGCGCGGCATCTGCGACATGCGGATCACCGGATAGTCGTGGAAGTTGGTCTGCTGCACGCGCCCCTTGTCGAGCGTGATTTCCGAACCCAGCACCGACGACAGGCCGAAGGCGATGCTCGATTCGATCTGCGCTTCCACGGTGTCGGGATTGACCATGCGGCCGAGGTCGGCGGCCACCCACATCTTGTGCACGGTGATCTCGTTGTCCTTCACCGAAATCTCCGCCACCTGCGCCATGTAGGTGTCATAGCCTTCCATCAACGCGATGCCGCGGCTGCGTCCTTTCGCCAGCGGCTTGCCCCAGCCGGCCTTGGTCGCGGCGATCTTCAGCACGTTGGCGAAGCGCGGCTGCTTGTCCAGCAGCGCCAGCCGGTATTGATAGGGATCCTTGCCGGCGGCTGCGGCCAGTTCGTCGATGAAGCTTTCGTTGGCGAAAGCATTGAGCGCATGGCTGACCGAGCGCCAGTAGCCGACGCGCAGGCCGCTGTCGTGTTCGATCAGTTCCTGCGTCATGTTGGGGATGTCGTAGCCGACCACCGCCGCTTCCGCCATGAAGGGATCGAGCGTGCCCTTGGGCAGGCCGAAGGCGCGCTGCGTCACCGATTGCGAGGTCAGCTGGAAGGTCAGCGCCACCGGCTTGCCGGCAGCGTCGAGCCCGGCCGCCATGCGATGGAAGGCCATCGGCCGGTAGAAATCATGGGTGGTGTCATCCTCGCGGCTCCACAGCAGCTTGACCGGCTTGCCGACCGCCTTGGAAATCTGCGCCGCCTGCACCGCGAAGTCGTATTCCAGACGCCGGCCGAAGCCGCCGCCGAGGAAGGTGGTCTGCACCGTGACGTCTTCCGGCTTGAGGCCGACCGCCGCCGCGACGTTGCCCTGCGTACCCTGCTGGAATTGCGCCGGGCCGATCACCAGGCATTTGCCGTCTTTGTAGTCGGCAGTGAAATTCTGCGGCTCCATCGTTGCATGCGCCAGCAGCGGCGACCAGTATTCGGCCTGCATGGTCTTGGCCGCGCTCTTCATGGCGGCGTCGGCGTCGCCGGTTTTCTTGATCGGCGTCGGCGCATCCTTGGCGTTGCGGATGCCGTCCATCATCGAGGCGTTGTCGATGGCCGCGCCCGCGCCTTCATCCCAGGTGACGGTCACGGCTTCGCGCGCCTTCTTGGCATGCCAGTAGCTGTCGGCCACCACCGCCACGCCGTCGCGGATCTGCACCACATCGATCACGCCCGGCATGGCCTTGGCCTTGCTCGCATCAAAACTGACCACCTTGCCGCCGATCACCGGACACTGTTCCAGCGAGGCGTAGACCATGCCCGGCAGCTTGACGTCGATGCCGAACACCGCGGTGCCGTTGACCTTGCGCGGCGTGTCGAGACGCTTGGTCGGCTTGCCGATGATCTTGAAATCTTTCGGATCCTTCAGCACCACGTCCTTCGGCACCGGCAGCTTGGATGCGGCGTCGGCCAGTTCGCCGTAGGTCGCCTTGCGCCCGCCCGGACCGGTGACCTTGCCGTCGCCGGCCTTGAGCGTGGCGGCGTCGACGTTCCATTGCTGCGCCGCCGCCGTGACCAGCATGGTGCGCACCTGGGCGCCGGCTACGCGCAGCTTTTCCCAGCCGTCGCGCACCGAGGTCGAGCCGCCGGTGAGCTGGCCGCCGAGCAAGGCGTTGGTGTAGACCTCGCCGACCGGGGCTATCTCGACCTTGATCTTGCGGATGTCGACGCCGAGTTCTTCGGCAATCAGCATCGGCATCGAGGTGTAGACGCCCTGGCCCATTTCGGAGCGCGCAGAAATCAGCGTGATGGTGTTGTCATCGGCAATATGGACCCAGGCGTTCGGCGTATGCAGCATGCCGGCCGCCTGCGCTACGCTGACCGCGCCCGGCAGGCTGACGCCGAGCGTGAGGCCGCCGCCGACCAGCGCCGTTACCTTGAGAAAATCGCGTCGTGTGGTTGTCATGGCGATCTCCTCAGGCCTTGCGCATTTCAGCCGCGGCGCTCTTGATGGCGGCGCGGATGCGGTTATAGGTGCCGCAGCGGCAGATGTTGCCGCTCATGGCGTTCTCGATGTCGGCGTCGCTGGGATTCTTGTTGGTGCGCAGCAGCGCTGCGGCGCTCATGAGCTGACCCGACTGGCAATAGCCGCACTGCGGCACGTCGTGCGCGATCCAGGCTTTTTGCAGCGGGTGGGAATTGTCTTTGGAAAGGGATTCGATCGTGGCGACCTTCTTGCCGGCGGCGGCCGAGACCGGGGTCTGGCATGAGCGGATGGGCGCGCCGTCGAGCTGCACGGTACAGGCGCCGCAGAGCGCCATGCCGCAACCGAACTTGGTGCCGGTCAGACCGATTTCATCGCGGATCACCCACAACAGCGGGGTATCCGGTTCCGCTTTGACTGTGACTTGCTTGCCGTTGAGGTTGAAGCTGGTTGTCATCTTTTAACTCCTCCGACGTCCTGTTGGGTAGAACATCGGGGAAGACGTCACTCCATCCGGATGTCCGTGCCTGGCGCAACCGGGAATGCCGGGGAGAATGAAGCGGAGACAGTGTCGGAGTAGACCCGCCGGACAGCGCGGCGGGCAATTCCGTCTCGATTGCGTTTGCAGATCATAGGCTTATCCGTGGAAACTTGCAGGAGGAATTTTCCGCTATTCCCGCCTGTATACGGCGCTGGCAGCGGGATTGCGGCCGGCGCCATGATCGACAGCTCAGCGCGGCGCCACCTCCAGCGTCAGCTCATGCATCTTGCGCGCACGCCAGACGCGCAGCGGCACATTGAAGCCGGTACGCATGGCATCAAGGATGGTCTGCGCTTCTGCACGTGAACGCACTTCCTGGCCGCCGATTTCGACGATCACATCCTGCGCGCGCAAACCGGCCTTCGCGGCAGTGCCGCCCCTGGCGACCTCGCCGACCAGCGCACCTTGCGCCGGATTGAGTGCGAGTTTTTTCGCGGTTGCGTCGTCAAGGTCGTTCAATTGCAGGCCGATCGTTTTGCCTGCACCGGCAGCCGAGGCTGATGCGCCTGCTGGTGCGCTGACAGCGACGGCCTTTGCAACAGTGCGGCGCGGCGGCGGTTTGGAGGCCGGCGTCCATGGTACCGAGACGCGGCTGGAACTGAGGTTGCCGAACATCTGGCCCCACAGTTTTTCACGGGCGGCGTCGGCCTTGGCGCGCGAGTCTTCGCCCTGGCACAGCGCACTTGCCGGTTTAGGCGCGTAACGGCCTTTCAGATAGGCGTCGAATTCCTTTTGCTCATGCTGTCCCTGATCGGCATACCAGTCCACGTAGGCGAACACGGTCGAAAAGTAAATGGCGCCGACGCCACCCGGCTCCGCATACCAGCAAAAACCGTACATCGGCACTTCACCTGAAGCGGGCACCTTGGCAGTAACGCCGGCGACGCAACCCTGTTCGGCGCGTACCTGGTTGATGGCGTCGATGTGCCAGCCGAAGGTCTTCCGGGTGAAGGCTTCCGTGGCGGGATCGTTTTGCGACTTGCCGAAGGTCTGCGCCATGCTCGCCAGATAAGCGCAGTCATGGCCGCGATAGGCGGAGGTGCCGATGCCCATGCTTTCGGGCGTGGCATTGTTTTCGACGGTGCTTTGCATGGCCGATTGCATCATCGGCGAGATCACGGAATGCACGGCCGTGCAGCCCGACAGCACGATCGCGACGCAGGCGGCGGCGGGCCAGGCGAGCGCCCTCGGGAAGGTATTCATGAGATGTCCCTGAAATAGATGATCGGCAGCGGCTCAGTGCATCTCAGCGCGGTATCCAATAGACCGCCAGCGTGTCCTTGCCGGTCGTCGCCAGCGTCTGCTTGGTCGCGGCCGTCGCTTCATTGCGTGCATTGATGATGGCCTCCCGCGACTTGCGGCACACCGCATAACCGGGTGCGTTGCCGAACTCCGCGCCGATGCCGCGCTCGATCAGGTAGGCACGGAACTGCGCGCCGATGGCCGGATTGATGTCCTCCGCAGCGTCGGCTGCCGACACCACGAATTCATAACTGACGGCGCCGGTTTTAGCGGCGGCATTGGCATTGATCCAGGCGAAGCAATAGCCCGGTGCGGCGCTCGGCAACAACAGTTGCGAGACTTGCGGATCGAGCGTGACCTGCGCATATTCCAGCTTGCGGTTGCGCCAGATGCCCAGCTTGATGGTGGAGGCTGCGGGCACGCGTCCCAGCAGTTGAGCGAGTTGCTCCTTGTTTTCGATTTGCCGGCCATTGAGCGAGACGACGACGTCCAGCGTTCTGAGACCGGCCCGGTCCGCTGCGGCTCCCGGCAGCGCACCGCCGATCAGTACGCCTTGCGGTCGCGGCAGGCCGAGCGCGGCTGCAATGGCAGGCGGCATGTTTTCCAGCACGCCGACAGCGCTCATGCCGTATTGCATGCCCATCCATCCGTGCGTGGCCAGCAACGGCGTGCTCATGGATGGCGCGGTATCGGGATCGGTGGTGACGATCGGCGCGGCGGGTGCAGCAGGTGCAACTGATGCAGCAGCAGGCGACGCAGCGTGCTCGTCCTTGCTCACCACCACGGTGACGTTGCGCGTCTTGCCGGCGCGTGCAACACGCAGCGGCGCCTTGTAGCCGGGGCGCATGCGGCTGACGATCTGGTCGAACTCGGCCGGCGTCGACACCGGCTGGCCGTTGACTTCGACAATCACGTCGAGCGGCTTGATGCCGGCCTTGTCGGCGGCGCTGCCCTTCTTTGTCTCGATGACGAGAGCGCCTTTCTGATCAGCCATGCCCTGCGATTTTGCGATAGCCGGCGAGACGTTATCGACGCTGATGTTCAGCGTGCCCTGATTGGTGTTGGCCGCCGCAGTGGAAGCGGCTGCGGTGGCGGTGGCGGGGCCGGTCGGCGTGGATGCCGGATTCTTCGCAACCGTCGGCGGCTTGGCGGCAGGGCAGGATTTCTCGCCCTGAATCTGCCTGACGACGGAGAGGTTCATTTCAGCGACGGCGATGTCGACGCGATCCGCCTTGGCCTGGCCCTTGCGCAGGTCTTCCTGATAGATCGGGATCATGCCTTCCAGCACCGGACAGTCGGCGGTGCGCAGGGACGTCAGCGTGATGTTGCGCATTTCGGGGGAAGTCATCTCGGCAACCATGTCGTAGGACGATGCCCGCGCCGACAGAATCATGTTGACCGGATCCAGCGCTCCACAGCCTGCCAGCAAGGACGCCGCCACCACACAAGCCGCGCAAGTCTTCCCCTTCAACACATTGATCATGTCCATCCCTGTCGTTATTTGATTTTGAATAAAAATAACAGCAGGATGCGGCGCATCCGGGATCAGGAAAACGGGAGAATTTTGCGCATGGAAATATTGGCTTGCAGCACATTTTCAATTCTGCGTTTCCATCAAGAAACGAAAGAATTTCCCCCATGCATCAAAGCGCCGCGCACTGTGCTTAGTCTTGCGCTTTGCACGCACCCTCTGCTGTTATTTTTTGCTTGCCGGCGATCTTAACATCGGAAAAATCCAGTGCCTATCGCTGCTTCAACGCGATGCAATTCGTGGCGGACTTGCCACGCCTCGAAAAAAAATGCCGCCCGAAGGCGGCATCATCGATTATCGGCATCGCGCCCGCCATCAGGCAATTCCCAGATGCCCGCGCAGCGTCGATTGCGCATACTCGGTGCGGAACACGCCCTTGCTTTGCAGCCGCGGCACCACGGCTTCGGTGAACTCATTCAGCCCGCCGGGGAAATGCGTGGGCAGGACGTTAAAGCCGTCACAGGCATTCGTCTGCAACCAGTTCGCCATTTCGTCGGCGATGAAATCCGGCGTGCCGACCATCGAATGGTGCGTGCGCGTTGCCGCCACCCGCGCGGCCAGTTGTCCGAGGTTCAGCTTGTCGTCGTTGGCGATCTTCATGATGTTCTGGAAGCGCCCTTTCTGTCCCTTGATCTTGTCGATGTTGAAGATGTCCGGCAACGGCGCGTCCGGGTCGAACGCGGAGAGATCGGTCTCCAGCCATTGCGACAAATACCTGATCGCGGCGACGGGCAACACCTGACTTTCGAGGAAGGCCTTCTTCTCTTTGGCTTCGGCAAAGGTGTCGCCGATCACCGGGATGAAGCCGGGAAGTATCTTGATGTGATCGGGATTGCGTCCGAACTTCGCGGCAGTCTGCTTGATGTCGGCGTAGAAAGCCTGGCCCGCTTCGCGATTGACTACCGAGGCAAAGATCACGTCGGCGGTGCGCGCCGCGAATTCACGGCCCACGCCCGATGCGCCGGCCTGCACCAGCACCGGTTCGCCGTAGGCGGACGACGGCACGTTGAGCGCGCCTTCCACCGAGAAATGCTTGCCGCGATGATGTATCGCCCGCACCTTGGCGTCGTCGGCGAACTGTCCCGAGGAGCGGTCGAGCACCAATGCGTCCGGCTCCCAGCTGCGCCACAGCTTTTTGACGACGTCGACGAATTCATCCGCGCGCTCGTAGCGCAGCTCGTGCGACAAGGCTTTTTCGAGATTGAAATTGCGCGCCTCGGACTCGCGCATGGAAGTGACGATATTCCAGGCGGCGCGACCACGGCTGAGCAGGTTCAGCGTCGCGAACTTGCGCGCGACGTGATACGGATCGGTGTAGGTGGTGGAGACGGTGGCGGTCAGGCCGATATGCCTGGTGTGGGCCATGATGGCCGACAGCAGCACGATCGGCTCGAGCTGGAAGGTGGTGGTGTACGCCGTGTTGTTCTCCGGCAGCAGCGTCAGCGCGTCCGCCAGGAACACCATGTCGAACTTGGCCGCCTCGGCCGCTTTCGCCAGATTGATGCTGTAGTCGAGCGTGAAGAGATTGTCGCTGTCGGCGTCGGGATGCCGCCAGCCGGCGAAGTCATGCCCGGCCTTGTCGAGGAACAGGCTCAGTATCAAATTCTTTTGTGTCATGTCATTGCAGCCGTAGGGCCGTGATTACCAAAGTTACCAGAGCACCTTGAAGGCGGGATATTTTTTCTGGATGTAGTCCTTGACGGCCGGGCTGCGGAAGATGGCGACGAACTTCAGCACCTTGGGATCATCCTTGTTGTTCTCGCGCGCCACCACGACCTGGTGGAACAGCGGATCGCGCAGGTCTTCCGTGACGAAGGCGGTCGCCGGATCGATGCCGGCCGGCAGGTAGACGTAAGGCGAGATCGCCGACAGGTAGACGTCATCCAGCGCGCGCGCCAGTTGCGGTCCTTCGAGCTCGACGATCTTTACTTTCTTCGGATTGGAGACGATGTCGAAACGTGTAGCTTCGATGCCGACGCCGTCCTTCAGTTTAATGACACCGGCTTTTTCCAGCAGCAGCAAACCGCGCGCGCCGTTGAGCGGATCGCTGGCGATCGCAACCGAGGCGCCGACCGGCAGGTCGTCGATCTTCTTGAGCTTGCGCGAGAACAGGCCGGACTGGATGCTCCAGATCGACGCCACCGGCACCAGCTTCAGTTTGCGTTGCTTGAGCTGAGTGTTGAGGAAGGCGGTGTTCTGATAAAAGTTGACGTCCAGGTTGCCGTCGTTGAGCGCGATGTTGGGCGAAATCCAGTCGCTGATTTCAACGATCTGCACGTCCAGCCCTTGCGCCGCCGCTTGCTGCTTGACGAACTGGACGACGTCGATGGTCACGCCGGGGTTGAGGCCGATGCGGATCGTGTCATTGGCGTGCGCCGACACGACGGCGGAGAACATGGCGAGGGCCAGCGCCAGGCGCTGCAGTTTCTTGGAAAAGATCATGGCGGTTTTCTATGAGCTGAGTGCGCGCCCGCCGGGCGTCTTGCCCGAATCCGGATGCGTAGGTTTGAAATTGAATCCGGGCCTAGTGTAGGTCCCGGCGCCGACTGCACCAACGTAGAAAACCGCGCTAGGTTATGCGGTTTTCATTGCAGTTGGAGAGCGGCAACAGCGAAGGTGAACGAGCTCGCTTTTTGCGGACGTCGATGGTCATCGCGAAGGAGACGATGACTGTGGAGAAGGAGTAAATCAGGCTACAGCAAGGCACCTGCTTCGACTTGTATTTTCAGCAGCGCAGGCAGGCAGCGTTCGACCATGTCTTCCAGTTTCATGCGCGCAGCATGGACGCTGATGTTCATCGCCGCGACCACCTCGCCGCGGAAATTGCGCAGCGGCACGGCCATTGTGCGCAGGCCCAGTTCCAGTTCCTGATCGACCAGCGCATAGCCCTGCTCGCGCACCCGGACGATCTCCTGTTCGAGTTGCGCCTTGTCGGTCATGGTGTGCGAAGTAATCTGCTCAAGCTCCAGCTTTTCCAGTATCTGCACCATGCGCTGATGCGGCAGATTGGCCAACAGGATGCGGCCGTTGGCGGTGCAATACGCCGGCACGCGCGTACCCGGTTGCAGCGTGGTCGACACCAGCTGGCCGGCGCTGACCGCCGCAACGCACACCAGTTGATCGTGATCGAGCACGCCGCAGGAGGCCGCCTCGCCCAGCGAATACGCCAACCGATACAGCAACGGTTGGACGATGCGCGGCAGGCGCGCCGAATGGAGGTAGGACTGGCCGAGGCGCAGCACGGTCGGCGTCAGCGAAAAAGTCTTGTGATCGTGCCGCATGTAACCCAGGTGGGTCAGCGTAATCAGGTAGCGGCGCGCAGCCGCGCGCGTCAGGCCGGTCAGTTGCGCGACCTCGGCGATGGTGAGGCGCGTGCGTTCCTGGTCGAAGGCCTCGATCACTTGCAGGCCCTTCTCCAACCCGGCGACGATGTCGCGCTTGAGCGGTTGCCCAAGTCCGCCGTCTTGTCCGGCGTCTTCTGTATGGCGCGACAGATCAGGTGCAATGGGAGCCATGGTTTCCTCGATGGACGGCAATGATAGAAAAATCCCTATTTGTGCGATTTTCGCACAAATAGGGCGATTGGCGAATGTTGTGCACTGCTCAGCGCTTGTGAGCGCCAGCACGCATTCCCTATGATTTGGCACCGCCCGCAGAACGCGCAAAAGACTTGCACATGCCGTTCCGGGCCAGCCGACAGCCAATTGAGGAGAGCCCATGCAATTCGACGCCATCGAACCCGGTGTCTATCCGGAACTGATCCATCCCGCCTACAAATCCACCCTCAAGCGCGGCCCGACGCTGGCGCCGCTGCGGGTGCGCGACGAGCAGGCCGTGACCACCAACCTGTTCGCCTCGCCGAAACTGATCCTGCCGCATGACATGGACCTGACCGCCCAGGGCAAGGGCGAACCGCTGGGCGAGAAGATCGTGGTCACCGGCCGCGTGCTCGATGAAGACGGCAAGCCGGTGCGCAATTCGCTGCTGGAAGTCTGGCAATGCAACGCCGCCGGCCGCTACTGGCACAAGAAGGATCAGCACGACGCGCCGCTCGATCCCAACTTCACCGGCTTCGGCAAGATGCTGACCGATGATGAGGGCCGCTATCGCTTCGTCACCATCAAGCCGGGCCCTTATCCCTGGGGCAACCATCACAAGGCCTGGCGTCCGGCGCACATCCACTTCTCGATGTTCGGCAACGTGTATGCGCAGCGCCTGGTGACGCAGATGTATTTCCCCAGCGATCCGCTGTTTGAGTACGACCCGATTTTCCAAAGCATTCCGGATGCGGCTGCGCGCCAGCGTCTGATCTCGCGCTTCAGCCTGGAGCAGACCGTCGACGACAAGATGCTCGGCTATGAATTTGACATCGTGCTGCGCGGCCGCGACGCCACGCCGATGGGCCTTTGAACAATTGGACAACACCATGACAAGCAAGATCACCACATCGCAGACCATCGGTCCTTTTCCGCATGAAGCCTGGCGCTGGGCCGTCGACCTGACGGCCGGCGTCGACAGCAGCGCGCCGACCATCCGCATCACGGGCGCCGTCTTCGACGGCGACGGCGCCGCTATCAATGACGCCTGGATCGAAGCCTGGATGCCGGACAGTGCATCGCAGGAAGCCGCGCACGCGATCCCCGGCTATCGCCGCGTACCGAGCGGCGAACAAGGCGGCTTTGCGCTGCAGGTTTCTCTGCCGCCGGCGGCTGCCTCCGGAAAGCCGGCGGCGTACATCACCGTGTTTGCGCGCGGCCTGACCAAGCATCAGTTCACTGCCGTGTTCCTCGAAGACGACGCCGGGCTGGCACAGTCGGCGCTGCTGGCCCAAGTGCCCGCGCAACGCCGCGATACCCTGATTGCGAAGAAGCAGGCGGACGGCTCCTATCTGTGGAACATCCATATGCAGGGTACGCAGGAAACCGTATTCTTCGACTACACATAAGAAGCTGAGGAATTCCCCATGAGCGTTTCCCTGTTCGACAGTTTTCTGACCACGCCGGAGATGATCGCGGTCTTCGACGATGCCGCCATCGTCCAGGCGATGCTTGACTTCGAAGCGGCGCTGGCGAACGCCGAAGCCGCCGAGGACGTCATCCCGGCAGCAGCCGCGCGCGCGATTGGCGATGCCTGCGACGTACAGCGCTACGACATCGCGGCCATCGTCACCGCCGGTCGGCGCGCCGGCGCGCTGGCGATTCCGCTGGTCAAGGAATTGACCCGGACCGTGGCGCTCGACAACCAGGAAGCGGCCGCGCATGTGCACTGGGGCAGCACCAGCCAGGACGTGCTCGACACAGCGATGGTGCTGGCCACGCGCAAGGCCTTGCAACTGATCGACGCGGAGCTCGACCAACTGACCGCGCACTTGCTGAAGCTGGCCGGGCAGCATCTGTCCACACCGGTGCTGGCGCGCACGCTGATGCAGCCGGCGCAGGTCACCAGCTTCGGCTTCAAGCTGGTCGGCTGGGCCGCGCCGCTGGTGCGCGCACGCGAACAGCTGCGCGCACAATCCGCACGCGCCCTGCAACTGCAACTGGGCGGCGCGGTCGGCACGCTGGCCGTGCTGGGCGACAAAGGCCCCGCAGTGGCGCAACGCATGGCCGACGCCTTGCAACTGAAAATGGCGGACGCCGCCTGGCATACCCAGCGTGATGAATGGGTGCGGCTGGGCATGGAAGTCGCTGTGCTCACCGGCAGCCTCGGCAAGCTGGCGACCGACCTCAGCCTGATGGCGCAAGGTGAAATCGCCGAGCTGGCCGAACCGGCCGGCAACGGTCGCGGCGGCTCCTCGGCCATGCCGCACAAACGCAATCCGGTGTCGGCCATGATCGCGCTGGCCGCGGCCAACCGCGCGCCTCACCACGCTGCCGCCTTGCTGTCCGCCATGGCGCAGCAGCATGAACGCGGTCTCGGCAACTGGCAGGCGGAACTGGCCGAATGGCCGGCGCTGTTCCTCGGCGCGCACGGTGCTCTCAACGCACTGAATGACGCCTTCGCCGGACTGGTTGTCGATACCACCCGCATGCGCCGCAATATCGATGCGCTGCAAGGCCTGGTGTTTGCCGAGGCGGCATCGATCTTTCTGGCGGGCGCGATCGGCCGTCCCGCTGCGCATGCCTTGCTGGAAAAACTCACGCAGCAGACCGTGGCGACGCAAGGCCAGCTGGCCGATGTGCTGACGGCAGCGATCAACGACGACGCTCAACTCGGTAAGCAGATCGACGTTCGCCAGGTACAGGATCTGTTCGATCCGGTTCACGCACTCGGTGCCGCGCGCACGCTGGCGGAGCATCAATTGAAGAGCTTGCTGCAGCGCCGCCCGTCATCCCCTTTTCTTGACAAAAACAACTGAGACCACCATGAGCTTCGATCCTCTCGACCACGATTTCGAGCGCGGCATGCGCAATCGCCGCAGCGTCCTCGGCGATGCCTGGGTAGACCGTTCGGTGGCAGGCGCCACCAACTTCAACGCCGAGTTCCAGAACCTGATCACGCGCTTCGCCTGGAATGAAATCTGGGGCCGTCCCGGTCTCGACCACAAGACCCGCCGCATCATCGTGCTGGCCATCACGATTGCACTGGGCCGCTGGGAAGAGTTCGAACTGCATGTGCGCGCCGGCTTGCTGGGCGACCCCGCCACGCGTCTGACACCCGATGAAATGAAGGAAGTGCTGATCCAGTCCGCCATCTACGCCGGCGTCCCGGCCGGCAATACCGCGTTCAGCCACGCCCAGCAAATCCTGCGCGAAGTGGGCGAGCAGATCGGCTACAAGGTCGAACCGCATCGACCGGCCGACACATCCCATCCGGGCATCGGCAAGCAGGGCCGCACCGTCTCGTCGCCCGCGCTGCACTACACGGTACGCGAGCCGCGCAACGGTCGCGCGCCGCGTCACACGGTGGTGCTGTCGCACGCCATCGGCGCCGACCTGATGATGTGGGATGGTCTGGCCAATCAACTGGCGAGCGATTGCCGTGTGATCACCTACGATCATCGCGGCCACGGCAGTTCGGACAAGGGTGAAGGCGAGGACCTCTATTCGATGGCCGAGCTAGCCGACGACGCCGCGCGCCTGCTGCGCGAACTCGATACCGGACCGGTAGTCTGGGTGGGCCTGTCCATGGGCGGCATGGCGGGTCAGGAACTGGCGCTGCGCCATCCCGGACTGGTGCGCGCGCTGGTGCTCGCCAACACCACGTCGGCCTATCCGGGGGCAGCACGCGAAGCCTGGCGGCAACGCATCGTCACGGTGCGCGAACAAGGCATCGAGGCGATCGCCGATGCCGTCATGGGGCGCTATTTCCATGACGAGTTCCGCGCCGGCCAGGCTGCCACCGTTGCGCGCTTCCGCGAGCGTCTGACCAGCACCGATGCGCAAGGCTATGTCGGCTGCTGCAACGCCGTCGGCACGGTCGACACGACAGCGCGGCTGGGACAGATCGCCGTCCCGACGCTGGTAATCGCCGGTTCGCTCGACCAGGGAACCCCGGTGGCCATGGCGCAAGCGCTGACCGCCGCCATTGCCGGGGCGCAGCTGCAGGTGATCGAAGGTGCCTCGCACATCAGCGCCGTTGAGCAGCCTGAGGCTTTTGCAGCGCTGGTCGTCGACTTCCTCGCGCAACTGTAAGACACTTTCTCAGCACAAAAAAAACAGGCTGCCCGGATTGAGTCCGGACAGCCTGCCTGTTTTCCCCTTCCCCTTCCCCTTCCCCTTCCCCTTCCCCTTCCCCTTCCCCTTCCCTCCCCCGAGTAACTTCAGTTTTCCATCAACGCCGCGATTGCACGCACTGCGATCGGATAACCTGCGGCGCCGAGGCCGCAGATCACCGCTTTCGCCGCGAGCGACACCAGCGAATGCCGATGCGCTTCGTCGCGTTGATGGATATTGCTGATGTGCAGTTCGACCACCGGTTGTGACATCAGCTTCACGGCATCCAGCACCGGAATCGATGCGAACGAAAAACCCGCCGGATTGATGATCACGCCGGCGTCGCGCTCGAAGGCTTCCTGCAGCCAGTCGACCATGACGCCTTCGTGATTGGTCTGGCGGAAGTCGCACTCCAGCCCCAGCTCTTTGGCCTCGGCCAGCGTGCGCAGGCGGATTTCCTCCAGCGTGGTGGTGCCGTAGATTTCCGGCTCGCGCTTGCCGAGCATGTTCAGGTTGGCGCCGTTGAGGACGTAGATAAGCTTGGACATAGATGAAGTCAGTATTGAATCGGTTTTCAGGTGGCCCGGCGCGTCTGCACGCCGGCAACGGTGCCGTCGTGCGCAGCCGCGTCATGCGATGTATCGACGCGGTTCATGTCGATGCCGCGCGTCTCCGGTCCCCACATGATCATGAGCAATGACAGCAGGTTCAGCACCACGCACACGCCTACCACCGCCCAAGGCGAACCGTTGAACTTGCTCAGCAGCCAGACCGCCACGATCGGCATCGGACCGCCGGTCAGCAGGTTGGCGCCGGTGTAGGCCAGCGCGGATCCCGAATAGCGCACATTGGTCGGGAACGCCTCGGCAAACGCCACCGGCTGGATGCCGCTCTGGAACTGCGTGAAGCCGAGGAACAGGCCCATGATCGCCAGCATCGGGAAGAAGCTCTTGGTCTCCAGGATCGGGAAGTACACGAACAGGATCAGCAGCGTGGCAATCGAACCGACTGCCAACGCCTTCTTGCGGCCGATTCTGTCGCTCAGCATGCCGCCGGCCAATGCACCGACAATCGCGCAGACGTTGGCGCCCATCAGCAGCAGGAAGGCGGTTTGCTTGGGCACTTCCAGCGTCTTGGTGACATAGCTCAGCGAGAACACCACGATCAGGTAGAACAGCGCCGCCGGACCGCAGAAGAAGAACATCCAGCGCAGCACTGTCTTGTAGTGGAAACGCACGACGTCTTTCAACGGACTGCTGACGCGCGCTGCGCTGCTCTTCTTGAGTTCAACGAAGGCGGGCGTCTCGTCGACCTTCAGGCGGATATAAAGACCGACCACCACCAGCACGAAACTCAGGACGAAAGGAATGCGCCAGCCGTAGCTTTCAAAGGCGTCATTGGTCAGCAACGATGAAATCAGTAGCAGCACCCCGTTGGCCATGATCTGACTGAGTGGCGAGCACAAACCCAGCAGACCCGAATACTTGCCGCGGCGATCCGGGGAAGCGTGTTCCAGCGCCATGAGTTGCGCGCCGGTCGATTCGCCGCCGAGTGCGAAGCCCTGGATGATGCGCAGCAGCACCAGCAGGATCGGCGCCCAGACGCCGATCATGGCGTAGGTCGGCAACAGGCCCATCAGCACCGACGCCAGACCCATGATCGTGACGGTGCCGAGCATCAGGTTGCGGCGTCCGATCTTGTCGCCCAGATGGCCGCAGATGATGGCGCCGAGCGGACGCGCCGCCAGGCCGACGCCGAAGGTGCCGAGCGAGGCCAGCAAGGCGTTGGTCGGATCCATCGAGGGAAAGAACAGCTTGGGGAGCACGGTCGCGGAGACCGCGCCGTACAGTGTGAAGTCGAACCATTCCAGCGCCGTGCCGACGGTTGCGGCGGTGACGGCGCGCGTCCCCATGCGTTCGTGCGCGGCCTGCTGAGAGTCGTGGTTCGCGTCCTGATAACTGCTCGTGCTCATTCTTGTCTCCTGTTGGAAATTAATTTATCTGTTTGTTCGATAATCGAACATATTTTTATTAATAGAACTGCCGAAAAATAAATTTCAATTCACTGCGAGAAATTCTCGTCCGGCCTGAAAGGCTTATGCAGACTGGACTCAGTCGACACATTTACAGATTTACTTCGGTGTTCTGAGCGGATAATATCAGCGCTTCTGGAACATAATTCCACACTGGAATTTGATTCCGTATCATGAAAAATTACAATGGAGACGAGCCACGATGAATGGCGTATTGGAGCGCACGCTGGGGATACTGGAGTACCTGGCAGCGCAGGCGGAAGCGACGCCGCTGACCCTGCTGGCCGATGAACTGGAGATCCCGCGCAGCGCCTGTCATCGCCTGCTGGCCGACCTGGTGCGCTGCGGCTATGTGCGCCAGATTCGCGAGCATGGCGACTACGTGCTGACGACCAAACTGGTTGGTCTCGGACTCAGTTATCTGGCGACGTCGGGCATCGTCGACGTGGCTCAGGCCACACTGGACCGGCTGGCGGAAATATCGGGAGAATTGGTGCGACTGGCCATCGTCGACGGTGACCGGCTGACGTGGGTGGCGAAGTCGCAAGGCGCCAGGAAGGGCTTGCGCTACGATCCGGACATGGGCATGGACACGGTGCTCTCGTGCTCCGCCACCGGTCATGCCTGGATGCTGACAATGTCCGATGAGCGTGCACTGGAACTGGTGTCGAGGCAAGGCTTCGGCAAGCCCAAGGACTACGGTCCCAACGCGCCGACGACGATCCAGGCTTTGCTGGAATTCATCCACGCAAGCCGTCGTCGCGGCTATGCGCTCATCAATGAAGTCTTTGCGCCGGGCATGACGGCGATGGCGGCGCCGATACAGCGTAGCGGCCATCCGGCCATCGGCGTGATCAGTATCGCCGGCCCGCTGCAGCGGCTCGACATGCGCCGCATGGAGAGTCTCGGCCCCGACCTGATCGCCGCCGCGCGTGAGCTGGCGGGCAACAGTCCCTCCTCGCCGATTTTCAATCAATCGCGCGAGTAGATGCAGGCGATTACACCCGCTCGATGACCATCGCGATGCCCTGCCCCACGCCGATGCACATGGTGCACAAGGCGTAGCGGCCGCCAATGCGTTCCAATTGATAAGTCGCGGTGGTCACCAGCCGTGCGCCGCTCATGCCGAGTGGATGGCCCAGGGCGATGGCGCCGCCGTTGGGATTCACGCGGGCGTCATCGTCGGCCACGCCGAGTTCGCGCAGCACCGCCAGCCCCTGCGAAGCGAAGGCTTCGTTCAGTTCGATCACGTCCATCTGCGCGATATCCAGACCGAGCCGCGCCAGCAGCTTCTTGCTGGCTGGCGCCGGGCCGATGCCCATGATGCGCGGCGCCACGCCCGCGGTGGCCATGCCGAGGATGCGCGCGCGCGGCTTCAGGCCGAACTTCTCCACTGCGTCGGCGCCGGCCAGCAGCAAGGCGCAGGCGCCGTCGTTGACGCCGGAGGCGTTGCCGGCGGTGACGCTGCCGTCGGACCGCACGATGGGCTTGAGTTTGGCCAGCGCTTCCATGCTGGTCGCGCGCGGATGCTCGTCCTGCGTCACGGTAATCGCATCGCCCTTCTTTTGCGGAATGATCACCGGCACGATCTCCTGCGCCAGGATGCCGTTCTGTTGCGCGGCGGCCGCCTTGGCCTGGCTGTGCACGGCGAACTTGTCCTGATCGGCGCGGCTGATCCGGAAATCGTCGGCGACGTTTTCACCGGTCTCGGGCATGGCGTCGACGCCGTACTGCGCCTTCATCAGCGGGTTGATGAAACGCCAGCCGATGGTGGTGTCGTAGATCGCCGTGTTGCGTGAGAAGGCGCTATCGGCCTTGCCCATCACGAACGGTGCGCGCGTCATCGATTCCACGCCGCCGGCGATCATCAGTTGCGCTTCACCGGACTTGATGGCGCGGGCGGCGATGCCGATCGCATCCATGCCCGATCCGCACAGGCGATTGATGGTCGCGCCCGGCACGTCTTGCGGCAGGCCGGCCAACAGCAGCGACATGCGCGCGACGTTGCGGTTGTCCTCGCCGGCCTGGTTCGCGCAGCCGTAGATCACGTCGTCGACGGTGGTCCAATCCACCTGGGGATTGCGCTCCATCAGTGCGCGCATCGGAACGGCGCCGAGGTCATCGGCGCGCACGTCCTTGAGCGCGCCGCCGAAGCGGCCGATGGGAGTGCGAACGGCGTCGCAGATAAATACGTCTGTCATGTTTTCCTCACTGCAGTCATGTAGCTCAGGCGGCCGGGCGCAGCGTTGCGCCGGTCAGTTTTTGCAATTCTTCGAAGGACAGTCCCTCGACGATTTCCAGCACCTGCAGACCCTGCGGCGTCACGTCGATCACGGCCAGGTCGGTGTAGATGCGATTGACGCAGCCGATGCCGGTGAGCGGATAGGCGCATTGATCAACGATCTTGCTTTCGCCGTTCTTGGTCTGGTGCTCCATCATCACGAACACCTGCTTGGCGCCGCTGGCCAGATCCATGGCGCCGCCCACGGCGGGTATCGCATCCGGCGCACCGGTGTGCCAGTTGGCCAAGTCGCCGCCGGCCGAGACCTGGAAGGCGCCCAGCACGCAGATGTCGAGATGGCCGCCGCGCATCATGGCGAAGGAATCGGCGTGGTGGAAATAGGCGCCGCCGGTCAGCAGCGTGACCGGCTGCTTGCCAGCGTTGATCAGGTCTTCGTCTTCTTCGCCCGCTGCCGGCGCCGGGCCCATGCCGAGCAGGCCGTTTTCGCTTTGCAGGAAGATTTCCTTGTCGGCCGGCAGGTAGTTGGCGACCTTGGTCGGCAAGCCGATGCCGAGGTTGACGTAAGCGCCTTCGGGAATGTCGCGGGCCACGCGTGCGGCCATTTGTTCACGGGTATAGCGGCTCATTGTGCGGCCTCCTGGATTTTGGTTTCCATACCGGCTTGCACAACACGCTGCACAAAGATCCCCGGCGTGACGATGACTTCCGGATCGAGTTCTCCCAGCGCCACGACTTCGCTGACTTGCGCGATCGTGCATTTGGCGGCCATGGCCATGATGGGGCCGAAGTTGCGCGCGGTCTTGCGGTAGACCAGGTTGCCCCAGCGATCGCCGCGCAGCGCCTTGATCAGTGCGAAGTCGGCGTGGATGGGCGACTCCAGCACGTAGTGGCGGCCGTCGATGAGGCGGGTTTCCTTGCCTTCGGCCAGCATGGTGCCGTAACCGGTGGGGCTGAAAAAGCCGCCGATACCGGCGCCGGCGGCGCGGATGCGTTCTGCGAGATTGCCTTGCGGCGTCAGTTCCAGTTCGATCTTGCCGGCGCGGTAGAGCGCGTCGAACACCTGGGAATCGGTCTGGCGCGGGAAGGAGCAGATGATCTTCTTCACCCGTCCGGCCTTGAGCAACGCCGCCAGTCCGGTTTCGCCGTTGCCGGCGTTGTTGTTGACGATGGTGAGTTCGCGCGCGCCCTGGGCGATGAGCGCGTCGATCAGGGCGGACGGCATGCCGGCGTTGCCGAAGCCGCCGATCATGATGGTGGCGCCGTCGTGGATGCCCTCCACCGCTTGTTCCAAGGACTCAAAAGTTTTATCGATCACGATGCATCTTTCTGAAGTGTGCCAATCCAAATTGTTCGATAATCGAACAAATAGTCATATTTCGCACATTCAGTTTAGTGAAACGCCGGTTTCATCGTCAATAAGCCGGAACCGGTTGTGTTCGTTCACCGCACGAATGTTTAGAATACGAACCAGCCTTTATCTTCTTCACCACCGAGACCATGCCAAAAGCCGCCACCAAGAAGCCGACACCAGCAAAGCCTGACGACGCCGCCCCTGCCGCCGAGCGCAGCCTGAGCATCGCCGAAGAAATCGACGCCCTCACCGATCCCAGTTTCATGACGTCGCTGGCGCGCGGCCTGGCCGTCATCCGCGCCTTTGCCGATTCGCGTCGCAGCCTGACGATTGCCCAGATCAGCCAGAAGACCGGCATCCCGCGCGCCGCCGTGCGCCGCTGCCTGCATACGCTGCGCCAGCTCGGCTATGCGGATGCCGACGTGAATAACTTTTCGTTGGGTCCGAAGATCCTGACGCTGGGCTATTCCTACCTCTCGTCGACGCCGTTGACGGTCTCGTCCCAGCCCTACCTCAACAACATCAGCCGCACGCTGGGCGAGTCCTGCTCGCTGGCCGTGCTGGATGACACCGAGGTGTTGTATGTGGCCCGCTCTGCCGCGTCGCGCGTCATGTCGGTCGCGCTCAACACCGGTAGCCGGCTGCCGGCGTATTGCACGTCGCTGGGTCGCGCGATGCTGGCGCATCTGCCGGAGGATCAGCTCAAAACCTACTTCAGCAAGGTGAAGTTGCGCGCCATGACCGACAAGACCGTGGTGTCGCAGAAACGCCTGCGCGAAATCCTGGCTGGTGTGCGCGAAGACGGCTATGCGCTGATCGATGAAGAACTGGAAGTCGGTTTGCGTTCGATCGCCGTGCCCGTGCGCGGCGCCGGCGGCAACGTCGTGGCCGCGCTCAATGTCGGCGTGCAGGCGACCCGCGTGAGTCGCAGGCAGATGGAGGAGCAGTTCCTGCCGGTCCTCAAAAGAGGCGCAGAGGAATTGTCGATTTTGTTGCCTTGATGCAGAAGGGGCCGCATGAATGCGGCCCCCGGTCCTTCACAACAGAGCTCAGCCGAACTTAGCCGGCCGGTCGATCCGCGTACGCAAACACCAGATCGTAGATCTCGAACTGCCCGGCAGGAATCGCCAGGTCCGCAGCCGCAGCATCGATAGCACGTTGCAGCGCGTTGTCATCCAGGGCTTCCAACAAGAAGACGCCCTTGAATATTCCCTCGCCGCCGCGCCGCATCGACTTCTCTTTGGTCGCGATCTGCGTGCCGTCTGCCGCCACTTCCATCGCATACATGTTCACCACGCGATCGATGTCCGATATGCGCTTCCACGTAGCGGACGACGCGTCGCCAAGCAAGACCTCCGGCAAGCCGTCCTCAAAACGCGCCACCGCCATGCATGCGCCGAATGCGCAGGCGTGGCCGCTCTGCCTGACGATCGTGCCGCCGCCGCGCCTGAACTTCTGCAGGTTCGGCATCACCCGCTGGGTCCACGGCGTCGGCTGGTTCAGGCGCGCCTGATAGCCGTCGCTGCTCATGACCTGCGCGTTGTCCTGCTCGTACAGGATCATGTACTCCGAAGGCGCACTGCCGCGCCGGCGCAACACCCGACCGGATCGGAAGCCCGGCACCGCGACGCGTTCGAACACATGCTCACGCGTCAGCCAGTGCAGGTAGTCCGTCTCGAAGTCCGCATCCACGGTGCTCCAGATGGCCAACAGGCCGGTTCCCTTGATTGTCATGCTGATTCCTTGTTGCTTGCTGATGAGTGCCTTACACCGACGCCCGCTTGGCGCCATCGGGATACGCCTGCGCGCCGCCGAGATCGGTGTCGATGCGGTTCATGTCGTTGCCGGCTGTTTCAGGACCGATGGCGATCATGATGAAGGACACGATGTTGAGCACGGCCACCAACGCCACCAGGCCCCATGGCGAACCGTTGCCCAGCTTCACCAGCCAGGTCGCCACTACCGGCGCGGGACCGCCGGCGAACAGGCTGGCGCCGGTGAAGGCCAGCGCCGAACCGGTGTAACGCACATTGGTCGGGAATGCTTCCGCGAAGGCGACCGGCTGGATGCCGGTCTGCACCTGCGTAAAGCACATGAACAAACCCATGGCGACGGCCATCACGGCAAAGTTGCGCGTCTCCATCGCCGGGAAATACGCCAGCATGATGAGGAAGGTTGCGGCGGAAGCGATCATCAGTGCGCGCTTGCGGCCGATCTTGTCGCTGACGCGGCCGCCAACGATGGAGCCGACGATGGCGCAGGCATTGGCGATCATGAGCAGCTTGAAACCGGTCTGCTTGGGCACGCCCAGGTTGTTGGTCAGGTAGCTCAGCGTGAACACCACGGCCAGGTAGAACAGCGCAGTCGGGCCGCAGAAGAACAGCATCATGCGCAGGATGGTTTTCCAGTGCAGGCGGAAGGCGTCGCGCAGCGGCCGGCCCTGAGTGGAGACACCCGATTTCTTCAGTTCGACGAAGGCCGGCGTTTCGTTCACCTTGAGGCGGATATAGAGGCCGACGATCACCAGGACGAAGCTGGCGACAAACGGAATGCGCCAGCCGTAGCTTTCGAAAGCCTCCGCACTCATCAATCCCGCCAGTCCGAGCAACACCCCGTTCGCCAATATCTGACTAAGCGGCGCACACATGCCGATCAGGCCCGAGTAGCGTCCGCGCAGTGCGGCCGGTGCGTGCTCCAGCGCCATCAATTGGCCGCCGGTGGATTCGCCGCCGAGGGCGAAACCTTGCAGGATGCGCAGGATCACCAACAGGATCGGCGCCCAGACGCCGATTTGCGCGTAGGTCGGCAGCAAGCCCATCAGCACCGAGGTGATGCCCATCGCGGACACCGTTCCCAGCATCAGATTGCGACGGCCGATCTTGTCGCCGAAATAGCCGCAGATGATCGCACCCAGCGGACGCGCCGCGAGGCCGACGCTGAAGGTGGCCAGCGACGCCAGCAGCGCCGAGGTCGGTTCCAGCGCGGGGAAGAACAGCTTGGGAAGTATGGTGGCCGCGACGGCGCCGTACAGCGTGAAGTCGAACCATTCCAGGGCGGTGCCCATGGTGGCGGCCGTGACCGCCCGATTGGCCATGGCATTGCCGTCGTGTTGATGTGATGAACTGCTCATCTCAGTCTCCTTGTTGATTATTATGAGCGACTAACAAAACGCCGCTGGCGGCGTTGCTTCTCCTGGCCGTACTTTCGTACTGTCTTCGTCGGCGCGCCTTGCCATCGACGTTTTGTTAGTCGCTCTTGGTGGTTTTAGATAGCTGCTTTTTTTGCGCGCAAACACTCCCCCGCCGGCGCGCAGCAACGAGCCGGTTGGCGTTGAATCAGTTGTTCAGTTTCGCCTGCCGGCGATGGTGTTAATTCTTATGAGGCAGGCTCGGTCTGCCGTGAATTCAGCGCGCGCCGGAACATCGGCGACACGCTGCTGGCTTCCGACAACTCCTGTGCGGTCGACTGCAGCACGGGAGCAAGTTCTTCCATCTTTTCTTCCGACAAGCGGGACATCGGTCCGGCGATGATAAGCACGGCGCGCACTTCCTGCGCAGGTCCGTAGACCGGCGTCGCCATCGAGCTCATTGCGGGCAGGAACATGTCCTGCGTGGTGGCGAACTTGCGGCTGCGCGCCAGTTCGACCATCGGCATCAATGCCTTGAAGGTGGTCGGCGCGCGCGGGCCGAATTCAGCCGGCGTGCCGAAACCCTGCCGCGACACCAGCGCCATGGCTTCTTCCTCGGTCTTGGTCGACATCCAGACGATGCCGGCGGCGCTGACCGACAAGGTCACCGGCCGCCCCATCTCCGGGTCATACACGATGCCCTGGCGCGCTCCCTGCGCCTTGGCGACATAGATCAGCTGATCGTCTTCCACCAGCGCCAGCCGGACCAGCTCGCCGCATTGTCCCGCCAGGCGTTCCAGGATCGGCTGGGCGATGTCGGCGATGCCGGCGGCGCTCAGGAAGCGCAGGCCGAGCGCAGGCATCTTCATCGTCAGCAGGAATTCGCCGCGACGTTCGTCCTTGCGCACATAGCCCTGCTCGATCAGATCCGCAAGCAGGCGATGAGTCGCGCTCAGGGGCAGTCCCAATTCGTTGACCAGTTCGGAAAGGGTCCTGCCCTCAGGGGCGATGGCCAGCTCCTCGAGGACCCGGAAGCTGCGTTGCAATACTGCTGTCATGGACGTCTCCATACCAAGTTGGCGACTTCAAGAAATTCGAAGCCGATTTGATCGAAATCATTTTATGGAAACTTCTTCCATTTTGCAAATACTTTCCAATTTTTGGGAAAAATGGAGGTTATTTGTCCAAAACGAAACAGGGAAGACGGACGGGGGGGGGGCAAGAACGTCTGGCCGGCGACGGTGAATATCGCCCGGGAAAGGCAGAGAAGCTTCAAGAATGGCGCGTGGGGAGAAATACTGCGACAGCGCCCGGGGCATGGAGCCGGATCATTACCCGCTCCATGCCTTGACCGGACTCAGGCGAACTTGCTGAAGTCCGGCCGACGCTTTTCAAAAAATGCCGTGAAGGCTTCCTTGGCTTCCGGCGCGGTCAGCATTTTTGCAAAGTGTTCGATCTCGGCCGCCATCTGCGCTTCGGTGGCGGCGACGCGATTCTTCTTCATCAGTTGCTTGGTGACGCGTACCGAGCTGGCAGGCAATGCGGCCAGTTTGGCGGCCTGCTTTTGGGCGAACGGCAGCAACTCTTCCGCGCTCAACACGCGGTTGACGATGCCCATGGCGTGCGCTTCGGCGGCGTCGAAGGCTTCGCCCAGCAGCAGCTTTTCGGCCGCGCGCTGGTAGCCGGCGATATGCGGCAACAGCAATGACGAGGCGGCTTCCGGGCACAAACCCAGTTGCGTGAACGGCATCGAGAATTTGGCGTTGTCGGCGGCGTAGACCAGGTCGCAATGCAGTAGCAAGGTGGTGCCGATGCCAACCGCGGCGCCCGACACGGCGGCGACGATGGGCTTGCCGACGTGGCTGATCTCCCACAGGAACTGGAACACCGGCGCGTCCTTGCTGTTGGGCGGATTCTTGAGGAAGTCCTCGAGGTCGTTGCCGGCGGTGAATATCTGCGGCTTGCCGGTGAACAGGATGGCGCGCACCGTGTTGTCGGCTTCAGCGTCCTTGAGGGCGTCAGCCAACTGCTGGTACATCGCGGCGGTGATGGCGTTCTTCTTTTCTTCGCGGTTGAAGGCGATGGTCAGGACGCTGTTGCTTTTGCTGAGTTCGATTTCCATATGTCTCCGATAAAAAAAGCCGCATCGCCTGGGCGACGTGCGGCTTGTTTTTTTGATGGCAGAGCCGCGCTCAAAACCTGTTCATGATCCGTAGCGAGAGGCCGTCAGCCGGTGGCGGCCGGAGCGCACGAACCGGAATGTACTTTAGTACATGAGGATTCGGAGCACCGCCCGACGCCGGATCACGGCCTCGCAGTAGGATCATGAGCAGGTTTTTACATGCGTTCGAAAATGCCGGCTGCTCCCATGCCCGTACCGACGCACATCGTCACCATGCCGTACTTCAGATTCTTGCGGCGCATCGCGTGGATGGTGGTCGCCGCACGAATCGCGCCGGTTGCGCCGAGCGGGTGGCCGAGTGCAATCGCGCCGCCCATCGGGTTGACCTTGGATGGATCCAGACCCAGGTCCTGAATCACGGCCAGCGCTTGCGCCGCGAAAGCTTCGTTCAGTTCGATCCAGTCCAACTGATCCTGGGTGATGCCGGCCGCGCGCAGGGCGACGGGGATGGCTTCTTTCGGACCGATGCCCATGATTTCCGGTGGTACGCCGCGCACGGCGAACGAGGCGAAGCGCGCCAGCGGCGTCAGGTTGAATTGCTTGAGGATCTTTTCGCTGACCAGGATCAGGGCGCCGGCGCCATCCGACGTCTGCGAGCTGTTGCCGGCGGTGACGCTACCCTTGGCGGCGAACACCGGTTTCAGTTTTGCCAGTGCCTCGATGGTGCTGTCGGCGCGTGCGCCTTCGTCCTTGTTGACGGTGCGGGTCTTGATGTCGATCTGGCCGGTGGCCAGGTTGGGGAAGCGCTCGATGATGTCGACCGAAGTGGTCTCGTCATTGAATTCGCCGGCCAGTTGCGCCGCGATCGCCTTCTGATGCGAGGCCAGTGCGAACGCGTCCTGCGCTTCGCGCGAGACCTTCCATTGCTGGGCGACTTTTTCAGCGGTCAGGCCCATGCCGTAGACCATGCCGATGTTTTCGTCCTTGAACGCGCCCATGTTGACCGATGGATGGAAACCCATCATCGGCACCATCGACATCGACTCGGCGCCGCCGGCGATCATGACGTCGGCCTGGCCGACGCGGATGCGGTCCGCCGCCATCGCAATCGCGGTCACGCCGGATGCGCAATAGCGGTTGATGGTGACGCCGCCGATGGTGTTCGGCAGGCCGGCCAGCAAGATGGCGTTGCGCGCCATGTTGAGGCCTTGCGCACCTTCAGGGAAGGAACAGCCGATGATGGCGTCTTCGATCAGTTTCGGGTCGAGGCCCGGGACTTGCGCAATCGCGGATTGGATCGCGCGCACCAGCAGGTCGTCCGGGCGCACGTTCTTGAACATGCCGCGCGGCGCTTTGCCGATCGGAGTGCGCGTCGCAGCGACGATGTAGGCGTCTTGAAGTTGTTTGGTCATTTCAAATTCTCCTTGTACTCCCTCCCCTTCAAGGGGAGGGCTGGGGTGGGGATGGGTTCAAGGCATTCCAGATCGCCTGAACAACCGCATCCGTCTCATTCAATACTTCGTTATTCCAAAAACGCAGAACGGTGAAGCCCGCCAGGTTCAATCTCTCGGTCCGCTTTTCATCATGTTGATTTTCTACATGCTGCGAACCGTCTACTTCAATCACCAGGCGCCGCTCTAGGCAAACAAAATCCAGCACGACATTTTCAAAAGGGTGTTGGCGACGGAACTTGACTTCAAGTTGCTCTCCACGCAGTCGATGCCAGAGTCTGCGTTCCGCGTCGGTCATCGTCTTTCTCAACTCTTTTGCTGCGAGTTTCGTGAACGCCTTGGTTTGACCTTGCATTGTCAGCCCATCCCCACCCCAGCCCTCCCCTTGAAGGGGAGGGAGTATTCACTAGTTGCGTACTGGTTTACCTGTTTGCATCATTCCCATGATTCGCTCTTGCGTCTTCGGATGGTTCAGCAGTTCCATGAACGCCTTGCGTTCCAGGTCCAGCAACCATTGCTCGTTGACCACGCTGCCTTCTTCGACTTCGCCGCCGCTGACGATCTCGGCGATCATCTGGCCCAGCTTGAAGTCATGGGCGGAGATGAAGCCGCCGTCGCGCATGTTGACCAGTTGCGCCATGATGGTGCCGACGCCGTAGCGGCCGACCACCGGCACTTGCGGCGCCAGCGCCGGACGGTAGCCGGCGTCGAACATCGCGCGCGCTTCGACCTTGGCCACGTGCAGCAATTCGTAAGGGTTGAAGACGATCACGTCATCCGCCTTGAGGTAGCCGAGCTTGCGTGCTTCCAGCGCCGATTTGGAGACGTTGGCGGTGGCCGCGGCCAGCATGTAGTCCTTGAGGAATTGCAGGATGTCGTTGCCCTTGGCTTCCTTGGCGGCGCGCACCGCCGCTTCTTTCAGACCGCCGCCGGCCGGGATCAGGCCGACGCCGACTTCCACCAGGCCGATATAGGATTCGATCGAAGCAACACGCTTGGCCGCGTGCAGCAGCAATTCGCAACCGCCGCCCAGCGCCAGGCCGGCAACCGCAGCGACGACCGGCACGTTGGCGTACTTGAGGCGCTGATGCGCCTGTTGCAAGTGATGCACGACCGGCTCGATGGCCTTGACGCCGCCCGACATGAACAGCGGCAGCATCGATTGCAGGTCGGCGCCGGCCGAGAACGCACCGCCTTCGGCTGCGTCCGCGTGCCAGATCACCAGGCCCTTGAAATTCTTTTCAGCTTCGTCGAGGGCCTTGTTGATGCCGTCGATAACGCCTTGACCGATGACGTGCATCTTGGTCTTGAAGGACAGGATCAGGACATCGTCGTTCTGATGCCAGATGCGGACCGAGTCGTCTTCGAAGAAGGTGGTGCCGGCAGTCTTGCCGTCGGCAGCGCCTTCGCCCACCAGCGGTGCGCGGAAGGCCTGGCGTTGATAGACCGGCAGTTCGGAACGCGCCACGTTGGTTTTCTTCGATGGCGAGTACGAACCTTGCGCGCTGTGCACGCCTTCACGACCATCGAACACCCAGGCCGGCAGCGGTGCTGTCGACAGCGCCTTGCCGGCGTCGATGTCTTCCTTGATCCAGGTGGCGACTTGCTGCCAGCCGGAAGCCTGCCATGTCTCGAACGGGCCGACGCTCCAGCCGAAGCCCCAGCGCATCGCGAAGTCGAGGTCGCGCGCGTTGTCGGCGACGGTTTCCAGATGCACGGCGATGTAGTGGAAGGCATCGCGGAAGATCGCCCACAGGAACTGCCCTTGCGGATTGGTCGAATCGTGCAGCGCCTTCATGCGCTTGACCGGATCTTTTTCTTTCAGGATGCGCGCGATGATGTCGTCGGCCTTGCCGCCGCCCGGGACGTAATCGCCCTTGGCCGGATCGATGCGCAGGATGTCCTTGCCGACCTTCTTGTAGAAACCGGCGCCGCTCTTCTGGCCCAGCGCGCCCTGCTCGACCAGCTTGGCCAGCAACGGCGGCGTCGCATACGACGAGAAGAACGGATCGTCCTTGAGGTTGTCCTGCATGGTCTTGATGACGTGACCCATGGTGTCCAGACCGACTACGTCCGCGGTGCGGAAGGTACCTGACTTGGCGCGGCCCAGCTTGGCGCCGGTCAGGTCATCGACGACGTCGACCGACAGGCCGTATTTTTCAGCTTCGATGGCGGTGGCCAGGATGCCGAACACGCCGACGCGGTTCGCCACGAAGTTGGGTGTATCGAACGCACGCACTACGCCCTTGCCCAGCGTAGTGGTCAGGAAGGCTTCGAGCTGGTTGAGGATTTCCGGATTGGTGGTCGCGGTCGGGATCAGTTCGACCAGGTGCATGTAGCGCGGCGGGTTGAAGAAGTGCACGCCGCAGAAGCGCGCTTTCAGTTCGGCGTCGAAGCCGTCCGACAACGCGGTGATCGACAGGCCGGACGTGTTGGAGGCGAAGATCGCGTTCGGCGCGATGTGCGGCGCGACTTTCTTGTACAGGTCGTGCTTCCAGTCCATGCGCTCGGCGATGGCTTCGATGATCAGGTCGCAGCCCTTGAGCAGTTCGATGTCGTCTTCGTAGTTGGCGACCTGGATCAGGGCGGCGTCGTCTTTGTTGGCGAGCGGCGCCGGGCTGAGTTTCTTCAGGTTTTCAATGGCGCGCTGGACGATGCCATTCTTTGGGCCTTCCTTGGCCGGCAGGTCGAACAGCACGACCGGCACTTTGGCGTTGATGCAGTGCGCTGCGATCTGGGCGCCCATCACACCCGCGCCGAGAACGGCTACTTTTTTGACGATGAAGTTGGACACGCGTGTCTCCTTTTAATGATGCAGAAATGAGGTCTGGCTGATCAGGAAGCAGGTCACAAAAACCGGATGGTCTGCGACACTCTACGCCTTCCCGCAATTTTTTACAGCATGCTGTGCTGTGATGACACTGGCGTGACGGCGAGGTTCGAAAAACTTGCCGGCCGTCACACTTGCAGCCTGGTGAAGATGCTTAGAACAGATCGGCGTCCAGCGCCATCAGGTTGGCCGAGCCCGAACGCGCCTGACGGATCAGGGTGGCGGTTTCAGGCAGCAGGCGCGCGAAGTAGAAGCGCGCCGTGGCCAGTTTGGACTTGTAGAAGTTGTCGCCGGAATCCTGCTTTTCCAGCGCGATCTTGGCCATTTGCGCGAAGAAATAGGCGTAGACCATATGGCCCACCACGCGCAGGTAAGGCACGGCGGCGGCGCCGACTTCATCCGGATTCTGGAAAGCCTTCATGCCGATTTCCATAGTCAGTTTGCTGACCTTGTCGCCGATGTCGGCCAGCGGCGAGATGAACTCGGACATGGCTTCGTCGGTGCCGTTGTCTTCGATGAAAGCCTGCACTTGCGCGCCGAACTTTTTCAATTTTGCGCCGTTGTCCATCAGGATCTTGCGGCCCAGCAAATCCAGCGACTGGATGGTGTTGGTGCCTTCATAGATCATGTTGATGCGGGCGTCGCGCACGTATTGCTCCATGCCCCATTCGGAGATGTAGCCGTGGCCGCCGTAGACCTGCAGGCACTCGGAAGTGGCGATCCAGGCGTTGTCGGTGATGAAGGCCTTGACGATCGGCGTCAGCAGTGCGACCTGGTCGGCGGCTTCCTTGCGGACTTCTTCATCGGGGTGATTCAACTCTTTGTCCAGTTGCAGCGCGACGTAGGAGCAGAATGCGCGGCCGCCTTCGGCATAAGCCTTGGCGGTCAGCAGCATGCGGCGCACGTCAGGATGCACGATGATCGGATCGGCGGCCTTGTCCGGCGCCTTGACGCCCGACAGGCTGCGCATCTGGATGCGATCCTTGGCGTAGACCAGCGCGTTCTGATACGCGACTTCGGTCAGGCCCAGGCCTTGCATGCCGACGCCCAGACGGGCGGCGTTCATGAACACGAACATCGCGTTCAAACCCTTGTGCGGTCCGCCGATCAGCCAGCCGACTGCGCCGTCCAGATTCATCTGACAGGTGGCGTTGCCGTGGATGCCCATCTTTTCTTCGATGGCGCCGCAGGCGATCGGGTTGCGCGAACCCAGCGAACCGTCGGCGTTGGGCATGAACTTCGGCACGATGAACAGCGAGATGCCCTTGGAACCTTGCGGCGCATCCGGCAGGCGCGCCAGCACCAGGTGGACGATGTTGTCGGACATGTCGTGCTCGCCGGCAGAAATAAAAATTTTGCTGCCGGTGATCTTGTAGGAACCGTCGGCTTGCGGCTCGGCCTTCGAGCGCAGCATGCCGAGGTCGGTGCCGCAGTGGGCTTCGGTCAGGCACATGGTGCCGGTCCATTCGCCGGAGATCAGCTTCGGCAGGTACAGCGCTTTTTGTTCGTCGGAGCCGTGCGCGTGGATGCACTCATACGCGCCGTGCGACAGGCCGGGATACATGGTCCAGGCCTGGTTCGACGAATTCAGCATTTCGTAGAACGAGTTGTTCATCACCAGCGGCAAACCCTGGCCGCCGAAATCAGGATCACAGGACAATGCTGCCCAGCCAGCTTCCACGTACTGCTTGTAGGCTTCCTTGTAGCCCTTGGGCGGGGTGACGGTCTTGGTTTCCTTGTTGTAGGTACAGCCTTCGCGGTCGCCCGAATGATTCAGCGGGAACAGCACCTGCGAGGTGAACTTGCCACCCTCTTCCAGCACCTGGTCGATCAGTTCGCGGTTGGTGTCGGCGTGCGCCGGCAAGGTCTTGAGGACGTCTTCTACCTTCAGCAGTTCGTGCAGAACGAATTGCATGTCGCGAAGGGGGGCGTTGTATTGGGGCATGGTTGTCTCCGGCGGAACTGATTGGAATAATTCTGACTAAATTAAGCTGCTTTTTTTGCAGGCGTTTTTGCGGTTTTGCTGCTGGCGGCCTTGGCGGACGCTGAAATCTGCGGCACTTGCGGGTTGCGGTAGCTGTCGATGAGGCGATTGAAACCGGCCTGCGCGCGCTCCACACTGCCCGGGATCTTGAGGAAACGCGCATCGTGATGCAGCGCCAGAATCAGGCCGTAGATTTCATAGACCATCTGCTCGACATTGATGTCGCTGCGCAGGTGGCCCATTTCCATCGATTGGTTGATGCAGCGGTGCAGCGCGTCGCGCCATGCCTGCACCATCGCCACCAGGTGGTCGCGGATGGCGCCGGGACGGTCGTCGTATTCGACCGCGCCGCTGATGTAGATGCAGCCCAGCGCGATTTCCACGCTGACCAGCTTGACCCAGCGCGCGAACATGCCTTGCAGGCGCTGCAGGCCGCGCGGTTCCTTGATGCTGGGATAGAAAACTTCCTGCTCGAAGCGATGGTGGTACAAGCGCACCACTTCGATCTGCAGGTCTTCGCGCGAGCCGAAATGGGCGAACACGCCGGATTTGCTCATCTTCATTTTTTCGGCGAGCAAACCGATGGTGAGGCCTTCCAGGCCGTCGCGGCTGGACAACTCCAAGGCCATGTCAAGAATCGCGGCGCGCGTGAGCTCGCCCTTGCGCATGAACTTCGGCCGTGTCACGGATGATGATGTCTCAATCATTGCTGTATCTCGAAAAACGCCAACGTGTGGGTCTGCTGCACCGGTGTTTATTGTTGTCTTCGGTTGTCTTCGGCCTACCAGGGCAGCGCAGAATTTTTTATGCGAACGGTCGTACTATTATTCATTGCATGACAAATGTCAAACGAAAAGTGAGGCCGTAGTCAAATTGCTGCGAGGGATGCACTGAAGCGCCGTCGGCGTTGGTGCTTGCGGGAGAGAAAGATCGCGATTTGTCGCGTAAAAGAGGGGATTCAGGACGAGGATTGATCGAGCAAACGCCGGTCGCGCTTGGTCGGGCGGCCCTTGAGCGTAGCGGTCGGTTCCTTGAAGAAATGGTGCTGCTCGGCAAGCAGGCGGCGCTTTTCGACGCTGGCGGCGGTTTCGCCATACAGGCCCTGCGCCACGGCGGCCGAACCGCGCTTGTCCGAGATGCCGCAGACTTGCACTTCCCATTCGGTGGCGCCGTTGTCGATCTGCAGCATGTCGCCGGTCTTGAGGTTATGCGAAGGCTTGGTGCGCTCGCCGCGCAGCTTCACCTTGCCGCGTTCGACGGCGTCGGTGGCCAGCGAACGCGTCTTGAAGAAGCGCGCCGCCCAGAGCCATTTGTCGATGCGGGTGGTGTCCATGTCGGTTCAGACTCAGCTCAGATTCAATGTAGATTCAATTCGGGTCAAAATGAAAATGCCGGCCTTGGGAGCTTCCGCAAGGCCGGCATGTTCTCCTGCCTATGTTGCACAGCGCGCCGGGTGACAAACCCGGCGGGTCAGTACTGATTGATTAACGCTCAACCGCCAGCGCCACACCCATGCCGCCGCCGATACACAAGCTGGCCAGACCGCGCTTGGCGTCGCGGCGGACCATTTCGTGCAGCAGCGTGACCAGCACGCGGCAACCTGACGCGCCGATCGGGTGACCGATCGCAATCGCGCCGCCGTTGACGTTGATCTTGCTGGTGTCCCAACCCATTTGCTTGTTGACGGCAATCGCCTGTGCCGCGAAGGCTTCGTTGATTTCCATCAGGTCGAGGTCTTGCGGGCTCCAGCCGGCCTTCTTCAAGGTCAGTTGCGACGCCGGCACCGGGCCCATGCCCATGATGCTTGGATCGAGACCGGCCGAGGAATACGACTTGATCTTGGCCAGCACCGGCAGGCCGAGTTCCGCTGCCAGCTTGGCCGACATCAGGACCACTGCAGCCGCGCCGTCATTGATGCCCGATGCGTTGCCGGCGGTGACGGTGCCTTCCTTGTCGAACGCAGGACGCAGCGCGCCCAGCGCTTCGGCGGTGACGCCCGGCTTGACGAATTCGTCGGTGTCGAAAACGATGGTTTCCTTCTTGTTCTTGATTTCGATCGGGACGATTTCATCCTTGAACTTGCCGGCCTTTTGCGCAGCTTCGGCCTTGTTCTGCGAAGCGGCGGCGAACTCGTCCTGCTCCTTGCGCGAAATGTCGTATTTCTTGGCGACGTTTTCAGCGGTGATGCCCATGTGGTACTGGTTGTAGACGTCCCACAGGCCGTCCACGATCATGGTGTCGGTCAGCTTGGCGTCGCCCATGCGGAAACCGTCGCGCGAGTTGTTCAGCACGTGCGGCGAAGCGCTCATGTTTTCCTGGCCGCCGGCGATGACGATCTGCGCGTCGCCGCACTTGATCGCCTGCGCAGCCAGCTGTACGGCCTTGAGGCCGCTGCCACAGACCTTGCCGACCACGAAGGCCGGGACCATGTCAGGCAGGCCCGAGCGGATCACCGCCTGGCGCGCCGGATTCTGGCCGACGCCGGCTGTCAGCACCTGGCCGAGGATGACTTCGCTGATGCTTTCCGGCTTGATGCCGGTCTTTGCCAGCAAGGCCTTGATGACTTGCGCGCCGAGATCCGAGGCGGCGATTTTCGACAAGGAACCGCCGAATTTACCGACCGCTGTTCTCTGTGCTGCAACAATAACGACGTCATCCATGTTTCACTCCTTTTGTTGAATTACCGAAGTCTTTCCGGGGGTGGACTGACTTGCTTGTTGAAATCCGGGACGTCCATCTTAGTCCATTTCAAGAGCAATGGCGATACGGTGGATTTTCGGTATGAACGTCGCAAATATTCAAATTTATTTGTCTATGAAAAAACGCCGCCGTCCTTGCGGAACAGCGGCGTTTTTCGATGCCGGGACTACGTTCCGGCGAGTATGGCGAACAGTAAGGCCCGGCTTACTTGCTGCCGGCCTTGAGCGCCGCAATCGCTTTCGCCACGCCCGCGCCGTAGGCCGGATCAGCCTTGGTGCAATTGTCGATATGGCGTTGCACGACTGGTTCCGAAGCGCCGTTGATGGCGCGTGCGGTGTTCTCGAACAGGACCTGCTGCTGGGCCGGCGTCATCAGCTGGAACAAGGCGCGCGGCTGCGAGTAGTAATCCTCGTCGACGCGGTGGTTCCAGTGATCGGCGGCGCCTTCGATGGCCAGCGGCGGCTCGCGGAAGTCGGGCTGCTCCTGCCATTGGCCGTAGCTGTTCGGCTCGTAGCCCAGGGTCGCGCCATGGTTGCCATCGACGCGCATGGCGCCGTCGCGGTGCGACGTATGGACCGGGCAGCGCGCCGCATTGACCGGGATCTGGTAGTGATTCACGCCAAGACGGTAACGGTGCGCGTCGCCGTACGAGAACAAACGGCCTTGCAGCATCTTGTCCGGCGAGAAGCCCACACCCGGCACCACGTTGGCCGGCGAGAAGGCGGCCTGTTCGACTTCGGCGAAGTAGTTTTCCGGATTGCGGTTCAGTTCCAGCACGCCGACTTCGATTTCCGGATAGTCCTTGTGCGGCCACACCTTGGTCAGGTCGAACGGGTTGAGGTGGTAAGAACCGGCTTCCTTCTCGGGCATGATCTGCACGAACAGCTTCCAGCGCGGGAAGTCCTTGTTCTCGATGGAGTCGAACAGGTCGCGCTGCGAACTTTCGCGGTCATGACCGACCAGCTCGGTGGCTTCGGCGTCGGTCAGGTTCTGGATGCCTTGCTGGGTCTTGAAGGCAAACTTGACCCAGAAGCGCTCATTGGCGGCGTTGATGAAGCTGAACGTATGGCTGCCGAAACCGTGCATGTGGCGATACGAGCGCGGCAGGCCGCGGTCGCTCATAACGATGGTGACCTGATGGAGTGCTTCCGGCAGCAAGGTCCAGTAGTCCCAGTTGTTGTTGGCGCTGCGCAGGTTGGTCTTGGGATCGCGCTTGACGGCGCGATTCAGGTCCGGGAATTTGTGCGGGTCGCGCATGAAGAACACCGGCGTGTTGTTGCCGACCAGATCCCAGTTGCCTTGCTCGGTATAGAACTTGATGGCGAAGCCGCGGATGTCGCGCTCGGCATCGGCCGCACCGCGCTCGCCGGCGACGGTCGAGAAGCGCAGGAACAGGTCGGTTTTCTTGCCGACTTCGGAGAAGATCTTGGCCTTGGTGTATTTGGTGATGTCGTGCGTCACGGTGAAGGTGCCGTAGGCGGCCGAACCCTTGGCGTGCATGCGGCGCTCGGGAATGACTTCACGGTCGAAGTGGGCCAGCTTTTCGAGGAACCAGACGTCTTGCAGCAGGGCCGGACCGCGTGGGCCTGCAGTTTGGATGTTGTTGTTGTCGGCGACCGGGGCGCCGGCGGAGGTGGTTAACTTGTTGCTCATGTCACATCCCTTTAAAAATCTAGGTTAGAAGACCCGCATCTGTACCTGCATGATGACGGTGCTGCATGAACTTTAATGAAATTTATTGATATTGAGAAATTGATTGTCTTTATTGATGGAATAGGAATTCCGTTCATGCCGGCAACCTCGCGCATTTAACCGCATGCGCCGGCAAAAACGAAAGTGCATTATGACCCAGCCTTGTGTAAAGGCAATGACATACCGCAGGAAGAGTCAGGCGTCCTGCCCCAGCGTGATGACGCGAATGAGGCCGCGATACATCAGGAAGGCGGTGCCGTACCAGAGCCGCTTGTACCAAGGCGAATGGAGGAAGTCCTGCAGCTGCACCAGGCGTCCCTCGCTGAGGCCGATTTCGATCTCGGTGCGCAGCGTGGCGGCGAAGGCTATGTCGCTGACGACAACATTGGCTTCCTGGTTCACGAACAGGCTGAGGCCGTCGTAATTGCTGGAGCCGACCGTGGCCCATTCATCGTCGATCACCGCGACCTTGGCGTGCAGCTGGGTCTTGGTGTATTCGACGATGCGCACGCCGGCCTTGAGCAGTTTCGGATAGAAGGAATGCGCTACCGCATCCTGCAGGTAAAACTGCCCGACGCCCAGCAACAGCGTTACGCGCACGCCGCGTGAGGCGGCTTCTTCCAGTGCGCGGCGCAGCTTGCGGCCGGGCGCAAAATAGGGGTTGGCGAGGAATGCCGTTTCGCGTGCACGACCGAGCGCTTGCAGATAGGCGCGCTGGATGGTGCGGCGGTTGCGCAGGTTGTCGCGCACCACCAGCCCGGCCAGCGCCTGACCCGGCTCGGTGCCGTGCTGGGTATAACGCCCCATCTTGAAACGATCCCAGCGCGCGCGCAGCTTCATCTTGCCGATGCGTATCCACTGGTCCAGCATTTCCCGATGGATCGCCTCCACCAGCGGGCCGCTGATGCGCACCGCAAAATCCCAGCGCGGCGCCGGCAAGGGCACACGGCGCGCATCGTCGGAAAAGAAATCGTCGTTGATATTGAGGCCGCCCGCGAACGCCCATTTGCGATCCACCACGCACAGCTTGCGGTGGCTGCGCGCGACGCCGCGTTTGAACCAGGGATTGAACGAGCGATGCTGGACGCCGGCGGCGGTCAGCGTGGCCTTGAGCTGCTTGCTCTCGACCCGGCCGGTGCCGATCCAGTCGGTGATGACGCTGACCACGACGCCGCGTTTGGCGGCACGGATCAAGGCGTCGTGCACCAGGATGCCGGTGTCGTCAAGGCTGAAGATATAGGTTTCGAGATAGAGTTCGACGTGGGCCTCGTCGATGGCGGCAATCAGCGCCGGAAAGAACTCCGCGCCGCAACGCAGCAGCTCGACATGGTTGTCGCCGCTATAACTGATTACGCGCATGCCGCGTCCGCGCGAGTGCGGAAATCGAAAAGGAAAGCAGTCAAGTGGAGGCTGACGGAAGTTGAACTGCCGTCATTTTAAGCGCAAGGTGCTGACAATGGGAGCGTGATCCGACAGGTTCGCCCACAGGCCGCCGCGCATCACTTCCGCCGATTCGACTTCAAAACCGCGCAGGTAGATGCGGTCCAGCCGCAGCATCGGCATCGAGGCCGGGAAGGTACGCGCCGGCTGGATCACCGGCCGCATGCCGCCGAGCTTGCGCAGGTAGCCCATGAGGCCGTGCGCGGAGCCGTGCTGTTCGAACACTTCGCTGACGCCAAGGCGGATGCGCAGGAATTCGCTGAGCTTGTTGCCCCAGTCGTTGAAGTCGCCGGCGATGATGATGGGCGCGTCCGGTGGCGACGAGGCGCGCACCGCTTCGATCAGTGCCGCGGTCTGGCGACGGCGACCGTTCGCAAACAAGCCGAGATGGATGACGTAGCAATGCACCGGGACGCTTTCGATCTCGACCACGCAATGCAGGATGCCGCGCGATTCGTAGGCGTGGTCGGAGACATCCTGATTGCGTGCCGACGCAATCGCGAAGCGCGACAGCAGCGCATTGCCATGATGACCATGGTCGTACACCGCGTTCACGCCGTAAGCGGCGTGATGCGATTCTCCCGCCAGGTATTCATGTTGGGACTGCGTTGGCCACAGGGCGGCGTGACGCAGCGCGATACGGTCGTGGCGTCCCTGCACTTCCTGCAGGAACACCAGGTCGGCGTCGAGTTGCGCCAGCGCCTGCTTGAGCGCATGGATGCGCGGGCGTCCGCTGAAGGAGGTGACCCCCTTGTGGATGTTGTAAGTGGCTATGCGTAACTTCATACGATCGGCAAAACCTCTTGGTTATTTCAATTGAACTGCGTCAAATGTAACTGTATGCAAATGGACCTGCAGCCATCGACCGCACGGGTGCGCGTCGAGGACTTACATGTAATGCGGCAGCTGCAGGATCGCTTCGGCGTTCGACGGTGAAAAACACTGGTCGGCCGCAGCACGGTAAGGCAGCCACTGGAAGCGCGTATGCTCGCGCGGCGCCAGCGTGACCGGAATCCCTTGCGGCACCAGCAAACCGAACACATGCTCGATGTTGCGGGTCACGCCGGGCGCATAGCGATGGCGCCAGACCGGATAGATTTCGTAATCGTTCGACAACTTCCAGTCGCTCAGATGATCGCACGGAACACGATTGGCGGCTGTCGGCGAAACACTGATTTCGTCGCTAATCACAATCCCCGTTTCTTCACCGACTTCGCGTTGCGCGGTCAGCATCAGGGGCTCGTCCAGCGTGTCCCTGGAGCCGGTGACCGACTGCCAGTAACCGGCCTTGTCGGTGCGCTCGATCAGCAGCACATCCAGCGCTGCGGTGTAGATGACGACCAGGACGGACTCGGGGATTTTAAAGGGACGGTTCATTTCTCTTGAGCAGGTGACAAGTTGCCAACGCCCATTGTATCCGCATCGCCCGCCGCGCGATCAGTCTGCCGCTGCTGCCGCGCTCTCCTCGACCAGCCAGTTGCGGAAGCTGCGCGCCGCCGCGTGCTCGATGCGGTCGCGCGGCCACACCGCGTAGTAGCCGCCGCCGAGGCTGGCGCTGGCCTCACAGGCGCGCACCAGCAAGCCCTCGTGCATGCAGGCATCGATCATGTGACGCCAGGCCAGCACGATGCCGTGGCCTTCCATCGCCAGTTGCAGCAGGATGGGATATTGATTGGAGAGGATCTGATGCTCGATGCGGGCGTCGCCGAGATCGTTCTGCGCCATCCAGTTTTGCCAGGACATCCACTGGCGCTGGCCGTCTTCCTGCATCAGCAGGGTTTCCTGCAGCAAGTCGCGCGGTTCCAGCGTGCGTCCCGCGAGATAGGCCGGGGAACACACCGGGAACACTTCTTCGTCATACAGCCGGCGCGCCGCCAACCCGGACGGCGGTCCGTCGCGCAGGAAGTAGATGCCCATGTCGAAATCGGTTTCCGACAAAGCCGCAAGGCTGTCGTTGACCAGCAGGCGCAGATGGCATTCCGGCTGCAGCGCACGGAAACGCGCCAGCCGCGGCGTCAGCCACAGCACCGCGACGCCGGAAGAACAGGCCACCGTCAGTTCGCTGTGACCCTTGCGTTTCATGATGTCTTCGGTGACTTCGGCGCAGCCGACCAGCAGGCGCTGCACCTCTTCGGCATAGCGCTGCCCGCTGACGGTCAGGCGCAGCGCGCGCGGTTCGCGGATGAACAGTTTCTTGCCGAGGAAACGCTCCAGCTGCGCAATCTGGCGGCTGATGGCGCTTTGCGTCAGATGCAGTTCCGCCGCCGCGCGCGTGAAGCTGCTATGCCGCATGGCAGCTTCAAACGCGATCAGCGAAGGTAGAGGAGGAAGTGGAGAAATACGCATGATGGCAGCCCGTGTTGAACAACTCAGAGCTCCATCATAGAGCGAAAAACATGCCCGCCTGGATTCAACGCGTGTTGAGCGTACGGAGTGTGCTGCGATGCACATAACCGCCCTGCATCACCAGCGACAGGTGCTCGCCCTGCCCCGCCAGCAACTGGATGTCGTCCAGCGGATTGCCGTCGACCACGATCAGGTCGGCGCGTGCACCTGCACGCACGGTGCCCAGTTCGCCGTCGCGTTGCAATATGGCGGCGGCAATCGAGGTGGCCGAGCGGATTGCTTCCAGGTTGCCGAGAATCTCGGCGCGGATGACGAATTCCTGCGACTGGTCCTGATGCATCTCACCCAGCAGGTCGGAGCCGAAGCCCATCTGCACGCCGTGCTCGGCGTAAATCTTCAGCGAGTCGCGGCCGGCCTGGCGCACCGATTCGATCTTGGCGACCGAATCCATCGGCAAACCGAGACGCGCACCGTCGCGCGCCAGCGAGTCGTAGGTCACCAGCGTCGGCACCACGAACGCGCCATGCTCGTGCATCACGCGCGCAGCATCGGCATCCACCAGGTTGCCGTGCTCGATCGTGCGCACGCCGCAACGCACTGCGCGCGAAATCGCCCGGCCGGTGTAGGCATGCGCCATCACGTAGGTCTGTGCGGCCTCGGCTTCAGCCACGATGGCGCGGATTTCGTCTTCACTGTATTGCGTATTGCCGATCGGATCGGTGGGCGAAGCGACGCCGCCGGAGGCCATGATCTTGATCTGCGTCGCGCCCTTCTGGATCTCTTCACGCGCAGCCAGCCGCACGGCGTCGACGCCGTCGGCCACGCGCGCAATCGCGCCGGCACGGAAGGCGCAGGAGCATGGCTCCAGCACATCCGAACGCGGGCGGAAGTCGCCATGCCCGCCGGTCTGCGACAGAGCTTTTCCCGAAGGGAAGATCCGCGGTCCCGGCACCAGCCCGATGGCGATGGCTTGCGCCAGTCCCCAGTCGGCGCCGCCGGCATCGCGCACGGTCGTGAAGCCGCGGTTGAGCATCGCTTCGACGATCGGCAAGGCGCGGATCGAGGTCAGCGAACCCGGTTGCAAGGCATTCGCGCCCAAGTTCGCCAGCGAGGCCAGCACATGCACGTGGCAATCGATCAGGCCGGGCATCACCGTCTTGCCGGTCACATTGATGCGCTGCATATCGGAGGCATTCGGCGCATCGATAGGCGTCGCAGAGACGTCGATGATGCGGTCGTTTTCAATCAGGACATCGTGGCGAAGCAGCAGGCTGCCATGCGCCGGGTCGAGGACGTTGCCGCCCTGCAGGAGAATCTTGGTCATGGAAAAATAAAATCTGAAAATTGAAATCTGGAAATTAAGCGCGTTGCAAATACGCAGGTTCGCGCACGAAGCGTGTACCCACCAGGCTGATGGCGGCGGCGATCATCACGTAAAACGCCGGCGCCATGGTGCTGCCGGTGGCGGCGATCAGGCCGGTGATGATGAAAGAAGCGAAGCCGCCGAAAATCGTCACCGCCAGGTTGTAGGCCACCGACAAGCCGGTCGACAGCACCTTGGCCGGGAACAGTTCGGAGAATGCCGCCAGGATCGGACCGGTATAGGTAGCGATCAGGATGCCGAACACCAGTTGGAAAATCAGCAGCGAGCCGAGGCCGGGCGCATGGTTGATGTAAGCGAACATCGGATACGCCAGCAGCAGGATCAGCAGCGCGGCGCCCGACAGCAGGCCGCGACGGCCGTAGCGATCGGCGATACGGCCCACCACCGGTGCGAACACCATGATGCACAGACCGCCCACCATGCCGGCGATGAAGCCGGTCGACTGCGGCAGCTTCAACACCTTGATCGAATAGGTCGGCATGTAGAACAGCAGCACGTAAGTACAGACCGTCCACAGGATCACCATCGAGAAGCTCGCGGTGGTTTCACGCGGATAGTTGCGGATGATTTCCTTGAGCGGTGAATCGGTCTTGTCCTTGGCTTCGAGGAAGGCCGGTGTTTCATCGAGGTGATGGCGGATGTAATAGCCGACCGGGCCGATGATGATGCCCAGCAGGAACGGCAGGCGCCAACCCCAGCTCGCCAGCGCTTCCGGGCTCAGGCTGCTGGTGACATAGGTGCCGACCGCAGCGCCCAGCAACACGGCCACGCCGATGCTGGCCTGGATCCAGCTGGAGTAGAAAGCGCGTTCCTTGACCGGTGCATATTCGGTCAGGAATGCGGTGGCGCTGCCCATTTCGCCGCCGGCCGAGAAGCCCTGCAGCAGGCGCGCCACCACGATGATCAGCGGTGCGAACAGGCCGATCTGTTCATAGGTCGGCGCGATGCCGATCAGCGTGGTGCCGGCCGCCATCAACAGGATGGTCAGCGACAGCGCCGCCTTGCGGCCGACGCGATCGGCGTAGATGCCGAGCAAAATGCCGCCGACCGGACGCATGAAGAAGCCGACGCCGAAAGTCGCGACCGCCAGCAGCAGCGAAGTCAGCTCGTTACCGGTCGGGAAGAACAGCTTGGCGATGATGACGGCAAAGAAACTGTAGACGGTGAAATCGAACCATTCAAGGCCGTTGCCGATGACGGTGGCGATGATGGCGCGGCGGCGCTGGTCGTTGCTGACGACAACCGGCGGCGCGGCGTAGGCGGTATTGGCTTGCATGGTCTCTCCCCTTGATGGATATGCGTCCGATGATAGGACCAGCAAGAAGCAAGCCGGAAATGATATCTGCGCATGTCGCCATGCTTGCAGCGCATGCATGCGGAAAAGATTTATACCGGATCGTTGCTGCAGTAGTGAATAGCGCGAAACCATGCGCCCATGAAAAAAGGCGCAATGCATTGCTGCACGCGCCTTCTTTCGACTTGCCCGTCCGCGCGGATCAGGCGCGGACGATGTGACTATGTTGCTTGCTACCCTTACGCCTTGATTGCCGGCTCTGCATTGCGCAGACGGATGTGCAGTTCGCGCAGTTGCTTCTCGTCGACCGCCGACGGTGCTTGCGTCAACAGATCTTGCGCGCGCTGGGTCTTCGGGAAAGCGATCACGTCGCGGATCGACTCGGCGCCGGCCATCATCGTGACCAGGCGATCCAGGCCGAAGGCGATGCCGCCGTGCGGAGGCGCGCCGTATTGCAACGCGTCCAGCAGGAAGCCGAACTTCAGGCGTGCTTCTTCGTCGTTGATCTTCAGGGCGCGGAACACCTTGCTTTGCACTTCGGCGCGGTGGATACGGACCGAACCGCCGCCCATTTCCCAACCGTTCAGCACCAGGTCATAGGCCTTGGCGATGGCGGCTGCCGGATTGGTCGAGATGAAATCTTCGTGACCATCCTTGGGCGAGGTGAACGGGTGATGCAGGGCGACCCAGCGCTGGTTGTCTTCGTCGTATTCGAACATCGGGAAGTCAACCACCCACAGCGGACGCCAGGCGTCGTCGAGCAGGCCGTTCTTCTTGCCGAAATCGCTGTGACCGATCTTCACGCGCAGCGCGCCGATCGCATCGTTGACGACCTTGATCTTGTCGGCGCCGAAGAAAATCAGGTCGCCGTCTTGCGCGCCGGTCTTCTCGACGATGGCGGCCAGGGCGGCGTCATGCAGGTTCTTGACGATCGGCGATTGCAGGCCGTCGCGGCCCTTGGCCTTTTCATTGACCTTGATGTATGCCAGACCCTTGGCGCCGTAGATGGCGACGAACTGGGTGTAGGCGTCGATTTCCGAACGCGGCATTTCGGCGCCGCCCGGAATGCGCAGGCCGACCACGCGGCCGCCTTCGCTATTGGCTGCACCGGAGAAGACCTTGAACTCGACATCCTTCATGACATCGGTCAGTTCGGTGAATTCCAGCTTGACGCGCATGTCCGGCTTGTCCGAACCGTACATGCCCATCGCCGTGGCGAAGTCCATGACCGGGAACGGATCCGGCAGGTCGATATCGAGCACGTTCTTGAAGACCAGGCGGATCATGCCTTCGAACAGATCGCGGATTTCCTGTTCGTTCATGAACGAGGTTTCGCAGTCGATCTGGGTGAATTCAGGCTGACGGTCGGCGCGCAGATCTTCGTCGCGGAAGCACTTGGTGATCTGGTAGTAACGGTCGAAGTTGGCGACCATCAGCAGTTGCTTGAACAGCTGCGGCGATTGCGGCAACGCGAAGAATTCGCCGGCGTTCACGCGCGACGGCACCAGGTAGTCGCGTGCGCCTTCCGGGGTCGACTTGGTCAGCATCGGCGTTTCGATATCGATGAAGCCTTGCGCGTCGAGGAACTTGCGCACTTCCATCGCGACCTTGTAGCGCAGGCGCAGGTTGTTTTGCATTTGCGGACGGCGCAGGTCCAGCACGCGGTGCGTCAGGCGGGTGGTTTCCGACAGGTTGTCGTCGTCCAGCTGGAACGGCGGCGTGACCGATGGGTTCAGCACTTCCAGTTCGTGCGCCAGCACTTCGATCTTGCCCGACTTCAGGTTGCTGTTGCCGGTGCCGTCAGGACGGTTGCGCACGATGCCGGTGATGCGCAGGCAGAATTCGTTGCGCACGGCTTCGGCGTTCTTGAACACGTCGACGCGATCAGGATCGCAGACGACTTGCACCAGGCCTTCACGGTCGCGCAGGTCGATGAAGATCACGCCGCCGTGGTCGCGACGACGATGCACCCAGCCGCACAGGCTGACGGTTTGGCCGAGCAATGCCTCAGTGGTGAGGCCGCAGTATTGAGTTCGCATGGACATATTCAGGTTCCGTTATTCCGTTTTCAGTTTCGTTTGATTCAGTATTTTTGCTTCTTGGCTTCTTGTGTTCTGTGCTGCTGGCGGGCGAAGGCGGGGCAGAACAGCGCTGTCAATTCTTGCGGAGCGCTGAACGCCCCTTCAATTATGATTCGCCGCGTCGGCGGCGATGTCGGTGATGATCTTCTTGTCGGCTTGCATTTCCGGCGCCACCACGCCCATCGAGACGATGTACTTGAGCGCTTCGTCGACGCTCATGTCCAGCTCGATGGTGTCGGCGCGCGGCACCATCAGGAAAAATCCCGAGGTCGGATTCGGCGTGGTCGGCACGTACAGGCTGACGTAGTCGACGCCTTGCAGGTGGTTCTTCACTTCACCGCCGGGGATGCCGGTCAGGAAAGCGATGGTCCACGAACCCTGGCGCGGATACTGCACCAGCACCGCCTTGCGGAAGGCGTTGCCGGACGACGAGAACAGCGTGTCGGACACTTGCTTGACGCTGGAGTAGATCGACTTGACCACCGGGATGCGGGTCAGCAGGCCTTCCCACAGCGACACCACCTGGCGGCCGATGAAGTTGCGCGTGGCCAGGCCGGTGAGGAAGATGATCAGCAGCGTCAGGATGGTGCCTAGGCCTGGAATGCGGAAACCGACCAGCGCTTCCGGCCGCCAGCTTACGGGCAGCAGCAGCAGCGACTGATCCATGGTGCCGATGATCAGGTTGAGCACCCACAGCGTAATTGCCAGGGGGACCAGAATCAGCAGGCCGGTGATGAAGTATTTGCGCATGGGGTGGCTTTTCGCGGTGGCGCTCAGGAAGCGCTTGGGGTGCTGGGTGCCTTGGGAGCACTCGGGGCTGCAGCAGCTGGCGCCGCCGCCGGGGCGGCAGGAGCCGGGGCTGGAGCAGGAGCGGCGGCAGGCGCGGCAGAACCTGCACCGGCTTCGCCCGACGCCGGCGCTTCGCTGGCAGGCAGAGCGGTGCCGGTAGCGCCGGTGCTGTTGGCGACGCCGCTGCCATTGCCGCGGAAATCGGTCACATACCAGCCCGAGCCCTTGAGCTGGAATCCGGCGGCGGTCAGTTGTTTGCGAAAGCCATCCTTGCCGCAGGACGGACAGACGGTCAAAGCGTCGTCAGACATCTTCTGCAGCACATCTTTGGCAAAACCACACACTTCGCAGCGATACGCGTAAATCGGCATGAATTACTCCGGCAAAAATCGTCCAAAACCCTGAATTATAAAGGTTTTTCAGCCGTTTTTACGAGTCCGCTGCGTGCGGGCGGCGCAACACAGGCCTCACAGGCCCGCGCGGACTGCCGGGGAGCAACAAAACCGCTCGATTATTTGCCGTATTCGCTACAAAAGAGAATTTTCAACGGGATTGTTCCAATGTATCAAGGAAACTGTTGCACCACCAGTGCACGTCGTACTTGCGTATCGTTGCCAGCAAGGCGGCGTGACGTTGCTTGCGTTCTTCCAGCGGCATCTGCAAGGCGTGCTGGATGGCTTCGGCGGTGCCATGCGTGTCGTACGGGTTGACCAGCAAGGCTTCCTTCATCTGCTCGGCGGCGCCGGCGAAACGCGACAGCACCAGCACACCGGGATCCTCCTCGTCCTGGGCCGCGACGAATTCCTTGGCGACCAGGTTCATGCCGTCGCGTAGCGGTGTCACCAGCGCCACCGCGCAGGCGCGATACAAACCCGGCAGGCGTTTGCGCGCGACGGTGCGGTGCATGTAGCGGATCGGCATCCATTCGAAGTCGCCATAGTCGCCGTTGATGGCGCCGCACAGGCTTTCCAGCTCGCGCTGGATGTCGGCGTAGGCATCAACGTCTTCACGGCTCGGCGAGGCCACCTGCAGCAGCGTGGCGCTGTGGCGGTTTTCCGGATAGTGCTGCAACAGCTCGCGGAAGGCGCGGATGCGATGTGGCAAGCCCTTGGAGTAATCGAGCCGGTCGACGCCGATCAGCAGGCGTCGCCGCGAATATTCCTTGCGCGTGTTCTCGAAGGTCTCGCGCGCCTCGCGTGCCCGGCCGAGACGCTGGAAATCGTCGACGTCGATGCCGATCGGGAAGGCCTTGGCCTGCACCGTGCTGTTGAAGGCGCGGAACTGGCTCGCACCGACGGTCTCGGCAGTGGCCTCCGCTTTGACGTAGTTCGAAAAATGCTGCAGATCCGCTTCCGTCTGAAAGCCCACCAGGTCATAGGCAAACAACGCCCGCATCAGCCATTCATGCGAAGGAATCGCCGCCAGGATTTGCGGCGGCGGCAGCGGGATGTGCAGGAAAAAACCGATGCGGTTACCGCAGCCCATGGCGCGCAATTCGGCGGCCAGCGGAATCAGGTGATAGTCGTGGATCCAGATCAGGTCATCAGGCTTGAGCAGCGGCATCAGCTTGCGCGCGAACAGCTGGTTGACGCGGCGATAGCCACCCAGATGGCCTGATTCGAAATGCGCCAGGTCGAGGCGGTAGTGGAATACCGGCCACAGCACGCCGTTGGCGTAGCCGCGATAGTAGGCGTCGTGATCTTCGGCGCACAGGTCGAGTTCGGCCAGCGTCACCGGCCCGGCCTGGTTGATGTGCAGTGCGCCTTCGCCGGGAGTGCCGTCTTCGACCACCTTGCCGCTCCAGCCGAACCACAGGCCGCCGGTGCGTTTGAGGGTTTCGCCAAGCGCCACCGCCAGTCCCCCGGCCGCCGGCTTGCGCGGATCTGCGAGACGATTAGAAACTACGACGAGGCGAGACATGGCGAAACTCCTTTGTTGTTGTGTAGGTGAAAATTGCGGTTCTGATGTTGTTGAGCGTGGCTGAAGCAAGCGTTTAAATGACGCTCTCCCATGATGCGGACAGTCGCATCGCGCAGTTGATGATCCCGACCATCGAATAGGTCTGCGGGAAGTTGCCCCACATCTGGCCGGTGACCGGATGCGTGTCTTCCGACAGCAGGCCGACGTGGTTGCGCGCCGCCAGCATGGCTTCGAAAATCTCGCGCGCCTGTTCCTTGCGGCCGATGCGCGCGAGCGCGTCGATGCGCCAGAAGGTGCAGATGTTGAAGGCGGTTTCGGGCCGGCCGAAATCGTCGGGCGCTTCGTAGCGGCGCATGTAGGGGCCGTCGCACAGGTATTTTTCCAGCGCGTCGACGGTGGCAATGAAGCGCTTGTCGGTCGGCGCGATCAGGCCGACTTCGACCATCAGCAAGACGCTGGCGTCGAGGTCGCGGCCGCCGAAACTTTCGGCATAGGTCTGGCGCTCCTCGTTCCAGGCTTCGGTCAGGATGCGCTTGCCGATCATCTCGGCGCGCTCATGCCAGTAGCGTGCGCGCTCGTCGAGTTCAAGCCGCGAGGCGATCTTGCCGAGGCGGTCGCAGGCGGCCCAGCTCATCAGCGCCGACGAGGTATGGATGCGCGAACGCGTGCGCAACTCCCACATGCCGGCATCAGGGCGGTCGTACATTTCAAAGGCGCGTTCGCCCACTGCTTCCAGGTGCTTGAACTGCTCAGCGCCGGCGCGATGATGCAGCCGCGCATCGTGGAAAGCCTGCGCCGCGCCGAGGATGATGTTGCCGTAGACGTCGTGCTGGAAATGCTCGTAAGCCTGGTTGCCGACGCGCACCGGGGCGTGATGGCGATAGCCCGGCAAATGGTCGAGGATCTGTTCCGGCAGCGCCTCTTCAAGGCCGATGCCGTACAGCGGCTGCACGTGGCCACCGGCCGACCGCACCACCACGTTGGTGAGCCAGCGCAAATAGTCTTCCATGGTGCCGAGTTCGGAAATGCTGTTGAGCGCGCGCACTACGAAGAAGGCGTCGCGTAGCCAGCAGTAGCGATAGTCCCAGTTGCGCGCGCTGCCCGGCGCTTCCGGCACGCTGGTGGTCATGGCGGCGATGATGGCGCCGGTGTCTTCATACACCGACATCTTGAGCGTGATGGCGGCGCGGATCACGGCGGCCTGCCACTCCAGCGGCGTGGCCAGGCTGCGGCTCCAGTTGCGCCAGTAGGTGACGGTTTCCTGCTCGAAGCTGCGTGCGGTGTCGCCGATGCCGCCGGTCAGCGTTTCATCGGGACCGAGCAGGAAGTTGAACGGCCGGCTGATCACGAACGCCGTCTCGTCGAGCAGGTAGCTGATCGGCGCATCGGTGTTCAGGCGCAGCGTCATCTCGGAACCGACGTAGCGCACGTGATTGCTGCCGCGCGTGATCTTGGGCACTTCGCGACCCCAGTCGAAACGCGGTCGCAGCTGTACGCGCAAACGCGGCGCCCCGTTGAGCGGCAGCACGCGGCGCACCAGCATCTGCGGGCGGAAGAACCGTCCGCGACTGGCAAAGCGCGGCGCAAAGTCGGTGATCTCGACGCCCTGCCCCAGCGTGTCGTACAGACGCGTTTTCAGCACGGCGGTATTCGGCTCGTACCACTGCTCGCTGTGCGAAAAATTCTCCAGCTCGAAACTCCACAGGCTGCCGCTCTCGCCCGGATCAAGCAAGGCGTTGAACACCGGGTCGCCGTCGAAGCGCGGCAGGCAGCACCACACCACGCGGCCGAGCTTGTCGATCAGCGCGCTGTAGGAACAGTTGCCGACAACGCCGAGGTCGAGGGAAGAAGTGGAAGGCCGGTCGCCGTCATTGCTGACGCCGGTGGAGGTGTCGTTGCTGGGGGTATCGATGGATGACGTGCTCATGCTGCCTTTCCTCTCTTTACTTTTTTTGTTGTCGCCGGAGCGGTGAAATCACTTGCTGGTTTTCATTTCAGAATGGCGCCGGTGTCAGACCCGCGGTGCAACCCGCAGCGCCTGCTCCAGCCATTGATGCAAGGCGGCCGGATTGTCCAGGCGCATCTGCGCCCGGCTCTCGCCTTCGCCGATCTTGATGCCAAGTCCGCCGCCCAGGGTCTGCACCCAGTTGAAACCGGCTTCATCGGTGACGTCGTCGCCGACGAATACCGGACGGCGTCCGGTGAACGGCGCTTCCCGCATGAACGCCGCAATGGCGTCGCCTTTATCGGCCAGCGCCGCCTTGGCTTCGACCACCATCTTGCCGCGCAGGACGCTGAAGCCCGGTACGTGGGCGACCGCGTAATTCATCGCTTCGATACAGGCCTGTTCCAGATGCGGCGCCTTGCGGTAATGCAGCGCCAGCGCACCGCGCTTGGGTTCCAGCAGCAAGCCGGGATGACGCGCGACGAACGGCGCGAGCCGCTCCATCAGTTCATCGGTGGAGGGCGCGGCAAGTTGCACCAGCCGCCCGGAGGCATCGCGGCGCTCAAGGCCGTGCACGCCGGCGGCAGGCAGGCGCAGCGGCGCCAGGTAGTGGTCGAGCTGCGCCACCGGCCGGCCGCTGACGACCGCCAGCGCACCGTTCGCGCGTGTTTGGAGCTGCTGCAGCATCTCGATCAGGTCCGGCGCCGGGACCACGCTGTCAGGCTCGGGAGCCAGATTCACCAGGGTGCCGTCGAAGTCGAGAAACAATGCATCAGCGGAAAAATCGTATTCATGAGTTTGCAGAGACATGCTCAATGAGGTCGATTTAATAGTGATTAGTTCCAATTGGTTTTTCGACAACAACTTTCCGCGAGCACAAGAAAACGGCCGAATTCAGCAAGGAAGAAATGCGAGGCGAACGGTCGTGATGACCATTGCAAAACAGAAGGGAAGCGTACGAGGAAGGTAGAGGGAAGGTGGTGCGCCCCCTGAGCGATCCGCAGAAAATGCGAATCGCGCAGGGAAGAAAGTCAGGACGAGATCAGTCGGTGCTCACTCAGCGCTGAGTGCGCCCGCAGCCGGCGCCTGCGGAATCGGCGCCACCAGTTGCGGCAGCAGCGAACCGAACACCATGCCGCCCACGCTCATCAGCAGACCGGCCAGTTGCGGCGGCCACAGGCCTTCCGGCGCGACGTATTCGAGCGTGATCCAGGTCGTCAGGCCGAGGATCATGGCGGCCAGGGCGCCCTGGCGCGTGGCGCGCTTCCAGTACACGCCGAAGGCCAGCGGCACGAAGGCGGCAACCAGCGTCACCTTGTAGGCATTTTCGACCATCTGGTAAATGCTCGACTGGCTGTTCAACGCCAGCACCGTCACAGCGATCGTGAACAGCAACACCACCGCGCGCATCGAGAACAGGAATTCCTTGTCGCTCTTCCAGGGGCGGATTTCCTTGATGATGTTTTCGGTGAAGGTCACCGACGGCGCCAGCAGCGTGGCGCTGGCGCAGCTCTTGATCGCTGACAGCAGCGCGCCGAAGAACATCACCTGGGCGAACACCGGCATTTTTTCCATGATCAGGGTCGGCAGCACCAGCTGCGAATCGGTCTCGAGCAGGCGCGCCACCATGGCCGGATCGATCAGCGTGGCCGAATACGCCAGGAAGATCGGGATGAACACGAAGCCGAAATAAATCACGCCGCCGAGGATGGAGGCGTTGCGCGCGATCTTCTCGGTCTTGGACGACATCACGCGCTGGAACACGTCCTGCTGCGGGATCGATCCCAGCATCATGGTGATCCACGCGGCAAAGAACCACATCACCTCCCTGAGCGAGGGTGAGGGCCAGAAATTGAATTTGCCGGCATCGGCCGCATGCTGGATAACGACACCGGGGCCGCCGACCATGCCGGAGACTTCCCAGCCGATGTACAGCATGCCGACCACCACGATGATCATTTGCAGGAAGTCGGTGATCGCCACCGCCCACATGCCGCCCATGAGCGTATAGACCAGCACGCTGGCGGCGCCGATGATCATGCCCGCCTGCATCGTGATGTAGCCGCCCGAGACGACGTTGAAGACCAGGCCGAGCGCCTTGATCTGCGCCGCCACCCAGCCGAGGTAGGAAATCACGATGCAGATCGTCACCAGCATTTCAGCGGCGCGGCCAAAACGTTTTTTGTAGTAGTCGCCGATGGTCAGCAGGTTCATGCGGTACAGCGGCCGGGCGAAGAACACGCCCACCAGGATCAGGCACAGCGAGGAACCAAAGGGGTCAGCCACGATGCCGCCCAGGCCTTCCTTGAGGAAGGTCGAGGACACGCCCAGCACCGCTTCAGAGCCGAACCAGGTGGCGAACACCGTCGCCGTCACCACCGACATCGGCAAGGCCCGGCCGGCAATCGCGAAATCCTTGCCGCTCTTGACGTACCTGCTTGCGTAAAGACCGATACCGACTGAAATCACCCAATAAAGTATGACGAACCAGATCAGGGCATTCATGCATGTTCCTTACGCAAAAGGGGCTGAAAAAGGGCTGAAAAACGACAGGGACGACAGGCGAAAACGCGCATTATAGCGGCATTACGGCGGGTTTTTGCCGTCCTGACAGCAGCGTGTCAGCAAATTTCGCGCCACGAGCGGCCGGCACGAAAAGAAGGATTATTGAGTTCCGGCAAGCCGGCAGACCGCCCTCGGAGATCAGCCCGGGACGGGAATGACGCCACGGGGGAATTCCTGCACGGCCGCCGGCTTACCGTCGCGATCGACCCAGCGATAATCCGCAGGTGCACTCTGCCCCTTGCGCAAGGGATTGCGCGTGCAATGGCGGGCGTAAGCAGGGTCGACGAAACGGTAAGGGAGATGCTCGTCGCGGCCGGCCGGGATGCCCAGCCGCGTGGTCTCGATCAGGGTCGGCGGCGCTTCGCCGACGTCATCGACAAAGAACTCGGCAGGATCGAAGGCGCCGGCATCCCAGTCGGGCACGCGCAAGGCCAGCGATTTGCACAGCAAGGTCTGACCTGCGCAGAGCCGGCTAAGGGAGCGAGCGCCGCCCTGCGCATCGGGATTTTCCGCCTGCATCACCGCCAGCGCGGCGGGACCGGCGATCGGGTCGATCCAGGGATAGGCTGATTTGATCAGGACGGCATTGCCCGGACCGGCGGCGCTGAAGTTGAGCGAATCGCCGCCGCGCGCGTAGTACATGTAGATGGTGCCGCCCTCCATGAACAGGGCGCGGCGTTTGTGGGTGTAGCCCAGCGAGGCATGGCTGCCTCGCTCGTCCAGACAATAGGCTTCAGTTTCGATGATGCGCGCCGAGAGCCACTGGTTTTTCCAGCGCCGCCGCAGGACCTTGCCGATCAGGGCGCGCGCCAGTGCGGGGCTGTCCTGGTTGAAGAACGCCGCCTCCAGCATGGTGAACCGGGCCGCGTCAGCTGTAGTCATGCGACCCATGCGCGTGCCCGGCGGCGGCGCTATCAGCCGGCGATAGATTCCAGCGCGAACAGGTCGGCCGGATTTTCACGCTTGCGGATCAGGTGCACCTGGTGGCCGTCCACCAGTACTTCGGCGGCGCGGCCGCGCGTGTTGTAGTTGGAGGCCATGGTCATGCCGTAGGCGCCGGCCGACATCAGCGCCAGCAGGTCGCCCGGCGCAATCGCCAGTTCGCGGCTGCGCGCCAGCCAGTCGCCGGATTCGCATACCGGACCGACGACGTCATAGGTCTTGGCGGCGTCCTGACGCTGTTGCACCACTTGCACGCCATGCCAGGCTTCGTACAGGGCCGGACGCATCAGGTCGTTCATGGCGGCGTCGACCACGGCGAAATTCTTGCTCTCGCCGTGCTTCAGGTATTGCACTTCGGTCACCAGCACGCCGGCGTTGCCGACGATGGAGCGGCCCGGTTCAAACATGACCTTGATCGCACGGCCGGCGTATTTTTCCTTGCGCCAGCCATCGACGCGGGCGAACAGACGGCCCAGGTAGTCCCCCACCGGAACAGGTTGTTCGTCGTCATAAGTGATGCCGATGCCGCCGCCGATGTCGAGGTGGTGGATGGCGATGCCTTCCGATTCGAGCTGGTCGATCAGTTCGATCACCTTGTCGAGCGCTTCCAGCAACGGCGCGTCGTCGAGCAATTGCGAGCCGATGTGGCAGTCGATGCCGACCACTTCAATATTGGGCAGCGCGGCAGCGTCGCGGTAGCAGGCCAGCGCGTCTTCATAGGCGACGCCGAACTTGTTTTCCTTGAGGCCGGTGGAGATATACGGATGGGTCTTGGCGTCGACGTTGGGATTGACGCGCAGCGAGATGCGCGCGCGCTTGCCGGCTTCGCCCGCGACTTCGTTGAGGCGATGCACTTCGGGAATCGACTCGACGTTGAAGCACAGGATGTCGTGTTGCAGCGCCAGGCGCATTTCATCGCGGCCCTTGCCCACGCCCGAGAAGATCACCTTGCGCGGATCTCCGCCGGCGGCAATCACGCGCAGCAGTTCGCCGCCCGAGACGATGTCGAAGCCCGAACCGAGCTTGCCCAGCACGTTGAGCACGGCAAGGTTGGAGTTCGATTTGACCGAATAGCAGACCAGCGCGCCGCCATTGTCGGCATCTTCAGTGCGGCCGGCTTTCTTGCAGGCATCGGCATAAGCGGAGTAATTGGCGGTCAGCGCTGCCTTGGAATAGACGTAAAGCGGCGAACCAAACTGCTTGGCCAATGCGTTCAAGGGCAGGTTTTCGGCATGCAGGACGCCGTCGCGGTAAGAAAAATGGGACATGAGATAAGGTACGACGAGAAATTATTTGGAGCTGCTGGAGGGTGCGGCAGCCGGTGCAGGCAAAGAGATCGCCGGCACGCCGGCATCATCGGACACAGCCGGTTTGCTCATGTTGTCTGCGGGCGCGGTGCGCACGCGCTCGGCCGGCGGCTTGCCGATGTAGAGCGGGCCCTTCTGGCCGCAACCTGCCAACAGCAGGGCAAACATGGCGGCGCCGAGCAGCGGACGGGCGGGAGAAAAATGAAATGGAGACTTCACGATAGAATCACGGGTTTACATCAATGTCTCGGAGTGTAGCATGACAGAATCAGAATTCCTGGCCCTCGCGGATTCCGCGCTGAACGCGATCGAAGCCGCACTGGAGCAGGCTACCGACGACACCGACCTCGACGTCGAATGCAGCCGCAGCGGCAATGTCCTCGAAATCGAATGCATCGATAACGGCTCCAAAATCATCGTCAACAGCCAGGCGCCGATGCAGGAGTTGTGGCTAGCCTCCAAATCGGGCGGCTATCACTTCAAATACGACGGCAAACAATGGCTGAGCGCACGCGACGGCAACGAGCTGTACGCCACGCTGTCGGCATCGGTCACCGAACAGGCCGGCGTGGCCGTGACACTGAGCGCGCCCTGATCAGACGCAACAGCGTCAACCCGCACTCACCTGTTTGATGGCGCGCTCCCAGGTCTGGATTTTGGTCAGCGCTTCATCGCGGCTCATGGTCGGCAGGAAGGTGCGCTCCATGCGCCAATGCTCCGACAATTCCGCCATGTCGCGATAGACGCCGGTCGCCAGGCCGGCCAGGCTGGCGGCGCCCAGCGCGGTGGTCTCCGTGACTTGCGGACGGATCACCGGGATGCCGAGCAAGTCGGCCTGGAATTGCAGCAATAGATTATTGGCCGAGGCGCCGCCGTCGACGCGCAATTCAGTGATCGGCGACACTGCGTCGCGCACCATCGCCGTCAGCAAGGCGGTGCTCTGGAAGGCAATCGATTCCAGCGCGGCGCGCGCAATGTGCGCCACCGTGCTGCCGCGGCTGAGGCCGACAATCGCGCCCTTGGCCGAAGGGTTCCAATACGGCGCGCCGAGCCCGGTAAACGACGGCACGAATACCACGCCGCCGGAGTCCGGAGCCGAAGCCGCCAACTCCTCCACATCAGTTGAATTCTTGATCGCCTTGAGACCGTCGCGCAGCCACTGCACCACCGCGCCGCCGATGAAGACGCTGCCTTCCAGCGCGTATTGCTTGCGCTCGCCGACCTGGCAGGCGGCGGTGCTGATCAGACCGTTGCGCGACTGCGCGCACTGGTCGCCGGTATGCAGCAACATGAAACAACCGGTGCCGTAAGTATTCTTGGCCATGCCGGGCTGGAAGCAGGCCTGGCCGAACAGGGCCGACTGCTGGTCGCCGGCGATGCCGCCGATCATCACCGCCGTGCCCAGATGCTCGGCGTCGGTGCGGCCGTACAGATGTGACGACGGATGCACCTCCGGCAACATCGAACGCGGCACGTCCAGCCATTCCAGCAATTCATCGTCCCAAGCGCCGGTATGAATATTCCACAGCATGGTGCGCGAAGCGTTGGACACATCCGTCACATGCAGGCGGCCGGCGGTCAGGTTCCAGATCAGCCAGGCGTCGACGGTGCCGAAAGCCAGCTCGCCGCGCCGCGCGCGCTCGCGCAGGCCCGGCACGGTATCGAGTATCCAGTGCAGCTTGGTGCCGGAGAAGTACGGATCGAGCACCAATCCGGTCTTGGCCTGGATGGCATCGGTCAGGCCGCGTTCGCGCAATCCGGCGCAGATGGCCTCGGTGCGGCGGTCTTGCCAGACGATGGCGTTGTGCACCGGCTTGCCGGTGGCGCGGTCCCACACCACAGTGGTTTCGCGCTGATTGGTGATGCCCAGCCCGGCCAGGTCGGCCGCCTTGATGCCGGCCTGCGCCAGCACCTGGCGGCAAGTCTGCAACTGGCTGCTCCAGAGATCCATGGGATCGTGTTCAACCCAGCCGGGCTGTGGAAAGATCTGGCGAAACTCTTGCTGCGCGGTGGCGACGATGGCGCCGGTTTCGTCAAAGATGATGCTGCGTGAACTGGAGGTGCCCTGGTCGAGAGCGAGCAGATATGCCATGACATTTGCCTTACAAATCACTGGAGAAATTACAGCGTAACAACGATTGCGCCGTGCTGGAAGAAAAAACGTCATCCCGGCAATTGCCGGAATGACGTTCAGGATTGCAAGACCTTCAAATCATCCTAACGGACTTTTCCATCTTTCCATGCTTGCAGCAGTTTGTCGTAAGGGATGGTCTCACCCTTCGGCTTTTCATTGGCCAGCTTGGTCCATGGCGCGCCCTTGTCGGACATCCACGAGGCTGGATCCTTCTTGTCGTTGAGCTTGGGCGCACAGTTCTTCATGCCGGCGCGCTGCAAGCGGGCCATGATGCCGTCCATCTCTTCGGCCAGGTTATCCATTGCGCCTTGCGGTGTCTTCTCGCCGGAAATGGCGGTGGAGATATTCTTCCACCACAGTTGCGCCATCTTCGGATAGTCGGGCACGTTGTTGCCGGTCGGCGTCCATGCCACGCGCGCCGGGCTGCGGTAGAACTCGATCAGGCCGCCGTACTTCGCCGCATTCTTGGTGAAGTATTCCGAACGGATATCGGAATCGCGGATGAAGGTCAGGCCGACGATCGATTTCTTCAGCGACACGGTCTTGGACGTCACGAACTGGCCGTACAGCCAGGCGGCGGCCATCTGGTCAGGCGGCGTGCTCTTGAGGAAGGTCCAGGAACCGACGTCCTGATAACCGTTCTGCATGCCCTCTTTCCAGTACGGGCCGTGAGGTCCCGGCGCCATGCGCCACTTCGGCGAGCCGTCGGTGTTGACCACCGGCAAACCCTGCTTGGTCATGCCCGCGGTGAAGGCGCTGTACCAGAACACCTGCTGCGCGATATGGCCTTGCGCCGGCACCGGGCCGGCTTCGGAAAAGGTCATGCCGAGCGCTTCCGGCGGTGCGTATTTCTTCATCCAATCGAGATACTTGGTCAGCGCATAGACCGCCGCCGGCGAATTGGTGGCGCCGCCGCGCGACATCGATGCGCCGACCGGCGTGCACTTGTCGGCCGCTACGCGGATGCCCCATTCGTCGACCGGCAAGCCGTTCGGCAAACCCTTGTCGGCGGCGCCGGCCATCGACAGCCAGGCATCGGTGAAGCGCCAGCCCAGCGACGGATCCTTCTTGCCGTAGTCCATGTGGCCGAATATCTTCTTGCCGTCCAGTTCCTTGACGTCGTTGGTGAAGAAGGCGGCGATGTCTTCGTAGGCCGACCAGTTTTGCGGCACGCCCAGCTCATAGCCGTACTTGGCCTTGAACTTGTCCTGCAAATCCTTGCGCGCAAACCAGTCGGCGCGGAACCAGTACAGGTTGGCGAACTGCTGGTCGGGCAGCTGGTACAGCTTGCCGTCCGGCGCGGTCGTGAAACTGGTGCCGATGAAGTCCTTCAGGTCGAGACCGGGATTGGTGTATTCCTTGCCGGGGCCGGCCATGTAGTCGGACAGCACCACGGTCTGGCCGTTGCGGTAATGGGTGCCGATCAGGTCGGAGTCATTGACCCAGCCGTCATAGATCGACTTGCCCGATTGCAGCGAGGTCTGCATCTTTTCGACCACGTCGCCTTCCTGGATCACGTCGTGCTTGACCTTGATGCCGGTGATTTCCTCGAAGGCCTTGGCCAGGGTTTTCGATTCATAGGCGTGGGTGTCGAGGGTTTCCGATACGACGTGGATTTCCTTGACGCCCTTGGCTTTCAGTTTGGCGGCGGCGTCGATGAACCATTGCATTTCGCTCAGCTGCTGCGTGCGCGACAGCGTGCTCGGCTTGAATTCGCTGTCGATCCACTTCTCGGCCGACTTGGTGTCGGCCCATACGTTGCCGGCCACGGCAATTGCGGCTGCCAGCACGGTAAGTTTGAATTTTTGCATCACGTCTCCTCGTCACCTTCCCAAAGATGGTCGCGCCGGAGAGGGAAGGACATTCCCCGAACGCGTCATTTCATTCCAGGTTTTTTTATTCTGAGCAAACCGGAAATTGAATCCTGACCATGCGCAAAATCAGCCCTTGCGCATGACGATAAACAAGGCCGCAAAACCGAGCACGGCGGCGTACCACTGATCCAGGTCGGTCACCGCGACCCAGGCCAGATTGATGTAGGCGGCGCTCAGCAGGCCGATGAACAAACGGTCGCCGCGGGTCGTTCGCAACGGCAGGAAACCCTTGCGCTCCACCGTCGGCGAACGGATTTCCCAGATCGTCATGCCCACCAGCATGAGCGCGATGCAGATGAAAAAGACGGCGATCGGCGGCGTCCACGACATCCATGAAAAAGCAGCCATCGTCACACCCTCCCCATCGCGAAACCCTTGGCGATATGGTTGCGAACGAACCAGATCACCAGCGCTCCCGGAATAATCGTCAGCACCCCGGCGGCGGCCAGGATGCCCCAGTCCATGCCGGCCGCCGAGGCGGTGCGCGTCATGATGGCGCTGATCGGCTTGGCGTTGACCGAGGTCAGCGTGCGCGCCAGCAGCAACTCGACCCAGCTGAACATGAAGCAGAAGAACGCCGTCACGCCGACGCCCGACTTGATTAGCGGCAGGAAGATGCGAAGAAAAAACCGCGGGAACGAAAAGCCGTCGATGTAGGCGGTCTCGTCGATCTCGCGCGGAACGCCCGACATGAAGCCTTCCAGGATCCACACCGCCAGCGGCACGTTGAACAGCATGTGCGCCAGCGCCACGGCGATGTGCGTATCCATCAGCCCGACCGTCGAGTACAGCTGGAAGAACGGCAGCAGGAACACCGCCGGCGGCGTCATGCGGTTGGTCAGCAGCCAGAAGAACATGTGCTTGTCGCCGAGGAAGCGGTAGCGCGAAAACGCATAGGCCGCCGGCAACGCCACCAGCAGCGACAGCACCGTGTTGATGGCGACGTAGATGATGGAGTTGATGTAGCCGGAGTACCACGACGCATCGGTGAAGATCACCTTGTAGTTGTCCAGCGTCGGCTGGTTCGGCCACAGCGTGAAGACCGCCAGCGTTTCTTCGTTGGTCTTCAACGACGTATTGAACAGCCAGTACAGCGGGATCAGCGTGAAGGCGATATACAGCGCCAGCGTCAGCACGCGCGGCCAGTTGCTTTGCTTGCTTTTATTCATGATTGGCTCCTGTCGCCTGGTTGCCATTCCCTGCGCTTTGCATCCAGTTGTACAAGATGAAGGACAGCAGCAGGATGATCAGGAAATAGATCAGCGAGAATGCAGCCGCAGGCCCCAGATCGAACTGGCCGACCGCTTTCTGCGTCAAGTACTGGCTCAGGAAGGTGGTCGAATTGCCGGGCCCGCCGCCGGTGAGCACGAAGGGTTCGGTGTAGATCATGAAGCTGTCCATGAAGCGCAGCAGCACCGCGATCACCAGCACGCCGCGCATCTTCGGCAGCTGGATGAAACGGAACACCGCCCAGCGGCTGGCGCCGTCGATCTGCGCCGCCTGATAGTAGGCGTCAGGGATCGAGCGCAAGCCGGCGAAGGCCAGCAGGGCCACCAGCGGCGTCCAGTGCCAGACGTCCATCACCAGCACGGTGATCCAGGCGTCGAGCGAGTTGGAGGCGTAGTTGTAATCCATGCCGAGACGGCTCAGCACATAGCCGCCCAGCCCGATGTCGGCGCGGCCGAAAATTTGCCAGATGGTGCCGACCACGTTCCAGGGAATCAGCAGCGGCATGGCCAGGATCACCAGCGCGGCCGAGGATTTCCAGCCCTGCGCCGGCATCGACAGCGCCAGGCCGATGCCCAGCGGAATCTGCACCAGCAACACGCAGAACGAGAAGATCAGCTGACGCAGCAGCGCCGAATGCAATTCGCTGTCGCGCATCACGGCGCGGAACCATTCGAGCCCGACGAACACGCTCTGCTCGGGACTGATGATGTCCTGCACCGAATAATTGACCACCGTCATCAGCGGGATGATCGCGGAGAACGCGACCGTCAGGAACACCGGCAGGATGAAAAACCAGGCCTTGTTGTTGTATGGCTTGTTCATGACCTATCGCCCTATCCTTTCGTCATTGCTGAAGAAAATCGTCTCCGCTTTCGCCAGGCGCAGCCATTTCTGGCCTTCGCTCAGCCTGGTCGAGGCGTCTAGCCTGGCCTTGACGATCTGGCCGCCGAATTCCGCCGTGAGCAGCTGGCTGGTGCCGAGATGCTGGACCTGCACGACGTTGGCGCTGACCGCGCCGGGCGCGCCGGCCGTGGTCAGCTCGACGAACTCCGGCCGGATGCCCAGCTTGAGTTCGCCGTTGGCATGCTTGAGCGCCTGCAATTGCGCGGCGTCGACATTCACGCGCTGCTGTCCGATCACGACGGCGTCACCGTCGATCTGCAGCGGATAAAAGTTCATGCCGGGGCTGCCGATGAAATAGCCGACGAAGGTGTGGTCGGGACGCACAAACAGGGCTTCCGGCTTGCCCTGCTGCACCACCTTGCCGTTGGTCATGACCACCACTTCATCGGCGAAGGTCAGCGCCTCCACCTGATCGTGGGTGACGTAGATCAGGGTGAGCTTGAGCTGGTGGTGAATCTGTTTGAGCTTTTGCCGCAACTGCCATTTCATGTGCGGATCGATCACCGTCAAGGGCTCGTCGAACAGGATCGCGGCGACGTCCTTGCGCACCAGTCCGCGTCCCAGCGAAATCTTTTGCCTGGCGTCGGCGGAAAGGCCGCTGGCGCGCTGCTTGAGGTCGCGCGTCAGTTCGAGGATCTCGGCGATTTCATGCACGCGGGCGCGCACTTCGCTCTCCGCCACCTTGCGATTGCGCAGCGGGAACGCCAGGTTGTCGAACACGCTCATGGTGTCGTACAGCACCGGGAACTGGAACACCTGCGCGATGTTGCGCTCGCGCGTGGGCATCTGCGTCATGTCCTTGCCGTCGAACAGCACCTGCCCTTCGGACGGCACCAGCAGACCGGAAATGATATTGAGTAGCGTCGACTTGCCGCAGCCGGACGGACCCAGCAAGGCGTAGGCGCCGCCGTCTTCCCACACCATGTTCATCGGTTGCAGCGCGTAGTCTTCCAGCGACGCCGGGTTGGGTCCGTAGGCATGGCCGAGATTGCGAAATTCAATACGTGCCATGTCAGTCTCCCTGCGGGGCGCTCAACAGGCGGCCCTCGGTGTCGAACAGAAAAATCTGTGCGGCGTTGATGTTGACCTGCACCGCACTGCCGATCTCGAGCGCGTGCACGCCGGGCAGTTGCGCCACCAGTGCATCACCGCCATGGCGCAGGTGCAGATAGGTTTCGGAACCGCTCAGTTCGGCCAAGCCGACCGTGCACGCCAGACTGACACCGGCGTTCGTAAGCGGCTGCAAACGCACGTCGTTGCAACGCACGCCGACCTGGCAACGCTGACCCGCAGTCAGCGTCAGATTGCGACCGGCGACTGACAGCACGCTGCCGTCGTCGAGCTTCACGCTGGCATTGTCGATTGCGGTCGCCGCCAGCATGTTCATCGGCGGATCGTTGAAGATGGAGGCGACCTGCGTCGATGCCGGCGCGTTGAACAATTGCAGCGTCGGACCGAACTGCAACAGACGGCCGGCGTGCATCACGGCGGTGTGGCCGCCGAGCAGCAAGGCTTCCTGCGGCTCCGTAGTGGCGTAGACCACGGTGGTGTCGCCGTTGGTGAACAGGGAAATCAGTTCCGAACGCAGCTCTTCGCGCAGCTTGTAATCGAGATTGACCAGCGGCTCGTCCAGCAGCACCAACGGCGCACGCTTGATCAAGGCGCGCGCCAATGCCGTGCGCTGCTGCTGGCCGCCGGACAGTTCGCCCGGAAGGCGTTGCAGCAGGTGTGCGATGTGCAGCTTCTCGGCGATCTCGGTGACGCGCTGGTGGATTTCCTGCTGGGGCAATTTTTTCAGGCGCAGCGGCGAGGCGATGTTTTCGTACACGCTCAGCCCCGGATAGTTGATGAATTGCTGGTACACCATCGCGAGGTTGCGCTCGCGCACGCCAACGCCGGTGACGTCCTTGCCGTCGACCAGCACGCTGCCGCTGCCGGGCTTGTCCAGCCCGGCGATGATGCGCATGAGCGAAGTCTTGCCGGCCTGCGTCGGACCCAGCAGGACGTTGATGCCGCCAGCCGCCAGCTTCAGATCAAGCGGATACAGATGCGTTTCCGCACCGACCGTCTTGGTCACTTGTTTTAGTTCCAGGGTCACACTGTCTCCTTGCTGCTGTTCTGTTTTTTACATGCGGCGCAGGTCGTTTGGGGCTAAGTCTGCTCCTTCAACCATTGCTGCAATCGTTCCACGTGCTGCGGCCGGCAATACAGACCCAGCTTGCTCCGGCGCCACAGGATGTCTTCTGCGCTGCACGCCCATTCGACGTCGCGCAGATAGCGCGCTTCCGATTCGTAGAGCCCCGGCGCCAGTTCGTCGCCGAGATCGGTGAGAGCAGCGGCGCCCTTGAGAAAACGTTCGGCACGGCTGCCGTAGCTGCGCGCATAGCGCTGCGCCAGTGCCGGCGGCAACCACGGATGGCGTTCGCTGAAGCCCGCCAGAAAGCGCGCGAAGTCATAGCGCCGGACCAGCTTGCCGGGCTGCTCCAGATCGCCGCCGGGCAGGGGCGCGTCGGCAGTCCAGGACGGCGCCTTGAGTCCCAGCCGCGGCGACAGGATGGCCAGTGCTTCTTCGGCCAGCTTGCGATAGGTGGTGATTTTTCCGCCCCAGACGTTGAGCATGGGCGCACCGCTGTCGTTGCATTCGAGCAGATAGTCGCGCGTCACGGCGGAGGCATTGGAGGAATTGTCGTCCAGCAGCGGACGCACGCCCGAGTAGGTCCACACCACGTCTTGTGCGGAAATCTGGCGCGTGAAATAGCGGTTGGCCATGTCGCACAGATAGTCGATTTCCGCGGCGCTGATCTCGACCTTGCCGGCGTCGCCGGTGTATTCCAGATCGGTGGTGCCGATCAGCGTGAAATCGTCCTGATAGGGGATCGCGAAAATGATGCGCTTGTCGGGATTCTGGAAAATGTAGGCGTAAGGATGATCGAACAGGCGCTTGACGACGATATGGCTGCCCTTGATCAGGCGGAGGCCGTAGCTCTTGCTGGCACCGGGAACAGCGTCGGCAAACTGCGCAGTCCACGGACCGGCGGCGTTGACGATGGCGCGCGCCTGCACCTGGATGCGACCGTCCTGTTCATTCTCCAGCGTGGCGCGCCAGAGCTCGCCTTCACGGCGTGCTTCGGTGCATTTGGTGCGAGTGAAAATGCGGGCGCCGCGTTCGCTGGCGTCGAGCGCGTTGAGCGCCACCAGGCGGGCATCGTCGACCCAGCCGTCGGAGTAGACGAAGCCGCGGCGGTAGTTACCCTTGAGCGGCTTGCCGGCGACATGTACGTTGAGCTTGAGCCCCTGCGAGGCCGGCAGGATTTCGCGTTTGGCGAGATAGTCGTACATCAGCAGGCCGGCGCGGATCAGCCAGGCCGGGCGCTGGCCGGCGTCGTGCGGCATGACGAAACGCAGCGGCCAGATGATGTGCGGCGCCGCGCGCAGCAGCACTTCGCGCTCTTGCAAGGCCTTGCGCACCAGCTTGAATTCGTAATACTCGAGATAGCGCAGCCCGCCGTGGATCAGCTTGGTGCTGGCAGAAGACGTGTGCTGCGCCAGATCGTGCTGCTCGCACAGGATCACGCGCAAACCGCGGCCGGCCGCGTCACGGGCAATACCGGCGCCGTTGATGCCGCCGCCGACCACCAGAAGATCACATTCAAGAAGTGTGTTCAACTTGTCTCCGGATTTTATATTTGCCGCATGGTATTTTTTGGCTACGATACGCGACAACGTGAAAACAAATCAACAATTATTTTGTTGTTTTCAATTCGATTATGTTTTTTAATGTTCATATGATCATTAACCAATTCTCATGATGCTAAATCCGCGGCAACAAACCTTGCTCGACTGCGTGCGCAAGCACATCACGATTTCGGTGGAAGAACTGGCGCAGAAGCTCGACGTGACCACGCAGACGGTGCGCCGCGACGTCAAGGCGATGGTCGACGCCAAGTTGCTGGCGCGTTATCACGGCGGCGTCGGCCTGCTCTCCTCGACCGAGAACATCGCCTATCCGCAGCGCCAGGTGATGAACGCCGAGGCCAAGCAGCGCATCGGCAAGGCGGTCGCTGCGCGCGTGCCGGACGGCTGCTCGTTGATCCTGAACCTCGGCACCACAACCGAAGAAGTGGCGCGCGCGCTGCATCGCCACAGCCATTTGCACGTGGTCACCAATAACCTCAACGTCGCCAGCATGCTGGCCAGCAATACCGCGTCCGAAGTGATCGTCACCGGCGGCGTGGTGCGTGCGCGCGATCGCGGCATTGTCGGCGAGGCAACCATCGACTTCATCCGCCAGTTCAAGGTCGACATCGGCATCATCGGCATTTCCAGCATCGAACTCGACGGCGTGTTACGCGACTTCGATGCACGCGAGGTCAAGGTGGCGCAAACCATCATCGAGCAATCGCGACAAGTCTGGCTGGTCGCCGACTCGAGCAAGTTCGGCCGCCAAGCGCTGGTGAAGATGGCGCATCTGTCGCAGATCGATGTGTTGTTCACCGACGCGGCGCCGCCGCCGGAGCTGGCGAAGTTGCTGCAGGAAACCGAGGTCGAGGTAGTGTTGGCGACCTGAGGCGGAAATAGTATCCGGAAGCAAGATCCGCGAATGGAACTTTCAGGCAATCCGACTCCTTAGAACCCGTTCTAAATACCAAAGCCGACGCTTCGGCTTTATACTCTCGCATCTCGCTTTACTGGAAAGAAAGTCCGATGCGCCGCATAGTTACGCGACACGTTTCCCCTACGCAACTTCTCCCGCAATTTTTTTCACTGCAACGCGGTCTGAGCAAATTACAGATGTTGACTGCGATCGCGGTTATCGCAGTCGTGGCCGTCGTCGCCGCGCCGCGCCTGCTCAACGTCGTCAACCACGCCCACAGCCCGCAGATCGTCACGGCCGAGCAGGACATCGCCGAGATTGAGAAGGGCCTGCAGCTGTACAAGCAGGACAACGGCCGCTTCCCCACTACCGAGCAAGGCCTGCTGGCGCTGATCGTCAAGCCTGGCCGCGCGCCGGTGCCGAAGGAATGGAAGACCGGCGGCTACCTCGATCGCCTGCCGCGCGACCCATGGGGCAACGCCTATGCCTATCGCGTGTCCGCCGACGGCGACAGCTTCGACGTGTTTTCCTTCGGCGCTCACGGCCCGGATGAAGGCGACGACAACGCCGGCGTAATTCGCGGCAAGCACTGATTGCTCTGTGCATTTGTGCATTCGCTGAAGACGTAAAAAAGCCACGGCATGCCGTGGCTTTTTTATTGCACTGAACCGGCTCAATCCTGCCCCGGTTCATCCAGCTTCTTTTTCACCTCAAGCCGCGCCGACTGCCGCACAGCAGAAGCGGTCTTGCGATGCGGACCGGCAGCGCGGCGCTTGGCGGCGACCGCCACCGGATTGCGCGGCTTGGCAAGTTGCGACGGCTCGATACGGAAGCTCAGCTTCTGCCGCGTTCCCAGCGTCTTGTTTGCCATGCCGCGCTCCTTCAGTCCACTTCCTTCAGTTCACTCTGCGTCGCTTACAGCACGTAGCGCGACAGGTCTTCGTTGACCGCCAGTTCACCCAGGCGATCATTGACGTAGGCGGCATTGATGGCGATGGTCTGCGCACCGGTTTCGCCGGCTGTGAACGAGATCTCTTCCAGCAGTTTTTCCATCACCGTGTAGAGGCGACGCGCGCCGATGTTTTCGGTCTTTTCATTCACCGAGAACGCGATCTCCGCCAGTTGCTGGATGCCGCTGTCGTCGAACTCCACCGTGACGCCTTCGGTCTCGAGCAAGGCCTGGTATTGCTTGGTCAGGCAGGCGTCGGTGCCGGTCAGGATGGTCTTGAAATCATCGATCGACAAGGAATCCAGTTCGACGCGGATCGGGAAGCGGCCTTGCAATTCCGGGATCAGGTCGGACGGCTTGGCCAGGTGGAACGCGCCCGATGCGATGAACAGGATGTGGTCGGTCTTGATCATGCCGTACTTGGTGTTGACGGTGGTGCCTTCGACCAGCGGCAACAGGTCGCGCTGCACGCCGGCGCGCGAGACGTCGGCCGTACCTTGCGAACGCGTGGCGATCTTGTCGATTTCGTCGAGGAAGACGATGCCGTTCTGCTCGACGTTGGTGATGGCCTTCTGCTTCAGTTCTTCTTCGTTAACGAGCTTACCGGCTTCTTCTTCGATCAGGAACTTCATGGCTTCCCTGATCTTGATCTTGCGCGTCTTCTTGCGGTTATTGCCCATGCCGGAAAACATGCTCTTGATCTGCTCGGTCATTTCTTCCATGCCCGGTGGCGCCATGATTTCCATCGCCGGCGATGAGTCGGACAATTCGATCTCGATCTCACGGTCGTCGAGCGCGCCTTCGCGCAGGCGTTTGCGGAAAGTCTGGCGCGTGGTGCTGCCCTTTTCTTCCACGCCATCACCAGCGGCGACGGCGTTCTTGTTGCCTTCGGGTGTGAAACCGAAATCGCGCGCCGGCGGCAGTAGGATGTCGAGCACACGGTCTTCGGCGGCGTCTTCGGCGCGCGCACGCACCTTGCGCACTTCGCCTTCGCGGGTCTGCTTGATGCCGATGTCGATCAGGTCGCGGATGATGGTGTCGACGTCGCGGCCGACGTAGCCGACTTCGGTGAATTTGGTGGCTTCAATCTTGATGAACGGCGCATCGGCCAGCTTGGCCAGGCGACGGGCGATTTCGGTTTTACCGACGCCGGTGGGGCCGATCATCAGGATGTTCTTTGGGGTGATCTCGTGGCGCAGCGGCTCGGCGACCTGCTGACGGCGCCAGCGGTTGCGCAGCGCAATGGCGACGGCGCGCTTGGCGCGGCCTTGGCCGACCACGTGTTTGTCGAGTTCGGAGACGATCTCTTTGGGAGTCATGTTCATGGTGATGTTCTTTGCTCTTTAATCGAGTGTTTCGATGATGTGGTTCAGGTTGGTGTAGATGCAGAGCTCGCCTGCAATCACCAGCGATTTCTTGACGATGTCGGCAGGCGACAGCTCGGTGTTTTCCTGCAGCGCCTTGGCGGCAGATTGGGCGAAGGTGCCGCCCGAACCGATCGCGCCGATGCCGTCGGTCGGCTCCAGCACGTCGCCATTGCCGGTGATCACCAATGTCGTGTCACGGTCGGCAGTCAGCAGCATCGCTTCGAGGCGACGCAGCATGCGGTCGGTGCGCCATTCCTTGGCCAGCTCGACCGAGGCGCGCATCAGGTTGCCCTGGTGTTTTTCCAGCTTGGATTCGAACAGGTCAAGCAGCGTAAAAGCATCAGCCGTGCCGCCGGCGAAACCGACCAGGACCTTGCCGTTGTAGAGCTTGCGCACCTTGCGCGCAGTGCCCTTCATGACCACGTTGCCGAGCGTCACCTGGCCGTCGCCGCCCAGCGCCACGGTGTTGCCGCGTCGGACGGAGAGGATGGTCGTGCCGTGAAATTGTTCCATGCGAATGCCTCAATGAATGTGTTGCGCAGAGTGTTGCTTTGCTTGTTCTGGTGAAATGGGGACAGCCGCGCAGATTGCAAGGAGTTCGCGGACGCGCAAGCCTGCCGGTGCAGAGGCATTATTTTACGCCGCTACGGCAGGAGACAGAATGCAGGGAGGAGAAGGCGAAGACAGATGACAATCTGTCTACTTTGGGAGGATGAAAAAAACAAAACACGTCATCCCGGCGCACACCGGGATGACGCCACTACTTTAAACCGACAAGGTCATCAGGCTCGCGTTACCGCCCGCTGCCGTCGTGTTGACGCACAACGCGCGCTCGGCCACCAGACGCCACAAGGCGATCGGCATGTCTTCCGCGGTCGGCATCAGCGGTACCAGCGCGCCGTCACGGGCGGCCAGGACGCCGCGCCATTGCGTGATCACTGGACCGTCGACCAGCGCCAGATGCAGATCCAGCGCCGCAACGTCGCCGCTGAGTTCAATCGCCTGGCGCACGTCGGCCGGCAGACCGGCCGGGATCAGCTTGCCCTGCGCAGCCGGCACCACGGCGGTGTTGCCGGTGGCCAGCACCGCAGCGATCTGATTCAGCAGCGCCGCGACGTCGGCCGCTGCGCACAGGATCTTGCCGCGCGGCGCAAACGACAGCGTGTTGCGCTCGCCGGTCGGGCCCGGCAGGGTCAGCGTCTTGTACAACAGACTTTCCTGCACATAGGTCGCGCCCAGCTGCGCCAGCTTGGCGTGGCCGTGCGTCGCAGCCCAATCGAGCAGAGACTTCAACGGTGCAGATGCCGCCTGCGCGGCGTCGTTGAACAGCTTGACCTCGGCATGACGCTGCAGGCGTTTCAGGTAGAGCGGGCCGCCGGCTTTGGGGCCGGTGCCGGACTTGCCTTCACCACCGAACGGCTGCACGCCGACCACGGCGCCGACGATGTTGCGGTTGACGTAGATGTTGCCGACGTGGGCGCGCTCGGCGACGAAGGCGATGGTCTCGTCGATGCGCGAATGCACGCCCAGGGTCAGGCCGTAGCCACTGGCGTTGATGGTGTCGATCAGCTGCGGCAGCTGGTCGCGGCGATAGCGCAGCACGTGCAGCACGGGGCCGAACACTTCGCGCTTGAGCTGGGCGATGGAGTCGATTTCAATCACGGTCGGCGCGACATAGGTGCCGTGCTCGTGACGTTCGTCCAGTGGCAGCTGATAGACCTTGCCGCCCTTCTTCATTTGCTCGATGTGCGCCAGCAATTGCGTGCGCGCCTCGTCGTCGATGACCGGGCCGATGTCGGTGGCAAGACAGTCGGGACGGCCGATCTGCAGCTCCTGCATCGCGCCCTTCAACATGGTCATGGTCTTGTCGGCGATATCTTCCTGCAGGCACAGCACGCGCAGCGCCGAGCAGCGCTGGCCCGCGCTGTCGAAGGCCGAACTCAGGACATCCTGCACCACCTGTTCGGGCAAGGCGCTGGAGTCGACAATCAGCGCGTTCTGGCCGCCGGTTTCGGCGATGAAGGGAATGTCGCCGTGCTCGTCCTTGATGCGTTGCGCCAGCGTACGATTGATGAGTTGTGCGACTTCGGTCGAGCCGGTGAAGATCACGCCCTTGACGCGTGCGTCGCCGGTCAGCGCGGCGCCGACGGTGTCGCCGCGGCCCGGCAGGAATTGCAGCGCCGCGCGCGGCACGCCCGCTTCATGCAGCAGCTGCACCGCGCGATGCGCGATCAGCGGCGTCTGTTCCGCCGGCTTGGCCAGCACCACGTTGCCGGCGGCCAGCGAGGCGCTGACTTCGCCGATGAAGATCGCCAGCGGGAAATTCCACGGGCTGATGCACACCACCGGTCCCCACGCCAGCGCATTGCCGTCGTGGCGCGATTGCGTCGCGTAGTAGCGCAGGAAGTCGACCGCTTCGCGCACTTCGGCAATCGCATTCGGCAGCGACTTGCCGGCTTCGCGCACGGCCAGCGCCATCAGCTCGGCCTGGTGCGTTTCAAACAGATCCGCGGCACGTTCCAGCGCGTGCGCACGATCATCGGAAGAAACCGCCTGCCATTGCACGGCATACTCAGTGGCCGCGTGCAAGGCGCTCTCGACGTCGTCGCGCGAGGCTTCGATAACCTGGCCGACGAGATCGCGGCGGTCGGCCGGGTTGGTGATCGATTGCGTCTCGCCGATCGATACGGCGCCGTCATGCAACAGCGGTGCGGCTTGCCATTGCTGCGCGCTCAGTTGCGCAAAGGCGTGCTCGAGTCCGCGCAGGGTGTCTTCATTGCTGAGATCGACGCCGGCAGAATTCTTGCGCTCTTCGCCGTACAGGTTGCGCGGCAAGGCGATCTGCGGATGCGGTTCGCCGCCGGACTTTTGCACGGCGACGATGGGATCGGTGATCAGCGTGTCGATGGCGACCGCTTCGTCGACGATCTGGTTGACGAAGGACGAATTGGCGCCGTTCTCCAGCAGGCGGCGCACCAGATAAGCCAGCAGCGTCTGGTGCGAACCAACCGGTGCATAGATGCGGCAAGCCTTGCCGAGCTGGTCGGCGCCGACCACCTGGTCGTACAGGGTTTCGCCCATGCCGTGCAGGCACTGGAATTCGTAATCGTCGATCTTGTGCTGCTGCGCCCAGGTGTAGATGGCCGACAGCGTGTGGGCGTTGTGCGTGGCGAATTGCGGATAGATGACGTCGGTTGCGGCCAGCAGTTTTTGCGCACAAGCCAGGTAGGACAGATCGGTGTGCACCTTGCGCGTGTAGACCGGGTAACCGGACAGGCCGTCGACCTGGGCGCGCTTGATTTCACTGTCCCAATAGGCGCCCTTGACCAGGCGCACCATCAGCTTGCGGCCGCTGCGGCGCGCCAGGTCGGCGAGGTAGTCGATCACGAACGGGCAGCGCTTTTGATACGCCTGCACGACGAAGCCGATACCTTCGAAACCGTCGAGGTCGCGGTCGAACGCCAGCGCTTCCATCAGGTCCAGCGACAGCTCCAGGCGGTCGGCTTCTTCGGCGTCGATGTTGAGGCCGATGTTGTAGGACTTGGCCAGTACCAGCAATTGCTTCAGGCGCGGCAGCAGTTCGTTCATCACGCGGGCGTGTTGCGCGCGCGAATAACGCGGATGCAGCGCCGACAGCTTGACCGAAATGCCGGGACCGTCCTTGATGCCACGACCGTTGGAGGCGCGGCCGATGGCGTGGATCGCGTCTTCGTAGGATTTGTAATAGAAGTCGGCGTCGTGCCCGGTCAGCGCCGCTTCGCCGAGCATGTCGTAGGAATAGCGATAGCCGCGCTTTTCATTGTCGCGGCTGTTGGCCAGCGCTTCGGCGATGGTCTGGCCGGTGACGAACTGGTTGCCCAGCATGCGCATGGCGAGATCGACGCCTTTGCGGATCAGCGGTTCGCCGCCCTTGTTGATCAGGCGCGTGAGCGCCGAGGCCAGGCCGCTTTCGCTATTCGTGCCGACCAGCTTGCCGGTGATCAGCAAGCCCCAGGTGGCGGCGTTGACGAACAGCGACGGCGACTCGCCCAGATGCTTGCGCCAATCGCCCTTGCTGATCTTGTCGGCGATCAGGCGGTCCGCGGTCTGGTGATCGGGAATGCGCAGCAGCGCTTCGGCCAGGCACATCAGCGCCACGCCCTCTTCCGATGAGAGCGAGAATTCGTGCATCAGCGCATCGACGCCGGATGAACGCGTGCGCTTGGTGCGCACCGCCTGCACCAGCTTGCGCGCCAATTTTTGCGTTGCCTCGGTCCATGTCGCATTGCTTTGCACCTGCGCCAGCAGCCACTGCACGGCGCCGCGTTCGTCGCGGCGATAGACGGCCGTGATGGCCGCGCGCAATGGCGTCGGCGTGTGCATGACTTCCTGTTGGAAGACGCTGAAGGCAGGGATAAAGCTGGAAGAAACGCTGGAAGAAACGCTGGAAGGATGGGAGGCGCTGTTCATATTGGTTTGTCTCGGAAGGATAGGCAAAATACGGTTTTTGCCTGCTGCGATTCTATTCGGGATTAACCAATATTAATTCTGCATTTAAGGCAGTTATGTCGAATTTAATTTTTCATAATCGATTTAATCAAAATTAAATTCTTACACAATGACTCGTGCAGAGACGAAAACGCCCGCCGGGTTCAGACGGCGGGCGCATCAATCGAATCCGACTTTAATTGTTCAGGAGCAATTGCAGGATGATGCCGGTGCCGATTGCCGCCAGCACGTAATCGCCGCCGGTCTGCACCCATTGATAGCCGCGCGGTGGCGCGCTCAGACGATGCTCGCGCCAGTTGTTGACGACGTATTGGCGGTTGCGGTATTCCGGCGGCAGGCGATCGCCGCGATGGAAGGCGTGGTTGGGACCGGCGCCGCGCTCATCGCGCCGATCAGGACCGCGATGGTCGTCGCGTCGGTTGTCATGGCGATCGGGTGGACCGCGGCGATCATCCTGGGCTTGCGGCGGACGACGGTCATCGCGACCGTATTGTTGCGCCTGGGCGAGGGGTAAGGCGCTGATGCCGAGCGTCAGTGCGAGAACCGTGGAGACGATGGATTTCTTATTCATGGAGGGCTCCCTTAATGATATTGACTGTCTGAAACCCCGCCGCATGCATTGTTCATTACTGCGCCGATGCGGCGGGACCATACAGTGGATACCTTAACAAGTCCCTTCGTTCCTTAAAGGATGTATCTGAATGCTACCTGACGGCTTTGTCAGGATCGGCATTCATTCAGCGTCCTTTAGCCCTCACCCAGGTAGGCCGCCTTAACCCGCGGATCATTGAGCATTTCCTTGGCATTGCCAGTCATGGTGATCAACCCCGACTCCATCACGTAACCCCGGTGCGCCGCTTCCAGCGCCAGCTTGGCGTTCTGCTCCACCAGCAGGATCGTGATGCCCTGCGCCGACACATTGCGGATCACCTCGAAGATCTTCTCCACCATGATCGGAGACAGACCCATCGACGGCTCATCCAGCAACAAGAGTTTCGGATGGCTCATCAGCGCGCGCGCCATGGCCAGCATCTGCTGCTCGCCGCCGGAGAGCGTGCCGGCCATCTGGCTGGCGCGTTCCTTCAGGCGGGGAAACACGCTGAACCAGTGCTCGATGTCCTGCGCGATCTGCTGCTTGTCGTCGCTGGTGTAGGCGCCCATCAGGAGGTTCTCGTGGATGCTCATGCGCGTAAAGACGCCGCGTCCTTCCGGCACCATCGCCAGCTTTTGTTGCACGAGGTTGAAGGAGCTTTGGCCCTTCAAGGGCTGGCCCAGGTAGCTGATGTGGCCTTGTACTTTCGAGTCGGGCAAGGTGCCGGTGATGGCTTTCAAAGTGGTGGTCTTGCCGGCGCCGTTGGCGCCGATCAGCGTCACCAGTTCGCCTTCGTTGACTTCCAGGCTCGCGCCCTTGACGGCCTTGATGCCGCCATAGGCGACGCTCAGGTCTTCAACTTTTAAGATATTCGTTGTCATTGTCGTGTGTCCTGCGGGCTTAATGGGAAGCGCCTAAGTAGGCCTCGATCACGGCGGGATTTTTTTGCACATCCGCCGGCACACCTTCGGCAATCGGCTTGCCGTAGTCCAGCACGGTGAGACGGTTGCACAGGCCCATCATCAGTTTGACGTCATGTTCGATCAGCAGGATGG
>NZ_SPNJ01000010.1 GCF_004563925.1 Herbaspirillum sp. 3R11 | reverse complement strand
CACCTTCGGCAATCGGCTTGCCGTAGTCCAGCACGGTGAGACGGTTGCACAGGCCCATCATCAGTTTGACGTCATGTTCGATCAGCAGGATGGTCTTGCCTTCGGCCTGGATCTTCACCAGCAACTCACGCAGGCCGATCTTCTCGGTGGCGTTCATGCCGGCGGCAGGTTCGTCCAGCGCCAGCAGTTGCGGTTCGGTTGCCAGGGCGCGGGCGATTTCCAGTCGACGTTGGTCGCCGTAGGACAGGTGACGCGCCGTGCGCGACGAGAATTTGCCGATGCCGACGAAGTCGAGCAGCTTTTGCGACTTGTCCTTGATTGCCGCTTCTTCGTCGCGTGCGGCCTTGTGGCGGAACACCGCGCCGAAGACGTTCTGCTTGGTGCGCACGTGGCAGCCGACCATGACGTTTTCCAGCACGGTCATGTCGCCAAATAAACGGATGTTCTGGAAGGTGCGGGCGATGCCGGCCTTGGCCACTTCGTGCGGGGCGCTCGGGCTGTACGGCTTGCCGGCCAGCTCGAAGCTGCCGGTGTCGGGCTGGTACAGCCCGGTGATGACGTTGAAGAAGGTGGTCTTGCCGGCGCCGTTGGGGCCGATCAGGCCGTAGATCTGGCCTTGTTCAATCGTCAGGC
>NZ_SPNJ01000001.1 GCF_004563925.1 Herbaspirillum sp. 3R11 | reverse complement strand
CCGCTACTACAATCATTACCGCATCAAAAGCAAGTTAAAAGGGCTGAGTCCTGTTCAATACAGAACCCAGCCCTCAAGGCCTTAACCGGCTTACATGACCGTCCAACTTTACGGGGTCAGTTCACGAGCCGGGCTTTTTCATGGAGCGTTTGGAGATCATTCAGATCAGAACGCCGGCACTACCGCGCCCTTGTATTTCTCTTCGATGAATTTCTTCACGGCAGGCGAGTTCAGCGCGGCAGCCAGTTTCTTGATGGCGGGGCTGTCCTTGTTATCCTGGCGTGCGACCAGCAGGTTTGCGTAAGGCGAGTTGGCGTCTTCGATGAACAGCGAATCCTTGACCGGATTGAGCTTGGCTTCGATCGCATAATTGGTGTTGATCAGCGCGACGTCAACCTGGTTCAGCACGCGCGGCAGGGTTGCTGCTTCGAGTTCGCGGAATTTCAGTTTCTTCGGATTGTCGGTGATGTCCTTTTGCGTGGCCGAGATGTTGCTGGTGTCTTTCAGCTTGATCAGGCCGTTACGGGCCAGCAGCAGCAGGGCGCGACCCGAATTGGATGGATCGTTGGGGATCGCGATGGTAGCGCCGTTCGGAATGTCGGCGGTCTTCTTGTACTTTTGCGAATAGGCGGCGAACGGTTCGACGTGGACCTTGGTCACCGGCACTTCGATGTCGTTCTTGTGGCTCTTCTTGAATTCATCCAGATAAGGCTGGTGCAGGAAGAAGTTGCCGTCGACTTGCTTCTCGTTGGTCTGCGCTGCAGGTTGGACGTAGTCGGTGAATACCTTTACCTGCAGGTCAACGCCTTCCTTGGCCAGCGTCGGCTTGATGAATTCGAGGATTTCGGCATGCGGCACCGGCGTGGCGGCGATAACCAGCTTGTCGGCGGCTTGTGCGACGGCGGCGAACAAGGTCAGGGATGTGGCGAGCAGAAGGGACAATTTGCGGGACATATTTAACTCCTTTTTTATTTACGTGTGAAATGCAGGACCAGGCGATCGCCGAAGAACTGCAGTAACTGCACCAGTACCACCAGGACCGCGACGGTGACGATCATCACCTCGGTCTGGAATCGTTGATAGCCATAGCGGATGGCCAGGTCGCCCAGGCCGCCGCCGCCGATGACGCCGGACATCGCGGCGTACGACATCAGCGTGATGGCGGTGATCGTGACGGCGGCCAGCAGGCCGGGAAGTGCTTCCGGCAGCAGCGCGCCGAAAATGATCTGATGTGTTTTGGCGCCCATGGCCTGGCAGGCTTCGAGCACGCCACGGTCGATTTCGCGCAGCACGTTTTCGACCAGGCGCGCAAAGAAGGGCGCGGTGCCGATCACCAGCGGCGGGATCGAGCCCTCGACGCCGAGCGACGTGCCGACCAGCAGCAAGGTCACCGGAATCATCACGATCAGCAGGATCAGGAAGGGCACCGAGCGCAGCACGTTGACCACCAGCGACAGCGCCACGTACACGCCGCGTTGCGCCAGCAACTGCTTGCGCGCAGTGAGGAACAGCAGGATGCCCAGCGGCAGTCCGATCAGTACTGTGAAGAATAGCGACAAGCCGGTCATGGCCAGTGTTTCCAACGTGGCCTGGCCGATGTCGCCCCAGTCGATGACGGAAAAATCGATCATGCCAGCACCTCGTGATGGATCTGGTAGTGATCAAAATGCGCGAACACCTTGGCGAGATCGTCGTCGCTGCCGTTCAGCTCCACCAGCAACTGGCCGTAAGGCGTGTCCTTGATGCGCGAAATCGTGCCTTGCAGGATGGTGATCAGCGCCTGCGTGGCGGCGGTGATGTTGGTCAGGATAGGCTGGTAGGTAATGTCGCCGACAAAGGTCAGGCGCACCAATTTTCCCTTGATATGGTCGAGGCCGATGCCGTCCTGCGGTTCGAAGGCATGGCTTTCTGCCACCAGCTTCTGCGTCACGGCGTGTTTGGGATGGAGGAACACGTCGGCAACCTTGCCGCTTTCGACGATGCGGGAATCATCGATCACCGCGACGCGATCGCAGATGCTGCGGATCACCTGCATCTCGTGCGTGATCAGCACGATCGTCAGACCGAGCTTGCGGTTGATGTCGAGCAGCAGGCGCAGGATCGACTGCGTGGTTTCCGGGTCCAGTGCGGAGGTAGCTTCGTCGCACAACAGCAGATGCGGATAATTCGCCAGCGCGCGGGCGATGCCGACGCGCTGCTTTTGTCCGCCGGACAATTGCGCCGGATACTTGTCGCGCTGCTCGGACAGACCGACCAGTTCCAGCAATTCTGTCACGCGCGCGGCGCGTTGTTCGCGGGTGTACTTGCCGGTGATCTTGAGCGGCCAGTCAATGTTGGCGGCGACGGTCTTGGCGTTGAGCAGGTTGAAGTGCTGGAAGATCATGCCGACGCGCTGGCGCAAGGCATGCAGTTGCGTGCTGTCGAAACGCGTGATGTCTTCGTCTTCGATGAAAATGCTGCCCGAGCTGGGGCGTTCGAGCAGGTTGAGTGTCCGGATCAGCGTGCTTTTGCCGGCGCCCGAACGGCCGATGACGCCGAAGATTTCACCTGCATCAATTTGCAGGTTGATATCGGTCAGTGCTATGAGGTCCCGGTTGGCAACTTGATAGGTTTTATGGAGATGCTCGATGCGAATCACGGGAGTAAAAATGAATGAAGTGAAGATCAGTCTAGCAGTGGAGCAATAGAGCGTGAACGCATAAATAGTTGGATGCTTATTCGGTTTTGTAATGAGCGCGCCCATGAAAAAAGCCGTGTCGGCACAAGGCGGACACGGCTTTCATACAAACTTGAAACGTACTATCAGGTAGGTCGCTGCACCTTTCGATGCCGAGCCGGGAGAATCAACCGCGACCGGTCAGGTGACCATCAACAACGCGGACTTGATCGCCGACGTGCCATCCTTCACCCGATTGCGGGAAAGAACGCACACTGCCGTTTTCCATGCGCACGTCAACCACGTAAGTAGTCGTGGTGCGGGTGCGTTTCTCGACTTCGTTACCGGCATAACCACCTGCACCTGCACCTGCCACGGTCGCGAGGGTGCGGCCGTTGCCGTTACCGATCTGATTGCCCAGCACGCCGCCGAGCACGGCGCCGGCGACGATACCTACGCCGCTGGCTTTAGGCGTGTGTTGAACTGCGCGTACCGCCTGGACTTCACCGCAGCTGGAGCAACGTGCCACCGCTGCCGGAGCAGGGTTGCCATAGCTGTTGCTGTTTGACTGTGCTTGCTGCGCGTAGTTGGATTTTGGTGCAGGCTGCGAGTTTTTTTGCGCCTGCTGTAATGATTGTTGCGATTGCGGCTCGTTGGCTGCATCCGAGATGGCTTGTTGCGGCGCGACGCTGCTGTTGGATGTCGGCAGCAGACCGGTGATGGCGGCGACGCCGACCAGGCTGACCAGGGTCACCGCGACTGCGGCAGTGGCGACCAGAGGATGAATGCGACTTGGGGATTTGACGACTTCCATGATGAGCCTCTTCGTATTGGTGTTGTAGTGCGGGTATGAGGCGATTATGGAGCACTAAGTTCAGTGAAAAAAGGAAGATAGTGTGTCAGTTGTGAAAATTTGTAAGCCCAATGTAGGACAACCCGGAAAGGCCTTGTAGGCGCTTGCCGGGTTGTCGGTTTTTTCAGGCTTTTCGACGTTGCTTATCAGTCTTCGCGGCGCAGATGCGGGAACAGGATGACGTCGCGGATGTTCGGCGAATCGGTGATCAGCATCATCAGGCGGTCGATGCCGATACCGCAGCCGCCGGCCGGCGGCATGCCGTATTCGAGCGCACGGATATAGTCGGCGTCGTAATACATGGCTTCTTCGTCGCCGGCATCCTTGGCGGCAACTTGTGCCTGGAAGCGCGCGGCCTGGTCTTCGGCATCATTGAGCTCGGAGAAACCATTGGCGATTTCACGACCGGTGATGAACAGCTCGAAACGCTCGGTGATGCCGGCGACCGTATCGGAGGCGCGCGCCAACGGCGAAACTTCTACCGGGTAATCGATGATGTAAGTCGGCTCCCACAATTGCGATTCAGCGGTCTCTTCGAACAGCGCCAGTTGCAACGCGCCGATGCCGGCCTTGGCCAACGGCGCCTGGTCGGTCTTGACGCCGAACTTCTTGAGCGCGGTGCGCAGGAAGTCGATGTCGCCCAGTTGCTCGTCGGTGTATTCCGGCGCGTACTTCTTGATGGCGCCGGTGATGGTCAGGCGCTGGAACGGCTTGGCCAGATCCAGTTCGCGACCCTGGTAGGTCAGCGTTGCAGTGCCGTGCGCATCGATGGCCGCCTGGCGAATTACTTGTTCAGTAAAGGTCATCAGCCATTGGTAATCGACGTAGGCCGCATAGAACTCCATCATCGTGAATTCAGGATTGTGGCGCGGCGAAACGCCTTCGTTGCGGAAGTTGCGGTTCACTTCGAACACGCGGTTGAAACCGCCGACCACCAGGCGCTTCAGATACAGCTCAGGCGCGATGCGCAGGAACATCTGCATGTCCAGCGCATTGTGATGCGTGATGAACGGCTTGGCCGCTGCGCCGCCGGGGATGGTGTGCAGCATCGGCGTTTCGACTTCCATGAAGTCGTTCTTTTCCATGAAGCGGCGGATCGACGACATCGCAGCGGTACGCGCCTTGAAGGTGCGGCGCGTTTCTTCGCTCATGATCAGGTCGACGTAGCGCTGGCGGTACTTGGTTTCTTGGTCCGACAGACCGTGGAATTTGTCCGGCAGCGGACGCAGCGACTTGGTGATCAGGCGCAGGCCGGTGACCTTGACCGACAGCTCGCCGGTCTTGGTTTTGAACAGCGTACCTTCGGCGCCGAGGATGTCGCCCAGGTCATAGTGCTTGAAGGCGGCATGCGCAGCTTCGCCGGTCACGTCGTTGGTGACGTAGAGCTGCATGCGGCCGTCGGCGCGCAGGCCGGATGCGTCCTGCAAGGTCGCGAACGAAGCCTTGCCCATCACGCGCTTCAACATCATGCGGCCGGCGATCGAGACCTTGACCGGATTGGCTTCCAGCGCTTCGTTGTCGAGCTCGCCGTATTGCGCGTGCAGGGCGGCAGCGTTGTGTTCAGGGCGGAAGTCGTTCGGGAAGGCGATGCCTTGCTCGCGGATCGCGCCGAGCTTGGCGCGGCGTTCGGAGATGATGGCGTTTTCATCCACTGGCGGCTGTTGCGGCTGTGCGGCGTTATCGTTTTGTGTGGTCATGATGTCGGGAATTCGTTAGTAAGAATGGGCTTGGAAAGACTTCGAACCGCAGCAGCAAGACTGCCGCGGCCGAAGTCAGACGATGATCAGACGCCTTGTTTCAGCGATGCGGCAATGAAACCGTCCAGCTCGCCATCCAGCACGGCCTTGGTGTTGCCCATTTCAAAGTTGGTGCGCAGATCCTTGATGCGCGACTGGTCCAGCACGTACGAGCGGATCTGGTGGCCCCAGCCGACGTCGGTCTTGGAATCTTCCAGTTTTTGCTGCTCGCTCATGCGCTTGCGCAGTTCCAGTTCGAACAGCTTGGCGCGCAGCATGTCCCACGCCTCGGCGCGGTTGCGGTGCTGGCTGCGGTCGTTCTGGCATTGCACGACGATGCCGCTCGGGCCGTGCGTCAGGCGCACCGCGGAGTCGGTTTTATTGATGTGCTGACCACCGGCGCCGGAGGCGCGGTAGGTATCCACACGCACGTCGGCCGGATTGATGTCGATCTCGAAGGATTCATCCACTTCAGGATAGACAAACAGGCTTGAGAACGAAGTATGGCGACCGTTGGCGGAGTCGAACGGCGACTTGCGCACGAGGCGGTGCACGCCGGTTTCTGTGCGCAGGAAGCCGTAGGCGTATTCGCCCTCGACCTTGATCGTGGCAGTCTTGATGCCGGCCACTTCGCCGTCGGACTGCTCCATGATTTCGGCCTTGAAGCCCTTGCGTTCGCAGTAGCGCAGGTATTGGCGCAGCAGCATGGACGCCCAGTCCTGCGCTTCGGTGCCGCCGGCGCCGGCCTGGATGTCGATGAAGCAGTTGTTCGGGTCCATCGGATTGCTGAACATGCGGCGGAATTCCATGCCTTCGACCAGACCCTTGATGGTTTCTGCGTCGGGCTCGATGGCTTCCAGCGTTTCATCGTCTTTTTCCTCGCGCGCCATCGCGAACAGGTCGCGCGTGTCGGTGAGGTCGCCGTCGATCTTGATCAGCGTGTGGACGATGTTTTCCAGGGATTTCTTTTCCTTGCCGAGATCTTGCGCGCGCTTGGGATCGTTCCAGACTTCCGGATCTTCCAATTCGCCGTTGACCTGATCGAGTTTCTCTGACTTCACATCGAAGTCAAAGATACCTCCGTAATTCAGCTGCACGCACCGCGAGGTCGTCCAGCAGGGATTGGAGGGAATTGAGGCGTTCTGCTTCCATGATTATGTCTTTTGCAAACCAAACCTCGCATTATACAAGAGTGGGAGCGACATTCCGCTGTCACAAAGGCGTCATGTTGGGCGATTAGCATCACGCGATTCCGTCAGGTAACTGTCAGACATTGTCAAAAAGGAAAAACGCCCATGAAATCAGCCACCCAGCAGACCCATACGTCCACTCTTAGCGGCGCTGAAATCCAGCCCAAGCGCCGTGAGTTGCTTAAAGTCTTCGCCAGCGCGCCCTTGTTGCCGCTGACGCTGTCCGTATCCGGCATGCTGGCCGGTTGCGCCACGGCATCGAACCGTAGCGGCTTCGTTTCGGCCTCGTTCAGCGGCATGGCGGCGCCGTCGCTGTCGAATCCGGCGGCCATGGCGACCACCACGGTGGGGTCGAGCCTGGACGTGGTGTTTCGCGACGGTGCGAAGCAGAGCTACCAACTGACCTATCAGCCGTTTTTCGTGACCGGCGACATGGTGCCGGACGGCAAGGGCGGCAAGCTGCTGGCCGGCGGCTACTACGACATCAACAACCAGCCCATCATCGATCGCTCGGTGCCGGGCAAGGAGCGCCATTTTTTCTCGGATTGCCCGGACGGCTCATCCTTGCTGACGATCAAAGGCGCGCAAGTGGCCGGCGTCAGGGGCAACACCGTGTTCGCCGTGGTCCAGTTCGAATACACCACGCGAGACCAGAAGCAGGCCGCGATGTACGGCCAGTTGCCGTCGCCGATCGCGGTACTGACGCTGGACCAGGATCCGGCCACCGGCAAGCTCTCGCTGGCGAAGTATCACAATGTCGACACGTCGTCCGTCAACGGCCTGTGGATCACCTGCGGCGCCAGCCTGTCGCCATGGAACACCCATCTGTCGAGCGAAGAGTACGAACCGGACGCCGCCGCCATCGCGAGCAACGTGCAATTCCAGGCGTTCAGCAAGAATCTGTTCGGCGACGCCGCCCGCGCCAATCCTTACCACTACGGCCATCTGCCTGAAATCACCGTGCACGCCGATGGCAGCGGCAGCGTGGTCAAGCATTACTGTCTCGGCCGTATCTCGCACGAGCTGGTGCAGGTCATGCCGGATCGCCGCACCGTGCTGATGGGTGACGACGCCACCAACGGCGGCCTGTTCATGTTCATCGCCGACCGCGAAGCCGATCTGTCGGCCGGCACGCTGTATGTCGCCACATGGACGCAGACCTCCGGCGTCGGTCCCGGCGCGGGCACGCTCAGCTGGGTCCGTCTGGGTCACGCGAGCAGCGCCGAAATCAAGGCGCTGGCCGACAAGCTGAAGGCCGCCGACATCATGGACGTCAAGACCAGCGATCCGCAGGACGCTTCCTACACGAAGATCCCTTTCAACGGCAAAGCCAACTGGGTCAAACTGAAGCCGGGCATGGAACAGGCCGCCGCTTTCCTCGAAACCCATCGCTATGCCGCGCTCAAGGGCGGCAGCCTCGGCTTCACCAAAATGGAAGGCACCACTGTCAACGCCAAGGACAAGATCGCCTATTCGGCCATGTCCTATGTGCAGACGTCGATGCTGGACGGCTCCGGCGGTATCAAGGTGCAGGGCCCGAAGGCCGGCGCAGTCTATGCGCTGAACCTGAAGGGCGGCCGGAGCGACGTGTCCGGGCATGCCATCGACAGCGCCTGGGTGCCGGTCGACATGGCGCCGCCGGCCGCGCTGGTGGGCGAGGACCTGAAGCAGGCCGACGCGCTCGGCAACCTGGCCCACGCCGACAAGATCGCCAATCCGGACAACATCAAGTTCTCCGAAAAAATGCGCACGCTGTTCATTGGCGAAGACAGCGGCATGCACGTCAACAATTTCCTGTGGGCCTACAACGTCGACACCAGGCAGCTGTCGCGCATCCTGTCCTGCCCGGCAGGGGCCGAATCGACCGGCTTGCATGCGGTCGACGAGATCAACGGCTGGACCTACGTGATGAGCAACTTCCAGCACGCCGGCGACTGGGAAAAGCCGCTGCACGACAAGGTGAAGGACGTACTCGATCCGCTGGTGCGCGCCAATTACAAGGACCGCTTCGGCGCCACGGTCGGTTACCTGACCGGAATGCAGTTGCCGCCGCAAGCCTGATTGCGCTGAAGGAGGTTTGTTGAAAGAGAGGCTGCGGCCTCTCTTTTTTTGCGCCTGCAGCACGGGAAACTGCAGCGAGGGGTGAAAAATGTCAGCGCCTTCTCAGCATGTCGTTATATGCTTGCCTCGATTCTCTGGATGCTGAAGCAGTTTCCCGGTGTGCGCCATATGTCTGACCGGGACCGATTTCTTCGCCGGACGAAATGAGCGCCGAACTCATTTCCTTCTCCGGCAGTCATAGCGGGATGCAAAAAATGAGACCAACCGCCGCCGCCTGTTCGACACAGTTCGCCATCCTGCTGGTGGCGGCTTGTTTGTCCGCTTGTTCTTCGGCGCCCACCACGCGTGGAGAAGTCAAGGGCGCCTCCGCCAGTTCGCGCGAAATGGGCCAGTCCGACACCAACCGTGTCGCCACGCTGGCCATGCGCGCCAATCTCGAGAGTCTCTACTTGCTGATGGACAAGCTCTACCGTCGCAACCCGGGTGAATGGAAAAAAACCGGCACCAGCCGCGAAGAGGTCGTTAAACGCGTCCGCGAAGCCGTCGAAAAGCGCCAGACCTGGGACGACCTGCAAGGCAAGCACGACATCGCCGCCATGTCGCTGGCGCTGTCGCCGGACTTCAAGGCCGACCGCGTCGCCGCCTTCATCTACGCCACCGCCGACATGATCGTCACCGCCCACGGCGGCAAGATCGAGTTCTTCCTGATTGACGGTCTCGACGCCCAATATCTCTACAACGCCGCACGCAACATCGAAACCGCGGTCTGGATGCTGAGCAACCGCCGCAACACTACCGGCCAGCCCTTGCTGCTGTCGGACGAGATCAACGCCGCCGAGCGCAACCTCAGTTTCGAGCGCGAGTTCGGCAAGATCGTCGGCCGTCTCGACCTGCTGGCTGAGTTCATTACCGAAAAATATCGCCGCGCCGGCATCAGCTATGTACAGAACCTGCTGGGCGGCTCGTTCCTGCAGTTCCTGCCGGTGCGTTGAGCCCGCGCAATGGAATCCGCATATCCATATGCGGAAAAATTTGTTCTGGATTCGGCAAGCAGCACCGACACTTCCGCACACTGAAATCAGCCTGAAATTAAGCCAATGAGCAATCCCATGAACACGCCAATCAGCACTCCCATGAGCCCGCCGACCAGCAACTGGACACTTGAGACCATCCACGCTGCCTTGCCCGCCATCGAGCAAGAGCTGGCGCGTACCGCCGCCGAGCGCGACAAGGCCGGCGGCCACGCCGCCGAACAGAAGGAATTATTGCGCCAACACGGCTTGCTGCTGCTGGTGGTGCCGAAAGAGTACGGCGGCATCGGCGCCTCCTGGAGCGAGACCCTCTCCATCGTGCGCCGCATTGCGCGCGTCGACAGCGCCATGGCGCATCTGTTGGCATTTCAGACGCTGCAGCTGTCGGGCGTGATTTCCTATGGTTCTGACCAGCAGCGCAAGCTTTACCTGGGCGAGACCGTCGCACTCAATCACTGGTGGGGCAATTCCGCCAATCCGGCCGACCCGCGCCTGATCGCCACCGAACAGGACGGCGGCCTGGTGCTGCAGGGAATCAAGGGTTTCTGTTCCGGCACGCTCGGTTCGCATCGCCTGCTGACTACGGCGATCCACCAGCCCAGCGGCAAGCTGTTGATTGCGGTGCTGCCAACTGCGCGTGAAGGTATTTCCATCCATGACGACTGGGATCCGATCGGCCAGCGCCAGACCGACAGCACCTCGGTCAGCTACGAACAAGTGCGGCTCGAGTGGAGCGAAGTGCTGCATCGTCCCGACGGCGTGTCGACGCCGTTCCTCACGATGCGCGGCGTGGTGGCGCAACTGATCCTTGTCAATCTTTACCTTGGCATGGCTGAAGGCGCGTTTGAACAGGCGCGCGACTATACGCTCAACCAGGGCCGGCCCTGGTTTGCCTCGGGCGTGCAGCGCGCCGCCGACGATCCTTACGTCATTCACCGCTACGCCGAGATGCATCTGAAACTGCGCGTCGCGCGCGCATTGACGGACGAGGCCGGCGCGGAAGTCGACCAGGCCTGGCGCAGCGGCCGCGAATTGACCGCGGAACAGCGCGGCAGGGCGGCGCTGGCCGTGGCCGAGGCCAAGATACTGGCGCATCGCGCCGCGCTGTCGGTGGGCGAAGACGTGTTCGACGTCTGCGGCGCACGCGCCACCAAAGCTGAACTGGGGCTGGATCGCTTCTGGCGCAATGCACGCACCCACACCTTGCATGATCCTATCGACTACAAGCTGCGTGACGTCGGTCGTTATGCGTTGGAGCATTTGTTGCCGGAGCCGACGCTGTACTCCTGATGTCCTTCGTTGAAATGATGGCGGAATATGTCCGGTGAATGTCCGGGCCCGCCATCGTGAAGCCGGCGCCGATGGAGTAACATGATTGCTCTCCAGTCGCAGATCAGAGGGAATCATGGCCGCATCCACCAGCACCGACGCCGGCATCCCGGTCTATTTCCTGTTGCGGGAATCTCTGCTGACGCTTGACGTGATCGGTCCGGCGGAAGTCTTGCGCTATGCCAATCGTTTCGCCGAACAATCGGGCCGCGCGCCGTATTTCGACCTGCATTTCATCAGCGTGCATCGCGAAGTGGCGACCTCGGTCGGCCTCACCATCACCGGTTTTGAAGATTTGCCCGCGCATTTGCCGGACAACGCCATGCTGGTGCTAAGCGGTTGCGTCGGCCGCGACGACGACTTCAGCAGCGCCGCTGACCAGCAGGTCGTGGCGTGGCTGCGCAGGCATTGCACGCCACCGCCAAACCACCACAAACTGGTGTGCATCTGCACCGGCACTTTGCTGGCCGGTTACGCCGGCCTGCTGGGGCAACGCAAGTGCACCACCCACCATAGTCATATCAAGGAATTGCGCGGCATTGCGCCGTCAGCCGAGGTGCTGGAAAACCGCATCTTCGTTGAAGACGGCGACCTCTACACCAGCGCAGGCGTCACCACCGGCATCGACCTGGCGCTGCACCTCGTGGCGCAAGTTGCCGGCCATGCCTGCAGCGCTTCAGTGGCCCGTTCGCTGGTGGTGTACATGCGCCGCACCGGCGGTGATCCGCAATTGTCGCCATGGCTGGTGGCGCGCAACCACCTGCATCCAGCGGTGCATCGCGTGCAGAATGCGGTGATCAAGGATCCCGCCAACGACTGGAGCGTGGCGCGCCTGGCCGAGATCGCCTGTACCAGCGAACGCCATCTCACGCGGCTGTTCCGCGAACATACCGGCGACAGCCTGGTCGACTACATCCATCGCATCCGCATTGCATTGGCGCGCGACTTGCTGGCGCAATCGCCGTTCGACATGGAGCACGTGGCCGAGAAAGCCGGTTTCCATTCGAGTCGGCAACTGCGTCGCGTGTGGAAGAAATTCGAATCGCATCCTCCCTCGGCGCATCGCGAATTGACTGCCGCAGCTGTGGGTTAGACTTGTCCCAGGCACGCGGATTTCGGCTTGCCGGACGTGGCGCTTTTGCCGATACTTTCGTACCTTCCCGTTTGAGAACCGATTAATCATGAACGCACGCACATTGACCGGCGCCTGTTATTGCGAGGCGATTCATTACGCCGTCGCCGACAAGTTCGTCTATGCCGCCAACTGCCATTGCAGCGACTGCCGCCGCACGACCGGTTCGGCGTTCAAACCGTTTGCCGGCATCGCACGCGAAGAGTTGCGTGTGACAAAAGGGATGGAGCAACTGATGGTGTTCGGCGATGAGAATGCCAACAACACGCATTGCAGGATATGCGGCTCGTTACTGTACTCGGTGGTGCGCAACGGCGCCTTTGTGCACGTCGCAATGGGTACGCTGGTCGATGCACCCTCGATCCGTCCTGGCGCGCATATTTTCGTAGGTTCGAAAGCGCCGTGGTTCACCATCACCGACGATCTGCCGCAATACGATGCGCACGCCGAGGCCGGCTAGGCCGACGTCTGCACCGCCGCTTCCATGACCGGCGCGATGACGTAGCAGCCGCGTCCCCGGTTCTTGGCGTCGTACATGGCCTTGTCGGCGGCCTGGAGCAGGGTGTCGGGATCGCAATACGTCTCGCATACGGCAATGCCGATCGAGACGCCGATCTCGTAGTAGTCGTCTCCAATCCGCAGCGGTTCGGAGACGACGCGGATGCATTTTTCCGCCAGCGCACGGGCGCCGTGTTCCAGCGGCGCGCCGAGGTCGGTCGCCAGCAGCACGAATTCGTCGCCGCCGACGCGCGCCAGCGTGTCGCTATGGCGCGCGACCTTTTGCAGCCGCTGGGTGATTTCCTGCAGCACCTGGTCGCCGGCCTTGTGGCCCAGGGTGTCGTTGATCGGCTTGAAACTGTCGAGGTCGAGGAACAACAGCGCCACGCCGCGTTGCGTCTGCGCAATTGCCTGCTGCATGCGTTCGGCCAGCATGACCCGGTTCGGCAAGCCGGTCAGGGTGTCGTGATGCGCCTGGTGCTGCAACTCAGACTGGTGCGTCTTGAGGCGTGACAGCAACCGGTTGAACGCCATGGTGAGATGGCCGACTTCATCGTTGCGATAGACCGGCAGCGGCGTCAGCGGCAATTCGCCGCGCGTCATGCGTTCGGCCTGGTCGGCAGCACGCCGCAGCGGGCGAAAGAACCAGACGATGGCCAGAATGATCAACAGGAAAATCACCGCAGCCTGCATGGCGCCGCCGCGCACGATGAACGCCTGTACGCGGTCCACCGTCGGCAACGCCGCTTTCACCGGCAGGCGCGCCACCACGAACCAGCCGGTGCTGGGTACGTCGGCGATGGCCTTGATCTCGTCGATATCGCCGTTGGCGCCGACGCCGCTGCCGCGATAGCCACCGACCGCCTTGTCAAGCATGGGATCGACGCCGACCTCGGGCAGCGGTTTGAAAATCAGGTCCTTGCGGCTGGAGGCAAGGATCAGACGCTTGGCCGGCGACACCAGCAGGAAGCTGCCGGAGTCACCCAGCCGCGCCTGCTGCAAATGGTCGAGGAAGCCGGCCGCGGCCAGCGCGGTGACGCCGCCCAGTACGCCGACGAACTTGCCGCCGCTGTCGCGCACCGGGGCCAGCATCGGCAGGATGGCACGTTGATCGATCGGGCTGAGCAAAGGTTCGCCGATGACGAATTTGCCTTCCTTGACCAGGTGGAAATCAGGAAAAATCGCCAGCGACAGATTGCGGCGTCCGGCTGCCGGCGGGTAGTCGGTGATGACGGCGCCATTGGCGTCGGCGACGAACAAGCCCATGGAAAATAACGGTTGCAGTTCTTGCCGTTCCTGCAGCCAGGAGCGCAGTTTTTCCGGCTGGTCCAGCAATTCTGCCGGCAGCATGCGCGCCAGCTGTTCCAGGAAACGGCGCCGTTCGACGATGCGGTAGTTGATGTCCTGCGCCAGATAGCTGGCGATCGTGCTCTGCTGGTCGGCGGCGACTTCGCTGAGGTCGTCATGCAGGAAGTTGGTCAATACATGAAAGCGTGCGACCGCGCTGGCAAGAACGACCAGAGTGCCGAACAGAACCAGACGGGTGACGAGACTGTTGAAGAAGCGTTTGAAATTCATACGGAAGATGCAGGTGTTGTTATTGTTCGTTGGTTCGCAACTTCGCTGACGCGGTCGCGCACCACGCGGATGGCTTGCTTGAGCGCATAGACGTCGCCGTAATAGCGTTGCGGAATGTCGATCTGGTTGGCATTGGCGTCGATCTCTTCGATTTCGGCGTGCCATTCGGCGAGCTTTTCGTCGGATGGTTCATGGGTGTTCCAGATCTCTTCTTCCAGCAGGTGGATTTCCTTGTACCACACAACCAGGCGTTTTTTCATGCTGGCTTCATAGATGCGCGGCACCGCCTGGATCAGACCGAACAGCACTGCGATGAACGGCAGCAAAATCGTGAAGCGGCGTTCGATGAAATTGGCCAGCCAGAACGGCAGATAGCGTTGCAGGAACGGGCGGCCGGATTTGAAGTAGCGGCGTGTCTCGTCGGAGATGCTGAAGTCTTCGATGTTCTGGTTCGGGAAGTAATTGCGCGGCGTGAAAAAATCCGGCGAGGCGTGGATCACGTTGGCGGCGTCGAGCAGCAGGTAGGCCAAGGCCGGGTGCAGTGATTCTTTTGATACCAGCATGGCGGTGGCGGCCAGCAGCGTGACGTCATGTGAAGGACGGTCGTTGATCAGGCTGGTGGCGCCGCGCGGATAGGTGATCTTGGACAGCGATGGAAACTTTTGCACCAGCGCATCGGCCTGCGAAAAACTCATCAGCTTGATGCCGCTGTTGAGCAACGTATGGATCAGCTGGCTGTCGGCGCGGCCGATGAAGAAGGCGGCGTCGATCTTGTTGTTGAGCAGCTGCTCGTAGGCGTTGTTGCCGTTGAGTTCTTCCAGCGTGGAATTGTTGGTGGTGATGCCGTTTTCGGTGAGCAGGTCGTTGGCGACGATGCGCAGGCCGCTGCCGGGCAGTCCCAGCGAGATGCGTTTGCCGCGCAGTTGCGACAAGCGGTCATAGGTGGCGTTGCCCTGATAGAACACCCAGATCGGTTCATACGAAATCGCAGCGATGGTCTGGATGCCGGGCGCCTGTTCGCCGTTGCCGGTGCCCGACTGGATGAAGCCGACCTGGAATTCGCTGTCGTCTTCGCGCAGGCGCTGGAAGTTTTCCACCGAGCCGGACGAGGTGCGGATATCGAGCGTGATGCCGTCGCGCTTGAGGATTTGCGCATAGCGTTGCGCATAGTTGTGATAGATGCCGCCTTCGGCGCCGGCGGTCATCACGATCTTGCCCTGGGTGGCGGGCTTGAGCATCGCCAGTACGATCCAGCAGACGGCCAGCAGCACCAGCGAGCCGATCAGCATCAGGCGGCGCAGCCGCTGCGGCGTCATCGGCGGCTTTTGAATCCGGTGCAGCGGAAGAGGAGTCTTGGACATTGGTCGCTGCTATTTTTACTTGTTGGCGCTCATTTTTTCGTTGAGCGCTGCTTGTGTCGCCGGCTCGCCTTTGCTGTCAATTTCCTGACGGCGTCCCTCTAAGCCGGTTCTGCGTGTTCCACCATCAACTGTACCTTGGTTGTACCGTTATATTCGTTGGCATCCAGTCTAAATGCAACCGTTGCGTAATCGGGCAGCGCATCCGTGTTGCCGAACCAGATCGCATCGTACTTCTGGCCGTTCTTTTCAAGCAGCAGTTTCAGATGCTTTTCCTTGAGGATGCGCTGGCTCAGCACGCGGAAGCGATCGCAGAACACCGGCGGCGCAAAGCCCTGTCCCCACACCTGGTCGTCCATCAGGCTGATGAAATTGACCGAGTAATAGGCGTCTTCGAGCACGCCGTCGGTTTCGACCACGCGTTCGAGCTGGTTCTGGCTTAACCAATCTTTACCTACTTCTTCAAATGCCTGGGCGAAGGCGTCGAAGGCTTCGGCGTGGATTGTCAGGCCGGCCGCCATCGCGTGGCCGCCGAATTTGGTGATCACCGAAGGCGCATGCTTGGACACCAGGTCCAGCGCATCGCGCAGGTGGAAGCCGGCGATCGAGCGGCCGGAACCCTTCATCAGGCCTTCGTCGCCGAGCGCGAAGGTGATGGTCGGGCGGTAGAACTTGTCCTTCAGGCGCGAAGCCACGATGCCGATCACGCCCTGGTGCCAGGAGGCGTCGAACACGCTGATGGTGCGCCGGTCCTGCGGATTGAAATCGTCCAGCAGGTTCAGCGCAGTGTCCTGCATGCCGGCTTCGATGTCGCGCCGTTCGCGGTTGATGGCGTCGAGCTGCTGGGCGATCTCCCAGGCGCGGCCTTCGTCGTCGGTGGTCAGGCATTCGATGCCGAGCGCCATGTCGGCCAGGCGGCCGGCGGCGTTCAGGCGCGGGCCGACGGCAAAGCCAAGGTCGAACGGCGTGGCGCGGCGCGCTTCGCGGCCGGCGGCGCGAAACAGCGCGGCGATGCCGGCGTGCATGCGGCCGGCGCGCATGCGCTTCAGTCCCTGCGCCACCAGGATGCGGTTGTTGGCGTCGAGCTTGACGACGTCGGCCACCGTGCCCAATGCCACCAGGTCGAGCAGGGAATCAAGCTTGGGCTGGGTCTGGGCGTCGAAGATGCCGCGCTTGCGCATCTCGGCGCGCAACGCCAACAGAACGTAGAACATGACGCCGACGCCGGCCAGGTTCTTGCTGGGAAAACCGCAGGATGGCTGGTTCGGATTCACGATCACACGCGCGTCGGGCAGGCTGTCGCCGGGCAAGTGGTGGTCGGTGACGACGACATCGATGCCGCGCGCCTTGGCGGCTGCCACACCATCAATGCTGGCGATGCCGTTGTCGACGGTGACGATGATGTCGGGCGATTTTTCACGGATGGTCAGCTCGACGATTTCCGGCGTCAGGCCGTAGCCGTACTCGAAACGGTTCGGCACGATGTAGTCGACTTGCGCGCCGAGGCTGCGCAAGCCGCGCAGGCCGACCGCGCAGGCGGTGGCGCCGTCGCAGTCGTAGTCGGCCACGATGACCATCTTTTTCCCGGCGGCAATGGCGTCGGCCAGGTAGACTGCCGCCGCGTCGATGTGGAGCAGGCCGGACGGCGCGATCAGCGCACCCAGTTCGCTCGACAAGTCCTTGGCGTTGAGCAGGCCGCGCGCGGCGTAGACACGCGCCAGCACCGGATGGATGCCGCTGTGGATCAGGCCGTCGACGTCGCGCGGGTCGTAACTGCGGGTGGCAATGCGGATCATGGCGTCAACCTTATGCGGCGAGTTTCGCCAGTGAAGGCTTGGTCCAGAACCTGCGCAGAGACGAGGCTGTGACCGTCACATGCTGCAGTTTGTCCTGGCCGGTGAAGACCAGCGACAGCGTGGCGAGGCGCTTGCTGCGCGCGGCTTGCAGCAGCGGCGCGAACCACAGGTTGTCGAGCGCCTCCATGCGTTGCAGCCAGAAACCCCATTCATCGGTCAGGCCCGGCTCCAGCAAATCGCTCAGCAGCAGCAGGCCGTGTTCGCCGGGTGCTGCCAGCACGCCGTCAGGCGCCGAGCCGTGCTGAGCAGTTGCGGTCAGCGCCTGCGGCCAGCCGCTCAGGTTGAAGCTGGCCTGGTAGATGGTCGTCGGGATGGTCGAGGCAGCTGCGGCGCCGCCCCAGATCCAGAGCGAGTTGACCGGCTTCTTGCCTTGCATTTCTCGCTCGTCATTGATCGATTCGGAGAACCATTGCATCTGCACTTCGTTCTGCAGCTTGCGCCAGGCCAGTTCGCCCGGACCTTCCGGCATCCAGATGTCGATGTTGCGACCGCTGGCGGCTTGCGGCGACGAGGTACGCAAGCCCGCCCAGTCGTCGGCGCGCAGCAGCCAAGTGGCCGGGTCGACGTAGACCAGCGTGCGTCCGATTTCTTCGAACAGCGGCAGGGCGGAGTTGAACAGGCGGCGCGATTCGGCTTCTTCGAGGTCCAGCTGGCCGATGTCGGTCAGCACCAGATGATCGCGCGCGACGTGGATATGGGCCGGCTGCACGATGAACCAGTGGCCTTCGGCAGGCGCGGGCGGGTGTACGCGATTGCGCAGTACGGCAGCGGCTACCGCCGGGCTGTTGCCGCGTTCATCCTGAGGCGGCATGCCGGATGCGGATGCGGCCAGGTTGAAGCGTTCGGCCAGCCAATGCTCATGCGGCAGCGCACGGGAAAACGGATCGAGACGTTGCAGGGGAGCGGCAGTCTTGCTGCGCGCCAACAGCATGGCCAGCGCGGGAGCCTTGCATTCGCGCACCAGGTCGCGCGCCATTTCGGCTTGCGGCAAACCGAAAGGGAGAAGTATGTCGAGATGATTCATGCCGCGATTGTAGGCGAAAATCAAGCTTCTGGCCTAAAACCCCCTATGGAAGCGGCTTCTCGGCACGGGTGAAAATCGTAAAAAAGTGTGGTCGTCAAAACTTAGCCGACGTTTCCAGGTCTCATCCGGCGTCCGCCCTAACTGTCCCGGGCCCAATGGGACAGTGAAAGATGACGGAGAGTGTGGCAAACTGGCGCATTGTCGTCCGGCATCGTTTCCAGAAAAGAGAGTCAAGGTTTGAGTCTGATAAAAAATTTACCGTTCGAATGGCTGGTCGGCATTCGTTATACACGGGCCGGCAAACGCAGCGGCCGCAATAGTTTCATCTCCTTCATTTCCCTGATTTCGATGGCCGGTATCGGCCTCGGCGTGGCTGCCCTGATCGTGGTGCTGTCGGTGATGAACGGCTTCCAGAAGGAAGTACGCGACCGCATGTTGTCGGTGCTCTCGCACATCGAAGTGTTCGACGCATCCGGCGCCATGCCGGACTGGCAAGCTGTGGCCAAGCAGACTTTCCAGAACAAGGAAGTCATCGGCGCGGCGCCGTACGTGGCGGCGCAAGCGATGATGACGCGCGACGACAATGTGCGCGGCGTGGTGATTCGCGGCGTGTTGCCAAGCGAAGAACCCAAGGTCTCCGACGTCGCCGGTCAGGTCAAACAAGGTAAATTCACCGACCTCAAACCGGGTGAATTCAACATCGTGCTGGGCGGCGAGCTGGCGCGCAGCCTGCACGTGACGCTGGGCGACAAGGTCACGCTGATTGCGCCGCAGGGGCAGGTGACGCCGGCCGGCGTGCTGCCGCGGTTGAAGCAATTTACGGTGGTCGGGATGTTCGAGGCAGGGCACTACGAGTTCGACTCCTCGCTGGCCTTCATCCAGATTGAAGATGCGGAGCGACTGTTCCGTCTTGATGCGCCGTCAGGGGTGCGCTTGCGCATCAAGGACATGTTGCAGGCGCCGCAGGTGACCCAGGAATTGTCGACGCAACTGACGGGCAACCTCTACCTGCGCGACTGGTCGCAACAGAACAGCAACTGGTTCGCCGCGGTGAAGACCGAGAAGCGCATGATGTTCATCATCCTGACGCTGATCATCGCGGTGGCGGCGTTCAACCTGGTGTCGACGCTGGTGATGACCGTGACCGACAAGCAGGCCGACATCGCGATCCTGCGCACGCTGGGCGCGTCGCCCGGATCGATCATGAAGATCTTCGTGATCCAGGGGGCGCTGGTAGGCCTGATCGGCACTGCGCTGGGCGTGGCGTTCGGCGTCGTGGTGGCGCTCAATATCGACGTCATCGTGCCGGCCATCGAGCGGCTGCTGCACGTGCAGTTCCTGCCGAAGAGCATTTACGTGATTTCCGAATTGCCGTCCGACCTGATCTGGTCGGATGTGTGGACCATCGGCGGGGTGGCGGTGGTGCTGGCCTTCCTGGCAACGTTGTACCCAAGCTGGGCGGCCGCGCGCGTCAAGCCGGCGGAGGCGCTGCGCTATGAGTAATCCGACGAACCACACGAACCCGACGAATCAGACGACCATCAACATGAATCAACACGACCAGGCAGTGCTGTCCTGCCGCGGGCTGGGCAAGACCTTCACGCAAGGAAAATATTCGGTGAAGGTGCTCAACGGCGTCGACATCGACGTCAAGCCCGGCGAGCAGGTCGCCATTGTCGGCGCATCCGGTTCCGGCAAGTCGACGCTGTTGCATCTGCTCGGCGGCCTTGATACGCCGAGCGCCGGCAGCGTCACTTTGCAAGGCAAGGATTTCGCCAACCTGGGTGAAACCGCGCGCGGTGATTTGCGCAATGCGGCGCTCGGTTTCGTCTATCAGTTCCATCACTTGCTGCCGGAGTTTTCTGCGCTCGACAACGTCGCCATGCCGCTCATGATCCGTCGCGTCAAGCGCGACCAGGCGCAGGAACAGGCACGCAAGATCCTGGCCCGCGTCGGCCTGGAAAATCGGGTGCGTCACGTACCGGGCGAGCTGTCCGGCGGCGAACGCCAGCGCGTTGCGCTGGCGCGCGCGCTGGTCACGAATCCGGCCTGCGTACTGGCCGACGAACCGACCGGCAACCTTGATCGCAGCACTGCCGACAAGACTTTTGAACTGATGATCGAACTGTCGCAAACGCTGGGCACGGCGTTCGTCATCGTCACGCACGACATCGAACTGGCGCGCCGCTGCGGCCGCGTGTTGCGCCTGTCGGAGAATGGGTTGCGAGCATCGGAGCAAGGGACATAATCTTGTACAAGAAAAATATGTTGGGAGCAGTCCTGGTAGGGGTGTTGCTTGCAGCTTCTGCAGCGCGAGCTGACGGAATGTTGCAGGTCCAGTCTCCCGCTGTCTACGATTCGGCAGCATACGGTGTGCCCAGAGTCAAACAGGAGTGCGCTGTCGATTCGACGGTTGCGGAGCATGTATTTAGAAAAATAGTCGATAAGTATCCCGATACGCAGCAAATACAAGATCCTGCCAAAATGGAGACTGGAAAAGTATTGAAGCTGACAATCCTGAGCGTCCAGGGTATTGGCGGTGGAGGATGGACCGGTTCCAAAGGGATTACTGTGCGCGCGGATCTCGTGCAAGATGGCCGAACGATTCAAACGCTGGTGAGGAAGGAGCGTTCTCGTGGCGGTCTGTTTGGCCCGGTGATGGGGACTTGTGCCATTCTCGATGAGGTTAGCGAATCGCTCGGACAGTACTTTGCGATTTGGCTGTCCAAGCTGGATGCCACTCCGGCCGGTTCTTCGGCGACGGCGGCGTCTGCACAGCCGGCGTTTGGAGCCGCAGCGTCACCGGCAGACCAGATCAATGATCAGGCTGAGCCATAATCTCCACATACCGGCAAAGGCTCACGAGGCTTTTGTCATGATCCCATTTAATTATTTACAAGAGCATCATCATGAATACACGTCAATGGCTTGAACAACTGGTGGCATTCGATACCACCAGCCGCAACTCCAATCTCGAACTGATCACGTCCGTGCGCGACAGTTTGCAGGCGCAAGGCATCACGCCATGGTTCGCGCACAACAAGGAGCGCACCAAGGCCAACCTGTTCGCCACGCTGCCGGCCACGGAAGGGGCGGAAGCCGGCACCATCCAGGGCGGCATCGTGTTGTCCGGTCACACCGACGTGGTGCCGGTCGACGGTCAGAAGTGGGACAGCGATCCGTTTACGCTGACCGAACGCGATGGTTTGCTGTACGGTCGCGGCAGCTGCGACATGAAAGGCTACATCGCCGCTTCGCTGGCGCTGGTGCCGGAATTCCTGGCGATGCCGCGCAGCAAGCCGCTGCATCTGGCGTTTTCCTATGACGAAGAGATCGGCTGCGCCGGTGCGCCGAGCATGCTGGCCGAATTGCAGGAACGCGGCATTCGTCCCGACAGCTGCGTCGTCGGCGAACCGACCAACATGCAGGTGGTGGTGGCGCACAAGGGCATCAACGCCTTCACTTGCCGCGTGCACGGCAAGTCGGCGCATTCCTCGCTGACGCCGCAGGGCTGCAACGCCATCGAATATGCTGCGCGCCTGATTTGCACGATCCGCGATTTCGCCGACGCCTACAAGGTCAACGGCCCGTACGACACGCTGTACGACGTGCCGTTTTCGACCATGACGACCAACCAGATTCGCGGCGGCATCGCGATCAACACGATTCCCGATCTGTGCGAATTCACCTATGAATTCCGCAATCTGCCGGGCATGTCGCCGGACAAGATCCAGGCGCAGGTCACGCAATATGTGCGCGATCATCTGCTGCCGAAAATGCAGGCCGAATATCCGGACGCCAAGATCGACATCGGCATCATCGCCGCCAGCCCGGCATTGGAAACCGCCGAGCAGGAAGCCATCACGGCGCTGGTGCGCGCGCTGACCGAAGACAACGAAAAGCGCAAGGTTGCCTACGCGACTGAAGCAGGGCTGTTCCAGCAAATCGGCATCCCGACCATCGTGTGCGGTCCCGGCGACATCATCCAGGCGCACAAGCCGAATGAGTTCGTGGCGATTGCACAATTGCAGCGCTGCGAAGAGTTCCTGCGCAAGCTGGGTCGTTCGCTGCAAGCTGCCTGAGGATAGTTACGCGCGCTGTTGTATCGGATTGCATCAGATTGCATCGCGCTGCTTTGAGTCTTCCTGAACTGCCGGCATCATCTGGATCAACTATGTGGATTAGGTATGTGGGTTGACACGCACTGCCATCTCGATGCCGGCGAATTTGCCGGTGAAGAGCTCGCCGTCGCCGATGGCGCGGCCGGGCAGGGCGTAGGCATGATCGTGGTGCCGGCGGTGGCGCCGTTCAATTTCGACGTGGTTGCACGCCTGGCGCAGCAACGCGACAATTGCGTGTACGCGCTGGGCATCCATCCCCTGTATGTCCCCAACTGTGACGAGAATGATTTGCTGGCCTTGCGCCGTGCAATTGAAGGAGCGCTCGCAGACAAGCGTTTTGTCGCCATCGGCGAAATCGGACTCGACTTCTTCGTGCCCGCGCTGAAGGAGCCGGCCATGCGCGAAAAGCAGGAACACTTCTACAGCGAGCAGCTCAAGCTGGCGCGCGAGTTCGATTTGCCGGTGCTGCTGCACGTACGCCGCTCGCAAGACATCATCCTCAAATATCTGCGCCGCATCACCGTGCCGGGCGGCATTGCGCACGCCTTCAACGGCAGTTTTCAGCAGGCCGAGACCTTCATCGGACTGGGATTCAAACTGGGCTTCGGCGGCGCGATGACGTTTCCACGTTCGTTACAGATACGCCGGCTGGCGGCAGAGGTCGCGCTTGAGGCAGTCGTGCTGGAAACCGACTCGCCCGATATTTCCCCCGCCTGGCTGCATCCGCAGCGCAATACACCGGATCAGATTCCACGCATCGGCCAGGTGCTGGCCGAATTGCGCGGCATGGACATTGCGGACGTGGCTGCGGCCACCAGCGCCAATGCACATGCGGTGCTGCCGCGCCTGGCTGCGGCGACATAAGCATGCGCAGCGCGATTCTCGGTTTCGCCGCAGGAATTGCCTTTTTGCAGATGCAGGCGCAACTGCTTCCCTTCGAAGGACATCTGGCGCTGCTGATCGCAGCGGCCTTGCTATTGCTGGCGTGCTGGCGGCTGCATCGCCACGGTAGCCGCGGCGGAAGGCAAACCGTCCTGCGCATCGTGCTGTTCAACGTCGCAGGCTTGTGCGCGGGATTCGCCTGGGGCGGCCTGATGGCACAGTACCGGCTCGATGACGCCTTGCCGGCAGCATGGGAAGGCCATGACGTGGTCGTGGTCGGCACCATCGATAGCCTGCCGTACCGCTTCGAGCGTGGCGTACGCTTCAATTTCAACGTCGAGAAAGTCGCGCCGCAAAACGGCGGCAGGCCGCCGGTGCCGCAGCGGTTGGCTTTGTCCTGGTACAGCCCCGGCGCTTTCGGCCAAGCCGGCGGAGCATCGACGCCGGCGGCGCAGGCGGTTCCGGAGGTGCGTCCGGGCGAACGCTGGCAGTTCACGGTGCGTCTCAAGCGTCCGCACGGCAACGCCAATCCGCATGGCTTTGACTACGAAGTCTGGCTGCTGGAGCAGAATCTGCGAGCGACCGGCGCGGTACGACCTGATCAGCAATCTGCGTACAAGAATCATCGCCTGCAGGAATTCATCTGGACGCCTTCCAACGCCATCGAGCGCGGTCGCGCCTGGCTGCGCGACCGCATCATCTCCGCGCTGCCGCAACAGAAATATGCCGGCGTCATCGTCGCACTGGTGATCGGCGATCAGCGCGCCATTGAGCAATCTGACTGGACTATTTTCAATCGCACCGGCGTCGGCCATCTGGTGGCGATTTCGGGATTGCACATCACGCTGATTTCCGGCATGTTCGGCGCTTTTTTCGGTTGGCTGTGGCGGCGCTCATTCTTTACCCGAGCGCAATTGCCGCTACTGTTGCCTGCGCCCAAGGTGGCGGTGTTGGCCGGTTTTCTGGCAGCGTTGATGTATGTGCTGCTGGCGGGATTCGGTGTGCCGGCGCAACGCACGCTGTACATGCTGTGCGTGGTGGGCCTGGCGTATTGGACGGGACGGCTGACGCATATTTCCTATGTGATGTCGCTGGCCCTCGCGGTGGTGCTGCTGTTCGATCCGTGGGCCTTGCTGTGGCCAGGCTTCTGGCTGTCGTTCGGCGCGGTGGCGATCATCTTGTATGCCTCTGCCGGGCGCATCGGTGCAGACGTGTCTGCAGAGCCGCAAATCCTGACGCCGGTGCAGCGCCACCGCCGGCCTTCCCGCATTGCCAGGATCCGGCGTTCGTTGCGCGCTGGTGCGTATACCCAATATGTCGTGACGCTGGGCTTGTTGCCGCTGACCATGGTGCTGTTCGGTCAATATTCGCTGCTCAGTCCGTTGGCCAATGCGGTGGCAATTCCATTGATCACCATCGTGGTTGCGCCGCTATCGCTGCTCGGCAGCATCTTGCCTGCGCCCTTGTCGCAATGGCTATTGCTGGCGGCGCACGCGGCGCTGGAGTGGCTGGTGCGGCTGCTGGAATGGCTTGCGGGCCAGCCGTTCGCGGTCTGGCAGGCGCCGTTGCCGCCGCTGTGGGTGTTTGCGCTGGCGTTGGGCGGGACCTTGCTGCTGCTGGCGCCGCGCGGCTGGCCGGTGCGCTGGCTGGGCTTGTTCGGCTGGCTGCCGCTGATCTTCAATACACCGTCGTGGCCGGAGCAGGGTCAGGTCCACGTGACAGCCTTCGACGTCGGGCAGGGCATGGCCTTGCTGGTGGAGACGCCGGGTCATCGGCTGCTGTACGACACCGGTCCGTATTACTCGCCGGAATCCGACGGCGCCAATCGCGTGATCGTGCCGTATCTGCGTGCACGCGGCATTGATCATCTCGACGCCGTGGTGATTTCGCATAACGACAATGACCATTCCGGCGGCGCGCTGTCGCTGTTCAAGGAGATTGCCGTCGACCGTGTGTATTCCTCGCTGGCGCCGACCAGCGCGATCGTCCGGGCCGCTCCCGATCACAAGCGCTGCCAGGCCGGCCAGCAATGGCGTTGGGACGGTGTGGCGTTCGACATGCTGTACCCGGCGCCGGTCAGCTATGACAGCGACAAGTGGAAACCCAACGCGCGCAGTTGCGTGCTGAAGGTGACCCTGGGCAAGCGTGCCATTCTGTTGCCCGGCGATATCGAAGCGGTGCAGGAAGACGAACTGGTCCATGGTCCCGACGCCGCCCGGTTGCGCGCCGACGTCCTGCTGGCGCCGCATCACGGCAGTGGCACGTCGTCGACGGAGGCCTTCCTGCAAGCGGTGCAGCCGAGCCTGGCCTTGTTCCAGGTCGGTTATCGCAACCGCTTCAATCATCCCAAGCCGGAAGTGTTTGCACGATACGGCCGCATGGGCATACGCGGCTTGCGCAATGATGAGGCAGGCGCCATCTCGCTGCAATTCGACAAGGCGGACGACAAGATCGGCGTGCAGGAATATCGTCGCGAGCATGCACGCTACTGGTACGGAAAATAGGAAGAAAAAAGCACGCAGGACGTCGAAAAAGCACGCCGGAAAAGGCTGACGCGGCATGCCAATTGCCAGATAATCCGGCAATCAACACGTTTATCGATCCCATGAATACTCAGCCGACCTTGCCGATCCTTCATTTCGCGCACGCCAACAGTTACCCGGCCGGGACCTACGGCATGTTCTTTGACCAGTTGCGCACCCACTACGACGTGCGCGCCTTGCCGATGCATGCGCACAACCCGGCTTACCCGGTAGATGACGGCTGGCGCAAGCTCGGCAAGGAGCTGGGCGAGGAGCTGGCACAGCGATACAGCGAGCCGGTCATCCTGGTCGGCCATTCCATGGGCGGCATCCTGAGTTTGCTGGCAGGGCGCAAGCGGCCCGACCTGGTGCGCTGCGTGGTCTTGCTGGATTCGCCGATCGTGGCGGGCTGGCGAGCGTCCACGTTGCGTGTGCTCAAGCTGCTGCGCATCGAAAGCAGGCATTCGCCGTCGGTGGCGTCGAGCCGCCGCCGCAACGTCTGGCCGGACATGGAAGCGGCCTACCAGCACTATGCCGCCAAGGCCATGTTCGCGGCGTGGCCCGAGCGCGTGCTGCGCGATTATGTCGCCCACGGCGTCGAGCCGGAACCGTCCGGCGGCGTCAAGCTGCGTTTCACGCGCGAAACCGAAACCGCAGTCTATAAAACCATCCCGCATCACCTCGGCGCGTTGACGCGGCGACAATATCCGGTGCCGGTCGGCTTCGTCGGCGGCATCGATTCGGTCGAATGCCGGCTGGCCGGACTGGACGCCACCAAAAGACTGGTGGGGAATCATTTCAGGCAGATTCCGGGCGGCCATCTGTTCCCGATGGAAGCGCCCGAGGCAGCGGCGCAGGCGACCCATGAAATGATTCAGGGCTTGCTCGCAGGGAAATAAATCAGCCCGTATTCCAGCCGGAAATCTGGGACTTCCGCAAAAGAGGGGGATGAAAAGCGGGCGGTTTGGGGTATAATTTGAATTTCCCGCACGTGCCGTTCGGCACCTTCTTTGTAATGACCAAGTTTGTATTTGTCACTGGCGGCGTCGTGTCTTCCCTGGGTAAAGGGATTGCCGCCGCTTCTCTCGCTGCGATCCTCGAATCGCGCGGCCTCCGAGTCACCCTTCTTAAGCTCGATCCCTACATCAACGTTGATCCGGGAACGATGAGCCCATTCCAGCACGGTGAAGTGTTCGTCACCGATGACGGCGCTGAAACCGATCTGGATCTCGGCCACTACGAGCGTTTCATCACTGCCAAGATGAAGAAGGTGAATAATTTCACCACCGGCCAGATTTATGAGTCCGTGATCCGCAAGGAACGCCGCGGCGAGTATCTGGGCAAGACCGTTCAGGTCATCCCGCACATCACCAACGAAATCCAGGACTTTATCCACCGTGGCGCCGAAGGCTATGACGTCGCGCTGGTCGAAATCGGCGGCACCGTCGGCGATATCGAATCCCTGCCGTTCCTTGAAGCAGCACGCCAGCTGAGCCTGCGCGCCGGCCGCAACGCCGCCGCCTTCGTGCATCTGACGCTGGTGCCTTTCCTGGCCTCGGCCGGTGAGCTCAAGACCAAGCCGACCCAGCACAGCGTGCAAAAGCTGCGCGAAATCGGTATTTCGCCGGACGCCTTGCTGTGCCGCGCCGACCGCCGTATTCCCGACGATGAGCGCGACAAGATTTCGCTGTTCTCCAACGTCGTGGTCGACGCCGTGATTTCGGTGTGGGACGCAGATAGCATCTATAAGATTCCACAGATGTTGCACGATCAGGGATTGGATAACATCATCTGCGAAAAACTTGGCCTGTCGCCGAACCCCGCAGATCTGTCGATGTGGGACAAGCTGATCCACGCGCAAGACAATCCGTCGCACGAAGTCACCATCGGCATGGTCGGCAAGTACGTCGACCTGACCGAATCGTACAAATCGCTGACTGAAGCGCTGCGCCACGCTGGTATTCATACCGGCAGCCGCGTCAACATCGAGTACCTGGATTCGGAAGAAATCGAGACCACCGGCACCGCCGCTCTGGCCAAGTACGACGCGATCCTGGTGCCAGGCGGCTTCGGCAAGCGCGGCGTGGAAGGCAAGATCGCCGCCGCGAAGTTCGCACGCGAACACAAGGTGCCTTACCTGGGTATCTGCCTGGGCATGCAAGTGGCGCTGCTGGAATACGCGCGCAACAAGGCCGGCCTGGCGCAAGCCAATTCGACCGAGTTCGATCCGGAAACGGAACAACCGGTGGTGGCGCTGATCGACGAATGGCAAAACCATGACGGCAAGGTCGAGAAGCGCGACGCCAATTCGGATCTGGGCGGCACCATGCGCCTGGGCGCGCAGACCTGTGACGTCAAGCCGGGTACATTGGCTTCCGAAATTTACGGCGCCAAGGTAACCGAGCGTCATCGCCATCGCTACGAAGCGAACAATTTTTACCTGCCCCGCGTGGAAGATGCGGGCCTGATCGTGTCGGCGCGTACGCCGACCGAAGATCTGTGCGAGATCATGGAACTGCCGCGCACCGGCGGTGAGAATGCGCACCCATGGTATCTGGGCGTGCAGTATCACCCCGAGTTCAAGTCGACGCCGCGCGACGGCCATCCCTTGTTCATCTCGTACATCAAGGCAGCGCTGGCGCACCATGATGCGACGGCGGCAAGCAAAGGAAAAGCATGAAACTGTGCGGTTTTGACATCGGCCTCGATCAGCCGTTTTTCCTGATCGCCGGCACTTGTGTGATCGAATCGGAGCAAATGACGCTGGATACAGCTGGCGCCTTGAAAGAGATCACGACTGAACTGGGTATACCGTTCATCTACAAGTCGTCCTTCGACAAGGCCAACCGCTCGTCCGGTTCCTCGTTCCGCGGTCTGGGCATGGACAAGGGTCTTGAAATCCTTGCCAAGGTCAAGAAGCAAATCGGCGTGCCGGTGCTGACCGACATCCACGAGATCGACGAGATCAAGCCGGTATCGGAAGTGGTCGACGTCCTGCAGACGCCGGCTTTCCTGTGCCGTCAGACCGACTTCATCCGCGCCTGCGCGCAGTCGGGCAAGCCGGTCAATATCAAGAAGGGCCAGTTCCTGGCGCCGCACGACATGATCAACGTGATCGCCAAGGCGCGCGCGGCGGCCAAGGAAGCGGGCCTGCCCGAAGATAACTTCATGGCCTGTGAACGCGGCGTGTCCTTCGGTTACAACAATCTGGTGTCCGACATGCGCAGCCTCGCGATCATGCGCGAAACCGGCGCGCCGGTGGTGTTCGACGCCACGCACTCGGTGCAGTTGCCGGGTGGTCAGGGCACGTCCTCGGGCGGCCAGCGTGAATTTGTACCCGTACTCGCCCGCGCGGCGATTGCGGTCGGTATTGCCGGCGTGTTTATGGAAACACATCCGAATCCGGCGGAGGCCAAATCCGATGGCCCCAACGCTGTTCCATTGGCTCGTATCAAGGAGCTGCTGGGCACGATGATGGAACTGGATCGCATTGTGAAAAAATCGGTTTTCCTGGAAAACGACTTTTCCTGAAACTGAGCGGGCGCGGATTTCAATCCGGCCCGGCTTCCGCTTATAAAAATTTGCTTAAACCCCTGCTTGATGGAGATGTTTGAATGAGTGCAATCGTTGATATTATCGGCCGTGAAATTATCGACTCGCGCGGCAATCCTACTGTCGAATGCGATGTCCTGCTGGAGTCCGGCGTATTGGGTCGTGCGGCAGTGCCGTCCGGCGCCTCTACCGGTTCGCGCGAAGCAATCGAACTGCGCGACGGCGACAAGAGCCGCTATTTCGGCAAGGGCGTGTTGCAAGCCTGCGAAAATATCAACACCGAGATCTCCGAAGCGATCATGGGTCTGGATGCCAACGAACAGGCTTTCCTGGACCGCACGCTGATCGATCTCGACGGCACTGAAAACAAGGCGCGCCTGGGCGCCAACGCCACGCTGGCCGTGTCGATGGCAGTCGCCAAGGCGGCGGCTGAAGAAGCCGGCCTGCCGCTGTACCGTTATTTCGGCGGCAGCGGTTCGATGCAGATGCCGGTGCCGATGATGAACGTGATCAATGGCGGCATGCACGCAGACAATAATCTCGATCTGCAAGAATTCATGATCATTCCGGTCGGCGCACCGAGCTTCCGTGAAGCGATCCGCTACGGCGCCGAAGTGTTCCACACGCTGAAGAAGATCCTGCACGCCAAGGGCCTGGCAACATCGGTTGGCGACGAAGGTGGTTTCGCACCAAACGTGGCCAGCCACGAAGCAGCGATCCAATTGATCCTGCAAGCGATCGAAGAAGCCGGCTACGAGCCGGGCACGCAGATCGCCCTGGGTCTGGATTGCGCCGCTACCGAGTACTACAAGGACGGCAACTATCACCTGGCAGGCGAGAACATGGTGCTGACTTCGGCCCAGAAAACCGGCTTGCTGGCGTCGTGGTGCGACAAGTACCCGATCATCAGCATCGAAGACGGCATGGCCGAAAACGACTGGGCCGGCTGGAAGCTGCTGACCGAGACGCTGGGCAAGAAAGTGCAATTGGTCGGCGACGATCTGTTCGTCACCAATACCAAGATCCTGAAAGAAGGCATCGAGAAGAACATCGCCAACTCGATCCTGATCAAGATCAACCAGATCGGCACCCTGACCGAAACGTTCGCCGCCATCGAAATGGCCAAGCGCGCCGGTTATACCGCCGTGATTTCGCATCGTTCGGGCGAAACCGAAGACTCGACCATCGCCGACATCGCCGTTGGCACCAACGCGTTGCAGATCAAGACCGGCTCGATGTCGCGTTCGGACCGCATGGCCAAGTACAACCAGTTGCTGCGTATCGAGGAAGACCTCGGCGATATCGCCAGCTATCCTGGCCGTTCGGCTTTCTACAATCTGAAGTAAGCAAGATGTCCGGCAGCATTCGCCTGCCGGACAATCACCCGGCATTCTTCCGATGCGCCTGATCATCCTCTGCCTCACAGCACTTTTGGTGCTGATCCAGTATCCGCTTTGGCTGGGCAAAGGCGGATGGCTGCGGGTATGGGACCTCGACAAACAGGTCCAGCAGGCGCAGAAGAAGAATGACGAACTCAAGGCGCGCAACGCCAAGCTCGAATCCGAAGTGGAAGACCTCAAGCAGGGCACTGGTTCGGTTGAGGAACGTGCACGCTATGAGCTCGGCATGATCAAGCAGAACGAAGTCTTCATCCAGGTGCTCGACGGCAATGCCGCCGCTGTCTCCAGGACGCCGCAACAGCCAATGCCATCGGCACCCGTGCCATCTTCTGCGGCGCCTGCGCCATCCCAATCCCGACCTTCCTCCGTTTCACGCTAGGGCCGGTTCGCCATGTCTCTTAACGACAGCCTGCCGCTGTTCGGTTTCGCCGGTCTCGTCACGACGCCGCTTGAGCTGCTCTCTTTCCTGCTGGCGATCGTCACGGTCGCCCTCAATATCCGCCAGAATCACCGGGCCTGGCTGTTTTCCATCCTGTCTTCTGCCTTGTACGGCGTCGTGTTCGTCGAGGCGCGACTGTACGGCGACGCCGGCCTGCAATGCGTGTTCGTCGCTGTGTCGGTGTGGGGCTGGTATCAGTGGCTGCGTGGCGGCGAGCAGCATCTGCCGCTACAGACGTCGACACTGTCGCGCCGTGGCGTGCTGTGGTCGGCGCTGGCATGGCTGGCCGGCTTCGCCGTGCTGTCGGTGTTCCTGCGTCATTTCACCGATACCGACGTGCCGCACATGGACGGCTTCCTGACGGCGGGCAGCCTGGTAGGGCAGTTCCTGCTGTCGCGCAAGAAGATTGAAAACTGGCTGGTCTGGATTGCGGTCGACGTGCTCTACGTCGGCCTGTATCTCTACAAGCACCTGACGCTGACCGCTATTTTGTATGGATTGTTCGTGCTGCTGGCGATCGCCGGATGGCGCGCCTGGCGGCAGGCGACGCCGCCGGCATCGTGAGTATCAGTCAGCCAGGATCACGCGATTCTTGCCGGCGTTCTTGGCCTTGTACAGCGCCACGTCGGCGCGCTTGATCAGGTCCGCCTGGGTTTCGCCCGGGGCGCGATAGGCGACGCCGCCGCTGAAGGTGATCAGCAGACGCTGGCTGTTGTGCATGAAAATGCGCTTGGTCAGTTCGCGCTGCACGCGGGTGATGATCTGCATCGCCTCGGCCGGCTCGGTTTCCGGCAACAATACCAAAAATTCTTCTCCGCCGAAACGCGCAATCACGTCCAGTTTGCGCAGGGTTTCCTTGACCACGCTTACCAGATGCACCAGCACTTCGTCGCCGGTGGCGTGACCGTGTGTGTCGTTGATGCGCTTGAAATCGTCGAGGTCGAGCAGGGCGATGCACAGCGGCGCGCCGAGGCGATCGGCGTTGATGATTTCGCGCTCCAGCGACTCATCCATGCCGCGGCGGTTGAGGCTGCCGGTCAGCTGGTCTTCACGCACCAGTTCGCCCATGTGCACCAGTTGCGACTCCAGGGCGGTGATGCGCGCTTCTGCCTTTTGCATTTCCTGGCGCGCATTGATCATTTCATCGCGAGCGCGCAGCGCTTCGTCCTGGGCATCTTTGGTTGCGTTCATGATGCCGTTGAGCACCGAATTGAGGTCGCTGATGTCGGAGGCCTGGCTGATCTGCTGCGAAAAAGTGGCGATGGTCTTGTGATAATTGTCGGTCGTCGACACCATCGCGCTGAGGCGATCGACGAAGGTCAGCATCATGTTCTTGGCGGTGACCTTTTCTTCGCTCAGCGTGTTCTTGAGCAGGCCCTGCTTGAAGATGACTTCCTTCAACGTTTTGGTGGCGTCGGCCAGCGAGGTCTTGCTGATCGGGCCGTTGATCAGATCCTGCACGGCGGTGATCTGGCTGCTCAGCCACGAACCTTTTTCCAGCAGGCCGTGGATGTTTTCCAGCAGCAGCTGGAACAGGCGCATCAGCAATTCCTGCTGCAGGGCAATGTCTTCGCTCTTGAGCTCAATCTGGAAGCTCATCTGCTTGAGCCGCCCGATGACTTCGTTCATGGCCTGCTCGGAGAACGCAGTCTTGAGATCAACGCCAATCGATTTCGATTCATTCGCCAGCTCCGGCGCTTCAATCAGCAGCGAGGCCATATTGAAAATCAGCACGCGCGCCAGCACTTCGCGCAGCATTTTTTCCTTCTTGCTGTCGCGGATGAATTCGCGCTCCAGATCAATCGGCACGAGTTGCCCGTGCGGGACCAGGTTGCGTGAAGGAAAATATTGCTCGACAAAATTGTCCAGCTCGTCGTTGTAGTCCTTCCAGTCGCTGCCGTTGATCGCCATCGTCAGGCGCAGGCCGAGCTTGCCGATGTCGCCCGGCTGCTGCGTCAGGTGCTGGGCGAAAGCGGTGAGAACGCCTTCCGGCTTCAGGTCGCTCTTGGTGCCGACGATTTCTTCGTAGGCCTCGCGATAGGCGTCAGGGGTTGGGGCAATGCGGCGTGTGGCGAGTTGCTGGAAGGCTTCTCGCGCGATATCGACGGGACTTTGAGCTGGCTTTTTTGACATGCCTGATGGACGGCTTCTTATTCAAACGGATTGCGACAAAGTCTCATGGCTCCCCGCCGGATGATGTCGGGATAACATCCTGGCGCCCTGGCGTTCTGTACCTGTGTAGCGCGGTTGCATGTCGTTTTACTGGTTATTTCTTTACGACATTACAACGCGTAGGACGAGACCTGTCTTTTAACGCATTTTACCGTCTGGCGGTTTACACCGGCGGGCCGGTTGCGCATTTATTCGACTAAGTTGTTTTTCAGCGCATAGTGCGTGAGCTCAGCGTTGTGGCGCAATTTCATTTTGGCCAGGACGCGCGAGCGATACATGCTGATGGTTTTGACCGAGAGCAATAACTCGGCCGCGATGTCGCTCACCGCCTTGCCGGACGCGATCATCACCATGGTCTGGTATTCGCGGTCGGATAGCGTTTCGTGCAGTGGGGTTTCGTGATCAAAGCCGATCTGATTGGCCAGTTCCTGCGCCAGCGATGCGCTGATGTACTTGCGGCCGGCGGCGACCTGGCGGATCGCGTTGATCAGTTCGGCCGGCGCCGCCTGCTTGTTGAGGAAGCCCGCTGCGCCGGCCTTGAGCGCACGGATGGCGTACTGGTCTTCGCGATGGATGGACAGCATCAGCACCGGCAGCTTGGGGATTTCCTTCTTGATCTGTTTGAGCACGTCAATGCCGGTGCGATCCGGCAGGATGATGTCGAGCAGCAGCACGTCGCAGTTGCCCAAGCGTGCCAGTTTGATGGTTTCCAGTCCGTTCTCGGCATTGCCGACGACAATGATGTCCTTGGTGCCGCTGCAGATCTGCCGAAGGCCTTCGCGCACGATCGCGTGATCATCGGCGATCGCCACTTTGATGGCAGAACTGTTCTTTTTCGTGATTGGCATGGGTTGCTGTCTGTCTCCGGGCTGAACGTGGCGCTATTTTATAAGGTTAGCGCAGGATAGGGCAGGAAGCGTCAGCCGCAGTTGCGTGCCGCCGTCATCGGCGGGCGACAGATCCAGCGTCGCGCCGAGCAATGCCGCACGTTCACGCATGCCGCGCAGTCCCGATGAGTGCGGCCGTGCGTCGGCATCCCGTGGCAAACCGACGCCGTCATCGGCGATGATCAGCGTCAGCAACTTGCCGTCATGGCGCAGCGAGATGTCGACGTTGCGCGCAGCGGCATGACGACCGGCGTTGTGCAGCGCTTCGCGCGCGATCCGGTACAGGCTGACGCTCTGGAACGCATCGAGCAGCGTCGGCGGCAACTCGTCTTCAGGGACATTGACATGCAGGTGATGCGGCACGCCGGTCTGGCGCGCAAAACTGCGCGACAGCCACTCCAGCGCCGCCTGCAGGCCAAGATCGAGCACCGCCGGATGCAAGTCGTCGATGATGTCGTGCATGGCATCAAGGGCGCCGTCAATCAGGTCGTCGGCATGATGCGCCTGGTCGAGAAGGGCGTCGTTGTCAGGGGGCAGTTGGCCGCCGAGCTGGGCCAGCGCCATCTTGATCGCGGTCAGATGACTGCCGAGTTCGTCGTGCAGGTCTTTGGCGATGCGCCGGCGTTCGATTTCCTTGATGCGTTCGGCGGTCGGGTCCGGGCGGGCGGCAGAAGTGTCGCTCATGGTGCAGTAAATGGGAAGGAGCAGGGAATCAAGCGGCAATCATAAGGCAGATGAAGCAAAAATCAGGAGATATTGCTATTGGGAAGGCCATAAAACGGCGATTAATGAGTCTGCAAGCGAGTACGGGCGCGGCATGGAAGATTTTTGGCGCAAAGGCTTCCATTTCGCCCAAAAGCGGTGCTATAATCTCGTCTTTCGCGGCTGTAGCTCAGCTGGATAGAGTACTTGGCTACGAACCAAGGGGTCGTGGGTTCGATTCCTGCCAGCCGCACCAGATATAAAGGGTCCATCGCAAGATGGGCCCTTTTGTCTTTTCTGCTTCACAAAAGTCTGCTTTTCTTCAATTCGCCGTTTCGGCCGATCCAATTCCGACGAGTACAAAGCCCGGATTCCGCTTGGATTACCCTCTTCGTAACTGACGTCAAATCCTGTCGCTTTTGATGTTCAAGTTTTTAAATGGCGACTGGCTTGGTGCAAAATGTGCCTCATCCAATCCTCACCTTCAAACCTTCGCCGCGGATCAATCTTTTTAAGGGAGCTCTACATTGATGTATCTCTGGATCAAGGCATTTCACGTCGCCGCCATCGTGACCTGGATCGGCGGCATGCTGATCATGGCACTGGTGCTGCAAACGTTGCAGAAGGCCTCATTGGAACGTTCTGCCGCCGAGTTGCGCTTGCTGCAAGCGGTGCGCCGCTGGGACCAGCGGGTGACGTCGCCGGCGCTGGGGCTGGCGTGGGTGCTCGGCGTGGCGCTGGTGTATTTCGGCGGCTGGCATACGGCGGGCTGGCTGGTGGTGAAGCTGGTGTTCGTGTTGCTGCTGTCGGCGCTGCACGGCATCCAGTCCGGCTACCTACGCCGCCTGGCGGATGCGCCCGGGCAGGAAGCGTCGACGCTGCTGAAAAACTCCGGCGCGCTGACGATTGCAGCGGTTCTGATCATTGCATTGATGGTGGTGGCGAAGCCGTTTTGATCGCGGCGGGATTGTCATCGTTCAAAAACTGTTGCACTATTTGAAAATCCCTATATAATCGCGCCTCTTGCGGCTGTAGCTCAGCTGGATAGAGTACTTGGCTACGAACCAAGGGGTCGTGGGTTCGATTCCTGCCAGCCGCACCAAAATGAAAAGGGTCCGTCGAAAGACGGGCCCTTTTGTTTTTGACCTATTCCAGACTTCCAGACCGTGGAGCATTCATGAGCGCAACCAGCAAATTTCCCTACAAGGGACAAGCCGTCTATCCGCAAGTGGCGCTGCAGGACAACGGCCAATACGCCGCCTGCTTCGTCATCCGCGCAGGCTACGATGAAAGCGGTGAAGTCCGCTACGTGCGCGAACTGCCGACCACGGAATTCCCGAATGAAGACGACGCCGTCGCCTATATCCTCGATTTTTCAGCTGAATGGATTGATCAGAATCCGTTGTAAGCCGCGCCTCTGCACTTACGCAAACTTATGCGTCCAACACCAGTTCGCGCGACGGTGACAGTTTGAAGGTATTTACGACGGTCGCCAGCGAGCCGGCCTGATCCAGCAGCGATTGGGCCGCCGCCGTGGCTTCTTCCACCAGCGCGGCGTTGTGCTGCGTGACGTCGTCCATCTGCATGATGGCCTGGTTGACCTGCTCGATGCCGGTGCTCTGTTCCAGGCTGGCGTTGCTGATGTCGGCGACGAAATCGCTGAGCGTCCTGATGCTGTCGACCACCTGGCCGATGGTGGCGCCGGCTTCCTCCACCAATGTCCTGCCCGACACGATCTTGCCGACCGAATCATCGATCAGGCTCTTGATCTCTTTTGCTGCGCCGGCCGAGCGTTGCGCCAGTGCGCGCACTTCGGTCGCGACCACCGCAAAGCCGCGACCCTGTTCACCGGCACGCGCAGCTTCCACTGCAGCGTTCAACGCCAGGATATTGGTCTGGAACGCAATGCCGTTGATGACCGAAATGATGTCGACGATCTTGCGCGACGATTCATTGATGGTCGCCATGGTTCCGACCATCTGATTGACGGCGTTGCCGCCGGCGATGGCCACCTGTGAGGCGGACGCGGCGAGCTGGTTGGCGTGCAGGGCGCTTTCGGCGTTTTTCTTCACGGCCGAGGTCAGCTGCTGCATGACCGAGGCAGTCTCTTGCAGCGAGCCGGCCTGGCGCTCGGTACGCGACGACAGGTTGAGATTGCCGACGGAAATTTCCTTCGACGCGGTGCCGATGGTTTCGGCCGATTGCTTGATATGATCGACGGAGCGGGCAAGATTGCCCTGCATGGTTTTCATCGCATGCATGAGGCTGTTTTCGTCATTGTCGGCGAGGCGGATCGTTTCCGTCAGGTCGCCTGCCGCGATGCGGTCGGCGACGCGCACCGCATACGCCGGTTCGCCGCCGAGCTGGCGCAGCAGGCTGCGCGTGAGCACGATGGCTGCGGCAATGCCGAACAGCACGGCAGCGGCGCTCAACGCCAGCAGCACCAGGCGGCTGGAACGATAGGTGGCGTCGATGCTGCCGGCGACGCCGTCGATACCTTGACGTTGCAGGCGCAGCAGTTTGTCGACCGAGGCCTGGTAGCGCGCTGCGCTCGGCAGGTAGTTTTTCTCGAAGGCGTTCTTGGCCTGGAACAGCTTGCCTTCGGCGCGTAGCGCCAGGATGCTGTCGCCGGCTTCGTGATAAGCCTTGCGATTGGCGTCGATGTCGGCGAACAGTTTCTGTTCTTCGGGCGTACTCAGCAGACGCTGCACTTTGGCTTGAAGCGCGGCGGCGTTCTTGGCGGCGTCGCTGGTGGCCGTTTCAAAATAGCCGGCGAGGCTGAGGTCGGTGCTGCGCGCAATCGCGGTGGTGCGTGTGATCGAGGTGGAAATATTCGAATACCAGTCGCTGATCAGGCGCTCCTTTGCCAGCGGCATCTGCATCATGGCGTTGGTCGCCTCGGCCACCGACTGCAGGCGCCAGATGCCCATTGCCGCGACGATCGCCATCATCAGCAACACCACCCCGAAGCCCGCGGCGAAGCGCGTCCCGACTTTCCAGTTCTTCATGCGTCTCTCGTTATTTTGTGCCGGCATCTGGCCTGAAGGCTGCGCCGACGATATTGGATTGCCGAGGATGCTAGCACCGGAGAGTGATCCGGAATAATGAAAAATAACGGGAAAGCAATATCAAAAACGGGAGAAAAGTTTCCGCTTTGTCATGTTGACGGATTGAGTGCGCGAATCACCGCATCGTGCACGCCGCCTGCGCTGGCGACGATCGCAGAGGCGCCCAGAGGGCTGTTGCCTTGCCAGTCGGTGATGCGGCCGCCGGCGCCTTCGATGATGGGGACGATGGCCATGATGTCCCAGATTTTCAGGACCGGATCGAGCATGATGTCGGCGCCGCCGGTGGCCAGCTGGAAGTAGCCATGGCAATCGCCCCAGCCGCGATACAGGCGTGCTTCGCGCGAGAGTTTTTCAAAGGCGGGGCCGTTGTGGTGCGTGAAGATGTCCCAGTGATCGGTGGCCAGCAGCATGGCGTCGCCGACGTTGGTGCAAGCGCGCATGCCGACCGGTTTGCCGTTGAGCGTGGCGCCGTTGGCGGTGCCGATCAGCAGGTGTTCCATCAACGGGCTGTGCAGTGCGCCGATGATCGGACGACCCTGGTGCATCAGCGAAATCAGCGTGCCAAAAATATAACAGTTGGAGACGAAGGCCTTGGTGCCGTCAATGGGATCGAGCACCCAACAGTAGTCTGCGTCTTCCTGATGGGCGCCGTGCTCTTCGCCGATGATGCCGTGATGCGGATGGCGCGCCATGATGGCGGCGCGCAAGGCTTGTTCGGTGTCGCGGTCGGCGGCGGTGACGGGGGATTGGTCGGACTTGGATTCGACCGCGACGCCGCTGAGGTAATGGCTGCGGATGATGGCGCCGCTGATGGTGCAGAGCTCTTCGATGAACGCGCTGAATTCCAGCAGCTGTACGGTGTCGATGGATTTGGTGAACAGCGGGGCGGGCGGCAGAAAATCAGGCATTGCGGTTTCGTGAAAAATTCAGGCGTGGGCGCACAGTGTCAGGTAGCGCGAGAAATGCGCGTAGTCCGGTGTCGCCAGATTGGCGGTCTTGGCGAGATCGTCCCAGCGTCGCAAGCGGGTGGCGTCGACTGCATGCGGCATGGCGATGAAGTCTTCCGCCTGCTGCCGGTCGAAGACGCCGCCTTGCAGTTGCAGGCTGCGCACGGAGTCCGCCGACAGGGACGAAAAGTACTCCGGCTCCACCGCGCACAGATAGCGTTTGGCATCGACGTGCAAGCGTATCGGCGCCAGCACGTCTTCGCCGAAGATGGCGTGCAGGAACGGCAGGATGCGGTATTGATGCAGATCGTCGATGCCGTTGGCGGTCGGCGTGTCATGGATGTCGTAGCCGGCGGCAGCGTCTTCCAGCATGTGGCCGAGGTCGTGCAACAGTGCGGCGGCGATCAGCGCGGGTGATGCGTTTTCACGTTCTGCCAGCGTGGCGGTTTGCAAGGCATGTTCTAGTTGCGTCACCGGCTCGCCGGTGTACTGGGCATGGCCATGGCGTCGGAAAAGCAGTTCGATGTCGGGAAGCGTCAGGGACATGATCTTGATGGGAAGTCCGGAGGGGTAGCGAAGCAGGGGGTAAAGTCGACATGATAGCGACGGGATGCCGGTTTATTGTGACAATTGCATGACCGCTACATTGCTCCGCTGAAAGTGGGGAGGTATCAGCTTCCTGATGAAGCGAGTGAAGACTTGTTAATAACCGTAACAGTTTGTAATAGCGGTAGATGTGGGGTGGGACGGGGTATATCTTACGAACTCCCCCCTCTAATTCATCCCCTGAATTAGATTTAACCCGCGCCGCAAGGTGCGGGTTTTTTATTGCCCGGTCGATTTTTCGGGCGAGTTAGTCCTCTTCCCATCGCACTCTTCTCATTCGTCAATTTCCGATCCGGCGCTTATACCTGCTCCTATAATAATGTTATACTTTAATGGTAATCATTATCATCTAACGCGTAGGAGAAAAATCATATGATCGGTATCAAGAAACTCGCAGTAGCCGCCGCCATGTTCGCAGCCTTCTCGGCTGCCAGCGCCGCCGAATATCCTATCGGCAAACCACAGATTCAGAACGGCATGGAAGTCAGCGCGGTCTACCTGCAACCGATCAAGATGGAGCCGGACGGCATGATGCGCAAGGCCGAAGAATCGGATGTCCATCTGGAAGCCGATATCCGTGCCGTCGCCAAGAATCCGAACGGCTTTGCCGAAGGCGACTGGATGCCTTATCTGGTCATCAAGTTCGAACTGACCAAGAACGGTTCGACCAAGGTCATCAAGGGCGACATGATGCCGATGGTGGCCAGCGACGGCCCGCACTACGGCGACAACGTGAAGCTCGATGGTCCGGGCAAGTACAAGCTGAAGCTGACCATCTCGCCGCCGTCGGCTAACGCGCACGCGCATTTCGGTCGCCACGTCGACAAGGAAACCGGTGTCGGCGCCTGGTTCAAGCCGTTTGAACTGACTTACGATTTCACCTTCGCCGGCGTCGGCAAGAAGGGCGGCTACTAAGCAGCGACTGAGCTGTTTGGTAAGAGCGCATGCGCAGTTCATCGCGCATGCCGAATTGACCGGCCTTGCCTCGTGCAAGGCCATGTAGTTTGGGAGTACTGAATGTCCTTGCGTAAAACGCAATCTTCGCAATCTTCGCCACCTTCGCACTCTTCACGAATTTTGGTGACTTTGATCGGCCTGGCCTGCTCGCTGTCTGCCGCCACCGCCTTTGCTTCGGATCTGCTGACCTTCAAGCTTGAAATGGCGGACGGCAAGTTCAATCCTGCGCGCATTGAAGTCCCTGCCGGACAGCGTATCAAGATTGAGATCCACAACGTCGGCAAAACCGCCGCCGAATTCGAAAGCGTGGAGCTGCGCAAGGAAAAAGTCCTGGCGCCGGGCGCGCAATCCTTCGTCGTGATCGCACCATTGCGTCCGGGCGAGTACAAGTTTTTTGACGACTTCCATCTGAACATGCCGCAAGGCGCGATCGTCGCCAAATAAACGGCGTACAGAAGTGATTGTGGTTATCGGCAATATGCAATTGAAAGGGATGTAATGGGGCAGGTGCTATTTATTGTCTGGCGCGAAAGCGTCGAGGCCTTGCTGGTGGTCGGGATTCTTTATGCCTGGCTGAACAACGGCGATGCGGCTGCACGCCGCGGCCTGCCGTATCTGTGGGGCGGCGTGGCGGCGGGCATTGTGGCCGCGCTGGCATTGGGCGCCGCCTTGCTTGGTTTCAGCGAACTCCTGTCGGGCGACGCCCAGACCTATTTCCAGATCGGCATGGTGTTGATCGCCGCAGTGCTGATCGTGCAAATGGTGTTCTGGATGCGCAAGCACGGTCGCACGCTCAAGAAAGACATGGAAAGCTCGCTGAAGGCGAACTATGAAACCGGCAACTGGTGGGGCGTGTTCCTGCTGGTGGCGCTGGCGATTGCGCGCGAGGGCAGCGAAACTGCCGTGTTCCTCTACGGGATCGGCATGGGCGAGCAGGACGCCAGCCGCGGCGCGCTGATTTTTGCCGGCGTGCTCGGTTTCGGACTGGCCTTCCTGACCTTCTACCTGCTGCAGCTGGGCGGCAAGATTTTCTCCTGGCGCCGTTTTTTCCAGGTGACCGAAATCATCCTGTTGCTGCTGGCGGCCGGCTTGTTGTTGACCGGGGTTGAAAAGCTGCTGGACCTGCTGTTGGAAAGCTCCGACTGGTTCTCCTCGCTTGGCTTCGTCTCGACCCTGACGGCGCCGGTCTGGGACACCAGCTGGTTGCTGGATGATTCGAGTACGGCAGGCAGCCTGGTGTCGACGTTGACCGGCTATCGCGCCCGCCCGGCGCTGATGAGTGTTGCAATTTATGTCATATATTGGCTTGTGGTATCCTCCGCGCTTGGCAAGTCGACATCCACACAAGTTAACAAGCAAGCAGCATAAGGCGATATGAGCACCAGTACGCTTCCCAATACCCGTCTGGCGCGGACGGGTGACTGGATGCGCCGCAACGGCGCATTGATCCGCGGTATTCAGTGGATCGTCGTACTGGTGTACGCGGTGCTCATCCTGGTTCCCATTTTCCTGCCGTTGCCGGACGAAACTGCGCACATCTGGTCCAACCTGACCCTGATTGCGCAGTTCTGCTTCTGGGGCATCTGGTGGCCGTTCGTATTGGTGAGCATGGTGCTGATGGGCCGTGTATGGTGCGGCGTGCTCTGTCCCGAAGGCGCCTTGACCGAGTTTGCCAGCAAGTTCGGCAGAAACTGGGCAATCCCGCGCTGGATGCGCTGGGGCGGCTGGCCCTTCGTCGCGTTTGCGCTCACCACGATCTACGGCCAGATGGTCAGCGTCTACCAATATCCCAAAGCGGTGCTGCTGGTATTGGGCGGCTCGACGCTCGGCGCCATGATCGTCGGCTATCTGTATGGCCGCGAAAAGCGCGTCTGGTGCAAATACCTGTGCCCGGTCAACGGCGTGTTCGGCCTGCTGGCCAAGCTGGCGCCATTCCACTACAAAGTCAACGAAGACGCCTGGCGCGCTTCCTACGACACCCACGGCAAGAAAACCATCGCGATCAATTGTGCGCCGCTGGTGCCCCTGCGCAACATGAAGGGCGCGTCCGACTGCCATATGTGCGGTCGCTGCAGCGGCCATCGCGACGCCATCGCACTGACATGGCGCGCGCCGACCGTCGAAATCGTCAAAGTCGGCCGCACCAGCAACAACCTGTGGGAAAGCTCGCTGGTGTTGTACGGCCTGTTCGGCATCGCCATCGGCGCCTTCCACTGGAGCGCCAGCCCCTGGTTCGTCGAAGCCAAGCAATTCATCGCCACCTGGCTGATCGATCGCGACATCATGTGGCCGTTCGCGACCAATGCACCATGGTGGCTGCTGACCAACTATCCGCAACAAAGCGACGTGTTTTCCTGGCTCGACGGCGGCCTCGTGGTGTCTTACATCCTGGCGACCGCCGCCGTGCTGGGTACCGCGCTGACCGCCTTGTTTGCACTCAGCAATATGGTGCTGGGACCATGGAGCCGTTCGCGTTTCAATCACCTGGTGCAGTCGGCCATTCCACTGGCCGGCTGCGGCGTGTTCGTCGGCTTGTCGGCCACCACCATCAGCCTGCTGCGCGCGGAACACTGGCCGGTCGACTGGGCCAACGACGTACGTGCCGCCTTGCTGACGGTCATGACATTGTGGAGCGTGCTGCTGGCCTGGAAAGTCATCGGCCAGCACGCCGAAGCATTGCCGCGTCGCGTGCTCGCCATGCTGCCCGTGATCGGTGCGCTTGCGCTGGTCAACTACGCGTGGCTGCTGATGTTCTGGATCTGGTAGTTCGTACCGGATTTTCGTCGTGCCGCCGCCTTGCAGGACTCGCGTAAAATAGCGGGTTTGGTCCGACAGGACCTTGTTTCCGGAACCAACCTGCAAAGATTCCTATGGCGCGCCCCCGTTTCCTTCCCGACAATCTGACCTTGATGCTGTTTGCGGTCGTTCTTACCGCCAGCTTTTTACCCTGTACCGGCGTGGTCGCCGTCGGCTTCGACTGGCTGACCACCTTCATGATCGGTCTGCTGTTTTTCATGCACGGCGCCAAGTTGTCGCGCGAAGCGGTGATCGCCGGGATGGTGCATTGGCGTCTGCATGTGACGGTGCTGTTGTGCACCTTCGCCGTCTTCCCCTTGCTCGGCCTGATTCTCAAGCCCGCCTTGCTGCTGGTGATCACGCCGGATCTGTACCTCGGCATCCTGTTCCTGTGCGTGTTGCCGTCGACGGTGCAGTCCTCGATTGCTTTCACATCGGTCGCGCGCGGCAATGTGCCGGCGGCCATCTGCGCTGCGTCGGCCTCCAATTTGCTGGGCATCTTCCTGACGCCGCTGATGGTCGGCGTCATCATCGTGGCGCACAGCGCCGAACACTCCTCGCTGGATTCCATCCTGAAGATCGTCTATCAGCTGCTGCTGCCGTTCGTGGCCGGCCAGATCGCGCGGCCGTGGATCGGCGCCTGGATGGATCGCAACAAGTCCTGGCTGCGCTGGGTGGACCAGAGCTCCGTCTTGCTCGTCGTGTACGTGGCATTCAGCGAAGCGGTCAATCAGGGATTGTGGCGCCAGGTGCCGCCGGTCATGCTGGTCAGCCTGATCGTCATCAGCGCGTTGCTGCTGGCGATCATCATGGCGATCACGACGTTCGGCAGCCGCCGTCTGGGTTTCAACAAGGAAGATGAAATCACCATCGTCTTCTGCGGCTCCAAAAAGAGTCTCGCCAGCGGCGTGCCGATGGCCAAGGTCTTGTTCGCCAGCCAGACCGTCGGCATGGTCTTGCTGCCGCTGATGCTGTTCCACCAGATCCAGTTGATGGTGTGCGCGATATTGGCGCAGCGCTATGGCAATCGTCCGGACGCTACGGAGCCTTCCGCCTGAGCTTTCTTTGTATCGTTCAGAGAGCCCGCACCTGCGGGCTTTTTATTGTTTGCGCCGATGCCGTGAAAAAAATGACAGCATCAGCTTTCCGGCATCCGGCCCCTTGGCATTAAAAGGAAAGGCTTCGTCGCCGCCGCTCCAGGCATGACCGAGGCGTGCGATGTGCACCGAGCGAACCAGCACTTTCGCGCCTGCCGCGAAATCGCGGATCGTCATCGTATTCTTGCGCGGGAATTGCTTCGACGTTCTGCCAAAGGCTTTCGTCACCGGCAGTGACGGCAGCAGGCCGGCTGCATGGTTGAGCAGCAGGAATTGTCCCGCCACCTGCAGTTGATTGACCGGGCGCACGATCTTGTCGTCGTCCCCGGTGATCAGGATCGCCGGCATGCCGGGAAAATCGGGCGTCTTGGCCAGCAGTTTTTCTATCGGCGTCAACGCTTGGCTACTGCCATGTTGCATCACACCGTAGGCGCCGACGGCGCTGCGACTGACGCCGAACACGGGCCCGGAATGCATGCCGACGGCGGCGATCAGTTGCGGATGGGTCAGGGCCAGGATCTGCGCCATGGCCGCGCCGGCTGAGATGCCGCAGGCGTAAATGCGACGGTGGTCGATGTCGTGTTCCGCGACGATCTTGCCGATCATCTGCACGATCAACGCGATGTCGCCGCCGCCTCGCTGGGTGGCGGCGTCATACCATTTCCAGCAGCGATTGGGATGCGCGCGCAGCGACTGTTCCGGATAGAGCACGGCGTAGCCCTTGGCTGCCGCCAACTGATTCAGGCGCGTGCCGGCGGCGAAATCGATGGCATTCTGTTCGCATCCATGCAACATGACGATCAGCGGAATGGATGCGGCAGGCCCGCGAGCGCCGGGCGGGAGGAACAAGCGGTAGTGCATGCGACGCGCTGGCAAGGTGGCGCTGACACAGGATGAGCTGATCCATTCGCCGGGTGCGGTTTCGATATGTGCGAAAGGCTGCGGCGATATCGACTTGCGCGACGCCGCAGAGGGGACGCGCTTCGTCTTCTGTTTCGTCTTCGGCTTGGCCAGTAGTGCCTTGAGCACCTTGCCCGCTTGTTTCTGTTGCGCTTTGCCGGCCTTTTTAAGACCGCTCAGCCACATTCGGTTCAGCTTTTTGAACATGTCGATCCGTCAAGAGTGTGTGTCCGGGTGCGAGCGCACACAAGGAAGACGGCAAGCACGCAATAATGTTCAAACAAAATGCTGCGCTGCGTTAATCTGGAGGCTACGCGGATTAAGGAGATGCCACATGGATCTGGTCTTACGCAACGTCACGCTGCCGGACGGCGGCCAACAGGCGGATATCGCCATTGAAGCCGGTCGCATCGCGGCAGTCGGCCCTGCGCTGAACATGAAGGGCGCACAGGAAATCGACGTCGCCGGCGATCTGGTGACACCGCCGTTTGTCGATGCGCATTTCCACATGGACGCTACGCTGAGCTACGGTCTGCCGCGCGTGAATGCATCCGGCACGCTGCTCGAAGGCATTGCGCTGTGGGGCGAGCTGAAACCGGAGCTGACGCAACAGGCGCTGGTCGAGCGCGCGTTGCAGTATTGCGACTGGGCCGTGGCACGCGGTCTGCTGGCGATTCGTTCGCATGTCGACATCTGCGACGATCGTCTGCTGGCAGTGGAAGCTTTGCTGCACGTGAAGAAACTGGTCGCGCCTTACCTCGACCTGCAACTGGTGGCGTTTCCGCAGGATGGCCTGTTACGCAGTCCGACTGCCTTCGCCAATCTGAAGCGCGCGATCGCCATGGGCGTTGACGTGGTTGGCGGCATCCCGCATTTCGAACGAACCATGGCCGACGGCGCGGAGTCAGTCAGATTGTTGTTCGAATTTGCCGCCGAAAAGGGCCTGCGCGTCGACATGCATTGCGACGAATCCGACGACCCCATGTCGCGCCATATCGAAACCATGGCTTATCATGCGCAGCGCCTGGGGTTGCAGGGCAGGGTTACCGGATCGCACCTGACATCGATGCATTCGATGGACAATTACTACGTCAGCAAACTGCTGCCGCTGATCCGCGAAGCCGGCGTTGCGGCCATCGCCAATCCGCTGATCAACATCACGCTGCAAGGCCGTCACGACACCTATCCGAAGCGACGCGGCATGACGCGCGTGCCGGAGTTGATAGCCGCTGGCATCGATGTCGCCTTTGGTCACGACTGCGCCATGGATCCGTGGTACAGCCTCGGTTCGGGCGACATGCTGGAAGTGGCGCACATGGGTTTGCACGTGGCGCAAATGACAGGGCAGGAGGCCATGCGCAGCTGTTTCCGCGCCGTGACGGAAACGCCGGCGCGCATCCTGGGACTGGAAGGATACGGCTTGCAGGTCGGTTGCCATGCCGACTTGGTGGTGTTGGACGCCGGCGACCCGATCGAAGCAATCCGCCTGCGCGCAGCGCGCCGTCTCGTGATCCGTCGCGGCGTCGTGATCAGCCAGGCGCCGCCGGCGCATGCACGGCTCAATTTGCCTGGACGGCCCGACAGTGTTGATTTCAGGCTGGCCAGATAGACCAGCTTACCAGCGATAGCGTGCACTCAGATCGATAGCGATCGCCAGGCTGCCAGGCACTTTTCGAAATCATCCTGATGCTCCACTTCAGGGAAGCGATGATAGATCGATATCAACGCAGATGACATCACTGAAAGCGCATCCGACAAGGTTGCAGGAAGATCCTCTTCGTCAGGGCCGAATTTGAATCCTTGAACGGCGAGAGCGGAGTCGCCCTTTGCCCGACGCCTGAGTGCTCCCAGCGTGGCATGCACCGCGTTGAGCGCGCTAGTGCGGCGCACGATGTTGTAGAGAGCAGAACTCCCGTAAGTGTCCGCAAGAATGTCGAGTTTGATGGGGGCATCCTCCAGGTTTTTGACGGCAGGATAGTCCCTGTCGATTGCGGCGATTCTACTCTCCAGAGTGGCGACATCCTCTTTGCTGAGGACCATATTGACCGGCGACTCATGCAGCCACGATAGCGCCAGTGTACGTTCCTGATGCATTATTCCGAGGGTCAACGTGTCGCAGACATCTTCGTCCCTGGCGACGGCGGTCAGAATGATCGCAGTTTCCGCTGCCGACCGGATCAGAGTCGCGGCATCCGACAACAGCCCGCGTTCGCAAAGAATGATTGCGGATTGAAACGAGGTCAGTACGCGACCAAACAGCGAGTCCCCGAGGGCCTCTTGCTGGCTGGCGGGATTGGCGTTGATATCGCGGAGTGCGCACATCCCGAGTTCGTTGAAGGCTTCCGCGACAGCGAACTGACAGGCGCCATTTTTGCGGATGTTAGCAATCAGAGCAGGGAGGTTGGGTGATAAAAAACCATGTTTCTTCATTCCTGAATGATAATGAAAATAATTCAATCTTTGGGGTATGTCTGGCATCAGCGCACGGATAGCACCAATGCCGCAGCAGAAAGCGAATGAATATAGAAAAAATGCGAGGGCGAGAGAGGGCTGGCGAGACTGAGGGGCGCTTGTGTACGGCAGGCCATTGAATCGCTGCCGGCGATTCTCATAAAAGATTCACGCAGGCGGCTTACTCATTCCCGGATATGGATTTGCTGCGCAAAAAATGGACTACAAAATACAAACGCCCGCAAAAGCGGGCGTTTGTATTCTGCTGGAGACGGAGGGATTCGCCTACGTTTCGCAGGCCGCTGAATCGCTTGCAAGCGATTCCCTTCGAATCCCTCACGTAAGCCGCGCAGGCGGCTTACTCGTCCCCGCATAAGGGGTTTGCTGCGTAAACGAAATGGAAGCTTAAATAAAAACACCCGCCGAAGCGGGTGTTTGTATTCTGGCGGAGACGGAGGGATTCGAACCCTCGATACAGGTTTAAGCCCATATGCTTCCTTAGCAGGGAAGTGCCTTCGACCACTCGGCCACGTCTCCACGCTGTAGACAGATACTGCGCTGCCTCAGCAAAGAAGCCCGCATAATATCTTTTCATGCGGATTTGGTCAATGAAACTCTGCTGTTTTGAATGGATTATTTTCCATTCGACGAGCTTCGATGACCGGTCGTATTACTTGCCGTTTTCCAGGTCGAACGCCTTGTGCAATGCGCGTACCGCCAGTTCCATGTATTTTTCGTCGATCAGGACCGAGATCTTGATTTCGGAGGTGGAGATCATCTGGATGTTGACGCCTTCTTCCGACAGCGTGCGGAACATCTGCGAGGCGATACCGACATGGCTGCGCATGCCGACGCCGACCACGGAGACCTTCGACACCTTGGTGTCGCCGACGATGCTGGCCGCGCCGATGTGGGCCTTGACGCTGGCGTTCAGGACTTCAATGGCCTTGGCGTATTCGGCGCGCGGTACGGTGAAGGTGAAGTCGGTTTTGCCTTCGACGGACTGATTCTGGATGATCATGTCCACTTCGATGTTGGCGTCGGCGATCGGGCCGAGGATTTGATAGGCAATGCCCGGACGATCTGGCACGCCCAGCACGGTAATCTTGGCTTCATCGCGGCTGAATGCGATGCCGGTAATGGTTGCTTGTTCCATCTTGGTGTCTTCCTCAAACGAAATCAGTGTGCCGGACTTGGTCTCTTCTTCCAGCGACATTAGTGGGTCGGTCAGCGACGACAGGACGCGCGTCGGCATTTTGTAGTTGCCGGCGAATTCCACCGAGCGGATCTGCAGGACCTTGGAGCCCAGCGACGCCATTTCGAGCATTTCTTCAAACGTCACGGTGTTCAGGCGGCGTGCTTCGCTGACCACGCGCGGGTCGGTCGTGTAGACGCCGTCGACGTCGGTGTAGATCAGGCATTCGGCAGCCTTGATCGCAGCAGCCACGGCTACGGCGGACGTATCGGAACCGCCGCGTCCGAGCGTGGTGATGTTGCCGTCGGCGTCAACGCCCTGGAAGCCGGTAATGATCACGATACGGCCTGCGTTCAGGTCCTTGCGCACCTTGGCGTCGTCGATTGAACGGATGCGCGCCTTGGTGAAGGCCGAATCGGTCTTGATCGGTACTTGCCAGCCGGCGTAGGAGACGGCTTCTTTGCCGATCGCCTTCAGCGCCATGGCCAGCAAGGCGACGGAAACCTGTTCTCCGGTCGATGCCAGCATGTCCAGTTCGCGGGAGTCGGGTTGGGCCATGATGTCCTTGGCCAGACCCAGCAAACGGTTGGTTTCACCAGACATTGCGGAAGGAACGACAACGATCTGGTGGCCTGCGTCGTGCCACTTGGCAACGCGCTTGGCGACATTCTTGATGCGCTCTGTCGAGCCCATCGAAGTGCCGCCGTATTTGTGAACGTATAAAGCCATAGGAAGTAGGTCTGAATTGCGTGACTGAGTGATGCTCTTGGGTGCTGCTATTTGTTGCCGGGTTGCGAAAAAACTGCGAAAAGACCGGAGGAAACAAACCCTCGACTTTACAGTGGGCAGGCCAAAATCACAAGCAAAAGCAGGTAAAAACAGGGTTTTTCATGCGTTTTTCAGCCCATTTCTGGCTGGTTTTGCATGGTTTGATGCGGGAGGGAAATGCGCGGAAGAGGTTGAACACGCCATCCACCATGGTGCTGCCGAACGGCAGGACGACCAAGGTAGACGGTGGTTGCGGGCGGGCCGCAATAGTGCTTGTTGCTTACAGCATTGACACGATGAGTGATCAGGCGCCGGTGTAGACGCTGCCGTCAACGGCCGACTTCGATTGGCTGATGACTTCGCCGCGGGACAGCGGGCTGCGTGCTTGAATCACGATAGGGTAGTTGTTGCCGTTGGTGATCAGGCCTTGTGCTTGCGCTTGTTGCAGTTCGGAAACGACTTCGGTGCGGGTCTTGGTCGACACGAACTTGGTTTCGGGTGGAAATGGCGATTCGGCCATGGCGGCGCCGGCAGCGGCAAACAGGACGATAGCGGCAGTGATTTGCTTGGTGTTCATGGTAATTCTCCCAAAAGGACGGTAAATGAAAGTACACGTCGATGTGGGGGCGGTTGGCTTGTGGCTGCTTGCTCCCCATCGATGAAGCACAGTGTATCCATTGCTTCGTGCGAGAAAAATAGGTCTAATGGCAATGCACTATTTCGGATAAAGAAACAATCGAGGGCTTGAAAAATGGATCGTCTGCACTCAATGAAAGTGTTTGCGAAGGTCGTGGAGCAGGGCAGTTTCGTGCGGGCGGCGGAAATCATGTCGCTGTCGAACGCCGTGGTGACGCGCTATATCGTCGATCTGGAGAATCATCTCGGCACGCGCTTGCTGAATCGCTCCACGCGTCGCTTGTCGCTGACCGAGTCGGGCCAGGCTTTTCTGGAGCGGGTGCGGCACATCCTGCCGGAGATCGAAGAAGCGGAGGCCATCGTGGCGATGGCGACCAAGAAGCCCGCCGGCACGCTGTCGCTGTATTCGCACGTCGGCTTCGGTCAGGGCCAGCTCGGCAAGCTGCTGGCCGACTATTCTGCCGCCTATCCGGATGTGGTGCTCGACGTGTCGGTGTCGGAACGCACCATGGATCTGGTGGAAGAGGGCCTGGACATCGGGTTTTTCAGCAGCCTGCAAAAATTCGACGCCAGCATGGTGGTGCGCAAGATCGGGGTGGCCGAAGTGGTGCTCTGTGCGTCGCCGTCCTATCTGGAAAAACACGGCGCGCCGCAGACACCCGATGAGCTGAGCCGGCATGCCTGCCTCAATTTTTCGCACGAACATCTGCGCCACTACTGGCATGTGAAGACGGAAGAAGGGATTCGCGACATCCCGATCACTAGCCAGGTGGTTTCCAACAGCGCATTGCTGTTGCGCGATTTTGCGCTGGCCGGCATGGGCATTACGATGCGACCGTCATTCAGCCTCGGCGACGATCTGCGCTGCGGCAAGCTGCAACGCGTGCTGGCCGATTTCGATATGGGGCAGGTTTCTGTGATGATGGCGTATCCGAGCCGGCGGTTGCTGTCGGCCAAGGTGCGCAGCTTCGTGGATTTCATCTCGGAGCGCTTCCCGCATCCGGAAAGCGATCCGTGGCTATGATCGCGAATAGATGAGAAGAGACGAGTTAAGGCCGGCTCAAGCGGCGTCGGACAGACTGCCGAGGCGTTTCTTGAGATCGCCTTCTTGCCAGGCGCGGCGTTGCGCCGTGCTGCCGGCTTCCCGCTCCAGTTCTTGCTGATCGGTTTCGGACAGCGCCTGCAACAGGCGTTCGGCCTGGCGCGTATCTGGCTCCATTGGACCGAAAAAGGCGACGGTGGAGCCGCGCTGCATCAGCAACGTCGGGAAATTGTCCACGTCAAGGTCGCCCACCAGATCGGCCTGGTCTTCGATGTCGATCCAGACGAAATGATGTTCCGGACGGCGCTCGGCCCAGGCTGCAAAATTGACTGCATAGTCGCGGCAACTGCCGCACCAGCCGGCGCACAGGCAGGCCACGACCCATTTGTCGCCGGCGAGGGCGGCAGCGAGTTCGTCGCGGTTGCTGGCGGAGAGGATCTGATAGGACATAAGGCGGCCTATTCTACTCCGGAAGCACGAAACAGGCGCAAGCGGGTCTGTAACCCGGTTCTCCCCGAATAGTCGTTTTCCGACAGGGGCGGGGAGGGCACGGCGCGGTAAAATAGCGGGATGTCTATCATTCTTGCCATCGAAACTTCCACCGAACTCGCCTCGGCAGCACTGCTGCATGGTGATGAGCTGATCTTCCGCGAATCGCTGGGCGTACAGACCCATTCCGAAACCATTTTGCCGATGGTCCAGCAACTGCTGGCCCAGGCCGGCATTGCGCTGTCTCGCTGCGACGCCATTGCCTTCGGCGTTGGACCCGGCTCGTTCACCGGCGTGCGCACGGCATGCGGCGTGGTGCAGGGGCTGGCGTTCGGCAGCGATTTGCCGGTGGCGCCGGTGGTGACGCTGGAAGCCATGGCGCAGGCTTGCCTGGAAGCGACACAAGGCGCTGCAAGCGATGTGCTGGCGGTGCTGGACGCGCGCATGGGCGAGGTCTACTGGGCCCAGTATCGTCATGGCGCAGACGGTTGGGAAAGCGTGCTTGCGCCAAGCTTGTCCTCGGCAGTTGCGGTTGCACCGCAAGGGCATGTGCAGGCCTGTGGCAACGGCCTGACGGCATATGCGCAGGATTTTGCCGGGCAGTCGTTTGCTGCCGCAGCACTGGCGCAACTGATGCCGCACGCTGCGCAGGTGGCCACGCTGGGTCGGCGCATGGTCGCGCAAGGCAAGACCGTATCGCTGCAGGAAGCGCAACCCCTGTACCTGCGCAACAAGGTCGCGCTGACCACGGCTGAGCGTCAGGTGCGCGATCTTGCCAAAGGTGCGGCGTGAACAACGACGCCTTGCTGCATACCCTGGAGAGCAAGTTTGGCGCACTGACATTTGCTGCCATGAAGGTCGACGATGTGGCCGAAGTCGTGCAGATCGAGGACAGCGTGTACCCACATCCCTGGACGCGCGGCAATTTCCTTGATTCGCTGTACAGCGGCTACCAGACGCTGACCATGCGCGACCGTTCGGGGCGCTTGCTTGGCTATTTCCTGGTCATGGAAGCAGTGGATGAAGCACACCTGCTCAATATCAGCGTCGCCGCAGATGCGCAGGGCGAAGGTTTCGGTCATCTTTTGCTGGAATATGCGGTCGATCTGGCGCGCAAGCACCGAATGGCTGTCATGCTGCTGGAAGTGCGCGTGTCGAACCTGCGTGCGCTGCATGTGTACCGGCGTTACGGTTTTGTCGAAATCGGACGTCGCAAAAATTACTATCCCGCCAATCAACATACGCGCGAAGACGCGATCGTGATGAGCCTGCCACTATGAGTCAGAATACATTTGCCGCTTCGGCCCGGATATTGGAAGAAATCGGCGTGGGTCCGGTCTGGGTCCGCCGCCACCTTGCCATTGAAACAGTCGAGGCTGCTGCGCCGGAAGTCGAAGTCGTTGCGGCGCCAACAGCTACGGTAGCTACGGCAGCTACGGCAGCGCCCGTAACCGCAACGTCTGCACCGGTTCCGCAGCGGCCGGCGCAACCGGTTGCACGGCAGGCATCGGCTTCCAGCCCTGCTCCGATGCAAGACGACGGCCTGCCGCCATGGCTGAACGAAATGAGTGATGCCGACATGGCGCCGCCCGGTTTCATGCCCTATGACGACGAAGACGACGAGCCCGTTATCAGGATCAATCCGGCCATCGCCACCATGGATTGGGCCAAGCTCAAGGAAACCGTTGCGGAGTGCCGCCAGTGCGGCTTGTGCAACGGCCGCAAGAAGACCGTCTTCGGCGTCGGCGATGAAAAAGCCAAATGGCTGTTCATCGGCGAAGGTCCGGGCCGCAACGAGGACATGCAGGGAGAACCGTTCGTCGGCCCGGCCGGCAAGCTGCTCGACAACATGCTGGTCGCCATGGGTCTCAAGCGCGGCGAGAATGCCTTCATTGCCAACATCGTCAAATGCCGTCCCACCGACGAGAACGGCAAGGATCGTCCGCCTTCGCCGCAGGAAGTGGCATCCTGCCTGCCTTACCTGCAGCGCCAGATCGCACTGATCCAGCCCACCGTGCTGGTGGCGCTCGGCAAGACCGCCGCGCTGTCGCTGCTCGGCCTGGATCCGGCCACCCCTGTTTCCAAACTGCGCGGCACGGTCCATCGCTATCAGGACTTGCCGCTTGTCGTAACCTACCACCCGGCTTATCTGTTGCGACAGCTTGGCGACAAGAGCAAGGCCTGGGCCGATCTCTGCCTTGCGATGACAACTTATGCCAACACCTCAGACTGATCTGCAGACCGCACCGTCCTTGTCCTGCCAGCAGCAATTTCATCGGCGCTGGTCGTCGTTACGCGATCCGCACGTGCGCGCGCTGGCATGGTTGCTGGATGCCCCCGATCTGCTGGACGCCCAGTCGCCGCGCTGGAACGGACGCATCGCTTCGTTGGGAACGCTCAGCGAGATGGACATCACGTGGTTGCAGGCGCTCGACAAGAACCCGCGCGAGTTGTACCTGCTGATTAATACGCAACCGTCTGCACGCCTCGGGCGTTATGCGGAAAAGCTGCTGACGTTCTATCTGCAGCAGACCGGCCGGCTGCTTGCGCACAACGTCCAGGTGCGCAACGGCCCCAACGACACCATCGGCGAGTTCGATTTTATTGTCCATGACGAAGCACATGGTGACGGTCGATCGGGTGTGGTGCATTGGGAGTTCGCGACCAAGTTTTACCTGCTCGAAGCACATCGCGACCAGATGCAGGCCGACGCGTTCGTCGGGCCTAACCTGGCCGACTCGCTCGGTGCCAAGATGGACAAGATCATGCAGCAGCAATTGATGCTATCGGCGCATCCGGCGGCAGCGCAATACCTGCCGCAACCGGTCACGCGTGCGCAGGCTCTGGTCAAGGGCTGGCTGTTCTATGGCGAGACGACCGAGGCGGCATCGATACCGGCGGCGCTGGGTATTTCAGCGCAGCATTGCCGCGGATTCTGGTGCGAATTGTCGGCGCTTGAGGTCAACGACAGCGAGCGCTATCTGGTGCTGCCGCGTCTTGAATGGCTGGCGCCGGCGCGGGCCGCAACGGGGAAAACCCTGTCCCGAGCTCAGTTGCTCGAAACGGTGCAATTGCTGTTCAATGAGACGCTGGCGCCGGTCATGATTGCCGTGTGCGACGTCGAAGGTGACGTGGCGCTGGAACGTCGACGGGGCTTCCTGGTGCCGGACGACTGGCGCGGCAAGGCGGCGCAGCGCGTACAGCATGCGGTGGTGCAGATTTAGTGGAATGATTTGAGTTGCACAATGAAAAAAGCGTACGGTTTTTTTTATGTTTTTTACATACTTTTTATTCGTCGTGCTTGTGTTCGCCGATCAGCGCCAGCGAGTCATGTTCGCGCTGGTTGGCGTCGTGACGGCGCATGATCAGGTACATGATGCTGGCGACGAAGACGCCGAAGATCAGGATCACGATATTGACGTCGAGATTGAGGCGCACCATGATCGCGTACAGCACCAGCATGGTCAGCACCGAGAGGTTTTCATTGAAATTCTGTACGGCGATCGAATGGCCGGCACTCATCAGCACATGGCCGCGGTGTTGCAGCAGCGCGTTCATCGGCACCACGAAATAACCGGACAACGCGCCGATGATGATCAGCAGCGGGTAAGCGACCCAGATCGACGTCACCATGGTCATGGCCATCACGACCAGGCCCATGATGATGCCCAGCGGCATGACCGACAGGGACTTCTTGAGCGGCACGAAGCGCGCTGCGCCGACTGCTCCCAATGCAACGCCAAGCGCCACCACGCCTTGCAGGATGGCGGCTTTGTCGAGCGCCATATGCAGGGATTTTTCCGCCCATTTCAGTACGATGAATTGCAGCGTGGCGCCGGCGCCCCAGAACAGCGTCGTGACCGCCAGCGAAATCTGGCCGAGCTTGTCTTTCCACAAAGTGGTGAAGCAGTTTCCGAAGTCGGCGATCAGTTTGATGGGATTGTGCTGCTGGTGGGCGTAACGGGCGCCGGTGTCGGGGATGTTGAGGTTGAAGAAGGCCGCGACGATATAGATGACGGTGATGATGCAGAGTGCGGCTTCGGTAGGGGTGTTGATGCCGAAGTCGAACACCGGGAAATCGAAGGCCAGCAAGGCCGAGGCAATATGCGGATTGACCAGTGCACCGCCCAATACCGTGCCGAAGATGATGGAGCCGACCGTCAGTCCTTCGATCCAGCCATTGGCGGCCACGAGCTTTTCGGGCGGAAGCAGTTCGGTCAGGATGCCGTATTTGGCCGGCGAATACGCCGCAGCGCCGAAGCCGACCACGGCATAGGCGATCAAGGGATGTACGGTAAAGAACATGAGGGCGCAACCGACCACTTTGATCAGGTTGGTGATGAACATCACCTTGCCCTTGGGGAACGCATCTGCGAAGGCGCCGACGAACGCCGCCAGCAGCACGTATGAGAGCACGAAGAATAATTTCAACAGCGGCGTCATCCATGCCGGAGAGTGCATCTCCGAGAGGAGTGCAATAGCTGCGATCAGCAGTGCATTATCGGCAAGCGACGAAAAAAACTGCGCCGCCATGATGGTGTAAAAGCCGCGATTCATCCGTATCCAAGATGTGACAAATTATCTCCGGCTTGCTTTATACCATGAAAAGATGACATGCCAGTGATAAGTATGATGGGTAGAAATAAGCGGTCGACTCGTTTGGACCGACGTCTTTCCCGCTTCTTCGAAACAAGTTGGTCCGGTAAAATGGCAGCTTGTTCCCGAAGCAGGGGATTTGGCCCGGTTCCCGGCGTTTTATCCTCGTTTTCATCTGCTTTCCCGGCTTTCAGTTCAGTATTTCGTTTCCAGTATTCCATGAGCGCTTATGCCAAGACCAATCGTCGCCACTATTGATATTTCTGCACTACAACATAATCTCGCCGTTGCCAAATCACGTGCGCCGCATGCCAAGGCCTGGGCCGTAGTCAAAGCGCAGGCATACGGGCATGGTCTGGGACGCGCGGTGCGGGCGTTTGCCGACGCCGACGGCTTGGCGCTGATTGAGGTCAATTATGCCGTGCAACTGCGTGAGCTCGGTTGGAACAAGCCCATCCTGCTGCTGGAAGGTTTTTTCGATGCCGACGACATCCTGGTGCTGGCGCAGCACGGCCTGCAGTTCGCGGTGCATTGCGACGAACAGATCGCCTTGCTGGAAGCTGCCGGCCTTGATGCACAGGCAGCGCAGTTTGACGTCCACCTCAAGATGAACAGCGGCATGAACCGCCTCGGCTTCAAGCCCGAGGCTTATCGTGCCGCATACGAGCGGCTGCAGAAGCTGGCTTGCGTGCGCAGCATCACCATGATCACCCATTTCGCCAATGCCGACGATCCGGCCAATCCCGACCTGCCGCTGGCCGAGCAGGTCAAGCGCTTCAATGCTGCCACCGCAGGGCTGGCGGGAGCGCATAGCGCGGCCAATTCGGCGGCTGACCTGATGCATGCCGACCTGGCCTATGAATGGGTGCGCGCCGGCGTGATGCTGTACGGCGGCACACCGGGCGGCGGCACCGCCAAAGAATTCGGCTTGCGCGCCGCCATGACGCTGGAGAGCAAGATCATCGGTGTGCAGGATATCGGTCCCGGCGACGCGGTCGGCTACGGCAGCCGTTTCGTCGCCGACAAGGCCATGAAGATCGGCATCGTCGCCTGCGGTTACGCCGACGGCTATCCGCGCCATGCGCCCAACAACACGCCGGTGATCGTCGACGGCGTGCGCACCGGCACCATCGGACGCGTATCGATGGACATGCTGACGGTGGACCTGAGCCATATCCCAGGCGCCGGCGTGGGCAGCCGCGTGGTGCTGTGGGGCGAAGAACTTCCGATCGACGAGGTTGCGTTTGCAGCGGGTACGATCGGCTATGAATTGATGTGTGCATTGGCGCCGCGCGTCACCGTGCTAGAGAAGAACTGAGAAGAAGCGATATGGCAAAAGCCAAAACGAATTACACATGCACCGAATGCGGCGGCATCAGCAACAAATGGGCGGGACAATGCCCGGCCTGCGGCCAGTGGAATACGCTGGTGGAAACCCTGGTCGAAACGGCCGGCGTGAATCGTTATTCCAACCAGCCTCAGGGGCTGGCGCAGACTGCGCCGGTGTTGTCGCTGGTTGATATCGAAGCGATTGACGTGCCGCGTTTCGGCACCGGCATCGAAGAGTTCGACCGGGTGCTTGGCGGCGGACTGGTGCCGGGCGGTGTGGTGCTGATCGGCGGCGATCCGGGCATCGGCAAATCGACCTTGCTGTTGCAGGCCCTGGGTAATATTTCCAAACTCAAGCACGTGCTGTATGTCAGCGGCGAAGAGTCGGGTTCACAGATCGCCTTGCGCGCGAAACGTCTGGCAGTGGACGCCAAGGACCTCAAGCTGCAGGCAGAAATCCAGCTCGAAAAGATCCTCTCGACGCTGGCTGAACACAAGCCCGATGTCGCCGTGATCGACTCAATCCAGACCATTTATTCGGACGCGTTGTCCTCGGCGCCCGGTTCGGTGGCGCAAGTGCGCGAATGCGCGGCGCAACTGACGCGTTTTGCCAAGACTTCCGACACCACCATCATCATGGTCGGCCACGTCACCAAGGAAGGCGCGCTGGCCGGTCCACGTGTGCTGGAACATATCGTCGACACGGTGCTGTATTTCGAAGGCGACACGCATTCCAGTTTCCGTCTGGTGCGCGCGTTCAAGAACCGCTTCGGTGCGGTCAACGAACTCGGCGTGTTCGCCATGACAGAGAAGGGCCTCAAGGGCGTGTCGAATCCTTCTGCGCTGTTCCTGTCGCAGCACGACAGCCAGGTGCCGGGTTCCTGCGTGATGGTGACGCAGGAAGGCACGCGTCCCTTGCTGGTGGAAATCCAGGCGCTGGTCGACAGCTCGCACGTGCCCAACGCGCGTCGCTTGTCGGTCGGTCTTGAGCAAAATCGCCTGGCGATGTTGCTGGCGGTGTTGCACCGCCATGCCGGTATCGCCGCTTTCGATCAGGACGTCTTCATCAACGCCGTCGGCGGCGTCAAGATCACCGAACCGGCCGCCGACCTGGCGGTGCTGCTGGCGATCAACTCCTCGATGCGCAACAAACCGTTGCCGCGTGGGCTGGTGGTGTTCGGCGAAGTCGGCCTGGCCGGCGAGATCCGTCCCGCGCCGCGTGGTCAGGAGCGGCTGCGTGAGGCCGCCAAGTTGGGATTCTCCATCGCGATGATCCCGAAGGCCAATGCGCCGAAGCAGGATATCGAAGGATTGAAAGTGGTCGCGGTCGAACGCATCGACGAGGCACTGCAGAAGATCCGCGACATCGACGAATGATGGTGTCGAAGCGCGGGCTCAGCCCGGCAGCTGGTAGGTGACAATCACCTGATTCATTTCGCCGCGCGCCGGCGGCCCGAGCTGGCCGCCGCCCTTGACACGGTAGTGCAGCGTGAATGGCTGCGCGGCGTCCTTGCCGTTGAATGCGCCGGTGCTGCCGCTGGCGTTGTTGGTCACGTTCCAGCAGCGCTGGCGGTTGTTCCAGCACAGCACTGCTTCAAATCCCACGGGCTTTTCCGACAAGCCGTATCTCCATGACACATTGCTGATCGATGCGCCCGGAGGCACCGGCGTGCCGATGGAAAAGGTGGTCTCGTAATCCGCATTTTTTGCCAGGATGGTGGCACCCATTGCATCGGCGGCGTAAGACCCGCTGGGTCCGCGTGGAACTGGAGGTGCTGGCGCTGTGCTTTGCGGTGGCGGCGTCACGGCGGCGGCATGCGGCGAGACGATGGCAGGGGCGCCGGTAGCCGGAACGCTGAGCGTGCGATCAACGCGGGTTTGTGCCGATACGGCGCTCGCAAGAGCAACACCGAGCGTAGCGACGAGCGCCGTGCGCAACAGCGCCACGGCTAGGTCGCCTGCTTGCGCGGATTGCCGCCGCGAACCGGAACAGTCGGGAACATCATTTGCACCACGAGGCCGCCGCCGTCGCGATTGCGCAGGGCCAGCTTGCCGTTGTGGCGGATCACGATACGGTTGACGATCGCCAGCCCAAGTCCGGATCCGTTGGCCTGGCCGCGCGCGGTGTCGAGTCGCGTGAAGGGGCGCAGCAGGTGCTCCAGTTCGCTCTCCGGTGCGCCTGGGCCATGGTCGGAAATTTCGACCTTGACGTGGCGGTCTTCGATCTTGCACAGGATGTCGATATTGGCGACCTCGGTGCCGTCGGTCTTGCCGTAGCGGCGCGCGTTTTCGATGAGGTTGCTGATGATGCGTTCGAGCTCGACCGTGTTGCCCATGACGTCGACGTCGGGCGAGATCGCGGTGCTGACCATGACGTCGCTCAGGCGCTTGGAGTTGTTGGCGGCGTCTTCCAGCAGTCCCGACAAATCCACGGGCATGAAACTGCTGCTGTCGAATGGTTTGGCGTAGTCGAGGAACTGGCCGATGATGGCGTCCATCTGGGCCAGATCGGAATGCATGCCGTCGCGCGCTTCGTCGGACAACCTGGCCATTTCGACTTCCAGCTGCATGCGTGCCAGCGGCGTGCGCAGATCGTGAGAAATGCCGGCCAAAATGACGGCGCGGTCGGATTCGATGCGATCCAGATCGGCCACCATCTGATTGAAGCTGAGATTGGCTTCGCGGATTTCAGTCGGTCCCGATTCCGGCAGCGGATCGGGTTGCTTGCCCTTGGCGATGGCGCGTGCAGCAGCGGTCAGGCGTGCCAGCGGCTGGTTGATCAGGGTTGAGATGAAGACTGCGCCGATCAGCGACAGCACCAGCGCAATCGAGCCCCAGCCCAGCCATTGCAGGCTCGAGGTGCGATCAAGCCGGCCCCGGTCGAGCATGAGCCAATAGGCGTCCTCGTCAATCTTGAAACTGATCCAGAAGCCGTCGACGTCGTTGACCCCCGACGCAAACTGGGTGTCGTCACCCATCGCCTGCTTGACGTAGAACTCCAGCTCCGGCAACACCGGCGAATCGTCGGGCGGCGCAATCTTGTCGGTTTTTTCGAGCGGATAGATGCGGATGCCTTCGTTGCTGGCCAGGTCGAACAGCAATTCGCGGCGCATTTCGGGCGCCGAATGGGTGAGGGCGGCGCGCGTGATAGTGACGACGGAGACGATCTGCGCCGCGAGCTGTTCGGCGCGCGGACCACGTTCGACCATGCGGAAACTGGCCACCCACGCCACCATGCTGGCGGTGATCAGGAAAGTCAGCAAAAAGAAGGTGCGCCAGAACAGACCGTTGCTGAACCATCGTTGGCGCGCTTGATAGCTCATGTTGTGAATGCCGGTGGCCGGATTGGGTAGGCGCATCAGCGCGGCTTGCCCTCGGGGATGAAGACGTAGCCGAGGCCCCACACGGTCTGGATGTAAAGCGGATTGGCCGGGTCGGGTTCGATCAGTTTGCGCAGGCGCGAGATCTGCACGTCGAGGCTGCGGTCAAATACTTCATATTCACGGCCGCGCGCCATTTCCATCAGCTTCTCGCGTGACAGCGGCTGGCGCGCATTGCGTGCGAACACCTTCAGCACCGAGAATTCACCGGTGGTCAGCGGCACGGTCTCGCCTTTTTTCTTCAAGGTGCGGGTGCCGAGATCAAGCACGAATTCACCGAACTCGAACGACTCCGGCGATTCCGAAGGCGCGCCCGGCAATTCGTCCGGACCCTTGCGGCGCAGGACCGCATTGATGCGCGCTACCAGCTCGCGCGGATTGAATGGCTTGGGCAGGTAATCGTCGGCGCCCATTTCGAGGCCGATGATGCGATCCACATCTTCGCCCTTGGCGGTCAGCATGATGATCGGTGTCTGGTCGCCGGCGCCGCGCAGGCGACGGCAGATGGCGAGGCCATCTTCGCCGGGCAGCATCAGATCCAGTACGAGCAGGTCGTAACGCTCGCGGATCCACAGCTTGTTCATCGCCTGGGCGTTTTCCGCCGTGACGACGTTGAAGCCTTGCTCGGTCAGGTAACGGCGCAGAAGGTCGCGCAAACGGATGTCGTCATCCACCACCAGGATTTTCGATTGGTGGGCCGGAGTAGCTGTCGTGCTTGTGTTGGTCGTATTCATGGCGTTATGGTAGCGTCTTCGCGGCGATCGGCAATATGTAACAGGCCAAAGATTACAAACTGTTACATACCTTACCTTAATCATCTTATACCATCCGGCTGGGCAACCTACACTGGCTACATTGATGAAGCACTTTGTCGATGGCTTGAAAATGTGGAAAAATGCCGCTATGAATATTGCCGTAACTAAGAGGATAGGTATTGTTGCAGTCGTGCTCGCGCTGAGCGCTGCCGGCGCGCATGCGCGCCCTCCGGAAGGCTCGCGCGGCGGACCGGTGCAACCGACCGATCTGCGTCACCAGGGCGGCAATAATTTCGGCAACGGCGGCAATCGACCGCAACAGCAGGAGCAGGACGCCAACCAGCGCCGCGGCAAACTGAGCCCGGATGAACGGCGCGAACTGCGGCGCCAGATTGATGAAGCAGGACAGGATATCTACCGCGTCAAACGCTGATCAAGCGCTGACAACACCGCAGGAAAGACAACAAAAAGCCCGGGCTGTTCAGTCCGGGCTTTTTGTTGTCTTTCATGGGCGAAGCATTGAAGAGGCAGGATCAGGCCTGATGCGCGCGCTCCAGTTTTTTCTCCAGCCGATGTTGCAAGGCCTCAAAGCAGATGCTCAGGAGCCAGTACACCATCGCCGCCGCAATGTACAAAGGCAGCGGCCGGAAGGTCACGGCGATGATTTCCTTGGTCGACAGCATCAGCTCGGTGACGGTGATGACCGACACCAGCGAACTGTCCTTGATCAGGCTGATCAAGGTATTGCTCATCGACGGCACGGCGATGCGGATCGCCTGTGGCACCACGACGTAGCGCAGCGTTTGCGGATAAGTCAGACCGAGGCTGTAGCTGGCGCTCCATTGGCCGCGGGTGACGCCGAGGATGGCGCCGCGCAGGCTCTCGGACAGATACGCACCCGCGTTCAGGCTCAGCGTCAGTACGCCCGCCATGAGCGGCGAGAATTCGATGCCGACGCTGGGTAAGCCGTAATAGACCACGAAGATCTGCACCAGCAGCGGCGTGCCGCGCATCAGGCTGACATAGACGGCGGCCGGCCAGTGCACGAACTTCCACGGTACGATACGCGCCACTGCGAGGGCAAAGCCGAGCACCAGTCCGCCCAGCATTGAGGACAAGGCGAACAGCAGCGTATAGCCGGTACCCCTGAGCATGATCGGCGCGGCCTGGCGCAGCAAATCCCAAATTTCCATTTTTTGTCGGCAAATAAAAATATCCCCGCAACAGTGCGGGGATATCGGTTTGAAAAGGAATCAGGAGCTTATTGTGCGGTCGGCGGCTTGCTCACGTCAATGCCGAACCACTTGACCGACGCCTGCTTGAAGCTGCCGTCTTTGAGGATCTCGGCCAGCGCCTTATTCAGTGCGGCCTTGAATTGCGGATTGCCCTTCTGGAACGGAATGCCGATCTTGTCAACGGTGCCGATCGGCGAACCGCCCTTGAGCGGCAGGTTCGACGACTTCAGCAGGTAACCGACCAGCAGGCTGTCGTTCAGCGCTGCATCGATGCGGCCGCTGGCCAGGTCGGACAGGTATTCAGGCGAGCCTGGGTAAGTCTTGACCTCGATGCCGGGAACGGCCTTGGCCTTCTGTTCGAAGTTGGTGCCCTGACCCAGGCCGAGCTTCTTGCCCTTGAGGTCTTCCAGGCTCTTGAATTCGCGCTTCTCGTCCTTGCGCACGATCAGCTGCGCGCTCGACAGGGTGTACGGATCGGAAAAGTCGAACGCCTTCTGACGCTCGTCGGTGATGCCGACCTGGTTGATGATGACGTCGTACTTGCCGGCGCCCAGACCCGCCAGGATTCCGCTCCACTCGGTGGTGGTGAATTCGGGCTTGAGGCCCAGCTTGGCGGCCAGCAGCTTGGCGACGTCGACTTCAAAGCCGGTCAGTTCGCTGGTCTTCGGATCCTTGAAGTTGAACGGTGGATAGTTGCCTTCCAGCGCTACCTTCAGTGTGCCGCGGGCCTTGACGGTGTCGAGCAGGTCGGCTGCATGCGCGCCGACAGTGGCGCTGACCAGCAGCAGGCCGGCCAGCAAGGGGGACAATTTGCGGAATGAAGTGAATGCCATGTCTGTTCCTTTTGATGTTCTGTATTGATCGGTGGAAACCCGATATGCGAGCAGCTTAATCGTTTTTCAATCTTAGACCAAAGACATCTACGTAAGAAGTTTATATGGGGAGGCTGGATAAAAGACGATCTGGCGTCGCGCTTATCCAGGCCTTCAGTGGTCCCCTCAGGCGACCAGCTGTTCCAGCGCTTCCTGCTGACCCAGCCAGTCTTCTTCCAGTTGCTCCAGTTCCTTGGTGCAATAAGCCTGGTCGGCGATCAGCTTCTTCAGTTCTTCCTTGTTGGCGGCGTCGTAGATATCCGGTGCAGCCAGGCGGGCATCGATGACGGCCTTCTTTTCATTGCATTTGGCGATCTGTTCTTCCAGACGCTTGATGCGCGATTCGATCGGCTTTTTCAGACCGGCCAGGCGCTGGCGTTCTCCGGCGTCCAGACGCTTTTGCTCGCGACGGTCGCCGACGGCGGCTTCAGCCGCAACCGGTTCCGGCGCTTTCTGCACGATCTTGGGTTCGGCCTTCGGCTTGGCGGCAGCAGCTTGCGCGGCTTCCGTCGCGCTGTTCTTGGCGGCCAGCTTGGTCTTGAACAGCCAGTCGCGGTAATCGTCCAGGTCGCCGTCGAACGGTTGCAGCTTGCCGTCGGCGACGATCAGGAACTGGTCGGTGGTGGCGCGCAGCAGATGGCGATCATGGGATACCAGGACCAGTGTGCCTTCGAACTGCGCCAACGCCATGGTCAGCGCTTCGCGGGTTTCCAGGTCCAGATGGTTGGTCGGTTCATCGAGCAGCAGCAGGTTGGGGCGTTGCCAGACGATCAGCGCCAGCGCCAGACGCGCCTTTTCGCCGCCGGAAAACGGCGCGATGCTCGACGACGCCATGACGCCGTTGAAGTTGAAGCTGCCGAGGAAGTTGCGCAGCTCTTGCTCGCGCACATCCGGCGCGATGCGCGCCAGATGCCACAGAGGCGATTCGTCGTGACGCAGCATTTCGACCTGATGCTGGGCGAAGTAGCCGATCACCAGGCCCTTGCCGAACTGGGCGGTGCCGGCGATCGGGTCCAGTTCATTGGCGATGGTTTTGATCAGCGTCGATTTACCGGCGCCGTTGACGCCGAGCAGGCCGATGCGCTGGCCGGTCTGCAGTGAAAAATCGATGCCGCCGACGATGACCTTTTCGGAGATTTCGTAGGTTTCCGGATCTTCGCTGCGATAGCCGGCGTTGACCTTTTCCATGACCAGCAATGGATTCGGCGCCGACAGCGGCTCGCGGAATTCAAATGAAAACTCGGCGGCGGCGCGCAGGGGCGCCAGTTCTTCCATCTTCGCCAGGGCCTTCATGCGGCTTTGGGCCTGTCTGGCCTTGCTTGCTTTCGCCTTGAAGCGATCAATGAAGGAGTGCAAATGGGCGCGTTGACGCATCTGTTTCTCGATCATGCCGGCCGCCAGTTCGAGCTGGGCGGCGCGTTGGCGTTCGAAGGCGGAGTAGTTGCCGGAATAGCGTTTCAGCTTGCGCTCGTCGATATGCACGATCACGTTGACCACGCCGTCGAGGAAATCGCGATCATGGGAAATGATGATCAGCGTGCCGGCATAGCGCTTGAGCCAGTCTTCCAGCCAGATGATGGCGTCCAGATCCAAGTGATTGGTCGGTTCATCGAGCAGCAGCAGATCGGATGGACACATCAGCGCCTGCGCCAGATTCAGGCGCATGCGCCAGCCGCCGGAGAAACTCGCGACCGGGCGTTCCATCTGTTCCAGCGTGAAGCCCAGGCCCAGCAGCAGTTGCTCGGCGCGCGAACGCACCGTGTAGACATCGGCGTCGGCCAGGGCGCCATACAGTTCACCGATGCGGATGCCGTTTTCGGCGCTTTCCGGTTCGGCTTCAGCGGCAGCCAACTGGGCTTCCAGGCGGCGCAAGGTGACGTCGCCGTCGATCGCGTATTCCACCGCCGCGCGGTCGAGCGCCGGGGTTTCCTGGGCGACATAGGCGACGCGCCATTTGGTCGGATAGTCGATGTTGCCCTGGTCGGCATGCAGTTCGCCGCGCAGCATGGCGAACAGGCTGGATTTGCCGGCGCCGTTGGCGCCGATAAGACCGATCTTGTCGCCCGGGTTGAGGGTGACATCGACATTCTCCAGCAAGGGTTTAACGCCGCGGGCCAGGGTAACTTGCTGAAAACGAATCATCGGGAAACTGCAATCAAAGAATAAAAATCAGGTGGAAACGAAACTGAAAGGCGAAACTTGGAAGCGACGCAAAAAATCAGGCCAGGTGCTGCAATTGATCAGCCGTCACCAGGAACACCATGTCGTCGCCGGCGCTGGTCGTGACCCAGGTCAGTTCCAGGTCGGGGAAGGCGGCTTCGGCGTAGGCGCGTTCGTTGCCGATCTCGACGATCAGCACGCCGTTCGGCGTCAGGCGCTGGGCTGCGCCCTTGACGATCTTGCGCACCAGGTCCATGCCGTCCTTGCCGCCGGCCAGCGCGATTTGCGGTTCCTGCAGGTATTCCTGCGGCAACTTGCTCATCGAATCCGAATTGACGTACGGCGGATTGCTGATGATCAGATCGTACTTGCGAGCCGGCAGTTTGGTGTACAGGTCGGATTCCACCAGGTTGATGCGATCGCCCAGCTCGTAGTCGTCGACGTTGCGGCGCGCCACTTGCAGCGCTTCCGGCGAAATGTCGACGGCTTCCACGCGCGCCTGCGGGAAGGCATCTGCCATCAGGATGGGCAGGCAGCCGGAACCGGTGCACAGGTCGAGGATGTTCTCGACTTGCGCCGGGTCCTGCACCCACGGCGAGAAATGTTCGGGAATCAGTTCGGCAATGAATGAACGCGGCACGATCACGCGTTCATCGACGAAGAATCGATAGCCACCGAGCCAGGCTTCGTTGGTGATGTAGGCGGCCGGCACGCGGTCTTCGGTGCGGCGCATGATCACGCGCAACAGATTGTCGATTTCGCCTTGCAGCAGGCGTGCATCGAGAAAAGGCTCGAGCTGGTCCAGCGGCAGTTTCAACGTGTGCAGGATCAGATAGGCGGCTTCATCGAAGGCGTTGTTGGTGCCGTGGCCGAAGAACAGCTTCTCGGTATTGAAGCGGGTGATGGCGTAGCGCAGGATATCGCGCACGGTGGCGAAATTGTTTGGCGTCATGATCGATATTCTCGGTCTGTACATAGTGAATAGGGCTTGGCTGGCAGGATCCGCTGCGGACTACAGCAACAGGTTTTCCATGGTGCGGCGATAGATGTTCTTCAGCGGATCGATGTAGCGCACTTCGATGTATTCGTCGATCTTGTGGATACTGTCATTGGGCGGTCCGAACTCAATCACCTGTGGGCAGATCTGCGCGATGAAACGACCATCGGAGGTGCCGCCGGTGGTCGACAGTTCAGTGTCGAGGCCGGTCTCTGCCTTGATCGCCGAGGCCAACGCGTCGCTCAGGTTGCCGCGCGGCGTCAGGAACGGCAGGCCGCCGACGGTCCATTTGAGGTCGTACTCGAAGCCGTGCTTGTCAAGGATGGCGTGCACGCGCTGCTGCAAGCCTTCGACCGTGCTCGCCGTCGAGAAGCGGAAATTGAAGTCGATCACGACATCGCCCGGGATCACATTCGATGCACCGGTGCCGCCGTGGATGTTCGACATCTGCCACGAGGTCGGCAGGTAGTATTCATTGCCCTCGTCCCATTTCTCTGCGACCAGTTCGGCCAATGCCGGCGCTGCCAGGTGAATGGGATTCTTCGCCAGTTGCGGATAGGCGATGTGGCCCTGGATACCCTTGACGATGAGCTTGCCGGACATGGTGCCGCGGCGGCCGTTCTTGATCATGTCGCCCAGCTGTTTGGCCGACGTCGGTTCGCCGACGATGCAGTAGTCGAGCTGTTCGCCGCGCGCCTTCAGTTGGTTGCAGACGATCACGGTGCCGTCGGTGGCGGGTCCTTCTTCATCGCTGGTGATCAGGAAACCGATTGAGCCCTTGTGGTCGGGATGCGCAGCGACGAATTCTTCGACCGCAACGACCATCGCGGCAATCGAGGTCTTCATGTCGGACGCGCCGCGGCCGAACAGTTTGCCGTCGCGTTGCGTCGGCACGAACGGCGGCGACTGCCACTTGTCGACCGGGCCGGTCGGCACCACGTCGGTATGCCCTGCAAACGCCAGCAGAGGCTGCGTGGTGCCCTTGCGCGCCCACAGGTTGGTGACGTCGCCGGACTGGATGGTTTCGCAGACGAAGCCGAGCGGCGCCAGCAGTTCAGCCAGGCGCGCCTGGCAGCCTTTGTCTTCCGGCGTCACGGAGGAGAGGGCGATCAGTTCCTGGGTCAGGGCAAGGGTTTTGCTCATGATGAATTCTTGAAATCAGTTCTTGAAAATCTGTTGATAAAGGTCTGCGGTAAAACCGACCTGCGCAGGCGCCTCACTGGTCTGCAGCACCGGCCGCTTGACGATGGACGGCAGCTCCACGATCAGCGCCGTGGCGCTGGCGTTGTCGGTGATGCTCGCCTTGCGTTCGTCGGACAGGCCGCGCCAGGTTGTGCCTTTGCGATTGACCAGTGTGTCCCAGGGAATGTCCTTGAGCCAGGTTTTCACCAGACCGGCATCCAGTCCTGCCTTCTTGAAATCGTGGAAGGTGTACGCGACGCCGTTGGCATCGAGCCAGGTGCGCGCCTTCTTCACGGTGTCGCAGTTGGGAATGCCGTAGAGAGTGACTTGCTTGCTCATGAAATCAACATCCTGTTTTACAAAAAGTGAAGGCCGGCGTCATGCATGCCGGCCATATCTCTTGGTTTGCTGCAAACAGAATTGCCGGCACGCGCCGGCAATTCATGGTGCTGCGATGCTGATTAAGCGCCGCGCAGCAGTTCGTTGATCGAGGTCTTCGAACGTGTTTGTGCATCGACCTTCTTGACGATAATCGCAGCGTACAGGCTGTACTTGCCATCCTTCGACGGCAGGTTGCCCGGCACCACGACGGAGCCGGCAGGCACGCGGCCGTAATGCACTTCGCCGGTTTCGCGATCGTAGATCTTGGTCGACTGGCCGATGTAGACGCCCATCGACAGCACCGAATTTTCTTCGATGATCACGCCTTCGACGACTTCCGAACGGGCGCCGATGAAGCAGTTGTCTTCGATGATGACCGGACCGGCTTGCACAGGCTCGAGCACGCCGCCGATGCCGACGCCACCGGACAGGTGGACGTTCTTGCCGATTTGCGCAGCGGAACCGACCGTGGCCCAGGTGTCGACCATCGCGCCTTCATCGACGTAAGCGCCGATGTTGACGTAGGAAGGCATCAGCACGACGTTCTTGCCGATGAAGGAGCCGTGGCGGGCAACTGCCGGCGGCACCACGCGGAAGCCGCCCTTGGCGAAATCTTCAGCGGTGTAGTTGGCGAACTTGGTCGGGACCTTGTCGTAGAACTGCGGATAGCCGGGAATGCCCGAGCCGACCGGGACGTTGTCTTCCAGACGGAACGACAGCAGGATGGCTTTCTTGACCCATTGGTTGACTTGCCATTGGCCGACGCTTTGGCGATCCGCCACGCGCAGTGTGCCTTCGTTCAGGCCGGCGATGACTTCCGCCACGGCGTTACGGATGTCGGCAGGTGCGGTCTTCGGCGACAGGCTGGCGCGGTCTTCCCACGCCTGATCGATGATTTGTTGGATAGATTGGGTCATCTTGTTTTATCTAGGTTGAAAATGAATATGAATAAAAACCGAGGCGCGTTTCAATGCTGAAAACCGGATATGAAACGGCGCGTCGGATAGTGGATCTGCTTAATTTGCCTGACGCGGCGAATCGCCGATTCAGGCTGCCGCCAGCTTGCGCGTGAAAGCGACAATGCGTTGCGCCGCTTCCAGGCATTCTTCCACTTCGGCGACCAGCGCCATGCGGATGCGTTGCTGGCCCGGATTGACGCCGTTGGCTTCGCGCGCCAGGTAACTGCCGGGCAATACCGTGACATTATATTCGGCATAGAGGCGCTTGGCGTATTCCGTGTCGCTGATCGAGGTCAGTTTATCGACCTTGGCCCACAGGTAAAAGCCGGCGTCTGGCAAGGACACGTCCAGGACTTCTTGCAGCAGCGGCGTCACCTGGCTGAATTTCTTGATGTACTTGGCGCGATTTTCCTGCACGTGGGTCTCATCGTTCCAGGCGGCAATCGAGGCGTTCTGGATCGATGGGCTCATGGCGCCGCCATGATAGGTGCGGTACAGCAGGAATTTCTTCAGGATCGCGGCGTCGCCGGCCACGAAGCCAGAACGCATGCCGGGCACGTTGGAGCGCTTCGACAGGCTCGAGAAGGCGATCAGGCGATCGTAGCCGCGGCCCAGCTTGTGCGCCGCTTCGAGGCCGCCCAATGGGGCTTCCGCCTTGAAATAGATTTCCGAATAGCATTCATCCGAGGCGATCACGAAGCCGTAGCGGTCGGAGAGTTCGAACAGTTTCTTCCAGTCATCGAGCGACAGCACTGCGCCGGTCGGATTGCCCGGCGAGCACAGGAACAGCAGCTTGACGCGTGGCCAGACATCGTCCGGCACCTGACTGAAATCGGGGGCGAAATTGCGCGCCGGATCCGAATTGACGAAGTAGGGTTGCGCACCCGACAGATAGGCCGAGCCTTCGTAGATCTGATAGAACGGATTCGGGCAGATCACCAGCGCATCTTTTTGCGATGGGTCGACCACGGTTTGCGTCAGCGAGAACAGCGCCTCGCGCGAACCGTTGACCGGCAGCACCTGGGTGGCAGGATCGATTTTCGGCAAGCCGTAGCGACGTTCCAGCCAGCCGGCGATGGCGCTGCGCAGCGCTTCGGAGCCGATCGTGGTGGGATAGGTCGCCAAGCCGGCCAGGTTGTCGGTCAGGGCCTGCTTGATGAACGCCGGCGTCGGATGCTTCGGTTCGCCGATGCCCAGGCTGATGTGGCGATAGTCGGGGTTGGGCGTGACGTCGGAAAACAGGTTCTTCAGTTTTTCGAACGGGTAAGGCTGCAGCTTGTCGAGTAATGGATTCACAATGGATGCACGAAGGCGCGTAGCAAGGGTGGGATAGGGCGACATTATACTGATTGTTGCCCGGATGATGCGCTCCGGGCGGCTGAAGCAACATTCCGGCGGCGTGTTTTGACAAGCCGGCGTAAAGTGCACATGATGAAGGCGCGACAAAAACCACACAGCGGGTTGTCGTACGGCATGTCGGCGATTGCGGGAATCAGGGGGCGCCATGAATTTCATTTGCTTGCGGCACATGTCCGCAAAGCAGTCTGTTTCATTCATTGTCATTTCGATATTTTTTGCCGCTTGTACGGGCGCGTTTCTTTTGCCTGTGCTGCCCGCCCATGCTCAGGCAAGCTCCGGGCAAACCGTACTGATCGGTTTCGCGGGCGGATTGGGCAAAAAAACGCAGTCCAATCTCAGCTACAGCGCGCGCGATGGCGCACAGATGGCGGTGGACGATGCCAATCAACGCAAGCTGCAGATCGGCGGCCGTCCGGTATTCTTCAAACTGCTGGTGGCAGACGATCAGTCCGATGTGAATTTCGCGCGGGTCACTGCCAAGTCCTTCGTGGCTTCCGGTGTAGCCGGCGTGATCGGCCACAATACGACGGACACCAGCGTTGCCGCAGCGCCGATCTATGCCGACGCAGGCATTCCTCAATTGTCTCCAACGTCTACCGGTCGGCAATTTACCCAGGGCGGCTATCGCACCGCGTTCCAGTTGCTCGGGCACAGCGACATCACGTCAATTCTTCTGGCCAAGGTCTCTCTCGACATGCTCAAGGCCAAACGCGTTGCTGTGATCGACAACGGCACTGCGCTCGGAGCGGCGCTGGCTGAGGTGTTCCTCCGTCAGGTCAAGCAGGATGGTGGTCTGGTGGTGTTGCGGGATACCGTCAACAGCAAGACTTCCGACTTCAATGGAGTGTTGTCGCGCGTGAAAAGCGAGGGTGCGGATCTGTTGTTCTTCACGGGAGTGGGGCCGCAGGCGGTCGCCTTCTCTCAGCATTGCCAACGCCTCGGTGTGAATTCGACGCTGTTGCTGAGCGGAGGCGCGGTCAATCTGGAGTTTCCCGACAGCGGTCCGTATCCGGAGGGGACGCACTTGCTGTTGCACGGTTTGCCGGTCGAATCGCGACCCGGCTATGCGCAATTCGAAAAAGCCTATAGCAAGAAATTCGATTCGCCCCTGACTGCCTACGCCATGTTTTCGTACGATGCTGTCGGCATGCTGATCGAGGCGCTGCGCAAGAACAACTCGGTCGATCCGAAGGCGGCCGTGGAAACCTTGCATAACATGCAATACAAAGGCATCTCGGGGACGGTCTCGTTCGCCGTCGATGGCAGCCAGAATAATCCTCCTTATACGCTGTATCGCATATCGCAGCGCAAGTGGCAGGTAGTCAGGACCTTTGGCGGTTGATCTTGTTGTGGCAATGCAGCAAATTGAACAAACACAGGCAGGAAACCGCGCTGTTCACGTGATCTGCTTGCCGCAAAGTAAGCTATCGTTCGCGATCAAGAATAAATCTCCCCCATCTGGAACGAACGGAGTTGCAAGTATGAAAACATTGAAGTCGAAACTGCTGCTGGCGCTGGTCGTCATGTGGATCGGCCTGCTGGTGCTGGCGGCGTGGTCGGCGCTCAACACCCGGCAAAACATGATCAACGAACGCGAAGCCGGACTCAAGCGCGTGGTCGAAACCGCCGAAGGCATCCTCAAGAGTTACGCTGCCGAAGTCGCGACCGGCAAGACCCCTCTGGCCGACGCTCAGAAACAGGCGCTGGAACGCATCGCCGCCATGCGTTACGACAACGACAACTACATCTTTGTCTTCGATTCCAAGCCGGTGGTGCTGATGCACCCGACCAACAAGAGCGTGGTCGGCAAGAATGTCGGCGACCGCAAGGACAGCGACGGCAAGCTCTACTACGTCGACATGGTCAAGGTCGGCAAGGCGCAGCAGCGCGGTTACGTCAACTACATGGGACGCCTGCCGGGCGCCGACGACACCAACCGCACGCAGAAAGTCAGCTACCTGATCTATTACCAGCCGTGGGACTGGCTGCTGGTGTCGGGCGTGTTCCTCAACGACGTTGAAAGCGATTTCTACAAGAACCTGCTGAAACTGGCCGGCATCCTGATCGTGATCGGCGTCGTGGTGTCGGCGATGATGTTGGCGATCATCCGCAACATCACACGCAGTCTCGGCGGCGAACCGGCGTATGCAGTCGGGGTGGCCTCGCGTATTGCATCCGGCGACCTGACCATGGCGATCCAGACCCGGGCGGGAGACAAGACCAGCCTGCTGTATGAAATGAGTGTGATGCGCGAACGCCTGTCATCGGTGATCAGCGGCATCCGCGCCGGCACCGACTCCATCGACACCGGCGCCAAGGAAATTGCAGCGGGGAACATGGATCTGTCGTCACGCACCGAGCAGCAGGCGGCGTCGCTGGAAGAGACGGCGTCGAGCATGGAAGAACTCACCTCGACCGTGAAGCAGAACGCCGACAACGCGCGCCAGGCCGGCCAGTTGGCCAACACCGCATCCGACATCGCGCGTCGCGGCGGCGACGTGGTGGGACAAGTGGTCGACACCATGCAAGGCATCACGGAAAGCTCGCGCAAAATCGCGGACATCATCGGCGTGATCGACGGCATTGCATTCCAGACCAATATTCTTGCCTTGAATGCGGCGGTGGAAGCCGCGCGCGCCGGCGAGCAGGGCCGCGGCTTCGCGGTGGTCGCCTCCGAAGTGCGCAGCTTGGCGCAACGCAGCGCGCAGGCCGCCAAGGAAATCAAGCAGTTGATTGATGACTCCGTCACACGCGTCGGCAGCGGTTCGGAACTGGTGCAACGCGCCGGTCAGACCATGGGCGAAGTGGTCAATGCGGTGCAGCGTGTCACCGACATCATGGGCGAAATCTCCTCGGCCACCGAAGAGCAGAGCAGCGGTATCGGCCAGGTCAATCTGGCGATCACGCAAATGGACCAGGCCACGCAGCAGAACGCCGCGTTGGTGGAGCAGGCCGCAGCGGCGGCCGGTTCGCTGGAAGAGCAGGCGCGCAGGTTGAAGGATGCGGTGGCGTTCTTCCAGGCGGAAGGCGTTTCGGCTGTTGCCGCTGCGCCGGTTGTTCGCGCCGCCGCGATTGCACCCCGGGTCGCTCCGAAGGCTGCGCCTGCACCTGCACCGGCGACTACGCCGCGCAAGGCCTCGGCCGCAGTCGCGCGCGTCCCGGCGGCATCGAAACCAGCTCCTGCCAAGTCCTCTTCCGCTTCACCTCCGGTCAACGACGGCGACTGGGAAACTTTTTAAGGACGCGCGGGCTTGCGTTCGCGCTTGAGTTAAGGCTGCAACGGCTTGTCCGAGCGATCGGGCAAGCCGTTCGTTTTGGCGGGCTCGTTGCGGCAGCGGCGATTCGTCTTGCAAGCCGTGAATTGAGCGGTTTTCCCTCTCGGAATGTTATGATACCGGGCTATTGCGGGCAAATTTGCCTGCCTCCGTCAAACTCTGTGAAATTGTAGATAACGTGCGCTTAAATTCCATTAAATTGTCAGGATTCAAGTCTTTCGTCGATCCGATGAATTTCCAGGTGCCGGGACAGCTGGTGGGCGTGGTGGGCCCCAACGGTTGCGGCAAGTCCAACATCATTGACGCCGTGCGCTGGGTGCTGGGCGAATCCAAAGCCTCCGAACTGCGCGGCGAGTCCATGCAGGACGTCATTTTCAACGGCTCCACCAACCGCAAGCCGGCCGGGCGCGCTTCCGTCGAACTGGTGTTCGACAATGCCATGGGCAAGGCTGCGGGCCAGTGGGGCCAATACGCCGAAATCGCCGTCAAGCGCACCCTCACGCGCGATGGCACCTCGTCGTACTACATCAACAACCAGGCGGTGCGCCGCCGCGACATCCAGGACATCTTCCTCGGCACCGGCCTCGGCCCGCGCGCTTACGCGATCATCGGCCAGGGCATGATTTCGCGCATCATCGAAGCGCGTCCCGAAGAACTGCGCATCTTCCTCGAAGAAGCCGCCGGCGTGTCGAAGTACAAGGAACGCCGTCGCGAAACCGAAAACCGCCTGCACGACACGCGCGAAAACCTGACCCGCCTGGAAGACATCCTGCGCGAGCTCAACGCCAACCTCGAAAAGCTGGAAGCGCAGGCCGCCGTCGCCAAGAAATTCAACGACCTCACCGGCGACCAGGAAGAGAAGCAAAAACTGTTGTGGCTGCTGCGCAAGAACGAAGCCAAGGCCGAGCAAGAAAAATACTTCCGCGACATCGAACGCGCGCAGATCGACCTCGAAGAACAGACCGCCAAGCTGCGCCACGTCGAAACCGAGCTGGAACATATGCGCCAGGCCCATTACGGCGCCGGCGATCGTTTGCATACGGCGCAAGGCCATTTGTACCAGACCAATTCCGAGATCGGCAGCCTGGAAGCGCAGATCAAGTTCGTCATCGAATCGCGCAACCGTCTGCAATCGCAACTCAATTCGCTCACTGCGCAGCGTGACCAATGGCAACGCCAGGGCACGCAGCACCAGGACGACCTGGCCGAAGCCGAGATTCAGCTTGAAGAGCAAGGCATGCGCGTCGAGCAGGCGCAGCAAGCCGTGCAGGACGGCAACGACAAGGTGCCGACGCTGGAGCAGGCATGGCGTGAAGCGCAACTCAAGACCACCGAGTCGCGCGGCAAGATCATGCAGATCCAGCAGCAGATCGAACTGGAGTCGGCGCATCAGCGCAACGCCTCCAACATTCTGTCGGGCCTGGCCGTGCGCCGCGAACGTCTGGCGCAGGAAAAGAGCGGCCTGAACATGCCCGACGACGCGCACTTGTCCAACCTCAAGCTGCAGCTGGAAGAAAAACAGGCGTCGCTGGAAGAAGCTTCCATGTACCTCGAAGAGGCGCAGGAACAGCAGCCGAAGCTGGAAGAAGAACGCCGCACCGCGCAGGAACTGGTCAGCAAGGAAACCTCCGATCTGGCGCAGCTCGAAGCGCGCCAGTCAGCCCTCAAGCAATTGCAGGAAAGCGTGCAGACGCAAGGCAAGGTACAACCGTGGCTGGAAAAGCACGAACTGGCCAACCTGCCGCGCCTGTGGCAGAAGCTGCACATCGACGCCGGCTGGGAAACCTCGCTGGAGTCGGTGCTGCGCGAGCGCATGTCGGCGCTGGAAGTATCCAACCTGGACTGGGCCAAGGCCTTCTTCAACGACGCGCCGCCGGCCAAGCTGGCGCTGTTCGCGCCGAATCCGACAGCTGCGCCCGTCGAACCGGCTCCGAACGGCCTGAAGCCGTTCATCAATCTGTTGCAACTCAACGATCCGGGTTTGCGCGCGCTGATGCAGGACTGGCTGCACAATGTCTTCATCGCCGACGACACCGCCAGCGCGTTCGTCGATCGCAGCAAGCTGCCGGCCGGCGCCTTCTTCGTGACCAAGCAAGGTCACGTGGTGAGCCAGTCAAGCGTGCGGTTCTACGCCTCCGATTCGGAGCAGGACGGCATGCTGGCGCGCCAGCAGGAAATCGAAAACCTGACCAAGCAGCAGCGTGCCCAATACATGCTGGCTGAAGAAGCCAAGTCGCGCGCTGTGCGCGCCGATGCCGCCATGACCGGCGCCACCCAGCGCCTGCAGGAATTGCGCCAGCGTGTGGCCGGCCTGACCCAGGCTGTGCACAGCCTGCAGATCGAAGTGATGAAGCTGTCGGAAGTGCAGGAGCGCTTCAACCAGCGCAGCACGCAGATCGTCGCCGACCTCGCCGAAATCGAAATGCAGGAAGTCGAACAGCAACAGATCAAGGCTGAATCCGAAGCCAAGTTCGAACAACTCGACATCGAGCTGGCCGAGCTGCAGGAGTCGCATGAAAACGGCCAGACCGATTACCTCAGCAAGGAGCAGCAGCTCAACGACGCACGCCTGCGCCTGCGCGAACTCGAGCGCGCCGCACAGGAAGCCGAGTTCTCCGAGAAGTCGCAGCGCAACAAGATCGACGAACTCAAGCGCAGCATCGCTACCGCGCTGGAGCAGGCCGCGCAATTGTTTGCCAGCATGCAACAGGGCAGTCTGGAATTGGAAAGCCTCGACGACCAGGCCGCGCAAGCCGGTTTGCAATCCTTGCTGGACAAGCGCACCGATCAGGAGCGCGCGCTGGCCGACGCCCGTCACGAACTCGATCAGCTGTCGCAACAGCTGCGCCATCATGAAGAAGCGCGCTTGCAAGCCGAACGCAGCCTGCAACCACAGCGCGACCGCATCACCGAACTGCAGTTGAAGGAACAGGCTGCGCGCCTGAATCAGGAGCAGTTCACCGAAGCGCTGGCCAACACCCAGGCCGACGAAGCGGCGCTGGCCGAGAAGCTCACCGACGACATGCGTCCTTCCTACCTGCAGGGCGAAGTGACCCGTCTGACCAATGCGATTGCCGCCCTGGGCGCAGTCAATCTGGCGGCGTTGGATGAACTGGCGACCGCTTCCGAGCGTAAAAATTTCCTCGATGCGCAGTATGCCGATCTCAACGAGGCGATCACCACGTTGCAAGACGCCATCCACAAGATCGATATCGAAACCCGCGGCTTGCTGCAGGACACCTTCGACAAGGTCAACGGCCACTTTGCCGAGCTGTTCCCGATCCTGTTCGGCGGCGGCCAGGCCAAGCTGACCATGACCGGCGACGAGATTCTCGATTCCGGCGTGCAGGTCATGGCGCAACCGCCCGGCAAGAAGAACGCCACGATTCACCTCCTGTCCGGTGGTGAAAAGGCGCTGACCGCGACGGCGCTGGTGTTCTCGATGTTCCAGCTGAATCCGGCGCCGTTCTGCCTGCTGGACGAAGTGGATGCGCCGCTCGACGATGCCAACACCGAGCGCTTCTGCAATATGGTCAAGCGCATGTCGTCGAACACCCAGTTCCTGTTCATCTCGCATAACAAGATCGCGATGGAAATGGCCAACCAGCTGATCGGCGTGACCATGCAGGAGCAGGGCGTATCGCGCATCGTGGCGGTCGACATGGAGGCGGCGGCCAACTTCACGTCGGAGGTGCAGGCGGCTTAGGCCGTCTGGTTTTTGCGTGCCGCGCGCGAGTCGCGAATTTCGGCGCTGACGCGCCGTTTTTCATAGGCCGGACAGCTTGACAAGCCCAAGGGGGAACACTACCCTGAACAGCTTGTCATACAAGGGCTTTAGCGGGGCTTCAGTGCTGCTGATGCAAAGCGATCCAGACAAAGAATAACAAGACGGTAATGGCGGACCAGGCGTACTTTTTCTGCTGTACGGATATATTCAAGAAGCAATTGAACGCCGTGTGCCGCCGACTCTCAGGAATCCACAAAGACCAGTTATGACCAGTTTTATCGAACTGAACGCAGTTGATGTCCGTCGCGCCGCCCATCAGGGCAAGGCCGCAGCGGCTGCAGCAACTGCAATTCTCTCAACCACCGCAGTGATGGCCGGCGCCGGCAATGCCGCAGCGCGCCTCGCTTCCAAGAAAAATTCCAGGGTGCATTCGGCATGACAGACCTCCAGACCAGCCTGATCGTCATCGGCGGCGTGATCGTCGTGGGCGTGATTTCCTACAATAAATGGCAGGAGCACAAGACGCGCAAGACCGTCGAGCGTGCGTTCTCTTCAGACCACGATGACGTGCTGATGAATGCCGACAGCGCGACGCAACCGCTTGCTCCCGCCCGGCCGACTGCGAAAAGCGCGCCGGCTGCGGCCGTGCCGCCGTCGTTCCAGACTGCACCGGCGCCGACAGCACCTGCCGCGAAGTCGCCGCTGTCGATGTATGACGACGATGACCGCGTCGAGCCAGAGCTGTACCAAATGCCCGAACGCCGGCCGCAAGTGCCTGCGCCGGAACAGCAACCGATCACACCACCGGTCACCGAAGCGGATCTTGATACGCCGGTCGAACCTTACCTGTCGATCGATACGCCGCTCGACAGCCATGACGACTATCTGGCCGATCCGCTGAACGTGGACAATCTCAACACCGATCTGAGCCATGTTGAAGCCACGCTCAACGACACCGAAATGTTTGCCGGCGAGCAAGTGGCAGGGATGGGACAAGCGGGACAATCGCTCGCAGCGCCGCAGCGCGAATTGCCGGTCGACGAGCTGGTCGACTGCATCATCCCGATCGCGCTGGAAGTTGCCGTGCGAGGCGAGAAGCTGTTGCCGGGCGTGCAGAACCTGCGCCATGTCGGCAACAAGACCGTGAATTTCGTCGGTCGCACCACGGAAGGCGAATGGGAGCCGATCGGCCACGGCAGTTCGTACAACGCCTTGCTGGCCGGCGTGCAACTGGCCAATCGCAATAACGGACTCAACGAACTTGAATATTCCGAACTGATCGTGCGTCTGCGTGAGTTCACCGACGCGATCGGCGCCGAGCCGGAAATCCCCGACATGATCGACGTGATGAAAACGGCGCAGGCGCTGCACCAATTCGTCATGGACCACGACGTCCAGCTGGGCGTCAACGTGCGCTCCAATGGCGCACCGTGGAACGTCACCACCTTGCTTGCGGCATTGACCCGCCAGGGTTTTGATCGTCGCACCGACGGCCATCTGGTAATGCAGGACGGCGAGGGCGAAGTGCTGTTCTCGATGTCGACCAACGTTACCGGCGCAGCAGAAACCACCGATCGCCTCACGCTGTTGCTGGACGTGCCGCGCGTCGGCCCGGCCCGCGACGGTTACGGCGCCATGATCGCCTGCGCACGCTCGCTGGCCATGCGCCTGGGCGGCACCGTGGTCGACGACAGCGATCAGTTGCTGTCGGACGCCGCGCTGAGCGATATCGCCGAGCAGGTCGGCGCGTTCTACAGCGCCATGGAATCGGCAGAAATCCCGGCCGGCTCCAAGCGCGCGATGCGCCTCTTCAGTTAAGCTTGCGCGCTACTCTTTGAGCGCTCCTACCATGCACCCAGATTCACATTCAGCACCCGTAGCGCCAGGAGACTGGCGCGCGCGGGCGGCGTCGCTCAAGGCGACGTTGGACCGTCACAACCACGCTTACTACGTCCTCGACAATCCCAGTATTCCTGACGCCGAATACGACAAGCTGTTCCACGAGCTGCAGGCGTTGGAGCTGGAACATCCCGAACTGGCCACCAGCGACTCGCCCACCCAACGGGTCGGCGGCGCGCCGCTGCCGCAATTCGAGCAGGTGCGTCACGCGATCCCGATGCTGTCGCTGGGCAACGGCTTCGACGACGAAGACATCGTCGCCTTCGACAAACGCGTCAAGGACGGCCTGTCTTCCGAGACCGACATTGCCTACGCCACCGAACTGAAGTTCGACGGTCTTGCCATCAGCTTGCGTTATGAAGACGGCGTGCTGGTCGGCGCCGCCACGCGCGGCGACGGCACCACCGGTGAAAACGTCACGGCCAACATCCGCACCGTGCGCGCTATTCCGTTGCGCCTGCATGGCGACACGGCGCCGCAGGTGCTGGAAGTGCGCGGCGAAGTGCTGATGTACAAGAACGATTTTGCCCGGCTCAACCAGCGCCAGCGCGACGCCGGCCAGAAGGAATTCGCCAACCCGCGCAACGCTGCGGCGGGCAGCCTGCGCCAGCTCGACTCGAAGATCACGGCGCAGCGCACCCTGCGTTTCTTTGCCTATGGCATCGGCGTGCTGGAAGGCGTCACCATGCCGGCATCGCATTCCGCCTTGCTCGACTGGTATTCAGAACTGGGCCTGCCGGTTTGCAAGGAACGCGCAGTGGTGCAGGGCGCTGAAGGCTTGCTGAAGTTCTACAACGGCATCGGCGCCAAGCGCGCCGAACTACCTTATGAGATCGATGGCGTGGTCTACAAGGTGGACCGTCTTGACCAGCAGCAGAAGCTTGGTTTCGTGTCGCGCGCGCCGCGTTTTGCATTGGCGCATAAATTCCCGGCGCAGGAAGCGCTGACCGTAGTGCAAGGCATCGAAGTGCAGGTCGGCCGTACCGGCGCCATCACGCCGGTAGCGCGGCTGGCCCCGGTGTTCGTCGGCGGCGTGACCGTCACCAACGCGACGCTGCACAACGAAGATGAAGTACGCCGCAAGGATATCCAGATCGGCGACACCGTGATCGTGCGCCGCGCCGGCGACGTGATCCCGGAAGTGGTCGCCTATGTGCCGGAGTCGCGGCCGGCCGATGCAAAACCGTTCGACATGCCCAAGACGTGTCCGGTTTGTGGCTCCGAGATCATTCGTCTTGAGGATGAAGCGATCGCGCGCTGTTCGGGCGGCTGGGTCAAATGCTCGGCGCAGCGCAAGGGCGGTCTGCAGCATTTCGCCTCGCGCCGCGCCATGGATGTCGAAGGCCTGGGCGATCAACTGATCGAACAGCTGGTCGACAAGAGCGTCATCACCACGGCAGCCGATTTATACAAGCTTGGCCTGACGTCGCTGGCCGAACTCGACCGCATGGCAGAGAAATCGGCGCAGAACGTGCTCGATGCATTGGAAAAATCCAAGTCGACCACGCTGGCGCGTTTCATTTACAGCCTCGGCATCCGTCACGTCGGTGAAGCTACCGCGAAAGAATTGGCGCGCCATTTCGGCAACATGGATGCGGTGCTGGCGGCGAACGAAGAACAACTGCTGGAAGTGGCCGACGTCGGTCCGGTGGTGGCGCGTTCCATCGTCAGCTTTTTCTCCGATGGTCTGAATGTCGAACTGGTGAATCAGTTGCGCGCAGCCGGCATCCATTGGAGCGAAGGCGCGGGCATCGAGATCCAGGCCAAGACGCTGGCCGGCAAGACGTTCGTGCTGACCGGCACCTTGCCGACGCTGACGCGCGACGAGGCGGCACAGATGATCGAAGCGGCCGGCGGCAAAGTCAGCGGTTCGGTGTCGAAAAAGACCGCTTACGTGGTGGCCGGAGCCGATGCCGGCAGCAAACTGACCAAGGCCGAAGAGCTGGGTATCTCCATCCTCGACGAGGACGGCCTGCAGTTGCTGATCAAAACCGGCCCTGAAGACAGCCCGGAAGCGCCATCCGCAGATTAATCGGCGATACTGGACCATAATGACGCCATGCATCATGCATCATGGGTCAGGCGTCCGGCGCCATGTGAATACACTCAATATGTTATCGGGAGTTGCAATGAGCAAGAGAATCAAGAAAGCCGTATTTCCTGTCGCCGGCCTGGGCAGCCGTTTCCTGCCTGCGACCAAAGCACAGCCGAAGGAAATGCTGCCCATCGTCGACAAGCCTCTGATTCACTACGCGGTGGAAGAAGCGGTCGCCGCAGGCATCACCGAAATGGTGTTCATCACCGGCCGCAACAAGCGGGCCATCGAAGACCATTTCGACAAGGCCTACGAGCTAGAAGCCGAACTGGAAGCTGCCGGAAAGCAGCAGTTGCTGGACATCGTCCAGAACGTGATTCCCAAGAATGTCACCTGCATTTTCATTCGTCAATCCGCGCCATTGGGCCTGGGACATGCGGTGCTGTGCGCACGTCCGGTAGTCGGCGACGAGCCTTTCGCCGTGCTGCTGGCGGACGATTTCATGGATGTCGGTCCGGGCCAGAAGCCGGTCATGGCGCAGATGACCGAAGTCTACGAGCGCGAAGGCCTGAGTCTGTTGGCCGTGCAGGACGTACCGCGCAGCGACACCAAGCAATATGGCATTGTCAGCGCTACCGCCTACCAGGCCAATCTGGAGCGCGTCAACGGCATCGTCGAAAAGCCGGCACCGGATGTCGCGCCGTCGACGCTGGCGGTGGTCGGCCGCTACGTGCTCAACAATCGTATTTTCGAGTACCTCGAAACCATCGGCAAGGGCGCCGGCGGCGAGATTCAATTGACCGACGGTATCGCTGCACTGATGCATGCGCAGACTGTGCTGGCGTATCGCTACGAAGGCCAGCGCTACGATTGCGGTTCCAAGCTCGGTTATCTCAAGGCCACGGTAGCGATGGGCATGAAGCATCCGGAGACCGGCGCAGCGTTCACCGAATACCTGAAGCAGCTCGACATCAACTCCTGAAGCAAAGCAGGGACAAGGGGACCAACATGGCTATTCGCGACATTCTGAAAATGGGCGATCCGCGCCTGCTGCGGCAGGCGGAACCGGTGCAGCAATTCGGCACGCCGGAAATGGACGTGTTGATCGCCGACATGTTCGAGACCATGCGCGCGGTCAACGGCGCAGGCCTGGCGGCGCCGCAAATTGGCGTCAACCTGCAGCTGGTGATTTTCGGTTTCAAGAAGAACCAGCGCTATCCCGACGCGCCCGAAGTGCCTGAAACAGTGCTGATCAATCCGACCCTGACGCCGCTGGGCGACGAGCAGGATGAAGGTTGGGAAGGCTGTTTGTCGGTGCCGGGTCTGCGCGGCGTGGTGCCGCGCTGGAGTCGCTTGCGCTACGAAGGCGTGGACGAAAAGGGCAACCGCATTGATCGCACTGTCGATGGTTTTCATGCGCGCGTGGTGCAGCATGAATGCGATCACCTGATCGGTGTGCTGTATCCGATGCGGATCAAGGATTTCACGCGCTTCGGCTTCACCGAAATCCTGTTCCCCGAACTGGATCCGAACGACGACGATTGAGTCGATCAAGCCGGACCGATGAAGGCATGCAATGTTTTCAGCTCATAAAAAATCGCGTATGAAGTCAGACTTCATACGCGATTTTTTATTGCCGGTTACTGCAAGCTACAAGGGATGATTCAGCCTTCAGCAACACGCTTGCCGATATGCGCCAGCGCTTCTTCGATCTGGTCGATCAGGATCAGGCACAGGTCGCCTTCCTTGAGCGAGGCCAGCGCCGTATCGATGGCGAGGAATTCACCAAAGACTTCCTTCGTCACAGTCGTGCGGCGCGCATTGGCCAGGCCCTGACGCAGCAGCGCCAGTACTTCGCCGTCGGCGCGTCCGCGCTGGCATTGATCCTGGTACAGCACGACTTCGTCAAAGGCATCGCCGAGGATTTCGGTTTGCTGGCGGATGTCGATGTCGCGGCGATCGCCGGCACCGCTGATCACCACCGAGCGACGTTTGGCGGGCATGCTTTCCACCGCCTTGACCAGCGCGTTGATGGCGTCGGGATTGTGGCCGTAGTCGGCGATCACGGTGGCGCCGCGATAGTCGAACAGGTTGAAGCGGCCCGGCGCGGTGCCAACATCGCTGATGAAAGTGCGCAAACCTGCGCGTACGATGTCCCAGTCAAGACTCAGGGCCCATACCGCACCGACTGAGGCCATGGTGTTTTCCACCTGGAAGCCGATGCCGCCATTACGGGTCAGCGGAATGTCCTTGAGCGCCAGGCGAATTTCCTGATCGCCTTGCGCCGCCACGATGTCGTCGCCGTCACGGTAGACCACGCGATGGCCTTGAGCGCGATGCGTGGCCATGATCGGATGCGTCGGGTCGAGCGCGAAGAAGATCACGGCGCCGGGGCAGGATGACGCCATGCTCGACACCATGGTGTCGGCGGCGTTGAGCACTGCGAAGCCGGTCGGCGCAACGTTTTCGACGATCACGCGCTTGACCACGGCGAGGTCTTCGACCGTGCTGATGTAGCTCAGGCCGAGATGGTCGCCCATGCCGATATTCGTTACGACGGCAACGTTGCAGCGGTCGAAGCCGAGGCCTTCGCGCAGCACGCCGCCACGTGCGGTTTCCAACACGGCAGCGTCGACGTCGGGGTGGAACAGCACGTTGCGGGCGCTGCGTGGACCACTGCAGTCGCCGGTGTCGGTGCGTTGATTGTCGATGTAGACGCCATCGGTGTTGGTCATGCCGACGCGCAAGCCCTTTTGCGCCAGCAGGTGCGTGATCAGGCGCACGGTGGTGGTCTTGCCGTTGGTGCCGGCCACTGCGACGAGCGGGATGCGCGCGTCGTCGCCATCGGCGAACATGGTCGAGATGATGGCGTCGCCGACCGCGCGGCCCTTGCCGTAGGACGGCGAAAGATGCATGCGCAGGCCGGGAGCGGCGTTGACTTCGACGATGCCGCCTTCCTGTTCTTCCAGCGGCGCGTGCACGGTGTTGCAGACAATGTCGACGCCGCAGATATCGAGGCCGACCATCTGCGCTGCGGCGACTGCGCGCGCAGCCAGTTCAGGATGGACGTCATCGGTGACGTCGGTAGCGGTGCCGCCGGTGGACAGGTTGGCGTTGTTGCGCAGGACGATGCGCGCACCTTGCGGCGGGATCGATTCAGCGTCGTAATTTTGCTTGGACAGGGTCGCCAGAGCGATGTCGTCGAAACGGATCTTGGTCAGCGATGTCGCATGACCGTCGCCGCGCAGCGGATCGCTGTTGACCGTGTCGACCAGTTGGCGGATGGTGTGCACGCCGTCGCCGATGACTTGCGGCGGATCGCGGCGGGCGGCGGCGACCAGGGTCTTGCCGATCACCAGCAGGCGGTAATCGTGGCCGGGCAGGTAGCGTTCGACGATGATTTCATCGCTGATCTTGACTGCCGCGTTGAAGGCCGCGACGATTTGCTCGTGGCTGCTGATGTTGACGGCGACGCCTTTGCCCTGATTACCGTCGCGCGGCTTGATGACCACCGGCGCGGCGATTTCCTGTGCTGCGGCCCAGGCGTCCTCCACGGTTTCCACCACGCGCCCGTTCGGCACCGGCACGCCGGCGGCGTTGAGCAGCATCTTGGTCAGTTCTTTGTCCTGCGCGATCGATTCGGCAATGGCGCTGGTATTGCTGGTCTCGGCGGCCTGGATGCGTTTCTGGCGGCTGCCCCATCCGAATTGCACCATGCTGCCGTCGGTCAGGCGACGGAACGGGATGCCGCGTTTGACCGCAGCGGCGACGATGGAGCCGGTGCTCGGTCCGAGACGCACGTCTTCGTCCAGTTCACGCAGGCGCGCCAATGCATCTGCCAAATCGAACGGCTTGTCGTCGACGGCGGCGTTGCACAGTTCTTGCGCCAGTTCGAAGGCGAGGCGGCCGACGGCTTCTTCGCTGTATTCGACGATGACCTGGTACACGCCGGCTTCGACGGTCGGAACGGTGCGGCTGAAAGTCACCGGGCAACCGGCTTGCGATTGCAGGCCCAGCGCGGCGGCTTGCAGTGCATGCGCCATGGAGACGGCCTTGATTTCGCCGGCCGGTTGCAGGAAGCCGATATGCGGGAAGCGTGCGCGCAGGCGCACTTCAAAGCCGGGCATGCCTTCGATGGCGCGCTCGACCTCGGGGCATGAGACGATGGCTTCGATCGCAGTATGCCTGCTCCAGAGGTTAGGGCCGCGCAGTACGCGAATACGTGAAACGTCCATCAACAAGTCTTCCTGAATGTGTCTGTTTTAAGTTTCTTGACCGGAGTCCGGCCTTGCTTTGGGCTGCTTTGAAACGGTCTGCTTTAAAAGCCGCGCTTCAGGCCGACTGCGCCTTGCGCTTCTTGCCTTGCTCTTCCGCTTGTTCGGTACCGAATAATTCGATGCCCGCGCGGATCAGGTCGGCCGTGATGCCCAATGCCCAGGTTGCCGCGACTGCAGCCAGGACGTTCTCGATCTGGAAGCCGACCGCGCCGCCGCCGGTAATCGGGATCGCGGTCACGGTGCTGACGCGGACTTCCTTGTCGCCGGTGGCCTGGATGACATCGCCGTTGCGTACGAAGACGCCGCGCTTGCCTTGCTTCAGGTGTTCGGTCATGACCGGCGCCTGGCTGTCGACCGCGAAGAAAATCACTTCGCCGTCGCACAGGCCGGCCATGTCGGCGACCAGCGGATCTTCGGCGTTGAGCACGGCGACGCCGTCCGGCAGCACGACGTCGACCTGCGTGCGCTTGACCTTGGTGGCCAGTTGCTCGGCATTGTCGATGTAGTACTCGGGCAGGCTGTCGGCCGGATCGATGTTGGTGACCACGCCAACCTGGCAGCGGTCGTAGGCCAGGCCTTCGGAGAGGATCGAGACGCTGCCGTTTTCAAATACGGCGGCTTCAACGGCGCGGTTGAGCAATATGCGGTGCGCGGCGCCCCAGTTGGCGCGATTGCCTTTTTCAACGAGACGCTGGCCGAGGTACAGGCCGTCGCCGCACGCCAGGCCGACATGTTTGCCGCTGAGGTCGATGATGCGTGCGACCAGGCGGGCGATGGTGGTCTTGCCGTGGGTGCCGGTGATGCCGACGATAGGGATGCGGCCGGTGTCTTCCGGCTTGAACAGGTGTTCGACGATAGCCTGACCGACCGGGCGCGGCGTGCCTTCGGACGGTTTCAGATGCATCAGCAGGCCGGGGCCCGCGTTGACTTCAACGATGGCCGCGCGCTGTTCGGCGAGCGGGCGGGAGATATCTTCCGCTACCAGGTCGACGCCGGCGATGTCGAGGCCGACCACGCGCGCCGCCAGTGCTGCTGTTGCAGCGACACTTGGGTGGACCTGATCGGTGACGTCAATAGCAACGTTGCCATTGCGGAGCAACAAGACCTTCTTGCCGTTTGGCGGTACGGAGTCCGCAGTCAGGCCCTGGCGTTCCAGTTCCAGACGCGCCGCCGGCTCGCGGTCGAGGATGACCGGATTCAGCGGATGTTCCTCCAGATCGCCACGGCGCGGATCCATGTTGACCACGTCGATCAGTTGCGAGATGGTCGAGACGCCGTCGCCGACGACGAAGATAGGTTCGCCGCGCGCTGCAGCAGCGAGCTTGCCGCCGACGATCAGCAGACGATGTTCGTTGCCGCGGATGAAGCGTTCGACCAGCACGCTGCTGCCTTCTTCGAGCGCCGCTTTATAGGCGGTTTCAACTTCAGCTTGGGTATTGAGGTCAATGAAGACGCCGCGGCCGTGGTTGGCGTCGGACGGCTTGACGACCACCGGCAGGCCGATGTCTTCGGCGGCTTCCCAGGCATCGGCCGGGCTGTCGACGATGCGGCCTTCGGGAATGGCGACGCCGCAGGATTGCAACAAGGTCTTGGTCAGGTCCTTGTCGCGCGAGATGCTTTCGGCGATGGCGCTGGTCTGGTCGGTTTCTGCGGTCCAGATGCGGCGCTGCTTGCAGCCGTGGCCAAGTTGGACCAGGTTGCCTTCGGACAGGCGGATCGACGGAATGCGGCGCTCGTCGGCGGCGTCCACGATGCAGGCGGTGCTGGGGCCGAGACACAGTGAATCGACCATGTCGCGCAGCTTTTCGATGGTGGCATCAACGTCGAAAGGCTTGTCTTCGATCGCGGCCATGACCAGGTCGCGGCCGGCGTACAGGGCGGCGCGGGTGACTTGTTCGTGGCGGGCGCGGACGACGACTTTATAGACGCCGCGGGTCGAGGTTTCACGCGCCTTGCCGAAACCGCCGGGCAGGCCGGCCAGGTTTTGCAGCTCGAGCGTGACGTGTTCCATGATGTGGCCGGGCCAGGTGCCTTCTTTCAGGCGCTGCAGGAAACCGCCGCGTTCGCCGTAGCTGCAGCGGTGTTCGACCAGCGAAGGCAGCCAGCTGGTCAGGCGTTCATTGAAGCCGGGAATGATGTTCGACGGAAAGTCTTCCAGTTCTCCGATGTCGATCCAGACCTCCAGCGCAGGGCGATAGGTCCAGATATTGGGGCCGTGCAGCGGGAGGATACGGAGAAATTCTATATTTTTCATGAGTAGGCAGTTGTGCCGCTAAGCGTTGTGCGTTCTGTCGATCCAGGCATGATTCAAGCGCAATTCAAGTATGACTCAGCGTAAATAACGCATTAAGCGCCAATTGGTTTACTTCACATCAACAAAATGCGAGCGCTACCATCGGCCTGCGCGTGTTTTTGCAGGATTTTCTTGTTCTTCGTTCCATATTTGTCCAAGCCCCTTCCCATAAGTTGCCGGTAGTCACAATATGTAACGATATTGTCTCAGACTGTTTGCGGTCTTGCATGCAAAAAAATCAGGAAATCGTCAGGGTTCGGGACCAAACCGGCGCTTTGTTTGTCATCGCAGGAGGGGCTCCGCGCGTTGTCGGGGTGGCAAACCCTTGCGATATAATATGCGCGGCATAGATTGTCGGCAAAAAGTTGCCAGCAAAACCATTCCTCACTGTCCGCACAGGACAAACATGCCGTTCAGATGAATAGAGAATCCCTCATCCCAAGCTCCTCCAATTTGCCCGCGCCGTGGCGCGCGGAAGCGCAAGCCCAGCTGGCGCCCGAAGAAAAGATCGTCACCTGGCTAGAACTCGACCTCGACGCCGCGCTGAAATTCAGCCGCGGTCTGATTGTCGCGACTGACCGTCGCCTGCTCGCCAGAAACAGTGAAACCAAGGGCTGGACCGCCTGGGAATACCGCGCCGGGCTGACACTGAAGCACCATGACCACGCCGGTGTCGGCAGCCTCGAGTTGCAAGACGGCCAATCAAGGCTGGCTCTCTGGCGTTACACGCTGGCGCAAAACCCGCAGGCGCTGCGCCTGATCAACCAGTTCGACCAGCAGCGCGACGCCCAGGCATCCGGCCAGGCTGCGGTGGAGGAGGAGCTGGACGTCTGTCCGCAATGCAAGGCGCCGATCCCGCAGGGCCAGGAAACCTGCGCCATCTGCCCGGAAGCCAAGGAAGCGCCGCCGTCGACCTGGGCGCTGTTCCGCCTGACGCGCTTCGCCAAACCGTACAAGGGGTCCTTGCTGCTGGGTTTCCTGCTGACGCTGGCGTCCACCGCCGCGACGCTGGTGCCGCCGTACATGACGATGCCGCTGATGGACAATGTGCTGATTCCGTTCCAGAACGGCGCGCCGCTGGATTCTCACCTGGCCGGTCTGTACCTGAGCGGCTTGCTGGGTTCCGCCATGGTGGCCTGGATACTTGGCTGGGGCCGCACCTACATCCTCGCGCTGGTGAGCGAGCGCATCGGCGCCGATCTGCGCACCTCGACTTATGAACATCTGCTGCGGTTGTCGCAGGAATACTTCGGTGGCAAGCGTACCGGCGACCTGATGGCGCGCATCGGTTCCGAGACCGACCGCATCTGCGTGTTCCTGTCGCTGCATCTGCTGGACTTCATCATCGACGTCCTGATGATCATCATGACGGCCGCAATTCTGATTTCGATCAATCCGTGGCTGGCGCTGGTGACCTTGCTGCCGTTGCCGTTCATTGCCTGGATGATTCACGTGGTGCGGGATCGCCTGCGCCACGGCTTCGAAAAGATCGACCGCATCTGGTCGGAAGTGACCAACGTGCTGGCCGACACCATCCCCGGCATCCGCGTCGTCAAGGCCTTTGCCCAGGAAAAGCGTGAAGCGGCCCGCTTCAAGGAAGCCAATCGCCACAACCTGGTGGTCAACGACCGCGTCAACAAGATATGGTCGCTGTTCACGCCGACCGTGACCATGCTGACCGAAATCGGTCTGCTGGTGGTCTGGGTCTTTGGCATCTGGCAGGTTTCGCATAACCAGATCACGGTCGGTGTGCTGACCGCCTTCCTGGCGTACATCAGCCGTTTCTACACGCGCCTGGATTCAATGAGCCGCATCGTGTCGGTTACGCAAAAGGCCGCTGCCGGCGCCAAGCGGATCTTCGACATTCTCGACCACGTGTCGAGCGTACCCGAGCCGGCCAATCCGGTACATATCGAAAAAGTGAAGGGCGCCATCGAACTGCGCAACGTCGGTTTCCGCTACGGCAATCGCTCGGTCATGCGCGGCGTCGATCTGTCGATTGCGCCAGGTGAGATGATCGGCCTGGTCGGTCACAGCGGTTCCGGCAAGAGCACCATGGTCAATCTGATCTGCCGTTTCTATGACGTCTCGGAAGGCTCGATCCGCATCGACGGCGTCGACATCCGCTCGCTGCCGATTTCCGAATATCGCCGCAATATCGGCCTGGTGCTGCAGGAGCCGTTCCTGTTCTTCGGCACGATTGCCGAGAACATCGCCTACGGCAAGCCCGAGGCGACCCGCGCCGAGATCATCGCGGCCGCGCGCGCCGCGCATGCGCATGAATTCATCCTGCGCCTGCCGCAGGGCTACGATTCGCTGGTTGGTGAGCGCGGCCAGGCGTTGTCGGGCGGCGAGCGCCAGCGCATTTCGATTGCGCGTGCGCTGCTGATCGATCCGCGTTTCCTGATTCTCGACGAAGCCACATCGTCGGTCGATACGACCACCGAAAAGGAAATCCAGAAGGCGCTCGACAACCTCGTGCAAGGCCGCACCACAATCGCGATTGCGCACCGTTTGTCGACGCTGCGCAAGGCCGATCGCCTGGTGGTGCTCGACCGTGGCCAGGTGGTCGAAGTCGGACCGCATGAAGAATTGATGGCAAAGCAGGGCGCATACTACCGGTTGTATCAGGCGCAGGCCCGTAATCCCGAAGCCGAGGTGTCGGGCAGCGAAGAGAAGGACGAGGAATGATGACCACGCATACTGGCGCCGCCCATAATTTCACCTTGCACCGGAATGATTTCGGCCGCCTGGTCTTTGTCGATGCGGAAGGCGTTGCGCATGAAGGAGCGATTCCCGTGCGCGCTTTTCCGATCGGCGCGCCTGATGAAGGCATTGCCCTGGTCAGCGCCGACGGGCATGAGCTGGCCTGGATAGATCAATGGTCGGACATCTCGGCCGAACTCCGGACCGTCATCGAAGAAGAACTGGCCGCGCGCGAATTCATGCCGCAGATCAGTCGCATCATCGGTGTCTCCAGCTTCGCTACCCCGAGCGTCTGGGAAGTGGAAACCAATCGTGGCAATACCTCATTCACCCTCAAGGGCGAAGAAGATATCCGCCGCCTGCCCAACTCGGCGTTGCTGATCGCCGACAGTCACGGCATCCAGTTCCTGATCCGCGACACCAAGGCGCTGGACAAGCACGGCCGCAAGATTCTGGACCGCTTCCTGTAAAGTCGGCGGGCAATAAAAAACGGCTGCTTCCGTAATGGTTGCAGCCGTTTTTTTATGTCTCGGAGTTCTTCAGAATTGCTCGTCAGGACGCAGGTAACGCCATTCTCCCGTCGGCAAATCGCCGAGCTTGACGCCGCCGATGCGCACGCGCTTGAGGCCGACGACGCGCAATCCGACCAGTTCGCACATGCGACGGATCTGGCGCTTCTTGCCTTCATTGAGAATGAAACTGAGCTGATCGTCGTTTTGCCAGCGCACCTTGGCCGGCTTGAGCGCCTTGCCGTCCAGCGACAGACCGTGGTTGAGACGCTTGAGATCACTGTCCGGCAGCTTGCCCGGTTTGGTGTATTGCACGCGCACCAGGTATTCCTTGTCGACGCTGGTGTCTTCGCCAATCAGCTGCTTGGCGATGCGGCCGTCCTGCGTCAGCACCAGCAAACCGACCGAGTCGATGTCCAGGCGACCGGCCGGCACCAGGCTGCGCAGTTGCGTCGGATGGAATTGCGTGTCGACCTGGTCTTCCTTCCAGCGCGTGGCGGCTTCCACCAGCGCGACTGCCGGTTTGTAGCCGTCTTCGGCCTGGCCGCTGACGAAGCCCATCGGTTTGTTGATCAGGATGGTGACGCGCTTGGATTGTTCCGCAGCGGCCTGGCGTTCCACACTTACGCGCTGGTGCGGCAGTACTTTGCTACCGAGTACGGAAACCACAATACCGTCAACGCGGACCCAGCCTTTTTCTATCCATTCGTCGGCCTCCCGGCGCGAACAGAGGCCGAGTTCGGACATGCGTTTGGACAGGCGTACTGGTTCAGTCATGATGAATAAGCTAGGTGAAAATCGGGTTAAATAAAAGCGGAGGAAGCGGCGGTCGGTGCGCGCTAAATACGCAGCGCCTTGAGCAAGTCGGTTTCCAACATGATCTGGTTGCGCGGATGATTGAGTGCCGCACCGTCGACCAGGAACACGTCTTCGACCCGTTCGCCGAGCGTCATCACCTTGGCCGTGTGCAGGTTGATCTTGTACTTGGCGAGGATGTTGGAGATTGTGTAGAGCAGGCCGTTGCGATCGTTTGCAGACACCGACAGCAGGTAATACTGGCCGCGTTCATCCGGACGCAGGTCGACCGACGGATTGATCGGAAAGGTGCGTGACAGGCGCGACAAGCGTCCCTTCGCCGGCGTCGGCAACGGACTGTCGGATTGCAGCAGGTGCGCCAGCTCATGCTCGATCAGGTTGATGATGTCGCGATAATTCTTGGCGAACACCGGCGCGCTGATCAGGAAGGCGTCGAGTGCGTAATTGGTCTTGGTGGTGTGGATCTTGGCGTCGAGAATGCTGAAATTCTTTTCGTCGAAATAGCTGCAGATGCGTGCAAACAGATCAGGCTGGTCGGGCGTATATACGGCGACCTGCACGCCTTCGCCGATCGGCGCCAGGCGACATTTGACGAGCGGCACCTTGCTGTCCATCTTGTCGTAGAACGAGCGCGTCTGCCAAGCGATGTCGGAGGCATCGAGGCGCAGGAAGTAGGCGACGTCGAGCTGGCGCCAGAAGTTTTCGTGGGCATCGGCCGGCAGGCCGTACAGGCGCAGCGTCTTGATCGCTTCCTGCTGGGTGTTCTTGAGTTCGCGGTCGGCCGAGGGCGCTTCGCCGCCCAGCACGCGCAGGGTCATGCGATACAGGTCTTCCAGCAGCTTGCCTTTCCAGGCGTTCCAGACCTTCGGGCTGGTGCCGCGGATGTCGGCCACGGTGAGCAAGTACAGCGCGGTCAGGTGGCGTTCATCCTTGACCGAGTCAGCGAATTGCTGGATCACATCGGGGTCCGACAAGTCCTGCTTTTGCGCCACTTGCGACATGGTCAGGTGATGCTCGACCAGGAACACCACAAGCTCGGTGTTGGCTTCCGAGATGCCGTGCTGCACGCAGAACTGGCGTGCATCGGCCATGCCCAGTTTGGAATGATCGCCGCCACGGCCCTTGGCGATATCATGGAACAGCGCCGCCACATACAGGATCCACGGCTGCGCGAAGTTGGCCATGAGCTGGCTGCAGAACGGATATTCATGCGCGTGTTCGCTCATCGTGAAGCGGCGCACATTGCGCACCACCATCAGGATGTGCTGGTCGACCGTATAAACGTGGAACAGGTCGTGCTGCATCTGGCCGACGATACGGCGGAAGTTGGGCAGGTAGCGCCCCAGCACGCTGGTCTGGTTCATCCCGCGCAGCGCGTGCATGATGCCGCGCTTGCCTTGCAGGATCTGCATGAACAGGGCGTGGTTGGCAGGATCGGCGCGGAACGCATTGTCGATCTTGAAGCGCGCGTGCCACAGCGCACGCATGGTGCGCGCCGACATGTTCTTGAGTTCCTGATGCTGGGCCAGCACCAGGAAAACCTCCAGCATGGCCGACGGCGTGTCTTCGAAGACGTTGTCGTGGGCGATGTCGAGAAAGCCGTTGAGTTCGTTGAAGCGCTCGTTGAGCTTTTGCGGGATGACGTCCTGCGGGAACAGTTGCGCTTCGATGTTCTGCAACAGGATGGTGTTGAGCTGGGTGACCGCCTTGGCGGCCCAGTAATAGCGCTGCATCAGGTATTCGCTGGCGCGACGCGTATCGGTGCTCTTGAAGCCGAAGCTCTCGGCGATCGGCGTCTGGATATCAAACACCAGGCGGTCTTCGCGTCGGTTGGTGTAGATGTGCAGGCGGATGCGGATGTCCTTGAAGGCGCGCTCCTTTTGCGTCAGCTGGCGCGCTTCGGTCGCGGTCAGCAGGCCACGCTGCGCGAGTTTGTTCCAGGAGTCGCCCAGGCCGGCCGCCTTGGCGACCCAAAGGATGACCTGCAGGTCGCGCAGGCCGCCCGGGCTTTCCTTGCAGTTCGGCTCCAGGCTGTAGGGAGTATCTTCGTATTTGACGTGGCGCTGGCGCAGTTCCAGGGTCTTGGCCAGGAAGAAGGCGCGGGGATCCATGGCCGCCTGGCATTTCGCCTGCAGCAACTGGAACAGCGTCTTGTTGCCGGTCACCAGGCGCGCTTCCAGCAGGCTGGTCTGCACCGTGATATCGGCGGCCGATTCGGTCATGCATTCGTCGATGGTGCGAATGCTGTGGCCGATTTCAAGGCCGATGTCCCAGAATAGCTGCACCAGCGATTCCAGCTTTTCCTGCATGGCCTTGCCGGGCGATTCGTCGAGCAGGATCAAAACGTCGACGTCGGAATGCGGAAACAGTTCGCCGCGGCCGTAGCCGCCGACTGCCACTAATGCGATGTCGCGCGGCAGGTCGCATTTGTCCCAGGCTTCGGTGAGCGCAGCGTCGACGTTGCGGCGCAATTGTGTCAACAGATGGTCGGTCTTGCCGTCCGCCTGGAAGGCCTCAATGGCTTCCAGGCGAGATGCTTTGAGCTGTTTTTTCAGTGTGACGGCAAGGGAAGGCATAGAAATCCGGTCAATGGATCAGGCAGATCAGAGATCAAAAATCAAGCAAGGGCAGGGGCCGCTTGCTGGATGAAGGCCGGGGGCGCCGGCATGCCGGGCGATACCGTCAGCACTTCGAAACCGGTTTCGGTCACCAGCACAGTGTGTTCCCATTGCGCCGACAGGCTGCGATCCTTGGTCTTGATGGTCCAGCCGTCGCCCATTTCGCGGATTTCGCGGCGTCCGGCGTTGATCATCGGTTCGACCGTGAAAATCATGCCCGCTTCGAGCTTTTCCAGCGTGCCGGGGCGGCCGTAGTGCAGCACTTGCGGTTCTTCGTGGAAGACCGTCCCGATGCCGTGGCCGCAGAACTCGCGCACCACGCTGTAACCGGCTTTTTCCGCATGCTGTTGGATTACATGGCCGATATCGCCCAGATGCGCGCCCGCCTTGATCTTGGAAATGCCCAGCCACATGCATTCATAGGTGATCTCAGTCAGGCGGCGCGCCAGGATCGATGGTTCACCGATGAAGAACATGCGGCTGGTGTCGCCGTGGTAGCCGTTCTTGATCACGGTGATGTCGATGTTCAGGACGTCGCCGTTCTTCATGACCTTGTCGCCCGGGATGCCGTGACAGATGATGTCGTTGAGCGAGGTGCAGATTGCCTTCGGGTAAGGTGTATAGCCCGGCGGGCAGTAATTCAGCGGGGCCGGGATGGTGCCTTGCACATTGGTCATGTACTCGTGGCACAGGCGGTCCAGTTCGCCGGTAGTAGTGCCGGCCTTGACGAAAGGCGCGATGTAATCGAGCACTTCGGCGGCCAGTTTGCCGGCCACGCGCATGCCTTCAATATCTTCGGCGGTTTTGATGGAGATGGAGCCCATAAAGTTTGTCGCAATTCGCTAAAAATCGTTAAGTAGAGATTATAGACGAGGGCAGGCGGTTCTGTCGGCGCGGATTGGACGTGCGGCGCAGGCAAAAGCTAATGAAAACAATGCTTTCGGCGCTTGAATGGATTCTCCGGATGAGGTAGAATGCTCGGCTAACTTGAGTCACTCAGGTTGGAAGGCGGTTTTTTGCAGTGATGGGCGGCTGTTTTACGCCGATTGACGCAAATCTTGCCTTGTTGAAATAAGTAGTTAAATTTGAATCGCGAATCCGTTCGCAAAGGGTGTCCGGGCAGCAGTTGATCTGTCCTCCCGGATGGCCGAATGGATTCCAGACCTAACCCTGGAGAAATTTATGTCCGTAACTATGCGCGAAATGCTGGAAGCAGGTGTCCACTTCGGTCACCAAACACGCTTCTGGAACCCAAAGATGGCCCCGTTTATCTTCGGTCATCGCAACAAGATTCATATCGTCAACCTGGAAAAGACCCTGGGCATGTATCAGGAAGCGCTGAAGTACGTGCGCCAACTGTCGTCCAACCGCGGCACTATCCTGTTTGTCGGCACCAAGCGTCAAGCACGCGACACCATTGCAGCTGAAGCACAACGTGCAGGCGTTCCTTACGTCGACCAGCGCTGGTTGGGCGGCATGCTGACCAACTTCAAGACCATCAAGACATCGATCAAGCGTCTGAAGGACATGGAAGCGTCCATCGCTGACGGTTCCAACGAAAAGCTGAGCAAGAAAGAAGCACTGCTGTTCAGCCGCGAACAAGAAAAGCTGCAAAAGGCAATCGGCGGTATCAAGGATATGGGCGGCATTCCTGACGCCATCTTCGTGATCGACGTCGGCTACCACAAGGGCGCCATCACTGAAGCCGCCAAGCTGGGTATCCCGGTCATCGGCGTGGTCGATACCAACCACTCGCCAGAAGGCGTGACTTACATCATCCCGGGTAACGACGATTCCGCCAAGGCAATCGCTCTGTACGCTCGCGGTGTTGCTGACGCGATCCTGGAAGGCCGTGAAAATGCGGTGAACGAAGTTGTTGAAGCCGTCAAGAACGGTGGCGACGAATTCGTTGAAGTGAACGAACAGGCTTAATTTGCCTGCAGCGCCCGTGGAGATGCATCCGCGGGCGACAAGAAAAGGGGTAACAGCGAGAGTTAGCGCAGTTCGCCCCTTTTTTTTGAGTAAATTGATTGAATTTTCGATGTGACGTTTTGATGACGGCATGTCAACTTAGTTAGGAGAAACATATGGCGGCAATTACCGCAGCACTGGTAGGCGAACTGCGCGCGAAGACCGACGCGCCGATGATGGAATGCAAGAAGGCACTGACCGAAGCCGAAGGCGACATGGTCCGCGCTGAAGAAATCCTGCGTGTGAAACTGGGCAGCAAGGCCTCCAAGGCTTCTTCCCGCATCACTTCGGAAGGCGTTGTCGCAACTTACATCGCCGGCGGCGTTGGCGCCCTGGTGGAAATCAACTGTGAAACCGACTTCGTCACCAAGAACGACGAATTCATCACTCTGGCAAACGCTGTCGCCAAAGTGATCGCAGAAAAGAATCCTGCTGATCTGGCCGCATTGGCTGCACTGCCGCTGGGCGAGAAGACTGTTGAAGAAACACGTACCGAACTGATCGGTCGCATCGGCGAAAACATGTCGATCCGTCGCTTCCAGCGCTTTGAAACAACCGGCAAGCTGGTGTCCTACCTGCACGGTACGCGCATCGGTGTGGTCGTCGAATTCGACGGCGCTGACGAACAAGTCGGCAAGGACGTCGCCATGCACATCGCTGCGATGAAGCCGGTTGCGCTGTCGTCGGATCAGGTGCCTGCCGACCTGATCGAAAAAGAGCGTTCGGTTGCGTCCCTGAAGGCTGCTGAATCCGGCAAGCCTGCTGACATCGTCGCCAAGATGGTTGACGGTTCGGTGCAGAAGTACCTGAAGGAAGTGTCGCTGTTCAATCAATCGTTCGTGAAAAACGACAAGCAAACCGTTGAACAAATGCTCAAGGCGGCGAATACTACCGTCAAGTCGTTCAGCATGTTTGTGGTTGGTGAAGGCATCGAGAAGAAACAGGATGACTTCGCAGCCGAGGTGGCAGCCCAGGTTGCTGCCGCCAAGCAAGCGCAGTAAGCAACAAGGAAGCGGGCCGAGAGGCCCGTTTTTTTAAGCCCGTCGGAACTTTCGACGGGTTTCGGAGACTTTGGATAAGATCTGTCTGGCCATGATCGCTCAGGCATTTCAACATGTAACCAAGTCCCGGCAGCAGAGTACGGCAGCATACAATGGCGTCCTTGCCGCAACGCCGCACCACGCCTCAGGTTGTGCAGCGCAGCGTGAAGTACAGGACGCACGGAATTACAAGTCAATCGGATAGCAAACGGAGCCCAGCACATGACGACACCAGCTTACAAGCGCGTACTCCTCAAACTTTCCGGCGAAGCCCTCATGGGCGACGATGCCTACGGCATCAACCGAGCCACCATCGAGCGCATGGTCGCCGACGTGGCGGAAGTAACCCAAATGGGCGTTGAACTGGCGATCGTAATCGGTGGCGGCAACATCTTCCGCGGCGTCGCGCCGGGAGCGCAGGGCATGGACCGCGCCACGGCCGACTACATGGGCATGCTGGCGACAGTCATGAATTCGCTTGCGCTGGCCGATGCCATGCGCCAGGCCGGTCTCACGGCCCGCGTCATGTCGGCTATCGCCATTGAACAGGTGGTCGAGCCCTACGTTCGCCCCAAGGCGTTGCAATACCTCGAAGAAGGCAAGATCGTGGTATTTGCCGCCGGCACCGGCAACCCGTTCTTCACCACCGATACTGCAGCGGCGTTGCGCGGCTCGGAAATCGGCGCCCAGATCGTCCTGAAGGCAACCAAGGTCGACGGCGTCTATACCGCCGATCCGAAGAAGGATCCTGCAGCCACCCGCTACAGCACGATCACCTTCGACGAAGCGATTTCCAAGCACCTGCAAGTCATGGACGCCACCGCATTCGCGCTGTGCCGCGACCAGAAGTTGCCGATCAAGGTCTTTTCCATCATCAAGCCGGGTGCGCTCAAACGCGTGGTGCTTGGCGAGGATGAAGGCACATTGGTACACGTATAAATTCGCGTATAAATTCACGTTTCCGAACACTGTTACAAGTTGGTTTTAGATAGGAGAGCAGCATGACCATCGCTGACGTCAAGAAAAGCACCGAACAAAAAATGAGCAAATCGATCGAATCCCTGCGCGCCGATCTGGCCAAGGTGCGTACCGGTCGCGCCCACACGGGCATCCTGGACCACGTCCAGGTGGACTACTACGGCTCGCCGACGCAACTGTCACAAGTCGCCAACCTGACGCTGATCGACGCCCGCACCATCGGCGTCCAGCCGTTTGACAAGAAGATGCTGGCCGTCATCGAGAAAGCCATCCGTGAAGCCGACCTGGGCCTCAATCCAGCGACGCAGGGCGAACTGATCCGCGTGCCGACGCCGGCGCTGACCGAAGAACGCCGCAAGGAAATGGTCAAGCTGGTCAAGGGCGAAGCCGAAGACACCAAGATCTCGATCCGCAACATTCGTCGCGATGCGAACGAAGGCATGAAGAAGCTGGTCAAGGACAAGGTTTGCTCCGAAGATGACGAGCGCCGCGGCCAGGAAGACATCCAGAAGCTGACTGACAAGTTCGTCGCCGAGGTCGACAAGCTGGTGGTCGAAAAAGAAAAAGAAGTGTTGACGGTGTAGGCGCGTTATCGCTGTTGTTTATGCGATGATGAAGGGGTCGGCTGCGGTTTCAGGCTGATATGAACATCATCGCGCATCTGGATTTTTACACTGTATGACTCATAAAAGCTCAACCCAGGCGGTGCCCCAGGTTTCATCGGTGCCGCGTCACGTCGCCATCATCATGGATGGCAATGGACGTTGGGCGACCAAACGCTTTCTGCCGCGCGTGGCAGGGCATGTCAAAGGCGTCGACGCCGTGCGCGACATCGTCGAGGCATGTTCCCAGCGCGGCATCGAATACCTGACGCTGTTCGCCTTCAGCTCTGAAAACTGGCGTCGTCCGGCCGATGAAGTGTCCTTGCTCATGCGTCTGTTCATGACAGCGCTGGAGCGCGAAGTCGGCAAGATGCACGCCAATGACATCCGTCTGCGCGTGGTCGGCGACCTCAGCCGTTTTGACGCCAAGCTGCAGGACATGGTGGCCAGGGCCGAGGCGCAGACTGCCGGCAACAAACGGTTGACGCTGACCATCTGCGCCAATTACGGCGGGCGTTGGGACATCATGCAGGCGGTCGGCAAGATGCTCAAGGAGCAACCCGGTGCGACCGATTTTTCCGAAGAGCAGTTGACTCCCCATCTGGCGATGGCTTACGCCCCCGAACCGGATCTGTTCGTCCGCACCGGCGGCGAAGAGCGCATTTCCAATTTCCTACTTTGGCAACTGGCCTATAGCGAACTGTATTTCACCGAAACGTATTGGCCCGATTTTGACGGGGCCGAGCTGGACAAGGCGATCGAGTCGTATCGCCAGCGCGAGCGGCGCTTCGGTCGGACCAGTGAGCAATTGGTCGAGCAGAAAAAGGCTTCCTGATGCTGAAAACGCGTGTCATCACGGCGTTGATTCTCCTGGCAATCTTATTGCCCGTACTTTTCCTGAATAACTTTTTTGCTTTTGCTGCGGTCACGGTGGCGTTCTTCGCCGCCGGCGCCTGGGAAAGCCTGCGCCTGTTCCGCTATTCACGCGCGGAGTTGTGGGCCGGTTTCTGGACGGTCGGCTATACCGTGGTGGTCTTCGTCACCGGATTGTCGAGTGTGCGCAGCCTGTTCGCGGTGTGCGTGGCGCTGTGGGTAATTCGCTTCGTTCCGGCGTTGAAGCTTGGCTTGCCGCCGCTGAAAACGCCCGCCAATCGATTGCTCAGCATTACCTATACGCTGGCGCTGGTGGGTTGTTTTATCGCCATCGTTTCCTTGTTCCGCCATTCGCCGCTGTATTTGCTGTCGGTCATGGCGATTGTCTGGATTGCCGACATCGGCGCGTATTTCGCCGGTAAAGGTTTCGGTCGGCACAAACTGGCGCCGTCGATTTCTCCGGGCAAGTCCTGGGAAGGCGCGGTCGGCGGTTGGCTGGCGGTGCTGGTTGCCGCTGCGGCGACGGTCATGTACCTCGACGGCGATACCTTCTCCGGACGCCTGTACGAACGTTTTGGCTGGTTCGGTTTCATCGTCGTCATGAGTTTGCTGGTGGCTGCCAGCGTCGTCGGCGATCTGTTCGAGTCGCAGCTCAAACGTCGCGCCGGCTTCAAGGACAGCAGTAATCTGCTGCCAGGGCACGGCGGCGTACTGGACCGCATCGATGCGCTGATTCCCGTCCTGCCGCTGGCGGCCTTGATCGATCTCTGGTTGTAGGAGTTTCATGCAGGCAATTTCCGTACTTGGCTCCACCGGCTCCATCGGGGTTTCGACGCTGGACGTGGTGGGGCGTCACCCTGAACGTTACCGGGTTTATGCATTGACCGCGCATTCGCGCGTTGACGAACTGGCGGCGCAATGCGTACGTTTCCAGCCTCAGGTTGCCGTAGTCGGTACTGCCGAAGCGGCTGGTGAGCTGCAGCAAAAACTGCGCGCGCAGGGATTACGCACCGAAGTTGGTTATGGCCCGCAGGCCTTGTGCGACGTTGCCAGTGCCGCCGCATGCGACATGGTCATGGCGGCCATTGTCGGCGCCGCCGGCCTGGCCTCGACGCTGGCCGCGGCACGCGCCGGCAAAAAAATTCTTCTCGCCAACAAGGAAGCGCTGGTCATGTCCGGCCAGCTGCTGATCGATGCCGTGGCCGAGCACAAGGCCACGTTGCTGCCGATCGACAGCGAGCACAATGCGATTTTCCAATGCCTGCCGCACGATTTCCGGCGCTCTCTGGATGATGGCGGCATCGCCAAGATTTTGCTGACGGCTTCCGGAGGGCCTTTCCTCAAGCGCGCGGTTGAAACGCTCGATAGCGTGACGCCGGAGGAGGCAGTGGCGCACCCGAAATGGGTCATGGGTCGCAAGATATCGGTCGACTCCGCGACCATGATGAACAAGGGCCTCGAAGTCATTGAGGCGCATTGGCTGTTCGGCGCGCCGGCGGACAGGATCGAAGTCATGATCCATCCGCAAAGCGTGATTCATTCAATGGTGTCCTACGTCGACGGCTCGGTGCTGGCGCAACTGGGCAATCCGGATATGCGCACGCCCATCGCCAATGCCATGGCTTATCCCGAACGGATCGCCTCCGGCGTGGCCCAACTGGACCTGGCGCAGATCGGCCAACTATTTTTCGAGCGTCCCGACCTGGCGCGTTTTCCGTGTCTCAAACTGGCGTATGATGCACTGCACGCCGGTGGCAGCTCGGCAGCGATCCTCAATGCCGCCAACGAAGTTGCCGTGGAGGCATTCCTGAATCAAGAAATCGGATTCCGCATGATCGATCAAGTGATCGCCCGCGTCATGGACAAGCTGCCGCACGGTCCGGTCACCGATATCGATGCGCTGATCGAGCAGGACAAGATCGCGCGTTCCGTAGCGCAATCCTGCCTGACCTTATGATTTCTCCGTCATGAACCTGTTGCACACATTGCTGGCTTTCGTCGTCGCGCTCGGCACACTGGTGGTTGTCCATGAGCTTGGGCATTACTGGGTGGCGCGGCTGTGTGGCGTCAAGGTCCTGCGTTTCTCGGTCGGCATGGGACGTATCGTCTGGTCGCGACGTTTTGGGCCGGACCAGACCGAATGGGCCTTGTCCATTCTGCCGCTGGGCGGCTACGTCAAGATGCTCGATGCCCGAGAGCAGGATGTCAGCGAGATGGCGCCGGAAGACCTCAAGCGAGAATTCACACGCCAATCCGTCTGGCGCCGCATCGCGATCGTCGCTGCCGGTCCGCTGGCCAATTTCATCCTCGCCATCCTGTTGTTCGCCGGGCTGTTCATGCACGGTATTCCGGAACCCGTTCCAAAGCTGCGCGCCATGGCGGAGCAGAGTGCCGCTTATCAGGCCGGCCTGCGCGGCGGTGAAACCATTACTGCGATCAACGGCGAGCCGGTCCACGCGTGGACCGAGGTACGCTGGCAATTGATGCAGCACGTGCTGGAAAAGACGCCGGCGCGTCTCGACGTCGAAAGCGCCGCGTCAAACGGCGGCAAACTGATCAATAACGTCAAGCTGTCGCTCGACAGCGTGTCCACCGAGGATCTCGAAGGCGATTTCCTGGCCAAGCTGGGCTTGTCGCTCGCGCGTCCACAGGCAATCCTGGGCAAGATCATGGAAGGCCCTGCCATGCAGGCCGGCTTGCAAAAGGGCGATCTGATTCTGGCTGTGAACGGCGCCCCGATCAAGGACGGTCTGGCGCTGGTCGAGCTGGTGCGCGCCTCCCCGGGCAAGCCGCTGACGCTGCAAGGTCTGCGCGGTCAGAGCGAGTTCCATATCGCCGTCACTCCCGATACGTTGAGCGACAATGGCCAGACTATCGGCCGCATCAAAGTCGAGGTGCCGCTGGCTCCTGAAATGACCGTGGTGAGTGATCCGCCCTGGACGGCTATCGTCAAAGGTGCGGAAAAGACGTGGGACACCAGTGCCATGACACTCAAGATGATCGGAAAAATGATCGTCGGACAAGTTTCATGGAAAAATATCACCGGCCCGATTACCATAGCGGATTACGCCGGTCAGACTGCCAAAGTGGGCCTAGTCAGCTATCTGAGCTTCATTGCGTTCATCAGCATCAGTCTGGGAGTGATGAACCTGCTGCCCATCCCGGTTTTAGATGGCGGGCATTTGCTGTATTATTCGCTGGAGATTTTGACCGGCCGTCCTGTTTCTGAGCGCTTTGGGGCAATTGCTCAGCGCGCCGGTATGGGTATTCTGATGATGCTGATGCTCGTGGCCGCTTTCAACGACATTGTACGTCTGATGTTTTAAGGATTCGTTCCAAACCGTCCGGGTCGCCCGGATGGCTTTTGACTTTACATATGTTCGGTCATTTCAACGCTTCGTGAAGCGGCCGGCAAAAAAACATAGTTCATAAGATAGCTAATGAAATTACATTCCGCGCATTCCCCTGCACCGATCTTTTCCCGTAGCCTGATCGCCGCCGCAGCGTTGACCCTTTGTGCTGGCCAGGCTTTTGCCGTTGAGCCGTTCGTGGTCAAAGACATCCGTGTCGAAGGCATTCAGCGTACCGAAGCCGGCACCGTCTTCAGCTACCTGCCGGTGCGCGTAGGCGATACGTTCACTGATGAAAAAGGCACTGCGGCGATCAAGGCGTTGTACGCGACCGGCTTCTTCAAGGATGTGCGCGTCGAAGCCGAAGGCGATGTGCTGGTGGTGCAGGTCGAAGAGCGTCCGGCCATCGCCAGCGTCGACTTCACCGGCATCAAGGAGTTCGACAAGGAGCAACTGACCAAGGCGCTCAAGGAAATCGGCGTCGCTGAATCACGCATTTTCGACAAGTCGCAGGTAGATCGCGCCGAACAGGAGCTGAAGCGTCAATATTTGTCGCGCGGCCTGTATGGCGCCAAGGTCACCACCACCATCACGCCGGTCGAGCGCAATCGCGTCGCTGTCACGTTTGCCGTGGATGAAGGCGACACGTCGCGCATCAAGCAAATCAACGTTGTCGGCAACAAGGCATTTTCGGATGGCACACTGCGCGATCAGCTCAAGCTGACGACGCCAGGCTGGTTCACCTGGTACACCAAGGCCGATCAGTATTCCAAACAAAAGCTCGCCGGCGATATCGAATCGCTGCGCTCTTATTATCTGGACCGCGGTTATCTTGAAATGCAGATCGAATCGACTCAGGTATCGATTACGCCCGACAAGAAAGACATCTACGTCACCATCAATATCAACGAAGGCGAGAAGTACACCGTCTCCGACATCAAGCTCGATGGCGAAATGTTCGGCATGGAAGCTGATCTGGCCTCGCTGGTGCAGTTGAAGAAGGGTGAAATCTATTCCGGCTCCAAACTGACCGACAGCACCAAAAAGATCAGCGAACGCCTCGGCAACTTCGGTTATGCGTTCGCCAACGTCAACGCCAATCCGAACGTCGATCGTGAAAAGAAGGAAGTCGCTTTCACGATCATGGTCGATCCGGGCAAGCGCGTCTACGTGCGTCACATCAACATCGCCGGCAACACCAAGACGCGCGATGAAGTCATTCGTCGTGAATTCCGCCAGTTCGAGGACTCGTGGTACGACGGCGAGAAGATCAAACTGTCGCGCGACCGCGTCGATCGCCTGGGTTACTTCAAGGAAGTCACCGTCGAGACGCCGGAAGTGCCTAACAGCAACGACCAGATCGACGTCAACCTGAAGGTCGAAGAAAAGCCGACCGGCAACATCATGATCGGCGCCGGCTTCTCGCAGACCGATAAACTGAGCCTTACTGGGTCGATTTCCCAGGAAAACGCCTTCGGTAGCGGCAACACAATCGGCATCGACGTGAACACCAGTTCGCGCTATCGTACGATCGCCGTATCGCAGACTAATCCGTACTTTACCGATGACGGCGTCAGCCGCACGTATGAAGTGTTCCTGCGCACGATTCGTCCCTCGGCATACACCACCGGTGATTACCGCGTGAAAACAATCGGCGGTAGCGTCAAGTTCGGCGTGCCGTTCTCCGAGCTGGACCGCATCTTCTTCGGCATCGGCATTGAGAACACCAAAGTCGATACCGATACCACCAGCCCGAGCTTGTATCGCCAATACGTGCGCGACTTCGGCGCCGGTAGCGGCGCACCTGGTTGCGATGTCGTCAACGATCCTACTTGCGGCGTCGGCACCGCTTCGACGACCAGCTTCCCGCTGACTGCAGCATGGCAGCGCGACAGTCGCGACAGCGCGCTGGTGCCGACCAAAGGTCGTTTCCAGCGGGCCAATCTGGAGTTGTCCGCCGTTGGCACCTTGAAGTACTATCGTGCAAGTTATCAGCATCAGTACTTCCAGCCGTTCTGGGCGAATGCCGCGACGATTGCATTCAATGGCGAAATCGACTACGGCAAGGGCATCGGCGGCAAGCCTTATCCTATCTTCAAAAATTACTATGCGGGTGGTATCGGCACCGTTCGGGGTTACGAGGCGTCGTCGCTGGGTAGCCTGAAAGATCAGTACGGTGATTCGATGGGCGGCGCCTCGCGACTCATTGGTAGCGTAGAATTGCAGTTCCCATTCCCGGGCTCAGGGCAGGATCGCAGTTTGCGCTGGTTCACCTTCCTTGACGGCGGTAACGTGTTTGCCGACCGCGAACGCATCAAGATCAACGATTTGCGCTATTCGACGGGTCTCGGCATCAGTTGGATCTCGCCGATCGGTCCTTTGAAGCTGAGCTACGGTAAACCGTTGAACTTGAAGCAGGGCGACAAGTCTCAGAACTTCCAGTTCCAGCTCGGCACCGGTTTCTGATCGCAAGATCAGCCAGTGGCATAATTGAAATCTGTATTACGGAGAATGACCTTGAAGTTTATTACTAAATCATTATTGTCAATGCAGGCTGCAACGCTGGCAGTCGGCATCCTGTCGTTTGCAAACGTACAAGCCCAGGAATCGAGAATCGCATTTGTCAGCACCGAGCGTATTTTCCGCGAAGCGGTGCCGGCCAAGGCTGCGCAAACCAAGCTGGAAGCCGAATTCGCCAAGCGCGAAAAGGATATCGCCGACATGGCCGCGCGCCTGAAGGCGCAATCCGACAAGCTCGACAAGGATGCCGCGGTGTTGTCCGATGCGGAACGCGCAAAACGCCAACGCGATCTGGGCGACCTCGACAAGGAATTCCAGCGCAAGCAACGTGAATTCCGCGAAGATCTGAACCAGCGTCGCAACGAAGAACTGTCGGTGGTGCTGGAGCGTACCAACAAGGTGATTCGTCAGATCGCTGAAGCGGAAAAATACGACATCGTGTTCCAGGAAGCGGTCTACGCCAGCAAGCGCATCGACATCACCGACAAGGTTCTGAAAGAACTGTCGAAGTAATACAGCAGCACGCAACGCAATTCATCACATGTTCACCCCAGGCGCACAGATTGTTCCGAGAAGAAATAGTCAATCTGTGTTGCCTGAGCAGGTAACGGAATAATCTACGAAGGCCAGCATGAGTATTCGGCTAGAACAGTTGGTCGAACGCTTGGGTGGCCAGCTTAAAGGCAATGCGCAGATCGAGGTCGGCGGCATTGCTCCTCTGGACGCCGCGACTTCGTCGCACATGACGTTCCTCTCCAATTCCAAGTTTCGTTCGCAGGCAGAGCAGACGCACGCAGCCGCCTTGATTCTGTCCGAAGCGGATGATGAAGCCGTCGTCGCATATCAGGGCGCGCGCATTGTCACCAAAAACCCCTATGCCTATTTTGCCAAGGCCGCACAGCTGTTTGCGGCTCAGGCGGCGATTCCGGCCGCTGCGGGCATCCATGCCAGCGCCTGCGTCGACGCAAGCGCCCGGGTGGCGGCAAGTGCGGCCATCGGTCCGCAGGTCGTCATTGAAGCCGGTGCGGTCATCGGGGAACGGGCTGTCATCGATGCAGGCAGCTATATCGGACGCAATGCGCAGATCGGCGCGGATACGCATTTCCATGCGCGGGTGACGTTTCACGCCGGTTGTGAGATCGGTGAGCGCGGCATCGTCCATTCCGGCGCCGTCATTGGCGCCGACGGTTTCGGATTTGCCAATGAAGGCGGCGCCTGGGTCAAGATTCCGCAAGTTGGCAGGGTAGTGATCGGCAACGATGTCGAAATCGGCGCCAATACCACCATCGACCGCGGCGCCTTGTCTGATACCGTGCTGGAAGACGGCGTCAAGCTGGACAACCAGATCCAGATCGCGCACAACTGCCATATCGGTGCACACACCGCGATTGCCGCTTGTGCGGGCATCGCCGGCAGCGCCAAAATCGGCAAATATTGCTCGATCGGTGGCGCCGCCATGATCCACGGTCACATCACCATTGCCGACAAGGTGCACGTATCGGCCGGCACGCTGGCATTGCGATCCATCCTGGAGCCGGGGCAATACACCGGCTTCTATCCCATCGCCAAGCACGGAGAATGGGAAAAATCAGCAGCATTGGTGCGCAATCTGGGCACAATGCGTGAGAAAATCCGTGCGTTGGAAAAAATGATCAAATCGCTTACAGAGCAGCTTACTGCGCAAAATACTGAGCAAAAAAATGACTAGTCTCGATATCAATCAAATCAAAGAATACCTCCCGCACCGTTATCCGATGTTGCTGGTGGACCGCGTCCTCGAATGGGAAAGCGGCAAGGACATTACCGCCATCAAGAATGTGACCGTGAACGAAGAGTTCTTCAACGGCCACTTCCCGCACAAGCCGGTCATGCCAGGCGTGCTGATGATCGAAGCGCTGGCGCAGACCGCCGCGCTGCTGTCGTTCCTGACCGAAGGCCGCAAGCCGGACGCCAGCACGGTGGTGTATTTCGTCGGTATCGACAATGCGCGGTTCAAGCGTCCGGTTGAGCCGGGCGACCAGTTGAAGATGCACGTGGAAATCACCCGCCGTGCGCGTGGCATCTGGAAATACAAGGCCGTAGCGACCGTCGACGGCCAGGTAGCGGTCGAAGGCGACCTGATGTGCACCATGCGCAACGCCAACGACGCCAGCCAGGCAGGCTGATTCATGTCGCGTATTCATCCTACCGCTGTGATCGAGTCGGGTGCGCAGCTCGACTCGTCGGTTGAGGTGGGCGCCTATTCGGTCATCGGCGCCAATGTGCGCATCGGCGCCGGCACCAAAGTCGGTCCGCACGTCGTGATCGAAGGGCACACCACGATCGGCCGTGACAATCAGATCTTCCAGTTCGGCTCCCTGGGCGCTGCGCCACAGGACAAGAAGTACGCCGGCGAACCGACCCGCCTGGAAATCGGCGACCGCAACACCATCCGCGAATTCGTCACCTTCAACCTGGGCACCACCCAGGATGCGGGCGTCACGCGCCTCGGCGACGACAACTGGATCATGGCGTACGTGCACATTGCGCACGATTGCCAGCTGGGCAACAACATCATCCTGGCCAACAATGCCACGTTGGCAGGGCACGTTCACTTGGGCGACTGGGTGTTCCTGGGCGGGTTCACTTCGGTGCACCAGTTCTGCAAGATCGGCGCGCACGCCATGACGGCTTTCACGGCAGCCGTGAGCCAGGATATTCCACCGTTCGTGACGGCGGCGGGCAACCGCGCAGTGCCGGCAGGCATCAACAGCGAAGGTCTGAAGCGCCGCGGCTTCACACCCGAACAGATTGCTGCGATCAAGCGCGCCTACAAAGCCATCTATCGTTCCAGCCTGCCGCTGGAAGAGGCGAAACAAGCGCTGCTGCAGCAAGAAGAAAATACCCCCGACTCCGCTGCTCACATCCGCCTGATGCGCGAATTCATCGCCTCGTCCTCTCGTGGCATCATCCGATAACATGTCCATCGCCATGGTCGCCGGCGAAAGCTCGGGCGACCTGCTGGCGAGCCGTTTGCTGTCCGGCTTGCGTCCTCGCCTGCCGGACGCGCGCCTGCACGGCATCGGCGGGCCGCATATGGCGGAGCATGGTTTCGTGAGCGACTGGCCGATGGACAAGCTGACGGTGCGCGGGCTGTTCGAAGTGATACCGCGCTACCGCGAACTCAAAGGCATACAAAACACGCTGCGCGATCAGTTGCTGGCCGAGCGGCCGTCGGTATTCATCGGCATTGACTATCCCGGTTTCAACCTCGGCCTCGAGCAGCAACTGCGCGACGCAGGCATTCCGACCATGCATTTCATCGGCCCGCAAATCTGGGCGTGGCGGGGCGGACGCATCAAGAAAATCGCGCGCGCAGTGTCGCACATGCTGGTGATCTTTCCGTTCGAAGAAGAGATCTACCGAAAAGCCGGCGTGCCGGTCACCTATGTCGGCCATCCGCTGGCGGAAATCATCCCGATGGAGCCCGACCAGAGCGGCGCACGCACTGCGCTCGGCTTGCAGCAGGACCGCCGCGTCGTGGCGATCCTGCCGGGTAGCCGCATGTCCGAACTCAAGTACAACACCGCCAGCTTCCTTGGTGCTGCCAGACTGTTGCGCCAGCGCGAGCCGCAATTGCAGTTTGTAGCGCCGATGGCGGGCGACAAGCAGCGCGCGTATTTCGAGCAATTGATTGTGGAGACCGGCAGCGCCGATATTGGCATCCACGTCATCAGCGGGCAGTCGCATGCGGCAATGGAAGCGGCTGATGCCGTGCTGGTGGCTTCCGGCACCGCGTCGCTGGAAGTGGCCTTGTACAAGAAGCCGATGGTCATCGCTTACAAAATGATGCGTGCGTCCTACGCCATCATGCGCCACATGAACTACCAGCCCTGGGTCGGGCTGCCGAATATCCTGGCGCGCGAATTCCTTGTGCCGGAATTGCTGCAAGACGCCGCTACACCGCAGGCGCTGGCCGATGCGTTGTGGAAGCAACTGGATGATCAGGAGCATGGCAGGAACCTGCGCCAGCGGTTTACCGATATGCACCACAGCTTGTTGCGCGATACCGCCAACGCCAGCGCGCAGGCGGTCTGCGCCTTGCTGGACCGGCAGCGTGCGCGATTTGCACCAGGAAGCTGAAGCCATGGCGAAGAAACAAGATCTGAATCTGTCCCTGTTTGCGTTCGACAACTATGCCGGCGAGACTATTTGCGGCGTTGATGAAGCCGGGCGCGGACCTTTGGCCGGACCGGTATTCGCGGCAGCGGTCATTCTCGATCCGGCGCGACCGATCATCGGTCTCCGCGATTCGAAAAAATTATCCGAATCCAGCCGCGATGCGCTTGCGCTTGAAATCAAGGACCGCGCCATTGCCTGGGCGATTGCGGAGTGTTCGGAAGATGAAATCGATCAGCTCAATATTCTCCACGCCAGCATGCTGGCCATGCGCCGCGCCGTCGAAACGCTCAAGACCATCCCCACGCTGGCGCTGATCGACGGCAATCGCTGCCCGGTAATGACGATACGCTCGGAAGCCATCATCAAGGGCGACGACAAGGTGCCGGCGATCTCGGCGGCATCGATCCTGGCCAAGACTGCACGCGACGCCGCCTTGCTGGTGCTGCATGCGCAGTATCCGAACTATGCCTTCGATCAGCACAAGGGCTATCCGACTGCGCTGCATCTGGAGCGTCTGCGCCTGCACGGCGTCTCGCCCGTGCATCGCAAGTCGTATGCGCCGGTGCGCGCCTTACTGAACGCAGGCTGAGGGACGCGTCGATGAAAACGATTTCCTCGCGCGACAACGCGCTGTACAAGGAGCTAAAACAGCTCGCCACCAGCGCGCAGGCGCGACGCAAGGCTGGTCGCAGCCTGCTCGATGGCGTGCATTTGGCGCAGGCCTATTTGCAGGGCGCGGGCAAGCCCGAGTTTTGCATCATCGCCGAGAGCGCGTTGCATCACGCTGAAGTGGCGCCGCTGTTGGCGCAATGCGAAGCTGAAGGAACTCAATGCATTTGCTTGCCCGACGCGCTGTATCAGGCAGCAAGCCAGGTCGAAAACGGCGTTGGTCTGTTGCTGGTGATTGCGACGCCGCAGCCGTCCGTGCCGTCGGTGTTGACGACGTCTGCCGTCTTGCTCGACGGCTTGCAGGATCCCGGCAACCTGGGCTCCATCCTGCGCAGCGCTGCAGCCGCAGGTATCGGCCAGGTGTTTTGTTCGGCAGGCACCGCCGCCGCGTGGTCGCCAAAGGTCCTGCGCGCCGGCATGGGGGCGCATTTTCAACTGGATATCTTCGAAAACGCCGATCTGCTGAGTCTGTGCAAGGGCGGCAGTATCCCGGTATTGGCGACCAGTTCCTACGCACAAAAAACCATCTATCAAACTGACCTGAAGCAACCCGTCGCCTGGCTGTTCGGTCACGAAGGGCAGGGCGTCGCCGACGATCTGCTCGATGCCGCCAGCGACAAGGTCGTGATTCCGCATCTCGGCGAGATGGAGTCGCTCAATGTTGCTGCCGCAGCAGCGGTATGCTTCTTCGAGCAGGTCCGGCAAAAGCAGGGCGGCGCTGCCTGAGTTGGCGATGAACTTCCAGTCGCCGGATCTCCATGCCTATTTCAGCGGACGCTGGACGTTTTTCCGCACCATGCTGGGCGCCGATGATGTATTGATCGGTGAAGCTGATGGTACGGCCGAATTCCTGCGGGTCTCCGACACGTCTCTATTGCATTACAAGGAATCGGGGCAGCTGCGGCTGACGGCCGACCAGCGTGTGGTCGCTTTTTCGCGCCGCTTTGACTACGAGATTGCGGGCGACCTTGTGCACGTGGCGTTTGCCGACGGCATGCAGGCCGGGCAGGCTTACCAGAGCTATCGCTATGACGCGGTGAAACAGGCTTTGCTGCCGGTCGAGGCGCATCTCTGCATACTCGACCGTTACGACGGCAGCTATCAGTTGATTGACACTGACCAGTTCGAATTGCGCACGCGCATTGACGGTCCGCACAAGGACTATCTGGTGCACACGCATTTCACCAGAGCGCCTGGCTAGTTGGCGTGCGCAGCGGATATCAACGGGTTTCCGGCTTGATTTCCTGCAGGATGGTGGCGGCAATTTCCTCAATCGACTTGGCCGTTGACGACATCCAGCGAATGCCTTCGCGGCGCATCATCTTTTCCGCCTCGTTGATTTCATAACGGCAGTTTTCGATGGCGGCGTACTTGCTGCCGGGGCGGCGTTCATTGCGCACTTCCGACAAGCGTTCGGCGGCGATGGTCAGTCCGAAAATCTTCTTCTTGAAATTCACCAGCCCGCTCGGCAGCTTGTCGCGCTCGAAGTCCTCCGGAATCAACGGGTAGTTGGCCGCCTTGATGCCGTACTGCATCGCCAGGTACAGACTGGTCGGCGTCTTGCCCGAGCGGGAAACCCCGACCAGGATGACGTCGGCGCTCGCCAGATTCTTGTTCGACTGGCCGTCATCATGCGCCAGCGAGAAATTGATCGCCTCGATGCGGTTTTTGTATTCTTCCGAATCGGCGGTGTTGTGGCTGCGGCCGATGGTGTGGGTCGACTTGACGCCGAGCTCCTGCTCCAGCGGCTCGACGAAGGTCTGGAACAAATCCATGTGCATCGCCCGCGACTGGCGGATGACCGCCGACAGATCGGCTTTCACCAGTGTCGAGAACACGATCGGCGCCTTGCCGTCGACTTCGGCGACTTCATTGATGCGGCGCGTGGCGTCGTAGGCCTTGTCCAGCGTGTCGACGAACGGCAGCCGTACTTGCTTGAAGCGCAGCTCGAACTGGCTGAGCACGGAATGGCCCAGCGTTTCCGCCGTAATTCCGGTGCCGTCGGAGACGAAGAACACCGTGCGGTTGGCGGGCGGCAACGGGACCGGATGCGAAGGCGGAGCGAGATCGAGCATAGTGTTGTTAAAAAGAAAACAATAAAAATAAGAGGGGGAGTGAAAAAAAACCGGCTAGCCATGTAAAATGCCATGCAACAGATTGAGAAGCTAGCTCAAAATGACCCTGAACGTGCTGCGCAAGTTGACCGAAACCATCTGGATGTTTGCCCTCGCAAACACCTTCGGAACTGCCGCGCGCCGTTTGCATCAAGTCATGCACCTCCTGAGCCGTGCCGCACTACCTGCAGTTGATCTGGCAGTTGCATCCGCATTTGCACCAATTATGTCGCCTTCGTCCCAAAATAACAAAGAACAAATGACGATCGCCGGCGCCGCGAAGATTTCCCATCATCAAACTAGAGGTTGTTATGTCCAACGCAGTAAACATGGGTTCTGCCCAGGGGGCCGCATACGTAGTCTCCTTTGAAAATCTTCGCATGACGGATGTCGAGTCCGTCGGCGGCAAGAACGCGTCGCTGGGTGAAATGATCAGCCAGCTGGCCGGTGCCGGAGTCCGCGTGCCAGGTGGCTTTGCCACGACCGCACAGGCTTTCCGCGACTTTCTGGAACACAGTGCAAATGGCGGCGCAACGCTGGCCCAACGCATTGCGGATCGTCTCGTTACGCTGGACATCGAAGATGTGCGTGCATTGGCGCAAGCCGGCGCGGAGATTCGTCAATGGATTATCGACACGCCTTTCCAGCCTGCGCTGGAACAGCAGATCAAATCCTTCTACGACAAACTGGTTGCCGACTCCACTGCGGAGATGTCTTTCGCCGTGCGTTCGTCCGCGACCGCAGAAGACTTGCCTGACGCGTCCTTCGCCGGTCAGCAGGAAACCTTCCTCAACGTGGTCGGCATCGACAACGTGCTCGAAGCGATGAAGCACGTGTTCGCGTCGCTGTACAACGACCGTGCGATCTCGTATCGCGTCCACAAGGGCTTCACCCACGCCGAAGTAGCGCTGTCGGCCGGCGTGCAACGCATGGTGCGCTCCGACGTCGGCGCCGCCGGCGTGATGTTCACCATCGACACCGAATCGGGCTTCAAGGATGTGGTCTTCATCACTTCCAGCTACGGCCTCGGCGAAACGGTGGTGCAGGGCGCGGTCAACCCGGACGAGTTCTACGTCCACAAGCCGATGCTGGAACAAGGCAAGCTGCCGATCATCCGCCGCAATATCGGCTCCAAGCTGATCAAGATGGAATTCACCGGCGAAGCCAAGGCCGGTCGCTCGGTCAAGACCGTCGACGTGCCGGTCGAAATGCGCAACCGCTATTCGCTCAACGACGCCGAAATCGTCGAACTGGCCAAGTACGCCACCATCATCGAGAAGCACTACGAGCGTCCGATGGACATCGAATGGGGCAAGGACGGCCGTGACGGCAAGCTGTACATCCTGCAGGCGCGTCCGGAAACCGTGAAGTCGCAGCAAAAGGCGACCGACGCGCAGCAACGCTTCAAACTCAAGGGCTCCAGCGCCGTGCTGGCAACCGGTCGCGCCATCGGCCAGAAGATCGGCGCCGGTCCGGTGCGCGTGATTCGCGATGCCGCCGAAATGGAACGCGTCCAGCCGGGCGACGTGCTGGTTGCCGACATGACCGACCCGAACTGGGAACCAGTCATGAAGCGCGCCGCAGCGATCGTCACCAACCGCGGCGGCCGTACCTGCCACGCGGCGATCATCGCGCGTGAACTGGGCGTGCCGGCAGTGGTCGGTTGCGGCGACGCCACCGACATCCTCAAGGACGGCACGCTGGTCACCGTTTCCTGCGCCGAAGGCGACGAAGGCAAGATCTACGACGGCCTGCTGGAAACCGAAATCACCGAAGTCGCACGCGGCGAATTGCCGTCGATTCCGTTGAAGATCATGATGAACGTCGGCAACCCGCAACTGGCGTTCGACTTCCAGTCGATCCCGAACGGCGGCGTTGGTCTGGCGCGTCTGGAATTCATCATCAACAACAATATCGGCGTGCATCCACGCGCGATCCTGGAATACCCGAACATCGATGCCGACCTCAAGAAGGCAGTCGAGTCGGTCGCCCGCGGCCACGCTTCGCCGAAGGCCTTCTACGTCGACAAGCTGGCCGAAGGCATCGCCACCATCGCGGCGGCATTCTGGCCCAAGCCGGTCATCGTGCGCCTGTCCGATTTCAAGTCGAACGAGTACAAGAAGCTGATCGGCGGTTCGCGTTACGAGCCGGACGAAGAAAACCCGATGCTGGGCTTCCGCGGCGCGGCGCGTTATCTGTCGGCTGATTTCGCTGAAGCATTCGAAATGGAATGCCAGGCCATGAAGCGCGTGCGCAACGACATGGGCCTGACCAACGTCGAGATCATGGTGCCGTTCGTCCGTACCTTGGGACAAGCGGAAAAGGTCATCGGCCTGCTCGGCAAGAACGGCCTCAAGCGCGGCGAAAACGGCCTGCGCGTCATCATGATGTGCGAAGTGCCTTCCAACGCGATTCTGGCCGAAGAGTTCCTCGAACACTTCGACGGCTTCTCGATCGGTTCCAACGATCTGACGCAGCTGACATTGGGCCTGGACCGCGACTCCGGCATGGAATTGCTGGCAGCCGATTTCGACGAACGCGATCCTGCCTTGCAAGCCTTGCTGACCAAGGTCATCTCGACTTGCCTCGCCAAGGGCAAGTACGTCGGCATCTGCGGCCAGGGTCCGTCGGACCATCCGGATTTCGCGGAATGGCTGATGAAGCAGGGTATCGAATCGATCTCGCTGAATCCTGATTCGGTGATCGACACCTGGCAGAAACTGGCGGCCAGCCACGCAGCCAAGTAAGTGAGGGAGTAAGCAAGCTTCGTTATTTCAGCTTATTTGTTTCAACAAAAACGCGGGCTTAGTGCCCGCGTTTTTGCTTTTTGCGAATAGGCTGTTACAGTCTTGCCGATAAGCAGGTCTGCAGCAGTTTTTCGCACCATCTCTGAAAAGGAACAAGGACATGATGGACTGGGCGATATGGTTCGTAGTGGCCGGCGTGGCAATCGGCGTGGAACTCTTCACCGGCACGTTTTATTTGCTGATGATTGCGATCGGTCTCGGCGCCGGCGGCGTTGCCGCGCTGCTGGGCGTCAAATTGGAATGGCAGCTGCTGCTGGCTGCGGCGATCGGCTTTGCCGCCATCGGCGCATTGCGGCGCAGTCGTTTTGGTCGCAAGAACAGAAATGACGCCGGCCGCGATCCCAACGTGAACCTCGACATCGGTCAGAGCGTGAGCGTCGATCACTGGAACGACCTCGACGGCACCCACACTGCGCGCATCCGCTATCGTGGCGCCGAGTGGGACGTCGAACTCGCAGCGGGCAGCCCTGCGCAGGCAGGACAATTCATCATCCGGGAAGTACGGGGCAGCCGCCTGATCGTCTCCCACCATTAGGAGAATACCCATGTTCGGAAGCGTGACGCTGGTCATTTTTTTCATCGCCATCATCTTCGTCATCAAGACCGTCAAAGTCGTGCCTCAACAGCATGCCTGGGTGGTTGAGCGCCTCGGTAAATACCATGCGACGCTCGGGCCTGGCCTGAACATCGTGGTGCCTTTCATCGATCGTGTCGCCTACAAGCACATCCTCAAGGAAATCCCGCTCGACGTGCCGCCGCAAGTCTGCATCACGCGCGACAACACGCAGCTGCAGGTCGACGGCATCCTGTACTTCCAGATCACGGATCCGATGCGCGCGTCCTACGGTTCGTCGAACTACATCGCAGCGATCACCCAGCTGGCGCAAACCACCTTGCGTTCCGTGATCGGCAAGATGGAACTCGACAAGACCTTCGAAGAGCGCGATCACATCAACACCGCCATCGTCAGCGCCATCGACGAGTCCGCGCAGAACTGGGGCGTCAAGGTGCTGCGTTACGAGATCAAGGACCTGACACCACCCAAGGAAATCCTGCATGCCATGCAGGCGCAGATCACCGCCGAGCGTGAAAAGCGCGCGCTGATCGCTGCCTCCGAAGGCCGCAAGCAGGAGCAGATCAACATCGCCACCGGCGAACGCGAAGCCTCCATCGCCAAGTCGGAAGGGGAAAAGCAGGCGTCGATCAACCGCGCCGAAGGCCAGGCCGCCGCCATCATCGCCATCGCCAACGCCAGCGCCGAAGCGTTGCGCAAGACGGCGGCTGCGATCCAGTCGCCGGGCGGCGAAGAAGCGGTCAACCTGAAAGTCGCGGAGCAATATGTCGCAGCGTTTTCGCAACTGGCCAAGACCAACAACTCCATCATCGTGCCGGCCAACCTGAGCGACATGAGCACGCTGATTGCCAGTGCGCTGCAGGTGGTGAAGGCGCAGGGAAAGTAAGCCAGTATCCGGTCGGCGCTGAATCAAAAAAGCCTGAAGAGAAATCTTCAGGCTTTTTTTACCGCCATTGCAAGCGAATCAAAGCAAGGCAATCAGACCGCAGCAAGCGCCTGATCCAGATCCGCAAGCAGATCGTCGATATGCTCGATGCCGATCGACAAGCGCACCGTATCTTCGGTGACGCCGGCTTTCACCAGTTCGGCTGGCGAGAGCTGGCGATGCGTGGTCGAGGCCGGATGCGTGGCCAGCGATTTGGCGTCGCCGATGTTGACCAGGCGCGTGAACAGTTGCAGCGCATCCTGGAACTTCGCGCCGCCGACGAGGCCGCCCTTGACGCCGAAAGTCAGGATGCCCGACGGCTTGCCCTTGAAGTACTTTTGCGCCAGGGCGTGATCGGGATGATCTTCCAGCCCGGCGTAGTTGACCCAGTTCACCTTCGGGTGTTTCTTCAGATGCTGCGCCACCGTCAGTGCGTTGGCGGTGATGCGGTCGAGCCGCAAGGCCAGCGTTTCTATGCCTTGCAGGATCTGGAAACTGTTGAACGGCGACAGCGCCGCACCGGTATTGCGCAATGGGACCACGCGCGCGCGGCCGATATAAGCGGCTTCGCCCAGCGCTTCGGTATAGACCACGCCGTGGTAGCTGACGTCGGGTTCGTTGAGGCGCTTGAAGCGTTCCTTGTGCTTGGCCCACGGGAACTTGCCGGAATCGACAATCGCGCCGCCCAGACTGGTTCCGTGGCCGCCCAGATACTTGGTCAGCGAGTGCACGACGATGTCGGCGCCATGTTCGATCGGCCTGAGCAGATAGGGCGTGGCGACGGTGTTGTCGACGATCAGCGGCACGCCGTGGCGATGGGCGATCTCGGCGATGGCGGCAATGTCGGTGATGTTGCCGAGCGGATTGCCGATGGACTCGATGAAGACCGCCTTGGTGCGCGCGTCGATATGCTGCTCGAACGAAGCGGGGCTACGCGGATCGGCGAAGCGCGTCTCTATGCCGAACTGCGGCAGCGTATGCGCGAACAGGTTATAGGTGCCGCCGTACAGCGTGGAGGCCGAGACGATATTGTCGCCGGCTTCCGCGATGGTCTGGATGGCATAGGTGACCGCAGCCTGGCCCGACGCCACCGCCAGCGCCGCGATGCCTCCTTCCAGCGCGGCGACGCGTTTTTCCAGCACGTCCTGCGTCGGATTCATGATGCGCGAATAAATATTGCCTTGCACCTTCAGGTCGAACAGATCGGCGCCATGCTGCGTGTCGTCGAAGGCAAACGCCACCGTCTGGTAGATCGGCACTGCCACCGCCTTGGTGGTCGGATCAGGCGTGTAACCGGCATGCACGGAGAGCGTTTCGAATTTCCATTGCGGTGCTTGTGTCATCGGATTTTCCTGCTGGTCAAGAATAAGGTGAGAGGGAAAAATGACTCTAACGAGCCGCCGATGCGCAGCGAACGAATGATTTTGCATATCCATATGCGGTGCGGAATTGAAATGGAAATTGAAGTTCCATCGCTCCGGTTATATCCATATTGGGTAAACATCGTTAGCCGCGAAGAGAGAGGTCTATATACTTTTTGCAGAAAGTCCTTTCGCATTTTTCAGGCACGGCAGCCATGACCACTCGACGTCAACTCAAGCTCGGCGCTTTCATGCGCCCGGTCAGCATCCACACCGGCGCATGGCGCTATCCGGGCGCGCTGCCCGACGCCAATTTCAACCTCGATCATCTGAAGCGCTTCATCCGCAAGCTCGAGGCGGCGCGCTTCGACGCCTTCTTCATGGCGGATCATCTGGCGGTGCTCAACATGCCGCTGGAAGCGCTCAAGCGCAGTCATACGGTGACCTCGTTCGAACCGTTCACGCTGCTCTCGGCGCTGAGCCAGGTCACCGAACATATCGGCCTGGTCGCAACGGCATCAACCAGTTTCGACGAGCCGTACCACGTGGCGCGGCGCTTCGCCTCGCTCGACCATCTGAGCGCCGGACGCGCCGGCTGGAATATCGTGACCACCTCGAACCCGGAAGCAGCACGCAACTTCGGTCTCGACGAACACCTGCGGCACGAGGTGCGTTACGAACGGGCGCGCGAGTTCTACGACGTCGTGACCGGCCTGTGGGACAGCTGGCACGACGATGCCTTTGTGCGCGACGTCGAGGCCGGCGTGTACTTCGATCCTGAACGCCTGCATGTGCTCAATCATCGCGGCCCGCATTTGTCGGTCAAGGGACCGCTGAACATCGCGCGTCCGGTGCAGGGATGGCCGGTGGTGGTGCAGGCGGGCGCATCTGATGCCGGTCGCCAGCTTGCGGCGGAAACCGCAGAGGTCGTCTTCACGGCGCAATCGACGCTGGAAGACGGTCGTCGCTTTTACGCCGACGTCAAAGGCCGCATGGATGCACTGGGCAGGAACTGCGACCATCTCAAGATCTTGCCGGGCGCGCTGGTGGTGGTCGGCGACACGCTGGAAGAGGCCAGGGCGATCCGGGCCCGTCTCGACGGCCTGGTGCACTACGAAAGCGCGATCGCTTCGCTGTCGATTGCATTGGGCCACGATGCGTCGCAATTCGATCCCGACGGCGCCTTGCCCGACATCCCCGATTCCGACGCCAGCAAGAGCGCGCGCGAACGCGTGATCGCACTGGCACGCAGGGAAAACCTGACGGTGCGCCAACTGGCGCAGCGCCTCGGCGGCTATTCCGGACTGGCGCTGGTCGGCACGCCGGCATCGATTGCCGACGAGATGGAAGAGTGGCTCGACAGCGGCGGCTCGGACGGTTTCAATGTCATGTTCCCGTGGCTGCCTGGCGGGCTCGATGAATTCGTCGACAAGGTGGTGCCGGAGCTGCAGCGGCGCGGAATTTTCCGTCGTGAGTACGAGGGCAAGACCCTGCGTGAAAATCTCGGTTTGCCGCGGCCGGCGAACAGGTTCTTCCCCGGAACTTGATTTATCGCGCTGCCGGCATCCTGCGCATCCATTCCGGCAGTCTGGTCCATGCCAGTTGCCGGGGATCGAGCGGGAAGGCGCCCGGTGCAGCGCAGATCAGGATCTTGCCTGCGATGGGCGCGAAGTCGGCGCGGAAGTGGACCGTACTTTTGACCGCGATGATCGCTTGCTCTGACGGTTCAATGCCGATGAATCGCAGCAACGCCAGGTCGAGCAGTTGCACCGGTTTCGATACGACGATCACGCGCACGCCGCCGATTGCCAGCAGGGCGCTCAGACCTAGCGTCAGCTGGTAGCCGCTGAACACGCTGCCGGTGGCGGTGACGTCGCCGTCGTGCAAGCGCTCCACCAGGAATTCCGCCTCCAGCGGCGAGTCTCCTGCTATCCCCGATTTTCCGCCCAGCGACAAACTCAGGCGCGCGCCGGCGCCGGCTGCATGTGCGCGTTGCGCTGCGTGCGGATCGACCAGCAAGCCAAGCACGGCGTTTTTCGCATCGCCAGCGATCAGGGCTTTGAGCAGCGTGGTGGTGTCGGCGCTGCCGCCGGCGCCGGGATTGTCCTGCGCGTCGGCGATGACCACCGGGCCGCTCTTGTCGCGGTTGTCGCGTCCAGTCGCAATGGCGTGCGCAACGGCATCTTGGGCCGAGAATATCTCACCGTTGAATTGCGCTTCGACTGCATTGACGGCGTCGAGCAAGCCTTGCGCTGCATCCTGCGCCGACTGTGCCGACGCGCCGTAAGCCCAGACCGCGGGGCCGCACTTTTCCACATCCGCGGCAGGAAAGCCCATCGTGAACGAAGCGCTGTCTTCACCTGCCGCATCGATGTGGTCGAGCAAGGCATACAAGTCGCGCGCCGGCGCATCGTCGGTGCACTGCCAGCACATCGGGATCAGATAAGGCGCACGCAACCAGGCCGCATGCGGTCGCGGTACACCGGCCAGCCTGCGCGCGATCCAGTTGAAGGCGCGCGCGCCGGTGGCCGCCATGTCCACGTGCGGATAAGTGCGATAGGCGACCAGCACGTCGGCGTGCTCGATCATTTTTTGGGATACGTTGGCGTGCAGGTCGAGGCTGGCGATGATCGGTACGTCTGCACCGACCAGCGCGCGCACGCGCTGCAGGATCTCGCCGTCGGCGTCGTCGATGTGCTCGGCCGCCATGGCGCCGTGCAGGTCCAGGTAGACCGCTTCCGGGCGGACGCGGGCGATGCCGTCGGTCAGCATGCCGACGATGCGTTCGAAGGCGTCGCGCGTGACGCGGCCGGAGGGGCCGGCCGCGCACCAGACGATCGGGATCAAGGTGTGCGCTGTTTGCCGGGCGGCGGCGATGAAACCCGCAATGGGAATATTCGACGGCGCCGAACCAGGCGCCGGGCTCATTCCGGTCAGCAGTGCCTCACCCTCCAGCAGACCGGGCCAGGTGTCGGCAGCGGCAAAGTCGGCCCACGTCGTCGGCGTGGGGGAGAAGGTATTGGTTTCGTGCTGGAAACCGCCGATGGCGATGCGCATTCGATGCTTTCCTGATAATAAAAACGCGTGGAGCGAAGATTAAAACGATGACGACATCATTGACGCTAGCAGATCGCGGAACGAAACTACAAAGTCGTATGTCGCATAAGCTAACGCGGAAAAGTTATTTTCGCTATGCAGTACGACATCCTACAATCGAAGTCTTTGCCTGCGAATCTTGCGGTTGGCCATCGGTGAGCGCTCCGCCCATTCTCTTGTCATCATGCAAACGCAGCAGGCAGTTTTTCTGGAGCATCCGTAGTGAATTCCGTCTCTTCGGCCGGCGCACGCATAGGTATCGACGTCGGAGGCACCTTCACCGACTTCGTCCTCTACGACACCCAACGCCGGCAACTCGCTTACCACAAAGAACCCAGCACTCCTGCCGATCCGGCCCTCGCAGTCCGCAACGGCCTGGCCGCGCTGATCGCCCAAAACGGCCTGGCGCCGTCCGACATCGGCGTGCTGCTGCACGGCACCACCATCGGCCTCAACGCCATCATCCAGCGTCGCGGCGCCCGCGTCGGCCTGGTTGTCACGGAAGGTTTCCGCGACGTGCTGGAGATCGGCCGCGCACGCATGCCGTCCTCATTCGATTTCCATGCCACCCGCGAAGAACCGTTCCTGCCGCGCGAACGCGTGCTGGAAATCGGCGCGCGTTTCAATCGCGACGGCGAAGCGACACGCTGGCCCGACGCTGAACAGATCGCATCGACGGCGCAGCAGATCGCAGCGCTCGACGTTGACGCAGTAGTCGTCATGCTGATCAACGGCTACCTGCAACCGGAGCGCGAAGCCGAACTGGCCGCCGCCCTGCAGCAGGCGCTGCCCACGACGACGCAAATAGCGGTCTTGTCCGCTGCACAAACCTGGCCCGAAATCCGCGAATACGAGCGCACCGTCGTCGCGTCGCTGAATGCCTACATACAACCGCTGATGCGCCGTTACTTCGAGCGCCTCGCGCAGCTGGCGGCCGAACTGGGCGTCACTGCACCGATCCTGGTGACGGCGTCCAACGGCGGTTCGCTGTCGCTCAATGCTGCGCTCGGGCGTCCGATCGACACCGTCTTGTCCGGTCCCGCGTCAGGCGTGGTCGCGGCCGCACGGCTGGCGGTCGAGTCGGACACGCCGCGCATCGTCACTTTCGACATGGGCGGGACCAGCAGCGATATTGCAGTCTCGCAGCATGGCCAGGCGGAGATGGTCACACGCACTGAAATCGGTGGGCTGCCGCTGGTGTTGCCGGTGGTCGGCGTGTCCGCAATCGGCGCCGGCGGCGGCTCCAAGATCCGCGTCGACGAACACGGCGTGCTGAAAGTCGGCCCGGAAAGCGCTGGCGCCGATCCCGGTCCTGCGGCCTATGGACGCGGCGGCAGCAGCGCGACCGTCACCGATTGCTATCTCGCCACCGGCGTGCTCGATGCAGACGCCTTCGTCGGCGGCGCCATGAAGCTCTACCCTGAGCGCGCACAAGCCGCATTGAACCAGGTCGCCGCCGCGCTGGGCGACACTGCGCCCGACGCAGCGGTACGCGCCGCTTCCGGCGCACTCGCCATCGCCACCGCGCAGATGGCTTCCGAGTTGCGCAAGAGCCTGGCGCAACGCGGCCTTGATCCAGCTGAATTTGCGCTGGTACCATTTGGCGGCGCCGGTCCGACACACGCCAACTGGCTGGCTGAAGAAGCGGGCCTCGCGCATGTCGTGATCCCGCTCAAGCCCGGCACATTCTGTGCGCTGGGTGCAGCGACCGCCGACCTGCGCCGCGATTTCGTGCGCAGCTTGCGCGTCACGCTGGACGATCGCGCGGCCGGCGACGTCGATGCCATCTGGAACGAACTCGAAACCAGTGCGCACGCATGGTTGCAGCAGCAGGGCGTGGGCGGCACCGACCAACCGTCAGTGCGTCCCGCGCTCGACATGCGCTACGCAGGGCAGGCGTATGAACTCAACGTGGCCTTGTCGCATCCCTTGCCGTCGCCGCTGCAGGCGGATTACCTGATCGAAGCTTTCCATCGCGAGCATGAGCGCTTGTACGGTTTCCGCGACGAGCAGGCACCTGTCGACATCTCCACCATTCGCCTGGCCATCGTCGGCCATCTGGTAACGGCCGCCGGCGCGCCGCGCTTTGCCGGGACCGGCACGGCAGTTGCACACAGCCGGCGCAAGGTATTCCTGCGCGGCGGCTGGCACGAGGCGCAGATCTACCAGCGCGACGCGCTGGGTGCTGGCGACGTGCTCGACGGACCGGCGGTGATCGAACAGCAAGACACCACCATCCTGGTGTTGCCGGGATGGCGAGGACGCACCGATGCGCTCGGCAACCTGCATCTCAATGCAGTAAGCCAAGGAGGCCAATCATGAAACTCGATCCGATCAGCCTTGAAATCCTCGGCAACAAACTGACCTCGATCGCCGAAGAAATGTGCCTCACGCTGCAGCGTACCGGCCGCACCTTGTACGTCAAGGAAACCGCCGATTTTTGCTGCGCGCTGGCGGGCCTGGACGGCAAGTTCTTCGCCTATCCGCGTGCGCTCGGCGTCTCCGGTTTTGTCGGTCTCGACTGTTCGGTCGCCATCGCTGCCGTCGGCGAGTTGGCGCCGGGCGACGTGATCCTGACCAACGATCCGTATCGGTCGGGCGGCCTGGCGACGCACTTGCCCGACTTGCAAGTGATTGAACCTTATTTCCATGACGGCAAGATCGTCGCCTACGGCTGGGGCTTTTTGCACGCGTCCGACGTCGGCGGCAAAGTGCCGAGCAGCATCTCGCCGACTAATCATGAAATCTTCCAGGAAGGCTTGCAGATTCCCCCGGTGAAGATCATGCGGGCAGGGCAGCTCAACGAAGACGTGGCCTTGCTGTTCCGCGCCAACAGCCGAACGCCTGACGCCAACATGGGCGACCTCAAGGCCATGCTGGGCGCGCTCGCCACCGGCCGCGAACGCGTGGCGCAGACCTTGCAGCAGCATGGCGCGCAAGCCTTGCTGGATGCTCAGCTGGATCTGGTCGAATACGCAGCATTGCGTGCGCGTGCGGTGCTGAGGAAGGTGCCGGCCGGCACTTACCGTTTCACCGATTATCTTGACGACGAAGCCGGCTCCGGCCTGCCTGTGCGTATCGCGCTGGCGGTCACGGTCGGCGACGGCGCCATCCTGCTCGATTTCACCGGCAGCGATCCGCAGGTGGCTGCGGCCATCAACATTCCCAGCCACGGCTTGCCGCATGCCTGGCTGACGCTGCGCATCCTGGCGCTGGTGGCGACGCTCGACAAGGGCGTGCCGATCAATGCCGGCCTGCTGGCGCCGGTGTCGGTCATCGCGCCCAAGGGCAGCGTGGTCAATCCGCTGCCGGGCGCTGCGGTGGGTGTACGCCATGCCGCCGCCGTGCGCGTCAACGACGCGCTCAACGGCGTGCTTGGCCAGGCCTTGCCCGACTACATGCCGGCCGCCAGCGGCGGCACCATCATTCCGGTGGTGGTGGCAGAGCCGGCGCGTCATGGTTTCGGCCAGAACGTGCAGGTGGTCGAGCCGATGGTGGGCGGCACCGGCGGACGGCGCGGCTACGACGGCGCGGACGGTCGCGACAGCAGCATTTCCAATCTCTCCAACAATCCGGTCGAGACGGTGGAAGCCGAGACCGGTGTGGAGATCGTCCACTACGGCCTGCGCCGCGATTCCGCCGGCGCCGGTCAATGGCGCGGCGGCAACGGCCAGGAAATTCGTTTCCGCATTTTGCAGGACGACAGCTTCGTGCTTGCGCGCGGGATGGAACGTTTGCGTTTCCGTCCCTGGGGCGCACACGGCGGCGGTCCGGGTGCGCCTGCCAGACTGATCTTGCAGCGTGCCGGCGAAGCGCCGCATGAGCTCGGCAAGATAGATCTGCTGCCGGTGGCGGCGGGCGATGAAATCTCGATCCAGACACCAGGCGGCGGCGGTTGGGGCGACCCGTTCCAACGCGATCCTGCCGCAGTGCTGACCGACGTATTGCGCGGCCTGCTGTCGACCGATGCGGCGCGCGACGATTACGGCGTGGCGCTGACATCGGCGAACGCGACGCTGAGTGTGGACGCCGCGGCGACTGCAGCTTTGCGTGCCGGCAGTCATGTCGTCAGCCGCTTCGGTCCCGAGCGCGAAGCCTGGGATCGCGTCTTCCCCGAAGCCTTGCTGGATCGCCTGAGCACCGCCTTGTTCGCCATGCCCGCCGCTGCGCGCTCACGGCATCGGCGGCAGGCCTTCGCAGCGGCGCTGGCGGAGTTGCCCGAAGGATTTCCGCAGACGGCGGCGAGCGACCAAGCCATTGCCGCTGCCGCCACGCGATTTGCCAACACCATACCTGCTGCAACCTGATCGCATTCCGATGAAAAACATACTGGAGAAAAAAATGAAATCGATACGTAGCATCCGCGCCATCCGCATCCTCCCGACCCTTGCCGTGACGCTGGCCGCAGCAGCCATCTTGGCCGCCTGCGGCGACAAGAAGCCAGAGGCGCCGGCAGCTGCAGCTGCACCTGCCGCCACCGACAAAGTCGTCATCGGCGTCTACGGAGGCGACTGGGAAAAGAACATCCGCGCCGCCGGCCTTGAGCAATACGCCAAGGACAACAAGCTGAACGTGGAAATCGTGCCCGGCGCCGACGCCGAGTGGCTGGCCAAGCTGCGCGCCGCCAACGGCAACAATCCGGCCTACGACATCGTCGTGTTCCAGCCCGACTCGGTGCAGCGCGCCGCCGCGGCCGGATTGCTGGAGCCGCTGGAAGCGAAGAACATTCCGAACCTGGCCAAGCTGTATCCGACCGTGCAGGAAAAATTCACCAAGGACGGCAAGACCTATGCCGCCGCCTTCAGCCTCGGCCAGCTCGGCTTGGCGTATCGCACCGACCTCGTGAAGACGCCGCCCAAGAGCTGGCTCGACCTGTGGAATCCTGAGTACAAGGGCCACGTCGCGATCTCTTCGCCGAGCTATGCGGCCGGGCTGCAATTCTTCGCCGGCCTGACACATGCGCTGGGCGGCGAGCTCAAGAACGATGCCGACGTCGAACGCACATTTGCCAAGCTGGCTGAACTCAAGGGCAACGCGGTGGCGTTCCCGGACAGCCCTGGCGCAATCCAGACCTTGCTCGAGCGTGGTGACGCGTGGGTGGTGCCGTACTGGGACGGCCGCGTGTTCGCCTTGCAGAAGAGCGGCCTGAAGGTCGGCTTCGCGTATCCGACCGACGGTCCGGTCGTGGGCGCCGCCAACTGGGTGATCGCCAAGGGCGCGCCGAATATGGCCAATGCCTACAAGCTGCTGGATTTCCTCTCCAGCGACAAGGTGCAGAAAGCGTTTTCCGATGGCTCGCTGTACGGCATGACGAATCAGGACGTGCAGTACAACGACGAACTCAAGGCCAAGGTGCAGGTCGGCGAAGAAGCGTACAAGAAACTGATCTGGATCGACTACGAAACCGCCACGCCGAAAGTCACGGACTGGACCAACCGCTGGTCGCAAGCGCTGGGCAACGGTAAATGAGTGCAATCGACATCCACGGCGTAGCACATCGCTTCGGTGATCTGCAGGCGCTCGCTGGCGTCGATCTGTCCATCGCGCAGGGAGAATTCTTTTCCCTGTTGGGGCCGAGCGGCTGCGGCAAGACGACCCTGCTCAACATCATCGCCGGTTTCCTGGCGCCGAGCGCGGGCACGGTGGTGGTGGGCGGGCGTGACGTCACCAGCCTGCCGCCGCACCGGCGCGACATCGGCATGGTGTTCCAGAGCTACGCCTTGTTCCCGCACCTGAACGTGTTCGACAATGTTGCCTACGGCCTGCGCGTGCGCAAGGCCAAGGGCGATGATGTTCGCGCCCGCGTCGCCGAGATGCTGGAGCTGGTGCGTTTGTCTGAGTTGGCGCAGCGCATGCCGCACCAGTTGTCGGGCGGTCAGCAACAACGCGTGGCGATTGCGCGCGCGCTGGCGATCCGGCCGCAGGTGCTGTTGCTGGACGAGCCGCTGTCGAATCTGGACGCCAAGCTGCGTAAGGAAATGCAGACCGAATTGCGTCGCCTGCTCGGCAATGTCGGCGTGACCACGGTCATGGTGACGCACGATCAGGAAGAGGCGCTGGGTTTGTCGGACCGCATCGGCATCCTCGGCGCAGGTCGCCTGCAACAGGTCGGTACGCCGCTGGAGTTGTACCGGCGTCCGGTCAATCGCTTCGTCGGCGAATTTGTCGGGCATGCCAATCTGATTCAGGCGCGCGCCAATGGCGTTGGCACGTTTGAGGCGACCGCACATTTCTCGCGCCCGGGTGTGCCGCTGCAACTGGCGAGTTCGCATGCCGCCGGCGGCGATGCCTTGTTCCTGCTGCGTCCGGAGCGTATTCGCTTGTCGGCACCGTCGAACGATGCGCAACAAGCCGATGCAGCCAACAGCGTCGCCGGCGTGGTGCGCGACGCCAGCTATACCGGCGCTGAACTTCACGTGACCGTTACGCTGCCGGGCGGCGGCGAGCTGGTGGTGGAAGCGCCCGAAGCCGACTTCGCGGCAGTCCCTCAAGCCGGCGCGCCCGTACAACTTGCCTGGAATGCCGACGATCTGGCGGTGCTGCCTGCCGAGAGCAAGGGTGCCTGAACATGAATATCAGCCTACCCTTGAGCCGCGTCTCCACTTCCGGAAACTCCTTGTTCTCCTGGCTGCTGCTGGCGCCGGGCATGTTGTTCCTGGCGGCGTTCCTCGTCGTACCGGGGATCCTGCTGATCGTACTCAGTTTGCACGACGTCGACGGCATGCTGATGGTGTTGCCGACTTACAGTTTTTCCCACTACATCGAGGCTTTCACTTCGGCCGGCTATATCCGTGCGCTGGGCACCACGCTGTGGGTGGCGGCGCTGACGGCGGTGTTGTGCGTGCTGCTGGCGTATCCGGCTGCCTGGCTGCTGGTGAGCACACGCAGCCGCGCCTGGCGCACCGTGCTGTACGTGATCCTGATTTCGCCGTTGCTGACCAGCGTGGTCATCCGCACGTTTGCGTGGATCGTGCTGCTGGCGCAAAACGGTCTGATCAACGACGTCCTGCGTCGTCTTGGTCTGATTGATGCACCGCTGGCGTTGCTGTGGAACATGAAAGCGGTCATCGTCGCCTATGTGCAGGTCATGCTGCCGTTTGCAGTGCTGCCGCTGGCGACCTCGCTGGGCGAGATTCCCGCCGCCTTGCCGCGCGCCTCGCAAAGCCTGGGTGCGGGCGCGCGTCATACCTTCCTGCATGTGGTGTTGCCGCTGACGATTCCCGGCATGATGAGCGGCGCCATCATCGTGTTCGCGTTGGCGGCCGGCAGCTACGTGACGCCATTGCTGATCGGCGGACGCCTGCAGCCGTTGCTGCCGATCGGGATCTACCAGCAGGCTTTGCAGATCGCCAACCTCCCGCTGGCGGCGGCGTTGTCGCTCACGCTGTTGGTGGTGACGGCGGCGATTGCAGGGCTGATGAGCTATGTTCAAAAACGTTGGGAGCGGCGCGTCTATGGCCACTGATCGCGATTTCACGGCGCCGGTTTCTTCCCTTGGCTGGCGTTGGCTCGGCAGGGCGGCGGGCGGACTGGTGTACCTGTTCCTGATCCTGCCGGTGCTGGTGATTTTCTTGTCTGCCTTCAGTCCCGGCGCGTATCCGCAGTTTCCGCCGGAGTCGGTGTCGCTGCGCTGGTTCCAGGCCTTCTTCGACAATCGCGCCTGGCTCAAGGCCTTGCAGGTGAGCGCCTGGCTGTTGCTGGTGGTGACGCCGCTGACGACCTTGCTCGGCACCACGGCGGCTTATGCGCTGGCGCGGCTGCAGTTTCGCGGACGCGACGTGCTGCAGGCGTTCGTGCTGTCGCCGCTGATCATTCCGCAGGTGGTGCTCGGCATTGCTTTGCTGTACGTGCTGACCGGGATGGGCTTGTCGGGTTCGCTGACGGGACTTGCGATCGGCCATATCCTGGTGGCGCTGCCTTATGCGGTGCGCACAGTGAGCGTAAGCCTGGCCAGCATGGACCGGCGGCTGGAGACGGCATCGATGAGCCTGGGCGCGACGCCGGCCTACACCTTCCGTCACGTGACCCTGCCGCTGATCAAACCGGGCATCGTCGCCGGCACCGTGTTTGCGGCGGTGACTTCGTTCGGCGAAGTGTCGGTCAGTCTGTTCCTGACCGCACCGGGCACGGTGACGATGCCGGTGCGCATCTTCACTTACATCGACCAGACTTTCGATCCGGTGGTCAATGCAGTGTCGGCGATCTTCATCGTGCTGGCGGTGCTGGCATTGGTGCTGATCGAGCGAACCATCGGGCTGACGAAGGCGATGTAGCAAGCCAGCGTCTGTAGTAAAAAAAGCACCTGAAGAAAATCTTCAGGTGCTTTTTTTATGCCTCGTCGCCGGATGATGTCGGGGGTATTTCAGATGCGCTTTCGATGGCGTCATACGGCAGGACGATATCCACGCACAGTCCGCCGTCGACGCGGTTGAAGGCGCAGATGCGGCCGCCGTGCGCCTCGATGATGCGGCGCGCGATGGTCAGGCCAAGGCCGTAGCCGTTGCTGTTTTTCTGGGTGCGGCTGCTGCGGAAGAAGGGTTCGAAGATCAGCTGCAATTCTTCTTCAGGCACGCCGGGGCCGTGGTCGATGACCGACACCAGCAGCGACTGCCTGTCCTTGTCGACCTGGGTATTGATGGCAATGGTGGTGTCGACGGCGGTTTGCTTGATGGCGTTGCGCACGACATTTTCGATGGCGCGGTAGAGCAACTCGGCGCCGCCCTTGATGACAACGTCGCAGCGGACGATGCCTTCGATGTGGCGGTTCAGCGCTGCCGCTTCGAAGCGGGCGTCGTCAATGATTTCCGTCAGCAGGTCTTCCATGCGGATGTGGTCTTCCATGGCGCCGGTGACGCCTGCTTCCAGTCGCGACAAGGTCAGCAGTTCGCCCACCAGCTTGTCCATGCGCACGCCTTCGCGCTCGATGCGTTCCAGCGTGGCAGCGGTTTTTTCAGGCTGCAGGCGCGCCAGTCCGATGGAAGCTTGCAGGCGCGCAATCGGTGAACGCAGTTCGTGCGAGACGTCATGCAGCAAGCGACGCTGGCTGTCCATCAAGGCGCGCAGCTTGTCGGTCATGCCGTCGAAGTCGCGGCCGAGGTCGGATAGTTCGTCATTGCGCTTGCCCATCTGCGGCGCCAGGCGGTCGTTCAGGTTGCCGGACGAGGCGCGCGCGAAGGCAGATTTGAGCAGACGGATCGGTTGCGAAAAATACCAGGCCAGCAGCATCGCGAAAAACAGGCTGGCAACGGTCGCCACCAGCATCGGCATCATCGGGAAAAAGAACGGTGGCGGCGGTTGCATGCGGCGCGGTCCGCGTTCTTCGTGCGGCGGTGGTCCACCGAATTCCGGATTGACGGGTGAGGGCAGGAACAGCAGGTAGGTGTGGCCGTCGGCGGCCTTGACTTCCTCGACCACGCGGCGACGGGTTTCGTGCTGTTCGGTGCCGAGCAGGGCGCGTGCTTCTTCGATCAGGCGCGGATGGACTTCGCGGCCCAGCAGTTCGCGCTGTTGTTCATCGACGGCGTAGACGTGGTGGCGCTCGGCGTTGACCACCAATTTGCGCAATGCCTCGGTACCGCCGTACTGCAGCGTGGCGGCGGCGGAGCGGATCATGAAGGCGGCCGGAGGGCTCTGGTCGAGGTCGCTGGTGCGCCGGTCGCGTTCCCGATTCTCCAGCGAGAACATGATGCCGACGCCGATCGTCGCCGTCAGCTGCGCCACCATGATGAAGAAGAAGAACTTCCAGAACAGCCGTCCCACTGCTATTCCTTGATGAACTGATATCCCAGGCGGTAAACAGTCTGGATGCAGGATTTGTCGCTGCCGAGGGTAGCGATCTTCTGGCGGATGCTGCTCAGGTGGACGTCGATGTTGCGATCGAAGCGCGCCAGCGGACGGCCCAGGCCTTGTTCCGAAAGATGCTGCTTGCTGACCGGTTTGCCGGCGTTGCGGGCCAGCACTTCAAGCAGGTTGAATTCGCTGCTGGTCAGTTCCAGCGGGCGGCCGGACCAGGTGGCGCGGCGTTGCTCGGGCCACATCGACAGCGCGCCCACGGCCAGCGGCGAGTAGGGGCTGTGATCGGGATTGTCGATCACGGTGCGGCGCAGGATGGCGCGTACGCGGGCGGTCAGTTCGCGCGGCGTGCATGGCTTGGGAACGTAATCGTCGGCGCCCAGTTCGAGGCCGATGATGCGGTCGGTATCGTCACCCTTGGCGGTCAGCATGAGCACCGGAAGATTGCTCTTGGCGCGGATGCGGCGCAGGGTTTCCAGGCCGTTCAGGCGCGGCATCATGACGTCGAGGACGACGATGGCATACTGGCCGGAGAGGGCCTCGACCACGCCGCTTTCGCCGTCGTAGGCGACGCGTACTTCAAACTTTTCCTGCTCGAGGTATTCCTTGAGCATGTCAACGAGTTCAATGTCGTCGTCTATCAGCAATACTTTGGACATCGTCGCTGGTTTCACTTTCTTTGATTTTGCGGTGCTTCGGATTGCGCAATCATATGCGCAAAAGGCCGCCGCACGGTACTGCGGTAACGATTGGTGTCGGCATCTTTACAATCTTTTACCCTGCTTTTGCCGCGCGTAAATAGTGGAGAACCGGGAGAATTTGCCCTTTTGAAAATGCATGGCCCGTCAGCGCCTTGCAGGACAGGGCGGAGCCGGAATTTACCCGGTTTTACACGGTGACGTGGGCCTTTGCATGGGGCTATGGCCGATACTGCGGCCTTGTTGATATATGCCGCCAACACCTTCGCGGTTTTTGTTGCCGGGTGCAAATGACGGTAAAGAACAGGCCGCGTCGCCTGGGGAGATAATGTGCGCGACATCGATGAGACGGACTTGAACCATGTTGCATGAAAAGCTTTTGCAAGACCCTGGCCACCTGCAGGAACTGATGACCTTGTTGACGCAGAGCATTGCCGCCGACCTCGAGGGGCGGCCGGATGATGCGCTCAACCTGATCGGACAGGCCATCACGCTCGATCCTGCTTTCGTGCCGGCGCTGATGCGCCGCGCCGACCTGTTGATGGCGCAGGAGCGCTATGCCGAAGCGATCGCCGCCTACGACGATTGCCTGCAGCGCTTTCCCACTCTGGAAGACGCGTCGCAAGCGCGCCATCGTGCCATGATCCTGGCGCTGGATCATTGCCAGATCATGCTCGAGGAGCGGCCGCAGGAGGCCGCTCTGCTGTGTGAGCAGGCGGCGTTGCTGGAGCGGCTCGGGCGTTTCGACGAGGCGCTGGCCAGCCTGGACCGGGCACTGGAATCCACGCCGACGCACCAGCAGGCGTTGAATCAACGCGGCAACGTGCTGCTGCACCTGAACCGCCACGAAGAAGCCGTGCTCTGCTATGACCGTATCCTGGCGCAATCGGCGGTCGATGCGGCGGCGATTTTCAATCGCGGCAACGTGCTGCAAAAAATGAACTGCATCAACCAGGCGCTGTGGTGCTACGAGCAGGCGCTCACCTTGCAGCCGAATTTCCCCGAGGCGGAGATGGCGCAGAGCCATTGTCTGCTGTTGCAAGGCGACTTTGCCGGCGGCTGGCAGCATCACGAAGCGCGCTGGCGGACCACACAACTGCGCGACCAGGGGCTGTTCCCGCATGAGCCGGCCTGGCTGGGCGAGCCGTCGCTGAGCGGGCGCAGCATCCTGTTGTGGGCCGAGCAGGGGCTGGGCGATACGATCCAGTTCGCGCGTTACATTCCTCTCGTCGCCGACATGGCGGCGCAGGTGACGGTGTGCGTGCCGGAGAGCTTGCGACGGCTGCTGGCTTCGCTGACCGCCTTGCCCAATGTCACGCTGGTCAGCAACGACAAGGCGCTGACGCCGCACGATTTCCATTGCCCGCTGATGAGCTTGCCGCTGGCGCTGAGCTGGACGCTGGCGACGATTCCGGCGGCGGTGCCGTATCTGCATGCCGACGCCGAACTCAAGCAGCAGTGGTCGGCCGTACTCGGTCCGGCATCGCCGCGGCTCCGCGTCGGCCTGGCCTGGGCCGGTCGACAGCACGGCGAGCTCAATTACACGCGCGATATCCCCTTGAGTCATCTGCGTCCGCTGACGGAGATCGACGTGGAATTGGTGAGTTTGCAGCAGCAGATTCCCGCCGGCGATCTCGCTGAGCTGGCGCAGTGGGGGCGCATGCACCGACTGGAGGCGGCCATGACGGACATGGCCGAGACTGCGGCGCTGATCGACAATCTTGATCTGGTGATCAGCGCGGATACGGCGGTGATCCATCTGGCGGGCGCACTGGGCAAACCGGCCTGGCTGTTGCTGCGCTATGAAAGTGAATGGCGCTGGGGTTGGCAGACCGGCAGCTCGCGCTGGTATCCGACGGTGAAGGTGTTCCGTCAGCAACATCGCGGCGAGTGGTCGGGCGTGGTGGAAGAAGTAGCGGAGTGCCTGCGGTTGGCGGCAGGCAGATAGGGAGAGTCAGAGCGTCGCCGCGCCGGTAGCGTGGCGACGATTTTTTTAACGGCGGTGGGTTTTCATGGCGGCCTGGATTTCACGCTGGCTGTCGCGTTGCTTCTCGGTCTCGCGCTTGTCGTGCTGCTTCTTGCCCTTGGCCAGGCCGATTTCGCATTTGATGCGGCCTTTGCTGAAATGCAGGTTCAGCGGCATCAACGTATAACCGGAGCGTTCCACCTTGCCGATCAGCTTGTCGATTTCGGAGGCATTGAGCAGCAGCTTGCGGGTGCGGGTGGTTTCAGGATGGACGTGCGTGGAGGTGCTGGTCAGGGCGCTGATGTGCGCGCCGAACAAAAAAATCTCGCCGTTGCGGATCGTCACGTAGGCTTCCTTGATCTGCGCCTTGCCGGCGCGGATGGCCTTGACTTCCCAGCCTTCCAGGACAATCCCGGCTTCGAAGCGCTCTTCGACGAAGTAATCGAAAAATGCTTTTTTATTATCAACAATACTCATCTGGTCGGAAAATCCGTGGTCTCGGTTAAAATTTCAACTTTGCGATTTTATCAAACGGACCACCATTCATGGCAGTCGTACATAAAACAGTTCTGATCAATTACAGCGCCGAGCAGATGTTCAAGCTGGTCGACCGCGTCGAAGACTATCCTGAATTCCTGCCCTGGTGCGGCGGTGTTGACGTTGAAGAGCGCCAGGGCGACAAGCTCAAGGCCAAGCTGAAGATCAACTATCACGGCCTCAAGCAATCCTTCACCACCGAAAACACCAACACGCCGCCGAGCAGCATGACCATGCATCTGGTGGAAGGTCCGTTCAAGCATTTCGAAGCGCGCTGGAACTTCAAGGCGCTGCGCGAGGATGCCTGCAAGATCGAATTCGACATGCAGTACGAATTCTCGAGCCGCATCCTGGAATCGGTGATCGGGCCGGTGTTCAGCATGATCGCCAACAGTTTCGTCGATTCTTTCTGCAAGCGTGCAGAACAGATATATGGCTGAAACGGCGCAATTGCAAGTCGAGATCTGCTACGCCGCGCCGGACTTGCAGGTCCGCAAGCCGGTGCGTGTCGACGCCGGCGCCACCGTGCAGCAGGCCATCATGCAAAGCGGGGTAATGCGCGAGTGTACAGCAATCGACCTGACGGTTTGCCGCGTGGGCATCTACGGCAAGCTCAAGACGCTCGATACCGTGCTGCGTAATCACGACCGGATTGAGATCTACCGCCCGCTGATCGCCGACCCTATGGATACACGCCGCCGCCGGGTGGCGAAGAAGGGCTGAGGCGCAGCTCCGGCTCGCTTGCCGGAGAGCATGCAGCAAATAAGCTGCACATTTCACGGAAAAATCAAGGTCGGCGCGACGCGTGCAAAAGTTTTCTGTATAATTCGCTTTTGCGCCTATAGGAAATGCTATGCGTCTTCTCCAAAAAGCACTCACATTCGATGACGTGCTCCTCGTCCCGGCTTATTCGGACATCCTCCCCAAAGATACTTCCCTTGCCACGCGTCTGACACGCAACATTCGCCTGAACATTCCGCTTATCTCCGCGGCAATGGACACCGTGACTGAAGCGCGCCTGGCAATTGCCATCGCACAAGAGGGCGGCATCGGTATTGTCCATAAGAACCTCACGCCGAAGGAGCAGGCGCGCGAAGTTTCCAAGGTCAAGCGTTTTGAGTCCGGCGTAGTGCGCGATCCGATCACGATCCCGCCCACCATGAAGATCCGCGAAGTCATCGCGCTGTCGGAATTGCACGGCATCAGCGGTTTCCCGGTTGTCGAGGGCAGCGCCCTGGTCGGTGTGATCACCAACCGCGACCTGCGCTTTGAAGAAGACCTCGACGCCGAAGTGCGCGCCAAGATGACGCCGCGCGACAAACTGGTCTACGTCAAGGACGGTGCCGGCCTGGAAGAAGCCAAGCGCCTGATGAACAAGCATCGCCTCGAGCGCGTGATGGTCATCAACGACAACTTCGAGCTGCGCGGCCTGATTACCGTCAAAGACATTCAAAAGTCCACCGCTCACCCGTTCGCCAGCAAGGACGATCAGGGCAAGCTGCGCGTCGGCGCTGCCGTCGGCGTCGGTCCTGACAATGACGAACGCATCGAATTGCTGGTTGCCGCAGGCGTTGACGTGCTGGTGGTCGATACCGCCCACGGCCACTCTGCCGGCGTGCTGAACCGCGTCAAATGGGTCAAGACCCGTTACCCGCACGTTGATGTCATCGGCGGCAACATCGCCACCGGCGCAGCTGCCAAGGCACTGGTCGAACACGGCGCGGATGCGGTCAAGGTCGGCATCGGCCCCGGCTCGATCTGCACCACCCGTATCGTTGCCGGCGTCGGCGTGCCGCAAATCTCGGCCATCGCCAACGTCGCAAAAGCGCTCGAAGGCACCGGCGTACCGGTCATCGCCGACGGCGGCATCCGCTTCTCGGGCGATGTCTCCAAGGCATTGGCGGCAGGCGCTTCCACGGTCATGATGGGCAGCATGTTCGCCGGCACCGAAGAAGCGCCGGGCGAAGTGATCCTGTTCCAGGGCCGCAGCTACAAGTCGTATCGCGGCATGGGCAGCGTCGGCGCCATGACCGACGGTTCGGCTGACCGCTACTTCCAGGACGGCGAAAACAACGCAGAAAAACTGGTGCCGGAAGGCATCGAAGGCCGCGTCGCCTACAAGGGCAGCGTGCTGGCGATCCTGTATCAACTGGTCGGCGGCGTGCGTTCCTCGATGGGCTACTGCGGTTGCGCCACCATCGATGAATTCCGCGAAAAAGCCGAGTTCGTCGAGATCACCTCGGCGGGTATGCGCGAGTCGCATGTCCACGATGTGCAGATCACCAAGGAAGCTCCTAACTACCGCGCCGACTAAGCAAGGTGACGATAGTGACAAAAGGCCGCGCCACTTAGTTTTGGCCGCGGCCTTTTGACTTATTTTTGCCGCTGAAATAATTTCAAACTTGCCTACCATCACAGCCATGCACTCAAAAATTCTGATCATCGATTTCGGTTCCCAGGTCACTCAGCTGATCGCTCGCCGCGTGCGCGAAGCCGGTGTGTTTTCCGAAGTTTTCCCTCACGACGTGAGCGACGAATTCGTCCGTAACTACGGCGCCTCCGGCGTGATCTTGTCAGGCGGCCCGAACAGCGTGACCGAAGGCGATACGCCGCGTGCGCCGTTCGCGGTGTTTGAACTGGGTGTGCCAGTGCTGGGCATCTGCTACGGCATGCAAACCATGGCCGAGCAACTCGGTGGCAAGGTGGAAAACGGCACGTTGCGCGAATTCGGTTACGCCGAAGTGCGCGCGCACGGCCACACCGCATTGCTGAAGGACATCGCAGACTTCACCACGGCCGACGGCCACGGCATGCTGAAGGTCTGGATGAGCCACGGTGACAAGGTCAACGAAATGCCGCACGGCTTCAAGCTGATGGCCTCGACCGGCAACTGTCCGGTGGCTGGCATGGCCGACGAAGATCGTCGTTTCTATGCCGTGCAATTCCATCCGGAAGTCACGCATACGCTGCAAGGCAAGGCACTCCTGAGCCGCTTCGTGATCGACATCTGCGGCTGCAAATCGGACTGGAACATGCCCGACTACATCGCTGAAGCGGTCGCATCGATCCGCCAGCAAGTCGGTACCGACGAAGTCATCCTCGGCCTGTCCGGCGGCGTCGACAGCAGCGTTGCCGCAGCGCTGATCCATCGCGCCATCGGCGACCAGCTGACCTGTGTGTTCGTCGACCACGGCCTGCTGCGCCTGGACGAAGGCAAGATGGTCATGGAGATGTTCGGCAAGAATCTCGGCGTCAAGGTCATCCACGTCGATGCGACAGATCAGTTCATGGGCCACCTGACCGGCGTGACCGACCCGGAAGCCAAGCGCAAGATCATCGGCCGCGAATTCGTCGAAGTCTTCCAGGCCGAATCGGGCAAGCTGAAGAACGCCAAATGGCTGGCGCAAGGCACCATCTATCCGGACGTCATCGAAAGCGCCGGCAAGGGCAAGAAGGGCGCGCACACCATCAAGAGCCACCACAACGTCGGCGGCCTGCCGGAGACGCTGAATCTGAAGTTGCTGGAGCCACTGCGCGAACTGTTCAAGGACGAAGTGCGCGAGCTGGGCGTGGCGCTCGGTCTGCCGCACGAAATGGTTTACCGTCATCCGTTCCCTGGTCCGGGCCTGGGCGTGCGCATCCTCGGCGAAGTGAAGAAAGAATTTGCCGACCTGCTGCGCCGCGCCGATGCGATCTTCATCGAAGAGCTGCGCAATACCAAGGATGCAGACGGTCAAAGCTGGTACGAAAAGACCAGCCAGGCCTTCGCCGTGTTCCTGCCAGTCAAATCGGTAGGCGTGATGGGCGACGGCCGCACCTACGAATACGTGGTGGCGCTGCGCGCCGTGCAGACCCAGGACTTCATGACCGCGCACTGGGCGCATCTGCCGCACGAGCTGCTGGGCCATGTGTCCAACCGCATCATCAACGAAGTGCGCGGCATCAACCGCGTGGTCTACGACATCTCGGGCAAGCCGCCTGCAACGATTGAGTGGGAGTGATATCTCCTTTCAGGAAACATCACTTGCCAGTTGATTGATTACAAAGCCCTGTTCTTACAGGGCTTTGTATTCTGGGCCGCAGTACGGTGGCGGATAATAGCGGCGACATCATTTAGAGCATCATTTTTGGAATTCCCCCATGGAAATTAAAGTCAACTTCCTCGACAAGCTGCGTCTCGAAGCCAAGTTTGATGACTTCACGGTCATCGCCGACCAGCCCATCCGCTACAAGGGGGACGGCTCGGCGCCAGGGCCATTCGATTACTTCCTGGCGTCGTCGGCCTTGTGCGCCGCTTACTTCGTGAAGTTGTACTGCAACACGCGCAACATCTCGACCGAAAATATCCGTCTGTCGCAAAACAATATTGTCGACCCGGAAAACCGTTACAAGCAGATCTTCAAGATCCAGGTCGAGTTGCCGGCGGATATCGAGGAAACCGATCGCCGCGGCATCCTGCGGTCCATCGAGCGCTGTACGGTGAAGAAGGTGGTGCAGGAAGGCCCTGACTTCATCATCGAAGAGGTGGAAAGCCTGGACGCCGACGCGCAGTCCCTGCTGACCCTGAAGCCTGACTCCGACGCCAGCACTTTTATCCTGGGCAAGGACCTGCCGCTGGAGCAGACCATCGCCAACATGTCCGGCATCCTGGCGGACCTGGGCATCAAGATTGAAATCGCTTCGTGGCGCAACATCATTCCCAACGTATGGTCCCTGCATATCCGCGATGCACATTCGCCGATGTGTTTCACCAACGGCAAGGGCGCGACCAAGGAAAGCGCCTTGGCTTCGGCGCTGGGCGAATACATTGAGCGTCTCAACAACAACCATTTTTACGCCGGTTCATTCTGGGGTGAAGACATCGCCGAGGCGGAATTTGTCCACTATCCGAACGAGCGCTGGTTCAAGCCCGGTCGCAAGGATGCACTGCCGAAAGAGATCCTGGATGCCTACAGCCTGGAAATCTACAACCCCGATGGCGAGCTGCGTGGTTCGCATCTGATCGACACCAACTCCGGCAACGTAAAGCGCGGCATCTGTTCGCTGCCCTATGTGCGGCAGTCGGACGGCGAGACGGTGTATTTCCCGTCGAACCTGATCGAAAACCTGTTCGTCAGCAACGGCATGAGCGCAGGTAATACGCTGGCCGAAGCACAGGTGCAATGTCTGTCCGAGATTTTCGAACGCGCGGTCAAGCGTGAAATCCTGGAAGGCGAAATCACCTTGCCGGACGTGCCGCAGGACGTGCTGGCAAAATATCCCGGCATCCTGGCGGGCATCAAGGGCCTGGAAGAGCAGGGCTTTCCGGTGCTGGTGAAGGATGCATCGCTGGGCGGAACCTATCCGGTGATGTGCGTCACGCTGATGAACCCGCGTACGGGCGGCGTCTTTGCCTCGTTCGGCGCGCATCCGAGCTTTGAAGTTGCACTGGAGCGCAGTCTCACGGAGTTGCTGCAAGGTCGCAGCTTTGAAGGCCTGAACGATTTGCCTCCGCCGACCTTCGAGAGCAACGCGGTGACTGAGCCGAACAACTTCGTTGAACACTTCATCGATTCCAGCGGCATCGTGTCGTGGCGCTTCTTTAGCGCCAAAGCGAATGTCGAATTTGTCGAATGGGACTTTTCTGGCCAAGGCGAAAACTCCAACGCCGAAGAAGCCGCGACCTTGTTCGGTATTCTCAAAGACATGGGCAAAGAGTCCTACGTAGCGGTGTACGACCAGTTGGGCACCATCGCCTGCCGGATTCTGGTGCCCGGTTATTCGGAAGTCTATCCGGTAGAGGACCTGATCTGGGACAACACCAACAAGGCGTTGTTGTTCCGCGCCGACGTGTTGAACCTGCATCGCCTGGATGATGCCGCCCTGGAAGCGCTGCTTGAGCGTCTGGAAAACAGCGAACTCGATGAGTACTCCGATATCGCCACGCTGATCGGCATCGAATTTGATGAGAACACCGTCTGGGGTCAACTGACGGTGCTTGAATTGAAGCTGCTGATCCAGCTCGCCTTGCAGCAATTCGAGGACGCGCAGGATCTGGTCGGGGCTTTCTTGCAGTACAACGACAACACGGTCGAGCGCGGCTTGTTTTACCAGGCGCTGAAGGTGGTGCTGGAGGTCATGCTGGATGACGATCTGGAACTGGACGACTACGTGGTCAACTTCCGCCGCATGTTCGGCGACGCCCGCATGGACGCGGTCATGGGTTCGGTGGACGGCAGCGTGCGCTTCTTCGGCTTGACGCCGACCAGCATGAAACTCGAAGGCCTCGACCGGCATCATCGCCTGATCGACAGCTACAAGAAATTGCACAAGGCGCGGGCCAATGCGGTGGCGGCCGCTTAGGAGGATGAGTTTCAGGACTTCGATCAGATAGCGGGGCAGTCAGGCGGGAGGCCGCGACTGGTCGAGGTGGTACAATTTCCTTCAACAGTATTTCATCCTGTGCCCGATTCCATGAAACCATCTATCGCATTTCACATGCATCGCGACGCGATCCGGCGGATTGTGGAATGTCATCACGCCCGCAATCCGCGCGTGTTTGGTTCAGTCGCCCAAGGCAGCGACACGGAAGGCAGTGATCTGGATCTTCTCATTGAGCCGACGGCTGAGACCACACTGTTCGATATCGGCGCCATCCGCCACGAGCTCCTCGAATTACTGGGAGTGCAAGTTGATGTCCTGACGCCAAAGGCGTTGCCGGAAAAATTCCGGGCTGCCGTGCTTGCCGAATCCATTCCTGTATGACTAGAGAACAGCAACGTCTGCTCGATTATCTCGAGCATATGATGCAGGCCATAGAACGCATCCGTCGCTACACCGATCCACTGGACGAAGTCGCGTTTCTGAAAAATGAGTTGGTACAGGATGCGGTTATTCGCAATCTTGAGATCCTGGGCGAAGCCAGCAATAATATCCAGAAGCTCTATCCCGAATTCGCTGCGCAACATCCGGAATTACCGTTGGCATTTGCCTATCAAATGCGAAACGCCGTCGCCCACGGCTACTTCAAAGTCGACCACGAGATTGTATGGAAAACTATCCATACGGATCTTCCCGTGCTCTATGAGCAGGTGCGGAGTATCAATGTTTGATCATCGAGGTGGAGCAATTGATGGCTGAGCAGGATCTGTTCGGCGATGTGCCTGCGCCTGCAGCGCGTCCGCGCGAGTCCCGCAAAGCCCGCCCACCAGCTTTCCCGCCTCAGCACACCTGGTTCTTCGCTTTGCGTCCGGCCGTCGCGGATGCAGCCCGTCTTGATGCGTTTGCTGAAAAATTAATGACGTCTCATGGCGTCACCGGCAAACGTGTCGGGGCGGAGCGGCTGCATATCACGCTGGAACTGGTCGGGCACGACAGCGACGAGCGCGTGGTGGAGGCTGCATGCCGCGCAGCCGACGCAGTTCGCTTTCCCTCCATTGATGCGCGTTTCGATGCTGCGGTGACATTCTCCGCACCCAGCGGACCGTTCGTGCTGCTCGCGGGCGAGGGACTCAATGGCGTACGGGAACTGCGCACAGCGCTTGGTTGCGCGATGGCCGAGCAGGGTTTTACGCCGCAGCGTTCCTACGAACCGCATATGACGCTTGGCTACGATCCGCGCCACCGGGTGGAGCGGATCTCCCTCGATCCCATCGGCTTTCAGATTGCCGAGTTCGTGCTCGTCAAAAGCCATATCGGACTGTCACGGCACGAAGTATTGCGCGTGTGGCCGCTCAACGGCTGAGCTCGTCCGTCCGGTGCGACCCGCCGCGCCAGTGCACCAGCCCCGCGACAATACCCAATACGATGCCGAAGACCACGATGCCACTCCAGCCGTAGCGCGCCATCAGCCAGCCGCTGATTATCACGCCGAGCGCGCCGCCGGAGAAGGTGGCGGTCATGTACAGGCTGTTGATACGACCTTGCGCCTTGGGATCGACCGCGAAGGCGCGGGTCTGGTTGGACACCAGGCCGGACTGCACGCCGATATCGAGCACGATGACCCCGATCACCAGCAATACCAGCGAGGTTTCCGCGCCGGCCAGCAGCAGGAAGGCTGCCGTCACGATGCCGATGCTGGCCGCAACGACGCTGCGCGGTCCCAGCTTGTCGGTGGCGCGGCCGCCGAGTGATGCGGCCAAGGCGCCGGCTGCGCCGATGACGCCGAAACCGCCCGCCCAGGCGCTGCCGAGGTGCCAGGGACCGTTCGCCAGCAATGCCGCCAGATTGACCCAGAACGCGTTGAAACACGCCCACAACAGCGCTTGCACCATCATCGATTCGCGAATCGGACGATGGTCGCGCGCCAGCGGCCACAGCGATGCCAGCAGGCGTCCATAGGACAGATTGGTGCTGGGCACGCCGCGCGGCAGCAGCATCGCAGCAGCGATCCACACCGGGATCATGAACGCCGCTTCCACGCCATACACCGCACGCCAGCCATAGGCTGATCCGACTACGCCGCTGATGGTGCGGCCGAGCAGGATGCCGACCATGATGCCGCTGACCACCGTCCCGACCGCACGTCCGCGATCTTTGGGCAACGACATGACGGCGGCAAAAGGCACCAGTTGTTGAGGCACGCAACTGACGATGCCCAGTCCGAACGAGGCTGCGATCAGCGCCCAGATGCCGGGCGCCAATGCCGCGGCACTGGCGAAGACGAAGGCTCCGACGATCTGGCCCAGCACCAGCTTGCGGCGGTCGAAGCGATCGCCCAGCGGCAGCAGCAACGCCAGTCCGACGGCGAAACCGAGCAGCGCCGAGCCGGCGACGAGGTCGACTGTTGCCACATCGACGTGCATGTCTGAGGCAATCAGCGGCAGGATGGGTTGGGTGCAATAAATGTTGGTGATCACCGCGCCGGCGATGATTGCCATCATGAGGATCTTGCCTCGGGACGCCACGGCAGGCGCGGCTGGGCTGGCAGAGGTTATGGGCTGGCCGTTCACGGAATTCTCCTTCGACAGGTGCCTGCGAAGTGCGGCGGGATGCCACGTTCCCAGGCTCATGGCGTAGCTTACTTGTTTGCATTTATAAAGATAATTACCTAAGATTGGGAATCATCCTTCCAGAATTTGGTAGTTATCCATGAACCGTCTCGACTCCATGTCCATCCTGATCGCCGTTGTCGATGCCGGCAGCTTGTCGGCTGCCGCGCGTGTCCTCGACATGCCGCTGGCGACGGTCAGCCGCAAGCTGGCGGAACTGGAGGCGCATCTGAAGACGCGCTTGCTCCATCGCTCCACACGGCAGCTGTCGCTGACGGAAGCGGGCATCTCCTATGTGGCCGCGTGTCGACGCATCCTGGAAGAAATCGGCGAGGCCGAGCGCGCCGCGACAGGGGAGTACGCTTCACCAAAAGGCGAATTGCTGGTGACGGCGCCGGTGGCGTTCGGACGGCTGCACGTGGTGCCGGTGGTGGCGGAATTCCTGGCGCAGTATCCGGAGATCAGCGTCAACCTGATGCTCACGGATCGAGTCGTGCATCTGATGGACGAACATGCCGACGCGGCGATACGGATCGGCGAGCTGCCCGACAGCATGCTCATGGCCACGCGTGTCGGGACCGTGCGACGCGTGATCTGCGCCAGCCCGGCTTATCTGGCGGCACATGGCGTGCCGGCCCGGCCGCAGGATCTTGCCGGGCATGCCTGTGTCACATTTGAAGTCCTTGCGTCCATGCGCGCCTGGGTATTCGGGAGCGGCAAATCCGAGTTGTCGGTACCGGTGCAATCGCGGTTTACGGTCAACACGGCGGAGGCGGCCATCGCGGCTGCAACGGTGGGAGTCGGACTGATCCGCGTGCTGTCCTATCAGGTCGCGGACGCGGTGCGTGAGCAGGCGCTGCGCGTGGTGCTGGAGGAGTTCGAATCGGCGCCGTTGCCTGTCAGCCTGGTGCACACGGGACAGGCGCCGCTGCCGTTGAAGCTGCGGGCCTTCCTGGATTTCGTGACGCCGCGTTTGCGCGCGCACTGAACGACTCCTTGCTCAATAATCAGGTGCGCCGGCGTTGCAGCAACGGCAGGCCGAGATCGGACGTGAGTGCAATGGCGATCGCAATGCCGCCGATCATGAAAAGCAGGCGATGGCTACCGCCGCTGGCATTGAAGATGGCCGAATAGCTGTAGCCGGCAACCGCCTGGAACGCCGCAAAGATCGTCGTGGCGCGTCCCCAGACGACGTTTTGCCGCTCGGCGTGTGCATGGCCGGTGACGGTTTCCCGTACGCGCGCCAGCATCAGCGGCACGATGCCGGGCGGGAAGGCGCCGACCAGCAAGGTCAGCAGGGCGAGGTAGAGATGGTTGTCGGTGCTGCACAAGCCCGCTACCGCCAGCAACTGGACCAGCAGCACGTAACGCATGGTCAGCCGCGCACCGATGCGGTCGGCCAGCAAGCCGTAGACCGGCGGTCCGAAGATCGCGCCCACGCCATACAGAATCCAGAACAGCGACCCCTGATGCGCGCCGGCGCCGAGGCCGCGCGCAATGAAATCGACGAAGAACACCATGGCCGGCACCAGGCCGACGGCCATCAGCGCGTATTGCGCATACAGCAGGCCGACGCCGGATGACGATGGCGGTGCGGCTGATGCCGCCGACTCTGCATGTGTCGTCACAGGTGCAGTGACAGGACCGGCGGCCGGCGCATTTGCCGGCGGCCAGGCGAACCAGCTGGCCGCCGTCAGCACGGCCGACACCACGCCGAGCCCGAACCAGGTTTGCCAGAGTCCGAGATTGAGCAGCAGCGGCACCAGTGTTCCTGAACCGGCGATGCCCAATCCGAGCCCCAGAAAGATCGCGCCGCTGGCCGAACCGCGCCGTTCCGGCGGCACGTGCGGCAGGATGGTCGCAGCCACCAGCACCATGATGGCGCCGCCGGCGATGCCGGACACCAGTCGCCAGCCGAAGAACCATGCCACCGATAGCGGCATGGCGCAGGCCAGGAACGACAGCGTCACCAGTACCATCATTAGCCGCAGCGTGGCGACGTTCGACAGCTTGCGCGCGATCGGCCGACCCAGCAGCGCACCGAGCAGATATCCGGCCAGGTTGGCGGCGCCGAGATAGACGATGTATGAAGCTGAAAACCAGTGCGCCTGGATCAGCGGTGGAATCAGCGGCGTGTAAGAAAAGCGCGCCAGACCGATGCTGACGAGACTGGCGCACAGGCCGGCAAGAATGTGACGCCATACCGCTGAACGGCTGGCTACTGCGGTGGCTGGGGCGGTGACGTCGGTGGACATGCGCGATGTTCCTTCAAGGCAAGCAGAATATTGTGCGAAATTATGTTTGACAATTATGTCAACAATGCGCATCGTAATCATCATTGACAGTTGTGTCAATGATGATTTACTCTCGCGCATCACCTACCGATTAATGGAGCAAAGCATGGCCGGAGTCCGGCAGTTCGACGAAGAAGCAGTGCTGGACAAGGCCCTGGGCCTGTTCTGGCAAAGGGGCTATGCCGAAACCACCATGCAGGAGCTGGCGGCGGTAACCGGCGTGCAGCGTGGCTCGCTGTACAACGCCTACCAGGGCAAGGATGCCTTGTTCCTGAAAGTGTTCGACCTGTACATGGACAGGTTCATCGAGGGCGTGGTCAAGACCTTGGACCGGCAGGACATGGCCGAGGCCCTGAGCGGCTTTTTCGCGTTCGTCATCGATTCCCTGACGACCGGAGCGCCCACGCGCGGCTGCCTGAGCAGCAAGACGGCATTGAGCGGCGAAATGATCGAAGAGCCGATACGCCTGGTATTGAAAAAACTGATCGACAAACTGGAACAGGTATTGCTGGAGCGCTTCCAGCGTCCGGGAGACGCCGCCATGCTCATGACGTCGCCGGAAGATGCTGCGCGTCTGATCGCCACCTTTACGCGCGGACTGGTGATCATGGAACGCGTATATCGCGACAAGGCGCGTTTGCTGGAGACGGCGGAAATGCTGGTGAGCTTGTTGCTGGGCTCCGCTAAAAAAGCTTAAGCCCCGTTATTGTCCGGCTTTGCCGGGATGCGTCCGATCAGCAGCCGCAGCCCGACCAGCCCCAGCAATTTTTCCGCAGTGGCGATGGTGCCGCCGGAACGGCCGCTCTCAATGTCGCGCAAGGTGCGTTCGGACAGGCCGGTGACTTTGGCCATTTCCTTGATGGTCAGGCGCATGGTGGTGCGCAAGTGGCGCAAATCCCATTCGGGATGGGCCAGCACGCCGTCGACGGCCTGTTTGCGCAGTTGCACCTGTTCCTGCAGAGAGATGGGATTGAAGCGTTTGTCCATGATGTCGTCGTTTCAGCGTAACGCCTGTTAGTAGAGCTAACAGCACGATAGTGCAGAAAATTTATATATAGGCAGAAAGCTGGTAGTAATAGATGACAATTCGTTTCTTATATTGATAGTTTTCTGCCGCAATGAGTCAAGTGGCAAAGGTAATGGGCGTGTCCGGTCAATGATCCTTTTCCGCGGCGCTGCATCCGGTCGCCACGCCAGACAAGCTATAATGCCGACTTACGGACAACGCGAGGCGCAAGCCTGCACGCACAGCGCCGAAACCCGCGGCGCACACGCCGCCGCCAGCTTCCTATCATCGTGACTTACAGCATCAAAGAAATTTTCTATACCTTGCAAGGCGAGGGCACGCACGCCGGTCGTCCGGCGGTGTTTTGCCGTTTCAGCGGCTGCAACCTTTGGACCGGCCGCGAAGAAGACCGCAGCAAGGCGATTTGCCAGTTTTGCGATACCGATTTTGTCGGCACCGACGGCGAGGGCGGCGGCAAGTTCAAGACCAGCGACGCGCTGGCGCAGACCATCAACAATCTCTGGCCGGAGACTTACGCTGCCAGCAAGTACGTCGTGTTCACCGGCGGCGAACCGCTGCTGCAGCTCGATGAAGCGCTGATTGCCAGCATGCATGCGGTCGGCTTCGAGATCGCCATCGAAACCAACGGCACGATTCCCGTGCCGCCGGGCGTTGACTGGATTTGCGTCAGCCCCAAGATGGGCTCTGAGCTCAAGGTATTCAAAGGCAGCGAGCTGAAGGTCGTGATTCCGCAGCAGGCGCAGGTGCTGGCCGACTACGAGAAGCTGGATTTCGCGCATTTCCTGCTGCAGCCGATGGACGGCCCCGACGCCGCGCGCAATACCAAAATGGCGATCGAGCTGGTCAAGAATAATCCAAAGTGGAAGCTGAGCATCCAGACGCACAAGCTGCTGCAGATACCGTAAGCAGCGGCGATATATTGGTTATCGGCTCGCGCCCCTGTTGCCGGGCGCGCGTTTGTTTACAATCCATTTCTATTTTCAATCCGTATTCAATCTGTATTCAATCCTTAAGGCGTTCATGCTGACCATCACCCGTAAACTCGAATTCGATGCCGGCCATCGCATCCCCGACCACAAGAGCCAGTGCCGCAATCTGCACGGCCATCGCTATACGCTGGAAATCACATTGGTCGGCAAGGTCATCGAAGTCGAGGGCAGCTCCGACAACGGCATGATCATGGACTTCTCCGACATCAAGACGCTGGCCAAGCAGCATCTGGTCGACGTCTGGGATCACGCCTTCCTGGTCTATGAAAAAGACTTGCCCGTGCGCGACTTCCTGGCCAGCCTGCCGGACCACAAGACGGTCGTGATCGACCGCATCCCGACCGTAGAAAACCTGGCGCGCACCGCTTTCGACATCCTTAACGCGGCCTACAAGGACGCCTACGGCACCGGCCTGCATCTGCAGAAACTGGTGCTGCACGAAACGCCCAATTGCTGGGCCGAGATCACAGCCGACTGAGGCGCAAGCGATCATGACCGACACGTTCATGGCCTCACCTGCGCACATGCAACTTGCACTGGTGCAGGCGCAGCACGCGTGGGACCTCGGCGAAGTGCCGGTCGGTGCGGTGGTGGTAAAGGACGGCGAAGTCATCGCCACCGGCTACAACCAGCCCATCGGCAAGCACGACCCGACCGCGCATGCGGAGATCATGGCCTTGCGCGCAGCGGCCGAGATCCTCGGCAATTACCGTTTGCCCGGTTGTGAACTGTATGTCACGCTGGAACCTTGCGTGATGTGCGCCGGCGCCATGATGCATGCACGCCTGGCGCGCGTGGTCTACGGTGCGAGCGATCCCAAGACCGGCGCCTGCGGTTCGGTGGTCAACCTGTTCGCGCAGGAGCAACTGAACCACCACACCGAGCTGGTCGGCGGCGTGATGGCGGAGGCCTGCGGACAGATGCTGAAGAGTTTTTTTTCCGAACGCCGCGAACAGCTGAAACAGGAAAGACTGCAACGCCAGGCAATCGCCCACGCCCATGCCAACGCCCATTCAATCGACGATGAAGCCAATGACTGAGACCTTGCTCGCTCCCGATATCCACGTACCGGCCGGCGCCTGCGTCGCCATCGTCGCTCCCGGCGGTTATGCACCTGACGAAGCGGCGGTCGGGCGCGGTATCGCCTTGCTGGAAGCGCAAGGCTGCAAAGTCAAAAGCTACTACGATCACGCGGCGCGGCACCAGCGTTTCGGCGCGACCGATGCCGGCCGCGCGGCCCACATCCAGCAAGCGGCTGCCGATCCCGAAGTGCAGGTCGTCATCGCATTGCGCGGCGCCTATGGCATGTCGCGCATCCTGCCGGTGCTGAACTACGAAGCGCTGGCCGCCAGCGGCAAATTGTTCGTCGGCTACAGCGACATCACCGCCTTGCATCTGGCCTTGCTGGCGCAGACTGGCGCCGGCGGCATTGCCGGACCGATGCTGTGCAGCGATTTTGGCGCCGAGACGCCGAGCGCGATGACGATGAATAGTTTCTGGCGCACGCTCACGCAGCCGACGCAGACCATCGCTGTGGAAGAGGCGGGCAATCCTGCGCTGAAGGTCTCGGGCAAGCTATGGGGCGGCAATCTGGCGATGGTCGTGCATCTGCTCGGCACGCCGTATTTTCCGCAGATCGACGGTGGCATCCTGTTCGTGGAAGACGTCAACGAACATCCGTATCGCGTCGAGCGCATGCTGCTGCAGCTGGAGCACGCCGGTGTACTGGCGCGCCAGAAGGCGGTGCTGCTGGGGGATTTCTCCAATTACCGCTTGTCCGACTACGACAATGGCTACAATTTCGAGCAGATGCTGGGCTATGCGCGCCAGCATTTGTCGGCGCCGCTGCTGACCGGTCTGCCGTTCGGCCATATCGCCGACCGCGTGAGCTTGCCGGTCGGCGCCCATGCCGAGCTGGAGTCGGACGCCTCCGGCTTCTCGCTGCGCCTCAGCGGTTATCCAATCCTGTCCTGATGTGCAAATCTACAAAGGCTTGATCTCGACCTTGACGCCATCGCTGAGCACCGTGATGGCGCCCGGTTCGAAACGCTTGCCGTTCATTTCCAGCTGTTCCGGCTTGAAGGTGTAGAGCGGGTAATCCTTGAGCACCTGTTCCGCCGCGGCGTTGCCGATGGCGTTGAGCTGCGGTGCGTATTGCGCAGGCACGCCGGCGATGTCGATTTTTTCCACGGTAGGCGAATCCAGCCGGACCGTACGCGAAGCAGCGTCGTACTTGAGCGCGCTGCTCATCGCCAGCGTGCCGTTGACGGGTTTGTTCATGAGCAGCTTGTTGTCGATCTGGGCGTCGACCACGGTGGTCAGGCGATTACTGTCGGGATTGAGCGCCAGGCGCGGATTGCTCAGGTTGACGTCGAACATGTCCATATAGCGCAGCTTGCGCGGGAACTGCGTGGCGATGGCCGACTGCAGGTCCTTCTTCGGCACGGTGTATTCGTTGGTCCAGATGTTGTACGCGGCCTGGCTGGCGCCGGCCGCCGCCAGCGCGCCGCAGGCCAGCAGCGCTGCGCCCGCCAGGCTGCGCCAGCGCTGGTTGAATAGGGATGTTGTCGTTTTGATCATCTGTCTTTCCTGTCATCGGGCAAAGCGGTTGGAACCGTTGCCGGGGAAATAATTCAAAGCGATTGCGCCCGCAATTTCCTGCGCCGCAAGGCGCAGTCACGCCGGACTTGGCCTGCAATGGTAAAATCACGCGTTTACACCTGACTCAGTGGGTTGGCTTGGTTTCGGGCAACTTGTCGGGCAACTCCTCAGGCAATATCTAAATACGTAAGGGCTTTTTTCAGTGTTATCCACGGCAAACATCACGATGCAGTTCGGCCCCAAGCCGCTGTTTGAAAACATTTCGGTCAAATTCGGCGACGGCAACCGCTACGGTCTGATCGGCGCCAACGGCTGCGGCAAGTCGACCTTCATGAAAATCCTCGGCGGCGATCTCGAGCCGTCGGCCGGCAATGTCAGCCTGGATACCAACGAACGCCTCGGTAAATTGCGCCAGGACCAGTTCGCCTACGAAGAAATGCGCGTGCTGGACGTGGTCATGATGGGCCACACCGAGATGTGGGCGGCGATGGCCGAGCGCGACGCGATTTACGCCAATCCGGACGCCACCGACGACGACTACATGAAGGCCGCCGACCTGGAAGCCAAGTTCGCCGAGTACGACGGCTATACCGCCGAAGCGCGTGCCGGTGAGCTGCTGCTGGGCGTGGGCGTGGCGATCGAACAGCATCAGGGCCCGATGAGCAACGTCGCGCCGGGCTGGAAGCTGCGCGTCTTGTTGGCACAGGCGCTGTTCTCGAATCCGGACATCCTGCTGCTCGACGAACCGACCAACAACCTCGACATCAACACCATCCGCTGGTTGGAAGACATGCTCAACGAGCGCAATTCCACCATGATCATCATTTCCCATGATCGCCACTTCCTGAACCAGGTCTGTACGCACATGGCCGACATGGACTACGGCACGCTGAAGGTCTATCCGGGCAACTACGACGAATACATGCTGGCGTCCTCGCAAGCGCGTGCGCAGCAACTGTCGGTCAATGCCAAGGCCAAGGAAAAGGTCGCCGAGTTGCAAGACTTCGTGCGTCGCTTCTCGGCCAACAAGTCCAAGGCGCGCCAGGCCACATCGCGCGCCAAGCAGATCGACAAGATCAAGGTCGAAGACATCAAGCCGTCCAGCCGCGCCAATCCCTTCGTGCGTTTCGACGGCGAGAAGAAGCTGCATCGCCTGGCGGTGGAAACGCAGAGCATCAGCAAGACCTACGACCGTCCGATTTTCAAGAACTTCAACATCATGGTTGAAGCCGGCGAAAAGATCGCCATCATCGGCGCCAACGGCGTCGGCAAGACCACGCTGTTGCGCAGTATCGGCGGCGACGTCGCCGGCCTGCAGCCTGACAGCGGCCTGGTCAAATGGGCGGAAAATGCCAACGTCGGCTACATGCCGCAGGATCCGACCGAAGAATTCGCCAAGGGTGAAGTCCTGACCGACTGGATGGGCCAATGGACCCAGGAAGGCGACGACGACCAGGCGGTGCGTTCGATCCTCGGCCGCCTGCTGTTCTCCGGCGACGACGTCAAGAAGTCGGTCCAGGTGCTGTCCGGCGGTGAAAAGGGCCGCATGATGTACGGCAAGCTGATGCTGGGTCGCCATAACATCCTGCTGATGGATGAGCCGACCAACCACATGGATATGGAGTCGATCGAATCGCTCAATATCGCACTTGAAAAGTATGCCGGCACACTGATCTTCGTGTCGCATGACCGTGAGTTCGTTTCATCGCTGGCCACGCGTATTCTGGAAGTGAAGGAAGACCAGATCATCGACTTCCGTGGCAGCTACGAAGACTATCTGTCCAGCCAGGGCATCGAATAACTTTTTTCAGGCGATCGATTTTTCGATCGCCTTTTTATCGTCCAAGCCATGCAAGCAACCGCAATGAAGGTCGTCGAATTTGAACGACCACAGATGGAGACAGGCAGCAGCTGCACAGCCAACGCGTGGGCCAAGGTCCCGGCTACGCCGACGGCCGATGAACGCCAGGCATTGAAGGCGCGCATCAGACAGTTGCTGAAGGAAAAACAGGCAGTGCTGGTCGCGCACTATTACGTCGACGGCGACCTGCAAGACCTCGCCGAAGAAACCGGCGGCTGCGTCTCCGATTCGCTCGAAATGGCGCGCTTCGGCCGTGACCATGCCGCACAGACGCTGGTGGTCGCCGGCGTGCGTTTCATGGGCGAAACCGCCAAGATCCTGAGTCCGGAGAAGCGCATCCTGATGCCTGATCTGGACGCCACCTGTTCGCTCGACCTCGGCTGTCCGACCGACGAATTCAACGCCTTCTGCGACGCCCATCCGGACCGCACCGTGGTCGTGTACGCCAACACCAGTGCCGCCGTCAAGGCGCGCGCTGACTGGATGGTGACCTCGTCGATCGGTCTCGACATCGTCAAGCACCTGCATGAACAAGGCAAAAAAATCCTGTGGGCGCCCGACAAGCATCTGGGCGGCTATATCCAAAAGCAGACCGGCGCCGACATGCTGCTGTGGCAGGGTTCCTGCCTGGTGCACGACGAATTCAAAGGCGTCGAACTGGAACTGTTGCGCAAGGAGTATCCCAAGGCCCTGATCCTGGTGCATCCGGAGTCGCCCGAAGGCGTGGTCGCGCAAGCCGACGTGATCGGCTCGACCTCGCAACTAATCGCTGCGGTGCAATCGTCGGACGCCAAGGAATTCATCGTCGCCACCGACAACGGCATCCTGCACAAGATGCGCGCCGCCGCACCTGGCAAGATTTTCATCGACGCGCCGACCGCCGGCAACAGCGCCACCTGCAAGAGCTGCGCACATTGCCCGTGGATGGCGATGAACGGTTTGCAGAACCTGCTGCACGTGCTGGAAACCGGCAGCAACGAAATCCACGTCGATCCTGCCATCGGCAAGAAAGCCGTGGTCTGCATCGACCGCATGCTGGACTTCGCGGCGCAGAAAAAAGCCAATGTGCGCCCGACCGGCGCATTGGAAAACGAACAAACACTGTTTGCAGGAATCGGCCCAGCATGAGTCTCACCGTCAGCAGCACCAGCAATCTGCGCAATCCCTTTGCACCTTTCGATCCGGCCTTGTCGGCGGCATTCGACGCCAACGTCAACCTGGCCATCGCCGAAGACGTCGGCAACGGCGACCACACCGGCAAGCTGGTGCCGGAAAACGAACATGTCAAGGCGCGCGTCATCGTGCGCGAACAGGCCGTGCTGTGCGGCGCGCCGTGGTTTGAAGCGGTCATGGCGCGACTCGATCCGCGCCTGCGCGTCGACTGGAAGTTCGGTGAAGGCGACCTGATGCCGGCCGATGCCGAAGTCTGCCGCATCGCAGGTCCGGCGCGCGCCTTGCTGACTGCAGAACGCGGCGCCTTGAACTTCCTGCAATTGCTGTCCGGCGTGGCGACCGCCACACATCGCTACGTGGACCTGATCCGCGACACCCGCGCGCGCATTCTCGACACCCGCAAGACGCTGCCGGGCCTGCGTCTGGCGCAGAAGTACGCAGTGCGCGTCGGCGGCGGCATGAACCAGCGCCTGGCGCTGTATGACGGCATCCTGATCAAGGAAAATCATATCGCCGCAGCCGGCGGCATCACCGCTGCCGTGACGGCGGCGATCAAGCTCAACGCCGGCGTCAGCATCCAGGTCGAAGTCGAAAGCATTGATGAGCTGGGCGAAGCATTGGCCGCAGGCGCCACCTCGATCCTGCTCGACAACTTCACACTCGACATGATGCGCGAAGGCGTCATGATCAATGCGCGCCGTGCCGTGCTGGAAGCGTCCGGCGGTATTAACATGGAAACCGTACGCGCCATCGCCGAGACCGGCGTGGACCGCATTTCGGTCGGCAGCCTGACCAAGGACCTGCAGGCGATCGACTATTCGCTGCGGATCATCGGCTGAGGTTGGCTGAGGTCGGCTGAGCCGGCTTTCTTCCTTCTTTCAACACAACCCGCATGACCTTCACGGCATGCGGGTTGTGTCGTTTTGCGACTGCGCTTGCTGCGGGCGCTGATAGAATGCGCCATTGCACCGGGCGTGAGAAAAGGCAATTGAACTGCCGCACTTCTGCCCGCACCGGCAGATCATCTTCAGGGAATCCAACGTGAAATCAAACAATCTCGCCGCACCGCTGTTATGGGCCGCACTGTATTTCGTGTTCGGTTTCGTCTCGCATGCGCTGAACGGCTCCTTCGTCGCCACCGGCTACATCTGGCTGCCCGCCGGGATTACCGTCAGCGCCTTGTTGCTGACGCCGACCGCGCGCTGGTTTCCATTGTTGGTGCTGTTGTTCGCCGCGCAGATTCTTCTGGGCTGGCTGGAGCATCGCGAACTGTGGCGCATGGCCTTGTTCTGCCTGGATGAAATCGGCGTTGCGGCGGTGGCGGTGTGGCTGGTCAGGCGCGCGCCTTTCCCGATGGAAGGATTGTTTTTCGTTCGCGGCCTGCTGATGGTCGGCGTTGGCGCCAGCATCGTCAGCGGTCTTTTTGGCGCAGCCTGGTTCACGGCGACGCAAGGCACGCCGTTCTGGCCGACACTGCGCGTCTGGGCGCTGTCCGATCTGGTCGGCATCCTCATCATGACGCCGGTGCTGGCGAGCTGGTCGCAGTTCCGGGCGACGCGTTCGGGCGGAATTGCGCGTACCGAATTCCTGCTGGGACTGGCGTCCTTCATTGCCGTCATTGCAACCGCTTACCTGGCATTCGACAGCGAGCTTGATCGCATTATTTTCGATATCGATTTTTCGACGACGTATCTGCCGCTGTTTTTCATCGCGCTGGTCGCCTTGCTCTGGGGCGGTCGCGGCGGCGCCTTGTCGGTCGCGGTGTTGTCCCTGATGGCGTTCGTCTACAACTCGCTGGGACGCGGACCGTTCGTCGAGCTGGTCCGGCTGAACTCCAGCAATGCCTTGCTGGAGTTGCAGATCTATCTTGCCGTGGCGTCGTTATTGTCGCTGCTGATCAGTGCGTTGAAGACCACCCGCGAGCAGTTGCATGAAGATGTCGCGCGCTGGAAGAGCAACGTCGAGCTGGCGCTGACCGTGAGTCGGCAACTGGTGTACAGCATCGATCCCGACAAGAAGACCATCGCCTGGAGCGGCGACGTGCAAAGTTTGCTCGGTCTTCCACCGGATACGCTCAGGACGCTGGACAACGTATTGAAGCTGGTGCATCCGCTGGATCAGCATCGCCTGCGTCAGCGTTGGCTGGAAGAAGAGAGTGGCGACAGCGACGATGTCCGTGATGACATGCCGTTCCGCTTGCTGCTGGCCGACGGAAAAATTATCGCAGCAATCGACATGAGTCGCAGTTTGCGCGATCCCGACGGCAGCCTCGTCATGGTCGCCGGGACCTGGCACTTCAACGGCGCAGATCTCGCGCAAGGCCGGAGCGAAAAATGACAGCCAAGGTTGGCGTCATCATGATTCACGGCCTCGGCGGCACGCAATACGATTTGGGGTCGATGCACAAGATCCTGCAAAAAGCGGGCGCCGATACCCATGCCGTGACCTTGCCCGGACACGGGACCAGGCCGGAGGATCTCATTCCGATCCGGGCCGAGCAATGGATAGATCTGCTCGTCGCGCAGTATCGCGAATTGCAGCCGCAGTACGAGCAGTTGCATGTCATGGGCATGTGCATGGGCGCGTTGCTGGCGCTGGTCTTGTGCGAGCGGGTCGGGCACACGGCGAAACAGGGCAAGCTGGTCACGCTGGCGCCGCCGATCTACATCGACGGCTGGTCGACGCCCTGGTACGCAAACTTGCGCCCGCTGTTCTACCTGATCCCCGGCGTTGCCTCCCGCATGAAGGTGGAAGAGGGCGAGCCCTACGGCATCAAGAACACGCTGGTGCGCGCCGTGGTCAAGGCCAAGTTCGAGCGCGGCGACAATTTCCACTACCGCTGGGTGCCGATGGCGTGCATCCGCCAGGTCGATCGCCTGCGCAGCTGGGCCACTGCCGGCGCGAAGAACATCAAGGCGCCGACCTTGATCGTGCATGCGCGCGAAGATGAACTCACCAGTTTGCGCTCGGCGGAATATCTGCAGGCGCACATTGCCGATGCCCGCACCGTGGTGCTGGAGAACAGCTATCACATGATCTGCGTCGACAACGATCGCGATCAGGTGGCCAATAGCGTGCTGGAGTTCTTTGGTTTCCCGCCGATGCCGGAACGGACCCGCACCCGCATGCGTGGCGCGCCCGCCGCAGACAAGGGCGAAAAAGAATAGCGCCGGCGAGCTGCCTCGGATCTTCTTCAGATCTTGCTCAGAACACGCGCCCCAGCTGCAAATACAAATTCCATATGGCTTGCTGGCCGACTGCCGCGCCGAAGTAGACCGGCCCCACCGGGCTGTTCCCGCCGAGGAAAAGGCTGAGGCTCTTCTTGTAAGGACCGTCGCCGAAAGCATTCCGCGTCTGCCAGACGTTGCCGGCTTCCAGGCTGCTGCCCAGCACCGGATTGCGCAGACCCAGCAGACTGTAGTCGGTCAGGTCGCGCAGATAGGTCAGGCGGCTGTACAGCAGAGAGCTGCCGTAGAACTGATCTGGCGCATAGGCCGACAAACGCTGAAATCCTCCCAGAAAAAATCCCGGTCCGGCATTGTTGCTGGAAAGATTGCTGGCCGCTTCCAATGCCACATTGAAGGTGTTGCGATCGCTGCTGAAGGCCCACAGTGTTCTTAGCTGTGCATCGCTGTAGCGATTGTCTACCTGGCCGAACCCGCGATTGATTTCCGAATAGATGTAATAACCCTTGCGTGGAAACAGCGGATCGTCGAGTTGATCGATCGTCAGGCGTGCACGTGCAACCGGTTGGCTGGACTGGGTGGCGTCGAACAGGGAGCCGATACTGCCCAGGGCGAGGTTATAGGTCGGCGTGTACTTGATGTGCTGATAGCTGACACCCAGTCTCAAGTCTCCCAGCCGCGCCAGCGGCATGCCGAGGTCGACGCCTGCGATGGATGAATCGATGCGGTATTGCGTCACGGGTGACGCCTTGGCATCGCTGCCGTCGAGATAGGCGTCGACATAGCGGCGGCTGATGTCGACATAGGGCGAAACATACAGGCCCGATGCCCCGAAAACCGGTTGCCGCAGTTCGCTGTGCAGGCTTGCGCGCTTGTTGCCCAGAAGCAGGTCGTTGCGCCATTCCAGGCCGCTCTGGTTCATCCAGGGATAGCGATGACCGATCTGCAGATTGACGCTGCCGCGGCCGTCGAAGGTGTTGGAGATGCCAAGGCCGAACAACAGGTATTGCGGCCCCCAGGATTTTTCTTCGGCGTCGATCAGCAGCACATGGCGGCCGTCTTTTTCGACGATCTCCTGCGTCAGCGCGTTGAAGTCGCCATTGGTCGCCAGTTGCGACAATTGCTGGTTGATCTTGTCGGCGTCGTAGACGTCGCCTTCCTTCACGCTGAGCCGGCTGCGTACATACGCTGCGGGAATCCGTCCCGTGGTCTTGATCTCGATGGCATCGACACGCGTATCGCGCGCCAGTATCGGGCCGGCCTGACGCGCCGCGAGATACGCCTGCCACTCGACCGGCGGCAGAGACAATTCGGTGAGGCGAGTGCTCTGCTTCTGCGCGGCATTCCAGCCGGCGTTGACGCCATCCTTGCCGCGCGCAAAATCGGTGAAGGACATGCCGCTCAGCTCCGGTTCGATCAACACGTCGCTCTTGCCCAGCAAGGCTTTTTGCGCCTTGACGTTCTGCTGGATCAGGATGCCGACCATCTGCTGCGCAACGGCGGTGGGAGACTGTAGATTGGCGGGATCCTGCAAGGGTGTGGCGATGTTGACCGCGATGATGACGTCGGCGCCCATGTCGCGCGCTTCCTGCACCGGCAGGTTGCTGACCAGGCCGCCATCGACCAGCGTGCGGCCGTCGATCGGATACGGCGCGAACAGACCCGGCACCGCCATGCTGGCGCGCATGGCGCGCGGCAAGGAGCCACGCTCAAGGATGACTTCGGTGCCCTTGCCGAGATCGGTGGCGACGGCGCGAAACGGAATCGGCAGGTGGCTGAAGGAAATGTCCGCCGGCAACTGCGCCGTCCAGTTCTGCAGCAAGGTCAGCAAATTGTTTCCCTGCACCAGGCCGGGTGCGAGCTTGAGCTTGCCGTCGTCGTAACCGGCGGCAATCGAGATCGGATACTGGAAGTCGTCTTCGCGCTGCGACTGCGGCAGCTTGGCGCGCTCGTTGCGGTCGAAGGCGATGTCGCTGAGGTTGGTCTGCGACAGTCGCTGTTCCAGGTCTTCCGCCGAAATCCCGGTGGCGTACAGGCCGCCGACCAGCGCGCCCATGCTGGTGGCGGCGATGTAGTCGACCGGCACGTGCAGCTTCTCCAGATATTGCAGCACGCCCAGATGCGCATAGCCGCGCGCGCCGCCGCCGGACAGCACCAGGCCAATTCGCGGGCGCGGCTTGGCGGTGGTTGAGGAGGAAACGTCTGCGGCCGATGAAGGGGCGGTCGTGGTGAGTAAGGCAACACCCGCCAGCAGGCAGAACAAGCGAAGAAGGGAAAGGTCGGTGGGGCGTGTCACGATGTTGGTCGGGGAGCTAAGATTGGCGATGGCCCAATAGTAAATCGGGCCGCACCAAACAGGCAACGCAACACGTTCAGACTGTCTTCATTCTCGAAGGATGCCGCGCCGGCGTGACGCTGCCGCCGAGTTTTTACTGGTAATAACCGCCGACCGGCGGTGAGGCCAGCATGGTCTTCGCTTCCTCGATGCTTGCGCGTGGCACGTGTTGCAGCGATTGATGATGGGCATCGATGCTGTCCCAGACTTCGATGATCACCATGCGCGCCGGGATGGTCTGGTCCTGCAGCAACTGGCAGGACTGGCAACCGGACGAGGCGCGGATGCTCGGCAACAGGGCGGTCAGGAATTTCTTCAGCGCGTCGACCTTGTCGTCGAGCGCCCGGAATGTATTGATACGCGTAATGCTCATCGTTTCCTCCCAGGGCAGGCTGCATTCAATGCTGCAGTGATCTTGTCGTTGCTGTTCCTGCCGTCATTATGAACCGAATCGCCGGGTGGTCACCGGGCGCGCTCATTTTTTCGGCGACAGGACCGTCGGCACGGCATCCGCCAGCATGTCCGGATAGTCGAGGCTGTAATGCAGGCCGCGGCTTTCCTTGCGCGCCAGTGCGCTATTGACGATCAGCGAGGCGACTTCGACCAGGTTGCGCAGCTCCAGCAGATCGCGCGTGATGCGGAAGTTGGCATAGTACTCGTCGATTTCTTCGCGCAGCAGGCGGATGCGGTGCTGCGCGCGCTCGAGACGCTTGTTGGTGCGCACGATGCTGACGTAGTTCCACATGAAGCGGCGCAGCTCGTCCCAGTTATGCGAGATCACGACTTCTTCATCGGCGTTGGTGACGCGGCTCTCGTCCCAGGCCGGCAAGGCGATCTCGGACAAAGCGGCTTGCTGTTCGATGAATTGCGCGGCGGCGCGGCCCAGCACCAGGCATTCCAGCAGCGAATTGCTGGCCAGGCGGTTGGCGCCGTGCAGGCCGGTATAAGCGGTCTCGCCGACGGCGTACAGGCCGGACAGGTCGGTGCGGCCGGACATGTCGGTCACTACGCCGCCGCAGGTGTAATGCGCCGCCGGCACGACCGGAATCGGCTGTTTGGTGATATCGATGCCGAACTCCAGGCAGCGCGCCTGGATGGTCGGGAAATGTTCCTTGATGAACTCCGGCGGCTGGTGGCTGATGTCGAGATCGACGTGGTCGAGGCCGCGCTTCTTCATTTCAAAATCGATGCTGCGCGCCACGATATCGCGCGGCGCCAGTTCGGCGCGCTCGTCATGCTCCGGCATGAAGCGTGTGCCGGCAGCGGCACCTGCCGAAGCGGGCAGCTTCAGCAAAGCACCTTCTCCGCGCAAGGCCTCGCTGATCAGGAAGGACTTGGCGTAAGGGTGGTACAGGCAGGTCGGATGGAACTGGATGAACTCCATGTTGGCGACGCGGCAACCGGCGCGCGAGGCCATGGCGATGCCGTCGCCGGTGGCGGAGTCCGGGTTCGAGGTGTACAGGTAGACCTTGCCGGCGCCGCCGGTGGCCAGCACGGTGTGGTCGGCTGCAATGGTGACGACCTTGCCCTGCTTGATGTCCTGCACGTAGACGCCGACGCAGCGCGGCGTGCCTGCGGCGGCGGGATCGAGCTTCTTGGTGGTGATGACGTCGATGGCGCAGTGATGCTCCAGCAGCGTGATGTTGGGATGTGAGCGCACGCGCTGTTCCAGCGTCACCTGCACGGCATGGCCGGTGGCGTCGGCAGCGTGGATGATGCGGCGCTGGCTGTGGCCGCCTTCGCGGGTCAGGTGATAGCCCAGTTCGGCGCTGGCGTCGCGCGTGAAGGGCACACCCTGTTCGATCAGCCATTCGATCGCTTCGCGGCCGTGCTCGACGATGAAGCGCGTCGACGCCTCGTCGCACAGGCCGGCGCCGGCGATCAGCGTGTCATCGATGTGCTGGTCATGGCTGTCGCCCGAGTCGAGCACGGCAGCAATGCCGCCTTGCGCCCAGTTGCTGGCGCCGTCGAGCAGCTCGCCCTTGGAGACTACGACCACGTTTTTCTTTTCGGCAAGATGCAGGGCGACGGACAAACCGGCAAGTCCGCTGCCGATGATGGCGACATCGAATTTCATGAGGGCTGAGGAAGATGATGGAAGGGAGACACGATTATATCCGGCAATCGCGCGAGGTCCGATCAGCGGGAAATTCGAGGAGGGGGAGGTTAAAGCGGGGGATGCATCGCTGCCCGAGGGCAGCGATGCGGTAAAGCTGAAACCGATCAGGAAGTCTTGACCGGCTTGACCTTGGCGGCGGCTTGCTTGGCGCGGATGCGCGCATCGCTGACGTTGTCGGCGGCGGCCAGGGCCACGCCCATGCGGCGGCGTTCAAACGATTCCGGCTTGCCGAACAGGCGGATGTCGGCGCCCGGGATGCGCAGCGCGTCGGCCACGCCTTCGAAGGCGATCGCCTTGGCGTCATGCTGGCCGTAGATCACGGCGGACGCGCCCGGCGTGCGCAGCGCGACGTTGACCGGCAGGCCGAGGATGGCCTTGGCGTGCAATTCGAACTCGCTCTGGATCTGGGTGACCATGGTGACCATGCCGGTGTCGTGCGGACGCGGGCTGACTTCCGAGAACCAGACCATCTCGCCCTTGACGAACAACTCGACGCCGAACAGACCCAGGCCGCCGAGGTTCTCGGTGACCTTGCGGGCGATGTCGCGCGCTTTGTCCAGCGCGGCAGGATGCATCGGATGCGGCTGCCATGATTCGACATAGTCGCCCTTGACCTGCACGTGACCGATCGGATCGCAGAAGCTGGTGATGGTGTCGCCGTTTTCGTTGAGCGAGCGTACGGTCAGCAGGGTGATTTCGTAGTCGAAATCGATGAAGCCTTCCACGATCACGCGACCGGAGTCGACGCGGCCACCGGCAGCGGCATAGTTCCAGGCTGCTTCCACTTCGGCGGCGCTGTCGATCTTCGACTGGCCCTTGCCCGAGGAGGACATGACCGGCTTGATCACGCATGGGAAGCCGATTTGTTCGGTGGCGGCTTTCAGTTCTTCCAGGCTGTCGGCAAAGCGGTAAGGCGAAGTCGCCAGGCTCAGCGTTTCACCGGCCAGACGGCGGATGCCTTCGCGGTTCATGGTCAGCCAGGCGGCGCGGGCGGTCGGGATGACGCGCGCCTTGCCGGCTTTTTCCAGTTCGACCAGGGTTTCGGTGGCGATCGCTTCGATCTCAGGCACCACCAGGTCCGGTTGCTCCTTGGCGATCAGCGCAGCCAGTGCGGCGCCGTCGGTCATGTTGATCACGTACGAGCGGTGCGCGACCTGATGGCCCGGCGCATCGGCGTAACGGTCCACGGCAATCACTTCCACGCCCAAGCGTTGCAGGGCGATGATCACTTCTTTGCCGAGCTCGCCGGAACCGAGCAGCATGACTTTGGTGGCGGAAGGGGACAGCGGGGTGCCGAGGCGAACGGGTGTCTTCATTGGATAAATGCAGAAAGGAAAGGATGGGAAAGTCTGGGAATCGCGCGACGATACCAAATCCTGGGGGTTTTGGACAGCCAAAGTTGGCGATAGAGGAAACGATCCCGGATAGCCCGATGCCGCATGTGTTTCCAAATTATTAACTTTTGGCGGCGGTGTTTAAATGAGATCGTCCCAGAAAAAATCTGAAAAGTGACGGATATAGAGTGAGGTCGCGGTTAATGCGCCCACATTTCTGTTTCAATCCGCATCCTTGTCAGAGGAATAAGCGTTGATCAAGCCATCTGACATGACGCGCATCGGCTATGGTGCTAAAGGTTCCAGGAGTAATGCATATGGGATTGCCGACGAGCGGCGATACGAATTATATGGAAGTCATGTCGTTGCGAACGCCGAGCGGGATACACATGTGGTTGCCTATCAAAATCTGGCGTAATCGCCTACGCGGCAACAATCAGTTCTATAGACCTCAATATCTCTTCGATGGTGATATTCACGATACGTCTGCTGTTCAGGCATGGGTGCTGAAAACAGCCGCGGAAAGATGAGTCAAGGAGAGTAGGTAACATGCCAGATATCGCACAACCACGTGCATTCATCGCAAGTATCGGGAAAAGAGAAAATTCCCAATTTTCGGCGTCGGACAGGCTGGCACATGAAATACGTTCTGCTCGATCAGTTCAATGCGTACGTATCTTCAAAGCCTGTATTGATGGCGCTGATTATCTTTTGACCTATATGCCTCCGGGTTCTACGTGTCCCACTTACCAAGCAGACGAATGCAAATTGCAAGTGGACGTAAGATCAGATGCGTTTCAGAGTATCTGTACAGACTCGACCAATGACGATCCGATTGCGGCAGTCATCAAGCTTAAGGAAGGATGTACATGGCAAGTGGAACATTGGGCTGCGCAGCTTGCCATGCTGAATCTGGAAGCCAAAGAATCGATTCGGCGTGAGCGTGTGATATTCGAGACGTGGTTTTCTTTTCCGCTGGGAAGATCAGTTTATCTGTTTGCGTATATGCAGCCGTCCCATTTTCTTCCTAAGTCTAAAGACGACTTATCTCAACTCGAAGTCGATGCAATCCACGCGGAATTCAAGCTGACCTGGGACAAGACCATCAAGATTCCGGTGCGCTTGCTAGCATAAGCGCATTTATCTCGTGTTCTGCTCACGGCCAGTCCGAAATCTCCATCCCCAGCATCGCCCCACTCAGACTCTTCCCATGCGCATCCAGCGCCAGTGAACGCGTCACGCCGCCGCCCAGTGCGTGCTGCATGACGAAGTTGAGTGCGCCCAGATGCGGCAGCGCGTAACGGACCACGTCGCCTTGCACGACCCCGGCGAAATGCGCCTTGACGCGTTCCGGGGTCAGGTGCTTTTCCAGCAGGGCGTAATCCTTGAGGTCGTAGGCGATGACGGAGATATTGGATATGTCGCCCTTGTCGCCGGCGCGCGAATGCGCGATGTCTCGCAGCAGCATCTCAGTTCTCCTCGAAATGGATAGCCGGCGCGACCAGTTCGCGCGGCAGCAGCATCGACAGCACGGCAATGACTTCGCGCGCTGACTTGGTGGCGCCACCGCCGCCGGCCGGGCCGCAGGTGTAGAGCGTTTCGACTTCGTTGCCGATGCGTACGGCTTCGCGCAGATTCGCCGTTCTGCCGGTGACACGGGCGCGTACTTCGTAGGGCTCGTTGGCAGCGGAAGAGAGTTGTGCGCCGTGGATGGCGTTGACGCCGATCAGATCGTAGCGCATTTCGTCGGTTTGTACGCCGGTGATGGCGAGGCGCTCCCGGACGATGTCCAGCGCCAGCTGGCCGCGTGCTTGCGCGCCGGGGCCGGCGTAGGAGATCTGGCCTTCGCCGACGTAGCTGTCGACGTAGCCGAGCGTGGTCTTGAGCGTGGCGGGACGGGCGCGGCCGTTGCCGCCGCTGATGGCGACGCGACCCGGGCCAACTTCAGTGATGGTGACTTTTGAGAAATCGGCGATGACGTCGGGTGTGAAATAGCTGCGCGGATCGTGGATTTCGTACAGCAGTTGTTCCTTGCAGGTGGCGGCGGTGACTTGTCCGCCGGAGCCGGCGACCTTGGTGATGACGGCGCTGCCGTCGGCGGCGACTTCGGCGATGGGGAAGCCGAGACGCGCGAGATCCTTGACGTCCTTCTTGCCGGGGTCGGCGAAGTAGCCGCCGGTAACCTGGCCTGCGCATTCGAGCAGATGGCCGACCAGCGTGCCTTGTCCAAGCGTTTTCCAGTCATCTTCAGCCCAGCCGAATTCATGGATCAGCGGACCCAGCACCAGGGCCGGATCGGCGATGCGGCCGGTGATAACGACGTCGGCGCCGGCCTTGAGCGCATCGACGATCGGCTGTGCGCCGAGATAGGCGTTGGCCGAGATCAGCTTGTCGCCGAGCGATTTGACGGGCAGGCCGTTGTCTTCGATGCGGTAGTCGCCGTCGCGCAAAACATCCAGTACGTCGTCGCCGGTGACGGCGGCGATCTTCAGATCGGGCAAGCCTAGTGCAAGGGCGATTTCGTGCGTCTTCTTCGCTGCCGCGAGCGGATTGGCGGCGCCCATGTTGGTGACGATTCTGACGCCCTTGTCGGCGCATAGTTTCAGCACGGCGTGCATGCGCTCGGCCAGGAGCGGGTCGTAGCCTTTTTGCGGATCGGCGCGGCGCGCCTGCTGGCCGATGGCGATGGTGCGTTCGGCCAGGCATTCGAAGATCAGGTAATCGAGTTCGCCTTTTTCGGCGAGTTCGACGGCGGGTTCGATGCGGTCGCCGGAATAGCCGGCGCCTGCGCCTATGCGGAGGGTTTTCATGGTCGGTCCTTTTTACAGCAAAGGAAACAAGCCCAGCAGCACGCAGGCAATCGTCATGACCACCGAGGCGCCGAACAGGAAAGGAATCGTGTACTTCTGATGATCGGCCAGTTCGATGCCAGCCAGGCCGCACACCAGGAAGGTTGCCGGCGTCAGCGGGCTGACCGGGAAGCCGGTGGTCATCTGGCCCAGCAGCGCGGCCTGCGCCACCTGGATCGACGGCACGCCCAGCAGATGGCTGACTTCGGCAATCACCGGCAGCACGCCGAAGTAGAACGAATCCGGATCGAACAGCAGGCTCAGCGGCATCGACAGCAGGCCGAGCACGACCGGGATGTGCGAAGCCATCGACGGCGGGACGAAGCCGACAGCCATTTTTGCCATCGCGGTGAGCATGCCGGACTTGGTCATGATGCCGGTGAACACGCCGGCGGCGAACAGGATGCTGGCCATCAGTAGCGCCGCCTTGGCATGGGCGTCGATGCGGGCGCGCTGCATGGCGACGTCGGGATAATTGACCATCAGCGCCAGCACTACGCCGATCATGAACATCACGACCGGATCGACTTTGCCGCTGATCATGACGCCGAGCACGAAGACGGTCAGCACGATGTTGATCCAGAAATTGCGCGGGCGGCGGACCTTCTTTTCCTCTTCCGTCAGCACGTGCTCCTGCACCACGCCGGCGGCGGCGCCGCTGCTCAGGCCGAGGCGCTTTTCTTCCTTCAGGCCGAGCAGGTAGGAGGCGATGAAGACGAATGCCAGTCCGACCAGTTGTACCGGGATCAGCGGCGTGAAGATGTCGCTTACAGGGATATGCAGCGCGGCCGAGGCGCGGATCATTGGTCCGGTCCACGGCAGGAAGTTGACGCCGGCCGCCATCGAGGCCACGCAGGCCAGGATGCGCTTGTCGATGCCCAGGCGCGTGTACAGCGGCAGCATGGCCGGGATGGTGATCAGGAAGGTCACCGCGCCCGAACCGTCCAGGTGGATCAGCAGCGCCAGCAGGGCGGTGCCCGGCACGATGCGGCTGGGACGGCTGCCGACGGTGCGCAGGATGCGGGTGATGATGGGGTCTAGCATGCCGGCGTCGGTGACGATGCCGAAGAACAGGATGGCGAACACGAACATGCCGGCCACAGGGGCAATCGAGGTGACGCCGGAGACGATGAATTTCGAGGTCTGCATACCGAAGCCGCCGATCAGCGCGGCGGCGATCGGGATGGCGATCAGCGCCACCAGCGGCGACATCTTCTTGGTGAGGATGGCCGTGAAGAGCAAAACGATCGTGATAAAGCCGAGCAGGGCAAGCATGCGTGTCTCCGGAATTTTTGTTGACGGAATACCGTTGCCGGTTTCCATGGATTCTTGTTGGTGGGGCGAGTGTAGGTGCCGGGCAATTTTGTTGTAAAGTTCATTTTTCCGATTGATTAATCGGTTTTTTGAATGAATCCCTATGCAAGCAAATATCTCCACCCGGCTGTTGCAGGGCTTCCTGGCGCTCAACGACTGCCGGCACTTCGGCCACGCGGCCGAGCGCTGCCATGTGTCGCAATCGGCGTTCAGCGTGATGATCCAGAAGCTGGAAGCCGCTGCCGGCGCGAAGTTGTTTGTGCGCGACACCCGCAACGTGACGTTGACGCCGGAAGGCGAGTTGTTCGTCGAAGTGGCGCGTCAGCTGATGACCGATATCGAGGCGGCGTTTTCCAACATGAGCGACTATGTGGCGCGGCGCAAGGGCAAAGTCTCCATCGCCGCCTTGCCGTCGCTGGCGGCGGGTTGGCTGCCGCCGGTGATCGCGGCGTATCGCATCCAGTATCCGGGGGTGACGGTGGAGTTGTTCGATGCGCTCTCAGATCATTGCCTGAATTATCTGCGCCAGGGCAAGGCGGATATTGCGCTGACGGCGCCGGGGCCGAACCTGATGGAATTCGACACGCAACCTTTGTGCGCGGATCCGTTTTATCTGGTCTGCCGGAGGGACCACAAGCTGGCGAAAAAACGCATCATCCAGATTCCGCAACTGGCCGGTTGCGAGCTGATCCATCTGGCGCGCTCGACCAGCGTACGCCAGCATCTCGACGCGTTGCTGCAGCCGGTCGGCGTGATCAATACGGGATTGGAAGTGGAGCATCTGGCGACCGTTGCCGGCCTGATCGAAAGCGGGCTGGGCGTGAGCCTGGTGCCGGAGCTGACGCTGTTCCAGTTCCGTCATCCGAACCTGGTGGCGATACCGTTGAATGCACCGACGTTGGTGCGGCCGCTGCTGATCGTCAAAGCCAAGGAACGGAGCCTGTCGATTGCGGCGCAAGGTTTGCTGGAGTTGATACAAGAAAAAAGCCGGTCAGGATTTTCGCCCTGACCGGCTCGACGTACTCTCTCACTTGTATTTTCAGACTTCTTGCAAGCGAGGGAGCCGTCCGGCTTCCCCCTCTTGATACTTTTAGTTTTCGGCGTTGATGTCGTTGTCTTTGGATTCTTTGACAAAGAACAGACCGATAACGAATGTCGCCAGTGCGATCACGATCGGATACCACAGACCGTAGTAGATGTCGCCCTTGAACGCCACCAATGCGAACGATGTGGTCGGCAGCAGGCCGCCGAACCAGCCGTTACCGATGTGGTAAGGCATGGACATCGAGGTGTAGCGGATGCGGGTCGGGAACATTTCAACCAGTGCGGCAGCGACCGGGCCATAGACCATGGTCACGTAGAGCACCAGGATGAACAGCAACAGCAGGACCATCGGCTTGTTCATCTGATCAGGATCGGCCTTGGTCGGATAGCCGGCCAGTTTGATGTCGTCAGCCAGTTCCTTGGAGAATGCCTTGTCCTTGGCGGCAGCATCTTCCTTGGACAGACCGACGGCGTCATACGAAGTGATGACCTTGTCGCCGATCTTCACTGTTGCGACCGAACCGGGTGCACCTGCCACGTTTTGGTAGTTGACCGAAGCGGCCGACAGTTTTGCCTTCGCGATATCGCAAGAAGATGTGAACTTCTTGGTGCCGGTCGGGTTGAACTGGAATTGGCAAGCTGCAGGATCGGCAGTAACGATCACCGGCGCCTTTTGCTGTGCTGCTTCCAGCGCAGGGTTAGCGTAGTGGGTCAGGCCCTGGAAGATCGGGAAGTAAGTCAATGCAGCGATCAGGCAGCCACCGAGGATGATTGGCTTGCGGCCGATCTTGTCGGACAGCGAACCGAACACCAGGAAGAACGGTGTTGCCAGCAGCAAGGCTGCTGCGATCAGGATGTTGGCCAGAGGGCCGTCGACCTTCAGCGATTGCGTCAGGAAGAACAGGGCATAGAACTGGCCGGTGTACCAGACCACGGCTTGACCTGCTGTCAGGCCGATCAGCGCCAGAATGACCAGTTTCAGGTTTTTCCACTTGCCGAATGCTTCGGTCAGCGGCGCCTTGGAGATCTTGCCTTCGGATTTCATCTTCAGGAAGGCCGGCGACTCGTTCATCGACAGGCGGATCCAGACGGAAATGGCCAGCAGGATGATCGAGACCAGGAACGGAATGCGCCATCCCCAATCGGCGAATGCAGCTTCGCCGACGGCGGTGCGCACGCCCAGGATCACCAGCAGCGACAGGAACAGGCCCAGCGTTGCCGTGGTTTGAATCCATGCAGTGAACGAACCGCGTTTGCCTTCCGGCGCGTGCTCGGCGACATAGGTCGCTGCGCCGCCGTACTCGCCACCCAATGCCAGACCTTGCAGAATGCGCAGGATGATCAGGATGATCGGCGCTGCAATGCCGATGGAGTTGTAGTTCGGCAGGATACCGACGATGAAGGTCGACGCACCCATGATCAGAATGGTCACCAGGAAGGTGTATTTGCGTCCGACCAGATCACCCAGGCGGCCGAACACCAGCGCGCCGAATGGACGCACGATGAAGCCCGCGGCAAATGCCAGCAGCGCGAAAATGAAAGCGGTGTTGGGATCCGTGCCGGCGAAGAATTGCTTGGCGATGATTGCTGCCAGCGAGCCGTACAGATAGAAGTCGTACCATTCGAACACGGTGCCCAGCGAAGAGGCAAAAATAACTTTGCGCTCTTCGGGCGTGATGCTGTGCGCAGTGGAAGCTGTCGCCATGCTTGTCTCCTAGATTTATTGATGTAATTGGATGTACAAACGGGCGACCGGGACGACTCAAACTGCGCAGGCGCCATTTGTGCACGGGTGGAGTGTGCGACGCGAACCTTACGCAGGACTTGCTTGAAACTTACATAAGCTTACAGAGAATTTTCCGCATTGCAGCGTAGACGGCAATGACGATCAGGCCGCTTGCTGTTGCAGGAAAACCGGCACTTTGGCGGCGGGGAGGCGATTGATCGCCGCCAGCAGAGTAGGGTCGACACGCGTGCATTTGTGATGGCCGCGCAGGCGCTCGCTCAGGTGCAGCAGCAATTCGGCGGAGACTTCGGCATCGGCTTCCGCTCTGTGGGCATGGCCGCTGAAGCGGATGCCGAGGCTGTCGGCCAGGCTCGACAAACGATAGCTGGACAAGCCCGGCAGCAGCCGGCGCGACAACAGCAGCGAACAGACCAGCTCGGAATAACCAGCCTGCAGATCGAGGCGTTCGGCTTCGGCGGCGAGGAATTTGGCGTCGAAACTGGCATTGTGCGCTGCAAGAGCGTCGCTGCCGATGAAGCGTAGCAATTCCGGCAATACGCGTTCCACTGACGGCGCCGAATCGACCATGTCCTGGGTGATGCCGGTCAGTGCCGTGATTTCGTAAGGAATCTCGGCACCGCAATTGATCAGCGACACGAAGCGCTCGACCACGCGACCGTCGACGATGCGCAGCGCGGCGACTTCGGTGATGCGGGCGCCTTGCGCAGGGCTCAGGCCGGTGGTTTCGAAGTCCAGCATGACGACAGGTTGATTGATCACGGCAACGGCAATTAAAAAGTAACGAAGGACGGATTTTAATACGGCGCGGGGTTTCTCTCTGAAATCACCTGAAGACAAGCCCGCATCCAAGCGATCAAAGCATCCCGGACGGCCTTCGCTTATCATTACGGCTTTGCTAATTTTGCCGGGAGACTCGCCATGCTGAAACACATCGTCATGTGGAAACTGAAAGACCAGGCCGAAGGCGGCGACAAGGCGACCAACGCGCGCAAGATGAAGGAACTGCTGGACGGCTGCAAGAACTTGGTGCCGGGCATCCTGAAGTTCGAAGCGGCGCTGGCGCAGCCGGGGCTGGAGGCGACTTACGACGTGGTGCTGTATTCCGAGTTCGAATCGCAGGCGGCGCTCGACGCCTACCAGGATCATCCCGACCATATCGCCATCAAGCCTTTCATCGGCGCGATCCGCGAGGCGCGTCAATGCATGGACTATCTGGCCTGACCACGCGCGGACATGACTTATTCACTCTCTGAAGTTTTCACCAACGGCAATCCCTATCTGGAAAGCCTGGGCGTCGAAGTGCTGCAGTACGGCGACGGCAAAGCCACCATGGCGTTGCTGCTGCGCCCCGAATTCATGAACAGCTGGCTGGTTGCGCAGGGCGGCATTTCGATGACGCTGATGGACGTGGCAATGGGGCTGGCGGCGCGCACCGCGATTCCGGACGCCAAGTCCTCCGCCACGGTCGACATGAGCACCAGTTTCCTGCTGCCGGCAGGCAAGGCCGGCGAAACCATCGTCGCCAAGGGCGTCGCCTACCATCGCTCGACCACCATGTGCTTTTGCGAAGCCGAGCTGTGGAACGGCGACAAGCTGGTCGCCAAGGCGATGGGCACCTTCAAGGCGATCAAGCGCCTCGACATCGCCAAGAAGCTGACGGACGAGTCGTGAGCACCATCGATATCACCAGAACAACAGAGATTCCGAACATGAGCTACAACATCAAGATCGCCGCATGGGATGTGCTGCGCGAAGACGCCGCAGTGATTCGCAATGAAGTCTTCGTCATTGAACAAAACGTGCCGGCCGAACTGGAAATGGACGAGATGGACGCCGTCTGCGTGCATGCCGTCGCCTACGATGCCGCCGGCATACCGGTGGCGACCGGTCGTCTGCTGCCGGACGGTCATATCGGCCGCATGGCGGTGCGCAAGAGCGGCCGCGGTCAAGGCATCGGCGGCAGCGTGCTGCAGGCGCTGATGGCAGCGGCGCGTGCACGCGGCGACCGCGAAGTGGTGCTGAATGCACAAACGCATGCAGCCTCCTTCTACGGCAGCCATGGTTTCGCCCAGGAGGGCGCCGAATTCATGGAAGCCGGTATCCCGCACATCCACATGCGCGCTGCATTGGACTGATTCCGCCGTCAGGCAGAGCAAGGGTGAGGGCGGTTCTCGTCCTCATCCATATTCCTCGTTTTTTAGATCCCCCATGGCTGTCACCTCAAGCAATCGCATAAAGTTGCTCCCGGGGAAATAATTGTATTTTGTTGTGGTTTCCCACAATATCTAGAGGTATGCCGGTCGGGCATACTTGCGCCCGCAGCGACTCATGCCGCGTTACGCACCTTGCGACGTCGACTGCAGACAGCTTCCTAGATTTCATAATAAACGGAGAACCGCAATGGCCGCCAAAACGCCGCTTTACAGATCCCTCTACTTCCAGGTGTTGGTGGCAATCGCCATCGGCGTCTTGCTGGGCCACTTCTATCCGCAGACGGGCGAGGCGATGAAGCCGTTCGGCGACGGCTTCATCAAGCTGATCAAGATGATCATCGCACCGGTGATCTTCTGTACCGTCGTGCTCGGCATCGCCGGCATGGAAGACATGAAGAAGGTCGGCAAGACCGGCGGCCTGGCGCTGCTGTACTTTGAAGTCGTCAGCACCCTGGCGCTGATCGTCGGTCTGATCCTGGTCAACGTGCTGCAACCCGGCGCGGGCATGAACATCGATGCCAGCACGATCGACACCAAGAGCATCGCCGCCTACACCGCACCGGGCAAGATGACCAGCACCACCGATTTCGTGATGAACATCATCCCGACCAGCATGTTTGATGCGTTCGCCAAGGGCGATGTGTTGCAGGTGCTGCTGATTTCGGTGCTGTTCGGTTTCGCGCTGCATAAGTTCGGCGGCCGCGGCACGCTGGTGTTCGATTTCATCGAAAAAATCTCGCACGTCCTGTTCTCGGTCGTCGGCACCATCATGAAGGCAGCTCCGATCGGCGCGTTCGGCGCAATGGCGTTCACCATCGGCAAGTACGGCGTCGGTTCGCTGCTGTCGCTGGGCAAGCTGATGGGCACGTTCTACCTGACCTGCCTGTTCTTCATCTTCGTCATTCTCGGCATCATTACGCGACTGCACGGCTTCAGCGTGTGGAAGTTCGTCAAGTACATCAAGGAAGAACTGTTGATCGTGCTGGGCACTTCGTCGTCCGAATCGGTGCTGCCGCGCATGCTGGCCAAGATGGAAAACCTGGGCGCCAAGAAGACCGTGGTCGGTCTGGTGATTCCAACCGGTTACTCGTTCAACCTGGACGGCACCGCGATTTACCTGACCATGGCGGCCGTGTTCATCGCCCAGGCGACCAACACGCCGATGACGCTGACACAGGAACTGACCTTGCTGGCGGTACTGCTGCTGACTTCCAAGGGCGCGGCGGGTATTACCGGCAGCGGCTTCATCGTGCTGGCGGCGACGCTGTCGGCGGTCGGCCATGTGCCGGTCGCAGGCCTGGCGCTGATCCTCGGCATCGACCGCTTCATGTCGGAAGCACGTGCACTGACCAACACCATCGGTAACGGCGTGGCGACCATCGTCGTGGCGAAGTGGAGCAACGAACTCGATGAGAAGCGCCTGCATGCGCAGCTCAACAACGAGACGTCGGAAGAGGCCAACGAGCCGGAAGCGGTCCTGGATCGCACCGAAGCCAAGATCCATCATTGATGTTGTTGTCGCCCGCTGATGCGGGCGGCGCAAAAAAAGGCGGCGAGACTGGATGGTCTCGCCGCCTTTTTTATTTTCGCTTGCTACCGTCTTCTCAACAGTCTCTTGAGCATCAGCGCTGCACAAAAGAAAAGACCCATAACGAATGGGGGCACGTTACGGGTCCGGGTCTCCTCGCAGCCTCTTGAGGACTGGATTTATTTAAAGCTATTGTGTTCCGTTTGACGTGATTAGTCATTCTGCAGTGCAGCATGATTTTTGGCAGAGGGAGCAGTGGAATGCGGGTTTGCGCGCAGGTGGGCAAAAACGGCAAATAGAAAAGGCGAAAAAAAAGCCCGCGACCTGACGGTGCGGGCTTAAATCCAATTCTTTAAGGAGGAAATTGGAGGAGACAGGTGTAACTTTAATGCTCCGCACAAAAACCATCTACTTTATTTCTCAAATATCAGATATGCGTTTTGGTGATAATGCCTGCTTATTTTAACCGGAGCCCGCCTCAGCTGGGACTTTCAGGGCTCTCGATTTCTGGTTTGAGCTTGAGTTTGCACGGTGATTTCTTCTGTTGCGGCTCAGTTGTCGGCGGCGACTGGCAGGACGTTACCGGATCCGAGACGTGTTCGCTCAGGACCGGTTCGCCGACGATGGGCACACGCACGACCGTGGAAGCGCGGGTGCCGTAGTCGGGCGAGCAGATGAAGATGGAAGAGAGGATGCGTTCCCATTCCTGGCTGACGCCGGTGCTCGGCAAGCGGCAGTCGTTGGCCCGCGTGCTGTCGCTGAGCAGTTCGAAAAAGGTTTCTTCCGGGGCTCCCTGGCACAGCAGGCTTGCGAATTGCGCCTTGGCGCGCGTGAGCTTGGGCCAGGGTGTGTCGAGCTGAGCGTTGGACAGGCCGTAGACGCCATAGCCGAGCGGTTTGCCGTTGCGCGGGTCTTCGTCGCCCTTGTTGGAGTACCACAGCAGGGTTTCACGATCACCGACGACCAGGTTGAAGCCGTTGTACTGGCCGGCATCGGCGCGGATGTGCTCGACGTATTGCTCCGGAGTGAATGTCCCGGCCAGGTAATCCGACACCAGTTTGCCGCGCGAGGGCGCATCCGGACGTTTTTCAGTCGGTGCGCGTACGTTGGTCAGTGCGGCAAAGCGGCCGTTGCGTGTTACCCCAAGCCAGGTGCCGCCGGCTTGCAGATCGCGGCCGGCGTAAATGTCGGGCTGGTCTTCCCACCAGCCGGCGGCGCTGGCCGGGCGGTTGTAGAACTCGTCGCGATTGGCTGCCGCAATCAGCGGCATGCCGGGGATGACTTTCCACGCGAAAATGATCAGGCACATGGTGAAAAATCCAGGAAATATTCGGTATGACGCGGCCCGTCGATCAGCGCCGGCAAGCCGGAGCTGTTGATCGCTTCCTCGACGATGGTTTCAAAGCCGTCCGGGGTATCGAGGTAGACCTCCATCCAGGTATGCAAACCGTCCTTGTCCTGCGGCCGGCGCTTCAGTTCGGTGGCGACGTGGTGCTGCTGAGACAGGCGCGCCTGCAGCGCCACCGCCTGTTGTTCAAGCTGCTCCGATTTGCCGACAGGCACGCGGTAATAAATATAAAGATCCATCGACGGGGCTCCGGTCGCTAGTGTCGCTGGGCGCGCTTACTGCGGGTCCGTCAACTCGTACGGCAGCGTCTGCAAATGCAGCGGGGGACCGTCGACGCTGCCCAGATGGATGCTGCCCGATTCAGCGGCAGCCAGCTTGATTTCCACCAGGCATGCCGAATTGCCGTTGCCGGCCGGCTCGGCGTTGACGACCATGCCGCAAGGCTGGCCCGGATCTTCGCTGGAGAACACTTCGGCGCCGGCGGCGACTTGCCCGGCGGCGACCAGCGCGAGCACGCTGCGGCGTTTCAGTTTGCCGAGGTACTGGCTGCGCGCGACGATTTCCTGGCCGGGATAGCAGCCTTTCTTGAAATTGACGCCGCCGATCAACTCGAAATTGATCATCTGCGGCACGAACTGCTCCTGCGTCGGTTGTGTAATCGTCGGGACGCCCGCGTAGATGTCGCTCAGGCGCCAGGCTTGGGCACCGGCCGCCGTAAGTGTCTGGGTCAGCACCGGCCAGGCGGCGAGTGCCTGCTCTTCAGACGTGATCCACTGAAAGCGCGGCGCACCGCGGCTGTCGGCTACGCGCACCAGGGTGCCGTATTCGTTGTCGGCTTTACCATAAGCTTGCGCCGGCAATTGTGGAAACCATTGCAGCAGGGCGGTCGCGGCAGCATTACCCGCCAGACCCAGCGTCACACGCTGCTCGCTGATGTCAGCCAGCTTGGCCTTGGCCCGCAGCACGAACATCTGCAGGCGCTTCTGGATCGCCGGTTGCAGCGTGCGCGGCAGTTGCAGCACGATCTGGTCGGCATCCTTCCACATCAGGAAGGTTGCCAGCAGACGGCCCTTGGGGGTGCAATAGCCGGCCAGGCGCGCGTTGGCGAGGTCGAGTTTTTCGACGTCGTTGGTGATCTGGTTATGCAGGAAGGACGCGGCGTCGTCGCCGGTCAGCGAAATCAGGCCGAGGTCGTTGAGCGGGGCGACGAAATTGTCCGGCAGCGCGGCGTCGGCGTCAGCAGGGAGATGCGAGCCTTGCTGGTCCAGGAAGGTGTGCCACGCAGAGCGTGTCGGAGTCTGATCGGTCATAAATTAGGTTACTGGGCTAACAGCGATTATCATTGATGCCTCGATTATAGTGGCGCTGGAAAAAGCGCGTCGGATTGCGCTGATTTTGCTTCTCCAATGAAAAAAATATTCAATACCCTCATCCTGCTCTGTGTCCTGGCCGCCTGCGGGGCCGCTTACTGGCTGAGCCAGCCGATCATCGAAGAAGGCCAGAAGGCCGTTGAATTCACCATTACCCCGGGCGCCGGCATCAACGGCGCCGCCCAGCAGATCGCCGATGCCGGCGCGCCGGTCAATCCGGTGCTGTTCGCCTTGCTGGCGCGCGGCAGCGGCAAGGGCAATCGCATCAAGGCCGGCAGTTACGAGCTGAAACCGGGCGCGACGCCATTGCGCCTGCTGGATCAACTGGTGCGCGGCGAGTTCGCGCAAGAGTCGCTGACCATCATCGAAGGCTGGAATTTCCGCCAGATGCGCCAGGCCATCGCCGACCACAAAGGGCTCAAGCACGACACCGCCGCGCTGTCCAACGCCGAATTGCTGGCCAAATTGACCACCGAGTTCGCCGTGCCGGAAGGTTTGTTCTTCCCCGACACCTACCTGTTCGCCAAAGGCGCCAGCGACATGCAGATCTATCGCCAGGCGTTCACGCTGATGAGCAAGCGCCTCAACGAGGCCTGGAGCAAGCGCGACCTTTCCTTGCCCTACAAGACGCCTTATGACGCCTTGATCATGGCCTCCATCGTCGAGAAGGAAACCGGCCAGAAATCGGAGCGCGGCATGGTTGCAGGCGTATTCGTCAACCGCCTGAAGACCGGCATGCTGCTGCAGACCGACCCGACCGTGATCTATGGCATGGGCGAGCGCTACCAAGGGGTGATCCGCAAAAGCGATCTGCTGACCGACACGCCTTACAATACCTACACCCGCAAAGGCATGCCGCCGACACCGATCGCGCTTCCCGGCGCGGCATCGTTGGCAGCAGCCATGAATCCGGACAAGACCGAAGCCTTGTACTTCGTGGCGCGCGGCGACGGCACCAGTCATTTTTCCAGCAACCTGAGCGAACATAACCAAGCGGTCAACAAGTACCAGCGTTGACCGTCCATCACGATCATCTCCACCATCACGACCTCCATGGCATCTGGCAAATTCATTACTTTCGAAGGCATCGACGGCGCCGGCAAGTCGACCCACATCGCCTTCGTCGCCGACTTGCTGCGCTCACGCGGCCTGACGGTGGTGACCACGCGTGAACCGGGCGGCACCGAACTGGGCGAGAGCCTGCGCGCGATGGTGCTGCATCAGAAGATGCACCTGGAAACCGAGGCGCTGCTGATGTTCGCCGGTCGTCGTGAACATCTGGCACAGGTTATCGAACCGGCGCTGGCGCGCGGCGACTGGGTGATTTCCGATCGCTTCACCGACGCTACTTTCGCCTACCAGGGCGGCGGTCGCCACCTGTCGCTCGACAAGCTCAATGTCCTCGAGCAATGGGTGCATCCGCACCTGCAGCCGGACCTCACACTGTTGTTCGACGTGCCGCTGGAAGTAGCCCGCGCGCGCCTCGATGCCGAACGCACGCTGGACAAGTTCGAGCAGGAGAAGGCTGATTTCTTCGCCGCCACGCGCGCCGAATACCTGCGCCGCGCGGCGCAATTCCCGCAGCGTTTCCGCGTCATCGATTCGACCCGCGCCATCGCCGATATCCAGCAGGAAATCGCGCAGCTGCTGGACGCGGTCTGATCCGATTGCCCACCACCCATGACTGAACACGCATGAGCAACACCGTTTTCCCCTGGCTTGAAGACAGCTGGCTGCAACTGCAGCAGCTGCGCGCGCGCCTGCCGCACGCGATCCTGTTCTACGGCCCTGAAGGCATAGGCAAGACCGATTTCGTCGAATCGTTTGCGCAATCGCTGCTGTGCGAAGACATGCAACCCGACGGCCACGCCTGCGGCGCCTGCGCCTCCTGCGGCTGGTTCTCGCAATACAACCATCCTGACTACCGTCGCGTGCGTCCGGAAGTTCTCGACGGCGAAGACGGCGGCGATGACGGCGACGGCGAAGAAAAGAAAACCGCCAAGGCCAGCAAGACGCCGTCAAAAGAAATCAAGATCGACCAGATCCGCGCGCTGGCCGACTTCATGAACGTCTCGACGCATCGCTCAGGCATGCGCGTGGTGGTGCTGTATCCGGCCGAAGCGCTGAACACACCCGCCGCCAACTCGTTGCTGAAAACGCTGGAAGAGCCACCGCCGAACACCATGTTCCTGTTGGTCTCGAACCGGCTCGACCGTTTGCTGCCGACCATCCTGTCGCGTTGCCGTAAATTTGCACTGGCCTTGCCATCGCACGACGAGGGCCTGGCCTGGCTCAAACAGCAAAACGTCAAGGACGCCGATGTCTGGCTGTCGGAGCAGGGCGGCGCGCCGCTGGCGGCGTTGAACGCTTCACAGGGCGATGGCCGCGAGGTCATGGACGAATTCCTGCGCTCCTTGTGCCATCCCGGCATCGACGTCGCGCTGAAGACCGCCGAACGCCTGCAGAAAACGCCGGTGGCCGACTTGGTCGGCTGGCAGCAGCGCTGGCTGTACGATCTGTTTGCGCTGAAGTCGGGCGGACCGATTCGCTATTATCCGCGCTACAGCAAGGAGCTCGGCGCATTGAGCGGACGCATCGACACGGTCACCATCGCCACCGCGCTCAAGGCCGCCAACGACCGCCGCGCGATTGCCGACCATCCCTTGTCGGCGCGGCTGTTTATCGAAGAAATGCTGATCGAGTACTCTTCGCTGTTTGCCTGAAACGGGCGGAGGCGTTCCTTGCGAACGCCTCCGCCATCTCCACCATTACCAGTTACATCAGTTGAATCTGTCATGAGCACTGCATACACCCATCGCCTGGCGCGTCCGCAAGACCTCGACGCCATCGTCGCCATCTACAACAGCACCGTCGCATCGCGCCAGGTCACCGCCGATACCGAACCCGTTTCCGTGGCCTCGCGCCAGGCCTGGTTTGACGAGCACACCGCCGACAAGCGCCCGCTATGGGTCGCCGAGCGCGACGGCGAGATCATCGGCTGGTTGTCGTATTCCAATTTCTACGGCCGCCCGGCCTATGCCGGCACCGCGGAATTGTCGGTCTACCTGCATGAAAAGGCGCGCGGGCAAGGCCTCGGCCGCTATTTCCTCGAACAGGCGATTGCCTTCGCACCGTCGATCAAGGTGCATACGCTGCTGGGATTCGTGTTCGGCCACAATGAACCGAGCCTGAAGCTGTTTGAAGCATTCGCCTTCGAGCGCTGGGCCAACATGCCACGCGTGGCGACGCTCGATGGCGTGGAGCGGGATCTGGTGATTCTGGGGAAGCGGGTGGCTTGATTCATCTGCGTTGAGATCGCCGGAAGTTATTTTGATCCGAGAATGAAAAAGGGAAGCCGAGGCTTCCCTTTTTGTTTTGTCGAAACTGCTGCGATCAGAAATCGATCGAGGCCGAGGTGATGAAGGTACGTGGTGCGTTTTGCACCAGATACCCGAGAGCAGAAGATCCGCCCGCCGATTCCCAGTAGCTGCGGTTCGCCAGGTTCTGGATGCCGCCACGAAGGGTTACAGCCTTGCCGCCGATGTCGGTCACGTAGCGTGCACCCACATCCAGGCGGGTCCATGCAGGAATCCCTTGGGTGTTGGCTGAATCGACATATTGTTTGGACGTGTAGATCACGCGACCGCTGACCGCCAGACCTTGTACGCCCGGGATATCCCAGTCGGCACCGACGTTAGCCATAGTTTTTGCAGAGCCGATGGCATTCTTGCCGTCATAGGTGCCATTTTGGGTACGCTTTTGCTTGGCATCCAGCAAGGTCAGACCGGCGAGCAAATGCAAGCCGCGAACTGGTTCACCGAAGGCGCCGATTTCCACGCCTTGGTTTTCCTGTTTGCCGCTGGTGGTGTAGGTCGGGTTGGCGGTAGGACCAACCGTGATGACGTTTGGCTTCTCGATACTGAATAACGCCACAGTCAGACCGATCTTTCCTGCATCATATTTGACGCCAACTTCTTTTTGCTTCGATTTGTACGGTGCCAGCAGGGCGCCAAAGTTGGTGGCGGTTGTATCCGACACCTTCGTGCCCGGTTGCAGACCTTCAATGTAATTGCCGTACAACGACACTTCCTTGGTCAATTTGAAGACAATGCCGGCAACCGGTGTGACGGTACCGTTATTGTAATAATTGTTTTGCAGATGGGTGTTGTAGTCGTAACCGATCGTTTTGAGGCGCTGATAGCGTCCTCCCAGCGTCAGTTGCAGACGCTCGTCCAGGACCGACAGCGTATCAGCCAACGCGATGCTGGACAGTTGCGTCTTGGTCGTGGTTTCCGGGCTGGCGAGACTACCTCCGAAGAAGTTGAGTGCCGGTTGCGCCGAGCTGCTTGGCGAATACAGATTGCCGGTGGTCGCTACGTTCGTCGACATCGCATAGGCATTGCGCGAATCCTGCCAATAGCTGGAGGCGGATGCGCTTACCGAGTGTTTTACGCCGCCGGTGGCAAACTTGCCACGGATACCGACTTCGCCGGTCCAGACATAGTCTTCACGCGAATTGTCGAAGCGGTTGGAGGTAAAGTTGCCATTGGTGGCGTTGACGTTCGGTGTGGCCAGACTGTTGTTCTCCGTGCCCTGGCGCATTCCCAGCGCGAACCACGACGTTACATCTTGCGCCAGATCCCATTCGCCGCGCACGGTGCCGAACAGATCGCGTTCGTTCGAGTAAAACCATTTCTGACCATAGTTCGAGGAAGCGCTTGGCACCGACGGCACATAACCGGCCGGGGCGGTCGCAATGCGCACGCTGGGACGGGTAGAGGTCAGGTTGTACTCCTGCAAACCGAGATCGGCCGACAGGCGGAAGCTGTTGCCTCGGTAATCGACGCCGATGGTCGCCATGTTCAGTTCGCGGTTTTCGTTGTCGATGGCAGTGCCGCCGGCGCGGCGCACGGCATTGAGGCGCAGGCCCAGGCGGTCGTCCGGACCAAAGCGGCGACCAATGTCGGCGGCGACATAAGTCTGGCCACCCGATTCGACGCCTGCGGTAACTTGTGTGGTTGGCTCGGACGACGCACGCTTGGGCAACAGGTTGATCGTGCCGCCAATGGCGTTGCCGCCAGGCGTGGCGCCGTTGAGGAAGGCGCTGGCGCCACGGAACACTTCCACGCGCTCGAGCATTTCAGCCGCTACATATTGGCGCGGCAGCAGGCCGTACAAACCGTTATAGGCCAGATCGTCCGAGTTGGTGATGAAACCCCGGATCATGTATGACTCCTGATAGTTGCCATAGCCGCGTGTAACGCGGATGGTCGGGTCATTCAGGAGTACGTCGCCGACGCCCTTGGCTTGCTGGTCTTTAATCAGTTGTTCGGTATAGGCGATGCTGTTGAACGGCGTATCGAGGAAGTCCTTGTTGCCGAGGAAGCCCACACGGCCGCCGCGCGCCACCTGGCCGCCTGCGTAGGCTGGCGGCAAACCTTCCGAGGATGCATCGGCAGATGCATTGACGGTTACCGAAGGCAGCGCCTGGTCCGGCTTGGCGGCGTCAGTCTGCGTCGGCGCCGTTTGCGCGCCGGCCGGCAGCGAGTAGGTCAGGGGAACGATGAAAGCGAGCGCCAATGCGGCGGCTACAGGGGTGCGACGGTAGTACATGGAGTCCTTTGAATGACGGGTCGGTTTTACTGCCCGAGCTACTGAGCGGTATTGACTTGGGTAAATATGCAGGCTGACAACAATGGAATGAATAATTATAGTTAAGAATCATTATTGTTTACATTCTCATTTTAATTTTAGGCCCGACTGTTGTAATTTTTCATCCAATGGATCGATATTGGTGCGTAAGCTCCGGTTTCCTGTTTGCTTCTCGGAAATCATTTTTCTATTTTGCGGACGCCGTTTTGTTCATTTCCGATCGTATTTTTTAAGGTACCGGCCTGCGCTGTACGGCATGGAGCGGACGCAGAGGGGCATATAATCCCTGCATGCCGATACTTTCCCTTTCCCGCCCGTTGTCGCAGCATCAGTTGCTGCTGCGCTTGTTCTGGATGCGCTGCGTGACGACGCTGGCGCAGGCTTTGCTCGTGGCTTCAGCCATCTACGGCATGGAATTGAGCCTCCCCCTCGCGCCCTTGTGCACCGTGCTTGGGCTGATGCTGGTGTTCAACGGCCTCACATGGCTGCGCATGCGCCTGCCGCAACCTGTGCGCGAGCCGGAACTGTTCTTCCAGCTTTGCATCGATGTCAGCGCCTTGTCGGCCTTGCTGTATTTCACGGGTGGGGCGACCAATCCCTTTGTCTCCTTTTATCTGCCGGCGCTGGCCGTGGCCGCGGCGGTGCTGCCGTCGGCCTACGCTTTCGGCCTGGCGCTGTATTCGCTCGCCTGCTATTCCGCACTGACGTATCTGTACCAGCCGCTGCATATCCATGATCACGACCAGGCCATGGCGTATCACCTGGCCGGAATGTGGGTGAATTTCGTGATGTCGGCAGCGCTGATCACCTGGTTCGTGACGCGCATGTCGGCCACGGTGAGGTCGCGCGACGCCCAATTGGCGCAGGCGCGTGAGCAGCAGTTGCAGGATGAGCGCATCGTTGCGCTCGGCACGCAGGCCGCCAGCGCCGCGCATGAAATGAGCACGCCGCTGGCGACCGTCGCGGTGATCGCGGGCGAGCTGCGCATCGAGGCCGGACGGAACAATGCGCTGACCATGTACCGCGACGATCTGGCCGTGGTGGAAGAGCAGATCGCAGTCTGCAAGACGGCGCTCGATCGTATGGGCATGGATGTGCAGGTGCGGCAAACCGATACGGCTGCGCCGGTCAGCCTGAGCGATTGGTTGCGACATTTCGTCGATAGCTGGCGCCTGCGCCATCCGGCAGTGTCGATTCGCCTGACCTTGCCGCAAGCTGCGCCGGATCTGCTTGATACGGCGCCGGCGCTGATCGGACAGGTTGTGCAGACCCTGCTCGACAATGCCGCCCAGGCGGTCGCTGAAAACGGCAAAGTCGACGTAGTGCTGAGTCTGCAAAAAGACGCAGTTGCAAGTTCGACGATGAATTCAGCTATCATTCGCGTCGCCGACGACGGTCCCGGCATCGCGCCGGAATTGCTGAAACGCCTCGGTTACGAGCCTGTGCGCAGCAGCACCGGCGGCAAGGGGATCGGCCTGATGCTGGCCTTTGCCACGGCGCGCCAAATGGGCGGGAAGCTGACGCTTGCCGCCGCGACCGGAACGGCAGGGCGGGGCGCCTGCGCGACGCTGGCCTTGCCGCTGATCTCTCCCAATCGCCTTCTTCTCAATCAGAAAAAAACATGAGTGCAGCCTTCCTGATCCTCGACGACAACGACGTATTCGCCTCCACGCTGGCGCGTTCACTGTCGCGCCGGGGATTCTCTGCGACCGTCGCGCACAGCGGCGAAGATGCACTGAAGGCTGCCGCTGCAACCGATTTCGATTACGCCACCATCGACCTGCAATTGCAGCAGGATTCGGGTTTGCAATGGATCGCGCCGCTGCGCGAAAAACTGCCGCATGCGCGTCTGCTGGTCTTGACCGGCTATGCCAGCATCGCCACGACCGTGCAGGCGATCAAGGCCGGCGCCGACAACTATCTGGCCAAGCCGGCCAACCTCGATTCCATCCTGTCGGCGCTCGAGCACAGTGCCAACGACGCTTCCACTGACCTCGATAGCACCGACGCCGCCGCGCCACTGTCGGTTGAACGCCTCGAGTGGGAGCACATCCAGCGCGTGCTGGTGGAAAATCAGGGCAATATCTCTTCCACGGCGCGCGCCCTGAACATGCATCGCCGCACGTTGCAGCGCAAGCTGGCGAAACGCCCCGTCGCCAAGTAAGTTCGGTGCGTGCGATAGCGCGCAAGCTGCCGCTATCGCACGCTGCGACAATCTGTCGCATTCCCAAGCCGCACCTGAGCCTCTAGCATGGCCCCCTTTATTCCATGGGGGGAAACCATAGTGAAGAAGTTTTTCAGGCAGGTGCTGTCATTGCCGCGCCGACGCGCGATCGCCGTTGCGGTGCTCGGTTTGTGCAGCGGCGCGAGCTTCGCGGCGAACGACGTGCTTGAGCCTATCGAAGTGCGCGACACGCGCGACGAACCCAACGAAAAACTTCCACTCGACCAGCGCGCCTCCACCGCCAGCCGTCTCGGCCTGAGCGTGCGCGATACCCCGGGCAGCATCAGTATCATCGACCGTGCCGCCATCGAGGCGCGCGGGGCCGGCGACACGCAGCAGATCCTGCGCGGCATTCCCGGCGTGACCGCTTCGGCGCCGCCGGGACAGGCGGGATTCGTTTCCTATCGCGGCTTTTCGGCATCGCAGATCACGCAACTGTTCAACGGCATCACGGTGCAATACGACTCGATCTCGGCGCGGCCCATCGACAGCTGGATCTATGATCGCGTCGAAGCCGTCGGCGGCGCCTCCGGCTTCGTGCATGGCGCCGGGGCGGTGGGCGGGGCGATCAACTACATCACCAAACAGGCCAATCGCGACGGCGACCTGGCCCAGCTGTACGGCAGCTACGGATCGAACAATTCATCCGTCGTAGCGGCAGGGCTCAATCGCAAACTGAGCGCGGGAGACGGGGACGGCGTCATCAACTATTTGCGCATTGATCTCAGCCGCAGTGGCAGCGACGGTTACGTCGACGGCGAGAGGCGTCGCGCGCTGACCGGCGCCTTGTCGCTGCTGACCGACATCACACCGCAGCTTTCACACACGCTCGCCTACGAGTATCAGCAGGAACACGTCGATCGTCCTTACTGGGGTACGCCGCTGCTGAATCCGACCACAGGAACCGGCCGCATCGACCCGGCCACGCGCTTCAAGAACTACAACGCCAATGACGGCGTGTACGAACAAACCGTCGAGTGGTTCCGCTCCATCGTGGACTATCGTTTGTCCGATCAGACTTCGTTCAAGAATACTTTTTATCACTACAACGCCTTGCGCGATTATCGCAACGTCGAGGTCTATCGCTACAACGCCACCAACACGCAAGTGGTGCGTTCATCGGCTTTCCTGCAGCGCCACGCCCAGGAGCTGACCGGCAATCGCTTTGAATGGCAGCATCGCGGCCAGCTCGGCGCGCTCGAGTCGGAATGGGCCGGCGGCGTCGACTACAGCGTCAATCGCATGACGCGTTTCCCGCGCACGGTGGCCGGTCCGATCAGCAGCGTCAATCCGCTCAATTTCAGCACCGAGGCCTTCTTTTCGATTCCCGGTATGACCTCCGACTTTGTGCCGGACCGCAGCAATCGTGTCACCACGATTGCCGCTTTCCTCGAAAACCGCACGCGGCTGTTGCCGTCTTTGGCGCTGGTGACCGGCTTGCGTCATGACCGCATTGAGCTTGAGGTGGAGAATCAGCGCACCGTCAGCGTCACCGATCCGGCCTATTTCAAAAACACCTATCGTCCGACCACCGCGCGTGCCGGGCTGGTGTGGGATATCACGCCGACAGCCAATCTGTTCGTGCAATACAGCACCGCCGCCGATCCGCCGGCCGGCGTGCTGACCACTGCCAACTTCAGCCAGGTCAGGAATTTCGACCTGACCACGGGTGACCAGGTAGAGGCCGGCAGCAAGTTCGACTTCTGGGACGGCCGCGGTAACGCGACAATTTCGGCTTACGCCATCACGCGCAAGAACCTGGCCGTGACCGACTCGACCAATCCCAACGTCACCGTGCCGGTCGGGCAGCAGTCGTCACGCGGCGTCGAGCTGGCGTTCGGCGTGCGTCCCGTCAAGAGTCTGCGCGTACAAGGCAATCTGTCGCTGGTGCGCGCGCAGTACGACAACTTCACCGAAAGCGTCGGCGGCGTCGCAGTCTCACGCGCCGGCAATCGTCCGACCAATACGCCGGCGAAGGTCGCCAATCTTTGGCTGGATTACGCCTTCCTGCCCGACTGGAACGCCGGCGTCGATGCGCGCGCCGTGTCGTCTGTGTACGGTAATACTGCCAACACCGTGAGCGCACCGGGGTATGCGATCTTCGGCGCCAGCATCAGCCGCAAGCTGAACAAGGCGACCATCACCGCGCGCGTCAAGAACCTGACCGACAAGGTTTACGCCGACAACATCACCAGCACGCCGATGTTTTATCTGGGTGCGCCGCGCACGTTTGAAGTCGCCGTGCTGGCGAATTTCTGAGCATGCAGCGCGCCAAACGCTGGCTGTTCCTGATCCATCGCTGGCTGGGCATCGTTGCCTGCCTGTTCATGCTGCTGTGGTTCATCAGCGGCGTGGTGATGATGTACGTCGGCTATCCCAAGCTGACCCAGTCTGAGCGGCTGGCGCGGCTGCCGGATCTTGATGCGGCCCGCTGCTGCATCGCGGTCGGTGAGGCGGCGCGTGCGTTGCCTGCCGACGCGCGACCGTCGTCCATCGTGCTGACCAGCGTGGCGGGACGAGCGCAATATCAGTTTGGCGTCGGCAAGAAAGTTATCGCTGTTGATGCGATCAGCGGTGCAACCGTCGCCGATGTCGGCGTCAAGGATGCGCTAGCGGCGGCGCGTGTTTTCATGCCGGGCGCCACGCCGCAGTACCTGGATCGCGTTGACGAGGACACCTGGACGCACACGCGCGGACTCGACCTGCACCGGCCGTTGCATCGTGTACAGATGGATGATCCGGAGCAGACCTTGCTCTACGTCTCCAGCACCACCGGCGAGGTCGTGCGCAAGGCGACGCACACCGAACGCGTGTGGAATTACGCCGGAGCCTGGCTGCATTGGCTGTACGCGTTTCGCGGCGGTCCGCTCGACGGCGCGTGGAGCCACATCGTCATCTATTTGTCGCTGGCGGGCTTGCTAGCGGCTGTCAGCGGCAGCGTGATCGGCATCTGGCGCTGGCGTTTTCGCGGACGTTTCCGTTCCGGCGCGAAGACACCGTACAGTGAACCGGTGATGCGCTGGCACCACCTGATCGGACTGGCGTTCGCCGGCATCACGTTGACTTGGGTGTTCAGCGGCTTGATGTCGATGAATCCATGGGGACTGTTCAAAGGTGGCGGCGTCGAGCTGAACCGGCGCGCCTATGCCGGCGCCATGCTTGATCCGATGAACTGGCCGCTCGGCAGCGGCGACGCGCTGCGCCTGTTGCCAGCGTCGTGGAAGGCGCGCGAATTGCGCTGGCACATGCTGGACGGCAAGCCTTACCTGATCGCCGTCAACGGCGCCGGCCGCACGCGCATGATCAACGTTGTCGAACGCCGTGTAGACGAAGGCGTACCACCAGAACAAGTCATGCGCGCAGCGGCGAAGCTGGTCGATGCGCCGCTCATCGGCAGCGAACTGCTGCAGCGGGAGGACCCGTATTACTACAGCCGCGAAGCGCACACCATGATGGGCGGCATGCGCCATCCCTTGCCGGTGTTGCGCCTGCGCTATGCCGATACGGCACAGACCTGGGTGCACGTCGATCCGGCCACGGGCGTGGTGCTCGGCAAACTGGACAGCACGCAACGCGTCAAGCGCTGGTTGTTCGCCTTCCTGCACAGCTGGGATTTGCCGGTGTTGCTGTCGAGCCGGCCGTTGTGGGACGTTGCGCTGATTATCCTGAGCCTGGGCGGACTGGCGCTGAGCCTGACCGGCGTGGTGATCGGAGTGCGGCGCCTGCGGCATTGACGTTCGTGCGAGCGGTGCCTGGAAAGGCCGGCAGCGGGGCGATGGCGTAAAATAGCGCCCATCATGTATATCGACTCCCATTGCCATATCAATTTCCCCGAACTCGTCGCGCGCCTGCCGGATATCCTCGGCAAGATGGACGAGAACCGCGTCAGCCATGCCTTGTGCGTATCGGTCAACCTCCCCGAGTTTCCGCAGGTGCTGGCGCTGGCGGAACAATATCCGCATATCTATGCGTCGGTAGGCGTCCATCCCGACTATGAAGACACGCCCGAGCCGAGCGTCGAGCAGTTGGTTGAACTGGCCGACAATCCGCGTATCGTCGCCATCGGCGAAACCGGGCTCGACTATTTCCGCTTGCAGGGCGATCTCGAATGGCAACGTGAGCGTTTCCGCACGCACATCCGCGCCTCGCGCATTACCGGCAAGCCGTTGATCATCCATACGCGTTCCGCCTCGGAAGACACTATCCGCATCATGCGCGAAGAGGGCGCCAATCCGGAAGCCGGCGGCGCCGCCGGCGTCATGCATTGCTTCACCGAATCGCAGGAAGTGGCGGACGCGGCGATCGAACTGGGTTTCTACATTTCCTTCTCCGGCATCGTCACGTTCAAGAGCGCCAAGGCCTTGCAGGAAGTGGCGCGCACGATTCCGCTGGAACGCATGCTGATCGAAACCGACTCGCCTTACCTGGCGCCGGTGCCGCATCGCGGCAAGACCAATGAGCCGGGCCTTGTGCGTCATGTGGCGGAGTTCATCGCCGACTTGCGCGGCATCCCGGTGGACGAAGTGGCGCGCCACACTACCGAGAATTTCTTCACGTTGTTCAAGATGGCCAAATGAGGATCGCCTGCATGCCGAATCGCCGTTTCTTTTCCGCTCCCGTCGCGGCAGTAGTGCTGGCCCTGTGCACATTGCCAATATGGACGCCTGTACATGCCGGTACCTACGAAGACTATTTCATCGCAGTCAAGATGGACGCACCGCGCGAGTTGCAGGATCTGATCAAGCGCGGTCTGGGACCGAACATGGTTGAGCCGCAGCGCGGCTATTCGGCGCTCATGCTGGCTATCCGCGAAGATTCGATGAAGGCCTTCAATGTGCTGTTCAATACGCCCGGCATCGATCTCGAAGCCAAGGCAAAGAACGGCGACACGGCATTGATGGTGGCCGCTTTCTACGGCAAGACAGACGTCGTCAAGCTGTTGCTGGACAAGGAAGTGGAAGTCAATCGTCCCGGCTGGACCGCGCTGCATTACGCCGCCATCAACGGCCGGCCCGAGACCATCAAGCTGCTGTTGGATGCATCGGCTTATATCGACGCGGAATCGCCCGACGACAAGATGACGCCGCTGATGCTGGCTGCAGTACGCGGCCGGACCGCGGCGGTGCGTTTGTTGAAGGAAGAGGGCGCCGACGTCACGTTGAAGAACGCCGACGGCATGACTGCGCTGGATCTGGCGCGTCATTTCGACCAGAAGGAAACCGTGGAAGAGCTGACCGGCAAGCACACGCCGTGGTCGCAGCAAAAACCTGAGTAAGCCTTCCGTGCAGAATCGTTCTGCATAATAAAAAATCCCGGCGACGCTTGCGCGAGCCGGGATTTTTGTTTGCAACGCCTGAATGCCGTATCAGCGACGGATCAGCGGCGAATCAGGATTTGCGGACCGACGTCCTTGATGTCCTTGGTGCCGGTCAGGGCCATGCTGACGTCGAGTTCCTTGTGCAGGATTTGCAGCATCTTCGTCACGCCTTCGCCACCCATGGCGCCCAGGCTGTACAGGAAGGCGCGGCCGATCATGGTGCCCTTGGCGCCGAGAGCGGTGGCCTTGAGGATGTCCTGGCCGCTGCGGATGCCGCCGTCGAACCAGACTTCGATCTGGTCGCCGACTGCTTCGGCAATCGCCGGCAGCGCTTCGATCGACGACATCGCGCCATCCAGCTGGCGACCGCCGTGGTTGCTGACGACCAGCGCATCGGCGCCGGTTTGTGCAGCCAGCTTCGCGTCTTCAACGTCGAGGATGCCCTTGAGGATCAACTTGCCGCCCCATTGTTCCTTGATCCAGGCGACGTCGTCCCAGTTCAGGGTCGGGTCGAACTGGCTGGCGGTCCACTGGCTCAGCGTCTGGATGCCGCTACCGCCGCCGGTGATGTGGCCGGCCAGGTTACCGAAGGTCTTGCGACCGGTCAGCGCGCGCAGCGCCCAACCCGGTTTGCTGGCCAGGTCCATCAGCGTGTCCAGCGTCAGCTTTGGCGGCACCGACATGCCGTTCTTGAGGTCCTTGTGGCGCTGGCCGAGGATCTGCAGGTCGAGCGTGAGAACCAGCGCCGAGCACTTGGCCGCCTTGGCGCGATCGATCATCGACTTGACGAAGCCGCGGTCGCGCATCACGTAGAGCTGGAACCAGAACGGCTTGGTGGTCACGCTGGCGACGTCTTCAATCGAGCAGATGCTCATGGTCGACAGGGTGAAGGGGATGCCGAATTTTTCTGCGGCAATCGCGCCCAGCATTTCGCCGTTGGCCCATTGCATGCCGGTCAGGCCGGTCGGGGCGATCGCCACAGGCATGGCCACGTCGTGGCCGATCATGGTGGTGCGAGTGGAGCGTTGGTCGACGTTGATCGCCACGCGCTGGCGCAGCTTCAGCGCAGCCAGGTCGTCGGTGTTGGCGCGATAGGTGCTCTCGGTGTACGAGCCGCTGTCCGCATAGTCGTAAAACGCCTTGGGAACCCGTTTCTTTGCGAGCACGCGCAAGTCTTCAACACAGGTGATCACGGGCATGTTTCTTCTCCAAAATAGGTTAAATCTATGAAATTTGACCGTATCGTAGATCAATCCAGCGCGTCATGGGGTGAATCCCTTTGACAGAAACATGAAAAGTTTCGCTGAATAAAATTCGTGCAGGCGTGGAGAGGTCAGACGAACAGCGCGGCTGCGGCAACCCCGCTGCGTACGGCGGCTTCCAGCGTTGCCGGATAGTCGCCCGCAACGTAGTCGCCGGCCAGCGCCAGGCCGGCGGGCATGCCGGTATTGTCCGGCCGCAGCAGGCCGGGTGTGCAGGAAAAGGTCGCGCGTTTTTCCGAGATGACTTTGGTCCAGAGCGGCGTCTGCAGTTGTGGATCGCCCAGTTGTTTCGCCAGTTGAGCGGCGATGCCGGCGGCCAGAGCAGAATGCCCTTCGGCAATGGCGTCGCCGGCGGCGCTGACCACGACCGCCAGCAAGCCGGCATCGGCAGCAACGCCGTTGAGCTGGCCGCGATCGAACACGAATTGCCCCCAGGCTGCAAGGTCGGCATCGTCAGTCAATGCAAAGAAGGGTTGTTCCAGCCTGACCGCCGTCGGGTATTGCAGATAGCAGGTGGTGATCGGCTCGTAGGCGAACGCGCGCAGCGTAGCCGTATCGTATAAACCCTCGAGCAGATCGGCGGCGCCTTCCGGCGCGGTGGCGATGACCACGCCGTCGAATGATTGTGGGTCGGCGCCTTGTTTGAACGCGACATTCCATCGGTCTTCTGCTGCGGAGACAGAGACAGAAGCAACAGCCTGCCCGCAGGTGACGCTGCCGCCGTGGCTTTCCACGAAAGCGGCTGCTTGCTGCGGAAACAGCGCCGTCAGATCGGTGCGCGGAATCAGCATGTCGGAGGCGGCGCGGCGTGCGCCGAGGCTGTCGCGCAGCACGTTCAGGAATACCTGCGCCGAGGCGCGTTGCGGCGGCGTGTTGAGCGCGGCGATGCACAGCGGTGTCCACATCAGGCGATTCAGACGGTCGGTCTGATCGAAGCGTTCCAGCAGTTCAGTGACGGAGCAATCATCATGCAACTGCCAGCCCATCCAGCGCGCCGTGGTCGAGAAGCGCGCCAGCGCCAGCTTGTCCTCGCGCGTCAGCCCGGTGGCGCGAAACAAGGCGACCAGCATGTGCCATGGCGCCGGCAGGCGCGGCGCGACGAAATCCATACCGTCGGCGCCGGCCGGATAGCGCATTTGCAGCGGCAGGCGCAACATCGCGCGCTCGGCGTCGATGCCGACGGTTTTCATGAGGGAGAGGGTGGAGCGATAGGCGCCGAGGAGGATGTGCTGGCCGTTGTCGAGCGTGCGGCCGTCGATGTCTACGCGGCGTGCGCGGCCGCCGAGGGTGCGGCCGGCTTCGAACAGGCTGACGCGTTTGCCTCTCTTGGCGAGGGTGACGGCAGCGGCGCATCCGGCCCAGCCGCCGCCGATGACGGCGATGTGATCACTGCTTTTCTTGTCAGGGAATGTTCCCATTCTTGATCCGGTCCGGTAATTCGCGCTGCTGTACTTCTTCCCATGCCGTGACCTGGCCGGCGGAAGACACGTACAGCCGCAGATAAGTGTCGAGTGACAACTGCTTGGTCGCCGTGAAAGTCAGCGTTTTTTGCGCGCCGCTTTCGCCGACGGCCGGCAATCTGTATTCATAGTGTTGCCTGACATAGGCGCCGGGCAGGATCTTCTTGCCGGGATCGACTACGTAGACATAGAACTCGTCCTTGCCGACGCGCTTGAGAAGCTCGTTGAAGCCGGGGCTCATCACCACGCAGATGGCAAAGGCAACGCCGGCGAGCAGCGATAGTACGTAAATGCGTTTCATGCTTCGGCCCGTCAATTTCGGAAAGTGAATTGACGTCCCGACCGCGCTAAAGTTCAGCCGCGAATATAGGTTTTCCAGGCCAGCCAGAGCTTGCGTATCGGCGTGAGTGAAATGCGCTGATTCAGCACGTGAAAGCCGTCGCGCTCGATTTCAGTAAGCAGCGTGCGGTAAATGGCGGACATCATCAGGCCGGGACGTTGTGCACGACGGTCTTCTTTTGGCAGCAATGCGAACGCTTCATCGTAGACACGCTGAGCACGCTCTACCTGGAATCGCATCAGCTTCTCGAAATTTTCGCTGTGACGCGCATTCAGGATGTCGGCGGCGGTGACGTTGAATTGCTGCAATTCATTGACCGGCAAATAAATCCGACCCTTGCGACCGTCTTCGCCGACGTCACGGATGATGTTGGTGAGCTGGAACGCCAGGCCGAGTTTTTCGGCAAACAGCAGCGTGCCGCCCTGAGTCACGCCGAAGATGCTGGCCGACAGGATGCCGACCACGCCGGCGACGTGCCAGCAATAACGCTGCAAGCCGGGATAATCGAGATAGCGGGTCTGATCCAGGTCCATTTCCATGCCGTCGATGATGGCCTGCAGATGCTCGCCCTTGAGTCCATAGGTCGCCACGTGCGGTTGCAGCGCCAGTGTTACCGGATGGCTGGGATTGCCGTTGAGCATGGAGGCAATTTCCTTGCGCCACCACATCAGCTTGGTGCGGGCGATGCCGGCATCCTCGATTTCATCCACGGTGTCGTCGACTTCGCGGCAGAACGCGTACAGCGCGGTGATGGCGCGGCGGCGTTCCGGCGGCAGGAACAGGAAGCTGTAGTAGAAGCTGGAGCCGCTTTGGGCAGCTTTTTGCTGGCAATATTCGTCTGGAGACATGAAGTGGAATGAGGTAAAAAAGCAGGCGCCGTGAAGCCGCCGTCATGCAAGAAGCCGCTATGCTAGCCGACTAGGGGGCCGAGGGCAATCTGCTTCGCGTTCCGGCACGGCGGCGCGCCTCTGCAATTACAGTGAAAGCTGGTTGCAGCAGCAGACGTTGTACATTAAGCTGAGGGCAACAAGACATGACTGATGACCGGCGGCAAGCTCCGCAAGGACTGCAGGAATTTGTGCCGGTGCTGTTGATAAAAACACAAAACGACAGCCGCATTGCGCGACTGGGGTGAGCAATCAAGGCGAGGAGACCATTTCTTCATGAACAGACTGGAAGCTTTCAGAAGCATTGCAGTGCAGGCCGGACGGGGCGAGCTGGTGTTCCCGACCAACGTCAATGCATCGATCAAACTGCAGCAGGCCCTCAACGATCCGAATTGCCATCTTGAGGCGGCATCAAAACTGGTGATGGCCGAGCCGCTGCTGTCGGCGCGTACCGTGGCGATCGCCAATTCGGCTGCCTACAACCGTTCCGGCGGTGAAATCAACAATGTCCGAACGGCCGTCATGCGGCTGGGGTTCAAGACCCTCAATGCCATCACGACGGCAGTCATCGTGCGCCAGCTTGGCCGCAACATTTCGGATCCCGAGATGCGCGTCAAGGCGGCGCAGTTGTGGGAGCACACCGCCAACGTCGCCGCATTGTCGCAAGTCATTGCACTGAAGATGACGCGCCTCGATCCCGAAACGGCAATGTTCGCCGGCATCGTGCACGAAGTCGGGGGCTTCTATTTGCTCTCGCGCACCGATGAATTCCCCGGCCTGCTCGACGGCAACGCCGAAGATTGGGCGGAATACGGCGAAAAGATGATCGGCCGCGCCGTGCTCAAGAAGTTGGGTATCCCCGAAGCCGTGGTGGCTGCGGTCGAATCGCTGTGGCACGGCATCCGCGTGCTGCCGCCGGAAACGCTGGGCGATGTGCTGCTGTTGGCCAAGGAGTTGTCGCCGGTGCCGTCGCCGTTCCAGAAGAGCGCGCTGGAAGCCGGTCGCCAGTCCGACACCATCGTCGACGAATTCATGGGCGACGATGCACTGCGCGACGTGCTGGAAGATTCCGCTGATGAAATCCGCTCGCTGACTTCGGCCCTGCTGATCTGACGCGACATTCGGCAATAAAAAAGGCAGCCCTTGAAACGGCTGCCTTTTTTTATTGCCGGAAGAGTCCGGGCCTCAGGCGCTGCGCAACAGCCGCATCTTGAAATTGCGCCCCTTGATGTTGCCCGCACCGAGCTTGTCGCAGGCCTTGTCGGCGATGCGGTGGTCGAGCGCGACATAGGTCGAGAATTCAAATACATTGATCTTGCCGACCTGTTCCTTGGTCAGGCCGACGTCGCCGGTGAGCGCACCGAGCAGGTCGCCCGGACGCAGCTTGTCTTTCTTGCCGCCCTGAATGCAGAGCGTGCGCATCGGCGCGCGCAAGACCTTGTCTTCGTTGGTGTCGAGTGCGTCGAGATCAAACCATTGCACTGACGCATGCTGATATTCCTCGATCAGCTTGACCCAGCGTTTTTCGTTCGGGGTGCACAAGTTCAGCGCCAGCCCGCGCTCCTGACCGCGGCCGGTGCGGCCGATGCGGTGGATATGCACTTCGGTGTCGCGCGTGACGTCGACGTTGATGACCGCGCCCAGATTGGCGATGTCGAGGCCGCGGGCGGCGACGTCGGTCGCCACCAGCACCGAGCAGCTCTGGTTGGAGAACTGCACCAGGATTTCGTCACGTTCACGCTGTTCCAGGTCGCCATACAGGGCGAGGGCGCTGAAACCCTGAGCGCGCAATTCCTCGGCCAATTCGCGGCAATGGATCTTGGTGTTGCAGAAGGCCAGCGTCGACACCGGCTGATAGTGCTGCAGCAGGCGCGCCACGGCGAAGTTGCGCTGTTCCGCCGAGACTTCGAAGAAGCGTTGCTCTATCTTGTCGCCATCGTGGCGGGCCTCGACCTTGATTTCCTCCGGGTCGCGCAGGAAGCGCGCGCTGGCCTTGCGGATGTCATCTGGGTACGTGGCCGAGAACAGCAGCGTCTGGCGGCGTGCCGGACAGGCGCTGACGATGCCTTCGATGTCTTCGTAGAAGCCCATGTCGACCATGCGATCGGCTTCGTCCAGCACCAGCGTCTGCACCGTGGCCAGATTGATGGTGCCGCGGCCGATGTGATCGCGGATGCGTCCGGGGGTGCCGACCACGATGTGGGTGCCGTGTTCAAGCGAGGCGATTTGCGGACGCATCGCGGTGCCGCCGCACAACGTCAGGATCTTGATGTTTTCCGTGAAGCGCGCCAGGCGGCGCAATTCGTTGGACACCTGATCGGCCAATTCGCGCGTGGGGCAAATCACCAGCCCCTGGATCGCGAAATAGCTGGGATTGAGCTTGTGCAGCATGCCGATGCCGAACGCCGCCGTCTTGCCGCTGCCGGTCTTGGCCTGGGCGATCAGGTCGCGTCCTTCGAGCGCTGCCGGCAGGCTCGCGGCCTGGATCGTGGTCATCTCGTGATAGCCAAGTTGCTCCAGATTGGCAAGCATTGCCGGCGCTAACGGCAGGCTGGAAAAGGAGGATGAGGTCATGATCGGGGCATTCGAATGGGGATGAGTCAGTCTAACAGAGGCGGCGTCAGCATTCGGCCCAGGGCGGGGCGTAAAAGCGATCGCGCAAAACAAAAAGCCTTTGACGTCTAAACGCCAAGGGCTTTGATATGCCTGCTGATTCATTTTTTGGAAACTGGTTGCGGGGGCAGGATTTGAACCTACGACCTTCGGGTTATGAGCCCGACGAGCTGCCAGACTGCTCCACCCCGCGTCTGAGGGACCGAATTCTACAGAGCATCGATTTGAATAGCAAGGAATGATTTCCGTGGACGTATAAATAAGCGCTGAACATGGGCGCAGATGGACGCAGGCGCGCGCCGCGCATACACTGCGCGCTTCATGAACGATCAGATGGACGAAGGCGAGGGCAAGCAATGAGCAAGATGACTTATGAAGAATACCTGGACGAAGTGACGACGCTGATCACTGAGCTGTATGACGTCACCGATCCTGATGCGATCAAACTGGTGGTGCAGGCACAGGCCGCCGAGTTCTTCGTCGCGCACGACGATAACGACAATTTGCGGACCGAAGAGCGTGCGCTGCAGGACGCACACACGATCTACAAACAGAGCCGGAAGAAGCGTTGAAGCAAGCGCTTTAACAATAAGTTTCAAATGCTTGCGAACCATCCTGAGTTTTCACCTTCTACTACTACGTGCCCCTCGCAAAGCCAGTCTGGAAGCGGTGTCCGGCGATGTCTGACAGACATTGTGAACATTTCGGAGATTCGCTGTCAGTCATTGTGATGCGACGGATTCATTTAACCAAGTAAAGGAGATTCACTCATGAAAACACGTCAGCTCATTATTGCAGCGGCAATGCTTGCCGTTACCGGTGGCGCCATGGCGCAACAAGCCAGCACCACGGAAGCAACATCTCCCGGCGTGACCGTTCCTGCATCGGCAGCCAACGGTGTCTCCAATGATCCGTATGTGCAAAAGCGTCAATCCGACGCCGACGCCAAGGCGGAATACAAGACACAAAAGAAGGCAATCAAGCAGCAAGCCAAGGCTGACAAGAAGGCTGCCAAGGCTGACCTGAAGGCGGAGAAGAAGGAAGCCACCGCCGAGCGTAATGCCCAGCTGGCTCAACCGCAGCCGAAGACCGACAAGACTCCGTAATTGTGCTTCAGCGTTTTCTGCTGATTGACGAATGCCGCGACGCATGACCTGCGTTGTCGGCAATAAAAAAGCCTCTTCGATGAAGAGGCTTTTTTTCGTCCACATGACAGCATGCCGGATCACATCGCCAACGCGCGCCACAGCACCAGCATCCAATCGCGCTTGCCCAGCTTTGGCCGGCGCGTGAAGACATCGCCATCAGCTTGTTCCAGGCGCTCGAGGATGAGCAAGCCGCCTTGCACCACCATCCGCAACTCCCAGCCGATGCGTCCCGGCAAGCGGCGCGCCAGCGGTGCGCCTGACAACATCATGGCGCGCGCGCGGTCGATCTCGAACTGCAGCAGCGCCTGCCAAGACGCGCCGGCATTGGCTGAAGCGATGTCTTGCTCACTCACGCCAAAACGTCCGAGGTCTTCCAGCGGCAGGTAAATGCGCTGCTTTTGCCAGTCAATGGCCACGTCCTGCCAGAAATTGATCAGTTGCAGCGCCGAGCAGATGGCGTCGGAGTTGCGCAGGTTTTCCGGCGTGGCGGCGTCATACAGATGCAGCATCAGCGTGCCGACCGGATTGGCGGAGCGGCGGCAGTAATCCAGCAATGCATCGAAACCCTGATAACGCGTCGTCACCACGTCCTGCTTGAACGCGGACAGCAGGTCGCGAAACGGCGTCAACGGCAAGCGGTATGCACGGATGACGTCGGCCAGCGTCGCAAACATCGGATCCGCCGACGGTCGGCTCGCGTCTATGTCGTCCAGCGCATCCTCATACGCAATCAATGCCGCCAGGCGTTGCTCCGGCGTGGCGTCGCCTTCGTCGGCGATGTCATCGGCGCTGCGTGCGAAGGCGTAGATTGCCTTGACGGCAGGACGCAGGCGTGCAGGAAGCAACACGGAGGCAACGGGGAAGTTCTCGTAGTGATCAACGGCCATGCCAGTGAAATATCCAATAAAAACGATGAAAACCCGATATATATCCAAACGGCAGGCCCGCGATTATAATTACTAACCGCAAAGTCAGTAAGTTGCTCGCATCACCATCCGCTGTCTCAAGTCCGTAAAAAAGCCGTCCACTCCTGCCGCAGCGGCGTCACTATAGGCGCCGCGCCGTCCGGTGCGCGTCGGCCTGTGTAATTTCTGCCCGAATAGTAAAGGAAAAACGTGATTGCTCCGACTTCCGTGCCCACTCCTGTGCGAGTGTTGACCCGACCGGCATCGGGCCGTCGTCGATTGCAGCAAGCCGTCGCGCTCTGTCTGGCCGTCTCCGCGTTGGCCGCGTGTTCAAAAAAGGTGGAAAAGGTCGAGGAAATCCGCCCCGTCAGGGCCATCGTCATCGCCGCCGGTAATGCCGATGTCGTGGCCGAGTTCCCGGGCGAAGTACGGGCGCGGGTGGAGTCGCGGCTCGGATTCCGGGTCGGCGGCAAGATCGTCGCGCGCAAGGTCGATGTCGGCAGCATCGTGCGACGCGGTCAGGTGCTGATGCAGCTCGATCCGCAAGATCTGCAACTGGCGCAACGCCAGGCCGATGCGGCGATGAAGTCGGCGTTGAGCAATCGCGACCTGGCCTCTGCCGAACTCAAGCGCTATCAGGAGCTGCGCGACAAGAATTTCGTCAGCCAGGCGACCCTGGACTCCAAGCAGACCGCCTATCAATCGGCGTTGTCGGGCTATGACCAGGCCGTGGCGTCGCTGCGCAATCAATCGAATCAGACCGGCTATGCCGTATTGACGGCGGACGTCGACGGCGTGGTCACGGCGGTCGATGCCGAAGCCGGGCAGGTGGTTGCCGCCGGCACGCCCGTGGTCAGCGTGGCGCAGGCCGGCGACAAGGACGTGGTCATCGGCGTGCCGGAAGACAAGGTCGATGTCTTGCGTCGCAGCGCCGATGTGCGCGTGCGCCTGTGGGCCAATCCCAAGGACACGATCGTCGGCAAGATCCGCGAAGTCTCGCCGATCGCCGACGCCGCCACACGTACCTATACTTTCAAGGTGGCCTTGCCTGATTCCGCGAAAGAGGTGCGGCTGGGCATGACGGCGTACGTCGCGTTCGCCGGCAAGACTTCCGGCGACATGATCCGCCTGCCGTTGACGGCCTTGTATCCGGTCAACGGCAAGACTTCGGTATGGCTGGTGGAAAACGGTGCTGTGAAGGTGGTTCCGATACAGCTCGGCGGGCAGAGCGGCAATGACGTGCTCATCGCCAGTGGCCTGACACCCGGACAGACCGTGGTGACCGCGGGCGTCAACCTGCTCAAGCCGGGGCAGAAGGTCAGGATCCTCGGCGCTGAGCCGCTTACCGGCGACGAGCCGAACGTCAAGGCGCCGCAAGGGAAGAATCCATGAACGGGGCGGACAAAGATAGCAACGAAGGCAAGGCTGGCATCGATGCCGCTGCCCAGCCTCGCGGCTTCAACCTGTCGCGCTGGGCGCTGGAACATGTCCCGCTGATCCGCTACCTGATCGTGGTGTTGATCATCGGGGGCGTGATCGGTTACGGCAAGCTGGGCCAGGACGAAGATCCGCCGTTCACTTTCCGCGCCATGGTGGTCACCGCCAAGTGGCCCGGGGCGAGCGCCTTGCAGATGGCCAACCAGGTCACCGACAAGCTGGAAAAAAAGCTGCAGGAGACGCCCTACATCGACGTCATCCGCAGCTATTCCAAGCCGGGCGAAACGCTGATCCTGCTGCAATTGCGCGAATCAACGCCGCCCAAGGAAGTGCCGCCGACCTGGTACCAGGTGCGCAAGAAAATCAGCGACATCAAGCTGACCTTGCCGTCGACGGTGCAGGGCCCGTTCTTCAACGATGAATTCGGCGATACCTACGGCTCGATCTTCGCGCTCTCGGCCGACGGTTTCACCTATGCCGAGGTCAAGGACTACGCCGACTTCGTGCGCCAGCAATTGCTGCGCGTATCGTCGGTGGCGAAGGTGGAATTGTTCGGCGTGCAGGACGAGAAGATTTACATCGAGTTTTCGCAGAAGAAATTTTCGCAGCTGGGCGTTCCCTTCGACACCATCGTCAACCAATTGGCTGCGCAAAATGCACTGGAGTCCACCGGCGTGCTGGTGACCCCGGGCGACAACCTGCAGGTGCGCGTGAGCGGCGCCTTCCGTTCGCCCAAAGAGCTGGAAGAGATGCAGTTGCGCGCCAACGGCACCACGTTCCGTCTGGGCGACTTCGCCGTGGTCAAGCGTGAATACGTCGATCCGCCGGTGACCAAGATGCGCTTCAACGGCAAAGAGGCGATCGGCCTCGGCGTGTCGATGGAGAAGGGCGGCGACATCATTGCGCTGGGCCGCAACCTCGACAAGATGTCCGATGAATTGCGCACCAAGCTGCCGGTCGGCATCGAGCTGGAGCGCGTGTCCGACCAGCCGAAGATCGTCGCCGATTCGGTCGGCGAATTCATTCATACCCTGGTCGAAGCGGTGCTGATCGTGCTGGCGGTCAGCTTCATCGCGCTCGGCCTGCACACCAAGCCGCTGCGCATCGACGTGCGGCCGGGGCTGGTGGTGGCGCTGACGATTCCGCTGGTGCTGGCGGTGACCTTCCTGTTCATGCGCATCTTCGACATCGACCTGCACAAGATTTCGTTGGGAGCGCTGATCATCGCGCTCGGGCTGCTGGTCGACGACGCCATCATTGCGGTGGAAATGATGGTGCGCAAGATGGAAGAGGGCCTGTCGCGCTTCGATGCGGCCACCTTCGCCTACACCTCGACGGCGATCCCGATGCTGACCGGCACGCTGATCACGGCGGCGGGTTTCCTGCCGATCGGCCTGGCCAAATCGGCGGCGGGCGAGTACACGTTTTCGATGTTTTCCGTCAATGCGCTCGCCTTGCTGATTTCGTGGCTGGTGGCGGTGGTGTTCACGCCCTACATCGGTGTGCTGCTGCTCAAGGTCAAGCCGGCGGCCAATGCCGACGGCCATCATGAATTGTTCGACACGCCGTTCTACTCGCGCTTCCGCAAGCTGGTGACCTGGTGCGTGGAGTGGCGCAAGACCACCATCCTGCTGACCTTGGCGGCGTTCATGCTGGGCCTGTTCGGCTTTCGCTTCATCGAGCAGCAATTCTTCCCGGATTCCAGCCGGCCCGAACTGATGATCGAGCTATGGCTGCCGGAAGGTTCCGCCTTCAAGGCCACCGAGGCACAGGCGAAGAAGTTCGAAGCCTTCATTCGCAAGCAGGACGGCGTGGAAAGCGTGACCAGCTACGTCGGCACCGGCAGCCCGCGCTTCTATCTGCCGCTGGACCAGATTTTCCCGCAGACCAACGTGTCGCAGATCGTGGTGCTGCCGAAGGACCTGAAGACGCGCGAGTCGCTGCGCCTGAAAATCGTCGACGCCTTCAAGAACGATTTCCCCGGCGTGCGCGGCCGCGTCAAGCTGCTGCCGAGCGGACCGCCGGTGCCGTACGCTGTGCAGTTCCGCGTGACCGGCACCGAAGTCGACAAGGTGCGCACCATCGCCGATCAGGTGAAAGCGGTGATGAACCGCAATCCCAACGTGATCGGCCTCAACGACAACTGGAACGAATCGGTCAAGTCCTTGCGCATCGATCTCGATCAGGACAAGTTGCGCGTGCTCGGCATCGGTTCGCAAACCGTCATGCGCACCGTCAACACCTTGCTGACCGGCACCGCCGTCGGCCAGTACCGCGAGAACGACAAGCTCATCGACATCCTGGTGCGCCAGCCGCTGGAAGAGCGCGCCACTATCGACGCGCTCAACCAGGCCAACATCCCGACCGCGAGCGGCAAGAGCGTGCCGCTGGCGCAGGTCGCGCGCGTGAGCCTGGCGTGGGAGCCGGGCGTGGTCTGGCGTGAAGACCGCGAATGGGCCATCACGGTGCAATCCGACGTCGCCGACGGCATCCAGGGGCCGACCGTGTCGAGCCAGATCAGTCCGCAACTCGACGCCATCCGCGCCCAGCTGCCGGCCGGTTACGCGATCGAACTGGCCGGTGCCGCAGCCGACAGCAGCAAGGCGCAGGATTCGATCGCCGCCAACGTGCCGCTGGTGATCTTCATCATCTTCACCTTGCTGATGCTGCAGCTGCATAGCTTCTCGCGCGCCATGCTGGTGTTCCTGACCGGCCCGCTGGGTGTGGCGGGCGCCGCGGTGGCCTTGCTGGTGCTGCATCGTCCGTTCGGCTTCGTGGCGCAACTCGGCGTGATCGCCTTGTTCGGCATGATCATCCGCAACTCGGTGATCCTGATCGACCAGATCGAGCACGACATCGCCGCCGGCGCCGCGCCGTGGGACGCCATCGTCGAATCGGCAGTGCGCCGCTTCCGCCCCATCATCCTGACCGCAGCGGCGGCGGTGCTGGCGATGATCCCGCTGTCGCGTTCGGTGTTCTGGGGCCCGATGGCGGTGGCGATCATGGGTGGCCTGGTAGTGGCGACGGCGTTGACGCTGCTGTTCCTGCCGGCGGCGTATGCGGCGCTGTTCAGGGTCAAGAAGCCCTAGGAAAATTGCCCCGGAGACGGATAAAAACGCAGACAGCCCGCCAAGCTTGCAGTAGAATAGCGGGCTGCATTAAAACTGCTACCTCATTGACAGGACCTGGTTCTCCGGCGTACACGCTGAAAAATCCAGCGCAAGCCGGTCAATGATTGCAACCTTTCAGCGAGGGTGGCGAAATTGGTAGACGCACCAGGTTTAGGTCCTGACGCCAGCAATGGTGTAGGGGTTCGAGTCCCCTCCCTCGCACCAGTCATTCCCTTTGTTTTTCCGTTCGCCCGGCTCCGCAGCGCTGACTTGTTCGTGCAATGCGCCGGGCGATTTTCATTTGCAACCTGATGTTTATCGAACCGGGAGCAGGCATGCGCTATCAGCATTACAAGGGCGGCATTTACGAATTCCTGTACGAGGCGACGCTGGAGTCGGACCTGACGCCGATGGTGGTGTACCGCGCCGCCAACGGCACCGTCTGGATCCGTCCGCGCGACGTGTTCCATGAAGTGATCGAGGTCGACGGCAAGCGCGTGCCGCGTTTTGCGTTGATGGCTGACGCAGGATAATGCCGGCGCTTCATCGCAGCGGACTGCGTCTTGTCTGCTAAGGTTGCATTCTCGTCTCATCTCCACAGCAAAGGAAACATCATGCGCAAGCTCTCATGTCTGGCAGCGATCACGCTGTCGCTGTCGCTGTCGTTGTCGTTATCGGCAGTCGTCCTGCCCGCCACAGCGCAGGAGCTCGGCGACGTCAGCACGGCGTTCCGCTGGCTCGGCAAGAACGATCGCATCGCGGTGGAAGCGTATGACGATCCCAAAGTGGTCGGCGTGACCTGCTACGTGTCGCGCGCACGCACCGGCGGCGTCAAGGGTACCGTCGGCCTGGCCGAGGACAAGGCCGAGGCCTCGATTGCCTGTCGCCAAGTGGCGCCGGCGATTTCCTTCAAGGGAACCGTGCCGGTGCAGGAGGATGTATTTTCGGAGCGCATGTCGATCCTGTTCAAGCGCCTGCACATCGTGCGGCTGGTCGATGTGAAGCGCAACACCTTGGTATATTTGACGTATTCCGACAAGCTGATCGACGGCAGTCCGATGAATGCCATCACTGCCGTCCCCGTGTCGACGTCCACTCCCATTCCGGTGAAATAAATCATGAAGACTATCAGAGCTCTCGCAGCCGAATTGCAGGCAGGGCAAACCACCAGCGTCAAACTGGTCGAGCAGGCGCTGGAGCGCATCGCCACTTATCGCGGGCAGGGCGGGGCAGCTTACGTCAGCGTCGACGCCGACCGTGCGCTGGCTGCCGCGCGCGCCAGCGATGCCGCACGTGCCGCCGGCAATGTACCGTCGCTGCTGGCAGGCTTGCCGGTGTCGATCAAGGATCTGTTCGACGTCCAGGGCCAGGTGACGGCTGCCGGTTCGAAGGCGCTGGCGGATGCGCCGGTCGCACAGGCTGATGCACCCGCCGTGGCGCGTCTGCGTCATGCCGGCGCGGTCCTGCTGGGACGCACCAACATGAGCGAGTTCGCATTTTCCGGACTGGGCCTGAATCCGCATTACGGCACGCCGCGCAATCCTCTCGATGGCACGCGTGTTACCGGCGGTTCGACCTCAGGCGGCGCAGTCAGTGTGGCGGGCGACATGGCGGTGATGGCGCTGGGCACCGATACCGGCGGCTCGATCCGGATTCCTTCGGCGTTCTGCGGCCTGACCGGTTTCAAGCCGACTGCGCGACGCGTCAGCCTGGACGGGGCGGTGCCATTGTCGACCACACTGGATTCGGCCGGGCCGCTCACGCGCAGCGTCGATTGCTGCGCGATTGCGGATGCGATTCTGTCGGGCGAAACCCTGGCCACCGATGCCGTGCCGCTGTCCGGATTGCGTTTTGGCGTGACGGAAGATTTCGTCAACGATGGCATGGACGATACCGTGCGCGCTGCATTCGAAGCGGCTTTGTCGCGCCTGCAAAAGGCGGGTGCATTGATCCAGCGTTTTTCCTTCCCTGAATTGAAAGAACTGCCGTCGATCAATGCCGGTGGCGGCTTCAGCGCAGCGCAATCCTGGGCCTGGCATCGCAGCCTGCTGGAACGTGCCGGCGACAAGTACGATCAGCGTGTGGCGGTGCGTATCCGCCGCGGCGCGCAGCAAAGCGCAGCCGATTACATCGATTTGCTGGCGGCGCGCCGCCGCATCGTCACCCAGGCCGAGCGCCGTCTGGCGGTGTTCGACGCCTGGCTGATGCCGACCGTGCCGGTGGTGCCACCGCTGTTGCAGCCTTTGCAAGACAGCGACGAAACCTTCTTCGCCACCAACGGGCTAGTGTTGCGCAATCCCAGCGTGATCAATTTCCTCGACGGCTGCGCGTTGAATCTGCCTTGTCCGTCCGACGGCAAGTTGCCGGTGGGCATCAGCATTTGCGGCAGCCGCGGCGCTGATGCCCGGGTGCTGGCAATCGGCCGTGCGGTCGAGGCGCTTTTGCACGGCGGGCAAGGCTGAGCGGCTTCTTCGGCGGTTTTTATACGCTCCGATTCGCCGTTTTGGCGCAAGGGCATCTTTTCCGTATAAAATAGCGGACTTTAGCGCGGCCGGGCAGGGCAAAAAGCGATGGTTTCCACGCTTGTTCTTTCCGGGCCGCACCACGGAATTTATTAATTTTTGGACGATTCACATGGCAACTGCAGTCGAAACTCTGAGCAAACTTGAGCGCCGTATCACCCTGACATTCCCTCTGGCCGACGTGCAGGCTGAAGTTGAAAAACGCCTGAAAGTGCGCGCGCGCACCGCCAAGGCGCCAGGCTTCCGTCCGGGCAAAGTGCCGATGAAGATGGTTGCCGCCCAGTTCGGCTACCAGGTCGAAACCGAAGTGCTGAACGACAAGGTCGGTCGCGCATTCAACGACATCGCCGTCGAAAACAACCTGCGCGTTGCCGGTTACCCGAAGATCGAGCCAAAGACCAGCGAAGGCGTTGCTGAAGGTTCGTTGGCGTTCGACGCCACATTTGAAATCTATCCTGAAGTCGTCCTCGGCGATCTGGCCTCGGCTGAAGTCGAGAAGACCACATCGGCTGTTTCCGACACCGAAATCGACAAGACCCTGGACATCCTGCGCAAGCAACGCGTGCACTACCACGTCAAGGGCGAGCAAGGCGCGCACGGCGACGGCGGCGAGCCTGTTGCACAAAACGGCGATCGCGCCACAGTCGACTTCGTCGGCAAGATCGACGGCGTTGAATTCCAGGGCGGCAAGGCTGACGCTTTCCCGTTCGTGCTGGGCGAAGGCCGCATGCTGCCGGAATTCGAAACCGCAACTCTGGGCCTGAAAGTCGGCGAGTCCAAGACTTTCCCATTGGCTTTCCCTGCTGATTACCATGGCAAGGACGTGGCCGGCAAAACTGCAGAATTCACCATCACGCTGAAGCAACTGGAATGGGCGCATCTGCCGGAAGTCGACGCAGAATTCGCCAAGTCGCTGGGTATCGAAGACGGCGACCTGACCAAGATGCGCGAAGACATCAAGCGCAACCTGGAACGCGAAGTCAGCGCTCGCACCAAGGCCAAGACCAAGGACAGCGTCATGGACGCCCTGATCAAGGCCAGCGAACTGGAAGTGCCAAAGGCATTGGTCGAGCAAGACATCGAACGCCTGATCGAAATGGCGCATCAGGACATGCAGCAACGCGGCATGGACCCGAAGGGCATGCAACTTCCGCGTGAACTGTTCACAGCACAAGCGGAACGTCGCGTTCGCCTGGGCCTGATCCTGGCTGAAGTCGTCAAGACCAACAAGCTGGAAGCCACCGAAGAACAAGTCAAGGCGCAAGTCGAAGACTTCGCACAAAGCTACGAAGATCCGCAACAAGTCCTGAAGTACTACTTCAGCGACCGTCGCCGTCTGGCCGAAGTCGAAGCCCTTGTTTTGGAAGAAAACGTCGTCAACTACGTGCTGGGTAAATCCAAAGTTTCCGAGAAATCGGTCGCGTTTGACGCCTTGATGGGCAACCAGCCGCAAGCGTAATCCGACCTTCCCGGGTAACATCAGAGAAGACTACGACGCATAAGGAATGCACATGACAGGTTTGATTAGGCAGTCTGCACTGGATACAGAAATGCTCGGCATGGTGCCGATGGTGATCGAGCAAAGCGGTCGCGGTGAGCGTGCGTACGATATTTATTCGCGCTTGCTGAAAGAACGCATCATTTTCCTGGTTGGTCCGGTCAATGATGCGACCGCCAACCTGGTGGTGGCGCAGCTGCTGTTCCTGGAGAGCGAAAATCCTGACAAGGATATCTCGCTGTACATCAACTCCCCGGGCGGCTCGGTGTCGGCCGGTATGGCGATTTTCGACACGATGCAATTCATCAAGCCGGACGTCTCCACGCTGTGCACAGGCCTTGCAGCCTCGATGGGCGCTTTCCTGCTCGCCGCTGGCGCCAAGGGCAAGCGTTTCTCGCTGCCGAACTCGCGCATCATGATTCACCAGCCTCTGGGCGGCGCGCAAGGTCAGGCATCGGATATCGAAATCCAGGCGCGTGAAATTCTGTACCTGCGTGAACGTCTGAACGCCATCCTCGCTGAAAAGACCGGTCGTACGATCGATCAAATCGGCAAGGACACCGATCGCGACAACTTCATGTCGGCGGAAGCCGCTGCGGAGTATGGCCTGATCGACCAGGTGCTGGAAAAGCGGGCTTGATTCGACGCGCCTAATTCGGATTTGCCGCGATTGCGTCGCCGATTCAGCGTCGCATAGCTGCATTTCAAGAAAACAAGAAAATGCCCGGACTGCGGTCCGGGCATTTTTCTTTTGCAGCGCATCATCGTATAAGTCTGTCAATGCGCGCTGTCAATCTGCGCTGTCAATGCTGCGATTAGGGACGGATTTCCGTCTCATTGCTTTTTTTGTCTGCGATCCCATATGGAGTACTCTGGAAGCTCGTTTTTACCGGCTTCCAAATATGGCGATTCCGTGACGAATCATGAAATCGCAGGTATGATCAAGCCGAACTCTATTCACATTTGCCCTATATGTCCGAGAAAAAATCTTCCAGTGGCGAAAAGCTGCTTTATTGCTCGTTTTGCGGCAAAAGCCAGCATGAAGTCAAGAAACTGATCGCAGGTCCGTCTGTCTTCATCTGCGATGAATGCATCGATCTGTGCAATGACATTATTCGCGACGAAGCTTCCAGCGTTGAGTCGGTTGCCGGTGCAAAATCCGACCTGCCGACGCCGCAGGAAATCTCCGAATTGCTCGACCAGTACGTGATCGGCCAGCAGACTGCCAAGCGCATCCTGTCGGTCGCCGTGTACAACCACTACAAGCGTCTGAAGCATCTCGGCAAGAAGGACGACGTCGAACTCGCAAAGAGCAACATCCTGCTGGTCGGTCCGACCGGCTCCGGCAAGACCTTGCTGGCGCAGACACTGGCGCGCATGCTCAACGTGCCGTTCGTGATCGCCGATGCGACTACTCTGACCGAAGCCGGCTATGTCGGTGAAGACGTCGAGAACATCATCCAGAAGCTGCTGCAGAACTGCAATTACGAAGTCGAGAAGGCCCAGCGAGGCATCGTCTACATCGATGAAATCGACAAGATCTCGCGCAAGTCCGACAATCCGTCGATCACCCGCGACGTGTCCGGCGAAGGCGTGCAGCAGGCGCTGCTGAAGCTGATCGAAGGTACGATGGCGTCGGTGCCTCCGCAAGGCGGCCGCAAGCATCCGAACCAGGATTTCGTGCAGATCGACACGACCAACATCATGTTCATCTGCGGCGGTGCGTTCGACGGCCTGACCAAGATCATTTCCGAGCGCTCCGAGAAGAGCGGCATCGGTTTCGGCGCCAACGTCAAGAGCCAGACCCAAAAGACCGCCAGCGAAGTTTTGCTGCATGCGGAACCGGACGATCTGGTCAAGTTCGGCCTGATCCCTGAACTGGTCGGTCGTTTGCCGGTGATTGCCGCGCTCAACGAATTGAACGAAGAAGCACTGATCCAGATTCTGCTGGAGCCGAAGAATGCGCTGATCAAGCAGTATTCCAAGCTGTTGCAAATGGAAGGTGCCGAACTCGAGATTCGTCCTGCCGCGTTGCAAGCGATCGCCAAGAAAGCGTTGGCTCGCAAGACCGGCGCGCGCGGCCTGCGCTCCATCCTTGAACACGCACTGCTGGACGTGATGTACGAACTGCCGAGCCAGCAAAATGTCGCCAAGGTGGTCATCGACGAGAACACCATCACCAACGGCGCCAAGCCTTTGCTGATCTACCACGAACAGCCCAAGGTTTCGGGCGCCTGATTGCCGGGCGTAGAGGGCTTCGGCGACAAAAATCGCCGGCCCGATTCGCCTCGACTAAAAGCGGTACAATAAACCGCAGACATCACTCCGGCTTCCATCGTAAAGCCACCCGAGGGCGACTTCGTGTGTGGCTTTTTTTGTTTCGGATTTCATTGTTTGTTTGGCATTTGTTTGTTTTCATCAACCGCAGCACTTACCTTGTTTTACCCGAAAGTTGTCGTGTTTTTATTTCAATCTGGGCTTGTGTTTTAGCAGCTCGCGCCAACATCACTAACAGTAACTTTTGATAAGGCTCGCCATGACGACTTCTACTCTCACAGAACAAACGCAATTGCCTCTGTTGCCGTTGCGGGATGTTGTTGTCTTCCCGCATATGGTGATCCCTTTATTCGTCGGCCGTCCGAAGTCGATCAAGGCTCTGGAAGCTGCGATGGAGCAGGGCAAGAGCATCATGCTTGCCGCCCAGAAAGCCGCCGCCAAGGATGAACCATCGGCTGACGACATCTACGAAATCGGCTGCGTCGCCAACATCCTGCAAATGCTGAAGTTGCCCGACGGCACCGTCAAGGTCCTGGTCGAAGGCGCACAGCGCGCGCGCATCCATCACATCAGTGAACTGGACACGCACTTTGTCGCCGATCTGACGCCGGTCGAATCCGAGCTGGGCGACGAGGCTGAAGTCGAAGCCATGCGCCGCACGATCGTTCAGCAGTTCGACCAGTACGTCAAACTGAACAAGAAAATCCCGCCCGAGATCCTGAGCTCGCTGGCCGGCATCGATGACGCCGGCCGCCTGGCCGATACCATCGCTGCACATCTGCCGCTCAAGCTCGAGCAAAAACAAGTCATCCTGGAAATCTTCAACGTCGCCAAGCGCCATGAGCATCTGCTCGGCCAGCTGGAAGGCGAACTGGACATCTTGCAGGTCGAAAAGCGCATCCGTGGCCGCGTCAAGCGCCAGATGGAAAAGTCGCAGCGCGAGTACTACCTGAACGAACAGGTCAAGGCCATCCAGAAGGAGCTCGGCGAAGGCGAAGACGGCGCGGATCTGGAAGAGCTGGAGAAGAAGATCCTCTCCGCCAAGATGCCGAAGGAAGCGCTGGAAAAGGCGCAATCCGAACTCCGCAAGCTCAAGCTGATGTCGCCGATGTCGGCCGAAGCCACGGTCGTGCGCAACTACATCGACACGCTGGTCGGTTTGCCATGGAAGAAGAAGTCCAAGGTCAACAACGACTTGCCGAATGCAGAGAAAGTCCTTGAAGGCGACCATTACGGCCTCGACAAGGTCAAGGAACGCATCCTGGAATACCTCGCCGTGCAACAGCGCGTCGACAAGCTGAAAGCGCCGATCCTGTGCTTCGTCGGTCCTCCGGGCGTGGGTAAGACCTCGCTGGGTCAATCGATCGCCCGTGCGACCAACCGCAAGTTCGTGCGCATGGCGCTGGGCGGCGTGCGCGACGAAGCCGAGATCCGCGGCCATCGCCGTACCTACATCGGCTCCATGCCAGGCAAGATTCTGCAAAGCCTGTCCAAGGTCGGCGTGCGCAATCCATTGTTCCTGCTCGACGAAATCGACAAGCTGGGCATGGACTTCCGCGGCGATCCATCGTCGGCGCTGCTGGAAGTGCTGGATCCGGAACAGAACCACACCTTCTCCGATCACTACATCGAAGTCGATTTCGACTTGTCGGATGTGATGTTCGTGGCGACGTCGAACTCCTTCAACATCCCGCCGGCGCTGCTGGACCGGATGGAAGTGATTCGCCTGTCGGGTTACACCGAAGATGAAAAGACCAGCATCGCACAACGCTATCTGCTGCCGAAACAGATCAAGAACAACGGTCTGAAAGAGGGCGAGATCAGCGTGGCCGAGTCGGCGCTGCGCGACATCATCCGCTACTACACCCGTGAAGCCGGCGTACGTTCGCTGGAACGCGAAGTGTCGAAGATCTGCCGCAAGGTCGTGAAGATGCTGCTGCTGAAGAAGCAGGAGAAGAAGGTCACCGTGACTTCGCGCAACCTGGACAAATTCCTGGGCGTGCGTCGTTTCGACTTCGGTATCGCCGAAAAGGACAACCAGGTTGGTCAAGTCGTCGGCTTGGCATGGACCGAAGTGGGCGGCGATCTGCTGACCATCGAAGCCGTGACGATGCCGGGCAAGGGCGGCGTGATCCGCACCGGCACCCTGGGCGACGTGATGAAGGAATCGATCGAAGCTGCGCGCACCGTTGTACGCAGCCGCGCCAGCAAGCTCGGCATCAAGAGCGAAGTGTTCGAGAAGCGTGATATCCACATTCACGTTCCCGAAGGCGCGACGCCGAAAGACGGTCCATCGGCAGGTATTGCGATGACCACGGCGATGGTGTCGGTGTTCACCGGCATCCCGGTTCGCGCCGATGTGGCGATGACCGGCGAGATCACCTTGCGCGGCGAAGTATTGCCGATCGGCGGTCTGAAGGAAAAACTGCTGGCGGCGCATCGCGGCGGCATCAAGACGGTCCTGATCCCTGAGCAAAACGTCAAGGATCTGACCGAGATTCCCGACAACGTGAAGAACAAGTTGGAAATCGTGCCGGTGCGCTGGATCGACAAGGTGCTTGAAATTGCCCTGGAGAGCCAGCCGGTTCCGTTGACCGAAGAGGAAGCCGCGGTGGTTGCTGTCGCCCCGAAGGAATCGACTGATCCCAACGTCCTGAAGCATTGAGGTAATTAGTTCGGCGGTCCATCACGGTCGTCGATCAAAAAAGGCGCTCTTCGGAGCGCCTTTTTTACGTCTCGCTTCACCAGCGCAGGCGATCGTTGATAAAAAGATAAACGTTTTACATCATTGGAAAGACGGCATTTGGAGAGTCTGGTAAAACCCCGGTAAACCGCTTGACACAAGGATTTGCGACTTGTTTAATACCTTCTGCAGATTTCTCTGCAAGGTCCGTGATGCGTGTTTTCGCCTCACTGAATCAACGGCGCAGGCGTCACGAAATGAAGCTTTGTTCAATCTTTAGTCTGAAGGGGCGTAAGTGAATAAAACCGAATTGATCGATCACATTGCGAAGCAGGCCGACATCTCGAAAGCGGCATCGGGACGTGCGCTGGAAGCCGTGATCGGCGCAGTGAAAACCACGTTGAAGAAAAATGGTTCCGTGACCCTTGTTGGTTTCGGCACCTTTTCGGTCGGCAAGCGCGCCGCGCGTACGGGGCGCAACCCGCGTACGGGAGCTGCAATCAAGATCAAGGCTGCCAAAGTGCCGAAATTTAAACCTGGCAAAGGTTTGAAAGATGCGCTAAACTAGCGGTCTTTCGTCGTTGACAGACGATAAAAGACTGTTTGGGGTTAAGGTGCGGGTGCTTAGCTCAGTTGGTAGAGCAGCGCCCTTACAAGGCGCGGGTCGGGAGTTCGAGCCTCTCAGCACCCACCAAATCTCAAGTGGTCAGCAACGATTTAGGAGTGGTAGTTCAGTTGGTTAGAATACCGGCCTGTCACGCCGGGGGTCGCGGGTTCGAGTCCCGTCCACTCCGCCAGATCAAGAAAGGCCCGAGAAATCGGGCCTTTTTCTTTTTCTCTTCCCCATAGGTGATCCATTCGGGTGGTCCATTCGACCACTATAATGCGTATTCCAACCTACATTCATCGCTCTCGGCACGGCATCTTCTTTTTTCGTATCGTCGTGCCCAAATCGCTTCGGGGGAAGTTCAATGGGCAAGGGGAAATCAAGCGGTCTCTGCACACGCGTAACCTGCGTGATGCCATGCGTATGGCTCGGCCACTGGCCTTGCAGTTATTCGACGTATTTGCCCGCCTGGGAGGCTCAATGAGCCCACAGGGACAGCCTCCAAGCGTGCAAGACCTGCTGGATAAGGCTCAGGCTGGAAACCTCCAAGAACTCAAATCTACGCAGTCTGTGACTCTTCCTAACGGCGTTCAGCATTCTTTGACCGTGGAGGCCGAGTCCACTGACCCGGCTGAATTGGCGGCGTTTAAGAAGGTCGACGAACAAAACGTGGTCAAAATTGCCGGCATCGTCCGCGAATATCACTCGGCACATCCTCAGCAGGCCCTTTCTTCCGAAGCCGTGGCTTACCTGCAGCAGCAAGACAATGACCTCAAAACCTTCGGGACATCTTTGCAATGGAGCAAGAAGTCGGCCGCAAAAACACTTCACGCCTCATTTCATTCGCCAACGCCGTCCGCCAATGCACTTTCTGTTCGCTGGCAAGAATACTTCCTGCAAGTAACGGGCACGGATTGGAGTAAATCCAAGACTGCCAAAAGCAATCAACGGATGTTTGGGCATTTCCAGGCATGGCTGACGCAAGATATTGATATCGCCAGTATTGATCGAGACACGATTAATCGCTTCATCAATCACCTGTTGACTGAGCGGGTTGTCGAAGCGGGTGATCGCCGGGGACAAAAAGGCTTGGATCAACGATCCGTCGATAACTACACGTCGATCATCAACAAATTTCTGACCTGGGCTCAAAACAAAGAGTATTTCCCCAACGATCAGCGATTACCGACCGCCAAGCAAGCCCTTGTCAGCCGAAAGGCACGAAAGAAGCGGGAGGAAAAGGCCAATCCACCATATACCCTCGGCCAGTTGAAAAAGATCTTCGATCCGAAGCAGTATGAACACGATTTGGCTCATCATTTTTGGCCGCCACTCATCGCACTGTTCAGCGGGGCTCGGCGCCGGGAAATCGCTCAATTGCTGCTTTCTGACTTCTACGTGGAAGATGGCATTCATGGGATGTCGATCAATGTCTTGGAAGACGAAGACAAGAGCGTTAAGACACCTGCGGCAGTTCGTGAAATTCCAGTTCATCCGGTACTTATCGAATTGGGATTGTTGGATTACATCGAAGATGTTCGGGCCTTGGACCTGGGGCCTGAGTTATTTCCAGGAATCGGCATCAATGCCGACGGTGAGAAGGGGAACGCAGTGGGGCATGCGTGGGGCCGGTATTTGGATAAAGTACTCGGGAAGGAGGGCAGCAGTCCGACTTTCCATTCATTCCGTTCCACGGCTTTAGGTATTTTGAAAAAGAAAAAAGTGAGCTTTGAAATGCGATGCCAATTGGCCGGACATGAATTTGATCATGTCAGCCAAGTTTATAGCGACGAGAAATTTACCTTGGCGGAACTCACAACAGATGCCATTCCGAAATGGGTATATGAGGGGCTGGATTTGTCTGGGCTTAAATACACCCGGAATCAGTTTGATCGATCAACTCGGGGATCGACGACTCAGCGAATTCACCGAGAGAAAATCATCGCAGCAAAAAAGAAACGCATCCACGAGCAATAAAAACTACACATTTAAAAAGCATCATGAGCATATCGATCATCGTTAGTCGCCTGGTACATTCAGGTCAAGAAATCCCTCTGAAAGAATGGCAAGAGTACGTTGAAAATAATCCTACTTTAAGACTGTGTGAGGATGAGAACTCGGCGGTTAATCCTGTCACGAAAGAAGTGATCAAGATGAAGAGGCCTGAGGGAGCCTCGGAAATCAAGGTGGATGACGAGTGGAAGAATTTCTTGTGGTGGAGCCGAGGTGAATTGTACGCAAGGTATCACCCAGACTTTGACAATCCGATCAGTCCGCTTCGGCAAGCCGTGGTCTCGGCGGCTCGCCGCTTTTCATCTCAAATCATCACGGACGTAGACGACACGCCCTTGGATTGGTAGGTACGTAAGACCATCCCTATTCGAAAGAAACTGAGCCGAACAACGGAGCGGTACAAGAATAACGAAAGAGGAGAACCGACATGCAAATAGTAATCGAGAGCTGCAATAACATCGATCACGGCGAAATAGAAATCAAAGAGAACACGCTTAACATCAAACATGCGATCAATGGAACGGGGAAGAGCACGATTGCCAAAGCCATTGTGGCGGCAGTGAATGATGCTAAAAGCAAATCGTCAAAAGAACTGACTCAACTCCGGCCTTACAAATTAAAAGAAGATAAGAAAACAGAATCAATCGTAAAAGGATGTGAGGCGATTCAAAATATCCTTATTTTTGACGAAAAATACATCAACGAAGTCGCTTTCCAGGCTGACGAGTTGGTCAAAGGAAGTTTTGAAATTTTCATTCGTGGTGAAGATTACGAAAGAGGGATGCAGGAAATCGAGGCTTTGACCTCGCAAATGAAAAACACCCTGAACGGCGATGAAGAGATATCGGGGCTGCTGCGAGATTTCGACGAAATCATTGCCGCCTTCGGAAAGGAAGTGAAGCAAGGCATTCATGCATCAAGTGCGATGTCACAAGCCTTTAAGAGCGGTAATAACGTTGCGAACATTCCCGAAGGCTTAGAACTCTTCAAAAGTTTTATCCAGCACAACGAAAATTATAAATGGGTGAGTTGGCAGCACCAAGGGGCATCATTTATGGATATTGGCAGTGACTGCCCGTACTGTGCGACGGATGCCACCGCTAAGAAAGAGATCATCAAGAAGGTCTCGGAAGTCTATAAACCCAAGGTCATCGAAAATCTTAATAAGATCGTTACAGCGTTTCAACACCTTGAACAATATTTTTCCGAAGAAACGAGAAATCGAATCTCAGGATTCGTCTCAAAAATTGAGGGCTATACCGATGATGAGTCCAATTATCTGCTAGAAATAAAAGGGCAAATCGGGCGATTGAGAGAACGATTCGTCGCCGCTCGTTCACTTGGATTTTCATCCCTCAAAGAGGTTGATAAGGTTCTCAATGCCATTAAAAACCAGGTCATTGATCTGAACAATTTTCCATATTTGAATTCGGAGGCGACTCAGGCCAAAGCCGATATCGTCAATAAAGAATTGGAAAAATTGCAGGAGGTCGCTGGAAATTTACAAGGAAAAGTCGCCAAGCAAAAGCAATTGATTCAAAAATTGGTTGAAGAGCACGGAGAAAAGATCAATCAATTCTTAAAAAATGCCGGATATAACTACCACGTATTTTTGAAAGAAGAATCCAATGGTGAGTATCGTCTAAAACTTGAACCAAACGATGTTCAAGGAGAGGTGACAGAGGTAAAGAGTCGATTGAGTTTTGGAGAGCGGAATGCGTTTGCTCTGGTTCTCTTCATGTTTCAGGCCCTGAAACAAAAAGCAGACTTGATCATTCTCGATGACCCAATTTCTTCATTCGATAAAAATAAAAAATACGCCATCATGGAGATGCTGTTCTCTAAGGGGAATTCGTCGTTTAGCGGGAAAACCGTTCTGATGCTGACCCATGACTTCGAGCCGATTGTGGATCTGATCTATCATCATCGAGATAGATTTGAGTCGCTAGGCGCCTGGTTCTTAGAAAATAAGCAGGGAAATTTGACTGAAAAGGCAATTGAGAAAAAGGACATTCAGACCTTTGTTGAGATCAATGCTTCCAATATTGCGGATCAGATTCATGCACTTCATAAAGTGGTTTATTTACGACGATACTTTGAGGTCATCAATCGAAAGGATCTAGCCTTCGATGTTTTATCCAGTGTTCTTCACAAACGTAAATATCCGCAGCTCCACGAAAAACAAGAAGTACGAGCTGGCGTTTTTGAACCTGTGCTGCGTAACCTCACCGATGAAGAATTCGCCCAGGGAGTTGCAGAAGTGGTGAAACACATTCACGAGTTTGATTATGACGGTCTGTATGCGTTGACCAGTGTGAATGCAGACATGAAAAAGTTGTACCTAGATACGGCAAGCAATTATGAAAAACTGCATATCTATCGCATGATTTTCGACGAAAAAGCGATTGCCAATTCAAATGTCATTGCCAAGTTTATCAACCAGTCATTCCACATAGAGAATGACTACATTTATCAGTTGAACCCCAGGACATACCAAATGGTGCCGCAGTACGTCATTGATGAGTGTGACAAAGCCATTCACGCTATCCAGTGATTTGGGACTGAAACTTAGACGCAAAAATAGTTGCAGGATAAATCTCTATATAAAAACATAGGTGGTCAATGGCATTTCCTATCAACGACACGATTATTTCGGCTATCGCCAGTCTTATCGACGATGCAAAGACAGGAACCAGCCGGGTTCCTACTCATTACGACATTAGTTTTGAAGTCGAGCGAGTGAATCTGTTGGCCGTTGATCCGAAAGAGCTCGGGCAACAAGTGGGGAAAGCCAAGCGGGTGCGGGCAATCCTTTCTTGGGCTTTGGAGCACAACCAGCAAGCAGGAGCCAAACTCATCGAATTGCTGCTTTCCAAGGTCAAGGCCAGTGGAGGTTTTAGGATCGGCTCTGAAAACTACGTCGGAAGGGATGCGATTGAGAATGCAATGGCTGCTTTTAAGAGCGAAGGATTTACGCTTGAAGAAGACGGAACCATTCACGCCCAGGTCTTAAATAATTTGACGGGCAAAGAACTTACGGCGGCTCTGTTGAAATATGCCCAGCGGGCTCAAAAGGGATCACACGATGCTGCCTTGGTTACGGGCACGGGAAAAGATCTATTGGAAGCGACGGCTGCCCATGTGCTCATGACGAAATATGGGGCCTATTCATCAAGTCTTAACTTCGAGGGGCTACTGGGCCAAGCCTATATGGCATTAGGATTGGCAGTTCCCCAATCGAATGTTGTTACTGGTGAGCCGACCGTCAAAGCGTTAGAACGAGCGTTGTTTCAATCTGCGTTGGCCGTCAACAAACTGAGAAACAAGCAGGGCACGGGGCATGGGCGACCATGGCTTCCAGAGGTTACGGATGTCGAAGCAAAAGCAGCGATTGAGGTTGTGGGAACTATCACCATATTTTTGTTGAGTAAATTGACTCCCTAAATTGTGATTTTTCGTCTCTTTCGGACTACATCTGAGTCATACATGGCGATGGAGATTGCTCCTCTTGGAGTTGGAGGAATGCAATTCGGCTTAGTTCTGCACCTGTCTCCACTCCTAGTTTGTGCTTGATATGTGAGCGATAAGTTTCGACGGTGTTTGGGGATAGATTCAATTTTTTTGCGATATCGGATTTTTTTAGGCCAGATCCGATTAGTTTGAATACCATCAATTCTCGATCTGAAAGGCCCTCAATTCCTCTCTTCGAAACGGCTGAGTCGATCATCATGCGTTCGATGACTCGGTTCCTGAACTGTTCAGAGAGCCAGACTTTTCCCTGTGAAACAGCATCTATGGCTTGAATCAAGGTCTGTCCGCTCCATTGCTTCATGGCGTACCCCTTGGCTCCCGCCTTCATTACTCGTTCTGCATAATGCATTTCGTCTTGCATCGAGACGACCAGCACCGGCATGCCGGGAACGTGTTTTTTCAAGTTCTTGATTAGATCCAGGGTGAAGACTCCGCCCAGTGATAGGTCCATGATGGCTATATGTGGCTGATGTGCCGTGGCGATTGCCATCACGTCTGGATGCGTATCTGCCTCGTGAAATGTCACTTGCTTGCATTTTTGTCGAAGCAAGGTCATGAGTCCGATCCGAAGAATGGGGTGATCGTCGGCAAGCAAGATACGCATCACAAAACTCAACTCGATTTCCGAGCGAGATTGACGAACCAAACACGTGGATCGCCATCAAGAGGTCCACGATAACTTAGTTGCGTGAAGAGCGATGAGAACAGATGTTGTCCCGTTGCATAGAGACGAATGTCTTCTTGCGATTCATTGGGAAGTAATTTTGTTGGCGGCTTAGGACCGAAGTTACGAACTTGCCCTGAACTGGTCGAAGGCAAGGCCGTCAATGAGCGATAGAGATTGAGTGCTCCGATGGATAGCGTTGGCTCGCTCAGGCGAATGTCCGCGTTGCAGTGAACAACATTTTCAATACGTTCAGATTGTTTGGCGGACTTCCAAATGACCGCTGTAAATTTAATGCATTCGATTGGGCGAGCCACATTCGGTTGTGAGGAACCCACCATTTGTGCGGCATATTGCGTCTGAAACCCCGCATTCGCCGGGATGAGCGATTCCGAGTAGTCATCAACTCGAATAGAGATTCGAGGCCAGTTGTCACTAGGCGAGCGACGGGGATGAGCGTCGAAAAAGTGATACAGCGGTGTTTGACTGATCAACTTGCCCTGCCAACGCGGGTCGCTTGGATGCGGTCCTTCAATCATGACATTCACTGCGTTGATCGATACCATTTTGCCGCCTTGCGGGCTGCTACCTGGTCCATTCGTTGAGCCGCCGAGGAGTTCTCCAATTGAATCGGCGGCTTTTTGAAAGATTCCATTGTTCGTGTTGTATGGTCCGGTGGTTGCACATGAAGAAAGAAGAAGAATACCTACGGTTCCAATAAATTTTCCTGCTCTGAACATCACTGTTTTCCCTTTTTTGTGATCAATGAATGAGCCAATTTTCATCTGATCGCAGAGCATCCGGTATCGCTTAATAAGTGACGGAGAATCATTGAAGTCGAGTGATGGGACGCTGTGAAAAAATAGGATATTCTTCTAGGGAGGAAGCTTATCTTCTTTAAATTTAGGTGGACTATAGCGCGCCTTTTATGAGCTTAGAAAGCTAAAATTTCCTGGTGAAATATCAGAAGATGGATGCTTGTTCGTTAAAAAATATTTAAAGATAAATGACAAAAATTGTTGCAAGTTTTTTTAAAAATAAGGGGGGGGTAATGTCGCAAAATTTACTGGGGAAACAAATAGGTGATGAGATAGATGAGGAACAGAAGGAGAAAATTAGAGATTTGATTGATAAGCAGAAAATAAAAGGGATATCGATTGACACAACAGCGTTCGGTAGAAACGCCACGGATTTAAAGGCAGGCTTGATTTCCCAGTTATCTCAATTTGATGAGAGCCATCCAGCCAAACTTGTAATTTCTGAGGTTATATGGAACGAGGTACAAGCACATCTATGCGAAAGCTTGACTGAGTTACGAGGAAAGACTGAGGCGGGAATTAAAGCGGGGCGGAAGTTGCTGGGAGCTGAGAATCCTATACTTCAACAGTTGAGTGAATTGCTAAATTCAAAAAATCCTGAAGACATTGCGGCATCTACTATCGAAGAATTTATGGCAGCGTGTCACGCAACTAAATTAGATCTTGATTCGTATACGATGCCGTCAGATATCTTTAAAAGGTATTTTTCTAAAAAACCACCTTTTCAACTCGGGAAAAACAAAAGTGAATTTCCAGATGCTGCTGCATTAGTAAGCATAGAGAGTTGGGCTGATCACAACGATACCGAAGTTCTTATTGTGTCCAGGGATAAAGCATGGGAGGCCTTTGCCACGGAATCACCTCGACTCCATTTAGTTAAGAAGTTAAGTACGGCACTATCTTTATTTCAGAAACACGACGATTTTTTAGAGAATTTTCTGAATGTGTTTAAGGATGAAATCAAGGATCAACAGTCCTCGTCATATTTCACCCTTGAGAGTGCTTTATGGGGAGAGGATTGGCTTAGCAATACAAAAATTGAAAACTTGAAAGAGGATGCTGGGTTTATTGTGGAAGAGGTGAACTTCGGCGATGTTGTTCAATTAAAACTGGAAGACCAAAATTCTATTGAGCCTGTCCGAGTGGAAAAAGATTGTGTCCATGTTGAGGTAAGTTTTTTTCTGTCGGCCACATTTGATATTCAAATTTTGGATTCGACATTCCCTTCTACTTCTCGGAAAAGTTCTCAGAAAAGGATTGCTGAGATTATGCGGAACGGAAGTTGTCACATGTCTGCACATATCAAGATTCCATTTAAGCGAGTTGATTCAGATATTGAGGTTCACATCGAACCATTTGATCTCACGCTGAGTATTGGTGATATTTCTGCAGAGGATTGGTATGAAGACGACGACGATTAAAAAGTAATAGGTTAAAGCTAAAAAATGATACACCCGACGCACTGTCCCCTATGAGTTCCTCATAGGGGAATTGCAGTAAACTCATTAAGCGAAGTGTCCCGCGTGTCTTATAAGGTTTGGATAGTTTGCGGCAGAGCTTTTTGCGGATTGAGAATTTAGTCCGGCCGGAGGATTTTCATACGCGAGTTGCTCCGGTAGTGTGTAAGGAAATGACACATCTTTTCGAAATTCATGCTGAATTTCGAACAACGATTTATCGTAATGTTCGAGGTAGGCTATTGCTATCTCTTTAATGCCAACATGAGACACGTTAGCATTTTGGCGAGAATTTCCGGATGGTGCTCTATGGTTAATTCTGACGTTAACATCAATAAGAGATCGTGAGACGCTATCTATGTCGATTTTTTTTGATAGGAGATCTTCAAACTTTGCAGAGTCGCGTTCATATAGAAATGCGAGGAAAAAGAGGAAGCATGGATGAACTGTTTTTTCTTTAATCGCTGTAAGAGCGGGCTCAATAATTCGCATGACTCGTCGTCTATCCCGAAGGCCGATGCCAAAGGCTTTAGAAAATATCTCAAATAAATCGGGTAATCCGTTGAATTGATTGAACTCAGGTTGTAAGCCGGTCAACCATTCTTTGCCTGAGATTTCCGGTATGGCAGAACTGGCGAAGAGGGCCGCTGTGAATTGTTCATGATTGGGTTCAGGAAGAAGATATTCTTGATCAAAGAAACGTTTCAGATAGCGATGCCCATTAAAGCCGTTGCCATAAATTGCTTTGGTAGACTCTCCGAGTTGGACCGTGTTGAGGCCAATTACAAAGTAAATTCCTGGAACGCCAAATAAATGTTTGATACCTTCTAACAATTCAATTGCGTAGTTAGGACGGCATCGATCGAGTTCATCGACGAAGAAAAAAACAGGCAGTTGAAATTTGCTTTCTGTTTTTAAAGCCTCAATTAATTGAGATAGTTTTTGACGAAAAGCGATGATCGCTTGTGCTTTACTATTGTGAGCATCAAGTGATTCTTTTAGAGTGTCGCCCAATTTTTTGACGAGCTCTTCTTTGTCATCAGACATGTCAGAATCTGCGTATTCAAATTTGGTTTCGTCTCCCTTAACGATGCCTTCTAATTCTTCAAAGCCGATGTTGAAAAGCCTTTTCAACAATATGAGAGAGGCTCCTTTAAGTGCCGGCTTAACAAATTTCCCTAATGACTTGATTGCATCTTCCAAATTCTCTTTGGCCGGAATCTCTTTAAATGCCTCTGACAACTCGGCGTGCATTGACGCAATAAATGCAATGAGAGGTTCAGGAGTGAAATCATTTTTCCAAGCATCAAAATAGACGGCCGGATAATTTTGATGTTTCAGTTCTTGTGACCATGCTTGCATCAAAAACGTTTTTCCAAAACCCCAATCGGCATTGAGGGCAAGAACGAAGCCTTCCTCATCAGGTTTTAGTTGATATCGCTTCTGCAAATAGTTCGACAGGTAGTTTGCAACTTCCTTTCGACCTAGAAGATCTCCTTCCCAAAAGTCCGGAGTGGAATTGGTGCCGTCAGTTGTATTTGAGGTCATTTTTTGCCTGATAGACGATGATGAACGTTTGTTCGAATGATATTACTACGTCAATCATCGTAAGAGGCGGCAGAGGGAGTAACGCGGCTTCTATGGGACTATTTAGATGTCATCTAAGTGCCTCAAGTGGCGCCTGAAAATTCAGTCGTCCCTTTCTAGTGGAGGCAGATTCCGAATTGTGTCTTCGATAGAGATCAAGGCTTGGCTCACCGCGTACAAGGCTTTGGCACAATCCTGAATCATTGCCGCCTGAGTCTGCATATGAGCCAAAAGATCATCCACTTCAACTTTCACGCGTGAAAGTGAACCGGGCTCCTCGTTATCACGTTCTGCAGCGGTATCGATCAAGGTATAGATCGCCTCCGATGGCGTCATGGGGTGGCTCAATGCGGTCGCATAGTCAGCCAATTTGCCTCGCCTCTGGGGTGAAAGATGGATGGAAACAGCGTTCTTTTTCCAGGGGTTGTTTTTGGGCGAATGCATAGAACCTCCTGGTCATCGATGTAATTCGGATTCAAGTATTTTTTCCTTGATGCTCTGGATCAGATGAGCACACATTGCTTTGCATTGGATTTGCAAAGCGTGGGCCTGCTGTACGATCTTGTGGCGGCTTACTGCCGCTGTAGGCGTTGGAATAGGGCGGTCCTGCTCTAAATCGAATTCGTAGTCGAGGGTGGTGGACTTGATCTGGGAACGTGCCACACCTCGAGCCAACTTCTGCAATGGCGTCAGTTCTCCGGATACCGTGGATTCCTGATGAGGTAGTTCTTCTGTTTGGGCATGATCCAATTCATCGACGGGAACGTACAAAGAGGTTCGGTAGCGAGTACGGCTGGCCGCAACATAAGTCCACTCTCGATTAGCCATCATGGGATTGATGAAGACATAAGCGGAGTCGAAGGTCCGGCCCTGGCTTTTAAACGTGGTCAGGCTGTACGCGTGGTCGAAGTGCTTGAAAGATTCGGGAAGTGTCACTTGGTGACTGTTTTTGGTGCTGGGAGAATCCAAAGAAAGAGTCCAGCGGCCATCATTGTGGAAAGACTTGATCGTTCCAGTGGCTCCATTCACCAGGCCTAACTCAGGGGCGTTTTTGGTGATCACGATACGCTCATTAGGAGCGAACTCCTTGTCGTCTAAAAAGCCATCGGGATGCAAGATTGGAAGAACACGAGATCGGATGGAATCCAAGTAACCCGAGCGGAGAAGATGTTCTCGTGCCCGCTGATTCAGTTCTGCCACTTCGTGACGAAGTCCGGCAATGATGACTTTTTCAGAAAAAGGGTGTGCATCTTGCTGCCACTCCTGAATGAGCGTATCCATGGCCTTTGAACGATCATCGTCCATGTAGAGTTGCCCTTTGACCGCCATCGTCGTTAAGGCTAATTCAGCGTGGCCCTTAGAGAGTTGATCCACTGCCTCTCTCATCCAATGGAAATCATGGGTGGCCTGCCAGGGACGGATGACCGAAGCGAGAATAGGAGAGTGCAACGCCAAGTCATCCAGGGCGGCGGACTGTTCCGCAATTGATAGGGACTGAATAGCATTTAATTTTTCTTTGGGAACGAGAGGCTTGCTATGGCTGCAGGCATCCCCCAGTGCTCGATAGATCATTGCAAAGTCACTGCGTTGCCGCTGAATTTGATTCAGGTGAGCCCCACCAAACTTTTCAATCAACGAGCGGAAGATGCCTCCGGCTTCAATGGGGGCGTGCTGTTTATAGTCGCCTACACAGATTAATTTTCCACCTGCATCGATGACTGCTTGCTGGAGAAGATCGAATTCTCTTGATCCCACGACTCCCGCTTCATCCAGGACCAAGACGGTGCGTGGAGACAATGCCAATGTCCCTCTTTGATGGCGTAATAGAAGACTCACAAGAGTAGATGATGGAATGTTTGCTTCTCGTGCGAGGTTTAAGGCAGCAGACGCGGACTGAGCACAGCCCATGATTTCAAATCTCTCTGATCGATAAATATCAGCAACTGCTTTTAGAAGAGTAGTTTTTCCTGTGCCCGCCGAACCCACGACGAAAGCATGATTGCTTGACGAATTGCAGATGTAATGGGCAGCGGTTTCTTGTTCTGCTAGGTTGACGGAATGGCCGATTGTTTTGGAAAGATCCTCTCGCAAACGCTCAAAAGCCTGGTGAACTCTTTGAGCTGCAATCGGGGAGGTGGAGTGGAGGCCGTCTTCTACTCGCTGAGCAATGGCATGCTCTTTTTCGTACATACTTTTGGAAGTGATCACTTGCGTTAAATGTTCTGTGTTGCCAAGATGGAGAACCTCTTCATAAGCGAGGAATTTATCTAAACAATTTCTGCATTGCTCGGCATTCCAGATGCCCATGCTCTTTTTGCAGATGAGATGCAAAATGTCTTGTACTTTGACGGTCGAGCGTATTTGGGTGAGTTCATCGAGCAACGCTTGATGCGAGATAGAAAATTCAGATGGAGCAGGGTACTGGCCGGGATTCCGTAGCGAAGTCACGTATTCAGTAGTGAGCCCAAGTTCTGCGACCATCTCTCGGAAATGTCCAAGAAGTTCAAGGTAGGGTGGTTCGGCTTTTGCTGATCGAGTATTGAGGGCAGCGATGTCAGCATCCAAACTGGTCTTGCCTTCATGCTGCTTCATGAAGGCTTGGATTTCCGTCCGGCGTTTTGAGAGTGTTTGGCGTTGATACTCTGTGATGCCTTTGATTTGAAAGTATTGCCGGTCGGGGATGATCTCAAAGCCGAGTTGAGCAAGGTGATAGGCCAAATCAACTCGAAACAACATGCCGGCAGTCATCTTATGATCGAACTGTGCTTTGTTGTCCAGGGCACTCCATTCCTTTGAATTCCGGTGTTTTCCCAAGTTGAATAAAAATGCATGGACATGCAGTTGGGGCTGAATAGCCCGGCTTGCAAAATGGGGATAGCATGCGGCAATGATCGAAGAGACTTTCTTCTTGATACGTCCTGCCGCTCCGTGACGAGTGACGGAAATGGACTGGGTGTAGTCCATGGCCGATTCAACGGCCTTCTGCATGCATTGGCTGATGGCGGCTTGCGTAGTAGGGTCCGCAGCAGCAAAGACCGCAGACACGTCCTTAGGGGCACTGAAGGTCATGTCCACACCCATCACGTGGAGTGGTCCGGCACCACGCACCAATGCTTCGCCATTCTTCGGTGAATAGCCATAGGCTAATTTCTCAACCTGCTCCATTTGCACGATCTCAGAGAGGTCAAAATCTTCAATACCACTGCCTGCCCAAAACGGTTGGGGTTCTAGTTTGGATTGATCAGGGTTGAGGTATTCAAGGAAATCAGTGCGTTGCCGTGTTCCTGAAGATTGCAGATAGAAGAGGTAGCCGCCAGGCGTGGTGGCGGAGTGCTTGACCTGGTTGTAAGCACTATTGATTTTAGCAATAGAAAGCACCGCTCAACCTGATCGTGAGTGGTGCTTTCTATTTCTTGCGCGAGCGGTTTGCATGGGTTGGATTCCTCCTTCTATGCGAATGCTCAACAGTCGTTATCGAGGGACGTTAATTTCTCGATATAGAAGACGTGTCAGACGAACGGAATCGATCAATTAATTCCGCAGGCCTTAGATTTGCATATCGATTTAACATGTTGATGCTCTTATGACCGACGATTTTCATGATCTCAAATACACTCAGATTCATTCGATACAAAACCATTCTGCTGATAGCCTCGTGCCTCAAGTCGTGAAAATGTAGATTTTCGATCCCTGCTTGTTTGACTAAACGGGAAAACGACTGGGATGCCGTAATAGCACTCTTGATCGTATGGAACATACGCGGAGTGCTATTTATCTTGGACTGAAGCAGGAGTTGAACAATCTGTACTGCTCGATCACTCAGGGGAACAAAACGGTTGTAATTTCCTTTGGTGTGGGCTGCAGGAATAGACCAAAGAAATTGATTCAGGTCGAACTCCTGAAATTCGGCAAGGATCAATTCTTGAAGTCTTGCTCCCGTTTCTAGAGCCAGATCGATCAGCATTGGAAATTGTGCCAAATCATCTTTTTGGTTCTGGTTGAGTAACGCGATCAATGTGTCGTATTCAGCATCTTCCAATCGACGCTCACGATCCTTTCTCCAGTTTTTGGGAAACTTCTTAGTGGAGAAGAGGCCATGGGGCATCGTCAGGTCGTAATCTGTCGCTCTATATTGATACACTACTGAAATGGCTGACAGGAAGAAGCTGATCGTGGTCCACTGATAGGGCTTATTTCGATTGGTTTTCTTCTGAGACATCGTTTTAATGAATTTTTTGACAAAGCTCGGAGTGATCTCTCCCATCTTCACACTCTTCATATGTTGCGAAACCGCTTTGACGATGTACTTCTGATATTTAGTCGACTGTGGACAGGATTGGTAAAGTTGAGCACAGTCAGAAAACGTCTCTTCGTGAAAAGTCTCCTCTCGTTTGTAAAGTGCATTTCTCCATTGGTCCTTTGTATGGTGTTCCATGCTTTTTGCGAAGGCCTCAGCCTTAGTTTTGCTGTCAAACGTATGTGATGCTGATTTCCCACCTGTTCTGATTTGAACTTGCCATCCTGTAGATCCATCAGCTCGAACTCGTCTTGAAATACTTGCCATCGGTTGTCTCCTAAAAAGATTGAAATGCCAGTGCTATGTTTTGGCACGGCCAGGACAATCCAGAAGAGACCGCTTGTCAGATGAGAAAAAACTGCTGCATGAAATTACAGCATGGCGTTTCTTCACGAATTGTCTGCGTCAACAACTCTCGTAAACATCAGGTGAAATCAAGGGCCAAGGAAGGGAGGGGTTTCAGTGTTAAATCTAGTGATATACAGAATATTTGAAATATAAAATTTGTAGTAATTTGCAGGAAGGTCAATATAGAAGCGGCTTTCGGATTTTCAATCAATTTTCAGAATGCACGGAAATGTGTGCTTCCTGCTGAAGTGTATGCAGCACAAATTGAGATCGTTAATCCGACGAACGGTATGAATAAAGCTAGTATTCGTCCGATTTGATTGCCGATTGAGCATTTCCACTTTTCAGGAGAGATGCCGATGATGGAACCAAGCGATTTTAGAAAAGAACATTTGCAAAGAGAAATTACAAACCGATTTGGGACTGTTCCAATACTCTTACGAGTCAATGTCGTGGCAGACATTCTAGGAATCCCTGCGAGACGCTTATACGATCAGATCCGGGGCGGGACATTCTTTCTACCTTTTAGATTAATTCATCGAAGCCCGATGGTCTCAACAGAGGATTTCATCGGCTGGTACGTGACATCGATCATTGAACCTAAAACTAATCTCGTGACGAATGGGAGCTCGGAAGAAAAGAGAGAGGCGGTTCCTCTTTCTGCTCCCAAATCGCTTCCTCGGCATCGTAATTTTTTGAGACGGATGATGGACGATGAACTGCTTGCGATAAGGGAGCAGGGCACGGTTCGCCGTCATAGAGCGGTACCTTAAAAGAAAAAGCCTGGGTGCCCAGGCTTTTTCTTTTTATGGAATGTATTTGAGTCTGCGGCTTATTCGTTTTCTTGCTGCTTCATGTTCGATGAAACTGATTCCGTGCAATCTTCTGAGATCGTCATAACGTAACCCCTCGGCACGGCCTCGAATGAGATGCATGGCGATGGGGTCATCTTCGCAATGATTTCCGAGTCTTTCAAGTCGTCGAATCATTTTATTTATCTTCTTTTTTCGTTCGTAACACTCTTCTGCTGATATGGCATAGATCCCTTGCTCTGCTAAAGAATCATCGTACATAAACTCAATGCTATAGGGTAAGCGTTTCTGAGACGACTGATTCTGTCTATCCGCGTAAGAAATACTTCTCATGACTTCAAGTATGAACGCAATGAAATCTACTGCTGTAGGCCACAGTCTTCGACCGTCTAAACACCGAAGAATGGCCTCATTGAATAAGTCTCGATGGTCAGGGTAGGAGTCGCTTAACGGGACGGTTTTTGCAAACCGAAGGATGAGGGATTGTTGATGAGGAGTGATCGAATGAATGGTTTGAGTAAGAACTTCTAATGTTGCATAGTTTTTATCGGCCGACATAAAACTCCTTTGTTGTTGTGTTTGGACGGAGGAGATACTTAAAATTTAAGTCGGCTGGAAGTATTTTTGCGGCCATGCAGACGACCGGTTCTGTTTTGATTCCCGAAGGAAAAAATTTATAGAAAATAAATATTTCCGTCCGTGATTCCTCGATTTTTAGCATCGCTGTCTTTTAACTTCTTGGAGACAGCATGAATAAATCGAGTTTCAGTTGGAGAGTAGGATCTGAGGGATTTAACTCGACACGGACAAAGACAATTTACGTATGGAGAGCACTGGTCTCGACGTTAGTGATTTGGATGGGTTCTTTTCTCTTGTCGCTGGCGGTCATCCTGTTCTGCTTTCCCATGAAGGAAGAACACGGAGAGTTCTCTGGGTTAGTCCGAAGGTTAAATACGGAATCGGTAAAGCCCGGATTTCAGCAATTGAACGTTAATTCCGAAAATTCAATTTCTGCTTTTTTTGCCAATATGTTGACTAAAGACGAGGTTCAAATTCGTCTTTTACTTTCACTGATTGCGTCGTCTTTTATGAGTGTTGGGCTGGCTAGAAATATCTGGAAGCCCAAAGAGAACTTTGTTTATTTACGAGGGCCACGCCGTTACGACAGAGGTGAGGCCGTTTTCAGGCTGAATAAGAAACTGAAAGAGAAGAACAACCGTCATCCGGATGTACCTCTATCACCGAGTGTTGCGTATCCAGGCGAATTGTGGCGTGAGCACATGCTCATTTGTGGCGGAGTCGGCGCCGGGAAATCCACTGCGATCAAGCCCATCGTAAACAGCATCATTGAACGTGATGAACAATTGCTGCTCTTTGACCCCAAGGGCGACTTCACGCAAGCGTTTGATCAACCTTCGATCATAGCCCCTTGGGATTCTCGTTCTTGTGCATGGGATATTGGCAAAGATCTGCGTGGAGAAGCCGACATGGCGGCCTTTGCCGAGGCCATGATCAAAGAGACCAGCGATCCTATGTGGTCAAGCGGTTCTCGGCAAATCTTTGTCGGCTACATGAAGTATCTCAGGGCGACCTATGGACGGCTTTGGGGCTGGAAGGAATTGGCTGATATGTTAGACACGCCAATCAAGGCACTTCTTCCGATCATGCAGCGTCATCATAGAGAAGCGGTGAGATCGGTTGAAAAGATGTCAGTGACGACGCAAGGACTGTTGATTACTCTCGCGTCTTTTTGTTCTCCGGTATACACATTAGCGTTGGCATGGGCTGACGTGCCAGAAGATCGAAAGATCAGTTTTGTCGAGTGGATGACCGCCGTTCCTGATCGCCATCGTCAGATCATTTTTCAGGGGCACGGCAAATATCCTCATCTGGTGAAAGCATTCGTGCCGGGCATCTTGGCTGTGATCGCGGGATTGGTCAGCAGTCCGGCCATGGATGACACCTATGGACGGAAGTACTGGTTTATCGCGGACGAGGCCGCAGAAATGGGCAACGTGCCGATCAGAACGTTATTTTCAATGGGGCGTTCGAGGAATTTTCGTTGCCTTCTAGCCTGCCAAGATTTTTCGCAGTTAGAGGAAATCTACGGGAAGGCGATGGTGAACTCGCTGCTGTCGATGTGTAAATCAACCTTGATCGGGAGAATGGGGCCAGGCGAGACGGCTGAAATGCTTTCGAAGTGGATCGGTTCTCAAGAGGTCGAATACAAGACCAGATCGTCGTCTAGAACTCAGGAGGCGTCTACACCCACAGTGAGTACTTCGTATGTCAAAGAAGATGTGGTCTTGTATAAACCGCAGGAATTTAGTTCTCGATTCGGCAATGAGATTCGGCCAGGGGGTGTTGTGATGAGCCTCGTGTTGGAGGGGGATGCGTATGAACTATTCTGGCCCCACGTGGATTATCCGAAAAAAAGGCCGGCACATGTCCCTGCAAAATGGATGTATCCGAAAATTGCGAAAGCAATGCATGTGGAAGAGGTCGCTGAGAAAATAATGGCATGAAGAGAAAGCCTACCAGCATGAGGATTGGACACTCATGTTGGTAGGCCAGGTGTTCATGAGACCCCATTGCAACGCCAATCCAACCGGTCTAAAAATTGGATGCTCCGAGAAGAATTGGCCTCATAAATGATACCTCGTATGTTTTTATGAAAAGTCATTCTGTACAAAGATCAGACTCGAACAGCCATGGATGGTATCTGGGAACAACTTCAATGAAGTGTTCATCATCGGAGTACCGGGTGAGGAAGAAAAGTATTTCCGAGAGGGAAATTAACGCGATTGTTTTTTAATTAAATTCAGTTGGAAGTCTTACCTGTCCTGAATCTCGGCTAGTATTAAAAGCGAAATCGGCTAATGAAAATGAATGACTAAGAGAAGTTGCGGCCGATTTTCGCTTGGGGGGTATTAAACATACGTAGCATCGTCAGAAATAACAATTCAGGTCTTTGACCCAGATTGCTAGTATTGCTTCGCCTCGGATTTGTGGGGCTCATCTGTTCCCTTGAATATCAAATACAAAGATTGGAGCATCATGAAAAAGACATTGTCTGTATCTGCATTGCACGGAAAAATTCTGTTGAAGATTGGAGTCGTGGTCATTTCCTTTGCTCCACTGATTGCCGCAGCCGGAAATTTTTTCGACGATTCTTATGAGCCTAAGCAACCCTTCGATGACTATGCAAAGCAAGAAGAAAATTTTATTGCGATTGATGAAAAGGCGAGACTAAAGAAAGTCGCATTGATGGACTATGCTCAGGCTGGAATTACATTGTCAGATAGCAGTTGCAAATTGTGGATCAGTTCGTTGGGGCGAGCAGATCGAGATAGTGGATTTTTTAAGAACATTCTTAATATTGCGGGAAATCTGATTCTAGGCATAGCAGGGATAAACGGTGCAAATCCTAGTTCTCTCGCGAAGGGATCTCTCGGGCTCAGTGCAGGAAATGCTTCCATCGACACTTTTAAGAATGACATCATCATTGGTGCGATCGAAGAAGTGGGGAAGAAAATGTCTGAAGGGCGTGAGCTCACGGCAAAAAATTTCACATCTCAACTGCCGGCTAATTATGACGAGATAAAAAGATGGCTGATTAATTACCATCAGGGTTGTTCTCGGCAGACGATCAAAGATATTTTAAAGTCCGGTTTGGACGCTGTTAAATATGTTCTTCCCGATACTTCGTTGGCTAGTCCGATTGATCAAGCTAAGGGCGATATTTTGACAACTACACTCTATGCCGATATGTACGGTGCGGGCAGTATTGGAAAATTTTCGGACGATTCTCTTTACAAGTTATACGTCATCGAGATTTTCGCACCTGGAGCGAGCCTTACTTCTGATTCAATAAACAGTATTAAAAATGATCCGTTTATAAAAATATTAGCGACAAATTTCGAATCAAAGAATAAAGATGCTCGTATCGCGACCTTAGATAGTATCGCTGAATACCGAGGGTATAAGTCTAGATTGAAGGCGGCGTTGGACAAGGAAGTCACCGACAAGAAGGCGGCAGAGACAGCCACGGCTCAACAGGCAGTGGACCAGGCCGCCGCGAAAGTAGAGGCAGATAAGAAGAAACTCGTGGATAGTTCATCGGCTAAGCCTGCCGAGGAACAGAAATTCGTCGAAACTTTGGTCGGGAAGATTGCGACTTTGAGCTTAAGATCGAATGTGGCTCTTCCCGCTGTGAATTCTTTAACGGCCGAGGTTGCAGAGAATTCTAAGATTCCTTCATCTACTGAAAAGAAAAGTCTTGAAGACTCGTTAACGAATTTGCAGAATAAACTTCAAACGTTGGAAGCCGCAAAGAACGCAGAACAACGTGTTACTTCCGGGACTACGCCGCGTTATCTTCCTACAACGGCGGTTCTCGTTCCTTTGAATCGATGAGTTATCTCTAGCGAAGAATTCTGTGTTCTCTTGTATCCATTTGCATATTGGTTTAAACATCTATGCGGACGATCCAAGATTAAGTTCGGAGTGAAAATAAAAAAAGGATTGGCAGACGCCAATCCTTTTTCATTGATATGGAGAGCATTTTAACGAAGGTCGAACATCACACAAAGTCGCTGATACCACTCAGACATTTCATTCTTGTTGTGGAATCGTACTTCGATGATCGGGTTACTCATCGAAAGCGTCTTGATGAGAAGGCGGCATCGAATGTCTTTTTGTGATGCCATGCCCCAGCCGTTGACCGAGGTTTTTAGCATCGAATCAGTTTGAACCCCAGTTACGTCGTGTGTGGTGAGCAGATAGGATTGATCCCCGGAGTAGACCAGGGCTTTGTTTGCCGTGCTATCAATACCGATTGAATTTCGATACTGATGATCTATTCGTAATCCGTGCTGGGCAATGAGATCTTGCCATTTTTTTTCATTCGCTCCACTAGCAAAAGACCAAGAAAAAAACCTTCGTCGTTTCAATCCGAAGCAGATAAAAACGAGAAGGAGAATAAAAAACCACTGCGTTTCGCTCATTTCAAACATCAATTTCTCCGTCTAGCAAACTCCCCATGAATGCTCTCTATTGGGATAACTGAGGGGGAGGGGGCCACAATTAACGGAGAAATTGTGGCGCGCAAAATGCAACTGAGAAATAGTGCTTTCTATGTTTTCCGCATCACTCGAAAGTTGATGAAATTTTAGATGGCTGGTTACAGCGTTTTTAAATATGCCGTAAAAGCCGTCCGATCTTCTGGCGTGATCAAAAGAAATTCAAAAGGCTTTAAATTGTCTGGTTTGAACAGAGCCTTGGCAAGATCAACCATTCGGTCTGCTAAAGATAATTTCTCTTCTAGCGGCTTTAACCATTTCACCCAACGTTTTAATTCTTCCGAAGTCATCAGATCGATGTTCTTTTTCTTGAACTCACCTATTTTTTCATTTAAGTCGAGAACCAATATTGCCCTTAAATCATTTTCAGGAAATAGAACTTCGATGGACATTAATTGGGCAACGGGTTCTTCGATGTAATGGGGGCGTTTCAGCGTTTTTCCTTGGAGATTCTCCAAGTTCTCCGTTTCTTTCTCGGAGGCCTCTCTCGCTGAGGTCAGAAGGCTATTTCTCGCCTTAACCATCATGTTGATACGTTTTACGATGTCAGCTGGACAGCCTTGATTGAGTTCTGTGATTTCTCGCTTTCGTTTATATAGCCAATCGGCTCCTTTTTCCCTTTGGCGTAGTGCTTTTATTCTGTCTTCGACTTGATTCAGTTGGAGATTGAAGGTCCACAGTGTCTCTCTGTTCTCCATATCCGCAATGTCTTTATCAAATTGCTTGGACAATATCTCAAAGTCCACCCCGAAATATCGCTTGCCGCAGTCCTTACCTATGTTGGTTTCGTGCCCATCGTCGGTAGCAACAATGTAGCCTTTTCCATGTGGTGAGTGGCAATTTGAAAGCCCACATGGGATTTTGTCTCCTCGTATGTAACTGCCAATAATGGCAGACAGCTTGTGATTTTTTGGATTGAGGTCTTTGATGAATCCGATTCTGGCCTCCATCTCGTCCCAATCGTCAATTCGGATCAGGCCTTTGTTAATGTTTAGAGTGATCAAGGCTTACCTTTCACGGGTTTTATCGATAAAAGCGAGTCGGATCCCTGTATAAATTACAATTCTCCGTAGTTTCTTATTTGCCTGATAAGATGGCCGATAAACTTGCTCATAGTGGTTGCGACGTTGAAGTGCTTATCAAATTGACACTTCGATACGACGTAAAACTTCAATAACAATATTGCAATTTTGCAAAGCGATCAACGAAATGCTAAATGATAAATTAGTCCGCTGGCTGTCACGCCAGGTGCCCACCAGCGGAATAAATTCTGATATCGGAATGCCCGTTACGTTGGCAACTGATATTGGGCTGACTCGCACAGAGAATCAAGATCGAGTAGCCCTTATGCGAGTCAATACCAGTTCATCGAAAGGGCAGACTTTTTTTGTCGCTGCAGTGGCTGATGGTATGGGCGGAATGCAAGATGGTGCGATGTGTGCAACCAAAACTCTTGCAGCATTTTTTAATTCCCTAGTTCGAAATCGTCAAAAAAGCCCTTCCGAGAGATTAAAAATCGCAGCAGAAGATGCAAATACTGCTGTGTACGAATACTGTAAGGGAAAAGGTGGGGCCACTCTTTCTGCAATTTTAGTTACGGCTGATCAAGGCGTGTGGACAGTGAATGTCGGAGACAGTCGTATTTATGCCAGCATGGCTGATACGGCTAAAGAAAAAGTGACTCGTCTCACCGTGGATGATTCTCTCGAAGAGGTCGCTGGAGGGCAAGATCGAGGTTTATTGCAATTCATTGGCATAGGATTTGGGTTGCTCGCTCATGTAAAGATCGTGCCTGTTGATGCGGAGCGTATTCTGATTACGTCCGATGGCGTGCATTTCATTCGCCATGAGACTCTGTGTGACACGTTCTTTCAGACGCTCGAACATCGGCAGGCGGCTGCTAGATTGACCGCCCTCGCAAAATGGAATGGGGCTCCTGACAATGCATCCCTTGTGGTGCTTTCTATTTCGGAACTTATTAATTCTATTTCTGAGCGAGAGGATTCTGGGATCGAGTTATGGGATCCCTTTGGAGCACTCCACATTATGTGGGTGAAGCAGGAGCAGTTTGACGCCATTGATTTCACAGAGCCTGCACATCCTCGTCTTGCCGATGTCAATAAACTTAACTCTCCTGCTCATCGAAGAATGATATTTAGAGACGGAGAGAATGGAAGAATCATTCCTGGCAATCGGCCAGCAGAGCAGATCCCATTTGAGCAGTTAAGTACCTATCCGCCCAAAGACAATTTAGTCGCGGTTGATGAAAGTGCCGGAAATAAAAAAGAGGCATCGAGTCGTCGCACCAAGAATCCTAAAAAAGAGAAATCTCCACGGACCTCCAAACGTCCGAACCTAAAAAATCGGGGGGCACAACTTTCTATTGAAGTTGATACAGATTCAGATCAAACCGAAAATTTAAATAATAAGGGTGGAGAAAAGGATGAATCTTCCAAATAGATATCAGCCGACCGGGGCCTCAAATAGCGGTGGGATGGGTGACATACACCACTGCATGGACACACATTTAACTCGTCCTGTGGTTCTAAAAATGCTGAGGGTAGGAACAGATCGCAGAAGATTGCTGGATGAGCAATTGGCTTTGATAAAAGTAAGGTCGAAGCACGTTGTCCAACTATATGACGTGATTGAAGTGGGTGACGCCGCGAATCCTCAGACGGCTTTAGTTCTTGAACATCTTGATGGTCATGACCTCAGTCCTGAGTCATTCGCACCAGATCCTCTCTACCTTAAAACTCTCTGGCAAATTGCTTGTGGCTTAGTCGAAATCCATAGCGAGGGCATCATTCATCGCGACATCAAGCCAAACAACATTCGGCTTGGTGCGGATGGAGTGATTAAGATTCTTGATTTTGGCCTGGCTAGATCGTCAGGAATCGAAGCTCATACAAGAAGCATCATCGGAACTCCCGGCTATATGGCTCCGGAACTTTGGAGAGATCAAAGCATTAGTTTTGATCAGGCGATTGACGTATACGCGTTTGGCATCACTGCCTTAGTCCTGATTACGCAACAACTTCCACAAGAACTATTACCGCACCCACCTCAGAACCTTCCTCGTGGAAGATTGGTAGGATCAATTGCAGGAATCCAAGATGACATTCTTGCGATCATTGAGCGTTGTTTAAGTTACTCGCCGGCGGATAGGCCGAAGATGACTGAAGTAGAGTTGATCCTCAGGCGACACATTTTATTCGGCAGGCACCGAGGCCTGATTGTTCTAGGACCGAAGTCACATGAACTCAATGCGGAATCTCCTAGGGTGACGGTCAAGAGCGGCAGCACGAACTCGATAAGCCTTGTTTACGATGGTATGAAATTTCTAATTTCTGGTATTACGGGAACTGTCGCAGTAAACGCTAAGCCGATAACGCCAGAATTAATAGCCGCCGGAGAAGAACTTCCTGATTGCTGTGTAATTGCATTTGGGCCTAAACCCGCTCGTACCTTCGTAACTTTTGACGTGTCAAATCCTGAGGTCATGCCATGATTCCCACCGGTGCCATAATTGCTGATCGCTACAGAATCCTCAATCATGTGGGGCGAGGAGGCATGCAAGAAGTCTATCGTGCTCATGATACAAGATTGGACATGGATGTCGCTTTAAAGACGCCGCAAGCAGGTCAAGCAACTAAGCGATTTAAAGCCAGTGCGTTTATTGCTGCGAAAGTCAATCATCATAATGTTGCGAAAACCCTCGACAGTTTTGATGACAATGGAGAGCAGTATTTAGTAGAAGAATTTGTCGATGGTGAAACACTCAAAGATAAATTAGATCGGTTCGGTTTCTTTGACCCTCATCTTGGTGCGAAGGCATTGCATTATCTTTTGAAAGGCGTAGAGGCTTCGCATCGAGCAGGTGTGATTCACCGTGATTTAAAGCCTAGCAATGTCATGGTCAATCGCGGCGTCAATCTTAGTCAATTAAAGGTGACTGACTTCGGTGTGGCAACTCTGACCCAAGAACTTTTAGATGAGGCATTGAAAGCAGGGGACATCACTAATTCCACTTCTGGAACCATCAAAGGTGCTTTGCCATTTATGGCTCCCGAGATGATGTTCAGAAAAGCAGGAGAGAACCCTGGGGCAACGGTAGACGTTTGGTCCGTGGGGGCAATGATGTTTCAACTGCTGACGGGTGAATTGCCATTCGGTGAATTTTTACACGCAGTCGCCAATGTGAAAACCGGCCAACGGCAGCCTTGGCCAAAATTCATGACCTCAAATGCCCAATTCGCACCTCTTGCATTGGAGCTGCAGTCAATCGTTGAAAGCTGCCTCATCAATGATCCTGCTGCTCGTCCCACCATCAGCGAATTGATTGCTCGTTGCGAGAAACTCTGTTATCTGACTGTTGATCGTTTTGAAGGCCCAGTAACAAAGCATATTCTCAATGGTTATGCTGGCTTTATTACCGTCAATCGTTCCGACATATTTTTCAGCATGGAAAGTGCTTACGGAATTGAGCGTCCCGAGATAGGGCGGCGTGTTTGCTATTCTAGTTTTCCTGGGGATCCCAGTCCAAGGGCACACCCCGTGGTCGTTTTGAAAAATTAATTTCAGAAGACCGTTTTGATGTATTGAAAATTCAAGATACTTAACAAGCGTTAAAGCGGGACAAGAAGAACAGCATTTGTATGTATCGAGTTTGAAGTGAAGGTGTTTGATGATAATTCTAGAAATATGGAGGGGGTAAAATGTCGAAAGTAAAAATAGGGCTCTGGATCCTACTTTTTTCATCTTTAGGTTTAGTGAATATACTTTGGTTATTGCGGGGACAGGATCCATCTAAATACCTTGAGGCAATGGCCACATATATGAGCGCTGTGGGAGGTATTTTTATTGGCTTTGGCGTCCTTATTTCAAAAAAAGAACGTAACGCCATAGAAGAACAAATGACGAGCGTCAATGCGTTTTTAACTCCTAAGCCATATGATGATGCTGCACTTGCAGTAAAGAAAATTTGTGCAACTGACTTGTCGGCAATTCAACTGATGGCCAACGATCTTCTGGCACTTTCAAAAAGCTTTGAGGTGGCGGGAAACAATATGCGAGATGCAAGTAAAAGCTTAAATGAAATTCATAAGAGTCAAATGAAGATGGCACACGGGGCCCAGACTTGGCTATTGATTGGAGTTTTCATAAGTTTCATTTCGTCCCTATTCCTGACACTTTTTCCTTTGGTTACAAAGTGATTTTAATTGCCACGGCCAGCAGGCCTAGTAATATCAGAGCCGAAATTAGCCCTAAACCATTAATAACAAAATGTATGGGAATTTCTCGCATCAGAAATGATGTTACGCGAGATTTGACTGATTTTAATTTGCTCATAGGTGCCTCCGTTGTAGGGTAACTTTTCTCTCATATTTATTTTAAAAGTCAATAGTTGAGCTCATTTATGAGCTAGTCTAATTTTGGGCAGACTAGGCCCTTGTCATCTTTCATTTCTTTTAAATCTTGGGCATGAGCGTTACGGGTTGTTTACGGCGAATATGGGTGGTACATTGGTGGTCCATCCACTCAACCATGAGGGTGGTCCACTCCAGAATGGATTTTCGGGGTGAGAAACAGATGGAGCCCAGGGCCCACTTGATTTCTGGAGCGGCGAGCTTTGCTCCCGTCCACTCCGCCAGACAACAAACGCCCGCGCAAGCGGGCGTTTTTGCGTTTACTCCATGATTCGCAGCGCGAATCCAGAATTAAAAGCGGAATGGAGGGAGCCGCCTGCGCGGCTCCCGGTGCAGCAAAAGTGCAGCTTCAACGACAACGCCCGCCTGGAAATCAGGCGGGCGTTGTCGTTTGGATGTCGAGTTGTATCAGTAAGTCAGCGTGACCGTCACCGTGTCCGTATAGACGCCGGCCAAAGGTGTCTGGGCGCTGGCGATACGGCCGTAGACCGTGAGATTCTGAATCAGGCCGTTGCCGGTGCCGGCTTGTGTATCCGTGCCGATGGTCGAGCCCCAGTTGTTGGTGCGACCCGAATCGCGATACAGCGCGTAGTTCAAGGTGCCGCCAAGGGTGCCGCTCAGCTTGCGCACGGTGGTGGTGGCGCCAGTGCCGGCGCCCGCATCCAGGCCGATGGTGTAGGACGTGCCGTTGGTGCAGACCACGGCGATGTTCCCGGTCTGGTCGATCTGGGTGCTGGTGTAGTTGCCGAAAGCGATGGTGGAGCCGACCACCGCGCAAGCAGACAGAACGGTCGCGGTGTTGATCAGCGAACCGGTGGCTGTCGATGATGCCAGGACGGGCGCGCTGGACGCCATGACGGCAGCGGCGAGAGTGGCGGCGATGATGCGATTTTTCTTGGTTGTGAACATGGTGGTTTCCCCTTAAGTCGGCCCCTGTATTCTTGCCCTTGCAAGAATTTCTAAATCGCCGGGTACAACTACACTTTATATTTTCAACATACTCGCGAGTATCGGGAGTTTCCTGAATCGTGCTTTAAATACATCAGGAGATCCCTGATCCCCGATGCTTGTCGACTGATCGCCATAAAGCCACGGCGAGCAGTTCTGCAAACTTAGTAAGTCAGCGTGACTGTCACTGTGTCCGTATAGACGCCGGCCAAAGGTGTCTGAGCGGAAGCAATACGACCGTAGACGGTCAGGTTTTGCAGCAAACCGTTGCCCGTGCCGGCTTGCGTATCCGTTCCGATGGTCGAGCCCCAGTTGCTGGTGCGGCCGGAATCGCGATACAGCGCGTAGTTCAGTGTGCCGCCCAAGGAGCCGCTCAGTTTGCGCACGCTGGTCGTAGCGCCGGTGCCGGCGCCTGCATCCAGGCCGATGGTGTAGGACGTGCCGTTGGTGCACAAGACGGCGAGGTTGCCGGTCTGGTCCACTTGGGTGCTGGTGTAGTTGCCGAAAGCAATGGTGGAGCCGACCACGGTGCAGGAGGCGAGAACAGTCGCGGTGTTGATCAGCGAGCCGGTGGCAGTGGAAGCAGCCAGGACAGGAGCGCTGGAAGCCATGACGGCGGCGGCGAGAGTGGCGGCGATGATGCGATTTTTGTTCGATGCAAACATGGTGGATTCTCCTGATTCCCGGGGTTGCATCCACGTCCCATTACGTGGATTGCGATGTCGTCGGGCACAGGTGAACTTTACGTTTTTGAGGGGGCTTTCAAAATCAGGGGAATCCTGATTCTCTTGTTTTTTATGTCAGGAAATTCCCCATAGGCGAGCGAGACCGTGGCTGCAACGCCTGCAGCCGGCCGCTCAAGTGTGTACCGCCGGGAGCGCGGTCAGTACGTCAGCGTAATCGTCACTGTGTCGCTGTAGACACCACTTTGTGGCGTTTGTCCGCTGGGGATGCGGCCGTAGACGGTCAGGTTTTGCACGATGCCGTTGCCACTACCCGATTGGGTGTCGGTGCCGGCGGTCGAGCCCCAGTTGCTGGTGCGGCCTGAATCGCGGTACAAACTGTAATTTAGCGAGCCGCCAAGTGATCCCGTCAGCTTGCGGACCGCAATGGTGGCGCCGCTGCCGGCGCCGGCATCCAGGCCGACGCTGTAGGAAATGCCGTTGGTGCAAACCACGGCAATCGAGCCGGTCTGGTCGACTTGCGTGGAACTGTAATTACCGAATGCAATGGCCGAGCCGACCACCGTACAAGAGGCCAGCACAGCCGCCGAGGAATTCACGCCGCTGGTGTTGTTTGCCTGCGCCGCCATGGGCGAGCCGGCCGCCAGCATCACGATGGACGCGGCGACGCAGAGCCTGCGGGCACGATCTTGTTGTGAAAAAAACATATTTTTCTCCCTATCCATCCTCTGCGCTCTTATCTGTGAAGAGCTCCCCTGCAGCGGTGGACGCCAGTGAACAGCCATATCAATCGGCGCTTCGGCATCTCCCGATGCGTTCAGCGCAAAGCAGCCCGCAATCATCTCGCTGCGGCGACGAATCACCACGGCTGAGGTTGCGAGCCGAAAAATTCTAGTAGGTCAGGGTAACGGTGACGGTGTCCGTGTAGACGCCGGCCAATGGTGTCTGTGCGGAAGCGATGCGGCCGTACACGGTCAGGTTTTGCAGCAGGCCGCTACCGGTGCCGGCTTGGGTATCGGTGCCGATGGTCGAGCCCCAGTTGTTGGTGCGGCCGGAATCGCGATACAGCGCGTAGTTCAGCGTGCCGCCGAGCGAGCCGGTCATTTTACGCACGCTGGTGGTAGCGCCGGTGCCGGCGCCTGCATCCAGGCCGATGGTGTAGGACGTACCGTTGGTGCACAGCACGGCAATGTTGCCGGTCTGGTCAACTTGTGTGCTGGTGTAGTTGCCGAAGGCGACGGTCGAGCCGACCACGGTGCAGGAGGCCAGCACTGTCGCAGTCACGACCAGCGAGCCGGTCGATGTGGCGGCGTAGACCGGTGCGCCGGAAGTCATGACGGCGACGGCGAGTGTGGCGGCGATGATGCGTTTTTTGTTGATGTTGAACATGGCGTTTTCTCCTGATCGGCGGTCTCGCATCCTTGTCCCATTACAAGAATGTCGAATTCGCCGGGTACAGGTGAACTTTAAGTTTTTGTCACCGTTTCCAAAATCGGGAGTTTCCTGAAACATGCAGAAAACGCATCAGGAAAAACCCTAACAGTTACGTATTCGGAGTAAGTCCTAGTAAGTAATGAGGATCGTCAAGGTGTCCTGATAGCTGCCTGCATAGACGTTCTGCAGCGCCGGAATGCGGCCGTAGGCGGTATAGGTTTGGGTCACCGGCACCAGCACAGACAGCAGATAACCGCCGACATTGAATGCCGAGCCACCGCTGCCATCGCCCCAGACCGTCGCGCGCGTTGCATCGGTGTAGATTTGATACGACAGCTGCGAACCGGTGATGATCATCTTGCGCGCAGCGATATTGCCGCTGGCGCCGCCGTTGAGTTTGACGGTGTAGGCGACCAGCAGCGCGATCGTGGCCTGGCATGTCACGGACACGCTGCCGGTGATGTCGTTCGGCGACGAGGCCTTGGGATCATAGAGGCCGAACGTCACCGGCGTCGCCGACGCAATGCAAGCCTGAGCCTGAACGTTCGAGACGTTGCTCAGGCCGGCAAACAGCAGCACAGCGATGCGGAACAGCTTGCTTGGATTTTTCATCAGTGACATTCCAGTGTATTGCTGCTCATGCCGCCTTCCAGGTTATGGTCCGGAACCAGCGACGCCTGGCATTTTGCGCCCGACGGCAGCACGATATCCAGCGTATTGACCGGCAACAGCTCGGACAGGTAGGCCGCGCCTTCGTAGCCAACCGGCGCTTTCTGGCCGTTCTCGCGGATGGTCACCGTGGAGCCGACCGGCACATACTCGCCGCTGGCGGTTTTCAGGATCAGGTTGACGTCGGAGGTGCGTTTGGTCTTGAAGCTGATCACCGCGCCGGAGCGGTCGCGCGGTTTGATGTATTGCTCGTTGTGATCCATTTGCAGCGTCATCGGCAGGTCGAGCACTTCGACCGAGACCTTGTTGACGTCGTAAGCGCGCAGATCGGTGATCAGCAGCTGGCCGTTGCGGTCGGTCTTGCCGGCGTAGCGGTTTTCGGTATAGATGCCGATGTCGCGCGCGCCTTCGGTGTTGACCACGGCGAAGCTGTCTTCCACCCAGTTGGAGAAGAACACCGAGTTGTCCATCCACGCAATGGCGCCGCGCACGCCGGCGCGCTGGCTGGTGATGTTGTTGCTCTGTGCCACCGTGAAGTTCGCGCGGCCGTTGCGTCCCTTGTAGTCGACTTCGCCGTAGCGCTGCTGATAAGCACCATCGGTGGTCTGCAATTGCCAGCCGACGTCGCCCGGCGAAATGGTCGGGCGGCTGGCCTGAGCCGAGACGGTACGCTGGCCATTGTTGTTGCTGGCGCTGACGCCGCCCGCACTGCTGTCGCCGAACGGCATGATCAGGCCGATGGTCGCACCATAGCCGCCGTTGCGAAAATCGCGAAAGCCGGTGACGAACATATTGGTGTTGCGGCCGACCGATTTGAAATACGAAAGCGTCACGCTTTCGCTGTCCGTGATGCCGAAGCGACCGTCGGTGGAAAGCAGCACCGGGCTCTTGGCGGACGTGTAGGCCATGCTCAACGAACCGTAAGTCCCCAGATTCAGGCCGATCGTGCCGACCGTGGTCGAGCGGGTGGTCGGCGAACCTGCCATCGCACCGATGTCGCGATAGTTCGCTCCGGACTGTGTTCGCGTCAGCGACATGCTGACCAGGCTGGTGCTGCGCTCGAAGCCCAGTGCCAGTTGCTGGCCGCTGCCGGCGTCCGACGTGCTGGCCGAGAGCGCACCGGTCAGCACGCCCCAGTTGTCGACATTGAACACCAGGCCGCCGCCGGCCAGCGTCATGCCCTTCATCGTCTCGCCGTGGCCCTCGACCGTCAGCGTCTTGCTATAGCCGTGACGTGCGGTGCCGGCGATGGCGAACTCGCCGTAGTTGTTGCTGCGCAGGCCGTAATTGCGCCGCACAAAGCCGCTTTCCAGCGTATAGGAAGACAGGTTTTCCGCCAGCAGCTTGTCGGTGGCGTAAAAGGAAATCGTGCGGAAAGTTTGGCGCCCCAACTCATCGGTCACCGCCACGGCGATCTGGCCGGCGCCGGTGGCGATCGGGGCCTGGCGGATCTCGAACGGACCGGGCGGCACCGGTTGCGACAACTGGCGCACGCCGTTGACGAACAGGTCAACCGTCGACGGCACCACGGCTTCGCCGCCGAGACTTGGCGTCGGATATTTGACCAGGTCCGGTCGCAGCGAAAAATCGGTGCCGAATTGCGCGCCGCCGAAGCGCACCGGGCGCGTCCAGAACAAGCCGCTGGTAATGAAGTCGCCGACGCGGTAGCGCGTCAGTTCGCGCGGATTGGAATAAGTGTAGGTGGTTTCCAGGCGTGTGGAAGTGGCTGGCGTGCTGTCGAAGTACGCCAGCCCGGTCGAGCTGAACACGCTGCTGCCGGCGAAGTAACGGCCATCGAAATAGCCCGCAATGCTGCGCACGCCCTGGCTGGTGGTGGCAAGCAAGTCATAGTTGAGCAGGGCGCCGCGCGCGTTTTCCGTCAGCGGGACGTTGTCTGCCGTCCTGCCTGCGGTCGCGATATCGGTGGTGTTCAGAAAACTCATGGGCACGTCCATGTCGATTTTCAACGCCGACTGATCCAGTTGGACCTTGCTGGCGATTCCGCTCACCGGCAGCAATTCATCGTCCTTGCCGGGCGTCTTGATGCCGAGGCTGCGCAGTTCCGCCGCCGTCGCAAACAAACCGTCTTGTCGTTTCACGAACTGCGCCACCAATTCCGTCGGACGGCCGTTGATGGAAACTTCGAGCAACAAATTTTCAATGGAACCTTCACCGGCGCCATGCGCATAGGCGCTGACGATCAACAGCAACAGGCCGATCCAGTTAGACGGTCGTATCAAGGCGTCACGGTGATCTCGGTTTCAATGGGGCCGGTGTCTGAGTTCGCGGACATTTTCACCAATGAGCCGGCAGCCAGCGGTGCGTCGACATCGAACGGATATTGTCTGATCATGCCGGCCAGGGTATAGGGATTGGCGCCGGCGGGTGGAGTGATTTTCTTGCCGTTGGGAAGGGTCAGCACAAGATTGAGCAAGCGTCCGCGCCGGTTACCGGTGTTGGCGACATTGAGGCGAGGCGTCTTGCCGGCGCTTAGCGTCCAGCCCAGTTTCAGGTTGGGCGCCGTATTGGGCGCGATGAAGATCGGCATCGAAATGCGGAACTTGAAGTTGATCGCGGGACCGGCTGCCGCAGTCGGAATCTCGTCCACCAGCATGCGGTAAGCGACTTCATTAACTTCGGCCGGACGTTTGGAAATGATGCGGATGGTCTGCGAGGCGCCCGGCGCGACGGTGAACACCGGGGGACTGATGATCAGGCTCTGGGTAGGATTGAGTACATCCTGGCTGTCCTTTTGCTCCCAGTCGTAGGCGCGGATCTGCAGCGAAACGTCGTGATTATCGTTATTGACGATCTTCACCACGCCAGCCGTGCGGGCCGAGGATAATTCCAATACTACCGGGGATATTTCGAAGTTGGAGGCAATTGCTGCCGGACTGCAGAGCGCTCCGGCTATGCACAGGAAGAAGGACGAGCGAGCAAGGTAGCTAAAAATAATTTTCCCCCGTGACGACGAAAGAACGCTAATTCGACTACGAACAATGACTGCGGATGACTGCGGATGTGGGTGCTAAAGGTGACTGCTAGTTAAGCAAGAATGTAATTTTGTTGTTGAGAATATCAGAAATACGCGAGAAGTTGTGCGTATTAATTTCTCTGGTAGAACTTATTAGTACGAGAGTGTGATGCCAACAACGTCGGTGTAACTACCGGTTTGGACATTTTGGCCACTGGGAATGTAGCCGTAGACAGGAAGGTTTTGCTGCGCGCCGTTGCCGGCCACGAGATTGATGGTGTAGCTGGTGCCGTTGGAGCAGTTGACGCCAACAGGCGACGATTGCTTGACTGCGGAAGAGTTGCCGGTGCCGAAGGGCAGGGCCGCACTGTTGACGCTGCAAGTGGCGGTAACAATCGCGGAGACGGAGAGATTGCCTGTTGACGTCGCTGCCTGGGTCAGGCTGCTTGCGCACAGGAGAGCTACCCCTATTACCGCCCCGATTTTTTGCAGAGTTTTCATTTGAATAAAATGCTGTTTGGTAACGCCACTTGTTTGAGGCTATTATAAAATAACTTCTAAGGAATTCCCTGAGTTGACAGCTGGTTTTACGTGGTTTCGGCAAATAAATGTGCGTAGTTCGCGACATTTGATGTCTGTATGAAAACTTTTGATGTTGTTGAGGAAATTAACTTTCCCGTAAAAAATATAATAAAAGCAAATAGTTACGAATATTCGCGAAGTCAGAATCGACAAAAGATACGAAGTCGAATGTAAGAAGCGCTGCAGATGGCGCAGATGAGCATGCAGTGAAGCAGGGCTTGCTGCGCTGTACATCGTCGATATCCATCTCGACACTCGGCTGGTTTTCGCCGAACCGGAAGGCAAGAAAAAAACGATCATGCAAACCGACGCAGAAGAACACAAAATCGACGTAACCAAAAAGCTCTCTTTGAAGTGAATTCGAACAGGCGCTGAAATATGGCTTAAAGCACGGCCTGAAGCACGGCCTGAAGCCCAGCCCAGGCGCCAACGACAAACCGTCAGCTTTATCGGGGACCCGGTATAACGATGCCGAGATCAAACAAGCCGGAATCGAGGAACAGATCTGCGCTGGTCAATACCGGGGCTTTCTTCGTTCTGGCCATGCTGTTGTCGATAGGGGTTACCACCGTGGCCTATCGCAGCGTGCGCGTATTCGAGGCGCGGGCGATCTGGGTGGAACACACGCACACCGTCTTGCAGCGGCTGGAAGAAACCCATTCAACCTTGCGCGACCTGGTCGCCAATGCCCGCGGTTATGCGCTGTCGAGCCGACATGAGTATCTGCTCGGCTTCGAGTCGGATCGCAACTTGCTGCAGCAATTGCTGAGCGGCCTGCGCGCGTTGCAGATCGACAATCAGGACCAGCTGGATCGTCTGACCCACCTGAGCATCACCATTGCCCAGCGCATCGAGCTGGCGCGTACGCTGATCGAGGCGGATAAAGAGGTGCGCATCGACAACGCTTACGAGCATGGACGCGACCTGAGCGAAGACATCCGTCGGCAGTTCGTCGCCTTGAAGGACGTCGAGCAGGCGCTGCTGACCGAGCGCTCTGCCGACACGCGCGAAAGCATCCGCTGGACCATCCTGGCCATCGTCGGCGGCAGTTTTTTAAGCGTCGCCATCCTGATCGCGGTCTACCTGCGGCTCAAGCGCGAAACGTTGCGCCGCAGGGAGGCGCAGACCAAGGCGCAGCTGTACGCCGCCGATATCGAGGATCTGTACAACCAAGCGCCGTGCGGCTACCACTCGGTTGACGAAGAAAGCGGCCTGATCGTACAGATCAACGACACCGAACTGGCTTGGCTGGGGTATGCGCGCGAGCAAGTAGTCGGCAAGATGACGCAGACCGATCTGATGACATCTTCCAGCGCCGAGCGCTATCGCGCGGACGTGCGGCCGCGATTCTTGCGCAACGAGCCGATCGGCGGCGTGGATGTCGAGTGTTTGCGCGCCGACGGCACGCATTTCCCGACGCTGATGAGCATCAGCACCGTGCTGCATCCTGACAACGGGCGCGTGATCAGCCGCAACGTCATCTACGACATCTCCGGGCGCAAGCAGACCGAAAAGGAAATCGAAGAACTCAACGCCAGCCTGAAGCGCCAGACTCAGCACCTGAGCAATATCAACAAGGAGCTGGAGAGCTTTTCGTACTCGGTGTCGCATGACTTGCGCGCACCGCTGCGGGCCATTTCCGGCTACGCCATGATGGTGGAGGAAGACTACGCCGAAGCGCTCGACGCCAAAGGCAAGGAACTGCTGCAGGTCATCCGCAGGAATGTCAGCAAGATGGATGCGCTCATCAGCGATTTGCTCAAGCTGTCCAAATCGGCCACCGGCGAACTGACGCTGGCACATTTTTCCATGCAGGAGCAGGTCGAGGAAAGCATCGCCGGCCTGCGCCGCGAGAACGCGGGTGTCGAATTCATCGTTGATCCGCTGGAGGACGTTATCGCCAATCAGGGTTTGCTCCGCCAGGTATGGAAGAACCTGCTCGGCAACGCCGTCAAATTCAGCAAGAAGGCCGAGCATGCGGTGGTGCGCGTGTCGTCGACCTCGACGCCGGAAGAAGTCATCTATCAGGTGCAGGACAACGGCATCGGTTTCGACATGCGTTATGTGCACAAGCTGTTCGGCACCTTCCAGCGGTTGCACCGGCAGGAAGACTACGCCGGCACCGGCATCGGCCTGGCGCTGGTGCAGCGCATCGTGGTCAGGCATGGCGGGCGGGTGTGGGCGGAAAGCCGGTCAGGAGAGGGCGCCAGTTTTTATTTCACATTGCCGCGGCAGGGCTTGTAGCTGTAGCGGCGAGAACACAGTCACGACCGGCGTCTGCGGGCGACGGCCTTAACAACAATGAGGGCGGGAAGCGAGCATGAGCATATGAGTATTCCACTCCGGGTATTGTTTGTCGAAGACATGGAAGAGGACGTGATCCTCATGGTGCGCGAACTTAAACGCGGCGGCTTCGAGCCGACCTGGCAGCGGGTCGACACCGAGCCGGACATGGAGGCGGCCCTGCGCGACAAATGGGATATCGTGATTTCCGATTATTCGATGCCCATGTTCAGCGCCGTCGACGCGCTTGAATTGGTCAAGCGGCAGAACGATCAGATTCCTTTCATCATCGTCTCGGGCGCCATCGGCGAGCAGACCGCCGTCGAGGTCATGAAGGCGGGCGCACAGGATTATTTCCTCAAGAGCGCGATTGCACGGTTGCCGATCGCCGTCGAGCGCGAATTGCGCGACGCCCTGGTGCGCCGCAAGCAGCGTGCCGGCGCCGCCGCCTTGCGCGAAATGCAGGCGCGTTTCTACGCCTTCATGAGCGCCGCACCGATGCCGGCCTGGATCAAGGACGCCGACTTGCGCTATCTCTACGTCAATCCGGCGCAGTCGACGTTTTTCGGCATGATGCCAGGCGACATGATCGGCCTGAGCGACTTCGACATCATGTCCAGCGGTGCGGCGCAGAACGCCCAGTCCAACGACCGCAAGGTACTCGACGGCAATCGCGAGATGCATACGCAGGAAACGGTGTTCGACGCCAACCACAATCCCAAGATCATGGACATGGTGCGTTTTCCGATCGGCAGCGACGGCAAGATCTTGGCGGCCGGGCTGGCGATGGATGTGACCGAGCGGGTCAATTCGCAAAAGGAGCTGGAGGAAGCCATGCAACGCCAGAAGATGCTGGCCAGCCGCGTGATCGAAGTGCAGGAGCGCGAGCGCCAGCATCTGGCGCGCGGCCTGCACGACGACGTCGGCCAGTCGCTCACGGCGCTCAAGATCAACCTTGAGACCATCAAGAAAACCGGTTCGCTGGAGGGACCGTCGCTGCAGAACGGTATCGATATCGTCGCCGCAGTGTTGTCGCAGGTGCGCAGCCTGTCGCTGGACTTGCGGCCGCCGCAGCTGGACAACCTGGGTTTGATCGCGACCTTGCGTTCGTACGTGGAAAACAAGTCCACCTTGGCCGGCGTCAAGGGCTGGTTCGAGAGTTCGCCCTTGTCGGTGGAGCTGCATCACGACATCGAGAACACCTGCTTTCGCATCGTGCAGGAAGCGGTCACCAATATCCTGCGCCACGCCCAGGCTGAAAACATCTGGGTCAAGGTCAGCCAGCGCCAGGACCAGCTCAACGTCAGCATCCGCGACGACGGCAAGGGCTTCGACCTGGAGAAGGCGCGCAGCAATGCGATTTCCGGCACCAGTTTCGGTCTGCTGAATATGGAGGAGCGCGCCGTGCTGGTGGGCGGCGCAATGGACATCACTTCCGCACCCGGCGAGGGCGTGGAAATCGTTTTGCAATTACCTGTGACGCCTGTCATGCGGAGGGGATAAAACATGTTGACAAGAATTGTGCTGGCCGACGATCACGCGCTGGTGCGCAGCGGCATCAAGTCGCTGCTCACGGCAATGCCCGGTATCGAAGTGGTGGGCGAGGCCGACGACGGCAACGCCGCCATCGAACTCACCGAAAAACTCAAGCCCGATGTGGTCGTCATGGACATTGCAATGAAGGGCATGAACGGCCTGGAAGCAGTGCGCCGCCTGCGCGCCGACCATCCGACCACGAAGTTCCTGATGCTGTCGATGTACGGCAGCGAGGAGTACGTAATGCAAGCCCTGAACGCCGGCGCCAACGGCTATCTGTTCAAGGACTCGGCGGCCTACGAGCTGGAGAAGGCGCTGACGGAAGTGATCCACGGCCGCCAATACCTGGATTCGCATATTTCCAAAGACGCGCTTGATCTCTACATGAAGAAAGTGGCGCAGGACGGTACGCCGGTCGAAGTGCTGACGCCGCGCCAGCGCGAGATCCTGCAACTGATCGCGGAAGGCAACAACACCAAGGAGATCGCCTACCGTCTCAACGTCAGCGCCAAGACCATCGAAACCCATCGGGCCCAGCTCATGGAACGGCTGGAAATCCGCGACGTGCCTGGACTGGTGCGCTATGCCATCCGTACCGGCTTGACCACCTCGGACAAATGAAAAAAGGAAACAAAAGGAGCTAAATAGCCGCATTTAATTGCCGAATCTAAGGTATATCCTGATATCTTCCGTTGTCGATCATGCCATAATTAATTCACCCGACGTGATACCGCGAATGTCGTTTGGCGGTAAGGTCTGCGTCGTTCCAGCCTGCGCTGGTCATAAGCCTGCGCAGAAAACTGATGGTGTTCGGGCAATAAAAAACGCAAGAAAGTGATCTGCACATGGAGCAAATGGATATCATGCTGGTCGACGACAGCCCTGAGGTTGCCGAGCTGACGCGCATCGCTTTGGACAGCAAGAAACTGGCCGACAAGATGACCTGGTTCGCCGATGCCGAAGAGGCGGCGGACTACATGTTTTCGGATAACGGTTTTGCGGCGCGCAAGGATCTGCATCCGCGCTTGATCCTGCTTGACCTGCACCTGCCGCTGATGAGCGGTCACGATTTTCTCAAGATCATCAAATCCAACGCCGCTACGGCGCATATTCCGGTGGTGATGTTTTCTTCTTCAGACGACCAGCGCGACATCGTGCAGAGCTATCAGCTGGGGGCCAACGGCTATCTGATGAAGTCGGCCGATCCGCGTGAATTCATCGGCACGGTTGCTGACGCCGGCATGTACTGGGTGAACCGCAACAAGGCAGTGCGCTGAAACGGAACAATACGGGATCGATTGTGAAAATAAAAAATGCAGGCTGCGGCCTGCATTTTTTATGGCGGAAACGAACCCGGACGATTCAAGAGTGGAATTGCCGCAGTCCGTCCAGATCGAGGATGGTGATGCTGCCGTAATCGACTTTGAGCAGGCCGGCTTTTTCCAACACCTGCAAGGCCTGGTTGGCGCGTTGGCGCGATGCGCCCGAGAGGTTGCCGACTTCTTCCTGTGAAATCTGCAGCTCCAGCCCGATGCCGGGATTCAGATAAGGATTGAACAGCGCGGCCAGGCAACGCGCCACGCGCGCATCGGGTTCCAGCATGCGATCGTATTCGACCAGCGAGATGAACAGGCCGAGGCGCTCGTTGAGTTGCGTCACCAGGAAACGGTTGAAAGGAATGCTGTTGTCGAGCAGCCAGAGATAGGTCGCCTTGGGCATATACAGCAGCTCGCTGTCGCGCAGCGCCACCACATCGTACTTGCGCGGCTCGTCCTTGAGCAGCGAACCTTCGCCGAGCCAGCCGCCGTTGGCCATGCCGGCGAACGATACGGTCTTGCCTTCGGGCGAGACGCTGCTCATTTTCAGCAGACCTTCATGCACGCCGATCCAGTGCGAAACTGCATCGCCCTTGTGGCAGACGAAACCTCCCGCCGGGATCTTGCGGCTGAATACTTCGGATTGCACACGCTCCAGTTGTTCACTGGTCAGCGAGCGCGCCCAGATACTTTTGCCCAGCATGTCTTGGATCGATGTCTTCGGTGTCTCTGTCGTCATTATGATGCGTTGCAATATCAAAAGTTTGGCGATTGTTCGGCAATTGTCTGCGAGATGACAACCATGCCTCTCGACTCACACTACTATCATCGCACAAAAGCAGCGCACAACCGCCTGACTTGCCGCAGCACAAGAACAGTAAGTGCAACGTAAGCATGTCGGTTCAGACTGACTTGACACACTGAACCCAGAACGTCCGGCACAAGACCGTTATCCGGCAAGCGGACGTTTATAAATAAAGGTGGGACGATGGTGGAGACAACACAACGTCCAGGAGCGCAGACATTTCCGCAGCTGCTCCTGATGCATGCAAAGGCGCGTCCGGATCGTCCGGCGTTCCGCGAAAAGGATCTCGGCATCTGGCAAACCACGACGTGGGCCCAGGTGGCGGATGAGGTGAGGGCGTTCGCCTGCGGCCTGGCGGCGCTTGGTTTCAAGCGCGGCATGAGCCTGGCGATCATCGGCAACAACTGTCCGCGTCTGTATTGGGCGATGTCGGCCACGCAATGCCTGGGCGGCATGCCCGTGCCGTTGTATCAGGACGCGCCGGCGGCCGACATGTCCTATGTGCTCAACGACGCCGAGATTGATTTCGTCGTCGCCGAAGACCAGGAGCAGGTCGACAAGGTCTTCGAGATCAAGCTGAATTTTTCCAGCGGCACCGAACGTCCGACGCACATCATCTATGACGACGAACGCGGCATGCGCAATTACCGCCAGCCGGAGCTGTCGTCCTTCGCCGGCGTGCAGGAACTGGGTCGCGCCTACGACAAGGCCAATCCAGGCTTCTTCATGGATCAGGTCAACGCGCTGACCACCGACGACATCGCCATCATCCTGTACACCTCGGGCACTACCGGCAAGCCCAAGGGCGTGTGCCATTCGCATGCGGCCATGATTGCGACGGCGCAGACGCTGGTCGACTTCGACCAGTTGAACGAGAGCGACGACGTGCTGTGCTATCTGCCGCTGGCCTGGGTGGGCGACTTCCTGTATTCGTTCGCACAGACCCACGTGGCCGGCTTCTGCCTCAATTGCCCGGAGTCGCCAAGCACGGTCATGACCGACTTGCGCGAAATCGGACCGACCTATTATTTCGCGCCGCCGCGCATCTATGAAAACATCCTCACGCAAGTGATGATCCGCATCGAAGACGCCGGCTGGGTCAAGCGCAAGCTGTTCCATGGCTTCATGAACATCGCCCGCCGCGTCGGCATGCGCATCCTCGACAAGAAGCCGGATGTCTCGCTGGCCGACCGCCTGCTGTACGCCATCGGCCACCTGGTCATCTACGGTCCGCTCAAGAACGTGCTGGGCATGTCGCGCATCCGCGTGGCCTATACCGGCGGCGAGGCGATCGGCCCCGACCTGTTCGACTTCTACCGCTCGCTGGGCATCAACCTCAAGCAACTGTATGGCATGACGGAAACCTGCGTGACCGTGTGCATGCAGCCGTCCGGCGACGTCAAGCTCGACACCGTCGGTCGGCCGATGCGCGGCGTCGAAGTGCACATCGACGCCAGCGGCGAAGTGCTGGTGCGCTCGCCGGGCCTGATGAAGTCCTACTTCAAGCGTCCAGACGCCACCGCCGAAGCGATCGACGAAAACGGCTATTTCCATACAGGCGACGCCGGCTTCTTCGACAGCGACGGCCACCTGAAGATCATCGACCGCGCCAAGGATGTCGGCAAGATGGCCTGCGGCACGATGTTCGCGCCCAAGTACATCGAGAACAAGCTGAAGTTCTTCCCCTTCATCAAGGAAGCCGTGGTGTTCGGCAACCAGCGCGAGCAATGCACGGCCTTCATCAACATCGACATGGACGCCGTCGGCAACTGGGCCGAGCGCCGCAACCTGGCCTACAGCGGCTACACCGACCTGGCCGCGCACGAGAGCGTGTATGCGCTGATAGCCGACTGCGTGGAAAAGGTCAACGCCGACCTGGTGCAGGATCCCTTGCTGGCCGACTCACAAGTGCATCGCTTCCTGGTGCTGCACAAGGAGCTTGATCCCGACGATGACGAGCTGACACGTACACGTAAAGTACGCCGCGGTTTCATCGCCGAAAAATATGCGGTGCTGATCGAGGCGCTGTACGAAGGCAAGCAGTCGCAGTACATCGAGACGCAGGTGAAATTCGAAGACGGTCGCCAGGGCATGATTGCGGCCGACCTCAGGATTGCCGACGTCAAGACTTTCGCCAACCTCAACCAAGCGGCATAGGCCTGCATGACCACCATGAAAAGACATATCACGGAAGAAGTGCAGCCGATGGAACAGGAGCGACAGGCCACCGCAGGAGAATTTGGAGGCGAGGGCGACGGCGTGCGCAAGATCGGCGAAGTCATCCTCGACTTGCAGAACATCTCGCTGTCCTTCGGCGGCGTCAAGGCGCTGACCGACATTTCATTCAATGTGCGCGAGCATGAGATCCGCGCCATCATCGGCCCCAACGGCGCCGGCAAGAGCTCGATGATCAACGTCATCAACGGTGTCTACCATCCGCAGAAGGGCAACATCGCGTTCCGCGGCGAGCAGCGCCACAGCATGCATCCGAGCAAGGTGGCGCGCCAGGGCATCGCCCGGACCTTCCAGAACATCGCCTTGTTCAAGGGCATGACCGTGCTCGACAACATCATGACCGGGCGCAACACCAAGATGCATTCAAGCTTTCTCGCCAACGCGATCTGGTGGGGCAGCGCCCGCAAGGAAGAAATTTTGCACCGGCACAAGGTCGAAGAGGTGATCGACTTCCTCGAAATCCAGCACATTCGCAAAACCCCGGTAGGTCGCCTGCCATACGGCCTGCAGAAGCGCGTCGAGCTGGCGCGTGCGCTGGCGGCCGAGCCGGAGATGCTGCTGCTGGACGAACCGATGGCCGGCATGAACGTGGAAGAGAAGCAGGACATGTGCCGCTTCATCCTCGACGTCAACGAACAATTCGGCACCACCATCGTGCTGATCGAGCATGACATGGGCGTGGTGATGGACATCTCGGATCGCGTGGTGGTGCTCGACTACGGCAAGAAGATCGGCGACGGCACACCGGACGAAGTGATGGCCAATCCCGAAGTCATCAAAGCTTACCTCGGCACTTCGCATTGAAGTTGTTGAGGAACAAAACAAGCAGAACAAGCGGAACAAGTGGAGAGAGCAGATGCAATTTTTCTTTGAAGTGACGCTGAGCGGATTGTTGTCCGGCCTCATGTATTCCCTGGTGGCGCTCGGCTTCGTGCTGATCTACAAGGCCTCCGGCGTCTTCAATTTCGCCCAGGGCGCGATGGTGTATTTCGCCGCGCTGGCGGTGGTCGGGCTGATGGAAAAGGGCATGCCGATGTGGGCCGCCATCATTGGCGCCTTCCTGGTGATGATTTTGGTAGGGCTGGCGACCGAGCGCTTCGTGCTGCGCAAGCTGGTCAATCAGCCGCCGATCACCTTGTTCATGGCCACCATCGGGCTGGCGTTTTTCCTCGAAGGCCTGGGCCCTTTGCTGTTCGGCAGCGAAGTGCGTCCGATCGAACTGGGCATCGTCGACGAGCCGATCATGTCGGTGATGGACAGCATCGGCATCGGCATTTCCAAATTCGACCTGTTCGCCTCCGGCATGGTGATCGGACTGGTGGCGCTGCTGGCGCTGTTCTTCCAGAAGACCAAGGTCGGCCGCGCCTTGCGCGCCGTCGCCGACGATCACCAGGCGGCCCTGTCGCTGGGGATTCCGCTGCAACACATCTGGGCAGTGGTGTGGGGCGTGGCCGGATTCGTGGCGCTGATCGCCGGTCTGCTGTGGGGCTCGCGTAACGGCGTGCAGTTCGCACTGACGATGACCGCGTTGAAGGCGTTGCCGGTGCTGATCCTGGGCGGCTTCACCTCGATCCCCGGCGCGATCGTCGGCGGGCTGATCATCGGCGCGTCGGAGAAGCTGGCCGAGATTTACATTCCGCCGGTGCTGCAGGATCTGTTCGGCGGCAACTTCGGCGGCATCGAAGGATGGTTCCCGTATGTGTTCGCGCTGCTGTTCCTGCTGGTGCGTCCGGAGGGATTGTTCGGCGAGCGGCACATTGACCGGGTCTGATCGACTCTGATCGAGCCTGATCCCGTCCAGGCAATAAAAAATAAAGGACGAAGCACATTGACGCTTCGCCGTATGGAGACACAGGAGAAACACTATGCTTTATCGTGAGGCAGGGCAGTTCAAGACGTCGTACATTGCCGACAGCCAGATATTCCCGATCCGCCAGGATCGCATCGGCATGGCGATCCTGCTGGCCGTCGCCTTCGTCGGCATTCCACTGATCGGCAGCGAATACTGGTTTTCAGCGATCCTGATTCCCTTCCTGGTGTTTGCCTTGGCGGCGCTGGGGCTGAATATCCTGACCGGTTATGCCGGCCAGTTGTCGCTGGGCTCGGCGGCCTTCATGGCGGTGGGCGCCTATGCGGCCTACAACTTCCAGTTGCGCATTGAAGGCATTCCCATCGTGCTGTCGTTCATTCTGGCCGGCGGTTGTGCGGCGCTGGTGGGCATCGTGTTCGGTTTGCCGTCGCTGCGCATCAAGGGTTTTTATCTGGCGGTGGCGACGTTGGCGGCGCAGTTCTTCGTGGTGTGGGCGCTGACCAAGTTTTCCTGGTTCTCCAACAACAGTTCGTCGGGTGTGATCAGCACGCAGAAGATCGACTTTTTCGGCATTGCCATCAACTCGCCGGTGAAGAAATACCTGTTCGTGCTCGGCATCGTCTGCGTGATGGCGATGCTGGCCAAGAACCTGGTGCGCTCCTCGACCGGCCGTGCCTGGATGGCGGTGCGCGACATGGACGTGGCGGCCGAAGTGATCGGCATTCAGCTGATGCGCACCAAGCTGTTGGCGTTTGCGGTGAGCTCGTTTTTCTGCGGCGTGGCCGGTGCTCTGTATGCGTTCTGCTACCTCGGTTCGGTGGAGCCGGACGGCTTTTCTCTCGACCTGTCGTTCCGCATCCTGTTCATGATCATCATCGGCGGCGTCGGCAGCATCCTCGGCGCCTTCCTCGGCTCGGCCTTCATCCTGCTGCTGCCGATCTTCCTCGATAACGTGCTGCCGCCGCTGGCGTCGCTGTTGCACCTGCCGTTCACCAATGCGACGGTGTCGCACATCCAGCTCATGCTGTTCGGCGGGCTGATCATTTTCTTCCTGATTGTCGAGCCGCACGGACTGGCGCGCCTGTGGCAGATCACCAAGGAGAAGCTGCGCCTGTGGCCGTTCCCGCATTAACAGTTACTGTTTTTCAGAAGTAAAACGATGCGTGCCCAGAAGTAAAAATGAGGTACGCACATGGGTAATAAAACTCAAGGAGACACGTATGAAAAATATCAAACAACTTGTGCTTGCCGCGACCGTCGCTGCAAGTCTGTTGGCTCCCGCGCTGCCGGCGATGGCCCAGGCCAACGACCAGTTCATTGCGATTCCGAGCTATCGCGTCGGCCCGTACGGCACCAACGGCCAGTCGTACTACGGCGGCTACGTCGATTACCTGAACTACGTCAATCTCAAGGAAGGCGGCGTCAACGGCGTCAAGCTGTCCTGGGAAGAATGCGAGACCGAGTACAACAACGCCAAGGGCGTCGAGTGCTATGAGCGCATGAAGAACAAGAATCCGGTGACCAAGGGCACCGCGATCAATTCGATGGCAACCGGCATTTCTTACGCGCTGATCGACAAAAGCGTCGAAGACAAGGTGCCGCTGCTGATGATGGGCTATGGCCGTACCGACGCCGTGGACGGCTCGGTGTTCCCGTATGCCTTCCCGCTGGTGACGACGTATCAGATGCAGGTGTCGGCGATCGTCAAGTTCCTTACGACCAAGAACGGCGGCTCGCTGGCCGGCAAGAAGATCGTGTTCCTGTACCACGATTCGGCCTACGGCAAGGAGCCGATCGTGGCGCTGGAAGCCGAAGCCACGCTGGGCAAGTTCAAGGTCGTTCAGATTCCTGTGGCCCATCCGGGCAACGAGCAGGGCGCGCAATGGCTGAAGATCCGCCAGGAAAATCCTGATTACGTGATCTTCTGGGGCTGGGGCGTGATGAACCAGACTGCGCTGAAGGCGGCGCAAAAGGTTGGCTTTGCACGCGACAAGATCATCGGTTCGTGGTGGGCCGGCTCTGAGGAAGACACGATTCCTGCAGGCGACGCCGCCAAGGGTTACATGAGCGCGACCTGGAACGTGGCCGGCAAGGGCGTGCCGCTGATCGCCGACATCGAGAAGGTGGTCTACGGCGCCGGCAAGGGCAACCTGCAGGACAAGAACAAGATCGGCTCGATCCTGTACAACCGCGGCGTCTCGGCAGCCATCGCCACGGTGGAAGCCGTGCGTACTGCACAAGGCAAGTTCGGCAAGAAGGTCATGAGTGGCGAGGACGTGCGCTGGGGCCTGGAGAATCTGAACATCACCAACGCGCGTCTGCAACAGTTGGGCGCCACCGGCCTGCTGCCTGAGATCAAGACTTCCTGCGACAACCACGAGGGTTCGGGCAAGGTCAAGATCCAGCAATGGGACGGCACCAAGTGGGTGCTGGTGTCGGACTGGATCGAAGGCAACAAGAACCTGATCCACCCGTTGTTCAAGGCTTCGGCCGCGAAGTACGCGAAAGAAAAGGGTATTACCCCTGCCTGCATGAAATAAATACAGGCCTTGGCGTCGGTGCGTTGAAATGTGTCGGGCGCATCGACGCTTTTTTGAGCAGGAAAAAATCTGAACAGGCAGGTCCGAACACGCAGGTCCGGACAAGTTTGTCCAAGCCGGAGCAAGCATGGGTACAGCACTCAACATCAACAACATCGAAGTCATCTACGACCACGTGATCCTGGTCCTCAAGGGTGTCTCGCTGGCGGTGCCGGAAGGCAAGATCGTGGCGCTGCTGGGCGCCAACGGCGCCGGCAAGAGCACGACGCTCAAGGCGATTTCCAATCTGCTGGGGGCCGAGCGCGGCGACGTCACCAAGGGCAGCATCGAATTCAAGGGCGAGCGTGTCGACCGCATGACGCCCAACGACCTGGTCAAGCGCGGTGTGATCCAGGTGATGGAGGGCCGGCATTGCTTCGGCCATCTGACGGTAGAAGAAAACCTGCTGACCGGCGCCTACACGCGCAACATCAGCAACGCCGAAGTGAAGCGGGAGCTGGAAAAAATCTACGACTACTTCCCGCGCCTGAAGGTGCGCCGCAAGTCGCAGTCGGGTTACACCTCCGGCGGCGAGCAGCAGATGACCGCGATCGGCCGGGCCATGATGGCCAAGCCGTCGATGATCCTGCTCGATGAACCGTCGATGGGGCTGGCGCCGCAGATCGTGGAAGAGATTTTCGAGATCGTCAAAGACCTCAACACCAAGGAAAACGTGTCCTTCCTGCTGGCCGAGCAAAACACCATGGTGGCGCTGCGCTATGCCGATTTCGGCTACATCCTGGAGAACGGCCGGGTGGTGATGGAAGGTGCTGCCAACGATCTCGCCAGCAATGAAGACGTCAAGGAGTTTTACCTCGGCGTGTCGGCGGCGGGGCGCAAGAATTTCCGCGACATGAAGTTCTATCGCAGGCGCAAGCGCTGGCTGGCTTAGATCCGCTAACAAAGCACCGCTGGCGGCGTTGCTTCTCCTTGCCGTACATTCGTACTGTCTGCGTCGGCGCGCCTTGCCAGCGGCGCTTTGTTAGTGGCTCTTAATAAAAAGGGCGGCGTGCGCCGCAATAATCTTTCCTCAGTCCACGCATACGGTAAATTCATGTCCGACATTCTCGATTCTCTGGAACAACGCGATCCGCAACAACGCGAGGCCGCGCTGATGTCCGCCTTGCCGGGCCTGGTGGCGCGCGCACAAGGCGCCGAAGGCTGGAACCGCATTCTCAAGGGCGTCAGCGCCGGCGACATCGGCACACGCGCCGCACTGGCGCAATTGCCGGTCACGCGCAAATCGGACCTGAAGGATCTGCAGGCGGCGACGCCGCCGTTCGGCGGACTCAACACCACTCCGCATCGCCAGTTGCGCCGGCTGTTCGTGTCGCCCGGTCCGATCTTCGATCCGGAAGGACACAGCCAGGACTGGTGGCGCTTCGAGCGGCCGATGCGCGCGCTGGGGCTGCGCTCCGGGCATATCATCCAGAACTGTTTTTCCTACCATTTCACGCCGGCGGCTTTCATGGCCGAAGGCGCGGCGGCCAAGCTCGGCTGTGCGGTGATTCCGTCGGGCATCGGCCAGACTGAACTGCAGGTCCAGACCATGGTCTCGCTGCGCCCGGATGCCTATGTCGGTACGCCGTCATTCCTCAAGATCATCATCGAGAAGGCGCAGGAGATGGGCGTCGCCCTCGACAGCCTGCAACGCGCGCTGGTCAGCGCCGAGGCGCTGCCGCCGTCGCTGCGCAGCTGGTTCCACGATAACGGCGTGCCGAACGTGTTGCAGCTATACGCTTCGGCCGACATCGGCAACATCGCGTATGAGTCCATCAGCGATGGCAAGGTCAATCCGGGCATGGTCCTCGACGAAGACCTGATCCTTGAAATCGTCCGTCCCGGCACCGGCGATCCGGTCCGGCCGGGCGAGGTCGGGGAAGTGGTGGTGACCTCGTTCAATCCCGACTATCCGCTGATCCGTTTCGGCACCGGCGACCTGACTGCGGCGCTGGATGGCGTCTCGCCGTGCGGACGCACCAATACACGCATCAAGGGCTGGATGGGGCGCGCTGACCAGACCACCAAGGTGCGCGGCATGTTCGTGCATCCTTCGCAGGTGGCGGAGATTACGCGGCGCCACGGATTGATTCTGAAGGCGCGGCTGGTGGTCAGCGGCGAGATGGCCAACGACAGCATGACGCTGCATTGTGAAACTGCAGACATGGAAAGTGCCGCAAGGCAAGGGGAGGCGGCGGCGATTGCCGACAGCGTGCGCGACATTACCAAACTGAGGGGGGAGGTGCTGTTTGCGGCGCCGGGAAGTTTGCCCAATGACGGCAAGGTCATCGAGGACGCGCGCAAGTACGAATAATATGAATAATCAGTGTGCGTTCATTCTTCGGCGGTCTTGACCACGGTCAACCGGGCGATCAGGAATTCGCCGTCGATCACCTTTCGGAACGGCACGCCGGCAGCCTCGAAGCCGGGGCCGCCGTGCTCGATCCAGGTCTGCGCGACCGTATCGAAAGTTTCTACATCCATGCCCAGCATCTGAAACGAGAGCACGAATTTCGCGCCTTGTTTTTGCCGTTTGACGATTTCTTCCAGCTTTGTCATGACCGATTCCTGTTTGCGTAGGGCAGGATGATAGCGCGAACCCGTGCAAATCAGCATTTTCAACGCGTTTCCCGTCGGCAGCATCGGTGACTTGGCGTGGCTGGCTGTGTATAATGGCGCGCGGGCGTTGTTGCCAAGGCGGCATCTCCCAGAGCAGAGAAATTTGCTCCGCCAGCATGAGCATTGCTACAAGGCGAACGTGAGTTCGCCTTTTTTCTTATGCGTTCCTGTGTGTGCATTAGCTGACCGGTTTTCGGGAGGCGAGTGCGCGGTAACTGATGTCATTTGATGTCCTTGTTTCTGATTTCTTTCTGATTTCGTGATCGGCTGACCCATGTTTGAATTTATCCGTAACCATCAGCGCCTGATGCAATTCCTGCTGCTGCTGTTTATTTTCCCGTCCTTCGCGTTCTTCGGCCTGGAAGGCTACAGCCGTCTGTCCGATGGCGACAATGCCGTGGCCAAGGTGGCCGGCCAGACCATTACCAAGGAAGAATGGGACGCCGCGCAGCGCCAGCAACTGGAGCGCATGCGCCAGATGTCCGGCGGCCAGATCGATCCGAAAGTGTTCGATACGCCTGAAGCACGTCGCGCCGTACTGGAAAACCTGATCGCCCAGCGCGCACTGGCGGCCGAAGTCGTCAACGACAAGCTGTCGGTGTCGGACCTGACGCTACAGCAAAGCATCATGCAGATTCCCGGCCTGCTGAAGGCCGACGGCACGTTCGACAGCGACCAGTACCGCGTCCTGCTGGCGGCCCAGGGCCTGACCCCGAAGGGTTATGAAGCCAGCCTGCGCCGCGACATGGGCCTGCAACAGCTCAACACCGCCGTGCAAGGCACCGCATTCGCACCGAAGACAGTCGCCGCGCGCCTGTCCGACCTGAACGACCAGGAACGCACCGTGCAGGAGTTGTCGTTCAAGGCGGCGTCCTTCGCCGGCCAGGTAAAGGTCACCGACGAGATGCTCAAGGCTTACTACGACAAGAACGGCAGCAAGTTCGAAGTGCCGGAACAGGCCAAGATCGAATACGTGGTGCTCGACAGCGCCGCCGTGGCTGCGCAGGTCAGCGTGTCTGACGCCGACGTCAAGTCTTACTACGATCAGAATATCAAGCAATACTCGACCGATGAACAGCGCCGCGCCAGCCACATCCTGCTGGAAGTGAAGAAGGGCGCATCCGCCGCCGACAAGGCTGCAGTCAAGGCCAAGGCCGACGGCCTGGTGGCGCAACTGCGCAAGACGCCGGGCGACTTTGCCAAGCTGGCCAAGGCCAACTCGCAGGATCCGGGTTCCAAGGACCAGGGCGGCGACCTCGGCTTCTTCGGCAAGGGCGCCATGCTCAAGTCGTTTGAAGACGCGGCCTACAAGCTCAAGCAAGGCGAGATCAGCGATCCGGTCGAGTCCGATTACGGCTATCACATCATCCAGCTGACCGGCGTCAAACCGGGCTCCGTCAAGCCGTTGGACGAAGTGAAGGGCGAAATCTCCACCGAGATCAAGAAGCAACTTGCAGCCAAGAAGTACGCCGAACTGGCCGAGACCTTCAACAACACCGTCTACGAACAGGGCGACAGCCTCAAGCCGGTGGCCGACAAGCTCAAGCTGAAGATCGAAACCGCCACGGGCGTGACGCGTCAGGCCAATCCGACGCTGCCGCCGAACACGGTCTACAACAATCCGAAGTTCCTGAAGGTCCTGTTCACTGACGACACCATCAAGGGCAAGCACAATTCGGAAGCGGTGCAGGTCGCGCCGACCACGCTGATCGCCGGTCATATCGTCGAGTACAAGCCGGTCACCAAGCGCGCCTTTGACGACGTCAAGACCATCGTCCGCGAGTTGGTGACGCAGAGCGAAGAGCTGGCGCTGGCCAAGAAGGCCGGCGAAGCCAAGCTGGCCGAGCTGAAGGCCAAGGATGACGCCGCCGGTTTTGGTGACGCCAAGCTGGCTTCGCGCGTGAAGACCCAGGGCTGGAACCAGGATGCTTTCCTGGCCGTCATGAAGGCCGACACCGCCAAGCTGCCGGCTTACACCGGCATCGAAGTGCCGGGCCAGGGTTACAGCGTGTTCCGCATCACCAAGGTGGCGCAACCGGCTGCACCTGATGCAGCCCGCCGCAAGACCGAGCAGGACCAGATCGCCAATACGCTGGCCGAGCAGGAAATGCTGTCCTACATCAACTTCCTGAAGGAAAAGGCCAAGACCAAGATCCTGAAGGGCGGCGAGACAGTCGGTGCGACCGACGGTAAATCAGCCGACGCTGCTAAATAATTGCTTTTCGCAAATTATTTGCATCAGACAAAAAAGGCCGCTTATGCGGCCTTTTTTGCAGCTTCGGCGTGCCGCGCCGCACGTACAATCAACCTTAACCTTAGTCCTTGAAGCCGCGTCCATGCCAGCCTCAGTGTCAGCCGCAGTATCAGCATCTGTTCCAGCCGCAGCCGGATCACTCACTCCCGTCCTGATCATTCACACCGGTGACCCCGTCGACGATTTGCGCCAGTCGTACGGCAGCTATGCCGTCCAGTTGCAAAAAGCCGCCGGCTTGCACGATGACGAGACTGAAATCGTCTCGGTGTTCCAGGGCCAGTTCCTGCGTGAGCCGGATCAATACCGCGCGGTGCTGATCACTGGTTCGCCGACCATGGTCACCGATCTGGTCGACTGGAGCGAGCGCACTGCGGCGTGGTTGCGTCGCGCGGCCGAACACGGGCTGCCGATGTTCGGCATCTGCTACGGGCATCAATTGTTGTCGCACGCCTTCGGCGGCAAGGTCGGGTACAACCCGGCCGGACGCGTGGCCGGCACCATGGCGGTGACGCGGCATGCGGTCGCTGCCGGTGAGCATTTGCTGGGAGAGATTCCGGAGAGTTTCGAAGCCCACATGCTGCATTCGCAAGTGGTGCTGGAACCACCGCCGGGCGCAGCCGTGCTGGCCAGCTCGCCGATGGACCCGCATCACATGCTGCGGCTGGCGCCCAATATCTTTTCAGCGCAGTTCCATCCGGAATTCACCGGCGAGTTCGTCAGGGCCCACCTGGCGTATTACACCGAGGTCTACGGCAAGTGCGGCATCGACACCGCCGCCATGTGCGCCCAGGTTTGCGAGACGCCGCAATCGGCGGCGCTGCTGCGGCGCTTCCTCGATCTGCACGCGCCGGTAAAACAAATCCCCGTGACTATTTGAGCAAAGGCTTGAGCGCCGGCCAGACGTTGTCCAGCAGTGTCTGCTGCGCCTGTTCGTTGGGGTGCATGCGATCGGCCTGGAACAGAGCCGGCTTGTCGGCCACATCCTTCAGGAAGAACGGCACCAGCGCGGTCTTGTTCTGCTTCGCTGCCGCAGGAAACAACTGCGAGAACTTGTTGGTGTAATCGGCGCCGTAATTCGGAGGGATCTGCATCCCCACCAGCACCACCTTGGCCTTGGCCGCGCGCGCCATGTCGATCAGCGCCTGCAGGTTGGCTTGCGTGGCGCTCAGTTGCAGGCCGCGCAAGGCGTCGTTGGCGCCCAGTTCGATGATCACGACGTCGGGCGCATGCTTGCTCAGCAGGGCCGGCAGGCGGGTTTTGCCGCCGATGGTGGTTTCGCCGCTGATGCTGGCATTGATAACGGCGGTGACGCCGGCGCCGATTTTTTCCTGCTGCAGCCGTTTGTCGAGCAGCGCCACCCAGCCGCTGCCGCGCGTCAGGCCGTACTCTGCCGACAGACTATCTCCGAGCACAAGCAGGGTTTTTGGTGCAGAATAGGCGCTCGCTGCGAACATCAGCAGGGGCATCGCCAGCAGCGCGGCCAACAGGCGGCGCCAGCGTACATCATGTCTTTTCATCGCCTTCATCCATCTTCCATTCGATTGCATGCCTGATTCCTCTGTGTCTTCACCATCATCCACTTCCGCCATCGAAGTCGTCAATCTGTCCAAGCGTGTCGCCGATGCCGCCGCCGAGGCGACTGCCGTCAGCAAGGCCGGCGAGCTGGCGATCTTGCGCGACGTCAATTTTAACGTGCAGGCCGGAACCACGCTGGCCATTGTCGGCGCCTCCGGTTCCGGCAAGTCGACGCTGCTGGGACTGCTGGCAGGGCTGGATACGCCTTCCGACGGCACCGTCAGGATTGATGGCGTCGACATCTTTGCGCTCGACGAAGACGGCCGTGCGGCGCTGCGCAAGCACAAGCTCGGTTTCGTGTTCCAGTCGTTCCAGTTGCTCGGTCATCTCAACGCCGTCGAAAACGTCATGCTGCCGCTGGAGCTGCGCGGCGACGCCGATGCACGCGGCAAGGCCGAACGCATGCTGGCGCGGGTCGGCCTGGGCAGCCGCCTCAAGCACTATCCCAAATATCTGTCCGGCGGCGAGCAGCAGCGCGTGGCGCTGGCGCGTGCCTTCGTCACCGAGCCGCCTCTGCTGCTGGCAGACGAACCGACCGGCAGCCTGGACGCCACAACCGGCGAAGCGGTAATCCAGTTGATGTTCGAGTTGAACAAGGAGCGGGGCTCGACGCTGGTGCTGGTCACGCACGATCCGTCGATTGCGGCGCGCTGCGCGCAGACGATCACGATTGCGGCAGGGCGGCTGGTCGAAGCCTAAGCAGCTGTTTCCGCTGGATCCGCAGCCACCCGCAGTGGATGCGCGCGCCGGTGTTCAACATACGCGATGCCCATGCCGCTGGCGCAGATGATGCCGATGCCGAGGATGGTGACGGCGTCGGGAAACTGGTTGAACACCAGCCAGCCCATCGCACTGGCCGAGATGATCTGGCTGTAGGCGAACGGCGTCAGCACCGACGCTTCAGCATGCCGGTAGGCGCTGTTCATGAAGAAATGGCCGATCGTGCTGGTGATGCCGGTCGATGCCAGGATCATCCACTCAGTCGCATCGGGTGTATGCGGCGACCAGAAAAACGGCACCATCAGGCTGCTGATCACCATCCCCACCAAACCACCGTAGAACAGCGTGACCATCGGATCGTCGGCCTGATTGGCCTTGCGATTGAGGATCGACACGGTCGCATAGGTCGCCGCCGACAGCAGGCCCAGCACCACGCCGTGCGCCGGAATGTCGCCGCCCGGGCGGATCACGATCAGCATGCCGGCGAATCCTACCGCCACGGCGACCCAGCGCGAGATATAGGTGGTTTCACCCAGCAGCCACGGCGATACCGCCAGCACGATCAGCGGCGCGCAGAAATTCATCGCGGTGCCTTCGGCCAGCGGCACGATCTTGAGCACGGAAAAGAAAATCAGCGTCGACAGCAGCAACGCCAGCGCGCGCAGCACTTGCAGGCGCGGCCGGGTCGAATGCAGGATGCTGCGGCCGTGGCGCCGCTTGTATAGTGGCATCAGCGTGGCCGCCATGAAAACGGTATTGATGCTGTAGCGCATCCACGCAATCATCACCACGTGATAGCCGGCCATGCCCAGCAATTTGCCTGCGGTGTCCAGCAACGACAGTGTCCACAACGCCGAAATCAGAAAGATGATGCCGAGCCACAGTCGTGGGTGTGACGCAATATTAGCGGGCATGGTCTCTGATGATTTGATTGAGGAGGGTGCGCACCGCCGGAATCACTTCGCTGGCGGTCAGGCCCACTGGACCGACGCCAAGGTCGACCAGCTGATCGGCGGCTTTGCCGTGCATCCAGACGGCCGCCAGCGCCGCCAGCGTCGCCGGCCAGCCCTGTGCCAGCAAGGCGCCGCACAGGCCGGACAGGACGTCGCCGGTGCCTGCGGTGGACAGCGCCGGATTGCCGGTGGCGTTGATGACGATGTCGCCGTCAGGGAACGCGATGACGGTGCCTGCGCCCTTGAGGATGGCGATGCTCTTGAAATGCCGCGCCAGCAGCCGCGCGGCGGCCGGCCGGTCATTCTGGATTTCGGCGGTGGTGACGTCGAGCAGGCGCGCCGCTTCCAGCGGATGCGGCGTGATGATGCTGGTGTGCTGCGCGCGATTTTGCAGCTTGTGCTGCAGGCCGGGTTCGGCTGCGATCATGTTCAGCGCGTCGGCGTCGATCACGATGCGGCCTTGCGCATCCAGCGCGCGTGTCAGGACATCGTGCGCGTGGCGCGAGGTGCCCAGACCGGGGCCGACCACTACCGAGGCTGTGCCGAATTCGACGCGATCGGCCTGGCGCATCATCAGTTCCGGATGCACGCTGTCGTAGGCCGGCGCATCGTCGACGAAGGCGATGAACACGCGTCCGCTGCCGGCATGCGCAGCCATGCGCGCCGCCAGCACCGGCGCGCCGCCCATGCCGTGGGCGCCGCCCACCACGATGACGTCGCCGTAGCTGCCTTTGTGCGTGTTGCCGGCGCGTGGTTTCAGCGCCGGGGCGAACAGCTCCAGTTCATTGAGCTGCGCACGCGGCGCGGGAAAATGTTTGTCGTCGATGTCGAGGTTGTCGACCACGACCTCGCCGCTGAAATCCTGGCCGTCGCAGGTATGCATGCCCGGCTTGTCGCCGATGAAGCTCAGGGTATGCGTGGCGCGTACCGCAACGCAGCCGGCGCCGCCGATGATGGCGCCGGTGTCGGCACTCAGGCCGCTGGCGATGTCGATGGCCAGCACCGGGCAGCGCAGCGAGTTGATGTAGTCGACGCAGGCGCGCAGCTTGCCGCCGAGCGGGCGCGTCTGACCGATGCCGAACAGACCGTCGATGACCAGCGTCCAGCGCTTGTGAGTCAGATGTGCCGGATCGGCGATGTCGAGGAATTCCACCTCGGATGCGCGCGCGCGTTGCAGCGCCTTGCGCGCATCGTCGGGTTGCCTGCTTTCGTCGGCGTGCAAGGCGACGGAGACGTGCAGTTCAAATTGGGATAAGTAGTGCGCCGCTTCCAGCGCATCGCCGCCGTTGTTGCCGGGTCCGGCCAGAATCAGCACATGAACGTCGTCGTCGCCGGCCACCAGGCTCAGCGCGCGGCGGGCACAGGCTTCACCGGCACGTTGCATCAGGGTGTAGGAGGGCAGTTCCGCCTTGGCGGCATGTTCGATCTGGCGAATTTCAGCAATCGAATAAAGCGCACTCATAGACGACGCGGCCCGATAAGGTGAAAGGTGAGAATGAAGCGGCGGGAAAACAGAAATGGTGCTGGCGCGACCATTCTAAGTCAATTGAAAAAAATCCGCAGACATGAAAAGAGCGCCACCGACGGTTGCCAGATGCGCTCTCGTTTGTGGGAATTGTCAGCCGGCGACCGAAGAGATCAGCAAACCGTCGCTGTCGATTTCCGTCTCGCGACCGGCCATGGCGTCGGCCAGCAATTTGCCTGCGCCGACGGCGGCGGCCCAGCCGTGGGCGCCGTGGCCGGTGTTGACGTAGATGTTGCCGTGTGTGGTGCCGCCCACCAGCGGCATGCCGTTGGGTTGCAGCGCGAAGGTGCTGCTCCAGAAATTGGCGGTGTTGAAGTTGGCTGCGTTCGGATAGTAGTCGTTGGCGACCTTGAGCAGGCTGGCGATGGCCTTGGGATGCGGCAGTTCGGTGCGCGGCAGGAAGCCGAGCAGGCCGGAGACGCGGATGCGGTTTCCGACGCGGGCGATGGCGACCTTGTAGGTCTCATCGAACAGCGTCGTGTTGGGCGCCTCGTCGAGATTCTTGACGGCCGCCATGGCGTTGTAGCTCTGCACCGGGCACAGCGGCAGGGACAAGCCGAGCGGTTTCAGCAGCGGCAGGTTCTGCATGCCCGCAGCCAGCACGACGCCGTCCACGGTCAGCGTGCTGTCGCCGTCGGCGGCGCCCACGTCGATCGAGACGCGGCCGCCGAGTTCAGGCCGGACCGCTTTCACCGATTGCGAAAAATGGAATTGCACGCCGATCGACTGCGCAATCGCGCGCAACTGCTTGACGAACAGCACGCAATTGCCGGCGGCGTCTTTCGGGTAATACATCGCGCCAGCGATCGGCGTGGCCGACTGGAAGGCCGGCTCGACCTCACGGATGGCGTTCTGGCCTTTGAGTTGCTGGCGCGGCAGTTCGAACTGCTTGAGGCTGTTCTCGATGGCGGCGCAGCGTTCCGCGTCCGCTTGATTGCGGAACAGGTGCAGCAGGCCCTGGCTGTTTTCTTCTTCCAGCGCGTACTGTTCCTGCAGGTGCTGGGCCAGCATCTGGCCGTAGGCCGACAGACGCGTCAGGCGTTGCTTGTTCAGGGAGAAATAATCCTGGTATTCGCGGCGCGACTTGCGCACCCAGCGCCAGCGCGACGGGTTGAAGCCGGACTTGACCAGGATCGGCGGTTCATTCTTGAACAGGTTGGAAAAAGCAGTGCGCGTGATCGCCGGCAGAACCAGCGGCTGCACCACGCTGGGCGCAAGCAGGCCGGAGTTGCCGAAGGTGGCTTCTTCGGCGACGTTGGCGCGGCGTTCCAGCACCGCGACCTCGAAACCGGCACGGGCCAGGAAATAGGCTGTGGTTACCCCCGACAGGCCCCCGCCCACAATGGCAATCTGCTTCAGTGTTTTGTTATGCGTCACTATTATCGTCACTAATTCAATCGAGGCCGACGCGGTGGAAAACCCTTGTCAACCCGTGCTGGCGCTGCTTGCCGAGGTGCGCCGATGATCCGTCCGGGGTGTTCGCCCGATACTCGCCCCGTAATGCGGCCTGAATGATACCAAATCGCGGCGGCGTACAGCGTAGTTGCCGCTTTTTGCGGCAATATCGCAGCGGGATCGAAAAAGGATCCAACCGATTTCGACATTTTGGGAATTGTCGCCCGGTGAAGGGAACCTGCAATCCGACTTTTCCTCTGAAAGGGGCTTGTTATTTCAGGCGCTGACTGGTTACATTAGCGCCAGCCGCAGCAAAGCGGTTTACCGGTTTGCCGGAACAAGCGTCTTGTATCTTGCATCTTGTAGTTTTGTATCAACACGCATCCATAAATTTAAAAAGGTGAACACCATGACCAAACGTTTTGCTGCATTCTTTTTTGCCCTGTTCGTCTTGGCGCTGGCCGGTTGCGGTTCGACGCCCCAACAGGCCAGCACCGGCCAGTACATTGACGACTCGGTGATCACCACCAAGGTGAAGGCGGCGATCTTCGAAGAGCCGAACCTGAAAACGCTGCAAATCGGCGTCGAGACCTTCAAGGGCATCGTGCAACTGAGCGGTTTCGTGAACAACAGCGCTGCCTCGCTCAAGGCATCTGACGTGGCGCGCAAAGTCGAAGGCGTCAAGGGCGTGAAGAACAGCCTGGTTGTGAAGTAAGCGACCGCATCTGTTCCCGCCGGCCCGGTTCGACGTCAGTCGACCGGGCCGTTTTTCATTTTGCGTTTGATTCGTTCAATGCATCCAGCGCGTCGAAGCGCGTACGCAAAAACGCCACCAGCGCACGCACGGTCGGCGACGCGCTGTTGCGATGCGGGTAGACCGCGTTGAGCGGAATCTCTTCCTGGCAATACGCGTCCAGCACGGTCGCCAGCCGTCCGGCGCGCACGTCGCTGCGTACATCGATCCAGGATTTGTAGGCGATGCCGACGCCGGCCACGGCCCATTCGCGCGCAATCGATGCGTCGTCGGTCATGCGGTCGCCTTGCACCTTGACGTCAATGGCTTGCTTGCCGCTCTGGAAACGCCATTGGTTGAACAGGCCTTGTTTCAGGTAGAACAGCAGGCAGTTGTGACGCACCAGGTCGTCCGGCGTTTGCGGCGTACCTTGGCGACGAAGGTAATCCGGCGACGCCACCAGCACGCGACGGCCGGTCGCCAATTGTTGCGACACCAGCGATGAGTCGCCCAGTTTGCCGGAACGGATGGCAATGTCGACGGCGTCCCGGAACAGGTCGGCGACCCGGTCCGAAAAATGCATCGTGAACTTGACCGCAGGATGCAGCGCCTGGAATTCGTTGAACCACGGGAACAGCACATTGCGTCCGATGTCGGATGGCATGGACAGCCGGATGTGTCCCTGGATCGCATCCTTGCCGCTGCTGAGCAGGGTTTCGCCTTCCTGCAGCAGCGCCAGCGCGTCGCGGCAATACTCCAGAAAAATTTCACCCTCTGGCGTGAGCCGCATGCTGCGCGTGGAGCGTGCAAACAGGCGCGTGTTGAGGCGCTGCTCGATACGCTTCAGGCTGGCGCTGGCGGTGGCCGGCAAAACCCCGAGTATGCGCGCGGCCTGCGACAGGCTGCCGGTGTCGGCGGTGTGGATCAGCAATTGCAGGTCGGTGGTCGCGTACATGATGAACGTTGATTTTCAAATTAAATTTGTAAGTAATTCAATTTTAAGTCTATTTATCTGTTTTTGCGATGGGGTGATAATGCCTCATCTCCCGGACGTTGCCGGGTGCTTGATAAAGGAGAAACACCATGAAAGCCGTCGCCCTGAAGCGTTACCTGCCCATCGCCAACCCCGAATCCCTGCTTGACGTCGACTTGCCGCGCCCGACGGCGCAAGGCCGCGACCTGCTGGTGGCGGTCAAGGCCATCGCCGTCAATCCGGTCGACACCAAGGTCCGTGCGCCCAAGGACAAGGTCGAAGACGCGCCGCGCGTGCTCGGCTGGGACGCCGCCGGCGTGGTCGAAGCGATCGGCGCCGACGTTACCGGCTTCAAGGTCGGCGACCAAGTGTTCTACGCCGGCGACATCACGCGTCCGGGCAGCAACAGCGAATTCCAGCTGGTCGACGAACGCATCGTCGGCCATGCACCAGCCTCGCTGTCGATGGAGCAGGCCGCAGCCTTGCCATTGACTGCCATCACCGCCTGGGAAGCCTTGTTCGAACGTCTGCGCGTTCCGCGCAAAGCGGCTTCCGGCAAGGCCCCCAGCATCCTCATCATCGGCGGCGCCGGCGGCGTCGGCTCAATCGCGATCCAGCTCGCGGCCAAGGTGGTCGGCCTCAACGTGATCGCCACGGCCTCGCGTCCGGAGTCGGAAAAATGGGTGCGCGAACTGGGTGCGCAGCAGGTGATCAACCATTTCGGTGACATCCCGGCTCAGCTCAAGGACATCGGTTTCGAGCAGGTCGACTACGTGCTGATCCTGAACGACACCGACAAGCATTTCCCGGCGGCAGCGCAGGCCATTGCGCCGCAGGGCACGATCGCCACTATCGTCGAGAACAGCGCACCGCTGGACGTGTCCTTGCTGAAAGCCAAGAGCGCCGGTTTCGTGTGGGAATTCATGTTCACGCGATCCATGTTCCAGACCCCGGACATGGCCGAGCAGGGCAAGCTGCTCAATGAAATCGCCGCCCTGATCGACCAGGGCGTGATCCGCACCACGCTCAGCAAAGTGTTGTCGCCAATCAATGCCGCCAACCTGCGCCAGGCGCATGCCGACCTGGAAGGCGGCCGCGTGATCGGCAAGATCGTGTTGAAGGATTTTTAAGTCTTCGCCCCTGATGTTGCCAGTCGACTGCCATTCCGGATTGCTTTCCTGCCGGAATGGCGTTTTCGTGGGCTGGAACAGGGTGGGCAAGGTATAATTCGGGTTTTCGTATTTTCCGACGCAGATACTGCGCTCCGGACCTGATGCGACTCGATTCCACCGCCAAATCCTGACTTCCTGCCATGCTGATTCTGCCGGGCTCCAATGCCCTTTCCGCCTTCCGCACCCAACGCCTCCTGTCCCAACTGCAAGCTGTCGACGCCGCCATCACGGGCGTGACCGGACGCTTCATCCATTTCATCGACGCCGTCGGTGAGGTGTCGCAGCAAGACCAGGACCGCCTCGACGGTTTGCTGACCTATGGCGAGCCGTTCAGCGGCGCCGCCGAGGGCGACGAATTCGTGGTGATTCCGCGCTTCGGAACGATTTCGCCGTGGGCCAGCAAGGCCACCGACATCGCCCGCAACTGCGGCATGGCAAACATTCATCGCATCGAGCGCGGCATCGCCTATCACGTGCAGGTCAAGAGCGGCCTGCTGGGCGGCGCCAAGAAGCTCGGCGAGGCCAGCATCGCTGCGGTTGCCGCGCTGCTGCACGATCGCATGACCGACATGGTCCTGCGCACGCCGCAGGAAGCGGCAGGCCTGTTCAGCGAGCTGCAAGCCAAGCCGCTGGAATTCATCGACCTGCTGGCCGGCGGCAAAGCGGCGCTGGAAAACGCCAACACCGAACTCGGCCTGGCCTTGTCCGACGATGAAATCGACTATCTGGTCGACGCCTTCACCCGCGCGCAGCGCAATCCGACCGACGTCGAACTGATGATGTTCGCGCAGGCCAACAGCGAGCACTGCCGCCACAAGATTTTCAACGCCGACTGGACCATCGACGGCGAGAAGCAAAGCAAGTCGCTGTTCGGCATGATCCGCAACACGCACGAGCTGCATCCCGAAGGCACCGTGGTCGCCTACAGCGACAACTCGTCCGTCATCGAAGGCGCCAACATCTCGCGCTTCTACCAGCGCGGTGCGGCCAAGGGCAACGTCTACGAAGCATCGGACGAACTGACCCACATCCTGATGAAGGTCGAGACGCACAACCATCCGACTGCGATTTCTCCATTCCCGGGCGCCTCCACCGGCGCCGGCGGCGAAATCCGGGATGAAGGCGCAACCGGCCGCGGCGCCAAGCCGAAGGCGGGCCTGACCGGCTTCACCGTCTCCAACCTGATGGTCACGCATGCGGTGCAGCCGTGGGAAAACGCCCGCGACGTCGCGCAAGCGCCGGCACAGCGCGATGCACTGGCGCAAGGCGGCATTTACGGCAAGCCCGATCGCATCGCTTCGCCGCTGCAGATCATGATCGACGGCCCGCTCGGCGGCGCCGCGTTCAACAACGAATTCGGCCGTCCCAACCTGGGCGGCTATTTCCGCACCTACGAACAAAATGTCGGCGGCAACGTGCAGGGCTATCACAAGCCCATCATGATCGCCGGCGGCATCGGCAGCATCAACGCCAAGCACACGAAGAAAAACGACCTGCCGGTCGGCAGCCTGCTGATCCAGCTGGGCGGCCCGGGCATGCGCATCGGCATGGGCGGCAGCGCTGCGTCGTCGATGGCAACCGGCGCCAATACGGCTGATCTGGACTTCGACTCCGTGCAACGCGGCAATCCGGAAATGGAACGCCGCGCGCAGGAAGTCATCAACGCCTGCTGGACCATGGGCGACGACAATCCAATCTTGTCGATCCATGACGTCGGCGCCGGCGGCCTGTCGAACGCCTTCCCGGAAATCACCAACGACGCCAAGCGCGGCGCGATTTTCGACCTGCGCAAGATTCCGCTGGAAGAGAGCGGCCTGGCGCCGAAGGAAATCTGGAGCAACGAATCGCAGGAACGTTACGTGCTGGCGATCGATCCCGAGCAGCTGCCGCTGTTCCGCTACCTGTGCGAGCGCGAGCGCTGCCTGTTCGCCGTGGTCGGCACTGCCACGGAAGAGCGCCAGTTGAAGCTGGTCGACGCCGAGCAAAACAACAACCCGGTCGACATGCCGATGGACGTGCTGCTGGGCAAGCCGCCCAAGATGCACCGCGACGTCAAGCACGTTGACGTGGAATTGCCGCCGGTCGACCTGACCGGCATGGATCTGGTGGAAGTGTCGCACCGCGTGCTGCGCCTGCCGACCGTGGCCGACAAATCCTTCCTGATCACCATCGGCGACCGCAGCGTCGGCGCCATGACCGTGCGCGACCAGATGGTCGGTCCGTGGCAGGTTCCCGTCGCTGACTGTGCCGTCACCGCAATGAGCCTGGAAGGCTATCTGGGCGAAGCAATGGCGATGGGCGAGCGCACGCCGCTGGCCGTGATCAACGCCGCTGCGTCGGGCCGCATGGCGGTCGGTGAAGCGATCACCAATATTGCCGCTGCAGCGATTGACAAGATTTCCGATATCAAGCTGTCGGCCAACTGGATGGCGGCCTGTGGCCAGCCTGGTCAGGACGCCGCACTGTTCGACACCGTCAAGGCCATCGGTATGGAATTGTGCCCGGCGCTGGGCGTGTCGATCCCGGTCGGCAAGGATTCGCTGTCGATGCGCACAACGTGGAAAGATGACGGCGCCGCGAAGTCGGTGATGTCGCCGGTGTCGCTGATCGTATCCTCATTCGCACCGGTGCAAGACGTACGCCGCACGCTGACGCCGCAGATTCGCACTGATTTGGGCGACACCGTGCTGATCGCCATCGACCTCGGTCGCGGCAAGAACCGCATGGGTGCGTCCGCGCTGACCCAGGTCATGCAACAGATCGGCAACGAAACGCCGGACGTCGACAGCGCCGAAGACCTCAAGGGCTTCTTCGCCGCGATCCAGCAATTGAACAAGGAAGGCCAATTGCTGGCTTACCATGACCGTTCCGATGGCGGCCTGTTCGCCACATTGACGGAAATGGCCTTTGCCGGCCGCAGCGGCCTGTCGATCAACCTCGACATCCTGGCCATGGAGAGCGAACATGCCGCCGATTGGGGCGACTCCAAGAACTGGACCGCGCAAGTCGGCGAACGCCGCAACGAACTGACGCTGCGCGCCTTGTTCAACGAAGAGCTGGGCGCCGTGATCCAGGTGCGCGCCGACCAGAAGTCGGAAGTCATGAACGTGCTGCGCGCCTATAACCTGGGCGCCTGCAGCCACATCATCGGCAAGCCGAACAATCGCGACGTGATCGAGTTCATGCGCGACGCCAAGAACATCTACAGCCAGCCGCGCAGTGCGTTGCATCGTCTGTGGAGCGAAACCAGCTGGCGCATCGCGCGCCTGCGCGACAATCCAGCCTGCGCCGACGCTGAATACGAGCGCCTGCTGGATCTCGCCGATCCAGGCATCACACCGAAGCTGACGTTCGATCCGCAGGAAGACATCGCGGCGCCGTTCCTCAACATCGGTGCGCGTCCGCGTGTGGCGATCCTGCGCGAGCAGGGCGTCAATTCGCATATCGAAACCGCCTACGTGATGCACAAGTCCGGCTTTGAATCGGTTGACGTGCACATGAGCGACCTGATTGCCGGCCGTGCCAAGCTCGACGATTTCAAGGGCCTGATTGCAGTGGGCGGCTTCTCCTACGGTGACGTGCTCGGCGCCGGCGAAGGCTGGGCCAAGACCATCCTGTTCAACGCGCAACTGGCGGAGCAGTTCTCGCAGTTCTTCCAGCGCCAGGACACGTTCTCGCTGGGTATCTGCAACGGCTGCCAGATGATGAGCAACCTGAAGTCCATCATCCCGGGCGCGCAGGACTGGCCGAAGTTCACGCGCAACAAGTCGGAGCAATTCGAAGCGCGCTTCTCCATGGTCGAAGTACAGGAGTCGCCGTCGATCTTCCTGCAAGGCATGGCCGGCACGCAAACGCCGATCGCGGTCGCGCATGGCGAAGGCTTTGCCGACTTCTCGCTGACCGGCGACGTCAACAAGGCGCTGGTGGCGATGCGCTTCATCGACAACAAGGGCGCAGTAACCGAAGCCTATCCGTACAACCCGAACGGCTCGCCGCAAGGCATCACTTCGGTGACCACGCCTGACGGTCGCTTCAACGTGCTGATGCCGCATGCCGAGCGCGTATTCCGCAGTGTGACGCAATCATGGCATCCGGATGCGTGGGGTGAGGATTCGCCGTGGATGCGCATGTTCCGCAATGCACGCAAGTGGGTGGGCTGATCCATCTCCTTGCAGCAGTCGTGAAAAAGCCATGGATTTCCATGGCTTTTTTTATGCCGGATTGCGCCCGGCGGAAAGATGGCTGAATCTCATGCCGCATGACGTTTGCGCAGCATGGCGAACAACTTGAGCAAGCTTCCCGACAAGGTGAAGACGATGCCTGTCAGCATGATCACAACACCGATGGCGAACTCCTTGGGCATTTCAGCCGTGTAGTCGGCGGCAGGCCGGTCGCTGTAAAGCGCGATGACGATACCGCTCCCGATCAGCAACGCACACGTGCGCCAGAACCAGATCCAGCTCTTGCCTTTGCAAGCTTGCCAGCTGGAAAAGAGCAGGCTGTAAAGGAGGACGAGAATGCATATTCCCGTGTTGAACAATTCGATGGGGGACCAGTCATTGGCGGACATGAGCGCATACCTGTGGAAGATTGATGGAGTCGTATGACCCGCATCCCGCAGCCAGGTTTGCCGGCGTGTGACAAAGCCGCGCATATCAACAACAAATACGAGCGTCGGCTGCAAAATCAATGAGGGGGAGGGCAAGGGCTTACCCTGCCGCCATAAAAAAACGCAGACACTTGCGGGTCTGCGTTTTTGGCAGGCATCGACAAAGCGGGCTTGTCGATGCCACCACCTCCAAGCGATGAAATCAGCTTAGAAAATGTGACGGATACCAACGCCGACGGTGGTCAGGCTGTTCTTGCCCGATGGCGAGTTGGTCACCTCGTACACGGCAGCGTCCCTGGCCTTGTTGTAATCGATCGTGGTGTACAGCTGGGTACGCTTGGACAGTGCATAGTCGGCCCAGCCGACCACGGCATAACGCTTGCCGTCGCCGACGTTACCCAACGTGGTGTAAGACACGTTCTTGCTCTTGTCGTAGTAGAACGCGCCCGTCAGGGTCAGGGCGCTGGTGGCCTTGTAGCTGCTGCCCAGGAAGAAGCCATTGTCCTTGCGCTGGTTGCCGGCAGTCGCGGTGACGGTCGACGCGGTGGTCCAGCCGGTGCTGATATCGCTGTCGGCAGCCATGTAGGCGCCGGTCGAGCCGGTTTGGTCCTTGATGTTGAACCAGCCGCCGAATACCTTGGCAGGGCCGAAGTCATAGGACGCCGACAGGTTCCAGACCTTGTCCTTGTAGCTGGAATTGGTGGCGCTCACGGTTTGCTGGTAGCCGCCGCCGATCGCGAAGCCGCCGACGGTATAACGCAAGGCGCTGCTGAACTGGCTACCTGTGCGCAGCGAGCCGGCCTGCTCACCGAACGCCCAGCTGACCGAAGCCGACACCGGACCGAAGTCGTTGTCATAGCGCAGCATGTTGGGAGTGCGAATCAGGGTGCCGGCGGCCGGCAGCCAGGAGTTGCTGGCATAGTTGCCCACGGTCAGCGGGTCGAAATGATCGGCCAGCAGATCGAACAGCGGGGTGTTCTGACGACCCACACGGATCTTGCCGAGACTGCCTTGCAGACCAACCCAGGATTGGCGGCCGAACAGGGAGCCGCCTTGCAGCATCGCGCCGTTATCGCTGCTGAAGCCGTTTTCCAGCTGGAACATGGCTTTCAGGCCGCCGCCCAGATCTTCGGTGCCCTTGAAGCCGATACGGCTATTGGCAATCGCGCCGTTATCCACGCGAACGTTGCTGTTGCCCTGGGCATTGGCGTTGCTGAGGTAGTGGATGCTGGTGTCGACGATACCGTAGATGGTGACGTTGGACTGTGCGAAGGCGCTGGTGCAGGTCAGACCTGCAATAGCCAGGGCCAGGTAAGTTTTTTTCATTGATATCTCCTGAACTTGCATTTGTTATGGATGGCAGGGAGCGCGAACAGTATCGTGTAGCGTCGGCTTCCTGCCGTTCATCGTCGCGCTTGCTTTTGAATGTTGGTGCGCGGCGTCGCCCGGATAGGGGCAAGGCGCAAGAATATCAGGACGTTTTTCGGCTGAAAAAGGAAATCGGCGGTGATGGCGATTTTTGTCGTTTTTCGGTAAATGCGTAAATAATTTCCTCATCCGTATTGACTGAAATGCGTGTTTCGCGCACGGATGATGATTTTTTTTGGTTTTTTACGCATGAGCCATCATTTTTTGTAGAAATCAAAAAACAAGGCCTTAAAATTAAAAAAACGCCCAAACCGTTTCCGGCTGGGGCGTTTTTTCGGTCCGCGGAACGCTTGCGCGCGCCGCGAGATGATGCGAGGTACTACTGAGTCTTATTGAACCTTGGCTTTCTTGCGCAGTTCTTCCTGATAAGCCTGCAGCTTCTTCTGTTGCAGCGCTTCGGCGATTTGCGGCTTCACTTCTTCCAGGGTCGGGACCTTGGCCGGACGTGTGTCTTCCAGCTTGATCACGTGGTAACCGAATTGGGTCTTGACCGGTGTGTCGGTGACTTCACCCTTCTTCAGTGCAACCATGGCGTCGGAGAACGGCTTCACGAACGAAGCAGGCGTGGCCCAGTCCAGATCGCCGCCGTTGGCTGCGGAACCGGTGTCCTTCGATTGCTTGGCCAAGTCTTCAAACTTGGTGCCGGCCTTCAGCTTGGCGATGATTGCCTTCGCGTCTTCTTCCTTGTCGACCAGGATGTGGCGAGCGTGGTATTCCTTGTCGCCGGCTTGCGCCTTGAACTTGTCGTACTCAGCCTTGATGTCGGCGTCTGCAACCGGATGCTTCTTCAGGTAGTCGCCGATCAGCGCGCGGATGACGATGCCCTGGCGCGCCAGTTCAAGCTGGTTCTTGACGTCGGCGTTGTTGCTCAGGCCTTGCTTGTCGGCTTCCTGCATCAGGATTTCGCGGTTGATCAGCTCTTCCTTGACGGCGCCGCGCAGTTGCGGGCTGTCAGGCTGACCTTGTGCAGTCATTTGCTTGACCATGGCGTCGGCACGCGACGATGGGATGGACTTGCCGTTCACGACGGCCAGGTTTTGCGCCATGACAGGCAGAGCAGCGGCTGCAAACAGCAGTACCAGCAAACGAGCAGGTTTGAATGTCATTATCGAATCCTAAAAAATGGAGGTAATAAGGTAACTAATAGCTAACAAGCTAGGAATTGAGAGATATAAGAGGGGGGATAGTCTTGTTAGTTCGCTATTTCTGATGGTGCGATAGCCGTGATGGCCAGTGCGTGTATATCCTTGTGCATCATGTCAGCCAGGCAATCATACACCAGCCGATGCCGAATTAAACGATTTTTCCCCTCAAAAGCGGCTGAAATCAGGCGTACGCGATAGTGCCCGCCGCCCGACGCAGCGCCCGCATGACCGGCATGCAGGGCCGATTCGTCTTCCACCAGACACTCGCTCGGCGTGAAGGCGGCAAGCAGCCGTTCGCGGATGACATCCGGTCGCGCGCTCATTCGGCGTCCTTCATGTATTTCGACAGGAACACGCTCTGCGCGATGATGAAAGCGAACATTAGCCCCATGCTGCCGAACATCTTGAAATTGACCCAGACGTCGAGCGTGTAATTGAACGCCACGTACAGATTGAGCAAGCCCATCGCGACGAAGAATACCGACCACGCCAGGTTCAGCTTGACCCACACCGGTTCAGGCAGGGAAACCTGTTTTTCCATCGTTGTGCGGATCAGATTCTTTTTGAAGAAGATTTGGCTGACCAGCAAGGCAACCGCGAAGCACCAGTACAGGATGGTCGGCTTCCACTTGATGAAGGTATCGTCGCGGAAGTAGATGGTGGCGCCGCCGAATACCACGATGATGGCCAGCGAGACCCACAGCATGCCGTCGACCTTCTTGCGGCGCGCCAGCAGGTAACCGATCTGCGCCAGCGAGGCGACGATGGCGACCGCCGTAGCCAGCAGGATCGGCGCCAGCGTGGCCGTTGCCGTGCCGCCGGACATCACGCCGGACAGGTATTGCGACACCAGGCCCTGGGCGGCGTCGGCATGGCCTTCCCCCCATTTGAATACGCCAAAGAAGAGGATGACGGGAAAGAGGTCGAACAGGAACTTCATGTGCTTGGTTCTTTTTAAAAGGTGGTGAGCGGATAGTGCAGGCCAGTACAGACCCGCAGCTTATCAGGTGGCCGGATCAAAGCGCAATGAAGCCGAATTGATGCAATAGCGCAAGCCGGTCGGCGGCGGGCCGTCGGGGAACACATGTCCCAGATGCGCATCGCAGACGTTGCAGACGATTTCGGTACGGATCATGCCATGGCTCTTGTCGACGATCTCGCGCACGTTGGCCGGGTCGAGCGCCTTGAAATAGCTGGGCCAGCCGCAACCCGAGTCGAACTTGGTATCGGAGGCGAACAAGGGCGTATTGCAGCAGACGCAGGTGTAGATGCCGGCTTCGTGATGATCCCAGAATTTACCGGTGAATGCGCGCTCGGTGGCGGCATGGCGGGTCACCTGGTATTCCATGGTATCCAGTTGGGCGCGCCATTCGGCATCGGTTTTTTGAACTTTGGCGGTCATGGGGTGGCTCCTTGGCAAGGGTGATGAATAAATTTTTGAATGAGGTGCATATGGCTTGGTCGCGAGACGCCGGACAATCTTACGCTCACGAGGAGCAGCTGACTTCCAGATGGCTGGCCCAGTCCGGCGGCAGGTCGGCGTACTTGTCGTGTTCCGGCTGCTCGTCGAAAGGCCGGCGCAGGATTTCCTGCAGCTTGGCCACTTCCGAGAAGTCCTTGTTCTGCGCCTTGTCGATGGCGACTTGCGCCAGGTAATTCCGTAGCACGTATTTGGGGTTGCTTGCGTCCATTGCAAGTTTCCGTGCGGCATCAACGCTGTTTTCCTGTTGCAGGCGGGCGCGGTATTGTTCGGCCCAGGCATCGAAGGAAGCTCGTTCGATGAACAGATCTCGCAATGGTTCATCGCCGCCGTTGTCGGCCGCATGCAGATCGCTCAGGCGGCGGAAGAACGAGGTGAAATCGACATGGCCGGCCTGCAGGATGGCGAACAAGGATTCGAACAGCTTGTCGTCGTCGCCCTGACGGGTCGCCAGGCCGAGTTTGGCATGCAGCAAGTCATCGTTCTTTGCCGCGAACTCGGCCTCGTATTGCCCCAGCGCGGCTTCGGTCTCTTCCACGCTGTCGATCAGCGGCAGCAGCGCCTGACCGAGCGCAAAACAGTTCCACTGGCCGATGCGCGGCTGCATCTGGTACGAATAGCGCCCCTGCTGATCGGTGTGGTTGCAGATGTGGCGCGCATCGAAGGCCTCCATGAAACCGAAGGGACCGTAGTCCAGCGTCAGGCCGAGGATGGACATGTTGTCGGTGTTCATCACGCCGTGCATGAAGCCGACCGCCTGCCAGTGCGCCATCAGGTGTGCAGTACGGCGCGTGACTTCGGCCAGCAGCGCGCGATAAGGATTCTCGGCACCGAGCAATTCGGGATAGAAATTGGCGATGACGGTATCTGCCAGCAGTTTCAGTTCATCGTGGTGCTTGTTGTAATACCAGTGTTCGAACGAGCCGAAGCGGATGAAGCTGGGCGACATGCGCGCGACCACCGCCGTGGTTTCCAGCGTCTCGCGCCGGACTTGCTGATCCGATCCGGTCACGCTCAGCGCGCGCGTGGTCGGGATGCCGAGCCCGGCCATCGCTTCGGAACACAGGAATTCGCGGATTGACGAACGCAGCACGGCGCGGCCGTCGCCCATGCGCGAATAGGGCGTCTGCCCGGCGCCCTTGAGCTGGATCTCCATGCGGCCGCCGTCACGCGCCGGCAGGTCGCCCAGCAGGATCGCGCGGCCATCGCCAAGTTGCCCGGCCCAGACGCCGAACTGGTGGCCGGAATACACGGCGGCCAATGGTTTGGAGTGTTGCGCGATGACGTTGCCGGTGAAGACGTCGATGAAGGCCTTGTTGCCGGCCGTCGCCGGATCGATGCCGATCAGCGCAGCGGCGTCCTCGCTGACGGCCACCAGATAAGGTTGCGGCAATGGCGTCGGTTGCAGGCGCGTGAAGAACGCCGGCGGCAATTCCGCAAAGGCATTGGCAAAGGGCAGCGCGACGGGATCGATATTGCCGGACGGGATGACGGGTGCGTTCATGAACTTGGGCCAGCACAAAAGAATCCGCCATTTTGACAGAGAAGCGGGCAGGCCATCGGATGAGGCTGCAGTTTCGGGCCGCAGTTCGGGCTGTATTCCGTCCGGCATTTCTTTGGAGGATGTGAGACCATCCCGCCAAACCTTTACCGCGAGTCGTCCATCATGAGCACATTGCCCAGCCGCATCCGTAGTCACGTCTGTAGTCACGTCTTATTGCTTGCCTTCCTGGCAGGCAACGCTTTCGCTCAAGTCCCGGCCTATGCCCCGGTCAAGGCGCATGTCTGCGGTGAGTGCGCAGTCACCGTTCCCGCCGAGATGACGCCGGTACGCGGCGTGGTCATTTCGCAGGGCGCATTCGGCACGACGGTCGGCTATTGGTCGGCGGTCGATCTCGACCGGCGCAGCATGACGCGCTTCATTACCCAACTGAAGAGTCCGACCGAAAAGCCTGCGCTGGTGCAAAGCCGCACGATACAACTGAGCGAAGACGACCTGGCGCTCATCGTGCCGCTGATGAATGCGGTCTGGAGCCTGCCGGAGGCCTTGCCGCTTCAACGCACCACGGATGCCGTGTGGGCGCTTGAGCTGTTCGACGCAGGTGTGCGGCGCAAGGAGTACGGCATGGGCGCGATCCAGGCACAGGGCGCCGAACTGAACAACGTACTGGATACGATCTGGCGCCGGCTGGCGCGCTGAAGCAACATAAAACGGATGCATAAAAAAACGGCGGAGTCCCTTCCGGGCTCCGCCGTTTTTTATTGAGGATGCCGTCTTACTTGTTGACCAGCTTGGCCGGCACCGCCAACGTCAGCAGTCCGCCCAGCAGCAATGACGCCGCCAGCACGTACATGCCGGTGTTGGTGCTTTGGGTGGTGTCTTTCAGCCAGCCGACCAGGTAAGGGCTGACGAAACCGGCCAGGTTGCCCAGCGAGTTGATCAGCGCGATACCGGCAGCCGCAGCAGCGCCGCTCAGGAACGCCGTCGGCAGGCTCCAGAACAAGGGCAGGGTGGTCAGGATACCGACCGCAGCCAATGTCAGCGAAGCCATCGCCAGCAGCGTGTTGTGGTCATACACGGTGCTGAACAGCAGACCGACACAACCCAGGAACGCCGGGATGGCGACGTGCCATCGACGCTCGCGATGCTGGTCGGCGCTGCGGCCGATCATGATCATCGCGACGGCGGCGACAGCGTAAGGAATTGCAGTCAGCAGGCCGATGTTCAGCGGGTCCGTGACACCGGTGGTCTTGATGATGGTCGGCAGCCAGAAGCTCACGCCATACAGGCCCATCACGAAGCAGAAGTAGATGATCGCGCTCAGCCACACCTTGCCGTCGGCGAACATCTGGCCCAGCGAGACTTCGATCTTCTCGGACTGTTCCTGTGCGATCTGCGATTCCAGCAGGCGCTTTTCATCTTCGCTCAGCCAGTCGGCGTCGCGGATGCGGTCCTTCAGGTAGAAGATCACGACCACGCCCAGCACCAGCGAAGGAATCGCTTCGATGATGAACATCCATTGCCAGCCGGTCAGGCCGTGCACGCCAGGGAAGGCATGCATGATCCAGCCTGACAGCGGGCCGCCGATGACGCCGGAGATGGCGATGCCGGTCATGAACAGCGCGGTGATCTTGCCGCGGCGATGCGATGGATACCAGTAGGTCAGGTACAGGATCACGCCAGGGAAGAAGCCGGCTTCGGCCACGCCCAGCAGGAAGCGCATGACGTAGAACATTTCCGGCGTCGTCACGAAAATCATGGCGCCCGAAATGATGCCCCAGGTGATCATGATGCGCGCGATCCAGAGCCGTGCGCCGACCTTGTGCAGGATGATGTTGCTGGGGACTTCAAAGATGAAATAGCCAATGAAGAAAATGCCGGCGCCGAGGCCGTACACGGTTTCACTGAACTTCAGGTCCTGCAGCATTTGCAGCTTGGCGAAACCGACGTTGACGCGGTCCAGGTAAGAAGCAACATAGCAGAGGAAAAGCAGCGGAAGCAGACGCCAGGTGACTTTGGAAAAAGTCGCTTCTTCAAACGATACATCGGTGCCGGGCGACGCGGCGACGCCTTGTGCTGGGGTATACGACATGTCTCACTCCATACATATTAAAAATGGATCAGTCTTGTTGTTATGAAAAGCCAGTCTCGTGGACTGGCCTTATTAAGTACTGATTTCTGTAGTTCTTGTTTTGGTTCTTTTTAATGCAGCGTGATTATAGACACAAATTTTGCCGATTCAACCGAAAGCGCTTCATCACTGACAAAACGCTTACAGCCGGTCTCGTGCGTGGTTAAACGCAGCGACCGCCGTCCACTTCCAGGCAAGCGCCGGTGATGAACGACGCTTCATCCGAGCCTAGGTACAGGCAGGCGTTGGCGATGTCGTCCGGCGTCGAGAAGCGGCCCAGCGGAATCGTCGCGGTGAACTTCTTGCGGTTTTCCGGGGTGTCGGGCACGCCCATGAATTCAGTCAGCAGGCCGGTTGCCGAGATCACCGGATTGACGCAGTTGACGCGGATGTTGTCCGGGCCGAGTTCGGCCGCCATCGATTTGCTGGTGGTGATGACCGCACCCTTGCTGCCGTTGTACCAGGTCAGGCCCGGGCGCGGACGGATGCCGGCGGTCGAGGCGATGTTGATGAAGGCGCCGCCGCCGACCTTGCGGAAGTAGGGCACGAAGGTCTTCGCGCTCAGGAAGATGCTCTTCACGTTGATCGCATAGACGCGTTCGAATTCATCCTCTTCGATTTCCAGCATCGGACGGTTGCGGTGGGTGGTGCCAGCGTTGTTGACGACGATATGCACGCCGCCGAAGGCTTCCAGCGCAGCGGCCAGCATCGCCGCCGTATCGGCACTCTTGGAGACGTCGGTCTTGATGAAACGCGCCTGGCCGCCGGCCGCGACGATGTCGTCGACGACGCGCTTGCCGCCGGCTTCATTGATGTCGGCCACCAGCACGCGCGCACCTTCGCGCGCATAGCTCTTGGCGATGCCTTCGCCGAAACCCGAACCGGCGCCGGTCACGATGGCTACTTTGTCTTTGAGTCGCATGTCTTCTCCTTGGGGTGTTGAATGATTTTTTAGTCGTGTTTGATGGCGATGGTCTTCAAAACCGTGAAGCCGTACAGCGCTTCGAAACCTTTTTCGCGTCCGTGGCCGCTGGCCTTGACGCCGCCGAATGGCAATTCCACGCCGCCGCCCGCACCATAGTTGTTGATGAAGACTTGGCCGCTGCGGATCGCCCGCGCCAGGCGGAACTGCCGTCCGCCGTCGCGCGTCCAGACGCTCGCGACCAGGCCGAAGTCGGTGCCGTTGGCGAGGCGGATGGCATCAGCTTCGTCTTCAAACGACATCGCCGACAGCACCGGGCCGAATACTTCTTCCTGCGCCAGACGGTGTTGAATCGGTACGTCGCGCAGTAAAGTCGGCGCCTGGTAGAAGCCGCCTGCCGGCACGCCGTCGGCGATGCGGCCCTGCGCCACCACCGGGATCTTGCTGTCGGCGGCGTCGCGCAGGAAACCGGCCACGCGCTCCTGTTGCGTCTTGCGAATCAGCGGACCGCAGTCGAGGTCCATCGCCGCCGAGCCGACGCGTAATTTGCCGAAGGCGGCGCCGACCCGTTCCAGTACCTGTTCATAGACGCTGCGCTGGACCAGCAGGCGGCTGCCGGCGGAACAAGTCTGTCCGGAGTTCTGCACGATGGCGTTGACGATTACCGGCAGCATGGCGTCGAAGTCAGCGTCGGCGAACACCACCTGCGGCGACTTGCCGCCCAGTTCCAGCGTGACCGGCGTGTGATGTTCGGCAGCGGCGCGCACCACGATCTTGCCGACGTTGGGCGAACCGGTGAACGACACGTGATCGATGTCGGCGTGCCTGATCAGCAGGTCGCCCGCTTCATGGCCGTAGCCGGTGACGATATTGAGCACGCCTTCGGGGAAACCGACTTCGGCGGCCAGTTCCGCCACGCGCAGCAGCGACAGGCAGGCGTCTTCAGCGGGTTTGACCACGCAGGTGTTGCCGGCGGCGAGCGCGCCGCCGACGCAACGGCCGAAGATCTGCATCGGATAATTCCACGGCACGATGTGTGCGGTGACGCCATGCGGCTCGCGCAGTGTCAGCACGGTGTAGCCGGTCTGGTAGGGAATGGTCTCGCCGTGCAGCTTGTCGGCCGCGCCGGCATAGAACTCGAAATAACGCACGATGGCGGCGGCATCGGCGCGCGCCTGTTTGAACGGCTTGCCGCAGTCGCGCGCTTCCAGTTGCGCCAGTTCTTCCTGGTGCTCGGCCAGCTTTTGCGACAGCTTCATCATCAGGCGGCTGCGGTCGGCGGCGCTGGTGCGGCTCCAGACATTGTCATAGGCCTTGCGCGCTGCTTGTACCGCGAGGTCGATGTCGGCGGCGTTGCCGCGCGCCAGCGATTCGAACACTTCGCCGTCGGAAGGATCGATGACGGGAATGCTTTCGCCGGAAGACGGTGCGGTCCAGCGGTTGTTGATGAAGTGCTGTTTCATGATTTCAAAGTCCTTTGATTTACATGGCAATCGACATGCCGCCATCCACGTACAGAACGTGACCATTGACGTAGGAGGCGGCGTTGGAAGCGAGGAACACGGCGGCGCCGGCGATTTCAGCCGGCTGCGCCCAGCGCCCCAGCGGCGTGCGCGTGGCGAAATGGGCGTTGATTTTTGGATCGGCGATCGCGGCGGCATTGGCTTCGGTGGCCACGCCGCCGGGCGCAATCGCGTTGCTGGTGATGCCCAGCGGACCGTATTCGGCGGCGAGTGCACGCATCATGCCGGTCAGCCCGGCCTTGGCGCCGGTGTAGACGGCGTCGCCTGATCGGGCGATCTGGCCGGCAATCGAGGTCACGGTAATCAGCCGGCCGCGCTTGTTCGGCACCATCAGGCGCGCCGCTTCGCGCGACAGCGTGTAGCCGGCGATCAGGTTGGTTTCCATCATGGCGACGATGTCGTCGTCGCTGAATTCGAGCAGCGGCTTGCGGTTGCGCACGCCGGCATTGTTGACCAGCACGTCGAGACCGGCGTGTTCCTTGGCGATGCGGGCGAAGGCGTCCTTGACGGCGGCTTTGTCGGTCACGTCGAAGGCGAGGGCGCTGGCCGACAAGCCTTGCACCGTCAGGCTTTGTACCGCGCTTGCCAAGGTCTCTGCGTTGCGGCCGCCGAGGATCACATGGGCGCCGCTGCCCGCCATGGCGCGGGCGATTTCCAGGCCGATGTCGCGCGCTGCGCCGGTGACGAGTACGGTCTTTCCTGCAAGCGAAAACTGTTCGAGGTAAGGCTGGCTGGGCTGAATGTAAGGCTTATTCATGATTGGCTTTGATAAACAATGGACGGCAAAAGATATCACCGTCGCAGCCATTGAGCCGGACCGTCTGTCTCCTGTCGTTTTTGTTCTATGGACTTCGGTCGGAAGATACCGCCGTCGCCTCGTCTGGGTTTCAATGTAAGTTGATCGCCAAAAGATGTCAATTGATATTACTACTTATTCAGATGATCGCCATTGCACTAGAGGCCATAAGGAGGGCTTATGGCCGCAGCGCAAATACGCTACCATGCGCAATCATCAGAACATCGCCATCGGAGACCAACCATGCCGAAATCGCCAGCCGACCAGCCGCAGGAAAAACCGGACGCCAAAGTTGTTAGCATCCGCACCCAACTGTCCACCGATGCGCTCGCACTGGCCGCGGCCGGACTCGGTCCGGTGCGCCAGGAGCGTTTTGCCGAACGGGTCTATGAAAACCTGTTCCACGCCATCGTTGAAGGCAAGATCGCCGTCGGCAGCCGCCTGCCGTCGGAAAACGACCTGGCCACGCTGTTCGACGTCTCGCGTCCCATCGTGCGCCAGGCGCTCGACCGGCTGCGCGAAGACCAACTGGTCGAATCGCGGCGCGGCTCCGGCACCTACGTCATGGACAGTCCGGGTGTCGCCGGCAAGTCCGCAGCAGCGGAGCCGTCCGAGCGCATCGGTCACATCATGAACGGCCTCGAACTGCGCATGGTGGTCGAGCCCGAATGCGCCTATATGGCGGCCCTGCGCCGCAGCACCGCCGACCTGACCAGGATGGACGAATTGCTGACCGGGTTTGAAGAGGCCAACGCCGTCGGCGGCATTGCCCACCATTTCGATTTCGGCTTCCATGAAGCGATCGCCACGGCGACCGCCAACCTGCGTTTCGTGCAGGTATTGAAGACGCTGGAGTACGACGTCAGCCACGCCGTCAATATGCTGCGCCACCTGATGCACATCCAGCCGTGGAAGCGCACCCAGGACGCCATGGACGAGCATCGCAACATCTTCGAGCTGATCAAGCGGCAAGACGCCGAAGGCGCGCGGCGGGCCATGCGCGGGCATATCGAAAATGCGCGCAGCCGCATGTTCAATAGCCGTCCCGGCTTGTAATTAAAAATAACAACTTGAAACAACAACCTGAATCGGATCCGTCTGCATGGAATTGCGCCAACTCAGATATTTCGTCGCCATCGTCGATCACGGCTCGCTGTCGCGCGCGGCGCGCGTGCTGCACATCGCCCAGCCGGCGCTGACGCAGCAGGTCCGTCAGCTGGAAGAAGAACTCGAAGCGCAATTGCTGCATCGTTCCGCGCAAGGCGTGATCGCCACCGACGCCGGCAAGACCTTCTACGAACACGCGCAAGCCATTCTCAAGCAAGTCACCGACGCCAAATCGGCGGTGGCGCAATCCAACGACAAGCCGTCCGGCACCGTGGCGCTGGGCATTCCGCAGAGCGTCTCGGGCGCGCTGGCCTTGCCGCTGCTGACCGCCATTCGCGCCACCTATCCGGAAATCACCTTGCTGCTCACCGAGGAGCTGACCGGCAACCTGATCGTCCAGCTCAAGTCGGGCCGCATCAACCTGGCGGTGCTGTTCGATGACGGCCAGCTGTCGCCGTTCGCCAGCACGCCGATGGTGGAAGAAGAGATGATGTACATCACGCGTGCAGACTCGCAATACGGCGCCGGCAAGAAGAAATCGGTCACGCTGGCGCAGGCCATCAAGGCGCCGCTGATCCTGCCCGGCCTGCAGCACGGCGTGCGGCCGCGTATTGAAAACATTGTGCGCGCACAAGGCATGTCCCTCGACAACGTGATCGAGATCAATTCGGTGGCGATCCTGAAGTCGGCCATCCTCGCCGACATCGGCGCGACCATTTTGCCCGTGGCGCCCTTGCTGTCGGAAATCGAACGCGGCGACATGGTCGCACTGCCGATCAGCGGTGAACGCATGGCGCGCACGCTGGCCTTGTGCGCTTCGAAGAATATTCCGCTGACCAATGCGGCGGCGGCGGTGGAGCGGCTGGTGCTGGATGTGACCGATGACTTGTGCCGCAAGGGCAAGTGGCTGCACGCAGAGGGATTGGCGCGCGAGTAGTTGGTTTTGCAGAGTCATCACTACCCCGGCACGCGCCGGGATAGTGATGATTTCAGTTCTTGTCGACCGCCGGATCCGGCAACTTCGCGCCATCCAGCAAGGCGCCGATCACACGTTCACCCAAGGCCAGGCCCACGCTCATGCCGATGCCGGTATGCATCAGCACCACCGTGGTCTTGGCGTCGACCGGTGTCGCCGAGAACGGTCCCGGTCCCTTGCTGCCGTAGACGCCTTGCCAGCGTTCCAGCACGTTCAGTTTCACACCCAGCGTCTCTTCCGCCAGACCGATCATGAGCTGATCGATTTCCTCGTTATTGAACGGCGGCGCATCGACGCCGTAGTAGTGCGAGTCGCCGATGATGAGTTCCTGGTACGGCGTCGGGCTGACCAGCAGATGGATGCCGTGGCGGTTCAGCACCGGATACTGCGCTTCGATTTCGGCATTCACGCCCGCTGCGCTTGGCAGATCGGAAAACGCGCCGTAATGGGTGCACGACAAACCGGTCAGGACCGCGTGCGTCAGCGGCAAGCGCTCCTTCGGCGCCGCGCGCAACATCTGCAGGCGGCAGACCTTGAGATTCATTTCGCCGAGCTTGTCGGCAAACAGCGTCTGGTAATCGTGGCCGGAACAGACGATGGTGCGCTCCGCGCGGAACTCGCCGGCGGTGGTCGACAGATGACCGTCCCGTGCTTCCCTGACCAGCGTGTTGAAATGGAATTGCACGCCTTGCGATTGCAGGTAGCACACCAGCGCCGGCACCGCTTCACGCGAATACAGCTGCAAATCCTGGGTGCCGTGCAGGGCCGAACGATGATGGCGGAAGCGGCCGCCGTACAGGGCATCGAGTTGTGCGCCTTCCAGCAGCGAGGCGTCGTAGCCATGCTGGCGCGCGCGCACGATCATGAATTCTTCGAGTACCGCATGTTCGGCCGCAGTGCGGGCGAACAGCAGGGTGCCGGCTTCACGTGCGCTGAAATTGGCGCGCTGCGCCAGGTGCAGCCACAGTGCCCGGCTTTGTTTGGCGAGGCCGAGCATGACGCCCGGCGGCTGGCCGGTGACCAGGCCCATGCCGAAATTGCGGATCGAGGCGCCGATCGGCGTCGAGCTGCGTTCGAACACGACGACGCGCAGGCCGCGCTTGACTGCCGCAAAGGCGTGCGCCAGGCCGAGTATGCCGGCACCGACGACGGCGACGTCGATGTGATCCTTGTTGGTGTTGGTATTGCCCATCCGATGCTCCACGTTCTTCTGTTCAGCGCCGCCCGCGCTTTAGATGGCGCGGGCGGCAGGTCTACACGTTATTGCTTCTTTTCAGCCTTGCTTTCGTAACGCTTGCTCCACTCGTTCAGGATGCGGTCGCGGTTGCTGCTGGTCCAGACGAAGTCGTTCTTGGTCAGGCGCTTTTCGTAGTCGGCAGGCAGCAGCGGATCAGGCTTGGCGATGCCCGGCACGGCCAGCACGGCGAAGTTCTTTTCGTATTGCATCATGGCGTCCTTGCTGGCGGAGAAGTCAGCCAGGCGCTTGGCGGCGTCGAGGTTCTTGGTGCCCTTGACGATGGCGGTCGCTTCCAGATCCCAGCCCAGGCCTTCCGACGGCAGGATGATGTCGATCGGTGCGCCTTCCTTCTTGGTCTTCACGGCGCGGTATTCAAACGCGATGCCGATCGGGAACTCGCCGGTGGCGGCTTGCTTGCATGGCTTGGAGCCGGAGTGGGTGTACTGGCCGATATTCTTGTGCAGCGCGTCCATGTAAGCCCATGCCTTGTCTTCGCCCATCATCTGGATCCAGGCGGTGACGTCGAGGTAGCCGGTGCCGGAGGAGGCTGGATGCGGCATGACGATCTTGCCGGCGTAGATCGGCTTGGTCAGGTCGGCCCACGAAGTCGGCTTCGGCAGACCTTGCTTTTGCGCTTCGACGGTGTTGAAGCAGATCGCCGAACCCCACACGTCCATGCCGACCCACGCTGGAGGATTGGCCGGGCTGCGGTACTTGGCTTCGATCGCCGAGAGATTCTTCGGCGCGTAAGGCGTCAGCATGCCTTCCTTGTCGAGGATCGCCAGGCTGGAAGCAGCCAAGCCCCAGATCACGTCAGCCTTCGGATTGGCTTTTTCAGCCAGCAGCTTGGCGGTGACGATGCCGGTGGAATCGCGCACCCATTTGATTTCGATGTCCGGATTGGACTTTTCGAACTCGGCTTGATAGGCCTTGATCTGATCGGCTTCCAGCGCGGTATAGACGGTCAGCGTGGTCGCTGCATGCGCGGACAGCAGGGCGCCTGCACCCAGTACGGAAGCAAGCAGTTTCAGAATGGTTGTAGGTTTCATGGTTGCTTTCTTGTGATGGAAAAGTAAAACGACGAACGAGTGAATCAATCAATGCATCAATGTTTTTTTCCGGCGCTGCGCCAGGCCTGCGCGCGACGCACCCAGTAGCCCAGGCCCCAGTGCATCAGCAGCGAGACGGCAATCGAGGTCAGCAGGATCAGCGTGGACATCGCTGCGGCCGGGCCGACATCGCCGGCGTCGTCCATGTTCAGCACGGCGATTGCCGCCAGCACGGTGTTGGGGCTGTAGAGGAAGATCACTGCCGACACCGTCGTCATCGACGACACGAACAGATAGCGGAAGATTTCCAGCACCGCCGGCAGGCACAGCGGCACGGTAATGCGCAGGTAAGTGCGCAGCAGCGGCACCTTGAGCGAGGCCGAGGCGGCTTCGAATTCGGGATCGATCTGCTTGAGCGCAGTGACGGCGGTCAGGTGCGCGGTGGTGTAGAAGTGCATCACCGAGCACAGGATCAGGATCGCCATGCTGCCGTAGAGGAAGTTCAGCGGATTGGCCGGATGATTGAAGAAGAACACGAAGCCCAGTCCCAGCACCAGCCCCGGCACTGCCATCGGCAGGAAGCTCAGGAAGCGCAGCGCGTTGTCGAGCAGGCGGTTGCTGCGCGTCTTTTCCATCAGCCAGGCGCCGGTGAAAATCACGACGGTGCCGACGATGCTGGTGCCGATGGCCAGGCGCAGGCTGTTCCAGTAAGCCAGCCAGCCGCCGCCGTCCATGTTGTCGAAGTCGTAGTGCATCAGCGTCAGCTTGAGGTTGTACGGCCATAGTTTGACCAGCGACGCGCCGATGGCAACCGCAATCATCAACAGCAGCGCGCCGCTGATCAACATCAGGATCAGCGTGTAGACGCTGTCACGACGCCATTGGCGGCGCGGCGTCAGCACTTCGGCGCGGCTGCTCATCTGGGCGCGCTGGCGTTTTTGCAGCCAGCCGTCGATGCAGAAGGTCAGCAATGCGGGGATCAGCAACAGCAGGCCGATCAGCGCGCCGCGGTCGAACTGCTGCTGGCCGACCACGGCCTTGTAGGCTTCCACCGCCAGTACGCTGAAGGCGCCGCCGACGATCTTGGGCACGCCGAAGTCGGTGATCGCCAGCGTGAACACCAGGCAGAACGCGCCGAAGATGCCGTAGCGCGTGGCCGGCAGCGTCACGGTGCGGAAGGTCTTCCAGCTGCTCGCGCCCATTGCCGAGGCGGCGTCATACAGGCGCGCATCGGCCAGCGACAGCGCCGACAACAGGATCATCAGCGCATGCGGAAAGGTGTAGAACGCCTCGCCCAGCAAGATGCCCCAGAAGCCGTAGATGCTGCCGTTCATCCATTCCTTGAACAGGCCCTGGTTGCCGAACAGATAGATCAGGGCGATGCCCGGCAGCAGCGACGGCGCCAGCAGCGGCAACAGCGCGATGGCCCGCCACATGCCCTTGAACGGCGCCAGCGTGCGTTGCAGGCCGTAGGCGAACAGGTAGGCCAGCGGCACCACCAGCAAGGCGGTCGCAGCCGACACGCCGACGCTGCGCGCCACCATGGGGAAGAAGTTGGGATTGGCAATCAGCCTGCTCCACGGCGCCAGACCGGCCCATGCACCGTTACGGTCGAGCAGCGCCTGGCCGAGCACGGCCACCAGCGGCAGGGCCAGCGCCAGCATCAGCAAGAGCAGCAGGAAATATTTCAGGCCGTTCGCGGTCGCGGTGTCGCGATTGAAGGCCGACACCGGCTTTGATACGGGTGCCGAGGTGACGGCGAGCGGCGGCGCCTGAACGGAGGTATTCATGCGGGGCTCAGGAAAACAGGTGCAGCGAGTGCTGCGGCAAGGCGATCCACATGCGCTGGGCGGAGACGTCCGGCAGGCGCGCGCGCACCTCGTTGGTGACGTCGGCCATCAGGCGCTGGCCCGGCAATTCGTCAAGCTCCAGCATCATGCGATAGCGGTCGCCCAGATAGATCTGATCGACTACGCGCGCCGAAAACCGGTTCGACGCGTCGGCGGCGGGCAAGACGTCGACCGCTTCCGGACGGCAGAACAAGCGGCCGCTGTCGTTATTGTTCATAGTGTTGCCCATGTGCTGGCGCGGCGCTTCGTCGACCGTCAGTGTGAGCGTGCCGACGCTGACCTGATGCGGCGACAAGCGCTGGAACGGCAGCCAGTTGGCCTGGCCGATGAAGTCGGCGACAAAGGGTGTGGCCGGATGGCGGTAGATGCGGTCGGGCGTGTCGAATTGTTCGATGCGGCCGTGCTGCATGATGGCGATGCGGTCCGACATGACCATCGCTTCTTCCTGGTCATGCGTAACCATCAGCGTGGTGATGTTGAATTGCTTTTGCAGGCGGCGGATTTCCAGCTGCAGGTGTTCACGCACCTGCGCGTCCAGCGCCGACAGCGGCTCGTCCAGCAGCAACAGCGAAGGCGAGGGCGCCAGCGCGCGCGCCAGGGCCACGCGCTGCTGCTGGCCGCCGGAGAGCTGGCCGGGATATTTCTTGTCGCTGCCGGACAGGCCGATCATGTCCAGCATCTCGGCCACGCGCTGCTGCATCTGCGTGCGCGACAGGCGGCGCGCATTGAGGCCGTAGGCGACGTTCTGCGCCACCGTCAAGTTGGGGAACAGTGCATAGGACTGGAACAGGATGCCGTAGTCGCGCGATTGCGGCGGCAGGTGCGAGATGTCGGTGCCGTGGGCGTGGATGGCGCCGTCGTCCTGTTTTTCCAGGCCGGCGATGGTGCGCAGCAGGGTCGTCTTGCCACAGCCGGATGGTCCCAGCAAGCAGACCATTTCCCCCTGGCGCACGTCGAGCGACACATTGTCGAGCGCGGTGAAGGCGCCGAAGCGTTTATGGATATTGCGGATCGACAGGAAAGTCGCGGAGGTCGGAGAGGTCGCCTCGGCGGCAGTGGATTCAGATGCAGATGCAGGGGCAGTGACGGACAAGGAAGTAAGCATCGCGCTCTTTCGTCAGGACTATGCCGGGTTCGGCCAGAAAGTGAGCGGATATTACGTAGCTAATATGACCGCTGGATGACAGTTGCGGCGTTATATATGGAATGGATTCCATCCATAGGTTGAGGTTATGGATGGAGTGCTTCTGACAAGTAATCCGCTGCCGGAAGGCAAGCCTCTTGCCGCATGAAAACCCGATCCGAATTTGTCTGCAAAATAGCGGGAACGCACACGCATGGCGGCGTGGTCTAATCTGTATGGTCTAATGACTGCTAATGACAATCCCGATCTTCTCCTTGCCATGGATTACTCTTTGAACAAGTCATCAATGAAAAACGTCGCGGTGCTGGTCGCCATCGGCAGCATCAGCGCCGCGCTGCTATCGGCTTGTTCGTCGCAAAAGCCCGACACCCAGGCCAATCGCGACGCCACCGCCAAGGAGATCATCGAACAGGTGAAGACCACGCCCGACGGCACCTCTACGGCTGACTCTCTGGGCGCCTACAAGGAAGACCTGGCGCGCCGCATTTCCCAAGTCAATTCGACCAAGGTCCACGTCGAACGCCCGCAGGCCTTGCTGCGCTCGGTCATCGTGATCAAGTACGTGGTCGACAAGGACGGCAACCTGGTGCGCAGCGAAGTGGTGCGCACCAACAAGGACAAGACCACCGAAGCCACCGCGCTGGCTACCTTGCGCAGCACAGCGCCGTTCCCCAAACCGCCGGTGGCGCTGCTAAGCGGTGGCAAGGTCGAGTTGTCGGAGACCTGGCTGTTCAACAACGACGGCCGTTTCCAGTTGCGCACCATCGCGCAGCCGCAGAAAAACGAATAGCGCGCCTTCTCTATCCTTCTTCAATGGCATCAGAAAACCTGATGCCAGCCTTCACGAAAGCTGGTTTGTTCTTGCTGCCCGGAATCATTACACTTGCGGCGCAATAACTCACCCATGAAGGAAATCCCATGATGTACCTCCTCGCCGCCTTGTTTGCGATAAGCGCTTCGCTGTTCGTGTCCGAGACCGAAGCGCGCACGCTCTGCACGCTCATCGTCGATCCCGTGACCGGCAAGGCGCTGGTGCGCGAAGGCGATTGCGCCACGCGCGTGACGCCGGCCTCGACCTTCAAGATCCCGATTGCGCTGATGGGCTACGACGCCGGCTTCCTCAAGGACGAACACGCGCCGGCCATCCCGTTCCGCGAGGGCTACACCTATTGGGGCAACCCGGCCTGGCGCGACACCATCGATCCGGCATTCTGGATGAAGTATTCGGTGGTGTGGTATTCGCAGCAGGTCACCCATGCGCTCGGCGCGGCGAAGTTCAAGGCCTATGTCGACAAGCTCGGCTACGGCAACCGCGACGTGCGCGGCGACAAGGGCAAGAACAATGCGCTGGACCGCTCCTGGATCAGTTCGTCGATCCAGATTTCTCCGGACGAACAGGCGCAGTTCCTGAGCAAGCTGGTCAATCGCAGCTTGCCGGTCAGCGTGCAGGCAATGGAGATGACGGCACGCATCACGCAGTTGCCGCCACTGGCGAACGGCTGGGAGATCCACGGCAAGACCGGCGCCGCCATGCCGCGCACGGCCGACGGCGGTTACGACAAGGCGCATTTCTACGGCTGGTTTGTCGGCTGGGTGACCAAGGATGCAAAGACACGCGTGATCGTGCGTCTAATCCAGGAAGAGAAGGAAGAAAAGGGCAGCGCCGGGATGCGCGCGCGGGATGCTTTCCTCGCTGAATTGCCTGCGCTGCTGGAATCGCGGTAAAAACCTTGACTAAGCTTGCCTGCGCGATGCCTCGTGCAGGCGTCCCACCGCCTGCGCCAGTTCATCCGGCGTCATCGATGCAAATCCCAGCCGCAGGCCGTTGACCGGCTGGTCCAACGGCGAAAACTGCCGTCCGCTGCGCACGAACAGCTGCTCGTCGGCCGCGCGCCGCATCATGGCGTCGACGTCGATATCCTCACGGAAAGTCACCCACAGCGCCAGCCCGCCCTCGGGATTGCGCAGCGTGATGCGCTCACCGAAGCGCGCGTGCAACGACTGCATCAAGGCATCCTTGCGTGCGCGATACAGCTTGGCGGCGCGGCGCAGATGCTTGCGCAATTCACCATTGGCAATCAGGTCGGCCAGCATCTTTTGCATGACGGCGTCGCCGTGCGTGGAAATCAGCAATTGATTCTTGCCCAGGGCTTCAATCAGGTTTTCCGGCGCGACGATGAAGCCGCAGCGGAACGAAGAGCCCAGCAGCTTCGACAGGGAGCCGATGTAGATGACGCTGCGCTGGCCGGCGTCGCTGGCCAGCGGCAGGTAAGGGCGGCCTTCAAAGTGATATTCGTGGTCGTAGTCTTCCTCGATGATGGTGAAGCCATGCTGCTGCGCCAGCGCCAGCAGTTTCTGGCGGCGATCGGCGCGCAGACTGACCGTAGTCGGGAACTGATGATGCGGCGTCAGGTAAATCAGCCGCACCGGCTTTTTCAGACAGAGCGTCTCAATCTGGTCGACGCGGCAGCCATCGCTATCGACGTCGATGACTTCGATCTGCGCCCCCAGCGCGCGGAAGATGGCCCAGGCCGGCGGATAGCTGAGGCGCTCCACCAGCACCACGTCACCCGGACGGATCAGCGCGCCGGCCGCCAGGTGCAAGGCCATTTGCGTGCCTTGCGTGAGGCAGATGTTGGACGCGCCAGCGGTCAGTCCGCGCGTGGCGCGCAGCATCTCGGCCAATGCCGTGCGCAGCTGTGCCGCCGATTCCAGGTTGCCGTATTTGACCCAGCTGGATTTGAACGCGGCCTTCATGGCGTTGCGGTAATAGCGATGCAGGACAGCCTGCGGCAACAGCCGGTGATCGGGCGCGCCGTTGTCGAAATACATGGTCTCGCGCGTGCGGCCCGCGCGTACTGCGGGCACGTAGAGATCATCGAAATACGGCGGCAGTGCAGGCGCCAGGAAGTCCGGCGCGAACGCCTCACTCTCACTGATGCCGGCTGTGCGTTTGGATTGCACCATGTTGGCGGACGTTGTCGTGTGGTCGGCGAACAGCGCGTTGACGAAGGTGCCGCGGCGCGGTTCGCTGACCAGCCAGCCTTTGATGATGGCTTCTTCGTAGGCCAGGATCACGGTCTTGCGATTGACGTCGAGGATATCCGCCAGCTCGCGTGTGCCGGGCAGGGCCGCACCGGGCTCCAGACGGCCGCTGCGAATGGCGTTGGCAAGGCCGTCGACGATCTTGCGATAGGACGCTTTTTGCCCGGCGCCATCGGCGTCTAGATCGAGCAAGGGTCGCCATTTTCTCATCTGGACCATGTGGATTGTTCAAATCTGGAGGTTTCAATGGTCCTATTCTAACGCCACAATCCTCTCATCTGATATTTGATAAACGGTCAACGAGGACATCATGCAAGGCAAACACACCATCACACTGGACCAATCCGGCAAGACCTTCGCCGCGGGCGACGAGCTGTTGCTCGACGCCGCGCTGGCGCAGGGCATCTCGATTCCGTTTTCCTGCCGTCGGGGCGAATGCGGATCGTGCAAGGTGAGGGTGCTGGACGGCGTCCATGAGACCGAACCGTATGTGGCCTTGGGGACACCATATTCACTGGCGCACGACGAGATACTGTTGTGCCGCAACCGGGCCTGCAGCGACATGCGCATCGACATTCCAGGCTGGTCGCCGGAAGTGCAGGCGTCGCGCTTCGAGGCGTCGGTGCTGGAGAAGCAGCTGCTGACGCCGAGCGTGGTGCGGCTGGTGCTGCAGGGTACGCCTGCCATGCCGGTGCGCGCCGGCCAGTACGTGAAGATCTATCTCGACGACGGCAGCAGCCGCTGCTTTTCGGTCGCGAACATTCCTGCCGACAATGACGGCAAGCTGGTCTTCCACATTCGCCGTGTCGACGGCGGCCACTTTTCGGAAGGCATGCTTGATCGTCTTGCCGTCGGCGACGTTCTCAGCATCGAAGGCGGTTTCGGCGCCTGCACCTGGCAAGCCGGCGAGCGTTCGGCCTTGCTGTTGTTTGCGACCGGCACCGGCTATGCCGGCATCAAGCCGATCCTGCTGGCGGCATTGGCGGAACCGGATGCAGCGCCGGTGAGCCTGTACTGGGGCGGCGCCCGCACCGATGATTTCTACGACAAGGAATTCCTTGACGGGCTTGCCGTCGCCGATGCGCGGTTTACCTGGACCGGCGTCATCGCTCAGGCTGAGCACCTTGAACCAGGCGTGCAGCAAGGCTACGTGCAAGACGTCGCCGCCGCCATGGATCATGCCTGGCCGGGAGCACGCGTGTACGCCTGCGGCAATCCGGCGATGGTCGCGGCTGTGCGAGAACGCTGCATGGCGCTGGGCCTGGCGGCGCATCACTTCGTTGCCGAAGCATTCGTACCTTCAGGAGCGAGCACCGCGCCGATGGCGCGCGGCGGCTTCGATCCGGTGTGGGAACGGGTCGGTCCCAAGTACTCGCTCGACGGCATGCTGGCGGCGCGCGAACAATCGATCCGCGCGCTGGCGCAGATTGTCGGCAAGCTGCGTGTGGGCATGACGACCGGCGAGGCTGTAACGATGGCCAATGATCATCTGCGCGCGATGGGATCGTCGCACACCTGGCATCCGACCTATATCCGCTTCGGCGACGACACGGTCAGGACGCCGCGCGAAGGCGTGGAAAAAGAGCGCCGGCTGCGCGCCGCCGATATCGCGGTGGTCGATCTCGGCCCGGTATGGGATGGCTATGAAGGCGATTTCGGCGACACCATCGTGTTCGGCGACGACAGTCTGCATCGCGCCTGCGCGCAGGCCGCGCGCGATGTTTTCAGCGAGACGCGCGATGCCTGGCGCACCGGCTTGACCGGGCGGGCGCTGTACGATTTTGCCGAGGCTGCTGCAGCGCGTGGCGGCTGGCTGCTGGAGCGCAATCTGGCGGGGCATCGGGTGTCGGACTTTCCGCACGCCTTGTTCGGGCCGGCCAAGCTGGCCGAGATGGACATCGTGCCAGGCGACGCCGTCTGGGTGCTGGAAATTCAGCTGCGCCATCCGACCGAAGCCATCGGCGCCTTCTACGAAGATATCCTGATCGGCACGCCGTCGCTGCGTGCAGAGGAGCCGCTTATTGCAGCGATCGCGTAGAAGGTCCGGCGCATTCAGCCGAAGTTCAGTCTTCGGCGACGATGCAATTGCGGCCGCGCTGCTTGGCCATGTACAGGCGTTTGTCGACGGCTTCCATGAATTCGATGCGCTGGTCCTGGCGCGAGGGAATGATGGTGGACATGCCGAGGCTGATGGTGACGACGCTCTCCACCTGCGATTTTTCGTGCGGGATTTTTTCTTTCAGCACCAGCTTGCGGCAGCGTTGCGCGACCTTGAGGCCGGAGGCGCGATCGGTCTCGGGCAGGATCAGCACGAATTCTTCGCCGCCGTAGCGAGCGAAGAAGTCACGCGTGCGCGTGGCGGCTTTGCCCAGTACGCCGGCGATCTGCTTGAGGCAGGCGTCGCCGCGGATGTGGCCGTAATGATCGTTGTACTGCTTGAAGTAATCGATGTCGAGCATGATCACCGACAGTGGCGTGCGGTTCCGGACGGCGTTGGCCCATTCGACTTCCAGCGCCGAGTCGAACATGCGGCGATTGGCGACGTCGGTGAGGCTGTCGCGATAGGACAGCGCTTCCAGTTCTTTCTGCAATTCCGCCAGGCGCGCTTCATTCTTCTTGCGCTCGGTGATGTCAAACATGAAGCCGATCAGCGCATCGACTTCGCCATCCGGCTTGCGCACCACGTGCACCACGTCGCGGATCCAGACGTGCTCGCCGTCGCGCGTGATGGCGCGGTAGTCGGCCTCGTGGTCGACGCCGGCCTTCGATTGCGCCACGCAAAAATTCACCACGCCTTCACGGTCTTCCGAATGGATGCGCGCGGCCCAGTCCTCCACCGAGACCCAGCTCTCCGGCGTCCATCCCAGCAATGCTTCGATCTGCGGTCCGACGTAGGCAAACTTCATCGTGCCCCAGTCGATTTTCCAGGGGATCGCCTTGGTTGATTCCAGCAAGGTTTTGTAGACGGCGCTGTCGGGTTCCATTTGCTTTTGTACTTGTTTGGTCATGGGGACGTAGTGATGAATTTTGCGGGATGTTGGCGTGATGTTTGGTGCGAGGTTTGTGTCGCTCCCGGCCGCCGTTGGCTGCAAGGAAGATTGTCGTAAGGATAACCCGGTGTCTTGATGGAAGTATGAAATCGGCGTGAAAAATGTTCAAAAAAATTCAATCTTCCCGTATGCCGAAGCGCTGTCCGAGCGGAGTTGAGGGTGATTTCGGCGGTGTTGGTAGGGCAATAGCCATCATCAATTGATTTAAAACATTTAATCAATTGTGCAAAAGACTTTCGTCTGCTTTATCGTTTACTGCATGACTTGCAGAAAGATTCGACGTTGCCCGAGCAGCGCACTCGCCCCTCAACTCATCAAACAGGAACGCAGCACATGTCTTCGAATGCCTCCACTTCCACTTCCGTATCGACCGCTACAATCAGCTCGCCCGGTGAGCTGCAACAAGACTCCGCAATCTTTCGCGCTCTGGCCGACCTGCTTGGCCACGGCGGCATCCGCATCAACGGCAACAATCCCTGGGATCTCCAGCTGCATCGCGCCGGCGTACCGGAACGGGCGTTCGCGCAGGCCAACCTCGGCCTCGGCGAAGCGTACATGGACGGCGACTGGGACGCCGAACAACTCGACGAATTCTTCTCGCGGCTGTTGCGCACGCGGCTGACCGACAACATCAAGCCCTTGCGCCTGGTCGGCCATGTGCTGGCGGCGAAGTTCATGAACCGCCAGAACCTCAAGCGTTCACGCATGGTCGGCGAAGTGCACTACGACCTCGGCAACGATTTCTACGCCGCGATGCTCGATTCACGCATGACCTACACCTGTGGCTACTGGAACACCGCGACCACGCTGGAAGAAGCGCAGGAAGCCAAGCTCGATCTGATCTGCCGCAAGCTGCAACTCAAGCCCGGTATGCGCGTGCTCGACATCGGCTGCGGCTGGGGCAGCTTCATGGCGTTTGCGGCCGAACGCTATGGCGTGGAAGCGGTGGGGGTGAGCATTTCGAAAGAACAGATCGCGCTGGCGAAAGAGCGCTACGGACACCTGCCGCTGGATTTTCGGCTGCAGGATTACCGCGAACTCAATGAACGCTTCGACGCCATCGTCAGCATCGGCATGTTCGAGCACGTGGGCCGGCGCAACTATCGTACCTACATGGAAGTCGCGCATCGCTGCCTGGCCGATGACGGCCTGTTCCTGCTGCACACCATCGGCAAGAACCAGCGCAAGTCTTCGCCTGATCCGTGGATCGACAAATACATTTTCCCCAACGGCGATTTGCCGTCGGTCGGCCAGATGGGCGACGCCTTCGATCATTTGTTCGTGGTGGAGGATCTGCACAACTTCGGCAGCGACTACGACAAGACGCTGATGGCATGGCACAGCAATTTCGAAGCGGCGTGGCCGCGTTTCGAAGCGCAACTGGGGTCGCGTTTCCGCCGCATGTGGCGTTATTACCTGCTGTCCTGCGCCGGCGCGTTCCGTGCGCGCGACATCCAGTTGTGGCAATGGGTATTGTCGAAGAAGGGCGTGATGGGCGGTTATCGGCGCGAGCGAATCTGATGCCTTGCGGCGGATTGCCTGCCTAGCTTGCCCGCAGACGATCCGCCAGTAACGGCAGCAGCAGTTCGGCGGCCTCCTGGCATTTGAGCGTCAGCAAAGGATCGGCGCGCGTGACGCCGCGGTTGATGGCGGCGATCGGTTTTCCCGCTTCCGCAGCCATGCGGCAAAAGCGGTATCCCGAAAACACCACCAGCGACGACCCCACCACCAGCACCGCATCGGCCGCCGCCACCGCGCGTTCGGCAGCTTCGCTGCGCGCACGCGGGACACCGTCGCCGAAAAACACCACGTCGGGCTGCAGCATGCCGCCGCACACCGGACAAGGCGGCACGTGGAAGTCGGCGAGGGCGGCCGTCTCCATATCGGCGTCGCCGTCCGGCAAGGCCGCCGCATCGCTGGCAGCCAGTTCAGGATTGGCGTGTTCGAGCAGGTCCTGCACGCTGCGGCGCGTGTGCACCGACGCGCAATCGAGGCAGACCACGCGATGGATGTTGCCGTGCAATTCGATGACGTCGCTGCTACCGGCCTGCTGGTGCAGGCCGTCGACGTTCTGCGTGAGGATGGTGGAGATCTTGCCGGCGCTTTCCAGCGCCGCCAGCGCGCGGTGGCCGGCGTTCGGTGAGGTCCCGGCCAGCTTGGGCCAGCCGATCATGCTGCGCGCCCAGTAACGCCGCCGCATCGCTTCCGAACTGCGGAAGGCCGGGCCTTCCATCGGCGCCTTGCCGCGCCGCACGCCGTTGGCGTCGCGGTAGTCGGGAATGCCCGAGGCCGTGCTGATGCCGGCGCCGCTCAGGACCAGCACATGGCGATGCGGTGCCATGAACGCGGCGAGCGCGTCCACGTCTGCATCAAGCCGGCTGGAGATATTGTCTTCCAAGAAAGTCTTGTACTTAAACTTTGTCCATGCCGGCCGTTACGATGAACGACACCAGCGCGGCCGTGATCGACCAGACCGCCAAGCGGTATTGCGGGATGAATTTGGTGATGACAGGCATCAGGAAGTAGAGGACGACGCCGATGAGGATGCAGGTGATGACTCGTTTCATGAATGATCTTGTTGATGTTGATGAATGGGCCCGCCGGTTCATCCCCGGCGACCGTTGCGATCCTATCATTGATTGACGGCAATGGCAGCAGGACGCTCCCGAAGGCGTGGCCGGAAATGGGTAGGGGCATATTTAAAACTTATACCCCCATCGACAAACGGTATTTCCTTGATCTTCTCTTAAACGCATAGACTTCAGTCACAGCAGTTTCGGAGGACGGATTGTTGTGAAGGTCGCTACCACGGCCGCTTTGTCTGACAGTAACGCATCGTACCCGGTGCAGTAACGGCAGGCGATATCTGAATAATCATTTTGGAGACATACATGGAATACCGTTCGGCAGCCGAGCCTGTTGAATTGTCAGCCCCTGACCGGTCGGGGCGGGCAGTGACACCGGCAGCAACCACTGTAGCAAATTCAGCATCCACTCCCGTCTCGGGGACTGTACCGCTCGCGACGGTCAGTCTCGACGACAAATACACCGCAACTTCGGGTTCGATCTTTCTGTCCGGCATCCAGGCGCTGGTGCGCTTGCCGCTGCTGCAGTATCTGCGCGACCAGAAAGCCGGACTCAATACCGCCGGCTTCATTTCCGGCTATCGCGGCTCGCCGCTGGGCGGCCTCGATGAAGCCCTGTGGAAAGCGCAGCCGCATCTCGAGACGCACAAGATCAAGTTCCAGCCCGGGACCAATGAAGACATGGCGGCCACCGCCGTCTGGGGCACGCAGCAGGTCGACCTGATCGGCCCGGCCAAGGTCGAGGGCGTGTTTTCCATGTGGTACGGCAAGGGCCCAGGCGTGGATCGCTGCGGCGATGTACTCAAGCACATGAACCATGCCGGCACGTCAGCCAAGGGCGGCGTCCTGCTGGTGGCGGGCGACGACCATGGTGCGTATTCGTCGACATTGCCGCATCAATCCGATCATATTTTCTCGGCATCGATGATTCCGATGCTGTACCCCTGCAATGTGCAGGAATACCTCGATCTCGGCCTGCACGGCTGGGCCATGTCGCGCTTCTCCGGCTGTACGGTGGGTTTCAAGGCGCTCGCCGATACCGTCGAGTCGAGCGCCTCGGTGGATGCCGATCCGTTCCGCGTCGAGATCAAATATCCGGCCGACTTCGTCATGCCCGAAGGCGGCCTCAACGCCCGTTTATCGACCGACACGCTGGGCGTGCAGGCGCGCAAGCAGGAAGCGCTGATGCAGGATTACAAGATCTACGCCGCGCTCGCCTACGCGCGCGCGAACAAGCTCAACCGCGTGATGATCGACAGCCCGAAGGCGCGGCTGGGCATCATCGCCTCAGGCAAGTCCTACCTCGACGTGCTGGAAGCGCTGAGCGAACTCGGCATCGATGAAGACTTCGCCGCCGAAATCGGCCTGCGCCTGTTCAAGGTGTCGATGCCGTGGCCGCTGGAGCCGGAAGGCGTGCGCGAGTTCGCCCAGGGCCTTGATGAAATCCTGGTGGTCGAAGAGAAGCGCCAGATGGTCGAATACCAGCTCAAGGAACAGCTCTACAACTGGCGCGACGACGTGCGTCCACGCGTGATCGGCAAGTTCGACGAAAAGGGCGAGTGGGTGGCGCCGCGCGGCGAATGGCTGCTGACTTCCAAGGCCGACTTCTCGGTCGCCCAGATTGCGCGCGTGATTGCGGCGCGCATTGCGCGTTTTCACACCAGCGACCTGATCAAGGCGCGCCTGGCCTTCCTCGACGCCAAGGATGCGGTGCTGAACAAGGCGGTGAGCACGCCGCCGCGCCCGGCCTATTACTGCTCGGGTTGCCCGCACAACACCTCGACCAAGGTGCCGGAAGGCAGCTTCGCGCTGGCCGGCATCGGCTGCCACGTGATGGCCACCGCCATCTATCCCGAGTTCAACAAGCTGACCACGCACATGGGCGGCGAGGGCGGACCGTGGATCGGGCAGGCGCCGTTTTCGAAGGTGCCGCACGTGTTCGCCAACCTCGGCGACGGTACCTATTTCCACTCGGGTTATCTGGCGATCCGGGCTGCCGTCGCGGCCAACGTCAACATGACCTACAAGATCCTCTATAACGACGCAGTGGCGATGACCGGCGGCCAGCCGGTTGACGGCACCACCTCGGTGCCGATGATCGCGCAGCAGATGGCGGCCGAAGGCATCAAGCATATCGCGCTGGTGAGCGAAGACATCAGCCGCTACAGCGACCGCTCCAATCTGCCGGCCCTCGTCACTATCCATGACCGCAAGGATATGGACGCAGTGCAACGGGACATGCGCGAGTTGACCGGCGTGACCGTCATCATCTACGACCAGACCTGCGCCGCCGAGAAGCGTCGTCGCCGTAAAAAAGGCGAATACCCCGACCCCGATCAGCGCCTGTTCATCAACGAAGCCGTCTGCGAAGGCTGCGGCGACTGCGGCGTGCAATCGAACTGCACCTCGATCCTGCCGCTGGAGACTGAATTCGGCCGCAAGCGCGCCATCGACCAGTCCTCGTGCAACAAGGATTATTCCTGCGTCAAGGGCTTCTGCCCGAGCTTCGTCACCGTCAGCGGCGGCAAGCTCAAGAAGTCCAAGACCGGCGTCATGAAGAAGGACAGCGCCGACGACTTCGGCCTGCTGCCGGAACCGGCAATCCCGTCCTGCGACACGCCGTTCAACATCCTCATCAACGGCATCGGCGGCACCGGCGTCATCACCATCGGCGCGCTGATGGGCATGGCCGCGCACCTGGAAGGCAAGGGCGCGTCGGTGCTGGACATGACCGGCATGTCGCAAAAGAACGGTTCGGTGACTTCGCACGTGCGCATCGCGCGCACGCCGCAAGCCATCCGCGCCCAGCGCATCGCCACCGGCGAGGCCGACCTGATTCTCGGCTGCGACATGCTGACCGCCGGTTCGCACGATGCGATTTCCAAGATGCGTCCGGGTCGCACCCGCGCGGTCGTCAACGTGCATCAGCAACCACCGGGACAGTTCGCCAAGAATCCCGACTGGCAATTCCCGTTTGAAGACGTCAAGGCGCTGATCGAGGAATCGGTCGACCAGCAGGTCGACTTCATCGACGCCACGCGTCTGGCGACGGCCTTGATGGGCGACTCGATCGCAACCAATCTGTTCATGCTCGGCTATGCGTATCAGCGCGGCGAGTTGCCGCTGACCGAAGCCGCCTTGCTGCGCGCCATCGAGATGAACGGCGTCGCCATCGAGTCCAACAAGACCAGCTTCCTGTGGGGCCGCCGCGCCGCCGTCGATCTGGCGCGCGTCGAACGCATCGCCGTGCCGGCGCAACCGGTGGTGATCCGCATGCCGGAAACGCTGGACAAGCTGATCAAGCGCCGTGTGGCTTTCCTGACCGATTACCAGGATGCGGCCTATGCGGAATCGTTTGCACGTTTCGTCGAGCAAGTGCGCGCGAAGGAAGCCGCCTTGAATCTGGGCGACAAGCTCACCATGGCGGTGGCACGCAATCTGTCCAAGCTGATGGCCTACAAGGACGAATACGAAGTCGCGCGCCTGTACACCGACGGTCGCTTTGTGGAACAACTGAAGCAGCAGTTCGAAGGCGACTTCTCGCTGAGCTTCAACCTGGCGCCGCCGCTGTTCTCGAAGAAGGATGCGCAAGGTCGCCTGGTCAAGGCGAAGTACGGTTCCTGGATGATGTCGGCGTTCAAAGTGCTGGCGAAGTTCAAGGGACTGCGCGGCGGTAGCTTCGACATCTTCGGCTACACCGAGGAGCGCAAGACCGAGCGCCGCCTGATCGCGGAATATCGCGATACGGTGACGGCGCTGCTGGACGGCCTGAATGCGGACAAGCTGGCGCTGGCCGTCGAGATTGCGCAGTTGCCGGAGCAGATCCGCGGTTACGGTCACGTCAAGGACAAGGCGCTGGCGCAGGCGCGCAGCAAGCAGGATGAGATGCTGACGCGCTATGCCGCCGTTGTGCCTGCCGGCCTGGCGCAGCAGGTCAACGTGGCAAGCATCGCTGCTGCATAACGAGGCAATGCGTGGTGTGCAGAGATGCAAAGCAGTTTGGGATTGCTGCACACCGCGCTCCACCGGCCGGAACCATCAACCATTACCCATTTCGTGCACAATGACTGCCGTGAATGACGGCTTCAGCCTCAGCGCCAATGTCGCCCAAGCGACATCATCGGCGCTGCTTTTGCGTTAGTCTTTTGCCAAACAAGACAAGATCGCAAGATCCCAGGATCCCAAGATCAATTACAGGAGACAAGCATGGATTTTGAACTGAACGAAGACCAGTTGGCCTTCCAGGCCAGCGCGCGTGATTTCGCCGCCGGCGAGATGGCGCCGCATGCGGCCCGCTGGGACGAGGAATCGCATTTCCCCGTCGACGTCATCGCCAAGGCCGGCGAACTCGGTTTCTGCGCGCTGTACACACCGGAAGAAGTCGGCGGCCTCGGCCTGTCGCGCCTCGACGCCACCGTGGTGTTCGAAGAACTGGCCTACGCCTGTCCGTCGACGGCGGCGTTCCTGACCATCCATAACATGGTGAGCTGGATGATCGCCTCGTGGGCCACGCCGGAAGTCAAGGCGACCTGGTGCGGCGACCTCGCCGTGGGCAAGAAGATCGGCTCTTATTGCCTGACCGAACCGGGTTCGGGCTCTGACGCAGCCTCGCTCAAGACCACCGCCAAACTGGTTGACGGTCATTACATCATCAACGGTTCCAAAGCCTTCATCTCGGGCGCGGGCGCAACCGACGTGCTGGTGCTCATGGCGCGCACCGGCGGCGACGGCGCCAAGGGCGTCTCGGCCATCGTGGTGCCGGCCAATACGCCTGGCATCAGCTACGGCAAGAAGGAAGTCAAGATGGGCTGGAACAGCCAGCCCACGCGCGCCATCAGCTTCGACAACGTCAAGGTTCCGGCCAATCATCTGCTCGGCGCCGAAGGCGAGGGCTTCAAGTTCGCCATGAAGGGACTCGACGGCGGCCGCATCAACATCGCCACCTGTTCGGTCGGCGCAGCGCAGGCGGCGCTCGATGCGGCGCATGGCTACATGAAGGAGCGCACGCAGTTCGGCCGTCCGCTGGCCGACTTCCAGGCGCTGCAGTTCAAGCTGGCCGACATGCAGACCGAACTGGTCGCGGCGCGCCAGATGGTGCGCCTGGCTGCGGTCAAGCTCGATTCCAAGTCGCCCAATGCCACCACGTATTGTGCGATGGCGAAACGCTTCGCCACCGATCTCGGCTTCAAGATCTGCAACGAAGCGCTGCAGATCCACGGCGGCTACGGCTACCTCCGCGAGTATCCGCTGGAGCGTTATTTCCGCGACGTGCGTGTGCACCAGATCCTGGAAGGCACCAACGAAATCATGCGCGTGATCATCGCGCGCCATTTGCTCAGCAACGACTCCAATGAGGACATCCGATGACCAGCTACACCAATCTCCGCCTTGAAAAAGACGGCCATACCGCCATCCTCACGCTGGCCAATCCGCCGGCCAACACCTGGACGCGCGAGAGTCTGGTTGACCTCAAGAGTCTGGTCACGGACCTTAACAATGATCGCAATATCTACAGCCTGGTTGTCACCGGCGAGGGCGAGAAATTCTTTTCCGCCGGCGCCGACCTGAAACTGTTCGCCGACGGCGACAAGGCAGTGGCGCTGGAAATGGCGCGCCGTTTCGGCGAAGCGTTCGAGACGCTGAGCCAGTTCCGCGGCGTCTCGATTGCCGCCATCAATGGCTACGCCATGGGTGGCGGTCTTGAGTGCGCGCTGTCCTGCGATATCCGCATCGCCGAGACGCAGGCGCAAATGGCGTTGCCGGAGGCGGCGGTGGGACTGTTGCCTTGCGCCGGCGGCACCCAATTGCTGCCGTTGCTGGTCGGCGAAGGCTGGGCCAAGCGCATGATCCTGTGCGGCGAACGCGTCACCGCCGAGACCGCCTTGCGCATCGGCCTGGTGGAAGAAGTGGTGGAGAAGGGACAGGCGAAGCAGCGCGCGCTGGAGCTGGCGAAGCAGGTCGACAAGCAGAGCCCGTCAAGTGTGGCCGCCAGCAAAAAGCTGATTCAAGGCGCACGTCATCAGCCGCCGATGGCCAACCTGCCGGTGGAGCGTGAACTGTTCATGGATCTGTTCAGCACCCAAGATCAGAAAGAGGGCGTCAACGCCTTCCTGCAAAAACGCAGTGCGGAATGGAAGAATGCCTGAGGCCGGAACATTGACCTGAAGTTGATTTTTTGCAAACAATCAAAAAGCCGAAAGTGAAAACTTCCGGCTTTTTTTGTGTTTCAAAAGGTTGCACTGCAATATATTTGGTCCTTGGCATGGCATGATTACGAGCGTTCTATTTTTCTTTTGATGTTAATTTACTGGTAAGACCATTCAAGTTCGTACTTCCTGCAGTCATAAAAATATGAAACAGCAAATCATCACACTGGGCGGCGGCGGTTTTTCGACCGAGAGCGATCCGTCTCTCGACGAATACATCCTCAAGCAAGCCCGCACTGCGCATCCGCGCATCGGCTTCGTGCCGACCGCCAGCGGCGATGCGCCGGCTTATCTGCTCAAATTTTACGCACGCTTTGCGGCGCTCGATTGCATGCCGACGCATCTGCCGTTCTTCGATCGCACACCGGACCTGCGGGAATGGGCCATGGCGCAGGACGTGATTTTCGTCGGCGGCGGCAACACCAAGAGCATGCTGGCGGTGTGGCGCGCGTGGGGCTTCCCGGCGATCCTCAAGGAAGCGCTGCAAAGCGGCACCGTGCTGGCGGGCGTGAGCGCCGGCGCGATGTGCTGGTTCGAACATGGCGTGACCGATTCCAACGCCGGCGTGCTGGCGCCGCTGGACGGCCTCGGCTTCCTGCGCGGCACCTGTTGTCCGCACTATTCCCATGAACCGGAACGCCGCCCGGCGTTCGAGGCTTTCGTGCGCGACGAAAAACTGCCGGCTGGTGTGGCGGTCGATGACGGCGCAGCCTTGCATTTCATCGATGGCAAACCGGTGCGCGTAGTGGCCGGCCGGACCGGCGCCGGCGCCTACCTGGTCAGCAAGCAGGGCTCGGTGATGTTGGCAGACAGTCAAGCATCGCATTAAACCGGGGAACTGACGTCCCGCCCCGGCGATCTCCTTTCAGAGTCATGAACAGGAGTCGCCTATGGAAATACCCTATCTCAATAATCTCCAGCCGGGACCGCTGCAGTCCGGCGTGATCGTGGCAGTGGCCGCCGTGCTGGCGATCCTGCTGGCAATGGTCGTGCATCGCATCGGCATCGGGCTGTTGCGGCGACTGGTGCGCAACCGGCCGTTCACCACCAACGCAACCCGCATCGCCTTTCGCGCCAGCCAGGTCTGCGTGGCCTTATTCGCCGTGCGCGTGGTGCTGACGGCGGCCCCCGACGATACGCCCGGACTGCGTTCGCTGTCCTATGTCTGCACGGTGGCGCTCATCGTCGCGCTTACCTGGTTCGTGATGAGGTGCATCGTTTCGGTCAGCGCCACCATTACCCAGCTCAATCCCTACGACGTCGCCGACAACCTCAAGGCGCGCCGCATCCTGACGCAGACGCGCGTGCTCACGCGCAGCGCCTATTTCATTGTCGGTTTGCTGGGACTGGCCTTCGTGCTGCTGACCTTGCCGGGTGCGCGCCAGTTCGGCGCCAGTCTGCTGGCCTCGGCGGGCGTGGCCGGGCTGGTTGCCGGTATTGCAGCGCGGCCGGTGCTGGGAAACTTCATCGCCGGTCTGCAGATTGCGTTTTCACAGCCGATCCGCATTGACGACGTGCTGATCGTCAACGGCGAATGGGGCCGCGTGGAAGAGATCACCGGCACCTTCGTGGTCGTGCGCATCTGGGATGAGCGCCGCATGATCGTGCCGCTGCAATGGTTCATTGAGAATCCCTTCGAGAACTGGACGCACACCTCGTCGACCATCCTCGGCACCGTCTTTCTGTGGCTGGATTTCAAGCTCCCGGTGGCGTCGCTGCGGACCGAGTTCGAACGCGTCTGCAAAGAAGCGCCGCAATGGGACGGGCGCGTCTGCGTGCTGCAGGTGACTGATTCGAATGAGCGCGCGATGCAGGTGCGCATGCTGGTCAGCGCGCAGAATTCGGGCAGTGCTTTCGATTTGCGCTGCGCCATCCGCGAATCGATGATCGCCTTCATCGCCGAACATCATCCTGAGGCCTTGCCGCGCCTGCGCTCGGCGATTGATCCGGTCGAGCTGGCGCCATCCACTTTGGCCGACGCCGGCGTGCACGACAAGATATTGGATGGCGCGCCGATGCAGCGCTGACTTGGCTGGAATCGCCTATACTTGCGCGATTCCAAAAACGGCAGCAAGGCAGCAGTAACGTGACGCAACAACGAGCAGGTTTTCTCCTCACCAGGCACTGGCGCGACACGCCGGCCGGGACCGAAGTCGAGTTCTGGCTGGCGACTGATGACGGGCCGCAACTGGTGCGCCTGCCGCCGCAGCATTCCGTCGCTTTCATTCCCGCAGAACAACGCGAACAAGCCGAAGCGCTGCTGCGCAACGAGCGCGAGGTCGAGTTGCGGCCGTTGCAGCTGACCGACTTTTCGCACCGTCCGGTGCTGGGGCTGTATTGCCGCCAGCATCGGCAGTTGATCAAGATCGAGAAGCAGTTCCGGGACTACGGCCTCGCCATCTATGAGGCCGACATCCGTCCGCCGGAGCGCTATCTGATGGAGCGATTCATCACGGCGCCGGTGCTGTTCAGCGGCGACGCCAACGGCACGGGAGCGTTGCTCAACACGCAACTCAAACCTGCGCCCGACTATCGTCCGCAACTGAAACTGGTGTCGCTCGATATCGAGACGACCATGGGCGGCGATTTGTATTCGATCGCGCTGGAAGGCTGCGGTCAACGTCAGGTCTACATGCTCGGACCACCTAACGGCGACGCCGGTGGCCTCGATTTCGACATGGAATATTGCGACAGCCGCGCGCAGATGCTGGAGAAACTGAATCAATGGATGGCGCAGCACGACCCCGACGCCATCATCGGCTGGAACGTGGTGCAGTTCGACTTGCGCGTGTTGCGCGAGCACGCCGCGCGCTTCGGCATTCCGTTGCGTTTCGGTCGCGACGGTAGCGAGCTGGAATGGCGCGAGCACGGCTTCCAGCAGAATCATTATTTTGCGTCGGCGGCGGGACGGCTGATCATCGACGGCATTGAGGCGCTGCGTTCGGCGACCTGGAGTTTTCCCTCGTTCAGCCTGGAGTCGGTCTCGCAGACGCTGCTCGGCGAAGGCAAGGCGATCAACAACGCCTACCAGCGCATGGATGAAATCGACCGCCGCTTTGCCGAAGACAAGCCGGCGTTGGCGACCTACAATCTGAAGGATTGCGAACTCGTCACGCGCATCTTCGCCAAGACCGAATTGCTGAGCTTTCTGCTGGAACGCGCTTCGGTCACGGGCCTGCCGGCGGATCGCAACGGCGGCTCGGTGGCGGCGTTCGGCCATCTGTACATGCCGCACATGCATCGCCTCGGCTTCGTCGCGCCGAACCTGGGCGATACGCCGGGCGAACCGAGCCCGGGCGGCTTCGTGATGGATTCGCAGAGCGGCTTGTTCGACTCGGTGCTGGTGCTCGACTACAAGAGCCTGTATCCGTCCATCATCCGCACCTTCCTGATCGATCCGGTAGGCCTGATCGAAGGACTGGCGCATCCCGGCGACGCCGACTCGGTCCCGGGTTTCCGCGGCGCGCGTTTCTCGCGCAACAAGCACAGCCTGCCGGCCATCGTGGAAAAGATCTGGCGAGGGCGCGAAGCCGCCAAACGTCAGCAGAACAAGCCCTTGTCGCAGGCGCTCAAGATCATCATGAATTCGCTCTACGGCGTGCTGGGCTCGACCGGCTGCCGCTTCTTCGATGCGCGTCTGGCGTCATCCATCACGATGCGCGGCCACGAGATCATGCATCGCACGCGCGAGCTGATTGAAGAACAAGGTTATGAAGTCATCTACGGCGACACCGACTCCACCTTCGTCTGGCTCAGGAAGGCGCACGACGAGGCGGCGGCTGACGCCATCGGCAACGCGCTGGTGCGGCACGTCAACGACTGGTGGGCGGCGCATCTGAAGGACACCTACGGGCTCGACAACGCACTCGAGCTGGAATACGAAACCCACTACCGGCGTTTCCTCATGCCCAATGTGCGCGGCACCGACTTCGGCAGCAAGAAGCGCTATGCCGGCATGGTCGTCAAGCCGGACGGCCGCGAAGAAATGATCTACAAGGGACTGGAATCGGTGCGTACCGACTGGACACCGTTGGCGCAGCAGTTCCAGCAGGAGTTGTATCAACGCATCTTCCGCCGCGAGCCGTATCAGGACTACGTGCGCGACTACGTCGAACGCACGCTCAGCGGCGCGCTCGACGACGCGCTGGTGTATCGCAAGCGCCTGCGGCGACCGCTCGACGCCTACGAGCGCAACGTGCCGCCGCACGTGCGCGCCGCGCGCATGGCCGACGAATTCAACCGTGAACAAGGCCGGCCGCTGCAATACCAGGACGGCGGCTGGATCAGCTACGTCATGACCACCGCCGGACCGGAGCCGCTGGAGACGCGCCGCGCGGCGATCGACTACGACCACTACGTCACGCGCCAGCTGCAGCCGGTGGCCGACGCCATCCTGCCGTTCTTGCAGGATGACTTCAGTGCGCTGGTGGGCGGGCAGAAGGAATTGTTTTAGTCAGAGACCTTCACCACCACCTTGCCGAACTGCTTGCCCGATTCCAGATGGGCGTAAGCCTGCGGCACTTCATCGAAACTGAACACGCGATCGACGACAGGGCGCAGTTTTGTCGCAGTGATGAAATGGCTTAACTCATCCAGCATGGCGCGGCTGCCCACAAAAATGCCGCTGAGTCGCTTCACCCCCGCAATCAACGCCAGCGGTTCGATGCTGGTGCCGCCGAATCCCGTCAGACCGCCGATCACCGACACCACGCCGCCCATGCGCGTGGCCGTGAGCGAACGCGCGATCGTATCTTCGCCGCCGACTTCGACGGTGAGGTCGACGCCAAGGCCGCCGGTCAGGCGCAACACTTCGTCCTGCCACTCCGGCGTAGTCCGGTAGTTGATGGTCTCGTCGGCGCCGAGCTCACGTGCGCGCGCCAGCTTGGCGTCGCTCGACGAGGTGATGATCACGCGCAGGCCGGCCGCTTTGGCGACCTGCAGCGTGAATACCGACAGTCCGCCGGTGCCTTGCAGCAAGATCGTCGCGCCCGGCAGCAGGCCGCCGTCGCTGAACAGCGTGTTCCATGCAGTCGTGCCGACGCAGGACAGCGTAGCCGCTTCGGCGTAGTCGAGATGCGCGGGAATCGCGACCAGCGTGTCTTGCGGCGCCACGAAGAATTCCGCCAGGGTGCCGTTGATGTGCGTGCCGAATGCGGCGGCGGTCTTGTACGGATCCGGCTTGCCGTCGATCCAGCTTTCAAAATAGCTGTGCGTGACGCGGTCGCCGACGGCAAAGCGGGTCACGTCCGCGCCGACCGCGACGATTTCACCGGCGCCGTCGCCGGCCGGAACCAGCGGCGCATCGGCCAGGTTGATGTAGTTGCCGCGCGCATACATCAGGTCGCGATAGTTGAGCGCGGCGGCGTGGGTCTTGATCAGTACTTCATGCGGGCGCGGCTGCGGTGTTGCGATGCGCGTGAGCGCCAGTTCGGCGACGCCGGCGCCGGGACGCAGTTGATAGGCTTTCATGGAAGGGATGCTCATGGTGGCTCCGGATAGGAAGATTGTTCAAGGGAAAGCGGTGCAAAGATTTCACCGAGCAGCTACGATATAAGAGATGAAGTGGATGCATTGGATAGAATTTGATCAATCATTGATTCTTGAATGGAACCAATATGAATGAGCGGCTGGATGGTATTTCAGTTTTCGTCGACGTCGCCGAAGCCGGCAGTTTTGCGCTGGCGGCGCAACGTCTCGGGGTCACACGCTCGGCCGTCGGCAAGATTGTCGCGCGGCTGGAGCAGCGTCTCGGTGTCAGGTTGTTCGTGCGCACCACGCGACGCCAGACGCTGACCGAGGACGGCCAGATTTATTACGAACGCTGCCTGCGCGCGCTGGCTGAACTGGAGGCCGCCGAGGAAGCCTTCGAAGGCGGACGCCGGGCGCCGGCCGGGCGTTTGCGCATCAGCGTGCCGGTGTTGCTGGGACGGCATTGCATTGCGCCGGTGATACTGCGTCTGATGCAGAAATATCCTTCGTTGCAGATCGAGATGTCGTTCAACGACCGCGTCGCCGATCTGGTGGAGGAGGGTTACGACCTTGCCGTCAGGGTCGGCACGCTGCCCGACAGCAGCAAGCTGGTGGCGCGACGTTTGGGCGTGCAGCGCATGGGTATTTGCGCGGCGCCGTCCTATCTCGTGCGGCATGGCACGCCGGTCAATGCGGAGCAACTGGCGCAGCACGCGGGCATCGCTTACAGCAACGGCGGCCGCGATGCACCGTGGGAATTACAAGGCGATGATGGCGAAATACATGAAGTCAGGGCGGACTGCCGCCTGCATCTGGACGATTTGCAGGCCATCAACGATGCGGCCGTGGCCGGCGCCGGGCTGGCCTGGCTGCCGTGCTGGATGATCCTGCACGAATTGCGCCAGCAGCGCTTGTTGCTGGTGATGGGCGCGGATCAACTGGTGGCGAGCGCGATCCACGTGGTGTGGCCGCAAGCGCGCCACTTGCCGTCCAAGGTGCGCGCCGCCGTCGATGCGCTGGTGGAAGAAGTGCCGCCGCTGTTGGGGCAGGACGAGGTGCTGGCGAACTATCCCGCCACGTTGTTGCAGACGAAAAAAAGCCCGCCGGTGGAACTGGCGGGCTAACAGGAGCTGCAGGAGACTACCGGTAAAGCGGTGATTACAGATATTGCACTTCAATCGTGGCCGAACCGTCGAGGTCGATGTTCTGTGTCAGCGGCAGGTTGGCGCCCTTGTCCAGCACAGCGGTCACGCCGAGGTTGCCGGACATGGTCTTGTACGAACCCGGCACGGTCGCGCCGGTGGCGGCGAACGATTGGCGGCCGGTGCCGTCGGCGTTGAAGCGGCCGTAGGTCGACTTGGCCCAGGTGCCGTTGTTGGCGGCGTCGGCAACGATGTCAGGTGTTGCGCCGTCGGCGGTGAACGAGCCGATGATGGAGCGCACGCTGTAGGCGCCGATGTTCTTGCCGCCTGCTGCACCCAGACCGTAGGCATGCTTGTCGCCCAGATTCGAGTTGATCGCAGTCATCAGACCGGCGACGACGGTGGATGCCTTGTTGTCGATGGCGCGGACGGCAACCTTGGTTGCGGCGTCGCAAGTGACGGTGAAGGCGATGGTCTTTTCAGCCAGCACGTTCGGCGCTGTTGCGCTCAGGCCCTTGGCGGCGATGGTGCCGTAGTCGACCACGTTGGTGCCGGTGAAGGCAGGAGTACAGGCTGAAGGACGAATCACGCCCTTGACCTTCAGTTCGGCGGTGTCGGCAGCTTGCGCAGCGAAGGACACCAGCAGGGAAGCTGTCAGGGCGGAGAAGAGGGCGATTTGCTTGTTCATGATCGTTTCCTTAAAAGTCAGAATGGGTTGAATTCGTTTTGCTTCAGCGCCTTGTGTTTGCTTAAGCAGTGAAGCCATTTTGACGATTTAATGATCGGATTTATATGAGAAAACTCTCAAAAAATCGGTGTTGCGGAAATGTTGACGTTACAAATGAAAACTCCCGGCGCCAGGCCGGGAGCGGTATTGCAGAGGGTGAGAGGATTCTTGTTGCCTTGAGGAATCTGGTTTGAACGCTTAATTCAGCGCTTCGTTGGCAGCTTCTTCCGGCGTCAGGCCGTCATAGAACTGGTCGGTGAACCACTCGACTTCTTCCTCGATATGTTGCTGCGCCTGCTCCAGCGTGGCGCCGCCTTTGACGAGGAATTTTTCGACTTCGGTACACCACTGGATCAGGGCTTCGGTTTCCGGATCGAGCTTTTCTTTCTTGGGCATGATGATTTCCTTGTTCGTTGTAGCGTTCTTGCGTTGTTGCGTTAGTACCGGATGCAAGCATAAGCCAAAGCGCCATTTTGCGCCGCAGCGGTTTCAGCTCAGCGCCGCCCAGAGCAGTGACAAACCCGATGCCAGCAGCAACAGGTCCAGCAGGCGCTGGAAATTGGCTTCGCTCATTTTCATGACGAAAACCTTGCCGACAAAGGTGCCGGCCATCAGCGACGCGCCCACCAGCACGCCTTGCAGGAATACTGACAAGGGCATCGCGCCGAGTTCGCGAAAGGTCAGCACCTTGCTGACATACAACAGCAGCGAGCTGGCCGCTTCGGTGGAGAGGAAGGCGCCCTTGCTGAGGCCGTAGGCGGTAAACACCGGTACGCTGAGCGGCCCGGTCGACAGTACGATGCCGGTCAGGTAGCCGATCAAGGCGCCGGCCAGCGCCAGTTGCCAGAGACGAATGCTGAAGTTGCGCTTCTTGACCCAGTGGCGGAACGGGATCATGACGATGAAGAACAGGCCGAGGCTGATGTCGATGAGGTGCGGGGGCAATTCCAGCAAGGTGCGCGCGCCCAGCGCCGCCGCCGGCACGCCGGGAATGGAATACGCCAGGAAAGCGCGCCAGTCGACCACGCGCCACCACATCAGCACGCGCGACAGGTTGGCCATCACGGCGGCCACCGCCATGATGGGCACCGCCTGCTTGGGACCGAAGTTGTAGACCAGCACCGGCAACAGCATGATGGAAGAGCCGGTACCGATGATGCCGCTGACCATGCCGGCAATCAGGCCGACGCTCAGGACGAAGATATAAGCTGCCACAGGGTGTTCTGAAGAGTTTTTATGGAATGCTGCGGCGGTATTGTACGCCGTCGCTCAGCACCCCGTTGGCGGCCTCGCTATTGACTATTGACTACGGACGTTCGCCGGCCTTGAGTCGCGTGGCGATCTCATTGACCACTGCCGGCAGGTCCGCCACCGAATCGATGACGTAATGCGCGCCGGCTTCACGCAGGCGCATTTCGGCCAGCGCCTTGAGCGCCTTGATCTGTTCCGGCGACAGCTGCGCCAGTTCGGCCTTGGTGCAACCGACTTCGTTGCCGGACAGCGAGACGCCGACGGTCCACATGCCGGCGTGGATGCCTTCTTCAATGCCGGGCACGGTGTCGTCGACCTTGATGCAGGCGGCGACGTCGCCGATCTTCAGCGCCAGCATGTTGGCCAGCGCCATGTAAGGACCGGGACGGCCGCCGGCTTCCAGTTCATCGCCGGCGATCACATGGTCGGGCGCGATGCCTTCAGCCGCCGCCAGCGGCAGCAGCACGTCCAGCACCTGGCGCGGATAGCCGGAGCAGGAGCCGACTTTCAGGCCCTTGTCTCGCAGCCAGGCGAGCATGTCGGCGGCGCCGTCGATGGCCTGGGAATATTCACCGACCTTGGCGATCTGCATCGGCATGAAGCGTGCATAGATGGCGTCGACGTCGGCGTCGCTAGGCAGAGCGCCATGGCATTCCTTCCATTGGCGGGCGATTTCAGGATTGTCGAGCAGGGTGCGGATGTGCTGCCACTTGGACAGGCCCATCGGACCGCGCGCCTGTTTCAGCGAGATGTTCATGTCGAAGCTCTTGAAGGCATCGACGAAAATCTGCGTCGGCGCCAGCGAGCCGAAATCGACCAGCGTGCCGGCCCAGTCGAAGATCACCGCTTGCAGGTCGATGGGGGCGTGGAGTGGACGTGTCATGGGAATTCCTTTTTGGTTGCGGTCAAGAGTGGATGGCGGCGATGAAATTGCGTCCGCGCGGACCTTGCAGCGCGCGGTGCACCAGCGCGTCCCAGGCTTCGGCGACGCCGTAGTGCGAGGGGTCGGTGCTGACGCCCAGGCTTTCCAGGAAGTCGGACAGCGTGGCGACGGCTTGCTGTGCATCGGCGGCGTCGAAGATATCCAGCAGCAGGGCATCGACGGCGGCATCGTTGCCGAAGGCCAGCGCCATCACGTGCGGCAGCGAGAACGAGCAGGCGATGCCGTGGGCGACGCCGTGGTGCAGCGTGATGTCGTAGGACAGCGAATGCGCCAGCGCGGTCTTGGTGTTGGAAAACGCCAGGCCGGCTTGCAGCGCAGCGGTGGCCATGCGTTCACGCAGCGCCAGCTCACGCGGATGCGCCATGAGGTCGGGCAGCGTCGCCACGATGCTGCGTGCGGCGGCGGCAGCCAGGCTGGAGGAGACCGGATTGCGGTTGACGTTCCAGATCGATTCCAGCGCGTGCGACAGCGCATCCAGACCGCTGGCAAGCGTGATGCCGTGCGGCAGGCTCAGCATCAGTTGCGGATCGATGATGGCGGCCGTCGGCCAGGTCCATGATTGATGCAGGGAATACTTGCTGCCGGCGTCGGCATCCCAGATCGTGGCCCAGGGTGTGACTTCGCTGCCGGTGCCGGCGGTGGTGGGAATGGCGATCAGCGTCTTGGCGCCGTTGCCCGACAGCGGTGCGCCATCACGCAAGTGAGAGAGCAATTCATCGAAACCACCGGAAGGCGTTTTGCTCAGCATGGCCTTGGCGCAGTCGATGACGCTGCCGCCGCCGAAGGCGACGATGCAGTCGACGTCGGCATGTTCGCGCCACACGCGCTCATACATCGCCGCCAGCCAGCTGACGTCGGGATTCGGATGCACGGCGTTTTCAATACCGGCCAGTTGCGGACCGAGCAATTCGGCGATGCGTGCTTCCAGTCCGAGTGCGGCGGCTTCGGGGAAGGTGATCAGCAGGGCGCGCCTGCCGTTGAGCAGCGCCGGCAATTGCGCCAGGCTGCCGCTGCCGGCCTGAATGGCGACCGGGTTGTGATAATTCCACATGGTTTTCTTTGCTAAATATAAGACTACGAAATTAATGAGTCTTGCCGTCCTGGATCATCTGGCGTAACCGGCTGGAGATGGTGTCGGCAACCACCACCATCAGCGTCACGACCACGATGCAGGTGGCGGTGTCCTGGTACTTGAACAGCTTCAGGCTGCTGACCAGTTCGAAACCGAGGCCGCCGGCGCCGACCATGCCGAGCACGGTGGCCTGACGCAGGTTGACTTCAAAGCGGTACAGCACGGTGGCGATCCAGGCGGTGATGACTTGCGGCAGCACGCCGAAGACGATTACCTGCAGCGGACGGGCGCCGGTGGCGCGCAGGGCTTCCAGCGGGCCGTCGTCGATTTCCTCGATGCTTTCGGCGAAAAACTTGCCGACCATGCCGATGCCGTGCAGCGCCAGCGCCAATACACCAGGGAAAGGGCCGAGGCCGACCGCGGAGACGAACACCAGCGCCAGGATCAGCTCGTTGATGCTGCGCGTGACGTTGAGCATCTGGCGCACGGCCTGATAGACGACGCGGTTGCGATTGAGGTTGCGCGCCGCCAGGAAGGACACGGGAATAGCGCCGATCACGCCCAGCAGCGTGCCCCAGATGGCGATCTGGACGGTTTCCACAGCGGGGCCGACCAGATTGCCGAGGATCTTCCAGTTGGGCGGGAAGGAGCGGCTCAGGAAGTCGCCGATCTGCGGCAGGCCGTCGGCCAGTTCGCCCCAGCTCAGTTGCGTGCCTTGCGCGCTCCAGGCGAGGATGAAGGCGACCGCGGCCACGGCGGCGATCGACAGCAGCCAGGAGCGCAGGGTCAGCGGGCGGGCGCCGGTCCAGACGTAGTCGTGGTAACTGGCGCGGTCCATTTGAGTAGACAAGGGCGTGCTCATGACAGGGCTCCTTCCAGGACCATTTCCGACGGTTGTCGCGCGACGTATGTTTCGTCCTGCGCCTTGACCTGATCCAGCCCGGAATAGATGAGATTGAGGTGCGACTCGCGCAGCTCGTCGCCGCGACCGTCGAACACCAGCTTGCCGCCGGCCAGGCCGACGATGCGGTCACCGAATTCACGGGCGTAGTCGACCTGATGCAGGTTGCAGACCACGGTGATGCCGAGTTCGCGGCAGGCCGCTCGCAGGTATTGCAGCACCAGGCGTGAGGTTTTCGGGTCGAGGCTGGCGACTGGTTCGTCAGCCAGGATGACTTGCGGACGCTGCGCCAGGGCGCGGGCGATGCCGACGCGCTGGCGCTGGCCGCCGGACAGTGCATCGGTGCGTTGTTCCGCCTTGTGTTCCAGCTCGACGCGGCGCAAGCAATCCATCGCCAGCGCAATGTCCTGACGGCTGAACAATTGCAGCACAGAGGCGAGCGTCGAGGTCTGGCCGAGCCGGCCGGTCAGTACGTTCTTCAGCACTGACAGGCGCGGCACGACATTGTGATGCTGGAAGATCATGGCCACTTGCTGGCGCAACTTGCGGATGTTGCCGTTGCGCGCATCGGTGGCGTCGAATCCGGCCGCCACCAGTTCACCGGAAGTCGGCGTGGCCAGACCGTTGATACAGCGCAGCAAGGTCGACTTGCCGGCGCCGGACGGTCCCAGCACGACCAGGAATTCTCCGGGAGCGACATCGAGGTCGATGCCGCGCAGCACGGCATTGCTGCCGTATTGCTTGGTGAGCGAACGGATCTTGATCATTTCATTGCCTTGAGGTCGAGATTGAGGATCTTGGCGGTGTCGCGCACGACGTTGTAGGCAGCGTCATTGGTCGGCACGAAGCCGTTCAGCACGCCCTGGTCGCCCCATTCGACGTTCTTGATGTTGGCGAAAGCGGCGGCGATCTTCTTCTTCAGCTCAGGATCGAGATCCTTGCGCCAGACCATCGGCGACTCAGGGATGTCCGGCGAAGTCCAGACGATGTTGAAGTCGCTTTGCTTGACCACGCCCTTGGCGATGGCGGCGGCCAGGATGCGGTCGGCCACGGCGGCGGCGTCGACCTTCTTGTTGGCGACGGCGAGGATGCTGGCGTCATGCGAACCGGAGAAGATCACGCGGGAGAAATACTTGTTCGGTTCAACGCCTTGCTTTTGCAGGCCGGCGGTCGGGAACAGATGGCCGGAGGCCGACGATGGATCGACGAAGGCCATGGTACGGCCCTTGAGTGCGGCGACGCTGTCAATGCCGCTGTCCTTGCGCACGATGATCAGGCTCTTGTAGGCGCTCTTGCCGGTCTTCTTGGTTTCAGCCACGGAGAAGGCTTCGACGTTGGCGATCGAGGTTGCCAGCACATACGAGAACGGGCCGAGGTAGGCGACATCGAGCTTCTTCGAGCGCAGCGCTTCGATGATGCCGTTGTAGTCGGTGGCGATGAAAGGCTTGACCGGCATGCCCAATTGTTCTTGCAGGCTGTCGATGACCTTCTTGCTGTTTTCCAGCATGGCCTGGGAGTCTTCGGCGGGGATCAGGCCGACGGTCAGCTGTTGTGGCTGGGCGGCGAATGAGGAACTTGCGGAAATCAGGCTAAGGCACAAGGCCAAAGGACGGAAAAGGGCGGAGAGACGTTTCATGATGCTCCTGGCGGCGGTGAGTGAGGTCCGTCCTGTGGAGGACGGGCTTGTGTTCATGACCGCTAGGTTAAGGAGGTTTTGTGACGCCTTTGTTATCGATATAATCAGGAGATTGACGATTACCTATTGATTGGATCTATAGATGACGCCTTCACAACTTCGCGCTTTCCTCGCCGTGGCCCGTAATCGGGGTTTCAGCGCCGCCGCGCGCACGCTCGGCGTCAGCCAGCCGACGCTGACCTCGCAGGTGCAGGCGCTGGAGCGCCAGCACAATGTCGAACTGTTCTACCGGCGCGGTCGCCGGCTTGACCTGACCGACACCGGCCAGCGCCTGTTGCCGATCGCACAGAAGATCGCCGAGCTCGAACTTGACGCCTACAACCTGTTGTACAACTCCGGCGTGCTTAACATCGGCCACCTGAAGCTGGGTGCGGTGGGGCCGTTCCACGTGATTGAGATGGTCGACGCCTATCGCCGCAAGTTTCCCAATGTCGAGCTGTCGATCCGCATGGGCAATTCGGCCGAGACCATGGCCGATCTGGAAAACTACGTCACCGACGTCGCCGTGCTGGCCAGCTTTAACGACGATCCGCGTTTCGTGGCGGTGCCGTATGCCGACCACGCCATCGTGGTGTTTGCCCACATCGACCATCCGTTGGCGAAGCGCGATTCGATCACCTTGCAGGATTTGCACGGCCAGCCGATGGTGATGCGCGAGCAGGGCTCAACCACCCGGCTGACGCTGGAGAAAGTACTCAAGGAAGCCGACGTCATGCCGCGCGTAGTGATGGAAATCGGCAGTCGCGAAGCGCTGCGTGAGGCGGTGGCGCGCGGCATCGGGCTGGGGGCGGTGTCGGAGGCGGAGTTCGTGCCGGATCCACGCTTGAAATTGCTGCGGATCGAAGGAAACCCCGTCAGCACGCATACCTACATTTATTGCCTGGCCGATCGCAAGGACAGCCGGCTGGTGGCGTCGTTCCTGGAGCAGGTGGCGACGCTGTAAATGTTCAATTTGCGGCGGCCATGCGTTTCAGGATGAAATCGTGCATCAGGTCGAGCACCGCCTGCGGCTGCTCCTGATGCGGGCTGTGGCCGCAATCAGGCAGCATGGCTTTGTGTGCAGCCGGTCCGTCTCCTTTGGCGATGCCTGCGGCGATGGCGTCAACCTGAGCCGGCGTGCCGTACTGATCGTCGACGCCTTGCATGATCAGCGCCGGACAGGCGATACGCGGCAAGTCGGCTTCGATGTTCCAGTCGGCGAAGGCCGGCGTAAGCCAGGTGTCGGACCAGGCCTTGAAAATTTGCTCAGTCTTGTCGCCATGATATTTTTGCAAGCCCTTGAGCTTGCCGTCGGCATAGGCGCGGTCGGCCACGCGGATGCCTTCCAGCGTCACCGGTTCGACAAACACGTGCGCCGCTTCGGTGACGATCGCCTGCAGCAGGGGCGGACGTTGTGCGGCATGCAACAAGGCGATGCTGCCGCCGTCGGAATGACCGATCAGGATATAGGCTTGTCCAGGCAACAAGACGGCGAGCACTTCCGGCAGTTCGTCTAGCGCATAGCGATGCAGATAATCCGTTGCGCGGGTTTGTTGCAGTGCATCGGAAAGGCCGTAGCCGAGACGGTCGTAAAGCAGTCCGCGACAGCCCGTCGCCATACACAAACGTTGAGGAAAATCCTTCCACATTGCAGTGCAACCCAAACCTTCGTGGAGGAACACCAGCCAGGGTTTCGCTTGATCGCCTTCGATGATTTCGTAGTGGATTTGTTGTCGTTTGTTGTTCGTAAGGAAAGGCATCGGGACCGGGTGGGCGAGTCGGAAGAACAGCTAGTTTTCCATGTTTTCACGATGCGGTGGGAATGCCTTATAAATATCTGCAAATCTCTGTCGCACAGAAAAATAAATCTGCTATCTTTATAGGCAGCACTGACCTGAAAACCACGAGGAGACGCATATGGATTTGGTTGAAAAATTTGACGCCAAAGGCAAGACAGGAGGCGCTTATCACGTCGAGGTGTACGAGACGGCCTTGGAAGAAGCAGATAAGGCCGCTCCGCCCGGGAAGACCTACAAGCTGGCTGACGGCCGCGCGCTCGATCCCTTGTCGGACGCCAAATTCAAGATTGTCCAGACCGGCGAAAAGATTTACCGGGTCTGACAGAATAAAGAAGCGCGCAAACTCAAACGGCAGACTTTTCGTCTGCCGTTTTTTATTGGATCAGGATTTTATTGCGTCAAGACTCTGCGTTCTTAACCTGATGTCGGCTTGCGATAGCCGCCTTCAACCCAGCGTTCAGCGCTGGCGGCGCTCAGTTTGAAGTTGGGCGCGACCTGCGCCTTGGCCAGCATCTCACCCATCTCGTCCCAGGCCTTCAGGTCGGCGTAGGGAAAGTCGTCGTCGGGCACGATATCCAGCGTCACCTTGATGCTGCCTTCCGGACCGTCGACAGTCACGTGCTTGTGCAATTGCGCATGCAATTGCTGCTCGCTGCGGCGGCGGAATTCCGAGGCCGTCTTCACCAGCGTGTTGAAGGCGTTCTTGTCCATCGGTTTCGGGTTCTTCTTGTCGCGGCCCATGGTCCACGGACCGATCAGCGTCGGTTCGCGTTCGCCTTCACGCGTCATCTCCACTGCCCAGCCGTCATCGTCGTCGTTCTTGATGATGCGCGCGGTCCAGCCTTCATCGCGCCACAGGCGCGGCTCCTGGATCACGTCGGAAATGTCGGTGGCGGGTTCTTCAGTATCGGGGGATTCGGGTACGAGGTCGGACATGAGGGACTCAATGAAGCAAAGTCCGCCATGATACGACAGGTTTGCAGATAAACTCATTTCACCAATAGGCGTGAGTGCGAGCTTGCCCTGTTTGGGATGAGATGCAAGGCGCGACCCGGAGTCAAGACTGGGCGTCTTGACTCCGGGTCGTAACGCAGCAGATCGCCCAAACAGGCCGCTCCCTCCGGGTTCTTCCCAGAAAGGGCGCTGGCCGCGTTGCGCTCCTTGCGTGTGCCTGGGCACACGACGCGTCGCACGCCTTGCCAGCACCCTTTCTGGGAAGAACGCATCTCACGCCTATTGATGAAATGAGTTTAAACTCCCGGCCATGGAAATCGAACTCAAATTACTTATCGCCACCGAAGATGTGGCGGCTTTCTGCGCCTTGCCCTTGCTGCAGCAACACGCCATCGCGGCGCCGGAATCGCAAGACCTGTTCAGCACCTATTTCGACACGCCTGCGTTGCATCTGAAGCAGCACCGCTCGGCGCTGCGCGTGCGCAAGGCCGGAGCATTGTGGATCCAGACTTACAAGGGCGGCGGCAGCGTCGCGGCGGGCCTGCATCAACGCCATGAATGGGAATGCGAAGTGGCCGGTCCGCAGATTGCGCTGGACCAACTGCTGCCGTTGGTCGACAACCCGGCTGCCCGCGCCGCGTTGGAATTGCCCGGGCTGGCAGCGCAATTGGAGGCAGTCTTCACCACCAGTTTTCGCCGTACAGCATGGCAATTGCGCCTGCCGCAGGGCACTGAAGTTGAACTGGCGCTCGACCAGGGCGTGGTCGAAGCGGGCGGTCGCACGCTGCCGATCTGCGAGATTGAACTGGAACTGAAATCGGGTCAGACCGATGAGCTGCTGGCGTTTTCGCAGGCGCTGCGGCAGGCGATTCCCCTGGCGCCGAGCAATGTCAGCAAGGCGCAGCGAGGCTTTGCCTTGCGCTTTCCGGACCGGGGCAGCTCGCTATAGTCTCTCTCAACAGTTTTTTCCAACAATTTTCCCCGACATTCGGATGAGGTCCCGTTCCGGCAGTGGCATGGATGCTGCTTGCCTGGAACAGGACGGCAAACTTCGCTGATTTGCACAGCAGTGGTGCAAATCGAGGTGCCGTCACGGATTCGATTCATCCAAGACAGGGGAGCCCATGAACACCATCGCCGCAGCCGCGCCTGCCCACATCGACAACGCCACGGAAGAGCGCGACGTCACCTTCCGTCGCGTCATCTGGCGCATCGTCCCGTTCGTCACATTGATCTGGTTCCTGGCCTGGGTCGACCGCGTCAATGTCGGCTTCGCCAAGCTGACCATGATGAGCGACCTGCAATGGTCGGACGCTGTCTATGGCGCCGGTGCCGGGATCTTCTTCATCGGCTATTTCATCTTCGAAGTGCCGAGCAACCTGGCGCTGCAAAAATTCGGCGCGCGCAAGACCATCATGCGCATCACCATCGGCTGGGGCATCACCTGCGTGCTGATGGCGTGGGTGCAGACGGCGACGCAGTTCTATTTCCTGCGCTTCCTGATGGGCGCGTTTGAAGCCGGCCTGCAACCCGGCGTGATCCTCTATCTGACCTATTGGCTGCCGACGCACCGGCGCGGCAAGGCGCTGGGGATTTTCGTGTCGGCCTCGGCGGTGTCGCTGGTGGTCGGCAGCCCGCTGGCGGCTTACATCATGGAGTTGTCGCAGGGCATGGGCGGCTACAAAGGGTGGCAATGGCTGTTCGTGATCGAAGGTATTCCGTCGATCCTGGCCGGTGTGGCGGCGTATTTCCTGTTGACCGATCGTCCGCGTGATGCGCACTGGCTCAGCGAGCGAGAAAAGGAACATGTCGAAATCGAACTGGCCGCCGAAGACCAGGCGCTGGGTCCGCGCGAGCACAGCTTCTTCGCTTCGCTGCGCAGTGCGCGCATGTGGGCGCTGATCGCCGTGTTTTTCTGCATCATCGCCGGCAACGCCACGCTGGTCTATTACGGCCCGAGCCTGGTGAAGGAAGTCGGCTTCACCGACATCAAGACGCTGGGCTGGGTAATGGGCGGGATTTATTGCTGCGGCTGGTTCGGGATGCTGCTCAACGGCTATCTTTCGGACCGCAACAAGGAAGTCCGCATCCACACCGCCGTGGCGGCGGCCATCGGCGCGCTGGGCTTGCTGTTGGCGGCGTATTTCCTGGGCGAGAAGAGCGCCGCAGGCGTGGTGTTCGCGCTGGCGCTGTCATCGGCCGGCACGATGGGCGCGATCCCGGTGTTCTGGCAATTGCCGGGACGTTTCCTGTCGGGTACGGCGATCGTGGTCGGCCTGGCGGTGATCAATTCGGTGGCCAATCTGGCTGGGTATTTTTCGCCGCAGCTGCTGGGCTATCTCAAAACCACCACCGGGCAATACGGCAAAGGCCTGACCACCATCGCCATTGTCGAATTGATGGCGACGGTGATGATTTTTGCCTTCATCAGCAAGACCGCCCGGCTGGGAAAATAGATTCTGATCGTCTGACTTGACTAGCCAGGCGAGGCGGCCGGTTTTTGTTCGATCATGCGCACCAGATGGCACAGCGTTTCAGTGACAGGCGCCGGGACGTTGTGAGCGCGCGCCGTGGCAATAATGGCGCCGTTGATGGACTCAATCTCGGTAGCCCGTCCCTGCAGAATATCCTGCAGCATCGAAGGCTTGTGTCGCGCGTGTTCGACAAATACGGTGCGGATCGATTGCCAGATCGCGTCCGCGTCGATCACGATGTTTTTGGCGCGGGCCACGTTGGCTGTTTCGGCGACGATCTGCCTGGCCAGCAACGGGCCGGACGTACTCGCACCGACTTCGCCGACCGTCATGCCGGTGACGGCGGTCAGGCTGTTCATCGCGGCATTGAAGGCCACCTTTTCCCAAATGGCGCGCTCGACATTCACGTCCAGGGTGCAATTGAATCCGGCCGCGCACAAAGCATCGGCTGTCGCCCTGTGGGCATCGGTGCATTGACCGTCCGCACCATAAATACGGATATAGCCGGTGCCATGCGATGACACGTGGCCGGGACCTTTCAGGTCGCTGGGATAGTTGGTGACACCGTGCATTATCCGTTCAGCCGTGGCGAATCTGCCTAGTGTTTCAACATTGCCCAATCCATTTTGCAAGGTGAGCAGGTGGGTTTGCTCTCCGAATAAATGACGAACGGATTCGAGGGCTGTCGCCGTATGCAGCGTTTTGGTAAACACAATGACCAGATCCGGCCGGAAAGCGACGTCCCCGGCATGGCCCGCCTTGATGCGCACGGTCTGTTCGCCGTCGTCCGCGTCAAGTTTCAATCCGGCGGTATTGATGGCGTCAATATGTTCACGCCATACATCGATCAGCGTTACGTCGTAGGCGGCCAGCGCGAGCCTGGCGCCGAACAGGCAGCCCATGGCGCCGGCGCCGACAATCATGATTTTGTTCATTGGTGACTTTCAGAATGGATAGTGGCGAGGCGTGGTCTGCACCGTGATCCAGCGCAAATCGGTAAAGGCGTCGATGCCGGCCTTGCCGCCGAAATGACCGATGCCGCTGCCTTTGACGCCGCCGAACGGCATCTGCGGTTCGTCGTGGACGGTGGCGCCGTTGATATGGCAAATGCCGGAAGCGATGCGCTGGGCGACACGCAACGCACGTGCCGTGTCGCGGCTGAATACGGCGGACGACAAGCCATACTCATTGTCGTTGGCGCAGGCAATGGCGGCGTCGTCGCCGCTGACACGTACTATTCCCTTGACGGGGCCGAAGGATTCCTGGCTGTAGATGTTCATGTCGGGCGTGACGTGGTCCAGCAGGGTGGCCGGCATCAGTGTGCTGTCGGCTTTACCGCCGCACAGCAGCGTGGCGCCTTTGGCGAGGGCGTCGTCGATCAGTGCATTGCAGCGGATGACCGTCGTCTGGTCTATGACTGCGCCAAGCACCACCGGGCCGTCGCGCGGATCACCGAGCGGCAATGTGCTGGCTTTCGCGACCAGGCGTCGGACAAACTCATCGGCAATCTGCTGATCGACAATGATGCGTTCGGTGGACATGCAAATTTGCCCCGAATTGGCGAAAGCGCCGAACGTGACGCCGTTGACTGCCGCATCCAGGTCGGCGTCATCCAGCACCAACAACGGCGCTTTGCCGCCCAGCTCCAGCACGGCGGGCTTCAGGTAGGTGGCGCAATGCCGGGCAATGACTTTGCCGACCCGGGTCGAGCCGGTGAAGTTGATGCGGCGTACTGCGGGATGCGCGATCATCGCCTCCACTACGGCGGCAGCATCGGCCGGTGCGTTGGTGACGAAGTTGACTACGCCTTTGGGCAAGCCGGCTTCCTGCATCGCATCAATGATCAGGCCGTGCGTGGCCGGGCACAATTCGGAGCCTTTGAGGACCACGGTATTGCCACAGGCCAGCGGCACCGCGATGGCGCGCACGCCGAGAATGACGGGCGCGTTCCATGGTGCGATGCCCAGCACCACGCCCGCAGCCTGGCGAATGCCCATCGCCAGATTGCCGGGCAGATCGGACGGGATCACCTCGCCGCTGATCTGCGTGGTCAGTGCGGCCGCTTCGACCAGGATATTGGCGGCGAGATGTACGTTGAAGCTGGCCCAGATGCCCGATGCACCGGTTTCGGCGGCCATGGCGGCGGCGAATGCGTTCCCTTTGGCCTCAAGCGCCTGTGCCGCTTTCATCAGCAACGCCCGGCGTTCTCCCGGACCGGTTGCCGACCAGGCCGGAAATGCCGCGGCTGCGGCCTCGACTGCCTGAACGACATCGTCGATCATGGCAGCCGGGGCGCGGGTCGCGACTTGCCCATCGAGGGGATTGCGGCGTTCAAAGGTGGCGCCGTTGCGGGCTGCGGTGCGTTCGCCGTTGATTGACATCGTGATGGTGTGCATCATGCCACCTCGATTTCCACGAGCATGGGAGTGGCTGAACTCAGTGCCTGCAGCAAGGTATCGCGCAGTGTCGATGCTTCCGATACGCGCACCGCGTTGCAGCCCATGCCGTTGGCCAGCGCCACGAAATCGATGGCAGGCAGTTCGGTTCCTTGCACGACGTCAGTGTCGGCAAAGCCGAAGACCGGCGCAAAGTCTTGCAAGGCCGCGTAGCGGCGATTGTTCAGGATGATGAACGTCATCGGCAATTTGGCCTGCGCTGCGCTCCATAACGACTGGATCGAATACATGCTGGAACCATCGCCGAAGATGCCGATGATGCGTGCGCCTGGCTTGGCCAGGGAGACCCCGACCGCAGCCGGCATGCCATAGCCGAGACCGCCGCTATCCATCGTGAAGAAGCCCTCGCTGCGCGTGATCGGCAGATACTTTTGCATGACGGATCGTGCGCTCGGCGCTTCTTCCACCACGATGTCGGTTGCTACCCTGACCTCGGACAAGGTCTGCAACGCATAGGCGACGGAGATGACTTCGGACGGCTCTGCCCGCGGCGGGATTGCGCGCGCGACGGGCAACGGACGATTGGGCTGGGACGGCCGCGCCAGCAGGTCCAGCACGCTCAGGCGGATGCTGCCCAGCGCCGAGGTCCCCAGCGGTGTCCAAGCGGCCGTAGCCGGATCGTCGGTAAGCTGGCAAAGTGTGGCGCCTGCCGGGATGTGCGGGCCGCTGCCTTCGATGTGATAGGTGAATGCAGGCGCGCCGAGTGCAAAGACGCAGTCATGTCCTTCAAGCAGCTGCACGATTTTTTCACGCATTGCGGGCAGGAAGCCGGCAAACAGGCGATGGTTTTCCGGAAAACTGCAGCGCCCCGACATCGGCGCCGCCCAGACACACGCGTTGTGTTTTTCCGCCAGTTGTACGACGGCGTCCCACGCGTTGTCGCGATCAACCGCGGCGCCGACCACGAAGGCGGGGCGCCGACTGGCGTCGAGCGTGCTGCCGATCTGGTCGAGCAGCAATGGCTCGGCGCGTAGCTCGGTACTGACGCGTCGCGCGGACAGGAGTTCCGCCGGGCGATCCCAGTCGTCGGCCGGTATCGAGATCAGGACCGGCCCGCGCGGCGGCATCATTGCAAGGTAATAGGCGCGGGCGAAGGCCAGGGGGACGTCTTCGGCGCGAGCGGGTTCAATGCTCCATTTGACGTAGGGCTTGGGCAGTTCGGTCGCTTGTGCTGACGACAAAAAAGGATCGAAAGGCAAAATGGAACGCGCCTGCTGGCCGGCGGTGATGACCATCGGCGTCCGGTTCTTGTGCGCGGTAAAGATATTGCCCATGGCGTTGCCGACGCCGGCGGCCGAGTGCAGGTTCACCAGTGATGCGTTGCGGGTGGCTTGTGCATAGCCGTCGGCCATGCCGACCACAACGGCCTCCTGCAAGCCCAGCACATAACGGAAATCCTCGGGGAAATTACGGAACATCGGCAGTTCGGTTGAGCCGGGATTGCCGAATACGGAGGTCATGCCGAATTGGCGCATCAGATCGATGACGGCGTCGCGGACGGTAGTTGGAGCAGTTGGAGCAGTAGGGGATGGAAGACTCACGGAACATTCTCCTGTTGGCAATGAAGGGTGGGAAAGCAAGCAAGAGACTCAGATCGGCTTTGTCGATGCAGGTCGCGGGATGTGATTCCGCACCACGACCAGCGCGATCAGTACGAAGGCCATGGCCGTTCCGAGCATCGCCAGATAGCCGGTTGCGCCGGTTGCCGTGATGATGGTCGCGCCGGCGAAAGCGCTCAGGATGGCGCCGATGCGTCCGAAGGCCAGCGCCGACGCGGTGCCGGTGGCGCGTACATTGGTTGGATAGATGTAGGCGCACAGTGGATACATGGTTGATTGGACCGCATTGACGAACATCCCATGCACGCCCAGCCCGAAGATGAACATATTGGTATGGTTCGACGCATCAATGCTGAGCAAGATCACGGCGCTGGTGACGCCGCCCGCAGCGCAGGCAATCAAGGGCAGACGTGAGCCGAAGCGTGTGATCGCCACCGCGCAGCTCAAGGCGCCGATGACGCCGCCGAGGTTGTAGGCGGTCAGTCCGGAACCTGCGATGCTGACGCTGAGGCCTTCTGCGGCCAGCATGGTCGGCAGCCAGCTGAAGGCGCTGTAGATCGCCAGCAGGCACATGAAAAATGCCGCCCACAGCGCCAGCGTATCGCGCGTCTTGTGCGTGCCGAAGAGAGATCTGAAACCTTCACGCTGTTCATTCTTTTGCTCGGCGGCATCGATAAATGTCGCATCGGCAGGCACCGGCCTGGACAGCCGCGCCAGCAGCTTCCGCAACTCGGGCCAACGATGCCGCTGATGCGCCAGATAGCGCGGCGACTCCGGCAGTGTCAGCAGCAACAGCACGGTCACTGCCAGAGGCAATGCGCCGCCGATGAAAAACAAGGCGCGCCAGCCGTAGGCCGGAATCACCACGCTGGAAAACAGGCCCGCCAGCATGCCGCCCAGCGGCACGCAAACGATGGTGGCGGTGACGGCCACGGTGCGATAGCGCGTCGGCGTAAATTCAGCCGTCATCGTGGTGGAGCTGGGCAGGGCGCCGCCGATTCCCAGGCCGGCGATGAAGCGCAGCACCGCAATGGTGAAGACATCGGGAGCCAGTCCAATGGCGCAAGTGGCAGCGCCAAAGACGAACACGCTGCCGATCACGGCCCAGCGACGGCCGAAGCGGTCCGCGAACAAGCCGGCGCATGCGCTGCCGATCGCCATGCCGATCAGGCCGGCCGCCACCGCCGGCGCAAAAGCGCCGCGCGTGATGCCCCATTCCTTGATCAGCACCGGGATCGCAAAGCCGATCAGCTGGCCGTCAAAACCGTCCAGCACGATCGACAGCGCCGCCAGGCAGACCACGATTTTCTGCATGGTCGTATACAGTCCATCGTCGAGCGTCTTTCCGATATCGATGAACGCATTTACAGGTGTAGTCGTTGTATTCATTTTTCCTCCGCTCAGGCAATCAGGCAATCAGGCAAACGCCAGTCCGACATAGTTTTCAGCCAGCGCCGTTGCCGCTGCCCGCGAACTGACGACATAGTCCAGTTCAGCGCGTTGCAATTGCTGCTCAAACGGAGAGGCCTCCTTGAACGTGTGCAACAGACTGGTCATCCACCACGAAAAATGTTCGGCGCGCCAGATACGTTTCAGAGCGGTGTCGGTGTAGTCGTGCAACGCATCCTGCTTGCCGGTGGTGTAAAAGCGATCCAGTGCGCGCGCCAGCAGGCGCACATCGGAGACGGCCAGGTTGAGTCCCTTGGCGCCGGTCGGCGGCACGATGTGGGCGGCGTCTCCGGCCAGGAACAGACGGCCGTGCTGCATCGGCGTCGAGACGAAGCTGCGCATGCCGATGATGTTTTTTTGGAAAATCTTTCCTTCCTTGAGTCGCCAGCCGTCTTGATTGGCCAGGCGCATGTTGAGCTCCGACCAGATACGGTCATCCGACCACCGATTGACGTCGTCATTGGGATCGCACTGGAAATACAGGCGCTGTACCTGGGGCGAGCGGGTGCTGACCAGCGCAAAGCCGCGTTCATGCCGGGCATAGATCAGTTCATTTGACGAGGGCGGCGCATCGACCAGGATGCCGAACCAGCCGAATGGATAGATCCGCTGGAAGTCCTGGCGTTGCGAGGTCGGCATTGCAGGTCGCGAGACACCGTGGAAGCCGTCGCAGCCGATCACGAAATCGGCTTTCAGGCGGCGCGGTTCGCCCGCGTGCCGGTAGGTGACCGACGGCGTGTCGGTATCAATCTGATGCAGTGCGGCGTCGCTGACTTCAAACATGATTTGTCCATTGGCCGCCAGTCGTGCCGCGACCAGGTCCTTGATGACTTCGTGCTGGGCATAGACGGTGATGGCGCGGCCGGTCAGTTCCGTCAGATCGATACGATGCCGTTGCCCGCCGAACGCTAGTTCAAAGCCGTGATGCACCACACCCTCGCGCTGCATACGGGCGCCGACGCCGCTCTGGTTGAGGATATCCATCGTGCCTTGTTCCAGCACGCCGGCGCGGATGGTGGCTTCGATTTCCACGCGGCTGCGGGTTTCCAGTACGACCGATTCAATTCCCTGCAGGTGCAGCAGGTGGGACAGCAGCAGGCCCGCAGGGCCCGCGCCGATGATGGCGACTTGCGTTGACATGGGTCTCCTTTGAGGCAACGCCCGGACAGACTTGGCAGCCTTGCATCCGGGATTCGCCGTCAATCGTTTTTATGAAATGTTCTTTTTTGAATGCAACAGATCATAGGGAGTCCCACCGCGTGAATCAATGCGCGGGCCGCCGTGACAGCCGTTTATCGCCCAACATGCGCGATAAACGCCCAAACGAAAAAAATGTGAATGCGGGTGAATTTACCGACGACTATTCGAAAGAAAAAATATCGATTCGGGAGAGGAGGGGAAAGGTAACGATCAACATCAGCGTGCATGCATTGCACATGCACGCTGATTTTTAACAGATCAACAGTTCAGCAGGTCAGAGATCCGGTGGCGGCGGCGCCAGCACATCGCGGCCGCCGCTCTTGGACATTGACGACAGGATGCCGGCTGCTTCCATCTGTTCCACCAGACGCGCAGCGCGGTTGTAGCCGATGCGGAACTGGCGCTGCACCGACGAGATCGAGGCGCGCCGGCTGCGGGTGACATAGGCCACCGCTTCGTCGTAGAGCGGATCGGCCTCATCACCGGGTTCGCCGAACATGTCGCTCTGCAGCGGCTCTTCCGAGGCTGGGCCGGCCAGGATGGCTTCTTCGTATTGCGGTTCGCCGTGGGCTTTCAGGTGTTCCACCACGCGGTGGACTTCTTCATCCGACACGAACGCGCCGTGAACGCGCTGCGGATAACCCGAGCCCGGCGGCAGGAACAGCATGTCGCCGTGGCCCAGCAGCGTCTCGGCACCCATCTGGTCCAGCACGGTGCGCGAGTCGATCTTGGACGACACCTGGAAGGCCACGCGCGTCGGGATGTTGGCCTTGATCAGGCCGGTGATGACGTCGACCGAAGGCCGCTGCGTTGCCAGGATCAGGTGAATGCCGGCGGCGCGCGCCTTTTGCGCCAGACGGGCGATCAGTTCTTCGATCTTCTTGCCGGCCACCATCATCAGGTCGGCCAATTCGTCGATCACGACCACGATCATCGGTAACGGATCAAGCGGCTCAGGTGCATCCGGTGTGAGTGAGAACGGATTCTTCACGCGCTTCTCGGCGGCGATGCCGTCGGCAATCTTCTGGTTGTAGCCGGCCAGGCCGCGTACGCCCAGCGCCGACATCAGGCGATAGCGCTTGTCCATTTCGGCGACACACCACGACAGCGCATGTGCGGCCAGTTTCATGTCGGTCACGACCGGCGCCAGCAAGTGCGGGATGCCGTCGTAGACCGACAGTTCCAGCATCTTCGGATCGATCATGATCAGGCGCACGTCGTCGGGGGTGGCCTTGTACAGCAGCGACAGGATCATGGCGTTGATTGCCACCGACTTGCCGGAGCCGGTCGTGCCGGCCACCAGCATGTGCGGCGCACGCGCGAGGTCGGTCGCCACCGGGACGCCGGTGATGTCCTTGCCCATCGCCAGCGTCAGGTGCGAGGCCGAGCGTACGTAGGCCTCGGACTGGATGATTTCGGCCAGGCGGATCATCTGGCGCTTGGGATTGGGCAACTCAAGACCCATGCAGGTCTTGCCGGGAATGGTTTCCACCACCCGGATCGAGGTCAGCCCGAGCGCGCGCGCCAGGTCCTTCATCAGGTTGACGATCTGCGCGCCGCGCACGCCCAGCGCCGGTTCAATCTCAAAACGCGTGATGACCGGCCCGGCGTAGGCGCCCAGCACGGTGACCGGGACCTTGAATTCCTTGAGGCGCTGTTCGATCAACTGGCCGATTTCCAGGAGCTGATTTTCGTCCATCTCGACCGGCATGTCGCTGCCCTGGTCGAGCAGTTCGATGCCGGGCAGGGGAACCTCGGTCGGGCGATAAGGCCTTGCAGGGGCTGGGATGGGAGCCGCCGGCGCTTGCGTCCAGGTGCGGATCTGCATGGGCGCAGCTGCGGTGGGGGCGACGACAGGCTCCTGGATAGGCTCTTCGGATAGCAAAGCCGGTGCCGGGGTCGTGTAGACAGGCTCAGGGATCTCGGCGACGTCCGGTTCAATACGGGTGTCGATGATGTTGAATGGCTCGGGTGCCGTGATGACTTCCGGTTCCGGCTCGGGGGCATGGAAGGCGACGGTCTGAGGCGCAGCCGGCGGCATGACTGGTATGAGACTAGGTGTAAGAGTCGGAGCAACCGGCGCTGCCGGCTCCTGCGCACGCAACGAAGCGCTCAGCGAAGTCGGAATCGCCTGGCTGCGATCGCTGGCGGTGCTGATGCGGACCTTGGTGGTGCTGCCTGCGATGGGCGTGATCTTCGGTTTGCTGATAAGGCTAGTGGCCAGGGACGGTTTGGGCGCCGCACTATGAGCCGGGGCCGGAGCCGGAGTTTCTGGTTGCTGACTGGAAGTCGAACGCGCCAGCATCGCTTGCGTCGGCCGCAGCGATTCAAATGCCGCCCATTCGGAGGCGGGACGCGCCGGGCGTTTGGGTGGTTCAGCTTTTTGCTGGGCAGTGCCCGGCCAGTTGCCGGCAGGATTGGCAGCGCGCGGCAGTTCGTTGGGCAGCGGCCACGGATCTCGCTTGCGCGTCAGGTTGCCAAAAGCAGCTGCAGCGGGTGCGGCAGGCGGTTTTGGTTGCGCTGGCGCAGGACGGTGCGCTTGCGCTGCCGGCATGTTGCGGATGGTGGGAGCGATATTGGACTGGGTGCGGCGCGGCACCGACGCCTGCAACGGCAGGGAACTGGTGTCGACGTCGAGGTCGACCTTGGCCTTGCGGCGGCCGAACAGCCAGAACAGGCCGATCAATCCTGTTGTCATCAAGGCAATAACGGCGATCAGTTTGCCGAAGGCGAGGGTGACGTTGCGTGCGAGCGCCTGGCCGAAGAGGTCGGTTTCCAATACGGTATCGCCCTGCGAGCGCAGCATGGCCTCGATTGCGCTGCTGGCGCACAGGACGGCCAGGGTGCCGAGCCAGATGCGGATCGAACCGCGTCCGCGCAGGCCTTTTCCGGACAGCAAAGACAGTAAAACTCTGCCCAGCAGGGGCAGTATCCACAAGAACGACCAGCCAAACCAGTCAAGTAAAAATAAGCGCATCCCGCAAGTTTACAGGAAGCCGGGACAGAATCTGAAACTTGGCGCAAATTTCCCGAAGGAAAGCTGAAAAAACACTGCGAGCGAGGACGAAAAAAATCCCGCTTTCCAGAAAATCAGAGAGCGGGACTGCGGGCCGGGATGATTACTTTTCCAGCGGCACCGTCAACGGCTTGCCGTCCTGCACCAGCGACCAGACCAGCAACTTCGCCGGTTTGGTGGCGCTGGCGTTGCGCGACACCAGGTGCGGCGTGTCCGGTGCTTCGTACCAGGACTCGCCTGCCTTGTAAGTCACCGGTGCGCCGCCCTGCAACTGCGAGATGACCTCGCCTTCCAGTACGTAGGCGAAGATCGAGCCGGGATGGCGATGCGCCACCGAGCTTTGGCCCGGACCGTAGGCGACGACCGCCATGACGCCGCTTTTGCCGGGCGCATCGGACAGGGCCTGATGCTGCAAGGGCGTGACGACCTCGTCGCCATGTTTGCCGTCGTGGGCGCCTGCACCGGCCGCCAGGGCCAGCAGAGTAAGCAGCAGCGCGCTTTTCGCTGTAGAGATGAATCGCATGTCAGGCTCCTTGTCCGTCGCTGTTTCAGGCAACAGGCATCTTGCGGAAGCCGATGGCGAAACGGTTCCAGGCGTTGATGGTGTTGATGGCCAGGGTCAGATTGACCAGTTCGGCATCGGTGAACTGGGCGCGCGCCAGGGCGTAGTCTTCATCGGGAGCGCCGGTTTGCGAGATCAGGGTCAGCGATTCGCTCCAGGCCAGGGCGGCGCGTTCACGTTCGGTGAAGAACGGGGTTTCGCGCCAGACCGGCACGGCGTAGAGACGGCGCTCGGTTTCGCCGGCCTTGCGGGCGTCGGCAGTGTGCATGTCGACGCAGAAGGCGCAACCGTTGATCAGCGACACGCGCAGGCGGACCAGTTCCAGCAGGGAGGTTTCGAGGCCGAGCTTGCCGACCACGTTTTCGAGGGCGATCATGCCCTTCAGGACTTCAGGGGAGGCTTTGTAGAAATCGACGCGTTGTTCCATGGTGATGCTCCTTGATAAGTGAGTTAAGTAAGTTAAGTAAGTCAGTCAGTGAAAATCGTCTTGGCGGTATTGCGTGTTTGCTTAGCCAGTGACGTCATCATAAGGAGACCACTCCCTGTCGCGGATAACCAATTCCTCGAAAAAACAGGAGACCACTTTTGATCGCCCGGCTAGAATCGCTGAGGAAGAACAAAACAACGAACAGCAAACAAAAAAAGCATCAGGGAGCAGACGCCGCATGGAATTGCATATCGTCATCGAAGGCAGCAAGGATCTGGCCGGCCAGGTGTATCGCCAGCTGCGCGACGCCATCCAGAGCGGTCGCCTGGCGCCGGGCGAGCAGGTGCCGCCGTCGCGCCTGCTGGCCACGCAACTGGGCCTGTCGCGCAAGACCGTATCGGAAGCCTATAGCCGCCTGACGCTGGACAAGTTGCTGGTGGGACGCGCCGGCAGTGGCACCTTCGTCAATGCGCCGGCCGAACCGAAAGCCAAGCCGAAGCGCTTCGAGAGCGACGACCTGGCCTCCGGCAAACTGATCGCGCACTGGCTCAATCAGTCGTTCCCGCTACTGATGCGCCACGTCGGCCCGGAAACCCGTTCGCACTACGATTTCATGGGCGGCATCCCGGTGCGCCGCCAATTCCCGCAGGAAGAGTGGCGCCAGTGTGTGCAGTACGGTTTGCGCCAGATCGCCGAATCGCGCGGCTTCTATGCCGAGACCGAAGGCCTGCCGGCATTGCGCGAAGCGATTGCGCGGCATGTCTCGTTCTCCCGCGGCGTGCAATGCACGGCCGCCGACGTGCTGGTGACCAATGGTGCGCAGCAGGCGCTGGACCTGATCGCACGCGTGCTGGTGGAGCCGGGCAGTATGGTGGCGGTGGAAGATCCCGGTTATCCGCCGGCGCGCATGCTGTTCTCGGCGCAGGGAGCTACGGTGGAGAGTGTTCCGGTGGACAGCGAAGGAATGCAGGTCGATCTGATTCCGGACGGCACGCGGCTGATCTACACGACTCCGGCGCATCAGTTTCCGCTCGGCATGCCGATGAGTCAGGCGCGGCGCACGGCCTTGCTGGCGCGCGCGCGGGAACTGCGCGCCATCGTCATCGAAGACGACTACGACAGCGAATTCCGTTATGAAGGGCGGCCGATGGATTCACTGCAGAGCATGGATCAGGATGGGCTGGTGGCGTTTGTCGGCACGTTTTCCAAATCGATGAATCCGGAGTTGCGCGTCGGCTACGTGATTGCGCCGCCGGCGATTCTGCGCGCCATGACCGTGGTCAAGGGCCTGTCGGACTGGCATACGCCGACCATGACGCAATGGGCCATGGCCAGGTTCATCGACGAAGGCTACCTGCAAAAGCACATCCGCCGCTGTCACGGCATCTACGTCGCGCGGCGCGAAAAGCTGCATGCAGCCCTCAACGGCAGTCTCAAACCCTGGATGCGCGCGGTGCCCACCAACGCCGGCTTCCATCTGGCGGCGCAGATGACGGCCGAGGTCGACATGACGCAACTGCTGCGGCTGGCGCGCCGGGTCGACGTCGCCTTGTACACGCTGGACGAGTTCTACTACCGGGTCAAGCCGGAGCCGGCGCTGTTCTTCGGCTATGGCGCCATCGAGTCGCTCGACATCGAGACGGCGCTGGGGCGGGTGAAGACGATCCTGGAAGAACTTGGCAACTGAGCCTGGTCCGGCTCAGACTTTCTCGATCATCGGATAAAAATCACGGTCCTCGCGCTGCATGCGGTCGAACAGGACTTTCAGCACCTTGTTGGCTTCGCTGCGGAAACCGTCCGGATCGGCCGCCACATGGCCGGCATCGTTCCATTTGCGGGCAAATTCGCCATAGGCTTCGGCGATGTGCGTCATTTCATGCTGATACTGCTTGCCCATCATGGCCAGGCGCGGATTGTTGGCCTCTTGCAAGGCGGGATAGAGGAATTTGTCCTCGATCGACAGGTGCAGCTTGATGACGGAGCTCATCTTGATCACCTGCGCCGCGATGTCGGCGGCGTGTTCGGCGATGCCCAAATGGGAAAACTCCTTGAGCTTGCGGATGTTGTCGAAGATGACAGTGTGCTGGTGTTTGTATTTGTCGATGTCCATGGTGTTTCTCTCAACGAACTTAAATTGACACTGAAATTGAAGCTGAAATCGGCACCAGACCGCATGCAGCCCGGCGCAAACAATTGATTCAGCGTTTAATCCAGCGAAGAAGCCGGGCCGAAGAACTCGTAACGGGCCTGTGCTGCCGGTACGCCCAGCTCATGCAGATGGCGCTTGATGGCCTTCATGAAGGACTTGGGGCCGACGAAATAGGCGTCCACGTCCATCGATTCAGGCAGCCAGCCGGCCAGCTTGTCGCGGTCGATGTAACCGATCGCATGCGGGGCCTTGTCCTGTTCACGCTGTTGCTCGTAGCAGACGTAGTGCTGCAGCTGCGGATGCTCCTGCGCCAGGTCGGCGATTTTCTTGCCGAAGGCATGCACGCCGCCATGGCGCGCCGCGTGGATGAACACCACCGGACGCTTGCTCGGCAGCGCCGCGTCCAGCATCGCCAGCATCGGCGTGATGCCGACGCCGCCGCTGATCAGCACCAGCGGGCGTTCGCTTTGCGTCAGGGTGAATTCACCCGACGGCGGCATCAGGTCGATCTGCTTGCCGACCGTCATCTGGTCGTGCAGGAAGTTGGAAACCTTGCCGTTCGGCTCGCGCTTGACGCTGATGCGGTACATCTTGCTGTTCGGCGCGGCCGAGAGCGAGTACTGGCGGCGCATTTCCTCGCCATCGACGGTGACGCACAGGCCGATGTACTGGCCCGGGTGGTATTCAAGGATGGCCTTGCCGTCTTCCGGCGCGAAGTAGAAGGAGGTGATTTCCTCGCTCTCGTCGACGCGGCGCACCACGACGAACTTGCGCAGGCCGCGCCAGCCGCCGTCGGCCTTTTCGGTAGCCTGGTAGATGCCTTCCTCGGCGCCGATCAGGATCTCGGCCAGTTGGCCGTAGGCGGCGCCCCAGGCTTCGATGACCTGGTCGGTGGCGATTTCGGCGCCCAGCACTTCGCGGATGGCGCGCAGCAGGCAATCGCCCACCATCGGATAATGTTCGGGCAGGATCTGCAGTGCGACGTGCTTGTTGACGATGGTGCTGACCAGGCCGCCCAGTTGTTCGAGCTGGTCGATATGGCGCGCGTACATCAGCACACCGTTGGCCAATGCGCGCTGCTGATCGCCGCTGCCTTGGTGGGCCTTGTTGAACAGAGGGATGACTTGCGGGTAGTCGCGCATGAGCATCTTGTAGAAGTGCGTGGTCAGGGCTTCGCCGCCGCTTTCAAGCAGGGGTACGGTGGATTTGACGATGGCGCGGTGGGCGTCGGAGAGCATGGCGATACCTTTCAGGGTTGAACAAGCGGGATCGAGGTCAAAAATCCTCGGTTTTTTGTGTCTTCTTATCCCTTCTTAATCAAACTCCATGCCAGACTGAAAATCTTTTATAATCAGTCACTTAAAAAATGACCGAGTCGAATCGACCCGAGTCATAACGACTCAATAAGGGTAAAAATGACTCCAAAGCTCATGTTGGACGCATTGATTCCGTTGATGGCCGATTTGTCCAAGGAGTTGCACGACAGCGAACGCTATCGCCGCCTGCTGGACACGCTGCGCATGCTGTTTCCGTGCGACGCCGCCGCCTTGTTGCGGCTCGACGGCGAAGTATTGGTGCCGCTGGCGATCAATGGTTTGAGCAGCGACACGCTCGGCCGGCGTTTCCGCGTGAGCGAACATCCGCGCTTTCGGGTGCTGTTGTCGAACGTGCCGCCGACGCGTTTTCCGGCCAACTCGTCCTTGCCCGATCCTTACGATGGTCTGGTCGAGGCGCACTCCGGCGAACTTCATGTGCACGATTGCATGGGCTGCCAGATCACCATGAACGGCCGTCCCTGGGGTTTGCTGACGCTGGATGCGCTCGGTCCCGGCCGCTTTGACTCGGTCGACACCGCCTCATTGCAGGCCTTCGCCAGTCTGGCCGCAGCCACCGTCAACGTCGCCGAACGCATCCACAGCCTGGCCGAGACCAGCGAGCAGGAGCGCCAGCGCGCCGAAGCCTACCGGCTCGCCGCCAACCAGAGCCGGCGCGAGCTGATCGGCCAGAGTCCCGCCCACAAACGCATGATGAAAGAGGTGCGGCTGGCCGGGCCGAGCAACATGACTGTGCTGATCACCGGCGAAACCGGCACCGGCAAGGAGCTGGTCGCCAACGCCATCCACGCCGCCTCGCCGCGTGCGCGCAAGCCCATCATCAGCCTCAACTGCGCCGCCTTGCCGGAAACCCTGGTCGAGAGCGAACTGTTCGGCCACGTGCGCGGGGCGTTCTCTGGTGCGGTCAGCGACCGGCGCGGCAAGTTCGAGCTGGCCGACGGCGGCACCTTGTTCCTGGATGAAGTGGGCGAACTGTCGCTGACGGTGCAGGCCAAGTTGCTGCGCGCACTGCAAAGCGGCCAGATCCAGCGCGTCGGCTCGGACGAGGAGCACAAGGTCGACGTGCGCGTGATCGCCGCCACCAACCGCGATCTGGAGGAAGAAGTGCAGCTGGGCCGCTATCGCGCCGACTTTTACCATCGCCTCAGCGTCTATCCGCTGGCAGCGCCGCCGTTGCGCGAGCGCGGCCACGATATTTTGCTGATCAGCGGATTTTTCCTGGAAGAAAACCGTTTCCGGCTGGGTTTGCTGAGCCTGCGCCTGGCCACCGAGGCCCAGGAAGTGCTGCTCAATTACCGCTGGCCGGGCAATGTGCGCGAGCTGGAGCACGTGATCGCCCGCACCGCGCTCAAGGCGCTCGGCAAGCATCCCGAACGGCCGCGCATCCTGACGCTGGCGGCTGAGGATTTCGATCTGTCCAATGAGAAGGCGAACGCTCTGTCATCGCATGAGGCGTCGCTTGAAGAACAGGTCCAGTCCGAGCTGGACCTGCAGAACGGCAGCGGCCTGCGCGACGCCGTGAGCGCCTACGAGCGTAAATTGGTCAGCGCCTGCCTGGTGCGCAACGGCGGCAATGTCGCCTCCGCCGCGCGCGAACTGGGCGTGGACCGAGCCAATCTCAACCGGATGGCGAAGCGGCTTGGTTTGAAGTAGCGCTGATTACATCAAAACTGTTCCCACGAGCCCGCGTCGTCGTGCACAGGCGCTTCGCTGGCGAGGGATTTCTTCGCTGGCGCAGTCTTGAATGCCGTTTTAACGCTTGCTTTGGCAGGCAGGGACGCCGGCTTGGGCGTGATGTTCACGGCGCGCTTCGGCGCTGTGGCGGCAGGAGCGGCGTGAGTCCGGGCTTGCGGCAGGGCATGGTGATCCAGCTTGAACACGCTGACGATCTGTGACAGGTTGCTTGCCTGTTCCTGCAACGATTGGGCCGCAGCAGCGGCTTCTTCCACCAGCGCAGCATTCTGCTGCGTCACTTCATCCATCTGGGTAATCGCACGGTTGATCTCGTCGAGGCCGACGCTTTGCTCCTGGCTGGCGGCAGTGATCTCGCCGACGATGTCGGTCACGCGCTTGACGCTGCTGACCACCTCATCCATGGTTGAGCCGGCCTGTTCGACCAGTTTGCTGCCGACATCGACCTTGGCGACGGAGTCGTCGATCAACTGTTTGATTTCCTTCGCAGCGGCGGAAGAGCGTTGCGCCAGGCTGCGCACTTCGGAGGCGACCACCGCAAAGCCGCGACCTTGCTCACCGGCGCGCGCCGCTTCGACCGCTGCATTGAGCGCCAGGATATTGGTCTGGAAGGCAATGCCGTCAATCACGCTGATGATGTCGACGATCTTGCGCGAGGATTCATTGATCGAGCCCATGGTGTCGACCACCCGACCGACCACGGCGCCGCCCTGGACGGCGACTGCGGACGCGGACACCGCCAACTGGTTGGCCTGGCGCGCATTGTCGGCATTCTGCTTGACGGTCGACGTCATCTCTTCCATGGCCGAGGCGGTTTCTTCCAGCGAGCCCGCCTGTTGTTCGGTGCGAGACGACAGATCCATGTTGCCGGAGGCAATTTCGCTCGATGCGGTCGCGATCGTGTCGGTGCCGGTGCGTACGCTGCCGACGATGCGCAGCAGGTTGTCGTTCATCTGCTTGAGCGCACCGAGCAACTGGCCGGTTTCGTCTTCGCTGTTTTGCCGGATGTCGGCGGTAAGGTCGCCGTCGGCAACCTGGCGGGCGACCTTCACGGCTTCCGTCAGCGGCCGCGAAATGATGCGCGCCACCATGATCGCCAGCGTCATTGCCGCAGCGATGCACAGCACCAGCATGCCGATGATCCACAGCCGGGCGCTGCTGTAGGTGTTGTCAGCCAGCTTGTTGGAGATGTCCGAGCCGCGCTCGTTGATGGCGGTCAGCTGATCGAGGAGCTCGATCGCCTTGCGATAGTTTTTAGTCGATTCGCCCTTCATGAGGGTGCGTGCTTCGGCGTTCTTGTTGTCGCGCGACAGGGCGATGATCTTGGGATGTTCCGCGACCACGACGTCCAGCATCTTGCTGACTTCCGGATAGATGGCGCGTTCTTCCGGTTCGGTGATCTGGCTCTCGTACAGCTTGCGCGACGCGGCAAGGGTTTCGAGCTGCTTGTTGGCGCTCTGCTCGATTTCCGCAAACTCCTTGGCGTCGGAGGCAAGAATATGTTGCTGCTCAAAGCTGCGGATACGCGAAGCCGTGAACTTCAGTTGAGCCAGGGTGCGGATGGTCGGCAGCCAGTTGGTGGCAATGTCGGTAGAGGCGCGGTTGACCTTGTCGAGCTGGCTGATGGCGAAAATGCCCAGACCCGTTGCCAGCACGATCACGGCTAAAAAGGCGGCGATCAGCTTGGTGGCGATCTTCAAGTTGTAGAACCATTTCATTACGTGTCTCCCCGCTTTTTTGTGAGTCGGCGCATCGCATCGTGTTTTCCGATGGTGCTTTTCCTCCCGCCCGCAGTCGCGGGCGGTTCCTCACAGAATTGCATGAAAGATATCTTTGTTCAAACGGAAGTCGTGGTTATTTGTGTATTTTTTGATAATTTTTCTACTTGCAATCCACGGGAGATATGCAGGTGCTGACAGCAAGCTGGCGGTGTTGCAGAAGCGGTTTTTGGACGACGAAATGGGGAGTGCAGCGGCGACTCAGGCCAGAGTAATGTCTATGCCTTGCGCCTGGTAAGGCGCAATCAGTTCGGCGGCGGTGTTGCGGTTAATGACGATGCGGCTGACTTCAGCCAGCGGCACGATCTCGAACGGCGAGGTGGTGTCGAGCTTGTCCGGCGAGGCCAGCACCACGGTGTCGGCTGCAGCGCGGCTGAAGGCGCGCTTGATGCCGGCTTCGTCGAAGTCGAGCGAAGTGATGCCGGTGCGCGGATGCAGGCTGCACACGCCCATGAAATACTGGTCGGCGCGGACGCGCGCGATGTCGTCGATGGTGCCGCTGCCCATCGCCACGACCGAATGCTTGAATAGTTTGCCGCCGATGATGATGACGTCGATATGCGCATGATTGGACAGCTCCACTGCGATCGACGGGCTGTGTGTGACAACGGTTGCCTTCAGCTCGGGCGCCAGATGGCGCGCCATCTGCACGCAGGTGGTGCCGCCGTCGATGAACACGACCTGGCCTGGCAGCACCAGCGCCGCCGCCGCGCGGCCGATGTCGGCCTTGGCGCCGGGCTCGATGTGCTGGCGATTGGCGAACATCACCATGGGCGGCGTGTCGAGCAACGGCAAGGCGCCGCCATGCACACGCCGCAGCAATCCTTCCTTGGCCAGTTCACGCAGATCGCGTCGGATCGTGTCTTCGGACACGTCCAGTTGTTCGCTCACCGACTTGGCGACGATGCGGCCGTCGCGGCTGAGCAGGTCGAGCAGGTGTTTCTTTCGTTGGCTGGTCAGCATGCTGATTTGATCCGATCTGATGTAGATGAGGTCGGGAGTGTACAAGAGATACGTAAATTCGTGCAGTTTCGTGGAAGTAATGGCAGCATTATTGCACGAATATTCTTGATAATTCCTGATATTGCATGATATTTTAAATAAAGCGTGCAATACCGGCATGGATGAATGCGGGTTTGCGGCCTTACGAATTCACTGCACAGGAGTAAAACAATGGAAAACGAGCGTGTCCGCATCCGCAATGTCAAAGTCTTGTCCGACGACTGGTACCTGCTCAAGAAGACTACCTTCGACTATCGCCGCGCCGACGGTGTCTGGCAGACGCTCGACCGCGAAACCTACGATCGCGGCAACGGCGCCACCATCCTGCTGTACAACCTGGAGCGGCGCAGCGTCATCCTGATCCGGCAATTCCGATTTCCGACCTATCGCGACGGTCACGACGGTTTCCTGGTCGAAACGCCGGCAGGTTTGCTGGACAACGCCAGCCCGGAACAACGTATCCGCGCCGAGGCGGAAGAAGAAACCGGCTATCGCGTCGGCGACGTGCGTAAAGTGTTCGAGGTGTACATGAGCCCGGGCTCGGTGACCGAGAAGCTGCATTTCTTCGTCGGCGAATACGCAGCGGATGCGCGCGCAGGCGAGGGCGGCGGCAATATCGCCGAAGGGGAAGATATCGAAGTAATGGAAGTGCCGATCCAGCAGGCGCTGATGATGATTGCCGAAGGCGAAATCGCCGACGGCAAGACCATCATGCTGCTGCAATACGCGCAATTGCATTTGTTCGGCGCGGGGCCGAACTAAAGCGGATAAATCAGGATGGCCGGGCGACGCGCCATTGACGCCAGACATGGCGCGTCACGACAACTACCGGAATCCCCAGACCCAGCCAGCACAGCCAGTCCCAGATGCCGTCGCCGAAAATCCCGGCTGCCAGTCCGCCCAGCGACAGCGCGCCCAGCAACAGCGGCATGTTCCAAGTTCCCTTCATGCTTGTTCTCCCGATAAGGCCAGTCCCGATTCCGATTCCGTCGCGCCGCCGGCTACCTTGCTGCGCCGATGCCGTTTGAGCCAGACCACGAAGCCGGTCACGGTGGCTCCCGCAGTCATGATGGTCAGCAGCGCCCACAGGATCTGCAGCGGACGTCCGGCGTAATTGCCGAAGTGGAACGGCCCCGACAGCAGCAAGACCTGCAAATACCACGGCATGCCGCGCACCGCCGAGACCGCGCCGTTGTCGGCGTCGACCATGGCGATGGTGAAGACGCGTTTTTCCAGTTCGGTATGGCCGCGCAGCACCACGCCGTAATGGCGGCCGGTGGAATATTCCGTGCCCGGATAGAACACGTAGGCGATGTCCTTGCCCGGCACTGCCGCCTGGGCGGCGTTGATGGCGCTGTCGACCGCGATCAGGCGCGACGGTTTCGGCCCCGGCAGTGTCTCGATCAGATGCTGCAATTCGGTTTTTTGCCACAGGCCGAGGATCAGCGGCGAGAACGACAGGAAGGTGCCGGTCAGGCCCACCACCAGCGCCCATACCATGACGACGATGCCGAACAGGTTATGGAAGTCGGCATTCACCACGCGCGTGCTCTTGCCGAAGCGCAGCAGTCCGAACGCCAGCTTGCGCATGAACGGCGCATACAGGATCAGCCCGCTGACCAGGCTCAGCACGAAGATGAGGCCCATGACGCCCATGAACAACTGGCCCGGCAGGCCGAGGAACAGGTTCACGTGCAGCTTCAGGATGAAGCCGCTGAAGGTTTCACCCGGAACGGTGTTATTGCGCTCGCCGGTGGCGCCGTTGAACTGGACGCTCTTGCCGATGGCCAGTTTGGGCTCGCCGGGCGGGCCGACGCGCACGTTGACGAAGTTTTCATCGCCGAAAAAGATGGATTTTGCCACTTGCCCCGCATGCATGGCCTGCGCCACATCGATCAGCGACTGCACCGAAGGTTTTGCGCCGGGCTGCGACATGGCCGCTTCGGGATGCCCTTGTCCCAGCCAATCGTCGATGTCGTCATGAAAAATCAGCAGCAGCCCGGTCAAGCACAGCACCAGCAGATTGAGAGTGCAGATCAGGCTGGTCCAGCGGTGAATGGCATACCAGGTCCGTAAAGTGGACGCTTTCATGAGGTGCTTTCCTTGCGCGATGCCAACCGGCCGTCGAGGGATGGAGCGGGGCGGTTGTTGTGATTATTGTTGATTCTTGGTGACGGCTTTTTTGTGCAGGCGATTATAGATGAAAACAATTCTTATTCATAATTCGATGTATGAACAATATTGTTTTTGCAATTACGACGCAAATATTCGAGTTCCAATGACCGCACCTCGGGATTGTGGCGTGCGACCGGCATGGATTAAAATGAGAACCATTCTTGTCAACGCCCGTTTTTTGCGGCGACGATTGCATTAACCTGCCGGCGGTCTTGCTTCGATATTGGAGCAAGACCGCTTCGGCGTTTTTTTGAAGCGACTTTATGCGTGCTGTTCTCGTCCTCCTTCATCGCTGGTTCGGTCTCGGCGTGGCCGTGTTCCTGTTCATTTCAGGCGCCACCGGCGCGATCATTTCCTGGGACCACGAGCTCGACGCCGCCCTCAATCCGACCCTGTTCCACGCCAACAGCGCCAATAGCGCCAACCCCGGCACGGTAGCCGGCACGCCCAAACCAGGTCTGGAATTGGCCAACATCGTTGAGGCGCGCGAGCCGAAGCTGCGCGTCACCTACGTGATGAACGAGAGCGAGCCCGGCCACACTAGCAGCATGATGGTCGAGCCGCGCCTCGATCCGGCCACCGGCAAGCCGTATGAGCTGAGCTACAACCAGATCGCAGTCGACCCCGTCACCGCCGAAATCCAGGGCAAGCGCATGTGGGGCGCAATTTCGCTGAGCCCGGAAAACCTGCTGCCGTTCCTCTACAAGCTGCACTACACCATGCATCTGCCCGAGGTCGGCGGCATCGAACTGGGCATCTGGCTGATGGGCATCATCGGCATCGTCTGGGCGCTGGATTGCTTCATCGCGCTGTGGCTCTCGTTCCCGAACTGGAAGAGCTGGCGCAAGTCGTTCGCCTTCCGTTGGAAGGACGGCGGCCACAAGCTCAACTTCGACCTGCATCGTTCAGGCGGCGTCTGGGTGTGGGGCTTGCTGCTGATCCTGGCCGTGACTTCGGTTTCCATGAACCTCAACAACCAGGTCATGACGCCGGTCATCAAGATGTTCTCGACGGTCACGCCGACCGCCTTCGACACGCGCACGCCGGTGGCGCCGGACAAGGTGGTCGAGCCGAAGATGTCGCGCGAGCAGGTCACCCGGCTGGCGATTGAAGAAGGCAAGCGTCGCGGCTTTGACGCGCCGGCCGGCGGCGTGTTCTATTCCTCGATGTTCGGCCTGTATGGCGTCGGCTTCTTCGAGGCCGGCAACGACCACGGCGACGTCGGCCTGGGCAACGCCTGGCTGTACTTCGATGCAGCTACCGGCGCACCGGCCGGCACCCGGATCCCGGGCACCGGCAGCGCCGGTGACTTGTTCATCCAGGCGCAATTCCCGCTGCATTCGGGACGCATCCTCGGCTTGCCGGGTCGCATTTTCATTTCCTTCATGGGTGCGCTGGTGGCGATGCTGTCGGTGACCGGCGTGGTGATCTGGATGCGCAAGCGCAAGGCCCGCGTGGCGCAGAAGCGCAAAGTGAAGGAAGAATCGCGCTCAGGTTCAGGTTCACCGCAGCCAGCCATCGCCAGGACGGGAAATCAGGTAGACGGGCGCGAGAGCACGTCGCTGTCGTAACAAGATTCAGCTAAAAAAAGAGCCGCATCAACCTGGTTGAGCGGCTCTTTGTCTTTGCTGGTTCATTTCATCGCACCGGCAGATTGCGCGTTGTCCAGTACGATACCGCGTCGACCACGGTATCCATCATCTGGCCCGCATCGGTGGCCTTGTACAGATAGCCGTTGGCGCCCAGCTCGTAGCTCTTGCGGATATCTTCGCGGTCGGTTGAAGTCGAGAACATCACCACCGGAATATGTGACGTCGCCTTGTTGCCCTTGAGCATGCGCAGCAGGTCGTGGCCACTCAGGCGCGGCATGTTCAGGTCCAGCAGGATCAGGAAAGGATGCAGGTCGCGGCGCGCAGCATATTCATGATTGAAGAGAAAGTCTGAAGCAGTTTCGGGATCGTTGAACCAGGTCCATTTGTCGGTAAGCTTCTTGCGCAGGATGGCAAATTTGGTCAGTTCTGCCACTTCGGAGCTATCGTCCACCAGAAGGATGTCGGATTGTTGTAAGCCTTGCATGCTCATCGCCTTCACAAAATAGGAACTCAACCTGTTGACTGAGTCCATCCACACCCGGTAAAGCTGTGGCGTAGCTTGCAGCCGCTGCATCTTGCTTACCTGGTGTTCATGAAGCCATTTTGGCACGCTCGTACAGAATGGATATCGGGCAATTCCTGACACGTACTTATTGGTAGGTTGCTGTTTTGTCGTGCTGAGTGCCATTGCGGAGCTTACTCCAGCATCGCATCCAGCCCGGCCGTCAGCTCCTTCAGCGGCGGCATCGCCTTGTCCGGATCGCTCTTGCCATTGCTTGCCGACGTCCAGCCTGCATCGACACCGAGGCGCTTGGCGACAGCGGCAGGATAACTCGCCGCCATGTCTTCGTCGCTCTGATCCAGCACTTCGGCACGGGCGCGCCACGCGCCCAGGTGGACCCACCCGGCCATCCGATCGAACGGCGTGGAGGCGAGCGGGGCGGGGATGTCCTTGAGCGCGCTGGACAGGGCTTCGGGGAAATTCCATATCTTCGCCAGTTCGGCCGAGACGTCGGCGAAGTGGAAGCCGAGCTTTTCCTTTTCCAGTTCGGCGCGGCCGGCGTCGAGCACGTTGAGCTGCTTGTCCAGCGGCGCCACTTCGGCCGCGGCGACCGCATGCAACTGCAGCTGGCCGATGCCATGCATCATGCCCAGTGTAAAGGCGGCGTCGCCGTTGTCGCCCCCGTGGTGCGCCAGCCAGCGCGCGGCGCAGGCGGTGTAGAGGTTGTAGCGCCAGAACTGCTGCAATTCCATACCCTTGGTGTTCTTGAAGGCGGCCACCATGCCGTTGCCCAGCACCAGGTTGCGCACCATCACGAAACCCAGCATGCGCAGCGCATCATCGACCGTGCCGACCGTGCGCGAGACATGGAAATAGGCCGAGTTGGCCAGGCGCAGCAGCTTGGCCGACAGCGCCGGGTCGCCGGCGATCAGGTGTGCGATCTCGTTTGCCGAGATGTCTTCGGAGTTGAAGCTTTCGATCAGTTGCTGGACGACTTTGGGGACGGTTGGCAGCTTGTTGGGCTGGTCGACGAGGCTCTTGAGTTCCATGCGTTGTTCCCTTGTGTCAATAAACGAACTGCGGCGGCAGCATCTGCTTCCTGCGCGCTCAATGTGGCGATGTAAATTCCATCATCGCGAACCGAAGCGGGAGCAGGCATTCAATTCGACGAATTGCGGTTTTATTGTCGCAGAGATCAGAGACTGTCATCACGTCTTTCTCGGTATGATGATCGATAACGTTGTATATCCCATCACCAGGAGCGGACTCATGGCCACGCGCAAGACCCCGGCAGCAACGCAAAAAGATGCAGCAGCGACACCGCAAGCTGCTCCTGTAGTGGGCATGCCGCAACTGGGCGACGTCAATGCCTATTTGACCGACGCCATGCAGCGCACTTACCTGTTTCTCGACACCTTGCTCGATCGCGGCAACAATTATCTTGAACATCTGGACCAGGGCACGCCGCCGCTGTTGAAGTTCGAGCATGAAGTGGTGATGGACGGCCACGACCTGCCGAATCCCTGCAACTACGCCTTGCTGCGGCTGCAGCCGCCGGCCTCGATGCCGGTCAAGCCCGAAGCGCGGCCGGTGGTGGTGGTCGACCCGCGCGCCGGACACGGTCCCGGTATCGGCGGCTTCAAATTCGATTCGGAAGTCGGCATGGCCATGCGCGCCGGCCACACGGTGTATTTCGTCACCTTCCGTCCGGAGCCGGAAGACGGCCAGACGCTGCTGACCGTGATGGACACCGAAGCCCTGTTCATCGAAGAAATCATCAAGCGCCATCCGCAATGCCCGGCCAAGCCGGTGGTGATCGGCAACTGCCAGGCCGGCTGGGCCATGATGGCGCTGAACGCGCGGCGGCCGGAATTGTTCGGTCCGCTCATGATCGTCGGCGCGCCGGTGTCGTACTGGGCCGGCAGTTCCACGCTCAACCCGATGCGTTACAGCGGTGCTTCGCTGGGCGGGTCCTGGTTGGCATCGATGACCAGCGACCTCGGTGCAGACCGTTTCGACGGCGCTCATCTGGTGGAGAATTTCGAGAAGCTCAATCCCGCCAACACCCTGTGGAACAAGTATTACAACCTCTGGGCCGGCGTCGACACCGAAGCCGAGCGCTTCCTCGAGTTCGAGCGCTGGTGGGGTGGTTACTTCCGCATGACCGGCAGCGAGATCGAATCCATCGTCGAGAATCTGTTCGTCGGCAACAAACTTGCGCGCGGCACCATGATGGCCGGCGACAAGGCCATCGACCTGCGCAACATCACTTCACCGATCGTGGTGTTCGCCTCCTGGGGCGACAACATCACGCCGCCGCCGCAGGCGCTCAACTGGATCATCGACACCTGGGGCGATGAGCGTGCGATTGCCGCCGCCGGCCGCACCATCATTTACGTGCTGCATGAAAGCGTCGGCCACCTCGGCATCTTCGTCGGCGGTTCGATTGCGCTCAAGGAACATGATCAACTGGTGACTTCGCTGGACGTCATTGAAAGCCTGCCGCCGGGCCTCTACGAAATGAAGCTCGAAGCCAAGGCGGGCAAGGACGAACAACGCTGGGATCAGCTGGAGCCGGGCGACTACACGGTGCATTACCAGCACCGCACCATGGACGACATCCGCAAGATCAATCCGGAAGGGCGCGAAGAAGAGGAGATGTTCTCCACCATCGCGCAATGGTCGGAGTTCAACGCCAACCTGTACAAGACCTATGTGCGTCCATGGGTGAAGATGAGCGCCACCCGTGAGATGGCCAATGCCATGGTCAAGATGAACCCTTTGCGTATGCAGCGCCAAATGTTCTCTGACAGTTTCTTCATGGCGCCGTTTATCCGCCAGAAGGCGGCAGAAGCACGCGCCGAGCGAGCTACAGTTCCCGAGGACCATCCGCTGAAGCAGCTGGAAAAGAAGATGGCGCAGCAGATCACCGACGAGCTCAACCAGTACCGCGACCGTCGCGACGAGCGCACCGTCAAGATGACGCGCCAACTATTCGGTCCCAAGGGCATGGGTGCATGGCTCAAGCCGCACGAACCGGACGCCGTCGTCGCGCATGAGCGCGCGCTGCGCGAGCTCGAGGTCTATCGTGAAAAGGCCCTGGCGCATATCGCCGAAGGCGGTTTTGCCGAAGCGGTGTGCCGCATCGTGGTGTCGGGGATGATCTCGATCGGCGCCTTCGAGCGGCGCAGCCTGCGCCTGGCGCGCCTGCTGGCGCAGTTGCCGATGCATGCGAGCGTGTCGCCCAAGACCAACTGGGTGCAATTGCTGAAGGACCAGGCGCGCCTGACGGCGGTGGCGCCGGTGGAAGCGCTCAACGCGCTTGAACAATTATTGCCCGATACGGCCACGCGTGAGCGTGCGCTGGCGGTGTCGGCGGCGGTGATGATGATTGAGCCGACGCTGGCCAATCCGCGCTCGGAAATCATCGAGTTCCTGATCGGTACCCTGGGCGTCGATCCGCAACGGGTGATCGGATTGGCGCGCAAGCTGACCGATGCATTGGAAAAGCCGGATGTAAAACCGGTTGTTCCCAGGAAGCCGGCGGCCAAGAAGGCAGCAGTAAAACCGGCGGCTGCAAAGCCCGCCGCAGTAAAGTCAGCACCTAAAACGACCGCCGTAAAAAAAGCTGCCGCCAAGCCCAAAACAGCAAAGGGCAAGGCGACAGCAAAGGCGGCTTAGCGCCTTCGAAAATTGCTAAGCCGCTTCCACAACTGCTCTTTGCACGACCGCCCTTAACGGCGTGCTGGTCGGACGTCCCTTGAAGTCCGTCCAGCACAGGCGATCGAAGTCATACAGCTTGCAGCGCCGTGCGGTATCGAAATACCAGCGCCACGAAAATTGTTGGATCACGATGCGGCCCGGCAGCATCGTCTCCAGCAGCTTCTGCGCCTTCTTCAGGCGATACAGCGGCACGCTCATGTCGACGTGATGGGCGGTGTGCTCCATGATGTGATGCAGCGCCGCGCCGATGCCATGGCGGAAGGTCAGGTGCACCGTGGTCGAGACGAACGGTTGCGCCGCCGACCATTCCGACTTGTCCTGGTACCAGGCCACGCCGACGTGGGTGTGATGGACGTAGACCACGAAACCGATCATCGCCTTCCAGAACAGCACCGGCACCACGAACGCCGTCAGTAACAGCGTCCAGAACGATTGCCCGCCGGCCTGCGCGGCCCACGCCAGTCCGCCGATCCAGATGGCGGCGGCAACGGTGACCAGCACGCCGTCCCAGATGAACTCCGCACGTCTCGTCGGCATCTGCTTGCGCGACGGGAAATACATCTTCTTCCACCACATGTCCACCGTGTAATACAGCCATGGCGCCCAGCCGCTGCGGTACAGGCGTTCGAGCTTCTGGCGCCAGCGCGGCAGCGCCCGGAACTCCTGTAGCGAATGCGGCTGCCAGACGAAGTCGAAGCCTTTCAGGTTGGTATAGCCGTGATGCACCACGTTATGCCCGACTGCCCACAGGCTGTATGGCGTCAGCGACGGCATGAACACCAGCCGGCCGAGCCAAGTGTTGAGCCGGCGGTTGGCGGTGAAACTCTGGTGGCAGGCGTCATGCCCGAGGATGAACAGGCGGCCGATGATGAAGCCGGTCAGCATGCCCAGCGCCACTTTGGCAACGATGTTCCCGACCGCGATCGTCGCCGCCAGCGCCAGGCCGAACAGGCAGAAGTCCAGCACCACCAGCCCAATTGCCAGCGGCGTGCTGCGGGCGACGATGGGCGCCAGCCAGGAACGGATGATCTTGCGATGCGGCATGGGGACATGCGGATCGACGGGCGTCAGTGTTGAATCAGGATGCTGCATTGGAGTAGAACCTCAAGACATGATGATGGCGTTTCATTTACGTTTTAGCGGCGGTGTGCGCCGCTTCAGAAGCGATAACCCACACCGACGCCGATCAGCCACGGATCGATCTTCACGGTGCTGAGCTTGGTGCCGTTGGCGGCCAGCACGTCGCTGCGGATCTGCACTTTCTTGATGTCGAAGTTGATCAGCCAATGGCGATCCAGCTTGACGTCGAAGCCGGCTTGAAGCGCGCCGCCGATGCTGTGGTTTTCCAGGCGGGCGCCGCCGTTGAGCAGGTTGACGTCGGAGATGCGCGTGTAATTGATGCCGGCGCCGACGTAGGGGCTGAAGGTCGAGGCCGGCGTGAAGTGGTACTGCGCCAGCAGTGTCGGCGGCAGGTGTTTGAAGCTGCCGATGGTCTGGCCGTCGAGCCGCACGTCATGCTTTTGCGGATAGGTCAGGACCAGTTCGGCGGCCCAGTTGGGTGTGAAGAAATAGCTGATGTCGACTTCCGGGATGGTCTTGGAGCTGACCGTCAGGCGATCCGAGGCGCCGACGCCGCCGACCGGATCGGATTTGTTGTCGGGGCTGATGTTGACGGCGCGCACGCGCACCAGCCAGGGGCTTTCTTGCGCTGCGGCAAAGGGAGCGACGACAGACAGGGCGGCGACGATGGCGACTGGCGCCAGCAGCATTGCGATTTTTTTCATGATGGATTTCCCCGCGCCTTCTCTCGATGAAAGCGCATTGTTGTGAATGAAGTTGCGATGCAGCGAAATGTACGCGGGACGGCGAGGGTGGGATTTGATGTCGATCAAAAAAGAAAAAGAAGCGGGTCTGTGAAGGTCATGCACACGCGCCCGGAAGCGCCGTTTCATCTGCGTTTGTGCCCCTTTTGATGTAGGTCAAGGTATGGCGGGGTGCAAGTCCCTAGACTTGTTTCACCAGGGTCGCAGTCCGTCTTGTTTTTTTGTCTTTCATCTCGCTCATCGCGTTTTTCTGCTGCGGCCCGCCTCTGGAGCTAACAACATGGTGGTATCCGCAATGACGATGGTCGCCGAACCATCGGTCGAATTCGACGCTCAACTGATCCGCAAGCTGAGCCAGTCCGGCCCGCGCTACACCTCGTACCCGACCGCGGATCGCTTCAGCGACAGCTTCGGCTACCGTGACTACCTGCAGGCGGTAGCGGGGCTGCGCACGCGCGGCAGCCGCAATCCCTTGTCGCTCTACGTGCATATCCCGTTCTGCGAAAACATTTGCTACTACTGCGCCTGCAACAAGATCGTCACCAAAAACCGCGACAAGGCCGGCATCTATCTCAGCTATCTGAAGCACGAGATCGAAATGCAGGGCAAGCTGTTCGACGGCATGAACCAGATCGAGCAGTTGCACCTCGGCGGCGGCACGCCGACCTATATTTCGGATGCGCAGATGGCCGACCTGATGGCGCATCTGCAGCGCTGGTTCCGCTTTGCGGCGGACGAAGTCGGCGAATACTCGATCGAGGTCGATCCGCGCACGGTCTCCGCTGAACGCGTCGCCAGTCTGCGCACGCAGGGCTTCAATCGTCTCAGCCTGGGCGTGCAGGACTTCGATCCGCTGGTGCAGCGCGCCGTCAACCGTGTACAGCCGGAACACCTTACCCTCGACATCATCAAGGCCGCGCGCGCACAACGTTATCGCTCGGTCAGCATCGACCTGATCTACGGCTTGCCGGGACAAAACGTGATCAGCATGGCGCAGACGCTGGCCAAGGTGATCCAGGCCGGACCGGACCGTATCTCGCTGTACAACTACGCGCATCTGCCGCACCTGTTCAAGCCGCAGCGCCGCATCCTCGAGGCGCAGCTGCCAGGTGCGGAAGCCAAGCTCGACATGCTGGCGCTGGCGATCCGCCGGCTGACCGACGCCGGTTACGTCTACATCGGCATGGATCATTTCGCGCTGCCGACCGACGACCTGGCGATCGCGCAGCAGCAGGGCCGTCTGCATCGCAACTTCCAGGGCTATTCCACGCATGCCGAGTCGGACATGGTGTCCTGCGGCGTGTCGGCCATCAGCGCGGTGGCCTCGACCTACAGCCAGAACGTCAAGACGCTGGAGGAGTACTACGACGCCATCGACAAAAACGAACTACCCATCGTGCGCGGCCTGCGCATGAACATGGACGACGTCTTGCGTCGCCTGATCATCCAGCGCCTGATGTGCAACTTCGAGCTATCGATTGCTTCCATTGAAACCGCTTATCCGATTACCTTTGCGTCCTATTTCGAGGCCGAGCTGGAAGGCTTGCATCGCCTTGAACAGGATGGACTGGTGGTGATCGACGAGGAGTGGATCACGGTCACCATGAAGGGCCGCCTGCTGATCCGCAACATCTGCATGGTGTTCGACCGCTACCTGCAATCGCGTCCGGACGAGCAGCGCTATTCACGCACCATCTGAGCCGCCATGACCGGCCTGAGTCTGAATTTGAGCCTGAATTTGAGTCTATTTCCGGTCTTCATGATCGGATTGCTCGGCAGCGTCCATTGCATCGGCATGTGCGGCGGCATCGTCGGCGCGTTCTCGATGGCGCCTGCGACGGTTCGGACGAAGCCGTTTCCGGTGGTGGTCAACGTCATGAAGAGCGAAGCCAACGGCGCGCTGCTGTTGCGCACGCTCTCTTACAATCTCGGCCGCATCGGCAGCTATGCCGTCGCCGGTGCACTGGCGGGCGGTCTTGCCGGCGGCGCACGGCTGCTGGCGGACATGCAGGTATGGCAGGCCGGCGCTTATGTAGTGGCGCACCTGATGCTGGTCGCGCTGGGACTCTATCTGATGGATGCCTGGCGCGGCCTCGCCAGGATGGAGGCAGTCGGCAACATCCTCTGGAAACGCCTGCGGCCATTGACCGGCTTGCTGTTGCCTCTCGATAGCCCGTTCAAGTTGGTGCTGGCCGGGGGACTGTGGGGTTGGCTGCCGTGCGGCATGGTCTATAGCGTGTTGCTGACGGCGCTGTTGAGCGGTTCGGCCCTGTCGGGCGCAGCGGTGATGCTGGCGTTCGGTCTCGGCACCTTGCCGGTGCTGCTGGCGGCCGGCATGTTCGGCGCACAGTTGCGCGGCGTCCTGCAGCGACGCAGTGTCCGCGTGGTCAGCGGGATGGTGGTATTGCTGTTCGGCGTGTTTGGCCTGCTGCGTGCGCAACACGGCTTCACGCCTGACTGGCTGGCGGCCTTGTGCATCACGCCCACGCATGTTGCTGGATCTGCGGCGGGGCAGCCATGATTGCCGTCGAGCGCGGCGTGAGGGACGTGAGGGGAGTGACTGGCGAGACTGATGCGGCCGGCACAGCCTGCTTCCACTGCGGCCTGCCGGTGGCTTCGGACACGGCATGGCGCGTGACGATCGACGGCGCCGGGCGCGCCATGTGCTGCCCCGGATGTGAGGCGGTGGCGCGCAGTATTGTCGATAGCGGCTTCGCCGATTACTACGCCTCGCGCACCGGCTTTGCCGCCACGGTCGAGGAGCGGGAGTTGATGCCGCCTGAACTGCTGCTGTACGACCATGAGCCCGCAGCTGAAAATTCCGCAACTTCCGCAACTTCGGCGACGGATGCGCATGCCGCAGCGGCGATCTATACGGTGGCCAATATTCGCTGCGCTTCCTGCATTTGCCTCATTGAGCTGCGTCTTGCGCGCGTGCCCGGCGTACTGAGCGCCGAGGTCAATGCGGTGACCGAGCGCCTGCACGTGCGCTGGCGCACCGATGCATGCAAGCCCAGCGATATCCTCGCCGCCATGCGGGCAATCGGATACCCGTCCTATCCCTACGATCCGGTGCGACACGGCGAGCAGCTGGAACGCGTGCGCAAGACACTGTTCCGGCAACTCTTCATCGCCGGCTTGTCGATGATGCAGGTGATGATGTATGCCGTGCCCGCCTACCTGGCGGGCGAGGGCGGCATGGATGACGACATGGCAAGCCTGATGCGCTGGGCCGCCTTGCTGATGACCGTGCCGGCGCTGGTGTACTCGGCGCAACCGTTCTTCCGCGGCGCCTGGCGCGATATCCGCAACCGCGCGCCGGGCATGGATGTGCCGGTGACGCTGGGCATCATTGCCGCATTTGCAGGCAGTGCGCTGGCGACATGGCGCGGTGCGAGCGGGGGCGAAGTGTACTTCGACTCGGTGACGATGTTCATCTTCCTGCTGCTGTGCAGCCGTTATCTGGAGCTGACGGCGCGGCGCAAGGCGGCCTCGGCGCTGGACCGCCTGCAACAGTCGCTGCCGTCCTCGGCGCTGCGCGTACTGGCCTATCCGCAGCCGGATGCCGAACTGGTCGCGGCAGCGCGACTGCGCGCCGGCGACGTCATCCTGGTCAGGCCCGGCGAGGCATTGGCGGCAGATTGCGTCGTGCTCGCAGGATCATCGTCAGTCGATGTGTCCCTGCTGACCGGCGAAAGCCGTCCGGTGCACAAGAAGGTCGGCGACACCATCCCCGGCGGCGCCGTCAACATCGCGCAGGCGCTGACCGCGAAAGTCGTGCGCACCGCCGGTGACAGCACGCTGTCGGTGCTGGTCGGCCTGGTCAACCGGGCCGGACAAGCCAAGCCGAAACTGGCGCTGTGGGCCGATCGCGTAGCGGCTTGGTTCGTGGCGGCGCTGTTGCTGCTGGCGGTTGTGGTGTTTTGCGTCTGGTACGTGATCGACCCGGCGCGCGCGTGGCCGGTTGCGATTGCCGTGCTGGTGGTGTCCTGTCCTTGCGCCTTGTCGCTGGCAACGCCGACAGCCCTGGCGGCGGCCACCGATCGCCTGCTGCGGAAAGGCATTCTGGCAGTGCAGCCGCATGTGCTGGAAACGCTGCATCGTGCTACCCACATCGTGTTCGACAAGACCGGCACGCTGACCGTCGGCAAGCCCGCGCTGCGAGAGATTCTGAAGCTGGGCGCCTTGTCGGCGGCTGACTGCCTGCGCATTGCGGCCGCCATGGAGCGCACCAGTGCGCATCCGCTGGCCCAGACCATCCTGCAGGCGGCAGCGGAGCAGCAGGAGCAGCACCTGCACGATATTCCGGAAGCAAGCACGCTGCGCCATGCGGCCGGCCAGGGTGTGGAAGCGACCGTTGACGGCGTGCTGTGCCGGCTCGGCAATTTCGCGTTCGTGCACGCATTGATCCCTACTGCGTCGAGCATGCCGGCAGCCGATGCCGACGGGCAGGCCGAGGCCAGCTACGTGTTCCTGGCGTCGAGCAACGGTTGGCTGGCGCGCTTCGATATCGCCGACGCTCTCCGACCGGAAGCACAGGCGGTGGTCGCGCATTTCCAGGGGCAGGGCAAGAGCCTGGTGTTGCTGAGCGGCGATCGCCATGAGGTGGCGCAACACGTGGCCGACCGGCTCGGCATCCAGACTGCGCTCGGTGACTGCCTGCCTGAAAGCAAGCTGTCCTTCGTGCGAAGGCTGCAGCAGGGCGGCGCCATCGTCGCAATGGTGGGCGACGGCGTCAACGACGCCGCCGTGTTGCGTGCGGCCGATGTTTCCTTCGCGATGGGCAACGGCGCCGCGCTGGCGCAGACCAGCGCCGATTGCGTGCTGTTGTCGGGGCAATTGTCGGCGCTGTGCGAAGCCGATAGCGTGGCGGCAAAGACGCTCGTGGTGATCCGCCAGAACCTGGCATGGGCCACGCTCTACAACGCGGTGGCGATTCCGGCGGCGGCGCTGGGCTGGATCAACCCGTGGTTGTCGGGCGTGGGCATGTCGCTGAGTTCGGTAGTGGTGGTGCTCAACGCGCTGCGTCTGCGCCGGGCTGGGAATGGGACGGGGAACTGACGATGGAAGCACTCTACCTGCTGGTGCCGTTCAGCATTGCCATCGTGTTCGCGGCGATCTGGCTGTTCTTTCGCATGTCCGACGACGGCCAGTTCGACGACCTGGTGAGTCCGGGTTGGCGCATCCTGCAGGATGACGACAAGGCGCCGCCATCGTCCGCCGCGAGTGAAATTCCCCTTAAGGACGACGCCGTCTCCCATTGATGCCGGTCCTTTTGATGCACATCAAGGACAGCCGCGCCCCATAAAACTACTCTCTCCCCATCAACATCGCCCATGGTCGACATGGGCGAAAAATTCCGGGAGAGGGTGTGGACAGAGAACTCAATTACAACTACAGGATCGTGAAGCAGTTCACGATCGCCACCGTGGTGTGGGGCGTCATCGGCATGCTGGCCGGCGTCTTCATCGCAGCGCAGCTGGCGTGGCCTGCGCTCAACTTCGACATTGCGTGGCTGACCTACGGTCGCCTGCGGCCTCTGCACACCAACGCGGTGATTTTCGCGTTCGGCATCTGCGGGCTGTTCGCGACTTCGTATTACGTCGTGCAGCGCACCTGCCAGGTCCGGCTGTTCTCGGACAAGCTGGCCGCGTTCACGTTTTGGGGCTGGCAACTGGTGCTGGTCTCGGCTGCGATCACCTTGCCGATGGGCTTCACGCGCGGCAAGGAATACGCCGAGCTGGAGTGGCCCATCGCCTTGCTGATCACCGTCGTGTGGGTCAGTTACGCGGTGGTGTTTTTCGGTACGCTGATCAAGCGCAAGGTCAGGCACATCTACGTCGCCAACTGGTTCTTCGGCGCCTACATCATCGCGGTGGCGCTGCTGCACGTCGTCAATGGCGCCGCCATGCCTGTGTCGATGTGGAAGTCCTACTCGGCCTATGCCGGTGTCCAGGACGCCATGATCCAGTGGTGGTACGGCCATAACGCGGTCGGCTTCATCCTGACCGCCGGCTATCTCGGCATGGTGTATTACTTCATCCCCAAGCAGGCCGAACGTCCGGTGTATTCGTACCGGCTGTCGATCGTGCACTTCTGGGCGCTGATCTTCACCTACATGTGGGCCGGTCCGCATCACCTGCACTACACCGCGCTGCCGGACTGGACCCAGTCGATCGGCATGGTGTTTTCGCTGATACTGCTGGCGCCGTCGTGGGGCGGGATGATCAACGGCATCATGACGCTGTCGGGCGCGTGGCACAAGCTGCGTTCCGATCCGCTGCTGAAGTTCATGATCGTGTCGCTGTCGTTCTACGGCATGGCCACCTTCGAAGGTCCGATGATGTCGATCAAGACCGTCAACTCCTTGTCGCACTACACCGACTGGGGCATCGCCCACGTCCATTCAGGGGCATTGGGTTGGGTCGGCTTCATCACCATGGGTTCGATCTATTACCTGATCCCGCGCATGTCCGGCAAGCGCGAGATGTGGAGCGTGCGCCTGGTCGACCTGCATTTCTGGGTGGCCACCATCGGCGTGGTGCTGTACATCGCCTCGATGTGGATCGCCGGCGTGATGCAAGGGCTGATGTGGCGCGCGGTCAACGCCGACGGCACGCTGACCTACACCTTCGCGGAAGGCGTCAAGGCGACCTATCCCTACTATGTAGTGCGCTTCACCGGAGGCCTGTTGTACCTGACCGGCATGGTGATGATGGCCTACAACACCTTCATGACCATGCGGGACGGGCAGCCGGTTGAGGCGCGCATCCCGGCATTGTCCACCAATCACGTATCAACCCACGCATGAGCAGGAGCATCGAATGAAATTTTCCCATGAATGGATCGAGAAGAATCCCTGGCTGCTGATCGCGCTGGTGGTGCTGGTGGTCAGCGTCGGCGGTCTGGTGGAGATCGTGCCGCTGTTCTTCCAGCGCTCGACCACCGAACCGGTTGCCGGACTGAAGCCGTATTCGCCGCTGCGCCTTGCAGGTCGCGACGTCTACATCCGCGAAGGCTGCTACAACTGCCACTCGCAGATGATCCGGCCGTTCCGCGCCGAGACCGAGCGCTACGGTCACTACTCGGTGGCGGGCGAGTTTGTCTACGATCATCCGTTCCAGTGGGGCTCCAAGCGCACCGGTCCCGACCTGGCGCGCGTCGGCGCACGCTACAGTGACGAATGGCATCGCATCCACCTGAACAATCCGCGCGACGTGGTGCCCGAATCGAACATGCCCGGCTATCCATGGCTGGCGAAGACCAGGCTCGATCCCAAGAGCATTGAGCCCAAGATGCGCGCGCTGCACCGCCTGGGCGTGCCGTACACGGACGAAGAGATCCAGGCGGCGCCGGCCGAACTGGTCGACAAGACCGAGGAAGATGCGCTGGTTGCGTACCTGCAAGGCCTCGGCACGCAAATCAAGACAAGAAACTAGGGGAAACAATATGGCTATCGATAATTTCACGATCCAGGCCAGCAGCGTCATGACGGTGATCAGCCTGACCACCTTCATCGGCATCCTGTGGTGGTCGTTCAGCAAGCGCCGTGAGGACGATTTTGCGGAAGCCGCGCGCATTCCGTTTGAGGACGACTTCCTGGATGCGCCGGCTGCAGAGGCCTCGGAGAGCCGCCATGTCTGATTTTACGAGCGGGTTCTGGAACATCTACATTACCAGCCTCACCATCATCAGCATCATCGGCTGCGGCGTGCTGCTGTGGTCGCAATCCAAGGTCAAGGTCGAGAAGAAGCCCGACCAGGATCCCGCGACCGTCGGCACCACCGGCCATGTCTGGGACGGCGACCTGACCGAGCTCAACACACCCATGCCGCGCTGGTGGATGTGGCTGTTCTACCTGACCATCGTGTTTGCGCTGGTCTACCTGTACCTGTATCCGGGGCTCGGTACGTACGCCGGCAAGCTCGGGTGGAAGTCCAGCGAGGCCTACCAGGGCGAGTTGAAAAAGGCCGATGCCGACTACGGCCCGCTGTTCAACAAATACCTGCAGCAAGACATCAAGACGGTCGCCGCCGATCCGCAGGCGCATGTGATGGGCGAACGTCTGTTCCTGACCTATTGCGCGCAATGCCACGGCTCCGACGCGCGCGGCAGCAAGGGCTTTCCCAACCTGACCGACAAGGACTGGCTGTACGGAGGCGATCCGGACGTGATCAAGACCACCATCCTGCACGGCCGCAACGGCCAGATGCCGTCGATGGCGGCGGCGCTGGGTTCGGACAAGGACGTCGAGAACGTTGCGCACTATGTATTGAGCTTGTCCGACTCGACGCACGATCCGATCAAGGCGGTGTTCGGCAAGTCCAAGTTCGCGGTCTGCGCCGGCTGCCACGGCGCCGGCGGCACCGGCAACCAGGCGCTGGGTGCGCCCAACCTGAGCGACAAGATCTGGCTCTATGGCGGTGGCGTCGAAACCGTCATGGAAACTATCCGCAAGGGCCGCAACAACACCATGCCGGCATTCGAGAGTTTCCTCGGCGAAGCCAAGGTACACGTGCTGGCTTCCTACGTCTGGAGCCTGTCGAACGCGCCGTCCAACGCTGACCAGAAGTAGGGACGCACGACCATGGACAAGCCGCCGCCGGACATTGCCGTCGTCAAGATGTACGCCGCCCGCGAGGACATCTATCCGCGCGAGATCAAGGGGCGCTACGCCAGCCTGCGCTGGGTCTGCCTGTGGCTGACCCAGCTGGTGTTCTACGGCGTGCCGTGGCTGCAGTGGAACGGGCGGCAGGCGGTGTTGTTCGATCTCGGTGCGCGCAAGTTCTACATCTTCGGCATCGTGCTGTGGCCGCAGGATTTCATCTACCTGGCGGCGTTGCTGATCATCTGCGCCTACGCGCTGTTCCTGTTTACGGCAGTGGCGGGGCGCGTGTGGTGCGGTTTCTCCTGTCCGCAGACGGTCTACACGGAAATGTTCCTGTGGATAGAGCGACGCATCGAAGGCACGCGCAGCGCGCGCATGCGGCTGGACCGCCAGCCGTGGGGCGCGGAGAAGTTGCTCAGGAAGGGCGCCAAACACGCAGTGTGGATTGCGTTGTCCCTGTGGACCGGCTTCAGTTTCGTCGGCTATTTCACACCTGTCCACGACCTGATGCACCTTGTTACCTCGCTGTCGCTGGGGCCGTGGGAGACATTCTGGATCCTGTTCTACAGCTTCGCTACCTATGGCAACGCCGGCTGGATGCGCGAGCAGGTGTGCAAGTACATGTGTCCGTACGCCCGCTTCCAGAGCGCGATGATCGACAAGGACACGCTGATCATCACGTATGACCGCGAGCGCGGCGAACCGCGCGGCGCAAAAACCAAAGCGGCGCAGAAGACCGGCGATTGCATCGACTGCTCGATGTGCGTGCAGGTTTGCCCGACCGGCATCGACATCCGCAACGGCCTGCAATACGAATGCATCGGCTGCGCCGCCTGCATCGACGCCTGCAACGGGGTCATGGCCAAGGTCGACTTGCCGCCCGGACTGATTCGCTATTCGACCGAGCGCGCGTTGACCCTGCATTTGTCGCTGCAGGAAATGCGCCGGCGCGTCTTACGGCCGCGCGTGCTCGCTTACACGGCGCTGCTGGTGTTGATCGTGGCCGGATTCTGCACCGCGCTGGCGCTGCGCACGCCGCTCAAGCTCGACATCATCCGCGATCGCGGCATGATGGCGCGCGAAGTCGAAGACGGCATGATCGAGAATGTCTACCGGCTGCAGATCATGAATACCGGCGAGACCGCGCATCGTTTCCAGATCGCGGTGTACGGCATTGACGGCATCAGGCTGGCGACGCCGGCGGAAGTCGAGATCGAAGGCGCCACCACGCGCGCCGTCCCGGTACGCGTCCGGGTGCCGCACGGCAAGGGCGAGCACGGCTCCAACAAGGTGGCGTTCGCGTTGAGCGCCGTCGACGATCCACGATTGCAGGTCGAGGAGACGGCTGTCTTCTTCGTACCGCGATGACACCGAAGAGGAAAATCATGCAGGCAACCCCGACCTTTCGCCCCTGGTACATGCACCGCTGGCCCTGGCTGCTGATGCTCGGCCCTGCACTGGTGATCGTGGCCGGCTCGTTCACGATCTGGCTGGCGGTGACGCGCGAGGATGCCATGGTGGTGGGCGACTATTACAAGGAGGGCCGCGCCATCAACCAGGACTTGCGTCGCGACCGTGTGGCGACCTCGCTGGGCGTGGCGCTGCATCTCGCTTATGACGCCGCCTCGGGAAAACTGATCGGCAACGCAAAGACCGATGCCGGACCGCTGCAAGGCAAGCTGCAATTGCACCTGGCGCATCCGACCCGGCCTGAAAAAGATTTGCGTCTGCCGCTTGAAACCAACGCCCACGGCGACTTCAGCGTCAGTTTGCCGATGCTGGAGCTGGCACGCTGGCAGGTGCTGCTGGAGAACGACGCGCGCGACTGGCGCGTGGCCGGCGTCTGGCATTGGCCGCAGCAGAGGATGCTGGACCTGATCGCGGATCAGCCGGCGGCAAGTTGAGCAGCGGAATTCAAGAAGAGGAGATTGCCATGCAGCGCATCGTGCCGAATATCCTGTGGGCCTCGTTCCTGGCGGCGATTGCTGCGGAGGGCTGCTTCTTTGCCTGGTTCGACCCGGACGAGCTGTTCAATTTCGTCAGCCAGCGCGAGCGGCTGGCAGCGTATACGGCGGGATTCTTTTTCCTGTGGCTGTTTTGCGCGCTGTCGGGTGGATTGGCGTTCCTGCTTAACCTGCCGGGCCAGCGCGACTACCTGATCAGACCATCGGACAAGTCTCAGTCCCGGCGGCAAGAGCCTTGATGCGGACCGGGTCGAGCAGCTGGATCTCGCGCTTGTCGACGCCGAGCCAGCCGAGTTTGCGGAACTTGGAGACCAGCCGGCTGATGCTTTCGATGGTCAGGCCGAGGTAGTTGCCGATGTCTTCGCGAGACATGCGCAGCTGGAAGCTAGTGGAAGAATAGCCGCGCGCCGCATAGCGCGACGACAGGTTGATCAGGAAAGCGGCGAAGCGCTGTTCCGCGCGCATGTTGCCGAGCAGGAGCATGGCGTTCTGCTCGCGTGTGATTTCCTGGCTCATGATGCGGTGGAAATGGCGCAGCAGCATCGGGATCACGCCGAATAATTCTTCCAGTCGCTGGAACGGAATTTCGCACACCTCGCTGTCTTCCAGCGCGGCGACGTCGCAATGATGCTTGTCGGTGCTGATGGCGTCCATGCCCATCAGTTCGCCGGCCATCTGGAAGCCGGTGATCTGCTGTTCGCCGCCGGCATTGAGCTGGTAAGTCTTGAAATGCCCGAGCCGGATTGCATACAGGTTCTTGAACGGGTCGTCCATGCGATACAGGCTCTCGCCGCGCGCCACCCGGCGACGCCGGCCGATGATCTGGTCGAGCCGGTTCATGTCGGAGTCATCCAGTCCCATCGGCAGGCACAGCTGGTGCATGCTGCAATTGACGCAACTGGTCTTCATCGCGTGGAGGGGCGGCGGCAGGGGCCGCTGGATCTGTTGAAGCTCGCTCATGGCTGTGGACGTGTGGACGCCTGTCGTTGTTTTGCCCAATATAGCGCAGGGCAAAGCCCGGAAGACAGCGTACGGCGGGGTTTCTGGACACTCCTTGATCTGGATCAAGCGGGACGTGGTTAATCGGTGTGCCCGGACGTCCCGATGAGCATGCTGCTTGCATCAATACAATAATTCAATAATAATTGAATTATTGTATTGATAGGAGTCTCCATGGACAACAAGACCGCCATCATCGCGCTGGCAGCGCTCGCTCAGGAGTCGCGCCTCGCCGCGTTCCGCCTGTTGGTTCAGGTAGGCCCGGAAGGCATGGCCGCCAGCAAGATCGCCGAGCAACTTGAAGTGGCGCCGTCAGCCTTGTCCTTCCACATGAAAGAGCTGTCGCACGCCGGCCTGGTCACCGCCCGCAGCGAAGGGCGCTTCGTCATCTATTCGGCGAATTTTGACAGGATGAACGGCTTGCTCGGCTTCCTCACCGAGAACTGCTGCGGCGGCAATGTGTGTTCGCCGGTACAGGAGTGCTGTCCCGTAGTGGAAGCAAAGTAGGCGGCGACGTCCGTTCACACATAGCCAAGAATAGCCAAGAAACAGAGACAACATGCTCATTGCTTTCTCCATCTTCCTGCTGACGCTGGTGTTCGTCATCTGGCAACCGCGCGGACTCGGCATAGGCTGGAGCGCTTGCGCCGGCGCCTTGGCGGCGTTGGCGTGCGGCGTGATTCAGTTATCCGATATTCCGGTGGTGTGGCACATCGTCTGGAATGCCACCGGCGCTTTCATCGCCATCATTGTCATCAGCCTGCTGCTGGACAAAGCCGGCTTGTTCGAATGGGCGGCGCTGCATGTCGCCCGCTGGGGCGGCGGCAGCGGCCGCAAATTGTTTGTCCTTCTTGTGCTGCTTGGCGCGGCGGTCTCGGCGCTGTTCGCGAACGACGGCGCGGCGCTTATCCTGACGCCGATTGTCGTCGCCATGTTGCTGGCGTTGAGGTTTTCGTCGCAAGCCACGCTGGCGTTCGTCATGGCGGCCGGCTTCATTGCCGACACCGCGAGCCTGCCGCTGGTGGTGTCGAATCTGGTGAATATCGTGTCAGCCGACTTTTTTAAAATCGGCTTTACGCAGTACGCCGCCGTCATGGTCCCGGTCAATGCTGTTTCGGTGATGGCGACGTTGCTGGTGCTTTATCTGTATTTCCGTCGCGACATCCCGGCCGGTTACGACCTCGGACAGCTGAAGAAGCCGGCGGAGGCCATCCGTGATCGCGCGACCTTCATCGCAGGCTGGTGGGTTCTCGGCCTGTTGCTGATCGGTTTTTTCTGGATCGAAGACCGGGGCGTGCCGATCAGCGTTATCGCGGCAGTCGGCGCGCTGATCCTGCTGGCTGTCGCAGCAAAAGGCCACAGGATCTCGACCCGGGAAGTGATCAAAGGCGCACCGTGGCAGATCGTCTTCTTCTCGCTGGGGATGTACCTGGTGGTCTACGGACTGCGCAATGCGGGGCTGACGGGATATCTCACGGGGCTGTTGAATGGCTTCGCGCAGCAGGGGGTGTGGGGCGCCGCCATCGGCACCGGCTTGTTGACCGCCTTGCTCTCGTCGATCATGAACAACATGCCGACGGTCCTGGTCGGCGCATTGTCGATCGACGCTGCGACCGCCCAAGGCGTCGTCAAGGAGGCCATGATTTACGCCAACGTCATCGGCAGCGATCTGGGGCCGAAGATCACGCCGATCGGCAGCCTGGCGACACTGTTGTGGCTGCACGTGCTTGCCGCCAAGGAAATCCGGATTTCGTGGGGCTACTATTTCCGCGTCGGCGCCATGCTGACGATTCCGGTGCTGCTGGTGACGCTGTCCGCACTGGCCTTGCGATTGAGCGTTTGAGCATGGATGCCGCAACTCGCAAGCCGATCTGGCTGATTCCATCGCTGGGGCTGACACAGATTGTCGGCTGGGGCTCGATGTTCTATGCATACGGTGTGCTCATGCAGCCCATGCAGATGGAACTGCAAACCTCCAAGCCCGTGATCGTGGGCGCCTATTCGCTGGCGCTCCTGATTTCGGGATTGCTCTCGACGCTGGCGGGAAGCATCATCGATCGCGTGGGCGGCCGCTTGTTGATGGGAGCCGGAACGGTATTGGCCGCATTGATGCTGGCGTTGCTCTCCACCGTGCATGACGTGACCAGTCTGTATCTGATCTGGGCGGGTATCGGCGTGGCGATGAGCGCCACCCTCTATCAACCGGCCTTCGCCGTCCTGACGCAGATTTTCGAAGGAGGCTTCCGGCGTGCCATCACGATGCTCACGCTCTTCGGCGGCTTCGCCAGCACCGTGGCATGGCCGTTGACGCAATGGCTCCTGGAACATTACGGATGGCGTGAAACCTGGATGATCTATGCAGTAGCCAATCTTGCTATTTGCTTGCCTATCCACGCCTTGCTGCCACGCGCGGCGAGTATCAAGGCGAAAGCCAAAGAGCGCGCGGCAGATGGCATCAGCCTCGCGGCGGTGCTGCGCGAGCCCGGCTTTTATCTCATCACCGCTGCGGTCACCTTGAATGCGCTGGTGTTTTCGGCAATGTCCTTGCACTTGATTTCCATCCTGCATGACCGGGGCATGCCGGCGTACTACGCGGCGGGTATCGGCGCCATGATCGGCCCGATGCAGGTACTGGGCCGTGTTCTGGAGACCACGCTCGGCAAGAAGGCGACCACCAGGCAGATCGGCCTGATCGCCATTTCCTTGTTGCCTGCGGCGCTGATGTTGTTGTTTGCACCGGCCACATGGCTGATCGTGTATGGGCTTTTCGCCGCCATGTACGGCATCGGCAACGGCGTGATGACCATCGTCCGCGGCACATTGCCGGCGGAGCTGTATGGTCGCGAAGCCTACGGTGCGATCAGCGGCGCGATGGCGACACCGGTGACCATCGCCTTCGCCGCGGGTCCTTCGGTTGCTGCGTTCCTGTACACGCTCGGCGGCGGCTACCCCGGCGCCATCATCGCGCTGGCCGGCATCGCCACGCTTGGCGCCGTGCTGTTCTTTTATGCCACGGCACGTCTTCTTTCCAAATCAATTCCTTCCCCTACCAGGACACCATCATGACGACAACGATTTATCACAATCCGGCGTGCGGCACTTCCCGCAACACGCTTGCCCTGATCCGCAACAGCGGCGAGGAGCCGACTGTTATCGAATACCTGCAGCATCCGCCGTCGCGCGAGGTCCTGATCCAATTGATCCGGGACGCAGGCCTCACCGTGCGTGACGCGATCCGCCAGAAGGGGACGCCTTACGCCGAACTCGGCCTCGACAATCCGCAACTGAGCGACGACCTGCTGCTCGATGCGATGCTGGCGCATCCGGTGCTGATCAACCGTCCCTTTGTGGTTACGTCAACAGGCGTGCGCCTGTGCCGTCCGTCGGAGCTGGTGCTGGACATCCTCCCCAATCCGCAGCAAGGTCCGTTCACCAAGGAAGATGGCGAGGTCGTCATCGATGCGGGGGGCCGCCGTGTTGTCGCTTCCTGATCTGCCGAACATTGATGCGACGCTGTTCCATGCGCCGCAGGCGAGGGACTTCGCTACGGTCGGTCGGGCCACGCATGCGCCGCGATTCCTGTTGTTGTATGGATCGCTGCGCGAGCGTTCCTACAGTCGCTTGCTGACCATGGAAGCGGCGCGCCTGCTGCAGGCGATGGGTGGCGAGACGAAGATTTTCGATCCTTCCGGTTTGCCGTTGCCGGACAGCGAACCGGAGACCCATCCCAAGGTGCAAGAGTTGCGCGAGCTGGCGCAATGGGCCGAAGGCATGGTGTGGTGCTCTCCGGAACGGCACGGCGCCATGACCGGCGTCATGAAAGCGCAGATCGACTGGATCCCGTTGTCATCCGGCGCGATCCGGCCGACGCAGGGCAAGACGCTGGCGGTGATGGAAGTCTCCGGCGGTTCGCAGTCGTTCAACGCCGTCAACCAGATGCGCATCCTGGGACGCTGGATGCGCATGCTGACCATTCCGAATCAATCGTCAGTGGCGAAAGCATTCCAGCAATTCGATGAGGCCGGAAGGATGCATCCTTCCGCGTACTACGATCGCGTGGTGGATGTGATGGAAGAATTGATGAAATTTACTTTGCTGACACGCGACGTCTCGCCAACGCTCGCAAATCGTTACAGCGAGCGGAGGGAGAGTGCGGACATGTTGAGCAAGCGGGTCAATCAGCGCGCCATCTGAAATTGCCGGCATAAAGTTCCTGGAGCATCGACCGTAAAGCAGCTAGCGGATGTCCTGATCCGGGATGTCCATTTGCCACTTCTTTGCTGTTACTTGTTGCCATGACAAACCTATCCGCAGTGAGCACCTCGACGCCGGTGACGACGACACGCAACGCCTCGGCTCCGAGCGCGGCGTCGAACCAGACTCCCGCGCAATCCTATACCTCCGTCACGCTGGGCGGCAGCAACGCAGCCTCGAGCGCGCAGCTGTACTCCATGTCCGGCACAGCGCCTTCGACGGACAAGACGCCGTCGTGGCTGAGCAAATCCAACGACGCCGTCAGCACCATGATGGCGGGGAATTTTTCTGCGTCGTCGCTGGGCGCCCGTTTCAAGGGACTCGGTGCGGCGCTGCTCAATCGCTTCGACAGCGACGCAGGCAATTTCTCGCAATCCGTGGTGGCGCTGCCGGCCGGCACGCCGAAGGGATCGGCGTTGGAAACCACGTTGCGGGCACAGACCAATGCCCAGACCGACAACAAGATTTCGCTGACCATCGTGACAACCTCGGGCGCGCAGGTCGACCTGACGCTGTCCAGCCAGGAAGACGGCCTGTCGGTGCAAGTACAGGTCAGCAAGGGCAAACTGACCGACGCCGAACGCGGCGCGCTGCAAAAACTGTCGGACGGATTCCAGACCGCGATCGACGGCATTGCGGCCAATCCACCGAGCCTGAAGCTGGATGGGCTGACACAGTTCGACACCAGCCTGTTGGCGTCGGTGGATTTGCATGGGAGCGTACAGGTCGGCGGCGATACCCAGACCATCGATTTCCATGCCGACAGCAAGCAGCGCACCGTGAGTGCCGCCGGACCTGCCGGTACGCTCAAGGTCAGCGTCGACCTGAGCAACCTGGCCATCGTCGGCACCGCCAAACAGCAGGGCGAGGCTATCAAACGCTATCTGAAGCAATTTGACGACGCCCAGAGCCGCGGCCACGGCGACGCCTCGCTGGTGGCGATGTTCAAGGATGCCTTCAAGGAAATGAACAGCAACGTCACCAACGCCGCACAGCAGGCGCGCGCGCAGTCGCCGGCGGCGATCTGGCTTAACAAGACCGATCAGAGCATGACGACCGGGCTGGCTGATTTCAGTGCGTCGATGACGCAGGAAGTGACCTCGCCGAACCCGGCGCGTCAAAATGAAAACGACACCTTCTCGTACCAGACTTCACAAAGCAGCAACGTCAGCGGCAATGGTCAACTCAACCGCGCCATCACGCAGCAGCAGGAATCGCATCTGAGCGCGAGCTACCATGAGTCGCTGCTGGCGGACGTGCCGCTCAGGCTGACCACTGACAAGAATTCACAGAACTACACGTACCACCAGATCAAGGACGACGCCAGCAGCAAGACCTCCATCGCCTACGACAAGGGCGTGCTGGTCAGGGCCACGTTGGAGCAATCGGCCAGCCAGTCGACGCGCGTGCAGAAGTACATGATGGGGGAACTGATCAGCGACAACACCACGCCGCAGAACGCCACGCTGTCGCGCGATTTCCTGAGCCTGCTCAAGCCGTTGCAGAAGAAAGAGGGCGCCACCAGTGCAGCCGATATCTCCAAACTGGATCAGGTGCTGGCGACCATCAATAATCTGGTCTACCTGCAGCCGGATCCGCTGGCGCTGCGTAACGTGCGCTAGTCCGCGTCTGCGGCGATACGTTGCAGAAAGGTGATGGCCGCCTGTTCCAGTTGGGCGATACCAGGCTGCTCGATGGGGAAGTGGCCGCAATTGTCGAGCATGACCAGCTCCTTGCGGCCCTTGATGAGATCGAAGAACGGCCGGCTTGAAGCGACGGCAGTCCACTGATCGGCCGCAGGATGCGCCAGCAGCACGGGACAGGCGTCAAAATGTTCCGGTTCGACATCCGGTCGCACCGTAAAAATCGACGCCATGAATCCAACCGGCACGCGCGCGCCGCCACCGCAAGGATCGGCCGCCACCAGTCGGGCCAGCGTCTGGTCGTTGGACATGGCGTGCATCTTCGTGAACCATTTGACCGGTAACCGGAGTCGTCCCGCCAGTGCGGCGAACACCGGCATCAGCGGCATCAATCCATGGCGCACCAGCGCATTGCGCGCGAACTGTTCTCTCGTCAATTCCAGACGCGGATCGGCCAGCGTCGTGGCGATGACTCCCGCAATCGCGCCGCGCGGCATTTTTGCCGCACACAAATACGCCAGATAACCGCCAAGGCTGCCGCCGAACAACACGATGCGGCGAGCGCTGCGTTGCCGCTCGGTCGCGGCAAGGTCGGCCAGCAGATCAACCCAGGCGTCGTAGCGGATCAGATCGGCAGGCGCGTCGCTCAGTCCATAGCCGGGCAGGTCGGGCGCAATCACTTCATAGCCGGCTTTGTGCAGCAACAGTGCCAGCGGCGCGAACAGGCGGCCGTAACCGCCGCCGCCGTGCGCCAGGATCACGGTCAACGGCGCGTCGTCGCGGCGATATCGATCCAGGTGGATGTCGGCGTCGCGCCAGTGCAGCCATTCTTCGTCAGGAGCATTGCCGGCGTCGACGCGGGCGTGCAGAGGGAAAAAGCGCTGGTACTGCTGCCAGTAAGTGATCGTGCGATAGCTCTGTTTCTGCATGCGCGAATCAATCAAAATCAATGCCGATCAGCGGGAAGCAGCCAGCGCGTCGCGCACCGCCGCCAGCCACAAGCCCACGGCATGGGCGCCCGGATCGGCGAAGCCCAGCGCACGATCGCCGAGATAACTGGAGCGGCCGCGCCTGGGCGTCATCGATGCGGTTTGTGCCGCTCCCTGGACCGCGGCTTCCACGGCGGCATTGATCGCTGCTTCCTCATTCTTGCCACCATCGAGCGCGGCTTGCAGCGCCTGTGCGGCGGGGTGTAGCGCATCAATCATGGTGCGGTCGCCGGGATGCGCGCCGCCCAGTTCCGATACGCCTTCCACTGCCGCGCTGAAGGCGGCGCTCCAAGCGCGTGCATCGTGTGTTTTTACGCTGTCGAGCGTTGCCGCGGCGCGCATCAGCAGGATGGCGTAGAGCGGGCCGGAAGTGCCGCCGACCACGCGGCGGATAGTCGCCGACATGGCGCGCAGCACTGCGGCCGGATCGGTTTCTGCGGGCCATTCGTCGATCTCGTCACGGATGCCTTGTGCCGCACGCGCCATGCTGATGCCGAGGTCGCCGTCGCCGACGCGCTGGTCCATGTCGGTCAGTACGGCTTCGGCGCCGGTCAGGCAAGCGCAGACTGCTTCAATGACCCGACGCAGGCGTGCATCTGCCGACATACGGTCGCTGCGTTTGGCATGGGGTGCCGCCGGAGCCGGTTTCACCGGTGTTTTTGCCAGGTGTCCGCCCAGCGTCGGCCAGGCGCTGGTGAGCGCGGGGGCGTCCAGCAGGCTGAGGAGCTGGTCGTCCACGCGCACGACGGTCAGCGATATGCCGGCCATGTCGAGTGCGCTGAGGAAGGTGCCGGCCCAGGCGCGTTCGACTTCGACGCCGCGTGCACGGAGGTCGCGCAAGGCGGCATCGGCGACGATGTCGAGCTCGCTGGCGGGCGTGCCGCCGAGGTTGTTGACCAGCAGCGCAACACGGTCGCCGCGCTGGAGCTTGAGGTCGCCGGCGATCTGTTGCAGCAGGCGCGCCACGATGGCGTCGGCCGGCACCAGCGCGCCGCGTTCGATGCCGGGTTCGCCGTGGATGCCCAGGCCCCATTCGATTTCATTGTCGGCCAGCGTGAAGCCGGGCTTGCCGGCAGCGGGCACGGTGCATGGCGTCAGCGCCACGCCCATGGTGGCGAGCGCGGCGATGACGTCGCGCGCGACCTGGGCCACTGCGGCCAGCGGCGCGCCTTGGACGGCAGCGGCGCCGGCGATCTTGTGGACCAGCACCGTGCCGGCCAGGCCGCGCCGTCCGGCATGCTGGCCGTGGGCGGAGAGGGCGACGTCGTCGGCCACGATCACCATCTCGACCGGGATGCCTTCGGCGCGCGCGATCTCGGCGGCGAGGCCGAAGTTGAGACGGTCGCCGGTGTAGTTCTTGACGATCAGCAGCACGCCCGCCGGACCGGCGACCGCGCGGATGGCGTCGAGCACGGCATCGGTCGAGGGAGAGGTGAAGACTTCGCCGGACACGGCGGCGCTGAGCATGCCGGCGCCGACGTAGCCGCCATGCGCCGGTTCATGGCCGGCGCCGCCGCCCGAGATCAGGGCGACTTCGCCGCGCGCCGCCGCCTGCGCCGCATCGGCGCGCACCACGATGGTCTTGCCTTGCAACAGCGCCAGATGGGGATTGAGCGCGACCAGGCCGTTGAGCATGTCGGGCACTACTTGCGAAACGTCGTTGATGAGCTTTTTCATGAGTCTCCAGTCAGTGAAAGTGGGGCGGCTGTTCTTGTTTTTGCTCGCCTTGGGGATGCAGGGATTCTATGCGATTCGGGACAATCGTTTCAGTGCGCCTCCGCGACAGCCTGTTTTGCCTGGCGCCGATAGAGTCCGGGGCTGACGCCGGTGCGGCGCTTGAAGGCCTTGTTGAAGGCGGCCTCGGATTCGTAGCCGACGACCGTGGCGATCGCCGCCAGCGCCTGCTCCGAGTGTCGCAGCAAGCCTTGGGCGCGGAACATGCGCCAGTGAGCGAGGTAGTCCAGCGGGGGCCGCCCGACCTTGTCGCGGAAGCGCTGGGCGAACGCCGAGCGCGACATCCCGGCGGCCACTGCCAGCGACTCGACCGTCCAGCCGGCGGCAAGGTCGCGGTGCACCAGCCGCAGCGTGGCGCCGATCTTGTGGTCCGCCAGTGCTACCAGCCAGCCGGTGGCGCCGTCCGTCGCCAGTGATTTCACATGGGCGCGCACCGCCTGCGCGAACAGGATGTCGGCCAGGCGGCTGACGATCAGCCCGGAACCGAGGCCCGGTTGCGTGGTTTCCAGCGCCAGCAACTGCAGCGAGGACTGCAGCATGCGCGTACGTGCATCGTCCATGCGGACATGCAACAGCGGCGGCAATAGTTCGAACAGCGGTTTTGCGCCGTGCGGATCGACGTGGAACCAGCCGCTGAGCACGATTGCCTTTTCTGCCTGGTCTCTGCCGCCGATCACGACCACGCCGTCCACGCTGTTGCGCACGGCGTCGACGCAATTGACGGTGGGCGAGCCGATTTCGTCCTGCAGCGTGTAGGCGGCGCCGTGCGGGATGAAGAAGTAGTCGCCTTGCTCCAGTTGCACAGGCTCCGCGCCATCCATGCTCAGCCAGGCGCGGCCGTGCAGCATCAGGCCGAAGCGGGTGGTGCCGTCAATGCGGCGCGTATGCAGGCCCCACGGCGCGGTTGCCTCGAGGCGGGCGTGCTGGGCTTGTTCGACGCGCATGGCGGCGAAGACTTCATCAAGCGGATCCATGGCGGCAATGATTTGGACGAACGGACAATAAATATACCCTGTCAGGCATGGTTCGTCTTGATGCTGCCCTTTAGGATGGCGCATCGATCAAGAGGCTGGAAGTTCTCCGGTCTCGTCGGCATACCTTTTTCAGGACATCAAGATGACGCTTCAGGCACAAGAACTGGCGGACCGTTACGCGGCCGCATGGAATCAACCCGACACCACCGCACGCGCCGCCGAGATCCGCGCCTTGTGGGCGGAAGACGGCGAACATTACGTCAAGGAGCGCGAGGTGCGCGGCTACGAAGAGCTGTATCTGCGCGTGGCCGGTTCGTACGAAAAGAACGTGCTGGGCAACGGTTTCCGTTTCCGCGCCGTACGTGATGCCCAGCGGCTGCGCGACGTGGTGACCTTCCATTGGGAAATGATCCGGCCGCAGACCGGCGAGGTGCTGGCTACGGGGCTGGAGGTACTGCGGCTGGATGCCGACGGGAAAATTCTGGTCGATTACCAGTTCATCGTCGGTTGAGCGCAAACGCTCAACCCAGCCGCTCCAGCACGAAGTCCACGAAACTGCGCACCTTGGCGCTGGGCCGGTTTTCCGGCCGGCGCACGATGTGCAGCGCCCGGGTCGGCAATTGCCAGTCGGGCAGCAAGGCCGTCAGCCGGCCGGCGGCGATGTGTTCTTCCAGCAGGGTATCGGTCTGAACCAGTACGCCCATGCCGGCCAGCGCCGCCGCCAGCAGCGCCTGGCCGTTGTTGCTGGCGAAGCTACCTTGCACCGGCACGTGGACAGTCGCGGCGTCGCGGCTGAAGCGCCATGCGTGGCCGGGCTCCAGCGCGCCGAAGATCAGGCAGTCGTGACCAGCGAGATCGTCCGGATGCCCCGGCGCACCGCGGCGCGCCAGGTAGGCCGGACTGGCGGCGATCAGCATTTGCGCCGGTCGCAGCGGCCGCGCGATCAGGCCGTCATCGAACAGCGGGCCGGAACGCACCGCGACGTCGACGGCTTCCTCGGCGAGGTCAACCACGCGGTTGTTGAGCGCCAGATCGATGTGTACCTGCGGATGGATGGCGGCATATTCGCCGATCACCGGCATCAGTCGCTGCAAGCCATACGAAACCGGAGCGCTCACGCGCAGCACCCCCTGCGGTACGGCGCGCAAGGTCTCCGCCACGCGGTCGGCATTGTCCACACTGGCCAGTACATCGCGGCATAACTCCAGATAGCGCGTACCGATTTCGGTCAGGGCCTGTTTGCGGGTGGTGCGCTCCAGCAAGCTCGCCCCCAGTTGCTGCTCAAGCGTTCGCACGTGTTTGCCGACCATGACCGCCGAAATATCGAGTAGCTGCGCCGCAGCGGCAAAGCTCTCTGCCGTCGCCGCCGCCACGAATACTTCCATGCTGCGTAGTTTATCGCTCATCTTAATCGCCCATTTTGTGCTCTTCTCCGCAGTATTCCGAATTATAAGTTCTGAATGATCGAATAATTATGCCATTTATCGGTTTGTGGCTTCTATTGATAATGGCCCCAAGACGATCCCGCCGCCATCCGGCAGGCGGGAAGTTCGTCGGTTTTTCGACAGGAGAGCAAGCATGGCTGCCTATGCAATCGGCGCGCTGACAGTGCGCAATACGGACTGGCAAAAGGAATATGGTGAAAAGATGGCGCTGCTGATCAGGAAGTACGACGGCAAGGTCATCGCCAAATCGGCGCCGCAGGTGCTGGAAGCGGTGAATCCCACGCCCGATGCGGTGGTGGTGATCGAGTTTGCCTCGGCTGAGCAGGTGCAAGCCTGGTACGACGATCCGGATCATGCGCTGCTGAAGCAGCTTCGTCGCAGCGGTAGCGACATCGACTTGTTGCTGGTCAAAGGCCTGTAACACAGGCGACGCCCATAAAAAAACCGAAGCCGCAGCTTCGGTTTTTCATTTCAGCATGTCAGCGTTGCAGACCAGGATCAGGTCGGCGCCGCAAAACGCACTGCCTGGCGAGCCAGCAGGCGCCATTGGCCGCCGGTCTTCTTCCAGACCATCAGGATCTTCAGCGACACGTTGCCCGGCTTGCCGGAGTCGTTGGTCGCTGCCGTCAGCGTGTGACGGACCACGGCGACGTTTTCCTGGACGTTGACGGTTTGCGCCGTCAGGTCGATCTTGACGAAGGTCGATTCGCCGCTGACCAGTTGGCCGATGAATTCAGCCTTGGTCTGCACCACGCCGTTGGAGTGGCCGTAGCTCAGCTGCTCTTCGGTCAGCGCATCCAGTGCGCCGCGGTCGATCTGCGACGTCATTGCCACGCGCAGCTTTTCAACCGCTGTCGCCACTGCCTGTTCATCGGCGCTTGGGGCAGCCGCTGCGCCCTGAGCGATCACCATCGAGCACACCATGGCGCTGGCCAGATACATCCATTTCCTGAACATCTTGTCTCCTTGAGTAGTTGTGGTTGGGTAAGACTGATCATGGTTTGTTGTTCTGTCATTGCGGACCCAGCTTGGCGATCAGCGCGCCGAGTGCTTCACATTCGGCGGCGTTGAGGTCGGTCAGCGGTGCGCGCACCGGACCTGCGTCGTGGCCGACCAGGCGGGCGCCGGCCTTGACGATGCTGACCGCATAGCCTTGCATGCGATTGCGGATTTCCAGGTAGGGCATGAAGAATTCGCGCAGCAGGTGATGCTGGGTGGCGAGGTCGTCTGCGGCGACGGCGTGGTAGAACTCCATCGCGGTTTTCGGGATGAAGTTGAACACCGCCGACGAGTACACCGGGGTGCCCAGCGCCTTGTAGGCGGCGGCGTAGACTTCGGCCGTCGGCAGGCCGCCGAGATAGGCGAAGCGGTCGCCCATCTTCATGTAGATCGAGGACATCAGTTCGATGTCGCCGATGCCGTCCTTGAAACCGACCAGATTCGGGCAACGCTCAGCCAGGCGCACCAGCGTGGCGGGTGTCAGGCGGCATTGGCCGCGGTTGTAGACGATGACGCCGAACTTGACGCTCTTGCAGACCGCTTCCACGTGTGCCGCCAGGCCGTCCTGACCAGCTTCGGTGAGGTAGTGGGGCAGCAGCAGGACGCCGTGGGCGCCGGCTTTCTCAGCCGCCTGGGCGCATTCGATGGCGTAGCGGGTCGGGCCGCCGGCGCCGGCGATGATCGGCACCTTGCCGCGGCAGGTGTCGACGGCGGTCTTGATGATGGTCGGGTATTCGTGGCCGGTCAGCGAGAAGAACTCGCCGGTGCCGCCGGCGGCGAACAGCGCGCTGGCGCCGTAGGGAGCCAGCCATTCCAGCCGTTCGGCGTAGCCGCGCGCATTGAAGTCGCCGTTGGCGTCAAAGTCGGTCAGGGGAAACGAAAGCAGGCCGGAGCCCATGATGGTTTTAAGTTCTTGTGGCGTCATGATGGCGTGAAGTTGGCTGAAGAAGTGTCTCGGAAGGCGTTGTTATTGATGCATTGCTATTATTTGTTATCAGTCATCATACAATGTGAATTCTGAATTTGCCAATGGCTACTTGCAACTATTTTTAAGAACCGTGGGCAGGAGTGGAGGGAGGCGGGAGGCGTTGTGCATCGCGGGGAGGCGGTCTGAGATCACGCAATTATTTATTCGATATTACTTTAAATATACAATCCAATTCATTGTATTTAAATGGAAATTATTATTTTTAACGAGTTAATGTAATCTCTGAGGAGTTAGCATTCTTTAACGATGTTCTTGGCAATCTTCTGCTGCATTGCGAAACGAATTATTTTTTGAATTTTCAACGACTTCGTTTGACAAGGAAACGAGGCGAAGTCGATAATCCTTGCTCGCGTTATAAGACAACGTATCACGCGGCGCAGCATTTCCTCATGTTGGAACAACGCGCCGCCACAGACTGATCAATTGGAAATACAGACATGGCCGACCAAGCATCACGGGCAGCAGAAGACAAGAATCAACCCAAACTCGGCCGCCTGTTGCTGACCGGCGCCGCCGGCGGCCTCGGCAAGGTGCTGCGCCCGCGGTTGGCGGCGTTTGCCGACGTGCTTCGGGTATCCGACCTGAGTGCCGCCCTGGGCAACGAGGCCGCACCGCATGAAGAAGTGGTGGCCTGCAACCTGGCCGATCGCGCCGCGATGGATGCGTTGATTGCCGGCTGCGACGCTATCGTCCACCTGGGCGGCGTATCGGTCGAGCGTCCGTTTGAAGAAATCCTGGAAGCCAATATCAAGGGAGTGTTCCACGTCTATGAAGCGGCGCGTCGCCATGGCGTCAAGCGCGTGGTGTTCGCCAGCTCCAACCATGTCACCGGCTTCTATCGCCAGGATGAACGCATCGATGTGCGCGACCTGCGTCGTCCGGATGGTTATTACGGCCTGTCGAAGTCCTATGGCGAAGACATGGCGCAATTCAATTACGACCGCTACGGCATCGAGACCGTCAGCATCCGTATCGGCTGGTCGTTCCCGGAACCCAAGGATCGCCGCTCGCTGGCCAGCTGGCTGAGCTACGACGACCTGACCGAACTGATGCGCTGCTGTCTGTTTACGCCGGACGTCGGCCACACCGTCGTATATGGGATGTCGGATAATCCATCGACCTGGTGGGACAACCGCTACGCCGCGCATCTTGGTTTCAAGGCGCGTGACACGTCCGACATCTACCGCGCCAAGATCGAGGCGCAGCCGCTGCCGCCGGCCGATGACCCGGTGCGTGTCTATCAGGGCGGCATCTTCACGGTCACCGGTCCGTTCGAGCCGAAGTAACAGATATCGGGATTGTGGCAAGGTAAGGCGAAAACGCAAAAAAAGTTATCGCGCCCGGCTCCACATTCTTGATTGTATGTTATCGTACATCTATGTTATCTTTGCTGCCGCCTGAAGTCTGATACTGCGAAATACAGTGAACGCCACAGCAAAAACCGGGCGCCAGAACAGGCTGCAACAAGAGATAACGACAGTAGCAATGGCAGTAGCAATAACAAGCAGCACAGGCTGGTAACAATACAGCCGCCTTGTCCGGCAAGCCGGCAGAGACAGCGCAACGCGCCGGCGTTGGACAAGGTGAAGGGAGACGGTAGTAGTGACGGTGAGCGACAGTAAGCAAAAACAATAACGCACACACCGCAGGCTGCAACGCTGTCGCAGAGGAGGTAGTACCGACCTCGCTGATGACGCCGCAAGCTCAGGGAAAATCGATTAGTTTCGTTCCACGGTGGATCGCCTTGTTGTCGGTCGGCTCCTCGTGTCCTCCACTGTCATTACATCGCCCGGTAAAAGTAGAGCTCCACGTATAAAGGGCATCATCGGCATGGGTTTTTCACTTAATTTCGCTCCTCTGGCGCCATACTGGCCGGTCTTCCTGACCGGCGCATGGTTGACGCTGAAGATGACGACGGTCGCCATTGTGGTCGGCGTCTCGATCGGTACGCTGATCGCCTTCCTCAAGCGCGGCAGCAATCCTTATATCGCCAAAGCCTGTTCCGCCTATATCGAGGCGGTCCGCAATACGCCTTTCCTGGTGCAGATTTTCTTGCTGTACTTCGGCCTGGCCAGCCTCGGCATCCACATGCCGACGTTTGCCGCCGCCGTGCTGGCGATGATCATCAACATCGCCGCCTACGCCGCCGAAATCATTCGCGCCGGCCTGGAATCCGTGCCCAAGGGCCAGATCGAAGCGGCCGAATGCCTCGGCCTCTCGCGCTGGCGCATCGCGTGGCACGTCATGCTGCAACCGTCGATCGAGCGCGTCTATCCGGCGCTGACCAGCCAATTCCTGTTGATGATGCAAGCCTCGGCCATGGCCTCGCAGATCTCGGCCGAAGAACTGACCGCGATCGCCAACACCGTGCAATCCGATACCTTCCGCTCGCTGGAAACCTATATCGTCGTCGCCTTCATGTACCTGGCGCTGTCGATCCTGGTCAAGCTGCTGGCCTGGGGCTTCGGCGAATACCTGTTCAAGCGCCGCCGCATCATCCGCCGCGCCGCGCTGGAAGCATCTCGTCGCCGTCCGCCTCCAATCCCGCCGTTCCAGCCGGCCGCCGCTGTCGCTACTGCTGCCACAGCGACAGCAACCAACACTACCAACGGGAGCGCATCATGATCGGCAGTTTCTCCTGGGGACATTTCTTCTATCTGGTGCAGTCGATCTGGTGGACGCTGGTGCTGTCCGGCCTCGCTTTCATCCTCGGCAGCATCGGCGGGTTCGGCGTGATGCTGGCGCGTATTTCGCCGCGCCGCTGGCTGTGGATGCCGACACTGGTGTACATCGAGTGCATCCAGGGCATTCCGCTGCTGATCCTGCTGTTCATCGTGTACTTCGGCCTGTCGGTGTACGGCTTCGCCTTGCCGGCTTTGGTGGCGGCGGGTCTGGCGATGATGGTGTACACCAGCGCCTACCTGGGCGACATCTGGCGCGGTTGCGTCGAAGCCATGCCGCGTCCTCAATGGGAAGCCGCCGAGTGCCTGTCGCTGACGCGCTGGCAGACGCTGCGCCTGGTGATCATTCCGCAGGCCTTCCGCCTGTCGCTGCCGCCGACCGTGGGCTTCCTCGTGCAGGTCATCAAGATGACTTCGCTGGCGTCCGTGATCGGCTTTATCGAACTGACCCGTGCCGGTCAGATCATCAACAACTCAATTTTTCAGCCTTTCCTGATTTTCAGTCTGGTAGGGGCGTTCTATTTTGTACTGTGTTACCCGCTCTCGCGCTGGAGTGAATCGATGGAGAACAAGCTCAATGTCAGCAATCGTTAAACTAGATCAGATTTACAAGAGCTTCGGCTCCAACCAGGTACTGAAGGGCGTTTCCTTCGAGGTGCAAAAGGGCGAGATGATCGCCATCATCGGCGCCAGCGGCTCCGGCAAGAGCACCGCGCTGCGCTGTATCGACCGCCTCGAGAAGATCGATTCCGGCACCATCGAAGTCTGCGGCATGCGTGTCGACGATCCGGCCATCGACCTGCACAAGCTGCGCCAGGAAGTCGGCATCGTGTTCCAGAGCTACAACCTGTTCCCGCATCTGACCGTGCAGGAAAATATCATGTTGGCCCTGCGCCACGTCAAGCAGCAGCCCAAGGCGCAGGCTTTGACCGTATCCATGGCCGCGCTGGAGCAGGTCGGCCTGGGCAACAAGGCCGATGCCTATCCCGAGCAACTGTCGGGCGGTCAGCAGCAACGCGTGGCGATCGCCCGCTCGCTGGCAATGTCGCCGAAGGTCATGCTGTTCGACGAAGTCACCTCGGCGCTCGATCCGCAACTGACCGGCGAAGTGCTGCGCGTGATGGAAGACCTCGCCGCCGGCGGCATGACCATGCTGCTGGTGACGCATGAAATGGCCTTCGCCAAGCGCGTGGCCGACCGCATCATCTACATGCACCAGGGCACCGTATGGGAAGTCGGCCCGGGCGAGATGCTGGACCACCCCAAGACACCGGAATTGCATGCCTTCCTGAACAACGGCCTGTAATCCAAAAGTAGTCATTCCAAGCTATACGTTTTTCATTGCAACACAATCAAACCAAGGAGACCTGCATGAAACTGAATCACATCTTCGCCCGTACCTGCATCGCTGCACTGCTGACCGCGGGCCTGGCCCACGTCGCCATGGCCGATCAGCTCGACGACATCAAGAAGGCCGGCAAGGTCCGCGTGGCGATCGCCATGGGCACGCCGCTGTTCAGCTTCGCCGACGCCAACCTGCAACCAGCCGGATCCGACGTCGAAACCGCCGAGCAATTCGCCAAGGACCTGGGCGTCAAGCTGGAAATCGTGCCGGTCACCAACGCCGCGCGCATCCCGACACTGCAAGCCAATCGCGCCGACGTCGTCATCGCCGACTTGTCGATCACGCCTGAGCGCGCCAAGGTGGTGGACTTCTCCGTGCCTTACGCCGTCATCACCATCATCGTCGGCGGTCCGAAGAACATCCAGATCAAGGATTACAACGACCTCAACGGCAAGCGTATCGGTCTGACCCGCGCCACCGTCAACGACACGCTGACCACAGCACAAGCCAAGGGCGCCGAAATCGTGCGCTATGAAGACGACGCCACGCTGATCACCTCGATGGTGACCGGCCAAGTCGAAATCTTCTCCAGCACACCGTCCAACCTGGGTGAAATGATCAAGCGCGCACCAGGCAAGAACCTGGAACTGAAATTCGCGCAAAAGGACTTCGATCTGGGCATCGCCTTCAACCAGAACCAGCCGCGCCTGAAGGAATGGATCAACAACTGGGTCCTGACCAACCACCGCAACGGCAAGCTGGACGCGATCTACGTGAAGTTCCACGGTCGTCATCTGCCGGCAGCTGTCGCCAAGCAATAAGCATTTGTAATCAGGTTATAAGCGATAAAAACAGCCGTACTTCATTGTCTCCGCCTTGGCGGGATGAACTGAAAGCCGCTCTTCGGAGCGGCTTTTTTATTGGCGGGCAAGGATTTTGATCAGGATTGCGGCAACCGCCGTGCGCCCTTGAAGCGACTCTTCCAGTAAGGCTCGTTGAGTCGCGACTGGTAAATCACGCCATGCTTGCGCGAGGCATGCACGAAGTTTTCGCCGCCGACATAGATGCCGACGTGCGCGATGCCGCCCTGTGTATTGCGGAAGAACACCAGGTCGCCCGGTTGCAGCGCGCCGGCGTCGATGTGTGCGCCGACTTCGCTGATTTCTCGCGCGGTGCGGGGCAAGTCGCCGCCGCCGGCGTCCTTGTACAGCAGCGCGATGAAGGCGCTGCAGTCGAGGCCGCTATCGGGATCGGTGCCGCCGAACTTGTAGCGAATGCCGCTGGTCAGGCTGGTGACGGCGCGGGCGACGAAGCGTTCCGAGGATGGCGGGGTCTCGGCCGCGCAAGCGGCTGCGTTGATGAAACACAGCACCGGCAACAGCCATCGGCGTGAAAAAATCGGCATGAATGAGCTCCCCGGCGCAGTCCGGGAGGACGCGACCTGATGAAAGATGGACAAGTGGAAGGCGCACGCGCGCCGGACGACGAGAAAAGGCCAAGCGAAAGATGAATCGGGCCTAAGCAAACAACTGGAGGCAGTGTAGGCGGAGGGTGTCCGGCAAACTATAAGAAAACTCTCAAAAGCCGCTGGGAGAAGACTGAAAAAGGTAAAACCACACAAAGAAAGCCGCCCCTGAAGGACGGCTTCTTGCTTATCCCCGCATGGGATAGAACCTAAGAATAAAACCTAAGAACGTCGAACAGGCAGCGCAGGACTGCGCCTAGGTGTTCCTATGGCTTTGGCGGCCGGATGCGGCATGTTGCTCGCTGGAGCCGCCGCGTGTGCCGGAATCAGAAGCTGAGTTCGAAGCTGAACTGCCGGAATTCGACCCGCTGGCATTCTTGTGGCTTTGCTGACCGGCATGCATCTGTTGGTCATGCGAAGCGCTGCGTGGAGAGGGTTGTTGCTGGTGCCCGTTGTTCTTGTGACTTTGCTCGCCCGCCCGGGCGTGCTGATCATGGTTACCGCCGCGATTCTGGTTGGATTGTGTAGTCATCATGTTTCCTTTTTCAAAAATGTAAAGGCTCATTGAAGCTGTCACCGCCCGGCGTCAGGAAAGCCAAAAACGACGCCGAACGATCATCCCCGGAAGACGCCACGCAAGGAGGAGGGGCCTGCGCCGCGCCGATGTCCGGGAATGAGCAACCATGGTAGGCCGTCAGTGCGGCCATGCCTATGTGGCATCCTCCGATTCGGGCGTGGGACGATGTTGTCGGACCTGACAGAGAGACTCCGTAGTGGCCGACGACGATCGCGGCGAATTCAGGGCACAGCAGGCGCATTGAAAAGGGCATCGTCCCACAACGCAATCAGCGTGCGCCTACTGTGGCGGGATTTACGGAAGGCTATGATCAGGTGTCGCCAACTCCATCCGACGCCATGTTCCCACAAGACCTGATTGTCGATCGTCTGCAACATTCCGCCTTTCGCCGCCGCTTCGTACTGAAAGCGCCCGAATATCGCTACCTGCAGGAGCACGGTCTGGAAGAAGTGCTGCAGCATGCCGAGAGTTTCATCGCCACGCGGCTGGCGCCCGCACATCCCGACAAGGACGGCAAGCAGACGCCGTTTCGCGGTCACCCGGTATTCGTGGCGCAGCACGCGACCGCGACCTGCTGTCGTTCCTGCCTGGAAAAATGGCACGGTATCGGTATGGGATCTGCATTGACGACGCTGCAGACGCAACACGTCATCGACATGCTGGCGCGCTGGTTGCAAGATCAGAAAGCGCCGGTGGAAACGCTCCGCGCTCCGCGTAAAAAATCCGAAAAAATCCTGCCACGCACCGACATGAGCAACAGTCGGCAGGGAGTGCTGTTCTGACGCGAAGTGGTAGTCGCAGCAGCAGGCCGCAGGAAGGTTACCCCTCTCTTGCTATCGTCTTACATGATCTTCAACAAGTCTGACATTCGAACAAGGCGTCCGCTTATGTTCGCCGCTGCACTTTGCCACTAGGCTCGTCTCTGGTTGGCGTAGTGGCGCGTCTCACGATGTGCATGCGCTGTTCTTTGAGTGCATACATAACGAGGTCTCATCATGGCAGGCAGAAAACCCATTAATACTAAAGACAGCAATACAGGCAACAGCGGCAGCCAGGTCAATCAGGCAGCAGGATCGGTGCTAGGCACCATGTCAGGCGCGGCGGTCGTCGGTTCAGGCAGCGGCAAGAAGATGTTGCCGGCCGACTTGTTGAAAAAGATCGTTGACGGCGCCGACCTGGCCGCCGCCATCACGCACAATGCTTCCAAGCCGGACGAATTCCTGCGTCCGGGCAATGACACGCCGCATATCCCCGACGCCGGCACCATCGCCGAACCCGCTTCGCCGCAAGCCACAGCCGGCACCATCAGCGAAGCCATCGTTTCGGACAAGACCGGTGGCGCGGCCGCGCCAGGCGACAACGCAGTCGGCGGTAATCTCGACCGCGTACGCGTCGACTCCGGCGGCCAGGCACTGACCACCAACCAGGGCGTCGCCATCGCCGACAACCAGAACTCCCTGAAAGCGGGCGTGCGCGGACCGACCGCACTGGAAGATTTCATCCTGCGTGAAAAAATCACCCATTTCGACCATGAGCGCATTCCCGAACGCGTGGTGCATGCGCGCGGTTCAGGCGCACATGGTTATTTCGAATGCTACAAGGACCTCAGCGCATTGACCCGCGCCGCGCCGTTCTCCGGCGACGGCAAACGCACCCCGGTGTTCGTGCGCTTTTCGACGGTGGCCGGCGGCGCCGGTTCGGCCGATACCGTGCGCGACGTGCGCGGCTTCGCCGTCAAGTTCTACACCGACGAAGGCAACTGGGACCTGGTCGGCAACAACATCCCGGTGTTCTTCATCCAGGATGCGATGAAGTTTCCCGACCTGGTTCATGCGCTCAAACCTGAGCCGCATTTCGGCATGCCGCAGGCCTCCAGCGCGCACGATACGTTCTGGGATTTCGTCTCACTGATGCCGGAATCGACCCACATGCTGCTGTGGCAAATGTCGGACCGCGCCATCCCGCGCAGCTATCGCATGATGCAAGGCTTCGGCGTGCATACCTTCCGTCTGGTCAATGCCGCCGGCGAATCGGTGTTCTGCAAATTCCATTGGACGCCGCTGGCCGGCACGCATGCGCTGGCCTGGGATGAGGCGGTCAAGATCGGCGGCGCCGATCCCGACTTCCATCGCCGCGACCTGTGGGAAGCGATTGAATCCGGCCATGCGCCGGAGTGGGAACTGAGCCTGCAGGTGTTTTCGGAAGAGCAGGCCGAGGGTTTCGACTTCGACGTGCTCGATCCGACCAAACTGGTGCCGGAAGAACTGGTGCCACTGACCCCGGTGGGCAAGATGGTGCTCAACCGCAATCCCGACAACTTCTTCGCCGAGACCGAGCAGATCGCTTTTTGCACGGCACACATCGTGCCGGGCATCGACTTCAGCAACGACCCCTTACTGCAAGGGCGCATCCACTCCTATATCGATACCCAGATCAGCCGGCTCGGCGGCGTCAACTTCCATGAGCTGCCGATCAATGCGCCGCTGGCGCCGGTGCACAACAACCAGCGCGACGGCATGCATCGCCAGGCGGTGCATCGTGGTCGCGTGTCGTATGAGCCGAATTCCCTGGGCGGCGGCTGTCCGTTCCAGGCCGGTGCGGCCGGCTTCACCAGTTTCCTTCAGCCGGTGGAGGGCGACAAGGTGCGCGCCAAGCCGGAAAAATTCGCCGAACACTATGCCCAGGCCAAGCTGTTCTGGAGCAGCCAGTCCGCTGCCGAACAGCGCCATATCATCAAGGCTTTCCGCTTCGAACTGACACGCGTGCAAACGCCGGCGATCCGCCAGCGGGTGGTGTCGTTGCTGGCCAACGTCGACGATCTGCTGGCGGAGAGCGTGGCCGAAGGCCTTGGCTTCGCGGTGCCCGATCCTGCGCCGGACGTGGGTCCGGTGGTGAAACCTGCATATGCGCCATCGCCGGCCTTGTCGCTGACTGCGTATCCGGGCGACGGCAGTATCCGCACGCGCCGTATCGCCATCCTGGCGGCGGACGGCGTCGACGTTGACGCGCTATCCAAAATCTACGACGTACTGTTAAAGGAAGGCGCCGTGCCAAGGGTACTGGCGCCGAAGCTCGGCACCGTTAAAGGTGTCAGTGGCGGCAGTAGTAAAGACGGCAGCAGCTGGCAGGCCGACATCACCATCGACGCCGCGCCGTCGGCGCTATATGACGCGCTGATCATTGCGCCGGGTCACGCCTCCACCACCAGCCTGTGTGAAAACGGCCTGGCGATCGAGTTCGTCAAGGACCAGTATCGCCATTGCAAACCGATCCTGGTCATCGACAGCGGCGCCGATCTGCTTGATCGCGCCGGATTGCCGGCGGTGCTGCCGACCGGCGACGCCGATTTTTCGCTGATCAACGTGGCCGTCGGTCAGCTCAACGAAGGGCTGGCGCAGTTCATCCAGGCCGTCGGCGGTCCGCGTGAACTGGATCGGGAAACTGATCCGCCGGTGGTCTGATGAATACATCGGCCAAAGACAACGTCGACGGTATCCGCCGTTTTCTCGCGGCATTGCCGGAGCGGCCTGACGCCGGCCAATTGCTGTGCGAGATGGTGGATGCCGGGCTGGATCGTCTCAGCCTGCCGGGTTCGGGCCAGACACTGCAACGCTGGCGCGCGTTGGCCGCCGTGGCGTCGTACGACCTGAGCCTGGTGAAATTGTACGAGGCTCACGTTGACGCCCTGGCCATCCTTGCCGAAGCCGGCGCCGACATCGCGCCGCCGCTCAGCGTCTGGGGCGTGTGGTGCGCCGAACCGCCTAAGGCCCGGCTCGACATCCATGCAGCTTCTGCGGAAGACCCGGGCCGCGTCGCCGTGGACGGCGTCAAGGCCTGGTGCTCCGGCGCCAATGTCCTCAGCCATGCCATCGTCAGCGGCTGGAATGCCGACGGCCATCCTTGTCTGGCGGCGGTCGATCTTGATCAACCCGGCGTGACGGTCACGGACGAAGGCTGGCATGCGGTCGGCATGGCCGATACCACAAGCGTCAACGTCCATTTCGACAACGCGCGCGGCATTGCCGTCGGCGGCGCCGACTTCTACACCGACCGGCCGGGATTCTGGCAGGGCGGCGCCGGCATCGCAGCGTGCTGGCACGGCGCGGCGGCACAACTGGCAAGTTACCTGCGCCACCAGTTGATGGGGCGCGACGATCCTCACGCGCTGGCGCATCTCGGTCGCGCCGACGTAGCGTTGAGCGCCTCGGCCGCAGGACTGCGTGCGGCGGCGCAAGCCTTCGACGACGCACCGGCGGCCGATGGCTACCGGCTGGCCATGCGGGTGCGGCTGGCGACCGAGCAGGCCGCACTCGAAGTCATGACAGCGCTCGGACGCGCGCTCGGCGCTGCACCGCTATGCCGTGACCCCTGGGTCGCACGCATGATGGCGGACTTGCCGGTGTTCCTGCGCCAGAGTCACGCTGAACGCGATCTGGCGGCGCTGGCGCAATCGACGCTGCAACAAGCTGAAAACGCGGAATCAGAAAATGCAGGAGAGGAAGAATGGCGACTCTGACTGAAGAAACCCCCACTGCGGAAAACCCCGACATGACCGACCATCCCGCCACCGACGAAGTGCGTTGGCGCGACGACCCGCAACTGGCCAAGGTGCCGCAAGTCCATCCGGAAACGCTGGTCTCGCCTGATTCGCGCGCCGTCATCGTGGCGCCGCATCCCGACGACGAAGTGCTCGGCTGCGCCGGTTTGCTGATGCACCTGGCGCGCAGCGGGCATGAGATTTTGCTGATCGCGGTCTCCGACGGCGAGCGCAGCCACAGCAGCGAATCGGCGCTCAGCAGCGACTTGCTGTCGCATGTGCGCCCGGCCGAGACCAGCGAGGCCTTGCGTGCACTCGGCATCGCCAACATCACCATCATGCGCGCCCAGCTCCCCGACAGCAGGGTGGGCGAACATCAGCGAAAACTGCAGGACTTGCTCGGCGCCTATTTGCAGCGCGGCGATACCGTGTTCGCCAGTTGGCACCGCGACGGCCATCCGGACCATGAAGCGGTGGGCCTGGCCAGTCGTGACGCCGCGCGCGCCATCGGTTGCCGCCTGATCGAAATCCCGATCTGGATGTGGCACTGGCGCACTCCCGAACATCACGAGATCCCCTGGCAGCGAGCACGCAAGTTGGCGCTCGACCCGGACATGCAGGCCCGCAAAAAGGCGGCGCTGGAGTGCTATCGCAGCCAGCTGGAACCCGATCATTCGACCGGCAACGCCGCCATCCTGCCGCCCGAGGTGCTGGCGCATTTTCATCGAGACTTCGAGATTTATTTCGTCTGAACGGACACACGCCATGCGCGCCATCTCTCAAGATTATTTCGACGCACTCTACGACCGCAGCGACGATCCTTGGCGCATCGCCGGCAACTGGTACGAACAGCGCAAGCGCGGACTGATCGGCGCCATGCTGCCGCGCCTGCGCTTTCGCCACGCATTCGAGCCGGCCTGCGGCGGCGGTGAACTCTCGCTCGAACTGGGGCGACGCTGCGACCGGCTCCTGTGCAGCGATTTTTCCGCCACGGCGGTTGAGATCGCGGGTGAACGCTGGCAGCAGGCAGGTGCGATGTTCAGCACCCGCGGCGCGCGCTGCGATGTGCGCTTTGCCCGCATGGCGTTGCCGGGCGAGTGGCCGGCGCAGATGGGCCCGGCGTTCGACTTGATTGTCCTGAGCGAATTCGGCTACTACCTCGACCAGAGAGCATTGGACTCCTTGCCTGCGCTGGTCGACGCTTCGCTGGCGAGTGACGGCGTACTGCTGGCGTGTCACTGGAAGCGCGACTTTGCGCAGCGCGTGCATGGCACGGAGGCGGTGCATGCCGGTTTCGACGCGCTGGACGGATTGCATCGCTGCGGGCGTTACGAAGATGCCGATTTCCTGCTCGACGTCTGGAGCCGGGAGTCGCGCTCGGTGGCAGAACTGGAGGAGCTGACATGATCGGCGTCGTGATCCCCGTGCATAACGAAGAAGACTACCTGCACGCTTGCCTGGCGTCGATGCAACTGGCGATTGCGCATCCCGGCTTGCCGGACGAAGAGGTGCGCGTGCTGGCGGTGCTGGATGCCTGCAGCGACGGCTCAGGCGGCATTGCACAAGGGATGAACATTGAATTTCTCTCCATCGACTCACACAACGTCGGCCTGGCGCGGGCGGCCGGCGCTGCCGCGCTGATGCAGGCCGGCGCGCGTTGGCTGGCGTTTACCGATGCCGACAGCGTAGTGGCGCCGGCCTGGTTGGCGACCCAGCTTGCACTGGCGGTGCAGGACCAAGCCGATGCCGTCTGCGGCACCGTGGCGGTGGACGACTGGTCGGCGCATGGCGAGCGCGCCTCGTTTTTGCGACGGCACTTCCGGGCGACCTATGTCGATCAGGATCAGCATCGCCATATACACGGCGCCAATCTGGGCGTGTCGACTGCGGCATACCGGCTCGCGGGCGGCTTTGCGGCGCTTGCCTGCGGCGAGGACGTGGCGCTGGTGCAGGCGCTGCTTGCCTGCGGCGCCCGCATTTCGTGGAGCGCGGCCCCGCGTGTGACCACCAGCAGCCGCATCGCCAGCCACGCGCGAGGTGGTTTCGGGGACACCTTGTCCGCAGTGGCGATGACGGCTCCATAGGGAAACTTCCGTTTGTCCTACAAGAGAATCGGTGTTCGCTCACCTCCTCAAATCAGGTGGCGATGAGGATACTCGCTGCTTGCGCCTGCAATTGGCGCTGCACAACAAACGCCGTCGAAAAATAGTGTCGCATGACACAAGAACGCGGGCGATCCGCACAGGGGAAGGGGATGTACCTCACTGTCACAATATGGTGTCCGCCAGGCTGCACGCCCGAGCGAGCGCTACCGGTATTCAACCGACTCCAGAACACCGACACCTGCATTCACGTTCGTCGCGGACACTGCGCAGCGGCGCGCCTCACTGATCTATTTTCATTGATCACTTTTTACCGACCGATTTCACATTCATAGAAGAAACAAAGGAACAGCATGTCGACCAATAATGACGCCGCCCAACTGGCAACGCTGATACAAAAATTCAACGAACCGATCCTTCAGGGGTGGTTCGAGCAGCTCAAGTCGAAGGCCATGACCTTCGACTCCGGCGCCGGCGACGCCACGCGCAAGCAATGCGCGCAATTTCTGAGCCTGCTGGGTGCCGCCGCGCAGCGCGGCCAGTTGGAAAATATCGAAGGACGCGAATGGGATGATGTGCGCCAACTGCTGGCTGAGGTGTCGGCCAACCGCGCCCGCCAAGGCGCCACGCCGAGCGAAACTGCGATCTTCGTGTTTTCGCTGAAGCAGGCTTTGTTCCCGTTCCTGCGCAGCGAACTGGAAAAGCAACCGGAGCAGCTGGCCAGCGCCACCTGGTCCATCACCGGCCTGCTTGAGCAACTTGGCCTGTATACCGTGCAAGTATTCCAGGAAAGCCGCGACCGCATCATTGCGCGCCAGCAACAAGAACTGCTGGAACTGTCGACGCCGGTGGTCAAGCTGTGGCAAAACATCCTGGCGCTGCCGCTTATCGGCACGCTCGATAGCGCGCGTACCCAGGTGGTGATGGAAAACCTGCTGCAAAAGATCATCGAAACCGGCGCCGCCATCGCCATCATCGACATCACCGGCGTGCCGACCGTGGATACGCTGGTGGCCCAGCATCTGCTCAAGACCATCGCTGCCGCGCGCCTGATGGGCGCCGACTGCATCATCAGCGGTATCCGTCCGCAGATCGCGCAGACCATTGTGCATCTGGGCGTCAACCTGGAGGACGTGATCACCAAGGCGACTCTGGCCGACGCCTTCCTGATTGCGCTGGAACGCACCGGCGCCAAAATCACGGTCGACAACAAGGGGTAAGCCGAGCATGGAGCGCATTCCCATTCTTCGCATGGGCAAGCTGTTGCTGGTCACCATCCAGGTGGACATGCACGACAGGCTGGCCATGACCTTGCAGGACGATCTGACCGACCGCATCGTCAAGGACGAGGCCAAGGGCGTCCTGATCGACATCTCCGCGCTGGATTTGGTGGATTCTTTCATCGGCCGCATGATCAGCAACACGGCGGCCATGGCGCGCGTACTCGACGCCACGACGGTCGTGGTCGGCATGCAGCCGGCCGTCGCCATCACGCTGGTCGAGCTCGGGCTGACGCTGACCGGTGTAAAAACCGCGCTCAACGTCGAGAAGGGCGTGGCCTTGTTGGAAAAGAGCATGCGCAGATGAGCGGCTACGCAACGCCGGCATTTGCATTCACGCCCAATCTGCTCCCCATCGCCGGAGCCGTGGCCCAGCAATCGCAGACTTTGCCGCTGCACTCCGATGAGCACGTCGTGATGCTCCGGAAAGTGGTGCGCGAGCGCGCCATCGAACTGCAGTTCGGTTTGGTCGACCAGACCAAGCTGGTTACCGCAGCCAGCGAAATCGCGCGCAACACGCTCAAGTACGGCGGTGGTGGCGAAGTGCGCCTGCAGAACCTGGTGATCGGTCTGAAGGCGGGTATCTGCCTCACCTTCGTCGACGACGGCCCCGGCATCGTCGACATGGAGCGTGCCCTGACCGACGGCTTCACCAGCGGCGGCGGTCTGGGGCTCGGACTGGGCGGTGCGCGCCGGCTGGTCGATGATTTTGAAATATGTACCGCGCCTGGAGAAGGCACTGCAGTGATTTTGATCAAGTGGAAGAGATAATGAGCCTCAGGCAACAAGCCTTTACGATTGCCCACGCCAGTGATATTTCTTCGGCGCGCCGTTATGCGGCGTACCTGAGTTCCATGCTCGAGTTCGGTGAAGTCCAGGCGGGGCGGCTGGCGATCATCGTCACCGAAGCCGCCACCAATATCCTCAAGCATGCCGGCGACGGGCTGATGCTGATTACGCCGGTCTCCGGCGAGGCGCGCCAGACGGTAGAAGTGCTGGCGCTGGATCGCGGCAAGGGCATCATCAACATCGGTGAAAGCCTGGCCGACGGGGTGTCCACCAGCGGCACGCAGGGTACAGGACTGGGCGCGATCCGGCGCCTGTCGCGCGCGTTCGACGTCTATTCGGTACCGGGCAAGGGCAGCGCCTTTTATGCGGCGATCGACAGCATCGAAGTTGAAGATACGCCGGGCCGCAGCAAGCGGCCTGTGCGTCTGGTCGAATACGCCGGCATCTGCATCCCGATCGCCAGCGAAGAAGTATGCGGCGACGCCTGGGCTGTGGAAATCGACGACAGCGGCGTCACCATCATGGTGGCCGACGGACTTGGTCACGGACCTGAAGCGGCGCTGGCGTCGGAGGCCGCAGTGCAGGTGGTCAAGGAACGCCCCGGACTGGCCCCGGCCTTGGTCATGGAACATATTCACAAGGCGCTGCGCCCCACACGCGGCGCAGCGGTTGCGGTGGCGCGTCTTGCTGCCGGCAGTGGCGAACTGGTATTCGGCGGCATCGGCAACATTGCCGCCGCTGTGCTGGGTCCTGAAACACGCAAGCAGATGGTGTCGCACAACGGCATCGTCGGACACAACATGCGCAAAGTGCAGGAATTCAGCGCACCATGGCCGCAGGAAGCGGTCTACATCATGTGTTCCGACGGCATTACGACGCAATGGGATATCGCCGGCTATCCTGGTTTGTTCATGCGTCATCCGGCGCTGATTGCCGGCGTGATTTACCGCGATTTTTCGCGTGGACGCGACGACGTGACCGTACTCGTCGTCAAAAGAAATGCATAGGCAAGTCATGATCCATCCGCTTTTCAGTCTCGGCATCGGCAGTGAACAAGACGTCGTCACCGTACGTCAACGCGCACGCGAGGTGTCGGCCATGCTGGAGTTCAGCGGCCAGGACCAGGTGCGCGTGGCGACTGCCGTCTCCGAGCTGGCGCGAACTATTTTTGCGTATGCATCGGGTGGTCAGGTCGAGTTTGAAATCGGCAAAGCCGGTTTGTTGCCGGCGCTGAACATCCGCATCAAAAGCAGCGGCGGGGGGATTCGTACCGCCACCGCTGACACGGCCGCCGCCCGGAACATGCCATGGCGGCAGGATGAAGCGCTGGACGCGGCACTGGTCAGCGCGCAGCGTCTGATGGACGGTTGCGAGGTCACGGAAGATGGCGGTCGCATGCTGGAGATCGCTTTGCACAAGCAGCTGCCCGGCAATGTGTTGCTGACGCCGGAAAAGATTGTCGATATCGTACGCCTGGCCGCGCATCGGCCGGCCGCGAACTCCTATCAAGAGGTACAGCTGCAAAATCGCGAACTGCTCGACACGATGGCGGAGTTGCGCATCAAGCAGGACGATCTGTTGTCACTCACGCAAGAATTGGAAGATACCAACCGCGGCGTCCTGGCGCTGTATGCCGAGATTGAAGAGAAGGCCGAACGCCTGCGCGAAGCCGACGTGATGAAATCGCGCTTCCTTTCCAACACCAGCCACGAGCTGCGCACGCCGCTGAGCTCGATTCGCGCGCTGTCGCAGATCTTGCTCGACCGCATCGACGGCGAGCTCACCGGCGAACAGGAAAAGCAGATCCAGTTCATCAACCAGGCTGCCACCAATCTGTCTGACCTGGTGAATGATTTGCTGGACCTGGCCAAGATCGAAGCCGGCAAGACCGAAATCAACAGCAGCAGCTTCACCATCGGCACCTTGTTCAGCACCTTGCGCGGCATGCTGCGACCTCTGTCGGAAAAGGCCACCGTGGAATTGTTCTTCGACGAGCCGGGGACGCTGGAGATGATCACCGATGAAGGAAAACTGTCGCAGATTCTGCGCAACTTCATCTCCAACGCGCTCAAGTTTACCGAAGAGGGTTCGGTGCGCGTCTCCGCCACCGCGGACATTGCCGTGCAGACCATTCGCTTCAACGTAGCCGACACGGGCATTGGCATCGCACCTGAAAACCTGCAATTCGTCTTCGAGGAATTCAGCCAGATCGAAAGTCCGCTGCAGCGCCGTGTCAAGGGCACCGGACTCGGCCTGCCGCTTTGCCGCAAGTTGGCGGCGTCGCTGGGCGGCCATGTCGAACTGGCCAGCGAACTTGGTAAGGGTTCGGTATTTTCCGTAGTGTTGCCTCTGGTATATCAACCCGCACCACATGACGGCGCCCGTCGCGCCGAGCCTCCCATCACAGCATCATCCGTAAAAGGCTCATCATGACTTCGCCCGCGACCCCGCCTACGAATTTCCCCACGAATTTGCCGGTGAATTTGCCGATTCCAGCACTGATCCTCAACGTCGACGACGATGACGGCGCGCGCTATGCCAAAACACGCATCCTGCAAGTCGCCGGTTTCAACGTCATCGAAGCCGCCAACGGCGCCGACGCACTCGCTCTCGTAGAGAGCAGGACACCCGATCTGGTATTGCTGGATGTGAAATTGCCCGATATCAACGGCCTCGAAGTCTGCCGTCGCATCAAGGCCGAGCCATCGTCAGCCACCGTGCTGGTGCTGCAGACTTCAGCCGCCCTGACCGGTCGCGCCGACAAGGTGCGCGGCCTCGAAGGCGGCGCCGATAACTATCTGGCCGCACCGATCGGCGCCGATGAACTGGTCGCCAACGTCAATGCCTTGTTGCGTCTGCGCCATACCCAGGCGGCGCTGGTGGAATCTCAGGAACGATTCCGCGAGCTGGCCGAAAACATCACCGACGTCTTCTGGATGTTTTCGCTGGACGAGCATGCCTTGCTGTACGTCAGCCCCGCCTATGAATTACTGTGGGGACGCACGCTGAGCACGCTCACGGACGACGCCGGCGCCTGGCTGGCCGCCGTGCATCCGGAAGACATCATCCACGTCCGCAACAGTTTCGATGCGATGTTCAGCGAGCAGCGTTTCGACGAGCAGTACCGTATCACCTTGCCGTCGGGTCAACTACGCTGGGTGCGCGACCGCGCTTTCCCGGTGCGCGACGCGTCGGGCGAGTTCTATCGCATGGCACGCATTACCAGCGACATCACTGCGACCAAGGAAGCCGAACGCGCCTTGCGCGAAGCGGACCTTCACAAGGACGAGTTCATCGCCACGCTGGCGCATGAGCTACGCAATCCGCTGGGTCCCATCCGCAACGCCATCGCCGTCATGCGCCAGGTCGCGCCGCCGGAACTCAAGCCGTTGTCGGCAGCCTATGGCGTGGTGTCGCGTCAGGTCGACCACATGGCGCACCTGATCAACGACCTGCTGGACGTGGCCCGCATTTCGCACGGCAAGATCGCGCTCAAGATGGCGCAAATGAGCGTCGACGACATCCTCGAAGCGGCGTTGGAAACCTCGGTCCCTTTCATCGAAGAACGTGGCCATGTATTGGAAGTGAGCAAGAATCACGGCAACGCCATCTTGCAAGGCGATGCAATCCGGCTGGCGCAGGCGCTGGGCAATCTGCTCCACAATGCCGCCAAATACACGCCTTACGGCGGTACGATCAAGGTCGCCACCACCGCCGGCCCCGGCAATATGATCAGCATTACCGTGAGCGACAACGGCATCGGCATTCCGGTGGAACGCGCAAGCAGTATCTTCCAGATGTTTGCGCAAGGCGATACTGCCCCCGATCGTGCGCAGGATGGACTTGGCATCGGCCTGCCGCTGGTCAGACAGATTGCCGAGTTGCACAAGGGCGCAGTACGCATGGAGAGTCGCGGCCAAGGGCAGGGCAGCGCCTTTGTCCTGGTCTTGCCTGCGGAACAAGCGGTACGTGAAGACGGTGCAACAGAGGACGCCGCCGCCGGCGACAGTGCCGAGGCTTCGGTGCGCAAGGTGTTGATCGTCGACGACAACGCCGACGCCGCTGAAATGATGGCAATGCTGCTGTCGTCCTACGGTCACCAGGTGCAGACTGCCGGCGATGCCGAGTCGACGCTGCGCATCGCCAACGAATTTGTCCCTGATGTGATCCTGCTCGATATCGGCCTGCCAGGCACGGACGGCCATACGGTCGCGCGCATCTTGCGGCGCGATCCGCGCTTCCTTGGCACCATACTGATTGCGTTGACGGGCTACGGTTCGGCGCGCGATCGAGAGCGTTCACTGGAATCCGGGTTCGATCACCACGTGGTCAAGCCGGCGCAGATTGATCAGTTGCTGGCGCTCATCGGCACGCCGGACGAGTGATTCGAAGCAGGTCGGCGTCGGCGGCCGTCTGACAAGGCATTCAGCCGATTGCTGACTGAATCGGCGACGGCTTTGCGCGATACTTTTCCCACTATCGGGAAAGGCCATCATGCGACGAGCACTGTGGAAGGGCGCAATCAGTTTCGGACTGATCAACATACCGGTCGAGCTGTTCACGGCCGAGAAGCATGACGAACTCGACTTCACCATGCTGGACAAGCGCGACCTGTCCCCGGTCGGCTACAAGCGCATCAGCAAGAAAACCGGCAAGGAAGTGGTCTGGGACAATATCGTCAAAGGCTACGAGTATGAAGACGGCAAATACGTGTTGCTGTCCGACGAAGACCTGCGTCGCGCCAACGTCGAAGCCACCCAGACCATCGACATCGAATCCTTCGTCGATGCGGTCCAGATTCCGATCACCTACTACGAACAGCCGTATTACCTGGCGCCCCTGAAAAGCGGCGCCAAGGCCTACGCCTTGCTGCGCGAGACGCTGCGCAAGAGCGGCAAGGTGGCGCTGGCGCGCATCGTCATCCGCACCCGCCAGCACATCGCCGCGCTGACGCCGTTCGACGACATCATCAACCTGATCACCTTGCGCTATCCGGCCGAGCTGCGTGCGCCGGACGATTTGCCGGTGCCCGACGCCAATCCGAAAAAGGCCGGCATCAGCGCCAAGGAGGTCGAGATGGCGCAGTCGCTGGTGGAAAGCATGTCCGGCGACTGGGATCCGGAGTCGCTGCGCGACACTTACCGCGATGACATCCTGGCAATGGTGCAAAAGAAAATCAAGAGCCGCCAGACCCACGAGATTGCCGAGCCGGAAGACGATGAAGACAGCGAGGAAGACAGCAAGCCGCGCACCAGCGCCAAGGTCATCGATCTGATGGCCTTGCTCAAGCAGAGCATCGACGGCAAAGGCAAGAGCACGGGCAACAAGCAAGCTGCCCCGGCCGCAAAGCGTACCAAAGCGACCACCAAGCCCGCAACCAAGTCTGCCACCAAAGCCCGCACCAGGACCGCGTCGGCAGCGCGGGCACGCGCATGAGCCTGGCTCGTTACCGCGCCAAGCGTGATTTCAAGATCACGCCCGAGCCGCCGCCTGCGCCGGTTGTGCGCCGGGCCGGCAAGACGCTCAGCTACTTCATCCAGCGCCATCACGCGCGCGCCTTGCACTACGACTTTCGCCTCGAGGTCGGCGGCGTACTCAAGAGCTGGGCGGTGCCCAAAGGGCCGAGCCTGGATCCGCACGACAAGCGGCTCGCGGTGCACGTGGAAGACCATCCCTACGACTATGGCAGCTTTGAAGGCCGCATCCCGGCGCACCAGTACGGCGCCGGCGAGGTGGTGCTGTGGGACCGCGGCGAATGGCTGCCGTTGGGCGACCCGGTGGCCGGCCTCAAAAAGGGCCATCTGGAATTCGAACTGCGCGGCGCCAAGCTGAACGGGCGTTGGAATTTGGTGCGCATGGGCAAACCGGCGGACAAGGATGGCAAGGCCAAAGAGAACTGGCTGCTGATCAAGGAAAAGGACGACGCCGCGCGCGAAGGGAAGCAAGCCGATATCACCGGCCTGCGGCCGGAAAGCGTGGCGGATGCACCGGCGGAGACATCTGAAAAGAGCGCTGAAAAGCCTGCCACATCTGCGCCGAAAAAACGCAAAGGCCGTCGCGCCGCCATGCCCGACAAGGTCGACGTACAACTGGCGACCTTGGCCGAGCACGCCCCCGAAGGCGACGAATGGCTCAGCGAAATGAAGTTCGACGGTTACCGCGGCCTGTGCCGGATCGAAGGCGGCAAGGCGCGCATCTTCACGCGCGAACAACTGGATTGGAGCAAGCGCTGGCCGCAACTCACGCAGGCGCTGGCGGCGCTCAAGGTCGATGAAGCCTGGATCGACGGCGAAGTGGTGGCCCTGCTTGATGACGGCAGCATCAGTTTCGAAGCGCTGCAGGATCAGGCCGGCTATGACGGCGTCACGCTGGCGATGTACGTGTTCGACCTGCTGTGGCTGAACGGCGAAGACCTGCGCGACATGCCGCTGCTGGAACGCAAGCGCCTGCTGCGCGAAGTGGTGCCGGGCGTGGACGACAGCGGCCTGATCCGGTTTAGTGAGCACATCGTCGGCGACGCCGCCGAAGTCTATCGCCATGCCTGCCTGCACGGCGTGGAAGGCACCGTGGTCAAGCGTGTCGATGCCGCCTACGCAGGTCGGCGCGATCGCAGCTGGCTCAAATTGAAATGCTCCCTGCGTCAGGAATTCGTCATCGCCGGCTACACCGATCCGGCCGGCAGCCGTGTCGGTTTCGGCGCATTGCTGGTGGGCGTGCATGATGCCGGGACCGGGGAATTGCGTTATGCCGGTCGCGTCGGCACCGGCTTCGACGACCGCAAGCTGGCGCAGTTGCTCAAGCGCTTCAAGACCCTGGAGCGAGATGAACCTGCCTTCGTCGATCCGCCAAGAGGTCGCCTGGCGCACGGCGTGCACTGGCTGGCGCCCAAGATGGTGGCGGAAGTGAAGTTCGCCCAATGGACCAAATCAGGCATCCTGCGCCATGGCGCGTTTGTAGCGTTGCGCGAAGACAAGAAGGCGGAAGAGATCGTGCGCGAAGGTGCAAAGGTGGTGAAGGCGGGCGCGAAGGATGCGCCGAAAACCAAGGGAACGCGCAAGCCTGCCGCCAGTTCCGCCTCTGAGACATTCGAAGGCATGCGCCTGACGCATCCCGACAAGTTGTTGTTTACCGATCCCGACCTGACCAAGCGCGACCTCGCACACTACTACGTGGCCGTCGCCGACTGGCTGCTGCCGCATGTGCAACGACGCCCGATGACCATGGTGCGCTGTCCCGAGGGCAGCGTCGGCAAATGCTTCTTCCAGCGTCATATTGGCCAGGGCGCACCCGCTGCGGTGGAAAAGATCGAAGTGCCGGAAGGCGAGGGCAGCGCCGACTACATGATGGTCAACGACGTCGCAGGCCTGGTCGCCACTGTGCAGATGGGGGTGCTGGAGCTGCATACCTGGGGTTCGCGCGAAGGCAAACTGATGCAGCCCGATCGCGTCACCTTCGATCTCGACCCGGCGCCTGACGTCCCGTGGAACAAGGTGGTGGACGGCGCCCGGCTGGTGCACGGCCTGCTCAATGAAATCGGCCTGCGCAGTTTCGTCAAAACCTCGGGCGGCAAAGGCTTGCACGTGGTGGTGCCGATCGTGCCGGAACACGACTGGGACATCGTCAAGGAATGGTCGCGCAGCGTCGCCGAGCATATGGCGCAAGTGCTGCCGGACTATTTCACCGCAAAGATGGCAAAGGCGGCGCGCCACGGCAAGATCTTCATCGACTACCTGCGCAACGCGGCGGGGGCCACTACGGTTGCGGCGTACTCCCCGCGCGCCCGGCTCGGCGCGCCGGTGTCGGTGCCGTTGACCTGGGACGAACTGGGCGGCAAGTCACGCGCGGACAGTTTTACCGTGGTCACCGTGCCGAAGCGGCTGGATTCGCTCAAGCGCGATCCCTGGCACGACTACGCCGGTACGAAGCAGCGCCTCACCAAAAAAATCCTGTCGTTGTTCAATACCGAAAAGGAGTCATCATGACCGTACCCATCGATCTGCCCGGCGGCGAGTATTTGCCGGAGCTCAGCAGCCCCTCCCTCCAGGCCGGCATTGCGCGTCTCGGCCCGTCGCGCTACCGCGGCATCGTGCTGGTGGACGGCGGCTACCAGCCAAGCTACAGCTGCCTGGAGATCCGCGCCACCGAGATGGCGGCGATCTGCGATGCGCAGGAGTTCATTGCCATGCAGGCCGCCGAGACTTGCAAGCAGCGTCGCGCCTGACTCAGGCCGGATCCGCTCCAGCAGGGGCGCCGACCGCCACGCTGCCGAGCAGGTCGGCAGCCGGTGTTGCGGCCGATGCGGCCAGCGTGCTGCGAATGAGTTCTTCCACCACATCGATGTCCACCGGCTTGACCAGATGATGGTCGAAGCCGGCCTGCAGCGAACGCAGTTTGTCGCTGGCCTGGCCGTAGCCCGTCAGCGCGATCAGGCTGATGCCCTCCAGATGCGGCATGGCGCGCAGATGGCCTGCGACTTCGTAACCGTCCATGATGGGCAGGCCGATATCCAGCAGGGCGATGCGCGGCGTGAAATGCTTGACGATATCGAGCGCCGACGGCCCGTCATAGGCGATGCGGATTTCATGTCCCTGCATGGACAGCAGCTCGCCCAGGATCTGCGCAGCGTCGAGGTTGTCGTCGACGATCAGGATGGCGCAGCCTTCGTCCGCCGGTGGCAGCGCCTGCAGGCTTTCGGCCGTCAGCGGCAGCAGGATGGGCGTGGTGTCGCTGAGCACCGCCGGCAGCTTGATCGTGAAGACGCTGCCCGCGCCGGGACCGGCGCTGAATACATGCACCGAACCGCCGTGCAGTTCGGTCAGGCTGCGCACGATTGCCAGGCCGAGGCCGAGGCCGCCGCCGGCGCGGTCGATGGCCTGGGTTTCCTGAGCGAACATGTCAAATACGTGCGGCAGCATGTTGGAGCGAATGCCGATGCCGTTGTCGCGTACTTCCACCACAATCTGATTGTGGTCCAGCGTGGCGTCGACGCGGATATGGCCACGATTCTCCGTGTACTTGCAGGCGTTGGTCAGCAGATTGGCGAGCACCTGGGTCAGGCGTTCCGGATCGGCGTGCACCTGCAGACCCTGCGCCGGAACGTTGAGGGTGAGGCGGTGCTGGCGCTCCTCCAGCAGCGGGCTGGCGGTTTCGATGGCCTTGGAGATGATGTCGGCGATTTCGAGCTTTTTCTTCTGCAGGTTGACCTTGCCCTGCGCCACCCGCGACACATCCAGCAAATCATCCACCAGCCGCACCAGATGGCGGGCCTGACGTTCGATGACGCTGCATTCCTTTTCCATGCCGCCACCGCCGCGCAGACGCATCAGATGCACGGCCGTCAGGATAGGCGTGAGCGGATTGCGCAGTTCATGGCCAAGCATGGCGAGGAATTCGTCCTTGGTGCGGTTCGCGACTTCAGCGGTCTGGCGCGCACGGGTCAGGTCGGTGACTTCAAAGGCGACCACTGCAATACCCTCGATGCTGCCATCGGTCTTGAGCATCGGCTGATAGACGAAATCGAAGAAGCGTTCTTCTGCCTCGCCCGGGCTGCGCCGCAGCATTACGCCGATTGAGCGTCCGATATAGGGCTCGGCGGTGCGGTAGACGTTGTCGAGCAGGTCGAGCACCACCTGGCCTTCCAGTTCCGGCAGCGATTCACGGACGGTGCGGCCGATGATGGGGCGATTGCCGACCAGCTCCTGGTAAGGCGCGTTGGCCAGTTCGAAGACATGATTGGGGCCGCGCGTGATGGCGATGGCCACCGGTGCCTGCGCGAAAATCGTCGCCATGCGGTCGGCATGGCGCTTTTCCATGGCGCGGATCTGCGAACGCAGCAGCATGGATTCGATGCGGGCGATCAGTTCCCGGCTGGAAAACGGCTTGACCAGGTAATCGTCGGCGCCGGCGGCCAGTCCCTCAAGCCGCGCCTCTTCGCCGGAACGTGCGGACAGCAGGAAAAACGGGATGTCCTTGCTCGCATCATCGCTGCGCAGCGCAGTGAGCAGGCCGAAACCGTCGAGCTGCGGCATCATGACATCGGACAGGATCAGGTCGGGCGGATTGGCGCGTACGGACTCCAGCGCCTCGACGCCGTTGCCGACCGCTTCAATGCGCCAGTGCGATTGCAGCAGATTGCACAGGTAGTCGCGCATGTCGGCGTTGTCGTCGGCCACCAGGATGCGGGCGCCTGCCGACAATACCTGGTTGGCGCGCGTGGGCTCGGCGGCGATGGCTTCATCTGGTTCGGCGGCATTGCTCGTCTTCACGCCGCCCCAGCGGTTCGCTTCGGCGGCGTAGGCGTCGGCCAGTGCACTTCTGCTGGAGTTGACCGGATCGATCGAGTCGACCACGCGATCGGCCGGCAGGTGTTCGCGTCCGGCCGGAATCGTCAGCGTGAACGACGAACCTTGCTGCAAGTTGCTGTCGACCTCGATCAGGCCTCCCTGCAGCGTGACGAGATCGCGCACCAGCGCCAGCCCGATGCCCGAGCCTTCATGGGTGCGCGACTGGGAACCTTCGATGCGATGGAAACGCTTGAACACCAGCGGCAGTTGCTCGCTGGCGATGCCGACGCCGGTGTCGATGACGGTCAGGCTGATGTGGTCGCCATGGCCCCTGAGGCGGATGCCGATCTTGCCGGCGAAGGTGAACTTGTAGGCGTTGGAGAGCAGGTTGAGAACGATCTTTTCCCACATGCCGGGGTCGACGTAAGTCGTTTCAGCCAACGGCGGGCAGTCCACCTCGAACGTCAGTCCCGCGCCTTCGATGGTGGAGCGGAAGGTGCTTGCCAGGTCGGCGGTGAACGCCGCCAGGTCGATCTGCACGTATGACGCCTGCGTGCGGCCGGCCTGGATACGCGAGAAATCGAGCAGGGAATTGACCAGCCGTTGCAGGCGCAAGGCATTGCGCCGAAGCATTTCGGCACGTTCCTGTTGCGCCGCCGGCAGGCTGTGCTCCTTGTCGGCCAGCATGTCGTCCAGCGGACCGAGCATCAACGTCAGCGGCGTACGGAATTCGTGGCTGACATTGCTGAAAAAAGTAGTCTTGGCCTGGTCCAGTTCGGCCAGCAGGTCGGCGCGCTGCTTTTCGGCTTCGACCGTACGGGCGTTCTGGATGGCCATGCCGACCTGGCCCGCAAGCAAGTCGAAGAAGGTCGCGTAGTCCTCATCCAGCGGACGGGTCGGGTTGACGCCGCAGATCAGCACCCCGAGCGGATGCTCCTGTCCGGGCGTTTGCAGCGGTATCATGACGGCCTGGCGCAGCCGCTGGTCGGCCAATCCGAGCGGCAGCGTATCGACGCCGCTGACATCCACCACGATTTTTTCACCGCTGCTCAGTACCTGATTGAACGGCCAGAACGCGCTGTCGTCGCTGTCGCAAATGTCAGCGCTGTCGGGCGCCACCAGGTTCAGCGGCAAGACGTTCACGCTTTGCTCGCGCAACACCTGGCGGCGACCGCAATCGGTCAGGTACAGCAGCGCGAACGGAATGTCGTCCGGATTATGGGCGAGGATGGCAGCGGCCGTGGCGCAGGCGCCGGCGGCGGTTTTTTCGATCAGGGCGCGTTGGGCCAGGTCGGACAGGGTGCGCAGGCGACGCGCATTGAGATGCTTGGACGTCATCTCGGCATTGGTGCAGAACAAGCCGGCGACTTTGCCTGATTCATCACGGATCGGGCTGTAGGAGAAGGAGAAGTAGTTTTCTTCAGGACCGTAATCGCGGCTCATGAACAGCCGGATATCGTCCACCAGCGGCGCTTCGGCATGCTTGAACACGCGTTCGGCCAGCGGTCCGCAGATATCCCAGATTTCCGCCCATACCTCGGTGACCGGACGGCCCAGCGCCCACGGGTGCTTGGATTCGCTGAGCACGGCAATGTAGGCGTCGTTGTAAAAGAAGGTGGCGTCCTCACCCCAGCCCAGCCACATCGGCTGGCGCGAGTTGATCATCAGGCTGATGGAGGTCTTCAGGCTCTGCGGCCAGTTGTCGATCGGGCCCAGCGGCGTGGCGGACCAGTCGTGTTCCAGTATCAGTTGTCCCAGGGTCCCTGTGCCCTGGAGGAAACTGTACTGCGTCAATGTGGCGTCAAGCTTCATGTGCAGCCTCTGTATTCACCTTGGTGGAGCATTTTTTTTGGATTTTGAATAGTGAATCTTCTGACCTGAGGAATCAGTCTCCGGTCGAACGGCGGGTGCGGAAGGTTCGGACGACAGAGGGATTTCTTCGCCTGCTATGTTACGAAGATTTTGAAGAAAAGGGGGCGCTCGCCGCGCTCGCAGCGAACTTTCTTACCGGGGATTCAGTGTTTGTCCTACAAGAAATGTTGTCATTTCAGACAGGCTGGGCGGAGCGCTCCCATTCACCCAACCAGGCGCCCAGCGCATCGGCCGGCATCGGTCGTGCGATGCCGTAGCCTTGCGCCAGTTCGCAGCCGATCTTGAGCAGCTTGGCTGCGTGCTGCTCGGTTTCCACGCCTTCGGCGATGACCTTGCGCCCGAACGCCTTGGCCAGGCCGATCACGCCACGCACGATGGCAAGATCTTCGCGGTCGCTCAGCATGTCGCGCACGAAGCTCTGGTCGATCTTCAGCATGCAGGCCGGCAACCGTTTGAGGTAAGTCAGCGACGAATAGCCGGTGCCGAAGTCGTCGATGGAGAAGTGCACGCCGAGCTGACGGCACGACAGCATCACGCGCGAGACCGCTTCGATGTCTTTCATGGCGCTGGTTTCCAGGATTTCGAGCTCAAGGTCGCCGGGCTCGATATGCGGATAGCGCGCCAGCAATTCACGCAGCACCGCCGGGAAGCGCGAATCCTGCAGCTGATTCGGCGCCAGGTTGATGCTCACTGGCATGCGGATGCCGGCCTGGCGCCATTGCTCCATCTGCGCCAGCGCATGGCCGGCTACCCAGATGCCGATGTCTTCGTTGAGATGATGGCCTTCGATCAGCGGCAGGAACAGCCCCGGCGCCAGCAGGCCGCGCTCCGGATGCTGCCAGCGCAGCAGCGCTTCGACGCCGACTACGGTCCGGGTTTTCATGTTGACCTTGGGCTGGTAATGCAGTACCAGCTCGTTGTTTTCGAGCGCTTCGGTCAAGCGGCGCACATAGATATGGCGGCTCTTGTCTTCGGCTTCGCGGAAGGCGTCGAACAGGTGATAGCGGTTCTTGCCGGCTTGTTTGGCTTCGTACATGGCGAGATCGGCGTGGCGCATCAGCTGATCTTCGCTGACCTCGTCGTGCGGATACGTCGTCACGCCGATGCTGGCGGTGACTTCCAGGCGCTTGTCGTCGATATGGACCGGGATGGCGCAGGCCTTGAGGATGCGGTCCAGCACGCGTTTGAGCTTGGTATTGCTGTCGATGTCGACCAGCATCGCGACGAACTCGTCGCCACCGATGCGTGCCAGCGTGTCGGTGTCGCGCAGGGTGCCGGCGATGCGTTTTGAAATCGCCACCAGCAGCGCGTCGCCGACGTCATGACCGTGCTGGTCGTTGATCTGCTTGAAGCCGTCGAGGTCAAGGTACAGCACCGCAAGCGGTTTGCCGCTGCGCTTGCTCAGGGCGATCGCCTGGCGCAAGCGGTCCGACAGCAGCAATCGGTTGGGCAGGTCGGTGAGCGCATCGAAATGCGCCAGGTGTTCGAGCTGTTCCTGATGGCGGCGCAGCATGCTGATGTCGCGCGCGATCTTGGATGCGCCGACGATGTTGCCCTCGCGGTCGCGGATCGGCGAGATAGTGACCGACACGTGGATGCGATTGCCGTTCTTGTGGATGCGTACGGTTTCAAAGTGTTCGACCTTTTCACCGGCGAGGATTTTGCCGAGGATGAAGGTCTCTTCCTCGATGCGATCCTGGGGAAACAGGCGCAACATGGGTTGGCCCAGCATTTCCTTTTCGGTATAGCCGAAGATGGCCTCGGCGGCACGGTTCCAGCTGCTGATGCGGCCTTGCAGGTTTTTCGAGATGATGGCGTCGTCGGAACTGTCGACCAGCGCGCGGAACTGCTCCGCGGCAACTTCGAGATTGACCTGTTTGCTGATGTCACGGGCGATGGTGGAGGCGCCGATGACATCGCCATCCTTGCCGCGCACGGGAGAAATTGACACCGACACGTGCACCTGCGAGCCGTCCTTGTGGATGCGGACGGTGTCGAACGGCGCCACATGCTCGCCGTTGAGGAGGCGTTCGAGGAGGTAATACTCCTCGTCCAGCCGCTCGATCGGGAACAGGCGTAGCAGCGGCCGGCCCAGCATTTCCTTTTCGGTATAGCCGAACAGGCGCTCGGCGCCTTCGTTCCAGCTGGTGACGATGCCGTTCAAGCTCTTGCCGATGATGGCGTCGCCGGAAGATTGCACGATGGCCTGGAAGCGGTCGTCTGCGACGCTGCCTCCGATCGAAACGACCACCGGTTTGAGCCGCAATTTTGGCGGGCGCCGGTGTTGCATGCCACCGTTGGTCCGGGCTGCAGAGACGCTGTCGCACTGATGAGTTTTCATGGAAGCGGTCCTTTGCAAGGTAGTCGGCGTACGGAAGGGGAAGGCGTAGAGGACATGGTAAGTGCGCATGCCCGATACCAGTATCGGGATTTTCCTGAACAGGGCGCGGATGCCTGCAAATGCGCATCCCGGTTGCATCGGCGAAAATGTTTTACTATCTGAAAAGCAACAAAATCGCGCCTACCCGCGCATGCAGAGCCACTTACGGAGACAACATGCCTGAGCTTCCCGATTACAACGACGTGGTCGCCGCCGCCGGACGCATCGCCGGCCATGCCAACAAGACGCCGGTGCTGACGTCGCGCACGGTCGACGCCGAGATCGGCGCGCAGGTGTTCTTCAAGTGTGAAAACTTCCAGCGCATGGGCGCGTTCAAGTTCCGCGGCGCCATGAATGCGTTGGCGCGCTTCACGCCGGAGCAGCGCAACGACGGCGTGGTAACGTTTTCATCCGGCAACCATGCGCAGGCCATCGCCCTGGCCGCACGCGAACTCGGCATGCCGGCCACCATCGTGATGCCGGAAGACGCGCCCGAAGCAAAAGTGGCCGCCACGCGCGGTTACGGCGGCAAGGTGGTGCGCTTTAATCGCTATACCGAAAACCGCGAAGAGATTTGCGCCGCACTGGCAGAGAAGCACGGCCTGACCATGATTCCGCCCTACGACCATCCTGACGTCATCAGCGGGCAGGGCACCGCCGCCAAGGAATTGATCGAAGAAACCGGGCCGCTGGATGCGCTGTTCGTCTGTCTCGGCGGCGGCGGCCTGCTGTCGGGTTCGTTGCTGGCGGCCAAGGCCTTGTCGCCCGATTGCCTGACCTACGGCGTCGAGCCGGAAGCCGGCGACGATGCGCTGCAATCGCTTAGGGCCGGCAAGATCATCCACATCGATACGCCCAAGACCATCGCCGACGGCGCCCAGACCCAGCACGTCGGGCATTACACGTTCGAGATCATCCGCCGCGACGTCGCCGACATCCTGACCGTCAGCGACGACGAGCTGGTGGCGTGCATGCGCTTCTATGCGGAGCGCATGAAGATGATCGTCGAGCCGACCGGCTGCCTCAGCTTCGCCGCCGTGCGCAAGATGAAGGACCAACTCAGGGGCAAGCGCGTCGGCGTGATCGTCAGCGGCGGCAATGTCGACCTGGCCAAACTGTCGGGCTACTTTGCCGCGGCCTGAGGCTTTTTACTATCTTTAGCAGACATCAAGGAACCAGAACAATGAGCAATACCAGCAATACCAGCAACGACACCACATTGCGCACGCTGTATCCACCCATCGCGCCGTATGAGAGCGGCATGCTCGACGTCGGCGACGGCCACAGCGTGTACTGGGAAGCTTGTGGCAATCCCAACGGCAAGCCGGTGGTGTTCCTGCATGGCGGCCCGGGCGGCGGCTGCGGTCCTTCGCATCGGCAACTGTTCAATCCGGAGAAATACCGCATCGTGCTGTTCGATCAGCGCGGTTGCGGCCGCTCGCAGCCCCACGCCAATCTGGACGCCAACACCACCTGGGATCTGGTGGCCGATATTGAACGCTTGCGCGTGCTGCTGGGCGTGGACAAATGGCAGGTGTTCGGCGGCTCATGGGGTAGCACGCTGGCGCTGGCCTACGCCGAGACGCACCCGGAACGCGTCAGCGAGCTGGTGCTGCGCGGCATCTTCCTGCTGCGTCAATCCGAGCTGGACTGGTACTACCAGGAAGGCGCTTCATGGCTGGCGCCGGATCGCTGGGACGAGTTCCTGGCGCCGATCCCCGAAGCCGAGCGGGGCGACCTCATGAGCGCCTATCGCAAGCGGCTGGTCGGCGACGACGAAGCCGCCAAGCTGGAAGCGGCGCAGACCTGGAGCCGCTGGGAAGCCAGCACCGTCACGCTGGTGCCCAATGAAGGCATGATCGCCGGCTTCAGCGACGCCCACTTTGCGCTGGCGTTCGCGCGCATCGAGAATCACTATTTTGTCCATCACGGTTTCATGGAAGAAGGCCAGTTGCTGGCCAATGCCGGCCGCCTGAAGGGTATTCCGGGCGTGATCGTGCAGGGCCGCTACGACATCGTGACGCCGGCCAAATCGGCCTGGGACCTGCACAAGGCCTGGCCGGAGTCGACCCTGCACCTGGTCGGCAGCGCCGGCCATGCCTACAACGAGCCGGGCATCCTTGACCAGTTGATCCGCGCCACCGACGGTTTCGCCGGTTAAGCAAAAACCTCAATCCGGACGCGTCTTGTGCGAAACGACCTCGTCGATCAGGCCGTACTCACGAGCACGTTCGGATGACATGAAGTTGTCGCGCTCAAGGTCGCCGGCGACACGCTCCAACGGCTGGCCGGTGTGATGGGCCAGGATGCTGTTGAGGCGCTCGCGCAGGTAGAGGATTTCGCGCGCCTGGATTTCAACGTCGCTTGCGGTTCCCTGCGAGCCGCCGGACGGCTGGTGCACCATGATGCGGGCGTTGGGCAAGGCCAGCCGCTTGCCGGGCGCGCCGGCCGCCAGCAGAATGGCGCCCATGCTGGCGGCGAAGCCGGTGCACAGCGTCGACACCTGCGGCCGGATGAACTGCATGGTGTCGTAGATCGCAAGACCGGCGTAGACCACGCCGCCCGGTGAATTGATATACAGCGAAATGTCCTTGTCGGGATCCTCCGATTCGAGGAACAGCAACTGCGCCACGATCAGGTTGGCCGATTGATCGGTGACCGGACCGACCAGGAAGATGATGCGCTCGCGCAGCAGCCTTGAGTAAATGTCGTAGGCGCGTTCGGAGCGTCCCGATTGCTCGACGACCGTGGGGACCAGGTCCAGAGCGCGAGGGGAAAATGCAGGCATGGCGTGTCCTTTTTCGATGAAGAAGTTGATGTAAGGACATGACGGCTGCCGCCGGCCTCTTGTGACCGAATGAAAATATTTTTCGCAAGCTGTCACGTTTTCGCCGGCCCGGACGTCAACAAGGAGCAGTCGCCCGGCGCTGCGTACATGGAGAGACCACATGACAAGAACCCCGATCAGCGCCACCGCCACGTTCGAAGCTGCACGGCGACGGCTGCTGTCGATCGCCTATCGCATGCTGGGCAGCGTGGCCGAGGCCGAAGACGTCGTTCAGGAAACCTGGCTGCGCTGGCATGAAGCGCAGGAATTGGCGCTGAAAACACCGGTAGCCTGGCTGACCACGGTCGCCACGCGGCTGGCGATCGATCGCCTGCGGCATCTGCAGCACGAGCGCGCGACCACCGCCGTGCCCTGGCTGCCGGAGCCATGGATGGACGAGCACGCGCCGTCGGCCGAAGACGCCGTGTCGATGTTGTCTGACTTGTCATACGGCGTGCTGCTGATGCTGGAGCGCCTGAGCCCGGACGAACGCGCGGCCTTGTTGCTGCATGAAGTGTTTGATTGCCAGTACGAGGAAATCGCGCGCACGCTGGACAAGACGCCGGTGCATTGCCGTCAGCTGGTGCGACGGGCGAAGGAGCGCGTCCAGTCGGATCGGGTACGGCGGGTCACGGATGAGCAGGCATGTCGCGAGACGGCGCAAGAGTTCGTGGCGGCGATCTGTCGTCAGGACAAGCAGGCCATGCTGCAATTGCTGGCGCCGGATGCCGTGGTGATGGGCAATGGCAGCATTGGCGCCCAGGCTGCGAGCAGCTTTGTCGACGGCGTCCTGTCGATGCAGGCGACCGGCATGCACGTCGCTTGCGCCGGCATCAACGGCGGCTGGGGCGCGACATTCTTGCAGCACGGGAAAATTGCGCTCGCCCTCAGCTTCGAGATGGACGGACCGGCGATTCGTACGGTGTACGCGATCGCCGGTTCGGGCTGGCATGGACAGAGCTGTCCACCGGTGGTGATGCAATTACTTCAAGAGGCCGTCTTGGCCTGAGTCCGTTTCCGGCTTAACGCTTCTGGCCGGCCGCTTCCAGAATGAGGCTGGTGATTTCATCCGGGTGCGACAGCATCGACACGTGGCTCGATGCGATTTCGATGGTTTTTGCCTTCATGCGTTGCGCCAGGAAACGTTCCAGTTGCGGCGAGGTAGTGCGGTCGTTGGTCGACACGGCGTACCAGGTCGGCTTGCTGCGCCATGCCGCCTGCGTGGTGCGCGAGGCGAACAGCGTCTCCGAGATGCGGCCTTGCACGGCATACATCGCCTTGGCCTTGACCGGATCGATGTCGCCGGCGAAATCACGTACGAAGGCTTCTTCGTTCAACTGGGCATAGCCGCCCGATTTGACCAGCCCGGCGCCGGCCGGTGCAGGCGGGAAGGTGCCGGCCAATGCGGCGTAATCTTCGCCCGCATCCGGCGCACGCGCCGCCACATACACCAGACCGACCACCTTCGGATCGACGCCGGCTTCACTGATCACCGTGCCGGCCCAGGAATGGCCGACCAGGATGGTCGGGCCGTCCTGCAGCGCCAGGATGCGGCGCGTGGCGTCGACGTCGTCGGCCAGCGATGACAGCGGGTTCTGTACCGAGGTGACGTGCAGGCCGGCCTTTTGCAGGCGCAGGATGACTTCCGACCAGCTCGAACCGTCGGCATAGGCGCCGTGCACCAGCACGACGTTTTTCACCGGTGCGGCGACAGGTTTGATGACTTCCTGTGCGCTGGCGGCGTGAGCAAGCAGCATGGCAAGCGAAGCAGCGCCGGCCAGGGTGGTGCGGATGAAGTTGCGTTTGTTGATCATGATGTTCCTCAGTGGTGGGTGAATAAGTAAATGAGCAAAGGCGAGCGGCGAATTCATGCGACGTGCCGCTGCCTTGTCGAAAAGCAGGACGCACGTCTCCATCCGCTCCGGTCAGCGGTTGTTTTTACAGCAGGGAAATCAGGATTGCGGCCGGTTCGGTTCGACCGCACGCTGCAGCGGCAGCGTCGACGGCGAGTCGGCCGGGCTGACGACCGCGTAGAAATAACGCCCCTGGCGCCAGTACTGCGTCAGCAGGTTGCCGTCCTGGCGATTGCCGGCGCCGAAGTTGAACAGTTCGCCGGGCGGGCGCACGTAATACACGATGGCCTGACCCTGGTCGTTCACGTACGTCACCATCGCCGCGGCACCCTTGTCGCTGGCCATCAGGCGTCCGCCCACGGGACGAAAACCATAGGCGCTGAAGTCCGGCATCGGCGCCGCCTGGACGAAGTGATGGTTGAGCCAGGATTGCAGCTGCGCCGGCTGGTCAGTCTTCATGTCGACCTTTTGCGCCATGTCGCCGGTGGCGAACAGGCGATAAGCCTGGGTGGCATCGGCCATCGGTAAGTAGGTTTTGCGCATAGCCATGTCGCGCAACTGCCAGCCGCCCAGCGTGCCCAGGCTCAAGGTCAGCACCAGCGACGCGGCGATTGCCATGCGTCGCTGCGAGCGCGCACGCAACTCGCGGCGGATGCGAAACGGATCGAGGCGGGCCGGTGTTTCCGTGGCGGGGATGTTGTCGAGCGCAGCGCGCAGGCGCTGGCTTTCCTGGCGCAGCAGTTCGACTTCACGCGCCGCTTCGGGATGGGACTCCAGATACAGCGCGATCTGGCGGCGCAGCGTCTCGTCGACCTGACCGTCGGCATAGGCCTGCAGATCGTATTCGGAAGGAGAGAAGGCGTTCATTTCAAAATCCGTAGTGGAGGAGTGACAGGCTGGCCTTCATTGAATGCACGTAGCGCCTTGCGGGCGCGCGACAGGCGCGACATCACGGTGCCGAGCGGGATGTCGAGGGCGTCGGCGGCTTCCTGGTAGCTGAGTCCTTCGACCGATACCAGCAACAGCAGCGCGCGCTGCTCGGCCGTCAGCTTGCCGAAGTCCTGCAGCGCGGCGCGCGACATGGCGACGTCTTCGGCCGACGGCGCCAGTTCTTCTTCCCGGCCGGCGAACAGCGACAGCAGGCCTGCATAGCGTTTGGCGCGGCGCTGGCCGTCGAGGAAGCGGCGGTACATGATCTGGAACAGCCACGCCCGCAAATCGCCGTCTTCGCGACGCCGGTCGCTGTGCGAGAGCGCGCGTTCCAGACAGGATTGCACCAGGTCGTCGGCGCTGTTTTCATGGCGCGTCAGCGACAGCGCAAAGCGCCGCAGCCGGGGCAGCAGTTCGCGCAAGTCGTTGTCGTTGAAATCGGTGCTCATGTGCAAGTGTTGTCAGTGGCGGTCAACCGCGTCATATCGTTCATGCCCAGTAAGACGAACGGGCCCGGGGCTTATTCCCTCGCCGTGCAATTATTTTTTGAATAGCAATAGATAAGCAAGAAGCGCCGTGCGCGCCGGCTTGCTTTGTCGCATCATAGCGGCTTGCCAGCGGCGTTCCTATTATTGACATGACAACAAAGACCAGCAGCGATGTGCCCGGACTGATCACGGCGGAAGACGGAAAAACATATTGCGCCTGGCATGCGGCCATGCCTGAGTACCACGGCGGCGAATGGGGCAAGCCGGTAGCCGATGACGTGCGGCTGTTTGAAAAGATTTGCCTGGAAGGATTCCAGTCGGGCCTGGCGTGGATCACCATCCTGCGCAAACGCGAGAATTTCCGTGCGGCGTTCGACGGTTTCGATTTCCATCGCGTGGCGCGCTATACCGAGGCAGACATTGAACGCCTGCTCGGCGACGCCGGCATCATCCGCAACCGCGCCAAGATCGTCTCGGCCATCAACAATGCCCGCCGCGCCATCGAACTGATCGACGAAGCCGGCTCGCTGGCCGCCTGGTTCTGGCAATTCGAGCCGCCAGCCAAGGACCGGCCCAAGGTGCTGACGCTCGATTACTGGCAAGCCAATCCGACCTCGGAAGCGTCGGTCGCACTGTCGAAGGCGCTCAAGAAACGCGGCTGGACCTTCGTCGGGCCGACCACCATCTACGCCTTCATGCAGGCGATGGGTCTGGTCAACGATCACCTGACCGGCTGTGCCTGCCGCTCCGTCGTCGAAGCGGAACGCAAGGCGTTCAAACGGCCGAAAGCCCTGTAGATACAAAGAAAAAGGCCCGTGGCGCAGGCAGCGCCACGGGCCTTGAGACCGATATTTCCGAAGGATCAGGCGAACACGCTGCGATACCAGGCGAGGGCGCGTCCGAGGAAGCCGTCGGCTTCTTCTTCAAACAGATAGGGTTTCCTGGCGCGCAGGCGGTCGAGGATTTCCTTCTCATCTTTTTCCTTGACCGTGCCGTAGGCGATGCCGAGCGTCAGCAGCGTACGCAGCGAGCCCAGCTTTTCCTTGGCGACTGAACCGCGAGCATGTTCGACGGCGATCTTGGCGTCGTGCAGTTGCTGCGCCCACGAACGCGACAGGCGCCATGCCGGCGTCTTCAACGCTTCTTCGGCCTTGGCGATGCTGATCGCCGCCGACTTGATTTGCGCGGCGAGGACGTCGATCTGCGATTCATCGCCCTTGGCTTGCTTGACGATGGACGTGGCCCAGGCCTTCGACCCCGCAGTCAGTTCGTCAACGGTCCAGTCGTGTTGCACGGCGATATGGAAGCCGTAGTTGGAAGCCTGCGAAATCAGGATCGCGACGACATCCGGGAAATCCTTGTCGAGTGCGCGCTTGGCCCATGCATATTGACCGGAGAGCATCAGGTGCTGCACGGCCGCTTCGGTCAGGAAGGTGGTGTTGTCCGAGAGTTTCGCCAGCATGAAGCTTTCGAAGCTCGGCGAGACGAATCCCGAATCGCACTTCAGCGAAAGACGGTTGAAGTGCTTGTAGTCGCGATCGAGTGAATCGTAAACTTCGTCTTTGAGATTGAGATTGAGTTTTTTCAAGTGTTTCCCCTGGAGCCCTGGCGTGTTGTCGGATCGACATGCCTGTCGTTGTCGAATACCGAAATTTTAATCGCAAATCAGCCGCTGCATTGAATTCGCAGCGGCAGGGCGTGATGCATAAGGGGTTAACGGCAGCAATCGGGAAAACTTTTTCCATGGAAATACTGCGGCAGGGCAAGGCTTCGGCGGCCGGGTCGCCGAAGCCCGGCGTGAGGCGTTCAGGCGGCCGGCTTCAGCAATCAGGCAATCAGATCCCGCCCATGCACAGATACTTGATGACCAGGTAGTCGTCGATGCCGTAGTGCGATCCTTCGCGTCCCAGACCGGATTGCTTGACGCCGCCGAACGGGGCGACTTCATTGGAAATCAGGCCGGTATTGATACCGACCATGCCGCTTTCCAGGCCTTCGGCGACGCGCCAGATGCGGCCGATGTCGCGCGAATAGAAGTAGGCCGCCAGTCCGAATTCGGTGTCGTTGGCCATCGCAATGGCGTCTTCATCGGTGGTGAAACGGAACAGCGGCGCCATCGGGCCGAAGGTTTCTTCCCTGGCGATAATCATCTGCGAGGTCACGTCGGCAATCACGGTCGGCTCGAAAAAGCTGTGGCCGAGCGCGTGACGCTTGCCGCCGATGAGTACCCGGCCGCCTTTGTCACGGGCGTCGGCGATGTGCTGCTCCACCTTTTTGACGGCTTTGTCGTCGATCAGCGGGCCTTGCGTGACGCCGTTTTCGACGCCGTTGCCAACCTTCAGCTTGCCGACCGCCGCCACCAGTTTTTCGGCGAAGGCGTCATACACGCCATCCTGCACATAGATGCGGTTGGCGCAGACGCAGGTCTGGCCGGCATTGCGGAACTTGGACGCGATCGCGCCTTCGACTGCGGCATCGAGATCGGCGTCGTCAAACACGATGAAGGGCGCATTGCCGCCCAGTTCCAGCGACAGTTTCTTGACGCTGGAAGCGCATTGTTCCATCAGCAGCTTGCCGATTGCGGTGGAGCCGGTGAAGCTGAGCTTGCGCACAATCGGATTGCTGGTCATCTCGCCGCCGATCAGCTTGGCCGAACCGGTGACCACGCTGAATACGCCGGCCGGCACGCCTGCGCGTTCGGCCAGTACCGCCAGCGCCAGCGCGGAGAAGGGTGTCGCTTCAGCCGGTTTCAATACCATCGGACAGCCTGCAGCCAGCGCCGGACCTGCTTTGCGCGTGATCATCGCCGCCGGGAAATTCCACGGCGTGATCGCCGCACAGACGCCGATCGGCTCCTTGGTGACAACGATACGACTGGTCGGCGACGGCGATGGAATGGTGTCGCCATAGGTACGTTTGGCTTCTTCACCGAACCATTCGATGAAGGAGGCAGCATAGGCAATCTCGCCCTTGGATTCGGCCAGCGGCTTGCCTTGCTCGGTGGTCATGATCAATGCAAGGTCGTCGGCGTTGGCCAGCATGAGATCGTTCCACTTGCGCAGGATGACGCTGCGTTCCTTGGCGGTCTTCTTGCGCCAGCCGGCCCATGCTGTCTGTGCCGCCTCAATGGCGCGGCGCGTTTCAGCGGCGCCCATGTCGGGAATGGTGCCGATCTTGTCGCCGGTAGCGGGATTGTGCACATCATGGGTGCCGCCGTTGTCGGCATTGCACCAGGCGCCGTTGATGAAGGCCTGCTGGCGCAACAGGGTCGGATCTTTGAGATGTTCGGATAACAGCATGAAGTTTTTCCTTAAAATTTGGCCGCCGCTTTATTTCGGCCACGCAGCCATTCCAGCACCAGCAACAGACAGGTGGAGAAAATGATCAGGATGGTCGCCAGCGCAGCGATGGTGGGGCTGATGTTGTCCTTGATGCCGGCGAACATCTGGCGCGGCAAGGTGGCCTGATTGGGGCCGGCAACGAACAGCGTCAGCACGACTTCGTCGAAAGAGGTGGTGAAAGCGAACAGCGCGCCCGAGATCAGGCCCGGCGCAATCACCGGCAAGGTAATGCGGAAAAAGGTGCGCAACGGACTGGCGCCCAGGCTCAGGCTGGCCCGCACCAGGTTGTGATTGAAACCCTGCAGCGTCGCCAGCACGGTCGTGACGACAAACGGCGCACCCAGCGCCGCATGCGCCAGGATCAGCCCGGTGTAGCCGTCCGACAGGCCGATCTGGGCAAAGAACAGATACACGCCGACGCCGACCACCACCACCGGCACGATCATCGGCGAAATCAGGATCGCCATCAGGATGCCTTTGCCGCGGAAGTCGGCCTTGTTCAGGCCCACTGCGGCCAGCGTGCCCAGCACGGTGGCGATCACGGTGGCGGCGGGCGCGACGATGAAGCTGTTGCGGGCGGCGCGCATCCAGTCGTCGGACGCGAACAGGTTCTGGTACCAGCGCAGCGAAAAGCCCTTGATCGGATACATCAGGAAGCTGCTGTCGCTGAACGACAGCGGGATCATCACCAGTATCGGCAGGATCAGGAATACCAGGATCAAACCATTCAGGCTGCGCGAGACGAAGAACCACGCGCGCTCCGGCAGCGACATGTAAGGTGGGAAGGCCGGCAAAAATGAAGAGACCCGTGAGGAGACCCGCAGTGATGACATGTTGATCATGGCGTTATCCGATAACCAGTGTGATGTTGTTGTGCGCGTTAAGTTGCATGACGATATGACAAGACCGAGGACACTTGTTCAGGCAATGCCGGTGTCGATCCTGGCGAAGCGCCGGTAGACGCCATACAGGATCAGCGTTCCCGTCAGCAGCAATCCGCCGAGTGCACAGGCCATGCCCCAGTTGATGGTGGTATTGATGAAATAGGCGATGAAGTAGCTCACCATCTGTTCATTCGGGCCGCCCAGCAAGGCCGGTGTGATGTAGTAGCCGCCCGCCATGATGAACACCAGCAGTACGCCGGCGCCGATGCCCGGATAGGTCTGCGGCACATACACGCGCCAGAACGCCGCAAACGGATGGCTGCCGAGCGAAATGGCTGCCTTGAGATAGGTCGGCGGCACCGATTTCATGACGCTGTAGAGCGGCAGGATCATGAACGGCAGCAGGATGTGCGTCATCGAGATGTACACGCCTACGCGATTGAACACGAGTTCCAGCGGCGCATGGATCATGCCGCTCAGCATCAACGCGGTGTTGACCAGCCCCTCGGATTGCAGCAGTACGATCCACGCCGCCACGCGCACCAGGATCGAGGTCCAGAACGGGATCAGCACGAGGATCATCAGCAGGTTGGCGCGGCGCTCCGGCATGGTCGACAGCCAGTAGGCCAGTGGATAGGCCAGCAGCAGGGTGAACAAGGTAACGGCCGCACTCATCCACAAGGTGCGGCCGAAGATGGCGCGGTAGATGGACGCGTCCGGATCAACCTGGACGATGTCGCCGACGGCGTTCTGCTTGAGATCCAGCGACGCCAGCAGGTAATAGGGAGAATAGATCGAGCCGTTGCGGGCGATCACCTGCCAACTGTCGAGTTCGGCCCATTGCGGGTTCAGCGCGATCATGGCTTCCTTGATCTGCGCCGCCTGCGACGGCTCTGACGCTAGCAGTTCCTTGCCGTCGGCATCGTGCAAAGGCAAGGCGCGGGCGGTGCCCATGATCAGCGAGCGCGCGCCGGAAAGTTCGGTGTTGATGCGCCGGGCCAGCGGGCCGGCGGTACTGTCTTTTTTCGCTTGCAGCAAGTCGGTCGCTATCGCTGCATAGGCCAGGTCCGGCGGCGCGCTCTTGCGATCCCACTTGGTCAGCGCCGCGATGGTGTTCGGCAAGGTCGAGGCGATTTCGGGGTTTTCCACCGCGCGCACCAGCAACACCACGATAGGCGCCACGAAGGTCATCAGCAAAAAGATGGCCAGCGGCGCAATCAGCCCAAGCGCGGCGAGACGTTTGCGCGTTTCCGCCTTGCGCAGGTCGCGCTTGAGCTGTTGCGGCGCCGGATCGGCAAGCGTGGCGGTCCTGGCTTCAGTATCTGCGGCGGTGGACATGGCTGCGTTCGGACTGGTGGCGAGAGTATTCATCGTGACTCTTGATTCTGAATGCTGCCTGACAATGAGAAATCGAAAACTTGGATGCGCAGGAAACTGCCGCCTGCGCATCCTTGCTGGGTGACTAGCCGGTGAATGCCGGCCTTACTTGGCAACCCAGGCGGCAAAGCGTTGTTCCAGTTCTTCGCCATGGTCGGTCCAGAATTGCTGGCTCAGCTGGATCGCATCCTTGGCGTTGGCCGTGGACGTCGGCAGGTTGGACAAGGTCTTCGCGTCGAGCAGTTTCAGCGTGTTCTTGTTGACCGGGCCGTAAGCGATATTGTTGGCATAGACCTTCTGGTTCTCGGCAGTGGTCGCAAAGGTGATGAATTTTTCGCTCAGCGCCTTGTTCGGCGCGCCCTTTGGAATCACCCAGTAATCCAGCGTATAGACGCTGCCGGCCCAGACCACCTTGAGGTTCTTGCCTTCACGCTGTGCCGCATCGATGCGGCCGTTGAAAGCGGTCGACATCACGACGTCGCCGGACACCAGGAACTGCGCCGGCAACGCGCCTGCTTCCCACCACTGGATGTTCGGCTTGAGCTGGTCGAGCTTCTTGAAGGCGCGATCAACACCGCCCTTGCTACCCAACACCTTGTAGACGTCCTTGGTCGGTACACCGTCGGCCATCAACGCGAACTCCAGCGTGTACTGAGCGCCTTTCTTCATGGAGCGCTTGCCGGGGAATTTCTTGGTGTCCCAAAAGTCCGCCCAGCCTTGCGGCGCAGTCTTGAGCTTGTCGCCGTTGTAAGCCAGTACGGTCGACCAGACAAAGGCGCCCATGCCGCATTCGCTGTTGAGCGACTCGGGGATGTAGTCGTCCTTCTTGATGGTCTTGAGCAGATCGAGCTTTTCGATCAGGCCGTCTTCACAGGCGCGCGCCAGATCGCCGCCGTCGATTTCCACCACGTCCCAGGTGACCTTCTTGGCTTCGACCATGGCCTTGACCTTGGCCAGTTCGCCGTTGAATTCGGCGGTGACGACCTTGGTCCCGGTGCTTTTCTGAAACGGTTCGACGTAGGCGACCTTTTGCGCGTTGGCGTTGGCGCCGCCGAAATTGACCACGGTCAGTTCAGCTGCCTGGCTGATACCGGCTGAGAACAGCAAACCTAAAGCGAGCGGGGAGAGCAGAGCGAGAGTGTGGCGTTTCATGTGTTCCTCTTTGGTTGTGATTCTTGGTGATGAAATGAAAACGAAGAAAAATCAGGCAAACACGCGCAGGCGTTCCGGCGCGATCAGCAGCCCGACCTTGCTGCCTTCGGCGAGGTCGGCCAGCGCAGGGTCGCTCAACGACAGCTTGACGAAGCAATCGTCTTGGCCGCTGACGACGCAGCGCACGCGCACGTGATCGCCGAAATAGATCAGGCCGGCGACGCTGGCCTTGATGAGATTGCTGCTGTCCGTTGCAGACAGCGGCTGCAAGCGAATACGCTCCGGGCGTACGCAGGCGACCACGTTTTGCCCGACCTGCGCACGATGCACGTTCAGCCCCGCGAGCGTTGCGCCGTCCGGCAGGCGGATCGTGCAGCGCTCGCCGTCGACCGCTTCGATGGTCGCCTTGAAACGGTTGTTGTCGCCGATGAAGCCGGCAACAAACAGGTTTTCCGGAAATTCGTACAGGTCTTCCACCGGCGCCAGTTGCTGGATCACGCCCTGGTCGAACACGGCGACGCGGTCCGACATGGTCAGCGCTTCGCTCTGGTCGTGGGTCACGTAGACGAAGGTCACGCCCAGGCGCTTGTGCAAGGCTTTCAGCTCCAGCTGCATGTGCTCGCGCAATTGCTTGTCGAGCGCACCCAGCGGCTCATCCATCAACACCAGTTGCGGATCGAACACCAGCGTGCGCGCCAGCGCGACGCGCTGTTGCTGGCCGCCCGACAACTGGGTCGGATAGCGATCGCCGAATTTGCCCATCTGCACCATCTCCAGCGCCTGCTTGACCTTGGCGGCGCGGGTGACGCTGTCCATCTTGCGCACCGAGAGCGGATAGGCGACGTTCTGGGCAATCGTCATGTGCGGGAACAGCGCGTAGTTCTGGAACACCATGCCGATGTTGCGCTTGTGCGGCGGCACGCGGTTGAGCAGTTGGCCGTCCAGGCGGATCTCGCCGCTGGTCGGATACTCGAAGCCGGCCAGCATCATCAGACAGGTAGTCTTGCCCGAGCCGGACGGTCCAAGCAAGGTCAGGAACTCGCCGCGGCGAATCTCCAGGTCGAGGTTCTTGACGATCAGGGTTTCACCGTCGTAGGTTTTCTTGACGCCGCAGAACTGCACCAGCGTGTCGGCCGGTGTGACTGGCTGCGGCGTTGTTTCCATCGCATTGGTTCTCATGCTTGCTCTTTCTGGATGTCGTGAAATGAACGCTGAACTGAATGCCGGTCAGGTGGTGGCGTCGAGGATCGCCTTCTCCAGGATGACCAGTGCTTCGTCCATGACGGTATCCGGAATCGTCAGCGGAAACAAGAAGCGGATCACGTTGCCGTAGCTGCCGCAGGTCAGCAGCAGCAGACCGTTTTTCAGAGCATTGGCCTGCACGCGTTTGGCGAACTCCGCATCCGGTTTGTCGGTGCCGGGATGGACGAATTCCACTGCGACCATCGCGCCGAGACCGCGCACTTCGCCGATGGCCGGGATACCGGAGCCCAGTCCGATCAGGAAATCCTTCAACGCCGAACCCAGGCGCGCACCGCGCACGACAAGATTCTCTTCCGCGATCACATCCAGCACCGCCAGCGCCGAGGCAACCGCCAGCGGATTGCCGGCATAGGTGCCGCCGAGGCCGCCGGGTGCCGGTGCATCCATGATCTCGGCGCGGCCACACACTGCCGCCAGCGGCATGCCGCCGGCCAGGCTCTTGGCCATGGTCATCAGGTCGGGCAGGACGTCGTAATGTTCCATGGCAAATAATTTACCGGTGCGGGCAAAGCCGGTCTGCACTTCATCGGCGATCAGCAGGATGCCGTGCTCGTCGCAGATTTTGCGCAGGCCGCGCATGAAATCCGCCGGCGCAGCGTAGAAGCCGCCTTCGCCTTGCACGGGTTCGAGGATGATGGCCGCCACGCGTTTAGGGTCGACATCGCTCTTGAACAAGCCGTTGACGGCCGCCAATGCATCGTCGCTGCTCACACCGTGCAGCGCCGTCGGGAAGGGTGCGTGATACACCTCGCCGGGGAAAGGACCGAAGCCCAGCTTGTACGGCGCCACCTTGCCGGTCAAGGCCATGCCCATCATCGTGCGCCCGTGGAAGCCACCGGAGAAGGCGATGACGGCAGCCCGGCCGGTGGCGGCGCGGGCAATCTTGATGGCGTTTTCCACCGCCTCGGCGCCGGTGCTGAACAGCGCGGTCTTCTTGGCGTGCTCGCCCGGCGTGAGGGCGTTGATGCGTTCGGCCAGCTCGACATAGCTCGCATAGGGAACGATCTGGTAGGCGGTATGGGTGAAGCGCTCCATCTGGGCGCGAATGGCTTCCATCAGCTTGGGGTGACGATGGCCGGTATTCAACACGGCGATGCCGGCGGCGAAGTCGATATAACGGCGTCCTTCGACATCCCACAGTTCCGCATTGAGGGCGCGGTCGGCATAGAAGTCGCACATCACGCCGACGCCGCGCGGGGTGGCGGCGTTCTTGCGGGCTTGCAGTTGTGCGTTGGAGGGGACGTTGGCCGGGATGGCGGATGTGATTGTTGTGACGGGGACGACGCTCTTGAGTGCATTGGATGTCATTGCTTGCTCCGGTATCCACTTTGGAAAAATCTAAGTTGAAGCAATACTAAATCTGCAATGGACCTGTAATATAGAGCCAATTACGAATATTTGATGGAGCCACTTTGCGCATCGCCTCCTTGTCGGATTATTTGCTGCTCCGCGTCAACCGCGCTCCCTCAAGCCAGGGAAGCACTCGCATCCCGCGCATGCCCATCAATCGTCAGATTTATCAGCTGATCCGCGAAGCGATCCTTGCGCAGACCTTGCCTGTCGGCCTGCAGTTGCCATCCTCGCGCGACCTCGCCGGTGAACTCGGCATGTCGCGCAATACGGTCACTTACGCCTACGAACAATTGCTGGCCGAGGGCTATCTCGAAAGCCGCGCCGGCGCCGGCACCTTCGTCGCCGACACGGCGCCCGACCAGATTCCGGAAACGGTCGAACGCAACGTTCCGCTCACCGATCCCTCCGGCAAGTCCGAACTGTCCGCACGCGGCGCCATGCTCACACGCCAGGCCGGCGTCAGCGACAAGCAGTGGGGCGCTTTTATGCCGGGTATTCCCGACGTCACCGAATTTCCCAGCAAGGTCTGGAGCCGCCTGCAAAACAAGCACTGGCGCCGCTCGCAGGCAGAAATGCTGACCTACGGCCCGGGCGCCGGCTATGCGCCGCTGCGGGAAGCCATCGCCGAGTACCTGCGCATCTCGCGCTCGGTCAACTGCAACGCCAGCCAGGTCCTGATCACCACCGGCATCCACCAATCGCTCGACACGGTCGTCAAACTGCTCGGCGAACACGGCGACGCCGCGTGGATTGAAGACCCGTGCTACTGGGGAACGCGCAGCGTCCTGAACTCGCTCGGCATCGAATCCGTGCCGATCCCGGTCGATCAGGAGGGTATGCGCATGCGGCTGGCCAACCTGCGCCGTCCGCCGCGCTTCATCTGCACCACGCCGTCGCATCAATATCCGCTCGGCATGGTCATGAGCCTGTCGCGCCGCCGCATGCTGCTGGAGTATGCCGCCGCCCACAAGGTGTGGATCATCGAAGACGACTACGACAGCGAGTTCCGCTACGGCGGCCGTCCGCTGGCGTCGTTGCAGGGCATGGACACGCACAACCGCGTGCTCTACATGGGCACCTTCAGCAAGATCATGTTTCCGGGATTGCGCATCGGCTTCCTGGTGGTGCCGGAAGCGCTGGCGCCGGCTTTCGGCACGGGCATGGCCGAACTCTACCGATCCGGCCAGGTATTCCTGCAAGCGACGCTGGCCGATTTCATGGCGGAAGGGCATTTCTCGTCGCACATCCGCAAGATGCGCGTGCTGTACGCCGAACGACTGCGCCTGCTGCAGCAAGCGATCCATCGCAACTTTGGCGACGAGATGAACATCACCGGCGGGGAAGCCGGTCTGCATCTCACTGTCTCGCTGCCGCCCCAATGCAATGACAAATTGGTCTGCGAAGACGCACGCAAGGAAGGCATCATCGTGCGGCCTTTGTCGACCTATTACATGTCTCCCAAGACCGCGCGCAGCGGGCTCTTGCTCGGATACGCCAGCGTCCCGGACGAGGCGATCGGCCCGGCTTTCGACAAGCTGGCAAAAGTGATTCGCCAGCACGTCTCGTAAAGAGTCTCATAAAGCATCTCGTAAATTGATTGTTTAAGTCTCGAATTTCGTGATGCTCGGTATAACGCATCGAACATTGATCCAGCGCATTGACGACGATCTTTTTATCGCGCATCCTAGCGACTCCACATAGCCATGCGGCAATATTTTCTTGGGTGAGTCAGGGATCTCATCCGGTACCTTCTATTTTCCTGCCCTAGCAAGTAACGCGGAAAACGCGGACACCGCGGACACCATCACTGCAAGTCAACGCATTGAGACCGGCAACGGTCGCCGATGTGAACAACATCTTGTCATGGGGCGCTTATGCAGAATGCAGTTTCTGTCGTTTCACTCTACTCATCTTCATCTCCGGTGTCGTCGTCGACTCCGGAAAATCTCCGGTCCATCACACGGCATCCTGCACCGGCATTGCAGGCACATCGGCAGGTTGTTGCTGGTCGCGCCCATGCGCTCTTGCATCAGTGCTGTATCGGCATTTGTCTTCGTTTAACACGCTCTTCGCACTGAAAGGTGAAAATCATGGAATGGCTGCACCACTTGTTTGCCCGATCTCCCGAAATCGCCTTGTTTCTTTCGCTGGCGGTCGGCTACTACGTCGGCAAAATCCAGTTCGGCAAATTCCAGCTCGGCGGCGTCGCCGGTTCGTTGCTGGTGGCGGTACTGGTCAGCCAGGTCGGCGTGACGGTCGATCCGGGCGTGAAGTCGGTGCTGTTTGCGCTCTTCATCTATGCGGTCGGCTATGAGAGCGGCCCGCAATTCTTCAACTCTCTGGGCAGGCAATCGATACGCGAAATCATCCTCGCCGCCGTGCTGGCCATCACTGGCCTCGCGACCGTGGTCATCATGGCCAAACTGTTCGGACTGGACAAGGGACTGGCCGCAGGTGTCGCCGCCGGCGGCCTGACGCAGTCGGCGATCATCGGCACCGCCGGCGACGCCATCACCAAGCTGGGCCTGGCGGCGGACGAAGTCAAGCGCCTGCAGGGCAATGTCGCCGTCGGTTATGCGGTGACTTATGTGTTCGGTTCGTTCGGCGCGATCCTGGTGTGCGTCAACCTGTTGCCGAGGCTGATGGGGCGCAGCATCAAGGAAGACGCCGTGCGCGCCCAGGCCGCCATGCAAGAGGGCGTGCAAGTCCTGGCGCCCGGCCAGCAAGCCGCTGCACCGGACCTGGTGGGGCGGATCTATCAGATCGGCGACCATGCCAACCTCAGCATCGGGCAACTGGAAAAGGAACACACTGCCTACGGCATCACCATCGAACGCCTCAAACGCGACGGCAAGATCATCGAAGTCGCGCCGGAGCTGGACCTGCAAGCCGGCGACATCGTGCTCGCGGTCGGACGCAGGCAGGCGATGATCAACGTGGTGCCAATTTTCAGCAAGGAACTGTACGGCGTCGAAGGCATGGAGCTGACCATGGAGCGCCGCGACGTCGTGCTCTCCAACAAGGAGTATCAAAACCGCACCGTCGGGGACATCCGCACCAACACCGCGCTGCAGGTGCGGCATGGCATCTACGTCGTGCAACTCATGCGCATGGGCAAGGTGTTGCCGTTGGAGGAAAAAACCGTGGTCCAGATCGGCGACGTGGTCTCGGTGTTCGGTTCCGAGCAAGACGTCAAGCGCGTTTCTTCGCTGATCGGTTACGTCATCGTGCCGAGCGCCAAAACCGACTTCGTCTATCTCGGCGCCGGCCTGGTGGTGGGTTTGCTGGTCGGTCTGCTGACCGCGCGCGTCGGCTCGATCCCATTGACGCTGGGCAGCGGTGGCGGGGCGCTGCTGTCGGGCCTGCTGTTTGGCTGGTTGCGGGCCAAACGCCAGACTTTCGGCGCGATGCCGAGCGGCGCGGTGCAGATATTGAAAGACCTCGGGCTGGCCGGCTTTGTCGTGGTGGTCGGTCTGTCGTCAGGCTTGCAGGCGGTGCAGACGGTCAAGGCGCAGGGGCTGACCTTGTTCGGCGTCGGCGTGGTTGTCACGATCCTGCCGCTGGTGCTGACCATGCTGATCGGCCGTTACGTTCTGCGCTATGACAACACGGCAGTGTTCGCCGGCGCATTGAGCGGCTCCCGCAGCGCCAATCCGGCCTTCGGCGAAGTGCTCGACAAGGCCGAGAATGCCATTCCCACGGTTCCTTTCGCAATTACCTATGCGCTGGCCAACGTCTTCCTGACCTTGCTGGGGCCGCTGATCGTGGCGCTGGTTTAGCGGACTAGCGGAATAGCTGAATAGCGGAACGATTCATTTTTACTTTGCATGTTCATCAATAAAGGAGCAACACCATGGATTTCAGCGACCCGGAAAAACTCGCCCTGCTAAGCCCCTTCGAGCTCAAGGATGCCCTCATACAGAGTGCACTGAAGAACAACAAGCTCATGCTCAACGCCGGCCGGGGCAATCCCAATTTCCTGGCCACCACGCCGCGCCACGGCTTCTTCCAGTTCGGACTGTTCGCCATGAGCGAGGCCGAGCGCTCCTATATCTACATGGACGGCGTCGGCGGCTTTCCGAAACGCGACGGCATCGAGGCGCGCTTCGAGCTGTTCGCCAAGAACCACGCCGGCGTGCCAGGCATCCGTTTCATCGAAGCGGCGGTTTCCTATGTGCGTGACCAGCTCGGCATGTCGGCCGGCGACTTCATCTATGAGATGTGCGAAGCGATCCTCGGCTGCAATTACCCGGTGCCGGACCGCATGCTGCGCATGACCGAGCGCATCGTCGGCAACTACCTGCACAAGGAAATGATCGGCACGCATCCCTTCGTCGGCCATTTCGACATGTATGCAGTGGAGGGCGGTACGGCCGCGATGACCTATCTGTTCGGTAGCCTCAAGGCCAACCACGTCATCAAGGAAGGCGACACCATCGCACTGGGCATGCCGATCTTCACTCCGTATATCGAGATCCCGCATCTGGCCGAATTCAACCTGGTCGAGCTGGTCATCGACGCACCGCAATCCAATGACTGGCAGTACACCAAAAAGGAACTCGACAAGCTGCTCGACCCCAAGGTCAAGGCCTTCTTCCTGGTCAATCCGAGCAATCCGCCTTCGGTCAAGATCGACGACAAGACGCTGGCCTACATCGCCGAGATCGTCAAGCAGCGGCCGGACCTGATCATCCTTACCGACGACGTCTACGCCACCTTTGCCGACAACTTCACGTCCTTGTTTGCGATCTGTCCGTACAACACCATCCTGGTGTATTCGTTCTCCAAGTACTTCGGCGCCACCGGCTGGCGCATGGGCGTGGTCGCCACGCACAAGCACAACGTCATTGACGAGATCATTTCCAAATTGCCGGAAAAGACCGCCCGCCAGCTCGACGAGCGTTACAGCTCCATCACCACCGCGCCACGCACGATCAAGTTCATCGACCGGCTGGTGGCCGACAGCCGCACCGTGGCGCTCAACCATACCGCCGGCCTGTCGACGCCGATCCAGGCGCAGATGAGCCTGTTCTCGCTGTTCTCGCTGATGGACGAAGCGGGCAGCTACAAGGCCTCCATGAAGCGCATCGTCCTGCGCCGCAAGGAAGCGCTGTATCGCGAGCTCGGCCTGCCCATGCCTCACGATCCCAACTCGGTGCGCTACTACCATTTGCTGGACATGGAATCGCTGTCCGCGCAAATGCATGGCGTCGAATTTTCAAAATGGCTGCTGAAGCGTCTGAAGCCCAACGAGGCGCTGTTCCGGCTGGCCGAGGAAACCGGCGTCATCCTGCTGCCGGGAAGAGGTTTCGGCGCCGCACATCCATCCGGCCGGGTCTCGCTCGCCAACCTCAACGAGTACGACTACGCCAACATCGGCCGCGCGATCAGGAAGATGGCGTCGGAGTATTTTGAATTGTTTGAAAAAGAGAAGGGCGGCGGGAAGGGTAAAGCAGTGGTGAAAACCGCCAAGACGGCCAAGGCCAAAAAGTAAGAAGCATCCCGCACTGGATGAGAGTACAAGAAGCCCGGTTTGCGCCGGGCTTCTTGCATTGTGCCGACGTATCAAAAAAATTGTCTTTTGTCATGATTCCTGCGGGAAATATCGCGCGCATGAATACTTCCCGCCTGCCTAAACTGTCAAGCGACGCGCGGCAACTTAGCAAGATAAAAACAACAAATCGGTTCGGTTTATCCAAGTTGAACGGCCCGGTTGATATCATGTTGTCGGGGCAGGAAATTTGAACAAGCGGGAAAATAATGGATAGCAGAAGGAAATTTATTCCTCGCATCACGGAGGGGATCGGCTCGTATGTATTGGCCGGCCTGATCATTCTGGCCTGCGTGGCCGCAGCAGTTCGCCTGAGCTATGTCCAGGCTGAACGCGATCTGTTCGCCCAGACCGCATTCATTGCGGGTGAGGTGTTGCAACGCAGTGAGATGGTGACCGATCAGATGCAGCACGCGATCGACAAGCTGCAAGCGCGCAAGGATCCCAATCCCTGCAGCGCCGCCAACATCGATCTGATGCGGCGTACAAATATCAATTCAAGCTATCTGCAACTGGTCGGCTACGCACGTGGGAATCGCCTGATGTGCTCTTCTTACGGCACGCATGGCGAAGGTATCGACCTGGGGCCGGCGACATTTGTCACCGACAAGAACAATGCTGTCCGCAACAAGGTAAAACTGACGCTGGACGAAGAAGGCGTCTATGTCGGGGTCACACGCGTGTCTACCGGATACACCGTGTTTGCGCTTCCCAATCTGGCTCTGGACGTTGCGAAGTCGGAGCAGGATCTGGCGCTCGGCACGTATGGAACAGCGAGCGGGATTCCGATTCTGAGCAGAGGCGCAGCGCAAGACACGTGGTTTCGCACCGACCTCAAGGCAGGAGAAAGCCGCCGCTTCGTCACCCCATCCAGCGTGATCGCACTGAAGCGCTCCGAGCGCTACCTGTTCGTCAGCTATTCCGCATATCCGATCGCGACGCTGTATGCCGGATGGCGCGGCTATGCCTATTTCTTTGTTCCTCTGGGAGTCATGGCGGGCTTGTGTCTGACAGGCTTGGCAATCCTTTTTGCCCGCCGGCACCTGGGGCTGCGTTCTCAACTGCGGGAAGCCATCCGCAGCGAAACACAGCTCTACATGCTCTATCAGCCCATCGTCGAACTTGAATCCGGGCGCTGGGTCGGCGCCGAATCGCTGGTGCGCTGGCGTCAAAGCAACGACCACGTCATTACCCCGGATGTATTCATCCCGATTGCCGAGATCACCGGACTGATGCCGCGGCTCACCGCCCGGGTGGTCGAAATGGTCGTAAAAGATCTTGCCAAATTCCTGCGGCGCTATCCCGATTTTCCTATCAACATCAATTTTGCGGCATCGGATCTGGAGTCCGGCGCGTCGCTGGAACAGCTGCGCCGCCAGTTGGCCAGCTTCGGCATCGACCAGAATCGCGTGACGGTGGAAGTCACCGAAGGCTCGCTGCTGAAAATCGACTACGCAAAAAACAATATCCGGCTGATGCGCGAAGGCGGCCTGCGTGTCGCCATCGACGATTTCGGCACCGGCTATTGCGGCCTGTCCTATCTGGTCTCGCTCGATCTCGACTTCCTGAAAATCGACAAATCCTTCGTCAATACGATCGGCACCGATGCCGCCACGCGCAGCGTGGTCCCGCACATCGTGCAAATGGCAAAGACCCTGGGCCTGGAAGTCATTGCAGAGGGCGTCGAGCGGGAAGAACAAGCCGACTACCTGCGCCGGCAGGGCGTCAAGTACGCCCAGGGCTGGCTGTATTCCAAGCCGATGCCGGTTGCAGAACTGGCGCAGAAGCTCTCCGACTCCCTGACGGAAAATGGTCCTCATCCGTATAGTCAGAGAGGCAAGTTGCCGGCGAACAAGGATGGTGGCGCCGTCGCTGCCGTGGAGCCCCACTTAGGATGAAAGCACACAACACGAGCGATACGCCGCAACCCGATATGGTTACCATCGTGATCCAGCACGACATCCGCACCGGCGCCCATCCCAGGTACGAAGAATGGCTCAAGCACATCGTGCCGCGCGGAGCATGCGCACCGGGGCATCGCGGCGTCAACGTGATCCGGCCTTCCGACGGTAGCAATCGCTATACCATCACGCTGCGATTCGACACCTTGGAATACGCCGAGCAATGGCTGGGGTCCGCCGAACGGCGCGAGCTGATCGACGAAGTGTTGCCGATGCTGGAACAGGATGAAAAAATCGACACCCTTACCGGCATGGAATTCTGGTTCACGCCGCCCGGTCAGCCGCAAAAGCGCGCCAAACCGTACAAGCAATTCCTGCTCACGCTCTCCGTCATCTACCCGCTGACGCTGCTTTTGCCATGGATCCTGACGCCCCTGTTCGATGCGGCGCCGGTGCTGCATCATCAACTGATCAGCCGCCTGATCGTCGCTGCAATCATCGTCGGCCTGATGACTTACGTGATCATGCCGCGCTATTCCAAACTGGCGCAGAAGTGGCTGTATAGCTGAACTGCCGCCGTCACACCACAAAAAATGCCGATTGGTCTGTAGCGCAAACGTGCTACAGCGCAGCGTCGCCAGCGGATTGACTTGTCGGGACCGGAGATGGAGACTGATCGGTTTCGGCGGAGTCCGTCCAAATTACCGGCTTTTAAAAAATAAACGGAAAGTGAGACAGGCGGTCAAGCCCATGAAGAAACATCAATTATCCTGACGGCAAAAAATCACCAGACACGTCGTACAGGGAACCAGCGGGCAGCATGAATAGACAAGAAAAACGGCAGAAAACTATCCGCAGGGGGCGACTGACGCCGCCGAATCCGCTGACACTCCTGGCGCTGGCTTTGTCCGGTGCGCTGGCGACAATGACAATGACCGAGGGACACGCGCAGAGCGTGAACAACACCGGTTACGTCAACACCAGTTCCGTGTGGACCAACAATAGTGCCGGCGCCATCACCAGCGTGATCAATAGCGGCACTATCCTCGCGGCCGGCGGCGCTATCGCTAACGGCGGCACGATCGGCAGCGTGGACAACAACGGCACCTTGGCCACCTACGGGAAAGGCATCGCCATCCTCAATACCGGGACGATCGGTAGCATCACCAACAGCGGCAGCCTCAGCGGCGACTATCTCTTTGGCAGCTTCGGCAGCACCGGCATCTCCAACAACGGAACCATCGGCAACCTGAACAACAGCGGTGAACTGCGGGGCACCACTGCGCTCTATCTCGCACCGGGCAGCACGCTGACTTCGTTCACCAATTCCGGCACGATTTTCGGCACTATCCTCAACAGTTCGGCGGCGCCGCTCACCATCATCGGCGGCGCCGGCGCCAGTTTCGGCACGTTGACGGGCAACACCCGCGACGGCACCACCACGGGCACCATCGACAGTGCGGCGGGCGTGATTTTCGCCGGCGGCAATCATCTGCTCAACGACGTGATCCGCGTTGGTTCGGGCACCGTCACCAACGCCGCCACGCTGCAAATCAACAATCCGATCGCCATCTTCGGTAACTTTGTCCAGAATGCGGGCGCGACCCTGATTTTCGGCGGCGGCGGCACGGTGATGGTCTTTGGCAATGCCACCATCGCCGCCGGCTCCGCCATCAGTCTGAAACCGCTCAGCTACCATTTTGCCCAGGGCCAGCGCTATGTCGTCATTAACTCGGGCGGCACGCTGACCGCAAGCGGCGTCAATTATTCGGCTCCCGGCTTCAGCGTCAGCGGCGCCGTCCAGGACAATTTGCTGGTGCTGACGCTGGGCCGCTTCGGCCTGGGCAGCGGCGCCAGCATCCCCGTCAACAGCGCCACCAACGACGACGCGTCATCTTCATTGCACGGACTGTTCAATTACAGCGGGACGAATTCGTCCCTGCTGGCCTTGTTCAATCCAGCGGCGGCGCTGGATACGGCAGATGCGGCCAACAAGGCGGGAGAAATGTTGAGTCCGGCATCGATCAAGGGCGCTGCGAACGATGCGCAGGGCGTGCTCAACCAGGTCATCGGCAACGTGGCGAATGATCACATGGATGGTCTGCGCGTGGCCCAGGGCAGCAGCGGCGTCGCCACCGGCGAGTCCGTCCGCGACTTCGCGCTGTGGGGGCAAGTGTTCGGCGGCGGCGCTTCACAGGGGCTGCGCGACAACATCTCGGGATATCACGCCAATTACCGTGGCTTGCTGATCGGCGGCGACAGCTTGGTGACCGATGCACTGCGTGTCGGTGCGCTGGTCAATGCCGCAAAGACCTCGCTGGCGAGCGACGGCGACAATACCGGCAGTTCGGTCAACATCAACAACTACGGCGTGACTGCCTACGCCAGCTACAGCGGCTCGCCGTGGTACGTCAACGCGCAGGCCGGCTTTGCGCATCAGCAGTACAGCACCACGCGCGTCATCGATTACACCGGCTTCAGCGGCGTCGCCAACGGCAGCTTCAATGGCCGTCAATACATGACGTCGGTGCAGGCCGGCTATCCGCTCGCCTTGGACGCCTGGCTGCCGGATACTACGCTGACGCCGATTGCCGGCTTGAGCTACAGCACGCTGCGTCAGGATGGCTATACCGAAACCGGCGGCAACGGCGCAGCGTTGAAGGTCGACGCGTCGTCGGTCAATTCGCTCAAGAGCGAACTGGGAGCCAAGCTGGAGCGCGGTTTCGAGACCTCGTCCGGCAAACTGGTGCCGTCGCTGCAACTCGGCTGGCGGCACGAGTACCGGGGTGGTCGGGCACATGCCGGCGCCAGCTTTGCCGCCGACAGTACCGGCTCAACGGCTTTTGTCACGCAAGGCGCCGCGCCGGTTGCCGATATCGGCGTGCTCACGCTCGGGGTGACGCTACTGCAGGGAAAGCAGTTGAATCTGACCGCCCGGTACACGCTGGAATCCGGCGGCGGCTACAAGGCGCAGACCGGCAGCCTGCAGGCGCGCTGGCAGTATTGACGCGCTGCGGCGCAGTTGATGTTGCCTTGTGAAAATACTTGTTTTTCAGACCACGCTGCATGACGCGGCCAATCTCGCAGGATTATTTTGAAAATGTGAGACAAGAAGCCAATTCCGGATGCCATTCAATGGCACTATGGCAAGCAGAAAATCGCCTCGTTTTTTTAACAAGGCAAAGATGAAGAGCGCAGCAATGCCGGCATGACCGGTAGCGCTCAGGGGAGTGGGATGCTGGAACGTACGACGCCGGAAAACACGATCGTTGCGACACTCAGGACACAGCTGCTGGCGGTGCCTGCGGTCACGGCCGTTCACCTCGTCGCAACTGCGACGCAGGCCGGTGCCGGCGCCAATGCTGCCGCCTATGCCGCCTATGTAGTCGGCGGCCAGCGCAAGGCGCTGGAGGCCGCCATTGCCGAGGCCGGCTATCCGGGCCGGATCGCACTGGTGCGCGTGCATGCCTTGCCGTTGCGATCAGACGGCGCTGTGGATGAAGACGCCTTGGCCGCATTGCCGGCATGGGATGATGCATCACTGCCGACGACGGCGGTTTACCGGCCGATCGCACCATTGCGCCCGCGTATCCATCTGGCCGATATCCTGCCGGATTACCCATTGCTGACTTCGACGGTGCAGGAGCTTGCGGTCGTCAGGACTTCGACGGACGGCGCCGCACGTACACCGGCCGTGTCCGTTCTCAAACCGCTTCCTGCACAAGCCTGGATGCCGGCCAACCTGGCCGCAGCGTTGGAACGTGCGGCGCAGCAGCCGGAACTCGGCATCATCCATGTCGCCGCCGACATGAGCGAAACCCGCGTCAGCTACGCAGAACTGTTCGATCAGGCGCGCCGGATGCTGGGCGGTCTGCGCTCGCAAGGCCTGCGTGACGGCGATCTGGTCGTGGTCGACGCCGGCGACAGCCGCAGCCTGTTGCCGCTGTTCTGGGCCTGCCTGCTCGGCGGCATGGTGCCGGCGCCATTCAAGGTGGCTGCCGCGGCAACCGGCGGTGCGGCGCTGAAACGTCTGCGCGACTCATGGGAAGTCTTGGGACGGCCGGTGATTGCCGCCGACCCGGTGAGTTTGCAGGCGCTGGCGCCGCTGGGCTCGGAGGCGCTGGAGGGAATGACGTTTCTGGATGCGGCAGCACTGGCCGATGGCGCGAGTGCACCGCCTGCACCGGTCACGGACTTGCAGGCGTTGGCGATGGTGTTCATGACCTCGGGCAGCACCGGTCTTCCCAAAGGCGTCATGCTGAGCCAGGCCAATGTACTGGCGATGATCGGCGGCGCCGCCGAGCGCGGGGAGGCATTGACGCCGGGCGCGACCAGCATGAACTGGATGCCGCTCGATCACGTCGGCGGCCTTGGTTTCCTGTCGATCCTGCCGCTGGTGCTCGGCATGAACCAGATCCAGGTTGACACAGCGACCGTGCTGGCGGCTCCCGTGCGCTGGCTCGACCTGGCGCACCGGCATCGGGTCTGCATGGTCTGGACGCCCAATTTCGCATTCGACGTATTGCAGCAGGCGGCATCTGCGCCCGGCGTTGCACGCGACTGGGACTTGTCGAACCTGCGCATGATTTTCAATGGAGGCGAAGCGGTTTCCGACAGCGTGTTAACCGCTTTTGCGAAGCGTTTCGCAGAAAACAAATTGCCCGCCGGCGCGATCTGGCCTTCGTTCGGCATGACGGAAACCGTCAGTGGATTTTCCATGTCGCCTTGGGCTCCTGGCCACGGCGAGGTAGTTTCTCTTGGGACGCCGATTTGCGGCGCGGCGCAGCGTATCGTCGACCAGCATGGCGCGGTGGCGCCGGAAGGCGTGATCGGCGCCGTCGAGTTATCCGGCGCATCCCTGTTCATGGGTTATTTCGGCCGCGACGACCTGACCGCCGAAGTGATGCACGACGAGTGGTTCCGCACCGGCGACATGGGCATCATCCGCAATGGCGAGCTGTTCGTGGTCGGCCGCATCAAGGAAATGATCATCGTCAACGGCGCCAATTTCTACAGTAGCGAAATTGAAGAAGTCGTGGCGCAGACCGATGGCGTCGAACGCCTGAGTGTGGCCGCCATCGGCGTGCGCGCGCCGGGTGCGCGCACTGATCAGCTGGCCTTGTTCTTCGATGCTCCCACAGCACGCGGCGACACTGCGCTCAAGCGAGTCATGCAGGACATGCGCATGCGCCTTGGCAAGCAGTTGTCGCTGATGCCGGCGTACTTCATCCATGTGCCGGCCGATCGTCTGCCGCGCACCAACTCCGGCAAGGTGCAGCGCCTGGAACTCAGACGCCTGCTGGAAGCCGGCGCCTTTGACGCCGGGATCAAGCAAGCCGCCTGCCTCCTGGAGGCGGCCTGCACCATACCGCGCTGGTTCGCCGAGCCGTTCTGGAAACCCTGCGCTATCGGGGCAAGTGTGTCGGTACGAGGGCAGAGCGTTGCGGTCCTGGGAGACGCCTCCCTCGGCGACACGGCGATCCGGACGACGCTTGCCGATGGCGCTGTCGATATTGACTGGCGACAGTTCGTGCCGGAGGAAGACAATCCGGCTAGCGTCCTCCATGCGATGACGCAGCAGCCGTCGCCGGCCGTGATGCTGGTATTGCCCGGATGGGCTCGTCTGCCGCGGCTGTTGCTGCTGTGTCAATCACTGGCGGCGACCCCGCGCGCGAACCGTCCTGCGCGCCTGATCGTGTGCGGCGCTGTCGGGGATGTCGCCGGGCACGCTGCCGCAGCAGCCTTCTTGCGCACCTCGGTGGCGGAAATCGATGGCGTGCATTGCACGCATATCCAGTTTTCCGGCACAGACCTTGGCAGCGACGCCGGCATGATCCTCGGTGATCTGGCTGGTTTGCCGCACGAAACCGAATTGGCGTACATCGACGGCCGACGTCATGTGCGCCGCTGGCGCAACGTCGCAATATCGAAACCGGATCGTTCTCCATTGCGTTCCGGCGGCCTGTACCTGATCAGCGGCGGACTCGGCGGCGTCGGTCTCCTGCTGGCGCGCCATCTGCTTGATCGCCACGACGCCAGATTACTGATTGTCGGGCGCACCGCGCCGTCGCAACTCGATGACGTGCGCGCCAAGGCGCTGCGTGAACTGGAGCGCAGCGACCGCGTGCTGTACGCCTGCGCCGACGTGACCGATGGCCATGCCTTGCGGGTTGCCGTGGAACAGGCGCACGCCCGTTGGCAATGCGGCCTGGATGGCATTCTGCATCTGGCGGGAGAGGGGCGGCAGACTGAATTGGTTCACGAAACTGCGGCAACGCTGGCGCAGATGATGCGCGCCAAAGTGGCCGGCAGTCTCGCCTTGCATGCACTGGTGCAAGATCATCCCGAAGCATGGTTCGTGCTGGTCGGCTCCGTTGCCGGCATGGTGGCGGGGCGGCAGGACGCCGCCTACGCCGCCGCCAATGCCTATCAGGCGGCGCTGGCCGAACAACTCACGGCCGCCGGCAATACGCGCTGCCGTTACCTGGGATTCTCCTCCTGGCGCGATACCGGCCTCAGCAAGCACGGCGCAGCGGTGTCGACCATGGAAGCGGCAGGCTATTTTTCGCTGGAGCCGGACAACGCCGTCGCCAGCTTCGATATTGCGCTCTCGGCCGTCCGGCCGGTGCTGGCGATCGGACTCGACCTGCAGCATGCGCGTCACGCCGCGCTGCAAGACGCGGCCATTGCCGTGGATGAACCCGTCATAGTTCAAACCGACACCGCATCCGAAAATTGCTTGGCCTTGCGCGACCACTCAGGCCGTAGCGTGCCGGTTCCCGTGATGACGGTGGCGGCGATACCGCACGATGCGTCCGGCGCGATTGACCGTGATCAGCTGACCCGGCTGGCCGGAGGGTTCCTGCAGGCGGGGCGGCCGGACAATGAATTCGAGCGTTACATGGTGCAGCTCTGGCGGCGCATCCTCGACCTCACGGTGTGCGGCGTGCACGACGATTTCTTTGCGCTGGGCGGCAATTCGCTGCGTGCGGCGCAAATCGCGGCAGCCACACGTGAGCGCTTCCGCCTTGACGCGGCCATGCCTGATCTCCTGCAACATCCCACCGTGGCGGGATTTTGCGCACATGTGCGGCGCGGCGAAAGCAAGCCCGGCATCACGGAAGCCATCGCCCGCCGCTGGCTTGAAATCGAACAAATGACACCCGAACAAAAAGCGGCGCGCGTTGCTGCGAGGACTGTATGACGACACCCGACATGCCGGCGATGGGCGATGAACTGGATGCAGCGCTGCTGGCCGAATTGCTGGCCGAGGACGGCTTCGACCTGCCGTCGGAAGCGCTTGCGATTCCGCGTCGTGCAGTGGCTGCGCGCGTGCTTGCCACGCCTGCCCAGCAGCGGCTGTGGACGGTGGAACGGATCGACGGCGTCACCGGCGAATTCAATCTCGGCATGGACATCCGCTTCAATGCGCCGCTCGATGTCGCCGCGCTGGAGCGCGCCTTGCTGGCGCTGCTGCAACGTCATGAAGGTCTGCGCGTCCGGTTTTCTGATCAGGACGACGGCGTCATCGAGCAGAACTTCACGCAGGTCAACAGCATTTCCTTGCCGCAGCATGTCGTCGCCGTCGCGCTGTGGCCATCGCATTTGCGCGATGCCGTGGCACAGCCTTTCGACCTGACTGCCGACCTGCTGCTGCGTGCGCAGGTGCTGCACGACGACAGGTCAGGCGAGAGCGCCTTGTTGCTGACCTTCCACCACAACATCATCGACTTGTGGTCGGGACAACTATTGCTGCGAGAACTGGTCGCTTTGTACGCGCGTGAACTCGGCGAAACGGTCGATCTAGCCGAACCGGTGCAGTTCGGCGACTATGCCATGTGGTTGCGCCAGCCGCAGCAGGTCGCTGCGCGCGAGCAGTTGCATGCCTATTGGGCGAAGCGCCTGGCGCAACTGCCGGTAGCGCTGGAGATGCCGTTTTCGGGACCGCGCGGGCAAGCCGCTTCGGCATTGTGCGAACGCATTCCGGTGTCGTTGCCGGCCTCACTGACGGCGGCCGTCAGACGTTTTGCCGATGCCACCGGCACCACGCCGTTCGTGGTGGTGCTGAGCGCGTTCCATGCCTTGCTGGCGCGCTATTCCGGCATGGATGACATCGCCATCGGCGTGCCGGTGATCAACCGTGCACAGCAGCAAACGCAGGCGATCGTCGGCTTCCTGGCGGAGAATATGGTGTCGCGCAACGTCTCCGAAGGCAGTCAGAGCTTCCAGGCCCTGACCGTGCAGGTGCGCGACCATATGCTGGAAGACATGCGCCATCAGGAATTGCCGTTCGACGAGGTCGTCAATATCGTCAATCCGGAGCGACGCAAAGGCCTTGCGCCATTGTTCCAGGCCATGCTGGTGTTCCAGACCATGCCGCCACTGGCAGCGCAAGCCGGTGCAGTGCGCGCCCAAGCCACTTCAGTCCCGCTTCCTGCCGCGCGTGCGGACATTGTCCTCGAGCTGGATGCCGGCGCAGAACACATCGCCGGCGGGCTGGAGTATCGCTGCGACTTCATCGATCCCCAGCTCGCCGCAGCGATGGCGTCGTCGCTGGAGGTCTTGCTCGAAGCCGCGCTGGCCGATCCGCAGTTGTCGTTGTCGCAATTGCCGCTGCAACGTCACGCCGAAGCGCGCGAGATGCTGGCGAAATTGAATCCGCCGCTGCCGGCGGCGTCGCCGCGCACAATGAGCGCCTGGTTCGTAGCGCAGGCGGCGCAGACGCCGGACGCCGTGGCGCTGATCGAAAATGACCGGCAAGTCACCTACGCCGAACTCGACCTGCGTTCCGCCGCGCTTGCCGCGCATCTGGCACAACTGGGCGTTGTCGCCGAAACGCCGGTCGCGATTTGCCTGCCGCGTTCGGTGGATCTGGCCGTGGCCATCCTGGCGACCATTCGCGCCGGCGGCGCCTTCGTCCCGATGGATCCGGATTTCCCGACCGAGCGTTTGCTTTACATGCTCGACGCCAGCAGCGCAACGGTGTTGATCACGACAGGCACTGCGCGATGGCTTCCCGCAGAATCGGCCGTCAGACTGGTCGATCCTGCGCAGGCATTGCCGCAAGCGCCTGCGCCACAGGACCGCAATCACGCAAACAGCCTGCTGTACATCCTTTTTACCTCCGGATCGACAGGGCGGCCCAAAGCCGTGATGGGCTTGCACCAAGGTGCGGTGAATCGTATTGCCTGGATGCTGGAGCGTTATCCGTTCGAGCCTGCCGACCGCTACTGTCAAAAGACCGCGCCGACTTTCGTCGACTTTGTCTGGGAGTTGTTCGGCCCGTTGCTGGGCGGAGTGCCGTCCGTTATCTTGTCGCCGGCCCAGGTGCGCGATCCGCGGGCGTTGGCTGCGGCATTGCAAAGTCACCGGGTCACACGCCTGACATTGGTGCCTTCGTTGTTGAAATCCTTGCTTGATCATGTCATCGACGTCGGCAACGTACTAGGCGGACTGCGCCATTGCATCTGCAGCAGCGAGGCTTTCCCCGGCGATCTGGCGCGCCGTTTCCTGAGTTTGCTGCCTGGTTGCCGGCTGCTCAATCTCTACGGATCGTCCGAAGCATCGGCGGATTCGACTTGTCATGAAGTCGACGTCGCTGACGGAGCGCAGGTGCACATAGGCCGGCCCATTCCGGGAAATCTGCTGGCGATTCTCGATCCGGCCGGCAATGTGCTGCCCGTGGGCGCCGCCGGCGAGATCGTGATCGGCGGCATCGGCCTTGCGCGCGGTTATCTCAATCACAACGACGGTGAGCCGCGCTTCGTCAACTTGCCGGCAGACGTCGCCGGCGGACGGGCATTCCGTTCAGGCGACCTCGGACGCTGGCGTCCTGACGGCAACATCGACTACCTGGGGCGACGCGACCGTCAGGTGAAGATCCGCGGCGTGCGCATCGATCCGGAAGAAGTCAGGGCCGCATTGCGCCGATGCCCCGGCGTGACGGACGCGGTCGTTATGGCGCGCGAAGTCGGCGGCGACCTGATTCTGATAGCCTATGTCGTGGCGAAGGAAAGCGTGGAGCCGGGCATGCGGCGACGTCTCCTGGATATCTTGCCGACTGCGTTGCAGCCTTCGCGCTACGTGTTCATGACCGCCTTGCCGCTCAACAGCAATGGAAAAATCGATTTCCTGAACTTGCCCGCGCCCGGCGCAGAATCACCGATGCCGGCGCAGGAACAGCAGCAAGAGAGCGCGATGACGCTGGAAGAAAGCCTGCTGGCCGATATCTGGAGTCAGGTTATCGGTCACCGTCCGCAACAAGCCGACGCCAATTTCTTCCAGTCTGGCGGCCACTCTCTGAGCGCCGTACGCCTGGTCTCGGCGATTGAAAAGAATCTCGGGGTGCGCCTGCCGGTGACGGCTGTCTTTGACGCGCCGACCTTGCATGCGATGGCGCTGGAAGTGCGCCGTGCGCAACCCGGCGCCGAAATGCCGGCGCTTCTGGCCGGCGGTCCACACCGGCGCGCGCGGGCCTCGTTCAATCAGGAGCGGCTTTGGCTCATCGAACAATCCGGGCAACAGCGCGGCGCCTACAATCAGGCGGTGGCTTACCGCCTGCGCGGCCGCCTCGATGTCGCCCGTCTGGAACTGGCGTTCCGGCGCGTGATGCAACGTCATGAAGCGCTGCGTACGCGGCTTGTCCTTGCCGACGGCGAGTTATGGCAGGAAGTTGACGCCTTGCCCGCATTCACGATCGAAAGAATTGACGCCGACATTGACGCGCTCCAACCGCAACTGCAGGAATTCAGCGAACGCTTTTTCTCGCTGGCGGATCAACTGCCGCTGCGTGCCCAACTGATCCGACTCGGAGACGACGATCACTTGTTGGCAATCGTGGCCCATCACACGGCCTTCGACGGCGGCTCCGGGCGCGTGATTGTCGAAGAGCTTGGACAGGCTTACCGCGAGGTGCTGGATGCGACGCCTGCAGCACTCCAGCAAATCGACTTCTCCACCTGGCAGCGGGACTGCGATGAACAGGGTGCTTTCGAGGTGCAAGGAAATTACTGGCGCGATCAGCTGGCCGGCGCGTCTTCGGTCCTCGGCCTGGCGCTGAGCCGTATGCCGGAGCAACGCGACTTCCGCCTCGGACGCGCGCCGTTGGCGCTGGGTCAGGAACGCAGCCAACGTCTGCAGCAAGCGGCCAACGACGCCGGCGTGAGCACCTTCGCACTGTTGCTCGGCGTATGGGGATTGACGCTGGCGCGCTTCGGCGACGAGAACGAGGTTGTCGTCGGTATTCCGGTGGCGGCGCGCAGCCGTGCCGGGCTGGACAGCGTGGTCGGTTTTCTGGCCAATACCTTGCCGATGCGCGTGGACTGCCACGCCATCAACCTGGCGGAATTCGGACGGCGCGTGCAGCAGCGTGTCGCCGAAGGACTGCAACATCAGGACATCTCTTTCAGCCGCATCGTCGAAGCCGCCGGTGTGGAACGCGTGCCTCAGCGGCCGCCGTTGCTGCAGGCAATGTTCGTGCTGGCCGATCTGCGCCAGTGGCAATTGCAGCTGGACGATATCGACGCTGTGGCCCAGCCGGTCTCGGCGCCGCTGGCGCGCACCGATCTCAGCATGGCCTTGCAGCAGGACGCGCAAGGCATCGCCGGCGAGCTGGAATATGCCGCCGACATCATCACCCCGGCGCTGGCGGAACGTATTGCGGCGGGCTTCGTGCATCTGCTGGACGCCTTGCTGGCGCAGCCCGACGCACCGCCTTTGTCACACTCGCTGCTGGATGCACAGGCGCGCACTTTGCTGCTGCAGTTCGGGCGCGCGCACCGCGTCTTGCCGCCGGCAACCCGGCCCCTGCGCTTGCACGACCTGTTGCGCGCCAGTGCGCAGCGCAACGGCGATGCAGCGGCGCTGGCGACGCCCGAGGGCACGCTCAGCTACCGGCAGCTGGATGATCTCGCCGGCGTCTTTGCGCAGAGTCTGCGTGCGGCAGGCCTGACGCCTGGCGCGCGCATTGCGCTGATCGGCGAGCGTTCCATCGGCCTGATCGCTGCGTTGCTGGGCATTTCCAAAGCCGGCTGCATCTTCGTACCGATTGATCCGACCTATCCGGCCGCGCGCATCGAACAGATGCTGCTGGATGCCGAAGTTGCACTGGTGGTCGGTGATCAGCCTGCCGGATGGAGCGCAGCGCAGTGGATGGGCTTGCCGACGTTGCAGGATTTGCCGTCGACGCCGGAACCGGGGGCGACTGAGCATGCCGATACCGACTTCGCAGCAACGGCTTGCATCATCTTCACGTCCGGTTCCACCGGCCGTCCCAAAGGCGTGGCGCTGGCGCATCATGCGCTGTGCCGCCTGGCGCTGAGCGCCGTGCATGAATTTTCGGTGACGCAGGACAGCCGCATTCTGCAACTGGCCGCATTCGGTTTCGACGTCGCGGTGTCCGATATCGTATTTGCGCTGGCCGCCGGCGCTTGCCTTTGCCTGGCGCCGCGCGAGCGTCTGTTGCCAGGGTCGCCGCTGGTGCAGACGCTGGATGCCATGCAGGTCACCCATCTGCAGATTCCGGCGTCGCTGCTGGCGGCGATGCCCGCTGCGTCGCTGCCGCAGCTGCGCACGCTGATCGTCGGCGGTGAATTGTGTCCGGCGTCGGTGGCGGCACAGTGGGGTCAAGACCGTGATCTGTTCATCGCCTACGGTCCGACGGAAACCACGGTCACCGTGACCGCCGGTCGTTACCTCGGTGCTGACGCTCCTTTGCAGATCGGCCGTACGATTGGCGACGCCCGCATTTACGTTCTGGACGAGCAGGGCGCACCGGCGCCGGTCGGCGTCGTTGGCGAATTGTGCATCGGCGGATCCGGCGTGAGCATCGGCTACCTTAACAATCCGGTGTTGACGCAAGAGCGATTCGTACCTGATCCGTTTTCCGATGACCCTCGGGCCCGCATGTACCGCAGCGGCGACCGGGCGCGCTGGCGCGAGGATGGGACGCTGGATTTCCTCGGCCGCAGCGACCGCGAGTTCAAGTTGCGCGGCTTCCGTATCGCACCGGCTGAAATCGAAGCCGCCTTGTCGCAGCAGGCCGGCGTGGCGCAGGCCCTGGCGATGCTGCGTCCCGATGGCGCCGGACAGACCCGCCTGGTGGCGTATGTGGTCGGCACGGATGTGAATGCAGCGGTGCTGCGCGCAGCATTGCGACAGGCGTTGCCATCCTTCATGGTGCCTGATTTCATTTCCGTCCTGGACCGCATGCCGCTCACCGGCAATGGCAAGATCGACCTGAACGCCTTGCCGCAGCCGGTGTTCGGACGCGAGCGAGGCGCAGCTGTCCCAGGTCACGATGCAAGCGATTGCCTTGCACGCGTTACCCGCCTGTGGCTTCAGGTTCTGAACCTCGGCGATGTCGATCCGGATGCCAACTTCTTCGACGTCGGCGGGCATTCGCTGCTGCTGGTCCGCTTGTACGACATGGCGGTCGCCGAGTTCGGCGCGGTGCTGTCGATCAGCGATCTGTTCCGGTTTCCCACGATCCGCAGTTTCGCTGCGCATTTGTCCAGTCGTGGGGAGACAGCCAAGCCCATGCCGGCACAATCGCTTCCGCCTGCTCAAACCGTTCAGTCGGACATCGCCGTCATCGGCATGGCGTGCCGTTTTCCGGGTGCGCCGGATGTCGACGCGTTCTGGCAGCTTCTGGTCGAAGGCCGGGAAGGCATCAGCCGCCACGATGCGGCGGCGTTGGCAGCCGCAGGCCGTGCCGGCAACGTGCTGGATCATGCCAACTTCGTCGCCGCCGGCGGCGTGATCGATCACGCCGATTGCTTCGACGCCGAATTTTTCGGTCTCGGTCCACGCGATGCCGTGACGCTGGATCCCCAGCATCGGGTCGCGCTGGAATGCGCGTGGCATGCGTTGGAGCATGCGGGTTATGCGGCGGTGGAATCGCGTCGCAATCTCGAAAATCTCGGCGATGTCGGCATATTCGTCGGCGTCGGCGTCAACACCTACTTGCAGGGGCAACTGTTTGCGGCCGGGCCGATGCCGGAAGGCGCCGACAGCTATCACGCGATGTCGGGAAACGACAAGGATTTCGGCGCCACGCGGATTGCTTACCACCTGGATCTCAAGGGACCGGCGCTGGCCGTGCAGACCGCGTGCTCGTCGTCCCTGACGGCGCTCGACATGGCCTGCCGTTCGTTGCGCAGCGGCGGCGCCGGCATGGCGCTGGCGGGCGGCGTGGCGATACGTTTCCCGCAGGGCAGCGGTTATTTCCATGAGCCGGGCATGATCCTGTCGCCGGACGGACATTGCAAACCATTCTCCGCCGACGCGCGCGGCACCGTCCCCAGCGGCGGCGTCGGCATGGTGCTGCTCAAGCCGCTGGCGCAGGCACAGGCCGACGGCGACAACGTGCTGGCGGTGATCCGCGGCAGCGCCGTCAACAATGACGGCGGGCGCAAGGTCGGCTACGCCGCTCCCGGCGTCGACGGCCAGGCCGACGTGATCGTATCCGCATTGCGCCAGGCAGGGCTGGAACCCGCCGATATCGATTATGTCGAGGCGCATGGTACCGGCACCGAGCTGGGTGATCCGGTGGAAGTCGCGGCATTGACGCGTGTCTTCGGCGGACGACAACGACCGCTGGCGCTGGGTTCGGTCAAGAGCAACATCGGCCATGCTGACGCCGCCGCCGGCGTGGCCGGCCTGATCAAGACCATCCTGGCGTTGCAGCACGGCGTATTGCCGCCCAGCCTGCATTTTTCCGAACCCAATCCTCACGTCGATTTCACGACGGCGTCGATCAGCGTTGTCGGTTCGGCGCAAGCCTGGCCCGATCACGGGGATGGGCGCCCGCGTCGCGCCGGCGTCAGCGCCTTCGGCATCGGCGGCACCAATGTGCACGTGGTGCTGGAACAAGCTCCGCTCCGTGTTCAGCCGGTCTCCGAGTTGGTATCGCCACAGGTCTTGCCGCAGATTTTGCCACTTTCTGCGCGCACTCCCGCCAGCCTGCACGGCAGCATGCTGGCGCTGGCTGACGCATTGGAACGCACGCCTCAATTGCCGTTGCGCGACGTTGCTTTCACCTTGCAACAGGGACGCGCCGCATTCGGTTGCCGTCATGCCGTCGTGGCGTCTACGGTTGCAGAGGCCGTCGCGGGTTTACGTCTGGCAGCGGAACCGGCAGCAGTCACGGGAACAGCCAAGCTCGCCTTCCTGTTCCCGGGACAAGGCAGTCAATATCCGCGCATGGCGCAGGCGTTGTATGAGGGTGACGCCGACTATCGGTTCTGGTTCGATCGTTGCGCCGTCGCGCTGTTGCCGCATATCCAGCAGGATCTGCGCACGGTGCTGTATGGCGCCGCCGCCGAGGATCCTGCTGCCGTCGCCGCACTCAGGCAAACCGCACTGGCGCAGCCGGCCTTGTTCGCCGTGATGTATTCTCTGGCACGCAGCCTGGAAGCGCGTGGCATCGAAGCCGCGGCCATGCTGGGACACAGCCTCGGCGAGTACGTCGCGGCATGCCTGGCCGGCGTGTTCGAACTGGATGACGCGCTGGCGCTGGTGGCGGCGCGAGGCCGCCTGATGCAGGCCTTGCCGGGCGGCGCGATGCTGGCGGTGCAGGTGGATGAAACGCAGGTGCGCGAGCTGCTGCGTAATAACGGCGAGGCAATCAGTCTGGCTGCGATCAACGGGCCGGGCCAGTGCGTGCTGGCCGGTTCGACTGAGGTCATTGACGCGCTGCAGACGCATCTGAAAGAAATCAATGTGGCGGCCGTGCGTCTCGACACTTCGCATGCTTTCCATTCGTCCTCCATGGATGCCGCGCTGCCGGCTTTCGTCGCCGAGTTCGACCGGATTACCCTGAAGCCGCCGCAACGCCGCTTCATCTCCAACGTCACGGGCGCCTGGATCAGCGACGCCGATGCTGTCGATCCCACCTATTGGGCGCGCCATTTGCGCCAGGCCGTGCGTTTCGGCGACGGCCTCGACACATTGCAGCGCGAAGGTATCGATCTGTTACTGGAAGTCGGCCCCGGCAGCGCTCTGCAAAAGCTGGCGCGCACCAGCGGCTGGTCTGCGCCGCAACTGATTTCACTCGGATTGAACCGGCAATCGCCGCAGCAGGCGCCGGCGCTGGCCGCCATGGTGGCGCAGCTATGGACGCGTGGTGCGGCGATCGACTGGCGCAAGACAAGCCGTGCGGGGCATGCCGAGGCACCTGCGCCGTCGCGCGTGGCCTTGCCCGGTTACGTATTTGAACGAAAGCGTCACTGGCCTGCGACGCCGGTGACCTCGCCGCCGCAAGAGAATTCTCCGGCTAGGCGCGCAGAGATCGCCGACTGGTTCTACTTGCCGGGCTGGCAGCGCGCACCGCAACTGCCGCCGGTCTCCGAGCCTGCGGCATCGACCGATGTCTGGCTGTTGCTGGGCGCTGAAACCGATGCCGGCCGGGCACTGGCCGCAAACTTGCGCGCACTGGGCCGGCAAGTCGTTGAGGTCCGGGCCGGAGTAGCGTTCGAGATGTTCTCGGCGCAGGACTACGCCATCGACCCGACCGGCGAGGACGACTACCGCCGCTTGCTCGACAGCGTCTCAGCGACGCACGTTGTGCATCTCTGGACCAGCGTCAGGCAGACATTCACGCCGGCGCTCGACTACGGCTTTGCCAGTGTGATGCTGTTGGCGCAGGCCTTCGGCGCACGCATGCAGGCGCGTCCCGTGCAACTCGACATCGTTACCTGCGGTGCTGCCGACGTCACCGGTGACGAGCCGCTGACGGCGGCGCTTGGCACGCTGCTCGGCATCGCCAAGATCATTCCCGTGGAATACCGCAGCCTGGCCTGCCGTGTCATCGATGTCGAGGCAGGCGGCTCCGCCGCGATGTTGCTGACTGAACTCCTGCACGGACAAGCCGAAGCCCAGGTCGCCTTGCGTCGTCGCCATCGCTGGATTCCACAAGTACAGCCGGTCAGGCTTGTCGTACCTGCGGCGGGCGGCGATCGCCTGCGCGCGCAAGGCTGCTACCTGATCACCGGCGCGTTCGGCGGCATGGGCGCGAGCATTGCCCGCGATCTCGCTGCGCGTTGCCGTGCACGACTGGTGCTGCTGGGACGCCATGTCGACCAGGGTCTGGTCGACGAGCTCGAACATGCCGGGGCGGAAGTCCTGGCAAGCGCCTGCGACGTTGCCGATGCCGTCGCGCTGACGCAAGTGATTGCGGCGGCGCACGCGCGCTTCGGCGTCATCCATGGCGCATTCCATTGCGCCGGCGTGGCGGATCTCGGCGGCGTCATCCAGAATCGCAGCGTCGCCTCCATGCATCAGGTGATGGCGGCAAAAGTACACGGTACGGTGTGGCTGGATCGCTTGCTGGAAGACGACGCACTCGATTTCATGGTGCTGTTCTCGACGCTGGGGAGCCTGCTGCCGCAGGCAAAATTCGGGCAAGCCGCCTATGCCGCCGCCAACGAGTTCCTCGATCTGTTTGCGCAGGAGCGTAATGCACGCGGCGGCTTCACCATCGCACTCAACTGGGACGACTGGAGCGAGGCCGGCATGACCGTTGAGGCTTACCGTCGTCGCGGCCAGAGCGCTCCCGACAGCAGCGAAGCGATGCGTTCGGAGGAGGGCGTCGAGGTCTTGCGCAGGGTCTTGTCGACGCCGCATGCGCGTGTCGCCGTATCCATACGCGATCTGCCGGGACTGATGGCACGCGCAGACACGCTGCTGGACAAGCTGTCGACGCCCATGCCGACGGAGAGTATCGGGACATCGCCATTACCGTCATCGGCTGCTGCAGGCATGACCGACACGGAAGCAAAACTGGCCGCTACCTGGCGCAGCATCCTGGGTGTCGCGGACATCACCCGCGAAGCAAACTTCTTCGAACTGGGTGGGCATTCGCTGATCGGCATGCGCCTGCTGACGTTTGTGCGGGAGAGCTTCGGCGTTGATCTGAACATCGCTGCGATTTTCGAGTACGCCACGCTGGCCGCACTGGCTGGCCATATTGACGCATGTCGCGCCACGGACGACGGCATAGAGGAGTTTACGATTTGAACCGGGTTGAACAGTTGATCGCGCAGTTGGCGGAGCTCGGCGTGTCGCTGACATGCGCCGGCAACGACCTGCGCGTGCGCGGCCCGGCAGGCGCCTTGTCGCCTGCGCTGCGCGCCGAGCTCGGCGCGAGGAAGGCCGAGCTGGTCGCGCATTTGCAGTCGTCGCCGATCTCGCCGGCAACGTCATCTTCAGCGTCGTCTTTCCCGGAACTGGCGCGCAGCACGGTGCAGCGTACGACCGCGCCGCTGTCGTTCAACCAGCGCCGCCTGTGGTTCCTCGACCAGCTCGAAGGCGGCGGCAGCGCTTTTGTCATCATGGCCGGATGGCGATTGCAGGGCGCGCTCGACCTGCCGGCGCTGGAGCGTGCACTGGGCGCGCTGACTGCGCGTCATGAGCTGCTGCGCAGCGTGATCCGGGACGACAGTGTCGAACCCGAGCTGCACATTCTCCCCGCCATACCGTTCTCACTGAATGTCGAGTTCCCCGCGACCGGCAGCATTCCGGATTCGGCCGAACAGGTGCTGCTGGCACGCGAAGCCGCGCTGCCTTTCGATCTGACCGCCGCGCCGCCGTTGCGCGTGAAGCTGTTGCAACTGACGTCGCGCGACCATGTCCTGACGCTGGCGATGCACCACATCGTGTCCGATCACTGGTCCATGGGCGTAATGATCAATGAGCTGGGAATGCTGTACGCGCTGGAAACCGGCGCGTCATCGCTGCGGCCGGCTACGCTGGCGGTCCAGTATTCCGACTATGCGGTGTGGCAACGCGCCATGTTCAGCGAGGAACGACTGGCGCCGCATCTGCGCTATTGGCGCGAACAACTGGACGGTGTCGTCACCGAGCTGGCCTTGCCGCTGGACCGTCCGCGTCCGGCGGAACGCGGCAACGCCGGCGCCATGCATGAGTTGCGACTGGCGCCAGGCACGGTGCCGAAGGTACAGGCCATCGGCTTGCGCACCGGCGCGACGCCGTTCATGGTGCTGCTGGCTGTCTACGCGCAAGTCTTGTCGCGCTGGTCTGGACAGGATGAAGTGGTGATCGGCTGCCCGGTCGGCAATCGCGACCGCAGCGAGACGCATGGACTGGTTGGCTTCTTTGTCGACACCATGCCGCTACGGATCAGCTTGCACGGCGACCCGGATCTCGCCGAATTGATCCGACGCATCCGCACCACGTGTCTCGAAGCGTTTGAACACCAGCAGGCGCCGTTCGAACGCATCGTCCAGTCAGTACGTCCCGAGCGTGCGTTGAACAAGGCGCCGCTGTTCCAGACCATGTTCGTACAGCAAAGCGGCGCGAGCCCGGAGCTGACGCTGGCCGGACTGCAGGTGGAAGCGGTGCCGCCGACAGCGGGCGCCCCGGAGCTGGATCTCAATTTTTTCGTCCATCTCGACGGCGACGACTATCGCTGCGTGATGGAATACGACACCGACTTGTTCGATCTGGACACCATCGCCGGATTCTGCGAGCAATTCGCCTACGTGCTGCAGCACGCGACCGTCGACGAGTCGACGCCGTTGTCTTGTGTGCAACTGGCGCTGCCTTCCGCGGCGTCGCTGCCAGACGTCGAACCTGCGCCGTTGCTGCCGCAAATGATCGCCGCCGGCGCGCTGCGTCATCCGGACCGGATTGCCGTGGAAGAGGGCGGCACAAGCCTTTCCTATCGCGAGCTGATGCTTCAGGCCGATCTGCTGGCGCTACGCCTTGTCGCCGCCGGAGTGCAGTCCGGGGCAGTAGTCGGGCTCGGATTCTCTTCCTCTGCTGCCTTGGTGGTGGCAATGCTGGCGACCTGGCGCGCCGGCGCGGCTTACGCGGTCCTGAGTCCGCAGCAACCGGCGGCGCGGCGCGCGCAGATGATCGCCACCGCAGGTATTGCGCTGGTGGTCACGACCGCCTCGGAACAGGACGGCTGGCCGGTGCCGGTCTTGTTGTCGGATTCTCCCGAAACCTCATCGTCGTTGCCGGCGCTGCCTGCCGTCGCGGAACATGCTGCGGCATTGGCCTACATCTGCTTTACCTCCGGCTCGTCGGGTACGCCCAAGGGCGTCGCCGTGACGCAGGCCAATCTCGCCAATCACGCGCGGGCAGTGGCGCAGGATTTTGGGCTGAGCGAGAGCGACCGGGTGATGCAATTTGCCGCGGCAGATTTTGACGTTGCCGCCGAGGAAATCTTCCCTGCGTTGATGGCCGGCGCTTGCGTGGTGATCCGCGCCGAGGGCGTCATCGACAGCATCGATGCGTTCCAGGACCACGTGGAGCAAGCAGCCCTGAGCGTACTGAATCTGCCTGCGGCGTTCTGGCATGAATGGGTGCGTGCGCTTGGCCATGCACGTCGTGCGCCGCCGGCTTGCCTGCGGCTGGTCGTGACAGGCAGCGACCGGGTATTCGCCCGTCGCTGGCGCGAGTGGCAGGCCCTGTGTGCGCATCCGATCGCTTTCCGCAGCGGCTATGGTCCGACCGAAGCAACTATTACGTCTTCCTTCTTCAATCCCGCCGAACAGGCGCTGCCATCGGCCGCCGACGTCTTGCCGGTCGGCCGGGCGATTGCCGGCGTCGTGCTGGAAGTCGTGGATGGTCGCGGTCTGCCGGTGCCGCCGGGCGTCATCGGCGAAATTCTGATCAGTGGCGCGGGCGTGGCGCAAGGCTATGTCGGCCAGCCTCAACAGACCGCCGCCGTGTTCCGGCCGCATCCGCTGGCGCCCGCTTTGCAAAGCTATCGTAGCGGCGATCTGGGACGTCGTCGCATCGACGGCACGCTGGAGTTCATCGGCCGCAAGGATCAGCAGGCCAAAGTGCGCGGCTACCGGATCGAGCTGGCAGAGATCGAAGCGGCGCTGATGGCGCACCCGCAGGTGCACGAAGCGGTCGTGCTGATGCGTTCGGACAGCGCGGGATCGGGCCAGTTGCTGGCCGCCGCAGGCTGCGATGCGGAACTGGAGTCGGGTTCGTTGCGGATGTGGCTGGGTGAACGTCTGCCGGCTTACATGGTGCCCGCGCTGTGCGTCACGCTGCCGCGATTGCCGCGCACCGCATCGGGCAAGACCGACCGGCGCGCCTTGCTGGAAATGGATGTCACCCGCGATATTCCGTCTTTGCATGATCTTGCCTTCATCGACACGACGGCCGCCGAAGCGCCGCTCGCGGCGTTGTTTGCCGAGGTGCTGGACCGGCCTGCAGTCGGACCTTGCGACAATTTCTTCGAGCTCGGCATCGATTCGATCCGCAGCCTGCAGGTGGTGTCGCGTGCGCGGCAGTTGCAACTGAACCTGACGGTGCGTGACATTTTCAGGTTCCAGACGGTGCGCGATCTGATGCGCGCGCTGGAGTCTCGTGGCCAAGCCATGCCCGGCAACAAACCGCCGGAAGCCGATGACGGCGAGTTGCAGCCGACGCCGATTCAGGCATGGTTCTTCGAGCAGGCGGGGGAACATCGCGCCCACTACAACCAGTCCGTCGTGCTGCAGACGCCGGCGCAGGTCGATGCGGCTGCGTTGGAACGTGCTCTGCAGGCGGTGGCGGCGCGCCATCCGATGTTGCGCCTGCAGGTCGAGGGGGAGGATTTGCAGGTTGCCGTCGCTGCGCCCGGGACGATCCTGCGCGTGCTGGACGGCATTGAAGCCGAATTGCCGGCGCGTACAGCCGCCTATGAGCAGGCGCAGCGCAGCATGGATTTGCGTAGCGGCCGGGTGATGCGGGCGGTGCTGGCGCAACCGGCCGCGCGCCTGATGATCGTAGTGCATCACCTGGCCGTTGACGCGTATTCCTGGTCGGTATTGCTGGATGACCTGAGCCTTGCATACGACCAGGCCTTGCGCGGCGAGATTGTGTTGCCGGCGGCTACCACCTCGTATCGCACCTGGTCGCACAAGCTGCGCGAACTGGCCGCCACGCCGGCGGCGCAGTCGTCGGTGGATTATTTTGTCGAACGCTTCGCCGAGCGGGGACTTTCCGTGTTGCCGGCGGACTTGCCGGCCGGCGCCGCGGGTGCTGCAGAGACCATGTCGCTGTCACTCGACAGCGACACCACGACCGTCCTGTTGCAAGTGGCGCCGGGTGTTTTCCATGCCCGCGTCGATGAACTGCTCATGGCGGCCTTGTTCATCGGAGCCGCCCGCATCGGACTCAAGGGGGCATTGCAGATCGATCTGGAGCGTAATGGCCGCGTCGACCTGTTCGACGACGTCGACCTCTCGGGGACCGTCGGCTGGTTTACGGCGGTGCAACCGGTGCTGTTGCTGTGGCCGGACGCAGAGCCTGATCCATCCGAAGTCGTGGCGAATGTCTGCGAGCGGGTGCGCGAATCGCCGTGTCAGGGACTGGCGATGGGCGTCATGCGCTACCTGTCGGCGGACCCCGCACAGCGCGCTGCGTTGCAAGGTTTACCGGGCGCCGGGATTCTTCTGAACTACCTCGGCAGGCTCGATATCGGCGCTGCCGGCGGCGAGGGTTTCGCCGCCGTCGACGAAGACAGCGGGCAAGGGCAGAGCGCGGCATTTGCGCGCAGCCACGTCATCGAAATCAACGCCGGCATCCGTGCCGGCTGCCTCAGCGGCGCAATCAGTTTCCCGGCGGGCGAGGCGCAACGCGAACGCGTCGGCGCGTGGCTGCGCGAAGTAACGGCCGCATTGCACGAGATCGCCGCTGCAGCACAGCGACATGCTGCTTCACCGCAGGACAGCATTGAGGAAGAATTGCCGCTGACGCCTTTGCAGCAAGGCATCGTGTTCCATAGCTTGCGTGATCCGGATATTTACTGCAACCAGTTGCGCCTGACATTGGACGGCGTGCTTGACGCCGAGGCCTTGCGGCGCGCGTGGGAACAGGCGCAGCAACGTCACAGCATGTTGCGCACCAGTTTCCACTGGCGCGACATGCCTGTGATGCGCCAGCGCGTGCATGCTCACGTCGCATTGTCGTGGAGCGTGGCCGACTGGCGCGGCCTCGATGAAGCCGGCCGCGTGGCGGCGCTGGACCAGTTGATGCGCGCCGAAGTTGCGCGCGGCTTCGAACTTGAGCAGGCGCCGCTGCAGCGCTTGCAACTGGTGCGCGTCGCGGAGCAGCGCCATGAGCTGGTCTGGAGTTCACATCACTTGCTGCTGGACGGCTGGTCGGTGTCGCTGCTGCTGGCCGACATCTTCGCGCTGTATCGCCAGGCGCTGGGCGACGCCTCGGTGCGGCTCAAGACCGCGCCGCGTTTTTCCGACTATGTGCGCTGGCATGAGCGGCGTGAACGCAAGGACGACATCGCCTTCTGGCAGCGTTCGTTGCAAGGAATAACAGAGCCGACCTCGTTGGCGTTCGCCACGCAGGCGGGCGATGCCGTCTCGGGAGACGCTGCGGTGCACGCGATGGAGTTGTCAACGGCGCGCACGCAAGCAGTGCAAAAACTGGCGCAACGCGCCCGCACCACGTTCGGTACGGTGTTGCAGGCAGCCTGGGGGCTATTGCTGGCGCGCTGCAGCGCCGGCCGCGACGTGGTCTTCGGCGTGACCGTTTCCGGCCGGCCGGCAGAACTTGACGGCGTCGAAGAAATGATCGGCATGCTCATCGCCACGGTGCCGGCGCGGGTGACGATTCCATCGGCGACGCCGTTGTCGGATTGGCTGGCGCAATTGCAGGAGCAGCATCTGGAGCGCGAGTTGCATGCGGGTGCGTCGCTGACCGAAATCCGCCAGGCTGCATCCTTGCCCGGCAACCAGGAATTGTTCCAGACCTTGCTGCTGGTGCAGAATTATCCGAAGGCGCAATCGCTGTCCGGCGGCGGTCTGCGCCTGACCGGCGTGGAAGTGAGAGAGCGCACCAACTATCCGCTGACCCTGGTCTGCAGCGTCGGCGAGACCCTGAGCCTGGCGTTGCACCGCGACGGCAGCATTCCCGCCGCAGCCGCCGAGCGCCTGCTGGCGCAATTGGGACGCCTGCTCGACAGCATGGCTGCGCATCCGGACTGGCCGGCGGCGCGTCTGCTGGCGCTGGGCGATATCGACGCGCAGGCGGCATTGGCGGCAGGGCGTGGTCCGGTTGAGACAATTGCGCCTGCGTACTTGCCCCAGCAGATTGACGCCTGGGCAAAGCACTCACCGGATGCGCTGGCCCTGAACGATCAGGAACTGAGTCTGAGTTACGAGGCCTTGCGCGCCGAATCAGTGCGGCTGGCGCGACGCCTGCAGGCGCTCGGCGTCGGCGTCGAAACCAAGGTCGCGCTATGTCTGCCGCGCTCCGCCCGCTATGTGATCGCGGTCATCGCCATCCTGCGCTGCGGCGGCGCCTTCGTCCCGCTCGATCCTGCTTATCCGGTCGCGCGCAGACGTTTCATGCTGGAAGACAGCGGCGCGTCCTTGCTGATTGCCGATCGCGTGTGCGCCGAAGCCTTGCAGGCGCAGGCAATCACGCAAGATCCGGATGTCTTGTTTGCTGCTTCGACTGCTGAAGAAGCCGACGCTGTCGACTTCCCGCAGCCACATCCTCAGTCGCTGGCTTACGTGATCTACACCTCCGGTTCGACCGGCACCCCCAAGGGCGTCGGCAATACCCACGCCGGCCTGCGTTCGCTGGCGCATGCCCAGCGCAGCGCGTTCGGCTTGTCGCCGGACGCGCGGGTATTGCAGTTCGCGTCGCTGTCATTCGATGCCTCGATCTGGGAAATGACGATGGCGTTCGGCGCCGGTGCGGCGCTGATCGTGCCGGACGCCGATACCGCCCGCGTCGGCGAAGGACTGGAACAGTTCATGCAGCGCCGGCACATCAGTGCGGCAACCTTGCCGCCGACTGCACTGGCGACGCTGGATGAAGGTCGTCTGCCAGATTTGCAAACGCTGGTGGTCGCGGGTGAAAGCTGCGCGCCCGAACTGGTCCTGCGCTGGGGACCGGGGCGCAAGTTCTATAACGGTTACGGCCCGTCCGAAGCATCGGTCGCTGTGAGCGTCGAAGCCTGGTCCGCAGTAAATGAAAGCAGCGGCAACCCCGGGCAACTATCGCTCGGCCGGCCGCTGCCGAACATGCAGCTGCATGTGCTGGACGCCGATATGCAACTGCTGCCGCCCGGCGTGGTCGGCGAGCTATACATCGGCGGGGCGGGGCTGGCGCGCGGCTATCTGAATCGTCCGGATCTGACGGCGGCGAGTTTCTTGCGGGATCCCTACGGAGCGCCCGGCTCGCGCCTGTATAAAACCGGCGACCGTGGCTATCGCCTCGCGGACGGCCGGGTGCAGTTCGTCGGGCGCAATGACCATCAGGTCAAGCTGCGCGGGTTCCGCATCGAGCTCAGTGAGATTGAGGCGGCGCTGATGCAGCATGCCGACGTGCGTAATGCCGCCGTGCTGGTGCGTAGCCACGGCGCGGACGACCGCCGCCTGACGGCCTATCTTGAGACACGCGTTCCGATCGCGAATGACAGCTTGAGGGCCTTCCTCGGTGAGCAGTTGCCGCCGCATATGCTGCCGGCGTATTTCATCGCATTGGAATCCATGCCACTGACCGTCAGCGGCAAGATCGACCGCAAGGCGTTGGAGATGCTCGAGACCATGCCGGAGCAGCCGCCGGCGGTCATCGTGATCGACTATGCCGGCGAGACCGAGCGCCAGCTGGCGGCCATCTGGGCGCAAGTGCTCAATGTGACGCAGGTGCAGCCGGCACACAACTTCTTTGAACTCGGCGGCGACTCGATCCTGGCGATCCAGGTGGTGTCCAAAGCCAACCGCCAGGGCATTGCGCTGACGCTGAATCAGATCATGGATCCGGATTCGTCGACGTTGGCGGCGCTGGCGGCACAGGTTGACGCCAGCGCCGGGCAGAGCGCGCAACGTGCGCCGACGCCGATGCCGACCAGCGGCCCCGTGCCGCTGACGCCGATACAGCATTGGTTCCTGCAGCAGAATCCGCCGGACCTGCATCACTACAACCAGAGCTTCCTGCTGGAAGTACCGGCCGGACTGGATGCGCAGGCGCTGCAACGCGCGCTCGACGCCGTTTGCGCGCGCCATGATGCGTTGCGGCTGCGGTTCAAACAAGTCGACGGCATCTGGCATCAGCATCTGAGCGAGCATGCCGCCGGGCTATTGGAAACCGTACCGCCGCCGGTGGACATGGCCGGCTGGCACGCCTTGCTTGAACAAGGCGTAGCACACAACCAGACGCGCCTCGACATCGAACAGGGTCCCTTGCTGCGGCTGGTGCTGTACGCACCGCCAGCAGCATCAACAGAATCAGCGACAGCGCGACTGCATGTCGTTGCACATCATCTGATCATCGATGGGGTGTCGTGGCGCGCGCTGTTGGAAGACCTGTTCGACGCCTATGCGCAAGCGCTGACATCTGCAGCCGTCAGCTTGCCGCCGGCGCGCGTTTCCTTCGCGCAATGGGCTGCGGCGGTGGAGCGTCATGCAGTGTCCGCGCAAGCTCGCGACGAACTTGGCTACTGGCTGGAGCAGCCGCGCAATTCAGCGCGCCTGCCGCTGCTGCGCACCGACATCGCAGCTACCGCCGGCGCCGCGCAGACGATGGGTTTCACATTGGATGAAACCGCCACCGGCATGCTGGTGCGGGAGCTGCCGCGCAGCCATGGGGCGCAAGTGCAGGAAATCCTGCTGACCGCATTGAGTGTGGCGCTGGGCGAACTGATCGGCAGCGCAGATCAGCACGTGATTGGTAGCGAGATCGGCATTGCACTCGAGTCCCACGGTCGCGACGTCGTGCTGGAAGGCGTCGACGTCGGCGGCATGCCGGGTTGGTTCACCGTGCTGGCGCCGTGGACCATGCCGCTGGGCGAGCAGCGCATCGACAAGGTGCGCGACAAACTCAAGGCGATGCCGCGGCACGGATTCAGTTTCGGCGTGCTGCGCTTCCTGTCTCCTGACGCCGCTGTGCGGGAAGCGCTGGCGGCGTTGCCGGTTCCCGAGATCGCTTTCAACTATCTGGGCCAATGGGATACCGCATGGCCTGACAGCCTGCCGGTCCGGCCCGCGCCGGAAACCGACGGCGCCGGCTTTGCACCATCGACGCCGCGTCCTTATGTGCTGGAAGTCAACGCCATGATCGCCGGTGGACGTTTGCAGCTGGATCTGACTTTCGATCCGCGCGTGCTTCCGCAAGACTTCGCCGAAAGGCTGAGCAGCGCGATGCGCGGCTGGTTGCAGGCGTTGACGCAGGGAGCGCAGAGTACGCAAAATGAGGCGGCGCCGCGGTACGCGTTGGCGCCGCAGCAGGCCGCCATGCTGGAGCACGCGACTGCGTATCCGGAGTCTCCCGCTTACGTGGTGCAATTCACTGCGCGCCTGCCGGCGGAACTGGCGGTCGACGATTTCGTCGCTGCGTGGCAGGCAGTGCTGGCGAGGCATGTGTCATTGCGTGCCGGTTTTGTGATCGGGGAGAGCGGCAAGGCCGGTCAATATTTCGGCGAAGCATCGACACTGGTCTGGCAGCGCGAAGACTGGGGCAACTTGCCGGAAGCAGAGGCCGACGCCGCTTTCGACGTCTATTGCAGGCAAGACCGGCAACGCGGCTTCGACCTGGCAAAGCCGCCGCTGATGCGCTTCTCGCTGCTGACGACCAGGACCGGCCGGCATTTCGTCTGGACCTATCATCACATCCTGATCGACGGCTGGTCGATGCCGGTCTTGTTCAACGAAGTCATGGCTGCCTACGGCAAGCAACTGACGACAGCACCGGCGCCGGACTTCCGGGTTTTCCTCGACTGGCTGGAACGCCAGGATGGGGTGGCCGCACGCAGCTTCTGGCGCGATGAACTGGCCGACCTGAAACCGTCGCGCTGGCCCGCCGGGCCGGGCGCTGCCTGCAGCGGCAACTTTGCGGAAATCAGCTTGCAGCCGCAAGCGGGAACCGGCGCGCGCCTGAGTACGTTTGCACGCAAGCACCGCTTGTCGGCGCCCAGTATTTTCATGCAGGCATGGGCGCTGGTGCTGGCCCGTCACAGCAGTGCGGACGAGGTGTGTTTCGGCGTCACCACGGTATTGCGTCCGGCCGACGTTGACTGCATTGAAACCATGGTCGGCAACCTGATCAACACGCCGCCATTGCGCTGCAAGATCGATCCGGCCGCCGGCTTCGTTGACGCCTGCCTGCAGCTCCAGCGCAGGCGTGTCGCTGCAACTGCGCACGCCGCGCTGGCCTTGTCGGACATTGCAGGATGCATCGGCCTGCCGGACGGCGACGCCTTGTTTGGGACCGCGCTGCGCATCCAGAACTATCCGCTGGGCGACGTCGGGCAAGGCAACGCCGCACTGCAAGTCAGCGATGTTGCCATTCGTGACCAGTGGCATTACCCGTTCAACGTGGAAGTCACGCCGGGCGAGCAGCTGAGCCTGATCGCGGTGTACGACGCCGGCCTGGTTTCAGCAGTAAAAGCCGAAGCCATGTTGCGCTCCTATGCGGCGCTGCTGGATGTGCTCGGTGTGCCGGATGACTCGACGCTGGAAACGCTGATGGAGGGCATGCATGGTTGAAGCTCTTTATTACCTGCGATCCGGCGTTAAACCGGGCATTTTTCCAACCGGTCAGTACGGAGGGGCCGGCATATGAGATGAATCAAGAAGGTAATCAGGTTTTTTGTTGGGAATTTGTTGAATATATTGGCTGTATGCCCAATAATTTCTGCGGTCTGCGTATATTAACGATGCGTTAATGATGCGTTGACGCGTTGGCCTCATATTCGACGATTTCCCGATAGTGACGCTCTGTCGAACGCGGCAGAGTCTTTTTCCCCCGCCTTGAGTCATGCAGCAAGCCTCATGTGCGTCAGGGCGTTTAATTGATGAAGGAGATTTTCATGAGCACCACGGATCAAGCAGAAAAAACCATCGCCGCAGAAGAACCGGTCACAGAGCAGGCGGCCGAGCTGACCTCGGAAGAGCGTCAGAACGAAGCACTGCATTCCATCAAGAACCATGCAATGACCGCCATGGGCGTCGGCATTCTGCCGATCCCGGGCCTCGACCTGATTGCCTTGACCGGCGTGCAGTTGAGCCTGCTGCGCAAGATCGGCGGCCTGTACGGTTTCACGCTGTCCGATGAAACCGGCAAGAAACTGCTCGGCTCGGTGCTCAGCGGCTATCTGCCGTTGCTCATCGCCGGTCCGGTCGGCAGCATCCTGAAATTCATTCCGGGCGTCGGCATCGCTGCAGGCGTACTGGCGCAATCGACGCTGGCGGGCGCAACCACCTATGCAATCGGCAAGCTGTTCCTGCAACATTTTGAATCGGGCGGCACCTTCCTCGACGTCAAGACCAAGGAAATGGGGCAGAAGCTCAAGCAGCAGGTTCAGGAAGGCAAAGACTTCCTGAAGAAGCACGTTCCGGGCGGCAAGAAGGACGCGGTCTGATCCTTGCCTGCATCAGCTGCGGGCAACGGCATACCGGGAGTGAATGCGCTTCCGGTATTTTTTTATGCGTCCTGACGGTGACTGCTGACATGAATATCCTCCAATGAGTCCGCTGCAAGAATCACGCGCCTGGTTTCCTTTCGGCCTGGGCCGGGAAGACGCGCATACGCGCCTGTTCTGCCTGCCGTTTGCGGGCGGTGGGGCGTCCAATTTTCTTTCCTGGCGCACGCGTCTGGAGGATGCCGGGGTAGCCGTAGCGCCGCTCCAGTATCCGGGGCACGAGACGCGTCTGGGCGAAGCGCCGCTGCATGCGTGGGATGACATGCTGGCGGCCTTGCAGGAAGCGATCATGCCTCAGCTGGATCGGCCGTATGTCTTGTTCGGCTACAGCATGGGCGCGCGTCTGGCATCCGCGTTGGCGGCCAGGCTGGCGAACGCCGGTTTGCCGCCGGTGCAGCTGATCGTCGCCGCGCATGTGCCGCCGGACATGCCGTCGCCGGCATTACAGGCGATCGGCCTGGACGACGACGCATTCAAGGCGCTGTTGTCGCAGTACGGTGGGATCCCTGCCGAGATGTCGCACGAACCGGCCTTCTGGGAGATGGTGCTGCCGGTGATGCGGGCCGACTTTGCGCTGGCCGCGGCGCCATTCGCTGCTGTGTCTGTGCCTGCCGCGTATCCGATCACGGCGTATGCCGGTGCTGACGACAGGCATGCCGATGCAAAAAGCATGGCCGGCTGGCAGCGTTTTACCACAGCAGATTTCGTGCTGAAAGAATTTGCCGGCGATCATTTTTTCCTCCGCAGCGCGGATGTCTGCGCGGCGTTGAACACCGACCTTGCACCTGTTGCACGTGTTGCACATTTGCGGTCGGCCGATTTACACCCACTTGTCTCTGCCTGAGCGGAGCTGCCTCATGAACATCAAAAGAATATTGCCGCAGGTCGTCACGCGTTTACTCACAGGGACAGGCTGCGCAGTCCTGCTGCTGACGTTGAGCGGCATGCTGCCGGCTCGCGCCCATGCGCAGGACACCAGCCATCATCTGGGCGCAAGCGCCTTCGTCTCCGACCAGCCGCTGCAGGAGCTGCTCAAGAAGCGTCGTCCGAAAGGCCTGATCTATCTTGCGGTGCCGCAGGCGATCATGGTCGCCAACGAGGGCGGGACGAAGAAGGCCAGTTGCTCGCCGCAGATCCAGTTGACCAATTCTTCCAACCAGACGCTGGAAGAACTGGTTGTCGGCATCCGCTACAAGAAAGCCGGCAAGACCATCGGCAGCACCTTGTCGCGCTTCTACCTGATCAAGACCGGCAAGCAGGACATGCATTTCTTCCCCAGCGTGCTCGATACCTCCAGCTGCGAAGAAACCACCGGTGAAGCGGAAGTCATCCAATGCCTGTACGACACCGGCGAGAGCTGTGCACAAGACGTGCGGGCGTTGGAATACGGCGCCGTACCATTGAAAATCCAAGACAAGAAATAACAAGGAGTCGACATCATGCCTATCGCATTCTTAATCTATCTCGTGCTGTGCGTTCTGGTTGCCTTCGTTGCGCGCAGGAGCAGGCTGGGATCCCTGCGCACGCTGTTGCTGGCGTTCCTGCTGACGCCGCTGGTGGCGTTTATCTACGTGCTGCTGTTCGCCGCCATCGACGACAAGAGCAAGGTGTTCTACAACGGTCCGGCCGAGCGATGATCTGATGCGTCTGACCGAACTTCTCATCCGCGATTCAAAGACGTCGCTGCAACGCCTGGGGCTGATGGCCCTCCTGGCCGGCGGCGCCAGCACCGGCATCCTGGCGGTGGTCAATTCCGCCGCCACCACGCAGGCCAGCGGGGGCAGCCAACTTATTCCCATCCTGCTCTACGGCCTGGCCTTGCTGGTGTACATTTTCAGCCAGCGCTACGTCTTGCAGACCACCACCGACGAGGTCGAGCGGATTGTCGACGAGCGTCGCCGCAGCCTGATCCGCAAGCTGGCCGATTGCGAGTTGCTGGGTGTGGAAAAGATCGGCCACGGCGCCATCTTTTCCGCCATCAACACCGACACGCAGACCATTTCGCAGACCGCCGGCAGCCTGATTCTCGGCGTCCAGGCGGTGATGATGATCTTCTGGACCACCATTTACATCGCCACCTTGTCGATTCCGGCGCTGGCGCTGGTGGTCGTGGTCCTGCTGGTGGCGGCGCGGCTGTATCGCAAGCGCGGCGAGCGCGCCAGCATCGACTTGCGGCGCGCACACGATGAAGTGGTCTCCCTGCACGAAATGGTCGAAGGGCTGCTGGCCGGCTTCAAGGAAGTGAAGCTGTCCAGCCGCCGTGCTGCAGAGCTATTGCAGGACGCCGTCATGGTATCCGGGCGGACGGCGTTCTTTCGCTCATTGGCGCAGCGCGCGCTGGGCGTCAATTTCGTCTTTTCGCAAGTCGCCATTTTCATCTTGCTGGGCACACTGGTCTTCATCTTGCCGGCGCTCAGCACCACCTTCGCCGACAGCACGGTGAAGGTGCTGACCGCCGTGCTGTTCCTGGTTGGCCCGGTGTCGGGCGTGATTTCGGCAGCGCCGCAGATTACCGTGGCCAATGCCGCCGCCGAGAATCTGCTGAAGCTGGAAAAACTGTTCGATGAAAACGTGGAACAAGGCATCCCTTCCGGCGACCAGCGCGAAGCCGCAGCGCCGACGGCTGCCTTCGCCGGTTTCACTACCTTGGATTTGCGACATTTGACGTTTGCGCGAGGCGAGGGCAGCGAGCGCTTCTCCGTCGGTCCGGTCGACCTGAGCATACGGCGCGGCGAGACCTTGTTCATCACGGGCGGCAACGGTTCCGGCAAGACGACGTTCATCAAGATGCTGACCGGGCTTTACCCGGCCGACTCCGGCGAGATCCTGGTCGACGGCCGGCTGGTGGGCAGGGCCGACATGCAGCGTTATCGCGACATGTTCGGCGCAGTGTTTTCCGATTTCCACCTGTTCCCCACGCTGTACGGCGTCGAGCGCATCGACCGCGAACGTGCGGCTGCGCTGATCGACGAGATGGAAGTGGAGAACAAGGCGCATCTCGACGGTCGCCGGTTTTCCACCGTCGACTTGTCGACCGGCCAGCGCAAGCGGCTGGCCCTGGTGGCGACGCAGTTGGAAAACCCGCCGATCATGGTGCTCGACGAATGGGCCGCCGATCAGGACCCGCACTTCCGCGCCAAGTTCTACCAGCTTGTCCTGCCGCGTCTGCGCGCCGACGGCATCACCGTCATCGCCATCACCCACGACGATAAATATTTCCACCACGCAGACCGCCGCCTCCATTTCGAGGAAGGCCGCGTTACCAGTATCTCCAGCAAGGGAGCCGCAACATGAGCACCACAGAAGCATTCCACGCCCCCGCAGCCTCCGTCTGGGAGCGATTGCGTCGGCGACTGCAGTTTTTCAGCAACGACCTGATGATCGTCGCGATCATCCTCGTGGTGATGATCGCGTTCTTGCTGCCGTCGATGATCGTCACGATTCCGGCCGGCCACCTTGGTGTCTTGTGGAAGCGCTTTGGCGGCGGCACGGTGATCGATCACGTGGAGACGGAAGGCACGCATCTGATGATGCCGTGGGACGTCATGTACGTCTACGACGCGCGACTGCAAAGCGTGGAGCGCGAATTCGAAGTGCTGTCCTCGGACGGCCTCAAGCTGATGGCGACGTTGGCCTGGCGTTTCCGTGTTATTCCCGAGCACCTCGGCGAGCTGCATAAATATGCCGGTCCGGAGTATGCCGAGACGCTGCTCGGCCAATCGGTCGGTGCGCGTGCACGCGACGTGATTGCGATCTATCGTCCGGAAGACATCTACACCGCCCATCGACTGGAAATCCAGAACCAAATCTCCGAGTCGGTGCGTTATGACATCAAGAACCGCTTCAACACCGAACTGCGCTCCGGCCAGAACTGGATCCTGATCGAAGACGTGCTGGTCAAGCGCATCGTGCTGCCGGACGGCGTGGAAGACGCCATCGTGCGCAAGAACGTGGCGCGCCATGAAGTCGAGCAATACGCGCTGATCGTCGAGAAAGAACAGCAGGAGAGCGAACGCAAGCGTGTGGAAGCGCTCGGCATCCGCAATTTCCAGGAAATCATCAGTGGCGGCATGTCGGATGCCTACCTGCGCTGGCGCGGCATCGAGGCGACGCTGGAACTGGCACGTTCCGAGAACGCCAAGGTGGTGGTGATCGGCAACGACAAGACGGGCGGCCTGCCTCTGATTTCCATCAACGGCGACGGCGTGCCGCAGAAAAAGGACGCCAAGGAAAAAGCCAATGCTCCGCGTGCAGATATCGGCAAGGGAGACACGACGCAGGAGCTGAAATCGGGTGCGCGCAACAGCAAGAATGCGGGCGCCGATCCGGCTTCTTCCGAGAAGAGTGCAACGGCAAAAGCGGCCGCCGCTGCCGCTGCCATCAAGCCGGCGGATTCCGCTCGCGATCTCCAGGCACGTGAAGCACATCGCGAACAACGGCCTCAGCGCGACCACCCGCCGATGCCGCCGCCTTTGCGCTAGATCGGCGGAGGGCTTGAATCAGGCGTGCGCTTCGGCCAATTCCGGCGAGGTGGACGACTGGCGTTCGTCGATTTCGCCCGGCGAAGGCAGGTCAATGCGCCCGTTCGCAATCAGTCGACCCAGCAGCAGTTCGCCGAGCACGTAGGTATAGGCGGCACTGAGGCCGGCCGAGGGCAGGGTGCCGGCAAAATAACTCGCGAACGATAGGTAGCGCAACGCCGTGGCGCTGAGGCTCCCCGGCGACAAGCCGCCCAGGATGCCGGTGATGATGTCGCGGGCGGCTGTGCGATTGAACTCGGCGCCGTACAGTGCGCATAATTTCTTCGCCATCCTGACCTGGATAGCCAGCGCTGCAGCCATGTCGAGCAGGGGCACTGGAATAGCCATGCTGGCGCCGGCCAGGGACGTGTGGCGGACGATCACATCCTGGGCGTGCAAACGGCGTAACGCGGCGCGGGTAAGCGGGGCGGGCGCAGTCATGTTTTCTCCTGGATGTTCAATTGCCAGATCAATATCCTACGGCAATTTCCATAAACGGCAACCGCGCCGACATGATCCCCGATCTGCCGCAAATCGGCACAATGCCAGTCGGCAATATTGGTTCCGGCAGGCGCATGCCTGAGCCAACCGGTCGTGGCGACGCCGCTGTCGACTGCATAGCTCTCCAGCGGAAGCGACAAGCCTAGCCCGACTGCTTTTGCCACCGCTTCCTTGCGACTCCAGCAGCGCATCATAGCCTGCGGTGCATCTTGCGCTTCCCGTATCGATTGCTGTTCTTGCGGATGGAATGCGGAGGCAATATCAAGGAAATCGTCAGGCGCCTGGGCGGATTCGATGTCGATCCCGACGTCGAATCCGCGAGCCAGCGCCACCCAGATCTGCGCTCCTGAATGGCTGACATTGCCCTGTAGTCCGTGTAATGCAACGCCCGGCAGAACCGGCTTTCCCCAAGGATTGACGTCGAATTCCTGTACTCCCGACATGACACCGTAAGCGATCGCGGCGCGGCGCAGCAGCGCGCGTCCATACAAATGCCGTACCGCATCGGCTGCATGTAAAAACCGCGCGGCGCGTTCCTGTTCAGAAGCGGACGTGTATGCGTGGCAGCAAGCCTGTACGGCGGAAAGCAGCTCCGGTGCAAGGGTGACGCCGATGCAAAGCACACTGTGAGACGGCAGCGCCGGGAACGCAATCTCCAGCGCGGAATGAGCCGAAAGCGCGGCAGCGGGAATTGTCAGCAGGTCAGGTACTGTCATGGCGAATCGTCCGGATCGTGCGTGATGACATCGGGGAAGGTAGCCGGTAGTTTATGCGCTGAGCGACTACCGTGATGCTTTTTTTGAAATTTGAGACGTACGGTATAGTCGCCGAAAATGCGGATGCTACCATGGGCCATAAAGCAGACCAGAAGCCTATGCCCATAAAAATCCCAAGAGGTTTGCCCGCACGATCCACGCTCAAGTCCGAGGGTATCGTAGTAGTGGACGAAGAGAGCAGTGCATTCGTGCAGCACCGGCCGCTGCAGGTCGGGTTGCTGAATCTCATGCCCAACAAGATCAACACCGAAACCCAGATTGCCCGCCTGCTGGGCGCGACGCCCTCTCTTGTCGAGCTGAAGCTGGTCAAGATATCGAACCACGTGCCGAAGAACACGCCGGGTGAACACATGGCGTCGTTCTACCGCAGCTGGCAGGACGTCAGGGAGCAGAAATTCGACGGCTTCGTCATTACCGGCGCGCCGATAGAAGCGATTCCCTATGAGAACGTCAGCTACTGGGACGAGCTCACCGATATCTTCCGCTGGACGCAAACCAACGTTCACAGCAGCTTCAACATCTGCTGGGCGGCCCAGGCGGCATTGCATTATTTTCATGGCATGCCGAGATACCTGCTGGAGGAGAAAGCGTTCGGTGTGTTCAGTCACCAAGGCCGGGATGCAGGCTCGCCGTACCTGGACGGCTTCCACGGCGATTTTGTCATTCCCGTGTCGCGCTGGATGGAGATGCGGCACACCGATATTCCGTCCGACAGCGGCATTTCCGTGCTGATGGATTCACCGGAAACAGGCCTCTGCCTGCTCAACGATCCGCGCCGCCGCGCACTGCATTTCTTCAACCACATCGAGTACGACGCGCAGACACTGGCCGACGAATACTTCCGGGATCTGAAAGCGGGGAAAAGCATCGGCCTCCCGAGAAACTATTTCCCCGGCGACTGCGACACCCGGCCGCCGGAAAATCAGTGGCGCAGTCACGCGCATCGCTTGTTCGGGAACTGGATACGCCAGATTGCCGAGACGACGCCTGCCGATCCAGGCAGAATCGGCAGCGGCTAAACCATATCCGTTTGCGATAACGTCGAAAGACTGGGATGATTCCGGCTGGCTGATGCACATTCGAATGCACATTCTCAAGACGGGATATTGAAAGCGATTATGGTGAAGACAAACAGAAAGATTGCGGTGGTGGGCACCGGCGTCATCGGCGCGAGCTGGGCTGCGCATTTCCTGGCACAGGGCTTCGACGTGGCGGCGACGGATCCTGCCGAGGGCGCTGAAAAGCAGTTGCGCATGCTGGTCGACCGGTTCTGGCCGGCGCTGGAACGCATCGGTTTGAAGGAGGGCGCCTCGCGCGACCGGTTGAGTTTTTACACGTCGCTGGCGGACGCCGTCGCCGGCGCCTATCTGGTGCAGGAGAACGGCCCTGAGCGCATCGACATCAAGCGCGCGCTGATTGCCGAGATCGACGCCTTTGCACCGCCGGACGCCCTGATCGCCACCAGTTCATCAGGTATCGTCATCAGTGAAATCCAGGACGCCGCAAAGCACCCGGAGCGCGTTCTGCTGGGTCATCCGTTCAATCCGCCGCATCTGATCCCGCTGGTGGAAGTGATCGGCGGACGCCTCACCTCCGAGGATGCCATTTCCCGCGCCATGGAGTTTTATGATTCGGTCGGGAAGAAAGCAATTCACATCCGCAAAGAAGTGAAAGGCCACGTCGCCAACCGCCTTCAGGCGGCGCTATGGCGTGAGGCTTTTCATCTGGTGAAGGAGGGCGTCGTATCGGTCAGCGACCTTGACACCGCCATCGCCTACGGCCCCGGCTTGCGCTGGGCGCTGCTTGGCCCGTTCATGAACCTGGAGCTCTCCGGCGGCGCCGGCGGGATCGGCCACATGCTGGAGCATCTTGGGCCGCCGATCGAGTCCTGGTGGAAAGACCTGGGTGACGTCACGCTTGATCCCGACCTGATCGGACGCTTATCTCAGGGAGTCAAGGATGAACTGGGCGAGCGCGATATCGTGGCCGTGCAGTCGGAGCGGGATGATGTGTTGCTTTCGCTGTTGGCGCTTAAGGATGGGGCTTCGCATTTGTGAGTGCGTGGTTGGAGGCTCTAGGACATGCTAAGCCATAACAGGGGGGCGCAATGAAAACGATGTATACGGAAGAAGAAAAAGACCTGATTGTGAGGTTTAAGATGGCCGAGGCGAAAGCTATGTGCAGTAATGAGTATTCATTCCTGATTGCAATTCTTGCTTCTGCGGTAGTCTATTTGAAATGGGATAACTGGTTCTATCCAATAATAGTTTTCGGGCTTACGATATATTGGGTAGGGCGCGCCGAGCAGAAGATCGTAGATAAAATGGAACCGGCGTACGATAAGTTGATGGATGAAAAATATTCAGATGATGACGAATAGAAAACGCCCGGTTTCAAACCGGGCTTTTTGTCAGGGACCAATGAGGGGGATATGAAAAAAATCTTTTTTTTGCTCGGGCTGCTATTTTTTTCTACCGGAAGTCACGCCGATCCAACTGGATATTTTACGACCGGCAACGATTTTTTCGAGTGGACAGCAGACCCGAATAAGAGTGTCTATGCAACGGTATTCACAATGGCGGTGGTAGATGCGGAAACGAACGCATATGTCAGTGAAAAAGAGATTACAAATAATAAGCTGACGAGAAATTATTTTTGCACTCCGAAAAATGTGGTCGCTAAACAAATCACAGATTTAGCAAAAAAATATATTTCTAATCATCCCGAAAATCGACATCTACCTGCGGCAGTCTTAATCCGAGTTGCGATCATTCCGACATGGCCTTGCAGCGATAATCCTTACAAGTAACATCACTCGCAAGAAAACGTCAACGTGACCTCGTAATCGTCGTCGCTGCCAAGGCCTGGAATCCATGCGCCTGCCATTGATGCCAGTTCGCCGACCTTGTTCAGGTTGCGGTTGGTCGACTCGCTGACGATGCCCTTGTATTTGGTTTCCTCGGTGGCGATAACGTGGCGCTTGCTGGACTTGCTGCACGTCGACGCGGCGACTTTCAATGCCGAGCCCTAGGCTTCATTTTGAGATTCGCCGAAGCCGGTCGTGCGGAACGTACCGCCAGCCATTGAGCCAGTTCTTGACAGACCGTTCTGACCGGCGAAGGCGTCGTGCGACGTCCTTAACCGGAACCCCCTGAACGGAGTACGCAAATTCGTTCGGGTTCCCATACCGCAAATTTGGATAGCGCATAATTGATGTTGTTTTTTTATAAAGAAAGAGCCGCCAGATTGTAGTGAGGCGGCTCCGTCCTTGCAGGTATGTGGCTTGGTGCTGGTAGTGTATTAGTTCGTATAATTTACATTATGTAAAATGATATCCAATGTTTGTTTAGTTCACGGGCACCCGGTCATACGCCTGGCTTACCTTCATGGCATCTCCCGAAATCGATTCAATATCCAGGGGGGAAAACTGCATGGCCGGATCGCGTTAAAAAATTATTGGGAATTCATAAATCTGTCGCCCGCCTTGAGCCGGCAGTCCCATTCAAGCCAGGTTTCGCCTTCACATTCCGTTCAGTGTGGTCAATGCTTGTCCATAGAAATAAACGATGCCAGCGCCATGGTCGCAAGAAAATTATTTGGATAAGTGCTGCCACCAAAAAGGAAAAATACTCTGGCGCCGAATGAGAAAAATGTCGTGGCTCGAAAATGACGATACGCAGTCGCGGCCTGATTTGAATGGGGCAAAAACGATTTCTTTCCCGTCCAGAACCATCAGATTTTTCAGCGTGCGGCCACTATGGAGCTTGACGTCGATCCAATGAATGCCATCACCCATTTCAGGTCCCAGTTTGTTGCGCAGTTTCGCTGGTATCTCAATTCTGGTCATAGGAATGCATGTTTGCGTTTTAGATGATCGACATGGTTACCAGCGGAATCCCAAAGCAGCTGAAAGATCTGCGCCAACTGTGATAGAACGATAGCTTCATGAGGCGGCTTTGCCATCTATACAGAGGTATGTATCGCCGCAAAAGAATTGTGTGTATCTTTCCTACTTTTCAGCTATTTCCTCGCGCGCCGGACTCAAACTTATGACAACGACTACTCTTATCGTTGAAGATCACCCGCTCTACCGTGGCGCACTGGTGCATCTGATGCATGTCGTGCTCAGTGAGGCGATTACCTTGGAGGCTTCTTCTGCCGAGGAAGGACTCCGCATGGTTGATCAGGCTGAGAACCTGGCTGTGATCATGCTTGACCTGGGGCTGCCTGGATTACGCGGGGTGGATGCGATTGCATCTTTCAGATACAAGTGCCCGTCAGCGTTGATTGTGGTCGTCTCGGCCTCGGAGGATAGGCGCGAAACCATGGCGGCGATCCGTTCCGGTGCCAAAGTGGTTCTGTCAAAAGCCGTGTCAACCGAGGTGATGGCCGATATCATGCGGCGCTTGCTGAACAATGAGTTGCTCGAGCCGGTGTGGATTACGGCCAATGGCAAGATTGCCATTGATGAAGAAGCGTCCGTCAAATTGACGCCCCGCCAGCAAGAAATCCTGGTGCTGCTCTCGTATGGACAATCCAACAAGGAAATTGGTCTGCGTCTCGGGCTGGCAGAAATCACCGTGAAGATGCATGTCTCGGCGGTGTTTCGCACCTTGAAGGTGGTGAACCGGACCCAGGCGGTATCGGCTGCACGGCGCCTGGGTCTGTATCAAATCAGCGAAGTCGGATAGCAAGGCGTCATGACTGTGGCGACGATATCGCGCCGTTTCGCTCAGGCGTCGGGAAATTCCTGTTTGTCGTTCACCAGCTTGGCCAGCGCCGCGTGCAGTATGTGATCCAGAACCGGCTTGTGCAACACCGTCAGGCCGCTGGCCTGAATTTCCTGGACCCGCTGCGGGCCGGTATCGCCGCTGATCAACAAGGCCGGGATATTTTCGTTGTACTCGCTCCGGATTGCATTGATCACGTCGATACCGGTTTCATTGCCGCGCAAGCGGTAATCGCATAGCAATGCAGCAGGTACGTGCGAACTGAGACTGAGCTGTTCAATCGCCGCGCTACCCGAAGTGGCGGCAATCACCGTACAGCCCCACTGCTCCAACAGTGTGCGGGTGGCATCCAGAATCACAGGTTCATCATCTACCACGGCAACCAGGGCCCCAGCCAACTCGCCCTCAGTGCCGCGCGCCGGCATGACGCGACCGAGCAGCAGGTTTTCGGCATGCACCAACGGCAGATCGAGTGCAAACATGGAGCCCTGCCCTGGCCTGGAAATCAGAGTCATACGTGTATCCAGCAACACGGCCAGGCGTTGCACGATGGCTAGGCCCAGCCCCAGCCCTTGCCTTCTGTCGCGTTCGGGATTACCGACCTGGTAAAACTCTTCGAATACCTCCGCCTGATGCTCTGGCGCGATCCCGGGGCCGGTGTCATACACCGCCAGTTGCAGCTGATTGCCTTTTCGGCGGCAGCCCACCAGAATTTTTCCGTGCTCGGTATAGCGCACGGCATTGGCCATCAGATTGCTCAAAATGCGCGACAACAAGACCGGATCGCTTTTCACGAATGCCGAGCACGGCGCGACATGCAGCGCCAGGCCCTTGGCTTGCGCTGCCGGCAGAAACTCCATTCTGACCCGCTCAAGTAGCTGTTCGATCGGAAAAACGCCGATTTCCGCCTGCACGATGCTGGCATCCAGCTGCGAAATATCCAATAAGGCGCGGAACATTTCATCCATGGTTTCCGCGCACAGGCGCACGTTCGCCAGCACCGGCAGCGCCGACGGTGGCAATTGGTGCAGGGTCAATGCTCCCAGATACAGGTTCAGTGCGTGCATGGGCTGGCGCAGATCGTGGCTGGCCGCGGCCAGAAAGCGCGACTTGGCTTGATTCACCAGTTCCAGCTGGTGGGAACGCACCTCGGCTTCGCTCTTCAGGCGCTCCGCCTCGCTCACCGCGGTTTCCAGTACGCCGGCCATATTGTTGAAGGCGCGCCCCAGCAAACCGATTTCATCGCGGCGGCGCAGCTTGACCCGCGCCGACAATTTGCCGGCCGTCATATCCAGCACGGCGGCCATCAAATGATCAACCGAATCCACGATCAGCGAATTGCCGATCCACCATGCCGCCAGCAAAATGGCGCAGATGGCTGCTGACAAGATCAGCAAGCCGCGCTTCAATGTCGCATTGGCACTGGCGTAGGCATCACCTCTGGGAATGCTGACCACCACGTAGAAATTGTGTTCGCCGTAGGGGATGCGCGCAAAGGCATTCAGGCGTTCGGGACCATCGCTGCTGGAAAACACGCCGTCATCGTTACCGGTCAACAGTTTGGAGAACAGCGCGTCTTTCTTTCCCACCATGGCGTTTTGGTCGGGGCTGTGTACCAGGATCGTCCCATTGCTATCGTACAAGCTCAGAATCGCGCCTTTCGGCAGCCGCGGTGCAATGGTTTGGGAAAGCCAGGAGAGATTGACGGTTACCAGCATCACCCCCGCCAACTTCTGACGAGCATCGAAAATCGGGCCGGCGAATGGCACAATCGGCGCTTTGATGATTTTGCCGAAGACGTAGCCGCCGGTAACCGCCTTCTCCATGGTCCGCACTTGCCAGAAATATTCGCGGTCGCGCACATGCATGTTGCCAGGTTCGCCCTTGCGTGCCGCGCAATAGATATCCCCATTCAAGTCAATCGCGACGAAATTGAAAAAATTTTCCGGCTGGTTCACGGCATTGAACAGCAAATCGGCGAAGCGCCGGTTACAGGCTTCATGATCCTTGCCTGACACGATCGGGTCGCGCGCCAGCAAGGCAACCATGGTTCTGGTTTGACGGTCCAGATCGCGCTGGTAGTTGCTGATCACATGCACCCATTCCAGCGCCGACTTTTCAGCTTCACTGATTGCCAGCTGCCTGGATGAGGCCGTGTTGTACAAGATCACGCCCAAGGCCGGCAAGACGGCAATGAAAACCACGATCAGCAACTTGGCTCTCAAGCCGCCGATATTTAGCGATCTTGTCGGAACCATGGTGCTAGCGATCTTCGCAACGGCGGCATAGGCTGGATGTCAAGGTCAAACCTGTCAAAGTCGAATCGGACCAGGCGGGTTATAGATAATTGGGGAGTTCTCCGGCCATACTGGTGAATTCGCCGCCATCGGCGCCGAGGGAAATTCCCAATAGGGTTTTGTTTCTGAATACGAGGTAATTGGCCCCATGAAGCGCAGCATACCGTAAGGCGTTTCTCGCGTGGTCTCCAGCCGCCCCGATAATTCTGCGGACGGCCCCGGAACTGGCTGCCATTCATGTGGCAGCAGACGGCCAAAGGACTGAGTCCACATGGCGCTACGGCACAAGGAAACCCGCACATGGTAGCTGCCGCCCTCTTTGGCTCGCCGCAACAGTGCCGCCAGCGCGCCATAAGCGCCGAGATAACCGGTGATGTAGTCGTTGGGATAGACCGGACTCACCGTGGGATTGTCCGCCCCGCCCTGGGCAACCGCCATGCCGGTGACGGATTGGGCCAATTGTTCCCAGCCGCCGCGCTCGCCCCACGGCCCGCTCTCACCGTAGCAACTGAGCGACACATAGACAATGCCGGGTCGCTGGCGGGCAGCGGCTTCAGCCGAAAAGCCCAGTCCCGCCATCTTGCCGGGACGATAGCTCTGCACAAAAATGTCAGCGCTTTTCAGCAGACTGTTCAGACGCTCTGCATCGGGCGTCTGGGTCAGGTCAAGCAGCGTGGAGAGTTTGCCGTGGCCGGTATCCATCACGAATGAGGGAATCACAGGATGGGAGGGCTGACGCACTCGCAGCACCGTCGCGCCCTGTTCCGCCAGGGTGCGGGTGCACATGGGGCCAGCCAGAACATGGGTGAGATCCAGCACCCGAATTCCCTCCAGCGGGCGTGTTGCCGCACCCATGGCTTCCGGTGCGCTATCGCCAATGCGTTCAATTTCGATGACCGGCTGACTGGCCAGCAGCCGACCTTGCGGCGTGTTCAGCCACTCTTCCTCGCTGCGCGCAATACCGCCGCACAATTGGGCTTTGGCGATGGCATCTTCCAGAGCTGCAGAATCCCAGGTCGACACGGCTTTTGCGATGGATGCTGCCTCGTTGGGACAGTTCAGCAATTTCAGCAAACCATCGCGCAAATGGGGGTAGCCGGCATGCATAAAGATGTGACGGCCATCGCGGCAGCGGTAGAAATTGGTCAGCGGGTACGCCTCGTCGGGATAGGGCACCGGATAGCCGCGTTGACGCAAATGCACAACGCTCTTGAGCGACACGGCGGCATCCGCTATATCGACCGAGACGGTCTGCGCCCTGCCGCTGCGCTGGTGCCAGATCGAAGAGATGGCGGCCCCTTGAGCCGCCAGCACCGTTGCCGCGGCAGTCCCCAGCAAAAAGGGAGTCGGAAACACCGGATCACGGCCGGTGATATGGACGTTACCGCCCGGCGGGATAGCGACGCCGCCCAATTCCAGCAATTCACACAGAGCCAGATCAATTGCCGGTGCATACGTTTTCATTCTCTCTCCATCGCGCTTGCGGATTGTTTATCACTAAAACAAAAATGATAACCGGAGCAGCGTGATGCATCGATACATACTTCCGTATAGGCGAGGTGTTGAGCGCCAGTCTGATGCCTCAATACCGGCAGTCGGCAAAATCCTAAAGCCAGGCCGACTCAGGAATCCTGCTCAACGCCTTGAACCCAGGTTTGGCGAACCAATACCCTTGCATGAGCGTGACGCCTATGCTCAGGAAAAAATCCCGCTCGGCACGGGTTTCGACACCCTCAGCAAGCACGCGGATGTTCAAACTCTTGCAGATAGCGGCGATCCCGGTCACGATTGCCTGGCGTGGCTTGTTGCTGTCCACATCGCGCACCAGGTCCATGTCGATCTTGATGAGATCGGGCTGATACTCCGCCAGCAAGTTCAACCCGGCATAGCCGGCGCCAAAGTCATCGATGGCGGTCTGGAATCCAAAGCGATGGTACTCCTTGAAGATGTTGACCAGGTGCGGCCGGTCCTGGACACGCTCGCCTTCGGTCACTTCGAAGATGATGTTTTCAATCGGGAAGTTATGTTTGCGTGCCGCCGCGAACGTGCTGCGGATACAGACTTCGGGGCGATACACCGCGTTGGGAAGAAAGTTGATCGATAACAGTTCGGTCATCCCGAGTATCGATGCCCCCTCCACCGCCTTCACTCGACATGCCTGGTCAAACCGGTAGCGATTGTTGTCGTTGACTTGCGCCAACACGCTGGCGGCAGACTCCCCTTGCGGACCGCGCACCAGCGCTTCATACGCATAAATCGATTTCGTTGCGAATTCGACGATCGGCTGGTAGGCATATTCAAACTGAATGTCCAATTCTTCAGAGTCGAGGCAGCCGCTGCAACCGCGTTCGAGCGCTTGGCCCTCGCTGTCGCCAGGGATGTCCGGGCGTATGGGGATCATGTGAATTCCATCCATCAAGATTTGTTTGGAATCGCCATCATGCCCCAGGAAGCGATATTGTTTGTATTTTTATTGCGTCGCCTGTCGATCCGGCGAGAGTCGAGATGATGTCGCGTCCGCACGAACTGACGTCATCGCGAAAACCGCTGCACTTCTCGCCACCCTATCCATTCTTTCGCCGCCTGTTTCATCACCTCGGTCACATTAAAGCGCGAGTAACCCCAATAATTCGGTCGTGGTCCGACCAGAATATCCATCGACTTTAACAAAGCGAGAACTGTCACGAGTTCTTATTTTGTCCTGCCTTCCGGCCAACATGCAGACCCAATCGACGATCATTTGATCCAGGACAGGTAAACGCGAGCCAATACCTTTTTTCAGCGTGAGAAAGCGTACACTGGCCTCATCTCAGGACCTTTTATCAACCGTATGTCCGTCGGAGTCAATCATGAACCATGCCCTGAATTTCACTGCCTCGCGTTCCCCGCCCGCGCAGATCGTTGCTCTCGGCTCGGCAGCGAGGAGCTGCTCCGGCTGCAGCATGCATCAGCTGTGTTTGCCGACCGGCCTCAATGACTGCGACACGCAGAGGCTGGACAAGATCATTTCCCGCCGCAAGATCCCGCGCGACAGTTTTCTGTATCGGATCGGAGACCGCTTCACTTCTTTATACGCCGTGCGTGTAGGCCATTTCAAGAGTTACCAGCAGAACCTCGCCGGCGATCGTCAGATCACGGGGTTTCAGATGAAGGGGGATTTGCTTGGGATGGACGCCATCAATACCGAACGCTATCAGTGCGATGCCCTCGCCCTGGAAGACAGCGAGGTCTGCGAAATCCCGTTCCAGATGCTGGAAACCTTGTTTGCGCAGATGCCTACCCTGCTCCACCACTTCCATCGCACCCTGAGCCAGGAGATCACCAACGAGCAGAAGATCATCATGCTGCTGGGGAACATGCGCGCCGAACAGCGCTTTGCCGCTTTCCTGGTCAGCCTGTCGATCGCCTATGCCGCACGCGGCTACTCGGCGACCCGCTTCCAGTTGCGGATGACGCGGGAAGATATCGGCAACCATCTGGGCCTGACCATCGAAAGCATCAGCCGCATGATCGCCAAAATGCGCAAGGATGTCCTGATCCAGGTGCGCCAGCGCGACGTCGAAATACTCGACATGCCGGCGCTGATCAGACTGGCGTCCGGAACCGAGACGTTGACTTCCTCGCCGGTGTGCCACCCGCAGCACTGATCCGGCGTCTTCTCACGAGAAATCCAGCACCACCCGCGACGGCACGTCGCCGCGCTGCAAGCGCTCGAAGACGTTGTTGAGGGCCGAGAGCGGTTGCAACTCGATATCCGCCTTGACCTTGCCGGCGGCAGCGAATGCCAGCGCTTCGGCCATGTCCTTGCGCGTGCCGACGAACGAGCCGCGTATGGTGATGCAGTTGGCCACCACATCGAACAATGGCGTGGGAAATTCTCCCGGCGGAAGGCCGACCAGCACGCAGGTCCCGCGCTTGCGCGTCATGGCGACGCCCTGGTGGAATGCCTCCAGCGACGGTGCGGTAATCAGCACGCCGTGCGCGCCGCCATCGGTAACTTCACGCAGGCGCGCAACCGGATCGCCGACACGCGCATTGATGACCGCATCTGCGCCGAGACGTTGGGCGTGGGCCAGCTTGCCGTCATCGATGTCAACCGCGCAGACGCGCAGTCCCATCGCCTTGCCGTATTGAACCGCCAGATGGCCAAGGCCGCCGATGCCTGACACCGCCAACCATTCGCCTGCCTGCACCTGGCATTCCTTGATGCCCTTGTAGGAGGTGACGCCGGCGCAGATGATCGGGGCAGCCGCGGCCGCTTCCAGTCCTGCGGGGATATGGGCGACATACCTGGGATCGGCCAGGATGTATTCCGCAAAGCCGCCGTTCTTTGTGTAACCGCCGAACTCCGCCTTGGCGCACACGGTTTCCCATGCCGCCAGGCAGTGCTCGCAATGGCCGCACGCCGAGTAAAGCCATGGCACGCCGACACGCTCGCCCATTGCCACTTCAGTGACGCCGGCGCCCAGGGCAACCACCACGCCTATTCCTTCATGTCCCGGCACAAAAGGCAGGGATGGCTTGACGGGCCAGTCGCCGCGCGCTGCATGCAGGTCGGTGTGGCAGACGCCGCATGCCTCCGTCTTGACCAGAATCTGTCCGGGCCCCGGCGACGGCAGCGGGATTTCCTTGATGACAAGCGGTTCGCCGAATTGTTCGACTACCGCGGCGAGCATGGTGTTTTTCATGGCATTGCCCAATATGATGCGGCGTCATCGTCTGACGCCGTGAAGCAGAAACCGGACCGACGGCAACGCTCAGTAAACAATTGACAGCTTGTCGACGACTTTGTGGACGCCGGGAGTCCTCGCCGCTGCCGCAAACGCTTCCTCGCGCTCGGCCAGCGACGCGACCGTTCCGTTGAGTGTGATCTGGTCGCCGTTCACCGCCACCTCTATCGCTTTCACGGTCGAATGCGCCCGCCGCTGCAAGGCGGCTTCGATATGGGTCTTGATGTCGACCGGCCGGGCCAGATGTTTCACCGCGATCTGGTTGCTGATGCCGATGACGCCGAGCAGGCTGCGCAAGGCTTTCTCCGCCGCCATGCGTTGATACTGATGCTCCACGTCTCCGCTCAATGTGATCCAGCCATCCTCCGCCATGATCTTGACGCTGTTCAGTGGCACCAGAGCGTTCCACTCGAGCCCGTGCGCGGCCGTCCTTGCAATGTCGGCGTCCGTGCGACGGCTTGAACCCGGCAGCACGACGTCGATTTCCACCGCCAGCCCTTGCACGCCGGCAACGCGCTGCGCGGCTTTTTCGGCGGCATATTTTTCCGCGTAGCTGTCCAGGTTGCCGGACAAGGTGACAACGCCGTCGCGCACCTCCACGCCAATCTCGTTGTCGTTCACGGCTGCATCCCACGCCAGTTCGGCGGCGACGTCCTGCTTGATCTGAGAATCTGTTTTCATGGCAATACCTTTACGCGGTTATAAGTTGTGTCGCCGGGTTGCGGCGACTTCATTTGAATACCAGCACCGGGATCTTGCTGTACGTCAGGACCTTCTGCGTTTCACTGCCCAGTATCAGTTTGTCCAGTCCCCTGCGACCGTGCGAGGCCATGAAAATGGAGTCGCAGCCGTATTCGGCGGCAAAACGCAGTATCTCTTCATGGGCATGCGTGCCCTTGACGGTATGGACTTCATAGTCGGCGCCTGCTTTTTCCGCACAGTCGGCGATGTAGTCGGCATTGAGTTTGGATTGCGCGAATGTCTCTTCTTCGATCCCCTTCAGGTCGTACCCGGCGCCGAGCGCGGGCATGACCAGGTTGGGAAAGATTTCGGAGACGGCCAGGCCGACAATCTTGCTGCCGTACAAGGCGGCGAAATCCACTGCGGCCAGCACCGCTCGTTTGGACAGTGCCGAGCCATCCGTTGCCAGCAATATCTTTTTGAGCATGGTGCCTCCAGGAGAACGAATGCGATGAAGGACATCGTATGCCTCACCGGGGACTATCCATTTGACCTGGATCAAAATGGCGCCAGCCAGAAAATGTGCTTGTCGCGCCGCAGGTTCTTGCCGTTTCGTTTGATACAGGTCAATTCGATCCAGGTCTGAACCGGTACCATGTCCTGATCAGACGGGCCTCACGTCAAGGAACCACGCAATGCGCTACCGATCCATTCTGATTTACGTCAGCAACGCCATCGATCTGGAACACCGCATCCGACTCGCTGCTCGCCTGACATCGGGTGAACCTGCCACCGTGATCGGCCTTGCCATCTCGGGCGTATCGAGATTCATGTCGCAAATCCTTCCGGCAACGAGCGGCAGCGGCAAGGACGTGCTTCCCTCCGAAGGACAAGAACGCCGCGAAAAAAAGCATCTCGACATGGCCGCTTCATTGGAGCGATTCGAGGTCCTGGCGCAGGAATGCGGCATTGTCAGAACCCAGACGCTGTATGTCGACGACGATGCCGCGACCGCGCTGAGCAACTACGGCAATGCCGCCGATCTGATCATCCTGGGCAAAAGCGAACTGCACGGCGTCAACGATGGCAAGGAAAGCGACTTCATCGAGTTTGTCGCGCTCAATGCAGCCGCGCCGGTACTGATGATCAGCGAAAAGCCTTTTTCCCGGCGGCATGCGCTGATTGCATGGAACCGCAGCAGCGCCGCCTCCCGCGCCGTGCGTAACGCCATCCCACTATTGCAGGACGTCAGCGCCGTGAGCGCGGTCATTTTCGGCGATGGCATGGTTCCCGATGCCGGCGCGTCGGCCTCAGAAGACGAACTCAATCAATGCCTGACGTCGCTCGGCAAACCTCTCGCCGTCCTGCATCGTCCGGCCACGGCAGATGTCGGGCATGCATTGCTGGCGCTGGCGGCGGAGCTTGATGCCGATCTCATCGTCATGGGTTGTGTTGCGCATCCACGCTGGCGCGGGGTCCTGCTGGGCGGGACAACCGGCGTCGTGATCGCGGAGTCGCCGGTCTCGCTGTTGTTATCGCGGTGACGTCTAGAGCGTCACCAGCATGGCGACCACGGCAATTGCCATCATCAGCGCTGCCAGCCAGCCGAGGATTTGCAATTTGCGTCTGATCACGAATGTTCCCATGATGTCCGCCCGCGAGGCCATCAACATCATCACCGTCATGATCGGAACCGAAATCACACCATTGACGACTGCGCTCCAGTACAAGGCCTTGATGGGATCGATGGCGCTGAACCCGAGGCCGGTCCCCACCACCGTCGAAACGATGATGACGCCATAGAAAGCCTTGGCCGCATTCAGTTTGCTGTCGAGACTGTTCTTCCATCCGAAGGCGCCTGCCATGGCGTACGCCGATGCGCCGGCCAGTACCGGAATGGCAAGCAGGCCCGTGCCGATGATGCCGGCGCTGAACAGGAAGAAGGCAAAGTCGCCGGCAATCGGTCGCAAGGCTGTTGCCGCCTGCGCCGAGGTCTGGATACCGCCTACGCCGTGCAGGTTGAGCGTCACGGCGGCCGTGAGGATGATGGAGAAGGCCACCAGGTTAGAAAATCCCATGCCGATATAGGTATCGAGCTTGATGCGTCGCAGATTGGCTTTTGCCTGCTGCGGCGCGTGGATCAGCGGCAAGGCGCCCGGCGTCGCCAGTTGCTCTTCCACTTCCTGCGAAGCCTGCCAGAAAAACAGATAGGGACTGATGGTGGTGCCGAAGACTGCAACGACCGTGGTGATGTATTCCGTCTTCCACGACAAATGCGGTGCGACGGTGCGCAGCGCTACCTCCGTCCATGGCACATGGACCACCAACGCCGTCGCCATATAGGAAAGCAAAGCCAGTGTCAGCCACTTGAGGATGCGGACATAACGCTTGTAGGCCACGAATACCTGCAGCAGCAGAGACAACAGACCGAACCCCACAGCATAAAGCTGGCTGGGACCGCCCAGGATCAGATGCAAGGCATCGCCCATGGCGGAGACGTCGGCCGCGATATTTATCGTATTGGCCAGCAATAGAAGCGCGATGACGACGTACAACAGCGATTTGGGATAGTGCAAGCGGATATTGGTGGCCAGGCCGTGCCCGGTCACGCGACCGATGCGGGCGCTGACGATTTGGATGCCGACCATCAGCGGATAGGTGAACAGCACTGTCCACAACATGCTGAAACCGAATTGGGCGCCCGCCTGCGAATAAGTCGCAATGCCGCTGGGATCGTCATCCGCTGCGCCGGTGATCAGACCCGGCCCCAGCTTGTTCAGCCAGGAACCACCCTCTTCTTGTTCTTTTCCAGCGATATCCATATGCCGATCCGTTTGTTCGCCGACCATGTTGCGGTCGACTTACGGACGCTCCAGCTTGCGTCATCAGCAGCCAACGCACCATACGTTGCCCGATAAGATGACGCGCAGGCAAGTGGGCGAGATGGCCAACTGTACCATCAATAACAGATGCGGCAACAAGTCCGCGGAGATTCCAATTCCGTCATCCTTGACACGGAATCATCGTGTCGTTTTATCCAGGTGAATGAATGGCTTGCCGTAGAACGTGGAGTTTTTTTCATTGCATGGAGGCAACGACGGCTTGTATGTTCGATGTCTGACATATCGGCCAGATCGTTGGTTTGCTCAGATAGAAGCTGAAGCTCAGCTGAACTTGAAATGCCGCCGGAAGCGAACCGATTTCCTCGTTTTCCGTACAATGCCTGTCCGATAGCAGTTGATTTAGCCAGCATACTTTTCGTCCTTCAAAAATCAATCACAGTGAATCATTCCGCCACCCCAACACTCTCCGTCTCAGATCAACCCCAGGCAGCCCTGGATCATCTGGTCATCAACACCCACTACGACATCGATGCCGCCCAGGCGCTGTTCGAAGGACTGGGTTTCACCGTCACGCCACGCGGCTATCACACGCTCGGTTCGGTCAATCATCTTGTGGTGCTGGCCGGCGGCTATCTGGAACTGATCGGCCAGCCCCGCGACAGCGACAAGGTCCGGCAGGAAATCATCGACAGCCCGGTCGGCATCGATGGCCTGGTCTACGCTGTTGACGACATCGAGGCTTGCCACGACCGTTGGCTTGCGTTGGGTCTGGATGCGCAGCCGGTCCAGCATTTTTCGCGTCCGGTGCAAGTTGCGGACAAGTCGGTTGATGCGCGCTTTTCCACCGTTCGCCTGCGCCCTGGCCAATTTACCGCCGGTCGTGTCTACGCATGCCGTCATCTGACGCCGGAGCTGGTATGGCGTCCGGAATGGATGGCGCATGCCAATGGCGTGCGCGGTATTTCCAGCATGCTGGTGGTCGATAAGGATCCTGCGCAGGCGGCAGCAAGCTATGGCCGTCTGGGCCGTTGGGGTACAGACTTTGCGCTGGAATTCATTGATGCAGACGGGTTGCGGGGGTTCTTTGGAGAACTCGCTGCGTATATGCCGCAGCGTGAGGCGTTCTTTGCTTCGATTCGTTTCCGTGGTGGCGATCGCGGTCTTATTTCAGGCCGGGCGCGTGCGCTTGATTTGCCTGTGCGGGAAGATGCGGACACGCTGATGGTGGCATTGCCGGCGTTTCAAACCTTGCTGGAATTTGCCGGCTGACGGCAGATTCAAAAAAAAGGCCCCGGATCCGGGGCCTTTGCGTAACGAGACAAACATCCAGCTTCAGCTCGCTGCAACATCATCCTTCTTCAGCGCCTCAGCCAACTTGGACTTGATGCCCAGGTTCTGGGCGTTGTCGTCTTCATCCTTGCGTTTCTCGACCGTGACCGCGTGCGTGACCTGGTATTTGGTATATGCGGCCAGCAAGTCCGCGCGAAAATCCTTGGTGTCCTTGACCGGTTGCCATCCCTTGCTGCCCATTTCGTCGACGCCGATGTTGGCGCCGTTGAAGCTGAGGCTGTAGGTATCGTTCTTTTCTTCGTCCATGAAATCAAGGGCGAAAGCTTCCATGCCGGGGCTGGCGGATTTGCCGAGGAAGTCGCGCACCACGTCCTTCAGCGCGTTTTTACGCGCCATGTCCTGCTGACCGATCATGCCGTTGAGCGTGGTCTCCAGCGCAGGGTTGGCCTGCAGCATGGCCTGGAATTTGACGTTGCGGTTGTCGCCGGACAGCTCAAGGCCGTTGGCGCCGGTGGTGATGCGCAGGGCCGGCGGCACCGAGATGCCGAACTGGGACAGCGCGGCGCTCAGGGCGGCAACGGCGGCAGCGTCCGGGCTTGGAGCGACGGCCTGGGCTTCTGAGGCCTTTGCTTGCGCGCTCAACAAGATGCCGCTGAATGGCGCGTTGGTGATGGTTGGGGACAGTGCTTTGGCTTTGACGAACGAGGACAGGTCGTTCTGACTGGCTACTCTTAACATTTTCTCTCCCGCTGGATGGCAGCCGATATTGATTATTGTGTGACGGTCGCGGCAAGTATAACGAAAAAATGCATTTCCGTTGCTGCGCAGAACAGGCGAAATATCAGGTCTGCGGAACCTCACCCAACAGGAAGTTCGTCCCCGGTGCAGCCAGCGCCTGCGCGTCTCCCTCGCTTTCATCCTTGAGATCGACGCCAGTCAGCCGGCGCCGGTGTGCTTCCGCCAGCAGGTAGTCGAGCTTGCCGGCGGCTTCGTCATAGCGCATGCCTTCGGGCCGGACGTTGGAGATGCAATTGCGCTCGGCGTCAGTCATGCCCACACGCGGCATCCAGCTCAGGTACAAGCCCATGCTGTCGGGCGAGCTGAGGCCCGGCCGTTCACCGATCATGACCACCACCAGCCGGGTTCGCAACAGGCTGCCGATCTCGTCACCGATGGCGACGCGGCCCTGGCGCACGATGGTCGGTGGCGCTTGCGTCCAGTTGCGCGAAGCGATGCGTTGCTGCACTGCTTGCAGAAACGGCACGGCATTTCTGGCGATGGCCAGCGAGGACAAGCCGTCTGCGATCACGAAGGCAAGATCGTAAATCCGCTCTTCCGGCGCTTGCGAAGTGCCCGCAGCGCTGCTCAGCACCGCACGCGATGCGTCGCTGAGACGACGGCCGAGATCAGGGCGCTGCAAATAAGTCAGGCGATCCACGGCGGCGCTGTCGAGCACCTGGCACGCATCGGCGCCGGGGATGCTCGCCTGCTGCAACTCGCCACGCAGGGTCTCCGTATCCAGCGCCAGGTGCACAGCGTCGCGCGCCTGCGCGTGCGCCAGCTGGAAGGCCAGTTGCGGCGCGGTCGGCAAGCTGACGCCGGCGCGTCCCAAGGCAATGCGGGCGGCCGTGAACTGCCGTAGCGCTTGCCACGGATTGTCGATGACGGGGGATTTGTTGTCAGGCATCGCCGCTGCTCCCCGCCTTTAGGACAGCCGCCGCAAGGCATCGCGAAACGTTGGCGGCAAGCCGTCGTTGAGGCGGAACTGCGGCTCGCTGCTGAAGATCTGCATGCGTTGCAGCCATGCCTCGAATTCGGGCGCCGGCGCCAGTCCGAGCACGCGACGCACATACAGGGCGTCGTGGAACGAAGTGGTCTGGTAGTTGAGCATGATGTCGTCGGAACCGGGAATGCCCATGACGAAGTTGCAGCCCGCCGTCGCCAGCAGCGTCAACAGGTTGTCCATGTCGTTCTGGTCGGCCTCGGCGTGGTTCGTATAGCAGACGTCGCACCCCATCGGCAGGCCGAGCAGCTTGGCGCAGAAATGGTCTTCCAGTCCGGCGCGGATGATCTGCTTGCCATCGTAGAGGTATTCGGGGCCGATGAAGCCGACCACGGTGTTGACCAGCAGCGGCTTGAACTTGCGCGCCACCGCATAGGCGCGCGCTTCGCAGGTCTGCTGGTCCATGCCGTGGTGGGCGCCCGCCGATAGCGCGCTGCCCTGCCCGGTTTCAAAATACATGACGTTGTCGCCGACCGTGCCGCGCCCCAGCGACAGCGCCGCGCCGCGCGCTTCGTCCAGTATCGCCAGGTCGATGCCGAAGCTGCGGTTGGCGGCCTCGGTGCCCGCTATCGACTGGAACACCAAGTCCACCGGGGCGCCGCGCTCGATGGCGGCAAGCGTGTTGGTGACGTGGGTCAGCACGCAAGACTGCGTCGGGATCTCGTAGCGCGCGATGATCTCGGCCATCATCGTGACCAGATTGACCACTTGCGGCACGTTGTCGGTGGCGGGATTGATGCCGAAGACGGCGTCGCCGCTGCCATACAGCAGGCCGTCCAGCAGGCTCGCTGCGATGCCGGTGGCGTCGTCGGTCGGATGGTTGGGCTGCAGCCGCGTCGACAGCCGTCCGGCCAGGCCGATGGTGTTGCGGAAGGCAGTGACGACGCGACACTTCTTCGCCACCAGAATCAGATCCTGGTTGCGCATGATCTTGCTGACCGCTGCGGCCATCTCCGGCGTGATGCCGGGGGCCACTGCGCTGAGGGTCGCGCTGTCGACGTCGTCGCCAAGCAGCCAGTTGCGGAAATCGCCTACCGTGAGATGACTGATCTCGGCGAATGCGGCGGCATCGTGCTCGTCGATGATCAGGCGCGTCACCTCGTCGGTCTCATAGGGTACCAGCGCTTCATTGAGGAAAATGCGCAGCGGCAGTTCCGCCAGGGCCATCTGCGCCACCGCGCGCTGCTCCGCGCTGGCGGCGCCGACGCCCGCCAGCATGTCGCCGGAACGCAGCGGCGTCGCCTTGGCCATCAGGTCCCGCAGATCGCGGAACTGATGCGTGATGGCGCCGACGGTGTGGCTGAACTGATAGGACGGCACGTTTCCTTTTCCTCAGATGATCCCGACCAGATGTGGCCAGATGCGGTCAGGCGGTCAAACGATCAAAATGTCAGCAGCGGCGTCGTCTTGCCGTACTTGATACTGGTTTCCACCGGCAGCCAGTTGCCGGTCGACTCTTGCCGGCCTTGCAACAGGAAGCGCGGCTGGCCTGCTGTGATCTGCGTTGCCGCCAGTTTCGACAACTCGCCGATCTTGCCGTTCTTCATGCGGTTGACGATCAGGCCGTAGCGCGTATCGGCGAAGTCCCTGAGCATATCGTAATCGCCATCGCTGTCGCCCGCCACGAAAATCGGCCCGTAGCCTTTGGCGGCCACCAGCTCGCTCTTGATCGCCACCGTCTTGCCCGGTCCCCAGGTCAGCGGCCAGTTCTTCAGGTAGGCGTTCTTGTAGGTGCTGCCGTCGCGTTCGAGGCGCAGGCCGATGATGTTCTCGCGGGCCACGTTATAGCCGTACTTGGGATTGGTCGCGAACACCGCCACCACGTCCTCGAGCGAAGCGGTGCAGACATAGATGTCGATGCCGTGATCGCGGAACGTATCCATCATGCCGCCGACCTCGGTACAGAGGCGGATGCCGTGGAAGTGGCCGACACTGACCACGCCGGCCTTGCCGGGACGGTCGGCGGGGCTGGTGTATTTGACCTTGGTGAGCGCTGCGCCCAGGGCCGCATCGTTGGATGCTTCGGCCAGTGCCGACACTTCCGCCACGGTCATGTTGGCGAAAAAGTAGATCACCCACGGATAGCCGACATTGACACCGTGGGTATCGTTGACGGCTTCATACAGGTAATAGAGCTTGGCGCGGAAATCAAGGAATTCGCTGGTCGCGCTGATTTCTTCGAGCGACTTGGCGCCGGCGAAGCCTTTGTAATTCGCATGCAGGAAAGCGTAGTCGGCATCCAGGTCGGCGCAGATTGAATCGAGGTCCACCACCTTGCCGGCGGCATTCTTGAAATCTGCCGTGAACGGACCCGGCGGCACGTTCTGGCGAATGATCGCACTGAATTCGACCGGCGTGAGCTTGAACGACAAGGTGTTGATCTGATGCATCAGCAGCGCTTCTTCGCAGTCGTTCATGATGCTGGTGTTGTCCCAGTCGAACACCGCGTAAGGCTTCTTGCTGCTCTTGTAGCCGCGCGACGTGTTGCCATAGGCAGCGATCATCTGCTCCACCATCTGGCGATTGCGCGGCGCCCATTTGGCACGATCGAGACCGACCGGCGCCTTGACGGTTTTTGCCTGCGCCGCCAGTGGCGCGCCGACCATTGCAGCGCCGGCTGCGGAGGCCAGCGCGCGTCCCAGAAATCCCCGACGCGCGATTGCCTCTGTGGCTGTCGCGTTCCCCTGTTGATTGTTTTTCATGTGATGGACTCTCTTGTTGGTGACTCAAAGGTGGATGAAGCAAGCTGCAGAATCAGTTGCTGACGATCGCCGCCGCGCGCTGGCTGCCGGTCATCAGGAAATAGCCGTAGCCGAGCGCCAGGAACGCCAGGAAGATGACGAAAATCAGCGGGTTGTAATAGATCATGGTCGCCATGCAGACCAGCGCCCCGAACAGCGCGAACGCAGGGAAGAACGGATACAGCGGCGCTCGGAACGGCCGCGTCAGGCCGGCTTCGCTGCGACGCAACTTGAACAGGCTGAGCATGCTCAGGATGTACATCAGGATCGCGCCGAACACCGACATCGTGACGATATTGGCCGTCAGCGTCTGGCCGCCAATGGTGATCAGTTCATCGCTGTAGATCGCCGCGATGCCGACTGCGCCGCCGGCCAGGATGGCGCGGTGCGGCGTCTTGAACCGTGGATGCACCTTGGCGAAATAGGCAGGCAGGTAGGCTTCCCGCGACAAGGCGAATATCTGGCGCGAATAACCCAGGATGATCCCGTGGAACGACGCCACCAGGCCGAACAGGCCCAGCCACACCAGCATGTGCAGCCAGTTGCTGTTGGCGCCGACGATCAGCTTCATCGCCTGTGGCAGCGGATCGTTGATGTTCGACAGCTTGGTCCAGTCCCCTGCTCCACCGGCGAACAGCATCACGCCGATGGCCAGCACCACCAGCGTCAGGATGCCGGTGATGTAGGCGATCGGGATGGACCGCTTTGGATCCTTGGCTTCTTCCGCCGCCATGGCGACGCCTTCGATCGCCAGGAAAAACCAGATCGCGAACGGGATCGCCGCAAACATGCCCGGGATTGACGCCAGGCTGAAACTGTCGCTGCCGGACCAGCCGCCCTTGGTGAAATTGGCGAGCGAAAAGCCCGGCGACACCACGCCCATGAACACCAGCAACTCAAAGATTGCCAACAGCGTCACGCACAGTTCGAAGGTGGCGGCAATCTGCACACCGACGATATTGAGTGTCATGAATACCAGGTAGGCGCCCAGCGCCGCCAGCTTGGGGTCGACCGTCGGAAACTGCACGTTGAGATAGGCGCCGATGGCCAGTGCAATCGCCGGCGGTGCGAACACGAACTCGATCAGTGTCGCCGCGCCGGCCAGGTAACCGCCGGTCGGACCGAAGGCGCGCTTGCTGTAGGCGAACGGGCCGCCCGCATGCGGAATCGAGGTGGTCAGCTCCGTAAAGCTGAAAATGAAGGTGGTGTACATCGCTGCGATGAACAGCGCGGTGACGGTGAAGCCGAGCGTACCGGCCGATGCCCAGCCGTAACTCCAGCCGAAATATTCGCCTGAAATCACCAGCCCGACGGCGATGCCCCACAGCTGCAATGTGCTCAACACCGGCTTGAGACCTGCATGCTGGCTGGATGTCGCTGAATCCATATGAATGCTCCTGTGCAATGGCGAATGCGATTGATCGGAGACCAATCGGAACGGGGCAACGGCCGTTGCGGGCATAACGTTTGCTTGCAAACGTTTTCATTGACCCCGCTATTGAATATAACAACGGGGAAAAACCGGCGTTATCGAAAATCGGCAAAGTTGCGGTGCCATCACCTCACCGGAAATCGCCATGCTCACTTCAACGGGATAAAGCTCTTGTCAATGTTCCATCACTCATCTTCGTCGGCCCGTCCGGGTGCACCGCCGGTGCACATCGGCGAGGTGCTGCGCACCGTTGTCGCGCACGACGTGGATGAGCACGCCCACAATCTGACCAACTGGGAGCAACGCTACGACCAGATCACGCACGGTCGTTTTTGCGGCGAATTGAATGAATGGCAAGCCGACGGCTTGCAGATATTCCGTGAACGCAGCAGCCGCGCCGTGCTGCAATCCTGCTGTGTCTGGCCCGACGCCTTCTGGTTCGGCATCGAACCGCAGGCGCGCGGCATGCGCATCAACGGCCGCAACGTCGGCGCCGGCATGATCATGACGCAGCCCGGCCATCGCGAGTTTGAGCTGATGACGCCCGACGATCATGAAATTCTCGGTATCGTAATCCAGCGCAATACCCTGCTCGCTGCCGCTGACCGTCTGGGTTGCCGGATCGACTGGTCAAGACTGGCCGCAGCGGAACTGCTGCACGTCGGCCAGGACGCGCTGCTTGCCTGCGCGCAGCACATCCAGACCTTGCTCGATCCGCAGTCGCCCCAGAGCGCGCAGGCGATGCAGCAGGATCAGGTCATCACCGCTTTGCTGGCCATGCTCGATGCAGGCGAAGTCGAGAACGAAGCCTGCACCAGCCTGCTGCGGCGTCGACGCATTGTCGGCGATGCGCGCGACTACGCGATGGACAACCAGGATGTGCCGATCACGATTTCCATGCTGTGCGAACAGCTGCACGTGAGCCGTCGCACGCTGCAATATTGTTTTGAAGATGTGCTGGGCATCAGCCCGATGACTTACCTGCGCTCGTTGCGCCTGAACGGCGTGCGACGCCAGCTGATGCAGAGTGCCGCCGCCGGCGCCTCGTCTGAGGTCCGCATCGGCGACGTTGCCGCCGCCTGGGGATTCAGCAATTTCAGCCAGTTTTCCTGCGACTACAAGAAACTCTTCGGCGAGTCGCCGTCCAGCGCCTTGCGCACCGCCGCCTGAACAGACTCAGGCGCCGACCAGTTTCTTGAACGTCGCCAGCACGGCGTCGCCCTTGAACGGCTTGACGATCCAGCCCTTGATGCCGGCGGCCTTGCCGCGCTCTTTCATGATCGGCGAATTTTCCGTGGTCAGCATGATGATGTTGACGGCGGCGTTACCGAGTTCGCTGCGGATCTTTTCGGCCATGGTCAGGCCGTCCATGTTAGGCATGTTGACGTCCGACACCACCAGCTTGATCGACGGATCGCCCTTGAGTTTAAGCAGGCCGTCGCGGCCGTCCACCGCCAGGGCCACGTCGAGGCCGTTCTTCTTGAGGAAATCGCCTACTTCGGCGCGGACCGTGCTGGAGTCGTCGACTACGAGGATTTGTGCCATGGGTTCTCTATGGTTCTTTACGTTGGATGAATGAAGTTAAAACAGCTCGAGTTCGCCGGTGTCGCTGCCCAGTTCGTCGGCCGACACCGCAAAATCGATGTCGGCATAGGCCGACACGCTCAGCGTCACGTGGAAGCGCGGCGCGCCGTCCATGTCCACCGCGAAATGACGCACGTGCTGGCAGTTGAGCGTTTGCAGGTAGGCGGCACAGTTGCTGTCGATGACGTTGGGCGTCGACATGCCGATATGCGGGAAGAAATTGCCGAGGTCGCGGTTGAGGATGCCGCAGCACAGGTTGCCGCTTTCGGCGATGGCGTCCATGAAGGTCTGCTCGCTCATCTCGGCTTCGTCGATATTGTTGAGACGCGCGAAATGGGCACGGGTGGCCGCGTCGGGCGTGAAATAGAACATCGCCATCAGACGGAACAGATAGGACGACACCGTCAGCACCACCATCTTCTTCTCGGGAATCACGGCGTCGTCGTCCAACACCGACACCTCAACTTGTGCAGCGGACGGCGCCATGCCGGATTTCAGCGATTGGGTCAGCAGCGTGTCGAAGCCGTCTTTGGCGGATTGGGTCAGCATGGTCGGTTTCTCGCTATCAGGCGGCCAGCGCTTCTTTGGTTTTCTTGTTGATCAGGTCGAGGCCGATGACGGCGCCGATGATCATCTTGCCGCCCGCCTGCAGGTCCTGGAAAGTGGTGGTGGTGATCAGGTCGTTCTGGTACAGGTTGGCGCGATAGCTCTTGGACAGCTTCTCAGCGCGCTGCGCGAGGTCACGGACTTCCGACGCCACCACCGCGAAACCGCGGCCGTGGGTGCCGGCGCGCGCTGCTTCGATCGAGGCGTTGAGCGCGACAATGATGACCTGGTTAACGATCAGCGCGAACTCGTCGTTCTTGCGGTGCATCTCGCGGTTGTGCGTGATCAGCACATTCATGTCGTCGTGCCAGCGCTCGAAGGTGCGCATCAGGCCGAGCAGATTCGAGATGGTTTCCTGCGAGGCGTCGCAGTTCTCCAGCACACGCGCGACGCTTTGCGAATTCTGCGAACTCAGCTGCGCCACCACCTTCTCGGTGTCGCGCTGCGTTTGCGCTAGGCGCACGTCATTGTCGCGGCGTTGCGCTTCCAGCTCTTGCCGGTGCGCGTCGATATTCTGTTGATGCTCGTCCAGCGTCAGCTGGACGTTGCGTTTGAGTGCATCGACCTGGTCAACGTCAACCATGCGCCGCATGCGCGCCTTCTGCCGTTTCAGCATCAGGGCCAGCGGTACGCCAGACAGCAGCGCGCCCAGCAAGACGAAAAAAATCTGGTTCAACATCATGAAACGTTCCTTGCGATAAATCCGTTACGGCAATGTTTTGCCCTGCTCCACCCGTTCACGCCACCTGCGGATCGCCGCTTGCGGCCAGGATGCCGGCCGGCGCTGTCTGGTCGACATCCGGCAGAGGATAGGCGACGTCGATGCCGTCGACTTCCACCGCTATGTTTTCCGGCAGCAGCACATTGATCTGGAACGGACGGAAATCGGCGCCTTCAGCGTGGTCGAGGAACTCGATCTCGATGCGGCCGTGCTCTTGCGTCACGAAATCCAGCACCGCATCCATGCCGACGCCGCGGCCGGACACGTCGGTCACTTCGCTGCGTGTGGAGAAGCCGGCACGCATGATCAGGCGCGCCAGTTCGGCGTCGCTGAGCACGGTGTCGGAGGCGATCAGTTGCTTGTCGACCGCGGTGCGGCGGATATGCGCCAGCGCCAGGCCTCGACCATCATCGGACAGCGCCATGTGCAGCATGTTGCTCATCACGCCCAGTTGCAGGCGGATCGTGCCGGTTTCATTCTTGCCTTTGGCCTGGCGCTCGTCCGGTGTTTCCAGGCCGTGATCCATGGCGTTGCGGATCAGGTGCATGAAGACGTTCTGGAGCAGCGCGGAAGCGTGGGCGTGGATGACATAGCCGTTGTCTTCGATCGCCACCACCGGCGCCGCCTTGCCGAGTTCGCTTGCCAGCGCCGGCAGCGAGTCGGTGACACTGGCCAGGATGTCTGCCAGCGGTTCGGTGCCGAGCAGGCGCAAGGTTTTACGTACGGCGTTGCGGACCGCGACCAGTTCATGCAGGTTGGCGGTGTTCACCGTTTCCAGGCGGTGCAGGCTTTCCTGGATGTGCTTGCGGTCGATGGTCAGGATATGGCGTTCCACCGCTGCGGCCTGTTCCGGCGCAGCCTGGCGACCCAGCGTGACTTCATTGATGCGGGCGTAACGATCGATGGCGACGCGCACGCGGGCCAGATCCTGCACCAGGCGCTCCTGTTCCCAGACGGCGCCGGTTTCCGGATGGCGCAGGTCATCGTAGTGCTGCTCGACGTCGTGCACCACGTTGCTCAGGTGCAGCAGGCCGTAGGTGCGGCCGTTGCCCTTGATGGTGTGCATGTTGCGGAACAGCTTGGCGATGGCGAAGGCCGTGGCTTCCGGATTCTGATGGACGATCTGCTCGTTCTCGTCGAGGAAGCGACGTGAGGTGGCGATGAAGTCTTCGAACTTCGGCGCCGCGACGGCGAGGATTTCGCCGATCATTTCCAGTTCGTGTTTCTGTTCGTTGGCTTCCGCGGCCAGCTTGCGCAATTCGGTGACGTCGCGCACGCACAGCATCAGGCGGATTACGGTGTCGGCATCATCGGTGATCGGCGACCAGCTTAGGTCGAGGATCTTGACGCGGCCGTCAGCCATCTTCTTCTCGACTTCGCCGACCATCAGGTGTTCGTTGAACTCGAAGTTCATGATGTCTTCGCCGATGCAGGCGCCGCCGATAGCTTCGATCTGCGACAGCGTATCCGCGCCCAGCGTGGTGCCGGCGAACACGAGGTCCATCAGGTCGCGGCCGGCGATGTCGGTGGTCTCGAACACGGTTTCCAGGAAAGCGGAATATTCCGGATGGACCTTGTTGCCGTCGACCACGGTCAAAATGCCTTGCGGGATGTTCTGCAGCATGGCCTGCATGTCGGCGGTCTTTTGCTTGACCAGCGCCGAGGCTTCCTCGATTTTTTCGACCATGCCGTTGAAGGCGACGATGGAGTGGCCCACTTCATCCATGCGATCGACCGGCAGGCGGCGCGTGAAATCCTGGCTGGCGGCGATCTCGGTCATCATGGTTTGCATGCGGCTGATCGGGCCGGTGATCTGGCGATACAGCAGGAAGCCGATCAGCGCCAGTGCGATCACGGCCACGGCGGTGACGGCGGAAATCGTGGTGGTGGTCGAGGCCAGGTTCTGGTTCAGCGCAGCGATTGCGCTGTCCTTGCTGCGGTTCTTCTCGATGCGCAGCGTGTCGACCACGCCTTCGAGTTCAGCCTGGTATTGCACCACATTGCCGAAGAAGGATGCCTGCGCCAGCGCATCCTTGCCGGCCAGCTTGAATTTGGCGGTGCTGTCGATGGCGCCGAAATAGTTGTCGAGGCTTTCCTTGGCCTGTTCGATCAGGCCTTTCTGTGCCTGGCTTGCGGCCTGCCCTGCCTGGAACTCCAGCGCTTTTTCGAGCGTGGCCTTTTTTGCGGCGAGCTTTTCATTTTCCTGGATGACCAGTTGCGCGTCGGCCTCCGCCACCATCACCATGGCCGCCAGTTGCACATCCTTGAGTTGGCCCACCAGGTCCGAGGATGCCAGCACGCTCGGCACCACGCCTTCGGTCACCGACTTGACCTCGACCGCGCTGCTGCGCGACTGGAACACGGCGTAACCGCCGATGGCTGAAATGGCGATGAACGTAAGGATGACGAGCAAGGTAATGCGCAGACGGATAGTCATTTGTCTTTTCCCTGGAGACTGGCAAGCGGCACGCCCTCTGGGGTGGAACGCGCGGCTCTTTTGTGATGGCCGCATTGTTGCATTCAAGTATTACTACTCCATGACAACACGGGCCAAACAGGGAAACAGAACCGGTATTGCCGTACATCAATTAAATTTGATGTGCGGCAAAAACACGAAAAGGACAAAGGATTTATTCCGACGTCAACGCGACAACCGGATCTAGCCGGGCCGCCTTCTTCGCCGGCATGAAACCGAAGATCAACCCGGTCGCCACCGAGCAACCGAACGCCGCCAGCATCGAGGTCAGGGAAAATATCACCGGCGCGCCGGCGGCGATCAAGCCGGCGCCGACCAGCAATCCCAGCACCACGCCGGCGCTGCCGCCGACAATCGTCACCAGCACCGCCTCGGTCAGGAACTGGCGCATGATGTCGCGCTGGCGGGCGCCGGTGGCGAGGCGAATGCCGATTTCACGGGTGCGTTCGCGCACCGTCATGAGCATCACATTCATCACGCCGATGCCGCCGACCAGCAGCGACACGGCGGCGACCAGGCTCAGCATCAGCGTCATGGTGTCGCGCGTCTTCGCCTCGGCGGCAATCGATGCCGCCGCGTTGCCGATGCTGAAATCGCGGATGCCGTGGCGTTCCAGCAGCAAGGCTTCGACCTGTTCCTGCGTACGCTGGATGCGGCCGACGTCGGCCACCGCCAGCACCGTATAGGTTGGTTCGCGCTGGCCGAACACTTTGACGCCGGCCGTCGAGAACGGCAGAATCAGCAGGTTGTCTTCATCACGGTCTCCGGTCAGCGCCCCCTTCTGGCTCATCACGCCGACCACCTGAAACGGCACGTTACCGATCAACACCGTCCGACCGACCGGGTCATCCACGCCTGGCATCAGTTCGCGCGCCAGCTTGTGGCCGAGCACCGCGACCGACGCCAGTTCACGCTCATCGCCAGCGGTGAAAAATGCCCCGCGCGCCAACGGCCAGGTCTGGATCGCCGGCAGCGCCGCGCCGGTGCCGCGCACATAGGTCTGGATATCCTGGTTGCCGTAACGGACCACCTTGTTACCGGTGACGTTGGGCAGCACATGCACGATGTTGGGTATTTCGGAAACCGCCTCCAGGTCCTGCAACGTGATGCTGCGGCCCGGTATGCGCGAGCTCTCGCCGATGGCCGCCATGTACATCAGGTTGGAGCCGAACTTGCCGAGTTGTTCGACCACCTGCTGGCGCGTGCCCAGGCCGATGGCCAGCATCACGATGACCGAGGCGACGCCGATCACGATGCCGAGCAGGGTCAGCCCGGTGCGAAAGCGGTTGATCCACATCACGCGCCAGGCGGCACGGGCGGCTTCGCGGATGTCTTCAAACAATAACCGGGAAGCATCCTGGTCCGGTGTCGAGCCTCGATTGCGCAGGTCCGGCATAGGCGGCAACTGCGCCCCCGTCAGCAGCGGCGGTTGCGCCGCTGCGCTGTCGGCGATGATGCGGCCGTCCGACACTTCGATCACGCGCCGGGCTTGCGCCGCGACCTTGCGATCATGCGTGATCAGGATGATGGTGTGGCCGGCATCGGCCAGTTCATTCAACAGTTTCATCACCTCGGCGCCGCTGCTGCTGTCGAGCGCGCCGGTCGGCTCATCGGCGAGGATGATGCGGCCGCCGTTCATCAGCGCACGCGCAATCGAGACACGCTGCTGCTGCCCGCCGGACAATTGGTGCGGTCGATGATCGAGACGATCCCCTAGTCCCAGTCGCGTCAACAGCGCGGATGCGCGTTGACGGCGCTCGCGCTCGGGAATGCCGGCGTAGACGGCCGGCACCTCGACGTTCTCGCACGAGGATTCGGTAGCGATCAGGTGATATCCCTGGAACACAAAGCCGAAGGCTTCCCGGCGCAGCCAGGCCAGTTGATCGGCGTCGAGCGAGGAAACGTCTTCACCGTTGAAGCGATAGGCGCCGGCGCTTGGCCTGTCGAGGCAGCCGAGCAGGTTCATCAGGGTCGACTTGCCCGAGCCGGAAGCGCCGACAATGGCGACGAATTCACCGGCGTAGATATCCAGGCTGATGCCGCGCAATACTTCCACAGCGGGCGGTCCGCCCTGCCCCACGTCATGGCCGCCGTAGGATTTGCGGATGTTGTCGAGCGCAATCAGGGGGATGCGTTTCTCCGAAGACGTCACAGCTGGAATCTCTTGACGCCAGCGCCGGTGTCACGCTCGCCGGTGATCAGCAGTTCGCCTTCGCGGATGCCCTGCAAGACCTCCGCGCGCACGCGATTGCGGACGCCCACCTCGACTTCACGTTCTTCCGGCTTACCGTCGCTGCGCAGGATGCGCGCGCGGAAACGTTGTGAACGTTGCGATGCTGCGATCTTTTTCGGTTCCGGCTTGCTCGCCTGCAGCGGCGACAGCGCCGCCAGCGGCACCGTCACGACATTGCGCGCCGCCGCCGAGACGAAATTGACCTGTGCCGTCATGAGCGGCATCAGCTCGCCATCGGCGTTGTCAATGTCGAACAGCGCGGTATAGAGCACGACCTTGTTGGATGATGGCGCCAACGCGGTGTCGGCGCTTTTGCCGTCGCCCGAAGGCGGCGCCGGCAACACCTGGCGCACCTCGCCGTGCCAGCGTCGCGGCTCATGGCCGGCGCTGCCGAGCGTGGTGAAGTACACCGGCATGCCGGCCTTGACGCGGCGTACGTCCGCTTCCGAGACTTCGGTCCACACCGTCATGGTCGACAGGTCGGCGATGCGCAGGATACTCGGCGTCTGGTAGGTGGCGTTGAGGGTCTGGCCTTCGCGCGCGTCAACAGAAACCACCGTGCCGGCCATCGGTGCGTAGATGCGCGTGTAGCCCAGCCGCACTTCGTCGGCCTGCACGGTGGCGTGGGTCTGATCGATCTGCGCCTTCAGGTGATCGATCCTGGCAGCCGCCGACGACAGCGCGGCTTCGGCGACCTGGACATCTTCGGTGCGCGTGGCGCCGCCGGCATCGAGCTTGCGCTGGCGGTCGGCTTGCTGGAACGCCAGAAGGTGCTGCGCCTGCTGATCCGCCAGTTGCGCGCGCAGGCCGGCCAATGAAGCGCGGCCGGCGTCGACCGTGGCCTTCTGCACGTTCGGATCGATCTCCACCAGCAACTGGCCTTTTTCGACGGCGACCCCGGCCTGCACATGCAACTTGAGGATCATGCCCGACACTTGCGCGCCGACGTCGACGTAACGTCGCGGCTGCAATTTCCCGACCGCCGACACGCTGGCTTCAACGTCGCCGCGCGCAACCCTCACGGTGTCGTACTGCACACCGGTGCTGTTCCACTTCCACGCACCGGTGACGGCGATGACGACCGCCGCCGCGATGCCGGCGCGCATGCGCAGGCGATTGGTACGCTGCTTCCCGGTCATCAGAAGTCCATGCGCGCGTTCAGGCTCAATGTTCGCGGCGCGCCGGCAAAGATGTACTGCGAGCCGTTGTAGACCCAGTAGCGGTTGTCGGTGATGTTCTGGATCTGCGCGTTGAACGTGACTTCCTTGCCGCTCAGGCGGGTGCGGTACACGGCGCCGGTGTCGAACACATAGTAGGACGGCAGGTCCAGCGTGTTGGTGGTGTTGAGCTTGGACGAGCCGACATAGCGGCCGCCGGCATTCAGGCTAAGGCCTTCCAATCCGGGCACGCGGTACTGCGCGTTGATGGTGGCCTGGAACGACGGCGCGCCGGTCACGCGCTTGCCTTGCAGCGCAGCGGCGGCATTGACGTAGCTGGTGTTGAGCCACATCAGGCCGCTGTTGAGCGTCAGGTTGCGCGTGACGTCCAGGCGTCCGGACAGGTCCAGGCCCTGGTAGCGGGTTTCGCCATCCTGCACGTAATAGTTGGCGGCATTGGTGTATTCGGCGGTGCGCTGGACGCGGAACAAGGCGGCCGAGGTCGACCAGCGCTCACGTTCGGTTTTCAGGCCGAGTTCGTATTGCGTGCTCTTGATCGGTCCCATGACTTCGCCGAAGTTGACGTTGGACACGGCCGCTGCACCGCCGCGCTCCAGCGACTCGACGTAGCTGCCGTAGATGGTGGTGTCGGCCAGCGGCTTGAACATCAGCGCCACGGTCGGCGTCAGCGGGCTGCGCTTGTAGCGGGTGGTGGTCAGCCCGGCCTGGTTCAGCCCTTTCTGGTCGAAACGGGTGTAGCGCAAGCCGCCGATCAGCGACCATTTGTCGTTGAAGTTGAGCGTGTCGCTGGCGAACAAGGCGTTCTGGGTGATCTCCGACGAACGGTACATGGTGTGCGTGCTGTTGTTGACGCCGTTGGTGCTCAGCGTCGAATCGCGGTAGATGTTGGTCGCACCCAAGTTGGTGCCGACGCCGGCGCGGTCGGACAGCGACGCGTATTTCTGCGTGCTGGCGCCGAACACCAGTTGATGCTCAATGCCGCCGGTGCGGGCTTTGCCTTCCAGCATGGCCTGCAGGTTCTGGAACTCGAAACTGTAGATCCCCGCCGATTGCGCGGTGGTGGCGTCGCCGGCCGGATTGATGATGCTGATGGTGCTGTAGACGTAGTCGACGTCTTCGCGCGCATAGCGATACGCCATGCTGGCCTTCCAGTCGGGCGTCAGGCGCCATTGCAGACCGGTCGTGACCATGATGTTTTCATTGTTGTAGTAGCTGCCGTCGGGCTGCTGGCGCGTGGTCGGATCAATGGTGCCGGGAAGCGCCAGGCCGTTGCCGAGCGAGAAGCCCCAAAAGGCGTTGCCGAGCGATTTGCGTTTGGCGTACAGCGTGTCGAAGGTCAGGGTCAGGTCCGAGGTCAGCTTGAGGTCCAGTGCCACGGAAGCGGCATCGCGTTTCAGAGAGCCTCCGGTGAAGTAAGTGCCGCCCTGCTCGTGCACCAGGTTGACGCGGTAGCCGAACTGCTTCTCATCGCCGGCGCGACCGCCGAAGTCGACGTGCTCGGAGAGCAGCGAATTGGTCTTGTAGCCGATGTCGGCCGAGAAGGTATTCTCGTCGGTCGGACGTTTCTGCACGTAGTTGAGGATACCGCCGGGCGAGCCGAAGCCGTACATGAATCCCGACAGGCCCTTGAGCAACTCGACCCGCTCGAACATTTCAAACGGCAGCAGGTCGTTGCCCCAGCCGGGAATCGGCAGGCCATCGACCTTGAAACCGTTGGTCGCATCGAGCCCTAGACCGCGCACCAGGATCGATGAACCACGGCCGTATTCGCCGCTGGCCGAGGTCACCGACGGGTCGAAGCGAAACGCTTGCTCAAGGTTGCTGACCTGGCGCTCCTGGATGTCTTCCCGGCCGACCACGCTGATCGAGAACGGCGTATCGAGCACCGAGCGCGAACCCAATGCCCCACCTGCGGCGGCGCGTTGCAGCCCGGTTGCTTCGTTGTTGCCGATCACCGTCACCGCAGGCAGCGAGCCGCTGCCGTCGCCGGATGCTGCACGCTGGCGGATGGCGAAGCTGCCGTCGTTACGGCGTTCCGCTTCGAGACCGCTGCCCGACAACAGCAGTTCCAGGCCCTTGTCGACCGGATAGGCGCCGCTCAGTCCCTTGGCCTGCTTGCCCTGCATCAGTGCCGGATCAGCCACCAGCAAGATGCGCGAGCGCGCCGCAAACTGGTTAAGCGCCTGATCCAATGGACCGGCGGCGATGTCGTAGCGGACCGCTTGTTCGACAGTTTCACCTGCAGGCGCAGCATGCGCCGGCCGTGGCACCATGCCGGCGCCCAGCATCAGGCTCCCTGCCAGCAGGACATATGAGGTAGTGGACAGCGCGCGGCAAGCGACGGGACGGCGTTGCGATACGATGGACGGGACTTGCCGGCGGGCGGCGGATCGATGATGCATGCAGATTCCTTCGTTGGAAATGTTGGGATTCATCTCCTTTACGAACGAGAATGAAAAAGTGCTACAGCCGGCGCGATTATTTTTTCGGCGGCGCGTCTTTGGCGGCGATCGAGGTCCAGTAGCGCGTATGGCGGCGGACGTCGAGCGGGAAAGCATGCGCCAGCGCATCGAGGATGCGATCGGTGTCGTCGAGCGGGAACACGCCGGTGATGCGGATCGTCGCCGCAGCATCGTCGCAGCGCAGGACGCCGCTGCGGTAGCGGCGCAACTCTTCGAGGAAATCGCCGAGCGGCTGGTTGCGCGCCACCAGCATGCCTTGCGTCCACGCTTCGGCATTGTCGTCGAGCGCTTCCGGGATATTCACGCCGTCGGCATCGAAGCTGGCCTGCGTCCCCGACTTCAGGCGCAAGGCCGTTGCGGCAGCCTGGCGTGGGCGGATTTCGACTTCTCCTTCGAATACCGCCACCTGCGCCCGTCCGCTGCTGAACCAACCGTCCTGCTGCAGTGCCCGCACGGTAAACCGCGTGCCCAGCGCCTGCACGCTGCCCTGCCCGGTGTCGACGATGAACGGCCGCGCAACCCATTCCGGCCGGTGCGCGGTTTCAACCATGACCGCGCCGCTGCGCAAGACGACGCGGCGGGCGACGCCATCAAAACGGATGTCGACCGCGGTGGCGCTATCGAGCACCATTTTGCTGCCATCAGCCAGCGTCATGGTGCGCTGCTCACCGGTGGCGGTGCGCACGTCGGCGGTCAGTTCGAACAAGTCGTCGCGGCGCTCGAACAGCAAGGCGCCGAGCGCCACTGCGCCGGCCACACCAAGCAAACGGCGACGCGAAATGAGGGACGACGCAGCAGCCGGCCGGCGTGCATTGCGCAAGGCCTTGCCCGCCAAGCCTGCCGGCATGTCCTGCAAAGTGCGTTGAAAGGTCTCGATGGAGAGCCAGCTGCGCCGATGTTCTGGATCCTGCAGCCAGCGCTCGAAGTCGCTTCGCTCGCGGTCGCTGACCTCGCCTGAAGAGAGCGTCACGAACCAGTCCAGCGCCTGGTCGAACGGGCTGGCGTCGATGTTTGCGCGGTCAGTGCGCGGCATGATGCATTGCGAGGAAGCAGGCCCTGGTGGCCGTCAACATGTGCTTGCGCACGGTCGCCACGGCAATCCCGAGCATGGCAGCGATTTCGCTGTAGGTATGGCCGTCGAATTGCGAAAGGAAAAACGTCTCCCGCACTTTTTCCGGCAAGGCGGCCAGCGACTGGTCAATGGCGTTGAGCGTCTGCAATACGATCAGGGTGTCTTCATGCGAGGGCGCGAACTGTTCCGGCATGGCCGCCAGCGCATCGAGATAAGCCGCCTCAAGCTTGCGGCGACGATACAGGTCGATCATCAGCCGTTTGGCGATCTGCACGAGATAAGGCCGCGCCTCATCCGGCTGTGGCATGGTGTGGCCGCTTGCCAGGCGCATATAGGTGTCCTGCGCCAGATCGTCGGCGTCGCCGTGATTGCCGAGCTTGCGCTGCAGCCACTGGACCAGCCAGCCGTGATGCCCGCAATACATCAGGTGCAGCGGATCGGCGTTGTGTTGGTCGAGCACGGTCATGGCGTCAGGATGGTCGAAGCTATTTGCTAATGAGAATCGTTATTATATAGACTTTATCTCGAATTATCACTAGTCGAGGGTGTAAAGACGTTCTCTTCCATTGTTCCCTCCTTGTTTTACGCCGCAGTGCCGAACAACGGTGTCGCTGCGGCAAAAACATGAAATCCCAAAGCCGGATACCATGTTTACCTGGCCCACCGGCCTACCCCACCGACGACAAGCCGCGGCACGCATCGCGGCAACGAGGACACCAGGAGACAGCATGCAGACACTCGAACAAGCCCCCGTATTTGCACGTACCGCCCGCCATCCCGGCGCGCCCGACCCCGTGCGCATCGTCAGCCTGGCCGGCCCGGCCATGGCGGTGACCATCACGCTCGAAGCCGGCCGCAACCTGCGCGACGCGATCGCCATTCCGCTGGCGGCCGCCGGTATTGCAGGCGGCACCGTCCGTATCGAAAACCTCAAGGTTTCGCCGCACCATTACCTCATGCCGGCCTTGTCGCATGATGGCAAGCACGCCGCTTTCTACAGCGATCCGCACGAAGTCGCCGGCGGCGTCACGATCGAGCTGGCCTGCGCCACCTTCGGCCGCCGCGACGGCGCACCCTTCGTGCATTGCCACGCGGTGTGGACCGACGAACAAGGCCGCCGCCGCGGCGGTCACATGCTGATGGATCAGAGCATCGTCGCCGAGACCGCGCAGGCGCAAGCCTGGGGCGTGCACAACGCCACCATGGAAACGCGCTTCGATCCGGAAACCAATTTCACCCTGTTCCACCCTGCCGTGGTGGCCGCAGAGCCCGGCGACGCCGGCCGTCGCACCTTGCTGGCGCGCATCCGTCCTGATGAAGACCTGACCATGGCGATAGAGGAAGTCTGCCGCACGCACAGCATCAAGAACGCCATCGTGCGCGGCAGCGTCGGCAGCATCATCGGCGCGGAATTCGACGACGGCCGCGTGATCGAGGATCGCGCCACCGAAATCCTGGTGCGCTCCGGCCACGTCAGCCGCGGCCATGAAGGCGTACGGGCGCAGCTCGATATCGCCCTGATCGATCCACGCGGCCACGTCTGCGAAGGCGTGCTGGCGCGCGGACGCAATCCGGTGCTGATCTGCTTTGAACTGGTGTTGGAAGAGGTGGAGTAAAGCGGGAAGAACGGGATCAAGGCCTGAAGCTACCAGGCCTTATCTTTGTTATCGCTGTTTTGATTTGCTGCTGCAGAGTCGCGCCATGGCGACCGCAGCACGCCAGGCTTTCTTGCGTTTGGAGACAATCCTGACGCCGCTCGGCGTCATGTCCAGCGGCGGCACCTTGCCGATGAACTGCTCGACGTAACAGGCGAACTTGTGCTTGTCCAGCTTGAGCACGCAAGGCACGTATTCAATCGTTGCTGTCGATGCGGTCTTTTTCATGCTGCCTCCTGCCGGAACAATCACCCGGCAAATCCGGACAACCAGACAAAAAAACTGCCGCCAGACTCATGCAGGGGAACATGTGCGCCTGGCGGCAGGCGGGGGGGTGCAACGCGGGGATTCGGTATTTACTTCGTAGTGCTATTTATTTCTTGGCGTCCAGCTTGGCCTTCAACGCATTCGCCATGTCCAGGTGATGCTGCAAACCTGGCAAGGTCTTGGCGGCAAAATCCTTGACGTCCGGATCCTTGGCTTCGGCGGCGTTCTTGCTGAACAGCTTGACCGCATCCTTGTGCGCCGAGACGCCGATCATGCTCACGTATTGTTTGTCGAAGGTCGCGCCGTCGAGCTTCTCCAGCACGGCGATCTTGGCGCGCTGGGCGACGCTCGGTTCGGTCGGCGGTTCGACGTTCTTGGTGGTGGCCAGTTTCTTGAGGTTGTCGCCAACCGTAGTGTGCTCGTCCACCATCAGCGTGGCGAAACTCTTCACATCGGGATTGGTGGTCTTTTCCAGCGCGATCTTGCTGGCCTTGACCTCGGCGTTGCCGGCTTCGGCAGCGCTGTTGAGGAAGCTCTTGTCGGCGCGCGGCAATTCGTCGGCGCGCGCATGGCCGATCATCAATGCCAGGCCCGCGACGCTCATGGCAGTCAGGCCCAGGACCTTGATCAGGGTGCCGGAACGGCGTGGCGCGATGTTGGCGGATTGCATGCGAAAAGTGGATGACATGGTGGTTCTCCTTATCGAATATCGAATATGAATTTGGCTGCGAAAATTACCGCTGCAACATGTGCTCAATGTAATGCAGCAGAACGTCGCGAAAAATCGGACAGCGCCGCTCTCGCCTGTAAGAATTCAGGAGCGTGGATGGAGTCCTACAGCGATTTACCGCAGTTGCCGATACTGGCCTCACCAAGGCAAGCCTATGCTGAACGGCTACTCCACCCTGTCGAGGAAGCCATGTCCACCACCGTCGCCGAAATGCTCGTTGAAACCCTCCACACCATCGGCGTGCGCCAGATATTCGGCGTCGTCGGCGATGCGCTCAATCCTTTCACCGAAGCCGTACGCAAGGACAAGCGCATCGAATGGATAGGCGTGCGCCATGAAGAAGGCGCCGCGCTGGCCGCCGCTGGACAGGGCAAGCTCACCGGCAAGCTCGCGGTCTGCTGCGGCACCACCGGTCCCGGCGCCAACCATCTGGTCGCGGGGCTGTACGAAGCGCGCAAGGATCATGCGCCGGTGCTGGCGATTTCGGGCGGCGTGCCGGCCAGCCGGCGCGGCATCGACTACCTGCAGGAAAACAATCCCGACCTGCTGTTCCGCGATGTCGCCGCCTACACCCAGACCATCATCGATCCCGCGCAAGCCGTGCAAGTCGTGCACCAGGCCATTGCCCAGGCCTATCATCAGCGCGGCGTCGCCCACCTCAGCATCCCCGCCGACGTGATTGGCGCCAAGCTGCCCGGCCCTGCTGTCGTGGCCAGTCTCAACACCTTGCGACCGCAACCGGAAGTGACGCCGCCCGAAAGCGAAATCGCCCATGCCGCGCAACTGATCAATGCCGCCAAGTCGGTCGCCATCTTCGTCGGCAACGGTGCACGCTCCTCTATCAATGACATCGCCGTGCTGGCAGAAAAGCTGCAGGCGCCGGTCGTGCACACCTTCCGCGCCAAGGACATGCTGCCCTACGATCATCCGCACTGGATCGGCGGCGTTGGCTTGATCGGCGGCGCCCCCGGGATGGACGCCATGCGCGACGCCGAACTGCTGCTGATGCTCGGCACCGATTATCCTTATTCCGAATTCCTTCCCACGCGCACCCAGACCGTACAGATTGACGAGCGCGGATTCGTCCTCGGTCGCCGCATGCCGGTCGACCTCGGCATCACCGGCTCGGTTGGCCCCGCAGTGACGCAGTTGTTGCAACAGGTGCAGGGCAAGACCGATACCGCCTTCTTGCGTAAGGTCGGCGAGCATCGCAAGCAATGGAACGAGACACTCGACAAGCATGCCGTAATGCCGGCCGATCCGGATAAAGGGCCGATCAAACCGCAATACCTGGCGCGCCGACTGAGCGATCGCGCCGCCGAGGATGCAGTGTTCGTGGTCGACACCGGCGTGGTGACGTTATGGTGCGGCAACTGGATACGCCAGAGCGGCCGTCAGCGTCTGCTGGCTTCGTTCAACAACGCCGCCGTCGGCACCTCGCTGGGCCAGGGCAACGGCATCCAGGCGCTGGATCGTAAACGCCAGGTGATCGTGGCCGCAGGCGACGGCGGCTTCACGATGCTGCTGGGAGAGTTCATGACGGCGGTGGAGCACAAACTGCCGGTCAAGGTGGTGGTGTTCAACAACCGCGAATGGGGACTGGTGCATCTGGAAATGGAAGAAGCCGGCCTGCCCGCCTTCGAAGGCGCCGAATTCCCCAACCTCGACTTCGCGCTGTTCGCCGGCGCCTGTGGCGCGCAGGGCTTTACGGCCAAGACGCCGGCGCAGCTGGAAGAAGTCCTGGGACCTTTCCTCGCCGCGCCCGGACCGGCTATCCTGAACGTGTTCATCAATCCGTCCGAGCTGCCGATCATGCCGCATATCAAACTGGACCAGATCTGGCATTTCGGCATGGCCAAGATCAAGGAAGCGATGATTTCGATGGGCGGCGCCGGTTGAGCCTTCCAAGGGAAAAACAAATGAGGAAAACATGAAACTCAAAGGATCCTGTCACTGCGGCGCCGTCAGCTTCACGCTCAACAGCGACACCCCCTACCCTTACCAGCGCTGCTATTGCTCGATCTGCCGCAAGACCCAGGGCGGCGGCGGTTACGCCGTCAATCTCGGCGGCGATTTCCACAGTCTCAAGGTCAAGGGAGCCGACGACGTCAGCGTCTATCACGCCCGCCTCAAGCGCAAGGGCGAAAAGCGTATCCACACCAGCACCGGCCAGCGCCATTTTTGTCGCCGCTGCGGCAGCGCGCTGTGGCTGTACGATCCGACCTGGCCGGACCTGGTGCATCCATTCGCTTCCGCCATCGACACACCGTTGCCGACGCCGCCCGAATACACGCATCTGCTGCTGGACTACAAAGCGCCGTGGGTGGAAGTCAAGGCCGGCCGCAAGGACAAGCAGTTCGGGCAATTCCCAAAGGAATCACTGCTTCAGTGGCATCAGCGCCTCGGTTTCGCCGACCCGGATGCGGAAGATTAAATCTTCGCCGGATCTTCGTTGCGCTGCTTGTGCAGCACATCGCGGAAGCGTCCCGCCGTTTGCGGCTTGATGAACAGCGCCACGATTTCCGGATGCAGCGCGTGCAGGCGCGTTTCCATTTCAATAACCAGCGCTTCGATCTGCGGCGTCTTGAGATCATCTTCAAATTCCACGCTGAGCGCCGCCAGGATCTGATGCGGCGCCAGGTGGACGGTCAGCACGCCGTTGGCGCCGACCACACCGTCCAGCGAGGTCGCTTCTGCGAGGATGGAATCCAGCACCTCCTGTCGCGCACGCTCGCCGATCAGCAAGCCCTTGGTTTCCTGTCCCAGCACGGCCGCAGTGGCTGCCAAGATGACACCGATCACGATGGAGGCGACGCCATCCCAGGCCGGTTCATTGAAATGCTGCGACAGCCAGATGCCGATGAAGGCGGCAATAATGCCCAATATTGCCGCCGTGTCTTCCAGCAGCACGATGAACGTCGGCGGGTCCTTGCTGTGCCGCACCTCGTCGGGCAGGTCGGCATAGCGCTTGCCGCCCTTGAACTTGTGCAGGGTCAGCAGCCAGGAGCAACCTTCGAAGATGGCCGCCGCCAACAGCACCAGGTAGCTGGCGACGACGTTTTCAACCGGTTCTGGATCGAGGATGTGATGGATGCCCTCATAGATCGACAGGCCGGCCCCGAGCGTAAAGATCAGCACCGCCACCACGAAGCTCCAGAAGTACACTTCGCGGCCGTAGCCAAGCGGATGATCGTGATCGGGACGCTGATTGGCGCGATGCAAACCGTACAGCAGCAGGAGCTCGTTGCCCATGTCGACCAGGGAATGGATGCTTTCGCTGAGCATCGCCGAACTGCCGGTCCAGACTGCAGCCCACAGTTTGGTGAGGGCAACGAGGAAGTTGCCTGCGAGCGCCGCATAGATGACCAGCCGCGAGGATTCGGCAGGCTGCTGCAAACTGCTCAATAGTTGCCGGGAGGAGCGCGCCATCAGCTGTCCCTGGAGTCCTGCGGCGCGCGGCGGCGATTGCGCAGGTATACGACCTGCCCCACCAATGCCGCACACAAGGTCGCGGCGTTGGACGCCACGAACACCCAGTTGTCGACGCTCGCGCTATAGATCACGAACCCGGTCGAGGTTGCCAACTGGCCGATGAACATCCAATGCGAAACGCCCTTGGTGCTGCCGCTACGCCATTGCGTGAAGACCTGGGCGGACACCGTCAGCAGCAACAACAATGCGCTGATCCATCCGACTACATCCATCATGGCAGCCTTCTTTCTTTGTATTTTTGCATTGGCGTAGTCCGCGCCGTCCTACAGGGCAATCAGGCGCTGTCCGATGCCGTGCTGCGACCCGGGGGATTAGGCTTGGACCTGACACGCCAACCTGCAAGGAGCTATTGATGAATGCCCATCCGAATGAACCGCAAGCCCGCGAACAATATGCCGACGAACTGATGCGCCGTTATCTTGAGCTGCGCCGCTGGGCCGTGGAAAACTGGCCCAACACGGCACAGCCGCTGCAGGCATCCGATTTCATCGCCACCGACCGCGAGCTGCAACTGCTGCTGGGCGCGCGCCTGAATTCAGGCAAACACGCAGATCAGCGTCCCGCCAACGCGCAAAATTCGCAAAATGCGCAATATGAAGACGTGACGCCGATGCCCTGGCCCTGATCCCGGATCAGATCCGGCCTGTATAGGAGCGATTGCCCTGCAGATCGACGTAGCGCGGCGGCGCCAGCGGATCGAAGTCGTCCCAGTCGCCGTGCTCGATATGCCCCTCGCTGCGCTCGATGTCGGCAGCCTTGAGCGAATGCAGCAAGGCGATCGCTTCGTTTTCCTGCGGCGTGCCTTCCACCGCCACAGCCACGCGCATGCCGGCCTTGCGCACTTCCACTTCCTGCGTATGACGGCCACCCTCGTCGGTATCGTCGGTGGTGTTGAGCGTACCCACCAGAGAACCCAGATGCGCGCCGACCAATCCACCCAGTGCGGGGCCTATGGGGCCGGTGACCGGTGCAGTGGCCGAACCTACCGTGGCTCCGACGACGGCGCCAGTCGCTGCGCCTGCCGCCACGCCGGCGGGCGTGTCCTTGGCGCCGGGCGATTCGTCGCGGTCGCCGCCAACCGGATAGGTGTCGTGCTGACCGGCCGGATTGAGATAGAAAGTGGTGATCGCGTCGCGCGAATAGCCGGCCTGGACCAGCTCCTCCACTGCGTACTCGGTCTCATCCACCAGTTGAAATCTGCCTAATATGATCGAGGACATGTAAATCTCCTTGGAAATGTAAGCCGCCAAGCACTCTTGTCGTCTTGTACCGATACTAGTCGGCGCGACAACGCTTCACGATAGGCGAGCTCCGCATTTTCCTGTAGGAATTGCTGCGAGGCGCGTCGTCGGCAGCATTGTTGTAAGATGTGGGCCGGAGTTTCCATCAGGCATTCAAAGGAGAGAATTGTGGCCAAGTTCCATTTTTTAGAAGACTACGAAAAGCACGTCCGGGATTTGATAAAGGCTCACCCCTTGAATGAGGCCATGAGCCTGGCAGTCGGCGGCAATTGGGACGGAGTCGGTAATGCAGCCGCCAATGCATTGACTCATTGCGGACTGCGCGATGGCATGACTGTGCTGGATTTCGGTTGTGGCAGCGGCCGGGTTGCAACGAAGCTCGGGCAGAAAGTCCAACTTCGGTCATTCCTCGGTGTCGATGTCATTCCTGAACTCCTGGACTATGCCAAGACGGTTTGCCCTCCCAACTATGTGTTTCAGCTGAATCATTCCCTGCAAATACCCGGCGAAAACGGGACATTTGATTTCGTCTACGCGTTCAGCGTGTTTACCCATCTGTTGCAAACCGAAATACTTTTGTACACGCACGATATCTTTCAAAAGCTGAAGCCCGGCGGCCTGTTTCTCTTCTCCTTTTTGGAGATGGACAAACACTGGAACATCCTTGAAGCCGATGCAGTCCGGCACTTTACCTACGGCCAACCAACACCACATTTGAATATGTTTTTATCGCGAAATCAAATTGAAACGCTCGCTGAAAAAACCGGTTTCAAAGTCACCAGATACATTGATCCGCAAGATGACGCTTACAGCATTGGCCAGACGATTGTGCTGTTGAAGAAACCTTAAGCCTTTTCCTCAAGTCTTTTCATACGGAAAGCACCAGAGCATCCACAGGCAATCCGCGTAACACGTCCGCCGCGAAAATCTTCTGCTCGCGCACCGCTCCTTCAGCGCCGGACAGGATGCTCTGCCATTCACCTGCTTCCAATCCGTCGGGCAACTGCACCCCCGTGTCGCCCCATTGCTGCGGTGGAATCAGCGGCGTCGCCGCATGCAGTGTTTGCGCCGTATGGCTGCTGACGATAGCCCGCGCGGCATGACGGCTGACCAAGACAATGATCGTTAGTCCTTCGCTGCGGCGTGCAAATGCAATCAGCTTGTCCGCGAGTTCACCCGTGACCGTCAGCGGTACATAATCGCCAATGGTGAACAGGTCTTCCCTGCCGCTGCGGAAATGCAGCAGCGTGCGGATCACCTGTTGTTTGCATGCGCCGTTGCGCCAGTCTTCCAGCGTCAGCGGTGCGGTCTGGCCGGTTTGCATCAGTTGTTGCCGCAAGGCGTAATCCACGGGCCGCCGGTTGTCCGGATCGACCAGGCTGAAATCCCACAGATCGCATCCCTGATACAGATCCGGCACGCCCGGCGTGGTCAGTCGCAACACGGTCTGACCGAGGCTGTTGAGCGCACCGGCGGCGGCCACTTCCTGGACAAAATGGCGCAAGGCCGGCAGGAAGGCATTGTCAGCATCAGCGCGCAGGATGCGCCGCAGGAAGCCGTCGCACTGCCCTTCATAATTCAGGTCCGGGGCATTCCAGTCGGAGCGGCGCTTGGCCTCCCGCAAGGCTTTCTGCTGCCAGGCAGAGACTCTTTCCAGCAAATCCGCTTCCCCGGTTTTCTCCAGCGGCCACGCGCCGATCAGCGTCTGATACAGCATCAGCTCGTCGACCGCGTCGATCGGCATCTGCACACGTGCAGTCTGGTTGAGCGCCCGCCAGCGCTGCAGGGTGCTTTGCCAGTGCGCGGGGATTTCGCTCAACACCGCCAGCCGCATGCGGGCATCCTCGCCGCGCTTGTGGTCGTGCGTCGCCGTCGCCAGCATTGCCAGCGGAAAATCACGCTGACGGCGTATGACATGCCGATGGAAATCCTCGGTTTCGATTGCCAGTTGCGCCGGCTCCGACCCGACTTCATTGCGTGACAGCAAGCGGCCGTAACGATAAAACGCGGTGTCCTCAGTCGATTTTGCGGTCAGCGGCGGCGTCAGCTGCTGGAAGCGGGTCAGCGCGCGCCAATGCAGCTGCGTATGACGTTCGTCCTGCATCTCGGGCTGTGGCGGATCGGCGAGCAGGCCGACAATCGCCTCCAGCGCGGACTGATCCGATTTCGCCAACAGGTCGCGCACACGCATCGCGGTAGCCCGAATCACGAAGGCGTCGCCACTGTCGCAGCCGGCGCGAACGCCATAGGTCCGGTACACCGGAAAATACACCAGCAACTCCCGCAGGCAGCGCCGGATCGCCATCAGCGACAGGTCGCGTGTGGTCACCGCAGAGCGCGCCAGCGCATGCAGCGCCGAGGTCAGCGCATTGAATTCGCTGGCAAAATTGCGCTCCAGCAACCGCTGCCGCGTACTGTGCACCAGATAGTCGAAGCCATCGGGATCGGTGCGATATTCCTTCCATATGCCATCGAGTACCGCCGCGCCGCCGGCATCGTGCAACACCGCCGCAGCCTGGTCCATGAAGTCGTACCCGGTGGTGCCGTCGATGCCCCAGTCAGTCGGCAGGCTTTCTTCCGCACCGAGGATCTTCTCGGCGACGATGTAGACCGGTGCACCCTGCTTCAGCGCTTCCAGCCGTTGACGCAGGCGACGTACATAGGCGGCGGGCTCCGCCAGGCCGTCGATATGGTCGAGTCGCACGCCGTCGACCAGGCCTTCGCCAACCAGGCGGAACAGCAAGGCGTGCATGGCTTCGAACACCTCGTCCTGCTCTACCCGCATGCCGATCAGGTCGCCGATTTCAAAGAAACGGCGCCAGTTGATCTCGTCACCCGCATTGCGCCAGTCGCACAGGCGGTAGTGCTGGCGCTCCAGTAACTCGTGCAAGGCGGTCGCGCCGTCCGGCGTCAGCGCGGAGAATTTGGCCAGCCCCGCCTCCACGTCTGCACGCACAGCCGGGTTCTCAACAGCCTGCGCGAGTTCGCGCCAGGCCTGCGCGGCGCAAGCCTGGCGCTCTTCCTGACCGGCGGCTTCCTGCACACGCCGGAATGCTGCAACCACTTGCGCCATTCGCGATGAATCGGCCGCGCCGAGCACGTCGACATAATCTTCCGGCGCCAAGGGCAGGCGATTCCCGGGACAGACCACGTGTAAGCGTCCTTCCGCGATCTCCAGCCTGATCTCGCCGGCGCGCAGCAACTCCCCGTAAGGCTTGCCGAGCACCGGCAGCAATACTTTGCCGTGCAGCGCCGGATCGACGCCCAGCCATTCGATATCGAACCAGCTCGCGTAATGACTGTGCTGGCCCCACAGCAGCACATCGCACCACCATGGATTCTGAGCTCCCAGCGCCATGTGATTCGGCACGATGTCGACGATCAGTCCCATGTGCCGTTCATGCAAAGCCTGCACCAATCGACGCAGGCCGTCTTCGCCGCCCAGTTCAGGATTGATGCGGGTCGGATCGACAACGTCGTAGCCGTGCGTCGATCCGCTGCGCGCGGTGAAAATCGGCGATGCATACAGATGGCTGACACCGAGTCCGGCGAAATAATCAATCTGCGCCAGCGCGTCATCAAAGGTGAAGTCGCGATGGAACTGCAGGCGCAGCGTGGCGCGCGGAATCAAGGTCCGGGTGGATATGGATACGGAGGCGTTCAAGGTTTCCTGCCTGTCTTGTCTGTATTTTTTACGTGAACGGTGCGTTGCAGCAGCCGCATGCGGCGGCGGCAGTCGGCGTGGTCCAGCAACGTTTCCGCCGTGGCCGGAAGGCGGCGTTGCCAGTTGGGATGGGTATCGATGGTGCCGGGCAGATTCGGTTGTTCTTCCAGCCCGAGCAAATCCTCGATCGGCAGCAAGGCCAGCGGCGCCGGCGTTTGCGCGATGAAGGCGGCGGCGCCGTCGATCACGTCTTGCGGCGCGTCGTCGGCCGGCTGGTCGCCGACCACGCAGTCCGCATCGAGCAAGGCCTGCCACAAGAGGCTGCGATCCTCGCTGCGGTCGGCGCGGGTCTGCGCGTCGGTGGCGCCCGGCATCAGCAAATCGAGCTTCGTACGCCAGCCGATGTCACTGCCCCGCCACCAGCCCGCTACCGTCGGCAAGTCATGCGTGGAGGTGGTGGCAATCGCATGCCCCGGCCATTGTCGCGGCGGCAGGAAATTGGCGCGCGCATCGCGCTGGAACCACAGCACGCCGATCCCCAACAAGCCGGCATCCTTCAGCTCGGCGTCGAAACCTTCGGGTACGGTGCCCAGGTCTTCGCCGATGACGACGGCGCGATGACGCCAGGACTCCAGCGCAATCAACCGCAACAGGTCGCGCGCCGGATAGCGCAGGTACGCGCCCTCGTTGGCGTCGCCGCCTTCGGGCGCGAGCCACAGGCGGGTCAGCCCCATGACATGGTCGATGCGCACGCCGCCGGCATTGGCGAAGGCCGAGCGCAGCATCGCGATATAGGAGCGGAATCCCTGCGCACGCAAGGCCAGCGGCGAAAACGCGCCGATGCCCCAGTTCTGGCCGCGGGTGTTGAGCAAGTCCGGCGGTGCGCCGGCTGACAAGCCCGCAATCATTTCCGAACTGTGGCTCCAGGACTGGCTGCCGCCGTTGTCGGCGCCGACGGCAAGATCGGCAATCAGTCCGACCGCCATGCCGGCTTCGCGCGCGGACTGCTGCGCGGACTGCATCCAGCGCGACGCCTGCCACTGCAGGAAGATATGGAAATCCACTTCACCGCTCTGCTCTTCCGCAAAGCGTTTCAACTCGGCGCTGCCGGGCCGGTGGTAGCGCTCCGGCCAGCGCCGCCAGTCGCTGGCGACGTCGATGTTTTTGGTCTGCTGCCAGTGATGCAGCGTCTCGAACAGCGCGTGGTCCGCCAACGCCTGCCCTCCTTGCATGCGGAATGCCGCCAGCTCGGCCGACGGTCGCTCCTGCATGCGGAACCTGGCGTGCAGATGGCGCAGCAGCGTCATGCGATGGGCGCCGGCTTCGGGCCAGTTGACCAGGCTGGTCTGTTCCAGCCGTTGGTGGCGCGCCAGCATTTCGGCGCCGCCTTCATTGAGTACTTGGGCCAAGGCATCGGCGCCGAGAACGGCAGCCGGATCGATGTGCAGCACGTTGAGGAACAGGCGGCTCGACGGCGAATACGGACTGAAGCGATGCGCATCGGCAGCGAACATCGCGTGCACCGGCGAAATCGCCAGCGCTGCCGCGCCCTCGACGCCGGCCCGTGCAGCCAGTTCGGCCAGGCCGGTGAAGTTGCCGATGCCGCCGTCGCCCTGACTGCGCAAGCCGTACAGTTGCAAGGCCAGGCCCCAACCGCGATCTGCATGCGCTTTGAAATGTTTGTGCGGCGTGGCGTCGAAGGCATCGGCGACGCTGTAGCAGCGGCGCGGCGCCACCGCCAGCGTGACTTCGGCATCACCCACTTGCAGGCGGTGATAGCCGTATTCATCGATCGCTTCCAGCGTCGGCGTGCGGCTGTCGTCGTCCGATACGCGCCGCTCAAGCTTGCGCCCGGATTCCAGCGTAATCAGGCACGCGCGGCCATGCAGGCCGCAATGTTCGGGCAGCGAGACCGGCTGATCAATCTCTGCGGTGATCAGCGGCGGCAACTCGCGCGACTGGTTGGCGCGTTGCAACTGCGCCATGCTGTCGAGCGCCTGGCGATGGCTGTCGCATGGCAGGCCCAGGGCCGCAAGAATGGTGCGCAGCGACGCCGGCGTCACACGTTGCGGCTGGTTGTAGGCGTCAATCCAGTCCACCGAAATGCCGGCCAGCGCCGCCAGTGTGAATACCGCCTGGTCGTAGTCGCTGGGCGGGTTTTCTTCAACAGGAGCGGAAGTCATCTTGCAGCCTCTCGTATGACCAGGATGGAATGCCCCGGCAGCGTGCCGGAAGCCAGCGCGTCAAGCACGCCGCCGCTGTCGAACAGGACGTCGGCGCCGGCCGGCGTCACCAGTGTTTCAAGCGACTCGCGCAGCGGCTGCTCACCCAGATTGACGGTGATGTTGAGCACGGTGCCGTTATTCAGCCGCCAGCGCGCATACACGGCTTTCAGGCCGATGGCCTGGGCGTCGAGCGCGACTGCGCCAGGCAAGTACGGCGTGATGGCTTCGCGCCGGATCTGCAGCAGGCGATAGCACCAGCCCATCCACTGGCCGGCACTCTTGTCCTCTTCGGGTGAAACCGGCTCCGGAATCGACGCCATGAAGGTCGAGAAACTGTTCGGATCCGGCAAAGCGTCCAGCGCCTGCGGATCGGAGAACTCTGGAAAGCGCGAGAACTCCTTGCGACGACCATTGCGCACGGCGTCGGCCAGCTTTTCGTCGGCGTGGCTGGTGAAGTAATAGAACGGCTGCGGCGCGCCGTATTCTTCCCCCATGAACAGCATCGGGATCTGCGGCGACAGCAGCAGCAAGGCCTGTGCCGCACGCAAGGCGTCCGGATGCGCCAGCGCGGTCAGACGCTCACCCTGCCCGCGGTTGCCGATCTGGTCGTGGTTCTGCAGGAACAGCACGAACGACGTCGGCGGCAATTCAACGCTGGATTCGCCGCGCACTTCGTTGTCGCGATACGGCGATGGCTCGCCCTGATAGACGAAGCCTTCGCGCAGGCAGCGCGCCAGTTTCTCGGCCGGCTGCACCGCATAATCCGAGTAGTAACCGCCGGTCTCGCCGGTCAGCAGCACATGCAGCACGTGGTGGCCGTCGTCGTTCCACTGCGCGTCGTACTTGTCGCCCTCGCCCGGCTTGCCTGCGCCGCCGTCGAGCAGAGAGGCGGCATTCCCGTCATGCTCCAGCACCAGATGCACGTGCCGGCGCGACAGGCCGATATCGGCGTCTTCCTGCTCAATCGCGCGCCGCACCTTGCGCGCAAGTTCGCGCAGCCAGCCTTGTTCGCTGATGGCGTGGACGGCGTCCAGTCGCAGGCCGTCGAAGCGGTATTCCTGCAGCCAGTACAAGGCGTTTTGGGCGAAGAAATCGGCCACTTCCGGACGGCGGAAGTCGATGGTCTCGCCCCACGGCGTGGTGGTGTCGGTGCGGAAGAACGGCGCGGCGTAGCTGTTGAGGTAATTGCCGTCGGGGCCGAAATGGTTGTACACGACGTCGAGGAACACCATCATGCCGAGGCCGTGGGCGGTGTCGATCAGTTGCTTCAACTGCTCCGGCGTGCCGTAGCTGGCGTCAGGCGCATACGGCAACACGCCGTCGTAACCCCAGTTGTAAGCGCCCGGAAATTCCGCCACCGGCATCAGTTCGATGGCGGTAATGCCGAGTTCGGCCAGCTCCGGCAGGCGTTGCAACACGCCGGCGAAGCCGCCCAGCGCACCCACGTGCAATTCATACAGCACGGTCTCATGCCAGGGACGGCCGCGCCAGTCCACGGTCTGCCATTCATACGCGGAGGCGTCGATCACCATGCTGTCGGCATGCACGTCGCCGGCCTGGCCGCGCGACGCCGGGTCGGGCACGCTGATCTCGCCGTCGGTCTGCGACATCAGCACATAGCGGTACTGGCTGCGCGCTTCGCAATCGGTCTCGACCTCGAACCAGCCTTCATCGGCCGGCGCCATCGGCACCTTGCGCTGGCCGTCGATCAGGACCGAGGCGGTTTTGGCCAGCGGCGCCCACAACCGGAAGCTGGTGCGGCCGTTGCCGAGGTATTCGGCGCCGAACGGCAGGCGGTAGTGGAAACGAACGTTGTTCGGATTGAGTGGCAGTGAAAGAGGGACTGGACTGTTCATGATTTTTCCCGGCATGGACGATTGGCGAAAACCTGCACGCTGTGCGCCGCGACTTCGACGCTGGCGGTGGTACAGGCTTCTCCGGAAACGGCGCCGTCTGGGATGTTGCTGTCGATGAGCAGATAATGCGCATCGTCGGCGCGCGGAAAGGTGAACTCGATCGGTTCGTGGCCGGCGTTGAAGAACATCAGCACAATGTCCGGCTGCTCAGCCTCGTCCTCGGGGATGGCGGCATCGACGTTGCCGGCGCCGGCACATTGCAGCGTCAGCGCGCGCGCCACCGGATTCTGCCAGTCCTCGACCGAAATCGGCGTGGCGCGCTCGTCGAACCATGACACGTCCTTGAGGCCGGGCAGGATTTCACGGTTGCCATGCAAGAAGCGGTCCCCTTGCAGCACCGGGAAGTCGCGGCGGATTGCCGTCAGTCGCCCGACGTAGCTGATCAGCGCCTGGCCTTCTTCGCTGGCGGCATCCTTCCAGTTGACCCAGGAGATATCGTTGTCCTGGCAATAGGCGTTGTTGTTGCCGCGCTGGCTACGATGGAATTCATCACCAGCCAATAGCATTGGCGTGCCCTGCCCGAGGAACACGCATGTCAGCATCGAGCGTTGCACGGTGGCGCGTAATTGCAGGATCACCGGATCGTCGGTCGACCCTTCGATGCCCCAGTTGGCGCTGTAATTCTCGTTGTGGCCGTCGTTGCCGTTTTCGCCGTTGGCTTCGTTGTGCTTGGTCTCGTAGCTGACCAGATCGCGCAAGGTGAAGCCGTCATGCGAAGCAATGAAATTGACCGAGGCCCAGGGCTTACGGTGGTGATGGTCGAACAGGTCCGACGAACCCAGCATGCGCCCGGCGAACTCGCCGCGCAGGCCTTCGCCGCCGGCCCAGAAATGACGTACGGCATCACGGAACTTGTCGTTCCACTCGGCAAAGCGCGGCGGATGGTTACCGAGTTGATAGCCGCCCGGACCGATATCCCAAGGCTCGGCAATCAGTTTCAGTTGCGACAGCACCGGATCCTGCATCAGTGCGTCGAAGAAGCCGCTGTTCGGATCGAAGCCGGTTGGCTCGCGCCCCAGCGTGGAGCAAAGGTCGAAACGGAAACCGTCGATATCGAAGGCCTCCGCCCAGTAGCGTAAAGAGTCCAACACCAGTTGGATCACCCGCGGATGCGACATGTTGACCGTGTTGCCGCAGCCGGTGTCGTTGATGTAATAGCGCTCCTCACCCGGCAACAGACGGTAGTAGTTGGCGTTGTCCAGGCCGCGCATGCTCAGCGTCGGCCCCAGTTCGCTGCCCGAGCAGGTGTGGTTGTAGACGACGTCGAGGATCACCTCGATGCCGGCTGCGTGGAAATGGCGGACCGCCATGCGCAGCTCGTTGAGGTCGCCGGTCGAGAGATAGCTCGGCTCCGGTGCAAAAAATCCCAGTGTGCTGTAGCCCCAATAATTGCGCAGGTCGCGTTGTAGCAGGAAGTTTTCTTGCAGGAACGCATGTACCGGCATCAACTCCACCGTGGTGACGCCGAGCTTTTGCAGATGGGCGATGAAATCGGGATGACCGAGCGCCGCAAAGGTGCCGCGTTCATGCGGCATGACGCCGTCGCGCATCATTGAAATGCCGCGCACATGGGCTTCGTAGATCACGGTCTTGGACCATGGCACGCGCGGGCGTGGGAATTTTTTCCCGATCGGTATCTCTTCTACGACGACGGCCTTGGGCATGGCGGCGGCGCTGTCGCGGCGATCGAAGCTGAGGTCGCCCTTGGCCGAATGCAGGCGATAGCCGAACAAGGCATCGGTCCAGCGAACCTGCCCGACCAATTGGCGTGCGTAGGGATCAAGCAGCAACTTGTTGGGATTGAAACGATGTCCCTTTTGCGGCTCGTAAGGGCCGTAGGCGCGATAACCGTAGACCAGACCCGGCGAGGTGTCAGGCAGGTAGCCGTGCCACACTTCGTCGGTGCATTCAGGCAAGGTCAGTCGTTCGACTTCGCGTCGTCCAGTGGCGTCAAAGATGCACAATTCGATCTTGGTGGCATTGCCGGAAAACACGGCAAAGTTGACGCCCAGTCCGTCGAAATGGGCACCGAGCGGATAAGGCGATCCTGCTTGCAGATGGCGTGGTGTTACTAATGTCATTTTATTTTCCTCGGCGCAGGATGATGGTGGAGAGTGGTGGCAAGGTCAGCAGCAGCGAGGCCGGATGGCCGCGCCACTCTTGCTGTTGTGCAGTGACGCTGCCGGCGTTGCCGAGATTGCTGCCGCCGTAGATGTCGGCGTCCGTGTTGAGGATTTCCTTCCATTCGAATTCGTTGGCGGCGCCGGTCGGCACACCGATACGGTAGTTGTGGCGCGGCACGGGTGTCATGTTGACCGCCACCAGCAAGGGTTCATCGCCCTCGCCTTCATTGCCGTGGCGGAAATAGGCGAACACGCTGTTGACGCTGTCGTTGCCGACCACCCACGAAAATCCCTCGGCGCGGGTGTCGTTCAGATGCAGCGCCGGCAAGCCGGTGTAAAGGCCGTTGAGGTCACGCACCAGGCGCTGGATGCTGCGATGGCGCGGGTCGTCGAGCAGGTCCCATTGCGGCGACTTGTCGTGGTCGAACTCTTGGTACTGGCCGAATTCGCAGCCCATGAACAGCAGCTTCTTGCCGGGATGGGTCCACATGAAGCCGAGATAGGCGCGCAGGTTGGCGAGTTTCTGCCAATAGTCACCGGGCATTTTTTCCAACAGGGTGCGCTTGCCGTGCACCACTTCATCGTGAGAGATCGGCAGAACGAAGGCTTCCGAATAGGCGTAGATCATGCCGAAGGTAAAGTCGTGATGGTGGTAGCGGCGGTAGATGCTGTCTTCTTCCACGTAGCGCAGCGTGTCGTGCATCCAGCCCATGTTCCACTTGTAGGTGAAGCCGAGTCCGCCCTCCTTCACCGGCGCCGTGACGCCGGGCCAGGAGGTGGACTCTTCCGCGATCATGAGCGCGCCGGGGCAGCGCTCGATGACGGTCTGGTTGAGCTCGCGCAGGAAGTCGACCGACTCCAGGTTCTCGCGGCCGCCGTGGATATTGGGCACCCATTGGCCGGGCTCGCGGCTGTAGTCTCGGTACAGCATCGACGCCACCGCATCGACGCGCAGGCCGTCGACATGGAAATGCTCCAGCCATTCGAGCGCGCTGGCGATCATGAAGCCACGCACTTCATTGCGGCCGAGGTTGTAGATCAGCGTATTCCAGTCCTGATGGAAGCCTTCGCGCGGATCGCCGTGTTCATACAGCGGCGTACCGTCGAAGTGCGCCAGGCCATGGCCGTCCGACGGGAAATGCGCCGGCACCCAATCAAGGATCACGCCCAGGCCTTCGCGGTGGCAACTGTCGACAAAGCCGGCGAAATCCGCCGCCGAGCCGAAGCGCGCGCTCGGCGCGAATTGCGACAGCGGCTGGTAGCCCCAGGAACCGCCGAAGGGATGTTCCATCACCGGCAACAATTCCAGATGCGTGAAGCCCATGCCCTTGGCGTACGGAATCAGGCGCTCGGCCAGTTCGTTCCAGCTCAGGCTGCGGCCTTCTTCTTCGAGGATGCGCATCCAGGACGCGGCATGCACTTCGTAGATCGAAATCGGCGCCTGCAGGGATTGTTTCTGCGCGCGCTGCGCCATCCACTCGTCGTCGCGCCAGCGCCAGCCGTCGCGATCGTCAATCACACGCGATGCGGTGGCCGGGGGCAACTCCGTGGCGCGCGCCATCGGGTCGGCCTTGGACGGCTGCACACGACCGTCGGGACCGGTGATTTCATATTTGTAGAGCGTGCCGTCGCGCAGGCGCGGCACGAACAATTCCCACACGCCGGCGCTCTGGCGCAGACGCATCGGATGGCGGCGGCCATCCCACTGGTTGAAGTCGCCGATCACGGAGACGCGCCGCGCGTTCGGCGCCCATACCGCAAAGCGCACGCCGTCAACGCCGTCGATGCGCGTGACTTGCGAACCGAGGCAGCGCGCCAGTTGGCGATGCCGGCCTTCGCGGAACAGGTGCAGGTCGAAGTCCGAGATCAGCAAGTCGAAGGCATACGGATCTTCGGTGATCTGCACCTCTTCCAGTTTGCCGTTCTTGCCCGGCCAGGCCACGTGCAGCACGTAAGGGATCTCGCGGTGCGCCTGCGCCGGCAGGTTGACGTCGCCGTAGAAAATCCCGTTGGCGCTGCCTTCCACCGCACCGAGCTGGATCAGGTTGCCTAGCAGCACGCCGTGCGGGTCGCGCTCGTCGGCCGGACGTGAAAATACTTGCACCGCCGTTGCGCCGGGGTAATAACAGCACAAGCGCAGGCGTTGACCGCCGTCCGGCAGGTCTGCATAGCGCGGTCCCAGCAGCGCGAACGGATCGCCCAGCGTGGCCTGTTGCAAACTGCTCGCCAGTTGCAGGTCCGGCACCGCGTGATCGATTTCCCGATCGTTTTGGTGCGTGTCGTTGCGTAGAGATAACGCCATCTTGATTCCTCTTGGTCTTGTTCTTGCGTGTTGGTGGTGCAGCCGCCGAATCGAACTGCTTCGCGACTGTTTTTCCGACTACTTGCTGCCCAGCAGCCGCGCCGCGATGGCATGGATACCGCTCAGCGGCACATGCAGCCAGGCGGGACGGTTGGCTGCTTCGTAACAGATTTCGTAGGCTGCCTTTTCCAGCGTGAACAGGTCGAGCAGATCGTTTTGCGCCGCCGGCGCCAAGTTGTGCGCCAGCGCCGGATTGCCGACCCGGTAGCCTTCCAGGAAAGCCGCCTGGCATTCCGGCGCAAAACGTTTGAGCACCTGTTCCTTGCCGGCGCGCGCGACCTCGTCGAGGTCGCCCGGCCCCATGGTATGACCGAAGGCGGCGGCATACTCGAACGAGCGCATCAGGCCGGCGACGTCGCGCAGAGGACTGCCCTTGGCGCGACGCTCTTCCAGCGTACGCGCCGGTTCGCCCTCGAAGTCGATGATGAAGACATCCTTGAAGGCGATCAGCACCTGGCCGAGATGCAGGTCGCCATGCAGCCGCATCGAAGCCGAGCCGTTGCCGGACATCGCCAGTTGCTCGATGCGTTTGAGCAGCGGTTCGCGCTGCGCCAGCAGGCGTGCAACCTGGCGCGCCTGGTCGACGTCGATCCAGTCGTTTTTCTTGCGCAGGATCTCGCAAGCGGCAATGAGCTGATCCGATGCGGACTTGGCCCAGCGCTGGCAGGTCGCGGTATGCACGATCTCGGGCGAGAACGCCGGATCGTCGCTGGGCTTGCCGAGCAAGGTATGCATCTCGCCAAGGCGTTGGCCGAGCAGACGCGCGAACGAAGCCAGTTCCGCCAACGCGGTATTGTTGTTGCGGGCATGATCCCCATGCGAGGAATCAGCCAAGGCGTCGCTTTGGATGGCGCGTTCCAGCGTGTCCATGGTCCAGCGCCAGGCGTCCCCCTGATTGTCGACGTATTGCTGCAGCACGATCAATGCATACGGCGTGCCGTCGGCGCCATGACGCGTGACCTCGCCCAGCGTGGCCGGTACGTTGGGGAAGCCGTGGCTGGTCAGGTAACGGCCCATTTCGATTTCAGGATGCACGCCCGGCTTGACCATGCGCAGCACCTTCATGACCATGGCGTCGTTGATCACCACCGAGCTGTTCGATTGTTCCTGTGCGACGCGACGCAATTGCAGCGGCGCCTGCAGGATCGCCTTGTCGAAAGCGGTGGTCGGCACAAAGCGCATATGACCGTCGCCGGCCGGCACGTCGGCGTCTTCGGCCAGCAGTTCCAGCACGGTCATGATGAAGGAATCGAGCGCAAAGGCATCGGTCAGGAAGCCGACGTGGCGGTTACGGCGCACGCGCGACAAGGCCAATTGATGCGGCAGCGCCGACACGGTGTCTTCCTCGCGGATGAAGCCCAGCGGCAGCAGGTAACGTTGCTCCTGTTCGCCGTCGTAGTGAACAACGATTTCGCTCATCAGGATGGGCAGATTGCCGGGTACGTTCTTCGACATCGGGAGTTCGGTCGCCGTGACCATGTCAACGTGCGCGATCTGCTTTTGCTTGGCGGCATACCAGCGCCGCTTGAGCAGATAATGCGGCAGCACTTCGCGCTCCAGCGTGCCCCGTGCCGGCTCTTCCATGATCTCGGCCACGCCCTGGCGCAACACCAGCGTGACATATTCGGGCAACGGTTCAGGCGTGGCGGCGTACCACGACGGCATGGTCGCTTCGCTGGCAAGCAGGAACCAGTAAAAGCCGAACGGCGGCAGTGTCAGCAGGTAGTTGAGCTTGCCGATCGGCGGGAAGGCGGTGCCGCCCATCATCTCGATCGGGATGCGATCCGCGAAGGCCGACAGTTCCAGTTCCACCGCCTGCGCCGATTGCGACAGGTTCGCCACGCACAGGATGGTCTCGGTGACGCCGCCGTCCTTGGGATCGGTGAACTCACGCAGGTAAGCCAGGATCTTGCGGTTGCTCGGATAGATCACCTTGAGCGTGCCGCGGCCGAAGGCCTGGTGCTGCTTGCGCACGCTGAGCAGCCGGCGCATCCAGTTGAGCATTGAATGGCGGTCTTCGCTCTGCTGTTCGACATTGACGGTCTGGTAACCGTATTGCGGATCCATCAGCGGCGGCAACACCAGCCGTGCCGGATCGGCGCGCGAGAAACCGCCGTTGCGGTCCAGCGTCCATTGCATCGGCGTACGCACACCGTCGCGGTCGCCCAGATGGATGTTGTCGCCCATGCCGATTTCATCACCGTAATAGATCACGGGTGTGCCGGGCATCGACAGCAGGAAGCTGTTGAGCAGCTGGATGCGGCGCGCATCGCGTTCGACCAGCGGCGCCAGCCGGCGGCGGATGCCGAGGTTCAGGCGTGCGCGGCGATCCGGTGCGTAGAAATTCCACAGGTAGTCGCGCTCGGCGTCGGTGACCATTTCCAGCGTCAGCTCGTCGTGGTTGCGCAGGAAGATCGCCCATTGGCAATCGGCCGGAATTTCCGGCGTCTGGCGCAGAATGTCGGTGATCGGGAAACGGTCCTGGCTGGCCAGCGCCATGTACATGCGCGGCATCAGCGGAAAATGGAATGCCATATGGCACTCGTCGCTGTCGCCGAAATATTGCTGCACGTCTTCCGGCCACATATTGGCCTCGGCCAGCAGCATGCGGTCGGGATATTTGCGGTCCATCTCGGCGCGGATGCGCTTGAGGATGGCATGCGTCTCGGGCAGGTTTTCGTTGGAAGTGCCTTCGCGCTCGATCAGGTATGGCACCGCATCCAGGCGCAGGCCGTCGATGCCGAGGTCAAGCCAGAACGCCATGACGTTGAACACCGCCTTCAGCACTTGCGGATTGTCGAAATTGAGATCCGGCTGATGCGAGTAGAAACGATGCCAGAAATACGCCTTGGCGACCGGGTCCCAGGTCCAATTGGATTTTTCGCTGTCGAGGAAGATGATGCGCGTGCCGGCGTAGCTCTTGTCGTCGTCGGACCAGACGTAGAAATTGCGCGCTACCGAACCGGCGCGGGCATTGCGGGCGCGCTGAAACCAGGGATGCTGGTCCGAGGTATGGTTGATCACCAGCTCGGTGATCACGCGCAGGCCGTGCTCATGCGCGGCGGCGATGAAGCGCCTTACGTCGCTCATGTTGCCGTAATCGGGATGGACGTCCTTGTATTCGGAAATATCGTAGCCGTCATCGCGCCGGGGCGACGGGTAAAAAGGCTGCAGCCAGATGGTGTTGACGCCGAGTCCGGCGATGTAATCGAGCTTCTTGATCAGGCCGGCGAAATCGCCGATGCCGTCATCGTTGGCGTCGAAATAGGATTTGACGTGGATCTGGTAAATGACCGCATCCTTGTACCACAGCGGATCGTCGGTGAACGGCAGGCCGTCCCCGTCTTTTCCTTTTCGGGCACGTGCCTTGGCGCGGCTGGCCTTGTCCTGATGGACGCCCTTGGGATCTTTCTTTGCGCCTTTTGCGTCCTTGGCCTTCTTTGCGTCGGCAGGCGGCTCGCGGCTGCGCAACATCGTGCTGTCTGTCGGAATGTCCATCTCATGTCTCCATGGCGCGCAAGCGCCAGATGCCGTACGGATTTTTATCGGGATTCAGGCTGAGCGGCTGGCGGCGGCCGGTCCAGTTGAAACGTCGGTCTGTCAGTAAATCTTCTACCTGCACGCGGCTGTCGTCGCCGAGGCCGAAGCCGTGCAAGGGAATGTCGATGTCGCCGCCCTGTTCGTTGAACGGATCGAGGTTGATCGCCACCAGAATCACGTTGTCGCCAAAGCGCAGGCGCTCACCCTGTGCGCCGGCGTCATAAGCCGGCGCGGTGGACTTGACGAAATACAGCACCTTGTCGTTGGACGACGGCAGGAAATGCACGCCGAGATGCGTCTGCAACGCCGGGTTCTCGCGGCGGATGCGATTGAGGCGCGTAATGTCCTCGATGATGTTGCCGGGGCGTTGCCAATCCCAGGCGCGCACTTCGTATTTTTCGGAGTCGAGATACTCTTCCTTGCCCGGCACGGGCTGAGCTTCGCACAACTCGAAGCCGCTGTAGACGCCCCACAGGCCCGACAGCGTTGCCGCCAGCGCAGCCCGGATCACGAAGCCGGCACGGCCCGATCGTTGCAAGAAGTAAGGATTGATGTCGGGCGTGTTGACGAAGAAATGCGGCCGGAAAAAATCGCTTGGACGGTTGTCGCCGTCCGGCGCTGCGGTGAGTTCTTCGAGGTAGTCGATGAACTCCTGCTTCTCGTGGCGCCAGGTGAAATAGGTATAGGACTGCGAGAATCCGACCTTGGCCAGCCGGTACATCGGCTTCGGGCGCGTGAAGGCTTCGGACAGGAAGATCACTTGCGGGTAGCGGCTGCGCACTGCGGCGATCATCCACTCCCAGAACGGAAACGGCTTGGTGTGCGGATTGTCGACGCGGAACACGTTGACGCCCTGCTGCACCCAGTACAGCACGATGTCGCGCAAGGCAATCCAGAGATCGGGAATGGCGTCCTCGGCGTAGAAATCGACGTTGACGATGTCCTGATATTTCTTGGGCGGATTCTCGGCGTAGCGCATCGAGCCATCGGGACGCCAGGCGAACCAGCCGGGATGTTCGGTCAGCCACGGATGATCAGGCGCGCACTGGATGGCGAAATCGAGCGCCAACTCAAGCCCATGCACCGCCGCCGCGTCGCGCAGGCGCAGGAAGTCGTCCAATGTGCCGAGCTCGGGATGGATGGCGTCATGACCGCCATCCTGGCTACCGATGGCGTAAGGACTGCCGGGATCATCGTCGGACGGCGTCAGACTGTTGTTCTTGCCTTTGCGGTTCTTTTTGCCGATCGGATGGATGGGCGGAAAGTACAGCGTGTCGAAACCCATCGCGCGAATGGCCGGCAGGCGTGCGACTACGTCATTGAAGGTGCCATGCACGGCGGCATCGCCGCTTTGCGAACGCGGGAACAATTCGTACCAGCTGGAAAATGTTGCCGCCGGCCGCTCGGTCTCCAATGGATATTCGATCGCGCTGCGCACCAGGAAGGCGCGCGCGCCGGCCAGTGCGGTCAGACGGTCGATCTGCTGCGCGGTCTCATCGGCCAGCAGCAATGCCAGGCGGTTGGTATTTTGCTTGCCATTTTTCCCGGACAAGGATTTGAGCAAGGCGGCGCTGTCTTCCAGCACGGCGCTGTCGACGCCGTTCTCCAACGCTTGTTCAGCAAGGTTCGCCACCAGCAGGCGCCCTTCTTCCAGTTCCAGATCAACGTTCTGGCCGGCGGCGGATTTCTTTTGCAGACCGTCGCGGTAGGTCTCGTAGACGTCGCTCCAGGCTTCGATGCAGAAGTAATGGCGACCGAGCCGCGGCAGCGACAGGCTGGCTTGCCAGCGATCGTTGCCGACGTGCTGCAGCGGCACGCGCCGCCATTGCTTTTCATCGGCCGCTCGCACCAGCACGGCGGCGGCGAGATGGTCATGCCCGTCCATGAAAATATCGGCGCTGATCGTGAAGCTCTGTCCCACGGTGCGCTTGGCCGCGAAGCGACCGTCGTCAACCGTTGGCGCGACTTGTTCGATGGCGATACGGCCGGTGCGTACTTTCTCGGCCACCGGCTTCTTGCGGCGATTGAGATCGGGGGCGACTGCGGGAGGCGTCTGCAATTCGATCAGGGCGATTTCGCCCGGTTGCAGGACGAACTCACGTTCCGGCGGCCAGTCGAGGATGCGGCCGCCCAAGCGTTGCTGCCAGTCGCCGTCATCGAGATGCGCCACATGGCCGAGGCTGGGATTGATGGCGATCAGCTGGTGCACGCCGACCTCACGCGCCAGCAACAGCACCGGTGCTTCCGGCGCACTCACGGTGCGCAGCTTGAAACCGCCGGCCGACATGGCCTGGTTGGCGGCGCGCACTTCGTTGTCAAGGTTGAAATCGGATTCTGCGCAGGCCTGGACGAATTGCTGCGGCGTGCGCATGCGCGTTGATGCGGCGGCGTTGCGGGCGATACCCAGCGGTTCGGTCAAGCCGAACTCGAACCCCATCGGCATCAGCCAGCCGCTGCCGCTCAAGGCGGCGAAGCGCAAGGCGCGGATGGCGCCGAGGCGGCGCGTGTCCTTATCATGCCAGCCATGCACGCGTGCGGCGCGCGGGCCGAAAGGGTCTTCCGGAAAGCCCAGCACGGGCGCAATGGCAGCGAGTCTTTCATGTTCGCGGAAATACCAGGGGGCGCGAAAATCCCACCACGCGCCCGAAGAAAAAACGGCGTCGAAGCCGCAACCGGCCAGGACCTCCAATTGTTGATGCGAGCAGCCCGACGTCCATGCCAGGAAGTGGCAGCAGGAGCGTTGCTCCTGCGTGCGTTCCACCAGCCGGCACCAGAAGTTGCCTGGCAAGCCGGCCGGATCGTGGCAGACGAAACCGGCCACGCCGGCATCGATCAGCATCGCCAGGCGCATGTCCCAGCATTCGAACAAGGCCTCGGCGACTTCAGGCGCGTTGAAGCGCGGCTGCGGCGTCAGGACCTTGCACGCCCCGCCATCGCGACGGCGCGGATCGGGAAGCTGGCCGCCCTGCGCTGATGCATCCGACGAAGGATCTGCAACGGCAAACCATTCCGGATGGCTGTGCAGCAGCTGGTCGCTACCGTGGACGTGGGTAACCGACAAATCGAGCAGCAGGCGCAGATGGTGTTCCGTCGCCAGATGTGCGAGTTCTTCCAACTGGTCCAGGCTGCCCATGCCGCCATCGGCAATCGGGCTTTGGGTATTGCTGTCGTCACCGGCAAACACGCCGGCAATCAGCCCGTCGCCGCACAGCAGGACATGATCGAAGCCCATGCCGGCGCAGCGCGCGAACAGATCGCTCCATCCCCCGCCGCCAACCAGCGTGGGATCGATGCAATAGATACGCGGTGAAAAGGCCTCGGTGGCATGGTTTTCCAATGCTTAGTCTCGCTTGTTATCTTATGCCGCTTGCTCCAGAGCGACCTGAAGATCAGGTACATCAGGCGCTTTGCGTGCAAACAGCGGTTTCGCTTCGGCCGGGGCAATCGCGGCGTAGGCGTCGACATAGGCGGCCGCAGCCGTTTGCCAGTCGAAGTCGGTATTCATTGCGTTGCGTTGCATGGCGCGCCATTGATCGGCGTTGCCGTGCAGTGCGAAGGCGCGCTCGATGGCGGCTTCCATGTCCTGTGCGGTTTCGCCGTCGAACAGCACGCCGCTGGCGCCGGCCGCAGCCGGCCCCTGTGCGCCTGCATCAGCGATGGTGTCGCTCAGACCGCCGACACGCGAGGCGATCGGGATGGTGCCGTAGCGCATGGCGTACAGCGGCGTCAGACCGAACGGTTCGAAGCGGCTTGGATGCAACAGCATGTCGCAGCCGGCGTGCAAGGCATGGGCACGCTCTTCGTCGTAGCCGATGTGGACGCCGACACGGCCGGGATAGCGGCGCGCCAGATCGAGGAAGCCATCTTCATAGCTGCGCTCGCCGCAGCCGAGCACCACCAGTTGCATGCGCTCGTGGCGATCGAGGACATTCGGCAAGGTCTGCAGCACGACGTCGGCCATCTTCTGGTGCGACATGCGGCTGCCGATACCGATGATGGGGGCGAACGGATCGACCGGCAGCAGGCCGAACATGTTTTGCAGCTCGCACTTGGAGAGTGTTTTTCCGCGCATGTCGCCGACCGTGAAGGAATGGCGCAGCAACGGATCGGCGGCCGGGTTCCAGACTTCGCTGTCGATGCCGTTGGGAATCGCACGCAAGGCGGCGCGACGTTCGTTGAGCACGCCTTCCATGCCGTAGCCGAAACGCGGCGTCAGGATTTCCTGAGCGTAGGTCTTGCTGACGGTGGTGACACAGTCGGCGTGTTGCAGGCCGGCTTTGAGGAAGCTGATCTTGCCCCAGTATTCGAGACTGGACATGGCCCGCGCGTCATGGTCGAGGCCCAGTTGTCCGGCCAGCGACCAGTCATAGTTGCCCTGGAACGCCAGGTTGTGGATGGTCAGCATGGAGGCCACGTGATTCAGGCCTGCGGTCTTCAGCAGGAAGGGAATCAGGCCGGCATGCCAGTCGTTGGCGTGCACCACGTGCGGCGCCGGCACTGCGGTTTCACCGGCGCAGATCGCCACGGCGGCGTGCGCGAGATCGGCGAAGCAGATCGCGTTGTCGCAGAACTCGTTGCCGCTCTGGTCGATATAGGGATTGGCGCTGCGCTGGTGAAAGCGCTCGGTGTCGAGCAGCAGCACGGGCACGTCGGTGCCCGGCATCACGCCGCGCAACAGGCGCGCCGGACCGCCCGGCAGATCGCGCGGCAAGGCCAGCGGCTGCAGCGGTGCAGTGGTGGCATCCGCCTGCGCATGCGCGATGGCGACGCCGTAACCAGGCATCAGGATGCTGGCGTCGATGTTGAGTTTGCGCAGGCTGACGGCCAGCGCGGTAATGACGTCTGCGAGGCCGCCGGTCTTGACGAGCGGTACGGCTTCGGAACTGACTAAGAGGACGCGAGCTTGCAATTGATCACCCCGTTCATGGCAAAGGCATGGAAGAAATTTGGACCGGAAAGATGCGCGAGGAAAACCGCTGCATCGGAAAGCCAGGGATGGGCGAGGCGGCGTCGACCCTCTTCTTTTTCTTGATCGTTCAGACGCGTACTCTTGATTCCCGGCATGGTTCTTACCTTAGCCAATCATGTTGCAGTGAACCATCGGACAGCGGCGCATATCACTGTAGGATGCGTCCTACCGCCGTGTCGGGCGAACACCTTGGAGCGATGCTGCGATGCAGCTACATGGTCCGCCACGCCCTACTTTTCGATGCGGAAGCCGATCTTCAGCGTGACCTGGAAATGCGCCACCTTGCCGTCTTCGATATGGCCGCGCTGGTTCACGACCTCGAACCAGGCCAGGTGATGCAGCGAGTCGGACGCGTCGGCGATGGCGTTGCGTACGGCCTCGTCGCTGCCCTTGTCCGAACTGCCGACGACCTCGACGACTTTGTAGCTGTGGTTTCCTGCGGCGGCGGATGTGCTCATGGGGTCTCCTGAAGGAAAAATGGAAGGCGAATGAAATGCAGCGAATCAGGAGCGAGGCTAGACAGATGGCGCAGGCATACCTATAAGCGGCCGCCTGAAAGCCCTGTAGGAGAAACTGCGGTTGCCGTTCGTCTTACAGGCGTATGCGGCGCACGCCGATGGCGGCGGCGGGGATGCAAAACTAGACTTGGCTTCAGTCGCGCATTGCGTCCAATGCGCCCGCAGCTTCATTTGCCCGCAGCTTTTTTCATTGCACCCTTGAGGAGAACCGCCATGTCGAAATCCCAACCGAACAAAACCGCACCGAACGCCAAGGATGTCCAGCAGGACGCCGCCAGGAACGACAGTGATCTGGAGGCGGAACAGGTCCGTCATCGCACTGCCCTGCGCATTGCCGGCATTGAAGGCGTCGACGGCTTTGCCGATGTCGCCGAGAAGGCGGAAGCAGGCACTCCGTCCTGATTCGAAGTTGATTGGCGGCAGCCATTTCAAGTTGTTGAGCACAATGGCGGCCTTCCCGGCCGCCGTTTCATTTCGGGCATCGGATTTATTTCGATGCTTCAGCAAGGAGCAGCCATGTCCCATACCTCCCATCAATTGCATGAGCAAGCCCGTCGCGCCCAGCGCCACGCCGAACTTGAGGACGTCCATCCCGGCAAGACGCCGCAGACGCATCCGGCTCCCGTGAAAGGCACCGCTCCCGCAGCACCGCCTGCGCATGAAGATGAAGCCTTCCGCGTTTTCGATGGCGACGCGCCGCAAAGCGACGGCTGAAGTTCTCTTCACATCTTTCTTCCCCCGACACTCCTGCAGGTCAGTGAATACTTTGCAATAAAGACATGTTTCAAAACGCCGCAAGCATGTTAGCGCTAACATTGATATCATTACGCAATCCCCGCCAATAAGAAATCGCAGGAATTCACATGCGCCAGGTCACACCACCCAGCAAAAGAGCCGCTTCATGAAGCCACCTTCTTCATCATCTCCGGCTCCCGACCAGTCCCCCGCGACAGTCGGCAAAGTCAAACTGACCGGCGGTATCAGCCGGCGCCATATCCTGATCGGTCTCGCAGCGCTGGTTGCCGAAGCCGGCTTCTGGAGCAACCCGCTGTTCAGCAATGCGCAGACGCCCGCCGCTCCGGCTGCGGCGCCGCCACCGCCAAGTCCTGAAGCACTCGCCTTCCTCAACTTCTCCAAACGCATCACCGGCCACGCCGACCTGAAGACCGATACCGGCGTGAGGATCGAAGCGGCCATGCGCAAGACTTATCCTGATTTCGCCGCGCAGTCGTCGCGCCTCGGCGCGTTGCTGCAAGACGGCCAGGAGCCAAAAGCCTTGCTGGCTGCTGCTACCGACGCCGGATTGCGCGACCTGACGCTGGCCATCGTTGCGGCCTGGTACACCGGCACCATCGGCAAAGGCAAACAAGCCGTCGTGGTGTCGTACGCCGAAGCGCTGATGTACCAGCCGGTGTCGGACGGCCAGACCGTGCCGACCTACTGCAATTACGGCCCGCTGTGGTGGACCAAGGCGCCGCCTGCAATTCGCGTGTCTGCTCCTGTCGCTCCTGCGCCTGCCCCGGCTCCCGCCACTACCGGCACACCCGAACCAAAAGCAAAAACATGAAACAACCACTCTTTACTGCCGATGGCGATGCCACGGCCGACGTCGTCATCGTCGGATCCGGCGTAGTCGGCGCGATGATCGCCGATCAACTCGTGACCCAAGGCTATTCGGTGCTGATGCTGGAAGCCGGCTTGCGCATCGAACGTGCACAAGCGGTCGAGAACTGGCGCAACATGCCGTTTGAAAACCGTGTCGGCTCGGACTATCAGGGCCTCTATCCGCAGGCGCCCAACGCGCCGGCGCCGCTGTACTTCCCCAAGAACGACTACATCGCGCTGTCCGGTCCGGACGGCAACGGTTTTCAGCAGGGTTACCTGCGTACGGTCGGCGGCACCACCTGGCACTGGGCGGCGTCTTGCTGGCGTCACCTGCCGGTCGACCTGAAGATGAAGTCGACCTATGGCGTCGGCCGTGACTGGCCGATTTCGTATGAAGAGCTGGAGCCGTATTACTGCCGCGCCGAAGAAGAAATGGGCGTAGCCGGACCGAACGATCCGAGCCGGCAATCGCCCAGCGAACGCAGCAAGCCGTATCCGATGGACATGGTGCCGTGGGGCTATGGCGACACGCGTTTTGCCGAGGTGGTGAATCCACACGGCTACAACTCGGTGCCGATTCCGCAGGGTCGCAGCACGCGTCCGTGGCAGGGCCGTCCGACCTGCTGCGGCAACAATAATTGCCAGCCGATCTGCCCGATCGGCGCGATGTACAACGGCATCCACCACGTCCAGCGCGCTGAAATGAAAGGCGCGAAAGTGCTGTCCGAGGCGGTGGTGTTCAAGGTCGACACCGACCAGAACAACCGCGTCACCGCCGCCTATTGGTACGACGCCGGCAAGAAGCCGCACAAGGCGACGGCAAAAGCATTCGTATTCGCCTGCAACGGCATCGAGACGCCGCGCCTGCTGCTGCTGGCCGCGAATGCCGCCAATCCGAACGGTCTGGCCAACTCGTCCGACCAGGTCGGCCGCAACATGATGGATCACTCCGGTTTCCATTGCACCTTCCTTGCCAACGAACCGATCTGGACCGGTCGCGGCCCGGCGCAGAGCAGCTGCCTGGTGGGGCCGCGCGATGGCGCGTCGCGTGCGGAGTACTCGTCCAACAAGATGATCCTCAACAACATCACGCGCGTCGGTCCGGCCACGCAACAGGCGTTGAAACTGGGCCTGGTCGGCCCTGAGCTGGACGACGAGATCCGTCGCCGCGCGGCCTTCGGCGTGGACTTGTCGATCAGCCTGGAACCGCTGCCGGAAGCACACAACCGCCTGACGCTGAGCAAGACGCGCAAGGATCCGCTGGGCCTGGCTTGCCCGGACATCTATTACGACGTCGGCGACTACGTGCGCAAAGGCGCCGAAGCGGCGCACAAGCAACTGGAACACATCGGCCAGCTGTTCGGTGCGGTGGAGTTCAACATCACCACCAGCCTCAATGCCAACAACCACGTCATGGGCGGCGTGATCATGGGCAGCGATCCGAAAGACTCGGTGGTGGACGGCAATTGCCGCGCGCACGACCACGCCAACCTGTGGCTGCCGGGTGGCGGCGCCATGCCCTCGGCCAGTGTGGTCAACAGCACGCTGAGCATGGCGGCGCTGGGACTGCGCGCCGCCGACGACATCGGCAAGATGCTGGCGAAGGGATGATGATGACTGCCTGCACCCGTCTTTGCTCCGCGCTTCTTCTCTCCTTGCTGTCGATGGCCGGCTTATCCGCCGCACATGCCCAGGAACAGTCGCTGACCAAACCGCCTGCCCCGGCGACTGCCACATCGTCTTCAGGCCAGGTCGGCTCCGCCAAGAACGACATCGAGGCCGGTCGCTACCTGGCGATCGCCGCCGACTGCATGGCCTGCCACACCGCGCCGGCCGGCAAGCCGTACGCCGGCGGCTATGCGATCGAGTCGCCACTGGGCACGATCTACGCCACCAACATCACGCCGTCGAAAACCGCCGGCATCGGCAACTACACCGAGGCGCAGTTTTCTCGCGCCCTGCGCGAAGGCGTGCGCGCCGACGGCAGCCATCTGTATCCGGCCATGCCGTATACCAGTTACGCCATGCTGACCGATGGCGACGTGCACAAGCTGTACAGCTACTTCATGCAGGCCGTCGAGCCGGTCGACACTCCGGCCGCCAGCCAGACAAGCCTGCCCTTCCCGTTCAATGTACGCATGTCGATGCTGGCGTGGAACGCCATTTTCCTCGACACCAAACGCTTCGTTCCCGATGCCGCGAAGTCGCAGCAAATCAACCGCGGCCAATACCTGGCCGAAGGCCTGGCGCATTGCAGCGCCTGCCATACGCCGCGTAATTTTCTGATGGGTGAAAAAGGCGGCTCGGCACTGGCCGGCGCACCGCTGGGTTCATGGCATGCGCCCAATATCACCTCCGACAAGGTCAGCGGCGTGGGCGGCTGGAGCGATGCCGAACTGGTGCAATACCTGAAAACCGGCCATGCCGAAGGCAAGGGCCAGGCCGGCGGCGCGATGGCTGAAGCGGTCACCAACAGCTTCCAGCATTTGCGCGATGACGACGTCGCCGCGATCGTCGTCTACCTGCGCACGGTGCCGCCGGTGCGCGACCGCGCCCAGGCGCAGCCGGCCTACAGCTACGGCAAGGCGGCCAGCGATGAGTCGGCGCTGCGCGGCACGAACGGCCCCAACGAGCACAACAGCCTCAACAGCGGCGCCGTGCTGTTCAGCGGTTATTGCGCCAGCTGCCATGCAGCCTCCGGTTCAGGCAGCAGCGGCCAGGATTATCCGTCGCTGTTCCACAATACGACGACCGGCGCGCGCAATCCGGCCAACCTGGTGTCGGCCATCCTGTACGGCGTCGAGCGCAAGGTCGGCGACAACGAAATCCTGATGCCGCGCTTCGATGCGCATTCCTACGTCAATCCGTTGACGGACCGGCAGATCGCGCTGATCTCGAACTACGTGCTCAAGCAATACGGCAATCCGGAGGTCCAGGTGAGCGAAGCCTATGTCGCCCAGGCGCGCAAAGGCGGCGAGCAGCCGGTACTGGCCAGACTGCAGCCGTTCATCGCGCCGGCCATCGGCGTGGCGGTTCTGCTGCTGTTGTTGATTGTGGTGGCCGTGGTCACGGTGCGTCGCCGCCGACGGATTCCATTCAAGTAAAAGTCAGCCGCCAACGAAAAACGCGGAGTCTGCGCCTGGCGCAGCTCCGCGTTGTCGTTTGGAGAAGGAAAAGAAAATGAGAAGCTAGCGGCGCTCGGTCCGGTTCGGCAGGATGAAGCTGAAGCGCGAGCCCTTGCCGAGTTCGCTGGCGACGTCAAAGCTGCCTTCATGCGCCTCCACGAAGGTCTTGAAGATCGCCAGACCGAGGCCGAGTCCGCCCTGCTCTTTGGTCTCGGTTTCAAACTTTTCAAAAATCAGGTCCATGCGGTCCTTCGAGATACCCATGCCGTTATCGCTGACCCAGCACTCGATGCCGTTGCCGTCTGCCGTGGGCGCAGCCCCGATAACCACCTCGCCCTGCGGTGTATGGTTGATGGCGTTGGCGATCAGGTTCTGCATCATGCGGCGCAAGAGATTGGCGTCGGCGTAAATGACGAGTTCTTCAGGTACGTCATTGAGCAGTCGCGTGCTGCCGGTGCCGGCGACCGGATTGAGGTCGTAGACCATGCTCTCCACCAGCGGCCACAGATCGATGTTGCGACGCTCCAGCTTGACGCCGCTCTCGGTTTTCATGCTGTCGTTTTCCTCGATGACCTTGGCCACCAGTCCCGACATGCTTTGCACATTGCGCTGCAAGACTTTGAGCATGCGCGCCGCGCGCGGGTCTTCGATCTTGTCGAACGATGCTTCCAGCACCTTGGATGCGAGTGCAACGGCATTGAGCGGTGTGCGCAAATCGTGTGCGATGAAGGACAGATACTCTTCCCGGCGGCGCTGCACTTCGAGCGCACGATTGACGGAGAAGGTCTGCACCGCCAGCCCGATGGCGCTGTCGAATACCAGGTTGATGACGTGAAACGGCTTGCCTTGCAGGTTGATCTGATGCGTCCCGGCCAGATCATGAATACAGCCGCGCAGCAGATTGTATTCGGCCACGACTTCCTCGATCAGATAGCCGTTGTGAAGGCGCTGCAGGCCGTGCTCGGGCGGAGTGCCGTCGGCCAGCACTTCGGCGATCGATTCGTCGGAATTGCGGCGGAAGGCCAGCGCGATCTCGTCCAGCAAGGCCGGTACATGATCGTTCAAGGTCGGAATGCTGAGATTGCGCGCGGACGGCAGAGCCCGCACCATGCTGCGCCAGCGTGTGAGCAGTGATTCACGATTCTGCTCGACCAGGATGGCGAGTTGTTCCAAGGTATTGATAGTGTTCTCCTGAAGCTGAAACGGCACGATAAAACAGCGCCGCGCGGCGCTGTTTTACTGTCGGCTTACTACAATTGCTTGCCGATGTTGTCGAGGATGTCTTGCAACTGATCGATGTCGTAAGGCTTGGGCAATGAGAACGTGCCGGGGCCGATGTTCTTGCTGATCTGCGCGCCGTAGCCGGAGGCGAAAATGATTTTCAGCGAAGGCGTTTTTTCGCTGGTGCGCTTGGCCAGTTCGATGCCGGACATGCCCGGCAGGCTGACGTCGGTGAACAGCACGTCGAAGGCCTGCTGCTCCAGTTCGACCAGGGCCTCTTCGGCACTGCCGACGCCTTCGGCACGATGACCCAGCGCCGCGAGCAGCTCGCAGACCAGTTGCTGGGAATCCAGATTGTCCTCCACGACCAAGATATGCAGGCCGGACGCGTCGGCGTGATCCGCCATGCTCGAAACGCTTGTCGTCATTGTTGTTTGTGTTGTCATTTCAACATCTGTTAATGTGGTGAGTAGGAATTCTGAACGTCAAAATTCCTGAAATTTGCACATGTCGATAGTAATGCATTCCGACGGGCATGCGATAGCGGTCGCATAAATCGCCGCAAATTGCGTAAAAGTCAAAAGCCTTATGCCGCCTGCGTTAGCGGGGCGACTTCAAAATGTCTTACAAAAGATTCAGGGGTCATCTGACAGGGCGAAAAATGGGCCTACTGCTACAGTTGGAAGCATAAAAAAAGCGGTCGCGGCATCTGCCCGATCATCACAACCTAACGATATCGACGTGATGGATACACAACAAAACCACCTCACACCGGATCGCGCTCCAGATCCCATTTCATTCCGATCCTCGACCGGCATTGCCGGACTGGATACCATCCTGGGCGGCGGCATGACGCGCGACCGCCTGTATCTGGTCGAAGGCACGCCGGGAACGGGCAAGACCACCTTTGGCTTGCAGTTCCTGCTGGAGGGACTGAAGCACGGCGAATCCGGTCTCTACATCACGCTGTCGGAAACGGCCACGGAATTGCGCGCGGTCGCCGCGTCGCACGGCTGGTCGCTGGACGGTTTGTCGCTCTACGAACTGATCGACGAAGCAGATCTCAATCCCGATTTCCAGCAGTCCATCCTTCATCCGTCGGAAATCGAGCTGGGCGAAACAGTCAAGAGCGTGATTGCACGCGTTAATGAGCTGAAGCCTGCCCGCATTATTTTCGACAGCTTGTCGGAGATGCGGCTGCTGGCGCAGAATCCGCTGCGATACCGGCGCCAGATCCTGGCGTTGAAGCACTTCTTTTCGACGCGCAAGTGCACTGTGCTGATGCTTGACGATCGCACCTCCGAAGCCGGCGACCTGCAGTTGCACAGTATCGCCCACGGCGTGATCAGCCTGGAACAGCTGGCCCAGGATTTCGGTTCCGAGCGGCGGCGCCTCCGCGTGATCAAGATGCGCGGCATCAGCTTCACCGGCGGCTATCATGACTTTGTCCTCAAGACCGGCGGCATGCATGTGTTCCCTCGTCTGGTGGCAGCCGAACATTTCACGGAATTCGAAGACCAGATGACCAGCACCGGCGTAGCGGCGCTGGACACGCTGCTGGGCGGAGGCCTGGCGCGCGGCACCAACACCTTGCTGAGCGGCCCGTCCGGCGTAGGCAAAACCACCACGGCGCTGCGCTGTGCGCTGGCCGCCTTGCAGCGCGGCGAACGTGCTGCCTATTACCTGTTCGACGAAGGCCTTGGAACGCTGATGAGCCGCGCCCGTGCGCTGGGCATGGATATCACGCCGCATCTGACCGACGGCAGCCTCAAGTTGCACCAGATCAATCCCGCTGAAATGTCGCCGGGCGAATTCGCCGCGACGGTGCGCAACGCGGTCGAGAACGAGGATCGCAGTTTCGCAGTGATCGACAGCTTGAATGCTTACCTGCAAGCGATGCCGGGTGAAAAATATCTGCTACTGCAAATGCACGAGATGCTGTCCTACCTGAGCCAGCAAGGCGTCACCACGCTGCTGGTGCTGGGTCAGCATGGCCTGGTCGGCGAAGTGCGTTCCGAAGTCGACCTCAGCTATCTCAGCGACACCATCCTGATGTTCCGTTTTTTCGAGGCGCGCGGCGATATCGCCAGCGCCATATCGGTGATCAAGAGCCGCACCAGCAATCATCCTCGCTCCATCCACGAATTTCGGCTCAGTCCCAGCCACGGTCTGCAGGTGGGCGAGGCGCTACAGGACTTCGAAGGCATCATGAGCGGATTGCCGACTTATCGCGGCAAAACTCCCATCATGGCAACCGATGCCGATTAATCTTCCGCTGGAGGAGCGCATCCTCATCCTGGCGCCCCATGGCCGGGATGCGGAAGTCATCGAGCAGACGCTCACGGCGGAAGGACTCATCTGCGCCATGTGCAGCAGCTATGCCGACCTGCTGGAACAACTGGAAAGCGGTGCCGGTGCGGCGCTGATTACCGAGGAAGCGCTCAGCAACGCGGATTTTTCATTGCTGCATCGCTGGGTTGAAAAACAGGAATCGTGGTCGGACTTTCCATTCGTGATCCTCAGCGCGAGGCAGCGCAACCTGGAACGCAATCCGGTGCTGGATGTACTCGAGCGCCTGGTCAACATGATTCTGCTGGAGCGCCCCGTCAACAGCGAAACGCTACTGCGCGCCGGTGTTTCGGCGCTACGCGCGCGCCGCCGGCAATACCTCAGCCGCAGCCATCTGCAGGAACGCGCACGCTCGGAAGAGCATTTGCGCCTGGCGCTGCACGCCGGCCGGCTAGGTTCATGGAGCCTGGAACTGGCCAACTCCATCCTGATCGTTTCAGATTCCTGCAAGATGCACTTCGGCATTGCGCCGGAGAGCGAATTTACCTACGACGACCTGATCAATACCATTCACGCCGACGACCGTCAGCGCCATCTGGACGTGATCGAAGCGGCCCTGCTGTCGAAAGACGATTTCTCGATCGAGTATCAGGTTGTGTGGCCGGATGGCTCCGTACATTGGGTGCAGATTCGCGGACAGACCCTGCACAATAGCATCGGCGTACCAATTCAGATGGCTGGCGTGTCGCTCGACATCAGTGACCGGCGGGAAGCGGAGGACCGCCTGCTGGAGAGTCAGAGCAATTTGCGCCAGTTCAATGAGACGCTTGAGCTGCGCATCCAGGAGCGCACTTCCGAACTGGCCCAGGCCAACGATCGCCTGATGAAGGAAATGTCGGAGCGCGAACGCACCCAGATCGCATTGGTGCAGGCGCAAAAGATGGAAGCGATCGGCCGCCTGACCGGCGGCATTGCGCACGATTTCAACAACCTGCTCAACGTGATCATCGGTAACGTCGACCTGATCGAACGCCTGTCCGTCGACGAGCGCATCAAGCGCATGGCCGGTTCAGCGCGCAACGCCACCAAGCGCGGCGCCAAGCTGACCGGACAGTTGCTGGCGTTCTCACGCAACCAGACGCTGGACCTGAAGGCGGTCGACATTGCCTCGGTCATCGACGGCATGAGGGACCTGATTGCGGTATCGGTCGGTTCCGGCATTGGCATCACCATCAATGTCTCCGAGGAACTGCCCCGCGCGGTGGCCGACGCCAACCAGATCGAGATGGCGATCCTCAATCTCGCCATCAACGCCCGCGACGCCATGCCGGATGGCGGCAACCTGAGCATCAACGTGCGGCATCGCTATGCCCACGACGGCGTGCTCAAGCCCGGCGCCTACATCGTGATCGAGGTCAAGGACACCGGCACCGGCATCACGCAGGAAATTCTCAGCAAGGTATTCGACCCCTTCTTCACCACCAAAGCGGTGGGCAAAGGCACCGGCCTGGGACTCAGTCAGGTTTACGGTATCGCTGATCAATCCGGCGGCCTGGCGCGCATCGACAGCATGGTGGGACGAGGCACGACGGTAGAAGTCTGGCTGCCTGTCGCCGGTGCGATGCCGGTGCGCGAGCATGATCAGGAAGCCTTGGACCAGCCGCTGGAATCGAAAGAATCCGGCAACATTCTGGTGGTTGAAGACGATGCCCAGGTCAGGCAATTCATCGTCGAATGCCTGGAGATTCTCGGCTATACGGTGGATCAGGCGGAGAACGGCTGGTTCGGACTGGAAAAGCTGCAGGCCGCACATTTCGACCTGCTGATTGTCGACTTCCTGATGCCTGGCATGAACGGAGCCGAAGTGATCGCCGCCGCCCGCGCGCGCGATCCGCATCTTCCCATCATCATGGCCACCGGCTATGCCGACATGCAAGCGGTCGAAAAGGTCATCGACCTCGATGCCGTATTGCGCAAGCCGTTCCAGATCACCGAGCTGGCCAACAGTGTCAAGCGCGCCATGCATACCGCTGAGGCCGCGCAACACCATCACCACGCCCCACCCTCCGCTTCCCATTCCTGAGTCGCTGCGCCGGTGCGATCACGCGACTGGCTTGCTGATGTCGATCCGCAGATTTATTTGACGCGCTGCTTTTCCAGCTTGCGCGCGAGCGTGCGCCGGTGCATGCCCAGGCGACGTGCGGTCTCTGAAATATTGAAGTCGGTTTCCACCAGCACTTCGTGGATGCGCTCCCATTCCAAATTCTTGATCGAGGTCGAGCGCGCCGTGAGTTCCACTTCCGTATTGCCGGCGATGTGGCCGAACGCGGCTTCAATGTCGTCGGTGTTGGACGGTTTGGCGAGGTATTGAATGGCGCCCAGCTTGATCGCTTCGACCGCAGTGCCGATGCTGGCAAATCCGGTCAGCACCACGATCAGCATGGCATCGTCGTGCTGGTGCAGCATCTGCACGCAGGACAGGCCGGAGGTATTGCCGTTGAGCTTGAGATCGACCACGGCGTAGCCGGGATTGTGCTGCGTCAGCAAGGCTGCGGCTTCGGCCTGGCTGGCGGCGTGCAAGACGGTATAGCCACGTCGTTCGAATGAACGGCTCAGCGTGCGGGCAAATGCCGCGTCGTCTTCGATGATGAGCAGCAGGCGATCAGTCGACATTGTTCTTTTCCTCCGGAACCAGGAAGCTCTCCGCTTCCAGGCTGATGGCCGACAACGGCAGCGTCAGCCGCACGGTTGCGCCGGCGACGTGACCGTTCTCAGTGCGATTATGTGCGGTGACGGCGCCGCCGAGCTTGCGCGCCACATTGACCACGAAGAACAATCCCAGTCCGCCGCCGGTCTTGGCCTTGGTCGACTGGTAAGGCTTGCCGATCTGATCCAGCATGGACGGTACAAAGCCGGGGCCGGTGTCGTCAACGCTCAGGATCAGTTCGTTCTCTTCGCGCACCGCCGTAAAACTGAGCCAGCGCGGCGAGGCTTCCAGCGCGTTGTCGAGGACGTTGCAGATCATCTGCTTGAGGGCGGAATCGAAGGCAACCGGCATGTCCTGGTCGATGTGATTGCGATAGTCGAAGGCGACGATGGGACGCGTGGCGCGGAATTCCTCGGCGATATCGCCGAGGAAGGTGTTGAGCGTGGTCTTGACCGAGGATTCTCCTCGGGCTTCACCGGCCGACAGCAAAATGCCGCTGACGATGGTTTTGCAGCGCTGCAGCTGGATCTGCATTTCGCTGATTTCCTCGATCAGCACCGGATTGCTGCTGAATTCCGGCATGCGCTTCCAGTCACCGAGGATCACCGCCAGCGTTGCCAGCGGCGTGCCGAGTTCATGCGCGGCGCCGGAGGCCAGCAAGCCCATGCGCACGATGTGATCTTCTTCTGCCGCCCTTTGGCGCAAGGCTGCCAGCTGGGCGTCGCCGGCTCGGCGGTTGCTGCTGATGCGCGTGATGAAGATGGCCAGCAAGGCGGCGATCAGCAGGAAGCTGATCAGCATGCCTTCGACATACAGACTGAACAGGCCTTCGTCGTGGTCCGGCGGCAGCGACAGCGGCATGAAGAATTGCGACAGGCCGGCGAAGCACAGGCCGGTGATGCAGACGATGGTCCAGGTCGACCAGGCCTCCAGCAGCACCGCGCTCAGGATCACTTGCAGCAGGTACAGGAAGGCGAACGGGTTGCTGGCGCCGCCGCTGAGATATAACTGCGCGGTCAGCGTGGCGACATCGACCAACAACGCCAGGAACAGCTCGCGATTGGTGACGAAGGGTCGCTCATGCCAGCGCAGGTGGCTGCCGATGTTGAAGGCGATCAGGCAGGCCAGCACTTCCAGCATGTGCGGCAACGGCAAATGGATGTCGAAGCCGAAGATCACCACAATGATGGTGGTGATCTGGCCGAACACGGCGATCCAGCGCAACTGGATCAGTTGCAGCATGTTCTTGTGGCCGGCGGCGCGATCGGGCGCGCCGGCGATTTCGGGGCCTGGCGGAAGGACGCTGTCGATCATGCGCAGTCGGTCATGGTAAACGAGTGAATTGGCGGGTCGGAGACGACGAATTTTCCGGAATTATCCCGCGTCCGGGGCTTGCTTGCCATCTTTGTTTTTCTGGCCGGCAGACAGACGCCGGCGTTTTTCGTCGCGCACGGTCCAGAAGATCGCGCCACCCGTCATCAGCGCCAGCCCGAACCAGGTCAGCGCATAGATCAGATGATTGTTGGGGAAGGAAATCACGGTCAGTCCACCCACGGCTTGTCCGTTTGCGGCGCGTTGCGGTTCCGGTGCCGCACTCTCCGTATCTTCCGCATCGACGAAATACGGCGCGACATGCTCCAGCTGACGCGACGCCGCGATGGCCTGTACGTCGCGCGAATACCAGCGGTCGCCGGCAGCATCGTTCTTGCGCAGGAAGCCGCCATGCGGCTCGCTGATGCGCAGCAAACCGGCGACGTCGGCCGGCGCGTCGGCGGCGCCCTCCTTCGCGTCGCGCGCACCGGTGGCGATGAAGCCGCGGTTGATCAGCGTGGTGACGCCGTCGGCGCCGCGCAGCGGGGTCAGCAGCCAGAAGCCGGCGCCCAGCCGCGACAAGGCCTGCACGCGCGCGGTCTTGGCATACAGGAAGGTGCCGCTCAGTCGCACGTGTTGGTATTCGTAAGAATCCGCTGTCACGTTTGGCCAGACATCCGGCCCGGGCGCTGCAACCGGCGCCGCATGCACGCGGCGGTCAACGCGCTCGATCAGGTCGAGCTTCCAGAACAGGCGTTTGACCTGCCAGGCGCCGAGTGCGAGGAATCCGAGGAAAACCACGAGCATGCACGCCGCAAGAAAACGGCGCAGCCCGGAAGACCGAGGGCGCGGCGCTGCTTCCGCAACGGCGCGCCCTGGAGAGTGGCTTGAGGTCACTGCTGACTACAATGCGTTCAGATGTAGATTCAGAATCAGGCGAATCACTTCATGCCAGGCATGTTGTGCTGCATGTTCTGCATCGAACCCGGTACGGCTTCCTGGATCAGATCCTGGCTCATGCCCGGCATCATGTTGTGATTCAGGTGATACATGACCCACAGCGAACCGGCCAGCATGATGACCACGACCATGATCGTAAAGATCAGCGCCAGGATGGTCCAGCCGCCTTCCGACTTGGAGTTCATGTGCAGGAAGTAAATCATGTGCACGACGATCTGTACGACAGCCAGACCCAGCAGGACAAAACCTGCCGTGCTCGATTTTTCGATCACGTTGCCCATGACCAGCCAGAACGGAATGGCCGTCAGGATCACCGCCAGCACGAAGCCGATGGTGTAGCTCTTCAGGCTGCCGTGGTCGGCGGTATGGTCGTGATGATGGACGTCGAAGCCGTCCTGATGGCCGTATTTCTCGGCGTGCGACGGGTGTTCTTGATGCTGTGGCGCGCTCATGGCAGGACTCCCATCAGGTAAACAAAGGTGAAGACGCCGATCCAGACCACGTCCAAAAAGTGCCAGAACATCGACAGGCACATCAGGCGACGACCGTTTTCAGGTGTCAGGCCGTGCTTGTTGATCTGGAACATCAGCGTGATCAGCCAGACGATGCCGAAGCTGACGTGCAGGCCGTGGGTCGCCACCAGTGCAAAGAATGAGGTCAGGAAACCGCTGCGTTGCGGGCCCGCGCCTTCGTGAATCAGATGCGCGAACTCATACAGTTCCAGGTAGATAAAGCCGGCGCCCAGCAAGCCGGTGACGGCCAGCCAGATCAGCGTGGTCTTGACCTTCTGCTTTTGCATTTCCAGCATGGCGAAGCCGTACGTGATCGACGACAACAGCAGCAAGGAAGTATTGATCGCCACCAGCGGCAGATCGAACAGTTCGGCGCCGGTCGGACCGCCCGCATAGTTGCGGCCGAGCACGGCGTAAGTGGCGAACAGACAGGCGAAGATCAGGCAGTCGCTCATCAGGTACATCCAGAAACCGAGCAAGGTGCCGTTTTCGGGATGATGTTCCTTGACGAAGTAACGCGAACTAGGCGATGCGTCCATGGTTGCGGCGGAGTTATGGGAAATCTCAGACATGGCTATCCAGCAAGCGTGTGCGGTTGGCTTCAGTAAGGACGACATCGTCGGCCGAAATGTAGTAATCGCGTTTGTAATTGAAGGTGTGCGTGATGATCGCGGCCATCAGGGCGACGAAGCCGACGACGGCCACCAGCCACATCTGCCAGATCATGCCGAAGCCGATCACTGCGCTCAGCGCAGCAATGATGAAACCGGCGCCGGTGTTCTTCGGCATGTGGATAGGCACGAAACCATCTTGCGGACGAGTGTAGCCGTTGGCCTTCATGTCAGCCCACGCGTCGTTGTCATGCACGCGCGGAGTGAACGCGAAGTTGTAATCCGGCGGTGGCGACGACGTCGACCATTCCAGCGTACGTGCCCCCCATGGATCGCCGGTCGTGTCGCGCAACTGGTCGCGGCGCAGATAGCTGACCACCAGCTGGATGATGAACGAACCGATACCGGCTGCGATCAGCAAGGCGCCGAAGGCGGCGATCTGGAACCAGATCTGCAGCGATGGATCTTCGAAGTGGCTCATGCGGCGGGTAACGCCCATGAAGCCCAGCACGTACAACGGCGTGAACGCGACCCAGAAACCGATGCACCAGAACCAGAAGCTGCAACGGCCCCAGAAATCGTCCAGCTTGTAACCGAAAGCCTTCGGGAACCAGAAGTTGATGCCGGCGAACATGCCGAACACCACGCCGCCGATGATCACGTTGTGGAAGTGAGCAATCAGGAACAGGCTGTTGTGCAGCACGAAGTCGGCCGGCGGAACCGCCAGCATCACGCCGGTCATGCCGCCGATGACGAAGGTGATCATGAAGCCGATGGTCCACAGCATGGGCACTTCGAAACGGATGCGGCCACGGTACATGGTGAACAGCCAGTTGAAGATCTTCGCGCCGGTCGGGATCGAGATGATCATCGTGGTGATGCCGAAGAACGAATTGACGCTCGCCCCCGAACCCATGGTGAAGAAGTGATGCAGCCAGACCAGGTAGGACAGGATGGTGATCACGACGGTCGCATACACCATCGAGGTGTAGCCGAACAGGCGCTTGCCGCTGAAGGTCGAGACGATTTCCGAGAAAATGCCGAAGGCAGGCAGAATCAGAATATAAACTTCAGGGTGACCCCAGATCCAGATCAGGTTCACGTACATCATGGCGTTGCCGCCGAGATCGTTGGTGAAGAAGTTGGTACCGAACACGCGGTCCAGCGACAGCATGCCCAGAACGGCAGTCAGGATCGGGAAAGCGGCGACGATCAGCACGTTGGTGCACAGCGCAGTCCAAGTGAAGACCGGCATCTTCATCATGTTCATGCCCGGCGCGCGCATCTTGACGATGGTGGCGATAAGGTTGATCCCTGATAGCAGCGTCCCTACCCCGGCAATCTGCAATGACCATATGTAATAGTCCACCCCCACATCAGGACTGCCGAGGATCCCCGACAAAGGAGGATAGGCCAGCCAGCCGGTACGGGCGAATTCGCCGACGAACAGCGAGGCCATGACCAGGCCGGCGCCGAAGGTCGTCATCCAGAAGCTGAAATTGTTCAGGAACGGAAAAGCCACGTCGCGTGCGCCGATCTGCAGCGGTACGACGTAGTTCATCAGGCCCGTCACCAGCGGCATCGCCACGAAGAAGATCATGATCACGCCGTGGGCGGTGAAGACCTGGTCGTAGTGATGCGGCGGCAGGAAGCCGGCCGAATCGCCGAAGGACAGCGCCTGCTGGGCGCGCATCATCAGTGCGTCGGCAAAGCCGCGCAACAGCATGACGACGCCGAGGATGACGTACATGATGCCAATTTTCTTGTGGTCGATGCTGGTGATCCAGTCGCGCCACAACGGGCCCCACAGGCGGAAATAGCTGACCGCGCCGAGCACGGCGATGCCGCCGATCAGCACACCGATGAAGGTGATCAGCAGGATGGGTTCATGGAAGGGAATCGCTTCCCAGCTCAGACGGCCGAAGATCAGCTTGGTCATGTCAATATGGTCTAGCATCGTTACTTTCCGCTGAAAAAGAAGGTCGCCGCGCCATGCGAAACTGCATGCATGACGCTCTTGCCGGCTGCGCGCAACAATGCCGCCGGCTGTTCTTTCGATTGATTATTCATGGTGGTGCTGGCTGCCGGCCATCGCGACTTCCTGGGGAGCGGCCTTGGCGGCGCCCTTTTCAGTCTTTTCGCCCTTGCCTTCGCCCTTGACGTTCTTGTCGGTCATCATCTGCTGGTCCATGCAGACCTGGCCTTCGGCGACGCAACGGTTCAGGATCGCGTGGTACAGCGTGTTGTCGACCGCGTTGAAGTGCTGCACCGGATCCTTGATGCTTGGCTTTTCCAGCGCGATATATTCAGCGCGCTTGAGGGCGCCGCCGCCGGACTTGATCTTCTTGACCCAGCCTTCGAAGTCTTCATCGCTCACGCCGTGGAACTTGAAGCGCATGTCCGAGAAACCGGCGCCGCTGTAGTTGGCCGAGAAGCCTTCGAACTCGCCCGGCTTGTTGATGACGGCGTTGAGTTTGGTCTGCATGCCCGGCATCGCGTAGATCTGTCCTGCCAGCGCCGGGATATAAAACGAGTTCATCACGGTCGAAGCGGTAATCCTGAATTCGATCGGGCGGTCAACCGGCGCAGCCAGTTCATTCACGGTCGCGATGCCTTGCTCCGGATAGATGAACAGCCATTTCCAGTCCAGCGCGACGACTTCGACGATCAGCGGCTTGACGTTTTCAGGGATCGGACGCTGCGCATCCAGACGCGACAGCTTGCGATACGGATCCAGCGTGTGGGTGCTGATCCAGGTCAGCAGGCCGAGCGCGATGATGATCAGCAGGGGTGCGCCCCAGATGACCAGTTCGAGCTGGGTCGAGTGATCCCAGTCCGGCTCATAGCGCGCGGCGGTATTGTTCTGGCGATAGCGCCACGCAAAAAGGCCGATCAGCACGATCACCGGAACGATGATCAGCAGCATCAGGATGGTCGAAATAATGATCAGTCTGCCTTGCTGGTTGGCGATGTCCCCTGAAGGATTCAGGACGACCGTATTGCAACCGGCCAACAAAATTGCAGGCAGAAAAATGAATCCGCGGCGAATGAGATGTGAAAACATGCAGGGAAAGTCCAGTCGGAGCTATCAAATCATGCTAATGTACACTTACCGTTCGGCATTGGCGATTGGACAATTTGTCCTACCCTCGCGGTCATCTTGATGGTGAGTTTGCAAGTGTGCCAATGTGCCGGCGGAACGTAGCGGCATTACAGACCGAACCAAGAAAGAGAGACAATGATCATGGCTAGCACTCATATTCATCACCCTGAAGTTCCTGGCAAATTTTCTGCAAATACGCCTGTCGGTGGTTCTGATAATGTAAATAATGCCAAATCTGATCATCCAGTGATTGCACCCGGCGATATTGCAATCGGCGTGGTCATCGGAAGGGCTTCAGAATACTTCGATTTCTTCGTGTATGCCATAGCCTCGGTGTTGGTTTTTCCCACCATTTTCTTTCCATTTGAACAACGCCTCGAAGGAACGCTCTACTCCTTCACCATTTTTGCCTTCGCATTTCTGGCGCGTCCGTTCGGCACGGTCCTCTTCATGGCCATCCAGAAAAAGCTTGGGCGCGAGGTCAAACTGACATTGGCGCTGTTCCTGCTGGGCCTGTCGACGGCCGGCATCGCTTTCCTGCCGACTTATGACCATCTGGGCTTCACCGCCATTGTGCTGCTCTCGGTGCTGCGCATCGGCCAGGGCCTGGCGCTGGGCGGCTCGTGGGACGGCCTGCCGTCGCTGCTGGCGCTCAACGTGCCGAAGAACAAGCGCGGCTGGTACGCGATGCTGGGCCAACTCGGTGCGCCGGTCGGCTTCATCGTCGCCGGCCTGGTGTTCGCCTACCTGATCGGCAACCTGAGCAACGACGACTTCCTCGACTGGGGCTGGCGTTATCCGTTCTATGTCGCCTTCGCGATCAACGTCGTGGCGCTGTTCGCCCGTCTGCGCCTGGTGGCTTCGGAAGAATATGCCAGCCTGCTGGCCGAACGTGAACTGGAACCGACCAGCGTCGTCGAGATCACCCGCACCCAGGGCCGCAACCTGATCATCGGCGCCCTCGCCGCATTGGCCAGCTACGCGTTGTTCCACCTGGTGTCGGTGTTCCCGCTGTCGTGGATCTCGCTGTATTCGATGCGTTCGATGAGCGACTTCCTGATGGTGCAGGTGTTCGGCGCGGTGCTGATGATGGTCGGGATCGTGTTGTCCGGCCCCATCGCCGACCGCTTCGGCCGCCGCACCACGCTGGGCGCTCTGGCGGTGCTGATTGCCGTGCTGAGCGGCTTCGTGCCGACGCTGATCAACGGCGGCGACACCGGGCAGGACATCTTCATCCTGGTCGGCTTCGCCCTGCTCGGCCTGTCGTATGGCCAGGCAGCCGGCGCCGTGACCGCCAACTTCCCGGCCAAGTATCGCTACACCGGTGCAGCGCTGACGTCCGATCTGGCGTGGCTGGTCGGCGCGGGTTTTGCACCACTGGTGGCGTTGGGCTTGTCGGCGCACTTCGGCCTGGCTTACGTCAGCATCTACCTGCTGTCGGGCGCAGTCTGCTCGCTGGCGGCGCTGAGCGTGAACCGCGCGCTGGATATCCGCTGATCTGATCCGCCAATAAAAACGGCCTGGCATGCGCAAGCAGCCAGGCCGTTTCTACGTTTACTTCTCTGCGTTTTAGGCTACCCGTCCCAGGACGTCGGCGCCGCTCTGCTGATAAATCCGGTGCGCCGGTCGCGCCAGTCCCAGGTTCTCGCGCAAGGTTTTGCCTTCGTACTCGGTGCGGAACAAACCGCGCCGGCGCAATTCCGGCAGCACCAGTTCGACGAAGTCGTCGAGTCCCCCCGGCAAAGTCGGCGGCATGATATTGAAACCGTCGGCGCCGCCCTTCAGGAACCATTCCTCAAGACGGTCAACGATGCTCTCCGGCGTACCATGGATGGACCAGTGACCGCGCGCCGTCGCCACGCGCAGGTACAACTGACGGATCGTCAGCTGCTCGCGACGCGCCAGCGCCGTCACCAACTGGAAACGGCTCTTGGTGCCGTTCGGTTCCTGCAAATTCTCCGGCAGCGGACCGTCGAGCGGATAGCCGGACAGATCGATGCCGCCCAGATGCTGCTGCAGCAGCGACAGGCCGACGGTCGGATGAATCAGTGATTGCAGCTCTTCGAATTTTTCCAGCGCTTCGCTTTCGCTGCGACCGACCACCGGGAACACGCCCGGCATGATCTTCAGTTCATCCGGTTCGCGGCCGTACTTGGCGAGCCGCGACTTCAGCCCGCTGTAGAAATGCTGCGCATCCTCCAGCGATTGCTGCGCGGTGAAGATCACCTCCGCCGTACGCGCCGCCAACTCCTGGCCCGGCTCGGACGAACCGGCCTGCACGACCACCGGATGCCCCTGCACCGGACGCGCCACGTTAAGCGGACCCCGTACCGAGAAATGCTTGCCCTTGTGATGGATCGCATGCAGCTTGTGGTGATCGAAATGCACGCCCTCGGCCTGATCGAAGCGGAAGGCGTCGTCTTCCCAGCTGTCCCACAAGCCGCGCACCACGTCGACGAATTCTTCGGCGCGTTCATAGCGCGCGCCGTGCTCGGGATGCTTGTCGAGATTGAAGTTGTGCGCCTCCGACTCCGACCACGAGGTCACCACGTTCCAGCCCGCGCGACCGTTGCTCAGATGGTCGAGCGAAGCGAATTTGCGCGCCACATGGTACGGCTCGTTATACGTGGTTGACACCGTCGCCACCAGGCCGATGTGTTCGGTCGCCTGCGACAGCGCCGACAACAGCGTCAGCGGCTCGAAGGTGGCGGCGCGCGAAGTCAGGTGCAAGGTCTCTGCATCGTGCGAACGAATCGCCACGCCGTCGGCCAGGAACAAGGCATCGAACTTGGCGCGCTCGGCGGTCTGTGCGATCTGCCGGTAGTGCGCGATGTTCTGGCCGGCGTCCGGTTGCGCGCGCGGATGGCGCCAGCCGGCCACGTGATGGCCGGTCGCCTGCAGGAAGGCGCCAAGGCGCAGTTGTTTCTTCGGGCCGCTCATGACGCCACCGCCTCTTTTGAAGCAACGACGACATCAGGCGTGCGTACCTTGTCCTGTACATTGCGGGATACGCTGCGACGGCCGTCGACGCCGACCGGCACGTCGCCGGCGATCGTCACGCGGCGCACCACGCGATGCTGGCTGCCGTAGTCGTTGATCGCATAGTGTTGCGTGGCGCGGTTGTCCCAGATTGCAATGTCGCCGGTAGTCCAGCGCCAACGCACAGTATTTTCGAGGCGGATGATGTAGCTCTCCAGCAGCTTGAGCAGATGCTCCGAATCGCCGGTCGGATAACCCAGCAGCTTCTTGACGAAATGTCCCAGCACCAGGGTGCGTTCACCGGTCTCGGGATGCACGCGCACCACCGGATGTTCGGTTTCGTAAATCGTGGAGGTGAACACCTCGCGATAGCGCTTGAGCCCGGCGTCATCGGTATTGAAGCGCGCCGCGTAGTCATAGTCATTGGTGTGCAGCGCCCACAGGCTGTCGGCCAGCTGGCGCAAAGCCGGCGGCAGGTCGAGATACGCCTGCGCCGTGTTCGCCCACACGGTATCGCCGCCCGCTTGCGGAATCACCACTGCGCGCAGGATCGACGCCTGCGGATACGCCAGGTCGAAGGTGACGTCGGTGTGCCAGGAATTGGCGCGACCACCATGCACCGAATCCAGCTCCAGCAGGTAACCGGTGCCGTCGCGCACCGGCACGGTCGGATGCGCCACCAGTTCACCCCACAGTTTGGCGAAGGCTTCCTGACCGACGTCGTCCAGATGCTGTTGCCCTCGGAAGAACAGGACCTTGTACTTCAGCAGCGCCTGGCGAATGGCGCTGAACGTCTCCTGGCCGAGATCGCCGGACAGGCGCACGTCGCGGATTTCAGCGCCGATGCGGCCGGCGACGGGATGCAGATCAAGCAATGCTTCGGACATCTTGTTCTCCTTCACGAAAATGACTGGCTAGAGGGTTACAGCTTGCAGGGTAAAGATTGCTGCTATGGCTCACGTCTATGGCTTGCGTCTTGCTGGAATGCTGCAATTCTTTTGACAGGCGACGTTGGTCGTATCGGGACGGGTGTCGCCGATGAAGCCGTCGCGATTGGGCATGCGCACCTTGGGCAGCGAGCGCGCATCGAGTACGGTGTCCGCGGCCACTACGCCGTTCAGGTACAGCAGATAGGCCGTCACCGAATACACCTCTTCCGGCGTCAGGCTCTGCGGCGCGTTGTACGGCATCGCGCGGTTGATGAAATCGAACACCGTCGTCGCATACGGCCAGAAGCTGCCGATGGTCTTGACCGGATTGGCCGACGCCAGCGTGCCCTTGCCGCCCACCAGCTGATCGGCCGGTTTGCCCTCGCCTTTGGCGCCGTGGCAGGCTGCGCATTGCTGAGCGTAGATGGTCTTGCCGTTCGTCACGCTGCCGCTGCCCGCAGGCAAGCCGGCGCCGTCGGCGGCGACGTCGATATTCCATGCCGCCAGGTCGCGCTCGCTGGCCGCATGACCTACGCCGTACACCTGGGCCTGCACGCTGAATGACAGCACAAGCGCAACGGCGCCGATGAAAGCGCTAAACCTGAACATTGGTAATGACCCCGTCGCTCGCCACTTTCCAGCTCTGGATGGCGTTGAAGTGATAGTTGGATTCGAAGCCGCGCGCATCGACCAGCTGTGCGCCGCTGGGCTGCACGAAGCCGCTCTCGTCCAGCGCCCTGCTCTGCAGCACGGCCGGCGCGCCGTCCCAGCGCCACGGCAAGCGGAAGCGCGTCAATGCGCGATCCAGCACCGGTTCCTGCAGGCGCGCTTCGGTCCAGCTGCGACCGCCGTCGGTCGATACGTCAACGCGTTTGATGCGTCCGCGTCCGGTCCATGCCAGGCCGGAAATTTCATAGAAACCCTTTTCCTTGAGACGATGGTCGGGCGCCGGAAACGTGATCACCGATTTGGTTTCCATCAAAAATGTGAACTGGCGCGCCGTGCCGTCCGGCAGCGAGTCGGTGTACTTCGATGTCTCTTCGCGCGACATGAACGGCTCGCGTCCCACCTTGAGACGACGCAACCATTTGACGCTCATGTTGCCCTCGAAGCCGGGCAAAAAAAGCCGCAGCGGATAGCCATGCTCGGGCCGCAGCCGTTCACCATTTTGCGCATACACCAGCAAGGCATCGTCGAGCGCCTTGCCGATCGGGATGCTGCGCGTCATGCCGGCCGAGTCGGCGCCTTCGGCCAGAATCCACGCGCCCTCGGGCTTGATGCCGACTTCTTCCAGCACGGTCGCCAGCGGTACGCCGGTCCATTCGCAGCACGACAGCAAGCCGTGGCTGAATTGCAGGGAAGCGGTACCCGGCCCCTTCCATTCGCGTCCGGTATTGCCTGAACATTCAAGGAAGTGAATGCGCGACACCGACGGCAGCCGCACCAGATCGTTCATCGTGAAAATCGTCGGACGCTCGACCAGGCCATGCACCGCCAAACGATGCTGCTCCGGATCGATCTGCGGGATACCGGCGTGATGCCGCTCGAAGACAAGTCCGGTCGGCGTGATGATGCCGTGCAGGTCCTGCAACGGCGTCATCGACGAGTTCGCCCCCGGCAGCGGCGCCGCGCCACGCGAGCGGCGCACCACGTTCTTCTCGAACGGCGACGGTTCGCCATACGGATGCCACAGCACCGGTTCGCCCGGCGTCTTGCTCCACGGCGCCACCGTCAAAGGTTCGGCGCGCGCACCGGCGGCCAGGCCGGCTCCCAGCACGGCGCCGCCGCGCAGGAAGCGCCTGCGCCCTGCAGACTGATTCTGTTTGCTGCTCATTGCGTGTTTGTCTCGTGACGTTGTGGTTGTGTTGTGCTTATGTTGTCGTTCTGTTGTCGGATTCAGATTGCAAAACGCCATTGCCGAGGTTCTTCCGGCTCTGCCGCCTCGCTGCGCAAAGGCGGCTCCGCAAGGCTGGCGCTGTCGCCCGAAAATTCCCGCAGCACCTGTTGCTTGACCTCCGCAAAACCGACTGCCGCGCGTTCACGCGGATGCGCCAGGCCGACCGGCACGATGCGGCGGATGCGTCCCGGCCGCGGCTCCATCACCACCACCTTGTCGCCCAGATAAATCGCTTCCTCGACGTCATGCGTCACCAGGATCATGGTGATGCCCTCGGCCTGCCAGATGCGGTGCAACTCCTGTTGCAGGTATGCGCGCGTCAAGGCGTCGAGCGCGCCGAACGGCTCGTCCAGCAGCAGAATTTCCGGCTTGCTCACCAATGCGCGTGCAATCGCCACGCGCTGCGCCATGCCGCCCGACAGCTGATGCGGATACGACTTCTCAAAACCTTCCAGCCCCACCAGTGCAATGTGTTCGCGCACCGCCAGGCGTTTTTGACCCGGCGTCAGGTCCGCGTTGAGCAGGCCCAGCTGGATATTGTTCTCCACCGTCAGCCAGGGAAACAGCCGGTGTTCCTGGAACACGATGCCGCGCCGCAGGCTGGTGCCGACGATGCGTTCGCCATCCAGCAGCACCTGGCCCTGATAGTCTTCTTCCAATCCGACGATCAGGCGCAGCAAGGTCGACTTGCCGCAGCCGCTGGAGCCGACGATGCTGACGAACTCGCCCGGCGTGATGGTCAGCGTGACGTCTTCGAGGACCGCCAGGTCGCCGTCCTTGACCGGGTAGGATTTACTGAGATGCTGGATATCCAGCGTGCCGGCTTGCGACATATTGTTTCCTTAAAATTGTGCGACCGAGCGGCCGCGCCACGCCAGCAAACGGCGCTCCAGGCGCGCCGCCAGCCAGTTCAGCGCGAAGCCGACGAAGCCGACCACGATCACGCCGAAGATCACCAGGTCCATCAAGAACAATTCGCGTCCATCGATCATGGTGTTGCCGATGCCCTTGCCCGAGACCAGCAGGTATTCGGCGCCCAACGTCGCCAGCCACGCATAGATCAGCGCGAGATGGATGCCCGCCAGGATCGACGGCGACGCCGCCGGCAGGATCAGTTTGAACAGCCACTGGCGGCGGTTGAACTTCAGCACCCGCGCCGCCTCGACCAGTTCGGCCGGCACGCTGCGTATGCCTTCGAAGGTGTTGAGCACCACCGGGAAAAAAGCCGCCAGCGACAGGAACGCCACCTTGGCCGGATCGCCCAGGCCGAACCACACCGACAGCAGCGGAATCCAGGCGAACAACGAGATTTGCTTGAGCGTATGGAAGGTCGGTCCGATCATCCGCTCGAACAGCCGCGACAAGCCGAACGCAACGCCGAACACCAGCCCCGCGCTTACGCCGATGGCGAAGCCGATCAGATCGCGCCGCAAGCTGGCCTCCAGCGCAATCGCCAGTTCGCCGCTGCGGAACTGCTCGACGGCGGTATCCCACACCTTGTCGACCGGCACCAGCAAGGGCGAAGTCGACCAGTTGAATTTCACCGCCAGCCACCACAGCAGCAACAGCAGCGCCGGCAAGATCCAACCGCGCAGGAATTTCGGTACGGGGTGTTTGTCTTGCGTGTTATAAGAAGAAGATCGCGCCATGATGATGCCCCGCTCAGAAGCCGCTACGGCGCCAGCCGAGCAGCACGATTTCAATGCGCGCCAGCACGCGATCCAGTACATAGCCGACCGCCCCGACCACCACCACCGCCGCCATCACCACGTCCAGCTGGAACAGCTGGCGACCGAACACGATCATGTAGCCGAGGCCTTCCGACGACGCCAGCAACTCGACCACCACCAGCGCCAGCCACGCATGCGTGAAACCGTAGCGCACGCCGTTCCAGATCGGCGGCAGCGCCGCAGGAAAGATCACGCGCGTCAACAATTGCCAGCGCGAGAATTTCAGCACGCGCGCCACTTCGACATAACGCGCCGGCACGTTCTCGATGCCCTTGAAGGTGTTGAGCGCAATCGGCACCAGCGCCGCCTTGGAAATCAGGATGATCTTGAGCGCCTCGTCGATGCCGACCAGCAGCATCAGCAGCGGCAGCCAACCCAGCACCGGCACCTGGCTGAAGGCCTTGAACAAGGGATAGACATAGTCCTTGAACACCGGCGACAAGCCCATCGCCACGCCCAGCAGCAAACCGCCGGCCAGGCCCACGCCGAAACCGAGCAGCACGCGCAGCAAACTGATCTTGAGGTTGTCGAACATCTCGCCCGATGCCACCAGGTCGATGAAGGTCAGCGCCACCGATTGCGGCGACGGCAACACCTGCGGCGCCACCCATTCGAATTGCGCGGCAACATACCAGAGCAGCAACAGGAACAAGGGAAACGGCAAGGCCAGCCAGCGCGGCGACCAGTTGCTGTAGAAGCGCGCACGCGGCTCCTGCGTTGATAGTGACGACGCGGTCGGCGACGCGGATGAAGGCACGGACGAGGACACGGACGATGGCAACTCCAAAGCTGCCTGTTGCGCGCTCATGGATCAGGTCCCCAGGATCTTGCCGTTGACCTGGAAGATCGGCCAATAGGTTTCCAGGTTCAGCTCTTTCAGCGCGGCCTTGAGGTAGCGCTGGTCGATCCATTGATCGACGTCGAACTTGGAGCGGCTCAGTTTCAGGCGGTAGGCTTGCTCGACCGAGTCCTTGTAGCGTGCGACCAGGAAAGGATCGAAGTTGGGATTGATGCGCACGCGCAGCGGCTGACCGTCGTAGTCTTCGCGCCAGTGCTCGTACGGCGTGCCGGCCTTGGCCCACAGGCGCAGCACTTCGTCGCGGTTGACTTCGTCCGACGCCCACTTCGAGGTCTTCACGAAGGTCTTGACCACGCGCGCCGTGATCTCCGGATATTGCTGCGCGAATTCTTCCGTCACCAGCACGTGCGATTGCGTCGTGAAGATCGGCGAACCGCCCTTGCTGCTGTAGACGATGCGCGCGGCGTTCTTGTCGCGCAGGCGCAGCAGGTTGATGTTGCCGAACGCGGCGTCGATGTCCTTGGTGCTCAGCGCCGCCAGCGTGGTGGCCTGGTCGAGATTGATGGCGCGCAGGTCGCGCTCTTGCAGGCCGTTCGCCTCCAGCACGCGATTGATCGGCAACTGCGCGTTGGTGCCCTTGAAGATGGCGACGCGCTTGCCGCGCAAATCCTTGACGGATTGAATCGGCGAGTCCGGCGGCACCGCGAGATAAATGTTGGAGCGCACGCCGGTGGCCAGGATCAGCTTGGTCTTGAGTCCCGCCGATTTCGCCACGATGGAAGGCAGGTCGCCCTGGAACGCGAAGTCGAGTTGCTTGTTGCTGAGTGCCTCGTTGACCGCCGGACCGGCGCCCTTGAAGAAGAACCACTCGACCTTGATGCCGTCGGCCTTGAACTCTTCTTCGACCCAGCCCTTGGCATTGGCCACGGCCGCCGAGCTGCCGGAGAATTGCGGTGGATTGCCGATTCCGGGTTGCGCCACGCCGATGCGGATGATTGCCGGTTTGTTGGCGGCGCGCGCCTGCAGCCCCAGCATTGCTGACCCGACGCCGACGCCGCCTGCTGCCAACTGTTTGAGTACGGTTCTGCGATCCAGCGTCATGAGTTTTCCTTTACGTATGCATGTCGAAGCAAAAAGCTGCGATCAAGTATAGGTAAGCGAAAACTGTCGACAAACGAATGAATTCGTATGTCCTTATGCGAAAGTATTTCTCGTCAGCACGACGTCAGCCCAGCGTCAGCAAGGGATTGCGACGCAATAGCAGAAATTTTCAGCGATCTTGACCTGAGCGCGCCGCGATCACCGCGTCGGCGGCTTCGACAAATCCTGCGCCGCCCGGACCTTGCGTAATCCAGCGCGGATGCACCGGTATCCGGTCAAGATATTCCACTACCGTGCTCACGCCGACGGTGTGCCGGAAGAACGCAAACATCGGTGCATCATTGGTCGAGTCGCCGGTATACAACACCGAATTCCGCCCTGCTTCTTCATCGATGTCGACGCCGTAATGTGCAGCGAGAATCCGGCGCGACATCGACAGCTTGTCGTAGCCGCCGAGCCAGCCGAGTATCCATAAATTATTGACGGTAACGTCGGCCCCGGCGCGTCGCAAGGCATCCGCGATCCGATCGCGTTCGGCTGCGTCCTGGGGAATCGAGAACGCCACGCTGGTGGTGCGGAACGGCTGGTCATCGGCGAATACCGCTTCCGGCACTTCACGCTGTACGCGAGCAGCGATAGCTTGCAGTTGCGTGGCAACGTTCTTTACTGCGTGGCCATGCCAGAACTCGCGGACCAGCGCGTGTGCATCGCTTTCATCACGCCGAAAGAACAAGCCGCCGTTCTCGCCGATGACCCCATCGACCGGCCACATGCGCGCCATCTGGTCGCACCAGCCGGCAGGCGCCGCGGTGACCGGGATCACGCGCACGCCGTTTTCCTGCAAGCGTTCCAGCGCACGATACGTCTGCGCGGCCAGCCGCCCACGATAGGTCAGCGTTTCATCCATATCGGTGAGCACGAAACGCACATTGCTGAATTCATCACTGGTCGCGGTCGACAAAGCTTGCACAGGAACTCCGTTGAAAAAGGAAACCGCCCGGTATCGCGAGCGCGTCAGCCGGGCAGATTAACCTGCGGAGGATTCCTTTGCCAAGCGCAATGCGCAGCTTATTTACGTCACTTACTTGCGCAATTCCGCCAGCAAGGGCTGCGCCAGGTGCAGCACTTCATAACCGTCGCCGGCATGCTCCGCATCGTAGGCCCCTGACGTGATATGGAAGCGCACCAGCTTCCACTCCGCCGGGTCGAGTGCGGTCACGGCGGCAACCGTCTCCGCCCGGTGCGTCAAAGCGCGATTGCGTTCGTGCTCGGCTTCGCGCAGCGCATGCATGTCGGTGGTGTCGCCAAATGGCAGGTCCTCGCGATAGATCCACCGCCCTTGTTGCGCAGGGCCGGCCTGGACATCCAGCGGCAGCCACAATTCGATGCCGGGCCGGCCGAAGGCGGCGAGCACGGCTTCGAAGCGATCGCTGGTCAGGAATTCGGATGCGGCCGTGGCGTCCTTCCACAGATAGATCGATGAATAGACGTTGGTGGGCGCGCCGTTCTTGCCGGCTTCGCGCAACGAGAAGGACTTGAAATACAGGCCCGGCGTGTTGTCCCACATCGGGCCGCGCGCGGCGGCGCGACGGCGGATTGCGCTGAGGTCGTAGTCGACGGGAAGGCGGTGTGAATACTGTTTCGAAAGCATGCTGGTTCCTTGTTGTTTGACCGTGACAAAGCTTAGGCGCATGCCTGTTGAGCGACCAGCCGCTGCGAACGATTTCTGTGATGAGTCTCTTAAATGATCCGCGCCGGGCAAACATCCGGCATGCGAAAAACACGCATGGATATGCGGTAACGGTCTTTGTCAGCACGATTCTTTGGAATTACGATGTCCCGTTCGTCTGTCCGTCTTCCATCCTCAACAAAGAAAAACAATGTTCCCGTCCCTCAAGAAATTCGCCACCGGCCTTTCATTTGCGCTGAGCACATTTTCCGTCGGCAACGCCGTCCATGCCGACACGCTCAAGGAAATTAAACTCGACTACGCCTACTACTCGCCCGAAAGCCTGATCATCAAGCGCAACGGCTGGCTGGAAGAAGCCTTCAAGGCGCAAGGCACCAGCGTGCAATGGGTGTTCTCGCGCGGCAGCAACAACTCGCTCGAATTCCTCAACAGCGGCGCCTCCAACTTCGCGCTGACCTCCAGCATTTCGGCGCTGGTGGCACGCGTCAACGGCCAGCCCGTCAAGACCGTCTACAGCTACCTGTGGGCCGAGCCTAGCGCGCTGGTGGTGCTGGGCAACTCGCCGATCAAGACCGTCGCCGACATCAAGGGCAAGAAGATCGCCGCCACCAAGGGCACCGATCCCTATTTCTTCCTGCTGCGCACACTGGACGCCCACGGCCTGAAACCGTCCGACGTCGAGATCGTTCACCTGCAACATCCCGATGGTCGCATCGCGCTTGAACAAGGCCGCGTCGACGTCTGGGCCGGCCTGGATCCACACATGGCGGGTGCGCAAGCTGCCGGCGCCCGTTTCGTCTACCGCAATCCGGCCTTCGGCCTGGCGGCATTCCTCAACACCAGCGAATCCTTCCTCAACGAGCATCCGCAGGAAGTGCGCATCGTGCTGAAAGCGTATGAACGCGCACGCCGCTGGATCATCCAGAATCCGAAGGAGACCGCCGCCCTGATCGCCGAAGAAACCAAGCTGCCGGTTGACGTCATCGGCCTGCAACTGGCGCGCTACGATTTCAGCCGTCCGGTACCCGGCGCGGCGCATCTGGATGCGATCAAGCCGGTAGTGCCGTTGCTGCAAAAAGACGGCATCCTGCGCCGCGGCGCTGATGTCGACGGTCCGCTGAATTCGCTGATCAACGCGCGCATCGCCGCTGAAGTCGTGGCGGAGAAATAAGCATGTCGCGTTCCGCCGCCCTCGACAGCAAGCGCAGCACGCCGGCGCAGGGACTGAAGATTCGTCCGGCCTTGTTGCGCGGACTGGTGATTCCGGTGGTATTGCTGGCCGGACTGGAAATCGCCGGCCGCGCCGGATGGGTGCCGGGCTACCTGATGCCGATGCCCAGCGACTTGCTGGTGACGCTGCTGGAACTGGCGGAAGGTCCGCTGTGGAAACACATCACCGCCAGCACCCTGCGCGTGGCCGCCGGCTTCGGCATCGGCGCGCTGCTGGCGCTGGTGTTCGGCGCCTGGGTCGGCCTCAGCACGCTGGCCGAGGATTACATCGAACCGATCTTCCAGGCGCTGCGCGCCGTGCCTGGATTGGCCTGGGTGCCGCTGCTGCTGATCTGGCTCGGCATCGACGAGACCTCCAAGATCACGCTGATCGCGATCGGCTCGTTCTTCCCGGTCTACATGAACCTGGTCGCCGGCATCCGCAACGTCGACCGCAAGCTGGTGGAAGTGGGCACGATGTACGGTTTCAGCCGCCTCGACCTGGTGCGCAAGATTTTCATCCCTGCGGCAAAGCCGTATCTGTTTACGGGCCTGCGCAACGGTTTGTCGATGGCCTGGCTGTGCGTGGTCGCCGCCGAGCTGCTGGCCGCCACGCAAGGCATCGGCTACCTGCTCACCGACGGCCGCGAAGTGTCGCGCCCGGATCTGGTGCTGGTCGCCATCGTGGCGCTGGCGGTGATGGGCAAGCTCAGCGACTCACTGCTCAAATACTGGGAAAGCCGCAGCCTGTCGTGGCGCGATGCCTTTACCGGCGAGCATTCCTGAAACTCATTTTGCAAGGAGTGCCATGAGCACCATTCTCGACATCAAGGTCCGACGCAAATCCTTCGGCGACGAAACCATCCTGCAAGGCGTCGAACTGGCGCTGGCCGAACGCGAAGTTGTTGCCTTGCTCGGCCCCAGCGGCTGCGGCAAGAGCACGCTGCTGCGCATTGCCGCCGGCCTCGACAAGGATTTTCAGGGCAGCGTTACGCGCGCCGGCGAGCTCAGTGGCCAGCATAACGTTACTGGCGGCGGCGTTGCCTTCGTGTTCCAGGAGCCGCGCCTGATGCCCTGGCTGACGGTGGCGCAGAACGTCGGCTTTGCCGATGGCGACCGCGCCGACCGCGCCTGGATTTCGCAGTTGCTGGAAGAAGTCGGCCTCGCCGGCTGGGAAGACAGCCTGCCCAAGCAACTCTCGGGCGGCATGGCGCAACGCGTGGCTATCGCGCGCGGCCTGTACTCGCGCCCGCGCGTACTGCTGCTGGACGAACCGTTCAGCGCGGTCGACGCCTTCACGCGCATGAAGCTGCAGGATTTGCTGCTGAGCCTGGCGCAGCAACACCAGATTTCACTGCTGCTGGTCACGCACGATATCGACGAATCGCTCTACCTCGGCGACCGTGTGCTGGTGATGGGCAGCCGTCCGGGCAATATCCGCAACACCATCCTGGTCGACCTGCCGCAACCGCGCCAGCGCGCCGATCAACGACTCAGCGTATTCAAGGCGCATGCCCTGGCGGAGTTGCATGAAGCACACGCGTTCTGACGCCACGAACTACGCCTGCATCTTGAATCCGCTGACGATGGTGGCCAGATTGGTCGCCTGATCCTGCAGCGATTGCGCCGCGGCGGCGGCTTGCTCCACCAGCGCCGCGTTCTGTTGCGTGGCTTCATCCATGTGCGTGATGGCGCGGTTGATTTCCTCGATGCCGGTGCTCTGCTCGGAACTGGCGTTGGCGATTTCACTGACGATGGCGCTGACGTTCTTGACGCTGTCGACGATCTCCACCATGGTCTGCCCGGCCTTCTCGACCAGCAGGCCGCCGTCGCTCACCTTCGACACCGAGGAGTCGATCAGTACCTTGATTTCCTTAGCGGCTTGCGCGCTGCGTTGCGCCAGGCTGCGCACTTCACTCGCCACCACCGCGAAACCACGTCCCTGTTCACCGGCCCGTGCCGCTTCCACGGCGGCGTTCAAGGCAAGAATATTGGTCTGGAACGCAATGCCGTCGATCACACCGATGATGTCGACGATCTGGCGCGACGACTGATTGATCGCGTCCATGGTGGCGACGACGTTGCCGACCACTTCACCGCCTTCCTTGGCAATCGCCGACGCCGCCAGCGCCAGCTGATTGGCCTGACGTGCATTGTCGGAGTTCTGCTTGACGGTGGAGGTCAGCTCTTCCATCGCGGAAGCAGTCTCTTCCAGGGCGCCGGCTTGCTGCTCGGTGCGACCCGACAAATCGAGGTTGCCGCTGGCTATCTCGGACGACGACACCTTGACGGCATCGCTGGTGTGCCGGATCTCCTGCAGGATGGTGGTGATCTTTTGCACGAAGACATTGAATGACCGGGCGATCTGGCTGACTTCGTCCTTGCCGTCTTCCGGCAGGCGCATGGTCAGGTCGCCGTTGCCGGAGCCGATGCTGTCCATCGCATTGCGCACCTGCGACAGGCGCCGGAATACCGCCGTGGTGATCAGTCCCAGGATCAGCGCAGCCAACGTCGCCACCAGCACGATGGCGATCAGTGACGATTGCGTGGCATGGCGCATGCCGGCATTGACGTCGGCTTTGTCGATCGCCACCAGCAGCGACCATTCGGTGTCTTTGACGGCAACTGCCTGGACCAGCTTGGCGGCGCCGTTAAGCACGATTTCCTTGCTGGCGTCGTTCCCGCTCAGAGAATTCAGGCGTTCGACGGTCAGCTCGGGATTCCAGTCCTTGACCGGCTTGTTGATCCACTGCGCATCGGGATGGGCCAGCATCATGCCGTCGCGATCGACCAGGAAGGCGAAACTGGCCGGCGTCGGATGCACCGCTTTCACCACGTTGCTGACGCCATCGAGAAACACCGCAGCCGCCACCACGCCTTGCAGGACGCCATCCTTTTTGACCTGCGCGGTGAAGGACACCATCGGCTTCTTGGTAACGACGTCGGTATACGGCTTGGTCACCACGGCCTTGCCTGCCTTGACCGATTGCTGGTACCAGGAACGTCCGGTCGGATCGTAACCGGTCGGCAATCCCTCGGCGGCGGAGGTATAGGCCGTCTTGTCTTCCTTGCCGAAGGTGGTGACGTAGAAACCGCCGCTCTTTTGCAATTGCTTGATGACGAACACCGGGTCAGCTTGCAACACACCGTCTGCCGCCGCTGCCGCCATGCTTGCTTTGGCGGCGACCCATTCGTTGATCGCCGAGGCATAGCCGTCGGCGATGGAGCGCGAACTCTCGTCGATGGCGTGATCGTTGTCGGCTTTGACAATGACGTAGGAGACCGCACCGACCACGCCCAGACTCGCAACGAGCAAGGCAATACTGAAAAATAAAATACGCGTTCTGATTGAGGTAAACATGCCGGCCCTTCCCTGTTTGTTTTTATCTGGCTATCTGTTGAATCGGTTCAGACGAACTTGCCGATGCGCCCGATTACCGCGTCACGCACCGACCCGCTGGTGATGAACGAATGCGCCACCTGAATATCGTTATGGAACCAGCGATCGCCATCGAGGCAAGCCGGAATCTGCTTGCGAATCTCTTCATACGCCGCCTGCGTTCCCTCGCCCAGCACGAAGTCCTTGAGCAACTCTTCCGTCATGGTCAGCCCCTGCGCCGCCAGCAGCATTTCCACGCCGACGATGTACTGCGTATTGGCGACCACGGTCGCCGCCTTGCGCGCGCACCAGGTCGAGTTGGAGACGTGGTCTTCGCTGTTGCCCTTGGACGGGATGCTGTCGACGCTGCCCGGCATGGACAACGTGCGGTTTTCCATCACCAGTGAACTCATCGAGCACTGCACCACCGGATAGCCGGTGTTGACGCCACGCACGCCGCTCATCAGGTTGCGCGGCAGGCCCCACGACAAGGTCGGATCGATCAGACGCGCAATGCGGCGTTCGCAGATGCTGCCGAGATCAGTGATCGTCATCGCCAGCAAGTCCATCGCCTGCGCCAGGTACTGACCGTGGAAGTTACCGCCGGAGATGATCTCGAAGCCGCCGCCTTCCGCTTCCTCTTTGCTAAAGATCAGCGGGTTGTCGGTGGCGGAGTTGATTTCCTTGTCGACGATAGTGTCGATGTAATCCAGCGCATCGAACACCGGGCCGTAGACCTGCGGCGCGCAGCGCAGCGAGTAGACGTCCTGGATGCGCAAGGAATATGGGATGTCAGTACGGCGCGATTCATCCGGCAACTGCACCGAGCGTGCTTCATGGGTGGTGCGGGTAGAGCCCTTGAGCAAGGTGCGGATGACGGCGGCGGTCTTGATCTGGCCGGCGTGCGGACGCGCTTGCTGGATGCGGGCGTCGAAGGCGGACATTTCGGCGCGCATGGCTTCCAGCGTCAAGCCCAGTGACAGGCAGGCATCGGTCAGCAGGTTGCGCGAATCGTGCGCTGCCAGCACGGCGACCGCGAGCGAGGCGGTGCAGCCGTTGATCAGCGCCGAGGCGTCCTTGGCCTTGAGATCGAACTTGACCGGGCCGATGCCGGCCTTGGTGATGGCTTCAGGCGCGCTCATGCGTTTGCCCTGGTACATCACTTCGGCTTCGTCGAAACCGACGATGGCGGCAGCCAGGTAGGCCAGCGGCGCGAGGTCGCCGGAGGCGCCGACCGAACCCTTTTGCGGCATGATCGGATGGATGCCGGCGTTGATGAAGTCCAGCAGGCGATCGACCACTTCCACACGTGGCGCCGAGTAATTGCTGGCAAAGGCGTTGGCGCGCAGCAGCATGGTGGCGCGGCTGACTTCTTCGGAGAACGGTTCGCCGATGCCGGCGCTGTGGGCCTTGATCAGTTGGGTCTGGAACAGCTCGATGTGTTCGACCTTGATGCGGGTGTCCTTGAGCAGGCCGACGCCGGTGTTGAAGCTGTACATCATTGGCGCTTCGTCGTGCATCCAGGTCGATTCGATGAAGTCGCGGCTTTGCTTCAGGGCGGCGCGCGAGGAGTCGGCGAGCGCGACTTTGGCGTACGCGCCGTTGACACCGCGAGAGACGCTCACGACTTGCGCAGCGTTGAGATTGAAACCGTCGATGGTGATGGTGGTCATGGGATTCCTTTGTAGAGATGGAGAGCGCGGCGGACTCTGCGTCAGGCCGCGAAGTTTTCGACGAAGCGGCTGAACACCTGCGCAGCAATCGCCGCGTCTTCTTCCGTCATGATTTCGTCGGGGTGGTGGCTGATGCCGCCGTTGCCACAACGGACAAACAACATCGCCACGTCGGCGATGGCCGCAATCGCCATCGCGTCATGGCCGGCGCCCGACGGCAGATGCCGCAGCGGCAGGCCGCATGCTTCGATGGCATCCGCCAGTTGCTGTTGCAGATGCCCGGCGCAAGGCACGCTGCCGGCCTGATGCGTTTTGCGCAGTGTGATGGCGACATTGCGGCGCGCACAGATGCGTTCGATTTCGGCCTCGACGTCGGCCACAGCATCCTCGCGCACCCCATCCTGCTCGGCGCGGATGTCGATGGAAAAGCGCGCGCTGCCCGGCACCACATTGGCGGCGCCGTTCGGCACTTCCATGATGCCCATCGTGCCGACCAGACCGGGCCTGCCGCTGCAGCGCTGTTCGATGTACAGGCCGATTTCCGCCGCCGTCATGGCGGCGTCGCGGCGCATGTGCATCGGCACCGTGCCCGCGTGGCCGGCAAGTCCCTGCAGTTCCGCCATGAAACGCGTCGCGCCGGAGATCGCGGTCACCACGCCGACCGGCAAGGCCTCATTGAGCAGCAACGGTCCCTGTTCGATATGCACTTCGACAAAGGCGGCGACGGCTGCCGGCGGCCACGCCGACGCATCGAGCCGGTCCGGATCGAAGCCGGCTGCGCGCATGACGTCGCGCATGCTGTTGCCCTGTTCGTCGAGGTTGTCGAGCACGCTCTTGTCAAACGTGCCTGCCACGGCGCGACTGCCCAGCAAGGTCGCCTTGAAGCGCACACCCTCTTCTTCCGCGAAGCCGATCACGTCGATCGGAAACGGGAATCGCCGGCCTGCGCGATGCCACTCCGCAATACACGACACCGGCAACAGGATGCCGAGATTGCCGTCGTACTTGCCGCCGTTGCGCACCGTATCGAAATGCGAACCGGTGACCAGCGCTGCGGCATTCTCATGGCCGGGCGCGGCTTCATAGCGGCCGATGACGTTGCCGGCATCGTCGCGGCGAACCTGCATGCCGGCGGCGCTCATCCACTCGCTCAGTTGTTGCGCGGCGGCATGGTGCATGGCGGTCAGGTAAGTGCGCGTCATCATGCCGGCAGCTTCCGTATGGACGGCGAGCGCCTCGGCGCGCCGCATGATCTCTTGCCCGCAAGACAGGTATTGCTCTGGAACAGTTTTCACAGCGGTCTCCTTGAAGTCATCAGGATTGCATATTTTTATTGTATTCACAAATTGTATGCAATATAGTGAGCTTGTTCCGGCGCGTCAAAACAATTTTCAAACGACGTGTGTAATTAGCAAAGGAACAACGGCCGGAGGAGCGGCCGTGCAGTCAAGAAGTACAAAAGAAACTACAAAAGCTGAATCCAAATACAGCGGGCATGCCCTTGTGCAAGCGCATAGAGACGCATACAGGCGCCCATCCAGAACCACACCAGGAGACCAAGGTGAATCGATTTTTCAAATCTTTGTTCGGGCAGGTTGTCATCGCCCTGATTGCCGGCATCGTCGTCGGCCTGTTCTATCCCGACTTCGGCCAGAGCCTCAAGCCGCTGGGCGACGGCTTCATCAAGCTGATCAAGATGATCATTCCGGTGATCGTGTTTTGCGTGGTGGTGCAAGGCATTTGCGGCGCCAGTGATCTGAAGAAGGTCGGCAGCGTCGGCATCAAGGCCATCATCTACTTTGAAATCGTCACCACCATCGCGCTGCTGCTCGGCCTGGTGCTGGCGTTCGTGTTCCAGCCCGGCGCCGGCATGAACATCGACCCGACCAATCTCGACGCCAGCGGCCTGTCCAGCTATGTAGAGACCGCCAGCAAGGTCAAGGGCACCAGCTTCGCCGACTTCATCATGAAGCTGATCCCTAGCACCATCGTGAGCGCATTCACCTCCGGCGACGTGCTGCAGGTCTTGCTGATCTCGGTCATCTTCGGTTGCGCCCTGCTGCTGATCGGCGACAAAGGCCAACCGACCGTCTCGCTGATCGCCTCGCTGTCGGAAGCCTTCTTCAAGTGCATGGCCTTCATCATCCGCCTGGCGCCGCTGGGCGTGTTCGGTGCGATCGCCTTCACGGTCGGCCGCTACGGCATCGGTTCGCTCAAACAGCTCGGCATGCTGGTGCTGCTGTTCTACGGCGCGGTGGTGTTCTTCGTGGTGGTGGTGCTGGGCGCGATCCTGCGCACCTCCGGACTGAACATCTTCAAGCTGATCGCCTACCTGCGTGAAGAACTGATCGTGGTGCTGGCGACCGCCTCCTCCGACAGCGTGCTGCCGCAGGTCATGCGCAAGCTGGAGCACATGGGCATCAAGAAGTCGACCGTCGGCCTGGTGATCCCGACCGGCTACTCATTCAACCTCGATGCGTTCTCGATCTACCTGACCATGGCGGCCGTGTTCATCGCGCAAGCCACCAACACGCATCTGGCGATGGGCGACCTGCTGATGATCCTGGCGATCGCCTTGATCACCTCCAAGGGCGCACACGGCGTGCCGGGTTCGGCCATCGTGATCCTGGCGGCGACGCTGACGACGATTCCGGCGATTCCGGTGGTCGGTCTGGTGCTGGTGCTGTCAATCGACTGGTTCATCGGCATCGTGCGCGCGCTGGGCAACCTGCTCGGCAACTGCGTCGCCACCGTGGTCGTCGCGACCTGGGAAAAAGACATCGACAAGACCCGCGCCCGCGCCGTGCTGAACGGCGAGATTCCGGCGGCAACGTTTGAATAACATTCAGGAATAAGGTCGCAGGATGGATGGCGAAAATACAAGGGTACAATTCGGTGTCTTGTCCGAATTCGCCTAACACAGGCGCCTTACACAACAGAACCATCCATCCTATGACCGAAGCAGTACTTCCTCCCGACAGTTCAGAAGCGATTGCGCGCGACATCACCATCGCCATCGCCGAACAGCGTCTTCCACCCGGGGCAAAACTCCGCGAAGAAGCGTTGGCGCGCGTCTACCAGGTCAGCCGCACCAAGATCCGCGCGGCGCTGGTGATGCTGGCCAAAGACAAACTGATCGACCTGATTCCGGACAAGGGCGCCTTCGTCAGCAAGCCGACCGTGGAAGAAACGCGCAACATCTTCTTCGTACGCCGCACGCTGGAAGCGGCCATGGTGAGGGAATTCGTCGCGCGTGCGACCGCTGCCGACTACGCCACGCTGGAAGCCCATCTGCGCGAAGAACGCCGCGCCATTGAAGAGAACAATCCGCAAGTCCGCTCGACCCTGTTGAGCGACTTCCATATCCTGCTGGCGAACATCGTCGGCAACGAGGTCCTCACCGACATCCTGGTCAAGCTCGCCGGCCGCAGCTCGCTGATCACCATGCTGTACCAGTCAACCCGCGACGCCATCTGTTCGACCGAAGAGCATTGCGACTTCATCGCCGCCGCCAAGGCCGGTAAGGTCGACGAAGCCGTCGAGCTGATGCTGCATCACCTGCACCATGTGGAACAGGCGCTGGAATTCGACACGCCATCCGATCCCAAGCGCGACCTCGCCAAGGAATTGCTGCTATAGCTACTGCGGCTTTCGCCTTCGCTTTCGTTTTCTCTCTTCCGCTCATTTCAATACCTCCCGAACGCAATCTGCGCTGACTTGCGCGGGATTGCGCTCGGTTGCCTTGACTTGCGCGAACATGCGCAACCGCGCAGCATTCGCTCCCGCCTTATACGAAAAACGACTTACAACCACCGGAAAAGCCGCGTCATAACGGCCTTTCCGGCGCTGTGACGCCACCGCGTTTCTACGCATATCGAATCTCGAATTGCTTCGTTCCCAGGTCTTGGCAACGCGACTTAGACTCGCAGCACCTCATCGCTCAAGACCTGTTATGACAACTTCATTTCCCGGCGTCGCGCCTTCCTCCGCAGCGGCGGTCGGCAACATCGAGATCCGCGACCTGTCGGTGCGCTTTGCCCAGACCAGTCAGGGTGGCCAGAGCGTACAGGCGGTACATGGCGTGACGCTGGACGTGCACAGCGGCGAATTCGTCAGCGTCATCGGTCCGTCCGGCTGCGGCAAGTCGACCTTGCTGAACCTGGTCGCCGGCTTCGTCGCGCCGACCGAAGGCAGCGTCAGCCTGGACGGCAAGGCCATCACCGGCCCCGGCGCCGATCGCGGTGTGGTGTTCCAACAGTACTCGCTGTTCCCGTGGAAGAACGTGCTGGCCAATGTCGAATTCGGCCTCAAGCTGCAAGGCGTCGACAAGCAAACACGCCAGCATCGCTCGCGGCAGTTGCTGCAACAGGCAGGGCTCAGCGAATTCGAAAAATTCTATCCGGCGCAATTGTCGGGCGGCATGAAGCAGCGCGTCGGCATCATCCGCGCCCTCGCCGCCAATCCGCGCATCCTGCTCATGGACGAGCCGTTCGGCGCACTCGATACGCAGACCCGCACGATCATGCAGCAACTGCTGACTGACCTGTGGCAGACGCTGGGTATTTCGGTGCTGTTCATCACCCATGACATCGACGAAGCGATCTTCCTGTCGGACCGCATCTATGTCATGACGGCGCGCCCCGGCACGGTCAAGGCGGTGGTGCCGGTGACGCTGAAACGCCCGCGCCTGGCCGACGTCGTGCTGAGCAAGGAATTCCTCGATATCCGCGCGCGCTTGCATGGGCTGATTGCCGACGAGAGCCTGCAGTCGTTCCGGAGCGAGTCCGTATCGGCCTTGCCGCCGCAACGCATCGCCGCCTGAATCCTTCCCGCATTCATTCACTAATCCAACAACAAAGGGTATCTGCATGCAACATCACATCGGTCGTTTTGTATTGACGGGAGCCGCCATCCTGCTGGCGTTCTCCTCCGGCTTCGCCAACGCGGCGGACAAGATCCGCCTGGCGCAGAACCTGGCGCCGATCTCCGGCCTGGCCATCATCGCCAAGCAAAAGAACCTGTTTGAAAAATACGGCCTCGACGTCACAGTGAACAACTTCACCAGCGGCCGCCAGGCGCTGGAAACCGTGCTCGGCGGCGGCGCCGACATCGCCACCACGGCGGAAGCGCCGATCACCGCGGCGGCACTGGCGCGCCAGAAAATCGCCTTGCTGGCGCGCATGGAATATTCCGACGACAAGACCCTGGTCAACAAGTCCGCGGGCATCAATTCGGCGGCAGACCTCAAGAGCAAGCGCATCGGCTACACCGTCGGCACCGGCGGCGAGATCTATACACTGACGCTGCTCAAGAAAGCCGGCCTGACCAAGAACGACGTCACGCTGGTCAACCTGCGCCCGCAAGACATGGTGGCGGCGCTGTCGACCAACAGCATCGACGCCTACAACACCTGGGAACCGCACATCAGCAACGGCAAGAAGGCGCTCGGCGACAAGGTTAAGGAACTGGACACCAAAGGTGTTTATGCCGAGACCTTCAACCTGGTCGTGACCGAGGAATACCTGAGCAAGAACGAGAAGACCGTGACCGCCTTCCTGCGCGCGATCCTGGATGCGGAACGCTTCCTGAAGGCCAACCGCGACGAGAGCATCACCATCATTGCCGCCGCGACCGGCATGAAGAAGGAAGAACTGGCCGAGATCTGGAACGACTACATCTTTGAACTGGTGCTCGACGAGCGCGTGTTGTCGACGCTGAAGAACCATGCCGAGTGGCGCCTGGAATCCGGCAACGCGCCGACCGGCGCCACCCTGCCCGACTTCCACAAGTTCATCTTCGCCGCGCCGCTGAAACAGGTTGCGCCGGAGCGCGTCAAGATTCCGGGCCTCTGATCAGCCATGCGCATCCCCGCCGAACAATGGGCCAGGCTGCTGTCGATACCAGTCTTCCTGGCGATCTGGCAGCTGGTGGCCGGGCTTGAACTGGTCAATCCGCTGCTGTTCCCGCCGCCGACAGTAGTGGTCAAAGCCTTCTTCGACTACATGCTGCATGGCGACGGCGTCACCGACGCCGGCTGGAGCATCGCCCGCGTGGTGATCGGCTATAGCGCAGGCGCGGTGGTCGGCGTCGTCATCGGCGTACTGACCGGCGGCAGCGCCATCCTGTCGGGCTTGCTGACGCCGGTGTTCCAACTGTTGCGGCCGATTCCGCCGATCGCCTTCGTGCCGATCGTGATCGTCTGGTTCGGCCTGACCGAGCTGGGGAAATGGTTCCTGGTGTTCTGGGGCGTGTTCTTCACGGTCTGGCTGGCCACGCACATGGGCGTGCAGCGCGTGACCGAAACGCTGGTGCGCGCAGCGCAAAGCCTGGGGGCGACACGCTGGCAATTGCTGTGGACGGTGCAGCTGCCGGACGCCCTGCCGGTGATCTTCGTCGGCCTGCGCACCTCGCTCAGCATCGCGTTCTACACGCTGGTCGCGGCCGAGCTGGCCGGGGCCTATGCGGGTATTGCGTATCGCCTCGAAGTCACGCAGCAGAACATGCAGATCGGCCACATGATGGCCGGCCTGCTGGTGCTCGGTTTTATCTCCACGGTGTCAGACCGGCTGTTCCAGTCGGCCTCGCGACGCCTCTTGCATTGGTCCACCTGAGGCCGTCTCTCATGAATAAGCCACTCGATTTGTCCGCGCCTGAATTGCAGACGCTCAGCTTCGATTTCCCCACGCTGGCGGCCGCGTATCGCGACGGCCTGTCGCCGCTCGCACTGGTGGAGGAAGTGCATCGCCGCATCCGGACACAGCGCGATCAACACATCTGGACTTACCTGATTCCGCAGGAGCAACTCGGCGAACAGGCGCGCAAGCTCGAGCAAGCGGCCGCACAGGGCCGGGGCGCATCACTGCCCTTGTTCGGCCTGCCCTTCGGCGTCAAGGACAATATCGACGTCGCAGGATTGCCGACCGGCGCCGCCTGCGCCAGTTTCACCTATACCGCCACCCGCACGGCGCACGTGGTGGAACGCCTGCAAGCGGCCGGCGCGATCCTGATCGGCAAGCAGAACATGGATCAGTTCGCCACGGGACTGGTCGGCATCCGCTCGCCGCAAGGCTATTGCCGCAATCCCTTCCATCCTGACTACGTGCCCGGCGGCTCCAGTTCGGGCTCGGCGGTTGCGGTCAGCACAGGACAGGTCAGTTTCTCTATCGGCTCGGACACCGGCGGCTCGGGACGCGTACCGGCGGCGCTGAACAATATCGTCGGCCTGAAACCGACGCCTGGTCGCGTCAGCAGCTACGGCTTCCTCTACTGCAATCGCAGCTTCGACGTACCGCCGGTGTTCGCGCTGACCAGCGAAGACGCCTACGCCGTGCTGGATCAGATCGAAGGCTACGACGCGCGCGACATCTACTCCGTGAACACTCCTCGCGAAGAGCCGCCGACACGCCTGCCCAAACATTTCCGCTTCGGCCTGCCGGCTGAAAAATACCTGAACTTCTTCGGCGACCAACTCGCCGAGGCGCAGTTCGAAACATCCGTACGCCGCTTGATCGACCTCGGCGGCGAAGCGGTGGAAATCGACTTCGAACCGTTCGCCGAAGCCGGCAAGCTGGTCTTCAACAGCGCCTTCATCGCCGAGCGCTGGCTGACCTACGGCGCCACCGCAGAACCTGCCGATCCCCACGTCCATCCGGCGGTGCGGCTGGCGATCCTGGCGGCAAAACGCTACAGCGCCGCCGATGCCTTCGACGCCGTCTATGCGCTCGAAGCGCACAAGCGCAAGGCCGCACAGGAACTAGACAAGGTCGACATCCTGGCCTTGCCGACGGCGGGAACCATCTATCGCATCAAGGACGTCGAAGCCGATCCGGTCGCGCTCAACGCCAACCTCGGCTACTACACCTACTTCGCCAATCCCTTGCGGCTGGCGGCGATCAGCGTTCCCGCCGGTTTGCGCAGCGACGGCCTGCCGTTCGGCCTATGCCTGCTCGCCAGGTCCTTCGAAGACAAGCGCCTGCTACCGTATGCGCAGGCCTTCCACGACGCCGTCGGCGGCAAGCTCGGCGCCACCGGCCATGCCTATCACGGCGCTGCGCCAATCACATCGGGAGTACCCGCATGAGCAAGCCTGCATTGAGCTGGCAAGAATGGGGACGGCTGGACGCCCTCGCGCTGGCGGAGCTGGTGCGCACGCGCCAGGTCAGTGCGGCAGAGACCGTCGCACAGGCCATCGCAGCGGCCCGACTGCTGGAGCCGCAGTTGGGCGCAGTGCTGGAGACTTTTGACGACATCGCATCAACGCCCTCGGCCGACGGCGCCAATCCCGAGGGTGCGCTGTGGGGCGTGCCGCTGTTCATCAAGGATCTCGGCTCGACCATCGCCGGCCGCCTGGCCGAAAACGGTTCGGCCCTGAACAAGGACAAGCGCAGCGCGCGCACCGATCCGCTGATCGCCAACCTGCATCGCGCCGGTTTGATCTCAGTTGGTCGCTCGACCACGGCCGAACTGGGCATGACCTATGACACCACGACCACCTATCGCGGCCTCAAGGTCACGCGCAATCCGTGGAACCTTGACTACACGCCGGGCGGCTCGTCGGGCGGCAGCGCCGCGCTGGTTGCAGCCGGCGTGACGCCGCTGGCGCATAGCACCGACGGCGCCGGTTCGACGCGCATCCCCGCCAGCCTGACCGGCCTGATCGGCCTCAAGGTGTCGCGCGGACGTCTGCCCTTGCCGTGGAGCTTCAACGAATACGGCAACGCCACCATCGGCGAAGGAACGTTCTCGCGCACCGTGCGCGATACGGCCGCCTTCCTCGACGCCGCCGCCACCGATTACCCGGCCGGCAACAGTTTCGTCTCAAGCAAATCACCGACACACACTTTCGCCTCGGCCTTGCAACGCGCGCCGGGCAAGCTGCGCATCGCGCTGTCGACCGGGGCATGGGGCCGCGCTACGGCGTGCCACGCCGATATCGCCGCGCGCACGCGCGATGTTGCCGCTGCGCTGCAGGAGCTCGGCCATGAAGTCGAAGAAATCGACGACGCCATCATCACCGACTGGAACCGCTTCTGGCCCTCGTTCCGCACCTTCTGGCTGGGCATGCGTCCGGCCATGTGGGGGCTGCCATATGAAGACGGCATCCCGCCCGGCTTGCTGGAGCAGCTGGCGCCGATGACGCGCAAGTTCTGGCTCAACGCCCAAGGCTACGACAAGCGCGACGTCCTGAGGCATCAGGCCGGCAACAATGCGCATGCCTTGCGACTCGGCGAATTCTTCGGCAAGTACGACGCGCTGCTGGCGCCCGCTTTCGCGATTCCCGCACCCAAAGCCAACGGTCCGTTTTCGCTGGCCAATGACCGCGACTTCGACGGCTACATCAATGAACTGCTGGACGCCGGACGCTACGCCATCCCCGCCAGCGAGGCAGGCCTTCCCGCCATCAGCCTGCCGGCCGGCAAGGACGCCAACGGTATTCCGGTGGGCGTGCAGCTCTACGCCAAATGGTTCGAAGAAGCGCGCCTGCTGCAACTTGCTGCGCAACTGGAAGCGTCGCGCCCGCACTGGTTCAACACCACACCGCCGGTGCATGTCGGCACGCTGGACTGAGGCGATGGCGACATGAAAATCATTTTCTTCATAAGCATGTACGAAGAGATTCGTTCTCAAGACAAGCCGGGCTCTCTACCATCTGGACATTGGTCATAACCTGTCATGACAGGTTAATTGAAGATAACTAGCGATAGCCAGGACAAGCAATGCCGGATTTCCAGATCGTCGAACCCTCTCCCATCCCTCTGTACGTGCAGGTCAAGGACATGCTGCGCGAACGCATCTTCGACGGCACCTACGGCCCGCATGCGCAGTTGCCGCCCGAGAGCGAAATGGGCGCCATCTTCGGCGTCAGCCGCATCACGGTGCGCCAGGCCCTGAGCGACCTGCAGCGCGAGGGCGTGATCTTCAAGATTCCCGGCAAAGGCACCTTCGTCGCCAAGAAAAAGGCCGCGCAAGAACTGACCCGGTTGGAAGGTTTTGCCGAGGCGATGACGCGCAAGGGTTATGAAATCTACAACCGTGTAGTCGGTCACCGCACCCTGCCCGCCACTGCCGAAGTCGCGCAGCAACTGGGTGTCGAAGTCGGCACCACGGTCGCGGAGATCCGCCGCGTGCGCCACCTCAACCGCGAACCGGTGTCGCTGGAAATCACTTACCTGCCGGAAGAACTCGGCCAGCGCCTGCGCAATGAAGACCTGTCCGGCCGCGACATCTTCCTGATCTTTGAAAACGATTTCGGCATCGCGCTCGGCCACGCCGACCTGCAGATCGGCGCCGTCATCGCCGACCATGCACTGGCCGAAGCCTTGCAGGTCAGCGAAGGCACCGCGCTGCTGCGGATTGAACGCCTGACCTATACCGCCGACGGCAAGCCGCTGGATTTCGAGTACCTGTACTTCCGCGGCGAGACCTTCCAATACCACTTGCGCATTGCGCGCCGCCCAACGACGGCTGAATAAGCGCCGGACAAATACAGGACACAGGAGAACCTCATGGAAACCCATATCCAAACCGTCGACGTGCTGGTCATCGGCGGCGGCACCGCCGGTCCGATGGCGGCCGCCAAAGCCAAGGAAGCCAATCCCGCCTTGCGCGTACTGCTGCTGGAAAAAGCCAACGTCAAGCGCAGCGGCGCCATCTCGATGGGCATGGACGGACTCAACAACGCCATCGTGCCCGGCTTCGCCACGCCCGAGCAATACGTCAAGGAAATCACCACCGCCAACGACGGCATCGTCAATCAGAAGACCGTGATGGCCTACGCCCAGGGCAGCTTCCCGATGATCGAGGAGTTGGACCGCTGGGGCGTCAAGTTCGAGAAGGACGAGACCGGCGACTACGCCATGCGCAAGGTGCACCACATGGGCACCTACGTCCTGCCGATGCCGGAAGGCCATGACATCAAGAAGGTGCTGTACCGCCGCCTCAAGCGCGCCCGCGTGGAAATCACCAACCGCCTGGTGGCGACGCGCCTGCTCACCGCCGAGGACGGCAGCATCGCCGGCGCGATGGCGTTCGATTGCCGCACCGGCGACTTCCACGTGATCCGCGCCAAGACCGTGGTGCTGTCCACGGGCGCGGCAGGTCGCCTCGGCCTGCCGGCGTCCGGCTACCTGTTCGGCACTTATGAAAACCCGACCAACGCCGGCGACGGCTACAGCATGGCGTACCACGCCGGCGCCGAACTGTCGGGCATCGAATGCTTCCAGATCAATCCGCTGATCAAGGATTACAACGGACCGGCATGCGCCTACGTCACCGGCCCCTTCGGCGGTTTCACGACCAACAGCCACGGCGAACGCTTCATCGAATGCGATTACTGGAGCGGCCAGATGATGCAGGAGTTCTACAACGAACTGCAAGGCGGCAACGGCCCGGTGTTTCTCAAGCTGAACCATCTCGCCGAAGAAACCATCAGCACCATCGAGACCATCCTGCACACCAACGAGCGTCCCAGCCGCGGTCGCTTCCACGAAGGACGCGGCACCAACTACCGCGAACAGATGGTGGAAATGCACATCTCCGAAATCGGCTTGTGCAGCGGCCACTCGGCTTCCGGCGTGTGGGTCAACGAACATGCCGAGACCACCGTCCCTGGCCTGTATGCCGCCGGCGACCTTGCCTGCGTGCCGCACAACTACATGCTGGGCGCCTTCGTCTACGGCAAGATCGCCGGTGAAAGCGCGGCGCGCTATTGCGCCGAGCAGCCACTCGCCGACGTCAGCCAGCAGCAGGTCGACGCTGAACGCGAACGCGTCTGGGCGCCGCTGCAACGCACCGATGGCCTGCCGCCCAACCAGGTGGAATACAAGCTGCGCCGCATGGTCAACGACTACCTGCAGCCGCCCAAGGTCACGCGCAAGATGGAGATCGGCCTGTCGCGCTTCGAATCCATCCGCGAAGACCTCGACCGCCTGCAGGCGCGCAATCCGCACGAGCTGATGCGCGCGCTGGAAGTCCACGCCATCCGCGACTGCGCCGAAATGGCCGCGCGCGCCTCGCTGTACCGCACGGAAAGCCGCTGGGGCCTGTACCACAACCGGGTCGACTATCCGGAACGCAACGACGCCGAATGGCTGGTGCACGTGCAACTGCAAAAGCAGCAGGACGTCATGACCTGCTTCAAGCGTCCCATCGAGCCCTATATCGTCGCGCTCGACGACCAGGAAAAAGACGCCTACCAGCACCTGCGCATCAAGAAAGATGCAGCTGCTGGAATTACAGCTACAGCTGAGCCTGCAGCCGCCTGACACCTGACAACGAGTGAGGACCCACCCATGCCAACCGCCTTCAACATCACCAACGTCCCCGTCACCATCGACGAAGACAAATGCATCGCCGAAAAAGGCTGCACCGTCTGCGTCGACGTCTGCCCGCTCGATGTGCTCGCCATCGACCTCACCAAAGGCAAGGCCTTCATGAAGTTCGACGAGTGCTGGTATTGCATGCCCTGTGAGAAGGACTGCCCGACCGGGGCAGTCCATGTAGACATACCGTATCTGTTGCGTTGACGCACTGGCTACAGTGCGGCAGTCGTCCATGCAGATCTTTCATCAGGGGATATAACAATGCAATTGCGTCACAACATCTATAAAAGCCTGTTCAGCTTGTCGCTGGCCTTTGCGACCGCCTCCATGGTCGCCACCACTTCTGCTCATGCAGAAACCATCCGCATCGCCATCGGCACCCAGGACACGACCATCAACTGCGCCACCGGCGGCCTGCTGATCCGCGAGTTGAAACTGCTGGAGAAATACCTGCCGCACGATGGCAAATACAAAGATGCGCAATACGACATCCAGTGGAAGAACTTCACCTCGGGCGCGCCGCTGACCAATGAAATGGTGGCCGGCAAGCTCGACCTCGGCGCGATGGCCGACTTCCCGGGTTCGTTCAATGGCGCGGCGTTCCAGAAGGCCGGCAAGCGCAGCCTGTTCATCACCGTGCTGTCGGGCAGCACGACCGGCAGCGGCAACGGCATCGTGGTGCCGAAGGCGTCGACCGTGCAATCGCTGGCCGAACTGAAGGGCAAGACGATCTCGGTGCCGTTCGCCTCCACCGCGCACGGCATGCTGCTGCGCGCCGTCAAGGACCAGGGCTGGGATCCGGAAAAGGACGTGAACATCATCACCCAGGCGCCTGAAGTGGCCGGCTCTGCACTGCAGAGCAACAAGATCGATGCGCACGCCGACTTTGTCCCGTTCGCCGAGTTGTTCCCGCATCGCGGCTACGCACGCAAGATCTTCGACGGCTCGCAAGCCAACACGCCGACGCTGCATGGCAGCCTGGTCGATTCCGACTATGCGAAGAAATATCCCGAGATCGTGGTCGCCTACCTGCGCGCCGCCATCGAAGCGGATCGCCTTTTCACCGCCGAGCCGGAGAAGTACAGCGAGCTGATCGAAAAAGTCACCGGCATCGAAGCCGAGGTCAATTACCTGTTCCACGGCCCGCTCGGCCTGCAGACGCGCGACTTCACCTGGAAGCCGGAATACCGCCAGGCGATCAAGACCTCGATCGATACGCTCAAAGCCATGAAGCGCACCGAGACCGATCTCGACGCCAACACCTTCATCGTCGACGAGTACCTGCGCACGGCATTCAAGCAATCCGGCCTCGACTACGAAGCGCATCTGAAAAACTACGCCAAGTCGCCGCTGACCGCCAAGGACAGCCTGACCGGCAAAGCCATCACCGATCCGAAACGCGTCGGCCAGATCTGGGTCCAGGGCGAACCGCTGGTGCGTCACTACGCCTCGCTGGAAACCGCTTTGTCGGAAGCACGCAAGCTGGAAAAATCCGGCAAGAAGATCCGCACCGTCTATGCACACGATCGTGACAGCGGCCTGAAGCTGCTGGCTGCCGATGCGTGGTTCGTGCAAGGCAAGAACGACGTCAGCGCTTTCCTGCTGAAGAGTTCCGCCGAAGCGTGGGCGAAGAAGAACAACGGCAAGGTGCTGGACTTCAGCGCCGCCAAAGCCGGTTCGGTGTAAAGCCTATTGCGACGGAGTCAGATCATGGCCTTGAGTTCTTCCTACAGTCCGGCAGCGGATAGCGTGCGGCAAGACGATGCGGCATCGCCGACCTTATCGGCATCTTCGGCGCTGCCCTCGCTGGACGCGGTCCTGAGGCAGTGGCTGCACTATGGCCTGCGCCTGGCTTCCGTCGCGGTCTGCCTGTTGCTGTGGCAATGGGCGTCCACCGTGCATCTCAACCTGGGACTGATCACGTTCCAGAACGTGCCGTCGCCGAAGGAAGTCCTGCAGGCTGCCTGGACGCTGGCGCAATCGCCCAAGCTGCTGTCGCATCTGAGCGCCAGCCTGTACCGGGTGTTCGCCGGCTTCGTCGTCGCTGCATTGGCGGGGATCGTGCTGGGCATGCTGATCGGCCGGGTGCGCTGGCTCGCTGACGTCTTGTTGCCGCCGCTGGAATTATTGCGGCCGATTCCGGCGGTGGCGTGGATACCGCTGTCTATCCTGATGTTCCCGTCGTCGGAGATATCGATGATCTACATCACCTTCATCGGCGCGCTGTTTCCCATCCTGCTCAACACCATCCACGGCGTCGAAGGCGTAGACGCCCGCCTGATCGCTTCGGCGCGCAGCCTGGGCAGTGGCCGGCGCGCCATCTTCACCGAAGTCATCCTGCCGGCGGCAGCGCCCAGCATCGTCACCGGCCTGTCGATCGGCATGGGCACGGCATGGTTCTGCCTGGTCACGGCGGAAATGATCGCCGGCCAGTTCGGCATCGGCTACTACACCTGGGCCTCGTACACGATCCAGAACTATGCGGACATCATCGTCGGCATGCTCTTCATCGGCGTCATGGGCATGGGCAGCAGCGCCCTGATCAAGAAACTGGGCGGCTTGCTGATGCCCTGGTATCTGTTGCAAAGGTAGGCATATGACGACAACGGAAAAATTCGGCAAGGTCGAGATTGATCGCCTGCATATCGAGCTCGGCGAAGGCAAGCGCCGCTTTGAGGCGTTGCAGGACGTCTCCATTTCCATCGCGCCCGGCGAATTCGTCTGCGTGCTGGGGCCGTCCGGCTGCGGCAAGTCGACCCTGCTGGGTGCGCTGGCCGGACATCTGCGCGCCAGCGCCGGCAGCGTGCGCGTGGACGGCGCCGCAGTCGACGGCCCGCATCCGGATCGCGGGCTGGTGTTCCAGCATCACACGCTGTTTCCATGGAAACGCGTGCTCGACAACGTCGCCTTCGGCCTGAAGATGAAGGGCGTGGCGCGCGGTGAGCGTCATCAGCGCGCACGCGACCTGCTGAAACTGGTCGGACTGGAAGACTTCGAACACAGCTATCCGGCGCACTTGTCCGGCGGCATGCAGCAGCGCGTGGAAATCGCCCGTGTGCTGATCAACCATCCGCGCGTGATGCTGATGGATGAACCGTTCGGCGCACTCGACGCGCAGACCCGGCTCAAGATGCAGGAGCTGTTGCTGGAAGTCTGGGCGCGCATCGAGACCACTATTTTGTTCATCACCCACGACATCGACGAAGCGCTGTTCCTGGCCGATCGCATCCTGGTCATGAGCCCGCGGCCGGGACGCATCATCGAGGAAATCAAACTTGATTTCGCCCGCCCGCGCGGACCGGAGCTGGTGACCTCGCGCGCGTTCACCGAACTCAAGCGGCACTGTCTCGCCCTGCTCCATCCGGAAACCCGGGTGGTGCCGCTGGAACGACTGAGCCCCTTGGGTGCGCCCGACCTGTCCCGTATTCAATTCGCCATTTAAGGAAACGCAGTGAGCGCAGTCATCAACCTCAACACCTCTTCCAACGCCAACCCGGACGACGACATCGGCCGGTTCCGCACGCGCTTGCGTGACCCCGACAGCGCGGTGCGGCGCATTGCCATTCTCGACCTGATCGACGTCGCCGGCGATGAGCATGCGCCGCTGCTGGTCGAGGCGCTCGGCGATCCTTCCCCCGAGGTGCGGCTGGAAGCGGCCCGTGCGCTGGAGGCCTTTGAAAGCGACGACAGCGTCGCCGGCCTGATCGTGCTGCTGACCGACGAAGACACCGAAGTGCGCGAAGCCGCCGCCCACGCGCTGAGCGAATTGAAAGACCCGGCCTCGGCGGAATTGCTGTTGCCGCATGCACAGGATGAGCGCCCGTTCGTGCGCGTCGCGATCCTGCGCGCCTTGCGCGAGCTGCGCGTGCCCGACAGTCTGGAGCCGGCGCTGGCGGCCCTCGCTCACGCCGACGCGTCGGTGCGGCGCGAAGCGATTTCCGTGCTCGGCTATCTGAAGCAAGGCCGCGCACTGGCGCCCATCATGCAGCTGGCTGCGAGCGACAGCGATCCGGAAGTGCGACGCGCCGCAACCGGCGCGCTCGGCTTTGCCACCGACGAAAGCGTCTTGCCGGCCTTGTTGTCAGCCTTGCGCGACGCCGCCTGGCAGGTGCGCGAAGAAGCCGCGACCACGCTCGGCAAACTGCGCCTGGCGGCGGCCACGACGGAATTGATTGCGGCGTTGGACGATGCCTACTGGCAAGTGAGATTGCGCGCTACACGCAGTCTTGGACGGCTGCGCAGCAAGGAGGCGATTGTCCCCTTGCTGGCGACCTTGCGTCACGAGATCAGCAACCTGCGCAAGGAAGCGGCGCTGGCGCTCGGCGAAATCCGCGACGCGTCAGCCTTGCCGGCCTTGCTGGAAGCGGAACAGGATGGCGATCCCGAAGTGCGCAAGGCGGTCAGGCTGGCGCTGGAACAGATTCGTCTTGCCGTCTGAAGGCCCGAAAAAATCCCATGGCGCATCCGCTCAGCCTCCGCAACCACAAGCCTTCGGCCACCCTGCATATCGAGTGGGACGACAGTGCCCAGCAGGCGCTGACGCATGCCTTGCTGCGCGGACAATGCCAGTGCGCCGATTGCAAAACCATCCGCCGCAATTCAGGCGAGGCCTTGACGGTGCAGGACGACATCCAGCTGGCCGATATCCGTCCGGTGGGCGAATATGGCGTGCAGCTGGTGTTCAGCGACGGACACGACCGCGGGATCTATCCCTGGGTCTTCCTGCGCTCGCTGTCCACATGAGGTCAATACGGCATCACCGAACACCAGACGCAATCGGTCCCCAGCTGCGCCAGCATGCGCAGCAACGCCATGTCCAGTTCGGCCATGTGGGCGGCGAATGAGAACATCAGCAAGGTCGCCAGTATGAACGCCGACGCGCGCTGTCGGTGAAGCGTGGCGGCGTTGCCGGCCCTGCCGTAAGTGCGCAAGAAGTGCTGTACGGATTTGTTGTCCATGGCAATACTCCCTCAATAAAAACAACGCAAAGGCAAGGTCGACACGCCTCTTTGCTAGGCGACTACCAGTTTCACCACGACCAGCAGCACCGCAATGAAAATACCGACGCCGACCACGCCGGCGCCAATCACATAAAACGGATTGAACGAGGTCGCGTCCTTCTCGTAATCGGCAAGGCGGCGCAGTCCGACAAAGGACCAGAACACCGCCGCCAGCGTGGCGAAGAACGAACGTTTCTCTGTTTGTTTGGATTGCAGCGTCGTCATATGAATTCCCTTTTTTAAACCGGTATTGCGTCAATCGACGTATTTTTGCGGCGGCCCATCAGTCGGAACAACAACACGCCCGACACGGCGGCGATTGCAGCAGCCGCCAGCATCAGCAAGGCAAACGCATGGGCAAAGCCGGTCTGCGCGATATGCAGTGCCTCCAGGCTGTTGCCCAGCGCCGGCAAGGCCGCTGCGCTGTCGCCGGCGACGATGCGCTCGACCACATCGGTAAAGCCAGCCGGCTGTGGCAAGTTGGCGCCGGTCAATCCGTCTTTGAGATAACTGCCGGTGCGTACCGTCAGCACGCAGCCGAGGCAGGCAATCGCCAGCACGATGGCGGCAAAACGCGTGGTGGTGCTGATGCCGGAAGCCATGCCGGTGCGCTCGCGCGGCACGCAGTTCATGATGGCTTTCTGCGTGTTGCCGTTGAGCAGGCCGGCGCCGCTGCCGGTGACCAGCATGCCGGCCAGCACCATCCAGTAGGTCCCGGCATACGCCGCGATCGCCACCAGCACGTTGCCGGCGCATACCAGCGCCATGCCCAGCCCCATCACGCCGTGCAGCGGCATGTAGCGCGTCAGCGCAGCGCCGACACGTGGGAAGATCATCATCGCCAGTGCAAACGGCAGCATCGCCAGACCGGCTACGATGGCCGAGTAGGAGAAAGCGTTTTGCAGGTACAGCGGCAGGAAAGTCATCATCACCTGCGCCGAGCTGGCGTAGCCAAACATCGCCAACACCGCGCCGACGAACGGCGCATGACGAAACAGGCGCAGGTCGATCATGGGCCGCTTCTGCATCAGTTCCACCGGCACGAACAAGACCAGCATCAACACGCCGCCGCCGGCGCGCAGCAAGGTTGCGGCGCTGCTCCAGCCGGCCGCGTTGGCGTTGATCAGCGCCCAGATCACGCAGCCCAGGCCGCCGCTCAGCAACAGGCTGCCCCAGGGGTCCAGGCGTGCGGCGTTGGCGTCGCCCGATTCAGCCACCTCGCGATACACCAGCATGCCAAGGCACAGGCACACCGGCAAATTGAGCAGGAAGATCCAGCGCCAACCGAGCAATTGCGTAATCACCCCGCCCAGCAACGGCGCCACCGTCATCGACACGCCCATGCAGGCGCCCCACACGGCCCATGCGTGGGTACGATCTTTTTCCGTATGGAACACGTGACCGATCACCGCCAGCGCCGAAGTCAGCAGCATCGCGGCGCCAACGCCCTTGACCGCGCGCGCAATCTGCAATGCGCCGGCCGACCAGGCCAGCCCACAACCGAGCGAAGCCATGGCGAACAAACCTAGGCCCAGCAGCATCATGCGCTTGCGGCCGAAGCGGTCGGCCAGGCTGCCGGCCGGCAACAGCAAGGACGCAAACGCCAGCATGTAGGCGCTGACGATCCATTCGATGTCGCTGAAATCGGCGTGCAGCGAGCGCGCCACTGACGGCAGCGAGACGGCGACGATGTTGGTGTCGAGCACGATCAGTGCGCATACGCTGGAGCAGATCAGCAGGATGTTGCGCTCCTTGCGACGGCGCGCTTCATCAGTCGCGTCGGCATGGCTGGAAGTCTGAATGTTGCTCATGGCAGGATCACGGCTTCCTCATCTTTACGGCTTGACGGCGGCAAGGCCGGCGCGTGCAATCAGGCTGTCGTGCGCCTTGGTGTCGGCGCTGACGCCGATGGCCCCGATCACCTGGCCGTCGACCACGATGGGCAGGCCGCCTTCCATCATCACCAGGCCGGGCGCAGTGATGGCGGCGGGACGGCCGTTGTTGATGGCGTTCTCAAGATCGGCGGAGGGCCGCTTGAACAGCGCAGCGGTGCGCGCCTTTTCGGCGGCGACTACCGGGCCGACAGTCGTGGCGGCATTATCCATGCGTTCGGAAGCGATCAGCCAGCCGCCGTCATCGACCACGGCAATGGCGCCGGGCCAGCCGTTCTTGCGCGCTTCTTCATGGGCGGCGGCGAGGATGGCCTTGGCGCTGTCCAGCGTCAGGATGCGTTTGACGGCAACCGGCGCGGCGCCCGCTTGCTGGGCGGAGGCGGTGTGGATCAGTCCGGCGCCTGAAAGGCACATGAAGAGAACGGCAGTGATGCGGCGCAAAGGCATGAAAGACTCCTGGTGAAAGTATTCAGGACATTCTAATGCCGCCGATAATTATCTTTATTACAGTTAAAATGCTATTTAATTTCTTTCAGGTTAATTGAAGTGTTGGACCATTGGATCATTGGAGAACGCCATGGAGCTTCGTCACTTCCGCTGTTTCACCGCTGTCGCCGAAACATTGCACTTTGCCCGCGCCGCCGAACAGCTCGGCATTTCGCCACCCGCGCTGACCAAGCAGATACAGGAAATCGAGCGCCTGCTGGACGTTCGCCTGTTCCAGCGCACCAAGCGCTCGGTCAGCCTGACGTCGGCCGGCGAGGTATTCCTGGAGGAGGCGCTGCGCACGCTGCAACAGGCTGCACGCGCGGAAGACGCCGCACGTCGCGCCGGGCGCGGCGAGATCGGCCGCATCGAGATCGGCTACATCGCTTCTGCGGCGTATTCCGGCTTGCTGCAAACCGAAGTGGCGCGCTTTCGCGCCGACTATCCGCTGGTGCAGCTCAACCTTATCGAAGCGCCTATGGATACCTTGCCCGTCAGCGTCAGCAACGGCAGCCTCGATCTCGCGTTTATCCGGCCGCCGGTACCCTGCCCGGCCGACGTCAGTTTCATGACCTTGCTGTATGACGATTTCGTCGCGGCGCTCCCGGAGAATTCTCCGTTGGCGCAGCATGAAACAGTGCCGGCAGCCGCACTCGCTGCGGAACATTTCATCTTGCCCGAGCAGGCTTCCGGCACCATGGAAGTAGCCAGGCGCGGCCGTTTCGTACCGCGCACCTTGCCCAATCCGGGCGGACTGGTGGCAGTGGTGACGCTGGTGTCGCTGGGCCAGGGAGTGGCAATCGTGCCGGCGTCGGTAATGCAGCGCGTGAACATGCCGGGCGTGACGTATCGGCAGATTGAGGGAAAGATCATTCCGGGTGCGATCGCGCTGGCGTCGCGCAAGCACGAAAAGTCACCGGTAGTGCGCGCTTTCCTGAAACAACTGAAATCGCGTCAGGCAGACAAGTAACGTGTAGCGGTTGAAGGCAGGCGTCCCTGCATGCCGCTGTGGATGCTGCTGTCGTGGAAACGGTAAGCGCCCTTGCCGGCTTTCTTGGCGGCATACATGGCCGCATCGGCCTTGGACAACAACTCGTCGACGGTGTGGCCGTCGTCGGGATACAGCGCGATGCCGATGCTCAGGCTGGTTCCGACTTCATGGCCGCCGAGATTGAGATACGGCGCGCCGACGGCCTTGATCAATTTGTCGGCGATGTCGGCGATCTGGCTCTGGTACTTGATATCGGAGAGCAGGACCACGAATTCGTCGCCGCCCAGGCGCGCCACCAGGTCGTATTCACGCAGGTTGGTGCACAGGCGCTGCGCCACCGCTTTCAGCAGCAGGTCGCCCACCGCGTGGCCGAGCGTGTCGTTGATCGGCTTGAAGCCGTCCAGGTCGATGAAAAACAAGGCGTACAGATTCGGGCTGCGCTTGGCGCGCGACAGCTCGGCACCGGCCAGTTCGCTGAACAGCATGCGGTTGGGAATTCCGGTCAGATAGTCATGCGAAGCCAGTTGATAGGCGCGTGTCTTTTCCTTTTCCAATTGCTCGATGAGGCAAATCTTTTCGCGCTCGGAACGCGCCAAGCGCTCGTACAGTTTCTTGCGGTGGTAAGAAATCCCGATCAGGATCAGCGTCAACGTCACCACCGCGATGGAGATGACGATGGCGTAGCGCACATATTCGTCATGCGATTGTGTCAGGTCGGAGACCACCGAATCCGGATCGATGGTCACGCTCACGCTGAGCGGATAGGCGAGAAGTTTCTGCAGGTTGCTGACGCTGGAAGCGGACATGGATGCTGCACTGTTGTCGCCGATCAGCAGCCGGCGGTCATTGAGCGCCACCAGCGGCGCCCCCGTACCGCTGTTGACGGAAATCAGATAGCCGTCGCCGATCTGCTGGTAGTCGTGCAGGAAACGCCCCAGATCGAGTATCGCGACCAGATAGCCGCGTGCGCCGGTCTTCGGCGCTTGCAAGGCGATCAGCATCGGCATGCGCCAGTTGTGGCTGTCGGTCTTGCCGAACAGGACCGTGCCGGCTTTCGGTACATCCGCGCCCGAGGCTGCCTGGGGGTAGGCGCGCTCCAGCAACTGCGCGAATTCGCTTTCTTCGGGCAGACCGGCAGAGGAATAGCGCAGGCGCATCTGGTCGTCGAAGACGGCGGCGCGCACGTAGGCGCTGTCACCGTTGAACAGCAGGCCCAGGTAATCGGCTGCAGTGCTGTCGCCGTCGAGCACTTTGCTGCCCACGGTGGCGTACTGTCCGGCGCGGCTGAGACGGTCGTTGAGATTGGCGGCCATGATGGCGGCCATGTTGCGGCTTTCGGAAGAGGCGCTTTCCATGGCCAGCTTCTTTTCGCTGGAGACATGCGTCAGGGTGATGCCCCAGATCACCACCAGCACCAAAGAAGACAGCAGCACGAAACAGGCGGACAGACCCCAGCCGTCCTGAATCAGGATCTTGGGCCATTTTGCCTTGAATGAAAATCCGCGCCGCAATTTACCTCCGGAATGCCTGTGTTGGAATGTACCGGGTGCGTCCTTGTCGCCATCGCTGCAGAAAACGAATGCAAGCTGCGTGCCTGCCGATCCATTGTAGACACAAACTGCGCTGCGGTCTGTCACCCGAACGGACTAAACGCGCCATAAAACAACGAGCAAAATACAACGAGCAGCCTGTGAGAGTGCCGTGTGGCAAGAATGTTCCTGCGGCGGTGTATTTCGGACGGTCCGGAAGAATGGTGCAGACCAGGAAGGTTCTCGTCGGGAAGCATCGCCGGGTGTCTGCAATGGCGGCCTCGCAAGGCTTGCAGGTCTTGTCGTCATGTTGCGCAATGGCGGTCACTGGCATGTTGCCACAAAATCCTGCGCCTCCTTGTCACCACTTTGTGCGACAGACAGGCCGGGCAAAGCCGTCTAGGATGATCCGGCATTTCGCTCCGATGCCTGACAACCACAACAACAAACATCCATGACCGCATCTCTCCCGCCAGCGATCACCTCTGCCGTTGCATCAACACGTCCGGATGTCGTACTGAGCTGTCCGCGTTGCGGTGCCATCGTGGAGCGACTCGTCAATGGCGCGCGCCCGATTCAGGAACAACGCGTGGCCTGCCCGGGATGCCGCCGGTCATGTCGCTACGCCAAACTTCGGACGGATTCCGGCGATACCTTGCAGGTCTATATGCGGGAATTGTTTGCCGGTGGGCGTGCATAGACACGCACCACCACGCGAACCTTGCAATCGGACAGGAAGCCCGGCGCAGAACTAAGACGCTCAGAACTCAGACGCTGTAAGTCACCGTGCGTATCGGCTGTTGCTGGCCGATCGGCATGATGGTTTGCAGGGCGTCGAATTCCGCCAGGATCAGCTCGGCCTGGTAGCAGTGCGTGTTGGCGGATTTGAGCGCGTTGCGGAAGGCTTTCAGGGTCGCCGGCTTGGGTACGCCGCCGTGGCCTCTGTTGGCGCGTACGGCATCGGCGACGATATCGGACAGCAAGGCATCGGCGCAGCTCTGCGCTTCCTTGAGTTGCACCAAACAATCGAGCAGAGCGAGAGTCTTATCCATGGCAGCACCTCAAGATGAAGTTGTCGGAAGGAAATTCTAACCAATTGGCTGTGGCTTGCACAAGCACTTCCTGCAGTGAATCCGCAATATCACGGGTAGCTTGGAAGCCGCGCCAGTTCTGGCATTGCAGCATAATCGCCGCATCATCGGCCCGTCCCTGAAGCAGATGCGCAAAGAGCAACCAAACCAGTATAGACAGTAGCGCGAAAGAATCCATTGTCGGTCTTTCATCACTTTGCAAATGATTTTGGCAGTCCTCTGAAGTACATCTTTTCGCCCTGCCTTCTTTTTTGTAACCGCCGCCAATGACTGTATAAAACACCAGTAAAATAGCTTCTTTTTGCCGCCACACCAAGGCTCAGCATGAACGTCGACTATCTGGAAAAACTCAACCCCGAACAACGCCAGGCGGTGGAATTCGGCATCGTCTCCCGACTGCCGGGACAGCAGGCCACATCTCCGGAGCCTGGCCGCCCTTTGCTGGTGATCGCCGGCGCCGGTTCGGGCAAGACCAATACCCTGGCGCACCGGGTTGCCCATCTGATCGTCAACGGCGCCGATCCGCGCCGCATTTTACTGATGACTTTTTCGCGCCGCGCCGCCGCAGAAATGACGCGTCGGGTCCAGCGCATCTGTGGCGAAGCGCTCGGCGCCAACGGTCGCATCATGGCCGACGCCTTGTCCTGGGCCGGCACCTTCCACGGTATCGGCGCCCAGATTCTGCGCGAATACGCCGACCAGATCGGACTCGATCCCAACTTCTCCATCCACGACCGCGAAGATTCGGCCGACCTCATGAACCTGGTGCGGCACGAACTGGGCTTGTCGAAGACTGAAAAGCGCTTCCCGCTCAAGGCCACCTGCCTGGCCATCTACTCGCGCGTGGTCAATTCGGAAGCGCCGCTGGACAGCATCCTGCACAAGGTATTTCCCTGGTGCGCTGAATGGGAGGCACAACTGCGCACGCTGTTCGGGGCCTATGTCGAAGCCAAGCAGGCCCACAACGTGCTCGACTACGACGACCTGCTGCTGTACTGGGCGCAGACCATCGGCGAGCGCGTGCTGGCCGACGACATCGGTGCGCGCTTCGACCACGTGCTGGTGGACGAATACCAGGACACCAACCGCCTGCAGTCGTCGATCCTGCTCGCACTGAAACCGGACGGCCGCGGCCTCACCGTGGTCGGCGACGACGCGCAGGCGATCTACTCGTTCCGTGCGGCCACGGTGCGCAACATCCTCGACTTTCCCCGCGCCTTCGATCCACCCGCCGACATCGTCACGCTGGACCGCAACTACCGCTCGACGCAACCTATCCTGGCCGCCGCCAACAGCGTCATCGACAAGGCGCTGGAACGCTTCACCAAAAACCTGTGGACTGAGCGCGTCTCCGACCACAAGCCGCAACTGGTGTCGGTGCGCGACGAAGCCGACCAGGCGCGCTACATCGTCGAACGCATCCTCGAGAACCGTGAAGCCGGCAGCACGCTGAAGGACCAGGCGGTGCTGTTCCGCGCCTCCGATCACAGCGGCCCGCTGGAGATCGAACTGGTGCGCCGGAACATCCCCTTCGTCAAATTCGGCGGCCTCAAATTCCTCGACAGCGCGCACGTCAAGGACATGCTGGCGATGCTGCGTTTCGTGCAGAATCCGCGCGACCGCGTGGCCGGCTTCCGCCTGATGCAGCTATTGCCCGGCGTCGGTCCGGGCTCGGCGCAAAAGGTGCTGGAAGCCATGGCCACGCATGCCGATCCGATTGCCGCGCTGTCCGAATTGCCGGCGCCGCCACGCAGCGGCGACGACTGGCGCGGCTTCGTCGAGGTGCTGCAATTCATGGCGCAAGGCAAGACCGGCTGGCCCGGCGAGATCGCCCATGCGCGCAGCTGGTACGCGCCGCATCTGGAACGCAAGCACGAAGACGCCACCACACGTCAGGCCGACCTCCTGCAACTGGAACAGATCGCCTCCGGCTACCCGTCGCGCGAACGCTTCCTGACCGAACTCACGCTCGATCCGCCGGACGCCACCAGCGACCAGTCGGGCGTGCCGTTGCTGGATGAGGATTACCTGATCCTGTCGACCATCCATTCATCCAAGGGCCAGGAGTGGAAATCGGTGTATGTACTCAACGTCGTCGACGGCTGCATCCCGGCCGATCTGGCGACCGGCAGCACCGATGAGATCGAAGAAGAACGCCGCCTGCTCTACGTCGCCATGACGCGCGCCAAGGACGACCTCCATCTGATGGTGCCGCAGAAGTTCTTCACCGGAGGCCAGCACGCGCAAGGCGACCGCCACGTCTATGCGTCGCGCACGCGCTTCATTCCTCCCGGCGTGCTGCCGCATTTCACCAGCAGCGCCTGGCCTGTAGTCGCCGTCGGACCGAGCGGCCGTCCCGATGCAAGGCAGATGCGCGTCGACGTGGCAGCGCGCATGCGCGGGATGTGGAAATGAACGAAATGAACGACCCGCATTCAGCCGCCTATCCCGTGTCAGTCAAAGGCGTCTTGCTGACGCCGGACGGCGACGTCGTGCTCCTGCTCAACGAACGCGATGAATGGGAATTGCCCGGCGGCCGGATTGAACTCGGTGAATCCTCCACCGAATGCCTGGCCCGCGAAATCCGCGAAGAGCTGGATCTGCAAGTCAGCGTCGGCGCGCCTCTCGATACGTATCTGTTTGAAGTGATCCCGGACAAGCACGTCTTCATCGCCACCTATCGCTGCACGCTGACCGGCCCCTATGCACCGGTGGTGAGCCACGAGCACAAGCGCCTGGGCATATTTCCTCCTGATGCCTTGCCGCTTAATCTGCCGGAGGGATACCAGCGTTCCATCAAGGCGGCGTGCGGGACGCCTTGAGAAGTCAGTTATTCGTCAGTTTTTCATGTGATGCTTGGCGCAAAAATCAACTCAACGAACTACTTCGATCGTCGTTTTTTGCGCACCAGGATCATGATTAGAATAATAAATTGCAACCTGACATCGCCCGTCAAGGTATTGATTCTCACCCTATTCTTCTCGCTGTTCTTCATCGGCCACGCTCTCGCCGATGACGGACGTTGCCACGATATCGTCGGAGAAAATTTCGATGCGGCACCACCGTCGGCGGAAAGCATGTCGTCCGACCGCCTGCTCTCTCTGATCTCGTCGCTGGACGAGGCACGCTACGACGTCCGCGCACTGATCATCATGCGCGACTGCAAGATCGTGTTCGAGCGATACAAGGATGGTCTTGCCAGACAATATAACCATGCGATGTATTCCGTCACCAAGTCGATCTCATCGACACTGGTCGGCGCCTTGATGTTACAGAGAAAGATCAAGAACCTCGACACTCCGGTCGCAACATTGATCCCGAAACCACCGGGCCTGCGCGGCGATGCATGGAGCAATGCGGAGCGCGTGACGCTCAGGAATTTCATGCAGATGAGTTCCGGCTTCGACTACAAACACGATCCGGTCAGCAACCCGATCTATGACGCGCGGCAGGATCGCGTCGCGCTGGCCATCGGACAAAAATTCATCGCCGAACCCGGCACCCGCTTCAACTATTCGGATGCCGACGCGCTGATGACCGGCACCGTGATTGCATCACTGGCGGATCGCTCCTTGTTGGAGTTCGCCAAATCGACCTTGTTCGAACCGCTGCATATGTCCAACTACGCCTGGTGGTTTCCCGATCAGGGCGGTCGATTCCCCGGTGGCTGGGGCCTGCGATTGCGTCCAATGGACATGCTGAAGATAGGACAGCTTTATTTGCAGAAGGGCGAATGGAACGGGGCAAGGATTTTTGATGAAAGATATCCCGATCTGGCCTGGGCTCCCGGTGTCAGCAATCGCTACGGCCTGCATTGGTGGCTCGGAAAGGTCAATGGTGTGCCGTTTTATTTCGCCAATGGCTTCAAGGGACAGCGCATCTATGTATTTCCGAGTCTGAGAGTTGTTGCCGCACTGGCATCCAGTCTTCCGGACAAGGAAGAAGCCGTGGTCCCGCTCAGTATCGTTACAGCAATCATCGAGTCGACAGATGCTGCACATCCTGTCGACGCTGAGTCCGACACCAAACTAATGGAAGCGCAAAAAGCCGGCTTCCACGGAGAAACGCGGGTCCGTCAAGACAATCAGGACTCTCCGCGTCGCTTCTGACCGACGACCTGATCAGCCGATCATCTTCGTGTACGCAGCCGCATCAAGAAACTGCGATTCATCAAAAGTCTCCGTCGGCCGCAACCTGAAAATCCACTGCTCGTAGGGCGCTCCGTTGATGGCCTCCGGCGTATTGGCGAGTTCGTCATTGACGGCAATCACCTCACCCGCCACCGGCGCATGCACGTCGGACGCAGTCTTGTTGGACTCGACCACGCCGGCGTCGGCGCCGCGCTGGAGCACACTGCCGACCGTCGGCGTCTGCACGTACACCAGCGGCCCGAGTTGGTCCTGGCCGAAGTCGGTGATGCCGACGGTCAGCGTGCCGTCGTCCTCTTGCCGGATCCACTCGTGTGTTTCGGCGTAAGTCAGGGTGTCTGGTATCAGCATACGACTCTCCTTGTCTGCTCGATTATTGGATTATTGCGCCGCCGGGAAGACCGGCTCGCCAAGGTTCAACATCAGACGGTTGGCCCATGCAAAGATGGCGACCGAGTGGATCAGGTCGAGGATCTCCTGCTCGTTCAACCCGACGTCCTTGAGCGCCTGGATGCTTGCCGCATTGACGTCGTTGGGATTTTTGGTCAGGTCGATGGAGAATTGCGAAATGGCTTTTTCGCGCGCGTCGGTGCCGGCGGTGTACGGATCATCGAACACCTGCTGCACGGTGTCGTTGCGCTTGGCCAGTTGCTCGAAGCGCTGGGCATGCACGGAGGCGCAATACACACAGCCGTTGATGCGCGACACCACCATCGAACCCAACTCACGCTCGGCGCGCGACATGCCGCCCGGCGCATACATGATGGCGTTGAAGGCGGCCGAACGCTGGCGCAGGATTTCCGGCTGATGCGCGAGGAACAGGTAATAGTCCGAGGTCTTGGCCTTGGGGTGGCTCTCTTCCAGCACCTTGATCTGGTCTTCGCTGGCTTGCTCGATGTCGATGACGTCGAGCCAGGCGTCCCACTCCAGCACTTCGTTGGTGAAGCCCTGCGATTTAATGATGGTGCTCATGCTTGCTCCTCGTTGCTTGCCAGTTTCATGGCCGTCAGACCGGCGACGACGCGGATCTGGTACGAAATGAAGGCGATCAGTTGCGACAGCGCGACCACGGCCGGCGTGCTGATGCCGGCTGCAGGCAAGGTGTGCAACGCAGCCTTGTCGCCTTCCACCGGACGCTCGGTCAGCGCGCGTGTGAAAGCCAGCATGGCGCGCAGGCGACCTTCCGGCAATTGTTCCGGCGTGCCACCGGCGGCAACGGCAATCTGCGTCGCATCGGCCGACAAGGCATCCAGGCGCGCGCGGTAATGCGCGGCGACTTCGCTTGCGCCGGCCAGGCGACAGGCGTACAACGCGACCAGCAGGCGCTCGTCCAGAGCGATGCCTTCCAGCGCCGGATCGAACAAGGCGTCATAGCTGCCCTGCGAAGCGACCGCGACTTTTTCGCGCTGGTGGCGCAAGGCGTGTAGCGCGCCGCCGGCTTGCAGGCCGGACAGCTTGTCGATGACATCGTTGCCGATGTTGTATTCCACTTGCGTCGTCATGGGACTTCCTTTCGTGATGGCTGCGCGGAGCGCGCAAGATGCGCTCCGATTGCATTCCTGAGAAACTCCTGCGCGTGATGCCAGGAGTGTTTGTCGGCGTGCGCGTTGGCGGCGGGTTCGCCGCCGCCGGTGCTGATGCGCTTCGACACCGGATGGGCGTAACTGATCTGGGTGGTCGGCACGTACGGAAACAGGATCGCGTGGCCGGCGTCCTGGTAGTCGTGCCATTCCACGGTGTGCGGATGCGCGACCTCGTCCAGCTTGTCGCTGACCATTTTTGAATAGATGCTCGACGGCCACGAGCCGTCGTCGGTGGCCGACAGCAGCAATACCGGCGCATCGATGTGTTCAACCGGGATGCGCGCCTTCGCCACCGCTTCCTTATCCTGCAAGGCCGTCAACATGGCCAGCACGTGGCGATGCGGCGGCGCACCGTCGTCGAACGGCGCCCAGCTGGCGTGACGGTTGTTTTCCCACTGATGCGTGAGCGGCTTGCCGTCGCGCAGCCAGGTCGGCCCTTCGCGGCCGATGGCCGGATCGCAGGCGTTCTGGCCGCTGTGCACCAGTGCGCTCGGCACGTAAGCCAGCACCGCCGAAACTTTCTGCGGGAAGGTAGCGCCCAGCAGCAAGACCAGCTCACCGCCGCGCGACTGGCCGCTGATGGCGACGAAATCACCGAGCGGTTTGACGCTTGCACGCAACCAGTCGAGACCTTTTTCAAAGTACTCGAGCGGCGTGTTGGAGATGTAATCCGACAAGCCCGGCGCCTTGAAATACGCCAGCGCAAACGCGGCATATCCATGTGACGCGTACAGCGCCGCGCGCGGTTCGTTGATTCCGCCGCCGGAGCCGTTGAGGATCATCACCGCCGGATGCGGGCCCGGACCGGCCGGCAGGAACAAGGTCCCGACCAGTCCCTGCTCGCGCACTTCGCGCCGCGTCACGCCGTCGCCGCTCAGGCGCTGGATCAGTTCCGCCTCCGCTTTGCCGGAGGCGCCGGATGCTTCCAGTGAAGTCGTCAGCGGCTGCAGGACATCGGCGTGGAACAGCTCGCGACGGCCCGGCTGTTCCGGCGCCTGCGACCACAGCAATCCCATGGCGGAAATGCCGGCGTAGTCGCCCTCCACCGCCGGCGCCAGCGTCAGGTCGACGTGCCCTGCCGTATCCGCCACAAAGCGCGCGCTGCTGCGCCAGACGGCGCCCGCGCGCACGGTGCGGCTGGCGACCTGCACCAGCTCGCCCGGCTGCGCGCCGGTGACGACGATGCGGCGCGGCACGTCGATCAGGTCGTCGGCGGGACTGACGGTGATGTTCAGCGTGGACATGGCGGACTCCTCAACAAATTTACTTCTTGTCCTGCGTCACCATCATCGCGGTGGTGCGGTCGCTGCTGGCCGGCGTCACCTTCAGGCCCTTCTTGGCGGCCCAGATGTTTTGATAGTGATACAGCGGGATGATGCCGGCGTCGTCGGACACGATCTTGGCAGCGCTGCGCAGGATCGCTTCACGCTTGGCGGCATCGAACTCGGCGGTCGAATCGGCCAGCGCCTTGTCGATGGCAGGGTTGCTGTAGTGATTCCAGTTGGAGGCGCCCAGGCCCTTCTTGCTGTCGACGGTTGCCAGCACGTTGACCAGTGCATAGCTCGCCTCGCCGGTGCCGTTGCCCCATGCCAGCACGCTGACGGCAAACTCGTTCTTGTTGGCGCGCGCCGAGTACGAAGCCCATGGGAGCACTTCCACTTGTGTCTTCACGCCGATGCGGGTCCAGAACTGCGCCACCGCCTGCATGGTTTCCGGTGCTTGCGGATAGCGGTCGTTAGGCACGTGAATGGTCAGCTTGAAGCCTTGCGGGAAACCGGCGTCGGCCAGCAGTTTCTTGGCCTGGTTGACGTCGTTCGGAATGTTCTTGATGTCCGGGTTGTAGCCGAAGGTATCGGCCGGCATCCATTGATTGGCTTCGGTTGCCGCGCCTTGCAGGATACGGTCGACCAATGCCTTGCGGTTGATCGCCAGCGACAAGGCCTTGCGCACGCGTGCGTCCAGCAGCGGGTTCTTGTCGAGCTGCTTGCCGGCGTTGTCGGTGATGTACTGGCTCGGGCCTTCATGGAAGGTCGGTTGCAGCAGCAATACGCGCAGGCCGTTGTACGGGAACACCTTGACGTTCGGCGATTGCTTGAGCTTGGCCAGGTCGGACACCGAGACCTTGTCGATCACGTCGACATCGCCCGACAGCAAGGCGGCGGTACGTGCGGCGGCGTTGTTGATGTAGCGGTAATTGACCTTTTCCCAGAGTTGCTTCTGGCCCCAGTAGTCGTTGTTGCGTTCCATCACGACGCGGTCACCCGGCGTATAGGAGACGTATTTGTACGGACCGCTGCCGACCATGGCGGCGCCGCTGTTGTAGTTTTCAGTTTGCGATTTTTCACCGACGTGCTTGCTGACGATGTGTACCGACGCCAGGTTCAGCGGCAGGTCGGGATTGGCGATGTTGGTCTTGATGATCAGCGTCAGCGGATCCTTGGCGGTGACCGATTCCACCGTGCGCAGGTAGCCGGCGAAGGTCGCCACGCTGCCTGGCACCGCGCGTGCGCGCTGGTACGAGAAGATCACGTCGTCGGCGGTGAACGGCTTGCCGTCCTGCCACTTGACGTTGGGGCGCAGCTTGAACTCCCAGGTCTTGGCGTCGATGTTCTTCCAGCTGACGGCCAGGCCGGGTTGCAGCTTGTTGTAGTTGTTCTCGACTAGCAAGTCCCAGAAATGCAGGTCGACGGAACGGTCGCCGGCGTGGTTGTTGAGCTGCGGATCGAGCGACGACAGCGGATCGGCAAACGCGATGTTCAGGGTCTGCGCGCCGGCGGAGCCGAAGCCCAGCAATGCGACGGCCAGGAGGCTGGAAAGTACGGTTTTCTTCATGTTCATCATCCTCGGTTGGGGTGGGATAAAACTGCTTTTCTTAACTGGTCTGACTGTTCTGACTGTTCTGACGGTTTTAACTATTACTGATCGTTCAAATGACAGGCGCTCAAATGACCCGGCGCGACTTCCTTCAGCGCCGGAACCTCCGCCCGGCAACGCGGCATCGCATGCGGGCAGCGCGGGTTGAAATGACAACCCGACGGCGGATTGAGCGGACTCGGGATTTCGCCCTTGATCGCCGTGAAAGACTTGTTGCGCGCCTGCAGACGCGGCACCTCGGCCAGCAAGGCCTGGGTGTACGGGTGATTCGGATGGGCGAACAGTTCTTCGACGGCGGCGCTTTCGACGATGCGGCCCAGGTACATGATGACCACGCGGTCCGACACGTGCTCGACTACGCCGAGGTCGTGGCTGATGAACAGATAGGTCAGCCCGAGTTGCTCGCGCAGGTCGGAAAACAGATTCAGGATCTGCGCCTGGATGGACACGTCCAGCGCCGCCACCGCTTCATCGCAAACCAGCATCGCCGGCTGCACCGCCAGCGCGCGGGCGATGCCGATGCGCTGGCGCTGGCCGCCGCTGAACTGATGCGGATAGCGGTCGCGCAGCTCCGGATCGAGTCCTGCACGCAGCAATTGCGCGCTGACGTAATCATCGAGCCCGGCCTTGTCGGTCATGCCGTGGATCAGCGCCGCTTCGCCGACGATCTGGTCGACGCGCAGGCGCGGATTGAGGCTCGCGTAGGGATTCTGGAAAATCATCTGCACCTTGCGGCGCGCCGCCTGGGTGTCTTGTGCGCTGAAGTCCTTGCGGTCAATGCCATCGACCAGCACCTGGCCCGCGGACGGCGCCAGCAAGCCGCTGACGATGCGGCCCAGGGTCGACTTGCCGCAGCCGGACTCGCCGACCAGGCCGACTACTTCGCCCGGCATCACATGCAGGTCGACGCCGTCAAGCGCCTGCGTCACGGCGGCCGGACGCATCCAGCCGCGCGCCGTCAGTTGGCGCTCGAACGGACGTGGTTTGCGTTCGCCGAAACGTTTGACGATGTGGCGCGCATCGATCAGCGGGACGGTGTTTTTGCTTGACTCATCCATGCTGCAACTCCGCCGTTTGACCCTGGCTCGCCGGATGGAAACAGCGCACGAAATGCCCCGGCAACGGTTCGGTAATGTCCGGCCGCGTCAGGCATTGTTCGCTGACCCGCTCGCAACGCGCGGCGAATGCGCAGGTCGGCGGCAGATGCAGCAGGTTCGGCGTCAGGCCGGGGATCTGGCGCAGGCGCTGGCCGCGCCGGTTGTTGCCCGGCAGGCTGCCGATCAGGCCTTGCGTGTAAGGATGCTGAGGCCGGTCGAGCACCTCGGCGACTGAGCCTTGTTCGACGATGCGGCCGGAGTACATCACGGCAATGTCGTCCGCCAGCCCTGCCACCACCGACAGATCGTGCGTGATCCAGATCAGCGCGGTGCCGTTCAGACGCGCCAGCTTTTGCACCTCCGACAGGATCTGCGCCTGGATGGTGACGTCGAGCGCGGTGGTCGGCTCGTCGGCGATGATCAGGTCGGGCTTGTGCAGCATGGCGATCGCAATCGCCACGCGCTGGCGCATGCCGCCCGATAGCTGATGCGGATAGGCGCGCAGCCGTTCGTCCGGACTGGCGATACCCATCAATCCCAGCGTATCGCGCGCCAGTTCGCGCGCCTGCTCGCGGCTGACCTTGCTGTGCGCAAGCACGGCGTCGATCATCTGCGCTTCCACGCGCAGGACCGGGTTCAGCGTCATCATCGGATCCTGGAAAATCATGGCGATGCGATTGCCCTGCAGGCTGCGCAGCGTCTTCTTGTCGAGCGTCACGAGATCGCGGCCCTGGAACAAAATCTGCCCGCCGACGATGCGGCCCGGCGCATCCAGCAAACCGAGAATGGAAAATCCGGTCACGGTCTTGCCCGATCCGGATTCGCCCACCAGCCCTAGGATGCGGCCGCGCTGCAGCGTCAGCGAGACGTCGTCGACCGCCGGCAGCACGCCGGACGGCGTGTAAAAGTGGGTACGCAGATTGCGTACTTCGAGAGTCGGCACGGAGTTGGTCCCGCTCATTTTTGCCACCTTGGATTCATGACGTCGCGCAGGCGATCGCCGACCAGATTGATCGCCACGATCACCACCAGCAGCGCAATGCCGGGATAGAAACTGATCCAGTATTCGCCCGACAACATGTACTGATAACCGTTGGAAATCAGCAGGCCCAGCGAAGGCTCGGTAATCGGCACGCCCAGGCCGAGGAAGCTCAGTGTCGCCTCCAGCGTAATGGCGCGCGCAATTTGCAGGGCGCCGATGACGATCAGCGGCGGCAGGCAGTTCGGCAGGATGTGGCGCACCATGATGCGCCAGCCCGAGACGCCCAGGCCGCGCGCGGCTTCGACGTATTCCTTTTGCCGCTCGACCAGCGCTTGTCCGCGCGCGGTGCGAGCGTAGTAGGCCCACTCCAGCACCACCAGCGTCGCCATGACGTTGAAGATGCCCTTGCCCAGATACGCCAGGATCAGCATCGACACCAGGATGGACGGGAACGACAGCACCAGGTCGGCCAGGCGCATCAGCAGCGCATCGACCTTGCCGCCGGCATACGCCGCCAGCAGTCCGACCAGCGTACCGATCACGCCGGCCAGCAAGGCCGAACCGACGCCGATGCCGACGCTGATGCGCAAGCCGTACAGGATGCCGGAATACAGATCGCGCCCCTGCCCGTCCGTGCCCAGCCAGTAGGTATAGGTGCCCAGGCCGTTGGCGGTGCCGGGCGGCAGACGCGCATCGAGCACGTCCAGCTGCATCAGGTCGTAGGGATTCTGCGGCGTCAGCCACGGCGCCGCCAACGCGGCAAGCATCAGCAGCGCAGCGACGGCGAGGCCGAACATCGCGGTCTTCGACGCCAGGAAACTGCGCAAGACACCACGCCATGGCGATTCGCGGCGCGGCGGCTGAAATGCCGACAAGGCGGCGACTTTGGCGCGCACTTCCTGCTGGGTCATCGGTGTTGCTTTGTCGACGGATGCATCGCTCATGCTGCTACCTCCACCCGGACACGCGGATCCAGCACTTTATAAAGCACGTCGACGATCAGGTTCAACGTCACGAACAGGCAGACGATCACCATCATGTAGGCCACGATAACGGGACGGTCAAGCGCGTTGATGCTATCGAGGATCAGCTTGCCGGAACCGGGCCAGGCGAAGATGCTTTCGGTCACCACCGCGAACGCGATGGTCGAGCCGAACTCCAGTCCGAGGATCGTCACCAGCGGAATCAGCGTATTGCGCAGCACGTACATCAGCACCACGCGCAGCGGCGCCAACCCCTTGGCGCGTGCGAACTTGACGAAATCCATCGGCAGCACTTCGCGCACGTTGGCGCGCGTGAGCCGGATCACCAGCGATATCTTGAACAGCGACAGATTGAGCGCCGGCAGGATCAGGTGGCGCAAGCCGTCGACCGTCAGCCACGACCATTGCACGCCGAACAGCCCGGCCGTCTCGCCGCGTCCACCCGACGGCAGCCAGCCCAGCGAGACGCTGAAGGCCATGATCAGCATCAGGCCGATCCAGAAGGTCGGCAGCGAAAAACCGAGGATGCTGCCGGTCATGACCATGCGCGAGAAGAGGTTTTCCGGAAACAGCCCCGCCAGCAAGCCAAGCGGAATGCCAATCAGCACCGCCAGGATCAGCGCTGCGAAAGCCAGCTCCAGCGTCGCCGGCAGCCGTTGGAAAATCAGTTTGATGGCAGGCTCGTTGTAGACGAAGCTGTTGCCGAGGTTGCCGTGCAGCGCTCCGTTGAGGAAGGCCAGGTACTGGCGCCAGATCGGCTGGTCGAAGCCGAGCTCCTTGATGATGCGCAGGCGATCGACCTGGTCGACGTCGGGACCGATCAGGGTGTCGACCGGATTGCCGATCATGTGCAGGCCGAAGAAGACGATCACCGTCATCAGCAACAACACCGCCAGCGCCTGCAAGACGCTGCGAAAGATCGCGCCGCTCATCGCTTCAGCCCTTCACGTTCTTCTGCGGTCGGTTCGGACGGCGTCCATTCGTCGCCGATCAGTTCCGGCTCGGTGTAGGCCTGCAGGTTGCGGTAATGCGCCTCGACATCTTCGCCGTAGAGCAGCGACGCGATGCCCTGCGCCAGCCGTTGCGCGCCGTCGCTGATGGCCGGGATGTCGCCCGACAGCGTGCCGTGGGTGATGGTGGCGGGATAGCAGAAGCAATGGATGCGCTCAAGCCCGGGCAAACCACCCGGCTGCTTTTGCTGGAATTCAAAGGCACGGCCGAGGTCGGGCGAATCGGACAACTCCGCATCTTCGTCACCGGGTGGCGGCATGTAGCGCGCGCGCCAGCTGCGGATATGCGGCGCAATCACGGCGAACTCGGGACGCACGGTCCAGTCGACGCGGAAACCGGTGGAGAAGATCAGGAAGTCGAGATCAAATACGCCGCGCGGTGTGCGCACGCGCAGGCTGTCGCCATTCACGTCGATCTTGTCGATCGGCGCGCCGAAAATGAAACGCGCGTTGGCGAACTTCGACACGCGCTGCACGCTGCCGCTCGGCGGCGGGATTTGCTGGACGTTGACGTAATGGCGGATGCGCCATTTCCATTCGTCCGGCAGATTCAGGTGACCGCTGGTCAGGCCGGGATTACCCGAGCCCTTGCCCTTGTTGATACGCGGCAGTTCGGTGCGGCGGATCAGGATGTCGACGCGTTCGGCGCCTGCTTCCAGTGCCGTGCCCGCGCTGTCCATCGCCGACGAGCCGGCGCCGATGACGCCAACCCGTTTGCCGGCCAGCTTGCCGTAGTCCATGTCGTCCGAAGAATGCGCCCACAGGGCACGCGGCAGGCTGTCCGCCAGCGGCGGCACCAGTGCCCCGCCGAGGCCGTCGCGGCCGGTAGCGAGCACCACGCGGCGCGCCAGCACCACCGACTTCCCGGACGGTGCCGCGATATGCAGCTCCACCAGGCCGTCGGAGCGCGGCTGGATCAACTCAATGCGATGGTCGTTGCGGATGTCGAGCGCCATCACCTTGCGATACCAGCGCAGGTAATCCATCCATTGCAGGCGCGGGATCTTGTCCAGCGCTTCCCAGGCATCCAGCCCGAACTGCGCTTCGAACCAGGCGCGGAAAGTCAGCGCGGCAAATCCGAGCGCGGGACCGGTGAGCTTCTTTGGCGAACGCAGGGTTTCCATGCGCGCGGTGGTCGCCCACGGGCCTTCGAAGCCCGCCGGCGACTGATCGTAGATCACCGCGTTGACACCCAGGTGCAGCAGCGACACCGCCGCCGCCATGCCGGCCTGGCCGCCGCCGATGACGGCGACGTCGAGTACCGGCTGGTTGTCCACCGTCTTTTGAGGTACCCAGGATTTGGCAGGCAGTTCCAGCCAGGCCAGGTCTTGCCGCAGGCGCGCTTCCAGCGCTGCCAGTCCGCTTGCTGCCGAGGTCGTCGCTTCACTCACGATGCACGCCCTTCCCTTGTGGATACCGCCGGATTTGAATTGTATGTCTGCATGTTGCCTGCTTGTGTTCCTGCGCTCGCGTTGTTCATGGTGCTATTACAGCAAATCGTCGTGGTCGCCGGCGTCGCGTCGGACGAAACCGTGCAGGATATTGCGCGCCGCCGTCTCGATGGCGACGATCAGCGCCTGCGTCACGGTGTCCACCGGCTTGCCGAACGGCGTGACCACACCGAAGTAAAACGGGATGTTGACCGCCAGCGGCCGCACCGCCAGGCCTTCGATGGGCATGCCCAGCGCGGTCATCGGCTCGACCAGCGCCACGCCCAGGCCCGCATGCGCGGCCATGACGGCGTTGAAGGAGGTATTGGTTTCGATGGCGACGTCGAGCGGCTTGTCTTGCGCCAGCGCCATGTCGATGCGCTGGCGCAGTCGATACCGATTGGACATGGTGATCACGCGTTCGCCGCGCAAGGCGTCGACGGTGACGACATCCAGCTTGGCCAGCGGACTGTCTGCACGCAGCACCGCTACGCATGGCGCCTGGCCGATCCAGTGCAGGTCGAGGCCGCGATGCGCGACCGGCAGGCTGGTCAGGCCGAGGCTCACCGTCCGATGCAGCACCGAGTGCACGACCTGTTCGGCGGAGGCGCTGCGCAGATGGATGTGTTCGGGCAAGCCGTTGCTCTGTTCGATCAACTTGAGCGCGGCAGGTGCAATCGTCGAGGCCAGTGCGGGGGTCGCCACCAGATGGATGGGCTGGAGTTCTTCGCGGCCGATCTCGAGTGCCCGTTCACGGATGGTGCGCAAGCCAACCAGCGAGCGTTCGACCTCTTCATATAAGAGGAATGCCTTGTCGGTCGGCGTCACGCGCGGGCCGTTGCGGTCGAACAAGGCGTAGCCGAGTTCGCCTTCCAGATCCTGGAGCGCCTTGCTGACGGCCGGCTGCGAGCGGCCAAGGCTGCGCCCGGCGCCGGTCACGCTGCCGATGGTCATCACCGCCGAAAAGGCTTCCAGTTGATTTAAGTCCATACTATGATGAGTTATATTATTTTCGGATTATAGGCGGACATTTATTCTGATTAAGTATAATCATTTTGCATAAGTTAATACGAAAATCAGCTTAAGGACCAGAAATGTTGGCGAAGTGCCGCGCTCCAGTCCCGGCCGTGTCTTCAGCTTTAAATTACACAAACGAATAATGAAATTATTTTATATTCGTTTTTCATCTATTGATTTCATCGTAACGTAAGCGCATCTCTCCTCCGTATTCATCGCCATGACCGCTTCCTCCGCCTGTATCTCGATTGCCGCCTCCAGCCAAGACCAGGCGCCGCTGCAATTCCCCATCTATCTCGACTATTCAGCGACCACGCCGGTAGATCCGCTGGTGGCCACGCGCATGTTTGCCTACCTGACCGAAAAATTCGGCAATCCGGCCAGCAGCTCCCATTCATTCGGCTGGGAAGCCAAGGCTGCCGTGGAGAAAGCGCGCAAGCAGGTCGCCACGCTGATCGGCGCGCAGGCAAACGAAATCGTCTGGACCTCGGGCGCCACCGAATCCAATAACCTGGCGCTGAAAAGCGCCGCTCACGCGTTACGTGCAGCCGGCCGCGGCAAGCACCTGATCACTGTCGCCACCGAACACAAGGCAGTGCTCGACACCATGCACACGCTGGAACGGGCCGGCTTCGACGTCACCTTTTTGCAGCCGCAGGCTGATGGCCTGATCACCGTCGCGCAATTCTTGGAAGCACTGCGCCCGGACACCATCCTGGCGTCGGTCATGATGGTCAACAATGAAATCGGCGTGATCCAGCCAATTGAAGAACTGGGCGAGCTCTGCGCCGCGCGCGGCATCCTCTTCCACGTCGATGCGGTGCAGGCGGTCGGCAAGATCGCCATCGACCTGGCCACGCTCAAGGTGGACCTGATGTCGTTCAGCGCGCACAAGATCTACGGCCCCAAGGGCATAGGCGCCCTGTTCGTGCGCCACAATCCGGCGCTCAGGCTGGAAGCCCAGATCGACGGCGGCGGCCATGAAAACGGCATGCGTTCAGGCACGTTGCCGACGCATCAGATCGTCGGCATGGGCGAAGCCTTTGCGCTGGCGGCAAGCTTGCAGAATACCGAAGCCGCACGCATCGGCGTGCTGCGCGACCGCTTATGGGATGGATTGAAGGACTTGCCGGGGGTGGTGCTGAACGGCTCCGCAACGGCGCGCATTCCCCACAACCTCAATGTGAGTTTCGACGTAGCCGGGGAAATGTCGGTGGCGGGACAACTGCTGGATATTGCGGTCTCGGCCGGATCGGCCTGCAATTCGGCGAATGCGGCGCCATCTTACGTACTGACGGCGCTGGGCCGGTCGGCGGCGCTGGCGCGCAGCGCTATCCGGTTTTCACTGGGCCGCTACACAACAGAAGCCGAAATCGACTACACCGTGGCGACGCTGCGCAAGTTGCTCGCGAGCTAACCTAGCTTTGAAGCGGCGCTGAATCGGAAGTCGCCGGCGCCGACGATTCTTCGCTCTGGCGCTTGCTTACGGCGGCAAAGTGTTCCGCATACTCGGCGCGGCGCGCCTGGTCGGACTCGATCAGCATCTGGTAACGGGTTTCCGACACCCGCTGCTGCAGCACTGCCGAGTAACGCTCGCGCTGCAGCCATTCGATGATGATCGCCGCCAGCATCACGATGCTGCCGTAGACCACGATCAGGAACACGTCCTTGCTACCGAGGCCGTCCATCATGTAATACGGCTTGCGGAAAAAATACAGCGCCGTCGGGATCGCCAGCACCAGCAGTCCCAGCGAATACACATAGCCGAAGAAGTAACTCATGATGATGCAGTTGATGGCGAAGAACAGCATCGACATCGACTCATCGACCACCGAACTGAGCACGTAACGCAGCACGAATGCCGCGACGAAGCCGCACAGGCAGATCAGGATGGGATAGAAGCCGCCGTTTTTCCAGCGCTTGGAATTTCTGAGTTTGATGATGCTCATGGAAGATCCTCTGCACCGCCGGTCAGCGGCGATCTTTCAGCGGCGAGTTATGCAACAGGTATTTCAGCGAGATGTCGTTGCTATGCATCTCGATATTGCGTCGGATGAACTGCGCCGCCTCGTTGGTCACGATTTCGCGTTCGTTGTCGACGGTAATGATGTGGTAGCAGTCGCCCAGCCAGACCACCTTGCGCACTTCCGCATTGATGTTGGCGAGGATCATTTCGGCGTTGCGCGGCGCTGCGGTCTCGTCGTCGATGGAATGGATCACCAGCGTGCCGGCGCGCACCTGCGACAACGACTGCCGTACATAGGCCATCAGCTTTTGCGCCGCCCACAGATGACGCGCCGGGATTGCCGCCGCGCCGACTGCCGCCACGCCATCCTTCTTCAACGCTGCCGCCACGCGTCGGCGCATTTCAAAATTCTTGATGCCGTAAGGATCGCTTTCCTTGTAGGTCCAGTTGCGATAGCCAAGACTATATGGAATGTTCATCAGGCGGTGATACCAAGGGATCGACCAGCCGTCATAGCGCAGTACCGGCGACAGCAAAACCACACAGAGGATTTCCTTGCTGAAGCTGGCCACCGCCAGCGCCAGTGTCGCCCCCATGCTGAGGCCGCACAGCGAAACGGTCTTGTGCTCTTCCTTGAGCTTGACCACCTTGCTCTCGACCATGGCGCACCAGTCCATCCAGTTGGGCGTGAGGCGCGGATCGGTCATCGAGGCTGAATAATTCGGGATCTGCATCTCGACCACGGTGCAGTTGGCCTTTTTGAGCGCCTTCGGAATAGTGCCCAATTCCAGGCTGGAGCCGCACAGCCCGTGCAAAAGGATCACCGCATGCTCTTTTTGGCGGTCTGCCTGGCGTTCTAGCTGATGGTCGTTGCGAGCAGTCTGGTTCATGCGATGGTGGACAACGAGATACTAAATAGGATGATATTTAATCAACCCTCATTGTAGTCGGGTATGAGAATTATTTCAGCCGGTTTTGCGAGGAACGCCAATTTGCGTCCCTTTTTCGACTGCGCCCGCACACCCAAGTTCAGCGCGCCGGCAGGATGATGGTCGCGATCAAGCCGCCCTGCGGGTGGTTGCGCAGCAGCAGTTCACCACCATGCGCCTGCACGATATTGCGGGCGATTCCCAGTCCCAGCCCCATGCCGCCGCTGTTGGCGCTGCGCCCGTGCTCGAGCCGGACATACGGCTGGAACAGGCTGCCCATGGCGTCTTCGGGGACGCCCGGGCCGTGGTCGCGGATCTCGATTTCGACCATGTCGCCTTCCAGCGCCTGCGACTGGCGGATGGCGATTTCGACTTTTTCGCCGTAGTGCAGCGCGTTGTCGAACAGATTGCCGATGGCGCGTTTCAGGGCCAGCGGCTTGGCCATGACGTTGACGCCGGACGGCTCGAACGCCACTTCGTGCCCGGCCATGCTGGCGTCGCGGATCATGCGCGCCACCAGCGCATCAAGCCGGACTTCGGTGCGGTTTTCGTGGATGTCGCTGTCTTTCACCGACTGCAGCGCGCCCTTGACCATCATGTCGAGCTCGTCGAGGTCGTCGTGGAACTCGGTGCGCATGTCGTCGTCGTCGAGCAGCTCGGTGCGCAGCTTGAGCCGTGTGATCGGCGTGCGCAGGTCGTGCGAGATCGACACGAACAAGCGCTCGCGGTCTTCCAGGTAACGCTTGATGCGTTCGCGCATGCCGCTGAAGGCGCGTGCCGTCTTGACGAATTCGCGGCTGCCGCTTTCCGGCAATTCCGGCACGGTCTCGCCTTTGCCGAAGGCTTCGGCGGCATCCGACAGCGCCGCCAGCGGCCGTGTGGTCCAGCGCACCACGAGAATCGTCAGCAGCAAGATCGCCGCCAGCGACAGCCCCTGCAAGACCACGCGGTCCAGCGACAAGGGATTGCTGCTGTCGAGGAAATACGGATTGGGCATCAGCGCCGCCAGGTACAGCCACTTGCCGGACTCGATCTGGGTCTGGATCACCAGCACCGGCGCCGGATTCGGCTTGATCAGCAGGATGTGCTGCACCCAGCTGTCGGGCAAGTCGCCGATCTTGAGCCCGTCGTCGGACACCGGCAAGTTGTCGGGCCAGGCAAAGCTCAGGTGGAATTCAGGCAAGAAGGCCAGGTCGGATTTCAGCGTTTCCGCCGCCGCTTCGGTGGCGATATCGGCCAGTGAATTGGGCGCAATCGGTGGAATCGACACCAGCGCGCTGTTGGCGTTGATGAAGAAGCGCGTACCGCCCATTTCGCGCAACTGCTGGATCATGATCGGCCGGTAATTGGCGGGCAGCGTCATGAAATAACGGATCGCGCCAGAGGCGCTGTGCGCCAGATGCTGCGCCGCCACCCGCGTCTCGGCCTCGGATTTGGTGCGCAGTTGCGCGGCCCAGATCAATCCGCCTGCCAGTTGCGTCACCAGCACGCCGAAAATCATCACCACCGACAGGCGTCCCAGCAACGAATTCGGCAGCACCCGGTCGAGCACGCGCGTGACCGCTGCTGAGGCGCGACTGCGCCATGCCAGGGTCGGCGGCAATCCCGACATGATCAGGCTGCTGCTGCCGTGACGTCAGCCGAGAACACATATCCCGCACCACGCACCGTCTTGATCAGGTGCGGCTGCTTGCCGTCATCGCTGAGACGCAGCCGCAGTTTGCTGATTTGCACATCAAGCGAACGATCCAGCGGCCCGGCGTCGCGGCCGCGGGTTTCTTCGCTGAGCACGTTGCGGTCCAGTACATCGCCGGGATGCTCGACGAAGTACTTCAGCAGCTGGTAATCCATCCCTGTCAGCGCCACCACCTGCCCTGCACTGTCGAGCAAGGTGCGCTCCACCGTGTCCAACGTGAAGCCGACGAAACGATAGAAACGCGGCGCGGCGGCGTTGTCGATACCGGTGCGGCGATGGATGGCCTTGATGCGCGCCAGCAGTTCGCGCGGGCTGTACGGCTTGGCGATGTAATCGTCCGCGCCCAGTTCGAGCCCGACCACGCGATCGGTTTCATCCGAACTGGCGGTGAGCATGATGATCGGCACATTCGATTTGCGCCGCACGATCTTGCACAGTGCGAAGCCGTCGGTATCCGGCAGCATGACATCAAGGATCACCAGCGAGAGCTCGTCAGCGTAGCGCTGGAATTCGGCAAGGAAGGCTTCGCCGTTATGCGCCAGGCGCACTTCGTACTGGTTCTTCTCCAGGTAGGTCTTGAGGAGCGTCCGGGTTTTCTGGTCGTCGTCGACGATGAGGATTTTGCGGGTCATTGCGGTGTTCTTTACTCCACTTTTCCGGTTCGCGAAAGCGCCCTGGCGATCGATGCAAGCCGTCGCTGCGCCTCGGCTTCGCTGATCTGGTCATCCACGAAGAAGCGCCGCAGCTCGGCCACGATGGCGTCCTTGGTGGTTTCGTCGGTGGCCATGCGATGTACAAGGCTGGGCGCCAGATAGGCAGAGCCCTTGCTGAACACGCGCCAGGAATTCTGCGAGCAGCTGTCCATCTTGCTGGTGTCCGGCGAACGCCAGACCGGGATGGCGCCCTTGAATTTATTGTAGTCGGATTGCACCGCCGGCGACATCGCAATCTGCGCCAGCACTTCCTGCGCCGGCTGGTGCGAGTAATCGTCCGCGAACATCGCCAGCGTGTCGATGCTGTACAGGTGATAGTCCGCCGTTCCCGGCACGGCAGCGCAGCCGAATTGCTGGTCGACGCTCAGGCCCCAGGCGTTGAAGTCGCCCTTGGCCCAGTCGCCCATGATGAACATGCCCGCCTCGCCGTCAGCCAGCTGGCGCGCCACTTCCGTCCACGGCCGTTCCTTCACCGGCAACTGCATGAGCTGCTTCAGTTCGCGCAGGCGTTTCAGCGCACGCAGCAAGCGTGCGTCGGCGAATGCGCGCGGACTGAGGTCGACAAACAATTGACGGTAATAGGCCGGGCCGCCTTCGGACAGCACCAGCGTTTCGAACAGCGTCGCCACCTGCCACGACTCGCTGCTCTGCGCCAGCGGTGCAATGCCGGCCTGCTTCAGTTTGGCAGCGACCTTGTCGAACTCATCCCAGCTGCGCGGCACGCTCAGTCCGAGCCGGTTGAACACGGCGACGTTGTAATAGAGATTGTTGATGCGATGGATGCCGAGCGGCGCCGCGACCACGTGGCCGTGATTGTTCAGCAGCGACCACACGGTCGGGAACAACAGCTTTTGCCAGTTGCCTTGGGCAGCGACGTTGTCCAGTTCAAGCAGCAGTCCCAGATCGGCCCATTCGCCGAAGATGACGCCGTTGAGTTGCGTGACTTCAGGCGCATGTCCGGCCAGCACCATGCTTTTCAGGACCTTGCCCGCGCCGATGCCGGCGCCACCGGGAATCGCAAAATCACGCCACTGGATATTCTGTTCCGCCAGCTTGTTGCTCAGCACGTCGACAGCCTTGCGCTCACCGGAAGAGGTCCACCAGTGCAGCACCTGCAGCGATGCCGGCGAGTTTGACGGACCAACTGGACCAGCGGCACGCGCAACTTGCGCAGCAAACAACAGCCACAACGACAGCAGCGCCGCCAACAAGCATGTTGCGGCGCGCAGTGTCATCTCCCGGTGTCTCGTCAATGCGGGCCTTGTCATTTTTATCATTCTGAGTTTTTTTGCCGTCTCCAAAGCGCGTGTGACTATAGCGTAAGTCCGCGCCCCAACGCGATAAGAACATTAATTGGATTCACGTTTTGTAAAGAAATGTAATGTTTTATTTAGTTTCCTGTTTTGGTGCGAAACCGCCTTACAGACGCGGCCGCAGCGCTGCGCTTGGGGCGACCGGGAACGGCGTGAATCCTCTGTAAATATATGTAATTCACTCGCACCAAGAATTCAATTATTTCCAATTTAAATCAATAACTTAGCGATTTATCTCCGGCGTAATCCCAAACGCTCGCATCACACATTCTCCGGTGCTACTGTCGCGCCGCTGGCTCTGCAATTGCGGATTTTTTCGGAAGCTCAGAGCGGCCTTCATCAATGTAAAAAAACCAGGAGACCTTTGATGCAAACCGTTAAAAAAGCCCTCGCCCTTGCCACCCTCAGCAGCGCAGTCCTGCTCGCGCTGGCCGGCGGCAACGCGCAAGCCGGCACCTTGACCATCGAAAGCTGGCGCGTCGACGACCTGGCGCTGTGGGAGAACGTCCTGATCCCGGCCTTCCAGAAGAAGAACCCCGGCGTCACCGTCAAGTTCTCGCCGACCGCACCGACCGAATACGACTCCACCCTGACCGCACGCCTGGCCGGCGGCACTGCCGGCGACCTGGTCGCCTGCCGTCCGTTCGACGTCTCGCTGTCGCTGTACAACAAGGGCCACCTGGAAAAGCTCGACGGCAAAGCCGGCATGGAATCCTTCCCGGCCTCCGCCAAGGTGGCATGGCAGACCGATGACGGCAAGGACACCTTCTGCATGCCGATCGCGTCGGTGATGCACGGCTTCCTGTACAACCAGAAGATCTTCAAGGAACTGAACCTGCAGCCGCCGAAGACCGAAGCCGAATTCCTCAAGCTGCTCGAGACCGTCAAGACCGGCGGCAAGTACACACCGCTGGTGCTGGGCACCGCCGATCAATGGGAAGCGCATCAGGTGCTGTTCACCGGCGTCGGCCCCAACTACTGGAAGGGCGAAGCCGGTCGCAAGGCGCTCATCGCCGGCAAGGCCAAGTTCACCGACCCGCAGTTCCTGAACGTCTGGGAATATGAAGCCAAGCTCGGCAAGTACCTGTCCAAGGGCGCGTCAGCGCAGACCTACGGCGACAGCCAGAACATGTTCGCACTGGGCCAGGGTGCAGTGTATGCCGCTGGTTCGTGGGACATCGCCTACTTCAACGCCAACGCCAGCAGCAAGCTGGAACTGGGTGTGTTCCCTCCTCCGGTGCCGAAGGCCGGCGACGCCTGCTACATCTCCGACCACAACGACATCGGCATGGGCGTGAACAAGAAATCCAAGAACAAGGAAGACGCCTACAAGTTCTTGGCATGGCTGGGTTCGCAGGAGTTCGCCGACATCTACACCAACAAGGTCACCGGCTTCTTCTCGCTGTCGAATCACCTGATCTCGGTCAAGGATCCGATCGCCAAGCAGATGATCGACTGGCGCAAGTCCTGCTCGTCTACCATCCGCGTGAACTCGCAGATCCTGAACCGTGGCACGCCGAGCATGGAAAACGAAATGTGGAACGTCAACGCGCAAGTCCTGAACGGCAAGATGACGCCAAAGGATGCCGCGACCAAGATCCAGACCGGCTTTGCGAAGTGGTACAAGCCACAGCAGTAACCTGCATACGATCTTACTGCGAGGCCATGATCCGGCATCGGGCGGTGCTCGGAATCCTCATGTACTGAAGTACATTCCAAGGGTTTCAACTGAGCTGCGCTCCGGCCGATACCGGCTGATGACCTCTCGCTACAGATCGTAAGCAGGTTACGACGCCTCAAACGTAGCGAGATCTAAACCGGTGCAGAGATGCTACTGCTCTGCGCCGGGTTTCACTTGTTCATATCAGGAGTTGCATTGAAAACAGCTCGTCCCTGGCACATCGTCGCTTTCCTGGCGCCGGCGGTCATCATCTATTCCATGTTCAGTGCGCTGCCGCTGCTCGACACGCTGCGCCTGGGCTTCTACACCAGCAACGACGCCGGCGTGCACAGCTTCGTCGGCCTCGACAACTACCGCACCATCCTGTTCGATTCGGACTGGTCGACGGCGTTCTGGAACGCCATGTGGAACAACGTCAAGTTCTTCTGCATCCACATGCTGCTGCAAAATCCGATCGGCCTGCTGCTGGCGACGCTGTTCAGCCTCAAGGGCCTGCGCGGCGCACGCACTTACCGCACCCTGATCTTCCTGCCGACGCTGTTGTCGGTGGTGATCATCGGCTTCATCTGGCAACTGATCATTTCGCCGCTGTGGGGCGTGGGCGAAAAACTCATGACGCTGGTCGGCCTGGGCGACTATTTCGCGCCCTTCCTCGGTCAGGAGTCCACCGCACTGTTCACGCTGTCGCTGATCTCGGTCTGGCAATACATCGGCATCCCGATGATGCTGATCTACGCCGCGCTGCTGGCGGTGCCGGAAGAAGTTCTGGAAGCCGCCCATGCGGAAGGCGCCAGCGCCCTGCGCATCTTCTGGCAAATCAAGCTGCCGCTGATCTGGCCGACGCTGGGGCTGGTCACGATCCTGACCTTCGTCGCCAACTTCAACGCCTTCGACCTGATCTATTCGGTCAAGGGTGCGCTGGCCGGACCGAACTATTCCAGCGACCTGCTGGGCACCTTCTTCTACCGCACCTTCTTCGGCTACCAGGCGCAGGTCGGCAGTCCGACCATGGGCGCGGCGGTGGCGACGCTGATGTTCCTGGTGATCCTGGCCGGCGTCGGCAGCTATTTTTATCTGGTGCAGCGCAAGCTGACCCGTTACGAGCTTTAAGGAATCGCGATGACTTCAGTTTCTTCCACCATCGCACCGGTGACGCCTGAGAATCGCGACAAAGTCCGCACCGCCCGCGGCCCGTCGCTGATCCAGCGCAGTTTCGGTCCGGCCGGCCACATCTGGGTGCACATCGTGCTGTGCCTGTATGCCGTGATCGCGCTGTTCCCGATTGCGCTGATCCTGATCAATTCGGTCAAGTCGCGCCAAGCGATTTTCGACAATCCAATGGCCTTGCCGACGGTCGACAGCTTCTCGCTGATCGGCTTCCACAAGGTGCTGTCGAACACCAACTTCCTGCTCTACTTCGGCAACAGCCTGGTGGTGACGATAGGCTCGCTGGTGCTGATCGTGCTGTTCGGCGCCATGGCCGGCTGGGCGCTGTCTGAATACAAATTCCGCGGCAACCGCCTCATGACGCTGTTCATGGCGATCGGCATCATGATCCCGATCCGGCTCGGCACCGTGTCCATCCTTCAGCTGGTGGTGGCGCTCGATCTGATCAACACCCGCACCGCGCTGATCCTGGTCTACACCGCGCAAGGCCTGCCGCTGGCGGTGATGATCCTGTCCGAATTCATCCGCCAGATCCCGACCGAGTTGAAGGATGCGGCGCGCTGCGACGGCGTCGGCGAGTTCAAGATTTTCTTCCAGATCATCCTGCCGCTGATCCGCCCCGCCATCGCCACGGTCGCGGTGTTCACCATGATCCCCGCGTGGAACGACCTGTGGTTCCCGCTGATCCTGGCGCCGGGCGACCAGACCAAGACCGTGACGCTGGGCGTGCAGCAATTCATCGGCCAGTACGCCACCGACTGGAATTCGGTGCTGGCGGCGCTGTCGATGGCGGTCATCCCGATCCTGATCCTGTACACGCTGTTCTCGCGACAGCTGATCCGCGGCCTGACTTCCGGCGCAGTGAAGTAACCCTCTACCAGGTAAAAATCATGGCAAACGTAAGCATCAAAGACTTGAAGAAATCCTACGACGGCAAGCAGAACGTGCTGGCCGGCCTCAACCTCGACATCCGCGACGGCGAGTTCTGCGTGCTGGTCGGCCCCTCCGGCTGCGGCAAGTCGACCCTGCTGCGCATGCTGTGCGGCCTCGAAGACATCAGCGGCGGCGAGCTTGCCATCGGCGGCGACATTGTCAATCACCTGCCGCCGGCCAAGCGCGGCATCGCGATGGTGTTTCAAAGCTATGCGCTGTACCCGCACATGAACGTGTACAAGAACATGGCTTTCGGCCTCAAGATCGCCGGCAGCAACAAGGCCGATATCGACGAGCGCATCCGCCACGCCGCCGGCATCCTCAAGATCGACCACCTGCTCGAACGCCTGCCGCGCGAACTGTCCGGCGGACAGCGCCAGCGCGTCGCCATCGGCCGCGCCATCGTGCGCAAGCCGCGCCTGTTCCTGTTCGACGAGCCGCTGTCCAACCTCGACGCCGCCCTGCGCGTGCAGACCCGGCTGGAGATCGCCAAGCTGCACAAGCAGCTGGCCGCCACCATCGTCTACGTTACCCATGATCAGGTCGAAGCGATGACCTTGGGCGACAAGATCGTGGTCATGCACGACGGTCACATCCAGCAAGCCGGCACGCCGCTGGAGCTGTACCAGCATCCGCAGAACCTGTTCGTGGCCGGCTTCATCGGCTCGCCGAAGATGAACTTCCTGCCCGGCCTGGTCACTGCCGTCGCAGAAGACGGCCTCGAAGTCGCGGTGACCGGCGGGCGCAAGGTGCGCGTCGACGTCGTGCCCGGCAACGCCAAGGTGGGCGAGAAGGTCACGCTCGGCCTGCGCGCCGAACACATTCATGAAAACACCGGCGGTTCCGAACAGTTCAGCGGCCAGGTGAATCTGGTGGAACATCTCGGTGAAGCCAACTTCATCTACATCACGCTGTCCGGTGGACAAGACATCGTGGTGCGCGGCGACGGCAACCGCAATGTCGACATCGGCGAAGAGATCGTCCTGTCCGCCAACAGCAACGCCTTCCATGTGTTCGACGCCGACGGCAACGCGTTGCGCCGCCTCAAGCCGGGCAACCTGGTGTCGTCGCGCCATCATTGAGACCGGCATGGAAACTTCCTGCGACTATCTGATCGGCGTGGACGGCGGCGGCACCAAGACCCTGGTGCGCATGGCGGACCTTAACGGCGCCGTGCTGGCCGAAACCATCGGTCCCGGCTCGGCCCTGCGCAACGGCGCACCGGCCGCCTGGAACGCCATCCTGACCACGCTGCAAACCGCCTTCGCGCATGCCGAGCTCGCCATGCCGCCCTTGTCGCGCATGGCGGCGGGCATGGGCGTGGCCGGGTACAACGTGGCGCAATGGGCGGCTGATTTCCGCGCGCAGGCGCCCGCCTTCGGCGCACTGGAGATCGCCAGCGACGCCACCACCACCCTGCTCGGCGCGCATCAAGGCAGGCCCGGCGCCATCATCGCGGTCGGCACCGGCACCATCGGTGTGGCCTTGTATCCGGACGGCAGCGAACACGTGGTCGACGGCTGGGGCTTTCCCTCCGGCGACGATGCCAGCGGCGCATGGATGGGCCTGCGCGCGATCAATCACGTCCAGCACGTGGTCGACGGCCGTGCGCCGCACGGCGCCTTGTCGACGGCGACGGTGGCGTTTTGTGAAACGGATCGCCCGATCACCAACCGCATCACCAACCCCGTCATCCATCCCGGACGCAGCGAGCGCGACGTTGTGCTTGACTGGCTGTCGCAAGCCGACCAAGCCGCGTTCGCCCGGCTCGCGCGCCTGGTCATCGCCCATGCAGGAGACGATGAAGCGGCACGCGCGATCCTGATCCAGGCGGCGGCAGAACTGGAACTGATGGCCGCCACGCTCGATCCCGACCGGCAATTACCGCTGGCGTTATGCGGCGGCCTGGCCGGTGCGCTGCACGATTATTTCTCGCCGGCGCTGCGGCAGCGCATCACGCCGGCGCTGGCCGATGCGGCCGACGGCGCCTTGCTGCTGGCGCGCCGCGCCTTGTCGTCAAGTCTGACTATTTGAAAAACGGAGCCAAGCCCATGTCCTCCCCATCATCGATCACCCAGGTCCGTGGCAACGTCCTCACGCCGCACGGCTGGATCGACGGCGCCATCAGTTTCGGCGACCTGATCTGCAACATCGACGGCACGCAGCTGGAGTTCGAGCCGGCCGACGGCACGCCGCACGCCAACAACGGCGACTACATCCTGCCCGGCTTCATCGACCTGCACGTGCACGGCGGCGGCGGCAAGGACGTCATGGAAGGCGGCGACGCCATTGACGTCATCGCGCGCCTGCATGCCCGCTACGGCACCACCAGTTTGCTTGCCACCACCATGACCGCGCCGCTGGACGAACTCGAAGTCGCGCTCAAGGCCATCGGCAGCGCCAGCCGCAGGCGCGAACCAGGCAGCGGCCGCGCGCGCATCCTCGGCGTGCATCTCGAAGGCCCGTACATCAATCCCGGCAAGCTGGGCGCACAACCCGACTTCGCCATCGAAGCGACGCTGGAACAGGTCGACTGGCTGGCCAGCTTCGCGCCGATCAAGCTGATCACCATCGCACCGGAAGTCGACGGCCACCTGGAGCTGGTGCGCATTCTGACCACCGGCGGCATGCTGGTGCAGATCGGCCACACCCTGGGTACTTACGAAGACGGCGTGGCGGCACTGAAGAACGGCGCCGCCGGCTTCACTCATTTGTTCAACGCCATGAGCGGCTTCCACCACCGCGAACCGGGCATGGCCGGCGCGGCGCTGGCGCACGCGGAATACGCCGAACTGATTCCTGACCTGCTGCACGTCCATCCTGGCGCCATCCGCGCCGCGCTGCGCGCCATCCCTCGCCTGTACTGCGTGACCGACTCCACCGCCGCCGCCGGCATGCCCGACGGCGACTACACGCTGGGCCGCCAGGTGGTGCATAAATGCGCCGGCGGCGTGCGCCTGGACGACGGTACCCTGGCCGGCAGCACGCTGACCATGGACCAGGCATTGCGCAACCTGATCGCCATGGGCCTGGATATTTCCGAAGCCTCGCTGCGCACTTCGACCTATCCGGCCGACTACCTCGGCGTCAAGGAACGCGGTCGCCTCAAGCCCGGCTGCTTTGCCGACATCCTGGTGTTCGATCGCCAGTTCAAATTAAAAGAAGTCTACGTAGAAGGAGAAAAGATTGACCTCGCTCATGCTTAAGGAGGCCCGCTCGGCCGGCAGTCACGTCGCCGAGCAGCTCGCCCGCGACCAGTCCCGCTATGCCGAACTGGGACGCTGGCTGCGCACCGCGCCGCCGTCGGGCATCGTCACGGTGGCGCGCGGCAGTTCCGACCACGCCGCCAACTATTGCGCCTACCTCACCATGGCGCGCCTGGGCCATATCGTGGCCTCGCTGCCGATGTCGCTGGTGACGCTCAACAAGGCGCCGCTGATTGCACGCGACGCGCTGGCGATCGCGATTTCGCAATCGGGCCAAAGTCCGGATGTGATCGAGCCGATCCGTTACTTCCGCGACGGCGGCGCCACTACCGTGGCCCTCGTCAACGACGCGGAGTCGCCATTGGCGCAGACCGCCGAATGGACGTTGCCATTGCACGCCGGCGCGGAACTCAGCGTGGCCGCAACCAAGAGTTTCATCGCCAGCCTGGTCGCCGGCGCGCTGTTCGCAGGTCACTGGCAAGACGACGCCGGCTTCCTGCACGCGCTGGAAAGCCTGCCCGAATCTCTGCAGCGCGCCGCTGACAGCGACTGGTCCAAGGCGGTCGAGATACTCGCGCCGGCCAAGAACATCATGGTGGTCGGGCGCGGCATCGGTTTTCCGCTGGCGCTGGAAGCCGCGCTCAAATTCAAGGAAACCTCCGCCATCCAGGCCGAAGCATTCAGCGGCGCCGAAATCAAGCACGGCCCGATGGCGCTCATCAACGAAGGCTATCCATTGTTGATGTTTGCCACCCGCGGCCCGACCCAGACCGGCATGCTGCAGCTCGCCGCCGAAATGCGCCAGCGCGGCGCCAAGGTCTTGCTGGCGGCGCCGGAAGATATCGCCGAACGCGACCTGACCTTGCCAACTGCCGTCACGCCCGACCTCGATCCCATCGTGGCGATCCAGGCGTTCTACGTCATGGCGGCACAACTCTCGGTGGCGCGCGGCATGGATCCGGACAAGCCGCGCCATTTGAGCAAGGTGACCAAGACCAGCTAAGCGTTCCTCCCTGTGACACCGGGTTCTACCACCTTGTTCTACCGGTGTTCTTCGCCGCCTGCGCCCGCAAGGGTCCAGGCGGTTTTCTTTTGTTGATGCAGCAACGCCGTCAGCACTTTGTCAGCATATTTGCTCTTGCCTGCAAAATAAACGAAAGTTGAAAGCTGTTAGAAAGCTATCCGCAAAACGATTGGGATAGACTCGCAGCGTCGATGAACAACAATAATTTCAGCGTCGATGCACTGCCCAGAAAAATCAATGAGTCCTGACCATTCAGGCATACACAGAGACAGAGAGACATGACATGACTTCTCCCACGATAGCTTCGTCCTCGAAATTCGCCACCGTCCTGCGCGTCACCAGCGGCAATTTCATGGAAATGTTCGACTTCTTCCTGTTCGGCTTCTACGCCAGCTACATCTCGAAAGCCTTCTTCCCCAGCGGCGATGAATTCGCCTCGCTGATGCTGACCTTCATGACCTTCGGCGCCGGCTTCCTGATGCGTCCGCTGGGCGCCATCATCCTCGGCGCCTACGTCGACCGCGTCGGTCGCCGCCAGGGCCTGATCGTCACGCTGGCGCTGATGGCGCTGGGCACCGTGCTGATCGCCTTCGTGCCGGGCTATGCCACCATCGGTTTGCTGGCCCCCGCGCTGGTGCTGATCGGCCGCCTGCTGCAAGGTTTCTCGGCCGGCGTCGAACTCGGCGGCGTGTCGGTCTACCTCGCTGAAATGGCGACGCCCGGCCGCAAGGGTTTCTATGTCAGCTGGCAGTCGGCAAGCCAGCAAGTCGCGATCATCGTCGCGGCAGCCATCGGCTACGGCCTGAACATCTGGCTCACCAAGGACCAGGTCGGCGACTGGGGCTGGCGCGTGCCGTTCTTCATCGGCTGCATGATCGTGCCGGTGCTGTTCGTGATCCGTCGCTCGCTGCAGGAGACCGAAGAATTCCTGGCGCGCAAACGCAAGCCGAACCTGAATGAAATCTTCCGCTCCATGGTGGAGAACTGGAAGCTCGTCATCGCCGGCATGATGCTGGTGTCGATGACTACGGTCTCGTTCTACCTGATCACCGTCTACACGCCGACCTTCGGCAAGAACGTGCTCAAGCTGAGCACCGAAAGTGCGCTGATCGTCACCTTCTGCGTCGGTATCTCCAACTTCATCTGGCTGCCGGTGATGGGCGCCCTGTCGGACCGCATCGGTCGTCGTCCGCTGTTGCTGGTGTTCACGGTGCTGACGATCCTGACCGCCTACCCGGCCATGACCTGGCTGGTCGGCGACGCCACCTTCGGCAAGATGCTGGTGGTGGAACTGTGGCTGTCCTTCCTCTACGCCAGCTACAACGGCGCAATGGTGGTGGCGCTGACCGAAGTGATGCCGGTAGACGTGCGTACAGCCGGCTTCTCTCTGGCATACAGCCTGGCCACCGCGGTCTTCGGCGGCTTCACCCCGGCCATCGCCACCGGCCTGATCGAAATCACCCACGACAAGGCCGCACCGGGCCTGTGGATGAGCTTCGCCGCCGTCTGCGGCCTGATCGCCACGCTGGTGCTGTATCGTAAAAAATCTCTCGCGGTGCCGCTGGCTGCCTGATTGATCTGCACGAAAAAAAGCGGGAAGCGGCTTGCGCCCTTCCCGTTTTTTTACGTCTGTATTCTGCTTCACGCGCCCGCGCCACTTGCGCATTGGCGACATTCTTCCCACCTACCCCGAGGATGTAGTTCAACAGCACTGACACGGTAATCCAATGCTTGTCGGGTGCTACGCCAAGGGTATGCACTTGTTGTCCGATTCGCTCCAGCACACTGTACGACGGCGCCGAACCTGCCAAGGCCATCGTCTCACATACCGATGACATCGAAGCCGGACTTCATCAATTTGAACAGGCGATGTTTGAACGAAGCGCCAAGGTTGCCACGGAGGGTGAAAAATTCTACGAACTGCTTGCGGGTGAGGATCCCGCACAGGGCATGATCAACATGTTTCAGGATGCGGCGACTTCGTGACCTTGCACGGCAAGCGCACCTCCTGCCTCTCATCTGAGATAACATCAATGCCGGCCTCCCGAAAGAGGTCCAACATTGGCTGGGTCGCAGAAAATCAAGCGAGGCAATCCCTGTTTTTTCAGTGACAATCCGAAATAAATACACAAAAAGGAAATCCTTTGATGCGCTGCCTGTCCCTGATGCTTCTTCTCGTCTTTTCCTGGGGCGTCGGCGCAACTACGCTTGAGCGCATGTCAGGCGAAAGTATCGATGCATTTCTCGTCCGCACGGCACCGCGAAATAGGCAGCCAGTTCAAAAGCCTGTCGTCACGGATGCCCTGGGCTTCTCTGCGCCTGTACTGCTTGTCGCCTACGCGGCAACATCCAACGATAGTCCGGATCCATCGCCGGGCGTCCAGCTTTTCCTGTTCGTTCCAAAACAATCCGATTCATATGAAAGAGTGCTGATTGACACCTATGAACCAGAGGGAGCCGACGCGAGTATCGAGTCCATATTTTTTTCAAGCATCGATAAGACATCGGACAAGAAGCTATTTGTCATCGTCTCGTGGGAGCAAAATCACGCGATTGTCAAAGGCACTTTGTATCAGACGTTCATCTATTCATTGACACCCAAGTCCGCCGACGCCAAACCGCAATATCTCCAGGCACTGAGTGACAAATTGAGCGGAGGTTGCGATTGCTGGCGTGCCGACGAACCGGCCAGCAAGGCCAGGTATAAAAATGCCGCCCAGGTCAGGGCCGGTTTGCTAAAAATAAAATGACCGGGTTCCGCAATCGGACTGCCGGTTCAGACCAAACCTCGGTTCAAACCTGCCACGCCCCGTCCCGATACACAAGCTCGTCATCCAGATAGACCGCCTCCGTCACCGCAAAGACGTCTATGTGATAACGCGCGGTCGTACGTCGGATATTGGGCTTGCTGTAGACGCCATGCTTGGCGCCGAGCGACAGGTGGATACCGCACATGCGTTCGTAGGTGCCGATATCGTCGACCATGCAGTCGCGTGAAAACGCACGGTTCATGCCGAAGCCCAGCTCACGCAGCCAGACCTCGCCTTCGTCGGCGCGAATCTTCTCCAGCACCTGATCGAAGTCCGGCGTGGAGTCGATCACCTCGGTTACACGGCCTTTGGTGATCACCAGCGTGATCGGTTGCTCGGGCCGGTTCACCCGGAAGGTGGTGTCGCCAAACACGAAAATGCGCACGCGTCCATTCACCGCCTCCAGGTCCTGTGATTCGGTGAATACTTCGCCGATGGGGAATTGCCCGCCGACGTTGTTCATCTCGCTGTAATCGCCGATGTTCAGCTTGGCCGCTTCGAACGGCGCCGCAAAGACCAGACGCTCGCCGCCGCTGTCGACCACCCCGCCCTGCGCACGATCAATGCGCGCCTTCAGCGCGTAGCCGACACCGCGGTAATACGCCGGGTCATACGCCAGCGAAGCGATGTAATAGTCGGCTTGCACGCCGGGCATGCGCGACAGATGGGGATGCTCGATGACCTTGAGCGAACGCTTGAACAACTCGACCCTTAACCGGAAAGCTTCCAGCCGGAAATTGGTGGATTGAATCAGTACTACCAGATCGTTGGGCTCCAATCGGGCAAAAGCGGCCAATACGTCGTCCGGCACGACCGCATCAAAATCGATGAATTGTGCCGTCGGCAGGCAACCCCGATAAGCCTCCGTCAAGGCGACGGCCAGATCGCAGCGCGTATCGGCCACCACTACGGCGGCACGCGGCGGCGCATGTTCTATCGCCATGCTGAGGATGTCGTGCAGATGTTTTTGCGCGAGATCGACTGCTTCCCTCGTGATCGTGCCGAGGGATGGCATGGCTGGCTCTTGGCTCTCTATGGGTTGCATCGTCAATGTGTCGCGGGGGAATATCGTTCTAAAAGCCGGTCAGGGCGTGACTTTGTCAGAGCCCTCCATTTCCGGCGAGACCTGCATTTTAATCGACATTGGATGGCGTCTCTCCGGCTGAGGCTGTAATCATCCGATACGAATTTCCAATGTCATTGTTTATAATCACGCACATGAAAATAAATACATGAATTCACACTTCCAGTCATGAAGTGAATTAATGCACAACAAGGAACAGCGATGCTGAGAATTGAATATGAGACTCCCGTCGAATCACTGTGCGATTGCTGTAAAAATACAAGCGTCAAGTTAACCAGGTTCGTGTATCGGGACGAGATAGCATTCGCGATCTACTACGCGAATTTCACCATCGGACACGACAAAAAATACCTTAGCGGCATCGTCGGATTGGGCAATTGGGGGGATGCGGCCAGCCCCGAAGACAGAGTTGCTTTTGCGTTCAGGATCTGGATCGAAGGCGACAACTTCCAGGTTGGCCTTGTTGATGCAACGGAATCCCCATGGAAGAATTCTTCTCTATTGGGAAGAATATTAGATCGCAAAGAAGCATTGACCCATGAATGGGTAGGAGAGGTATTCCACCTGACGGATCACATGGTCACTGAGGATCAGGAAATCGTAAAGTACTTCGGATAGCTGGAATTGATAAATAAAAGCCCGTCGTACCGCCTCCGGCTTCTAACCGTTTCCACGCGCATCCCCCTATAAACTTGCATGACAACATTCAATTCCGACAATGAGCATTGAAGCCTCCGCATTCTTCGGCACGAAAACAGACAACTTGGAAGCGCGATTCATCCAGGCATTCGCTGATCTCGGATTTGATGTGCAATTGCATCCTGGGCATACCTTGACAGAGTCCTGCGCAACTGGATGCCTTTACTTGAACGTCATCAGGACGCCCCCGCATTTTCTGCGTCTGGAGCCTGAGCTTCCGCTGCTGATCGTATTTGGATATGACGTCCACAAGAGGAAGAAAAAAGAGGCTCGCGACATGCACTGGCCCCCGAGAGGAGTGAAAAGCTATAGCTATGAAGCCGGCTCCCGAACGGCGGCAGGAAGGAGCGACGCTGCGGGCGCTATGCAAATCGTCTCCATGGCAATATTGGCAAAAGAAACCGGCGGATATTTTTACATCGACGGCGAGAATACGGCATGTACCGGGGATCTCGCGCTTCAACAAGCCAATCGGGAACTGGAGCACTTTGACCGAAGATATTTTGACGCCGACGTTCATCGATTTGAGTCATGGCCGCCGCTCGCGAACATCAGTTCATTTCGATGGCCGCAAACGATTGAGCCTCCGAAGGCGCCCACTCCCGCTCCCGCCGTTCAAAAGCGCAGAATCATGTTCAGATACAAATTTTCATGGTTTCATGTTCCGGGGATTGTGCTGCTTACCTATTTTCTGGTGGTGACACTGCTATATTCCTGAAAATTGAACAAGGATTCCGATCGTTGACATCCAGCCCCAAAAAAAGCCCGCGTAAGCGGGCTTTTTCTTTCACTGACTGCTCAACTACAAATTACTTAACAGTATCCCGCAGCGCCTTCATCTTCACCGGCGAATCCGTCATCACCACATCCACGCCCAATTTCTGCGCACTGCGATAAGCCGCCGCCGAGTCAACGCCGAACACCATCACGTGCGTGTCCGGATTGCTGCGGAAGCATTTCATCGCCGCCGGCGTCCACCAGTGTGCGATCACTTCGGAGACGCCCTCGCCCAAGGTGAATTTCTCCACCACCGCGACCTTGCGCTCCAGTTCGATGCCCGACCAGGTGCCGGCCGCAGGCGGCGCATCGCAAGCGCCGCCGTTCAAGGCGATGCGCGCCAGCCGATCACGGGTGGCGTCGCGCGATTCGAACACCTGTGCCTTCGGCTGCTGCGCCATCAATGCGATCACGTTGGCGTCGGTGGAATAGAAACGCACGCGCTTCCATGCGCCCTCTTCATCGATCACCTTGGCGACCGCATTGACCAGCGTTTCCGCTGGCACCTGCTTCATGTCGATGACGACAGGCGTGGATGCCGGCACGGCACGTAATGCTTCGCGCAGCGTCGGCACTTGCACCGGTTGCCGGCGATACGGATAGCTCTTGTTGCCGGCGGCATCGGTCACTGCATACATATGGCCGGCATTGAGCGCGGTCAGCTGCGCCGCGGTGAGCGTGTTGACCACGCCCTTGCCGTCGGTCAGCGTCGCCACGTCGGCCGGACGATACAGCACCGGCACGCCGTCGCTGGAGACCTGCACCGTCATCCAGAGGATGTCGGCGCCGTGCTTCAGCGAATTCTGCAAAGTCGGGATGGTGTTTTCGGGACCGTCGCCGGTGCCGCCGCGATGCGCGGCGATCAGCGGATCGGCGCCGGCCGTCAGCACCATGCCCAGCAATGCGGCGGCCACGGCGAGCTTGATTGAAGTTGTCATGCGCACTCTCCTTCAGGCGATCAGAACTTGTGGCGGATGCCGGCAGTCAGCACGTTTTGCGTGTTGCTGCCGCCCGGCGCCACATACAGGCCTGGGTTGAACATGTCCGACGAACGGATGTTGGCGTAGAACAGATACAGATCGGTGCGCTTGGACAGGAAGTAGTCCACACCCAATGAAACCTGCGTCGCCTTGCCGTCGCTGGCGCCGACGAACTTCGAACGCGTGGTCACGAAATTGGCCAGCAGTTGCGTGGTCGCGGTGACGTTGTAATTGACGCCGAAGTCGATCAGGTCGACCTTGCTGTTGTTGACGCCGCCAAACGTGAACGCCGCGCCGGCCGCTCCGGTGAATCCGGTCATTGCCGCACCGGACGCCACCGCCAGCGGTTGCTTGACCTGCGAATACGAACCGTACAGGCGTACGTCGCCGAGCTTGTACGAACCGCCGATCAGGAAGGTCTTCAGTGATGTGCTGGCAATGCTGCCGGTGACGGCGCCCGGTGCGATGCCGGAGTCGCTGGAACCGGTGAAGGTATTGGCGGCCGTCAGCTTGTTCTGGAAATACGCGGCGCCGAACGACAACGGACCGTTGTTATAGCTGCCGCCGATGCCGAACGACTGGCCGGCGCCGGTCGAGCCGGCCTGTTCGCCGAAGCCATATAACGCGCTCAGAGTCACGCCGCCCAGGACAGGCGAGTTGTAGCGGATCGAGTTGTTGACGCGCGAGCCCTGTGTGCGATCGAGATTCAACGCGTGGATGTTGTTGACCAGGCTGCCGAAATCGAGCGCGCCGTTGTACGGGGCCAGATCATCGATGTAGTCCTTCTGGCGACCCAGGTAGACCGTACCCAGCCCACCCGACAAACCGACGATGGCGGTGCGGCCGAAGAACAGGCCGCCCTGCGCCAGCGCGCCGGTGTCGGCGTTGAAGCCGTTTTCCAGCGTGAACAGCGCCTTCAGTCCGCCGCCGAGATCTTCCACACCTTTGAAACCAAGGCGCGAACCCTGCGCCACGGCAGTATCCATGCTCAGGCGCGAGCCGGTGCCGGTCGGATTGCCCGGCGTGGCGTTGGCGACCTTGTCGGTATAGGTCAGGCTGGGATTGATGATCCCGTAGATGGTGACGCCCGATGAGGCGTTGGTCGTTTGCGCTTGTGCAGCAGCGGCGAAAGAGAGGCCGGCGAAACACAGCGGGAGCGACATGGCGAGAGCAGTTTTTTTCATGAATGGTTTTCAGAAAAGTTGAATGAGGGTGGAGCCGGATTGCGGAGCGAACTATGCCCTCGATATATGACATCGCCATGACGTTGTGACGATATGAAAGCCGATTCACGTTCATATGAACGTCACGATCCGGTAACAATCGGCCGATAACATTCATCACGTTTTCAAATGAACCAGTGAATGGATAAGTGAACATGTCGGCAACGCCTGCAGTTACTCCCTCCCTCAAGCCCGTCCTCAAGCCGGCCTCGTTGCGTCACAACGAGATCATTGCGCTGTTCCGTCAACACGGCTTCCTCACGATGGAAGCGCTGGCCGAGCATTTCGCCGTCACCACGCAGACCATCCGGCGCGACATCAATGCGCTGTGCGACGCCGATATCCTGCGACGCCGACACGGCGGCGCCGAGCTGATCCTGTCGGCGCGCAACCAGCCGTATGACATGCGCCGCATCAACAATCTCGAACAGAAAGCCGAGATCGGCGCCGCCGTCGCCGCGCTGATCCCGAACTCCTGCAGCGTGCTGATCGGCATCGGCACCACGCCCGAGCAGGTTGCGCTGGCACTGGCCAAACACGATCACCTCACCGTCATCACCAACAACCTGCGCGCAGCGTTGGCGCTGTCGACCAACCAGAACAACCAGGTCATCGTGCCGGGCGGCACACTGCGCTTTCCCAATCCGGAAATCCTCGGCAACGACGCCGACAAACTGTTCCGCAACTTCCGCGCAGATTTCGGCATTTACGGTGTCGGCGGCGTTGACACCGACGGCACGCTGCTTGATTTCGATCGTATGGAATCGAGCTCGCGCCAGGCCTTGCGCGAGAGCTGCCGCACCCAGATCCTGGTCACCGACAACTCCAAATTCGGTCGCCAGGCGCCGGTGCGCGGAGGCCATCTGTCAGACCCCGACATCCTGGTCACGGACAGTCCCCTGAACCCGGCGCTGGCCGCCATGCTGGCCGGCAATACCCGCGTCGTCGTGACCTCGCAGCCGGACTACAGCACCGACACGGACCACCAATCGACTACCTCCGCGGCCACCGGCAATTCCGTCATGGCCGCCATTGCGTCCATTGCAGCAGGCAAATGAACATGCAGGACACCAACATGAATACAGACGTCGCCATCCGCCTTACCGGCATCAGCAAATCCTGGGGCGCGCATCAGGTCATCAAGTCGCTCGACCTGGAGTTCGGTCGCGGCCAATTGGTCGCCCTGCTCGGCCCGTCCGGCTGCGGCAAGTCGACCTTGCTGCGCTTGCTGGCGGGACTGGAAACACCGGACAGCGGCCGCGTCGAAATCGACGGCAAGGATGTCACCGGTGCAGCGCCGTCGGCGCGCGGATTGTCGATGGTGTTCCAGTCGTACGCACTGTTTCCGCATCTGAACATCGCCGAGAACATCTGCTTCGGCATGCAGGTGCGCGGCGTGCATGCGGCCGAACGTCGCCAGCGTCTGCAGGACGCCCTGGCGCTGACCAATTTGCAGGGACTCGAACAACGCAAGCCGGCCCAGCTGTCGGGCGGCCAGCGTCAGCGCGTGGCGCTGGCGCGCGCCATCGTCGCCGGTCATTCGATCTGCCTGATGGATGAGCCCTTGTCCAATCTCGACGCCAAGCTGCGTCATTCGGTCCGTCATGAAATCCGCGCGCTGCAGCAGCGGCTCGGCATGACCGTGGTGTACGTCACCCACGACCAGACCGAGGCGATGGGCATGGCCGACAAGATCGTGTTGATGAACGGCGGCAGCATCGTGCAGAGCGGCACACCGGCGGAGTTGTATGAAACGCCCGCCACGGCGTTCTCGGCAAGCTTCATCGGCAGCCCGCCGATGATGCTGATGGAGGCCGAAAAATTGCCTCCGGCCTTGCGGGCCGGCATCGCGCCGATCGGCGGCGACGTGAAGACCCTGATCGGTGTGCGTCCGGAGCATTTCCATATCGTCGCGCCGTCGTCGACCGAGTTGTTCGGCACCGTCACCGGCGTCGAATTCCAGGGCGCGGAATCCTACATCTACCTCGACCTGCCGGGCGGCGACGACATCATCGTGCGCAGTCCGGAAAAGAGCCGGCTCAAGCTCGGCGACCGCGTCGGCCTAGGCTGGAATCCTGCCGACGCGCACGTGTTCGCCGCCGACGACGGTCGTCGTTTGCAGCCTTTGGCTCGCTACGATAACGCTAACGATAAAGACATCGACGCCGATGACCGTGTCGCGCCGAAGCTGGCCGCAGTGCTCTGAGCGCTTTCAACGCATCCGGACTTACCCACCTTTTTCACCTGCACTTTCAATACGACCACCTCAAAAAGGAACAACCATGCTGAGTAAACTCATCAAAAAAACAGCGTTGGCGGCACTCTTCGCCAGCGCACTGACAGCATCGTCGATGGCCTGTGCCGCGACCGAACTGACCATGTACTATCCGATCGCCGTCGGCGGCCCGCTGACCGACGTGATCGACGGCATGATCAACGACTTCCAGAAGTCCAATCCGGACATCAAGGTCAAGGCGGTCTACTCCGGCAACTACGACGAGACCCGCGTGCGTGCGCTGTCAGCAATCAAGGGTGGCCAGCCTGCACAGTTGTCGGTGCTGGGTGCACTCGACACTTACGATCTCATTGACCAGAACCTGATCGAGCCCTTCGACAAGGTCGCCACCAGCGCCGAAGACAAGGCCTGGCTGCAAAGTTTCTATCCCGGCCTGATGGCCAACGGCACCATCGGCGGTCATGTCTGGGGCATTCCGTTCCAGCGTTCGACCATCGTCATGTTCTACAACAAGGACATGTTCCGCGCCGCCGGCCTGAATCCGGATGCGCCGCCGAAGACCTGGAAGGAAATGCTGGCCGCGGCCACCAAGCTGACAGCCAAGGACAAGTTCGGCCTGATGATTCCGTCGACCGGTTATCCGTACTGGATGTTCCAGGCGTTCGCGATCCAGAACGGCGTGTCGCTGATGAACAAGGAAGGCACGCAGGTCTACTTCAATACGCCGGCTGCCGTCGAGGCGCTGGAATTCTGGCGTTCGCTGGCCGCCACGCACAAGGTCAGCCCGGCCGGCGCGATTGAATGGGGCACGCTGCGCCAGGCCTTCGTACAAGGCCAGACCGCCATGATGTGGCACACCACCGGCAACCTGACTGCAGTGAAGAAAGAAGCCAAGTTCGATTTCGGCGTCGCCATGCTGCCGGCCAACAAGCAACCGGGTTCGCCGGTCGGCGGCGGCAACTTCTACCTGTTCAAGGGTTCATCGCCTGCTCAGCAAGCTGCCTCGGTCACCTTCGTGCGTTGGATGACCGCGCCGGAACGCGCTGCGCAATGGTCGATCGCAACCGGTTATGTCGGCACCAGCCCGGCTTCGTACAACACCCCTGCACTGCGTGATTACGCCAAGACCTTCCCGCAAGCATTGGTGGCGCGTGACCAACTGGCGGTAGCGATTCCGGAGTTCTCGACCGAGCAGACCGCCCGCGTGCGTGAAGCGCTGTCGAACGCAGTACAAGCTGCGTTGACCGGCACCAAGACCTCCAAGCAGGCGTTGGATGAAGCACAGGCGACTGCCGAGCGTTTGCTGAAGCCTTACCGCTAATCCGCGTTCCTCTGTAAAAACTGTACCGCTGTCGTCCAGGCCTTCGCCGGGACGACAGCAACAAGACCCGATCACCGGACACGATTCTGATGAACCAAGCAACACACCTGGCGCCGGTAAATCCTTCCGAACGCCGCCTGCACAACCTGTTCGGCTGGGGCCTGCTGACGCCATCGCTGATCCTGCTGACCTTGTTCGCCTTCTATCCGATGCTGGCGACGCTGTGGAGCAGCTTCCATTCGCGCGGCACCGCGCGCCGTCCCAGCGTGTTCAACGGCATCGACAATTATCGCGACCTGCTGAGCGATCCGACCTTCTGGCAAGTCGCCGGAAACAACCTGCTGTACGCGGGCGTGACCGTCCCCGTTTCCATCGCACTGGCGCTGGGCATGGCGCTGTGGGCCAACGCCCGCATCGGCGGCCGCGGCCTGGTGCGCACCGCTTTCTTCACGCCGACCATGCTGCCGATGATCGCTGCGGCCAATTTGTGGCTGTTCTTCTATACGCCCGGTCTCGGCCTGCTCGATCACATCACCGCGTTATTCGGCATCGGCCCCACCAACTGGCTGGGCCAGCCGGGCACTGCGCTATGGTCGGTCATGGCCGTGACGATCTGGAAGGAATCCGGCTTCTTCATGATTTTTTACTTGGCCGCATTGCAGGCGATCCCGCCCGACCTGCGCGAAGCCGCACGCATCGAGGGCGCAGGCCGCTGGGCCTACACGCGCCGTATCGTGCTGCCGTTGCTGATGCCGACCACGCTGTTCGTGCTGATCAATGCGCTGATCAATTCGGTGCGCCTGATCGACCATCTGTTCATCCTGACCAAGGGTGGACCGGACAATGCCTCCAAGCTGATCCTGTACTGGATCTGGGAAATGGCCTTCGCCTATCTCGACCAGGCCGGCGCCGCCGTGATGACCGTGCTCGTGCTCGCCGCGCTGGGCCTGATCGCTGCGCTGCAATTCATGTTCTTTGACCGTCGCATCCACTACCGATGAACACTCTCGCCATTTCCTCGCCGGCGGCATCCGCTCCTGCCGCCGCAACTGCATCTGTCTCGCATGATCGCTTCTGGAACATCATTGACACCCTCGGCGCCTGGCTGCTGGCGCTGCTGTGGATCGCGCCGCTGCTGTTTGCGCTGTGGGCCGCCTTCCACACCTCCCACGCCGCGCTGGCGTTCGACTGGCGTGCGCCGCTGGTGCTGCAGAATTTCCGTGATGCCTGGCAATCGGCGCCGTGGCTGCGCTACTTCCTCAACACCTTCGTGCTGGTCAGCCTGATCCTGGCCGGCCAGTTCACGCTGTGCACGCTGGCCGGCTTCGCCTTCGCGCGCTTCCAGTTCAGCGGCAAGAACATCGTGTTCGTGCTGGTGCTGTTGCAGTTGTTCGTGTTGCCGGAAATCCTTATCGTCGAGAACTATGCGATGGTCACCCGCCTCGGCCTGTTCGATACGCCGTTCGGCATGGCGGTGCCTTACATGGCCAGCGCCTTCGGCATCTTCCTTCTGCGCCAGGCTTTCATGCAGATTCCGCGCGAGCTGGAAGAAGCGGCGCGCATCGAAGGTTGCGGCTGGTTCGGCGTGCTGTGGCGCGTGTATGTACCGGCGGCCAAGCCGGTCTACCTGGCCTATGCGCTGGTGTCGGTGGCGACGCACTGGAACAATTTCCTGTGGCCGCTGATCGTGACCAACTCGCCGGCCACGCGGCCGCTGACGGTCGGTCTGTCTCTGTTCGGCGCACCCGAAAGCGGCGTCAACATCTCCATCATCAGCGCCGCCACGCTGGTCGCGATTGCGCCGCTGATGATCGGCTTCCTGGTATTCCAGCGCCAGTTCATCCAGGCCTTCCTGCGGGCAGGCATCCGTTAAATTTCTCTCAACACCAACAACACATCTGATGAAAGTCATACAAATCACCGACATCCACCTGGTGCCGGATGGGAACCTCTTGTTCGGCGAAGATTCGGTCACGCGTTTCCGCCACTGCATCGCCCATGTCAACGAACACCACCCTGACGCCGACCTGTGCGTCATCACCGGCGACCTCACCCACGACGGCGACGAAGCCTCGTATCGCATCCTGGCCGAGTGCCTCAAGGAACTGAAGCTGCCGGTGCGCCTGCTGCTCGGCAATCACGATGAACGGCCGGTGTTCCGCGACGTCTTCCCCGCCATGCCGGTCGATGAACACGGCTTCATCCAGGGCGTGCACGACGCCGGCGACACGCGCCTGGTGTTCCTCGACACAAAGGAGGCCGGCACCCACGAAGGCCGCCTGTGCGCCGACCGTCTGGCCTGGCTGGACCGCATGCTGGCCGAAGCCGGCGAACGTGCTGTGTACCTGTTCTCGCATCACCCGCCGTTCGAACTCGACCTGCCGTCGATGGACTGGATCCGCCTGCGTGAAGAAGCCGACCTGCGCGCGCTGGTAAAGAAGCACGGCAACGTGCGCTACATGTTTTCCGGCCACGTGCATCGCCCGTCGGGCGGCACCTGGTACGGCACGCCGTTCGCCACCGTGCCCGGCACCAACCATCAGCACGCGCTCGACTTCGCGCTGACCGGCCCGGCCACGACCTCGATGGAACCGCCCGCCTACGCCGTGCTGAGCCTGCGCGATGCAGGCGTGGTGGTGCACTATCACGCGTTCATGGACAAGTCGCAGCAGTTTCCGTATTACGGCTGAGTCGGCGTCAACGCAACGAAAAATGGGGAGACGCAACATGCGCTCCCCATTTTTTGTCTTGAGCCACCACAGAAACATATGCAAAGTATGCATTTGCACTGACGGAAAATAATTCGTAAATTTGCAAATAAACGCATTTATCGAATGCATTCGATATGCACAACATGGTTGCTCTCTTAGCATGATCGTCAGATTTTTCTCCTCTGACATCCATTCGCTAACGGAGCATTCATGGCCTTGCTTACCCAATCGCGCGCCCTGAGCGCCAGCAGTACCGCTATCCCCGAGATCATGGGCCAGCCTGCCTTGGTGCCGGTAAAGTTGTCTGGTACTGAAGGCCTCAACGGTCTGTTCGAATATCACCTCGATCTCAAGACGCCCGACGGCCTGAACCTGATTCCTTCGCACGCCGCCAACTTCAAGCTTAACGACTTCATAGGCCGCGAACTGACCGTCAAGATCGAACTGGAAGGCAATGGCAGTTTTATCTCAGGGGTTGCCGGAGGCAGTAGCGTCAATTCTGGCGCCGGTATCCGCGAGATCACCGGCCTCATCACCGACGCCGCCTTACTCGGTGAATCCGGCCGCTTCGTGCACTACCAGCTGGCCCTGCGTCCCTGGCTGCATCTCGCGACCGAGAACAATGACTGTCGAATTTATCAGGACAAAACCGTCGTCGAGATCCTCGATGCATTACTGGGCAAGTACAGCTTTCCGGTCGACAAGCGCTTCATCGATACGTACCCCAAACGCGACTACCAGACCCAGTTCAACGAAAGCGACTACCACTTCTTCTGCCGCCTGTGCGAAGAATGGGGCATCAACTGGTTCTTCGAGCACAGTGACGGCAAGCATCGCCTGGTCCTGATCGACAACATGGGCGCGCACAAAAAGAATCCCAGCGCCGCCTACCAGCAGATTCCCTTCTATCCCGAAGGGCACAAAATCGACGCCGAATACGTGCATCGTTTCACGCCAACAGAACGCATAACTTCTGGCAGCTACGTTACCCGCGACTACGACTACACCCGTCCTAAAGCCGATCTGACCGTCAAGCGCAGCGACCCAAGACCAACTGCGCACAACCAGCAGGAAGTGTATGAATGGCATGCCGACGCCCACTACAGCCAGCCCAAGGCAGGCGTCGACAAAGACGGCAACGATTCGGCGGAAGAAAGTAAATTCATTGCGCGCATGCGCATGGAGTCATTGCGCCAACGCGGCCACCACGCCCAAGGCAGTGGTCACTTGCGCGGCATAGTGCCCGGCTGCACCTTCGCATTACAAAAGCATCCGCAACATGCCGCCAACACCGACTACCTCATCATCAGCACAAGCTTACTGATCGAAGAGGTCGCCCAGGCAAGCCAGTCGCCGGGGGCAGCGGTCACCAATGCGCTCAATCCGCTGGCGCAAAGCTACAAGGTGGAACTTGACTTTGATGTGCATCTGCTCAAGGAGCAATGCCGGCCAGAGCGTCGTACCCTAAAACCATTTACACGCGGCCCACAAACCGCACTCGTGGTTGGCCCCGAAGATCAGAATATCTGGACCGACCAGTACGGCCGCATCAAGGTGCAGTTTCCGTGGGACCGGCTTGGCCAGAATAATCAGAACAGCTCTTGCTGGGTGCGCGTGTCCAGTCCTTGGGCGGGTAATCAGCTAGGCGGCATACAACTGCCGCGCATCGGGCAGGAAGTCATTGTCGATTTCATCGGCGGCGATCCGGATCTGCCGATCTGCACCGGGCGCGTGCATAACCAGAGCAATTTGCCGCCGTGGAGCTTGCCGGGGCAAAGCGCGCTATCGGGATTCCGTTCCAGAGAACTGACCAAGGACGGCGGTAATGCTACCGGCGGCAGATCCAATCATCTGATTCTCGACGACACCGAGCAGAAGATTCAGGCGCAGCTCAAAAGCGATCACTTGCACAGTCAACTAAGCCTCGGCCACATTACGCGTATTGAAGATAACCAAGGGCGCAAAGACGCTCGCGGAGAAGGTTTTGAACTCAGGACAGACGGCGCCGGCGCATTGCGTGCCGTCGAAGGCATCCTGCTCAGCACTAACGCCCGCCTCAAAGCCGCCGGCACCATCAACGACTACACGGAAATCATCGCTGATCTGGAGCAAGCGCTTGCCATCGCCAAGCAGCTTGATCCGGACGACTATGTCCCACACAGCGCAGCTCAAGACATCCAGCCCCAACAAGACCTGACGCAAGCCGTCACGGCTCAGCACGACAACGGTCAAGGCAAACAGAGTGGCGGCCAACGCGTGATCGCTATCAGTTCACCTGCAGGTATCGCCAGCGCCACGCCCAAGGATCAACTCCACTACGCCGGCCGGAACATTGACACTGTCGCGGGCAACAACCAGCAGCACTACGCGATGGGCGACATCTTGCATACCGCCGGCAACAGCATCCATGAATTCGCCCACGACGGCGATATCCGCAACATCGCCAACAAGGGAAAAGTCGTCTTGCAGGCGCAACACAACAGCATGGAATTGACGGCCGATGACAGTCTCACCATGACCTCCACCGAAGATGGCATCGTGTTTCAAGCCAAGGATTACATCATGCTCAGGTCAGGCCAGAGCTTTCTGAAAGTCACGGAGCAGGATATCACCGTAGATGCACGCACAATCAACGTACAAAGTGATTGGCCTCACATCTCCCCGGCCAAGGGCGGCACAGCGGCGATCCCGGAATTCAGTCAACAGAAGGTCTGTATCCCCTGTTTGCTGTCCGCAATCAAAACCGGTGCCCCGTTTTCCAAATCACTGTAACCGAAGAGCGAGTCATGACTTTTTCTTTTGCCCTGATGCATGCCGGCATGATAGGCGGCATTACACCTAACGATCCCGCGCAATGGCCATCCTGGTTATCTCCCCTGTACCAAGATGAGGCCGCGCACCTGGGCCCTATTGTGGCCGATATGCAAGCTGCTGAACAAAGCGGTCAAGCGGAAGGACTCCGTGGCTTGCTGGATGCCATGACGCCAAGACTGCACGTCTCTTTTATCGATACGGGATTGCCTTTGACGAAGCTAGTGCAGCACCTGCGTCAGTTTGCATTTTTTAACATGGAAGACGGCAACTATTACGCCCTCAGCCTCGCCGATTGTCGCGTCCTTCCTGAACTGGCCCGGATTTTCACCCCATTGCAATGGGGTGCGTTAACACATCCTTTTTCGCGCTGGCAGATACATCTGCGGCATGGAGAGCTCGCCGTTCTTCCATCACAATCTGCAGATCAAACAGCGGCGACAACGCCACTCACACTGAGCAACGCTCAGATTGACGCCTTGGTGGATGCTGCCGAAGCCGATCATCTGATTGGCAATCTGACGCAAGCCACTTCAAACGCCTTGCCCGGCAACGCCGCAGATCACTACCGCTGGGCGCAAGCTGCGATCAGCGCATGGCAACGCGCCGGACAGGCAGACCGTACGGTGCTAGCCGCATTGACGGCGGCGATGTTCCGCACGCGGGGGAAATTATTTGAGCGGATCGAATCCGGCTCACTACTGGCAGGCTCTGACGGTGAAGCTATCTGCCAGGCCTTGGGCAACACATAGGTTACCGCTTGTATTTCGACCGCCTCGTAGTATTTCGAAAGCCTGTTTTGACGCTTGATGTATTTCACTCAAGGAGTTTGAGAATGCGGTTTTACTCTGTATCACGTCATGTTCTGGCCGGCTTGCTCGGTCTTGTTCTTGGTAGCTGTGCGTTACCAAGAACGTTTACGCCGGTACAAATAGAAGGGGTGCAGCATCTGGGCCCGGACTACAACATTTCGCAGTTTTATATTGATGGTGCCAGCGGTGGCAATGTGGGACGTGGTGGTGGTGGCGGTGGTGGGCCATGTTGTGCCAACCTACCTGACAAATGGTACCCGGGCATGAAGTCGGTGGTGCGGTGGAGTGTAGGCGACTGGAGTCAGGAAAACCGTGCAGAAATTGAAAAGGGTAATTACCGCAGCGTTAAATCAGGTGGAGCATTCAAAGCCACCGTACCGATAGAAAAGTACGATCAAATTGGTCGTGTCTACGTCCATTTTTTTCCGGGTGGCAAAGTGCGGGTAGTAGTTGCTACGGCGGGATCAACAAACAAAGATCATCCTATTCCCTACGGTCTGCACGATGACGACACTGCCACAAAGGGAGTGGAAGTGGAGACGCTGTTTACCAAGGAAGAATTGGAAGAAAGAGATCGGCAAGACCGGGAATACAAAAAGAAACATGGAGACTGGCGATGAGCGAAATTGAGCACGAGGATAAGCGCCCGCCTTACGAATCACCTGTACAGGGCGTCGTGTCAGCGGCATCTCAAGCGCCGACCGATGGCTTGTATTGGCAATCGTGGAAGAAAGATACGCACGACCCGCGTAGCGGTCCCTTGCAGATCAACCTTGGCCTGTTCTTTGACGGGACCGGCAATAACGAAAACAAGATAGGGATAAATTCAAGCATACCAACGTTGTGCGGCTATGAGACGCCTACAAAGAGCGGCCATCAGAAGGCTATTTCTGTACCTACATCCCCGGCGTCGGCACGCCCTTCCCCGAAATTGGCGAAATGGAGGCCAGCAAGGTCATTCTGTCTTCACCCAAAGGAGTTTGAAATGAAGTTTGATGCGGTTTTACGTTATGTTCTGGCCGGCTTGCTCGGTCTTGTTCTTGGTGGCTGTGCGTTACCAAGAACGTTTACGCCGGTACAAATAGAAGGAGTGCAGCATCTGGGCCCGGACTACAACATTTCGCAGTTTTATATTGATGGTGCCAGCGGTGGCAATGTGGGACGTGGTGGTGGTGGCGGTGGTGGGCCATGTTGTGCCAACCTACCTGACAAATGGTACCCGGGCATGAAGTCGGTGGTGCGGTGGAGTGTGAACGACTGGAGTCACGAAAATCGTGCGCAAACCAGTAAGGGCGATTACAGCAGCTTGAAATACGGCGGTACATTAAAAGCCACCGTACCGGTAGAAAAGTACGACCACACGGCCAATATTTTTGTGCATTTTTTTCCGGGTGGCAAAGTGCGGGTGGTGGTTGGCGTGTATGACTTGCAGCGCATACGCCCCCCCGCCCAGCAACAAGATCCGAACTGGAAGCCCATTGACGAAGCCACCCAGGGCGTAGAAGTCGAGGCTTTGTTCACCAAGGAAGAATTGGAAGAAAGAGACCGGCAAGACCGGGAATACAAGAAGAAACACGGAGACTGGCGATGAGCGATATTGCGAGCGAAGACAAGCGTCCCGCCTACGAACCACCTGTACAGGGCGTCGTACCAGCGGCATCTCAAGCGCCGACCGATGGCTTGTATTGGCAATCGTGGAAGAAAGGTACGCACGACCCGCGCGGCTGCCCCTTGCAGGCCAACCTTGGCCTGTTCTTTGATGGCACGGGTAATAGTGAGAAACAGGATCGCGATAAGTTCAAGCACACCAACGTCGTGCGGTTGTGGGATGCTTATCGCAAAGAACCTGAACATGGTTACTACCATACCTACATCCCTGGCGTCGGCACGCCCCTCCCCGAGATTGGTGAAATGGAGGCCAGCCCCAAGTTCGGTGGTGGCATGGGCTATGGCGGCGAAGAACGTATCCTGTATGGTTTGCTGACGGTGTTCAATGCGATTCATTTGCGAGCTTATGGGCCAGATCAGCCATTTTTGACCACCGACCAAATCAGGGCCCTGTGCCGCAGCGGCCCCGTTCCCTACAAAGAAGACGAGTCCAGTCTGTACGGTGTAGGTCTCGGGCGAGGATTTCAGACCACCATCATCGAAGACCGCACGACGGTGCGTCGTAATCTGTTTCGTATCTTGTCGGCATTGCTGCAAACGAAGCTGGAACACGCCCCCAGCAAACCTGTTGAACTGGCCATCGATGTGTTTGGTTTCTCACGTGGGGCCACACAGGCGCGGGTGTTCTGCACCTGGTTGCAAGCCATGCTCAATGCCCAGGGCGAACTGGCCGGTGTGCTGATCCGCCTGCGCTTTCTGGGCATCTTCGACACTGTGGCCTCGGTCGGCAAAGGGGTGGTGCTCAATTCCGATGAGACGGACGGACATGACAACTGGGCAGAAGTGGCTGATGTGCGTATCGCCGCGCTGGTGGAAAACTGCGTGCACTTTGTCGCCATGCATGAGCCGCGCAAGAACTTTCCGCTCGATCTGGTCAGTACGCCCGTCAATCCCAAAACCCGGCTGGTGCAGTGTGCCTATCCCGGCAGTCACAGCGATGTCGGCGGCGGCTATCGGCCACGCGAGCTGGGCATTATCGGCGACGCCACTGCAGACGAACTCAAACTCGAACACCCCGCACACTGGCAGGCGCTGGATGCGATGAAGCTGTCGCAGGTACCGCTGAACCATATGCTGGAATGTGCAATGCGTTGCCAGGTTGCGGTTGACAGGCAACTTGCTGTCAGACAGTTAAGTGAAACCATACGCGACGACCCCTTCACCATCGACCCGCGCCTGCAACAGGCATATGACAGTTTCTTGCAGTTGCAAGGCACGCGGGCGCGGCCGGTCTGGGAGTGGCATCTGCCGTATCTGCGCTGGCGCTGGGAATGGCGCATGCATTATGAGGACCTGTCGCAGGTGGCGTATGCCTCGCCGGATGAGCGCAAGTGGTTGCTGGCGGCTAACCAGAAGCTGGTCTACGATACCGGACGCTTGAAGCATTTTGGCAAGACCGATATCGCCGCCAGAGAAGCGTTTCGCCGCCGGGTATTGCACTGGTCACGGGCGAAGACGCATGATCAGGAACAGAACGATGAGCAACTCAAAGGTCTGGACCGTGAAGCGGAAGGCGTACTGGCTGAGGTGGAAAACGCCGTAGAGTCGCCGTCTGCGCTGTCACGTTTTTTCGGCCGTTACGTGCACGATTCCTACGCGGGATTCTGGCCGTCGGTTCCTGAAATCACGGGTTATTGGCGCTGTCGCAAGGGCTTTTATGGCAGCAAGGATGCCACTATCGTTCAACGACATAAGGATGGGCAGCAGGTCGCCTGACGCGGTTTTGATAACTTATTCAAGAAAGGATGAACACCATGTCACGTTCCATTTGTTGCCAGGGAGATCTGCTCGATCACGGCGGTACGGTGATTGTCGTCAGCGGAACATTGAATATCGACGGTCGTCGCAATGCGAGGATTGGTGATACCGTGCTTTGTTCGAAGCACGGTGTCAATCTCATCGTTCAGGGAGATGGCAGCTTGATGGATGAGGGTGTGCCGGTGGTATTGCACGGTCATCTTTGTGCATGCGGTTGCCGTGTCATGGCGTCGTCGAAGCTTGTCGTCGCAGCATGACAATGAGGCAGGCGGGCTACCTCATTCGAAATTGAAACCAGAAAACATGCCGCCCTGATAGACAACAACCAGGCAGGCAGGACCCGCCTTATGACGATTCCATGCCGGACATCTTTCGAATAGCGCACTTTGAGGCGTCGACATGAAAAACGGGGAGGCACATGGTGCACTCCCCGTTTTTCTCGTCAACTACGACCTGCGACTTGGCCTTTGCTTAACTACCCTTGCGCGTCTTGAACGCCGGCACGAACAGATCGGACCAGACCGCAGGCTTGGTCTTGATGGTGCCGGCCTTGTCCATGAACACCACGTATTGCATGATGTCTTCCGGCGTGGTGATGAATTGCGTGTCCGGATCGGCCAGCATCTTCTCGACTTCATCCTGCGTCAGCTTCATCTTCGACACGCGCAGGAACGTCTCGGCAGCGCCCTTGCGGTTCTTGGCGATGTAGGCGTTGGCTTCTTCCTGCGCTTCCATGAAGGCTTGTGTCAGCTTCGGATTCTTTTCGGTGAACTGCTTGAGCGCGAATACCACGTCGATGGTGATGTGGCCCAGCACTTCCGACGAATTCAGCACGCGGCGAATCTTCGGATCCTTGACTTCCTGGTACGAGAACGGCGGCGAGGTGAAGTGGCCGGTGATCTCGGTCTTACCGGACAGCAGCGAACCGAGCGCTTCCGGATGACTCAGGCTGACGGTCAGCGGATCGAGTTTGGCGTAATTCTCGATGCCGAAGGTCTTGGCCACGGCCATTTGCAGCAGCACCGCCGACAGCGAGGTCTTGATGCCGGGGATGGCGATCTTGTCCTTGGAGGTGAAGTCCTTGAGCGACTTGACGTTCGGGTTATTGGTGTTGAGCCACAGCGGCGAGGTGCTCAGCGCGCCCAGGCCGGTCACTTCCGAACGCGGGATGCCGCGCGCCTTCGACCACAAGGTGATGAAGCCCGGCGCGCCGGTGCCGGCGATGTCCAGGTTGCCTGCCAGCATGGCGTCGTTGATGACATTGCCGCCGTCGAGCAGCACCCAGTTGGTCTTGACGTCGCCCAGGCCCGCCGCCTTGGCGTGCTTCTCGATCAGGCCCTGGTCGCGGATCACCATCAGCGGCAGGTACAGCAAGCCGTAGCCGTGCGACAGGCGCACCACAGGTGCTTCGGCGCGGGCCGGAATACTTGCGGCCAGCATGGACAAGCCCAGGGTTGCGGCCGTCATCAGTTTGGAAAAATGTCTGCGTTTCATTCTGTCTCCTTGGAAGGTGTCGATTTATATCGTTTTTTTTGGAATCAATGCTGCATGCCCCAGCGGCGGATGGTGCGTTTTTCTATCTTGGCAAAAATCATGTTCTCCACAAACAAACCGATGATGATCACGAAGAACAGGCCCGAAAACACGTTCGCGGTCTCCAGCTGATTGCGGTTTTCAAAGATGTACCAGCCCAATCCGCCGGTGCCGGACGATACGCCGAACACCAGTTCCGCCGCGATCAGCGTGCGCCAGGCAAACGCCCAGCCGATCTTGAGGCCGGTGAGGATGCTCGGGAATGCGGCCGGGATCAGGATGTAGCGCACCAGCGCAAAACGCCGCAGGCCGTAGTTCTGCCCGACCATGCGCATGGTGGCGGACACCGAGCGAAAACCGGCGTGGGTGTTCAACGCCACCGCCCACAGCACCGAATGCACCAATACGAAAATGATGCTGCCGGTGCCGAGGCCGAACCAGATCAGCGCCAGCGGCAGCAAGGCGATCGCCGGCAGCGGGTTGAACATGGAAGTCAGCGTTTCCAGGAAATCGTTGCCGATGCGCGAGCTGATCGCCACCGTGGTCAGCAAGCCGGCCAGCAGGATGCCGAGGCTGTAGCCGATCAGCAGCGTCTGCAGCGAGACGGCCGCGCGTTGCAGCAGCACGCCGCTGCTGATACCGCTCATGAAGGCGTGCAGGGTTTCGCTGAAGCTGGGGAACAGCAGCGAGTTGTCGAGCCAGCGGCCGTAGACTTCCCATACCAGCGCCAGCACCAGCAGGATCGCGGTCTTGCGGATCCAGCTGATGCGGTAGATGGCTTCAAAGGCCGACAGCGGGCGCTGGACTTCCGCGACGGCGTTGCGGTTCGGCTCGACGACGATTTCCGGACGCACGAAGAGTGTGCTGTTCTTGGTCATGACGGTGTCTCTTTCTTTGTATTTGTTGGTCAGCGCGGATCAGTTCGGATCAGTGCAGATCAGTGAGCAAACAGCATGTCGTTGATGCGCTGTTCCAGCTGCGCCTGGCTGGCGGTGCCCATCTCTTCCGGCGGGATGCTGTTGAGTTCCGCTCGGACCTGGCCCGGATGCGGCGACAGCAGCAGGATGCGGGTGCCGATGCGGATCGCTTCTTCGATCGAGTGGGTGACGAACAGCACCGTGAAATTGGTGTCGTCCCACAGGCGCAGCAACTCGTCCTGCATCTTGCGGCGCGTGAGCGCGTCGAGCGCCGCGAACGGCTCGTCCATCAGCAGCACGTCCGGCTCCATGGCCATGCCGCGCGCAATCGAGACGCGCTGCTTCATGCCGCCCGAGAGCGTGTGCGGATAGCTGTCGATGAACTTGGCGAGACCGACTTTCTCGATGTAATACGCGGCGCGGTCGGAGGCTTCCTTGCCTTGCAGGCGACCGCTGGCGTGCAGCGCGAACTCGACGTTCTGGCGCACGGTTTTCCACGGCAGCAGCTGGTCGAACTCCTGGAACACCATCATGCGGTCCGGACCGGGCTGGGTGACTTCCCGGCCCTTGAGGCGGATCTTGCCGCTGGTCGGCTGCAGGTAGCCGCCGATGGCCTTGAGCAAGGTCGACTTGCCGCAGCCGGACGGGCCCAGCAGGATGTAGCGGTCGGACGGATGGACGTTGAAGCTGACTTGCTGCGTTGCAGTAACGAGCGAGTCGGAGGTCTTGTATTGCAGGGTGACGTTGTCGATCTCGAGCAAAGGCTTGGACGGATCGACAGGCGTGACGGAAGACTGCAGCGCAGCGGCTTGATCGTTTTTCACAGAATCTCCTGTAGGCTTTTATAAGTTCTGTGAAGGATGCTAATCTCGCAAGCTGTAACGAAACTGACATACACACGAGTATCGGCTGCGATATCTTGCGGATATCGAAAATACACTAGATCCTGCCAACAAACTCGCTCCATTACGACGGATTCCTCATCATGCGCATACTCCTGGTCGAAGACACGGCCGACGTCGCCGAAGCGATCGTCGCCCACCTGTCGCGCATCGGCCACACAGTGGACTGGCAAAGCAAGGGCAACGACGCCGCCCGGCTGGTCACCGATCCTTACGACCTGATCATCCTCGACGTCATGCTGCCGCAGCAGGACGGTTTCTCCCTGCTCACGCGCGTGCGCGAAAAAGGCCTGTCCACGCCGGTGCTGATGCTGACCGCCTGCGCCGAAATCGAAGAGCGCGTGCGTGCACTCGACCTGGGAGCCGACGACTACCTGATCAAGCCTTTCGACTTCCGCGAGCTGGAAGCGCGCATCCGCGTCCTGCTGCGCCGCAGCGGTGGTGAGGCCACCAACCTGCTCAACTGCGCCAACCTGACCATCGATCGCAAGAGCCGCACGGCGGTGCTGGACGGCCGGCCGCTGGAACTGACGCGGCGCGAAGTCACCCTGCTCGAAATCATCGCGGCGCGCCCGGGCCGCATCTTCGGCAAGGATGAACTGATCGACCGGCTGTTCAGCGTCGACGACACGCCCAACGCCAACACCGTCGAGCAATACGTCGGCCGCCTGCGCAAGAAGCTGGCCGGCGCCGGTTTTGAAATCCGCACCCTGCGCGGACTCGGCTACCAGCTGGTGCTGCTGCCGGCGGGTGCCACTGCCACCACCACCGCCTCGACGCTTCCGCCACCATGATCGTCGCCGGCCGCTCGCTCTATACGCGCCTGGTGATGCGCGTGGGCATCGTGCTCAGCATCAGCTCGGCGGTGCTGCTGATCGCCATCTGGATTTCCACCCAGCTGGCGGCCAACGAAGCCTACGACCGCATCCTGTCCGGCAGCGCCCTGCAGATCGCCGAAAACACCTGGTACCAGAACGGCGCCGTCAACGTAGACGTGCCGCTCGCGGCATTTTCGATGCTCACCGCCGGCGACCAGGTGTTCTATGTCGTGATCGATCCCGATGGCCGCACCGTCGCGGGCGACCCGGATTTCAAGCCCGAGATTCCCTGGAACAAACTGGAAGACGGTCCGCTGCTGCAGGATGGCGCCTATCTCGACACGCCCGTGCGCATGGCCGTCATCGGTCGCCGCATGCCGGTGGCGGGCGATCATCCCTGGGCCGTGATCGTGCTGGCGCAGACCAACAACGCGCGCATGTCCTTCGCCAAGAGCGTCGGTACGCGCGCCCTGCTGGTGATCCTGGCGATGGGTGTGCTGACGCTGATTGCCGCCATGTTCACGCTCTACCAGGCGCTCTCGCCGCTCAAGAAAATCGAAGCCGCAATCCGCGAGCGCGACCTCAACGACCTGTCGCCGCTGTCGATTACGGTGCCGGTCGAGACGCATGCACTGGTCAGCTCGATCAATGCGTTCATGCAGCGGCTGGCGGTGCATCGCGCCACCATGCGCCGCGTGATCGGCGACGCGGCGCATCAGTTGCGCACGCCGGTGACGGCGCTGATTTCGCAGATGGAATTGCTGTCGGCGCAGCATGACGACGAAGGCCGCCGCCATCATCTGGACCGCCTGCGCACCCGCACCCGCCAACTCGGGGCACTGGTCAATCAGCTGATCAACCATGCGATGGTGCAGCACCGCAGCGATACCGCCGCACCGGAAAGCATCGACCTGGCCCAGCTTGTGCGCCAGGAAATGGCCGACATGCTGTCGCATCAGGAGCGCCTGCTTGACCTCGCCATGGAAGCGCCCGAGCAACCCTGCCTGATCATGGGCGACGCCATCAGCCTGCGCGAAGCGGTCAAGAACGTGCTCGGGAATGCTTTGCAATACGGCGCCGCCAGCTTCCTGCACGTGCAGCTGGAACGCAAGGAGGCGCAGATCGAACTGCGCGTCATCGACGACGGCCCCGGTATTCCGGAAGCCGACTGGGAACGCATCCGCAAGCCATTTTCCCCACGCAGCGGCGAACGCATGGGCGCGAGCCTGGGACTGTCGATCGTCGAAGAAGTCATGCGCGCGCATGGCGGCCAGTTGCGCTTCGGTTATAGCGGCGCGGGCAGCTTCATGGTGGTGCTGAGCTTTCCCGCGCAGTCGGACGGCCCGGCATAAAATACAAAACAAATTCCAGACGAGAAGAAAAGCAATATGAAAACATCATCATCGATCACCACCCGCATGCCGGCAGCGTCGCTGAAATATCTGCTGCTGTCCGCGCTTATCCCCTTGAGCTTCACCCTCAATCCAGGCGCACACGCGCAAACATCAGGAGCCGCCATGCAGCAAAAAAGCCAACAGGAAAACGCCGCCCTCTTTGCACCCGGCGGGACCCTGCGCGCCTCGATCAATCTCGGCAATCCGGTGCTGGCCAGCCTGGATGCGAACACCGGCAAACCGGTCGGCGTCTCGGTGGACCTGGCGACAGAACTGGCGCGGCGTCTCGGCGTGCCCCTGCAACTGGTCGCGGTCAAATCGGCCGGCGCTTCGGTGGAAAACATCGAGCAGGACAAGGCCGACATCGGCTTCTTCGCAGTCGATCCCAAGCGCGCGCAAGAGATCAGTTTCACCGGCCCGTACGTCCTGATCGAAGGCTATTACGCCGTGCGTACGGCTTCGCCGATCACCAGCAATGCCCAAGTCGATCAGCCCGGCATCACCGTCGCGGTCGGCAACGGCAGCGCCTATGACCTGTTCCTGACGCGCGAACTCAAGAGCGCGACGATCGTGCGGATACCGACTTCGCCGGCTGTCGTCCAAGGCTTCCTCGACCAGAACCTGAGCGTGGCGGCGGGCGTCAAACAGCAACTTGAACACGATGCCGCCAAGGCCGGCGGCCTGCGCATCCTCGACCAGCGCTTCATGGTGATCCGCCAGGCCATGGGCGTGCCGAAAGCGCGCGGTGAAGCTGCCGCAAGCTATCTCGCCGATTTCGTGGAAGACGTGAAGGCCTCCGGCTTTGTCGCCGCTTCACTGGCGAAGCACAAGATTGAAGGTGCGCTGGTGGCCAAACGTGGTGACTAAGCGCGGCGACTGAGTGCGCTCGGCAGGAATCTTCGTGCGCTAGTAAACTGGCGACATTCCGCTCCCTCCATTCTTCCGCTCGCCGCCAGGCAAACATGAATGAACTGAATATCGCCACGACGTCCCGCGATTCCGACCTTCCGGATGACGGCGCACGCCGTCGCCGCTCGCTGATCGCCGCCTGCAGCGCGCATGCCGTGCACGACGGCCTGACCGACGTCATCTATGTCTTGTTGCCGATCTGGCAATCGCAGTTCTCGATCAGCTACGCCATGGTCGGATTGTTGCGCGGGTCCTATTCCGGCATGATGGCCGGCTTTCAATTGCTGGCAAGCCGCCTGGCGCGGCGCTGGGGCCGTGAACGCATGCTGATCGGCGGCACCGCGCTGGCCGGATGCGCCTACCTGATCGCCGGCCAGGCCGGCGGTTTGTCCGTCCTGCTTGTGGCACTGCTGCTGGGCGGACTCGGCGCCAGCACCCAGCATCCGCTGGCGTCGTCGCTGGTGACCGATGCGCACGAACACGGCGGCGGCGTCAAGGAAGCGCTGGCGCAATACAACTTTGCCGGCGACATCGGCAAGACGCTCATTCCCGGACTGGTCGGACTCTTGCTGGTAGTGGTCAGCTGGGAGACCAGCGCGACGCTGATCGGTCTGCTCGGCCTGGCTGCTGCGGCCATGCTGTGGTGGTTGATCCCGGCGGGCAGCGACGCCACCTCCATCAAAACAAAGACAGCCCGCACCGTCACCGGCGCCGGCTCACCGGGCGGCCTGCTCGCCCTGCAATTCACCGGCACACTGGACAGCGCGGTGCGCATGGGTTTCCTGACTTTCCTGCCGTTCCTGCTGAAAAGCAAAGGCGCGGGCACTGCCGGCATCGGCATCGCGTTGTCGCTGCTGTTCGTCGGCGGTGCTTTCGGCAAACTGCTGTGCGGTTACCTGGGCGCTCGCATCGGCATGATGAAGACCGTCTGGCTGACCGAGTCGGCGACCGCCTTGCTGATACTGGCGGCGATATGGTTGCCGCTGTCCGGCCTGATGCTGATGTTGCCGCTGCTGGGACTGGCGCTGAACGGCACTTCCTCCGTGCTGTACGGCGTCGTTCCGGAGCTGGCCGGACCGGACAAGCGCGACCACGCGTTCGCGCTGTTCTACACCGGCACCATCGGCGGCGGCGCGCTGGCGCCGGTCTTGTTCGGCTATCTCGGCGACGTCGCCGGCATCCCCGTTGCGACCATGACGCTGGCGGCACTCCTGCTGCTGACGCTGCCCTTGTCGTGGCGCGTGCAGCGCGGTCTGGATACGGCCAAGCCATGAATTCCGAGCTGATGACCCATGCACTGCAATTGCTGGCCATCACCGGCATACTCTTCCTCAGCGTCCTGAGTCCCGGTCCGAACTTCGCGCTCGTCACCTCGACCGCCATGACGGTATCGCGCCGCGCCGGCATCCTGACCGGTCTCGGCCTGGCGGCAGCTTCCTGCACCTGGGTGCTGCTGGCGGTCGCAGGCCTCGGTCTGATCACCACGCATTTCCCGCTGGTCCACACCGCCGTGCAAATCGCCGGCGCCGCCTATCTGATCTGGCTCGGCGTCAAGATGGTGATGGGCGCGGCCAAGCCCTTGAAGAAGTCCGCCGGCGGTAATGCCGACGGCATGGCGGCAGCGCGCAAGGCCTTCCTCGTGAGCATGACCAATCCAAAATCAATCGGCTTCTACGGCAGCATTTTCACGGTCATGGTGCCGTCATCCGCCCCGCTCTGGTTCTACGCCGCCATCGTCGTCATGGCGACACTGGTGTCGGCCGGCTGGTATTGCGGATTGGCGGTGCTGTTCTCGCATCGGGCGGCGCTGCGCATTTATGCCAGGGCCAAAACCGCCGTCGAGGCGACCATGGGCCTGCTGCTCATCGCCCTTGGCGGCAAGCTTCTCCTCGGCCGCTGAAAGAAGAATCCCCTCCTGCTGTCCCCCTCGCTATATCCCGATTGCACGCATGCAATCAAGGTTTCCCGACATACAAAGCCAAATCACGTTGCTATAGTTGCCCGAGCACAAGTCCATCCCCACGACACCATCGCCCGGGAAAGCGATTGCTTTGACGACCGACTCCGTCTACCGAAGCGCGTTGCAGGACTTCATGACTGCCGAAGATGCATTGATATCGCACTCCAACAACACCTAAAAGCGAATGAGGAAGGACGGGCATATGGCTGCAGCAGCATTGAACAGGGAGGTTCAGTATCTGGGCGCGAAGGATTTTTTCCTGGCGCGTCAACCGGTGCTGAACATCCGGCAAGAGTTGATCGGCTACGAACTGCTGTTCCGCAACAGCTCGGCCAATTACGCGACCGTTACCGATGACGCCGCAGCGACCGCCGCCGTCATCGAGCACGCCGCCGAACTCGGCCTGCACAATGTGATCGGATCGCTGGTGGCGTTCATCAATGTCGACGCCGCCATCCTGCTGAGCGACGCCATCTACGTGCTGCCCAGGGAGCACGTGATCCTGGAGATACTCGAGACCGTCGAACTGACGCTGCCGCTGATGCAACGCATCGAGGCGCTGTCCGAGGCCGGGTATATGTTCGCCATCGACGACGTCGTGCAGGAGTCGGACCGCACCGACCTGCTCATGCGCGTGGCCGGCATCGTCAAGGTGGATGTGCTGGACATGCCTGACGATGAACTCGCGACACTCAGCCACAGCCTGCGGCAAAAGGGCAAGAAGCTGCTGGCCGAGAAAGTGGAAACCTCGGAGAAGTTCAGGCTTTGCAGCGAATACGGATTCGACTATTACCAAGGTTATTATTTCGCCCGGCCCGACGTGCTGCACGGTAAAAAACTGAACGCCTCCAGCATCCTGATCATGCAGATACTGGCGCTGGTCATCAAGGGCGCCAACAACTACGAGATCGTGCGCTTCATCAAGAAGGACATCGCACTGAGCCTGATGCTGCTGCGTCTGGTGAACACGCCGATGTACGGTTTCCGCCGCCATATCGCTTCGCTCGGCCAGGCGCTGCTGGTGCTCGGAGACCGTCAGCTGAAACGCTGGTTGCAGATCCTGCTGTACGCCAATCCGGACAACGGCCGCAACGCGTCCTCGCCGCTGATGATCCTGGCGGCCACGCGCGGCAAGCTATGCGAACTGCTGGCGCAAAAGGTCCAGCCGCGTCGCTCCAGCCGCTCGGACACCGCATTCATGGTCGGCGTGCTGTCGCTGACTGACGCCCTGCTGAACCAGGACATCGCCGACATCCTCGCCCAGATCGGCGTGTCGATCGAAGTGCGCGAGGCGCTGCTGTCGCGTTTGGGATTCTATGGCGGCCTGCTGCAACTGGCGGAGGCCAGCGAAAAACCCGAGCTGCTGAGTGCCGCGCGGCGCACCGAATTGCTGGCCGAGTTCCAGCTTTCCGCCGACGAGTTTTACAGCGTGCAGAAAGAAGCCTTCGAATGGGGCGACAGCATTTCCGAAAACATGGGCATGGGTGCGCGCAGCGCACAACCGGTTGACGGTCTGCATTCGTTATCGGATTGACATGATGGTATTTTTTCAAACCGTACGAAAGCGCCCGGCTCTGCGGTATGCTGACGCACAAGAAAAACTGAATAAAACATGGGTCGCGTCGAGACCGCAGATCCAGCCTTGAAAACTCCTGCATCACAAAAAACAAAAACGATCCTGACACGCGAGATGAACAGTCTGAGTTGCACACCGGCAGATGACGATTGCCTTAAAAAAAATGACCTCTACCGGGCGCTGGTAGATGCGTTTACGGACGGCATTGTCATGCAGCATGCGGACGGCTCGGTGTTCGATTGCAACGGCGTCGCCGAAAGCATTCTTGAATGCAGCAAACAGCAAATGCAGGAAATACAAGGCGTCGCCGCCCTGCTCCATACCCGCAAGGCCATGCGCAGCGACGGCACTTCGTTCGCCGATAAAGATTATCCGATGGTTGTCGCACAGACAACGCAGCAGCCGGTCAGCAATATCATGATGGGCATGACACGGCAGGACGGACGCTTCTGCTGGCTGGAAGTCAGCGCCAGTCCGATCATGGTCAATCGCGGCGCCGGCTGCATCGGCGTGGTCACCTTCCTGCGCGAAATCACCGAGCGCAAAGAAGCGGAAGAAGCGCTGGAAAAGCGTCACCACGAACTCGAAAAAGGCATCTTCAAACGCACCGCCCAGCTGGAGTTCACGCTGGGCCAGCTCAAGCTCGCCGTCAGCGCATCCAATACCGGGCTGTGGAACTGGAACCTGCGCACCGACCATTTCTACTTCTCGCCGGAATGGAAGCGGCAGATCGGCTACGCCGATCACGAAATCGACGACGGCATGGAGGAATGGACCGCACGGCTGCACCCCGACGACGTCGAGCGCGCCGTAACGCTGACGCGTGCTTACCTGGCCTCGCCGCAGGAGTCGCTGGAAATCGAATACCGCATGCGTCACCGCGACGGCACCTTCCGCTGGATGCTGTCGCGCTCCATGGCCATGCTCGATGAAAACGGCAAGGCGATCCTGCTGCAGGGGTCGCACGTCGATATCACCGAACGCAAGCAGTCCGAAGAAAACCTGCTGGCGCTGACGCGCGAACTGCGCGACGTTTCGCGCGAGCTGGCTCGAGTGGAAGAAGCCGAGCGACGGCGCTTTGCCCAGGAGCTGCACGACACCATCGGCTCGGCCCTGGCGGCATTGAGCATCAACATGACCATCATGAGCGGAGAAATTGCCGGCGCCAATGACCATCCGTCGGCCGGCATGGCCGCGCGCCTGAAGGATTCCATCGTGCTGCTGGACGACACCACCGACGCCGTGCGCCGACTCATGGCCGAGCTTCGGCCGCCGGTGCTGGACGACTACGGCCTGGAAGCCGCGCTGCGCTGGCAGTGCGAATTGTTTGCCGAGCGCTCCGGCTTCCGGTTTACGGTGGATGTCTACGGCATCGCCGACCGGCTGGAGCCGGAGCTGGAAATTTCGCTGTTCCGCATCGCCCAGGGCGCCATCACCAATATTGCCAAACACGCACGCGCCACCAATGTCGAGGTCATGCTCAACATCCTGCCGACCTCGGTGACGCTGACGATCATGGACGACGGCGTCGGCTTCGTCCTCAACAAGCAGCGCGACCACAAGCTGAAACCGACCTGGGGCCTGGTCTCCATGCGCGAGCGCGCGCAAGCCCTGGGCGGCCACCTGAAGATCATCTCCGAGCCCGGCAAGGGCACCTGCATCGAAGTGGCGGTGGAACTGTGACCGCGCCGATCCGCATCTATATCGCCGACGACCACACCATCGTGCGCGACGGGCTGGCGGTGATGCTGCAAGTGCACAGCGACATCACCGTGGTCGGCTCCGGCAGCGACGGCCGCCAGGCCGTCAAGGAGATCGAGCAGCTGCATCCCGATGTCGTCATCATGGACATCGCCATGCCGAACCTGAACGGCATCGAGGCGGCGCTACTGCTGCGCGACGTGGCGCCCGCCGTCAAGACCATCATGCTGTCGATGTACGCCACCAAGGAACACATCTTCCGCGCCCTGCAGGCCGGCGCGCGCGGTTACCTGCTGAAGAATTCGGCCGGCTCCGAACTGGTCAATGCCATCCGCATCGTGCAGAGCGGACAACGCTATCTGAGCCAGAAGATCTCCGACACCGTGGTCGACGACTACCTGCTGGAGAGCCGCGCCGCCGGACCGTTGGACGCCCTGAGCACGCGCGAACGGGAAGTGCTGCAACTGGTGGCGGAAGGCCACTCCAGTGCGCAGGTAGCGGCCATGCTGTCGCTCTCGCCCAAATCAATCGAAACCTACCGCAGCCGGCTGATGCAAAAAATCGGTGTCAGCGACCTGCCCAGCTTGGTCAAATTCTCCATCCATCATGGGCTGATTTCGCTGGAATAAATCCCGGCCGAAAATTGCATTAAAGCATCAAAATAATCCACCGCATTTGTACGATTCTCCCGACATATTTTCTTTCTCATCGGCACTACCATCATCGCAGTCCGCGCCGTTCCGCCTCATCACCGCGCGCGACGCCGGCCCAAGGCGATCCACCCGATCCGCTGCGCGTCTCCGCCCCATCCGGGCGACTGATCCGCATGCATGACAACGCCGGCATACCTGACCGATATTCATGCCGACGGATGGAAAAATGCGATCACTATTTGGCCTGTTGCTGGTGCTGCTCTGCTTGGCAGGATTAAGCGGATGCGAGCGAACGCCGCTGGAGCGACTCGTCTACGAACACGCCCGTGACCAAGCCCAGGTGAACGCTGCCAATTTCGAACGCAACAAGGGAGCCCGCGAACGCCAGCAACTGGCGTTGCGCCGTCAATTCGGTTCGGACGACGACGGCGACTGATACCACCTTGCCTGCCCGGGCATCCGCGCGCAAAACGCGTTACAGTTCCGCATCGGATACCGGGGAAATCACATGAAAGTCTTTATTACGGGCGCGACCGGCTACGTCGGCGGCTCGATTGCAGTCCACCTGATCAAAGCCGGCCACAGCGTGCGCGGGCTGGTGCGCGACATGCGCAAGGCCGACGCACTGACGCGGCTGGGCGTGGAAGCGGTCCAGGGTGATCTCGACGACCGCGACGTATTGATTCGCGAGGCGCGTGCCGCCGACGCCGTCATCAATTGCGCCAGCAGCGACCATCGCGACGCCATCGAAGCGCTGATTGAAGGACTTGCCGGTAGCGGCAAACCCTTGCTGCACACAAGCGGCTCCAGCGTGATCGGCGACGCCGTCGCCGGCAACGCACTGAATCCGACCATCTTCGACGAAGAGACGCCGCTGGTGGTCGATGAAGGCAAGCGCTCCCGCTACGAACTTGACCGGCGCATCCTGTCGGCCGAAGGCGTGCGCGGCGTGGTGATCTGCAATACGCTGATCTACGGCAAAGGCCTCGGCCTGCAGCCGCACAGCGTGCAGATTCCGGCGCTGGTGGACAAGGCCGTGGCCAGCGGCGTGGTGCGCATCGTCGGTCGCGGCGTCAATCGCTGGTCGACCGTGCACATCGAAGATTCCTGCGCGCTGTATCTGCTGGCATTGGAAAAGGCGCCCGCCGGCGCCTTCTATTTCGCGGAAAACGGCGAGTCCTCGTTCGCCGACATCGGCGCCGCGCTCAGCAAGCGCCTCGGCATCGCTACCGTCGAGAATCTCAGCGAAGAACAAGCCATCGCCATCTGGGGCGTCGCCCGCGCCCGCTATTCGCTCGGCTCCAACAGCCGTGTGCACGCCGTCCGCGCGCGCAAGGAACTGGGCTGGCAGCCGCAGCATGCGTCCGCCACCGCGTGGATCGAGAATGAGATGGACAAGCCGGCCTGACCGGCGTGACTGGTGTGACTGGTGTGACCACTTCGGCGCTTGCCGCAACGGCCACACCTCCTTACTTCAGGGTCAGGTCTTGTAGAACCGCTTGGCGCGCTCGGCCGCCCGGTCGATGGCTTGCTGGACGGTCTTCGATCCGCTGGCCGCTTCCGCCACCATGTCGACCAGCACGTAATCGGCCAGACAGGCCGCCGACGCTTGGCCCAGCGGGCCTGCGTGGCCGTGGTCCAACATCAGCGAGGCGGCGTCGCGGTAAGGCGTGGCCTTGGGGTCCGCCGTCCAGACCGGATTCTTTTCATAGGCCTTGAGCGGCTGGCTGACGTAGCCGATGGCCGCCTTCATCCACGGATTGAACTGATCCGGCTCCATCATGAATTGCAGGAAAGCCTTGGCCGCATTGGGGTACTTGGTGTGCTTGAACGCCATCATCTGGGTCAACTGCATCAGCTCGGTCGGCTTACCCGAGACGCCGATCGGATAGTGCGTGTGCTGGGTGTCCTTGGCCAGCTCCAGCAGCTTCGGATCGGTCGAATTCTTGGCGGCGTAGTAGATCGAGATGCCGTTGTTGGTCAAGCTGACCTGGCCGTCCAGATAGGCCTTGTTGTTGGACGGATCCTGCCAGGACAGCGTGCCCTGCACCATGGTCTGATACAGCTGCTTGCCGTATTCAAGGGCGGCGCGGGTTTCGGCCGAGTTGATGACCACGCTGCCGTGCTCATCGACCAGCTTGCCGCCATGCGCCCATAGCAGCCAGTGGGCGTAGTTGTTGGCGTCGCCGACCGCCTTGCCGTGGGCGAAGCCGATCGGCGTGTTCTTGGCCTTGAGCGCCTGCGCCATCTTGAGGAAACCGGGCAAGTCCTTCGGCACCGCCTCGAAACCGGCGGCCTTGAGCTGGCTGTCGCGATACACCAGGCAGATGCCGATCACGCCCAGCGGAATGGCGATCCACTTGCCGTTGCTCTTGCCGTATTTCTGGAACACGTCGTACCAGCCGCCATAGCGGCTGCCGAGGGAGTTGGCCAGGTCGCTGACGTCGAGCAGCTTGGTCGGATACTGGTGCGGGTCGTCGAACCAGCCCAGCACGATGTCGGGACCGCTGCCGACGTTGGCCGCCACCGCCGCCTTGGGCCGCACGTCCTCAAACCCTTCGCTGTCGGTGCGCACCGGGACGCCAGTCAGCTCGGTGAATTTCTTGACGTTCTCGTTCCACAAATCCTCGTCGCCCTGGACGAAGCGCTTCCAGCGCAAGACGCGCAGGGTCGCGCCTTTTTCTATCGGGTAATCGATGCCGCCGGGTGCGGTGGGCGCGGCGAACGCCGCACCTCCCACGGTCGAGGCGGCGGCAGCCGATGCTGCGCCGGCGATCAGAAATTCGCGTCTGCTTAACTTCGTCATGTCTCCTGCTCCTTCTGTTAGAACGGATGGATCCGCGTGTGCGCGGTTATATTTAGAACTCATTTCACCAATATCCACGAGATGCGTTTGCCCTTTCAGGGCAAACCCTTCGGGAACTTCCTGTTTGGGCGTATTGCTGCGTTGCGCCGCTTGCCAAGGGAACTACCCTTGGCTGCGCGACGCGCCTTGCACTACATCCCAAACAGGATCGTTCGCACTCGCGGCTATTGATGAAATGAGTTCTTTGACGTAAATGCACGACAGTGAGGCTGTGGTGAGTGGCGTTCTCCTTCAATGAAGTTGATTAAGGCAACGACAAATGCCGGCCATCGAAATGGCCGGCATGCGAATCCCCATCAGGGCGACGGAGGACAAATCAGTTAATCGAACATGTCCGGACTGGTCTGCACCAGTTGGTCGTAAATCGGCTGGAAGTGCAGCCAGCCGATGAAGGAGTTGCCGACATTCTCACGGCTGTAGCGGGCGCGCTCCGGCGACACCATGGTCGGCTTGATGCCGGTGGCTTCGACCATGAGCTGGACCTGGCAGCAGCGTTCCAGCGCGATGAACCAGAATGCGGCGTCTTCGATGCTGTGGCGGCTGGCGGTGAACAGCCCGTGGTTCTGGTGGATCGCCGCCTTGTTCTTGCCGAAGGCGGCGGCCACCGACTTGCCGGCTTCAGCCTTGACCGCAACGGCGCCGGCCTCGGCGGTGATGACGACGTGATCTTCAAAGAACACCGCCGCGTCCTGTGTGATCGGATCAAGCTGGCGTCCCAGCGCCGCCCAGGCGGTGCCGTAGACGGTGTGGGCGTGGCACATGGCGACGATGTCCTGATGCATCTCGTGGACCGCGGCGTGCAGCACGAAGCCGGCGCGGTTCAGTGCGTAAGTGCCCTGCACTACCTCTCCCTTGTGATTGGCGAGGATCAGGTTGGACAGCTTGACTTGGGAGAAATGCACCGCCATCGGATTGGTCCAGTAGAGGTCCGGGAATTCCGGATCGCGCACCGTCAGATGGCCGGCAAAGCCGTAGTCCAGGCCATGCAGGGCGAAGGCGCGGCAGGCGGCGACCAGGCGTTCCTTGCGATGCTGGCGTTCTTCGGCGTGGGTGGCGAATACCGGCACCTCCGGAAATTTGAGTCCCTGCTGCTCGGGTTGGTACACCGAGACGCGCTTGTCGTCGGCGTCGAGGGCGCTGAAAGCCGCTTTGGCTGGCGCGGTGGATGTTGCACGGTCTGCGACTTCAATCATGGCTGGTCTCCGTTTTAGTATCTTTTTGATGAGGTGATCATCCCAAGAAGCCCGGCGCTTTGACAAATGACGAGTATTCACAATATGATGAATCTGATTCACCTCATGAACCTTCACCAGAGCCGCGATGCGAAAACTCCCCAGTTTCTTTTCCCTGCGCGCCTTTGAAGCCGCCGCCCGGCTGCAGAGTTTTGCGCTGGCCAGCGAAGAACTGCATCTCTCGCCATCGGCCATCAGCCACCAGGTGCGCGGCCTCGAGACCTATTTCGGCAAACCCATGTTCACCCGCTCGTTCCGCCGCGTCGAACTGACGGTGGAAGGACGGCGCCTGCTCGACCAGTTGTCAGTGGCCTTCGACCTGATGGAAGCGGCCTGCGAAGAACTCGGCCCGGCGCGCCGCAGCGACGCGCTGGCGGTGCATTGCTCGCCCAGCTTCGCGACAAAGTGGCTGGGCCCGCGGCTGCCGCGCTTCATGCAGCAGTATCCCGACATCAACATCAGCATGTCCTCAGGCGCCGAGCCGGTCGACCTGCTGCGCCACGAAGAACTCGACCTGGCCATCGCCTACGGCAGCGCGCCGCAACGGGCCGGCATCGTCAGCGAAGCGATCGGCTCGGAAACCATCGTGCCGCTGTGTTCGCCCGCGCTGCTCAGGGACAAACCCGACGCCTTGACGCTGGCCGATATTGCCGGCATGACCCTGATCCAGTCCACGCTCAATCCGGTGCGCTGGAGCGACTGGTTCGCGCTGAACGGCATGAAGCTGCCGCCGGGACGGCCGATGCCGTCATTCGACCGCGCCTCGCTGGCGCTGGCGGCGGCCGTCAACAGTGTCGGGATTGCATTGGAAAGCACGCGCCTGGCGGAACAGGAAATCGCTAACGGCGAACTGGTGCGGCTCGATGGGGGAGAACTGAAATCGGTCCTGCGCGAAACCCATTTTCTGAGCTATCGCGAGGGCGAAAAGAACAGCAAGAAGATCATGCGCTTTCGCGATTGGCTCTTCTTGCAGGCGGGATTAAATCAAACGTAAACAATCGTTTACGCCTGATTCTTCACAAATCACTTCCACTCCAGAATGGCATTTTTGCGGTCCAGCCAATGCACCTTCACGGTCGAGGCATTGACCTTGCGGCCGGCGCAGGCGCTGGCCGCCAATGCGAACGGCGTGTCGTAGTAACGACCGTCATTGGATGAACGCATGCGCGTCTGCGGCGCATTCTGCGCCAGCCATTCACCGGCATTGGTGCGCATGTAGATCATGCAGGCGCTGCCGCTGGTGTCGGCCACTTCACACTTGCAGGTGTTGGCGCTGGTGGTGACGACCGGCTTGTCCGGCTCCTGGCGTTCGTAACCGAGCGGATACGGCAGGCGCGGCTGCGGCTGTGCCGAGGCCAGGCTCGCCGCGCCCAATGCACCCAGAGTCAAAGCGATGAAGAGAGAAATTGCTTTCATTGACATGCCTTTCGGACAATAAAATCAGCCACCGATAGCTCATACAAAACATTAACTATCGGTAGCAATCGATTGTTTACATTGACTCTTTTTATTACTTCGCCTTCAACACCCACAGCGACGTCACTTCCTTCACACGCGCCGCATGCAGCGGATCTTCGGCATCGCTGGAGCGCGGATGGCGCGGCTTGATGTCTTGCTTCAGCGCGACACGCAACCCTGCCTTGTCGAACATCGCCTGCAATTCAGCGCGCGAACGCAAGCCCAGGTGTTCGGCGAAATCGGACAGGATCAGCCAGCCCTCGCCGTTCGGCGTCAGATGCGCCGCCAGCCCGTCGAGGAAGCCGCGCAGCATGCGGCTGTCCGGATCGTAGATCGCGTGTTCGATCGGCGAGCTCGGCTTGGCCGGCACCCACGGCGGATTACAGACAATCAACGGCGCCTGGCCCGGCGGGAACAGATCAGCAGTAACCAGTTCGACCTGCTTGTCGACGCCGAGGCGTTTCAGGTTCTCCGCCGCGCATTCCAGCGCGCGTGCACTTTGATCGGTGGCGACGATGTGCTTGACGCCGCGCTTTACCAGCAAGGCCGCCAGCACGCCGGTGCCGGTGCCGATGTCGAACGCCAGTTGTACGGACGGCAAGTTGGCGCGTCCGATCAGATCGATGTATTCGCCGCGCACCGGCGAGAACACGCCGTAATACGGATGGATGCTGCCGTCCAGCGCCGGAATGGGCACGCCCTTCTTGCGCCACTCATGCGCGCCGATCAGGCCGAGCACTTCGCGCAGGGTCGCTACGCTGGCTTCCTTGCCTGCGCCGTAGACTTCTTCACAAGCCTGGCTGACGTCGGGTGCGCGACGCAAAGGAATGGCGTAGTCGGCTTCCAGCGGCACCAGCAGCATGCCGAGGATACGCGCGCGTTGCGCCTGCGCCTGGCGATGCTGGTGGAATGTCTGGGTGATCGAAGCTGCAGGTGTGGTTACGGCGGCTTTCTTGTCCTTCTTGTCTTTCTTGTCAGCGGTCTTGACCGACTTGCGCTCGGCCTGCTTGTCGATGCGGCGCGCCAGCGCTTGCAACAGTTGTCGCGCATTCTGGAAGTCGCCGCGCCAGAGCAGGCCGGTGCCTTCGCAGACCAGCTTGTAGGCGACGTCGGCGGGAATGCGATCATCGGCGACGATGACCTTTTTCGGCGGAGGATTGCCGGCTTCGGAACGCCAGCGGGCGGAACGATTTTCCTCTGCTTCGGTCCAGCTTATAACAAGGGAATCAGGGAAATCAGGGGAATCGTTCATGGTGATGCTTTCTTGAGTTGATACCAGAGCTGGAGATGGAACTGCAACTGATGCTGGAGTTGATGAAGTAATGATGAAATGATGAATTACTGGCCTGCCGCAGTGTAACAAATGTGGAGGCCGGAACCTTCCCCAGCACGAACTCGCTACATCTCTTATCATGAACCGTTAAATATTCAACAACGCACGACTTGGCAAAATTACAAGTTTTGCGTGAATTTTGATTAATCCCGATTAATCCCAATTAATCCCGATCAATTCCCATCAACCAACGCCCGGAGCCGACATGTCAGACCCCATACTGCGTCAAGACGATGCCAACCACGTGCGACTCAAGCACATCCTGGCCGAACTGGAACAGGCGCTGCAGGACATTCCTGCGGACTCGCCGCAAGCCGCACTGCTGCGCAGAGATTTCGCCTTGCTCAAGAGCCATCTCGACAGCCCCGAGATCGAAACCGCGGTCTTGCGCGAACACATCGGCAACACGCGCAACTCAGCGCAGGACCTGATGGATTCCGTCGAAGGCGCGATCCTCAAGGACAGCCCCTACGTCGCCGAGCTCGGCCGTATCCTCGGCATGATCTAAACCCTAAGGACACCCGCATGTACGCAAAGATCCTCGTTCCTGTCGACGGCAGCAATACTGCCAATCAGGCCCTGGACGAAGCCATCAAACTGGCCAAGACGCTGGGCAGCACCATCGAAGTGCTGCACGTCGTCGACAATAGCCACCTGCTGTACGACACCGGCCTCAGCGCTGCGGCCGGTGTGCACGGCAGCGTCGTCGACGCCGGCCAGACCATCCTCGAGCAAGCCAAATCGCGCGTCACCTCGGCCGGCCTGCGCGGCGAAACCCGCCTGGTCGAAGACCCGGTTGCGCTGGGCGACATTCCCGGCACCATCCTCAAGGCGGCCAGGGACAGCAAGGCCGAACTGGTGGTGATCGGTTCGCACGGCCGCACCGGTTTCCGCAAACTGGTGCTGGGCAGCGTGGCAGAGAAGGTCATGCATCAGTGTCCGCTACCGGTATGGATCATCCGCGGCAAGGAAGCCTGAACAATCTGAATGCTTGCGCACAATGAAAAACGCCCTGGCAATCAGGGCGTTTTTTCTTTTCCGGCGCTGCAATCAAAATCCTCACTTCTCCGGCAACGGAATCCATTCCACCTCGCCCGGGATCGCACCGAACACTTCACGGTCCTGCGCCCGCCACGCCAGCTTGGCGCTTTCGATAAGCTCCTTGCTGCTGGCCACGAAATTCCACCAGACGAAGCGCGGACCGTCGATAGGCTCGCCGCCCAGCACCATGAACAGGGTGTCGCTCTGCGCGGTCAGCAATACCTCGACACCCGGCTCCAGGATCGCCAGCACGCCGGCTTCCAGGGCTTCGCCGTCGAGCGTCGCGCCGCCGGTGACGACATATACCGCACGTTCACTGTAATCGGCCGGCAGGTTCAGCGTGCCGCCTGCCTTGATGCGTCCGCACACATACAGCGTGGGGCTGGAGGTCTTCACCGGCGACTCGTGGCCATAGGCTTTGCCGGCCAGCAGATGCAGATTCGCGGCACCCACCTCGATACGCGGCATGTCGTCTTCCGCATAGTGATGGAAGCTCGCTTCGCCCTGCTCCTGGTCCTTCGGCAACGCCACCCACATTTGCAGGCCATGCACCGGCACCTTGCCGTTGCGAATGTCATCCGGCACGCGTTCGGAGTGAACGATGCCGCGCCCCGCCGCCATCCAGTTGACGGCGCCCGGCGTGATCCGCTGCACGACGCCGAGGCTGTCGCGATGCATCATGGCGCCGGAAAACAGATACGTCACCGTCGCCAGGCCGATATGCGGATGCGGACGGACGTCGCCTTCGGTGGTGCCGCTGTCGAATTCGACCGGGCCCATGTGATCGAAGAACACGAACGGTCCGACCGTGCGGGCGGCCGCGGCCGGCAACAGGCGGCGCACCGGGAAACCGATATCGCGCACTAGGCCGTGGATCAGATGACGAATGCTGCTCATGTGGCGTTCCTTGTCAAAGAGTTATGGTTTAAAACTTGCCTGCGCGGAAATCGTCGATGGCCTGCTCGACTTCTTCACGGGTGTTCATGACGAACGGTCCCCATTGCGCGATCGGCTCATTGAGCGGCTCGCCGGAGATCAGCAGGAAGCGGCTGTCCTTGCTTGCCTGAATTTCCACGCCTTCAGCACCGGCAGTGTTGCTCAGGATCGCCATGCGTCCGGCGGCAGCCACGCGCTGGTCTTGTCCGATCAGCAATTCGCCTTCGTACACATACAGGAAAGCATTATGCGTCGCCGGAATCGGCAAGGCGAGCCGTTTGTCGGCTTGCACCTGCAGGTCCAGATACAGCGGCGCCGTGGTCGGACGTTCCACCGCACCCTTGACGCCGAATGCTTCGCCGGCCAGCACGCGCACCTGCACGCCATCCTGCGGCGTCACTTCGGGAATCTGCGCCGACGGGATATCGCTGTAGCCCGGCGTGGTCATCTTGTCGCGTCCGGCCAGGTTCACCCACAGCTGGAAGCCGCTCATGAGGCCGTCTTCCTGCTCCGGCAATTCCGAGTGCACCAGACCGCGGCCGGCGGTCATCCATTGCATGCCGCCCGGTTCCAGCAGGCCTTCGTTGCCGGCGTTGTCGCGATGGCGCATGCGCCCTTGCAGCATGTAGGTCACGGTTTCAAAGCCGCGATGCGGATGGTCGGGGAAACCGGCCAGGTATTCGTCGGGTTTGTCCGAATGAAATGCGTCCAGCATCAGGAAAGGATCCAGGCGGCGTTGCAGATCATGCGTCAGCACACGGGTAAGGCTGACACCGGCGCCATCCTGGGTCGGGATGCCGTTGACCAGCCGTTCCAGCTGGCGGGTAAAAGTGGTGCTCATGGTGTTTCTCCTGTGAGGTGCGGAGGTGACGGCAGCGGATGTGCCGCCGTCACCTTGTTACCAGATTGTTGCTATTGCAGTTTTATCAACGATGCAGCTGTATCAGCTTATTTCAGCTCCTATCAGCTCCTGTCAGCTCATTCGTCGGCAGGCTTCACCGACCAGACGATCAGCAGGCCGCCGATGATGGACACGTTCTTCAGGAAATTCGTCAGTTGGCCTTGCATGGCGGCAGCGTCGACAGCCCAGAAACGGTGTGCGGCCAGTGTCGCGCCGACGGTGAAGATGGCGATCAGCAAAGCGGCAGGACGAGCAAAACGGCTGCCTGTCAGCAACAGCAGGCCGGCGCCGACTTCGACCAGGATCGTGACGATCACGGCGACGGTCGGGACGGGGATGCCGAGGCTGCCCATGTAACCGACGGTGCCGGAAAAACCAATGATCTTGAAGATGCCGGAAATGACGAACAGCGATGCCAGCAGGACGCGGCCGACGGTGAAAGCGGATTTGGAAATGATCATGATGAAACTCCCTCGAATGAATAAATGAATGTTGTGAATGTTGGATTTGTGGATCTGATCTGTAGCTGAGTACTGATGTTTCAGAAAGCACGATCAGAATAATGCGAATAATCACAACAAGAAATTGATTATTTTTCTATAATCACTATCTAATTATTAGATAGTGTTGCCGACATGAACATAGAACGCTTTTCCCTCGACCAGCTGCGGGTGTTCGTCCAGGTGGCCGACAGCGGCAGCTTCCTGGCTGCCGCCCGTGTCCTGGCTCGCGCCCAATCGGCGGTCAGCTACGCCATCGGCACGCTGGAAAGCCAGCTCAACGTCGCCCTGTTCGACCGCAGCGGCTACCGCCCGCAACTGACCGACGCCGGCGAAGCGCTGCTGCGCGATGCGCGCCAGGTATTGGATCAGGTCGATTCGCTGCAGGTGCGTGCCAGCGCGTTTTCACAGGGACAGGAACTGGAAGTGGCGCTGGCGGTGGACGTATTCTTCCCTACCGATTGCCTGGTTGACCTGCTACGGCGCTTTCGCGATGCCTTCCCTGCGGTGACGGTGCGGCTGGAGGTGGAAGCGCTGGGCGCAGTGGCCGAGCGCGTGATCGATGGTCGCGCCATGCTCGGCATCCTCGGCACGCTGCCAACCACGCCGCCCAATCTGCTGCGCGTGACCTTGCCCAGCGTGATGGTGGTCGGCGTGGTGTCACCGCAGCATCCTCTGGCGGCGATCAAGGGCAGGATTCCGGACAAGCTGCTGGCGCAGCAGACGCAACTGGTCCTCAGCGATCGCAGCGAATTGACGGCGCGCCAGGATTTCTCGGTGCACTCCCGGCTGTCATGGCGCATGAGCGACCTCGGCACCAAGCACGCACTGCTGCGCGCGGCAATGGGCTGGGGTTATATGCCGGAGCACGTGGTCAAGGATGACCTGAAGTCGGGCAAGCTGGTGCGCATACTGACCTCGCAGCATTCGCCCGAAGGCATGGCCTTGCCGATCCAGTGCGTGTACCGGCCCGACTATCGCGCGGGGCCGGCGTTGTCGTGGTGGCTGGATTCGCTGGCGGGGTTGAAGACGCTGGATGGGATCAGCGTCATTTCCTGATGGTTTATTCTCGGTGCGCTGCTCAGTGCGTGACTTAGTGAGCAGAGAATCGGCTGCGGTATTGCGCCGGACTCACGCCGAGCTGGCGCTGGAATACGCGCCGCAGGTTCTGCTCTTCGCCGTGGCCGGTTTCGGTGGCGATGCTCTTGAGGGGCAGATCGGTTTCCTCCAGCGCGCGGCAGGCGGCTTCCAGGCGCATCGCTTCGACCGTCTTGGCCGGCGTGCGGCCCTGTTCGGCGACATAGGTGCGGGCGAAGGTGCGCGGGCTCATGTTGACGCGACTGGCGAGGTTTTCCACGCGCAGGTCGTGCTTGAGATTGGAGGCGATCCAGGCGTGCAGCTCGGCGAAACGGGCGTTTTCCGAAGACTGCGACACCAGCGGCACGCTGAACTGCGACTGCCCGCCCGGCCGTTTGATGAACATCACCAGTTGCCGCGCGGTCGCAATCGCCACCTTGTGGCCGTAATCCTGTTCCACCAGGGCCAGGGTCATGTCTATCCCGGCCGTCACGCCGGCCGAGGTCCAGATGTCACCCTGACGGATGAAGATCGGTTCGGGATCGACTTCAATCGCAGGGAATTGCTGCTGCAAGCGCAGCGCCCAGTCCCAATGCGTGGTCACGCGCTTGCCGTCCAGCAGCCCTGCCTCCGCCAGCAAAAAGGCGCCGGAGCAGACCGAACACACCCGCCGTGTACGCCCTGCATGCTGTTTGATCCACGCCACCAGCGCCGGATCGGCGTCGAAGCGTTCACCGACGCTGCCGCCCGGCGCAATGATGGTATCGATGTCGAGCTGATCGAGCGCCTCCAGCGCTTCGGTCTCCACGCTCAGCCCGGCGCCGGTCATCAGGGCGCCGCCGCGCGACGACAGCACCCGCACTTCATACAGGGGACGCGGATCGCTCACGCCCGCCGACGCCGCCACCCGCCCCGCGCTCACGAAGGTTTGCAAAGGCCCGCTGAGGTCGATCAGGTTCATGCCCGGATAGGCCAGCAAGGCGATGCGCAAGGGATTGCGGGGCTTCATGGATGGTCTTGTCCTCTTAGGGGTTCAGCTTGCCGCTGCAGTATTTGCGGCGGTATTCCTGGCTGCGGCGGCATTCGCCAGCATCCACCACACGCTGACGACCGCGCAGATCAGCAGCAAGGGCAGGATCGCCAGGTTGAGCGCCGACCAGCCGTAGTGTTCCAGCAAGGGCCCGGCGGCCAGCGTTGCCAGCGCCGTAGCAGCATAGCGCAAAAATTCCGACAATCCCTGCGCCCGCGCCCGCTCGCTGGGCCGGTACGACTGCGCCAGCAAGGTGGTGCCGCCGACGAACATGAAATTCCAGCCCACGCCCAGGCACAGCAAAGCCACGTAGAACGCCGGCAGGCTGGTCGACGCCATCGCGATCAGCGCGCATGCCAGGTTGAGCGCCACGCCTGCCAGCACGATCGGGCCAAGCCCGAAGCGCTTGATCAGCGCGCCGGCAAAGAAGGACGGCGCATACATGCCGACCAGGTGCCACTGGATGATATTGGCGCCGTCGTCGATGCCGTGATGGCAGGCCACCGCCGCCAGCGGTGCCGCAGTCATGATGAACATCATCACCATCGAGCCGACCACGTTGTTGGCCAGCGCAGCGACGAACACCGGCTGACGTGCAATCTCGGAGGTGGCGCGCGCCGGCAACTCCGGTTCCGCAGCAACCTGCACGGCAGCGGCCGCTTCGGTATCGCGGTAGAACGCCAGCAAGACGATCATCGACAACAGACTCAGCAACGCCACCATCAGGTAGGCGCCGGAGAACAAGGCGGTGGGGAACAAGTCCTTGCTCCATGAAGCCAGCGCCGGGCCCAGCACGGCGGCAATCACGCCGCCGGTCAGCACGGTCGAAATCGCGCGGCTCTTGAATTCGGCGCTCACCGCGTCGGCCGCCGCCAGCCGGTAATACTGGGCGAAGGCCTGGAACACGCCGACGGCGGCGGTGCCGATACAGAAGCTCCAGAAATGTCCGTGGAACACCGACCACACCGAAATCGCCCCACCGATCGCGCCGGCCAGCGCGCCCAGTGCAAAGCTCAGACGCCGTCCCAGCCGCTGGATCAGGAAAGCCGCAAACCAGGTCACCACCGCCCCGGCCACGGTGATCAGGGCGAACGGCAGCGTCGCCAATGACTTGTCCGGCGCCAGCTGATAGCCGGTCAGCGCAGTCAGCGTCAGGTCGATCGAAATGGCGCAGGTGAACAACCCCTGGCATATAGCCAGGATGCGGGCGTTGCGATACCCTGAATCATGAGAACCGGGTAAGGAAGCCCGGCCAAGATCCTCTTGTTGATGCAATTTTGACAAGCTCACGGACTTCCTTCAGAACAATGACGATGGTCAAATTGTCGAATCCGTGCGCATTGGGGTCAATGACACAAAACATTCAATTCCTGCCATCGCGATGTCGCGATGCATAGAGGGAGAGACATATGCTGATGAACGCCAACGAATCCGCCCTGCTGATCATCGACGTGCAGGAAAAACTGATGCCGGCCATTCACGACGGCGCCAACGTACTGGCGCAAAACGTCCGTCTCGCCACCATCGCCAGCCTGCTCGGACTGCCTGTGATCGCGACCGAACAGACGCCCGAAAAGCTCGGCCCCAATCATCCCGACGTAAAACGCCTGTGCGATCGCACGCTCGCCAAGACGCATTTCGACGCCTGCGTCGACGGCCTGCCGGCGACCTTCCTGCCGGCCTGCAAGGAAGTCGTCATCAGCGGCTGCGAAGCCCACGTCTGCATGCTGCAGACCGCCATGACGCTGCTGCAAAACGGCTATCGCGTGTGGGTCGTGACCGACGCCACCGGCTCGCGCAAGACCTCCGACCGCGATGCCGCTTTCACACGGCTGGCGCAGGCCGGCGCCTGTCTGGTGACGCTGGAAATGGTGGCCTTCGAATGGCTGCGCGACAGCCGTCATCCGCTGTTTCGGGAGGTGCTGAAGCTAATCAAGTAAACTCCGTGCATTACGCTTACTTCTGCAACGGCGAATACCATCGCCGTCGCACAGAAAAAGGAATCCGTTTCACCTATGTCTCTGCCCACCAACGCTGCCGATTCATCTACATCTCCCCCGCCTGTCCTGCAAGTACTGAAAGCCGGTTGCGCTTCCTGCAGCCTGCATCAGCTGTGCCTGCCCATGGGACTGGATGAAGCCGACATGCTGCGCCTGGACCAGATCATCGGCCGCCGCCGCCGCATCAAGCGCGACCAGAGCCTGTATCGCATGGGCGATGCGTTCGACATGCTGTACGCGATCCGGCTCGGCCATTTCAAGACCTACCAGGTCAACAGCAACGGCACGCAGCAGATCACCGGTTTCCAGATGGCCGGCGAACTGCTCGGCATGGACGCCATCGGCACCGGCCGCCATCAGTGCGAAGCGGTCGCGCTGGAAGACAGCGAGGTTTGCGAAATCCCCTTCAGCCAACTGGAAGAATTGTTCCAGCACATGCCGGTGCTGCTGCGTCAGTTCCATCGCATCATGAGCAAGGAAATCTCGCGCGAGCAAGGCGTCATGCTCACGCTCAACAGCATGAGCGCACAGCAAAAGCTGGCGGCCTTCCTGGTCAACCTGTCCACGCGCTACGCCACGCGCGGCTACTCGGCAAGCCGGTTTCAACTGCGCATGACGCGCGAGGAAATCGGCAACTACCTCGGCCTTGCGGTCGAGAGCGTCAGCCGCCTGCTGTCCAACCTGAAGAAAAACGGCGTGATCGACGTCAATCATCGCGATCTGGACCTGCTCAACCTTCCGGCGCTGCGTTCGATCGCGCTGGGCGCGGATCCCTGCGCCTGAAGCACTGAGCGAATCAACCACTGTAATCCGTATGACGCAACAAACTCGACCTGCTTCCTTCTTGCGCGCACGACTCGCGCGTGACCATCATCTCGGTCTGCCGCTCACCACCGGCATCCTGGCTGTACTGAGCGCCTGCTCGCTGTTTGCCTTGGTGGCGGCGCACGCGCTCTCGCCGGGCGCGCTGGTAGATCTCGACCAGCACATCGCCGACTGGCTGCATGCGCACGCCACCGCCGGACTCACACAAGCGGTGCTGGCCTACACCCATCTGCACGGCACCGTCGGCATATTGGCGATGAGCGCGGTGCTGGCATTTTTCCTTTGGCGACAACGGCCGCGAGCGAGTGCGTGGTTGTTGACGCTGGCGGTCACGGTGCCGGGCGGGATGCTGTTCAACTATTGGCTGAAATTCCAGTTCCAGCGTGTGCGTCCGCATTTCGAGCAACCCATTCTGGTACTGGACAGCTTCAGCTTCCCGAGCGGCCATACCATCGGCGCGACCTTGTTCTACTGCGTGCTGGCGGCATGGCTGGCGAGCTTGCCGGGCAATCATGGGCGACGGCCGTTGATTATTGTCATTGCAATAACACTCACGATCCTTGCCGCACTAAGCCGACTCTACCTGGGCGCGCACTTCTTCAGCGACGTGCTGGCCGCGATGCTGGAAGGATTGGCCTGGTTCGCCCTGTGGGCGACGATTATTTTTACCGTGCAACGGCACCAATTGGCGAGAAAGTCTTCAAACTGATTTTGACGACCACTTTCTGCCAATGACAATAAGACCAGCCACAGAATCCGCATCAACAGCCGAGTCGCCTCGCAGCCCTTCGCCTCGCAGTCCTTATCCTCCCGCCTTCCAGGTCGCCGTCATCATCAACGCCCACGCCGGCGGCGGCCACGCTGACGAACTGGCGCAACGCGTCGCCGACGGCTTTCGGCAACATCAGGTCGACGCGCACATCACGCTGGCGGCAGACGGCACGGCCCTCATCGACGCCGCACGCGCCGCAGTTGAAAACGGCGCCGACATCATTGTGGCCGGCGGCGGCGACGGCAGCGTCAACGCGGTGGCGTCGATAGTCAGCGGCAGCAAGGCCGCGTTCGGCGTGCTGCCGCTGGGTACGCTCAACCATTTCGCCAAGGATCTCAACATCCCGCTCGCGCTCGACGACGCCATCCGCAACATCGTCGAAGGACGCCGTCTCGCCATCGACACCGGCGAAGTCAACGGTGTGCTGTTCATCAACAATTCCAGCCTGGGTTTGTATCCCGATATCGTGCGCGACCGCGAAAAGCAGCAAAACCGTCTCGGCCGCGGCAAATGGCTGGCGTTCTGCTGGGCCGCGATGGGCGCATTGCGGCGCTATCCCTTCCTCGACGTGCGCATGGACATCAAGGACGACGAAGACAATGCGGAAAGCCACCGCCGCCGCACGCCCTTCGTCTTCATCGGCAACAATGAATACCTGATGGACGGCCTCAACATCGGCAAGCGCAACAGCCTGTCCGATGGCAAGCTGAGCCTCTACGTCTGCCATCGCACCGGTCGGCTCGGATTGGTCCGGCTGGCGCTGCACGCGCTGTTTGGCCGTCTCCTGCAAGCACGTGACTTCGACATGCTGAGCGCAGCCGAAATCGAAATCGATACCCGCCACCACCATGGCCAACATCGCATCAAACGACTGCGCGTCGCCACCGACGGCGAAGTCACCATCATGCAGACTCCGTTGACGTATCGCATACGGCCGGCATCGCTGACGGTGATCGTGCCCGCCCCGCCAGACGCAGATGCAGAGATTGAAACAGCAACCCGCACACTTACAGAACAGGAGGCATGACATGCGTACCATCGTCCATCTCTCCGACCTGCATTTCGGCCGTATCGACGAAGCGCTGATCGCGCCGATCATCGCGCAGATACACGAACTTGCGCCGGACCTCATCGTCGTCTCCGGCGACCTGACCCAGCGCGCCCGCTCCGAGCAGTTCCGCGAAGCGCGCCAGTTCCTCGACGCCCTGCCGCAGCCGCAGATCGTGGTGCCCGGCAATCACGACATCCCGCTGTTCAACGTCGCGGCGCGCTTTTTCAGTCCGCTGACCAAGTATCGCCGCCACATCACCGAACAACTGCAGCCGATTTTCATCGACGAGGAAATCGCCGTCATCGGCATCAACACTGCGCGCTCGCTGACCATCAAGGACGGCCGCGTCAATGATCGCCAGATCGAGATTGCACGGCGCGAACTGGCAGCCGTCGACGATCAGGTCGTCAAGATCATCGTCACCCACCATCCCTTCGACCTGCCACCGGGACCGCAGCATCACGATCTGGTAGGCAAGGCGTTGCCCGCCATGCGCGCCTTCGCCATCTGCGGCGCCGACGTTCTGCTGGCCGGTCATGTACATACCAGCTCGGCGGCCAGCAGCGCCGCGCGTTATGACATCCAGGGATATTCGGCGCTGGTGGTGCAGGCCGGTACGGCAACCTCAACGCGCAGTCGCGGCGAGACCAACTCCTTCAACGTATTGCGCGTGGAGGCGCATCACATCGTCGTGGAGCGGATGCATTGGCAAGTTGAGCAGGGAAAGTTCGTGCTCGGCGCAACCGACGCCTTCGAGCAGCGCGGCAACGAATGGTTTGCTGCGCCATGAAGACAAAAGGCTCCGTCTCGTGAGAGACGGAGCCTGCAGCAGCGAAGTCCGCAAGGACTTGTGCTTGTCTGATTTACTGCTTATGTGATTTACTTCTTGGCGCCCGGGTTGCCCTTCATGTCCGGGTTGTTCGCAGGAATGCTCTTGTCGTCGCCATCGCCGCCGGATGACTTGCTCATCGCGCCGGCTTCCGAAGCGCGTTTGTCCTTGCGTTCGGCCGACTTGGTGGCGCGCGATTTACCCTTGGCATTGTCGGTCACCTGATTGCTGGCATTGTTGGCCGGACCCGACTTGTCATCGCCGTCGCCGCCGCCTGCGTTGACCGCGTGTGCTTGCATGCCGGCAGACATTGCGCCGACCATGACCAACAGGGCAAGTTGCTTCTTCATAGTGATCTCCTTGATATGGTAAGTAGTCGCCGCTGCAATGTGCCCGGCGTACATCCATGGTAGAAGCTCACGCGTTGAAAGGCAGTCGGTGCGCGCCGCGAGCGCACGTCAGAGAAACCATTGCAGCGCTGTCAGGCATTGCCGAACTGAACGAATCTGTTTCAGCGCTGCGGCGGATTGTCGATGAAGTCGGCGACGCGATCCAGCGTCGGCGCGATATGGCGGAATGGTCGCGACAAACTCAGCACCAGCGTCACGTGCGAGGTGTTGTCGAAATACAGTTCCTGCACCGGCACCTTGTGTTCGCGCAACAGGCGTGCCAGGCCGCCGGTATTGCGCTCGGCCTCCACCAGCTTGTCTTTATGCGAAGCGATCAGCAAGGTCGGTACATGGCTTTCACCAACGTGCCTGGCCGGCTGCGAATCGGGCGGCGTATCGGGAAACCAGAACACCGGCTTCACATCGGGATTTTCAATCGGCAGAAAATCATATGGTCCGGCCAATCCGATCCAGCCGCGCAATTGTTGCGGCGAGGCGCCCACCTCTTTCAGCCAGCGCGGATCGAGCGCCACCATTGCTGCGTTGTAGGCGCCGGCGCTGTGTCCCATCACGAACACGCGTTTCAGATCACCGCCGTAGCCTTCCGCATGCTGCAGCGTCCATGCCACTGCGGCAGCGCTGTCGCGTACAAACTCCGGATAACGTACTTCGGGATAGACGCGATAGTCGGCGATCACCGCGATGTAGCCGCGCGAACTCAAGGCTTCGCCGACAAAGGCGTAATCCTTGCGACTACCGTTGTTCCAGCTGCCGCCGTAGAAGAACACCACCACCGGCAAGCCGGCCACGACCGAGGCGTCGGGTGACGTCTTCTGCGGGATGTAGATGTCGAGTTGCTGGCGCGGATTGGCGCCGTAGGGAATGTCGGCGGTCTTCTGGTAGGCCGCTCCGGGCGTGACGGCGTTGAGCGCCTTCAACGGCGAACACGCGATCAGGCCGCCGCCCGCCAGCACGACCACGCCGACGATGATCAGCAGTTTGCCGAATAAGCTCATGTGATGCCTTGTTTCAATGTATGTCCACGATAGACCCCAGGACTGCGGCTTCGTTCGGTCTAGCTTGTCTTCACCGTTTTCACCAAGGCGTCCAGCAAGGGCTGCGTCGCATCGGCAACCCGCTCCAGGCTCTCTTCGCGCAACTGATTCAGGTCGACCGCTGCAGCGCCGTGCAGGCCAGCCCACTCCAGCAGCGCGGCAAAGGCCTGCGGCGTATCGAACATGCCGTGCAGATAACTGCCGAGGATCCGGTCGTCGGCCGAACGCGCACCTTCCGGACGGCCTTCGATCTGAAACGCCGGGCGTTGTAATGCGGTGCCGGCTGACACGCCCATGTGGATTTCGTAGCCGCTGACGGATGCAGGCCCGGCGCCAAATTCACAATGACCCGACACCTGCAGCAATTGTTTCTGCTGCGTTAGTTCGGTCGCCATGTCGAGCAGTCCCAATCCTGCCATGCTGCCGGGCACGCCTTCCACGCCATGCGGATCGTCGACGCTGGCGCCGAGCATCTGGAAGCCGCCGCAGATGCCGATCACTTTGCCGCCATAGCGCAGGTGCTTGCGGATGGCGTCCGGCCAGCCTTGCTGCGTGAGCCACGCCAGATCATTGCGCGTGTTCTTGCTGCCCGGCAGGATGATCAGGTCAGCCGGCGGAATCGGCCGGCCCGGCCCGATGAACTGCAAATCAACCTCCGGATGCGCGCGCAAGGCGTCGAAATCGGTGTGATTGCTGATGCGCGGCAGCACCGGCACGATCACGCGGAACGTTCCTTTGGCGCTTTGGCTGGACGCCACCGCATCCTCGGCATCGAGATGCAGGCCGTGCAGATACGGCAGCACCGCCAGCACCGGCTTGCCGGTGCGTTGCTCGAGCCAGTCCAGTCCCGGCTGCAGCAGGCTGATGTCGCCGCGAAAACGATTGATCACGAAGCCGACTACGCGCGCCTGCTCACTCTCGGACAGGCAGGCCAGCGTGCCGGTCAGATGCGCGAACACGCCGCCGCGATCGATGTCGGCCACCAGTACAACCGGGCAATCGACCGCTTCGGCAAAACCCATGTTGGCGATGTCGCGTGCGCGCAGGTTGATTTCAGCCGGGCTGCCGGCGCCCTCCACCAGCACCACTTCGTATTGTGTGCGCAGGCGTTGATAGGACTCCAGCACCGCTTCCATGGCGCTGGTCTTGTAGCGGTGATAGTCGCGCGCGTTCATGTCGGCGCGCACCTTTCCGTGCACGATCACCTGCGCGCCGGTGTCGCTGGACGGTTTCAGCAGCACCGGATTCATGTCGGTGTGCGGCGCGATGCCGGCGGCCTGCGCCTGCAAGGCCTGAGCCCGGCCGATCTCGCCGCCGTCGCTGGTCACGGCGCTGTTGAGCGCCATGTTCTGCGGCTTGAACGGCGCCACCTTGACACCCTGGCGATGCAGCAAGCGGCACAGCGCCGCCACCACCGTACTCTTGCCGGCGTCGGAGGTCGTGCCCTGCACCATCAGCGTGTGGAAAGGAAATGTCATGCAGAATGCTCCGTTTTCTCCACCTGCTCACGCCACACTTGCAGCGCCTGTTGCAGACGCTGCCAGCCGGCTTCGTCCGGAGGCAGGCCCAGACGGATACCGCCTGCGCCGCGCGTAAAAAGCCGCACCCAGATACCTTGGCGCGCCATGCAATCATGGAAGGCGGCTGCGTTCGGCTCCGGCCACCACTGATACATGGCGCTGCCGCTGGAGTCGATTCCATATTCGGCCAGCAAGCGCTGCAAACGCTCGCCCGCAGCCAGCAAACGCGTACGCGTGCTTTGCTGCCAATCGACATCACGCAAGGCGGCGATGCCGATTTGCTGCGCCGGTCCGCTGACCGACCAGGGGCCCAGCCACTCGCGCAAGCCGTTCAGGATATCGTCTTGCGCAGCGACGAATCCGAGCCGCACGCCGGCCAGTCCGAAAAATTTTCCGACTGAACGCAACACGATCAATCCGGCCTGCGCACCGGTGTGCCCCGCCACACTCAACTGCGGCGTGGTGTCGCCGAACGCCTCATCGACCACCAGCCAGCCACCGCGCGTCGCCAGCTGCTGCGCCCAGCCGAGCAGGACGTCGGGCGCGACGCGCGCACCGGTAGGGTTGTTCGGATTGCAGATCACCATCACGTCGCATGCGTCCACCGCATCAGGCAAATCCGCATAGCCGACTTCGCGCATCGCATGTCCCGCCTGTTGCCAGCGATGCGCGTGCTCGGCATACGCCGGGGCCGCGACCACCACGCGTGCTACGCCGTGTTCACGCAAACGCAATTGCGGCAATGCCTGGATCGCGGCCTGGGTGCCGGCCACCGGCAGCATCTGCGGCGCGCCGTAATAGGCGCAGGCGGCCGCAGCCAAGTCATCGCTGGCTTCCGGCAGGCGATGCCAGGCATCGGCGCGCAAGGACGGCGCGGGATAGAAATCGGGATTGATGCCGGTCGACAGATCGAGCCAGTCTGCACGCGCAATGCCGTAGCGGACAACTGCATCGTTGAGATTGCCGCCGTGTTCAAGCATGGGGCGCTCCGAACGACAACAGCGTGGACAGCAGCATGGCCGTCGCCAGCATCACCGTCAGCCACAGCATGGCGGTGCGCGAGACCAGCGTCCACGCGCGTGCGATATCACCGGCAACCGCATCACGGCCGATGCCGAGCGGCGGCCGTTGTTCCACTTCGCCGTCATAGATCGCAGCGCCGCCCAACGCCAGTCCGAGCGCACCCGCACCCGACGACATCACCGGCCCGGCGTTCGGACTGCTCCAGGCGGGCGCCTGTTCGCGCCAGCATGTCCGCGCCTGACGCCAGTTGCCCAGCGCCGCATACGACAGCGCCGTCAGCCGCGCGGGAATCCAGTTGAGCGCATCATCGATGCGCGCCGCTGCGCAGCCGAACGCCAGGAAGCGCGGCGTGCGGTAGCCCCACATGGCGTCGAGCGTATTGGCCAGGCGGAACAGCAAGGCGCCGGGACCGCCGGCCACGGCAAACCAGAACAAAGTACCGAAGACGGCGTCGTTGCCGTTCTCCAGCAGCGATTCGACGGCGGCCTTGGCCAGGTCCGTTTCCTGCGACTGCGTAGTGTCGCGGCTCACGATGCGGCCGGTCAATGCGCGCGCCGCCGCCAGGTCGCCGCCTTTCAGCGCCTCGGCAATCGGCATGACGTGGTCGCGCAAGCTGCGCAGGCCGATGCAGAAATACAGCAGCAGCACGTGCCAGGCGGCAGCCAGCCACAGCGATTGACGCGCCAGCAGGATCGTCGCGGCGCAGGCCAGCGCCACCGGCGGCAGCACTGCCAGCAGCCAGGCGAACACGCCACGTGCATAGCTGCCGGGCTGGCGATTCAGTCGTCGTTCAATCCACTGCACATAGCGACCGAAACCGACCAGCGGATGCCAACGCGGCGCCTCCCCCAGCAGCCAGTCGAGCGCCACCCCGGCCGCCATCAGCAGCGCCAGCAAGGTCATGTCGAAGGCGTTGAAAGCACTCAGCATGCGGGTCCTTTCAGTGTCAACGGCAAGCCGGCGGCAACGAATTGCACGCGCTCGCAGATCGCCGCGACGGCCTGGTTCAGGCGCCCCGCCTCATCGACGAACCAGCGTGAAATCGCGCCCTGCGGGACGATGCCCATGCCGACTTCGTTGGACACCAGCACCACGTCGCCCGGCGCCTGCGACAAGGCTTGCAGGAAGCGCTCGCGTTCCACCGCAAAGCGTGCCGGCGCTTCGATGCGGCCGACTTCGGGATATTCCCTGTGTTCGCTGAACAGCAGGTTCGACAGCCACACGGTCAGGCAATCCACCAGCACGACGTTGCCGGGCCGGCTGGCGCGCGCGATGGCGTCGCCCAGCGCGAGTTGTTCTTCCACGGTTTCCCAGTGGGCGTAGTGCGTGCTGCGTTGTTGCCGGTGCAAGGCGATGCGCGCCGCCATTTCGTCGTCGCCGACGGCGGCCGTGGCGATGTAGATCACCGGTTTGCCGGCGGCTGCGGCCAGCCGTTCCGCCTGCGCACTCTTGCCCGAGCGCGCGCCGCCGAACACCAGGGTGCGGGTTGTTTGCTGATTCATTGTTGTTTTTCCTTGTTTCCCCACGCATCGCGAAACACCAGGTCGTCCAGAGATTGCCGCACCGCCCAGCCCTCTTGTTCCAGCATCGGGCGCGCATAGAATTCTTTTACATGCCCCAGACAGATCACCGCTACCGGCTTGGCGCCCGCCGGCATCGCCAGCAGCGTTGCCAGCTTGTCGACATCGAACAGCGACACCCAGCCCATGCCGATGCCTTCGGCGCGCGCGGCCAGCCACATGTTCTGGATGGCGCAAGCGACCGAGGCAAGGTCCATCTCCGGCAAGGTGCGGCGACCGAACACGTGATGATCGCGATCATCCATCAAGGCCGCCACCAGCAACTCGCCGCACTCACGGATGCCTTCCACCTTGAGGCGCATGAATTCGTCTTCACGTTCATGCAGGGCTTGCGCAGTCAGGATGCGCTCCTGCTCGACCAGCGCATGGATGGCCTCGCGGCGGCTGCGTTCCGTGATGCGGATGAAACGCCACGGCTGCATGAAACCCACGCTCGGCCCGAGATGCGCCGCTTCCAGCAGTCGCTGCAGCAAGGCAGGATCCACCGGATCCGGCAAGAAATGGCGGATGTCGCGCCGCTCCGCGATCACGCGGTAAACGATATCGATGTCGTCCTGGCTGTAACGATGGTTCATGCCGGCGCCTCAGGTTCAGCTTCAACTTCAGCTTCAAGCGCAGGCTGCGGCAGGAACAAAGCCGCCGCCGCTTCCGGCGACGAAGCGAAGTAGGCATGCAGATACGTCGCCGTCACGCCGCGCACGCGATAGACGCGCTCGCCTGCCGAGGTGTCATACAGGCGCTCACCGGTGTACGCCGCAGCAAGCGCCGTCACCGTGGTCGAGTAGTGGAAGGTATGGCAGCGCAGCGTGCCCTGCGGCAGCGCGATACTCTGATAGCCCAGTCCCTGCAAACGCCGCTGCATCACCGCGCGCCCGCTCAGCACACCGAGCATGCGCGCACGTGCGCCGTCCTTGTCGCTCAGGCTTTCGAGCAGATAGAGCAAACCACCGCACTCTGCATACAGCGGCTTGCCGGCGGCGCAATGCGTGAGCAGCGCCTGCTTCATGGCGAGGTTGCCCTGCAATTCCTGCAGGTGCAATTCGGGATAGCCGCCGGGCAGATACACGCTGTCCGCCGCCGGCAACACGGCGTCGCGCAACGGTGAAAAGAACACCAGTTCGGCGCCGAGCTGGCGCAGCAAATCCAGGTTACCGGGATAGATGAAGGAAAACGCCTTGTCGCGCGCCACCGCGATGCGCTGTCCCGCCAGCAGTTGCGGTAGCGGCAGCGACGGCGCCTCCGCTTCCGGCGCAATGAACTCGACCGGCGCCGGCATGCGCGCCAGTTCGGTTTCGCCGATCAGCGTGGCGGCGGCATCGATGCGCCGGTCGAGATCGGCGACTTCCGCTGCCGGCACCAGGCCGAGATGACGCTCCGGCAATTTGAATTGCAGATTGCGCGGCATGCTGCCCAGATAACTGACGCCATGCGGCATGCCCTGACGCAGCATCTCTTCATGACGCGGGCTGGCGACGCCGTTGCCGAGCAAGCCCAGCAGCGGAAAGCCCGGCCGGTAATGCGCCAGGCCGTAGCCGATCGCCCCCAGCGTCTGCGCCACGCCGGCGACGTCAACCACCGCCACGGCGGGAATCTTCATCAGTTCGGCCAGGTCGGCGCTGCACGGCTCGCCGTCGAACAGGCCCATCACGCCTTCGACCAGGATCAGGTCGGCCTGTTGCGCGGCTTCGTGCAGCAGGCGGCGGCATTCCGCTACGCCCATCATCCACAGGTCGAGCTGATACACCGGATTGCCGCTGGCGCGTTCAAGGATGGTCGGGTCGAGGAAGTCAGGCCCGGTCTTGAATACGCGCACCCTGCGGCCCTGCGAGCGATGCCAGCGCGCCAGCGCCGCCGTCACGGTGGTCTTGCCGTGATTCGAGCCGGGCGCGGTGATGAACAGCGCCGGGCACAGAACAGAAGAAGCAGCAGAAGACGAAGCGACGTCGGACGACGGAGTTGCCATGATCAGAATTCCACGCCCTTTTGCGCCTTGATGCCTTGTTCTTTGTAGGGATGCTTGAGCGGACGCATCTCGCTGACCAGGTCGGCCAGTTCGATCAGCGCGTCCGGCGCATGGCGGCCGGTGACGACGATGTGCAGCATCTCGCGCCGGGCGGCGAAGACGTCGAGCACTTCCTGCAGGTCGAGGTATTGATACTTGAGCACGATATTCATCTCGTCCAGGATCACCATATCGTAGGACGGATCCTTGATCATGCGCACCGCTTCGGCCCAGCCGTGAGCGGCGGTTTTCATGTCGGCGTCGCGGTCCTGCGTATCCCAGGTGTAGCCGGAACCGACCACGTGGAAATCGCAATTCGCGTGGCCGCCGAGGAAGTCGCGCTCGGCGCTGTACAAAGCGCCCTTGATGAACTGCACCACGCCCAGTTTCATGCCATGACCGAGGATGCGCATGCCCATGCCGAAGGCGGCGCTGGACTTGCCCTTGCCGGTGCCGGTGTTGACGATCAGCAGGCCCTTTTCCTTTTGCGCGGCAGCCTTCTTTTTCTCGAAGCCTTCCTTGTGACGCTGGGTCATGCGTTTGTGCGATTCCGGATCGGTTTTCATGATGAGTTCTCTTTATTTCCAGTGTGTGCCGGTGAGTTCGGACAGCAAGGCGGCGACCTTGCTGCGGCTCGGGTGATAACCAATGAAGACCAGTTCGGACTTGTCGGTTTCTGCATTCTCGTTGGCGGCGTCGGCCGCATCCAAATTGATCGTCACGCGCGTGCGTACGCCCTGCACCAGTTGCGGCCGCTTGCCCTCCAACGTCCGGACAAAGCCTTTGGTGCGCAGGATGGGTTCCGACTTTGCCGCCTCGGCAATCGCCTGTTTCAGCTTGTCCGTCGGTTGCGGCGACTGGCTGCGCAGCGTGAACGACAGCCAGCCCGGATCCTGCTCGTGGAAATGCTTGTGCGTCGCCAGGCCGTGGCTGTGCGCGCCGAGGCCCGAATGCGCATGACCGTTCAGACGGCCCTGGTCGGCCAGCACGCTGGCATCAGCGCCGGGCATGCGCACGTGCGTATAAGTGTGCTGATGCGCCTGCAAGGTCGGCTGATGCAATCGCAGGCCGAGCGCCAGGCGAATGTCGAGTTGCGCCTTGTAAGCCAGTTCGAGGAAACGCACGTTCGGCGCACGCGAGCGTATGCGCTGTTCCGCATCCAGCAGTTGATCTTCGTTCAGCTCGTCGATCTTGTTGAGCACGACGACGTCGGCGTATTCCAGCTGACGCTCGAACATCGCAGCGACAGCCTCATCGGCGTCGGCGCTGCTGCCCCGCTGCTCGAAGCGATCGTCCAGCAGCAAGGGCGTATCGACCACCGCCAGCGTCGCGTCGAGGATGAAATGCGCCGCCAGTTCCGGCGTCTGCAGGCTTTCCATGACGGCGGTCGGCAAGGCCAGTCCGGAGGTTTCGATCAGCACGTGATCGACCTGTGCGCGCCGCGCCGCCAATGCAAGCATGGTCGGCACGAAATGCTCGTCGTCGCCGTAGGCGATCAGACCGTAGGAAAAATCATGGATGCGCACCTGTCCGCCTTCATCGCTGCTGCTGGCGCGGATCAGGTCGCCGTCGATCGTCACTTCGCCGAACTCGTTGATCAGCAAAGCCAGTCGGCGCGTCTGACGGCGCTGCACCAGGCTGCGCAGCAAAGTCGTCTTGCCGGCGCCGAGGAAACCGGTGACGATGGTGACGGGGATAGGCTGCGCCGGCGTCATGCGCGTTTGCCTTCTTTCTGCCAGCGTTCCACCTGCGCCAAGGCTTCGTCCAGATTGCCGGCCTGCACCGGATAATCCAGTGCCGGACGGCGCACCGTCAGTAATGGAATATTCAATGCCTTCGCCGCATCGGCCTTGGCGCGATAACCGCCGGCGTCGCCGGAATCCTTGGTCACCACGCAGTCGATGTTCCAGTCGCGCCACAAGGCTTCGTTGAAGCCTTGGGAAAACGGTCCCTGCATCGCGCAGATGCGGCTGCGCGGAATGCCGAGATCGATAGCGCGCTGGATAAACTCCGGTTCGGCCGTGACGCGAACGAACCATTGCTTCTTGTCTGCCCCCGGGGCTTGCAGGAAAGCCGCAAGATCTTTTGAACCGGTGGCGAGGAAGATGCGCTCGCCCTTGGCAATCGCCTGATCGGCAGCCTGCTCCATCGAGCCATACACGAGTGTGTCATCACCGGCGATGCTGCTAGGACGTTCGTAACGCAGATAAGGAATGTCGAGGCTTTGCGACAAGCCCATCAATTGCTGCGACATCAGCGTGGCATACGGATGCGTGGCGTCGACCAGCACGCGCGCCTCATGGCGCAGCAAGGCCTGCTTGCGCGCTTCCACGCCCTGACGACCGGCCCATACCGTGACGCCAGGGCAATCCTGCAAGGCCAGCTCGCCGCCGTATTCGGTGGCGGTGGAAACCACCACCTGATGACCTTGCGCGGCCAGTTGCTTCGCCAGCGCATTACCGTCGCTGGTGCCGGCGAAGACCCACACCGCCTGCGACGGCAGCGCGGGTTCTTCCACCGCGACCGTCGATTCGTCGTGCCAGTCGTTGTAGCCGCGCGGCGTGAAGATATAGCCGCGCTTGCGTTGCGTGAAGCGGTTGCCGATCACGATGCTGGTGAGCATGTCGAATTGCAGTGACGGCAATTCATCCAGGCGGTGGATGCTGACTTCCTGGCCGGGACGATAGGCGTTCTTGACCACGCCGCACAGCGTATGCGGCGCCTTCGATTCCAGCATCAGCTTGAGGATGCGATAGACGCCTTCCTGGCGGCCCGCGCTTTGCACGTTGTACAGCACGCACGCCAGATCGGCCTGCGCGATGTGGCGCGCGCGGTTCTCGATCCATTCCCACGGACACAGCAGGTTGGACAGGCTCAGCGTGGCGAAGTCGTGCGACAGCGGCGAGCCCAGCAAGGACGCGCAGGCATTGGCCGAGGTTACGCCGGGGATGACGTTGACTTCGTAGTCGTCGTCTTCCTTCATCTCGTCGAAGGCCAGCGCCGCCATGGCGTAGATGCCGATGTCGCCGCTCGAGATCAGCGCGACTCTTTCACCGTTGCGCGCCTTGTCGATCGCAAGCAGAGCACGTTCGCGCTCCTGCGTCAGCGGCGGCGTGTGGATCTCCTTGCCCTCGATATGCGAACTGATCCAGCGCAGATACAGCTCATAGGCCACGATGACGTTGCTGTCGCGCAAGGCGGCGATGGCGCGCGGCACGATCAGGTCGCCAAAACCGGGACCAACCGACACCAGATTCAATACTCCACTCATAACACTGCTTTCTTTTTCAATTTCATATTATTCATTTCGGATCCGCCTGACTTTCAACGTCAGGCAAACCGATGTCTTCCACGATCGCGACCGTCACGCCTTCCAGTGCGGTCTTCGGCAGCGCCAATACGCCGCGCGGACTGGCGATCAGCGCGCACGGTTCGCACACGCCGTCGACGCCGACGTTCTTCTGCACCCATTCCGACGGCGCCGTCACCCAGCCGCGGGCGGCGACGTCCGAGGCCGCAATCACGCGCATCGGCAATTCGTTGGCCGCGCAAAAACTCAGCAGGCCGGGTTCTTCCGCCTTCAGGTCGATGGTCGCCACTTCGCGCACCTCGCTCAACGTGCGGCCGATCAGGGCCAGTGCATGTGCGACGGCGGCGGCGATCTTTTCCACCGGTACGTTCTTGCGGCAGCCTATGCCGAGCACCAGCGGCTTCAATGCTTCCGTTGCGGTGGTCACCACCGGCACCGCGCCGACCACATTGGCGACACGATAGGCGAGACGGTTGCCGCCGCCTTCGTGACCGCCGAGCAAGGACACGGCAAAGCGTCCCGCTTCATCAAGCAGCACCACCGCCGGATCGGTCAGCTTGTCCTGCGGCAAACCTTCCAGAAAACGCACTGCCACGCCGCTGGCCGCCAGCATGATCCATTGCCCCTGAGAGCGATAGGACGCGCGGAATTGCTGCTTCTGCGGAATGCCCGCGTTCAGCCATGGCCGGTACAGCGTGCCGCCCAGCTGTCCCTGCAGACGCGCCGCCAATGCTTCGCTCTCCGCTCGCACCAGCCAGATGCCGAGAGATGTCGATGGTGCGCTTTGCAAGGAATTGCTCATGATCAGACCTCGTCGTCAGTGACGGAAATTTCCACTGGTTCTGCGGTGCTGTTGACTTTATTTTTCTTGTCCTTCTTCACCACGCGAAACAGATGCGTGAAATCCTTGGAATACAGACTCGACTCAACCTGCTGGCCCTTGTCCAGCGCCGCACCGACCAGCATCATCGTGGTCAAGTTCCAGGCGCCGCGTTTGGTTTCTTCCAGCACGGTCGCCAGCGTGCCTTGATAGACACGCTGATCGGGCCAGGTGGCGCGATACACCAGCGTCACCGGGGTGGTCTCGGGATAGTGCAAGCGCAGGTCGGTGACGATCTTTTTCAGATGCGGACCGGACAGGAAGATGCACATGGTGGCCTGGTGTTCGGCCAGGCGCGCAATCGACTCCAGCTCCGGCACTGCCGAGGCGCGGCCGGAGACGCGCGTCAGGATCACGGTCTGCGACACTTCCGGCTTGGTCAGTTCGGCCGTCACCGCCGATGCAGCGGCGGTGAACGACGACACCCCCGGCACCACTTCATAGGCGATGTCCAAGGCTTCCAGCCGGCGCATCTGCTCGGCGGTCGCACCGTAAATCGCCGGATCGCCGGAATGCAGACGGACCACGTCAATGTCCTGCGCTTTCGCGCGCTCGTAGCAGGCCTGTTGCTGCTCGAGGTCGAGTTGCGCGGTGTCGATCAGCTCGGCATCCGGCCGGCAATGCTGCAGCATCTCGGTCGGCACCAGCGAACCTGCGTACAACACCATCTGCACGCTGCCGAGCAGCTTGGCGCCGCGCAGCGTGATCAGGTCGGGAGCGCCGGGACCGGCGCCTACAAAGTAAACTTTCATCCTTGATGCCTCTTTTCCAATGCGGTCTTGCGAATCAGCATGGTCGCCAGGTAGCCGCTCACGGCATGGTCCCGGTCGCCCGCTTCGAGTTCGCGCAAGTCGTTTGCCAATACTTCGCCGTCCAGTCCGATGCGCCGGGCGAAAGCGCAGTGTCCGGCGATACCCATTTCTTTCAACAACGCCAGCACCCATGGCAGGCGTGCACCGACTTTCATCAGCACGACGATGTCATGCGTCTCGATCTCCTGCTGCAACGTCGCCGGATCGTCCGGGCACGGCAGGATCAGGGTGCGCTCCTTGCCCACGCCCAGCGGCCAATCCAGCGCGGCAGCCGCCGACGCATAACTGGTGATGCCCGGAAACGTCCGGTGCGGAAATACCGGCAGCAAATCCTTCAGCGCCGCCAGGATGTAGCCGTAAGTCGAGTACGTCAGCGTGTCGCCGATGGTCAGGTAGGCGACGCTGCGCCCGGCCTGCAATTCGGCGGCGATGTCCTGCGCCAGTTGCGCGTAATGCTCGCGCAGCACGTTGCGGTCGGGGTCCATGTTGAACTCGACTTCGCGCAGGCGCTCCGGCGCGACGGCGACGCCTTCCAGGCATTGCAGCGCGACCGAGGTGTCGGCGCTTTTTGCACGCGGCACGTAGATCAGATCGGCGTTCTGCAAGGCCTGCATGGCGGCCAGCGGCAGATAGCCCGCCGGGCCGGGACCGACGCCGATGCCCCAGAACATTCCGGGTTGAGCCTTCATACCGTTCCTCCCAGCAAATTGCCGTCGAGGTCGAACAGGCGCACCTCGACGCGCTTCACCGACGGCAAGCGCGCTTGCGCCAGCGCCGCGATGCGGGCTTCGATGGTGCGCCACAAGGCAACGGCGCCGGGCTCATTCTTCAGACGTTCGATTGCTGCTTCCACTGTGTTTGCACTTTCTATCTCGGCGATCAGCGCTGCGGAAAATCCGAGCTCCGCCGCCAGTTCCGACGCCACCCGGGCCACGCCGCCCATCGCCATATTGCTCTTGCTCGAATGCGTATCCCAGACGCCGTCGAGCACCTTGGCCAGCTTGCCGGGATGTCCCGCCAGCCACAACACATCCAGTTGCGCGCCCTGCTCGACCAAGGCCGACTGCGTGAAGTCGAGCGCGTCGCCGAGGAAGTTGGCGATCTGCACCGAGCGCGCTTCCGGCAAGCCCAATTCGTCGCGCGCAAACGTCCGGCCGATCTTGCCGGGCAGATACGCCACGCAGGACGCCACACCGTTCGGCTTGCTGTCGTCCGCCAGCGCCACGCGGATATACACTTCGATCGACGCGATCCACGAAGCCAGCGACATCGGCTCGACGATGCCCGAGGTGCCCAGAATCGAAATGCCGCCGACGATCCCGAGACGCGGGTTGAAGGTCTTCTGCGCGATCTTCTGGCCGTCTTCACAACCGATGGCGAGATCAAAACCAGTCTCACCATTCATGCCCAACTCTTCCAGCACTTCCGCCACCGCCAGCCGCATCATCTGGCGCGGCACCGGATTGATGGCCGGCTCGCCTACCGCCACACGCAAGCCGGGCTGGGTGGCGGTGCCAACGCCGGACGCCGCCTTGAAGCGAACTTCTCCCGTGTCGTTACGCGCCACTTCCGCAAAAATCGTCGCGCCGTGCGTGTTGTCGGGATCGTCGCCGCCGTCCTTCAATACCTCTGCGCGTACACGCTTGCCATCCAGTCGCTGCACATCCTGTATCGGCACCAGCAAATAATGCTTGCCGTCCGGCAGGCTGACTTCCGCCTTGTCGATCTTCTCGTCGCGCAACAGCATCATCAGCGCCGCCTTGACCGCCGCGGTGGCGCAGCTGCCGGTCGTCCTGCCGCGCCGCAAGCCATTGGGAGCCAGCACGGCGAGGTCGAATTCGGCGCGTTCAAGCTCCTGCATTGACTGTTGACTCCGCGTTCTGTGCCGCGATGACCTGTCCGATGGCATCGATCATCAGGGCGTTGACCACCGTCGCCGCCCATGGCGATCCGCCTCGTGTGCCGCTGTTGGTGATGCGCGGCACTTGCAGGCAGCGGCGCAGTTCGTCCTTGCTTTCACGCGTGCCGACGAAACCCACCGGCAAGCCGATCACCAGTTGCGGCCGCCAGCCATGCTCGCGGATCAGGCGTGTAGTCTCGACAATCGCAGTCGGCGCATCGCCGATGGCGAGGATGATGTCGTTGCCGAATTTTTCCCATGCACGGCGCACGCCGGCAGCGGAGCGCGTGATGCCTTGCGCCTGCGCCAGCAGATGTGTTTCTCGATCGTGCACGCCGCACCAGGTTTCGACGCCGAGCTGTTCGACCAGCGCGCGTTTCAGGCCGGTCTGCACCATGGTCACGTCGGTCACCACACGCTTGCAGCGCAGGATGGCGCGGATGCCGGCATCGATTGCACCGGCTGAAAAATAGATATCGTCGACCGCGTCGAAATCGCCGCTGGTGTGCACCAGCCGTTGCAACGCAGTCAGGTGCGCCGGCGGGAACATCGACCAGTCGCGACCGGCGGCGATGATCTCGAAGCTTTCCTTCTCGATCGGATGCGGCACATACGGTGGGAATTCTGCTTTCGGTTCAGCGACCAGCGTTTCGCGATGCAACAAACCGCGCACCTGCAAATGATGCGCACGTTGCGGCTCGCCGATCTGCTCTTCGAAACCAACGATCTGCACGCGGTATTTGCACAGGCTGCAATTCATCGCCGCGCGGCCTTCAACGGCGTCCCGCGCACGTTCCAGCAGGACGTCGGCGACGTGCTGGTGTACACCGAGATAGCCGGCCTTCAGCACTTCCAGTCCGGGCTCGCGCTGCTGCATTTCATCAGCGGCGGCATAAATGCGTTTGACCAGTACACCGTCGAACAGGAAGAACGGCAACACCACGATACGCGCAAAACCGAGCAAGGCGGCCGCGCGCAAACCGTCTGCGACCAGCGGCTTGGCGGTGCCTGAATAACAGACGTAGACGCCGCCGAAGCCCATGCCTTCTTCCAGCATGCGTGCGAGTTTCGACACTTCGCCGTTGGCGTCGGGGTCGGTGGTGCCGCGCCCGACCAGCACCAGGCAAGTGTCGTCGCGGCGGATGGTTTGCGAGGATTGCGCTTCGGCGGCAAGGATGCGTTCCTGCGCCAGTTGCAGCAGTTGCGGATGCAGGTTCATCGCCGCGCCGAAATGGAAATCGACTTCAGGATGTTTGCGCGCCAGCTCCAGCACTTCGGCCGGCATGTCGTTCTTGGCGTGACGTGCGGCCAGCAGCACGCCGGGCACCACGGCCACCTGTTTGCTGCCGGCGGCGAGATTGGCGTCGACCGCTTCGCTGATGGTCGGGCTGGAGAATTCGAGGTAGCCGTGCGTCACCACACGGCCAGGCGCGCGGGCGCGCACGATGTCGACCAGCGCTTCGAACTCGCGCACGGCGTCGGCGTCGCGACTGCCGTGACCGGCGATCACGATGCCATAACTTGCCTGATCGTCAACAATGTTAACGATATCGGCAGGCACTGCGCTCATGCCGCCTCCGCAGACTTGGCAGATGCGGCCGGTGGCGGCTCGATCTGGCTGTCCATGGGCGTATGGGTGCGAATCAGCATGATGCTCATGTCGGTGAACTCCTTGTCCACGCATTCGGCCAGTGAGCCATGCCACTCGGCGTCGCCACGCGTGAGGTTTTCCCAGACTTCGGTCGGATGATCGGGCTGCACGCCGTTTTCCAGCAGATAAGCCGCGATATGACGCGGCATGAAGGAGCGCGCTGCATCCCATGGACACGGTATCACAATCGCATTGCGACCGTCATTGAGCACATGCACCAAATGGCGCTTGAATGGCGTCAGGTCGCCGCGGCGATGAAAGGTGATGAAGGTGGTTTCGTCGAAGCAGACCTTGGCGCGCGAGGCCAGGATTTGCGCCGAGGAAATACCGGGCAAGGTCTCGACCGGATGGCCGCAGGCGCGTTCGACGCGTTCCAGGTACTGGAAGCCGCTGAAATGAATATCGCCCATGAACACCACTACGCAGCGCTTGCCGGCATGATGTGCGGCGGCAACCAGATCGAGCTGCGCGACCTGGTCGCGATAGTTCATCAGGACGACTTCCGCCGTCGGCGGGATGATGCTTTGCACCACGTTGACGACGGCGTCGAAACCCGCCACCACGTCGGCGTCGCGAATCAGCTCGGCGCCGCGTTGGGTGAGGTAGCCAATATCTCCCGGACCTGCTCCTATGCAAATGATCATTTCTTGTTCCTTGATTAATACTTTATTGAGTCATGCGGGCGCGAATCGTCAGCGCCAAATTGTCGGCAGTGAGTTCTTCCAGCGTCATGCATTCCGCACCGAGCGCCTGCGCCAATTGCGCAGCGCGGCCGAGGCGCACATAGCCGGTTTCGGTATCGAGCACCAGCGCAGGCGTACCGCGTGCAGCCAGTTGCTCGGCCAGCGCCAGCGTCTCGCGCCAGGGGTCGCCGCCGTTTTCCAGCGCGACGTTGCCTTTGCCGTCGCTGAGTAAAACCAGCAAAGGCGGCGCAACGCCGGCTGACTGTTCCAGTGTTTGCAAGGCCAGTTGCAGCGCATGCGGCAAGGGTGTGCGACCGCCGGTCGGCAGTTCGCGCAAGCCTTGTTCCGCCAGGTCGACGCTGCGTGTCGGCGCCAGCAACAAGGACGCCTTGTCGCCACGGAAACCGATCACCGCCACCTGGTCGCGACGCTGATAGACATCCGTCAGCAGAGCCAGCACCGCGCCCTTGACCGCTTCCATGCGGCGCTGCGCAGCCATCGAACCGGAGGCGTCCACCACGAACAGGATCAGGTTGGCGTTCTTGCCAGCCTTGACCTTGGCATGCAGATCACTCGTCTGCAATTGCAGCACGGCGCCCTCTTCCACGCCTTCCGCTGCGCTGCGCAACACTGCACTGCGCAGGGTGGCGCCGACCGCCAGGCTGGCCGGATTGCTGTCCGGCACGGCGCGGATCATGCGGCCGCGCGTAGCATCGGCAGCATCGCTGCGGCGACCGGCGAGCGTGGAAACATTGTTCACGGGCGTATCGACTTTTAACTGACGTGCATCGCCGACGTTGGCGGCGGCGAATACTTGCTGGCTGTCGCCGCCGTCCGATTGATCATTTCTATCGGAAGAGGAATCCGATTGATCCTCACCATTGCTGTCCTGCGGTTCCGATGGCGGCGCGACTTGTTGCATCAAATCGTCGAGCTTGTCCTGATCAAGGCCCGGTTGTTCGAACGGCTTACGGCGGCGGCGATGCGGCAGCACCAGTTCGGCGGCGGCGCGCACGTCGTCCGGCGTGACTTGTGCACGGCCGTCCAGCGCGGCAAATGCACGCGCGGTCTTGTGCATCACGATGTCGGCACGCAGGCTGGCGACTTCGAACTCGCAGCACAGATGGCTGATCAGATCGAGCAAGGCATCGCTCAGAACGACTTGCGGCAGCAAGGCTTGCGCCGCGGCGATGCGGGTGCGCAAGGCTTCCTGCTCATCATTCCACTGCGCAGCATAGGCAAGCGGATCGGCTTCATAGGCAAGACGGCGGCGCACCACGTCGGCGCGCAGTGTCTTGTCGCGCGGCGCAACCACTTCCACCATCAGGCCGAAACGGTCGAGCAGCTGCGGACGCAGGTCGCCTTCTTCCAGGTTCATCGTGCCGATCAGCGTGAAGCGCGCCGGATGCGATACCGACAGGCCTTCGCGTTGCACCGAATTGACGCCCATGGCGGCAACGTCGAGCAGCACGTCGACCAGATGGTCCGGCAACAGATTGACTTCATCGATGTACAGGATGCCGCGATGCGCTGCGGCCAGCAGGCCCGGTTGGAATGCATTCTTTTCACCCTTCAACGCGCGTTGCAGATCGAGCGTACCGAGCACGCGATCTTCCGTCGCACCCAACGGCAACGTGACGAAAGGTACGTTCGCCGAGATTGCTTTGGCATCACTCTGGCAGACAGCACAATGTTCGGCAGGCTGACCCGGCAGGCAATTGAAGGCGCAGCCGGCGATGCGCTCGACCGGTGGCAACACTGCCGTCAGGGCGCGCGCAGCGGTGCTCTTGGCGGTACCTTTATCGCCACGGATCAGGACACCCCCCAGCGTGGTATCGACTGCGCACAGCAGCAAGGCATTCTTCAGTTGCGGCTGCCCGACGATCGCCGAAAATGGAAACAGGGGAACGCTCATATCAGACTCCGCGCGGGGTTTCGCCGCGCGCCTCCAACAAGGTTTCGCTCTTCAGGTAAAGCTGGCGCAGGTCTTCCAGCGTCTGCGCCTGCGGCTCTTCCCACATGCCGCGGCTGGCCGCTTCCAGCAGGCGTTCGGCAATCGCGTTCTGGGCCCAGGGATTGGCTTCTTCGAGGAAGCGCTGCATGCCCGGATCGAAGGCGTAAGTCTGCGCCAACTGCTCGTACATCCAGTCGTCCATGACTTGCGCCGTGGCGTCATAGCCGAACAGATAATCGACCGTCGCGGTCAGCTCCAGCCCGCCCTTGTACCCGTGACGCTGGATGCTGTCGAGCCACTTGGGATTGACCACGCGCGAGCGGAATACGCGCAGCGTTTCCTGCTTGAGGTCGCGCACCTGTGCGCGCGCCGGATCGTGACTGTCGCCGAAATAATGGCGCGGCTGTTGGCCGGTCAGGGAACGGATCGTCGCGATCATGCCGCCGTGATATTGCAGGTAATCGTCGCTGTCGAAGATATCGTGTTCGCGGTTGTCCTGGTTGTGCAAAGCCACCTGCACGCCCGACAGGCGCGTGCGGAAGGCGTCGCGCTGATCGCTACCCTGCTTGTCGCCAAGCTTGCGTGCGTAGGCATAGCCACCCCAGTTGATATAGGCCTCGGCAAAATCGGCATCGGCCTGCCAGTTCTTTTCCTGGATCAGCGGCAAGATGCCGGCGCCGTAGCTGCCGGGCTTTGCCCCGAAGATGCGATAGGCGGCGCGCTCTTGCGCCTCATCCTGGCCGAGGCCCTTGCCTATCCACTCGCCCAGTTCCTGCAGGTAATGCTTGCGCACGAAGTTCTGGTCGAGCGGCTCATCCAATGCGATGACGGCGTTGACGGCGTCGTCGATCAGGTCGATCAGTTGCGGGAAGGCGTCGCGGAAGAATCCGCTGATGCGCGTGGTGACGTCAATGCGCGGGCGTTGCAACTCTTGCAGCGGCACTACCTCGATGCCGGACACCTGGCGGTTGCCGGGCCGCCATACGGGACGCACGCCGAGCAGGCACAGGATCTGCGCAACGTCGTCACCGTGGGTGCGCATGGCGCTGGTGCCCCAGATGCTGATGGCGACGCTCTCCGGATACGCGCCGGTTTCGCGCCAATGTCTTTCCAATACCTCGCGCGCCAGTTGTTGACCGACACGCCAGGCCGATTGCGACGGCACGCTGCGCGGATCGACCGAATAGAAATTGCGCCCGGTCGGCAGGATGTGCGCCATGCCGCGCGTAGGCGAACCGCTCGGGCCGGCGGGCACGTAGCCACCTTCGAGGCCGAGCAGCAAATTGCCGATCTCGTCTCCGGCGCGATGCAGGTTGGGCAGCAACTGGCGGCAGGTGAAATCGAGGACACGGCGTAAGGCTGCGAACTTGTCGGTTGCCGGCTCCGGTGCTTTTGCAATCACCGGCGCTGCGACCAACGGTCTGGCGCGCGCCTGCATCTTCATCTGACCGATCACGCTGCCCGGTTGACGCAAAGAGGCGGTTTGCAGGCGCGGCTTGTCGATGCTGAGGTCGCCGAACATGGATTGCAGAATGCCGTTGATGGCTTCGACTCTGTACTCGCTGTCCTGCAGCGTCTGCATCAGGCGCACACACAAATCGTCAATGGCTTCTATTGCATCGGCACGCGTGACTACTGCGCGACCGGCGATGCGCGCCAGGGCGCTGTCGGCATTGAGGCGCTGACCCTTGTTCTCCAGCAGCATGTCGAGCTTGAGGCCGAACAAGCGCGCCATTTCTTCCTGCAGACCGGGGATGTCCTGGTTCGGCAGGCGCGTCAGGGACACCAGCATGTCCGGCATCTGCGCCGCATCCGGTGCGCGGCCGAGGATGTGCAGGCCGTCGCGGATCTGCGCCGCACCGAGTTCGCACAAATAGCCGTCGAGGTCTTCGATCAGGTGGGCGACGTCGGAGCCGCCCATGGCGCTGAGCGCTTCGGGCAATTCGCCCTCGTGACTGTGGTCGTGCGGATGGTCGTGATCATGGTCGCCGTGACTGTGATCATGCGCATGGCCGTGATGATGGTGATGCCCATGTTCATCGTCATGATCGTGGTCGTGATGCAGCAGCTTCATCTGCAGGTCGCTGTCGAGATTGGTCTGCTTGACCAGCTCCCAGATCTGCTGCTGCAGCAGCGGCAGCTTGGATGGGTCCAGCACTTCCACCTGATAGTACTCATCGACCAATTGCGTCAATTGCGCCAGTGCGCCATAACTGTCGGCGGTGGTCATCGGCGGCGTCAGGTGGTCGACCACGACCGCGTGGCCGCGTCGCTTGGCCTGCGAACCTTCGCCCGGATCGTTGATGATGAAGGGATAGAACAACGGCATGTCGCCCAGCAGCGCGTCGGGGAAGCAGTTTTCCGACAGGCCGACGCCCTTGCCCGGCAGCCATTCCAGCGTGCCGTGCTTGCCCACGTGGACGATGGCGTCAGCGCCCCATTCATCGCTGAGCCAGCGATACAGGCCATAGTAATGATGGGTCGGCGGCAAGTCGGGCTGATGATAGATCGCATCCGGATCCATGCCGTAACCGCGCGGCGGCTGCAAGGCGACGAAAGCATTCCCCAGCTCAACGCCGGCGAATGCCAGGTGATTGTCGTGCACGTAGGCGACGCCGGGCGCGGCGCCCCATTGCGCTTCGATCTTTTGCTGCAAGACTTGCGGCAGCTCCGCGAACCATTCGGCATAGCGGTCCGCCGACACGCGGCCGACCGCATGCTGCAACTGCTCGCTGGTGAGATAAGTATTGTCGTAGGAGCAGCGATCGACCAGTGTGTGGATCAGCGCGCTGCCGCTCTCGGGCAAGTCGCCGATAGCGTAGCCGGCCTCACGCATGGATTCGAGGATGCGCATCAGCGAGGCCGGCGCGTCGAGGCCGACGGCGTTGCCGATCTGCGAGGCCTTGCTGTTGGAATTGGTGAAGATGAAGGCGATGCGCTTGTCGGCATTGTCGAGCGCGCGCAAACGGGCGAAGCGCGCTGCCAGGCCGGCGATGCGTTCGACGCGATCGGCCACCGGATGGAACTCCACCACGTCGCCGGACCCGGACAAACCTGCCGCCTGCGCCTTGAACGACAACGGCACGCTGATGATGCGGCCGTCGAACTCGGGCAGCACCACGTTCATGGCCGCGTCGAGCGGGTTCATGCCGCGCGTGGAGATTTCCCACTGGTCCTGCGTCATGCCGCTGGTCATGGCTTGCAGCACGGGCACGTTGAGTTTTTCCAGCACCGAGACCGACCAGCCCGCAGGCGTCGGGCCGCCCGGCGTGATTTCACCCATCGCGAAGGATGTGGTGTTGATCAGGACGTCAACATGCGCGCCCTTCTCTCCCGCGAAATAACTGAGCGCCGCCGGCAAATCGGAGTCCGCCGCCGAAGTACGCAGCGAGGCCGTGAAGATCGGCAGCACGTCCATGCCGCGCTGCTCCAGCGATGTCACCAGCGCATCGACGAAGCGCGTGTTGCCGCTCATCCAGTGGGCGCGATAGAAGATGATGCCGACTGCCGGTTTACGGCGGCCTGCGACATCAATGCGCGATTTAAGTCTGAGCTGAAGCCAGTCGGCAATGCCGGCATCCTGTTCGAGATCCGGGTGATAGATCCCGTGATCAGGCAAGGCCACCGCGGACTCGTAAGCGAATCCGGTCAGCAGCAAACGGTCCGACACGAAGCGTAGAAATTGCGCCAGGTTCACGCTGCCGCCGCCATGGAAATACGCCAGCGCCTCGCGCAGCACATCGGTCGGGACGGTCGACACTGCCGCCAGTTCGGCGTCGGGCTCACCGGCGCCGCTGAGCGCAATCAGATGGCGTCCCTGGCGTTGCGCATGCCGCAGCAGTTCGGCAAATCCGGCAACACTGCCGAGACGGCCGAGGATGCGCAGCACGATGATGTCGGCGTCGGCCAGTTCGTTCTGCAACAACTCGCTCATGCGTGTTTCGTTTTCCACGCCTTGCAGGTTGATGCCGATGGTTGGCGGAAAATCAGCCGGCAATTGCGTCAACGCGTAATGCAGGATCGCCAGGTCGGTGGACGCATGGGTCAATACGGCAATACGTGCTGATGGTGCAGACGTTGCAGCGACGGATTGTGTTGCCTGGTCAGACATTTTCTGGTTCCTCGGGATTGACGTCGCCGCTGCCGAGGCGATGGAAGATCAGGTCGGTGACTTCGCGCCCGCCTTCGAGATGCTCGACCACCACGCGTTCGATCGCGGCGGCATCCTCGCAGCGATACCAGACGCCTTCGGGATATACCACCACGACCGGCGCCTGCGCCTTGCAGGCCACCATGCAGTGGGTGCGCGTGCGCTTGACGCGCAGCTCGGGGCGCGCGTCGATCTGCTCGCCGAGCACGGCGAACATGGCTTCGGCCAGCACGCCGTTTTCGGTGCAGCGCGGGCCGGTGCACATCAGGACGTGGCGGTGGTGGGTTCTCATGCGTTCAGTTTCTTAATAACCAAAATGCCGATACGGCCGTAGTGACCGGATCGGCATCCAAAATGACAACCTGAATTTCAGGTGAATTTTCAGGCGAATTTTTTATAGAAGTAACCGGTCAGTCCGCCCAGCGTCAGCCAGAATATGCCGTTGGCCAATGCGGTGGCGTGGATGAACGCCTGCGCCAGCTCTTCCGGCGCGGCGCCGCCCGGCACTGCCGGATGCGGTGCGCCAATCAGGTGCGGCACGATCAGCAAAATCAGCCCCAGCAACTTCAGCGCCCAATGGCGCGCATACACGCCAAGGCCGAGACCGGCAGCGGTCAGGCCGGCCGTCATGATCCACCACAACTGACGCGCATGCAGTGGCGCCGCCACGGTGCCCGGCACTTCCGGCGGCAAGCCCAGCGACGGAGCGACGAAGAACACCAGGTAACCGGCCGCGCCCCACAGCAATCCGGAGCGCCAGGTCACTTTCTTGCCGCTGACCAGGATCGCGGCAGCGAGGAACAGGCCGAAGCCGATCGCCATGCTGACGTTGGCCAACACGGTGTAAGCGGTGCGCTCGAAACCGTTGGCGGGTTCCCATTCGTCGCCGTGTTCATGCTCATGGGCTTCTGCTGCAGGCGCGCCTGCGGAAGCAGCGGCGTGCGCCTGCTCATGCGCCTTGGCGGCTGCGGCTTCTTCGTAGACTTCCGCCTGCAGAATAATGCGGGAGACTTGCACCTGCTGCACGGCCGTCAGCAACAAGCCGGCCAACGCGCCGGCCAACAGGACGACGGGGGCAATCCGTCGCAATACTGCGAAATTGATCATTGAGGGAGTCCGCCTGGCGTCTTAATGGCAAGGAAAGCCGGCCGAATGACGACCGTCATGCGCGGCGTTGTGTAGTTCCACGGCGGAGGCAAAGCCGGCAGCGTAGATCAGCGCGGCGCCGAGCACGAAGGCGGTCAAGCCCGGCAGGATGCGATCGCGCCAGAGTCGCGCGCCGGAAGCAGAACTGGAGTCGGAGTCGAGTGTATCGGTATCGTGGGCGGATGCGCCGGTGATGATTGCCATGTGTTTTCCTTCGGATAGGCCTGAGCCGGATTGAAACCAACCGCTTGCGGCGCTAAAGCAAAGCAGCGCAGCGGAACCGTCACGAAGGAAAATCAGGAAACAACGCGGGGTGCAAAGAAACAGCATTCCGGGAAGCAGTCCGTCGATCGCCCTCCGCGATGCAAAACAAGTCGTTATACCGAGGGCCGGTCTCCGGGCTGGCGAACGATCCACAGCGAGCATGATCTCGCCGGAACCGGAATCTGCGCCTTCCCATGCCGTGTTGGTAACACCGGTGCACAGTGGCTGGATGCAGATTCGCTGATTCGCTTACCGTTGCGGGGGCAGCGTGGGCTTTGCCTGACGGATCACATGGCATTACAAACGAGGATAAATAACAATTCACCGACGTTCACTGCAATTGACCGACAAACGCACCGACTTCCCGATTAAATCCGGTGAATGACCATCCACCGGATACCCAAGGCAATGCTACCCCGGCAGTATAGGTGTCGCGGGCAATTCTGGCAACCCGGAAACGGCTTGCAGAAACGCTTGCGGGCCGGTTTCCACAGATGGAAAACCGGCCCGCTCGGACTTCAGGAGAAGCCAGGGATTACTGCGTGATTCCGTTACTGATTGGGGCCCTTTGCCACCTTTTTGGGTGCTTCGGGCGTCAGATTGATTGGGTCGCTGGCGGGAAAGGTGTCTTCCAGGGCGTCGTCGAGATCCTGGTCGCGCTTGATCTTCTTCGATTCCTTGACGCTGTCCGTCTGCTTTTCGAGCTCGCGCTCGTCGGCGGCGACGATGTCTTCACCGCTTTCGTCGTCGCTGGCGACCTGCTCGACCGACTCCGGCAATTCCGGCGCGCGGTCGCGGCTGCCGCGCTCAACGGAAGCGCGCTCCCCAGTGCCGTGCGAATCGGTGTCGGCTTCGGTGGCGATGTTCGTCATGTCGCTGCCGCTGTCCGAGCTGTCGCCCGGGCCCAAGGCGTGATTGTCGTGGCCTTTGCTCAATTCCCGGTCGGAAATCGGCAGGACGTCCAAGTCCAGTGTGCTGGTTGCCATGATGTGGTACTCCTCAAGTGGAATGTTCTTGAATATTCGTCGACCGCTCTACGCCATCCTGATCGGCGTCTCCGGCGGCTCGGGAATGCCGGGCTCGGGCGGATTGAGAGGCGGATCTTCCACCGGGTTGTATTCGTCCGGCGGAATGTCTTTAGGCGGCGGTACGGTTGGCGGCGTCTCTTGCGGCTCTTGCGGGGTATGCATGCGCGCGCCTCCTCACAGCGGGTTCTGGTGAGGAATCGGATCCTGCGGCGGGCTCGGATCCAGCGGCGGCACTTCTACCGGCGGGATGTCTTGTGGCTTGTGCATGGGATGTCCTTTCTGCTGCAATGGAAGCTCAGGTTCGAGCTCAGAGCGACGCCGGCCGGTGGCGACACCGGCTTTTTGCGTCACATCACGTCACAGCAACAGGCTACCCGCTGGCGCGGGCGCTGCGTATAGGACAAACACTTTTTCGGGCTTCCGCAACTCTTACGCCGGCGCCACCCCAAGCAGGGATGGACGGCGTCGCGTCAATTGTGGAGCGGGTTCCGGCGCAGTCGCCAGCAACTGCAACGCGCCGGCTTCGGCGTCGGAACCGACCCGGAACGCACTGACGGCATCCCACAGCTTGCGCGCCTGCTCCTGCATGTCGGCGGTGGCGACGGCGGCTTCCGCCACCAGCGTGGCGTTGGTGCGCGTGACGGCATCGATGCCGGCAATCGACTGATTGAGATCGGCGATGCCGCGATGCTGGGCGTCGCTGGCGGCGGCGATCTCGTCCATGATGCCGACCACGTGCTCGACCGAATCGACGATGTCGCGCATGGTGCGACCGGCGTCGTCGACCTGCCGGCTGCCGGCATCGATGCGCTCGACCGAGTCGCCGATCAACAGCTTGATTTCCTTGGCGGCGGCGGCGCTGCGCATGGCGAGCTGACGCACCTCGGTTGCCACCACGGCAAAGCCGCGGCCGAGTTCACCGGCGCGTGCGGCCTCCACCGCAGCATTGAGCGCGAGGATGTTGGTCTGGAAGGCAATGCCATCAATCACCGAGATGATGTCGACCACCTTGCGCGAACTGTCCTTGATCGAAGTCATCGTGCCGACCACCGACGAGACGATTTCACCGCCGCGCGAGGCCACGTCCGCCGCCGACTGCGCCAGCCGGTTGGCTTCGCCGATCTGTTCCGCATTGCGGCCGACGATGCCGGCCAGCTCAGCCATTGCGCCTGCAGTCTGCTGCAAGGAACCGGCCTGGGCATCGGTGCGTGCCGCCAGATCGGTGTTGCCGGCGGCATTTCGCTGCGATACGCGGAAAATGCTTTGCGTGCCGTCCCGCACTTCGCTGACGGTCTGCAGAAGGCTTTGATTCATGCTGCCCAGCGCGTTCAGCAACTGTCCTGTCTCATCCCTGCCGCCGGTCGCGATGTGCGCCGTCAGGTCGCCTGCGGCCACGCGCGAAGCCAAACTCACCGCTTCGTTAAGCGGACGCGTGATGCTGCGGTTGAGGCGCCAGGCCACCAGCACCGCCAACAACATCGCCACTGCACAAATCGCAATCGTCGCCAGCGTGGTGCGATGGCCGCTCTGCGCGAAATCGTCCAGGTCGCGCTGAATCTGCCCCTGCTCCAGCTTGACCAGCTTATCGATGGCTTCCAGCCATTGGCTCTGCAGTGGCGCCACTTCGGTATTGAGCAGCTTGGTGGCCTGGCCGGCATTGAAGCCGGCGGCAAATTCTTCCGCCTGCAGTATGAACGGTTCGCTGCGGCTGTCATAGGCGGCCATATCCCCGATGATGGCGCGTTCTTCTGCAGTGACGCCGAGCTTGAGCAAAGCCTCCTGATTGACGCGGTAGCGTTTGCGCTCGATGCCGATACGCGCCATTTCCTTTTGCATGGCGCTGAGGTCGGTCAGCGTGCCGACGTTGCGCGCGGCCTGCCCTTGGCGAAACAGACTCTGGCGCATCAGCGCGGCGATTTCAGATTTGCCGTTGGTGTGGCTGAGCGCCGCGGCCAGTTGCTCCTGCGCACGTTGCGCGGACAAGCCGGCCAGTGCAGTGACGGCGGCCATCAGCACCAGAATGACGCCAAAGCAAAGCGACAGCCGGTGGCCGATCTTCAACTGCATCAGCGGCGTCAGAGGGGAAAATCTCATGCGGTCTCCTGTGTTCCTGATCAGGCGCCGACCTGGCAAGAGACTTGAGCAGAACACAAGCTGGCCGGCGATATTTTATGTAGTTTTACTAGTTTTTATTTATTCTGGCACAGGAGGTCGATTATTTCCAGCGAATTACGCCCTAAACACGCTGCTTCATGCAGGAAATTCCAAATCAAAGTAAAAAATATGAATGTAGTAAATGTAGTTTTATTACTTTACCTCTTCCCCGGATTGGGCGCCTCCCTTGGCCGCAACGCGCTTGCGCCAATACAGGTGCATCAACGGCGTCGATGAAATGCCATGCAACAGGATGGACAGCGCCAGCACCGTCAGCACATCCTGCGCGATGCGTGCATTGAGCTTGTCATGCCAGAACTGCAGCACGAAGCACAGGTAATAAAGCGAGCCGACGCCGCGAATGCCGAACCAGGCGATCAGCCAGCGATGCGACGTCTCGGTGCCGGAGCCGAGCAGGCCAAGCGCCACTGCAATCGGACGCACGATAAAGAACAGCAGCCCGGCAATCAGAACGCCCTCTCCCGACAATCCGTATTCGGACAACAGGATGCCAATCAGCAGCACCATGAAGAATTCCGCGAAATGCTCCAGCTGCTGGTTGAAGCCGAGCACGGTTTCGGTCAGGTACACCGGTGCCTGTTCAGGATGGACGGCGGCGGCGTTCTTGCCGCTGTCCTGCGCGGCGGCGATCAGTTCGCCGGCCGGCTTGTCGCCACTGCTGGCGGACTCCACCTGGCGCATCGCCAGCCCCGCCGCAAACACCGACAGGAAGCCGATGCCGTGGATCAGTTCAGCCACGCCATAAGACAGCATGATGATGCCGATCGCCATGAATTCTTCCATGCCGAGCGCAAGGCCGAAACGCTGGCGTGCGAACAGCACCATGCGCGACAGGGCCCAGCCCGCCAGCGCGCCGCAACCGATGCCTGCGACCACGCCCCAGGCGACGAACCAACCAAAGTGATCGACCTGGGCAATTTCGTCGGTCACGCCCAGCAGCATCAAGGCAAGAATCACGAACGGAAAGGCGCTGCCGTCGTTGAGACCGCCCTCGCCGCTCAGCCCAAAACGCAACTGATCGGGATCATCGACATTCTTGATCTGCACATCGGACGCCAGTACAGGATCGGTCGGCGCCAGGATAGCCGCCAGCAGCAAGGCCACGGCAAACGGCAGCCCGAACAGGAAGGCGATACAGATTGCCAGCAAAGGCACGGTGATCAGCATCGACACGACGCCAAGGCGCAACGGCAACCACCACAAACGGCTGCCTTCGCCGCGAAATGCCACACGCAGTTTGAGACCAACCGTAAACAGCGAGAGCAGCAAGGCCACGCGCGTGATCACGGTCAGCGCGTCGGCGTGCGATCGCAGATCGATGTGGATCAGGCCGATGCCGGCAGGCCCCAGCAGCCAGCCGATAGGCAGGTACAGCATGGCCGCATTGAATGGCAGGCGCTCGAGCACCGACTCGAGAAACACCATGAACATCAGCAGGATGCCGGCGATCAGGAAATAGACGGTAGGAATGTCGATGTGCGCTCTCCGGTCATGACATGTCAGGCCATGTGAGAAGGCACATGTCGGAAGGAAATTGTGACAACGGCAGCTGACTCCAGAGAGGACAGCTGCCGCCGGCGCGTCAGGGCATGACGCGAAAATTGCCAGGCTCAGGCACGGTACACGTTAGTGCTGTTCGGAACCGGCGCCGTCCTCGTTGCGTGGAACCAGTCCGTCGTCGGCATTGGCGCCTGGATCTTCGGTGCCGTCAGGCTCCACCGGAGTGCTCTTCGATGGAGTCGGGGTCACGGGTACCGGAGCCGCAACTGCGGCGGAGCGAAGCAACTCGGTAGACGCCGACGGCAGCTTGCTGGCATGCGCGGACACATCCCGTGCATTTTGGCCGGCGCCGGTTTCAACGTAGTTATCGTCGCGTGCATCGGATTCATCACCGGTCAGATCACCGCCGGCCTGCTGATCGGTGAAGCGCGGCGTGCCCTGATAGATAGGACGGCCAAGCGGATCGACAAAATGGGAACGGGGTTGCTGCTGACCTGATGGTTGCCCGGATTGCTGACTCTGGCTTTGAGTCTGAGTCGGGGTCTGAGTCTGCTCCGCTTGCGTTTTTTCTGTGGTGACGGTCATGCTGTACTCCTTGCCTGGTTGGTTCGCCTGCTTACCTTGCGTCTCACACTCGGTGAGTGCGTGCAGAATCATGCTTTCGGCAAACATCTCGTGGCTCCTGATGCTTGATGTTCAGTGCTTGCGCGCCGAACCGGACTTGCGGCCGCCGCCGGACACCTTGTTCTCGGTCGCCCATGCACGGCTTTCCGCCTCTTTGTGACTGACGCCACGCTTTTCATAGCCGGCCTCGATATGCGCGGCCTGGCGTTTCTGCTTGTCGGTATAGGAAGATTTATCGCCTCTGGGCATGATGAACTCCTTCACATGAAATGCGGGATAGTTCATCTTAAGGAGGACCGGGCCGCTTGCCAGCAGGACAGGCACTTATTCCCCTGTAGGAGGATCTGCTGAAATCGGCGTGAGAACGAAAACGCGGCATGAAGCGCAAGCCTCATGCCGCCGGGGAAATCAAAGAAAAATTAAAAAAGCCGGTCAGCCGCCCGCCAGCGCAGCGCTGACGATTTCCTGGGCTTCGGCAAAGATGCTGTCGAGATGTTTCTCGTCGCGGAAACTTTCGGCGTAAATCTTGTAGATGCTCTCCGTGCCGGACGGACGTGCCGCAAACCAACCGTTGTCGGTGACGATCTTGACGCCGCCGAACGCTTTGTCGTTGGCCGGCGCCTTGGTCAGGATCTGGCGGATTTCTTCTCCGGCCAGTTGAGTGGAACGCACGTTCTCGGCCGACAGTTTTGACAGCAGCTTTTTTTGCTCCGGAGTGGCTGCGGCTTCGATGCGGCCATTGCACGGCCGACCGAGTTGCTCAGTCAGGCCCTGGTAAATTTCGCCGGGATCGCGACCGGTGCGCGCCGTCATTTCGGCGGCCAGCAAGGCGGCGGTGATGCCGTCCTTGTCGGTGCTCCACGGCGTGCCGTCGAAACGCAGGAACGAGGCGCCTGCACTCTCTTCGCAGCCAAAACCGAGGCTGCCGTCTTGCAGTCCGTCGACAAACCATTTGAAACCGATCGGCATCTCTTGCAGCGGGCGATGCAACTGCGCCGCCACGCGGTCAATCATCTGGCTGCTGACCAGCGTCTTGCCGACGCCGGTCTCGGCGCGCCATTCCGGCCGGTTCTGGAACAGATACGACACCGCAGCGGACAAGTAGTGATTGGACGGCATCAAGCCAACGCTCTTGGTGACGATGCCGTGACGGTCATGATCGGTGTCGCAGGCAAAGGCGATATCGAATTTGTCCTTCAGGGAAATCAGTTCACGCATGGCGTATTGCGACGACGGATCCATGCGGATTTGCGCGTCCCAGTCCATCGGCACGAAGCGGAAAGTCGGATCCACTTCCTGATTGACGACGGTCAGCTTGAGGTCGTAGCGATCAGCGATCGCGCCCCAGTAATGCACACCTGCACCGCCCAGCGGATCAACGCCGATGCTGATGTCGGCATCGCGGATCGCACTGAGGTCGATGATGTTGGGCAGATCGTTGATGTAGGTCTCAAGGTAGTCGTACTGATGCGTGCTGGCGGCACGCAGGGCACGATCATAGGGAATTCGCTTGACATCGCGCACGGCGCTCTGAAGATACACGTTGGCGCGCTTCTCGATCCAGCTGGTGACGTCGGTATCGGCCGGACCGCCATTGGGCGTGTTGTACTTGAAACCGCCGTTATCGGGAGGATTGTGCGACGGCGTGATGACGATGCCATCGGCCTGCGCCGACGGATGCATGCGATTGTGCATCAGGATGGCGTGCGATATCGCCGGCGTCGGCGTATAAGGCGTGCCGCGCGACACCATGGTCTGCACGCCGTTGGCGGCGAGCACTTCAAGCGCGCTGGCAAAGGCCGGCGCCGACAAGGCGTGCGTGTCAATGCCGATGAACAGCGGACCGTTGATGTTGTTTTCAGTGCGATAGTCGCAAATGGCCTGGGTGATCGCCAGCACATGCCATTCATTGAAGCTGTAATTGAGCGAGCTGCCGCGATGCCCCGAGGTGCCGAATGCAACCTGGTGAGAGGCAATGCCCGCATCGGGACGGAGGCTGTAATAGCTGGTCACCAACACCGGAATGTCGACCAGGGACGAAGTAACGGCGCGTTGACCGGCCAGAGGGCTGATGCTGCTCATGTAGTGTCGTTTCTCAGAATTAGGGTGTGAAGCTAAGGAGATGAAGCGGCGGCACAACCGCCGGCTTCGCCAACATGACGGTTGGCACTGCCGCGACCAGGTCGGCACGCGGATCGGATTCATCTGACCCGCTATTGTAGCGCCGTGGCGTCAACCCCGGTCGATGACGTGCGCAGCCGTATAAACGCTGAAATGGCGGAGAAAATGTTGCGACGAACTGACGCAAAAAAACAATCGGATCGTTGCGTCCACTGCGTGCGTTATGAGGCTGGTTATGAGGCTGGTTATATGGCTTATGCCATGCTAACCATCGGCAATGAATAACCGGCTTCGCGCAACCTGCTACGTCGCGCTTTGTTGGCAGCTGCGAGTTCTTGCAGGGACATCGCACGCTCTTCCGAATAGCTGCGCGTGATGCTGCTTTGCTCTACCGTCGCCAGGGCCTGCGCCAACCGCGGATACAGATTTTCGCGGCGTCGCTGATTGGCTTCCGCCAGTTGCGCCTTGACATCCTCGGTCAGCACGTGAGGCTGGCTGGGCTGGTAAGGCTGCGGCGCAGTGGCAAGCGCACGCGTGGGCTTCGTCGTGCTGCCTGACGACACACGTGACGAATGGATGGAAATGATTCTCTCGGTGGTTTCTGTGGTCTGCATGATCTTCACTCCCGCAATGAAGGAATCTTCTGCACGTTTTGACTGTACACGAGATATCGACTGCGAACGATACATGAGTGACAACGTCCGCAGTCTTCTTTGTGCTGTCTTTTTCCGTATATCAATAAGCGATGACAAATGGAGCACTAAGCGAGAACGCTAAGCGCGCCGGATCAGTCGCAAAATCAGGAGAAGGACAACCGCACCGATGGTGGCGGTAACGATGGAAGCCGCGATGCCGCCGCCCACGCCGATGCCCAGCAAACCGGCCAGCCAGCCGCCGATGAAGGCGCCGACGATACCCACCAGGATATCAACCAGCAGGCCGAAGCCGCCGCCCTTGACCAGTACGCCGGCCAGCCAGCCTGCTACTGCGCCGATGATCAGCCAGACAATAATTCCATGAGACATGATGTTCCTTTCAAAGTTATTTTTCTTTAAACCCGCGATGCAACTCAATGCCACGTGTGACGTCACAAACCAACATCACAAGTGAAGTTGCAAGCGGCTGACAGAATCTTATTTGCCGGACCGAAACGGCAATATCGGACAGCGGCCAATTCCCTTGTAGGACAAGCGGCAAGCGCACGCGTTCAGGGGCTTTACGGCTTGTCCTACATTCTCGAATTCCTACAAATCAAAAGGAATGTTTCCTATAGCCAAACACTAGTCGGATTTTTTATGCTGGCGTCAACTAATTAACGGGGGAAACACCATGCATCAACTTCGTAAGGTACGAACGCACATCAACGACCGCCTTGGCAACCGCTTTGACAACAGTTCCTCGTGGCCTTTTCTGGCTGCAGGCTTTCTGAGCCAGGCCTGTCCCGGCGCGGCGCCGCTGTTCCATTCCTGCGCAATGCTGGTGTCGCTGCACAAGACCAAACGTCAGCAACGTTCGTCCGCGCAGCAATCCTGACCGGCCGTCCTTGCATTCAATCCATATTCGTCCCTCGTTCGATCATCAAGGAACATCATGAAAAAAATCACTAAAGCCGTTTTCCCCGTTGCGGGCCTCGGTAGCCGCTTTTTGCCTGCCACCAAAGCACAACCAAAAGAAATGCTGCCCATCGTCGACAAGCCGCTGATCCAGTACGCCGTTGAAGAAGCCGTTGCAGCGGGCATTACCGAAATGATCTTCATCACCGGCCGCAACAAGCGCGCGATTGAAGATCATTTCGATACGGCATACGAACTGGAAAGCGAACTCGAAGCCGCCGGCAAGACCAAGCTGCTGGAGTTTGCACGCAACGTCATTCCGAAGCATGTCAATTGCGTCTATATCCGCCAGTCGGCGCCGCTGGGTCTCGGCCACGCCGTGCTGTGCGCCAAATCTCTGGTCGGCGACGAACCGTTCGCTGTCGTGCTGGCGGATGACTTCATGGATGCGCCGGAAGGCGGCAAGAACGTGCTGGCGCAGATGTTGGACGTGTTCGATACCGAACAGAAGAGCCTGCTCGCGGTGCAAGACGTACCACGCAGCGACACCAAGCAATACGGTATCGTCAGCACGAACCCTGGCAGCGCCCATAGCGATCGCCTGGATGTCATCAGCGGCATCGTTGAAAAACCGGCGCCGGACGTCGCCCCCTCCACGTTGGCTGTGGTAGGTCGCTATGTACTGACCCCGGGCATTTTCGAGCGTCTTGAAAATATCGGCAAAGGCGCCGGCGGCGAAATCCAGCTGACCGACGGCATCGCCGACCTGATGCGTGATGAAACCGTGCTCGCCTATCGTTACGAAGGCCAGCGCTATGACTGCGGCTCCAAACTCGGCTACCTGAAAGCCACGGTCGCCATGGGCGCCAAGCACGTCGAAGTCGGCAAGGAATTCAGCGAATACCTGCGTGAGGTCCACGCCGCCGAAGAAGAAAAGAATGTCGTTCAGCCGCCGGTGCGCCTGGCCAAGATTGCCTGAGTCACGTCTGCATTCCACCTGATTCACCGCAATCCAAAGGTTTTTTTGCAGCGCCGTAGCCTCCTGTAGTGTGCAGTAGTTTTTTCATTCACCTTCCCCCTCTTGGCCTGTCCTCGCCCTCTCCAACGATGGCGGCGACAGGCTCCTTTTTTTGGGCGACGACGTCCCGGTCATCCGTTTGAAACACGCTTGTCATTTTGCTGCCGCAATTGTGTGCAAGAATAGTTGCGGACCGCAGTCCCCACAGTCCCCACAATGACGTTGCGCCCAAGGAGCCGGCAGCCGCATGGATCAGAAGCTACCCGAACTGATTGAACTGGAACGCATCATCCAGGCCGGCGCGCCGCTGCTCGAAGCGCGCTCCGCCTGCAACATCGAATTCCGAGGGCGTCATTTCCCGGTGTATGTACTCAGCATCGGCAGCAGCGATCCGCAAGCGCCGGCGGTCGGATTCTTCGGCGGCGTGCATGGACTGGAACGCATCGGCACGCGCATCTTGCTGGCCTTCCTGCGCAGCCTGCTGGGCCGCCTCAAGTGGGACAAGGTGCTGCACCATCAACTCGAATCGGTGCGCCTGATCTTCATGCCGCTGGTCAATCCCGCCGGCATGTGGAACAACACCCGCTGCAATGCCAACGGCATCGACCTGATGCGCAATGCGCCGGTTGACTCTCTGGAAAAAGTCCCCTTCATGCTGGGCGGCCAACGCTTCAGCGCACGCCTGCCGTGGTACCGCGGACCGGCTGATGCGCCCATGCAGGCCGAGGCGCAGGCGCTGTGCGACGTCGTGCGGCAGGAACTGAGCAGCCGCAAGTTCAGCGTCGCGCTGGATTGCCATTCCGGATTCGGCCTGCAAGACCGCATCTGGTTTCCGTTCGCGCACAGCTCCAAACCGATACGTCACATGCCGCAAATTCAGGCGCTCCAGGACTTGTTCAGCCAGACCTACGCTGATCACAATTACCTGTTTGAGCCGCAGAGCATGCAATACCTGACGCATGGCGATTTGTGGGATTACCTGTATTTGCAGACCTCGGCAGAGACCGACAACGTATTCCTCCCGCTGACGCTGGAGATGGGTTCGTGGCGGTGGGTCAAGAAGAATCCGCGCCAACTGTTCACACGCGCCGGCATGTTCAATCCGAACAAGCCGCACCGCTTGCAACGCGTGCTGCGCAGCCATCTGGTGTGGTTCGACTTCCTTACACGCGCCGCGTGCGCGCATCAGCACTGGCTGCCCAGCGAAGACGGCAGCACGCCGGTCAGGGTGACGCCGGCATGAGGCCGTGGATCCTGCTGCGCGGCCTCATGCGCGAAACCCGGCACTGGGGGGAATTTCCACAAGTGTTGGCGACTTATTTGCCGACGGCCGAGATCGTCATGCTCGATCTGCCTGGCAATGGCAGTCTGCACCTCCGGCGCAGTCCCGACTACGTACACCACATGGTCGAAGCTTGCCGCGGCCAGTTGCAGGAGCGCGGCATCGCTCCGCCCTACAATCTGCTGGCGCTGTCGCTCGGCGCCATGGTCGCCTGCGACTGGGCGACGTGCCATCCCGACGAGATCGAAAAGGCGGTGCTGATCAATACCAGCCTGCGGCCGTTCAGTCCGTTCTACCAGCGTCTGCGACCGCGTAATTACGCGACGCTGCTGCGACTGGCCATCGGCGCAGACGACGATACATGGCGCGAACGCACCATCCTGCGACTCACCAGCAATCGCCATCCGCCGGCGCGCCTGCTCAGCGAATGGATGCGCTATCTGCGCGAACAGCCGGTGACACGCGCCAACGCCCTGCGCCAGTTGTCGGCGGCGATGCGCTACGAAGCGCCGCCGCAAGCGCCGGCGACGGACTTGCTGGTACTGTGCGGGATGGGCGACAAACTGGTCAATCCACACTGTTCCCGAAAGCTGGCACAGCAATGGCAAGCGCCGCTGCGTGCGCATGACAGCGCGGGGCATGACCTCACATTGGATGAACCGGATTGGGTGGCGCAGCAGGTCAGGGAGTGGCTATCGGATGGAGATGCGTCATGATGCGATGCATGTTCGAATGACGATGAAAACGATTACATTGCTTTCATTTGAAAGCAAAATCGGCAAAAAACGTTGAAATCAGGCGGGCAGCGCGTTTGCGATTGCCGAATGTGGCAAAAAAATATATATTGTTTATATTATTTTTTAAGGGAGCAACCATGGCAACACAAAAACCTCAGGCAAAACCAGCTGTACGTGCAACAGCAGCAAAGCCAGCAGTTAAGCCGGCAATCAAGGCAGCAGCGAAGACTCCTGCAGCAAAGAAGCCCGCCGTAAAGAAGATCGCAGCCAAGCCTGCAGTCGCGGCCAAAACCGTCGCCGCCAAGAAACCGGTCGTCAAGGCCGTCGCTCCGGCACTGAAGAAGCCGCTGGCGCCGATCGCCAAGACCACAGTCAAGCCGGTCACGAAGCCGGTTGCCAAAGCTGTCGCCAAGATTGAAAAGAAGGCCGAACTGAAGCTCAAGAAAGTCAAGCAAGTGCGTGACAGCTTCACCATGCCGGAAACCGAATACGAAGTCCTGGGCCAGGTGAAGAAAGCCTGCCTCAAGGCCGGATTTGAAATCAAGAAGAGCGATCTGCTTCGCATCGGCGTATCGCTGATCAAGAACCTGGAAACCGGCAAGCTGAAGACGCTGCTGGCAGGCTTGACGCCGCTGAAGGTCGGCCGTCCGAAGAAATAAGCAAGCGCCGTCATCTGTACATCATCCCCGGACGCAGGACGCAAACTGCCGGGGATGAACTCCTTACCGGGCCTTACTTGGCCTTGCCGGGCTTTACCACCGCCCCGCCTTCCGCACTAATCCCCTGCTGCATCACATCAGAACACCGGCAAGCGCTCCAGCGTATGTCGCGAGCCCGGCTCTTCGCCTTCCGTCGGCAGGATGGCAATCGTCTTCAATCCCGGCTTGAGTTTCACCGTATGCACGCGCGGCCCCGCCACGACCTGTTCGCCTTCAGGAAAAATCGTCCATACCTCTTCGCCGTACTTGAGCGCTTCCAGCACATGGATGATGTGGCTTTCGCTCGGCGCGCTGGTCCAGCGATTGGTGTCGGTGTCCGCCAATCCCCAACGCACGTATTGCACGTGGCCTTGCTTGTTGAAATTGACGGCGGTAATGATGCGGATGACGGGCATGTATTCCTGAACGGGTTGGTTGATTGTTTGGTGGAGTGCCTATTTCTGCGCCTATTTCTGCGCCTACTTCTTGCCGCCGATGGTTTTCAGCGGCGTCCATTTCTGGTTGCGGACCTGATAAATGGTGAATACCGGATTGGCAAGATTACCGTTCTCATCGAACGCCACCGGCCCGGTCAACCCATTGTGCCTGACCTGATGCATCGCTGCCACTATACGTTGCCGGTCGAGCGAATTGGCTTGCCGTATCGCCGCCACCAGCACCTGCACGGCGTCATAGGAAAACGGCGCGTACAAGCCCATGTCGTCACCGTGACGACTCTTGTAAGTCTTGTCGAACTGATGCCATTGCGCGCCCTTGTAGGATGCCGGGCCGGGCTCCAACGCAATGGTGCCATTGCCGGCTTCGCCCGCTGCTTTCAGAAACTGCGGGCCAACCGTGCCGCCGACGCCGACCAGCGGCGCATCGATTCCGAAGCGACGCAACTCGCGCGCCAGTTGTCCGGCCTGCGCATCGAGACCGCCGAAAAAGACCACGTCGGGATTCTGCTTCTGGATGTTTTTGAGCACCGCGTTGAAATCCGAGGTGCGACTGCTGATGCCGTACTGGCTGACAATATTGCCCTTGAACGATTCGACCGATTGCGCAAATTGCCTGGCGTAGCCGTTGCCGAACGGAGTCTGGTCGTCGATGATGGCAATGCGCTGCGCCTTCATCTCGCGCACCACGTATTCGGCGGTGTAATAGGCATTCTCGTCATCGTGCGGCACGATGCGGAAAGCCGTCGGGAAGGATTGCTGCGTGTAAGCATGCGATGTCGTGGCCTGGGCAATTTGCACGACGTCGGCTTTGTTGTAGATGCGCGAGGCCGGAATGCCGACACCCGAATTCCAGTGACCGATCACGCCGACAACACCGCTCTTGACGAGGTAGTCGGCCACCAGCAAACCGGTGCGCATATCCGAGCGGTCGTCCTGCACCAGCAGCTTGAACACCAGCTTGTCGCCGTTGATGTGCAGGCCTTGCCGATTGGCATCGTCCACCGCGATTTCCGCCGCCTGCACCAGACTGGCGCCGATGGAGCCGGATGCGCCGGTGAGCGGCGCCGCGTAGCCTATCAATACCGTCCGGTCTTCGGCCGTTGCGGCCACGGACAACAAGGCTGCCGCGCCGAAGCACAGCAGTTTCAAAGAACCCAGCAGCTTCATTCGTTCATTTCCCCAGATTCTCAACAAGTCGCTTGCATGAAAGACATCGATAACCTGAGCGGATATCGCAAGTTTTATGCCCATTCTCTTAAGAATGTACCTCAAAGAACGGTTGCCGAGTATGACAAATCAGAGAACCCTGCCGCAAGGAAATTGCAGGTAATGCCGCAGCGAAATATCAGAAGCGGAACACCGAGCTCAAAACGCCAGTTCGCCCACGACGTCCTGCCCGACCGCGAGCAGATTGTCCCAGCCCTGCACCACGATCGCATTCTGACCGAACGTCAGGCCGCCGCCGACGCGCTCGTTGGCGCGGTAAGCGGCCATCGTGTCGAGCGGTTCGTCAGGCCAGTCGGCATCGCGCAGGCCGGTCTGCTGGTCAATGCCGGGCACCGGACAGCGCGCACACGGCTTGACCAGCTTGAGCACGACTTCCCTGCCGACCGGACCGAAGCTCAGCGTGTCGAGGTAATCCTCCTCGTAGGCTTCCAGTCCGGACAGCACCAGGTTGGGCCGGAAGCGATCCATCGGTAATGCCGGCGTGCCCTTCTTTTGCAGGCGCAGGTTCAGGTCTTGCAGCGATGCTTCGCCCACCACCAGGATCGGAAAACCGTCGGAAAACTGCGTCGTCGCCGTGAGGTCACCGGTCCAGCGCTGGCTGCAGACGCGTCGGGACTGCGGATCAAAACGCACCAGCCGCACGTCGGCCTGCAGGTAATCCGAAAACCAGCGATGCGCAGAGTCGCTGCAATCGAGCGCGTCGACGACATCGTCCCAGATCGTCACCGGCAACCTCGGAGCGCCCTGCTCGATGCGTGTCGGCAAGTGAAGGTCGGCCATGCCGGGCGCACGCACGGTCAGCAGCGCCGGCGTATCGTGCTCCAGCGCTGTCGAAATCGTCGCCATGCGTCCATGTTCGCGTTGCGACAGGAAGCGCCCGTCGCCGTCGACCAGCATCCAGCTGCGATCCAGATTCAGACCAAACTCGCCGACGGCGGCTTGCGGCAAGCTGATGCCGCCGCAGGATTTGATGGGATAGATGTGCAAGGCGCTCAAGGTAATCATGGGTCGGTCTTCACTGGGATATTCTTCTGATGTGAGACGATGCGAATGGCGTCGTCCTGTACTTGCGCCAGGCATGCGACAATCCGCTTTCGCCGGACTGCCTGCAGTCCCTTGCCAGGTTCACCACATATAGATCACTTTTGCCATGATGCTCTTCGCCAAATATTTGCATATTCTCGGTTTCACCGTCTGGGTCGGCGGCATGTTCTTCGCCTACCTGTGCCTGCGTCCGGTCGCGGCCGCCGTGTTGCAACCGCCGGCGCGACTGGCGCTGTGGAACGGCGTGTTCGGCAAGTTCTTCACCTGGGTGTGGCTGGCGATCGCGCTGATCCTGGCCAGCGGCCTGCCCATGATGGCGCAGATGGGCAAGCCGCCGGTGTATATCTCCGGCATGGCCGGGCTCGGCATACTGATGATGCTGATCTTCGCGCATCTGTTCTTCGCGCCATACAAGCGCCTCAAGCGCGCCGTCGCGGCTGAAGACTGGGCCGCCGGCGGTGCAGCGCTCGGACAGATCCGCCGCATCGTCGGCATCAACCTGATCCTCGGACTGATCGTCGTCACCCTCGGCGCGCTCGGGCCGCTGCTCACGCAGGTTTAAGTTTTACGGACGGCCTTGTCTTTCGACGGGGCTTCCTTTTCACCGCGCAGCATGGTCTTGATGCCGCGGATCGCCTGGCGGATGCGCGCTTCATTTTCGATCAGCGCGAAACGCACGTATTCATCGCCGTATTCACCGAAGCCGATGCCGGGCGAGACACAAACCTTGGCCTTTTCCAGCAACTGACGCGCAAATTCCAGCGAGCCGAGATGACGGTAGGCCTCGGGAATGCGCGCCCAGATGTACATGGATGCCTTCGGCACATCGACCATCCAGCCGGCTTCATGCAAGCCCTTGACCAGCACGTTGCGGCGGCTTTCATAGTTGGCGCGGATTTCTTCCACGCAGGACTGGTCGCCTTCCAGCGCGGCAATCGCCGCCACCTGCACCGGCGTGAAACTGCCGTAGTCGTGATAGCTCTTGATGCGCGCCAACGCCGCCACCAGCTCCTTGTTGCCGACCATGAAACCGATGCGCCAGCCGGCCATGTTGTAGCTCTTGGACAGCGTGAAAAATTCCACCGCGACTTCGCGTGCGCCCTCAACTTGCATGATGGACGGCGCTTTCCAGCCGTCGAAAGTGATGTCGGCGTAAGCCAGGTCATGCACCACGAGGATGTTGTGCTCGCGCGCCAGCTTGATCACGCGTTCGAAGAACTCCAGCTCCACGCATTGCGCAGTCGGATTCGACGGGAAGCCCAGCACCATCATCTTGGGCTTGGGATAGCTCTCGCGGATGGCGCGTTCCAGCTCGGAGAAAAAGTCCACGTCCGGGCTCATGCGCACCGAGCGGATGTCGGCGCCGGCAATCACCGCGCCGTAGATATGAATCGGGTAACTCGGGTTCGGCACCAGCACGGTGTCGCCCTTGTCCAGCGTGGCCAGCATCAGATGCGCAAGGCCTTCCTTGGAGCCGATCGTGACGATCGCTTCGCTGTCCGGATTGAACTCGACGTCGTAGCGGCTCTTGTACCAGTGCGTGATGGCGCGGCGCAGGCGCGGGATGCCCTTCGACGCCGAATAGCCGTGCGTGTCGGGACGCTGCGCCACTTCGACCAGCTTCTCGACGATGTGCGGCGGCGTGGCGCCGTCGGGGTTTCCCATCGACATGTCGATGATGTCCTCGCCACGGCGGCGTGCGGCCATCTTGAGTTCGGCGGTGATGTTGAAAACGTAGGGAGGAAGGCGATCGATGCGCGCAAAGCTGCGCGGACTGCGGGATTGAGTCATGTTGTACTTTCACGTAAGCGCCCGGAACCGTCCGAGCGACGTTGGACCCGAGGGGTCCGCTGACGATTCTACGTCAACTGTTTCACGCTTGGGAAGAGGCTTTGTACAAAAAAAATACACCCCCTCTCCGTCCAGAAAATCTCAACAATCAAGCATGGACTATTGCTTCACACCCTCTTGCGCGAGAAAAGCGATCAGGCTGCGCACGCGCGCCGGCAGCAAGCGTCCCGGCAGATGCAGCGCATAGACGTGATCGCCGATGCCGACCTCCACTTGCGCGTCCGGCAAGAGATTCACCAGCCGTCCCGACGCCAGGTCTTCGCTGACGAAATAATCGGGCATCACCGCCACGCACAGCGAACGGCGCACCGCTTCGCGCACAACGTCAAGATCGTTCGACAGCAGCACGGTCTCGTTGGCCAGCGGCATGGCAATGCCGTCGCGCGCGATCAGCGGCTGCGTGAACTGGCGACTGCGCGAGAAGCCCGCCAGCGGCAACGCCGCCAGATTGCCGGCCGCCAAGTCGGCGGCGTAGCGCCCGGCCAGATCGGGACTGGCGCACAGCCGCCACGAAATGCCGAACAGCTTTTTTGCCACCACGTCATCGGGCAACGTCGACGCCACGCGGATCGCCAGGTCTACCGGATCGCTGGTGATGTCGACCGCCTGCTCGCTGAAACGCAAGTCCACCTGCACGCGCGGATTGGCCTGCATGTAGGACATCAGCAGCGGCTTGAGCCACACGGAACCCAAGGTCAGCGGCGCAGAAATCCGCACCAGCCCGGCTGTATCTTCATTGAGGCCGTGCGCCAGCATGTTGGCGTCCTTGAGGATGTCGGCCATGCGGTCGGCATGTTCGGCCAGCCGGTAGCCGGCCTCGGTCAGCCCGACCTTTCGCGTGGTGCGCATCAGCAACTGGCAACCCAGGCGTCCTTCGATCGCCTTGATGCGGTGGCTCAGCGCCGAACGCGACAGGCTCAGCGCCTTGGCGGCCTTGCTCAGGCTGCCGGCCTTGGCGACATGACAGAAGATGATCAGGGAATTGGCGTCGAGGCTCATATTGGTGAACTTTTTTCAACAAATTGATGAAGACAGCATAGCTTATGCAAAGGCGCAGCGCTTCCTACAATGGAGGCGCAACAACAATTTCTTTCCTTGAATCCAATCCCACGCCCTCCGGCCGCCCATGCGCATCGAATCCCCCATCCAGATTGAAGCGACCGACGGCTACCTGCTCGGCGCCACACTGTTCTACACCGGGGATGCGCCGCTGCCCGGACGCATCGCGATTATCAATTGCGCCACCGGCGTCAAGGCCGCCTATTACGCGCGCTACGCCCGCTTCCTGGCCGAGCACGGCTATCTCGCGATCACTTGGGACTACCGCGGCATCGGCGCCTCGCGGACGGATTCGCTGCGGCGGCTGCGCGCGGCCAAATACGACTGGGGCAGCAAGGACTTCGAAGGCATCATGCAGTGGGCCGCCAATAACTTCCCGGACAGCGAGATCCACGTCGTCGGCCACAGCATCGGCGGCGTCATGCCTGGTTACGCCGCATCCAACTGGCGCATCGACCGGCTGCTGATCATCGGTGCGCAATACGCCTACTGGCGCGACTACGCGCCCGCTGCGCGCAAGCGGATGTTTTTGAAGTGGCATGTGCTGATGCCGTTACTGACTGCGGTGACCGGCTATTTCCCAGGTCGGCGGCTAGGATGGCTGGAAGACTTGCCGGCCGGCGTCGCGCACGAATGGGCGTTCCGCCGCGCTGCGCTGGAACATCCCGACGCCGCGCGCGTGCAATTCTTCGGCAACCTGGGCGGCCCTACCCTGGCCTATACGATCAGCGACGATCCGTTCGGCACGCCGGCTGCGGTGACGCGCCTGCTGCAGTACTACACCGGCAGCGCGCGCACGCTGGTGAGCCTGACACCGACCGATCTGCATATCAGGGAGATCGGCCACTTCGCCTTCTTTCACGAACGTTTCCGCCAAAGCCTGTGGAATGAAACGCTGCAATGGCTGAGCTCGGGCGCCACGCGCCGTCGTATTCTGGAAGAGTGGCCGGCGGCGACGGCAGCTTAAGAAGCTGACGCGCGCACCGTCCGCTTCTCCGGCAACGCGCCGATGGCAATGCCGGCGATGATCAGCGCCATCGACGCCACCAGACTGAACTCCAGCGTTTCGCCGAGTATCACCGATGAACAGATGATGCCGAACACCGGGACGGCCAGCAGCCCCAGCGAGGTCGTCATCGCCGGCAAGGAACGATTGACTCTGTTGATGGCCCAGTAAGCGATGGCAATGCCGAACGTGGCGCTATAAACCTGCAAGCCGACCAGCGGAACACTCCACTCGAACTGCAGCGGGCCTTCAAACACGAAAGCGCACGGCACCAGTACGCAGCTTGCGACAAGCGCTTGCCACACAAGCAAGTCGAACGGCTCGCCGATCCAGCGATGGCCGCGCACGTACAAGATGCTGGCCGCCCAGAACATCGCCCCCAGCAAGATCAGCCCGTTGCCGAGCACCGAATCATGGTTGCCCCAATCGAACGCCAGTGGATTGAAGATCAGCACCAGTCCCAGCAAGCCGAACACGGTGCCGATGGCGCGACGCAGCGTGAAGGCCTCGCCCAGGAACAGCCGCGCACACGGCGCCACCCAGATCGGCGTGGTGTATGCCAGCACCACCGAACGGCCGGCAGCGACGTGCTGCATGCCGATGTTGCCGAGGATCGAATACGCCGTCATGTGCAGCAGGCCGACGCTGAACACCACCGGCAGGTCGCCGCGCTGCGGCAGCACCAGACGGCCGCGCGCCAGGCAAAGCACCACCAGCACCAGCGTGCCGATGCACGAGCGGATGGCAGTCGACCAGATCGGCGACATGTAGTGCAGGATGGCCTTGTTGGCCGGCCAGGTCGTACCCCATATCAATACGACGACGCCAAGGAGGACGATGGCCTGGCGGGACGACAAACTGGATTCGCGCATGGTTTGTGAAATGAGTTTACTTGTTATGAATAAATCGAAGGCGTCATTCTATTGCCGGACGGTTTATTTTGCCGCACGGTAACGCGCCATCAATGTGCCGAGGCTCTCGCGCTGTTGCCCCTGCGCGTCGAAATTCTCCGGATCGAGCCAGTGTTCGAAGGCGCTTTTGACCTGCGGCCATTCACTGTCGATGATCGAGAACCACGCCGTATCGCGGCTGCGATTCTTGTACACCACGGCCTGGCGGAACACGCCTTCGAAGGTGAAACCGTAACGCGCTGCCGCAGCGCGCGACGGTGCATTGAGGCTGTCGCACTTCCACTCATAGCGGCGATAGCCAAGTTCGTCGAAGGCGCGCCGCATCATCAGGAACATCGCTTCGGTGGCGGCGCGGGTGCGCTGCAAACGCGGTGAAAAATTGATGTTGCCGATTTCAATCACGCCGAAGTTGGGATCGATGCGCATGAAGGAGCCGACGCCCACCGCTTCGCCGCTGTCCAGATTGATGATGGCGTGCATCATCGGATCCTTGCTCACGCTCATCTTCTCGACCCATGCGCGGTATTCATCAATGCCGGCTGGCGGATCGACGAACAGATAGGTGAAATTGCGACCGTCGGCATCGTCGCCGTTGGCGTCGAACAATTGCTCCGCATGCACCGGACGGATCGGCTCGACGCGGCAGTAACGCCCATACATCGCGGTTAGCGGCGGCAACGAGCGTGGCGTCCAGTCCGGCAAGGAGGCGCCGACCGGTTGACCGAACTGGTTCTGGGTAGCGGAATTTGCAGAGGTCGTCATGGCAGAGAGATCCGAGGTTTTCTTGAAGAATTGTTGAGCATGTTGCACAGATTAATGATAAATTTGGTCTTTAAAAAGAGCCAATATCCGCTATTTTCGTAAAACCAATGCAAAACAGCATCCACGCCTCGCCGTTTCCGTTCGACCTGACCGGGCTGCACCTCGCGCCCGACAAAGGCCTCGCCGTGCAGCTTTACCAAAGCCTGCGTGACCGCATCCTCAAAGGTCAGATCGATCGGCAGGTAAAGCTGCCCACCACGCGCGAACTGGCGCTGGCGCTCAGCATCTCGCGCACCACCGTGGTCCGCGCCTACGACCAGCTGTACGCCGAGGGCTACATCAGCGCGCGCGTCGGCGACGGCACCTATGTCTCGGCGCCGGCCAGCGATATCGCCCGCACGCCGGCGGCAGGCGAGATCGATATTGCCCCGCGCCTGTCCGAACTCGGACAACGCATGGCGCTGCCCGCCAAGGTGCTGCCGCCGCCCGGAAAACCGCGCACGTTCCGCATCGGCGTGCCGGCGCTGGACCTGTTTCCGGGCGACGTCTGGGCGCGCTTGCAGGCCGACTTCTGGCGTCGCGGCACCGAAAACCGCATCGGCTACAGCGACCCCGCCGGCGATCCGCAATTGCGCGAAATGCTGGCCGGCTACCTGCGCAATTCGCGCGGACTGGTGTGTGATCCGGACCAGATCATCATCACCGCCGGCACCCAGCAGGCCCTGTTCATGTGTGCGCAATTGCTGCTCAATCCGGGCGACACCGCAGCAATGGAAAACCCCGGCTACCCACGCGCCGCGTCGGCGCTGACCCTCAACGGCGGCAAGCTGGTCGGCATCGGCGTCGACGCCGAAGGCCTCATTGCGCAAGAGTTGCACGCCCACCCCGACGTGCGTCTTGCGTACGTCACGCCGTCGCATCAATACCCCAGCGGCGTCACGCTGTCGCTGGCGCGCCGGCTTGAACTGCTGGCCTGGGCCGAAGCCAACCAGAGCTATATCCTGGAAGACGACTACGACGGCGAATACCGCTACAGCGGCACGCCGCTGGCTTTGCTCGCCTCGCTCGACCGCAGCGGCCGCGTGCTGCACATGGGGACGTTTTCGAAGATCGCCTTCCCCGGTTTGCGGCTCGGTTACATCGTCGCGCCGCCGGCGCTGGCGACGCCGCTGATCAACCTGCGCATGCAGTACGACCGCCACTCCTCGGTGTCGGAGCAAGCCGTGATGGCGGAGTTCATGGCGCAAGGCCATTTCCAGCGCCACGTACGCCGCATGCGCCGCGCCAGCCGCGCGCGCCGCGACGCCATGGTCGACGGCTGGCAACGCCATCAGCCGGGCGGCATCAGCCTGCCGCAAATCGACGCCGGACTGCATTGCTCGGTGCGGGTGCCGACCATCAGGCAGCAGGACGACATGATCAATCGCGCGGCCGAAGCCGGTATCGAGATCGACGGTCTGACGCGCTTCTGGCTGCCTGGTTCGGCGCGTCGCAACGAGGCCGGACTGGTGATGGGTTTTGGTGGCGCCGACGAGGCCGCCATTGCAACCGCAATCAAGACGCTGGCAAAAATATGGCGCTGATGTCGCGAACCGCAGACAAGAACAACACGGGAATGGAATAACACATGGATGCAACCATCCTGATCATCGCCATCGGCGCGATGGTCGCCGGTTTCGTGCAAGGCCTGTCGGGCTTTGCTTTTGCTCTCGTGGCGATGTCGTTCTGGGTATGGACCATCGATCCCATGCTGGCGGCGGCGCTGGTGGTGTTCGGCTCGCTGCTGGGTCAGATCCTGGCGATGTTCTCGGTGCGGCGCGGCGTCAACATGGCGCGCCTGCTGCCGTTCGTGATCGGTGGCTTGGCCGGGATTCCGCTGGGCGTATTCGTGCTGCCGTTGCTCAATGCAAACCTGTTCAAAGTTTTCCTCGGCATCTTGCTGGCGGTGTGGTGTCCGGTCATGCTGCTGACGCCTAAATTGCCGGCGCTGCGCGCAGGCGGCAAACTGGCCGACGGCGTAGTCGGCGCCATCGGCGGCTTCATGGGCGGCATCGGAGGTTTCAGCGGCGTGATCCCGACGCTGTGGTGCAATCTGCGTCAGCTCGACAAGGATGAGCAGCGCGCGGTAATTCAGAATTTCAACCTGACCATGCAAATCGTGACTTTCGCCACCTATGTCGGCAGCGGCATCATCACGCGCAAGACTTTGCCGATGTTTGCAGTGGTGGCGCCCGCGATGCTGATTCCGACGCTGCTGGGGACACGGCTTTACCACGGCATCAGCGAGATGACCTTTCGCAGGATCGTATTAAGCTTGCTTACGCTGTCGGGCATCGCCCTGCTCGCATCCTCGCTGCCGAAGATTCTCGCTTAACGCGCCAGCAAGCCGACGAACACCGGTATCAGCCATGGCGCCAGGAACGCTGTCAACACGCCGTTGAGGCCCATGCCGAGACCGGCGAAGGCGCCCATTTCCTGATTCACCTGAAACGCCCGGGCAGTGCCGATGCCGTGCGAGGTCACGCCGAGCGCAAAACCGCGCACCTCGGGCGAATCGATGCGCATGCGGTTGAACAGGAAGCGCGCCGCCACGGCGCCAAAGATCCCGGTACTGATCACCAGCACTGCCGTCAATGCCGGCAGGCCGCCGAGCTTTTCAGCCACGCCCATGGCGATCGGCGTAGTGGCCGACTTGGGACCGATCGAAAACGCCAGTTGCGGCGAGCCGCCCAGCAAGATTGTCAGCACCACCGCCGACACGATCGCTGTCGTCGAACCCGCCAACAGCCCGCAGGCCAGCGGCAGGAAGGATTTGCGCAGCCGTGGCAACTGACGCGCCAGCGGAATCGCCAGCGCCACCGTGGCCGGGCCGAGCAGGAAGTGGACGAATTGCGCACCGGCGAAGTACTCGCTGTAGGGCATGCCGCTCAGCAGCAAGACCGTACTGACCAGCGCAATCGCGATCGCCACCGGATTGGCCAGCGGCGAAAATTTGCAGCGACTGTAAATCCAGTACGCGACGACATAAGCGCACAAGGTCAGCGTCAGTCCCAGCAACGGCGATGCCGCCAGGTAGACCCAGATCAGGCCGAATTGCGGCAGCTCACGCATGGTCGCCCTCGCCGTCTTTCTTGTTGCCATCGCCGTGCTGGTTCTGCCGGTTTTGCCAGTTCATTACCGCGCGCGTCACGGCGGCTGTAACCGCCAGCGTCAGCAAGGTGCTCACTACGACAGCCAGGATGATCGTCAGCCAATGTCCGCGCACTTGCCCCGCAGCGGCGACGATGCCGACACCGGCCGGCACGAACAGCAATGACAGGTGGCGCAGCAATTCGCTGCCGGTGGCCTCGATCCGATCCAGCAGGGGCGGATAGGCGACCAGTGTGAAGAACAGCAACAGCATGCCCACGACGGGGCCGGGAATGGGAAGTTTCAGGGCGAAGGTGATGCCCTCGCCCAGACACTGGAACACCAGCAGGGTCGCGAAACTGGCAAGCATTTCACTTCCCCCGTGGTGGTTGGATGAGATGGATCAGGACAGCTTGGCTTCGTCGAACCGGTGCGACAACTCGGCGCGCAATTTCTTGCGCAGCTTGGCGGCTTCGAAACGGCGTTTTTCTTCGGCCGTGAACGGACGCAGCGACGGCACCGCGACCGGCTTGCGCTCGCCGTCGACCGCCACCATGGTGAAGAAGCAGCTGTTGACGTGGCGCACTTCCTGGGTGCGGATGTTTTCAGCGACCACCTTGATGCCGACTTCCATCGACGAGGTGCCGGTGTGATTCACGCTGGCCAGGAAGCTCACCAGTTCACCGACATGAATCGGCTGGCGAAACATCACCTGGTCCACGCTCAGCGTCACCACGTACTGGCCGGCGTAGCGGCTGGCGCAGGCATAGGCGACCTGATCGAGAAATTTGAGGATGGTGCCGCCGTGCACGTTGCCGGAGAAATTGGCCATGTCGGGCGTCATCAGGACGGTCATGGTGAGTTGGTGAGATGGCATGTCCATGGTGAGCGGCTTTCTCTTGTTTGACTTAGTCGAATTCTATGCTGGGTTTAACGTCGCCGGCGCGGCTTACTTGAACAAAAGCCGGCGTGCGGGCGCGACAAGCCGGCAAGACTATCGTGAATAGTCTTGCCAGGCAAGTTTCCCGCCTTGTGGGAGTGCGTTGTGCCCGGGTGTTTTTTAGCCGACGGCGGCGAAATGCGCCTCGGTGTTGCGCAGGAATTTGGTGATCGACGCTGTGATGGCTTCCGGCGACCAGCCCGCCATGTGCGGCGTCAGCACCACATTCTTGAATTCCAGCAATTCGCGCGGCGGCTGCGGCTCGCTTTCGTAGACGTCCAGCCCGGCGCCGCCCAGCTCCCCCTTGCCCAGCGCCGCGGCCAGTGCTGCCGTGTCGACCACGCTGCCGCGCGAGATATTGACCAGGAAACCCTTCGGCCCCAGCGCCTTTAACTCGCGTGCACCGACCAGGTGACGCGTGGCGGCGCCGCCCGGGGTGGCGATCACCAGGACATCGCACCATGCCGCCAATTGCTCAGTGCTGCCGAAATACGCGTAGTCGACGTCATCGCGGCGCGAGCGATTGAAATAACCGATCTCCATGTCGAACGCGGCTGCACGGCGCGCGATCTTTTTGCCGATGGTGCCCAGGCCGGCCACACCTAGGCGCTTGCCGGCCAGTTGCGGCGGCAGCACCAGCGCGTCGCGCCAGATGCCTTCGCGGCAGGAGAGATCGAGCTGACGAATGTTGCGCATGATCGCCAGCACCAGACCCATGGCGTGATCGGCCACGCAATCGTCGTTGGTTCCCGCCCCTGTGGCGATCTTGATGCCGCGTGCGGCGGCATGCGCGCTGTCGATGTTTTCGTAGCCGGCGCCCAAGGCGCAGGCCAGTTCCAGCTTGTCCAGCGTATCCATCTCGGCCGCCGTCAGGCCGGTCGAACCGTTGGTCAGCACGACCCGCACCTCCTTCGCAGCGCCGGCGATGGCGGCTGCGCGCGTTTCCGCCGTGGGTGCGTAGATAATCTCGAAAGCGCTGCCGATGGCGGCCTTGCTTTCCTCGGAAAGATGAATAAGAGCCAGTAGTTGAGGTTTCATTGTCAGATTGAAATGAGAGGGAAAGAGATAAGCTGCAGTGGTGCAATTCTAGTGGGATTTGCAGAGGCGCGCCGGCGCCCTCGCAAGGACAGCAAGCACCATAACGACAAGCAAATCAAGGGTAGCGCCGCCGCAGATGCGACACGCCCGGGGGAAAGGAAACCGCCATGCGCATCACCAAACTGGAAACCAGGCCGGACGGCTTCTTTGACGGCAACTGTTTCCCGGGCAATGAGAATGCCGCTGAACGCCTGCCCTATCAGGTGTTCGCCTCATGCCGCCGCGAGCAGGCGCCGGTCGTCGAAGAGCTGATTCTGCTGCAGTTGCAGCACGGCTTCGACCAGGGTTACCAACTGGAAATCAAGCCGCGCCCGCATCAGGCGCTGATCGACTTCACCGTGTCGCTGGCCTGCTCGACGCCGGAACGCGCCTCCGTGGTGCGGCTGGTGAGCTGCCTCGGACAGGAGAAGAATGTGCAAGGTCTGCGCTGGCAAAGCATGCCGCCGGTCCGATAAGCAAGCCAGGCCGGCAAGAAAACGACCGTACGAAAACCATTTCCCCCGGCCCTCTGCACCATGGGTGAAACGTAAAAATGACCGGAAGAAATTCATCTGCTCGGCGCGCACATGGTTTGACATTGCTGCTATCGTATAAAAAATTCGCGATGAGAATAATAATTACATTCACAATTACATTCCAAGACGCCAAACAACACGTAGTTATATTTCAGCGATAGCCGTTCCCGGAACGACAATGGAATCGAAATAAATGACTACCGAAGAAGTGCCCAACATCCCTCTTGATGTGCCGGAACTCGGCGAGACGCCTGCCGTGGCGCGCTCGAGGCGCGTCAACGTGCGCATTTTCGCGTCGGTGTTCGTCGGCCTGGTCTGTCTTTCCATCCTGATCCTGCACATTTCCTTTGCCTGGAACGTCCGCGTCAAAGATCTCGACGACGCCCAGGTCTCCACCGCCAACCTGTCGCGCGCGCTGGCCGAACACGCCCAGGCAACGCTGATCTCGGCCGACTCGGTGCTGTTTGGCATGGTGCAGCGGCTGGAAGTCGAAGGCATGGACCGCGATTCGCTGGCGCGTCTTTATCCGCTGCTGGCGTCCTACGTCAAGGAGTTGCCGCAGATCCAGGGCTTGTTCGTCTACGACCAGACCGGCAAGTGGATGGTCAACTCCATGGACGATTCGCCGTGGAAGCTCAATAACGCCGATCGCGAATATTTCATCTATCACATGACCCATGAAGACCGGGATCCGCACGTCGGTGAACCGGTGAAGAGCCGTTCCAGCGGCGATTGGATCATCCCGCTATCACGCCGCATCAACCATCCGGACGGCAGCTTCGCCGGTGTTGTACTGGCCTCGGTGGAGGTGGAATACTTCCTCAAGTTCTATCGCAGTTTCGATATCGGCAAGCACGGAGAAATCCTGCTGGCGACGCAACCCGGCATCCTGCTGGCGAAATGGCCGGCCTCCGGTGAAATCATCGGCAAGAACATCAGCAACAGCAACATCGTCAGCGATCATGCTTCGCGCAACAAGAACGGCATCGCCATCATCACCGCCGCCGATGGCATCAAGCGTCTGCACAGCTACAAGCGCCTGGAAAAATATCCGCTGTTCGTCACTGCGGCATTGTCTTATGACGAAGTGCTGGCCAGCTGGCGCACCGAAACATTGCTACAGTCGGTCGGCGTGCTGATTCTGGTCGGCATGCTGGCGTGGATGGGCAAGCGTCTCGTCAACCAGATCAAGCTGCGCGCGCAGGCCCAGCAGAAGCTGCTGTCGGCGCGTGAAAAACTGGTGGAGATGAACAAGACGCTGCAAAAGATGGCGCTGGAGGACGGTCTCACCGGCGTCGCCAACCGGCGTCAGTTCGATGTCACGCTGGCCAATGAATTCAATCGCGCCAAGCGCGAACGCCAGTCGCTGGGACTGTTGATGATCGACGTCGATCATTTCAAGAAATACAACGACACCTATGGCCATCCGGCCGGCGACGTCTGCCTGCAAAAGATCGGCAAGCTGATCAAGATGAATCGCCCCGGCGACCTGTCGGCGCGCTACGGCGGCGAGGAATTCGCCATTCTGCTGCCCAACACCGATCTCAAGGGCGCCATCAGCGTGGCGGAAAAGATCTGCGCCGACATACGCGCACTCAATATCCCGCATGGCAAGAATCCGACCGGTATCGTCACGGTCAGCGTCGGCGCGCAGGCAACGGTGCCGACCAAGACCTGCAATCTGCTGGACCTGGTCAGCGCCGCGGACAAGGCGCTCTACACCGCCAAGGCCCGTGGCCGTAACCAGGTTTGCAGCGCCGACGACGACATCCCGGCTGCGTTTGAACCGGGATGAAGTCGCAGTTGCCGTGTTACTGATCGGACTCGCTGAACCTCCCGTCAACGATGCTCAAGCATCGCCACCGCAGCCTTGCGCGCCTCCTGTTCCGCCGACTTTTCATCCGGGAACACGGTATCGATCAACACCCGCTGTGAAGGAAAAACCGGATTGCGGTGCATGGGATTAGTCGACGGGCCGAAGATCGCCACGTTGGCGGCCCAGTCGCCATTGTCGGCCGGCAGTTTGACGCCCGAATACTCAACTTCATAGTCGCCCAGCTGTTCGATCGGCATGATGGTCTCCTTTGCGTGGTCGTTGCTTTGTTCCGGCGCGCGGCGTTGTTGCCGCTGTTGTCATGCGAACTAGTGGACGTTGCCGTCCGTCGTGCGGTCATTCAGGTGGCTGATGGCGTAGCCCTTTTCGCCGATCTGCTGGAAAGCGTCGTCGGGATCGAGCGTGAAATGGATTTTGCCGGTGCGCTCGAAGTCGACATCCAGCTCATGCACCAGCCACTCGGTGCTGGCCACTTCCTGGGGTAACGGTTTTTCATGCGGCACCACCAGATACGAACAGAGATCGTTTTCTTCGGTCCTTTTGTACACATCCACTTTCATTGTTTCTCCCTTGCCGGTTTGCCAAACACTATCGGATAAATCTCGGATGGAACACGAGCTTTTTGCCCCGTTCTTCTTGTGGGACTGGGGCAAAAATCTTTAGTTCAACCCCATTTTTCCTTCTATTTCGCCTCCTCTTTTCCGCGATTTCTGTCATCCGCTCTGCGCGCCGACTCCTTCTTCTTCACCATAGAACATTTGCGCCGATTTATCTGCCCACGCGGTAGATTCCTGATTATGGAATAATGCCGGCATCGCCAAATGCACCCTCGCTTGCAACATGCAATCGAGAACGCACCAGCCGGCAACAGGGAGAACAAGCTGAACCGCATCGAGCAACTGAGGATTTTCTGCATGGCTGCGGAAAGCGCCAATTTCCGCGAGGCCGCGGTGCGCATGGGCATCTCGCCGCAGGTCGTGACGCGCGCCGTCAAGGAGCTGGAAGCCGCGTTCGGCGAATTGCTGTTCCACCGCAACACACGCCAGGTGCGCATCACCGCCTTCGGCGAACGGCTGATGCATCGCGCGCGGTTGTCGATCAACGCGCTGGATGATTTGTTTCTTGACAACAATCACCGCAATGACGAGGCCCTCAGCGGCGTGGTCCGCATCACCGCGCCAAGCACGCTGGCACATACCTACCTGCTGCCGGTCATCAACCGCATTGCGCGTCAGCATCCGGACATCACGCTGGACCTGCGCCTTTCTGAAATCATTACCGACGCAGTCGACGACAAGATCGACATCGGCATCCGCATCGGCTTCCTGCGCGACAGCCGCTACGTTGCGCGCGCGGTGGCCAAGGTAGCCTTCTTCGTCTGCGCCAGTCCCGACCTGATCGCGCGCCACGGCGCGCCGACTACGCTGGACGAGCTGGTGCAACGCCCCATGAGCGCCATGGTCGACCGCAATACCGGTCGCCTTTGGCCTTGGTATTTCGCCGACGGCCAGCAGCTCGGTCCGCGCCTGCCCGCCTTCGTCACCGACGATCCGCAAACCGAACGCCGCGCCGTCCTTGACGGCATCGCCTTCGGCCAGCTCGGCGCCTTCATGGCAATGCCCTACCTGCGCGACGGCTCGCTGGTGACGGTGCTGCAGGACATCGCACCGGCGCCCTGGGACCTGTACGTCTACCGGCCGCAGCGCGGCCCGGTGCCGGCGCGTGTGCGACTGGTGTTCGACGCGTTGGTGGAGACCTTGTCGGCCTCGGAAGATTTCCCGCTGGAGCCGCCGACGGTCGTCGCCGGATAATTCCTGAAAACGGAATCGAGAATTCCAAAGCCTGCCATTTCGCTGTAGGACAATCGTTGCGATACTCCGACATCTCTCGGAATTTGCTGCTACATTTGCCAGTGGCAGCGAAACATTCCTTCACTAGGTCTCCACCCAAGTCGGAAAGGTAGAACAATAATGCCCGCACTCACCGCACTCACCATCAACGGCAAACAGCACAACGTCGATTTGCCCGAAGACACTCCCATCCTCTGGACCCTGCGCGACCAGCTCGGCATGACCGGCACCAAGTTCGGCTGCGGCATGGCCCTGTGCGGCGCCTGTACCGTGCACCTCGACGGCGAACCGATCCGCTCCTGCATCACGCCGATCTCGGCCGCCGTCGGCAAGAAGATCACCACCATCGAAGCCATCGCCGAAGACAAGGTCGGCAAATCGGTGCAAGAGGCCTGGATGGCGCTGGGTGTGCCGCAATGCGGCTATTGCCAGGCCGGCCAGATCATGTCGGCCACCGCACTGCTGCGCGCCACACCCAATCCGAGCGACAAGGACATCGACGACGCCATGAGCGGCAACATCTGCCGCTGCGGTACCTACACGCGCATCAAGGCGGCGATCAAGCAGGTTGCGGCACAGAACGGAGGCGCCAAATGAGCGCCGATCTGAGCACCATCGCTGAGAATATCCAACTGAGCCGCCGCAGCCTGCTCAAGGGCATCGGCGCCCTCGCCGGCCTGGCGCTGACGGTCGGTGTGGACGGCATCGTGATGGCAGCCGACGCGCCTAAATTCGGCGGCGACGGCATGCCGGGCGGCCTCAAGGACAACGCCCTGCTGTTCGTCTCCATCGGCGCCGACGGCGTCGTCACCATCGTCGCCCACCGCTCCGAAATGGGCCAGGGCGTGCGCACCAGCCTGCCCATGGTCGTCGCGGACGAACTCGACGCCGACTGGAGCCGCGTGCGCGTGGTGCAGGCGCAAGGCGACCAGGAAAAATACGGCAACCAGAACACCGACGGCTCGCGCAGCATGCGCCACTCCTTCGGCCCGATGCGCCAGGTCGGCGCCACCGCGCGCCTGATGCTGGAGACCGCCGCCGCCGCGCGCTGGAAGGTGCCGGTCGGCGAAGTCGAAGCGAAGAACCATGAACTGATCCACAAGCCCAGCGGCCGCAAGCTCGGCTATGGCGACGTCGCCGCCGACGCGGCCAAGCTGCCGCTGCCGGCGCGTGAAAGCGTCAGGCTCAAGACGCCGCAGCAATTCCGCTACATCGGCAAGGACAGCACGCGCGGCATCGACTTGCACGACATCGTCACCGGCAACACCCAATACGGCATCGACACCCGCCTGGAAGGCATGGTCTACGCCGTCATCGCGCGTCCGCCGGTCTATGGCGGCAAGCTGGCCACGGTCGACAGCAGCGAGGCGCTCAAGGTGCCCGGCGTGATCCGCGTGGTCGAACTCAAGGGCAGCCCGCCGCCGGCGCTGTTCAATCCGCTGGGCGGCGTGGCCGTGATCGCGCGCAATACCTGGGCCGCGATCAAGGGCCGCGAAGCGCTCAAGCTGACCTGGGACAACGGTCCCAATGCCTCCTACGATTCGGCCGAATTCCGCAAGACCATGGAAGCCGCAGCGCGCCAACCGGCCAAGGCCGTACGCAACGCCGGCGACGCCATGACCGCGCTGGCGAAAGCGCCGCGCCGCATCGAAGCCGAGTATTACCTGCCGCACATCGCCCACGCCACCATGGAGCCGCCTGCGGCCGTGGCGCGCATCACCGGCGGCAAATGCGAAGTCTGGGCCTGCGTCCAGGCGCCGCAAGCCACGCGGGAAACCGTGGCCGGCCACCTCGGCCTGAAGACGGAAGACGTCACCGTCAACGTCACCTTGCTGGGAGGCGGTTTCGGCCGCAAGTCCAAGCCCGACTTCGCCGCCGAAGCAGCGCTGTTGTCCAAGGCCATGAACGGCGCCCCGGTCAAGGTCACCTGGACGCGCGAAGACGACATCCACCACGACTACTTCCACACCGTGTCGGTGGAACGACTGGAAGCCGGCCTCGACGCCGACGGCAAGGTCAGCGCCTGGCTGCACCGCACTGCGGCACCGACCATTGCGTCGATCTTCGCCGCCGGCGCCAAGGGCGAAGCACCGTTCGAGCTGGCGATGTCGGCGGTGAACATTCCTTATGCAATTCCCAACATTCGCGTGGAAGCGCCGGAAGTCGAAGCCCACACCCGCATCGGCTGGTTCCGTTCGGTATCGAACATTCCGCATGCTTTCGCTGTCCAATCGTTCAGCGCCGAACTGGCGGCGGCGGCCAAGCGCGATCACCGCGACTACCTGCTCGAACTAATCGGCCCGGCGCGCAAGATCAATCCGTCCGAGATGGCCGACGGCTGGAACTACGGCGAGTCACCGGAACGTTATCCGCTCGACACCGGCCGCATGCGCGGCGTGATCGAACTGGCAACATCCAAAGCCGGCTGGGGACGCGAATTGCCCAAGGGACGCGGGCTCGGACTGGCGGTGTGCTACAGCTTCGTCACCTACGTCGCCGCCGTGGTGGAAGTCGAAGTCAACGATGAAGGCGAAGTGAGCATCCCGCGCGTCGACATCGCGGTCGATTGCGGTCCATCGATCAACCCGGACCGCATCCGTTCGCAAGTCGAAGGCGCCTGCATCATGGGCATCAGCCTGGCGATGACGGGAGAGATTTCGTTCAAGAACGGCGCCGTGGAGCAAAGCAATTTCCACGACTATGAAGTGTTGCGTGCGTTCGCAGCGCCCGCCAAGATCGACGTGCACATCGTGCCGCATACGCTCGACGTGCCGCTGGGCGGCGTCGGCGAACCGGCCACGCCGACGATTGCGCCGGCACTGTGCAATGCAATCTTCGCAGCTACCGGCAAGCGTATTCGCCAGTTGCCGATTCGTGAGCAGCTAAAGAAAGCTTAAAGCAAAGAAGGAAGGAAAACCGCGCATGGAATCCATCGACTTCGACGTCCTCAACACCGCCCTTACCTGGCACGAGCAAGGCCATCGCGTCCTGCTCGGCACCGTCACCCACACCTGGGGGTCGGCGCCGCGTCCGGTGGGGTCAATGATGGCGATTCGCGGCGACGGCCATGTGCGTGGTTCGGTCTCGGGCGGCTGCGTCGAGGACGACCTGATCCGCCGCATCCAGGGCGGCGAGCTGGAGCGGACGCTGCCGTTCGAACTGACCTATGGCCTCACCGCAGATGAGGCGCACCGCTTCGGCCTGCCCTGCGGGGGCACATTGGAAATCATGATGGAGCCGGTCTCGGCGCAGTCGCGCATTGCCGAATTGCTGGCCGCCGTGCGCCGGGGGCTGCGCGTCACGCGTACGCTCGACCTCGACACCGGCGCGGCTACGCTCGCCACCGACAGCGAGGCGCGCCAGACCGTGGTGCAGGATCGCAAGCTGATCGCGCCCTACGGCCCGCGCTACCGCCTGATCATCATCGGCGCCGCACAGATGTCGCGCTATGTCGCGCAGTTCGCGCTGGCGCTCGACTACCAGGTCATCGTCTGCGATCCGCGCGCGGAATACCTGCAGGAGTGGGACATCGCCGGCGTGGAACTGTCCGGCGAGATGCCCGACGACCTGCTCATGCGCCTGCAACTCGACGCCAACAGCGCCGTGGTGACGCTGACCCACGATCCCAAGCTGGACGACATGGCGCTGATCGAAGCGCTCAAGTCGCCGGCCTTTTACATCGGCGCGATCGGCTCGCGCACCAACAACATCAAGCGGCGTGAGCGGCTGGCGCTGTTCGACATCAGCTCGGCCGAGATCGACAAGCTGCACGGCCCGGTCGGCTTGTTCCTGGGTGCGCGCACGCCGCCCGAAATCGCCATTGCCGTCCTTGCCGAAATGACCGCCATCCGTAACGGCGTGACCATTTCGCAAACGCATGCGGCGCGCACCGATCCGTTGCCGGACGCGAGCGGAAACGCCGGCGGCAGTTGCGCCGTCGGTGAATTCAGCAAATAGATTCCGAGGATTTCAGCGCGCGTCGAGGTCGGCGCGTGTATCGATGTCCCGGTGGATGCCGGGATCGTTGACGGGGATTTCGTTGACCGGAAACTCTTGCAGCAAGCTCCGTGCGCCACGGTCACCGCTCAATGCCAGCAAGCCGTCCAGATGGCTGCAGCCAAAGGCGACCGGATTGCCGCGCTTGCCCTGATACGTCGGCACGGCGATCTGCACGCCGTCTTTCAATGCAGCCAGCAAACCGCGATGCGTCGCCGCCTGCACATATGGCATGTCGGCCAACGCAATGATCCAGCCGACGGCGTTCTGCGTCTGCCGTATCCCGTACATCAGCGAAGCGCTCATGCCCGTATCGGCGTCGTCGCAACCGATGACCTCGCAACCGGCCGCAGTCAGCAGTCGACTCAGCTCGCTGTCGACGGCGCGGACCACTGCCAGCACCGGCAATACCTGCAACATGGCGCGTGCCGCGGCGACCGCAACCACTTCATCGCTCTCGGGCAAGGATGCCAGCAGCTTGTTGCCGGCGCCGGCAGGATCGAAACGCGTGCCTTTGCCGGCGGCCAGCAGCAGGCCGCGGAAAGGCGCTTGAGGGGAATGGATGACGGAGCTCATGGCTTACGATTATCCATCAAAACAATGACAGCAGCAGCGGCAGCGATGTATCAGGAGGATTTGATGCCTGCCTGCAGCAGCCGCGTGCACTCGTCCACCGGCAAAGGTTTGCTGAAGTAATAACCCTGCACCTTGTCGCAGCCGTTTTCTTTCATGATGTTGCATTGCTCCAGGTCTTCCACGCCCTCGGCCAGCACTTCCAGGTGCAGGCTGCGCGCCAACGCGATCACGGCGCGCGCGATGGCGAGATCGTCGGCGTTGTTGCCGACGTCGCGCACGAAGGAACGGTCGATCTTGAGCTGGTCGACCGGAAACCGCTTGAGGTAATTGAGGTTGGAATAACCGGTGCCGAAATCGTCGATCGACAGCCGCACGCCCATGGCCTTGAGCAGCTTCATGACTTCAATGCTCTTTTCAGGCGACTCCATCGAGGCGCTTTCGGTCAGCTCCAGCTCCAGGCAATGCGAACTGAAGCCGCTATCGTCCAGCGCCTTCCGCACCACCGCCGCCAGGTCTTTCTGGGCAAACTGTTTGGCCGACAGGTTGACCGCCATCGTCAGCCCGTGCACGCCCAGGTCATGCCAACGCTGGGCCTGGTCGCAAGCAGTGCGCAGCACCCACTCGCCGATCGGTACGATCAGGCCGGTTTCTTCCGCCATCGGAATGAATTCCATCGGCGAGATCATGCCCTTTTCCGGATGCTGCCAGCGCAGCAACGCTTCCACGCCGACGATCTCGCCGCTCTGCAGCGACACCTGCGGCTGGTAATGCAGCAGCATTTCTTTCTTTTGCACCGCCTGGCGCAGTTGCGACGCCATTTGCAGGCGATGGCTGACCTGGCTGTTGAGCGCCGGCGTATAGAACTGGAAACGCTCAAGCACATTGTCCATGGCGCGGTGCATGGCCACCTCCGCGGCTTGCAGCAAAGCGTCGCCGTTGTCGCCGTCGTTCGGATAAATGGTGGCGCCGATGTTCGATTCGAGATAGACGCCCTCATGACCGTCGACGTGATACGGCAAGTCGAGCACGTCGATGATTTCCTGCACCACCATGGCGATCTGATCCTGCTCCGGCACATGCACCACCATGGCGAAACTGGTGTCGCCGAATCGCGCCAGCGTGGCGTCATGCTGCATCAGGCCGGACAACCTGCGCCCGGCTTCGACCAATGCGTCTTCACTCATTTTCAGTCCCAGGCTTTCGCGAACGGCGATGGCGCCGCGTACCCCGATCAGGATCACCGACAGCAATCCTGGCCGACGTTCGCGTTCGACGCGCGTGATGCCCTGCTCCAGACGGTCGCGCAACAGACTGCGATTGGGCAAGCCGGTCAGGACGTCGTAGTTGCTGAGCCGATGGACGCGATCTTCCGCCTGGCGCCACTGCGTGATGTCGATGCCGCTGCAGACGTAGTTGAGCGCCGGACCATGGTCTTCCTGCAGGAACGTGGTCAGCCACAATATTTCGCGCCGCTCGCCGCCGGCGGTGAGCCAGCGGCTCTGGTATTGCAGCGGTTGCGTCTGCATGTGCCAGTTGAGGAAATGATTGCGCACCGGTTCGAGTTCCTCGGCCGGAAAAAATATATCCCAGAAATGCTTGCCCTGCACCTGCGACAGCGTATAGCCGGTGGTGCGCTCGGCGGCCTGGTTGAAACGCACGATGCGGCCTTCCTTGTCCAGCATCAGCCCCAGCGCGCCTGTCGTATCGAAAATGGCCGACAGCAAGTTGCGCTCGGCTTGCAGCGCCTGTTCCATCTTGTTGCGGATCTGATTCTGATGCGCCTCCTGCAGCGCGCGCTCAACTGCCGACGGCAGACGCGCCAGATTGGATTTGAGTACGTAGTCGTAAGCGCCCTGCTTGAGCGCCTTGATCGCACGCTCTTCGCCCATGGTGCCGGAGACAAACAGGAACGGCGTGCTGGGCGTGATCTGCTGCACGATCTGCAGCGCCGACATGCCGTCGAAATTGGGCAAGGAGAAATCGCCGAGCACGATATCGGGCTGATAGCGGCTCAATGCCTCGACGAAGGCATCCTCGGTCTCCACCTGCTGGACATCGCAGGCGATGCCGGCGCGCGTCAGTTCATAGCGCGACAATTCGACGTCGCCCGGATCGTCTTCCACCATCAGTATTTTCAGCGTACTTCTTCTCATCCCCGTCCCCGATTCTCTTTTTAAGATGCCGGTACTTTGTTGACGAGCATCCAATAAAACCCGGCCTTCTCGACCTCTTCCTGGAAACTCTCGAACTCGACCGGCTTGACGATATAACTGTTGACGCCCAGCTGATAGCACTCGCTCAGGTCCTGTACCTCGGCCGACGAGGTCAGCATGACCACCGGAATCGAACGCGTCTCGGGATCGGCCTTGATCCGGCGCAACACCTCGATGCCGCTGACCCGGGGAAGTTTGATGTCGAGCAGGATCAAACGCGGAAGTTCCCCTTTGGGGCGATTGGCGTAGACGCCGGCGCAGAACAGAAAATCGAGCGCATCGGCGCCGTCCTGCACCCATTCAACGTTATTGACGAGTTTCTTTTTTTGCAGCGCGCGCAGCGACAGCTCGGCATCGTAGGGGTTGTCTTCCACCAACAGGATGTCGATCTTTTCAAAGTTGTTCATGGGTCTGCTCCCTTGTCACCGCAGGCAAGGTGAAATGAAATACCGCACCCTCACCGACCACGCCCTCGGCCCAGACGCGGCCGCCGTGACGCGTGACGATACGATGCACGATCGCCAGGCCGACACCGGTGCCTTCGAATTCACTGACCCGATGCAAGCGCTGGAATACGCCGAACAGTTTGTTGTAATAGCGCATGTCGAAGCCGGCCCCGTTATCGCGCAGGGTATAAGTGACACCGCCCTCGACCTCTTCCGCACTGACGTCGATCAGTATCTGTTCACGCTTGGCGCTGAATTTGAGCGCGTTCGCCAACAGGTTGAACCACACCTGCTTGATCAGCGTGATATCGCCTTCCGCGACCGGCAAGTCGCCGAGCCGCAAGGTCGCCGGAACGGTCACCGCACTCGCGGCTTCATCGAAACAGGCCTTGGCCAGCGCGGTCATGTTCAGGTGGCCGTAGTTGAGTTCCTTGCGGCCCAACCGCGAAAACTCCAGCAATTCATCGATCAGCCGTCCCATGTTGCGCGTGTTGTTACGGATCACCTGCAGCTTGCGCAAGCCTTCTTCGTCGAGCTGGTCGGCGGCGTCTTCCTCCAGCATGCGCGCAAAGCCGTCGACGGCGCGCAAAGGCGCGCGCAGGTCATGCGACACCGAATAGCTGAAGCTCTCCAACTCCTTGTTGCTGGCCTCGAGTTTTTCGATATTGCGCTGCAACGCGCGCGTCAGTTCACGATTTGCATCCTCAAGCTGGTTGCGCGCGAGGATCTCCAGTTTGAGCGCACGGTTCAGCGCGTGCAGGTGCCGGACGCCGGCAACGGTATCGCCGCTCAGCGCCGGCACTTCAAGTTCCTGCGCGCCGCACTGCTCCTGCAACTGGTCGCTCAGGCGGCCCAGTTCCTGCCGCTCCTTCTTGAGCTGCACATAGGAGGTGATGTCTTCGGCGCGGTGCATGATGTAGCGAATGGCGCCGTCCTTGCCGAACACCGGGAAATTGGACGGACTCCAGTAGCGGGTTTCGAATCCGCTGCCGCCGGGGCACGGCACATCGTATTTCTGCATCGCCATGGCATGAGGCGCCTGGGTTGCCAGCACGCGCTCCAGCGAACTACGCAGATTGGCCACGCCGTCGGCAGATGGGTCCTCAGGGTTGTCGGGAAAGACCTGGAACAGATGGCGGCCGACGATTTGTTCTCGCCTGGTCAGCGTCGCCTGCAGGTAGGCATCGCTCACCGCGATGATGGTGAAATCGGGCAGCAAGACCAGGAACAGCCCCGGCACCGATTCGAATAACAGCTGGAAATCTGTAATCTCCTTGTCGGAGATCTCTGAAGTCATCGTTTATATCCGTACGAAAGATGCGTCAATCGGTCACGTATTTTTCACTTGGAACAGCGGTCTCGCACATAGTTGTCAATTTTCTGGCGCAAAACCAGCACCAGCATCGGCGCCGTTGTCGATATGGCAATTTATTTTATGATTGTTATTAAGCTGTAACGACGAGACCAATGTACCTAATTGATAGTTACATTTCAAGCGTACGTTCGCGTTTTCATGAGCAATGTACAAAACCTTGTTTTTTAGGCAACCAAGGTCTGCGTGGTAGGTTGGAAAGCGGCGTGGGATGGCCGGTTGCGGGCGACGGCATGTTGCGCCGCTGCAAAATTCAGTCGAGCCGGCTACGTAACCAATTCAGCACGCCGGCAAGACTGCGGAAGTCGGAAACCGAGCGGCATTCGATGTGCGGATGACGTTCCCGCAGCATGCGCGACAGGGCCGACCCGGGTCCAAGTTCCAGCGCGACACTGATGCCGCGTTCGGCGCAGGCATCCATGCAGGACGACCAGCGTATGGTGTGCGTCAGTTGTTGTGCGAGCGTGCTGCGTGCGGATGAAACGTCATGAATTTCGCCCCCTGACACTCCGGCCAGGACCGTGCAGGCAGGTTCGTGAAAATCCGCCGCATCGAGCGCCGCCGTAAACGGCGCCAGCGCAGGCTCCATCAACGCTGTATGCGAGGCGATGCCGACCGGCAAAATGCCGGTCCTGCCGCCGATGCCTTCCAGCTCGCTTTGCGCAGCCAGCAAGTCGTCGCTGCGTCCGCCTGCAATCAAGGTATCGAATCCGGTGGCGATCGCCACGAACGCACCGTGACGTCGCAGCAGTTCCTGCGCTTCACCGGCCTCGATGCCGCCGACCGACATCAGACCCTGATGCGGCGCGTGTTTCAGGCAGGCATCCATATATGCGGCACGCGCGACGGCGAGATCGATTGCGTCGTTCCCCGGCAACGCGCCGGCGACGCCGTAAGCGGTCAGCTCGCCGATGCTGTAACCGGCAACCAGCGTCGGCGCAGGCAACTCCTCGCGCAACATGCGCCACGCCGCCAGCCCGGCCGCGACGATCAACGGTTGCGCATGGCGATTGGCGAACAGCAATTGAGGATCATGCAGAATCTCATCGAGCGGCCTTCCGAGCCGGGTATCGAGCGCCTGCTCCTGCACGATATGATCACCGCGCGCATCGGCGCGCAGCATATCGAACATGCCGGGATGCTGACTCCCCTGTCCCGGACAAAGAACGGCAAAACGTGCGCTCATGCCTGCCGCTCGCCACCGCACACCGTGTGGATCAGACAAGCCGCCGCGAGCAGATCGGCAGCGCCGCCGGGCGACAAGCGCCGCTCCACGAATTCGTGATGGACAGCTTCGGCACGCACCAGCCACGCGGGATCAGCCGTACCGCCGCCGGCCAGGAACTCGCGGCTGCGTTGCTGCACCAGCGCCGCGCCTGCCGCGCCGCCGCGGTGATAGACATTGGTGTCGCTGACATGCGCCATCAGTGCGAACAAGGCGTCGATTTTGGCGCAATGCCAGTCGCGTCCGGCCGCGAGCGTGGCCTGCAGTTGCGGCAAGGCGATCTCGAAGACGGAAGGAAAACCAAGCGCGCCCTCTTCACGCGCACCGCCCACGGCGTGACGTGCGGCGACGCGCAAACCGTGGCTGGCAGTCTCTTCGTTTTCAATCGATGAATTGGTATGTCCCGTCAACGCATCGCCCCAGCGGATCAGCAAGGTGGCGCGAATCGCCTGCGGCGACAGCGTCATCTCCTGGCTGCGGCAGCAGGCAATCGCCGCGCACAGCATGCCCAGACAGAAGATCGCACCGCGATGCGTATTGACGCCGCCGGTGGCCTTGAGCATGCGTTGCTCGGCGTCGATACCGAGACGTTTAAGTTCATTGAAGGAGGTGCCGGCCGCGCCTGCTGCGGCGATGTCGGAAAAATAGCGACGCAGCGAGAACAGGCTACGCAGAAAAGTCGTCGCATCCATGTCGTCGTGGCTGCCGTTGTCAACCGGCGAGACCAGGCCCGGTTTGGGATACAGCGTCAATTCCTGATGCAGGCTGCGCAAGGCCATGCGAGCGAGTTCGCGGCAGAAAGCCTGCTGCCGGCGTTGGCGACGACGTCGCTCGGTGTAATGCACCGCCACCGGCAAGCGCATGGCAGGCAAGGGAGCAAGGTGATCTACGCCGCGCATGCGCGCTCCTCAAATTCAGCCAGAAGCTCGCCCACACGCTGCAAGGCGACGCCGCTGTCGTGTTTGATCAATACGCGGTTGTCGAGATTGCCGCAGGCTTGCGCCCACTCTTTCCAAGACACTGCATGTCCGGTCGGGAAGGCGATCTCGCCATCGAGCGGCAGACGCGTGGCGTACTGCTGCAGCAGGGACACGCCCTGCTCCAGTTGCAAGTGATCCGATGGACAAAACAGCACATCGATATCCGACGCCGGCCGCAAATAGGATTGCCCGGTCAGCGCCTGCAAAGCGAGGGAACCGTATACGCGAATCTCAAGTCCTTGCGCAGTGATGTCGCCGTGCAATTCAAGCAGGCCATTGCGCCATTGCGATCCGGCATGTTCGATCACATCGGCAATCTCCAGCGGCGCCCGCATCTCGCACACGCCTTGCAAGCCGACACGCAAAGGGATGCGCAACTTGACGCCGTCCTGATCCGGCGGCAAGGCAATACCGAGGCAGATCTCGCCGGGTGCGCAATCGGCATCGCGGCGACGGATCACCGCCGGCCAGTCGAGCTGCAGCCAGCGTTGCACGGCGAAGCGATGGTCATCGACGACGCACGCAAGCGCCTCGCGCCAGCCGGCTTCGTTCAGCCAGACCAGCCCGTGGCGCGTGGACAAGTCAGAGCGGCTGGACATCGCTGTTGCTGACGATGGCGTCGACCACGCGTTGCGACCAGTTGCGGCCGCCGCGCTGCAAGCCGACCGCCGCGCGCCGGTCGGTGCTGTCCGCGTCTGCCAGCGCTTGCGCCAGCTGAGCGGCCAGGTCGCCGCTCCAGATCTCGGCGACGCCGCCCATGCGATGGTAATTTTCCGGCCCCGGTGCAAACACCGGATTACTCTTTGCCAGTTCCACCAGGCGTTCTTCCGGCACCTTGGTGATACGCGCCATCGCCGGCAAGCCCATCACGCGAATGGTCGCGTTCGGCAGCGCATAGCAGGCGTCGGCCATCAGGCCGCTGGTGATGAAGCCGCCCGACAAGGCCTGGTCGTACACCAGTCCGATGATCTTGTGCCCCTGCTGACGCGCCAGGGCGATGCATTTCCCCAGGTGCGCCATGTAGCTGTTGATGCCCAGCATCTCGTCGCGGTGGCGCAGGCGCTGCCCTTGCGTGTCGACCAGGATGACGATGGCGCGGCCGGGATGGTCGCGCACGGTTTGCAGGATGGCCTGCGCCTGCGACAAGGCGATCTCGATGCCGATCGGCGTGTGGCCGGTGGTGCCGACGATGGTCACGACCTCGCCGTCGACCTGCGCGGTACCGGACAGGAAGTCGGCCTTTTCGGTGATGCTGTGGCCTTGCGGGAATAAATCGTCCGCCAGTATTTGCCAGCTCATGGTTGTCCCTTCACACGATGCGATTCAGCCAATGTGGTGAACGCTGCCGCCTCCAGCATGGCGATGTCCTGCGGCTTGTCGATGCCGAGGCGCTGCCATATCTCGAGCGGATCGGCGGCGTCGCCGAAGCGGGTGATGCGCTGCTCCAGCATGGCTTGCTCGGCTTCCAATGCCTGCAGGCTCAGCGCCGTCGGATTGTTCTTGAATGCCGCCAGCGTCTGCGTGGCCGCATCGCGGAATGCCGCCGTATCGTCGGCGACGATGCCCTGGCAATCGCCGAGCAGGTAACGGTGCTTGCCGCCGGTGGTGCGCCACACCAGCGCGCGGTCGCGCGAGTCGAATTCTTCGACGCCGTTGGCGGTTTCGATGACTTCCGGTCCGGACATGGCCAGACGCCCTTCTTCCGACATGATGATGGCGTTGGCGCAACGCGCAACGATGCCCATGCCGCCGAAGCAGCCGTTGGAGCCGCCCACCAGCACGATGACGGGAATGCCTGCTGCGCGTGTATCGAGCACGGCGCGCATGACTTCGGACACGGCGATCAGGCCGGCGTTGGCTTCGTGCAGGCGCACGCCGCCGGTTTCCAGCAACAGGATGACGCCTTCGGCTTGTTCCTGCACGGCGCGCTTGAGCAGACCGACCAGTTTGGCGCCGTGGACTTCACCGACCGCACCACCCATGAAACCGCCCTCCTGCGCCGCGGCAAACACCGTGGCGCCGTTGAGCGCACCGCGTCCAACCACGACGCCGTCGTCAAACGACACCGGCGCATCGAGCTGCCCCAGATGCGGACTGACGATGCGTTTCGACGGCGGCAAGAATTCTTCAAAACTGTCGGCGTCGAGCACCTGCGCAATGCGTTCGCGGGCATTCGCTTCCAAGTAACTGGTTGTCATCTTGCCTCCACAACCGATTCCACCGCCTGATCCAGGCGCAGGCTGACCACTGCCGGCGTGGCGCCCATGTCGTTGATCGAGATGCGCGTGTCGGCCAGTTGCCAGCGCTTGTTGAAGTCGCCGATGACGGCTTCCCAGATGGCGCCGAAACCGCGCGCGGCGGTCTTGATTTCGACGGAGCAGCCGCCTTGCAGGTCGACTGATTCGATCAGCACTTCGAGATTGCCCGAGCTGACCACGCCGACCAGTTCGGCCTTGGCGGAGAGCTTGCGGGTGCCGTTTTCAAAACGATAGTTCAAGGTTTCCATATCACCAGTTCCTGAAACGTTTGGGCGGGTTGTACAGGCCGCCGGAAGCGCGCACCAGATCCTTCATGTTCTTGGCCGCCAGCAAGTCGCGCGTGGCCAGGCGCTTGTCGATGCCCATGTCTTCGGCGCGGCGGATGATGCCCCGATCACGCAGGTTCTCGACCATGCGCTTGTCGCGCGCCAGGCCGACCGGCGTGTAGCCGGCGACGCCGCGTATGGCCTGCTCGCGCTCTTCTTCGGTGCGGCACAGCAGCAGGTTGGCGATGCCTTCTTCGGTCAGGATGTGGGTGACGTCGTCGCCGTAAATCATCACCGGCGGGATCGGCATGTTGGCCTGTTCGGCCAGTTGCCAGGCGTCGAGCCGGTCGACGAAAGCCGGTTGCATGTGTTCACGGAAGGTCTCCACAGTCTGCACCACCAGCTTCTGCCCGCGCGGGATGGTGTTCTTGCCGGCCCTGGCCTGCTGGCCGGCCTTGAGCCAAGCCGGGCTGGCATGACGGCGGCCGCGTGCGTCGGCGCCCATGTTGGGCGCGCCGCCGAAACCGGCGATGCGGCCCAGCGTCGCGGTCGACGAATTGCCCTGCAAGTCGATCTGCAGCGTCGAGCCGATGAACATGTCGCAGGCGTAGTGCCCGGCGGTTTGCGAGAACGCGCGGTTGCTGCGCATGGAGCCGTCGGGTCCGATGAAGAAGATGTCGGGACGCGCGCGGATGTAGTCTTCCATGCCCAGCTCGGAGCCGAAGGAATGCACCGATTCGACGAAGCCCGCTTCGATCGCCGGGATCAATGCCGGATGCGGATTCAGCGCCCAGTGCTTGCAGATCTTGCCGCGCAGGCCCAGCGATGCGCCATAGGTCGGCAGGATCAGCTCGATGGCGGCGGTGTCGAAACCGATGCCGTGGTTGAGGCGCTGCACTTCGTATTCGGCGTAGATGCCCTTGATGGCCATCATCGCCATGAGCACCTGAATCTCGGAGATTTGCGCCGGGTCGCGCGTGAACAGCGGCTCGATGTAATGCGGTGTCGGCGCCTTGGTCACGAAGCTGACCCAGTCGGCCGGGATGTCGATGCGCGGCAATACGTCGACGATTTCATTGACCTGGGCGATGACGATGCCGCTGCTGAAGGTGGTCGCCTCGACGATCGCCGGCGTGTCTTCGGTGTTGGGACCAGTGTAGAGATTACCGTGGCGATCCGCTGCCTGCGCCGCCACCAAAGCAACCCGTGGCGTCAGGTCAACGAAATAGCGGCCGAACAATTCCAGGTAGGTATGGATGGCGCCGATGTTGAGTTTGCCGGCCGACGCCAGCTTGGCCAACCGGCCGGCCTGGGGACCGGAGAAGGAAAAGTCCAGTTTCGAGGCGATGCCTTTTTCGAAGACGTCCAGATGCTCCGGCAAGGCCAGCACCGAGAACAGCATGTGCAGGTCGTGCACACGCGCCGGATCGAGCCCGGCCAGCGCCTTCGACAAGAAGTCGGCCTGCTTCTGGTTATTGCCTTCGAGGCAGACGCGATCGCCTGATTCAATGACGGCGTACAACAAATCGGCAATGCGCGCCGAAGGCAGAAGCTTGCCTTCCAACGAATTGCCCAGCACGCTGCTTGCGCGCGCCAGGCGTTCATTGCGATTGGTTTGCCGACGATTCCAGACGTGGCCGGTGGCAGACATTTTATTTCACTCCCATGATGATGTCGGGCAAGCCGGTGGCAATACCCGGGAAAAAGCACAGCAGGATCACGGCCAGGAACATCAGCGCCAGGAACGGGATCGTGCCCTTGATCACTTCCGACAACGGGATGTCGGGCGCGATGTTCTTGATCACGAACAAGTTCAAGCCAACGGGCGGATGGATCAACCCCATTTCCATCACCACGGTCATGACGATGCCGAACCAGATCAGGTCAAACCCGGCTTCACGCAACGGCGGCAGGATGATCGGCGCCGTCATCAGGATAATCGACACCGGCGGCAGGAAGAAGCCGAGCACGATCACCATCAGCAGGATCACCGCCAGCAGCAGCCATTTCGACAGGTGCATGTCCACCACCCACTGCGCTGCCGACTGGCTGATGTGCAGGTAACTCATCACATAGGAATACAGCAGCGACATGCCGATGATCAGCAGCAGCATGCCCGACTCCTTGATGGTCGAGTTGAGAAACGGCACCAGCTCGCGCGGCTTGTAGATGCGATAGACAACGGCGATCAGCACGATGGCCAGCAAGGCGCCCAGGCCGGCGGTTTCCGACGGTGTCGCAAAGCCGCCGTAGAGCGCGATCATGACGCCGATCAGCAGGATCAGGAAAGGCAGCACGCGCGGCAGCATCTCCACCTTTTGCGCCAGCGTGAAATGCTCGTCGTCGAGGTAGGCCGACTTGGCGCCGCCGCCGGTGTAGATGGCGTGGGCCATCTTGTATTCCTTGCGGGCGCGGTACATGGCGTAACCGGCAAACAGGATCACCAGCAACACGCCCGGACCGATGCCGGCGAGGAACAGCCGTCCCAGCGATTGTTCTGCCGCCACTGCGTACAGGATCATGGTGATCGAAGGCGGCAACAGGATGCCCAGCGTGCCGCCGGCAGCGATGATGCCCGCTGCAAACCCGGGCGAGTAACCGCGACGGCGCATTTCCGGAATACCGGCCGAGCCGATGGCCGAGCAAGTCGCCGGCGACGAACCAGCCATCGCCGCAAACAAGGCGCAGGCAAACACGTTGGCGATGCCGAGGCCGCCCGGCACGCGATTCAACCAGGCGTGGATGGCCGAGTACAAATCCTTACCGGCCGGTGATTTGCCGATCGCCGCCCCCTTGAGGATGAACAGCGGAATCGACAGCAAGGTGATGGAAGCGATTTCTTCGTAGACGTTTTGCGTGACGGTGTCGAGCGAAGACGCCGGCATGAAGAAATACATGAACGAGGTCGCCACCACACCCAGCGCAAATGCGATGGGCATGCCGGAGCACATCACGAGGATGGTGACGATCCCGTACAGGGAACCGAGAACTAAAGGCGTCAGCGTCATGCTTGCTCCTTGGCCGCTACAGATGCAGGTACAGTGCCGGTGATGCGGGTCAATACCTGCACCAGCAATTGCAGCGTCAACACGGTCATGCCGATCGCCATCATCGAATAGGGAATCCACAGCGGCGGCGCGAACGTCGACGAGGTGGTCTGGCCGTCGACCCAGGCTTCGTGGAACAGCGTCCACGACTTCCACGCGAAGAACGCGCAGAACACGAACGAGATCAGGTCGACGATGAACATGCGCACCTGGTTGGCGCGCGGCGACAGGAAGCCGGCCAGCGCTTCGATGCCGATATGGCCGCGCAGCGATTGCACGTACGCCGAACACAGGAAGATCACGCCCACCAGCATGAACACCGACGCCTCATCCTGCCAGTCGGTCGGCTGATGGAAGAAGTAACGCACCACCACCGAGTAGGTCAGGATAATCGACGTCAGCATCAGCGCAATCATCGCCAGGAATACCGCGAGCTTGTTGAATTTCTCCAGCGCGTGGTGCAGCCCGGCGACGACGGCGTTGGCCGGCGTCGCGGGCTTGGCCTGCGGCTGCATTTCGAAGCCGTGACTCATAGGAGTTTCTCCGCCAGTTTGAGCAGGTTGGCGCAGTTGGCATTGCGTGCGGCGAAGTCTTTCCACGCGGTGGCGCGGGCGATGTCCTGCCATTTCTTGACGGTGGCGGCGTTGAGGTCGACCACCTTGGCGCCGGCCTTCTGGTACACGGCGGCGACGGCGACGTCATCGGTCTGCGCAGCCTTCAGCGCGAACTGTTCCATCTCGGCGCCGACGGCCATGATGGCGGCCTGCTGGTCCTTGGTCAGTTTTTCGAACACGGACTTGGAAATCATCAGCGGCTCGAACATGTACCAATACGCCTTGTCGCGACCGGTGGTCAGCGCCTTGGCGACTTCTTCCAGGCGGAAGGAGATGAACGAGGTCGACGAGGTCATAGCCGCGTCCATCGCGCCGGTTTGCATGGCGGCGTAGATTTCGTTGGACGGCAAGGTCACGACGGCGGCGCCGGCTTCCTTCAGGATCAGGTCCATTTCACGCGAGCCGCCGCGCACTTTCATGCCCTTGGCGTCTGCCGGTTCGATGATGGGCTTGGTGCGCGACGCGACGCCGCCGGCCTGCCAGATCCAGCTGACGATCAGGATGCCCTTCTCCGCCAGGATGCGCGCCAGCTCCTTGCCGACTTCGGCGTTCTTCCAGGCCGAGCCTTGCGCGTACGAGGTCACCAGGCCTGGCATGAGGCCGATGTTGGTTTCCGGTACTTCGCCGCCGGCGTAGTTGAGCGGCACCAGCGACATGTCGAGCGCGCCCTTGCGCATGGCCGAGAACTGCGCGTTGACCTTCATCAGCGAGGAGCCGGGATAAATTTCAAATTTGAGGCTGCCGTTGGTGCGCTTGGCGACGCCTTCGGCAAACATGCGCGTGAGGCGGTCGCGGAAGTCGCCTTCGTTGATGGTGCCGCCGGGGAATTGATGGGAAATCTTCAGCGAGGTGGGCGCGCCCTGGGCCCACACCGACGAACCTGCCGTCCACAGTGGCGCGGTCGCGAGTGCACCGATGATGCTTCTACGTTTTTGCGAAGTCATTGTTGATCCTCCTTAAGGTGAGAGAAATACTGCTTTTTTGTACTTTTAATTGGTGCGATGTATCTAAGTTCTTATCAACTTGAGGGCGCCGGAATGTCTCTTCCGTGTTTCCGGCGCCGTTGAATTTGTTGTCGTCTTGCTTTTTTAAGCGGATTTCTTGTATACACGTTCTTACAAAACAAATACATTGTCAAGCATCAAAGATGATTTAGAATGGTTTCATTGCATACTTGATATCAATCCATGGATACCCCTAAGAAACGTTCCGAGACTTTGCGCGAATCGATCGAAGAACTGATCGCCGTCGGCAAACTCGCGCCCGGCCAGCATCTGGACGAGACGGTTCTGGCCGAGCAGTTCGGCGTCTCGCGTACGCCGATCCGCGAAGCGTTGATCCAGCTGGCGTCGATGGGCATCATCGTGATGCGGCCGCGGCGCGGCGCCATCGTGGCCGAGATCGGGCCGCAGCAGTTGATCGAGATGTTTGAAGTGATGGCCGAGCTGGAAGCCATGTGCGGGCGTCTGGCGGCGCGCCGCATGTCGGCGGCCGAGCATGCGTCGCTGATGGCGGCGCACCAGGCCTGCAAGGACGCGCGCGACGCTGTCGATCCGGATACCTATTTCTACAAGAACGAAGACTTCCACGGCCAGATCTACGCCGGCAGCCACAATGCCTTCCTGGAAGAACAGGCGCGCGTGCTGCAACGCCGCCTGCGCCCTTACCGCCGCCTGCAGCTGCGCGTACGCGACCGCCTGAAACGGTCTTACGACGAGCATGAAGGCGTGGTCAACGCCATCATCGCCGGCGACAGCGAACGCACCGTCGAACTGCTGCGCCAGCATGTGATGATCCAGGGCCAGCGCTTCGCCGACCTGGTGGCCTCGCTGCATCAGCTCAAGATCGCGCCGAACGGCGAGAGATCTGCTCTGAGCGACGCTCTGGCTTAGTCCAGGCTAAAGCGCCACAGCACGTCCAGCACGTGCTGCGTCGGGCGTTCGATATTCTCCGCGCGATGCGCAATCCCCAATTGTCTCCACAAGGCCGGCCGCAGCGGCAGCATCTGCACGCGCGGATCGGGCAGCGGCGCGCCCTGCTCGTGCGGTAATAGCGTTGCGCCGTAACCCGCCGCCACCAGGCTCTTGATCGCATCGTTGTAGTTGAGCTGGATGCGTGGCGCCGGCCGTTGCCCGCCGCCGGCAAACCATTCCTGCGTCAGGTGCGACAAGCGCGTGCCGGCATCGTTGAGGATCAGCGGTTGCGCCGCCAGCCATTCGGGCGTGACCTGGGCCGGACTGCGCCAGCCGGACGGCAGGAAGGCCATTACCGGATCGCGCCGCCACGGCTGCACCACCAGCCGCGCCACCGGCGTTTGCGGCAAGGCCACCAGACCGACATCAAGGGTGCCTTCGCTGAGCCGGCTCAAGGTGTCCTGCGAGGTCAGCACTTCCACCTGCACGTCGATGCCGGGATGATCCTGGCCCAGCACCTCCAGCGCCTGCGGCAACAGATGCGCAATCGCGCCGGTCGAAGCGCCCAGTCGCACGCGTCCGGCCAGTCCCTGCACCTGCCGCTGCACGTCTTCCAGCGCCTGCTCGGCATCGGCCAGCAGGCGGCGCGCGCGCTCGATCAGGGTTTCGCCGATGGTGGTCGGCCGGATCTGGCCGCGCTTGCGCGACAGCAAGGCTGCGCCGATACGCTCTTCCAGGTCGGCAATATGCAGGCTGATGGTCGGCGGCGCCAGATGCAACACGCGCGCCGCCTCGGCGAAGGAGCCATGGTCGGCGATGGCGACCAGCGTACGCAGGCGGTCCAGGTTGATTTCTCTCATGGCGAACCTCGGGTTAAAAGATCTGAATCAGAAAAACTGAATGTTGTCGTTATTAAATTCAACTTTTCTTATTTTAACAAGACGCCGAAGATGAGTGCCTCATCTCTCCCAATTGTTAACTGTTAATTGTTCAGCGAAGGAACGCGATCATGGCCAAACCTCTTGTTTTCATTGACGGCGACCAGGGCACCACCGGTCTGTTGATCCACGACCGCCTGCGTCATCGCAGCGACCTGCAACTGGCGACGCTGCCGGCCGCCGAGCGCAAGGACGCAGCCCGTCGCGCCGAAGCCATCAACGCCTGCGACATCGCCATCCTGTGCCTGCCGGATGCCGCTGCGCGCGACGCGGTTGCCGCCATCGAGAATCCGGCCGTACGCGTGATCGACGCCAGTTCGGCGCATCGCACCACGGCGGGCTGGGTCTATGGTTTCCCGGAAATGGACGCCGGCCAGGCAGAGCGCATCGCCACGGCCTCGCGCGTGACCAATCCGGGTTGCTACCCGACCGGCGCGATCAGCTTGTTGCGCCCGCTGATCGAAGCCGGCCTGGTGCCGCGCGACTATCCGGTCAGCGTACATGCGGTGTCGGGTTATTCGGGCGGCGGCCGCCCCTCGGTGGAACAATATGAAGGCCCGCAAGGCGCGCAGGCGCTGGCCTTCCAGCTGTACGGCACGGCGCTGGCGCACAAGCACCCGCCTGAAATGCAGCGCTACACCGGCCTCGATCATCGTCCGATCTTCGTGCCGGCCTATGGCGCGTTCCGCCAGGGCATCGTGCTGACCATCCCGCTGGAGTTGCGCCTGCTGGCCGGCGTCGAGGGCAAGCAACTGCATGCCGCGCTGGAGCGCCACTATGCCGGCGCTGCGCATGTACGCGTGATTCCATTGGAAGAAACCAAAACGCTGACGCATCTGAATCCGCAAGCGCTCAACGGCACCAACAACATGGATCTGGGTGTGTTCATCAATGAGGAGCACGGACACGTGCTGCTGTCGGCGGTGTTCGACAATCTCGGCAAGGGTGCTTCCGGCGCGGCGGTGCAGAACCTGGATCTGATGCTGCAACACGCCTGAGGAGCAGAAAAAACAGCGGGAAAGCTAAAGGGTCCTGAGGCTTTCGAAGTAACGCACGTCGCCGCTGAGCGGATCGGTGAAGGCAATCGAGCGCGCCAGCAGTTTCAGCGGCGCGTCGTAGTTGTCCGCCATGCCGGCCGGTACGACGTGCGGATAGAAGTTGTCGTTGACGATGGGAATGCCGAGCGCCGCCATGTGCACGCGCAGTTGATGCTTGCGCCCGGTGACCGGATTGAGGCGGTACAAACCCAGTGCGCCGCGCCGCTCGATGAGATCGACCTGCGTCTCCGAGTTGGGCTCGCCCTCTTCTTCGCGCATCAGGAAGAATTTGTCGGCGTCGACCATGCGGCTGCGATGCACGAAGGGGAAACTGCGCCCTTCCAGCATCCCGGCCAGCGCTTCGTAGGTCTTGTCCATCGTGCGTTGCTGAAACATCGCCTGGTACGCGCCGCGGCTGGCGGGATTGTGCGAAAAGATGATGACGCCGGCGGTCTCGCGATCGAGCCGGTGGATCGGCGTCAGGTCGGCCAGGCCGGTTTTCTTCTTCAGGCGCACCAGCAGGCTTTCGTGCAGGAAGCGGCCGGTCGGGATCACCGGCACGAAATGCGGCTTGTCGACCACCAGCAGATGCGCATCCTGATGCAGGATCTGTTCGGTGAAGGGAATCGGCGTTTCGCTGCCTTCCAGGTCGCGGTAATAAAAGATACAGTCGCCGCGCCGGTAAGGCGACGCCGGAGTCAGCATGACGCCGTCCTGATTCACCACTTCGCCGCGCGCCATGCGTTGCCGCCACGCCTCTTCCGTCACGCCGGGAAAACGCGCCGTCAGGAAGTCCAGCATGTTGCTCCACAAACCCGCAGCCTCCTGCAGCCACAGATAGCTTGGTGCGACGCCGTCCCTGAGCGGCAAAGGCGCGGTGGGTTTCATGTGATGTCCTTCATCATGCCTTGCCGCTGATCTTGCGCGCGGCGCGGCGCTGCCAGGCGATCACGCTGGGGTTGTTGTCCAGATGCGCCTTGATGCGGCTGCGCTGGGTGTCATTGAGCGGCAGGCTTTGCAACAACGCCGGCCAACTTTGCATCGCACGCTCGACGGTGTCGACCAGCACCATTTGCAGCTTGGGTTCGGGAATGTGCCAGATATTGGCCAGCTCGCGCAGCACCGCCGGCGTCAGCAGTTGGCGCGCCTTCTCGCCGGGGGCAAACGCCAAGGCGTGACCGTGACCGGCGAGGTAAGCCGAATACGCCACGATGTCATAGGCCGGTGACAGCTCAGCCGCCTGCGGCGTGCGATACAGCATGCTGAAATTCTTGAGGTGGGCGTCGAAGTTGCCGAGCAGTTCGTTCACCTTGATCCGGCGCAGCAACTCGAACAGGTCTTCCTCTCCCTTGATACTGCGCTCTTGCAGCACCACGCCGAGCGCTGCATAGGTGCCGGCATATTTGGCAGCGGCCGGAGTGCCGGTGATCTGGGCGAAGTCTTCCATGTGCAGCCGCCCGGTCGCGGTGCCGGCGTCACGGTCGAAGCGGTGGATCAGCAGGAAATTCTCAGCATCGCTGCGCAGCCCGAACGGCAAGCGATCCGCGATCGCCGTCAGCGGCACCAATTCGTGCTCGCACACCTGGACACCCGCAGCGCGCGCCAATGCGAGCGAGGAAAACTCCACCTCCGGCATCTGCGGATAATCCGAGGCCGGCAGCTTGCCGATGAAATGCGCGCCGCGCGCGTCCTTGGAACGCATCACGTAACGTCCGCCCGTGGCACGGACCAGCCCGATCTTGGGCTGCACGCCGGAGATCGATTCCCCATCCGGCGTGGGCAACTGGCCGGCGCTCATTTCATAGCTATCGCGGCCCTGCCCGATCAGGCGGCCAAGATGGCGGTCATCAAGGGTTTCCGACAAGGCCGACACGTCGCCCGGCAAATCCTTGCCGCAATACGCCAGCAGGCCGAATTCGTCGTCCGGCGCCAGGTCGGCGCGCTCGATCAGGTGCTTGCGCAACTGGCCTTCCGGCAGCAGGTTCTGGAAAAACGCCGGCAAGCCGCCCTTGCCGTCGCCGCGATTGGCCTCCAGCGCGGGATTGAGCAATTGGGCGACGGTGCGCTCTTCAGTCGAGCCGCGATATAGCTGCGACAGCACCGGTCGGTTCGGGTCGATGGCGTAGGCATCGTCGAAGCGGAAATACACGCGCCCATCGTCGAGGGCAAACAGCGAACCGACTTCAGTGACGCCGAGACGGATGCGCAGGGATCGCAACATGCTCATGATCCGTTCCTCATCAAGGCGTGCAGACGTTCGGACAATTCCGTGCGCTCGCCCTCACCGCCTTGTTCGGCGGCGCGCTGTGCCGAGACTTCCCGCGGCACCAGCAACAGCTCCAGCCCGAGTTCGGTGCAGATGGACAGCAGTTTGCTGAGCTCGATATTGCCCTTGCCGGTTTCCAGTGCCTGCAGGGTATTGCGATGGATGCCGCTGCGCTCGGCCAGGCTGGTCGAACTGAGTTGCCGGGCCTTGCGAGCGCTGCGGATCTGACTGCCGAGGGCGAGAAGTGATTGCATAATAAATTGTGCTGATGGGCTTGATGTCCATTTTATTATGCATTTCTGAAAAAGCAAGGAAATGCATAACAAATTAGTCATACATATAAAATGACTAATTTATTGTGTAATTTATATCAAGATGATAAAACTGCGCCAGAAACAAAAAATCGCCCCGGAGGGCGATTTCAAAGCACAAGACCGACAATCAAAAATCAGGCAACAGTGTTGACGTTGCGACCGATATTTGGATTGGCAGGCAGAGGCAAGGCATTCAAGAGGCCCACGGCAGTAGTAGCCTGGACATCGAGCGCCTTTTTCAGCATCGCAATATTGACGGAATCACTTGTCTCTTTCGCGGCAAGTGCCGAAGCGACGGCGGGAATGTTACCAACGTCCATGATTCACTCCTTTGATGATGTCACCCTATAACGTCATCTTTTCGTATTTCTTTACGACAATCAAGACGTTTTACAAAAATAGACGAAGTTTTTTACTCCATTTATTGCCAATAAAACAAAGACTTAGCAATTCATCACGACGTTCGCGGTAGCTTGCGGCCAAAAAAAATCGCACCCGTGACGGATGCGATTGAATGGAAACCCGCATAATCCGGTTTCCTCCCCCCTCAGGCCTTGGTATTGATGAGACGGCCGATATTCGGGTTGGCTGGCAGGGCCGGACTGACCAGGCCGATCACGTCGTCGACGACGTGGTTGGCGACCTTGGTCAGGTCCAAACCTATCCCTTCCACAGCTTTTTTCGCCAGCCAGGCGGTTGCGACACCAGTTGCCAGAGATGCAATCTCCATGATGACTCCTTTTACTAACCAGGCTTATGCAACTCCCCGTTAGCGACACAATCTGACATCTCTTTACGAAAATCACATGTCCTTATCTTTGTTTTACACAGGTTAAGATTGCGCCCCTGAACCGCTTACACTGGCCTCCGTTCCTTCTTCATTGCACCCATGCTCCACCTATTAGAAAAAATCAGCGCCGCTCTTGCCACCACCTCCGCCGGCAGCGACCTCGACCATGCGATTGCACTGGTCAAGGCCCTGCGCCCGCAAAAGCGCGAAGCGCCGGAACTCGCCATCACTAACGTGCGCACACTGACGCACTTGCTGCAGCAGCATCCGCACCACGCCGCCGCGCTGCGCCATCACCTGCTGCATCTGCTGTCAATGCGACGCCAGACCAGCCTGTACACCGACATCGGCATCCTGTCGAACGACGGCTTCTTCTCCGAACTGCACCGCCGCCTCGCCTACCGCGTGCTGCCGCCGGCGCTGGATGAGCGCTACCTGTCCGACTGCCTGGAACAGCTGTTCCCCTTCAACACCGACTATCTGTGGATGCGCGCGGTGCCGGTCGATGACTGGGCTGCGTTGTTCGCCGTATTGCAAAACGCCGATGATGAACTGCCCCTCGATGCTGACAAGTTCGACGAGCAAAAGACCCTGACCGAGATCCTGCTGGCCATCCAGGTGCTGTCCTACCGTATCAGCGCGATCGGCATTGAGCCGGAACTGATCCGCATCTACAGCGACGTCAAGGCCTTCGAATCACCGTTCCTGATGCAGAACGTCGAACTGCACCGCTATCTCGATGGCTACATGCATCACCTCAATGGCGACCCGACGCCGCTGGAAGACGCCAGCCACGTGCTGGTGATGCTGGATCAATGCCAGGAAGTCGTCAGCCGCATCCGCAAGAGCACGCTGCGCCTGGGCACCAGCATCGCCGTCACTTACCGGCTGGTGCGTCTGGACCAGCATCTGGACCGCCTGCGCAAGCTGCTGTCGCTGGTCGACGTCGGTAAGCCTGAACAGGCCGCGGCGCTGGCAACGCAAAAGCGCGCCATCGGCCTCGAACTGGGACTGGAGCTGATCGAGGCGCACAACCGCAAGTACACCGTGCGCGACCTGTTCGCCGCGAACATCAACCTGCTGGCGCGCAACATCACCGAAAACGCCAGCCGCACCGGCGAGCACTACATCGCCGAAGACCGGCGCGAATACGCCTCCATGTACAAATCGGCGGCGGGCGCAGGTTTCATCATCGGCTTCATGTCGATGATCAAGATCCTGTTCTCCTATCTGCGGGCGGCGCCGCTGGTGGAAGCCTTCCTGTTCAGCATGAATTATTCGCTCGGCTTCATGCTGATCCACGTGCTGCATTTCACGGTGGCGACCAAGCAGCCGGCCATGACCGCCTCGCGCATCGCCGCCGGGCTGCACAGCAGCGACGGCCGCAACCTCGATCTCGACAGCCTGACCGAACTGATCGTCAAGGTGATCCGCACGCAGTTCGTGGCGGTGCTGGGCAACCTGACGATCGCCTTCCCGGTGGCGTATCTGCTGGCGAGCGGCTACTTCATGCTGGCCGGCCATCACTTCGTCGCGCCGGACAAGGCGCAGCACCTGCTGCACGACATCGATCCGTTCTCCAGCCTGGCCCTGTTCCACGCAGCGATTGCGGGCGTGTGCCTGTTCCTGGCGGGCTTGATCTCCGGCTATTACGACAACAAGGCGCTCTATACGCGCATGTCGCAGCGCGTGGCCCGCGCACGCTGGCTCAGCCGCATGCTGGGCAAGGCGCGCACGGCGCGATTGGGGGATTATCTGGAAACCAGCCTGGGCGGCCTGATGGGGAATTTCTACTTCGGCATCCTGCTGGGCACCATCGGCACCGTCGGTTTCCTGCTCGGGCTACCGATCGACATCCGCCACATCACATTTGCGGCGGCCAATTTCGCCATTGCGCTGGTCGGGCTCGACCATACCGTCGGCTGGAGCGTGATCGCGGTCTCGACGTTCGGCGTACTGGCGATCGGTACGGTCAACCTGTGGGTGAGTTTTTCGCTGGCGCTGTTCGTGGCGCTGCGGTCGCGCCAGGTGAAGTTCCGCCACGGCTGGCCGCTGCTGAAGTCGCTGTGCGCGCGCTTCCTGAGGAAGCCGGTGGATTTCTTCATTCCGCCCCGTGCTGCGCCGGTAGCGCAGGATGGACCTGAATCAGCCTAGGCTCAGCTCAGGACCAGCCCAAGTTCTATCGGGCCGGTTTGTCCAGCTGTTCGTAGACGCTGTTGGCGATGCGCGCCAGCTCTGCACGGTCGATGCTGCCTGACAAGGCGTAGCCGAATTTGCCGTCGATCCAGTAGAACACGTTGACCGTGCCTTCCTGTGCAAAGCGGAAGCCGGTGTCCTTGTTTTGCACCTGGTCGGTGGAAACGTACAAGGTCAGTCGCCGGCCTGCGCCGTCGTGGTACATGAACTGCGCCACCGGTGCGCTCTGGCCCGGCAGCAAACGTCCGCCGATCAGTTCGTAACCCAGGGGAGCGAGTTTGGGCGCGCGGACATCGGCGCCGATGCGTTTGGACAGCCAGCGCACCAGCGCTTCTTCCTGGTCGGCGCCGACTTCCACCGGACGACGCGGATCGGGCGTATAGACGGCGTGCGCCACTGCGGCGCGGCGCGCCATCATCAAGGGCGCATCCACGCGCGTTGCGTTACCCGCCACGGCGGCAATCCAGCCCACCGGCGACGACTGCGCCGCGCCATGCAGATACCAGCCGCCGGCGCCGGCAAAGATCGCGACGATAAACACGGCGGCGTAACGCCGCAGCAATTCCCAGTTGCTGCTCGGACGCGCCGCCAGGCGCGCCGGCAGCGGTTCATCCAGCACCGGATCGAACAGCAGATGCAAGGCCTGGTTCTGGTGGCGGTAAGTGCGCAGGCGCTCCGCTTCTTCCGGATGGTGTTCAAGCCAGGCGGCAACGTCGGCCAACCGCTCCTGCGGCAGCAAGCCGTCGACATAGCCCTGCAAATCGGCTTCGGTAACCGGCAACGGGTTCGGATTCATTTGACCACCTTCAACGTCGAATGCTGGGGCCGTCCCTCGACCAGCATGCGCAAGCGCTCGCGGCCGCGCGACAGGCGCGACATGACGGTCCCGAGCGGAATGCTCAGCGTCGCGGCCACTTCTTCATAGGTCATCTCTTCGAGCACGACCAGCAATAAAATCTCGCGTTGTTCGGCCGCCAGCTGGCGCAGCGCCGACTCGAGGTCGTAGCCGACCAGGCGGTCCGGCGTGTAAGCCTGCGTTGCCAGGGCATCTTCGTCGTCCAGCGTGACTGTCGGAATTACCGGCTTGCGGCGCTGGTCGACGTGCAGGTTGTGCATGATGCTGAACAGCCAGGGCCGCATGTCGCTGCTTTTGCGCCAGCTCGACAGCTTTTGCCAGGCGCGCTCCATGGTGTCCTGCACCAGGTCGTCGGCGCCGGCGCGATCGCCCACCAGCGCCCGCGCATAACGGCGCAGACGCGGCAGACAAGCCAGCAGGTGACTTTCGTCGGACATGGACTCAGGCTGGGAGTTGAAGATGGAGACGGAGACGGATCAGTTCTTGACGACGTGCCAGATGTTCTTGAAGTTGTCGCCGTTGCGATCGCCCGGATTCTTGTCGGACGCGAACAGATACAGTGGCTTGCCGTTGAGGGCCAGCTGGGCGCTGCCATCATCGCGCTTGATCACCGAGAACGGCGCGCTGGGCGTGCCGACCGGTGCTACCGGCGGCCAGGCAGTGGCGCAAGGACCGTTACAGACGCTCTTGCCGGCCGGATCGTTGTCGAAGGTATAGACGGTCATGCCCTTGGTGGTGACGAGGACATCGTCGGCTTTCTTGACGGCCATCTCTTCAGCAAAGGCGGCAGGTGCGGCGGACGACAGCAAGGTCAATGTCAGCAGGGACAGTGGGAGCAGTTTCATGGCGATATTCCTTTTCGTTGCAGGGTTGCGCGGTTTTGCCTTACCCATGACAGAGTAGACGTGTGCAGCGCGGTTTTATTCCACTACAACGAAAATATATTCCGCCGGTCCGATTCTTTACTTTGTGACAACAGTGCGTTGCATCGGCGCCAGCAGGGCCAGCAGCTTGTTCTGCGTGCGCGACGGGATGTTCGACTTGTCCATCGCCGCCTGCAAATCCTCCACCAACGCGTTGAACTGCATGTTGCTCAGGCCCAGGCCCTGGTGCACTTCCTTCATCGGGTCGCCGCTGTACTTGCACGGACCGCCGCTCAGTTCGCAGAACTGTTCGGTGATCAGCTTGGCCAGCCGCTTCATGTCAGTTTCCTTGAAGGTGTCCTTGATGCGGGCATCGGCCAGCGCCAGCGCCAGCGTGTCGTCGACCACTTTGGTCAGCACGTCCAGGCCGCCCAGATCGCGGTACAGGCTGTCGTCGGTTTTTTGGGCATGAGCCGGCAAGGCGGTCGCCAGCGCAATCAGAGTTGCGGCCAGCCAGCCGGATACTGTCGTCGGATTTTTCATCAGAAGCCCGCCTGCACGGAAAGATAGACGCCGTCCTGGCGCTTGGGGTTGTAGATGGTGATGTCGCCGAGCGAGACGTAGGCCAGCGTCAGCGACAGGTTCTTGCTCGGGAACCAGGCGACGAAGGCGTCGTAGTAATCCTTCTCATTGTCGGCGCCGAGGTTGCGCGGCTTCATGCGGTATTCCGCACCGACCACCCATTGGCGATTGAGCAGATAGGCTACCGAGCTTTCCAGCATGGCCTGGTAGCGGTCGCTCTTGTCGCCGCCGAAACCGAGGATGCCCATCTGGTTGGCCTTGGTGGCGCGCACGGTGGCGTTGACCAGCAGGCTCTGGTCGAGGAACAGCTTGGTCGCCGCAAGGTAATAGTCGATGCCGGAATCGCTCTTGGCGCCGAGGTCCTTGACGTTGGCGACCGCGCCCAGGCCGCCGATGCCGTTATTGCGCTTGACCATCACGCCGGCGGCGATCTGCGGCATCCAGGTGTCCTGGTCGTAGACGATGTCGCCGGCCAGCTTGACCTTGACGCCGTAGATGTCCTGGTCGATGCGCAGATTGTTGAGCGGCGCCTGGCTGCCGGTGAAGCGCTGCTTGGCCACCGACAACTCGACACGGTCGGCGATGCCGACGGCGACGCCGTACGAGGCCAGCTTGTAATCCTGGGTGCCGACATAGGTGTAATGCACATTGGCGCCGTAACTGTCGCGGCTGCCGTAACCGGTAATGGTAGCCCACGGCACCAGGCCGCCGCCGCCCGCGCCTTCGACCTGGACTACCCCGGCCGTGGCCATCAGCTTGCCCATGTCGGGCGTCATTGAACTCTGCGCCGATGCCGCTGCAGACATCAATGCCATGAACGCGCCCGATGCGATCACGGACGCTCGTCGCAGCGCCCTTTCTGTTTTATTGGTCATGTATTTCCCCTTTCCCCCAACTCTGCTGCCCCGAATCTGTATCGACTCCGGGTGCAGCAACTCAAATTGCCATATTCTCCGACTGGCTCGGTACTTCCGGCGGCGTCCATTGCTCTAGCCATTCGATGAAGCGATCGCCGGGCATCGGCTTGCTCATGAAATAACCTTGCGCCTGGTCGCAACCCATCTGCCGCAGCAGGTTCCAGACCGCCAGCGTCTCCAGCCCTTCGGCCACCACGCGCAGGCCCATGTTGTGGCCCAGGTCGATGGTCGACTTGACGATCTTGGCGTCGTCGGCGTCGTGCTCCATGTTCATCACGAACGATTTGTCGATCTTCAGCTCATCCACCGGCAGGCGTTTCAGATAAGCCAGCGAAGAATAACCGGTACCGAAATCGTCAATCGCCAGTTCCACGCCCATGGCGTGCAGTCGCTCCAGCGTCAGCTGCGCGCGCACCGGATCGTCCATGATGGCGCTCTCGGTGATCTCCAGGCACATCGACGACGGCGCCAGGTTGTTGCGCTCCAGGATATCGGCAAAGTGCTGCGGCAAATCCTGATCCAACAGATCACGTGTCGACAGATTGACCGAAAACTTGAGCGAAATACCGCGTTTTTGCATTTCGCTGCAGAGGATTGCCGTTTTGCCAAGCATCCACGACGTCAGCATGCGGATGAAGCCGGTGGTCTCGGCAAACGGGATGAAATTGTCCGGGCCGATGAAACCCTTCTCGGGATGCATCCAGCGCACCAGCGCCTCGGCGCCGACCACGCGCCCCGAGGCCAGGTCGACCTTGGGCTGGGCGTACAACAGGAATTCGTCGCGGTCGAGCGCGCGCCGCAGTTCGCTCAGCAGGCTCAGGCTTTCCTGGCTGCTCTTGTCGATCGATGGTTCATAGACGGTGAAGCCGCTGCCGCGCCGCTTGGCGACATACATCGCTACTTCGGCGTTGCTCAGCAGGGTGTCGCTGTTCTCGCCGTTTTCAGGATAACCGGCGATGCCGATGCCCGCGCCCAGATCCACGGTCTGCTCGTCGATCGACAGCGGCACTTCCAGCGAACTCAGGATGCGCTTGGCCTGGCGCACCGCTTCGACCTGATCGGTGGCCGGCAGCAGGATCGCGTATTCGTCGCCGCCGAGACGCGCGACCTTGTCGTTTTCACGTTCCAGCTGCTGTTCCAGACGGCGTCCCACCTGGCGCAGCAGGCTGTCGCCGAAGCTGTGGCCGAGCACGTCGTTGACGTGCTGGAAGCGATCCAGGTCCATCATCAGGATGTGGCATTGGCCGCCGGTGGTCTTGGCGCGCTCGATGGCGGTGTTGAGCAAGGTGGCGAACTGCACGCGGTTGGGCAAGTCGGTCAGCGGATCCCAATACGCCAGACGACGGATTTCCAGTTCGCGGTTGGCGATGCCGGAACGCATGCTTTCGAAAGCGTCGGCCAGCTTGCCGATTTCGTCGCCGCCCTTGATGTTGATGCGGGCGCGGTAGTCGCCGGTCCCGAGCCGTTTGGCGACATCGGCCAATGCGCGCAGCGGACTGGTGATGCGGCGCGCCACGAAGGCGCTGGCGAAGATCGCCATGATCACGCCGATAATGCTGATGGACAGCAGGATAAGTTGCAGGCGGCGATACGGCGCCACCGCTTCGCTGATCGAACGCTGCAGCACCGCCACCGCGCTCTGGCTGCCCTGGCCTTTGGCCAGCACCAGCACGCGCGCGCTGTAGTCGTTGTCGGCGATGCTCAATTGGGGGATAAAACTGTTGCTGGCCGGCGACTGCGGCAATTGCGACATCAGCATGGTCGATTCCGGTTTGGCCAGCGTCGACACATCCTGCTGCCATTGGCCTGCGCGTGTGCTGACCAGCACGCTGACTTGCAGCGACGACAAGGCGCGCATGTCGGAAATCAGTTTTTTATCGACCGGGAAGCCCATCACGACCCAGCCAATGATGACCGGAGCCCGCACCGGCACGGCGACGATCTGGAACAGGTTGTCGTCGACGATCACGGTATCGGAAGCGCCGTTGGTGGTGGCAGCCTTGCTGACCAGTTCCAGCGCGCTGCGCTGCAGGTCGGTGCTTGGGTAAGCCTGGGTGGAAGCTTTGACACGCTGGTCGGTGCCGATCAGCATCGACAGTGTCGAGCCGATGCGCGCGCCGTGGTTCTCAAGTACGGAGGTGATGGTTTCGCGATCGTCGGTGCCGATCGCCTGGCGGAAGCCGAAGTCCGAGGCCAGCAGGCGTGCGCCCTGGGTCAGCTTGTCGGCGTTCTGTTCCAGCAGGCGCAAGAACACGCGCTCGCCGATGATCAGCTCGTCGCGGATCGACGCGCGCGCGTTTTCATCGATCGCCTTGCGAATGGCGATAAAACCCGCCAGCTGGACCAGCAGGATCAGGATGATGAATAGCGCAACGATGCGATTTTCCAGCCGATGCCAACGCACTTGTGAGCTCCCCGTTTCTCTTTAGCTTGCGGCTACGCTTATTCCACCGGAACGGCCTTGACGCTCAGCTTGACCGAGGCGTGCAGGTCGGCGCCCTGATACGTGATCGGCTGTTCCATGGCTGCCTCATTGGGCCCCATCTTGAAATACCAGGCCTTCAGCGCATACTTGCCGTTGACCAGCCCTTCCAGCTTGACGCGGCCGGACATGTCGGTCTTGCCGAAGAACGGCGTATTGACCACTTGCACGTACGCGACCATCTGGTCGTGGATGTTACAGCCCAGCACCACCATGCCGACCTTGTCGAACACGATCGGGCTGGTCGGAACGCCGGAATACAGCTTCAACTCGAAGGTCTTGGCCGGCGAAAACGAATAGACGTGATGCCGCACCTTGTCGTGATTGGGGAAGAGAATAGGCGTGCCGACTTGCACCACGCTTACCAGCGGAAAGAATTTGACGTCCTTTTGCTCGACTTCGGCCTGCTTCAGCGATTTCGGCGCCACCTGGCCACTGGTCGGCTCGGCATACACCACAGCATTGGGCACGGGTGCGCCGGTGACATCGAGAACCTGTACCGTGACGCTCGCGGCTGCAGCGCTCAAGGCCGCACCGGCCGCCAGCAACGCAAGACTCCCTGCCAGCATGCGACGGGCATACCGGTGAACAAACGATAGACGCATGATCGCTACGAATTTGAATTTGAAAAACGGATCGAAAAATCGGCAGGACAACCTGCCAGCCTGCTCACCTCGGAATTGTTATATACGGCGTTTTTGGCGAGCGAGGCCCATTATGCAATTAATTCGATCTTTGCGCTGTTAAATAACCAACAACGGCAGGAACAATTTCGGAGCGCACGCTGGCTGCATTCAATCCCGGCGGCGCGATCAACACCACGGCATTGACCAGCGCCTTGAGCATGCGCTGGACCACAAAGGCCGCCACATCCACGTCCGGCGCACTGATGCTCTTGCGATGTTTGGTCAGGACCCCGCGGATGGCTTCAAAGAAGCGCTGGCGGACATGGTTCGACACCGGTAGATGGAACGAGGGAAATTCTTCTTCCAGAATGCGGTTCAGTTCCGGCTCGACCAGATGCGCCGCCACCAGCGCTTCGATCAACGCCTCGAAGTCGCGTACAAGACTGCCGGACGCATCCATCTTCGCCACGACTTCTTCAAACAACTGCAGCATGCGCGCGACATGGCGCTCGCGCAGCGCAAAAATCAGCGCGTCCTTGTTGGGGAAATACTGATATAGCGAACCCACGCTGATGCCCGCCGCTTCCGCCACGAGATTGGTGTTGGTCTTGGCGTAACCGCGTTCCACCAGCACTCTCGCCATGGCGTCGAGAATGGTGTCGACCATGGCTTTCGAGCGTGCTTGGCGAGGTTCTTTGCGAGGCTGCAGTTTCATTTTTCAATCCAGTTTTCTAACATGAGCTAATGTTCGTATATACGAGTATAATACAAAAAGATGAGTTTTTACTCGCTAGCGTGCAAACGGCCTCAGCAAGTCGCCACCGGCCAGGAAGTCAGGATATTCAAAACGGTGGCAGCAACCTCATCAAAAAATTCAGTTTCAAATTTCAAATAGCAGTTCCAGATCGTCTTTTCGATTCACTTCCAGATACAGCAATAAGAATCCACTTTGGAGAATGTCATGAAATCCGCCTCATCGCCCGCACTGCGTCTGCGGGTGATCGCCCTTTGCGCGCTCACCATCGGCATGCTCGGCCTGTCCGGCTGTGCCAGCTTCAGCGGCATCGACAGCGACAAACACCTGGCGCAACCCGGCGATTACGCCGCCGAGCGCAGCCTCGCCGGCCAGAATCAGGGCCAGTGGCCCGCTGCCAATTGGGTCGACCAGTTCGGTGATGCGCAACTGAGCGCGCTGATCGCCGAAGCCATGGCCAACAGCCCGAGCCTGCAACAAGCGCAGGCGCGCATCGCTTCCGCCAGCGCGCTGGCCGAAAGCAAGGGCGCGCCGCTGTTGCCGACCGTGACCGCCGATGCATCCTTCACGCGCAACCTGTTCCCGGAAACCACCATTTATCCGCCTCCCTACGGCGGCAGCTGGTACAACGAGAAAAAGGCCTTCCTGAATCTGGGCTACGAACTGGACCTCTGGGGCAAGAACCACGCCGCGCTGGCGCAAGCCGTGTCACAGCAGAAGGCAGCAGAAGCCGGCGAACAGGAAACCCGCCTGGTGCTGGCCAGCTCGATCGCCTCGACCTACAACCAGTTGGCCACGGAATACGCGCTGCACGATATTGCCCAGCGCACGGTCAACCAGCGCGAGTCGTTGCAAAGGATCACCGCCGACCGCGTCAAGACCGGTCTCGACACGCAGATCGAACGCAACCAGTCGCAAGGCAGCAGCGCGGAAGCACGTGCCCAGCTGGTGCAAAGCGAAGGCCAGATCACGCTGACGCGCCAGCAGCTCGGCGTGCTGATCGGCAAAGGCCCGGACCGCGGCCTGCAAATCGCCGCACCGCGCATGGCCATGCTGACCACGCCGGAATTGCCGGCGCAGTTGCCGCTGAACCTGCTGGGCCGTCGTCCGGATATCGTCGCGGCGCGCTGGCAAGTGGAAGCCGCCACCAAGGACATCGACGTCGCCAAGGCGCGCTTCTATCCCGACATCAACCTGTCGGCCATGATCGGCTTCGACTCGCTGCTCAATTCGAATCCGTTCACGGCCTCCAGCAAGAGCATCGCGTTCGGTCCGGCGATCAGCCTGCCGATCTTCGAAGGCGGCGCCTTGCGCGCCAACCTGAAGGGTTCGTATGCGTCGTATGACATGGCGGTGGCGTCGTATAACCAGACGCTCAATGAAGCCTACGGCGACGTCGCCAGGCAGATCACCGGCATCCGCTCGATCGATCGCCAGTTGCCGATACGCCGCGAAGCGCTGGCATCGACCCAGCGCGCCTACGATCTGGCGCGCGAACGCTATCGCATCGGCCTGACCTCGCAACTGGTGGTGCTCAATGCAGAAACCGCCCTGCTCGCCCAGCAACAGGCGCTGATCAACCTGGAAGCCAGCAAGCGCAACCAGCAGATCGGTCTGTTCAAGGCGCTCGGCGGCGGCTTCGACGCACAGCAGGCAGGACTGGCTATTGCCACAACTGCAGCCCCCTCCAGCCCGACGGCGACCAAAGCCCAATAATTTTTATCATAGATACAAGCGTGACGCGACCGCCCATGAGCGGCTGCGCCTCCCAGAAAAAACAAAGAAATACACGGAGTAATTCATGAGTGAAGCCCTTCCACAAAACGGCAACGCCGGCAATACCGCCAACGCCACCAACACTCCCAATGGCAATGGCAAACGCAAGCGCCAATTGCTGGTGTTGACGTTCGTCCTGATCATCGTCGCCATCGGCCTGTTCCTGTACTGGTTCCTGCACGCCCGCTTCTTCGAAGAAACCGACGACGCTTACGTCGGCGGCAACGTCGTGCAGATTTCGGCCCAGGTCGGCGGCACCGTCACCGCGATCAAGGCCGACGACACGCAAGTCGTCAAGGCCGGCCAGCAACTGGTGTCGCTCGACGCCGCCGACACCAAGCTGGCGCTGGCGCAAGCCGAAGCCGCATTGGCCCAGGCCGTGCGCCAGACGCGCCAGACTTTCCTGAACAACGACACGCTGGCGGCCAACGTCACTGCCGCTGAAACAAATCTTGCCCGCACCCGCGACGATCTGCAGCGCCGTCAGGCCGGCATCGCTTCGGGCGCCGTCTCGCAAGAAGATCTGGCCCATGCACAGGACGCCGTCAAGAACGCCAACGCCTCGCTGGAACAAGCCCGTGCCGGTCTGGCCGCCAACCGCGCCCTGACCGACCACACCAGCGTGACAGAACATCCGAACGTGCTGCAGGCATCGACGCAGGTGCGCAACGCCTACCTGAACTACGCCCGCGTCAATATCGTGGCGCCGGTATCGGGCTTCGTGTCCAAGCGTTCGGTGCAACTGGGCCAGCGCATCGCCCCGGGCAATCCGCTGATGGCCATCGTGCCGCTGGAGCAGATCTGGATCGACGCCAATTTCAAGGAAGGCCAGTTGAAGCACATCCGCATCGGCCAACCGGTTGAAGTGATTGCCGACGTCTACGGTTCCGACGTCAAGTACAAGGGCACCGTGGTCGGCTTCTCGGCAGGCACCGGCGGCGCCTTCTCGCTGCTGCCAGCGCAGAACGCCACCGGCAACTGGATCAAGGTGGTCCAGCGTGTGCCGGTACGCATCGCGCTCAACCCGCAGGAAGTTCAGGCGCATCCGCTGCGCGTCGGCCTGTCGACCACCGCCACCGTGGACATCCACGGCGACGGCAAGACGCTGGAAGCCGTCCCGACCAACTTCCAGACCAATGTCTACAGCGACCTCGGCAAGCAAGCCGACGAGATCGTCGACCGCATCATCAGCGACAACGCCAGTGGCTTGCAGGCTCAGAGTCAGACAGCGTCGAAGAAGAAGGCCGCCATCGTCATTCCTCACACCTGATCGGACGCATCCTCCATGGCGAGCAGTCCTCAAACCTATACACCACCGCCGCCGCTGACCGGCGGCAAGCTGGTGCTGGGCACCTTGTGCGTGTCGCTGGCGGTGTTCATGAACGTGCTCGATTCGTCGATTGCGAACGTGGCGATCCCGACCATCTCGGGCAACCTCGGCGTCTCCATCGATGAAGGCACCTGGGTCATCACTTCTTTTGCAGCGGCCAATGCGATCTCGATTCCGCTGACCGGCTGGCTGACGCAACGCATCGGCGCCGTGCGCCTGTTCGTGTCGTCGGTGCTGCTGTTCGTGCTGGCGTCGTGGCTGTGCGGCCTGGCGCCGACGCTGCCGATCCTGCTGGGCGCGCGCGTCCTGCAAGGCCTGGTGGCCGGCCCGATGGTGCCGCTGTCGCAGTCGCTGCTGCTGGGGGCCTACCCCAAATCCAAAGCCTCGTTTGCGCTGGCGCTATGGGGCATGACCGCCGTGGTTGCGCCGGTGGCGGGACCGGCGCTGGGCGGCTGGATTACCGATGCCTACAAATGGCCGTGGATCTTCTACATCAACATCCCGGTGGGCCTGCTGGCCGCCGGCATGACGATGGCGATCTACAAGGACCGCGAAAGTCCCACGCATAAACTCCCCATCGACACCATCGGCCTGCTGTTGCTGATCACCTGGGTGGCGGCGTTCCAGATCATGCTCGACAAGGGCAAGGACCTGGACTGGTTTGCCTCCCCGACCATCGTGACGTTGGGCATCATTGCGGCGGTGGCCTTTGCCTACTTCGTGATCTGGGAGTTGAACAACGACCATCCGGTGGTGGACTTGCGCCTGTTCGGCAGGCGCAATTTCTTCGGTGGCACGGTGGCGATCTCGATCGGCTACGGCGTGTTCTTCGGCAACCTGGTGTTACTGCCGCAATGGCTGCAGCAGTATCTCGGCTACCGTTCCATCGACTCCGGTCTGTCGACTGCGCCGATCGGGATTTTCGCGGTGATCCTGATGCCGCTGATCGGCAAGTTCCTGCCGCGCATGGACGCGCGCAAGGTGGCGACGGCGTCCTTCGTGGGCTTTGCCTGCGTGTTCTTCATGCGTTCGCACTACAACCTTGAAGTCGACCAGTGGACGGTCATCTTGCCGACGCTGTTGCAAGGTATTCCAACGGCGATGTTCTTTGTGCCGCTGACGGTGCTGCTGCTGTCCGGCCTGCCGCCGGAACGCATCCCCGCCGCCGCCGGCCTGTCGAGCTTCGTACGTGTGTTCTGCGGCGCGATCGGCACCTCGGTGGCGACCACGGCGTGGAACAACCGCACCATCGTGCACCATGCCCAGCTGACCGAGCATGCCACTCCCTACAGCACGGCCTTGCAGCAGATGTTCAGCAATCTCACCGGCAGTTTCGGCATGAGCACTGAGCAGGCCACCGGCCTGATCGAGCGCAACCTGAACGCGCAGGCGGCGATGATCGGCATCAACGACATCTTCTGGCTGTCGGGCGTGATTTTCCTCGTGATCATTCCGGTGATCTGGATCATCAAGCCGGCCAAGGGCAACGCAGGAGCGGAAGCGGCAGCTGCGGCGCACTGATACGCAATTATCTTTTCGCGCAAAGAAAAAGCGCTCGTTCCCTCACGGGACGAGCGCTTTTTTCATGATCGCTGAAAACGTTCAGGCCGACAGGATGCGATGATGGAACCGCAGATGATCTTCCATGAAGGTCGAGATGAAGTAATAGCCGTGGTCGTAGCCGTCATGCCGGCGCAAGGTCAACGGCTGCTTGGCCTGCGCGCAGGCAGCTTCGAATTCCTGCGGCAACAACTGCTCCGCGAGGAATTTGTCGGCCAGTCCCTGGTCGATCAGGATGCCTTGCGGGAACGGCGTCGCGGCCTTGCGCATGAGCGCGCTGGCGTCATGCTCCAGCCAGGTCGCGCGATCGCCGCCGAGATAATTGCCGAACGCCTTCTCACCCCACGGACATTGCGACGGTGCAGCGATCGGCGCAAACGCCGACACTGAGCGATAGACGTCGGGATGGCGCAAGGCCAGCGTCAGTGCGCCATGACCACCCATTGAGTGGCCGAACACGCCGACGCGCGCAGCATCCGCCGCAAACTCGTTCACGATCAACGCACGCAGCTCCTGCACCACATAAGACTCCATGCGGTAGTGCTTGCTCCACGGCGCCTGCGTGGCGTCAAGATAAAAGCCGGCGCCGACGCCGAAATCCCAGGACTCGCTTTCACCCGGAATATTCGCCCCGCGCGGACTGGTGTCCGGCGCCACCAGCATGACGCCAAGTTCAGCGGCGACGCGCTGGGCGCCGCCCTTGATCATGAAAGTCTCTTCGGTGCAGGTCAGGCCGGCCAGGTAAAACAGCACCGGCACCGGCCCCTGTTTCGCCTGCGGCGGCGTGAACACCGAGAAACGCATCGGCAGGCCGATCTCTTGCGAGTCGTGCTTGTAGAAGCCCTGCACGCCGCCGAAGCAGGCGTGCTCGCTCAACAGTTCCAGCGCCACGTCAGAACTCGACGACGGAGCGGATGGATTCACCGCTCTTCATCAGGTCGAAGCCTTCGTTGATGCGTTCCAGCGGCAGCTTGTGCGTGATCAGGTCGTCGATGTTGAGCTTGCCTTCCATGTACCAGTCGACGATCTTCGGCACATCGGTGCGGCCGCGTGCACCGCCGAAAGCGGAGCCCTTCCAGACCCGGCCGGTGACCAGCTGGAACGGACGCGTGCTGATTTCCTGGCCGGCTGCGGCCACGCCGATGATGATCGACTGGCCCCAGCCCTTGTGACAGCATTCCAGCGACTGGCGCATGGTGGTGGTGTTGCCGATGCACTCGAAACTGTAATCGGCGCCGCCGTCGGTCAGGCCGATGATGGCGTCGACCACGTTGGAGACGTCCTTGGGATTGATGAAATCGGTCATGCCGAATTTGCGCGCCATGGCTTCACGGCCGGGGTTCAGGTCGACGCCGATGATCTTGTTGGCACCCACCATCTTGGCTGCCTGAATCACGTTCAGGCCGATGCCGCCGAGACCGAACACAACCACGTTGGCGCCCGCCTCCACCTTGGCGGTGAACAATACTGCGCCGACGCCGGTCGTGACGCCACAGCCGATATAGCAAACCTTGTCGAACGGCGCATCTTCACGAATCTTGGCCAGGGCGATTTCAGGAACAACAATGTAGTTGGAAAACGTCGACGTGCCCATGTAGTGGAACAGCGGCTTGCCGTCCAGCGAGAAGCGGCTGGTCGCATCCGGCATCAGGCCGCGGCCCTGGGTCGAGCGGATCGCCTGGCACAGATTGGTTTTTTGCGAGAGGCAGAATTTGCACTCGCGGCATTCCGGCGTGTACAGCGGAATGACGTGGTCATCCTTCTTCAGGCTCTTGACGCCGGGACCGACGTCGACCACCACGCCCGCGCCTTCGTGGCCGAGGATGGCCGGAAAAATGCCTTCCGGGTCGGCGCCCGACAGCGTGTAGTAATCAGTATGGCAAATGCCGGTGGCCTTGATCTCGACCAGCACTTCACCGGCCTTGGGGCCGCCCAGTTCGACTTCCTCAATGGTCAACGGTTTGCCGGCTTGCCAGGCGACTGCTGCTTTGGTCTTCATGAATGTCCCTTTGATCTGTTGATGGAAAATGTCGGCGTACTTATAGAATTTGTCGGCGTGCACTTGGCGCAGCGGAGACGCCTGCCCGGCGCATTGCGAACGGATCGCATTTCCGGACCAGGCCGTGCACAAAAAACAGGCAACCGCGATGCCCTCCGCCGAAGGTCCGTATTATCGCATTGCCTGAAGGAATTGGTTTACAAGGAAATAATTGTCCTTCGCTCAAGGAAGCAGAACTTTGACCGTAAACCATCTGTCTGCACCAGATCACACCTGATCGACGGATGACAAAGCATTCTGCTTGCGGTATGGTTAATCCATAAAGAGACGATTCACAGAAGAAACAAAATAAGGATCGATCTTGCCGAGCAACATTCCTTGCGGACAAGAACAATTACCGGGGGACACCGGTTTTGTTTTGATTACAGCAACATCACTCAATACTGGGCAAATGGGAAAAGGGATAAAGTCGCTAGGAAGGGCAACCAGTACGTTACGGACCTTGCTTTTTTTTGTGGTGTTCGTCATCGCCGTCATCAGCGCTCAGACCTGGTGGGAAGTCGAGCAGGATCGACAGCTGACGATCGCCTCCGAAAAAGGCAGCTCCATGGTGGCCGTGCGCAGCGTCGAAGAACACGCCGAGCGGATCCTGGCCGATATCGACCACATGCTGGCGTCGACGGCGGTGGCCATCCAGACTGCCGACCAGCACATCCTCGACGACGATGTCGGCCTCTATCAGTTGCTGGCCGATGAAAAGCAGTCGCTGGCGCCGGTGCAGTCGCTGCGTTTCGTCGACCTGACCGGCGTCAGCCGCGCCAGCTCCATGCGCGTCGGCGCCACCGAGATCGAACTCAACGACCTGCAATTGCGCGAGGTCGACGCCAATCCTGCCCTACCGCACTACTTCGTCGGCATGCTCGCCAAGAGCCGCTACAACCAGGAGCTGGTGCTGCCCGTCGCCCGCAATCTCTACATGCGCGGACAACATGTCGGCATGATCGTGGCCGAGCTGCGCGTCTCCTATTTCTTCGACTTCTACAAACGCATCACCAACTACCAGGCCATCGTTTCGCTACGCAAGGACGACGGCTCGCTGATGATTCGCTCGCCGTTCGAGGAAGCCTGGCTGAACAAGAGCCTGCGCGACGCCAGGAGCATGGTCAACATCCGCAACGGCCCGGCTGAAGGCGCCTTCGAGGAGGCTTCGGCGCTGACCGGCGAGTACCTGTTGTTTACCTACAAGAAAATCCCCGGGGCGGGCATGGTCGCCGTCTATGCGCGCCGCATGGATGACGTGCTGTCGCCATGGAAGAGCCGCACCCTCAACCGCATCCTGCTGTCGATCGGCATCAGCGGCTTCATCGTGCTGGCGCTGATCGCCTTCCTGATCTATTACAACTACAAGCAGAAGCGCGACGACGTGCTGACCGAAAGCGAACACCGCTATCGCAAGCTGTACGAAGAAGGCAACGACCCCATCGTCCTGCTCAGCCCGGACATGCTGTACATCGACTGCAATGCGGCCGCCGTGAAGTTCTTCGGCGTCGCCGACAAGCAGCGCATCATCGGCAAGAAGGTCGGCCTGTTCTCGCGTCAGAGCGCCTTGCAATTGCAACAGCCCGACATCGCCGAGCTGATCGAAAAGGCCATCGCCGGCGAGCCGCAGCAGTTCGAATGGGTCACCATTCGCCGCCACAAGATCATCTATACCGACGTCACCATCAACCGCACCGAGCTGGACAAAGGCTTCGCGATTTTTGCGATCCTGCGCGACATCAGCGCCCGCAAGCGCGCCGAGCTGCTGCAGGGAACGCAGAATCGTATCCTGCACCTGGTCATGACGGACGCCGACCTGGAAGACATCCTCAAGGAAATCGCGCTGTTCGCCGATTCCCAGATTCCGCAAAGCATCTGCTCCATCCTGCTGCTCAACGACGACAACACGCATTTTTCGGCGATCATCTCCGCGCGCCTGTCCGACCGCGCACGGCATGGCTACCTGACCATGCCGATCGCACACGGGAACGGCGCCAGCAGCGAAGCCGTGATCACACGCATGCCCTACGTGGTCGGCGACATCCAGAGCGATCCGGTGATGCGCAACGCGCGCCAATACATCCACCTGGAAGAGTTTCCCTCGTGCGGTTCCTGGCCGATCATGGGCAAGGAAGGCCAGGTGCTCGGCGTGTTCTCGGCCCTGCTCAAGGAGCACGGCATCCCCAGCAGCGAATACCTGCACCTGACCGGCGTCGCGGCCGATCTGGCCAGCGTCGCCATCGAAAGCCGCAAGGCCGAAGAGCGCATCCGCCATCTCGCCCATTACGACGAACTGACCGGCCTGCCGAACCGCTTCCTGTGCACGCAGCACATCAGCAACGCCATCGCCCACGCGGAACACCGCGGCGGCCAGGTCGCCGTGTTCCTGATGGACCTGGACCGCTTCAAGAACATCAACGACACCTTCGGTCATGAAACCGGTGAAGCGCTGCTCAGCGAAATCGCATTGCGCTTCCGCCACTGCCTGCGCGAACTGGATATCCTGGCGCGCGTCGGCGGCGATGAATTCATCGTCCTGGTCGACGATTACGACGATCCGCTGCAACTCGGCGAGATCGCCCAGAAACTCCTGTCGGTGGCACGCAAGCCGTTCGACATCAGTGGTCACGAATGCCAGCTCAGCGCCAGTATCGGCATCGCCACCTATCCGACTGACGGCCCCAATGCGCAGACGCTGATCAAGAATGCCGACATCGCCATGTACCGCGCCAAGCACAACGGCAAGGACGACTACCGCTTCTACTCGGACGAGGTCAACACCCACACCGTCGAACGCATCGCCCTTGAAACCGAGCTGCGCCGCGCCATCGAACGTCGCGAATTCGTGGTGCACTACCAGCCCAAGGTGGAGCTCGCCAGCGCACGCATCGTCGGCGCCGAAGCGCTGGTGCGCTGGCAGCATCCGGTGCGCGGCCTGCTGCCGCCAGGTGAATTCATCGGCCTGGCCGAAGAAGCCGGCCTGATCGACCAGATCGGCCTGCTGGTGCTCGACAGCGCCTGTGCCGACATCGTCAAGCTCAACCAGCTCGGGCTGCCGTTCGGCCGCATCGCCATCAACCTTGCCGGCAGCCAGTTCAACGACGACAACCTGCTGGCCGACATCCAGCGCGTGGTGCAGGCGCGCGGCGTGTCCTCGGCCAGCCTGGAATTCGAAATCACCGAAAGCATGGTGATGCACAACCGCGAACAGGCCATCGCCATCATGGACGGCATCCGCGCGCTCGGCTTCACGATCTCGATCGACGACTTCGGCACCGGCTACTCGTCGCTGGCCTATCTCAAGCGTTTCCCGGTCGACAACGTCAAGATCGACCGCTCCTTCATCACCGACATTCCGCACGACGCCAACGGCAGCGCCATCGTCCAGGCCATCATCGCGATGGCGCACGCGCTCAACCTCAAGGTCGTCACCGAAGGCGTGGAAACCGAAGTGCAGTTGCAAGCCTTGCAAGTATTCGGCTCCGACGAATACCAGGGCTACTTCTTCAGCCGCCCCATCCCGCATGAGCAATTCGTGGAACTGCTGCAGCGGTACGTGCCGACCTGAACGATCGTCGGCGCTGCTGTCTGTCAGTACGGCAAAAAATCCTTAATGCATGTACATTGACGTTTTCCATGCGGTCTCCGCATAAGCAAATAGGAACATTGTTGCACTCGCACCAACAAGTCCTAATAGAATAAGCCTGCTTCAAAAATCATTCATTCATGGGAGTCGTGATGGCATTGTCCTTCAAGAAAAAATTGCTCAGCCTGGCGTTCACCGGCCTGGCCGCCGCCGCCGTGCTGCCGTTGACCGCACACTCGTCGCTCGCCGCCGAACTCAAGCTCGGCCTGTTTGCCGACGTGTCCACACTGGACCCGCATTTCAACAACATCGCGCCGAACATTTCCTTGTCGTCGCACCTGTTTGACGCGTTGGTCAACGTCGACGCGACCGGCAAGCTGATCCCGGGCCTCGCGGTATCGTGGAAAGCCGTCGATCCGACCACCTGGGAATTCAAGCTGCGCCGCGGCGTCAAGTTCCATGACGGCTCCGACTTCACCGCCGAAGACGTGGTGTTCTCGCTCGACCGCCCTGCCACGCTGACCAACAGCCCCGGCCCGTTCACCAGCTACACCAAGCAGATCATCGGCAAGGAAATCGTCGATCCCTACACCGTGCGCCTGAAGACCGCCGCACCATATGGCCCGCTGGCGCTGGATGTGAGCACCATCTTCATCGTCTCCAAGAAGGCGGCGCAAAACGCCACCACCGAAGACTTCAACAGCGGCAAGGCGCTGATCGGCACCGGTCCGTTCAAGTTCGGCAACTTCAAGCGCGGCGACAGCATAGAGCTGATCCGCAACGACAGCTACTGGGGCGGCAAGGCCGACTGGGACAAGGTCACCTTCCGTATCCTGACGTCTGACGGCGCACGCCTGGCCGCCTTGCTGGCCGGTGAAGTCGACGCCATCGACAGCGTACCGCCGGCCGACGTACCGAAGCTGAAGACCAATCCGAAATTCAGCCTGGTGCAACGCACCTCGTGGCGCACGATTTTCTGGACGCTGGATCAGTCGCGCGACAAGACGCCTGACATCACCGACAAGTCCGGCAAGCCATTGGACAAGAATCCGCTGAAAGACATCCGTGTCCGCCAGGCGATCTCCAAGGCCATCAACCGCCAGGCCCTGACCGAACGCACGCTGGAAGGCCTCGGCACGCCGGCTTCCAATATCGTTGCGCCGGGCATCCTCGGCTATGCCGACAACCTGAAGGTCGAGAAATACGATCCTGAAGGCGCCAAGAAGCTGCTGGCCGCCGCCGGTTATCCGAACGGTTTCGCGCTGACGCTGCATGGTCCGAACAACCGCTACATCAACGATGAGCGCGTGGTGCAGACCGTGGCGCAGTTCCTGAGCCGCGTCGGCATCCAGACCAAGGTCGAGACCTTCCCGCTGTCGGTCTACTTCGGCAAGGCGCGCAACGGCGACTTCAGCGTCGCGCTGCTGGGCTGGGGCACGCTGGCCGGCGACTTCGGCTTGCGCACACTGGTCGGCACCACCGACGCGACCACCGGCTGGGGTTCGTGGAACTGGGGCAAGTACAGCAATCCGCAAGTGGACAAGCTGGTGCAATCCTCGCTCGGCTCGGTCGATGAAAAGCAACGTCAGGAGTTCGCCAAGCAAGCCGCCACCGTGGCGCTGAACGACTACGCCGTGATCCCGCTGCATCACCAGTATGCGACGTGGGCGGTGCGCAAGGGCCTGAAGTACACCCCGCGCATCGACGAATTCACCTTCGCGCATCAGTTCCATCCGCAGTAAGCACGTCACGATGAAAAAAGGCCTGCCGGTTATCCCGCAGGCCTTTTTTCTTTTTCGGACGCATGTCGTCGATATCGTCAATATCGTTGATGTCGTTGTAATATTTCGCCAGTCCGTCGCGACTCACGTACGGCGTCCCGCCTTCTTCCATGATCGATAAAACATGACCATACATTTCCTGCGTTCGTTTTCCTTCGTCGCTGCTGCCTTCGTACTTTCACAGGCACACGCGCAAGCCACCGGCGACATCGTCGAACTGCCGCTGGTCTCCGGCTGGTACGACGGCAAGGTGGTGCGCTACGTCACCACCGACGTCTCCGACAAAAAGGCAGCCGTCGAGATGGGCGCCAACTACGTGCCGCGCCTGGCCAACGCCATCAATCAAGCGCGTCAGCCCGGCCAGCCAAGTGCGGTCGAGCGCATCTATGCATTCGCGAATTTCAAGCAAGGCGGCGTGCTGCCGTCACTGCCCTCGCCCATCGGCGCGTCCAACGCCAATCTCAACTACTCACCGCTGTGGCAGGTGCACAAGGTCACGTGGCTGACCGGAAAGCAGCCGCGCATATTGAAGTCGGAAGAAGAAGTGCTGGCCGCTGAAGAAGCCGGCCAGGTGAGCATTGAAAAGACCAATCTGGTGGTCAATTGCCCGGTGGTGTTTTCGGAAGCGGACGGGCCGCTGCCGCATGTGAAGATCCGTCTCGCCAACTAGGGTCTCGATGGCGTGATGTTTCTGTGATTATTCCGTGATTATTCCGTGATTATTCCGTGATTGTTCCGTGATTGTTCCGTGACTATTTCTTGCTGGTGTTGTCCACCAGACGATCGACATGGAACAGTTGCGGGAACAGCCTGATCCACAGCGCCACCACCACCAGCGTACCGATGCCGCCGATCAACACCGCCGGCACCGCGCCGAACCACGCGGCGGTCAGTCCGGACTCGAATTCGCCAAGCTGGTTCGAGGTGCCGATGAAGACGGAATTCACCGCGCTCACGCGGCCGCGCATTTCGTCGGGCGTCTCCAGCTGCACAAAGGTCGAGCGCACCACCACGCTGATCATGTCCGAGGCGCCCAGCACCACCAGCGCCAGCAACGACACCACGAAGGACTGCGACAATCCGAACGCGATTGTCGCCAGGCCGAAAATCCCCACCGCGATGAACATGGTGCGACCGATGCGGCCCTTGAGCGGATTCCGCGCCAGGAAGATCGCCACCGACAAGGCGCCCACCGCCGGCGCCGAACGCAGCAGTCCGAGTCCGACCGAATTGGTGTGCAGGATGTCGTGCGCATACACCGGCAGCAGCGCCGTCGCGCCGCCCAGCAGCACCGCAAACAGATCGAGCGAAATGGCGCCGAAGATCGCCGGCTTGCTACGAATGTAGGCAATCCCGGCAAACACGGATTTGAGCGTGGCGTTCTCGCGTTTGCTCGGTGGCGTTTCCACCTTGATCATCGACACCAGCACGCTGCACAGCACGAACAGGACGCAGCTGGTGATGTACACCGTCGACGGTCCGGCCACATACAGGAAACCGCCGATGGCAGGTCCGATGATGATCGCCACCTGCGTCGCCGATGCCGATCCTGCCACCGCACGCGGCAGCAATGAAGGTTGTATCAGCGTCGGCAGCATGGCCGACATGGTCGGCTTGCTGAAGGCGCGGCCGGCGCCGATCACGAACACGATGGCGAAGATCGCTTCCTTGGTCAGCCAGCCGCCGAGGCTGCCCGCCGCCAGCAAACCGGCGGCGATCGCCTCCACCAGGATGCTGAAACGCGCGACTTGACGACGGTCATGGCGGTCCGCCACATGGCCGACCACGAACACCAGAAACAGCGACGGAATGAATTGCACCAGCCCGACGATGCCGAGATCGAACGGACTATGCGTGAGTTGATAGACCTGCCAGCCGACGGCGACGATCTGCATTTGCAGTGCAATCGTCGAGGCTACGCTGGCGAGCCAGAACAGTCGGAAAGAGCGGTGATGTAACAGCTGTTCTGGCGCGATGGCGGAAGTCATTGGCGAGGATTTTTCTTGTGCGGGATGGTGCGTGAAAGCGGGTGCTGCGAGGATTGCAGCGCGCGGATATACTACTTCATTTCCCGCACGCCGTCTTTCGCGTTTGCCTGGTCTTTCGCGCTCCTGCGCTTTCCCAAAGGATTCATACATGCAATACCGCCCACTTGGCCGCACCAACATCAACGTCAGCCTGATCACACTCGGCACCATGACCTGGGGTGAACAGAACACCGAAGCTGAAGCGCACGCACAGCTCGACTACGCCACCGAACGCGGCATCAACCTGATCGACGTCGCCGAAATGTATCCGGTGCCGCCCAAGGCGGAAACGCAAGGCCTGAGCGAACGCTACCTCGGCACCTGGCTCAAGAAGTCCGGCAAACGCGACCAGTTGCTGATCGCCACCAAGGCCACCGGCCCTGCCCGCAAGCCGCACAACCCGCGCCACGTGCGCGGCGGCATCAACAACTTCGACCGCAAGGGACTGACCGAGGCGCTTAACGGCAGCCTCGAACGCCTGCAGCTCGATCACGTCGACCTGTATCAATTGCACTGGCCGGATCGCAGCGTCAACAGCTTCGGGCAGCTCAATTACGCACACGTCGCCGATGAAGATACCGTCCCTATCGACGAGACGCTGAGCATCCTGTCCGAGTTCGTCAAGGCCGGCAAAATCCGTCACATCGGCTTGTCGAATGAAACCTCGTGGGGCGTGGCGCAGTTCCTGCGCGCGGCCGAGAAGTTCGATCTCGAACGCATCGTGACGATCCAGAATCCTTACAATTTGCTGAATCGCAATTTCGAAATCAACCTCGCTGAATTCGCCCACCGCGAGCAAGTCGGCCTGCTGGCCTATTCGCCGCTGGCCTTCGGCGTGCTGTCCGGAAAATATGAGAACGGTGCTCGCCCTGCCGGCGGTCGTCTGACTTTATTCGAACGCTTCGCCCGCTACACCAACCCGCAAGCCGAATCGGCCGCCAAGGCCTATGTTGCACTCGCCCGCAAGCACGGCATCGATCCGGCGCAACTGGCGCTGGCCTATGTCAACAGCCGCCCGTTCGTGACGTCGAACATCATCGGCGCCACCACGCTGGAACAGCTGCGCAGCAACATCGACAGCCTGTCGGTGCAACTGTCGCCGGAAATCGTCGAGCAGATCGACGCGATCCACAAGATGCAGCCGAATCCGGCGCCCTGAGTTCCGATTCAGCGTCCCAAACAAAAAGCCCGCCGGTTTGCGCCGACGGGCTTTTTTAATATTGCAGCGAATTACTTTGCGCCGAGATTGGCGGTCTCCTTGTAGATTTCCTGGATCAGGTCCTTGCCGACGCGCGACTCCATCGTCTTGTGCACCGGCAGCAAGGCCTTGCGCCATTCGGCCTTTTCGGCGTCGGTCAGGTAGTACACCTTGGTCTTGCCGGAAGCCTTGATCGCCGCCAAGGCGTCTTCATTCTCTTGCTGGGCGATGGCGTTGGCGTAGCGGGTGGCATCCTTCATGGCCGACTCGAGCTGGCCGCGCACATCCGGCGGCAGGCTGTCCCAGAATTTCTTGTTCACAATCACCGCGTAGCCGATGTAGCCGTGATCTGACACGGTCAGCTGCGATTGCACTTCATGCACTTTCTGCGAGTAGATATTGGAGGGTGTATTTTCGCTGCCGTCGACCACGCCGGTCTGCATCGCCTGGTAGACCTCGGAGAACGCCAGTACCTGCGGATTGGCCTTGAGCGCACGGAACTGCTCGTCCAGCACCTTGGACGACTGGATGCGCATCTTCATCCCTCGGAAATCGTCGACCTTGTGCAGCGGCTTGTTGGCGGTCATCACCTTCATGCCGTTGTCCCAGTAGGCCAGGCCCTTGATGCCCTTGGTTTCCAGTTTCTTGAACAGGTTCTGGCCGATCGGTCCTTCGGTGATGCGCGCCAGCACCGCGCGATTGGGGAAGATGTACGGCAGATCGAAGACTTCATATTCCTTCACGCCCAGCGGACCGAACTTGGCCAGCGACGGCGCCAGCATCTGCACCGCGCCGAGCTGCAAGGCTTCCAGTTCTTCCTTGTCCTTGTAGAGCTGGCTGTTCGGATAGACCTCGACCTTCACGCGCCCTTTGGTGCGTTCTTCGGCCAGTTGCTTGAACCGCTCCGCGCCCTTGCCCTTGGGCGTGTTGTTGGCCACCACGTGACTGAACTTGATGACGATGGTCTGCTGCGCCAGCGCCGGTGTTGCCTGCAGTGCGAATGCCAGCAATGCTGCGGTCGTAGCCGCAGCGAATAGTTTTTTGGTCATGCTTTGTCTCCTTTGTGACGCCATTGCAAAAACAAAAAAGCAATCAGAAAACGATCAGATCGCGCAATCCTTCCCCTGAAGCCAGACGGTCGAAGCCGCTGTTGATATCCGACAATGCCAGCCGCTGCCCCATCAGTTTGTCGATCGGCAAGCGGCCGCTTTTATACAGGCCGATGTAACGCGGGATGTCGCGCAGCGGCACGCAGGAGCCGATGTAGCTGCCCTTGACCGTGCGCTCTTCCGCAACCAGGCTGACTTGCTGCAAGGCCCATTTCTGGTCGGGCGCGGGCAAGCCCGCGGTGACCGTCATGCCGCCGCGGCGCGTCATGCGATAGGCGGCTTCCATGGCCTGCACCGAGCCCGCCATTTCGAAGGCATAGTCGACGCCGCCCTTGGTCAGCGCCCTGACCTTTTCCACTGCGTCCGGGTCGCGTGCATTGACGGTGGCCGTAGCGCCTAGCGATTTGGCCAGCGCCAGCTTGCTGTCGTGCAGATCGACCGCGATCACTTCGCGTGCGCCCGAGGCCAGCGCGCCCAGCATGGCGCACAAGCCGACGCCGCCCAGTCCGAGCACGGCGGCGGTGGTGCCGGCCTTGACCTCGGCCGTATTGACGGCAGCGCCGACGCCGGTCAGCACCGCGCAGCCGAACAAGGCGGCTTCAATCGGATCGATGTCGGCCTCGACCTTGACGCAGGAGCGGCGCGACACCACGGCATGGTCGGCGAAGGCCGACACGCCCATGTGATGATTGACCGGCTTGTTCTGCGCACGCAGGCGCAATGCGCCCGACAGCAGTTGGCCCTTGGTGTTGGTTTCGGCGCCCGGCTCGCATAGCGCGGGACGGCCTTCCATGCACGGCAGGCAATGACCGCAGCTCGGCACGAACACCAGCACCACGAGGTCGCCGCGTCGCAGGTCGGTGACGCCGGCGCCGACCTCGAGTACTTCGCCCGAAGCTTCATGGCCCAGCGCCATCGGCACCGGCCGCGGACGTACCCCGGTGATCACCGACAAGTCGGAGTGGCACAGGCCGGCGGCACGCATCTTGACCAGTACTTCGCCGGGTCCGGGCGCGTCGAGATCGAGCTCCTCAATGCGCAAGGGACGGCTGCTGGCAAAAGGTTCGACGGTGGTTGTTTCTCTCAATACTGCTGCCTGAATCTTCATGATGTCTTCTCCGGTTCGAATGAATCCTCAGATGATACGACCACCATCGACCGGCACTTCCATTCCGGTCAAAAAATGCGAGGCGTCAGTGGCGAGGAACACGGCCACATTGGCGACGTCGGCGCCTTCGCACATGCGTCCCAGCGGGATCGTGGCGATGAAGCGCGCGCGGTTCTCCGGCGTGTCGGGCACGCCCATGAACTGCTCAAGCAAGCCGGTCGCACCCATCACCGGGCAGATCGCATGCACGCGGATGCGATCCGGCGCCAGTTCGACCGCCATCGATTTCGACAGCATGTTGACCGCGCCCTTGGAGCTGTTGTACCAGGTCAGCCCGGGGCGCGGACGGATGCCCGCCACTGAGCCGACATTGAGCATCACACCGCCGCGATCCTTCTGCTGCGCATTGCGTTCACGCATCAGCGGCAACACCGCGCGCGTCATGTGGTAGATCGACTTGACGTTGATCGCGTACATGCGGTCGAAGGTCGCCTCGTCGACATCCTGCATGGGCTGGTTGCGATGCGTGGTGCCGGCGTTGTTGACGATGATGTCGGGCACGCCGAAACGGTCGACGCAATGCTTGACGGCGGCATTGACGTCGGTCGCGCTGGTGACGTCGCAGATCACGGCGCTGGCCGCGCTGCCGAGTTCATGCGCCAGCAACTGCGCGCCGTCGTAATTGATGTCCGCCAGCACCACCTTGGCGCCTTCGCGTACATAGGCGCGTGCGATTTCAGCGCCGAAGCCGGACGCCGCGCCGGTGACGATGGCGACCTTGTCGAGTAACTGAGTCATGGCGCGCCTTATTTGTAGTAGTGAACGACGGTCTTGGTGGTGCTCATTTCTTCCAGCGCCAGCAAGCCCTTCTCGCGGCCGTGGCCACTCTTCTTGACGCCGCCGAACGGCAATTCGACGCCGCCGCCGGCGCCGTAGCAGTTGATGAAGACCTGGCCACTCAGCACACGCTGCGAGACGCGCGCCTGGCGTCCACCGTTCTCGGTCCAGATGCCGGCGGCGAGACCGAACTCGGTGGCGTTGGCCAGCTCGATGGCGTCTTCCTCGTCCTTGAACGGGATCGCCGACAGCACTGGTCCGAACACTTCCTTGCAGGCCAGCCGGTGATCGCGCGGCACGCGGCCGAAGAAGGCCGGCTTGACGAAATAACCGTCGGCCGGCAAATCCTTGCCGAAGGCGCCTTCGGCCAGCAGCGGCACGCCCGATTCGACCGCTTCGCTGATGAACTTGCGCACGCGATCGTATTGCTTCTTGTTGACGATGGGGCCGCAATCGAGATCCATCTCGGGCGTGCCGACCGTCACCGCCTTGAAGCGCTCGGCCACCGCCGCGACGAACTTGTCGTAGATGCTTTCCTGCACCAGCAGGCGGCTGCCGGCCGAACAGGTTTGGCCGGCGTTCTGCGTGATGGCCTTGACGATCACCGGCAGCGCCTTGTCGAAGTCGACATCTTCAAACACGATCTGCGGCGACTTTCCGCCCAGTTCCAGCACGCAGGCAACATGGTTGCGCGCGGTCGCTTCCTGCACCATCACACCGACTTCAGGCGAACCGGTGAAGGTGGCGAAGTCGATGCCGGGATGCGCGGTGAGCGCGGCACCAGCTTCATGGCCGTAGCCGGTGACCAGGTTCAGCGCGCCCGGCGGGAAGCCGGCTTCGATGGCCAGCTCGGCGATCTTGATGCCGCTCAGGCAAGCGTCTTCCGACGGCTTGAGCACGGTGGCGTTGCCCATCGCCAGCGCTGGCGCCAGCGAACGGCCGAACATCTGCGCCGGATAATTCCACGGGATGATGTGCGCGGTCACGCCGTGCGGCACGCGCACCAGGCTGACGTTGTAGCCTTCCAGGTAAGGAATGGTTTCACCGTGAATCTTGTCGGCGGCGGTGCCGTAGAACTCGAAATAACGCGCCACTACCTTGACGTCGTTGCGCGCCACGGTGATCGGCTTACCGGTGTCGCGCGCTTCCAGCTGGGCGATTTCTTCGGCGTTGACGAGGATCAGTTCGCCCAGTTTCTGCAGCAGGCGACCGCGCTCGGTCGCGGTCATCCTGCCCCATGGCCCGCTCAGCGCACGGCGTGCCGCGTCCACCGCCAGCTTGACGTCGGCTTCGCCGCCGCGCGAAATGCTGCTGAACACCTTGGCGTTGCTGGGATCGATGACGTCGATGGTGCGTTCGTCCTGAGCCGCTTGCCAGCGGCCGTCTATCAGTATGGTTTTCATGTGTGTCTCCGGTAGGTTAAATTTTTGATTCAGCTTTTCGATTCAGCTTGTCGGTTCAGTGCACGGGCGCGGCATGCGTTAGCTCTCCGCGCTCCAATGTGAGGGTGTCGTCGGGCAGGTCGCGCAGCAGGCTGCGGTTGGATTCGGTGACCACCACGCAGACTTCGCTGTCGATCTCGCGCAGGCGGCGCAGCGATTCGCCGTACTGTGTCGCCAGCACCGGCGCCAGTCCCTGGAACGGCTCGTCCAGCAGCACCAGGCGCGTACCGGCCATCAGCGCGCGGCCGAGTGCGGCGATCTTGCCCTGGCCGCCGGACAGCGCAGCGCCCGAGCGCGGCAGCATTTCCTTGAGCTGCGGCACCACCGTCAGGGCTTTCTCCAGGCGACGGTCGACTTCTGCAGTGGACAGGCCCAGCACGTCGCACGGCAGGCGCAGGTTTTCTTCCACGGTGAAGGTCGGGAACATCACCCGGTCTTCCGGTGCATAGCCGATGCCGAGCGCGACGCGGCCATGCGCCGGCACCGCAGCCAGGTCGCGGCCGTCGAACTCGATCACCCCCTCCTGCAGCGGAATCAGGCCCATGACGGCGCGCAGCAAGGTGGTCTTGCCGGCGCCGTTGCGCCCCACCACGGCCAGCAGGCCGCCGGCGCGGAACTCCGTCTCGATCTGGCGCAGCACGGTGATGCCGGCGATGCGCGCGCTGACGTTCTTGATTTTCAGCATGTCATTCTCCGATCACGTTGCGGCGGATTTCAGGATTGGCGAGGACTTCCTGCGGCGGTCCGTCGGCGGCGATGCGGCCCGAAATCCAGGCCGCCACGCGCGTCGCGTACTGCGTCACGATGTCGACGTCATGCTCGACGAAGATCGAAGTGATCTTCTGCTCGTCGAGTACACGCATGATGATCGCCATCAGTCCGTGCTTTTCATCCGTGGACACGCCGCTGGTCGGTTCGTCCATGATCAGCAGCTTGGGCTGCAACACCAGCGCCATGGCGATGTCGAGCAGCTTGCGCTGGCCTTCCGGCAGCAGCGAGCACAGTTCGTCGGCCCGGGAGCGAAGACCAACCAGCTCCAGAATGTGGTCGACTTCCGTCGCCGGGATCGCGCGATCGAGCGGAGTCCAGATACGCAGGCGCCCGGTCCGTCCGGCTGCCGCCAGCTGTATGCATTCGCGCACGGTGTGCTCAAGGAACAGCTGCGGCAACTGGAACGACCGGCCGATGCCGCGCTGGACGATGGCGCGCGGCGACAGACGTGTGATGTCACGGCCGTCGAAGCTGACCGTGCCGCCGCTGGGCCGGATGAAGCCGGTGCAGATGTTGATGAAGGTGGTCTTGCCGGCGCCGTTCTGGCCGATCACCGCCAGGCGTTCTCCGGGATGCAGCTCGAAGTTGATGTTGTCGGCCACGACAAGACCGCCGAAGGCCAGTTGCAGTCCGCTTGTTTGCAACAGAGGCTGGGTCATGGATTTTTGGCTCACTTTGGCTCCTTCCGGAACAGCAGGCCGGACAAGCCGGTCGGCACGAAGAACACCAGCCCGATCAATACAAAGCCCAACACCATCTGCCAGGCGCCGGTGAACAGCGCCGCCGAGTACAGCTTGACGAACTCGAACACCAGCGCACCCAGGAACGCACCGACCGGATGGCCGACGCCGCCGAGGATGGAGATGAACACGATCTCGCCCGAACGCACCCAGTAGCCCATCTCCGGCGTCACCAGCCCCTGCATCAGCGCAAACATCGCACCCGACAAACCGCATAGCGCAGCCGAGATGACGTAGCCGATCCACAGCGCCCGGTTAGCCGAGAGACCGACGTATTCCAGCCGCGTCTCGTTGGTCTTGACCGCAGTCAGCGCCTGCCCGGCGATGGACATCATGTAGCGTTGAACGCCCCAGGCCAGCGCCACCGCCAACACCACGGCCACGACCAGCAAGGTGGTTTCAAAACCGTCCCGCTCCATGCGCACGCCGAAGAAAGTCGGACGCGCCAGACGAATGCCGTCGGTGCCGCCGGTCAGGCTGTAGAACTTGCCGAGGATGGAGAACAGCACCATCGACAATGCCAGGTTCAGCATGCCGAAGAAGATCGCCCGGTAGCGCACCACGAACAAGCCGATCACCATGCCCATGACCGCGCCGAACACCGTGCCGAGCAGGATCAGCACGGCGCTGTCGAGCTCCGGCATGGCGCGCGCCGTGAAGGCCACCGCATAACCGGCCGCGCAGGAAAACATCGCATGGCCGAACGACAGTTGTCCGGAACGGATCAGGATGGAGACGCCCAGCGCAGCGATGCCGAAACTGGTTGCCACCACCATCGGCGTTTTGAGCCAGGGCCAGATCATCGGCAAGCCCAGCGCGAACAGCACCAGCAGGACGCCGGCTATTTTTATTTTCGGCGATGTCATTTTTGACGTTGTTGTTTTTGTCATCACACCCTCCTCGCCTGAGCCACGGAGAACAATCCCTGTGGACGGAACAGCAACACCAGCACCATGATCAGGTACGGCACCAGCACTTCGCTTTCAGGCTGCAGATAGACCGCGAACGAACGCGTCAGGCCGATCAGGATCGCCGTGATCAGCGTGCCTTCGATCTGCCCGAGACCCGCGGTGGCGACCACCGCGAACGACAGCACGATCATGTCGGCGCCGATGCCCGGCACCAGCGAGGTCGTGGGCGACGCCAGCGCGCCGCCGAGGGCGCCCAGCATCGAACCGACCACGAAAGTCAGCAGGCAGATGCGACGGGCGTCGATGCCCATCGCCATCGCCACCTCGCGGTTGTGCGCCACGGCGACAATCTGGCGCCCGGTGCTGCTCGACTTGAGGAAATGCCGCAAGCCGAAGAACACCACCAGCGCCACGCCCGGCAACACCATCAGCTGATAGCGCGTGTACGTAATGCCAAGCACCTCGGCCACGCCGAGATAGTTGACGATGTCGGAAACGAAATAAGGCTGGGAGCCCCAGATCAGCCGTTGCAGATCTTCAAAGATCATGAAGGCGGCGAAGGTCACCAGCAACTGCAGTATCTGTTCCTTGTGATAGATACGGCGCAGCAGGAAGATTTCCATGACGGCTCCCATGACGGCGCCGACCACCAGCGCGGCCACCAGCAGCCAGACGAAGGACCACGCCGGCGAAAATTTCGCAGCGACCGCCCACATCCCGAGGGTCGCGGCGAAATAGCCGCCGAAGGCGTACATGCTGCCGTGCGCCATGTTGAGGATCCGCATCACGCCGAACACCAGCGTCATACCCAGCGCCACCAGAAACAGCAGCGCCGCGTATGACAACCCGTCCAGCATGGCCAGCAAGAATAATTCCTGGTTCATGTTGTTGCTCAGTCAGTCCGGTCGGGGTTCAGTTGGCGATGGGCGGGAAGGTCTTGATGCGAGGATCGCGCAAGAGCTCCGGCTTGATGGTCTTGACCCAGTCCACCGACTTTTGTCCGACCGGCGCGATCGCCATTTCAGCCGGATAGATCTCGATCTTGTCGAGCACCGGGAATGGATAGGCGGCAGTCTTCTTGGTGGTGCCCAGCAACTGGTCTTCCAGGCCCTGGCCGTCGGCGCGGATCTTCACTTCACGCGTCAGGCCGCGGAAGTTCAGGCCGTGCATGGCGTCAGCCACCTGCTCGGTGCTCGGCCACTGGCCCTTGTTGGCCTTGATCGCCTTGTCGTAGCCGGCCACCATGCCGTCCAGCGCCTGGATCATGTGATAGACCGAGTAGATCGGATAGGCGCCGGTCTTGGCCTTGAACTTCTGCACGAAGTTCTTCAGCTTCGGATCGTCCTTGAGCTCCGGATGCAGGAAGTAATGGTCGCCGCGCGCGCCGACGATGACGCCGTCAGGCAGGGTCGTGCCCAGGCGTTCCAGCGAGCTCTCCGCCAGCGGCAACACGAACAGCGAGTTCTTGATCAGGCCGCGTTGCGCCGACTGCCGCACGAAGGTGTCGAGATCGCCGCCCCATGAGGTCGACAGGATGACGTCCGGCCGCAGCGCCTGCAGGCGGCTGATTTCGGTCGAGAAATCGCTGGCGCCGAATTTCGGGAACAGCTCGGCCACCACCTTGACGTCAGGCTTCAGCATCTTCAGCGTGTGCGAGAACAGCTCCCACGAATCGCGGCCCCAGGCGTAATCCTGGTTCACCACGGCGATGGTCTTGAAGTTCGGTTTCTGGCGCAGCAGGTACAGCACGCTGGCGACCATTTCGGTGGTGGCGTTGGCCTGGGTGCGCACGACGTAGCGATAGCGGCGCTCTTCCAGCACTTTTTCGGTACCGCAATCCCACAGGATGTTGAGCACCTTGAGGTCTTCCGCCACCGGCGCGACGATGTTGCAGCTGCCGCTGGAGATCGAGCCGAGCATCACCTTGACGCCCTGCTCCTGCACCACGCGGCGATATTCGGACAGCAGCTTGTCGCCACCCACGCCTTCATCGACAAAGGTCGGCACAACCTTGACGCCGTTGATGCCGCCGGCGGCGTTGAGGTCTTCCAGGTAGATTTCCGCGGCCTGCTTGGCCGGCACGCCGAATACCGAGGCCGGACCGGACGTGAAGGTGGTGATGCCGATCTTGAGTTCGGCCGGTTTGGCGGTTTGTGCCTGTGCGAGCGGCAGAGCCAGTGCGGTCATGGCAAAGCCTGCGGCCAGCATCAGCCGGGTGATTTTTGTTGTAAACATATCTCCTCCAAGAATGGATACGTAATGCGATGGTGTGCGTCAGTGCATGAACGATCTCCGTCATGCATCCCCACGCTTGCTTGTTGTTGTGTTGTTTCGTACCGTACCGTGCGTCTGGCTTGCAGAACCGCTGGGGTTGTCTCCTTGCGGCTTTGCGTTTCCTGCTTTTTGCTTTTGTATTTTTTTACTACCTCTTTACTGCTATCACTGCTGAATCAAACTCCAGAATCAAATTGCAGAATCAAATTAATTGCGCCTCTCCGATCAGCCGCAGGAATTTTTCCGCCTGCATGATGACCGGCTTGTCGATCATTTTTCCGTTCAGCGAGATCGCGCCGCCGTCGCTCTGCGCCACCGCCGCCATGACGGCGCGGGCCCAGGTAATTTCGTCGGCGCTGGGCAGGAATCCCTGGTTGACGATGCCGACCTGACGCGGATGGATGCACAACTTGGCACCGAATCCGATGCGACGCGCACGGCTGACTGCATGTTCCAGAAAAGGCAAGTCGTCGAACGTAGTCGTCACGCCGTCGACCGGTTGTGCAATGTTCGCCAGCCGCGAGGCGATGACCATCTCCACACGCAGATGGGTCAGCTCGCTTTCCTGCGGTTCGCACTGGATGCCGAGATCGACTTGCAGGTCGATCGAACCGAACACCAGTCGCTCGACATGCTGCGCGCGGGCGATATCACGCATCTGCGCAATGCCGACTGCGGTTTCGATCAGCGGCAACAGACGCGAACGGCTGCGCGGACCGACGAAATGCTGGGCGATATTGCGGATGGCGTCGCAGTCATCCGCCTTGGGCAGCACGATGCCGGCGATCGGGGCATTGGCGAAGCAACGCACGTCGTCGGCATACCACTCGGTGTCGGCGGCATTGATGCGCACCCACAGCTTGTCTTGCTGATTGGCCTGCTGATTGGCTTGCTGCGCCAGCCAATCGGCCAGCGTGTCGCGCGCCTGCGTCTTGGCCGCCGGCGCCACCGCATCCTCCAGATCCACGATGACCGCATCCGCGCCGCTGGCCAGCGCCTTGCCGTAGCGGTCGGGCCGGTTGGCGGGGACGAACAGGTAGGACCGCGCGAGCGGCGAGGCTGTCATCACACTGCTCCGCGTGCGCGTAAAGCGTCGATGTCGGCCTGTGCATAACCGAGCTTGGCGAGAATGGCGTCGGTGTGCTGGCCCAGCGCCGGGATGGCGTCCATGCGGAAGTCGAAGGTATTGTTCACACCCGGCGGCAACAAGGCGGGCAAGTTGCCGGCAGGCGAGCCGACTTCGGTCCAGCGCTCGCGCGCCGCCAGTTGCGGATGCTCCCACAGGTCTCGCATGGTGTTGACGCTGGCGTTGGCGATCTGCGCCTGGTCGAGCCGCGCCACCACTTCTTGCGCCGTCAGCGGTGTGAACATGTCGAGGATCAGCTTGCGCAATTCGGCGCGGTTTTCGTGACGGCGTGAATTGGTCGAGAAGCGCGCATCCTGCGCCAGCGCCGGATCCTGCAAGACCGATTCGCAGAACACTTTCCATTCGCGCTCGTTCTGCAGGCCCAGCATGACCACCTTGCCGTCGCCGGCGGTGAACGGGCCATAGGGATAAATCGTCGCGTGCTCGGCGCCCGAACGCACCGGCGCCGATGCGCCCTGATAGGCGTAATACATCGGGAAACTCATCCATTCGGTCAGCGACTCCAGCATCGACAGGTCGATGTGGCTGCCTGTGCCGTCGCGACCACGCTTGATCAGCGCCGCCAGGATGTGGGAATAGGCGTACATGCCGGCGGCGATGTCGGCGATCGAGCAGCCGGCCTTGGCTTGCTCGTCGGCGGTGCCGGTCACCGACAGGAAACCGGCTTCACTCTGGATCAGCAGATCATAGGCTTTCTTGTCGCGGTAAGGGCCGTTCTCGCCATAACCGGAAATGTCGCAGACGATCAGGCGCGGATTCTTCTTGTGCAGCACGGCCGCCGACAGGCCGAGTCCGGCCGCGGCGCCGGGCGCGAGGTTCTGCACCAACACGTCGGCTTCGTCCAGCAGCTTGTCGATGATGGCCTTGCCGTCCGCATCCTTGAGGTTGAGCGTGAGGCTTTCCTTGGAACGGTTGGTCCAGACGAAATGCGAAGACAGCCCGTTGACGCGCTCGTCGTAGCCGCGTGCGAAGTCGCCGACGCCGGGACGTTCGACCTTGATCACGCGGGCGCCCATGTCGGCCAGCTGGCGCGTGCAGAACGGCGCGGCGATGGCGTGTTCCAGGCTGACGACGGTAATGCCTTCGAGAGGACGGGTGGACGGCATCATGATTTATCTCGCGAATAAGTTGTTCAATGCATCGTTCACGGCGGGAGCGGCATGCAGCTGCCAGGCGTGGGCGATGATGCGATCGGTTTCCTGCGGCGTGGCGGCGTTGGAGAAACGGATCAGGCGCTGCGCCTTGTCTTCCAGTTCGAGACGCGACAAGGTGTTGTCCGGGTCGCCCTTGGGCACATCGACGGCGGCGCTCAGATGACGGCCGTCAACGGTATCGACCTCGACCCGTCCCAGCCAGCGCGCCGGATAGGCGGTGTTGACCTCGTCGTCCAGCGTCATCCGGACCTTGTCGCGGAATGTGCTGACCTTGCCGTCCTGCAGCGCATGCTGTTCAAACTCGCCCAGCCCCGCACTCTGATGCACGGCAATCAGTCCCAGCACGGTGCCCATCGAGAACTTGGCCTGATGCACGGTCTGCGGATTGACCACCGGGCCGAGCACGTCGATGGCGCCCTGATGCACGCGCGTATTCACGGCGGCGATCTGGTCGTGCTGCAAACCTTCGCGTTGCATCAGCAACTGCAGCGCGTCGGCAGCCGGATGCGTATGGCGGCAGGAGGCGTGGAATTTGAACGAGGTCTCGGCGGTGGCCCAACGCACGCCGAGGCGATCGGTCAGCTTGGCCGGATCGGCGTCGGTCGACATGCCGGCGGCCATGCCCTGCGCGCCCTCAAGGATGCGTTGCGCACCGGTGAAACCATCGCGTGTGATATAGGCCGCCAGCAGACCGTCAGCGGCAGCTTTGCCGGTATGCAGTTGTTTGGAGTCGGCGGCGTCGCGCAAGAACTCCCACAAACCGGCTGCCTGCGTGCCGGCCGAACCGAGCGCGTGCAGGAACTGATCGGCATTGAAACCCATCAGCTTGCCGACCGCCACCGCTGCGGCCAGGGTACCGGCCGTGCCGGTGGTGTGGAAGATGCGGTAGTGCGAACGGCCGAGGAATTCGCCGATACGGATACCCGCTTCGTAGCCGGCCACTGCCGCGACCAGCAGCTCGGCGCCCGACTTGCCGAGATCCTGCGCCGCCGCCAGCGCCGCCGGGAACACCACGGCTGCCGGATGGAACACGGAACCATTATGGACATCGTCCTGCTCCACCAGATGCGATGAAGCGCCGTTGACCAGAGCAGCGAAATACGGTGAGCTGTTCTTGCGATTGACGAGGATGGTGCTGGGTCCATTGGACGGTCCCATCTTGTCGACGTAGCGTTCCATGATGTCGATCTGGCGTGCGCCCTTGCCCGCCAGCGCCGAGGCGAACCAGTCGAGGTAGAGGTCTTCGGTGCGTGCGATCACGGATGCGGGGATGTCCTCGTAGCGCAGGCCGGCGAGGAACTCGCTCAGGACGCGTGAAGGATGGGATGAATTCGAGCTCATGTCCGGTTCCTCAGAAAGACCGCGGCAGACCGAGGATGTGCTCGGCCACGTAGGAATAAATCAGGTTGGTGGAAATCGGTGCGACCTGGTACAGACGCGTCTCGCGGAATTTGCGCTCGACGTCGTATTCGCAGGCGAAGCCGAAGCCGCCGTGCGTTTGCAGACAGACGTTGGCGGCTTCCCATGAGGCCTTGGCGGCGAGGAACTTGGCCATATTGGCTTGCGCGCCGCAGGGCTGGTGGGCGTCGAACAATTCACAGGCCTTGAAGCGCATCAGGTTGGCCGCTTCCAGTTCGATGTAGCTGTCGGCGATCGGAAATTGCACACCCTGGTTCATGCCGATCGGCCGGTCGAACACCACGCGCTCCTTGGCGTATTGCGCCGCCTTCTCGATGAACCAGTAACCGTCGCCGATGCATTCGGCGGCAATCAGCGTGCGCTCGGCGTTGAGGCCGTCGAGGATGTACTTGAAGCCCTTGCCTTCTTCGCCAATCAGGTTCTCGACGGGGATTTCGAGGTTGTCGAAGAACAGTTCATTGGTCTCGTGGTTGACCATGTTGAGGATCGGCCTCACCGACATGCCGTTGGCGATGGCGTGCTTGAGGTCGACCAGGAAGATCGACATGCCTTCCGACTTCTTCTTGACCTGGTCCAGCGGCGTGGTGCGCGCCAGCAGAATCATCAGGTCCGAATGCTGGATACGCGAGATCCACACCTTCTGACCGTTGACGACGTACTTGTCGCCTTTCCTGACGGCGGTGGTCTTGATCTTGGTGGTGTCGGTGCCGGTGGTCGGCTCGGTCACGCCCATCGACTGCAGGCGCAATTCGCCGCTGGCGATCTTGGGCAGATACAGTTGCTTTTGTTCGGCGGAACCATGACGCAGCAAGGTGCCCATGTTGTACATCTGGCCGTGGCAGGCGCCGGAGTTGCCGCCGGTGCGATTGATTTCTTCCATGATCACCGAGGCTTCGGTCAGGCCGAGTCCCGAGCCGCCATACTCTGCCGGAATCAGCGCCGCCAGCCAGCCGGCCTTGGTCAGCGCATCGACGAATTCTTCCGGATAACCACGCGCTTCATCGACCTTGCGCCAGTACTCCGGCGGGAAGGTGCTGCAAAGATCGCGCACGGCGTCGCGCAAGTCCTGATAGGCGTCCGACGGAGAGGACTGAAGGGACATCGATGGTTCTCCTGCTGATTAAGTGAAATGACTGAAATTTTTTGGTCAGGCCAGCACGGCCTCGGCCTGCATCGCCAGTTCGCCGCGCAGGTTCTGCGCCCACAATTCGGCGCGCTTGCCGTCGGCCGACAACTTGCCGCAGACCTCGAAGGCTTCGATGTCGAACAGGCTGCCGACGGCGCGGAAGTTGAATTCCACCAGGCGCGCCAGCGGCAGGCTGCGACCCAGCAGATCGACCAGCAGCGTGGCGATCAGCGGACCATGCACGATCAGGCCGGGGTAGCCTTCGACGCCGGTGACGTAGCTGCGGTCGTAGTGGATGCGATGGCCGTTGAAGGTCAGCGCCGAGTAGCGGAACAGCAGCACCGGATCGGGCTCGATGCGGCGGCGCCAGTCGGCTTCCGCCGGCGCCTGCTTCGGTGCAACAGGAGCTGCGCCGGGCAGCGGCATGCCGCGATAAACGATGTCGTGTTCTTCATGAACCGCGACCTTGCCGTTGTGCGCAATCTCGTGCGCCACGGTGACGAAGGCCAGCTCGCCGGTCTTGCCCTTCTTGACGTCGACGCTGGCGATGCGCGATGTCTTGGTCGCGGTGGCGCCGATCGGCAGCGGCGCCGCAAAGCGCAAACGACCGCCGGCCCACATGCGGCGCGGCAGCGGCACCGGCGGCAGGAAACCGCCGCGACGCGGATGACCGTCGTCGCCGACTTCCGACTGGCGGCAGGCGGTCCAGAAATAGATCCAGTGCCACAACGGCGGCAAAGCATCGCCCGCGACCGGCGTTTGCGGATGGTCAAGCGTGGCGGCCAGTGCGGCGGCGAAGCCTGGGTTGATGGTGTCGCTGTGGCTTTCAGTCTTGCCGACCCATTGACGCAACAGCGTCAGGTCGATGTCATGCTGGCTCATGGAATGCTCTGTGAAGTCTCAATGAGGTGAGCGGCAGATCGAAAGCAAGTGAGCGCCGGTTCACGAATGGAGCAGAGTCTGAGCGCCGCAAGTTGTCAAAACAATCTGTATTTTCTGAAGGGGGGCATCGTCTGACGTGAAGTCACTTATGTGCGACCGCATCATTCCTTTCATTGAATTTTCTCTGACGCCTTGCTGCCGCCGGCGTCACTGCGCAACATTTGCGTGGCGTCATTCCGCTGCTATAGTGGCAACACGCCGCCATCCATGCGGCAAAAATTTGTTCTTCAATCAACATTCCACGAGAGATCCATGAAGAAAACCCACCTGATGTCGCTCATCGCCGCCCTCGCCTGTACTACTTCGGCAGCGTCCTTCGCGCAGACCAACGCCGACAACGCACTTCTGCAAGCCGCGCAAAAACGCAAGGACGTGCTGATCAAGGACCTCGGCACGCTGGTCAACATCGACTCCGGCACCGACGACGCCAAGGGCCTGGCACAGGTTGAAGCGATCCTGGCGCAGCGCCTGAAGGAAGTCGGCGCCAGCGTCGAGATCGTCGCCGCGCCGCCGGCCGCCGGCAAGATGGTGATAGGCAAGCTGCAAGGCAGCGGCAGCAAGAACATCATGCTGATGATTCACTACGACACCGTGTTCGGCATCGGCGAAGCGACCAAGCGGCCATTCAAGATCACCGGCAACAAGGCCTTCGGTCCGGGTGTGGCCGACGCCAAGGGCGGCGCACTGCTGATCGTGTACGCGCTCGACATCGCACGCGAACGCGGCTTCAAGGATTACAAGACGCTGACCGTGCTGTTCAATCCCGATGAAGAAAAAAGCTCGCTCGGTTCGCGCGACATGATCACCAAGCTGTCGGCCGACCAGGACTACGTGCTGGTGTTCGAACCGCCTGAAGCCGACGTCGTGACCGTCGCCACCAACGGCATCGCCTACGTCCACCTCGACGTCAAGGGCCGCGCCTCGCACGCCGGCTCGGCGCCGGAAGCCGGCCGCAATGCCGCCGTGGAATTGTCCAACCAGATCATCCAGCTGAAGGACCTCGGCAGCCAGGCCAAGGGCACCACCGTCAACTGGACCGTGATCCAGGCCGGTGACCGCGTCAACATCATTCCTGAAAAAGCCAGCGCCACCGCCGACATGCGCATGTCCGACGTCGGTGAAATCCAGCGCGTGCAAGCCGATGCCGACAAGATCATTCAGAAGAAGCTGATCCCCGAGACCGAAGTCAAAGTCAAGGTGGAAAACCGTCGTCCGCCGTTCAGCAAGAACGCCGACAGCGACCACCTGGCCGCCACTGCCGACAGCATCTACAAGGAACTGGGCAAGTCGATCACGCCGGTATCCATGCGCTACGGCACCGACGCCGGCTTCGCCTACAACCCCAAGACCGGCAAGCCGATCGTGCTGGACGGCATGGGCATCGTCGGCGACCGCATCCACTCGTCCGACGAATGGGCCGACCTCGACAGCGTGGTGCCGCGCCTGTACCTGACGGTGCGCATGATGGAAGCGATGGGCAAGGGAAAGTAATCCCCTCCCTGACCATGCACGTCAAAACGGGCCCTCGCGGCCCGTTTTCATTGCTTCCGATTGCTTCCGATTTTCCTGCAGGAGAACGTCATGAAGGTAAAACGCATTGTCGCCAACATCAGTACCGAAGCCGTCGATCAGGCCGAAGCTTTTTATCGCGGCGTCTTCGGGCTCGACATCCTGATGGATCACGGCTGGATCGCCACCTATGGCTCGGATGAGCAGATGCACGTGCAGATCAGTTTTGCCTCGGAAGGCGGCTCGGGTACGCCGGTGCCGGACCTGTCGATTGAAGTCGACGATATCGACACTGCACTGCTGCGTGTGCAAAAGATGAACCTCCCGCTTGAATACGGCCCCGCCGACGAACCTTGGGGCGTGCGCCGTTTTTATGTCCGCGATCCGTTCGGCAAACTGGTCAATGTGCTGGCGCATATCAAGCAGTAATCCCCGACGCAGAAGAAAAATACCCCGTGGAAACTTCCTAAAAATAGCAACACAAACACAACGGGCCGTCATGGTCCGTTGTGTTTTCTGACGTTACAATTGCGACGTACTGTTCCGGTACGAACGATTACAACGAAGCAATGAACAATACAAATCGGGCATGGGAGCGCCCACGCTGGTGGTTTTTCGTCCTGTTGCCGCTGGTGCATTTCGCCAGCGTCAAGCTCACTTTTTTCTGCGCCGTCACTCCTGAGAATGAGGTCGTCGTCTGGTTGCCCAATGCCGTCTTGCTGGCGGCGCTGATGCGTTTTCGCGGGCAACGCGGCTGGCTCATGGCGATGCTGACCTTCAGCTCCGACACCATCGCCAATCTGGCCGTGTTCACGCTGCCCGTGGCCACGCAGCTGAGCGCCATCAACCTGATCGAAGTCGTCGTCACCTACTTGCTCATGCGACGAGCGGGCGCATCGTCCGACCTGAAACGTGTGGAAGACCTGCGCAAGTTCACCATCGCCGGCCCGCTGGTCGGCACCCTGCTGGCGAGCCTGATGGCCGCTGCCGTGCTCAAGACGCAGATAGCGACCGACGCGCCGTATCTGACGCTGACGCGCCTGTGGTGGTTCGGCGATGCGCTTGGCATGATGATCTACACGCCGCTGCTGTTGGCCCTGACGCAGGCCAAAACGGCCGATCATGAGCGCATCGTATTGCGCAAGTCGGATGCCCTGGCGCTGCTGGTGATCCTCGCGCTGGCGGCGGTGATTTTCTCGACTTACGGCGGCGCCGTCGACGGCATTTCGATGACGCCGACGCTGCTGCTGCCGATGGTGCTGTACATCGCGGTGCGCTTCGGCACGCGCTGGACGACGTTGACGGTGGCGCTGGTTTCACTCGCGGTATCGATGATGCTGACCAATGGCAACAAGCCTTTCGGCGATGTGTCGGTGCATCTGGAAATCGTCCATGCACAGGAGTTCATCCTGACGCTGTGCATCGTCGGCATCGGCTTCTCGATCCTGATGGATGAGTTGCGCGTGCGCGAGCGTGGACTGGAAGCACGCGTGCGGCAACGCACCCACGAGCTGGAAGATTCCAATAGCAAGCTGGCCACGCTGAGCCAGACCGACGGCCTGACCGGCATCGCCAATCGGCGCCGCTTCGACGAAGTGCTCGCCGCCGAGTGGAGCCGAGCCGGACGCAGCGGCCAGCCGCTGGCGCTGGCCATGCTCGACGTGGATTATTTCAAGGCCTACAACGACACCTACGGACACCAGTGCGGCGATGATTGCCTGCGCGCCATTGCCGACTTGCTCGGCAACAATGTGCGCCGCGCCGGCGATCTCGCGGCACGCTACGGCGGCGAAGAATTCGTCTTTATCGCGCCGATGACGGATCGCGACAGCGCGCTCAACATCGCCGAAGCCATCCGGCGTTCATTGGAACAACTGGACTTGCCGCACACTGCCTCGCCCTTCCATGTGGTCACCGCGAGCATCGGCGTTGCCGTCGTTGTTCCGGGCCAGAGCGATACCCCGCAAAGCCTGCTGCAGATGGCGGATGCGGCGCTGTACCAGGCCAAGCAACAAGGACGCAACCAGGTGGTGCCGGCCAGGTGATCGGAACGCTTGCCACAAGCATGCAGGTTTTAGGCGTAATATAAGTCGGAATAAAACAGACCGGCTCCCGCATGCCGGCACTCACTTCAGAGAGACATCATGCTATTCGACCTCACCGACCTGCGGCTGTTCATCCTGATCGCCGAACTCAACAGCCTCACGCGCAGCGCCGAGCGCATGAACCTCTCGCTGGCGGCGACCAGCAACCGTATCAAGGAACTCGAAACGCGCTTCGGCATGCGCCTGCTCTACCGCGAAAGCAAGGGCGTGCAACTGACGCCGGCGGGCCAAACCTTCCTCTCGCATGCGCAACAATTCATGCAGCAGGTCGAGCGCCTCAAGGGCGACATGCAGCAGTACAACAACGGCATCAAGGGTTATATCCGCATCTTCGCCAACACCACGGCGGTGACGGAGTTCATGCCGGAAATCCTCGGCAAATTCCTCACATTGCATCCGCAGGTCAACGTCGCGCTGGAAGAACGGCTGAACCACGACATCATGCGCGGCATCCAGGAAGGCACGGCCGACATCGGCATCGTCGCCGGACCGGTGCAGGGAGAAGGACTGGAGATACTGAATTTTTCAACCGACCGGCTGGTCCTCGCCACGGCGCTGGAACATCCGCTGGCCGGCATCGACAAGGTCTCCTTCGCCGAGACACTGGAATATGAACACGTCGGCCTGCATGAAGGCAGCACGCTGCATCACTTCCTCAACCGCATCGTGTCGGAAAGCGGCCAGCGTCTGAAGTTGCGAATCCAGGTGCGCAGCTTTGAAGCGATGTGCCGCATGGTGGAGACCAACGTCGGCATCGGCATCGTGCCGCACTCGGCGGCGCTGCGTCACAAGCAGACCATGCAATTGAGCCTGACCGAACTGACCGATCCGTGGAGCGTGCGCGAGCGCAGCATGGTGGTGCAGAGCCTCGATGCCCTGCCCCTGTACGCACGCGATCTGGTGGAATTTATTCGCCAGCAAACGGCGCAAGTGCCGCCGGTGCCGGTGGAGAAGGAAGCTGCCTGACCTTGTTGGAAGGCTGCTCAGCCGTGCGTCATCATCCAGGCGGCTATCGCAATCAGCGCGCCGCAGAACAGCATGCGCAAGCGCCGTTCCGGCAAATGATGCGCCAGCGCCACGCCCCAGGAAATACTGAGCACGCCGCCCAGCGCCAACGGAATGCCGACACTCCAGTCGACATGGCCGGCGCTGGCGTAAGTCCATAGCGCCACCAGCGTTCCCGGCGTGACCATCGCCAGACCCAGGCCTTGCGCCGCAGTCTGCGTCATGCCGAACAAACCGACCAGCCCCGGCACCGCCACGATGGCGCCGCCGACGCTGAAGAACCCCGCCGATGCGCCTGCTGCGAGTCCCATGAGGAAGATGTATTTCTTTGGCAAACGTGCGCGTGGGATCATTTCCTTTTGTTTGCGTAGCAAGGTCCACAGGTAGTACAAAGCCAGCACCACCATGAATAAGGCAAAGGCCAGATGCAGCGAGCGCGCTTCGATCGAGGTCGCAAAGCGCGCCGCGAAGTAAGTCGTGAACACCGCCGGCACCGCCATCTGCAGCGCCGCGCTCAGTTCGATCTTGTTGCGCTGCTTGTAGCGCCAGAAGCCGATCACCACATTCGGCACGATCATCACCAGCGCGGTTCCCTGCGCCAGTTGCTGGTCCATACCATAGAGGAATCCGAGCACCGGAATCGCGATCAGGCCGCCGCCGATGCCGAACAGACCACCGATGGCGCCGAGCACGCCGCCGAGGAAGAAGTTGACCACGACGGTGAAATACAAAGAATGCATCATAGGTGTAAAGTACGCACTTGGCCGGACAAGTCCCGTTGCAAAGACACAGAGGACTTGCCGAACCGGCGACCCAAAAAGGAGATAGGCGTGAGTAACGGAAGTAGCGGCGTTCTGGTAGTAGTACTTGAAGCGGGCGTGGTGATCATCATTGCGCTGGCGATCTACCTGATCCGAAAGAAATGATCGAATCGTCCGCAACACCGCAGCCATGCCCTCCTCAAGCTGTCCGCCAGTTTATCAGCCAGCCTTCGCCGTCACAAGCGAAGCGCGCGATCTGCTCAGAAACGCCCGATGAAATTTTTTAATCCGGCGCAGCAATGTATCGACCACGCAAGAATGTGACACCCCAACATTAAGGAATCAGCAATCATGGATCTAGGACTTCAAGGAAAAATCGCCCTCGTCTGCGGCGCCAGCAAAGGCCTCGGCTACGCCTGCGCCGAACACCTGGCGCGCGAAGGCGCCCACGTCGTCATCGTCGCACGCAGCCAGGACACGCTCGACCAGGCCGCTGAAAAACTGCGCGCACTCGGCAACATCAAGGTGATCGCGGTCGCCACCGACATCGCCACCCCCGAAGGCCGCGCCAAGGCGCTGGCCGCCGTCGACGAAATCGCCGGCGAGCCGGGCCACGGTCCCGACATCCTCGTCAACAACGCCGGCGGCCCGCCGCTGGGCGACTTCCGCGACTGGGATCGCGAGATCTGGCTCAAGGCCATTGACGCCAACATGCTGACGCCGGTCGAGCTGATCAAGGCCACCGTCGACCAGATGATCAAGCGCGGCTGGGGCCGCGTCATCAACATCACCAGCAGCTCGGTCAAGGCCCCGCGCTACGACCTCGGCCTGTCCAACGGCGCCCGCTCGGGCCTGACCGGCTTCGTCGCCGGCGTCTCGCGCCACATCGCCAAGAGCGGCGTGACGATCAACAACTTGCTTCCCGGCAGCTTCGAAACCGACCGCTTGCGCAGCAGCTTCGTCGGCTCTGCCAAACTGACCGGAGAAACACCTGAAGAAGTCCGCGTACAACGCATGGCTGAAACCCCTGCCGGCCGCTTCGGCGACCCGGACGAGTTCGGCGCCACCTGCGCATTCCTGTGCAGCAAGCATGCCGGCTACATCAACGGCCAGAACGTGCTGATGGACGGCGGCGCCTATCCGGGAATTTTCTAAAAATCTGAAAAGAACGAAGGCCGGGCGAGTCATGTATAATGCCCGGCTTGCGCAGGAAGGTTGGCAGAGCGGTTGAATGCACCAGTCTTGAAAACTGGCGAGGGTGTGAGCCCTTCGTGAGTTCGAATCTCACACCTTCCGCCACTTATTAAAAAAACGCCCTTTACGGGCGTTTTTTGTTTTGTGAACGAGAAACGTCTGCAAACGAATCAGAACAACTTCTTCCAGCTCTCCGCCCTGTCCTCCCGCGTATTCACCTCAATCATGATCCCCTCCGGCATGCGGCAAAAGAACCGCGAGCCGCGTGAATTGTTGAACACCTCAGTCTCCATCAGCACGCCTTGTTCCTTGAAGGTCCGATAAAGGTGCTTCACCTCCGCCAGGGTAGCCATCTCGAAACCGAAATGGAAATTCGCGGGCCAGCTGACTTCATCGTCGGTGTGATCGAGCACGATGTCGAAGCCATCTCGTTTCAGGAGGATATGTTCGCCGACGGCGACAATCTGGCAGCCGAAATGCTGTTCAAAAAAGGCAGCGGTGGCGATGGGATTTTTTGTGGGCAGGCTGAGATGATTCAGCGGCCCGGTGCATTGAGTCGTCATATGAAAATGCTTTCGTAAATTCAGGAATAAGGATGCTTGTTGATCAAGCCGGATTCATGAGCGCAAACATGGCGTCGTAGCCCGAGTCGCGCTCCGCCCAGCGTCGTGGAAGATCGCGCTCGAGCAGCACTTCGCCGCGCGGCGTGTCGCCGTTTTCCAGCATGCGCAGAACCTCCGCCAGATAGTCTTGCAGCGGCATAGCACGCGGATCATTGATCTGATGGGCGCCGGTCAACGCGGTCTGCACGTAAGGCGGCGAAAGCTCCAGCACCTCGATCGGAAAACCGCGCATCTGGTGCCGCAGCGACTGCAGCCAGGAATGCAGGAATGCCTTGCTGGCGCAATAGGTCGGGAAATCCGCACGCGGCACGAAGGCCAGCGCGGAACTGGTCGCCAGGAACGCAGCGTTGGGCTTGCCCTTGAGCAGCGGCAGGATGGCCGCCGCGACGCGCAGCACGCCCAGGATGTTGGTCCGGACGATGGCTTCTGCATCGTTCGCAGTCCAGTCATCAGACGCCATATCCTCGGTGTGCGATATTCCCGCATTCGCAATCAGCACGTTGAGTTGCGGAAAGCGTTCACGCATGTGAATGGACAGCTGCGCCAATGAGGCAGCGTCATCCACATCAAGTTGCAGCCCGACCAGGCCGGGACGAGCGTTGGTCATTTCGTCAAGCAGCGCCTGGCGGCGCCCCGTGACGATGACACGATTGCCGCGATCATGCAGCGCCTCGGCCAGCGCGCGGCCGATGCCGCTGGTGCCGCCCGTCAAGAGAATGGTGTTGTTGGTGAGTTTCATGAAAAATACCTTTGTGGTTCGGTTGCGGTAAAGCCGCCAACCAGAGCCGCAAGGTTCTGCCTCTCCCTCCGGATCGCCTTGTGAAGAATCAACAAGGCGAACACGGTCCAGCCGATGTCCTGGCGCAAGCGGCGGATATCGAAAACTGGCAAATCTGTAATCTGAACATTTCAGATAGGCGTATGCCCAGGAGGGCAGAATATGCGGTCATCGTAACGGCGTCCTGAATCATCGGGAACTGCCCTGCTGGGCTCCTCTCGAATGGGACGCGTTGGATGACGGTAACGCCTACGGCAATCGGTGAATCGACTGCGGAGCCGAGTTTAGCCGAAAATCTAAACGGCGGTCAATACAGAAAAAAAGCAGTTGCGTTGCCGCAGCGCCATTGATCCCGTACGATGCAGCGATGCCCTGCGCTCTTCCACCGGGAAAAATGAATCACGGGAATTGCCGCAGTATCTTTTTTACCTCTCCATGCAAATTTGACAGCCTATGAATTCAGAACTTCCAGTCGCATTGGTCACGGGATCCACGTCGGGAATCGGCCTGGCGCTTGCACACGCTTTCGCGGAGGCAGGCTACGCCGTCGTCGTCCACTCCAGGTCATCTGTTGAGACAGGTGAAAAACTGGCGGCCGCTTTGCCTGCGGCGTTTTACATCCAGGCCGATCTCGCCGTTGAAGCAGACCGCACCGGTCTGATTGCACAAACCATTGCGCACTACGGGCGACTGGATGTCCTCGTCAACAACGCCGGGATCAGTCGCGTAATTCCTCACGACGATCTGTCCGCCGCATCGCCGGATATCTGGCATGAGCTCTACGAAGTCAACGTGGTTGCGCCATTCCGCCTCATTGCGTTGGCGGAAGAAGCGCTGAAAAATTCCGCGAAGTCCGGTACGCCGGGATGCGTCATCAACATCAGCTCGCACGCCGGTGTTCGCCCCAAGGGCGCGTCGATCCCCTATGCGGCGACCAAGGCGGCGCTGAATCACATGACAAAATTACTCGCCCTGTCCCTGGCTCCCGATATCAGGGTCAACGCCATCGCGCCCGGCCTGGTCGACACCCCGCTGACCGCCGACTGGGCCGATGCGCACACGCTTTGGCAGACCCGCTCTCCCATGCGCCGCGCCGCCGTGCCGGCGGATATCGCCCAACTGGCCATCATGCTGGCCGCCAATCAATACGTGACCGGGGAAATATTGATGGCCGATGGTGGTCTGAATCTGACCTAGATTTTTTCCGTCGATTTGGCGGTAGAAAGAATCAACGAGACAATCGCAATCGAATATCCGACGCAAAAAAACGCCGCCCTTCTCGCGAAAGGCGGCGCTCTCATCTTGCAGCAAACGACCGAACTGCGGTCGTTGACTTAAAATCCCAACCGACGCAAATCCTCTTCAACAAAAGCCTGGCCGCTGCGATTCTTCACTGCAGGCAGCTCCGCCACCTTCGCACGCCATGCCTGCAAGGCGCTCAACTCGGCAGCGATCGGAATTCCCGCAACTTCAGCAAACGCCAGGCCGGCAAACACCGTAATGTCAGCCATCGAGAATTGCTCTCCCGCGACGTAGCTGTTGTCGCGCAGGATGCCGTCAAAATACGCCATGCCCTGCAGCGCCTTGGCGCGTTCACGTTCGCCCCATTCCTTGCGGTGCGCCCATTCCGGGCTCTTGTATTTTTGCAGATCGCCGCCCAATCCTGGCGTCGCGTGATGGAAATAGATGCCGACGGCGTCAATCAGACCGCTTTCGGCGCGGCGCTGCATCATGTGGATGATCGCCTTTTCCTTCGGCGTGCGGCCGGTCAGCACCGGATTGCCGTCGAGGTTGTCGAGGTACTCGGTGATCGCGGTGCTTTCCGAGATCAAGGTGCCGTCGTCGAGCTCCAGCAGCGGCAGCACGCCCGAGGGATTCTTCGAGAGGAACGCGGCCTGCTTGTGCTCGGCGCCGATCAGGTCGACCGATTCAAACGTCACCTGAGAGTCGAGGTTCTTCTGCGCCAGTACGATACGGATGCGGGCTGGATTGGGGAAGCCGGGGCGGTCATAAATCTTCATTGTTACTTTTCCTTTTCTGACTGGTTGTTGTTGAATCGATCTGCATTCAAGTTGCTGATTGGATATTTCGGATGTTGCTTACCAATTAATTCATCTATCTATCGGTAGATAGACAATAGAGTAGTACAATAACCCTGTCAACAACTATCTACCGATAGAGAGGTTTGTTTCATCATGAGTGCAATCGATACCCGCGAGAAAATCATGGCCGCCGCTCGCAAGACGGTGCAGGCGCATGGCTATACCGCGCTGAGTTTTCGCGACCTGGCGGCAGAAGTCGGGATCAAGAGCGCGAGCGTGCACTATCACTTCCCGACCAAGGGCGACCTCGGCGCGGCCCTCGCCCGCCGCTATACCGAAGACGGCATCACCTATCTGGGCAATCTGATGGAGGCGCATAAAGACGCGCGCACCCGTGTGAAGAAATATGCGGAGATCTTCCGGGCGGCATTGGCCGATGACAACCGCATGTGCCTGTGCGGCATCATGTCGGCGGAGCACAACGACTTGCCGCCGGAAGTACGCGCCGAGGTCAATCGCTTCAACGACGCCAACGTCGACTGGCTGACCGAAGTACTCACGCAAGATGCAACGGAATCCAAATCAAAGAAAGCCGTGCGGCGCCAGGCGATGAGCATCTTCGCAGCGATCGGCGGTGCGCAGCTGATGGCGCGCGGCCATGGCGACATTACCGTCTACGATGAAATCGTCGACAGCTATCGCAACGCGGGTTTCATTCCCTGATTTTCACTGACGGGAAATCGGTACAAAAAATGGCCCGGTGAAAGCCTGATTGATTGATTGATGGATGTGGATGCGGATGCGTCTTTACTGTTGGATCGACAACTCCGGATTGATCGCCAGCAACAGCCACGGCTTGATTTCCGACTGCACGAACACGCCGGACAGCGCAAACGGATCCTGGTCGCGCAGGGATTCGGCTTCTTCCCTTGAGGCGACTTCATACACCAGCAAACCGCCGCTGCCGTCCGGGAACGGCCCGCCGAACGCCAGCTTGCCGGCGTCGAGCAGGCTCTTGACGTAGCGTTTGTGGGCCGGCGCATGTTCGGCCAGCAGTTGCTGGTTGTCTGTGTAGGCGAGATAGTTGATGAATTTCATGGCGTTTCTTTCTGACAAGTGAGTTGGTTCAGGTTTCATATTTCCCGCTTCATTCGGCTGTCCAGCGAATACGCACCGCCACCGCGCAGCACCATGTACAGCGCCGCCAGCCCCAGCAAGACCGGATATTCGATGCCGCGATCGATCCACGGCCAGGTCGGCCCCATCGCATAACTGATGGCGATCATTTCAACAAACATGAGCAAGGCCAACGGCCGCGTCAACAGGCCCAGCGCCAGCATGGCAGCACTCACCGTCTCTAGCAGCATCACCAGGAAAGCCAGTTGCGGCGCGAACGGCAAGCCCATGACGTCGCCGATCAGGCGTATCGAGCCGCCCATCGGGTCGGCCATCGAGCCGTGCGACACCCCCAGCGCCTTGGGCAGGCCGTGGGTAAAAATGATGGCGCCGTAGCCGAAGCGCAACAGCGCATAAGCGGCGCCCTCTCCGCGCGCATACCAGCGCACCAGCGTGGGAAAGACGAAGCGGCTGGCAGCCGGCGCAGTCGTGATTGTGATCGTGATCGGAGAAGTTTTTTGCACGAAGCACCTGTATCCGGTTGATGGCAGCAAGACGCCATCATCGCGGTTACGGTGTGGGAGATAAATGGCCTGCAGGCGAATTGACTATTCGGCACGCGCCAATAGTGCCGGCGCCGCACGCGCAGATGGCAAATTCTCTACAATCACCCTCAATCTCCGATGACTGTACACAGGTTCATGAGCACGACTTCAATTCCCCTTTCTGCGGCGCAGGCGCGCGCCATCTGGCTGCGCGCCCAGCGTCTCGACACGACCGCGCCCTTCGGCAGCGGCGCGAGCGCAGTTCAGCTGGCGGCCGAGCATCTCGGCTATGTCCAGATCGACACCATCAACGTGATTGAACGCAGCCACCATCACATCCTGTACACGCGCATTCCCGAGTACCGGCTGGCGGATCTGGAGCAGGCCCAGTCGGTGGACAAGTCGGTGTTCGAATACTGGACGCATGCGCTGGCCTATGTGCCGACCGCCGAATTCCGCCATTTCCTGCCGGAGATGGAACGGCGCCGCCTCAATCCGCACGCCTCTTTCGCCGGCGTCGACGATGCCGACTACGCCGCGCTGCTCAAGCGTATCCGCAAAGAAGGCGGCCTCTCGATCCGCGACATCGACGATGACGTGCTGGAAGAAAAGACCCATCCCTGGGGTAGCCGCAAGCCGTCGAAGCGCGCGCTGCGCTGGGGCTTCTTCATCGGCGACCTGGTGATCAGCAAGCGCACCGGCATGCTCAAGACCTATGATCTTGCTGCCCGTCATTTCGACTGGCCGCGCCGTCCCGCACCCGTGAAGGAAAAACAGTTCGCGCAATACCTGCTGCGCCGTGCACTCAAGGCGCAGGGCGTGGTCAGTCTCGATTCGATTTGTTATGGCAGCGTGCAGGCCAAGCCGCTGGTGAAGGAACTGATCGCCGCCGCCGTCAAGCGCAAGCAGTTGGTGGCGGTGCATATTGAAGGTGCACCCAGGCAGCAGCACTGGGCCGAGCCGGCGCTGCTCGACGCCTTGTCCGACGGCCTCGTCGATCCGGCATCGAGCGAACGCGTGCACATCCTCTCGCCCTTCGATCCGCTGGTGATCCAGCGCAAGCGGCTGGAATTGTTCTTCGGCTACGAACATCGCTTCGAAGCTTATGTGCCGGCGGACAAGCGCGTGCTCGGCTACTTCGCCTTGCCGGTGCTGATGGGCGACCGCATCGTCGCCGCGCTAGATCTCAAGATGGATCGCAAGAGCGGCAAGCTGCTGGTGCAGCAATGGACATGGATAGAGAAGAAATCGAAGGCACTCAAGAGCGCGATTGAACAGGAATTGCACCGCTTCGAGCAATTCCAGAAGCAGTCGATGCGCATCATCCTGCCGCCGACGGAGCGCTAAGTTTCGACGGCGTTCTGCTTTAGGAACTCGACATCCTGCAACGGCGAGGCGCCAAACAACCGGCGATATTCGCGGCTGAATTGCGAAGGACTTTCATAGCCAACCTCATAGGCGACGGTGGCGGCTTCCATGCTGCCGGTCATGAGCATGCGGCGCGCTTCCAACAGCCGCGTCTGCTTCTGGTATTGCAGCGGGCTCATGACGGTGGCAGCCTTGAAGCGATGATGCAGCGTCGACACGCTCATGCGTACACGCCGGGCCAGGTCGTCGATCACCATCGGTTCGGCGTAGTTGGCCTTGATCCACTGGATGGCTTCGTTGACGCCCTTTTCCTGATAATGCGACAGCACGGTGTGGTACAGCACGTCGCCGTTGCGCGCGGCGATGAGGCGATACATGATCTCCTGCTTGAGGATGCGCGACAGCGCCGGAATGTCTTTCGGCTGCTCCAGTAGCATCACCAACCGCAGGAAAGCGTCCTGCAAGCCGGCATCCGATTCATCGACGTAGGCGCCGACGCGCGTGCCGCGCCGCGGCGGTGCAGGCAGGTTGAGCTCAATAATCAGCGCGGCGATTTCCTTGGGATCGAGATCGAGGCGCACGCCGTAATACGGTTGCGCCGCCGTGGCCTCTACCACCTGGCCCGACACCGGCAGGTCAATCGCCGACAGCACGTAGCTGCCGGCGCCGTATTCATTGACCTCTTTACCGATCAATACTTTCTTGCCGCCCTGCACCACCAGGCACATCGACGGCTCCAGCATGCCGCGGCTGAGCGCGGTCGGCTGGCTCAGGCGGATGAAGGACAGCCAGTGAATCGCGGTGTGCACGTCGCGCTGCGCCGCAGGCACGCCGTCGAAATGCGCGGCGACCTGCGCCCGCAACCGCGCAAGCGGTGCGGCTGGAGAAGTGTGAATGGAATCAGCGGCGGGTGTTTTCATGGATCGCACTATCGTAACCAATCACGGCCTTCGGTTCAACATAGGCTTCCAGGCCGTAAGGACCGAATTCACGGCCGATGCCGGATTGCTTGAAGCCGCCGAATGGTGCACGCGGTTCGTCGTACAGGCCGTTGATGAAGACGCGCCCGGCGACGATCTGCGAGGCCACGCGATTGGCGCGCTCCATATCAGCGCCGCTGACATAGCCGTGGAGGCCATAGACGGTGTCGTTGGCGATGTCGATCGCTTCTTCCTCAGTGCGGTAGGTCAGGATGGACAAGACCGGGCCGAAGATTTCTTCACGGGCGATGCGCATGTCGTTGGTGACGTTGACGAACACCGTCGGCCTGACGAAATAGCCCTGCTCCAGTCCTTCGGGATGGCCTTCGCCGCCGGTCAGCAGTTCAGCGCCCTCTTCGATGCCGAGGCGGATGTAGCTCTGCACGCGTTCGTATTGCTTTTGCGTGACCAGCGGGCCGAGCATCGTATCTTCGTCGCCGGGATGGCCGACCTTCATCGCCGCCACGGCTTGCCTGACCAACACCTTTACTTCTTCCAGCCGTTGTTCCGGCACGATCAGGCGCGTCGCCGCCAGGCAGGCCTGCCCGTTGTTGAAGTAGGCCGCGGTCACCGCCTGAGGAATCGCCGTCGCCAGGTCGGCATCGTCGAGCAGGATATTGGGCGACTTGCCGCCCAGCTCCAGCGTGACGCGCTTCATGGTGTCGACCGCGCCGCGGGCGATCTGCTTGCCGACGGCGGTGGAACCGGTGAAGGAGATTTTGGCGATGTCCGGATGGCGCGTGATCTCGGCGCCGACTGTGTCGCCGCGACCGGTGACAATGTTGAACACGCCCGGCGGCAGGCCGGCTTCGTGCAGGCATTGCGTCAGCAGGTGGGTCTGCATGGCGCTCAGTTCGCTGGGCTTGATGACGGCGGTGCTGCCTGCCACCAGCGCGGTCGACAGCTTGCTGCAGATGAAGCCGTAGTTGGCGTTCCACGGTGTGATCAGGCCTACCACGCCGAGCGGCTCCATGATGACGCGCGCGGTGCCGGCCTGACGCACGAAGTCGAAACTCTCCAGCAATCCGATCGCCTGCAGGAAGCTGTTGGCCGAACGCGCCACCGTGGCGCTGCAGGAGCGGCGCGAGCCGCCGTACTCGCGGATCATGACCTCGACCAGTTCCGGCGCGCGGCGCTGGATGGCGTCATGCATCGCTTGCAGGTAACCGGCGCGCTCCTGTTTGCTGCTGCGCGACCAGCTTTTATAGGCGGCCTTGGCGGCGGCGATGGCCTGGCGCGCATCCTCCTCGTCGGCCAGGCGTACGGCGCCGATGACGGTCCTGTCGGACGGATTGATCAGTTCCATGACTTCGGTCCCGTGCGGCTGGACGAAGCGGCCGTTGATGTAGATCTCGTTGATATGTTGCATGTCGGCTCCTGTGAATGACGTGAAGCCATGGTAAGAGCCGCGCCCTCCGCGGCGGTAGACCAATGCTGCTGGACGATTGCCTGATCCTGCAAAGTGCCGGATTTTTAGTCTTCGCAGCTTGCGCGACGGCAAGTTTTTCTCCCTGTTTTCACTGAGTTTCCCTGATTTCGGGCGCGGGCCGAAAACGCCCGACGCACCGCACCATTTGCGAGCAGGCTGCACCGAGACACATCACAACATGACATATATCGTTGCAAACCATCCCGCAACCGGCCAGCCTACCGCACCACGAAACCGGCCTGCAAGCCACGTGCCATCAGGGAATCCAGCTTTCTGGCACAGGCTTTGCATATGTCCGTGCATGGATCAACGACGATCCAGCAGCTTTCACTATTTTTAATGCCGATCTAAAGACGGATCTGCAGGACAACGGCGTCCGCTTAGCTTGGCATTCATGCCTTGTTGAGCGGGCGCCTTTTTGTTTTTAACGGGATAAAAATGGCCGCAACTCCTGACAGCAAAGACATCACCCGCAATAGCACCAGCAAGGCGAGCAAGATCCAGCTCTTCTCCATGGGCACGCCGCAGATGCGCACCTTCCACCTGACCTGGATGGCCTTCTTCGTCTGCTTCTTCGCCTGGTTTGCCTGCGCGCCGCTGATGCCGGTCATCAAGGGCCAGCTCGGCCTGACCATCGAGCAAATCGCCAACATCAACATCGCCGCCGTCGCCGTGACCATCCTGGTGCGCCTGGTGATCGGCCCAATGTGCGATCGCTACGGTCCGCGCAAGGCTTACACCGGCCTGCTGCTGATCGGCGCCATCCCGGTGATCGGCGTCGGCTTCGCGCAGACCTATGAGACTTTCCTGTTCTTCCGCCTGTGCATCGGCGCCGTCGGCGCCAGCTTCGTGATCACCCAGTACCACACCTCGGTGATGTTCGCCCCCAATGTGGTCGGCACCGCCAACGCGGCGACCGCCGGCTGGGGCAATGCCGGCGGCGGCGTAGCGCAAGGCCTGATGCCGCTGCTGCTGGCCGCGATGCTGATGCTGGGCGTGGGCGACAACCTCGGCTGGCGCGTGGCGCTGCTGGTGCCGGGCCTGATGATGCTGGCGATGGCAGCCGTCTACTGGCACTTCACGCAGGATTGCCCGCAAGGCAACTTCGACGAACTGCGCGCTGCCGGCATCGCCATCGAAAGCGGCAAAAAAGGTGGCTGGGCCAGCTTCCGCGCCGCCAGCGCCAACTACCGCGTGTGGATGCTGTTCATCACCTACGGCGCCTGCTTCGGCGTGGAAATCTTCATCCACAACATCGCCGCCATCTATTATGTCGATCACTTCGGCCTGTCGTTGAAGAGCGCCGGCATCGCCGCCGCCAGCTTCGGTCTGCTGGCGCTGTTTGCTCGCGCACTGGGCGGCATCATCTCCGACAAGGTGGCGCTGCGGGGCGGCCTGAATCGCCGCGCCACCTTGCTGTTCATCATGATGCTCGGCGAAGGCCTCGGCTTGCTGTGGTTTGCCCACGCCGGCAGCGTCACGATGGCAGTCATCGCGATGCTGTGCTTCGGCCTGTTCACCCACATGGCCTGCGGCGCGACCTACGCGCTGGTGCCGTTCATCGACCGCAAGGCGCTGGGCGGCGTGGCCGGCATCATCGGCGCTGGCGGCAATGTCGGCGCGGTACTGGCGGGCTTCCTGATGAAGGGCCTGGGCGACACCCAGCAAACACTGAGCATGCTCGGCGTGCTCGTGACGGTCTCGGCGCTGTGTGCAGTTGCCGTGCGCTTCACCACCAGCGACAAGAACGACGAGCCGACACTGGCCGTCGCAGCAAACAACATTCCCGCCTGAGGAGAACCTGATCATGAACATCATCGTCATTGGCCACGGCATGGTCGGTCACAAATTCCTGGAGTCGCTGGCTGAAAGCGGCGCCGCCAACATCAAGGTCACCGTGCTGTGCGAAGAGCCGCGTCCGGCCTACGACCGCGTGCACCTGTCCGAATTCTTCGCCGGCAAATCCGCCGACGACCTGTCCCTGGTTGCGCCCGGTTTCTTCGACGCCGGCAAGAGTTCAGTGGACTTCGACCTCAAGCTCAACGCCAAGGCGCAGCACATCGACATCGTCGGCAAGACCGTCACCGTCAACATCAACGGCGCCGTCGAAACGCTGGCCTACGACAAGCTGGTCATGGCCACGGGTTCCTACCCTTTTGTTCCGACCGTCGCGGGTAACCAGCGCAAGGATTGTTTCGTCTATCGCACCATCGAAGACCTCGAAGCCATGCTCGAGTGCGGCAAGCGTTCCAAGACCGGCGTGGTCATCGGCGGCGGTCTGCTCGGCCTGGAATGCGCCAAGGCGCTGCGCGACATGAACTTGGACACCCACGTGGTCGAATTCGCCCCGCGCCTCATGGCGGTACAGATCGACGAGAGCGGCGGCCGCATCCTGCGCCAAAAGATCCAGGACCTCGGCGTCACCGCCCACACGCAAAAGAACACGCTGGAAATCGTCGACGGCAAGACCGGCACCCACCGCATGAACTTCGAGGACGGCACCCACCTCGACACCGACATGATCGTGTTCTCGGCCGGCATCCGTCCGCGCGACGAACTGGCGCGCGAGTCGGGTATCAAGGTCGGCGACCGCGGCGGCATCGTGATCGACAACAGTTGCATCACTTCCGATCCTCACGTCTACGCGATCGGCGAATGCGCATTGTGGAACGGCAAGATCTTCGGCCTGGTGGCGCCCGGCTACGACATGGCGCGCACCGCCGCCAAACACATGCTGGCGCACCTGAACGACGCCGCCGAAGTGCAGCAATTCAACGGCGCCGACATGAGCACCAAGTTGAAGCTCATGGGCGTGGACGTCGCCAGCATCGGTGACCCGCACGGCAAGGAAATCGGCAGCCGTTCGTACCAGTTCACCGATGAGCGCAAGCAGATCTACAAGAAGATCGTGGTCTCCGAATCGGGCAAGCATTTGCTCGGCGCAGTGATGGTCGGCGACGCCGCAGAATACGGCACGCTGCTGCAGATGATGCTCAACCGCATCGAACTGCCGGAGTCGCCGGAGTTCCTGATCCTGCCGCAAGCCGACGGCAAGGCCAAGGTCGGCCTCGGCGTCGACGCCCTGCCGGACTCCGCGCAAATCTGCTCCTGCAATAACGTGTCGAAGGGCCAATTGTGTGCGGCAGTGGCGTCCGGTGTGACCAACATCGGCGATCTCAAGAGTTGCACCAAGGCCGGCACCGCGTGCGGCGGCTGCGTGCCGCTCGTGACGCAAGTGATGAAGGCCGAGATGAAGAAGCAAGGCCTGGCCGTCAACAACCACGTCTGCGAACACTTCCCCTATTCGCGCCAGGAGTTGCATCACCTGGTGCGCGTGAACAAGATCAAGAGCTTCGGCGACCTGCTGGCGCAACACGGAAAAGGCCTTGGCTGCGACGTCTGCAAGCCGGTCGCGGCCAATATCCTGGCCTCCTGCTGGAATGACTTCGTGCTCAAGAAAGAGCACGCCAGCCTGCAGGATTCGAACGACTACTTCCTCGGCAACATCCAGAAGGACGGCACTTACTCCGTCGTGCCGCGCATGGCCGGCGGTGAAGTCACGCCGGACGGCCTGATCGCGGTCGGCCAGGTCGCCAAGAAATACGGCCTCTACACCAAGATCACCGGCGGACAGCGCGTCGACCTGTTCGGCGCCCGCGTCGAGCAATTGCCGGACATCTGGGAAGAACTGATCGCCGCCGGCTTTGAAACCGGCCACGCCTACGGCAAGTCGTTGCGCACGGTGAAGTCCTGCGTCGGCTCGACCTGGTGCCGCTACGGCGTCGACGACAGCGTCGGCCTGGCGATCGAACTGGAGAACCGCTACAAGGGGCTGCGCTCGCCGCACAAGATCAAGTTCGGCGTGTCCGGCTGCACCCGCGAATGTGCGGAAGCGCAAGGCAAGGACGTCGGCATCATCGCCACCGAAAAAGGCTGGAACCTGTACGTCTGCGGCAACGGCGGCATGAAGCCGCGCCATGCCGAACTGATCGCTTCGGATCTCGATAAGGCGACCATGATCCGCTACATCGACCGCTTCCTGATGTTCTACGTACGCACCGCCGATCGTCTGCAACGCACCAGCACCTGGCGCGACAACCTCGAAGGCGGCCTCGACTATCTGAAGAGCGTGGTGATCGACGACAAGCTCGGCATCTCCGCCGAACTGGAAGCCGACATGCAGCACGTGGTCGACACCTATGAATGCGAATGGAAGAAGGCCGTCACCGATCCGGAGACACGCAAGCGCTTCCGCCATTTCGTCAACAGCAAGGAAGCCGACAACAACGTCAAGTTCGTCGACGAGCGCGGCCAGATCCGCCCGGCTACGGTTGCCGAGCGCAAGCTGATCGATATTCCTGTGGTCGCAGAAGCGATCTGATTCCTGAGAGAGGAAATGAACATGCACAGCGACCGACAACTCAACAATTGCGAACACTGGACTGAAGTCTGCGACATCGCCGACATCGTGCCCAACACCGGCGTCTGCGCGCTGATCGGCGGCGAACAGGTGGCGGTGTTCCACGTCATCGAAGGCGGCGATAGCGATGCACAAAAAGAAGCACGGGTATTCGCCATCGGCAACTACGACCCGAATGCGGACGCCTCGGTGCTGTCGCGCGGCCTGGTCGGCAGCATCGGCGAACGCATCGTGGTGGCCTCGCCGATCTACAAGCAACACTTTGACCTGCAGACCGGCGAATGCATTGAAGCGCCCGAACATTCGGTCAGCGCCTACCCTGCGCGCATCGAACACGGCAAGGTGTGGGTGGGCGCATGACTATCGTTCCGGCACCTGCTGAGTCTTCAATCGCTTCCGCAAAGAAACCGTCGCTGGTCGTGATCGGCAACGGCATGGCCGGCATGCGTACGGTTGAAGAATTGCTGAAGCTGGCGCCGGATTTGTACGACATCACCGTATTCGGCGCCGAGCCGCACGGCAATTACAACCGCATCCTGCTGTCGCCGGTGCTGGCGGGCGACAAGAGCATGGACGACATCATGCTCAACACGCGCGACTGGTATGTGCAGAACAACATCACGCTGCACGCCGGCGATCCGGTGGAGAAAATCGACCGCCGTCGCCGCACCGTGCGCTCGCAAGCCGGTGTCGAGATCGAATACGACCGCCTGCTGCTGGCGACCGGCTCCAAGCCGTTCATCATCCCGGTGCCGGGCCATGAACTGCCGGGCGTGATCGCCTTCCGCGACATCCAGGACGTCCACACCATGCTCGACGCTGCGCGCAACCATCGCCATGCGGTGGTGATCGGCGGCGGCCTGCTCGGCCTGGAAGCGGCCAACGGCCTGCTGCGTCAAGGCATGGACGTGACCGTAGTGCATGTCACCGACAGCCTGATGAATCAGCAACTCGACAAGCCTGCCGCCGCGCTGCTGAAGAAGGCGCTGGAGATGAAGGGCCTGCGCTTCCTGCTCAATGCACAGACTGATGCAATCGTCGGTCCTGATCGCGTCACGGCGGTGCGCTTCAAGGACGGCGCTGAAATCCCGGCCGACCTCGTCGTCATGACCGCAGGCGTACGCCCCAACATTGAACTGGCGAAAAACGCCGGCCTGCATTGCGACCGCGCCATCGTGGTCGACGACACGCTGCAGACTTACGATCCGCGCATCTACGCCGTCGGCGAATGCGTGCAGCACCGCAAGGCCACCTTCGGCCTGGTCGCGCCGATCTGGGATCAGGCGCGCGTCTGCGGCGCCCATCTGGCCGGCGCCGGTCATCGCCGCTATGTGCAGCAAGCCACCGCCACCAAGCTCAAGGTCACCGGCGTCGACCTGTATTCGGCCGGCGACTTCATCGGCGCAGAAGACACCGAAGACCTGGTGCTGCGTGATCCGCGTCGCGGCATTTACAAACGGCTGGTGCTGCAAGGCAGCCGCTTGATCGGTGCGGTTCTGTACGGCGACGTCAAGGACGGTCCGTGGTACTTCGACCTGATCCAGAAAGGCGGCGACATTTCCGCCATCCGTCATCAACTGTTGTTCGGTCAAGCCGTATCCAGCCAAGCGCAAAGCGAAACCCAAAGCACCCAGGCAGCCTGACCAGGAAACTATCGTGAATCTCTCCCAAGCTCCGCTCTCGACTGTCGGCACCAAGACCACCTGCCCGTATTGCGGCGTCGGCTGCGGCGTGCGCGCGTCGATGCAAACCGACGGCACGATCGCGATCGCCGGCGACGAACTGCATCCGGCCAACAAGGGCCGCCTGTGCGTCAAGGGTTCGGCGCTGGGCGAGACGGTCGACCTCGACGGCCGCCTGCTGTATCCGAAGGTGCGCGACGCCGACGGCGCGTTGCAACGCGTGAGCTGGGACGCCGCACTCGACAAGGTCGCCGGCGGCCTGCGCGGCATCATCGACCGCCACGGTGCGGACTCGGTGGCGCTGTACGTCTCCGGCCAGTTGCTGACCGAAGACTATTACATCGCCAACAAACTCATGAAGGGTTACGTCGGCAGCGCCAACATCGACACCAATTCGCGCCTGTGCATGTCGTCGGCCGTGGCCGGCCACAAGCGTGCGTTCGGCGAAGACCTGGTGCCGATCTGCTACGAAGATCTGGAGTTGGCCGACATGGTGGTGCTGGTCGGTTCCAACACCGCGTGGTGCCATCCCATCCTGTTCCAGCGCATCGCCAAGGCCAAGGAGAACCGGCCGGAGATGAAGCTGATCGTCATCGATCCGCGCCGCACCGCCACCTGCGAACTGGCCGACATGCATTTGCCGGTCAAGGTCGGCACCGATGTCTGGCTGTTCAACGGACTGATGAGCTTCCTCGCGCATCGTGGCGCGCGCGACAATGCCTTCGTCGACGCCCATACCAGCGGCCTCGGCGAAGCGCTGGCGATCGCCGACGCCGACTGCGCCGATCCGAACGAAGTGGCGCGCATCTGCAAGGTCGACGTCAACGACCTGCTGGCGTTCTACCAGATGTTTGCCGATACCGAGAAGGTCATCACAGCCTTCTCGATGGGCGTGAATCAATCGAGCGCCGGCACCGACAAGGTCAACAGCATCATCAACGCCCATCTGATCAGCGGCCGCATCGGCAAGCCCGGCATGGGACCGTTCTCGATCACCGGCCAGCCCAACGCCATGGGCGGCCGCGAAGTCGGCGGCCTGGCCAACATGCTGGCGGCGCATATGGATCTCGACAATGCGCTGCATCGCGACACGGTGCAGACCTTCTGGGGTTCGCCGCAGATGGCCGACAAGCCGGGCCTGAAAGCAGTCGACCTGTTCAACGCGATTGAAGCCGGCCGCATCAAGGCGGTCTGGATCATGGCGACCAATCCCATGGTCAGCATGCCCGACGCCAACGTGGTCCAACGCGCCCTGTCGAAGTGCGAACTGGTGGTGGCCTCCGACATCATCGAAGGCACCGACACCAATGCCTTCGCGCACGTGCTGCTGCCCGCGCTCGGCTGGGGCGAGAAGGACGGCACCGTCACCAATTCCGAGCGCCGCATCTCGCGCCAGCGCGCCTTCCTGACGCCCCCAGGGGAAGCGCGTCCGGACTGGAAGATTATTTGCGACGTCGCCATCCGCATGGGGTATCGCGGCTTCGACTTCGCCGGCGCGCATGCGATCTTCGACGAACACGCGCGCCTGAGCAGCTATCGCAACGGCCCGCCGCAAATCGCCGGCAACAGCATGCGCGTGTTCAACCTGGACGGCCTGATCGGCATGAGCAAACAACAGTTCGACCAGTTGCAGCCGATCCAGTGGCCGGTGACGCGCGACAAACATAACGGCGACGTGGTCGGTACTGCGCGCCTGTTCGGCAACCAGCGCTATTCACATGCCGACGGCAAGGCGCGCTTCGTGGCGACGCCACCGCGTGGCCCGGCGCATCTGCCCGATGAGGAATTCCCGCTGACGCTCAACACCGGCCGCGTGCGCGATCAATGGCACACCATGACGCGCACCGGGAAATCAGCGCGCCTGGCGGATCACGTGCCGGAATCCTTCGTCGACATGCATCCGCAGGACGCGCTGCGCTACGGCGTACGCGAAGGCGGACTGGCGCGCATCAGCTCGCGCTGGGGCGCAATGGTGGCGCGCGTGCAGCACAGCGGCGGCATCGCGCGCGGCAGCGTGTTCGTGCCGATTCACTGGAGCAACCAGACTGCCTCCGACGCCCGCGTCGGTGCGCTGGTCAATCCGGTGGTCGATCCGGTATCGGGCGAACCGGAGTTCAAGCACACGCCTGTCAACATCGAAGAATTCGGCGTGTCGTGGCATGGCTTCATCCTCAGCCGCAAAGCTTTGGCGCTGGATGAAATCACGCATTGGACACGCATCCAGGGCCGCGATTTCGCGCGCTACGAACTGGCCGGGCGCAACACCATCGGCGACCACAGCGCGTGGGCGCGCACGCTGCTCGGCGTGCATGACATCGACGCCGACTGGCTTGAATACGAAGACCGCACCGCCGGCGTCTATCGCGCAGTGCACGTCGACAACGACCGCATCGACATGTGCATCTTCCTGTCCAAGCGCCCCGACCTGCCCTCGCGCGCGTGGCTGGCGAGCCTGTTCGACAAGGAGCAACTGGAAGAAGCCGACCGCGTCGGCCTGCTGATCGGCCAGCCGATCGAAAAAGGCGCCGACACCGGACCGACGGTATGTTCGTGCTTCGGCGTGGGCCGCAACACGATTTGCAATGCAGTCAGAGAACAGGGATTGAAGACGGTGGCGGAAGTCACGGCTTGCCTCAAGGCCGGCGGCAACTGCGGCTCGTGTGTGCCGGAGATCAAGAAATTGCTGGTGGAGACGCGGGCGGCGGAGACGGCCTGAATTTTATGGAAATGACGTGCTGAGGCGTCGATCCGAATCGAAGAAAGCCGGTTGCTCAGTTCGCCGGCCGCGAAGTGATGATGATCGGCGCCGGGCTTTCGCCGTCAGCCTGCTCCAGCGATTGGCGGTAGCGTGCGGAGCGCTCCATGTTGATCTGGTACTGCTCCTCGGCATGGAGGTAAGCCAGTTGCTCAGCGGGCGAACGGCTGCAGCCGGTAATGGCAAGAGTGCACAGGATCAAAAGCAGGAACTGCCGCATGAATGTCTCCGAGGGGGAATTGTCTTATTTCTTTTTGGCAATCATATACGCAATATATCCTTTGGGCAATTTTTCCAATGAGAAATTGCCTCTGCAAGCCGCTTTGGCATTGACGTTCCGACAACTATGGCTAATTTCCGGATTCTTCGGCATGCTCTGGGCTGCCTGCAGTTCTTGCAGACTTCGCCCTCCACAAAAGGAATCTCCTTGCCCGTCATCTCCTCCCTGTTCAACAAATTTTCCTGCGCCTTGCTGGCACTTGCAGCCTTGTCCACAGCAAGCGCCGCCCACGCAGAACAGAAACGCTGCCTGAGTGAATGCAAGCCGCGCATCGGCATCGTGTCGGCGTTCGGCGCCGAGGCCGACATTCTCCTTGAGCAGACTCAAAGGAAACACGACTGGCGCATCAACGGCAATCGCTTCACGACCGGTGTATTGCGCGGCAATCCGGTGGTGATCGTGCTCAGCGGCGTCAGCCTGGTGAACGCGACGATGGTCACGCAGCTGATGTTGGATCACTTCCACGTTGAACGGCTGCTGATGAGCGGCATTGCCGGTGGCGTCAATCCGGCCAATCATGTCGGCGACGTGCTTGTGCCGGAAAGCTGGGCGATGCCGATGGAGGTCTACTGGAACGGCGACGGCAGCCTGCCCGCAGCTTGCGGCAATGCCGGAGATGCAGGTAATGTCGGTTGCCTGGGATTGAAGCTGGCGACGGAAAACGGCAAGGCGCGTCCCGACTTCCAGTTCGATGCGCCCGGCGGCAAAGTCAGCAGCGGGATGTTCATGCGTGACAGCTTTGTGATGAATGCTGCGAATGCGCCGCAGGGGGAATTTCGCTTTGAGTTCGCGGCCGATGCACAGATGCTTGCAGTGGCGCGCGAGCTGAAGCCGGTACTGGCGACATGCGGCCCTAAAAATCCTGCGCTGTGCGTTGCCGTGCAACCCGCCTTGAAAGTCGGCGGACGCGGCATTTCCGGCTCGGCCTTTTTGGCCAACGCCGGCTATCGCACTTATCTGTACGACACGCTGCAAGCGCAACTGGTGGATATGGAAACGGCGGCCTTCGCCCAGGTCGCGTATGCCAACGGCGTGCCCTTCATCGCCTTTCGCAGCGTCTCGGATCTGGCGGGCGGCAACGACTTCAAGGATGTCGGCGCTTTCTTTGGCAGCGGCTTGGCCGAGACCAATGAGGCAAGCGTGACGCTGGCGTTTCTGGAAGCTTGGAAGAAGCGCGCACGCAAACGATGAATTGATCGGTCAGCAGCAATAAAAAAGCGGAAGTTGTCTTCCGCTTTTTTTGCGCCATGATTTCTCGCTTGCTCAGAAACGCGGCTTGACCGTCTTCCAGTCCGGCTTGTACTTGCGCATCTGGCGCACGTCGTCGCGCGAGCGTATGCCGCAGCCCAAGTACAGGTCGTGCAGCTTGGCCAGTTGATCACGATCAAGCTCCACACCCAGGCCGGGTGCACGCGTGATGCTGACGCAGCCGTTGCGAATCGGCAGCTTGCCGCCCTTGATGACTTCTTCGTCAGCTTCCTGCCATGGGTAATGCGTGTCGCAGGCATAGGACAGATTCGGCACCGCCGCCGCCACATGCGACATCGCCATCAGGCTGATGCCGAGGTGGGAATTCGAATGCATCGACACGCCCAGGCCGAAGGTGTCGCACATCAGCGCCAGCATCTGCGTGTCGCGCAGGCCGCCCCAGTAGTGATGGTCGGCCAGCACGATCTGCACGCTGTTCTGCGGGATGCTGCGACGGAATTCGTCGAAATCGGTGACCACCATGTTGGTCGCCAGCGGCAAGCCGGTGCGGCGATGCAATTCAGCCATGCCTTCCAGGCCGGGAGTCGGGTCTTCGTAGTACTGCAAATCGTCGCCGAGCAGTTCGGCCATGCGCACCGCGGTTTCCAACGACCAGTTGCCGTTGGGGTCGATGCGCAGCGGCGCGTCGGGGAAGGCTTTCTTCAGTGCCTTGATGCAGGCGACTTCATGTTCGGGATCGAGTGTACCGGCCTTGAGCTTGATGCTCTGGAAACCGTTTTCATCGATCATCCTGCGCGCTTGGGCGACGATCTGTTCCTCGCTCAGCGCCTCGCCCCAGGAGTCAGGTTTGTAGGGGCTGTCGATGTGCTCCGCATACTTGAAAAACAGATAGGCGCTGAACGGAATCTCGGTGCGCACCGCGCCTCCCAGCAAGTCAACCAGCGGCACGTTGAGGTAACGCGCCTGGGCATCGAGCAAGGCGACTTCGAATGCTGAGTAGGCATTACTCACGGCTTTGCTGGCGTGAGAACCGGGCGCCAGTTCTGCGCCGCCGCTGTTGGCCGGGGCCATGCCGGCGACGGTGGACTTGACGATGGCGCGCAAGCGATTGAGGTTGAACGGATCGAGGCCGATCAGTTGTGTTTTTACCTTGTCCAGCACGGCCAGCGCCGCGGCGTCGCCATAACTTTCACCGAGGCCGAAATGGCCGTTGTCGGTTTCGACTTCGATGATGGAGCGCAGCGCATACGGCTCATGGATGCCGCTGGCGTTGAGCAAAGGCGCATCCTTGAATGCGATCGGGGTGACGGTGACGCGGGTGATCTTCATGTCTATTTTCCGAAATCAGTAATGAATTATTTGTTGCCTGCGATCGCTGCGGAGTGCGCCGTGGTGCGGGCAAAGAACACCACGACCGCCGCCACCACCGAAGTCGCTGCCAGCGCATACAAACCGCCCTGGATCGAACCGGTTTTTTGTTCGAGGAAACCGAAGGTGGTTGGCGCGACGAAGCCGCCGAGGTTGCCCAGCGAGTTGATCAGTGCAATGACGGCCGCAGCGATGCGCGCATCCAGATACGACTGCGGGATCGGCCAGAACAGTGAGGACGCCGCCTTGAACCCCACTGCGGCGAAGCAGATCGAGACGAACGCGAACACAGGTCCGCCGAAGGTCGACACGTACATGCCGATGGCCGCAATGATCAGCGCCGCCGCTGCCCAGGCCTGCTGGAACTTGAAGCGCGCCGCCAGGCTGGCGAACAGGTACATGGCGATGATGGAAATGATCCACGGGATCGAATTGAACAAGCCGACCTGAAAATCAGAATACGTGCCCATCTTGCGGATGATGCTGGGCAGCCAGAACGTCGCGCCGTAGATCGTCAGTGAGATCGAGAAATAGATGAAGCAGAAGATGATGATCTGGCTGTCGCGCAGCAGAGTCCAGGCGGAGATGTGGGCCGGCTTGATCTTTTCTCGTTCGGCTTGCTCGGCGGCGATGGTGTTGCCGATCAGGTCGCGTTCGCTCTGCGTCAGCCACTTCGCATCCGCCGGTCGCGAGTCGAGCCAGAACCAGACGAAGCCGCATAGCACCACCGAGGCCAGGCCTTCGATGATGAACATCCATTGCCAGCCGTGCAGGCCGCCGCCTTCGATCTGCAGCAGCGCGCCGGAAATCGGCCCCGACAGGATCGACGCCAATGCGGAGCCGCTCAGGAAGATTGCCATCGCCTTGCCGCGCTCGCCGTTGGGCAGCCATTGCGTGAAGTAATAGATCACGCCGGGGAAGAAGCCGGCTTCCGCCACGCCCAGCAAAAACCGCAGCACATAGAACGACGTCTCGCCCTGCACGAACGCCATCGCGGTGGCGGCGATGCCCCAGGTCAGCATGATGCGCGTGAGCCAGGCTTTGGCACCGTATTTTTGCAGCAGCATGTTGGACGGCACTTCAAAGATGGCGTAGCCGACGAAGAACAGGCCGGCGCCCAATCCATAAGCTGCGGTGCCGATACCGATGTCGGCGGCCAGGTGCGTGCGCACGAAGCCGATGTTGACGCGATCGATGTAATTGACGATGAACATGATCACGAACAGCGGCAACACGCGCTGCTTGATCTTCGATACCGCCCTGTCGAGCGGCGACAATGCCCGCCCTGCTGCCTGCGCTGTAGTCACTGCTTGTCTCCTGCGTTTTTTATCGAAAAAGAGCGTCTGCCCTTTCGGTTAAAACATTAAAACACTAATATATTAGTGTGTCAATGCGACTTAATTGCTTTATCATGCTGATAACAAAGGGGATTGCGGGGCTAACGTGCTCTATCTTTTAAGCTCTTGTCGAGAACGGTTCGGATATCCGCTGTTTTGAGCAACATGCGCACCGCTCCGCTTTCTTTCGATTTATTGTCTTTTGACGTCCCGGATTCCGATTGCCATGAACAGCCCTTCACCCCTGCCGCAACATCAGCTCGACCGCTCGCGCCATGCCGCGCCGCAGGTATTCGAACGCCTGCGCGAAGCCATCATCACGATGCAGCTCACGCCCGGCACCGTCCTCTCGCGCGCCGAGCTGGCCTTGCAGTTCGGCCTGAGCCAGACGCCGATCCGCGATGCGCTGATGAAGCTGGGTGAAGAAGGCCTGGTGGATATTTTTCCGCAACATGCGACGGTCGTGCGCGCGGTGGATATTGCGATGGCGCGGCAAGCGCATTTCTTGCGCCGCTCGATTGAACTGGAGATCGTCCACACGCTGGCGGCTTCCCCCAATCCGGCCCTGATCGTGCGTCTGCAAGCCAGCATCGCCAAACAAAAAATGCTGGCCGACAGCGAGGATTACAGTGAGTTTGTCGAAGCCGACCAGGCTTTCCACCGCCAGATGTATGAGGCCGCCAACATCCCCGATCTATGGGCCATGGTGCGTCGTCACAGCGGCCACCTGGACCGGCTGCGCGCGCTGCACGTGCCGATTCCAGGCAAGGCGCGCGCGGTGCTGCGCGATCACATTGCGATTGTGGAGGCGATTGCGGCAGGCGATCCGATTGCTGCACAGGAGGCCTTGCGCGCGCATCTGTCCAATACCTTGTCGCACCTGGACGATATCCGCGAGCGCTTTCCGCACTACCTGAAAGATTGAGACTGAAGAGTTTTACCGAGGGAGAAGAGTTGCTGTAATGCGTTGCTTTACAGCGCGGCAGAGAACTTGCGGCCTTCGGTCAGCATGAGATGGAAATCCACAGCCGGGACCGGACGCGAGAACAGGTAGCCTTGCAATTCGTTGCAACCGGCTTCCTTGAGGAAGTTGAACTGCGCCATGTTTTCCACGCCTTCGGCGATGACCTTGTGGCGCAGTTGCTTGGCGATGCCGATGATGGCGCTGGCGATGGCGCAATCGTTGGTGTCGTCGGGGATGCCGGTGGTGAATGAGCGGTCGATCTTGAGCGTGTTGATCGGGAAGCGCTTGAGGTAGGACAGGCTCGAATAGCCGGTGCCGAAATCGTCGAGCGAAATCGTCACGCCGAGCAGGCAGATTTTTTCCATGATCGAAATCACCCGGTCGGTGCTGTGCATCAGCATGCTTTCGGTGATTTCCAGCTCCAGCCATTCACCGGTCAGCTGATGCCGGCTCAGAGCGGCCCTGACGCGGTCCGGTAGCGAGCGCGTGAACTCGCGCGCCGTCACGTTGATGGCGATGCGAATCGGCTCCAGGCCGGCTTCCTTCCATTGACGCGCCTGCGCGCAAGCGGCTTCCAGCACCCAGTCGCTGAGCTGGACGATGAGGCCGGTCTCTTCCGCAATCGGGATGAAATCGCCCGGCGCCAGCAAGCCGCGCTCGGGATGCTGCCAGCGCACCAGCGCTTCGGCGCCGGTGATATGACCTTGCGCGAAGTCGATCTTGGGCTGGTAGTACAGCAGCAATTCGTTGTACTCGAAGGCGTGCAGCAGTCCGGTTTCGATGCGCAGCAAATCCAGCGTGTTGCGGTTCATCTCTTCGCTGTAGTACGCGTAGCCGCCCTCGTTGTTCTCGCCGCCCTGCTTGGCGCGGTACATGGCGATGTCGGCCAGGCGCAGCAGGGTTTCGGTGTCGGTGGCGTCTTGCGGATACATGCTGATGCCGATGCTGGCGCCGACACGCAGCTCGTGGCCGTCGATGAAGAACGGCTCGTCGAACAGCGCGATCAGCTTTTGCGCCACGAAACCGGCGTGGTAATCCTTGTCGATGTCGAACAACGCGATGGCGAATTCATCCGCGCCCAAGCGCGCCACCACGTCTTCATCGCGCAATGCCTTGCGCAGGCGGATCGCGACTTCGACCAGCAGCATGTCGCCGGCGACATGGCCGAGCGTATCGTTGATCGGCTTGAAGCGATTCAGGTCGATGAACATGATGCAGCCGTAAATATTGTCCTGCTGCGCGGCCTGCAGCGCCTGGTCGACCGTGCGTGTCAGCAGCGTGCGGTTGGGCAGGCCGGTCAGCGAGTCGTAATAGGCCAGATGGTGAATCAGCTTTTCGGCGTTCTTGCGTTCGGTGATGTCGTTGATGTAGCCGATCATGCCGATCGGCTGGCCGTGCTGGTCGCGCATGACCGACAGCGACAGACTGGCCCAGAACGCTTCGCCCGACTTCTTGCGGCGGCGCACTTCCATCTCGCGTCCGCCCTGCGCCAGGAACACGTCGTTGAGCGAGGCATCGTCCTCGTCTTCGTTCTCGTACAGGAACAGCACGTTGCGGCCGATCGCCTCGATCGCGGTATAGCCGAACAACTGTTCGGCGCCACGATTCCAACTGGTGATGAAACCGGCCTGGTCCATCGTGATCACCGACTCGTGCATCTGGTTGAGGATTTGCGCCTGCTGCTCGAGCTTGGATTCGATCTGGTCCAGTGCGCGGCTGCGCTTTTCGGTGTCGGCGCGGTTTTGCAGCAGACGGCCGGTCAATGCGGCGAATGAAGCCAGACGTCCGGCTTCGGCTTCAGTGTAATTTTCGTACGGATCGGGAAAGACGTAGTGCCCGTAGCTCACGCCTTCATGCACCACCGACTGCAACAGCTGCTGCGTGTCGAGTGCGTTGGCGACATCGGAAAAATAACGGCCGCCCGTGCGGCCGAGGAAACTCGATACGATATTGCTTAACGCCTCGTGCAGCGCGATGCCTTCGAGACCCAGCACTGCGTCAAGCAGTGCCGAGCAGCAGGCCAGATCGTTGCTGCTGAGGGTGGCGATCATCGCGTCAGGCCTCGTGACTGACTTTAGAAGCCCAGCGATAGGCCTGGATCAGCGCGCGGCAATAACCCTCGGGTGTAACGCCGGCCGCAGCCAGATCGGTGTGACGCAGCGGGATGCGGCCGTATTCGGCGCGTTCCACCACGTCCAGCAGACGACCAAGACGTCCACGGCGCTGCATCAGCGCGTCGACGATGTCCTGCGGCAGTTTGAGCGGTTCGATGATGAGCCGCAGCGGCATGGTCAGCAGCACGTCCAGCAGCGAGAACATGCCGACGATGAAGGCGCGGTCCTGCTCGTCGCGGTCGCCGTCGATCTGGTGGCACATCGCTTCCATCATGGCGGCGCGTGCAGCAGCGCGCGGCAGCAGCGGATTGGCCGACTCGTCGCCGGGAAAGCGTGCATACAACAGCAGTTGCAGCCAGCGTTGCAGCTGACGGCGGCCCAGCAGGTTGATGGCCTGGGTGAAATTGGTGATGTGCGCCGAGAAGCCGAACGCCGCCGAGCTGACCAGCTTGAACAATTGGTACGACAAGGCCGGATCCTGCTTCAGCAGTCCTTCCAGCGCATGCGCATCGGCGTCATGCGAAACCAGTTCCAGCAGCTTGACCAGGCGGCCGCGCGAAATCGCATCCTTCTGCGCGACGTTCGACGACGGCAACAGCGGGTATTCGCCGCTGAACCAGCGGAAGCCCTCAGCACGGCAAGCGTCGAAGCTGACCGGGTCGGGGACGTTTTCCGCCAGGTGCGGACCGCGCATGCGTATGAGCCAGGGGCTCGCGTCGGCCGGAATGCCGGCGCTGCAATCGAGCGACAGCGATTCGATGAAATCCGGGAACAAGGCGGTACGCGGCGGAATGCCGTCGGCGATCAGGCCATAGCCCATTTTCGTGAGGCGTTCCAGCAACGGTTGCCGCGCCGGATCGGCACAATACTCAACCGGCACCCGCAGGATCAGTTGGGTGTCCTTGGGCGGCGCGCCAAATTCACCGGCGAACTTGTCGGGATTGGGAACCGTGAGGATGCAGGAAAGCCGTCCGAGCGCTTCGCCCAGACCGAATTCGTTGAAAAGCCGGGAAAACAGGTCGCAACCGTTCTCATCGAACGGCGATACATGCAACGAGAGCGCCGTCCACAAGTAATGGACGTCTGCAACGGGCTGTAGAAAAACTAGAGGAAAAGGGATGCTTTTATCCTGGACAGCCATTTTGTGTGGAATTGCGGTGAGCGACCGCAATATTTCTAATTAGTTATGAAAAATAAATAAGTAAGTTTCCAAAAAGAATTCTTATCTAAATCCAAATATTCACTAAATATACCTGAGAAAACTGCACTTGCCTAAATGTTCATTCAATCAGGAACATTTCCTGCAGATCGTTCAGGAAGCGGCGTCCCAGCTCGGTTGGCCGGATGATCGCGTGGTCGCGATACAGCAGGCCCTTTTTCTCGGCGTCGTTTAGCGCGGCGTCGATGGCGTTGATGCTCATGCCGGTGCGCTCGTTGAACAGATTGACCGGGAAACCGTCTTCCAGGCGCAAGGCGTTGAGCATGAATTCGAAGCCCAGTGCGTCGCGGCCGATTTCGCCCTCTTCCTGAATGGCGTTGCCGCTGCGCATCTTTTCCATGTAGGTCTGAGGATGCTTGTGGCGCGCCTGGCGCACGATGCGGTGCGGGAACGACAACTTGGAATGCGCTCCGGCGCCAATGCCGAGGTAGTCGCCGAACTGCCAGTAATTGAGGTTGTGGCGCGCCTGGCGCTTCGGCTGGGCGTAGGCCGACACTTCGTAGTGCTGATAGCCGGCGGCGCCGGTCAGTTCGGTGATCATGTCCTGCATATCGGCGCTGGTGTCGTCGTCCGGCACCTGCGGCGGGTATTTGGCGAACAGCGTGTTTGGCTCCAGCGTCAGGTGATACAGCGACAGGTGCGGCGGCGCGCAGGCGATGGCGGTCTCGATGTCGCGGCGCGCTTCTTCCACGCTCTGCGACGGCAAGGCGTACATCAGGTCGAGGTTGAAATTGTCGAAATTGGCGTGCGCGATCTCGACCGCCTTGCGCGCCTGGTCACCGTCATGGATGCGGCCGAGCGCGGCCAGGTGCGCCGAGTTGAAGCTCTGGATGCCGATAGACAGGCGGTTGATGCCGCTGGCGCGATAGGACTTGAATTTCTCGGCTTCGAAAGTGCCTGGATTGGCTTCCATCGTGATTTCGATATCTATATCGAGCGGCAGCAAGGTGCGGATATCGGACAGCAAACGGTCGAGCCCGGCCGCCGACAGCAGGCTGGGCGTGCCGCCGCCAATGAAAACGGAATAGATCTTACGGCCCCAGATCAGCGGCAACGCCGATTCCAGGTCGGCGCGCAAGGCGTCCAGATAGATGTCTTCGGGAAAGCTGCCCTTCACCTCATGCGAATTGAAATCGCAATAAGGACACTTTTTCACGCACCACGGGAAATGCACGTACAGCGACAGCGGCGGCAAGGCCGACAACTGCAGACTGCCTGGCTTGAGGAAGGCCAGCGCGGCCTGCGCCGGACCGTCCTGCTGCCCGGACTGGCCCGACAGCGAAGGCAGATTCACACTGACCGGCTTGATCGGAATGATCATCGCAGCTTCTCGACCAGCGCGCGCAGGGCCTGGCCACGGTGCGAGTGGGCGTTCTTTTCGGCAGCGCTCAATTCGGCGGCGGTGCGGTTCAGCGCCGGCAGCCAGAAATACGGGTCGTAGCCGAAGCCGCCGGCGCCGCGCGCTTCTTCGACGATTTCGCCATGCCAGGAGCCGTCGGCGATGACCGGTTGCGGGTCGTCGGCGTGACGCACGTAAACCAGCACGCAATAGTAATAGGCTGACTTGTCGTCGTGGCCGGCCAGGTCGGCGATCAGCTTGGCGTTGTTGGCGGAGTCCGATTTCGGCTCGCCGGCGTAGCGCGCGGACCATACGCCGGGCGCGCCGCCCAGGGCGTTGACGCAGACGCCGGAATCGTCCGCCAGCGCCGGCAGGCCGGTCAGGCGCGCGGCGTGGCGCGCCTTGGTCAGCGCGTTTTCAACGAAGGTGGCGAAGGGTTCTTCGGCTTCCGGCACGTCGAACTCGCCTTGCGGACGCACGTCCAGGCCGATTTCGCCGAGCAAGGCGCCGAATTCGCGAAGTTTTCCGGGGTTGTTGGAGGCGAGGACGATTTTTTGGGTCATGACGGATGAATAACGAAAAATAGCAACAGATCAAGTAAAAACGCCATGTCCGAAGTACACGGACATGGCATGTCGGGATTGTAAAAGGATTCGGGCGCGGCTGCTGGCCCGGCGTCCTTTTGGCGCGACGATTTGTCGTCGCTTAATTTCTCGTCGCTTAATTTCTCGTCGCTTAATTTCCCGCCGGTTATTTTGCCAGGCCCAGTGTTTCTTTCTGCAGAGCAAGCAGTTCCTTGATGCCCTTGTCGGCGATGTCGAGCAAGCTGTTGAGCGTGGCGCGGTCGAAGGCGGCGCCTTCAGCGGTACCCTGCACTTCGACGAAATGGCCGGCATCGGTCATGACGACGTTCATGTCGGTGTCGCAATCGGAGTCTTCGACGTAGTCCAGATCCAGCACCGGCACGCCGCGATAAACGCCGACCGAAATCGCCGCGACGAAATGCTTGACCGGGATTGCGGTGATCAAGCCGCGAGCTTGCAGCACCGAGAATGCGTCGTACGCGGCGACCATGGCGCCGGTAATGGCGGCCGTGCGGGTGCCGCCGTCGGCTTGCAGGACGTCGCAGTCGAGGTGCAGCGTGCGTTCGCCGAAGGCTTCCAGGTCGAACGCAGCGCGCAAGGCGCGGCCGATCAGGCGCTGGATCTCCTGGGTGCGACCGGATTGCTTGCCCTTGGCGGCTTCGCGGTCCATGCGGGTATGCGTCGAGCGCGGCAGCATGCCATATTCGGCGGTCATCCAGCCCTGCCCTTTGCCCTTGAGGAAGCCCGGCACCTTTTCTTCGATGCTGGCGGTGCACAGCACGCGGGTGTCGCCGAACTCGACCAGCACGGAGCCTTCGGCATGTTTGGTGTAGTGGCGCGTCAGGCGCACGGTGCGCAAATCGGCGGTGGCGCGTCCGCTGGGACGTTGGAATGCGGTCATGGTTTTCCTATGGAATCGGTGGCGGACGCCCTGGCGTCATGTTGGCCGGGCAGAACCGGAGAACAGGTTTTGATGGCGCGCGGCAAGCAAACTTTTTACAATGCGCTATCCAAACCCAAATACAATCACGCCTCATTGAGGTGAGTGCGCTTGAATTTTTACCGGCATTGTCTTGATAAACTGCCGGTTTGTAAAGGAAGCATGCCGTCACCGGGCCTTCCCTGCACACCTTCCCGGTCGCCGGCCACAAGCTGCGCGACCCGCCATCCGGAGAATCGATTGACCATTTACAGCATGACCGGCTACGCCGTCACCAAACGCGACACCGCCGCCGGCGCTATCACCGTTGAACTCAAGAGCGTCAATTCGCGCTTCCTCGACCTGCAATTCCGCGTCAACGACGACCTGCGCGCGGTCGAGCCCGCCATGCGCGAAGCCATCATCAGCAAGCTGGTGCGCGGCAAGGTCGAATGCCGCCTGAGCTTCGGCCGCAAGACCGCCGAAGGCGCCAGCCAGGCCCTCAACCAGACGCTGCTGGCGACGATCTCGGAATTGCAAAGCCAGGTGCGCGCGCAATTTATCGACGCCGCGCCGCTGAGCGTGGCCGAATTGCTGCGCTGGCCGGGAGTCATCGAAGAAGCCGAAATCGGCCAGGACACGCTGCAAGCCGACGTGTTGGCGACATTGCAGCAAACCCTGACCGCCTTCCTCGACAGCCGCGCACGCGAAGGCGCAGCGCTGCAGGCCGTGCTCGAAACCCGCATCGACGCCATGGAAGCGATCGTCGCGCGCATCACGCCGCTGGTGCCGCAACTGGTGGCGCAATTCCAGCAAAAGGCTACGGAACGCATGCAGGAAGCGTTGGGGCTGGCGAGCAAGGACGGCGCCGTTGCGTCGCTGCCGCGCGAAGAAGTGCTGGAGCGCATCCGCCAGGAAGTCACGCTGTACGGTATTCGCATCGACATCGCCGAAGAGCTGGCGCGCCTGTCGGCACACCTGGCCGAGACCCGCCACATCCTGAAAAAAGGCGGCCAGGTCGGCAAGCGTCTCGACTTCATGATGCAGGAGCTCAACCGCGAAGCCAATACGGTCGGCTCCAAGGCCGCCATGAAAGAACTCGCCGATGCGTCGATGGAGTTGAAATTGCTGATCGACCAGATGCGCGAACAGGTCCAGAACCTCGAATAATCGAACAATCGATAACCGATCCAGACATTCAGACACGAGAGAGCATCCCATGCCAAACAAGAATCCAACCTCCGGCAGCCTGTTCATGGTCGTGGCGCCCTCCGGCGCCGGCAAATCGACGCTGGTCAACGCCCTGTTGAAGCAAGAGCCCGAGATCAAGCTGTCGATTTCCTACACCACGCGGCCGCCGCGCCCGGGTGAGGAACACGGCCGCGAATACTACTTCACGACCGCCGACGACTTCCTCAAGCGCCAGGCCGAAGGCGAATTCCTGGAATGGGCGGAAGTGCACGGCAATTACTACGGCACCTCGCGCCTGATGATCGCCGACCAGATTTCCAACGGCACCGACGTGCTGCTGGAAATCGACTGGCAAGGCGCGCAGCAGGTCAAGAAACAGTTCTCCAACGCCATCGGCATCTTCATCCTGCCGCCGTCGATTGCAGCCCTCGAAGAGCGCCTGAAAAAGCGCGGACAGGACGAACCGCACGTCATCACGCGCCGCATCCTGGCCGCCGGCGGCGAAATCGCTCACTCGCCGGAGTTCGAATATGTTATTATTAATCAAGAGTTTGCAGTCGCTTTGTCGGAATTGACGGCAATTGTGAAAGCAGCGCGTTGCCGCTTCCCGCAACAAGCTGCACGCAACACCTTCCTGTTCACTCAGCTGGGCATTCATGCCATCGCCTGAGTTGATGAGTAAATCGCTCCCAAGGCGCACGACTCCGACTGGCTCCGATAAGGAACCCGGTTGAACCGGAACCACCAGAATCATTCAGAATCACCAAGCAACACGAAATCAGGAGTTTTTATGGCCCGTATCACCATCGAAGATTGCCTCAAGCATATCCCTAACCGCTTCCAGCTGACCCTGGCCGCAACCTATCGCGCACGCCAACTGCTGCAAGGCCACACCCCGAAAGTGGATGCCAAGGACAAGCCAACCGTGACAGCCCTGCGCGAAATCGCTGCCGGCAAGGTCGGCATCGAGATGCTGAAAAAAGTACCTGCCTGAGTTTCACTCTCGTCCATGCTGCCGATAACGCCAACGTATGAGCCTGACTCCTCCAGATTCAACCCTCGGTTCTCCGTTATCAGCAACTAGCACGACTGGCACTACTAGTACGGCTGGCACGACCGGCAATACCGGTACTCCCCGAGCGTCTTCCGGACGCTCGGCTTCAAAACAAAATTCCCAAAACCCTTCCGCAGCACCTGCTCCCGCTTTGCACAGCGGCGTGGCGACGTTTACCCATCTGACGCACAAGCTCGAGGAATACCTCTCGCCTTCCGAACTGAAGAAGGTCAAGGAAGCCTATCGCTTCTCGGATGAGGCGCACTTGGGCCAGATGCGCAAGTCGGGTGAACCGTACATCTCGCATCCGCTCGCAGTCGCCGAAATCTGCGCCGACTGGAAGCTCGATGCGCAAGCCATGATGGCGGCGCTGCTGCACGACGTGATGGAAGACCAGGGTGTACGCAAGGAAGAACTGATCGAACGCTTCGGCGCCCCGGTGGCGTCGCTGGTCGACGGCTTGTCCAAGCTCGACAAGATCGAATTCCAGAGCCAGATCGAAGCGCAGGCGGAGAACTTCCGCAAGATGCTGCTGGCAATGGCGCGGGATGTACGCGTGATCCTGGTCAAGCTGGCCGATCGCCTGCACAACATGCGCACGCTCGGCGCGATGGCGCCCGAGAAAAAACGCCGCATCGCCCGCGAGACGATGGAAGTCTACGTGCCGATTGCCCACCGCCTCGGCCTCAACAATATTTACCGCGAGTTGCAGGAACTGTCGTTCTCGCATCTCTACCCGCTGCGCCACAAGACGCTGTCGAAAGCGGTCAAGTCTGCGCGCGGCAATCGCCGCGAAGTGGTCACCAAGATCCTCGAGTCCGTCACCAGCACGTTGATCGCCGCCGGCATTCCGGCGCAGGTCGACGGCCGCGAAAAGACCCTGTACGGCATCTATCGCAAGATGCGCAACAAGCACTTGTCGTTCTCGCAGGTGCTGGACGTCTACGGCTTCCGCGTCGTGGTCGACAGCTTCGCCAATTGCTACGTCGCGCTGGGCACGCTGCATTCGCTGTTCAAGCCGATGCCGGGCAAGTTCAAGGATTACATCGCGATTCCCAAGCTGAACGGCTACCAGTCGCTGCACACCACGCTGATCGGTCCCTACGGCACGCCGGTGGAGTTCCAGATCCGTACCCAGGACATGCATCGCGTGGCCGAATCGGGCGTCGCTGCACATTGGCTGTACAAGGACGACGAAGGCAGCCTGACCGACTTGCAGCAACGCACCCACGCCTGGCTGCAATCGCTGCTGGACATCCAGAAGCAAACCGGCGACTCGGCCGAATTCCTCGAACACGTCAAGGTCGACCTGTTCCCGGATTCGGTCTACGTCTTCACGCCGAAGTCAAAGATCATCGCCCTGCCGCGCGGCGCTACAGCCCTCGACTTTGCCTATAACATCCATACCGACATCGGCGACCAGACCACCTCGGTCGTGATCAACCACGAACCGGCGCCGCTGCGCACCGAGCTGCACAACGGCGACATCGTCGAAATCATCACCTCGCCATCGTCGCGCCCGAGCCCGAACTGGCTCGGCTACGTCCGCACCGGCAAGGCGCGTTCGGCAATCCGCCATCGCCTGCGCACAGTCAACCTGGTGGAATCGCAGGCGCTGGGCAAACGCCTGCTGACCAATGCACTCAACACGCTGGGGCTTGATCCGGACCTGCCAATCGCACTGATCGAGCGTCTGCTCAACGAATCCAGCGCCAAAACCATGGATGAGCTGTACGCCGACATCGGCATCGGCACACGCATGGCGCCGCTGGTGGCGCGTCACATCATGGGCATGACCGAGAACGGCGGCGCCATACCGCAGCTCGACGTCGAAGGTCATATGCTGCCGAGCAAGCCGGATCCGGTAGTCATCACCGGCAACGAAGGCGCCACCGTCCAGCTGGCCGCCTGTTGCCTGCCGATCCCCGGCGACAAACTGATCGGCCATCTGAAACACGACCAGGCGCTGATTGTGCACGTTGACGATTGCGAAACCGCCAAGCGGCATCGCGAGAAAGAACCGGATCGCTGGATCGAAGTCACCTGGGCCGGCGAACTCAACCGCCGCTTCGAATGCCGCATCACCATTCTGGCGCACAACCAGAAAGGCACGCTGGCGCGCATCGCTGCCCAAATCGGCGAAGCCGACGCGCATATCGTCTCGGTCAGTATGGACGACGACGGCGATCCGGCGATGAAGAACCTGCGCTTCACCATCCAGGTCGAAGACCGTGTCCACCTGGCACGCACCATGCGCGGCATTCGCAGCATCGACAGCGTCGCCCGCATCCTGCGCGAGCGCAGCTAGCCGACCTTGCAGGACACCCTTTCTTCCTGATGCGCTAAGCGGCTTCCGCTTGCGCCTCCGGCACGGCAAATTCCATTCCCCCGCCGCTGTTGCATGCGCCGTGCTTGACTTTCTCCGCAACAAATTCGATCAGCGCGCTGACTGCCAGTGACAGCTGGCGTCGGTTCGGATACACCGCATACATGCCGCTGATGTCGCGCTGATATTGCGGCAAGATGCTCACCAGCGTACCGCGCCGCAAGTCTTCCGCCGCGACCATCACCGGCAACAACGCAATGCCCAGCCCGGCGCGCGCCGCACGCAGCAAGCCCTGTGCGGTGTTGATGCACAGGCGCGGCGCCACGCGGATGCTTTCTGCGCCATTGGGTCCTTCCAGCTTCCACAGCGCCGCTTGCGGCGTATTCGACGCGGCCAAGCAGTCGTGCCCGGCCAACGCTTCCAACGACTCCGGTGCACCGCGCCTGGCCAGATACGAAGGACTGGCCAGCAAGCCACGGTGGCTGGCGCCGAGTTTGCGCGCCACCAGGCTGGAATCGGGCAACTGCCCCGCGCGGAAGGCCAGGTCGACGCCCTCCGCAATCAGGTCGACGCGATCGTCGCTGAGCAAGAACTCCAGTTGCACGCGCGGATAGCGCTGCATGAATTCAGCCATCCACTCCATGGCGAAGTTGTCGAAAAAGTCCGCCGGCGCCGCTACACGCAAGACACCGCCCGGTTCGCGATTACCCTCGGACAGGCTGGCGCCGGCGTGCTGGATGTCTTCGATGCCGGGGGCACAGCGGTCGAAGAACTCGCGCCCCGCTGCGGTCATGTTCAGTTGCCGCGTGGAGCGTTGCAGCAGGCGCACGCCCAGGCTCTCTTCCAGCAATTGCAAACGCCGGCTGATGGTGTTGGAAGGCATGCCGAGACGGCGGCCCGCAGCGGCAAAGCTGCCGGCGCGCACGACTTCGACGAAGACGGAGATATCGTTCAGGTCCAACATGGCATTCATCCTAAAAATGGACTGGTGAAAGCAGATTCTCCCATCTATTGAAGTTATTGGAAAGCCTCTATATTCCTTTCATCGCCATTCAATGCGACCTGATAACCCAAGGCAACTTTCCAAGGAAACAACATGAGCACCCTTCTGCACATCGACTCCAGCGCCCGCTACACCGGCTCCCTCACTCGTCAGCTGAGCGCTGCCTATGTCGAGCAATGGCAAGCCAAGAACGCCGGCGGCACAGTCGTCCAGCGCGACCTGGCAAGCCACATCCTGCCGCACATTACCGAGGCCATGATCGGCGCGTATTTCACCCCTGCCGACCAACGCAGCGCGGAACAGCAAGCAATCATCGCCGAATCCGACAAGCTGGTGGACGAACTGATCGCCGCCGACACTCTGGTCATCGGCGTGCCGATGTACAACTTCGCGCCGCCATCCGCGTTCAAGGCGTGGGTTGACCATATCAGCCGCGTCGGCCGCACCTTCTCGTACGGCGCCAACGGTCCGACCGGCCTGCTGAAAGGCAAGCGCGCCATCGTGATCCTGAGCAGCGGCGGCGTCTACTCCGAAGGTCCGGCGCAACCGCTGGATTTCAACGGCACCTACATCCGCAGCGTGCTGGGCTTCCTGGGCATCACCGACGTCGAACTGATCACCGCCGAAGGCGTGTCGATGGGCGAAGAAAAAGCCAAGCAAACCGTATCACTGGCCCAGGAAAAGATCAGCGCAATCGTCTGATCGCGTTTTTCCAAGGCAAAAAAAGCCGGATCATCAGATCCGGCTTTTTTACGTCTCCGCCATCTGCTCCATCCGCCTCAGGACACATGCACGCTCTTGTGCAAGCGCCGCAAGCCGAACCATACGCCTGCCGCAAACACCGGCACCATCAGTCCGGTGGCGACGTCCGGATTGATCGGCACGCCGGCCGCCTTGAGCGCCTTGCCGATATAACCGAACAAACCCACCATGTAGTAGGAAATCGCCGCCACCGACAAACCCTCGACCGCCTGCTGCAAGCGCAACTGCTGCGCCGCCCGGGCATTCATCGATTCGAGGATCTGGCGGTTCTGCTGCTCTTGCACGATGCCGATGCGCGTGCGCAGCAGATCGTTGGTATGCGCGATCCGTTCGGCCAGTGCTTTCTGTCGATGTGCCACCGATGTGCAGGTATCCATTGCAGGCGCCAGACGGCGCTCCATGAATTCACCGATGGTGGGCACGCCTTCCACCCGCGTTTCGCGCAATTCTTCAATACGCGCCTTGACCAGGCGGAAGTAGGCCTGCGACGCTGAAAACCGATAGCTGTTTTCCAGCGACATCTTTTCGATGCGCGCCGCCAGTCCGGTGATCTTGCGCAGGATCCGTTCATCCTCGGCGTGCCCTGCGCTGGTATTGCCGCCGCCATGTTCGGCATCGACCATCGCCGCCGTCAATGTCGCCAGGTCGCTTTCGATGGCGTTGAGCACCGGGCCGGCCTGCAGCGCATGCGGCAAGCCCAGCAAGGCCATCATGCGGTAGGTTTCGATTTCCAGGATGCGCTGCACCAGGCGTCCGCCCTGCAGGTCGCGCAGGTCGATGTCGCGCACCACGAAGCGGCTGAAACCGTCGGCCTGGATCACGAAATCGGTCCAGATCTCTCCGCCCTGCAATACCTTGCTGGAAGACAGCAGCTTGCCTTCGAACAGGCGCGCCATGCCGGCGGCGGCGTCATGCTCCGGCGCGCGTTCCAGCACCACGTGTGCGGCGACCATGATCTTGCCTTGCAAGGCCAGCAGCCATTGCTGCGGCACATGCCTGAGCGGCGCGGCGGCGAAAGCTTCATCGGTCGTCAGTGCAGCGTCGTGACTTTGCGCGAAGGTGTAGCTGGCGAATTCGGTGTGGCATTCCCACTTGAGACGGAAACGGCCGAAATCATGGAAGAAGTGCTTGGCATCCATCCCCGGCGCAGTCACCCCGAAATGCAGGCACAGGTCCGACAGCAAGGCATGCTGGTATGCGACGTGGTGGTTGGCGTCGGCATCATCCTGGTTGCGCAGATAGACCGCGAGATGCGTCAGGCTTTCCGGCGCGGTCAGGTGCAGGAACGGCCGCGAGTGCACTTCCGCGGCGAGCGCCACGCGTTGCGGGTGATTCAGGCTGGCGTAGACGATGGACATGGACTGGCCTTTGGCTTCATCAGAAATCGGAGAATGTGAATTGTGTCGCGCTGCAGGATCGTGAAGCAGATTCCGTTCCAAGCGCTGCATGATTCGGCGCCGGCAAACAAGCCGGCGCTGGGGAGGCTCAAGGGAGGCTCAATCCTGCCGTGCCGGATAACTGACCGCAAGGATGGTCAGTTGCTCCACGCCGGCGGGCGTCTGCAGCGTGACTTCATCGCCCTCGCGGGCTTTGGTCAAAGTACGCGCCACCGGCGAGATCCAGCTGATCTTGCCGTTGAGCGGATCGAGCTCGTCGATGCCGACGATGGTGACGGTGTGTTCGATGCCGTCCTGGTTCTCATAGGTGACCGTGGCGCCGAAAAAGATCTGGTCGTTGCCGTGATGGATGGTCGGATCGACCACTTCGGCGATGTCGAGGCGCTTGGTCAGGAAGCGGATGCGGCGATCAATCTCGCGCAGGCGGCGCTTGCCGTAGATGTAGTCGCCGTTTTCCGAACGGTCGCCGTTGGAGGCGGCCCAATGCACGATGCGCACCACTTCCGGACGGTCGACATCGATCAGGTGCAGCAGCTCGTCCTTGATGCGCTTGTGCCCCGCCGGCGTCATGTAGTTCTTGGTGCCCGCGGGAATGGCCGGCAACGCCAGTTCGTCGTCATCGTCGCCGTCGGATTCTTTTACGAATGCTTTATTCATGTTCTCGCTTGCATACTCCACGTGGTGGTGCGGCCTTTCAGCCTGTCCATCATTGTAGCGGTATGTTAAAGTTCCCGAGCGCGCAATTGCACTGCGAACGCGCTAAAACAGAGCTTCCCGCACAGACTTCTTCCGCCCTTTTTCATGACCTCTTCCACGACTCGCTACCGTATCGGCCTGGCCGCCAACCGCGCCCATCAGGACGCCCCCAACTCCGCACTGGTGCAGCTGCTCCAGGGTTCGCGCGTACGCATCGAAGCGCTGCAGCCGGAACTGGTGGTGGTCGGCCGCACCCTTGATGCGATCGGCCAACTCGGCCTGCTGCCGGGCTATCCGCACATCGAGCGCTTTCCTTACGGGCGCCAGGGCGGCCTGATGAAGCTGGTGTCGCGCGTGGTCGACAGCGATCCGGCGCGCATGCTGGACGCCATCATTTACCTGATCGATCCGGTCGATCCGTCCTCGACCTTCCCTGAAGCGGTAGCGCTCAAGCGCCAGTGCGTGATCCACGGCAAGCCCTTCCTGTCGACGCTGGCCGGCGCGCAGGAATGGTTCGAGCTGGAAGCGATCGCCGGCGGCGCAGCGCCGGATCCGGCGCGCGACGGCTCGTTCCGGCTGGCCGATGAAGGCATCGCCCTGATCGCCCATGATTCGATGAAAGCACGCATGCTGGCGCTGGCCGAGCGCCATTTCGACGTGCTCGACAGTTTTGGCTTCCGCTGCGCCACCGGCACCACCGGCGGCCTGCTCAATGAGCTCGCGGTCAAGATCAAGGGCGAAGCCGGCCGCAACTGGGTCAAGCCCTTCCTGAGCGGTCCGCTCGGTGGCGACGCCCAGATCGCCGAACTGATCCTGGAACACGAATGCCGCCGCGTGTTGTTCCTGGAAGATCCGCACGTCGCCCGCCAGCACGAAGCGGACATCCAGTTGCTGGAACGCGCCGCACGCACCGTGACCGACTACGCCTCCTGCATGAGCGACGAGAAATGGGGCGATCGCTGGCTCAGCCTGATCAAGCAGCGGCAAGTACGGTAAGCAGCCGCCAAGGGATTCTCTGAGGCAAGTCCGGCTTGTTTTTGGCGCGCCCGCCCAACATATGCCTGCAGCGGCCTTCGCGCATCCTTGAGGACTTCCTTGTCGCACAAGATCAGAAAATACCTGCTGGCGCCGTTCGTCTACACCGCAGCGCTGCTGTTGCTGCTGGAAGAATGGCTGTGGAACGCCAGCAAGCGCCTGTTCGCCCGGCTGCCGCTGATTCCGTTCATCGCGCGCCTGGAAGCCTGGATCGCCGGCGTTCCACCCTACCTGGCGCTGGCCATCTTCGTCCTGCCCAGCCTGCTGTTGCTTCCCGTCAAAATCCTTGCCCTGATGTCGATCGCCCATGGTCATCCGACGCTGGGCCTGATCATCATCGTCAGCGCCAAGGTACTCGGCACCGCACTGGTGGCGCGCCTGTACACGCTGACACAAACTGCCCTGCTGTCACTACCGTGGTTTGCCCGCTACCGGGACATTGTCTTGCGCTTCAAAGACCGCATGATCGCCCAGCTACGCGCGACGCGTGCCTGGCAACAGGTCGAAGCCGGACTCTCGAGTTTCAAGGAGGCGCGACGGCGCTGGTGGGCATCGGTCAAGGAACGTTGGGGCAATCACGACACCCGCAGCGGCCAGGGCAACCGCTTGATGCGCATGATAAGGAAGTACGCCGCCCGACGGCGTGATCGGCAATAAGCGGAAATTGCTGGAGGTAAAAATGAAACCGCCGACATGGCGTCGGCGGTGCGTTGAATCAAATGATCAACTGATCAGCTGTCCTGCTCGGCAACGTCGCCGGTGCCGGCTACCGCTTCGACTTTCTTCTCGGGAGCATGTCCCATGTTGGTGGAAATATTGTTGCCCCACTCGAACGCCTGGGTTTCCAGTTCGTAGAAATCTTCGGCGCTCAGTTGCAGTCCGTCGAGCAACTCCTTCATCTGTTCCGGCGTCTTGTCGGCTTTCTCGGTAGCTTCTGCCAATTGCAGGATCTCGCCGTAAAAGCCGGTGCGGAACAGCAGCGCATCGCGGATTTCGGCGCTGACCGTGATCTGCGTGAGAATGGTGTCCATCTGCATGCCGAACAAGGCGTCCACCAGCGACATGATGCCCACAGTGAAGGCAATTTCGGACATCTTGCGGCGACCGGGACGGATTCTTTCAGTGATCAGCTCCAGCATCTTGCCGCGCGTGGCTGCCAGGATCAGCAACGGCGACAGCGTGTGCGCCTTGTCTTTTTCGGTATTGGCGAACAGCAGGATCTGCATCCAGCGCTTGAGCTGACGACGGCCCAACACGATCAACGCCTGCCCGAGCGAATCGATGTGCTTCATGAAACCGTACACGGGCGTATTCACCAGGCGCAGCAACGTCAGGCTCAAGGCGACGTCGCGCTTGATGTAACGCACGATTTCACCGTTGTCGACATTGCGCACCAGCAACGTCAGGATATGCATGATGGCGATCTTGGAAGCTTCCAGCTTCTTGCCCTGCAGGATCACCGGCTTGGCGAAGTAATAGCCCTGGAAGTAGTCGAAACCGAAAGTCACGCAATCGCGGAACTGTTCGACCGTCTCGACCTTCTCCGCCAGCAGCATCTTTTGCGCGCGCTTGAAATGCACGCTCAGCTTGAGCAGCTTGCTCGCGTCGACTTCCATCACGTCAATCTTGATGATCTTGACCAACGGCAGGAGCTGGGCGATATCTTCCGACTCGGTGATGACGTCGTCCAGTGCGAACACATAGCCCGCGCGCACCAGCTCATTGACGCGCTTGACCAGCTCGGGGGTAACCTTGACGGTTTCGAGGATTTCCAGCACCACCTTGTCGGCCGGCAGGAAATTGATGAAGTCGCTCATCAGCACGGTCGCATCGACGTTGATGAAGCCGTGCAAGCTGCCGATGACATTGTTGAGACCGAGTTCAGACGCGTGCGCTATGACGGATGCCGTTGCCGAAACGTCGTCATTGACGTTGGCCGGGCCGAATGCGGCGTTGCGGAACAGCAGCTCGTAACCGATCAGTTCCTGTTCGCGGTTCAGGATTGGTTGTCTGGCCAGGAAAAAATCATGGGCGTGATGCGCAGGTGGCGCCGGGGCGACGGCGTTGTGATCAGGAGACGGTTCGGTCATGATTTCTTATTTTGAATAACCCCGGCACTTGCGGCAGACAATGAAACTTTGGCATGACCTTCTATTGTATGCCTTGATGCATTGTCGATACCAAAAAACATTTCACGGATGAGACGGCGGCAAAATCTGCCGGCGCAAGCCTCGTCAGAACGATACATTCAAGCCTCTCCCGATTCCAGCAGGAAACCGGCGCCGCTGTCGCGACCCAGCACCTTCACCAGGTACGGCATGACTTCCTTCAAGGTCGCCAACAGCGTCCACGGGGGATTGAGCACGAACATGCCGCTGGTATGCAGGCCGAAACCATCCGGCGACGGCGAGCTGATCGACAGCGTGACGTTGATCCAGCTCTTGGCACCGAGACGCTTGAGGCGATCGGAAAACTGTTTGGATTCAATCCGCTGCAGCACAGGATACCAGACCGCATAGGTGCCGGTCGGGAAGCGCACCAGCGCATCCTGCAGGGCTTCCTTGACCTTCTGGTAGTCGCGCTTGTCTTCGTACGGCGGATCGATGAGCACCAGCGCGCGCCGCGACGGCGGCGGCAGCAAGGCCTTCAGTGCAAGGAAACCGTCGCCGCGCTCGATCATCACGCGCTTGCCGCGCGCACTCGGGCGCTTGCCCTGCTCCGCGGCGTGCGCATCAAGTTTGCGGAAATTATCGGCCAGTATCTTGCTCTCGGTCGTATGCAGTTCGAACAGGCGCAGACGGTCCTGCTCGCGCATCACCTGGTTGGCGCAATACGGCGACCCGGGGTAGTAACGCATCTTGCCGCTGGGATTGAGGTCTTTCACCAGTTGCACGTACTCGGCAACGGCTTCAGGCAGATCGGTGCGATCCCACAGCGGGCCGATGCCGGTTTCGTATTCGGCGTTCTTGCTGGCGTAGTTCCCGTCCAGCGCATAGACGCCTCCGCCGGCATGAGTGTCGACCACCATGTAGGGAGTGTCTTTCTGGCCGAGATAACGCATCAACTGGATCGTCACCATGTGCTTGAGCACATCAGCGTGATTGCCAGCATGGAAGGCATGGCGGTAACTCAGCATAAAATCGTTCGAATCCCTGAAATGTTGGTGGCCGTCGCCGGCTATGGCAGTGCTTGTACCGAAATCACACGGAACTGCTGTGTGTCTGGTAGTTTTTCACATTTAATTTCACATTCTAACAAGGTTGCTTGCCGAATAGTCGCCCGCCTTCCGAATGTTACAAAGCCGTCAACAGTTTTTCTAGCAACCTACTCGCCCGAACGATCCAGGCGGAAGTAGGCGTCCAGCAGCGATGTCTTGAACACCACGCCCAGCAGACGCGGGTCTTCGCTGCTCGAGATTACCGGCAACCGCTCGCCCTGGTGATCGAGAAAGAGTTGCAGCGCTTCTCCCAGCGACATGTCCGGCGTCACTTCATGCAAAAAATGCGTACGCATGAAATCCCCCGCACATTTCGTCCCGATATTGTCCTTGTCGAGCAGCAACGAGGTCACGTCCTGCAAGGCCACCACCCCGAGATAGCGATTTTCCTGATCGGTGATGTAGATGTACTTGACCGGATATTGCAGGAAGATGCGGGTCACTTCGGAGAACGGCGCATCCTTGTGCAACACCGTTTCTGCCGGCTTGATCAGTTCGCTCATGTGAGTGCCGCGCAGGCGGATGCGTTCGGCCGCGTCGCGATGGCGCTTGAGCGTGATTTCATACATCGAATTGCCGTCCAGGCTGCGCGCGATGACATACGCCACCACACACGACAGCATCAGCGGCAGCACCACCTGGTAGCTCAGCGTCATCTCGAAGATCATCAGGATCGCCATCAGCGGCGCGTTGGTCGCGGCAGCCAGGAACGCGCCCATGCCCACCATGGCATACGCGAACGGCTGCGAAATCGCATGCGGCCACAAGGCGTGCGCCATGTCGCCGAACAGGAAACCGATGGCCGCGCCGACGAACAAGGTCGGCGTGAAAATCCCGCCGACCGCGCCCGAGCCGGTGGTCAGTGCCGTCGCGACGATCTTGTAGATCATCACGATCAGCACCGTCGACCACAGCCAGTCGGTGTGCAGCAACGAATTGACCACGCTGTAGCCGTTTCCCCACACTTCCGGCACCCGCACCGACAGCAAACCAACCAGCAAGCCGCCCAGTCCCAGGCGCAGCGGCAACGGCAGGCGTGTTTTCTGAAACAAGGTCTTGCTCAATTCGAGCAGGCGCAGGAATTGCGGCGCCAGCAGTCCGGCGATGACGCCCAGCACGACGAACAGGATGATTTCGACACCGGCCACTTCTGGGAAATACGGCATCTCGTACGCAGGCTTGTAGCCCGGCAGTTCGCGCATCGTGATGTTGGCCACCACTGACGCCACCACCACCGGGGCTAAGCTTTCCATGACCAGCGCGCCAAGCACGATTTCGGTGACGAAGAAGGCGCCGGCAATCGGCGCGTTGTAGGCCGAGGTAATCCCGGCCGCCGCGCCGCATGCGACCAGCAGGCGCATGCGCGACGATGGAAAATGCGCGAAGCGTCCGACCAGCGAAGCGCACAAGGCGGCCAGTTGCACCATCGGCCCTTCCCGCCCGATCGAGCCGCCCGAGCCGACCGTGGCCAGCGACGACAGGCTGCGCAGCAAGGTGTGACGAATCGGGATCTGGCCGTCGCCGATGGCCACGGCTTCCATGTAATCCGAGGTGGCGCCGGCCGGCATGCGTTTGGCCCAGATCAGGATCAGTCCTGCGACCACGCCGCCGCAGGTCGGCAGCAGCACACGCATCTGCCAGGACAAGCCCTTGGCGATCTCGACGAAGCTGCCGCTATGACCGGTCAGCAGATATTGCACGGCATCGATGCATTCACGGAAACCGATCGTCGCCAACGAGCCGACGAAGCCGACCACGGCCGCCCACAGCAGCATCGCATGGCTCTCGGACATGCGCAGCCAGGTTTGCAGGCGGAACCGGTATTTGAGGAGAGTATTGCGCATCGGACGGCGTTCAGTCCTTGCCGACGATCAGGGATTGCAGGTGCTGCATGTCTTTTTCGATGGCGGCGTCGGCCTTCTTTTGCATGCGCTGGTAGCTTGCCACCACGTCACGCGCCAGTTCCGTGACGCGGGCGCCGCCGCCCTTGGCGCCGCCCGTCGCAGTCTCCACCAGCGGCTGATTGAAGCAGCGGTTCATTTCTTCGACCAGCAGCCAGGCGCGCCGGTACGACATTTCCATTTCCCGCGCCGCCCCGGAAATCGACCCGGTGCGATCGATCGCCAGCAGCAAGGCGGCTTTGCCGGGGCCGAAGGCGATCGTGTCGCCTTGCATCACGCGCAATCGTACGGTTTTGGAATTTGTCATGACCGCGATTGTAGCAAGGGCTCCGGGCAAATTACATGTATATGCGGCAGCGAATTGACTATCGCTATATCCTTACGTATATTCCGATCAGATTCTTCCCATTCAGAAAAACAGGAACTCCCATGCCCGCTTCCTTTACCGCACAACACCTGCGCCGACTCGCCGCGTCCGCCTCGTTCGTCCTGTTGGCGCTGCCCTTGGCGACGACTGCCGCACATGCCACCGACCTCGTGGTGTCCGCCGCGGCCAGCCTGACCAATGCGTTCAAGGATCTGGGTACGGCATTTGAACAACAGAATCCGGGTGTCAAGATCATCAACAACTTCGGCGCCTCCGACATCCTGATGCAGCAAATCGTGCGCGGCGCGCCGGCTGACGTCTTTGCCTCGGCGGACCAGACTGCCATGGACAAGGCCGTCGCCGAAAAGGCCGTGCAAGCCTCCACGCGCAAGAATTTCGCCGCCAACCAGATCGTCCTGATCGTTCCCAGCGACAGCACCCTGCCGCTCGCCGGCCTGAAGGACCTGACCCAGCCCGCCGTCAAGAAGGTCGCGCTGGGCAACCCGGCGTCGGTACCGTTCGGTCGCTACACCAAGACCGCACTGGAAAGCGCCGGCCTGTGGGACGCCGTGCTGGCCAAGGGCGTGATGGCGCAAAACGTGCGTCAGAGCCTGGACTATGTGGCGCGCGGTGAAGTCGAAGCCGGCTTCGTCTTCGCCACCGATGCCGCCGTCATGCCGGACAAGGTCAAGGTCGCGATCCGTATTCCGTCCGATACGCCTGCCACTTATCCGATCGCGGTGACGGCAAGCACTGCACAGGCCGAGCTGGCTGCGAAATATCTGGCCTACGTGCAATCGGCCGCCGGCCAGGCGGTGCTGGCGCGTTACGGCTTCCTCAAACCCTGATACGCTGCGGGCTGATCAACTCTCACTCGCTTACGCGTTGTCTTCCTCTATGGGTGCAGTCTGGACCCCGTTGCTGCTCTCGCTGAAGGTTGCGGGCTGGGCGACGGTGCTCAATCTCTTCTTCGGCGTCGCGGCGGCCTACGGGCTGTCGCGCTGGCGCTCGCCGCTGCGCGACCTGGTCGACTCGATCCTAACGCTGCCGCTGGTGCTGCCGCCGACCGTGCTCGGCTATTACCTGCTGGTGCTGTTCGGCAAGCGCGGCACCTTCGGCGCGTGGTTGTCCAGCATGGGCATCGAGCTGGTATTCACCTGGCAAGGCGCGGTAATCGCCTCGACCATCGTCGCCTTCCCGCTGGTGCTGAAGTCGGCGCGCGCGGCCTTTGAAAATGTCGACAAGCAGCTGGAAAACGCCGCGCGCGTGCTGGGCGTGTCCGAAGCCGGCGTGTTCTTCCGCGTCAGCCTGCCGCTGGCGGCGCGCGGCATTGCCGCCGGCGTACTGCTGGCGTTTGCCCGCGCGCTCGGTGAATTCGGCGCCACGCTGATGATCGCCGGCAATCTGCCCGGCCGCACGCAAACACTCTCCGTCGCGATCTATGAAGCGGTGCAGGCCGGCGATGATTCCACCGCCACCTTGCTGGTGGTGATCACGTCAGTCACCTGCGTCGCCGTGCTGCTGATCGCCGGACGCCTGATGCCGGGCCACACACGCCGGGCGGATCTGTCATGAGCGTCGCCGTCCATATCCGCAAGGAGCTGCGCGCCAACGACCGCATGTTCCAGCTCGACATCGACTTCGCCTCCGACAGCGACCGTATCGTGCTGTACGGTCCTTCGGGCGCCGGCAAGAGCCTGACGCTCAAGGCTGTGGCCGGCCTCATGACGCCCGACGAAGGCAGGATCACGCTGAACCAGCGCACGCTGTTTGACGCCGCGCATGGTGTCAACGTGCGGCCGCAGCAGCGCAATGTCGCCTACCTGTTCCAGGACTACGCGCTGTTCCCTCACCTCACCGTAGCGCAGAACATTGCCTTCGGATTGCAGCGCGGCTGCTTCAACCTGCGCAAGCCGGCCTCGCATCCCGCGGTCGCCCGCTGGTTGCAGGCGTTCGGCCTGGAAGCCACGGCCGGCAGCTATCCTTCGCAGATTTCCGGCGGCCAGCGCCAGCGTGTCGCCCTGGCGCGGGCGTTGGTGGCGCAACCCGACATCCTGCTGCTGGATGAACCGTTCTCCGCACTCGACTTGTCGCTGCGCGAACGCATGCGCCATGAGCTCAGCGAACTGCAACAACAACTGCATGTGCCGATGCTGATCATCACCCACGATCCGGCGGACGTCGACGTACTCGGCGACGCCGTGTTCGAGGTGCGCGACGGCATGGTCTCCCGCCAGAAATAAGCCAACAATAAAAAAGCCGCACTCTTGTGAAGTGCGGCTCCCGCAGGGACAGGGGTGGATACCCCCTGAAACTTCAATCGCCTTAAGTAAACCTAAGCAAACTCAAGCAACCTTCTTTTCGGCGCCATCGAAGAATTGTTCATCTTCGGTCGAGCCATGCAACGCCGTGGTCGACGACTGGCCTTGCTGGATCGCCTGGGTGACCGCGTCGAAGTAACCGGTGCCGACTTCGCGCTGATGCTTGACCGCAGTGAAGCCCTTATCGGCGGCTGCGAATTCGGCTTCCTGCAATTCCACGAAGGCCGACATCTGGTTGCGCGCATAGCCGTGCGCCAGATTGAACATCGAATAGTTCAGTGCATGGAAACCGGCCAGCGTGATGAACTGGAACTTGTAGCCCATGGCGCCCAGTTCCTTCTGGAATTTGGCGATGGTGGCGTCGTCCAGGTTCTTCTTCCAGTTGAACGACGGCGAGCAGTTATACGACAGCATCTTGCCGGGGAACTTGGCGTGGATGGCCTCGGCGAATTTCTTGGCGAAGGCCAGATCCGGCTTGCCGGTTTCACACCAGACCAGATCGGCGTATTCCGAATAAGCCAGACCGCGCGAGATGGCCTGATCAATGCCCGGACGGGTCTTGTAGAAACCTTCGACGGTACGCTCACCGGTCAGGAACGGCTTGTCGTTGTCGTCCACGTCGGACGTCAGCAAGTCGGCCGCTTCAGCGTCGGTACGGGCGATCACCAGCGTAGTCGTGCCGGAGACGTCAGCCGCCAGGCGCGCCGCGTTGAGCTTCTCGACCGCTTCACGTGTCGGCACCAGCACCTTGCCGCCCATGTGGCCGCACTTCTTCACCGACGCCAGTTGATCTTCGAAGTGGACGCCGGCAGCGCCCGCATCGATCATCGACTTCATCAGTTCATAGGCATTCAGCACGCCGCCGAAGCCGGCTTCCGCGTCGGCTACGATCGGTGCAAAGAAGTCGATGTCGTTCTTGCCTTCCGACCATTGGATCTGGTCGGCGCGTTGGAACGTATTGTTGATGCGCTTGACCACCATCGGCACCGAGTTGGCCGGATACAGCGATTGGTCGGGATACATTTCGCCGGCCAGGTTGGCGTCGCCGGCCACTTGCCAGCCAGACAGGTAGATCGCCTTCAGGCCGGCCTTGACCTGTTGCATCGCCTGATTGCCGGTCAGCGCGCCGAGGGCGTTGACGAACGGTTCGTTGTTGACCAGATTCCACAGCTTTTCAGCGCCGCGTTTTGCCAGCGTGTGCTCGATCTGCACCGAGCCGCGCAGACGCACCACGTCGTCGGCCGAGTAGTTGCGCTTGACGCCTGTCCAACGTGGGTTCTCCGCCCAGTCTTTAGCCAGCGCCTGAATTTGTTGTTCGCGTGTCGTCATGGTCAATCTCCTTAAGGTAGTCAGAAAATGGAGGTCAAGAAGTGAAATCCATGACTTCATAGTAGGCCTTTAGGTGCAGAGCAACAATGTCTTATATAAGACATATCAATAAATTTTTAACCTTAATATTCAACAAGTTAATTATCAATTTTTGCGATACGAAATGAAATTTCTGAAAATGAAATGGATTCATGATGCTGCGCAATCGCATTTTTCACAATATGAAACGGTATCTTTGCATCATGAAAAACAACCTCCTTCACGGCTCCTTTTGCCGTCGCGCAAACGTCGGGGCATAATGCATTCCGTCTTTCATAATAAAAGTCACGCATCGTCCTCACCAGCTACGATCGCCACTCATCCATAACGATATAAACAATAAGGACCTCCATGAGCCCCACCAGCAACAGAGAAGAGACACTCCGCCAATGGCAAGCCCGCGAAACCGAAGTACGCGCCAAACTGGCGGCCCCCGGCGTCGCGTCAATGGATGATCTGAAAGCCGGCAGCGGCATGGATTTCCTGCAGCGCATCTGGGACGGCGAACTGCCGTCGGTGCCGATCGGCGAAACCATGGATTTCATCCCGGTTGAAGGCGAACCGGGCCGCATCGTATTCCAGGGCACACCCGGCAAGCAGCACTACAACCCACTGGGCAGCGTGCATGGCGGCTATTTCTGCACCCTGCTCGACTCGGCAGTCGGCTGCGCCGTGCATTCCGTGCTGCCGCAAGGAATGGGCTACACCACACTGGAACTGAAGGTGAACCTGATCCGCGCGTTGACCGCGAAGACCGGGCCGGTGCGCGCCGAGGGCAAGGTGATCCAGGTCGGTAACCGCGTCGGCATCGCCGAAGGCCGCATCGTCGATGTCGACGGCAAGATCTACGCGCATGCAACGACGACTTGCCTGGTGTTCCCGCTGCCGTAAGCGTTACAAGCGTTGCAAGGGTTATGTATGACGGTTGCCGAAAAGTCTCACCTCTCTTTCAGCAACCGTCCGACGCGCATCCATTGCCTATTGGTTGTCTATTGAGTGCAGAAGGGTCAGAATGGCGTTAATAGAAATCAGCCGACGCCCCCATGCATTACGCCCTGGATATACGCACCTTCCTCTTCAGCCACTATTTCTATACCGGCCTGCGCATCGCCACCGGCGTCGTCGGCCTGACCATGCTGGTCTTCAACATGGCCGACATGCAGACCACCATGACGGTCTTCCTCGGCGCGCTCTGCACCAGCCTGATGGACTTGCCCAGTCCGCTGCGCCACAAATTCAATGAAATGCTCGCCGGCGTGCTGCTGTGCACCCTGGTGATGCTGGTGATCAGCCTGTGCGCGCCGATCCACTGGCTGGTCAGCGTGGCGATGGTGCTGGTCAGTTTCCTCGCCAGCATGATGGTGGTGTATGGCAAGAAAACCCTGCCGCTCCAATTCGCCGCCTTGATGGTGATGACGCTGTCGATGGAGAACAGCGTGCCGTTTGACGAAGCCTTCCTGCATGCGGGCTTCTTCCTGGCCGGCGGCCTCGGCTACCTGACCTACTCGATGATCGTGTCCTACTTTTTGCGGCGGCGCGTCAAACAGCAGGTGCTGGCGGAAGCGCTGTTCGAGCTGGCGCGCTACCTGCGCATCAAGGCCGATTTCTACGACGTACGCAGCGACCTGCAGACCCAGTTCACGACGCTGGTGCGCCAGCAGATCGTGCTGGCCGACAAGTTGCAGGCCTCGCGCGACCTGGTGCTGCGCGACATGCACACCAAGCAGGACGGCTTGCTGGTGCACGTTCACCTGAGCATGCTCGAGCTTTACGAACAGGTCTTGTCGACGCACGCCGACTATGCCCTGCTGCGCAGCCATTTCGGCGACACCGACGTCATCATTTTCCTGCGTGACCTGGCCAACAAGACCGCCGAAGACATCGAGTCGATTGCCTATGCCGTCACCCGCAAGCGCGTCTCGACGCCGACCGTCAACTACAAGGCCGAGTTGCGCGCCGTGCAATACGAGATGCAGCAGCTGCAGCAGGACAATCTGGCCGGCCACATCCCCGACGAAGCCATCACGGTGCTGCGCGTCACCTACAACAAGATCCTCGACATCATCGAGCTGATCTCGCAACTGCACCTGGCCACGCAAACCCCGATCGACGCGATTCCGATCCTGCCGGGGTCCGACATGACGCCGTTCCTGACCCAGCAAAAGTACAAGGCAGGTCTGCTGATCGCCAACCTACGCTGGCAGTCGCCGATCTTCCGCTTCGCCATCCGCGTGGCGCTGGCGGTCTCGACCGGCCTTTGGATCGCCGCCCATCTGCCGTACATGGCGCACGGCTACTGGATCGTGCTGACCATCGTCATCATTCTCAAACCCAATTTCAGCTCGACCAAGCAACGCGTGAGCGACCGCCTGATCGGCACCATCATCGGCTGCCTGCTGACCGCGCTGATCCTGCGCTTCGTGCATGACCCGATGGCCTTGCTGGCAGTGCTGTTCATCGCCAGCGTGGCGGCGCCGGCTTTCACCTACGTCAAATACCGCTACACCGCGATCGCGGCCTCGGTGCAGATCCTGATGCTGCTCAACCTGCTGCTGCCGGCCGGCCATCACGGCGCGGTCAGCGAACGTCTGATCGATACCATCATCGGCGTCGCCATCGCGACCATTTTCAGTTACGTGCTGCCGAGCTGGGAATACCGCGACCTGCCGCGCCTGCTCAAGAACGTGCTGCATGCCAGCCATCGCTACATCAAGGCCAGCCGCGACATGCTGGAAGGCAAAGTGGGCGATGACTTCTTCTACCGCGTCTGCCGCAAGGGCTTCATGGACAGCCTGTCCGCGCTGATCTCGGCGCAGGTGCGCATGATGGACGAACCGATCAGCAAGCAGCGCGCCGTGGGCGAGATCAACCGCTTCGTGGTGCAGAACTATCTGGTGGCCGCGCACATCGCCGCGCTGCGCATCCTGCTGCGACGCCATGCCGAAGGCCTGCCGCGCGATCCGGTCAACAAGCTGATCGAACAGACCTACCAGAGCGCCACTGCCCATCTGCTGCACGCGCAAACCATCCTCGCCGGCCCCGGCGGCACTACGGCAGCGACGGTGCCGGTGGAAGAAGTCGTGCCGGTCAATCCGCTGGCGGAAACCGTGGCGGCCGAAGATGTCGCCCTGGCTACTCAGCCCGAAGTCAGCGAATGGTCCGGCTGGCACACCTTCCAGCGTCGCTCCGCCCTGCTCGACAACGACTTGCAGGAAATCGTCGCGCAAACCGGCGCCATCGAAAGCATCCTGCGCAAGGCGGAGACCGCATGATTACCCCGGTCGACGCGTTAAACCAGTTACCTGTACTTGCCAAACGTTGAATTGCTTTGATCTGCACCGGCTACGGCCGGCGACAGACGAAAAAAAGCCGTGCTGAGCACGGCTTTTTCATATCTCACGGCTCACGCCGCTTACTGCTTGTCCTTGCCGTCATACGACAGAATCCGGTGCATGCGCTTCTGCTCGAACATGCGTTCATCGGCGACTCGCAGCAGCGTTTCAATATCCAGGCCGTCTTGCGGGAACAAGGCCACACCGATGGAAGCGTCGACGTGATACTTGTTGCCGTCGCGCCCTTCGATAGGCTGGTTGAGGAAGTTGCGGATCTTCTCGGCGATCGACTTGGCAATATTCTCGTCGGTCACGCCATGCAGGTAGACCACGAACTCGTCGCCGCCAAAGCGCGCCACCGAGTCATCCTTGCGCAGGGCATGCTGCAATTGCGACGCCGCCGAAATCAGCACCTTGTCGCCTTCGTCATGGCCGTACTGGTCGTTGATCGACTTGAACTTGTCGAGGTCGATGAACAGCAGCGCAAATTGCAGCGGCGCCACTTCCGTACCCTTGCGGCGGCGGAAGTCGATCTGCGCAATGAACGAATCGCGGTTGAGCACATTGGTCAGGCGATCGGTGCGCAGGTTGCGTTCCATTTCCTGGAAACTCTGCGCCAGCTGGCCGATTTCATCGCGGCGATCGATGTTGAGCGACGGGAAAGGCTCGCCGTTGCCGATGCTCTTGGCCGCCAGCGTCAGCTTGCGGATGTCGCGCAATACCCAGCGCAGGATCGCGAAACCCAGCACAAACGTCATGCACACCGCGATGAACCCAAGCAGCAGCGTCTGGTAGACGCCGCCAGTCACCGAGCCGAGGAAGTCAGAGCGGCTCACTGCGCTGACCGCCACCCAGTCCAGCCCGGCGTCGTCATGATGCAGGCGGAACGCCAGTTCGGTCTTGGGGCCATCGGTCTGCAGCGACTGCACCACCAATTTGCCCGATTCAAGCTTTTGCGTCTTCATGTAGGCGACCAGGTCGGCATACGACTGGCGCACGATGGGCGAGGTGCTCTGGCCGGCGTTCAGCCGCACGAAGTTCGCACCGTCGACCTTGTGGATCGGTTCATTCACCGAGGTGGCGATCAGGTCGCCCGACATCTCGATGATGAAGGCGACGCCGTTTTTGGTCAGCGGCAAGGCTTGCAGGAAATCGCTCAGGCGGCGCAGGCCTATGCTGCTGGTGGCCACACCCAACAGGACGTGCTCGGGCGAATAGACCGGCTTGGACAAGGTGATGCCGAGGAACTTGAGGCGGAAATCAGTGAACACCGGCGACCAGGTTTCCTGTTTGCGCTCAATGGCCTGGCGATACCAGGGGCGGTTGCGCGGCTCGTAATCCTGCGTGGCGATCAGCGTCGGCGTGGTGCCGGGGCCGCGCAAATGATAGACGTAGTTTTTGCCCTGTGGATCGCGGGTGCTGTACATGAAGAGATTCATCTCTTCCTGCTTCACGCCGAGGAAACTGCCGTCGGCGCCGCCGAAATAGACATAGCTGGGATCGTCGAACAGGCTGTTGGCCAGCCACAGGCGTTCTTCCAGCGCGGCCTTCTCTTTGGGGAACGGGATGTAAGTAGGCTGGCCGCCCTTTTCAGCCGGCGGAATCGGATCCGGCGCCACCACGCGCAGCGTCTCGCGCGCGCCCAGCAGCTGCCGGTCGGTCGCCTGGCCGACACGGTTCATGGTGTCCATCAATGCATTGCGCGCCAGCACCTCGGTGGCGTCATCGCCGGCACGATACAGAAACCAGCCTATCGTCACCGCCAGGCATAACATCAGAAATACAAACGGCAGGATGAACAGCCGTTGTAATGAAGATTGCTTCAGAATTTCACCCCTTGCTTATGCCACGGTCGTCTGGGACGGATAGTTCACGTGTTTTATTGTTTTTTATACATGACTTAACGTCATTTGATGCCTCATTTCGCCCACTTGGCACCGAATCAGAGAGTTTAATCGTTTATATAAAAAAATTCCCTGAGTCCTGAAAAAATACTCATTTTATCGAAGTATTTCTCTCAGGCCATCAGGGAACTAGATAGCATAATTACAAAGAGTTAATCAAGACATTTCAGTTCGGCTCAAACGAAAGTGCACCATTTTTGACACTCACGTGGACCACGTCCTTGGGACCGAATTTTCCTTGCAAGATAAGTTTTGACAAGGGGTTCTCGATTTCCTGCTGGATCGCCCGCTTCAGCGGCCGCGCGCCATACACCGGATCGAAGCCGGCCTCTGCTATCTTCTGCAATCCGGCGTCGGTAATCACCATGCCGATGTCCATCTTGGCCAGACGCGCCTCGAGGATATGCAACTGGATCTTGGCGATCGCGCCGATGTTCTTTTCGTCCAGCGCATGGAACACCACGATCTCGTCAACACGGTTGATGAACTCAGGACGGAAGTGCAGCTTGACCTCGGCCATCACCGCCATCTTCACCACCGCCGGATCGCTGCCTTCCATGGCCTGGATCTTGTGCGAACCCAGGTTGGAGGTCATCACGATCACGGTGTTCTTGAAGTCCACCGTGCGGCCCTGGCCATCGGTCAGGCGGCCGTCGTCCAGCACTTGCAGCAAGACGTTGAACACGTCCGGATGCGCCTTCTCGACTTCATCGAGCAGGATCACGCTGTAAGGCTTGCGCCGCACGGCTTCGGTCAGGTAACCGCCCTCTTCATAGCCGACATAGCCCGGCGGCGCGCCGATCAGGCGGGCTACCGAATGCTTCTCCATGAATTCGCTCATGTCGATGCGGATCATCGCTTCTTCGGTATCGAACAGATAAGACGCCAGCGCCTTGCACAGCTCGGTTTTACCCACGCCGGTAGGGCCGAGGAACATGAACGAGCCATACGGCTTGTCCGGATCGCCCAGGCCGGCGCGTGAACGGCGGATTGCATCCGAGACTGCAACAATCGCCTCGTCCTGCCCCACCACGCGTTCGTGCAATACCTCTTCCATGTGCAACAATTTTTCGCGCTCGCCCTGCATCATGCGCGACACCGGGATACCGGTGGCGCGCGCCACGATCTCGGCGATTTCCTCAGCGCCGACCTGGGTGCGCACCAGGCGCCGCTTGCCGACGGTCTGCTCGCTGGCGGCGTCCTGCTTGTTCTGCGTCTCCAGCGCCTTCTCCAGTTCGGCCAGCTTGCCGTACTTGAGCTCGGACACCTTCTGCCAGTCGCTCTTGCGGGTGGCGTCATCCATCTGCAGGCGGATCTGCTCGATTTCTTCCTTCAGATGCTGGCTGCCCTGCACCGTGGCTTTCTCGGCTTTCCAGATTTCTTCCAGATCGGCGTATTCGCGCTCGAGCTTGGTGATTTCTTCCTCGATCAGCGTCAGGCGCTTCTGCGAGGCCTCGTCCTTCTCGCGCTTGACCGCTTCACGTTCGATCTTCAACTGGATCAGGCGACGGTCGAGCTTGTCCATGACTTCCGGCTTGGAGTCGATTTCGATCTTGATCTTGGCGGCGGCTTCGTCGATCAGGTCGATCGCCTTGTCCGGCAGGAAACGGTCGGTGATATAGCGATGCGACAACTCGGCCGCGGCGACGATGGCCGGGTCGGTGATGTCGACGCCGTGATGCACTTCGTACTTTTCCTGCAAGCCGCGCAGGATGGCGATGGTCGCCTCCACGCTCGGCTCGTCGACGATGATCTTCTGGAAGCGGCGCTCCAGCGCAGCGTCCTTCTCGATGTACTTGCGGTATTCGTCCAGCGTGGTGGCGCCGACGCAATGCAGCTCGCCGCGCGCCAATGCTGGCTTCAACATGTTGCCGGCATCCATCGCGCCTTCAGCCTTGCCGGCGCCGACCATGGTGTGCAGCTCGTCAATGAAGACGATGGTCTGGCCTTCGTCCTGGGCGATCTCTTTCAAGACCGCTTTCAGCCGTTCTTCGAACTCGCCGCGGTACTTGGCGCCGGCCAGCAAGGCCGCCATGTCGAGCGACAGCACGCGCTTGGACTTGAGGCTGTCCGGCACTTCGCCGCTGACGATACGCTGCGCCAGGCCTTCGACGATGGCGGTCTTGCCGACGCCGGGTTCACCGATCAGCACGGGATTGTTCTTGCTGCGGCGTTGCAGCACCTGGATGGCGCGGCGGATTTCATCGTCGCGGCCGATCACGGGATCGAGCTTGCCGGCACGGGCGCGCTCGGTCAGGTCGAGGGTGTATTTCTTGAGCGACTCGCGCTGGCCTTCGCCCTCTTGCGACGACACGCTGGCGCCGCCGCGCACGGTGCTGATGGCGGCTTCCAGCGACTTGCGCGAGAGACCGTTTTCACGCGCGGCGCGGCCGGCGTCGGACTTGTCGTCGGCCAGGCCGAGCAAGACCATTTCGCTGGCGATGAACTGGTCGCCGTGCTTTTGCGATTCCTTGTCGGCCAGGTTCAGCAAGGCCACGAGCTCGCGGCCGATCTGCACTTCGCCGCCATTGCCCGATACCTTGGCCAGGCGTGTCGAGGCGTGCTGCAAGGCCGAAGTCAGCCCGGCCACGTTGACGCCGGCGCGCTGCAGCAGCGAACGGGCGCCGCCGTCGTCCTGGGCCAGCAAGGCCTGCACCAGATGGACGGGGTCGATGTACTGGTTGTCGTTGCCGACAGCCCGGCTCTGGGCATCCGCCAGAGCTTCCTGCAATTTTGTGGTGAGTTTGTCGAGACGCATGGTGTGCTTTCGCTCCGAATTTTGAATACCTAGAAAATTGGGACGTGCAGACGTATTTCAAGGAATGATCCGACTGTATGGCCGCGAAAGGCTGCCGGATTTGATCCAGATCAACTTACGGTAGATCGCTCCGGCGCGGGAAGGTGTCCGCCAGGTGCCCGGCGAAAGCCGCCAGCGCGGCGCTCAGCTTTTCCGAGACGGCTCTGTCGGCCAGCATGGCGGCCGTATCGAGCTTGTTGGTCGGCAAAGCCACGACCGCCGACGCTGTCAGGACGACGTCGGCGTTCATCATCGCCAGCGTGTCGAGCAAGGATGCCTGCGCATGCTCCGCACGGCCTGAGGCATTGAGCGCGGCGACCGGCTTGTTGATGAATTCGCCGCTGCCGACCACCCAGTCGAGCGCGTTCTTGAAGGCGCCCGGCACGCCGTGGGCATATTCCGGGCTGGCGATCAGGACCGCATCGGCCTCCCGCAACGCGGCGCGAAACGCCAGCACCACCGCCGGCTCGGCGCCCTCGGCGTCGGGATTGAACGCCGGCAGTTCAGCCCATGCCGGGTACAAACTGATGCGCAGCGACGGCGGCGCCAGCACGGCCGCCGCTTGCAGCAACGCCGTGTTGGAAGACGCCGCCCGCAAACTGCCGGACAAGGCCAGAACCTGGAAAGAAGCACCGTCGCGATCCATCGTCCCGACTACGCAAACACCGCGCGATACACCGCAAAGCCCGCCACGCACAAGGCGACCGAACCCAGCAGATGCAAGCCGGAATGGGCGATCGCCAACAGGTAGTTGCCGCGTTGCAGCAGCAGCATGGCTTCCGCCGAGAAGGTGGAAAATGTTGTCAGGCCGCCCAGGAAACCGGTGATCAGGAACAAACGCCATTCCACCGGCAAGCCCTGGTGTCCTTCAAAAAACGCCACCAGGAAACCGATCACGAAACCGCCGCCCCAGTTGGCCGCCAGCGTGCCCAAAGGCAGCGCCTGGCCGGCGACGTTGAGCCACAGGCTCAGTCCCCAGCGCAACCAGGCGCCCAGCGCCGCACCCATGCCAACCGCAATCCACTGCATCGTCCGTTCCTTTTTGTCTTCTTTCAGCAATACGCGATCATGGCGAATGAACCGTGAGTCGGTCAAGCGCCTGATGATCATCCTGCAAGGCCTTGTCGACGCTTTCGTGCATCCAGTCGACCCAGGTGCTGATCTTGGCGTCGAGATATTGGCGCGACGGGTACAGCGCATACACGCCCATGTCCTGCATGCGGTATTGCGGCAGCACGCGCACGATGGTGCCGGCGCGCAAGGCGTCCACCGCCGAATACAGCGGCAGCACGCCGATGCCCATGCCTTCCTTCAGGGCCAGTAGCATGGCTTCGGCCACGTTGACGTGGAAGTTGGATTTGATCGCCACCACCTCCTTGCCGTCCGGGCCTTCCATCGCCCACTCGTCCAGCGGCGACACCGGGCTGACCAGTTGCAGGCAATTGTGATTGAGCAATTCCTGCGGCTTTTGCGGTGCGCCGTGCTTTTCCAGATACAGCGGCGAGGCGCACAGGATGCTGTAGATGCTGCTGAGCTGGCGGAAGATCAGGCCCGAATCGGGCAGCTCGCGCGCCAGCACCAGCGAGACGTCGAAGCCTTCCTCCAGCAGATCCGGCACGCGCTGCGCCAGCGTCAGCTCGATGGCGACGTCGGGATAACGCTTCTGGTAGCTCGACACCGCCGGGATCACATAACGCTGCCCGAAGCTGGTCATGGTGTGGATGCGCAAGCGTCCGGACGGTCTTACATAAGCGTCGCTGGCCTCGGCTTCGGCTTCCTGCACGTAGGAGACAATCTGCTCGCAACGCAACAGGTAGCGTTCGCCGGCTTCGGTCAGGGCGATGCGGCGCGTCGTGCGGTTCAGCAGCCGGGTGCGCAGATGGCGCTCCAGGTCCGCCACCGCGCGCGACACGTGCGCGGTGGTCAATTCCATTTGTTGCGCAGCCAGCGTAAAACTGCCAGCATCGACAACACGCATGAAAATGCGCATGTTTTGCAAAGTATCCATAGTTTCTTGTCTTTCCAGTCTTCAATCCGGGCGTTTTGCGTGTGCAATGCACCAAACACGGCTCCCGGAAGCTGCATTGAAGGGTGCATTGTTACCCAAAACGACAAAATCATTGTTGCAGTAATTGAAAAGACCCTTTGTGTTTACTGTGGTTTTTCTCTCTATCTTTACAAAATACAATCGGTATCACTAGATATTTGCATTTTTTGGGATAGTCCGATGAAGACCTCTGCTGACAAACGCCTCATTGTTGCGCCGCGCATGATTGTTGCGGCCTGCCTGGCCTGTGCCGTGCTCGCCGGTTGCGCCGACAATGGCGGCATCAAGCCGCAGGCGGTCGTGCAGCAGCCCAACACCCTCGACGTCGGCAACGCCATCCGCCAGGTCGGCGCCGAAGCCGGCTGGCCCAGGCGCGCCTGGTGGGAGAACTACGCCGATCCGCAACTGAATCGCCTGGTGGTGGCCGCCGTCGCCGGTAATCCCAACATGGCGATTGCCGCCGCGCGCGTGCGCCAGGCACAGGCCATGGCCGTGGTCGCGCATGCCGGCGAACTGCCGCAGGCGCAGCTGGACGCCGCCGTCGGCCGCAAGGACTGGTCCGACAACGTCTATTACGGCGCCAGCTTCCGCGACAAGCTGACCTGGAACAACACTGCGGTGCTGAGCCTGTCCTACAACCTCGACCTGTGGGACCGCAACCGCAACACCACCGAACGCGCCCAGGATGAAATCCACGCCGTCGCCGCCGACGCCCGCGCCGCCCAGCTCGAACTGGAAAGCAACGTGGTGCGCACCTACGTGCAGTTGTCGCTGCAATACGGGCTGCTCGACAGCACCCAGGACACGCTGAAGCAGGAACAACAGATCCTCGACCTCGCCAACCGCCGCTTCCGTGGCGGCATCGGCACCCAGATGGAAATCAGCCAGGCCGAAGTCCCGCTGCCGGAAACCCGTCGCCAGATCGAAGTCTTCAATGAAAATATCGCCCTCACGCGCAACCAGTTGGCGGCACTGCTCGGCCAAGGCCCCGGCGCCGGCGACAGCATCACGCGTCCGGTCATGAACCTGCAGGCGGCGCTCGGACTGCCCAGCGCCCTGCCGGCCGAGCTGATCGGCCGCCGTCCCGACATCAGCGCCGCGCGCTGGCGCGTGGAGGCTTCGGCCAAGGGCATCGCCGTGGCCAAGGCGGCGTTCTATCCCAACGTCAACCTGCTGGCCAGCATCGGCCCGACTGCAGCCGGCGGCGGCTTGCTGAGTTTCCTGAGCGCGCCCAACATCACCACAACCTACGGCCCGGCGATTTCGCTGCCGATTTTCGAAGGCGGCCGCCTGCGCGGCCAGCTCGGCGCCACTACCGCCGGTTACGACATGGATGTCGAGCACTACAACCTGCTCCTGAGCCAGGCGCTCAAGAGCATCGCCGACCAGATCGTCACGCTGCAGGCGATCCAGCGCCAGCAGGTGCAGGCCGACCTTTCGGTTGCGGCTGCGCAAAAGAACATCGACATCGCCACACGCGCCTACCAGCGCGGCCTGACCAACTACGTCAACGTGCTGACCGCGCAGACCCAATGGCAGCACCAGCAACAAGTCGTGCAGCAATTGCTGGCGCAGAAGCTGACCGCCTACGCCAGCCTCACTGTTGCGCTCGGCGGCGGATTGGACGTGTCAGCGTCTGAAGCAGATTCCAATGCTGATGCTGCAGGCACGCTGCAAGTGGGAGCTGCGCAGTGAGCACCCCAGCCACAGCCTCAGCAAGCCCGCCGGCGCCGCACTCGTTCGGCCGGAAATTGCACGGCGCCGCCGCCGACTGGTGGCAGACCGATTTCCCCAACTGGATCTATGTCTTCAAGATGGTCTTCGCCGGCTTGCTGGCGCTCGGCATCGGCTACGCGCTCGACCTCGAATCGCCGCGCTCGGGCCTGATCACCGTCTTCATCGTGATGCAGCCGCAAAGCGGCATGATCCTCGCCAAGAGTTTCTACCGCGTCATCGGTACGCTGATCGGTTCGGTGGCGGTGGTCGTGTTCGTCGGCCTGTTCGCACAGACGCCGGAACTGTTCCTGCTCGCCACTGCGTGCTGGATCGGGCTGTGCACGGTCGGCTCGGCGCACAACCGCAACTTCCGCTCTTACGGCTTCGTGTTGTCCGGCTATACGGTGGCGCTGATCGGCATCCCGGCGGCGCTCAATCCGGCGCTGACGTTCGACTCGGTGATGACGCGCGTGACCGAAATCACCGTCGGCATCGTCTGCGCCGGCGTGGTCAGCGCGCTGGTATTCCCGCAAGCCAGTGCTCCCGGCCTGGTGCGCATCATCCGCGGCCGCTTCACCGCCTTCGTCGACCTGATCGGCAGCACGCTCGGCGGCAGCGCCGACCGCAAGGCGCTGGAAGCGACCAACGCGCGCTTCGTCGGCGACATCATCGGCCTCGAAGCGCTGCGCAGCTCGGCCATCTTCGAAGATCCTGAAATCCGCCTGCGCAGCGGCCGCCTCACGCGCATGAATAGCGAGTTCATGGCGCTGTCGACGCGCGTGCACGCGCTGCACCAGTTGATGAACCGCCTCCACGACAGCCGCAATCCATCGGCGCAACTGGTGATCGATGCGATCTCACCTTACTTCCGCGAAGTCCAGCCCCTGCTGACCCGCAGCGGCGGCGAGCCGGTCATGACCGCTGTCGACGCCGCCGATGCCGCGCTCAAGCTGGAAAGCTACAAACAGGAATTGCCGCGGCGCGTGCGCGCTACCCGCAATGCGCACGCGCAAGAACTCGACGACGACGCCGTGCTCGATTTCGACACCGCCTCCGAGCTGCTGTACCGTGTGATCGAAGAGCTGCACGCCTATACCCTCACCTACGCCTCGCTGGTGCAACGCCGCCACGAGCGTGAGCAATGGGAGCATGCCTACGCACCAAAAACCAGTCTGGTCATCGCCGGCATCGCCGGCGCCCGCGCCGCCATCACGCTGATCGGCCTGTCGACGTTCTGGATCCTGAGCGGCTGGCCCAGCGGCGACGTCGCGGCGCTCAACGCGGCCGCGTTCTGCGCCATCACCTCGGCCGCTCCCGACCCCGCCAAGGCCACCCGCACCGTCACCATGGGCGTGGCGCTGGCAGTGGTGCTCGGCTATTTCTACACCTTCCACATCGTGCCGCAGCTGGACGGTTTCTGGATGCTGGCCGCCGCGCTGACGCCGGTGCTGATGCTGGCGGTGCTGCTGACCACCAAGCCGACGCTGGCCGGTTATGGTCTCGGCATCTGCATCTTCTTCCCGTTCGTGGCGGTGCCGGACAATCTGGCGCACTTCAACGCCGCCGGTTACCTCAACGAATCGATCGCGCTGATGGTGTCGCTGATCGTGACCACGGTCGCCTTCATGGTGCTGTTGCCGCCGACCACCAACTGGACCGTGCGCCATCTCGAAAAACAATTGCGCAAGCAAGTCGTGCAGGCCTGCTTCGGCAAGCTGGCCCACCTCGCGCTGCAGTTCGAAAGCGGCACGCGCGACCTGATGCACCAGATCACCATGCTCACCGGCAGCCGTCCGGCATTGCGCAAGGACGCTTTCGGCTGGATGTTCGCCACGCTGGAAATCGGCCACGCCATCATCGAACTGCGCACCGAGCTGCACGGCATCCGCAGCGGCAATCCCGGCCTGTTGTCGCCGGCCGCCTACGCCGCGCTGGACCGACTGCGTGAGACTTTACCGGCGCTGTTCGAACAACCGACCCCGGCCACGCTGGCGGCCGTGCTCGACGCCAACAACCGCACCATCGCCGAAGTCCAGCAAGCCATCGGTCCGCATTACCGCGAACGCAGCGAACGCCATCGCCTGCAACGCACGCTGAGTTACCTGCACTTCATCCGTACCGCCTTGCTCGATCCGCAGTCGCCCTTGCGGCCCATGCACCAGACTGCCGCCACTTCTTCAGGAGCCAACCATGCCGCGTGAAATTTCCTTCTTCGACGCCTACATGCCGACGCTGCTGCTGGCCGTCATCGTCGCCGGCGTCATCGCGCTGGTCGCCGACCGCATCCTGGTGCGCATCGGCCTGTACAACCTGGTATGGCATCCGGCGCTGTTCCGCGTGAGCCTGTTCACGTGCATCGCGGCGTTGCTCGGGCTCGCCATCTACGCTTAAGCACTGCTAAACAAGAACACAACAGATATAGAAATCATCGGGAGTTATCCATCATGTCGGTCAAATCGATTTTTCGTTTCCTCATCACGGCGCTGATTTTCCTGGCCGCGATCTTCCTGGCGTGGACCCTGTGGCAACACTACATGGTGTCGCCGTGGACGCGCGACGGCCGCGTGCGCGCCGACGTTGTCAACATCGCACCGGACGTCGCCGGCCAGGTGGTCGACCTACCCGTGCGCGACAACCAGCTGGTGCACAAGGGAGACCTGCTGATGCAGATCGATCCTTCGCGTTACCAGCTGGCGCTGCAACAGGCTGAAGCCGCCCTTGCCGCGCGCAAGGCCGACCTCGACATGCGCCGCGCCCAGGCACGCCGCCGCGCTGATCTCGACAGCCTGGTGGTCTCAAGGGAAAACCGTGAAGACGCCGGCAGCCAGGTCGCCGGCGCCGAAGCGCAATACCAGGTCGCCATTGCCCAGCGCGACAGCGCCCGCCTGAATCTGGATCGCACCAAGGTGATCGCGCCGGTCGACGGCTACATCACCAACCTGAGCGTGCGCCGCGGTGACTACGCCAGCGCGGGCGTCGCCAAGATCGCCATCATCGACAGCCATTCGTTCTGGGTGTATGGATATTTCGAAGAGACCAAGCTGCCCTACGTCGCCGTCGGCGACAAGGCAAAGATCCAGCTGATCAACGGCGCCACCTTGCGTGGCCACGTCGACAGCATCTCGCGCGGCATCTACGACCGCGACAATCCGCAGAGCCGCGAATTGCTGGCCGACGTCAATCCGACCTTCAATTGGGTGCGACTGGCGCAACGCATTCCGGTGCGCATCCAGATCGACGAAGTGCCCAAGGATGTATTGCTGGCGGCGGGCCTGACCTGCACCGTGACGCTGGAGCCCGGCAGCCGCAAAGACGTCAGATGAACAGCTGAATCACCAGCCAGGTATTAGCCGCGCTGATCCCGAGGAACAACATCCACACCAGCGCGGCAAGCCACACCGGGTTGACGAAATCGCCCATCAGGTCGCGCCGGCTGGTCAGCCGGATCAGCGGGAACATGGCAAACGGCAACTGCAGGCTCAGCACCACCTGGCTGAGCACCAGCAGGCGTCCGACCGAATGCTCGCCCAGCGTCAGCACGCCGATCAGCGCCGGAATCAGCGCCAGTCCGCGCGTGATCATACGACGCTGCCAGCACGGGATTTTCAGCTTCAGGAACCCTTCCATGATCACCTGACCGGCAATCGTGCCGGTGAAGGTCGAACTTTGTCCCGCCGCAAACAAGCCGACACCGAACAGGATCGCCGCCAGCGAAGTGCCGGTGATCGGATCGAGCAGATGATAGGCGACGTCCAGATCGACCACGTCGGTGCGGCCGCTGCGATGGAAAGCCGACGCCGCCAGGATCAGGATGGCGGCATTGATCGCCATCGCAATCAGCAGCGACACGGTGGTGTCGACACGCGTATAGCGGATCGCTTCCAGCAAGCCGGCGCGGTCGCGTTTCACCGCGCGCGTCTGCACGATGGAAGAATGCAAATAGAGGTTATGCGGCATCACCGTCGCGCCCAGCACGCCGATGGCCAGATACAACGGCTCGCGGCTGGACAGCGCCGCCAGCGACGGCACGAAACCCTGCACCACCGCATGCCAGTCGGCTTTCACGAACGCCAGCTGCGCAAACAGGCATACCGCGATCGTCACCACCAGTCCGAGGATGATGGCTTCGACCTGGCGGAATCCGCGCCCCTGCAAGCCCAGCACGATCACGGTATCGAGCGCCGTCAGCAGCACGCCGACCGGCAGCGATACGCCCAGCAAGAGTTTGAACGCCAGCGCGCAGCCGAGCACTTCAGCCAGGTCGCAGGCGATGATTGACAACTCCGCAAACACCCACATGCCCTTGCCGACCGCCGGCGGATAGTTTTCGCGCGAATGCACCGCGAGGTCCTTGCCGGTGACGATACCCAGCCGCGCGCACAGGCATTGCAGCACGATCGCCGCCAGGCTCGACAGCATCACCACGAACAGCAACTGGTAGCCGAATTGCGAACCGGCCTGCACCGAAGTCGCCCAGTTGCCCGGGTCCATGTAGCCGATGGAAATCAGCAGGCCGGGACCGACATAGACCTTGAGTTTTTGCCAGATGGTGGCGTGCGGCGGCACCGACACGCTGCCGGAAACTTCGGAGGGACAGAACGGTGCGGTGGCGGTGGTCGGCAGGCGGAACATGTTGTTATTGTTGGAAGCAGAGGAAAGATCAGTCCGTGCCGGACTGCCATTTGGACAGCGCCTGGTCATCGCTTTCGCGCGCATCGACCCAGCGCGCGCCTTCGGGCGTCTGTTCCTTTTTCCAGAACGGCGCCTGCGTCTTGAGGTAGTCCATGATGAATTCGCAGGCGGCGAATGCGACGCCGCGATGCTTGGCCGTCACCGCCACCAGCACGATCTGTTCGAGCGGCTGCAGCGGCCCGACGCGGTGGATCACCAGCGCATCGAAAATCTCCCAGCGCGCCTTGGCGTCGACGACGATCTGTTCGAGCGCCTTCTCGGTCATGCCGGGATAGTGTTCGAGTTCCATCTCCTGCACGCTGGCGCCGTCGTTGAGGTCGCGCACCGTGCCGACGAAACTCACCACCGCGCCGACCTTGGGATTGTTCAGGCGCAGCGCGGCGATCTCGGCGCTGAGGTCAAAGTCGGCAGTCTGGACACGGATCGGCATGGAGGAGGCAGGAAAGAAGCAGGTAAATGGAATCGCGACCATTGTACCTAAAGTGGCCGCCTGCCCTGCCGCAGAAACAACAAGTCCCGGACTGGCCGGGACTTGTTCAGCACAACAGAACCATGCTCAGGTCAGCACGCTCCACAGCAGCAGCGTCATGACCAGTCCGACCACCGACACAATGGTCTGGATCACCGACCATGTCGCGAAGGTCTGCTTGAGATCGAGCCCGAAGTATTCCTTCACCATCCAGAAGCCGGCGTCGTTGACGTGGCAGAAGAACACCGAGCCGGCGCCGATCGACAGCGCCATCAGCGCATTGTGCGTGCCTGACAGGCTCGCCACCAGCGGCGCGACGATGCCGGCCGTGGCAGTCGTGGCCACGGTCGCCGAGCCGGTTGCCTGGCGCAGCGCCACGGCGATCAGCCAGGCCAGCAGGATCAGCGGCACGTGGGTGCCGGTCGCCACCTTGGTAATCGTGTCGCTGATGCCGGCGGTCAGCAAGGCTTGCTTGAGTCCGCCGCCCGCGCCGATGGTTAGCAACAGCCCGGCAATCGGCGGCAAGGCCTTGCGCAGGATGGCGCCGACTTTATTGCGGTCCGTGCCCTGTGCCCAACCCAGCACGATCACGGCAAACAGCACCGTCACGGTCAGCGCGATGATCGGCTCACCGAAGAAGTTGAGCATCTCGAACAAGGTGGTTTCAGGAGTGACCCAGATCTTGGCGACGGTACGGCCCAGCATCAGCACGACCGGCAGCAAGATGGTGACCAGCGACGGCAGGAAGCCCGGTTGCAGTTCAGGCGCCTGCTGGCCCTTGAACAAAGCGCCGATCTGCTCCGGTTCACCGATGGGCATGCGCGGCGCGAGCCACATGCCGTACAGCGGGCCGGCCAGGATCACCGCCGGAATCGCCACCACAAACCCCAGCAGCATGGTGGTGCCGAGATCGGCATGCAAGGCGCTCACCGCAATCAGCGGGCCCGGATGCGGCGGCAACAAGGCGTGCAAGGTGGTCATGCCGGCCAGCGCAGGAATCGCCACGCGCAGGATCGGTTGCTGCGAACGGCGCGCCATCACGAAGATGATCGGCGCCATCATCACCAGCCCGACTTCGAAGAACAGCGGCAAGCCGACGACCAGCGCCACCAGCGCCATCATCCACGGAATCGCTGCGCCCTTGGCGTAACGTAAAAGCGTCGTGACGATCTTGTCGGCCGCGCCCGAGTCGGCCATCAGCGCACCCAGCATGGCGCCCAGCGCGATGATGATGCCGGCTTCACCGAGGATGCTGCCGGCGCCCTTGCTGAACGAGGACGCGATCTTTTCCAGCGGCAAGCCGGCGCCGGTGCCGGCGATGAACGTGCCCAGCAGGATCGAGAGGAAAGGAGCGATTTTGAGTATGCTGATCAGCAGCACGATGGCGATCAGCGCAACGAGGACGGACAGCAGCAGGCGCGTGTCCTGGGCCGCCCAGGTGGCAATTTCAGTGGTCAGGTGCAAGATATCTCCTTGTCTTCAACATATGAGCGTCTCCTCACCTGTTTTTCCTGCCTGCTCTTTTCCGCGCGCTACATTGGCGCCCGGTTTTTTTAACTACGCTTGACCGTCGCCAGCAAAGCCCCGGCGCCGATGAAGGTCGCGCCGGAAATACGATTGAACATCTTCGCCCGGCCCGGCGTGCGCAACCACGGCGCCACGCGTGCGGCGAAGTGGGCATAGAACGTCAGCCAGAACAGTTCGAAACAAACGAAGGTCGCACCCAGCACCAGAAACTGCGGCAACTGCGCGGCATGCGGATTGATGAACTGCGGGAAGAACGCGGTGAAGAACAGCAGCGCCTTGGGATTGCTGCCGCCAACCAGGAATCCTTGCCAGAACAAACCGGCGCGCGACTTCTTTGTTTGTTCAGCATCGCCATCGCGACCCGCCTCTATCGTGCTCTGGGCCGAGAAAAAAGTGCGCACGCCAATATACGTGAGATAGGCAACGCCGCACCATTTCAAAATGAGAAACACTTTCTCCGAAACTGCAAGAATGGCGCCGAGTCCGGCCGCCGACACCACCATGATCAGGCACACCGCCGTCACGCTGCCGAGCGCGCCGGCGAAGGCGCGACGCACGCCGTGATGGATGCCGTTGGTGATGCACATCAGCACGCTGGGACCGGGCGTGACGGTCAGTACGAACACGGCAGCGACATAGAGGAAGAACGTTTGCAGAGTCATGGGAGATCGTCTGGTCGGAATAGATTACGAAGGTTTGCGCCACACCGTGGCCAGCCACGCCTGCTCGGAACGCAGCAGACCGTCGGGACGGTAATAATGCCGGATTTCGACGAAGCCTGCCGCCGTCATGAAACTGCGCCAGGCCTCGAGATCATGATAAGAGCCGTAGCGTCCACCGCTCCAGCCTTCGCTGTTGCTGCCGCGCGGATTGGAACAGAACAGCACGCCCGCCGGCTTCAACGCAGCGTACAGCTGGCCGAGCACACGCGGCAATTCCGCCGCCGGCACATGGAACAGCGACGCATTGGCGAATACGCCGTCGAACAAGGCCGCGGGCAAGTCCAGTTCAAAGAAATTTTGATGCCAGACTTCGCAGCCGGAATCGGCGCGCGCCATCTCGACAAAACTCGCCGTGCCGTCGAGGCCGATGGCGCGATGGCCGAGCTTGCTGAAGGTTTGCAGGTCGCGACCCGGACCGCAGCCGAAGTCGAGTATGGTCAGCGGCGCGGGCTTGCTGATGGCGTCCAGCAAGGCGTTGATGTTCTGGCTGACGTCATGGTCGCGCGTGCCTTCGCGGAAGTCGTCGGCGCGTCCTTCATAGTGCGCCAGCGTGCCGCCGGCAATGCGCTCGAGGTCTTCTTTGGGCAGCGGCATGTTTGTACTCACCCGCCGGTCACCGGCGGGAAGAACGCAACTTCGCCGCCCTCTTCAATCAGCGTGTCCGGCTCGACCATGTTGTGGTCGTAGGCCATGCGCAGCGCCTTTTCCGGCGACAGCACTTCCATCCAGAGACCGCCGCGTCCCATCAGGAACGCGCGCACGTCGCCGACGGTCTTGACGTGGTCGGGCAAGTCGATGATTTCTTGCGTGACGCCGAGCGCTTCACGCACGCTGGCAAAAAAACGGAGTTCTATTTTCATGTGTTTCTGGTCCTGAAAAAGCGTTACAGAGGTGGTTGTAGATCAACGCTCAAGGCGCAATATGGATCTTTGGCCGGATGTGCTTCAGCTGCGCGACGATGGTGAATGTCATTACCACCAGCAGGGCCCAGGCGCTCCATTTTCCGACATGCACCGTGGACCACGCGCCGATCTGGTTGGGATAGCGCCAAATGCCGAAGAATGTACTGATGTTTTCCGCCAGCCAGATGAAGAAACCGATCAGCAGAAAGGCCAGCAGCAGAGGCATCTTGCGATCGCGGTCATAGGGGCGGAACACGACTGTCGTGCGCGCATACAAGCCCAGTGCGCAGGCGCCGAGATACCAGCGGTAGTCGCCGATGAAGTGATGCGTGAAGAAATTCAGATAGATCAGTACCGCGATCAGCGTCGCCATCCAGTACGGCGGATGATGCAGGATGCGCAAGTGAAACAGACGCCAGGCCTGGATGATATAGCTGCCCACCGCTGCGTACATGAAGCCCGAAAACAGCGGCACGCCGAACAGCTTCGAATAGGCAAAATCAGGATAGCTCCACGACTGGATATGACCGGAAGTCTTGAACACCTCCAACGCAAACCCGACCACGTGAAAGATACTGATGGCCTTGAGTTCATCCATCGTCTCGATGCCGGTCCGGACCATCCAGAACTGCACGCCCAACGCGAACAGCAGCAAGGCGTCATAGCGCGCAATGCCGAACAGTCCCTGGCGCGGCATCAAGAAGATTGCAGCGAAAAACAAACCGGCGAACAGACAGGAGCGCGCTTCCTTGATACCGAAATACCAGAATTCAACGACAAACCGACGCAGGCCCGCCAGCGCCGGTTGGTCTGCCGGCGCCATCAGATGGCGGTCGAGATTGGCGAGCATGGACGCGACTCAGTTCAGCAAATGATCGAAAGGAATGAAGCGCACCAGATCGCCCTCGGCGATGGTCTTGCCGGCCGGATTGTCGATCAGGCCGTCGCCCCAGACGGTGGATGTCAGCACGCCCGATCCCTGCTTCGGGAACAAGTCGAGGCCGCCGGCGTCGTTGAAACGCGCGCGCAGGAATTCCTGGCGGCGGTCGGCCTTGGGCCAGTTGAAATCGGCACGCAGCGTCAAGGTGCGCGGCGCGACGTTGTCGATGCCTTGCAGGCGCAGCAGGAATGGCCGCACGAACACCAGGAAGGTGACGAAGGTCGACACCGGATTGCCCGGCAAGCCGATGAAAAATGCCTTGGTGCCGTCGTTGCCATTGCTACCACTGCTGCGATTGATCTCGCCGAACGCCAGCGGCTTGCCCGGCTTCATGGCGATCTGCCACATGTTCAGACGTCCTTCCGCCTCGACTGCCGGCTTGACGTGGTCTTCTTCGCCGACCGAGACGCCGCCGCTGGTGATGATCAGGTCATGACTGGCCGCCGCCGCGCGCAAGGTGTCGCGCGTGGCTTGCAGCTGGTCGGGCACGATGCCGAAGTCTTTCACTTCGCAGCCGAGGTTTTCCAGCAGGCCGCGCAGCAGGAAACGGTTGGAGTTGTAAATCGCGCCGGGCTTGAGCGCCTCGCCCGGCATAGTCAGTTCGTCGCCGGTGAAGAACACCGCCACGCGCAACTTGCGCAGCACCGGCAGGTTCGCCAGGCCGACCGATGCAGCCAGCCCCAGTTCTTGCGGACGCAACCGCACGCCGGCCGGCAGGATGGTGTCGGCGATTCGGATGTCTTCGCCGGTTTCACGGATCCATTCGCCTGCTTCCGGTACATGGCGCACAATGACATGGTCGCCGTCGGCATCTTTACTGAACTCGCAAGCTTCCTGCATGACGATGGCGTCGGCGCCTTGCGGCACCATCGCGCCGGTGAAGATGCGCGCCGCAGTACCCGGTTCCAGCGCGGTGCCGACATGGCCGGCCGGGATGCGTTGCGACACCCGCAGGCGAGTTTCACCGCTCGCGCATTCCGCGGCGCGCACAGCGTAGCCGTCCATCTGCGAATTGTCCATGCCAGGCACGTTGATCTGCGACACCTGCGGCGCCGCCAGAACACGGCCGTTGGCTTCAAGTGTGGGAATGGTTTCGATCTGGTTCAGCGGCACGGCCGACTTGAGCAGGAATTTCAATGCTTCGGTGACGCTCAGCAGTGGTGGTTTGACTAGCATGGGAAGGAAAATGATGATGCTGGAAAGGCATCCATTCTAGAGCAAACCGGCGTGTCGCCCCTGCTTGCCGTGCGGAACGCTTTCAGCGCAGCAAACCCTGCATCGCCGCCGCGAAGCGCGGATCGCCGAGCAAGCCGACGTTATAGCGCGACCAGCGCGACGGCGCCTCGGTGTCGATATGGAAAATGCTGCCCGGCGCGGTGACGATGTTCTGCCGCATCAGCGCCTGCGCCAGCGCCTTGGAATCCGGATAGCCGGGCATCGCCGCCCACAGGTACATCGACTGCACCGGCGAGCAAAACAGCTCCGCCCCCATGTTCTCCAACAGACGCCGCGAGCTCTCGGTGGCCTGCGTCAGACGGTCGCGCAGGCGTGCGGCGTGGCGGCTGTAATGACCCTCGCTGAGGATGACGTCGAGCGTGCGCTCGCAGTATTCCGAACTGCTTACGTGCACCAGCATCTTGATGTCGGCCAGGTCGCTGGCGAGATCGCGATGGCAGGCCAGGAAACCCACACGCAAGGCGGCCGACACCGATTTCGAAAAGCTGCCGACATAGATCGTGCGGCGCAGCTGATCCAGGGTGGAAATGCGCGGCGCTGCGTTGGGCTTGAAGTCGGCAAAGGTATCGTTTTCGACCACGATGGCGTTGTAGCGATCGGCCAGTTGCAGAATCTTGTGCGCCTTGTGCGGCGAAGTGTCGGAGCCGGTCGGATTGTGCGCCAGCGTCTGCGTGAAGAACAGGCAGGGCTTGCCGATCTTGAGTTCGCGCTCGAGCGCCTCGAGGTCCGGCCCGTCGGCCAGGCGCGGGATGCCGACGATGCGCGCGCCGCCCAGCTTGAGCTTGCCGAACAACATGTAATAACCGGGCTCGTCGACCAGCACGCGATCGCCCGGTTTGACGAAATTGCGGATCACGATATCGAGCGCCTGGTTGGCGCCGTGCGTCAGCACGATCTGGCTGGCCGAGGCGTCGATGCCATGGTTCGCCAGCCGATGCACCAGATGCTGGCGCAGCGGCTGGTAACCGAAACGGCTGCCGTAGCCGAACAAGGCGCCGAGGCCGGTGCGCACCACCTTCTGATGGAATTTGTCGAGCCGCACTTCGTTGAGCCAGTCCACCGGCGGGAAACCATCGCCCAGCCGCAAGTGCTCGGGATCGCTCTTCAACTGTTCGCGCATGAGCCAGACCACGTCCATCGCGCGACTCAGCGACGAGGCTTCGTCATCATCCTTGATCGCCGGCGCCGCTGCGCAGACGAAGAAGCCGGACCCGCGGCGCGGCTCCAGCACGCCCAGCGCGGTCAGGTAATCGAAGGCGTTGACGATGGTGTTCTTGGCGCAGTCGTGGGTCTTCGCCATGTCGCGGATCGATGGCAGGCGCGTCCCCGGGGCATAGACGCCCTCGCTGATCTGACGGCGTATCAGCTGGACCAGTCGCTGCGTCAGCGTGGAAGGAAGGGAAGAAGAAGAAGGTGAAACGCTGGGCATGGCGGCTCCGGGCGGATGTTGCATCGCAGGACAAGTGTCTTGGGTACAGTTGCTGCACTGTTCGTCAAAAGTGTACCAAATAAATTGGGTACAGCCTGCTATTCTTGCCCCATTCCATCCGGCGCCTGCCGGCGCATAAGACTAAGACAACATCGAGACAAAAAGGCAGAGGTTCCCATGACCGTCGACTCCCGACTCCCGCAATTCCGTTCGCTCAACCCGCAACAACGCCTGGAGCAGATCGCCCAGCGCGCCAACCTCACTGCAGACGAAATCGCCCTGCTCGCCAATCCGGCCGCGTTGCCGCTGGAAGTGGCCAACGGCATGATCGAAAACGTCATCGGCACCTTCCAGATACCGATGGGCGTGGCCGGCTATTTCCAGTTGAACGGCAAGGACGTATTGGTGCCGATGGCCGTGGAAGAACCTTCGGTGGTCGCCGCCGCCTCCTTCATGGCCAAGCTGATCCGCGACTGCGGCGGCTTCCACACCTCAAGCAGCGCGCCGCTGATGCGCGCTCAGGTGCAGGTGATCGGCGTGAGTGATCCCTATGGCGCGCGGCTGGCCATCCTCAAGGACCGCCAGGCCATCATCGATATAGCAAACAGCCGCGACCAGTTGCTCATCAGCCTGGGCGGCGGTTGCAAGGACGTTGAAGTGCACGTCTTCCCTGATACGCCACGCGGCGCGATGGTGATCGTGCATCTGATCGTCGACGTGCGCGACGCGATGGGCGCCAACACCGTCAACACCATGGCCGAAGCAGTCGCCGGCCATATCGAACAGATCACCGGCGGCAAGGTGCGCCTGCGCATCCTGTCCAACCTGGCCGACCTGCGCCTGGCGCGCGCCCACGTGCGCGTCTCGCCTGAAGCGCTGACGACCGCCGACTACGACGGCGCCGACGTCATCAACCGCATCGTCGACGCCTATACCTTCGCCGCCGTCGATCCTTATCGCGCCGCCACGCATAACAAGGGCATCATGAACGGCATCGATCCGGTCATCGTCGCCACCGGCAACGACTGGCGCGCGGTGGAAGCCGGCGCGCACGCCTACGCCTGCCGCAACGGCCACTACACTTCGCTCAGCACCTGGGAAATCGCCAACGACGGCTACCTGGTCGGCACGCTGGAAATCCCCATGCCGGTCGGCCTGGTCGGCGGCGCCACCAAGACGCATCCGCTGGCGCGCCTGGCGCTCAAGATGATGGACGTCAAATCGGCGCAGGAACTGGCCGAGATCGCCGTCGCCGTCGGCCTGGCACAAAACATGGCCGCCATGCGCGCGCTCGCCACCGAAGGCATCCAGCGCGGCCACATGGCGCTGCATGCCCGTAATATCGGCCTGGCCGCCGGTGCAAGCGCGGATGAAATGGATTGGGTGGTGCAACAAATGGTCGCCGCCAAGGATGTGCGCGTCGACTTTGCGGTTAAGCTGCTAAGCCAGCGACGTGGAAAATAAGAAGTATCGGCAACACAAAAAAGATCGCTTCATCAGAAAGCATCGATAACCAGGAGACAATATGCAAACACAATTCAAACTGAACACCCTCGCCCGCCTGATTGCAGCTTCCGCGCTGATCTGCGCCGGCACTGCACAAGCGCAGGTGTCGGACGACGCCGTCCGCATCGGCTTCATCACCGACATGTCCGGCCCCTACGCCGACACCGACGGCGCCGGCGGCCTCGAAGCGATTCGCATGGCGGTGGCCGACTTCGGCGGCAAGGTGCTGGGCAAGCCGATCGAAGTCATGTCCGCCGACCACCTGAACAAGGCAGATATTGCCGCCACCAAGGCGCGCGAATGGGCCGACCAGCGCGGCCTCGACATGCTGATCGGCGGCGTCAACTCCGCCACTGCACTGGCGACCAACAAGGTCATGGCGGAAAAGAAGCGCGTCTACATCAACATCGGCGCCGGCTCGGCACGCCTGACCAACGAAGAGTGCACGCCCTACACCGTCCACTATGAATACGACACCGTGGCCCTGGCCAAGGGCACCGGCAAGGCCGTCGTCAAGCAAGGCGGCAAATCATGGTTCTTCCTGGAGGCTGACTACGCCTTCGGCCATGCACTGGCCAGCGACACCGGCGCCGTGGTCAAGGCCAACGGCGGCACCGTGGTGGGCTCGGTGAAGCATCCGCTATTCGCCTCCGACATGTCGTCCTTCTTGCTGCAGGCGCAAGGTTCCAAGGCGCAGATCCTGGGCCTGGCCAATGCCGGCGACGACACCGTCAATGCGATCAAGGCGGCTAAGGAATTCGGCGTCACCAAGACCATGAAGCTGGTGGGCCTGCTGATGGTGATCAACGACATCCACGCGCTCGGCCTGAACAACGCCGAGGGCCTGATGATGACCGACAGCTGGTACTGGGACAAGGACGAAGCATCGCGCAAGTTCGCCAATCGCTTCTTCCTGAAGATGAAGAAGATGCCGAGCACACACCAGGCTGCGGCCTATTCCGCCACCACGACCTACCTGAAGGCGGTCGCGGCGATCAAGACCGACGACTCGACCAAGGTCATGGCCGAGCTCAAGAAGACCAAGATCGACGACTTCTACAACAAGGGCTACATCCGGGCCGACGGCCGCAACATCCACGACATGTACCTGTACCAGGTCAAGTCGCCGGCCGAATCGAAGAAGCCGTGGGATTACCTGAAGCTGGTGGAAACGATCCCGGGCGAACAGGCGTTCACGACCGTCGCGGAATCGAAGTGCAGCTTGCTGAAGCAGTAACGCAACGCAGTACGAGCATAAAAAAACCGGCATCTTGCCGGTTTTTTTTCGTGCCAGTTTTGATCGTCAATTGTCAGTTGGCGCCGCGTCGATAAAACGCCATGGTGCCCGCCAGTGCCAGCAGGATGGCGCCGCAGGAACGATCCAGCCACAGCACCGCGCGTCGGCGCAACAGGCTGACGGCGCGCGCACCGATGATCGCGTAACCCAGCATCACCGAAAAATCGAGCGCCGCGAACACCACGCTGATGGCAGCGTATTGCGGCCATTGCGGTTCGGCCGCGTTGATGAATTGCGGCAGCAGCGCCGAACAGAACAGATAGCCTTTGGGATTGGTCACCGCCACCAGGAAGGACTTGGCGAAGATGCGCATCGGCGCCGCTTCGCCGTCATCAGCCTGGGCGCGCGACAGATCCAGCCCGCCCTTGGAACGCAGCAGCCGGATACCGAGCCACGCGAGATAAATCGCACCGATCCACTTGACGACAGAGAACCAGAACTCCGACGCCGCCAGCACCGCGCCCAAACCCAGCGCCACCGAGCCGACCAGCACGAAGTCCGACGACACCGCGCCCAGCATGCCGGGCAAGGAACGGCGCACGCCGTAGCGCGCGCCATTGGCCAGCGCCAGCAAGACGGTCGGACCGGGCGTGGCGATGGTCACCAGAGCGACGACGGCGAACAGCGCCAGCGTGGTGATGTTGAGTGCGTGCGGGAGCAGGTTGATTTCCATGGCGGGCTCACTGTGTGGTTGATGGGCGGATTGTACCGATGTTTTTTTACCGGTTCAGCTTGTGCCGAGCGTACGCGTCAGAAACGCACGAATAGTCTCCGGCAACTCGCGATGAAACTGCTCGCGGTCAAAGCCCGGCGGATCCTGCGACGGCGGAAAATTCGGCCGCTGCAGCGCTGCCGGAAAAGGCGTCAGGAAAGAAAAATGTCCCGCTCCCGCCACCACCGAGAATTCCAGCGGCGTACTTGCCGGCAGGTGCGACAAAACCTTGCGGATGCTCTCCGCAGGCGTGATCGGATCGTGCTCTCCCGCCAGCGCAAGCAGCGGCACATGCACATCATCGAGCGCGCCGGGCGCCATAAACCAGTCGGTCGCCGACGCCAGCAATACTGCGGCACGGATGCGCGCATCCGCCACCACCGGCAACGCTGTCCCCGAACGCGACCAGGGATGTCCGCCGACCAGCGCCAGCGCAGTATAGCCGCCCATCGAATGACCCAGCATGGCAATACGATCGGCATCCGCCGCTCCAAGGAAAAAGGCGTCCTCAAGCACGGCGTCGAGTGCACGCGATGTCTGGCCCGGACGCGCTATCGCCGCGGCATCGGTGTTCGACAGCGAGCGATCGTTACGATTGTCGCCGGCATGTTCCGGACTGACGACGATGAAACCGTGCGCGGCAAGATGACCGGCGATGCTTCGGTACAGCAGATGCGATCCGCCGCCGCCGTGCGACACCACGCAGACGGGAAACCGTCCCGGCGCGATCGGTGCATCCGTCGTAGCGTCGAACACATAGGGGCCGATGCTGGTCGGCACGGCAGCGGCAAGGGTCGGATATTGGATCACGCAGGGCGAACTTGCGCCTCGCTCGGGATCGTGGATGTGCAGCGTGCGGATGCCTGAGTTCATGCGGTTGGATGTCTCTGTGTTGTGTAGGTGATCATGATCAAAAAAATATGGTCCGGCTGTCAGGACACCGACAGCGCCGCGCCGGCAAGCGGCAGATTTCCCGAAGCGGACGCCCTGCCATGCTCGCGCGGCGAACAACCCATCACGCGTTTGAAGGCCTTGCCAAAGGCACTGTCGGATTCGTACCCGAGCGAGAGCGCAATGGCGGTAGTCGATGCGCGTGAGTTCTTCAGCTTGTCGCCGGCCAGCAGCATGCGCCAGCGCGTCAGGTATTCCATCGGCGTGGAGCCGACCGTCTGCTTGAAGCGCAAGGCGAACACCGAGCGCGACATGCCCACGCGTTGCGCCAGCTTCTGCAGCGTCCAGTCATGCGCCGGGTCCTCGTGCATGCAACGGATGGCCGCTCCCATCTGCTTGTCGGCCAACGCAAACAGCCAGCCCCCGCCCTCCTTCGCGCCTTCCGCCAGATGCAGCCGCAGCGCCTGCACCAGCATCATGTAGGCCAGCTGCTGCGTGATCAGTGAACCGCCCGGTTGCGACTCCCGCACCTCTTGCGCCATGCGCTCAAGCGACCAGCGCATCGCCGCCTTGTCGGACTCCTTGCGGATATGCACGATCGGCGCCAGCGAGCTCAGCAGGAAATCGGCGTGGCTGCCGGTCAGCACGAAGTGCCCGCCGACCAGGTAACAGCTGGTTTCTTTCTTCTCCGCGCGGCCGTCCTCGGAACGCCATTTTGCGCGCAGCGTCAGGAACTCCACCGGCGGCACGGTCAGATCGGTGGCCAGACGAAATGGCGCTCCCGGCGGCAACAGATAGCAATCTCCCGCCGTGAGCAGCACCTTGTCTGCGATCCCCTCGACGGAAAGCCAGCATTGACCCGACACCACGGCATAGCACTTTATGCCGTCATGCTGCGGCCACTGGATGGCCATCTCGCCGGGAATTTCGAATCCGCCGGCGACATAGCTGCGTGGCTTGAACAGCGACAAGACTTCTGAGAGCGGATCCATATGCCTCCGGACGATTGAACCAATAAAACGGACTTTATAGCATGGATAGTACTGCTGCAAGCGCCTATATTGCGTTCATCGGGCTGCGCTTCTGCAGCCCTTCAACTGAACACAAGGGTATTCATCATGCGTATTTTCGTTACCGGCGCGACCGGTTTCATCGGCTCCACCATCGTTGCCGAACTCCTCAACGCGGGTCATCACGTGCTCGGCATGACCCGCTCCGAAGCAGGCGCACAGTCGCTGATTGCGGCCGGCGCGGAAGTGTTCCGCGGCGACCTGCAAGACCTCGACAGCCTGCGTCGCGGCGCGGCGGCGGCCGACGGCGTCATCCACACTGCCTTCAACCACGACTTCTCGCAGTTCGTCGCCAATTGCGAAGCCGACCGCCTGGCCATTGAGGCACTGGGCTCCGCACTGGAAGGTTCCGATCGTCCTCTGATCATCACCTCCGGCACCGGCATGGGTGCAGCAGCACCAGGCCAGCCGGCCGTCGAAGACAACTTCGATGCCAACCACCCGAATCCGCGCAAGGCTTCGGAACTGGCCGGCGCGGTGGTGGCGAATCGCGGCGTCAATGTTTCCGTCGTACGCCTGCCGCAGGTCCATGACACGGTCAAGCAAGGCCTCATCAGCCCCTTGATCGAGCTGGCCCGCGCAAAAGGTGTCGCAGCGTACGTCGGCGACGGCAGCAATCGCTGGCCGGCGGTGCATGTGAGCGACGCCGCCCGTCTCTATCGATTGGCGGTGGAACGCGCGCAACCCGGTAGCCGTTACCACGCCGTCGCGGAAGAAGGCATCACGATGCGCCGCATCGTGGAAGTCATCGGACAGGGCTTGAAGATTCCGACGGTCAGTGTTTCTCCTGAAGAGACGGCCGCGCACTTCGGCTGGCTGGCCGGTTTCGTCGGCCGCGACCTGCCGGCGTCGAGCGCACAGACGCAGGAAGTCCTCGCATGGCGCCCGACCGGTCCGGAACTGCTTGTCGATCTCGAGCGGATGAATTACTTCAGCGTTTGAAAATCCAGCGTTAAGAAAAACGCGCCGGCGTCTGGATGACGTCGGCGCGTGGTAATGCGATCAGACAAAAACGTCGCTATCAATCCCACTCGCCGGTTTCTTCGACGAGAATTTTCTTGCCCTGCATGACCAGAAGACTGCCGTCTTCCATGACACGGTAGTAGACGCCGCCCTTCCTGAATTCATAACCGAGGAAGCGGCACGGCGTCACGCCGTCCGCGCACAAGGTATGCAGCGTCTTGCCACGCAGCTTGATGCTCTTGCCGGTCTTCTTGCTGGTGCCGGTGTACATGACGTTGTCGCAACTTATCACGCCCTCTTCGCAGCCCTGGATGTCGATGACGAAGGATGGCGTCGTCAGTGTGCTTGCCGATGCATGACCAAACGAGATGCACGAGATGCCCAGCAAGGCGATCAAAAGGTGAGGCTTCATGCTTACTCCTTGTAGACCACGTTGTCGTCCACTGCGTATAAAACACAGGCCTGCCCGGACCGCTCTTCGCATCGCTTCAGCGCCTGCGCATTGACGTCTTGTTTCGCGCCGGCATTCCAGCCCCAGTGCTTGCGCGTCGGCGCCACCGCAAACGCTTTGGGCGCCGATGCCGCCAGGTAGCGCTGGTATTGCTCCCGGCCCTCATCGCTATCCAGCGGCAGCTTGTTCAGGTCGTCGACGGCGGCAAAGCCGCTTGCCGGGAATTGCCGTGCGCGCAGCCGGTCGGGCAGCGTGTCCTGATCCGGGCTGGCAATGCGGCGGGTATCCGTAATCACGCCGCGCTGCAAAGCATCGGTCGGTATCGCTTCGCAGCTGGTGATCTTTTTGCGCTCCTGTCCGTCGCAGAAGAATACGCTGTTGCCCAGCGTGGCCGCCAGGTCGGGATGGTAGAAACTCGCCGCGCCCTTGTGATTCTGAATCGCGATCCAGCGCTTGACCAGTGCCGGATCCGCTTTGCCGTCCGAGTAGCGGATGATCCAGTCGTACAGGCCGCCGCGGATGACGGAAGCGCCGTTCAGATTACCCTGTGCATCGTAATGTCCGTGAAAACCGACGCGGGTCTGGTCCAGTGGATAGTCATCGGTAAACAGCCGCTGCTTGCCGCCCAGGAACATGCGTGAACACGACGACACGCAATACCCCGATACGGCCGTGGTCACGCCCGCCTTACGAAAGAACTCGCCGATCTCGTAACCGGTCCCGGCTTCGCCGCCATGCGAATTGCGCAGGATGACCAGATCGATATGGGGATTGGCGGCAAACGCATCCTTGACCATTGCCCACTCGGAACCGTTGACCGGACCGGACAGGATGATGGTGTTTCCGAACTTTGCCAGTTCCATGGCGGAGGCGGTGGCGCCGGACAGCGCCAGGATGCTGATCGCAGCAGCGTGAGAAGCGAGACGTGACAACGAGGGGCGTGTCTTGGTAGAGATCATTTTTTCCTTGCAGGGAAATGCAGGCAATCAGATGCTGTACTCAAAAAAAGACCGGTCAATACAAACCGGTCTTTTTAGATGGCGAAAAATCAGAAATTAGAAATTCAGCGCCGATATCTTGCTCAGCCCTTGCGCAATGTTGGCCTTGGCAGCGCCTTCATTCGCCAGACGCAGACGCGTTATGCCGGCAAATGCATCGCTCACCGTTGCCGTATGTTCCGACTTGATGGATTCCTGCCAGATGACAACACCGGTATCGGCGCGCTTCAGTGTCCAACCGGCTTCCATTTTGACCGTGAAGGAAAGGCCGAACGACGGCTGGTCAATATTGAAAATGCTGACCGTCAGCAGCATGTCGCCGCCATTGCCTTTGACAACGCTGGAAAAGGTTTTTGAATTAGTGATGGCGTCAGTGATCGCCTGTGCGAAAGCGTCATTCGGGATTTGCGACTTTCCCAAGGCGCCGGTTTCTTTGCCGCCATCCACCGTCAGCGTCACCGACTGCGTGTGTTTGTTAGTGGCCTGGAAGTCGGTAGGCGTCATGCCCGCCGATGTGGAAGGAGTAGCGCATCCGCCCAGCACCGCCGATGTCAGCACCAGTGCGGCAACAGCAAACAGACGATTGGACAAAACAGATTTCAGCGAAAATTTCATTGTGTTCCCCGTAAGTTATTTGGCGTTTTTGTAGATATTGGTCAGCACTTCATCCACCATTTCCGGCGGCGATTTTCTGGTCAGCGAGGTATGGAAGGAATTGCCGACAGCGACAGGAAAATTATTGGTCGGCTGCCTGATGTTGATCGTCAACTCAAGCATGTACATGGTGATGTCCCAAAACCATTTGTCGATATAGGTGACAACCCCATCGGCCTGGTAAGGAGGCGTCAGCTCAGGGCCGGTCGTTACCGAATAGCCCTTCTTGACCAGAAAGTCCTTGATCAGCTGATCAACGTCTTTTTCATCCTTGGGAGACTTCACGACGTAGAAGGTCTTCATGGCCTCCAGGTTGCTGCCCGGCGTGACGCTGGCTGTGGCGCGGTTGACTGCACATCCCGACAGCGATGACAGCACCGCCAGGAAGAAGGAAGTGAACAGGATTTTTTTAAACATGAATCAAGCATCCGTTTTTTTGATTTGAGATCCGCTGGAGGCGGCCTGCATTTTTATCGCGGCTTATGTTCGGTTTATTGTTGATCGTGTGCTTGTTCCCTCCCCCGGCTTGTTCCCTTGTATTGCGCCTGCTCCCTTGCTTTAATTCGGTATTATTTTCGACTTGTGCAGGAGCAGCGCCACGTTGCTTTTCATTATTGTTTTGAATGTTTGCACAGGCATCTGACAAAACACTGACCGTTCTTTACTGACTCGCCTGGAGAATGGGGCTCCTTGTCCGATCGAGTATTTGAAAAATTTTTACAGAAAATCAGGCATTGATCGCTTGCACATTGCCACTCCATATACCTTCACTGTTGTCGATAATGACCAGGCAACTGCCCGGTCCATCCGCAGCAGCAACCAACTCGCCATCCGGATTCCAGAACGCGCTGCGGCCTGCGCTCGCGAATCCGCCGGAAGGCGCCGCATGATTCGCCAGCAGGACGCCCATGTTGAAATCCGAGGAATATTGCCGTAGCAGGGACGAATCCAATGCGTAACCGTTTTCGGAAATCAGCACACTCCCCAGATACAGCGAGGCGCCTTCTTGTGCTGCTGCAACCGCGTGCGCCCGGTGCGTTGTATCGGCGCAAATTGCCAGGGCGAATGCGTGCTCATGCTGATGCCGACAGAATGCATCCATCGTTCCGGCCTGCACGAACTGTTCTTCGCCGGGATGCAGGTAGCGTTTGCGATAGATGGATGCGGCGCCGTCCGGCGAATACATGATTGAACCGATGGAAGGCAATCCCGCCTTTTCTCCGGCGACTACCGAGCCGACAACGAGCGTCATTTTCGCTGCGACAGCGATTTCCTGTAGGGGTGCGAGCAATACATCATCCGGAGCAACCACACATGCGCTGAGGTGCGGCAGCTCGTATCCGCACAAGGAGAGCTCGGGAAAAACCAGGATGTCGACGTCGGCCTGGCGGGCGGACGCGATGAATTTCAGATGTAGCTGAACGTTCGCTTCGATATCTCTCGGTACGGACGGCGATTGCGCTGCTGCGATTCTGATTGTGGTCATGGCGATGAGAAGAAGGAAAATGGAGTCTCGTTGCGCTCTTTTTACGTCAGGCTCAGCCTCGGCTTGCTCACCAGCGCAATACCCGCTTTCGAGCGGGCTTGGTGCTTTTGGAGATATGCTTATCCAAGCCGATACGCCCTGCTCGACACGCCAACCGAATTGCCATCGGGATCCTTGACGTTGGCAAACGCATAGCCGTTAGCCTGGTGCGTACTGCCGAAGACCAACCCGCGCTGCGCACTCTGCGTTTTGAAGTCTTCCACATCCTCGACGCTGAACATCAGCTTCACACCCGCCTGGCCAAGCTTGACGCTTTTGGCGGCCTGGTGGATCAGGATGCTGGCGCCGCTGGCCGGTGCGGTCAGCTCGATCAGGCCTTCCACCATTTCACCTGACGTTTCGAAGCCGAAGAACTGACTGTAGAAGGCAGCCGTGGCGGAGGGATTTTTTGCGTAGATGAGGATGGTGTTGAGTACTGCCGGCATGGCGCTCCCAAGGTGGTTGGTGGGCTAACAGATATGGACGGTGTTTTGTCGCCCGCAACTCTATCAAGGAACGCTATTTTTTTCAGCGGTATTTTCAGCTCTTCATTTCCACCGGTCTTGCGCTTTATTTAGTCCAGAACGGACTGTCCCAGGCCTGCAAGGCTTCGAGAAAAACGCGCAGCCTGGCCGGCAGGAATTTGCGTGTCGGATAAAGCGCATGAACCGGAATCAGCGGCGAGCGCCACTTCGGCAGGACGCGTTGCAGGCGGCCGTCGGCCAGCAAGTCGTTGCAGTAGTTGAACGGCAGCAGGCCGATGCCGTGGCCGTTGTGGGTGAAGTAACTCACGCTGTTGAAGTCGCGGCTCGACACCGCTCCCGAGACCTGGACGCTGACCTGTTTCTTACCGTTGACCAGATCCCATTTTGTCTCGCAGTTCTTGCCGTTCATCAGCACGCATTGATGGGCGCTCAGGTCTTCCGGCTTTTCCGGCAGGCGGCGGCCTTCCAGGTAAGACGGCGTCGCCACCAGGTAGCGCACGGTGTCGCCCAGCTTCTTCGAGATCAGGCTGGAATCTTCGAGGTCGCCGAAACGGATGCCCATGTCGATGTTTTGCCCGATCAGGTTGAGGAAGTCGTTGGTGATGACCAGATCGATCTTGATGCGCGGATAGTTGTTGAGAAAGCCCGAGATGAAGTTGAGGAACTCGGTCTCGCGCAGTACCACCGGCGCGGTAATGCGCAGGATGCCTTCGGGCTTCTTCTGCGTCTGGGTAAGCACGCGTTCTGCATCGGCGAGAACCTCGAGCGGCTCGTGGCATTGATGGAAATAGTCCTGACCCGGCACGGTCAGCGTGAGCTTGCGCGTGGTCCGCTGCAACAGCGTGACGCCCAGTTGCTGCTCGAGGTCGGCGACGCGGCGGCTGACCGTCGACACCGGCATGCCGAGCGCATGCGCCGCCCGGCTGAAACTTTCGAACTGCGCCACCTTCACGAAGATCGCAATATCGTTGAGATCGGCCATGGATTGCTTCCTTTTCACTTTTCCATAAATGGAAAAGAAATTCTACATATTTCCATCTAATCAAGGAAGCGACTTTGCGGCATCCTTGCTGCAAACCACCGCATTACTGCAGGAATCGAGGAAATGAACATGAACGGAACCAGGCCGTGAAGCCGCTCAAGCCATTAAGGCCACTGAATCCACTCAAGACACTGACGATGGAATCCGCGCCGGACGGAGCCAAAGCGGGCTTGGCAATTGCACGCAAGCGGCGCGGCTTCATCTCCAACCTGATGGCAACGATGGGCAACTCGCCACCCTTGCTCAACGGCTACGTGGCGCTGACGGCGGCATGGGAAAAGGTGTCCCTCACCGCCCGCGAGCGTGAGCTGGTGTTGCTGGCCGCATCGGTGGAAAACAAATGCCTCTATTGCATCGCCGCCCACGCCACGCGCCTGGCCGACATGCGCACCGATGCCGGTCTGGTCGGCGCGGTACGCCGTCGCACACCGCTGGCGGACCCGCGGCTGGATGCATTGGTGGTGCTGACGCGCGAACTGGTCAACGGCCGCGGCTTCGTCAGCGAGCAGGCCAAGGAGCGTTTCATCGCTGCCGGTTACGACGAAATCGTCCTGATGGAAATCCTGCTCGGCGTAGCGCTCAAGACCATCAGCAATTATTTCGATCATCTCAATCCGGTGTCGATCGACGCCGCCTTTCAGGAACATGCGCATGTCGGCTGCGGCTGATGCTGAGACTGCTGCTGAGACAGATGCGCTGACTGCATTGAAGGAAATGACTATGCCTGATCACAACACAACGAACCGGAGCCGGTCATGAAAGATGCGCTTGCCACCTCCCTCGATTCCTATTCGGCAGACAACGCCCTGCACTGGAAACGCAACCTGGTCATCTGCGTGTTCGGCTCCTTCACGACGCTGGTCAGCCTGACGCTGCTGCTGCCCTTCCTGCCGGTCTACGTCGAGGAACTGGGCGTAAAAACGAACGCCGCCATCGTCGGCTGGTCCGGCGTCGCCTTCGGCGCGACCTTTCTCGGCACCGGACTGACGGCGCCGCTGTGGGGTTACCTGAGCGACCGCTACGGCCGCAAGCCCATGCTGGTGCGCGCAGCGGTCGGCATGGCCATCGTCATGCCGCTGATCGGCTGCGCCCACAACGTGTATGAGCTGACCTTGTTGCGCTTCCTCGCCGGCATCATCGGCGGCTATGCGTCGTCGTCGACGCTGCTGGTGGCGACGCAGACGCCGAAGGACAAAGCCGGCTGGGCGCTGGGCATCCTGTCGACCGGCGCGCTTGCCGGCACGCTGACCGGCCCCCTGATCGGCGGCTTGCTGCCGGGACTGATCGGCATCCGCAACACCTTCTTTGCGGGCGGCGCGATGATTGCCGTGGCGGCAATCCTGACGATGGTGTTCGTGAAGGAAAAATTCGTGCCGCGGCCGCGCTTTACCGGCACATCCGACCTGGCCGGCAACAAGAACCTGCGCCTGATCGTCGGCGCCATGTTCGCCACCGCGATGCTGGTGTTGTTCGCCAACATGTCGATTGAACCGATCATCACCGTCTATCTGCAGGACCTGCACGCCGACCGCAGCGAGGTGGTGCTCGACGCCGGCATCGTGATGGCCGCGTCGGCGCTCGGCAGCATCATCATGGCGGCGCCGCTGGGCCGGCTGGCCGACCGCATCGGCGGCTGGAAGGTGATCGTGTATTGCCTGACGGCGGCGGGCCTGCTGATGATTCCGCAAGCCTTCGTGCATTCATGGTGGCAGCTGGCGATCCTGCGCTTCTGGCTGGGTGCGGCGCTGGCCGGTTTGCTGCCGTCGATTGCCAAACAGATCCGCCAGTCGGTTCCCGAACGTTCGCTGGGCAAGGTGCTGGGGTATTCGCAATCCTCGCAATATGCCGGACAGGTGCTCGGCCCGCTCATGGGCGGCGCGATGGGCGGTATGGTCGGCATGCGCTCGGTGTTCTTTTTGACCAGCGCCATGTTACTGGTCGGCGCGGCGGCAAATCTCTGGGCATACCGAAGGATTTCAAACCATCAGGAGGAAGCATGAACAGCATCATCGCAACACGGCTGGGCCTGACGCATCCCATCATCCAGGCGCCGATGGCCGGCCTGTCGACACCGCGCATGGTCGCCGCAGCTTCCAATGCGGGCGCGCTGGGTTCGCTGGCATTGGGCGCCAGCAATGCCGCGCAGGCGAAGCAATTATTGGCGGAGACACGCCAGCTGACGGCGCGACCGTTCAGCGTCAACTTTTTCTGCCATCGGCCGGCGCAAGCGGATGCCGCGCGTGACCAGGCCTGGAGCGAACATCTGCGGCCCTACTTCGACGAATTCGGCGGCGCACTTACCGTGCCGCTGAGGGAAATTTACGAGAGCTTCGTCACCGATACCGACATGCAGCAATTGCTGCTGGCAGCGCCGCCGGCGGCGATGAGTTTTCATTTCGGCTTGCCCGATGCGGATGTGATCCGGGCATTCAAACAGGCCGGTGTGTTCCTGATGGCGACCGCCACCACGCTGGAAGAAGCGCGCACGATCAAGGCCGCGGGCCTTGACGCCATCGTCGCGCAAGGCCATGAAGCCGGCGGCCATCGCGGCGTGTTCGACAGCACCGGCGAGGACCAGCAGATCGGCACCTTCGCACTGGTGCGCACGATTGCGCGCCAGACTGCGCTGCCGGTGATTGCGGCCGGCGGCATCATGGATGGACAAGGCATCGCGGCGGCGCGCATGCTCGGCGCCGATGCGGTACAACTGGGTACGGCTTTTCTGCTGACGGAAGAATCGAGTGCCAGCGACGCCTATCGCCAAACCCTGCAGAGCGGCCGCGCCGAACGCACCAAGGTCACGCGCGCCATCTCCGGCCGCGGCGCGCGCGGCATCGCCAACCGCATCATGGATGAGATCGGCGCGCCCGGCTCGCCTTTGCCCAGCGATTATCCGATAGCCTATGACGCCGGCAAGCAATTGCACGCGCTCGCCAGCAAGCACGGCAATCATGAGTTCGCCGCCTTCTGGGCCGGTCAGGGTGTGTCGCTGATTCGCTCAGGTGGAACCGCCGAGATCATCGCGACATTGGCGGAGGAATACGCCGCGGCAATGAAAAAATAACTCAGCAAAAATCGCGGCTGTGGACGTTGATCTCGCCGAGCAGGTGCGACAGATCGACCAGCCGCTTGGCGACCAGATGCTTGACGCCGGCGTGGGTCTGCCAGATGCCGTAGACGCCCAGCAAGGAAGCGTTGAGGACTTCGTTGCGCTGCTTCTCGACCAGCGAGGGCCAGATGATGACGTTGGTTGATCCGGTCTCGTCTTCGATGGTGATGAACAGTACGCCCTTCGCGGTGCCGGGCCGCTGGCGCACGGTGACGATGCCGCAGCCGCGCGCGAACTGACCGTCCTGGAACGTCGCCATCACGTCGTGCGGCAGGAACTTCTGCTTGGTCAGGATGGTGCGCAGCAAGGCCAGCGGATGGCGGCGTAGCGTCATCCCGGCACTGCGGTAATCGGCGACGATGTCTTCGGCTTCCGACGGCGCCGGCAGGTGCAGCGCCTCTTCGCGCGACGGCGCGGTGCGCAGCAGGTCTTTGGCGGGCGCGGCGTCGAGCGCCTGCCACAAGGCTTCACGGCGATGGCCGCTGAGCGTGGCCAGCGCATTGCCGGCGGCCAGCGCCTGCAGGTCGCGCTTGTGCAGATTGGCGCGCCGCGCCAGGTCTTGCAGATCGCTGAACACACCGTCAAGACGCGCCCGCTCGATGCGCAAGGACGGCTCTTCCTTGAGGCTGCCGATCAGCGACAGGCCAAGACGCACGGCAGGCCGTTCGGCGCCGGTTTCTTCCAACGCGCTCTCCCAATTGCTGCGCGTCACATCTGCCGGCAGCACTCGTACGCCATGGCGGCGTGCATCCTGGATCAGTTGCGACGGCGAGTAAAAACCCATGGGCTGGCTGTTGAGCAGCGAGCACAGGAACGCTTCCGGCTCGTGGCATTTGATCCAGCTGCTGAAGTAAGCAAGGTTGGCGAAACTGGCGGCGTGGCTTTCAGGAAAACCGTAGTCGCCGAAGCCCTGGATCTGGCGGAAGATGGCGTCGGCAAAATCCTGCGTGTAACCGCGCTCAAGCATCCCGGCGATCAACTGCTTCTGGTATTTTTCCATGCCACCCTTGCGCTTCCACGCCGCCATCGCGCGACGCAGACCGTCGGCCTCACCGGGCGTGAAGCCGGCCGCCAGCACGGCGATCTGCATCACCTGCTCCTGGAAGATCGGTACGCCGCGTGTGCGTTCCAGCGCCTGGCGCAGGATTTCCTTGGGATAGGTTTCCGGCTCCAGGCCTTCGCGCCGCCGCAAAAAAGGATGGACCATCCCCCCCTGTATCGGCCCCGGCCGCACGATCGCCACCTGCACCACGAGGTCGTAGAAGCGGCGCGGTTTCAGGCGCGGCAGCATGCTCATCTGGGCGCGGCTTTCGATCTGGAATACGCCGATGGTGTCGGCCTGACAGATCATGTCGTAGGTGACCGGATCTTCGCGCGGAATGTCCTGCAGCTCGAACGATATGCCGCGCCGCTTGCCGACCAGTTCCAACGCGCGCCGCAAGGCCGACAGCATGCCCAGCGCCAGCACGTCGACCTTGAGCAGGCCGAGCGATTCGAGATCGTCCTTGTCCCACTGAATCACCGAACGGTCCGGCATGGCGGCGTTTTCTATCGGCACCAATCGCGACAGCTTGTCGCGCGCAATCACGAAGCCGCCGCTGTGCTGCGACAGATGGCGCGGGAAGTTGAGCAATTGCCGCGCCAGGATGGCCCATTGATGCGCGATCGGCGACTGCGGATCAAGCCCACATTCGGCGAAGCGGTCCAGCAGATTGTCGCGATGATCGAACCACTGCTGCGACTTGGCCACCTTGTCGACGATGGACTCGTCCACACCGAGCGCCTTGCCGACATCGCGCAGCACGCCGCGCGGACGGTAAGTGTGCACGGCGGCGGCGATGGCGGCGCGCATGCGGCCGTATTTGCGGTAGATGTACTGGATCACTTCTTCGCGCCGCTGATGCTCGAAGTCGACGTCGATGTCGGGCGGCTCGCCGCGCTCCTTGCTGATGAAGCGCTCGAACAGCATGGTCGAACAGGTCGGGTCGACTTCGGTTACGCCGAGGCAATAGCAGACCACCGAATTGGCCGCCGAGCCGCGGCCCTGGCGCAGGATGCCGTTGTCCTTGGCGAAACGCACGATGTCGTAGACCGTCAGGAAATACGGCTCGTAAGCCAGGTCGTTGATCAGCGTCAGCTCGTGCTCAAGTTGGGTGGACACCGACTCCGGGATGCCCGTGGGATAGCGCAGGTGGGCACCGAGATAAGCCTCCTGCCGCAAATAAGCGGCCGGTGTCTGGCCTTCCGGCACCAGTTCTTCGGGATATTCGTAACGCAGTTCATTGAGCTTGAAATTGCACAGGGAGGCGATGCGCAAGCTTTCTTCCAGCGCCGCCGCCGGAAAAATATTCGCCAGCCGCAGCCGTGAGCGCAGGTGCTGTTCGGCGTTCGGCGCGAGGTCATAGCCGCAGTCGCCGACCGACTTGCCGAGCCGGATCGCGGTCAGCGTGTCCTGCAAGGGCTTGCGTGAACGCACGTGCATGTTGACCTGGCCGAGCGCGACCACCGGCAATCGACTGAACTCGGCAGCCTCCTGGATCACGCCGCGATGCAGGTCGTCGAGCGGCCGGTACAGTTGAGTCAGGCCGAGCCAGGCACGCTGCGGAAAGGTGCGCGCCAGCCAGTCGGCCTGTTGCGCCAGCAGCGCGGCGTCAGCCGGATAATGCGGCGCCAGCACCAGCAGGCAATCGGGCAAGCCGCGCAGGTGCGCATGCGAGGCCTGCGGCGCGGAAAAATCTTCGATGCCGATGCGGTAACTACCCTTCTCGGCGCGCGTGCGGCCGAGCGTAATCAGCTCCGACAGGTTGCCGTAACCTTCGCGGTTCTGCGCCAGCGCGATCAGCGTAAGCGGCGGCTGCCCTGCTTTCCATTCGATGCGAAAACAGGAGCCGATGATCAGCTTCATGCCGGCATTTTTACTTTCCACATGCGCGCGCACTACGCCGGCCAGCGAACATTCGTCAGTCACGGCCAGCGCGGTGTAGCCGAGCTGCACTGCGCGCGCGGCGAGTTCTTCGGCGTGCGAGGCACCTTCGAGGAAGGTGAAGTTGGACAGGCAGAACAGTTCGGCGTAGTCGGGGATTTTCGTCGCTATCGCTGGTATTTCAGACATGGCGCACTCCCTCAGCCGAACACGCCGTGCAGATACCAATGCGGTTCGACACCGTCGACATCGCCGATGCGCTCGCGATAAATCCAGTAATGGCAATGATCAGCGCCTGCCGCAATGAAGTAGTCGCGGGTGACCAGCAGCCCATTCCACCAGCCGGCTTCGATGCGTTCGGGCGGCGACACCGGATGCAGGCGCGAGCCGTAATACGGCCGGTGCCGGCGCATGACCAGCGCCACCGGTTTTTCCAGCAGCCAGCCCGGACGCGGCGGCAACGGCCGTGCATCGAGCGGTGCCGCCGGCTCCATCACGGACACCCAGCGATTGGCCTGCTCCGGCCGGTAGTCGGCCAGCGGCGACGGCTGCAACACCTGTTCGGCGCCCAGCCGCGCCACCAGCAATTCGACCAGGCGCTTGTAGTCTTCCGGTGTGCCGCCCGGCTCGGGAAACAGGCTCTCGCTGGCCGGCGCCATGGCTTCGGTGCGCGCCGCTTCCAGCACCACGGCGATGACGGGAGCGCTGATTTCGAGTTGCGCCAGCCGCTCTTTCAGCAGGCGGATCAGGTGTGCGTCCTGCCAGGTAGGCTCGGCCAGCGCAAGTTCGATCACGGTCGGCGCGACGGCCTGGCGGCCGCGTTCGTGCTCCAGCTGCACGCACACTTGGGTGACCGCCAGCTGGCGCGCCGTGAGCCAGCCGCACAGTTGCGCCAGCAAGGCTTGCACGGTGTGCTGCGCGGCCTCGGCATGTTCGATGCGCTCGGTCAGTTCGATGCGCTGGCGAAAGCTCGGCGGCGTCTCTATCCAGGCATGCAGTTCCGTCGCTTCGCCGTAGGCGCAATCGAGCGCATCCAGCATGCGGGTGTCGCCGCGCCGCTGCAGACCGGCGCGCGGCAGACGACGCAGGTCGGCAAGGTTGCGACAGCCGATTCCCTTGAGCCAGTCGAGATAAGGCAGCGCGGCCGGCAAGGCGCTCACCGGCAAGCGATCGAGGCAGCGCTGCAGGCGCGGCGAACTCAGCGTGCGCGAATGATGATGACCGGGCAAATGACGATGACGCGCCAGCAAGGCGGCGCCGGCTGCGGTCGGGGCGCAGCTGACGGCGGCGGTCAGGCCGAGCTGGCGCACGGTGCCGTGCACGCGCCGGCACAAGGCGCCGATGCCGCCGAACAAACGCAGGCTGGCGCCGATGTCGAGCACGATGGTGGCGTCGTCGCTGAAGGCGGCTTGCGGCGTGTATTGCAGCAGCGCGGTGGCGGCGCCGGACAGCGTCTGCGCTTCGCGCTCGATGGCGCGCTCGTGCATGTGGGCGCGCGGCAGCAAGGCCAGCACACCGCCGCGGCGCATGCCGTAACGCACGCCGGCCTCGCAGGCCGGCTGTGACGCCGCCATGACGCGGGTGTGCTCCAGCACGACCGCGTCAGCCTCATCCGACCAGTTCGGATAAAACACTTCCAGCGGCAACAGGGGCAGGTGTACGGCGATCCACAGACGCATGATGCAAAAGATTCAGAGAAGGCAGTGAAACAAACAAGGGGGTGTCGCGTTGCGGACCGCGCCGCTTGACGAAGCCGATATCGACGCCGCCCGCGGCGGCCGTCAGCGACAGCCGCAACGGCGCCGGCGAGGCATCCTGGGCGCAACTGAGCGGCCGCAGCATGACGAACAAGGTATTGCCGCCCTGCGCCGCCAGATGCAACCGGCGCACGCTCTCCTTGCGCAGATGGCGCTGCCAGAACAGCAGCACCGCGCAACTGTCCGACTTCAGGATCTGCTCGGCCGCCCAGGCGGCGTCGGCGCTGGTGGCGGCGCGCACCGACAGCAGGCGCGCGGCGTCAACGCCGAGCTGGCGCCAGCCGATCGCTTGCGGTGCATGCGGCGTCTGCACCAGCGCAATACGGCGCGGCGCCAGCGCTTTCAGGGCCGGACCGAGCAGGCGCAACTCGCCTGCTCCCGGCTGGCGCAACAGCAAGTCGATCAGCGCCCCGGTCGGCCAGCCGCGCCCCGGCAACTCCGCCGACAAACCGGCAAAGCCGGTATCAACGCAGCGCACGCTACCCCGCGCCAACTGCGATGCGCGCCAGAGGGAGCTGTGGATGCTTTGGGGACTAGCAATAATGTCAAGAAATGGCGAAGGCATAAGGCATTGAATACTGTGTTTATATACAGTATATTGCCAGCTTCGCTTAGTCAACCTGAGATGCGCGATTCGTCAAAATCGGCGTTGTCGGAAAGAAACCATGCCAACTTCACGGAGCAATCCAGGCGCCGCGCCAGTCATCGCCCTTGCGGAGAAACACCGCGCGCTGGTGCCCTTCACGCGAGATGTCGAGATACTCGAGCTTGTCCAGCACGACGCGGATTACGCAGAAGTTCGCATAGCCGTCCTCACTGCTCGGTTCCTGAACATGACCGGCTTCGGGCGCATCAAGCGGCGTCCCCGGCGCAAACGGCGTGCGGTACAGGATCAGCGTATGCGGCCGCGCGGCATTCCAGACGGCGCGCCGTTCGGCCTCGTCGGCGCAGATCTGTGCGCGGCCTTCGAGGCGGATCTGCACGAAGTTGTCGAGATCGAGTCCGGTCATGGCGATGCGCGGATCGGCGCGCAACTCGGCGACCTTGGCCGAACGCATGTCAGTGTGGAAGGAGACCGTGCCGCCCTGTTGGTCCGCATCGCGCAAGACCACGGTGCGCACCTGCGGCATGCCGGCAGCCGCGCCGATGCCATTGGTGGCGGCTTGCCACATCGTCAACGGCGTGCGTTGCGGACCGGCGCCTGCGGCGAGCGCTTTCCAGATGTTAGTGCGGATGTCATCCAGGGATTTCATGCGGATTCCTGCTTTCAGACAATGTCAAAACAATGAAGGGAGCATTTTACGTCGCAATATTTCGGAATATTTTTCAATATTTATCACCTCAGCTACAATATTTTCCCTCATGATCCGTCTTCATCCTGCCCATCGATCCCCGACTCCGGCTTCGGCCCGGGTTCCGGCCCCGCGCTCCCACCGCGGCTGCCGTAGACTTGCCGATTGAACGTCGCTCCCGCTCCGGTCGACCGGCACACATAAATACGGCGAGCGCATGCACGCCCGCTCCACCAAGAAAGAAAAGAACATGACTTCTGCAACCCCCGCAACTCCTGCCGTTCCTTTACAGTTTTCCCCTTACCAAAAGTTCGTCGTCGGCGTGCTGGCCTTCCTGCAATTTGCCGTGATCCTCGACTTCATGCTGATGTCGCCGCTGGGTGCGCTGATCATGCCGGCCATGCAGATCACGCCGCAGCAGTTCGGCCTGGTGGTGTCGGCCTACGCCTTCAGCGCCGGCGCATCCGGGCTGCTGACGGCCGGCTTCGCTGACCGCTTCGATCGCAAGAAACTGCTGCTGTTTTTCTATACCGGCTTCATCATCGGGACGCTGTGGTGCGGCCTGGCGCAGACCTTTGAAAGCCTGCTGATCGCGCGCATCGTCACCGGCCTGTTCGGCGGCGTGATCGGCTCCATCGTGCTGGCGATCTCGACCGACCTGTTCCCGCTGCAAATGCGCGGCCGCGTGATGGGCATGATCCAGACCGCGTTCGCGGCAAGCCAGGTGCTCGGCATCCCGATCGGCCTGTACCTGTCGAGCCGCTGGGACTGGCATATTCCCTTCATCGCCATGGCCGGCATGGGCCTGGTCGGCGGCGTGATCGTGTTCTGGAAACTGCAGCCGGTCACCGAGCATCTCAAGCTCAAGCAGGAACACACCGCGTGGATGCATCTGTTCCACACCGTGACCGAACCGCGCTACCTGATCGCCTTTGCGACCACGGCTTTGCTGATGACCGGCGGCTTCATGCTGATGCCGTTCAGCAGCGCCTACCTGGTGGCCAACCTCGGCATCGACATCGAGCACCTGCCGACCGTGTACCTGATCACCGGCCTGTGCACCATCGTGTTCGGCCCGCTGATCGGCCGCGCCGCCGACCGCATCGGCAAGTTCCGCGTGTTCCTGTTCGGCAGCTGCCTGTCGATGATCATGGTGCTGGTCTACACCCACCTCGGCCGCATCACCATGCCGGTGATCATCGTAGTCAACGTGATCCTGTTCCTGGGGATTTTCTCGCGCATGATTCCGTTCCAGGCGCTGGTGTCGTCGGTGCCGGCGCAAAACCAACGCGGCTCCTTCAACGCCATCAGCGCGTCGATCCAGCAATTGTCCGGCGGCGTCGCCTCGGTCATCGCCGGCCACATCGTCTCGTTCGGCGTGGACGGCAAGCTGCAGCATTTCGATACCGTGGGCTACATCATCGTCGGCACATCGCTGGTGGCGTTGACGCTGGTATGGCGACTTAACCGCAACATCATGAACCGGGCGGCGGCAACGGCAGCGACGGCTGCATAGCGTCAATGGCCTTAATGGCATCAATGGCGGCGCAGATAAAACGACAGACGCAAATCGCATGCGCTACCATTGACGCCACGTTCCTTTCCGTACAAGCACACGTCCACGCATGACATCGAAAGCCTCGCCACCACCTGCCGACGCGCCGCCCCGGCGCCCCGCCCTGCGGCTGGCCGAGGCCGTCTATGAAAAGCTGCGCGACGACATCTTCGCGTTCCGCCTGCTGCCGGGCGACCGCTTCGCCGAGAACGACGTCGCCGAACGCCTGCAGGTGTCGCGCACACCGGTGCGCGAAGCGCTGATGCGGCTGCAGAGCGAAGGCCTGGTGCGCGGCTACTTCCGCAACGGCTGGGAAGTGGTGCCGATCGATTTCTCGCGCTTCGCCGCGCTGTACGACTTGCGCGAAATGATCGAGCTGCATGCGGTGCGGCGCATCTGCGCTGCCTCGGCCGCTTCCAATCCAGCGCGCGCGGCCTTGCTGGAAGAAGCCGGCACAGTCTGGCGTGTGACCCCGGCCGAACGCCTGAGCGACGGCCTCGCGGTGGCGGCGCTCGACGAACGCTTCCACCTGGCGCTGGTGGCCGCCGCCGGCAATCCGGAAACCGACGCCGTCTATCGCCAGGTCACCGACCACATCCGCATCATGCGCCGCCTCGACTTCGCCTATGGCGACTGCATCGGCGACACCTACGACGAACACATCGCCATCCTCGACGCCATTGCCGCCGGCGACGCCGCACATGCGGGTGCACTGGCCGAACGGCACATCCAGGACAGCCACGCCGTCGTCCAGCAAATCACCATCGACCGGCTCGAACAGGTCCGCACCGAGATGGCCCAACACCCCTCACCGGCACCCGCACGGCGCAAACGCTTCGGCTGAAGCACGCATTTAGTGCAGCTTACTGGGTGCTGAAAGTCCCGCCCAGCAGGCACTTCCGGTCGATCATCTGCCACTTTCATCCTGACACTGCCGGTTTTCTCCGGCATGCGCAGCGCTCTTTCATCACCCTGGAGCAATGCATGCCCAATGGCACGTTTCCTGCATTCGTTTTGCCTCTGAAATTTATGCATACATAAATTGACAACGGCCTGCAAAGCGCCATTCCCCGCTATTCCCCTGCGGCTCCCACTTATTCCAGGAGAAAAACATGACCACCCTGACCAACACCTCAGCGCCCCTCGGCGCCACAGGATTGCTGCAGAATCGCTGGTTCCAGTTGCTGATCAGCCTGATTTGCATGATGGCGATTTCCAGCCCGCAGTACGTCTGGACGCTCTTCACCAAACCGCTCTCGGCCAAGCTCGGCGTGCCGTTGTCGGAGCTGCAGATCACCTTCTCGATGCTGATCGTCTTGCAGACCTTCTTCTCACCGTTCCAGGGCGGCCTGATCGAACGCTTCGGTGCGCGCCGCCTGATCTCGATCGGTACGCTGATGTCGGGCCTGAGCTGGGTGCTGGCGTCGCAGGCGTCGAGCATCGGCATGCTGTACCTGAGCTACGGCCTGGTCGGCGGACTCGGCACCGGCATCGTGTATGTCGGCGTGGTCGGCCAGATGGTGCGCTGGTTCCCTGATCGCCGCGGCTTTGCGGTCGGCATGGTGGCCGCCGGTTACGGCATGGGCGCGATCCTGACCACCTTCCCGATCTCGTCGGCGCTGGCCGGCCAGGGCCTGGAAAGCACGCTGTGGCAGTTCGGCATCATCTTCGCCGTGATCGGCGTGATCGCCTCGCAAGCGCTGCGCTCGCCCGACCCGCTGACGGCACTGCCGGCAACGCGCGTCGCGCAATCCACCGGCAACGACCTGACGCCACGCCAGATGCTGCGTACGCCGCTGTTCTGGCTGATGTTCTGCATGATGACCATGATGTCGACGTCCGGCCTGATGGTAACCTCGCAAATGGCCAGCTTCGCGCGCGACTTCGGCATCACCAGCGTAATGGTGTTCGGCCTCGCCGCGCTGCCGCTGGCGCTGACCATCGACCGTCTGACCAATGGTTTGACACGCCCTTTCTTCGGCTGGGTGTCGGATCATTTCGGCCGCGAAAACACCATGTTCTTCGCCTTCGCACTGGAAGGCGTCGCCATGGCGCTGTGGCTCATGACGCGTGATAACGCGGTCTTGTTCGTGCTGTTGTCGGGCGTGGTGTTCTTCGGCTGGGGCGAGATCTTTTCACTGTTCCCGTCGACGCTGACCGACACCTTCGGCACGCGCAACGCGACGGCCAACTATGGCTGGCTGTATATCTCGCAGGGGATAGGATCGATTCTCGGCGGACCGCTGGCGGCGCTGATGCATGAGAAGACTGGTAGCTGGCACCCGGTGTTCGGGACGGCTATCACGTTGGATATTTTGGCTGCGGTGTTGGCGTTGCTGGTGTTGAAGCCTTGGCGGAAGCGGTATTTGAAGCAAGCAAAATGACAATCCTTGTTTAGCCTCGTGTCGTCATTAGATCAGGCATCTTACTTCTATCGGATTCCCCAAAGATGCCTGACTAATTGATACTCAACTATTTCCCTAAATAAGTTGGACTTCCACCTAACCGCTCAAGTTCGGCAACCCCGGGATTGCTGAGCCAAGTCATAAAATCGGCTACTGGTAATGTGCCTCCATGTACACGCAGAAGCCCCTCCATGAACACGCTATGTTCGACCAACGTAATATCCCTTGATGCTGCAGCTTTTTTCTTAGACGTTTCATCGAACATTGGCTTACCCAGCGTTACACGCCGCATAAGAGGGTCAAAATCTGCTGCCTTTTGAACGACCGCCCAAGCCTCTTCCTTCTTGATTAGAGCCGGTGATTTTGTGCAGGTTTTGCATTCAAGAAGAATCTTCTGAGAGCCCAGTTCGATTAGCAAGTCTGGGACATTGGGTCGGGTACCATCATCCAGCAAAGTTACAACCCAAGCAGCTTCGACTTTCATTAGCGCGGCAATAGCTTCTTCGTAAAGAGTTCCCAAAGCATCATCACATGCTTTGATATGGTGTTGGATACCCAACTCCTGTCCCGTTTTTTGATGCGCAGCAGAGAGTCGGCTTACCCCTAATCCCACAGTACTTGAGACTGCATCTATCAACGCTTGAGCTCTCGGTTCGCTTCGCAATAACTGCACTAACTTATCTTTCGCAGTTTCCAGGATGTCATGGAGCGTCTCAATCCCCTGCGCGATAAGACCCATTGCTCGCTGTCGGCCAAAACCCGGTACACCATGTCGTTCCGCGACTCGTAGCACATCCAACGCTTCGGTGGGCGCCCCCCAGCGAACACGCCGCGCCAACATAGCAATTTGATTGCTGACCGATTGTGGGCAAGCGAGCTCGGGTGTCGTGGAAAGTTTATGTAATCCATCAAGCACCCACGCTACATCTAACGCTAGGCGATGGATCATTCCTGCTGGCACGTGCGTTATGTACGATATCTTCCGATCCGCCAAACCATCTGCATAAAGTGTGATCGCATGAGCGCAATGCGCTAGCTTAAGGTCATTGCGATCAAGAGTCACCGGTAAAGACTTGGTCCCCCAGAACGTAATAGATTCATATGTATTTTTTGACGGGAAGGGAAAAAATCGAGATGGACGTTCAGCTCTAAACTCATCACTGGCACACGCCGCATAAATCAATCCTGGAATCCATTCTTCGAAGTTCAATGCCAATTTTGGTCCTATGACGCGTAACATCGCTGCAAATTGGACGGCTGTGGCAGGTAGCAGTCCCGACATTGCAGCAGCACTTCCCAGTGGCGTAATGAATAGAGCTTCCACTTGCTCTCGGATTAATGCGTTAGCGTTAAGCCAGTCAATGGCTGCACGGCTCTCTATTGTCAGAGTAGTCAATTTAGCCGGATTGCGATTTAGCGTTTGATACCAGTAAAGAGTGTTCTCAAAAAACTTCATCACCTCAGCAAAACTACTGGCCAGTCCTGAAGCTATCAACGTCAAAATAGACTTACGCAAACTAAGATTAACCAATTGAGAATTAAGGCGATCATTGCTTGATTGAACCAACATATTGGCATGAGTAAGTTCAACGCCATTTTGCGGTAACAACACAGCAAATCCGTCTTGGTGCATTCCCAACCTGCCGGCCCGTCCTGACATGTTGCGATAATCAGATCTGACAATATGGCTTCCTGCCCTGTCACCGAAACGATAGGTCAATTTGGAAAAGACAATTGTCCGAAATGGGAAATTAACTCCTGCGGCAAGAGTTGAAGTGGCAAAACAAACTTCAAACTTACCATCCAGAAAGCCGCCCTCTATGACCTGCCTTTCCTGTGGCGATAAGTCCGCTGTATGAAAGGCAATGCGGCGTTCGGCATTTTCACGGAGCTGATCGGACGCTTCTGTTGGTTCGGAAAATAAGTCCAACTGCTGCGCCAACGCAATACCTACACCAACACGAGGCCGATTTCTCCCGAACGTTGTCGCAAAGTCTTGCGCTTCACGGCGGCTTTCTGTGAATACCAAAATGGGACCACGTCCAAGTTGCAACAGATGATCGACGACTATGTTGATGTCATTCGTTCTAGCGACCCCACCTAACACATCCTGCCCATCGTCGTCACCAAATTTGGTCCTATGAGCACGCCCTCCGTACCAGATTTCTTGGTAGAGAGGCACATCACGGTGCGCACTACGAACGAGTTCGCAATTCATCCATCCTGCAATGTCTTCAGGATTTTCAACGGTCGCTGTCAGCGCCACAAATTGTTTGATGCCGCGTTGGCGTAACCCTGAGCAGAGCGCTTCAATGTCGGGCCCTCTCCCAGGCTCACTCAAAATCTGTAATTCGTCAGCTACAACTAACGCATTGTTTGGTCTAAGCTGTCCACTCAAAAACAAACCAAGTGCTTTCTCGTAAGTTGCAACCATTAACTGTGCATCCACGTAGCCCTCAGCACGATCACCGGTGTTCAATCCGACCGATGCAATCGGCTCAGAAGCAGCTTCTCCAAATCGAGCGGCGAAATCGAGATATTTCTGATCTGCAAGCGCCTTATGGGATACGAGATAGATCGCTCGAACTCCTGATCGTAGGGCGCATAAGACTGCAATTTCCCCAACTAGGGTTTTACCGGAAGATGTTGGCGCGCTAACAACCAGACTGCGACCTGCGGCAGCACCAGCAGCAATCGCCAATTGCTGGACATCAGTAAGAGAATCGATACCCCAGCTTTGCAAGCGTTGACGCAGAGATGCATCAACGCCTGGCCCCTCTAAGTCTGATATTTTCATCACTTCTCCCTTTTATTTTAGAGACAAACATTGCCCCCCTCAGCAGTACTTAAATAGGCTCAACATATGATGCATCTTTCAGACTCGTGTATCAGATACGTTTTACAGATAAATATCCTTCACCGTCATATCGTATTCAAAAACATTAGCCAAGGTGACGACCAATTGAACGTAGCCAAATTCTGACCTCATCATTAGGATCTGATTGATCTAACCGAGCAGAAGACATATTGGAAACAGCACCTCGATTCAACCGTCGTTTAGCCTGACTTTCTTTCTTTTTCTTTTTATCTTCATCTAAATCAGCCCAAGGATTCGGTGAGCTAGCCGAGTGGACAAGCTCTGCTACTAGAGTTGGCACATCATCAAATGGTTGAGTAGCGGCAAGAACGATATTAAATTCTTCATTGATAGCATCCACGTGAATTAGATTTTCCATCTCCCTCATATTCGTAGTGAAAGCTATACATAACGGCGCGCGAGCATTCACTCTATTTGCTGCATCTTCGTATTTGGGCGCGGCAGGAGGTTGATTGTCTCGATCCATGATGTGAACCTCTGGAAGCTCAAGCCCTTCTAAGCGATTGGTCCAAAGCTCAAGCGTCGATCCACCCATTGGAATATAGATCAATCGACCACTCTTCTCTTCGTTTTCTAGATTGAGAATATCATTCTCCGTCAACGACAAAATTGCGGAAATTCGATTGAGAAACTCAATGTCATTTGGCCCTTCAACGCCCACAAATACACGAACATTGTGATTAGGCAAAATCCCCAAGGTATCTCGAAGCCGAGTTGAAGCAGCGACATCGTTATCGGCAACAACTCGATTATCTTCGTCGACTCTCTCAATGAAGCGCACTTGATCACGATTGACCTTTCGCGCTAACAACGGATTGTGAGTAGTAAAGACCACTTGATTTGACAGGCTTTGTGATAGTTCCACAAGGGCTTCAAGCAGTAAAAGCTGATTGTTCGGATGCTGTGATGTCTCTGGCTCTTCAATAGCCAAAATCACTTCGGAAACTCCGCGTCCTTTAGCAAGTTGTTCGGCTTTTGCGCGAAAGAAGTTGACTAAGAAAAGACGGCGAACGCCGCTACCTCGCTTATTCAGTGGTATCTCATTGTCTCCTGTGAGAGAAACTGAAAAGACCTTGGACCAATTAAAAGAAGAGAAAATCGGATTCAATTGTCCTGCGAGTGCGGGATCCATCTCTCGCAGCTTCTCTATCGTCATTCGGGTGACCTCCTCCACTTGCTGCTGAACATACACACCAATTTGCTGAAGCTCCGCTTCGCGGCTAGCTAATGCTTCACGAATAGCAAACTTAATCGGATCCTGAGCTTCAGCATCTTGATCCGAACTGGGACGATCAGCTCGAAAAAGCTGATATAAAGGAAGCGCGTTTTGCAGAGGCTTCCAAATAGTGTCTTTAATTTGTAGACGTCTCTCATCCAAGCCAAGGGCATTGGGTTGAACCGATGACCATATTGCATGACGCATTGCGGACTTTATTGTCCGATTAACTCCTTCTAAGGGAATATTTAATTCTTGCAAACGTTGTCGGAGTTGGGCGACTGACAAACCAAATAAATCGTCCAGATTTGCTACTCCGGGGTGATGCGCGTTCACAAAGATATGTTCACATTTGGGAGTAGCTCCGGAGAAGCTTTTTATGATTTCCAACTCTCCATTCTCATTCAAAAGATATTCATTGCGCGGAGAAACAAGCGCATCTGTATCAATGAGAAGTGCCGTCGGAATGTCATCAAAAAAACATGCAATTTCGATTGGATCAACATTTCTTACTCCCGAAGATCTGTCGTCAGACTCTAATTTATCAAGATTGAAAAATGCATCTAGCGCTTCCAATACAGCGGATTTTCCGGTGTCATTCTTTGCGATAAGGCAGGTTAAATCTTCGAAAGTTAAAATAAATTCATTTCTATAGCATCGAAAATTTCGAATTTTGATTTTTTTAAGACGCATATCCCCACCCTTTTTTTGAAATTTATTCTTACGTGGAATTCATTTCCTGAGCATCAATCCATCAATCAATTGTCACTCTCATTTGTATTGAAATTGAGTATGCTTGCTGGATTTAGCTTTCTTATATGCACCAAAAGAAAAGGTGCGCCGCGGCGCACCCTAGTCAGGTCTCAGAGGTATGTCTCCTCCTTAATATACCCTGCGCCCAGCATGCTGGACGTCCGAGTATCTGGTTGCCGGCTTGGCGTTTTAATAATTAATGATGTGCGCCACCGCCGAGATATGCTGCTTGCACCGCCGGGTCGTTCTGCAGTTTGTCGGCCGGGCCGTGCACGGAAATCTTGCCGTTTTCCAGGACGTAGCCGTAGTCGGCGACGTTCAATGCTGCTGCGGCGAATTGTTCCACCAGCAGCATCGTAATCCCCTGTTCCTTCAAACGCAAGATGATGCGGAACACCTCTTCGACCAGGATGGGCGCGAGGCCCATCGAAGGTTCGTCGAGCAGGATCACTTCCGGGTTGAGCATCACCGCGCGCGCCATGGCGAGCATTTGCTGTTCGCCGCCGGACAAGGTGCCGGCCAGTTGCGTCTGGCGCTCCTTAAGGCGTGGGAACAACTCCAATGCGCGTTCCAGGTCGTGGGCGATGTCGCCCTTGGGACGCGCCCGCGTGAAGCGCGGGAACGCGCCCAGCAGCAGGTTGTCGGTGACGCTCATGGTGGCGAAGACGCGGCGGCCTTCGGGCGAGTGCGCCAGACCGGCGCGCGCGATCTTGTGCGAGTCCTGGCCGGTGACGTCTTTGCCGCCCAGGGTGACGGTGCCGCCCTTCGGTTTGATCATGCCGGAGATGGCGCGCATGGTGGTGGTCTTGCCGGCGCCGTTGGAGCCGATCAGGGTGACCACTTTGCCTTTCGGCACTTCCATCGAAATACCGTGCAGCACTTCAACCTTGCCGTAAGCGGCCTGCAAATTCGAAATCGTCAGCATCTCAAGCTCCCGCGGTGGTTGGTGTGGAATCGCCGGCGCTGCCGCCGAGATAGGCTTCGATCACCTTGGGGTTGGCCTGCACTTCGGCCGGCTTGCCTTCGGCGATCTTCTGGCCGAAGTCGAGCACGGTCACGGTGTCGCAGATCGACATGACGACGTCCATGTGATGCTCGATGAGGATGATGGTGATGCCGACATCGCGGATCTTGCGGATGATGGCGACCAGTTCCTTGATGTCGGGCGCGGTGAGGCCGGCGGCCGGTTCATCCAACAGCAGCAGGCTTGGATTGAGACCCAGGGCGCGGCCGATTTCGAGCAGGCGCTGTTTGCCGTATGGCAGGTTGCGTGCTTCTTCGTTGGCGAGATCGGCGAGGCCGACGAACTCGAGGATCGCGGCGGCGCGTTCGCGTGCGGCGCGCTCTTCGCGCAGGTAGCGCGGGCTGTGCACCATGACGTCGGCGACGTTGCTGCGGAAGGTGTGGTGCAGGCCGACCAGGACGTTCTCTGTGGCGGACATTTCGCCGAACAGCTGGACGTTCTGGAAGGTGCGCGCCACGCCGCCCAGGGCGATCAGCGACGGCGGCTGGCCGGTGATGGCGCGGCCGTCGTATTCAACGGTGCCGTCGGTCGGACGGTAGATGCCGGTGAGCACGTTCATCATGGTGCTCTTGCCGGAACCGTTGGGGCCGATCAGGCCGTGCACGGTGCCTTTGCGGACGTCGAGGTCGACCTTGTTCAGGGCTTTGAGGCCGCCGAACTGCATCAGCACCTGGTTGACCTTGAGCAGGGTTGCGCCGACTTCCTTGACGGCATCGTTGGTGATGACGGCGGCAGTCTTGTCACCGGCGATTTGCTGCGCCAGCGGCGTACGCTTGCTGAGCATGCGGCCGAACAGCGCGCGGCAGAAACCGACGATGCCGTCCTGCAGGTAATACACCACGAACAGCGTCATCAGGCCGAAGATGGTGAGACGCCAGTCGGTGATGTTTTCCAGCTTGTAGGAGAAGCCGGCCATGAGCACGGTGGCGACCACCGGCACGGCGATTTCGCGCGGGGTCTTGACCTTCTTGATGACCGAGCCGATGGCGCCCAGCACGACGATCACGGCAGCCACGGTGGCGATCTGGCGGAACAGTTCGATGTCCGACAGCAGGCTCGGCAGCATGACCACGATCAGTGCGCCGATGAGGGAACCGATGCGCGACTTGCGGCCGCCCATGATGACCGCCAGCAGGAACAGGATGGTCAGCTCGAAGTTGTAGGTATTGGGCGAGATGTACTCTTCCGAATACGCGTACAGGCAACCCGACAAACCGGCCAGCGCGGCGCTGATGACGAAGGCGTAGACCTTGTAGCGATATACCGACACGCCCATGCAGTCCGAGGCGATCGGGCTGTCGCGCAGCGCCTGGAAGGCGCGGCCGAGGTTGGAGCGTAGGATACGGTGGACCACGATCAGCGACAGCACCATGAGCACGGCGACGACGTAGAAGAACTCGACTTCATCAAGCTTGGCGCCGCCGAAACTCGGCTTCGGTACCTTGATGCCCATCGGACCTTCGGTGAGGAAAGTCATTTCATTGATGAGGATCTGGATGATGGTGCCGAAGGCCAGCGTGACCATCGCCAGGTAAGGACCGGTCACGCGCAAGGCCGGCAAGGCCAGCACGGCGCCGAATACCGCAGTGACGCCGATGCTGGCCGGCAGGATCAGCAGGAATGGCAAACCGACCTTGAAGTACAGCACGCCCGCTGTGTACGAGCCGATGCCGAACAGGCCGGCGTGGCCGAGCGAGACCTGACCGGTGTAGCCGACCACGATGTCCAGGCCGAACAGCAGGATGGCGTAGATCAGGATGGTTTCCACCAGATGCAGGTAGTAGGGATTGCGCACGAAGAGAGGCAGCACCGCGAGTGCGGCGATGCCCAGGACCGAAAGAAGGAGGATTTTCTTGTTCATGTTCATCAGACCTTTTTGATCGCAGTTTTGCCAAACAGGCCTGCAGGTTTTACCGCCAGCACGAGCAACAGCAGGAGCAGTCCGGGGACTTCCTTGTAGCCGGTGGAGATGTAGAACCCTGTGACGGTTTCGGCGATGCCGAGGATCAGACCGCCGACGATGGCACCCATGCCCGAGGTCAGACCGCCGATGATGGCCACGGCGAAGGCCTTGAGGCCAAGCGCTGCGCCCATGGTCGCACCGGTCAGTGTCAGCGGCGCCACCAGTACGCCGGCGAAGGCGGCGGTTGCCGACGACAAGGCGTAGGAGAAGGTGATCACCACGCTGGTGTTGATACCCATCAGGCCGGCGGCGTCACGGTCGTTGGAGGTGGCGACCACGGCTTTGCCGTAGATCGATTTGCGGTTGAACAGCTCGACGGCGAGCATGATGGCCAGCGCGCCGACCACGACCAGCACCTGCATCGGCTGCACATTGGCGCCGAGGATCTGGAACGGTGCGCCCGACAGCGGGCTCGGGAACGGCAAGTCGTCCTTGCCCCAGATGTTTTCCGCGACGTTCTTGAAGATGATCGCCAGCGCGATGGTCGACATGATCCAGCCGAATTCGGACTTGATCTTGATGGCCGGACGTACGCCGATCCATTCGACGAAGACGCCTTGCAGCGCGCCGAAGACCAGCACGATCGGAATCATCAGCCAATAGTTGAGATAGGGTCCACCGTGTATGTTGCCGACCACGGACAGGCCGACCAGCGAACCGAGCATCAATGCCTCGCCCTGGCCGAAGTTCAGTGTGCCGGAGGTGGCGAAGGTCAATTGATAACCGAAGGCGATCACCGCGTAGATCATGCCTAGCGCGATGCCGCTGAAAACCAGCTGTAACAGAATATCCATTATTTCTACCCAAGAAGCGGCTGCCATTGACTGGCGGGTTGAGCGTGCCGCGATTTTTTGCGCCGTATGGCGGTGAAGGATTATGCAACCCGGGCCTGCTTGTGCATATGCGTAGGAGTACGCATATGCTCGCCATGTCCTGCCCCGGTTTCGCTTGCGCGTTGCCCGACGTTGAACACGCGGCCGTTCAGCCGATGTGGTTCCGACGTCGCTGCGACATTTCCGTCACTTCCGATACAAGTTAAAAGATCGTCAACAGACTCTGCGAAAAAGGCCAGTCCCCGGATCGCAAGGACTGGCCTTTATGCTTTAACGACAAATTACGTTGCCGTCAGACTTATTTGCCGAGTACGACGCGGCCGTTTTTGACTTCGCCCATCACGACCATGTTGGCCTTGATGGCTTCGTGATCGTCGCGCGTGAATGGCTTGTTGTACGTGGTGACAACGCCTTCAATCTTGGTGTTCAGGCTTTCCAGCGCGCCGCGGACTTTTTCGCCGTCCGTGGAGCCGGCTTGCTTGATCGCTGCGGCCAGCAACAGGACTGAATCGTAGCCTTGGGCAGCGGACACGGCCGATGGCATGCGGTCAACCTTGTAAGCCTTTTGGTAGGCTTCGATGAAGGCCTTGCGCTTTGGCGTGTCGCCGTCCTGGATGAAGGTTTGCGGCATGCGTGCGCCGTTGCCGTTCTTGCCGGAATTGTCGATGAAGTTACCCATCGACAGCGGCCAGCTGCCGATGATAGGCACGTGCCAGTTCAGCTTTTCCATGCCGTTGGCGATTTGCGCCAGTTCAGGACCGATGCCGTAAGTCAGCACGACTTGCGCGCCGCCTTGCTTGGACTTCAGCAACTGGGCCGTCATGTCGACGTCCTTGAGGTTGTACTTTTCGATGGCGACAGGCGTGATCTTCTTGGCGGCAAGAGCCTTTTCCAGATCTTCACGTCCGAGCTGACCGTAGTTGGTCGAGTCGGCCAGAATCGCGACCTTGGTGTACTTTTGCTTGTCGATGGCTTCATCAGCCAGCATCTTGGCCTGGATTGCGTCGTTGGCCGAAGTGCGGAAGATGTAATTGTCTTTGTCTTTTTCGAACTGCTTGGTGACCACGGAGCCGGTGGCGACGTTGGTGATCACAGGAATCTTGGCTTCCTGGTAGAAGCGCTGCGAAGCCAGTGCCACGCCGGTGTTGGCGTAACCAACAGTGGCGACGACCTTTTCCTTGTTGATCATTTCTTGTGCAATTTGCACACCGCGTTCGTTCTTGGCTTCATCGTCGCGTTCAACGATCTGCACCTGACGGCCCAGCAGGCCGCCTGCAGCGTTGATTTCAGCCACGGCCAGCTTGACGCCGTCGCGCATGGACACGCCCATCGGCGCGGAACCGCCGGTGAACGGGCCGGACACGCCGATCTTGATCGGGTCGGCAGCTTGGCTGGAAAGGGAAAGGCTCAGCAATGCTGCTGCAACCAGAGCTTGGGTCTTGTAAGTCATTTGTCTTCCTCCTGGGTTTAATTATGTGGCCAGACCATCTTGTTGTGGACTAACTCTCCTCCGCTTCGGGTTCTCCGCAGCATCGGTATCGGGGCTGATTCTGTCGCATCTACCTTTCTCGAAACTTACAAACCTGTCAGGGTCTGACGGATGCTTTCGGGTAGTGGAACCGATTTTTCTTGTTTGAAATTAACCCACACGATCTTTGCGCCGCCCTCAGCATAAATGATTTCGGGCTGATCGACACGCCGGATTTCATAGGTAGTTTCCACACTGGAACGGCCGGGAGGCTGTGCGTACATGCGGACCTCAATGTCGGCCGGATACTTGAGCTGGCGCAGGAAGCTGCAGTGCGCATTGACGATCACCGGGCCCAGCCCGTCAGCCTCAATGCCGACGCCGATGGCTTCCAGCCACTCGATACGGGTCTGTTCCATGTAGCGGAAATAGACGGTGTTGTTGACGTGATTGAAGGCGTCCATGTCGCCCCAGCGCACGTCCATGCGCGAGGTGTGAATCAGTATCTTGTCTGTCATTGCGGGGCTTGCCTTTCGTTGCGCGCTAAAGCGATTCATTCATTGTTGAATTTATTTCATCTTTCCTGGCGATGCTGTGGCAGCTCCGGCCCTATTTCTTATCGGTTTCGGATCGACTGCGCGGGATTCCATTTCCATACTTACAAGAGGGAAATCACATAAAATACTTGGCATCGCGAACATATTTGCGTTGCAGACTAGCATTCTCTCGCAAAATATTGAACAATAGCACGATCGTTCGCAAAAATATTCCAACCAAAACCATACGGGACACTCCATGACTCAACCTCAAGACTTGCTGGCGCAGTACGGGCCGCGCGAAGCAATGGAATACGACGTCGTCGTTGTCGGCGGCGGCCCCGCCGGCCTGTCGTCGGCCATCCGCATCAAGCAGCTGGCGGCAGAAGCCGGCAAGGAAGTCTCGGTCTGCGTGCTGGAAAAAGGCAGCGAAGTCGGCGCCCACATCCTCTCCGGCGCGGTCATGGATCCGCAGGCGATCACCGAACTGTTCCCCAACTGGAAAGAACTCGGCGCGCCGCTCAACACCGAAGTCACCGAAGACCGCTTCCTTTTTCTCTCCGCCAGCAAGGCATACAAGACCCCGTCGTGGATGCTGCCAGCCTGTTTCCAGAACCATGGCAACTACGTCATCTCGCTGGCCAACGTGACCCGCTGGCTGGGTCAGCAGGCTGAAGCGCTGGGTGTGGAAATCTTCCCGGGCTTTGCGGCTGCTGAAGTACTCTACAACGACGACGGCTCGGTCAAGGGCGTCGCTACCGGCAACATGGGCGTGGACCGCCACGGCGAGCCGACCGGCGCGTTCCAGCTGGGCATGGAGCTGCATGCGAAGTACACCTTCTTTGCCGAAGGCGCGCGCGGCCATCTGGGCAAACAACTGATCGCCAAGTACAAACTCGACGCCGGCAAGGATCCGCAAACCTACGCCATCGGCATCAAGGAAATCTGGGAAATCGATCCGAAGATGCACAAGCCCGGCCTGGTCGTACACACCGCCGGCTGGCCGCTCGACAGTGGCACTTACGGCGGCTCCTTCCTGTATCACCTGGAGAATAATCAAGTCGCGGTCGGCTACGTGGTCGGCCTCGCGTACGAGAATCCCTACCTGTCGCCGTACGAAGAATTCCAGCGTTACAAGACCCATCCTGAAATCCGCAAGTTCTTCGAAGGCGGCAAGCGTCTCGCCTACGGCGCGCGCGCGATTACCGCCGGCGGTTTGCAGTCGCTGCCGAAGCTGACCTTCCCGGGCGGCGCACTGATCGGCTGCGATGCGGGCTTCCTGAACGCCTCGCGCATCAAAGGCAGCCATGCCGCCATCAAGACCGGCATGCTTGCCGCAGAAGCTGTTTTTGAGGCCTTGAGCAATGATCGCCAGTTCGACGAACTGACGGCGTACAGCGCCGCGTTCGAGAAGTCCTGGCTGCATGAAGAACTGCACAAGGCGCGCAACTTCAAGCCGTCGATGAGCAAGGGCCTGTACACCGGGACGCTGCTGGTCGGTATCGATCAGGTGCTGTTCGGCGGCAAGGCGCCGTGGACGCTGCATCACACGCATGCCGATCACGAATGCCTGAAGCCGGCGTCCGACTTCACGCCGATTGCGTATCCGAAGCCGGATGGCAAGCTGACCTTTGATCGCCTGTCATCGGTGTTCATCTCGAACACCAACCATGCCGAAGACCAGCCGGTCCACCTGACGCTGAGAGACCCGTCGATACCGGTCGGCATCAACCTGGCGAAGTATGCCGGTCCGGAGGCGCGTTACTGCCCTGCCGGCGTGTATGAGTTCGTGAAGAACGACGACAATACGGACCGCCTGCAGATCAACGCGCAGAACTGCGTGCACTGCAAGACCTGCGACATCAAGGACCCGACGCAGAACATCGTGTGGGTCACGCCGGAAGGCGGCGGCGGGCCGAATTATTCGAACATGTAATCGGCTTCCTGCTTCAAACAAGAACGGCGCTTCGCTCAAACGAAGCGCCGTTTTTGTTTCGGCATTGCCGTCACAGCGAGGCAGGCGGATTTCATTTAGTATGGCCTGTCGCATAAGACCACCTTCGCTTACGAGGACTATAAAAATGATTCGGAGACTTGCCCTGGGCATCATCGCCCCCTTGCTGCTTTCATCTTCCCTGCTGTCGACTGCGGCCCACGCCGCCGGCTATCCGCAACAGCGCGAAGCCGATTGGATTGCGCCCTCCTTCACCTTCCATACCGGTGAGACGCTGAACAACTTCAAACTGCATTACATCACCGTCGGCGATCCGGCCAATCCGGCGGTGCTGCTGTTGCACGGCACCTATCGCAGCGGCGCCGACATGGTCGCCAAGGATTTCGCCGGCGAGATGCTGGGCCCGGGACAGCCACTTGATGCGAGCAAGTATTACGTGATCATGCCGGACGCCATCGGCGTCGGAAAATCGGCCAAGCCGTCCGACGGGCTCCGCGCGAAATTCCCGCAATACAATTACGCTGACATGGTGCTGGCACAATACCGGCTGGTGACAGAAGGCCTGGGCGTCAAACACCTGCGCCTGGTGATGGGCAATTCCATGGGTGGCATGCAGACCTGGATGTGGGGGGAAACCTATCCGGCGATGATGGATGGGCTGGTGCCGATGGCGTCGCAACCAATCGAGATGGCGAGCCGCAACTGGATGATGCGACGCATGCTGGTCGAATCGATCAAACAGGACCCGGCCTGGAACGGCGGCAACTACACCACGCAGCCACCTTCGCTGCGCCTGGCCAACACCATGTTCGGCATTGCCACCGCCGGCGGCACCCTCGCCTACCAGGCGCTGGCGCCGACGCGCGCGCAAGCCGACAAGATCGTTGATGACCGTTTGAATGCGCCGGTGACGGCGGACGCCAACGATTTCATCTATCAATGGGGATCGTCGGCTGACTTCAATGCCATGCCGAATCTGACGCGCATCCAGGCGCCTCTGCTGGCGATCAATTCGGCCGACGACGAGCGCAATCCGCCTGAGACTGGAACGATGATTGCGGCCTTGAAGCAGTTGAAGAACGCCGAGTTGTATCTGATACCCGCGAGCGCGGAAACGCGTGGGCATGGGACGACGAGCTTTTCAAAATTCTATGCCAGGCAAGTCGGCGACTTTTTGAAAACGCTGCCGCAACGCTGAGTTGTTCGGTAGCTCAAACGAAAAAGGCTTCGATACGTATCGAAGCCTTCTGTTTTTGCGGCATATCCGGACCAGCGATTACGCGCCCGGCAAGGTCCATTGTCCGTTGATGATTTTTTCCAGCCAGAACGCGCCGATGACCGTCTTGACGTCGGTCACCTGGCCCAGCCGGACCTGCTCCAGCAATTCCGACAGCGGCGCCTTGTAGATGTCGAGGAACTCGCCGTCGTCGAGCTTGCGCTCGCCAGCCGTCAGGCCGCGCGCCAGATAGATGTCGAGGTGCTCGTCCGAGTAGGCAATTGCGTTGTGGATGGTGCAGACGAATTGCCAGTCGGTGGCGGTGTAGCCGGTTTCTTCCTGCAGCTCGCGCTTGGCGCAGGCCAGATGGTCTTCGCCGGCATCGATCTTCCCGGCCGGGAATTCGATGAAGACCTGGTCAAGCGGATAGCGGAACTGACGCTCCAGCAGCACCGAGCCATCGTCGAACAACGGCAGGATCACCACCGCGCCTGGATGACGAATATGTTCGCGTATTGCGTGCTTGCCATCAGGCAGTTGGATCGTGTCGCGCTGGACCTTGAGGAAGTGCCCTTCGTAGACCAGCTGGCCGTCTACCTTGCTTTCTTTGAGATGTGCGTCCATAGGAAATCAGGCAATCAATAAGCGTGGATGGAGAAAGAAAATCTTGTCGCCGCGACATGTGTCGGGCACAGGCCGGCGCAGCTCAGGCGTGGCTCTTGCGCAGATAGCGCACGACGTAGCCCGGATACGCCAACACCAGGAACAGACAGCCGGTGACGGCATAAAATTCCCAGCGCTGGGCAAAGGCATTGCCGATATTGGCTTCGAAGAAATGCGCGATCGCGCCGACGATGAAATACAGGGCCACCAGCTCCAGCAAGCGCACCCATACCGGCTTGCGATAATCGGACGACTTGCTGAGGGGGATCAGCGCGAACAACTGCTGATTGAAGAAAGGAAGGTTGGCGGCCAGGACCGCCAACACGATGACACACCAGCTCAGCAGGGAAACGTTCACTGGCGGCTTCGCTTTACGCTGCGATGACTTTGCTGAGGAACGTCGCCAGCGTGGTGACGATGGCGTTGGTGCAGGCGTCCATCAGGTGACCAGGCCACAGACCGAGGCCCAGCGCTGCGATACCGTTCAGGCTCAGCGCAATGCGCACGTCGAAGCTGGCAGTGATCTTGCCGCTGTCGGCTGGATCATCGAAGTACATGTTCTTGATCACGCGCAGGTAGTAGAACGCGCCGACCAGGGAGAACACCACGGCCAGCACTGCCAGCCAGATCTGGCCGGTGCCCAGCACCGCTTGCAGCACCGACAGCTTGGCGTAGAAGCCGACCATCGGAGGAATACCCGCCAGCGAGAACATCAGCACCAGCATGATGCCGGCAAACCATGGGCTGCGTTGATTCAGGCCCTTGAAATCGTCGAGCGTGTCGGCTTCGAAACCGGAGCGCGACATCAGCAGGATCACGCCGAAGGTGCCCAGCGTGGTCAGCACGTAAGTAATCGCATAGAACAGCGACGAGCTGTAGGCATTGACGGCCTGGAACAGGTTGCCGTCGACCACGCCCGACATCATGCCCAGCAACATGAAGCCCATGTGCGAGATGGTCGAGTACGCCAGCATGCGTTTGATGTTGGTCTGCGCAAGCGCGGTCACGTTACCGACGATGATCGACAACACGGCCAGCACCATCAGCATTTGTTGCCAATCGATCGCCAGCGGCAGCAGGCCTTCGACCAGGATGCGGAACACCATCGCGAACGCTGCCAGTTTCGGCGCGCCGCCGATCAGCAGGGTCACCGGTGTCGGTGCGCCGTGATAGACGTCAGGCACCCACATGTGGAACGGCACGGCGCCCAGTTTGAATGCCAGGCCAGCCACCACGAACACGATGCCGAACACCAGCACGTTGCGGTCGACGGTGCCCGAAACGATGGCGCGGAAGACGTCGTTCAGTTCCAGCGAACCGGTGGCGCCATAAAGCATCGAGATACCGTACAGCAGGAAACCGGAAGCCAGTGCACCGAGGATGAAGTACTTCATCGCGGCTTCGGTCGAGCCGACATTGTCGCGGCGCAGGGCGACCAGCGCGTACAGCGACAGCGACATCAGTTCCAGGCCCAGGTAGATGGACAGGAAGCTGTTGCCGGAGATCATGACCATCTGGCCCAGCAGCGCGAACAGCGTCAGCGCGTAGAACTCGCCGCCGAGGTGACCGCCGCCGACGATGCCGCGGTCGGAGTTGTATTGACGTCCGTAGATCAGCGTCAGGCCGATGGCCAGGTAGGAGAACAGTTTCAGCAGGCTCGACAGCGGATCCGAGACGAACATGTTGCTGAAAGTGTAGACCGTTTCGCCGCTTGCGTAGTTGGTGAAGGTCAGCACTGCACAGCCTACCAGCGCCAGCAAGGACAGCACGTAGGTGATGACGCGCTTTGCATCCGGCAAAAACATATCGATCAGCAGGATTGCGGAGGTCGCAATCAGCAGAAATATTTCCGGATAGACAGGGATCAGATTCATGTTGTTCATTTAGTTACCGCTTAGTTTCGTCCGCGTATTTTGTCCGCTTACCGTTGCCGCCGTTTTCAGCCGGGCCTGCACTTCGCCTGCCCTGCCTGTTTCGAAACGTCGTACCGAATTGCTTGCCGGCGTCGGCGCTGCACACTGCAGCAGCACCGATGCCTTGTTACTTTACTTAGTTGCCGATCTTGGAGACCGACACGTGCTTCAACAGATCGCTGACCGAAGTCTGCATGGTGTCCGTCACCGGCGCCGGGTACAGACCCATCACCAGCACCGCGATCGCCAGCAGGCCGAGGATGAAGAATTCGCGCTTGTTGACGTCGGTCAGTTCTTCCACGTGGTGATTGGTCACCGCGCCGAAGATCACGCGCTTGGTCAGCCACAGCGAGTAAGCCGCACCCAGGATCAGGGCGGTTGCCGACAGCAGGCCGATCCAGAAGTTGAACTTGACAGCGCCCAGGATCACCATGAATTCGCCGACGAAACCGGAGGTCGCAGGCAGACCGCAGTTGGCCAGCGAGAACAGGATGAAGAAAGCAGCGAAGCGCGGCATCTTGTTGACCACACCGCCGTACTGGGCGATTTCACGGGTATGCATGCGGTCGTACAGCACGCCGATACACATGAACATCGCGCCCGACACGAAGCCGTGGGAAATCATCTGTGCGATACCGCCCTGCACCGCCATGTCGTTGAACATGAAGAAGCCCAGCGTGACGAAGCCCATGTGGGCGATCGACGAGTACGCGACCAGTTTCTTCATGTCCTGCTGCACCAGTGCGACCAGGCCGATGTAGATCACCGCGACCAGCGACAGCGTGATCATGAAACCGGACAGCGCGTGGCTGGCGTCAGGAGCGATCGGCAGCGAGAAACGCAGGAAACCGTAAGCACCCAGCTTCAGCATGATCGCAGCCAGCACGATGGAGCCGCCGGTAGGCGCTTCCACGTGGGCGTCAGGCAGCCAGGTATGCACCGGCCACATCGGCACCTTGACCGCAAATGCCATCAGGAATGCGAAGAACAGCAGTTTTTGCTCGATCATCGACAGCGGCAATTGATGCCATGTCGGGATTTCGAAGCTGCCGCCGGACACGATGTACAGGTAGATCAGTGCGATCAGCATCAGCAGCGAGCCGAGCAAGGTGTACAGGAAGAACTTGAAGGCCGCGTACACACGATTGGCGCCGCCCCAGACACCCACGATGATGAACATCGGGATCAGGGTCGCTTCGAAGAACACGTAGAACAGCATGCCGTCGAGCGCCGAGAACACGCCGATCATCAGGCCCGACAGGATCAGGAACGCACCCATGTATTGGCCGACGCGCTTCTGGATCACTTCCCAGCCGGCCAGTACCACGATCACGGTGATGAAGGCGGTCAGCGGAATGAACCACAGCGACAGGCCGTCAATGCCGAGGAAATAGCTGATGTTGAAACGATCGATCCAGGGCGTCTTCTCGACGAACTGGTAACCGTGCGCGGCCGCATCGAAATGCAGGACCAGCGGGATGGTTACCAGCAGGCTGACGACGGCGCCGAGCAGCGCCAGCCAGCGTGCGACGGATGGATTGTCGTCGCGGCCCACGGCCAGGACGAGTATGCCGAACGCGACCGGACACCAGATCGCAAGGCTAAGGAGAGGAAAAGTTGACTGCATCATGGTTGTTATCTTCTTACAGCTTATTTGCCAAACGGAAACGGCATGAACCAAACCAGGAAACCCAGCACCCCGATAATCATCACGAACGCGTAATGGTAGATGTAACCGGATTGCCACAGGCGCGTGACTTTCGAGAACCAGTTGACGACCTTGGCGCTGCCGTTGACGACCAGACCATCGATCAGGCCCTTGTCGCCGATAGTCCACAGGCCGGTGCCCAGCATGCGTGCACCGCCGGCAAACACGACATCATTGAACTTGTCCATGTAGTACTTGTTGTCCAGCAAGGTGTAGATCGCGCTGAACTTGTCCTTGAACCAAGCCGGGACGCGCGGATTGACCATGTAGAAGTAGTACGCCGTCGCCACACCGGCAATCGCCAGCCACAGCGGCGCGGATGTCAGCGAATGCACCGCCATCGCGATCGGACCGTGGAATTCATGCGCCAGCTCTTCGAGCGCCTTGTGGTTTTCGCCGACAAAAATCACGTTCTTGAAGAAGTCGCCGAAGACCAGAGGCGAAATCGCGAAGAAACCGATGATGACCGATGGAATCGCCAGCAGGATCAGCGGCAGCGTCACCACCAGCGGCGACTCGTGCGGCTTCTGACCCGGGGCCAGACCGTGATGTTCATGGTCGTCGTGGGCATCATGAGCGTCATGGCCGTGTGCATCATGAGCGTGGTCGTCGTGTGCACCGTGTGCGGCAGCAGGCGCATGATGATCATCGTGGCCATGTGCGTCAGCCTTGCCGAAACGTTCTTCGCCATGGAACACCATGAAATACATGCGGAACGAATAGAACGCGGTCACGAACACGCTGGCCAGCACGGCGAAGTAGGCAAAACCGGAACCCGCCAGATGCGATTCGGCGGCTGCTTCGATGATGCTGTCCTTCGAATAGAAACCGGAGAAGAACGGAGTACCGATCAGCGCCAGCGAACCCAGCAGCGAGGTGATCCAGGTGATCGGCATGTACTTGCGCAGGCCGCCCATGTTGCGCATGTCCTGGTCATGGTGCATGCCGATGATCACGGAACCCGCGCCGAGGAACAGCAGCGCCTTGAAGAACGCGTGCGTCATCAGATGGAACACGGCGACCGAGTAAGCCGAAGCACCCAGCGCGACAGTCATGTAACCCAGCTGCGACAGCGTCGAATACGCCACCACGCGCTTGATATCGGTCTGCATGGTGCCGAGGAAGCCCATGAACAACGCGGTGATTGCGCCGATCACAAGGATCACGGACAAGGCGGTGTCGGACAGTTCAAACAGCGGCGACATGCGGGTCACCATGAAGATGCCGGCGGTCACCATCGTCGCCGCGTGGATCAGTGCGGAAATCGGGGTAGGGCCTTCCATCGAATCAGGCAGCCAGACGTGCAGCGGGAACTGAGCAGATTTACCCATCGCGCCCACGAACAGGCAGATACACGCCACGGTCAACAGCATCCAGTCGGTGCCCGGCAGCGTCAGCTGAGCCAGCTCGCCGCGCTTGGCGAACACTTCGCCGTAGTTCATGGAACCGGCATAGGCCAGCAACAGGCCGATGCCGAGGATGAAGCCGAAGTCGCCGACGCGGTTGACCAGGAAGGCCTTCATGTTGGCCTTGATCGCGGTCGGACGGGTGTACCAGAAACCGATCAGCAGGTAGGAAACCAGGCCCACTGCTTCCCAGCCGAAGAACAGCTGCAGGAAATTGTTGCTCATGACGAGCATCAGCATCGAGAACGTGAACAGCGAGATGTACGAGAAGAAGCGGTTGTAGCCGTCATCGTCTTTCATGTAGCCGATGGTGTAGATGTGCACCATCAGGGACACGAAGGTCACCACGCACATCATCATCGCGGTCAGGCTGTCGATCAGGAAGCCGACTTCCAGCTTCAGGCCGGCCACGGTCATCCAGGTGTACAGCGTGCCGTTGTAGGTCGCGCCGTCGATTACCGCCAGCAAAGTCTGGACGGAAATGATCAATGCGATCAACACGCCGAGGATGGTCGCCGTGTGCGAAACCTTGCGGCCGACTACATTGCCGAAGAACTTCGTCCCGAGCAGGCCTGCGATCGCAGAACCGGCCAACGGCGCCAGTGGTACGGCTAAAAGAAGATGTGGGTTAAGTTGCCCCGCCATGATGAACCTTATCGCTATTTGGGTTCTCCTCGAATCGGGAAGACTCTCGGAGAACGCCCATCTTTAAATGAAATTTAAATTCAATCTACCTGCACTGCGAACGTTCCAATGCGTACTGACGCTTAAAACGCGCTTACCCCTTGAGCGTGTCCAGATCTTCCACGTTGATGGTGTCCAGATTACGGAACAGCACCACCAGGATGGCCAGGCCGATTGCGGATTCCGCAGCGGCGACCGTCAGGATGAAGAACACGAAGATCTGTCCAGCCGCATCGCCGAGGTAATGCGAGAAGGCAATGAAGTTCATATTCACCGCCAGCAGCATCAGTTCGATTGCCATGAGCAACACGATGACGTTCTTGCGGTTGAGGAAAATGCCGACGATCGAGATCGCGAACAGGATCGCGCCAAGGATCAGGTAATGCGATAGCGAGAGAGTCATGATTGCGCGCCCCTTAAGCTTGTGGTCCTGCGCCGGATGCCTGAGCATCGCCGCCGGTGTTGGTGTCATTGCGAGTGGATTCAGCCTTCATCTTGACCAGGCGAACGCGATCGGTGCTCTTGACCTTGACTGCTTCGGCCGGCGAGAAGTACTTGCTGTCCTTGCGGCGACGCAGCGTCAGCGCCACGGCGGCGACGATGGCGACCAGCAGTATCACGGCGGCGACTTCAAAGGCGTAGACGTATTCGGTGTAGATCAGCATGCCCAACGCCTTGGTGGTGCCGATGGTGTTCGATGCGGCAGGCACTTGCGCTTCCGGCGCCCAGAAGCTGCGCAACAGGACCGCTGCCATTTCCAGCACGATGATCACGCCGATGGTTGCAGCCAGCGGGAAGTATCCCCAGAAGCCCTCTCGCATCTTGTCGAGATTGATGTCCAGCATCATCACCACGAACAGGAACAGCACCATCACCGCCCCGACGTAGACCAGCACCAGCACGATGGCGAGGAACTCCGCCTTCAGCAACATCCAGATGCCGGCCGCCGAAAAGAAGGCCAGCACGAGGAACAGGGCCGCATGCACCGGATTGCGGGCCGTAATGACGCGTAATGCAGCGAGCACGAGGACCACTGAAAACGCATAGAACAAGACAGTTTTAAATTCCATAATCAACCAAAAAGTTGGCTAAAACCAGTATCAGATCATTCGATCGCCCGATCCATCGATCAGGCTACCCAACAAGCTTCAGACCCGATCATCTCAGCGGCATGCAACAACCTGAAACCCTGCATGCCGTCCCGAACTCAATCAACGATATGCAGCGTCTGCAGTACGTGCAGCGGCAATTTCATTTTCGTAACGATCACCAACGGCCAGCAGCATTTCCTTGGTGTAGTACAGATCGCCGCGCTTTTCACCGTGGTATTCCAGGATGTGCGTTTCAACGATCGAATCAACCGGGCACGACTCTTCGCAGAAGCCGCAGAAAATGCACTTGGTCAGATCGATGTCGTAACGCGTGGTGCGGCGCGAACCGTCCTCACGCTGTTCCGATTCGATCGTGATCGCCATCGCCGGGCAAACCGCTTCGCACAGTTTGCAGGCGATACAACGTTCTTCACCGTTCGGATAGCGACGCAAGGCGTGCAGACCGCGGAAACGCGGCGACTGCGGCGTCTTCTCTTCCGGGAACTGAATCGTGATCTTGCGCGCGAACAGGTAGCGGCCGGTCAGGGCAAGGCCCTTGAACAGCTCCCGCAACATCAGGCTGCCGAAAAAATCCTTAATAGCTTCCATACTTCTCACCTCAGCCTTTACATTACTTCCGAATTACTTCCAGATATTCCACGAGGTCTGCATCCAGGTCGCAACGATGACCAGATACACCAATGTCAGCGGAATGAACACTTTCCAGCCCAGACGCATGATCTGGTCATAGCGGTAACGCGGGAACGAAGCGCGCACCCAGATAAACAGCGACACAATGAAGAAGGTCTTGATGCCCAGCCAGATCCAGCCCGGAATGAAGTCCAGCACGCTCAGCGGCGATGCCCAGCCACCCAGGAACAGCAGCGCGGTCAGGATCGAAATCAGCCACATGTTGGCGTATTCGGCCAGGAAGAACATCGCGAAGGACATGCCCGAGTATTCGATCATGTGACCGGCCACGATTTCGGATTCGCCTTCGACCACGTCGAACGGGTGACGGTTGGTTTCAGCGATGCCGGAGACGATGTAGATCACGAAGATCGGCAGCAGCGACAACCAGTTCCACGACAGGAAACCGACGCCGTGGTCGGCGAAGAAGCCCTTGCCCTGGCTGGTGACGATGTCGATCAGGTTCAGGCTGCCGGACACCATCAGCACGATGACCAGGCAGAAACCCATCGAAATTTCGTACGACACCATCTGCGCCGAAGCGCGCATGGCGCCGAGGAACGCGTACTTCGAGTTGGACGCCCAGCCGGCGATGATCACGCCGTAGACTTCCATCGATGTAATCGCCATGACGAACAGCAGACCGGCATTGACGTTGGCGATGACCGCTTCAGGTCCGAACGGGATCACCGCCCAGGCAGCCAGCGCCGGCATGATGGTCATGATCGGCGCGATGAAGAACAGCACCTTGCTGGCGCGTGCCGGCGTGGTCACTTCCTTGAAGATCAGTTTCAGCGCATCGGCGATAGGTTGCAGCAGACCCAGGGGACCGACACGGTTAGGACCCAGACGAACGTGCATCCAGCCGATCAGCTTGCGTTCCCACAGTGTCAGGTAAGCGACGCAACCCAGCAGCGGCACCATCACGACCAGAATCTTCAGCAGGCTCCAGACGAAGGTCCACACATACGGCCAGGCCGTACCCAGATACGCGGGGCCGACTGCGTTGATGTTGGCAATCAGTTGATCCATTACGCTTTCTCCACAACGATTGCGCCGAACATGCTACCCAGATTAGCGGTGCTTGCATGGGCGGCTGCCACACGTACGACATTTTCCGGCAAGTTCTTGTCGATGCCTGCAGTCAGCAGTGCGCTGCCCTGCCCTTGCTTGACGCTCACGCGATCGCCGGCGGCGATACCCAGTTTCTGCGACAAGGCTGCGGACAGCCATGCCTTCGGCGCCTGGCCGTCTTGCGTTTGCAGCAGCGCCGGCGAACGGCGTGCGATGGCATCGGCAAAATGGATAGGCACGTCGGCGAGGCGTTCCAGCGCGCCATTGGCCGAGACGTTGCCGGCTTGCGGCGCCAGCTTGGCGATATTGTTCAGGCGAGCGGACAGATCGGTTTCTTCGCCGATGACTTCGGCGCGAATCGATTCCGAGGTTTCGTAGTCGAAGTTTTGCAGGCCGAGCAGATTGCCCAGAACGCGCAACACCTTCCATGCCGGACGAGCGTCGCCCAGCGGCTTGACGGTACCGTTGAAGCTTTGTGCGCGGCCTTCGGCGTTGACGAAGGTGCCGGCTGTTTCAGTGAACGGCGCGATCGGCAGCAACACGTCGGCGTAATCGGCGCCGTGTTTGAATGCCGACATCACGACAACCATTTCAGCTTGCTTCAGCGCGGCAGTGGCAGCCTGCGCGTCGTGGCTGTCGAGTTCCGGTTCGGCATTCAGCAACAGGTAAGCCTTGCGCGGTTGCGCGAAAGCTTGCAGCGCGTTGGCGCCGTCCTTGCCTGGAATCGCATTGGCGAGGTAACCGCCGACGGCGTTGCCGCCTTCAGTCAGGTAACCCAGCTTGGCGCCGGTTTGTTCGGCGATCCATTGTGCGGCGGCGTGCAATTGCGATGCTTGCGGATGTTGCGCAGCGGCGTTGCCCAGCAAGACTGCCTTGGACGCGCCCGACAGCAGGCTGGCTGCGGTCTGCTTGGCTTCCGGCGAGATTTCGATGTTTTCGAAACCAGCCGGTGCGGCGACGCTCTTGGCTTGCGCCACAGCGGCAACGATGCCGCTCAATGCCGCCAGCCATGCGGACGGTGCAGCGATGATCTTGTTGGCGACCGGCATCAGCAGGTCGTCGTCAGCAGCGTGCAGGACGCTGATCTTGGCGCCGCTCTTGACAGCCTGGCGCAGACGCGCGGTCAGCAACGGATGATCCTTGCGCAGGAATGAGCCGATGATCAGGGCGCGGTTCAGTTCGGAGAACTCAACGATGGACATGCCCAGCCATGGAGTGACTTGGTGGTCCAGCGCGAAGTCGGATTGACGCAGGCGGAAATCGACGTTTTCGGAACCCAGGCCGCGCACGACTTTTTGCAGCAATGTCAGTTCTTCCAGCGTCGAGTACGGTGTACCCAATGCAGCGATGGCGCTAGCGCCGTGTTCGTGACGGATATTGCGCAGGCCGTGTGCGACGTATTCCAGCGCAACTTGCCATTCGACTTCCTGCCACTTGCCGTCTTGCTTCAGCATCGGCTTGGTCAGACGCTCTTCGCTGTCCAGCGCTTCATAGGCAAAGCGGTCTTTGTCGGAAATCCAGCACTCGTTGACGTTTTCGTTTTCCAGTGGCAGCACGCGCATGACCTTGCCGCCCTTGACCTGAACAATCAGGTTGGCGCCGAGGCTGTCGTGCGGGCTGACCGACTTGCGACGCGATAATTCCCAGGTACGTGCAGCGTAGCGGAACGGCTTCGATGTCAGTGCGCCGACCGGGCACAGATCGATCATGTTGCCGGACAGTTCGGAGTTGACGGTGTTGCCGACGAAGGTGGTGATTTCGGAGTGCTCGCCGCGACCCAGCATGCCCAGTTCCATGACGCCGGCGACTTCCTGGCCGAAACGCACGCAACGTGTGCAGTGGATGCAACGATTCATTTCCTTCATGGAGATCAGCGGGCCGACGTCCTTTGGAGGAACCACGCGCTTTTCTTCTTCGTAGCGCGATGTCGAAGCGCCGTAGCCGACCGCCAGATCCTGCAGCTGGCATTCGCCGCCCTGATCGCAGATCGGGCAATCCAGCGGATGGTTGATCAGCAGGAATTCCATGACGCCTTTTTGCGCCTTGACCGCCTTGTCGCTCGCAGTACGAACGATCATGCCGGCCGTGACCGGAGTGGCACAGGCAGGCAGAGGCTTCGGCGCTTTTTCAACGTCGACCAGACACATGCGGCAGTTGGCCGCAATGGATAATTTTTTGTGATAGCAAAAATGAGGAATGTAAGTGCCGACCTTGTTGGCAGCATCCATAACCATGCTGCCTTCTTGCACTTCAACTTTTTTGCCGTCTATTTCGATTTCAACCATGGCTTTTTGCCCAAGCTAAGTATTCTTTTGACCTTGAAGACATGCGCCCGGCCTTGTCGCCGATCGCATGTCTTGCCGTGCTGCCTAATGCTGTACTTGACGCTATGCGTTAAATATAAGCCGGCACCGAGCAGTGTTTGTGCTCGATGTGATACTCAAATTCTTCGCGGAAGTTCTTGATGAAAGCACGCACCGGCATTGCCGCCGCATCGCCCAGCGCACAGATGGTGCGGCCCTGGATGTTGTCGGCAACCGAATTGAGCACATCGAGGTCTTCCAGCTTGCCGTGACCGTTTTCGATACGCTCCACCATGCGGTACATCCAGCCGGTGCCTTCGCGGCACGGCGTACATTGACCGCAGGATTCTTCGTAGTAGAAATACGCCAGGCGCAACAGCGACTTGACCATGCAACGCGTTTCATCCATGACGATGACCGCACCCGAACCCAGCATCGAGCCGGCCTTGGCGATGGCGTCGTAGTCCATGGTGGTTTCCATCATGACGTCGCCGCGGATCACCGGAGCGGACGAGCCGCCTGGAATGACTGCCTTGAGCTTCTTGCCGCCGCGCATGCCGCCTGCCAGTTCCAGCAGTGTCGAGAACGGCGTGCCGAGTGGAATTTCGTAGTTGCCTGGACGTTCGACGTCGCCCGAGATCGAGAAGATCTTGGTGCCGCCGTTGTTCGGCTTGCCGATGTCGGCGTAGGCTTGCGCACCGATCTTGAAGATGAACGGCACGGCTGCGAAAGTTTCGGTGTTGTTGATGGTGGTCGGCTTGCCGTACAGGCCGAAGCTGGCCGGGAACGGCGGCTTGAAGCGCGGTTGGCCCTTCTTGCCTTCGAGCGATTCCAGCAGCGCAGTTTCTTCGCCGCAGATGTAGGCGCCGTAACCGTGGTGACCGTGCAGCTGGAAGCTGAAGTTGGTGCCCAGGATGTTGTCGCCCAGGAAGCCCGCAGCGCGCGCTTCTTCCAGCGCTTCTTCAAAACGCAGATACGCGTCGAAGATTTCGCCGTGGATGTAGTTGTAGCCGACCGTGATGCCCATTGCGTAGCCGCCGATGATCATGCCTTCGATCAGCGAGTGCGGGTTGTAGCGAATGATGTCGCGGTCCTTGAATGTGCCTGGTTCGCCTTCGTCGCTGTTGCAGACCAGGTACTTTTGTCCTGGGAACTGGCGCGGCATGAAGCTCCACTTCAGGCCGGTCGGGAAACCTGCACCGCCGCGGCCGCGCAAGCCCGAGGACTTGAGTTCGGCGATGACTTGTTCAGGAGTGATGTTTTCAGCCAGGATACGCTTGAGCGACTCGTAGCCGCCGCGTTTGACGTAATCCTCCAGATGCCAGTTCTGGCCATCCAGATCCGCCAGAATCAGCGGCTTGATATGACGATCGTGCAGACAAGTCATTTCTTCAGTTCCTCCAGCAGCGCGTCGATCTTGTCGTTCGACATCCAGCTGCACATGCGGTGATTGTTGACCAGCATGACAGGTGCGTCGCCGCATGCGCCCATGCATTCGCCTTCGACGATCGTGAACTGACCGTCGGCGGTGGTTTCCTTGTAGCCGACACCGAGCGTGTGCTTCAGGTGATGCGCCGCACGATCGCCGCCCGACAACAGGCATGGCAGATTCGTACAGACGGTGATCTTGTGCTTGCCCTGCGGGCTGGTGTTGAACATGTTGTAGAACGTGGCGACTTCCTGCACGGCCACCGCAGGCATGCCGATGTAATCGGCGATTTCCTGTTGCAGTTCGGCAGGCAGCCAGCCGTGTTCGACCTGCGCAATGCGCAGCGCGGACATGACGGCAGACTGGCGTTGATCCGCCGGGTATTTCGCGAGTTCGCGATCGATTTTCTTAAGAGCGTCTTGACTTAACAGCATATCGTTGGCCATCCGTGCGCATGGTTTGTTGAGAACCCGCGCGGGTTTATCGGATATTCCCCAGAACCTAATGGGTTTTCAAAAACATCCAGGGACCGGTTTTACCGGTCGATTTCACCAAACACAATGTCTTGCGTACCGATGATGGTTACGGCATCGGCAATCATGTGGCCCTTGGCCATCTCGTTGAGACTTTGCAAATGCGCATAACCCGGTGCGCGGATCTTCATGCGGTAAGGCTTGTTGGCGCCGTCCGACACGAGGTAGATGCCGAACTCGCCCTTCGGATGCTCGACCGCTGCATATGTTTCGCCCGGCGGCACGTGGAAGCCTTCGGTGAACAATTTGAAGTGGTGAATCAGGTCTTCCATGTTGGACTTCATGTCCACGCGTGGCGGCGGCGCAATCTTGTGATTGTCGATGATGACCGGACCCGGATTGTTGCGCAGCCACTCGACGCATTGCTTGATGATGCGGTTCGACTGGCGCATTTCTTCCACGCGCACCAAATAGCGGTCGTAGCAGTCGCCGTTCTTGCCGACCGGGATGTCGAAATCAAGCAGATCGTAGACTTCGTACGGTTGCTTCTTGCGCAGATCCCATTCGATGCCCGAACCGCGCAGCATAGGACCGGAAAAGCCCATCGCCATCGCACGTTCCGGCGAGACCACGCCGACGCCGACCAGACGCTGCTTCCAGATGCGGTTGTCGGTCAGCAGTGTTTCGTACTCGTCGACGTATTTCGGGAAACGGTTGGTGAAGTCTTCAATGAAGTCCAGCATCGAGCCCTGGCGATTTTCATTGAGTTGCTTGATGGCTTTGTCGTTGCGGATGATCGATGCCTTGTACTGCGGCATGGTTTCCGGCAGGTCGCGATACACGCCGCCCGGACGATAGTAGGCCGCATGCATACGTGCGCCGGACACGGCTTCGTAGCAATCCATCAAATCTTCGCGTTCGCGGAAGGCGTACAGCAGCACGCCCATCGCGCCGACGTCCAGACCGTGCGCGCCGATCCACATCAGGTGGTTCAGCAGACGGGTGATTTCGTCGAACATGACGCGGATGTACTGGGCGCGCAGCGGCACTTCGATGCCGAGCAGCTTCTCGATGGCCATGACGTAGGCGTGCTCGTTGCACATCATCGACACGTAATCGAGGCGGTCCATGTACGGAACCGATTGCAGATAAGTTTTTTGCTCGGCCAGCTTTTCGGTGCCGCGATGCAGCAGACCGATATGCGGGTCGGCACGCTGAATGACTTCGCCGTCCAACTCCAGCACCAGGCGCAGCACACCGTGCGCGGCCGGATGCTGCGGACCAAAGTTCAGCGTGTAATTCTTGATTTCAGCCATTATTTAATCCCGTAGTTTTCTTCACGAATGACACGCGGCGTGATTTCACGCGGCTCAATCGTTACGGGTTGATAAACCACGCGTTTCTGCTCGGCGTCGTAACGCATTTCGACATAGCCCGATACCGGGAAGTCCTTGCGGAACGGGTGACCGATGAAGCCGTAGTCGGTAAGAATGCGACGCAAGTCGTCGTGTCCGTCGAACAGGATGCCGTAGAAGTCGAAAGTCTCGCGCTCATACCAGTTGGCGGCGGACCAGATGTTCATGAGCGAAGCTACCAGCGGCAGCTCGTCGTCCGGCGCAAACACGCGCACGCGAACGCGCCAGTTATGCGTCAGCGACAGCAGATGCGAGACCACCGCAAAGCGCGGGCCGTCCCAGACGCCGTCGCCGTACGTCGAGTAGTCGACGCCGCACAGGTCCATCAATTCTTCGAAACGGGTATCGGCGTGATCGCGCAGAACGCGCATCGCCGAAAGATAATCGGCGGACTTGACCACCACCGTGATCTCGCCCAAAGACACTGTCAAATTCTGAAGATACCCTCCAAGCGCATTGCGCAAGGCAGCTTCGAGAGTTTCCAATTTTGTCGTCATACTGACCCTTCCACTCTCTTAGCGCGCAATGGTATTGGTGCGCTTGATCTTATTTTGCAGCTGGATCACGCCATACAGCAGCGCTTCGGCTGTCGGCGGGCAGCCTGGAACATACACGTCGACCGGCACGATGCGGTCGCAACCGCGCACGACGGAATACGAATAGTGATAGTAGCCGCCGCCGTTGGCACAGGATCCCATCGAGATCACCCAACGCGGCTCGGCCATCTGGTCGTACACCTTGCGCAGCGCCGGCGCCATCTTGTTGCACAGCGTGCCTGCAACGATCATGACATCGGACTGACGCGGCGACGGGCGGAACATGATGCCGAAACGATCCAGGTCGTAACGCGAGGCGCCGACGTGCATCATTTCAACCGCACAGCACGCCAGACCAAAGGTCATCGGCCACATGGAACCGGTACGGGTCCAGTTGATTACCTTATCCAGCGAGGTGGTAACAAACCCTTCGTTTAATACGCCTTCAATTGACATGGCTCACTCCCAATCCAGGGCACCCTTTTTCCAGATGTACCAAAAACCGACAACAAATTCAGCGATGAAGACCATCATCGTGATGTAGCCAGACCAGCCCAGGTCGCGCATGGATACGCCCCACGGGAAGAAAAATGCAGTTTCGAGATCGAACAGAATGAACAGGATGGCGACGAGGTAATACCGCACATCGAACTTCATGCGGGCATCTTCAAAAGCTTCAAAGCCGCATTCGTAAGGAGAGGTCTTTTGCGCATCAGGGCGATGAGGCCCGAGCAAACGACCGAGTAATTGAGGAGCGATGCCGACACCGATGCCGACTAGGATAAACAATAGAACTGGAAAGTAATTTTCGAGGTTCACGATTTGGCGTAGGTTTGTTGATAACTAGCGGAATGATTCTCAATATCAAACAGCTTTTTCCTCGACAAAAAGCCAGCTCGGGACTTAGTCCTTTGCTGGCTTTTCTCGGTATTTCATGGTGCCGACGACGAGACTCGAACTCGTACAGCTTTCGCCACTACCCCCTCAAGATAGCGTGTCTACCAATTTCACCACGTCGGCTTGAGACTGCAATTGTAACCCGTTTTGATGCTCTTGTTCAATGCACAATCACACTAAAACTTCACAAACTGCTTTAAGTTTTGCGCATTATTACACTCTGCGCAAAAGACTATTTCGGAATCTGATTCGATTGGTCTGCAGGATTCGCCGGAGCTGCTGCGGGAGCACCCGACGCAGCCGGCGTTCCTGGAATTGCGGCTGCCGGAGCAGGCAGATTATCCATGACGCCGCCGGATTGCGAAACATGATGATTGCCGACGAATGCCAGCGCGAGAGTAGCCGCAAAAAAGACTGCGGCAGCGATGCCGGTCGACTTCGACAAGAAGTTGGAAGAACCCGTGGCACCGAACAAGCTGCCCGACGCGCCCGAACCGAACGCAGCCCCCATATCCGCCCCTTTGCCGTGCTGCAGCAGAACCAGACCGATGATAGTCAGCGCCGCGAGCACCTGAACCACAACAATAACAGTAAATAAAGTATTCATATAGCCATCTTAAATTAAAACAACAAACAATCAGTTGCCCTGGGCAGCCTGGACAATCGCCAGGAAATCCGCCGCTTTCAGAGCCGCGCCACCAATCAGACCACCATCGATATCCGACATGGCCAGCAGTTCTTTGGCGTTATCGGGTTTCATGCTACCACCATAGAGGATTTGCACCCTGACGGCGGCGTCAGCATTCTTTGCAGCCAGGCGCGCGCGCAACATCGCGTGCACATCCTGCGCCATGGCGGGCGTGGCCGTCTTGCCTGTGCCGATGGCCCAGACCGGTTCGTACGCCACCACAATCTTTTGCACGTCGGCAGCATCCAGCGCCGCCAGCACGACATCGAGCTGACCGCCGACAACGGCGTTGGTGCGCCCTGCTTCGCGTTCGGCCAATGTTTCGCCGACACAGACGACAGGCGTCAACCCGGCCTTCAGCGCCGCCGCCGTCTTGGCAGCAACTGCCGCGTCATTTTCGCCGTGATAGGCGCGACGCTCGGAATGGCCGACGATGGCGTATTTACAGCCGAATTCGGCCAGCATGACCGCCGACACTTCGCCCGTGTAGGCGCCGCTTGCGTGTGCGGAAACGTCCTGCGAACCCAAAGCCAATCCGGAGCCGGCAACGGCGGCCTGCACTTGCGCCAGATAAGGCGCCGGCACGCACACGGCGACGTCGGCATTGGCGCCGACGGCAGCCAGACCGGCTTTGATATCGGCGACCAGAGCGGCGTTGGCGGCAAGGCCGCCATTCATTTTCCAGTTTCCGGCAACTAATTTACGGCGCATAAAAGGGAGAGCCAAAGGACGAATTAAAGGGGAGAATTCTGAATAACCCCGCATTCTATCGCGACGCGGCAAACCCGGTCAAACCAAACGCCCGGGTATCTGGCCCTGACGCCCTTTTATTCAATCCAGCGTCAGCATGATCTTGCCGACATGCGCACTCGATTCCATCAGTGCATGCGCCTGTGCCGCCTGCGCCAGCGGGAATGTCTTGTAAATCACCGGCTTGACCTTGCCGCTGGCCAGCAGCGGCCAGACACGCTCCTGTAACTGCTGCGCGATGAAAGCCTTGAACTCCACCGGACGTGGACGCAAAGTCGATCCCGTCACAGTCAGGCGGCGGCGCAGGATCTGACTCATGTCCAGTTGGCCCTTGGCGCCGCCGAGCAAGGCGATGATGACCAGCCGGCCGTCGTCGGCCAGGGTCTTGATTTCGCGCGGCAGATAGTCGCCGCCGACCATGTCGAGAATGACGTCGATGCCGCGGCCTTCGGTGGCGGTCTTGACGACTTCTTCGAAATCTTCAGTACGGTAATTGATCGCCAGCTCTGCGCCCAGTTCTTCGCAGGCGCGGCATTTGTCGTCCGAACCGGCCGTCGCGAAGACGCGATGCCCCAGCGCTGCCGCAATCTGGATCGCGGTCACGCCGATGCCGGAAGAACCGCCCTGCACCAGCAGGGTTTCGCCCGGTGCCAGTCGTGCCCGTTCGAACACGTTGCTCCAGACGGTAAAGAAATTTTCGGGCAGCGCCGCCGCTTGCAGCGCGTTCAGGCCTTGCGGCACCGGCAGGCATTGCGCCAGCGGCGCAGCGCAGTATTCGGCGTAACCGCCGCCCTGCACCAGCGCGCACACCAGATCGCCTTTTTTGAAGACGCTGCCGCTCAGGTCGCCGTCGACGATTTCGCCGGCCACTTCCAACCCCGGCAGATCCGAGGCGCCCGGCGGCACCGGATAGTTGCCCTGACGCTGAAACACGTCCGGACGATTGACGCCGGCGGCATGAACCTTGATCAGGATTTCGCCGCTTTTCAGCTGCGGCAGCGGACGCTCGCACAATTGCAGCACGTCAGGGCCGCCGAATTCCGTAATTTCAATTGCTCGCATGATTTTTCCTCTGCGCCTCCAGCGGGAGGCGCCGTCGATGGCCGACGGTTGCTTACAACGATGCGGCCGCGCGTGCGGCGGTATCGTACAAACCGGAGGCGCTGCGCAACAATTGCGCGGCCTCGCCGATGGCCTGGTTCTGGATGCCGCTGTCGACCTGCACCTCAATCAGGCAGCGCTCGCGCACTTCCTTGTAGCGCATGCACAGTTGCTGGCCTTCGTCGGTGGTGGAGAACAGCAATTCCTTGCCGGCCTTCTCGCTCTTCACGTAACCGGCCTTGACCAGTTTCTTGAGCGCGTATGTCACAACGTGCGTATCCTCAATGTTCAGGACAAAGCAAATGTCCGCGAGTTTCTTTTTGCGTTCGCGGTGGTTCACGTGATGCAACAAAGAGACTTCGATTGCCGTCATATCCTTGGCGCCTGCGGCCATCATGCAACGCATCATCCAGCGATTGAATGCATTGCCTGCCATGATCAGGGCGTATTCCAGCTCCGACAGCTCGGCGCTGCGCTCGGAAACGAGATGATTGGAGGAGACGATTTTGGTCGGAGATTTTTGTGTCACGGCCTGTTCCGGCGTGTTTTGCAGGGATTTGTCGCTCATATGCTTTTTCTGTCGTGAAAATGTTCGTACAACTACGACACTATATAGCAATCTTAAATAAATAATTTATCTATATATTGTCCATACCTTGTTCGAAATGTATGATCCTTCGGGATTAACGGGCGCAAGCCCTTCAGCCAGATCCGGATGACAATGATTCAACCCCAACTTCACTTTCTCGGCGACGGCGCACTGCTGTGCAATCTGCCGCCGCCGGCCACCCTGTCGCATCAGCAACGCATCTGGGGTCTGGCCGACACGGCAGCGGCATGGCCCGAAGTCGCCGAGGTCGTCCCCGGCATGAACAACCTGACCCTGATCCTGCGCCGCCCTGTTGCCGACATGGACGTCGTGTCGAAGCGCATCCTCGACAGCTGGAAACACATTGATGTCGGGCAGCTTAGCGGGCGCGACATCGACATCCCGGTCGTGTACGGCGGCGTCGGCGGCCCCGACCTCGATGTTATTGCGCGCCATACCGGCCTCTCGACGGCGGAAGTCATCCGCCGTCACAGCGAGGGCGAATACGTCGTCTACTTCATCGGCTTCATGCCGGGCTTCGCCTACATGGGCGGTCTCGATCCGCAACTCGCGACGCCGCGCCAGGATGAACCGCGCCTGTCGATCCCTGCAGGCTCGGTCGGCATCGGCGGCGAACAGACCGGCATCTACCCACTGGCATCGCCGGGCGGCTGGCAACTGCTCGGCCGCACCGCGCTGCCGCTGTTCGATCCGACGCAAAATCCGCCAACCCTGTTGCGTCCGGGCGACCGCGTCCGCTTTACCGTGGAGCGCATCGTCAAATGATCCAAATCCTTCAACCCGGCCTGCTGACTTCGGTGCAAGACCTCGGCCGTCCCGGCCATCGCCGGCTCGGCATCAATCCAGGCGGTGCGCTCAATCCGCTGGCCCTCAGCACCGCCAACCTGCTGGTCGGCAATGACGTCAATGCAGCAGGCCTTGAAATCACCATGGGCGCCTGCGAATTGCGCTTCACCACCGACACGCGCATCGCGCTCGGCGGCGACGATTTCGACGCACGGCTCGACGACAAACCGCTGGCGCCCTACTGGAGCACGCCGGTGCGCGCAGGACAGACGCTGCGCCTTGCCCACGTCGGCCGTAGCGGTGCGCCAGGCATGCGCACCTGTCTCGCCATCGCAGGCGGAATTGACGTGCCCGTCATCCTGGGATCACGCAGCACCGACCTCAAGGCCGGCTTCGGCGGCCATCAAGGCCGCGCCCTGCGCAAGGGCGACCGTCTGCCGCTGGGCGACGCCGGCGCCAAGGCAACCGGACCGGCCTTTGGCGTGCGTTCGCCGCAATGGAGCGGCCTCAGCGCACAGGCCAACGACAGCAGCAAACTGACCACGCTGCGTGTGCTGCCCGGCCCCGAATTCGAACAATTCACTGTCGCCGCCCGCAACACGCTGTGGCAGGACAAGTGGCGCATCACGCCCAACAGCAATCGCATGGGTTACCGCCTGGAAGGATCTGAACTCAAACGCAAGCAAAGCCGCGACCTGCTGTCGCACGGCGTGGTGCCGGGCGTCATCCAGGTGCCGCCTTCCGGCCAGCCGATCATCCTGATGGGCGATGCACAGACCACCGGCGGTTATCCCAAGATCGGCGTCGTCATCGCAGCGGACATGTGGAAGCTGGCGCAGGCGCCGCTCAACGGCTTGCTGCAACTGCAACTCTGCGATCTGGAACAAGCCTTGCATGCATGGGAAGAACAGCAGCGCTATCTCGCCCATGTCGAACAAACCGTCGCTGTGCTCGACTGGTCGCGCGCCACGCAATACCGGAAATAAGGACAGCTCATGCACATCGATCTCAACGCCGACCTCGGCGAAGGCTGCGACAACGACGAACTGCTGCTGACGCTGGTCAGCTCAGCCAACATCGCCTGCGGCTGGCATGCCGGCGACGCCAACACCATGCGCCAGAGCGTACGCTGGGCGATTCAGAACCACGTCGCCATCGGTGCTCATCCGAGCTTTCCCGACCGCGAAAATTTCGGACGCAGCGCCATGAACTTGCATCCCGAAGAAATCATCAGCGGCATGCTGTACCAATTGGGTGCACTCGACGCCATCGTGCGCGCCGAAGGGGGCCGTATGGTGCACGTCAAGCCGCATGGCGCGCTTTACAACCAGGCCGCCAAAGACGCTGTACTGGCGCATGCCATCTGCTCCGCGATACGCACCTTCAATCCGGAACTGGCGCTGTTCGGCTTGGCCGGCAGCGAACTGATCAGCGCGGCCAAGCAGGCCGATCTCATCGCCGTTGAAGAAGTCTTCGCCGATCGCGCCTATAACGCCGATGGCAGCCTGGTCAGCCGCACGCTCCCCGGCGCCATGATCGAGGATGAAGCGCAAGCCATCGCGCAGACGATTTCATTCGTCAAGGACAAACAGGTCACCGCCATTGACGGCAGCATCGTCAAGGTCAACGCGCAGACCGTCTGCCTGCATGGCGACGGCGCGCATGCACTGGAATTTGCACGCCAGATCCGCACACGCCTGAGCAGTGAACACATCGGAATTCGTGCGCCGTCCTGAGTTTATTTTGCCGTCCGTTCTTTTTGTTTTTCGTCGTCAGCAGTCAATTCACAATAACCATTCTTATTTGGGAGATAGTCCATGGATAGCTCGATTTTGCTACCGTTGATCGGGATTCCGATCGTCGTTGCAGGCTTTGCATTCCGCTTCAATCCGCTGTTGGTCGTTACCGTCGCAGGCCTTGCCACCGGCCTCGCCGTCGGCATGGATTTCGGCATGCTGCTGGAAACCTTCGGCGAGAAGTTCATCAACAGCCGCTCGCTGGCCGTGTATGTACTGATCCTGCCGATCATCGGTCTGCTGGAAAGCTATGGTCTCAAGGAACGCGCGCAAGACTGGATTTCCAGCATGGCCAGCGCGACGTCCGCACGCATCCTGATGCTGTACTTCATCCTGCGCCAGGTGTTCGGCGCGCTCGGCCTGACCTATATCGGCGGCCAGGCGCAAACCGTGCGGCCCTTGCTCGCCCCCATGGTCGAAGGCGCTGCGACAGCGCGCTACGGCGACCTGCCGCAGCACATCCGCGACAAACTGCGCGCGCACTCCGCTGCCTGTGACAACATCGCCGTGTTCTTCGGCGAAGACATTTTCCTCGCCTTCGGTGCGGTGCTGCTGATCGACGCCTTCCTCAAGGAAAACGGCATCACCAACATCGAGCCACTGCATCTCGGCTTGTGGGCCATTCCGACCGCGATCGCGGCGCTGGCCATTCACATGTTCCGTCTGGTGCGTCTCGATGCCGGGATTCAGCGCGACGTCAACGCCTGGAAAAAATCCGAAGGAAAAGAGGTGGCAGCATGAATACCCTTATCACCATCAACGAAATCTACTACCTCATCGGCGTCATCGTCATGCTGCTGGTCGGCATGACATTGCGCGACAAAGGCAACCCGAAACGTCTGACCACCGCGCTGTTCTGGTTCTTGTTCGGCGCGGTATTCCTGTTCAGCGACTTGCTGGTTTCTTCACTGGGCAAACCGATGGCTTACCGCATCATCGGCGTCGTGGTCATCCTGATTTCTCTGATTGCCGGTTTCGGCCTGCTGTCGCTCGGCACTTACAAGCAGCGCAGCGCCGAGCAACGTCAGGCGTCGGCCAATCAGTACGGCAACTGGATCTTTGTTCCGGCCATCCTGATTCCTGTCGTGACCGTGTTGTGCACCATCCTGCTCAAGGGCGTGGCCATCGGCGGCGTGTATATCCTCGACCAGAAGCAACTGACCCTGGCGGCATTGTGCGTCGGCTGTATCTGCGCCATCCTGGCGGGCTGGAAACTGACCGGCGGCACCCCGCTGCATGCCGTGCGTGAATCGCGCCGGCTGCTCGACGCCATCGGCTGGGCTGCGGTGTTGCCGCAAATGCTGGCAATGCTCGGCGGCGTCTTCGTCGCAGCGCAAACCGGCAAATCGGTGCAGCAGGTTGTCGGCCTGTTCGTCAATCCTGAAAATCGCTTCATGCTGATCGTGATCTACTGCGTCGGCATGGCGCTCTTCACCATGATCATGGGCAATGCCTTCGCAGCCTTCCCCGTCATGACCGCCGGCATCGCCCTGCCCTTCATCATCGTCGGACAACATGCCGATCCGGCGCCGCTGGTGACCATCGGCATGCTGGCCGGTTATTGCGGCACGCTGATGACGCCGATGGCAGCAAACTACAACATCGTGCCGGCGGCGCTATTGGAGCTAAAGGACAAGTACCAGGTCATCAAGGTGCAAATTCCTACCGGCATCGCGCTGTTGGCAGCCAATATCCTGCTGATGTACTTCATCGTGTTCCGTTAATTGTTTCACTAATACGTGCTTGCGGCCGTTGCTTTTGCACCGGCCGCAAGCACGCTGTAGCACCGCTGAAACAACGCTGATCTGAAAATCGGAAAACTCTCATGCAACTCACTATCGAACTGGCTGCCGCATACACCGAGATGCCGCTGACCTACCTCCGCCAGGAATATCCCAATCACATCATGCACGTGCTGCACAGCGCCGACGACGTCTTGTCGCCGCGCGCCTTGCATCCGGTGTTCTATGGCTGCTACGACTGGCACTCGGCCGTCCATGGCTATTGGCTGCTGTTGCGCTGCGCGAAGCTGTATCCGACGCTGCCGACGCAGGACAAGATCAATGCGATCTTCGACGAGCACTTCACGCCGGAACTGATGGCGCGGGAAACCGCCTACTTCCAGGTCGGCGGCCGTGCCTCCTTCGAGCGTCCTTACGGCTTCGGCTGGATCCTCGGTCTGGCGCAGGAACTTGCCGCATCGTCGCATCCACGCGCAGCCGCCTGGCACGCGGCGATGCAACCCCTGACACTGGAAATCCGCAAGCGCCTGCTGGAATACCTGGGCAAGCTGACTTACCCGATTCGCGTCGGCACGCACTACAACACGGCGTTTGCGCTGGCATTGGCGCTTGACTACGCCCGCGCAGCAAACGATGGCGAGCTTGAGACTGCCATCGTTCAGGCGTCGCAGGGCTACTACGGCAAGGACGTCAACTATCCGGCGCATTACGAACCCGGCGGCGACGAATACATCTCCGCGGCGTTGACGGAAGCACTGTTGATGAGCAAGGTGTTGGACGCGACGGCATTCCCTGCATGGTTCGATACATTCCTGCCGCAGATCGACAAGATCGAACGATTGATGCAGCCGGCGCAAGTCAGCGATCGTACCGACCCGAAGATCGCCCACCTCGACGGCCTCAACCTGAGCCGCGCCTGGTGCATGAAACACATTGCGCGTCACCTGCCGGTCGGCCATCCGGCCCAAGCGGCATTGACGGGCGCGATCGAGCGTCACCTGAAAGCCAGCGTCGACCACGTCGTCGGCAGCCACTACAGCGGCGGCCACTGGCTTGCCAGCTTTGCGCTGCTGGCGTTGGAAAACTGACGCTGCGGAACGAACTGCAAACGAAAAAAAGGCCGGCATATTGATGCCGGCCTTTTTATTTGGCAAATCGATTACTGCGTCGGCGCTTCATCATGCTTGTCATGCGGCTTGGCCGGCGGCGTGTTGATCGCACTGGAAATCACGCGTGCGCTGCGCTTGAAGGTCAGGTAAGCCCACGCCCAATCCGTCATTACCATCAGGCGATTGCGGAAGCCGATCAGGAAATAGACGTGGATGAACAACCAGAACAGCCACGCCGGATAGCCTGAAAACTTCAGCTTGCCGACCATCGCCACGGCGGCCTTGCGACCAATCGTTGCCAGCGATCCATAGTCCTGGTAGACGAAGTTTTCCGGCGCCTTGCCTGCCATGTGGGCTAGTACATTACGCGCAGCGACGCGGCCCATCTGCTTGGCCGCCGGCGATACGCCCGGCACCGGCTTGCCGTCGGAGGTCGCAGCGGCAAGATCGCCGATGACAAAGACTTCCGGATGGCCGGGAATCGACAGCTCGCCGCCCACCGGCACCCTGCCCGCACGATCGAGCGGCACGTTAAGCGCCTTGCCCAGCGGCGACGCCGCCACGCCGGCCGACCAGATCACGGTGCGTGACGCCAGCCGTTGCTCGCCATCCTTGTCGGTGTAGCGCACGCATTCTTCATCAATGTCGGTAACGCGGCTGCCGGTGCGCACGTCGACGCCCAGCTTGGCCAGCTGCGTGCGCGCCTTTTCCGACAGATCGGGTGGAAAGGCCGCCAGCACGCGGTCGGAGCCTTCCAGCAACACCACCTTGGCATGGTGCGGATCGATGCGGCGGAATTCTCCGCTGAGGGTATGGCGTGCGATCTCGATCAGCGTGCCGGCCATTTCGACGCCGGTGGCGCCGGCGCCGATCACGGTGAAGGTAAGCCATTCGGCGCGGCGCACGGGATCGTCTTCACGTTCGGCATATTCGAACGCCATCAGGATGCGGCGACGGATGTCGAAGGCGTCTTCCAGCGTTTTCAGTCCGGGGGCCAAGGATGCCCATTCGTCGTGACCGAAATAGCTATGGGTGGAGCCTGCGGCAACGATCAGGTAGTCGTAGGCGATTTCGCTGCCGTCTTCCAGCGCGACCGTCTTGCGCGTCACATCGATGTCGGCGACCGCCGCCATCAGGCTGGTGATATTGCGCTGCTCCGCGAGGATGCTGCGAATCGGCGCGCTGATGGCGGGCGCCGACAATCCCGCGGTGGCGACCTGGTACAGCAGCGGCTGGAACAGGTGATGATTGCTGCGGTCGATGATGGTGATGTCGACCTTGGCGTCGGCCAGTGCGCGTGCTGCGGCGAGGCCGCCGAAACCGCAACCGACGATGATCACGTGAGGCATGGAACTCCTTTCAGATTCGAATGAAATGATGCTCCCCAATTGTCCTGAATAGTTTGCGCCTGCATTGTCTCAAACGGCTACCCCGAGGGTAATGCCAGTTGCCGGCATGGGCAAGGTGTACAGACGCGAATCGGCGCGCGTCCGACAGCCGCATGCGGCGCTTTCCGACAAACAAACCAAAGTAAGCCAAAGCAAGCCAAAAACAAAAATCCCCCAGGACTTTCGCCCTGAGGGATTCGATACTACCTGACTGCAGCTTGCGAATGCGGCAACGCCTGCATTCGCAAGACAGATGCGCCGATTCCGATTATTGCGCTTCTGGCGAAGCAGGCGCTTCCGTGCCTTCTTGCGCTGCCTTCATCGACAGTTTCAGACGGCCGCGGTCGTCGGTTTCCAGAACCTTGACGCGGACTTGCTGGCCTTCCTTCAGATAATCGGCAACGGCGTTGACACGTTCGTTGGCGATTTGGCTGATGTGCAGCAAGCCGTCTTTGCCTGGCAAGACCTGAACGATCGCGCCGAAGTCCAGCAGCTTCAGGACGGTGCCTTCGTAGACCTTGCCGACTTCAACGGAAGCGGTCAGTTCTTCGATACGACGCTTGGCTTCCTGGCCTGCACCAGCGTCAACGGAAGCGATGGTGACCACGCCTTCGTCGCTGATGTCGATCTGGGTGCCGGTTTCTTCGGTCAGCGCGCGAATGACTGCGCCGCCCTTGCCGATCACGTCACGGATTTTTTCCGGATTGATCTTGATGGTGATCAGGCGTGGAGCGAAGTCGGACAGTTCGCCGGCGCCGGCAGGAACGGCTTCCTGCATCTTGCCGAGGATGTGCACGCGGCCTTCCTTGGCTTGTTCCAGCGCGACCTGCATGATTTCCTTGGTGATGCCCTGGATTTTGATGTCCATTTGCAGTGCGGTGATGCCATTGGCAGTACCCGCCACCTTGAAGTCCATGTCGCCGAGGTGATCTTCGTCGCCCAGGATGTCGGTCAGGACGGCGAACTTGCTGCCTTCCTTGATCAGGCCCATGGCGATACCAGCCACGTGTGCTTGCATCGGCACACCGGCGTCCATCAATGCCAGGCAGCCGCCGCAGACCGAAGCCATCGACGAGGAACCGTTGGATTCAGTGATTTCCGACACCAGACGCACCGAGTAGCTGAACTCGTCAGCTGCCGGCAAGGCGGCGATCAGCGCGCGCTTGGCCAGACGACCATGACCGATTTCGCGGCGCTTTGGCGTACCAACGCGGCCGGTTTCGCCGGTAGCGAACGGAGGCATGTTGTAGTGGAGCATGAAGCGGTCGGTGTACTCGCCCATCAGCGCGTCGATCTTTTGTTCGTCGCGTGCAGTGCCCAGGGTCGCGATGACCAGCGCCTGAGTTTCACCGCGGGTGAACAATGCCGAACCGTGGGTGCGTGGCAGCACGCCGGTGCGGATGCTGATCGGACGCACGGTACGGGTGTCGCGGCCGTCAATGCGTGGCTCGCCGTCGAGGATCTGCGAACGAACGATCTTGGCTTCCAGATCGAACAGGATGCCGCCGACTTCTGCGGAATCAGCTGCCGATGTGCCGGCCGCTGCAGCATCTGCCGCCAGCGCTGCGTTGACTTCGGAAGTGACCGTCTTCAGCTTTTCGGTACGGGCTTGCTTGTCCTTGGTTTGATACGCAGCGCGCAGCTTGCCGTCAGCCAGTTCGGTGACGCGTGCGATCAGCGGTTCATTCTTGGCAGGCGCAGTCCATTGCACTTCAGGCTTGCCGCCGTCGCGCACCAGTTCGTGGATCGCGTTGATGACAGCCTTCGATTGATCGTGACCGAACACGACCGCGCCCAGCATGATTTCTTCGGACAATTGCTTGGCTTCGGATTCGACCATCAGCACGGCGCTTTCGGTGCCGGCGACAACCAGATCCAGTTGCGAAGTCTTCAGTTGCGTTGCGGTTGGGTTCAGGACGTACTGACCGTCGATGTAACCGACGCGTGCGGCGCCGACCGGGCCGTTGAATGGAAGGCCGGCGATCGACAAGGCTGCCGACGCACCGATCATTGCTGCGATGTCCGGATCGATTTCAGGATTCACGGACAGAACGTGAATGATGATCTGCACTTCGTTCAGGTAGCCTTCAGGGAACAGCGGACGAATCGGGCGATCGATCAGGCGCGATGTCAGTGTTTCCTTTTCGGAAGGCTTGCCTTCACGTTTGAAGAAGCCGCCGGGGATGCGACCCGCAGCGTAAGTCTTCTCGATGTAATCGACGGTTAATGGGAAAAAGTCCTGACCTGGCTTGGCATCCTTGCGGGCCACAACCGTTGCCAGCACAACAGTGTCTTCAATCGAAACGACGACTGCACCGGAAGCCTGGCGAGCGATTTCGCCGGTTTCCAGAGTGACCTGATGTTGTCCATACTGGAAGGTTTTAGTAACTTTATTGAACACGGTATTTCCTTTCTATATTGAACCCCCGCGTTGCCTTGCTTGGCAGGGATTCTTTTTTGCCGACAGATTTTCAGGCGCTGTCGTTCACCTCACCACGGATGCTTGTCACCGGCCAAAACAGCGCCGCTGCAAGACATCTTACGAATCACGATCATTGGATGGGATCGCGGTACTGCAAAGAAGTTTTGCGAACCGGGAAAACATCGACAACCACACGAAGCGGAATCGCAAAAAACAAAATGCCCGCGTCAGAAACTGACGCAGGCATTTTGGCTATGAACCCTGAACCTGAATGGTACGAGGGAACAAAATTACTTACGCAGACCGAGTTTTTCGATCAGTGCGCGGTAACGGTCGGCGTCCTTGCCCTTGAGGTAGGACAACAGGCTCTTGCGACGGTTAACCATCTTGATCAGACCACGACGGGAGTGGTGATCCTTGCTGTGTTCTTTGAAGTGACCGTTCAGGTCGTTGATGCGTGCTGTCAGCAGCGCAACTTGAACTTCCGGGGAGCCGGTGTCGTTTTGACCACGGGCGTTATCAGTAATAATGGCAGCCTTGGCTGTTTTTTCGATCGACATGCTATACCTTTCACAAGCGGTGTGCGGAGTAGTTACCCTGCATACCGTGAACAAAAATAAAAACTGGCCGAAATGACCAGAGGCGCAAGTATATAGCAAAAGACCAGCAGATTCAAATACTTACCCGAAAAGCGTAGAATCACAGGCCTCTCGGGATATTTTCCTTACCAACACCTCTCCAACTGTCCATGAAACGCCTCCTTCTTCCTGTTTTAGCAGCTGCAGCCTTCTCCCTGAGCGGCTGCGCCAGCCTGTTCGCCCCGCCGCCGGCCGCCGGTGACTCCGAAGAACAGGTCGTCACGCGCCTCGGCCATCCGACAGCCGTCTATCCCGACGGCAACACACGCCTGCTCGAATATGCGCCAGGTCCTTTCGGCCAATACTCTTATATGGCCCGCATCGGTCCGGACGGACGCCTGATTTCCTACGAGCAAGTGTGGACCGTCCAAAAATTCCAGTCAATCAAAGTCGACCAGGCCACCAAGAACGATGTACTGCATATCGTCGGCCGGCCGACCGAAGTGATGCGCTATGCGCGCATCCCTTACGAGGCGTGGAATTACGGCTTCAAGGAAAGCGGAGTCTGGAATTCACAGATGACGGTCTATTTCGATGACAACGGCATCGTCCGCAAAGTCGAAAACGGTCCTGATCCGCGCTATGACGACAGCCGCATGCGCTTCTGATCCGTACTGAACAAATGAAAAAGCCGCTTCGAAAAGCGGCTTTTTTACACATCCGACAACTACCCTGCAACTCAGACCACAACTCAGACCACAGTCGACAGCGCCAGCGTGAACAACAGGGCCAGCACCGAAATCAGCGTTTCGCAGACGGTCCAGGTCTTGAAGGTTTGCGGCACGGTCATGTTGAAGTACTCCTTGACCAGCCAGAAACCGCCGTCGTTGACGTGCGACAGGATCAGCGAACCGGCGCCGGTGGCCAGCACCATCAGCTCCGGACGCGCACCGCCGCCCGCCATCACGATCGGCGCCACGATGCCGCAAGCGGTGGTCATCGCGACAGTAGCCGAACCGGTCGCCACACGAATCAGCGCCGCCACGAACCAGCCCAGCAGCAACGGCGACAAATGCGCATCGGTCGCGATACCGACGATGGCCTTGGACACGCCGCCATCCATCAGGATACGACCGAAACCGGCGCCCGCGCCCACCACCAATGTGATGCTGGCGATCGGGCCCAGGCATTCATTGGTGAATTTGAGGATGGCTTCGCGATTGAAACCACGCATTTTACCGAAGGTGTAGAAGCTCACCAGCGTAGCGATCAGCAACGCGATCACCGAATTGCCGATCAGACGCAGGAAGTCGTTGGCGAAGGTCTTCGGTGTGAAGAACACGTCCGCCCAGCTGCCGATCAGCATCAGCGCCACCGGCAACAGGATGGTGAACAGCGTGATGCCGAAGCCCGGCAGTTCGCGCTTGGTTCCGCCATTTGCGCCTTGATCAACAAACTGGCCGATCAGTGGATTGTCCGGATTGGGGATCACCACTTTGGACATCAGCTTGCCGAAGATCGGACCGGCAATGATGGCAGTCGGAATACCGACGATCAGCGCGAACAGGATGGTGCGACCGATGTCCGCGTTATAGGCGGTCACCGCCAGCAGCGCAGCAGGATGCGGAGGAATCAGGCCGTGCACCACCGACAAACCCGCCACCATCGGAATACCGACCAGCACCATCGATGTGCCGGTGCGTTTGGCGACGTTGAAGGCGATCGGGATCAACAGCACGAAACCGACTTCGAAGAATACCGGCAGGCCGACGATGAAGGCCACCGTCATCATTGCCCAGTGCACGTTCTTTTCACCGAAGGCATCGATCATCGTCGTCGCGATGCGTTCAGCGCCGCCCGACTCCGCCATCATCTTGCCCAGCATGGTGCCGAGACCGACCACCAGCGCAATATGGCCGAGCGTATTGCCCACGCCGGTTTCAAATGACTTGACGATCGCGCCCATCGGCATGCCGACGGCCAGACCCAATATCAACGAAACCACGATCAGCACGATGAACGGATTCATCTTGAATTTCGCGATTAACACGATCAATGCGATCACCGCCACCAGAGCATAGATCAACAGCATGCTTCCTTGTACTGCTTCCATTTCCTTCTCCTCACCCCAATTCGGGTTTCACTCAACCCCGGGTTTTCATTGAACCCCGGGCTTCATTCAACTCAGCGCTTGAACGCCACGCAATCCACTTCCACCTTGCAGTCGACGACCATCGCCGACTGCACGCAGGCGCGCGCCGGCGGGTTGGCGCCGAAGTATTCCTTGAACACTTTATTGAAGGACTGGAAGTCGCGCGTGTCGTCGAGCCAGACGCCGCAACGCACCACGTGCTCCGGGCCGTAGCCGGCTTCCTTGAGGATGGCCAGCACGTTCTTGATGGCCTGGTGCGACTGCGCCACGATGCCGCCGTCGATCACTTCGCCATCGACCATCGCCACCTGGCCGGAAACGTACAACCAGCCGTCCGCTTCCACTGCGCGGGCGAAGGGAAGATGCTGTCCGCCGGTACCTTTGCCGCCGTCGACGCCATATCGTTTGATGCTCATCCTGTTTCTCCTTCAAGAAATTAAATCGGGACACTGCTCGACCATCGACGCATCCCGCTATTGCAATTGTTTGTCGTGAATTAGTTGTGAACTACACTGCCGCGGTCTCTTCCGCCTGAATCCGTTGACGCGCAAGGAAACGACCGGCACGTTCGCCGGTGGCCTTCTTGTCCTCGCCGCGATAGGACAGCACGCCGTTGACCCAGACGGCGTCAATGCCGTGCGCCGGCTGCATCGGATCGGTGAAGGTGGCGGCATCGCGAATGGTGTCGGCATCGAACAGCACCAGATCGGCCCAGTAACCTTCCTTGACCAGACCCCGTTCGTGCAGGCCGAAACGCTGCGCCGACAAGCCGGTCATCTTGCGCACCGCCGCCGCCAGCGAGAACAATTTCTGCTCGCGGCTGTAATAACCGAGCACGCGCGGGAAAGCGCCCCACAGCCGCGGATGCGGCAGCGGATCATTGGGCAAACCGTCGGAACCGATCACGGTCGCGGGATGGCTCAGGATGCGATTGACGTCATCGTCGGCCATGCAGTGGTAGACGGCGCCGGCCGGCATCAGGCGGCGCGCCGCTTCCGTCAGGTCGACCTGCCAGGCGGCGGCGATGTCGGACAGCAGCTTGCCGCCCTGCTCCGGATGCGGTTCGGACCAGGTGACCTGGATGGGATAGGTGTCGGTGACTTGTTTCAGATCCAGCGTCGAGGAGCTGGCGGTATAGGGATAGCAATCGCAACCGACGTGCTGATGTTTCTCGGCCTGCTCCAGCGCCGCCAGCACTTCGCTGCTGCGGCCCCAGTTTTCGACGCCGGCGCATTTGAGATGCGAGATCACCACCGGCACGCGCGAGTGCTTGCCGATGCGGAAGGCTTCGTCCATAGCGTCAAGGATGTCGGCGAATTCGCTGCGCAGATGGGTCGCGTACATCGCGCCGTACTCCGCCAGCGGTTCGGCCAGCGCCAGCACTTCTTCGGTCGGCGCGTTGATGGCGTTGCCGTAGGCCAGGCCGGTGCTCAGGCCGAGCGCGCCATGCTCCAGCGCTTCAGTCAGCTGGTCGCGCATGCCGACGATTTCAGCATCGCTGGCGGCACGATCGAGCCGGTCCATGTGATTGCTGCGCAAGGCGGTATGACCGACCAGCGCGGCGACATTGACCGAGGGCCTGGCAGCGTCGATGGCGGCGACGTAGCTGGCGAATGTCGGGTAGGAAAATGCCGTCGACTGACCGAGCAGATTCATCGGATCCGGCGGATCGCCCTTGAGCGTGACCGGCGAGGCGCTGATGCCGCAATTGCCCACCACCACGGTGGTGACGCCTTGCGACAGCTTGGGGAACATTTCCGGCATGCGGATCACGTTGGTGTCGTCATGCGTATGCACGTCGATGAAGCCGGGGCTGAGGACTTTGCCTGTGCCATCCATCACCTGTTGCGCCTGCCAGTCGTCAAGCGTGCCGATAGCGGCGATGCGTCCGCCTGCAATGGCGACATCGGCGACAACGGGATCGGCGCCGCTGCCGTCGATCACGAAAACATTGCGGATCAGCGTATCGCAGGTGCGCACGGGATAGGAAGCTCCGGAAGTGTTCGGGGTGGTCATATCAGTCTCCCAGCGGCTGACGGTCGCCGCCGCCGCGATGCATGTCGAGCACATACTTCAGGCGCCGCAGCTGTTCCTGGCTGCGATCCTTCTGCAGCAGGGCCAGTTCCAGCACCAGCATGTCCAGCACCATCATCATGGCGTAGCGCGACGACGATGGTTTGAAAATGAAATCGGTTTCCAGCGCCTTGATCGGCAGCAGCACATCGACCATGCCGGCCAGCGGCGAGCCGAGCGCAGTAATGCCGATCATCTTGACGCCGTATTCCTTGGCGACTTCGCAATTGGTCAGCAACTCCGGCACGTTGCCCGTGGTCGAAAACACCAGCAGCACATCGTTCTTGTCCAGTGTCGCGGCCACCATGCGCTGCAACAAGGCATCATGGTAAGTCGCCACCGGGCGACCCAGTCGCACCAGGCGGTAGCGCGCTTCGTCGGACATCATGGTGGAACCGCCGCCCATGCCGAATGAATAAATCATGCGCGCGTCACGCAGCAATTCAGCTGCACCCGCCAGAGCGTCGGCGTTGATCAGCGCACGATTGACTTCCAGTACCGCGTGAATGTCGTTGTAGACGACGTCGATCAGTTCGGGAGGTTGTCCGGACGGAATGGTTTTGACGCCATCGAAGAAGCGTTGCCCGACCGCCACGGCCTGCGCCAGCATGAACTTGAATTCGCGCACGTCGCGGCAGCCCATGGCCTTGGCAAATCGCGTCACGCTCGCCAGACTGACACCGGCCTTCAACGCAAGTTCGCCGATGCTGGCGCTGGCGGCGAAGGACAAATCGGTCAAGATCGCCTCGGCGACCTTTTGCTCCGCCAGGCGCAACTGGCCGCTGCGCTCGGTAATGCGTGAAACGATGTCGAAAGCTTGTGCCATGGCTGTGGAATGAAGTCTCGAATTGTGAATGAGATCCTGAGCGGAAACGCTGTTAAAAACTTGCCGTCAGGTGCATCATAATTTTTTCGTGTTAGTTTATAACACACTTCCAACATAGTAAATTCAGGACTATGATTACGTCAAATCAAATTTTTGAGGAGAAATTCAAGATGAGTGATACAAACTACCAGAAAGAATGGCAAAGTGGCATTATTGACCCGCTCAACAAGGGAATCGGTACGCTGAACGCCCCGCTGGCGCCTGACGCCGCCGACACCCTACCCTGGAATCTCCTCAAGGAAGACCTGAGTCTGCCGACCGCCGTGCTGTATGAAGAACGCCTGACGCACAACCTCGACTGGATGCAGCGTTTCGTCACCGAATACGGCGTCAAACTGGCGCCGCACGGCAAGACCACCATGGCGCCGAAACTGTTTGCGCGCCAGCTCGCCACCGGCGCCTGGGGCATCACGCTGGCCACCGCGCATCAAACCAATGTCGCCTATCACCATGGCGTGCGCCGCGTGCTGATGGCCAATCAACTGGTCGGCAAACAGAACATGCAGATCGTCTCGCGCCTGCTGGAAGATCCTTCGTTCGAATTCTTTTGCCTGGTCGATTCCGCCGAACTGGTCGATCAGCTCGGCCGCTTCTTCTCGGAAAAGAAACAAACCCTCAACGTCCTGTTGGAGCTGGGTCCGGTGGGCGGCCGCACCGGTGTGCGCGACAACGAACAACAGGCTACCGTACTGGCAGCCGTCAAGCGCTGGGAAGGCAGCATCGCGCTGTCCGGTATTGAAGTGTATGAAGGCGTGCTGAAAGAAGAAGCCGATATCCGCCTGTTCCTGCAACGCGCGGTGCAATGCGCCAAGGACCTGGCGCAGCAGGGCTACCTGAGCCACCGCACGGCACAAAAGCCCGCTGTGTTGACTGGCGCAGGTTCAGCCTGGTACGACGTGGTTGCCGAAGAATTCGCCGGCGCCGACATCGGCGTGCCGCTGGATGTGGTGCTGCGCCCCGGCTGTTACCTCACGCATGACGTCGGCGTCTATCGCGCCGCGCAGGAACAGATCCAGACCCGCAATCCGGTCGCACGCAAGATGCGCAGCGAACTGCTGCCGGCGCTGCAATTATGGGCCTACGTGCAATCGATCCCGGAAGCCGACAAGGCCATCATTGCGCTGGGCAAACGCGACGCCGCCTTCGACGCCGGCCTTCCGCTGCCGGTCAAGCGTTTCCGTCCGGGCCAGGATGCCGCGCCCGTTGATACGCCGTCGCATTGGGAAGTCACCGGCATGATGGATCAACATGCCTATCTCAAGATTGCGCCGGGCGACGACATCCGCGTGGGCGACATGATCGCCTTCGACATTTCGCACCCTTGCCTGACGTTCGACAAGTGGCGCCATCTGCCGGTGCTGGACGCCAAATTCAACGTTCTCGACATCGTCCAGACCTTCTTCTGAGTTTTCTATTACTTTGACATCATGAGCAAGAAAATCCTCGCCTATGGCGAAGCGATGGTGGAATTCAACCAGAGCATCGACGACCCGCGCTATTACCTGGAAGGCTTCGGCGGCGACACCTCCAACTTCTGCATCGCTGCGGCGCGCCAGGGTGCCGATACCGCTTACGTCAGTGCGGTCGGCGACGACCATTTCGGCAAGAGCCTGCAGGCCTTGTGGAAAGCCGAGCGCGTCGACGATGCGCATGTCAGCGTGGTGCAGGATGCACCGTCGGGCGTGTACTTCGTCACGCATGACGATGCCGGCCATCACTTCACGTACCTTCGCTCGAGCTCCGCCGCCAGCCGCTACACCTCGGCACAACTCCCGCTGCAAGCCATCGCCGACGCCAAGGTGCTGCACCTGTCCGGCATCAGCCTGGCCATCAGCGAAAGCGCCTGCGATGCGGGCCTGGCTGCGATGGCGCATGCACGCAAGAACGGCACGCTGACCTCGCTCGACACCAATCTGCGACTGCGGCTGTGGCCGCTGGAGCGCGCCCGCGCCAAAATGGCCGAGGCCTTCTCCTTGTGCGACATCTGCCTGCCGAGCTGGGAAGACGTCAGCGCCCTCACCGGCCTTGAAGACCGCGACGCCATCGTCGACAAGCTGCTGGCTTACGGCGTCAAACTGGTCGCCTTCAAACTCGGTCAGGAAGGCTGCTACGTGGCAACGCCGACTGAGCGCCGCATGGTGGCCCCGCACACAGTTGCCGCCATCGACGCCACCGGGGCCGGCGACTGCTTCGGCGGCGCCTTCATTGCGCAACTGGTCGACGGCAAGGATCCGTTCGAAGCGGCGCGCTACGCCAATGTGGCGGCGGCGATTTCCACCACCGGCTACGGCGCTGTTGCGCCGATCCCGACTGCGGAACAAGTGCGCGAGGTATTGGGCCGTCTGAACTGATCTGCTCGTACCTGAACAGCGGGAAATGAAAAAGAGCGACCGGGCGGATGCCCGTCGCTCTTTTTTCTTCCGCCGTTCTGCAATCGACGTTAAGTCTTTTTCGCCACCACCAGCATGCCTTTGACCGGCTGGCGAATTTCTTCACGCAGTGTCGCCTCAGTCATGCTGACCAGACTGAGCCCGGCATCCGCCAGGCAACGCATGACATAGTCGGTGCCGTGGCGATAGCGCCCGCTCGGATGCAATTGAAAACCGTCTACCTGACCGGCTTCCTGCGTAACGGCCTCCACTGTGAACATGAAATGGCCGGCGCTCCTCAATGCGGTCGCCACGGCGTGGAACACCTTGTCCAGACCGCCGAAATAAATCATCGTGTCAGCTGCCAGAACGAGGTCGAACGCCTGCGGTTCTGCCGCCATGAAGTCAGTGATTTCCTGCTTGATCAGCCGGTCGTAGCCGCCGCGTGCACGCGCCTGGTCGAGCATTTTGCCGGACAGGTCGACGCCGGTCAGCGAGCGCGCATGGGCGGCCACAATGGGCGCGCACAAGCCGGTGCCGCAACCGAGGTCGAGCACGTCGTATTGCTTGCCGGCGGCGCCGATGATGTCCAGCCCCTGCGCCATCAGTTGCGGACCGCGATAGCCCAGGCTGCCGACCAGGTTGGCGTTGAAGGTCTCGGCATAACGGTCGAAGTGTTTTTCCAGGTAGCTGTCCGACGCCCGACCAGGCACTTCGATCTGCGAGCAGGCGGCGTACATGTGCGCGGCAATCGGATTGTCGGGCTCGTCTTCCATCCAGTCTCGATAGATATCGGCGGCCTCTTGCAGGCGGCCCAGGAAGTAAAAGGAAATGCCCAGCATCTCCTTCGACTTTTCTTCCAACGGCGGCAACACGAAGGCACGGCACTGGTAGTGAGAACTGGTCATCTTGTCACCGGCTGCATCGTAGATATTGCCGAGGTGGATCAGCGCCGGACCGAACTCTGGCGACAAAGCGACGGCTTGCTTGAAGGACGCGATCGCGCCTTCGCTGTCGTTGTGCTGCAGTTGGGATGAACCGAGATTGTTCCACACCACGTGATCGTGCGGATCGGCGTCGAGCGAGGCCTGATAGGCTTCGGAGGCTTCTTCGAACTCGCGCAGCGCGAACAGCACGTTGCCGAGATCGTTGTGCCAGGCCGCGTTGTCCGGCTGCAGCGCGCACGACAGGCGGATGCTCTGCACGCCTTCGTCATGCTGGCCGTTCTGATGCAAGAAAATGCCGAGGTAATGCAGCGCAATCGGATGGACCGGATCCTGCGCCAGCACTTCGCGGTAGATACGCTCGGCCCGGGCCAGGTCGCCTGACGTGTGAAAGCTGATCGCCTGCTGCAGCAGTTGTAACGACGCCGCGTCCGCCCCGCCCTGAGAAAAAGACTGCATATGCTGTTCCTGTAGCTTGTTCTGATTGAGGAATGCTGGTCCGGCAGCGACGCGCAAATCAACGCAGCACGCCGGTCGGCAGTGGTGCTTTGTCGCAGGGATCGAACGCAATCTTACAAGTTTTCCTCGGGGAAGCAAAAAAAAGCTTTCCGGCCGCAACGGGAGAGCTTTCCCGGCGGCAGCCTCAGGGCATACTTCAACCCGGGATGCGCTCCACGATCCCGCCCAGCTTGCGCAAGGCCTGATCCAGTTCATGCGTGAACGGCTTGCCGCAGCACAGGCGCAGGTAGTGATCGAAGCGATCGGAGTTGGAGAAAATCACGCCAGGCGATACGCCGATGCCCTGATCGAGCGCAGCAGCGAACACCGCCTTGGACGACAGCCCGCGCGGCAACTCCACCCACAGGCCGACGCCGCCGTTGGGCACGCTCAGACGCGTTTCCGACGGGAAGTAGCCGGCGATCGCTTCGGCCATCTGCTCGCGCTGCTCCTTCAGGCTGCCGCGCAAACGTCGCAGGTGCCGGTCGTAAGCCGGTGAGCCCATGTAGTTGGCGGCGGTGATCTGAGTCCATTCCTCGTTGGCGCGGGTATAGGCGAACTTGAGCATCTTGACCCGCTCATGCCATTTGCCGCTGGTCATCCAGCCCAGCCGCATGCCCGGCGCCAGCACCTTGTTGAGCGAGGCGCAATAGATCACATTGCCGCTGCGATCCCACACCTTGGCCGCACTCGGCGCGACATCGCCATCGGCCAGTTCGCTGTAGGCGTCGTCTTCGATCAGCGGCACCGCACAGCGTTCGCATAGCGCCACCAGGCGCTCCTTGTGGCTGTCCGGCATGATGCAGCCGAGCGGATTCTGCAGCGTCGGCACCACCACGACTGCCTTGATGTTGCCGTAAGTCTGGATGGCCAGTTCCAGCGCTTCGATCGAAATGCCGGTCAGCGGACTGGTCGGAATCTCCAGCGCACGCATGCCCAGGCTTTCCAGCGTCTGCAGCAAGCCGAAATAAGTCGGCGACTCCACCGCAATCGTGTCGCCCGCCTGCGCCACTGCGCGCAAGGCCAGATTGAGCGCCTCGATGCAGCCGTGCGTAACCACCACGTCATCGGCGCCGATGCGAATGCCGGCGTTGAGCGCCCGCCTCGCCACCACCTGGCGGAACGTGGCGTTGCCATTGATCGGCATGGCGCTGGTGAGCAAGGAGGGCTGCTCGCGCAAGGCGCGGATGGCGGCGTTCTTGAGCGCTTCGACCGCATACAGCTCGGGCGCGCAAGTCATGCCGCTCAGATCAATGGTGGGCGCCTGTAATTGCCGGCGCGCGATGAAATCGGAGACCTGCTCATGAATGCCGACATATTGCGCCGGGTCCAGCGGTGCCAGAATGTTGGGCTCACCGACCGGGCGGATGGTGGCGCGGCGCGGCTGGCGCACGAAATAGCCGGAGCGCGGACGCGCTTCCAGCCAGCCGCCCTCTTCCAGATGACGCAAGGTCTGCAGCGCGGTCGACAGGCTGACATGATGCTGGCGCATCAGGTCGCGCACCGACGGCATGCGATCTCCTGGCGCCAGCGTGCCTGACTGGATCGCCGACAGATAGTGCTCGGCCAGACGCCGGTAAATCGGCAAGGCAGATGGCGATACTGGCGCGGGTGCTGGTGTGGCCGCAATAGCGGCGAGAGCGAGCGGAGGTGGTTGCATGTTCATGGGTGAATCTTCAGCGTTCCGCCGCAGCGGCGATAGATACAGAGCAGTCGAAAACAGACGATAACAGATCAAAAAAATGTCCGCTGTTTCGATTCACATGAGCATTGCCTGTGCCTGTTTCGCATGGCCGGTACTGCCTAGACTATCCCTACGCCAACCAAAAGGGAAAACATCATGCGCACAACCGACCGCCCTCAGACCGCCCCGACCCGGATCCAACTCAGCACCGGCCAAAGCTATTACTTGTGGAGCCGCCGCGATGCCGTGCTGGTGGTGGAAGCCGGCAGCATCCGCTTGCGCGAGTCGCCCGAATGGCTGTCCGACGCCGTGCTGCGGACCTTGTCGACCATCCACGAAGGCCAGTACTACCAGATCGAACGCGGCGGCTGGACTTGCCTGCATGCAACGCGAACGGCCGAGGTGCTGCATTACGCCAGCGCGCCGACGCGTTACTTTTCGCGGGAATCCCTGGTTCGCCTGGCGACGGCGCCGGCCCGTCGTTTGCGCAACATGGCGGCGCAATTGCTGGCGCCGCGGTAGGAATTTCACGCGTCAAGCAGCTTTGTAAAATTGCATAATTTTCATCAAAAAATCTGCAAATTGACCTCGAAGGATGTGGGTGCATTGCATTAAAGGCATTACACTTATGCGTCACCCACCTTTCTTCACCGTTATGCAGAATCAAAGCAGCCCCCTCGACAATGCCGCCACCGACGGCGTCGGGCTTGTCAATGCGGAGATGTTTGAGCTGGCTCCCGTCTCCATGTGGCTGGAAGATTTCAGCGGCGTCAAAAAACTGCTCGATGCCTGGCGCGAAGCCGGCGTCACCGATTTGCGCAGCTATCTGCAAGCCGACCTGGCGCGCGTCCACGAATGCACCTTGAACATCCGCGTCCTGCAAGTCAACAGCAAGACGCTGCAACTGTTCGAGGCCGATAATCTGGACCATCTGATCACCAACCTCGGCAAGGTATTCCGCGACGACATGCTGCACACGCATATCGAAGAGCTGCTGCAGGTATGGGAAGGCAAACACGAATTCTCCAGCCATAGCGTCAACTACACGCTGTCCGGCAAGCGGCTCGACATCCAGCTCAACGCGCGCATCCTGCCCGGCTATGAAGACAGCTGGGAACGCGTGCTGCTGGCGGTGGAAAACGTCACCGAACGCGAAACCGCACGGCGCAAGCTGACGCACAGCGAAGACTATGCGCGCGGGCTGTTCGAGTACTCGCCGATTTCGCTGTGGGTGGAAGACTTCAGCGCGGTCAAGCGCCTGTTCGGCGACCTGCGCCAGATCGGCATCAAGGATTTCCGCGTGTTCACCGATGTGCATCCGGAGTTCGTCGAGCGCTGCATGCAGGAGATCCGCGTCATCGACGTCAACCAGCAAACGCTGACGATGTTCCATGCGCCCGACAAGCAGACCCTGCTCTCGCGTCTGAGCGAAGTATTCCGCGACGACATGCGGCCGCATTTCAATGAGCAACTGAGCGAGCTGTGGCACGGTAATCTGTTCCATCAGCGCGAAGTGGTGAACTACGCGCTCAATGGCGAACAATTGCACGTGCATCTGCAGTTCTCGGTATTCCCCGGCCACGAACAGGACTGGGATCTCGTGCTGGTCTCCCTGACCGACATTACCGCGCGCAAGAAGGCCGAAGCCTATCTCGAATTCCTGGGCAAGCACGACGAGCTGACCAAGCTGCACAACCGCGCCTTCATGGTCGATGAAATGAATCGCCTGGAGCGCAAAGGACCGTTCCCGGTCAGTATCATCATGGCCGACCTCAACGGTCTCAAGGACGTCAACGATCAACTTGGCCACGCGGCCGGCGACGCCCTGCTGCGCCGCATCGGCGAAGTGCTCGGCAAGGCGGCCGACCGGCCTGTCCACGCAGCGCGCATCGGCGGCGACGAATTCGCCATCCTGATGCCGGCCACCGATGAACGCGGCGCCGTCGCCATGATGGAAAACATCCAGAGCCTGATCGACATCAACAACCAGTATTACTCCGGGTCGCCGCTGAGCCTGTCGATGGGCAGCGCCACCAGCCAGCACGGCGAACGCCTGGAAGCCACGGTGCAACGCGCGGACGCGCTGATGTACGAAGACAAGCGTTCTTATTACGCCAAGACGCCGGGCAACGAACGGCGGCAAAACTCTCCGGAATGAACGAGCGGCGCTTTGAGCTGGCGATCGACGATGAGATCATCGTCGGCGACATTCTGAGTGCGACGAATTCGGAGGATGCGCCGGGTATGCCAGGTGTGCCGGGTGTACTGTTCCTGCATGGCGCCGGGCAAAGCCATCGCCAACGCCAGCGCCTGCTGCGGGAAGAGCTTGCAACGCTCGGCCTTGGCAGCATTGCCTTCGATTTTTCCGGTCATGGCGAGAGCAGCGCCAACACGCCGGGCTCGCTGCAAAAACGCCTGCACCAAGCCGAACAAGCACGGCAACACCTCGATCCCGAACGCCGCATCCACACCGTCGCCGGCGTCAGCATGAGCGGCGAAATCGCCATTCGCCTGGCCTGCAGCGATGCCTCCGGCATTGATCATGTGGTCCTGTTGGTCGGTGCGATTTATGATCGGGCGGCCTTTGCCTTGCCGTTCGGACCGGCGTTCTCCGCCGCGATACGGCGTCCGGACAGCTGGCGGGACGCGGAAACGCTGGAATTGATCCGCAACTATTGCGGCAGCCTGACGATCATCCGCACCCTCGACGACACGGTGATACCGTACGACGTCGCCGACCTGTTGATGGATGCGGCGCAGTCGGCGCGCTTCCGAAGGCTGATCGATCTGCCCGGCGTGGACCACCGCCTCAGCGAAAAAATCGCGCAGGACGCCGGACTGCGACGACGCATCGCCACCGCCATCAGTGCGGACAAACTGGAAAATCGGGAAGAAAGATAATCAGGCGCTGGTCGATACCAGCGTCCCTACAACGCCCGAAGCGAACGAATCATTGGCCGCCACGGCCGCCAAGCCCGGATCGCTGCGCAGTACTGCTGCAAATTGCGGCGAGACCCCGCTGGTCGGCGTGAATACACCACTGCCGTTGTAGACGCCATCCACGGCAGGTTCGCTTTGATCCGACTCCTGGCCGTCATTCGTGGGTGAAGCTGCGGACGCCGAGTTGGCGGCCTGTAATGATTGCCGCTCTTGCTGCACAATTTGCGGCGGCGGTCTTTGCGCCGGCACGCCGGCAAACGAGATCTCGCGCAGCAGCCCGGCCGCAGTGTAAGTCACCGATCCTGCCGGCGCGCCACTGATGCTGACCACGACTGATCCGGCATTGGTCAGCGCCACCGCCGTACTGATCGCGGCGGGACTCACGCCGAGGTCGATCACCGGCGTACTGCCTCCATAGGCAGCCGGAACGCTGGCGGTAAATGAACTGTTGATTGCGATGGCCATAAAGGTCCTCGATGGCTGAATCAGCCCCTCGGTTTCAGCTTAGCAGCAATGTGGACGATTTTCGATGCAACAGTGACAACCCGGTCGACTCTGCAGCGCGTGACGAAAAAAACCGCCGGGCTTTCGCTGCGGCGGTTTTGATCGGTTTCAGTTGCCCTGAAAACTACTTCTCTTCGTGTTCCGTCTGCACGATGCTGACGGGCTTGCCCTTGATCTTGCGCCAGGCATAGACGATATAGCCGGACAAACCATACAGGACAAACAGACCGAACAGCACCTTGGACGGATCGCTGGAGATCACCACCAGGAGCACCACCACCAGCAAGGCCGCGATGAACGGCACCGGCTTGCGGAAATTGATGTCCTTGAAACTGTAGAACGGCACGTTGGTCACCATCGTGATGCCGGCATACAAAGTGATGATCCACGCCGCCCAGCTCAGATCGGTACCGGCGAAACGCAAGTCGTCCATCAGCCAGACGAAGCCGGCCACCAGCGCCGCAGCGGCAGGACTTGGCAAACCCTGGAAGTAACGCTTGTCGACCACCGCGATGTTGGTGTTGAAGCGCGCCAGGCGCAAGGCGCCACCGGCGCAATACACGAACGCCGCCAGCCAGCCCAGCTTGCCCATGCCGCGCAGGGACCACTCATACACCACCAGCGCCGGCGCCGCGCCGAATGACACCATGTCGGACAGGCTGTCGTACTGGGCGCCGAATTCGCTTTGCGTGTTGGTCATGCGCGCCACGCGACCGTCCAGGCTGTCCAGCACCATGGCGACGAAAATCGCGATGGAGGCATGGTCGAACTTCAGGTTCATCGCCATCACGATGGCGTAGAAACCGCAGAACAACGCTGCCGTCGTGAAGGCATTGGGCAGCAGGTAAATACCGCGCGAGCGCCGTGGACGCACGATCGGCGCGCCGTCGACGTCTTCCAGCTGGGCCGGATACATCGGCGCCTTATGGCTGCGCAAGGATTTCGGAAACGGAATCGCGCCCTTGTTTTTGCGTCTGCGGAAAGTTGCCATAGGAAGTCAGTCCAATATGCGTCGGGTGATCAGAATTCAGCCAGGATGGTTTCCGTAGCCGAGACTTTTTCGCCGACGCTCACTTTCGGGGTTGCCGTCAACGGCAGGTACACGTCAACGCGCGAGCCGAAACGGATGAAGCCGTAACGCTGGCCGCGCGCCAGCACATCGCCGGCTTTGACGTAGCACAGGATGCGACGGGCAATCAGACCGGCCACTTGCACGCACGTCACGCTCTGGCCGTTGGCTGCGGTAATCGCCAGCGCATTGCGCTCGTTTTCCAGCGAAGCCTTGTCAAGGTCGGCGTTGACGAACTTGCCGGGGAAATACTGCACGGTTTCAATCTTGCCATCCACCGGGGCGCGGTTGGAGTGGACGTTGAACACGTTCATGAACACGCTGATCTTCAGCGCTTCGCGATTGGTGTAAGGATCGTGGGCTTTGGCGACCACAACGATGCGGCCGTCGGCAGGCGACAGCACGGCGTTGGGATTCTGTGGAATGGTGCGCGGCGGATCGCGGAAGAATTGCAGCACGAACAAGGCGATGATCCAGAACGGGATCGACCATGCTCCACCGATCAGGGTGACGACAACGGCGACGACAACGGCGATGCCCAGAAAAGGCCAGCCTTCGCGGGCAATAATAGGATGTGGATAGTGATTATTCAACGTTGCTCCGATAGTCGCTGATAGTTTTCAAAATGTTAAAGCGTGCTTATTCTAGACGAGCGCCTAAGAAATGTAACGCACCGCGAGTCAAATCGACGGATATTTACCCGTAGACAGCGAATGACAGCCAGAGATTCCGGCCGGAGGAAAACGGAGGGACCTGGTGGCCTGATATAGCCATTCTTGTTCTGATGGAGCCTATTTTATCTCGATTACCACGATTGACGAACAATGGCGGCAGTGATGGACAGGACGAGGAGGAACAATTACGGTGCTATGCCGGGCTGGCGCACCGACGCACAACTGCATCGGGCGGTCTGTAGAGCGCGCCGCCCGATGACATTCCATCAATTATTTGAAACGTACCTTGCCGACCAGATGCATGCCGATGGTGGTGTCACCCGGCTCAAAGCTCGGCTCGGCGACTGCCTCCTGCGCCGGCGCATCGGCCATCGCACGCATCATCATCGCCTTGGGAGCCGCGACGTTCTGAGCGTAGTTGCCGGAGCCTTCGAAATCCACCGTTTCCACCACTACGTCACTGCTGCGGCGGCCCATCGCGCCGGCAATCGATGCAATGCGCTCATTGAGATTCTTGAAGGTCGCGTTGATGAGGTCTGCATCAAGTTTTTTGGTCGCGGCCGGGCTCAGTCCGAATTGCAGATTGTTGAGTCCCAGGATGCCCTGTGCTGCTGCCACGGTACGCGGCAAGCCTTCCAGATTGGTGGTTGTTACATCGAGGTATTGCCCGACGCGCCAGCCGACAATGGGACGCGGCTTGTTGCTCGGGCGCGGATCTTCGGAGTAGACCGCGTAGGTGTAATAGCCGCGTGTCTTGAGCTGCGCTTGCGGGTCTTGCCGCTTCACGATGTCGATGCCCTGCTTCATCTTCTTGTTGACGCGCGACGCGGCGGCGGCCTTGTCCTTGTCCTGTTCCTCGACGTTCAGGGTGGCGCGGGCTTCGTCGTTAGGGACGACGAGTTCGCCCGAAGCGGGAATGACCACCATGGTGCCGGTGGTTTGAGCTGATTGCGCATGTGCCGCCATCGTGGCTGTGGCAAGTACGGCGGCGAATAATAGTTGGCTTGAGCGCGACATGGATATCTCCAGAAATAAAACGGATTAATGAGTTTCGCACTGCCCTGCGCATGAAAGCCCGGAGGAAGCAGTAACGAAGACTGGCGTTTGGACGCCTTGCAACGCGCTTAGTTCTTCGGAGGAACAATGCAATTGTGACAAGATGCAAGCGTTGCAACATCTTTGTTGCTGCAGATCGCAGAAAATAAAAAAGGACGCCTGAGCGTCCTTTTCTTCATCGATAAAAATATCGATTAGTTCTTGGTCTGATCAACCAGCTTGTTTGCCTTGATCCAAGGCATCATCGCGCGCAGCTTCTCGCCGACGATTTCGATCTGGTGTTCAGCGTTGATACGACGACGCGACAGCAAGGTCGGTGCGCCGGCCTTGTTTTCCAGGATGAAGCTCTTGGCGTATTCGCCGGTCTGGATGTCGTTCAACACTTGCTTCATGACCTTCTTGCTCTCTTCGTTGATGATGCGTGGGCCGGTGACGTATTCGCCGTATTCCGCATTGTTCGAGATCGAGTAGTTCATGTTGGCGATGCCGCCTTCGTAGATCAGGTCGACGATCAGTTTCAGTTCGTGCAGGCATTCGAAGTACGCCATTTCAGGCGCGTAGCCGGCTTCCACCAGCGTTTCGAAACCAGCCTTGATCAGTTCGACGGCGCCGCCGCACAGAACCGCTTGTTCGCCGAACAGGTCGGTTTCGGTTTCTTCGCGGAAGTTGGTTTCGATGATGCCGGCACGGCCGCCGCCGTTGGCGGTAGCGTACGACAGCGCGACGTCACGGGCAGTGCCGGACTTGTCTTGATAGACCGCGATCAGGTGGGGCACGCCGCCACCTTGGGTGTAGGTCGAACGCACGGTGTGGCCTGGCGCCTTCGGCGCGATCATGATGATGTCCAGATCAGCGCGCGGCACGACTTGGCCGTAATGGATGTTGAAGCCGTGGGCGAAGGCGACTGTCGCGCCTTGCTTGGCGTGCGGTGCGACGTTTTCTGCATAGACCTGGCCGATGTTTTCATCCGGCAGCAGGATCATGATGACGTCGGCGCCCTTGACCGCTTCGTTGACTTCGGCAACGTTCAGGCCGGCGTTCTTGGCCTTGTTCCACGAGGCGCCATCCTTGCGCAGCGCGACGGTGACTTTACAGCCGGAGTCATTCAGGTTTTGCGCGTGGGCGTGGCCTTGCGAACCGTAACCGATGATGGTCACGTTCTTGTTCTTGATCAGGGACAGGTCTGCGTCTTTGTCGTAAAAAACTTTCATGATTTTTCCTATTAACTAATTTTTAAAATATTCAATACTGAATTAAGTACAGAGAGAGCGATAGAACTACCAGCGATGGGCGTGCATCAGACCTTGAGGATCCGTTCGCCGCGGCCGATACCGGAGCCGCCGGTACGCACAGTCTCAAGAATCGCTGCACGGTCGATCGAGTCGATAAACGCGTCCAGCTTGCCCTTGTTGCCTGTCAATTCGATCGTGTAGGTCTTTTCAGTGACATCGATGATGCGGCCGCGGAAGATGTCCGCAGTGCGCTTCATTTCTTCACGTTCCTTGCCCACGGCACGTACCTTGATCAGCATCAGTTCACGCTCGATATGCGCGCCTTCAGTCAGATCCACGACCTTCACCACCTCGATCAGGCGGTTCAGGTGTTTGGTGATTTGTTCAATCACGTCGTCCGAGCCGCTGGTCACGATGGTCATGCGCGACAAGGTGGCGTCTTCGGTAGGTGCAACAGTCAGGGTTTCGATGTTATAGCCGCGCGCGGAGAACAGGCCCACCACACGGGACAGAGCGCCGGCTTCGTTTTCCAGCAGTACAGAAACAATATGGCGCATTACAGATCCTCCGAACCCAAGAGCATTTCAGTCAAACCCTTACCTGCCTTGACCATCGGCCAGACGTTTTCGGTTTGATCCGTAATGAAGTTCATGAAGACCAGCTTGTCTTTCATGCTGAACGCTTCCCTGAGCGCACCGTCCACATCGCCCGGCTTTTCGATCTTCATGCCGACGTGGCCATAGGACTCGGCCAGCTTGGTGAAGTCGGGCAAGGAATCCATGTACGACTCGGAGTAGCGCGAACCGTAATCGATTTGCTGCCACTGGCGAACCATGCCGAGGAAACGGTTGTTCAGCAGAATGATTTTCGGCGTCAGGTGATATTGCTTGCAGGTCGCGAGTTCCTGGATGCACATCTGAATCGATGCTTCGCCGGTGATGCAGGCGACGGTCGCGTCCGGATTGGCCTTCTGCACGCCCATGGCGTACGGCAGGCCGACGCCCATGGTGCCGAGACCACCGGAATTGATCCAGCGGCGCGGCTTGTCGAAACCGTAGTACTGCGCAGCCCACATCTGATGCTGGCCGACGTCGGAGGTGATGAAGGCGTCACCCTTGGTGATTTCCCAGACGTTCTTGACCACTGCCTGCGGCTTGATGAACTCATCCGAAGTAGCAAACTTCAGGCAGTCGCGCTCACGCCACTTGTTGATCTGCTTCCACCAGTTGGCCAGCGCAGGCGCATTCGGCTTGGTTTCGGCGGCGTCCAGCTGGGCCAGCAATTCCTGCAGCACGTCCTTGACGTTGCCGACGATAGGAATGTCGACCTTGACGCGCTTGGAAATCGACGAAGGATCGATGTCGATATGGATGATCTTGCGCGCGTTGGAGGCGAAGTGCTTCGGGTTGCCGATCACGCGGTCGTCGAAGCGCGCGCCGATGGCGATCATCACATCGCTGTGCTGCATCGCCATGTTGGCTTCATACGTACCGTGCATGCCCGGCATGCCGACGAACTTGTCGCTGGTCGAGCGGTAAGCGCCCAGCCCCATCAGTGTGTTGGTGCAAGGGAAGCCGAGGCGATCCACCAGCTTGTTGAGCTCGGGAGCGGCATTCGCGAGAATCACGCCGCCGCCGGTGTAGATCATCGGACGTTCCGCCGTCAGCAGCAACTGCAGCGCTTTGCGGATCTGACCGGAATGGCCTTTGTCGACCGGCTTGTACGAACGCATTTCGACGGTTTTAGGATACTCGTAGGCACAGGTGTGCATCGAGATATCCTTCGGGATATCGACCAGCACTGGACCTGGACGGCCGGTGGTGGCGATATAGAAAGCTTTTTTCATCGTCTCCGCGAGGTCCTTCACATCCTTCACGAGGAAGTTGTGCTTGACGCAGGGACGTGTGATGCCGACGGTGTCGCATTCCTGGAAGGCGTCCTGACCGATGGCGGTCGAAGGCACCTGGCCGGAAATCACGATCATCGGGATCGAATCCATGTACGCGGTCGCCAGACCGGTCACCGCATTGGTGACGCCGGGACCGGAGGTCACGATGCAGACGCCGACTTTTTCGGAGCTGCGCGAATAGGCATCCGCTGCATGCACCGCAGCCTGCTCGTGGCGTACCAGGATATGTTGGAATTTGTCTTGCTTGAAGATAGCGTCGTAAATATAAAGCACGGCGCCACCAGGATAGCCGAAGACGTGCTCAACGCCCTCTTCAGCCAGGCAACGGACGAGTATCTCCGCACCGGTGAGGTTTTCTGCACTCATTACTACTTCCTTTCAAGGTCCATTGGAGATTGATCGGATGTTCTCTCCTGGCGAAATCGCACTGATCGACCTGCGTCCTTCGGCATCCCTTCTTTGTGCGGTCACGTCATTTCTGCGCCCCAACCGTAGTGAGGTTCAAAATGCCGCTCAGCGCGACTCGTTCAGCCTTGGTGCAAGCACACCGTTACGAATTTCTCGCGCTTGTGGCGCGGGTTAGAACAAACAGCTTTTTAAATAAAGCGCGTCTTTGACAATCGCTACATTATGCGTAGCCACGGTAAAGACCATAGAACTTCATGTTGATGAAGCGGACTGACACGTTAATGCGTCGCATCATTTTGGTCAAGCGAATTTAGTGCGGTCGCCCGCAAAACCGCCCCGTAATTGTGCTTTTCCTATAAACACCACCACAAACAAGGGCTTTTTTGCTAGCATGCGCTCTGTTACAAATCCGTACATTCCACCAACATACCCGTCGGAATTGCATTCGATTCATCTATTCCCGGCTCCACATCGACAAGCCGTATTGCATGGCAACTGACAAAGAACTCTCCGATTTTCTCGAAAATGTCGAACGCCGCGCCTTCAAGCAGGCTGTGTACGCGGTGCGCAAGGATGAAGTCGCGCTCGATATTGTTCAGGATGCGATGATCAAGCTGGCCGAGAAATACGGCGACAAGCCGGCCAACGAACTTCCCCTGCTGTTCCAGCGCATCCTGCAAAACACCATCCATGACTTTTTCCGTCGGGAAAAAGTGCGCACCACCTGGGTCAGCCTGTTTTCCAGCATCGGCCGCGACAACGAGAACCAGGAAGACTTCGACCTGCTCGAAAGCTACGAAGCCGAGGAAGGCACCCAGGCCTCGGAATCCAGCGCAGACAAGGTTGAACGTGAACAAACGCTCGCCTTGATCGACGCCGAAGTACAAAAACTTCCAACCCGTCAACGGGAAGCCTTCCTCATGCGTTACTGGCAAGACATGGATGTCGCCGAGACAGCTGCCGCGATGGGATGCTCAGAGGGCAGCGTCAAAACTCATTGCTCTCGTGCAACACACGCCCTGGCTCAAGCTCTCAGGGCCAAAGGAATCACTTTATGAACAACAAAGAACTACAATTTGCTTACCGGGTAAAGCGCGCTCTGGACGCCAATCTGGAACACTTGCCCGAATCGACCACACAAAGCCTGGCGGAAGCGCGTCGCGTTGCGCTTGCCCGCAAGAAAACGACCGCACCGGTTCGCGTCGTGGCGCCGCAATTCGCATTGGCCGGCGCTTTGGGCGGCAACTTCACGCCATCGTCGTCGTTTTCCTGGCTGGGCCGCCTCGGCGTCGCCATCCCTCTGCTGGCCGGCGTGATGCTGTTTGCCGGCTTGTATGAACACGAACACAAACAGCGCATCAGCGCTCTGGCTGAAATCGACGCCGGCGTCTTGTCGGACGAACTGCCGCTGTCGGCGTATCTCGATCACGGTTTCAACGCCTACCTGGCGCAGCAAGGCGAATAATTGATGGCAGGCACCCGGACCATGAGCACCGCAGCACGCAACATGTTGAGCTTTACCGTTGCCGCATTCGTCGCACTGGGCGGCCTGTCCGTTCTGACGTGCAAACCAGTGCATGCGCAAGGTCCGAACACCACGGCGGCAACGCAGCAGCCCGCGCCTGTGGCGCCGACGCAGACCACGCCCTCCAAGATCGCCAAGAAGCCCGACTCCAAGCCGACCTGGAGCGAGCTGACACCCGCACAGCAGCACGCGCTCGCACCGCTGGCCGGCGAGTGGAAGAAGATGGAATTCAACAGCAAGGAAAAATGGCTGGTCATCGGCAACAAGTTCGCCGCCATGAGCCCTGCCGAACAGGAACGCCTGCAGGAACGCATGCGCGACTGGGTCAAGCTGACGCCGGTGCAGCGCCGCTCAGTGCGCGAAAGCTACACCCGCGCCAAGAAGCTGGATGCGGACAAAAAGTCCGCCCAGTGGAAGGAATACCAGCAGTTGTCGGACGAACAAAAGAAGAAACTGTCGCAAGCCAAGCTGCCCAAGCACGTTGCCGCGCTGCCGCCGACTCAGGCCAAGGCGGCACCGACAATCCAGCTGCCTCCTGAAGCGCTGGAGCAGACTCTGGTGCCACCGCCGCCAGTCATTACGCCGGCAACTGCGACGCAGACTGAGGTCAAGTAGGCAAAAACGCACGACCTTGCGCCTATCGGCAAGATTCAGGAAAAACAAAAACGCCATGTCCGCGCATTCACGCCGACATGGCGTTTTTGCATGGTCCCGCGCGTTCCGTTTGCGCTCCCGTTTGCGCCTGATTTCTCCCCAGTTCGCGTATCATGCTTCCCGGCGCACTTCCGCCTCCGCGCCATGCCAACCGAAAAATACTTGCCACCACCAAGAGAAGAGACCGCCTTGAGCTCCGCACCGACGCCTGCAACAGCAACTGCAACCACCGCCGCTCTACTCACTCCGTCCCTGCGCCGCCGCCTGTGCAGCATGGTGTACGAATCCATGCTGCTGTTCGGCGTGGTGTTCATTTCGACCTTGATATTCTCAACCGTGCTCGAACAGCGCCACGCGCTTTACCTGCGCCATGCGCTGGAAAGTTGGCTGTTCGTCATCCTCGGCATGTACTTCATCTGGTTCTGGAATCGCGGTGGCCAGACGCTGGCGATGAAAACCTGGCGTATCCGCCTGACCAGTGCCGACGGCTCACCGGTCAACGCATGGCGCGCGCTGCTGCGCTTCCTGCTCAGCTGGCTGTGGTTCCTGCCGGGACTGGCGCTGGCGTGGGTGCTGGGCGCCAAGGGCTGGATGCTGATCGGGATTCCTGCCATCAATGTCGTGGTCTGGGCCGCGTTGATCTACGCCGATCCGCAACGCCAGTTCGTGCACGATCGCCTGGCCGGCACACGGCTCGTGGATCTGAATCCGCCCAAAAAGAAACAATAAGCTGCGCTGCAATAAAACGGTCATGCAATCCTGTTACGCTAGTCGTTTCGCTCACAATCAAGAGGCCGTCACTGCATGATCGCCCGCATTGCCCGAACCCTGCTGCTGACCCAATTCGGCGTCGCCGCCCTGTTCTACCTCCTGCTCGTCAAGCTGCATGTCACCAACGTTCCGCTCGCCATCGTCCTCAGCCTGGCGATGGTCGGGCTGTTCCGCGCTTCGATCACGGCCAACAGCTTTTTCCTGACCTGGCCCAACCGCGCCAAGTCGGCGCACACGCCTGAACTCAGTTGGCCCGGCATCTTCCGGCTGTTTGCCGGCGAATATTGCGCCACCATGGTGTGCTCTTCGTGGGGCATGCCGTTCCAGCGTTTCGACAAGCGCATTTACACCGACACCACCTCGTTGCCGGTGCTGCTGATCCATGGCTACGGCTGCAACAGCGGCTACTGGCACTGGATGAGCAAGGCCCTGGAAGAAGCCCACATCACGCACTACGCGGTCGACATGGAGCCGGTGTTCGGCAGCATCGACGGTTACGCGCCGCTGGTCCATGAAGCGGTGCAGCGGCTGGTGACCGAAAGCGGCCAGGACAAGATCGTCATCGTCGCCCACAGCATGGGCGGGCTGGCGGCGCGTGCTTACCTGCGCGACCACGGTTGCGCCAACATCGCCAAGGTCATCACGCTGGGAACGCCGCATCACGGCACCACCATCGCCAACTTCGGCATCGGCATCAACTGCGGCGAAATGAACTGGCTCGGCCGCGCCGAAGAAGGCACCAGCAGCGAGTGGCTGCAAAAGCTCGCCGCCACCGAAGAACCGGCCACGCGCGCCGTCATCCTGTCGATCTATTCGCATCACGACAATATCGTCTCACCGCAAATTTCATCGCATTTGCCCGGCGCCGAAAACGTTCCCATCAGCGGCATCGGCCACGTCGCGCTGGCGCTGGATCCCACCATTCAGGCACGCGTCGTCGCAGAAATCCACAGGGCCGGGATATAAAAAAACCCGCATGGCGACATGCGGGTTTTCGTTGATGCCAGCGCGAAAATTACTTCTGCGCTTCTTTTGCGGTGTCCTGGATTTTCTGGCCGGCGGCTTCCATCTTTTCGCCGGCTTTTTGTGTCAGGTCCTTGGCGCCGTCTTTCATGTCGCCAACAGCCTTGTCCAGTTTCTGGCCGGCTTCTGCGGCCTTCTCCTGCGCCTTGTCAGCCACCACTGCGGCCTGATCGCCGGCGTTCTTCACCGCGCTGTCGATTTGCTTGCCCATGGTTTCCGCCGGTCCGGGCGTTTCCTCTTTCTTCTGGCAAGCGGAGATCGCCAGCCCTACCGCGCCGAGCGCCAATGCCGTGCCGATCACTTTGATCAATTTCATATCATCCTCTCAAAAGAAACACCGGGAAAAATCGTGCGAAAACTCCTGCCGCACGATATCACGCCAGACAAACAGCGCCCTGTCCAAAATGTAAAAACGGTAATAATTTCCCGCCAAAATCGCAAGATTTCCAAATTGGCGTCGCCTTACATCAAGGCAAGCTCGGCTTCGGTGAACCCTGCGGCGCGACGTGCCTCCATGTTGAACGGCCCGCGCATGACTGGCGCCTTGAATTCGATTGTCAGACGGGCGAACGTCGCAATCGGATCCAGTCCGCGCTGCTCGCACAACCAGCCGTACCAGAGATTGCCGATGGCCACGTGGCCGATTTCGTCACGCATGATGATGTCGAGGATGGCCGCCGCCGCGTGGTCGCCGGCCTGCGCCAGTTTGTTGCGCACGGGCGGCGCCGCGTCCAGACCGCGCGCCTCCATCGTGCGCGGCACCAGCGCGATGCGGGCAAGAATGTCGTCTTTGGTTTTCTCGGCCATGTCCCACAAGCTGTTATGCGCAGTGAAGTCCCCATAGGCGCAACCGAGCACCTGCAAATGCGCCTCCAGCAGCGAGAAGTGGTAAGCCTCTTCATCGGCTACCTTGAGCCAATCAATGTAAAACGCCTCGGGCATGTCAGGGAAACGCCAGATCACATCCAACGCGAGATTGATGGCGTTGAATTCGATATGCGCCAGAGCATGGATCATCGCGGCGCGCCCCTCGTCGGTACGCATCGAACGCGACTTCACCAGCAACGGCGATACCAGCTCCGGATGCGCAGGTCGTCCCGGCACTGCGGCCTCGGCAAACAACACCGCCTCACGGTCCAGCACCAGCTCGCCGGCATGCCACGCCTGCGCCATGGCGCGCACGCCGGCCGCTTTGGCGGCGCTGCCGGTGTACACCAGCCAATGCAGCGCGGCGCGGCGCAATTCGGTCGAGGCAGAAAACTTGTCTTCAGGAAAAACGGTGGTCGGCGGTAGATTCACGATGATTTATGTCAGCAGCGGTAAAATGGCGGGTTGATGGAACACGGTTTGTCCCAATATGGATGTCTGTGTTCCCGAATAACCGAGGAGACAATTTTATTATGGCAATTTACAAGTTGGAAGAAAACACGCCGGAAATCGCGGAAACCGCCTGGGTGGCTGAATCGGCCGTGGTAGTCGGCAAGGTCAAGCTCGAAGAGCACGCCAGCGTCTGGTTCAACGTGAGCATCCGCGGCGACAATGAATTGATCACCATCGGTGAAAACAGCAACGTCCAGGAAGGCGCAGTATTGCACACCGACGTCGGCTATCCGATGCATATCGGCAAGAACGTGACGGTCGGCCACCAGGCCATGCTGCACGGCTGCACCATCGGCGAAGGCGCCCTGATCGGCATCCAGGCCATCGTGCTCAACGGCGCCAAGATCGGCAAGAACAGCCTGGTCGGCGCCGGTGCACTGGTGACCGAAGGCAAGGAATTCCCCGAGAATTCGCTGATCATCGGTTCGCCGGCCAAGGCCGTGCGCACCCTCAACGAAGAAGATATCGCCCGCATGCGCGCCGGCACCGACAGTTATGTCGAACGCGCGCAATTGTTTAAAACCAGTCTCAAGCGCATCGCCTGAAGCGCCATCGAAGCAAGGCAACAACACAACTGCACGAGGCGGCCGTATTCAGCCTCTCGTCGGTCAGTGAGCAACAAGAAAGAAACAATGAAAGATACGCTGCAAAAATTCATGGTGGAAAACGCACCGGTTCGCGGAGAACTGGTGGAGATTTCGTCGACCTGGCAACAGGTGTTGGCGCGTCGCGACTATCCGGCTGCGGTCAAGGCACTGCTCGGCCAGATGCTGTCGGCGGCGGCGCTGCTGACCGCCAATCTCAAGTTCAACGGCACGGTTGTCATGCAGATCCACGGCGACGGCCCGGTCCGCCTGCTGGTGGTCGAGTGCGACTCCGAGCTGCGCCTGCGCGCCACCGCCAAACTGGTCGAGGACGCCGAAGTGGCCGACGACGCCACGCTGACGCAACTGGTCAACGTCAATGGCGAAGGCCGTTTCGCCATCACGCTTGATCCGAAGGACAAGATGCCGGGCCAGCAGGCCTACCAGGGCATCGTGCCGCTGGATGGCGATAGCGTTGCCACCGTCATCGAAAACTACATGCTGCGCTCCGAGCAGCTCGACACCAAGCTGTGGCTCGCCGCCGACGATAAAGTGTCACGCGGCCTCCTGCTGCAAAAGCTGCCGAACCATGGCGGCAAGGACGTCGGCAAAGCCGCACCCGAGGATGAGCTGGAAACCTGGAATCGCCTGTCGATGCTGGGCAATACGCTGCGCGCCGAAGAACTGCTGAGTACCGACATCGAGACGTTGATGCATCGCCTGTTCTGGGAAGAAACCATCCGCGTCTTCGATCCTGTGCATCCGGAATTCCACTGCACCTGCTCGCGCGAAAAGGTCGGCAACATGCTCAAGATGCTGGGCCAGGCTGAAATCGAAGAAGCACTCGCCACAGAGGAAAAGCTCAGCGTCGATTGCGATTTCTGCGGATTGCACTACGAGTTCGACGCAGTCGATTGTGCGCAAATCTTCCGTGCCGAAACACCGGCGGATGCAGTGCCGCAGACTGATACACGCCACTAATTCTCACTGCTCTTGACGCAAAAAATGGCCGCCGCTGGATTCCAGCGGCGGCCATTTTTCTTTGAAAGATCGTTGAAGGACTAGCGCGTCAAGCCGGCACCAGCAAACCCAGCTGCTCTGCATCGAGATAACACCACTCGCCCTCTTCCAATTCCAGTGCATCCAGCTGCAAACCGCCGATGGCGGTGCGGCGCAAGGCGCTGCAATGGTTGCCGGCGGCCGCCAGCATGCGTTTGACCTGATGGTATTTTCCCTGCTCCAGCACGATCTCCAGCAAATGCGCATCAAGCTTGCGGCAAGTCACCGCCGCCAGCGGCGCCGGCTCATCGTGCAGTTTGACGCCGCCCAGCAATTGCGCGATCAGCTCGTCCGTCACCGCATCGTGCGTAGTGGCCGCGTAGACTTTCGGCACATGGCGCTTGGGCGACGATTGCGCGTGGATGAAGGCGCCGTCGTCCGACATCAGCAACAAGCCGGTGGTGTCGTGATCGAGGCGACCAACCGGCTGCACGTCGCGCCAAGAGAATTGCTCCGGCAAAATCGTCAGCACGCCCGGATGGTGGCTGGGCTTGCGCGAACATTCAAAATTGGCAGGCTTGTTCAGGGCGATGTAGACGTGTTCGCGATAGACCCATTCTTCGTCGAACAGCGTGAACGCCAATCCTTCGGTATCAGGTGCGAAACGGTAGTCGTCGACGACTTCACCGTTGATGGCGACTTCGCCGTCTTCGATCAGCGAACGGCAATATTTGCGCGATCCGAAACCTTGCGACTGGAGGATGCGATCCAGGGTCAACTTGCTCATTACTTGGTCTTTCTGTCTTGTTTGGGCGTCAATATCTGGCGGGCGATGCCGCGCAGGATATTGACCTCTTCGGTTTCCAGCTGCGTGCGCGCAAACAGGCGTTTGAGGCGCGGCATCAATTTTTTCGGGCTATCGGGCTTGAGGAATTCAATTGCCACCAGCGCTTCTTCGAGATGGCGGAACATGCCCTCGATCTCGGCCACGCCGGCCATCTCACCCTGGAAGCCGATGTCGGTGGCCTGCCTGTGGTCGCCCAGTTCGGCCATGCGGCATTCGTAAGCCAGCACCTGCACCGCCTGCGCCAGGTTGAGCGAAGAATAATCGGGATTGGCCGGAATGTTGATCAGCACATTGCATTTCTGCACCAGCTCGTTGGGCAAGCCGAAACGCTCGTTGCCGAAAATGAGCGCAGCGTTCAGTCCGACGTCCCCTGCAATCTGCTCGGCAATCGCGCGCGGCGAGACCACCGGCGGCGAAAACTCGCGCAGGCGTGCGCTGATCGCGGCGGCAAAATTGCAATCCTGCAACGCCTCCTCGATACTGCTCACGATGCGTGCGCCGGACAGCACGTCCTGCGCGCCGCTGGCGAAGGCCACGGCGGCCTCTTCCTCAACCGCATTGGGAAAGCGCGGGTTGATCAGCACCAGCTCGCCGAAACCCATGGTTTTGATGGCGCGGGCAGCCGCGCCGATATTGCCTGGACTGCTGGTTTCCACCAACACGAAACGCAGGCGCTTGAAAACAGAATTATCGATTTTGGGCGTGTTCATTTAAAATAGCGGTATTCGCACGTCAGGAAACATCGTAAGCCGGCCTGTAAGGGATCAAAAACGAACCCAAACACGCCGGGCAATGCCGGTTTGATGACAAACCGGCAATTTTCGGACCGTGCATCGCTCATTAATTTCATAGTTGTGCAAATTTCCGCCGGGTAGCGAACCGGGCGGCGAAGACGCCATTTTAACGGAACCCTCAGGATGCTTATCCCCCCAATGCTCAATACGGCCATCAAGGCCGCTCGCCGCGGTGCTGCCGTCATCAATCGCGCGTCGTTCGACGTCTCGCTGTTGAAGGTCACCAAGAAGCAACACAACGACTTCGTCACCGAAGTCGACAAGGCGGCGGAAGACGCCATCATTGAGGTCCTGAAGACCGCGTATCCCGACCACGCCATCCTGGCGGAAGAGTCCGGCCCATCGGCCAACCTGCACGACGAAAATGAAAACGTCTGGATCATCGATCCACTCGACGGCACCACCAACTTCATCCACGGCTTCCCGCAATACTGCGTCTCGATCGCGCTGCAACAGCGCGGCCAGATCACGCAAGCGGTGGTCTACGACCCTACCCGCAACGACCTGTTCACCGCTTCCAAAGGCGCCGGCGCCTACCTGAACGAGAAACGCATCCGCGTCAGCAAGCGCGACAAGATCGCCGATTGCCTGATCGGCACCGGCTTCCCGTTCCGCGACCTGGACGGCCTGAACGAATACATGAAGATGTTCAAGATCATGACCGAAAGCTGCGCCGGCCTGCGCCGTCCGGGCGCTGCCGCGCTGGACCTGGCCTACGTCGCCACCGGCCGCCTCGACGGTTTCTTCGAAAAGGGCCTGAAGCCTTGGGACATCGCCGCCGGCTCGCTGCTGGTGACGGAAGCCGGCGGCATCGTCGGCACCTTCAAGGGTGAAGGCGATTACCTGTACAAGGGCGACGTCCTGGCCGGCAATCCAAAGATTTTCTCGCAGCAAGTCAATTTGCTGTCTGAATTCGCATAAGATTCAGACTTCAGTTCCGCATCAGCAGCACGACCGGTCGGAGAACCGGAGCAGTCACCAAGTCACGCCAGGGAGTGCGATGCAGCTTGCATCGCTTCCCAGCCACCCAAGGAGACGAGCATGGCAGTCAATCCCATTCCTGAAGGCTACAGCAGCGTCACGCCTTACCTGATCGTCTCCGATACCGCCAGCGCCATCACGTTCTACGAAAAAGCCTTCGATGCCACCGAAGTCATGCGTATCGACGGTCCCCACAACAAAATCTGGCACGCCGAAATCCAGATCGGCAACGCCCGTGTCATGCTCGCCGACGAATTCATCGAAATGGGCATCCATTGCCCCAAGACGCTCGGTGGCGCCGGTGCCAGCATGCTGATTTACGTCGACGACGTCGATGCCATGTTTGTCCAGGCCATCGCCGCCGGCGCCGCCAAACTGCGTGCCGTGCAGGACCAGTTCTACGGCGACCGCTCCGGCATGCTGCGCGATCCCTTCGGCCACATCTGGTCGATCGCGACGCACAAGGAAGATCTTTCCGACGAAGAAATCCGCAGCCGCTCGCAAGCGCTGCTCAACAAGTGCAAACCCAACCAGGCCTGAACCCTTTTTCACTCCATCCCATGCCATTTGTCGTCAGCGCCGGACGGCGCATCCATTACGAAGTCAGCGGCCAGGGCCCTGACCTGTTCCTGCACCACGGCTTCACCAGCAGCTCGCAAGCCTGGCGCTTCTTCGGATTCACCGAAGTACTGCAGCAACACCACCGCGTCATTGCGCTCGATGCGCTGGGCCACGGCCTCAGCGACAAGCCGCACGAGACGGACGCCTACACGCTGCAGCAACGCAGCGCCGACGTGGTGGCCGTGCTCGACGACCTCGCCATCGACAAGGTCCATTACTGCGGCTATTCGCTGGGCGGCTGGGTCGGTTACGGCATGGTGCGCCACGCGCGCGAACGCCTGCAATCGCTGACACTCGGCGCCGCACATCCGTATGCCGATACCAGTTGGGATGCCTTCAGGGGACTCGACGGCGCCGATGCCAATGCCTTCATCACGGCATTTGAGAGCGTGCTCAATGAACGCATCTCACCCGAAGTAAAAATGCTGATACGCGCCAACGACCTGCAGGCGCTGGCCGCGGCTGCGCAACAACCGCGCGTCTCAATGGAAGAATTGCTGTCGCTGATCGACCTGCCCTGCCTGATGTTTTGCGGTGACGCCGATGCACGCCATGCAGCGGTCGAGCGCTGCGCAGGATTGTTGCCGCGCGCACGCTTTGTGTCGCTACCCGGGGTGACGCATTTCGGCGGGCTGATGCAGAGCAAGCTGGTGCTGCCGCCGCTGTTGGAATTTCTATCCGGCCAGGCGCGAGGCTAAATTTTCAACCTTATTTGAGCTTGTGCACCAGACGACCGGCGACCTGTTCGCCGGTTTTTTCATTGTCGAATTGTTCGCGCGCGCGCTGCAGATCCGCGTGATGGCGTTCGGCCCAGTTGTCCAGCGCGATCAGCGTATCGCTGAGCGACTCCCCCAGCGGGCTCAGTTCGTATTCCACGTGCGGCGCCGCCGTCTCCAGGTTGCAGCGTGTCACCAGACCGTTGCGCTCCAGTTCCTTGAGCGTCTGCGTCAGCATCTTTTGCGAAATACCTTCGATCTTGCGCAGCAACGCGCTGTTGCGCATCGGCCCCGCCGCCAGCGCCGGAAAAATCAGCAAGGCCCATTTGCTGCCGACCAGTTCCAGCGCCTTGCGCGACGGACAGGCGAGACTGTAGATATCGGTTTGCGGTTCTTCGACGGGGAGTTTTATTACCGGTTTCATGGTTACCAAAAAGTGCCTTCTTGTTGGGCTCGCGGTCCCTGCCTATGCTGAGCGCCTGTTCAAAATTCACGGAGAAAAATAATGGCCTGGGTATTCCTGTCATTGGCAAGTGTAGTGGAAATCATCATGGCGATCGCGCTCAAGTACGCAAACGGCTGGACCCGGTTGACGCCCAGCCTGATCGGCGTCGGTGCAGCCGCCTGCAGCGTGCTGTTCCTGACGCTGGCCATGCGTAGCCTGCCGGCCGGCACCGCCTATGCGATCTGGACCGGCACCGGCTCGGTCGGCGTAGCGGTGCTCGGCATTTACCTGTTCAACGACGCGCTGTCGCCACTGCGTCTGGTATGCATTGCGCTGATCATCGGCGGCACCATCGGCCTGCGCTTGCTGGACGCCTGAGCAGCGTCGCCCTGGCGCCGGTCAGACCCGGCGGCGTACGCTCTGTCCTGCACGCCGCTGGTCAAGATTTATCCACGGCCCGTCCCCGCACCTGTTATACTGCGCCCCGTGCGGCACATTCTCCAGTCAAAGTCCGCTGTCCTCCCGACGTTTCAACCCGTTTGCCTGCGACTGGCGCCCACTGCGGCGACAGGCCGATATTTTTAAAATCCCACTATGTCATTCTCATCTCTCGGTCTTTCCGAGGAAATCGTTCGTGCCGTAACCGAACAAGGCTACACCACGCCCACGCCAATCCAGATGCAAGCCGTGCCTGCCGTACTCGGTGGCGGCGACCTGCTGGCCGGCGCACAAACCGGCACCGGCAAGACCGCCGGCTTCACTTTGCCGCTGCTGCAACGCCTGTCGTCCGTGGAACGCGTCAAAGTCAACGGCCATGTGCCGATCCGCGCGCTGATCCTGACCCCGACGCGTGAACTCGCGGCGCAGGTCGAAGAAAGCGTGCGCGTCTACGGCAAGTACCTGCCGCTGACTTCCGCCTGCATCTTCGGCGGCGTCGGCATCAACCCGCAAATCCGCCTGCTCAAGCAAGGCGTCGATATCCTGGTCGCCACACCTGGCCGCCTGCTCGACCACATGCAGCAAAACACGGTTGATCTGAAGAGCGTGCAAGTCCTGATCCTGGACGAAGCCGATCGCATGCTCGACATGGGTTTCATCCGCGACATCAAGAAGATCCTCGCCGTCCTGCCGAAGAAGCGCCAGAACCTGTTGTTCTCGGCCACCTTCTCCGACGAGATCAAGGCACTGGCCGATGGCCTGCTGAATTCGCCGGCAATGATCGAAGTGGCGCGCCGCAATTCCACCGTGGAAGTGATCGGCCAGAAGATCCACCCGGTCGACCGCGACAAGAAGCATCCGCTGCTGGCGCATCTGATCAAGACCAACCAGTGGAACCAGGTGCTGGTGTTCACCCGCACCAAGCACGGCGCCAACAAGCTGGTCGAACAGCTGGCACGCGACGAAATCACTGCCATGGCAATCCACGGCAACAAGAGCCAGGCAGCGCGCACCCGCGCCCTGGCCGACTTCAAGGACGGCAAGCTGCAAGCGCTGATCGCCACCGACATCGCTGCACGCGGCATCGACATCGATCAATTGCCGCACGTGGTCAACTATGACCTGCCGAACGTCGCCGAAGATTACGTCCACCGCATCGGCCGCACCGGCCGCGCCGGCGCCACCGGCTCAGCCGTGTCGCTGGTCTGCGTCGACGAACGCGATCTGCTGAGCGACATCGAACGTTTCATCAAGCGTGAGATTCCTGTCGAAATCGTGCCCGGCTTCGAACCCGATCCTAAGGCCAAGCCGCAACCGATCCAGTTGCGCAGCGAAGGTCATCGCGGTGGCGGCGGCGGTGGTCGTCGTCCACAAGGTGGTGGCGGCGGCGGTCGTAGCGCCAATGGCGGCGGCGGTGGTGGCGGAAATCGTTCCCAGCAGCCGAAGACCGGCGGCCAAGGCCAGGCGCAAGCAGCCAAGCCGCGCCAAGGCGGCGGTCCGGCCAAGCCACAAGGCGCAGGTCCGGCGCAGAACCGCGGTCCTGCTGCGCGTCCTGCATCGACCCACCGCTCCGGCGGTCGCGGCAGGTAACATCGTCGTTTCCGATTGCATCGCGCAGAAAGGCATCCGAATTGATAGCCGTCGTCAAAGCTGACCTCAACAATCCGCGACATGGCGTCGCCATCCTCGAGATGCTTGATGCGTATGCATCCGACCTGATGGGAGGCGGCGAAGGCATCAGCGATTTCGTCCGCGCCCACCTGATCGACGAATTGCGCAAGCGCCCTGCCGTGCATGTGTTCCTGGCATTCGACGGCGAGCATGCTGCCGGCTTCGCCAATTGCATCGAAGGCTTTTCCAGCTTCGCCTGCAAACCGCTGCTCAACATCCACGACTTCGCCGTGGCGCCCGCTTATCGCGGACGCGGCATTGCGAAGTTGCTGATGCAGGCGGTCGACACCTGCGCACGCGAACTCGGTTGCTGCAAGATCACCTTGGAAGTCCTGGAAGGCAATACCGTGGCGCGTTCGCTGTACGCCTCCACCGGTTTCGTCGGCTATGAACTGGATCCTTCTTCTGGCAAAGCGGTGTTCATGCATCGCTTGCTGTGACGTAAAAACGCCCCGGACATCCGGGGCGTTTTTTATCACAGCAACTCTTTTCAGGCCGCCATCTTCTGGCCGCGCGATTTTCCCGAACTCAGGTAGTCGGCGATCGAATCCTGCGTCACCTCTCCCAGATATTTTCCCTCTGCATCGATGACCGGCATCCAGCTGGCGCTGTGCTTGTACATCTTCGACAGCACCACGCGCAGGTTTTCATCCGGCGTCGCATTGAGATTGAAGGGCTTGACCTTGTCTCCGCTGACGCCAACTGTTCCTGCGCTGCGGATATCGCGACGGCTGACGTAGCCGAGCGCGCGGTTGTCGTTGTCGGTGATAGTGAGGTAACGCGCATCCTGGTCGTCCATCAGCGTCATCGCATCCTGCAGCGGCAAACCGGGACGTGCCGTTGCAGGCGTCGTCGCGGCGTCGCCCGCGCGCACCAGCAGCAGGCGCTTGAGCGTATGGTCCTGACCGACGAAGGCGCTGACAAAATCATCCTTGGGACGCGCCAGCAAGGTATCCGGATGATCGAACTGCACCAGCTTGCCGGCGCGGAAAATCGCCACCTGGTCGCCCAACTTGATGGCTTCGTCAATGTCGTGGCTGACCATGATCACGGTCTTCTTGAGCTGGCGCTGCATCTGGAAAAATTCGTTCTGGATCGATTCGCGGTTGATCGGGTCGACCGCGCCGAACGGCTCGTCCATCAGCAGCACCGGCGCATCCGCCGCCAGCGCGCGGATCACGCCGATGCGCTGTTGCTGGCCGCCCGACAGTTCGCGCGGATAGCGCTTGAGGAATTTCGCCGGATCCAGCGCCACCATCGCCATCAGTTCGGTCGCGCGCTCGCGGCAGCGCTTCTTGTCCCAGCCCAGCAGGCGCGGCACGATGGTGATGTTTTCTTCGATCGTCATGTTGGGAAACAGGCCGATCTGCTGGATCACGTAACCGATGTGGCGGCGCAGGCTGACTTCATCGATGCCGGTGGTGTCTTCACCGTTGAGCAGCACGCGGCCGGATGTCGGCGCGATCAGGCGATTGATCATCTTCAGCGTGGTGGTCTTGCCGCAACCGGACGGACCGAGGAAGACGCAGATCTCGCCTTCGGCCACCTTGAGGCTGACCGAGTCGACCGCCTTCACCGGCGTGCCGTCTTTTTGCGTATAGGTTTTGCTGAGTTGTTCGAGTTCTATCATTTTTGCAGTCCTTTCGGAGTCAGAAGTCGTTGCAGGCCTTGCAGCAGCACGTCGGCGACAATCGCCAGCACGCTGATGAGCACGGCGCCCACCACCAGTTTTTGCATGTTGCTCTGGCTGATCGCATGCAGGATCAGCACGCCCAGGCCGCCGGCGCCGATCACTGCGGCGATCGCCATCACGCCGATGTTCATCACCACCGCCGTACGCACGCCGCCTAGTATCACCGGCAGCGCCAGCGGCAGATCCACCATGCGCAGACGCTGCCAGAAGGTCATGCCGATACCGATGCCGGCCTCCCGGATGCCGCTGTCGATGTTGTCGAGCGCGAGGAAGGTGTTGCGCATGATCGGCAACAGCGAATACAGGAACACTGCCGTGATCGCCGGCAACGGCCCGATGCCGGCGCCGAATTGCGAGAACACCGGAATCATCAGGCCGAACAGCGCAATCGACGGCAAGGTCAGCACCACCGTGGCGAGACCGAGCAAGGGCGTGGCCAGCCAGCGATGGCGCGTGATGAGGATGCCCAGCGGCACGCCGATGACGATGGCCAGGCTGACGGCAACGCCGACCAGCCTGAGATGCTGCAGCGTCAGGTTGAGGATGTTGTGCCAGTCGCCGGCGAGGTAGTCGATCAGATTCATGGCCGGCTCCTCAGATCAGTCCCTGCTGCTGCAGGAATTCGGTGACGACCTTGCCGATCGGCTCCTGGTCGATGTCGACGCGCTTGTTCATGTCGGTCATTTTTTCGGTGTCGATGGCGGCCGACAAGGCGTTCAGTTGTTCCGCCAGTTGTGTATGCTCTTGCAGCACTTCTTCGCGCACCACGGGGGTCGCCTTGTAGGCGGCGAAGTAGCCCTTGTTGTCTTCCAGCAGTTTCAGGTTGAAGCCCTTGATGCGGCCGTCCGACGAATACGTCAGGCCGACATACAGCTGCTCGTTGCGCAAGGCGGTGTAGACCAGTCCCGGATCCATCTGCTTGACTTCGCTGCGGTCGAGCTGGAAGCCATAGAGTTTTTGCATCGGTTCGAGGCCGTCGGGGCGCGACGCGAATTCATAGTCCACACCCATCAGCTGCGGCTTGCCGCCGGACTGCTGTTCCTGCGTGATGTGCTGCGCGAGGTCTTCCAGCGTGTTGATGCCTTGTTCATCGGCCAGCTTTTGCGGCATGGCGAAGGCGTAGGTGTTGTTGAGGCCGGACTCGTTGAGCCAGGTCAGGCCGATTTTCTGGTCGAGCGCCTTGACGCGCGCATAGGTCGTTTCAGCGTCGAGTTTTTCGTCGACGTGGTTGTAGACAATCAGCGACGTGCCGGTGTATTCCCACACGATATCGAGCTGCTTGCTTTCCTGCGCCTTGCGCATGAGCGTCGAGCCGAGGCCGTTCCTGAGATCGACGTCATAGCCTTTGGCGCGCAGGTATTGCGCAGTCATCGATGACAGAATCAATTGTTCGGTGAAGTTCTTGCCGCCGACGACCAGCGTGGCGGCCGTGGCCGGCAACAGTGCCAGCAGGCTGAGCGCAAAGCCGAACGCACGTAAAAGATAAGAAGATTTCATGGCTGTTCCCTTTTTGTTGTTGTGCACCCGGCTCACGCCAGGCCTCGACGCGACAGGTACCAGTGCGACAGCAGCGTGACGATCGCGTCCAGCAACAGCGCCAGCAAGGCGGTTGCGGCGGCGCCCAGCAGCAGCTGGCCGTGGTTGTTCAGGTAGATGCCCGGAAAGATCAATCCGCCCAGGCTTTCGCCGCCGATCAGCATCGACAGCGGCGCGGTGCCGACATTGATCACCAGCGCCGTGCGGATGCCGCCGACGATGATCGGCAAGGCGTTTGGCAGCTCGACGCGCAGCAGTACCTGATAGGGCTTCATGCCGATGCCTTTGGCCGCTTCGCGCAGCGGCGCCGGCACGTTCTTCAAGCCTTCGAAGGTATTGCGCACGATAGGCAGCAGCGAAGCCAGCCATAGCGCCAGAATGGTTGGCCAGTTGCCGATGCCGAAGAAGGCCAGCGCCAGGGCCAGTACCGCGATCGACGGGATGGTGTTGCCGATGTTGAAGACCTGGATGAAGTACTCGGCGCGACGCGCCAGCGCCGGCCGGCTCAGCATGATGCCGGCCGGAATACCGGTGGCGATCGCCAGCAGCATGGACCACGCGACCAGTTGCAGATGCTTGCCGGTGTAGTAGATCAGGTCGCTGCGATACTGCGTGATGACGTCCATCCCGATCCACTGGATCAGGCCGGCGACGGCGAGCACTGAAACGGCTGTGACCGAGGCTGCGCCACCGATGACGTTGCGAAGACTTCGCGTCATGGTTCCCCCTGTGTGGCCGCCATGGTCGAGATCAATGAAATGCCGATATCGAAACCGCGACAGCGCTTTGACTATTTGTATTGGTTCGTTGCCCTCGCAGGGCTAATCGTTTGGATACGAACCTGTGCTGCCGAGGCAGCGATGAAATCGATCGCGCGAACGCGTAATCGACGATGTATGCATCCGGCGGCAGTAAATCGGCATGCCGGACAACGAGACGACCCAAGAGCGGATCAGGAATTACTTAGTAGTTGAACAAGTGTTGTCGCTAGGACAGACGGCAGTATAACCGACTTGCTTAATGAAGTCCAGAAATGACAATTCAAGAAGTCATAACCGACGAATCTGTAGAAACGAAAAACCGGCCAAAAAGGCCGGTTTTCAGGGATTTTCGAGCAAAAAACCGCGGCTTATTTCAGCGCCCCGAACACCTTGCCGATGATCGCGCTGCCGGCGCCGATCGGATCGGCGCGGATCGCCTTCTCTTCTTCGCCGATCATGTAGAACAGGCCGTCGAGAGAACGCTGCGTGACATAGCCTTCGACCGTGGCCTGGTCACCCGACACCAGACCGGTTTTGGCGACCTGCCCCATGGTGCCGTTGTACTTGGCGGAGAGGCCGTTTTTATCGGTGATCTTCTTGACGATGGGGAGGAATTTTTCACCGAGCGGCGTGGCCGTCTTCTGGCGGAAGAAATCGGTCACCGAGGTCTGGCCGCCGGACAGGATGTTCTTCGCGTCAGTGACCGACATGGACTTGACCGCGTTGATCAGCAGCGGCTTGGCCAGCGGCACGGCCGATTCGGCGGCGCGGTTCATCGACACCACCAGGTCGTCCAGCTTCTGGCCCTGGCCGGTCATCTTCAGCAGCGGCATGGCTTGCTGCAACGGGCCCGGCAACTGGATCTTGACCTTGTCGTTGTCGAGGAAACCATTCTCCACGCCGAGCTTCGAAACGGCGACGTTGGCGCCCTTCTCCAGCGCCGCTTTCAGACCGCTGGTGGCGTCCTGGTTGCTGAGGTCGGACAGCGACAACGCGAACGCCAGTGTGCTGGTCAGCACCAGTGCGGCAGCGATGGGAGCGTGTTTGAATTTCTTGAGGGGCAGCATGGGAACTCCGAAGGAAGAAGACGCGCCATCATAATACGCGCCTCGCAGCCTGCCTATCGAAGCCCGTCGGTTTTATCTCACTTACCGCTACTGCTGCGGCTGCGCGTAAGTTCCATGCCGGCGTTCTTCGGCAGGCGCGCCGTCACCGGCACCGACGCCACAGAGAACAGGCCCACCACCAGGAAAGCCGGCCAGAAATCGGCCTCGACGATGGTCGCATGGCCTTGCAGATAGTTGGAAATTTGCAGCACCAGGCCGGCGATGGTCACGCCCATGCCCAGCGACAATTGCTGCACCACACTGGCCAGGCTGGTGGCGCGGCCGGCGTCGCGGTTGCTGATATCGGCGTAGGCGATCGAATTGAGGCAGGTGAATTGCAGCGACGGGAAGAAGCCGCCCATCAGCACCACCAGCAGCATCACGTAGTAAGGCGTATGCGACGAGAAGATGCCGTACGACGCGATCGCCATACCGGCGAACACCGCATTGACCATCAACACCGTGCGGAAGCCGTAACGGCGCAGCACCATCGCCGCCAGCGCCTTCATGAACATGGCGCCGAAGGCAGAGGCACAGGTGATCGTGCCGGCCTCGAAAGGATTGAGCCCGAGCCCTTCCTGCAAGGCCAGCGGCAGCAGGAACGGCACCGCACCGAGGCCGACGCGGAACAGCGAGCCGCCGAGCACGCTGGCGCGCAGGGTCGGGATCTTCAGCAGGCGCAGATCGAGCAAGGGATACTCGCTGCGCATGGCGTGGCGGAAGTAGAAGAACAAGGCCACCGAGCCGACCACGCACATGATGATCGGCCACGCCTGCGGCACCAGGTGGTTGCCGATCAGCGAAAAGCCCAGCATCGCCACTCCGCCGCCGCAGGCGGTCAGCAGGAAACCCTTCACGTCCAGCGGCGCCGGATCTTCTTCACGGAAGTTCTGGATGTAGCGTCCGGCCAGATACAGGCCGAGGATGCAGATCGGGATGTTGATCAGGAAAATCCAGCGCCAGTGGAAATACGTCGTGATGAATCCGCCCAGCGGCGGCCCGATCACCGGCCCCATCAACGACGGCAAGGTCAGGTAACTGATGGCCTTGACGAGTTCGGCCTTGGACACCGAGCGCACGATGATGATGCGTCCCACCGGCACCATCATGGCGCCGCCGATACCTTGCAGGAAACGCGCCGCGACGAAGGTCAGCAGCGAGTCCGACAAGGCGCACAGGATCGAGCCGGCCATGAAGGTAATCATCGCCGAACGGAAAATCGTGCGCGCGCCGACCTTGTCCGCCACCCAGCCGGAAATCGGGATGAACACGCCAAGGCTGACCACGTAGGAGGTCAGCGCCAGTTTCAGGGTGATCGGATCCTGCCCGAGATCGCGCGCGAGTGCAGGCAAGGAAGTGGCGATGACGGTGACGTCCATGTTTTCCATGAACAGCGCACAGCCGACGATGAGCGGGACGATAAGCGAGGGGGACACGATGATGCGGTACGACAGGAAAGAGTTCGGGCTGTTTCGGCGGGCGTTGTAGCCGGATACGTGCTTCTGACAGCCTTCTAAGGTGCGGCAAGTTTACACCACTTGCGGCTTGTGCGTTGCAGCGAGGAAATAGGCGCGTCCGCTTCAGCGAAAAAACCGGCTCGGCGCGATCCCGAAATGTTTCTTGAACATGGCCGCGAATGCACTCTGGCTGGTGTAGCCATGATCGAGCGCGACGTCGATGATTTTGTCGCCGCGCGCCAGGTTTTCCAGCGCCAGCAACAGCCGCGCCTGCTGTCGCCAGTGGCTGAAACGCATGCCGGTTTCGCGCAGGAACAAACGATGGAAGGTGCGCGTGGCGATGCCCAGTTGCTGCGCATGCATGTCGACCGTGGCGTCGTCCTCGGGCTGCGCCATCAGCGCTTCGCAGATCACGCGCAAGCCGCGATCCGCCGGCAGCGGCAGGTACAGCGGCAGCACCGGCACCGAGCGCAGCTCGTGCACCAGCAGCCGCAGCAAGTGCCAGTCGCGGCCGTCGGCAACCAGCGCCGGGCCGATGCCGACGGCGGCGACGATCAGCTCGCGCAGCAAAGGCGGGATGTCGAGCACGCAATTCTCCTGCGGCATGTTCGGCAACTCCTGCATGTTGACGAACACGGTGCGCATCTTGACGTCGCCACGCATGCGCACCTGATGATCAACCTCGGGCTGAAGCCAGACGCCGCGCGTGGGCGGCACCACCCAGCGGCCTTCGGCGGTTTCCACCACCAGCACGCCCTCGATGGCGTACAACAACTGCGCATAGGTATGCCGGTGCAGCTCGATCACGTGGCCGTGCGGATAGTCGATCGCGAGCGCCGCAGCGGGAGCGTTGGCGTTGATCATGTGGTGGTAGTTGGAGGTGTCCATAGAGCGCTTGTGAGACGCTGTCACTTTTGCGACAACTTAAGGCATGTTAGCACGCGACGGACTTCTCATTTCCCCGCAAGATGAGTGCATCTCCTTTTCCAACACGATCAAACTGCCATGCCATTGCGCTCTTACCTTTACCCGTTCCTCGCCATCGTGCTGTGGGCCGGCAACGTCATCGTTTCGAAAATGGCGGCCTCCGCCATCTCGCCGACCGCCATCACCTTTTATCGCCTGGTTCTGGTGCTGCTGCTCATGAGTCCGTTCATGCTGCGCACGCTCTGGCGCAACCGCGTCCAGATCCGCCGCCACTGGTGGCAACTGGCGCTGTCCGGATTGCTGGCGATGGCCTTGTTCCAGAGTCTGTCCTACCGCGCGGCCGAGAGCACCACCGCCACCAACATGGCCATCGTCACCGCGCTGATTCCGCTGCTGACGGCGCTGCTGAGCGTGATCGTGCTGGGCGAAGCAGTCACGGTCGGCATGGCTGTGGGCGGCCTGCTGTCGTTCACCGGCTTGCTGTATCTGGTCGGGCACGGCGACCTCGGCGCGGCCATGCGTGAAGGCGTGCACCTGGGCGATGCGCTGATGCTGCTGGCGGCGTTCTCTTATGCGCTGTACGGCGTGCTGCTGCGACGCTGGAAGATGAATGTGCCGGTCTGGCAAGCAGTGTACGTGCAGGCGGTTGCGGCGCTCGTGCTGATGCTGCCGCAATTCCTGTTGCTGGCGCCCGGCACTGCGGTGCTGGACGCGCGCACACTGCCGCTGATCGCTTACTCCGGTATCGGCTCCTCGATCCTGCTGTCGTTCCTGTGGATCGAAGGCGTGAAAAAACTCGGCCCGAATCGCTGCAGCATCTTCATCAACCTGCTGCCGGTGCTGACCGCGCTGTTCGCCATCCTCTGGCTCAACGAAAGCATGCACGCCTACCACCTCATCGGCGGCGGCGTCAGTCTGGCCGGCGTGCTGCTGACGCAAATCGTGCAACGCCCATTGTTCGGCGCACGCGTCGGCTATCGCTGATTCGACATTCATCATCTCGCAGACTGACATCATGATTGCTCATCCCCACACCAAATACCCCCATCCTCCGACCGTCGATCTGCCCGATCGCCAATGGCCGTCACGCATCATCGACAAGGCGCCGATCTGGCTGTCGACCGATCTGCGCGACGGCAACCAGGCCCTGTTCGAGCCCATGAACGCCGAACGCAAGCTGACCTTGTTCCATGAACTGGTCAGGCTCGGCTTCAAGGAAATCGAGGTCGGCTTTCCTGCCGGTTCGCAAACCGATTTCGACGTCGTACGCACGCTGATCACCGGCAAGCATATTCCGGCCGACGTCACGCCCATGGTCATGACGCAATTGCGCGAAGAGCAGATCGTGCGCACCGTCGAATCGCTGCAAGGAGCGCCGCGCGCCATCGTGCATTTCTACAACGCCGTGGCGCCGCTGTGGCGCGAAGTGGTGTTCGGCCTCAGCGTGCCGCAAGTGATGGAGCTGATCGAACGCAATGTGCGGCTGCTGAAAGACCTGACCGCGCAGCATCCGGAAACCGAATGGATCCTGCAATACTCGCCCGAGACTTTTTGCATGGCCGAACTCGAAGTCTCGCTGCAAGCCTGCAGCGTCGCCATCGAGACGTGGGATGCAGGACCAGGTCGTCCCATCATCATCAACCTGCCGACCACGGTCGAAGTGAGCACGCCCAACGTCTTCGCCGACCAGATCGAGTGGATGCACCGGCGCCTGCCGCGTCGCGAGCATGTGGTGCTGTCGGTGCATCCGCACAATGATCGCGGTACCGGCGTGGCCTGCGCGGAACAGGCGCTGCTGGCCGGCGCGCAACGCGTCGAAGGCTGTTTGTTCGGCAACGGCGAACGCAGCGGCAATCTCGACGTGGTGACGCTGGCGCTCAACCTGTACACCAACGGCATCGATCCGCAACTGGACTTCTCCGACATCGCCGCGGTTGCCCGCGTAGCCGAGAACTGCACCGCCCTGCCCATCCATCCGCGCCATCCCTACGTCGGCGACCTGGTGTTCACGGCGTTCTCCGGTTCGCACCAGGATGCGATCAGGAAGGGCTTCGCAGCGCAGAAAGCGGATGGCTTGTGGCGCGTTCCCTATCTGCCGATCGACCCGCAGGACATCGGCCGCACCTACGACAGCATCGTGCGCGTCAACAGCCAGTCGGGCAAAGGCGGCATCGCCTTTCTGCTGGAACGCGATCACGGCATCGTCATGCCGCGCCGCATGCAGGTGGAGTTCAGCGCCATCGTGCAAAAGCACGCCGACGCCAGCGAAACCGAAATCAGCAGCACCGCCTTGTGGGAATTGTTTGAACGGACCTATCTCGCCTCGCCTCAGCAAGACGGGCGGGTACGCTACCTCAGCCATCGACTGAGCAATCCGGACGACGCTCAGGACATCGTGCTTGAGCTGACCGTCGGTGATGTCGTGATGCAATTGAACGGCAGCGGCAACGGTCCTATCGCCGCCACGGTGGACGCCCTGCGTAGCCGGCTGACGGGGCTGGAAGGCTTGCGCATCGATAGCTACGAAGAGCGCAGCATCGGCAGCGGCGCGCAAGCCCAGGCATGGGCCATCGTCGAGGCTGCAGCGCCGGGCGTAGCCGGCACGCGCTTCGGCGCGGCGCGACATGTCAACATCGTGACGGCGTCGATCCTGGCCGTCATCAGCGCCGCCAACCGCCTGCAGTCCTGACGCGAACCACGCCGGCCCGGGCCTGGCCTTGGCCGGCGGCGGTTCAGGAACTAATCCCGTTTCCCGCTCCCCAAGACAATGACGACGGTATCCAAGCCGTCCCATTCAATGAGAGGAAACTGCATGAACACGAATACAAACGCGGTCGCCCAAACCGGTTCCGGGATTCCGGTCCACGACACGCATAGCAAGACCATCGGCTACCTGCTGTGGATTTTCGGCTTCACCGGCGCGCACCGGTTCTACTACGGCAAGCCGCTGACCGGCACCATCTGGTTCTTCACGCTCGGGCTGCTGGGCATCGGCTGGATCATCGATCTGTTCCTGATCCCCTCCATGGACAAGGAGGCCGACCAGCGCTTCAGCGGCGGCGCCATCAACTATTCGGTGGCGTGGCTGCTGCTGACCTTCCTCGGCTTCTTCGGCGTGCATCGCATGTACATGGGCAAGTGGGTCAGCGGCATCATCTACCTGTTCACCGGCGGCCTGTTCCTGATCGGCGTGCTGTACGACTTCTGGACGCTCAATACGCAGATTTCCGAACGCAACCATGCGTCCGGCCTGCGCAGCTGATCACCGCAGCTGATCACTCTTCCCTGATGCGCATGAACACCGCAAAGCGCGGAATACCGCTATCGTTGAAGCCGCGATAGCGGTAAGTCACCAGCGCGCCGATGGCCGGCGGATCACGGCGCTGGGCATCGCTCAGCCCGCTGCCGAGCTTGAAGCGCACACCCTCCGGCGTTTCCACCTGCAAGGCGCCAAGCATGCCGGCGTATTTTCCCTTGCCCGGCAGATGCCCGACCACCCGGGCCTCGGTGTCTTCATACGGTTTGAACTTGAGCAGGTCGTCGTTGCGTTCGGCGCGGTACAGCGAGGAGCCGCGATGCAACATCAGACCTTCACCGCCCTGCGCAACGGTGCGATCGAGCAGCGCCTGCAAGGCGGCATGATCCGCGACCTTGCGCTGTTCAACCACCTGCACCCAAGGCAGATTCATCTGCTGGACGGTGCTGCGCGTCGCGCGCAGGCGCAGGTCGAACTCCCCTACCTTGCCCGGCATGTCGAACACCATGAAGCGCATCTTGCTCCAGGCCTTGTCGTCAGGTGTCTGCTGACGCACCGTCGACACCGCCTGCTGGAAATTTCCGCGCCCCGCCCACAACTCGCCGTCCAGCGCCATGGCCGGCCAGCCGGCGACGAACCAGGCCGGTGCGTGGATCGTTTCGCCGCCACGGGTGAGCAGGCGACGACCATCCCACAGGGCGCGCACGCCGTCGTATTTTTCACTGACCCAATAATCATCAAGTGCGATGCCTGGACGATAGACGTTGGCCAGCATGACCGGCGCGCGTTCAGCGCCGGCTTGCAGGGAGCAGAGGGATAGCAGGAAAAATAAAAGATGACGCGAGCGTGCGCCGATGATGGATGTGACGATAGCTGTAACGTGCTGCATGGGGCTCCTTGACGACGAAACCCCTCCCCTGTGAATGAAACCCGGCCGGTCCGATCAGACTTTTTCTTGTTCGGGCTTGTCGCTTTTTTCCGCCTTGTAGCGTGTCACCAGCAACTGGTTGATGCGGTTGCCTTCGATGTCGACCACCTCAAACTTGTATTCGGAGAACAGCGCGAAATCGGTCTTCTTCGGGATCTTGCGCAGCATGTACATGATGAAGCCGGCCAGCGTTTCGTATCCCATCGGATTCGGATAGTCGTCGATGTCGAGCGCGTTCATGACTTCGGCCAGCGGCGTCAGGCCATCCATGAGCCAGGAATTCTCGTCGCGCTTGACGATCTGCTGCTCTTCCGAGGACAGGTTCAGCAGATTGCCCATCAGCACGCTGGTGACGTCGGTGATGCTGATGATGCCGACCACCAGTGCGTATTCGTTGACGACGATCGCGAGGTCCTCGTCGACCGCCTTCATGCGCTCCAGTACTTCCCACAGGTTGAGGCTGTCGGGGATCGACAGCGGCACGTGGATCAGTCCCTTGTCCTGCAGCGAAAACTGTTCGCCCTTGAGCAGGCGCTTGAGCACGTCCTTGCTGTCGATGTAGCCGAGCACGTCGTCGATGTTGTTTTCGCAGACCAGGAAACGCGAATGCGGATGATCGATGATTTTCTGGCGCAGCATTTCTTCCGTATCGTTGAGCAGGAAGTACACGATGCTCTCGCGCTGCGTCATGGCCGACGGCACGTAGCGGCTTTCGAGTTCGAACACGTTTTCGATCAGGTGGTGTTCCTGGCGCAGCAGCGCGCCGGCTTGCGCGCCGGCGTCGACGAAGGCGTGGATTTCATTGGGCGTAATCACGTCATGGCGCACCTGCGGCAGGCCGAACAGGGTGAAGAACATCTTCGACAAGCCGTTGAAAAACCAGATCAGCGGTTTGAACAACCGCTCCAGCACCAGCATCGGGCTGACCAGAGCGATCGCCGCGCGCTCCGGCGCGAGCATGGCAAGGCGCTTGGGCATCAGGTCGGCGAACAGGATGAAGAACGACGTCACCAGCAGGAAGGAAATCGAGAAGCTGATGGTTTCCAGCATCGGACCTTGGTAGAAGTTGCCGACCAGGTCAGCCATGTGCGGCGTCAGCGCCGGCTCCCCGACCACGCCGCCGAGAATGGCGACCGCGTTCAGGCCGATCTGCACCACTGTGAAAAAATTGCCCGGCTGGGCCTGCAACGCCAGTACCCGCAAAGCGTTGGCGTCGCCTTCCTTGGCCAACATTTCGAGGCGGATCTTGCGCGACGCCGCCAGGGAAATTTCGGCGCAGGACAAGAATGCGCTGATGACCACGAGCAAGAGGATCAATAAAAAACTGGCGAAAAAACTCATTTTTCTTATCTCTTGAAGTCGCTATGCCCCCATTCTCGCCTGCCACGGGCGAAAAGTACACCAGCGCAACATACGGCCGCGTGTGCCGCAGCCTCAATAGACGTCGCGGCGATAGCGGCCGTTTGCGGCCATGCTCTCCAATATTTCTTCGCCCAACGTGTCGTGCAGGACCTGCGCAACGCCCGCGGCCATGCCTTCCAGGCTGCCGCAGACATAGATCGCCGCGCCGTCGTCAACCCAGCGCCGCAGCTCGTCTCCGGCGTCGCGCAGTTTATCCTGCACATAGATGCGTTCGCTCTGGTCTCGTGAGAATGCCAGGTCCAATCGCTGCAGCATGCCTTGCACCTTCCAGCGCTCGATTTCTTCGCGGTGAAAAAAATCATGCTGTTGTGAGCGTTCGCCGAAGAGCAGCCAGTTGCGTTTCCGGCGACCGACGATGCGTGCCCTCATGTGCGCACGCAAACCGGCAAGGCCGGTGCCGTTGCCGATCAGGATCAATGGCACGTCGGATGCCGGTGAGTGGAAGCTGCGGTTTTCCCGCACGCGCAAATCGAGCTCGCCGCCTTCTGCCAGATGCGCAGTCAACCAGCCGGAACCGAGGCCGAGGCTGCCGTCGGACAGCACGGTCTGGCGCACCAGCAATTCCAGCCGACCGTCCTGCGGCAATGAGGCGATGGAATATTCGCGATGCGGCAAGGGACGCAATTGCTCGACCAGCGTTTGCGGCGTCAATGCGCGCAAAGCGGTCAAGGCCTGCAAATCGTCGGGCAGCAAACGGCGTGACAGCAACTCGTTCAGGGAGGTCTGGCGCGTCTCGTCGCGCACGGCCTGCAATCCGTCCATCTGCAATGCATCGAGCAGCGCGGTGACTTTCGCGGGCGCATTGCGCGGACCGATCTCGGCGATATCGCCCGCTTGCCACGACATGCGTTGTCTGCCGTCCGCAGGCGTCAGAGCAAGATGGAAAGCCGGTGCGCCGATGCTGCCCGAATTAAGCAGACGACGCTGCGTCAACAACCAGCGCTCATACGTCGGCGTGCTCCAGTCAGCCATGTCGGTATGGCCACTCAATACGCCAAGATGATGCTGCCAGTGGCGCAAGGCCCCGTTGTCGCCGGCGTCAACTTCGATAGTGTCGAACAGGCTTTGTGCTCCATGTCCATGCAGCCAGACATCGAGTGCGTGGCCGAACGCGCAGTAATGTCCATAACTGCGATCTCCCAGCGCCAGCACACCATAGCGCAAGCCATCGAAACGCGCCGGCTGTCCCATCACCTTGCGCGCAAAACCGGCGGCGCTGTCCGGTGCATCGCCCTCGCCCGTGGTGCTGACAATGAACAGGATCCTCTGCGCCGACTGCAATTGCGCCAGATCCAGCCGACCCAGTTCACACAGGCGCACCGCCATGCCTGCCGCTTGCAACGACTGAGCGGTCTGCAACGCCAGTTGCTCCGCGAATCCGGTCTGGCTGGCGAACGCCACCACGACGTTGTCCGCGTCCACACCTGTGCCGCCGGACTCCCAGCGCGCAAAAGCTTGCTGCTTGCGACGATGTCCAATGAAGACGACCAGACAGAATACGCAATAAAACAGCAGCACCAGCGCCGCAGCGAACAAACGTCCGGCAGCCCCGTCGAGCAACTGCGTTTGCGCGATCGAAGCCGTCGCGCCAATCGCGCAAGCCAGGCCAAGCAAACCCGGTCCCGGGAAAAAATCGGAAATCGCGCGCTTGTTCATGACAGCATCGCCTGCATGGCCGACGTCATCTGCTCACGAAACCCGGCGCCGTCGCGACGCACGAACAGCGCAGCCAGGTTGGCCTCCAGCGCAAGCGCCATGCCGTCTTCATCACCGAGCACCATGAGCGCAGTCGCCCAGGCGTCGGCCGTCATGCAATCGGCGTGCAGCACCGCAACCGAAGCCAGCTTGTGTGCAATCGGCCGGGCCGTGCGCGGGTCAATGGTGTGGGAATAGCGCGTCCCTTCATGTTCAAAATAGCGCCGGTAATCGCCCGAAGTCGCCAGCGCCAGCCCATGCAGCGCAACGATGCTCTGCATCCCGGGTTCGCCGCCGGCCGGCGCCGGTGGCTGCTCCAGCCCCACCCACCACGGCTGGCCGTCGGCCTTGACGCCATGGCCGCGCAGCTCGCCGCCGATTTCGACCAGATGACTGTGCACGCCAATGCTGTGCAAGTAATCGGCCACCAGATCGACGGCATAACCTTTGGCGATCGACGAAAAATCCAGGTACAAGCCGCCAGGCTGCAACAAGGCGTTGCGCGCGCGGTCAATGCGCACGCGCTGCCAGCCGCAACGTGCACGCGCCTGCTCCAGTGAAACCGCGTCAGGCGCCGTTGACCTTACCGCATCAGGACCGAACCCCCACAAGTTGACCAGCGGCCCGACGCTGGGATCGTAAGCGCCACCGCTGAGTTCGGCGATCTGCAGCGCGCAATCCAGCACGCGCAGGAAATGCGTCGGCAACACGTGCCAGCTACCTGCCTCAGCCTGATTGTAATGACTCAGGTCCGAGCTCGCGCTCCACGTGCTCATCTGCGCAATCACCAGATCAAGCTGCCGCTGGACGCCATCGCGGATGGTCGGCAGATCGAGCTGCGGTGGACGGATCAACTTGACCGACCAGGACGTGCCCATGGTCTGCCCAGCGAGGCTCTCGGTCGGCGCATCGGCGGGAACCGGATCGGGCTGGGACAGGCTTAACGGGATAAAGACGCGATTCATGGATATTGAAACATTCGATTCCAAAAAGAGAAAGCCGCCTCAGCAATGCAACCACGCTGTGACGGCCGGTAAAACAGCGTTCGCCGCCGGTACGGCGAACGCCTGGGTAAAACTTATGGCGCCAGGACTTCCAATGTTGCGGTGTAATTGGCGCGACGATCCGTGGCCGGCTTGAGGTTGGGCTTGCTGTCCTTGACCGTGGCTTCCATCCAGTACATGCCGGCAGTCGGCCAGGTCACGCTGAATTTGCCGTCGGCGTCGGTGGTCAGCGTCAGCTCATTCAACTTGTCGCGGTAGCGCGTGCCGCCCGGCACCACCGTCACCTTGAGATTGGCGGCCGGCTTGCCGTCGAGCACCATGCGGAAGCTGGCGGCTTCACCGGCGATCAGGTCTGTCGGATGGGTGATCGCCTGCAGCTCCAGCCCGGTACCGCTGAGCTCCAACACTTTTTTGGAAGGCTTGCCGGCGGTGACGAAGGTTTCAATGCGGCCCTGCATCTGCGTCACTTGCGGCTCTTTGGCGTCAGCCGGGACGTCCTTGGCCAGCGTCTCGACGGTGCCGCGCCAGCGCTTGGTCTGGCCGGCGGCGTCCTTGTAAGTGCCGAACAAGCTGTTGCTCAACACGGCGACTTTGTACGTGCCGCTTTGCGTCAGGTGGACGTCGAAGCTGGTGCGCAGTTTGCCGGTGTAGGCGTTCTCCGGTTTGGCGAAGGTGCCGTCCGGCGCGGTCACTTGCAGACCGTCGAGCCTGAGCGCGAAGCTTTCGAAGAAGAACAAGTCGTTGGACACCGCGGCGTCGACGCTGACCCAGGGATCATTACCGGACAGGACCGTTGCCGACGGCAGCAGCCAGGTGCGGTGCGCGCTGGCCGACAGCGGCAGGCCGATCGCCAGTGTCATCGCCACGGCGGCAAGTTTGAATGAGAGTTTCATGTCGTCCCCTGGTCTTATGGTTTGTAGTCGAGCGTGATGGCGCCGAGTTCGGATTCGCCCTTGCCCTTGGCGCTTTGCGCCGACTTCGGTGGCCATTGCAGCGGCACCTTGACGACTTCGCGGCCGCCGGTTTCACGTGCAGCTTCGACCATCAGGATGTAGTCGCCGGCAGGCAGTTGCGCCAGCGGGCCCTTGTCGCTGCTCAGGGTGAGTTGCTGGTCGCCGACCGGACGCGTGGCGCCGCTAACGCCATCCACCGGCATGTGGACTTCACGGCCGGTGCGGCGCCACCATTGGCGCAGATCCTTGAGCCACTTCTCGCCTTCCTTGTCCTTCTTCTTGACGTCGTACCAGACAGCCAGCGTAGCCGCGACGCTCTGGTCGGGACGCTCCAGCCAGACCGCAACGTAGGGACGGTGATATTCGGCCACGTTCAGGCGCGGGATTTCAACTTTGACATTCAGGTCAGCCGCAACCGCCGGCAACGACACTAAGCCCGTCAGGGCAGCCGACAATGCCGTCGGCAAGAGACCAGGAACCAGCATGCGCATATGACTCAACCTCGTTCGTTAGTAAGGATTAATGAAAAATCAGTGGATGAAAATGATCGCCAGCACCAGCGGCACCACCAATCCGAGACCGACCAGCGGCCAGGTAACCGGACGATTGCCCGCATGCAGCTGCAGCAGGAACAGCCCCGTGATGCAAAACACCAGGCAGGCGACGGCGAAGATGTCGATGAACCAGCTCCATGCCGTGCCGGTGTTGCGGCCCTTGTGCAAATCGTTGAAGTACGACACCCAGCCGCGATCGGTCTTCTCGTATTCGACCTTGCCGTTGCCGAGATCCACGCGCAGCCACGCATCGCCGCCCGGACGCGGCAGCGAGACGTACAGCTCCTCGGGCGACCACTCGCCCGGTTGCGGGCCGACGTCAATGCCGAACTGCTTGTCCAGCCAGCGTGCCAGCGGCGCCGGCACGGCATCCTTGTCCTTGTGCTCCTGTGCGCCCAGTTGCGCCAGCAAATCGCGCGGCAATTGCCCCTGCTTGCCGGACACCTGCGGATGCGCCTCGATCTGCGCCGAATGGTTCAGCGTGATGCCGGTGGCCGCAAACAGCAACATGGCAATCAGGCAAATCGCCGAACTGATCCAGTGCCATTGGTGCAAGTGCCTGAGCCAGAACGAGCGTCGCTTCTGGTCAGGCAATTTCCCGGCAATGGTGGCTTGCTTCATGATTTGTCGCGGGCGGCTGAAATCGCCTAAATGGTAATAATTCTCAATTATAACTGCGACTGCAAGGAAAAATACAGTGTCGGATCAAGGATTTACTTTGCGATACATGCGGCTGCATGCCGATACAAGACAGCCGCCCAATAAAAAACGCCGCAGGACCGCTGCGGCGTTTTTCAGGTAACACTATCCGGCGCAGGCTCAGCGCAGCAGATCGTACGGCCCGCCACGCTGCAAAGCTCGCTGGTAAGCCGGCCGCGCGTGAATCACCTCCAAGTACTTGAGCAGATTCGGATATTGCGCATCCAGCCCGCCGCGCGAGCGTGCGCCTTCCACCGGGAAACTCATCTGGATGTCCGCCGCCGTAAAGCTGTTGCCCGCAAACCAGCCGCCGCGCGCCAGTTCGCCCTCAAGATAGTGCAGATGCCGCTTCAGTTGCGGATCAACCATGCGGCCCAGAACGCCGCCGCAGATCAGGCGCGCCACCGGCCGAATCAGCGCCGGCACCGATTTCGGCAAGCGGCTGAAGATCAGCTTGAGCAGCAGCAAAGGCATCGCCGAACCTTCCGCATAGTGCAGCCAGTAGCGATAGCGCAGGCGCTCCGGGGTGCCGGCGGCGGGAATGAACTGGCCGTTGCCGTAGCGCTCGACCAGGTATTCGATGATCGCGCCGGACTCGGCGATGGTCAGGTCGCCGTCGGTAATCACCGGTGATTTGCCCAGCGGATGCACCTGCATCAGCTCTTTGGGCGCCAGCATGGTCTTGGGATCGCGCTGGTAAAACTTGATGTCGTACTCCAATCCCAGCTCTTCCAACAGCCAGAGCACGCGCTGCGAGCGGGAGTTGTTCAAATGGTGGACAGTGATCATGTGCTGCGCCTTTCTGTAGAATGCGTCCCAAGAAGCATAACAGCACAATATAAAAAAGCATGCCGCGCACATCCACAACGCCCCAGGTCCCGCTCTACAAGAAATTCGCCGATGAACTGGCGGCGTCGATCCGCGCCGGCGTCTTGCAGCCGGGCGAGCGCGTGACCTCGGTGCGGGCAGCCAGCCAACAGCACAACCTCAGCGTGACCACCGTGGTGCGCGCCTACGAATTGCTGGAAAGCCGCGGCATCATCGAAAGCCATCCGCAATCCGGCTACTTCGTGCGCAAGACCGCGACGCCGGCAAGCGCGCCGGCCGCCATGACCCTGCTACCGCCTTCGCATCCCGCCACCCAGCAGCCGCATGAGGTCGACGTCAGCCGGCTGGTGCTGGCCACACTTCGGACCATTCAGCAGGACGGCACCATTCCGCTCGGCTCACCCTATCCGAATCCGGCACTGTTCCCCTCGCAGCGCATCGGCCAGTACGCCAGCCGCATCACGCGCAACAGCGACAGCTTCAGCGTCTTCACCGACCTGCCGCCGGGCCATCCGGACCTGTTGCGCCAGATCGCGCGACGCTATCTGGAAACCGGCCTGGCCGTCGATCCGGAAGACATCATCATCACGGTCGGCGCCACCGAGGCCATCAACCTCTGCCTGCAGGCCGTCGCGCAACCGGGCGACACCATCGCGGTGGAAACCCCGACCTTCTACGCCATGCTGCACGCGATCGAACGCATGGGCATGCGCGCCGTCGAGATCCCGACCGATCCGCAGACCGGCATCGACCTCGATGCGCTGGAAGAATTGCTCAAGACGCAAAAGATCTCGGCCTGCATGGTGATGCCGAATTTCCAGAACCCGCTCGGCTCGATGATGCCGGACGCGCACAAGAAGCGCCTGGTCGATCTTGCGCACCAGCACGACATGCCGTTGATCGAGGATGCGGTCTACAGCGAACTGTTCTACGGCGCAGCGCATCCGACTTCGCTCAAAACCTATGATCGCGACGGCCTGGTGCTGCATTGTTCGTCGTTCTCCAAAAGCCTGAGTTCGGCTTACCGGGTCGGCTGGGCGATCCCGGGACGCTACCGCAATCAGGTGGAAAAACTCAAATTCCTCAACACCCTGGCCACGCCGACGATTCCGCAGCGCGCGATCGCCGAATACCTGACGCAAGGCGGCTATGAACGCCACTTGCGCCGGGTGCGCCGCGGCCTGCTGCAGCAGCGCGAGCTGATGCGGCATTTCGTGTTGCGGTTCTTTCCGGAGGGGACGCGCGTGTCGGAGCCGGCCGGCGGCTACATCCTGTGGATAGAGCTGCCGCCGCGCGTGGAGGCGATGGAGTTGTACCGCCGCTGCCTGGTGCTGGGCATCACGATCGCACCGGGGCGCATCTTTGCGGCGACCAATCGTTACAGCAATTTCATCCGGCTCAACTACAGTTACACATGGTCGGCCGAGATTGAAAAGGCGTTGAAGACGATCGCCAAGATCGTCGCAGAATTAAGTTAGGGTCGAACGCCTAACCGTGCAGCTTGAGCCCGGCAGCCGTCAGGATGGCGTTGCCGGTGCCGTCGTCATTGACCACCACGGTCGCAATCCCCGCCTCTTCCAGCGCCGTCAAGAATCTTCTCAACGTGCTCATGCGCAGCTCGGTGCGCTTGGACAAGCGCGCCAGCGACAAGGGCGCGCCGCTGCGCTGGTGCTCCTGGTACAGCTCGTCCAGGATACGCACCAGCTCCGGCGGCAACTGTTCTTCCAATGGCTCTTGCGCGGCGTCCATGGTATTACTCAAGCAGCTTTCGCATGCTGCACGGCGGCGCGATGCAACAGCACCGGAATCGACTTCGACGTCGGCGTGCGTGCCTGGTCGGCGAAACTTTCCAGCGGCACCAGCGGATTGGTTTCCGGATAGTAGCTGCCCAGGCAACCGCGCGGGATGTCGTATTCGACCAGCAGGAAACCGTCGGCGCGACGTTCGATGCCGTCGTCCCAGACGCTGACCACGTCGACCCACTCGCCGTCCTTCAGACCCAGCACGTCCAGATCCTGCTTGTTGATGAAGATCACGCGACGCTGGCCGAACACGCCGCGATAGCGGTCGTCCATGCCATAAATGGTGGTGTTGTATTGATCATGCGAACGCGTGGTCATCAGCGTCATCAGCTTGTCGCCATAGATCTTGCGCGCGCGATGAATCGGCGTGTCCAGCGGGATCGCGTGCACCACGAAATTGGCCTTGCCGGTGTTGGTCTTCCAGACGCGCTCGCGTGAAGCGACGCCGAGGTGGAAGCCGCCCGGATTGGTGATGCGCTGGTTGTAATCCTTGAAGGAATCGTAGACTTTTTCGATGGCGTCGCGGATGCGCGCATAGTCTTCGGCGTACCACAGCCAGTCGATCTTCTTGCCGTTGTTGCGATGCTTCATGGTGGCTTCGGCGATGTGCGCGACGATAGCGGTTTCCGACATGCACAGTTCCGAAGCCGGCTTGTTGATGCCGTAGGAGACGTGCACCATGCTCATCGAATCTTCCACCGTCACGCCTTGCGCGCCGCTGGTCTGCTTGTCGATCTCGGTGCGGCCCAGCGTCGGCAGGATCAGTGCGTCCTTGCCGTGCACCAGATGGCTGCGGTTGAGCTTGGTGGTGATGTGCACGGTCAGGTTGCACGAACGCATCGCATCAAACGTGCGCGGCGTGTCGGGTGTGGCCATGGCGAAATTGCCGCCGAGGCCGATGAAGACCTTGGTGCGGCCTGCCAGCATCGCCATCACCGAACCGACGGTGTCGTTGCCATGGTGGCGCGGCGCCTTGAATTCAAACACTTGTTCCAGGCGATCGAGGAAGGCATCGGTCGGCTTTTCGTCGATGCCGACGGTGCGGTCGCCCTGCACGTTGGAGTGGCCGCGCACCGGGCACAGGCCGGCGCCGGGACGGCCGATATTCCCGCGCAACATCATCATGTTGGACAACAGCTGAATGGTGCCGACGGCGTGCTTGTGCTGGGTCAGGCCCATGCCCCAGGTAGCGATGACGGCCTTGCCGCGCACGTAGACCTGGGTCAGTTTTTCAATGTCGTCGCGCGACACGCCGGACTCGCCGATGATGTCTTCCCAGTTCTGGGCGCGCGCATCGGCAGCGAACTCTTCAAAGCCCGACGTATGCTCGGCGATGAACTGCACGTCGAGCACGCGCTCGGCGCTTGCCGCCACGGCCTCGTCGTCGAGCTCGATGGTGCGCTTGATGACGCCCTTGATCAGCGCCAGGTCGCCGCCCAGCGTCGGATGGATGAACATCGAACTGATCTGGGTGCTGCCCATGGTCAGCATTTCCATCTTGCTTTGCGGATCGGCGAAACGCTCCAGGCCGCGTTCCTTGAGCGGGTTGATGGCGACGATGGTGGCGCCGCGCTTGGACGCGTGACGCAACTCGCCCATCATGCGCGGGTGATTGGTGGCGGGATTCTGGCCGAACAGGAACAAGGTGTCGCACAGGTCGAAGTCATCCAGCAGCACGGTGCCCTTGCCGACGCCGACGGTGCCCGGCAGGCCGACGCTGGTCGGCTCGTGGCACATGTTGGAGCAATCGGGGAAATTGTTGGTGCCGTATTGGCGCACGAACAACTGGAACAGGAAGGCAGCCTCGTTGCTGGCGCGGCCCGACACGTAGAAGTCGGCCATGTCGGGGTCCGGCAGCGCATTGAGATGTCTGGCGATCAGCTCGTAAGCTTGCGGCCAGGCGATCGGCACGTACTTGTCGCTGACGGCGTCGTAGACCATCGGCGCGGTCAGGCGGCCATGGTCTTCGAGTTCGTAGTCCGATTGCTGCATCAGCTCGGCAACCGTGTGGCGTGCAAAGAACTCGTTGGTGACGCGCTTCTTGGTGGCTTCGGCCGCCACCGCCTTGACGCCGTTTTCGCAAAATTCGAAGGTGGACGTGTGCTCACGGTCCGGCCAGGCGCAGCCGGGGCAATCGAAGCCGTCAGGTTGGTTTTGCGACAACAAGGTACGCAGGCCCTTGCCGTCGGCCACGTGCTCCTTGACCAGGTTGAGCGCGACGTACTTCAGCGCGCCCCACCCGCCTGCAGGATTGTTGTAGGTTTCGATCTTTGCTTTGCCAGCCTTAGCCATTTGTGCTCCACCAATACAATTTCAGATGATGGCTAGTTTACGGCAGCAGGATTGGGGCGGCGTACACAGTACGGCCCGATTAAAAAGAGTACAGCCAAGAGCAGGCGGCACGAATGCCGCCCCGCCCTACAGCAAGACGTCTTCGCGCAGGCAGGCGCGCCAGCGTCCCGGCGCGACTTCGCGCAACTCCGGGACCGTCGCCGCGCACATTTCCACCGCGTAAGGACAGCGCGTACGGAACACGCATCCCGACGGTGGATTGGCCGGGCTCGGCAAATCGCCTTGCAGGGGCTTGCGCAGCAGGGCCTGCTCACGGGCGTTCGACTCCGGTTTCGGCGACGCCGCCAGCAGGGCCTGCGAATACGGATGCAGGGGCCGCTCGAACAAGGCCGCGGCCGGGGCGATTTCCATCACCTTGCCGAGATACAGCACGACCACGCGGTCGCAAATGTATTCCACCACGTCCAGATCATGCGAGATGAACAGCATCGCCAGGTTGAAACGCTGACGCAAATCCTGCAGCAGGTTGATCACCTGCGCCTGGATCGACACGTCCAGCGCCGACACCGGCTCGTCGGCGACGATGAAGCGCGGCTCCACCGCGAGGGCGCGCGCAATGCCGATGCGCTGGCGCTGCCCGCCGGAAAATTCATGCGGATAACGGGCGCCATGTTCAGCGCGCAGGCCGACCAGTTGTAGCAGTTCGGCGATGCGGGTCGCACGTGCGTCACCACGATGCAGGCCGTGGGTATCGAGCGCTTCGCCGATGATGTCGCGCACGCGCTGGCGTGGATTCAGGCTGGCGTAGGGATCCTGGAAAATGATCTGCATCTCGCGCCGCAGAGCGCGCATGCGCGCGGCAGACAGATTGGAGATGTCTTCGCCCTGATAGCGGATTTCGCCGCCGCTGCTTTCCATCAGGCGCAGCAAGGTGCGACCGACGGTGCTCTTGCCCGAACCGGATTCACCGACCAGGCCGAGCACCTCGCCGGGCATGATGGTAAAGCTGACGTCGTCGACCGCACGGATCGGCGCGTCCTTTTGCTTGCCGCTGAAATACTTCTTCAGGTTGCGCACCTCGACCAGAGGTGTGGTCGGATTGTTTGTGGAGGCGGTGGTGCTCATGCCGATTCCCTCAGTATGCAACGTACATTGTGACCGTCTTCACCCAACGTCAGCGACGGCATGGCAACCCGGCAGGCGTCTGAGGCGTGGGCGCAACGCGGCTCGAAAGCACAGCCCGGCGGCGGCGCCAACGGACTCGCGACCTGGCCGGGAATCGCGGCCAGTCGGGGTCGCTTGCCGGCGACTGCATGATTCTTGCTGCGGCCGGGCAGGCAATTGAGCAAGCCGGTCGTATAGGGATGTTGGGGCGCGTCGAAAATCTGCGGCACGCTGCCCTGCTCCACCATGCGTCCCGCATACATGACGGCGACGCGATCGGCGATCTCCGCCACCACGCCGAGGTTGTGCGTGATGAACAAAATGCCGGTGCCGGTCTCGCGCTGCAGCTTTTGCAACAGCGCCAGGATTTGCGCCTGGATGGTGACGTCAAGCGCCGTGGTGGGTTCATCCGCGATCAGCAGCGAGGGATTGCACGACAAGGCCAGTGCGATCATCACGCGCTGACGCATACCGCCCGACAACTGATGCGGATACTCGTACAGCCGGCGCGCCGCAGCGGGAATCTCGACCAGCTCCAGCATGCGCTGCGCATGGATCATCGCGTCCTTGTGACTCTTGCCCAGATGCAGACGCACGCTCTCGGCAATCTGGTCGCCCAGCGTGAACACCGGATTCAGGCTGGTCATCGGCTCCTGGAACACCATCGCGATTTCATTGCCGCGCAACTGGCGCAGGCTGCGTTGCGGCAGACGCGTCAGGTCGACAATCTCGCCGTCGCGGCGCTTGAAGCGAATGCTGCCGCCGACCACGCGACCGGCATCGGCCGGAATCAATCCCATGATGGACAAACTGGTCACCGATTTGCCGGAACCGGACTCGCCGACCACCGCCAGCGTCTCGCCGGCGTTGACGGTGAAGCTGACGCCGTCGACCGATTTCACCGTGCCCTGCTCGGTGAAAAAATGCGTCTGCAGGTTATCGACCTCCAGCAGCGGCGTCCCTTTTTGGACTCTCTGTTCTTGCATGATCTGTACTCTCTTTGCTGGAGGAATTAGAGGCTCTTGCGCAGGCGCGGATCGAGCATGTCGCGCAGGCCGTCGCCGACCATCTGCAGCGACAACGCCGACAGTACGATGGCAATGCCGGGGAAAACCACCAGCCAGATCGCCTGCTCGGCGTAGGCCTGGCCGGACGAAATCATCGTGCCCCAGGTCGGCAGCTCGGGCGGGACGCCCACGCCGAGGAAGGATAAGCCGGCTTCCGCCAGGATCGCGTAAGCGAAGATGAACGTCCCCTGCACCAGGATCGGCGACAGGATATTGCCCAGCACATGAAAAAACACGATGCGCGCAGTCGACACGCCAAGTGCGCGCGCCGCCTCCACGAACAACAGTTCGCGCACCACGAGCGTCGAGGCGCGCACGATGCGCGCCACCCGCGGCGTGTAGACGATCGCCAGCGCCAGTACCACATTGATCAGCGACGAACCGAGGATCGCCACCAGCGCAATCGCCAGCAGGATGTCGGGGAACGACATCATGGCATCGACCACGCGCATGATCGGTGCGTCCAGGCGCTTGAAGAAACCGGCGCACAGGCCCATCAAGACACCGGCAGCCAGCGCCACTACCACCACGAGCGCGCCGATGGTCAGCGAATAACGGCCGCCGGTCAGCACGCGCGTGAAGATGTCGCGGCCGAATTCGTCGGTGCCGAACCAGTGCGCGCCGGACGGCGCCTGCAAGCGCGCCATGATGTCCAGTGCGGACGGATCGTAAGGAGAAGTCAGCGGCACGATAATCGCCAGCAGGGTCAGCGCCACCAGGGTGAACACGCCGAACATGACCAGCTTGCGCCGCATGAATTTGGAAAGAAAAGCAAACATGTCGAGTCCCCGGGATTAATAACGCACGCGCGGATCGATCAGCGTGTACAGCAAATCGATGGCCAGGTTGATCAGCACGTAGATCACGGCGATCGCCAGCAAGGCGCCCTGGATCACCGGATAGTCACGCCGCTGCACCGCCGACACCACCAGGTTGCCCACACCCGGCAGGCCGAACACGGTCTCGGTCACCACCGCGCCGCCGATCATCAGCGCCGCCGTCAGGCCGATCACGGTCACTACCGGAATCAATGCATTGCGCAAGGCGTGGCGCAGGATCACCCGACGCTCGTTGAGGCCCTTGGCGCGCGCGGTGCGGACGTAGTCATCCGACAGCACGTCGAGCATCGAGGCGCGGGTAAAGCGAATGATTAGCGCCGAGTTGAGCACGCCCAGGACCACCGCCGGCAACAGCAGGTGATGCAGGCGATCCAGCAATGGCGCGCCCGGGTCGCCATAGCCGGCCACCGGGAACCAGCCCATCTTGACCGCGAAAATCTGCATCAGGATCAGGCCGAACCAGAAGCTCGGAATGCTTGCCCCCAGCATCGCGATGCCGGTGAAAATCTGATCCACCGCGCGACCGCGCCACACTGCCGAGACGATGCCGCACGGAATGCCGATCAGGCAGGCCAGCGCCACCGCAAAAATGGTCAGGAAAAAAGTCGGTTCAGTGCGCGACGCCAACGCTTCGGTCACGGGCATCTGCAGGAAAATGGATTGACCGAGATTGCCCTGCGCCAGCTCCTTGAGCCAGAAGCCGAACTGCACCAGCATCGGCTTGTCGAGCCCGTATTGGGCGCGCAGTTTGGCGATGTCGGCGACGGTGGCCTGGTCGCCCAGCATGATCGCAGCCGGATCGCCCGGCGCCAGACGTGTGATGAAAAACACCAGCACGGCGACGATCAGCATGACGATCACCATGCCGGTGAAACGTCCTGACAGGTAACGTAACATAAACGTGAAATCCGTTAAGGAATGAGGGATGCAGCTTGCCAACCGGCTTCATCGACGATGAAGCCGGTTGCGTCTGCAGTACAAAAACGTTGCAAGGTATTGCAAAAGCGCGTTGCCGCCCCGGGTTCTGCCGATGGGCATAACCCGGGACTCTGGTACGACGATCAGTCAGCCAGCTTGGTGTTCCAGAAATACGGCCACGGCATCGGCACATATCCCTGCAACTTGGCGGATCGCGCGGTCAGGCTGTTGAAGCTGCCCAGGCGGATGTAAGGCACTTCGTCGTAGACCGTACTCTGCACTTTGCCCCACAAGGCGCCGCGATGGGTAGGATCCATTTCGTGCGAGAACACGGTGACCGAGACATCCTTGCCCGCGCTCTTCCAGCCGCCCGGCGCGCCGTCGCTCAACTGCGGCGGCGACAAGGTCGGTTCAGGCAGGAAGGCCGAGTGCGTCATGTAGATGTCCCACAGCGCCATGTCGTTGCGACGCTGGATCAGCGTGGCCCAATCGACCACTTGCATGTCGACCTTGAAGCCGGCCAGCTTGAGTTCTTCACCCATGACCAGTGCCATGCGGTAGTGGAATTCATATTGCTTGCTGGTCAGGATCTTGATCGGCTCGCCCTTGTACCCGGCCTTGGCGGCCAGGTCGCGCGCCTTGGCAGGATTGGCCTGGTTATATGACGCGACGCCGTCCATCGAATAGAACGGCGAACCCTTCGGGAAATGATTGCCTTCCACCGAGAAGAACTTCGGATCGCCAAAACCGGCGGTCATGATTTCCTTCATGTTCAATGCAGCCTGGATGGCCTGGCGCACGCCCTGCTTTTGCAGCGGACCTTGCACCGTGTTCAGCACCACATACGGGAAGCCGAACGGCGCAGTGATCACCGGCACGACGTTGGACTTGCCTGCCAGACGCGGCGAGGCCTCGGCCGGCAGCAAGTCGGCGAACTGGTACTGGCCGGACAGCGAACCTTCGACGCGGGTGTTCGGGTTCGGCACGGGGATGAAGCGCAGTTCGGACAACAAGGCTTCGCGCTTGCCGGCGTAGCCGCTGGCAGCTTCCTTGCGTGCGCTGTAGCCATCAAAGCGGGTCAGCAGCACGTATTGGTCAGGCTTGCGCTCCTTGAACTGGTAAGGACCGGTGCCGATGAAATCCTTGAGCGGATTGGCGACAGACTCTTTCGGCATGATCGCGGCGAACCCGGACGGCAACGCCAGGTGCGCCAGCAGCGGCGCGTAGGCGTTCTGCATGTTCAGGACGATGGTGTAAGGGCCCTTGGCGTCGAGGCTCTTGATCTCTTTCGAGACGGCCTTGCCGCGCGGTGCGATGTCCATCCAGCGTTTGAGCGAAGCAACGACGTCGTCGGACTTCATCTCCTTGCCGTTGTGGAACTTGACGCCCTTGCGCAATTCGATGGTGACGGTCTTGCCGTCGGCGCTTACCTTGGGCAGGCTTTCGGCCAGCATGGGCTGGATGGCCCACTTGGCATCGAAGGTGTACAGAGGCTCATAGACGTGCTGCATGATGGTGGCGACCAGGTCGGTGGTCGACGCCATCGGATCCAGCGTTTGCGGCTCGGCCACCATGGCGAGATTGGCGACACCGCCGGGAGCAGCCTGCGCCAGCGGCGAGACCCCCGCCATCACCAACACGGCGGCGCTGACTGCACATTGAAATAGCAGACGCCTGCCCTTGTTGAACGACGGTAAAAAAGTTCGCACTGTCATCATCTTCTCCTCGATGCTGCTGGGTTAAAAATCCTGGCTTGACCAACTGTCGCGATACGCGCCTTGCGGCGGTCTCAGCGTCCGGCTGTTTATTCGTTGTTATTTGCGGTGGACTGCTTGCTGAAATTTTTTGGTAGTTTATATCACGATCTTTACCGCAGCAATAAGTAAACACGCGTGAAAACAAGCAAGGCTCTTTACCCATGCACGATAAGAAGAAAAAGCAAGGACTGTTATTAAGTAACATAAATGCTGCACTGCTCCAAAATCGAGCACAGAAAATCGCATCATCACCAAACCGGGGCGCAGCGCGGATTGGCGCTGGTCGCACACAAAACGATGCCCGCAGGCCGCAAAAATGCGGGTGCACGGATTGCTGAAAGTCATTGAAGTATCGGCCGCAGAACGCGGCGTGAGACGAGATGGTGCAGCTGGAAATTGCTAAAAAGCGTTGCAAGAATATCGATGCTTTTGCCGATTTCCCTGATTGAAAAAATACTTTAAAAAAGACTTAAAAAAATATTGCGTTGGCAAATTGCCTCATTCTGTTCACGCCGCACACTGCGCTCATTCCGCTCACTCTTCCAGCGGCAACGCCAGCGTCTCCTTGATTTCTTCCATCACCACGTAGCTCTTCGATTGCGCTGCGCCCGGCAGTTGCAGCAGGATGTCGCCAAGCAGCTTGCGGTATTCCGCCATGCCGCGGATGCGCGCCTTGATCAGGTAGTCGAAGTCGCCCGACACCAGGTGACATTCCTGCACCTCCGGGATGCGCAGCACTTCGCGGCGGAACTGCTCGAACATGTTGCCCGACTTGTGGTTGAGCGTGATCTCGACAAACACCAGCAAGGTCGCGCCCAGCGTGGCCGGATCGATGCGCGCGTAGTAGCCGCTGATGACGCCGTCGCGCTCCATGCGCTTGACGCGCTCGATACAGGGCGTGATCGACAGCCCGACCTGCTCGCCCAGGTCTTTCATCGAGATACGGCCGTCCTTTTGCAGGACCGAAAGGATGCGGCGGTCGAGCTTGTCCAGGGTGCGTACTGAAAGCTGCTGAGTTCTCATTATTTATTCTCGTTTTTGGCTATTAATACCAGAACAAATACTGGCTCATTGCCAATATCATGGTTTTATATTCTACATACTCATCATCATTTCGGGGAATCCATCATGCGTGTCGTCATTCTGGGTAGCGGGGTCATCGGCGTCACCAGCGCCTACTATCTGGCCAAGGCCGGCCATCAGGTCACGGTGCTCGACCGCCAACCCGGTCCCGCGCTCGAAACCAGCTTCGCCAACGCCGGCCAGATCTCGCCCGGCTACGCCTCGCCGTGGGCCGCGCCAGGCATTCCACTCAAAGCCCTGAAATGGATGTTTGAAGAACACGCACCGCTGGCGATCCGCCCTGATGGCACGCTGCAGCAATTGCGCTGGATGTGGCAAATGCTGCGCAACTGCAGCGCCGACCGCTACGCCGTCAACAAGGAACGCATGGTGCGCCTGGCCGAATACAGCCGCGATTGCTTCCGCGAATTGCGCGCCGCCACCGGCATCGACTACGAAGGCCGCCAGCAAGGCACGCTGCAACTGTTCCGCACGCAGGAGCAGTTCGACGGCGCGGCAAAGGATATCGCCGTACTGCGCCAGACCGGCGTACCGTTCGAGCTGCTGAGCCGCGAACAGCTGGCCGGCGCCGAACCCGCGCTGGCCAAGGTCAGCCACAAGCTGACCGGCGGCCTGCGCCTGCCTAACGATGAAACCGGCGACTGCCAACTGTTCACCACCAAGCTGGCGAAGATGGCCGAAGAACTCGGTGTGCAGTTCCGCTACGGCGTCGACATCCAGGCGCTGGCGGTGGCCGGCGACGACATCGACGGCGTCGTGTGCGGCAAGGAGCTGGTGCGCGGCGACGCCTACGTGGTGGCGCTGGGTTCGTACTCCGCCAACTTCCTGCGTCGCATCGTCGATATTCCGGTGTATCCGCTGAAGGGCTATTCGATCACCGTGCCGGTGGTCGACTCCCTTGCCGCGCCGGTGTCGACCATCCTCGACGAAACCTACAAGATCGCCGTCACCCGTTTTGACAATCGCATCCGCGTGGGCGGCATGGCGGAAGTGGTGGGCTTCAACAAGGAACTCAACCCCAAGCGCCGCGCTACGCTGGAACTCGTCGTCAACGACCTGTTCCCGGGCGCCGGCAATACCGCGCAAGCCAGCTTCTGGACCGGGCTGCGGCCGATGACGCCGGACGGCACGCCGATCGTCGGCGCGACGCCGCTGAACAACCTGTTCCTCAACACCGGTCACGGCACGCTCGGCTGGACCATGTCGTGCGGCTCGGGACAACTGCTGGCAGATCTGATTTCGGGCAAACGCCCGGCGATTGCTTCGGATGATTTGTCGGTGGCGCGCTATCTTGGGCAGCGGCAATTTTCCTCGACTGTCACCGCATAGCGCTGCAAATCTTTTCGTACCTTCCGGTTACGCCGGATTTCAAGTCAAACTAACCAGGCCGAAGCTTTTTGCTTCGGCTTTTTTGTTGCACCGCACTTTTCCCCTTGTAGGAAAAGTCTCACAAGCGCTATCTGCGCGCACCGACATTGCCGTCCCGGCAATCAGCCGATAATCGATCCAGCGCCGGAATTCCTCGGTCCGCAAACGCAAGTCCTCTTGAAGAAAGACCTTCGTATGCACGCCCAACTTCATCGTCATGTCGACTGCGGCCCTGCCGCCAACCAGCCTGCCCCGACGGCCAAACAGATCGCCCGTGAAGGGGGCCTGCGCTACGTCAACGACGACACGCCCGGAATTCTCCGCATCCGCAGCGAGGGTGAATTCACCTATACCGACATGCACGGCAAAACCGTCGACGACGAAACCACATTGGCGCGCATCAGGGCCATGGCGATTCCACCGGCATGGGAAGAGGTGTGGATCTGCCCCTGGGCCAATGGCCATATCCAGGCCACTGGTCGTGACGCCCGGCAGCGCAAGCAATACCGCTATCACGCGCGCTGGCGCATCGTGCGCGACGAGGTGAAATACCAACGCATGATCACGTTCGCGCAGGCGCTGCCGCAGATCCGCAAATGCCTGGAACACGATCTGAAGAAACGCGGCCTGAACAAGCAAAAGGTGCTGGCCACGGTGGTGTACCTGCTGCAAGCCACGCTGATGCGCGTCGGTAATGATGAATACGCGCGCAATAACCAGTCCTTCGGCATCACTACGCTGCGCAATCGCCACGTCAAGGTTGAAGGCGGCGATATCAAATTCCATTTCCGCGGCAAGAGCGGCGTGCAGCATTCGATCAAGTTGCACGATCCCTACATGGTGCGCATCGTCCGGAAGCTGCTCGACCTGCCCGGTCAGGATCTGTTCCAGTATCTCGACGAAGAAGGCGAGACGCACACCATCGGTTCCGGCGACGTCAACGACTACCTGCATGAAATCACCGGCGAGGATTACACCGCCAAGGATTTTCGCACCTGGGCCGGCACGGTGCTGGCGGCGCTGGCGCTGGATGAATTCCAGCAATTCGATACGCATGCGCAGGCCAAGAAAAACATCGTGCAGGCAATCGAGCACGTCGCCAAGAAACTCGGCAACACGCCCACCATCTGCCGCAAATGCTACGTCCATCCGGACGTGATTTCATCGTATCTGGACGGCATGACTGCGAGCCGGCTCAAGGAACAGGTGCGCGACAACCTGGTGCAGGAAATGCATGCACTGAGTCCGGAAGAAGCGGCCGTGCTGGCGCTGCTGCAGCAGCGTTTGCAGCAGGAGCAAAAGGATGCGAAGGCAGGGAAAAAGAAGGCGGGATAAAACAGGAACGCGTCCGGCTTTCACAGGAAAGCCGGACATGCCAAGAAAGTACTACGCCGTGGCCGGCACCCTCTCCAGCTTGGGAAGGAACGCCGCCAGCAAACCGATCAGCGGCAGGAACGCGCAGACCTGGTAGACGAAGAAGATATCAGTCACGTCGGCCAGCTTGCCCAGCAGCGCTGCGCCGATACCGCCCATGCCGAACGCGAAGCCAAAGAACAATCCCGAGACGGTGCCGACCTTGCCCGGCATCAGTTCCTGTGCGAACACCAAGATTGCCGAGAATGCCGACGCCAGGATCATGCCGATGATGACCGTCAGCACGCCGGTCCAGAACAGGTTGGCGTAAGGCAGCATCAGCGTGAACGGCGCCACACCCAGGATCGATGTCCAGATCACCGCCTTGCGGCCGACGCGGTCGCCGATCGGGCCGCCGGCCACGGTGCCGATGGCGACCGCAAACAGGAACACGAACAGATGGATCTGCGCGTCCTGCACCGACAGCTGGAACTTGCTGATCAGGTAGAACGTGAAGTAGCTCGACAGGCTGGCCATGTAGAAGTACTTGGAAAAGATCAGCACCAGCAGGATGCTGACCGCCATGATCACCTTGTTGCGCGGCAGCGGGACGAAACCGTGCGCCTTCTTCTTCGGTTTGGTCTTGCCGGCCAGTTGCTGGCGCTGGTACCAATGGCCGATCTGGCGCAGCACGACGATGGCAATCAGCGCCGCAATGGTGAACCAGGCGATGCTGTGCTGGCCGCCCGGGATGATGATCCACGCCGCCAGCAAAGGACCCATTGCGCTGCCGGCGTTGCCGCCGACCTGAAACAGCGATTGGGCCAGGCCGTGGCGACCGCCCGATGCCATGCGCGCCACGCGCGACGCTTCAGGATGGAATACCGACGAACCGGTGCCGACCAATGCCGCCGCCACCAGCAAGATGCCGAAATTCGGCGCCACCGACAGCAGCAGCAGGCCGCACAGGGTCGAGCCCATGCCGATGGCCAGCGAATAGGGTTTCGGATGCTTGTCGGTGTACAGGCCGACCAGCGGCTGCAGCAATGAAGCCGTGACCTGGAAAGTCAGCGTGATCAGGCCGATCTGGGCGAAGCTCAGGTGGAAATTACCCTTCAGCAGCGGATAGATCGCCAGCAGCAGCGACTGGATCATGTCGTTGAGGAAGTGCGAAAAGCTGATTGCGCCAAGGACGCGGAAGCCGGTCTTTTCGGCTGCCTGCTGTTCGTTTGCCTGCGGCATTTCCGGCGGGTTGAGCGCTGTCTCCATGATGGCCTGTCTAATAATTGGATGGGAAACCCGGAATTTTAGACCTGTTGGCTTTTCTTGTCTTTTGACGCCCCATTTTGGGTCGCCTGCTCTATCCTGCTTCAGCCGGCCTTGCGGAAGGTAAGGTTGTAGCGACACTCGCCGGTCAGTGCATGCGTACCCTGCGCCAGCGTATCGACGCCATGGAAACGCAAGCGCGCCGGCCCGCCCCACACCACCACATCGCCGCTTTCGAGACGCATGCGCAGCGGCTTGTCGGCGCGCTCGGCGCCGCCGAACAGGAACGTTGCCGGCAAACCCAGCGACACTGAAACAATGGGTTGCGCCATGTCGCTTTCGTTCTTGTCCTGATGCAGCGACATGCGCGCACCGGGCGCGTAGCGATTGATCAGACAGGCGTCCGGAAGGAAATCGTTGAATCCGGCTGCGGCCGCCGCCCGCACCGCCAGTTCCAGAAAAATGCCGGGCATCGTCGGCCACGGCTGCTGCGACAAGGGATCTTCGGGCTGGTAGCGATAGCCGCGCCGATCGGTCACCCAGCCAAGCTCGCCGCAATTGCTCATCGCCACCGACATGGTGTAGCCGCCCGGCGTCTGCATCTGGCGGAATGGCGATTGCGTGGTCACCTGCTCTATCGCTTGGATCAGAGCAACCGCATCGTCATCGGCATAAGCACGCAGCCAGGTCGCGCCATCGGCGATGGGCTCGATCGCCGGTGCGCGCAAGGCTGCGAACAAATCGCCAGTCACGCTTTGCCGTCGCCTTCCCGGTCGAGCAAGGCCTGCTTGCGCTCCACACCCCAGCGATAGCCGGACAGCGAACCGTCCATGCGTACCACGCGATGGCAAGGAATCAGCACCGCAATCGCGTTCGAAGCGCAGGCGCTGGCGACTGCACGCACCGCCGTCGGGCTGCCGATACGTCCGGCGATGTCCGAATAGGTCACGCGCTGCCCCGCCGGAATATCGCGCAAGGCTTGCCACACGCGTTGCTGGAAAGCCGTGCCGCGCACGTCGAGCGGCAGGTTGAGATCGCCCTGCGGCGACTCGATGAAGCCGATGACTTTGGCCACCAGTTTTTCGAATGTCGCATCGCCGCCGATCAGTTCGGCTTGTGGAAACTGATCTTGCAGGTCACGCACCAACTGATCGGGATCGTCGCCCAGCGTAATGGCGCAGACGCCCTTTTCAGTGGTCGCCACCAGGATCGCGCCGAGCCAGCATTGCGCCACCGCGAAACGAATCTGCGCGCCGCTGCCGCCGCGACGATAAGCGCTCGGCGTCATGCCGAGGCGGCCACTGGATTCGGCGTAGAAGTGGCCACTGGAATTGAAGCCGGCATCGTACATGGCAGTGGTAACGCTGTCGCTCTGGGCAAGCCCTGCACGCAGGCGCTGCGCCCGTTGCGCAGCGGCGTAGGCCTTGGGCGTAACGCCGGTTTTTTCCTTGAAGACGCGATGAAAATGGAAGCGGCTCATGCCGGCGATCTGCGCCAGTTCATCCAGTGAAGGCAGATCCTCGGCCTGCTCGATGGCGCGGCAGACGGTGGCGATGGCTTGCGCCTGGCGTTCGCCCAGCGCCGCTTCATTCGGTTTGCAGCGCTTGCAGGCGCGAAATCCGGCCTGTTCGGCCTGCACGCCGGTATCGTAGAAGGCGACGTTTTCGCGGCGCGCCTGGCGCGACGGGCACGACGGCCGGCAATACACGCCGGTGGTGCGCACGGCGTAGTAGAACGTGCCGTCGGCCGTCTTGTCGCGTTGCGTGACGGCCTGCCAGCGCTGGTCGTCGAGGCCGGCGGCGATGTTGGAAACGGCTGCGGAAGCAGAGCTCTTACGGGTATTCATACTGAACATGATGACACCTTTTGGTTACACGGTCATCGCAGTATAGGAAGCGCTCCACCCGCTCACACTCCAGGCCTTGCTTTCAAATCCGCTGTTGTTTTCCTGCTTGGAAATCAGGACGAAAACTTGATGCGCTGGCGGCTTTGCGCCGGTTGCGTGACATGGTCCAGTGGCAGCACGTGCGAATGCTTGACCTGTTTCATGGTGATGTTGGACTTGACGTTGGTCACGCCCGGCAAGCGCAGCAAACGCGTCATCATGAATTCGGAAAACGCCGCCAGGTCGGGCGCGACGATACGCAGGATATAATCGGCTTCGCCGGTGATCGAAAAGCACTCCATGATTTCCGGCATGTCCTGCACCGCTTCTTCGAACTGGATGCCGCGTGTTTCGCCCTGGCGGTCCAGCGTGACGTTGGTGAAGGCGGTCACGCCCAGGCCGATTACGGCCGGGTCCAGCACGGCGGTGTAGCGCTCGATGACGTGGGCCTCTTCCAGCCGCTGCACGCGACGGCTGATCTGCGAGGTGGACAGGTGGACTTTCTGTCCGAGGGCGCTGTTAGTGATGTGTCCGTCGCGCTGCAATTCAGCCAGCAAGGCCAGGTCAAACCGGTCTACGGTGATTGTGCTCATATCTCCCTCTTTTATGCATTAATTTGAATAATTTGTGCATGATACCGCGAAGAATCCGCGAATAACAATCACATTTTGCGTCTTTCCTGCAATAAACTGGCTTCACATACCACCCAGCACGGAGCGAGTACAAGGGGTTCATACCGACGCCGCGCCGGTCCGCTCCGAACACCAGGAGACCATGATGGGCCAAGCCACGCAAATTTCTTCCACCCGCAGCAGCACCGACCTGTTCGACAACCCGATGGGAACCGACGGCTTCGAGTTCGTCGAATACGCTGCGCTGGACCCGCTGCCGATTGCCGCCGTGCTGGAATCGATGGGCTTTGCGGCGGTGGCCCGCCATCGCTCCAAGAATGTGACGCTGTATCGCCAGGGCCAGATCAATTTCATCATCAACGCCGAGCCTGACAGCAACGCCACCGAGTTCGCCAAGGTGCACGGCCTGTCAGTCAACGCCATGGCCTTCCGCGTCAAGGATGCCGCCGCCGTCTACAAACGCGCGCTGGAAATGGGCGCCGAAGGCGTGCCCGCCAAGCTCGGCCCGATGGAGCTGAATATCCCTGCCATCAAGGGCATCGGCGGGTCGCTGCTGTATCTGGTGGATCGCTACGGCGAGCGTGGCTCGATCTACGACATCGACTTTGAATTCTTCCCCAACGTCGAGCGCAATCCGGTCGGCGTCGGCCTGACCTATATCGATCACCTGACCCACAACGTGGTGCGCGGCGCGATGGATACCTGGTCGTCGTTCTACGAGCGCCTGTTCAACTTCCGCGAGATCAAGTACTTCGATATCGAAGGCAAGCTGACCGGCCTCAAGTCGCGTGCGATGACCAGCCCGTGCGGCAAGATCCGCATCCCGATCAACGAGAGCGCCGACGACAAATCGCAGATCGAGGAATTCATCAAGCAGTACAACGGCGAAGGCATCCAGCACATCGCGCTGGGCACCGACGACATCTACCAGACCGTGCGTACGCTATATCAGCGCAAGGTGCCGCTGCAGGACACCATCAACACCTACTACGACCTGGTGGAACGCCGCATTCCCGGGCACAAGGAAGACCTGGCCACGCTGCGCGAGTTGAAAATTTTGATTGACGGCGCGCCGACCGAAGGCCAGGGCCTGCTGCTGCAGATTTTCACGCAGACGCTGATCGGACCGATCTTCTTCGAGATCATCCAGCGCAAGGGTAATGACGGTTTTGGGGAAGGCAATTTCAAGGCCTTGTTCGAATCGATCGAGCTGGACCAGATCCGGCGCGGCGTGATTTAAAACAGTATCAAAAAAGCAATGCCATGACGGCGCGCCTGCTCTTGCGGGCGCGCCGTTTTTCATTTCCCGGCCTCAAGAAATCGCGCCCCGCGCCGTAAAAGAAAGTACTACTTCTGCGAGGGAAATCCATGCCTGCCAGCGCTCAATCCGGAAAATACGCCGCCCACGCCGCTTCTGCCGTGGTGGAAGAGACCTCCGAGCGCATCGACCAGCTGACCCGCCAGATCCGCGATTTGCAGCGGCAGTCGCAGACCTTGCCGTCGTCGTTGCCTGAGCAGGCCCTGATGCAACTGCGCCAGCGCATTCAATCGCACTACCAGGAAATTTTCCGGCTCGAAAAGGAAAAGGCGCGCTCGCGCAATCGCAACGGCAGCTATCTCAGCGTCGTGCTGTCAGTGGCGACCGCCAGCGCCTGAAGGCGCCACGCCTCCCGTCCCCAATCAGTCTTTCTTGCCAGCCACCAGCGCCGCCATCGCGGCAGCATTGGGCTGCGCGCCGCTGAGCAAGCCATCGACGACACCGGCGCGATTCTGCGCCGGCTGATTCTGGCTGACCTTCCATTTACCGACCAACGTGGTGATCGTGATTTCAATCCCCACGATGGCGCCGATCATCTTGTCGATGTAGTCCGCCGGCGCATCGCCGACCGACCAGGGTTGCGCCATGGCGGCTTCATGATGCGTGGTCAACCTGGTCACGAGGCTGCGCAACCATTCAGCGTCGTCAATGATGCGCAAGGGACCGCTGGCATGCACGACGGCGTAATTCCAGGTCGGCACGGCCTTGCCGTTTTCCTTCTTGGTGGGATACCAGGATGGCGAGATGTAAGCGTCCGCGCCCTGGAAGACGGCCAGTGCATCCGTCGTCGCCACAAAATCTTTCCAGAACGGATTGGCGCGCGCCACGTGCCCGCGCAGGACGCCATGCTCGCCCTCGTCGGCGCTGAGAATCAGCGGGATATGGTTGGCGTCCAAGCCGGCCGATGTCTGCGTAACCAGCGTGGACAAGGGATGGTCCTGCATCAGGCGATGCAGGACGCTGCGGTCGGATTCGGCGAAATGGCTGGGTAGGTACACGTGTTTTCCCTTGCTGTAGGCGGCACGACGCCGACTTTATTCAAGCGATCTACTGTACCCGACCCTGCCGTTTTTTCACAGGAGGCGAAACGTTCGACAATACCGGCCGTCCGTTGCGAAAAACTCGACAACGTGGACATGTCTGCCTCCCTTACCCATGGAAGATACTGGGCACCAGTAGGGATCCAGCATCAATTTCTAATACAAACTAGAAATAATTCTATTTATTCAAGATTTCAACAAGGAGAACTGGAGTCGGCAAGACACTTTGCCGATAGAGCTGGCATGTCAATAGTCTTTGCGAGGACAACATGCAAGTTACATCTTCAACAGCCGCCTTACAGCTTTCTACAGACGATCCTGATCGTGCACGCCAGCTCGAGCAGGATAGGCGCAGATCACAAAATCTGAGAGCCCAGATCGCCACTCTTGAGCGATACGCCGCGGACATTGACAAGCAAAAGCTGCCACCGGCGAAGGCCAAGGAGCTGCGCGATCAAACGCAAAAAAAAATCGACGCGTTAAAAGCGCAATTGGAAGAAGCGGAACGCAGGATTGCAAAGCAATCGTCACCTTCGGAGACCAACGAAACCGGCAAAAAGAAGTCCGTCGGGAAAAACAAGAAAAATAGTCATTCAACTGCTGTCGCTGCGGATGATGACGATAACGCCAACACCCCGCCTTATTCGCCGGGATCGGCTGCTGCGCAGAAGCGCGACGCCAGGAACGGTGACAAATCAGAGCTATCCGTCTCGGACACAAAACAAGCGGCCGACTTGAGCGATCTCTCACCAACTGCCGAAAACCAGCGGACGAGGGCAAGTCGAAAAAATAAATCCGCCGCACAAAAACACGCCGTTGCTGCGGATGTATATGACATCAAAGGAAAAACCGTCGCCTCGCAAAAAGGTCTGTTCGTGGACACCGAGGCCTGACTGCAAGCCGCTCCCCGGTCACGGAACTGCACTGAGCCGGGTCGGCGTCAAGCTTCGGTATCCGTAAAAAAAACGGCTCCTGCAAAAAAAAGCAGGAGCCGTTTTTCCCCGATAGCCAGAACCAGGCAGCGTGATCAGGCATGTCCCAGATACGCCTTGCGCACCGCATCGTTGGCCAGCAGATTGGCGCCGGTGTCGGCCAATACGACATGGCCGTTTTCCAGCACGTAGCCGCGATCGGCCACACCCAGCGCCTTGTTGGCGTTCTGTTCGACCAGGAACACCGTGACGCCCTGGTCGCGGATGGTGCGAATGATCTCGAAGATCTGTGCAATCACCAGCGGCGCCAGGCCCAGTGTCGGCTCGTCCAGCAGCAGCAGGCGCGGCTTGCTCATCAGTGCGCGGCCGATCGCCAGCATCTGCTGCTCGCCGCCCGACATGGTGCCGGCGCGCTGGTTGGCACGCTCCTTCAGGCGCGGGAAGAGGCCGAACACGTACTGCACGCCCTCTTCGATCTCATCGTTCTTGGCGAAGAACGCGCCCATCTTGAGGTTTTCCAGCACGGTCAGGCTTGGGAAGACGCGCCGGCCTTCCGGTGAAATCGCCATGCCCAGCCGCATGATTTCATGCGTTGAGCGCTGCGTGATGTCCTGGCCTTCGAAGATGATCTTGCCGCTCGAGGCGCGCGGATTGCCGCACAAGGTCATCAGCAAGGTGGTCTTGCCGGCGCCGTTGGCGCCGATCAGCGTGACGATCTCGCCCTTGTCCACATTCAGCGATACGCCATGCAGCGCTTCGATGGCGCCGTAATGGGTGTGCACCTGTTCAAACTGCAACATCATTCTTCTCCCAGGTAGGCTTTGATCACGCGCTCGTCATTGCGCACCAGCTCCGGCGTGCCGGTGACGATGGGCTTGCCGTGCTCCATCACCAGAATGCGGTCGGAGATGCCCATGATCAGGCTCATGTCGTGTTCGATCAGCAGCACGGCGACGCCGTGTTCGCGGCGCAGCCGGTCGATCAGTTGCTGCAGCTCCTGCTTCTCTTGCGGATTGAGGCCGGCGGCCGGCTCGTCCAGCAACAGCAGGCGCGGCTTGGTGATCATGCAGCGGGCGATTTCGACGCGCCGTTGCAGGCCGTACGACAAGGTGCCCGCTTCGCGATTGGCCAGCGCCGTCAGGCCGAGCTGGTCGAGCCAGTAGGCGGCGCGATCCAGCGCTTCCTTTTCGGCGCGGCGATAACCCGGCAGCTTGAGCAAACCCGACACCAGGTTGTTGTTGATCTGGTTGTGCTGCGCCACCAGCAGGTTCTCGACCACACTCAGCGTCTTGAACAGGCGGATATTCTGGAAGGTGCGCACCAGACCCTGCTGCGCCACGACATGGCTGGGCTTGCGCGCAATCGACGCGCCGCCCAGGCTGATGTCGCCGCTGCTCGGCTGGTAGAAGCCGCTGATGCAGTTGAACACGGTGGTCTTGCCGGCGCCGTTGGGGCCGATGATGGCGAACACTTCCTGTTCCATCACCGACAGCGACACGCCGTCGACCGCCAGCAAACCGCCGAAGCGCATCGACAGGCCGGACACTTCCAACAAGGTTGTATTGTTTGTTGTGGTCATCGTGGCAGCTCCACGTGAGGACGCGTCGCCGGCAACAGGCCCTGCGGACGCCACATCATCATCAGCACCATCACCAGGCCGAAAATCAGCATGCGGTATTCGGCAAAACTGCGCGCCACTTCCGGCAGGATGGTCAGCAGGATCGCCGCCAGGATCACGCCCAGCTGCGAGCCCATGCCGCCCAGTACCACGATGGCCAGGATCAGCGCCGACTCGATGAAGGTAAAGGATTCCGGATTCACCAGTCCCTGGCGTGCGGCGAAGAAACTGCCGGCCAGGCCGGCGAACGCCGCGCCCAGCGTGAACGCCGAGAGCTTGATCTTGGTCGGATTGATGCCCAGCGAACGGCAGGCGATTTCGTCGTCGCGCAGGGCTTCCCACGCGCGCCCCATCGGCATGCGGATCAGGCGGCTGGTCACGAAATACGTGAACAGCACCAGCAGCAACGCGACGAAGTACAGGAAGATCACCATGTGCCCGCCCTGGTAAGTCAGGCCCAGCATGTCGTGGAAAGTCCTGCCGCCCTCGACGCTGGCGTTGCGCGCCATTTCGATGCCGAACACGGTCGGCTTCGGGATCCCCGACACGCCGTCCGGACCGCCGGTCAGCGAGGTCATGTTGTTGAGCAGCAGGCGGATGATTTCACCGAAGCCCAAGGTCACGATGGCCAGGTAATCGCCGCGCAGGCGCAGCACCGGGAAACCGAGGACGAAGCCGAACAGCGCTGACATGCCGGCCGCGATCGGCAGGCATTCCCAGAACGTGAAGCCGAAATACTGATTCAGCAAGGCATAGGTATAACCGCCGACCGCATAGAAGCCGACATAGCCGAGATCAAGCAAACCGGCAAAGCCGACCACGATGTTCAGGCCGAGACCGAGGATCACGTAAATCAGCGCCAGCGTCACCACGTCGACGTTGCCACGCGAACCGAAGAACGGCCATACCAATGCAATCGCAAACAGGAACAGCAAGGCGTAACGCTGCTGGCGCGGCTGCAGTTGCGGCAGTGCGGGCAGGCGTATTTTCTTCGTGCTGCGCGTCAGCGTCGGCTTGATCAGCTGGAACACGAACACCACCAGCACGGCGATCAGCACCGGTGTCCAGTGGGCGTTGAGCACCACGCGATAGCCTTCGAGCTGCAATTGCAGGCCGAGCATCGGCGTGGTCAGGATGGCGGTCAGGATCGCCGCCGCCACGGCGTTTTTGAGAGTTATCGACATCAGACTTTCTCCACGTCCGGCTTGCCCAGCAAACCCGTAGGACGGAACAGCAGGATCAGCACCAGCAAAGCAAAGGACACCACATCCTTGTACTCGGCCGGCAGGTAGCCGGCGGCGAAGGTTTCAGCCAGGCCCAGCAGCACGCCGCCCAGCATCGCGCCGGGAATGCTGCCGATGCCGCCCAGCACGGCGGCAGTAAACGCCTTGATGCCGGCGATGAAACCGATATACGGATTGAGCTTGCCGATGGTCAGCGCGATCAGCACGCCGCCCACCGCCGCCAGCATCGCGCCGAGCACGAAGGTGAAGGAAATCACCCGGTTCGTATCGATGCCCAGCAGATTGGCCATGCCCATGTCTTCCGCGCAGGCGCGGCAGGCGCGGCCCATGCGCGAACGTGCGATGAACAGGGTCAGGCAGACCATCAGCAGCAAGGTGACGCCGACGATGATCATGCGCGAATACGGAATCGTGACGGTGAAATCGCTGCCCATCTGGAACTCGATGGCGCCCGAGATCAGCACCGGCACCGACATGTCGCGCGAACCCTGGCCGATCTGCACGTAGTTCTGCAGGAAGATCGACATGCCGATTGCCGAAATCAGCGGCACCAGGCGCGGTCCGCCGCGCAGCGGACGATACGCCACGCGCTCGACGGTCCAGCCGTACAGGCCGGTGACCACCACCGAGACGATCAATGCGGCGCCCAGCAGCAGCGGCAGCGGATAGCCCGCCTGCACGCCGATGGCGGTCAACGTGACCAGCCCGATGTAGGAGCCCATCATGTAAATTTCGCCGTGCGCGAAATTGATCATGCCGATGATGCCGTAGACCATCGTGTAGCCGATGGCGATCAGCGCATAGATCGCGCCCAGACTCAGCCCGTTGACTAGCTGCTGGGTCAGTTGAGGGAGCAGTTCATTCATAGGAAACCTGACAAATGTAGATGTGCAAATGCCCCATTCTTACCGCAATGGGGCATTTGCATGGTTGACGTCAGTGAGGACGACTACTGCAAGCCGGCGTAAAGATTACTTGGCTTCAGTCTTCGTTGCGTCTTTGTGCCAGGTGAAGACCACGAACTTGAACGACTTCAGGTCGCCCTTCTTGTCGTATTCCACGGTGCCGATCGGTGTCTTGAAGGAATTGGCGTGGATGTACGCGGCAACCTTGGTCGGATCAGTCGACTTGGTGGCGGTGATCGCATCGGCAATCACCTTCACGCCCGAGTAGGCAGGCATCTGGAACGGACCGTTAGGATCACGCTTCTGTGCAGCGAAAGCCTTGATCAGTGCGGCGTTGGCAGGATCGGCGGCGAAGTCGGCCGGCAGTGTCACCAGCATGCCTTCGGAAGCAGGACCGGCGATCGCCGTGATGTCCTTGTTGCCAACGCCTTCAGGGCCCATGAACACGGCCTTGACGCCTTGTTCGCGCGCCTGGCGCATGATCAGACCCATTTCAGGGTGGTAGCCGCCGAAGTAGACGAAGTCCACGCCTTGCGATTTGAGCTTGGTGATGACTGCCGAGTAATCGCTGTCGCCCGCGTTCACGCCTTCAAACACGACCACCGGAATCTTTGCCGCTTCCAGGCCGGCCTTGACCGAAGTCGCCACGCCTTGACCATACGATTGCTTGTCGTGCAGGACGGCAGCCTTCTTCGGCTTCAGCTTCTCGACCACGTACTTGGCGGCGGCAGGACCTTGCTGGTCGTCGCGGCCGATGGTGCGGAAGATGTACTTGTGCGGCTTGGCTTCAGTCAGCTGAGGCGCAGTCGCCGACGGCGTGATCATCACGACGCCTTCGTTTTCATAGATGTCGGAAGCAGGAATGGTCGAACCCGAGCACACGTGACCGATCACGAACTTGATGCCCTGGCTGACGATCTTGTTGGCGACCGCGACTGCTTGCTTCGGCTCACAGGCGTCATCCATCAGGACTGCTTCGAACTTGTTGCCACCGGCGCCGCCGGCTGCATTGATTTGCTCGATCGCGGTCAGCGCACCTGCCTTGACCATGTCGCCGTACTGGGCGACGGCGCCGGTCATCGGACCGGCAATGGCGATCTTCACGGTTTCAGCCTGGGCAATGCCGGCGAAGGAAATAGCGGAAGCGGCAACACCAACGGCCATGGCGATTTTTGTCAGACGGCGGTTCAAAGGGAATGCGGATTTCATTGAATTTCCTCCAATTTATTTGTGCGTTACGAGTGATAACGGTGATCTGGCAATAGGTAAGGAACGACATCTTTATAGATGCCGGCTCCATGGGGCAGGAGTGTAACATTTCCGTCATATACGACAGATTTTTTTATACCGACACCCCCATATTTGCGATATTTGCGCGTCCCGACAATATTCCTCGCATTTTTCGTTCAAAAAACAAAAAAACCTTTTCCCATATTTCCAAATCCGCGCTTGTTGCGGCGCACCCAGAATGGCCGAAAAAGGCCAAAAACAGCCTTGTAAACGTTATCGCCAAAGAAAAACGCCGCCTGAATTTCTCAGGGCGGCGTTCTTCTAGATGGACGGTGAAGTGACTTAAAACTGCTCCCAATCCGAATCGTTGTCCGGCGTCTTGGGCACCATCAGCTTCGGTGTACTCCGAGGTTGCAGCGCCGTGGTGCGCGGCGTGATATCCATGGTGCGTTTGGCGGCCGTCTTCTTCACATCGTTCACCGCGCGGACTTGCGTCTGTCCGATGTTGAACACGCTGACCACTTCCGACAAGGTGCCGGCCTGATCCTGCAGCGATTGCGCGGCGGCGGCGGCTTCTTCCACCAGCGCGGCGTTTTGCTGCGTGACTTCGTCCATCTGCGCGATGGCCTGGTTGACCTGTTCGATGCCGGCGCTCTGTTCCTGGCTGGCCGAACTGATTTCGCCGACGATGTCGGTCACGCGCCTGACGCTGGCGACCACTTCCGCCATCGTCGCACCGGCCTGCTCCACCAGCCTGCTGCCGGAGCCGACCTTGTCGACCGAGTCGTCGATGAGGGTCTTGATTTCCTTGGCGGCGGCAGCGGAGCGTTGCGCCAGGCTGCGCACTTCCGACGCCACCACCGCGAAGCCGCGGCCCTGTTCACCGGCGCGTGCAGCTTCAACAGCGGCATTCAGCGCGAGAATGTTGGTCTGGAAGGCAATGCCGTCGATCACACTGATGATGTCGACGATCTTGCGCGAGGAGTCGTTGATCGCGCCCATGGTGTCGATCACCTGGCCTACCACGCTGCCGCCCTGGATCGCTACAGCGGATGCCGATTCCGCCAGTTGGTTGGCCTGACGCGCGTTGTCTGCGTTCTGCTTGACGGTCGAAGTCAGTTCTTCCATCGACGACGCGGTTTCTTCCAGCGAGCTGGCTTGCTCTTCGGTGCGCGACGACAGGTCCAGATTGCCGCTGGCGATCTGCGTCGACGCCGTGGCGATGGTGTCGGTGCCGGTGCGCACCTGCGACACGATGTTCAGCAGGCTGTCGTTCATGGCCTTGAGCGCGCCCATCAACTGACCGGTTTCATCGCGCGACTGGACATCGATGCGCGCAGTCAGGTCGCCGGCGGCGACGCGCTGCGCGATCTCGACGGCACTCGTCAACGGACGCGACACGATCGCCGCGACCCAGAACGCCAGCAGCAATCCCAGCGCCACGCTGATACACAGAATCACCACGATCCAGATGCGCGCGGCTTCGTAGGTAGAAGTCGCGGTCTGGTCGGCAATGGCGCTGCCCGCTTCGTTGATGCCGCTGAGGCGATCGAGCTGGTCGGTCATCGCCAGATAGATCTTGGTCGAGTCGCCGCGGATCAGCAGGCGTGCTTCGTCATTGAGGCCGCCGCGTGCGAGCATCACGATCTTCTGGTTTTCCGCCAGATAGGCGGTGAGGTTCTTCTTGAATTCGGGATAGACGATCTTCTCGTCCGGTTCCGAAATCAGCGGCGCATAAATGCTGTCGAATTTCTTGAGCTGGGCCAGTTGTCCCTCGATCGATTTCTCATAGCGTGAGAAATCCTCTTCGTTGTCGGACTGGATGTGCTGCAGTTCGGCCACGCGGATGCGGCTCAGCGCGGTCTTCATCTGCAACGCGGCGCGCATGGCCGGCAGCCAGTTGGTGCTGATGTCGGTGGACGCCTGATTGACGCGGGCGATCTGGGCGATCGAGAAGGCGCCGAGAAGCGCAGTCAATAGCAATACCGCCACAAACGACAGCAACAGTTTGTGGGCGATTTTCAAGTTGTAAAACCATTTCATGGGGTGCTCTTTGGGATCAAGGAAGTGCGGTTACCTCGCCCCGCGATGCCATGGGAGCGTGGAAGAAAGCAGAAGACAGCGTCGGGGCTATATTTGCCCCTGTGGCGTTGATGGCTTGCCGGCGGTAGGGAAGAACTGCTTGCCGGCTTCCGTATGTGGTTTTCATTGCAATATTTTTTTTATTGCGTCACTGTCAGAACAGTGACGCTGTGACACTTGAATGCATGATGCGAACTTGATTCTTTACGACAACTCACGCGATTTCTTGAGCGCTCTTTGTTACTCTTTACAGTTTTCCTGCATAACGTTACCTGCATGCCTCAGCCATTCCACCCTGCCCGCCGATTGCCGCAACTGCTCGCCGCCGGCTTGTTCGTTTTCATCATGTTCGTCGTTGCCGCCGCCGGCGCCGCCGAACTGCGCCAATACCGTTATCAACAGATCAACATCAACACCTGCACGATCGACCTGCAGCAGGACACCTTGCGCATGTACTGGAAGGATCCCGCCGGCCAGGTGTTCGGCACCTTCTCGGCGCTGCGCAACTGGTTGCGTCCACAAGGCAAGGAGGTGGTCTGCGCCACCAACGCCGGCATCTACGACAAGGAGCACCGCCCGCTCGGCCTGTACGTCGAAGGCGGCGTGACGATGCGCAAGCTCAATACGCGGCGCGACGCCTACGGCAATTTCTACCTGCAGCCCAACGGCGTGTTCATTGTCGAAGAAGGACGCGCGCGCATCGTCGACACCGCCACGATAGACAGCGACCGCGAGCGCTGGCTGTCGCAGGCCGTGTACGCGACGCAATCGGGGCCGCTGATGCTGCGCAACGGCGAGATCAACGCCGCCTTCGATCCTGGCTCGATCAACCTGTTCGTGCGCAACGCCGTGTGCATTGATCCGGCGCAGAAAGTCATCCTGGCCATCGCCAGAAATCCCATCAGCTTCCATGATTTCGCGCTGTTCCTGCGCGACCGGCTGCGCTGCGTCGACGCGCTTTACCTGGACGGCAACATCTCGCGCATGTATCCCTCGCTGGAAGCCGATATCGGTCCGGCGTTCGGGGCCATCATCGCGGTGGTGAAGACTGCAGACAAATAGACCTGCCTGTGTCGATGCGGCTTGCGCATATCGACATGCGAAATCCTTCGTTCTCCCGCGCCGGGCGATATGTGACCATCGCGCCTTGCTCGCCTCGCCCATTCAGGCGCCAGGCATTACATATCATGGGAGAAAAAATGCGTCGCTGGTCGGTTTCCGTATTATTCGCTTTGCTGGCGCTGGGCGCCAATGCCGTTTCGGCGCAGGACAAGCACAAGATCAAGGTGGGCGTCTCGGTCGGCAACGCCGAGCAGACCTTCGAAGTGGTCAAGAAAGTCGCCGCGCGCGACGGCCTCGAGATCCAGATCATCACCTTCAGCGATTACCTGCAGCCCAATGAGGCGCTCAATGCCGGCGACCTTGACGCCAATGCCTTCCAGCACCAACCCTTTCTCGACAGCCAGATCAAGGCGCGCGGCTACAAGCTGACGCCGGTCGGGCTGACCATCACGGCGCCGCTGGGCATCTATTCGAAGAAATACAAATCCGTCGATCAACTGCCGCAAGGCGCCAGCATCGGCATCCAGAACGATCCGTCCAATGGCAACCGTGCTTTGTTGCTGCTGCAAAAATACGGTCTGATCAAGCTGAAACCGGGCGTCGGTGAAAACGGCGTCAACGCCACCCCGCTCGACGTGATCGAAAATCCGAAGAAACTGAAACTGATCGAACTGGACGCTGCGCAATTGCCGCGCTCGCTGGACGACCTGGCGGCGGCATCGATCAACAACGACTACGCGGTCAAGGCAGGCCTGTCCCTGCAGCGCGACACCATCGCCGTGGAAGACGCCAAGGGCCGCTACGCCAACCTGATCGTCACGCGCACCGAAGACAAGGACAAGCCATGGGCCAAGAAACTGGTGAAGGCCTATCAATCGGCGGAAGTACGCAACTTCATCGAAACCGAATTCAAGGGTTCCCTGGTGCCGGCGTTCTGATCTGATTGAGGATTCTGATTGAGCTTATGAGGCGGACATCACAAACCGTCCGCCCATAAAAAAGACCCGCAGACTCTGTGCCGCGGGTCAAAATCCCTTTCAAGAGGGAGGTTGAAGGAACAGTTCAACCATTTTTAGGATTCCCTCTTGCGGACAAAGTTCGCAATTCTTCCAAACCCTTGTCCAATATCTTCATCTTTCGCTGAAGATTGCGCGTGCCGGAATGATTCCGGCATCATCGCGTTCCTGCTTCCCCAATTCGTTGATCCTTAAGGCTTCTTGTCGGCAGGACCGCCTGCGTCAGTTGCCCCTGGCGCCGGTGGTGTGGTGGCATTGCTGCTGCCTGCATCCGGAGCCGGTGTCGCCGGTGCTGCAGGCGGCGGCGTCATTGCCGGTGGCGTAGGCGTTGCCGGAGCCGGCGTAGCGGCAGTATCGGTTGCCGGTGGCGGCGTGGCGGGCGCTTCGTCGCGCTTGTTGCAACCGGCCAGAAGAGCTGTGAACATGACTGAAGCTAAGACTGCATGGCGAACTAACATAGATGCCTCCAAGAGTTGTTTGAACAAGAATGGGTACGGCAGGGTCTGAGCAAGTCCCTGCTACCTCCACAAATTTAGATGCACTTGAATTCAATCGTTCCCGCCCTGTCGCGGTCATCTTGTAGGAGAATTGCGCATCTTTGCGTAAGTATTCGCAACAAAACCTTCAGATAGTTTCTTTTCTCGCTCATGCCCTCTTGTTTCCCGCAGTCGTTGCGCCGTTTGCCTCTCCCCATTCTCCTCGCTGTTTGCGGCTTGTCGGCACGCGGGATTGCGCTGGCCGGCGTCACACCGTTGACAAGCCGACAATGCGCAGCGATGCAGGAAAACCAGGTATTGAGCGCGACCAATCCCGTCCCCTGCGAGCGCCTCGCGCTGGTCTCGTTCTCTTATCGCGATTTCAGCGGCAAGCTGCACGACGACGGCAGCGTGGTCGTATTCGACGCCGTGGCGCCGCAAGTGCAGGAAATCTTCAATGAACTGCTGGAACGCAAATTCCCGTTGCAGCGGGCGCAGCCGATGGAGGTTTACCACGGCGACGATGAAGCCTCGATGGACCACAACAACAGCTCTGCCTTCAACGGCCGTCCGATCACCGGCGGCGGTGCCTGGTCGAAGCATGCTTACGGCGTTGCCATCGACATCAATCCTGTGCAGAACCCGTACATCGGCAAGGACGCCTCGGGACAGACCATGATGTTGCCCTCCGCGGCAAGCGCATATGTCTCACGTAAAGTGCGACCGGGCATGGCGGAGCAAGTGCTGGAAGTCTTCTTCCGGCACGGATTCCTGATCTGGGGCGGGTATTGGAAACAACCGATCGACTATCAGCATTTTGAAATCGGCAGCCGCGATTTCATCGCCCGCCTGCTGGCGCTGCCGAAGGACCAGGCGCGCGCTGAATTCGCCGCCTATACGCAAGGATATGGCGCGTGCATGCAGCGCAGCGACATCGTCGCCATGCCGAACCTGGTGACGCGCCGCAAAGCTTGCGCGGGACAGAGCAAGCGCTGAAGACTATTCCAGCAACACGCGTACAGCCTCCGCGCGCACGGCGCCATTAGCGTCGTCACGCACCAGCACGCCGGCGCGCTGCTTCAAATAATCTTTGGCAGATGCCTGCTGCAACAACGGTCGCACCTGGTTCAGCGCATCAATCAGCAAGGGCGTCAGCCGGTCAAGCTCCGGACGGATATCGCGTGCCAGATCGGGTGGATTGGCGAAGCGCGCATGCGCTTCCTGCTTCCACTGTGCATGCAGCGCCACCTGGATGATTTTCCCCGCATCGAATTGCGCCTGGAAGAAGCGGCGCATGAACGACTTGTCTTGCGCATCTGCCGTCTTCAACGACGCCGTGAGGTCATCGAGAATCTTCTGCTCGCGTGCAGGATCATTGATCGGCGCGCCGGAATTCCACTTCGTCTGCGCCACCTTCACCGCCACGTCGAGACGCTGATCGATCAGCGTCAGCAAGCCGTCGATTTTCTGGCGTGCGGCCTGGTCCGGCGTCATCGACAGCGATTGACAGCCGGCCATCAGCAGTGTCAGTACAAAAGCCTGCAACAGCACATTCAGGCGCGCAGCATAGCGCAATGAATTCATCGCGTTCTCTCTCGAAAAAATGGGAACCGCCATTGAAACACACTCATCACCTCCTTGCCGCGCTGCAATGCGTTGCAAGGTGTTGCCCACCCACAGCGTTGCATGTCAGTTTGAGATTTTTCCTATATTGCGCGACACGCCGACTCGCGACAATGCAAGGCATCTCTTTCAAGCTCCGAGCATGTCATGCAACTCATTTTCCTGATCTGGCCAATCCTGCTGCTGCCGGTCTTCGTGACCTGGCTTACGCGTCCGCGACCGGTTGCGCCACCACGTTCATCTACACAGCGTCGCGCCGCCGCCAACTCCGCAGCAGCGCCTTCACCGGTCGTGCGCAAGCCCGTACCGCAAACCGCCGCCGCCGAGCGCTGCCGTAATTCGCCCGCCTATCGCCGCGCGGCGATGCCAGCGTACGAAACGATACAGGCGCTGGACATGGAAGAAGAGGATGACGATGCGACCTCGCCTGCGGTGCAGTTGCACGGAAAAGACGACGCCTCTTCACGCTCGTAAAGCTGTGTAAGTTTCCCCGCACGACATCAAGAGCGCGAATTTCCTCCCCTATACTGGCTTCGCTGGAACTGAACACAGAATTCGTCCGTCCGCTTTCCGTCCGTTAGTTTTTATAGGGGTGACCACATGACCAACACCGTATCTTCGAGCACTGCTGCCGCCAACGTCCACGCGCAACAGCAAGCTGCATCCAAACGCAAATCCACCGTCGACTTCGCCAAGCTGGTCGCCAATGCCGGCGGCGACATCAAGACCGACACCAACACTGCAACCAAGCAACCCAACGGCGCCACTGCCATCGTGCAAAGCGACGGCGCCAAAGTCACGGCATGATTGTGTGCCGGCAGCGATGCCGGCGATGTTGCATATATCGAAAATGAAAAAAGCCACGTTCGCGTGGCTTTTTGTTTGTACAGCGCAGTGATTTCACAATGACGACATGACGGCGGAAGCAAATCAACATGCGCGCCACAAAGCAAAAAGCCCCGATCCGTTTAGGAAGTCGGGGCTTTCGCCTGAATCTTGGTTGCGGGGGCAGGATTTGAACCTACGACCTTCGGGTTATGAGCCCGACGAGCTGCCAGACTGCTCCACCCCGCGTCTGAAGAAATAGATTATACGACATATCCGCCTCCCGCGCAAACTTCCACTGAGAATACTTTGCTTTGCGCGTGTGCGTCATGCTGCGCGCGCCTTGCGGAGGCATCACGAGTTGCACAGGGACGCCTGCCTGCATAAAAGAGTGACCCTGATGGCGACAGTGATACACTTCTACCTCGCATTTGCCCTGAATCACCATATAGACGATGGCGTGTTGTTCGCCGTCGGACATCCCTAAAAAAACACGCCTACCGCCTTTTATGAAATTTTGTTCTGAATGCGCTCATCCGGTTTCGTTGCAGATTCCTCCCGATGACAATCGCCCGCGCTTCGTGTGCGGTAATTGCGGCGCCATTCATTACCAGAATCCGAAAATGGTGGTCGGCTCGATCCCGGTCTGGGAGCGTGACGGCGAAGTGCGCGTGCTGCTGTGCAAGCGCGCCATCGAACCGCGTCACGGCTATTGGACCTTGCCGGCCGGCTTCATGGAAAACAATGAAACCACCAGCGAAGCCGCCGAACGCGAAACCGAAGAGGAAGCCGGCGCACACATCAAGCTGGGTGCGCTGTTCTCGCTGATCAACGTACCGCATGTGCATCAGGTGCACTTCTTTTACCTGGCCGAACTGCTCGACCTCGATTACGCCGCTGGCACCGAAAGCCTGGAAGTCGCGATGTTCAGGGAAGATGAAATCCCCTGGGCCGATATCGCCTTCCCGACGGTGGAATACACCTTGCGCTCCTTCTTTGCCGATCTTGCCAAGATCAGGACCGGCGACGGCGTGTTCGGCCTGCACACCGACGATATCCGCAAACGCATGGTGCAGCCGGAACAGCCCGATTAATTCACGGAACCGCGCATGATTTCCTGGCTGGATGTCGATTCGCCCTTCCCCGATGTGTCCAAGGCGCTGGCCGAGCCGGCCGGTTTGCTTGCCGCCGGCGCCGACCTGTCGCCGCAACGCCTGCTCGAAGCCTACCGCCACGGCATCTTCCCCTGGTTCTCCGAAGGCCAGCCCATCCTGTGGTGGAGCACCGATCCGCGCATGGTGCTGTACACCGACCGCTTCGTCATTTCCGACAGCCTGAAGAAAACCCTGCGCAAAGTCGAGCGCAGCCGCCATACCGACCACCGCTGGGAGATCCGTTTCGATTCGGCCTTCCGCGACGTCATGCGCGCCTGCGCCGGACCGCGCCGCGACGACGCCGGCACCTGGATTTCCAAGGACATCGTCGACGGCTATTGCGGCTTGCACCGCGCCGGCTATGCGCATTCGGCGGAAGTCTGGCTGGAAGGGAAACTGGTCGGCGGCGCCTATGGCGTGTCGATCGGCCAGATGTTCTACGGAGAATCGATGTTTGCGCGCGTGACCGATGCCTCCAAGATTGCGCTGGCTTACCTGGTGCATTTCCTGCGCCGGCATGGCGTGCAGATGATCGACTGCCAGCAGGAGACACCGCATCTGGCGTCGCTGGGCGCGATCCCGATTCCTCGCAGCGACTTCATCAAACACCTGAGAGTGGCCATCGAGGCGCCGCAGATCGGTTTCTGGCATCCGCTGGACCTGTTTCCCCCGCCATAACGTCCTGACGCCCCGCGTTGAAGCCCTGTCACCCGTGCAGTTACTGCCGCCCCAAAGTAGTGTAAATTACAGGGAATCGTGACGAAATCGTTACACCGCCGCGCACAGCGAAGCGACTGCCAATGATTGCACCTCAGGACGCCCATGACGCATCTTAAAGACCTGCCGTTTTCGACGTTGCAGTTTTATGCAACGGCTCCCTATCCCTGCAGTTACCTGGATAACCAGCAAGCCCGCTCGCAAGTCGCCACACCGTCGCACCTGATCAACGCCGATGTCTATTCCGAACTGGTCAAGACCGGTTTCCGTCGCAGCGGCATCTTTACGTATCGCCCCTATTGCGACGGCTGCCAGGCCTGTACGCCGGTGCGCATCAAGACCGCCGAATTCAGCCCCAACCGCAGCCAGCGCCGCGCCTGGAGCAAGAACAGCGGGCTGGTCACGCTGGTCACCAACCTGACCTACGCCTACGAACATTACGAGCTGTACCTGCGCTACCAGTCGGTGCGCCACGCCGGCGGCGGCATGGACCAGGACAGCCGCGACCAGTACGCGCAATTCCTGCTGCAGAGCAAGGTCAACACGCGCCTGGTGGAATTCCGCGAAGCCGACGGCACGCTGCGCATGGTCAGCATCATCGACGTGCTTGATGACGGTTTGTCATCGGTCTATACCTTCTACGATCCCGATGTCGAAGGCTCGTCCTACGGCACCTACAACGTCCTGTGGCAGATCGAGCAAGCCCGCCAGCTCGGCATCCCGTATGTCTACCTCGGCTACTGGATCAAGGAAAGTGCCAAGATGGCCTACAAGACCAACTTCCAGCCGCTGGAAGCATTGCAGGACGGCAACTGGACTGAATTGCGCGAATAGCTTCGCCTGCGGTCCGCCGTTTTGCGCGGAAAACCGCCCGGGACACGTTAAAATGGCGGCACTTTTTCTTCTGGCTTCTCCAGCCCCGTCACCGTGTCCGATAAATTCCTCTACGCCCTCGCCCGCCCGCTGCTGTTTTCGCTCGACGCAGAATCCGCCCACCACCTGACCTTGCCCGCCTTGCGCCGCGCCGCCGCGCTCGGCCTGACCGGCTTCATCAGCAAACCGGCCGCCGATCCGCGCACCGTCATGGGCGTCACCTTCCCCAATCCGGTCGGCCTGGCCGCCGGCCTGGACAAGGACGGTTCCTACATCGACGGCCTGGCGGCGCTCGGCTTCGGTTCGATTGAAATCGGCACGGTCACACCGCGCGCACAACCGGGCAACCCGAAGCCGCGCATGTTCCGCCTGCCTGCCGCGCACGCCATCATCAACCGCATGGGCTTCAATAACGGCGGCGTCGACGCCTTCGTCGCCAACGTGCAAGCCTCGCGCTTCTACCAGGGCAAGCAAGGCGTGCTCGGCCTGAACATCGGCAAGAACGCCGACACCCCGATCGAACGCGCCGCCGACGATTACCTGCACTGCCTGGAAAAAGTCTATCCCTACGCCAGCTACGTGACCGTCAACATCTCGTCGCCCAACACCAAGAACCTGCGTCAGTTGCAAGGCGCGTCCGAACTGGACGCCCTGCTGTCGCAGTTGAAGGATGCGCAATTGCGCCTGGCCGACCAGCACAAGCGCTACGTGCCGGTGGCGCTGAAGATCGCACCGGACATCGACAGCGAGCAGATCAAGAACATCGCCGATGCGCTGCTGCGCCACAAGCTCGACGGCGTCATCGCCACCAACACCACCATCACGCGCGACGCCGTCAAGGGTCTGCAATACGGTGAAGAAGCTGGCGGCCTGTCGGGTGCGCCGGTGTTCGAATTGTCGAACCAGGTGGTGCGCGGTCTCAAGGCCGAGCTCGGCGACGCGTTGCCGATCATCGGCGTCGGCGGCATCCTCAGCGGCAGCAACGCCAAGGCCAAGATGGAGGCCGGCGCGTCGCTGGTGCAGTTGTACTCGGGCCTGATTTACCGTGGTCCGGCGCTGGTCAAGGAATGCGCGGACGCCTTGCGCTGAATCAGCTCCGCATAAAAAAACCGCCATTGCATTTGCGTGCAATGGCGGTTTTTTATTATGACGTCGAATGTAAGGCTTACAGCACCTTGCGCAGGAAATCACGGGTGCGCTCATTCTTCGGCTCACCCAGCACCTGCTGCGGAGGACCTTCTTCCATGATCACGCCCTGGTCGATGAACAACACGCGATCCGAGACTTCACGCGCAAAGCCCATCTCGTGCGTGACCACCACCATGGTCATGCCCTCTTCGGCCAGGGTCTTCATCACGGTCAGCACTTCGCCCACCAGCTCCGGATCGAGCGCCGAGGTCGGCTCGTCGAACAGCATGACCTTGGGTTCCATCGCCAGCGCACGGGCGATCGCCACACGTTGCTGCTGACCGCCGGAGAGCTGGTTCGGAAACGCATCGATCTTTTCCAGCAAGCCGACCTTCCGCAGCAGCTTCTCGGCCACCAGCACCGCTTCGCGGCGTGACAGCTTCTTCACCTGCATCGGCGCCATGATCAGGTTTTCCAGCACGGACATATGCGGGAACAGGTTGAAGCGCTGGAACACCATGCCGAGACCGGCGCGCAGCGTATTCAGGTTGACGTGCGGATCATTGACCTTGACGCCGTCGATGAAGATCTCGCCGTCGGTCGCTTCTTCCAGTCCGTTGAGGCAGCGCAGGAAGGTGCTCTTGCCCGAACCGGAAGGCCCGATCACGCACACCACTTCGCTCTCCTTGATCTCGCAATCGATGCCGCGCAGGATGTGCGCGTCGCCGTACTGCTTCTGCAATTGCTTGACGCTGATCATCGTGCATCTCCTTTGCCGTAGCGTGTTTCAAGATGCCGCACGAACGCCGACAGCAGCAAGGTAATCGCCCAATACACCAGCGAGATCGTCAGGTACGGCTCCCAGTAGCGTGCATAGGCACCCGACACCGTGCGCGCGGCATACGCCAGCTCGGCCAGGCCGATGGCCGAGGCCAGCGACGAATCCTTGACGATGGCGATGGCGTTGTTGCCCAGCGGCGGCAGCATGCGGCGGAACGCCTGCGGCAGCACCACCTTGCGCAGCGTCTGCATGTAGGTCATGCCGAGCGAACGCGACGCCTCGCTCTGGCCGCGGTCGATCGACTGGATGCCGGCGCGGAAAATCTCCGACACGTAGGCGCCCGAGTTGAGCGTGATCGCCAGCACCGCCGACGCGAACGCGCCGTACTGTGAACGGATTTCACGCGCGATGTCGCCGCTCAGGATCAGGCCGCCGCTCGGGTTGATCAGCATCGGCATCAGCGCGAAGTGGATCAGCAGGATCTGTACAAACAGCGGCGTGCCGCGCAGGAAGCTGACGTAAAAACGCACCGGCAACTGCACCGCGTAACGCAGGAAATATTTCCAGAAACCGTGGCGCGCCTCAGCCAACCGGCCGACGCCCAAGGCCAGGCCCCAGCAGGTGCCCGAGATCACGCAAATAAACGCGACCTTGATGGTCATCCACGTGCCCTCGATGAACAAGGGCAGGTATTCGCCGATGATTTCCCATTGGAAGAAAGAATTCATGAATGGAATCCGGGTAAAAATCTGCCCACGTCTTGCAAACAAGACGTGGGCATTGAGAGGAAGTACTTAGATGTGCGGATTGCGGCTTATGCTGCCTGTGCGGATTATTGCAGCGGCAGCGTCGGCACGTTGGCGTCGAACCATTCCTTGTAGATCTTGGCGTAGGTGCCGTCGGCGACGATCTTCTTCAGACCGGCGTTGATCTTGTCCTGCAGTTCCTTGTTGCCCTTCTTGACCGCGATACCGAAGTATTGGCGCGTGAACTTGGCGTCGCCGACCACCTTGAATTGCTTCTCGGGATGGCTCTTGATGTAGAACTTGATCACGCCGACGTCGCCGATGGCCGCATCAACGCCGCCGCGATACAGCTCTTCCAGCATCAGCGGGGTGTTGTCGAAACGGTGGATGGCGGTGCTGGACTTGCCGACTTCTTCCGACAGGATGATGTCGCCGGCGGTCGAGTTGACCACGCCGACTTGCAGCTTCTTCAGGTCAGCCAGTGCGGCCACCTTGGAGCCGGCGCCGGTGATGATGACTTGCTCGGCCGGGAAATACGGCAGCGAAAAGTCGACCATCTGGGCGCGCTTCTCGGTGATGGTGATGCCGGAAATGATGATGTCGCGGTCGCCCTGGCCCAGGGTGGCGAAGATGCCTTCCCATGGTGTGCTGACCAGCTTGATCTGGAAGCCGGACGCCTTGGCGATGGCCTTGATGATGTCGATGTCGAAACCGACCAGTTCCTTCTTCGGCGTTTCGAATTCAAACGGACGGTAGGTTCCGCCGGCGCCGACGACGTACGTCTGGTCTGCTGCCTGGGCCGAGACGGCGGTCAGCGACAGAGCCAGCACGCTGCCTGCGAGCAGAACGAGTTTTTTGAGCGACATTGTTTTTCTCCCTGAGGTAAAGCTTGTAGATGAGCTTGTAAATGAGCCTGTTGTTAATGAATTCTTGCTGCTTTCCGAGAAAGGACTCGCATTTGCGCAAACGCGCTGCAAAGCCGCCCGGAGCGCGGAACCCGACATGATCCGGCGTATGCGGCGATCAGTCAACAGCCAATTTATTGATTTTTTGTTACTTTTTTATCGAATCAATGTCGATTTGCCGAACAGGCTCTCCACCAGCTCCACCACCAGCTCAGCGGTCTGGTTGCGCACGTCGCAGGCCGGATTGAGCTCCATGACGTCCAGCGATGCCAGCCGTCCGGTGTCGGCGATCATTTCCATGCACAGCTGGGTTTCGCGGTAAGTCGGGCCGCCCTGCACTGCCGTGCCCACCCCCGGCGCCACCGCCGGATCGAGGAAATCGATGTCGAAGCTCACATGCAGGTGGGTGTCGGCGTCCATGCCCGACAAGGCCTGCTCCATGGCGACGCGCATGCCGTGCTCGTCGATGTGGCGCATGTCGTAGACACGCAGACCGAGCTCGTGCAGGTGGCGCTTTTCGTCGCGGTCGACGCTGCGGATACCGATCTGACGGATCGCATCCGGACGCAGCGCCGGCACCTGGCCGCCGATATGGGTGAGCGCATCTGGGCCGTTGCCCAGCAGGCAGGCCACCGGCATGCCGTGGATATTGCCGGTCGGCGTCGAGTCGCTGGTGTTGGCGTCGGCGTGCGCATCCAGCCACAACACCAGCAGCTTCTTGCCCTGCTCGCGGCAATGCTGCGCCACCGCCGCGATCGAGCCGATCGCCAGCGCATGGTCGCCGCCCAGCAGCACCGGGATCTGGCCGTGATGCAAGGCGCCGTGCACCGCTTCATGCACCGCGCGATTCCAGGCCACCACTTGTTCCAGATGACGGAAACCCTGCACCGGCCCTTGCTGCGGATTGGGCGGGCCGCTGACGTCGCCGCCATCGGTCACGACGAGGCCGTGCTGCTGCAAGGCTTGCTGCAGGTTCGCCACGCGCAGCGCTTCCGGCCCCATCGAGGCGCCGCGACGACCCGCGCCGATGTCGGTGGGAGCGCCGATCAGGCGGATTTCCTTGTTGCGGTTTTCTGTCATTTGTTTCCTTCAGCGGTTTTAGTATTCATGGTTCATTGTTCAGGCGTGCAGCAAGTTGAGCGCTGCTGTGAATGTTTCCGTCGGCGCGCCCTCTACGGCGGCGCCGTACAAATCCTTGGGATCGGCCAGGTCCGGCACCAGGTCGATCTGCTGTGTGAATCGTGCGTCCAGTTGTTCGTCCAGATAGCGCAGCGCCGAAAAATCCTCCAGCGCAAATCCCACCGAGTCGAACACCGTCACCTCGTCGCTACCGGCACGCCCGCTGGCCGTGCCCGCCAGCACCTGCCACAGCTCGGTCACGGCGAACTCCGCCGGCATCTGCTGCAACTCGCCCTCGACGCGCGATTGCGGCTCGAACTCCACCACCACGCGCGCCTTGCTCAAGACTTCGCGCTGCAACTCGGTCTTGCCCGGACAATCGCCGCCGACGGCGTTGAGGTGCATGCCCGCTTCCACCATGTCGGCCGTGACGATCACCGCGCGGCGCTTGTCCGCCGTGACGGTGGTGACGATGTCGGCGCCGCGTACCGCTTCGGCGACGCTGCCGGCGCGCACGACGCGCAAGTCCGGATACGCGCGCAGGTTGCGGCACAGCTTGTCGGTGGCCGCCGCATCGACGTCGAACACGCGCAATTCAGCGATCCCGAGCAGGCGATGGAAGGCAATCGCCTGGAATTCGCTCTGCGCGCCGTTGCCGATCAGCGCCATCACGCGGCTGTCCGACCGCGCCATGTGCCGCGCCGCCAGCACCGAGGTCGCCGCCGTGCGCAAGGCGGTGGTCAGCGTCAGTTCGCTCAGCAGACGCGGATAACCACTGCCGACATCGGCCAGCACGCCGAAGGCGGTCACCGTCAACAAACCATGTGACGTGTTGCGCGGGTGTCCGTTCACATATTTGAAGGAATACAGCCGCCCGTCCGAAATCGGCATCAGTTCAATCACCCCCACGGCCGAATGACTGGCCAGCCGCGCAGTTTTGTCGAACTGTTGCCAGCGCAAGTAGTCTGCCTTGATGTAAGTCGCCAGACCTTGGATGACCTGCTCCAGTGGGCGCGTGGCGAGGAAGGACTGCAATTCCCGGGTGCCGATGTACTTGACCATGATGAACGGTGCGGCATGATGCCGCTTTTGCTGCAATGAAAGAAATTTTACAGATGAACATTGGAAATTTGCTTTCTTTATCCTATAAATAAAGACATGCTTATGCAGCTTTATTTCATAGCTCGAGCTTAACGGGAGGTTCCATGGACAAACTTGACGTCAAGATCCTTGAATTGCTGCAACAGGACGGTCGCATGAGCAATGTCGACATCTCGGAAAACATCCACCTGTCGCCGCCGCAATGCCTGCGCCGCGTGCGCGTGCTGGAAGAACAAGGCGTGATCCGGCGTTACGCCGCGCTGGTGGCGCCGTCTGCGGTGGGGCTGGATGTCACGGCGTTTGTCGCGCTGTCGCTCGACCGCGCCCAGTTCAAGCAGGTGCGCGAGGTCGAAAGCGTAATCCGCGACTTCCCGGAAATCATCGAGTGCTACACAATTTCGGGCGACTTCGATTATCTGCTCAAGGTGGTGTCGCACGACCTCAAGAGCCTGTCGCACTTCCTCACCGATCGCCTGATGCAGGTGCCGGGCGTGGCCGGGCTGCGTTCAATGATTTGCCTGGAAGAAGTCAAACCGCTATCGGGACTGCCGATCAGGCTTGAGGATCGTTGAGCCGCTCAGTGGAAACATAGGAACCCTGCTGCGCCACGAAGCCGTCGAAAGCCTGCAGCAGCGACAAGTATTTGGCGTGCTCACTCTCTAGCTGTGCCAACGCATGGCAGGCGGCTTCCAGCGTCGACAACTGATCCGCGCGATGCGCCTTGCGGATGCGATATTGCGAGGCCGGCGGGTCGATCAGCGGCAGGCGCGGCAAAGCTTGCAGCAAGGGATTCAGGTGCAGCATCTTGCGGCTCTTGCGCCAGGTGGCGTCGAGGATTACCAGCCGCAGCCGCTGCGGCGTGGACAGATCGGGCAAGACGCTTTCCGGCAGGCCCGGCGTGTGCGGATACAGCAGCACCGGTCGAACCGGCACACCTTCAGCTTCGCTGAACAGCAAATCCCGCAACGCTTCTTCATTGAATTGTTCACCCTGCGCCAGCACGCTGCCCGTCAGGCTCAGGTGCAGCAGGCGCCCGCTGCCCTTGACCTGGGCGACTTCCAACGGATGCTGCAGGATCAACACCTGCGCCGCCGGTTTCAGCGACCGGATCCAGCCGCAGATGCAACTGCTTTGCGCACGCAGGCAACGTTCGCACATGGCGCGTTTGGATATGGAATCGGCGCCCGTCACTTGATGTACTCCTGCAAACCCGCCGCCAATGCATCAAAAGCCACGCGCACGCGCGCGCTGTTGCGCAGGTCTTCATGCATCGCCACCCAAGTCTCGAGCTTGAACGAAAATTGCCTGGCCAGCACGCGCACCAGGTTGGCGTCGCGTCGCGCCAGCGGCGTCTGGCAAAAGCCGATGCCGTAACCGGCGCGGATCATCGCCAGTTGCGCGATGTCGCTGCTGGTGCGCAGTGCGAACTGGCTGCGGCGCAAGGTCGGCATGTGCTTGGCGGCGCTGCGGATGAAGGCGGTTTCCTTGTCGAAGCCGATGATGGCGTGCTCGTTCAGTTGCGTGAGGTCCTTCGGGGTGCCGTGCTGCGCCAGGTAATCCTTGTGAGCGTGCAAGCCCAACTCGATGGCGCCGATGCGACGCGCGACCAGTACTTCCTGGGTCGGCTGCACCATGCGCACAGCGATGTCGGCTTCGCGCTTGAGCAAGTCCTCGATGCGACTCGACAAGGCCAGTTCGATCACCAGTTCAGGATGGCTGCGTTTGAGCGCCAGCAGGATGGGCGGCAGTACTTCGACGCCGATCACTTCGCTGGCGGTGATGCGCACGGTCCCGCGCACCTGCTCGCCGGCGCCGCCATGCGCCGAGGCCGCGCGCATCAGCGCCGCCGTGGTGGCGGCCAGGCTCTCGGCGTAAGGCTGCAGGCTGAGCGCCGCTTCGGTCGGCATGAAACCGTGCTGCGAACGCGTGAACAAGGCAAAGCCGACCGCCTGTTCCAGCGCGTCGACGTGGCGGCCGATGGTTGGCTGCGTCAGTCCGAGCGCGCGCGCCGCAGCAGACAGCGAACCCTCCTGCAACACCGCCAGGAAAGAGCGGTACAACTCCCAGCCGGGATCGGCGACGGTATTTTTATCCATACAAATAAGTATAGCATCACCATTCTTTTAACCAATTCCATTTAACCTGCGTTTGTCCGACACTGATCTCATCGCAACGAACAATCAGACAACCAGGGAGTGAATCATGGCAAACGGAAAAAACGTATTGGTCCTCGGCGCCACCGGCGGCATCGGCGGTGAAATGGCGCAACGCCTGTATGCACAAGGTTGGCACGTGCGCGCGCTGCATCGCCAGGCCGAACAGGTCGCGGCGCGGCCAGGCATGCGCAAGTTCGACTGGATCAGCGGCGACGCCATGCAGCGCGCCGACGTGGTGGCTGCCGCGCGCGGCGTCGACGTCATCGTGCATGCGGTCAATCCGCCCGGCTACCGGCGCTGGGCCGAACTGGTGCTGCCGATGATGGACAACAGCATCGCCGCCGCCCAGGCCTTCGGCGCGCGCATCGTGCTGCCGGGTACGGTCTACAACTATGGCCCGGACGTCCTGCCCGAGCTGCACGTCGATTCGCCGCAGCATCCGGTCACACGCAAGGGCGCCATTCGCGTACAGATGGAACAGCGCCTGCAAACGGCGGCGGCCGATGGCGTACGCAGCCTGATCGTCCGCGCCGGCGACTTCTTCGGTCCGCAAGCCGGCAACAACTGGTTCTCCATGGGATTGGTAAAGCCGGGCAAGACGCCTGCCTCTATCATCTATCCCGGCAAGCGCGGCGTCGGCCATCAATGGACTTACCTGCCCGACCTGGCGGAAACCATGGCGCGCCTGCTGGAACGGGAATCATCGCTGGAGACTTTCGCCCGCTTCCACATGAACGGCCACTGGGACGCCGACGGCACGCAGATGACGGAGGCAATCCGCCGCGTGCTCGGCAATGCACGGCTGCCGGTGCGCAGCTTCCCGTGGTGGCTGCTCGGTCCGGCCGCGCCGTTCGTGCCGCTGTTCCGTGAAATGAAAGAGATGCGCTACCTGTGGCAACAGCCGGTGCGCATGGACAATGTGCGCCTGCTGCAGGTGCTTGGTGAAGAGCCGCATACGCCGCTCGATGAGGCCGTCCGCGCCACGCTGCGAGGGCTCGGTTGCCTGCCCTCGCAAGCGGGAACACAGGCTCGCGCGGCGTAGAAACACATCAGCCGAAAATCACACCGCCAGCCACGGCGGCGCAGCTTCCTTCACGTCGATTTTCTTCGGAATCAGCTTCAGGTCGAAGAAGGTATCCGCAATCCGCTGCTGCTCCGCCAGGATGGCGCCGGTGATCGGCTCGGTGCCGAAGCTGTAGCGGCCGACCATGATGTCGACCACCGGCTTCGGCAAGCCCAGCACGGACGACAACTCAGCCGACAAGGCCGCATGGTTGGCCTTGGCCCAGACGTCGATCTGGTTGAGCTCGTCGATGATGATGTTGATGACGTCCTTGTTCTTCTGCGCGTAGTCCTTGGACGAAAAATAATAGGCGCGATTCTTCACCACGCCGTTGGCATCCGCCAGGATCTGCGCCGACAAGGTGGTTTGCGCGGCGGCCAGGTAAGGTTCCCAGATCGCCCATGCATCGATGGCGCCCTTCTCGAATGCAGCGCGGGCGTCGGCCGGTGACAACCAGACCGGATTGACGTCGGCATAGCGCAGGCCGGATTTTTCCAGCAGCTTGACCAGGAAGTAATGGACGTTGGAACCCTTGTTCAGGGCGATCTTCTTGCCCTTCAGATCGGCCACCGACTTGATGGCGGAACCGGCCGGCAGCAGGATGCCTTCCAGCCCGGGACGCGGCACGGTGGCCGCAACATAGACCAGCGGCGACCCCGCCGCCTGCGAAAAGATCGGCGGCGCTTCGCCGACGTCGCCGAAGTCGATGGAGCCCACACTGAGCGCTTCCAGCTGCACCGGGCCGGCCGTGAATTCTATCCACTTGATCGAAACGCCCAACGGCGCCAATCTTTTCTCCAGCGTGCCGCGGCCTTTCAGCAGACTGAGCAAGCCCTTCTGGTACCCGATGCGCAGCTCGCGCGTGGCGGCCGAAGCAGAGAGTGGAAACAGCGACGTCAAGGCAGCGAAGGCGCCGAATCCGGCTCCTCCCTTGAGCACCTTGCGACGCAAGGTATTGACGGCGGAGGCGGCGTTCGATTTCAAGGTAGTTGTTTTTTTCATGTGTCTTTTATGGTTGATCAGGTTGATCTCTGGCCCGCTTACTGTAAAGACCGGAAGCCGCGACAGGGAACGAATAAAAACCCATATCAATATGCGGTCGTCGCGATCCGCATCCTCTGTCTTTATCCGAACGAACTACCTCGGCGACATCCCATCCGCCATCTTCACTTATTCGTTTTTCAAACTAGCCAACTCGTTTTTATTCGTTTTGTTTCAAATTGGCGGCCCGTACATTTATGTCAACGGCCTGCTGTCGTCTATCGCCACCAGAATGACCGCAATTGCGAGCAGGTCCGAGTCGATTCGTTGTCAGAACGTCAGAACAATCATCGAGGTCTCCTTCATGTCCGTCGCTTATTCGTCCGCACCTGTCCAATCCCCCGTATCCACTGCGGCCTTGCCCGAGGAGCTGGTCTCCATCAAGGCCGAGGCCGTATCGTCTTCCCTGCCTTATGCCGGCGGCGTTCCGCCGGCGCTGGCCTGGAAGCTGTTTTCCACCCAGCAGGTCGTGCTGGTGGACGTCCGCTCGAATGAAGAGCGCAAGTTCGTCGGCCATGTTCCCGGCAGCATCCACGTGCCGTGGGCGACCGGCACCGCGCTCACGCGCAATCCGCGCTTCGTGCGCGAACTGGAAAGCAAGATCGGCGGCAAGGACGTCGTTGCGCTGCTGCTGTGCCGCAGCGGCAAGCGCTCGGCGCTGGCGGCCGAAGCTGCAGCCAAGGCCGGCCTCACCTGTATTTTCAATGTCCTGGAAGGCTTCGAAGGCGAGATCGACGCGCAGCAGCAGCGCGGCAAAGCCGACGGCTGGCGCTTCCATGGATTGCCCTGGATTCAGGACTAAATGCAGGACTGAACAACAAATAAAAGTGAAGGAACAGCGTGGCCACTTTCGACATTCCCAACATCGTGCAGTCGTTGCATGAAGCGCGTCTCAGCTGGCGCCAGGCGCAACGACGCGCCAGCGAGCCGGGAGGCCGCGAGTTTCCTTCGCGCGATGCGCTGTCCGACGTCATCGAAAGCCTGAAGGGCGTGCTGTTTCCGATGCGCCTCGGCCCACCCGACCTGCGCCAGGAAAGCGAAGATTTCCACGTCGCCCATGCACTAGATGCGGCCTTGCACTCGCTGCTGAAACAGGTGCGACTGGAATTGAAATACAACGCGGCCCTTACCGGCGCCACCGATCGCGACATCGACCATGACGCGTTGGCGGCGACACGGACCTTCGCAGCAGCGTTGCCTGCCATCCGCACCCTGCTCGACAGCGACGTGCTGGCGGCCTATCAGGGCGACCCGGCGGCGCGCAGCGTCGACGAAGTGCTGCTGTGCTATCCCGGCGTGCTGGCGATGATCCACTATCGCCTCGGTCACCAGCTGTATGTCCTCGGCCTGCCGCTGCTGGCGCGCATCGTCGCCGAACTCGCGCATGGCGCCACCGGCATCGACATCCATCCGGGCGCCACCATCGGCGCCGGCTTCTTCATCGATCACGGCACCGGCGTGGTGATCGGCGAGACTGCGGTCATCGGTGAACGCGTGCGGGTCTACCAGGCGGTCACGCTGGGCGCGAAACGTTTCCCTACCGATGCGGAAGGCAATCTCCAGAAAGGCCTGCCGCGCCATCCGGTGGTGGAAGACGACGTCGTCATCTATGCCGGCGCCACCATCCTCGGTCGCATCACGCTGGGCAAAGGCGCGGTCATCGGCGGCAATGTCTGGCTGACCCACGACGTGCCGCCGGGCGGCCGCATCGCGCAGGCGGAGTCGCGCGAAGGCGCGTTTGCCAACGGCATCGCTTCCACGTGAACATCATCGTGAACCGCCTCATCCGGGAGAGCTGACATGAACACCAGACAACAGTCCGGCAAGCGCACCGACAAGGATGCGAAACCTGACCTCACCGACGACAACATCCCCAGTCCGCTGGTGCAGAGCTTCGGCATCGGCGTGCGGCAATTGCGCGAGGCGCAAGGCTGGTCGCAGGAGCGCCTGGCCGAGAACTCCAACCTGAACCGCTCCTATATCGGCGAAATCGAACGCGGCGGCGCCATCGCCTCGCTGGTTACCGTCGAGAAACTGGCTTTCGCGCTGAAGCTGACGCCCTCCGCCCTGGTGACGCGCGGCGAAGCCATCAGCCAGATGAATCTGGTGCGCGGCATCAAGTTGATGGCTATAGCATGTTGAGACATCCCGCTCCGGCCGCCACACTCTGACGGTCATTTTTCAGTCGTCTTTTTTATCTCACTTATTGAATTGGAGTCACGATGTCGGCAACAGTTGGCGGTACCACCGCGCTTGGCGATAACGCCGCACGGCAACTAGCAAACGCAACCAAAACCGTACCGCAACTGGAAACCATCAGCCCGCGCTGGCTGACGCATCTGTTGCAATGGGTTCCCGTCGAGGCCGGCATCTATCGCCTCAACAAGGTCAAGAATCCCGAATCGATCAAGGTCACCTGCACCGCACGCGAAGAAGAAAACCAGCTGCCGCGCACCTTCGTCGACTACGAAGAAAATCCACGCGAATATTTCCTCAACGCGGTCTCGACCGTGCTGGACGTGCACACCCGCGTCTCCGATCTGTACAGCAGCCCGCATGACCAGATCAAGGAACAGCTGCGCCTGACCATCGAGACCATCAAGGAAAACCAGGAAAGCGAACTGATCAACAATCCCGACTACGGCCTGCTGGCGCAAGTCACGGATGAACAGCGCATCTTCCCGCTGACCGGCGCACCAACGCCGGACGATCTGGACGAGCTGCTGACCAAGGTCTGGAAAGAACCGGCCTTCTTCCTCACGCATCCGCTGGCGATCGCCGCCTTCGGCCGTGAAGCGACCCGTCGCGGCACGCCGCCGCCGACCATCAGCCTGTTCGGTTCGCAATTCATCACCTGGCGCGGCATCCCGCTGATCCCGTCGGACAAGGTGCCGGTCGCCGACGGCAAGAGCAAGATCCTGCTGCTGCGCGTGGGCGACAAGCGCCAGGGCGTGGTCGGTCTGTTCCAGCCGGGTCTGCCGGGCGAACAAAGCCCAGGTTTGTCGGTGCGCTTCATGGGCATCAACAACCATGCGATTTCGTCGTACCTGATTTCGCTGTATTGCTCGCTCGCGGTGTTGACCACCGATGCGCTGGCGGTGCTCGACGACGTCGAGATCGGCAAATACCATGACTATCCTGACACCTACAAATAAGCCGCGACGTGAGCCTACTTTCGCCCCCTACCTCGTTGCCGTCCGGCCAGCCCGTCGGCGTTCCTGAAGCATCAGGTGCGCCGTTCGATCCGGCGGTGCTGGCGCGCCTGGCGACCGAGTTTTTCTCGGCCCCGCCGGCGCCGCCGTTTGCACCGCACGGTGTGCAGGCGCCCGCCAACATTGCACCACCCGGTTCGCCGCTGGTCAGTCCGGCAGGTTTTGGACCGGGCGTACCCGGCACACCGATCCCGCAGGGCCAGATTCCCGGCACCAACCTGATCCCGGCCTCGCCCACCCAGGTGCTGTCGCTGGGCAATCGCGCGCCTGCGCTGGCCCCGGTGGCTCCGGCCGGCAACGGCGTTCCGGACAAGCTCTTCAGCGCTGGACCTGCCTACGATCCACGCAGCGGCGGCGGCTTGCTGGGCGTGCCGGAATCAGTCGGCAGCGCAAGGCCGCAAGCCGGCGCATCGCCTTACTATTTCCTCAGCGACAGTTACGGTCAGCCGGGTGCAGCATCCGCACCCGCAACGCCGGATGCACATCATCTGCCTTCGCCGTCGATCCCGGAACATCGGAGTCTGACTGCGCCGCCGGCGACCGGAATTCCAGGTGCTGCGTCACCATCATCAGCGCCTTCGCCATCCACGACGCCGCAGTATTACTTCGTCGATTCGGTGGTGCTGCCGAGCGGCTACGTCACGCCTGCCAAGGCGCAGCCGCATGCGACGGTGCCGCTGGCCGGCGGCGATCGTCATCCGCCGTTCGACGTGAACGCGGTACGACGCGATTTCCCGATTCTTCAGGAACGCGTCAACGGTCGCCAGCTGGTCTGGTTCGACAACGCGGCAACGACGCACAAGCCGCAGTCGGTGATCGACCGCATCAGCCATTTCTACGCGCACGAAAACTCGAACATCCACCGTGCTGCACATGAACTGGCGGCACGCGCCACGGACGCCTACGAAGGCGCGCGTGAACGGGTACGTCGCTTCATCAATGCGCCGGACGTCAACGAAGTTATCTTCGTGCGCGGCACGACAGAAGCCATCAACCTGGTAGCCAAGAGCTGGGGCGCGCAGCATGTCGGCGAAGGCGACGAGATCATCGTCTCCAACCTCGAGCATCATGCCAACATCGTTCCGTGGCAGCAGCTGGCGGCCGCCAAGGGCGCCAAGCTGCGCGTGATTCCGGTGGACGATTCGGGTCAGATCCTGCTGGACGAGTATCGCAAGCTGCTTAATGACCGCACCAAGATCGTCGCGATCACCCAAGTGTCGAATGCTCTCGGCACGGTCACGCCGGTCAAGGAAATCGTTGAGCTGGCCCATCGCGCCGGCGCCAAGGCGCTGGTCGACGGCGCACAGTCGGTATCGCACATGCGTGTCGACGTGCAGGAGCTGGGCGCCGACTTCTTCGTGTTCTCGGGGCACAAGGTGTTCGGTCCGACCGGCATCGGCGTGGTCTGGGGCAAGCGCGAAGTGCTGGAAGACATGCCGCCGTGGCAAGGTGGCGGCAACATGATCGCCGACGTGACGTTCGAGAAGACGGTGTTCCAGCCGATCCCCAACAAGTTCGAGGCAGGCACGGGCAACATCGCCGACGCCGTCGGACTGGGCGCGGCGATCGACTACGTCAACAAGATCGGCATCGAAAACATCGCCCGCTACGAGCACGACCTGCTGGTCTACGGCATGCAGCAACTGCGTGAGATCAAGAGCGTGCGCCTGATCGGCACGGCCGACGACAAAGCTAGCGTGATGTCGTTCGTGCTGGCCGGCTACAGCACCGAAGAAGTCGGTCATGCGCTCAACGAAGAAGGTATCGCCGTACGCACCGGCCATCACTGCGCCCAACCGATTCTGCGCCGCTTCGGCGTCGAAACGACGGTGCGGCCGTCGCTGGCCTTCTACAATACCTTCGACGAAATCGACCGTCTTGCGACGGTCATCAGGAGGCTTGCCGGACAACGACGCACCGGCTGAACCTGCAACCGCAGTCGGATGTGAAAACGGCCATGGAGCAATCCATGGCCGTTTTTTAATTGTGGTGTCGTGTGCAATCAGTGCGAGCTCGGCTCATTGAGCGCCGCCACGATGTCGGCGCGCTTGAGTTCCGGTGCGAATTGCAGGATGAAGTCATAGGTGTAGGCGCGCAGGTACGCGCCGCGACGCACTGCCAGACGCGTGATGTTGGACGCGAACAGATGCGAGGCTTCGATCGCCTGCAAGCCGTGATGCTTGCCCTGCTCGATTGCCATCGAGGCGACGATGCCGACGCCCAGGCCGAGTGCGACGTACTGCTGGATCACGTCCGAGTCCATTGCGGTGAGCACGATATCCTTCTCGATGCCGGCCTTGCGGAAGGCGTCGTCAATGTGACCGCGACCGGTGAAGCCGACGTCATAGGTAATCAGCGAATGCGCCGCCAGCTCTTCGAGCGTGATCGGATGCTTGAGCTCCAGCAGCGGATGCCCTTGCGGCACCACGACAACGTGGTGCCAGGTATAGCAGGGGAACGACACCAGGTCCTTGAACTGGCTCAGGCCTTCGGTCGCGATACCGACGTCGGCCTTGCCCGACATGACCCACTCGGCAATGTGTTCCGGCGCGCTCTGTTGCAGCGCGATGCGCACTTGCGGGAACGCTGCGCGGAATGCCTGCACCACGCGCGGCAGCACGTAACGCGCCTGCGTGTGGGTGGTGGCGATGGTAAGCGTGCCGCTTTGCTCGCCGGCGTATTCCTGGCTGGCCTGGCGCAGGTTTTCTGCCTCCAGCAGCAACCGTTCGACGATGTGCAAGATGCCTTTGCCCGGCTCGGTCAGGCCGATCAGGCGCTTGCCATTGCGTTCGAAAATCTCGACGCCGAGTTCTTCTTCGAGCTCTCGGATCTGGCGGCTCACACCCGGTTGCGAGGTGAACAGCACATTGGCGACTTCAGTCAGGTTGAAACCGCAGCGAGCGGCTTCGCGGATTGAGCGTAGCTGTTGGAAATTCATCGTGCATCCTTATTCCGGGCGGCTTCGGTAGAGGCCGCGTTGTCGACAAACACGTGCAGGCGGCGCGGTCGCACCACCAGCGTTTCGCCGTCTTTCAGATTCAATTGTGCAAAGCGTTCATTGGAAATGACGGCTTCGATCAGTTCCGCATTGTCTTTGCGTTCCAGCTCCAGTTGCGCCAGCGGACCGATGGCATGCGAGCGCCTGAGCTGGGCCACGATGCCTTCGGCTCCGGGCGTGTAGCGGTCGACCTCGAGGTCGTGCGGACGCACGTAGCCGATGCCCTTTTCATCCTGCGCCTGGGCGTGGTTGGGGGCGTCGAAGGTGACGCCGCCGGCGTCCAGCACGCCTTCATGCACGCGGCCGTGGAACAGGTTGACGTTGCCGAGGAAGCCGTAGACGAACGGCGACGCCGGATGGTTGTAGACCTCGGCAGGCGAACCGATCTGTTCGACGTTTCCCTTGTTCATCAGCACGATCTGGTCGGCGACTTCCAATGCCTCTTCCTGATCATGAGTGACGAAAATACTGGTGACGTGCAACTCGTCATGCAGACGACGCAACCAGCGGCGCAGTTCCTTGCGCACCTTGGCATCGAGCGCACCAAACGGCTCGTCCAGCAGCAGCACGCGCGGCTCCACCGCCAGTGCGCGCGCGAGGGCGATGCGCTGGCGCTGGCCGCCGGACAGTTGCGGCGGATAACGGTCGGCCAGCCAGTCGAGCTGCACCAGCTCCAGCAGGCTGGTGACCTTTTCGCGGATCTGCGCTTCCGACGGACGCAGGGCGCGCGGTTTGACGCGCAGGCCGAAGGCGATGTTTTCAAACACGGTCATGTGCTTGAACAAGGCGTAGTGCTGGAACACGAAGCCGACCTGGCGCTCACGCACGTGGCGCGCCGAGGCGTCGTCGCCGTCGAGCAGGACCTGGCCGGAATCGGGCGACTCCAGGCCGGCGATGATGCGCAGCAGCGTGGTCTTGCCACAGCCGGACGGTCCCAGCAAGGCGGTCAGTTCGCCCGCAGGAAAATTCAGGGAAACGTTGTTGAGCGCGACGAAATTGCCGAAACGCTTGTTGATGTCTTTGACTTCGATGCTCATGCTTGACTCCTAATTCTTACACCAGGTCTGCGCCGGGGTGGGCGACGTGTGCGGTCAACTGCTTGTGCAGACGCCACTCGATAAAGCTCTTGATCGCCAGTGTCACCAAGGCCAGGAAGGCCAGCAGCGACGCCACCGCAAACGCGCCGACGATATTGAATTCGTTGTAAAGGATTTCCACCTGCAGCGGGATCGTGTTGGTCTCGCCGCGGATATGGCCGGATACCACCGACACCGCGCCGAACTCGCCCATGGCGCGGGCGTTACACAAGATCACGCCATACAGCAAACCCCATTTGATATTCGGCAGGGTCACGTGCCAGAAAGTCTTCCAGCCCGAGGCGCCCAGCACCAGCGCGGCCTCTTCTTCTTCACTGCCCTGTGATTGCATCAACGGGATCAGCTCGCGCGCCACGAACGGGAAAGTCACGAACACCGTCGCCAGCACAATGCCCGGCACCGCGAACAGGATCTTGATGTCATGCTCGCGCAGCCACGGACCGAAGTAGCCTTGCAGGCCGAACAGCAGCACATAGATCAGGCCCGAGATCACCGGCGATACCGAGAACGGCAAGTCGATCAGCGTCAGCAAGATGTTCTTGCCGCGGAATTCGAACTTGGCGATCGACCATGCCGCCGCCACGCCGAACACCAGGTTCAGCGGCACGGCGATGGCGGCGGTCAGCAGGGTCAGCTTGATGGCCGACCAGGCGTCGGGTTCAATGATGTTATCGATGTAGACGTCCCAGCCTTTTTTCAGGCCCTCATAAAACACCGCGACCAGCGGCACGAACAGGAACAGGGTCAGGAAGGCGAAGGCGATCCCGATCAGCAGGATGCGCACCCACAACGGTTCCAGCGTGGCGGCGGGCGCGTAGGCGGGTTCGCCGCGCGGTGCTACCGAAGTCGCAGCGGTAATGCCAGGAGTAATGACGGCGCTCATGTCAGACTTTCTCGGCCTGGCCGCGCTTGCGGACCCAGGCTTGCAACAGGTTGATGGTCAGCAGCAAGGCGAACGACACGATCAGCATGACCACGGCGATGGCGGTGGCGCCGGTGTAGTCGTATTGCTCCAGCTTGGTGATGATGAACAGCGGTGTGATTTCCGACACCATCGGCATGTTGCCGGCGATGAAGACGACCGAGCCGTATTCGCCGGTGGCGCGTGCAAAGGCCAGCGCAAAGCCGGTCAACAATGCCGGGAACACGGTGGGGAAAATCACCCGTGCAAAGGTCTGCAGGCGTGAAGCGCCGAGACTGGCGGCGGCTTCCTCAAGCTCGCGCTCGGCGTCTTCCAGCACTGGTTGCACGGTGCGCACGACAAAGGGCAAGCCGATGAAGGTCAGCGCCACCAGCACGCCCAGCGGGGTAAAGGCGACCTTGATGCCGAGCGGCACCAGGTAGCGGCCGATCCAGCCGTTCTGCGAATAGAGTGTGGTCAGTGCAATGCCCGCCACCGCCGTCGGCAGCGCAAACGGCAAATCGACCAGCGCATCAATGATGCGCTTGCCGGGAAATTTATAGCGCACCAGCACCCAGGCCACGATGCCGCCGAAAATCACATTCAGGAAAGCAGCTAATAAAGAAGCGCCGAACGTCAGGCGATACGAGGCCATCACACGCGGCGAGGTCACGGCGCTGACAAAAGCGTCCCAGGTCATCGTGAAGGTCTTGAGGAAGACCGCCGACAACGGGATCAGCACGATCAGGGTGAGATAGAACAGCGTGAAGCCGAGCGACAGGCGGAAGCCCGGCAACACCCGGAACGGCGCTTTCTTGTTCGTGGCAATGGAGACGGTCACGCTTGCACTTCCTTTTTATTGTCTTCTCCGGAAGGCCGCGATACCTGCGAATGCGTATCAGAGGGACAACAACCGGAGGAATCTCTTATTACAAATACGACTAATGAGCGAGGATAATCGCATCGCATTGTTATAAAGAGAACGAATTTTTTTGCATGTCCATAGAAGATTTATGCATAAAGAATGGCTGTCGAGATGATTTATCGATGGGTCAAAATATGCCCTTCCGATCTCCTGAAAGTCGCCCCGGGCATAGTCATCCGACGACTGATCACTCGAAAATGAAAGAAGTGGTTGACCACTTAATATGACAACAAGCCTCATGCTTACAGCCTTGTAAGCCTTATAAAACAAGGGTTCGGCACACAAAGAAATAAATCGGCTAGACCATATTGCAATATTGGTCAGGCCAACTTAGAATGGCCTGACCAATTTTTCAGGGACCTCCGTCCAGCCTGCCATGCTCAAAGTCGTCACAGCCCTTGCCGAATTCAGCGCGCCCGAAACGCGCCTGTATCGCGTGGTCGCCGATCGCGTTCAGGCATACATCCGCGACGAACACATTGCGGCCGGCGAACGCCTGCCGTCGGAACGCGACCTGGCGGCGCAACTGAAGGTCAGCCGCGCCTCAGTGCGTGAAGCGCTGATCGCGCTGGAACTGACCGGCGTGATCGAAGTGCGTGGCGGTTCCGGTATTTATGTGATTGAAAAGAAAGGCGCGGCGCCGGCCATCCAGGAAATCGGCCCGGGTCCGTTCGAGATCCTGTCGGCGCGCTGCCTGATCGAGGGCGAAGTGGCGGCGATCGCTGCGCGCATGGCGACCGACGGCGCACTGGACGCCATCCTGCGCGCCCTCAACGACATGGAGCGTTTCTATGACGACCGCCCCAACAATGAAGAAGCCGACCGCACCTTCCACCTGTCGATCGCCCGCGCCACCGGCAACAGCGCCCTGGTCAGCGTGATCGAAAACCTGTGGGACCAGCGCGGCCGCCTGTGGATCAAGATGGAAGAACATTTCCATACCGAAGAATTGCGCCAGCAGACGCTGGTTGACCATCGCCGCATCCTCGAGGCCATCGTCGACCGCGATCCCGAAGGCGCGCGCAAGGCGATGCACTCCCACCTCGAACGCGTGACCACCGAGTTTTCACGCGGCTGGGGCGGCGGCAAGGCTTACACGCCGCACCACCAGGAGTAGCAGCGCAGGATTCAACACGATAGACGCGACGACGTCCGTCAGAGGCCAGGGTAGCCAATACCCGACAGAGCCGAGGATGCCGGAAGCGATAAAGACAGACTTTGGAATTCAGGAGACGACATGCCATTGCTGCACCCAGACCGACTGTTCCCCGCCGACCCCGACACGCGCTCGATCGCGCGCCGTCTCTATAAAGAGATCAAGGACGCGCCCATCGTCAGCCCGCACGGCCACACCGACCCTGCCTGGTTCGCCGACAACGCCGCCTTCCCCAATCCGTCGGCGCTGCTGATCCAGCCCGACCACTATGTCTTCCGCATGCTGTTCAGCCAGGGCGTCAGACTGGAAGAACTGGGCATCCCGGCCCGTGACGGCAGCGCGGTCGAGGCTGATCCGCGCCGTATCTGGCGTATCCTGGCAAAACACTGGCCGCTGTTTCGCGGCACGCCGTCACGCATGTGGCTCGATCACGTGTTCGAAGAAGTGTTCGGCCTCGAAGAAGGTCTGACCGAGGCCAACGCCGATCGTCTCTACGATCACATCGATGCTTGCCTGCAGCGTCCCGAGTTCCGCCCGCGCGCACTGTTCGAACGCTTCAACATCGATGTCATCGCCACTACCGAGTCGCCGCTCGATCCGCTGGCGCATCATGCCAAGCTGAAGAACGATCCGTGGCAGACCGCCAAGGGCCGCGCCCGCGTGGTGACGGCCTATCGTCCCGATCCGGTGGTCGATCCGGAATTCGAAGGCTTCACCGCCAATGTCGAGCGCTTCGGCGAACTGACCGGCGAAAACACCCGCACCTGGGAAGGCTATCTGAAAGCGCACCGCGTCCGTCGCGCCTTCTTCAAGGAACACGGCGCCACCTCGACCGACCACGGTCATCCGAGCGCGCGCACCGCCGACCTGCCATTGGCCGAATGCAAGGCGCTGTTCGACAAGGCGCTGTCGGGCAAGATCAGCAGCGACGAAGCCGAACTGTTCCGCGCCCAGATGCTGACCGAGATGGCGGCGATGAGCATCGACGACGGCCTGGTCCTGCAGATCCATCCAGGTTGCTGGCGCAGCCACAGCCCGGCGATGCTGGCGCGCTTCGGCCGCGACAAGGGTTTTGATATTCCGATGCAGACCGAATACGTCGGCGCGCTCAAGCCGCTGCTGGATCGCTTCGGCCTCGACCCGCGTCTCTCCGTGATTCTGTTCACGCTCGATGAGACCAGTTACTCGCGCGAACTGGCGCCGCTGGCCGGCGTGTATCCGGCCCTGAAGCTCGGTCCGGCATGGTGGTTCTTCGATGCGCCGGAAGGCATGCGTCGCTTCCGCGAGCTGACCACCGAGACCGCCGGTTTCGCCAACACGGTCGGCTTCAACGACGACACCCGCGCCTTCCTGTCGATCCCCGCCCGTCACGACGTCAGCCGCCGCATCGATTGCGGCTACCTGGCGCGCCTGGTGGCCGAACATCGCCTGCATGAAGACGAAGCGCTGGACCTGGCGCATGACCTGACTTATCGCTTGGCCAAGCAGGCTTATCGTTTGTAATTCATACGTAATCGTTTTTGAAAGAGAGCCACCGCAATCGCAGTACGGTTTGAAGATTCATCAGAGCGTCACAAGACGTCCGCTTTATCCCGGTACCCAACAATTCCATCTCTAGGAGGAGACAACAATGAAACAGGTTTTGAATACCTTGCACAAGGCGACTCGCCGCACCGTCATGGCCGCCGCCATCAGCGTCGGCTTCGCTGCCATGGTCGGCAGCCCCGCTGCGCATGCGCAGGCAGCCGTCACCATCAACGTGGTCGACGTCGCCGGTTCGCTGGCACTGTTGCAGGAAGCGATCGAGTCATACAAGACCACGCACCCCAACGTCAAATTCACCTTCACCAAGGCGCCGGCGCCGGAGCTGCCGAGCAAGCTGAAGGCGATGCAGAACGCCAAGCGCAGCGACATCGATCTGGTCCTCGGCGGCACCGACATTCTGGCTGCCGGCATCGAGCAGAATCTGTGGGTGACGCTGCTGCCCGAGAACAACGCCAAGTTCGCACCGTTGACCGACAACTACCTGCCGGAAGTGAAGAAGATGCAGGAACTGGCGCATAACCAGGGCCTGGCCGTGGCCTTCATGCCGGCCGGTCCGCTGCTCGAATACAACCCCGACAAGGTCAAGCAGGTGCCGACCTCGCCGCAGGAATTGCTGGCATGGTGCAAGGCCAATCCGAACAAGCTGATCTATGCGCGCCCGGCCAACTCCGGTCCCGGCCGCACCTTCCTGATGGGCCTGCCTTACCTGCTCGGCGACAAGGATCCGAAAGATCCGGTCAAGGGCTGGGACAAGACCTGGGCCTACCTGAAAGAGCTGAACACCTGCATCGAGTACTACCCAGGCGGCACCGGCGCCGTGATGAAGGAACTCGGCGAAGGCTCGCGCGACATGACCGTCACCGTGACCGGCTGGGACATCAACCCACGTGCACTGGGCGTGGTGCCGAAGGAATTCAAGGTCGGCGCCTTCAAGAACATGACCTGGGTCAACGACACCCATTACATGATCGTGCCGAAGGGCCTGGCTCCCGCCAAGCAAGCCGTGGTGCTGGACGTGATGGCTTACCTGCTGCAACCGAAGCAACAGGCGCAGACCTACGACAAGGGCTACTTCTACCCTGGTCCTGCGATCAAGAACGTGCCGGTGACGATGGCGCCGCAAGCCAGCCAGGACACGCTCAAGGAATTCGGCCGCGCCGAATACGCCGACTGGATCGCCAAGTTCCCGCACGTGCAACCGCTGGATGCACAGGTAATGGTGAAAGCATTCCGTATCTGGGATGAGCAAGTCGGCGCACAGAAGTTTAAATAAGCAAAAGCAAAGTAGCAGAGACAAAGCAGAACCAGCCGGGCGGCAATGACACATTCCACGCCGCCCGGCTCATTACGATCAATTAGAGGCAAGCATGAAACCTGACTTCAAGACATTGCGACTGGATCGCGTGACACGTCGCTTTGGCGGCCCGGCTAAAACCAACGATGCACCGCAGATCGCTGCGCTGGACGGTTTGCAGATGGACATTGCGCGCGGCGAATTCATCGCCCTGCTCGGCCCTTCCGGCTGCGGCAAGTCGACCGCGCTGAACTGCATCGCCGGCCTGCTGCCCTTGTCGGACGGCGGCATCTATCTTGACGATCACCGTATCGATACCTTGCCGCCTGAACAGCGCGGCTTCGGCATGGTGTTCCAGAATTACGCCCTGTTCCCGCACATGACGGTGGCCAAGAACGTCGGCTTCGGCCTGCTGATGCGCGGCGTTCCCGCCGCCGAAATCCAGACCCGTGTCAAGCGCGCCCTCGACCTGGTGCAACTGGCGCAACACATGAACAAGCTGCCCGGCCAGTTGTCCGGCGGCCAGCAGCAGCGCGTGGCAATTGCCCGCGCCATCGTCATCGAGCCGCCGCTGATCCTGATGGATGAGCCGCTGTCCAACCTCGACGCCAAACTGCGTCTGGAAATGCGCTCCGAAATCCGTCGCATCCACGGCGAACTCGGCCGCACCACGCTGTACGTCACGCATGATCAGGATGAAGCCTTGTCGCTGGCTGACCGCATCGTCGTCATGAAAGACGGCAAGGTCCAGCAGATCGGTACGCCGCCGGAAGTCTACGGCCAGCCGTCCAATCTCGCGGTGGCGCGCTTCATGGGTTATCGCAACGAGTTGATTCTGGATGTGGTTGCTCAAGATGCGCAAACCGTGACCCTGGCCGGTCCCGGCGTCAATCTGGTCGGCATTCCGAAGATGCGCCTGAACGCCCGCGCTGCGGTATCGATCCGTCCGGAAGAATTCAGCATCTGCGCCGATGGCAGTAACCCATCCAACAGCATCAGCGCGCGTGTGGAGTCGGTTGAATATTACGGTCGCGAATCGCTGTTCATGCTGCGCACGCAAGACAACACACGCCTGTATGTACGCGCCGAAGGCAAAGCCTCGCCAGGTGAAACCATCCGTGTCGCGGTCGCAGCCGATCGCGTGCTGGCTTATCCTTCCGAACAGGTGGCATGATGCTGACGTCCTCGCAAACCGCCGGCGCGCGCTGGCGCGATCCGGCCATGTGGATGGCTGCTCCGGCGGTGATCTTCATGCTGGCGGTGTTTGTCTATCCGTTCATTCACGGCCTGATCCTGTCGTTCCAGCCGCTCCAGGGCGGCACGCTGTCGAACTACATCAAGTTCTTCAGCACTGAGAACCTGTGGATGACCATCGGTGTGACGCTCAAGCTGGCCTTGCCGGCGACGCTGATCAACATCCTGATCGCGGTACCGGTAGCCTATCGCCTGCGCCACAAGACGCCGTATCAAAAGATCGCCACGACGATCCTGGTGATTCCGATCACGCTGGGCACCGTGCTGATCGCCGAAGGCATGCTGACTTACTTCGGCCCGAAGGGCTGGTTCGCGCAAATCCTGCAAACGCTGCATATCTATGAAGGCGCGATCCGCCTCACGCACAACTATGCGGGCGTGCTGATCTCGCTGGTGATTTCGGGCTTCCCGTTCGCCTTCCTGCTGATCCTGTCGTACATCACCGGCATCGATCCGGTGCTGCCGCGCGCGGCGGCGACGTTGGGCGCCAATCCGTTCAACCAGTTCCGTTACGTGATCTTCCCGCTGATCCTGCCGGGCCTGGCGATGGCGTTCTGCCTGTCGTTCGTGCAGGCGTTTTCGGTCTTCCCGTCAGCCGTGCTGCTGGGTTCACCGGCCGGGGCGACGCGTGTAATTTCGATTGCGGCATATGAAGCGGCGTTCGAAAACTACGACTACTCCATGGCGTCGGCAGTGGCGATGATCATGGGCGCTGTGCAATTGGGCGTGGTGGTGATCGTGCTCGGTGCGCGCAATCTGTTCTATCGCGGTCCGGTCACCGGCGGCAAAGGCTAATCATGAATCAAGCAACGACAACTACTTCTCCCATGATGACATCGCAATCCATCTCCAGACAGCCAGCACCGAAGCGACGCACGCATTGGGGCAGCCGCGCCTGGAGCGGGCTGGTGGTCGGCCTGATGACCTTCTTCCTGATCAACGTCGGCCTGATGATCGCCTCGGTCGCCACCAACTCGGTGGCCAAGCGCTGGCTCGGCACCTGGCTGCCAAGCGGCTGGACGCTGGAGTGGTATTCCGCCGCCTGGCAGGAGTTCCAGCTCGGCGATGTCTTGCTGGTGACAGTGCAGGTGGTGCTGTCGGTGGTGGTGCTGTCCATCCTGATCGGCGTGCCGGCAGCCTACACCCTGGCGCGGCGCAACTTCCGCGGCAAGAAACTGCTGACCGGTTTGTTCCTGCTGCCGCTGATGATTCCGCCGATCACCTACGGCATCCCGTTGGCGACGCTGATGTATGAACTGCACCTGGCCGGCACCCTGCCCGGTGTGATCATCGCCAACCTGTTGCCGGCGCTGCCGTTCGTGATTCTGGTGATGACGCCGTTCATCGAGCAGATCGATCCCAATCTGGAATCGGCTGCGCGCGTGTTCGGCGCACGCACCTTCACGATGTTCCGCCATGTGCTGGTGCCGCTGCTGGCGCCGGGCATCCTGGCCGCCTCGCTGCTGGTGCTGGTGCGCACGATTGCGATGTTCGAGCTGACCTTCCTGACGGCCGGTGCGGATACGCAGACGCTGGTGGTGGCGCTGTATTACTCGGTGTTTGCCGCAGGCGTGCGCGCTTCGCAATCGATCGATGCGATGGCGATGGTGTACATGATCGTCACCTTGATCTGGCTGCTGATCGCCATGCGCTTCGTCAGTCCGACGCAACTGGTGTCGCGCGTCAAAGAGCATCCGCAAAAATAATCAAACCTGACGCAGACAGACGATGAAGCTGAACAAGCAAACACTGGCGCAAACAGACAAGCAAGCAGACAAGCGGGCGGCGCTGCCGGCGTATGACAACGCCGTCCTGCTGCCCGGCATCGTGCATCTCGGACTGGGCGCCTTCCACCGCGCGCACCAGGCGGTCTACACCGACACGGTGCTGGCGCAGGGCGACCTACGCTGGGGCATCGTCGGCGTATCGCTGCGCAGCGCCGACACGCGCGATGCGCTGGCGCCGCAGGACCATCTCTACACGCTCGGCATCAGGGGAACGGAAGGCGAACAACTGCGCATCATCGGTTCGCTGATCGAGTCGCTGGTTGCGCCGGAGTCGCCTGCCGCGGTGTTGGCGGCGATGAGCCATCCGCATTGCCACATCGTCAGCCTGACCGTGACCGAAAAAGGCTACTGCCACGATCCGGCGTCCAACACGCTGCGCTTCGATCATCCCGACATCGTCCACGACCTGGCGCATGCGGACGCGCCGCGTTCGGCCATCGGCTTCATCGTGTGCGCCCTCGACAAACGCCGCGATGCGGGTCTGCCGCCGTTCACGGTACTGTCGTGCGACAACCTGCCGTCCAACGGCAACACGTCGCGCGCGCTGGTGCTGGCGTTTGCCGAGCGTATCGATCCTGAATTGTCGAAATGGATTTCCCAGCACGGCGCTTTTCCCAACTCCATGGTGGACCGCATCGTGCCCAAGACCACCGAGGAAGATCGCGCCGCCATCGCCGCACATCTGGGCGTCGACGACGCCTGGCCGGTGGTGACGGAGCCGTTCTCGCAATGGGTGATCGAAGACCGTTTCGCCGGTCCGCGACCGGCCTGGGAAAGCGCCGGCGCGACGTTGGTGGAAGAAGCCGAACCCTACGAACACGCCAAGCTGCGCATGCTCAACGGCAGCCATTCCAGCCTCGCCTACCTCGGTTCGCTGGCGGGCTATATCACTGTTGACCAAGCCATTCGCGACGATGGTTTGCGCGCTTTCATCGAACAGATGATGACGCAGGAAATCGCGCCGACGCTGCAACGGCCCGGCCTGAATGACTATCGCGATGAACTGGTGGAGCGCTTCCGCAATCCGGCGCTGAAGCATCGCCTGCAGCAGATCGCCATGGACGGTTCACAGAAATTGCCACAGCGCCTGCTCGGCACCATCCGTGCGCGCCTTGATGCAGGACTGCCCTGTGCGCGACTGTGTTTTGCAGTGGCGGGATGGATTCGATATTTACGCGGGGAAGATGAAGCCGGATTGGTATATCCGATTTCGGATCCACTGGCGGAATCATTGCAGGCTGCCGCATGTATCGCCGACATCGATGAGCGTGTGGATGCTTTGCTGGCTTTGGAAGCAGTGTTCGGAAACGACCTGGCCAAGCGAGTGGAGTTCGTGTCTGCCGTGAAGACATTCCTGCGCAGCATCGAAGAGCAAGGCGTTCTGAAAGCGCTCAGCAAGATCGGTGCGTAGTCAGACGGAGGCGGAAGCGCGCACCTTGCTCTTCGCCTCTTCGGTATCTTTCACCGGCGGCAGGCCGAACATCCTGCCGTATTCGCGCGTGAACTGCGGCACGCTCTCGTAACCGACCGCAAACGCCGCACTACTGGCGCTGACGCCGTCGTTCAGCATCAGCCTCCTGGCCTCGATCAGGCGCAACTGCTTCTGGAACTGCAGCGGCGACAACGAGGTCACGCTGCGGAAATGCTGATGGAACGACGACGGGCTCATGCCCGCCACCGCCGCCAGACGTTCCACCGGCAAGGCCTGCGCAAAATCGGTCCGCAACACGTCCACCGCACGCGCCACGCGCCGCGCCTGACTGTCCGGCCACCCCAGATTGCGAATCGCAGCGCCATGCTTGCCGGCCAGCAGCCAGTAGTGCAACTCGCGCGTCAATTGCGTCTGCAGCACGGGCAGCGCCGCCGGACGATCAAGCAAGCGCATCAGCCGCAACGCCGCGTCGGCGACTTCCGTATCGGTAGGATCGACGCGCACCGGCACGTGCGCAGAAGCAGGCGCCGCTTCCATCTGCATCGCCAGATCGGCGATCACCGCAGGATCGAGTTCCAGCACCAGCGATAGATAAGGCGCGGCAAGACTTGCACGCGTAATCTGGCTGACCGTCGGTACGTCGGCTGTGATCAGCAGCGAATCGCCGGCCGAGAAGGCAAAGGCTTCCGCGCCCATGGCGACACGCTTGCTGCCTTGCAAGACCAGGCATACCAGCGGTCGAGAAATGGCGTAAAGCAACTCGCTGACTTCGGTCGCGCGCACGATGGTAAGCCCGGCGATAGGTGTATGCGCCAGCCCGTCCCGGTCGGCATGGGCGTCGGCGTAGCGTTGCACGGCAGTGAGTAAAGTCGTCATGCTGCAAGCCTACCTTGTCGGAGATGGTCTTGCACGCGACTTGTGCTCGAGTTGGAGGATCAGGCAAGGAACGTCGAGTATCCGGTAACCGGGCCTGCTCCCTGCGTTCGATACTGCGGTCTCCATCAACGCACCAGCACAGGAGCTCCATCATGACCAAGATCACCCTCATCACCGGCGCCAGCCGCGGACTCGGCCGCAACACCGCCCTCAGCATCGCCCGCCAAGGCGGCGACGTCATCGTCACCTACCACAGCCGCAGCGACGAAGCGCAAGCCGTAGTCGCCGAAATCCAGGCACTCGGCCGCAAGGCGGTCGCATTGCAGCTCGACACCGGCGACGTCGCCGCATTCGCCCCCTTCGCCGAACGCCTGCGCGCCGCACTGCGCGACAGCTGGTCGCGCGACAGCATCGATCACCTGGTCAACAACGCCGGCCACGGTGACTACGCCCTGATCGGCGACACCACCGAGGCGCAGTTCGACGGCCTGGTGAACGTGCATTTCAAGGGCGTCTATTTCCTGACGCAAACCCTGCTGCCCCTGATTGCCGACGGCGGCCGCATCGTCAACCTGTCCTCAGGCCTGACGCGCACCTCGTTCCCCGGCTATGCCGTATACGCCGCAGCCAAGGGCGCGGTCGAAGTGCTTACACGCTACATGGCAAAGGAGCTTGGCGCGCGCGGCATCGCCGTCAACACGGTAGCCCCCGGCGCCATCGAAACCGACTTCGGCGGCGGCGCAGTACGGGATAACCCGGACATCAACAAACTGTTTGCAGGAATGACCGCACTGGGCCGCGTAGGCGTACCGGACGACATCGGCCCGATGATCGCGTCACTGCTGTCACAGGATAATCGTTGGGTAACGGCGCAAAGGATTGAAGTGTCGGGCGGACAAGGAATCTAAGAAATCAAGGAAAAAAAGAGGCAAGAAAGACGCAAAAAATCACGATGCCGAAGGCGAGCCACCCAAGGCAATGCGAAGCGAGCCGAAAAAGGAATTCCGCTTATGAGTCGCCGTTGGTGACGCGCACAAATCGGATAAAGAAGGGAAACTTGTCTGAGCGAAGCGAGTTTGTTTCCCTTCCCGATTTGTGCGTGGCGCCAACGGGAACCTCGCGCAGCGAGGCGGCGAATCGCGGTCGCCTTTCTTTGCTTACTTTCTTTGGCGAAGCAAAGAAAGTGAGCGGCTGCCGGGCCGCCCCCGGCAAGGTCGACCGAAGAGAAAAAGGAATAAATAAGAACAGAACGAAAAACTTCAGGCGGAAGTCACCGAATTACGGTTACCAACCCGCCTAACCAAGGCCGCCAACACATCCTGCCCATCAGGCCAGTCCCCCAACCCCGAAGCAGTATTGATATGCCCCACCGCCCCCGCATTGACGAATTCGCTCCCCCAAACCCCAGCCCAATGCTCCGCACGTTCCGCCGACATCCACGGATCATCGGTACTACCGACAACCACCGAAGGAAACGGCAACCGCGTCTGCACGACATCGGCAACTTTGAATTTTTCAGGATCCGCCGGCGCCACCAACAACGCGCCAACGATATGACCGGCGTCAACACCAGCACGATGCACCGAAGTCAGGCAACCGAAGCTGTGCGCGACAAGAACAGTAGGACGAACATCCTGCGCCAGCACTTCCTGCAAACGCGCCGACCACACCGGCAAATCCGCAACATCCCAGCGATCCTGCTCAACCCGCTCGAAAGCCGGATACAGCCGTTGCCAGCGTGACTGCCAATGCTCGGGACCGCTGCCGTCAAGTCCCGGCACCACCAGCACGCGGAAATCAGCAATGCGTGCAATGGATGTGTTGCCCATGTCAGGCCACCTTGCTTTCAGAGTTTGAGAGTGGAAGCGCCAAAACCGATTTCGGCGTATCCCACAAATAGCCCTGAGCATACACCGGCGTTGCCAGCTTGCCGCCGAACTCTTGCAACCGCGCGAATACATCCGAATTCTCGACGCGTTTGAACACGACGCGAATGCCGAGTGCGCCGGCCTGGCGCAGCAACTTTTCAGTGCCCTCTTCATCAACCAGTTCGCGCGCATCGACCTTGATCATGTCGGGCTTGACCTTATCGAGCAAGGCCAGCGCGTCGCGCGCATCGGCGGCGCTGATGCCGAGCCGGAAACCGTTGCGCCGGTAATTGTCGAGCACGTAGTTGAGCAGCCAGCCCTGGTTCTGCGTCACCACCGGCATTTGCAGCACGATCTTGTCATGCGGCAGTTCCAGCAGGTTGAGAATGCGACGGAAAGCGATGCCGTGATTGCTGTCGACGGCCGCCAGCAACCGCGCATGCACGCTCAGGTGCAGACTGACGTCATGGTCCACCTGGCGATAAAAATTGATCGAATGCAACATGCGGCACAAGCGGTCCAACTCGACCGACTCGTCATCGCTGGCGGCCTGGTCGAGCAGGCGCCACAGATGCAGGCCGCTGTCGTCTTCGGAATAACTGCGCGCAAAACCTTCATGCGCAACGATGGTGGCGTCCGGCGTGCCGGCGCTGCCGAATACACGTATCGGCTGAAACGCGGAAGTGAGCGTGGTATTGAAATACTTTCCCTGCGCCCGCCCTTCCGCATCCAGCCAGACCCTGGACTCTTCTTTCACAGACCCGTTGAGACGGGCAAGATATTTTTCCAGGGCTTGATACTTCATCAATGGCTCCGCGAAATAATCAGATCAGAGCTTGGCGATCGACACTTCAGTCGCCTTGACCAGCGCGACGACTTCGCTGCCGATCACCAGGCCCAGGTCCTTGACCGAGCGTGTGGTGATGACCGATGTGACGATACCGGCAGGTGTTTCGACATCGACTTCGGAGACGACGGAGCCTTCGATGATGGCTTTGACTTTGCCCTTGAATTGATTGCGGACGTTGATGGCTTGAATGGTCATGCTTGACTCCTGGTGAGGTAGAAAACTGCGTTGAAAAACGAAAACAAAAACAAAAACAAAAACAAAAACGAAAACTCAAATTGCCCACTGCACCTGATTGACGGTCTTTTGCAGCGAGACATCGCCGAGCGCGCTGTCCGGCGCATTGGCCGGATGTTGCAGCACGCGCGACAGGATGTACTCTTCCATCTGCGCGAACGCAGGGTTGCCGCGTGCACGCGGACGCGGCAGGGCTATGGTCTGGTCGAGCGTGATGTTGCCGTCTTCGATCAACACCACGCGATCGGCCAGCGCGATCGCTTCCTGTACGTCATGCGTGACCAGCACGGCGGTGAAGCCGCGCTTTTGCCACAGCGATTCGATCAGTTGCTGCATCTCGATGCGGGTCAGCGCATCGAGTGCGCCCAGCGGTTCGTCCAGCAGCAATAATTCAGGGTCGTGCACCAGCGCGCGCGCCAGCGCCACGCGTTGACGTTGACCGCCCGACAGCACCGCCGGCCATTCGCCGGCGCGCTCTTCGAGACCGACCTGGCGCAGCGCTTGCGAGGCCGAGGGCAAGGCCGCCTTGGGCAAGCCCAGCGCCACATTGTTGAGCACGCGTTTCCATGGCAGCAGGCGCGAGTCCTGGAACATGATGCGGGTCTCCGGCTCAAAGCCCGGTTGACGTCCGTCGGCGTCCTTGGCGAAGGCGACTTCGCCGTGGGTAGCAGTTTCCAGCTTGGCGATCAGGCGCAACAAGGTGCTTTTACCGCAACCGCTGCGACCGACGATGGCGACGAACTCGCCGGGCTTGACGTCGAGTGCGACGGCTTTGAGCACTTCGCGGCCGGCATAGGATTTCGACAGGCCGTCGATGGCGACGCGCACGCCGCGGCTCTGCTTGCCGGATTGCGCTTCGGCGGCATTCTTCACTTGCGTGGTTTCGACAGGATTGTTTTGCATTACGACGCCTTTATCCGTTGCCTTGTTCATTGATAACCCGGATGCCAGCGCAGCCAGAATTTTTCCAGGCCGCGCGCCAGTACGTCGGCCAGTTTGCCTAGCAGCGCGTACAGCAGAATGCCGACCAGCACCACATCGGTTTGCAGGAATTCACGGGCGTTCATGGTCATGTAACCGATGCCGGCCTGCGCCGAAATGGTTTCGGCCACGATCAGCAGCACCCACACCAGGCCGAGCGCAAAGCGCACGCCGACCAGGATCGACGGCAATGCGCCGGGCAGGATCACGTCGCGATACAGCGGCCAGCCGGACAAGCCGTAGCTCTTCGCCATTTCGATCAGACCCTTGTCGACCGAGCGGATGCCGTGGAAAGTATTGAGGTAAATCGGGAAGAACACGCCGACCGACACCAGGAACAGCTTGGAAGTCTCGTCGATACCGAACCACAGGATCACGAGTGGAATCAAGGCCAGCGCAGGGATATTGCGCACCATCTGCAGCGTGGTGTCGAGCAGCACTTCCGCCTGGCGGAAAGTGCCGGTCAACAGACCCAGCAGCAAACCGAGTCCGCCGCCGACGGCGAAGCCCGAGGCTGCGCGTCCGGTGCTCACGCCCAGATGTGTCCACAACTCGCCCGATGCCGACAGGTTCCAGGCTGCGCGCAGCACCGCCCACGGCTCGGGCAGGATGCGGCTGGACAGCCAGCCGAGCTGCGCGGCGATTTGCCACACCACGATCAGGCCGACCGGCAAAGCCCAGGACAGCAATTGCGTGGCGCCGAAACCGCTGCTGTTGCCGTCACGCTTTGCGGCAGCGATCTTGCGCGGCGTGTCGACGGTAGAGCTGGCGATGCTTGCACTCATGATGGTTCCTTAACTCTCCGAGACTTGCTGCGCCGGCTTTGCGGCCGGCGGCGGCACATGGGTGTTACCGACGATTTCACCGAACGGACCGGTCAGGTTGAAGCCGGGCAGCGTTTCCTTTTGCTTGCGCGGCAACAGCGGGAACACCAGTTCGGCGAAGCGATACGATTCTTCCAGATGCGGATAGCCGGACAGGATGAAGGTGTCGATGCCGAGGTCTGCATATTCTTTCAGGCGTGCCGCCACGGTCGGACCGTCGCCGACCAGCGCGGTGCCGGCGCCGCCGCGCACCAGGCCGACGCCGGCCCAGAGATTCGGGCTGACTTCGAGCTTGTCGCGCTTGCCGCCGTGCAGCGCCGCCATGCGGCGCTGTCCTTCGGAATCCATCTTGGCAAAGGTCTTCTGCGCCTTTTCGATGGTGGCGTCGTCGAGCTTGCTGATGAGCTCGTCGGCGGCGCGCCAGGCGGCTTCCGTGGTTTCACGGACGATCACGTGCAGGCGGATGCCGAAGCGCAACGTGCGGCCGGCTTTGGCGGCGCGTGCACGCACGATGGCGATCTTCTCTGCAACTGCCTCAGGCGGTTCACCCCAGGTCAGGTAGACGTCGACCTGCTCGGCGGCGAGGTCGATCGCTTCATCCGAGGAACCGCCGAAATACAATGGCGGATACGGCGCCTGCACCGGTGGATAAAGCGCCTTGGCGCCCTTGACGCTGAGGTGCTTGCCTTCGAAATTGGTTTCGCCGCCGGTGTGGGTCTTGCTCAGCACGTCGCGCCAGATCTTGAGGAACTCGTCGGAGATTTCATAGCGCTCTTTGTGCGTGCCGAAGATGCCGTCGCTTTCCTGCTCGGCAGGATCGCCGCCGGTAACAACGTTGACCAGCAGGCGACCGCCGGACAAGCGGTCAAAGGTGGCAGCCATGCGCGCCGACAGCGTCGGTGCGCTCAGGCCGGGACGCACTGCGACCAGAAATTTCAGTTGCTTGGTTTCACCGATCAGGCTGGCCGCGGTGACCCAGGCGTCTTCACAGGAACGTCCGGTCGGCAACAGCACGCCGTCATATCCCAGGGTATCGGCAGCAACCGCGACCTGCTTCATGTAGTCATGACTGACCAGGCGTCCGCCTTCTGCGGTGCCGAGGTAGCGGCTGTCGCCGTGCGTGGGGATAAACCAGAAAACGTTCATTGCAAACTCCAATCGATATCGGTATCAGGTGAAACCAGTGGTGCGTCGGTCTGTTGAAAGCCGGCGCATCCTTCTTGCGTAGTTACTTTCCTTACTTCAGCACTGCGTCCTTGACGCTGAGTTTCTTCGGGATCAGCTTGAGCTCGAAGAAGGCGTCGGCGATGCGCTGCTGCTCTTCCAGCACCTTGGCGTCGATCGGACGGAAGATGTGTTCGTAGCGCTTCAGGCTGACTTCGATGACGTCGGTGTCCAGACCCTGGATAGGCGCGAGCTGGGTCGCGGCTTCCTTGGTGTTGGCGCGGATCCATTGGCCTTCCTTGGTGATTTCTTCCAGCAGCACCTTGAGAACCGCGGCATTCTTTTCAGCGAACGGACGCGCGCTCAGGAAGAACTGGTGATGGCTGACTGCGCCCACACCGGTTGCCAGACGACGTGCGCCGATCTGTTTTTCAGCGGCGGCCTGGAACGGATCCCAGATGGCCCACGCATCGATGGCGCCTTTTTCAAAGGCGGCGCGGGCATCGGCCGGCGCCAGGTAGACCGGCTGGATGTCGCTGTAGTTGAGGCCGGCTTTCTTGAGCAGGGCCACCACCAGCCAATGCACATCGGAGCCTTTGTTGAAGGCGATTTTCTTGCCCTTCAGTTCGGCCACGTTCTTGATAGGTGAATCCTTTTGCACCAGCAGGCCTTCGGCGTTCGGCGTCGGGATTTCATAGGCGGTGTAGACAAAGTCTGCGCCTGCCGCCTGGGCAAACACCGGCGGCGCTTCGCCGACATAACCGAAGTCGACCGAGCCGACGTTCAGCGCTTCCAGCAGTTGCGGACCGGCAGTGAATTCCGCCCATTTGACTTCCACGCCTTGCGCCTGCAGACGCTTTTCCAGCGCGCCGTGCGCCTTGAGCAGCACCAGCGTGCTGGCGGCTTTTTGATAGCCGATGCGCAGCACCGGCTTGGATTGCGCTGCGGCGAAATTGCTGACGCCGAAGCCGGCGGCCGCAATGGTCAGTGTGGTCAGCGCGGACAGCAAGCCGAGGGTGCGGCGTCTGGCGGAACGTTGTTGTGCACTCATCTGTTTTCCCGTAACTGTTATTTGTGTAATTTGGCGTAACAAGGCCCCTCCGCTCCTGCAGCGGATCTTGGGTCTTGCGTGGATGACTAATTTGAAGCGGAGCTAGATTCGGAGCTACGCTTAAACGCTACATCGGATCTGCGAAAACGGTACGTCGGTGAATGCCCCCGGCGCGGTCTTGTGCAAGGCCAGCAGGCTGCTCGACAATTGGTCGACGCCTTCCTGCACGCGCGCCACGATCGGCGCATCCAGCACCAGGCCATCCTGCTCCGACCAGATCACTTGCGCTTCGGTGGCGTAAATGCTTGGCAGTACATGCTTGGGCCCCAACGACGACAGTACCGGACGCAGCGCGTAGTCGAGCGCCAGCATGTGCGACTGACTGCCGCCGGTCGCCAGCGGCAACACCAGCTTGTCGGTCAGGCCGAACTGCGGCAACAGGTCGAGGAACGCCTTGAGCGCGCCGCTGTAGGCCGCCTTGTAAACCGGCGTTGCCACGACGACTGCCGAAGCTTCTGCAACGCGCGCCAGTGCGGCCTTGATTTCAGGGTCGTTGAAGTCGGCGCGGATCAATGCCTGTCCCGGCAGATCACGTACGTCCAATTTCGAATAGCGGTGCCCCAGCGCGGCCAGCTTTTCGCCGACGTGGTGCAGCAAGCGGGTGGAACGGGACGGTGCGGAAGGACTGCCGGCCAACAAGAGAATCGTCATGGTCAACTCAAAGGGTGAATCAAGGTGAATCTGGTGAAGATTCCGGAAGCCGTACTACAGACTTCCGGAGTGCGATGCTGATGTGCCGGAATTACTTCTTGTTCGGCACGTACAACTGGTCGAAGCTGCCGCCGTCGGAGAAGTGATCCTTCTGAGCCTTCTGCCAGCCGCCGAAGGTGTTGTCGACGGTGATCAGGTTGACCTTCGGATATTGCGATGCGTACTTCGCAGCGATCTTCGGGTTGATCGGGCGGTAGTAATTCTTGGCGATGATTTCCTGGCCTTCGTCGGAATACAGATGCTTCAGGTATTCTTCAGCGACCTTGCGGGTGCCGCGGCGATCAACGACTTTGTCGACGATCGACACTGGCGGTTCAGCCAGGATGGAGATCGAAGGCGTGATGACGTCGAACTTGTCCGGGCCCCATTCCTTCAGCGAGATCAGCGCTTCGTTTTCCCATGCCAGCAGAACGTCGCCCAGGCCGCGTTCAACGAAGCTGATGGTGGCGCCGCGAGCACCGGAATCCAGTACCGGCACGTTCTTGAACAGCTTGGAAATGTAGTCGCGCGCAGCAGCGTCAGTGCCGCCCTTCTTCAGCGCGTAGGCCCATGCGGCCAGGTAGTTCCAGCGAGCACCGCCGGAGGTCTTCGGATTCGGCGTGATCACGGACACGCCCGGTTTGATCAGGTCGTCCCAGTCCTTGATCTTCTTGGGGTTGCCCTTGCGCACCAGGAACACGATGGTCGAGGTGTACGGCGAGCTGTTGTGCTCGAGGCGCTTTTGCCAGTCGGGCGGCAGCAGTTTGGCCTTTTCGGAGATTTCATCAATGTCGTAAGCCAGCGCCAGTGTCACCACGTCAGCGTCGATGCCGTCGATGACGGAGCGGCCCTGTTTGCCGGAACCGCCGTGGGATGCCTTGATGGTCACGTTGTCGCCGGTCTTGGCTTTCCAGTATTTGGCAAAGGCCTTGTTGTAGTCGGCGTAGAGCTCGCGAGTCGGGTCGTAAGAGACATTCAGCAAGGAAATATCCGCAGCGTGCGCCAGCGGCACAACCTGGGAGAACAAGGCTGCCACGGCAACCGACTTGATAAGCTTTTTCAACATGATCTGCATCCCTCTGTGTTCAGTTTTGTTCTGGAGAGCACAGGTTAATGAGGCGGCAAGAAAAAACGAACGAATACTTTCTTCTCTCAATATGCGGAAAACAGATAAGCAACAACAAGGCTGCCGAATATAGACAGGCGCTGTTCATATCAAATTCGCATAAGGGAATCACCGCCAGCAATATAGCCGTGAGATATGGATGGATCGGGATCGGGACCGGAATCGCGGCAAAATCGTAATATCGGCCATTGCGATGTGATGACGGAATTCGGCGCCGTCTCCCCCACCTACTTGCGCCGTTTCATTTTTGGCCTCGTAAAACTACCGGTGCGCATCGAAAACGCCTTCTTCTGGCGCAGCGCCATCTCCTCCTTTTCACAATGTGGTATAAAGAACCTATTGCTATGCATCAAACATCGAGATGAAAAAAGAAGCCCACGACGAAACAGGCGCGATATCGATCCAGGTCATTGAACGGATGGTGTCCTTGCTGGACGCGCTGGCAATGTATCCGGATCCGGTCAGCCTGAAGGAATTGTCGGCTGCCACCAAGTTGCATCCATCGACCGCCCACCGCATCCTCAACGACATGGTGGTGAAACGTTTCGTCGATCGCTCCGAGCCAGGCACCTATCGCCTCGGCATGCGCCTGCTGGAACTCGGCAACATCGTCAAGAGCCGCCTGAGCGTGCGCGAAGCGGCGCTCGACTTCATGCGCGCCCTGCACCGCAAGACGCATCAGACCATCAACCTGTCAGTGCGCCAGAGCGATGAAATCGTTTATATCGATCGCTCTTTCTCCGAACGCTCGGGTATGCAGGTGGTGCGCGCCATCGGCGGCCGCGCGCCGCTGCACCTGACCTCGACCGGCAAGCTGTTCCTCTCCATTGACGACCCCAAAGCCGTGCGCGCGTACGCCACGCGCACCGGGCTGGCCGGCCACAACAAGAATTCGATTACCGATCTGAGCAAGCTGGAGCGCGAGTTGAGCATGGTACGCGCGCTTGGTTACGCGCGTGACAACGAAGAGCTGGAACTGGGTGTGCGCTGCATGGCGGCAGGCATCCGCGACGACTCCGGCAAACTGGTCGCGGGACTGTCGATTTCGGCGCCGGCCGATCGCCTGCAGGAAGATTGGGTGGAAGACCTGGTCACCACGGCGGCACAGATCTCCTCGGCGCTGGGCTTCGTGAGCCAGCAGAACCTGCAGGACGGCGTGGCGTAGCTTGAACGCTAGCTACGTGCTGAGGCAGGAATAAAAAAAGGCGAACCGAAGTTCGCCTTTTTTATTGTCTGAATGCCTGCGTCCGGATCAGCCTTCGTCCGCGCGTGCACGCAGATTCACACGGGTCAGGTTTTGCGGACCTTGCTCGGACAGCCATTTGCGCATGCGTGCAGCATCACCGACGTGCGACAGCTTGCCCTTGGAGTCGAGGAACACCATGACCACTGAGCGGCCTTCGATCTTGGTCAGCATGACCAGGCAGTGGCCTGCTTCGTTGATGTAACCGGTTTTTTGCAGACCAATGTCCCAATCCTTGCTGGCAACCAGGCGGTTGGAGCTGGCGTATTGCAATGCATGACCGCTGGGCTCGACCATGTACTTGGCATCGGTCGAATATTGGCGAATGATCGGGTAGTTGTAAGCGGCGACCACCAATTTGGCAAGGTCGCGTGCGCTGGCGACGTTGCTGCTGGAGAGACCGGTCGAATCAACGTAGTGCGTATCCATCATGCCCAGCGAGCGGGCCTTGGCGTTCATCGCGGCGACGAATGCCGGCAGGCCGCCCGGATAGCTGCGGCCCAGTGCCGATGCCGCGCGGTTTTCGGAGCTCATCAGCGCAATGTGCAGCATGTCGTCGCGCGACAATTGTGCGCCGACGCGCAGGCGGGAGCTGCTGTGTTTTTGACGATCGACGTCGTCATCGCTGACGGTCAGGATCTCTTCCATGTTCTGGCGCGCTTCAACCACCACCAGCGAAGTCATCAGCTTGGTGACGGAAGCGATCGGCAAGGCGACGGCGGAATTCTTTTCAAACAGAACCTGGGAGCTGGCCTGGTCAATCACCAGCGCGACGTTGGAACGCAAGGCCAGAGGATCCTGCGTCAGGTTGAGGCCGGCCATGTCGCCGGCGGTCATCACGGGCGGCACCACCGGCACTGTCGGCATGGCGGCTACGCGCTGATACACCACGCGGCGCTTGCCGTGAACCATGGCGACCTTCTTGACCAGTTTTTCGCGGCGATCCAGCGAGGCTTGGGTAGCGCGTCTGGGCGCGGCGACTGGACGACGATTGACGACGTTCTTCTTGATTACAGTCTTTTTAACGACTGTTTTCTTGGAATTCGGTGAAGTTTGTGCTTGCACAGAGGATGTGCCGACCAGAACCAGAAGTGCCGTAGCGACGGCAGCTAGCGCAGATTTGAGCATTGGTGAACCTCCCCCTGATTGATACATACAAGAAACTGTTGGCAGTGTAGCAAACCAAGGGAAAATCGCAAGATAATTAGGTAGTTAGCGCAACTTTTTAATCAATTTTCTTGAAAAAGTGTGCTTTTTTAATTTTTGGAAACCCCGCGCGACTTTTTAACGGTCGCGATACCTCTGATTTGCTATAAACAGACCCGCCAGTACGAAAATAAAACCCACAGCATGATACCAGTGTAACGTCTCCCCCAGCCAGGCCATCGCGATAACAGAGGCGAATACCGGGACCAGATGAACGCATTGCGATGCCCTTACGGCGCCAATGCGATCGATGCCGTAGTTGCACACGAGCGTGGCCAGGATGCTGGGGAAAACAGCCAGATAAAAAACACCGGTCACACTGGTTCGGCTGAGCGGTATAACGAACGTCTCCCCGCCTCCGTTGACGAGCATCAGCAAAGTCAATGCAAACAATCCGAGCACGCCCGTGACCCACAAAAAACAGAAGCTCGGCAAGACGCGCGGGCGGAGCGGCAACAGCAGCAGATAGAGACTCCACATCACCATCGCAACCAGCATCCAGGCGTCGCCGCGATTGAGCTGGAAGCTTGCCAGGCCGGCGATCGAACCATGGCTGATGATGGCGGCGACACCGCACAGCGAGACGCTGACGCCTAGCAGTTCCATGGGCCCCGGCCGACGCCGGTGCAGCAGCACGGAGAGCAATACGGTCCAGACCGGAATCGAGGAATTGAGCAACGCCGCGTTGGTGGCGCTGGTGAAATGCAAAGCACCGAAAATCAGCGCGTTGTACAAGCCGGTGCCGAGCAAAGCCAGCAAGCTCAGCAGCGGTAAAGCCGCACGGATTTCAGCACGATGACGTACCACGTCGCGCCACACGAACGGCGCCAGGATCGTCAGGATCAGCACCCAGCGCCAGAACGCCAGCGTCAGCGGCGCGACCTGCTCGTTGAGCGCTTTGCCGACCAGCATGTTGCCGGCCCAGAACAGGGCCGCGGTGGCGAGCGCCAGAACGGCAAGGAAATCGGATGAGCGCAGTGCTTTCATGGCTGGGCGGCGTGCCTGACGCTGACATAAGGAAATGCCGCCCAGCATAAGCACCGACTCACATCGGGTCCAATATATTATTGAGCCCACTTTAAGTCGGACTACATATGATTCCTGGCCTGCCTGTTACTTCTTGATCGCCTCCACCAGCACAGTGTCGATGTCGAAGGAATAATCCTCGGCCACGTTGAAGTAGGTGCGCACTTCGGCCGGTGCGGCGCGCCACAGCGACTTGATGGCGACGATGTGTTCCGGCGAAGTGCGCATGCGTGCGACCCAGGAGGCGAATTCCAGCGTCAGTTTCCAGCTCTTGGAAAACTCGACCTGCAGGCCGGTCTGCGCGATCAGTTTCTTCCATGACGACAGACTGACGTTGCGCACGTGCGAGGTGTCGCGCAGCAGTTCGATGCCCTGCATGTAGGTGTCGGCTAACACATCGACGGGTGCCGCAGTGTCGATCACGACGAAGCGGCCGCCCTGCTTCAACACGCGCGCGGCTTCCTGCAAGGCCTGTGGCAGGTTGCGCCAGTGGTGCGCGCTGAAGCGTGTACAGACGACATCGAATGAAGCGTCGGCGAACGGCAGGCGGTCGGCGCTGCCCTGTTGCACCTCAATATTCGGCAATTTGCGTTCAACAGCGGCAGCGCGCACTACTTCCAGCATCTGTGCCGACAAATCGTAGGCGACTACTTGCGCGGCGAACGGCGCCGTTGCAAAACTGGCGTGGCCGCCACCACAGCCGAGATCCAGTACGCGGGCATGCGGATAGGCTGCGGCATACGCCGCGAGGTCTTGCAAATCCGCACCCTGCGCGTGGACGGCGCTGGTCAGATATGAGGCGGCGGTCGTGCCGAATTGTTCGGAAATCACTTCATTGTGGCTACGCATTCCTGGCTCCCTGAGTTGATGTGCTTACGTGGTGATTGATGGCTGGAGACGCAAGTTTAGTTGTTCTGTATGCTGGTACAAGTTCACCATTTATACTATTACCAAAACCAACAGCCTGAATCCCTCTCCATGGCATCCGACGACACCAGACAGGATAAAAACCCGAAACCCGACATCAAGCGCAAAGCCTTGGGCGAGTTCATCAAATCGCAGCGCGAGCAGATCTCGCCGACGCTGGCCGGACTTGGCCATCTGTCGCGCGGCACCCGACGCCGCACACCGGGACTGCGGCGCGAAGAAGTGGCGCAGCTGTGCGGCATCAGCGTGACCTGGTACACCTGGATAGAACAAGGCCGCACCGATTCGATTTCGCCGCAGGCGCTGGCGCGCATTGCCGATGCGCTGCACCTGCCGCGCGCCAAGCGCACCTACCTGTTTGAACTGGCGGAAAAGAAGGATCCGGTGCATCAGGACGATCACACTGAAAGCATCGCGCCGGAAATCCTCGAGGTCGTGCGCAGCATCCGCCAGCCGGCGTATGTGCTGGACCGCTACTGGAATGTGCTGGCCAGCAATGCGCCCGCGCGCAAGCTGTTCACCGGCTGGCTCACCGCCGGCAGTGAATACGACAACCTGCTGTTTTTCACGTTTTGCACCACGGCCTCGCAAGAACTGATCACCGATTGGGAACAGCGCGCACGCCGCCTGGTCGCGGAGTTTCGCGCCGATTGCGGCCAGTACCTGGACGATCCGCAGATCAAGACGATGGTGGAAGAATTATCGGCGCGCAGTGCGCTGTTCAAGCGCACTTGGAGCCTGCAGGATGTGGTCGAACGCGAAGGCGGCAAGCGCCTGTTCCGCCATCCCGTACAGGGCGAGCTGACTTACCAGCAGGTGAATTTCCGCGTGGCGAACAGGCCGGATCTGAAGCTGATCACCTTGATGCCGGTCTGAACGGATTACTTGCGCACCACGAAAGCGACGCCGATCACGGCCACCACCATGCCGATGATGCCGACCACGCTGAAGACTTCACCGAACATCAACCAGGCCATCACGGCAGTGGTCGGTGGCGTCAGGTACAGCAGGCTGGTGACGGCCGTGGCAGCGCTGCGCCGGATCAACGCAAACAAGAGGAAGATGGCGCCGATCGACAGCGCCAGGATGGACCACAACAAGGCGCCGATGAACTGCGGCGTCCATGCGACCGCCTGCAAATGCAGGTCGAAGTGTTCCATGACGATGGCGAACGGCAGCACCACCAGCAACGACGCAACGAACTGCACGATGGTGCCGGTACGCAGGTCGAAGTGCGGGCAGAAGCGTTTCTGATACAGCGTGCCGATGGTGATCGCCACCAATGCCATGACGCACAGGGAAATCGCTTCCCACGACAAGCCGATCAGTGAAATCTTGTTGGCCACCACCAGCCCGACGCCGCACAAACCTAAGCCCAGTCCCAGCCATTGGCGTCCCTTGACGCGCTCGCCGACGAAGGGCGCCGCGAAGGCCGTGAGTACCGGTTGCATGCCGACGATCAACGCGGTCAACCCGGCCGGCATGCCCATCTTGATCGCGCTCCACACGCCGGCCAGATAACCGGCATGCAACAGCACGCCGGCGACGGAGATGTGTGCAACCTGCCGCCCTTGCGGCCACGGCGCGCGCAAGATCAGCACCAGCGGCACGAGGAAGATCAGCACGCCGACGAAGCGCAGGATCAAAAAGGTCAGCGGCGGCGCATACGGCAGGCCGAACTTGGCGACGATGAAGCCGGTGCTCCAGATCAGCACAAAGGACAGCGGAACGAGATTGAGCAACAGGGGATTCCAGGAACCTTTGTCCTGGGCGGCGCCGGCGGCGATGCGAGTCATAGTTATCCAAAACACACTGCGGGAAGTCTGCGCCGGAGTGCGGTGAACGTTTTGGCTCCGGGGCTCAGTTCCAGTCGGCAGCGTATCGACTGGCAAGCGTTATTGTTTGTACGTGGACGGCGACGGTGTCTTCGATGTTTTTTCCGTAACCGCCCGCCATCGTAACCGCGATCGGAATTTTTTGCTGACGGCCCAGTTCGAACACCAGCGTGTCGCGCGCCGCCATGCCGGCCATGCTCAGTTTCATGCGTCCGAGGCGGTCGCCTTCGTGCGGATCGGCGCCGGCCAGGTAAATGATGAGTTGCGGGTCGAAGCGCGCCATCAGCTGCGCCAACGCCGCCTCTAGCGCCGCCAGGTAGTCGGCGTCGCCGACGCCGTCGGGCAAGCCGACATCGAGATCGCTGCGTTCTTTTTCGAATGGATAGTTGCGTTCGCCGTGCAGCGATAAGGTGAACACCGAATCGTCCGTCGCCAGAATCGATGCAGTACCGTTGCCTTGATGGACGTCGAGGTCGACGATCGCCACGCGTGCAGCGCGACGTTCAGCCTGCATCAGGCGCGCAGCGACGGCGGCGTCGTTGAACACGCAAAAGCCGGCGCCGCGATCGGCATAGGCGTGATGCGTGCCGCCGGCCAGGTTGACCGCCACGCCCTGCTCCATGGCGCTGCGGCAGGCGGCGATGGTGGCCCCTGCGGATCGGCGCGAACGCTCGACCATCTCAAGCGACCAGGGAAAGCCGATGTCCTTTTGCACCTGCTCCGGCAACGCGCCGCGCGAGACCAGATCGACATAGCGCGGATGATGCGCCAGCGCCAGCACGCCGTCAGTGGCGGCCTGGGCTTCGTGGAATTCCAGATCCGCCACGGCGCGCGCCGCACCTTCACGGATGAGGCGATACTTGATCATCGGGAAACGATGCCCGGCCGGGAGCGGCAGAACGAAATGGTCGCTGTAATAGGCTCTCAACAATAGGCTCTCAAAAACTGAATTTCAATAGGAGTTCTCTGGACTGACATAGGTCACATCACTCTCAAAAAAAAACCGACTCGGAAGTATGTTTCCCATATACAGAAACTGGCTAACAATCTTTTTGCAAATCGTCGGCAAACCTATTGACATGCTGGTGTTTTCACCTAAAATCAGAATTGTGCACCGCACAAAAGAGTGTCCAACAATAGCGTGCATTTTCCCCTGACCCATTCCATTCAATCTTGATACCGGACCAAAGGACTACGCAAAATGACGACTCTCACCGAACAATTCTCCGCCGCAACCAAAGCGAACTTCGAAGCGCAAATCGCACTGTTCACGCAGTTCGCCAACAAGACCTTCGAGGGCGTCGAAAAGCTGGTCGACCTGAACCTGAAAGCCACCAAATCTTCCCTGGAAGAATCCCGCGAAGCGACACAGAAGCTGCTGACCGCCAAGGATGCACAGGAATTCTTCTCGTTCTCGAGCGCACAGGCTCAGCCTAGCGTCGAAAAGAGCCTGGCTTATGGCCGCCATCTGGCCGGCATCGTGTCGACCACGCAAGCCGAACTGACCAAGACTGCGGAAGCGCAACTGGCTGAAGTCAATCGCAAGGTGATTTCGCTGATCGACGAAGCCTCCAAGAACGCCCCGGCCGGCTCGGAAAACGCGATCACCTTCGTCAAGACAACCATCGGTAACTTCAACGCCGGCTACGAGCAATTCACCAAGAGCGCCAAGCAAGCGAGCGAGGCACTGGAAGCCAATGTATCCAGCGCCGTCGATCAGTTGTCGCAAGCGACCGTAAAAGCAACAAGCCGCAGCAAGAAATAATTTCAACGAATAAATCGAGTTTGAACAACACCCGGGCAGACAATATTCGTTATGATGATTGCTCTGCCCGGTTTGCTTTACAGGTTTGTTGACACAGTTGTAACGCTGCAAGATTCTCTGCAAGTGGTTGCAAGTAGTGCTTGTGCAATGCCCGTTATTCAGCAATGAGGCGTATCCCGTTCTACCCGTAGCGCCTCAGAGCAATCTTTGTCTCCTCGGTATCTGATTTCCTCCTAAGATACCGTTTCTGATGCCTCGGTGAGCCGGGGCATTTTTTTGCCCGCGGCATTCATCTCTGACTCAATTCAGTTCAGCTTGCTTGCTGGTAATCCGCCTTCAACTGGCGCAGGCCCTCTTCCATCTTGCGGAAGGCATCTTCCACCTGTGACGGCTCGCCTTTTACGCCAAGGTCGATGTGGCGACGCGTCTTGTCGTCGCCCACGTGCGGCAAGCTGAAGACCTTCACGAGCGCAAACTCCGCCTCGATGGCTTCCATGAGCGGCGTCAACGTCGACTCCGGCATCTCGAATACCAGCACCGACTTTTCCGCACGCGCGACGCGGTGGAACAGGTGCGCATAGTGGGTATCGAGCACCCATTCAAACATCGGCCACGCCATGACCGGAAAGCCCGGCGCGAAATAGTGCGTGCCCTCGCCGCTGACGTTCGGCACAAAGAAGCCGGGAATCTTGTTGAACGGATTGGGGATGATCGAGGAGCCGGCCGGGAACTCGCCCATCTTCAGACGATGCAGGTTTTCCGGCGCATCGAACACCGGCGTGATGCCGGCTTCGCGTGCGGTGTCGGCGATACGCTCCTGGATTTTCACCTTGGCGTCGGGATGCAGTACGAGCCCGACGCCCAGCGCCGCCGCCGCGCATTGACGCGTGTGATCGTCGGGTGTGGCGCCGATGCCGCCGGTGCAAAACACGATGTCTTCGCTGGCGAAAGTGCGCCTGAGCGTGTTGGTGATGCGTTCGGGATCGTCGCCCACATACTCCACCCAGGCCAGTTGCAGGCCGCGCGCGGTGAGCAGTTCAAGTACTTTGGGGAAATGTTTGTCGACGCGTTTTCCGGAAAGGATTTCGTCGCCGATGATGATGAGTCCGATAGCCATAAATATCCGTTCGCTTCTGCAGGTGATAACCCGGAATTATGCCCTGATCCGGATAATCCGGCTGCGCGCCGCTCAGTTGGCGGCGACGGAAGCGGGAACCGCATCGGTGCTGGCTGCGGCGCGCAATCTGCTCAGCGCTTCCAGACAATAGTATTGGAACCACAGACCGGTGAAGACGAACACCAGCACGTACAGCCAGATCGCGCCGGCCGCCAGTATCGGAAAGAAAATCACCGACAACGCGCCGCCCAGCCAAAGCAGCGTAGGCGCGGCGCCCATGGTGCCGGCGATGGCGCCGACCAGCAGCAACGGCCAGCGATGCGCATGCAGGATGGCGCGGCGTTCTTCCGACGTGGCGTAGTCGGCCAGCGTGTCGTAGGCCATCACGCGATACGTCAGCCAGCCCCACAGCAAGGGATGGATCACGAACGCCAGCGGCGGGAAAATCGACAGCGGCAAGGTCACGATCCAGCCGAACACGAACACCGCAAAGCACCACAACGAGGTCCACAGACTGCCCGCCACCGAACCGCCGTGACGCTGCTCAAGATGCGCGTAGTGACGACCGCCGACGTGGCGTGCGATCGCCGGCACCGCCCACAAGCCGACGAACACCAGCGCCGTCAGGATCATCAGCGGCAGCAAGGCCCACATGGCGATCAGCGGCACGATCACGGTCTTGAGCGCGCCCATGTTGAACCAGCTGAGAATGGAGCCGGCCACGCCGAAGCCGTTGTGGCCGACGAAGTAATCCTGCAGCCAGTCGATCATCGGCTGCAGGCCGAGCCACAGCGCCACGCCCCAGAGAACGATGGACATCACGAACGGCAGCACCGTCAGCAGCAACATGCGGATATGCAGCTGCGACAGCAGCGCGCGTCCGAAGGAGACGGTCATCAAACGCATCAGCGCGCCGCCTTGCGAGAAAACTCGACGATGCGCTTCAAGCCCAGCCATTGCTGCGCCCAGAAGCCGCGACCGTAGTTGCGCCCCTTGCCGGCCGGTGGCGGCAGCTGGTCGCGCACGCCGGTCATGGCGAAGCCGGAGCCGACGTGGCGGGTGCGGAACAGCACATCCCAGATCGGGAACAGCACCGCGAAGTTATGACCGCCCAGCGAATTCTTGCCGCGGCTCTCATGGCCGATGCCGATCGCGTGATGCAGGCGATGGAAGCGCGGCGACACCAGCAGCCATTCACCAATGCGGCCGAAATGGATGCGCACATTGGCATGCTGCAGACTTTGCAACATGCGCGACGCCGACACCAGCAGGATGTATTGACCCGGCTGCACGCCGATGGCCAGCGCCACGATGCCCATCAGGACGTCGCGCACCAGGTCGTCGAGCAGGTGGTTGCGGTCGTCGCTCCACAGGTTCATGTTTTCCTGGCTGTGATGCAGGCTGTGCAAGGCCCACAGCCAGCGCACGCCATGTTGTGCGCGGTGATACCAGTAGTCGCAGAAATCCAGCACGATCAGGTAAAGCAGGAAACTCACCAGCGCCTGATCGGTGACGCCCGGCCAGACGTCGTCGAGATTGAAGGTACCCCAGCCTTCCCAGTGCAGGAATTCGCTGAGGTACGACATGGCCGGATCGAGCAGGAAAAACACCAGGATCGAGAACGCGCCGAGACGATGCAAGGCGGTATAGATGAAATCGTTCCAGCGCGCGCGGCGGTCGGTGAACGCATGCACCGGGATCCAAGCTTCCAGCGGACGCAGGATGATGAACAGCACCGCCAGCTCGCACACGCCGACCAGGAACCACTCCGTGCCGGTAAACGCCTCTTCGACGAATTCGCCCAGGCCGAGGTTGAACACCATCGGCTGGACGACGGTTTCAAACAACCATCCCTGGACGGTGGCGAACAAATCGGAAAATACCTGGATCATGTGCATCATGAGGATTGCCTGGGTAAATGCTGTAATTGCTGAAGACGCCGCATTGGTGCGTGCTTATTTGATAACGGCGGTCTGCTGCTTGTCGAGCGCGGCCCGGTAAGCCGGATGCTCGCGCAAGGTGGCGAAGCAGAAGCCCTTCTGCTCCAGCCCGGAAATCAACGGCTCCAGCACGGCCGGCGCCCATGGATCCTTGCGCGACCAGATGCCAAGATGGGCCATGACGATGTCGCCATCTTTCAGTTTGCGCAAAGCTTGTTGCAGCAACATGGCATTGGGCCATTTTTCGCTGGGCAATTCGTCGCCGGAGAAACCTGCTTCGGCCCACGCCACATGAGAATAACCGCAAGCGCGCCCTGCCGCCAGCAGCTGCGGCGTCAGCTTGCCGCCGGGCGCGCGCCACAGATGATCGAGCGTGGCGCCGGTCAGTTCCTTGAAACGATCCGCCACGCGCTGCAGCTCGCCGCAATATTGGGCGGCGCTCCAAACCTGCTTCTTGCCTGCGTGCGCGCCGAATTGCGGTTTGACTTCGATGCGGCCGTCGGGCAGATCGCGCTGGACGTAGACATGGTCGAAGGTGTGCGTGCCGAAAGCATGGCCTTCGGCGACACGCGCTTTCCAGTACGGCGCCCAAGCCGGATCTAGCGTGTAATCGCCGTTGACGGTTTTTTCGTTGGCAAGGAAAAACGTTGCCTTGATGTGATGCTTGTTGAGCGTTTGGGCGATGAACTCGGCCTGCGACTGGCTGCCAGTGTCGAAACTGAGGTAGATCGTGCCCTTGCAGGAGGCGGTATTGTCGGTCGCCGCCTGCGCCGGCCAGATCGAGGCCACCGCGGCCACCGCAGCGCCCATGGCAGCGAACCTGCCAAGGCGAAGCGAACCAGCTTGCGGCGCCCTCTGCATCAAAGGTCGGCAGCCCGATTGATGAAGTAGATGCCGTGCGGCGAACGGCCGACCGGGATGATTTTCGTGATCTTCTTGCTGGCCAGGTCGATCACGGCGACCTTCTTGACCCAGCGCAACGTAACCCACATGGTCTTGCCGTCGTCAGTCACCTCCATGCAATCCGGGCCGCCGGGCACGGAAATGACGCCGACGCTTTCCAGCGTTTGCAGGTCGATGATGTTGATGGTATTGGAGACGCGATTCGAGACATAGACATAGCGCTTGTCGCCGTGGGCGCGGAAATTATGCGCGCCTTCGCCGGTGCGGATGGTCTTGACGGTCTTTTGTGTCCGCCAGTCGATCACCTGGACGTAATCCTTGCCCATGATGCCGACCAGCAGGTACTTGTTGTCCGGCGTCATGAAAATACCGGCAGGCAACTTGCCGACCGGCATGGTCCATTTGACCTGCTGGGTGGCAAGGTCGATGGCGCTGATCTCGTTGCTGCCCTGCTGAGTAATGAAAGCCGTGGTGCTGGCGGCGTCGAAGGCGATATGGCTGGGCGTCTTGGCCAGGCGCACGCGCTTGGCCAGGTCGAGGTTATGGCCGTCGTAGCGATACACGTCGACACGGTCCAGGCGCAAGCCATTGGAGATGAACCATTTCTGGTCCGGGGAAAAACCGATCTGGTATGGATCGATGATGCCGCGCAACTGACGTTGCACTTCGCCGGTCTTGGGGTCGAGGAAAATCAGCTGGTTGCCGGTGGCGCTGGCGACGACGAGCGACTTGTTGTCGGGCGTCGCCATCAAGTGATGCGGCTCCTTGCCGACCGAGAAAGTGTTGATTTCCTTGTAAGTCGACTGATCCAGCAACGTCACCGTGGCGTCGCCGGAATTGAGGACCACCACCACGTTCGCAGATGCCGGCGCAGTGATGACAGCGGACAGCGCGCACAGCGCCAGAAGAGAGAGCCGGGAAAACCGGGCAAAACTATGCAGCATGAAGAACTTTACTTTAAAAATTGCGATCTTACCGTGCATGAAATCCGTAACAAATCCGTAAAAAAAGCACGCCCCACGGTACCTAACGCTTGTGATGCCGATTTGGCTGACACGAGTGGCGTTGATCCCGGTGTTTTGCGGTGTTTTGGTTTACACTGCCACCAACCCCGTTCAGCAACGCAGCATGTACCTGCGCAGAACGCAGGGAGGACGGGCCTTACGGGGCCCTTTTCTTCCGGACGCGCGGCTAAAAACACGGCACAAACAAACTCTTTGAAAGGAACAAAATGTCTACTATCGCTACCTCCTCTGGACTGCAATACGAAGAAATCCAGGTTGGCGCCGGCGACGAAGCCAAGGCAGGAAACCATGTCAGCGTGCATTACACCGGCTGGTTGCAAAACCCCGATGGCACCGCCGGCAGCAAATTCGACTCGAGTAAAGACCGCAACGATCCATTTGCGTTCCCTTTGGGTGCAGGCCATGTGATCAAGGGCTGGGACGAAGGCGTCCAGGGCATGAAGGTCGGCGGCGTCCGCAAGCTGATCATCCCTGCTGCGCTGGGCTATGGCGCACGCGGCGCCGGCGGCGTGATTCCACCGAACGCGACGCTGATTTTCGAAGTCGAACTGCTCGCGGTCTAAGCGCTTTAAAGCCGTCACCAGGCCATTCAGGAGAAAACATGAGTTTGCAGGAACAATTTGAACAGACCGTCGCCGAGTCCAAGAACCTCTCGGAACGCCCCGACAACATGACCCTGCTGAAGATGTACGGCCTGTACAAGCAAGGCAGCAACGGCGATGTGCAAGGCGACCGTCCCGGCATGACCGACTTTGTCGGTCGCGCCAAATGGGACGCCTGGGAGGCCCTCAAAGGCTTGCCGCAAGAGGAAGCGCAGCAGCAGTACATTGACCTGATCGCCGATCTGAAGGGCTGATCCCCTCCTTGAAAGCAGCGTCCGGAAAATAAAAAACCCGCCTCGGCGGGTTTTTTATTGCCTTCATGACAATGTCAGATGATTATGACTTCGGCTGGACGTCACGATTCAGCAAGTTCGGCGGCGTCTGTCCCGACAGTGCAGCGATCAGGTTGTCGGCGGCGCAATTGGCCATTGCCAGGCGGGTCGGTGTCGAGGCGCTGGCGATGTGCGGCGTCAGCACGACGTTCGACAAACCGAGGAAATCCGGATTGAAGGCAGGCTCGTTCTCGAACACGTCGAGGCCGGCGGCGGCGATCTTCTTGTCGCGCAAGGCGGCGATCAGCGCCGCATCGTCGACAATCCCGCCGCGCGCCAGGTTGATCAGCGTGGCCTGCGGCTTCATCAGCGCCAGGTCGGCCGCCTTGATCGTGTGATGCGATTCTTTCGAATACGGCAACACCAGGATGACGTGGTCGGCAGTGCGCAACAGTTCTTCCTTGCCGACGTATTTGGCGTTGTTGGCACGCGCTTCCAGCTCCGGCGAGAGTGGCGAACGATTGTGATAGAGCACGTTCATGTCGAAACCCAGCGAACGTCGCGCAATGGCCTGGCCGATGCGGCCCATGCCGATGATGCCCAGCGTCGCGCCATGCACGTCAGGGCCGGTAAAACTGTCGTAGCTCCACTTCTTCCAGTGACCGGCGCGCAGCCAGTGCTCCGATTCGGTCACGCGGCGTGCAGTCGCCATCAGCAGCGCCCAGCCGAAGTCGGCGGTGGTTTCGTTGAGCACGTCGGGTGTGTTGGTGGCTTGCACACCTGCGCTGGTGGCTGCGGCGATGTCGATGTTGTTGTAGCCGACCGCCATGTTGCAGACCGCCTTCAGCTGCGGGTTGGCGGCAAACAAGGCGGCGCTGACCGGCTCGCTCGGCGTCGAGAATAGCCCGACCTTGCCCTGCAGCTTGGCAATCAGTTCGTCGGCCGCGAAGATGCGATCCTCCTGATTGGACTCGACGTCAAAATGCTGCGCCAGGCGTTCCAGCACTTCAGGAAAAACGGCACGTGCAACGAAGATCTTTGGTTTCATGCTTGTCTCTTTTATCGTTAAACAAAAAACAGGAAGGTCATGATGACGAACAGCGGCATCAGGATGACCAACGACCAGGCCATATAGCCGAAGAAGGACGGCATCTTGATACCGCGCTCTTCGGCGATGGCCTTGACCATCATGTTGGGCGCATTGCCGATGTAGCTGTTGGCGCCCATGAACACCGCGCCGGCGGAAATCGCCGCCAGCGTCGAACTCAACTTGGTCATCAGCGTATGCGCGTCACCAGACGCGGTGTTGAAGAACACCAGATAAGTCGGCGCGTTATCGAGGAATGATGACAGCAGCCCGGTGATCCAGAAATACATCGCGTCGACAGGCTGGCCGTCCGGGCCGGTGACGGCACGCACGACGGCGCCGAACGCACCCGCTTCGCCTGCCCGCAGCATGGCGATCACGGGAATGATGGTGATGAAGATACCCGCAAACAGCTTGGCCACTTCGAGGATCGGCCCCCACGAAAAATCGTTGCCGGCACGTGCGGATTTCGGCGTGCTCCACAGCGAGATCACGATGATCGCGACCAGCGCGAGGTCGCGCAGCAGGTTCTGCAGTTCGACCGGCGTGCCCATGACATCGAACGCCACGCCCGACTTCCAGAAACCGCTCATGAGCACCAGCGCGATCACCGCCAGCAGCAGCACGAAATTGAATTTCCCTTCGAAGCTGATGCCCGAGTCGGGCGTCGGATCGCGCGCCGGCGGCAAGGCTTCTTCCTTGTTCTTGTAGTAGTGACTATCCAGCAGATAGAAAATCACCAGCAACGAGACGCAGACGAACAGGGTCTCGGGAAAGATGTTCTGCATGGTCCAGAAAAAATCCACGCCCTTGAGGAAACCGAGGAACAGCGGCGGATCGCCCAGCGGCGTCAGCGAGCCGCCCGCATTGGCAACCAGGAAAATGAAGAACACCACGATATGCACCGCGTGCTTGCGGTTGTCGTTGGCGCGGATCAGCGGACGGATCAGCAGCATTGATGCACCGGTGGTGCCCATGATGCTGGCCAGCACGGTGCCCAGCGCCAGCAGGCCGGTATTGAGCGCGGGCGTTCCGTGCAGGTTGCCGCGTACGCAGATGCCGCCGGCCACCACGAACAAGGCGGTCAGCAAGGCGATGAAGGGAATGTATTCGGCCAGCAGCGCATGCACGGTGCCGGCCGCAGCCGTATGGACACCGAAGGTCGCCGCAAACGGCAGCAGGAACGCCGCGCCCCATGCCAGCGCGATCTTGCCGAAATGGTGGTGCCAGAAGTGCTCGAACAGCAACGGCCCGAGCGCAATCGAGAGCAACAAACCCATGAATGGAATACCCCACAACGCAGACAATGCGCCGCCGTCAAGATCAGCTGCATGCGCCAGTTGAGGAAGCATCAAAGCAAGGCCGAGACAGGCCGATGTCGTGAGGAGTTTTGTGCGCAATGTGGGACCTTGTGAAGCGAAAAAAAATCGCAATAAACGAGGCCACACTATACCAGCAAGACCGGCCATGGCGGCCGGAATCCGAATGCATTAAAACATTTCAAGCAGGCTTTGGGGCAGGATCTGAACCGGCGAAAACTCTCTCGCCGGGGCAATGCCGCGAGGGCTTACTTGATCTCGAACACCTGCCGCAGATACTTCACGTAGGCTTCGTCGTCGCACATGTTCTTGGCTGGCGTATCGGACAGTTTCGCCACCGGCTGGCCATTGCAGCGCACCATCTTCATGACCACCTGCAAGGGTGTATAGCCGAGGTCGTTGGTCAGGTTGGTGCCGACGCCGAACGCCACTTTGGCGCGATCCTTGAACCGCAGGTACAGCGACACCACCTTGTCGAAATCGAGGCCGTCGGAGAACACCAGCACCTTGCTCTTGGAGTCGACGCGATTGTTGTCGTAATGCTTGAGCAGGCGTTCGCCCCACTCGAACGGGTCGCCGGAATCGTGGCGCGCACCGTCGAACAGCTTGCAGAAGTACATGTCGAAATCGCGCAGGAAGGCGTCCATGCCGTACACGTCCGACAAGGCAATGCCGAGGTCGCCGCGGTATTCGCGCGCCCACATTTCAAAACCGTAAATCTGCGAATCGCGCAGGCGCGGACCGAGGGCCTGGCAGGCTTGCAGGTATTCATGCGCCATCGTGCCCAGCGGCGTGAGATCGTGCTGCATCGCGAACTGGACGTTGGAGGTGCCGGCGAAATGGCTGCCCATGTGGTCCTTCATCGCCAGGATCACTTCGGCGTGCCAGCTGCGCGAGAAGCGGCGGCGTGTGCCGTAGTCAGCGATCTTGCAACCGTCAAGCGCCGGATTGTCGGTCAGCAGCGCAATCTTGTCGCGCAGGCGCGCGCGCCCGGTTTCGTAATCAGGTGTGCGCTGGGTGGCGCGGAAATATACTTCGTTGACGATCGCCAGCACCGGCACCTCGAACAGGATGGTGTGCAGCCATGGGCCCTTGACCTGGATCTCGATCTCGCCGTTGCCGGCCGGCGACGGCGTGACGCTGATGTACTTTTCGTTGAGATGGAACAGGTCGAGGAAGTCGACGAAATCGCTCTTGATGAAGCGGAAACTGCGCAGGTAGGCCAGCTCAGATTCGCGGAACCGCAGGCGGCACAGCGCCGCGATCTCTGCCTTGATTTCGTCGATGTACGGCGTCAGGTCGACATTGTCGTTGCGGCATTTGAAACGGTACTCAACCTGCGCCCCCGGGAAGTGGTGCAGCACCACCTGCATCATGGTGAATTTGTAGAGGTCGGTGTCGAGCAAGGAAGAAATGATCATGGCGCCTGACGATTCGAAAGGATCGTGTGCTGGAGAGGACAAGGGGCACTATCTTACCTTGGATGGAGAAGATCGTGCCCCGCTTGCGTGGAGGGTTAATCGACGCGACAAATCACTCGTACGCCGCGCAAGGATTTGCGCGCCGTCCGCATGTCGTCAGCGCATCGCCGAAGCCGGCCGGCGCCCCTTGATGTAATTGTCGTCAGGCATGTAGCGCGCGCCGTCGAGGTAATGCCATTCAGTCATGTTGCTACGACCGTCCTTGCACACCAGCGTCGCCACGAAGGCGCCCATGCTGGACTGCTGATCGTGGGCGCGGAAGGTGATCGGACCGACCGGCGTCTCCACACCGAGACCGCGCATGGCCGTCACCAGTTTTTCAGAATCGACCGAACCGGCCTTCTTGATCCCGGCGGCGATCGACATCACGGTGCTGTAGCCGAATACCGCCTGCAACAGCGGCCTATCATTGAAGCGCTTCAGGTAGGCCTCGCGAAAGCGCTGATGCTCGGGCGTGGCGAGTTGCTCCGACGGATAACCCAGCACCACCCAGTTTTTGGTGCCTTCATACTGCGCCAGCACATCGCCCAGCGCAGGGCCGGCCGACATCGAGAAAACCGTACTGGCGGCGAACAGACCCTGACGGCCGCCTTCTTCCGCGAATTGCTGCAGATCGCTGCCGAAGGCGGCGTTGAAGATCGCATCGGGACGCGCCTGGCGCAAGGCCTTGACGACCACGTCGGCGCGCATCTTGCCCAGCGCCGGCCATTGTTCGGCGACGAATTCGATGTCCGGACGGCGCTCCTTCAGCAATAGCTTGAAGTTGGCGACCGCACTTTGTCCGTATTCGTAATTGGGCGCGACGATGGCCCAGCGCCGTCCCGGCACCTTGGCTGCCGCTTCCGCCAGCATGGCGGCCTGTGTATAGGTCGACGGCCGCAGGCGGAAGGTGTAGCGATTGCCCTTGTCGAGCGTGATGGCGTCCGACAAGGCATCGCCGACGACAAACAGCTTCTTCTCGGATGCAGCTGTCCTGGCCACTGCCAGCGCCACGTTCGACAGCATCGAGCCTGTCAGCACATCAACGCGATCGGTCCTGATCAGCGCCTCGGCATGCCGTACTGCTTCATCGGGACTACCGCTGTCGTCGCGTGAAATCAGCTCGAGGTTGCGGCCCAGCAAGCCGCCGGCGGCATTGATCTCGGCCACGGCCAGATCGGCGCCGTTGCGGTAGGACTGGCTGGACTGCGCCACGCCGGTATAGCTGTTGATTTCGCCGATACGGATATTCTCGGCCTGCGCGGCGACCGCCAATGCCAGGCCCAGGGCCGCTGTCAGCCCGGCCAGTGCATGCTTCATGAAACCCGTCTTTGCTTGTTCGTCGTTCACTTTTGATCTTGTCCTTGGACGAATGAATATTTCATATTTACTTATACGTAATTTGTATAAGCCTCATTTGTGAGAAAAGTTGAATTGCCTTAAAATACAAGGCTTTCCAGCCGGTTGTATAGGGATTGTCGCGCGAGCGGCCGATTTGCTTCAAATCTGCCTGCAGTTGCGCAGCAATCAGGGAACAACCAGGAAACAATCGGGGGGGCCGGCGGCAATCGCGATATAGCTGCATGAGCCTCGATTGAACCGCGCCATATTGCCACTAATTCCGGCTGAGTTTGCCCAGGTTTTAAAGAAATTTTACAGATAGGACTGTTATGACCCACGTTGTGACCGACTCCTGCATCCGCTGCCGTTATACGGACTGCGTCGATGTATGCCCGGTTGATTGCTTCCGCGAAGGCCCGAATTTCCTCACTATCGATCCCGACGAGTGCATCGATTGCGCCGTGTGCGTGGCGGAATGCCCGGTCAATGCGATCTACGCGGAAGAAGACGTCCCGGCCGATCAGCAGGAATTCATCAAGCTCAATGAACAACTGGCGCGCTTCTGGCCTTCGATCACCAAAACCAAGGCGCCGCTGGCCGAAGCCGAGGAATGGAAAGACGCCAAGAACAAGCTGGAGTTCCTGCAGCGCTGAGCCTTACCGCAGCACAGTGCAGCACAGCGCCGCAACGGAGCGGCGCCGGCACACGGCCGGCACGCTCCTTCAACAGACAGCCTTCACTTCTAGCCATACAGCCAAGATCGGGAATGCACGCGCAAGCCGCTACGCAAACCTGCCTTGGCCGATAGCCAATTGAGTCTGGAAACACCCTCAACTGAAACGGAAATTGGATTTTTTTATGGACAACTTCAAGATTGCCGCAGCTGACGCCGGCAAGACAACGCCGATCGAAACCGATGCCGTCATCGTCGGCGCCGGCCCGGTCGGCCTGTTCCAGGTATTCGAACTCGGCCTGCTGGAAATCAAGGCGCACGTCATCGACTCGCTCGCCAATGTCGGCGGTCAATGCGTCGAGCTGTATCCGGACAAGCCGATCTACGACATCCCCGCCGTGCCTGTCTGCACCGGCCAGGAACTGACCGACAACCTGTTGAAGCAGATCGAGCCGTTCGATCCGACCTTCCATCTGGGTCAGGAAGTCACCGTCGTGCAAAAGCGCGAAGACGGCCGCTTTGACCTGGAAACCTCGGCAGGCACCAAGTTCATCACCAAGACCATCTTCATCGCCGCCGGCGTCGGTTCGTTCCAGCCGCGCACGCTGAAGGTCGACGGCATCGAAGCCTTCGACGGTTCACAACTGTTCTACCGCGTCAAGAATCCGGCCCAGTTTGAAGGCAAGAACATCGTCATCTGCGGCGGCGGCGACTCCGCGCTGGACTGGGCGCTGAACTTCGTCGGCAAGGCCGAATCGGTCGTGCTGCTGCACCGTCGCGACGAATTCCGTGCAGCGCCGGCATCGGTGGCCAAGATGAAGGAACTGTGCGAACAGTACGAAATGCAACTCATCGTCGGCCAGGCTACCGGCTTTGAAGCCAAGGATGGCAAGTTGTCCGAAATCAAGGTCACCGGCGCCGACGGCGTCACCCGCCGCCTGCCGCTGGACATGCTGCTGGTGTTCTTCGGTTTGTCGCCAAAACTGGGCCCGATTGCCGAATGGGGCCTGGACATCGAGCGCAAGCAACTCAAAGTGGTCGATACCGAGAAGTTCGAAACCAATGTGCCGGGCATCTTCGCGGTCGGCGACATCAACACCTATCCGGGCAAGAAGAAACTGATCCTGTCGGGCTTCCACGAAGCCGCGCTGGCCGCTTTCGGCGCTGCGCCGTACATCTTCCCGGACAAGAAGATCCACATGCAGTACACGACGACATCGCCGAAACTGCACAAGATCCTCGGCGTGGAAACTCCGGTCTTCGATTAAAATCCGATCACCGTGCGCCACAAAAAAAGCCCCTTCCATCCGGACAGGGGCTTTTTTCTTTGTGCATCGGCTTGCATATTGATTCAAGATCAACATTCGGGCGCCGATAATGTCGCTATAAATCGTTGAATAAAAAGGCATAATTTGTTCAACAACCTGAAAATAGTTTGTCGACATTTGGTGTTTTTATCATGCCCCGGCGCAGCACGGCGAACACTGAACCGTGTTAAAATATTGCATTGCAACATAGCAAGAAAATAGAGCTATAACAGAGCAATACTTGTAGTCTCGACAGCACACAATGCCGTTATGGACTAATCAGCCAGCTTCATGCGTACTATGTGTAAAGGTCAGCCATGCTTTATCAACTTCACGAATTAAACCGTGCCTTTCTCACCCCCTTGATGCAATGGGCGGAGACCTCGGCAAAACTCTTTTCCGATCCTGTTTCGCCGCTGGCCCACACGCCATTCGCACAACGTATCGCCGCCGGTTACGAACTGCTGTACCGCCTCGGCAAAGACTACGAAAAACCCGAATTCCAGATCGAATCGACCGAAATCAATGGCAAGACCATCGGGATCGTTGAGAAAGTTGCAGAAACCAAGCCTTTCTGTCGCCTGATTCATTTCAGCAAGGACCTGGACAGCAAGCAGTACGCCGCGCTCAAGCAGCCCACCGTGCTGCTGGTGGCGCCGCTGTCGGGCCATCACTCCACACTGCTGCGCGACACCGTGCGCGGCCTGCTGCCGAACCACGACGTGTTCGTCACCGACTGGACCGATGCGCGCATGGTGCCGCTCGACAAAGGCGCGTTCCACCTGCATGACTACGTCTATTACATCCAGGACTTCATCCGCACCCTTGGTCCGGATGTGCACGTGATCTCCGTGTGCCAGCCGACCGTACCGGTGCTGGCCGCGATCGCCCTCATGGCAAGCGCCAACGATCCCAAGCTGCCCAAGAGCATGACCATGATGGGCGGCCCTATCGACGCGCGCAAATCGCCGACCGCAGTCAACGACCTGGCCACTGAAAAGCCGTTCAGCTGGTTCGAAAATACCGTGATCTACAGCGTGCCGGCCAACTTCCCCGGCTTCGGCCGCAAGGTTTACCCGGGCTTCCTGCAGCACGCCGGTTTCGTCGCCATGAACCCGCGCCGCCACGCGCAGAGCCACTGGGACTTCTACATGCACCTGCGCGACGGCGACGACGAGTCGGCCGAAAGCCATCGCAAGTTCTACGATGAGTACAACGCCGTGCTCGACATGCCGGCCGAGTTCTACCTGGAAACCATCAAGATCGTTTTCCAGGACTTCGACCTGCCGCAAGGTACGTGGAAGATTGACGGCAAGCTGGTGCGTCCTCAGGACATCAAGTCGGTGGCGCTGTTCACCATCGAAGGCGAACTGGACGACATCTCCGGCTCCGGCCAGACCCAGGCGGCGCAAGACCTGTGCTCGTCGATTCCGAAGTCGCGCAAGCAGCACTTCACCGCGCCCAAGTGCGGCCACTACGGCATCTTCTCGGGCCGCCGCTGGCGCGAAGTGATCTGTCCGAAAATCGGCGAATTCATCAAAACGAATTCCTGAGCGGTCTGCAATCTCCCGTCCGCAAGCCTTTGCCCGTAACAAGGCGAAGGCTTTTTTATTGCCTGCGCTCCTTAGTTCCCCCGCAGCGCCGGTTTCCGGGATAATACGGCTTCACGCCCGTTCAGCCATTCAGCCAATTTCTGCCAGCCATCCAACGTGTCTTCTTCCGCAGTCCTCACCCTCGCCGATCAGATCGAAAACCTGCTGCCGCAAACCCAGTGCGGCAAGTGCGGCTATCCCGCCTGCCGGCCGTATGCGGAAGCAATTGCCAACGATGCCGCCGGCTACAACCAATGTCCGCCCGGCGGCGCCGAGGGCGTGGCGCGTCTGGCGCAATTGCTGGCCAGACCGCTACTGCCGCTCAACCCGGTCCACGGCCTGGAGCGTCCGCGCACGCGCGCCGTCATCGACGAAGCCGCCTGCATCGGCTGCACGCTCTGCATCCAGGCCTGCCCGGTCGACGCCATCGTCGGCGCCGCCAAACAGATGCATACCGTGCTGCCCGACCTGTGCACCGGCTGCGACCTGTGCGTGGCGCCCTGCCCGGTCGACTGCATCGCCATGGTCGAGGTCACGCCGGGCCTGACCGGCTGGCAGGCATGGTCGCAGGAACAGGCCGACGACGCTCGCGCACGGCACGATTTCCGCAGCTTCCGCCTGCGTCGCGAGAAGCAGGAAAACGATGACCGCCTGGCCGCCAAAGCCGCCGCCAAGTTGAAAGAGGTCGAAGCCGTCGACGCATTGACGCCGACTGAAAAGGCCGAGCAAGACCGCAAGAAGGCCATCATTCAGGCCGCCATCGAACGCGCGCGCCTGAAAAAAGAACAAGCCGCCGCCAACGATCCACCAACCGCCAAGCCCATCCGCCAGCCATGAACAGCGAAAAGCGCCGTGAAATATTCAGCCGCCTGCGGCAAGCCAATCCGACTCCGACCACCGAGCTGGAATACACCACGCCGTTCGAGCTGCTGATCGCCGTGTTGCTGTCGGCGCAAGCCACCGACGTCTCGGTCAACAAGGCCACGCGGAAGCTGTACCCGGTCGCCAATACGCCGGCCAAGATCTACAAACTGGGCGTGGACGAGCTGATTCCCTACATCCAGACCATCGGCCTGTTCCGTACCAAGGCCAAGAATGTCATCGAGACTTGCCGCCTCCTGCTGGAGCAGCACGGCGGCGAGGTGCCGCAAACGCGTGAAGAACTGGAAGCCCTGCCGGGCGTGGGGCGCAAGACCGCCAACGTGGTGATGAATACCGCCTTCGGTCATCCGACCATCGCCGTGGATACGCACATTTTCCGCGTGTCCAACCGCACCGGCATTGCGCCGGGCAAGGACGTCGACGAGGTCGAACGCAAGCTGATGAAATTCGTCGCGCCGGAATTCCTGCAGGACGCCCATCACTGGTTGATCCTGCACGGCCGCTACACCTGCATCGCGCGCAAACCGCAATGCTGGAACTGCCTCATCGCCGATCTCTGCGAATTCAAGAAAAAGACGCCGCTGCCGGAAAAAGGCGTGTAACTGCCCGGGCAGCTCAGTTGGCGCTACCGCTGATAATCTTCTTTACCACCCAGCTCTGATTTTCCACTTCGTAGATCGTGAAGGCTGGATTGTTGAGGTCGCCATCCTGATTGAAGGAGATCGTGCCTGTCATGCCGTTGAATCGGATTTCATGCAGCGCCTCGGCGATCTTCTTCGGCTCCGCTGAATTGGCCTGACGCATCGCCGCAATCAACACTTGCGTGGCGTCGTACGCGAACGGCGCAAAGAGCTCGATGTTGCTGTCGAATTTCTGCATGTAGTTCTTTTCGAAATTCTTCCAGCCCGGCATCTTGCCCATCGGCAGTCCAGGCTCCAGCACGACGCTGCCGTTACCGTCGGCGCCCGCTGCGCGCAGGAACGGCAAACCCACGGTGCCGCTGGAACCGATAAAGCGGACCCCGGGACTGCGCCGTTTCAGGCTGCGCGCCAGCGTCGAGGCCTGCAGCTCGAGGCCGCCAAACATCACCGCATCGGGACGCAGCCTGGCGGCGTCGGTCAGCACTGCATTGAAATCCGAAGTCTTGTCGCTGACGCTGTGGGAGCCGACGATCTGTGCGCCCTGCTCCTTGGCCGAGCGGCTGAATTGTTCGACAAAGCCGCGTCCGAATGCGGTGCCGTCATCCACCACGAGGATGCGTCTGGCCTGCAATATCTTGACCGCGTAGTCTGCCGTGTGGCTGCCGGCGCTGCCGTTGTTGCCGATGGTGCGGAAGGCGGCGCGGTTGCCTTGCTGGGTGTACAGGGTGCTCATGCTGGCCGGCGAGATCTGGATCACGCCGCCGGCATTGTAAAGCGGCGCGGCAGCCAGGCTGGCGGCGCTGTTCCAATGGCCGATGACGCCCACTACGCCGCTGCGCACCAGATAGCGGGCGATCAATTCGGCGGTGCGCGGATTACTGCGGTCGTCCTGGATCAGCAATTTCAATTGGACCGGCCGGCCCTGGATTTGCAGGCCGCGCTTGTTGGCTTCATCGACCGCCAGTTGCGCGGCGTTGGCCATGCTTTTGCCGACGGCGGAGGAAGTGCCGCTCAACGGACCCGCATAGCCGATCAGCACGGTCCGGTTACCGTCGTCTTCCGTGCTTGCCTTCGTGACCGCAGGGACCGAGGCGATCGAGGCGTATGAGGAAATCGAAAACAAGGAGAGCAACAGCAGCGACGACGACAATAGCGCCGGCAACAGGAACGCGAGCTGCACCCTGCAGAGCCTGAGTTTCATGAATGGTGTCCCCTCATTTCGCGAGATGTGACGATGTTTTTGCTCGTCTTGTAGGGACATATTACCGCAGGACAATTTCGTGCGTATGACTGGTTTTGCCTACGCCGGCCGAGTTGGCCGACACGGCGTACAATACGGCTTTTACGCGTTTCGCCAGCCGCCGCAATGTTCAACCCGTCCCAGCATGATGTCCGCCGCTTCTTTTGCGAAGCGTTCCGCAAGTATCGCGCCAACGAAATCCTGACTCCCCTCGAAGCCATCGCCCGCGACTGGATCATCGAGCATCCCGAGTACGATGACGCGCTGAAAGACGTCGAGCAGGCGCTGGCAGCCGATTATTCGGTCGAGCAAGGCCACAACCCGTTCCTGCATTTGTCAATGCATCTGTCGATCAGCGAGCAGATTTCCATTGACCAGCCGCCCGGCATCCGCAAGGCCTTCGAAGCACTGGCGCAACGCAAGGGTTCGGCGCACGATGCGCATCACGAAATCATGGAATGTCTGGGCGAGATGATCTGGAATTCCCAGCGCAGCGGCCTGCCGCCCGACGGCGCGGCCTATATCGAAAGCATCAAGCGGCGCTGATCCGGCGCTTCCGATGCAGCGCCCATGAAAAAAGCCACGGCATGCCGTGGCTTTTTACGTTGAGGCCAGGCCTCGACTGCCGGTTTTACTTCTCCAGCACCAGCGAACCCGGCAACTTGTGCAGGTAAGCGGCGATATCCTGGATATCCTTGTCGGTCAGCACCTTGGCCTGGCCGGCCATGATGGCGTTGGTGCGGCCGTTCATGCCGTCGTTGCCGCGGCGATACGACACCAGCGCATGCTGCAGGTAGTCCTGATGCTGGCCGGCCAGCTTCGGATACGAAGGATCGATCGGGGAATTGAAGTCTTTGCCGTGGCAGGAAGCGCAGTTGTACTTTTCAACCAGCAGCTTGCCCGATTCGGCGTTACCTGCCGCAGCGGCTTGCAGGGAAACAACGGAGGCAGCGGCGAACACTGCCCAGGTCAGGATCTTTTTCATCTCGTGCTTCCCTTATTTTTGCTGTGAGTAGTAAGCAGCCAGTTCAGCGATGTCCTTGTCGGACAGGCTACCGGCGATGCCCTGCATGGACGGATGCTTACGCTCGCCTTTTTGATAGGCCTTCAGCGCGTTCTCGATATATTTTTCAGACTGGCCGCCCAGCATGGGGACCTGGTAGACCTCGGGGAAAGTTGCCTTGTAGCCTGGAATCCCGTGACAGCCGATGCACATCGACACATTGACCTTGCCGGTGTTACCTGCAAGATCGACGGCCGAGGCCGCGCTGGCAACACCCGCGAGAGCGAGCAGTACGAAGAGTTTTTTCATATTGGCAGGGGTAAATAAAATCAACTAAAGCGAAACACATGACTGTTCGAAGCTGGTTTCACAGGTTTGGCTATACATTATTGGCTCAACCAATTTGGCTTATTGGATTACTTGAGCATTCTCGCCCGTCCCCTGCGACGCCAAAAAACCGGTTGATTTTACCCCAACAACGCCGTGAGTCAATCTGTCACAGCGCTCCAAATTACAACATCGCCCCTCTGCGCCCACCCCATATTGCGGTACTTCAGCGCTCTTCTTCGGTCTCCGATTCGCTCGGAACGGGCCTTACGGCCGCACTGGCGGCCTTTTCAGGGAATAAAAACGTCCACGGCGAAGCCGCAAAACGTCGCAGCACAGCACGAAAAACCACGCGCCGGATGCGCGCCGGGATTTCCCGCGCGCGCAAGGCCAGCGCCATCGCACACAAGAACGCGATGCCGACGTTGAGCGCACCGATCACTACGATGCCGCTGACCGCCAGCCAGAATGCCGGCGTCGACACAATACCCCAGCCAAGGCTGGCCCCGGCGGCCACCAGCGTGCCGGTCGCCAGCGTGACGTGGCGCACGTCCAGCGGCAGTCCGAAGAACTCGGCCACCACCGGCCCCATGCCGAGCAGCACGCCCAGCGAGACATTACCGACGATGGTGGCGACGTGGCGTTCCAGCCAGATGGCCCAGCGCGCCGCGCGTGCAGCGCCCAGCGCATGCACCAGCCGGCGCTGATGCGCCAGTGCTTCGCGCAGGCGGCGCAAGGCGAACCAGTTGTCGGCAAATCCCGCCGCCAGGCTCGACAGCCACAGCAAGATGCCGGTCAAGGCTGCGTACAAGGGCGCCGGTCCGACCAGCGACAGGCTGTGCAAGGCCGCGCGGGCTTTTTCCGGCGTCATCAGCGTGGTCCCGGAGGCCAGCAGGAAGCCGGCCGTGATCAGCAGCATGGTCGGGATCACCGCAATCAGGTTGCCGAAAATCGCCGCCGCCTGTGAACGCAGCAGCATGGCGGTCTCACCGATCAGTGCCCGCAGGCCGTCAACGGTGTCCAGCTCGCCCATCTTGGCCGCCAGCGCAGGCGCAGTCACGGCCGGCTGCTTGGTCGCCAGTACGCCGCCCAGGGCGGCAATCACCAGGAAGCTGAAGGCGTAATTGATTGATGCGAACACTCCTTCGAAGAAATGCGCCAGTCCCAGCCTGGCCAGCGCGATCTTGCCCAGCACCGTGAACGCCGTCACCAGACCGCCGATACAGGCCGCCTTGAGCATCGCGCGGTAACCGGCACTGTCGCGCGCGATGTAGTGTTCGCCATGATCGGCGCTGCGCTCGACCATCTTGCGCGCCAGCAGCGCGAAGCTGCGCCGCACCAGGCTGCGCACCGACGAACGGCTGTGATGGGCGGCGATCAGGTCGGCCAGCAGCAATTGCACGCGACCGGCTCCGCGCCCCGTCTTGGGCTCCCGCCAGGTAGCCGAGCGCACATCAATCAGACGCCCCATGCGCGTGAGCTGCGCGCGCATGCGCTCGATGCGGTAGACCAGGCTGACCGAGACGCCGTATTCATCCAGATGCGCATAGATGCGATCGGTCTGCGCCTGGCACACCGCGATCAGCATGCGCGCGCTGCGCAAGGGGCCTTCGTCGTGCGGGCTGGCGCGCAGGTAGGCTTCCATCTCACGGCGCAAGGCCATGAACGGCGTGGCCTGCAGCGGGATCTTGGGGTCCAGCCGCTGGCGGAACGCCGGGCTGATGCCGTCCGCCACCACCACCGTGGTGAGATAAGTCAGCGCCTCTTCGATCTGCTGCCAGTAAGTGTGCGAGATGCCGTCGTCGGCTGCCAGTTTCCATAGCCGCTCCTGCAACTCCTGATCCAGTTCGAGCAGCCATTCGGCGTCGTCCGGGTCGGGGAACATGGCGGCGAACAAGGTCGGCAGCTCGCTCGGCGACAAATGCCGCGGCAACACCATCTTGAAGGCGCGTTCGGTCAGTTCGGTGAAAAAGGCCGGTTCATGCGGCAAGCCGGTGACTGAAAACAACTCCGGCCCGCTGGCCTCGCGCAGCGTCTTTTGCAGGCAGCCCTGCACCTGGCGGCGGATGTCGCGATGCACATCGAGCCAGTCCAGCATCGCGCGCACGCGCTGATGCTTGACCCGGCGCCAGCCTTCGGCGTCGAGCAGGGAAACCTTGGGCTGATGGCGCACCCATTCGGCGACGTCGATCATCCAGTTGGCGCGGTCGTGCCAGGCGGAATCGGGATCGGCGCGGCGCATCAGCACTTCCAGCTGCGGCCCATGTTCGCCGTGGTGTTCGTAACGCGCTTGCAAACCGTGGCGGAAACGCCGCCAGATCACGCGCATCTTGAGAAAAAGAAACTTCATGCCTCACTCTGTTTTTATGGGGAAAAAGACATGCCGCAGCGGCAACGCCGCGGCAAATTCCACTGACCTAGGTATTTGGGGACGAAAAGCCGGTTTTCAAGCAACGGCGAACCGTCTGCGACGGTCGGCGTGCGGGAAGCCTCAATCTTTTTACCTTATACTCGGATTTATTTTCGTCCTGATGACACCCCCGCCATGCGACAAGAAACACGCTTCGAAGGTTCCTCCAGTTACGTTGCCACCGACGACCTGAAACTCGCAGTGAACGCCGCCCTGACCCTGCAACGTCCCTTGCTGATCAAAGGCGAGCCCGGCACCGGCAAGACCATGCTGGCCGAAGAAGTCGCGGCGGCGCTCAACCGGCCATTGCTGCAATGGCACATCAAATCCACCACCAAGGCGCAACAAGGCCTGTATGAGTACGACGCGGTCTCACGGCTGCGTGATTCGCAACTCGGCGATGAACGCGTCAAGGACATCCACAACTACATCCTCAAGGGCGTGCTGTGGCAGGCCTTCACTGCCGACGAGCCCCAGGTGCTGCTGATCGATGAAATCGACAAGGCCGACATCGAGTTCCCCAACGACTTGCTGCGCGAGATCGACCGCATGGAATTCTATGTGTATGAAACGCGCGAGATGGTGCGCGCCAAGCATCGCCCGCTGGTGATCATCACGTCGAACAACGAGAAGGAATTGCCGGACGCCTTTTTGCGCCGCTGCTTCTTCCACTACATCAAGTTCCCCGACAAGGACACCATGCAGCAGATCGTCGACGTGCATTTCCCGCACCTCAAGCGCGATCTGCTGGCACAGGCGCTGCAGACGTTCTATGAAGTGCGCGACATTCCCGGCCTGAAGAAGAAGCCGTCGACCTCGGAACTGATCGACTGGCTCAAGCTGCTGCTGGCCGAAGACATCCCGGCCGAAACGCTGCACAGCAAGGACGGCAAGGCCGCCATCCCGCCGCTGCACGGCGCGCTGCTCAAGAATGAACAGGACGTGCATTTGTTCGAACGCCTGGTGTTCATGTCGCGCAACAATCGATAGCCCGATCAACCTCGCCTGCCCACGCAAGGAGTCCGCCATGCAATTCCTGCACCCGATCACGCTCAAAGGCCACTACGCCACGCTCGAGCCGCTGTCGCTCGACCACCACGATGCGCTGATCGCGGCGGCCTCCGACGGCAAGCTGTGGAAGCTCTGGTACACATCGATCCCCAAACCGGAAAACATGCGCGCCGAAATCGAACGGCGCCTGCGGCTGCAAGAGCAAGGCTCGATGCTGCCCTTCGTCACACGCCGTCATGACACCGGCGCGCTGTGCGGTATGACGACTTACATGAACGTCGACGCCGTCCATCGCCGCGTCGAAATCGGCTCGACCTGGACCGCCGCCAGCGCCCAGCGCACCGGCATCAACACCGAGTGCAAGCTGATGCTGCTGACGCATGCCTTCGAAACGCTGCACTGCATCGCCGTCGAATTCCGCACCCACTGGATGAACCAGCAATCGCGTGCAGCCATCTTGCGCCTGGGCGCAAAGCAGGACGGCATCCTGCGCAATCATCAACGTGCGCCCGACGGTTCGCTGCGCGATACGGTGGTGTTTTCCATCATCGAATCCGAATGGCCGGCAGTCAAACGTCATCTGCAATTCAAGCTCGGACACTGATTCAGATTCAATTATTTTTCTATGCTGATCGACTTCTTTTTCACGCTTAAGGACGCACGCATCCCGGTCTCCATCAAGGAGTTCCTGATCCTGCTTGAAGCCATGCAAAAGAACGTGATCTCGCCGAACATCGACGACTTCTACTATCTCTCGCGCATCACGCTGGTCAAGGACGAGGCCAACTACGACAAGTTCGACAAGGCCTTCGGCAGCTACTTCAAAGGCATAGAAACGATCTTTGAAAAGAATCCCGAAATCCCGCTCGACTGGCTGATGAAGCGCATGCAGCGTGAACTCACGCCGGAGCAGAAAGCGGCGCTGGAGAAGTTCGGCTACGACAAGTTGATGGACCGCCTCAAGGAACTGCTCAAGGAACAGCACGATCGCCATGAAGGCGGCAACAAATGGATAGGCACCGGCGGCAGTTCGCCCTTCGGCAACAGCGGCTACAACCCGGAAGGCATCCGCATCGGCGGCGAGAGCAAGAACCGCAGCGCGGTCAAGGTGTGGGACGAACGGACTTACAAGGATTACGACAGCGAGCGCGAACTCGGTACGCGCAACATCAAGGTGGCGCTGCGTCGCCTGCGCAAGTTTGCCCGCGACGGCGCCGAGGAAGAACTGGCGCTCGACGACACCATCCGCGCCACCGCCAACAACGCCGGCTATCTCGACATCAGGATGCAACCGGAGCGGCGCAACAACATCAAGGTAATGATGCTGTTCGACGTCGGCGGTTCGATGGACGATCACATCGCCCGCACCGAAGAATTGTTTTCCGCCGCCAAGACGGAATTCAAGAACATGGAGTTCTTCTACTTCCACAACTGCGTCTACGACTACGTCTGGAAAAACAATCGCCGCCGCCATGCCGAGCGCTTCCCGACCTGGGATCTGCTGCACAAGTACTCGCCGGACACCAAGCTGCTCTTTGTCGGCGACGCCACCATGAGTCCTTACGAAATCGTCCAGCCGGGCGGCTCGGTGGAATACAACAACCCGGAAGCCGGCGCGGTCTGGCTGCAGCGCTTCACCAGCACCTTCGCCAACTTCGCCTGGCTCAATCCGGAGCCGGAAGGCCTGTGGCAATACCGGCAATCGATCTCCATCATCCAGCAACTGATGAGCCAGCGCATGTTTCCGCTGACCATCGACGGCCTGGAACGGGCCATGCGCCTGCTCAGTAAATAAACTGCCTCAGGCTGCAACGGGTGTATAACCGGCTTCCTTGATCGCCTCTTCAAACTCGGCGGCAGCGACGCTGCTGTCGATGCTGACGCGCTTCTCGGCGACCTGGACGTCGACTTTGGCGCTGGCGTCGACTTCCTTGACGGCACGTGTAATGGCGCTCGCGCAGTGGTTGCAGGTCATGTCCTGGACATTGAATGTCAACATGGTGTTGCTCCTTTCGTGATGGAAAGATGCCAGCTTAAACCTTCCCATAAGGTGAAGGTCAAGCACCGCATTGCGTGATATTTCGCGAATCGTGTCAGAATAGGCCTTGACCTTACCATGATGGGAAGGATCATGCTGACCCCGTGATCAATCCCTTAATGAGCCAAACATGAACTCCGCCACACTCTCCCCCAAACTGCAGGAACTGACGCTCGCCGTCGAAGGCATGACCTGCGCCTCCTGCGTCGGTCGCGTCGAAAAAGCCTTGCGCGCAATTCCCGCCGTCCATGACGTCAGCGTCAACCTGGCCACCGAGCGCGCGACCATCCAGGCCGAAGCAGGCGTGCACGCCGATCAGCTGATCGCCGCCATCCATAAAGCCGGCTACGACGTCAAGCAACAAGAAGTCACGCTCGACATCGACGGCATGACGTGCGCCTCCTGCGTCGGACGCGTTGAAAAAGCACTCTACAAAGTAAGCGGCGTCAGCGCCGTCTCGGTCAATCTCGCCACCGAAAAAGCCACGTTGACGACCACCAGCGACGTCACGGCCGACACGCTGATCGCCGCCATCGACCGCGCCGGCTACTCCGCCAGCCTGCCCGCCGCAATACAAGCAACCGCGCAAAAATCCGCCGCGCCCTCATGGTGGCCGGTTGCAGTCGGCGCCCTGTTCACCGCACCGCTGATCCTGCCCATGCTGCTGATGCCCTTCGGCATCGAATGGCAATTGCCCGGCATCTGGCAATTGCTGCTGGCCACGCCGGTGCAGTTCTGGCTCGGTGCCCGCTTCTATCGCGCCGGCTGGCGCGCCGTGAAGGCCTACACCGGCAACATGGACCTGCTGGTGGCGCTCGGCACCAGCGCCGCTTACGGATTGTCGCTGTATCAGTTGTTCAATCAATGGCAAGGCGAATATGCTGGCCATGCCGGACACGGCGCGGCGCATTTTTATTTCGAAGCTTCGGCTGCGGTCATTACCCTGGTGTTGCTCGGCAAATGGCTGGAAACCCGCGCCAAGCGCCAGACCGCCGACGCCATCCGCGCGCTCAATGCGTTGCGTCCGGACAAGGCGACGGTGCGGCGCGACGGCGTTGACAGTGAAGTCGCCCTGTCCGCCATCCGGCTCGGCGATCTGATCGTGGTGCGTCCCGGCGAACGCGTTGCAGTCGACGGCGTGGTGCGCGAAGGCGCCAGCCATCTGGACGAATCCATGCTCACCGGCGAAAGCCTGCCGATGGAAAAACACAGCGGCGACCACGTCACCGGCGGCGCCATCAACGGCGACGGCTTGCTGCTGATCGAGACCACCGCCGTCGGCGCAGAAACCGTACTGGCCCGCATCATCCGCATGGTGGAACATGCCCAGGCCGCGAAGGCGCCGATCCAGCGCCTGGTCGATCAGGTCAGCGCCGTATTCGTCCCGGTGGTGCTGGTGCTGGCCTTGCTGACGCTGCTGGGCTGGGGCCTGATCGCCGGCGACTGGGAACAGGCGCTGCTCAATGCCGTCGCCGTGCTGGTGATTGCCTGCCCCTGCGCGCTCGGCCTCGCCACACCGACCGCCATCATGGCCGGCACCGGTGTCGCGGCGCGTTACGGCATCCTGATCAAGGATGCGGAAGCGCTGGAAATCGCCCATCGCATCGGCGTGGTCGCCTTCGACAAGACCGGTACCCTGACCGAAGGAAAACCGGTGCTGGCGGCCATGCATGCGATCGACCACGATGACGACAAGCTGCTCGCTCTCGCCGCCGCATTGCAACGTAACAGCGAACATCCGCTGGCACATGCCGTGATGGCTGTCGCAGCACACAAACAAATTGCTCCGGCTGCGGCCGACGACAGCAAAGCGGTCCCCGGTCGCGGCACGCAGGCACTGATCGGCAATCGCCTGACCTACCTCGGTAGCGCGCGCTGGATGCAAGAGCTCGGCGCGGCTCCCGATCAACACACGGAGCTGGCCGGCATGGCAACAACACTGGAGCAGCAAGGCCGCACGATTTCCTGGTTGGCGCAAAGCGAAGCCGACGGTAGCAACATCGCCCTGCTCGGCCTGCTGGCGTTCGGCGACACGGTCAAGGCCAGCGCGCAGCAAGCCGTGACCAGCCTGCACGCGCTCGGCGTGCGCACCGTCATGCTCAGCGGTGACAACCATGGCGCCGCCGCGCACGTGGCGCAACAGCTGGGACTCGACGATTTCCGCGCCAACATCCTGCCGGCCGACAAGGCCCAGGCGATCGGCGAATTGCGCAAGGACGGCGCGCTGGTCGCCATGGTCGGCGACGGCATCAACGATGCACCCGCGCTGGCCGCGGCCGATGTCGGCATCGCCATGTCGACCGGCACCGACGTCGCCATGCAGGCGGCCGGGATCACGCTCATGCGCGGCGATCCCTCGCTGGTGGCGGATGCCATCGACATCTCCCGCCGCACCTATGGCAAGATCCGCCAGAACCTGTTCTGGGCATTCATCTACAACATCGTCGGCATTCCGCTGGCAGCCTTCGGATTATTGAATCCGATGATCGCCGGCGCCGCGATGGCGATTTCGAGCGTGAGCGTGGTCAGCAATGCACTACTGCTCAAGCGCTGGAAACCAAAGCAATCTCAAGGGGAGCAATCATGAACATGAGCACAGGCACAAGCATGAACATCGGTGAAGCAGCACAGGCTTCCGGCGTATCCGCCAAGATGATCCGCCACTACGAAGACATTGGCCTGGTGCCCAAAGTGGCCCGCACTGACGCCGGCTATCGCCTCTACGGCGAGCGCGACGTGCACCTGCTGCGCTTCATCCGGCAAGGCCGCGTGCTCGGTTTTTCGATGAAGCAGATCGGCGACCTGATGGGCTTGTGGCTGGACCAGTCGCGCCCGAGCCGCAAGGTCAAGCAACTGGCGAATGATCACATCGCCGAACTCGATATCAAGATACGTGAACTGCAGGCGATGAAATCAACCTTGCAGCAACTCGCTCACGATTGCCATGGCGACAGCCGGCCCGATTGTCCGATCCTCGATGCGCTGGGTGCCGGGCATCCGGCGGCGACACATTGAACAGCGAATCAGGCCTATGTTAAATACGCTTCCCGAGACCATCCGCTGGGCCATCATCGGCTGCGGCGCCGTCACCGAACGCAAGAGCGGTCCGGCCTATCAGCAGACGCCCGGCTTCGCGCTGCACGCCGTGATGCGCCGCGACGCCGCCAAGGCGGCCGACTACGCGCGCCGGCACGGCGTGCCGCGGCACTACGACGATGCCGATGCGCTGATTGCCGATCCGGACATCGACGCCATCTACATCGCGACGCCGCCCGACACGCACCTGTTCTACGCCTTGAAAGTGGCGGCGGCGAACAAACCTTGCTGCATTGAAAAGCCGATGGCGCCCACGTTCGCCGAATGCGAAACCATCTGCGCGGCATTTGAAAACCGCGGCCGGCCCTTGTTCGTCGCCTATTACCGGCGTTCGCTGCCGCGTTTCGCGCAGGTCAAACGCTGGCTCGACGAAGGCCGCATCGGCGCACCGCGCAACGTCAGCTGGCAATTCAGCCGCACGCCCTCGCCGCTCGACCTGAGCCGCGCTTACAACTGGCGCACGGATGCGACGATTGCAGCGGGCGGATACTTTGACGATCTTGCCAGCCACGGCGTCGACCTGTTTGCACATTTGCTGGGCGAGGTGGTGCAGGCGTCCGGATACAGCGCCAATCAGCAGGGATTGTATTCAGCGGCCGATACGGTCAGCGGCGCCTGGTTGCACGCCTCCGGCGTCACCGGCAGCGGCAACTGGAACTTCGGCAGCTTCGAACGCTGCGACAAGGTGGAAATCACCGGCAGCCTTGGCAAGATTGCCTTTTCGGTGTTTGAAGAGGCTCCGCTGCAGCTGACTACCGCTGCCGGCGTCGAAGAGGCTGTCATCGCCAATCCCGACAATATCCAGCTGCACCACGTGCGCAACATGCACGCGCATCTGCGCGGCAGTGCGGCTCACCCGTCGACAGGACGCACCGCGGCGCGTACCAGCTGGGCGTTGGATCGCATACTGGGAAAAAATTCTTAGAAGGGTTCGACCTTTTTGACGTCGATGGTGGCGTCCTTGCCGAAATGCTTGTCGACCTTGCCGTAGATACGCACCTGAGTGGTTTCACTGATCGGCGTGGTCGGGAAATGCTTGTCGTCGATTTCGATCTCGATCTTGCCGCTGCCGTCCTGGAAGGTGTAGTGCTCGTCACGCAACTTGGCGATGATGACGCCGACCAGCACCACATGCGTGTCGTCGGCCGACTTGGCGGCGCTGGCCACGGTCTGTATTGACGGTTTGTGCGATGGGCCGGTGTATTGCGCGAAGGCCGTGGTAGTCAGGGTGGCGCCGGCGAAAACGACGGCAAACGCGAGCAGGCGGGCGGAGGATTTTTTCATGGCTGTTCCTGAATTTTCTGAGGGCGAACCGTTTAGAAAAGCCCACGGCCGGTTGGTTCCTGCAGCGCAAGACCAAGCGCCCGCCGCAAATCAATTTCCCGGAACGGACTGGCGTCTGCGGACGCGGTAATTCCTCAATCCGACGCGTTCACCGTCCGCTTCTATCAATCCGGCATCGATCAGACATTGCAAGCGCATGTTCCAGAACACGTCGCCCAGACAGTGCGGCGGACACGCCTTCGCCATGGTCTCACCTACCAGACGCGCGGCCAGTTGCCATTGCGTCGGACAGCATGCCAACATGAAATCGTCATGCACGTGCATTTCCCGGCACTGCAAATGTCCGGCGTCATCCAGCTCCCGCAACATCTCCGGGCGCGCAGCCATCGCGACAAATTCCTGCGCCCATTGCAGGCGCTGCGCCGGTGATATCTGGGCAGCGCCTGCACAAAGTTGTTCCAGCTTCGCGTGGGTCGGAAGAACGTATCCCTCCTCCGGTATATCGATCGCAAACAAGGCATGCCCGGTCTGCGCGAGCCAATGGCAAGCCATCCTCACAAACACGTAGTCGGCCGCATTGGCGGCGTGCCACATATAAACCCGGCCGGCGGGTGCCTGAAGAAGCCGGGACTGCAATTCACGCCAAGGAGAAAAACCCGCAGTAGCCCGCTCCTCCGGATCATCCTCTTCGTACCCGCGCAGCATGTCCCGCCAGAAGGCCTCTCTTTTGCTTTCGTCATCAAGCGGGCCGAGACTGTAGTCGTCCATTGCAAAAAATGCCTGGGCGGGTGGAAGAGCGGCGTGTATCGGGTCGTCGCCGGCGGCGAAACTGAACAGGTGGAAGTCGGTCACGAGTACCTCTCGGTTGGGGATATCAAGAAAATGAACCTGTGACGCTCATGCGCCGCCAGGGAGTTTCTTTGAAAATATCCACCCAACAGAGTTCGTCGTAAGAATGGGAGAAACAACGTAAAAAACCGGCTAGTGACAACCGCTGCCGTGACTGCCAAGATTGACCGGTTTGCTGTCATCGCTCATGTTGGCCAGCCCTTGCAGGATGCCGCAATCGCGGGTCGCCTGGGCCGTGTCGCATTGCGCGCGCAGGCTCTTCAATTGCACCTGCAGCTTCTTCAGCTCGGCGATGCGCTGGGCCACGTGGCCGATGTGCTTGTCGAGCAAGGCGTTGACCTCACCGCAATTTTCCTCGGGCGCATCGCGGAATTGCAACAGGCTGCGCACCTCGTCAAGCGTCATGTCGAGCGAACGGCAATGGCGGATGAATTGCAACCGCTCGACATGCCTGTCGCCGTACAGGCGGTAATTGCCCTGTGACCGCGTGGGCGCGGGCAACAAGGCTTCGCGCTCGTAGTAGCGGATGGTTTCAACCGGGCAATCGGTGCGCGCCGCCAGTTCGCCTATCTTCAGTGCATCCATGCTTTCTCCAGAACAACCAGCCTGCAAGCAAGGTTATAAAAGGCTTGACCTTGTAGCTGGTTCAGGGTTTTTAATATACAGCAAGCCCCCATATCTCGCTTGTCAGGAGCACGCATGTCGAATTGCTGTAACCACGATCACGACCACAATCATGGCAAGAAAGCCGGCCATGTCCACGAGCACGCCCATGAGCATGCGCACGATCACGCACAATCGTCGGTCGACAACGCCAAACCGGCCGGCCTCGCCGACGCCGAAGAGGCTGTGTTCTTCATCCAGAAGATGGATTGCCCCACCGAAGAAAAGCTGATCCGCGAACGCCTCGCCAACATGGACGGCATCGCCGCCATGCAGTTCAACCTGATCCAGCGCGAACTGACCGTGCAGCATCGCCTGCCGTCGGTCGATCCCATCGTCAAGACGCTGGCCGCACTCGACATGCTGCCCAAGGTCAAGAGCGACACGCTCGATGCCGAGGCCCACATGAACGACGATGACGACCACAGCGCGTCCTATGCCATTCCCGCGCGCAAATGGCTGATGGTCGGCGTTGCCGGCGTGGCGGCGCTGGCTGCCGAAGTCGTGGCTTGGCGCAGTGGCGATGACGGCTCGCTGACGGTGATTGCGCTGGCGCTGTTCGCCATTGCGGTGGGCGGTCTCGATACGCTCAAAAAGGGCTGGATCGCGCTGCGCCACTTGTCGCTGAACATGAACTTCCTGATGTCGCTGGCCGTGATCGGCGCCGCCATCATCGGCCAATGGCCGGAGGCTGCCGTCGTCATCGTGCTGTTCACGCTGGCCGAGATGATCGAGTCGTTGTCGCTGGACCGCGCCCGCAACGCCATCGCCGGACTGATGGCAATGTCGCCCGACAAAGCCACCGTGCTGCAGGACGGCGCCTGGATCGAGGTCGCTGCAAAACAGGTGGTGCTGAACACGGAAGTCCGCGTCAAGCCGGGCGAGCGCATTCCGCTCGACGGCGTGGTCACGCAAGGACAGCCGGCGATCAACCAGGCGCCGATCACCGGCGAAAGCATGCCGGTCGCCAAGCAACGCAACGATCAGGTCTTTGCCGGCACCATCAACGGCAACAGCGCCTTCGACTTTCGCGTCACCGCAGTGCAAAGCGAATCGACGCTGTCGCGCATCGTCAAAAGCGTGCAGCAGGCGCAAGGCCAGCGCGCACCGACACAGCGTTTCGTCGATCAGTTCGCGCGCTATTACATCCCGGCGGTAGTTGCGGTGGCGGCGCTGATCGCCATCGTGCCGCCGCTCTTGCTGGGTGCAGCTTTTTATCCGTGGCTGTACAAGGCGCTGGTGCTGCTGGTGATCGCCTGCCCTTGCGCACTGGTGATTTCCACGCCGGTGACCATCGTCAGCGGACTCGCTGCGGCGGCCCGCCACGGCATCCTGATCAAGGGCGGCGTGTATCTGGAACAAGGACGCCTGATCAAGGCGCTCGCGCTCGACAAGACCGGCACCATCACACACGGCAAGCCGGTCGTCACCGACGTGCAGTTGCTGTCGGACGGCGACCAGGCCCTGTTATTGCAACAGGCTGCCAGCCTGGCGCTGCGCTCCGATCATCCGGTCTCAGCGGCAATTGCGGCGCACTGGACAGCGCAACAACAAGGACGTGCGGACGAGGTCGCAGAATTCGAAGCGTTGAGCGGACGCGGCGTCAAGGGACGCATCGGCGACAGCGAATTCCATCTCGGCAATCACCGCCTGGTGCATGAAATGGGCATGTGCAGCCCGGAGCTGGAAGCACGTCTGCAGCTATTGGAAAAGCAGGGCAAAACGACCACCATCCTGTGCCGTGACGGCCGCGTGGAATTGCTGCTGGCTGTCGCCGACACGGTGCGCGACAGCAGCCGCGACGCCATCGCACAATTGAAGCAGCTCGGCGTCAGCGTCACCATGCTGACCGGCGACAACGCGCACACCGCGCGCGCCATCGCCGACATCGTGCAGCTCGACGATGCGCGCGGCGACCAGCTTCCCGAAGATAAGTTGACGGCGATCGGTGAGCTGATAGCGCGGCACGGCTACGTCGGCATGGTCGGCGACGGCATCAACGATGCGCCGGCGCTGGCGCGTGCGCAGATCGGTTTCGCCATGGGCGCGGCCGGCACCGACACCGCACTGGAAACCGCCGACGTCGCGCTGATGGACGACGACCTGCGCAAGATTCCCGACTTCATCCGCCTGAGCAAAAAGACCCACAGCGTGCTGATGCAAAACATCACGATTGCACTCGGCATCAAGGCGGTATTCCTCGCGCTCGCGCTGGCCGGTGAAAGCTCGCTGTGGATGGCGGTATTCGCCGACATGGGTGCGAGCCTGATCGTGGTGTTCAACGGCCTGCGATTGGTGCGCTCGCTGTAGAAATCCTCACCACACCGGCTGCGCCGACCCGAGCGGCGCAGCCGGCCTGTCCCAGGCCATCGCTGTTCCACCCACTGTCACTGCACCGCGCACACGTTGCGCCGGCCCCCAGAAAGTCTGTTCAATCGCCGGCGCCAGATCGCCGGCGTTTTCTGCGGCAAGCGCCGCATCGACCTGATTGCCCGACCCCGTCACCAGCAGCTGCGCCATGCGCGCCAGCGACATGCGCACCTCGCTGCCCTTGCCGCTCGTCAAACGCTGCGTCAATCCACGGATCGCCGCCGTCGCCATCAGGTAACCGGTGGCGTGATCCAGCGCCTGCACCGGCAGCGGCGTCGGCTTGTCGCGGCCGAGGCGGCGCATGCCGGCTTCGGCGATGCCGCTGCTCATCTGCACCAGGCTGTCGAAACCGCGCCGCGTTTTCCACGGACCGCTCCAGCCGTAGGCGTCGAGGCTGACGTCCACCAGCGCCGGATTGATGCGGCGGCGATTGGCGGCGTCAAAGCCCATGCCGGCCAGCGCGTCAGAACGATAGCCATGCACCAGCACGTCGGCCTGCGCCAGCAATTGCGTGAAGATTTCCTTCCCTTGCGACGTGCGCAGATCGAGCCGCGCGCAGCGTTTGCCCGGCACCAGATCTGGCACCACGCCCGGCTCGTCCCAGCTTGGCGGATCGAGGCGCAGCACGTCGGCGCCGAAGCCGGCCATGAAGCGCGTCGCGGTCGGCCCCGCCAATACACGCGTCAGATCAAGCACGCGGATGCCCTGCAAGGGGCGTTGCGGATCGATCGGCCAGCCGGGCTTCGCGCTCGCGGGCGCATCGTTGATGTGCAGCAGCGGTTCGGCATTGACGGCAGCGCCTTGCGGATGAACGCGCCACTCCTCCATAGTGCGCATTTTGGCGGCGCACCCGCCTTGCGCGACGACGGCGGCTTCCAGCTCCTCGGCCTTCCATTGCGCCACGGCATGGGCGACGGCGGTCCGGTCAACCGGCGCCTTCAACACCGCCAGTGCTGCTGCACGATGATGCGGCGCGTTGGTGTGCAGACGTATCCAGCCGTCGGCCGTCTGATAGTCGCCGGCGACCGCATCCCACAAAGGCGGCGCTTCCCAACCTTGCGGCCGCAGCGAGGTGCCGAACCAGAACGACGCCAGCCGGCGGTCCGCCGCCACTTCCTGTTCAGCGCCACCGGCAGCTTGCACCAGTTCCGCAACCGCCAGCCCGGCGGCCCCGATGGCGCCCGCCGCCAGATCGGTCACTGCGAAGACCGACGGCAGGCTGCCCTCGCCGCTCAGCCGGACTTGTTCAAGGAAAGCGGACTCGCCCTGTGCGGCCAGCCAGATTTCGCGCAGGAAAGCCTGCGTGCTTTGGTGTGATTGAGCAGACATCATGACCTTTCATCGGAAGATTCGTGAAGATGACTGAAGCATATTCCGCTCGTTTTAATTGTCAATATTGATTAATATAATCAACATAACTCTCTGCCGGAACCACTATGCCCACCTACCTCAGCTCCGCCGAAGCCGCCGCCGCGCTCGGCGTCTCGCGCCAGACCCTGTATGCCTACGTCAGCCGCGGCCTGCTCAGCGCGCAGTCGGACGGCACTGCGCGTGAAAGCCGCTATCTGGAAGAAGAAGTCACGCGCCTGGCGACCCAGCGCACGCGCGGACGCAAGCCGAAGGAAGTCGCCAAGGCCACGCTCAGCTGGGGCCTGCCGGTGCTGGAATCGGCCATCACGCTGATCGAAGACGGCCGGCTCTACTATCGCGGCCGCGACGCTGTCGCGCTGGCGAACTCGCAGTCCGTGGAAGATGTCGCCGCACTGCTGTGGAACGCTGACGTACGACAGGCTTTCGGCCCCGGCGAAGCGACGGCGCATCCCGCCTACGCCGGCCTGCTCAAACATTTCGCCGGACGCCGTGCGGAAGAATCGCTGCTGCCGCTGTTCACGATCGCCAGCGACGACGCCGCCACTGCACTGTGGCAAACCTCGCCCGAGCGCACCGCCGAAGGCAGCGGTGCGCTGATGCGCCTGCTCGCCGCCAGCCTGCTCGGCACGCGACCATCGTCAGCGCCCATCCATGAACAATGCGCCAAGGCGTGGAAGCTGGATGCGCACGGCGCCGCGCTGGTGCGCATGGCGCTGGTGCTGTGCGCCGATCACGAGCTCAACGCCTCGAGTTTCACCGCCCGCTGCGTGGCGTCCACCGGCACCAGCCTGCGCGCCTCGGTGATCGCCGGACTTGCGGCGCTGACCGGCGGCAAGCACGGCGGAACCACGGCACGCGTGGAAGCCTTGCTGGATGAAATCGGTGAGCATGGAAAAGCCGATATTGCTGCCGGATTGCAACGACGCCTGGCGCGCGGCGACGACTTGCCCGGCTTCGGCCACCACCTTTATCCCGACGGCGACGTGCGCGCCAATGCCTTGCTGGCGGAAGTATTGCCGCATCATCCCGCCTGGCGCGACATCATCGGCGCCACCCGCAACCTGATCGGCCAGCATCCGTCGGTGGACTTTGCGCTGGTGGCGCTGCGGCGGCATCTGCAATTGCCGGTGGGCGCCGCCTTCGGCCTGTTCGCGCTGGGGCGCGGCATGGGCTGGATCGCGCAGGCGCTGGAGCAGCGCGCCAGCGGGGAACTGATCCGGCCGCGTGCGGCGTACACCGGTCCACGTCCGGTTCCATCTGTCGTTGATCTCGTAAAATAACGAGACTATTTTCGGCAGTGATACACTACGGCCCATGACTTCGCGCGTAAAAATCCTCCTGCTCTGGCTGCTGGCCTTTGCGATTCCCGTCCAGGGATTCGCTGCCGCGGTGCAGGCCGGTTGCGCGTCGTCGCATCAGATGCCGACAGTGGTTGCGCCTGCTGCTGACACGCATCATCACAGCGGTCATGCCATGCACGACATGAGCACGCAAGCCGACACCGACCACACGATGCCGCATCAGCACAAGGCTTCCTCGGCATCGTGCAGTTCCTGCAGCGTCTGCACCATCGGCGCGGTCCTGCCGCTGGCGCTCGACAAGCTCATCAACCTGCCCGTCGCGGCAGACATCCACGTCGCCGACACGCCGCACGGCTTCGTCGGCTATACGCCGGAAAATCCCGAACGCCCCCCTTCACTGTCCGTGTAATCCCTGAAGCTGCACCGGCGTAATCCGCCTGCAGCTTCCTGCAACCGTTCCGGCGCGTGATGTTGATCGTGCGCCGGCGAACTTGTCGTTTGCACGAGGCTTACATGAATGCATTTCCCTTCTTGCGCAGATTTTTGCGTCCACTCGCGCCGCCGCTGCTTGCCGTTTTTGTTCTTGCGGGCTGTGCGAGTTTCAGCGACGACGGCGGTTTCAACACCGTCAACCAGGCCGCACAACAGCGACTCAACAAAGAAACCAGTTGGACGCGATCTGAACAGGACGCCGACAACGTCGCCCGCCGCGTCCGAGCCATGCTGGCACGACCGCTGGCCGTCGACGACGCGGTACAGATCGCCCTGATCAACAACCGCGAACTGCAGGCTTCCTACAGCGAACTCGGCATCGCCGAGGCCGACCTGGTGCAGGCCGGACGGCTGCCCAATCCAGGCTTCAGTTTCGGGCGAACGCACAGCGGCGGCGACATCAAGATCGAGCGCAGCCTGTCGCTGTCGGTGATGCGTCTGCTGACCATGCCCGCCGCATCGCGCATCGAGGCGCGACGCTTCGAACAGACCAAACTGAAGGTGGCGGACGCCATGTTGCGCACCGCCGCGCAGACGCGCAAGGCTTACTTCCAGAGCATCGCGGCGACGCAGAGTCTGCAGTATCTGGAGCAGGTAAAACAAGCCGCTGAAGTCGCCCACGAGCTCGCCGTGCGCATGGCGAAGAAAGGCAATTTCTCGCAACTCGACGCCGCACGTGAGCAGGCGTTCTACCTCGACACCTCCGCCCAACTGACGCGCGCCCGCACGCAAGCAGTGCAGGAACGCGAAAATCTGATACGTCTGCTTGGACTGCGCCGGCAAGACGGCGAACTGCAATTGCCGCAGCGCCTTCCCGATCTTCCCAAGCAGCCGGTCACGCTGGCTGACAGCGAACAGGTCGCGATGGAACAGCGGCTCGACGTGCAATCGGCAAAACTGGAAGTCGCCGCGCTGCAAACCTCGCTCGGACTCAGCAAAGCCACCCGCTTCGTCAACGTGCTCGATCTCGGCTACGTGCGCAATTCGGAAACCGGCAAGGCCGCCGAAGTCGGCTACCAGGCCGGCATAGAGATCCCGCTGTTCGACTGGGGCGGCGCGCGCGTGGCCAAGGCCGAGGCGATCTACATGCAGGCGGCGCACCGGCTCGCCGCCACCGCCGTGCAGGCGCAATCGGAAGTGCGCGTCGCCTATGCCGCGCAGCAGAACGCCTACGCCCTGGCCCGCCAGTATCGCGATGACGTAGTGCCGCTGCGCAAACGCATCTCCGACGAATACCTGCTGCGCTACAACGGCATGCTGGCGAGCGTATTCGAACTGCTGGCCGATGCGCGCGAACAAGCCAACGCCGTCAATGCCGCCATCGACGCATCACGCGACTACTGGATCGCCGACAGCGACCTGCAGCTGGCGCTGGGCGGACGGAGCGCTCCTGCACCAAACAATATTGAAGGAAACAGACATGACTGACGCCGCCAACAAACTGAGCCGCCGCGCCTTCCTGCAAGGGTCCGCGCTGGCTGTCGGCGCCACCGCCGTCACGCGCATCGGCGCCGCCTCGCTGCCCGAAGCCGCGGTGCAAAGCAGCGCCGCCACGCAAGCGCCGCTGATACCGCCCAACGGCCGGCCCTATCATCCCGTCGTCACCCTCAACGGCTGGTCGCTGCCCTGGCGCATGAACAACGGTGTCAAGGAATTCCACCTCGTCGCCGAACCGGTGGTGCGCGAAATCGCCCCCGGCATGAAAGCCAACCTGTGGGGCTACAACGGCCAAAGCCCCGGCCCCACCATCGAAGTCGTGGAAGGCGACCGCGTGCGCATCTTCGTCACCAACAAGCTGCCTGAACACACTTCGGTGCACTGGCACGGCCAGCGCCTGCCCAACGGCATGGACGGCGTCACCGGCCTGACCCAGCCGGGTATCCCGCCGGGCAAGACCTTCGTCTACGAATTCACGGCGCGCCGCGCGGGCACCTTCATGTACCACCCGCATGCCGATGAAATGGTGCAGATGGCGATGGGCATGATGGGCTTCTGGATCACGCATCCCAAGGATCCGAACTTCATGCGCGTGGACCGCGATTTCGTCTTCCTGCTCAACGCCTACGACATCGAACCGGGCGCCGCCACGCCCAAGGTCAATACCATGCTCGACTTCAACCTGTGGACCTGGAACAGCCGCGCTTTCCCCGGCATCGACGCGCTGCCGGTGCGGCAGAACGACCGCGTGCGCATCCGCGTCGGCAACCTGACCATGACCAATCATCCCATCCACCTGCACGGCCATGAATTCGTCGTCACCGGCACCGACGGCGGCTGGACTCCTACCGCTTCGCGCTGGCCTGAAGTCAGCGCCGACATCGCGGTCGGCCAGATGCGCGCGATCGAATTCGACGCCACCGAAGAAGGCGACTGGGCGCTGCATTGCCACAAGTCGCACCACACCATGAACGCCATGGGCCACAGCGTGCCGACCATGATCGGCGTCGAACAGGCCGACCTGGCGAAGAAGATCAACCGCCTCATTCCCGACTACATGGTGATGGGCGACAAGGGCGGCGCCATGGGCGACATGGAGATGCCGCTGCCCGACAACACGCTGCCGATGATGGGCGGAGCCGGACCTTACGGATCGCTGGAAATGGGCGGCATGTTCAGCGTCGTCAAGGTGCGCAAGAACCTGGCGCGCAACGACTACCGCGACCCCGGCTGGTACCAGGCGCCGCCCGGCACGGTCGCTTACGAGTGGCGCGGCGCCGGTCAACCGGCCGTCGCCGCACCCGGCCCAAAAACCAAAGTCGACGACAACACCGTCAACGTCGTTCGTCGCACACACCAACACTGATCAAAGGAAAATTTCATGAAAAAAACTGCCTTCGCCATCCTCCTCGCCGCCGCCGGCCTCCTGTCTGTTTTGCCTGCCGCAGCGCAAGAAATGAATCACGGCATGCATGCCATGCAGACCGGCTCTGCGACCGCACCGCAAGTCCACGGCGAAATCCGCAAGGTCGACACTGACACCGGCAAGATCACCATTCGTCACGCCGACATCCCCAACCTCGGCATGCCACCAATGACGATGGTGTTCCGCGCCGCCGCCCCGGACTTGCTGGCCAAGGCCAAGGTGGGCGACCAGATCCTGTTCACCGCCGAGAAGACCAACGGCGTGCTGACCGTGACCTCCATCGAAGCTGAACCGGTGAAGTAAGCTGCTCTGCGCCGGCAAGACTCGCGACAGCAAATCGGGCTATCATCGTCGTTCCGGAAAAGTACGCAGCGCGCACATCGCCCACCTTGTGCGCGCCGGCCCACTTGCCGCCATAACAACGACAGGAGACCGCATGAGCGCCCACATCATCGACACCACCCCCGAAGCCTACAGCTACCCGCTGCTGATCAAGCAATTGCTGCACTCCTCCATGGCGACCGCGCCCGACCAGGAAATCGTCTACGGCATCGACAACCAGCGCCGCCATACCTACGCCGACCTTAACGTGCGCATCCAGCGCCTCGGCAACATGCTGCGCGAACTCGGCCTGCAGCGCGGCAATACCGTCGCCGTGATGGACTGGGACAGCCACCGCTATCTCGAATGCTTCTTCGCCGTGCCGATGCTCGGCTGCGTGCTGCAGACCGTCAATGTGCGCCTGTCGCCGGAACAAATCGCCTACACGCTGAACCATGCGCAGGCCGACGTGCTGCTGGTGAATTCGGATTTCATGCCCATCCTCAAGCAGATCCGCGGCGAGCTCAAGACGCTCACGCGCTGCGTGCTGATCACCGACGACGGCACGCCGGCGCCGCGCGGTCCCGGCTTCGCGGGCGAGTACGAAGAACTGCTGGCGCAAGCCTCGCCGACCTGCGAGTTCCCCGACTTCGACGAGAACGCGCGCGCCACCACTTTCTACACCACCGGCACCACCGGCCTGCCCAAGGGCGTCTACTTCAGCCATCGCCAGCTGGTGCTGCACACGCTGGCGGTGACTGCCGGCCTGGCGCTGGCGCCGCAGCAAGGACGCCTGCATCGCGACGACGTCTACATGCCGCTCACGCCGATGTTCCACGTGCACGCCTGGGGCCTGCCCTACGTCGCCACGATGGCCGGGCTCAAACAGGTCTATCCGGGCCGCTACGTGCCCGACACCATTCTCAAACTGATCGATACGGAGAAGGTCACCTTCTCGCATTGCGTGCCGACCATCCTGCACATGGTGCTGAGCGCGCCGGCGGCAAAAGACGTCGATCTGTCGAACTGGAAAATGATCATCGGCGGCTCGGCCATGACCAGCGCGCTGGCGCAGACGGCGCGCGAACGCGGCATTGACGTCTTCACCGGCTACGGCATGTCGGAGACCTGCCCGATCCTTTCGCTGGCGCACGTACCCACCGCCGAACTCGGCACCGGACAAGACGTTGCCACACGCGTGAAGACCGGCCGCCCGATACCGCTGGTGGCGCTGCGTACGGTCGACGCCGAGATGAACGACTGCCCGCACGACGGCAAGAGCACCGGCGAAGTGGTGGTGCGCGCGCCCTGGCTCACGCAAGGCTACCTGCACAATCCGGAGGCGTCGCAAGGTCTGTGGGAAGGCGGCTGGCTGCACACGCAGGACATCGGCAACATCGATGCGCGCGGCTATCTGCAGGTCACCGATCGCATCAAGGATGTGATCAAGACCGGCGGCGAATGGGTGTCGTCCCTGGAGATCGAAGAAATCATCGCGCGTCACCCCGCGGTGGCGGAGATCGCGGTGATCGGCGTGAAGGATGCCAAATGGGGCGAACGCCCGGTGGCGCTGGTGGTGCTCAAGGCTGACCAGGCCGGCAAGATCGACGCCGACGACATCCGCAAGCTGGTGCTGGCGGCAGCCGACGACGGCGTGATTTCAAAATACGGCGTGCCGGATCGCATCGAGTTCGTGAAAGAACTGGCGCGCACCAGCGTCGGCAAGCTCAACAAGCGCGTGATGCGCGAGCAGTATCCGTCGTGACAGGCTGGCGTGACCGATTGCACGACATCCGGGCGCTCAGAACAAGTTCAGTCGTCCTGTGACATCACGCGGTTCTTGCCGCCCTGCTTGGCCTTGTAGAGACGTTTGTCCGCCAGGCGGATCAGGTCGCTCTGGGTCTGTTCTTCCTTGGGAATCACGGTCGCCGCGCCGACGCTGACGGTGACCCATTCGCCGGTGGTCGAATGCGCATGGCCGATGTGCAAGGCTTCCACCATCTCGCGCAATTTTTCGCCGGCAGCGCGCGCGCCTTCGGCATCGGTGCCCGGCAGGATGACCGCGAACTCTTCGCCGCCGTAGCGTGCGCTGAGGTCGGATGAACGCACCGCGCTGGCTTCCATCGCACGTGCGACATTCTTGAGCACCTGATCGCCGGCGACGTGGCCGTAATTGTCGTTGTACAGCTTGAAGTTGTCGACGTCGATCAGCAGCAGGGAAATCTCTTGCTGCACGCGCTTGGCGCGCTTCCATTCCGCGTTCAGGTAATCATCGAAATAGCGGCGGTTGGCGATGCTGGTCAGGCCGTCGGTATTGGTCAGGCGCTGCAGTTCGAAATTGCTCTTCTGCAGTTGCTGCTGGCTCTCGCGCAAGGCACGGTAGGCGGCGTCGCGCTGCAGCTGGTTGTTGTACGAGCGCGAGTGGTAGCGGATGCGTGCGATCAGTTCGATCGTGTCCGGCAGCTTCACCATGTAATCGTTGACGCCGGTGGCGAAGGCGTCGCGCTTGACCAGCGGGTCTTCCTTGCTCGACAGCACGATGATCGGAATATCCATCGTCAGCGGATTGCTGCGGTACTGCTTCACCAGCGTGAGGCCGTCGACGCCGGGCATCACCAGATCCTGCAGGATCACGGTGGGCTGGGTCTTTTCGGCAATGCCCTGGGCGTCTTCAGCGCGCGAACAGAAATGGAAATCGATGTCGGCTTCGGTCAGCAGCGCACGCCGGATCGCTTCGCCGACCATGGCCTGGTCATCGACCAGCAACACCATGATCTTGTAGTCGGCCGGCGGCAGTTGTATGCCGAGGTCGCTGTCGTTACTGTCATTGCTGACATTACCGGTAAGAGTCGGGGACTCCATCTTGTCGTTCCTTTGCATCATGTAAATTGACTGACCAGCGCCTTGGCGATGTTCGCTATCGGTAAAATTTCGGTGGCGGCATCCAGCGCCGCTGCCGCCTTCGGCATGCCGTAGACGGAACTGCTCTCGCGATCCTGGGCGATCGTGTGATATCCGGCGTCGCGGATGGCTTTCAAACCGGCCGCGCCGTCGCGCCCCATGCCGGTCAGCAACACGCCCACAGCCTGGCCGCGCCACTGCCGCACCACGCTGTTGAAAAAAACGTCGATCGACGGATGGTAGACATCCTCCGGCGACTCGGGTACGTAGCCGAGGCTGTCGCGGCTCCTGAACAGCAAATGCTGATTGGTGCCCGCCATGAGCACCGTGCCGCGTTGCGGACGATCGCCCTCTTGCGCCACCTTCACCGCCAGTCCGCTTTGTTGCTGCAACCAGCCCGCCATGCCGCCGGCAAAACCGGGGTCGATGTGCTGCACGATCACGATGGCCGCCGGAAATGTATCGGGAAGCGTGCGCAATATGGTCGCCAATGCGCCCGGACCTCCTGCCGACGCACCGATCGCCACCAACTTGTCGGAAACTGTCGGCGCCAACGGCGTTCGCCTCGGCTCGATCTTCGGGCGCGCGACCGATGACTGCGCAGACTTGCGTTCCATGCGACCTATCCGGTCGATTTTTTCCATCAGCACGGCCGAACCCTGACGCCAGTCGCTGCCCGACAACGCCGGCGTATCGACGGCGTCGAGCGCGCCATGGCCGAGCGCCTGGTAGACCTTGTCGGCGCAAGCGCCGATGTCGGCCGTGACGATCAGGATCGGGCACGGCGTCTGCTGCATGATGCGGCGCGTGGCTTCGACGCCGTCCATGCCCGGCATGACGATATCCATCAGGATCAGGTCCGGCAATTGCCAGGCGCACAGCTCAACCGCTTGCGCGCCGTCCTGCGCCACCCAGAGCAACTGGTGTTCGGGCCACTCCGCCAGCACGCGGCGCAGGATCTCGACCACCATGGAGACGTCGTTGACGATGGCGATCTTCATCAGGCGACTCCGATCAGATCGACCACCGCCTGCAGCAGCGTCTCGTCGTGGAAACTGCTCTTGGTGAAATAGTGATCGGCGCCGGCTTCGAGGCCGCGCTGGCGATCTTCTTCACGATCCTTGTACGACACGATCATCACCGGCAGATTGCGCAGATGCGATGCCTGGCGAATCAGCGTGACCAGCTCGATGCCGTCCATGCGCGGCATGTCGATGTCGGTAATGACGAGGTCGAACGGTTCGGTGCGCACGGCGTTCCAGCCGTCCATGCCGTCAACCGCCACGGTGACCTGGTAGCCGCGATTGCTCAGCAGCTTGCGCTCCAGTTCACGCACCGTCAGCGAGTCGTCCACCACCAGTACTTTCTTGCGCGCTGCGCCGGCATCCTCTGCGGTGGCCTGGCCGACGCTTTCGAGTTGGCCGGCGACGCTGAGCTTCTCCACCGAACGCAGCATGTCGGCCACATCCAGGATCAGCACCGGCGCGCCGTCTTCCATCAAGGCGCCGGCTTGCACGTTGGGAATCTTGCCCAGGCGCGTATCGAGCGCCTGCACCACCAGCATGCGCTCGCCGAGGAAGCGATCCACCGCCAGGCCATAGGTATGTTCGTTGTCGCCGATGACCACCACCATGACCGACTCGCCCCTTGCCCGCAACTCGCCTTTCTGCAAAATCTGGTGCGCGCTGACGAGACCGATCTGACGGCCTTCGAAACTGAAATGCTGGTAACCCTCGAGCACGTCCAGCTCGTCGCGCTGCAACTCCAGCGTGCGATTGACGTAGGCCAGCGGGAACGCGTACGGTTCGCCGTCAATACTCACCAGCAGGCTGCGGATCACCGACAGCGTCAGCGGCAATTGCAGCTGGAAGCGGGTACCCTGCCCGGCCGTGCTGGTGATGCGCACCGTGCCGCGCACCTGCTTGAGCATGTCGGCGACAACGTCGAGGCCGACGCCGCGGCCAGAGATATCGGTGACCGTGTCGCGCAGGCTGAAGCCGGGCAGCAGCAGGAATTCCAGCAGCTCGGCTTCGCTCAGGCGCGCGACGATATCCTCAGTCGACAACTTGCGTGCGACGATGGCCTGCTTCAATCGCTCCATGTCGATGCCGGCGCCGTCGTCGCTGACGTTGACCTGCAGCATGCCGGCGCTATGGCGCGCTTCCAGCGTAATACGGCCCTGCTCCGGCTTGCCTGCCTGCAGGCGCTGCTGCGGCGATTCGATGCCGTGGTCGACGGCGTTGCGCAACAGGTGACCGATCGGGGCGTCGAGTTTTTCCAGGATGTCGCGGTCGATCTGGGTGGCGTTGCCGACAATGTCCAGCCGCACCGACTTGCCCAGCGTGTTGCCGACGTCGCGCACCATGCGGGCGTAGTTGCCGGAGCCTGCCCCGGCGCCGTCCGAAAATGGCCGCATGCGGCAGGCCAGCGCTTCTTCATAGAGGCGCTGCGACAGATTGACGGAATGACGATCGAACATCTCGAGCTCGGCCAGCTGGTCGCCGACCATGTGCTGCGATTGCAGCATCAGCGCGCGCACTTCATTGAGCGCGACTTGCGCGGCGTCGCCGCCGGCGCCCATCTTTTGCTGCAACATGTCGAGCGCTTGCGCGGCTTCGCGTTGCAAGCGCTTGACGCGCAGCATCGATGCGGCAAACGGTTTGAGGCGGCGCGATTCCACCAGCGATTCGCCGCTCAGGCTGAGCAGGCGGTCGAGATTGTCGGCGGAGACACGCACCGAACGGCCGCCGCCGGCGGGCACGCTGTCGCGGGTTTCGGTTGATATGGCTGGAGTTGGCGCCGCGACTGAAGTTGCTTCCGGCGCGTTGGCGACGACCGGGGTTGCTTCCCCGGCATCGTCGCTGCTGTCTGTCATCGCCACGCTGAGCGCCAGCATGAAGGCGTCGATCTCGGGCTTGCCGTCCTTGTCGCCCCAGCTTTCGTCGTCACCCGGTGCATTGGCGATACGCTCCAGCAAGTCGACGCCCTTGAACAAGGCGTCGATCTGCCGGCGCCGCAAGCTCAGCTTGCCCTGCTGCGCCAGTACAAAACAATCTTCCATCACGTGCGCGACGTTGACGCCGGCGTTAAGCGTGATGATGCGCGCCGCACCCTTGAGCGAATGGGCGGCGCGCATGCAGGCTTCCAGCGGCTCGGCCAACTGCTCGGGATCGACGTCGCCGCCGTGGCGTTCCAGTTCGAGCAGACCGGCGTTGAGTACCTGCACCTGGCTTTCCACTTCGTGCCGGAACAGTTCCAGCATGGTCATCTGCCGCAGATCGGGAGAACTCATGTCAGGCTCCGATTCAAGGCATAAAACAGCAAACCGCAGTCGAGCAGGCCGAGTTGCCGGTCGCGCCAGGAGATCAGCGATTGCGTGTAGGTCATGCCGGCATGCGCCATGGTCGACGGCGGCGGCTGCACGGCATCGGCGGCATAGCCGTAGACACCGGCGACTTCATTGACCGGGAACACCAGCACCTGCTGTTCATGCTCCACCACCAGCAGGCGTTGTGCAGTCTTGGCGGAAGCAATATCGGTATCGGTATCGGCATCGGCCATGCCAAGCATGCGGCCGAGCGACACGCAGATCTTCAGCGCGCCGCGGATATTGGTCAGCCCCAGCACGGCCGGATTGGCCTGGCCCGGCAAGCTGTGGACGGCGCGCGCCTCGATCACTTCGACCACGGCCGCAGTCGGAAACGCCAGCCATTCGGCGCCGACGCGAAACGCCAGCATTGATGCCGTGGCATCGCCGCGACCACGCACTTGCGCTTCGCCTTCGCCCTTCGGTACAAACAAACCGGCCCCCGCCTCGTCGCCAAACACAGGCCGGTCGAGCAGCGCCGACGCGGCCGACGCAAAGGTCGGGCAATTGAGGCAGCGGAAATATTCTTTCAACTTGGCGCAGCTGTTGTCGCCGCGTACGCCGATACGATTCCAGCAATCGTCGACGGCGATTTCCACGACGAATGGAGCGGAGGCGAAATCAGACATGCGAGCGCTCCTCATTGGCCTGCTTCAGTTGCGCCTGTTGGGCGCGTTCCGCGCGTTCCTGCAAACGCTGCGCGCCCGCATCGTCGCCCTGTGCCGCCAGCAAGGCGGCCAGATGCAACAAGGCTTCGCGGTGGTCGGGTTGCAGATAGATCGCCTTGCGGTACAGCTGCTGCGCGGCGCTGGCATCCTGGCGCGCATCGCTGATCAGGCCTTGCAAATGGTAAGCGTCGGCGTTGGGACCCACAGCATTCAGTTGCTCGCACAGCGCCTCGGCCTGTGCCAGTTCGCCGCGGTCGGCGCAGGCGCGCGCCTGCGCGAGCAAGTCATCCTGTACAACGGCAGACGGCGCCGCTTCGGGAATGCGTTGACGTACCTGCGCGGGCCGTACGCGCAGCGGCGGCGCAGGTTCAGGCGCGACAATCCGGGGAATTGCCGCCACCATCTTCAGTGGCGGCAGCGGCAAGTCCACGCGATCAACCACTTTCTTGCGGCGGAAACCGAAACTGAGCGGGATGCCGATGGATTCGATATGCGGCTTGAGCAGCAATCCTGCCTCAGCCGGGCCGACGAAAATGCAACCGTCGCGGTCCAGCAGGCGCTCCAGCACCTGCACCGCCTGCTGTTGCACGTCGCGGTCGAAGTAGATCAGCACGTTGCGGCAAAAAATGAAATCGTAAGGCGCTTCGTTGCGCATGAAGTCGGGCGACAGCATGTTGCCGAAGCGGAAAGCGACCTGCTGCCGCACGTCCTCGTCCAGCGCCCAGTCGTGCTGGCCGGCGCCTTCGTGACCGTCGGTGAAATGGCGTTCGCGATACTCGAGCTGTTTGCCGCGGAACGAATTGCGGCCGTAGACCGCGCGCTGCGCTGCGGCCAATGAACGATGGCAGATGTCGACGCCGTCGATGCGGAATTGCGCGGGCGGCACGCCGGCCTCGAGCAGCGCCATCGCGATGGAATACGGCTCTTCGCCGGTCGAACACGGCAGGCTCAGGATGCGTACGGTGGCGTTGGAGGCGTCAGGCGCGCGGATGATTTTTTCGCGGGCCAGCCGCGCCACAGCGAGGATCGCTTCGCGATCGCGGAAGAACCAGGTTTCCGGCACGACCACGAGTTCAATGAGTTCCTGCAGTTCGCCCACGCCGGATTGCAGGACATGCAGGTAGCCGGTCATGTCGGCCTCGCCCAGCACCTTCATGCGCTCGCGCACGCCGCGCTCGATCAGCGCGCTGCCGACCGCGGCAATGTCCAGCCCCATGTGTTGCTTGAGCATGGCGGCAATCGGCCCGACTGCTGCGTGGTAGTCGTGGGAAATCAGGGAAGCATTGGCGCTCATGCCGGGCTCTCCTCGGGGAACAGCAAGGCCTGGACGTCGGCGTCGAGCATATCGGCCACCTTGATCCATTGGATCAGGCTGTCGCCCTGGCGCATGACGGGACCGAGGTAGCGCGCATTGTCGTGCGCCAGGCCGGAGCCGGTGAAATCAGCCGCTTCGCAGCGCAGCGTGTCGGTGGCGCGTTCGACGATCAGGCCCAGCAATTGTGATGCCTGTCTTTCCGGCGTGTAATGGACCAGCACCATGCGTGTGCTCAGGCGCGCGGCGGCAGGCGTGCCAAGCGCCAGCATGCTGACGTCCAGCACCGGCACGTTGCGTCCCTCGTGACTGAAGATGCCGCGCACCCACGGCGGCGCCTCGGGCACCTGCTTGCATGGCGCCGGCGGCAATACCACCGCCACCTCGGCGGCGTCGAGCGCATAGCGCTCATTGCCGATCTGGAAAATCAGGAACAGCATGGCCGGCCGCTCAGGCCGATACCTTGAAGCGCGAGACGCCGTTGCGCAAGCCGTTCGACACCAGATTCAGTTCGTCGATGGCCTGGCTCGATTGCTGCAGCGACTCGACGGTCTGCTGGGCTGATTCGCTCAGCTGCAGCAGCGCCTGGTTGATCTGTTCGGCGCTGTTGGCCTGCGCCTGCATGCCTTCGTTGACCACCTGGAAGCGCGGCGCCAGCGCCTGCACCTGGGCGATGATCTGCGACAGCTGGGTGCCGACCTGCTGGACTTCGGCCATACCGCGACGAACCTGGTCGGAGAACTTGTCCATGCCCATGACGCCGGCGGCGACCGCCGACTGGATTTCCTTGACCATCAGTTCGATGTCGTAAGTGGCCACCGCGGTCTGGTCGGCCAGGCGGCGGATTTCAGTCGCCACGACCGAGAAGCCGCGGCCGTATTCGCCGGCCTTCTCCGCCTCGATGGCGGCGTTCAGCGACAGCAGATTGGTCTGGTCGGCGACCTTGGTGATGGTGGTGACGACCTGGTTGATGTTGCCGGCCTTCTCGTTGAGGATGGCCAGCTTGCCGCTGACCGAGCCGGCCGCTTCCATGACGTCCTGCATGGTGTCTTCCATGCGCGTCAGGCCGCTCTGGCCGCTGCCGGCCAGCGTGGCGGCCTGTTCCGACACCAGCGAGACTTCGTTCATGGTGCGCACCAGGTCGCGCGAGGTGGCGAAAATTTCGCGCGAGGTGACGCCGATTTCGGTGGTGGTGGCGGCCGTCTCGGAGGCAGTCGCTTGCTGCTGACGCGAAGTCGCGGCGATTTCAGTCACTGAGGTGGAGACCTGGGCCGACGATTTCTGCGCCTGGCCGACCAGCGCGGTGAGTTCATCAGTCATGCGGTTGAAGCCTGCCGCCAGATGTGAAAACTCGTCGCGGCGCTCGAAATACAGCCGTTGCGAAAAATCGCCGGCGCGCATCACGTCGAGGATACCCATCAGGCGCTGCATAGGGCCGGTAATCGCGCGCAGCAAGAAGTAGCCGCACACCACCGCCGCCGCCAGCGCGGCGATCACGGCGATCAGCATGCTGGTCTTGGCCTGGGTCACCGCGTCGGTGATGCGTTGCGCCGAATCGTCGGAAATGGTCTTGTTGATCTCCACCATTTTCTGCGTCAGCGTATAACCGGTGCGCCAGGCTGGGCGCAGCTGGTCCGAAATAATCTTGTAGACGGCCGGATTGGGGCTGGACAAATCCATGCGCAGGATTTCCTGCTGGATCTGCCGGTACGCCATGCGCGCCTGCTTGAACTGGTCGAACAAGGTGCGATCGCGGGTGGTGAAGATGGTCTTTTCGTACTCTTCCTGCAGATGATTGAGGCGTTCGCCGTTGGCGCGCAGCAGCGCGATGTCGGCCTGGCGTGTCGCCTCGGTATCGTCAACCTGGGCGATTTGCTGGCCCAGCAGCAGGTTTTCATACCAGGCAGCGTTGATCATGGTGCTGTAATACAGGCCGGGCGTGGAGTCCTGGCGCAGGCTGGTGGCCTCGTCGTCGATCTTGGCCAGCCTGGTGTAGGCGATTCCGGCCATGACCGCCATCAGGATCAGGATGACCGCAAAGCTGCCGAGGATTCGCTGTTTGATCGTCCAATTTTTCATGCTGACGGGGCTCTCTCAATAGGATAAAAGATGGTGCAGAAGATGATGCGAAACCTGGCGTGAAATTAATATCGAAAAATCATCGAAAAACCGCTAGATTCTTGCTTCCCGCGCATTATCGCTGAATCGCCTGCGCATTGCCACTCGCGGCCCCAATGAAAAACGCCGGTGCAGAAGATCTGCACCGGCGTTTTCGCCTGCAAGCTCACAAAAGCGTGATCAGTTGAAGATCACCGTCTTGTGCCCGTTCAGCAGGATGCGGTGTTCCGTGAACCACTTGACGGCGCGCGCCAGCACCACCGACTCAATGTCGCGGCCAATGGCGGTCAGCGTATCCGGCCCCATGGAATGATCCACGCGCTCGACGCCCTGCTCGATGATCGGGCCTTCGTCGAGGTCGCTGGTGACGAAATGCGCAGTGGCGCCGATCAGCTTTACGCCGCGGTCATGCGCCTGGTAATACGGCTTGGCGCCCTTGAAGCTGGGCAGGAAGGAATGGTGGATGTTGATCGCGCGGCCTTTGAGCGCAGCGCACATCGACGGCGACAGGATCTGCATGTAACGCGCCAGCACCACCAGGTCGATCTGGTTGTGCTCGACGATTTCCAGGATACGCGCTTCCTGCGCCATCTTGGCCTCCTCCGACGCACCGGCAGCCAATGGCAGATGATGGAAGGGGATGTTGTAGCTTGCCGCCAGTTGGTAGAAATCGGTGTGATTGGACACGATGGCCGGGATTTCCACCGGCAGCAGGCCGCTCTTGTAGCGGAACAGCAAGTCGTTGAGGCAATGGCCGATCTTCGACACCATCAGCAAGACGCGCGGCTTGGCGGCGGCGTCGTGCAGTTCCCAGTCCATGTTGAGCGAACCGCCCAGCAGTGCGAAATCGGCGCGCAACACTTCGTCGCTGATCGTGGGGTCTTCCGACGCGAAATGCACGCGCATGAAGAACAGCTTCGACTGGGCGTCGCCGAACTGGGCGGAATCGATGATGTTGCAGCCGTGATCGGCGAGAAAGCCCGACACGCGATGAACGATGCCGCGCTGGTCGAGACAGGAGATGGTGAGGATGTATTCCGGGTGAGTCATAGTCGATCGTGAAAGCGCTGTCGCCTGCCGCCAGTCCCGGAAAAGACTCCGGAATGCAGCCGAATGGCGAAAAGCCGCTATTGTCGCATGCCCGGCGCACGCGCACAAAGCGCCAAACCCCCATCAGGGGCCTGGAAAGCACGAAAAACGGCTAACAGCCGTTAAAAACAGGCGAACAAGGTCAGCAACCCGTCCGGAACATTCCGGAAAGCATCGCGCTGTCTCTGCCGTCTTGAGCAATAAGCCGATAGACTAAGCCGATAGACGGCCACAGTCGGACACGCCGCTGCCGCGCCCGCGGCAAGCAGCTGACGGTCGCCGCTTACTCGATCAAGTAAGACGGCCAGGTGAAATTAATGCGTCCGTTAAGCCGTTTTAGCCTGCAACAGTTCGCGCTGCTCTGCGCTGCCGCCGACCTGCACATCGCCGCTGAGCTGGCCGCCCTCTTCGATCACCAGTTTGCCGTAACGGATCTTGCCCGATACCCGGCCACTGGAATAAATCACCAGTTTCTGGCGCACGGTCAGATCGCCGTCGAAGTCGCCGCGGATTTCAGCCAGGTCGATTTCAGCCGATCCCTTGAACGCGCCCTTTTCGGCGATCTGGATCACGCGCGAATCCATGGTGGCTTCCACGCGGCCTTCGACCACGAGCGTGTCGCAATCATTGATTTCGACACCTTTCAGTTTGATGTTGGGTCCGACGATCAGCTTGCTGCCCATTTCGTTGGAGCCGGAGCTGTTGTTCGGCTGCGAGCTGGAAGAAGGAGTGGAAGTGGGAGTCGCTGTCTTCGACACATTGGATACGCCCGGTTGCGTCAAGTTGTTGTTGGCGCCGAAAGGGGTGTTTGGCGAATTGGTTTCTCGTTTGCCAAAGAGGGTTTCTGAGCGAAGCATGGTATCTCCTGAAGATAGATGTGCGGTGCAAGACGTGGCACTGATAAAACAAATCGGGGACATGATCTTCATATGGTGGCGCACTGTTTCTACGCGATGATGAACGCTGTCCTCCGCGGAGGGTGAGATCGCTGTAATGCTGATGCCGTTTGTGTTTTCACGACATGAGTTGTGCAGCGATCTCAGGCGATTCGGCACATCAAGAAATAGAAAGTTCACGAGAACTTTGTAACAGTGAAATGAGATTGCAGAACATTCGCGCAGTTGAATTCGCAGCGCGTATTTTTAATCCGTATAAAATTTTCGCGACACGCAAATATGACTGCCCGCATCATCATTTTTTATCTGCGTTTTCCCTATGTGGAGGCGATAATTTTTTGACGATGATGGAGGGTGTCGCCAAACGGCGACACCCTCGGTTTTTCATCCGGTCGATGAACGGCAGTTACATTTTCCCGATCGTTTTTTTCTTCTTTTATTTTTCATTTTTTATTTTCTATTTTTATTTTCTATTTTTATTCACGCCTCCTTTTTAATTTCATCGCCGCCGATTTCGACGACATCAATTCGGCGACGGCTTGACTTTTTGCATGCCGCAAGAGATTCTTTGCCGCACTCAACGACGCGCCGGACTCATCGCTTGCGTCGGGCATCTAATTCCATAACAACGAACGGGGTAAACATGAGCGACACTTTCGATCCGCCGGGGCAGCCTGAGCCAAATACGCCGACCAGTTTTGCATCATTGCTGCCGCCGCAGACCGAGCCATCGGTGGAAGGGTTTTCGTTCAGCGGACGCGGCTCCGAATATTTCCGCATATGGATAGTCAATCTGCTGCTGTCAGTGGTCACCTTCGGCATTTACTCGGCGTGGGCCAAGGTGCGCCGCCTGCGTTATTTTTATGACAACACGACGGTGGCGGGCACCAGCTTCGAGTATCACGGCAACCCCATCGCCATCCTCAAGGGCCGCATCGTCGCGGTGGTGCTGCTGTTCGGCTACCAGTTCGCATTCAACTACAACCCGCTGCTGGGCATCATCGCGCTGCTGGTGTTTGCGCTGGCGGTGCCATGGCTGATCTGGCGCAGCTTGCAGTTCAAGCTGTACAACTCCAGCTATCGCGGTATCCGCTTCGGCTTTCGCGGCAACGCCGGCGGTGCTTACAAGGCCTATCTGCTGCTGCCCATCCTGACCGTGCTGACGCTGTACCTGCTGACGCCGTTCACGCATCAGCGCATCAAACGCTTCCAGCACAATGAATCGCGCTTCGGCGCCAGCCATTTCTCGTTCGACGGCTCGGTGGGCAGTTTCTACAAGACCTACCTGATCGGCTTCGGGATTTACCTGGCCGGCTTCATCGCGATCGTGGTGGCGCTGGGCGGCACCGCGCTGATCGCCGCCGGGCGCGATTTCGGCGCGCACAGCGTGTTCTCGTTCATGCTGCTGTTCTTTGCGCTGTATGTGTGGACGTTCCTGATGTATCCGCTGTTCCTGACGCTGCTGCAAAACCTGATCTGGAACCATACCCGGCTCGGCGAACACCGCTTCCATAGCGCGATGCGCTGGCCGCGCATGATGTTCATCGCCTTCACCAACATCCTCGGCATCGTGCTGACGCTGGGGCTGTTCACGCCGTTCGCGCAGATCCGCGCGCTGCGCTACAAGATCGAATCGATGAGCCTGCATGCGGCCGGCAATCTCGACGAGTTCATCGCCGGCAATGCGGCGCAGGGTTCCGCCGCCGGTGAAGGCCTGAGCGACCTGCTCGACTTCGATCTGTCGCTTTGAGCGCCGTGATACAGGTTGCAGCGTTCTACTTCGACGGCAAGACCTCGCGTCGCCATGCGGTCACGCTGGACGTGGCCGACGGCGTCGCCACCATCAGCGGCGAGGCTGAACGGGCCTGTCCGATTGCCCAGCTGCGTGTGTCCGAGCGACTCAACCGGGCGGCGCGCAAGGTGACCTACCCCGACGGCGCCTATCTTGAAATCCAGGACAACGCCGCCTTCACGAGCCTGTTGCAAGCCACCGCTCATCGTGATTCGCTGGTGGTGCGCATGCAGCAGAACTGGCGCGCCACGCTGGCCGCGGCCGCGACGCTGGTGGTGGTGCTGGTGCTGGGTTACCTGTATCTGCTGCCGCTGGCGGCGGAAGTCGTCGCGCGCTCGTTGCCCATCAGCGTCGAGCAGCGCATCGGCGACGGTGCGCTGGACTTCCTCGACGACCATATCCTGCTGCCGGCACAGTTGCCGGCCACGCGGCGCACCGCCATCACGACGCGCTTTCGCGCGCTGACGGCCGAAGTCGAAGGCGTGCCTCACTACGAGATCGTGTTCCGCAAAAGCCGCATCGGCCCCAATGCGCTGGCGCTGCCGTCGGGTCAGATCGTGCTGACCGACGAAATCGTCACGCTGCTGGATGACGACGACGCGGTCATGGGCGTGCTCGCGCATGAACTGGGCCACGTGCACCGGCGTCACCTGATGCGCCGCCTGATCCAGAGCTCGGCCATCGGCGCGGCCGCGACGGCGCTGTTCGGCGACGTCTCGGCGGTGATCGCCAATATCCCGACGGTGCTGCTGGACATGAAGTATTCACGCGACGTCGAGCGCGAGGCCGACGACTATGCCGTGGAGCTGTTCAAGGCCAACGGCATCAGCCGCAAGAAGCTGGCGTACGTGTTCGAGAAGCTGGGCGAGAAGGAAGCTGCCGGCGGCGGTGTGCCGCCTTACCTGTCGAGCCATCCGGCCAGCGCCGAGCGGGTCGATCGCATCCTCAATGCGCAATAGGCTGCCGGCCGCCAGGCTCAGGCCGGCACCTGATCAAGGAAACCAGTCACGCTGCGCAGGCGTCCTTCCTGCAGGATGGCGTAATCGGTACCCTTGATCATGGCTTCCTCACCGTCCAGCCCCAGCGCCCACGAAAAACGCAAATGGTCGCCGTGGAAGTCGGCCGCGCCGATGCGGCTGAAGCGGAAGCCCGGGAAGCGCTCGTGCACCGCCGCGACCAGCTGCGAGATGCCGGCATGGCCGTCGCCTTGCATCAGCGGATCGCGGTAGCTGGCGTCGGCGGTCCAGAGTTCTTCGATCAGGCCGGTGCGGCGCGCGGCGTCCGGTTCGTTCCAGACGGCGATGTAGAGATCGACCAGGTTGCTCATGTGTTCGTTGTTCAGGTTTGTCATGCTCGGCTCCATACGGTGAGTGAAAAAAGGCGTTCAATCGATCGCCGCCCGGTACATCTGCAACACATCCGGTGCGGCGTCAGACACATCTTTGCGCAGACCCGGTAGCACCGGCAATTACCTCGGAGGTAATGTGAGGATGCCGGACGATGCGCTATGATCCGCTCATGATCACGACATCTCCCTTGACTACGACACCATCCCGCGCCGCTGCGCGCAGCGCCAGCGACCTGCTGCGCGAATGGCGCCTGCGCCGCCGCATGAGCCAGCTCGACCTGGCCTGCGAGGCTGAAATTTCGACGCGTCATCTGAGCTTTCTCGAAACCGGCCGCTCGCAACCGAGCCGGGAGATGCTGTTGCGGCTGGCCGAACGGCTCGAGATCCCGCTGCGCGAACGCAATGCCTTGCTGATGGCGGGCGGCTTCGCGCCGTTGTTTCCGGAACGTGCGCTGGACGATCCGGCGCTGCTGGCGGCGCGTGCGGCGATCGAACAGATCCTGACCGGTCACGAACCGTTTCCGGCGCTGGCCATTGACCGCCACTGGAACCTGGTGTCGGCCAATCGCGTCATTCCCTTGCTGCTGACCGGCGTGGCGCCGGAATTGCTGGCCGCACCCGTCAACGTCATGCGCCTGAGCCTGCATCCGCAAGGACTGGCGCCGCGCATCGTCAACTTTCCCGAATGGCGTCGCCACCTGCTCGATCGCCTGCGCCAGCAGATCGCCTTGAGCGCAGATCCGGTGCTGATCGACCTGATGAAGGAATTGCAGAGCTATCCGGAGCCCGCCGGAACCGATGCCAATGAACACCCGGCCTCGCCTTATGCGGCCGTGGCGGTGCCGTTCCAACTGGCGACGGACGGCGGCGTGCTGTCCTTCTTCAGCACCACCACCATCTTCGGCACGCCGGTCGACATTACTTTGTCGGAGTTGGCGATGGAGTGCTTTTTCCCGGCCAATGCGGAGACTTCGGCAGCCTTGAGGGCATTGCTACCAGACTGATGCACGTCAAACATTTCCTTTCTGCATCCTTTCATCGCTTTCGACACGGCCTGCCTACGGTACTTCTACGATCGCGGCACAAAGCGATTTACATTTCGCACCAGTGTGCTAAATTGACGACCATGGATACCGTCATCACCCGTACCGCCAAAAGCGAACTGACTCTGAGCGCCATCGTCGACACTGCCCTTGAGATGGCGGCCAACGAGGGGCTGGAGTCGCTGTCGCTGGGCGAAGTCGCCAAGCGGCTCAACATCAGCAAAAGCGGCGTGTTTTCGCGCGTCGGCTCGCGAGAAGCTTTGCAACAGGCGGTGCTGGACGAATTCGACCGCCGTTTCGTGGAAGAAATCTTCAAGCCCGCGATGGCGCTGCCGCGTGGCCTTCCACGTCTGAACAAGATGATCCGCAACTGGCTGCAGCGCACCAACAACGACGTCAGTTGCCTGTACATCGCCGGGGCTTTTGAATACGACGACGTGGTCGACAGCCCGATGCGCGACCGCATCAAGAAGAACATCCTGCAATGGCGCGGCATGCTGCACCGGACCATCGAGCAGGCGCTGGAAGAAGGCCAGCTGCGCCCGGATACCGATCCGCAGCAGCTGGTGTTCGAACTGTATTGCCTGATGGTCGGACTGATGCACGATGCGCGCTTCCTGCGCGATCCGGAGGCGCTGGGGCGCGTGCAAACAGCTTACGACCGGCTGATTTCGACTTACCGCAGTTTCAATTATCACGGCTGAGGCCGCTGCAGTGCCGACATGCCGGCGCTGCATGCGGGAGTTTTGTTTGCTTTTTGTGTTTGCTTTTTTTTATCTAAATTTCGCACTATCGTGCTAAACAGGGAGAGGATCATGTGGATTATCATTGGCGCTATTGCACTGCCCATCGCGGCATCACTGTTGTTCCCATTGTTGTTCCAGTTGTTGCAGGCGATGAACCTGGTGCCGGACAGCAATGAAGACTTCATCTTCATCGCAGCCGCAGAACTCGCGGAACAACAGACAGATGCAGCAGCCAGGAACAATGTTTTCGTTGCTGCGGTCAATATCCAGGTTCCGGTGAAGGAGTTCTGAGCGTCTGCGTTGGTCGCTGCGGTATTGCCGTCACTGGATTGAAGGTCTCCTTATCAATGCCAGCCCCGACGAACCGCCGATGTCCACGCCAAACAACGAACCCACCCTGTCTGCCGAGATCTTCCCCGACCGGCAACTGATCACCCTCTCCTGCATGCTCGCCCTGCTGATCGCCGTGATCAGCTGGTTCGCGCTGAGCGCCCAGACCGACATCACCATCGACCGCCTGCTCGACCGCGGCATGACGGTCATGGACGGCGTCGAACGCTTGACGAGTTATCTCACCAACCTGACCATCCTGCTGAGCGCCGTGAGTTTTTCCGCACTCGCCCTGCCCGGGGCAAATCCGGTCAGCCGCTTCTTCCGCAAACCGCAGGTCATTACGGCAGTGGTGGCGTACATGATCTTCGTCGGGATTGCCTACAATCTCCTGCTGCGCCAGTTGTGGCAGCCGACCGGTTTCCGCGCGCTGGTCAACGAAAGCCTGCATACAGTGACGCCGCTGCTGGCGCTGGTGTACTGGATCTTCTTCGTCCCGCGCTTCCAGCCCAGCCTGAAGAAATGCCTTCTGTGGCTGGTCTATCCACTCGGCTACCTGAGCATCACATTGTGGCGCGGCGGCAGTTCCGGCTTCTATCCCTATCCCTTCATCAACGTGCGCGACCTCGGCTATCCGCACGTGCTGCTCAACGCCACCGGACTGTTCGCCGGCTTCCTGGTCCTGATGGGTCTGTTGCTGGTCATCAACAACGCCGGCAAAAATCTGCTGCTGCGTCGTTGAAGCGTATCACAGAGCTGACGGTAAAAAATGTTGTCGAAAATCGCGGCGATGGAGGTTTCTTTCTCAAGTTGTCACGCAGATGACCGATATAGGCTGTGGACAGACTGTATTCCCCATCACTGGAGCACGATCATTTCTCTCACCTACATGCCTGACCCCGCCACAGGCAGGCGCCGCAACCCGGCCACACACGATGCCATCCTGGACGCCACATGCGTCCTGCTGGACGAGATTGGCTTCGACAAGCTCTCGCTTGAAGGCGTGGCTGCGCGCGCAGGTGTAGGTAAAGCAACGATCTATCGCTGGTGGCCGAACAAGAGTTCGCTGGCCATGGAAGCATTGCTGCGTGAAGTCGGTCCGACTGTCGCCTTCCCGGAAACCGAATCGGCCCGCCACGACATCGAAAATCAAATCCGCAAGCTGGCCAAGCTGTATCGCGGCAAGACCGGCCGTGTAGTGTGCGAAATGATCGGCCTGTCGCAATTCGACGCCGAGACCATGCGCCTGTTCAACGACAATTTCCTCGATCCGCGCCGCAACGCCGCCAAGCAAGTCCTGTTGCGCGGCATTGAGAACGGTGAATTCAAGCCCGACCTCGACTTCGACGTCATTTTCGACCTGCTGTACGGTCCGATCATCCAGCGCATGCTCATGCGCCATGCCGGCATCGACGAACGCCATATCGACCTGCACGTCGCACTGGTGCTCGACGGCATCACCCCCGCCAAAACAAAAATTGAATTAATTTCGAATTAATTCCGAATTAATTCAGAATTAGCATCAAGTCAATTTAACAACATTCTCGTAAGATTTGTTGCGCCCTAGGAATTTTGCACCTAGAATTAGAGACGAAACGTATCGTCTTGCTTTTCCTATTGCACAACAATGCATCCCGACCCTGGTCAGGGATGCGCTCAACCTCAGCGAGAACCGTAAATGCCTCGTCACAATTTGGCGGCCTCCGGTCAGCCAGAGACACGACCGCTTGCCTGCGCAATGACGCCATGGCCGCAGGTCCGACTTTCCATTTCCCGGCTTGCTCCTGATCTTCTCCCGCAGCGCTCGCCCGAACGGCGGCGCGATCGTACGCATCTCCTGCTGCGCCTGTCCGAATGAAGACATCGGCGCCATGCCGGGAATGAAATAAGAAACCAAATAAATTCAATCAAGTCAGTTTGCAGATGCGGGGGCACTATGCAGAACGATGTGGCAAATGCAGAAAATAACGCGCGCAGTCAACACAACCACTGTCACGAACAAGGCGGTATGAACGCCATGCAATGTTCAGGACATGACACGACATACAACCGGCAGCACGATGCGATGTCTCAATCCGCCTACGCAGACGTACGCGTGCATCGCACCATATCATTCTGGAGCTTCCTGCTGATTCCGATGGCCGTCATACTCGGATGGACGCAATACGTTTCCCTCAGTACCGCACCGTGGATGGAAATGACCGATTTGCAGAATCCCGGCCATTGGAACGAAGCCATGCGTTACTACATCTGGCTGCAGTTGGTCTGGGTGCCTGCCAACATGGTCATTTTCCTGGTCTGGTGCGCGCTTGGCGTGCGTATCTGGAACTGCAAACGCAAATTACCGGCACCCTGATCCCATGATTTCGGGCCGCCTCCCTGGCGCCCTGACACAGCTTCAAGCCCGAGTATCCATATTGCACAGCGCGCGTCGGCCTCCGCCTCGCCGGCTGCCCACATGGCGGACAAGACCTCCACGCAACTACTTGAAAAAAGTCTGTTCAAAGACATGCCCGGATCGTATGAACAAGCCAACGTTTCTATATAATCATTTGCAAAAATAGAATTAATTTTGGCAAGTCCGCTTCATTTTCACAAACAACTGCTTGAACAAAAAATAACAAAAAGGGACCTAAAGAAAGCGCCAGCATCGCCGATCACATTACGTATCGCCGTATCGCCACCGACTCGCTCATGACACCTTGAAATTTTTTATAAGCCAACGACAGTGAAGAAGCGCCTCCCCAAAGTCCTCAGCATTCTGGCCTGGCCCATTGGGTGCCTCATCCTGGCAATCGTCATGTGGTCACTGCTGCTGGCGCGCCTCAACGACCGCGAAGCGGAAATCGGCAAAAACGCGCTGCAGGACGCCAGCGTCCAATCCAAGTCATATGCCGAACAACTGGCGCGCGCCGTCAGCCAGGTCGACCAGATCACTCTGCACCTGAAGTACTACTGGACTTACACCGACGGCCACCTGAGCGTGGAAGACCAGCAGCGGCAAGGCCTTTACCCCACCTCCTCGCTGCTGTACGTCACCATCTCGGATCGCGACGGCACACTGATGACCAGTTCGCTGTCGCTGCAGAAACTGGCCAGCATCGCCAATCGCGATTACTTCCTCACCCACAAGAGCCATGCGCATAGCGGATTGCTGATCAGTAATCCGGCGATAGGCGTGCGCTCGCAGCGCATGCTGATCCGCTTCTCGCGTCGCCTCAACGATGCCGACGGCAACTTCAACGGCATCGTCATGGTCGCGGTGGAACCGGCGTTCCTGGCGCCGTCGCAAGACGAATCGGCGCTCGGCAAGAAGGACTTCATCGCGCTGTTCCAACCGGACGGCACGCCGCTGTTGTCGCGTACGATGGACGCGCTGCAAACGCAGGAGACCGTGTTCAAGTCGCGGCCGCCGCTGGTCGGCGCCAACGCCGCCATGGTCATGCCCGGCTCGACTTTCGGCGACGGCGAAGAGCGCATCGTGGCATGGCATACGGTGCGCGGTTATCCGCTGGTGGCGGCGGTCGGTGTATCCACCCGCGACGTCTACGCCGCCTTCCGCGAACGAGCCGCCGATTACATGTTCATCGCCAGCGCCTGCTCGGTTTTCCTTGCGATCTGCGCGCTGGTTGGCATGCTGTTTTCGATGCGCCTGGCGATCCGCAAGCATGAGACCGAGAAGGCGCGTGAAGCCTACGGCATCGTCACCGAAGGCGGCGCCGACGGCTTCTACATGTGGCTGGCGTTGCGCGGCAAGGATGGCGAGATCACCGACTTCCAGGTGCTCGACTGCAATGAACGCGGCGCCGCCATTTTCGGCATCAACAAGTCCGAACTGATCGGCAGCCACATGTCGCGGTTTTATTCGCAGGAATATTTCGCGACGCTGATGCGCACCTTCCGCCGCGCCATGGAAACCGGCGAATACGAAGATGAATTCGAGACCCCGCCCGAAAGCCCGCTCGGTGCGTCGTGGCTGCATCGGCGCATGGTGCGCACGCGCTTCGGACTGGCCATCACGGTGCGCGACATCAGCGAAAGCAAGGCCCATGAACTGGCCTTGCTGGACCAGATCAACACCGACGAACTGACCGGTCTGCCCAACCGTCACTGGGTAATCCGTTATCTGAACCGCCTGCTGCACGACGCCGCCGGCGACGGCCGTGCTTTCGCCGTGCTGTTCGTCGACCTCGATGACTTCAAGAACATCAACGACACGCTCGGCCACTCCAGCGGCGACTTGCTGCTGCAAGCGGTGACGCAGCGATTGCGCGAGCTGGTTCCCGCGCCGCATGAAGTGGTGCGCTTCAGCGGCGACTCGTTCACGGTGATCCATCAGGGCGGCAGCATCGATGAAGCGGCACAACTTGCAGATAGCATCCTGTTGGCGTTTTCACGACCTCTGATGTTGTCCAACCAGAACATCCTGCAGATCAACCTGTCGATCGGCATCAGCATTTTTCCGCGCGACGGCAGCAGCGTCGATACCCTGCTCAAGCACGCCGACACCGCCATGCATGCCGCGAAATCGGAAGGTAAAAAACGCTTCCGTTTCTACCAACCGCAATTATCCGAGCGGCTCCAAATCAAGATAGAAAACGAAAACGCTCTGCGCCTGGCGATTGAGCGCGATGAATTCGTGCTGTACTTCCAGCCGCGCGTAAACACCTTGACCGGCGAGTTCTGCAGCATGGAAGCGCTGGCGCGCTGGCGACATCCGGTGCGCGGCATCGTGTCGCCGCTCGAGTTCATCCCGGTGGCGGAAGAAACCGGCCTGATCCTGGAGCTGGGCGAACTGATCATCCGCAAGGCCTGCGCGCAACTGGCGCAATGGCGTATCGCCGGATTACCGCTGTTGCCGATGTCGGTCAACGTCTCCTCGCGTCAGCTCAACCAGGGCAATCTCAACGACATCATCGCCACCGCGCTGGCCGAACACGCGATTGATCCAGCCCAGCTGGAGCTCGAACTGACCGAGTCCTGCATGATGGCCGACGCCCTTGAGGTGGCAGAAGAACTGGCCTCGTTCCGCCAGCTCGGCATCAAGTTGCTGGTCGACGATTTCGGCACTGGCTATTCATCGCTGTCGCAATTGCAGCGCCTCGATCTCGACGTGCTGAAAGTGGACAAGGCCTTCACCGCCGAACTCGGCGTGCGCGCCGAGAGCGAAGTACTCTTCAACGCCATGGTGTCGATGGCCCATGCCCTGCGCATGACGGTGGTCGCAGAAGGCGTGGAGACCGAAGCGCAACTGCGCTTGTTGCAATCGCTGGGCTGCGACGAGGTCCAGGGCTACTACATCTCGCACCCCGTCCCCGCCGCCGACATCCCGCCGCTCATGCAACGACGCTATCTGTTCCCTGCTGCACCGGTCACGCAGGATTAGGCTCTTACCTCGCCTGCACCAACACCGCTTTGGAAACGTCTGCCGTCGCATTGCCTTCCATCACGACAATGCGTGCCGCCGCAGTCGCAGTCGCAGTCGGTGCAGCATCCGGCGCCGCCAACTCACGCAGCGGTCCGATCGCGGTGCCGTTCGACATGCCCTTGGCGTCGGTGACAAACCGCGCCACCGGCGCTGCCTGACCATCGAGATAGACGCTGTATGCGGTCTGCGGCTTGAGCTTGAACAACGACACTTCCAGCGCATCGACCACGCCGAGATTGCGTGAGACCACAAAGCCGCGCGCGTCGGCAGGACCGCCCGCTGCCGCTTGCAGGCGAATATTCAGCGGGTCGCTGTTCACGCGCGCCACGAGATTGGCGGCGCCGCCATCCGAACCGGCAACATGCGACAGATACACCAGCGCCTGCGGCGCCTGGCCGCCGCCGATATGCGCAATCACCTTGTTCGATGCCGTGTCGATGACTTCGACGCCGTCGCCGTTCTCCAGGCCGACGTAGATGCGGCTGCTGTCATCCGAGGTCCAGATCCCGTGCGGCAAGGCGCCGGTGGCAATTGTGGCGATGAGTTTGGCTTCCTTGTCGGTGGTGTAGACCTTGACGACGTTTTCCCCGCCGATGGTCACGTACGCCAGCACCTTGCCGCCGACTTTGGCAAACGACAAGTGGTTGGTGATGAAGCCGGTGTCGATCACGCCGACGACTTGCTGCGTGCGCGTATCGATGCGCGTGACCTTGCCGACGTCCTTGTGCGTCATCCACACCTCCTTGTAGTCCGGCGTGAATTGCAGGAACGGCGAGAACGGACTGACGACATCGATCTTTTTGACCACCTTGTGCGACTGCACGTCGATCACGTCGACTTGCGGCGTGAAGCTCGACACCGCAAACGCCAGCTTGTTGTCCGGCATGAACTGCACCATGCCGGGACCGACGCCGGTCTGGATGCGGCCGGTCTCCTTGAAGCTGACCGGATCGATCACCGAGATGTAATCCTCGCCGCGCACCACTACCCAGACTTCCTTCCCGTCGGCGCTGAAGAAACCTTCATGCGGCGAACGGCCGACATAGGTCGTGCCCTTGACCTTGTTGGTGGAGGTGTCGATGAAAGTCACCGAATTGGAACCGTTGGACACCACCAGCAATGTCTTGTGGTCGGGCGAAAAGCCCATACCGTGCACGTTGATCTGCCCCTTGTACAGCGGCGATAGCACGTCCGGGCGCGGATTGCCGAGGCGGATCTGACCGACCAGTGTATTGGTGGCGGGATTGATGACGCTGACGGTATTGCTGTTCTGGTCGGCGGTGTAGACGCGATCATCGGCCGAAGGCAGGGCCGAAGCGGCGTGCGCGAAAAGCGCGGCGATGGCGCCCAGCGCCAGTGTGGATTTTTTCATGTTGGTGGTGTCCCTGAGTTGGATTGTGATTGTTGAAGATTACTTGCCGTCTGCGCCGCCATGACGCTGCAGCCAGGCTTGCATGACCTTGATTTCGTTTTGCTGCTCGGTGATGATGCCCAGCGCCAGATTGCGGATTTCGGGGTCATCGGAATAAAGCAAAACCGCCTTCGCCATGTCGATCGCGCCCTGGTGATGCGGCATCATCATCGTGATGAAATCGTGCGCCGGCTTGCCGTTCATCGGCGCCTGCGTCATGCCGTGCTCCATCACCGCCATGGCATCCTCCATCAATCCTGAAAATGGTTTGGCGGTGCTGGCGATGAAGGCCGGCGGCGCCATGTCATGTGTGGCGCCATGATGATGTGGCATGTCCTGCGCCAGCGCGTTGCTGCTGCCGCACAGGAAAATCGTCGCCGCCAGCACCGAGCCGGCGACTGCCATCGCCGCAGCGAGGTGGCGTTGGCCCGAAATGAATCGCTTTGTTTGTTCCATGCAAACTCCCTTGTATTTTTAATCGTGGACGAGCCCCGCACAGCGATGAGCAGTGCACAGGATTGACGTTCAGTGTAGGAGGCGCAGCGGGTTAAACGGATGACAAAGCAGTGACAAATTTGTCATGCTTCCCTTCTCGCGAAAGGAAGCATGCGGACAAATTATTTGCTGGAGACGAGGACCGGCGCGGCGCGATAGTCGGAGGGGAACATTTGCTTGAAATTCTCGATCTTGGGCAGATCGAAACGCGCGATATAGCCTTGCGTCGGATGTAGCGTAGCGAAATCCTGGTGATAATCCTCGGCCGCATAGAACGCCGCCGGCGCCAGCGGTGTCAGCTGCGTGACGATGCGCGCAGGATAGACCTTGGCCGCATCCAGCTGGGCGATGTAATCGGCGGCAACGCGCTTCTGCTCATCGCTCTGATAGAAGATGGCCGAGCGATATTGTGTGCCGCTGTCCGGTCCCTGGCGATTGAGCTGAGTCGGATCGTGCACCACCGAGAAGTAGATTTGCAGGATCTTGCCGTAGGAAACCTTGCGCGGATCGAAGGTGACCTTGACCGATTCGGCATGGCCGGTGGAACCGCTACCGACCCTGTCATAGCGTGCCGTTTCCTTGGCGCCGCCGGCATAGCCCGACACTGCACTAGTCACCCCCAGCGTGTGCTGGAACACCGCCTGCACGCCCCAGAAGCAACCGCCGGCGAGGACCACCGTTTCAGTGCTTGCATTGTTGGCGGATGCACTTTTCGGCGGCGGAATCTTGAATGCTGATTCCGCGGCGAACGCTGGCGTTGCCTGCATCGCCAGCGCCGAAGCTGCAAGCACGAACGGCAGACCGTATTTGTACAAAGTGTTTTTCATCATTTGCTTTCTTTCATCAAAGTAGTTCCTGCGTTGCGGGCACTACGCCGCGACCACAATTGCGCCACCCGTTGGCGATTCTTTTCCGACAGCACGCGCGTCAACAACAGCAATCCCACAATCACCGAAAACAAGATCGGTTGCGCCAGCAGATTCTTGCCTGCCTTGACCCACCAGAAATGCAGCACACCCAGCGGCACGATCACATAGGTGAGGCGATGCAGCCATTGCCAACGCTTGCCGCCGAGCCTGCGCACCATGGCGTTGGTGCTGGTGACCGCCAGCGGAATCAGCAGCACGAAGGCCAGCACGCCGATCGTGATGAACGGCCGCTTGACGATGTCGGCCCACATCTCCTGCACGTCGAAGAAATGATCGAGCCAGAAGAAAATCGTGAAATGCAAAGCCACGTAGAAGAACGCATACAAGCCCAGCATGCGACGCAAGCGCACCAGCCAGTTCCACTTGGTCAGCTTGCGCAGCGGCGTCACCGCCAGCGTGATGCACAGAAAATACAAAGCCCAGTCGCCGGTATTGCGCGTGATGAACTCGATCGGATTGGCGCCCAGCCGGTCCAGGAAACCGAACGCCACCAGCCTCACCAGCGGCAGCAGCGCCAGCACGAACAGCAGGTTGCGCAGTTGCAGCACCCGGCGCTGTGACAAACTCGACAGACTCTTGAGAAATTGCATGCTGGCTCCGGCGTCAGAAATACTTCTTGAGGTCCATGCCGGTGTACAGGCCGGCGACATCGTTGTAGCCGTTGAACATCAAGGTCTTGCGCTTGCGTGCGAAGAAACCGTCTTCGCCGATGCGGCGCTCGCTGGCTTGCGACCAGCGCGGATGATCGACGTTGGGATTGACGTTGGAATAGAAACCGTATTCCTGCGCGGCGTACATGTTCCAGGCTGTCTTCGGCTGATCCTTGAGGAAGCGGATCTTGACGATGGATTTGGCTGATTTGAAACCATACTTCCACGGCACGATGACGCGCACCGGTGCGCCGTTCTGGTTCGGCAGCACTTCACCGTACATGCCCATGGTCAGCAAGGTCAGCGGATGGTTCGCTTCGTCCATGCGCAGGCCTTCGGTGTACGGCCACTGCAGGATCGGGTCCGACAAACCGGGCATCTGCTTCTTGTCGGCCAGGGTGACGAATTCGATGTACTTGGCGTTGCCGGTAGGATCGGCTTTCTTGATCAACGCCGACAGCGAATAGCCGATCCATGGAATCACCATCGACCAGCCTTCGACACAGCGCAGGCGATAGATGCGTTCTTCCAGCGGCGCCAGTTTCGTGAGCGCGTCGAGATCGAGCGTGAACGGCTTCTTCACCTCTCCTTCGATGCTGACGGTCCATGGCGTGGTCTTGAGCGTGCCGGCGGTGCGTGCCGGATCGGCCTTGTCGGTGCCGAACTCGTAATAATTGTTGTACGTCGTCGCGTCCTGATAGGCGGTCGGCTTGTCCATCACCGCGTAGGCGCTGTTGAGCTTGGCCGGCAACTTGCGCGCCGTGGCCGACTGGGCGAAGGCGCTGCCAGCGCCGAGCAGGCCGCTGCCGGCGATTGCGCCTGCCGCCACCTTGCCCATGAAAGCGCGGCGCGAGGCGTAGACTTCTTGCGGCGTGATCTCCGAAGCGAGCGGAATATCGATCTGGTCTGGACGGATTTTGATCAGCATGGCGGTTTCCCTGGAATAATGAATGGATGCGATTTGTTGCCTGGCAGCACGATACGAGATGATGATGCATGGCGCGGACGCTTCTTTTGCACCATCATCCTATGGCAGGGGCAGTGTCATCAAGATGGCAATTTGATGACAAATTTGTCATCGAGCGCCCGCCCCGAATTGCTAGAATGCAGCCACGTCCCCCCGTACAACCTCTCAACCTCTGAACCCTACTCAAGCCCAGCATGGCCATCCTTGTCATCGAAGACGACCCCAAGACCGGCGACTACCTTAAAAAGGGCTTGCGCGAATCCGGCTATACGGTCGATCTCGCGCGCACCGGCACCGACGGCCTGCACATGGCGATGGAACAGAACTACGACCTGGTGGTGCTCGACGTCATGCTGCCCGGCACCGACGGCTGGCAGGTGATGAGCGCGCTGCGCGCCAAGCGCGACCTGCCGGTGATTTTCCTGACGGCGCGCGACCACGTCGACGACCGCATCCGCGGGCTGGAACTGGGCGCCGACGATTACCTGGTCAAGCCGTTTTCGTTCACCGAGCTGGTGCTGCGCATCCGCACGCTACTGCGCCGCGGCGTCACGCGCGACGCCGAGGTCTATCAGGTGGCCGACCTGCAACTTGATCATGTGCGCCACAAGGTTACCCGGCAAGGCGTCAATATCGTGCTGACGAATAAGGAATTTTTACTGCTGCACCTGCTGATCAAACGCCAGGGCGAAGCCCTGTCGCGCTCGGTGATCGCCTCGCAGGTGTGGGACATGAACTTCGACAGCGACACCAACGTCGTCGACGTCGCGGTCAAGCGTCTGCGCGCCAAGATCGATGCACCGTTCGAAAAGAAATTGATCCATACCGTGCGCAGCATTGGCTACATGTTTTCAGAAAACCCATGAACATTCGCACCATGAAGGACGCGCAATGAGACCGTGGCGTTCCTGGACGCTGGCGTTTCGCGTCAGTGCGCTGTTTGCATTGATCGCCTGTCTGGTGGTGACCGGTCTCGGCATGTATCTCTACAACTCGGCGCGCATGTCGCTGGAAATTCGTGCCGACTACACGCTGATCGGCCGCGTCGAACATTTCCGCAATCTGCTGCACGACCTCTACAACGTCGAGCAGATGGAGCAGCGCCCCGCCCTGTTCGAAAGCATGCTCGGCAACGAGCAGGACGTGCGCATCTTCCGCCGCCAGGGTGAGGCGCCGTTCATCAACATGAATCCCGACAACCTGACGCCGCCGGCGATGACGCCGGTCGCCATCGGCGTGCCGCTCGGGATATCTTCTCTGCATGACGGCATGCGCGCCGACGGTGTGCGCGTGCGCTGGGTCGCCGCGCTGGCCGACGTCGGCAACCACAACGACACCGTCGAGATCGTCGCCGCCTACGTCATGACGCAAGAGTCGCGCATGATGACGGTCTACCTGTGGCGCGTGGTCGCCGCCGTCGCGCTGGCCGTGCTGCTGACATCAGTGCTCGGCTTCGCTGTGCTGCGGCGCGACCTGATGCCGCTCACGCGCATGAGCCGTCGCGCCGCCGAGATCACCCCGACCAACCTCAGCACCCGGCTGCGCGAAGAAGACGCGCCGGCCGAATTGCGCCAACTCGCCGGCGCCCTCAACGCAATGCTGGACCGGCTCGAAAACGGCTATGAACACCTGTCGCAGTTTTCCGCCGACCTGGCGCATGAGATACGGACGCCGGTCAACATCCTGATGGGGCAGACGCAGGTGACGCTGGGCCAGCGCCGCAACGTGGAAGAGTATGAGCAGCTGCTGGAATCGAACCTGGAAGAATTGACGCGCCTGTCGCGCATCATTGAAAATATCCTGTTCCTGGCGCAGACCGATCACGCGGAACTGGTGGTCGACCGCAGCGCAATCGACCTGAAGGAAGAGTTGCAGAAGATCGCCGATTATTTCGAAGGCGTGGCCGCCGAACGCGACATGCAGTTCGAAGTCGATGTGGCGCCGGGTCTGGCCTGCAGCGCCAACCTCGTGATGTGGCGACGCGCAGTGAGCAACCTCGTCGTCAATGCGGTGCGCTACGGCGATGCCGGCACCGCCATCAGGATCAGCGCGCGGCCGACTGCCGACGGCGTCGCCATCGATGTCGCCAATCGCGGTGCGGCGATGACGCGGCAACAGATGGAACGCATGTTCGACCGCTTCTATCGCGGCGACAAGTCGCGCAGCGAATTCACCGAATCCAACGGCCTCGGCCTGGCGATCGTCAAGGCCATCATGACCGTGCACGGCGGCACGGTGGCGGTGGCCTGTTCAGCCGACGGCTGGATCGCCTTCAGCCTGCTCTTCTCCACTCGGGGGAAGGTCACTCTGCGCTGATCAGCCGGCGGCTTGTTTCAGCACCGCCAGTTCCGTGCGAACACGCGTCATCACTGCATCCCAGTCACCTGCCGTCGTCTGCCTGAACAGGCGCGCCGAGGCATACCAGGGGCTGTCGTCGCGTTCCAGCAGCCAGCGCCAGTCGGCGGCGTGCGACAGCAATATCCAAACGGGAACACCCAACGCGCCGGCCAGATGCACAGCAGCGGTATCGACACCAACTACCAGATCCAGATTGGCGATCAGCGCTGCGGTATCGTCGAAAGCTTGCAATTCACGTCCGGGCCATTGCAGCACCGACGTAGTCTGCAACCAGTCGGCATCGCGCCGGCGCAGTTCCGGTTGCAGCAGGAAGAATTCGGCGTTGGCGATATCCAGCAAGGGGCCAAACGACTGCAAGGGAATCGAGCGGCGGCGGTCGTTGTGATTGCCGGCGTTGCCCGAGCAGACGATGCCGATGCGCAGCGGGCGTACGCCGTCCCTGCCCTGTTCCAGCGATTGCGCCCAGCGCTGTTGCATGTGCGATCCGGCGCGCAGATATGCCTGCGGCGACGGGATCGTGTCCGGACGCGTGCCGAACATCAGCGGCAGGCTCATCAGCGCCACCTGGTAATCGGCTGCGGGCAAATCTTCGCCGATGGCTTTGACGATGATGCGTGTAGGCCTGCCTGACTCCGGATCGGTCTCCAAGGTTTGCAACAGCGTCTTCAGCGCGGCGTGCACTTCCAGCACGACGTTCGCACCGAGCGCGGCGACCTGTTGCGCGTAACGCGAAAATTGAATGGCGTCGCCCAGGCCTTGTTCGGCCCACAGCAACACGGTCTTGCCGGCGGCGACATCCACACCGGGCCAGCGCGCAATGCTGCCATGCCGCTGCGGATCGGCGCGTTCGCCCTGCCAGCGCGCTTCGTACAAGGGCCAGGCTTCGTCGAAACGTCCCAGCGCCAGCAGGGTCAGCGCCAGGTTAACGCTGGCATCGGCATAGCCGGCGCGCAGGCTCAAGGCTTTCTTGGCAGCGACGATCGATTCCTCATAGCGGCGCAGACGTCCCAGCGACGCCGCGCGACATACCCAGCCGTCGCCGAAGTCGGGCTCTTGCGCCAGCACCTGGTCGACGCTGGCGAGCGCTTCTTCATTGCGATGGAGTTCGTACTGCAGCAAGGCCAGATCAAAGCGATACACAGTCTGTTCGGGCGCCAGAACAACTGCTTGCTGCAGGCTCTGCAAGGCGTCGCCCGGACGCTGCAGGCGCTCCAGCACGACACCGTGGCGATGCCAGGCGTCGGCGTTCTGCGGCGCCAGGCGCAAGGCGTGCTCCAGCGTTTGCAGCGCTTCTTCGTTGCGGTTGAAATCCTGCAGCAGCAAGCCTGCGGCGTGGAAGACATCGGCATGCTGCACGCCGGCGGCGATCAGTTGCAAATAGAGGCTCAGCGCTTCCTGATGCTTGCCCGTGTCATACAGGACACGGCCGAGCTTGTAGCTCACCGCAAGGTCGCCCGGCGTCAGCGCCAGTGCGCGGCGGTACAACTCGATTGCCTGCACGTGCAGCTGCAAACCGGCGGCGACGGCGCCGGCCAGGTGCAGAAGATTGAAATCGGCGGCGGCCTGCTGCGCCAGCGGCTGCAGGATGGCATGAGCCGCCTCCAGCTGGCCGTGCTGGAAAAACAGGTAAGCCTGGGCGATGGCGTCGTTATTGTTCATGGGCGCGATGTTAACATGCATGCGCCCGGGCCTGCCTGAGCTAGGCGCTGAAATTGCCGTTGAAATAGCGCCCCGGCGATTCGCCGAAACAACGCCGGAACATGGCGATAAAATTGCTCGGCGATGCATAACCGAGCGCATCCGCCACTGCGGCCACCTGCTCGCCGCGCGCCAGCCGCTCGAGCGCATGCGTGAGCAGCGCCTGCTGCCGCCATTGGGCGAAACTGCATCCGACCTCGACGCGAAACAGCCGGCTCATGGTGCGCGGCGACAGGCCGGCCCATTCGGCCCATTGTTCCAGCGTGCGGTTGTCCGCAGGTTCCTGCATGATGGCCGAGACGATGCGCAGCAGGCGGCGATCCGTCGGCAACGGCAGATGCAAGGGCTCGTGCGGCGCCTGCCGCACTTCGTCGAGCAACACATTCATGACGCGGCGCTGCGCCGGCGACAACGCATCCTGGGTGCTCCACGTCACCGCGCGCCGCACCAATGCCCGCATCAGGTCGGAGACGCCGATCACACACGGCTTGTCGGGCAGGCCGCGGCAGGCTTCTGGTGAAATCAGAATGCTCCAGCCGCTCATGACGCCGAGGATGTCAGCCTGATGCAGTTCGCCCGGTGGAATCCAGCCGGCGCGCTGCGGCGGCAGCAGCCACGAACCATGTTTTGTGCGCGCATGCACCAGGCCGCTTTCGATGCAGAAAAGCTGGCCGCGCAGATGGGTGTGCCAGTCGTATTCGCGTGTGCCGATCTTGAGCCGCTCGAATTCCTCGGCGCGCAAATCGTCGCCCCAGATCGCAATCAGTGGCGGTCCATCGGCGCGATCGCTGACGTCGGCGAATTGTGCGTAGAGTTCTTTTGTCATGGCCGGATTTCAATATATTCTGTCCAAACAACGTTATCACGCTTTCCTGCTTTCGCTCAATACTGTCCATCCCGACAGTTCTGCACAGTGATTCTGCATCCCTCCAGCGAAAGGAAAAACGTGAAGCTATCCCCCACCTCCTCCCTGCATGTGATCGTCATCGGCGCCGGCCTGGGCGGCCTGTGCCTGGCGCAAGGCCTGAAGAAAAACGGCATCTCGGTCGCCGTCTACGAAAAAGACGCCTCGCCGTTCAGCCGCACACAAGGCTATCGCATCCGCATCGACCACAACGGCCGCGATGCGCTGCAGGCCTGCCTGCCGCCGGAGCGCTACCGGCTGTTCAACGCCACCTGCGCACAAACGGCCGCCGGCGTCGACACCGTCAACGGACAATTGCAGCCACTGGCGGGCAAGTGGGTCAGCAGCTGGCGCAAGGGTGCGGCGGAAGGCGGCGCACCGGACAACCTGGCCGATCGCCAGACCATGCGTCAGGTGCTGTTGCAGGGCTTGCGGCGCGAGGTGCATTTCGGCGCGCAATTCCTGCACTACGAAGAAACCGCCGATGGTCGCGTGACGGCGCATTTCGTCAATGGCGGCAGCGTCACGGGAGATGTGCTGGTCGCGGCTGACGGCGTCCATTCGGCAGTGGCGGCGCAACGCTTCCCTGCGATGCAGCCGCAGGATACCGGCGACGTCTGCGTGTACGGCAAGACACCGCTGACCGCAGCTTTGCGCGCAACGCTGGCGCATCAGCTGCAAGCCGGCACCAGCGTGATTTTTGAAAAAGGATTGGCGGGCGTGATTGACGCCATGCGCTTTAGTGGCGATGCCTTCGACAGCGACCTGCAGCAACCGGACGACTATCTGTACTGGGCACTGGTCGGCGCGCGCGAACGCTTCGGCCTGGAACAGGCTCCGGATGCAGCGCTACGCCTGAGCGCCGCAGAGCTGACACAAAAAATCGGCGCCATCACCGCCGGCTGGTCGCCGGCACTGAAGCTGGTCTACGAATCCTGCAATCCGGCCCTGCGTACGCTGGTGCCGATACGCACGGCGAGCCTGCCGTGCTTGTGGAAGGCCTCGCGAGTGACGGCGCTGGGCGACGCGATCCATGCCATGAGTCCGGCCGGCGGCTTGGGCGCCAACAGTGCGCTGGCCGATGCCGCACTATTGACGAGCGCACTGGCGGAAGCAAGCCATGAAGCACAGCGCGAAGCCGGTGGCGCTGACAAGGTGGACACCATCACGCCCGCTATCGATCTCTATGAAAGCCTGATGTGCGCGCGCAGTTTTGCCGCGCTGGCGTCATCCCAACAAGGCAACCGCCAATTACTCGGCCGCGACGAAAACGCAGTGGCCGACTGAAGCGGCAACCGCCCCAGGTCAAGCGCCGGATGCGCGCAAGTGCGCGCGCGAACCGTAACGATTGGCGTACACCCAGGTAAACTCCGCTCCCAGCAGGAAGATCTGCGCCGAATAATAGATCCACGCCAGCAACAAGGCGAACGAGCCGGCCGCGCCGAAACCCGAGGTCATGCCGGCGCGTCCCAGATACAGCCCGATCAGGTATTTGCCGATGATGAACAGGATGGTCGTGGCGACCGCGCCGGCGCGCACGTCATGCCATGCCAGCCGCACGCTCGGCAGATATTTGTAGATCACCGAAAACAATCCCGTGAATACGGCGAATGAAATCGCGAAGTTGAGCACCTGCAGCAGAATTTCCCAGCCGATAAACCAGCTGCCCCACCATTTCCCCAGCGCCGCCAGTCCGGCGCTGGCCACCAGCGAAATGATCAGCATAAAGCCGAGGCCGAGGATCAGACCGAACGACAATAAACGTTTGCGGATCAGCAGCCAGATGCCGCTGTCCCGGGGCGCCGCCGGGATGTGCCAGATGCGGTCGAGCGCGCTTTGCAATTCCGCGAACACGGCGGTGGCGCCGATCACCAGCGTGACGATGCCGAGGCCGGCGGCGATGATGCCATCGCGCGGCTCGCTCACCGATTTCAGCAAACCCTGCACCGCCATCGCGCCTTCCACCCCGACCACGCCCTGGATCTGCCCGACGATTTCGCCTTGCGCTGCGTCATGGCCAAAGATCATGCCGGCCACCGCAATCGCTATCACCAGCATCGGCGCCAGCGAAAAGATCGTGTAGTAGGCGATCGCCGCGCCCATGCTCGGCGCAAAATCGTCCAGCCACGCGGTCACGGCGCCTTTGCTGAGCTGCCAGGCCTGCTGGGCGCGGGTTTCGTCAGGAAGTTTACGGATGAAGGTGTGGGGCATGGCGTTTTTCCGGGCAAATAAGTGGTCGGATCGCCCGGACGCCGGTTTGATTCCCTGAAGATGGCATTTTCCCCTGATTTTAGGCGGTTTGTTGATGCCGCCGACGTCGTCATGCGGCAACGCAGCGATTGTTTGGATTCCTGAAATGTCGTATATTTCAGTAATTACTGAAAATTCAAAACATTCCACAATGCCGCTCCGCCCCCTCCCCCAGGAATTTTCCATGGAACCCAACACCCTCAGCCCCCTGATGCAGCGCTTCATCCTCCATTTCGGCGAGATGGGCAGCCGCTGGGGCATCAACCGCACCGTCGGCCAGATCTACGCCCTGCTGTATGTGCAGGCGCGTCCGCTGAACGCCGATGAAATCGCCGATTACCTGAGCTTCTCGCGCTCCAACGTCAGCATGGGGCTCAAGGAGCTGCAATCGTGGCGGCTGGTCAAGCTGCTCCATCAGCCCGGCGACCGCCGTGAATATTTTGAACCGCCGAAGGATATTTGGGATATCTTTAAGGCCTTGCTGGAAGAACGCCGCCGCCGCGAAATCGAACCAACGCTGTCGATGCTGCGGGATGCGTTGCTGGAAACGCCAGCCAGCGTCGACGACAAGCACGCGCAGAAACGCATGCGTGAAATGTACGACCTGATCGAGCTGTCCAGCTCCTGGTTCGACGACGTACAGCGGCTGTCGCCGGAAACATTGTCTTCGCTCATGAAGATGGGCTCGAAGATCAAGAAGCTGCTGGACGTCAAGGACAAGTTCCGCTTCGGCGGCGAGAAGAATAGTAAAAGCGACGGCAAGAACGAAGACAAAAACGAAGATAAAAACGAGAAGGTCCCCACAAAGGCCAAGGAGTAAGTCATGTTGCGTTCACATCGCCTGTGGCGCCTGCCGCGCCTCACCAAACTCCCGCTCGGCGCCGAGATCGCCTTGATCCTGGTGGTCAAGATCGCACTTCTGACGGTGCTGGCAAAAACCTTTTTCTCCGAACCGCAGGCAAAGAAAATGCGCATGCCCACCGCCCAGGTGGAACAGCATCTGCTGGCGCCGGCGCCGGAATCTGCATCAACCGCATCCAGCGTATCAAACGTATCCACTCCCACCACCGAGGTCCTCCATGCTTCCCATTGACGAAGTCGTCAGTCTGTCGCGCCTGCAGTTCGCCATCACGGCGCTGTATCACTTCCTGTTCGTTCCCCTGACGCTCGGCCTGTCTTGGATCCTGGTCATCATGGAATCCGTCTACGTCATGACCGGCAGTCCCATCTACAAGGACATGACACGCTTCTGGGGCAAGCTGTTCGGCATCAACTTCGCCATGGGCGTGGCCACCGGCATCACGCTGGAGTTCCAGTTCGGCACCAACTGGTCGTACTACTCGCACTACGTCGGCGATATCTTCGGTACGCCGCTGGCGATCGAGGGCATGGCGGCGTTCTTCCTCGAGTCGACTTTCGTCGGCCTGTTCTTCTTCGGCTGGGACCGCCTGTCGCGCGTCAAGCATCTGATGGTGACCTTCCTGGTGGCGCTGGGATCGAGCCTGTCGGCGCTGTGGATCCTGATCGCCAACGGCTGGATGAACAACCCGGTCGGCGCGGAATTCAATTTTGAAACCATGCGCATGGAACTGGTCAGCATGACCGAGGTGATCTTCAATCCGGTGGCGCAGGTGAAGTTCGTGCACACGGTTGCGGCCGGTTACGTCACGGCGTCGATGTTCGTGCTGGGCGTGTCCGCCTATTACCTGCTCAAGGGCCGCGACACCGCGTTCGCCTTGCGCTCGTTCGCCGTGGCAGCCGGTTTCGGCCTGGCGTCGACCTTGTCGGTGATCGTGCTGGGCGACGAATCCGGCTACACCGCCGGTGAAGTCAACAAGGTCAAACTGGCCGCCATCGAAGCCGAATGGGAAACCCATCCGGCACCGGCCGGCATCACCATCTTCGGCCTGCCCGACAACAAGGGTGAGCGCACCGACTATGCCTTCAAGGTGCCTTATGTGCTGGGCCTGATCGCCACGCGCTCGGTCGACACGCCGGTGATCGGCATCAAGGACCTGAAGAAAGAACATGAGGTGCGCATCCGCAACGGCATGCTGGCCTACGCTGCACTGACGCGCTTGAAATCCGGCGACAAGTCGCCCGAGGCGCGCGCCGAGTTCGACAAGCTCAAGCATGATCTCGGCTACGGCCTGCTGCTCAAGAAGTACACCCCCAACGTGATCGACGCCACGCCGCAGCAGATCGCCAAGGCGGTCGACGACACCATCCCGAACGTGGCGCCGCTGTTCTGGTCGTTCCGCGGCATGGTGGCGCTGGGCATGCTGTTCCTGTTCATCTTCTCGGCCTCGTTCTACTTCCTGGTGCGCAAGCAGCTGGCGCCGCAACGCTGGCTGCTGCGCCTGGCGGTATTCAGCATCCCGCTGCCGTGGATCGCCGCCGAACTGGGTTGGATCGTGGCCGAATACGGCCGCCAGCCGTGGACCATCGCCGGCATCCTGCCGACCCATCTGTCGGCCTCGACCCTGCAACCGTCAAGCCTGTATTTCAGCCTGGCCGGATTCATCCTGTTCTATACCTTCCTGCTGGTGGTGGAAATGATGCTGATGATCAAGTACGCCAAGCGTGGCCCGAGCAGCCTGCACACCGGCAAGTACCACTGGGAGCTGCTGGAGAAGGAAAAGAAACCGGCCGTTGCAGCCAAGCCGCCGCTGCCGAAGCCGACGCGCTGATGGTGATGCCAACGTTGATGCAACTGATCACATTCACGAAGAAGTACACAAGGAAATCCTCATGATCTTCGATTACGAAACCTTAAAAATCATCTGGTGGGCCTTTGTCGGCGTGCTCATCATCGGCTTCGCGCTGACCGACGGCTTCGACTTCGGCGTGGGCATGATGCTGCCCTTCGTCGGCAAGACCGACGCCGAACGCCGCGTGCTGATCAACTCCATCGGTCCAACCTGGGAAGGCAACCAGACCTGGTTCATCACCGCCGGCGGCGCCACCTTCGCGGCATGGCCGCTGGTCTACGCGACTGCCTTCTCGGGCTTTTACATCGCGCTGATGGTATTGCTGTTCTCGCTGTTCTTCCGCCCGGTCGGCTTCGACTATCGCAGCAAGGTGGCCGATACGCGCTGGCGCAATGCCTGGGACTGGGGCCTGTTCGTCGGCGGCATCGTGCCGCCGCTGATCTGCGGCGTGGCCTTCGGCAACCTGTTGCTGGGCGTGCCTTTCCACTACGACGACACCATGCGCGTGGAGTACATCGGCAGCTTCTTCGAACTGCTCAATCCCTTCGGCCTGCTGGCCGGCGTGCTGAGCGTGGCGATGCTGCTGACTCACGGCGCCACCTTCATCATGGTGAAGACCGAGGCGGCGATTGCGGTGCGCGCACGCAAGATTGCATTGTGGGGCGCACTCGCCACCCTCGCCTTGTTCGTCGCGGCCGGCTTCTGGGTCGCGTACGGCATCGACGGCTACAGCATCACCGATATGCCGAGCGCCAACAGCGCCTTCATGCCGCTGGCGAAGACCGTCGAAATCGTCTCCGGCGCATGGATGGAAAACTACACCCGCTGGCCCGCCACCAAGGCGATCCCGATCGCAGCCATCGCCGGATTGCTGCTGGTGCTGATCTTCGGCGCCTGGCGCAAGGCGCGGCTGGCCTTCATCAGCAGCGGCATTGCGGTAGCCGGCATCATCCTGACCGCCGCCACCGCCATGTTTCCGTTCATCCTGCCGTCGTCGCTGGACCCGCGCAGCAGCCTGACGGTCTGGGATGCCGTGTCGAGCCACAAGACGCTGGGGATCATGTTCTGGCTGGTGCTGTTCTTCCTGCCGCTGATCATGCTGTACACGGCCTGGGTGTATCGCGTCATGCGCGGCAAGGTGACGCTCAAGCACATCGCCGACAACGAACACACCGCCTACTAACCAATTACATAGTCGAGAAGGAGAACATCATGTGGTATTTCGCCTGGATACTCGGAGTCGGCCTGGCGCTGGCCTTCGGCATCATCAACGTCATGTGGCTGGAAGCCAACTACGCCTTCGGCCGCCGCAAGGAAGACGAAACCCGCGAACGTTTCGTCGCCGCCAGCGCCCAGGCTGATCTGGCGAAAAAACGCCCGTCCAAACCCTGAGGCCGCGATGAAAACGCCTTCCGCCCATCTCGTTGATACCGACGCAGCCCTGCTGCAGGCGCTGCCCGGCGCCGGCTTTGCCGATGCCTTCCGCATCACCCTCAGCGATGAACAGGCGCGTCAGTCCGCCGCCCAACTGGCTGAACAGATGTTCCGTCGCGCGCCGTCCTGGGTCACGCTGCTGGTGTCGATCCGCAATCGCGCGGTGGCAGTGTTCGGCCTGCGCGCAGCCGACATGCAGGTGGGCGACGACAGGCACAGTGGCGTGGCGGGTTTTCCGATCATTGCGCAGAGCGACGATATGGTGCAGCTCGGCTTCGACGACAAGCATCTGGATTTCCGTGTCTGGGTACGGCGCGATGCCGCCACGCCGACGTCGCCGGCACAACTCACGTTGACCACGGCGGTACGCACCAAGCAGTTGCTCGGCCGCGCCTATCTCGGCGTGATCATGCCGTTTCACCGGTGCATTGTGCCGGCGATGCTGAACAGGTTGCGTAGCTGAATAGCGTTTCTTGCGTAAAAACAAAAAGCCCCGCCGTTTGACCGGCGAGGCTTTTTTCATCGCTGATCGCGATGCGTGAAATCGATACCAGTATTAAACCAGTGTCAGTGTCACGTTGATGTTGCCGCGTGTGGCGTTCGAGTATGGGCAGACTTGGTGTGCCTTGTCGATCACCGATTGTGCAACCGCGCGGTCCAGGCCCGGCAGAGAAATGTTCAATGCCACTTCGATGCCGAAGCCGCCTGGAATGGTGCCGATGCCGACCGTGCCGGTGATGCTGGTGTCAGCAGGAATCGCGATCTTTTCCTGGCCGCCGACGAACTTCATCGCGCCGAGGAAACAGGCCGAGTAACCGGCTGCAAACAGTTGTTCAGGATTGGTGCCGTTGCCGCCTGCGCCGCCCAGTTCTTTTGGTGTGGTCAGCTTGACGTCCAGGATGCCGTCGGACGACTTGGCCGAGCCTTCACGGCCGCCGGTTGCAGTTGCAGTCGCTTGGTAGAGTGCTTTTTCGATTTTCATTTTGTTTCCTTTCGAGTGGTTCAGAAGAAGATGCGGGGAAGCATCGATTATTGGTAGTAAGTCAGTCAGGGTTCAAACAGGATAAAAACTCATTTAAATCCCAAACGATGCAAACTGCAAGGAATTTAAATTTTAAACAATAAAATTGCTAACAATATAAATAATAAACGACTAAAACGTAATACGACTATTCTTGCAAAGAGGGTAAATCAGGAATCTTCGGCGTCTTCCAGCAAGCCCTTGCGCAGGTCCTTCAGTTGCTCGCGCAGGCTGGCGACTTGCTCCAGCGGCGGCAAGGCGCACATCAACCGCTCCGGCACTGCCGTCGCCCGCTTGCGCAGCGCACGGCCATCCTCGCTGAGCCGAACCACGACGCGACGTTCGTCTTGCGTATCGCGAGCACGGTGCAGCAAACCCATCGTTTCCATGCGCTTCAACAGCGGCGTCAATGTACCGGAATCGAGGAACAACTTGCTACCCAGATCCGAGACCGTGACTTCATCCTTTTCCCACAAGACCAGCATGACCAGGTATTGCGGATAAGTAATGTCGAGGTCTTTCAAAATCTTCTTGTACACCTTGGTCATCGCCAACGACGCCGAATACATGGCGAAGCACAATTGATTTTCAAGCATCAGGGCCTGATCAATCGCTGCTGCGTTCTTCGATGTGTTTGCGTTTGCCATGGATTGAATAATACATAGTCAAAAATTAAATTGCAAGCAATTTAATTAAAAAGATCCGACGCCAAAAAAATACAACGAACTTGCGTTCGAGCAAGATGCCCCACCCACCTCAACGTTCGAAGCGTTGTTCCACCACTTCCTTGCCCCACTGCGCTCCCGGCCATTCTTCCTCAAGCTGGAATCCGTAACTCTCATACAGACGGCGCGCCGCATCCAATCCCTGAAAAGTCCACAGCTGCACCGACGCAAAACCCTGGGCGTCACAAAAGGCCATCGCCGCCTCCATCAGACGGCGCCCCACGCCTGCTCCGCGCAGATCGTCATCAACAATGAACCAACGCAAATGCGCCTTGTTGTCGCCCAAATCCTGGCCGTCGATGGCCACCGAACCGACGATGCGCTGACCTTGCACCGCTAGCCACAAACCATTGCTAGGATGATCCAGACGCGGCACGAACTCTGCCAGTCCCGCCGCCACCTTGCTCTCGAAAAAGCTGCCGAAGCCGACACTGCGCGCGTAAAACATCGCATGCATCTGAACGATGCGACCGATCACCCCTGCCTGATAACCGGCGACGATGCGAATCTCGTCGGCTTGCACGATTGGCTCGCCCGACCGGCGCGCTTCCAGTGCCATCGCATAGACACTCAGCCCTTTCGCTACGGCGTCCTGCTGATCCGTACTCAATTGTTCGAGCGCGCCGACCACCTGCTTGCGACCGAACGCCTGGACTGCAGTCAGCGTACGTCGGCCTTGCGGCGTCAACGCCAGCCATTTGACGCGGCCGTCGACGTCGCTGGCCCGTTCCTGCAATTCCCCGGCCTCGACCAGCTTGCGCACCATACGGCTGACGCTGGACTTTTCAAGACCAAGGAATTCGGCAAGCTGCGCTGCGCTCATCGATTTGCGCGCGCCGATCTCGATAATGGCATGCACTGCTGACGGCGGATAGTCGGTCGCCGCCAGCGTGGATTGCATGAAGCCCAATTCGCGCACCATCCGACGCGAAGCGGTACGGATGCCGTCGACAAAAGAAAGGTCCGGTGAAGAGCCTGTTTTTTGCATATTTTTCCATCCCTCGTTTTACATAGTTGTATTATACAACTATAAATCGAAAGAAAATCAGCGCGATTCAAATGCGCCCTCTCAGGAGAAATGCCATGGAAACGATGCCGAAAAAGGAACGCAGCGCCAGTCCGTACGACATGACCGGACAAGTTGCCTTGGTGACCGGAGGCGGTAGCGGCATCGGTCGTGCCGCCGCGATTCGCATGGCGCATGCGGGCGCAAGCGCCGTGGTGATTGCAGGCCGGCGTCAACCGGAGGGAGAAGCCGTGGCCGCCGAATGCCGCGCCGCCGGCGCACAAAGCCTCTATGTGCAAACCGATGTGACGCAGGAGGGCGACGTCCAACGACTGATCGACACCGTACTGACGCAATTCGGACGCCTGGACGCAGCCTTCAACAATGCCGGACGACAGGAACGACGGGCGTCCCTGCAAGCGCAGGAATCCGCTGTCTACGACGCCATCTTCGACGCCAACGTGCGTGCCGTATTTTTGTGCCTGAAATACCAATTGCCACCGATGGTGGCTCGCGGCAACGGCAGCATCGTCATCAATACCTCAGTCAGCGGCGTACGCAATCCCAATCCAGGGCTTGCCCTCTACTCCGCCTCCAAGGCCGCCGCCATCTCGCTGATGCGGTCGGCGGCCATGGAATATGCGCCCCACGGCGTCCGCATCAACGCGATCGCTCCTGGCAGAGTGGTAACCGACATGATGCTTTCATCAGGCATTGCCGACATGTCCGCAGTGGCCGCAGGCTTGCCGCTCAGACGCATGGGGCAACCGGAGGAAGTCGCCGAAGCCGTGTTATGGCTGCTGTCCGGCGCAGCATCGTACGTCGTCGGGCACGTGCTGGCGGCAGATGGCGGATTCCTCGCTTCGTGAGCCCATCCTGTATCATGCTGACCAGCTTGATTGCGGCCGCAATGGTCGCACTCATGCCGCTTATTTCTTGCCATCCGACATCCCGAACACTCCGGAAATGCTTTCAACAACATCCTCGCAGGCGCCTCACGCCCCCTCTCTTGCCCTGTTCTGCAAGGTCGTCGACAACTACGGCGACATCGGCATTTGCTGGCGCCTGTCGCGGCAACTTCAACGCGAACACGGCGTCGCGGTCACGCTCTGGGTGGACGACCTGGCCAGCTTCCGGCGCATCTGTCCGGAGGTAGCGATTGATCAGAAGACGCAGCAAGTCCAGGGTGTAACCGTCAGGCATTGGCGGGATCAGGACGGCGCGTTCGGCGTCGCCGATATTCCCGATATCGTGATCGAGTTCTTCGGCTGCGATATTCCGCCCGACTACATCAAGGCCATGTCGCAACGGGCGCCGCGCCCGGTGTGGCTCAACTTCGAAGGACTGACGGCCGAAACCTGGGTAGAAGGCTGCCACACCCTGCCATCGCCGCATCCGCAGTTGCGGCTGACCAAGCATTTCTTCTTTCCTGGATTCAATGAGCGCACCGGCGGCGTGTTGTATGAAGCGGGTCTTGAGCAGCAACGCCAGGAATTTGCCGACGATGAGGCCGCGCGCCACGCGTTCCTTGCGCAGTTCGGCGTTACCACAACTGAAGCCGAGGCGTTCAAAGTTTCGCTGTTCTGCTATCCGCAGGCGCCGATCGCCGACCTCTTTGCCGCCTGGCGCGACGGCGACCGCGCCGTCACCTGCCTGGTCCCCGAAGGCGTGGCGACCGACGCGGTGCAAGCCTTCCTGGCGCAAGCCCCAACTGCCGGCGCCAACGCCACGCAGGGCGCGCTGACAGTGCGCGTGTTGTCGTTCGTGCCGCAGCCCGACTACGACAAGCTGCTGTGGGCTTGTGACCTCAACTTCGCACGCGGTGAGGATTCCTTCGTGCGTGCGCAACTGGCCGGCAAGCCCTTCATCTGGCACATCTATCCTCAAGATGAAAATTTGCACCACGTCAAGCTGCAGGCCTTCCTCAACATTTACAAAGCGGCAACGCCGGCGATGCAGGCCATGATGCTGGCCTGGAACGGTGCCTTCACGGAACAGGCCGACATGGCGACGCGCTGGCCCGCATTTGCCGCCGAATTGCCGCAGCTTGCCGATCTGTCCATGGAATGGCAGCAACAGCTGTTGGCAAATGGCGATTTGACGTCCAATTTGCTGAAGTTTGCGGCATCAATGCAGCAGTAACAGCGAAATCGGCCCGGAAATGGGTTAAAATATAGGGCTAATTTTTAGGCATCATCGATTCAGCAACAACAACTCAATCGTACGTGGGCTTGCGGTGTGGTTCTGCCGGTAGGCTACAGAAGATTTTTACGCAACCTACTTTTTACGTATATTCGCTATGAAATTTGCAAAAGAAATTCGCGTCGGCAACATCATTATGGTCGACAGCAAGCCAATGATCGTCCTGCGCTCCGACGTCAACGGTTCCAGCCGCACAGGTTTCACTTACAAGTGGAAGATGAAGAACCTGCTGACCAACAGCCCGCAGGAAAACGTTTTCCGCGGCGACGACAAGTTCGAAGTGGTCGTGCTGGACAAGAAGGCAGTGACTTACTCGTACTTCGCCGATCCACTGTTTGTGTTCATGGACTCCGAATACAACCAGTTCGAAATCGAAGGCGAAAACCTGGGCGAAGCACTGGGCTACCTGAAGGACGGCATGGAATGCGAAGCGGTCTTCTATGACGGCAAGGCAATCTCGGTCGAACTGCCAACCACCATCGTGCGCCAGATCGTGTACTCGGAACCAGCCGTCAAGGGCAATACTTCGGGCAACGTCCTGAAGGAAGCCAAGATCGAAAACGCGATCGAAGAGAATCAGATCGTCGTGATGGTCCCACTGTTCGTCAGCCAGGACGACCAGATCGAAATCGACACACGCACCAACGAATACAAGAAAGTTGTGCGTAACTGATTTCAGCTGTTCAGCCGTACCATTAAAAAAGCCGCGATCTTCGCGGCTTTTTTTCGTCCTCTTCAGTCATTGCTCCCCTCCTCGCTTTCCAAAAAATCTCACTTCCTTTAAATATAGTTGCATTGCGAACTAATTTGCAGTATTGTGAATCCATGTTTGATCACTGCCTCTATTTCAATACCGCAGCATTGTCACGCCGACTTGAACGCGAGTGGGCGGAAGCCTTTGCACCGTTCGGCCTGACCGCGCCGCAGGGCTTCATGCTCAGGGCAATCATCGACCGGCCTGGCATGCTGCAAAGTGAATTGGCTGCAGAGCTTGCCATCGCCCGCTCCACCACCACGCGCGCGCTGGATACGCTGGAGCAAAAAGGCTTGCTTGAGCGCCGCAGGACCGACGGCGACGGCAGGGAAATCTCGGTGTATCCGACGCCCGCCGGCGTTGAAATCAAGGTGGCGCTGAATGCATCGGCGGGCGGCGCGGCGGAGAAGATCCGCAAGATCCTGGGCAAGGAAGAATTTGCCGATGCGGTCCTGAAAATCAGGGATGTACGTTCAGCCCTGGAGTGATTGTTTTTCGTGCGCGTGTTCGCGCTTATTTTTACCCTATATAGTTGCATTGCTAACTATATCGACAAATGCGTTTTTCGCTTTTCACCAATGACACCGCCTGACGACCTCAGGCCCGACTTATCGGAATTCCATCCAACCCAAGGAGAACACCATGTTTGCAATGCAATACGGATTTGACGTCCCGGATGCAGAACCAGTCAGAGCGCGCGTCAGAGAAATTGGCAGCCGCTTCGACCAACTGCCGGGGCTGTACTCCAAGGCCTTTCTGGTCGCAGATGCCATCGACGGCAGCCCGGCGCGCTATACGCCTTTTTATCTGTGGGATGAACTCGGCGGCATGAGCGACTTCCTGCTGTCGGATGCGTTTCGGGCGGTAGTCGCCAAGTACGGTCGCCCGATCGTACAGCGCTGGAACAAGGTCGCCTTTTTCAAAGGAACCGCGGTTGCACAAACGCCGGCATTCGCGACTCAGCAATTCATCGACATTCCTGCCGACGTCGACCTGGCGCAACTATGCGAACTGCATGCGACCGATGCAGAGGCAATGCTCTGCGAACACGACTTGCATTCGGTTTTCGTCGGTCTGGACACCAATAATTGGAAGCTGATGAAGATAGCGCTGTGGCAGGCACGGCCGGTGCAATCCCCGTCGCACGGCAGCAAAATCTTTGAAGTAGCCCACCTTTCCGCACCCGCTCTGAAGAAGGAACTCGGGATCTGATTCAATGCGAGGGAATCGCCGGCGACGTCTTGATCGCAACCGTCCCGGGCAAGGCGTATTTTCCGTCTCGCCCGGGACGGTTGCGGTTTATTTAAGCCCTTTCGTCTGCGCCAGGCGCCGCGCTGCCTTGCCGCCCTCGCTGGCCCAGAACGCCGTATCGGCAGCCTGGATGCGCTGCGCCGAATTCTCCATGTGACGCAAAGCCGCCGCGCGCGCGGCGTCGGCATCGCCGTCGGCGATCGCCTGCGCAATCACGGCGTGCTCATTACGCACCTGCTGGCTGAAATCCTCGCGACGCGCCTCATTGATCCGCGCCACACGAATCGCCGCCTGCAGGAACTGGCTCAGGAACTGCAACAGCGACGTGTACAGCGGATTGTGTGCCGCCTCGGAAATCGCCGCGTGGAAAGCAAAGTCTTCTTCCACGCCGTCCTTGCCCTCAACCACCGCCTTGTCGATGCTCTTCAGTGCTTGCTGAATACGTTGATTCTCCGCCTTGGTGCGGCGCTGCGCCGCCAATGCCGCCATCTCGCCCTCGACGCCGCGGCGCAACTCGATCACGCGCAGCACCGCCTGGATCGAATCCTGCACGTCGATGTCGAGCCGGAACGGCGTCGCATTGTTCGGCGCGAGGACGACGGTGCCGCTGCCCCGGCGCGAACCGACCAGGCCTTCCGATTTGAGACGGGAAATGGCTTCCCGAATCACGGTGCGGCTGACTTGGAAACGCTCGGTCAATTCATTCTCGGAGGGCATGCGTGCACCCGGCGCGAAGTCACCCTGACGGATCTGTTCATACAGCGCGCCGGTCACGCGATCTGCCAATGTGCCTTTGGCGGAATCGAGCGGCCCTGGTGGTCCAGTGCGGGGAGCAGAGAGGGAAGCAGTCTTGGAAAGCTGAGTATTTTTCATGTTGATTGACATGATACCGCTTTCTTTTTACACTGACTGCAAAGTTGTATGACAACTTATCGGATTCGTTTCCCGCACATCATAAAATTGAGGAGATTCAGATGCACATTGTTATCACCGGCGGCGCCGGCTTCCTGGGCAGCCGCCTGGCGCGTCAATTGCTCAAGCGCGGTCAGCTGACCGGCAGCGACGGCAAGCAGCAAACCATCAGCCGCATCACCCTGCTCGACGTCGTGGCTGCGCAGGGTTTCGACGATGCACGCATTGACGCAGTGGTCGGCGACATCGCCGATGCTGCCGTGATCGAACGCGCCATCACCAAGGACACGCAGTCGATCTTCCATCTGGCCGCCATCGTCAGCGGCCAGGCCGAAGCCGATTTCGAACTCGGCATGAAGATCAACTTCGACGCCACCCGCATCATCCTGGAACGCGCCCGCGCGCTCGGCACCAAGCCGCGCGTGGTGTTCACCAGCTCGGTAGCGGTGTTCGGCGGCGACCTGCCGGCGCAAGTCCCCGACAATGCGCTGCTGATGCCGCAAAGCTCTTACGGCGCACAAAAAGTGATGGGCGAATTGCTGATCAACGACTACAGCCGCAAGGGCTTCATCGACGGCCGCGCGCTGCGCATGCCGACCATTTCAGTGCGCCCGGGCGCCCCCAATAAGGCGGCGTCGAGCTTCGCCAGCGGCATTATTCGCGAACCGCTCAACGGCCAGCCCTCGGTTTGCCCGGTCTCGCCCGAGACGCGCATGTGGCTGATGTCGCCGCGCAAGGCCATCGACAACCTGATCCACGGTCACGAAATCAACGGTGCCGATCTCGGCCTGGCGCGCTTCCTCAGCATCGACGGCCTGTCGGTTTCGGTGCGTCAGATGGTTGATGCGCTGGAAGAGGTTGCCGGCGCCGACGTCGTCAAGCTGATCGAATGGAAGGAAGACGAAGCCATCAAGCGCATCGTCAACTCCTGGCCCGGCAGCTTTGAGGCCAAGCGCGCCAAGGCGCTGGGTTTCACTGCGGACAGCGATTTCGCCGGCATCGTGAAGGCGCATATCGAGGATGAAGTGAAGAAATAAGTTCTCCCGCTCATTTCGTAAAAAAACGGCGCCTGCAACGGCGCCGTTTTTTTGATGCATCATCTGCCACGCCATAAAAAAAGCGCGGACGAATCCGCGCTGAATTGGAGACTGCCGGCCGTGTCGTTTCCCCCGCCACGGCCATCAGTACAGCAGCAACAACTTCCCGTTACTTCGCTTTCGCCAGCATGTTGAACACACTGGAAAAATCCAGTCCGCCCGATCCCGACTTGCTGTGGATGTCGTACAGATTGCGCGCCAGTGCGCCCATCGGCACGCTGCTGCCGGTGGCCAGTGCGTTCTCCACCGCCAGACCCAGATCCTTGAGCATCAGGTCGACGCCGAAACCGCCGGCGTAGCCTTTCGATGCCGGCGCATTTTCCATCACGCCGGGGCAAGGATTGTAGACTTCCAGCGTCCAGTTGCGGCCCGAACTCTTGGACATCACTTCCGACAGGACCTTGGGATCCATGCCGTTGGCGATGCCGAGACGGATCGCTTCGGAGGTGCCGATCATCAGGATGCCCAGCAACATGTTGTTGCAGACCTTGACGGTCTGGCCGCTGCCGCTGGCGCCGGCGTGGTAGATCGCCTTGCCCATCTTTTCGAGATAAGGTTTGGCGAGACCGAAGCCGTCGTCGGTGCCGCCGACCATGAAGGTCAGCGTGCCGGCGGTGGCGCCGCCGGTGCCGCCGGAGACCGGCGCATCCAGCATGGTGTAGCCTTTTTCCAGCGCGGCGGCGGCGACCTTGCGGGCGCTTTCCGGAGCGATGGTCGAACAGTCGATCAGCAAGGTGCCGGGCTTGATGTTGGCCAGGATGCCCTTGTCGCCGAGGTAAATCGATTCGACGTGCTTGCTGGCCGGCAGCATGGTGATGACGACCTTGGCCTTGGTCACCGCAGCCATGGCGTCGGCTTCGGTGACGCCGCCGCTCTCGACCAGCTTGTCGACGCTGGCCTTGACCAGGTCATGCCCGCTGACCGAATAACCCGCCTTGACCAGGTTCTGCGCCATGGGCAAGCCCATGTTGCCCAGGCCAATGAAAACGATATCGGCGCTCATGTTGTTCTCCTCTTCCTATTCCTATTCGTCTTTGGCTGCTTACTTCAGCGAAATCGTGGTGTTGACCTGACCGGCTTCTTCATCCGGTGCATACCAGCGTGCCGTCACGGTCTTGGTCTGGGTCCAGAACATCACCGCCTGCTTGCCGTTCGGGCCGAGGTCGCCGAGCTTGGAAGCGCGCGAACCGGTGAAGCTGAAGTACGCCACAGGCACCGGAATCGGCACGTTGATGCCGACCTGGCCGACGTCGATTTCGTTCTGGAACTTGCGCGCCGCCCAACCGGACGAGGTGAAGATCGAGGTGCCGTTGCCGTTCGGATTGGCGTTGATGAAGGCGATGGCATCGTCCAGGGTTTCGACTTCGACGATGCACATCGCCGGTCCGAAGATTTCCTGTTCGTAGATGTCCATGCCGGCCTTGACGCCGGTGAACACGGTCGGTCCGACGAAGTTGCCGGACTCGTTACCCGGCACCGTGCAATTGCGGCCGTCGAGCAGCAGCTTGGCGCCCTGCTCCACGCCGACGCCGATCAGGCGCTCGACACGTTCCTTGGCGGCCTTGGAAACCAGCGGGCCGACATCGGCCTTGCGATCGCTGCCCGGACCGACCTTCATGGCCTTGGAGCGCTCGACGATTTCCGGGATCCATTCCTTGGTCTTGCCGACCAGGACCACTACCGAGTTAGCCATGCAACGTTGACCGGCGGCGCCGAATGCTGCGCCCAGCAAGTTGTTGATCGCTTGATCCTTGGGTGCGTCAGGCAGCACGATGCAGTGGTTCTTGGCGCCCATCATGCACTGTGCGCGCTTGCCGGCTTCGCTGGCGCGACGATAGATGTGGGTGCCGACGTTGGTCGAACCGATGAAGGACACGGCCTTGATATCGGGATGGTCGCAGATCATGTTGGCGACTTCAGGACCGCCATGTACCACGTTCAGCACGCCCGGCGGCAAGCCGGCCTTGTTGGCCAGCTCGACCAGGAACAGCGACGAGGTCGGATCCTGTTCAGAAGGCTTGAGCACGAAGGTGTTGCCGCAGGCGACCGAGATCGGGAACATGAAGCAAGGCAGCATGACCGGGAAGTTGAACGCGGTGATGCCGGCGCCCACGCCGATCGGTTGGTGAATGGTGTAGACGTCGACGCCGCCGGCCACGTTCTCGGCCAGTTCGCCCAGTTGCAGCGAGGTGATCGAGCAGGCGTGTTCGACGACTTCGAGGCCGCGCATGACTTCGCCTTCGGCGTCCGGCAGGGTCTTTCCGTGTTCGCGCGTGATCATCTCGGCCAGCGGTGCGATATTGTCGCGCAGCAGTTGCTGGAACTTGAGCATGATGCGCATGCGTTGCGCCAGCGAGGTGTTGCGCCAGGTCTTGAACGCTTCCTTGGCGTTGGCGACGGCGCGATCGACTTCCTCTTTGGTTGCGAACGGCACGCGCGCGACGACTTCCTGCGTGGCCGGATTGATCACGTCGCGCCATTCTTTCGAAGTCGACTGGACGTGTTCGCCGTTGATGTAGAGGGGTACGTTAGGAATGTTGGCTTGGCTCATGATGCATTTTCCATAGTGATGAAGAAGAAACCGGAGGTCGTGTCAAACGCGTGTCGGAGATGTATGGCAGGTAAAACACGACTCCCTGAAAAACTTATTTGACCAGCGAGCAGGCCGCGTCCATCGGACGGAAGGCTTGTTGCGCAGGAATGGTCGACAGCAATTTCAGATAGTCCCAGGGTGCCTTCGATTCAGCCGGCGACTTGACCTGGTACAAATACATGTCGTGAATCACGCGGCCGTCGGGACGGATCGATGCGTTGCGCATGACGACGTCGCTGATCGGGATCTCGCGCATTTTTTGCGAGACGACCTTCCAGTCAGAAGTCTTCGCCGCAGCGCGCGCCTTCAGGAAGTGATACACGCTGGAATACACGCCGGCCTGCACCATGGTCGGTTTGTTGTTCTTGAATTGCGCTTCGAAGCGCTTGGAGAAGCCGCGCGTCTGTTCGTCGTAATCCCAGTAGAAGCCGTCGGTGTAGACCAGGCCTTGTGCAGCATCCAGACCGAGTGCGTGGACGTCGGACAGGAACACCAGCAGAGCGACCAGGCGTTGATCCTTGCCGCCCACGGCGAACGAACGGGCCTGCTTGATCGCATTGACGACATCGGTGCCGCCGTCAGCCAGGCCGATCACCTGGGCCTTGGAAGCCTGCGCCTGCAGCAGGAAGGACGAGAAGTCGGAAGCGTTCAGCGGATGACGGACTGAACCCAGCACGGTGCCGCCGTTGGCCTTGACCACGTCGGATGCGTCCTTCTCCAGCGAGTGGCCGAAGGCGTAGTCGACGGTCACGAAATACCAGGACTTGTTGCCCAGCTTGGTCAGCGCAGCCGCCGCGCCGGCCGCTTGTGAATAGGTGTCGAACATCCAGTGGAAGCCGTTGGACGCGCATTCGGTCGTCGTCAGCGCGCCGGTAGCCGGGCCGCTGTACATGGCGATGCCGCCCTTTTCCTTGACCAGTTTTTGCACCGCCAGCGCCACCGACGAATTGGTCAGGTCGGCGATCGCCTCGACCTTGTCGCGGTCCAGCCATTCGCGTGCGCGCGTCACGCCGACGTCGGGCTTGTTCTGGTTGTCGGCCGCGAGGACTTCAATCTTCATGCCTTTGCATTCAGCCTTGAGGCAATCCTCGATCGCCAGTTTGGCGGCGACCACCGAACCCTGGCCACCCATGGCGGAGTAAGGGCCGGACATGTCGGTCAGGATGCCGATTTTGACGGTGTCGGAATTTTGCGCCTGGACGGCGCCGGCGATACAGGTCAGGGAAAGCGCGGCGACGGCGAGGCCGGCGCGGATGTTCTTTTGCATGGAGTCTCCTCATTTATATGTTTTTTATGAAATTGCTCTGCGGCGATTTCGAGGCTCATTTTGCATGTGCGTTAATATCGTTACAATAACCAATAATTCAAAAGCCTTTTGCATAATTGCAAAGGACAAATAACGAAGCACACTGGAGACAAGATGCTGGATTGGGACAACCTGCGGGTATTCCTCGAACTCACGCGCAGCCAAGGCCTGGTCGATGCCGCCAAGAAACTCGGCATCGATCACTCGACCGTCTCGCGGCGCATCAAGCGCTTCGAAGAACAGGTCGGCAGCCAGCTGTTCGACCGCAACAACCATGGCTACAGCCTGACCGCCGACGGCTACCGGCTGGTGGAATATGCGGAAAAGATAGAAAGCACGGTCTACGCCGCCGCCGAGGAACTGGGCGGCCACAACCGGCTGTTGTCGGGCCAGGTGCGCCTGGGCGCGACGGAAGGCTTCGGCACTTTCGTGCTGGCGCCGCACATTGCCCACTTCTGCGCACGCAATCCGCATATCTCGGTGGACATGCTGCCGATGCCGCGCTTCGTCAACCTGTCCAAGCGCGAGGCCGACATCAGCGTGACCATCGAGCGGCCGGTCAGCGGTAATTACGTTGTCACGAAACTGGCGGACTATGCGCTGAAGCTGTACGCCACCCCGGCCTATCTGGAAAGCCATCCGCCGGTGCGCAGCGTGGCCGATCTCGAGCCGCATGCCTTCATCGGCTATATTGACGATCTGGTGTTCAGCGAAGAGCTGCGCTACAAGGAAAACATCGCGCCCGAGGCGTTTCGCGCCTTCCGCAGCACCAGCGTGATTGCGCAGTACACGGCGGCGCGCAGCGGCCAGGCGCTGGCGATCCTGCCCTGCTTCCTGGCCCAGCAGTCGGATGACCTGGTGCCGGTGCTGCCTGATGAAGTCGAGATCAAGCGTTCGTTCTGGCTGGTCGCCGCCAGCGAGCAGCGGCACGTGGCGCGGGTGTCGGCGCTGTGGAGTTACCTGCGCGATTGCATGGAGCCGAACAAGGAATTTTTGATGGGGAGGTCGCGTCAGATGACCTGGATGAAATGAGAACGCGCAACCAGCGCGCACTGTATTGAGTTTTCCGCAATCCCACCCAGAGCCGCCCCCGGCTCACACATCAGGAGATCAGCATGGCAGCAAAGAAGATTTTATTGTTGACCGGCGACTTTGCCGAAGATTACGAAACCATGGTGCCGTTCCAGGCGCTGCAAATGGTTGGCCACACGGTACACGCCATCTGCCCAGGCAAGAAGGCCGGCGACAAGATCAAGACCGCCATCCACGATTTTGAAGGCGACCAGACCTATACCGAAAAACCGGGCCACCAGTTCGCGCTCAACGCCAGCTTCGACGACGTCGATCCGGCCAAATACGATGCCATCGTCATCGCCGGCGGTCGCGCGCCGGAATACCTGCGCCTAGACGCCAAGGTGATCGCCATCGTGCGCCATTTCGCCGAGGCCAAGAAGCCGATCGCGGCGGTGTGCCACGGCGCGCAATTGCTGGCGGCGGCGGGCGTAATCGAAGGCAAGAAGATTTCGGCTTATCCGGCCTGCGCACCGGAAGTCAAACTGGCCGGCGGCCACTATGCCGAGATCGCCGTCGACAGCGCCATCACCGACGGCAACTTTGTCACCTCACCGGCATGGCCGGGTCATCCGGAATGGCTGGCGCAATTCCTCAAGGTGTTGGGTACGGAGATCAAGCTGTAGTCTTTTGCTTCGCCCGTTAAAAAGCCGCAGCCTGTGACGGGCTGCGGCTTTTTATTTGCGGCAGATGCAGCTCAACGCTCTTAACGCTTGGTAATCCAGGCCGGTGATTCTTTTTCGAGAAAGGCGCGCAAGCCCTCCTTGCCCTCTTCCGACGCACGCAGATCGGCGATCACGCCGGTGGTGTAATCGCGCAGCGCCGGTGTGGCCGGCAAGGGGTTGGCAACCTGCGCCAATTCCTTGGCGCGTCGCATTGCCTGCGGACCGTTGGCCAGCAAGGTGGCGATGATTTGCTCGGTCTTTGCTTCCAGCTCGGTGGCCGGCACCACTTCATGTACCAGGTCGATGGCGGCGGCGCGGATGGCGGAGAAACGCTCCGCCGTGACGAAGTAGCGACGCGCCTGCGAGGTGCCGATCTTGGCGATCACGTAGGGGCTGATGACGGCCGGCGCCAGGCCGAGCTTGACTTCGGACAAGGCGAAGAAGGCGTTGTCGCTGGCGATAGCGACGTCGCAGCAGGAAACCAGGCCGACGCCGCCGCCCATCACGGTGCCCTGGATGCGGGCCACGGTCGGGCATGGGAAGTTGTTGAGGCTTTCCATCAACGCGGCGAGCTGGTGCGCGTCCTTGAGGTTGTCTTCACGCGTGGCGTCGGCCATGCGCCGCATCCAGCCGAGGTCGGCGCCGGCGGAGAAGGATTTTCCGGTCGAGGCCAGCACCAGTACGTTGACTTGCGGGTTGTCGCGCGCTTGTTTGATCAGGTCGATCAGGTGGGCGATCAGCAGGTCGTCGAAGGCGTTGTGGACTTCGGGGCGGTTCAGGGTGATGGTGGCTACCCCGCGCGCGTCGATGGTCAGATCGGCGGCTTGGCTCATGGTGGGCTCCTTTGTCTTTTATTGATTGCTTGATGGCTGATGGTAAAAGAAAAATGCGATCAAGGGGATGTGCGGAAGGAGATTAACGGGAAATGGGGGGATGGGTTGTCTTTGGGAGGACAAAGGGGGGGATGGTGGTTGCTGTATTTGCGGCGCGGATCGCCTGCTGTGCAGGCGTGCTGGTCCCGGCTTTGCCGGAACGTTGCTGTTTGTTCTTTGACTTATTTTTTTTGCAGCGTTGACTCGACCGCCGGTTCGCCCGCTTTGCGGGCGCGTTCGTTTCGGCTTTGCCGAAACATTGCTGTTTTTCTTGGATTGATTAATTGACGGCGTTGGCTCGACCACCAGTTCGCCCGCTTTGCGGGCGTGCTCGTTTCGGCTTTGCCGAAACATTGCTTTTTGTTCTTGGGATTATTTTCGTTTTGAGCGAGATCGCCGGCCGGCTAACGAACGCTGCGCGTCCGGGGATTCGCCTACCTTCGGCAGGCCGCGGTTTCGCCAGTAGGCGAAACCCTTCGAATCCCCCGCGTGATGTGCGCAGGCACATCACTTGGGGACGTCAAAATAAAAATGCCCGCATCAGCGGGCATTTTTGTTTTGGCGTCCCCAGGGGGATTCGAACCCCCGTACTCACCGTGAAAGGGTGATGTCCTAGGCCTCTAGACGATGGGGACAATTGTCCTTTTGCAGTAATTCAAGCAGTACCTGATAAAGCTGGCGTCCCCAGGGGGATTCGAACCCCCGTACTCACCGTGAAAGGGTGATGTCCTAGGCCTCTAGACGATGGGGACATCGCATACATCATGTCCCGCAGCTGTTACCGTACTACCGACTGTGTGGCATCACAGTTTATTACTAGCATTTACTGCTTTACTTCTCTTACTCAGTAACTACTGAGTCGCTGGTGGAGGTAAGCGGGATCGAACCGCTGACCTCTTGCATGCCATGCAAGCGCTCTCCCAGCTGAGCTATACCCCCTTGCGAAGAAGCGAGATTATGCAACATGCATTGGTAAATAGCAAGAGGGTTTTCGGAAAAACCCTCTTCTTTATTACAAATAGTTTTGCAAACGCGCCAGCACGACCTCGCGGCCGAACAATTCCAATACCGCATCAATCGCCGGCGTCTGCAACTGACCGGCAACGATCAGGCGCAAAGGCATCGCCAGCAACGGCATCTTCAGCGTGTGGGCTGCAAGCACTTCCTTGATCATTGCGCCCAGCGCCGCCTTGTTCCACTCCACCGTCGCACAGCGTGCAGCGAAATCCTGCAACGCCGGCTTGATGGCGTCGGTGATGTGTTGCGTCACCAGTGCCGCATCGGGCGCAGGCTGGCGATAGAACATCAGCACCGCAGGAGCGAGCTCATTGACGGTGTTGGCGCGCTCTTTGAGCAGCGCGATGGTCTGCGCCAGTGCCGGTGCGCCGTCGAATTGCGCGCCCTCTTTTTCCAGCAGCGGACGCACCAGCGCAGCGAGGCGCTCGTTGTCGGCCAGCTTGATGTAGTGGTTGTTGAGCCAGGCCAGCTTTTCCGGATTGAATTGCGCCGGCGACTTCGACAGATGGTCGAGGTCAAACCATTCGCAGAATTGTTCCATCGAGAAAATTTCTTCGTCGCCATGGCTCCAGCCCAGACGCGCCAGATAGTTCAGCATCGCTTCCGGCAAGAAACCTTGCGCCGGATAATCCATCACGCTGACCGCGCCGTGACGCTTGGACAGCTTCTCGCCGTCGGCGCCGAGGATCATCGGCACGTGGCCGTACAGCGGCAGCGTGCCGCCCAGCGCCTTGAGGATATTGATCTGACGCGGCGTGTTGTTGACATGGTCGTCGCCGCGGATCACGTGGGTGATCTTCATGTCCCAGTCGTCCACCACGACGCAGAAGTTGTAGGTCGGCGTGCCGTCCGGACGCGCAATCACCAGGTCGTCCATCTCGCGATTGGAAATCGTGATCGGGCCCTTGACCACGTCGTCCCAGGTGACGTCGCCGTCGAGCGGATTGCGGAAGCGCACCACCGGCTTGCGGCCTTCGGGGATCGCCGGCAAGGTCTTGCCGTCTTCGGGGCGCCAGGTGCCGTCGTAACGCGGCTTCTCGCCTGCGGCGCGTTGGCGTTCGCGCATGGCTTCGACTTCTTCCGGCGAGGAATAGCAATGGTAGGCGGTGCCCTGTTGCAGCATCTGTGCCACCACTTCGCGGTAACGGTCCATGCGCTTCATCTGATAGAACGGGCCTTCGTCATGCGCCAGTCCCAGCCACTGCATGCCCTCGATGATGGCCTGCACCGCTTCCGGGGTGGAACGCTCCAGATCGGTGTCTTCAACACGCAAGATGAAGGTGCCGCCGAAACGGCGTGCATAGGCCCACGAGAACAAGGCCGTGCGCGCGCCGCCGAGGTGGAGATAACCGGTCGGGCTGGGCGCAAATCGGGTGCGGACGGGTGTGGCAGGTACTGTGGATGTCATGATGATAAATAAAAACGGCCTTGGAACGCCAAAGCCGTTGTCAGTCTGATCGGAAAGCCGTCATTTTACCGCGTCGGCCGCCGTCGTGGAATCAGACGGCAGACCGGACACTTACTTGACGGTGATGTTGATGGTCTTGCTCATCGCAGGACCATAGGACTGGTGAGCGCCATCGCCGAACTGCATGGTCAGCGCGTACTTGCCCGGCGGCAGCGTGATTTTCGCTTCGGTCTGTCCCTTGCCGTAATGCAGATGCGTGTCGTCCATCGGGATCGGCGCGCCCTTCGCGACAGGGCCGGTGTTGATCAGCAGATGATGATGGCCGGTATTGGGCGTCATGTCGCCAAGCGGCCGGATTTCCATGCCGGAGACCGCGAACTTGACGTCGAACGGACTGGAGACGACAGCGCCGTCCATCGGCGCCGTGAACGACACCGACGGCTCGGCCGCCTGGGCTGCCTGCGCCGCAACGAGCAGGACGGATGCGGCGAACAGGGTCTTGATGAATCGCGATGGTTGGAATGCTCGCGATGTCAGGGATATCGTGGATGTCATTGCAGTTCTCCTTGCTACGTTCTACGTTGGTGGGATTCCCTACCCCCATGGCGTCGCCGGCATCGACCGACCGACCAATCAATCAGTCGTTCTGGATCACGATGCTCGGAAACTTGCTGGTCATGTCCTTGGCTTTTTCCGCCACTTTGACAGCGACCTTGCGCGCGATGTTCTTGTAAATTTCAGCCACCGCGCCATTCGGCTCGGCCACCACGGTCGGACGGCCTGAATCGGTCTGCTCGCGGATCGCCATCGTCAGCGGCAAGGCGCCGAGGAAATCGACGCCGAAGTCGGCGCACATTTTCTCGCCGCCGCCGCTGCCGAAGATGGCTTCGGCGTGGCCGCAGTTGGAGCAGATGTGCGTGCTCATGTTCTCGACGATGCCCAGGATCGGGATGCCGACCTTCTCGAACATCTTCAGGCCCTTGCGCGCATCCAGCAAGGCGATGTCCTGCGGCGTCGTGACGATCACCGCGCCGGTGACCGGCACCTTCTGCGACAGCGTCAGCTGCACGTCGCCGGTACCCGGCGGCATGTCGACGATCAGGTAGTCCAGGTCGCGCCAGTTGGTCTGGTCGAGCAGCTGTTGCAGGGCCTGCGTGACGATCGGACCGCGCCACACCATCGGCTCGTCCGGATCGATCATGAAGCCGATCGAGGACACTTGCAGGCCATGGTTTTCCAGCGGCTCCATGGTCTTGCCGTCCTTGGTCTCGGGCTTGGCGTCGATGCCCAGCATCATCGGCTGCGACGGACCATAGATGTCGGCGTCGAGGATGCCCACGCGCGCGCCTTCGGCGGCCAGCGCCAGCGCCAGGTTGGCGGCGGTGGTCGACTTGCCGACACCGCCCTTGCCGGAAGCCACGGCGATGATGTTCTTGACGTTGGATTTGAGCTTGATGCCGCGCTGCACCGCATGCGCGACGATCTTGAAATAGACATCGGCCTTGACCGCGCCCACGCCCTCAACCGTCCGCACGGCGGCCTCGGCGGCGTTGCGGATCGGTTCGATCTGGCTATTGGCCGGATAACCCAATTCGACGTCGAAGGCGACATCGGCACCGGTGATCTGGATATTCTTGACCGACTTGCCCGCCACCAGATCCTTGCCGGTGTTGGGGTCGATGACCTGGGACAGCGCTGCTTTGACGACTTCTGCGGTGATGCTCATTACCTCTCCTTGATGGACCGGCTTTAATGCCAGCTTTAATGCACCCGCAAGTCTAAACCAATAGCGCCGCCGAGGTTGCCGCATCGACACGGCAGGCATTCCGGGAAATTGCCATACAGACATGAAAAACGACGTTTGCGGCTGCTTGTTTGCGGCTTGTTTATGGATCAAGCCTGCGCCAAAGCCCCTGCGGCTGCTAAAATGACCCTCTTTCCTGATCACCAACCCAAGCACGCATTGCCAATGAGCACTTCATCGCCACGCCAACTTTTCGTTACCACCGCCCTTCCCTACGCCAACGGCGCGTTCCACATCGGCCACATCATGGAATACATCCAGGCCGATATCTGGGTCCGGTTCCAACGAATGCAGGGCCATGAAGTCCATTTCGTCGGCGCCGATGACGCCCACGGCGCACCGATCATGATCGCGGCTGAAAAAGCCGGCGTGACGCCGCAGCAGTTCGTCGCCGACATCGCGGCCGGCCGCAAGCAATATCTGGACGGCTTCCACATCGCCTTCGACAACTGGAGCTCGACCGACAGCCAGGAAAACCACCAGCTGTCGCAAGACATCTACCGCGCCCTGCGCGACGATGCCAAGCTGATCACTACCAAGACCATCGACCAGTTCTTCGACCCGGTCAAGAGCATGTTCTTGCCGGACCGCTATATCAAGGGCGAATGCCCGAAGTGCGGCACCAAGGACCAATACGGCGACTCCTGTGAAAACTGCAGCGCCGTGTATGCACCGACCGACCTGAAGAATCCGTACTCGACCCTGTCGGGCGCGACGCCGGTGATGAAGTCATCGGAACACTTCTTCTTCAAGCTGTCGGATCCGAAGTGCGTGGCTTTCCTGCGTGAATGGGCGTTGGACAACAACCGCCTGCAACCGGAAGTGGCCAACAAGTGCCGCGAATGGCTGGACGGCGAGAGCGGTCTGGGCGACTGGGACATCAGCCGCGATGCGCCCTACTTCGGCATCGAAATCCCCGACGCGCCGGGCAAGTATTTCTACGTCTGGCTGGACGCGCCGATCGGCTACCTGGCTTCGCTGAAGAATTACTTCGAGAAGACCGGCCGCGATTTCGACGCCTTCATGGCCAACGACAAGACCGAGCAATATCATTTTATCGGCAAGGACATCACGTATTTCCACACGCTGTTCTGGCCCGCCATGCTCAAGTTCGCCGGCCGCAAGACGCCGACCAACGTGTTCGCGCACGGCTTCATCACCGTCAGCGGCGAAAAGATGTCGAAGTCGCGCGGCACCGGCATCTCGCCGCTGCGCTACCTCGATATCGGCATGAATCCGGAATGGCTGCGCTACTACATCGCCGCCAAGCTCAACGCCAAGGTGGAAGACGTCGACTTCAATCCTGACGATTTCGTCGCCCGCGTCAATGCCGACCTGATCGGCAAATACGTCAACATCGCCAGCCGCGCCGCCGGCTTCATCGCCAAGCGTTTCGACGGCAAGCTGTCGACCGCGTGGGCGACTGCCGACGATGCTTTCCTGGCCAAGCTGCGCGGCATCGCGCCGGACATCCTGGCGCTCTACGAACAACGCGAATACGGCAAGGCCCTGCGCGCGATCATGGAGCAAGCCGACGTCATCAACGCCTACGTCGACGCCAACAAACCATGGGAACTGGCCAAGGACACCGCCAAGGACGCGCAACTGCACGAAGTCTGCAGCCGCCTGCTGGAAGCCTTCCGCATCCTGACCGTGTACCTGAAACCGGTGCTGCCGCAACTGGCTGCACAAGTCGAAGGCTTCCTCAACGTTGCGCCGTTCAATTGGGCCGACGTCCAGACCGCGCTGCCTGACGGCCACGTCATTAATGCCTATGCCCATCTGATGCAACGCGTTGATCCGAAGATGCTGGATGCGCTGTTCGATGCGCCCGAGCCCGCTGCTGCGCCTGCCGAAACGGCTGATGTCGGCATCGAAGAACTCGCCCCCGAAATCAGCATCGACGACTTCGCCAAGATCGATCTGCGCATCGCCAGGATCGTCAACTGCGAAGCCGTCGAAGGTTCGACCAAGCTGCTGCGCCTGACGCTGGACGCCGGTGAAGGCAAGACCCGCAACGTGTTCTCCGGCATCGCTTCGGCCTACAAGCCGGAAGAGCTGGTCGGCAAGCTGACCGTGATGGTCGCCAACCTGGCGCCGCGCAAGATGAAGTTCGGCATTTCCGAAGGCATGGTGCTGGCGGCTTCGGCCAAGGATGAAAAAGCCAAGCCGGGCATCTATGTGCTCAATCCGTGGCCGGGCGCCGAGCCGGGCATGCGGGTTCATTAATCTCAGCGATCACGCCATGGCAGACATTGACCTTCTGATTCGTGAAGCCACCGTCGACGACGCGGAACTGATCGCCGAACTCACGCGCGACAGCTGGGCCAACAAGGTTGCGCCCAGTTCGAGCGGCCATCGTGAAGAACCAAAGCGCGTCGCGGAAGACCTGCAACGCGGCGGCGGCTTCGTGCTGCTGCGCGACAACGTGCCCGCCGGTTCAGTACGCTGGCTGCCGCTGGACACCGAACTCGACGTCTGGGAAATCCTGCGCATGGGCATCCTGCCCGGCTATCGCGGCGAACGCCTGTCGCAGCACCTGATGGAAGCCCTGATCCATCGCGCCCTCGCCGCCGACATCGGCGAACTGCGCCTGGCGGTCCGCAGCGATCAGGAGCAATTGCTCGACGTCTACGCCGCCTTCGGTTTTGAAATCGCCCCTGAACTGGAATACACCCGCGCCAATCCGATGGAGCCGTCGCCCATCGTGATGCGTCGCTGGCTGCGCAACTAACTTCTCCGCAATATCCCTGAGCCGTCGTCCGCGCTGCAATCGCAGTCGCGCACGGCGGTTTTTCTTTTTCCCGCCGCGCTGTTTCCCATCGTCATCATGTCGGCGCGTACGTGCTCGCCGATGCTGCACGGCGTCAAGGCTCAGGCTTGATTTCTCGCATCAATTCGATTATTGTACAAACGTTCAACAACAATGATCATCTGTTCAAAGGCAAAATGGCTACAGGAGAACGTCAGGACACCGCTTATTCGGCCGTGCGCGTCGCGCGTCTGTACTACTTCCAGAACATGACGACGGCGGCCATCGCGGAAGAGATCGGCACCTCGCGCGCGACCGTGTCGCGACTGCTGTCGTACGCCATGGAGAACGGCCTGGTAGAGATCCGCGTGCATGATCCGCAGGAGCTCTCCGGCAATCTCGAAGCCGCCATCACCAAACACTATCCGCTGCGCTCGATCCAGGTCGTGCCGGTGCCGGCCGCCGCCACCGAGCGCGAAAGCATGCAGCGCGTCGCCGCGCACACCGCCGCTTACCTGAATACGCTGATGCAGCCGTCCACCGTGATCGGGCTGGCCTGGGGCAACACCGTCGCCGCCATCGCCGACAACCTGAGCCCGAAGGCCGTGCACGACGTCGACGTGGTCCAACTCAACGGTTCGGGCGCCGGCGCTAACATCGTCAACACCTTCGGCGAATCGCTGGTGTCGCGCTTCGCCCAGAACTACGGCGGCCGCGCCCACAGCTTCCCGGTGCCTGCCTTCTTCGACTACGCCGACACGCGCACCGCGCTCTGGCGCGAGCGCAGCATCAAGGCCATCCGCACCTTGCAGAACGACGCCGCCATCCTGCTGTTCAGCATCGGCGCGGCCGAAACCGGCAGCCACATCCACACCGGCGGCTACCTCGACAAGCAGGACCAGCAAGACATCCGCCGCGACGACGTGGTCGGCGACATCGCCACCGTGTTCTTCCGCGACGACGGCAGCTGGCGCGACGTGGCGCTCAATGCGCGCAGCAGCGGACCCGATCTCGACCGCTTCCAGCGCGCCGCACATTCGATCTGCGTGGTGTCCGGCAAGGGCAAGATCCCGGGCCTGCGCGCAGCGCTGCTGGGCGGCTTCATCAATGAACTGGTGATCGACGAACCCACCGCCCGCCTGCTTGTGCAGCAGCTGGACGAAGACAAGAACGAGGCGGCGCAGGAAGCGCCTGCCGGCAAGACCGCAAACAACAAAACCAACCGCAAACGAGCAAAGTAATGAGTACAGCAACCGGCACAGCGACCACTTCAGAAACCTACGATCTCCTGATCATCGGCGGCGGCATCAACGGCGCCGGCGTGGCGCGCGACGCCGCCGGGCGCGGCCTCAAGGTCGCCTTGTGCGAGCAGAACGATTTCGCCGGCGCCACCTCGTCGGCCAGCACCAAGCTGATCCACGGCGGCCTCCGCTATCTCGAATACTATGAATTCCGCCTGGTCGCCGAAGCGCTGGCCGAGCGCGAGCACCTGCTCAACATCGCGCCGCACATTGCCTGGCCTTTGCGCTTCGTGATGCCGCACGTCAAGGGTCTGCGTCCGCGCTGGATGATTCGTCTCGGATTGTGGATGTACGACCATATCGGCGGCCGCATCACGCTGCCCCATTCGGCAGGTATCGCGCTCGACCAGATGAGCGCACCGAGCGGCCTGCGCGCCGACATCACGCGCGGCTTTGCCTATTCCGACGCCTGGGTCGACGACGCCCGCCTGGTGATTCTTAATTTGCTGAGTGCACAGGAACACGGCGCCGACATCTTCGCCCGCACGCGCCTGGTGGACGCCAAGCGCAGCAACGGCCAATGGCAATGCGAAGTCGAGAACACCGTCACCGGCGTCCGCAAGCAGCTCACCGCACGCGCCGTCGTCAACACCGCCGGCCCGTGGGTGGCGAAGATGGACCAGTTGCTCAATCCGGCCCAGCAAGGCAAGACGCACGCCGCGGTCAAGCTGGTGCGCGGCAGCCACATCGTGGTGCCGCGCCTGTTCGCCGGCGAGCACGCCTACATCCTGCAGAACGACGACAAGCGCATCGTCTTCATGATTCCTTACGAAGACAAGTTCACGCTGATCGGCACCACCGACGTGCCGCAAGAGAACATGGACAACGGCGCCAAGATCAGCGCCGATGAAGAAGCCTACCTGCTGCGCGCGGTCAATCAATACCTGGCCAAGCCGATAGCCCACGCCGACATCGTCTGGCGCTACGCCGGCGTGCGTCCGTTGTTCGACGACGAGTCCGACAATCCGTCGGCGGTCACGCGTGACTACACGCTGGTGCTGCAGGACGCCGACAACACGCCATGCGTGTCGGTCTACGGCGGCAAGATCACCACTTACCGCCGCCTGGCCGAATCGGTGCTGGAAAAGCTGGCGCCTTGGACCAAGACCCGTCGCGGCCCGTGGAGCAAGGACGAAGCCCTGCCCGGCGGCAAGTTCAAGCGCGCCGACCGCGCCCAGGAACTGGATTACCTGAAAAAGAAATACGCCCAGCTCGACGCCCATTTCCTGACGCGCCTGTTCGGTCGCCACGGCCGCATCGCCCACGTCATCCTCAAGGAAGCGCAGACGCCGGCCGAACTCGGTCGCGACTTCGGCGGCGGCCTGGTGCAGCGCGAGGTCGATTACCTGATCACGCACGAATGGGCCTACCAGCCGGACGACATCCTGTGGCGCCGCACCAAGTGCGGCCTGCACATGAGCGAGCAACAACGCGCCGAGTTCGCCGCCTATTTCGCCGAACACTGCGCGATCCGAAAACACCTGGCCGCACAGATGGCGCAGACCTGAGCGCGACCGCATTGATTTGCATCACCATTCATTTCTTTACCGAGGGGACACCGCGATGGCAGCAATTTCGCTCAAGGGCATTACCAAGAACTGGGGAGACGCCCAGGCAGTAAAAGGCATTGATTTCGAAGTGAAGTCGGGCGACTTCACCGTGTTGCTGGGACCGTCCGGCTGCGGCAAGTCGACCACGCTGCGCCTGATCGCCGGCCTCGACACGCCGTCCACTGGCGCCATCCGCATCGGCGAGCGCGACGTCACCAACCTGCCGCCGGCGCAACGCAAGATCGCCATGGTGTTCCAGTCGTATGCGCTGTTCCCGCACCTGAACGTGCGCGACAACATCCTGTTCGGCGTGCGCGTGCGCAAGGAACCGGCCAAGCATTTCGAGGAGCGCCTCAAGCGCGTCGCCGACATCCTCGGCCTGAGCCACCTGCTCGACCGCCGTCCCGGCCAGTTGTCGGGCGGCCAGCAACAGCGCGTGGCGCTGGGCCGCGCCATCATCGCCGATGCGCCGGTCTGCCTGATGGACGAACCGCTGTCGAATCTGGATGCCCAACTGCGCCAGGAAATGCGCCGTGAAATCCGCGCCCTGCAGCAGCAGCTCAACATGACCATGATCTACGTCACGCACGACCAGACCGAGGCGATGAGCATGGCCGACCAGGTGATCCTGCTGCGCGACGGCAAGATCGAACAGAACGCGCCGCCGGCCGAACTGTATGCGCAGCCTGCTTCGGTGTTCGCCGCACGCTTCATCGGCACGCCGCCGATGAACATCCTGCCGCTGTCGAACAGCGCCAACGGCCTCGTCATCGAAGGCAGTACCGGTCCGGTGATCCATCCGCACAACGTTGATGAAGAATGGCAACTGGGCGTGCGTCCTGAGCACATCCATCTGGTCGAGCAAGGCATTGCCGCCACGGTTGACACGATCGAGTACTTCGGCGCCGACACCATCGTCGGCTGCCGCGTCGGCCAGGCTTCGCTGCTCATGCGCGTACCGGGCCAACTGACGCTGGTGCCGGGCGACGCGATCCAACTCGGCTGGGACCATGGCAGCCAGTATTTCTTCGACAAAAAATCGGGCTTGCGTCGGATTCCGATGTAATCGTTTTCACCGCTTTTACCTTGCACCACAGACGTACCACCATAACTAATCTGGGAGACAAACATGCGTAGAGTCATTCTGAAATCCATGGCCGCACTGGCGGTCGCCGGCGCCTTCGCCGCTGCACCCGCATTCGCCGCCAATCCGGTCGAGCTGACCTTCTATTATCCGGTCGCCGTGGGCGGCCCGATCACCAAGACCATCGACACCATGGTCGCCGATTTCGAAAAACAGAATCCCGACGTCAAGATCAAGGCGGTCTACGCCGGCACCTATCAGGAAAGCATCGTCAAGGCGCTGACCGCGTTCAAGAGCGGTACGCCGCCGACGCTGGCCGTGCTGCTGTCGACCGACCTGTTCACGCTGATCGATGAAAATGCCATCGTGCCGATCGACGGTCTGGCCAACAAGCCGGAAGACAAGAAGTGGATCGAGGGCTTCTACAAGGGCTTCATGGAAAACAGCCAGACCGGCGGCAAGACCTGGGGCATTCCGTTCCAGCGCTCGACCATCGTCATGTTCTGGAACAAGAACCTGTTCAAGGAAGCCGGCCTGAATCCGGACAAGGCGCCGGCCAACTGGGCCGAGACCATCACCTACGCCAAGAAGCTGACCAAGAGCGACGCCAACGGCAACGTCTCGCAATGGGGCCTGAAGATTCCGTCGACCGGCTTCACCTACTGGATGTTCCAGGGTCTGACCACACCGAACGACACCGCGCTGATGAACGCCGCCGGCACCAAGACCTTCTTCGACAAGCCGGCCGCCGTCGAGTCGCTGCAATACTGGGTCGACCTGTCGGCCAAACACAAGGTCATGCCGAGCGGCGTGATCGAATGGGGCACCACGCCGAAGGACTTCCTCGAACAGAAGGCCGCCATGGTCTGGACCACCACCGGCAACCTGACCAACATCCGCGCGAACGCCAGCTTCCCATTCGGCGTGGCGATGCTGCCGGCCAACAAGCATCCGGGCAGCCCGACCGGAGGCGGCAATTTCTACGTGTTCAACAAGACCACGCCGGAGCAGCAGCAAGCTGCCGTGAAGTTCATCCGCTTCGCCACCGAACCTGCACGCGCGGCCCAATGGTCGATCGCCACTGGTTACGTGGCGCCGCGCCAGGATGCCTGGGATACACCGGAAATGAAGAAGTACCTGCAGGAAGTCCCGGCCGCCAGCGTGGCGCGCGAGCAAATGAAGTACGGCGTGGCCGAGTTGTCGACACATGACAACCAGCGCGTCACCAAGGCGCTGAACGACAACCTGCAGGCTGCTTTGTCCGGCACCAAGACGCCGGAAGCGGCACTGAAGGATGCGCAACGCGAATCCGATCGCATCCTGCGCAGCTGGAATCGTTAATTGACGCTTTGGCGAAGCAAAGGTCTGCAATCGCCGGTGCAGGGACAGGTTCCTGCACCGGCATTGCACCTGGTCTGAGACAGCAAAAGGCTTTACATGAATCGCACACAATTTTCCATCACACCCTGGCTGCTGCTGATGCCGGCCATGGTGCTGCTGATCGCGTTCACCCACTATCCGGCGGTGGCGACGATCTGGCACAGCTTCTTTTCCACGCCCAAGGGGGCCAGCCCGTCGGTGTTCGTCGGCCTGGAAAACTATGCGCTGATGGCCGACGACCCGGTCTTCTGGCGCGCGCTGTTCAACAATCTGTGGTTCGCACTGGGCACCATCCCGGTCTCGATCGCACTGGCCATCATGATGGCGCTGTGGGTCAACGACAAGCTGCTGGGTCGCGGCCTGCTGCGCCTGGCTTACTTCACGCCGACGGTGCTGCCGATGATTGCGGTGGCCAATATCTGGCTGTTCTTCTACACGCCGCAGTACGGCTTGCTGGAGCAGCTGACCAATGCGCTCGGCCTGCCTTCGCATAACTGGCTCGGCAACCCGGACACGGTGCTGGGCTGCATGATGGTGGTGGCGATCTGGAAGGAAGCCGGCTTCTTCATGATCTTCTACCTGGCCGCGCTGCAGCAGATCTCGCCGGTGCTGGCGGAAGCCGCCGGACTGGAAGGCGCGTCGCGCTGGCAGTATTTCTGGAAGGTGCAGTTCCCGCTGCTGATGCCGACCACGCTGTTCGTGCTGATCAACGCGCTGATCAATTCCTTCCGCCTGGTCGACCATATCGTGGTGATGACCAAGGGCGGACCGGACAACGCCAGCTCGCTGCTGCTGTACTACATCTATGAAGTCGGCTTCAGCTTCTGGGATTCGTCCTACGCCGCCGCGCTGACCGTGGTGCTGCTGATGATGCTGGCGGTAATCGCCTTCGTCAAATTCCGTATTCTCGACCGCAGGACTCACTACCAATGATCGCTCAAGCCACCAATCCGTTCGGCGAACGGAACAAGATACTGGAAACCGTCGCGGCCTGGGTGCTCGGCCTGCTGTGGCTGCTGCCGCTGATCTATGCGATCTGGACCGCATTCCATCCGGCCGAGTTCGCCACGCGCTTTTCGCTGACCGCGCCGCTGACGCTGCAGAACTTCGTCAACGCCTGGAATGCGGCGCCGTTCCCGCGCTACTTCCTCAACACCTTCCTGCTGGTGACGATGATCCTGATCGCGCAGATGGTGCTGGCGACGATGGCGGCCTATGCGTTCTCGCGCTACCGCTTCCGCGGCGACAACATCATGTTCATGCTGGTGCTGATGCAGCTGATGGTGATGCCCGACATCCTGATCGTCGAGAACTACAACACCATGAACCTGCTCGGCCTGCGCGACACCATCCTGTCGATCGGCCTGCCCTACTTTGCCTCGGCGTTCGGCATCTTCCTGCTGCGCCAAACCTTCAAGACGGTGCCGCGCGAACTGGACGAAGCGGCCACCGTGGAAGGCGCCAGCGCCATGCAGGTGCTGTGGAAGGTGTACGTGCCGCTGGCCAAACCGATCTATCTGGCGTTCGGCCTGGTCTCGATCAGCACGCACTGGAACAATTTCCTGTGGCCGCTGATCGTCACCAACTCGGTCGAGTCGCGTCCACTGACGGTCGGTCTGCAGGTGTTCTCGTCCACCGACCAGGGCGTCGACTGGTCGATCATCACCTCGGCCACGCTGATGACTTCGGCGCCGCTGCTGCTGGCGTTCCTGTTGTTCCAGCGCCAGTTCGTGCAGTCGTTCATGCGCGCCGGCATTCGCTGATTTGATCAGGACACTACGATGAAACTCATCAGCTGGAATATCCAATGGTCGCGCGGCGTCGACGGCGTCGTCGATCCGGCGCGCATCGTGCGCGACGCAAAGAAGCTGGGCGACTTCGACGTACTCTGCCTGCAGGAAGTGGCGGCGAATTTCCCGTCGCTGGCCGGCAGCGCCGGCGAGAACCAGTTCGAGATCTTTGCCCGGCTGTTGCCGGACTTCACGGCCATCCCGGCAGCCGGCGTCGACGTCGCTGCACCCGACGGCAGCCGGCGCTGCTTCGGCAACATGATCCTGTCGCGCTATCCGGTCTCGCGCGTGCTGCGCCACCAATTGCCGTGGCCGGTCGACGCCGACGTCATCAGCATGCCGCGCGTGCTGATCGAGGCGACGCTGGATACACCACTGGGCGCCGTGCGCGTGATGAACACCCACCTGGAATATTATTCGCTGCTGCAACGCCGCGCCCAGGTCGAGGCGATCCGTGCGATCCATGCCGAGACCTCGCTGCGCGCCGCCCGCAGCCGCGTGCGCGATCTGTCGGATTCGCCTTACCATGCGTTCGAACAGACTTCGAAAACGATCCTCACCGGCGACTTCAATTTCCGCCCGGAAGATCCGCTGCATTCGCGCCTGCAACATCCGTTCAAGGATGGCGTGCCGGGGCTGCGCGACACCTGGGAATACCTGCACGGGAACAAACCGCATCCGCACAATGTCGGTCTATATGACCGCGAACAATGGCCGGAAGCCTTTGCCTGCGACTTCATCTTCGCCAGCGAAGATTTGTTGCCACGCGTGCGCGCCTTTGACATCGACAGCGACACGCACTCTTCCGACCACCAACCGCAATTACTGGAATTGAAATGAAATCCGTAGACCAATTGCCGCGCGCACAGGTCACGACCGTCTTCACCGACATCGACGACACGCTGACCACCGACGGCAAACTCAGCGCGCAAGCGTACCAATCGCTGGAGACTTTGCAGCGCGCCGGCCTGCGCGTCATCCCCGTGACCGGCCGTCCCGCCGGCTGGTGCGATCAGATCGCGCGCATGTGGCCGGTCGACGGCGTGATCGGCGAAAACGGCGCGCTCTACATGTGGCACGACCGCGCCGCCAACAAGCTGCGCACGCGCCATCTGCTGGATGAAACAAGCCGCCGCAATAACACCGACAAGCTGGCCGCAGTGCGCGACCGCATCCTGCGCGAAGTGCCGGGTTGCGCCGTGGCGTCCGATCAGTTCTGCCGCCAGTACGACCTGGCCATCGATTTTTGTGAAGATGTACCGTCGCTGGACCGTGCAGCCGTTGATCGCATCGTGCAAATCATGGAAGATGCGGGGATGACTGCAAAAATCAGTTCCATCCACGTCAACGGCTGGTTCGGCGACTACGACAAACTGAGCATGGCGCGCCTCATGATGCAGGAGCGCTACGACGTCGACCTCGCCGATGACGAAGAACGCAGCCGCTGCGTATTCGCCGGCGACTCTCCCAACGACGCACCGATGTTCGCCTACTTCCCGCTATCGGTGGGGGTGGCCAACGTACTCGAATTTGCTGATCGCCTGCAACATCCGCCGCGCTTCATCACGCGGCATCCTTTCGGCGCCGGATTTGCCGAATTGACTCAACATTTGCTGGAGCCATGACCACCCTTCTCAACCTGCTTTCTGCACTGGCCCTGCTGGTATGGGGCACCCACATCGTGCGTACCGACGTGCTGCGCGTCTATGGCGCGCAGCTGCGCCGCATCCTGAGCACCAGCATCAAACGGCGCAGCCTGGCCTTCCTGGCCGGCGTCGGCGTCACCAGCCTGGTCCAGAGCAGCAACGCCACCGCCGTCATCGTCTGCTCCTTCGTCGCCCAGGGCCTGGTCGGGCTGACGCCTGCGCTGACCATCATGCTCGGCGCCGACGTCGGCACCGCGCTGATGACGGGCGTGCTGAGTTTCGATCTGTCGTGGATTTCGCCGCTGCTGATTTTCGGCGGCGTGGTGGTGTATCTGTCGCGCCGCCATACCTCGGTGGGACGCCTGGCGCGCGCCGTGATCGGCCTCGGCCTGATCCTGCTGGCGCTGGAACTGATCACTGCGGCGACGCGGCCCATGATCACCGGCGCCGGCATCAAGGTGCTGTTTTCCACACTGACCGGCGACATCATTCTCGACGCGCTGATCGGCGCGGTGTTCGCCATGCTGACCTATTCCAGCCTGGCCGCCGTGCTGCTGGCCGCGACGCTGGCCACCTCCGGCATCATTTCGCTGAAGGTTGCGCTGTGCCTGGTGATCGGAGCCAACCTCGGCAGCGGCATCCTGGCGCTGCTGACCGCGGCCAGCCAGAACGTCGCCGGCCGACGGGTGGCGCTGGGCAGCATGCTGTTCCGCCTTTCGGGCGCGATCGTGGTGCTGCCCTTCATCAATTACATCGACTTGTGGATTGCCCTGCTAGGCAAGGACCTGCGCTTCAGCGTGGTGGCCTTCCACGTGCTGTACAACACGGTGCGTTGCGGCCTGCTGCTGCCGCTGGTGGAACCGATGGCGCGCTTGTGCGAACGACTGTTGCCGGCGTCGCAGAAGGATGAAGAAGACGCCGCCGTCGCGCGCCACCTCGACCTTGCCGCAATCGATACGCCCTCGCTGGCGTTGGCCAATGCCTCGCGTGAAGTGCTGCGCATCGGCGACCTGATCGAGAAAATGTTGACGAGCCTGTTGCCGGTCATCCGCGACAACAACCAGCTGCGCGCGCAACAGATCCGCAAGCTCGATGACGACGTCGACAAGCTGTACACGGCGGTGAAGATGTATCTGGCGCGCGTCTCGCGTGAAGAACTCAATGAAAAGGAAGTGCGCCGCTGGACCAACATCGTCACGCTGACGATCAACCTGGAACAGGCCGGCGACATCATCGAGCGCATCGTCAAGGGCATCGAAAGCAAGAAGATCGCGCTGCAGCGCAGCTTCTCTGCGGCAGGCATGACGGAGGTCTGCGAAATGCATGCGCGCCTGGTGGCGAGCCTGCAACTGGGCCTGTCGGTGTTCATCGACGGCGATCTCAAGAGTGCGCAGAAGCTGCTGGCCGAGAAGGAAGCCTTCCGCGACCTCGAGCGCGCTTATTCGAAGACCCACCTGACGCGCCTGGCCGGCGAGACCCAGCAGAGCATCGAAACCAGTTCCTTGCACCTGGACCTGATCAGCGACATGCGCCGCATGCATTCGCTGTTCTGCTCGACCGCGTATTCGGTGCTGGACGAAGCCGGCATGCTGCGCCGCAGCCGCATGGACATCGGTGAAGATCCGGTGGTGGTGCAGGAACGCCAGGAGTTCGGCGACTATTCGCACCCGCCCTGATCAAACGTGCTGACTGATATCAAATATCGGTCAGCGGTCAGTGCCCGGAAATCTCCGAAATCGACATGCGCACGACCTTGCCGGTCTGCATATCGAAATGCACGTTGAACAGCCGCTCCTCGTGGACGTGCAGGTATTTCCAGTCCCACACTTCTTCCTGCTTGCGCGCGAACGGCACCACGGTGCGCGGACGGCCGAGCATGTTGCGCACTTCTTCGCGGGTCATACCCTTCTGCACCCGGTCAAAGTTTTCAGCCGTGAGAACTTGTTGATAGTCTGACAATTTTCCATCGCCACCGATGCGAAACATCCAGGTCCGCACTCCTTGCGGTCCTTTCGGGTATTCCAGCGTGCGGCCGCCGTCGCTCTCCTCGCGCACGCTGTCCGGCTGTCCCATCACGCCGCGCACGTCGGCCTCGGTCGATACGCCTTTGTTCAACTTGTCCAAACCGAATTCCTCCACCGGATTGCCGTTGCGGTCGCAACCGAGCGCGAGTACCGTCGCGCAGACGGCCACCAGCCGGGCCAGCAACTTGTTTTTGATCATGGTCATCTTTGCGTCTGTCATTCTATGCGGGCTTCAAGACAGGGTAGAATAGCGGTTATTAGCCAGTTAACAAGAATTCCCGGGATAAATCATGTTCTTCAGCAAACTTTTCACCTCCTACGAGTCGGAAGCCACCAAGTTCATCGCCGAACTCAAGGTAAAGAATCCCAATCTCGAAGAAGAACAACGCGCCGGTCGCGCCCTGCTGTGGGACAAGACGCCGCTGGATCTGGACAAGACCGCGCGCGAGACCGATTCCCGCGTCAAGCAACAGTCTTACGTTTACCAAAACCATTAATCAGCCAGCATGATCGAAAACGCCGGGAATCCATCCTCCGACGCTGCCGAACTGACGCTGGAAGGCCAGCCGGACTCGACCCCGAATGTGGTCGACGGCGTCGCGTTCGCGAAGCTGTACGGCGAGCCGCTGTTCAAGCTGCCGACCGATCTGTACATTCCGCCGGATGCGCTGGAGATTTTCCTCGAAGCGTTCCAGGGACCGCTGGATCTGTTGCTGTACCTGATCCGCAAACAGAACTTCAATATCCTTGACATCCCGATGGCGCAGGTCACCCTGCAATACTTGGAATACGTCGAACAGATCCGCAAGCACAACCTTGAGCTGGCCGCAGAATACCTGCTGATGGCGGCGATGCTCATCGAGATCAAATCGCGCATGCTGCTGCCGGTCAGGAAGGCCGACTCCGGCGAAGAAGCCGAAGATCCGCGCGCCGAGCTGGTGCGCCGCCTGCTTGAATACGAACAGATGAAACTGGCCGCGCAGGAACTCGACTCGCTGCCGCAAGTCGGCCGCGACTACGTGCGCACCCAGGTCCACATCGAACAAACCGTCGTCGTCCGCTGGCCCGAGGTCAACCTCGACGACCTGCAAGCCGTGTGGACCGACATCATTCGCCGCGCCAAACTGACCGAGCATCACCACATCAGTCGTGAAGAACTGTCCGTGCGCGAACACATGACCGGCATCCTGCGTCGACTGCGCTCGGCGCGCTTCGTCGAATTCGCCGACCTGTTCGATCCGGCGCGCGGCGTGCCGGTGGTGGTGGTGAACTTCATCGCCCTGCTCGAGCTGGCCAAGGAAACCCTGATCGAAATCACCCAGGCCGAAGCCTTCGCGCCGATTTATGTGCGGCTGTCGTATTCACCGAGCTGATTTGCCGGGCTGATTCTTCAGCCCGATCGCTCCAGTACAGCACAGTCCGCTTCCGTCTCCATCCACGACACCACGCCATGAAAATCATCTCGTCCATCGAAGAACTGCGCGACCAGCTGCGCGGCCAATTGCGCACCGCCTTCGTCCCGACCATGGGCAACCTGCACGAAGGCCACCTGTCGCTGATGCGCCTGGCGCGCACCCATGGCGATCCGGTGGTGGCGTCGATTTTCGTCAACCGCCTGCAGTTCGGACCGAACGAAGACTTCGACAAGTATCCGCGCACCTTCCAGGACGACATCGACAAGTTGGAGAAGGAAGGCGTCTACGTCCTGTTCGCACCGACCGAAAGAGATCTCTACCCCGAGCCGCAGGAATACCGCGTGCAGCCGCCGGACGACCTCGGCAACATTCTTGAGGGCGAATTCCGCCCCGGTTTTTTCACCGGCGTGACCACCGTCGTGCTCAAGCTGTTCTCCTGTGTGCAGCCGCGCGTGGCGGTATTTGGCAAGAAGGATTACCAGCAACTCATGATCGTGCGCAACATGGCGCGCCAGTTCGCGCTGCCGACCGAAATCATCGCCGCCGAAACCTGGCGCGCCGACGACGGCCTGGCGCTGTCCTCGCGCAACGGCTACCTCTCTGCTGACGAGCGCGCCGAAGCGCCCGAGCTGTACAAGGTGCTCAACCAGGTCGCCGATGAAGTGCGCGGCGGCCACCTCGACATCTCCAAGCTGGAACGCAAGGCCATGGATGCGCTGGCGCAGCGCGGCTGGCAACCTGATTACATTTCGATCCGCAAGCGCAACGACCTGCAAGCGCCATCCGCCGGCGATCTGGCGCAAGGCGAACAACTGGTCGTGGTCGCTGCCGCCAAACTCGGCAGGACGCGCCTGATCGACAATCTCGAAGTCTGATGCGCCATCGGCTGATGCCGCTGTGGTTCGCTGTGCTGGCGTTGCTGGCGTTGCTTTGGGCCGGCAACGCCGCCGCAAGCATCACCGTCACCGATGATTTCGGCAACGACATTCGTCTCGACAAGCCCGCCCGCCGCATCATCAGCCTGTCGCCGCACACCACAGAATTGCTCTACGCCGCCGGCGCCGGACCGTATGTCATCGGCGTCAGCAACTACAGCAACTATCCTCTGGCTGCGCTGCAAGTGACCTCGGTCGGCCGCATCAGCGCGGTCGACATCGAAAAAATCCTTACCCTCAAACCGGACCTGATCCTGGCCTGGCGCAGCGGCAATTCAGCCTCGCAGTTGCAGCAACTGCGTTCATTCGGTTTGCCGGTGTTCGAAAGCCAGCCGGCCGATTACGCGACGATTGCGACCTCGCTGGAGCGGCTGGGCGCGCTCAGCGGCACCGACGAACAAGGCCGCAAAGCCGCCGCCGATTTCCGCATGCGCTGGCAGGCGCTGAGCCGCAACTACCGTGACCGCAAGCCGGTCAACGTGTTCTATCAGATCTGGGGACGGCCGCTGATGACGCTCAACGGCAAGCACATGGTGTCGACGGTGTTGCGCACCTGCGGCGGCACCAATATCTTCGGCGACTTGCCGCAGCTGGCGCCGCACGTCAGCCTGGAATCGGTGATTGCCGCCAATCCGGAGGCCATCCTCGCGCCCGATGACGCCAAGGATCATCCGCTCGATGAATGGCGCCAGTTCGGCAAGATGAAGGCGGTGATCGCCGGCAACCTGTTCACGGTCAACGCCGACTGGCTTAACCGTCCGGGACCGCGCGTGCTGGATGCGACCGAAGAGGTCTGCAAGATGCTCGACACGGTGCGCTCGCGCCGCCAGCCCGGCTGAAATCCTCAGGCCGGCATCAGCCATCTCCCCGCGGCAGATTCCACGATTTCGAAACGGCAGCCATAGGCCGCTTCCAACAGATCCGGCTGCAGAATATCCGCAGCCCTGCCCTGCCAGACTTTTCCCTCTGCGATCAGCAACACGTGCGACGCAAAACGCGTTGCCAGATTGATGTCGTGCATGGTGGCGACGACGGCGTGATCGTCGTCCGCCAGTTCTTTCAGCGTGCGCATCACCAGTTGCTGCGCGGCGACGTCCTGATGTGAGGCCGGTTCATCGAGCAGATAGAGTTGCGGCGCCTGCAGCATCAGCGTCGCCATCGCCACGCGCTGGCGTTCGCCGCCCGACAGACGCATGACGTCGGCGTCGACGTAAGACGCCATGTCCAGGCGTTCCAGCGCATGCAATGCCGCGCGCCGATCGCTTGCATCGGGCCAGCCCCAGCCCGGACGACACGGATGCAAACCCGCCATCACACTGTCCAGCACGCTACAAGGAAACGCATCGAGTTGTTGCTGCGCCTGCAGTCCACGCCATAAGGCCAATTGCTGCGGCCTTGCCCGCCTGATGTCGCCCTCCGGAGAAAGGATGCGACCGGACGTCGGCGGCAACAGACCGGCAACGGCATGCAGCAAGGTGCTTTTGCCGATGCCGTTCTTGCCGAGCACGCACCAGAATTCTCCGGTGCGCACCTGCCAGTCGACGTTTTCCAGCAAGATGGCGTCGCCGGCGCGCAACGTCAGCGCCTCCACTTGCAGCAACAGGCCCGCCGTCATGCGCGACTCCGCGCCAGCAGCCACAGGAACAGCGGCACGCCGATCAGCGCCGTGATGACGCCAACCGGCAATTGCATGGGCGCTACGATGGTGCGCGCCGCCAGATCGGCCAGCGTCAAGCCGGCGCCTCCGGCCAGCGCCGAGGCCGGCAGCAAGATGCGCTGATCGTTGCCGACCAGCAGGCGCAAGCCGTGCGGCACCACCAGGCCGACGAAACCGATAGTGCCGGCCAGCGTCACCGCGGCAGCCGTCGCCAACGACGCCGCGCACAAGGTCGCCACGCGCAGACGCACCACCGGCACGCCCAGCAACTGCGCAAAACTTTCACCGCGTGCCAGCAGGTTCAAACGCGGCGCATTCCATATCGACCACAGCAAGACTGCACCGGCGATGACGGCGGCTACCGGCAGGAAGCGGCTGTCCTCGAGATCGCCCATGAGCCAGAACACCATGCCGCGCAATTGCGTATCTCCCGCCAGCGTCAGCACCAGCGTGATCACGGCGCCGAAGCCGGCTGCCAGCATCACGCCGGTCAGCAGCAAACGATGCCCGGCCGCCATCGGCGACAGCGGCAAACGCCGCAGCGATTTGCCGACCAAACCGAACAAGAGCAGCACCGCCAGGCCGGCGCCCAAGGCGGCGCCGACGGCGGCGATATTCTGGCGCGGCAACCCGATGGACGCCGCCAGCAGCATTGCCAGCAAGGCGCCCGCGGCGGATCCGCCGGAGACGCCAAGCACATAGGGTTCAGCCAAAGGATTACGTAGCAATACCTGCATCAGCGCGCCCGCCATCGCCAGCAAGGCGCCGACGGTGAATGCCGTCAGCGCGCGCGGCACGCGCAATTGCAGCAGCATGGCGATATCGGCAGGATCGCCGCTTGGGTGCAGACAGCCGGTACTGCCGCACAGACCCGCCAGCACGAGCGCCAGCCCGGCCAATACGGCCAGGCAGGAAAGCAGCAAGATCGCTCTGCGCATGAAGTCCTTGAAGTGATTTAAAAGTCGTAACGGGCGGTGAATTTTACTGCACGGCCGCTTTCGGGATAGATGCCCGACGCACAGCCGAAGGCTTGCGAGAAATAACGCCGGTCGCCCAGGTTGCTGCCGGTCAGCGCCAGCTCCCATGTACTCACCCGCACCGCGTAGCGCGCATCGACCGTGGTGTACGACGGCATGCGCGCATTGCAGGTATTGCTGAAGTCGCTGCCGTAGCGCTGCGCATCGGCCCACAGCACACCGAGGTTGACGGTCTGGTTGCCGGACTGCCAGTTGAGCCGCGCCGAGGCGGTATTTTTTGGCACCAGCACCATTTCCTTGCCGGCATTCGGACCGCCCGTGAAGGTGGCTGCAATGTGCTGGAAATTCGCCCTGAGGCTGAAGTCGGCGTTCAGGCGCGCAGCGGCTTCCAGTTCGACGCCCTGCCGCTTGGTCGGATCGAGATTGACGTTGGCGCCAAATGCGCCGACGGTGGGATCGTAAAACAACTCATCCTTGATGCGATGACGGAACCACCTGAGCGTGGCATTGTTGTCGGCGCCGCCCCAGGTCGCGCCGAACTCCAGGTCATGCGAGGTCTGCGGCTTGAGGATCTGTCCTGCCGCCAGCACGATGCCGCGATTTTCGTCGGCAGTCGCCAGGCGATAGCTTTGGCCTGCCTTGCCGAACAGGCGCACTGACGGGATCACCGCATGGCTGGCCTGCACATCCCAGGCATTGACGCCTTGCGCCTTGTCATAGGCGTTGGCGGTGCTGCGCTTGTCCATCACTTCGTGGCGCAGGCCCAGCGCGATGCGGGTATTGCCGGCAATCTGCACTTCATCGCGCACGTAGGCGGCGCGTGCCGTCTGCGCCGCGTCGCCGCTGCCGTCGATATTGCCGATCTGCCATTCTGAGAAATCAATGCCGGCCACCAGTTCATTCTTCAGCAGGCCGCCTTCTGCAAGGTGACGCAAGCGCGGCGAAAATTGCGTGGTGCGGCTATGCACTTCGGTGACTGCGCCACCGCCATAGCTGGCGCGTGAAATTCTTTCGCGATGCGACAGTTCGGCGGCAGCTTCCAGCGCGCCGAACTTGCGTTCGAAGAAGGCGGTGATGCGGTCGCTGTCATACGAACCGTAGTCTTTCGGGCTGGTGGTCTGGCGCGGATTGGTGAGGAATTGCGCCATGCTCAGCGAGCCGGCCAAGCCGTAGTCGGCACGCGCCAGATCGACCCGCAAGCCGAAGCGGCCTTCATTGGAAAACCACTGCGCCGTGCCACTGAAATTTTCCTGGTTGGAGACATTGTTGTCGCGGTAATTGTCGGCGTGCTGCTTGCTGTACGCCGCGTTCAAGGCGAAGCCGTCCCAGCCTTTGGCGACACTCGCGCGGCCGCTGCGCACGCCGTAGCTGCCGACTTCGCCGACCACGCTGCCGTGCATCGCGTCCGCAGCCGGGCGTTTGGTGATGATCTGGATGGTGCCGCCGGTGGCGCCGTCGCCGTACAGCACGCTGCTGCCGCCGCGCACGATTTCAATGCGCTCGACAGAATCGATCGGCACCGACGACAGCAAGGCGGTCGACAATTCGTTTTCCGACAGACGCACGCCGTCGATCAGGATCACCATGTTCTGATCGCCGTTGCTGCCAAAGCCGCGCATGTCGAGCGCGAAGTCGCCGGGACCTGCCAGGCTCTGGCGTCCATACACGCCGCCCAGTTTGCGGATCGCCTCGTTGACGTTGTCGATGCCGGCGTTGCGGATGTCGTCGGCACCGATCACGGTCGCACCAACGGGTGGAAACGCCGGATCGTTCGAAAAACGCGACGCCGTGACGACGACCGGCGTGAGCCTGGGATCGTCGGCCGCCTGCGCCAGGGGGTGAGCAAGTGAAAATACGGCGCAGGCCATGGCGGCGCGGCGGGATGGGACTGTGAATATCATCGTTCGTTTTGCAGTGGTTTCCGTGCCTGCCTACCCGCGAGCCGGATTGAAATGGAAAGCCGGGCTTTCCCCTGAGTGCCGGCACGAACATGCCGGCGAGCACCAAAAAGGGCGCAATTGTATGCGCCAACGCCACAGGCGGCAATCACCCGTGACAAATGGAGCGGGCTTGCATTATGATTGCCCGAAGATCAACAGGATCGCCATAACGCCATTTAAATGGGGAATTTTCATCGCTTTTTAGCCGATGGAGCCGCTTGACAGGGACTTATAATCCATTCAACAAATAGCGGAAGTCCGTCCCTACCGGGGCACTCTCCGGGGGATCGGGCAAAAACAGGGGCAAGCTCTCTACAGATTTTTTATTTATTGCCGATATGCAATGGATATCCGGCGGCCGCTGCCGCGCACTTACAGCAACAGGAGCTTCCTATCACCGAACCATCTCGTCGAACCATGTAATTCAGTTGTGACAGATTACCTGCCTCGCGGCGGAAGCAAATAACGCATCAAATTTGTATGGAGATACCAAGATCATGAGTGACGACGTTGATTTAGAGGCACTATTCGATGAGATTTCGGCGCAGAGCCTGCCGGCTTCGGCAGCAGCAGCGCCAGCGGCACCGGCCGCAGCAGAAGAACCGCTCGAAGACCAGACCGACAAGCCCATGTATGAACGTCTGGGCGGCATCGTTCGCCTGTTGCACGACTCCATGCGCGAACTCGGCTACGACCGTTCGCTGTCCGATGTCGCGTCGCAGATCGGCGATGCCCAGGGCCGCCTGGAGCACGTCGCCACGCTGACCGAACAAGCTGCCAACAAGGTGCTCAATTCGATCGACGCCGGCATGCCGGCCCAGGATGCTCTCGCCAGCAAGGCCAAGGACATCGATGACCGCTGGGCACGCCTGTTCGCCGGCCAGATGACCATCGACGAATTCAAGAACCTGGCCAACGATTCCAAGAAATTCTCTTCCGCCGTCATCGAAGCCACCGAGGTCGAAAAGGCCCGCATGCTCGAAATCATGATGGCACAGGACTTCCAGGACATCACGGGCCAACTGATCAAGAAGATCGTCAGCATCACCGCCGTGGCGGAACGCGAACTGGCGCAGCTGCTGCGCGACAACGCGCCGCCGGAAGTCAAGGCTGCCATAGAAAAACCGGTAGAACTGCTCAACGGGCCCTCCGCTCCCGGCTCCGCCATGGAGCAAAATGATGTGGATGACTTACTCGCTAACCTGGGGTTCTAATGGATGACGAAATGCTCAAGGATTTTGTCGTCGAGGCATTAGACCTCGCGACTAACGTTGAAGAGCATCTGCTGACTCTTGAACGACATCCTGACGATCTGGAAATTCTGAACGCGGTTTTCCGCGCCTTCCACACCATCAAGGGCGGCGCGGGTTTCGTCAATTTGCCGGCCATGGTATCGGCCTGTCACTTGACGGAAAACCTGTTCGACGCATTGCGCACCGGCAAGGCCTCGGTCACGCCGCTGGCGATCGAAGCGGCGCTGCAAGCCAGCGGCTTCGTCGCCGACCAGCTCAATGAGCTGGCCAACGGCGCCGATCCGGCCAGCCTGGCGTCGATGCCGCAGGACCTTGAAGACATTCTGACGCAAGCCATTGAAGGCAACGCGGCCGCTCCGGCTGCCGCTGCTGCGCCTGCCGCCCCTGCTGCTGCTGCGAGTGCTCCGGCTGCCGCCTCGACTCCTTCCGCCAACGGCGGCGCCAGCGTGCTCGGCGCTGACGGCTCGCTCGACTGGAATGCCTTGTACCAGGCCGTTTCCGGCGGTACCGGCGAAGTTGCGCCGGTTGCTGCTGCGGCCGTCGAAGCTGCGCCTGCGGAAGCGGAAAGCAGCTCCGGCCATCCGAAGTCGCTGCCTTCTTCGACGCCGACGCCAAAGCCGGCCGCTGCCCCCGTACAAGCACGTCGCGCGACCGACAACCAGCCCGGCAACGCCAAGGAAGAAAGCATCCGTATCGATGCCGGCAAGCTCGACGCGCTGCTGGAAGTGGCCGGCGAATCGGTGCAGGCCGCCAACCAGGCCGCCGTGCTGCTGGAAAAATTGCAACAGTTCAAGTTCGAAGGCACCGCCGCTTCGCTGATGTCGACGCTGGCCGAAACCCTCGGCCGCGCGTCGCGCTACTCCAGCGAACTGCAACGCGCCACGCTGTCGACGCGCATGCAGCCGGTCGGCCGCCTGTTCCAGAAATTCCCGCGCCTGGTGCGCGAACTGGCCAAGGATCTGGGCAAGGACGTCGACCTGGCGATCTCGGGTGCGGAAACCGAAGTCGACCGTGTGGTCGTGGACAGCCTGTACGATCCGCTGGTCCACATGCTGCGCAACTCGCTCGATCACGGTATCGAAACCGATCGCGGCGCTGCCGGCAAGCCGAACAAGGCAACCATTTCGCTCAAGGCGTGGCAGGAAGCCAGTAGCGTCATGATTGAAATCTTCGACGACGGCAAGGGCATGGATCCCGATTTCCTGCGCAAGAAGGCGATCGGCAAGGGTCTCATCGGCGAACACGAAGCGCAAAGTCACGACGAAGCGCTGCAACTGGTGTTCCTGCCCGGCTTCTCGACCAAGGAAGTGGCGTCCAGCGTGTCCGGCCGCGGCGTCGGCATGGACGTGGTGAAGACGGCGGTGGAAAAACACCGCGGCACCATCCGCATCGACTCGACACTGGGCGTCGGCACGCGCTTCTCGATCCGTCTGCCGATCGAATTGTCGATCATCCCGACCATGCTGGTGCGTACCGCCGGTGCGGCATTGGCCTTGCCGATGGCAGTGGTGGAACGCGTGGTGGAATTGCCGGCCGAATTCGATGAAGTCGGTGGTGCACCGGTGTTGCGCGATCAGGGTCGTCCATTGCCGGTGCATTCGCTGGCCGGTGTCCTTGGCTATGAACCGGGCAATGAACGTGTCGGTATCGTGATGGCGGTGCCGCATCCGTACATCCTCAGCGTCGGCGCCGTGGAAGGCACTGCCGACCTGGTGATCAAACCGTTGACCGCGATCCAGACCAATGGCATTACCGGTACCGCACGCTCTGCCGAGGGTGAACTGGTGCTGGTGGTCGGCCTCTCGTTCTTGCTGGAAGGCTGCCGTTCCGCTGCCAAGGCCGTGGCGCAAGTTTAAGCAACGCTTCAAGTCCCATCGAAAAAAGCTGAGCCCGTTGCCGGGCTCAGCTTTTTTTATGACCTGAGCGAATCCGTCTCAACGCGTCACTTGGCGCTGGCGTGTGCGTAGCGCTCCGACAATGCCTCATACAGCGGCGGCGCAAAGAAGCGCGAGACGCGACTGGCCAGCAAGGCTGTCGCCATCAATGAAATCACCAGCGCATGGCCGTTGATCATTTCCATGACAATCACGAAGGCGGTGATCGGCGATTGCGTCACCGCCGCCAGGTAGCCCACCATCGCCAGCGCGATCAGCATCGACAGCGAGGTATGCTCGAACACCATGTGCAGCAGATTGCCGAAGCCGGCGCCGATCGACAGAGACGGTGCAAAGATGCCGCCCGGAATCCCCGGCAGGTAAGACCCCACCATCGAGGCCATCTTGGCCAGCGGATACCACGCTGACAACTGTGTCTGGCCGCTCAGCAAACCCTTGGCTTCGGCATAGCCGCTGCCGAAGGTCATGCCGCCTGCACACAAACCGACGATCGCGACGATCAGACCGCACACGGCGCCGAACACCACCGGACGCTCTGCACGCAAGGCGCGCAGCGGCGCCGGAATCCACTTGTGCGTATTGAGCAACAGCCAGCAAAAGATGCCGCCGGCCACGCCCATCAGGATGCCGCTGACGATGACCGCGACGATCAATTCGCGCGCGCTGTCATTGCCGGCATTGATGGTGCCGAAATAGGTGTAGTTGCCGTTCAGGCCGAGTGCGACGATACCGGCGAAGATGATGGTCGTGATGACGATGCCGCTGGCGCGCTGCTCGAAGCTGCGCGACAGCTCTTCAATCGCGAACACGATGCCGGCCAGCGGCGTATTGAAAGCGGCCGACAAGCCTGCAGCGGCGCCGGCCAGGATCAGGCGTCGTTCCAGGATGGCGCTGGGACGCGGATAGAAGCGACGCATGTTGTACATCAGCGCCGCGCCGACGTGCACCGTCGGTCCCTCGCGGCCGATAGTGAAGCCGCCCAAAATACCCAGAAAAGAGATACCGATCTTGCCGGCCAGGATCTTCAGCGTCAGCAACGCAGGCGCACGGGAGGGACGCGGCGTTCCGCGATCATTCTCCTCCGCCAGCGAGGCAATCACCTGCGGAATCCCGCTGCCCTCGGCGCCCGGGAAGAAACGACGTGTCAGCCACACGCACAAGGCGCTCATGGCCGGCGTCAGGACCAGCGGCAGCCAGATGTGATCGCGCCGCATGGCGCTGAACATTTCGAAGCCGAAATCGATCAGCCAGGCATACATCACCGCCACCAGGCCGACCAGCACCGCGCCCAGCCACAGAATCCCGTATTGCATCCACAGCCGGCGCGCCCGGCGGAGAGTATGGCCATGCAGGCCGGCAAGCATAGACATCATCGCGTTTCAGTTCCCATCGTTGATCCGGCTGCCCGCAGGCAACTCAGAGTTCGTACATGTCCTTCTCGCCTTCCATGACCTGGCCGATCAACTTGCGGTTGAGCGTCGGCGCCAGCAATTCGATGAAGGTATAGACATAGCTGCGCAGATAAGCGCCCTGCTTGAGCGCTACGCGCGAGACATTGGTGCCGAACAGGTGTCCGGCCGGCAGGGAGCGCAGACCGCGATCGCGCTCGGCGTCGAAGGCCATGCCGGCGATGATGCCCACGCCCATGCCCAGCTCGACGTAAGTCTTGATGACGTCGGCGTCGATGGCTTCGAGCACGATGTCCGGTTTCAGGTCGCGTAGCGAGAACGCGTGGTCGATCTTGCTGCGGCCGCTGAAGGCGGCGTCGTAGGTGATCAGCGGATAGCCGGCGATTTCTTCCAGCGACAGGTTCTTCGATTTCAGCAAGGGATGGTCGGGCGGCACCACCACCACGTGCTCCCATTGATAACATGGCAAAGAGACAAGTCCCTCGCCCGAGGCCAGCGCTTCGGTGGCGATGGCGATGTCGGCCTGGTCGTTGCGCACCATCTCGGTAATCTGTTTGGGATTGCCTTGCAGCAATGACAACCTGACCTTGGGGTATTTTTGCGTGAACGCCTGCACCACCTTCGGCAGCGAATAGCGCGCCTGGGTGTGGGTGGTGGCGATAGTGAAGCTTCCGCTGTCGTGGGCGGCGAATTCCTTGCCGATACGCTTGAGGCCGTCGACTTCCTGCATGATCAGCTCGACCGAACGCAATACCGCGCGGCCCGGCTCTGTGAGGCCGCGGATGCGCTTGCCGTGACGGGTGAAGATGTCGACGCCGAGTTCTTCTTCCAGCTCGATGATCGCTTTCGAGACGCCGGGTTGCGAGGTGAACAACGCTTTGGCGGCTTCGGTCAGATTGTAGTTTTGCCTGACCGCTTCCCTGACGAAGCGGAATTGATGCAGATTCATGGCTTGTCCTTCGATATGCTCAGCAAATGAATTTGTATATGCCGAATGTGCATATAAGCAAATAAATAGTATGTAGTTTGGTTTGAAGGCTAAGTTTATTACGATTCGACCTGTTATAGACGAGGTGTTATGACTGTTTCTTATGTAGTCAGCGGATTTGCTGTCGGTGTGCTGGTCGGATTGACCGGTGTCGGCGGTGGCTCGCTGATGACTCCCTTACTGACGCTGCTGTTCGGCATCCACCCCAGCGTGGCGGTCGGCACCGACTTGGCCTTTGCTTCGGCGACGAAGACGGCCGGTACGTTCGCGCACCGTTTCAAGGGCACCGTGCGCTGGGACATCGTACGCCGCCTGTCCTACGGCGCCCTGCCCGCTGCGGTCGTCACCACGCTGCTGTTGAAGCATTTCGGCGCGGTCAGCGACGGCATGAGCCTCGTCATCCGTTATTCCATCGCTATCTCCGTTTTCCTCACGGTGATCGCTTTGCTGTTTAAGAGTAAACTTCAGGCTTGGTTGAATGCCCATCCCGAGCGCCAGTTGCAAGGCCTCGAGCTGTCCCGGGCAACCATCCTGGCAGGCGCCGTGCTTGGTACGCTGGTGACGATCTCTTCGATCGGCGCCGGCGCGGTCGGCGCCACCTTGCTGGTGCTGCTGTATCCGCGTCTGTCGCCTGCTGAAATAGCCGGCACCGACATCGCGTATGCGGTGCCGTTGACGGCGATTGCGGCATTCGGTCACTGGTGGCTGGGTTCGATCGACTGGAACCTGCTCGGCGCGTTGCTGCTGGGTTCGGTGCCGGGCATCACCATCGGCTCCCTCGCCGCGCGTGCGGTGCCGGAGAAATTTTTGCGTGGCCTGCTGGCGATTACGCTGACGAGCGTTGCCTTGAAGCTGATTTGGTAGGCTGTTTTTTTTATCACATGAAGTCTCCATGAAAGACTTCTGCAAGACGTTAACAGGGATGACAAGATGTACCGTTATGACCAATACGATCACCTGATCGTCAAAGAGCGCGTTGCCCAGTACCGTGACCAGGTCCGCCGCCGCCTTTCCGATGAACTGATCGAGGACGAATTCCGCATCCTGCGCCTGCAGAACGGCCTGTACCTGCAACGCCATGCGTACATGCTGCGCATCGCTGTTCCTTACGGTCTGTTGGCATCGCGCCAGGTCCGCATGTTTGCCCACATCGCGCGCAAATACGATCGCGGCTACGGTCACTTCACCACACGCCAGAACATCCAGTTCAACTGGATCAAGCTGGAAGAGTCGCCGGACATCCTGGCTGAACTCGCCACGGTCGAAATGCACGCCATCCAGACTTCCGGCAACTGCATCCGCAACACCACTTCGGACGAACTGGCCGGCGTCGCCGCCGACGAGATCGTCGATCCGCGTCCCTACGCCGAACTGATCCGCGAGTGGAGCACCTTCCACCCCGAGTTCGCCTACCTGCCGCGCAAGTTCAAGATCGCCATCAGCGGTTCCGAGCAGGACCGTGCTGCAACCGCCGTGCATGACATCGGCCTGCACGTGATCAAGAACGAGGCCGGCGAAGTCGGTTTCCGCGTACTGGTCGGCGGCGGCATGGGCCGTACGCCCATCCTCGGCAGCCAGATCCGCGACTTCCTGCCATGGAAGCACGCGATGTCTTACCTGGAAGCGATCCTGCGCGTGTACAACCAGTACGGCCGCCGCGACAACATCTACAAGGCGCGCATCAAGATCCTGGTCAAGGCCATCGGTCCTGAAGAATTCGCACGCCAGGTCGAAGCCGAATGGCAGGACATCAAGGACGGCCCGTCGACGCTGACCGAAGAAGAACTGCAGCGCGTGGCGAACTACTTCACCGAGCCTGCGTATGAAACCCTGCCGGCAACTGATGCCGAATACGAACGCCTGAAGGCCGAAGACAAGGGCTTCGCCAACTGGATCAAGCGCAACGTCAAGGACCACAAGGTGCCCGGCTACGCGGCCGCGATCCTGTCGCTGAAGAAGACCGGCGTACCGCCGGGCGACATCACCGCCGACCAGCTCGACTTCGTGGCCGATCTGTCCGACCGCTACAGCTTCTCGGAACTGCGCGTCACGCACGAGCAGAACCTGGTGCTGGCCGACGTCAAGCAAAGCGAACTGTACGCGCTGTGGAAAGAAGCCAAGGCGCACGGTCTGGCGACGCCGAACATCGGCCTGCTGACTGACATCATCTGCTGCCCCGGCGGCGACTTCTGCTCGCTGGCCAACGCCAAGTCGATCCCGATCGCGCAAGCCATCGCGGAACGCTTTGACAACATCGATTTCCAGCACGACATCGGCGACATCGAACTGAACATCTCGGGTTGCATCAACGCCTGCGGCCACCATCACGTCGGCAACATTGGCATCCTGGGCGTCGACAAGGACGGCGCCGAGTGGTACCAGGTGTCGCTGGGCGGCGCCCAGGGCAACACCTCCAGCATCGGCAAGATCATCGGCCCATCGTTCTCGGCGCATCAGATGCCGACCGTGATCGACCGCCTGCTGCAGGTCTATGTCAAACAACGCATCGAAGACGAACGCTTCATCGACACCGTGCGCCGCGTCGGCGTCACGCCGTTCAAGGACTTCGTCTATGCAACCCCGATCAAAGCTGGTCATGTCACTGGAGAAGACGTCTGTGCCTAATTCCTCCCACATCATCAAAGACAAAGTCGTCATCAGCGATGACTGGACCATCCTGCGCCTGAGCGAAGGTGAAACACCGGAAGGCGTCGCCGTCCCGGAAGGCAAGATCATCGTGCCGCTGAAGGTTTGGCAAGCGCAACGCGGCGCACTGCAAGGCCGCGCGGAACTCGGGGTCTGGTTCGCCAGCGACGAGCGTCCGGAAGCGCTGAAGGACGATCTGGCGCCGTTCAAGGTCATCGCCGTGGACTTCCCCAAGTTCGCCGACGGCCGCGGCTACTCCATCGCCTACAACCTGCGCGCGCGCCTCGGCTACACCGGCGAACTGCGCGCTGTCGGCGACGTGCTGCGCGACCAGTTGTTCTACATGCAGCGCGTCGGCTTCAACGCCTTCGCCGTGCGCGCCGACAAGGACATCAACGATGCATTGAAGGGCCTGACCGATTTTTCGGAAAAGTACCAGACCTCGTGGGATGAGAAGAACCCGCTGTTCCGTCGCGCCAAACGCGAGACGGTTGTCACCCGCGATTAAGAGTAAGTAAGCCTCATCTGAATCAAGGGAAAAGGAAGTAACGCCATGTCCGAACAAGCTTTGCAAGCGCTCATCGAAGCTACCCGCGCCACTCTGGAAAAGATCGCCGCCGACTACACGCCGGCCGTGTTCGCTTCCAGCATGGCGGCGGAGGACATGGTGCTGACCGACCTCATCCTGCGCGGCAAGCTGCAGGACAAGATCGGCATCTTCACATTGGAAACCGGCCGCCTGCACAAGGAAACTCTGGGCATGCTCGACCGCATCAGGGAAACCTACGATTACGACGTCACGCCGTATCGCCCGGAACCTGCCGCCGTCGAACAGTATGTCAGCCAGAACGGCCTCAATGCCTTCTACGACAGCGTCGAGATGCGCAAGGAATGCTGCCGCATCCGCAAGATCGAGCCGCTCAACCGTGCGCTGGCCGGCAACAAATCCTGGATCACCGGCCAACGCCGCGCGCAGTCGGTCACGCGCGCTGCGCTCGACGTGCAGGAAGACGATCCGGCGCACGGCATGGCCAAGTTCAATCCGCTGGCCGACTGGTCGGAAGAAGACGTCTGGCAATACATCCGCGACCACAAGGTGCCGTACAACCCGCTGCACGACCAGGGCTATCCCTCGATCGGCTGCGAGCCTTGTACCCGCGCCATCGAGCCAGGCGAAGATGTGCGCGCCGGCCGCTGGTGGTGGGAAAACCCCGACTCCAAGGAGTGCGGCCTGCACGTGGTGGACGGCAAGCTGATCCGCATCAAGTCGCAGACCGCGCCGGCCTGATTTTTCCACGACAAACAACATGTCGATGCGCGGCGTTGCCGGCATCGCCGTACTCGATATTCCGATATTCCGATATTCCGATATCCGTTTTACATCCGACTTGAACCAAAGGTCATCGTATGAACACAGCAGTTGAACAACTCTTCCTGGACAACGCCAGCAACCGTCACCTCGACTGGCTGGAATCCGAAGCCATCCACATCATGCGCGAGGTCGCGGCCGAGTGCAGCAACCCTGCCCTGCTGTTCTCGGGCGGCAAGGATTCCGTGGTGCTGCTGCGCATCGCCGAGAAGGCCTTCCGTCCGGGCAAGTTCCCGTTCCCGCTGGTGCACATCGATACCGGCCACAATTTCCCGGAAGTGATTTCCTTCCGCGACCAGCGCGCCGCCGAACTCGGTGAAAAGCTGGTGGTGCGTTCAGTCGAAGACTCGATCAAGCGCGGTACCGTGCGCCTGCGCAATCCGCTGACCGATTCGCGCAATGCGGCGCAAGCCGTGACGCTGCTGGAAACCATCGCCGAATTTCAGTTCGATGCCTGTATCGGCGGCGCCCGTCGCGACGAAGAAAAGGCGCGCGCCAAGGAACGCATCTTTTCCTTCCGCGACGAGTTCGGCCAATGGAATCCGAAAGCGCAACGCCCTGAACTCTGGGACCTGTACAACACCCGCGTGCATCCGGGCGAAAACATGCGCGTGTTCCCGATCTCGAACTGGACCGAACTCGACGTCTGGCAATACATCGCCCGTGAAAAACTGGCGCTGCCACCGATCTACTTTGCGCATGAGCGCCAGGTTATCCCGCGCAACGGCCTGTTGGTGCCGCTGACCGATCTGACTCCGGCCAAGGAAGGCGAAACCGTCGAGAACCGCGTGGTGCGCTTCCGCACCGTGGGTGACATTTCGTGCACCTGCCCGGTGGCCTCCGATGCGGCTTCCGTGGAAGCCATCATTGCCGAAACCGCCGTCACCCAGATTACCGAACGCGGCGCGACGCGCATGGACGACCAGACCTCCGAAGCGTCGATGGAAAAACGTAAAAAAGAAGGATATTTCTGATGAATGCCGCTGTTGCCGAAAAAGATTTGAACACGAATTCCGACGCCAACGCGCACGAACGCGGCCTGCTGCGCTTCATCACCGCCGGTTCGGTGGATGACGGCAAGAGCACGCTGATCGGCCGCCTGCTGTTCGACAGCAAGGGCATCTTCGCCGACCAGCTCGCGTCCATCTCGCGCGCCAAGCACAAGCGCACCGTGGGCGACACCATCGACCTGTCCTTGCTGACCGATGGCCTCGAAGCCGAGCGCGAGCAAGGCATCACCATCGACGTGGCGTATCGTTACTTCGCCACGCCGAAACGCAAGTTCATCATAGCCGACACCCCGGGCCACGAGCAGTACACGCGCAACATGGTGACCGGCGCTTCGACGGCGGACGCCGTGATCATTCTGATCGACGTGTCCAAGGTCAAGCTGAACGACGACGGCAGCGTTGAGCTGCTGACGCAGACCAAGCGTCACTCGACCATTGCCCACCTGCTGCAAATCCAGCACGTCGTGGTCGCGGTCAACAAGATGGACCTGGTCAACTACGACCAGACCGTGTACGACCGCATCGTCGGCGCGTACCAAGAATTTGCGGCGCAACTGGGCCTCAAGGATGTGCGTCCGATTCCGCTGTCGGCGCTGGCCGGCGACAACGTCGTGACCGCGAGCGAAAAGTTGTCCTGGTACAAGGGTCCGACGCTGATTGAACTGCTGGAGTCGCTGTCGGTGTACGAAGATGCGCACGAAGAACCGTTCCGCTTCCCGGTACAACTGGTGGCGCGCCACAACGGCCACGAAGCCAACGACTTCCGCGGCTACATGGGCCGTATCGAAGCCGGCAAGGTGAGCAAGGGCGACAAGCTGCTGGTGCAGCCGAGCGGCCAGAGCGCGACCGTCAAGGACATCCTGACGCTGGACGGCTCGCTGCAATCGGCCGCGGCCGGCCAGTCGGTGACGATCCTGCTGGACGAGTACCTGGATATTTCACGTGGCGACATGCTGGCTTCCGCCGAGCAGGCGCCGACGCAACTCAAGACCGTCAACGCCGACCTGTGCTGGCTGTCCGAAGATGCGCTTGATCCGCGTCGCAAATACTGGCTCAAGCACACCACAAAACAAGTGGCGGCGCGCGTGACCAAAGTCGATACTTTGCTCGACATCAACACGCAGCAACGCCATCCGGCCGAGTCGCTCAAGCTCAATGACATCGCCCGCGTGTCCATCAATGTGCAGCAGCCGATTGCTGCGGACAGCTACGACGCCATCCGCGCCACGGGCGCCTTCATCCTGATTGATGAAGTCACCCACCAGACCGTTGCCGCTGGCATGATCCGCCTGGATGCCTGATAATCGCTGCTGTGCCGTTTCACCCGCTCAGGCGGGCTGAAACGCGCAGCAGCCGGTATGTGCCGGGCTGCGATTCTTATCTTTTTCAGCATGAGCTCAGCCCCAGCCAAACCAGCCAACTTGCCAACGCCTCCTGTTTCCATAAAACCCATCGGCAAGGTCTATCTGATCGGCGCCGGTCCCGGCGCGGCCGATCTGATCACCGTGCGCGGGGCGCGTCTTCTCGCCCAGGCGGATGTCGTCTTGCACGATGCGCTGGTCACGGAAGAAATGCTCGAGCTGTGCCCGCAGGCCGTGAAAATCTCTGTCGGCAAACGCAGCGGCCAGCGCTCCACCGCCCAGCAAGTCATCAATGAACGCCTGATCGAATGCGCGCATCAATACCGTCTTGTCGTGCGCCTGAAAGGCGGCGACCCGATGCTGTTCGGCCGCGCCGATGAAGAATTGCGCGCGCTCGACAGCCACGACATTCCTTACGAAATCGTCCCCGGCATCACTGCGGCGCTGGCCGCTGCATCGTCGGCGCAGCGACCGCTGACCAAGCGCGGCGTCGCGCGCAGCGTGTCGCTGTTCACCTCCAGTACCGCGCCCGACGAGCCCAGCGAATTCATCATGCCCAACGGCGACACCCTGGTGCAGTACATGGGCGGCCGTGAAGCCGCCGCGACGGCGCAACGCCTGCTGTCGCTCGGCTATGCCCGCACCACACCGGTGGTGGTGGTGGAAAATTGCAGCCGCGACAACGAACGCATCCTCGATCTGGAACTGGGCACGCTGGAGCAGGGACTGGCCCAGTGCAGCGGCCCGGTGCTCGTCATGATCGGCGAGGCGCTGGCCGGCCGCGACTGATCATCGCCTGTCTATTTTTTGAGCACACCCCATGCACTTGCTACACGATCCCAGCGCCCCCGCGGCGGCCCCGATCACATTTGACGACTTCCTCAAGGTGGATATCCGCATCGGCACGATCATCTCGGCCGAAGCCTACCCGGAAGCCCGCAAACCGGCTTACAAGCTGAAAATCGACTTCGGGCCGACCATCGGCATCAAGCAGAGCAGCGCGCAGATCACGGCGCTCTATCAGTTGGAAGAATTGGTGGGGAAACAGGTGGCGGCGGTGGTCAACTTTCCTCCGCGCCAGATCGGCAAATTCATGTCGGAAGTATTGACGCTGGGATTCCCTGATGCACAGGGAGAAGTGGTCTTGTTCGCGCCGGATCGCGCCACGCCGAACGGCGGACGCTTGTTCTGAGCGGCGTTATTTAGCAGAACTGCTGATGCAGTACTGCGCCAGCGCCTGCAGCACACCATCGTCTTCACCGGCCGCTGCGGCCACTTGGAAACTCACGCCGGGATGATCCTGGCGCAACTGTTCGATCAGTACCGGCAAATCGCGCCGGACATGCCCGCCCTGCCCCAAAAATACAGGCACGATCGTCACCTGCTGCGCGCCGTCGGCGATCTGCTGCGCCGCCAGTTGCGGCAAGTCCGGCGTCATCAATTCCAGGAAAGCCAATTCCACCGCCACATCCGGCAGGTTCGCCTGCGTCAGTGCGCGCAAACGCTTGAACGGCTCGGCCCAGTTGGGATCGCGCGCGCCATGCGCAAACAGGATCAGTGATTTCTTCATCATGGTCAGCGCCGCTCAACCCAGCGCAGGGCCACGATCGCCATCAACATGAACAGCGTGCTCGGCAGCGCCGCAGTGACCAGCGCCGGCCAGGTATTGAGCAGGCCCAGGTGCGAGAACAGATTATTGATTAACTGGAAGCTGACGCCGATCATGATGCCGGTGAAGATCTTCAGGCTGACGCCGCCGGTACGGAAATGCAGGTAGGCGAACGGCAACGCCAGCCCCATCATCACGAAGATCGACAGCGGATAGACGATCTTTTTCCAGAACGCGATTTCATAGCGCTCGGTGCGCTGATTATTGGCTTCCAGATGCTTGGTGTAGGCGCGCAAATCGTAGGCCGACATGCGATCCGGATCGGCGAACAGCACCGACAGGATTTCCGGTGTGACTTCGGAGACGAAATTGACGGTCTTGACCTTCTCGGTGGTAATCGGCGCAGTGATCGAACTGACCTTCTCATCAACGATGAAGGTGGTCTTCTGTACGTCGGACAGTTGCCAGGTGTGGTCACCTTGATAATCGCCGCGCGCCGCGACGATCAGATCGGACAGGTGGAAGTCCTTGTCCAGCTCATAAATCTTCACGCCTTCCAGGCGGCCATCGGTCTGGATACGTTGGATATTGAGGAAGCGCGTGCCGATCACGTCGCCTTCCAGGCCCTTGCTCTTGATCACGTCCTTGGCCCACAGGCCGGAACGGAACTGCTGCGACAGCGACGAACCCTGCGCCTGCAACTTGATCTTCTCGCCCAGCTCGGTGGCCTTGGGCGCCACCAGTTCGCCGAACAGGATGGTGACGATGGCGAAGCCAAGGCCGATCTTGGCCAGCGCCTTGGCGGTCATGCGCGTCGACATGCTGGACACGCGCATGATGGTGAATTCGGAACTTGCGGCGAACTGCGCCAGCGCGTAAATGGTGCCGATCAGCACCGCGATAGGCATCAGCTCATAGACGTTGCCGGGCAAACCCATGATCACGTAGAGCACGGCGTTCTGCAGTTGATAGCCATTGCGACCAACCGCTTCCAACTGCCCCATCATTTCAAAAAACGCAAACAGCGCGAGGAAGGCTGCCAGCGCGAATGCGACCGAACGGACGATCTCGGTGGTGATGTAACGTTGCAGGACTCTCATCAGGCTTGCCGTTTCAAGAAAAGCGCACGCCGTACGCGAGACCACATGACTGCGGGGTGATAGTGGCTGTTGACCTTCAGCCGCAGGAAGAACAGGCCGACCACCAGCAAGGCCACCACCAGATGCACCGGCCACCAGGCCAGCAGGAACGAGGTGCGGTTCTGGATCACGGACGATTGCATCACGCTGACAGTATTGCTGTACACGACGAACAGCAGCAATGCGACCAGCAAGCCCATTGAGCGGCCTACGCGCGGATTGACGAAGGACAGCGGGATCGCCAGCAGCATCAGGGTCGAAGCCATCAGCGGCAACGCCATGCGCCACAGCAGCTCACCGCGGGTGAACTGGGTGTCCTGCGCCAGCAAGTCCCAGGTCTGCAGCGCGCGCGCCGACTTGTCGCCGGCGGCGGCCTGCGACTGCCCGCCCACCAGCAAGCCGTAGCGTTCGAATTCGACCATCTGGAAATCGGGTTGGGTAGGCATGCCGTCGTACCGGCGGCCCTTGGTCATGACGACGAATTTTTCGCCGTCCTTGTCGACTTCCATTTCGCCTTCCTTGGCGACCACGATGCTGTTCTTGCCGTCGCGGAAGGTGTTGACGAAGACGTTCTTGACCTTGTTGGCGTCGCCGGAAATGCCTTCGACGAAGAAGATGCGGTTGGCAGTAGCGGATTCCTGGAACTTGCCCGGGGAGACGCGAGCGATGTCTTCGCGCTTTTCAAAGCGCTCGCGGAATTGCGCGCTTTGCTGATTGGCCCAGGGGGTGGCGACGAAACTCAATACCGCGGTGAGCAGGATGATGGGCCAGCCGAAGCGCAGCACCGGCCTGATCCAGCGCGTCAGGCTCAGTCCCGAGGCGAACCACACCACCATTTCGGAATCCTGGTAGCTGCGCGTCACCACCAGCAATACGGAAATGAAGCCGGTCAGGATCAGGATCACCGGCATGTAATTCAGCGCCTGGAAACCGATCAGCGCGAGCACGTCCTGCGAGCTCACCTGTCCACCCGCAGCCTGACCGAGGATCTTGATCAGCATCACGGTGAGGGTGATTGTAAATAGCGTTGTGAACACTGCGCCGGCGGTGCTCATCAATTCGCGTCGAAGAGCGCGCTCAAAAATCATTCGGGGCTTATAATCGCAGAGGTAGATTGATGCAAACAGAAACTAGCAAACTAAGGACAAGCGATGGACTTTAGCATAAAAACATTGGACGCAAAAACCTCTGTCAACACCGCCAAGACCGGCGTGCTCGTCGTTGGCGTTTTTGAAAACCGCAAACTGACACAAGCTGCGCAAGCTCTGGACAAATCGGGCGCGATCAGCGATGCGCTGAAATCCGGCGACATCACCGGCAAGCCCGGCTCCACCCTGCTGCTGCGCGGCCTGGCCGGCGTCGCCGCCGAACGCGTGCTGCTGGTCGGCCTGGGTGCTGACGAAGAGATCATCGACAAGAGTTTCTCCTCCGCAACACAAGGCGCCGTGCGCGCACTGACCACCGTCGGCGCCGCCGATGCACTGGTGGCGCTGCCGCTGGACCAGATCAAGGGTCGCGACGCCGCCTGGGCCATCCGCGCGCTGGTGCTGGCTGCCCGTGACAACAATTACCGCTCTGACGTCCTGAAGAGCAAAAAAGATCCCGCACCGACCGGCGTCAAGAAGATCGCCGTCGCGGTCTCCACCGCCGCCACTGCCGCCGCCAAAACCGGCCTGGCCGAAGCGGTTGCGCTGGCCAACGGCATGGAACTGAGCAAGGACCTGGCCAACCTGCCGGGCAACGTCTGCACCCCGACCTACCTCGCCAACAGCGCCAAGAAACTGGCCAAGGAATACAAGCTCGGCGTCGAAGTGCTGGACCGCAAACAACTCGAAGCGCTCAAGATGGGCAGCTTCCTGTCGGTCACCAACGGCAGCGACGAACCACCGAAATTCATCGTGCTCAAGCATCTCGGCGGCAAATCCAAGGATGCGCCTATTGTGCTGGTCGGCAAGGGCATCACCTTCGACACCGGCGGCATCTCGCTCAAGCCCGGCGCCGGCATGGATGAAATGAAATACGACATGTGCGGCGCCGCTTCGGTGCTGGGCACCTTCCGCGCCATCGCCGAGCTGCAATTGAAGCTCAACGTCATCGGCGTCATCCCGACCTGCGAAAACATGCCGTCGGGCCGTGCCACCAAGCCGGGCGACATCGTCACCTCGATGTCGGGCCAGACCATCGAAGTGCTCAACACCGACGCCGAAGGCCGCCTGATCCTGTGCGACGCGCTGACTTACGTCGAACGCTTCAAGCCTGCAGCCGTGGTCGATATCGCAACACTGACCGGCGCCTGCGTGGTGGCCTTGGGGCATCACAATACCGGCCTGTTCACGCGTGAAGACGATGCCCATGACCAGCTCGCCAACGACCTGCTGGCGGCCGGCAAATCCAGCGGCGACACCGCATGGCGCATGCCGGTGCAGGACGTCTATCAGGAACAGCTCAAGTCGAACTTCGCCGACATCGCGAACATCGGCGGTCAGCCTGGAGGCAGCGTGACGGCGGCGTGCTTCCTTGAACGCTTCACCAAGAAGTACACCTGGGCGCATCTGGACATCGCCGGCACTGCATGGCGCGGCGGCGCGACCAAGGGCGCCAGCGGCCGTCCGGTGCCGCTGCTGACGACCTTCCTGCTGAATGAAGCGAAGAAGTCGCAAAAAGCGCGCGCGTAAGTTGCTCGTGTAAGTTCGCACGCTCCGCAATCAAGCCGTCATCCGCAAGATGACGGCTTTTTTTATTGGGGTATCGCTTTCATCGCGGCAGCAGCAAGGATGTCTGCGGGAGGATGGCGCGACGCCGGCGCAGCCAGGCCTGCAACAGCGTCGCCAGTAGCAATGCAGGCAGCGCGGCAAACAGCATGTTCAACTGATCGCCGTGGCTCCGGATATTAACCGGGCGCGCCAGGTGATACAGGCAATTGATGAAGTCGCCGACGGCGTTGAGCAGCGCCGTGCTGGCGACGTCCGCGATCGTTGCGGCGATGAAGAACAACAGGTGCGCCACGATTGCCAGCAGCGCAATCACGATGCAGTCCGACAACGACAATGGCGCTGCCCGGCCACCGCCCACCACGCGTCCAATCCTGCGCAGGGCAGCCCAAAGCGCTGTCAGCGCCAGATACGACGGACCGCACAGAATCCCTGTCGCGGCCATCGTCTGCCAGATGCTGCCGCGGTCCTTGAGCATGAGGTGATCGAGCACCAGAATGAATGCGGTCAGCCCGGCGCCCATCGTCCACCAGCGGCGCCGGCGATGCTGCCAATACAACATCGCCGGCAGCACCGCGAACAGCACCGCCATCAGTGAAAACTGCGCAAGGTTCTCAACCTGGGCGTCTGTCCCAGAAAAATGCGGCAACGTGAGAAAACCGCCGGGTGTCCGGCACAGGGATGTTTTGAACGGTGGCATGGGTATCCAGGTAGTCGGAGGGCTCAATCGTTTATGTCGCCCAACTCGGGCCACAGCTTGGCCCAGTCGTCGGGAAACAGGTCTTTGCGGGTGATCACTCCCTGCGACGCGCGTTCGAGACAAACGGCAATCAGCGGTGAACACGGGCGATTGCCGTAGCCGATCTGGCGCAAATAGTCGAACGAGGTCTCACAGTACGCAGCAAGCACGGCGCGCCTGTCCATCGGCACGGAATTGAGATATTCGATCAATGTCATAACGACAATTTAGCATCTGCTACAGACAAGTCAAGCAAAGGCTAATTTACCAAATGCTAAATTTGCGTTCAAATGCAGGCATGGACATGCATGAACATCGACGGAAACGTTTGCTTGCGTTGATCGCGGATCGCTATAACGGCGACCGCCGACAGATTTGCGACGCCAGCGGCATGAGCGAGTCGCGCCTGGCGCAATTGCTTTCGTCCAGCTACCGGCACGGCCAGGGCTTCGGCGAGAAGGCGGCCCGCGCCCTGGAAGACCGCCTGCATCTGGCCCCCCTCTATTTCGATCAGTTCGCCGTCAGCGAGATGGCGACGCCCTATGTGGTTCGCCAGACGCCAAAAACGGACGCCGAAGATACCCTCTCGGTTCGCCAGGTCGTATTGGCTCTGACAGCAGGCTCGGCGCGCACGTCCATGCAGGAGATCGCGCCGGCGCTGTGTCTTTGGAAATTTCCGAAGAGCTGGCTCAAGGCCCACGGCCTGCACGCCGACAAGTTGTTCGCCGTCGCGGTAACCGGCGCCGGCATGGCGCCGCGCCTGCACGACGGCGACGTAGTAGTGGTCAACAGCAGCGACACCGCGTTGCAGGATGGCGCGGTATATCTGGTCAACTACCGCGGCGAGGCCATCATCAAACGCCTGGCGCTGGACCTCGGGCGCTGGTTCATGACCTCCGACAACAACGCCGGAAAACGTTATCCCCGTCTCGAATTCGAGCAGCCCGACTGCATCCTGCTGGGACGCGTCATCGTACTCGCCAGCGAACGGATCTGATTCTACCGGCCGGGTTCAGGCGTGCGGCATGTGCCGCAAGCTCCAGCTCCAGAACAGCAAGCCGAGCACGCTGACGCCTGCACCCAACAAGCACACGCCGATCCATCCCCAGGCAGAAAATGTCGCGGTCGACAGCACCGCACCGGCACCGCTGCCGACCGCATAAAAAATCATGTAGCAAGCCACCAGCCGGCTGTGGGCCGTAGCGCTCGCGCGAAAGATCATGCTCTGATTGGTGACATGGATCGCCTGTGCCGCCAGGTCCAGCAACAGCACGCCCGCAGCGAGCGCCCACAGGCTCCACGACAGCAACGACAGCGGCAGCCAGGCCGCCGCCAGCAACGCCAGCGCCACGCCGCTGGTCCACTGCCCCCGTCCGCGATCGGCCCAGCTTCCGGCCTTGGCCGCGCCCAGCGTGCCGACCACACCGATCAGGCCGAAGGCGCCGATCGCCGCATGCGACAGCGAATACGGCGGCGCACGCAATGGCAGCACCAGCGCGCTCCAGAAGATGTTCAGCACGGCGAACATCAGCATCGCGATCACGCCGCGAATTTGCAGCACGCGGTCATGCAGCATCAGCGTCGCCATCGACGCCAGCAGTTGTCCATACGATAAGCGAACGGTATCGTTTGATACACCGTCGCGCGGCAGGCGGCCATGCAACAGCGCCAGCATCAGCAGCGCCAGCACGGCCGACACCGCGTACACCATGCGCCAGCCGGCGACATCCGCGATCAGTCCCGCCAAGGTGCGCGCCAGCAGCAGACCGATCACCACGCCCGCCTGCGCCGTGCCGACCACACGGCCGCGCTCGTGCGGCGCCGCCAGCGCCGCCGCATAGGAAATCAGCCCCTGCGTCATGGCCGTGCCGAGCATGCCCACGGCCAGCATGCCGAGCAGCAGCCAGGCCGGCGACGACGCCAGCCCGACCGCGACCAGCGCGACGAACAGCAGCAGCAACTGCGCCAGCGTCAGGCGACGGCGGTCCAGCAAATCGCCGAGCGGCACCACCAGCACCAAGGCCAGCGCTGAACCGAGCTGGGTTGCCGTCACCACCACGCCGACCGCCGCCTGGCTGAAGCCGAACTCTGCCGCCAGCGCATCCAGCAAGGGCTGGGCGTAATACACGTTGGCGACGCTGACGCCGCAGGCCATCGCAAACAACAACACCATGGCGCGCGGCATCACCGCGGAGGCTCGCTCCGGGCCAGCCTCTTCGAATCGGCACGCATCTGCCCCGCCATCGTTTTGCGCCATTGTTCCGCTCCTTTTCAACTTTTACATGTGGTTTCAAATTAAAACCAGTTGAAGTGTAGGCGAGCGAGTTTTAAAATGCAACCATCAGACATGCACGAGGAAGCGGCAATACGATGGCCAAGCGGAAAAGTCTCATGAGCGATCCCTGCCCGGTAGCAAGGTCGATTGACGTGGTCGGCGACCGCTGGGCGCTGCTGATCATTCGCGACGCCTTCGACGGCATGCGCCGCTTCGGCGAGTTCCAGAAGAGCCTGGGTGTAGCCAAGAACATCCTGTCGGCGCGGCTGCGCGACCTGGTCGACGCCGGCATCCTCGACGTCGCCCCGGCCTCCGATGGCAGCGCGTATCAGGAATACATCCTCACCGCCAAGGGCAAGGAATTGTTCACGGTGGTGCTGGGCCTGCGTCAATGGGGCGAAGGCCATCTGTTCAAGAAGGGCGAACGCATCGCGCCGATGGTCGACCGCGACAGCGGCAAGCCGATACCGAAAATCGCTTTACACACTTGTGAAGGCAAACCGCTGAAGCCGGAAAACGCCTTCGTCAAAAGAAAGGCCAGGGCTTGATGCCACGGCCACTATTCGTGCAAGATGCGTCTTTAACGCGGCTGACAGAGCCGGCGACATCATCCCAATTTCACCCATCGAAAGCCAACATGAACAAAACCCTGCTGTGCGCCCTGCTCCTGTCGTTCGCCGGCCACGCCTCTGCCCAGCAAGCTGCGGAAGCCGACTTCCCCGACCACCTGCGCGGCGACATCGGCCCGGGCGTGTTCCGTCTGGAACGCAACATCCTCGGCAAGAGCGACGTCACCCAGGTGCTGCCGTACGCCTACTTCGACTACGGCCGCTTCTTCGCGCGCCTGGATACCTTCGGCGTCAAGACCGTGAAATTCGGCGCCGGCTATCTGGAACTGGCGGCGCGCGTCAACTTTGACCACATGGACGCCGAGCGCGGCCTGAACCGCCGCTCCAACTCGGTGCCGATCGGCATCGGCACGCTGCAGGAAACCCGCTTCGGCGCGTTCTTCCTGAACGCCTTCTACGACGTCAACAAGTCGCACGGCACGCTGCTGGAAGCCGTTTACGCCGCGCAATTCGATCTCGGCCGCGCCAGCTTCTACCCGCAGATCGGCATTGAGCGCCGCAGCAGCTCCTACAACAACTACTTCTACGGCGTTACCGGCCAGGAATCGTCCGCCAGCGGTTTCCGTGAATACCATGCCGGCGCTTCGACCACGCCGATGCTGGGCTTGACCATCGAAATGCCGGTGGCCGAGAACTGGGTCGCCAACGTCACCTTCCGCCGCAAATGGCTGGGCAACGGCATCGCCAACAGCCCGATCGTCAACCACAGCACCGAGAACATGGGGCTGGTGGCGATCAACTATCACTTCAAGTAATCCCGGTTTCAGAGGTGCCAGGCCATGCGGACGATGGCGGCATTGCCGGTGGCGATAACGATGCGCTGGTCCGCGACGGCATTAGCGGCGCGGTTGCTGGAAGCGTTTACGAATTCCGCAAGTCGGCTGGTAGCCCAGGGCCGCGTCAAATGGAGTGCGCCGGCGTCGCCCTGATGAAGGCTACTTCACCGCTTCAATCGGCTGATCTTTCTGTATCCCGGGCGATAGCGTTTTAGGATCCTGCCCGCGTGCGCAGAGGCCGGCAACCGGGAAGGACACGTGCGACAGGCTATGGCCATCCGGCCCACGTCCTTTCGCCTCAATGACTTCAACCCGATGACCGGCCACCGCCAGCTTGTCGGCGAAACGGTTCTGCAAAAAGAACACGGTGTTGCGGTCCTCGGGATTGGCGATCAGGTAAAACACGCGCTGCGGATCGGCCACGACGCCGTCCACGTGATCGATGACTTCATAGGCGTCGCAATAATTCGTGACGTCGCAACCGGGCCGTGGGCGCATGTAGTTTTTGGCGCGCTTGATTTCCGCCAGCTCACTGACCGCATACACGCCTGACGACGCCGCCACGCACATCACGTCGGTACGGCCCAGCGACAGCAACGCGGCCGCGGTATACGCGCCGCCGGACTGCCCCGCCAGCACCACCTTTTGCAAACCATAGCGCGCCTTGATCGCATCCACGGCGGCGTTGAGTGAATACGATTCCTTGAGGCGTCTGCGCTGTGTGTGATCGCCTGATGAACCGTACACGCCGGGCCGCCCGATCAGTATGTACGGCACTCCGAACTTGCGGTAGTACGACTGCACGCCGTCGAGCAGCTTTTGCGGTGTGATTTTCCCGTAGTTGCCCAGCGGCGCCGAACCTGCCAGATGATCGCCGTGGAAATACATGACGGCGACATTCGGTTTTTCTTCGTCCGACAAGCCGCCTGAGGGGTAATAGCGGATGCACTCCGTCCCAAGTTGGTGTACGACCCAGACCGAATTTGTCTGGCGCTCGCAGATTTCTTTCGTGGAACTGGTGCCGTATTGCAGATCGCGTTCAGAAAATGGTGGGAGATTCTCCCCTGCCGGCTCCTGCGCCGCAGCGAGCTGGCTGGCGCCTATTCCGACCAGCAGTACGGCCAGCGGCAAAAAATACCGTCGCCTGCCGAATGAACCGGCCGTTACGTGGAAGCTTCCCATTGCGTTTCCCCGGATGTTGTTATGCCGGCTATTTTAGCGGGAGTAAATCGCCGCGGATCGAATGCGGTAATATTCCACACCGCAACCAAAGCACCGATGATTTCAGCCTCTGCTGCACAACCGAAACGTAGCAGACAAGCAAGAAACAGCTTCACCCACAAGGATTCGCAAACGCAATGAAGATCGCCACCTGGAACGTCAATTCCCTCAAAGTCCGCCTGCCCCAGGTATTGCAATGGCTGGGCGACAATCCGGTCGACGTGCTGTGCCTGCAGGAAACCAAGCTCACCGACGACAAATTCCCGCAGGCTGAAATCAACGCCGCCGGTTACGAAGTCGTCTTCAGCGGACAGAAAACCTACAACGGCGTGGCGATCCTGTCGCGCCATCCGATCACCGACGTGGTCAAGAACAATCCGCTGTTCGAAGATGAACAGCAACGCATCATCGCCGCCACCATCGAAGGTGTGCGCTACGTCTGCGCCTACATCCCCAACGGCCAGGCGCCCGACTCGGAGAAATACCAGTACAAGCTGAAGTGGCTGGCGGCCCTGCATGAATGGCTCGCGCAAGAACAGCAGCAGCATGAAAAACTGGCGCTGCTGGGCGACTACAACATTGCGCCGGCAGACCGCGACGTCCATGACCCGGCCGCCTGGGTCGGCCAGAACCTGGTGTCGGAACCGGAACGCGCCGCCTTCTTCCATCTGGAGAAAATGGGCTTCACCGACGCCTTCCGCAAGTTCGAGCAGCCGGACAAGCTGTTCAGCTGGTGGGATTACCGCCAGATGGGATTCCGCCTCAACAAGGGCATGCGCATCGACCATATCCTGCTGACCGCGCCCTTGGCGGCGCAATGCACGGCGTGCGTCATCGACAAGGTGCCGCGTAAGTGGGAGCAGCCGTCGGATCATGCGCCCGTGGTGGCGACGCTCGGTTGAGGTCGTACTATCCACACGTGAAAAAGCCCGCTTCGCGGGCTTTTTCATTTCGAGTGCAGATTGCCTTGACACTCACGCATACCGCGGCGTCAGACCGCGTTCATGGCGGCGTATGCAGTACATGACGACGAGCGTGAACAATCCGCCGAACGCCATGCATACAGCCAGGAACAACATGGGTGCAATCGTGCTGCCGGTGCTTTCACGAATCATCGGCACAACATTCTGGGCAATGAAGCCCCCAAGGTTTCCGATCGAGTTAATCGCCGCAATACCTGCAGCGGCGCTTGCACCGGTGAGAAACCTGCCAGGCAGCGTCCAAAAGCACGGCAGGACGGTGAAGCTGCAGGCGGCGGCAAGGCAGAGCATGGCGAACTTCACGAAGGAATTGTCGAAGTACACGCTACCGACCAGGCAGCAAGCGCCAAACAACGCCGGCAACAGAATGTTCTTGACCGGATCTTCCGTGCGTCCCGGCTTGCGCGGCACCCACCATAAGACCAGGGTCACCAGCAACCACGGAATCGTATTGATGAAACCATTGAGCGTATTACCGACGCCAAAGCTCTTCACGATGGTCGGCAGCCAATAGCTCAGGCCGTAGGACGACAACGGGAAAAAGATGAGAAAGAACGCCAGCAGCAGGACACGATAGTCCAGCAGCGTCTTGAAGGGATTGCCATGCCCTTCCTCGCCGGTTCGCTCCAGCGCCAGTCTTTCCCGCGTCAGAACTTCCTGCAGCCAGTTGCGCTCTTCAGGATCGAGGAAGCGCGCCTGTGCAGGAGAAGCCGGCAACCGGAAAAACACAACGAACGCCAACAGCACCGCCGGCAATCCGGTAAAGATGAAGGTCAGCTGCCACCCGCGCATACCGAACAGGCCATCCAGATCCAGCAGCGCCCCGCCGATGGGAGCACCAATCATGTTGGCGATGCTGCTGCCGATCAGGAAGTAACCGATCATGCGGCTGCGATGTTGCCGCGGAAACCATAGCGTCAGGTAGTACAGCACGCCCGGGTAAAAACCGGCCTCGGTTGCGCCAAGCAAGAATCGCAGGACGTAAAACATCGTCGCATTCTGCGTGTAAGCCAGCGCCAATGTCACCAGTCCCCACGAGAACATGATGCGGGCAAACCAGACACGCGCGCCGACCTTGTGCAGGATGATGTTACTGGGTACTTCAAACAGCAGGTAACCGACGAAAAACAGCGAAGCGCCCAAACCATACGACGCTTCACTCAGCCCCAGGCTGGAGACCATTTGCAGCTTGGCGTAGCTGACGTTCTGGCGATCAATGTAGGCGACCAGATATAACAGGCCCAGAAACGGCATCAGTTTCCAGGCCATTTTGTCGATCAGTTTTTGCTCGTCGATGGCAATGTGCACGGATATCTCCTTCGTTGTCGATTGTTCGGATCACGCTGGTCCGATCAATCGAAAAATATCATGACACATTGCCTTTTAAACAACTTCCATGCACCCAGCGAGCCGCATTGCGCAATCTGTTTCGATATGCAGATATTTTACGAATTGCCTCCCGACAGAATGCTGAAAAACCAGGTCACCGATGCGATCGCAGCCCGACCTTCGCGTCGGCATACCGGTTGTATCGCGTCATATCCAGACGTCGTTCGGTTGCGTCTTGTCGCTCTCGGCGTCGCCGGTATTGACCACCCCGCGCGGCTCGACCAGCAGAATGCTGGCTTCCTCTTCGGCATACGGCTTGTGCTCGACGCCCTTGGGAATCACGAACATCTCGCCGGCTTTCAAATGCACCGCGCCGTCGCGGAAGTCGATGCGCAATGCGCCGTCGACCACGATGAAGACTTCATCGGTGTCGGCGTGGTCGTGCCAGATGAAATCGCCCTTCACCTTGGCCAGTTTGAACTGGTAGTCGTTCATCTCGGCGATGACGTGTTGTGACCAGTGCTCGCTGAACAGCGAAAGCTTGTCGGTAAAATTGATGGCGCGGTATTCGCGCAGATGGATGGCGGCTGACATGCTGGCTCCGTAGGTAAGTAACGGAAGCAAGCCTACGCGAGCGGAACGTCGCGGTCTTGAACGATCGTGCAACTTGAACGACAACTACGGGATCAGGCCCCGCGCCGCATGATGCGCAGCCAGTGCGCGGGTGCAATGCCGTAGGTCTTGGTGAACAGACGCGTCATGTGGCTCTGGTCGGCAAAACCGGACATGGCGGCGGCATCCGCCAGCGGCAGGCCTTGCGCCATCAGGCGACGCGCCATGTCGAGCCGGCGCATGCTGAGGTAGCGATAGGGACTGGTGCCGAAGAAACTGCGAAAGTCGCGCGTCAGGCTCCAGCGGTCGCGGCCGCTGGCTTGCGCCAACTCGTCGAGCGTCAGCGTGCGGTCGAGCGCGCCATGGATGTATTCGCGCGCCAGCTGAGCTGCGCCGAAGTCGGCGGCATGGCGGCGCGGCCGCTTGCCGGATACGGCGTCCATCGCGCGCGCCAGCTCGAAGATGCCGTCGTCCTGTTGCAATGGTTCCACCTCGTCGTCCATGTGCAGCAACAGATTGCCCACGGCGCCGAACAGGCGCGGATCGGTCGAGATCCCGCCTTCGATGAACGGCAAAGCGACTCCGCCGAGTGCGTCCTGCAGCAAGGACGGTTCGATGTACAGCATGCGATAACGGAAACCCGCTTCGCTGCCGGCCTGGCCGTCATGCGGCTCATCGGGGTACAGCGCCATGGTGTTGCCGGGCAGGCTGTGGCGCATCGACTTCTTGTACTGGAACGATTGCACCCCACCCAGTGTGATGCCGATGGCGTAGGTGTCGTGGCGGTGCATGGCATAGCCGCGCCCGTGGAAAAACGCCTCGATGCGCTCCATGCCGGACGACTGCGACCGCAGTATCCAGTCCTTGCGCTTTTGCTGGCGGGGGCGCGATGAGGCCACGATGTCTTGCCGCCTTACTCTTCGCGCTTCTTCGCGAGTTGCTTTTCAAAGGCGACGTCAAGCTTGCTGATGCGCTTCGGCTTTTGCGGCCCGTAGGCATTGACGAAGGTGACGAACTCATCCAGCGGCAGAGGTTCGCTGAGTTTTTCAGCCGGATTGTCGGGGGTGCGCTGGAGCAGGTAAAACAGTTCCGCAGAGGTGCGGCCCATTGAATACTGCTTCGTCCCTGCGCGCGTGTTGAGGCGCTCGATGGCGCCGGTTGCTCTGGTCGATCTGGCCATGTGTGCTCCTTAGAGAATCAACTGCCAATAGGCGACGTCAATCCATTGATCGAATTTCCTGCCGACCTGCGCGAAATGGGCGACTTTGACGAAGCCCATTTTTTCGTGCAGGGCGATGCTGCCTGGATTCGGCTGGGCGATGCCGCCCATGACTGCATGCACCCCGCACGCCTTCAGTTCGGCAAACAAGGCACTGTACAGCTTCGTACCGACACCCTTGCCACCGCTATCCTTCGCCATGTAGACCGAACTCTCTACAGACTGCTGGTAGGCCTTGCGCGCCTTCCATTTGGTGGCGTAGGCATAGCCGAGGATGCGGCCGTCCTCTTCGTACACCAGCCATGGAAATATCGCAGACACCTCGACGATGCGCTGCGCCATTTCCTCAGTGGAAACGGCTTCCAGCTCAAAGCTGATGGTCGTCGTCAGAACGTAGTGGTTGTAGATCTCGCAAATGGCGGCGGCATCGGCCGTCGTGGCCGGGCGTATCGAGGTAGTCATGAAAGCTGGGGAGAAAGTGCGGTAGCACGTAGTGTACCCAAAATGACGACGTCCGGCGCAGGGGCCGGACGTCGTCGCTGCCGCTTCCAGCGTATTTCTATGCTTGCAAGACCGCTTTGATCTGCTGCAGCGAGGTCGGATCTTCGATGGTGGTCAGGTCGCCCGGATCGCGTCCCTCGCAGATGGCCTGGATGGAACGGCGCAGCAGCTTGCCCGAGCGCGTCTTCGGCAACAGGCTGACGAACAGCACGCGCGACGGCCGGCCGACGGCGCCGATCTGCTTGTCGACCACGCGCATGATTTCCGCTTCGAGTGTCTGGCGGCCCTCCGCCGTGGCGACGGCGTCGGCCTGCTTTGGGATCACGAAGGCGATGGCGACTTGTCCCTTGAGCTTGTCTTCGACGCCGACCACGGCCACCTCTGACACGTTGGCGTGGCTGGAAATGCTCTCTTCGATCTCGCGCGTGCCGAGGCGATGGCCGGCGACGTTGATGACGTCGTCGGTGCGGCCGAGGATGAAGTAGTAACCGTCTTCATCGCGGATGCCCCAGTCGAAGGTGGAATACACCTGCGTCTTGAAGTTGGACCAGTAGGTGTTGACGAAGCGCTCGTCGTCGCGATACACGGTCTGCATGCAGCCCGGCGGCAACGGCCCTTCGATCACCACCACGCCCTTTTCGTTGGCGCCGCACAGCGCGCCGGTGGACTCGTTCATGATGTGCATCTTGTAGCCATACAAGGGCACACCCGGGCTGCCCAGCCGGGTCGGCTTGTCGTCGACGCCCTTGGCAATGGACAGGATGGGCCAGCCGCTTTCGGTCTGCCAGTAGTTGTCGATCACCGGCACGCCGAGCGCGCCTGAAATCCAGTTCGAGGTGGTCTCGTCCAGAGGCTCGCCGGCCAGATAGAGACTCTTGAGCGACGACAAGTCATGCCGCGTCATGCATTCGGCCGGCTGCTTCTTGAGCACACGGATTGCCGTCGGCGACGAGAACATGCGCGTGACCTTGTACTTCTCCACCAGGCTCCACCAGATGCCGCCGTCCGGCTTGTCGCCCGCCAGCACCGGCAGGCCTTCGTACAGAATGGTCGCCATACCGGCCATCAGCGGACCGTAGACGATGTAGGAATGGCCGACCACCCAGCCGATGTCGGAGGTGCAGAAATAAGTCTCGCCGGGATTGCCGCAAAACACGTAGGGCATCGACGCCGCCAGCGCCACCGCATAGCCGCCGACGTCGCGCTGCACGCCCTTGGGCTTGCCGGTGGTGCCGGAGGTATACAGGATGTAGGACGGCTCGTTCGATTCCAGCCAGGTCACCGGCACGTCGGCATCGAGGTATTGCGCGCGCAGGCTGGTGTAATCGACGTCGCGTCCGGTGGTGCGCGGCATCTCGGCCAGTCCGCGATCGGTCAGCAAAACATGCGCCGGCTTGTGCTGCGCCAGCCGGATCGCCTCGTCGAGCAGGCCCTTGTAGGCCACTACCCTGCCGCCGCGCGAGCCGGCGTCGGCCGACACGATCAGCGTCGGCTGCGCGTCGTCGATGCGTGTCGCCAGGCTGTTGGAGGCGAAGCCGCCGAACACTACCGAATGCACCGCGCCGATGCGCGCACACGCCAGCATCGCGAACACTGCTTCGGCAATCATCGGCATGTAGATCAGCACGCGGTCGCCGCGCTTGACGCCGAGCGACAGCATGATCGCCGCCATCGCGCTGACTTCGCGATGCAGCTCGCGGAAGGTGTAGGTTTTTTCGGTATTGGTTTCGGTCGATACAGCAATCAGCGCGGCCTGATCGGCGCGTTGCGCCAGATGACGATCGACGGCGTTGTGGCACAGATTGGTCTCGCCGCCGATGAACCAGCGCGCGAACGGCGGGCGCGTGTAATCGAGCGTTTTGGTGAACGGTGCATGCCAGTCGATGCGCCTGGCTTCATTGGCCCAGAAGGTATCCGGGTCGTCGATGGACTGCTGGTAAAACGATGCGAAACTCATGATGTCTCCTCATGGCGATCGGATGTGCACCGACCTTGTCAAGGTGTCGCTGCGAGCGGTGTGCCGCGTCTTTGCGCGGCATTCATCTGCTTGTTGTGTGTAGCTGTTTACTGTCGCAGAACATGCTTACGCGCAGCTTAATCTGCGTCTTCTTTTTTTAAAAAACTGTAGCAAAAAATCCGGCGGGCGCGAAAAAAAAGGATGCATCGCCGCATCCTTTTTTCTCACTGAAAACAAGCTGTCATCGATTCTTGCAATCGTTCGCGAGTTGCTGACCGATCTTCGAATTCAGCAGCATCGACTTGGACGGGATCTGGATCCACACCAGGCCATCGCCCTTGTCTTCGAAACGCAGCGCGCCGGTGGAGGTCGATACCGGCGTCATCTTGTAAGTGCTGCCCTTCCACACCAGGCTCACGTTATTGCTGCCGTCGACCTTGACTTCCACCTTGTTGCCCATGTCGCAGGCGAAACTGCCGGTCGCCAGGCGGCCGGCCCAGGCCGGATTGACTGCGGCGGCTACCGGTTGCAGTGGTGCAGGCACCGGCTTGGTTTCGGTCAGCGGCACTGTTTCAGCGCAGGCGGCCAGCAGGATGGTCAGGGTCAGTACGGAAGCGCGTTGCAAGAAAGTCATGTTTTGGTCCAATGCCGGGATGAAAAGGAATGTGGACGGCATCTTACCAACTTTCGTTCCATTGTCTCGTTTTCCTGCCACTGCAATGCAACATGTTTCCCGCTATTTCCCCAACTATTACTGAGCGCCGATCAGAAGGCGTCGCCGGGAACACGTACCCAGCCTTCCATCAACACCCGTGCGCTGCGGCTCATGATGGCCTTGGTCACGCTCCATTCGCCATTGGCCTGTTGCGCCTGCGCACCGACGCGCAAGGTACCGGACGGATGGCCGAAGCGCACCGCCGTGCGTTCACCGCCGCCGGCGGCCAGATTCACCAGCGTGCCGGGAATCGCTGCCGCAACACCGATGGCGACCGCCGCCGTCCCCATCATGGCGTGATGCAGCTTGCCCATGGACATGGCGCGCACCAGCAGGTCGACGTCGGCAGTGGTGACCTTCTTGCCGCTGGATGCCGTGTAGTCGCGCGGCGCGGCGACGAAGGCAACCTTGGGCGTGTGCTGGCGCTTGACGGCTTCGTCGACGTGCTTGATCAGGCCCATGCGCACGGCGCCGTGTGCACGGATGGTCTCGAAGCGCGCCAAGGCCTTGGGATCACCGTTGATGGCGTCCTGCAATTCAGCGCCGGTGTAACCGATGTCTTCCGCGTTGAGGAAAATCGCCGGGATGCCGGCATTGATCATGGTCGCCTTGAAGGTGCCGATGCCCGGCACTTCCAGGTCGTCCACCAGATTCCCGGTCGGGAACATGGCGCCGCCTGCGCCCTCTTCTTCCGCTGCCGGATCCATGAATTCGAGCTGCACTTCGGCCGCCGGGAAGGTCACGCCGTCGAGCTCGAAGTCGCCGGTCTCCTGCACCTGGCCGTCGGTGATCGGTACGTGCGCAATGATGGTCTTGCCGATGTTGGCCTGCCAGATGCGTACGATGCAGACGCCATTGACCGGAATCCGATCGGGATTGACCAGGCCGTTGCTGATCGCGAACGGACCGACTGCCGCCGACAGGTTGCCGCAGTTGCCGCTCCAGTCGACGAACGACGTGTCGATGGAAACCTGGCCGAACAAATAGTCGACGTCATGCTCCGCGCGGGTGGATTTGGACAGGATCACCGTCTTGCTGGTGCTCGAGGTGGCGCCGCCCATGCCGTCAATCTGCTTGCTGTACGGGTCGGGGCTGCCGATCACGCGCATCAGCAAGGCGTCGCGCGCTGGGCCCGGCACTTGCGCCGTGGCCGGTAAATCCTGCAGGCGGAAGAACACGCCCTTGCTGGTGCCGCCGCGCATGTAGGTGGCGGGAATCTTGATTTGGGGTACGTGGGTCATATGCTTCTTTCCAGATTGAATACTCAAGCCGCTTTGACGGTCGACGCCAGGAAGTCCTGCGCAAAACGCTGCAGCACGCCGCCGGCTTCATAGATCGAGACTTCTTCGCCGGTGTCGAGGCGGCAGGTCATCGGCACTTCAACGCGTTCGCCATTCTTGCGGATGAGGACCAGCGTCAGGTCGGCGCGCGGGGTGCGCTTGCCGATCACGTCGAAGGTCTCGGTGCCGTCGATGCCCAGCGTTTTGCGTGTCGTACCCGGTTTGAATTCCAGCGGCAGTACGCCCATGCCGATCAGGTTGGTGCGGTGGATGCGTTCGAAGCCTTCGGCCGCAATCACTTCCACGCCCGCCAGACGCACGCCCTTGGCTGCCCAGTCGCGCGACGAGCCCTGGCCGTAGTCGGCGCCGGCGACGATGATCAGCGGCTGCTTGCGGTTGAGGTAGGTTTCGATCGCTTCCCACATGCGCATGACCTTGCCTTCCGGTTCCACGCGCGCCAACGAACCCTTCTTGACCTCGCCGTCGACGACTGCCATTTCATTGACCAGCTGCGGATTTGCAAAGGTGGCGCGCAATGCCGTCAGGTGATCACCGCGATGCGTGGCGTAGGAGTTGAAGTCTTCTTCCGGCAAGCCCATCTTGGCCAGGTATTCGCCGGCGGCCGAATCGGCCATGATGGCGTTGGACGGCGACAGGTGGTCGGTGGTGATGTTGTCGGGCAGCACCGCCAGCGCGCGCATGCCGGTCATCGTGCGTTCACCGGCGAGCGCGCCTTCCCAGTAGGGCGGACGGCGGATGTAGGTGCTCATCGGACGCCAGTCATACAACGGCGCCGCAGCCGGGCCCTTGTCCACTTGGACGGCGAACATCGGTGTGTAGACGTTGCGGAATTGCTCGGGCTTGACCGAGGACTTGACCACGGCGTCGATCTCTTCGTCGCTCGGCCAGATGTCCTTCAGGCGGATTTCCTTGCCGTCGACGACTGCCAGCACGTCCTTCTCGATGTCGAAGCGGATGGTGCCGGCGATGGCATACGCCACCACCAGCGGCGGCGACGCCAGGAAGGCCTGCTTGGCGTAAGGATGGATGCGGCCGTCGAAGTTGCGGTTGCCGGACAGGACTGCGGTGGCGTACAGATCGCGATCAATGATCTCTTTCTGGATCACCGGATCCAGCGCGCCCGACATACCGTTGCAGGTGGTGCAGGCGAAGGCGACGATGCCGAAGCCGAGCTTTTGCAGCTCAGTGCTGAGGCCCGCTTCGTCGAGATACAGTTCCACGGTCTTGGAACCCGGCGCCAGCGATGACTTCACCCATGGCTTGCGAGTCAGGCCTAGCTTGTTGGCGTTGCGCGCCAGCAGGCCGGCGGCGATGACGTTGCGTGGATTGCTGGTGTTGGTGCAGCTGGTGATGGCGGCGATGATCACGGCGCCGTCCGGCATCAGGCCTTCGGCTTCCTGCGCCTGCGCCTTGTCCAGATCGACGGCGATGCCGCGTTCGGCCAGCGCCGACACCGGCAGGCGGCGATGCGGATTGGACGGGCCGGCCAGCGTGCGCACCACGGTAGTCAGATCGAATTTGAGCGTGCGTTCGTATTGCGCCGTGGCGAGGCTGTCGGCCCACAGGCCGGCTTCCTTGGCGTAGGTCTCGACCAGCTTGACCTGTTCGTCTTCACGGCCGGTGAGCTTGAGGTAGTCGATGGTCTGCTGGTCGATGAAGAACATCGCCGCGGTCGCGCCGTATTCCGGCGCCATGTTGGAAATCGTGGCACGGTCGCCCAGCGTCAATGCCGATGCACCCTCGCCGCGGAATTCCAGGTAAGCCCCGACCACTTTTTCCTTGCGCAGGAATTCGGTCAGCGACAGCACGACGTCGGTCGCAGTGATGCCCGGCAGCGGTTTGCCGGACAGTTCGACGCCGATGATTTCAGGCAGGCGCATCCACGATGCGCGACCCAGCATGACGTTCTCGGCTTCGAGGCCGCCGACGCCGACGGCGATCACGCCCAGCGCGTCGACGTGCGGCGTATGGCTGTCGGTGCCGACGCAAGTGTCCGGATAAGCCAGGCCGTTGTCGTTGTGAATGACCGGCGACATTTTTTCCAGATTGATCTGGTGCATGATGCCGTTGCCGGGCTGGATCACGTTGATGTTCTTGAACGCGCGCTTGGTCCAGTTGATGAAGTGGAAGCGGTCTTCGTTGCGGCGATCTTCGATGGCGCGATTCTTTTCAAACGCCTGCGGATCGAAGCCGCCGCATTCCACCGCCAGCGAATGGTCGACGATCAGTTGCACCGGCACCACCGGATTGACCTTGGCCGGATCGCCGCCCTGGTCGGCAATGGCGTCGCGCAGACCGGCGAGGTCGACCAGCGCAGTCTGGCCGAGGATGTCGTGGCAGACCACGCGCGCCGGGAACCAGGGAAAATCGAGGTCGCGCTTGCATTCGATGATCTGCTTCAGGTAGTCATTGAGGATGGCCGGATCGCAACGGCGAACCAGATTTTCGGCGTGCACGCGCGAGGTATAGGGCAGCGTGTTCCAGGCGCCCAGCTTGATTGCCTCCACTGCGCCACGCGCGTCGAAGTAATCCAGCGTGGTGCCGGGCAGAGGTTTGCGGTGTGCGGTATTCATGGCTCGATCCCGAGAAAAACATTGGTAAGAGAAATTGCAAGAGCGATTGCAAGAGCGGCAGCCTGCCCGCCGTGGCGGCATGGCAGACTGCTGTGCTGCGTGTGAAGCTTGTTCGCGTACTTGCTGCTTATTTGCGCTTGCCGATCGGCACGAACTTCAGATCTTCCGGGCCGACGTAATTCGCCGACGGACGGATGATCTTGTTGTCGATGCGTTGCTCGATGATGTGCGCCGCCCAGCCGGAAGTGCGCGCGATCACGAACAGCGGCGTGAACATCGCGGTCGGCACGCCCATCATGTGATAGGACACGGCCGAGAACCAGTCAAGATTCGGGAACATCTTCTTGATGTCCCACATGACCGTTTCGAGGCGCTCGGCGATGTCGAACATCTTGAGCGAACCGGCATCTTTGGACAGCTTGCGCGCGACTTCCTTGATGACCTTGTTGCGCGGGTCGGAGATGGTGTAGACCGGATGGCCGAAGCCGATCACGACTTCCTTGTTCTCGACGCGACGCTTGATGTCGGCTTCCGCTTCATCAGGGTTGTCGTAACGCTTCTGGATTTCAAACGCGACTTCATTGGCGCCACCGTGCTTCGGACCGCGCAAGGCGCCGATGCCGCCGGTGATGGCCGAGTACATGTCGGAACCGGTGCCGGCGATGACGCGGCTGGCGAAGGTGGAGGCGTTGAATTCGTGCTCGGCGTACAGGATCAGCGAAGTGTGCATCGCCTTTTCCCACAGCTCGGATGGCTTTTCGCCGTGCAGCAGATGCAGGAAGTGGCCGCCGATGGATTCATCGTCGGTTTCCGTTTCGATGCGCTTGCCGTTCTGGCTGTAGTGATACCAGTACAGCAGCATTGAACCCAACGACGCCATCAGGCGGTCGGCGATGTCGCGCGCGCCCGGCGTGTTGTGGTCATCCTTCTCCGGCAGCACACAGCCCAATGCCGATACGCCGGTGCGCATCACGTCCATCGGGTGCGACGCCGCTGGCAGCCATTCCAGCGCCGCCTTGACGTTGGCCGGCAAGCCGCGCAGTGCTTTCAGCTTGGCCTTGTAGGCCTTCAGTTCGGCGGCGGTCGGCAGCTTGCCGTGCACCAGCAAGTGTGCGATCTCTTCGAACTCGCAGCTGTCGGCGACGTCGAGGATGTCGTAGCCGCGATAGTGCAAGTCATTGCCGGTCTTGCCGACGGTGCACAGCGCGGTGTTGCCGGCAGTGACGCCGGACAGGGCGACGGATTTCTTCGGTTTGAAGCCTGGTGCCGGTGCTTGTGTTTGTGCTTGTGATTCGCTCATGCGTATCTCCTGAATGATGTATTAAGGTTTTAGTGTTTGTAATTATTTGTCCGCGTATTTCTTTTCCAGCAAATCGAACATCGGCTTGTTGACCAGGCGCTGGCGTTCGGCAAACGGCGTCACGAAATTCGGGTCTTCGTCGAGGCGATGGTTGTCGCGCAACACGGTCAGGGCCTTTTGCATGCCGGCCACGGCGCCTTGCAGCGCGGCGTTGGCGTACAGCACGATGCCGTAGCCCAGCTCGCCCAGCTCGTCGGCGTTGAAGATCGGCGTCTTGCCGCCGATCACCAGGTTCATCAGCTGCGGCTTGTCCAATGCCTGCGGCAGACGACGGATTTCATCTGCGGTCTCGACCGCCTCTACAAACAGGATGTCGGCGCCGGCTTCGCTGTAGCGGGCCGCGCGTTCCAGCGCATCCTCAAAACCGTGGACGCTGCACGCATCGGTGCGCGCCATGATCAGCATGCCGTCATTGCTGCGCGCATCGACGGCGGCGTGGATCTTGCCGACCATTTCGGCACAGGAGATGACTTCCTTGCCGCTGAAGTGACCGCAACGCTTGGGCGAGACCTGGTCTTCCAGCTGCACCGCATCGGCGCCGGCGCGTTCCAGCGTGCGGATCGTGTGGCGCACGTTGAGGGCATTGCCGAAGCCGGTGTCGGCATCGACGATCAGCGGAATCTCCACCGCATCGCGAATGCGCGCGGTATGGTCGGCCAGTTCGTTGAGACCGATGAAGCCCTGATCCGGCATGCCGAAGTACATGTTGGTCACGCCGGCGCCGGTGATGTAGAGCGCCTCGAAACCAAGATCGGCAATCACGCGCGCCGACAGCGCATTGAAGGCGCCGGGAACCAGCAGGCCTTTGCGCGCATTGACCTTGTCACGCAGGATTTGTTTGGTGGTTTGGGAAAGGTTGGTCATACGGAGTCCTTGAAGTTGCATGTTTCAGCGAGGTGAATGTCTCTGCTTATTGCAATGCGCGTGCCATGCAGCTCCTGCCGGGTGTTGTAACGCGGAAGAAATCGATGTTTCAGAACAAGCCATCGTTAAATCAATGAGTTACGGGTATTTCTCCCTCGACAACATCCATTTTCAGGTCTCACGACGGCTTCTGCGATGTGTTACATTTGAAACACTTGAAACATCAATCTGAAACGTGAAACATGAAGCGCCCTTCCTCTCAGCACCGTGATCAAAGCGACAAGCCGGTCATCTGGACCGTCTCGGTATCGCGCCTGTTCGAACTGTTCCGCGACATCACGCTGGAGTTCGACGACCAGGCCGAGATCGAACCGATCCCGCTGGGCTTCGAGGATGCGGTGCGGCATATCCGCGAGCGCCTCGCCACCGAGCGCTGCGATGCGGTGATTGCGGCGGGCTCCAACGGCGCCTACCTGAAGAGCCGCTTGTCGGTGCCGGTCATCATCGCCAAGGCCAGCGGCTTCGACGTGATGCAGGCGCTGGCGCGCGCACGCAAGATCACACCTGACATCGGCCTGATCACCTATCAGGAAACCATGCCGGCGCTCAGCGAATTCCAGAGTACCTTCGGCCTCAACATTGCCCAGCGCACTTACGCCACCGAAGAAGATGCACGCTCGCAGATCAGCGAACTCAAAGCCGCCGGCATCAAGGCCATCGTCGGCGCCGGCCTGATTACCGACCTCGCCGAGGAAGCGGGACTGGCGGGCGTCTTCGTGTACTCCGCCGCGTCCATCCGCCAGGCCTTCGACGACGCGCTGGAACTGGCACGCCTGACGCAACTGGAGTCGACGCGTGGACGCAGCTTCCCGGTGGCCGACACGCTGCGCGCCAAACATCACATCAACGACTTGCGTGGCGATTCGGCAGCGATGGAAAGCGTACGGCAATCCATCACGCTGTTCGCAAAATCACCGGCGACGGTATTGATCCAGGGTGAAACCGGCACCGGCAAGGAACTCGCCGCGCAAGCCATTCATCGCGCGCATCCGCAAATGCAGGGCAAGGTGCAGGCGCACCATCCTTTTGTCGCAGTCAACTGCGGCGCGCTGGCGGAGTCGCTGCTGGAGTCCGAACTGTTCGGCTACGAAGAAGGCGCCTTCACCGGCTCGCGCCGCGGCGGTCGCGCCGGGCTGTTTGAAGCCGCGCATCGCGGCACCCTTTTGCTCGATGAAATCGGAGAGATGCCGCTGCCGCTGCAGACACGCCTGTTGCGTGTGCTGGAAGAACGCGAAGTGGTGCGCGTGGGCGGCACCCGGCCGATACCGGTCAACGTGCGCATCATCAGCGCCACGCATTGCGATCTCGATGCGCGCGTGCGCGAGGGCCGCTTCCGCGCCGATCTGTTTTACCGCCTGAGCGTCTTGCGCATGACGCTGCCGCCGCTGCGCGAGCGGCCCGATGATCTTGCGCCGTTGGCTGAGTGGTGCCTGAAGAATGCGCTGGCGGCGATGGACATCCGCCCGCACGCCAACCTGCACGCAGAAATATTGCGCTGCACGCCGCTGCTCGCGCGCTATGCCTGGCCCGGCAACGTCCGTGAACTGCGCAACATGATGGAGCGGCTGGCGCTGTTTTTGGCGGCCGAACCGCTGCAGGCATTGACGCCGAATCTGATTGTGCGCATCGCACCCGAAATCCTGCGCGATGACGGATCGACAACGTTAGCGTCCGCAATGTCAGCTCCGCCTGCAGTACATTCCGGCAGCGAGGAAACATTGCGGGACGTGCTGGCGCGTTTCGACGGCAACCGCGCCGCCGCAGCAAGTTATCTGGGTATCAGCCGTACGACGCTGTGGCGTCGCCTCGGTGAGAAAAACTGAAACGTCAGCACACGTCCTGCGGCGTGACAGCGCTCTTTACACTTCCCTGATTTGATTCATCTGTGAAGCAGATCTGCGGCGATTCCCACCCCTCGGGAATCGCTCCCTCTCCCCCTCCGACAGACAGCTTCCTTCGGGCGCGAAACCTGATTGACAGTCGCGCGCGCATGCACGTATTCTCGCTCGATCGCATCTCTCAACGACATACTGTTTACGCATTGTTCATGATGTGTAAACAACATGACGCTGAATGATCTGCGGTGCGATGCACCACCATAAAAAAAATCATTTCAATCACTTCATTCCGGGAGAAACATGAACGCCATCAGTTCAGCAAACACGGGCGACGCCAAGTCGGTCAAATTACATCCGCAAACCTGGCGCGCGGTCATTTCATCATCGATCGGCAACGCGCTGGAATGGTTTGACGTGCTGATCTACGGCGCCTTTGCCGTGATCATCGCCAAACTGTTTTTTCCTACTCAGAACGAGACCGTCTCGTTGCTGGTGACCTTCGCCACCTTCGGCGTGTCGTTCTTCATGCGCCCCCTCGGTGCGGTCATACTCGGTGCGTATTCCGATCGCGTCGGCCGCAAGGCGGCGCTGTCGCTGTCGATCGTTCTGATGACCATCGGCACCGCCATGATCGCGTTCATGCCGACCTATGCCAGCATCGGTTTGTGGGCGCCTGCCGGCATCGTGCTGGCGCGCCTGATCCAGGGCTTCTCGGCAGGCGGCGAGTTCGGCAGTTCGACCGCGTTCCTGGTGGAACACGCTCCGCATCGCCGCGGTTTCTTCTCCAGCTGGCAAGTCGCCAGCCAGGGTCTGAGCCTGTTGATGGCGGCGGTTTTCGGCGCCGGTTTGAACGGTTTGCTGACGCCTGAGCAACTCTACTCCTGGGGCTGGCGCCTGCCGTTCCTGTTCGGCCTGCTGATCGGCCCTGCCGGTTACTACATCCGCCGCCATCTCGATGAATCGCCGGAGTTCGCCGCCGCTGAACGTACCGAAACACCGCTGCGCGACACCTTCTCCAGCCAGAAAATGCGCCTGCTGATCGGTACCGGCAGCGTGATCATGGCGACCGTTTCGGTCTACCTGGCGCTGTACATGCCGACGTATGCGATCAAGCAACTCGGCATGCCGGCGTGGTCGTCGTACGCAGCGACCATCGTCTCCGGGCTGATCATGATGGTGTTCTCACCGCTGGTGGGCGAGCTGTCCGACAAGTACGGCCGCACGCCGTTCATGATCGCCAGCAGCCTGGCGTTCGTGGTGTTCACCTATCCGATGTTCGTGTTCCTGACGAGTGCGCCGAGCTTCGTCAACCTGCTGTTGCTGCAGATCGTGATCGGCGTGCTGATGACGATGTACTTCGCGTCGATGCCTGCGTTGCTGGCCGATGTGTTCCCGGTGCAGACGCGCGGCACCGGCATGTCGCTGAGCTATAACATTGCGGTGATGCTGTTCGGCGGTTTCGCAGGCCTGATCATTACCTGGCTGATTCAGGTCACCGGCAACAAGCTGTCGGTGAGCTTCTTCGTGATCTTCGGCGCGGCCCTGAGCCTCATCGCCTCGACGGCGGCGCGCTACGTCCTGCGCGTGCGTTGATGATCGACTTCACGCCTGATCGGCTCAGCCGGTCGGCGTGAAGGAAAAGCTGCTCGAAAAAATGGGCCGGTTTCATCGCTGAAACCGGCCCTCATGTTTTTGATGTTATTGATCCGCATCGCATGTGCAGATGTTGCTCCTGCACTGCAGCTTGTTCTGTTCCCTCTTCCCCTCAAACCCCTTCTTTCATTCTTTCGCTCTTCCGTTCAATCGTCTTCAGCGCCGCCTATGCCGAGTTCCTGGATCTTGCGCGTGATCGTGTTGCGACCGATGCCCAGGCGCACGGCTGCATCGTTCTTGCGGCCGTGGGTATGCTTGAGTGCGATCTTGATCAGCGTCGCTTCGAACTGACGACCGAGGATGTCCATGACTTCCGGACGTTCTTCTGCCAGCATTTGCGCGGCCTCGGTTTCCAGCAGGCTGATCCAGCTGCGATCAACGCCGGCGTCACCGTCGTAGCTCGCGCCTGCTCCGGCACTACCGTGCCCGCCGTGCGCTTCGGCCGGCGCGGCCGATGAGGTTATGTGCCCGTGTCCGTGCGTCGGCTGGAAGTTGCTGCTGCGCTCTTCGATCAGATCCTGCGGCAAATCCTTCACTTCCACGGTCTGGCCTGGCGCCATGACGGTGATCCAGTTGCACAGGTTTTCCAGTTGGCGTACGTTGCCGGGCAGTTCCAGTTGCGACAGGAACTGCATCGCCTGCGGCGACAGGCGCTTGGCTTCGACGCCGAGCTGACGTGCACTTTGCGTGAGGAAGTGGCGCGCCAGGATAGGGATGTCTTCGTTGCGCTCGCGCAGGCTCGGCAGACGCAGGCGAATGACGTTGAGGCGATGATACAAGTCTTCGCGGAACAGGCCTTCGCGCACGCGGTGCTCGAGATTCTGGTGAGTAGCGGCAATCACGCGCACGTTGGCCTTGAGCGACTGATGGCCGCCGACGCGATAGAAATGGCCGTCCGACAGCACACGCAACAAACGCGTTTGCAGGTCGAGCGGCATATCGCCGATTTCATCGAGGAACAGCGTGCCGCCTTCGGCCTGTTCAAAACGTCCGCGACGCATCGCCTGCGCGCCGGTGAAAGCGCCACGTTCGTGGCCGAACAGCTCGGACTCGAGCAGATCCTTGGGGATCGCTGCGGTATTCAAGGCGACGAACGGCTGCGCCGCGCGCGGGCTGTGCTTGTGCAAGGCGCGTGCTACCAGTTCCTTGCCAGAGCCGGATTCGCCGGTGATCAGCACCGTCACGTTGGATTGGGACAAGCGACCGATGGCGCGGAAGACATCCTGCATGGCAGGCGCCTGGCCGAGAATCTCCGGCGCGTTGGCCGATGATTGCTCGACGTCGGTTTCACGCAGGCTCTCTTCCAATGCGCGACGGATCAGCTCGACGGCCTTGTCGACGTCGAAGGGCTTGGCCAGGTATTCGAAGGCGCCGCCCTGGAATGCCGAGACTGCCGAATCGAGATCGGAGAAGGCGGTGATGATGATGACCGGAATGCCGGGATGCTTGGCCTTGATGGTCTGCAGCAGTTCCAGACCGGATGCGCCGGGCATGCGGATATCGGAAACCAATACTTGCGGCGTGCCGCTCTCCAGTGCCTGCATGGCGTCGCGTGCGCTGGAAAAGCTCTGTGTGGCGAGATTTTCTCGCGCGAGGGCTTTTTCCAATACCCAGCGTATCGATTCGTCGTCGTCAACAATCCAGATCGGTTTCATAGTGTTATCTTTTCTTGCTTATCGTTGCATTGGTAACGTTTGGTGGCGTATGTGCACAGCCTGAAAAGCCTGTGCCGGTGTTGCCCTGTTCAATCCTGCGCCCCCGATGAACTGCCATCAGGGAAGCGGAATCAATATTCTGAAATCCGTACATCCCGGCCGGCTTTCGCATTCGATCACCCCCATGTGCTGCTGGACGAATGTTTGCGCCAACGTCAGTCCCAAACCGCTGCCTCCTTCCCGACCGGATACCAGCGGGTAAAAAATGCGGTCCTGGATATCCGGTGAAATGCCGGGGCCGTTGTCGATGATATGCAAGTCTAGTGCCAGCCGATACCGGACCTTGGCCAGCGTCACTTGACGCATTACGCGGGTCTGCAAAATCAGCTCGCCGTCGCCGGTGCGAATACGTTCGGCGAGCGCTTGCGCGGCGTTGTGAACAATGTTGAGCAAAGCCTGGATCAGTTGCTCCTTGTCGCCGCGGAATTCCGGAATCGACAGGTCGTAGTCGCGCTTGATGGTCAGCCCGTTGGGGAACTCGGCCAGGATCAGGCTGCGCACGCGCTCGCAGACTTCGTGAATGTTGACGTCGCCGACGATGTGCGGCCGCCGGTGCGGCGCCAGCAGACGGTCGACCAGCGTTTGCAGGCGATCGGCTTCCTTGATGATGACCTGGGTATATTCGCGCAGCTCTTTCAGATGGCGTTCCGGAAGCTCCAGCTCCAGCAGTTGCGCCGCGCCGCGAATGCCGCCGAGCGGATTCTTGATTTCATGCGCGAGATTGCGGATCAGCTCCTTGTTGGCCTGGCTCTGGTCAAGCAGACGCTCCTCGCGGTCGAGCTTGAGTTGCTGGACGTTTTCACGCAGCTCCAGCAGCACCGGTGTATCGGCGTTGTCGAGAGCGGTGACGATGGTGTGGACCTGCAGCGGCTCGCGGCCGATTCGTTCCAGCACGAGATCGAGGCGCTTGTCGGCGAACTGGTGTGCAACCGCTTGGTAGAACAAAGTGGCGAGCTCTTTGCCGTTGAGGAACAGCTCGCTGAGCTTTTGCTGAGACAGCACCTTGAAGGAACTTTCCAGCAGGTTTTCAGCGGCGGCGTTGGCGTACACAATGCCGCCGTTGGCGTCCAGGATGATGACCGCTGAGGCCAGCAAATCCAGACCATCAAGTGAAGGTAAAGTTGTTTTCATGCGTTCCGGTAAGTGCCTGTATTAATGCCGCATCAAGTATGTCGTCACAGCTTGTGGCCATGCGCACAGATTTGTCAGCTTCCCCTCAGCTAAGCAAGATTTGGGCAAGGCTGCAACACCACTGGCTTCCCGGCTTGCAAGCCGTTTTGCAAATTAACGCAGCTTGCCCAGCTCGCGCCTGAGTGCGTCGACATTGCGTTCTGCGCGGGCAATGTCGTCCTTCATGGCGGCAGCGCGTTCCTGGTATTTTGCATAGTTGCGCTCGTCGCCGCGCCGCTCGGGTTCGCCGTTGTTGTAGTCCGCTTTCAGGCCCGCCAGCTTGCCCTCTTCCAGTCTGAGTTCATCCTGCAATATCAGTTTGCGATCACTGTCGCGCGCTTTCTGCACCTGGCCGTCGGCCTTGGGGAAAGCGCCTGCCGTCACTGCCGTCGCCGGCTTGCCCGGTACCGCACGTTTGGCCGGCGTCGCCGCATTCGCAGCCGGCATGTCCAGTTTGCGACATCCTTTGTTGAGGCCGGTGTTACGGTATTCGGTGACGCCGTTCTGATCGACACAGACATAGACTTCATCTTGCACCGGAGCGGCGTGCGCGATGACTGCGCAGAGCAGGCCCGGCAGTACGATGAATACAAAAGATTTCATTGGTCCACGTCTGAAAAATGCGATGGAACCAAGTGTATGACAAGACCCGGCGGTGAACAAATGCGGCCCGCCCGGACCAAACAGAAAATGCCGCGCGCATGAAAAAAGGGAAGCAAGCTTCCCTTTTTTATCAATGCAAAATCGACGATTACAGCGAGTAGTACATGTCGAATTCGATTGGGTGTGTCGTCATGCGATAGCGTTGCACTTCCTGGCCCTTCAGGTCCAGATAGGCATCAATCATGCTGTCGGTGAAGACGCCGCCGCGGGTCAGGAACTCGCGATCGGCGTTCAGTGCTTCCAGCGCTTCTTCCAGCGATGCGCACACTGTCGGGATCAGCTTGTCTTCTTCCGGTGGCAGATGGTACAGATCCTTCGAAGCGGCTTCGCCTGGATGAATCTTGTTCTGCACGCCGTCCAGACCTGCCATCAGCAGAGCCGAGAAGCACAGGTATGGGTTCGCCAGTGGATCCGGGAAACGTGTTTCGATACGACGGCCCTTAGGATTCGCAACGTGCGGAATACGGATCGATGCGGAACGGTTACGTGCCGAGTACGCCAGCTTGACCGGTGCTTCGAAACCTGGAACCAGACGCTTGTACGAGTTGGTGCCCGGGTTGGTGATCGCGTTCAGCGCCTTGGCGTGCTTGATGATGCCGCCGATGTAGAACAGCGCGAATTCGGACAGGCCAGCATAGCCGTCGCCTGCGAACAGGTTCTTGCCGTCTTTCCAGACCGATTGGTGAACGTGCATGCCGGAGCCGTTGTCGCCGACCAGTGGCTTAGGCATGAAGGTCGCTGTCTTGCCGTAGGTGTGGGCGACGTTCCAGATCACATACTTCAGTGTCTGTGTCCAGTCAGCGCGCTCAACCAGTGTCGAGAACTTGGTGCCCAGTTCGTTTTGACCTGCGCCGGCCACTTCGTGGTGGTGCACTTCAACAGGGATGCCCAGGGACTCGAGAATCAGGGACATTTCCGAACGCATGTCCTGGAAGCTGTCGACCGGTGGCACTGGGAAGTAGCCGCCCTTGACGGTCGGACGATGGCCGGTGTTGCCGCCTTCGAGCTTGGCGCCGGTGCTCCATGCTGCTTCTTCGGATTCAATCTTGACGAAGGAACCGGACATGTCCGCGCCCCAACGTACACCGTCGAAAATGAAGAATTCTGGCTCAGGACCGAAGTAGGCGGTGTCGCCCAAGCCGGTGGACTTCAGGTACGCTTCAGCGCGCTTGGCGATGGAGCGTGGATCACGGTCGTAACCCTTGCCGTCGGCCGGTTCGATCACGTCACATTGCATGAACAATGTGGTTTCTTCCATGAACGGGTCGATGTTGGCGGTGTTTGGATCAGGGATCAGCAACATGTCCGAAGCTTCGATACCCTTCCAGCCGGCGATCGAGGAACCGTCGAATGCGTGACCCGATTCGAACTTGTCGATGTCGAAGTGGGAAACGGGAACAGTTACGTGTTGCTCTTTACCCCGGGTGTCGGCAAAACGGAAATCAACAAACTTGACTTCATTGTCTTTCACCAACTTCAAAACCTCTGCGGCCGTCCTTGCCATGCGAATCTCCTAAAACGAGGAAGTAGTATAAATTTGTACAATTTGGGTGATGAGCCGACTACGTGCGACTTAATGTGTGCAGCAAATACAACAGATAGTGCGCCAGAACTCAGGCGGGAATGATAGCAGATTCCATGCCATCAACTCCCTCACGTTGATGCTTATGGCATATTTTAGGGAGTTATTGGCTGGCGGGCGTTTCCGAGCAGTGCACGATGATTCCAATATTGAACAATTGTGGTGCAAATTTCATTTTTCGCACCAATAAAAAGCAAATTTCTCTCAATGCTTTATTTTGGTGCAAATATTTGATGACGCTAGCGTTGAAATAAAAAATTAAGTATCTTTCCAGCAATTCTTAAAGGACTTTGATGACGACTTCCAGCGATATTCTTTCGACCGCAGGTCAGCGCGCCCAGACCGGCCAGTTTCCGTATGCGGGCGCGGTCACGCCGCAAGAGGCATTTGCCCTGCTGCAGGGCGATCCGGCCGTCAAACTGGTCGATGTCCGCACCAAGGCGGAACGCGACTGGGTCGGTCAGGTTGTGATTCCGGCGGAACAACATCTGGCGGTGCAATGGAATCTCTATCCCGAGAGCGTTCCCAATCCTCAATTTCTGGAGCAGCTTGACGCCCTCGCAGGCAAGCAGGCGACATTGCTGTTCATGTGCCGTTCGGGCGTGCGTTCCCGCCACGCTGCAAAACTGGCGACCGAAAACGGCTATACGCGCTGCTATGACATTCTGGAAGGTTTCGAAGGAAACAAGGACGGTGCGGGCCATCGCAAGACCATCGAAGGATGGTGCAAGGCGGGTCTGCCGTGGGCAGGAGCTTGAGTTGACGCAGTGAGCGGGGCCAGCTGACGTATGCTTACGGCAAACATGAACGGGCCCGCTGATGCGGGCCTTTTTCATGAACCCGGATTCAGATGGAGCGCAATTGCCGCTCGAGCGCAGTGACCTCAGCGCTCAGATCTGTGGGCGGCTGTGCGCGATGCACGGCAATCGCTTCGATGCGTTCCAGCGTCGCAACGATCTCGCCTGCCGCCATCGTGAGTGCAGCGCCTTTCATCCGATGCGCCAGCCTGCCGACTGACGCCATGTCCGATTCATCCATGGCGGCCCGCAACACGGTGAAGTCCTCCAACGATGTCGTGCGGAACAGCAGATTCAGATCCACGCTGCGCACGTCGTCAATGTTCATTGGCGCGACCGCCGAAACATCGACGTCGCACCATAGCGACAGCATTTTTTTCAGTTCATCGACTGGCAAAGGCTTGCCAAGTACGCCATCCATGCCACTGTCGAGACAAAGCTGCATGTGCGCGGTATCCGTCTCGGCCGAGATCGCGATGATGGGCGTGTGCGTGAGCTCCTCTTCGCGTTCGCGCCGGCGAAAAATTTTCGCCACGTCGTAACCACTCATGTCCGGCATCTGGCAATCCAGCAGCACCAGGTCGAATTCATTGTCCTGCATTGCAGCAAGACCGGAGTTTCCATCCTGCGCCGTCGCTACCTCGCAACCAAGTTTCTTCAGCTGCTTCTCGATGACGACGCGACTGGTCGCAGAATCGTCGACGACAAGAATCTGAAGCAAAGGAGCCGGGGCAATCGTGGTCATGGTGCGTCCTATATGTCTTGGAGTTGATGCTGAATCTTGAACAGTTCATTGTCGTTGCGCACGCCCAGTTTGCGGAAGGCTGCCTGCTTCTGTCCGCTGATGGTCTTGACGCTGCGCGCGAATTTCTCGGCGATCTGCGTGACGCTCAGCCCATCCAGGCAACAGCGCAGCACTTCGCGTTCACGCGGCGACAGTTCGACGTTGTCGGTGAGCGAATCGCCGTTTGCCGATTCTTCGTCCGAGCCGTTGCTGGACAACATCGAGGAGATTTCCGCCGCCATGAGCGGGTTCAGGTGCACGCGCCCGACCGCCACCGAACGCACTGCCGCAATCAGCTCGGACAATTCTTGTTCCTTGCCCACGAAACCACGTGCACCGGCGCGCATCGCCAAAGCGACCGTCGCTGGATTGTAGTGGGAAGAAGAGACCAGAATTTTGCTGTCGGGGAAACGCACCTTGAGCGCCCGGATCAGGTTGAGGCCATCAATGTCGTTGGCCCCGAGGGAATAGTCGATCAACAGGATATCCGCCGGCAAGGCACGCAAGGCGGACATCATGTCCTTGCTTGCGGCATAAGCGCCGACTACCTCAAAATCAGATTCTTCGGTCAGTCTCGCCGCCAGCCCATGCCGGACCACGGCATGATCGTCGAGCAATGCAATACGAATTGCCTTTGTCGCAGTCCAGGTCATCATGGCGTCCTTTCGCAGACGATCATTCACGCAGAAAACCGCTAGACATCGAAATCGATGCTCGCTTCGCCTGGATGCGATTGAAAAAGGTAGGACTCCCGACCAGTCGAATTATGATCGAGTGTAACAAAAATAGTAAAAATACAATAGAAAACTCAGGCATTTATGAGGCCATTGTTGAACAATTGATTGGCACCGACCTTATTCAGGAAGTCTTCCTGACGCATGGGCGCTGCAATATAGCCCTGCCCGCGCCCGCATCCCATCGCAGCGAGAACCTCCATTTGCCGGGCATTTTCTATTCCTTCCGCAGTGACGGTGAGTTGCAGGCGCTTGGCGATGCCGATGATCGATTCGACGATGACGCGACATTGCGGCTGGCGCAGGAACTGACGCACGAAGTGGCGATCAATGCGGATTTCGGTGAAGGGCATTTGCGACAGCAGCTTCATGGTTGAAATGCCGGAGCCGAAATCGTCAATCGACAAACCGAATCCGCGCAGGCGCAGACGATTGAGCGACGCCGCCAGCTTGAGCGCATGTTGCGACGGCTCTTCTTCCGAAATGCCGACGGTGATCAGGCTGGAGGCAATGCCGTAGCGTTGCGAACGTTCGTAAAGATAGTCGGCGATTTCCGGCGTTTCCAGCGTTGAAGCGGATGCCTTGATGCAGATCGGAATGCTGCAGCCGATGTGCGCCAGTCTCTGTTGCGTTTTCAGAACATGATTGACAGTCCGATAGAACAGCATGAGACCGAGCCCCTGCCGCTCGATCAGCGTCATGAATTGCTCCGGCACGAGATAGCTGAATTTGGGATGACTCCAACGCACCATGGCATCGGCGCCGATGATGGTCTTGGTCTCCAGCGCGATCTGCGGCTGGTACCGCACTTCGAATTCACTGGTGTCGCAGATGGCGCGCAAGATGTCGTCATCGCCGATGGCGCCGTCCATTGCCGCCGGTGTTGTTTTTCCGCTTCGCCCAGGCGGAGGCTTGATCGCATTCATCAGTTTCAGCGCCGTAGCGAGAATGCTTTCCAGCGCGGGCAAGGAGAGAGGTTTGGCGATCGCTTCGACAAAAGGAAATCCGGCGGAATACGCCAGCTGCAGATGCGACTCGCGTACGTCTTCTGCATGCACGCTCATCCATACCAGCATCGGCAATTCCTTGCCGGCGGATTGCGCCGAACGGTCTTGCGCCAGCACAAACTGCGAGCCGTCCATGTTGGGCATACCGATGTCACAAAAGATCAGATCGATGTGGCGTTCCGAGAGGCGCTCCATTGCTTCCATGCCGTCTGCGGCGTCGACGACACTGATGCAACCCAGCTCGCGCAATTTTTCGACTGCAAATATTTTTTGCAACGGCTCATCCTCAACTACCAGAACAGAAAGATTCGCGACTGTTTTCATCTTTACCCCAAGCGAGATGTGCACCGCAGCTGCGGCATAGACTTTGATTAACCAGATGCAATTCTGATCATCTTGCGCACATCCGTATATGAGAATGATCTCAATTCAGCCCCGCTTATTTGCCGGTAAATAATCGAAAAATGACGAGTTCACCACACCAGTGATGTTTTTTTATACGTTTCCCATATTTTGGTTGGACGTACATCTCGCCAACGTTATCCTTGCCGGATCAAATCACAATACTTGGCAATCTGGGGAAAGCATGAAAAAGGCCGTCTCGACAACGCTGTGGCGTGGCGTCTCATTCTCCCTGCTTGTCGCTGCATCTACCGCGTCCGCCGTCGGGGCAACTGAATTGCGGGTGACCGGAAAGATCGTTCCTGATGCCTGCCTGCCGGTTTTTTCCGATGCCGGCGTAGTGGATTACGGGCCGATTTCATCCGAGCGCGGCGCAGCAAAAATCCTCAGCAAGAAAATCTTCACGCTCTCCGTTTCCTGTGCCCTGCCTTCACGCCTTGCGCTGCGCCTGATCGACAATCGCGACAGCGCGCCGATACCGCAAATGCAGGCAGTGGCGATGCGCAATCGCAGCAAGAAAGATTTGTTCGGATTGGGCGCACAGAGCGGACAAAATGCCGGCGCCTACATCGTATCGTTCGAACCGGCGCATCCCACGGCGAGGCCGCCCACCATGATGGAATCGGCTACCGGCATCAATGCCACGCAATGGATGCTGAGCAGCGACAATACCATCCGCAAGAATGTGCTCTACGCCTGGGATGCGGAACACAAAATCCACCCCGGCGGCACGCTCAACTTCGAGGCTAGGCTGAGCATCCAGGCGGTGATCGACAGCACCGACAATACAGCGACGAAAGAAGATGCCTCGCTGAACGGTTCGGCTACCTTCGAACTGTTGTACTTATAGGCAATGCTCACGATCTGCCGAAATGAAAGAAGCGCATTGGTGAAAAATATTGCGATCAGAACTGCAACTGTGGCTTTCGGACTGTCCTGCATTGGGGCAACCGCGCTGTCGGGCGCTGCCAACATGGTGGAAATGCAGGTAGTCAGCGTCATCACTCCCGCCGCCTGCACGCCGATGCTGTCGGGCGGCGGCGTCGCCGACTACGGCACCATCCCGGCACGTTCGCTGAAACCCGGCGCGGTGACGCCTCTGCCGGCGAAGTCGCTGTCGTTCAGCATCAATTGCGATGCCGCCGCCAAAGTGAGCGTCCGCGCCATCGACAATCGCACCAGCTCGGTCATCGTCGGCATCGTTGCTGCCGGTTCGGGCGACGGCACCCTTAATGACAGTTTCAACTTCGGTCTGGGCACCGCTGCCGGCAAGAGCATCGGCGGCTATGCGATCGTGTTTCAGCCGACGTCCTATACCGGCGACTACCAGCAGGCCCAATTGTTGTATTCGACCGACAGCGGTACGACCTGGCAACCATCGACGAACGGCTACGTCGCCAAGAACCGCAGCTTCGGCTGGGGCGCAGCGGGCAGCAGCTACGTATCGTCCTTGCGCACGATCTCCGGCACCATTACCGTGCTGCCCTACATCAACAAACCCGAAAACCTTTCCTTGTCGCAAGAGATCTTGCTCGACGGTTCGGCAACGCTTGAGCTTTCCTATCTTTAAGAGTCTCCGCGACACTGTTTGTCGCCCCTGTTCGACGCTTCAAATCGTCTGCATTTTGAGAATATTCTCAAATACTCTTAAATTAATTTCTCATAAAATCGGAGCTGTTCAACACCTGCATCTACAACAATCGGGGGTAAATGAAATGTGCACCATTTTTAAGAAATTGATTTTTCTTGCTGTTGCCGGCTTTCTTTCCAACGCGATCATTCCTCTGACTGCACATGCCAGTGGCATGCTTCCCGAGACCTCCGTGGTCATCATCAACGAGGCCGACGGCGAAGCCAGCATGAACGTCAAGAATACCGACGCCAATGCCACCTTGCTCTACACCTCGATTCAAAATCTCCCCGAAGACAAGGAAAACCTGCTGGTCGTGACGCCCCCCGTTGCACGCGTCGAGCCGGATGAAACCCAGCTGGTGCGCTTCATCCTCCAGATAAAGGAGCCGCTCAAGACGCAACGCTTCAAACGCGTCATTTTTGAAGGCATCCCGCAGCAGTCCAAAGACGGCGGCGTCAAGGTGACGATGAACGTTCGTCAAAATCTGCCGGTCATCATCCATCCCAAAGGCCTGGCGCAAAATCGCGAACCATGGAAACTGCTGACCTGGTCGGTGCGCAACGGCAATCTCGTCGCCAGGAACGACAGCGCCTATGTCGTGCGCCTGGCGCAAACGGTGACGCTGCTGCCGGCCAAGACCGAGCTGGATCTCGGCAAGACCTATTTCCTGCCGGGCGAAACCATCAGCGTAGCAGTCCCGGCAGCCGGCGCGGCATCGACCACGGTGCGCTTGGCGCCGGCGACCGTCTACGGCTTCTCGGTGGATAGTTACGACGCCGCACTCACCAAATAAGTCCCGTTTTTTCTCCCTCGCGATCAGGGAACATGAATAATAAAATCAGCGAGGAACATGGATCTGTCCTCGACCCGCCCGTTGCTCGTCTGAAGCATTGCCTCCTTGCCTTGTCAGCCCTGGCGGGAGGCATGGCGGTGACGCCCTTGCATGCAGCCGACGCCAGCGGATTCGATCTGAACATGCTGAAAGAGCGTGGCATCGATCCGCAGCTTGCAGATTATTTTCGCGAAGCTGCGCGCTTTCGTCCGGGCGTGCAGGTCGTGACGCTGTTCGTCAACGGCAGCAAACGCGGTCGCGTTGATGCACGCTTCAATGCCAAAGGTGACTTGTGCTTTGACGTCGGCATGCTCGACAAAGGCGGATTGATCGTGCCGTCGCAGTTGAAGAAAATCGAGAAGCCCGCGCCTGGAGCATCTGCGACACAATCTGCGACGGCGGCATCACCAGCCTGCTTCGACTACAAGGAAGCCTTTCCGCAAACCCAGGTGGAGCTGCGCCCCGGCAAAGAAGAAGTGGCGCTGGTAGTGCCTACCGATGCCTTGCGACCCACCGAGGACGACTTCGCCGGCTACAGCAGCGGCGGCACGGCGGCAATGCTGAACTACGAAATACTCGGTGTGAACAGCAAATTCGCCGGCGGCGGCAGCCGCTTCATGTCGGCCAACGCCGAGCCCGGATTCAACTTCAGGGACTGGATCGTGCGCAGTCGTGAGGTCTACACCGCACAGGATGAAAAATCTCAGCGCCAGCATGTCTATGCCTATGCCCAGCACACGCTGATGGACTACAAATCCATCCTGCAGGCGGGCCAGATCAACATCGCCAATTCGGCGGTATCGGGCGGTTCCATCACGGGCGCGCAGATCATTCCTGAAAGTGCGCTGATGAGCCTCAGTCGCAACAACGTCATGGTGGAAGGCATCGCGCAATGGCAGGCACGTGTGGAAGTGCGCCAGGCCGGTGCGCTGATTTACACCACCGTTGTTCCGGCCGGGCCATTCGCCTTGTCCGACCTGCCGCTGCTCAATTCGGGAAGCGATCTGGAAGTCACTGTCGTGGAAGCCACCGGCGCGCAGCGTCGCTTCATCGTTCCGGCCGCTTCGCTGCACAGTGGCTCGCTGGGCAGCCAGCGCGGCTATTCCTTTGCCGTCGGTCGTCAGCGCAGTCTCGGCGGCAGTACTGCACGCCAGCCATGGATCGTCACCGGTTCCGGCGGCTGGAAAATCGGCAAGGACAGCAATGCCAACGCCGGCCTCATGGCGGCGACGTCGTATCAGGCGGGCGCCTGGGGCATGGATACGCGCGTGTTCAACAGCACCAGCGTCAGCCTGCAGCAACGCCTGTCCAATGCAACCGGCGAAGGCGTGCGCGGCACCCAGGTCAGCCTGTCCAGCAGCAGCCTGCTGTCGACGTCGCTTTCAGGCAGCTTTTCAGCAACTCAGCAAACGCTCGGCTATCGCGACCTGGCCGACACCATCGTCGACACCCCCGCCAATGCCGGCGACCTGCAGCACAATCGCTATCGCGGCCAGTACACCGCATCGATGAGCTGGAGCAACGCGACGCTGGGCTCCTTCAACGTCGCCTATTCGCGTTCGTCGCTGTTCAGCGGCGTATCGACCCAGCGCGTGACCGGTTCGTGGGGCCAGACATTCTCATTCGGCACGATATCGTTCAACCTCGAACACAATCTCGGCACCAGCGGCAACAGCGGCAACACCGACGCCAACAGCGCCAACACAGTGCCGATCAACACGTTTTACCTTACGCTGAGCATCCCGCTCGGGCAGCGCAACGTACGCACCTACGTCAACAACAGCAGCGGCTACAAACGCTACGGCGCCTCTTATAACGAGACGATCAACGAATACGCCAACTACACGGTCTCCGCGGAACGCAACACCCAAAACCAGGAAACCGATCTCTCGACGCAGGCGTCGATACTGCCTCGCTATACCCAGGTCAACCTCGGATACTCGCGCGCAGGATCGGGAGCGACTTCCATGAATGGCGGCCTGCGCGGCGGCATGGTGCTGCATCAGAACGGCCTGACGCTGTCGCCCTATCCGATCCAGGACACCTTCGGCATCCTGTCGGTGGGAGATGAATCCGGCATCCGCGTCAGCACGCCCTACGGGCCCGTGTGGACCGATCCATGGGGGCAGGCCGTGATTTCGCAAATGGCGCCGTATGCCAGCAGCCGGCTGGAGATCGCCACCAAGAGCCTGCCGCGCAATGTCGACATCAAGAACGGCTACAAGCTGGTCGAGCCGGGGCGCGGCTCGGTCAACTTCGTTACCTTCGACACCATCAAGGTGCGGCGCATCCTGCTCAACACCAAGGGAGCGGATGGCAACCCTCTGCCCAAGGGCGCTTTTGTGGTGGATGCCGAAGGCCAGTTCGTGACGACTGTAGTGGATGACGGTCAAATTTTCCTGATCAACGGCGTACCCAATTCCAAACTCGAGGTCTCGCTCCCGGACGGCAGGCAATGCTCGCTGCAATTTGAATTGCCGTCCAGGGCGGATCCCAACATGTTCTTCGAAACCGCGGAGGCCCGCTGCGGCCCTACTCTGCAAGTACAACTACAGAAAGCGCCTCATGCCTAATCGTGAATTTTTTATCTGCGGCTCCATGACGCGGAACGCCATCGTTGCCGTGGCCATCGCCCTGGCATCGCCGCCGACGCTGGCGGCCCCCAATGACAATTGCCAGATGCAGATCAGCAATACGGTGATCGACTACGGCCAGGTCACGCGCGCCGAGTTGCTTGAACGGCAGGTCTCGCCTACCGCTTTCGCTCTGGGCAAGCAAACCATGACGCTCTCGGTAAACTGCCGTCAGCCGACGCTGATGACGATTTACTTCCGCGGCGCTGCCGGCGACGGCAACGGCTACCGCTTCGGCAATGCCGGCAACTTCGTTCTTAACTTGTCGCTGGCGCAGCTTGACGGCAAACGCGTCAAGCTCGGCAACGTCAAAGTCACCGGCCAACAACCCGACAACATGGCTGAAATCGCGCTGCTGACGCCCGGCGTGGGCATTGTGCCGGTGCAGGATGAACGCACGCTCAAGGGCGCCAGCTTCTCGGTGCAGGTCGAAATCAACACCAGCGTTTCCGGCACCGCAAGCCGGGTTGCCGATCGCACCACATGGCGCAGCAGCGGCAGTTTCGAACTCGTGGAAAACTGACGACAAGCTGAAGGGCTGCTGACGACTTTTCGGCAGAAGCGATGCTCTTACACTTTATTACAGCGACGTTCGATGAGGATGCGATACTTTAAGCATTCTTCTTTTATTCTACGGCGTCATGCAACTCATGCAACTCCTCCGCAGACATGGTGTGATCGGATTGCTGGCATTGAGCCTCGCCGGCGCTTGCGGCGGTGCATTGGCGCAGGCGCTGAATTCGCAGGAGCAGGCCCTGCATGTGCTCAATCGCCTGGCATACGGCCCGCGTCCGGGTGATGTCGCCGCGGTTGAAAAAACCGGCGTCAAACGCTACATCGACGAGCAGCTCAATCCGGAACGCATCCCGCTTCCAGCCGACCTCCAGAGTCGCCTCGACAGCCTTCCGACCTACCAGCTGAACACCTCGCAACTCTACGTCGCTTACGGCCCGCCCTCGTTCCCGCCCAATACCGCCAGCGCCGACGAAAAGAATGCCGCACGCCAGCGCGCCGCAAAAGAAATCACGCCACAAAGCCATGCCGCGCGATTGTGGCTGGCGACCGAAAGTCCGCGCCAGTTGCAGGAGGTGATGACCGAATTCTGGTTCAATCATTTCAATGTCTTCGAAGGCAAGGAATGGGTGCGCTACTGGAGCGCCGACTATGAAAAGAATGCCATCCGCCCCAATGCGCTTGGTAATTTCCGACAGTTGCTGGGCGCGGTCGCACACCATCCGGCGATGCTCTATTACCTCGACAACTGGCTCAGCAGCGGCGCCAATACGCCGCAGGCAAAAGGACGCTTCAAGGGACTCAACGAGAACTATGCGCGCGAACTGATGGAGCTGCACACGCTAGGCGTTGACGGCGGCTACACGCAGGCCGACGTGATTTCACTGGCGCGCATCCTGAGCGGATGGACCATCGATGAGCCGAACATGAAACAAGGATTCGACAGCGCCGGCTTCGCGTTCAATCCGCAACGGCATGACGGCACAGCCAAACAATTCCTCGGTCGCACGATTGCGCCGGGCGGTCAGCAGGAAGGCGAACAGGCGCTCGACATGCTGGCGCGCAATCCGGCGACGGCGCGCTTCATCTCGACCAAGCTGGTGCAGTACTTCGTCTCGGACCAGGCGGATCCGGCGCTGGTCGACAAACTGGCGCAACGTTTCCTTGCCAGCGACGGCGACATCAAGTCCGTGCTGCGCAGCTTGTTCGACAGTCCGCAATTCTGGTCGCGCCGGAATTACCAGAGCCAGTTCAAGACCCCCTATCAATACGTGGTCTCCAGCCTGCGCGCCACCGCCACGCCGGTCGTCAACGCCAGACCAGTGAGCGGCGTGCTCAGCCAGTTCGGCATGCCTTTGTACGGCTGGCTGACGCCGGAGGGCTACAAGTTCTCCGAAGAAGCCTGGCTCAATCCCGATGCGCTGCTGCGCCGTATCAATTTCGCCAACGGCCTGAGCAACGGCAAGTCGCCCATCGCCCGCGCCGAGAATACGCAACCGGCAGCCAATACAGAAGCCGTCGATCCGGTGCGCCTGATCCAGACGCTGTCGCCGCTGCTGGACCAGAACGCCGTGACCGCCATCGCTGCGGCGCCGCCCAATTTGCAAGTCGGCCTGATCCTGGGTGGACCTGCTTTCATGAAACGTTAAGAGCATCGGAGCCGGAATGAGACGTCGAGACTTCATCCGCTACATGGGCCTGGCAGGCAGCGGCGCCATCCTGGTGCCGGTCGGCTTGTCCGGCTGCGCGGTAGCGCCCTCCGGCAAACCGCCTGTCGCCAATGCCGGTGGCAACGCACCCTTGGCCTACGGCGCTCCGCGCCAGCGTGCACACGCCGACGGCGACGGTACGCCGCGCATGGTGGTAGTGTTCCTGCGCGGCGCCGTCGACGGTCTCAACGTGGTAGTGCCGCATGGCGACAGGGAGTACTACCAGGCGCGCCCGGGCATCGCCGTCGCGCGTCCCGGCCAGAACAACGGCGTCATCGACCTGACCGGCTACTTCGGTCTGCATCCGTCCTTGCGTCCGCTGATGCCGTATTGGGATAGCGGCCAACTGGCCTTTGTCCATGCCTCAGGATCACCCGACGGTTCGCGCTCGCATTTCGAAGCGCAGGATTACATGGAGACCGGCACGCCCGGTCAGCACAACACACGCGACGGCTGGATGAATCGCCTGCAAGGCCGCCTGCCCCCGTCCGAATCACCGGTGCAGGCGCTGACGCTGGGCGAGTCGATCCCGCGCATCCTGAGCGGTCGGCAAGTGGTGGCCAACATGCCGACCGGCCGCGATGCAGCGCGCCCCACCCTGATCGATCAACCGAAGATCAGCCAGGCTTACGGCGCCATGTATGCGGGCAATGATGCGCTCGACAAGGCCTACCGCGACGGCATCGCCGCGCGCAAGGAACTGATGGCGGAACTGAGCAGCAATGAACAGCGCATGGCCAACAACGGCGCGCCTCTGCCGAACGGCATGGCCATCGATGCGGCGCGGCTGGGTCGTTTGATGCGCGGCGATCCGAAGATCCGCCTGGGCTTCCTGGCGGTGGGCGGTTGGGATACGCATGCCAACCAGGGAAACGGTGCGGGGCAGCTGGCCGGACGGCTGGCGCCGCTGGCAACCGGATTGGCGACGCTGGCGCAGGAGCTGGGTCCAGCCTTCAACGATACGGTGATCGTGGTGATTTCGGAGTTCGGCCGCACCTTCCGCGAAAACGGCAACGGCGGCACCGACCACGGTCACGGCAATGTCATGTGGCTGCTGGGCGGCAACGTGCGCGGCAGGACGATTTACGGTCAATGGCCGGGGCTGAACAAGACCGAGCTCAATGAAGGGCGCGATCTGGCGATCACCACGGATTTCCGCGCGGTGATGTCGACGCTGGCGGAGAAGCACATGCGCATTCCGGACAGCGCCTTGCAGCAGATTTTTCCGCAATACACGACCGGCATGCAGCATGTGTCCAACATTCTGGTGTAACGATGAGCGTCGGGCGGACAACAAAAAAGGAGCGATTTCGCTCCTTTTTGTTTCATGCCGTCACTGAATTATTCTGCTTCTTCGATCCACGCCGCCTGAATCGCTTCGAGAATTTTTTCACCCGAGCGATTGGCATCGTCGTCAAAACCATCCAACTCCATCACCCAGCGATGCAGGTCGGTGAAACGAATGGTCTTGGGATCGGTGTCCGGGAATTTATCGCTGAGTTCTTCAGCGATAAGTTGAATGTCGGTCCATTTCATGGCTGCCTCGCTAACGTAGGTCGCACACTCCCAGACAGAATCAGTGATTCTCGCTGGCGTGATTGATGGTGTACTTCGGAATTTCAACGACCAGATCGTCGTCGCCCAGCACCACCTGGCAAGACAGGCGTGAATTCGCTTCCAGGCCCCAGGCCATGTCGAGCAAATCTTCTTCCTTGTCGGTCGGCTCGCCCAGCGTGTTGAAACCTTCGCGGATCACCACGTGGCAAGTGGTACAGGCGCAAGATTTCTCGCAAGCGTGTTCGATATCGACGTCGCTGTCGAGCATGGCGTCGCACAAAGTCTTGCCGACCGGCGCATCAATGACGGCGCCGTCAGGGCAAAACGTGGGGTGTGGAAGTATGACGATTTGTGGCACGGTATTTACCTTTAATGACTTTGTCTTTTACGAAACTTCATCCAATTTCTTGCCTGCCAGCGCGGCGTGGACGCTGCGGTCCATGCGGCGGGCGGCGAATTCTTCGGTGCCATGCGCAAGCGCTTCCACCGAGGCCTTGATCGCCAGGTGATCGTCGCTTTGCGCCTTCTCACGCACGATTTCGATCAGCGCGGCGATGTCGATGCGCTCCTGTTCGTTGAGCAGTGCGCTGTCGGCATCCAGCGCCGATTGCGTCGCCAGGATAATGCGCTCGGCTTCGACCTGCTCTTCCCGCAGGGCGCGGCGCTTCATGTCTTCATCGGCCGACTGGAAGGAATCCTGCAGCATGCGTGCGACGTCGTCGTCGGCCAGGCCATACGAAGGTTTGACCGTGATGGCCGCTTCCACGCCTGAGGTCATCTCGCGCGCCGACACCGACAGCAAGCCGTCTGCATCAACCTGATACGTGACGCGAATACGCGCAGCGCCGGCCGCCATCGGCGGAATGCCGCGCAACTCGAAGCGCGCCAGCGAACGGCAATCGGACACCAGCTCGCGCTCGCCCTGCACCACGTGTACCGCCAGCGCAGTCTGGCCATCCTTGAAGGTGGTGAACTCCTGCGCGCGCGCGCACGGAATCGTGGAATTGCGCGGAATGACTTTCTCGGCCAGACCGCCCATGGTTTCGATACCAAGCGACAGCGGGATCACGTCGAGCAACAGCCAGTCGTCGCCCGCGGCGCGGTTGCCGGCCAGCAGGTTGGCTTGTACCGCAGCGCCCAGCGCCACCACTTTGTCCGGATCGATGTTGGCCAGCGGCGTGGTCTGGAAGAATTCACCGACCGCCTTGCGCACGTGCGGCATGCGCGTGGCGCCGCCGACCAGCACGACGCCATCGACGTCATCAACCGACAGCCCTGCATCGCGCAAAGCCTTGCGGCTCGGCGTGATGGTCTTGGCGACCAGATGCTGGGTCAGCGCGACAAACTCTTCGGCCGTAATCGAGAGATGCACTTCTTCACCGGAATTGAGTACGGCGTCGATCTGCGTGTTAGCTTTGGACGAGAGCAATTCCTTTACCTCGCGCGCCTTGACCAGCAAGATGCGGGTGTCTTCGTCCGACAATGGCGCCAGTTGCGATTGCTCGCAGATCCAGCAGAACAGGCGCTGGTCGAAATCATCGCCGCCCAGAGCGGAATCTCCGCCGGTCGACAGGACTTCAAACACGCCCTTGGTCAATTTCAGGATCGAGATGTCGAAGGTGCCGCCACCAAGGTCATAGACGGCAAACGTGCCTTCCGAACCGTTGTCGAGACCATAAGCGATAGCCGCAGCGGTCGGCTCGTTGAGCAGACGCAGCACGTTCAGGCCGGCCAGTTGCGCGGCATCTTTGGTGGCCTGGCGCTGTGCATCGTCAAAGTACGCAGGCACGGTGATCACGGCGCCGACCAGGTCGTCGCCCAAGGCATCTTCTGCAGTCTGGCGCAAAGTCGCCAGAATCTGCGCCGAAATCTCGACCGGGCTCTTCACACCGGCCACGGTCTTCAGTTGCACCATGCCCGGCGCATCCTGGAAATCGTAGGGCAGGTTTTCGACGTAGGCGATGTCTTTCAGACCGCGGCCCATGAAGCGCTTGACCGAGACGATGGTGTTCTTCGGGTCGGTGGTCTGCGCGGCTTGCGCCTTGTAGCCGATGTTGGCATTGCCGTTGGGCAGATAACGCACCACCGACGGCAACAGGCTGCGGCCCTCTTCGTCGCTGAGGACTTCCGGAATGCTGTTGCGCACGGTGGCGACCAGTGAATTGGTGGTGCCGAGATCAATACCGACCGCCAGCCGATGTTGGTGCGGCGCGGTGGACATGCCCGGTTCTGAGATTTGGAGAAGAGCCATAGTCGATTTATTCCGGCAAGGCGATGCGGATACCGAGTCCCACAAACGCACAGCCGGCAAGCCTGTTCAAATAGAGAGCGGCACGCGCCTGACGCTTGAAATACGCGCCGACGATGCCGGAGAAAAATGCAATCGCGCTGAAAATCGCCAGCGCCTGGAGGATGAATACCACTGCCAGCAACAGCATCTGCCAGGCCACATGGCCGGCCTGCACATTGACGAACTGCGGCAGGAAAGCGATGAAGAACAGCGTCACCTTGGGATTGAGAATATTGGCAATGACGCTTTGCCAAAAAATGCGCGACAGGCTGACCGGCGTCATCGTGGCATCCAGCGACATTGATGCGGCGGAGCGCAAAGTGCGGATGCCGAGGTACACCAGATACGCGGCGCCGGCATATTGCAGGGCGTGATAGGCGGCCGGATACGCCTTGATGATGGCGGCGAAACCGAGCACCGCCAGCAAAGTGTGGAAGAACAAGCCGGAAGAGAAGCCGAGTGCCGCCACGAATCCGGCCTTCTTCCCCTGCGCGACGCCACGCGTAAGCACGTAGATATTATCGGGGCCCGGCGCCAGGGTCAGCATCATGGCGGCGACAAGGAACAGGAATACGTCAGGCATAGCGCATCAACCTTCGATCAGGGCGAAGGCGTTGCCGATCTCTTCGCCGAATTTTTCAAGGAACATCAATTGGCGCACGAGTTGTGCGGCGCCGGCAAAGTCGTCCGCATCGAGCAGTGTTTCGATGCGGGCGACAGCATCTTTCTTGGCGCTGCGCAAGGCGCCGTCGAGCTGCTCAAGCGCATCGATATTCTTGCCTGCGCGCGCGTCGTCGAGTTCTTCGCGCCATTCCATCTGCTGCATCAGGAATGCGGTCGGCATGGCGGTGTTGGATTCGGTTTCGAGATCGACGCCATTGAGCTCGCACAGATACGTGGCGCGCTTGAGGGGATTTTTGAGGGTCTGGTAAGCCTCGTTGGCGCGTGTGGCCCATTGCATGGCGACGCGCTTTTCAGCGCCGGTCGCGTTGGCGAACTTGTCGGGATGGGCCTGATTCTGCACGCCGTGGAACGCCTTTTCCAACGCAGTCAGATCGACGGCAAAGCGTTGCGGTAACTGGAAAAGCGCGAAATGATTTTGCATACGTTGTGCAAACGGGAGCGGATGGGTAAAAAATAAAAAGCCTGTTCGAACTTCAACAGGCTTGGCAGAACAACGCTTCAGAGGCTATCGCTACGACTATTCTGGCTAAGCACGATCTTGCATTTGCACCTCAACTCGCAGAGTTGCTCAGATGCTCCTGCAGACGCCACTGCACATCAACATCATGGCGCCTGGGAAAATACGCAGGTCAGATACGGAAGCTTTCACCGCAGCCGCACTCATCCTTCATGTTCGGATTCTGGAACTTGAAGCCTTCGTTGAGGCCTTCGCGGGCGAAGTCGAGTTCGGTGCCGTCAATGTACGGCAGGCTCTTCGGATCGACAAAAACGCGAATGCCGCGCGATTCGAACACCTGATCTTCGGGTGTTTCCTCGTCCACGTATTCCAGCTTGTAAGCCAGGCCGGAACAACCTGTCGTGCGCACGCCAAGGCGCAGGCCGAGGCCTTTGCCGCGACGTTCCATATAGCGGCTGATGTGCTTTGCAGCTTTTTCAGTCAGTGTGATTGCCATGATGCTTGCCCTTCGCGTGCTTCTCGTTTGCTGCAACCTGAATTAGGCCGCAACCTTTTGTTCAACGCTGCCGTGCTTGGCCTTGTAATCTTGCACTGCCGCCTTGATGGCGTCTTCCGCCAGGATCGAGCAGTGAATCTTCACCGGCGGCAAGGCCAGTTCTTCGGCGATCTGGGTGTTCTTGATCGACAGCGCCTGATCCAGCGTCTTGCCCTTGACCCATTCGGTCACCAGCGACGACGAAGCGATTGCCGAACCGCAACCATAGGTTTTGAACTTGGCGTCCAGGATCACGCCGTCGGCGCCGACCTTGATCTGCAACTTCATGACGTCGCCGCAAGCGGGCGCGCCGACCATACCTGTGCCTACGGTCTCGTCGCCTTTTTCAAACGCGCCGACGTTACGTGGGTTTTCGTAGTGATCGAGTACTTTTTCCGAGTAAGACATTTTGATGCTCCTTGATGATGGTCGCCCCTGTCATTCATATGGGGGCGGTTTTCATTTTCGCGATATTTAGTGTGCAGCCCATTGGATCGTGCTGATGTCGATCCCGTCCTTGTACATATCCCACAGCGGCGACAGTTCGCGCAGCTTGCCGACCTTGCTCTTGATCAGGTCAATCGTGAAGTCGATGTCTTCTTCGGTCGTGAAACGGCCGATGGTGAAGCGGATCGAGCTGTGCGCCAGTTCGTCGCTGCGGCCCAGGGCGCGCAGCACGTACGACGGTTCCAGGCTGGCCGAGGTGCAAGCCGAGCCGGACGACACCGCGATGTCCTTGATCGCCATGATCAGGGATTCGCCTTCGACGTAGTTGAAGCTGACGTTCAGGTTGTGCGGCACACGATGTTCCATGTCGCCGTTGATGTAAGTTTCTTCGATCTCTTGCAAGCCCTTGGCCAGGCGATCGCGCATGGCGCGGATGTGGGCCAGTTCGGTTTCCATTTCTTCGCGGGCGATGCGGAAAGCTTCGCCCATGCCGACGATCTGGTGGGTTGCCAGCGTACCGGAACGCAAACCGCGCTCATGACCGCCGCCGTGGATCTGCGCTTCAATGCGCACGCGCGGCTTGCGACGGACGTACAGCGCGCCGATGCCCTTGGGACCGTAAGTCTTGTGGGCCGAGAAGCTCATCAGATCGACTTTCCAGCTTTCCAGATCGATCGCGACCTTGCCGGTTGCCTGCGCAGCGTCGCAATGGAAAATGATGCCCTTGGAGCGGCAGAATTCGCCGATTTCCGGCACCGGCTGGATCACGCCGATTTCATTGTTGACCAGCATGACCGAGATCAGGATGGTGTCGGGACGCACGGCTGCGGCGATTTGCTCGACCGTCACCAGACCATTATCTTGCGGCTGCAGATAAGTCGCCTCGAAACCTTGACGCTCGAGTTCACGGAAGGTATCCAGCACAGCCTTGTGCTCGGTCTTGACCGTGATGATGTGCTTGCCCTTGGTCTTGTAGAACTGTGCCGCACCCTTGATTGCCAGGTTGTTGCTTTCGGTTGCGCCGGAAGTCCAGATGATTTCGCGCGAATCCGCGTTGACCAGCTTGGCGACTTCTTCGCGTGCGTCTTCCACGGCCTTCTCCGCCGTCCAGCCGTACATGTGGCTGCGCGACGCAGGATTGCCGAACTGCTCGCGCAGATACGGAATCATCTTGTCCGCTACGCGCGGGTCGACCGGCGTCGTTGCCGAATAATCCAGGTAAATTGGAAAATGCGGTGCCTTGAGGGTGTCCAACAGGCTTTTTTCCAGAGGTGCGTTCATTTGTTCTAGCTCCAATCAAACCGCTGCGTGAGGGCGGTGCATGACAACCACGCTTTGTTCGGTACCGAGGTTTCTGTGTTCCGGGTGCTTCTGTTCTTTGGTGTGCTGCTGATTGACCAGGTCTTGCAGGGAGACCGAGTCAAGATATTCGACCATTTTTTCATTCAGCGTCGACCACAGGTCGTGCGTCATGCAACGGGTACCGCCGGGATGGGTCACGCTGTGGCAATTTTCCTTGCCGCCGCATTGGGTTGCATCCAGAGGCTCGTCGACCGCGATGATGATGTCGGCGACGGATACGTCCGCCGCTTTGCGCGCCAGGTTATAGCCGCCGCCAGGTCCGCGCACGGACTCGACGATCTGGTGACGCCGCAATTTGCCGAACAACTGCTCGAGATATGATAAAGAAATTTCCTGTCTCTCGCTGATGGCGGACAACGTGACGGGACCATTGCCCTGGCGCAACGCCAGGTCAATCATTGCTGTCACCGCAAAACGGCCTTTAGTAGTTAATCGCATGAACTCTCGACTCCAGAACAGTTTTCAGTCCCACTCCCTGAATTCCCGAATATTTAGGTCAAGTATAACAAACTTGAGTAATCTTGTCAGGTACTGCAAAACACCCTTCCCCGCCATGGACAAGCACTATGAATCAAAGGGCGGGAAGGCATGCGGGCAAAGGACTTTACCCGTACGAAAAGGTAGAAATAAGGCGAAAATCAGCCGAAGAATTCGCGCAGCAGGAAAGCCTGCAAGCCGGCGTTGTCCTGCACCCTGGCAGACAAAGTGACGACCCGGCCCAGCCGTTGGGAGTCAAAGGTAAAGTCGCCGGTCACATTTTGCCGGATGATGGCGATCATGCTGTCCACGATCGCTTTGTCCATGTCGCCGTTCAAACCGGCATCCACAGTAATGGTGCGCCGCGATTTGTTGCGTGCATCTCTGGTCCAGCCATAGAACAGATACTGGGAAATGCGCGGCCCCTTGCTGACGATTTCAAACATCCCGTTGCTCGGTCCGCTCGCTTTGCGCGCCTGGAAGTCAATATTCGCCTGGGCAATCTCGTTGGCCGACGGGCCCTGCTCTGCGGCGCGCGCAGCGGCGTTCTCGCGCGCGGCTGAATCTTCGCTGGAGCGACGGCGTTCGCGTGCGGCATTGAGCATGGTGGACATGTCCATTTCCGGCGGTGCCTGGGTGATGGCGGTCGGCGAATTGGAAAGGGGCAGCGCTTGCCGCCTCGGCGCAGACGAACTTGGTTTGGCGCGTGCAATCTGCCTGGGCTGCGGAGTCGGCCTTTTGACTGGCTTGGCTTGTTGAGGCGGCTCAGGTTGTTTGACAGCCGGCTTCGACGGAGTCTGGACGAACGTCACCTCAAGCGGTTCATTGGAAGAACGTGCCTGTGGTTCGATTTTTTGCAGGCTGGGCCGCAAAACAAAAAACAGCAGCACATGAATCAGAACCGACAGGCTGACGCCGACGATGGTTCTGTTGCGAGTGCGCGTTTTGGGAGAGGTTCGGGAAAGTGTCGTAAAAATCGCCATACCATGCAGCAACAACGAATAGCGTCTAATTTTTCAGCGCTCATCATACCTGATGCGGCGCATCAGCCCGGATCAACGATCCGCAATGCTACTGCCTTGAATCGCAGAATGCAAACCGGCCGGGTCTGGAAACCGTCCTCAATGACGCCAGCGCCCGCGACCACCCCAGCCGCCGCGATAACCGCCACCGTAACCGTAATACACCGATGCGGAAGGAACGACATAGACCGGTGCGGGTTGCGCGTAGCCGTAATAAGGATAAGGATCGTAGGGAACCGCCACGCAACCGCCCAGCAGCAACGCCGGGATGATCCATAGCAAACGTTTCATGATGCCCTCCTGCCGGGAATATTCCAAACTCATCATGCGCTGCCCACCACCACCGCGCTAGCGCCATTACCTTTTGTTACCTCGTGTACCTGCGAGAAACAGGTGCGCTTGCTTATATAATCTGTGCAGATCTGCAGTTCATCCGTCGGGATGGCTACCAGCTCAACAATAAAACAATAACCGATCATTCCAGGAGACACGCAAGCCCGCGCCGCAGCACTCAACACGTCCGCCGCCTTGCCAACCTCCCACCACCGAAAAAGCTTTCATGACCATCGCTTCCGCCCCCGTTGTTGTCATTGCCCCCGATTCTTTCAAAGGCTCGCTGAGCGCGCAGGAAGTTGCCGAAGCCATCGGCGCCGGCGTACACGCTGCTGCGCCCTCTGCAATCGTCCGTCTGTGCCCGATCGCCGACGGTGGCGAAGGCACGCTCGATGCACTGCTGCACGCCGGCGGCGAAGTCCGTCGGCTGCAAGTGCGCGGCGCGGCAGGCACATTGCGCGACGCCGCCGCCGGTATCCTCACCGATGGCAGCGCCGTTATTGAATCCGCCGAAATCGTCGGCCTGACCGACCCCGTCGGCACCGCAGTCGCGGTCGAAAACCGCTCTACGCTCGGTATCGGCGACGCCCTGCTGGCCTTGCTTGACAGTGGCGCGCGGCGCTTCCTGATCGCGTTGGGCGGCAGCAGCACCAACGACGGCGGTATCGGCATGCTGGTCGCGCTGGGCCTGAAGCTTTACGACGCCGACGGCAAGGAACTGGAGCCGGTACCATCACAACTCGCAAAGCTGGCACGTGTGGAAGTTGCCGGTCTCGATCCGCGTCTGCAGGATATTCACATCGTCGCCATGTCCGACGTCGACAATCCCCTGTGCGGCGACAAGGGCGCGACCGCGATTTTCGGCCCGCAAAAAGGCGTGACTGCCGACCAGGTCAAGCCGCTCGACGCCCTGCTCGGTCATTTCGCCGGCCTGTTCGAACAAGCCAGCGGCCGCAGCGCGGCCAACTTGCCGGGAGCCGGTGCGGCGGGTGGATTGGGATATGCCTTGCTGATGCTCGGCGCCGAATTCCAGTCCGGAGCGCAAACGGTGGCGGACTACATCGGACTAGATACGGCGCTCGAGGACGCCGACTGGCTGATCACAGGCGAAGGCCGCAGCGACGTCCAGACGCTGCACGGCAAGGCGCCCTTCATCGCGGCCCAGCGCGCGCGCCAGGCGGGCGTGCAGACTTCGCTGCTTTCCGGCGGCGTCGATCGCTCAGCCCTGGGAGAATTGCAGACCAGCTTCTCGGGCTGCTTCTCGATCACGTTCGGACCGACTACGCTGGACAAGGCCATCGCAGATGCCGCCGGATTGCTCAAGGACAGCGCCGAACAGATGACGCGGCTATGGCTGTCCGGACGCTAATCTAAAGAGGAGAAGTTACTCACAGAAATTGGGGGTAACTTTGTGGATAACCTTGAGGAGTTCTTGCTATCCAATTGATTCTTAACGAATTTATTGGATTGATAAAAGTGGATGCATTTTCACGCATCCCAGCTTCGACGATCAAACCAGCGCAAACTCCCGCGCAATCAGCTCATACGAACGCTTGCGCGCTTCATGATCGTAAATGATGCTGACGATCATGACTTCATCCGCACCGTAGGCCTGCGCCAGCGCCTCGATCTGCTCGCGCACCCGCGCCGGTGAACCGATCACGGCGCGGCGTCCCGACGGCAAGGTCGACGACGGCAGGTCATGTTCTTCGAAGAAACGCAACGCGGTCTCCACCGAAGGAATCTTGTCCAGACGGCGGCCGCTGTGCATGTGAATCAGGCGCATACCGTAACTGGTCGCCAGCAACTTCGCTTCTTCATCGGTCTCGGCACAAATCACCTGCAAAGCCACCCCCTGACGTGCTTCCGCCCAGTGCGGCGACGGCACGAAGTCGCGCCGGTAACGCGCCGCGACGGTTTCACCCGCCGCCTGGATGAAGTCGGCAAACATATAAGGCATGCCCAGTTCAGCTGCCCAAATGCCACTCTGCGGCGAGGACCCGAGCATCCACGGTTGAATCAGTTCGGGACTGCCCGGCATCGGCGGCAAACGCGCGAACGGATGATCGTCCGGCAACTCGCCCCACAAGTAGGCCAGCAACTCATTCAATTGTTCGGGAAAATCGTCCTGCGGGCGCTGACGCCGGTCGCGCTGCAGCGCCGACGCCGTCAGTGAATCACTGCCGGGCGCTCGCCCCAGTCCCAGGTCGATGCGGTCCGGATACAGTCCGCTCAGCATGCTGAAGGATTCCGCTACCTTGAGCGGACTGTAATGCGGCAGCATCACGCCGCCGCTGCCCACGCGCAAGCGCGACGTGGCGGCGGCGATCGGCCCGATCAGCACTTCCGGGCTGGCGCAGGCCAGCGACTGGGTGCCGTGGTGTTCAGCGACCCAGTAGCGGTAATAACCGAGACGGTCGGCCAACACGGCCAGGTCCAGCGAATTGCGGAGCGCCTGCGCGCTGCTCATGCCCTCGGAAACCGGGGCCTGGTCGAGCACGCTGATGCGCAGGGAGGACGAAGAAGAAATCGCGGTGGCAGCTGACATGGTGTAAAGGACAAAAGACAATGCGCCAAGCATAGACGAAATCGCAAAAACGGTTTTTCGGAGCGCGATTCCGGCGGGACTGTCCAGGGATTCTCTTTTGCACTGCTGCACCAACCGTCCGGCACGTTATAAAGCTGCAACATTGAATTGATATCGCGCAATATCTATGCTTAACTGGCCCCACACCCGGAGTTGCAACGCCATATCGCTGCAATTGAAAGAACTTCCGTGCATCGGAACGATCCATCGGCAAAGATAAAAACAGGTAAAATTACCTAGCAGAAACATTTATTGCAATGAAGACTCAAATTGCAAAGATTTGTAGGCGCAATTAGAATTTTTTTGAAATGAGCCTGTTTTCGATTAATATGCACAGCTTAAGTTGTCATATTTACAAAACTTTTGCCTCTGATTCACGTTTATTGCCGGCGCATTCCTGTGCCGCACAAGCAATCGTTTTGTAATCAGTCACGGGAGTTAAGTTTGCGCCGATTCGCTTTATTCATTGTCACCATCATTGCCCTCCTGACGAGCTTCTCCGCTCTGGCGCAGGTGCCGACCGATCCGACCAAGACCGGTGAACTGATGTCCGCGCCGCCCGGCACCCTGTCGACACTGGCGCTTCCCTCTTCCACTGTAACGAATACCCGCGTCGGTTCCGGCGACGTGCTGCGTGTGACCGTGTTTGGCCAACCAGATCTGTCCGCGGAAGTCGGCGTCAACGACAAAGGCTTCCTGACGCTGCCGCTGATCGGCGGTGTCGACGTCAATGGCCTGACCACCAGCGAAATCTCCGCCAAGGTCGCGGACGGCCTGCGCAAGGGGCAGTACCTCAAGAATCCCGAAGTTTCGGTTGAAGTCGTCCAACTGCGCAGTCAGATGGTGTCGGTGCTGGGCGAAGTCAGCCGTCCGGGCCGCTATCCGATTCCCGGCCACATGAGCGTGCTGGAGTTGCTGGCCACCGCCGGCGGCCTCACCGTGCAGGCCGATCAGACCGTGACGCTGCTGCGCAGGAAAAACGATAAATCAGGCAGTAGCTCGGAAAGCGACGTCCGCATCCCTATTCTGCTGGGCGAAACCAGCGCCACCGAACGCACCCCTCTCGACGTCGAGCTCAACGCCGGCGACGTCGTCTACGTCAACAAGAAGAAACTCTTCTACATCCACGGCGAAGTCAATCGCCCGGGTTCCTATCCGATGGAACAGGACATGAACGTCATGCGCGCGATTTCGATGGGTGGCGGCATGACGCAGCGCGCCTCACAACGGCGCATCTATATCAATAGGGAAATGCCTGAAAAGGGTGTCCAGGAAATCAAGGCAAAATTGACGGACCCGGTCTTGCCCGGCGACGTCGTGTACGTCAATGAAAGTCTATTCTGAACAAACATCAAGGCTATAGCGTGAACCTTCAGGCTCCCGAAACCGGCTTATCGTCCAAACAGCTGGCGTCGATGATCTCGGCGCGGCGCGGCACCATTTTCAAAACGCTGATGGCGACCATGGCGGTCACTATCGTCGTCACCCTGTTGCTGCCGAAGACTTATACCGCGTCGTCCGACGTGTTCCTTGACTACAAGGGCAACGACCCGATCAATGGCCGCCTGTTCTCGCCAATGATGGACGAGAGCTACATGCAGACCCAGCTCGACATGATCAAGAGCCAGGCCGTGGCAGAGAAAGTCATCGACTCGCTGGACCTGGAGCGCACCGCCGCCTATCGCGAATCGGTCGAGCGCCAGGGCGAAGCGCGCGCCCATTCGCAACTGATCAAACGCATCAACGACCAGACCCTGGTGGTCACGCGTCGCTCCAGCCGCGTGATTGAAGTCGAATACGCCGCCGGCGCGCCGGAACAGGCGCGCGACCTGGCCAACGCCGTGGTGCGCGCCTATATCGATCTCAACCAGCAGATTTCCTCGGCCTCGGCGCGTGCGCGCCGCGAGCAATACAACGCCCAGCTCGAACACCTGCGCAAGGAAGCCGATTCGATCCAGGAAAAACTGACCAAGTACCAGCAGGACGTCGGCATCCTCGATCCGAACGAGCGCAACGACCTGCAGTCGCGCCAGCTCGGCGACCTCATGACTTCGCTGATCACGGTCCAGAACCAGCAGCAGGAAGCTCAGGCACGCAAGAACGCCACCGACAGCCTGGTCCGCGGCGGCCTGCGCATCGACGAATTGCCTGAAGTTGCTCAGCGCCCCAACATCAACGACCTGAAATCCAAGCTCACCGACGTCAACAAGCGCCTGTCCGACATCCAGGATGTGCTGGGTCCGCGCCATCCGAAGACGCTGGCGCTGATCAGTGAACGCGACGATATCGCCACCCGCATCACACGCGAAGCACGCAGCTCGCTCGACGCGCAACAGATCGATGCGCGCCGCCTGGCCATGCAGGAAGAAGCGTTGAGGAAGGAAGTTGACACCCAGCGCGACAAACTGCTGGAACAGAAAAAGCACCGCGACACCATCACCTCCTACCAGCGCCAGCTCGACAGCGTCGAGCGCGTCTTTAACACCGCACTGGCGAAGTACGATGAAATCCTGATGGCCAGCAACATCAACACCTTCGATCTGACCGTGCTGCGGGTGGCCGAAGTGCCGAGTTCGCACTCCAAGCCGCTGCTGCTGCAGAACATCGCCGCCAGCATCCTGGTGGGACTGGCGCTGGGCTTCTGCCTTGCCTTGCTGTACGAACTGGGTCAGCGCCGCGTACGCTGCGAAGACGACCTGGTGCGCGGCATCCATCTCCCGTTAATCGGCCATATCGGCATTCGCTAGGCCCCGACCCCGGCACCCATGACCATGGCTACAGAAAACTCCATACCAGCAAACGCGGGCACCGCCGACAAGATGGGTTCCCGCTTCGTCGAAGCGGGCCTGCTCACGCAAGACCAGGTGGCGCGTGTCGTCGAACTGCAGAACTCCGCCGGCATCCGCTTCGGCGAAGCCGCCGTACGACTGGGCCTGCTGACCGAGCAGAACGTGCAGGCGGTGCTGTCCGACCAATTCAACTACGCCACCGCGCTGGTGCCGACCGAGAGCCTCGACGATTCGCTCGACATCGCGCTGGCGCCGTTCGGCCTGGAAGCCGAAGCGATCCGCCAGATCCGCGCCGAACTGTCGATTCGCCTCAGCGACCAGGAAAAGATTTCGCTGGCCATCGTCAGCACCGCCGAAGGCGAAGGCAAGAGCTACCTGGCGGCGAGCCTGGCGCTAGCGTTTTCACAGATGGGCAAGCGTACGCTGCTGATCGATGCCGACATGCGCTCGCCTAAACAACACGAGCTGTTCGGCCTGGAAAACAAGACCGGTCTGTCGACCATGCTGGCCGGGCGCACCACCATTTCCGCCGGCGGCCTGGCCGAAGGTTTCCCGCACCTGCACATCCTCAACGCCGGTCCGAAACCGCCAAACCCGCTCGAAATCCTGCTGCAGCCCGCGCTCAGCAACCTGATGCGGCAGCTGGCCGACGACTTCGACGTCTTCATCGTCGATACGCCGGCGGCGCAGACTTCGTCCGACGCGCAAACCATCTCCCAGCAAGTCGGCATGTGCCTGCTGGTGGCGCGCCAGCATCACTCGCGTCTCGACGACCTGCGCCAGACGCAGGCCCAGATGAAGACTGCCGGAGCCCAGATCATCGGCACCGTCTACAACGAATTCTCCGAACAGGATGCATTCGATCAGCTTGAGGGCAAGGGCAAAACACTATGGCGCCGTCTACGCAAATGGTTGAGCGGCCCACTCCAGAAGTAGGCGGTGTGAGCGGCGTCAGCAACAGAAAATTGCTGACGCACTCGCTGGCCTCGCTCATCGACCAGGCCCTGCTGAGCGGCCTGAACTTCGCGCTCGGCCTGGTATTGATCCGCCTGGCCACGAAGGAATCCTACGGCGTTTACTCGCAGCTTTACGTCGCCGGCATTTTTGCCTCCACCGTAGTCGAAGCACTGATCACCGGCCCCCTTACCACCATCGCTCCCGGCAAGACGCCTGAACAGCGCGCGCGCCTGTCGACGCTACTGCTGCGCTTTCAATGGCAGCTCAGCATCGGCCTGGCCCTGGCATTCGGCGTAGGCAGCGCAATCGTCGCCCAGGTCGCCGCCATCGATGCGCATCCGATCCTGCTCGGCATCGCCTTCGCCATCTACCTGTTCGCCAACGCCCAGCGTGAATACCACCGCAGCATCAGCTTCATCGAAGCGCGGCCGCGACGCGTGTTGCACACCGACATTGCCTATGCACTGGCGGTGGCGGTGGGCGTCGGTATCCTGTTGCTGACCGGTTATTTCACCGTGCCTGCCATCCTGCTGGTGATGGGCCTGGCCAATATTGCCGGCATGTGGCGCAGCACCGATCACGGCTACGCGCGCGCGCAACATGACCCGACCGAATTCCGCGCTGCCGTCGCCGAAGTCATGCAACGCGGCCGTTGGGCCTTGCCCGGCGCGCTGGTGGCATGGGCCACCAACTATAGTTATCTCTATCTTGCCGCCGCCTTCCTGGGCGTCGCCGCCTCGGCCGACCTCAACGCCTCGCGCCTGCTGCTGATGCCGATTTCGCTGTCGGTGCTGGCCTGGTCGCGGGTAGCGCGCCCGATGGTCAGCCGCCTGTTCGCCGCGCGCGACTGGAAACACCTTGATCGCCTGGCCTGGGCCTCGGTGGCCGGCATCGAAGCACTCACCGTGCTGTACGTGATCGTCCTGTGGCTGGCGCTGCCGTGGCTGCAAGCGCATGTGCTGGGCGCCAAATACCATGGGCTGGAACCGATGGTGCTGGCCTGGGGCGGTTATTTCGCCATCAATGCCGCGCGCTGGATCGGCTCGTCCTGGCTGACCAGCAACGACCAGTACAAGCTGTTGTTGCTGAGCGGCGTAGCCTGCCTGGTGATCATGCTGATTTCGGCAGCAGTGTTCATTCCGCTGTACGGCGCCTGGGGGGCGATCCTTTCGCTGATCATCGTGGAAGCCTTTGACCTGCTGCTGATCTGGGTCGTCTTCCTGCCCATGCTGCGCCGTAAAAACGCCGCGGCCCATCCGCCATCCAATCCATGACCGCACCCATCGACATCAGCATCTGCATCTGCACGTTCCGCCGCCCTGCGCTGCTGGACCAGCTGCTCATGGCCTTGACCGAGCAGGCCTGCGACGGCCTGCGCGTGGAAGTCGTGGTGGTCGACAACGATCCGGCCGGCTCGGCGGCGGAAGTCCTGCGCGACTGGCAAAGCCGCATGCCCATGCCGCTGCACGCGCGCCACGAAACCACGCCCAACATCGCCCAGGCGCGCAATGCCGCAGTTCATACGGCGCAAGGCGAATGGGTGCTGTTCATTGACGATGACGAAGCCCCCGACGCCGACTGGATCCGCCATCTGGTGCACACCCAGCGCGAGTACAACGCCGACGCCGTGTTCGCGCCGGTGCTGCCGCGCTATCTGTCCGATACGCCGGACTGGATCCGCGCCGGCGACTTTTTCAACCGTCGCCGCTTCGCCACCGGCACCGCCATCACCACCAAGGATGCGCGCACCGGCAACGTACTCATCCGGCGCAGCAAACTGATGGTGGTGCCGGGGCCATTCGACACCGCCTTCGGCCGCACCGGCGCGGAAGACACCATGCTGTTTCGCGACATGCTGGCCCACGGCGCCCGCTTCATCTGGTGCGACGAAGCCACGGTCAGCGAAGAAGTGCCGGCCCAGCGCGCCAACCTGAACTGGCTGCTGCGCCGCTCCTATCGACTCGGGCAGACCTACGTATTGTCGGAGATCGCCCGTCTCGGCGGCTTGCAGCGTTTCCTGCGTGCGGCCCAGCTCGGCGTGCGTGCGCTCATCCAATTGCTGATTGCCGCAGGCGTGACGCTGCTGGCTCTTCCTTTTTCACGCATTGCGGCCATCCGCTGGCTGCGCACGACGCTGGCGCAATGCGGCAAGTTAAGCGCCCTCGCGGGCCATCGTTATCATGAATACGGCAACTGAATCCCCGACATCGTCGTCGCCCCCCTTGCCCTCCCGATCGGGATCGGTGTTCAGCAACATCGACCCGTTCGTGGTGCGGCTGCTGATCGTCATGAGCATGACGTTCTCGCTGCTGCCGCCCGGCTTCAACTGGGGCCACACCGATCCGCAAGGCAGCTATGCCGAGGGTTCGCTGATCTTCCAGATGGAGTTCGGCTCGGTGTTCCTGATCGGCGCCTGGCTGGCCTGGCGCAATCGCGGCTGGAGCCTGCGCCACATCGTGCACCTCAATCCGATGCTCATCGCCATCATCCTGTACTGCCTGCTCACCATCATCTGGTCGCCCTATCCGGTGGTCACGCTCAAGCGCAGCATCCAGCTGATCGGCCTGACGCTGGTCGGCATCGCGATCTCGCCACCGATCGGCGGCAAGCATCAACTGATCCGTACCATGCTGGGCACGCTGATGGCGCTCATGGCGGTGTCCTTCGTGGTGTCGCTGGTGCTGCCTCGCATCGGCGTCGACTATGAACTGGGCGGCGCCTGGCGCGGCATCCTGACGCAGAAGAACACGCTCGGCGCCATCTCCGGCCTGTGCGTGGTGTTGTGGATCAAGGAAAGCCTGGGCACCACCTTCCCGCGGTCGATCTGCTATTTCGGCATTCTGTTCAGCCTGTTCATGCTGGTGATGGCCAAGAGCAGCACCGCGATCCTGGTGGCAACGCTGGGCACCGGCATTTACCTGCTGGTGCGCCGGCGCTATCTCAACGGCGAATTCGACGGCCGCCGCCTGACGCTGACGGTGATCGTGGTGGCGCTGGTGTGCCTGCACATGTTCTATGTCGCCCAAGGCCGCCTGCCGGAATGGAATGAATTGTTCGCGCCGTTCGGCGCCCTGTTCAACAAGAGTACCGACCTCACCGGCCGCACCGACATCTGGCGCCTGGTACTGCTGGAAGTGCAGCGCCACCCGGTCTTCGGCATCGGTTACGGCGCGTTCTGGCTGGGCGAAGGCAGTCCGTCGCAGATGATCATCAATGCCTTGCACTGGATCCCGCTGCAAGCCCACAACGGCTATCTCGACATCCTCAACGAGCTCGGCATCGTCGGCCTGGTGATCATGGCCGGCGTCTTCATTTTCCACATTCTCAATCTTGTGAAGATGACGCGCATCGACCGTGAAGAAGCAGCCATCCACTGGGCCATGCTGATCCTGATCCTGATCAGCAACCTGTCGGAAAGTGAAATGTTCCGCGGCGTGCTGTTCCAAAACATCTTCTTCATCTATTCCTCGACGGCGATCTCCGCGCGCATCACCGTGCATCGCATGGAAAAGGCCGAGGCGGCGCGACTCGCGCAGGCCGAAGCGGGGGCAACACCATGAACGCATTCACGCCACTCCACTCGCTGGCAATGGCGACCGCCATCGCCGCTTTAGCGCCACAGGTCCAGGCGCAAAATCTGCCTGCCGCATTCACCACCGGCGACAACGGCATCCCCTATTTCACCTTCGCCATTGACGAAGACAAGCTCGCCGGAGCCCCCGATCGCTCGGCCATGAACCAGCCGCTCGACGCCGGTTCGCGCATCTTCGTGCGCAACGGACATTTCTACCGCGTCGGCGCCGACAATCGCCCCAACACGCCCGACGACACGCGCGTACGCCTGTACGGTATCAATCTCAGCTTCGCCACCAATTTTCCGTCCGACGCCGATGCCCTGCGGCTGGCCCAGCGCCTGCGCAAGCTCGGCATCAACGCGGTGCGCCTGCATCACATGGACAGCAGTCCGGGCGTGCAGGAGAACCCGCCGCGCAGCCTGCTGACACCCGGTCCGTATCCGACCTTCAACCAGACTGCCGTCACGCGCCTGCGCAACTTCATCGCGGCGTTGAAGCAGCAAGGCATCTACGTCAACCTGAACCTCCACGTCGGCTACCGTTTCCGCCCCGGCGTCGATCAGTTGCCGCCGCTGGACGGCAAGGCTGAAGCCACGCCGCTGGGTGCGCCGCTGCATGTGTATTACCCGCGCATGGTGGCTTTGCAGGAAGAGTACGCGCACCAGTTGATCCGCGGCCTGGGCCTGCACGGCAATCCGGCGCTGGCGATGGTCGAGATCAACAATGAGTCATCGCTGCTGGCCGCCTGGCAGCGCCGTGAATGGACCGAAGCCGTGCCCAAGGCCTACGAGCCCGAGCTGCGCAAGCAATGGCAGGAATGGCTGGTCAAGCGCTACGGTTCTACCGCCAAGGCCTGCGCGACGTGGAACACCTGCGTCTCGAACAACTCGGTCATCGAACTGCTGACGCCGACCGACGCCTCGCAGATCGGCCAATGGCGCGACCGCCTCGACGGCAAGCTCAAATCGCTCGCCGAAAAAGTCCTCGGTCCGGGCGACCCCGGCACGCCGAACACCTCGGGTGAAGCGCTGCGCATCCGCGACTTCCTGATGTTCCTGGCCGATACCGACCGTGCCTATTTCAACCGCATTCGTCAGGTCGTGCAAGCCGAGACCGACACGCTGGTGCCGGTAACCGGCACCCAAATGGGTTACGGCGGCGTGCTCAATTTCGACTCGCAGGCGCAGATGGATTACATCGACGAGCACTTTTACATCGACCATCCCGACTTCCCCGGACCGGCCTGGGACCGCAATGACTGGCGCATCCACAACAGCGCCGCCAGCGACGGCGAACTCAACCGTTTGCTGGCCTTGTCGCTGCGCCGCGATGTGCGCAAGCCCTTCGTGGTCAGCGAATACAACCAGCCTTTCCCGAACAGGCAAAGCAGCGAAATCCAGCCGCTGATGGCGGCCTTCGCCGCGTCGCAGGACTGGGACGGCCTGTTCTTCTTCGATTACATGGACGGCGACAACTGGGCCAATACGCCGTCGGCGTTCACACTCGCCGGCGACTGGGGCAAGTACGCCGCTACGGGCCAGAGCGCCATGCTGTTCCGCAATGGCCTGGTGGCGACGCTGCCGACCTTGACCGCGATTCCGTTCGGCGCCGATGCGCGTCGCGCCGTCGCAGCTGCGCGTGAACCGGGCGCTTTCGAATCGCATCTGGCGGTGCGCTACGGCGTCAAGCCGGAACTGGCCACTCAGGCGCGCCTGGGCATGGATCTGAGCGGCGCCGCCAAGCTGGCGACGCAAGCACCACCGGCGATGCCGCTGCGCGCGCCCAACGGGGAATTTGAATTCGACGCCCAGCAGCGCAGCATCCAGTTACGTACGCCGCAGGCGCGCGGCTTCTTCGGTTTCCTGATGAAGCGCCGCGTCGGCGACGACAACGCCGCCGTCGAATTGCTTGGCAAGAGCCGCGGCTTTACCGGTGTGTTGCTGACGGCGCTCGACAACCGTCCGCTGGCCTCATCGCGGCAAATCCTGATTTCCGCCTCGAGCGCCGTGACCGGCACCCAGCCCGGCTCAATGCCCTCGCGGCCGAAAGAGCTGGTGCGCTACAAGAACGATCCCAAGTGGTGGACGCTGGAACGCGACTCCGGCATGAACGACAAACCCTCCGGCCCGCGCGATGTTGAAGGTCCGGTCTGGATGGAGCGCAACGAAGCGCGCATCACCCTGCGCACACAGGCGCGTCGCATCGCGGTTTATCCGCTGGACGGCAGCGGCAAGCGACTGGCCGCGCTGGACGCCGGCCGCGCTGCGGTGAGCAACGGCGTCGCAACGATTCATATCCAGGCCGACATCGCCCAGGCCAGCCCATGGTACGAGGTGGTGACCGATGAGTGACCGCATGCGATCAACTATCTTCAACGCGCGCCGATTGCTTACGCTGGGCTGCACGGCAGCAAGCGCGCTCGGCATGCTACTGCTTGCCCCGACTGCCCATGCGACCGCCGAATACGCGCTGCAAAGCGGCCTGAGCTGGTATCGCATCGACAACCCGTTCATGTTCCCGAGCAACAGCGACAACAAGCTCAAGACCTCGGATTCGGCCTGGTCGACCGACGTGCGCGGCGCGTTGTTCCTGCCGCTGCCGAGCGAACGCACCAACCTCCAATTGACGGCGTCGCTGTCCAAGATGCATTTCGGCAGCGGCTTCGGCAATTACAATGAACAGGTGAACACCGGCGGCCCCTACAGTCTGAACAAAGATAAAAAACAGTTCGAGGGCATCTACAACTGGGAATACAGCGACCTGTTCCGTGGTCGTATCCGGCATCGCACCGACGACCGGTTGTACAACTATTTCGGCGGCGAGATTGAACGCCGTAGCGGCCCCGCCGATCCACCACCGCGCGGAATTTCCAACGTGGAGCCGGAGTTCCCGCATCTGCGCGAAGACAACGTCGAAGTCGCCTACCGCGTCACCAACCGCTTCGACGTGCCGCTGACCTGGACCCAGCAAACCCTGAGCTACATGATCCCGGGCCGGGTCGAGATGTACAACATGAACAGCAACGCGGTCCAGGCTGCCGTCCGCTACACCGCCGGCACCAAGTCGACCTTTTCGGGCGGCGTGCGACGCAACAAGGTGCGCTTCCCGAATCGCACGCCGGACGAGATTGCCGATTTCGACTCCGGCTATACCGACACGGAGCTGTTCACCGACACCGCCTGGCGTTTTTCCGAGAACACGGTGTTCATCGGCCATCTCGGCACCATCGCGCGGCACTTCAATACGGTGCCCAACCGCGACAGTCGCCTGGTGTCCGCCGAGCTCGGCATCGACTGGCATTACTCCGCCAAGACCACGTTCTACGGCCGCATCTGGGATCGCCCGCAAGCCAATGACGAAGCCGACAGCCGTCTCTACGTCGTGACCAAAGGCATCCAGGGCCGCGTGGTCTGGCAGGCCACGCCGAAGACGCGCGTGTCGTTGCTGAGCTCGCTGGAGTCGCAAAAATCCGCCGGCTTCGCGACCAGTCAGATCAGCACGCCGACCAGCGGCAACGACCAGCTGCTGCGCCTGGGTTTCCGCTACGACTACGACATCACGCGCCGGCTGGCTTTCCGCATCGACGCCATGCGCGAGCAGACCACCTCGAAGTCAGGCGGCAATGTCGATTACCGGCGCAGCACGGTGCAGGTCAGCCTGAACTACACCTTCGACAACATCACCGGGCCGTTCATTTACGAAAACCAGCAGGGCTACAACCGCGCTCGCCAACAAATTGAGGATCTGCGATGACCGCCAGCGCGCTCGCCAGTGCACGACCTTCGTTCGACTACATCCCCGGCCTCGATGGTCTGCGCGCCTGCGCGGTGCTGCTGGTGCTGGTGGCGCACATGGGTTTCAGCACCAGCATCCCGGGCGGTTTCGGCGTGACCGTATTTTTCTTCATCAGCGGCATGCTGATCACGCGCCTGCTGCTGGCCGAGCATGCGCAGAACGGCCGCATCGCGGTCGGGCGATTTTATGTACGCCGGCTGTTCCGGCTGTATCCGGCCTTGCTGGTCGCGGTAGCGCTGGGCGCGCTGGTGTTTACGCTCGCGGGCGGCATCATGAGCTGGGGCAAGGTCTTCGCGTCGCTGTTCTATTACGCCAATTACTACGGCATCTTTGTGCATTTCGGCCAGGGCCGCGACGGCTTCGATCCGTTCAGCATCCTGTGGTCGCTGGCGGTGGAAGAACAGTATTACCTGGTCTTTCCCTTCGTCTGCGTGGCGCTGCTGGCCGGTACGGCGAACCTGCGCCGATTTTCCTGGGTACTGGCGGCCAGCGTGGCGCTGGTGCTGTTGTGGCGCGTGATCTTGCATCACTACGGTAACAACAGCGTCGGCAGCAGCGATTACATCTACATGGCCACCGACACGCGCATCGACTCCATCCTGTATGGCGCGTGGCTGGCATTGATCCTCGCCAACGACACGCAAAAACACTGGCGCCGTTTTTCATCCAGCCACGTGGTCCAGGCGGTCTGCCTGCTGTTGTTGCTGGCGTGCTTCATGCTGCGCCATCCGGGCTTTCGCGACACACTGCGTTATTCTCTGCAAGGCTTGGCGCTGATGCCGCTGGTGACCGCGATCTGCTTCACCGACAAGCTGGCGCCGCTGACGCGCCTGCTGGAAACCAAACCGGCGCGGCGGGTGGGCAACTGGTCGTATTCCTTGTATCTGTACCATCCGATCGCCATCGTGATTGCCGAGATCTGGTGGGGACCCGGCAGCATCGGACCGCAGCGCATCGGCTGGCAAACCTTCCCCTGGTTCGCGGCGACTGCGGTGCTGCTATCATTTGCGTTCGCAGTTGCTTCCTATAACTTTGTCGAAAAGCCCTTCCTGCGCTGGCGTCGCCGTTTTGGCGCGCATGTGGTCGCGAACTAGGGCGACGATTCCGGAAAAATCCCATGCCCGATACCGCTTCCAAACTGGCCCTGCGCATCAGTCGACGACTGGCGCAGCATGCGTTCAAGGAAATATTGCCGCTGCGCGCCGACGTCGGCGTAGTCAGCTTCACCTTCGACGATGTACCTGCATCAGCTTGCGTGGCCGGAGCCCAGGCGCTTGAGCGGCATGGCGCGCGCGGCACGTTTTACGTCGCCGGCGGCCTCACCGACGCGCTCGAAGAAGGCAAGCCCTGCCACTCGCGCGAACATCTGCGTACCCTGCTGGCTACCGGCCACGAACTCGGCTGCCACAGCTACTCGCACGTCCGCTGCGACACGCTCACCGCTGCCGAACTGGAGCAGGAGCTCGACCGCAACGCCGCCTTCCTGGCCGAACTGGGCGTGGACCCGCTGACGCTGGATTTTGCCTATCCGTTCGGCGCCTATGCCTACAACGCCAAGCGCATCTGCGGCAAGCGCTTCCGATCCAGCCGCATCACCGGCGGCGGCACGCACGAAGACTCCGCCGACCTGAACGCGCTGAAAACGCATCGACTCTACGACGTGCACGTGGATGCCGAAAACTACGACACGCTGCTGCAACGCACGGTGCGCCGCAAAGGTTGGCTGATTGTGAATACGCATGATGTGGAAGACCCGCCGAGCCGCTACGGCTACACGCCCGAGCGGCTGGAACGTGCAGTAACGGCGGCGCTGGCGGCCGGCTGCAAGGTGTTGCCGGTGAATGCCGCTATCGACTATCTGCAGCAGTACGCTGCCCCCGCAGACGCCTGACCAGCGAGCGCAAGGTCTGGTTGGCGCGCGCCCGTTCGCGCAGGCGGCGGTAGGTCCGGTCCAACGTGACCGCCAGCTTGCCGCGCAGGCTGTGGCCTTGCTGGCCGGCATACAGCGGCAGAATGTGATCGGCCCATTGTTGTTTGTAAGCTTCGTCGCCGACCGTGAGATCGAACAGTGCCAGCCCCTGGGCGATGCAATCGCGCACCACCGCATCGAGCAGGATGCGCCCCACCGAATAACGCCCCCACTCGCCGTCTTCGTACCCCGGCATCAACCAGTAAAAACGCTTGCCGTAGCGGATGCCCCAATGCGTGGCGACCAAATGCCCATCGACGTACAGCGCTGACACCACGACCGCGCCGCCTCCTAGTCCATTCGCAGCAAGATCCTGATAGAAGGTCAGATAGCCCTCTTCCGCAAACAGGTCCCGACTGCCGGTCTCATGCCAGCGCCGCGCCTTCTGACGCGCCATGGCGTCCACCACTTGCGCACGCTGTGGCGCCGTCGTATCGATCAGCAACTGCACCGTACCGAGCTCGCCCAACCGTCGCAATTGCCGGCGCGTATCGGCGAACACCTTGGCGCTGCGCTGCTTCTGGAATTCTTCGAAGCTGCTCGTCAGCGTCGCCACATGGGCCTGTTCGGTATGCTGCATGCCGGCCAGCGCAGCCATCGGATTGGCGACGCCTTCGACGTGCAATGGCACGCGACGCGCGCGAAACACATCGACGCCGCCGAGCAGCCGCAAGATCACCGGCCACAATACGCCAAAGGCCGAGATGTCGAAATCGGCGCGCAGCAGCGGCGCGTTGTAGTCGGTCACTTCGCCGCCGAGAAAGCTCGCAATGCGCAATCCGTATTGACGTCGTCGTCCCAGCGGCAGCAGCATCAGGGTGCGATCATTCCCGTCAGTCAGTTCGACCAGCAGGACTTCCCAGCCCTGCCGCCGGCCCAGCGTTGCATACCAGGTCGCCAGCCAGTCATAGGATTGGAAGCCGTAGCACACGCACTCTTCCTGCGCGGCGCGCCAGCGTTGTTCGGCTTGTTCGAAGGAAGTGTGGACGCGGATGGCGACGCCGTCGGCAAAGCGCCCGGCAATGTCCGGGGCCAGCTCGCTCAGCAAGTGTCGGGATACGGCGTTCACCATGTCTGCATGCGCGACGCCCGGCCTAGTAGGCGTTGCGGTCTTTGACGACCACCAGCACCGTGCGCAGAATGATTTTGAAGTCGAGCCCGAGCGACCAGTTGCGGATGTAGTACAGGTCGTATTCGATGCGGCGCTGCATCTTGTCGAGCGTGTCGGTTTCGCCGCGCAGGCCATTGATCTGGGCCCAGCCGGTGATACCGGGCTTGACCTTGTGCCGCAACATGTAGCCCTTGACCTGCTTGCGATACAGCTCGTTGTGCTGGACCGCATGGGGGCGCGGTCCGACGATGCTCATCGAGCCTTCCAGCACGTTGAAGAATTGCGGCAGTTCATCGAGCGAAGTCTTGCGCAGAAAACGTCCGAACGGCGTCACGCGCGCATCGCCGACGGTAGCCTGCTTGACCTCGCCGGTCTGTGGCAAGGGATCGTTGCGCATGGAGCGGAATTTGGATACCACGATCTTCTGGCCGCCGACGCCGTAACGCATCTGGCGGAACACCACCGGTCCCGGCGACGACAGCTTGACGCCGATGGCAATGGTCAGCAGGACCGGGCTCAGCAGCAGCAGGATCAGGAACGACATGATGACGTCAACGAAGCGCTTGAGCAAGCGCGTAATGCCGATGAACGGCGTCTCGTAGGCCACCAGCACCGGCGTGCCGGCCATCTCGGCGTATTGCATGTGGCCCAGCCCGAACAGTTTGGAATCCGGCACGAAATACACCGACGCCACCGAGTCATGCAAGGCGTCCACCACCGGTGCAATGTCGCTGGTGCGTGCATGCACCAGGCCGACGAACACGACGTCGACGGGATTATGTTCGATCCAGTCGATTGCTTCCATCAGGCTGCCCAGGCGCGGCAATTCGGAGCCGACGCGCTGCGTTCCCTGGCGGTTGTCAAAGAATCCCACCGGCGTGATGCCGAGCATTCTGGAGGTCTGGAACGACTCCGCCAGGCGCTGCGCATCTTCACTGAAACCGACGAAGATTGCGGTGCGGCGCTCGCCCTTGGCGGTGTACATGCGCAATGCCCACCAACGGCAACCGAGCGAAGTCAGCGTCAGCGTGAATGGCGTGACAAGCAGCCACAGCGTCACCACCACGCGCGAAAACTCGGTGCCCGTCTTGGTCAGGTACAAAGCCAGCACCACCACGAAGAAGGTGCCGATCCACAGCCTCACGATAGTGCTGAAGCGATGCACCATGAGCGCGGCGTTGTCGACGGCATAGCGACGCAGGTCGCTGAAAACGATGAAACCGGTCACGCCGGACACGGCGGCGACGAAGTTGAAAGTGGCGAATTCGGCCCATTGATAAATCGCGACGCAGATTTCCAGCGTCAGGATGATCGTCAGCGCATAGGCTGCGCCGATGGCCAACCCGAGCAAGGTAGTGTGGTGGTTGCGCTTGTCGGAATAAAAGCTCAATGGCCGCTCCCTGTCTTCTGGTTGTCATTGATTGTACGCTGCAGCTTCCATTCGCGTCGCAGCAATCCGGCGAACTTCGAGCCCTGCACGATGTAGCGGCGCCACAGACGGCGCGGTTCGGAGGCCAGGCGCCAGAACCATTCCATGCCGATCTTCTGCATCCACAGCGGCGCGCGCGACTTGAAACCGAGCGCGAACTCCATCGCAGCGCCGACACACATGACCACGCCGGCCTGCATGTTGTCCTTGTGGGCGAACGCCCAGCGCTCCTGCTTGGGCATGCCGAGGCAGACGAACACTACACCCGGCCGTACTGCATTCACGCGCCGCAGCGCCTCCAGCCCCTCGGCACCTGCCGGATCGAACTGCATCGACGGGCAATACAGCGTCACCTGCAAACCCGGATAGACGCGTGCGAACGCTGCGGTCAGCATGGCTTCCTGGCCCGGCATGCCGCCGATGACGAATACGGGTAATTGCTGCGCCGCCGCTTCGCGCGCCAGCCGAACGAACAGATCTGACCCGGTGACGCGCTCAGGCAGCGGCGCCGCGCTGCGACGGCTGGCCCAGACCAGCGGCATGCCGTCGGCAAAAATATAATCGGCCTGCACATACAACTGACGGAACTGCGCGTCGGCATCGAGCCGCACCACGTGGTCGACGTTGGGCGTAACCACGATCGCCGGCGGTCCTTCGCGGCGCGCGGCCAGTTGCATCAGTTGCGCGGCTGCCCCGGTGAAACTCGCGGCGCAGATATCAAGTCCGAACAAGGACGACGTCGGGAATGCGGTTTGTTTTGTCATGCGTTCCGGCGAGGTGAAGAAACGATTCGAATCCAGAAACCCTGATAGTCAGTAATCAACAACCAGCAACCAGCAAACACTTATCGCGGAAATAGTTGACTATATTGCATCATTAGTTTGATATCATTCTAACAATATTACGAGCCAAGTACTCGCTATTTGACATCAATTTACGCATTAATTCTTGATTTGGGTGTCTGTATCAGACAGCATACGCAAGCATAAGCAAGACTGAGCCTGACCACAAATTTATTTACATACGACAAGACATGCAGAAGGAAGGCCCTATGCAAGATGTTCAGAAGCAGCCTCTGGAGCCGGTGCAAGCGCCTCCTGCGACCGACCCGCGCATCGTGCCGCTGGTCATCATTTCGCCGGTGCGCGATGAGTCGCAATACCTGCGCCTGACGATGGACTCGATGGTGGCGCAGACGTTCCGGCCGCTTGAATGGATCCTGGTGGATGACGGCTCGGCCGACGCCACTCCCGACATCGTGCGCGAATACGCCGAGAAATATCCCTTCATCCGCCTCGTGCCGCGCCAGAACCGCGGCTTCCGCAAGTTGGGCGGCGGCGTCATCGCCGCCTTCAACTTCGGCGTCGAGCACATTCAGAACAAGGATTATCAATACATCGCCAAGCTCGACGGCGACATGTCGTTCGGTCCGCATTACCTGGAACACATGTTCCGCAAGCTCGATGAAGATCCCAAACTGGCCGCTGTGTCGGGCAAGGTCTATCGTCATGAAGACGGCCAGTTCATCGAAGAAAGCCATATCGACGAACAGGTCGCAGGCCAGTTCAAGCTGTACAAGCGCACCGCGTTCGAAGATATCGGCGGCTTCGTCCAGCATCTGTCGTGGGACGGCATCGATGTGCATACTGCGTGGATGAAGGGTTGGAAAACGTTCTGCTATTACGATCCCAAGGCCTGGCTGTGGCACCACCGCATCATGGGCTCGTCCGACAAGCACATCTACGAAGGCCGGCTGCGCTGGGGCCGCGGCAACTGGTACATGGGCTACCACCCGCTGTACGCGATCGCCACCGGCGTCAACCGCATGCGCGAAAAACCGATGATCATCGGCGGCCTGCTGATGATCTTCAGCTACTTCTGGTCCGCCCTGCGCCGCCTGCCGCGCTACGAAAACCTTGAATTCCGGCGCTACTTGCGCCAATGGCAAATGGCGCGCCTGAAGAACCACTTCTTCGGCAAGAAATGACCACCTCAATGAATCTGCGCTTCCTGTCCTCCCCGATTCCATGCCGATATTGACCGCGCTTCCGGCCGACCGGATCTTCGATCTCTGCATAGTCGGCGCCGGTCCGGTCGGACTGACGCTGGCGTTGGAAGCCGCAGCGCGCGGCCGGCAGGTGTTGCTGCTGGAGTCCGGCGGCGCCGAACACAATCCGGCGACGCAGCAATGGTCGCGCGCCACCGTGCTCGACCAGCAAGCGCACGCACCGATGGAACTGGCCTCGAACCGCGCCCTGGGCGGCAGTTCCTGGCTGTGGGGCGGACGTTGCGTGCCATTCGAAGCAATCGACTTCGAACCGCGCAAGTACGTACCGCATTCGGGATGGCCGTTCACGCTGGACGAAGTGCTGCCCTGGTACGACAAGGCCGCCGATTACCTGGACTGCGGCAAGGCGCAATTCCGCCAGGCGCCGCAGCACTGGCCGGAGATGAGCGAAATCGAACTATCGCAACTGGAGCGCTGGGCGCGCCAGCCGAAGCTGGTCGGCAAACTTGGGCCGCGCGTGCTGGCCTCGCCCGATATCCACATCCTGTTCGACGCCACCGTCACCGGCCTTGTCTTTGACGATGACCAGCGCAGCGTCAAATCGCTGCAGGCTCGTCACAAGAACGCCGCCATCGTCGTGCAAGCATCCCACTTCGTGCTGGCCGGCGGAGGACTCGAAACCACACGCCTACTGCTGTCCGCGCAGCAGGGACATCCCGCCTTGTTCGGCGGCATCGGCGGGCCGCTCGGCCGCTACTACATGGGCCATATCTTCGGCAGCATTGCCAGCCTGACATTGACTCATCCGGGAGATTTCGCCGACCTCGATTTCTCGGAGGACGACACCGGCACGTATGTACGGCGCCGCTTCACCATATCGGAAGAAGCGCAGCGCACGCATCATGTGCTGAACACTTCGTTCTTCGCCGACAATCCGCCGTTCTACGATGAACGCCATCGCAATCCGACGCTGTCGCTGGTGTTCCTCGGGCTGTCATTCCCGGCCATCGGCCGCCGCATGATTTCGGAGGCAATTCGCCTGCGGCACGTGGGGCCGCCGCCGTATCGCTACGGCGCGCATCTGCTCAATGTCCTGCGCCGCCCCTGGCAGGCCGCCGCCGACGTGCTGACCATCCTGCGCCTGCGCTACGTCTCGCCGGTACGCAAGCCGGGCTTCGTGCTGCGCAACCAGGGCGGCACCTATGCGCTCAATTACCACGCCGAGCAGATCCCCAATCTGGATAGCCGCGTCACATTGAACACGGAACACGACGCCCACGGCATGCCGCGCCTGACCGTCGATTTCCGTTATCTCAAGGACGACGCCGAATCGGCGCTCAAAGCACACGAGATTCTGGACCGGCAATTGCGCGCCGCCGGCAAAGGCAAGGTCGAATACCATCGCTCGCCGGATCAGCGCATCGGTCATATCCTGGAACAGGCCACCGACGGCTTCCACCAGGTCGGCACTACGCGCATGCATGACGATCCGCAACTGGGCGTAGTGGATCGCCATTGCCAGGTGCATGGCGTCGTCAATCTGCACATCGCATCAAGCAGCGTTTTCCCGACCACCGGCGAGGCCAATCCGACTTTCCTCGCGGTGGCGCTGGCGGCCCGGCTGGCGGATCGGCTTGCCCAGCGTCTGAGCGCGCCCGTCGCTGACGATGCTGCCACGTCGATGGGCACTGCCCGCACTGCCCGCACTCCCCTTTCCTTCCAACCTGGATCCCAGCGCATGCAAACCATCCGTATTCCCGACACCTCGCTCGACGTCAGCCGGCTGTCGTTCGGCACGGCCAGTTTGCATCATCTGTTCAAGGGACCGCAGCGGCAGGCGCTGCTGACGGCGGCGCTGGACGCCGGCTTCACACACTTCGACACGTCGCCGTATTACGGCTTCGGTCTGGCGGAAAAATCGCTGGGGGAATTGCCGACAGCAGAGTTGCAACGCATCACGATCGCCAGCAAAGTCGGCCTGTACGGGCCGAACGGCGCCGGCCCCAGCGTGCCCGAAATCCTGCTGCGCAAAGTCGCCGGCAAGGCCTTGCCGGCGTTGAACAAACCGGTTGTCGACTGGAGCATCGCGCGCGCACAAAAGAGCCTCGACGACAGCTTGCGCCGCCTGCGACGCGGCTGGCTGGACGTGCTGTTCCTGCACGAGCCGGTCCAGGCGCTGATCGCTACCGAAGAATGGCAACGCTGGCTGGAGTCGCTGGTGCAAGCCGGCAAGATTCGTCACTTCGGCATCGCCGGCGAAGCGCCGATGATTGCCGCCATGCTGCAAGCGGCGCCGTCGCTCGCGCAAATCGTGCAGGTGCGCGACAGCCTGGACAAACGTCAGGCTGACGTCCTCGCGCAGCATCAGCGCGCATTGCAATTCACGTATGGGTATATGGCGGGTGGCGCACAACCGGGAAGCGACGGTGCGGCAGTATTGCGCCAGGCGCTGCAACGCAATCCGGGTGGCTCCATCCTGGTGTCGACACGACGCGTGGAGCGGGTGGCGGAGCTGGCGCGTGCGGGGTCGTAGTCTGACTCAGCGGCCGGTGTCCAACACCAGATATTGCGCATCGCTGTCGTAGCTGGCGATCTTCTGGGTCAATGCCGCGTCAGCATGTGCATACGGCATGAAACCGCGCCGCTGCCAGTACGCCGCCGAGTTGTTGACCGCCATCAGCGCGACACAGGAAAATCCATGCGCGCCAGCCAACTCCCTGATGTATCCGACCAAAGCGCCGCCGAGGCCTGACTGGCGCGTCGCCGCAGTCAGCGCAACATCGTGCAGGTACAGGCAAGCGGCCTGCGACGACAAATCATGCAACAGGGAATTCAGGGCCGGTGGTTGTCCCAGCACGGCCGGATGCGCGATGGCGTAACCGAGCGCAGTCCCGTTTACGTCGACGGCGATCAGACAGCCCTGGGCAAACAGGCGCAACCGCTCCGCAAACACTGCAGGCGATTCCGGATAGTCCGGATGCACTTCGGCAGCGATCGCCGTCACGGTCGGCAAATCGTTGTCTATCATGGCGCGCCAGGTAACGCCGTTGCGCACTTCATTGTTCATGTTCTGTGCTCTCCAAAAACAAAAAAGCCACCGTTGCCGGCAGCTTTCTGTCATGCATCATCGCAGCAGCGATGACACCGGGTCCAATCAGGCGCGCGGACCCAGCAATTGCAGGATGCCGTTCAACTCGGCGCGCATGGCTTCGATTTCTTCCGCGCCCATCGAGATTTCGATGTCTTCGGCGATCTCCGACTGATCTTCATGCAGATGGCCGTCGAGCTTGTTGCGGGCGCCGCTGATGGTGAAGCCTTGCTCGTAGAGCAGCTCACGGATGCGGCGAATCAGCAGCACTTCGTGATGCTGGTAATAGCGGCGGTTGCCGCGTCGCTTGACCGGCTTCAACTGGGTGAATTCCTGCTCCCAGTAGCGCAGCACGTGCGGTTTGACGCCGCACAGCTCGCTGACTTCACCGATGGTGAAATAGCGTTTGGCGGGGATCGGCGGCAATACGATCACCGCTGGTTTATTGACGCGTTCGTTCATGGAATGGGATTACGTTACACAGCAAGGGCGAGAGGCTGGCCGCTCGACACCTCGACCATTTCCTTGAGCTTCTGACTGGCGTGGAAAGTGACGACGCGGCGCGCAGTAATCGGAATCTCTTCGCCCGTCTTTGGATTGCGACCGGGGCGCTGCGGCTTGTCGCGCAACTGGAAATTACCGAATCCAGACAGCTTCACCGCTTCACCACGTTCGAGCGCATTGCGAATTTCGTCGAAGAAAGTTTCAACCATGTCCTTCGCTTCGCGCTTGTTGAGACCGACCTGCTCGAATAAAAGTTCGGCAAGTTCGGCCTTGGTCAGCGTGGGGAGGTTTTTTTCCGCCTGCGAACGCACCTCGGATTCGAGTACCGCGCGTTGCAAGTCAGCATCCAGCACAGATTGAAATTCGCTTGAATTCACGTTGTTCATGACGGGTGAGTCGCCTATTACCAATTTATAAATTGTTATGTACGCAATCTGGCGGCAAGCTTACCCGTTGCAGCGGCTACGATAGCGGCCATTGCAGCGTCAACTGTGTCGTCCTGGAGTGTGTTTTGAGTATCTTGCAAGGTGAATCGGAAAGCAAGACTTTTTTCGTCATTTCCCAGGCCCTTGCCTTGATATTCATCAAATAAAACAATGGCTTGGATGATTCCGCACGCAGCGTTGCCCTGCTGTTCCGCAGCGAAAATATCACGCAATTCCTGCACCTGAACAGCTTGCTTGACGACCAGTGCGAGGTCGCGCGTCACGGCCGGGAATTTGGAAATTTCGACGTAAGCAGGTACCTCGCGTTGCTGCAGCGCCACCGCATCGATTTCGAACACGACCGGTGCCAGCGGCAGGTCGTATTTTTGTTGCAGGCGCGGGTGCAGTTCGCCGATCAGGCCGATGTTCTTGCCATCCAGCTCGACCTGAGCCGAGCGTCCCGGATGCAGCGAAGGATGCTCGATGCGCGCGAAACGCAGGACGCACGGCGCGAACAAGGCTTCCAGATCCGCCTTGACGTCGAAGAAATCGACGCTGCGGGTATCCTGCCCCCATTGCTCGTCAGCCACCGGGCCATAGGCCAGGCCGGCGACGCGCTTGGGTTGGTGATAGCCGGCCACTTCCAGCGGACCGTCCTGCACCTGCGCATCGCGATGGAACACGGCGCCGATTTCGAACACGCGCACGCGGTTGGCCTTGCGGTTGATGTTGTAGCGCACGTTGGCGACCAGGCTGGCAATCAGCGAGGAGCGCATCACGTTCATCTGGCTGGCGATCGGATTGAGCAGCTTGATCGGCGCCTGGTTGCCGGCGAAGTCGGCTTCCCATGCGCTCTCGACGAAGCTGAAATTGACCACTTCCTGATAGTCGAGGTCGGCCAGCAGGTGACGAATCGCGAACAGCGAACGGATGTTTTCCGGCGCGATCTTCATCTCGCTGGCGGCCACCGGCGGCAAGGCCGGGATGTTTTCAAAGCCGTACACGCGCGCGATTTCTTCGATCAGGTCTTCTTCGATTTCGATGTCGAAACGGAACGACGGCGGCGTCACCGCGAACAGGCCGGGCTCTTGCGTGAACTGCAGGCCGAGGCGCGTGAAGATGTCGGCGACCATGTCGTCGGTGATGGCCACGCCGATCACCTTGGTGGCGCGCGCAGTGCGCACCTTGACCGGCTCACGCTTGGGCAGGTTGACGATCTGGTCGTCGACCGCAGCGACCTTGGTGTCGGGTGTGCCGCAGATTTCGATCAACAAGGCGGTGATGCGCTCGATGTGTTCGACTACGGTGGCAAAGTCGACGCCGCGTTCGAAACGATGCGCGGCATCGGTCGAGAAGTTGTAGCGGCGCGCACGGCCCTGGATCGCCTGCGGGAACCAGAATGCGGCTTCGAGATAAATATTCGTGGTCTCGAGCGAGACGGAAGTGGCATCGCCGCCCATGATGCCGGCCAGCGATTCGAGCTCCTTGTCGTCGGCGATCACGCCGACCCATTCGTCGACTTCAACGGTGTTGCCGTTGAGGAGCTTGATCTGTTCGCCCTTCTTGCCCCAGCGCACGTCGAGGCTGCCGTGGATCTTGTCGAGGTCGAACACGTGCGATGGACGACCGAGTTCCAGCATGACGTAGTTGGAGATATCGACCAGCGCCGAGATCGGACGCTGACCGCTGCGCTCGAGGCGCTGCTTCATCCATTGCGGCGTCGCTGCCTTGGCGTTCAGGCCGCGGATCACGCGACCGGCGAAGCGGCCGCACAGATCCGGCGCAGAAATCTTCACCGGCAATTTTTCATCAAGGTTGACCGCGACCGTCTGGAACGTCGGCTGCTTCAGCGGTGTATCGGTCAGGGCCGACACTTCGCGCGCCACGCCGAGCACGGACAGGCAATCGGCCTTGTTCGGGGTCAGCTTGATGGTGAACTTGAGGTCGTTGAGCAGGAAGTAATCGCGGAAATTCTGGCCCACCGGTGCATCATCCGGCAACTCGAGCAGGCCGCCGTGATCTTCCGACAGCTTCAGTTCGCGCGCGGAGCACAGCATGCCTTGCGACTCAACGCCGCGCAGCTGGCCAACCTTGATTTCGAACGGCTTGCCGTCGGCGCCCGGAGGCAGCACGGCGCCGGCCATCGCGCAAGGCACCTTCATGCCGACGCGCACGTTCGGCGCGCCGCAGACGATGTTGAGGATGGTGCCGGTCTTGACGTCGACCTGGCAGACGTTGAGGCGATCGGCGTTGGGATGCTTGGCGACTTCCAGCACTTCGCCGACCACCACATTGGAGAACGGCGGCGCGACCGCTTCGACTTCTTCCACTTCCAGGCCCGACATCGTCAGCATGTGCGACAACTCATCCGAAGTCATCTTCGGATTGACCATGGTGCGCAACCAGTTTTCAGAGAATTGCATGATGAATACTTTCAGCTATCGTCCGCTTGCGTGCGCGCGGACATTCAGACAGTTCGCGGGGCGGTGCCATGGATCTCGGCGCCGGTCCTGCCTCGGCATTGTTCAGTTGAGCGTCAGTTGAATTGCTTCAAGAAACGCAGATCGCCTTCATAGAACAGGCGCAGGTCGCTGATGCCATAGCGCAGCATGGTCAGGCGCTCAAGGCCGGAGCCGAACGCGAAGCCGATGTATTGCTCTGGATCGAGGCCCATGTTGCGCACCACGCTCGGATGCACCTGGCCGGCGCCGGAGACTTCCAGCCAGCGGCCCTTCAACGGACCGCTGCCGAAGGCGATGTCGATTTCCGCCGACGGTTCGGTGAACGGGAAATACGAAGGACGGAAGCGCACCTGCAGGTCGTCGGTCTCGAAGAAGGCCTTGACGAAGTTGAGGTACACGCCCTTGAGGTCGGCGAAGCTGATGTCTTCCGCGATCCACAGGCCTTCGACCTGGTGGAACATCGGCGAGTGGGTGGCATCGCTGTCGACGCGATAAGTGCGGCCCGGGGCGATGACCTTGATCGGTGGCTTGTTCATGCGCGCATAGCGAACCTGCATCGGGCTGGTGTGCGTACGCAGCAGCAGCGGTTTGCCTTGCGTGTCGTTGCCTTCGATGTAGAAGGTGTCCTGCATCGAACGGGCCGGATGGTTTTCCGGGCTGTTCAAGGCGGAGAAATTGGTCCAGTCGGTTTCGATTTCCGGACCGTCGGCAACGTCGAAGCCGATCGAACGGAAGATTTCTTCAACCCGTTCCCACGAGCGCATCACCGGATGGATGCCACCCTTGGCGCGGCCGCGGCCCGGCAAGGTGACGTCGATCGCTTCGGCATTCAGGCGCTCTTGCATCTGGGCGTTGGCGAGAGCGTCACGGCGCGCGGTCAGCGCGTTCTCGATCTGCTCCTTGGCGGCGTTGATGACGGCGCCCTGCACTTTGCGCTCTTCCGGCGCCAGCTTGCCCAGGCCCTTCATCTGCTCGGTGATCTGCCCGGTCTTGCCAAGATATTTGGCTTTGGCGTTTTCCAGGGCGGCGGCGTCAGGTGCGCCGGCGAAATCGGCCTGGGCCTGTGCAACGAGTTGTTCTAGGGAATTCATGCGGTAAGTCTCGCTCCATTCAGATGGAAGTCTGAGTAATCCAAAAGCCGTTCGGCTTTGACGACGAAGTCGAAAAAATGAAATCGAAAATAAAATCGAAATGAAAACGGCTGTTTCAAAACAGCTGCTTCAAAACGGTGGTTTCAGAAACTGCATCACATTGCAGATTGCAGAGTGAAATCTGCACTGTAAAAGCGGCTCTCTGAAACGACTACGGGGCACAGGTATTTCACCTCTGCCCCGCAGTATTTTTGCAGCGCCGTCCGGTACCGGACGACGACTGCAGCAACACGGCTAATTACTTAGCGATGTTGGCCTTCACCTGATTGACAATCGCAGCAAACGCTGGCTTGTCAGTCACGGCCATGTCGGCCAGAACCTTACGGTCCAGTTCGATCGAAGCACGCTTCAGGCCGTTCATGAACACGCTGTATGTCACGCCATGCTCACGAGCAGCAGCGTTGATACGGGCGATCCACAGTGCACGGAAAACGCGCTTCTTGTTGCGGCGGTCACGGTATGCGTATTGGCCCGCGCGCATGACTGCTTGCTTGGCGATACGATAGACGGTGCTGCGGCGACCACGGTAACCCTTGGCTTGCGCCAGGACTTTTTTATGACGGGCACGTGCTGTTACCCCACGTTTAACTCTAGGCATAGTAGCTCCTTAGTAATGAGTGAGGTTAGGCGTTCGGCATCATGCGCATGACTGATACGACGTCTGCAGCATTGACATTGGTAATACCGCGCAATTGGCGTTTAACTTTTGTGGTTTTCTTGGTCAAGATGTGGCGCTTGAAAGCGTGACCACATTTGATCGTTCCACCTGGACGTACACGAAAGCGCTTTTTGGCGCTGCTTTTCGTCTTCATTTTTGGCATGACACTATCTGTCCTTTATTGGACAGCTCCATTTTTTGATGATTGCAGGTGGCAACAATACGTTGCTCTTGGATGCCTGCTCTCACTTATTGACAGCAGTTTTCACTGCTGCTTTTGCGGAAAACAAAACGACTGCTTCCCGACAAAATCCTCGGCTTCGCTACAGCTATTGCTATCGCTTGCTGGACCGGAATACGCATCGCAAAGACTTATCCTGCGATGCGCGAAGAAGCATGGCTGCTTCTTCTTTAATTCTGCTTACTTACATTACTTCTTCTTTTTAGGCGCCAGGACCATGATCATCTGGCGTCCTTCCATCTTCGGAAACTGCTCGACCTGGCCAAACGGCTCCAGATCGACCTTCAAGCGCTCCAACACGCGCATGCCGATTTCCTGGTGAGCCATCTCACGGCCGCGGAAACGCAGCGTGATCTTGGTCTTGTCACCTTCTTCCAGGAACTTGGTCAGGTTACGCACCTTGATGTTGTAATCGCCGTCATCCGTGCCAGGGCGGAATTTGACTTCCTTGACCTGAATGACTTTCTGCTTCAGCTTGGCTTCATGAGCTTTCTTCTGCTCCTGATATTTGAACTTGCCATAATCCATCAGGCGCGCAACAGGAGGTTGTGCGGTCGGTGCGATTTCCACCAGATCCACATTAGCCTCTTCCGCCAGACGGAAAGCTTCAGCCAAATTGACGATGCCAAGCGGCTCGTTATTGACCCCGGATAAACGCAATTCCGGTGCTGTAATTTCACCGTTGATGCGATGCGACTTGTCAGTAGCTATTGCAGTTTCCTTTTAACGTCCAATAAATTAAGCCGTGCTCTTGCGCTGGAAGGAGCTTTGCTCCTTTAGGCTTTGGCTTCCACCTCGGTTTTGAGGCGTTCCACCAAGACATCGATAGGCATGACACCCAGATCGACGTTGCCCCGCGCACGCACGGCCACTGTGTTTGTATCGCGCTCTTTATCGCCGACCACCAGAATATAGGGCGGCTTCTGTAAAGAATGCTGCCGTATTTTATAGGTAATCTTCTCGTTACGCAAATCGGTCACTACTCTAAACCCTTGTTTTTTCAGCGTTTGAGCAACGTTTTTGACGTAATCGGCTTGCGCGTCGGAAATATTCAGGATCACAACTTGCTCGGGAGCAAGCCACAGCGGCATGGCGCCGGCATGGTTTTCGATCAGAATCGCGATGAAACGCTCCAGCGAGCCGACAATCGCCCGGTGCAGCATGACCGGGACCTTGCGGCCGTTGTCTTCCGTGACATATTCCGCACCCAGGCGCGCCGGCATCGAGAAATCGACCTGCATGGTGCCGCATTGCCAGGAACGGCCGATCGAATCCTTCAGATGGTATTCGATCTTCGGGCCGTAGAAGGCACCCTCGCCCGGCAACTCTTCCCACTCGGTGCCGGAAGCGCGGATAGCCTCGCGCAAGGCGTTTTCAGCCTTGTCCCAGACGGCTTCTTCGCCGATGCGCTTTTCCGGACGCAGCGCCAGCTTCACGGCGACGTCGGTAAAGCCGAAGTTGTCATAAACCTCGCGCACCACCTTGTTGAAGGCGGCGACTTCGTCCTGGATCTGGTCTTCAGTACAGAAGATGTGACCGTCATCCTGGGTAAAGCCGCGCACGCGCATCATGCCGTGCAGCGCGCCGGACGGCTCGTTGCGGTGGCATTGGCCGAATTCGCCGTAGCGCAGCGGCAGGTCGCGATAGCTGTGCAGACCGGAGTTGTAAATCTGGATATGGCCCGGGCAATTCATCGGCTTCAGCGCGTAGGCGCGGTTTTCCGATTCGGTCGTGAACATGTTTTCACGATAGTTTTCCCAGTGGCCGGTCTTTTCCCACAGCGAGCGGTCAAGGATTTGCGGCGCCTTGACTTCCTGATAGCCGCTGTCCTGGTACACGCGGCGCATGTATTGCTCGACCTGCTGCCAGATCGACCAGCCCTTCGGATGCCAGAAGATCAAACCCGGCGCTTCATCCTGGAAGTGGAAGAAGTCCAGCGCGCGGCCCAGCTTGCGGTGGTCGCGCTTCTCAGCCTCTTCCAGCATGTGCAGGTAGCTTTCCTGGTCTTCCTTCTTGGCCCAGGCAGTGCCGTAGACACGCTGCAGCATCTCGTTGTTGGAGTCACCGCGCCAGTAGGCGCCGGCCAGCTTCATCAGCTTGAAGACCTTCAGCTTGCCGGTCGACGGCACGTGCGGGCCGCGGCACAAGTCGGTGAAGCTGCCTTCTGTATACAGCGACACATCCTGGTCTTGCGGGATGGATTCGATGATCTCGGCCTTGTAGGCTTCGCCGATGGACTTGAAGTAAGCCACCGCCTCGTCGCGCGGCAACACCTTGCGGGTGACGGGCTCGTCCTTCTTGGCCAGCTCGGCCATTTTCTTTTCGATCGCGGCCAGGTCTTCCGGGGTAAACGGACGCTTGTAGGCGAAGTCGTAATAGAAGCCGTTGTCGATCACCGGACCGATGGTCACCTGGGCATCAGGGAACAATTCCTTCACCGCATACGCCAGCAAGTGGGCGGTCGAGTGACGAATCACTTCCAGACCATCCGCATCCTTGTCGGTGACGATGGCCAGATCGGAATCTTTTTCGATCAGGAAAGAGGTATCGACCAGCTTGCCGTCGACCTTGCCGGCGAGTGCGGCCTTAGCCAGACCTGCGCCGATGTTGGCGGCGACTTGCGCCACGGTGACGGGCGCATCGAATTGACGTTGCGAACCATCTGGAAGACGTACTGAAACCATGTTGGACTCCATTCCGGCAACTGCTTGCCGACGCTGAATAAATGAAAAGGGAAAATGCGGACGAAAAAAAACGCGGACCAGCCGCGCTTTTTCAGAAGACGAAAAAGAACCCGACTAGCGTCGCGTAGTGACCTTGGTGGTAGTTCGCGGTGTCATAACCGGTTTGCCTTTCTCGCTCTTACAGATGTTGGGGTAGTACTTAACAGACATGGCGGAAAACAACCATGAAACAGACAAGGATTATAGCAACAATCAAAAAATGTCGCATCCCATACGTGGAAATACCGATACAAGAACAGACTCCCAAGGCCCAGCCCTATCTGGAAAGTGGCCTCAAGAGGAACCTGCTCTTGTATCGGTACGGTGAAGCGAAGACGCGCGGTGCCTGGAATCGGATACCGATACAAGAGAAGATTCACGCCACCCAGTCCTATCTGGAAAGTGGCGGCGCGAAAGGTGAATCTACTCTGGTATCGGCACAAAAACCGCGACGAACTACCCTGAGTGCCGATACAAGAGAAGATTCACGCCACCCAGTCCTATCTGGAAAGTGGTAGCGCGAAAGGTGAATCTACTCTGGTATCGACACGGCAATCGACAATGTACAGATGTGCAGGCGCAATGCGGATACAAGAGTAGATTCCCGTCGCCCAGTCCTATCTGGAAAGTGGCAACGACGAAAGGTGAATCTGCTCTGATATCGGCACGAACGCCGAAAACTGAACATGCGCAAGGAAGCCGCGTGCGAAAACTAAAACTACTTGTGTATCGAGGAAGATTTACAGATGAATTGCTGCTACAGACATGACCGGGAACCAGTCAAAAATGAAGAAGTAATGCGGAGTAACCTTCACCAGCCGACCAAACACTTTTTATTGATTTTTGGCCTGCCGCCCGGTTGTGAACCGAGGAACAACCAGCAATATAGCACAAAATTTGATCTTGTCAAAGCCGCAGACGCAAATAAATTACGCGCCTGCGGCAAACCATGCATCAACTACGCGTTCAGCGCGGCCGCCAGCACACGGGCAACGTGGAGCGCCTCCCTCCCCGCGCCATCATGGATCTGGTGACGGCAACTGGTACCGTCCGCCACTACGATGGCGTCCGCCGCAGCCTTGCGCACCGCCGGCAATAGGGACAACTCCGCCATCGCCATCGATGCCGCGTAGTGCTCCTCTTCATAGCCGAAGCTGCCGGCCATGCCGCAGCAAGACGACTCCACCACGGACACTTCCGCCTGCGGAATCCACTGCAACACGGTTGGCACCGGACGGAAGGCGTCGAAGGCCTTTTGATGGCAGTGGCCGTGCAACACGATCTTGCCGGACGCCAGCGGCTTCAGGTCGAGCTTCAGCTTGCCGGCCTTGTGTTCCTGCACCAGAAATTCTTCAAACAGGAAAGCCGACTTCGCCAGTTGTTTCGCTTCGTCGCCATAACCGTAATTGAGAAATTCATCGCGCAAGGACAGCAGACAGGACGGCTCCAGCCCGACCACTGCTACGCCCTTGCGCACGTACGGCATCAGCGCATCGAGCGTGCGGCGCGCTTCCGCCTTGGCCTGATCGACCAGACCTGCCGCCAGATAGGTGCGGCCGCAACACAAAGGGCGCTGTCCCGGCAAGGTATTGAAATGCACCTTGTAGCCGGCGGCCTCCAGCACCTGCTGTGCGGCGCGCGCGTTTTCCGGCTCCATGTTGTTGTTGAAGGTATCGACGAAGAGCAGGACTTCCTTGCCGGCAGTCGTCTCTGCCGAACTGCGCGCGTTACTCAGAAACGATTTGCGGAAACGCGGCAGCGAGCGTTGCGGCGCCAAGCCCAGCAAACCCTTCACCCAACCGGAAATCACCGGAATCTTTTCCGCCAGCGCCAATGCACCGCCGATGCTGCCGGCATACGATGCGTAAGCCGGCATGTAGGCAATCAGCCTGTCGCGCAGACTGATGCCATTCCTGGCCGCCCATGCGGAGCGCGCTTCGATCTTGACCTTGGCCATGTCGACGCCGGTCGGGCAGTCGCGCTTGCAGCCCTTGCAGGAGACACACAGGTCCAGCACTTCCTTGACCTCGGGACTGGCCAGCCCTTCGCTGCCGAGCTGTCCCGACAAAGCCAGGCGCACGGTGTTGGCACGGCCGCGCGTGACGTGCTTTTCATCGTGCGTGACACGATAGCTGGGGCACATGGTGCCGGCATCGAACTTGCGGCAGTGACCGTTGTTGTTGCACATCTCGACCAGCTTGGCGAGGCCGTCGCTGCGGTCGCCGCCGCTGCCGGGCGCGCTTTCCTTGCCGGTCAGCGGGTCGCGCTTGACGTTCCATTGCGACCAGTCCAGCGCCGGGCTGTACGGCAGTTCGCGATAACCGGGAGCGAAGCGGAAGTTGCTCGCATCGTCCATCTTGGGCGGACGCACGATCTTGTCCGGATTGAAGCGGTTGTCGGGATCGAACAAGTCCTTGATCTCGCTGAAGGCGGCATTGAGTTTCGGCCCGTACTGCCACGCCACCCATTCGCCGCGACACAAGCCATCGCCGTGTTCGCCCGAATACGCGCCTTTGTATTTACGCACCAGCACCGAAGCTGCCTCAGCGATTTCGCGCATGTCCTTGGCGCCGCCTCGGCGCATGTCGAGGATGGGCCGCACGTGCAAGGTGCCGACGCTGGCGTGGGCGTACCAGGTGCCCTCGGTACCGTATTTGTGGAACACTTCGGTGAGCTGGCGCGTGTACTCGGCCAGATGCTCCAGCGGCACGGCGCAGTCTTCGATGAAGGACACCGGCTTGCCGTCGCCCTTCATGCTCATCATGATGTTGAGACCGGCCTTGCGGACATCCCACAGCGCTTTCTGCTCGTTGGCAACAGGCATGTCGACCACCGAGCCGGGCAAGCCGAGGTCGCCCATCAGTTCGCTCAACAGTTTCAGTTTTTCAAGCTGTTGGTCGAGATTCTCGCCGGCGAATTCCACCAGCAGGATCGCTTCCGGATGACCGACCAGCGCCTTCTCGATCACCGGCTTGAAGGCCGGATTGCTGATCGCCAGATCGATCATGGTGCGATCGACCAGCTCGACTGCGGTCGGCCCCAGCTTGACGATGTGCTGGGTCATGTCCATCGATTGATAGAAGGTCGGGAAGTTGACCACGCCCAGCACCTTGTGCGCCGGCAGCGGCATCAGCGCCAGCGTGATCTGGCGGCTGTAGGCCAGCGTACCTTCCGAACCGATGAGAATGTGCGCCAGGTTGGCGACGCCGTCATCGGTAAAGGCGCGCGGATTCTGGCAGTCGAAGATGTCGATGTTGTAGCCGGCCACGCGGCGCAGCACCTTCGGAACGCGCTCGACGATTTCGCCGCGCTCGCGCTGCGCGATGGTTTGCAAGCCGCGTACGATGTCGCCGATACGGCCACTGCCTGGCATCTCCGGTAAACGGCCGAACCGGCCCTCGGTACCGTCGGCCAGCACCGCATCGATGGCCAGCACGTTGTGCACCATGTTGCCGTATTCGATCGAGCGCGAGCCGCAGGAGTTGTTGCCCGACATGCCGCCGATGGTGCACTGCGCCGCCGTCGACACGTCGACCGGAAACCACAAGCCGTGCGGCTTGAGCCAGGCGTTGAGATGATCGAGCACCATGCCCGGTTCAACCGTGATGGTGCGCGCGACCGGATCGAAGTCGATCACCTGGTTGAGATATTTGCTGTTGTCGACGACCAGCGCCTCGCCCACGGTCTGGCCACACTGGCTGGTGCCCGCGCCACGGGCCAGCACCGGCATGCGATGCTGGCGTGCAATGTCGAGCGCCAGTTTCAGGTCGGCCTGGTCGCGCGGCACGACTACGCCCAGCGGCATGATCTGATAGATGGAGGCATCGGTGGCATAACGACCGCGATCGGCTTTACCGAACATGACTTCGCCGCGCATCTCTCGCTGCAATTGCATGGCGAATGGCGTAGCGGATGCAGAGCTCCGCGCGCTCGGCGGAACCAGATGGATGGGCTTGACCAGCATGGGGTAGTCCTGTCAAAAAACGAAAGTAAAATTCAGCTCAGTTCAAAATGAATCGGCGGCAAGCCGGCGATCTGCCCGATCACCATGCCCGGTTCTTGCGGAAAAAACATGCCGGTGTAGGAACCGGCGGTAATCACCGTGCCGCCGGGAATCGCCATGCCGCGTGCGCTGCAGTGATTGACCAGCCAGCTCAGCAGCCGGCGCGGATCGCCGGCCGGATTGACGCCCTGCCCCTTGAAGACATCCGCGCCGTTGAAGGTCAGATGCGTGTCGGGACGGCGGAAGTTGAAATCCTCGCGATAGTCGCTCAGCTCGCCGATTACCAGTGCGCCGTGATTCTGCAGATCGGCCAGTTGATTCAGCTTCGGCACATCGGGCCAACCCGCCAGGCGGCTGGAAACGATTTCGATGGAAGCGCCCATCGACGAAATGCTTTCCATCACTTCAGCATCCGGCACCGGCGTATTGCGCGGCTTGAAATCGCGGTCGAAGCAAAACATGATTTCCAGCTCCAGTCCCAGCACCGCAAATGCGCTGCGACGAATCACCGATGAAGCCGGATGGATGCCGCTCAGCGGCAACGGCGCACCCTGGATCGGCCCGACCTCGGATTTGGCGCCGATCTTCCAGCCGCCGATGACGGCATGGCTGCGGCGCAGGAAAGCCTGTTGCGCCAGATAGGCGTCGTCGCTGTCTGCCGGCTCCAGCTCAGGCGGCACGATAGCCGTCGCCTGCTGTGAATACGCGTCGCTCAGAAGATGGCCGAGTTCTTCGGCTGCGGAAAGTAAAGTCGTCATGGCTATCCCGATCGAATGTTGCAAGGAAAATGCCGCCGGTCGGGCGCGGCATTCTCAGCTTGATGCAATCAGGCACGCGCCTTGATCACCTGGCCGCCTGCATCCGGCGTGGTGTTTTCAAACTTGCTGTCCGGCTGCATGCGGAACGCCAGCAGCACGCCGAAGCCCATCAACACCATGCTGCCGAGGAACGGCAGTTCCCAGTTCCCGGTCTTGTCGATCAGGTAGCCCGACAGCACCGGCGAAATGATCGCGGCCAGTGCCGAGCCGGTGTTCATCATGCCGCTGGCGGTGCCCGAATATTCCGGTGCGATATCCATCGGAATCGCCCACATCGGACCGATCGTCATTTCAGCGAAGAAGAAACCTGCGCTCAGGCTGATGATCGACACATAGAGGTTGTGCGTGAACATCAGCGGCAGCAGCGACAGCAAGGTCAGCAGCATGCACACCGACACCATGTAGCTGCGGGCGCGCTTGAGGTTGCCGGTGTTTCGCAGGATCTTGTCGCTGACGATGCCGCCCAAGGTGTCGCCCACCACGCCGGCAAAGAACACGCTGGAAGCGAACAGCGCCGACTTCTTCATATCGAGGTCATAGCTGTGCAGGAAGTACTGCGGGATCCAGCTCAGGAACAGCCACAAGGTCCAGCCGTAGCAGAAGTAGACGATGGTCACCGGCATCATGCGCTTGAACAGCGGCCCCCATGGAATCTTCGGGCTCTTCTTTTTGCCGGGCGGCAGGATCGCCAGTTCTTCCGAGGTGATGCGCGGATGTTTGGCCGGATCTTCCGTGAACACGAAGGCCCACACGATCACCCACACCAGGCTGAACGCGCCGAAGATGTAGAACGATTCGCGCCAGCCGTGTTCGGCCATGATCCACACCACCGCCGCCGGCGCTACCGCATTGCCGATCCGTGCGAAGGCATGCGTGATGCCTTGGGCGAAACCGCGCTTGTCTTTGGCCACCCAGCGCGACATCGCCGTGGTCGCCGCCGGGAAGGTCGCGCCTTCACCGAGGCCGAGCAGCAAACGCGCCAGCAGCAACGACACCAGGCCGCCCGCGAAACCGGTCAGCACCGTCGCCAGCGCCCACAGCAAGCCGCAATAAATCAGCGTGCGGCGCGCGCCGAACTTGTCGCTGACCCAGCCGCCGATGATCTGAAACACCAGATAGGGATAGGCGAAGGCGGAAAAGACCAGACCGATTTCCGTCTTCGAGAGGTTGAATTCCTTGGCAAAACCGGCCGCGGCGGTGCTGACGTTGACGCGATCGAGGTAGGTGATGAAATACATCATGCATAACATCAATAGCACGACCGTAGTCGCGCGCAAGCGCAGGTGTCTCATTGCTTTGTCTCCATTATTGGTGCGCCGGCGCGCCGTGAAACCTGTGGTTTCGATTCCTCTGTGGGATGTTGCAGCACCGGTCTTTCGTTATTGATCCACTTTGCCGATGCAGTCCTTGCAGAAGGTCTGCACCGGCGTTCTTTCCTCCGTTATTGCTTTTTCTTTTGCCAAGCCAGGCGGTTCAGATGATCAGGCGACCTTCAGCGCCGGCTTGTTTTTCTTTGCAGTCAGGTTGTCCATTGCAGCTTGCACGCCGCTGCCGGCCAGCTTGACGCCCGCGAGCTTCAGCCCCATTTCGCAGCCGGCCAGCGTCGCCATCAGCGTCAGGTCGTTGGCTTCGCCCAAATGGCCGATGCGGAACATACCGCCCTTCATCTTGCCCAGGCCGGTGCCGAGCGACATGTTGAAGTTTTCGTAAATCACCTTGCGAATCGCGTCGGCATCAAAACCGGCCGGCGTCATCACGCCCGTCAGCACCGGCGAATACACCGCCGGATCGGCGCACTGAATCTCCAGACCCCAGGCCGTGACGGCTTGGCGGCAGGCTTCGGCTAGGCGCTCATGACGTGCGAAAACGTTATCCAGGCCTTCGCCCAGGATCATTTCCAGCGCTTCGTGCAAGCCGTACAGCAAGTTGGTGTTGGGCGTGTACGGCCAGTAGCCGGTGGCGTTCATCTCGATGATTTCGCCCCAGCCCCAGAAGGCTTTCGGCAATTTGGAAGATTTGCTGGCTTCGATGGCTTTCTTCGAGACGGCGTTGAAGCTGATTCCCGGCGGCAGCATCAAGCCCTTTTGCGAACCGGAGACGGTCACGTCGACGCCCCACTCGTCATGGCGATAATCCGCCGAGGCCAGGCCCGAGATGGTGTCGACCAGCAGCAGCGCCGGATGGCCGGCGGCGTCGATGGCCTTGCGCACCGAGGCGATGTCGGAAGTCACGCCGGTCGAGGTTTCGTTATGCACCACGCACACCGCCTTGATCTGATGGCCGCTGTCCTTGCGTAAGCGTTCTTCGATCAGGTCGGCCTGCACGCCGCGGCGCCAGCCTTCGATGCCGGGCAAGCCGAGGAACTCCGGCTTCAGGCCCAGCGCTTCGGCCATCTTCTTCCACAGCGTGGCGAAATGGCCGGTTTCGTACATCAGCACGGTGTCGCCTGCGCTCAGGGTATTGGTCAGCGCCGCTTCCCAGGCGCCGGTGCCGGAAGCCGGATAGATGATGACGGGCTGTTCGGTCTTGAAAATCTTCTTGATGCCGGCCAGCACCTGCAGGCCCAGCGCGCCGAATTCCGGGCCGCGATGGTCGATGGTCGGCAAGCTCATGGCGCGCAAGATGCGATCAGGCACAGGGCTCGGACCCGGGATTTGCAGGAAATGACGGCCGGCTGGATGAAAGTCGAGTTTTAACATTTACTTCTCCTTTGAAATTCGTCTCTGGAAATTGATCTTTTATCGAATTTTGTATTTTGAATGCAAAATACTTTATCAGTGAGATCAGAAGAGGTAAAGGATTTTTTGATCGTTGCAGTCCTTACTCCTGGTACGGAGTCGGGGCGATGATTTTGATAGAAAACCCTGTATATATAGGCACTTGGGATCACCGACACGCGCTTGGCGGCAATATTTTTCATCCATACAACACACAAAAGCTGGTATTTTTGCAATGAAGCGTTGGATGCTAAAATAGCGCCAAGCAGTAAATTAAGGATTTTGAATGCAAAATTCAGCCATTGAATTGATTAGCAAGCCCGACCAGACCGAGCAGCAAACCAGCCCCGCCGCCCTGCCGAAACTGGAGCGCCAGCGCCTGCACGACACCGTCGTCGAGCACCTGCGCAACCTGATCGTGGAAGCAGTGCTGATGCCCGGCACCAAACTGAACGAACGCGAACTGTGCGAAACGCTGGGCATTTCGCGCACGCCGCTGCGTGAAGCGTTGAAGGTATTGGCCGCAGAAGGCCTGATCGAAATTTCGCCAAATCGCGGCGCCTCGGTGTCGAAGATGACCGAGACCGAGATCTGGGAAACCTTTGAACTCATGAGCGGCCTGGAAGCGATGTCCGGCGAGCTGGCCTGCGAACGCATCACCCCGGTGGAAGTGGCCGAGATCAAGGCGCTGCACTACGCCATGCTGGCCTGCAAGGCGCAGAACGACCTGCCCGGCTATTACAGCCGCAACCAGGCCATCCACAACAAGATCAACGAAGCCGCACGCAACTCGGTGCTGCACCAGACCTACCTCGGCCTGAACCGCCGCCTGCAGGCGCTGCGCTTCAAGTCAAACTTCCGTCCGGAAAAATGGGACAGCGCCGCACACGATCACGACGAGATGGTCAAGGCGCTGGAGGCACGCGACGGCAAGCGCCTGGCCGCGATCCTGCGCCGGCATCTGCTGGACAAGCGCGATGCGGTGCTGAACGTGCCGGTGCCGCCGGTCGCGAACGAAGCGCCTGCGGGGAAAACGAATAATCAATAAAAACAGTTGGGAAGTTGTCGCTGAAGGCCATCGCTTGCGGTGGCTTTTTTTTGGCTGCAAGAAAAAATCGAGCGCGGAAGAGAAGAAGAGAAAATCCGAAGAGAAAATCCAGAAGACAAAAAGCAAAAATGGAAGCCGGGACTGCGCTTCCATTGTGATTTTGCTTTTGATGCTGTTTTTACGAAGCCTTGCTACCTGCTTCGATACCAATATTCGACAACATCAAGAATATTGGTAGGCACGATTGGACTCGAACCAATTTCAAGAAGCCGTAGCAACGGTCTTTCAAGGGTATCAGGCGGAGTGGATACCCCTCGATACCCCCTTATGCCCCCGAAAAATCCCTGAAGTAAACCCAAATCAAATCGTGGTCCTGATCGACACTCGCCCCAATTGCTTCGCTCCAGGCCTCGTCAGTTAGAACAAGATTCCATCTTTAGCCGCGCAAAACACACTGCTGTGGCTCTGATTGATGACGTTCATGTTGAATCCCCGAAGCTGCATCAAGTCGTCAACGACATAGAAAGCGTTGACTGGTTGGTCGAGCGTCTCGAAAAAGGCTATTCGATCTGGATGCATGTCTGGCGGCAATGACGCCGCACGACTGATGAAAACGTACCGAATGAATGCATCGTGTCTTAAATTGAAGTCCATACCCATTTTATCGGGGCCTTGCAAAACATTCGTGCTGAAGGAACGATCTGACAATAGGCACTTCTCCTTCGTGTACATGCTAATCATCACGAAAACCGCCTGTTTTTTGTCGGTAAACATTTGGCGCACCACAGCATCCAACATGTTTTCCTGACCCGGCTCTAACTCAGTCAGCAACATAAATAGTATCCCAAGCCACTCCCGATACTGAACATTCGTAATACCCAGGCGTTTGCACGTTTCAACCTGGTGCGGCTTGCGTCCATTCAAAACCAGTTGAAAGAGATGATTGCTCTCCGGATCGGTCGGATGATGGTTTTTAAAACTTTTAAACGTATCCAGCGACTTATGAATCACATAAGGATTACGGATGAAGTTCAATAGCTTTGCTGAGTAGAGCGCGAACAGTTCGTCGACAATATCAGCGGACCGCACTTCGGCCTTTTTTAGCAATGCCTCAGTATGCGTTTTAAGTTGCTCCTCGTACCGTTGGAAGAGTGCCTCAAAGTTGTGCCGCAAATTTGCGCGTGGCTCCACGTCAAAACTGAACAGGTCGTCGAGCGACAGATTCCCTTCAATCAATTTCTTGGCCGCTGGCCCCAGTTTGATTTCGTCACTTGTGCCACGTTGCTGAATCTCAAACTTATAGATCCTCTGTTTTCGACGATCCACGCCAGGAGCGCTGCACGTGTTTAGACGCTGCTCAACCTGCGGCAGGTAATGTTGATTGATCGTGTTACTCAATAGTTTCATAGGGAGACGGTCAACACAGTGAAAGGGCATGCGCAGATGCAGCCATAGACTACACCAAGTGCGCCTGCTGCTTCGGGCTGGCTATCCACCCCGCACCTTGGCAGATGCAGCAGCCCAATCAAGAAACGGCTCTGGCGCTGGCTTTTTGTTCCGGCGCGCATGTTGCTCTTCATAGAGTTCACTTTCCGTCTTCAGCCGCCGCCCAACGCCAAGCAGGCATAACCAGGACTGCGCGTAGTCGACAACCTCCCCGGCCTCGTTCTTGTTCTGCTCAAAGCCAGATAGGGCAAAATTATCCCCTTCTATCCAAAGGATATCGACGTCCATCAGCTCGTAAGTACTGCCGTACCGCGTGTGTGTGAGCTTCGCTGTCTTCGAGACTCGATTGAGGCGATTGTCCTGCGTCGTATTGATAGACAACTCCCCCTCCTGCGCTATCTCCCGCGAGAGAGCGTGCTTAGGAATTCGAACACCATGCCTGCGCATTTGATAGATTGAAACTTTCATCGTGGCAACAGAATGCTGTATAAAAACACAGTATATCCGAAAGCAGTACCCGTCTACTATTGAGCATCATATGAAAAAAAAATCGAACCCAATGGATGATTATCGACCGCTGATGGATGTCTTCACATGTGTACGTCCACTACTCGCAAAAAATGATCACGCCGATTTTCCCTTTTCCGTCTTGGGGACATGCTTCATAGCTGACTTCTACGGTCGATACTTTGTAGTCACAGCCACTCATACCTATGCGCGTAGTCACGGGGTAATGCAGTTGACGGCTCAATACGATCCGCAACGGGACGAAATGTTGCCGATCAGTCGCCGCTTCGAACTGATAGCAAATGACGAAAGTGAAGAGGAGCTATCCGATATCACCATCTTGGAGATTGATGCCGAGAAGGTTGACGTCACACTACTCGCAGAACATTATCCAGCGAAGATTTCCGTGGATGACACGGTTACTATTTTGAACCCCAACTTCAATTACACCTTTAGGGGCTATCCGCATGAGCTACGCGAATATTCTGGCAAGCAAATTCACACGGTAGGAGTGATTGCGGATGCGTTCCTGATCGAAGGGGGAGAAACAGGAAGCGGATTGCATGGACTTGAAGTAAACAACGCGACAGACTTCCCGTCTTTTGACGGGTTTAGTGGGTCGCCAGTCTTTCAACTCTCACATATGGACGACACTGTAACCTTCCCCTGCTTTTCCGGAATGCTGATCAGGGGAAGCCAAAGTGCTGGCATAGTGCATTTCATCACCTGCAAACACATCGTCCGTGCGCTTCAAACCATTGTGAAAGAGAACGACATCCCGCCTTTGAAGTTGCCGCTCCCCGTCAGCAAATAGCCCGGTGATTAGAACAGTCCTGCAGGTTCGGCTTCACGGTCCCAGCTATAAATGATCAGCTCCGTCCTGGCCACGGACTTGCCACCGCCGCCGACCTGATAGTCAATACCGACTTCTTCCAGCTGAAATCCAGCGAAGACTCGCCGAATCTCAGGGTGGTCGTTGATACTCAGGATGGCCTTGCCCTTCATAGACCGCATCAGTCCGGCCATGCGCTCATACTGCTCCAGTCCGAACTCCACTCCATAGCCGGCCGTCTCCCAATACGGCGGATCCATGTAGAAAAAAGTGTGCGGCCGATCATAGGTCTCGATGCACTTTGCCCAATCGCGATTCTCGATGTACGTCGACGCCAGGCGCAAATGCGCTGCAGATAAATTCTCCTCGATGCGCAGCAGGTTGACCGGCGGCGCTGTTGTTGCGGTCCCCCAAGTCTGTCCATCGACCTTGCCACCGAAGCAGTGCTGCTGCAGGTAGAAGAAACGAGCGGCACGCTGAATATCCGTCAGCGTCTCGGTCGGCGTGTCCTGCAGCCACTTGAATACCTGCCGACTCGACAGCGCATACTTGAATTGCCGGACAAATTCCTCAAGGTGATTCTTGACCACCCGATAGAGATTGATCAGCTCGCCGTTGACGTCGTTAATCACTTCCACCTCTGCCGGCGGCCGCAAGAAATACAGCGCAGCACCGCCGGCAAAAACCTCGACGTAGCATTTGTGCTGCGGGAAGCGTGGAATAAGAGTATCGGCCAGACGACGCTTGCCGCCGAGCCAAGGAATAATTGGTGTTCCCATGGTGAATCTTTCAGTTGTGCTAGGATACGCCCGCCTCGCGAGGTGGCAGTGCCCTGGCTTGATTCACTGGTCGCATCAGTGGATTGAGGCCCGTTCCGGCTGTTAGCGCAGCTAGAACGGGCGCTCTGTCTTATTTGCTGCTTGCCGCAGCTGCTGCAGCTTCCTGCAGCTTTCGATAGTTCTCTCGCAGGCCGAGTGCTATTTCCCTCCAGGCGCGGCAACTGGTGGCGTTGTGGACGTCGGCGGCGGCGACGTCAGCAAGCGGAATGGCGGCGGGTCCACGGTCAGCGCTGTCGGCAGGTCCGGCATCGGCACCACTCCAGGCGGCGTCGTGCATCCGCACAAAGCCAACGTTGACACCAAAGCGCTTACTGTCATCGCCCGTAACAAACTCCTGCACTCGCCCTTCATTTTCTTCTCCCTGTACATAGATTCGTTGAATCAGATCCCGGTATTTGATCTGCGTCTCGGCCACCACCACCTTTTGAGCGCGACCAACTTCCCGCGCCAACTCGGCGCGAGCCTCGTCGGCCGCATCCCATTTCACTTGGATTGCGTGCCGGCCATGCCACTCCACCGCGAGCAGCGCCGCACACACCAGCAGCAGTTTCCAGCACCATGCCGGGACCGTCTTCAGCATTGCGCCAATCGCTTCAAGCGTCATGCCGCCTCCCGAATCTCTATGGTAATTTTCTTGCCGGCGTCGACGGCGGCCTGCAGCTTTGCGTAGAGCCGATCAAACGCGACGCGGCTTTGTCCCAGCCAATCGACTGCCGGCGCATCGCCAACCAGGATGCATCCATCGGTGTCTTCAGCCTTGTTGCCCCAATGGATCCGCACCCCCAAAAAGTTCGCCACTGCGACCAGGAGAGGAATAGCCAGGCCGCCGTACTTGGGGCTGAACTTGGGGCTGAACGTCAGCTGCACCTCGTAGATGCCCGCTGGAATAGCCGTCCGTCCATAGACCTTTACGCCTGGTGCGCGGACGATATCCTCCAAGGTGTGGCACTCGAACTTTCCGTCGATGTGCAATGTCCCTGGTGTGCTTACGTTGGTGCTCTTGCCGCGCTGCAGGAGCAGTCTCAGTTCATCCATCACTTCACCCCTTGATAAGAACCTGCGATCAGAAAGCGCGCAATGTTTCCACGCGACCGAACCACTGCGATCAAAACGCCGGCGCTTGCCGCCACCTCTCCTGGATCGACGGGGCCGCAATACTGGCCGGTCAGAATCCGGATTGCTATCCAGCCGTAGGCGACGATCAATGCCCACGCGATGGCCGACATGCTGACCTTGTGACTGGCATAGCGCTTTCGATACAACAGCAAGCGTGCGCAGATGCCGAGGCAGATCAAAAGCTGCAGGAGCAGCAGTGCCTGATCAAAGGGTGATGCCTTAAGGAGATAAAAACTCATTGCTTCGGTCCTTTCCATTTGCTAAGCCACTCGCCCACGTTGACGACGAGATCCGAAAAATCCATGCTCGCGGCCCAGTCCATGCCGCGATTCAAGATCGTCACGACCAGGGCAGCAGCCACCAATGCAGCCACGCCGCGGTCGTGTACTACAGTCAGACGTACCAGCTCGGCAGAAGCGATATAGCCGGCAATCATCGATGCCAAAAAATAGAAACTGCGTACCAGCAGCCCCATCTCCTTCGCCCGCAGGACAAACACCGCAGCGCCAGCGAAGGCGCCGATAAGCGCCCCCGCGTCTAAGCCGGCCAGCAGCGATACAGCGCTAATTCCCCCGACCATCACCAGCCCCGCTGCGGTCGACGATGATGTAATTGGTTCCGGCATTTCTTCTCCCAAAAGAAAAAGCCGCACACAGGCGGCTTTGTTGTTGTTGTGCAGACGTCTGCATTTCAGTGTAAAAATCGGGGCTTTTTATAATGAAAAATAGCTTCCATCAGAAAGCCCCGCGAATCCCCCTCACCCTCGCCCAAGCGATCAAGCGATATCTTTCGGAGATTTCGTTATTAAAAAAGGGCCATGCGGCCGAAGCATCCATCGCAAAGCAATGGCTCTCTACTCGGCTGGCCAGTCGTCCTGTCGAGCGAGTGAAGAACACGAACATCATCGAGATTCGCGACTCCTGGCTGACCACCAAAGCCGCATCCACCGTCACGCGTCGCCTCGCATTTTTGTCCCATGTGTACACCGTCATCCGGAAAGACTGGGGATACGACTGGCTCGCCAATCCGGTGCAGCTCGTCCGCCGTCCTGCAGTCAATGACGCACGTGACCGCCGCTTCTTTGATCAGATCCGACTGCGCGGGATACCGGAATCAGAATGCCCGAAGGACGAGAGCGCATGGATACTCGGATCGACAAGATCGCCGGAGTTTCCGACCATATTTGTCGTCGCAAGGGAAACAGGCATGCGGCGGTCTGAGGTAACCGGGATCTGCAGAGAGAATCTGGACCTGCAGCACGGCACCGTCCGACTGCCACACACCAAGAACGGCCGTTCCCGCGTCGTTCCACTCACCCCCATCGCCAAAGAAGCCCTGCGTTGTTGGGTGGTCGGCAAGCCGATGCGCGGTCGCATATTCACAATTCAGCCTGGCTCGGTGACGCGGGCATTCATACGCGCCCGCAAACGCGCCAGGACCAAATACGAAGAGCTATGCAAGAAGCACTGCCGCAAACCAAACAACGCTTATTTCCGCGACTTGAGATTCCATGACACTCGCCATGAAGGTACGTCGCAGATGGCGACAGTGTTTCAAATCCACGAGCTGGCTAAGGTGAACGGAAACGTCGACACGCGCATGCTGCTGCGCTACTACCATCCTGACGGCAGGGAGCTGGCCAGAAAGCTGACTCGCAGTCCCCTCGGCCGCAAGCAGCTCCTGCAGCTTCGGCAAGAGCATTACTCCGCTGCAGGAACTTCCGCCGGTTCCGGCTCGACATCTGTCAACCATGCCGGCACCTCTCCGTAGCCGCTGTAAATGACGGCGCTGCCGTCGACGATGATCGCCGTATTGAATTCGTACTTGTCGCCCGTATCCGTGCGATAGAACGCCGTTGCGCTATGGTCGTCTACCAGAATCCATGACTCCCCCACAGCGAGGGCAGCTTTTCCAGCCGGACGTGCCGGCGGCGCAGTCAGCTTTGCGCCGTAGGGAATGTTGAATGTGCCAGGCGATTGCGCCAGCTCGTTGGCTTTCGCTGCGAAGGTAAAGATGCTGTTGGCGTCCGTTTGATAAACATCGATCTGATTCATGAATGCTCCTTTTGAAAAGTGAAAAATAAATAACGACGCCGACTTCGGCGCGTCACAAACACATACTGTCAGTCACACTGCAAATGCGAGGGTGCTAGGCTCGTACAAACTAGATTCGATTCGAAGCCACGCCCATAGTGCGCAAACTGGTAATCAAGCGGGGATCGGCTTTGCGCAAGGTAACAACAATACGCCGCGCGAACTGTCGGGTTATATCGTTACTACGTCCACAGGAACGGCCGAGACTGCACCGAAACACACAGCCTATTGCCCGCGTATCTACGTTTGATCCGACCATGTCACTGCAAATGCGAGAGCGCTCGGAACTTGGCGGCTTGATGCCTTCCAGCGTCACCTCCATCAAAGCACCACAAACTCGAATAAGAGCTACCAGGGCGGTAGTACGGTCAACGATTTTGTGAACGCTGCGATAGCCGTGGCAACTACCCCTGCCACCGCTATTGGCCCGGCGACCCAGGACGGCTCAGGGGGCCTGCCTCGCGTCTCGACAGAGACGCGTCCAGTGAGTACCGCCTATGCGCCACGGCTGCACGCGTAAAGCGACCGCGTCACTGCAAATGCCAGGGGCTTGGGTTCCTACAAGGCCGACACGTTTAAATCGCACTCCCATGTGCAGCGGGGACGTGCGGTATATGCAATTGGCGCAGGCATTCAATCGCTTGCCGACCTTTCGTCCGATGTATCGCTCGCCAACACCTTGACCACCGGCTCAGCTGAAACGGCCCCAAGGCACACCGCCTATGCGCCGAGAATCCACGCATAGGCCGACTGTGTCACTGCAAATGCAAGAACGCTCGGTTCGTACAAGGCCGACACGTTGAAGAGCCACGATCACACGCTACGCGGATCCGATACGGGCGGCGTCAATCGGTATTCGTCCGGCTCCAGTGCGAACCTGGCCAACGTCGGCGGCATAGTCCAGCCAACAGGGACCGCTGAGACGGCTCCGAAGCACACGGCCTACGCCCCGCGCCTCTACGCGTAAAGCCGAGGGGCGTAGCCAGTGTTGACGGGACGGGTCTCAGCACTTCCTGCAGCATTTGTCACATTCGACGCACCGCCGCCATACGGTACGGGGTAGCCGCCGGCACCGACGGCCTGCACAGATCCCATGAAGGTGTGCGAGTGGGTCTGGACCGTGAATGCCTGTTTCGTGGCCAGCGTTCTTGCATTTGCAGTGTCAGCGTCAGTTCCGGTAAATCGGCGGAACATGTTGCGCAGATCGGGGATACGGAACTGAGTCCCTGAAACGTCTACAAAGTAGTGTGCGCCTACGTTTGCGGTCCATACAGCCTGCGTCACGACTAACGCTTGCTCCTGAGCATAAGCCCACAATCCGGCGTAATCCGTTTTCGACAAAAGTCCACCGACCGCGTCGACTTCGCGGGTCAACGGGACGTTCGTGTGACCGTCGACAGGGCGGCCGCAATGCGGCGACCGATACCCGACAAAGTAGGCGGTCTCCGTCCAAATCATCTCACCACGCCCCCGGACGTAGATTTCGTCGTCACCCTTCACCGCCGGCACTGTTGGATAGCGGTTCAGTGCAGATCCTTGATTGGCCAGCATAATGCCGATGGCCTGCAGGAGCTGCGTATTGTTGCCCTCGGCCGGATTCAGACCGGCAGCACGGACCACGTTCAAAAGCTCGTCGGTAACCGCATTACCCCACGCGCTAGGGATCAACGACCCCGCCTGGCCAGTCGCCTTGTTCTCGTCGACGAACTTACCATCCACCAGACCAACGCCGGCTACGCTCTTTGGAAAATCCATATTTATCCTTGTCAGTCGTATTCAAAATTGACGATGGTGTGTGCAGGCGCCCATCGCCGCACCACACATTCGATACCTTCGTTCGGGTTAGACCCGAAGCGCTCACCCCACACGGAGACGCCAAAGCGCCGGCCTCCTGGTCGCGGCGTACCTAACTGCAGCGTCCAAAAAAACTGCTGCGCCCAGCTACCGAATCGGTCGCGACCGAAACGTGAACTGCCGAAGCGCGGCGCTCGATGTCGAACCACCTCGGCGTCGGGATACCCCATGCTCACTGCGATCCCCTCAAAGTACACAGCGCTTTGCCCGCCGCCGACGATCATCCTGCGGATCACCGCCGTGCGGCGCTCTTCAAATCCTTGGCTGTCACCCAAGCAGGGATCTGGCAACTGCATGACGCGCTCCCAATCCGTCAGCAGCTCGCGCAGAGTTGCCGGATACATCTCGGCCAGCAGATCGTCGCCGCGTGCGTCGACGCGGGCAAACTCTGCAGCCAAGCCCTGCAGTACCTGGTCGACCTCGTCGCCGAACGCCACGTCCCACGCAGGACCAGGCGGCAGCAGCTGACGCATCTGGTCGAGATAGTCTTCGGCTATGCCCATGCGATATCTCCGAACGTAATCAACTCGCCTGGTGCCGCAACCACATTCCCCGCCGGCGCGATCAAGCCGTGATCCTCCTCGCCAGTAGCGTTGCTGATAGCCTGCGTTTGGTGTGTGTGCAGTAGCGTTGTACCGAGGGCCGCTTCGGAAAAGATCAAGTCTCGCAGAGCAGCATCGATAGATGCTCGCACCGCGACCGTGTCCGGAACCGGGTGAATCACAAAATGCACCGGCTTCGGCGTGGGAGCCAAGACCGCCAGATCCGCGCCGACCGGATACACCGTCTCGATGTACGTCTGCGCCTCCGCGAGCTTGGCCGCATCAGGAAATGGATTCGGATTGCCGTCGCACATGATGAACAGGCCGACCGTACCCGGACCGAACCAGTTGCGGCGGCACCAGGCGCGAGTAACACCAGGAACTTCCAGCCCCCATGTCTCGTAATCGTCAGCCGATCCGCCGTGCGCGACGATCCGGTATGAGCGGATGACCTTCGCCCGCAGTTGCGCAGTCGTCTCCTGCTCGGTCCCGCCGGCAATGCCCGCCCCCCCAACCACGGCAGCGTCGTTGACCTGGTCAACCGGCGAGACTGCAGTGAGCGCGGTGCCGGCCTCAATGTTTCCGGCCGCACCGGCGACCAGGGAGACTGCTGGAACCACCGTGTTACCAGCCAGCGGCGTGTCCACACTCACGACGACACGCCGCCCGTCCTCGGTCTGATAGATCGCACCCGCTGTTACAACCCCGCCGGCCTGACCGGTGCATATGATGCTGCCAGCGGCCGTCGTCGCGGGCAGCAGACCCCGCTGCAGCCGGAGGTTCGCCTGCCGCAATATCATCTCGTCGCTGCACGTGTCAGGCAGCATCTCGTCGGCGATTGTCTTTTGATGTTCGCGCAGCGCGAAGCTGGTGCCGCCATGGACCCGAGCCAGTACTTCCGCGTCTGAGCGACGCAGCGCACCGCTGCTGCTGGCCGGAGCAAGATCCGCTCTCGACCGTTTGATGATGACGGGTAAAGAATCCGAGTTAAACGGCATGTATCACACTCCAAATATCGTCAAGTTCCAGCACCAGGGGATCGTCATTGAGTAGGTCAATGACCGCTCGCATCGCCAACGTACTGGTGCCGCGTCGCTCTGTCGTCACGGTCACGGCGCTGGCATGTCCGTCCTCGACAAACCAAGCCAGTGCCTCCTGCGCGTACTCAACGGCGTCGCGCAGAGTCTGTTCCACCAGCGTCCGCCGCCGCAGTAGGTAAAGCCGGGATCCGGTCTGGTCGTTCGCAACGCTGGGGAAGCTATCGCCCCACCATCCCAGCTGGTCACTGTCGTCGGGCTGGTCGCTTGGATCCGCTCGACGCCACGAGAACAAGCTGATAATCGCGGCACGCCGCAGCAATGCTCGGCGTTCGTCTTCCGATGCGTCAGCCATTGATCGGACCTCCTGTCTGTGGTCCGTCGTGTTCGTTGTGTCGGTGGCTGACCATGCTCTTGCCACCCAACACGACATCCGGAGCCTGCAGCGCCGCTGACGACTTGGCAGTGTCTGCGGCCAGGTCAAAAGCTGACGACTTCAGCGAGATCGTCTGCTCGGCTTCCACGGAATAGACTTTCGTCTTTACGCGGTATTCGTCGCATTCCACCTCGATGATCTTCCCCTTGCGCATGACGATCTTCGCGCCTTCGTGCGTATAGATCGCCAGCTCACCCGGCTCCAGATCGGTAGGCCGATAGCGTTTATCGCCCGGCATGATCACAACGCCATGGGAGCGATCCCCGCCGAAGAACAACGCGAGGCCACCGGCACCGTTGAGCGGCACCGATGTGATGCCATACTGCTCAAACAGCTCCATGTCATCCTTGGTCTCGCCAGCCAGGACTCGCACCTGCAGACGCTGCGTCTTCGACTTCGGGTTCGACAGCACCACAGTACAACGCGCCAAAAGGGTATCCGCGCTCATTAATTTTTCTCCCAATCTGCAGGCAGCAAATATTCAAAGCCGTCCTTCGACTTCTTGAGTTTTTGCCGCTTACGCTTGTCATTCGGCTCGGGCTCGAATCCGTCTGGAGGCGCTACCTTCATTGTTGTCAACGTCCCACGCTGCCGGCTTCGGTGATATCCAGCCTCCGCAATCAGCATGTCGCGGTCGAAACCGGCTATGGGATCTATCAGGCGCGCCATCAGGTTCGGCAGCCATAGCTGGCCATTGGACTGCCGCCAGCCTTGGACGCTGTACGTTGCCTCCAGTGCTTTACTGATGCGATGTTCACGCTCCCAATCGGCTCGCCACTGAGCCAGTTCTTTGCTGACCTGTCCCGACTCATGAATCACAAGCCGTCGATGGCGATCCATGCGCTCATCCTTGGCGCTTGCAGATACCTCCGCGCTCGCCTCGTTGTCTTCATCGTCATCGGAAGAGCTTTTCTGCCCCTTGCAAACGTACTCAGAAAACACCGACGAAAAATCGAGGGGGGCATTACCCGTCAACAGGTTGACGCCCAGCTCCAACGCATTGGCCGCCCAGCCCTTACTACCCGGCCGCGCCATCACCAACCGGCCCCGCCCGTCATCGGTGGAGAACAGGCGAGACACCGTCAGCAGTCGGTCAATTGACTCAAACACCGTTTCCCCTGGCTTGACCGTATGATCCTTTACCACCGTGGCGTCTCGCCCTTCATTCACCACCTGAATGCCATACGGCGCTACCAGGGCGCGGACAATCTTTTCAATGCTCTGGTTGCGCCATTGACCAGGCTTATCGTCCGGGCATGCATCCACCAGATCGGCCGTCAACGACCGCCCTTTGACTGTCAGCTGGATCTGCTTCTTGTCCCATTCGATTGGAGTAGCGAATACGTAGCCAGTCAGCACCAGGTCATTCCCGATGCGTACTTCACAGCGGTCGTTCTTCCTGATGCGAACAGCCGTTGCACCGCTGCCCGGCCATTCCCATGTAATGCCGAGAGAAAAGTCACGTGCCTGGCGTTCGACGCCAGCATTGATGTCAACCTCCGTCCACCCGCCGTAGTCGTATCCGTTCACGGTCAGGGTCACATCGTCGTCATTGCTCATCATTTACTCGCCACTTCCAGCGGCACCGCCGGTACGAAGCCGGGATGCCGCAATTTGTTTCGACTGACGATTTCTCCGGCACGCGATGCATCTGCATACAAACGGTAGGCCAGCACGAGAGCCGGTGTCGTCGCACGCGGCGAATAGGAGATCAGCCGTATGCCTGCCCGCGCCACGTTCGACAAGTGCAAGTTCGCAGCCTGCCGAGCGTCGGTCAGCACCAGGTAGTGATCTCCAGAGGCCGACATAGCCACGACGTGGATTGCCTCGTTCAGCCCGTCGCGAATATCAATGACGTCGGACGTGATCGGCGCAGTAGCACCGTCCGGCTCTTGCGACAACTGCGTATCCAGATCTGGAATGCCGACCGGCGCATCGGGCGCGGCGATTACCGGGACTTGCGCGGTATCAAGCAGACCGTTGTAGATAGATGCGTCTTGCAGCAGTCCAACCAGTGCGCTATGCAACTTGCCGGCATCAGCTCCCGGTGGCACTGGCGCAGCAGCAAAGGATTGCACCGCCGACGAACTGCCGCCGATGGAACTGCCAGAACCCCCGAAGCTGGAGAATGCTCGCTCCAGATCGCTCAATGTCCCGAACACCATGGCCGCCATGTTCTGCGGCGCGTTCATGATGCTGTTGATCATGCCGCTGGCCGACGAGAACAGCGACGTCAGCGGCCGCAGATTGTTGTTGATCGTCGCGTACATTGACGAAATGCTGCTGGTGATGTTGTTGACCTTCACCTTGGCCATATTGACCTGCTCCAATGCAGCAGCAAATCGGGTGGATGCTGAGTCACGCACCGCCTGTGCAGACGTCTGCACTTGTTTGGCATTGTTCGGCTTGACAGTGGGGAACCCCAGTTCGCCCGCCTCAACGAACGCCAAGTCAAAGCGCACCATACCGCCCTCGCGACGGTCATGGGACACCGTGCAATCGCCGTTCGCAGTCACCTTCATGCGCCCGTACCACGGATGCACCAGCTCGCCGGAGCCTGCAGTATCGAGCGCTAACAGCAACTTGTCCCGTTGATCAAAACAATCCGGGCCGATGACAAAAGCCGGAAAACGAAAGACCCTCGTTTTTCGCCCGGAGTCTTCAACGTAGGGCTTGTCCTTCTTGGGATACTCATGGACCACCACGTCGCGCCCAACCGGCGAAGAATCGCTGTCCACCTTGAACGGCACACCGCGAAACGACGCCGGCTGCAGTCGCTTTCTCCAATCACTCATTTTCCTGTTCCCATTCCGAGCGTGCGATATCCCACACGTGGCGTTACCGATAATCCCGGCTGGTTGGTTTGCGCCTGGTCGACACGCATGCCCGCCGGCGCGTTCTCAAATCGCACGACCATGTCGCCCTTCAATTGCGGCTGTCCCGACTGGCCAGCTATCACTTGCTGCCGCCATGCGCCGGGGTCCGCACCTTGGCCCGCTACGCCGCCCGCCGGCTTCAGCTTGTCGCTGTTGCCCGTTACCCATTTAAAGCCATCAATGAGCGGCTGCACGTATGGTCGGATGCGTTCCCACATGCCTTTGAACCACGCAACAATCGGTTCCCAATTGGCGATGATCATGCCCAATGGAGAGAAGCCAAAGATGGTTTTCACCAGCTCCCAGCCCGCACTGAATACGGACTTGATTCCCTCCCACAACGCGGCAAAGAACGGCCCTATGTACCGCCAGTTCGCGATCAGGAAGCCAGCGGCTAGCGCCAATACGCGCACCGCGAGACCGATTGGAGTCAGGCTCGTCACAGCCAGGAAGAGCTTCGATGCCAGCGTCGCGCCAATGACGGCCAAGCGCAGGATGCCGAACCCGACTGCCGCACCGAGGATGCCCTTGGTAAGCCATGGGCATGCCGAGGCCAAACCAGCCACCATTTCAATCATTGGACCCGCTACAGCCATGAACGAATTCAACGGCGGCAACAGAATGTTGCCTACGTTGATACCCAACGCGACGACGCGGTTGGTGAACAGCTGGATGTTATTTGCTGTCGTCGCTGCTCGCGACGCATACTCCTGGTTCATCGAGCCGGCGTACTGCGTCACGTCACCTACTTTCTGCAGGTTGCCAGTAAGCAGAGAAAGATTGGTCAGCAACGGTGCGATAGCTTCGATTGATTCGCGACCGAAAAGCTGCTGCAGCACTGATGCCTGCTTCGACTTATCGACTTTGCTGATAGCAGTCAGGACGCGCAGCATCGTTCCCTGCGCATCTTTCTGCATGTCCTTCGCCAACTTCTTTGGCTCCATCCGCAACGCCTTGAACGTCTCCTTTTGCTGCTTGGTGGCCGAGGCACCTGCAGTAAGAGTCAGGAAGAAGTTCTTCATGCCGGTGGCGGCGACATCCTCCTGAATACCGACGCCGGCGAGTGTCGCGCCCATAGCGGCGATCTGACCAGATGCGAGGCCAGCCACCTCTGCCAGCGGACCGATGCGGGTGACAATGGCCGAAATCTGCTTTGCCTTCGCCGGCCCGTTGTTGCCGAGATAGTTGATCTTGTCCGCCAGCGACACGACCTCGTCCTGAGTCATGCGAAACGCTGTGCGCCATTTCGCCATCATCTCGCCCGCTTCGCCCGCGCCCTGGTCGAATGCCACGCCCATCTTGACGGCATCCTCCGCGAAGCGTCCCAGCTCGCCCTTGTCGAAGCCAGCCTGTCCGCCTGCAGCGACGATGGCGGCGATATCCTTTGCCGCCATCGGCAGGCGCTTGGAGAGATCCAATACGTCCTTGCTCATGTCTTTGAACTGCTGCGGTGAATCAAAGTTGACGACCTTGCGCACATCAGCCATCGCTGACTCAAAGTCGATAGCAGCTTTGGCGCCTGCGATGAACGGCAGCGCCAGTGCGCCACCTTGCACCAGCTCGCCGAAGGAGATCTTCTCTCCCAGGCTGCTGGTCTTCAATTGCTTCCGAAACGTGGCGACGTTCTTCCTGATGCCGGCAAGCGTTGGCGACAGCTTGTCGACGCCGGTGATCAGCGCCTTCAATTGAAATTTATCAGCCATCGTTTTTCCTTGATTGAGCGATACGCCATGCCTGGGCGTTGTGCTGCATGATGGTGGAGATCGAGCGGGTCAGCTCCACTTCAGGATCGACCCGCCAGAACTCCGCACAGTTAAACGCCAGGTCGATCACTTCTTCTATGTTTTGGACGTCTCGCTCAAGAAAAAACCCGCAACCTCCCAGCACAGCGTATTGAGGTCGGAAGGGCAAATCTGGTCGACAGACGACGGCGGAATGCCGGCGCAACGTCCGATGTATTTCATCGCCGTGGCGGTATTGATGGACACCGATTCGTCGCTAGCAATCGAGTACGGCAGGCCGCCGACAGCGCGGCAGTCTTCGCCAGTCGGTTCCTTCAACACGATTTCGGTGATCTGGTCGCCATGCGCCGTGATTGGTTTTTTCAGCTTCATTGCCATGTTCCTTTAATGCCGTTAAATTCCAGAGCGATCTTGCCGTCGTCGCCCGCGCTCGCTGGCTCACCGACGAGATACGCGCCAGCGAGGACATAGACCTTGCCATTCTTGAACTCAGTCGTGACGGTCATGTTGTCGCCGTTGATGAGCTTCTCCAGTGGGAAGTCCGGCGTATGCACGGCGTCGACCTTGAGATATGGCGTCATGTCTTCTTCCTTGTAGAAGCCAGGAACGACCGTTTCGCGCTTGACGGGCATCAACGGGGCTTCGCAGCCACCGGTAATCGTCAGTTGGGAACCGTCTACTTTGACGTAGCAAGTACCCGCTGTTTTTTGTCCCATGTGAGACTCCCTAAAAAGAAACGGCCCGGATTTACCGGGCCGTGATACTGCGTTGACGTTGGCGTTAAGCCGCTTCGGCGTACTGCAGGCGGAACTGATTGAGCAGCGCAAAGATGCGCAACTGATTCACGTAGTCCGGCGGGAACAGTACGTTGAGACGATTCGGACTGCCGGCAGCGCGCTCAACAATCAGATACTTCTCGAACAGCGCAGAGTTCTCCACGATGCCGCGACGCTCCAGCTCCTGATACGCCGCAATCAACTCGCCGCGGATTGTGCTTGGAGTCACCAGCGCGTCGCCGGCACCGAAGCGCGTGCCGTCATCGGCCAACTTATGGCGGCCGTACTTGCTGGTAATGATCGAGCGCAAGTAGCGCATCACGTAGCCGGTGGTGTGCATCGTTTCGCTGTCCAGATACGAATCGTCCGGCTGGCCATAGGCGTTGCGCTGGTAGGTGGTGATCGCTCGTTGAATGCGCACAGAACCGCCGTCATAGTTCTGAGTGGCGATGCCATTTTTTAGCAGCGATTGGAACTCAGACCAGATGAAGCGCTGGCCGGCTGGGGCGGGCGTCAACCCGACCAGCTCGCCGGTCTGGGTTGGGCGCGCAGGGTCAATCGAAAGGAACACTGCCTGCCGTGCGCAATACGCCGCTGACTCTTCCCAGATAGGATCGGGCGCAGTCGCCTCGAATCCAGCGATGGTCATGTGCGCATCGTTGCGCACACGGCCAGCCGCCACAAGTTGCCCCAGCGAGCCGCGTTGCGCTGTGTACACATGCCCCCACAACTGCTGGGCATATGACCAGCGACCGGAACTGTCATTCATCCAGTCGCGGAAGTCATCCAGCGTATTCACATCCGAGTAAGGATGGCAGATGAACTCAAACGGCTCGTCCCCGACCAGCGCCAACAACTGCGCGAGGTCTGGAGAGCCAGTGCCGCCGGCCGGATTGACCATGGCGACCGTCAGGCCTGCCGGCGTCTTCTCGTTTGCCGCAGCACCCTTCATGTTGACCGCCAGCTTGATATCGTTGCCGGTGTCGCCCTTCCAGCGGCAGGACAACGTTACCACGGCATTTGCCGCCGCAGCAGTCACCGGCAAACTTGTCGCCACGTTGATCGCAGCAGCGAGCGTTGTAGCCGTTTCCGCAGCGGTCTGACCCACGACTACCGATGCACGAATGCGCGTTGCACCGATATACAGGTTGATCAGGCCAGCTTCAGTCGCCGTACCGGTCAGCGTCACCTTACCGGTGGCAACTGATCCAGTGTCGACCTTCACCGGCAAGACCCAGATCTCACCGCCGAGGTCAATCTTGCGCCAACGCGCATGCATCGACGCCAGCATCGAGCCGTCGCCACCGAGGGCGATGGCATCGCTGGTGCGCGCCACGATCTGGAGCGCGCTCGCCACCAGGTCAACATCATCGTTCACCTGAGCAACGATCAGGCTGCGCAGCGCAGTCGAGCCGCTGTTCGCCATACTGTTGTCGACTTCACCGTAGAACAGAGGAACCAGCGCATCAGCCGGCGTGGTGTTGTATGGAACGGTCATTCTGCTTTACCTTTGGCAGTGGATTTATCGGCCGCTGGCTTAGTTTCTTTCACATCGCCAGCAGTGACAGCACGCAGCCAGTACGGCGTGCGTGGAACGTTACGGCCCTCGGCCGCGAGGTCGCCGCCACGCTCCGGGTCCGGTACGATCCGGCCTGCAACGGGGACGACAAAAATGGTGCGCACTTGGTTCATTGGGGTAAATCTCCTTTCATGGTTAGTTCGATTCGCCCATCCGGGCCTTGCTGCTTCAGGTTCTTGTCGACCATCGGATCAATCGCGTCGACGTCGATATCGATCCCCTCAAGCCGGGGGAAGCCGTCGTGTTGCCACTCCTCCCAAGTCTCAGGCGGGTCACTGCCTTTAGTCCGGCCGAGAGTCCAGCCAGCGGAGAACGAGAACCGGTACACCAGGCGATAGCGATTGATCAGCACCAACTGACCACCTTCGTACTCGACGGGGTCATAGTTGGGCATCGGTGGCCAGCCGACCAAAGCCAGATGCAGAAGGGCACGAACGTCATGCACCTGGTCGACACGTTCAAGGGTCTTGTTATCCGGAGCCTCCAGCACGACGCACACATCAAAGCCGTCCTTGACGTCTTGCGCCGCCACGTTCTGGTACTTGTTGGGATCAGGGTCGTCGTCCGTGACGATCACATACGCAGCCGGCATGGGCAGCTTGCTAGCGTCTTCCAGTGACTCCCAGTCGATGCCGCCGAACACGCGGCCGGCGAACAGCGAGCATCGCAATCGGAGCTGCGCGACGATTGGGGACAACTTCATTGCGCCTCCTTATTTGATGACCAGGGCGCTGCTAAACGCCGCCTCCAGTAGTCGTTGAATCGAGCCGCTGTCGTCCTTCAATTCGTCGGCCATGTAGTTGCCACGCGCTTCGATGCGCATTGCTCCAGTCCCCTTTGATCGTCGATCACGACGCGCACCAGGCTTACGCTTGGCTCCATAAAAGAGGAAGGCAGGGTAATAAGCCTTCATGCCGGCCACCATGAACGGAGCAACCCGAACCAAGAACCCGGAGCGCGACACTTTAGTTTTGATCGAGCGCTGCAGCAGACCTCGGCGACGAGCAGGATAGTCACCGGCAGTAGAGCCACCAGTCTTGCCTACCCTCTTCTTCGCGCCGCCCTGGACAATCCGTCCCGCCTGCCGCATTGCCTTCCTGATCTGCTTCTTGTCGAAATCGACAGACTTGTCGAATCCTTCAAATCCACCTATGTGCATGTAGAACGCCAGCTCTTTATCCATGCTGGATTTCCTCCACTTCCAGGACCGTGAAGCGCCGCGCCCCGTTCAGGTCTGACACTCGCTTCACGGCAAATACTTGCGTGCGATAGACGATCTCAAATGCATCAGTGATGCCGTCGAGGTATCGAACGGTGATGCGGTGCGTGACTTTCTTATCGATCTGAACGCTGGCGGCATATACCGCAGACCCGACGGGTTCGATCTTTGCCCAGCGAAAACGCTGCTGCGGAAACGTCGCCTCCACATCACTGTCCGCCACTGCCTGGTCGACACGCTCGCGCAGCTCGACCCGACGATTCAACTCGCCAATACTCGGTACCTTCATCACAACCTCGGCACAATGAATTGATCCAGCAGGCCGTCGACGTAGTCGCGTGGCGCAGCGAATTCTTGATTGGTAGTGAGAGCGTCGCGATGCTCGATTAGGAAACCGAGTCGCTCCCAGATCCACAGCTTGATCGACGCGGGAACGTCCTTCGCCTCGCCATAGCCACACTCGATGCGCAGCTCCATATCGGCATCAACGCTGACCGTGGCCGGCAACCCATCCTCCCAATCGACAGTCACGCCGTCGACGGTCTTGATCGAACGGACAGGCATCAGGTCGTGCAACGAAAGAACTTGTCCGCGCTGGACGCGCACGGACCATGTTTGTGTGATGAGGCGGCGGCCAGTGATGTGTTCAGCCTTTTCCCGCCCCGCTTGTATCGCGACGGCGAGAATGCCGGCGTCGACGTCGTCATCGATCTTTGCCCACGAACGAGACTCGTCGACGCCGACCGGCTCGGACGCCGGCGGCGTGATGAGCCTCGCCGCCATTACTGCGCCCCTTCCCCGCCTTCGCCGCCTTGGCCGCCGTCACCCTGGCCACCTTCGCCGCCGCCTTCACCACCGGCACCATCCTTGCCACCACCGTCACTGCCGGCCGCGTTCGCACGCTTGTTGCGCTTGGACGGTGTATGCAGCTCGGCGGCCTTGTTGGCTACCAGGCGATCCGCATCTTCGTCGGAAAAACCTGCGACTTCGCCCGCTTGGAACGGCGCGACGCGCTGGAGAAACTTCACTAATTTCATATCGACCTCGTTTGTGAGTTGAGAAATGCAGACGTCTGCACAACGCATAGGGCGTCGCGCCGACGCCTAGTCAGGTGTTACGGCTTCCACTTCACGCCGGTCAGCACAGCGGTCGACGGATCGTGGCGCAGACCGAAGTCATGTTCGGTAATGGCGCGCACCACCGTCTGATCGCGACTGAATGCCGAGACCAGCGTGCCGTTTTCGACGTAGCTGGCTTCGCCCGACACGTCGATAATCAAGCCGGTGGCTTCGCCGATGATTGCGTCGTTGAAATCGGTCAGGTAGATTTCCGATTCGTCGCCGTTGTCGCCCAGGTTGTCCGGCACGCTGGTGGTCGTCTTGTACGGCTTGCCGCGCCAGTTGCCTGTCGCGATTTCCGGAAACACGTGATTGCCGTTGCCGTCGAGCAGGTTTGTCAGGAAAACCAGCGTGCGGGGCGAGAACACCCAGCCCGGTTTGATCATCTTGACGTTCTTGCCCATCAGCGCCAGTTCCAGCTTGCCGGCATCGTTCTTCACGTTCTGCGCATTGATGACAGCATTTGCCGGAATCACGTTCGCAGCGATAGCAAGCGCACGCAGTCCCTTCGGCGTGTTGCCAGTGCCGTCGTCGCGAATGAACGCCTGATCTTCGCGAGTACCCAGCCCCTGCACGATGTCATCACGGACGATCTCGTTCGCGGACGGCGAGCTGAAGCGCACCAGGTCATTCGATACTGGCACCATGGCAACCAGCTTCTTCTTTGAGAGATTCAGGTTGCCGAACGTTGGCTCGGACTTCGGGATGTCGACGCCTTCACCAACATAGCTGGCGTTGGATCCCGATGCGATCTTTGCCATGGACAGCGTGCCGGCGGGCATCGGCATAGTGCGAGCGCCCAGAGAGCGGATCACGCTATTCGGACGCAGCAGCTCGATCACCTCCGGCACATATCCGGGTGGAATGATGAAGCCGCCGGCAGTGTTGGTGGTGGTGTTCAATGCCGCCGCGATGTCCGGCGCCTGGCATTCAGTTTCAGCGAAGTTCGCCGCAGCACGTACGTCACCCTTGCTGGAAATCAGCGAGCGGACCATGATGCCCAGCGATTCGCCAGGCTTGCGCTTGTCCGCAGCTTTTGGTTGCGCATACAGCGGGCTTTGCACTGGAGTGGCGACGGCCGCCGACATGCGCTCGGAAGCCTGTAGGCGATTGATCTTGTCCGTCAGCGCCTCGAACTCAGCGGACAACGCCCCGAACTCCGAGATTTCCTCGGCGGACAGGGCTGTACCGGCAGCCTCTTTCGCAGCGATCCCGGCAATCTTTGCCTGCACCCCCGCGCGGGCTTGCAATAGACTCTTCAAATCCATATTCACTTTCCTTTTCTGACATTGAATAAAAAAAGGGCCATCGTCTGACGGCCCTCCACGCCCCTCGCGGGGAATCCCTACATTGCTTTGATGCGCATCGCGGTGGCGGCACGCTGAAAGCGCCCTGACCCGCCACCCGGTGATTGATACAGTCCAAGCACATCGCGCAAGGCATCCTTCGCCGGACTGATCCGGTCGGCCAACTTGGCATCCACGGCACCAGGACCGCGATAGACCGCAGCTTCGGTTGCGCGCACTGCGTCGACGCTCAAGCCACGGTTGCGCGCAACCGTTTCCACGAACAGCTCGTACACACGATCGACCTCTGCCTGCAGTCCGGACTGCGCTTCCGCCGACAACGGCTCGTGCGGATTGCCGTCAGCCTTTCTCGCCCCGGCGTACACGTAGGTCACTTTGATGCCGTCGCGTTCATTAGCGGCACTGCGATCCATGTGTGCCGCCACTACGCCGATGCTGCCGACGCCGCCGGTTCGCGGCAGCACGATCTCGTCGGCAGCACTTGCGATTACGTAGGCAGCGGAATAAGCGGATTCGTCAACGATTGCGGTAATGGGCTTGGTGCCGCGTGCGTTGTAGATCTCATCTGCGAAATCGAAGGCTCCGTTGACCGACCCTCCTGGTGAGTTGAGATCAAGCACGATGTGCGAGACTTGCGAGCTATTCAGCATCGCATCAAACTGCGCAGACAAACTGGCGTAGCTGGTCAGGCCCGACATTGCATCGAGGCCGGAAGCCCGATGTACCAGAGTGCCGGCGACCGACAAGATCGAGACGCCGCCACCTGCGTCGCCCCAGCTGCTGCTCGCGCTAGCCTGCAAAGCGGCGACCGGCCCCTTGCTCATCGCCGCCACCGATCCAGGATCCGGCATCGTAGGTGCCTCCAGGGACAAGTCCATGCGATCAGCCAGGACGCGCAGGATGATGTCCAGCTTGGCAGGCTCAATCATGTGTGCCTGGCCGAAGACAAGCGAAGCCAACAATGGATGCTTCATGTTTTTTCCTTTCCGGTTCCGGCTCGCGGAACTTCAATCGGTGCCATGTTGAGTGGTGCCCAGAACGCGTTGCCGGCATCGTAGGCGTCGCGGTCTTCCATCTCGCGGCACTCGTTGGCGTTTAAGATGCGGCCTTCCAGCCCGATCTTGTATGCCTCAAAGCGGGACTTGATGTCGCCGCGCAGCAAAGCATCAACATTGAACTTGATATACAAGCCTCGCTCGCGCTCGACGCCCGACAGCAGCGTGAGATTCATCCGCTGCTCCCATCGTTTGATCCAGGGGGCTAGCGTGTACTTCAAGAACTCCAGCGACTGCTGCTCGATGTTGGAGTGCGTAGCGCGCTCCAAGTCGGCGAGCATGTGGGGTGGCACCCGGAACAATCGAGATATTTCCGTGATGCTGAACTTGCGCGACTCGATGAACTGGAGGTCAGCCATCGACATGCGCAAGGTGTGCAGCTTCATTCCGCCGGAAATCACCGGCGGACCGCCACGGCGATTCTTCGTCAGGTCGACCCACTCTTTGCGATACGTCTGCCGCTGCTCCTTGTTCGCCTTCTCCTGCACCTCAAGGACAATCGGCGGGACGAAGCCCTCGGAGAATGCCTCCATCCCGACCTGCTCCGCCGCCATCGCCAGCCCCAGCGTTTCGCGGGCAAGCGATATCGGGGACAGCCCGACCAAGCCATCCAGGGAGAAGCCCCGAATGTGCAGGACATTCGACGCCGGCACGTTCGCCTCGCCGTCGATGTCGTAAGTAAATCGATGCGCAGACTTGTCGTAGCGTGTCACCACCTTATCGGGATGCAACGGATAGAGTGCAGTTACTTCACCCTTGGCGTTGCCTTCCACATAGGAGTAGCAGTTGCCGCGCAACGCTAAGTGCGCCTGCCCCATCTCGACGAACTCGAACGAGGTGTTGCTAGGGTTGGGCGTGTCGTGCAGCAGCGCGCTCAGCGAATGTTGCGTCACTTTCTTTCGACTGCCGCCCTTCGCTTCGTACACGTTGACTGGCAGGCTTGCCATCGATTCCGCAAGAATCCGAGTCGCCGCATACACCGCCATCACTCGCAATGCACTATCCGGAGTGACCACTTGTCCGCTGGTCGTGCGACCGCCTCCGAACAACTTCAGCAGCCAGTTGTCCGGCGACGCCGTGCCGCTGGTCTCCGCGCTCGCTTGCAGCGCAGGAGGCGACATGAAGCCGCCTACCGCGCCGGCAATTCTGTTTCTGATTCCCATAGTTACAATCCATCCGCCGCGTCGTCATCGTCATCATTGCCCAGCATCGCCCGGCCGAGAGCAAGGAACATCGCTATCGGACCGTCGATCTTGTTTTCTGGGCGCTCTTTTGTGGGGTGCTTCAATCCGGTGAAGCGTGAAGTGGTCACCACCACGTTGCTGACCATCCAGGTCATCGCAGGATTGCCGTCAAACACCAGTTTCTTCTCCAGGACAAGGTTCTCTGTCTGGATCAGCGGTTGCGTGAAGAAGATCGGCGCCTGCCTGACCTCGACCATCGGCAAGCCCTCCTGTACCAACTTGGTCGCGAAGTAGCGAGACATGGCCGGGTCGTATGGGATCTCCTGCACGTCGAAAGTTTCGCAGTAGCGACGCAAGTCATCGGCGATCACATCGAAGTCGGTGGCATTGCCTTCGTTGACGATGATGTGGCCGGCGCGCTCCCAACCGCTGTACTGCGAGTTCGTTCCGTTTGTTACGGCGTCCTCGTTCAAGTAAAGGCGGGTGAACACATAGAACGTGCCAGCCCGTTCAAACACAAGCACAAGAGCAGCGAAGTCGCTCTTCTCCGCAAGGTCCATCCCGATCCAACAAGGCTCGCCGGCGAAGTCGTCGAGCTGGAGAGTTCGGTCGGCGCAGCGCTCCCAAGCCCGCATGTCCATCCAGACTGCGTCGGCGTTGACCCAAACGTTGAGCCGTTTCGTCAGCAGATTGTTAACGGCGCTGGGCATGGAGAGCGCCTTGCGCACTGCCATCTCCAGGTCGTCAACGAAAACGGAAATGCCGAGATTGGGGTTCGACTTGATCCAGACCTTCGGGTCTGCCCACTCATCCTCTTCGTCCAGGGTAAAGATGATCCCGAAGAAGGTTTCGTCCACAAAAATGTTCTGCAGGATCTTGGTGACGTGTGTGCGCTGCTCGTAGCAAATGCCAGTGCGATCCGTACCGGCGGTTGTGATCATCCACAGCAACGACTGATCCCGCGAACCTGTCGCGCTATCGATCACATCGAAGACGGCACGCGTCTTGTGAGCGTGCAACTCATCGATGATCCCGCCGTGGACGTTGAGACCGTCGAGCGTGCTGCCTTCGGCCGACAGTGGCAAGAACTTACTACCGTCATCTGTCAGGAGCTGGTTCTGCAGCACTTCGATAGCCAGCGTGCTGCACATCTCCGGTTCGCGTATCGCCATGGCGCGTGCATCGTCAAAGACGATCTTCGCCTGGTCGCGGGTGGTCGCCGCACTGTAGACCTCGGCCCCCGGCTCATTGTCGGCACCAAACAGATAGAGGGCAATGCCGGAACTCTTTGTTGACTTCGCGTTCTTCCGTGCAACCTCTTCATAGGCTCGACGAAAACGACGCAGGCCTGTGTCGACATGGAGCCAACCGAACACGGTGGTCAGAATGAAAACCTGCCACGGCTCCAAGGAAATGCGCTCCCGACTCCGCGCCCATCGTCCTTTCGTGTGCGGCAACAGTTCGATGAACTGACAGATGCGTCCGGCCGCCTCTTCGTCAAAGCGATACGGAAACTCTGGATCGCCTTTCGCGGCACGGTCGAGGTCGCGAAGTTGACGTTCGCACGCCAACTTGACCCACTTGCATGCAACGATACGGCCAGTCAGAACATCGTCGATGTACTGATTGGCTGTATCGACGAAAGTCATTTGCTAAATTGCCCCCATCCTGTTTGTCCTTCCATTCCAGGCAGCGCCATCTGGTTGGTCGACGGCGTGACGCGTGAACGGCTTGACGGCGACAGCCCGAAACTCTGCAGAAATTTGTGGACCTCGTCCTGCAGCGAGCGAATGATATTGATCTCAACGGCGTGCGCCCGGTAGCCGCTGGGGGCCACATCGATGTACGCAGCTGTCGGATCCTCCGATTTTTCGGCCAGCATCTCCTGCCGGCGAGCGAAAGCCGTCTCCAGTTCGACCAGGCGGCCCCATGATTGGCAGTACAACGCCAGCGCCGCACGGTCGAGACGGCTGATCAAGCCCAACTTTTCCAGCTCGACGGTGATGCGCTTCCATTCCTTGCGCGCCTCTTTGTTGAGATGGCGCGGGGCGTCCGGCACCGCCACCTCCGGATTTACTCCGTCGGCCAAGTTGATCGGCCGTTTTCCAGGATTGCCGCGCATCAGTTTCAGCACGTTGGCTTGTGGTTGTGGTCCTCGTTGTCCCATAGTCATCGGGGAGCCTTAGATACCCCCCCCTCCATAACTTGCGCACACAAAAAAAAGACGGGGCGCACAGTCCCCGCCGACGATTTGCCCAGAAAATCGACCCGCCCCCCCGGTCTGCTGGCATTTTTCAAAAAAATCCTGTTTCTTCCGTTCCGCCCGGCCTGCCTCGGCCTTCTGTCGCGGTTTTCGTCCGATGGCAGGCCACGCAGATCGATTGCAGGTTGTCGTCGCGATCACTGCCGCCGTCAGCCTTGCGAATGATGTGGTCAACATGCTTCGCCCTGGTCGAGCGCTGCTGCTTCAGGCACGGCTGACATAGGCCGTTGTCGCGAGCCAGGATCCGCTTCCGGATCTCGGTCCACTTCGACCCGTAACCTCGCTCATGGCGGCTACCGCTCCAGCGGGGCGAGTTCCACCCGGTTGCTTCGGACTTGTGCAGCTCGCAATAGCCAGGCGTATCCACCAAGTGACGGCAACCAATGTGCCGACACGGCGTCTTTGCTTTCTGAACCATTGCGACCTTCCTACTCAGAATAAAAAAGCCGCGCCCGAAGGCACGGCAAGCGCTTCCCCACGTGATCAATGACGATGCAGACGTCTGCACGACAGAAACGAAAAAGCCCCGATGAATTTCTTCATCAGGGCTTTGGACGTGACTGCGTCGAGTGTGGCGAAAATATACTCGCGCTGTCCCAACAGCGTCAAGCGGTTTTTTCCGGCTCCCGCAAGATGCCCTGTTGAGTGAAGTGCAGCTGCAGTCGCTTGGCCGCACTCAACTCAAGCGCACGGATGTTGGCCTTAATCTTCGTTGCGGCGCGAGCGAACGTCATGCGCGGCAAGTGGAACGATGCTTCCAGATCCCGATAGCTGATCGACGTGCGACTGTGGTTGGCATATTGCTTCGCCACCAAACAATCCAAGGCCAGCGACGGCAACGTTCCCACTGATGGCTGCAACCAATCGGACAACGCCTTGATCGCCGTCGCCTTCTCTCTTGAGAAGGCGAACCTTCGCACGCCTCGTACATCCTCAAACTCAGTCTGAGTGAAGCGTGCCTCCATGGCATACATCTCCGGAGCAGGCAGTTTGCTCCGAACGGCCGACACGATCAGCGCGCATTGCGCCCGGATATCGTCGGAACTTAATCCCTTGAAATTGAGAGACTGCGATGCGACGCCCCGCAACTCTTCAAACCAGTCAGCCTGCTCCGCCGTCAGCGGATCCTCGGCGTACTCCATCATTTTGAGCAGCGCCGCCCTTGTCGTGCAGTCCTGTCGAGCCTCGGTCGACATGACCAGGTAAGCGACATGCAACGCGTGTGTCACATCTTTGAACATTCCTTCGTCGTTTGAAATTGCGTGCAGCATTACTTTCCCCTGGTTGGCTTGCCTTCAGGCAGCGTGAATTCGATGTATGTTGCCGGGACCACCACTGGCCGGGTCTGACTGATCCCTCGGTCGTCGGAGTAGACCTCGACCGTTCCGCGCTTGCTTTGTGTTCCGATGGTGTGGCCGTTCTCTTTCGCGAAGAAAGTCGGCTCTCCTCGCATGGCTCGCCGTATCTGTCGGTCAATCGGCAGAAGTCCGTATTGCCGCCGCAGGTCATCGACGATTCCCGAAATTGTTGGCATGTCGTTGCGCATATCCTTCATTCGACCAACCTCCTCAGAACAAGAAAAGGTTGGGCAAAAGGTTGGACGGCTGTAAGCCGCTTCGGTGTTGGACTTGCCAACCTCCTAACCTCGCTAACCTCTTTTTGATTGGAATAGAAAAAAAATAAAGCGGTACTCGTCGCGTACATACGCGGGCGCGTATGTGTGTGCGAGGATTTTTTATAAAAAGGTTGGGAGGTTGGCGGGCCGGCTACTGGAGCGGCTTTCCGCCGTCCAACCTTGAAATTCAAAGGTTGGACGGGGTTGGGAGGTTGGGATAAATCGGCAAGTGCATGAGCCTTTTCCGCACGCGATTTATGCGCGCACGATCCCTGGCTCAATGATACCTGACGATTCATTTCCGACCTATAGCGGCAGATCATCATCCGCCTCTCCGGAGGTCGACGCTTGCATGCCGACCACCTCTTCCTTGATGCGCTCATAGAAATATTCACGCGCACCAGACGCCTGCCTATCCTTCCGCCAACCCAGCTTGCGCATGCATGTAGAGATGCGCATCGTCTCGGTCTTGGCCGGTCCTAGCTTGCCTATTTCAATGTGGAGCGCCCTGGTCAGCAGCTCGCGCACCGTTACCTTTTCCAGCTTGTTTGCCGCAAGGATCCGGCCGTCACCATCGATACCTTCGCAGTAGTCGTACAGACGTCCGATCCAAGGGTCCGGAATCTCTCGGTCCTCCTGGTGAACGTTGATCAGCCTGATCTGCTGCTCCTGCGTCGGATACCATTTGGTCTTAGCACGCATCAGATGGACCGCTTCGCCGAACAGCTGATCACGGTCTGCCGTGAGCTTGTCGATATCGATGCGGCCGACGTTGACCGGCCAGAATCGGCGATTGCCGGTCGGGTCTTTGAAGTACTGGTTCTCGTTGGTGGTCGCAGCAAACAAGGTACGACGCGGCACGTTCTTGACTCGACGGCCGTATGGCTCACGATAGCGGTCGTTTCGGCTCGACATAAATGCCTTCACCGCCGTCACTTCCGAACGGTTGAATTGCTCCAGCTCGGCGATCTCGTAAAGCAGAACACCTTGAATCGATAAGTAGCCGTCTTTCTCACCCATGCGGAATGGCGTGTCGGCGTACCAGTCGCCGGCCAGCACACTCAGTGCAGTAGACTTGCCGCGCCCTTGCCCACCTTCAAACACCGGCGCGCAGTCGTGCTTGACGCCCGGATAGAACGATCTGGCAGCAAGGCCGACCAGGAACATCGTCGAGATCAACCTGACGTACTCAGAATCCTCGACGCCCCAATAGGTGACGAAGGCAGTTTCAACGCGAGGTGTGCCGTCCCACTTGTCGGCGCAGGCGTTCATGTAGTCAGCGACGGGATTGAACGCATGCTCACGAGCGATCTGGGCCACGGCTTTCTCGATCTCGCCGACCGATGCCATCACCAGACCATACCGCCGCGCCAAGTACATACCGAGGTGGAAGTCATCGCCTTCATTCCATTCACCGCTATCCGACTGCCATGGCGGCGAACGCTTCTTCATCTGTAGCTCAGCGAACGAGTCGCGAGCCACGATGCCCTGCAGCTTGGCATCATGCTTCAACGCCAGGAACACATTCTCGCGGCACGCCTTCACACCACCGGAGCTGTTGGGGATCATCAATTCACGTAAGGCCGCCCAGTCCAACGCCTTCGCGCTAGCCGGAGTTAGGGGTACAGCGTCGTCAGGAGGTCCATCAACCCACGGGGGAATCTCGTCGGCAGATGCAGGCGCCTCTGCCTGTTGTGGGACGACTGCAGCGACGTCATCCGCCTGCGGCCGACGCTTGCTTAACCAGGCATCAACGTCTTCGGCCGTCACACCATCCTCGTGGATAAGGTCGGCAATATCCCAGCCGTCCGGCTTAATGCCAGGCTCTGGGATGTCGACGAGCGAGACGGAGCAACGGAGCTGCCGAAGGATGCCGGCAATCTTCTGCATGGCCTTCATGCCCGGCTGTTCCCATTCCGGTTTGATTTGACCGGCTTGCGGGTGGTTACCCTTGTACGGCTGCGCGTCGGCATCGGCCCAAAGCAGCACGTCATACCCCGCCAGCGATGACCATCCAGCCTTTTCAACAGCCTTGCCACCGCCCGGCCATGACACGACGTTCCACGTCTCATGGAAGAGCGCGTAAGCGGCATCAGCGCATTTCTCCCCCTCGACCACCAGTACGGGCAGTCCCGGCACGATGGGACCAGGCAGGTACAGCGGCCGAGGCACGCGCCACTGCATCCACCGCCAATCGCATCGCCCCGTCTCCGGATGTCTCGCGTAGACGCAAGGGATGATGTCCTTATCGCCCTCTGATGTGACAAAACGCGACACCACACCCAACAGACGCCGCTCCTGATCGCGATACTCCCAGCGCCGCTCAGGCAGACCACGAATAGGATGCGCTGCAGGATACGGTGGCGCGTCATCAGGAATCGGGACGATTGGTTCCCAAGCGGTCGCTGGCTTCTTCTCCGACTTGGCTTGTACCCCTTTGCCGGCTTGCGCAGGCGCACGATTTGGTGGATTTTTTGAAACCAAGGACGGGACGGTTTTTGTACCGTCGTCGTTGGTGATCGCTACGCCGAGCTGGGATGCAAGTTCTGCGCACGCTCGACCAGGCGAAACACCCTTCGCGACTTCGTAGAGGGAAATAAGATCACGGCCGGCTTCGCCGTCCATAGAAAAATCTGACCAAAAGCCTGCGCGTTCGCCGTGAAGGCGAACCCGCAGAGATTTGCCGGCTTCGCCGGAGGTAGAACCAATACAAAACTCCGCGCCCTCAATGACGCCATTGGGAAACCATTCAAAAAGCAGGGATTCAATAGACTGCAGGGCGGCTGAGGCAACAACGCCGAAATCGTCAAGCGTCACTCAGCGGCCCCCTGCTCAGGTGCGCAGAACGTCCGGAAAGTCAGCGCAAGCAGCTCCTGCGTCGCTTGCGATATCTCGTTGCCAATCGCAATCAAGTCCGCCCGCTCGCGCTTGTCGACTTCGTTGTCGGCCGTGTACTCGGCGTATCGAGCCGACAGCAGGCCAACATGCATGTATAGACGGTTGAACTTGGCGAGCAACTCTTCCTGATCGCCCTCCATCCCAGGCGGCAGCTTGACGAACGAGCCGCCGCTTGCGACCGCTATCGCTTGGGCAAACAGTGTCGTACCGCTGGCCGCTTGCATCTCCAATGCGAGGTCAACAGTGATGCCCTGGCCACGGCGTTCGTACAGCCGATTCTCCAGTTGCTGCCGCGTCATTGTCAGGACGTCGCACATCGAGTCCCAACCAATTGCTCGGATCATTCCGAGGAGCGCCTTACGAATGTTCACAACGTATGCCCTTTTCTGGTGGTTATATTTTTCTGTGCGGTTCGCTATGCTTCGCCCACACATCAAACGTTGGAGGAATAAGAAAAATGAAATCGGCCAAATACCTGGTGCTTGTCCATCTCGCGTCAAAGATCACCCGCAACGATCTGCCTGCAATAGCAACCGCAGTGCTACAGGCGATCAAGTCAAACCTCGATGACGTTGAGGCCGTGCTGACTTCCGAGGCCGCGATTGCGATGACGGGGTTATCCAGCGCCGGCTCGGATTCGATCTTCAGAGCCATCGGCAGCGCACTACGTAGCGGCGACAACTTGAGCGTCTTGGAGTTGGGAGATGACATCGTTACGTCACATCCGGGACTGGCAACTTGGAGGAATCGGCCGGGACGGTAGGCTGACCAGATGCGTCCTGGCGACCAAACACGTCAGGCCGCAATACGTAGCGCGTATAGCGCCCGCCCGTCGCGACCTCAATCGCTATGCAGCGATCACTCGGGGCTTTGCCGCGCCGCAGCCAGCGGCACACGGCTTGCGGCGTCACACCGCAGCGCCGCCCCATTTCTGATGGACCGTCCACAGCGGCGACGGCCTCTTCAATTGTTGTCTTCCGGTCATTTTGCATTCGCGCATTTTAACCAGAGGTTTAATTCTTTGTAAAGCGCAGGTTTGTTGAACTTAATAAACGTAGAGTTGAAAATCAACACATGTCCAAACACGTAGGCACCATCATCAAGCAGCGCCTCAAAAGCCTGCAAAAGACGCAGGGCTGGCTCGCAGAGCAGGCCAGCGTGTCTAATACCGCCGTGTCCAAATGGATCGCAACAGGGAATATTTCGAGAGCCAAGGCCAAAGAGGTTGCAATCATCTTGCAGATTTCCCTCGACGCCCTACTATCAGAAGATACGGAGTCGGAGGCAGCGCCAGCACAATCGCTCTCCCTCATCTACGTGACCGCAGATGAAATGCGGATGCTGACGTCCTATCGCGAGGCGAGCGTTATGGGCCGCGCGCTGATTGAGGCCGCTATCGATAGCGCCCCAAAGGCTGAATCAGTTAACCTTATTGCGCGCAACAACAAGCCGTAAAACCGCCTTAGAGCGCTTGTCCGGGAACCGCCGGAGATAGAGCCTGGCCGCCTCCAGCAAGATACGCCGTGCCTCAGGTGCCATACCCCTGTACGCCTCCAGCAACTCCACCACATCATCCCCCTCGTCTGACTTCTTAATCATCTGAACCACCACCGCCCCTTCCAGCACCACTATTGTTCATTGTCAAAAATCAACCCGCTGTAAGCATACCGTCAGTTTAATTTTTTCACACATTAAACCTGAGGTTGACTCTTAATTTAAACCTATGGTTTAATCGTCGCGTTTTCCATCACAACCAGATGAGGACCGACGATGCAATCCCGAAAACACAGAGCTGCAGCATTCCAACTCCCACGGCGCATTAACTTTCTCCAGCCGATCAGTTCCATCCGCTCGCAACGACCAGCGCTTCCCAGCGCGTGGCCCCTCGGCATGACCTGCGCCGAAGCACGCAAGCAAATCGCAACGCAACGCGACCTCGACAAGCTGAAGGGCAAAACCAAGCGAGGTGCCAAATGAACGGCCCCTTCGCAGTCGGCGAGATCGTCGTATTCCGTGCGCCAGCAAACCTCGCAGGCGAGTTCCTGATTCCCAACGAAACCGAACTGGAAATTATCGAGGCAGCCGCCACGAGGCATTGCCTCGACGGCGCGCCCGGAGGCGGCCCCGGCCTTGTCTATGGCTATGTCGTGGCTTATCGCAACTGGCAGGTGGTCGTCGAACCGCACTACCTGCATCGCAAGCGCCCACCGCAAGTGTTCAGCGGCGAGCAGATGATCCGCAATCTCTTCACACCAACCCCAACTAAAGAGCTGGAGCCAGCATGATCATCGGCTTCACACCTCTCAGCACCGAACGCTTTCGTGCGACCACTGCGGCAAGCAAACCGCCATACGTCCACAACCGCCGCCGTTGCGACTGCGGCAAGCAGATCACCGTCAAACAGTTGCAGCAGTACGGCCTCTGCGTCAGTTGCGTCCGCATCAAGGCGGCATCGTGAAAGCCTTCCACATCACCGTCACCACCGAGTCCGGCCAGCGCTGGGCTTATCCCGCCATTGCACGGTCCAGCTTCGATGTGCAGACGTCTGCATTCGACCGCTTCGGCCTGTGCGCCACATTCGTGAGACCACTATGAACCGCATCCGTCAAATGCTGATTGATACCGTGATTGCAGCCGTCGTCATCCTGGTGTTGCTTGTCATCTACAACCACTTTCACCGCAACGAAGAGATCGAGCGCGTCACCAGTGCATATAAACGCGGGGTATCGCACGGCATCATGGCCGCTCGCGCCCCCAAGTTGACGCCAGCCGTTCAGGCGCAGCTGCTGGATATCTGCAAGCAGTCTTGGCCAGACACTGCCGATGGCGTCGTAGCACGCCAACGCGCTTGCGGCGCGACCGCTCCAGCTAAGCGGAGCGACCAATGAAGCGCGTCCAGCCGTCTGTATCAACGCCGGCGGCGGCAATGACAATCCATGCGCTGAGCGACGCACTCGACGCCGGAGCGACTCGCAGCGCCCTACTGCTTCGCAACGAGTCCAACTCGCTGGCCAATGTGATTGCACGCATGGAATCGAAGGGCTACGAGGTCAGCGCTCCAGTGCGCGCCGTTCAAGCCCCTCGCCTGCCGGGCAGCACCGCATGGCAAATCACCGTAACCCTTCCCCTTCACGCTTCGGCCGTTAGCGCCTCCGGCGCATTGCTGTTCTACGTCCCCGAAAGCAACTCCCGCTCTGCCACTTAACTAAGGATCCACACAATGGAACTCGCCACCACCACGCCCGTCGTCGACGGCAAATTTGAACTTGTCCCCGACAGCGAATTCAAGGTCGTCGAACGCAGCCGCACCCGCGCTTCCAAGACGAACCCGCGCAAGATTTTTGACGAAGCCTTCCTGAAGGATCTGGCCGGCAGCATCAAGGAGTACGGCATCGTTCAGCCGATCCTGATGCGGCCCGTCACACCGACGAAGGCCGAGCCGCAGGACTTGGAGGTCGTAGCCGGAGAACAACGCTGGCGCGCATCGCTCATTGCAGGACTGACCAAAATCCCCGTCCTGATTCGCGTGCTTACGGACCAGCAGGTATACGAAATTCAGGTGCTGGAAAACCTGCAGCGCCGCGACCTGCACCCACTGGAGGAGGCGGAAGGTTTCGAGCAATTGATCAAGACCTACGGCTACAAGCGTCTCGACCTGGCCGAAAAGATCAATCGCAGCAAAGCCTATGTTGATGCCAGCATGAAGCTACTGGACTTGTGCGATGGCGCACGCAAACTGTTCTATGCAAAGCACCTGACCCTGTCGCTGGCAGTTCTTATTGCGCGCATCCCCGGCTCCAAGCTGCAGATGGAAGCATGCGGCGAGATCGCTGGCGACAAGAACAAAGACCCTATGTCGCAACGCGTCGCCATCAACCTGATTCAGCGCAAGTTCATGCTCAAGCTGAAGGAAGCTCCATTCAACATCAAAGATGAAGCGCTGCTGCCGAAGGTCGGCGCATGCACGACATGCCCAAAACGCACCGGCAATCAGCCTGATCAGTTCCCCGACGTCGAAAGTGCAGACGTCTGCACAGACACCGCGTGCTTCAGTCAGAAACGCTCTGCTTGGTCGACTATCCAAGTCAACAAGGCCAAGGAGCGCGGCCGCACAGTTATCGACGACACGGCAGCGGCGAAGAAAATATTCCCGTATGGCACAAGCGATAGCACGGACGAGACGTTCAAGAAGCCGTCAGAGACATGCTATCGAGACCCAAAGAACCGCACCTACGGGCAGTTGGCAAAAGCGAGCGGCATTGACCCGGTCGCTGTTCGCCATCCAGTTACTCAGGATGTGATTGAACTGATCAGCATGGACGATCTGAAGCCGGCCGTGAAAGAGCTGGGCATATCCCTGTCCGGAGGTTCGCTTAGCGATTCCGAAAAAGCCGCCATCAAGAAAGCGAAGTTCAACACCGAATTCCGCGTCGATGTGCTTTCCAAAATCCGCGAAAACATGCAGGCGACGGGTCCGCAGTTTGAAGACTGGCAGATGGTTGCCGCGCATGTCTTGCACCGCACCGAGAGCAACACGCTGCGCAGGCTCCTCAAGTTTCTCGGCTGGGACGTCAGCATGGCAAGCTACGACGGCCGCAAGGAACTGGCCGACAAACTGCGGTCGCTCAATACTGGCGAGCTGGCTGACGTCATCTGGACGGCATCAATCTTTAGCTGCACGCAGGCCAACAGCAACTACAACAACAACGATGAAGCGCCAGAAGAACTCGCTAACGCTGCGAAACGCCACGGCGTCGACGCTGCAAAGATCAAGGCCCAGCACAAAGCCGAAGCGACGGCGGAAGCAAACAGCAAGCTCCGCGCAGCACGCATCAAGGCCGAGAGCAAAGCAAAAGAAAAGCAGGCAGCGATTGCCGTGCCAAAGACAAACAAGGCTGATGAAACAGTGACTGCCGCAAAGCCGGCCCCCGCTGCAACCAAGCCTGCAGCGAAGAAGTCACCCGCCAAACCGAAGAAGGCAGCACCAAAGGCCAAAGCCGCCGCAGCCGCTCCTACCCCTCCTACGGCTGCGCCTGCAGCAGATGCGCAGGATTGGTCCTTGGTCGACGTCGAAAAGCAGCCGGCCTATACAGAGGGCTACAACTGCACCGACCTTTCGACAACGAATCCATATCCGCCAACCGAGCCGACGCACGATCACTGGAATATCGGCCGCCTTCATCGCTCCGAGTTCGAGCGCAAAGCCGGCCCAGTGGAGTTCGCGCTGCGTCAGCCGGTGGCCCCAGCAAAGTCCGCATGGCCGTTCAAGACGCCGGACCAACTGGCAGAAGAAAAGAACACCGCTACCGCGAAGGATCCAAAATGAGCCGCTGGGATCGACGCGACCGCCGCGCACATAAGCGGATCGAGCCAGGCACCCGCACCATTGCAAGCATGCCCTGGAAAATCGCAGCTGCGTTCGGCCAGATGGAGCAGATCGTCACGACTCTCCAAACGACCGGCGACATCGACGACCAGGGCGGCACTGCAGTCTTTCAGGTGCCTAGCAGCCATGAGTGGTTTGAACTAGCGCCAGCGATCAACGGCTTCGCCGAGGTGTACGAGCTGCACGCTCATATCGCCGAGCGCGAAATGCCAACGGCCCCGCTCCGCCAGCTCGCCAACAAGTTCAAGTATGGAATGATGATTTTTCAGTCGGACGTCGACTTGGTGCGTGAAGCACTGGCGACCCTGAAGGCCGAGACCCGGACCATGAACCTGAACTACGTCGATGCATTGATCCAGACTGCAGCGGAGACACCATGAGAACAAGGCCGATAGATCCGCGCATTCAGGATCTGCTGCTCAAGCTCCTCAATCCGGAGGAGCTTGGCCTTGCGACCAGCGCTGAAATGCGCGACCTGGTGCGGGTCGCATTGGGAAGAAAGCCCGTCGAAACCGGGCTGATTGTTTTGCGGAATCCGTTGCCCCGCAAGCGCCAAACACGCATCCCTAGCACCGTACAAGTTAGATCGGATTCACGTCGAGGGCAGGCTTTGTGGTGGCGCTATGGACGGTAAATTCATTGATCTGACGCAAGATGCCCACCAACGTCTGGCGGCATGCCCGCAGCCCGCCAGCCACCATCTGTGCGCGATGAATGCGAACCGGCCCCAAGATGTGTTGGCCGCGAATATCCTCTCCCGCTGCAAGATCAGCCTTATGACTGATGCTGGCAGACAATTCAATCAGGTTGAGGGCAAGGTCGGCAGCTATAGGGGCGAGATTCATCAACTCATCAAACGTCCATGCCTGGATGGTTCGCAACCGCGTTGCGCACTGTTCCAACGGAACGAATCCCATATCCATAGTCTCCGCTTCGAGCAGCAGGTTGATGGCGGCGGTTATGGTTACGTTCATTTGACTGAGCTTGTGGAAGGCCGGGCCGGCTGCAACAACGGCTTTCCGATGACTATCGCGCCGCTCCTTTTCAATGTCGAGTTGCCGCTGCTTATTGAACTGGCGCTCCACGACCAGGAAGGCTACGACCAAAGTGAGGACGGAGCCGATAGCCTGCACCCAGCCCGCCGCCTCACTGGACGCCACACCATGCTCACAAATTGCCCGCAGCAACCCATAGAGCAGACCCGCCGCAAGCAAGATCACAAAACCATACAGTCTCAGACTAACGACCCGCGCAATTGCCGCCCGAAATTTCATCTTTCCCCCAAGTTTAGTGTTTGGCGGAATCGTAGCACGACCCACATCGGTCACGTAGCAAGGGGGGCGACATGAACGCAGTCGCCGTCCAGGTCATATGGGTGCTAATTCCCGCGTTCTGCGCCCTCACCGGCTATTCAGACAAAGCGGTACGGCGCAAGATAGAATCGGGCGTATGGATTGAAGGCCGGCAGTATAGACGCGCCCCAGACGGGCATATCAATATCAACATGTTGGAGTATTACAAATGGGTAGAGGGATAGAAGTCCGTGAGCGCAGCATCCGGATCGTATTTAGCTGGCAGGGAAAGCAGCGTAAGGAGACGCTGGAGAACATGGAGCCGACGCCGGCCAATATCAAATACGCGACCAGGCTGGCGGACGAGATCAAGAAGAAGATCGCCGCCGGCATCTTTGAGTATGCAGTGTATTTCCCGAACTCGGCCATCGCGAAGAGCGACCCGGCAGCAGACGTTACCCTGAAAGATATGTCGGATCGATGGCTGGCCACCAAGGGGCGCCTCTCCGCTGCGACGCTGTCGCAATACAAGAATGCGCTGGTCTTTTGGCAAAAGAAATTCGGCGCTGACCGGCCGCTAACCGCCATCCCCCACAGTGAAATCGCTGGCGTCGTCGGATCGCACCCCTGGCCAACGGCCAAGCTGTGCAACAACTACCTCATACCGCTGCGCGGCCTATTTGAATTGCTCGGCCGCGACCGGCCGGAGCTGGACAACCCCATGCGCGGCGTCAACAACACCAAGCACCAGAAGTCGCCCCCAGATCCGTTGAGCGCCGAAGAGATGGAGTCCGTGCTGGCGCACATGGCAAAGCAATACGATCCGAGAGTCGTCGCCTATTTCGAGTTCATGTTTACGACGGGAGTGCGGCCGGAAGAAGCCATTGCCGTGCGCTGGCAGGACATCGATTGGAACCATGGAACAATCCGCATCCAGGTCGCCAAGACTTTCAAGGGAACGGTCAAAGCACTCAAGACGAGCGAGACCCGCGACGTCGACCTGGTCGAGCGCGCCATGAATGCGCTGCGCACGATGAAGCAATACACGTACTTGAAGACAGAGGAAGTTTTTGAGAACCCGGTAACGGGGAAGTCATGGCATGACGAGCGGTCGCAAAGAGACCACTATTGGGCACCGACTTTGAAGAGAAAAGGAATTCGACACCGGCGCGCCTATCAGACCAGGCACACCTACGCAACGATTGCGCTGATGTCAGGAGTCAACCCTGCATACATCGCTCGCCAGCTTGGCCATGCTAATCCCAAGATGGTTTTCACGACGTACGCAAAATGGATTGATGCTGCCGATCGAGGCCGGGAAAAGGCCAAGATGGAAGCGATACTGAATGGGTCACTATCCCAAAATAATCCCAGCACCCCCGCAAATATCGAGAATACTGGTAGGCACGATTGGACTCGAACCAACGACCCCTACCATGTCAAGGTAGTGCTCTAACCAGCTGAGCTACGCGCCTAGTGAAGAAGCGAGATTATAGGGGCATTTTTTATTTTTGGCTAGTCTTGGCGGAAAGTTTTTAAAAATATCTTCTCCGGCAGCTTTCCAGAAATCAGGCAGCCGCCCGCAACCCCTACTGCCGCCTGGCTTCCAGTACGCCCTTCACCTCGCGGATCACGGTCAGCGCCTTTTGCAATTGCGCAGTCGAACCGATCTCGGCGGTGAAGCCCATGCGCGCCTGTCCCTTCATGCTTTGCGTGCTGACGCCGATGACGTTGATCTTTTCGCGCAGGAAGATTTCCGAAATATCGCGCAGCAAACCCTGGCGATCGCCGGCCAGCACGAAGATGTCGACCGGGTAGACCGTGTCTTTGCCGGAGGCGCCCCATTCGGTCTGGATCACGCGTTCGGGCGCCTTGCTGCTCATCTCGGTGAAATTCTTGCAGGTCAGACGATGAATCGACACGCCCTTGCCGCGCGTGACGAAGCCGACGATGGTGTCCGGCGGCGCCGGTTTGCAGCAACGCGCCAGCTGCGTCATCAGGCCTTCGGTGCCGACCACCAGCACGCCGGACTTGGCGCCCTGCACCACGCTGGAGGCGCGGCTCTTGCGCGTGATGGAGGCTTCATCGGGCTCGGTGTGCTTATTTTCCTTGCCTTCCTCGCCTTCATGCAGCATCTGCTCGATCTGGCGCGGGCTGAATTCGTCCTTGCCCAGCGACAGGCACAGATCATCGACCTTGCCGAAGCCGAGCTTGTGCGCCAGCTCTTCCAGGTTGACGGCGGTCTTGCCTTCACGCTGCAGCGTTTTCTCCAGCACGGTGCGGCCGTGCGCCAGCGTCTCTTCCTGTTCGATGGCGTTGAACCAGGCACGCACCTTGGAGCGCGTACGCGAACTGGCGGCATAACCGGTGCTCAGCCAGTCGCGCGACGGGCCGACGCCGGGACCGCTCTTGACGGTGATGATGTCGACGGTCTGGCCGTTCTTCAGCGGCGTGTTCAACGGCACCATGACGCCGTCCACGCGCGCGCCGCGGCAGCGATGGCCGACGTCGCTGTGCAGGTGATAGGCGAAGTCGATCGGTGTGGCGCCGCTCGGCAGTTCGATCACGCGCGCCTGCGGGGTCAGTACATAGATACGTTCGTCGAGCGTGGTCGACTTAAGCTTCTCGACCCAGTCGCGGCGCACTTCTTCCTGCTCCACGACGGCGTCGGAGACTTCGCTCTTCCATGCCAGCAGCTGACGCAGCCAGGCAATCTTTTCGTCATACTTCTGCGCAGCGAAATTGGAGCCGCCGCTTTCCTTGTAGCGCCAGTGCGCCGCCACGCCGTACTCCGCGAAGTGGTGCATCTCGCGCGTGCGGATCTGCACTTCCAGCGGACGGCCGTCTTCGGCCACCACGACAGTGTGCAGCGACTGGTAGCCGTTCTGCTTGGGCCGCGAAATGTAATCGTCGAATTCCTTGGGAATCGGCACCCAGATGTTGTGGATGATGCCGAGCACCGTGTAGCAATCCTTGACGTCGTCGACGATGACGCGGAAAGCGCGCACGTCGTACAGCTCGGAGAAATCAATGGACTTGCCGCGCATCTTGTTCCAGATGCTGTAGATGTGCTTGGGGCGGCCCGAGACCTCCGCCTTGATGTCGGCGGTCGTCAGTTCGGCGCGCAGGCGCTCGATGGCAGTGGCGACAAACTCGGCGCGCTCGATGCGCTTCTCTTCCAGCATCTTGGCGATGCGCTTGTACGTGACCGGCTCGATGAAGCGGAAGGACAGATCCTCCAGCTCCCATTTGAGCTGCCAGATGCCGAGGCGATTGGCCAGCGGCGCATAGAGATCGAAAGTCTCGCGCGCATATTGCGCGGTGGTCTCGTTCTCCATCTTGTTCTCGGCGAAGTAGCGCAAGGTCGTCACGCGTGACGCCAGGCGCACCAGCACCACGCGCATGTCGGAAGCCATCGCCAGCAGCATCTTGCGCAGCGTCTCGATCTGCGCCGCGGCCTGTTGCGCCGCGTTCTTGCCGCGCAGGACTTCCTGCGGATGCTGGAAGGTCAGGCCGTGGAAACGCATCAGCTGGCGCACGCCGGCGACCAGGTCGCCGATGTCCTTGCCGTAGCGCTCTTCAATCGTCGCCGCCACATCAAGGTCGAGCAGATGCAGCTCGAACAGTAGCCCCGCGATGCGCGTCTCGGCGTCGACGTTGAGCGCCGTCAGCACGCCGGCCACGCCTTGCACGAATGCCAGCGCATCCTGTCCCGAGGTAATCGGCTTGCCGCGATAGATCGGCTCGACGAAGGCCAGCGCCGCCAATACGCGTGCGCTGTCTTCCGGACTCAGGCCGGCGACGATGGAGGCATTGCCCTCCTGCTGAACTGCGACGACAGAAACCATGAAACCTTTGCCTGATTCGATAAACGTTGAAGACCGCGTTGGAAATTGCGCCGGAAGATTACTTCTGTGCGGCGACGATGATGATCTCGACCAGCAGTTCCGGACGCGCCAGCTTGGCTTCAACCGTAGCGCGCGGCGGCGTGTTGCCGGCGGCCACCCAGGCGTCCCACACGATGTTCATGCCTTCGAAATCCTTGACATCGGCGATATAGATCTGGCACGACAGGATATGTTCCTTGCTGCTGCCGGCTTCGGCCAGCAGGCGATCGATATGACCCAGCACTTCGCGCGTCTGGCCTTCGATGTTCTGGGTAGTGTCTTCGGCGATCTGGCCCGCCAGGTAGACCGTGCCGTTGTGGATGGCGACTTCGGAAAGACGCTTGCCGACGTGCAGACGTTGAACTGTCATGATGTTTCCTCTCAATCAATAAGAGCCCGGTCAGGGATGAAATCAACCGAGCAAAAAGTCCTTGGCGACCTGGATTTGCTGAGCGTGCATGAAAGTCGGCGCATGGCCGACGCCCTCCAGCTCCACCAGTTTGGCCTTGGGACCGCGTTGTGTCATGGCCTGCGCCACCTCGGGCAGCAACAGGTCGGATTGCGCGCCGCGCACCAGCAGCGTCGGACAGCGGATCGCATCGTAGGCGGCCCACAGCATGGCTTCGCCGATGCTGGCCGCTTCCGGCGTCATGGTCTTGAACGGCTCGGCCAGGCGCAAGTCGTAATGACGTTTCCACTTGCCTTGTTCGTCCTGGCGCAGCACGTCGCTTGCCAGCTTGTGCCACTCTTCATCGGTATGCGGACCGAAGCTCGCCGAAATCGTGCGGATGTACAGCGCCGCTTCGTCGAACGTGTCGAAACGCACATCCTGCCCGATGTATTCACCGATGCGCGCCAGCGCCGCGCCGTTGATGGACGGGCCGATATCGTTGAGCACCAGGCGGCGTATTGGATTGTCCGGCAAGGACGCCAGCCCCATGCCGATCAGGCCGCCCATCGAGGTGCCGAACCAGTCGACGCTGTCGGCATCGAGCCGCGCCAGCAGCGTGACCATGTCGCTGACATACTGAGGAATTGCGTAATGCTGTGGATTGCCCAGACGTCCGGAACGGCCGCGGCCGACCACGTCGGGACACACCACCCGATAGGTGTCGCACAAGTCGCGCGCCATCACGTCAAAGTCATCACTCACGCGCGTCACGCCGTGGACGCAGACCAGCACATTCGGATTGTGCGCGTCGCCCCACTCTTTGTAAGCCATGGAATGCAAACCGGTAGGCGAAATACATTGAACTGTCTTCAATACAGCTTGTGTCATGGTCTCAACCGATTCGAATTGGAATAGCCCTCATTTTACTACCTGCATGGATGTTACAGACTGGAAATGCCGGGCGACGTCAATCCGCGCCGACAGGGGCCGATGTGCGCGGATGTGCGCTGCGGCGACAAAAACCGCGAAATGCATGGCGCAGCGGAAACATTCGCGCAAATCCGGCCAAAGTCGCTGCTATAATGCGTTCCTTTTCCGGCCTCCTGCGCCGGAAACACCCAAGGCCTGAGTGGTGAAATTGGTAGACACAGCGGACTTAAAATCCGCCGCTTACCTGGAAAGGGGCGTGCCGGTTCAAGTCCGGCCTCAGGCACCAAGAAACATGGCAGGATAGTACGCAGAAGTCGTGAAAAAGCCGCTCAAACGCAAGTTTCAGCGGCTTTCTGTTTTCTGGCGATCAGTGTTATTTCAAATCCGACTGCCGATGCGCTTCACTCCATCACGGAAAGAAGCGCCGGATCTCGCCGGCGATGTCGGCGCCATTCTCTTCCAGCGCAAAATGGCCGGTGTTGTAGTAATGGACATCGGCAGTCGGAATCAGCGTCTTGATCACGTCGCCGCCATTGGGCGCGAAAATCGGGTCGTTGCGTCCCCATACGACAAGCGTGCGCGGCTGCCGGGATCGCAGGTAGTCCTGCCAGGCCGGATACAGCGCCAGGCTCGACGGAATATCGAGTTGCAGATCGGTCATGATGCGACGCTTGTCCGGGTCGTTCAACGCGTAGGCGTCGACCGCCCAGGAATCCGGGTTGAGTTGTTCGGGATGCGCGGCGCCGTACTGGTGCAACAGGTTCGAGGTTGCCTGCACCACGCGCGCCGCCGCCGCCGCGCGCTTCTCGGGCGTCATCGGACCGGCGGCGCCGGCCTGGATTGCAGCAAGCCTCTTGGCATCCCAGCCGTCCAGTGAGACCGGTGAATTCTGGATGATCAATCCGTCCACACGCTCCGGATTGCGCACCGCCATGCGCATGCCGACCGGCCCGCCGAAATCCTGCATGTACAGAATGTAGTTGGACAGATTGAGCTTGACTGCGAAATCCGTCATCACGGTGGCCAGGTTGTCGAAGGTCGGCTTGAACTTGTCAGCTGCGGGAGCTTCGCTGGCGCCCATACCCGGATAGTCCGGCGCCACCACATGAAAACGGTCCGCCAGCAATGGCATCAGATCGCGGAACATTGCCGATGACGAAGGAAAGCCGTGCAGCAGGAGCAAGGTCGGCGCGCGCGGATTGCCTGCTTCCCGATAAAAAATGTCGATGTTGTCGACAGTCGCATGACGATAGCGAATTGCCGTCCCGTCTGGGACTGCATTGGCTGCATTGCCTGCAACGGGTGTCGCAGCGATCGCCGCCAGCATCAGGGCCGCCAGTGTTGAACCGATTTTCATGCATTGATCTCCGATAGGTTTTACTGCGAATGGTCAGCCCGGCGAACGGGCGGGCGGATGCATTTCTTGCCCGCCATCTGATCTGAAATGACCCATCGCCTGACCCGCGCTTTTATTCGCCGGGAACGATGACCGCTTCCAGGTCGCTCTGCCCCTTTGCCGACAAGCCCTGCTCCCTCGGCATGATCAGATACATCAGCACCAGGCAAACCGCCGCAATCAACGCAGCGCCAATGCTGGTGGAGGCAAAACCAGCATCAAAAGCATGGCGCAGGGCATCCTGGTAGCGCGAAAAATCCACGCCGCCGGCATGCGCTTGCGCCGCTTCGCCCGCGACAAAATGTCTGGCCAGTTCCCGCGCGGCGTCAAGAGAAAGTCCCAAGCTCGCTGCACGGTCCGAAAATAATCTGGTGGTGGTCGCGGCCAGCACGGCGCCCAGTGCAGCCACGCTGAGCAACAAACCGGTAAAGCGGACGGTAGCGCTGACGCCCGACGCCATGCCTGCGCGTTCCGGTGGAATGGCGCCTTGCAAGGCCTTTGCCGTTTCACTGTTGAGCAATCCGGCGCCGACTCCCGCCCAGATCATCGCCGCAGCGAAGACGCCGTAGCTCAAGTCTGAAACGCTCACCAACGCCATCAGGAAATTGGCGGACGCCGTGATCGCCAGCGCCATGCCGAGGATGGCCTTCGACGGGATCACGGCCGACAGGCGCGCCCCCACCTTGGGAATCAGGAACATCGGCAGCGCGAACGGCAACATCGCCAGGCCGGCTGCTGCAGGCTCAAATCCGTAGGCTTTCTGGAGATAAACCGGAAGATAGAAAATCATCACCTGCGCACCGCCGGCATAACCGATCATCGCCAGGGCGCTGCCGATGAAGCGCGATGTCGTCAGCAGCGAAAAGTCGACCATCGGATCTTGCTGCCGCCGTTCCACGACAACAAACAACAGCAGCAACACGATGCCGCCGGCAAGGCGCAAGGAAATGGCGGCGCTGCTCCAGCCGAGCGCATTGCCGTCGATGACCGCCCAGGTGAGCAGGAACAGGCCGATGCTGAAGGTCGCCACGCCGGCGTAGTCCAGCTTTTTGGCCACCGGCGATTTCGATTCGGGAATGATTTTCTGCGTGGCGAAAATCAGTACGGCGCAAATCGGGACGTTAATCAGGAACACCCAGTTCCAGCCCCAATAGTTCGAGATCACGCCGCCGATGATGGGACCGCATGTGATGGCAATGCCCAGGCAAGATCCCCAGAATGCGTAAGCCCGGGCGCGCTCCTTGCCCTGGAATTCGTTGTTGATGATGGCCAGCGCCGCCGTCAGCAGCAGACTGGCGCCGACACCTTGCACCGCCCGCGCCAGGTTCAGCAACAGCGGCGTCGTGGCGATGCCGCAGAACAGCGATGCCAGTGCAAAGATGAATTGCCCCAGCAGGATGGCTTTCTTGCGGCCGTAGATGTCCGCCCATGATCCGGCGGCAAGCAGCAACGCGGCGAAAGGAAGGACGTAAGCGGTAATGACCCATTGCAAGGCGGAAAAATCCGCCCCGATGGAACGCGCGATCGTCGGCAGCGCAACCGCGACCACATTGGAATCCAGCATCACCAACGACGATACGATGGCGGCGATGTAAAGGATGCGGTTTGCTTCGGCCGGGTTACGGGCAGCAGTCATTTTATTGCTCGATCAGTGAGGAGTGGATAGACAGCGGTTGTCATGACGCGTTGGTGCGTCAGACCGGCAACTGGTTGTATTTCCTGAGATTTTTATCGACCATCGATTCCGGCAGGAATCTCCGCATGAAGCTGACCTGCTGCGCCAGTTTTCCTGCGGTATAACGCCGCTTCGGCACGGCATCTGTTGCCGCCTTCAACACCGTATCGGCGACCACGTCGGGCGAGTCGCCGGCGACGATGCCTTTTCGCATCAACGCTTCCATGTCCGCGCGTACGGCGTCATAGACGGCAAGCGATGCATCCGGCCTTGTGATGCTTTCTTCGAACGAAGTCCTGATCAGTCCGGGCTCGACCAGCGCCACCCGGATGCCGAACGTGCGCAGTTCATGATCCAGTGACTCCGAATAACCTTCGACGGCATGTTTCGTCGACGCGTAGAGAGCGTTGTAAGGCGACGGTATCAGCCCCAATATCGAACTCATGTTGACGATCCGCCCGCTGCGCTGCGCCCGCATCGTCGGCAATACGGCGTTGGTCACGCGCAGTATTCCGAAGACGTTCACGTCAAACAGCGCCTGGGCCTGGGCAACGGAGGATTCTTCCGCAGCGCCCAGCAAACCGATGCCCGCGTTGTTGACCAGCAAATCAATCCGCTCGTCCTTGCGCAACACTGCCGCCACCATGGCTTGAACCGACGCGTCGTCGGTCACGTCGCAGACCAGCATGGAAATACCGTCGACGTTGTCGGCCATGGCTTTACGGCTGGTGCCGAACACCCGATACCCGGCTTGCTTGAGCCTTTTTGCGGTCGCCAGGCCGATGCCCGACGAAGCGCCTGTCACTATCGCCACGCGTCCATAAACGTTGCTCATTATTTCTATCTCCACATCGGCAGATCAGTCTAAAAAGAAGGGTTACTATCATTTCGAAAGTAATATTACTATCATTATGAAAGTAATTCATCATTTAATTGAATGCTCAATCAAGGTGTCGCCAAAACACCTTCCCGACGGCATGCGCGCGTGCCTTGGCGTTTCCGGAGTGCAAGGGGAGCGTGTTGATTTGGCGGGATGTGCGCCGGAGGAAGAGTTGGAGAGGGAGAAGATGGTGGAGAAAAAGGAAACGAGCGCAGATCGAGGAAACGAGCGCAGATCGGCCCGTTTCCGATGACTGTCTTGATTGCGATTTCCAGCACTAGGCCAGTGTATTGCCGATTTCCTTTGACCGTTTTGCGTAAAGCAGAAAACCGCTGACCAATACAAGGATGGCAATCACATCGAGGAAGGCCCAGACCACTTTCAGCGGCATCCCGCCGAAGTCGCCGAAATGCAGCGGCCGGGACAGTTGGAGCGCGCGCAAATATCCCGGCATCTGCGCGACCGATGCCAGCTTGCCGCTTGCTGCGTCCACGAAGGCCGCGCTGAACAGGCGATGGGTCAGCGGCGTGTTGCCGTTGGACCAGACCAGAAAATGTCGCGGATTGTTGAATGTCCGACTCGGGAAAATAATGCTCGTCACGTTATTTTCAGGCAGGGCATCCCTCACCTTCGCGAAGACGGCGTCGACGGAAGCGGAGTCGCCGCGCCCCAAAGGAACATGGTCACCGCTGCCGAAACGACCTGCCTCCCCTGCTCTCCATAGCGCGGCCAACGGCTTCGACACTTCGTTGAGCACTCCCGTTGCGCCCACCACGGCCAGCCAGACGGCAATGACGATTCCCGTCAGATTATGCAGGTCGAGCCATCGTATCCTTGAGTTGCGCTGTCGCAGCGTGCCAAACGACAAGCGCTTCATGTACGGTGCGTACAACACCACTCCCGAGATGATTGCCACCACAAACAAAACACCGACAAATCCCATCAACATCTCGCCTGCAAACCCGGCGAACAGATCGGTATGCAGCCGATTGAGCACGCCCATGACGCTCAGGCGGCGACTTGCCACCGGCAGCGGTTCGTCGAGCAGCATCCCGCTGTCCGCATCGAAGACCAGCGGATGATCGCGACGGCGGTCGGGCATATCGGCCGGCCCCAGCACGACCTTGACCTGGCGCTCATCCTTGTCGAAAAATACGAAACGCACCTTCTCCTGCGGGTAGCGTGCTGCGGCGACCGTGATCATGCCGTCCAGGCTGGGCGGGTCAACCTTCACGGCGGGACCTCTGAGCATGGCAGGCGGCGCCATGAGCTCATCAATCTCATCCGAAAAGATCATCGGCAAACCCGTCACGCACGAGAGCAGCAAGAACAGCGTGCATCCCAGGCTGCTCCAGCGATGCACTGTGCGCCGCAGCCGTATCGTCCCCAGGCGGAACGCCGGCATCAGGACTCTTGCCATCAGAAATCGAAGGTCGTCGAAATCAGCAGCGTGCGCGGTGCGCCGCGGGCAAGTCCGAAGGAACTGGATGTCGCCGCCCAGTAATCCTTGCCCAGTGCATTCTCGATGGCGGCGCGAATCACCACCGGTGTTCCCGCAATGCTGGTGTTATAGCGTGCACCAAGATCGAGACGCGTCCATGACGGAATGCTCTGGGTGTTGGCGACGTTGTAGTACTGCGAAGAGGTATAGATCACACGTCCCGTGAGCGTCATTCCGGGTACATAGGGTGTATCCCATTCGGCGCCCAGATTGAGCTGCGTGGTCGGCACGCCGATCGCCTTCTTGCCGTCGAAAGTGCCGCCGGCCGTCTTCGTCATGATGCCGCGCAGGAAGCTCACGCCGCCAAGCAATCGGACGCCGCGTGCGGCCTCGCCGAACGCATTGATTTCAATCCCCTGATTGCGCTGCTTGCCGTCAACGCCATAGGTATTGGTTGCCGTATTGGTGTAACCGCTCGGCTGCTCGATCTGAAAAACGCCGATGGTGGTGGCGAAACGTCCCATGTCGTACTTGACGCCCGCTTCATATTGCCTGGACGCGAGCGGCTCGAACATGGCGCCGGCATTCGTCGTTCCTGCCGGTGCGGTCGGTCCCTGGCTGAGGCCTTCAATGTAGTTGCCGTACAGGCTGACGGCCGGCGAAAGTTTGACGATCAGTCCCACCGCCGGCGTCACTTTGCTGCGGTCGTACAACGACGTTTGCGCGCTGGTGGTGGCGCTGAAATTACGCACCTTGACGTTTTGTTGTCGCGCTCCAAGCGTCAGTTGCACCGTATCGTCAAAGAAGGACAGCGTGTCGGCCAGGGCGATACTGTCCAGATCCGATTCCGCCGTTTTTGGCGCCGTGCTGGAATAGGCCGACAGGCTCGGTTGGCTGATGCTTCCCGGCGCGTACATGTTGGATGTGTAGGTGGCAAAAATCGGCGCCAGCACGCCGGACTCGGTATGCAGCGTCGTGGCGCTCAGATTGACTTCGTGCTTCACGGGTCCGGTGCTGAACTTGCCTTTCAGGCCCGCAACACTGGTGTTGCTGTTGGAAAACGTCGGCTGGAAGTATTGATTGGCGCGGAAATTCCCGGCTGCATTTTGCAGATAGATGAAGTTGTACAGACCGAGGAAATCGTTTTTCCGCGCACCGAACGCCGCATAGGCGCTCAGATTGTCAGTGATGTCCACCTCACCCTGGATCATGCCGAAACGGTCTGTCGATTTTGCGAAATACCATGGCTGCCCGAGGCTGAGGCGGCTGTCCGGCGCAGAAGGAATCTGAAAATTGGCATTGTCGGTATACACGATGCGCGTCGGCGCATCGGTACGCATGTCGTGATAGCCGAGGTCCGCCGAGACGCGGAAACGTTCGCTGCGGTAGTCAATGCCCACGGTTGCCGATGACGCCCGTTGCGACTGATCGTTGACGCCCGTGCGGCCGTCGCGATAGGCGCCGTTGAAGCGGATGCCCCAGCTGTTGTCCTGCCCGAATCGTCGCCCCAGATCGAGATGGGCGCCGAACTGGGCGTCGGAATAATAGCTGGTGGTGAGCTGGGTAATGGGCTTGTCGGTGGCGCGCTTGGTGACCAGATTGATGTTGCCGCCGACGCCGCCGGTCGGCGCCATGCCGTTGAGCAGCGCGCTGGGACCTTTGAGGATCTCAACGCGCTCGATGGCTTCCAGTCCGCCGGTCATCTGCGGCGGCACGATGCCATACAGTCCGTTGACGGCCATGTCTTGCGTTTGCGTTGGAAATCCACGGATCGTGAACTGGCTGATGTAGCTGACGTCGGGCCAGATGGTGCGTACCGATGGGTCGTTCTTGACGACGTCGCCGATGGTGCGCGCCTGCTGGTTCTGTATCGTCTCCGCCGTGATGGTCGTGACGTTGAAGGGCGTATCCATGAAGTCGCGATCCCCGAGGAAGCCGATCTTTCCTTTGCGGGCGACCTGTCCTCCGGCGTAAATTCCCGGCGACGCGTCTTCCGTTGCCGTGATTGTCACGGCAGGCAGCACGCCGGCGGCGGCCCCCGGCGCCGCACGCCGCAATACGTACTGCCCTTGGCTATTGAGCACGACGTCGAGGCCCATGCCGCCGAGGATAGCGGCGAATCCCTCCCGCACAGTGTAGTTTCCTTTCAGTCCCGCACTGTTCTTGCCGCTGGTCAATTCAATCGCGCCAGCCAGGAATACGCCGGCTTCGCCGGCAAATCGCGTCAATACCGTCTGCAATGGTCCCGGCGGGATGTCGTAACCGTGCACGGCGTCGGACGCGGCGACTGGCTGCTGCCTGGACGGATTGCCTGCGTTTGACGCAGATTGCGCATGCGTGTCGCCGGACCAGGCCGCCGCCGCGATCGCGCTCAGTTGCAAGGCCAGAACCAACGGGCGCAAGGCAAACCGGGAGCCGGCGGCACGCTGCGCCATTTCATTGGGTGGTATCGCGATAGCAGTACGGGACAGAGCGCAAGACAGGCGGCCAGGCAGACGATGAGACAGACGGTGATGCATGGGAAGTCGACTCCAAAGAAAGAGGGAAGATGAAAAGATCAAGTCCCATCTTCAGCACCGAACCGCCGCTTCGTCTGTATCTCCGACAGACTCCGCAAGCGTGGGGTTCGGCACACTCTTCCGTCCCTGCAGGAAGAGGCATGGATGTGACTTCTCTTACTCCATGAATCAATCGAGGGATGCAAAAGCGGAACCGGTTTTGCAGAGAAATCTGAAATTATTTTTTTGACGCGCTGCTGCGGTCGTCGGCTTCGATCGTCGTCCACCAGGGAAGAGGACGACTGACGCGTGCGTGCACGGCATCGGCCAGCATGCTCATCGTTTGCGGTACGTCGCCCAGCGGATAGATGCCGAAGACGTGTCTTTGAGCGAGTTCCGGCGCCACGCCCAGATGACCGCCGTGATAACGCCGCAATTCCTGCACAATCTCCTGCAACGGCAGATCCCAGGCGACCAGTTGTCCCTGGCTCCAGGCCTGGCGCGCCGGATCTGCTGGTGAAACCCGCTGCACGGCGACGCCGTCAAACGTGGTCTGTTGACCGGCCGGAATGACGACGGCGGCGCTGCCGTTGGCGGTGCGCACTTCTACTTTGCCTTCATAGACGGCGAGGAAAGTCTTGCCTTCTTCCAGGCGTACGGTGAACCGCGTCCCCAGCGCGCGCAGCCGTCCTTGCGCGGTATCGACGACAAATGGCCGGGAAGCATCGGCCGCAGTGGTGATCAGGATCTCGCCGGCCAGCAGATGAAGACGGCGCAGCGCGGGCTGGTAGTCGGCGTTGAAAGCGCTGGCGGTATTGAGCCAGACGCGTGTCCCGTCAGGCAACGCAACTTCCCGTATCTCGCCGGTGCCGGTATGGTGGTCTGCCGCGAGAACTGCAACGAATTGCCCTACAGCCATGCGATACCATGCCCCCCATCCCAGCAGGCTGATGCCCGTAAATGCCGCCACGCGCGTCAGCACCCGGCGACGCTTCAGCAACCGGTGGTTGACCGTCAGCAAACTATCGGAAGTCGCCTGCGGATCGGGAGTCTGCTGCAGCGGCGCCAGGATGCGACGGCTGACCGACTCCACATAAGCCCACGCCTGGCGATGGTGCGGACTTGCCGCCAACCAGGATTGCCAACGTGACTTGTCGTCGTCGCCGGCCTGGCCGGACACCAGCAGCGCATACCATTCGGCGGCCTCTTCCATGGCGCGATGCGGAATTTCCGAGGGAGAACCGGACGACGCCGTGCTCATTGCCGACGTGCTCACAGTTCGGAGGAATAGCGAAGCTCAGCTGCGGTATGGCGCGCGTTGGCCTGCATGCAGCAGAGCATTGCCTGCGCCACATACTTGCGCACCATGCGTGAAGACACGCCAAGCTCGGCAGCTGTTTCGGGTTCAGTCATCTCGCACACGCTCACCATCAGAAAGGCTTTGGCCGCCTTAGGCGGCAGTCCGAGCAGCAAGGCGCTCATCTCGTGGAGCGCTTCAAGAATGATCGCCTGCCGCTCCGCAGACGGTGCGCATTGCTCGGGATGCGCCGCCAGCGTGTCGAGCCAGGCCTGCTCGATTTCACGGCGGCGCCAGAGGTTGATGCACATGCCCTGGGCCATGGTGCGCAAGTACGCGCGCGCCTCTCCTACGCTGCCGAAGCCGCGCGGGGCTGGTTTCAACATCAGGCGAAGAAAGGCGTCATGCGCCAGATCGGCGGCATCGGCGGCGTTGCCCAGTCGTCGCTGCAACCAAGTCCTGAGCCACGTGTGATGGTCGACGTAGAGAGCGTCAATCTGCTGTTGTGCGTAAAACTCCATAGCCGGCCCCGCCCTCTCTTATGGATATAGGAGTGCGTGGCACTCACTTAAATGGGAATTATTCTCATTTTATCCGATTGCAAAAAGGCTAGCAACGACGTGCGTTGCCGTCATTTTTACGAAAGCTGACCGACTGTTGATTTGACAGGAAGACTGCATCGCGAGAAAGACCGGATTTTATCGGCCCTGTCCCACCGGGTCGATCTGTATGTCATCAATCCGTAAATGCTGATTGATGCTCTCCAGCGAGAACGGTTTCGACACGACCTTGAAGCCGCTCTTCATCGCCGACTGCAGGTCTTCGGCATAGCCGCTGATGAGGACCACCGGCAAGGCCGGGTGCGACAGTTGGAGTTTCTTCGCCAGCGCGATGCCGGTGATGCCTCCCGGCATGTGGATGTCGGAGATCACCAGTTCGACCTGGTTATCCAACAGGAACTGCTCTGCATCCATCGCGTTCTTCATGTGCGTGACCGTGTGCCCGGCCGTCTGCAGCAGCGTGATGATGCCGTCGGCGACGTCGAGGTTGTCTTCGACCAGCAGCAGCTTCAACGGCTTCACCACCGCAGGCGTTGCCGCCGGATCCGGCTCCGGCTCTCGCACCGCGCCTTCGGCCGCCGGCAGGAAGATGGATACCGTGGTGCCGACGCCGAGCGTACTTTCCAATTCCACATGGCCGCCGGCGGCGCGTGCAAAATTCTGTACCTGCGACAATCCCAATCCGGTTCCCTTGCCTGCTTCCTTGGTCGTGAACAGCGGATCGAACGCTTGTCGGCGTGCGCTCTCGGACATGCCGATGCCGTGATCAACGATGGCGAGGCGCACAAAATAATCATGTGTTTGTTCGTCGTTGCGCTTGAGGACATTCCCAACCTGCAGCGTGATCTTGCCCTCGGAGGGACTCGCATCGCGTGCGTTCATGAGCACGTTGATCAGCGCCAACTGCAGCTCGATCGGATCGACGCAGACCGGCCAGGTATCCGGCTCCACCACAACCGTACAGCGCTCGGCGCCGATCGGATTGAGCAACAGGATCTGCCATTCCGGGAGGCGGGTCTGCAGCGCGAGTACCTCCGGCTTGAGCGGCTGACGACGGCTCACGCCCAGCAATTGCCGCGTCAGTTGCTGACCGCCATTGACGGCACGCTCAATCGCATCAATCTGCTTTTCAACGCCGGCGATGCGCTTGAGGCGGATGATCTGGATGCCGGTCGTGACCACCATCAGGCAGTTGTTGAAATCGTGCGCCACGCGGCCGAGCAGCTTGCCGAGCGCTTCAAATTTCTGCGATTCGCGCAGCGTGGATTCGGCCGTGTGGCGCAGGCTGAATTCGCGTCTCCAGTGGCTCCACGCGACGCGCTGGTCGCGCACTTTACGAATCGCGAACACGATGATTCCGCACAGCAGCCCGCACGGTACCAGCAGCAAGGCCGCCGCCAACGCCATGTAGGATAGCCAGGCGTTTCGCACGCTTGTCAGTGAGCCGGCCGACACCACATAGAGATCGTGATTGGCGACGCGCCGATAAGCGAGGATTTTCTTGTCGCCGTCAATGGGAGAAATACCGACCAATGCACCCGACTCCGGGTTCGCCTGGATGCCGCGGAAGAACGGCGACCCCGCCGGCACGGTCGAGAACTCGCCCAGCAGGCGTGGATAACGGACCAGCAGCGCGCCGTCCTCGCGCACCAGTGACAACGACTGATGCATGTCGCCGGGCAGCATTTCCTCGTAGAAGGACAAGAAATAATTTGGATCGAGCGACACCAGGATGATGCCGAGGAATTCACCGCTCTCCGAGCGCCGCGCCACGCCATCGGTAAACACCGGCTGCAGGGCACGCCGGCCGATCACCACGGGAGAGACCGACTCCTGCTTGCCTTCCTTGAGCGTCTTGAAATAATCCCGGTCCGACACGATCGTCCCCGGCGACGGATACTCGCGGCTGTGCACCAGCAGCTCGCCGTCCTTGCCGATGATGCCGACTGACACGACCTGCGGCAGGCCGGCGATCATGCGGCGCAATTTGGTGTGGATGTTTCTTTCGTCGGCGTGGATCGCGCTCTCGCTCATCCCGCCGAGCAAGTCTTCAATACGCCCCTTGAGCGCAGCGTTGAGTTCGAACACTTTGTCCGCGTGTTCCTTGGCCACCACCGTGGCGCGCGCCGCCGAGAGTTCGGCCTGTTCATGCAGGGTGCGCCACTGGACGAAGCCGAGCACGCTCAGTAACGCCGCGGAAATCAGCACGCACAGCGCCAGCAAGGCGATCAGGAGGCGTCGCTGCACGTCGAATCCCACGCGCGGTGCGCTGAGATCCGCTGCGTCTGTCGCCATTGGTTGATTATTATTGGTGTCCAAGAGCCATTTCCCGATTCATTTCTGATGAATGTTTGCCGCCCCCCTGCTGACGTCACAGGTTGCCACAGCACATGTACTGATGACAACAATGTTCCTCCCGGCGCTGAGGAGTATCTCCAAACCGGCTGCAAAAGAGCAGGTCGAGAAACACTGATTACCGTGTAGGACAAAGCGAAGTGATCGACGCGGGCGGGGTTACGCCGCTTCGCCTCCTGCGGCACGCAGAGGTTCGCCTATGGCGTAGTAATTCCCGCCGGCAATGTAGTGCAGGCTGCGCCATTCCGGACCCGCGTCTTCGAAGCGCCAGTGGCCGTCGCGGAAAACCCGCGTGTCGGCCCAGGCGCCGACGACTTCGCCGATGAACAGGTCGTAGGTGTTCTGGTTGTGCGGCTCCGGGATCAGGCGACATACCAGCCACGCGGAGCAGCCTGCCACCAGCGGCTGGTCGTGACCTTCCGCCCGGAATAACTCCACGCCGCAGCGGCCGAGCTTGTCCGGCGCTTCCGACAAGCTGGTGCTGCCGACCGCCTGGGTCAGCTCCAACTGAGCGGCGTTGGGCACCTGCAACACAAAGAAGCCGCTCTGCTCCACCAGCGCGCGCGTGGCGGTGGCCTTGTCCAGCACCACCGTCACCTTGGGCGGGGCGAAATCCAGTGCGCAAGCCCAGGCCGCCGCCATGACGTTGACGGTGCCGCCATGTTCGGCCGACACCAGCACCGTCGGACCGTGATTCAACAAGCGGTAGGCTTTGCCGAGTTCAACTGCGGATATATGTTCGTTCATGTCATTTACTTGAAGGTGGATTTCGGAAAATCTGTATTATCGTCTGATCCGGAAAAGCGGACAGGGGCAGCCTTTCCGGCCGGAAATACAATAAAACGCGCTCATACTCTCGTATGATTGGCGGACGGCAGTCGGCGACATAACATGGAAAAAGGGTGCAATGAAGCATCTCGGGGAAAACACCATGAAGCTATACGAAACGCTCGCGGAAACCATCAGAGAACAAATCGCCCGCGGCGTCATGCACGAGGGCGAAAAGATCCCGTCGGTCCGACGCACCAGCCAGCAACACAATCTCAGCATCTCCACCGTGATCCGCGCCTACCTGTTGCTGGAGAGCCGCGGCGTGATCGAGAGCCGGCCGCAGTCGGGCTACTTCGTGCGCGCCGGCCAACAGGACGCCGCATCCTCGACATCGCCCTCGCGCCCGCCGGCTATACAGCCGACGGCGGAAAACCTGTCGTCGTACGCACTGGTGCTGTCCAACCTGCGCATGATCAATTGCCAGAATTCGGTGCCGCTCGGCTCGCCCTATCCCGACCCGTCGCTGTTTCCCGAGGCCAGGATCAGCCAGCTCGCGCGTGGCCTCTACAAACGCCGCGAACGCCAGGAACTGATCGGTGCGCTGCCGCCCGGCCATCCCGAACTGATCCGGCAAATCGCCCGTCGCCATCTTGAAACCGGGCTGGCAATCGACGCCGCCGAAATCATCATCACCGAAGGCGCCACCGAAGCCATCAACCTGTGCCTGCAAGCGGTCGCCAGGAGCGGCGACGCCATCGCCGTGGAGGCGCCGGCCTACTACGCCGTGTTGCATGCCATCGCCCGGATGGGTATGCGCGCCGTGCCGATCGCCACCGATCCCGAGACCGGCATCGATATCGACGCACTGGAAGAAGCCATCGCCGCCGAGGGCATCGTGGCTTGCATCGTCATGCCGAATTTCCAGAATCCACTCGGCTTCGTCATGCCCGAGCAGCGCAAGAAGATGCTGGTGGAGATGATGCGCAGACATGACCTTCCCCTCATCGAGAACGATGTCTACGGTGAACTGCACTTCGACGAGCAGCGTCCCAAATCGCTGAAGGCTTTCGACCGCGCCGGACTGGTGCTGTACTGCAGCTCTTTCTCGAAAAGCCTGACGGCCGAACCGCGCATCGGCTGGACCCTGCCGGGACGCTATCGCGAAAGTATCGAAGGTCTCAAATTCCTCAACACAGTGACGACGCCGTCGACGCCGCAGATGGCGATCGCCGACTACCTCAAGAACGAAGGTTACGACTACCACCTGCGCCGCCTGCGCAAGACCTACGCCCAACAAGTGCGCATCATGAGCGCAGCGGTGCTGCGCTTCTTCCCGGCCGGCACCCGCGTGTCGCACCCTACCGGCGGCTATCTGCTGTGGGTTGTCATGCCCGCGCATATCGACGCGCTGGAACTGTATTCGCGCGGCCACGGCGAGGGCATCAGCATCGCGCCCGGCACCATGTTCAGCATCGACGAACAGTTCCGCAATTGCCTGCGCCTGAACTGCAGCTTTCCCTGGAGTCCGAGACTGGAAGCCGCAGTACAAACGCTCGGCGGCATTGCCACACAATTGAATGCAGTAAGGTCCATTGCTGCAACACCTCCGGCTGCCCTGCCAAAAGCTTCCCGGCCGCGCGCAGCTGTTCAGGGAACCGGATTGACCAAACTCAGGTGAGACGAACGCACGCTCGACGCTGTATCGTCCACCGCGGCGAACCAATGCCGCAGGTCACCGATCGTGCCGGGACGAGCAAACAGATAGCCCTGGAAGTTGCCACAGCCGATCTTCTTCAGCGCCGCCCATTGCTCCGCCGTCTCCACCCCCTCCGCCACCACTTGCAGCCCCATACTCTGCGCCAGATTGACGATGGTGCGGACGATCGATGACGCGTGCGGCGTCAGCAGCATGTCCTGGACGAACGAGCGGTCGATCTTCAACTGGTCAATCGGCAGCTTCTTCAGATAGCTCAGCGACGAATAACCGGTACCGAAATCGTCCAGCGAGAAGCCGACGCCATGCGTCTTCAGCATGCTCATTTTGTGGATCAGGTCTTCGACGTCGGTCAGCAGCATGCTCTCGGTCAATTCCAGCTTGAGGCGACGCGGATTGGCGCCGGTGCGCTCGATGATCTGCAGGATGCGCTGGGTGAATTCCGGCTGGCGGAACTGGCGCGCGCTGACGTTGACGGCGATCGTCAGGTGCGCGGTATCGCGACGCGCCGACCATTGCACCAGTTGTTCGCAGGCGGTTTCCAGCGCCCACTCGCCGAACTCGACGATGATGCCGGACTTTTCGGCCTGGGTAATGAAGGTGCCGGGAAACACCAGCCCGCGCTGCGGATGCCGCCAGCGCATCAGCGCCTCGACGCCGCTCAGGCGACCGTCGTTGTCAACGATGGGCTGGTAGTGCAACAGCAATTCCTTGCGCGCCAAGGCATGCCGCAGGTCGGTTTCCAGCATGGCGATTTCGTCGAGCGCTTCCTGCATGCGCGGATCGAAAAAACGGAAAGTATTGCGCCCTGCCGCCTTGGCTTCGTACATCGCCATGTCGGCCTGCCGCAGCAGGTCGTTGACGGTGTGTTCGCCGCCTCCGAACATCACCACGCCGATGCTGGGCGTGCTGCGCAATTCATAGGCGCCGAGCGCATAGCCGGCGTTGAGCGCGGCCAGCACCTTGCGGCAAACGAACTCGGCGTTGTTGCCTGCTTCTTCGGGGGAAGCGCCAAGGTCATCCAGCAGGATCACGAATTCGTCACCGCCTAGGCGCGCCACGGTATCCACTTCACGCGTCACTTGCGTGAGGCGGCGCGCCACCAGGCCCAGCAACTGGTCACCCATGTCGTGGCCCATGGTGTCATTGAGTGATTTGAAGTTGTCGAGGTCGACGAAGATCACCGCCCCGTGATAACCGCCGCGTTCACTGCGCGCCACTGCATGCGCCAGGCGTTCCAGCAGCAGGCGTCGGTTGGGAAGATTGGTCAGGCCGTCGTAGAACGCCAGGTGTGCAATGTCGGCCTCGGCCTGTTTGCGCGCGCTGATATCCATGCGCGTGCCGACCATGCGCAGGGCGCGACCGTGCACATCGCGCTGCACCACGCGGCCGCGGCACTGGATCCAGACCCAATGGCCGTCGCGATGCCACATCTGGTATTCGGCTTCGAACGAATGACTGCTGTCGTGCAGATGCTGGCGCAGCACTCGGTCGAGTTCGTCGCGATGCTCAGGATTGACCAGGCTGCGCCATTCGCCGGGCGTGTTGTGCTGGCGCTCGGCCGGATAGCCGAGCATGGCGTTGGCGCGCGCGTCGACGGTGCGGCTGTCGTTGGGGATGTCCCAATCCCACAGACCGAGGTTGGCGCCGCTCAGCGCCAGTTCGATGCGTTCGGTGGTTTCGGCCTGATGCGCCTCGTGCGCACGCACAAGATGTTGAGCAATGCGCCGACGCCGTTGCACCAGCGCCAGCGCCAGTGAGCCGATCATGGCGAAGACGCACCACGCCAGCAGGTAGGACATCGCCAGGTCGTGCCAGCCGGCATGCAGTTTGTCGACGCTGCGCGTGAGGCTGATGACCAGGGTCTTGTCCAGCCCGAGGTCGCCCGGCGCCACGCTTCTTTGCACCACCATGCGCTTCTCGCCGTCGCCGCCCAGGCCGACCAGTACGCTGGTGGCATTGCCGCCGCGCAAATGGCGCAGCAGGAAGTCGTCCTCGCCTGCGCCAAGCGAGCGCATCGCTGCAGTGTTGGCCGGTACGAACAGCACGCGGCGGCCGTCTTCCTGGGTGATGGCGCTGTTCATGTCTTCCGCGTACAGCGCCGAACGCATGACGGCGTCGAAGTATTCCGGATTGAGGATGGCGCTGATGGCGCCGACGTTGTGCGCGCCGGCGTCGAGGATCGGCACCGACAGCTTGATGTTGAACACGCCCGGCGTGTTTTCAAACGGCTGCGACAGATACATCAGCTTGCGTGAATACATCTGTGAAATCTGCGACAGGAAATCGCGGTCGTCCAAATGGCGGTCGCCCATGTCGTCGGCCGACATGCGGATCTTGCCTTCAGCATCGAGCACCACCAGCGCGCGTACGCCAGGCATGGCGCGCTTGAGCGCATGCAGCAGCAGGTTCTGGCAGTCGCCGCCGCAACGCGCAGGATCGACGATCGCTTCACGCGCGCTGTCGAGCGCATTGCGCACGCCCTGAAACTGATGCGACAGGTTCTCTTCAATGATCCGGGCTTGCGTCTGCATGCGCGAGGTTTCCGACGCCGTGATCAGGCGCCGTTCGGCCCAGATGAAGTTGGCGATCAGCAAGGCGGTGAACACCAGCACGGCACCAAAGGTACACCATTCAAGAATGCTGCGACTGAAGCCGACCTGGCGGAACAGATGCCTGCGCATATCGCCTCGCTCGATGGCTTTCACGAGACGCGGGCCAGCACCACGGCAAACGCCATGGCTTGCCTGATCCGTATGGAAATATTTTCGAGCCTCATCTGATGTCCTCGCTGTGCGTGACGAACCGTGACGAACCGTGGCGAACTGTGACGCCTGCGCCGGATTGGCGCCGCTTGTCGTTATTCGACCTGTTGCTGCAAGTCTAAAAGCAAGTGCGTCGGCACTGGACGCACACATGAGGCAACATGCGAGGAACACAGTTGCGCGGGAATGAGAACCACTGACATCGCGCGCAAACCTTTGCGGGCAAGGGATTGCGCTATGAAGAAGTACAGCCGGAACACGGTCGGAAAAGGGCGATGATTAAACCAAGGTATGAGCACAGCCACACCTTGGTCGGATGGCGGCGGCGGCAACGCGCACCTAAGCTCGACGTTCCAAACAATGCGCACACGCAACCACACCCAACGGAGAACACATGCTGATTGAAGTCATCGGTCAATATGAAATTGTGCTCGAAGCCTACCCCGACCTGTCGGCGTCGGCATGGACGCCTTACCTGACCATCTATCGCGGCCGCGCCGCTTCGTATCGCAGCATCCGCGTTCTGGAGCGCCAGCCGGTCGCGTCAGAACGCCCGGCACAAAGCCGCGAGCAGGCAATCGATCTTGCGCGCCTGCACGCAGCGCGCAAGATCGCAACCGGGAATTTCTAGCAATCCCGCACGCAGGAAGACAACCGGGAAGCCTCCGTTCAGGTGCGGTCTGCGGCAACGTTTGCTTGCGCCGCTGAAGGGCTCGCGGCCGCGGTTGCACGCCAGCACAGTATCGAGCCTGCGCACACCAGCAATGCCCCAATCCAAAACGATTTCGGCAGCGGTGCATGCAGCAAGACGGCGGACAGCGCCGACGAGAAAACAGGAATGAAGTAAGACGATCCCGCCAGCACGGTGACATTGCCGTGCAGGATTCCGACATTCCACGCCGCATAGCCGAATCCCATCGCTGCCGCCGCCAGGAGCAGATAGACCACCGCCGGCGTGCTGAAGGAAATAGGGCCGTGGTCCTCCAGGAAGAATTTCACCCACAGCGCCAGTGAAACAAGAATGAAGAACAGCGTCACGCCGTTTTTCCCCTTCGCGACATTGGTCGTGACGGTGCAATATGCCGCCCAGACAAGCGCCCCTGCAAACGCCAGGCCGTAGCTGAGCGGATTTTCTTTGACGTTGGTGAGCATGCCGAGGACGTCCAGTCCCTGATCGCCGCCCACCACCCAACCGATACCGACAATCGAAAGAACCAGGCCGGGAAGGACCAGCAGGGTCGCCCTCTGCTTGCCGAAAGCAATTGCGGCGACGAGCGTAAATGTCGGCCACAGATAATTGACCATCCCCACTTCAATGGCCTGCCTGCCCGAGTTGGCATAGCCGATGGACAGGGAGAGGCATAGCTCATAGGTCACAAACAGGAGGCTTCCCCACAGCAGGTATTTCTTGGGGAAAGAACTGAGTTTTGGAACACCGACCGAGCACAGTAAAAACAAGGACGCAACGCTGTAAATCATTGCCGCGCCGGCAGTGGCGCCGAAATACTCGCTGACGCTGCGGATCAATCCAACGATGGAACTCCAAAGGACGACGGCGGTAAGTCCGATGAGTGTGGCTTTCTTTCTATTCATCAAATTTCAACAGGTATCGGGTAAGAAAAATCGTGATGGCCCGCAGTCTAGCCGAATCACGACTGACTGTGATCAGATCGAATTGACCAGATGATCGCGCAACCATTGATGCGCCGGATCGCGATGCGAACGCTCATGCCACAGCATCGCCATGTCATAACCGGCGACGTCGAAGGGAGGCTCAACCACCTGCAGCGCCGCCGATCCTCGCATCAGGCGCGACGGCACCATCGCCACCATGTCGGTATTGGCCAGCACCGACATCATGAACAGAAAATGCGGCACCGACAATGCCACGCGACGCGTCAGTCCAACAGCCGCCAGCGCGTCGTCGGTAACGCCGCGAAAGCCGCCGCCATCCGGCGACACGATCACGTGCTCCAGCGCGCAGAACTGCGCCGGAGTCGGTTTGCGACGTAATTTTGGATGCCCGCTGCGACCGACCAGAACATAGCGCTCGCGGAACAGCACGCGCTGTCGCATGCCCGGCGGCGCGTCATGGCTGGTGTGGAAGGCCAGGTCGATCTCGCCCTGCTCCGCCTGCCGCGCGATGCGCGTGGGCGCCAGTTCAACCACCGCAAGGCGCGTACCGGGCGCGGCGGCGCGCAATCCTGGCAAGGCCGGCAGCAACACCGCCGTTTCGGTGGCATCAGTAGCGGCGATGCGCCAGGTATTGTCCGCAGTGGCGGGATCGAATCCAGCACCCGGCGCCACCGCACGCTCGAGCGCCTGCAAGGCTTCACGCAGCGGTTCGCGCAATTCTTCGGCGCGTGCGGTGGGTTGCATGCCGCGTGGTCCCGGCAACAGCAATGGATCGCCGAATATTTCGCGCAGCTTGGCCAGATGCACGCTGACCGACGGCTGGGAGAAGTTGAGCCGCTGCGCCGCACGCGTGACATTGTGCTCGGACAGCAGCACATCCAGCGTCACCAGCAGATTGAGATCGAGTTGTCGCAGCTTGTTCATGATCAGCTTTCGTAATACCTGTAATTGTGGAAATTCATTTCCAATATACCTGATACGGACCTAAGCTGGGCGCTTCCTTCTTTTGAAAGTCCGCCATGAATGTCCTGATTGTCTACGCCCATCCCGAACCGCAATCGCTGAACGGTTCCCTCAAGGATTTCGCGGTTGCCCGTCTGGAGGCGGCCGGCCACGCCGTACAAGTGTCGGATCTGTATGCCATGAACTGGAAAGCGCCGATCGATGCCAACGACAGCCTGGCGCCGCGCAACGGCGAACGCTTCGATGCATCGCTGGCATCGATGCATGCCTTTGAGAACGACCTGCAAAGTGCAGATATCGCGCGCGAACAGGACAAGCTGCGCTGGGCCGATACGGTGATTTTGCAATTCCCGCTGTGGTGGTATTCCATGCCGGCCATCATGAAGGGCTGGGTGGAACGCGTTTACGCTTACGGCTTCGCCTATGGCGTCGGTGAACATTCCGATACCCACTGGGGCGACCGTTTCGGCGAAGGTTCACTGGCAGGCAAGCGCGCGATGGTGATCACCACCACCGGCGGCTGGGAGTCGCACTATGCGGCGCGCGGCATCAACGGCCCGATCAACGACCTGCTGTTCCCTATCCACCACGGCATCCTGTACTACCCCGGCTTTGAAGTGCTGCCGCCGTTCGTCGTGTATCGCACCGGCAAGACCGATGCTGCGCGCTATGCCGGCATCTGTGCCGCGCTCGGCGAGCGCCTCGACACGCTCGCCAGCACCACGCCGATTGCATTTCGTCCGCAGAACGCCGGCGACTATGACATTCCCGCGCTGACGCTGCGCGAGGACATTGCGCCAGGCGCGTCCGGCTTTGCTGCGCATGAGCGGAATTCCTGAACGTGCCGAAATGATTTCAAAATCACAACATCCCCCATCTCGCCCGCGCCCGGACTTCCTTTTTGTCTGACTTTGGAAAAAGGCATTTGCCGATACCCGCTCCGGCCTGCACGGTCTACGCTGAAATCCCTTACTGCGCCTGCACCGCAGGCATTTCCGAAAGGTCAGCGAATCCATGCACACCGAGCCCGCGCCATCCTCATCTCGCCTGCTCGAGCCCGGCAAGAATTGCTGGCGCATTGCGCCGACACGCCGCTTCAAGCTGCTGATCGACGCCGACGCCTATTTCCGTGCAGTGCGCGCCGCCGTCCGGCAGGCGCAGCACAGCGTGTTCATCCTGGGCTGGGACATCGACAGCCGCATGCGGCTGGTGCCGGGAGGCGCCGGCGACGGCTATCCGGAGGCGCTGGGCGATTTCCTCAACGCGCTGATTGAGGAGCGCCCGCAACTGCGGGTCTATATTCTCAACTGGGATTTTGCCATGCTGTATGCGCTGGAGCGTGAGTGGCCGCCGGCCTACAAACACGGCTGGCGCAAGCGCAGCCGGCTTTACTTCCATATGGACGCCAGTCATCCGGTCGGCGCTTCACATCATCAGAAGATTGTCGTGGTGGATGACAAGCTGGCCTTCGCAGGCGGTATCGACCTCACGCGCAACCGCTGGGACACGCCGGAGCATGCGCCGGATCAACCGTTGCGCCGCGACATCGACGGCAAGGCGTACGGTCCTTTTCACGACGTGCAGGCCATGCTCGACGGCGAAGCCGCGGCTGCGCTGGGCGAACTGGCGCGCACCCGCTGGTTGCGCGCCGGCTGCAGACCTGCGTTGGCGCAGAACCAGGCAGAAGGTGGCGACGACCTCTGGCCGGCCGGCATGGAACCCGACCTGAGCGATGTCGAGATCGGCATCGCACGCACCGAACCGGAACGCGAAGGCGTGCCGGGCGTCTACGAAATCCGCCAGCTCTACCTCGACGCCATCGCCGCTGCTCAGCATTCCTTGTTCTTCGAAAACCAGTACTTCACCGCCAACGTGCTGCACGATGCGCTGGCGGCGCGCCTGGCTGAAGACGACGCGCCGGAAGTCGCAGTGGTGTCGCCGCAAAACCAGAGCGGCTGGCTGGAACAAGCCACCATGGGCCATCTGCGCGCGCGCATCCATCAGCGCCTGAAAACCGCTGACCGTCACGACCGTTATCGCATGTATTGCCCGCAGCTGGCCGGCGAGCAGGATGGCTGCCTCAATGTGCACAGCAAGGTATTCGCCGTTGATGATCGTTTGTTTTGCGTCGGCTCGGCCAACATGAGCAACCGTTCGATGGCATATGACACCGAGTGCAATCTGATTGTCGAAGCCCACGGCGATGCAGCGCAGCAGGCGCGCATCCGTGCCGCGATTGTGGACATGCGTAACCGCTTGCTGGCCGAGCATCTCGACGCCAGTGTGGAAACTGTACAAAAAGAAATTGAAAGCCGCGCCGGACTGCATGCCGCCATCGCCGCGCTGCACAGCGAAGGCCGCACCGTGGTCACGCTCGATCCGGTCCTGCTGCCGCAGATCGAAGCTGTCATGCCGGACAAGGTGATGTTCGATCCGGAAACACCGATCAATCCCGATGAACTGATTGCGCAGTTCGTGCCGGGCCATGCACGCAAGCCGGTGCCGCGTCGCCTGATCGGACTCGGCGTGTTCGGCATCCTGTTGCTGGCACTGGCTCTGGCGTGGCGTTTCACGCCGCTGCGCGAATGGCTTAACCTGAGCTCGCTGATCGCCCTGGCGCGCGGCCTTGAAGCATTGCCGTTCACGCCGCTGGCGGTGATGGCGGTGTATCTCGTGGCGGGCATGCTGATGTTTCCGGTGACCTTGCTGATTGCGGTGACCGGGATCGTGTTCGGACCGTTCTATGGCGCTTTGTATGCGCTGGCGGGATCCTTGCTCAGTGCGCTGGCCGGCTTCGGCTTCGGGGTCTGGCTCGGGCGCGAGACGCTGCAGCAACTGTTGGGGCGTCGCGTCAACAGCCTCAGCCGTCGCTTCGCGCAGCGCGGCATTCCGGCCATGGTGGTGATCCGCCTGCTGCCGGTAGCGCCGTTCACGATCGCCAATGTGGTTGCCGGCGTGTCGCACCTGAGCTTGCGCGATTATCTGATCGGCACTTTCCTCGGCATGGCGCCCGGCATCATCCTCACCGTCGCGTTCGCGCATAATCTGGCGGAGGCGATTCGCCATCCCAGCCTGGCGACGATGGCCTTGCTGGCCGGCATGGCAGCGCTGCTGATCGGCATGGCGCTGGGCTTGCAGAAATTGTTTTCACAACAGCCCAAGGGCGCACGATGAATGACCTCGCTGCCGTGCTGGCGCCCCCGGCGCACACAACGCCGCCCAGCCCGTGGCCTCTGACCGTCGCCACCTACAATATCCATAGTGCAATCGGAACCGATGGCCGCTTCGCGCCGGAACGCATCGCGCGTGTACTGCTCGACATCGGCGCTGACGTCATCGCGCTGCAGGAAGTGCCGCTGGGCGGATCAGAAAGCGCGGATGTGCTGAAGGTGTTGCAGGACGCCACCGGCTTTCATGCAGTGGAAGGGCCGACCGAAGATACGCCGCAGCGTCGCTACGGCAACGCGGTGCTGAGCCGCTATCCGGTGCAGGCGACGCGCGCCATCGACTTGTCGTTCGGCAGTCACGAAGCGCGCGGCGCGCTCGATGCCGACCTGGATTGCCACGGTCAGCCGTTGCGCGTGGTGGCGACGCACCTGGGCCTGCGTCCGGCCGAACGGCGCGATCAGATCAAACGCCTGCTGCAAGCCTTCGATACCGACCGCATGCCGGTGATCCTGATGGGCGACGTCAACGAATGGTTTGTCTGGGGGCGGCCATTGCGCTGGCTGGTGTCGCACTTCGATGCGGTCCCGGCTCCACGCACGTTCCCGGCGCGCTGGCCGCTGTTTTCGCTCGACCGCATCTGGATCAGCCCGCGCCGTCGGTTGTTGCGCGTGCACGTGCACGCGAGCCCGTTGGCGCGCATTGCGTCCGACCATTTGCCGCTGGTGGCGCATATTGATGCCTAGCGGTTCGGCCCTCATTGAAAGGAATATCCAATGGAACAGCATGAAGTATTGATCGTCGGTGCCGGCCCTACCGGCATGGTGCTCGCGTTGTGGCTCAACAAATTCGGCGTGCGCGTGCGTGTCCTTGACAAGGCGGCTGCGCCGGGCACGGCGTCGCGCGCGCTGGTGGTGCAGGCGCGGACGCTGGAACTGTATCGCCAGCTCAACCTGACCGAGGCAGTATTGGCAGACGGGCATCGGGCCCAGGCTTTCAACCTGTGGGCCGAAGGAGAGCACAAAGCGCACGTGCAGCTCGGCGCGATCGGTGAAGGTCTCACCCCCTACCCGTTCCTGCAGATCTTTCCGCAGGATCGTCATGAAAAACTGCTGGCCGAACGGTTGCAGGCGGCCGGGGTCGTGATCGAACGCGGCATCGACTTCATCGACTACAGCGATGCCGGTTCGCATGTCAGTGCGCGTTACCTCGATGCCGACGGCCGCGCACAGACCTGCGAGGCGCGCTATATCGTCGGCTGCGACGGCGCCCATTCGATGGTGCGCAAAAGCCTGGGGGCGGATTTTTCCGGCGGCACGTACCGTCAGCTGTTCTACGTTGCCGACATCGAAGGCAGCGGGCCTGCGCTCAACGGCGAGGTGCATGTGGATCTCAGCGAGGCAGACTTCGTCGCGGTGTTCGGCATGAATGCGGGCGGCCGTGCGCGCCTGGTCGGCACCATCCGCGAAGATCGGGTGAGTGGTTTGAGCGGCAACGGACAAGCCGCAGCGCTGAATTTTGAAGATGTCTCCGAACGCGCCCTGCGGGAGATGAAGATCAAGGTCGACAAGGTCAACTGGTTCTCCAGCTATCACGTGCATCATCGCGTGGCGGACCGTTTCCGCGCCGGTCGCGCATTCATCGCCGGCGATGCCGGTCACGTGCACAGTCCGGTCGGCGGCCAGGGCATGAACACCGGCATCGGCGACGCCATCAACCTGGCGTGGAAACTGGCGGCGGTCTTGCGCGGTGAAGCCGGCGACAGTCTGCTGGACAGTTATGAAGCGGAACGTCTTACTTTCGCGCGACGCCTGGTGCAGACCACCGACCGCGCCTTCACGCTGGTGACCTCGCCGGGAAATCTGGCGAAGGTGGTGCGCACGCGACTCGCACCCGCCTTGCTGCCGCGCGCGGTGCGCTTGCCGATGGCGCGCGAGTTCCTGTTCCGCACGGTGTCGCAAACCACGATCAGCTACCGTCACGGCCCGCTCGGCGCAGGCCAGGCCGGCGCCGTACGCGGTGGCGACCGACTGCCATGGGCGCCGACGCACGGCGGCGACAACTTTGCAAGCCTGGCGACACCGGTGTGGCAAGTCCATGTGTACGGCGAAGCGCGTCCTGAATTATCCGAGTGGGCCGCCGCACGCGGTATCGCGCTGCATGTTTTTCCATGGGCGGCGCAGCACCACCACGCCGGACTCGCGCGCAATGCGGCCTATCTGCTGCGGCCCGACTCCTACATTGCATGTGCCGATCCGGCGGGCGGTCCACAGGCGTTTGACGACTATTTACGGCAGCGCGGCTTGCAGATGGGCGTCGGTACCAGAGCGTCGTAGCGTCGGCAACGACCGCAAACCACTACAAGCCGTCCGTCCTACTCCGACATCGTGTAGCGGTGCTTGCCGACTTTCAATGAGAACGATCTTCTTTAGGATGGTTGAACACGCCACGCGTCTGCCTGGCGTCCACATCCAAGGAGACCACCATGCATTCCAAACTCATTGCAGTCCTCGTCGCCGCCACTTTCAGTGCGGGCGCGTATGCCCAGGCCAGCACAGGTACTGCCGGCACCAGCACCACCAATGATTCGGCCCAGACCGTGAACAACGACATGTCGAAGTCGAAAACCAAATCGTCCAAGAAGAGCATGCGCCAACCGAAGGACAGCAGCGCTGCACCGAAGCCGCCGGGTGGCGGCAATAGCGGCAGCGGCAATAGTGGCAGCGGTTCCGGCGGCGCGGGTGCCGGTGCAGGCGGCGCTGGCGCAGGTGGGGCGGGCAGCGGCAGCGGCGGTTAATCCGCTTGCCCCATCAAACCCATCCTGCTTGCCGCGGCGACAGCCGCCATGGCGGCAAGCAGGACTTCCTCAGGCGCTCAGTTCCTGCCTGGCCACTATCCAGATCCCGCCTGCAAATACACTGATCGCGACTACTGCCAATACGTGCAAGAGCCAGTCGAAGGTCATGCCATTTCCTCTCGCATCAAAGTTGCCCCCACGTCATCGCAAGGCATGCGCCAAGTATAGAAACCGGCGCTGGCAAAGTTCGTTCGCGCACGGTAAAACGCCGCAAAGTTGTGCAAAGACGGAAGACGAGAATCGATCGTTGGAGGATATTGGCGGAAGAGAAAATGATCGGAATGGCAATCAAACGTGCAGTTTCATTTGCATAAATGCACATTTATTTCGACAAGCTTTAACAAAGCGACAAGCACGCGAAAAAATTTCACCTGTTTTACACAAAACGTCCCGCGAAAAGCGAAAAGTTCATGCTAGGATTTTGCCATTCAAGGGAGAAACGAAGAATGCCTGACGGTCACCAATGTATCGAACTGCCGACCATCATCAACAATGTTGAGTATGTTTTGCAAAGCCGCACGATCGCAGCTGCGGATGGAACGCAGCAACCCGAATACCGGGTGCTGCTGAAAGGCGCGGTGGTCAAATCCTGGACTGCAGGCGACATCCGCGCTTACTTCGCCATCGGCTGACGGCGGAGCATCAATCCGATGAGGGCATTGCCGCCCTCATCATCTTTCCACGTTACGTCGCCATGTTGGCGCGACGGGCGATGATCTTCTCGATCTTCTCTTTCAGCGTCGCGGCATTGAACGGCTTGACGATATAACCGTCGGCGCCGGCTTGCGCCGCTTCGACGATATTTTCCTTCTTCGCTTCCGCGGTAATCATCAGCACCGGCAAATGCGCCAGGGACGGTGTCGCGCGAATTTTTTTCAGCAAGGCCAGACCATCCATCACCGGCATATTCCAGTCGGTCAGCACGAAAGTGATGGGAGCGGCTCCGCCTTCCAGCACTTTCATTGCGGCGGCGCCATCTTCGGCCTCGGCCATCTTGGTGAACTCAAGCTCTTTGAGCAAGCCCGTTACGATGCGCCTCATGGTAGAAAAATCGTCTACCACCAGGAAATATTGGTCATCTGCCATTTTGGATAATTGATTCTTGCGAGTTAGTGAAAGCGAGGGTTTTCTTGATTTTTATCTAGAATTTTTTGCTATTGCCAGTTTAAAACATTTCCAGAAATTTCAATACTCTACGGTATCGTTATTGTATTAATCGCTAAAAATTCAAGTTGTTTATTTATAAACAAACAATATTTTTACGAGAGCATATTGTAAAGACATTTCTACGGGGGCCGGCGTTCAATATCAGCAAGAACGCGATCTATCCGTGCGCCGATCGCTCGATTGGCAAAGCAAACTTGCGGGAAATACGCCAGAAATACGCCACCTGTCTCCAGAGCAGGAAACAGGCCAGGGCTGATGCAGGTGACGATCCTCTCGTCCTGCCGCCCTACTTCTTCAACAGTTCGATCGCGTCTTCAGCGACGCTGCGCAAATTGGTAATCGTCGCGTTGAGGTCGGCAAGCTCCCTCGCCGTCGGCGGTTCGTCCATCCCGCCCTTGACCAGCGACGCCTTGACGATCGTCGCCGCCATATGCCACGCGGCGCGATTATGCGCGTTGATCAACTCTCTACGGATCCGATCCAGTTCGGTTTTCTTTGTTTTATCCATCGATGATTTTTAGCTCGTCGGTTATTCGAATCTGACGGTTGACGCGGCATCCGATTAATTCATGCAAGGAAATACATCGTGAAGCCCCCGACACCATACTATGCATCAATTCTTTCAAGCCCGTGACTCGCATTCACTTCGGTATCTTGATTGCAACTTGTCATTGCGCAATAGACATTACACCGAATTTCTGTACTTAAACAATAAATCTTCTGACTTTTTATGCCAATTTTTACGACGACCTGATCCTGATCAAATGACTGCAGGCGGACTCGCTACACTGCTCGTGTTTTGGTCCTGCTTTGCTCCTCTTTATCACTTATTTCCAACCGGCCGCCAGCTCGCGGGTCAGGTCGGCCGAAGGAATTTCCTTGCAGCCGCGTGCATTCTGCCCCGACCACAGCGGGGAAAAATCGCCGCTGCCCTGCGCCTCCGCCTTGGCGCGCAACGGCGCAATCGCGGCGGTGGCAAGCGGAAAAACTTGCGCGGCGCTGCTCAACGGCCCCAGCTCGCGCATGACGCGATTGACGATGCCGCGCGCCGGACCGCCGGTAAATAAGGTCGTCAGCGCGGTGTGTTCGGCGGCGGCGCCCTTGAGTGCGGCGCGATGCGGCGCGCTGGTGAAGGCTTCCGGCGTCAGCATGTAGGCGGTGCCGATCTGCACGCCGGCTGCGCCCAGCAGCTTGGCGGCAGCCACGCCGGCCGCGTCGGCAATCCCGCCGGAGGCAATCACCGGGACTTTGACGGCACGGACAATTTGCGGCAGCAAGGCAAAAGTACCTATTTGCGTCGACAGGTCGTGCGTGAGGAAGAAGCCGCGATGACCGCCTGCTTCGATACCTTGCGCAATGATGGCGTCGACGCCCTGTTCTTCCAGCCAACGCGCTTCCGCCACGGTGGTGGCCGAACACAGTACTTTGGCGCCCCACTTGCGTACGCGATCGATCAAAGCCTGGTCTGGCAAGCCGAAATGAAAACTCACCACCGGCGGCTTGAATTCGCTCAGCAGTTCCGCTGCCTCGGCGGAGAAAGGCGCACGGCCAGCCCCTTGGGGGATGGTCTCGGGATCGATGCCGTACTCGCGATAATAAGGCGCCAGCGCGGTGCGCCAGGCGGCTTCCCGCGCAGCATCCGGCGTCGGTGGCGTGTGCGCGAAGAAATTGACGTTGTAGGGCTTGGAGGTGCCTGCGCGGATCAATTCAAGCTCCTTGCGCAAGGCGTCCGGCGTCAGCATCGCACAGGGCAGCGAGCCCAGTCCGCCTGCGTTCGAGACGGCGATGGCCATGGCGTGGGTCTGAATCCCCGCCAGCGGCGCCTGGATCAGAGGGAGTTCGATGCCGAGCAATTTTTGCAGTGTGTCCATGACTGTTCTCTGTCCCCGATTCTTTTCTGCGGTTCATGATGCCGTCAAATTGCTGCGGGGCCGAAGCTGCCTCAAGTGAAATTTTTACGTCACGACCGGCGAGAAATATCAACAAGAAATAAACGAAAATTCACATTTAAACCAAAATATTCGTGTTCATCGCCAGTATAACGGGCTGATGAATTTCGCGTCGGCGGCCCGTTTACTGTTCGCTTACTGTTACCACTCCTTACCTTCTGCTTCGACTTGCGGGCTTGCCGATAATTTACAATCGGGGTATCGAATTATCTTCAGGAGAATCCAGGCATGCGCCGCTCGCTTCCTTTGCCGTACGCTTTTACCGTGTTGCCGCTCGTGGCCGTTGCCCTGCTGGCCGGCTGCTCCACGTCCAAGCCATCGTTTTATCATCAGGAAGATTTCAGCGAAACCGACACCTATTCGCGCAGCTTCGGCGCCAGCGACGCTGCGGTGTGCGAAGCCGCGCGCCGCGCACTGTTGGGCCAGGGCTACATCATCAGCAAGGCGCAGGCCAATATCGTCGACGGCACCAAGAGCTTCCAGCCGGAAAGCGACCAGCACGTCGAAATCGCCTTTCATATCGTCTGCGCCGGCAATGGCAAGGCCGATCAGAAGGCGTCGGTCTTCGTCAGCGCCACCCAGGATCGCTATGCGCTCAAAAAGACCAACAACTCAGCCAGCCTGGGTGTCGGCGTACTGGGTTCGGTCTCGATGCCGTTCGGCTCGAGCGACGATTCGCTGGTGCGCGTGGCCAGTGAAACCATCCGCTCAGCACATTTCTACGACCGCTTCTTCGGCGCGGTGGAGCGTTACCTGGCGCCGGGCGAGGATGATGCAGCCAAAGCCAGCAAAACCGAGCTTGACGGCCCTTTGCCGCAGCCACAAAAAAAGGAGTCCAAATAGGACTCCCTGCACAGTTTTTAAGCAACTGCCTGATTTTGAGGCGCGCTACGGTATTTCAATAAAATCAACGACTTGCCAATGTTGTACAGAGTTGCTCACATGGTTACCCACAGTTTCTGTGGGTAACTGTGGACAACCTGGCGGCCGGTTTAACGACGGTGATCGTGGCGATCATGATGGCCGTGGCCGTAATAACGTGGACCATGGCGGTAATAGCCGGGGCCGCGATGATAGTAGCCGCGTTCCACATAGACCGGTGCGGGGGCGTAATAGACCGGGGCCGGACGCACATAGACCGGCGGCGGCGGCGCATACACCGGTGCAGGTGCGTAATAGACCGGAGGTGGCGGCGGTGCATACACCGGCACGCCGATGTTGATGCCCACGCCGACATGGGTGGCCATCGCCGGCGTCGCAAACAGGCTCGCGGCGAGCACGCCGACAGAAATGACTGTCACGGAGAGAATAGATTTTTTCACGATGGCTCCTTGGATGTACCTAGAGGTACTTAAATACTTTGCTAAAAATAAAACGTTGAATCCTTAGCTGTATTTAAATCCAATTCGCGGCCGGGGACCAGTCAGTTGACGGTAAGCCTTGTAACAAGATGCTACAAATCCCTGACGTGATTTGACAATCAGCTCAAAAAAAACGGGCCTCGATCAACGAGGCCCGTTTTGTCTTCACCACTGACTTCAGGCAGCGTTCAGCACCGCCACATTGCCCTGCCCCGCTTCGATACGCGCGACCTTGGCCACCGTATCGGCGCAGGCGCGCGCCACTTCCTGGCCCTTGACCACGAAATGCTCATGGAAGAACTGCTGATGCTCGCCGTGTGAATGGAAATGATGCGGCGTCAGTACGGCCGAGAAGACCGGCACTTCGGTCTCGAGCTGGACGTTCATCAGCGACGTGATCACCGCTTGCGCCACAAAGTCGTGGCGATAGATGCCGCCGTCGACCACCAGGCCTGCCGCGACGATGCCGGCGTATTTGCCGGTCTTGGCCAACAGCTTGGCATGCAGCGGGATTTCAAACGCGCCGGGCAATTCAAAGAAGTCGATGCTGGATTCGGCAAAGCCGAGTTTGGCCATTTCCGCAGTGAAGGAGATACGGCACTGGTCGACGATCTCCTTGTGCCAGCTGGCCTGGATGAAGGCGATGCGGTTCTTGGCGGACGAGGTATTGCTGGATGGGTGTTGCATTTGTTCAGGACTCCTGTTTGTCGAATAAAAACAGGGCGCATGAAAACCGGCGAGCGCATGCAGGCAGCATGCGCGCGGCAGGTTTTCGTTCTCTTTCATCCGGACTATGACCGTCGGCCCCGGGATCACACCGGGTCTGCTGACCTCAACGGACAGGCGTCCGCCAAGCGCTCGCGGGCTCGCTGCAATGACGTCGAAAACAACGCCGCTACGACATTACCGCCGGTGGGGATTTCCACCCCGCCCCGAGAACATCGTGGTCGAAAAATTTCGCATCGGATGCAAAGTTTTTCGCCACGCAGGAATTTATCACGGCTGAAAAAAACCTGCTGGCGGCCGCTTCATTTTTCGATGCGCTTATGCGATGGCGCGGCCCTGCAGCGAGGCGATGCGCGATTCGATAGGCGGATGGCTGGAGAACAAACCCATCCACGCACTGCGACCGGCGATGCCGGAAGCCTGCAGGTTTTGCGGCAGGCCGTCCGCTTCCATCCCGCCGAGGCGACGCAAGGCGCCGATCATCGGCGTCGGCGAACCCATCAGTTTTGCAGCGCCGGAGTCGGCGCGGTATTCGCGCTGGCGCGAGAAGTACATGACGATGATGCTGGCGAGGATGCCGAACACGATTTCGCACACCACCACCGTGACCATGTAGCCGATGCCGGGACCCGATGACTGCTCGTTGTTGCGGCGCAGGGCCGAATCGACGAAGTAGCCGACGATGCGCGCGAAGAACATGACGAAGGTGTTCACCACACCCTGGATCAGCGTCAGCGTAACCATGTCGCCGTTGGCAATGTGCGCGACTTCGTGCGCCAGCACGGCTTCCACTTCTTCTTTGGTCATGCCTTGTAGCAGGCCGGTCGACACCGCCACCAGCGAATTGCTCTTGCTGGCGCCGGTGGCGAAGGCGTTGGGCGGACCGTCGTAGACGGCCACTTCGGGCATCGTCAGGCCGGCGCGCGTGGCGAGACGATTGACGGTGTCGACCAGCCACATTTCGGTGGAGTTCTGCGGCTGCTCAATGACGCGCGCGCCGGTCGACCATTTGGCGATGGTCTTGGACATCAGCAGCGAAATGAAGGAGCCGCCGAAGCCCATCAGCGCACAGAACATCAGCAGCATGCCGAAGTTCAGGCCGTTGGCGGTCATGTAGCGGTTGATGCCGAGGATGCTGGCGGTGACGCTCAGCACCAGCATCACTGCCAGGTTGGTGACGAGGAAAAGAATGACGCGTTTCATGATGCTTCCTATGCAAAGAGAGCGCGACCGTGCGGTGACGATCGTCGCGGGAAAACCGGATTCGGGAAAGAAGATGTCGCCGCGGCGGAAAGAATCGGCCGCGGACAGGAGATCAGACGGCCGGAGGCGGCCGCAGCAAACCGATGAACACAGACTCGCTGCCGCTCACGTGGGGATACAAATGGGGAAAGGATTGCCAGTCCAGCGGCAAGGTAGCCACAGGCACCGGCAGGGTCTGGTCTTCCAGATCGGCTTGCACCTTCCATGGATCCGGGCCGGGATCGGTGCCGGCCTCGTCGTCGCCTGCCTGCACGGTCAATGCGTCTGCGTCGACAGGATCCGAAGCGTGAAGTACCGCTTCAAAAACAATGACGATTGCGTCGTCCGTTACTGCTGCCGCATTCGCCATAGGCTCAAGCGTCCCCGCAAACAATTGCAGGGGAAACAGGAATGCCAGCAACAAAAAGCAGAATCGGCGCATGAGCAAGGCAATAGGGACAGCAGAAATGATGGTGGATGATGGTGAAATACATGACGACAAGCGCCGCATTATACGCAAAAGCCGCCGGCCGAGTTACCCACAGAAAATGTGGTCAACCCTGTGGATAACTTGTCTATGACCGCGCGCAAGCCGCATGCGTTCAAGCTTTCGTGCGATTGGGCAGAATTTGCTCAGGACGCGCTCTGGACGCAGTTGCGGCCCTGCTTCTTGGCTTGGTACAAGGCGCCGTCAGCGCCGCTGAGCAAGGTCTTGCCTTCGCTGGTCTGGTCCGGCGTCATGGTGCAGACGCCGACGCTGATGGTCATGTTCGGCTGCACGGTCGACTTTTCATGCGCAATCGCCAGGTCGCTGACGCTGGCGCGCAGCCGTTCGCCGAAGCGCCCGGCCTGCTCCGGCGTGAAGCCGGGGATCAGCATGATGAATTCTTCGCCGCCGTAGCGCGCGCAAATATCGGTTGGTCTGCGCATCTGTGCGCGCAGGGTGTTGGCGACCAGTTGCAGCGCCTTGTCGCCTTCGACGTGGCCGTAGTGGTCGTTGTACTGCTTGAAGTAGTCGATGTCGATCATGAACAGCGACAGGCTGCTGCGATTGCGTTTGGCCGTGCGCAACGCAATCGCATAGCTCTCGTCGAAGAAGCGGCGGTTGTAGATGCCGGTGAGGCCGTCGGTGATGGCTTCGCGTTTCAGGGCATCGGAATGCGAGATCAGCATTTTTTCGCGCTTGATGGACGTGCTCGAATCGCTGATCTGGATCAGGCAGCTGGCCGCCTTGCCTTCGCTGGCTTGCAGCGGCGTCATGACGATCGACTGGTGCATGCGCAGCGGCTTGTCGCTCTTGTCCAGCTCGAGGAACAAGGGTAGCGGCGAACGGTGCAACGCGCTCGACATCATGGCCGGCAAGCCATAGCCGATGGCGTTGTTGAGCGTACGCAAAAAACCCGGCGTGAGTTGTTCGCCGAACAGCGCGATGATGTTCTTGCCCAGCGCCTGCTCGCCGGTGATGCGGCTGTGTCTGGTCATCCAGTCGTTCCACAGCAGAATGTTCAGTTCGCTGTCCACCACGACCAGTCCCAGGCCGATGCTGTTGACCACTTCATCCGGAGAAAATCCCAAAGGTGCCGCGCTGCTCATGACGTGCCGTTCAGAGAATATTGTTCAAATACTGCTGGATATGGGAGATCAGCTTGCTCAGCGAAGTCGAGCTGAGCAGGAAGATCAGATGACCTTCGGTATGGTGCTTTTCGAGCACCAGGTCGATGTGCAGGACCAGCACGTAACTTCCGTCATTGTCATCATCTTCCCCGTTTTCCTCGTCGCGCTTGTCCGCCAGCCGCGCCGTGATTTCGTCCGGCGACGACATCGCGTAAGTCGGCAGCGAACTGTTCAGGCTGATGCCGAGCATGTCCGCCATCGCCGACAGGCAGGCGTTGAGGATGATGTTACCGAGCTCGCACATGGCTTCCTGCTCGAATTCGGCGAGGTCCTCGATGCTCATCTGCGAGCCCATCATGTCGCGCACGATTTCGAGGGCGTAATTCTCGGTAAACAGCAGCACCGCCTCGGCCTCGAACGGGCCGGAAAACAGTTGGCTCACGGTGGCGAACTTGTCATCCTTGAGCGTCAGCACGCGACTGTTGACGTCCTCGGCCTTGAGCACCTCGATCGACGGCACCGACAGCATGACTTCTTCGCCGACGATTTCGCTCAGGCTGAGCGCCGCCCTGCCCGCGCCGACGTTGAAGACTTCGGTGAGCGCGTCGATCTGGATCTCGGACAGGACCTTCGCCTTCATGCACCCCTCGCGAAATGGCCGAGCGCCTGGGCGATGGATTTTTCCGTCACCGGCTTGGCGACGAACAAGGCGCCCAATTGCTGCGCACGCGATTGCGCGGCTTCCTGGATATTGGCCGAGAAAATCACCACGCGCAGTTGCGGATGTTTGGCGAGGATGATTTCGGCGGCGTCGGTGCCGAGCATGCCCGGCATGTTGATGTCCATCGTGCAGTAATCGGGCAGATCGCGCTCGACCGCGCTGATCGCCTCGTCGCCGCTGGCCGCCTCCTGTACGCTCCATTCAGGATAGGCGGCGAGGATGTGCGCCTTGATGACCATGCGCGAGACTTTGCTGTCGTCGACGATCAGGACTTTCTTCGGAGATTGGGTGGCGAGCATGTCTGTATTCGTGAATAAAGTTGTCTTTTTTTCTACATTCTACTATTTTTAAATCGAATATTTTTAAGTGTTACAGAAATGCAGGCAAAATCAATGTGCATTTTTCCGAGGAAATCTTGCGCTAAAACAATGACTTGCCGGAAATCATCACTTCCCTTAATGCGCTGCTCCTGCAACGCGGGTCTCTGGCGAGCAGGCACAAAAAAGGAAGCCCGCAGGCTTCCTTGAATTCACTCCATCCGATGTATGTGGGCGCTCAGCAACAGCGCCCCACCCGTCCCTTGCCGCCGTAGCGCGCTTCCTGGCGTTCACGGAAAAACGCTTCGTAGCTCATCACGTCGGCCTCGGGATGGGTCGCCTGCATGTGCGCCACGTAGGCGTCGTATTCGGGCAAACCCACCATCAGGCGCAGCGTCTGGCCTGCATAGCGCCCCAGCTTCACGCATTCTTGCAAAAGATTCGGTTTGCCCATGGCGGCTCCTGTGTGTTGTCGAGGTTTATTGCGGCGCCGCTGCGGCGGCCGGCATGCTTTCGTAGGCCGACTCGCGCACGCTCGGCCGTTGCGCCGCACGCGCCTGCAGCACGGTGCGTATGCCGAAGCCCAGCACGCTGATCACCACCAGCATGAACATCGCGGCCAGGCCGGCGTCGAGGTAGTCGTTGAAAATCACCTGACGCATCTGGTCAATCGACTTGGCCGGCGCCAGCAGCTTGCCGTCGGCCAGCGCGGCCTGGTACTTCTGCGCATGGGCCAGGAAGCCGACGCGCGGATTGGCGTCGAACACCTTTTGCCAGCCGGCGGTCAGCGTGCACGCCAGCAGCCATACGGTCGGCACGGCCGTGACCCAGGCGAAGCGGTCGCGCTTCATGCGGAACAGCACGCAGGTAGCCAGGATCAGCGCAATGCCGGCCAGCATCTGGTTGGAGATGCCGAACAGCGGCCACAGCGTGTTGATGCCGCCCAGCGGATCGATCACGCCCTGGTACAGGAAGTAGCCCCAGCCGGCCACGCACAGGCCGGTGGCGATCAGGCTGGCAACCCAGGATTCGGTGCGCTTCATCGAAGGGACAAAGGTGCCCAGCAAATCCTGCAGCATAAAGCGGCCGGCGCGCGTGCCGGCGTCGACGGCGGTCAGGATGAACAAGGCTTCGAACAGGATGGCGAAGTGGTACCAGAACGCCATCATGGCCTCGCCGGTCACGCCCGAGAGGATCTGCGCCATGCCGACGGCCAGCGTCGGCGCGCCGCCTGCGCGCGAGATGATGGTGTGCTCGCCGACCGCCTGCGCGGTGTGGGTGAGCATTTCCGGCGTGAGCATGAAGCCCCATTGCGAAATGGTGGCGGCGACCTGGTCCGGCGTGGTGCCGATCAGCGCGGCCGGGCTGTTCATGGCGAAGTAGATGCCCGGTTCGATGCACGAGGCTGCGATCAGCGCCATGATGGCGACGAAGGATTCCATCAGCATGGCGCCGTAGCCGATGAAGCGCGCGTGCTGCTCATTTTCCAGCAGCTTGGGTGTGGTGCCCGACGAGATCAGCGCGTGGAAACCCGACACCGCGCCGCAGGCGATGGTGATGAACAGGAACGGGAACAGCGAACCCGACCACACCGGACCGCTGCCGTCGATGAACTTGGTGACGGCGTGCATCTTCAAGTGCGGCGCGATGAACACGATGCCCAGCGCCAGCGCCAGGATGGTGCCGATCTTGAGGAAGGTCGACAGGTAGTCGCGCGGCGCCAGCAGCAGCCACACCGGCAGCACCGAGGCGACGAAGCCGTAGCCGATCAGCATCCAGGTCAGTTCCTTGCCGGTGAAGGTGAACATCTGCGCCAGCGTCGCGTGCTCCTGCACGTACTGGCCGCCGACGATGGCCAGCATCAACAGCACGAAGCCGATCAGCGAGACTTCGCCGACCCGGCCCGCACGCAGATAGCGCGTATAGACGCCCATGAACAGCGCGATCGGGATCGTCGCCGCCACGGTGAAGGTGCCCCACGGCGATTCGGCCAGCGCCTTGACCACGATCAGCGCCAGCACCGCGAGGATGATGACCATGATCATGAAGGCGCCGAACAGCGCGATCACGCCCGGCGTATTGCCGAGCTCGGACTTGATCAGGTCGCCCAGCGAACGGCCGTCGCGGCGCGTCGAGATGAACAGCACCATGAAGTCCTGCACCGCACCGGCGAACACCACCCCGGCCAGGATCCACAGCATGCCCGGCAGGTAACCCATCTGCGCGGCCAGCACCGGGCCGACCAGCGGACCGGCGCCGGCGATGGCGGCGAAGTGGTGGCCGAACAGCACGTACTTGTTGGTCGGGACGTAGTCGAGGCCGTCGTTGAACTTGTAGGCCGGCGTCATGCGCGCCGGGTCCAGGCTCAGCACCTGTTTGGCGATATAGAGGCTGTAGAAGCGGTAGGCGATCAGATAGACGCAGACCGCCGCGATGACGATCCAGACTGCATTGATCGATTCGCCGCGCTGCAGGGCGACGTAGCCCAGCGAGCATGCGCCGAGCAGGGCCAGCGCGAGCCAGCCCAATTTTGAAGTCAATTGGTTCATTGTTCTCCTCCCTGACGGGATCTCTGTTTTATGGAAATTGTTTTTATTGTTTTTGTTGTGCGACATTGCCCGTCCGCGAGGGATCGGTACGGAGCGTAGTATTTGATATCGGAGGAGCCGCCACAAGCGGAGCACTACGCAGGTTCGCTACGTATAACTACGTACTTGTAGTTATGTAGAATGCGCGACATGAACTTACGTCACAAGATCATTTTCCTCGCCATCGTCCCACTGGCGCTGGCCTTGTCCGCGATCGCGCTGGTGGTGCGCCACCAGGCGGTGACGCTCGGCCAGCAGCAGCGCGCCTCGGTGCAGGCGGCCTATCTGGCGAGCAAGGATGCCGAGCTCAAGCACTACGTCGACCTGGCCACGCGCGCGATTGCGCACCTGTACGAATCGGGCCGCAGCGACACCGCAGTGCAGGAAGAAGCCAAGCGGATTCTGGAACGCCTCGATTTCGGCGACGACGGTTATTTCTACGTCTACGATCAGCGCGGCAAGAACCTGGTCCATCCGCGCCAACCCGAGCTGGTCGGCCGCGACATGTGGGACTGGCGCGATGCCAGCGGCAGCCCGACCATCCAGCTGCTGATCGCGCGCGCCAACGAAGGCGGCGGCTACGTGCGTTACTTGTGGGAAAAGCCGTCCAGCCACACCGTCGCGCCCAAGCTCGGCTACGTGGTGGCGATACCGAATTGGGGCTGGGTGGTCGGCACCGGCATTTATCTCGACGACGTCGACGCCGCGCTGGAAAAGATCGACAACCAGGTGTCCGGCCACATCCACAAGACCATGCTGCTGATCGCCGGCATCGCCATCCTGAGCGCGCTGGTGGTGGCGCTGTCCGGCTTGCTGCTCAACGTCAGCGAACATCGCGTCGCCGACGCCAAGCTCAAGCAGCTGGCGCAGCGCGTGGTGCGCTCGCAGGAAGAAGAACGCGCGCGGCTGTCACGCGATTTGCACGACGGCATCAGCCAGTGGCTCGTGTCGATCAAGCTGCAGATCGAAGCCGCCGTCATCCGATTGTCGGGCACGCCCGAGCAGGCTGCGGCCGCCAAGCTCAGCGTCGAACGCACCGCCACCCAGATCACTGACGTGCTGGCCGAAGTGCGCCGCATTTCTCATGACCTGCGCCCTGCCATCCTGGACGACCTGGGGCTGGCCGCGGCGCTGGAACATCTGTGCCAGGAATGGAGCAGCACTGCGTCGACGCCGATCGCCTTCCATGCCGGCGCCCAGGTCGATACCTTGTCGGGCGTGGCCAACACGGTGCTGTTCCGCATCGCGCAGGAAGCGCTGACCAATATCGCGCGCCACGCCCAAGCCACCCAGATCGACATGCAGCTGCATGCCGACGCCGGCCACGTTACGCTGGAGATTGGCGATAACGGCATCGGATTCAATCTCGACCAGATCGACGACCATCCCAAGCGCGGTATCGGCCTGCGCAACATGGTCGAACGTCTGGAAGCCGTGGGCGGCAGCTTCTCGCTGCGCTCTTCGTCGGAAGGCACGGTCGTGACGGCCCGCATTCCCCACTCAACCGCACCGGTATATCCCCATGTCTGAGTCCACATCGACGTCTGCGTCCAATGTCACCCGCATCATGCTGGTCGACGATCATCCGCTGGTACGCGACGGCTTGCGCGCGCGACTGGAGACGGTGACGAACCTGCACGTGGTGGCCGAAGCCGGCGGCGCCGACGAGGCCCTGAAACTGGCGACGCTGCAGGAGATCGATCTGGTGCTGATGGACATCAACATGCGCGGCATGAACGGTATCGACCTGACGGCGGAATTCCACGCACGCTTTCCGGAGATCGCCGTGCTGATCCTGAGCATGCACGACAAGAGCGAATACGTGATGCAGTCGATCCAGGCCGGCGCACGCGGCTACGTGCTCAAGGATGCCCCGGGCCAGGACATTATCCGGGCCATCGAGACGGTGATATCGGGAGGGATTTATTACAGCGCCGCGCTGGCCAGGAAACTGTCGCAGCCGCTGGCGGCAGGCGACCTGCTGACCTCGCGCGAGCGCCAGGTGCTGCAGCATATCGCCAACGGCGAATCGAACAAGCAGATTGCACGCGAGCTGGACCTGAGCGTGCGCACGGTGGAGACGCATCGCCTGAACATCAAGCGCAAGCTCGGCATCGACGGTCAGGCGGAACTGATCAAATTTGCGGTGGAACAGCGCTACGAATAGATAAAGATCGGAAGATCAAACGGAAGAATGAACAAAAACGCGCGGCCTCAAACCGCGCGTTTTGTTTTTACAACTTCAGCGTCAGTACTTCGCCGAACGCAATCGCATGCGCGTTGACCGCAGCATGCTCAGCCATCTTGGTGACGGACAAGCCAAGCGCGCGCGCCTGCAACAGACGGATCGTGCCGGCGTGGCAGACCACGATGGCCTGGCTCTGGCCGCGCTGCTGCAAGTCGCTGCAGAAGGCTTCCACGCGCTGCGCCACGTTGAGGACATTCTCGCCGCCGCCGGGACGATAGCCGACCACATCGCTGGCCCAGGCATCAATTTCCGCACGTGGCAAGTCATCCCAGGCGCGCTGTTCCCAAGTGCCGAAATGCATTTCCATCAGGCGCGGATCGTAGCGCACCGGACCGGCGCTGAGCGCGGTCGCCAGTGGTTCGGCCAGGAATACGCAACGCTGCAACGGACTCGAGTACACCGGCACATGCGGCGGCAGCGCAGGTTTTACCTGCTCGAGCACCTTGGCGCACTCTTCTTCGGTCACGGCAAGGTCGCTGCTGCCGTAGCAAAGGCCTTTGTCGATAACGGGCTGGGGGTGGCGGATGAGATGCAGCAACATGGTCGACCTTTCTGTTTAAATATGGGAAGCCGGCGACACTGACGCTGCGGCCAGCAGGCCCAGGTAGATCGCGACTTCGCTGAATTGTTGGACGGCGCCGAGGCAGTCGCCGGTGTAGCCGCCGATGCGGCGGTGGAATTTTCGCGCAAGGAACCAGGCCGCGCCGGCGCCGAGCAACATGGCCAACAGCAGCGCCTGCAGCGCCAGCCATCCCGTCGCAACGCACACGATCAACGGCAACGCGGCGGTGACGGCGGCGACGGTGAATTCACCCTTGCTCATGTTTTGCGCCAACGGCTTGACCTTGCCCTCTTCACGCACATACGGCATGCGCCAGATCAGCGCTGCGGCGAAGCAGCGCGACAAGGGATGGGCAATCAGCAAGGCCGGCATCACCTGCAATGCGGGCAGCGACGCCAGGCCGGCGATCTTGGTCGCCAGCAGCAGCACGATGCCGATCACCCCATAGGCGCCGACACGCGAGTCGCGCATGATCTCGAGCACGCGCGATGGCTGCATGCCACCGCCGAAACCGTCGCAGACGTCGGCAAAGCCGTCTTCATGAAAAGCGCCGGTGAGATAGATGCCCGCTGCAGTCGATAACAGCACCGCCACCACTTGCGGCAGCCACAGCGCCGCCAGCCAGTACACAGCGGCGCATGCCAATGAAACGATGATCCCCACCGCAGGAAAATAGCGTGCCGCGTGTTGCAGCCAGGCAGCGTCGAAACCGACCCAGCGCGGCGCCGGCAGGCGCGTGAAAAATTGCAGCGCCGTAAAGAACAGCTGCAACTGATGGCGCAAGCCGGTGGCGGGTGACGGCGTGGGCGCGGCAGCCATGTCAGGCGCTCTTCTCACTGACTTGCGCAGAGGAAAACGTCGCCATCTGCGCGAGGAAGTTGACCGCCGCGTGCAGCAACGGCAACGCCAGCGCGCTGCCGGTGCCTTCGCCCAGCCGCAGGTCGAGTTGCATCAAGGGACGCGCGTCAAGATACTGCAACATGCGGCGGTGGCCGTGCTCATCGGAACAATGCGAGAACAGGCAATAGTCGAGGATGGCCGGTTGCAGTTTCGCCGCCACCAGCAGCGCCGAGGTCACGATGAAGCCGTCGATCAGCAACACCATGCGACGCTCGGCCGCCTTGAGCATGGCGCCGGCGATCATGGCGATTTCAAAACCGCCGAAGGTGCGCAGCACTTCCAGCGGCGCATCGGCGCCGACGTGCAGCGCGACCGCCCGCTCGATCACCCGTTGCTTATGAAGGATGCCGTCGGCGGCCAGGCCGGTGCCGGCGCCGACGCATTCCGCGACGGCGATGCCGGTGATCTTGTGCATGATGGCAGCAGCAGCGGTGGTGTTGCCGATGCCCATTTCACCGAAACCGATGACGTCGACCGGCATCGCTGCAACCAGGTCCATGCCGTACTGCAAGGCCTGTTCACACTGCGCTGCGCTCATGGCAGGTTCTTGCGCGAAATTGCGCGTGCCCGGTCCCAGCTTGCGCGAGACCAGTCCTTCACGCTCGCCGAACTCATGGTTCACGCCGGCGTCCACAATATGCAGCGCGCAATCGTTCTGGCGCGCAAACACGTTGATCGCCGCGCCCTGCTGCAGGAAATTTTCCACCATCTGCCAGGTCACGCTTTGCGGATAGGCCGAAATATTTTCCGCCACCACGCCATGGTCGCCAGCGAACACCGCGACTGCGGCGCGGTCGATACGTGGCGTGCGCGATTGCTGGATCAGGCCGATGCGATGCGCGACGAATTCGAGCACGCCGAGGCTGCCCTGCGGCTTGGTCTTGTTGTCGATTGCCGCTTGCAGGGCCGAGGCCAGCGCAGCGTCTTGCGTGGAAGCTAACTGTGGAATGCGCATAGCAGGATCACGATGCGTGACCGGAAAATGGGAACAGGTTGGAAAGGACGTCAGTATAAGAGATAGCGGCGTCCTGCGAGCAAATGTGCCGCGATGAAGTCCCGATCTTTACATTTGAATGCGTCCCGCGGACATGGCCGGTCGGAACGACAAACGATATCAATATATCAACATTGTTGAGCATGGTAGTTTCCGCTGCGACACCCGGCGCTCCTGAACATGGTTTGCGCTGCATGGCTGGCCGACTACCTGTTCATTGCAAACGAATGGAGAGAAAACGGCAAAATGCCGCTCCCTCTCTCTATTCGGGACAAACGGCATTTTGCTTTCAACTTGCGACGACCTCGTTCAGGACGCCGCGGCCGGCTATTATTTGCCGAGCGCCTTGATGAGGGCGGCAGTCAGGTCTTCAATGACGAACTTTGCCACGTAGCCGTCGGCGCCGATGTTCTTGACGTGATCTTCATTGGCCGAGCCCGACAGCGACGAGTGAATCACCACCGGAATGGCTTTCAGGCCGTCGTCGCGCTTGATGTTGCGCGTGAGCGTAAAGCCGTCCATCTCGGGCATTTCAAGGTCGGTCAGCACCATCGCCACGCGATCGGTGATGGGCACGCCCTGGGACTTGGTTTCCTTGTAGATGTCTTGCAGCTTTTCCCAGGCTTCCTTGCCGGTCTTGCACATCACGTACGGCAAGCCGAGCGCCTTGAGTCCGCTTTCGACCAGTGAACGGGCGACTTTGGAATCGTCTGCCGCGAGGATGATCGAACCGGGCTTGAGCTGGATATGTTCCAGGCCCTCCATTTCCATGTCGCGCTCAGTCGGCATGATTTCGTGCAGGATCTGCTCGACGTCGAGCACCTGCGCCAGACGGCTGCTGCTGAGGTCGTCGTCAAGACGCGCGATGCTGGTGACGAAGTTGCCGCCGGCCTTGGATTCGGCCGACAGGACCTGGCTCCACTCCAGCCGCACGATTTCATCGACCGACTCGACCGCAAACGCTTGGGTGCTGCGCGCGTATTCGGTGACGAGCAAAATGTTCAGGCCGCTTTTGGGCACACAGCCGACGACGGCCGGCAAATCGATGACGGAAATGATCTGACCGCGGATATTGACCATGCCCAGCAGCGGTGAACGCGTGCCGGCGGCCTTGGTGATCTCCTGCATCGGGACGATTTCACGAATCTTGAATACGTTGATGCCGAACAGTTCGGAGCGTACGCCGTACGGATCCGTGCCCAGACGGAACAGCAGCAGTTCGAACTTGTTGGAACTCGTGAGATTGGTTCTCTCGTCGATTTCTTTTTGAAATGCATCCATTTCCCTGTCCCCCGTTTGTTATGACCCACCCTCGCCGACCGAAATACCAATGTAGAGTGTAATTGCTTAAAAAACAATTACATCCAACGAAATGCGACATAAAAGTAACGATGCGCTGATGATGTCCGCACTGTGCAGGTGCAGCACGGCGTGCCGGCGTGGCGAAAGATGAAATGGGGTAACTAAGGAGCACTACGGACGGCAGGATAAAAGCGAGCCGGGCAAGAAAAAAGGAAGCTCATTGCTGAGCTTCCTTTTTAATTTGGAGCGGGAGAAGAGGCTCGAACTCTCGACCTATACCTTGGCAAGGTATCGCTCTACCAACTGAGCTACTCCCGCATGGAGTGTTTGGAGGCGGGGGTCGGGATCGAACCGGCGTAAACGGCTTTGCAGGCCGCTGCATAACCACTTTGCTACCCCGCCAGGGGACACTGAAACTGCTGTCAATTGCGATATGTTTTCAACCGGCTTCCGAAGAAGTTTTTCCAGCTGATGACCAAACTCTCACAATGAAAAAAGGAAGCGTTTTGCGCTTCCTTTAGTAATTCTGGAGCGGGAGAAGAGGCTCGAACTCTCGACCTATACCTTGGCAAGGTATCGCTCTACCAACTGAGCTACTCCCGCATCAACAACAGAACGCTATTATAGAGCTTCCATAGGAGAAGTCAAGCGCCGCTTTTACTTTCCTGCACTTTTTTAATGAGCGGCCAGGCCTTGCGCAGGTAGTACAGCATCGACCAAACCGTCAGCACCGCAGCGATCAGCAGCAGCCAGTGACCCCACTCGCGCGTGTCGATGATGCCGAACAGATCCGAGTAGAACAGCAGCATCGGAATGGCGATCATTTGCGCGGTGGTCTTGATTTTGCCGAGCGAACTGACGGCGACGGATTTCGAAGCGCCGAGCTGCGCCATCCATTCACGCAGCGCCGAGATGGCGATCTCGCGGCCGATGATGATGAAGGCCGTGATCGGATGCACGCGGTCCAGATGCACCAGCACCAGCAGCGCGCCGGTGACCATGAGCTTGTCGGCGACCGGGTCGAGGAAGGCGCCGAACGCCGAGGTCTGGTTCCAGCGTCGCGCCAGGAAGCCGTCGAACCAGTCGGTGGCGGCGGCCACGACGAAGATCGCGGTCGACGCCACGCCCTGTTCGAAGCGCGAGAGGCCGAGTTCCGGCACATAAAACACGCCGACCACCAGCGGAATCAGGGCAACACGCAACCAGGTGAGCAAGATGGGGAAATTGAATGGCATACGTTTATTTGTTGTCGTCGACGGGTGCGCGGATTGAAATTTACCGAGATAGTATCAGAGCCGCCTCTTAAAACCTGTTACAGGGAGAAAAGGTGCGCCCGCCTCGCACTTGCAGGCGAAGCAGAAGAAAACAATAGCTCAATGCAACTGGCGATAGATTTCTTCGGCCAGCGTGTGTGAAATCCCTTCCACCGAGGCCAGTTCGTCGATGCTGGCGTCGGCCACACCGCGCAAACCGCCGAAGCGCGCCAGCAATTTTTGCCGACGCTTGGCGCCGATGCCCTCGATCTCTTCCAGCCGCGAAGTCTGCCGCGCCTTGGCGCGTTTGGCACGCATGCCGGTGATGGCGAAGCGGTGCGCTTCGTCGCGGATTTGCGCGATCAGCATCAGCGCGGCGGATTCCTTGCCGAGCTCTTGCGGCGCGCGACCGTCGACGAAGACCAGCGTCTCCAGGCCGACCTTGCGCCCTTCCCCTTTCGACACGCCGACGATGAGGCTGATGTCGAGGCCGAGTTCGGTAAAGACCTGGCGCGCGATTTCCACCTGGCCCTTGCCGCCGTCGATCAGCACGATGTCGGGCATGGTGCCGTCGCCGTTGGCGACTTTTTCATAGCGACGCGTGAGCACCTGGCGCATCGCGGCGTAATCGTCGCCGGGCGTGATGTCGTTGATGTTGTAACGACGGTATTCGCCGTTCTGCATGGCGTGATGATGGAACACCACGCACGAGGCCTGGGTTGCTTCGCCTTGCGTGTGGCTGATGTCGAAGCATTCCACGCGCAGGGTTTCGATGTCTTCCACCTCGGTGCCGAGCGCTTCGACCAGAGCACGTGTGCGCGCCTGCTGCGAGCCCTGCTCGGACAACAAGCGCGCCAGCGCGATTTCGCCGCCCTTGTGCGCCATTTCCAGCCATTGGCGGCGCTGGCCCTGCGGCTGCAGCGTGAGCGTGATGCGGTGGCCGCATTGCTCCATCAGCGCCAGCATCAGGGCGGGATCGTCGAATTCAGTATTGACGATCAGATTGCCGGGGATGAATTTTTCGATGTAATGCTGGGCGATGAAGGCTTTCAAAACTTCGGCCTCGATCGACTCTTCGCCGTCGGGGATCGCGCCGTCGACATGCGTCGGGAAATAGGCACGGTCGCCCAGATGCCGGCCGCCGCGCACCATCGCCAGATTCACGCAGGCGCGACCGCCCTGCACGATCACGGCAATGATGTCGATGTCGGCGTCGCCGCCGGTTTCCATGGTTTGCTGGTGCAGCACGCTCGAGAGCGAGGTGATCTGATTGCGCACTGCCGCGGCCTGTTCGAACTTGAGCTCACCGGCATAGGCGTGCATTTTTTTCTCCAGCACGTCGAGCACTTCGCTCTGGCGGCCGCGCAGGAATTTGGAGGCGTTCTCGACGTCGAGCGCGTAGTCCTCGGTGTTGATCAGTTTCACGCACGGACCGCTGCAACGATGGATCTGGTGCAAAAGGCAAGGCCGCGTGCGGTTGGCGTAGACGGTGTCTTCGCAGGTGCGCAGCAGGAACACTTTCTGCAGGATCTGGATCGATTCCTTGACCGCCCAGGCATTCGGGAACGGGCCGAAATACTGGTTCTTCTTGTCCACCGCGCCGCGGTAATAGGCCATGCGCGGATAAGCGTGGCCGGTGATTTTGAGATACGGATAGGACTTGTCGTCGCGGAACAGGATATTGAAGCGCGGCCGCAAGGTCTTGATCAGATTGTTTTCCAGCAGCAGCGCTTCGGCTTCGCTGCGTGTGACCGTGGTCTCGAGCCGCGCGATGCGCTCGACCATCATGGCGATGCGCGGGCTGCTCAGCGTCTTCTGGAAATAGCTCGATACGCGCTTCTTGAGGTCGCGCGCCTTGCCGACGTAGAGCACGTTGTCTTCGGCATCGAAATAGCGATACACGCCGGGCAGGTGCGGCAGTTTGGCGACCGTCTCAAGGACGATCTCACGTGGATCAGGCGGCGAAGGCGGCTGAATATCGGACATTGCTGTGGAGTCAGTCAATCACGCGAGCGTCTGCAGCAGCTTTTTCGCTGCGAGGAAGCGCTCATCCTGTTGCAGCGCATCCCATTCCGGCGCGGCGCCTTGCGGCACCAGCGCAGCAATGCGGGCAGCCGAAGCGGGCGATACCTTGACCTGCAAACCGCTCAGCAGCTGATCGGCTTTGTCCGGTGAATTGCACATCAGCACCATGTCGCAGCCTGCCTGCAATGCAGCGTTGGCGCCATCGAGCGCACCACCGGCGACGCTGGCGCCATGCATGCTGAGGTCGTCGCTGAAGATGACGCCTTGGAAGCCGAGATCCTTGCGCAGGATACCCAGCCACTTCTTCGAGAAACCGGCCGGATGCTTGTCCACCTTGGGATAAATCACGTGCGCCGGCATCACGGCGGTCAGGCTCATGCCGAGCCAGTCGTAAGGCGCGGCGTCGTCGCCGAGGATGTCCTTGAGCGGGCGCTCGTCCACCGGCAGGTCGACGTGCGAATCGGCCGTGACGTAACCGTGACCGGGGAAATGCTTGCCGCAATTGGCCATGCCGGCCAGCGCCAGACCATGGTTGAGGCTCTTGGCCAGCAAGGTCACCACGCGCGGATCACGATGGAAGGAGCGCGTACCGATCACGGATGAACCACCGAAGTCGAGGTCCAGCACCGGCGTGAACGACAGATCGACACCGCAGGCGCGCAGTTCCGACGCCAGCACGTAACCGGCGGCGGTGGCCAACTTGGTCGCCTGCAGCACGTCGCGGTCCCACAGTTCGCCCAGCGTACGCATGGCCGGCAGATGCGTGAAGCCATCGGTTTTGAAGCGCTGCACGCGACCACCTTCATGGTCGACTGCAATCAGCACGCCGGGACGCGCGGCATGGATGCCCTGCGTCAGCGTCACCAGTTGTTGGCGATTCTCATAGTTGCGCGCAAACAGGATCACGCCGCCGGTCAGCGGATGTTGAATGCGGCGGATGTCTTCCGCTGTGAGCGTGGTGCCGACCACGTCGAGCATGACGGGGCCGAGTGGCTGGCGTGATTGATCCGATTGTTGTGACTGACCTGCTGCCTTCATGTTTTCTCCGCGATGACGAATGCGACCGCGTACTCCACCTCATCGGTGATCGAGACTTGTGCGGTCAGTCCTTTTTCTTCCATCCATGCCTTGAGTGCGCCGCTGCAGACCACGACCGGCTTGCCGCTCGGCGCGTTGAGCGTCTGCATCGACCGCCATGTCATAGGCGTGCGCATGCCCAAGCCGATCGCCTTGGAAAATGCTTCCTTGGCGGTGAAACGCGTTGCCAGGAAGCTGATACCGCGCGCTTCGACCTTGGCCTTGCGGCTCAGGTATTTGATCATTTCTTCCGGGCCGAGAATCTTCTCGGCGAAGCGATCACCGCGCCGCGCAAGCGTCGCCTTGAGACGCGAAATCTGCAGGATGTCGGTACCGATGCCGTAGATCATGATCAGGCTTTTCCAACCGCGCCAACCGACAAGAGGCGCGCCTTGAGCATGATCGCCTTCATGTCGCTGACCGCCTTGTGCCAGCCGACGAACACCGCTTGCGCGACGATGGCGTGGCCGATGTTGAGCTCGGCGATATCGGGAATCGCTGCGATGGCTTGCACGTTGGTGTAATGCAGGCCATGTCCGGCATTGACCTTGAGGCCGCGACGGATGCCTTCAAGCACGCCGGCGCGCACGCGTTCCAGTTCCTTTTCCATCTCGGCCTGGTCGTGCGCCTCGGCGTAGCGGCCGGTATGCAATTCGATCACCGGTGCGCCGGTTTCAGCAGCGGCCTTGATCTGCTCGTCGTCGGGATCGATGAACAGGCTGACGCGGATGCCTTCGGCCTGCAGCTGTTTCACTGCGGCTTGGACCTGAGCGAAATGGGTGACGACGTCGAGCCCACCTTCGGTGGTGATTTCCGTGCGCTTCTCGGGCACCAGGCAAGAATCCTGCGGCTTGATGCGGCAGGAAAAATCGATCATCTCGCTGGTCACTGCCGCCTCCAGATTCATGCGCGTGCGCAGCAGCGGACGAATCGCTTCGACATCGGCGTCGCGGATGTGGCGGCGGTCTTCGCGCAAATGCAGCGTGATGGCGTCGGCGCCGGCTTCTTCCGCCTGCAAGGCAGCCTGGATCGGATCCGGATAGGTGGTGCCGCGCGCGTTGCGCAAGGTGGCGACGTGATCGATATTGATGCCCAGTTCGATGGCAGGGCCGACGGGATTCAGGAAGCTCATGGAATTATCGCGATGTGCTAGGGGTGGATGGGGTGGAGGACGCGTGCGTCGCTTTAGCGTCGTTGGTGTCGTTGATTTCGATGGCGGCGCCCCGCTGCCAGCGCCCATTGAACACCAGCAGCGCCAGGCCGCCGGCGACCAGGCCCCAGAAGGCCGTGCCGATGCCGAACAGCGACACGCCGGAGGCAGTCACGAGGAAGGTGATCAGCGCCGCTTCGCGCTGCTTTTCATTGGCCATGGCCACGGTCAGGCCGTTAGCGATGGTGCCGAACAACGCCAGGCCGGCAATCGCCATGATCAGCGCCTTGGGGAAGGCCGCAAACAAGGCCACCACGGTGGCGCCGGACACGCCTGCGATCAGGTAGAACACGCCGGCGGCGACGCTGGCCATGTAGCGCCGGGAAGGATCCTCATGTGCTTCCTTGCCCATGCAGATGGCGGCGGTAATCGCGGCCAGGCAGATCGAGAAACAGCCGAACGGCGCCAGCACCAGTGTGGTCAACCCGGTCCAGGTCATCAGCGGCGACACCGGCATGTTGTAGCCGGAGGCACGCATGATGGCCACGCCGGGCGCATTCTGCGACGCCATGGTGACGACGAACAAGGGAATGCCGACGCCCAGCAGGCTGGTCAGCGTGAACTCCGGCATGACGAATTCGGGTGTCGCGAGAGCCAGGTGGAAGCTGTCGAATTTCAGCAGACCTTGCGTGCCGGCGAAGACGGTGCCGAGCGCCAGCACCAGGATGATGGCGTAGCGCGGCAACCAGCGCTTGCCGAACAGGTAGGCGGCGAACATCAGCAGCACCAGGCCGAACTCGAGTTTCATGGCGACGAACACGTCCATGCCGAAACGCGCCAGGATGCCTGCCAGCATGGCGGCGGCGATCGAAATCGGGATGCGGTTCATGGCCCGCGCGAACAAGCCGGTGACGCCGCAAATTGTCACCAGCGCAGCGGAGAACATGAACACGCCGATCGCCTGCGGCATGCTCAGGCCGGCCAGGCCGGTGATCAGCAAGGCGGCGCCGGGTGTCGACCAGGCGGTAACGACCGGGGTGCGGTAGTACAGCGACAGGCCGATGCAGGTCACGCCCATGCCGACGCCGAGCGCGAAGATCCACGAACTGATCTGGCCGGGCGTGGCGCCGGCAGCGGCGGCGGCCTGGAAGATGATGGCGGCGGAACTGGTGAAGCCGATCAGCACGGCGACAAAACCCGCCGCCGTGCCAGACCAGGAAAAGTCTTTGAACACGTGGATTCCCGAACTCAGAGTTGCGACAGATCGATCAGAATCTGACGCGTGTTCAGTTGTGCGCCGCCAAGGTGGTGCGACAGCAGCGAGCGCATCAGCAACTTGCTCTGGCTCTGGGTGGTGGCGTCGCTATAGTCTTCTTTTTCCATGTCGAGCAAGGTCTTGCCGGACACTTTGGGCCCGGTGTCGGACAGGCGCGGGAAACGCACGCCCTGCTCCGGATCGACGACATAGATGTCGTCCGGCGTGACCGGCTTGCCATTGGTGACGCAGACCGTCCAGTCGCCGGCCACGCCGGTTTCCTTGAGCAAGGCACGCTCGAACTTGCGCAGCACGATCGGTGCCGATTCGCCGTGCGCCAACTGGTTCAGCGTCGAGACATAGTGATCGAACAAGGCCGGATGCGCATCCTCGCGCGCCAGCAGTTTGACCAGCAATTCATTGAGATAGAAGCCACACAGCAAGGCCGATTTCTCCAGCGGCAACAGGCCGCCGACCCATTCGGCCGCAGTCAGCGTGCGCACTTCGGATTTGCCGCTCCAGCTCACCGACAGCGGCTGGAAGGTCTGCAACACCCCGCGCAGCTTGGAATGCGGACGTTTGGCGCCCTTCGCAACCAGCGCCACGCGACCGTGATCGCGCGAGAAAACGTCGACAATCAGGCTGGTTTCCTTGTAGGGATAGCTGTGCAGCACGAAACCGGGCTGGGCCTGGACGCGCGTGTCTTTTTCAGGAACCTTGGAACGACGCGCGGTCCCAGTGGTGCTGGTTGCGCGCGTGGTGCGCTTGGGTGCAGCGGAATTTTTGGCGTTGGCCAACGCAGACTCGGCGGCCGCAGCGCTCAGGGCTTCGGCATCCAGTGTTTGAGGTTGACCAACAGCAGAATCAGCGATGATCGCAGCCATAGAGTATGTGTGTGTGCTATTCGTAGCCGTAGGCACGCAATCCGGCTTCGTTATCAGCCCAGCCGGATTTGACCTTGATCCAGATTTCCAGATAGACCGGACCGCCGAACAGGCGCTCCATGTCCAGGCGCGCCTGCGTCGAAATTTCTTTCAGGCGCGCACCCTTGTTGCCGATCACCATGGCCTTGTGACCGTCGCGTTCGACCAGGATGGCGGCGAACACGCGGCGCAGGTTGCCTTCCTGTTCAAACTTCTCGATCAGGACGGTGCTGGTGTATGGCAGTTCTTCACCGACGAAACGGAACACTTTTTCGCGCACGATTTCAGAGGCGAGAAATTTTTCGCTGCGGTCGGTAATGTCGTCTTCGTCGAACATCGGCGGATTGTTCGGCAACAGCTTGCGAATTTCTTCCTGCAGGGAATCGAGCTGGAAACGCTGCTTGGCCGACACCGGCACCACGGAGGCGAAATTGTGCTGCGATGCGACTTCCTGCGCGAACGGCATCAGCACCGATTTGTCCTTGCTGCGGTCGGACTTGTTCATCACCAGGATGCACGGCACGTTGGCCGGCAGCAGCGACATGACCTGCTTGTCGGCTGGGCCGAAAGTGCCTGCTTCGATCACGTACAGGATCACGTCGGCAGCGGTCAGCGTGGTGGTGACGGTGCGGTTCAGGGTCTTGTTCAGGGCGTTGCTGTGACGGGTCTGGAAACCCGGCGTGTCGACGTAGACGTATTGCGTGTCGGCGATCGTCTGAATGCCGGTGATGCGGTGACGCGTAGTCTGCGCCTTGCGCGACGTGATGCTGACTTTGGCGCCGATCAATGCGTTCATCAAGGTCGATTTGCCGACGTTCGGGCGCCCGACAATGGCGATGTAACCGCATCGATAATCGGTCGAAGCGTCAGGCGAATCGTCGGAAGGGGCGTTGAGTTCTGTCATGCGGTTTTGCTTTGTGTTACTGAAGGCGCCGAAGCTGCTGTCGGCGCCTCGGTGCGGGAATCGTTCAGATCGGCGGCGGCCGTCTGGGCCTTGCTATCGCTTTTTCCGTCGGTCGTTTTGGGTTCGGCTTTGTGGTCTGCCTTGGTTTCAGCTTTGGTTTCAGCTTTTGACTCTACTTTCAAGTCGGGCTTGGCCTCGCTTTTGGCGGCCTTGACGGCAACCGGCTTCTCCAGTTTTTCCGGCTTGGCAGCAGGCGCCTCGACAACCAGCGGCAACTCCTCGTTCGGGGCGTCAGGCTGAATCGTGGCGATGCCTGCCAGCTTGAGTTGCGTGGTGCGTGCGCGCGGTTTGCGTGTCGAAGCAGGTGTCTTGACCAAAGCGGCCTGGACCGCTTCGAGCGCCAGTTTGGCTGCCGCCTGCTCACCTGCGCGACGGCTGCCGCCGGTACCGAAGACCTGGATTTCCAGCTTGGGCACCAGGCATTCGATTTCAAATTCCTGGTTATGCGCGGCGCCGTGCGTGGCGACCACGTTATATTGCGGCAGCGGGATTTTCTTGCCCTGCAGGTATTCCTGCAACAGCGTCTTGGCGTCCTTGCCCAGGGTCTTGGGATCGACGGTATCGAGAATCGGTATGTACAGCGAGCGGATCACGTCGCGCGCGGCGTTGAAACCGGCATCGAGGAAAATCGCGCCGAACAGTGCCTCCAGCGTATCGGCCAAGATTGAGGGACGGCGAAAACCGCCCGATTTCAGTTCGCCTTCACCGAGCCGCAGAAACTGCGACAGGTCGAGGCGTTGGGCGATTTCATAGAGCGATTGCTGCTTGACGAGGTTAGCGCGCAGGCGCGACAAATCGCCTTCGTCGATCTTGTTGTAACGGTCGAACAAGAGAGAGGCGACAACGCAATTGAGGATAGAGTCGCCGAGGAATTCGAGGCGTTCGTTATGCAAGCTGCTATGGCTACGATGTGTCAAGGCCTGCTGCAGTAACGTAGCGTCCTTGAAGTTGTGCCCCAGCCGATTTTGCAATACTAATGGATCCATTTATTCATCCGTCGCTTAGAGAGGCGAGCCTGGCTGCGCTGTCCTGCCGCCTTTCACAGACCTCCCAGGCCATCCGGCCCGTTACCTGCAACCCGCCGTCGTCGCTACAGAATACGCCGGCCGGCTGGCTGTGGGATTTTCCTGGAACAGAGAAAAACACCGGAAAAAAGCCGTGTTCCACCTCCGAAAAATTAATGCCAGACAGAAACTTAATGGAAACTGCCGATACGCTTCAGATTACCCAGATTCATCCAGACAAAAAATGCTTTCCCGACAATGTTCTGATCCGGCACAAAGCCCCAATAGCGGCTGTCCAGGCTGTTGTCGCGGTTGTCGCCCATCATGAAGTACTGGCCGGCGGGCACGGTGCAGGCAAAGCCTTCCGTGTTGTAGCTGCACAGCTCATGCTGAGGGAAAGCGTCCGGATTCGGTACAAAATTGGGAGCGCGCTCATCCGTCAGTATCTTGTGGCCGACGCCGGTCAGGTCTTCCTGCCACTGCTTATAGTACGTCAGATTCTCATCATCCAGATAATCTGGCAATGGCTTGTAAGAAACTTCTTTACCATTTACGGTTAGGTGCTTGTTTTTATAGACAATTTTATCACCTGGCACGCCAACAACGCGCTTGATGTAGTCAACCGTCGTATCCTTCGGATATTTGAACACCATCACGTCGCCGCGCTGCGGATCGTTGATGCTGATGATCTTCTTGTTCACGATCGGCAGTCGAATGCCGTAGGTGTATTTGTTCACCAGGATCAGGTCGCCCACCAGCAAGGTCGGCACCATCGAGCTCGACGGAATCTTGAACGGCTCATACAGGAACGAGCGCAGGAAAAACACCAGCGCGATGACCGGGAAGAAGCTGCCCGAATATTCGATCCAGGTCGGCTGACGCAACAGGTCGGCTTCGATCTTGGCGCGGCTGGATGTATCGCTCTTGACGCCGTCGCTGGCGTTTTTGGCGATGCGCGCGTCGAACTCGGCCAATGCCGCATCGGCCTTCGCGCGCCGCTGCTTGGACCAGAAATAGGTGTCCAGGAACCAGATGACGCCGGTCAGCACCATCAACACAAACAGAATCAGTGCGAAATTGCCTAAGAGAGCCTGCAGGTTCATTTGTCGTCCACTTGTAAGATTGCCAGGAATGCTTCCTGTGGAATTTCCACCGAGCCGACCTGTTTCATGCGCTTCTTGCCGGCCTTCTGCTTCTCAAGCAGTTTGCGCTTACGGCTGATGTCGCCGCCGTAGCATTTGGCCAGCACGTTCTTGCGCAGCGCCTTGACGTTTTCACGCGAGATGATGGTGGCGCCGATGGCTGCCTGGATCGCCACGTCGAACATCTGGCGCGGGATCAGCTCACGCATCTTGGCCGCCACGGCGCGGCCGCGGAACTGACTGTTGGCGCGGTGCACGATGATGGCGAGGGCATCGACCTTTTCGCTGTTGATCAGCATGTCGACCTTGACCACATCGGCCGAACGATATTCCTTGAATTCGTAGTCCATCGACGCATAGCCGCGCGAGGTCGACTTCAGGCGATCGAAGAAATCGAGCACGATTTCGGCCATCGGCATTTCGTAGGTCAGCTGCACTTGCTTGCCGTGATAGCTCATGTTGATCTGCACGCCGCGCTTTTGCGTACACAGCGTGATGACCGAGCCGACGTATTCTTGCGGCATGTACAGATTGACGGTGACGATCGGCTCGCGCACTTCTTCGATCCTGGACGGTTCAGGCATCTTCGACGGGTTGTCGACCATCAGGATGGTGCCTTCGCCATCGCGCAGCACGACTTCGTACACCACGGTCGGTGCGGTCGTGATGAGGTCCATGTCGAACTCGCGCTCGAGACGTTCCTGCACGATTTCCATGTGTAGTAAACCGAGGAAGCCGCAGCGGAAGCCGAAGCCCAGCGCTTGCGACACTTCCGGTTCATATTGCAGGGCGGCGTCGTTGAGCTTCAGTTTTTCGAGCGAGTCGCGCAGCGCGTCGTATTGATTCGCCTCGACCGGGAACAGGCCGGCAAACACTTGCGGCTGCACTTCCTTGAAGCCCGGCAGCGGCTCGCTGGCCTTGTTCGCAGCCAGCGTGACGGTGTCGCCGACCTTGGCTGCTTTCAGTTCCTTGATGCCGGCGATGATGAAGCCGACCTGTCCTGCCGACAGCGTTTCGCGCGATTGCGATTTCGGCGTGAAAACGCCGATGCTTTCGGTCAGGTGAGTCGACTCGGTCGCCATCAGGAAAATCTTTTCCTTCGGATGCAAGGTGCCGTTGACGATGCGCACCAGCATGACCACGCCAACATAATTGTCGAACCAGGAATCGATGATCAGCGCCTGCAGCGGCGCGTCCGGATCACCCTTAGGCGCCGGCACTTTGGCGATCATCGCTTCGATGACGTCTTCCACGCCCAGGCCGGTTTTGGCCGAACATGGCGTAGCGTCGGAGGCATCGATGCCGATGACTTCTTCGATCTCGCTCTTGGCGTTGTCGGGGTCGGCCGACGGCAAGTCGATCTTGTTGAGCACGGGGACCACTTCCACGCCCAGCTCCAGCGCCGTGTAGCAGTTGGCTACGGTCTGCGCTTCCACACCTTGCGATGCGTCGACGACCAGCAGCGCGCCTTCGCATGCCGACAGCGAGCGGCTGACTTCATAGCTGAAGTCGACGTGGCCCGGCGTATCGATCAGGTTGAGGTTGTAGATCTGGCCGTCCCGCGCCTTGTAATGCAACGCTGCGGTTTGCGCCTTGATCGTGATGCCGCGCTCGCGCTCGATGTCCATCGAGTCGAGCACCTGAGCTTCCATCTCGCGGTTGGAAAGGCCGCCGCACAACTGGATGATGCGATCGGCGAGCGTGGATTTGCCGTGGTCAATATGGGCAATGATCGAGAAATTACGGATATTGTTCATTAAATTGCAGAAAACGATGAAAAAAGGCGCTCCAGAATGGGAGCGTCTCCCAATTGAGCGCCTTTACAACAGCTTTTGTTCAACCCATCATTCTACCGGATTTCAGAGGGTAAAACCCGAATAAGCCGTGGACGGCTTGCTCTGCGGAGCGATTCTGCGGCACGAGGACCCTCCGATGGATAAAACGCCTGGTCAATTGCTTTCAAGCAAGAACTTCTCAACACCGGCAGCATCCAGGAAGTAATGGCAAAGCTGTACGGCGGGCCGCCCCTCCCTGCACCCGACCAGCACCGGCACCAGCTCGTCATAGCGCTGCACCAGCGCTTCGTCGGCATCAACGTCGACAGTCTCTATGGTGAAATCATGCATCGGGCGGAATTTTTCCAGCGCCTGCAGCATGTCCTCGCATAAATGGCAGTAGGAACGGGAATAGAGAATGAAATGGGGAGAGGACATCGGACGTTCCGGTTCAGTCGCGAAGATCACAAAACAAAGGCTGCAACCTGGGGAGGTATGCAGCCTTCATGTTGGACGAATAACGTGGGCGCGGGCTTGCGCCCCGCATTCTCAGTTGCCGCTGGCGCTTGGGCGCAGAGGCACAAACTGCGATGAGTCGCCACGACGCACCAGCACTGCTGCGCGCTTCTTCGGATCCAGTTTGGCCACCAGACCGTTGAATTGCTTGGCATCCTTGACGTCAACGTCGTTCAGGCGCTGGACCACATCGCCGGCACGCAAACCGGCTGCTGCTGCCACGCCGACTGCAGATTCCACCAGCACGCCGCTGTCGACCTTGAGTTCTTTTTTCTGCGCATCAGTCAGGTCGCTGACTACCAGGCCCAGAGAATTTGGCGTGGCTTCCTGCTTCGGCTTCTTCTCTTCCACCTTGGCCGGCTTGTCGGCCTCGATCTCCACCACGGTCACGGCGATATCACGGGCACTGCCCTTGCGCCAGATATTGACCGTCGCACGCGAACCAGGCTTGGTGCCGCCGACCATGCGCGGCAGATCGCTCGGCTTCTCGATGGCGACGCCGTTGAATTTCAGAATGATGTCGCCCGCTTCCAGGCCACCCTTTTCTGCAGGACCGCCCGGTTCAATGCGCTGCACCAGCGCACCCTGCGCCTTGGCCAGGCCCAGCGATTCGGCCACATCCTTGGTGACTTCACCAATTTGGACACCGATACGACCGCGCGTCACGCGACCGGAAGCCTTCAGTTGTTCGGACACGCGCAGTGCTTCATCGATGGGCACTGCAAAAGAGATGCCCATGAAGCCGCCGGAACGACTGTAAATCTGCGAATTGATGCCGATCACTTCGCCTTTCAGATTGATCAGCGGACCACCCGAGTTACCGGGATTGACCGCGACGTCGGTCTGAATCAGCGGCAGGTAATCGCCGGTGTCGCGGGCCTTGGCGGAAATGATGCCGGCGGTGACGGTATTTTCCAGGCCGAACGGCGATCCGATCGCCAGTACCCATTCGCCGGCGCGGATCTTGTCCGAGTCGCCGATCACCAGACGCGGCAAGCTGTTGCCGTCAATCTTGAGCAGCGCCACATCGGTTCGCGTGTCGGAACCGATGATCTTGGCCTTGAATTCACGCTTGTCGGTCAGCGTTACATACACATCGCTGGCGCCTTCGACCACGTGGGCGTTGGTCATGATGTAGCCGTCTGCCGAAATGATGAAGCCGGAACCGACGCCGCGCGGCACTTCTTCTTGCTGGGCGCTGCCGCCCTTGCGATTAGGGTTGGGACGCGGAGTGTTCGGGGTATTGGGCTGCTGCTGGCGCGGCATTGGAACGCCGAAGAAGCGGCGGAAAAATTCCTGCATTTCTTCGTCATCCGCGCCGGCTTGCGGCTGGCCGGTCTTGACGCGTTCGGTGGTGCGAATGTTGACCACGCCCGGACCGGTGCGGTCGACGATATCCGCGAAATCAGGCAAGCCGGCGACAGCCGGCGCTGCGACCGCTGCACTCATGCCGGTCAGCGCGGGCGACAAGGCGAGAACGGAAGCGCTCAGTAACGACGACAACAAGATTTTCTTGGCGGGAATCATCATTGGTATTTTTCGTATTATTTGGATTTGAATTCGGATTTGAATTCTATGGAATTCGACACTTGTCGAATGGCCGAACCCGGCACTTCTCCGACTACGGTGAGCCAGTAATCACCCTGACGACGGCCTACGATATTCATCGCGCCCTGCTGCATGGAGCCTTCAGTGCGGCTCTGCGAACCCGGCTCGATGAATACGGAAATCGCCGCCAGCCCGTCGGAAAACACGATTTGCGACACTTCCCGCTGGGTCGTCACGCCGTGCTGGGTCGCCGACGCACCGGTGTTCTGCGTGTCGGAAATCATGCGTTTTACTTCCTGGATCTTCTTGAATCCCGGCGGCGGCGTCACCGACCAGCCGGACAGATTGACCTGGCTCATCACCGAGTTCTCGATATGCCAGCCATTGGTGTTGGTGATGCTCGGCTTGACGCGATTATGGTCGATGTTGCCGATCTCGATCTGAGTGAAGGAAATCTGCTCCACCACTTCATTCTTGGCATCGAAAGTCTGCGCACGCAACAGCAAGCCGGTGGCCTTGTCGGCCCACAGTTTGTAGCCGTAGCGCAATTTATCCTTGGGTTCCAGAATCACCGCCTGGCAATCGTGACCGGCTACGCGACCGGTCTCGCCCATTTTGACGCTGTAGTAATCCACCAGATCGGTCGGATTGGCGGCAAGGATGGCGGGGAATACATCGCGCGTAACTCGCTTTTCGATCAGGACGGTCTTCGCCTCGGGAACGTAGCAGGCGACATCATCGTTGTTGCGGATATATTCACGCGGCTTGCCATCAAGGACTTCCAGCTTCTCGATTTCGTTTTTGCCGGACAGAATGTGCGTGATGCGCGATGTGCGCATCTGGTTGGACTGCTGGTAGACGAAAGTACCGGAATAATTGAGCCGCTGCGCTGCGGATTGGATTTTTTTTAGTAAGACCTGCGCATCCTGATTGTTATTTACTTTTGTCGGCAATGCATTCTCCGCCTGAGCGGAGAATGCTACACATGCCGAAAGAAAAAGAACGACCCGGAGCAAACCCTGTGTCTGCCGCATATTATTTATCTGAATCCATTGCGAAAGCCGCCGAACGGGCATATTGGGTCGAACTGTACATCGAAGGCGAGAAGCGTTGATGCGCCAGCAGATAATCGTCGATACGCGGATCGCGAGCGACTTCACCCTGTTGCGCCAGACTGCTGATTGACGCCGTGCCTTGCGGTGCGGAAGACGTTGCCGCCACGGTTGTGATTGCCGACGGCACAGTTACCGTCGCCGCAGTCGCCACAACAGACGCTGGTGCCGGAGCACTCGCCAATGTCGTCGACTGCTGCTGTCCTGTTACCAGAACAACAGCGACAATCGCCGCCGCAGCTGCAGCACCCGGCATCACGAAACGACGTACGAAGCGCTTGCGCATCGGCGCCAACGAGACGACATTGGAAGCCGTCGCGTCATTCACCGCAGGCGAAACGATGATCTGTTCGGATGCGGTCGTCGTCAACTGTGGGGCGATGATCGTCGGCTCGGCGTCAAGGCGCGCGCTCATTTTGGCGGCAAAGCCGTCGCTGAGCGAAAACGCCATCTCTTCCGAACGCATGACATCGCCGATCTGATGGTACAGATCCCACGTCACTTGTTCCTCCGGCTGGCGTAAAACGGCAAGAGCCATGCTGACATGTGCGTCAACCAGCTCGCCGTCGGCCAATGCCGAAATTTGTTCTCTGCTAATTTCTTTGGTATCCATAAGTAGTCACCCGGCCACAAAATTTCAGTTCCATCACCCGCTCTTATTTTTATGTCTTTTACTGACGCCTACGACGTCATATAACGCATAACTCCCGTGCTTCGCTTACAACTTAAAATCAACTACCAACGCTTGTCGAGGGCAGTTCCAAGCAGCGGCCTCAGCTTCTCCGCAATCGCTTCGCGCGCCCGGAAGATCCGGCTGCGCACCGTACCAATGGGGCAACCCATGGCCTCGGCGATTTCGTCGTAGCTCAAACCCTCGATTTCGCGCAGGGTAATCGCAGTCCGCAATTCTTCCGGCAAAGCTTCCATCGCAACGTTGACCGTCTGAGCAATCTGCTTGGTCGCCAACATCGACTCGGGAGTATTGATGTCTCTTAGGTGCTCTCCGTCGTCAAAAGTTTCAGCCTCTTCTGCATCTGCTTCAGTTGACGTCGGCGCCCTTCTGCCCATGGTCACAAGGTAGTTCTTGGCCGTGTTGATACCGATCCGGTACAACCAGGTATAGAACGCCGAATCGCCACGGAACTGCGGCAGCGCGCGGTAAGCCTTGATGAAGGCTTCCTGCACGACATCTTCCGCTTCCGCCTGATCGCGCACCAGGCGCGATACGAGCCGCATCAGTTTCCGTTGATATTTGGCAACTAATAGCTCGAACGCCTTCTTATCGCCACGCTGCACACGCTCGACAAGCAGTTGATCAATTTCGCGTTCCGTCGTCAAATCCAGTTTCCTTGTTTTTTTATCATTTCTGCGCAAACCGAACCATTGATCCATTTCGAAGCAATTAATTCAATAAGCGTACTATCTTTTCGATTTTTTTGTGGAGCCCGTGCCATTAGGCGTCGTTATTATGACTCGCAACCCACCGACAAGCCACTTGCAGCGCCCGGAAAGTTTCCCTGGAGACAGAATCGGGCAGTACCGGAATAGTCCGAATCCGGCCGTTTTCCAGCCTCAGCCGCAACAGCAGCAGGTTCGGCCATACAGTTGAGCCGGCCAGCAATTGCGCCAGGCCACCGCTCATCACTTGCGAACCCGGCTTGGCGCGCACCACCGCGTGATGTTCGACCAGCCGAATCTGTCCGGTGCCGGAAATATGCAGCCAGACGGCCGTGCGACTTCTCAGCACCAGCCAGAACGCCAGAATTGCCGCGACGACACAAGCCCCCGCCAGCGACATTCTGAAAACAAAAGACAGTTGCCCGACCAGGGCGAAGGCAAAAATAACGCCGATGAGGGCAACGCCGGCAGCCGCTGCCGCCATCATGATCAAAAGCAGACGGGAAGGTTTGATATCCGCAGAGACTGCTATCGACATAGGAATGGGGAGAGTGGAAAAGCAAAACCCGGCTTTCTCTCGAAAGCCGGGCCAGGTTCTTATACCTTGCCGAACACCAAAGTGCCGTTGGTGCCGCCGAATCCGAACGAATTCTTGACGGCGATATCGATCTTCATGTCGCGCGCCTGGTTGGCGCAGTAGTCAAGATCACATTCCGGATCCTGATTGAAGATGTTGATCGTCGGAGGAGAGATCTGATTGTGCAACGCCAGCACGGTGAACACCGACTCCAGTCCGCCCGCACCGCCCAGCAGATGGCCGGTCATGGACTTGGTGGAGTTGACGACCATCTTGTAAGCATGGTCGCCGAAGGCAGCCTTGATTGCATCGGTTTCATTCTTGTCGCCCAGAGGCGTGGATGTACCGTGTGCATTCAGATACTGGACTTCGTCCGGATTCACGCCTGCATCGCGCAAGGCCGACACCACGCAACGGCGCGGGCCGTCCAGGCTCGGAGCGGTCATGTGGTAAGCGTCGCCGCTCATGCCGAAACCCAGCACTTCTGCATAGATCTTGGCGCCGCGCGCCTTGGCGTGCTCGTACTCTTCCAGCACCATCACACCTGCGCCTTCGCCCAGCACGAAACCGTCGCGATCCTTGTCCCATGGACGGGACGCAGTCGCCGGATCGTCATTGCGGGTGGACAACGCGCGCGCCGAAGCGAAACCGCCGATGCCCAGCGGCGAAACGCTGGATTCAGCACCACCGGCAATCATCACGTCGGCATCGCCGTACTGAATCATGCGGCTGGCGGAGCCGATGCAATGCAAACCTGTCGTACAAGCAGTCACGATGGCCAGATTAGGGCCCTTCAGACCGTACTTGATGGACAAGTTACCGGAAATCATATTGATGATCGAAGCCGGGATGAAGAACGGGCTGATGCGGCGCGGGCCGCGATTGGTCAGCTCTTCATGGGTCTGCTCGATCAGCGGCAAGCCACCGATACCGGAACCGATGATGACGCCGATACGCTCGGCGTTTTCATCGGTGACTACCAGGCCGCTGTCCTGAAAGGCCTGCATGCCCGCCGCCATGCCGAAATGGATAAACGTATCCATGTGGCGCGCTTCTTTGGCGGGGATGTAATCTTCGATGTTGAAGCCCTTCACTTCTCCCGCAAAATGCGTAGAAAAAGGAGTGGCGTCAAACTTGGTGATGGTGGCAATGCCCGACTTACCTTCCTTGACCGCGCCCCACGCATCGGCAATGTTGTTGCCGACGGGTGAAATGCATCCAAGACCGGTAATGACTACACGACGTTCACGTGAGCGGCTCAAGCAATTCTCCTAGAGTCGTTCAAAACCAGCTTAGGCCTTGACGTGTGCCTTGGCGTAATCGATCGCCTGTTGCACGGTTGTAATCTTTTCAGCTTGTTCGTCAGGAATTTCCATTTCGAACTCATCTTCCAGTGCCATGACCAGTTCGACGGTGTCGAGCGAGTCGGCGCCCAGATCGTCCACGAACGACGATTCTGTCTTGATGTCTGCTTCTGCGACGCCCAGTTGTTCAGCGACGATCTTTTTAACGCGTTGTTCGATATCGGACATAAATGCCTCCAGTGGATAGGTTACAAAAGTGCGCGCATTTTATCAGGTTTGCACGCCAAAAATTTACTTTTAAGTATTCTCGACAAGAATAAGTAAGTTGCTACGATCTGCGTCCAAAGACGCTTAATTCATGTACATGCCGCCATTGACATGCAAGGTCGTGCCGGTGATGTAGGCCGCTTGCGGCGACGCCAGGAAGGCCACGGCCGCTGCGATGTCCTCCGGAGCGCCCAGACGCCCCAATGGAATCTGCTGCAGCAAGGCGGCGGTCTGCTGCTCGCCCAGCACCTTGGTCATGTCGGTATCGATGAAACCCGGCGCGATGCAGTTGACGGTAATGTTGCGGCTGCCGATTTCACGCGCCAGCGCACGGCTCATGCCCGCCACGCCGGCCTTCGCCGCAGCGTAGTTCATTTGTCCCGAGTTGCCGGCCGAACCGACCACCGACGTGATGTTGATGATACGGCCGTTACGCGCCTTCATCATGCCGCGCAAGACTGCGCGCGACAGACGTCCGACCGCGGTCAGGTTGGTCGCGATGACATTATCCCACTCTTCGTCTTTCATGCGCATGGCCAATTGGTCTTGCGTGATGCCGGCATTGTTGACGAGGATGGACAGACCGCCGAATTCTTTTTGCACGTCATCGATGACGGCGATGCAGGCAGCGGCATCATTGACGTTGAGGACCACGCCCTTGCCGCAACCAGGCTGCGCCTGCTCGAGGTATTCGCTGATGGCCGCAGCGCCGGCTGCCGACGTTGCCGTACCGACGACTTTCGCGCCCTGGCGCGCCAGTTCCAGCGCGATGGCGCGTCCGATGCCGCGGGAAGCGCCGGTCACCAGCGCGATTTGATTTTGTAAATTTTGCGAATTTTGCGGATTTTGTTCACTCACTTGAGCAGCTCCAATACTTTGTCCAGGGATGCCTGATCAACGATTGCCTCGCCGACCAGATCGCCATTGATACGCTTGGTCAAACCGGCCAACACCTTGCCGGGACCGCATTCGACCACGTGGGTGATGCCTTCCACCGACATCTTCTGCACAGTCTCGACCCAACGCACGGCGCTGGCCGCCTGACGCACCAGCGCGTCTTTGATCGCAGCAGGATCGTTGACAATGGCGACGTCGACATTGTTGATCAGCGGAATCTGCGCCGCAGAGAACGGCACGCCGGCCAGATACTGTTGCAAGCGATCCGAAGCCGGCTTGAGCAGCGACGAATGGAACGGCGCCGAAACCGGCAACACCAATGCGCGCTTGGCGCCCTTTGCCTTGGCGATTTCACAGGCGCGTTCAACCGCGGCCTTGCTGCCGGCGATCACCACTTGCGCCGGTGAATTGTAATTGACGGCTTCGACCACGTCGCCCTGCGCAGCTTCGGCGCACGCGGCGCGCACGTCGTCATCCGACAGGCCAAGAATTGCCGCCATGCCACCCTGCCCGACCGGCACGGCTTCCTGCATGGCTTGCGCGCGGAAACGCACCAACGGCACGGCGTCCTTGAACGCGATCACGCCGGCTGCCACAAGCGCGGAATATTCACCAAGGCTGTGACCGGCGACCAGCGCCGGAGCCTTGCCGCCGGCAGCGAGCCAGGCGCGGTAAAACGCCACGGCCGCAGTCAGCATGACCGGCTGGGTATTGGTGGTCAGGTCGAGATCCTCTTTCGGACCTTCGGCGATCAGCTTGCCGAGATCGAATTGCAACGCGTCGGAGGCTTCCGCAACGGTCGCCTTGACCACTTCATTGTCGGCAAATCCATTCAGCATTCCGATGGCCTGCGAACCCTGGCCCGGAAAAACAAAAGCAAATGTTGTCATGCTCTATTTTATCGTTGAAAAATCAGTTCAAAGCCGGCCGCGCCGACTTACATGCGCGCCAGCACGGCGCCCCAGGTGAAGCCGCCGCCGACGCCTTCCATCATGACGTTCTGGCCCGGCTTGACGCGACCGTCGCGCACCGCCTGGTCCAACGCCAACGGAATCGAGGCGGCCGATGTGTTGCCGTGCTCGTCGACGGTCACCACCATTTTTTCCAGCGGCAGGCCGAGCTTCTTGGCCGTGCCTTGCATGATGCGGATGTTGGCCTGATGCGGAATCAGCCAGTCGACTTCTTTCGCATCGATCTTGGCGATTTCCAGCACTTCGCGCGCCACCTTGTCCAGCACCGACACCGCCAGCTTGAACACTGCCGGGCCGTCCATGTACAAGTAGGCATTGCCCGCGACTGCGCCGTCATTGACGTTGCCCGGTACGCACAGGATATGGCCGTGGCTGCCGTCGGCGTGCAGTTTCGCCGCGAGGATACCCGGCTCTTTTGACGCCGTCATGACGATCGCGCCGGCGCCGTCGCCGAACAGCACACAGGTGGTGCGGTCTTCGAAATTCAGGATGCGCGAAAACACTTCCGCGCCAATCACCAGCACGTTCTTGTGCATGCCGGTCTTGATGAAACTGTCGGCCACCGACATCGCGTACACGAAGCCGCTGCACACCGCCTGCACGTCCATCGCGGCGCCGCCGTTGTTGATGCCCAGCTTGCGCTGCACGACGCAAGCCGTGCTCGGGAAGCCGCCCAGATGATCCGGCGTCGATGTCGCCAGGATGATCAGGTCAATGTCATTGGCCTGCAAACCGGCCGCTTCCAGCGCGCGCTGCGAGGCTGCCACCGCGAGGTCGCTCGACAGCACGTCGGCTTCGGCGTAGTGGCGCGCGGAAATGCCGCTGCGCGAAAAAATCCATTCGTCGGAAGTCTCGATGCCCTTCTCTGCAAGCTGTCGCGCCAACTCGTCGTTGGTCACGCGCTTGGGTGGCAGGTAACTGCCGGTGCCGACAATTTTGCTATAAAGAGTCATACCGTTTTCTGTTCTGTTAGATCGGTTGATGGTGTGATTGCATTAACGCGCTCAACTGCACCTTCCGCCTGTGGAATCAGTTCGGCGATAGTGGTCGTGATGCGCGACAGCACGTCATATTTGGCCGCATCGTAAGCCCGCTGGATAGCCCACTCGAACGCATATGCATCCGCGCCGCCATGGCTCTTGAACACCAGGCCGCGCAAACCGAGCAGGCTGGCGCCATTGTAGCGGGATGGATTGAGGCGGCGCGACAGGGCCTTGATGGCGCCATAGGCGATCAGGGCGCCGAGCTTGTTGAAGAAGCCTTTTTTGAATTCGGTCGTGAGCACGATCTTGACGAAACGACCGAGGCCTTCTGAGGCCTTCAGCGTGACGTTGCCGACAAAGCCGTCGCACACCACGATATCGGTCGTGCCTTCGAAAATGTCGTTGCCTTCGACGTTGCCGTAGAAATTGATCAGGCCTTTTTCGTGATCCGCGTGGAGCAGTTCGGCGGTCTGCTTGACCACCTCATTGCCCTTGATTTCTTCTTCACCGACGTTGAGCAAGCCAACCGTAGGGCGCGGCTTGCCTTCCATGGCCGAGACCAGCGCAGAACCCATCAGCGCGAACTGATGCAAATGCTGCGGCTCGCAATCGACGTTGGCGCCGAGATCGAGCATGTAGGTCGGGCCGTCTTTTTGATTGGGAAGAATCGTGCAGATCGCCGGACGATCTACGCCCGGGATAGTTTTCAGCACATAACGCGAGACCGCCATCAGTGCGCCGGTATTGCCGGCGGAGACGGCAGCGCTGGCCCGCCCTTCCTTGACCAGGTTGACCGCGACGCGCATGGACGAGTCCTTCTTGCGGCGCAGGGCGACCTCGATCGAATCGTCCATGGTGACGACTTCGGTGGCGTTCTGAACGTGCAGGCGTGAAATGTCGCCTTGCTTGTGCTTGCGCAAAGCGGCGCGCAGCGCTTCTTCCTGACCGACCAATATCAACTCGGCGTCAGGCTCGCGCTGCAAAAACGAAATGGCGGCTGGGATAGTGACTGAAGGGCCGTGATCGCCGCCCATGCAGTCAATGGAAATTTTGATGGTCATTGTTTTGATTCAGAGCCTTGCCAACCCGCATTATGGGGCAGATTTGGCGCGATTCAAAATGACGCGCTAAGCTGAAGCAGCATATAAAAAGCGGCGCCAATTGAAAAATTCATTGCGCCGCATTTTGCCTTAACAGCAATTTCCGATTACTCGTCGTTCTTGGTCTTCAGGACCTTGCGACCACGGTAGAAACCGTTCGGGCTGATGTGGTGACGCAGGTGCGTTTCACCAGTTGTCGGCTCGACTGCCAGCGGTGGCGCTGTCAGGAAATCGTGTGCACGATGCATACCGCGCTTCGATGGGGTCTTTTTGTTTTGCTGAACAGCCATGATAACTCCTGAATCTTAAGTTCTAAAATTTTAACATATCCGGCCAGCAAACTCACTGCCCAACCGAGAATCCTTACATCCGGCAGAAATATCCCGCCACCTTCTTTTACTGCTTCAAATTCTTCAATACCGAAAACGGCGATACCTTCTCGGTCGCTGCCGCCCCCGACTCCGCCACCGCTTGCGCAGGACAGACATCGTGCTTGGGCGCTACCGGCAAGGCAAGCAAAGCCTCGTCTTCAATCAGATAACTGACATTGAATTCGGCCTCACCGACAATCACGTCAATTGACTCGTCGTTGAGCAATTCATCAATGGCGTCGGCCGACTCCTCATCCTTGGCCAGTACCAGCACCGACTCGGACGACACCTCAAAAGGCATCGCGGTCAGGCACCGCTGGCACACCAGGTTAACCTGGCCGGATACGGAAAGCTTCAATTGCGGGTGACCGATCTTGTCGGCGCCGCCGCTCAGCGACCATTTGAGGACGCCGGCACGATCAGCCGTTTCGCCCGCCAGGCGCGCCATATCGGCCACCGCGAGTTCGCCCTCGGCCTGCTCTTTGAGCCGACTAAATTCAAATGCGTCGATCACAAAAGCACTCATGGCGAAAGCTGAATCCGGAAAACCTGCGATAATAACAGCGTTTTCCCTTATTCGTCAAAGTGTTAGCGTATTTTTCGCGAGCACCGCCACCTTGCTGTCGCATAATGCCCAAAACTCCCGTCCTGCCCCGCCTCATCCTGGCCTCCAGCTCGATCTACCGGCGCGAGCTATTGTCGCGTTTGCAATTGCCTTTTGAGGTCATTGCGCCCGACATCGACGAAACCCCGGCGGCGGGTGAAAGCCCGGAATCCACCGCCCTGCGCCTGGCGCGCCAGAAAGGCGACGCGATTGCGCAACGCCATCCTGACGCGCTGATCATCAGCTCGGACCAGGTCGCCACGCTCGACGGCGAACAAATCGGCAAACCCGGCAACCATGCCAATGCCTTGCAGCAACTCATCAAGATGCGCGGCCGCCGCGTGATTTTCCATACGGCGCTGTGCCTGTCGGATCACCGTCGCGCCGAAGCCCCAGTCATTCAGATCGAGAATATCCAGACCTTCGTCACCTTCCGCGATCTGCCGGATGCCGAGCTGGACGCCTACCTGCGCATCGAACAGCCTTACGATTGCGCCGGCAGCGCCAAGAACGAAGGATTGGGAATCGCCATCCTGGAAAGAATCGACAGCACCGATCCTACCGCCCTGACCGGATTGCCGATGATTGCGTTGACCGGCATGCTACGCAATGCTGGCATGCCGTTTTTTGGTGTTGCCGCCGCCGACTCCGGCGTTATTTGAACGTAATCAGGTCGCCGCGACTCAGCGTGACCTTCTTGTCGGCCAATGGCGCATTCGCGGCATTGATGAAACCAGGCTGGTTCAGCAACTGGTAGCGCGCCAGCACGGTATTGATCGGGGTCGGGCTCGAAATGCCGTCTTCCGCGACCACCACCGTAAAGCCGCGCGTGTTGGCATGAAACGAGGTGTACATCACGGCGCCGTTGGCGGCACTGCCGACGATCACCAGGGTTTCCGCTTTCTTCTGCTTCAACAACTCTTCCAGATTGGTGCCCGTGAATTTATTGGCGCGCGTCGAGACCACCGGCTCGCCGGCCTGTGGCGCCACTTGAGTCAGGGTCAGCGGCGGTCCGGAAGGGCTGACGGTTGTCGAGTACAGCACCGGCACATTCGCCGCACGCGCCTTGGCGATCAACGCGGCAACAGCCGGCACCGTGCTCATGCAGGCCGGGTTCGGCTGGCAGACGGCAGTGTTGATATCGAGCACCAGCAAGGCGGTGCTCGCAGCCGGCAAGCTCACTTGTGCCGGCGCGGGAATTTCCGGAATGCTATTGGCGGTGGTCGCGGCCGGCATCGAGCCGCAGGCGGTCAAGGCGGCCAGCAGCAAGGCTGAAGCAGCAGTACAGGCGATTCGTTTCTGGATCATGGTGTCTACTCCGTTGGTTGTGATGCATGGCGCATGCAGATGCAGAGTTCGCCTAGGACTTGCGACGCGGATATCCCTCGGCGGTAATACGTATCCAGACCGCGTCCTTCTCCTGCTCGGTCATGAACACCCAGTGTGCGACTTCCGACACGGTGCGACCGCAACCGCGGCAAACATCGTCAAAAGTGGTGGAACAAACGGCAACACAAGGGGTATCGGGGCGTTCAGGGGGAGTCTGGGACATGGATATCTTTACAAGGACTGCATGGGGCTTGCCGACATCTTACCAAGAAGCGCGAAACCATTCCCGGCACAAAATCTCAGGACAAAAAAAAGCCCGCGAACCAGAGGTTGCGGGCTGAATCCAATCTTCTTAAGGAGGAGAATTGGAGGAGACAGGTGTAACTATAGCGACGCACCCTCCCCCCGTCTGCTTTATTGTTCCAATAGCAGATATTCACAAAAGCAATAACTCATCCCATCAAGCCAGTACTTGCACGGCCGGCGCCAGCGACACCGTGGGCGTAGGCGGCTTGTCCTTGCGCTGGCAGGCCGTGGCCAGCACGGCAATGGCGACGACGGCAATCAGAACGGCATGGCGCATGGCGATCTCCTGTTTGGGTGTTGCGCGAATTCCCTCCATCCCTGCATTTTAGACGCCGCCCATCCAAATGGTTCGTCAGGCTACGAAGCCACCGCACGCAAGCCGCCGCGCGCACGCGACAAATTGTTCACGTACAACGCCGCCACCATGTCCGATTGCGTCACCATGCCCGCCAGTCGGCGCTCATCATCAATTACCGGGATCTGATGCACGCCCTCGTCCGCCATCAGCGGCACCAGTTGCACGATGGGCAGATGCACCGAAGCAGTTTTCACAGACTTGCTCATGATCTGCCCGACCACTTCCGCCTTGGCCGAATGTGTATGCGGTGTGCGCTGCAGGAAGGAGCGCAGCTTGTCGCCGAGCTTTTCGTAATCGTGAGTACCGGCATGCTGCAGGAAATCCGTCTTGGTCACGATGCCGATCACGCGACGCGCACGATCCACCACCGGCAAGGCCTGCAGGCGATGCGCGCGCATCTGCCGCCAGGCCTCGGCCAGCTCGGTCGAGAACTCAACCGAGACAACGTCGCCGGACATGATGTCAGCGCACACGGTCTCGCCAAAACGGCGGCGGTAGGCCTCCATTTCGGTTTGCTGGAGGATTTCTTCAAGATCGTCACGACTGATGTCCAGAACCTGGTTATAACGGCGCAGCACCGCATCCAGGTCTTCATGCGTAAAACCCAGCCGCGCACTCGGCGCCACATCATGCGTCTGGTGCAGGTTGTTGCGGTGCTCGCTCTGCTGCGCATGCGGATAACGACGACGCGTCGCGTTGTTGAAAAACAGCGCCATCGCCAGCAGTAAAAAAGAATTGAGCAGCACCGGCGACAGCACGAAGCCGTAGCCCATATCATGCACGGCCGGGCCGCCCAGCACCGCCGTCAACGCCACCGCGCCGCTGGGCGGATGAATGCAGCGCAACGCGAACATGCAGGCGATCGCCAGTGCAATAGCAAGCGCCGCCGCCAGCGCCGGTTCACCGATCAGTTTGGCGCACGACACGCCAACCAGCGCCGCCACCAGGTTGCCGCCGATAATCGACCACGGCTGCGCCAGCGGGCTGGACGGCACCGCAAACAACAGGACCGCGGAGGCGCCCATCGGCGCGATCAGCCAGACCGTGGCGGCGTTGTGCGGCAGGATCAGGTAGCTCAGCAAACCCGTCAGCAGGATCCCGAACAGGGCCCCGACGCTGGCGCGCATGCGCTCGAAGCGATCCACCGCCGTTTTTTGCGGAATGAAACTTCTCAGCCATTGCAGGATAGAATCGCGCATGCCCTAACCCATTTCGGAATAACGTCAAATCGCAATTACATCACAAGATGATATATCTTGCTGTTTTCCGGCTTATTTTTATCCGCTTATTTGCAGCATCCGACCTTCGCCAATGAAAACATCCCCACGCCTGCAAAAAGACGACTTCGAAGCGCTTTCGGAATTCCGTTATCAGTTGCGCCGCTTCATCCGCTTCAGCGAAGATGCCGCGCAAAGCGAAGGGCTGACGCCGCTGCAATACCTGTTGATGTTGCACATCAAGGGATTTCCGGAACGCGACTGGGCCAGCATCAGCGAACTCGCCGAACGCCTGCAGTCGCAGCATCACGGCGTGGTGGCGCTGGTGACGCGCTGTGAAAAAGCGGGATTGGTGACACGCACTCAGGACGACAAGGACAAGCGCCTGGTCCAGGTGCGGCTGACGGAAACCGGCGAACAATACCTGCACCGCCTGGCGCAATTGCATCGCAACGAATTGCATTCGCTGTCGAGCGTGTTCCAGGTCTCGCACATCTCGGCCTTCAACGACCGCGACTGAAGACCACGCAAGAATCAGGACAAATCAGCCGGCTCGCTCGACGCGGTTGCGCCCCTTGCCCTTGGCGGAATACAGGGCTTCATCAGCCTGCCGGATCAACTGATCGAGACTTTCCCCTGCGCTCAGCGCGCTGACGCCGAAGCTGGCGGTGATGCCGAGTTCGCGGCCGTCCTCCAGCGCAAATGCCTGCGCCGCCAGCATGGCGCGCAATTTCTCCGCCACCGCCACGCCCTGCTCCAGATCCGACTCGGGCAGCAAGATGATGAACTCTTCGCCGCCATAGCGCGCGAACACATCCATTTTGCGCAACAACTGTGCGATCTTCTGCACCGCATTGCGCAAGATATCGTCGCCGACAAGGTGACCGTAATTGTCATTGAAGCGCTTGAAGTGATCGATGTCGAGCAGCACCAGCGCCAGATTGCGGCCGTAGCGCTGTGCAATCGCCAGTTGTTGCTCGCTGTGCGCGAAAAAGGCGCGGCGGTTGAGCACGCCGGTCAGGAAATCGGTATTGGACGACAGCTGCAGCTGCTCTATCAGCGTTTCGCGCTCGCCGGCCAGGCTGATACGCTCCAGGCTGCGCGCCTTGAGCACGTGCAGCGCGCGCAGCATGTCGCCGATTTCATCCTTGTAGCGCGCCTGCGGGATCGGCGCATCGTGATTGCCTTCGGCCAGACCGACCACCAGTTGCGTCGCCCTCAGGACCGGCTGCAACACGCGCTGGCGCACCAGATACAGCAACACAAAAAAGAATACGAAGGCGAACAGCGTCATCGTGATGGCGCCGACCAGCAGGTTGAATGCCTGGCGATGGCGGATTTCCGCCTCGCGGATCAGGTCAACCAGAATCACGTCGCGCAGCCGCAGAATCGACCCCATGGGCGGAACATAGCGCGCTGCCAGTTCAGCAGTGTTGACTTCGTATGCGCCGGACAGCAAACCGGTCTGCAGCAAGCCGTCCAGGAAAGGAAAACCCTGCCCGAAATACTGGGTGTCGAGATCAGACAGCGCCGCACGGAACGCCGTGTTGTCCTTGTAAGCGCGCATCTGAATGTCGAGCAAGGTGCGCAACTGCTCGATGCGGCCATAGAGCTTGCCGATTTCGATCACTTCATTTTTTGTCAGCGGACGCTGCATGATGACCGGGGCTGTGAACTTGGAGCCGACCTGGCCGGCGTATTCGCGCAGACTGGCAGCCACCCGCATGCCGGTCAGACCGTCGAGCACCTCAGGGTCGGCCTGGATGGCAATGCTGGACAAATCGGCCACCGACGACACCATCATCGGAATGAGCGCAACCATGCCGTCAACCGCCTCGGTGATGTCGCGCGACGAACGCTGCCACTTGATCAGCCCGACCTGCTGGTCGACCCGGTCACGCGCCGGCCCGAGCGCCTGGCGCACCGCCTCGATCTTGCGGATCGCCGGCGCGTAGCGGACATCAGCCTCCTGGCGCAGGCTGTCCAGTACGCGAAACAGCGCCTCATCACTTTCGCGCCGCGCTGCAGCCAGCCTCTTTCGCAACGCCGGCAGCGCATCGCCCTCGCCGCCCATGAGAGCATTCGAGGGTCCACGTTCGATCGACACTTTTTCCATCGCCAGCAAGGTCAGTTGCACCACGCGTACCGCCTCGACGCTGCGCGCGCCGCGCCGGTAGGCATCCCACTCGATCAGCACGATGCGTGAGGCCAGCACGGAAAACAGCAGCATCAGCGCGACGGAGACAAGCCAGAACAGGCGTTTCAGCGACATCGATAACCCCGGATGCCCATGGCGACTCGGCCGGGCACATTAATTATTATTAAAAATATAATGAGAACTGCCGGCCGGGATTGCCCATTTTCATCAGGCAGGCGATCCGAACGCAACGCAGCAAAAAGCTGGATGCAATCAGGAAACAATCAGGCGAGCGGATAGCAAAACGCCCGCATGAAGCGGGCGTTTTTACTTTGATGCTTGATTCTGGCGGAGAGGGTGGGATTCGAACCCACGGTACGGGAAACCGTACGCCTGATTTCGAGTCAGGTACATTCGACCACTCTGCCACCTCTCCGGTTAACTTAGTCGACTTGCTTACCCTAGGGCAGCAAAGCAAAAGATTATAGCAGAACCAATTTGAAGATGGAAACAGTCTTACCGACAAATCTGCAAATATTTTCCCGGCCCGGCTGTGGAAAATAATTTACACATCATCATCTTGTCATAAATCTTCTCTACGATCAGATGTTGCCCGGCGCTCAAGCTCTTTTGGCATGCTGCCGGCGCGATCGGCATTTATTCATTTACCTCTTCGGTTGGACCCACTGGACCTGACATGGCCCCATTTGCCTCGCACGATTTCGATCACCGTGTTCCGCCCTTTCCTGTCGGCCTGGGTGAACCGGGCAATGCCCAGTTGGCGTCCGAACAGCAGGAGTCACAGCAGAACTCGCAACTACTGTCGCATTTGCACGAAATCATCGCCCAGCGCAGCCTGACGGCGCTGTTCCAGCCCATCATCCGCATGCGCAGCGGCGAAATCATCGGCTATGAAGGCCTGATCCGCGGCCCCTCCAACAGTCCGCTGCATTCGCCGCTGAACCTGTTCAAGGTGGCGCGCGCCAACAAGCTGTCGGTGCAAGTCGAACATCTGTGCCGCCACATCGTCATGGCGCAGTTCGCCCAATCCGGCCTGCCCGGCAATCTGTTCCTGAACGTGAGCCCGGGCGCGCTGGTGCAGCCTGAGGCGATTCAGGGCGAGACCCTGCGCCACCTCGAAAAACTCGGTATCAATCCGCAACGCATCATCATTGAGCTGACCGAGAACGAACCGACCTACGATTACACGCTGCTGCGCAACGCCGCCATGCATTATCGCAACATGGGTTTCCAGATCGCCATTGACGATCTCGGCGAGGGGTTTTCCAGCCTGCGCCTGTGGTCCGAGCTGCAGCCGGAATACGTCAAGGTCGACATGCACTTTATCCAGGGCATCAACAACGACCCGATGAAATTGCAGTTCGTCCGATCGATTCAGGAGATCGCCGAGAAGTCCGGTTCCATCGTCATCGCCGAAGGCATCGAAACCCAGGCCGAGCTGCTGACCATCCGCGACCTCGGCATCGCCTGCGGCCAGGGTTATCACATCGCCCGTCCGCACGCCAATCCGAAGACCGTGGTCGCCGATGACATCAGCAAGGTCCTGCGGCGCGACAAAGTGCCGCTGGCCGCGCAAAAATACGGTCCCGGCAAGAAGAGCACCACTGTCTTCAAACTGCTGCGCGAAAGCCAGTACGTCGCGCCAGACGTGTCCAACGACGAGGTCTACCACCTGTTCGTCAACGATCCGCAATTGCAGGCACTGCCGGTGGTCAGCAACGGCATCCCGGTCGGCCTGATCAATCGCTACAGCATGGTGGAGCGCTTCGCCCGCCTGTATGGCCGCGAGCTGTACGGCAAGAAATCCTGCACCTTCTTCATGGACCCCAACCCGCTGCTGACCGAGCAGGACACCAGCCTGCAAGACCTCAGCCACATCCTGGTACAGGCCGAATCGCATCACTTGTCGAACGGCTTCATCATTGTCGACCAGGGCCAGTACGTCGGCATGGGCACCGGCCATGACCTGCTGCGTGAAATCACACAAATGCAGATCGAAGCGGCGCGCTACGCCAACCCGCTGACGCAGTTGCCGGGCAACGTGCCGATCAACGAACACATCGAGTTCCTGCTGCAAAGCGGTGTCGAGTTTTGCATCTGCTACTGCGACCTCGACAATTTCAAACCCTTCAACGATGTCTACGGCTATCGCAAGGGCGATGACATGATCCAGCTGACCGGCCGCACGCTGAGCCAGTTCTGCGACACGCAACTGGACTTCATCGGCCACATCGGCGGCGACGACTTCCTGATCATGTTCCAGAGCGAAGACTGGGAGCATCGCTGCAAAGCAATGCTGGAAGCGTTCGCGGTCGCCTCGCAAAGTTTTTACTATGTCGAAGACAAGGAACGCGGCGGCTATTACAGCGAAGACCGCCAGGGTGACCGGGTGCTGCATCCGCTGGTGAGCCTGTCGCTGGGCGCGGTCAAGATCGAACCCTCGCAATACTCGTCACCGCACCAGATCGCCTCGGCCGCGACCAAGGCCAAGAAGCAGGCCAAGAAGACGCCAGGCAACAGCCTGTTCATCGAGCGGCGCGTACCGGCGACTTTCTCATGGGCAATGTAAACGATCCCAAATAGCTGCGCGCGCCTCATTGGACGGCGCATGAAAAATGGCTGATGCCCCTGCGGACATCAGCCATTTTTTATGGTGCGGTGTGGATTGCCTGGATTGCGCGGCTTACGGCGCCAGCTTTTCCAGTCCGCCCATGTAAGGACGCAATACCTCCGGAATCGTCACGCTGCCGTCGGCCTGCTGGCCGTTTTCCAGCACCGCGACCAAGGTGCGACCGACTGCCAGGCCGGAGCCGTTGAGCGTATGCACCAGTTCCGGCTTGCCTTGAGGATTGCGGAAACGCGCCTGCATGCGGCGCGCCTGGAAGGCTTCGCAATTCGACACCGACGAGATTTCACGATAGGTGTTCTGCGCCGGCAGCCAGACTTCGATGTCGAAGGTCTTGGCCGCGCCGAAGCCCATGTCGCCGGTGCACAGTGTAATGACGCGATAAGGCAGGCCCAGCTTCTTGAGAATGTTTTCGGCGTGACCGAGCATTTCGTCCAGCGCTTCGTAGGACTTTTCCGGATGCACGATCTGCACCATTTCGACCTTGTCGAACTGATGCTGGCGGATCATGCCGCGCGTGTCGCGGCCGTAGCTGCCGGCTTCCGAACGGAAGCACGGGGAATGCGCGGTCATCTTCAGCGGCAGCGTGTCGCCGGCCACGATTTCGTCGCGCACCAGGTTGGTCAACGGCACTTCGGCAGTCGGGATCAGGTACAGCGCAGCGTTGTCGCTGGAGTCGCCCTCCTGCCCGCCCTTCTTGGCCGCAAACAGGTCGGCTTCAAATTTAGGCAGTTGGCCGGTGCCGCGCAGCGAATCGGCGTTGACGATGTATGGCGTGTAGCACTCGGTATAACCGTGCTCGAGCGTGTGCGTGTCGAGCATGAATTGCGCGAGTGCACGATGCAGGCGGGCGATACCGCCCTTCATGACGGCGAAGCGCGAGCCGGTGAGTTTGGTGGCGACATCAAAGTCGAGGCCGAGCGCGGCGCCGACGTCGACGTGGTCTTTGACCTCAAAATCGAAGGTGCGCGGTGTGCCGACCTTGCGCAGTTCGACATTGCCGCTTTCATCGGCGCCGGCCGGCACGGATTCGTGCGGCAGGTTCGGCAGCGTCAGCAGGAAATCGCTCAATTGCACCTGCACTTCTTCCAGGCGTGCGGCGGATGCCTTGAGTTCATCGCCGATGCCGGACACTTCCGCCATCACCGCCGAGGCGTCTTCGCCCTTGCCCTTGAGCATGCCGACCTGCTTGGACAGGCTGTTGCGCTTGCCCTGCAATTCTTCAGTGCGGGTCTGGATCTGCTTGCGCTCGCCTTCGAGTGCATTGAAAGCGGCGACATCGAGCTGGAATTTGCGCGCGGCCAGACGGGCGGCGACATTGTCGATGTCTTTACGAAGAAGTTGGATGTCGATCATGGAGTGCCAGAAAAAGTAAATGCGGTGAATGCGGTAAAAACGAGATTGTACCAAGGACATTGACTATCCTCGCGGGCGGCCGGCTGAATGCGCGAAAAATAGCCTCGCTTGCGTTACCATTGCCGCCAACATTCAGGACCATTACAGGAACCCGTCATGTCCGACAAACCCTCCCAGCCGCCTTTGATCGCCTACCTGATCGGCTTCGCCCTGTCCGCCTGCTGCGCCATCTGGGCCGGTTCGCAATTCGCCCTGACCGGCTCGAGCATCGGCTATGGCGTGCTGACCGGACTGGCCTTCGGCGCCATGTTCGCCTTCGGGCAACGCGTCAAGAACCGCCTGTTCCCGACGCCGGAATCGACCAAATGGAAAATCAACGCCGGCCCCAGCGCCGCCGACCTGCGTCCGGCCAAGCGTGCCGCGGCGCGCGCCAAACCCGTGACGGTGGCGTTCGACGATGAATTCATCAAGACCACCCGCGCCGGCGCCGAACTGGAAAGCATCGCCTGGCAAGACGTCGAGCGCATCATCATCACCATCGGCGACGATTTCCTGCCGATGCCGTATTGGATGCTCGCCACCGCCAAGGGCGGCATCCGCCTGCCCAACGACACGCCGGGGCTGGAAAGCCTGATGGAAGAGTTCAAGGTGAAATTGCCGGGCTACGACAACGACGCCACCTATGCCGCCGTGATCGCGGCAATGGGAGCAATGGAGGGTGTGTTCGAGGTGTGGAAGAAAGCGGTCTGAATCACGGGCGCAATACTGTCTCTAGTCCTTGTATTGCCGCCCCGCCCGGCCTCAATCCTTGTTGTTCTTCTTGTACTCGCGATCAAGCTCGCGCAAATGCGCCATCTTGTCGCCGATCTTGGCCTCGAGCCCGCGCGGCACCGGCTGGTACCAGTGCGGATCGGGAATCCCGTCCGGCAGGTAAGTCTCGCCGGCGGCATAGCCTTCCGGTTCGTCATGAGCATAACGATACAGCTTGCCGTAACCCAGTTGCTTCATGAGCTTGGTCGGCGCATTGCGCAGGTGCTCCGGCACGCCGCGTGATTTGTCTTTCGCGACGAAGGCGCGGGCCTGGTTGTAGGCCATGTAGCCGGCGTTGCTCTTGGCCGCAATCGCCAGATAAATCACCGCCTGCGCCAACGCCAGTTCACCTTCGGGCGAGCCGAGGCGCTCATACGTTGCGGCGGCGTCATTGGCAATCGTCATGGCGCGCGGATCGGCCAGGCCGATGTCTTCCCACGCCATGCGCACGATGCGGCGTGCCAGGTAACGCGGATCCGTGCCGCCGTCGAGCATGCGCGTGAGCCAGTACAAGGCGCCGTCGGGACTGGAGCCGCGCACCGATTTATGCAACGCTGAAATCTGGTCGTAGAAGGCGTCGCCGCCCTTGTCGAAACGACGCAGCGCATCGCCCAGGCATTCCGCCAGCAGTTCCGTGCCGACCATGGCGACGCTCTTCGCCTGTGCGGCGCGCGCCACGATTTCCAGGTTGTTGAGCAGCTTGCGACCGTCGCCGTCGGCGCTGGCGATCAGCATTTCCTTGGCTTCGGGTTCGAATTGCAGGCCGTCAAGTTCGTCGCGGCAGGCGCGGTCGATCAGCGCGCCGAGATCGTCCTCCGTCAGCGACTTGAGCACATACACAGCCGCGCGCGACAGCAACGCACCGTTGACTTCAAATGAGGGATTTTCCGTCGTCGCGCCGATGAAGGTGAACAGGCCGCTTTCCACATGCGGCAGGAAAGCATCCTGCTGACTCTTGTTGAAGCGATGCACTTCGTCGACAAACAGAATGGTGCGGCGACCGGAATTGGCGCGGATGACTTCCGCGCGCTCGACCGCTTCGCGGATGTCCTTGACGCCCGACAGCACCGCCGACAAGGCGATGAATTCGGCATTGAAACTGTCCGCCATGATGCGCGCCAGCGTGGTCTTGCCCACGCCCGGCGGGCCCCACAGGATCATCGAATGCGGCTCACCCGATTCGAACGCCACGCGCAGCGGTTTGCCCGCGCCGAGCAGGTGCTGCTGGCCGATGACATCGTCAAAGGAGTGCGGGCGGAGACGTTCGGCTAACGGCGCGGAATTCATGGAGCGGTCAAATTGGGGAATTAAAATGGATTGCCAGTCTAACCGATCCGGCAGCGGGCTATCGGTCCGGATGCTAGAATCCTGCCGGGCTTGCGGAGATAGGACGGAAACAGGATGGAAACAGGACTGGTTGCCGGACAAGCGCTCTATCCGCAGCTTGCCATTTTGCTTACGTTATTCATTATTCGGCGCGCGACCGGCGCGTTCAGCCCATGCCCTTTGTCGTCACCGATTCCTGCATCGCCTGCAAATACACCGACTGCGTCAGCGTCTGTCCCATGGATTGTTTTGTCGAAGGCCCGAACTTCCTGGCCATCGATCCGGACGGTTGCATCGATTGCTCGATGTGCGTGCCGGAATGCCCGGTCGGCGCCATCTACAACGAGATCGACCTGCCCGAAGGGCTGCGCCATTTCACCGAACTGAACGCAAAACTGGCCAAGCACCCGGGCTGGAAACCGATCACCCAGGCCCAGGCGCCGATGCCCGACCACGCCCAATGGCGCGAGGTCGAAGGCAAGATCGACATGCTCAAGACGTCGATCTGACCCGCCGCAGTTAAATCCGATTATTGATAAGTCCGATTATTGATTGAAGACGTCGGCGCCCTTGGGCACGACGAAGGTGAAGCTGGTCGCTTTCAACGGCGGATTCTTCTCGAAGTTGGTGAACGACAGCAGCGAGGTCTGCCCGAACGAATCGCGCAACTCCATCGCATGCGGCACGCCGTCCTTCAAGGCGATGCCGATGCGGTCAAAGGTCGTGTCCTTGGTCTTGGGTGTGGCTTCCAGCCATTCCATGCCGTCCTTGGTGCCGCCCTCTTTCAGCGTGAAATTCTTTTCCAGGTCGTTGCTGCCGAACAAGATCGCAGCCGGCGATGAGCCGAGCGCGTTGCCCAGCTTCTTGGTGGTGACCTGGTTCAGGTCCTTGTCGTAGATGAACAGCTTGTCGCCGTCGGCCTGCAAGACTTGCTCATACGGTTTCTGGTAAGTCCAGATGAATTTGCCAGGACGCGAAAACACAAACGTGCCGCTCGAGGTGTTCGACACCTTGACGGTGCCGCTGTCGGTCTTGACCAGGCGCTGCACGAACTCGCCCTTGGCCGATTGCGTCGACGCCACGAACTGCTTGAATTGCTCCAGTGCGCTGGCCGCAGCCTGTGCGGAAAACAAGGCCCCGCTCAGACCGATTGCAACGGTCACTCCGGCGACATGCCATTTGTTCAGAAGAGGTGATGCCTGTATTTTTATTTGCATGGTGTACGTCTTTATTCCGTAGTATTTCCTGCCGGCACGAGGATTTCCCGGTTGCCGTTCGATTGCATCGTCGACACCAGGCCGCTTTGCTCCATCTGCTCCAGCAGACGCGCGGCGCGGTTGTAGCCGATGCGCAAGTGACGCTGCACCAGAGAAATCGAGGCCCGGCGGTTTTTCAGCACGACCGCGACGGCCTGATCATAAAGTTCGTCGCCTTCTGTGCCACCCGCAGCGCCACCGCCGACTGCCCCATCGGCATCTTCGGCAACGCCTCCTTCTAGGATGCCCTCAATGTAATTCGGTTCCCCCTGCTCTTTCAGGTGATCCACCACGCGGTGGACCTCTTCATCGGAAACAAAGGCGCCATGCACGCGAATCGGCAAGCCGGTGCCGGGCGGCATGTACAGCATGTCGCCCATGCCGAGCAGCGCTTCCGCGCCCATCTGGTCGAGAATCGTGCGCGAGTCGATCTTGCTGCTGACCTGGAAGGCAATGCGCGTAGGCACGTTGGCCTTGATCAGCCCGGTGATGACGTCGACCGAAGGACGCTGCGTCGCGAGGATCAAATGGATGCCGGCCGCGCGCGCCTTTTGTGCGATACGCGCGATCAGTTCTTCCACCTTCTTGCCGACCACCATCATCAGGTCGGCCAATTCGTCGATGATGATGACGATGGTTTCGAGCTGTTCCAGCGGCTCCGGCGCGTCCGGCGTCAGGCTGAATGGATTGGGGATCTTTTCGCCGCGCTTGTCGGCGTCGATGATCTTCTGGTTGTAGCCGGCCAGATTGCGCACGCCCAGTTTCGACATGCGCTTGTAGCGGCGTTCCATCTCGGCCACGGCCCAGTTCAGCGCATGGCCAGCCTGGCGCATGTCGGTCACGACCGGCGCCAGCAGATGCGGGATGCCTTCATAAATGGAGAGCTCCAGCATCTTCGGATCGATCAGGATCAGGCGCACCTGTTTCGGCGTCGACTTGTACAGCAGCGACAGGATGGTGGCGTTGATGCCGACCGATTTACCCGAGCCCGTCGTACCCGCGACCAGCAAGTGCGGCATCTTGGCAAGGTCGGCCACCACCGGGTTGCCGGCGATGTCTTTGCCGAGCGCGATGGTCAGGCTGGAATGGCTGTCGTTGTAAACCTTGGAGCTGAGAATCTCGGTCAGGCGCACGATCTGGCGCTTGGGATTGGGCAGCTCCAGGCCCATGTAATTCTTGCCCTGGATGACTTCCACCACACGGATCGAGGTCAGCGACAGCGAGCGTGCGAGGTCGCGCGCCAGGCCGACGATCTGGCTGCCCTTGACGCCGGTGGCCGGTTCGATTTCGTAGCGCGTAATGACCGGGCCGGGATAGGCGGCGACCACTTTGACTTCGACGCCGAAGTCGGACAGTTTCTTCTCGATCAGGCGGCTGGTGAATTCCAGCGTTTCGACGGACACCGTCTGCTGCGCCGGCGGTGCCTCGTCCAGCAGCGACAACGGCGGCAGGCTGGAGTCGATGTCCTGGAACAGGCTGGTCTGGCGCTCCTTCTCGATGCGCTCCGACTTCGGCACCGCCACCACTTGCGGCTCGATGCGGATCGGCGGCGCTTCGTCGATCTTGGCGCGTTCCTGCACCACGACTTCTTCACGTTTGACGGCGGCGACATGGCCGACCTTGCGGTCTTCGCGCGCCGAGTAGAAATTGCGGATCCAGAAAATGCCGTCTTCAATCGCGCCGCCAATGCGTTCAACCGCAGCCAGCCACGAGACGTGGAAGAACAGGCTGAAGCCCAGTCCGAACAGCAGCAACAGCAACAACGTGGCGCCGGTGAAACCGAGCGAGGTCTGCGCCGCGCTGCCGATCATTTCGCCCAGCACGCCGCCCGGCGCACGCGGCATCGGCGCCTTCATGGTGTACATGCGCATGTATTCGATGCCAAGGCTGCCGGCCAGCAGGAATACGAAGCCGATGGCGCGGATCAGGCCTTCCTGATGGTGCTCGGGTTCGGTCTCTTTCTGCATCAGGAAGCGATTGGCCAGGTGCCGATAGCTCCGCCAGATGGAATGGCCCAGCAGCACGCACCACCACCAGGTCGACATGCCGAAGATGTACAGCATCAGGTCAGCCACCCAGGCGCCGACGCGGCCGCCCCAGTTATGCAGGTGCGGCACTGAATTGGCCACCGACCAGCCCGGGTCGCTGCGTGAATAGGTCAGCAGGATCAGAGACAAATACACCAGCAAGGTCGCCATGGCCAGCCAGCGCGCTTCGTACAGGAGGCGCACCAGCCTGCTCGGCAGCTGCGGAGTTTCGGCGGCTTTGGTGTTGCGGGTATAGGCTTGGCTGGTCTTGGTCATAAATCTTTATCTGGCGCGCCTTGTGGGCGCATTTAACTCAGGCGACATTGTAACGGCGATTGCCGGGCAGAAAACCGGGGCGTGGAAATCGGCAGAGAATCAGGGCAAATCGCAGGGCGGACGGCCCTATTGATGGAATAGCGTAATTCCATCGGGCCGGTCTGGCGCTTCGTCTATAATCTTAACCGTTTTGCAGCGCAATATAGGATAAACGGCAACATAAGCCGCAGTCTTCCGGCATCGCAGCCGGTCATCCTCGCGCGCGCATTGAAATCCGGCAGTCCGGCATCATTTTAATGACATGCCGCTGCGCCCCACTTCTGTTCAGTTCATTAAGAGTATTTTATGACCACGTCCAAACACGCCAAGGTTTTGATTCTCGGTTCCGGCCCCGCCGGCTACAGTGCTGCCGTCTACGCAGCCCGCGCCAACCTCAATCCGGTGCTGATCACCGGCGTCGAGCAAGGCGGCCAGCTGATGACCACCACCGACGTCGAAAACTGGCCCGGCGATCCGATGGGCGTGCAAGGCCCGGAACTGATGCAGCGCCTGCTGCAGCATGCCGAGCGTTTCAATACGGAAATCATTTTTGATCACATCCACACCACCAAGTTGTCGGAACGGCCATTCCGCCTGATCGGTGACTCCGGCGAATACACTTGCGACGCACTGATCATCGCCACCGGCGCTTCGGCGCAATACCTCGGCCTGCCTTCCGAAGAAGCCTTCATGGGCAAGGGCGTGTCGGCCTGCGCCACCTGCGACGGCTTTTTCTATCGCGGCAAGGAAGTCGCGGTGGTCGGCGGCGGCAACACCGCGGTCGAAGAAGCGCTGTATCTGTCCAACATCGCCAGCAAGGTCACCATCATCCATCGCCGCGACAAGTTCCGCGCCGAACCTATCCTGATCGACCGCCTGCTGCATAAGGTTACCGAAGGCAAGATCGAGATCAAGTGGCACCACACGCTGGAAGAAGTCGTCGGCGATGAAAGCGGCGTCACCGGCATCAAGATCAAGTCGACCCAGGACGGCAGCGTCACGCCGATCACCCTGCACGGCCTGTTCATCGCCATCGGCCACAAGCCGAACACCGGCATCTTCGAGGGCCAGCTCGACATGCATAACGGCTACATCAAGACCCGCACCGGCCTGGAAGGCTTCGCCACCGCTACCAGCATCAACGGCGTGTTTGCCGCCGGCGACGTGCAGGATCACATCTATCGTCAGGCCATCACCAGCGCCGGCACCGGTTGCATGGCCGCGCTGGACTCCCAGCGCTATCTGGAAGGCCTGGAGTAATTAGCTTGTCGATCAGCTTGTAATCCTCAGCCCTCCCTCTTCATCGCGGGAGGGCTTTTTCAATTTTCACCGGTGCGCGATCATGGCGACTATAAAGGATTTTTCGGCGCTCAAGTCATTGCGCAAGGATCTCAAGGCGCAGGAAGAAGCGCGCCTCGCCGCCGAACGCCAGCGCCTGGAAGATGAAAAACGCCTGCGCGCCGAAGCCGATATTTTCCGCAGCAGCGTCGGCAAGATAGCGCCGCTGCGCAGCAACGAAAAAGCCGCCCTGTTCCCGCCACAACCCTTGCCGATCGCACGCCACCACATCGCCGACGAACAGGCCGCGTTGATGGAATCGCTGTCCGACGAATTCACCTTCGACACCCTGCTCGACACCGACGAAAACCTCAGCTTCGCGCGTCCCGGCGTAGGCAGCGACGTGCTCAGCAAATTGCGGCGCGGTCATTGGGCAATCCAGAACCAGCTCGACCTGCACGGCCTGCGCCGCGATGAAGCACGCGAAGCGCTCGGCGAATTCCTGCGCCAGGCGCGCCGCCGCGGCCAGCGCTGCGTGCGCATCATCCATGGCAAGGGCCTGGGCTCGGTCAACAAGGAGCCGGTGCTGAAACAGAAAGTGCGCAACTGGCTGGCGCAGAAGGACGAAGTCATCGCCTTTTGCCAGGCCCAGCCGGCAGACGGAGGCTCGGGTGCTCTCATCGTGCTGCTGCAATCGAGCGCGCCGGCCAGCCGCTAGCGCCACTGGAACCGCTAGCGAATTTTCAGTATCTCGGCCAGCCAGTCGACGAACACCCGCACGCGCGGCGACAGATGCCGGTTGTGTGAATACACGATCGCTACCGGTAACGGCGGCGGTTTGAACTCCGGCAGCACTTCTTCGATCACGCCCTGCGCCAGCAAGTCCTCGGCGCCCAGCAAAGGCGCCTGCACCAATCCCAGTCCCGCCAGGCAGCACGCCATGTATGCTTCCGAGCTCGCCACCGATACCTGGCCGCGCAGCTTCAAGGTTTTCAGCTCGCCGTTCTGCATGTATTCCCACGGCAGCTCGCGGCCGGTGCGGCTGGAAAAGTAATTGATCATGGTGTGCTGCTCCAGCTCCGCCAGCGTACGCGGACGGCCGTGACGATCAAGATAGGCCCTGGACGCGCAAGTGATCTGCTCCATCGCGCCGATGCTGCGCGCAATCAACGTCGAGTCGCTGAGGATGCCGACGCGCACCACGCAGTCGACGCCTTCGCCGATCAGGTCGACGAAGCGGTCGCTGGCGTTGAGCTTGACGCGGATGTCCGGATAGCGCGCGAAGAATTCCGGCAGGCGCGGAATCACGCTCTTGTGCGCCAGCCGTTCGGGCAGGTCGACACGCACCACGCCTTGCGGCTGCTCGTTGTCGAACAGGTTTTCGACATCCTGGAATTCCGCCAGCAAGCGCTGGCAACGTTCAAGATAGGCAGCACCGTCATCGGTCAGCGTGACCTTGCGCGTGGTCCGCTGCAGCAGGCGCACGCCGACGCGCTTTTCCACCGCCTGGATGGCGTTGGTCACGGTCGCCGCCGGCAAGCCCATCTGCTCGGCAGTCTTGGTGAAGCTGCCCAGTTCGGCGACGCGCACGAATACTTCCATTGCCTGCAAGCGGTCCATAATAATTATTGATATTCGAATAAAGAAATCATTTTAACGCTATTTATTCGAAATTCAACAAGTCCGATAATACCGTCCATGCGCCAAAGAACGGCTGCCATCGCCCTTTCTTCGACAGGCGCGCCCACATTTTGACTGGAAGGAAGCATCATGGAACACCGCATACTCGGCCGCAACGGCCTGTCTTCGTCGGCTCTCGGCCTCGGCTGCATGGGCATGTCCGATCTGTACGGCCCGGCCGATGAACAAGCCGGCATCGCCACCATCCACGCCGCACTGGACGCCGGCGTCACGCTGCTCGATACCGGCGACTTCTACGGTATGGGGCACAACGAAATGCTGATCCGCGAGGCCCTGCGCAGCACGGGAGGCGATGGCAACAGTCGCGACAAGGTCCAGCTGAGCGTAAAATTCGGCGCCATGCGCGACGCCGGCGGCAACTGGGTCGGCATGGACAACCGTCCGGCGGCGGTCAAGAATTTCCTGGCCTATACGCTGCGCCGTCTCGGCACCGACCATATCGACATCTACCGTCCAGCACGCCTTGATCCGAACGTGCCGATCGAAGACACCGTCGGCGCCATCGCCGATGAAATCAAGGCCGGCCGCGTGCGTCACATCGGCTTGTCGGAAGTCGGTGCAGACACCTTGCGCCGCGCCCACGCCGTGCATCCGATCACCGATTTGCAGATCGAGTATTCGCTGATCTCGCGCGGCATCGAAAAGGACATCCTGCCGACCTGCCGCGAACTCGGCATCGGCATCACGGCCTACGGCGTGCTGTCGCGCGGCCTCATCAGCGGTCATTGGGATGCGTCGCGCCAGCTGGCGGCGAACGACTTCCGCAGCCACAGTCCGCGCTTCTCGGCCGACAATCTGGCGCATAACCTGTCGCTGATCGACGTGCTGCGCAGCGTCGCCGCCGACAAGCAAGCAACGCCTGCACAGGTCGCGATCGCCTGGGTGCTGGCGCAAGGCAGCGACATCGTGCCGCTGGTCGGCGCACGTCGCCCGGAACGTCTGGCCGAATCACTGGGTGCACTCAAGCTCACCTTGACCGCTCAGGATCTGGCGCGCATCGAAGAAGCGATTCCGGCCGATGCCGCGGCGGGCGATCGCTATGCCGCGCATGCGATGGCGCATCTGGACAGCGAGAAGTAAACCATCGCTGTAACGCCTCACACGGCCGGTCAGAACAAATGGAACTGACCGGACGGCGACGCCCGCGCCGGCCGTGCGGGCGCCACGAACTGGGACGCGTCGAGCATATCGAACCAGCCGCGCTCATGCATGCCGCTGCGCTGCACGGCCTTTTCAAAACGCTGGCGTATCAGCTCGGCCCACACGCCTTCCCCGCGCATGCGCGTGGCGAAGTCGGAGTCGTTGTCCTTGCCGCCGCGCATCTCGCGAATGCGGTTCATGACACGGTTGGCGCGCTCCGGAAAGTAAGTCTGCAACCATTGCTGGAACAGCGGATTGACTTCCCACGGCAAGCGCAGCACGGTGTAACCGGCGCGTCGCGCACCAGCGTCGGCGGCGGCCGCGACAATGGCCTCCAGTTCCGGTTCGTTGATGAAGGGAATCACCGGCGCAACGCTGACGCTGACCGGAATGCCCGCCTCGGCCAACGTACGAATCACGCGCAGGCGACGTGTCGGCGTGGCTGCGCGCGGCTCCAGCTTGCGCGCCAGCGCCGGATCGAGCGTGGCGATGGTGACGGCGGCGATCACCTGCCGCCGTTCAGCCATCGGCGCGAGGATGTCAATGTCGCGTTCGATCAGCGAGGACTTGGTGATCAGCGCAGCCGGATGCCGGCAATCGCTGAGTATCTGCAATACGCGCCGCGTGATCTGCAGCTCGCGCTCGCAGGGCTGGTAGGCGTCGGTGTTGATGCCGACGGTGATCGTCTCTGGCACATAAGATGGCTTCGCCAGTTCGCGCAGCAGCAGTTCAGGCGCGTTGGTCTTGGCGAAAATCCTGCTCTCGAAATCCAGTCCCGGCGACAGGCCGAGGTAGGCATGCGTGGGCCGTGCAAAGCAATACACGCAGCCGTGCTCGCAACCGCGATACGGATTGAGCGACACGTTGAACGGCAGGTCGGGCGACTTGTTGCGGCTGATGATGGTTTTGGCGGTCTCCTCGGTGACGATGGTGGGCACGGCTGCCGGTTCGTCGCCTTCGCCATTTTCTGATTCAGGCACACCCCAGCCGTCATCGAAGCCGACGCGCTGCTCCACCTCGTAGCGCCCCTGTATATTGCTGACCGCACCACGCCCCTTGCGCGCGTCGAACACGCGCGTGAACGTCTCGCCTTCGCTCTCGCGTACTTGTGTGATTTGCAACGGCACTTTGCGGTAACCGGAGTTGCTCATGGGTTCATTGCCTCTGCATTTTAATACTGTACATATATACAGTATTTTATATCAGATGCAACGGCGATCGCAAAGATCGGACGATCCCGCGAATTGACGGTTTCAGTTCATGAAGCGCGCATCTTTGGTCATGGTCGCAATGTCCACGTACATCGAACCCTGATGGTTGGTGGCGGAGAAATTGACGACGTAGCCGCCGCCGTCGTAATTGCGCGCATTGATGCTTTCGAGCGCGCGGATCAGGCGCTCGCGCGTCAGATTGCGCCCCGCCCGCTTCAAGCCTTCCACCAGCACGCGGGCTGCAATATAGCCTTCCAGGCTGGTGACGGTGAATTCCTCGTAACCTGACTCAGCCATGCGCTTGCGGTATTCGGCAACGAGCGGCATTGAAATGCGCCACGGCAGCGGCACCACTTGCGTGACCAGGATGCCGTGCGCCAGCTCGCCCAGTTCGCTGGCCAGTTGCTTGTTGCCGACGAAGGACACGGCAAAGAACTGCCCGAGGAAGCCGCGGTTTCGCAAGCTGCGCACGATGCGGGCGTTGATCTGGGAATCGGCCTGAACCAGCATGACGACGTCGGCCTGCACGCTCAGCGTTTTGTCGATCAGGGGCTCGAGGTTGACGCCGCCGTGGTTGATGCCGATGCTGGTCAGCTCAATTGCCTCGCGGCGTGCGCGATTTTCGACGTCTTGCTTGATCATCACGCCGTGCTGGTCCTGCTGATACAGCAGCGCCAGCTTGCGTATGCCTAGCCAGTTCATGTTGCGCAGGAAGTAGGCATATTCGTCGGCATAGCTCGCACGGATCGAAAACAGATGGCGATCGAAAGGCGCATGGAGCGCACCGCCGGTGAACGGGGCAAAAAAAGGCACGCCCGAGCGCGACGCGATCTGCAGACCGGCCTGGCTGGTCGGCCATCCGACGAATCCGAACAGCGCAAACACGCCGTCACGCTCGATCAACTGACGCGTGTTGTAGGCTGCCAGGGATGGGGAATATTGGTCGTCGCGAGTCAGCAGTTCAATGCGTCTGCCGTTCACGCCGCCTTGCAGGTTGATCTTGTCGAAATAGGCTTTGGCGCCGATCAGCGCCTGGCGCGCGTATTGCGCCGTGGGGCCCGACATGCCGGCCGATTGCCCGAGCAGGATGCGGGTATCGGAGACGCCGGCGTCGGCATGTGCAGGGGAGAGCAAACACGTTGACAATAAGATCGGAAAAATTCGAAACAACCATCGAAGCTGCTCCGACATGCGATCTCCCCTTCACGGTGTTATACCGCTTCCGCTCCTGTCTCGCCGGTGCGGATGCGAATGACCTGTTCGACTTCTTGCACAAAAATCTTGCCGTCGCCGATCTTGCCGGTGCGCGCCGCCTTGATGATGGCGTCGACCACCGGTTCCACCACGCTGTTGTCGACCACGACTTCGATCTTCACCTTGGGCAGGAAATCGACGACGTATTCGGCGCCGCGATACAGCTCGGTATGGCCCTTCTGGCGACCGAAACCCTTGACTTCGGTAACGGTCAGTCCGGTGACGCCGACTTCGGCCAGCGACTCGCGAACTTCGTCCAACTTGAACGGTTTGATGATAGCAGTGACTTGCTTCATGGCTATTCCCTCCTTATAAAATGTCGCAGAAAATCGAATTAAATCAATAAAAGTTTTTACAGAACACTCTTAATTATGTGCGCTGAACAACGTAATGTTATTCGCGGAATCTTGACGTAATCGGATATCGCCAGTCGCGACCGAAAGCCCTGTGGGTGACCCGGATACCCACCGGCGCCTGGCGCCGCTTGTATTCGTTGATCTTGATCAGGCGCGTGATGCGCTCGATATCTTCCTTCTGGTAACCGGCCCGCTCGATCTCGACTATGCCGAGATTTTCTTCCATGTACATCTGCATGATGGCGTCGAGGACTTCATACGGCGGCAGCGAATCCTGGTCCTTCTGGTCGGGACGCAGTTCGGCCGACGGCGCACGTGTCAGGATGCGTTCGGGAATGACTTCGGAAATGCTGTTGCGGTAAGCGCACAAACGATAGACCAGCGTCTTGGCGATGTCCTTGATCACCGCGAAGCCGCCGGCCATGTCGCCGTACAGCGTGCAGTAGCCCACCGCCATCTCGCTCTTGTTGCCGGTGGTGAGGACGATGGAACCGTATTTATTGGACAGCGCCATGAGCAGCGTGCCGCGGATGCGTGCCTGGATGTTTTCTTCGGTAGTGTCTTCCTTGAGTCCCTTGAACTCTTCGGACAAGGTGCTGCGGAAGGCCGAGAAACAATCGTTGATCGAAATCTCGTCGTAGCGCACCTTGATGCGTTCGACCATGTCGCGCGAGTCAATCCAGGAAATATCGGCGGTGTAAGGCGACGGCATCATGATCGCGCGCACCTTGTCGGCGCCCAGCGCATCGACCGCGACGGCCAGCGTCAGCGCCGAATCGACACCGCCGGACAGACCGATCAGCACGCTAGGGAAACCGTTCTTGCCGACGTAATCGCGCACGCCCAGCACCAGCGCCTGGTACACCTGCGCTTCAATCGACAGCGCCGGCGCCATCTGTGGATTGCGGATCTGCACACCGTCGAATTCGATGACCTGCAAATCTTCCTGCGCATGCGCCAGGCTGGCGACCAATTCGCCGGCGATATCCATGGCGAAGGAATTACCGTCGAAAATCAATTCGTCCTGGCCGCCCACCAGATTGGCGAACACCAGCGGCATGCCTTGCTTGGTCACGTTGTCGCGCATCACGTCGAGGCGCAGCGACTGCTTGTTCATGTGGTACGGCGAACCGTTCAGGATCAGCAGGACTTGCGCACCGGCTTCCTTGGCGCGGGCAGGCGCGCGCGGGAACCAGGTGTCTTCGCAGATGTTGATGCCGAATTTCGTGCCCTTGACGTCGAACACCAGCGGCGTGCCGTCGGGTGTGAAGTAGCGCTTCTCGTCAAACACGCTGTCGTTGGGCAGCTCCAGCTTGTGATAGCTGCCGGTGATTTTGCCGTTGAGCAGAACCGATGCCGCATTGAAGCGGGCACCATCCTTGAGCACCGGATGACCGACGATGACGTGCACGTCTTTCAACCCGGCCAGCTCGGCCGTAAGCGCTTGCAACGCTTCGTCGGTTTTTGCGTAGAATGCCTGACGCAGCAACAGGTCTTCAGGCGGATAGCCTACCAGCGACAATTCCGGCGTGAGGACGATGTCCGCACCCAGCGCTGCGGCACGGCGAGCGAATTCGACGATTTTGTTGCGATTGCCCGAGATATCTCCAACGGTGCTGTTGATCTGGGCGATGGCGACTTTGACTGACATGATGGCGACAAGTAAGAAATGACGGTAAGAAAATGACGAAGAGTACGGACGCAACACCGGTGCCGGGGAGCTGCACGCAGTGAACGCAGAGTCTCATTATCGCACGCGAATCATTTCTTCTCTGGCAGAAGTTGGCCAGCCGGCATGGGATGCGCTGCTTGCCGCCCAGGCCGACGCCACGCCGTTTTTGTCCTATGCTTTCCTGCATGCGCTGCATGAAAGCGGCTCCGCCGCCAAGGACACCGGCTGGGAGCCGCAATACCTGACGCTGTGGCAAGACGACGCCTTGAAGGCGGCATTGCCGCTGTACCTGAAATATCACTCCTACGGCGAGTACGTGTTCGACTGGGCCTGGGCCGAAGCCTACGAGCGTCACGGCCTGCCCTACTACCCCAAGTTGCTGTCGGCAATTCCATTCACGCCGGTCACGGGCGGCCGGCTTCTCGCGGTTGACGACATCGCGCGCCAGGCGCTGGTGCAGGCGCTGCAGCAACTTCAGGAAGCCGCGCAAACGTCCTCCACCCACGTGCTCTACCCGCCGGCGGCAGAGGCGCAGACGCTGGCTGAAGCCGGCTTCATGCTGCGCAGCGGCGTGCAGTTCCACTGGCATAACGAAGGCTACCGCGACTTCGCCGAGTTCCTGGCGACGCTGGAACGCAAGAAACGCAAGAACATCCTGGCCGAACGGCGCAAGGTAGGCGAAGCAGGCGTGACATTCCGCCATCTGCGCGGCCACGAAGCCGGTGAAGCCGACTGGCGCTTTTTCCACCGCTGCTACCGCCACACTTATGCGGCACACCATTCGACGCCTTATCTGAACCTCGATTTTTTCCTGCGTATCGCCGCCGGGATGCCGCAGCACCTGCTGCTGACAGTGGCCTACCGCGACGGCAAACCGGTCGCCTCGTCGCTGGTGATCTATGACGACGACGCACTGTACGGCCGCTACTGGGGCGCGCTGGAAGAAATCCCCTGCCTGCATTTCGAAACGGCTTACTACCAGCCGCTGGAATTCTGCATCGACAACAAGATTGCCTGGTTCGAAGGCGGCGCCCAGGGCGAGCACAAGATGGCGCGCGGTTTCCTGCCGCAGAAAACCTGGTCGGCGCACTGGCTGGCGCATCCTTCGTTTGCCGACGCGGTGGAACGCTTCCTTGAGCGCGAAGGCGGCGGCATCGACGATTACCTGAGCGAACTCAACGAGCGCAATCCGTTTCGAGATTCGACGTGACTGCGACCGGCGCAAAAAAAGCGCACCCGCGGGTGCGCTTTTTTATCGGCAATGCCTGGACTGCAGATTACTTGGCTTGCTGCTTCTTGAAGGCTTCGACGCCGGCCAGAATTTCTGCCTTGGCGGATTCCGGACCTTCCCAGCCGTCGATCTTGACCCATTTGCCCTTTTCCAGGTCTTTGTAGTGCTCGAAGAAATGCTGGATCTGCTTCAGGCGCAGTTCGTTCATGTCTTCCGGCTTTTGCCAGTGTGTGTAAATCGACAATACCTTGTCGACCGGCACGGCCAGCAATTTGGCGTCGACACCGGCTTCATCGGTCATCTTGAGCACGCCGATAGGACGGCAACGCACCACTACGCCCGGGAACAGCGGGAACGGCGTGATCACCAGCACGTCGACCGGGTCGCCGTCTTCGGACAGGGTTTGCGGGATGTAACCGTAGTTGCACGGATAGTGCATCGCGGTGCCCATGAAACGGTCGACGAAAATGGCGCCGCTATCCTTGTCCACTTCATACTTGATCGGATCGGCGTTCATCGGGATCTCGATGATCACATTGAAGTCGTTGGGCAGGTCGCGGCCGGACGGGACGTTATTCAGGCTCATGGTGCTTTCTCGTAAAGAAATGAAGGGATGGGAAAACCCGAGATTATAACGGCATTCAGGCCATCAGCATCAATCCGCGCCGAATCCGCAAGCTCTTGAAAACAGGCAATAAAAAAAGCCGCCGGGTCGTCGCAACGCCCCGGCGGCTCTTTTTTATCGGAAGAAAACTAGCGGATCGCCGTCGCCAGCGCGCATTGCTTGTAATGTGCCGCAGCTTGCTCATGCTGGTCGAGCGCATCATGCAGCTGCGCCAGGCTCAGGTGCGATTCACGCACCGTGCGCGGCTCAAGGGCATCGGACAAGGCTTGCTCCAGATGCCGCTGGGCCTTGCCCCACAGCTTCTGGCGCAGGCAGAACATGCCCAGCGTCAGCGCCAGTTCGGCATCGGTCGGACGTTTCGCCAACCACGCTTCGCAGCGCTCGATCTGCGCCAGCAAGGCCGGCGAGCCGGCTTCGGCCGTTGAATCACGGTAGGCGCGGATCAGGCGATCATCCCAGTCGGCGGCCAATGCACGTTCCAGCAGCGTGCGCGCTTCATCGTGCAGGCTGCGGCTGCTGAAAGCCTGAGCGGCGCGTGCGGCAATATAAGGTTTCAGGCGATCGGCGTTGGGCACCTCGGCCCACAGGCGGCGAATCGATTCGGCATCGTGCGAACGATCCGACAGCAAGGCGTCGTAGGCCATTTCGCGCAAGCGGTTGGACAAGGCCGGATGCAGCGCATTGCGCTTGTCCAGCGTTTGCACCAGACGCAGCACTTCTGGCCAGTTCTTGGCTTGCTGGTTGGCCTTGAGCGCCCATTGCAGCGCCTGGATGTGGCGCGTGCCGTTGGCGTTGAGCTCATCGACGGTATCGAGCGCGGCCTTGAACTGGTGATCGTCGACCAGCAATTCCAGCGTCGTCATCAGGCGCGCGGCCTTGAGTCCATTGTCGCCGTCGGTGCTGGCCAGCCAGATGTCGCGGCGGTCGGTCTGGCGCATACGGTGCGCTGCACGCGCACCGACCAGTGCGGCGATGCCGGCGTTGTCGGGCAATTCGGCAGCGCGCGTGGCGGCTTTTTCAGCGTGACCGAAGCGGCCTTCGAAGAAAGCCTTGATCGAATCACGCAAAGCCTTGTTGCCGTCGTTTTCACGCTTCTGGCGGCGATAGGCGATCACGCGGCCAGGCAGCTTTTGGGTCAGGCGCACGGCGCGGATCAGCACGTACAGCGCGATGAACAGCACCACCACGGCGGCCAGGAAGAAGTTGAGCGACAAATCGACGCGGTACGGCGGATAGAACAGCACGACGTTGCCGGGATTGAAGCGCGCCAGTACCGCCAGGCCGATGGCGGAAGCAAACAGGGTCAGGAGCCAGAGGAGAATTCGCATATTTCTGTCGTCTTAATTAACGGCGGCCTTTGTAATTGCGCACCGCGTTGATGCTTTCGCTGAGCGTCGGCATCTGGATCGACAGGTTGCTGCCCTGGACTTGCTTCAACATTGCCTGCGTGGTCTGCACTTGCTTGGCACGAGTGTCGAAGTACTTGGCGATGGTGTCTTGCGCTGCGGCCAGGTCGTTGCGGAACGCAAACTCATTGCGCGACAGCAGCGCCAGGCGTGCGTTGAGCAGGCGCAGCTTGAGGTTTTCACGGGCGTAATACGCCTGAGTCGGCGACAGCAGCAAGGCGTCCGGCGTATCGACGCTGCGAATGCGCACCAGTTGCTTCAATTCGGTCCACATCTCGGCGCTGAAGCTTTGCCACTTTTCTTGCGCATCGGCCAGCCAGTCGCTTGCCGGTGCGGCAGCCGGCTGCTCCTTGCCGTTCACCTTGGCAGCAGCTTTGGGAGCGGCGCGCATCGGTTGCTTCTTCGGTTCGGTCACCGACATCACGGGTTTTTCGTCCGACAGCAAAGGCATGCTGTCGATCTGGCCGATGACGCTGTCGAGGCGCACGGCGATACCGGGCACGTCAACCGTCGGCAAGGCTTTCAGGCGGTCCTGGTCGCGCGCGATGGCGCGGCGAATGGCGATGAATTGCGGCTTGTCGGAGCGCGACAGGCTCTTGTCGGCGTTTTGCAAGGCGATCAGCGCACCCTGGACGTTGCCGGCCAGTTCCAGCTGCTGGCTGGCGGTCGAGAGCACTTCTTCGATTTCCGAGAGGGCCCAGTCATCGCGGTTCTTGGAGAGATCTTGATACAGCTGTTCAAGCGCCAGTTGCTGGCTTTGCGACTCGGCCTGCTTGCTGTCGAGCACACTGACCTTGGCTTGCAACTCCTTGGTGCTTTCCTGGACGGTCTTGAGCACGCCCTTGACTTCGGTGTTGGCGACGTCGCCGGTTTGCAGGCGGCGCGCGACTTCTTCGCGCAGGCCGCGGATTTCGCTGTGCGAGACCCACCACTGCGCCACCAGCACGATGGCGAGAATCACCACCAGCAAGGTCAGCAGCCGCAGGCGCTTTTTCAGCACGCCGTTGTCCGAAGGTGTAAAGGAAGGGAGCACCGTGCTCGCCTGCAGTCCGGGGGCCGCTTTCGCGTCCGGCTGGTTCTGGTCGGGGGAGGATTGCAGTTCGTTCATGCAGGGGATTGTAACGCGGCAATCAGGCGTTCGTCCCCTGATCCGGTCATGGTCACATGGGAGAAACCCAGCGAGTGCGCTGTTTCAGCGATCCGCTGGTGCGAAACGATGATTTCATTGCGTTGTAGTTTTGCAACACAGTCCTGTCCCAGTGCATCGGCCGTGATCTGCAGCAGGTTGCGCAAAGCCTCGGAACTGGTCACCACCCATTCGCTGCCGGCGTCGATCAGGCTGCGCAGATGCACTGCCTTTTCAGCGTCGATTTTCGGCAGCAGGCGTTGATACGCGGTCACGTGGTCGACTTCCACTTGGCTGGCGCGCAGCATGTCGGTCAGGAAGTCACGCCCGGCCTGGCCGCGCACGATCAACACGCGTTTGCCGCGCAGCGCGTCGAGATTGAGTGATTTGAACAATTCTTCGGAATCCATGCGCTCGCTGTTGCGCGGCGCGTGGATGGTGGCGTGGGATTCGTCGACGCCGTGGCGCTGCAAGGCCAGCCGGCTGCCTTCGCCGACGATGCCGATGGCGACATTCCCCGGCCACGACGGAATGAACTGGAAGGCGGCATCGATGGCGTTGGGACTGACGAACACCACCAGCGCATACCGCTCCAGCATGGACAGCACGTGTTGCAGTTCGGCGCTGTCGGCCACCGGCGCGATTTCCAGCAAGGGAAAAATCACCGGCATGCGGCCGATCGCCGTGACTTGCGTGGCGAACGCGCCAGCCTGCGCCAAGGGACGCGTGATGACTACCGGCCTGGCAGCGAGCTCCTTCACGGCGTTCCCTTCAGTTCAGAGAGTAAAGAGGGGCAAATGCGCGGTGCCGAATCATTCAGCCGCGTCAGCCTCAGCCTTGCACGCCGCCAGAATCGCTTCGGCGCCCTGCGTCTGCAGCAAGTCGGCAACCTGTTTGCCCAGCGCGGCCGGCGCATCAGCCGGACCTTCGGCTTCAGCCTCGGCGATCTGCTTGCCGTCCGGCGTCGCCACCAGGGCGCGCATGCGCATGCGATCGCCGTCTATCGTGGCGAAAGCCGCCAGCGGAATCTGGCAGCTGCCGCCGAAGGTGCGCGACAGCGTACGCTCGGCCGTCACGGCACGATCGGTAGCCAGATGGTTGATCGGCGCCAGCACGCGTTGCAAATCGGTGCGGTCGGCCAGGATCTCAATCGCCATCGCGCCCTGCCCGGGCGCCGGCAGGCTTTGTTCCGGCGCGATGGCGGAGCGGATGCGCGACTCCAGACCAAGGCGTTTCAGGCCGGCCACGGCAAGGATGATGGCGGCATAGTCGCCGCGATCCAGTTTGCCCAGGCGCGTGTCGAGATTGCCACGCAGGGGTTTGATTACCAGGTGCGGATAGCGCGCGGCGATCAGCGCCTGGCGGCGCAGGCTGCTGGTGCCGACCACGGCGCCGGCGGGCAAGTCGTCCAGGCCGGCGTAGTCGTTGGAGACGAAGGCATCGCGCGGATCTTCGCGCTCCAGAACGGCGCCCAGCACAAAACCTTCCGGCAATTCCATCGGCACGTCCTTGAGCGAATGCACCGCAAAATCGGCGCGCCCCTCGGCCATGGCGACTTCCAGTTCCTTCACGAACAGCCCCTTGCCGCCGACCTTGGACAAGGTGCGATCGAGGATCTGGTCGCCGCGCGTGGTCATTCCGAGGATGGTTATGCTGCACTGCGGATATAATGCAGCCAACCGGTCGCGCACGTGTTCGGCTTGCCACATGGCGAGACGGCTTTCACGTGAAGCGATGACCAGACTGGAGGGAGGAAATTCTTTCAAGACGGTTCTTCCGGTAGTCGCCGAGTCATCTGTGAAGATGCCCGGCGCATAAAAATATAAAAAAAGTGAGGCAATCAAGTGAGCAGATTCTAGCACGCAGCATCACTGACAGTTCGACCAGCACGCCCGACTTTCTCCTCTGAAAACCGTAGCAATTGTTGATCATGGCAACTAAACCAAAAACCCAAACCCCTGCTCGTTCTGCCCCTGTCCGTTCCGATAAATCTGCTGAAAAGTCTGCCGAAAAGCGCGTAGCCAAAACTAGCGCCGACAAAGACGCGCCGCTGAAAGAAGACATCCGCCTGCTCGGTCGTCTGCTCGGCGAAGTGCTGCGCCACCAGGAAGGCGACGCTGTCTTCGAAGTGGTCGAGACCATACGCCAGACCGCCGTGCGCTTCCGCCGCGAATCCGACGCCAAGGCCGGCGCCGAACTCGACAAGCTGCTCAAGAAGCTGACGCGCGACCAGACCAACTCGGTGGTGCGCGCGTTCTCGTACTTCTCGCACCTGGCCAACATCGCCGAAGACCAGCATCACAACCGCCGCCGCCGCGCCCACTTGCTGGCCGGCTCGGCGCCGCAACCGAGCAGCGTGGCCTACGCGCTGTCGCGCCTGGACAATGCCGGCGTGTCGGGCAATACCGTGCGCAACTTCCTGTCCGAGTCGCTGATCTCTCCGGTGCTGACCGCGCATCCGACCGAAGTGCAGCGCAAGAGCATCCTCGACGCCGAGCGCGAAATCGCCCGCCTGCTGGCGCTGCGCGACCAGCCGCTGACGCCGAAGGAATTGCGCGACAACACCGAACTGCTGCGCGCGCGCATCGCCACGCTGTGGCAAACCCGCATGCTGCGCTACACCAAGCTAACGGTCGCCGACGAAATCGAAAACGCGCTGTCCTATTACCGCATCACCTTCCTGCGTGAACTGCCGGCGCTGTACGACGACATCGAAGAAGAAATCAACGCGCAGTTTCCGTCGCGCTTACGCGCCAAAACCAGTGCCCGCACCACGCCGGCGGAACTGCCGCCCTTCGTGCAGATGGGCAGCTGGATCGGCGGCGACCGCGACGGCAATCCCAACGTCAACGCCGGCACCATGCAGCGCGCGCTGCAACGCCAGTCGAGCACGATCTTCGACTTCTATCTTGATGAAGTCCACGCGCTCGGCGCCGAACTGTCGATCTCGACCTTGATGGTCGACGCCAGCGCCGAACTGCTGGCCCTGGCCGACGCCTCGCCGGACAACTCCAATCATCGCGCCGACGAGCCCTACCGCCGCGCGCTGATCGGCGTGTACGCGCGTCTGGCGGCAACCGCCCGTCATCTCGGCGTGGTCAACATCCTGCGCCAGGAAGTCGGCGCCGCCGCGCATTACGCCGCGCCTGAGGAATGCATCGCCGAACTGCAGGTGCTGGTCGACTCGCTCAACGCCAACCACGGCAGCGCGCTGGTCAAGCCTCGCCTGGCAGTGCTGAAGCGTTCGATTGAAATCTTCGGCTTCCACCTCGCCACGCTGGACATGCGCCAAAGCTCCGACGTGCACGAGCGCGTGCTCGGTGAATTGTTCGCCAGCGCGCAGGTCGAGCCGTCCTATGCCGGCCTCAGCGAGGAAAAGAAAATCGCCCTGCTGCTGGCCGAACTGGCCAAGCCGCGCCTGCTGTATTCGCCGTACCTGACGTATTCGGACGAAACCAATTCCGAACTGACCATCCTGCGCACGGCCCGCGAAATCCGCCAGCGCTACGGCGCGCGCGCGATCCGCAACTACATCATCTCGCACACCGAAACCGCGTCCGATTTGCTGGAAGTGCTGTTGCTGCAAAAGGAAACCGGCCTGCTGCACGCCGACGCCAAGGATCCCTCGAAGCTGTCCGAACTTGAGCTGATGGTGATCCCGCTGTTCGAGACCATTCCCGACTTGCGCTGCGCCGCCGACATCATGGAGCAATGGCTGTCATTCCCATTGGTGGCGCCGCTGATCGTCAAGCAAGGCAAGCTGCAGGAAGTCATGCTGGGCTACTCCGACTCCAACAAGGACGGCGGCTTCCTGACCTCGAACTGGGAGTTGTACAAATCGGAAAACCGCCTGGTGGAATTGTTCAACCGCGCCGGCGTCAAGCTGCGCCTGTTCCACGGCCGCGGCGGCACCGTCGGTCGCGGCGGCGGTCCAAGCTACCAGGCCATCCTGGCGCAACCGCCGGGCACGGTCAACGGCCAGATCCGCCTGACCGAGCAAGGTGAAATCATTGCGTCCAAGTTCTCCAATCCGGAAATTGGCCGCCGCAACCTGGAACTGCTGGTGGCGGCGACGCTGGAAGCCAGCCTGATGCCGGAAACCACCGACGCCAAAGAGACCCGCAAGCTGGCCGAGTTCGAACGCGTCATGGGCGACCTGTCCGACCGCGCCTATCAGGCCTATCGCAACCTGGTCTACGAGACCCCGGGCTTCACCGACTACTTCTTCGCCGCCACGCCGATCGCCGAAATCGCCGAGCTCAACATCGGCTCGCGCCCTGCTTCACGCAAGTCGACGCGCCGTATCGAAGACCTGCGTGCGATTCCGTGGGGCTTCTCGTGGGGCCAGTGCCGCCTGCTGTTCCCGGGCTGGTACGGCTTCGGCAGCGCGGTGTCGGAATGGCTGCAGGAAGGCGGCAGCAAGGAGCAATCCAAGCGTCTTGCCACGCTACGCGCGATGTACAAGGAATGGCCGTTCTTCGCCGCGCTGCTGTCGAACATGGACATGGTGCTGTCCAAGACCGACCTGGCCGTGGCCTCGCGCTACGCCGGGCTGGTCGCCGACCGCAAGCTGCGCAACGCGATCTTCGGTCGTATCGTGGGCGAGCATGAACGCACCAGCCAGCTGCTCGGTTCGATCACCGGCAACAAGGATCGCCTGGCCGGCAATCCGCTGCTGGCGCGTTCGATCAAGAACCGCTTCGCCTATCTCGATCCGCTGAATCACTTGCAGGTCGAGCTCATCAAGCGCCATCGCTCCACGGCGGCGTCCGGCAAGAAGGTCGAGGAACGCGTACAGCGCGGCATCCACCTGACCATCAACGGCATCGCCGCCGGGCTGCGCAATACGGGCTGATGCCCGGCCCTGCTGCCCGAGACCACATCCGGCTTCGGGCAGCGTTTTCCATATCAGGAAAATCACGATAGCAAGTTTTGGAGTGCGGCGGCATCATCGGTTAGTCAAAATGAGCGCCCCTCATTATTGCCGGAAGCGTCATGAAACCAGCCGATCTGCTCCGCCTGCTAGCGCTGTCCGCCATCTGGGGCGCCAGCTTCCTGTTCATGCGCATCGCCGTGCCGGAAATGGGCGCGCTCAATACCGCATTCTTCCGCGTGCTGTTCGGCGCGGCCGGTTTGCTGCTGTTGCTGGCGATCTTGCGCGTAAAATGGCGTTTTGAAGGCAAGCTACGCGCCACAATGTTGCTGGGCGCCATCAATTCAGGCTTGCCGTTCGTGCTGTTCAGCTTCGCCGCCACGGTATTGCCGGCCGGGTACTCAGCCATCCTCAACGGAACTGCTCCCTTGATGGGCGTGGTCATCGGGGCGTTATTTTTTGGCGATAAGCTAACGTCGCGAAAAGTGGGCGGCGTCATCCTGGGCCTGGCCGGCGTTGCAGTCCTGACAAGGACCGGGCCGGTAGAGTTCGACACGGCGACCGTTTTGGGTGCACTGGCCTGCCTGCTGGCGACCAGTTGCTATGGTTTGGCAAGCTTCCTGACCAAGCGCTGGATCACCGATCGCGGCGGTCTGGACAGCAAGCTGGTGGCATGCGGCAGCCAGTTGGGCGCCGTCGCGCTGCTGTTGCCGTTCTTTGCCGTCATGGCAGCCTTGGAGGACGGCCCTGCCGCCCCGCTGCATGCCGGCATTGGTACGTGGTTTGCTTTATTGACGTTGGGTTTTGTGTGTTCGGCGCTGGCTTACATTTTATTTTTCCGATTAATTGCCGATATAGGTCCTGTTAAGTCGTTAACCGTTACCTTCCTGATTCCCTTGTTCGGTGTCTTGTGGGGGTGGCTGTTCTTGCAGGAACATTTATCGTGTGCGTATGCCGCCGGCGGCGCACTGATCGGAATGGCGCTGCTGCTGGTGTTGATGCCCGCGCGCGCTGGCTCAAAACAAAAGATTGACGGCAAAACCTCGGCAAGCTGACCTCATGCAGGTGGGCGCCGGAGGGGTTGCCAACACAACAAGGGGAAGTTCATGGGTACCTGGGGTAAAACCATCGCATCGCTCTGTTTTGCGGGCGTGTGCGGACATGCTGCAGCTGCCGCGCCGAAAGAGACCGTCAAGTCATTGCCGCCGTTGCGCACCGAACGCGTCGCGCTGACCAGCGTCGACACGCCAGGCGGCAAGGCGACCGCCTTGTTCGGTTACTGGTTCAAGGGCAAAGGCAAGGCCGACAAGCGACCGACCATCATCGCCATGCACGGTTGCGGCGGCCTCTACAGCAGCGTCAACAAGGAAAAGATCGAATTTACGCCGCGCCATATCGCCATGGCGCGCGCGCTGACCGATGCCGGCTACAACGTCCTGTTCCCCGACAGCTTCACGCCGCGCGGCCGCCGCTCGATCTGCCAGGAAAGCCTGCAGCAGCGCGAAGCCAGCAGCGCCAACCGCCGCCTCGATGTGCAAGTCGCCTTGCGCTGGCTGGCCACGCAGGAGGACGTCGACTATTCCCGCATCGGCATGGTCGGCTGGTCGCACGGCGCCACCACCATCCTGTCGGCGCTGAACCTGGCGCAGACCGACGTCGCCGTACGCAAAGTGCAGCCCAAGGCCGCCGTGGCGTTCTATCCAACCTGCACGGCCTTTTCCAAGAACCGCACGCCTTACAAGCCGGCCGCGCCGATGTTGATCCTGATGGGTGAAAACGACGACTGGACGCCGCCGGAAGCCTGCGAATCGCTGGAAAAGAAAATGCAGGACAGCGACACGCCGATCACCTTGCGTCTCTACCCCGACACCTATCATGACTTCGACGCACCGGGCATGCCGATACACGTGCGCATGGACATCACCGGTGTCGGCAAACCGGGCGCCGGTGTTACCAGCGGCGGCAATGCCGACGCACGCGCCGAGGCCTATCGCGAGATGCTGAAGTTCCTGAAAGAAAAGCTGGACTGACGACGGCAGGCTGATCATGAAGCGGACGAGGCGCAGGCCCGTCCGCTTTTTTATTGGGCGCGTCCGAGGTGCATCCCGACAGGGAACTTCACCGCTACGGTGCTGTTAAACAAGCAATAAGCACGGCTGACAAGGAAAACACATGCTGAAAATGACGCCCATGAGCACCGCCGACTTCGAAGGCTTCCGCGCAAGCTCGGCTGCCGATTATGTGGAACAGTGCCGCCTGACGGGCCTGCCGTCCCTGGCCACCAATCAGACCGGGACGCTCGCCGGCCTCGATGCATTGCTGCCGCAGGGGCCGGCGACGCCGGGGCATTACCTGATGCTGTTACAGGAGCAGGAAAACAGCGCCACCGTGGGAATGATGTGGTTCGGGGAGATCAGCAATAACGACGCGACGTCGGCCTTCTTGTACGATCTGTGGATAGCGCCAGCCTGGCGACGACGCGGTTTTGCGGCGGCGGCGCTGGCGCTGCTGGCGGAAGAAGCCCGGCTGCGCGGTCTCGGCAGCCTGAACCTGAACGTGTTCGCCCACAACACCGCGGCGCAAGCGCTCTATCGCAAGGCGGGGTTCGTCGCCAGTGAAATCACGATGGTCAGGGAATTGTAGGAACGCTGCTACACAAATTGCAGGATTGCAGGACCCCGCACAAAAAATTACGGCCGACAATGTCGGCCGTAATTTTTTGAACTCATTTCCTCAGGAAATTTTCAGGAAATCAGTTCTTCCATCCCTGCACCCAGCTCGGCCAGCGGCGGCAGATCGTCGAACAGCACGCCCGGCTTCACACCCAGCTTGCCAGCGACGTCATCCGGGAAGGTCGATTCCATTTCCTCACGGGAATAGTCATTCTCTTCCGCACGCGCGCGCCAGGCCGCGATATGGATCACGGCAGCGATTTTATTGAACGGCTCGGCTTCCAGCGGACTCGGGAACGCAGCAATGGCTTCCGAGAACTCTTCCGGGAAGCGCCAGCGCTTGGCAAGCTCCGCACCGACGTCGGAGAAGTCGTAACCGAACGACGTATGCTCGACGTCTAGGCGGCGCGCGTCGATGGTGCTGGCGATCTTGTCGATCTGGCGGGTCTGTTCAGGCATGGCCGCGTGCATGACCAACTGGCCGATGGCGTGCATCAGGCCGACGGTAAACGCCAGGTCGGAATTGAGGCCCTGCTTCTTCGCCAGCCATTTGGCGACGATCGCGGTGTGCAGACTGTAGCGCCAGAACAACTTGAGGTCCACGCCGGACATGGACTTGAAGCTGCCGGTGAGGCCGGTGCTGACCACCAGCGTGCGCACGGTCATGAAACCGAGCATCAGCACGGCATCGTCGACGGTGCCGATGCTGCGCGAGACGTGGTAGTAGGACGAATTCGCCAGGCGCAGCAGCTTGGCGCTCAAGACCTGGTCGGCGCTCAGCTTCTTGGCGATGTCTTCGATAGAGACATTGTCGTTATTGAAGCTCTCGATGACTTCCTGCACCACCTTGGGAATGCTGGGTAACGCGGCTTGCTGCTGAAACAGTGCTTCAAAATTCATGAGACCTCTCCCCGGACGAGTCCTGATACAACAAATTCGAATAGTTTGGATTTACAAAACAGCGTTTTGAGTATCTTAAAGATTTGCCAAGAGTGCAATGGTTTTTGTGCCATGAATCGTGGCAATCGGCATCCATACCACGCAGAAAATTCCCTATTGACTCCGCCTGCAAACAGGTGCGGCGTGGCTCAAATGTCATCGACTTGCTATAATCGCGCATTCTCTGGGATCCCCACTATGACTGCACAATTATCGAAAAAAGGCGAAGCCTGGTCGGCTCGCTTTTCCGAACCCGTTTCCGATCTGGTGAAACGTTACACCGCCTCTGTCTTTTTCGACAATCGCCTGGCGCAATTCGACATCCAGGGCTCGCTTGCCCACGCCGAAATGCTGGCGCACCAGCAGATCATCAGCGCGCAAGACTACGCCGACATCCAGCGCGGCATGGCGCAGATCAAGGGTGAAATCGACGGCGGCCAGTTCGAATGGCTGCTCGACCTCGAAGACGTCCACCTGAATATCGAAAAGCGCCTGACCGAACTGGTCGGCGACGCCGGCAAGCGCCTGCATACCGGTCGTTCGCGCAACGACCAGGTCGCTACCGACATCCGTCTGTACATGCGCGCCGCCATCGACGACATCAGCGGCCTGCTGCGCGACCTGCGCTCGGCCCTGGTGGATCTGGCCGAACAGCATGCCGACACCATCCTGCCGGGCTTCACCCACATGCAAGTGGCGCAACCGATCACCTTCGGCCACCACGTGCTGGCTTACGTTGAAATGTTCGGCCGCGACGCCGAGCGCATGGCTGATGCCCGCAAGCGCGTCAACCGCCTGCCGCTGGGCGCCGCTGCGCTGGCCGGCACCACTTTCCCGATCGACCGCCTGCGCGTAGCCAAGACGCTGGGTTTCGACGATGTCTGCCGCAACTCGCTGGACGCCGTTTCCGACCGCGACTTCGCGATTGAATTCTGCGCCGCCGCTGCGCTGGTCATGACCCACATCTCCCGCATGTCGGAAGAACTGGTGATCTGGATGAGCCCGCGCGTCGGCTTCATCGACATCGCCGACCGCTTCTGCACCGGTTCGTCGATCATGCCGCAAAAGAAAAACCCCGATGTGCCTGAACTGGCGCGCGGCAAGACCGGTCGCGTCAACGGCCACCTGATCGCTCTGCTGACCCTGATGAAAGGCCAGCCGCTGGCCTACAACAAGGACAACCAGGAAGACAAGGAACCGCTGTTCGACACCGTCGACACGCTGACCGACACGCTGCGCATTTTCGCCGACATGGCCGGCGGCATCACCGTCAAGCCGGACGCGATGCGCGCCGCTGCCTTGCAAGGTTACGCCACCGCCACCGACCTGGCCGACTATCTGGTCAAGAAGGGCCTGCCGTTCCGCGACGCCCACGAAGCCGTCGCCCACGCAGTGCGTACCTGTGTCGACCGCAACTGCGACCTGTCGGATCTGACGCTGGACGAACTGCGCGTCTATTCGCCATTGATTGAAAACGACATCTTCGGCGTCCTGACGCTGGAAGGCTCGGTGGCCGCACGCGACCACATCGGCGGCACGGCGCCTAACCAGGTGCGCCTGGCGATTGCAGAACTGCGCAAGTCGCTCTGAAGTAGAGAAATTACAGAATAGAAATAATGGAAATATCAGCGGGATCCACATCGCCAACGCGCCCCGGATCCCGTTGTACTGAGTCTGTACCAAAAGTAGCAGTGCGAGGTAATCAGCAGGACCGGCCCGTCTCCGGACAGGCCAGCATCACATCTGTCATCAGCAGCACCTCCGCTTCCGCGGAGCCAACAGACGGTTGCGCGACAACTTACCAGGTTGCAGTGCAGCAGTGTGTTTAAACCGGTTTACGGTATTCTTGACCGGTTGTATCCCAAAGGCTGCACGACGGCCTAAAGAGGATGGAGCAAAATAGGGAGTCCCACCAAAGATTCCTGCGTCGGTTACCCCCGGCTAATATTTCGCGTCATCCTCTATAAGAATATCTAACTAAGGAGAGAACTCGATGCGATTCAACATGCTTAAAACTGCTTTAAAGACCTTGCCTGCGCTGATGATCGGCGTGACCATGGCAAATGCCGCATTGGCCGCCGACGTCAAGCTCGGCCTCGCCGCTGCGCTGACCGGCCCTGCCGCCAAATACGGCGTCGCCATCAAGAACGGCTTCACGCTGGCCGCTGACGAAGTCAACGCCAAGGGCGGTGTCAACGGCAACAAACTGGTGCTGATTGCAGAAGACGAACAAGGCAAGAAAGAAGAAGCCATCAACGTCTTCAAGAAACTGATTTTCCAGGACAAGGTACTGATGGTCTTCGGCCCGACCCTGTCCAACTCGGCATTCGCCGCTGACCCGATCGCCAACGCCGCCAAGGTCGTCGCTTTCGGCACCAGCAACACCGCCGACGGCATCACTGCCATGGGCCCGTTCACCTTCCGCAACTCCGTCATGGAAGCCGACGTGCTGCCAGTGACAGTCAAGGCTGCCGTCAAGCATTTCGGCATCAAGAAGGTCGCCGTGATCTACGGTAACGACGATGCGTTCACCAAGTCCGGTTACGACGTCTTCAAGGCCACGCTGGAACAGCAAAAGATCCCGGTCACGACAACCGAGGCATATGCCAAGGGCGACGTCGACTTCAAGGCGCAGCTGACCAAGATCAAGGCCGGCAATCCTGACGCCATCGTCTGCTCCTGCCTGGCCGAAGAAGCTGCCAACATCATCCTGCAAACCCGCACCCTGGGCATGAAGCAGCCGTTCATCGGCGGCAACGGCCTGAACTCGCCGAAGCTGTTTGAGATCGCCAAGGATGCCGGCGACAACACGCTGATGGGCAGCCCATGGTCGTCGGAAAACCTGACCCCGGCCAACAAGGCGTTCATCGCCGCGTACAAGGCCAAGTTCGGTTCCGATCCTGACCAGTTCTCCGCACAAGCCTACGATGCTCTGCACGTAGTTGCCGAAGCACTCAAGAACGTCAAGCTGTCGGGCGCCCTGGACAAGGACCGCGACGCCCTGCGTCAAGCCCTGCCTGCCGTCAAGATCGACGGCGCCACCGGCAAGTTCGCCTTCCGCCCTGCTCCGCCGGTCGCCGGCAAGCAAGTCGGTTTCGATGCTCAGCAAGAAGCCGTGGTCAGCATCGCCAAGGGTGGCAAGTTCACACTGCTGAAGTAATCTTCGGTCGAACTGCGACGCGTACAAAGACTCCGGTATTTTTTACCGGAGTCTTTTTGTTGCATCGCTTGCCCTGCTTCACAAGCTTCACCACGCTTCACCAATCGCGAAAAAGAACAGGCTAGCCAAAAGCCGCTTTTCTGATGTAACGAGGGATACATCGCCAGCCTGCCAGTTTGCCCGGATGTGCAACTGACGGATGAGACCGGCGTACCTCACCACTCATCATCACTATTCGCAGGCCCTATGTTAGAACAACAACTTATCAACGCCCTTTCGCTGGGCAGTGTCTATGCGCTCTTTGCGCTGGGCTTCACGCTGGTGTTCGGCGTACTCGGCGTCATCAATCTGTCGCATGGCGCGATCTTCATGCTGGGCAGCTATGCCGCCCTGCTGCTGGTCGAAAAAATGGCGCTGCCGCTGTGGCTGGCCATGCTCGCCGCGATGGTCGCCACCGGACTGATCGGCCTGATCGTCGACATCCTGGTGCTGAAACCACTGCGCAAGCGCAATGCACCCCACCTGATTCCCATGATCGCCACCATCGGCGTGGCGATCATGCTGACCAATCTCGCGCAAGGCCTGTTCGGCGCCGAGAACAAGCGCTTCCCGATCGGCACCATTCCGGAAGACAGCGTCACCATCGGCAACCTGCACGTCACCGCCGTGCAGGTCGGCATCGTCGTCATCGCCTTCGTGCTGATGATCGTGCTGCTGGCCGTGATGCGCCGGACGCAACTGGGCCGCGCGCTGCGCGCCATTGCCGAGTCGCCAAAAGCGGCTTACCTGCTGGGCATCAACGTCGAAGGCCTGTTCTACCTGACCTCGTTTGCAGCGGCCGCCCTCGGCGGCGCAGCGGGCGTGCTGGTCGGCCTGTCGTTCAACGCGATCTCACCGTTCATGGGCCAGCCGATGCTGCACAAGGGCATCGCCGTCATCATCCTGGGCGGCATGGGCGACATTCGCGGCGCCATGATCGGTGGCTTGTTCCTCGGCTTTGCCGAGGTGCTCACGGTGGCATATATTTCGAGCGACTTCCGCGATGCGGTGGCGTTTGGTCTGCTGTTTTTGATTTTGTTGGTCAAGCCTTCAGGCATGTTCGGCAAAGTGCTGGAAAGAAAGGCTTAATCCCATGACTATGATGGAATGGTGGGATGGATTCTGGGCGACGTACAACACCGTCATCTTCAGCGTCGGCGTCAACGCCATGCTGGCCCTGTCAATCTACGTCACGCTGTCGTGCGGCCTGCTGTCGCTGGCCAACGCAGCGTTCATGGGGATCGGCGCTTACGTCGCGTCCCTGATTACCATGCAGACCGGTCTGCCCTTCCCGGTTGCGCTCGCAGCCGGCGGCATCCTGCCGGCGCTGGTAGCGCTGGTGATCGGCATCCCGACGCTGCGCCTGTCCGGCGTCTATCTCGCGATGGCGACGCTGGGCTTCGGCGAAGTGGTGCGCGTGGTGGTGCTGAACATGGAAATCACCGGCGGCCCGATGGGCCTGAACGGCGTTCCGCCGGTCACCGAGTGGTGGCACATCGTGCTGCTGCTGGGCATTACCGTGTACTTCCTCGCCCGCGTACGCCGCTCCAAGATCGGCCGTGCGTTTGAAGCGATCAAGGAAGACGAAGTCGCCGCCCGCCTGATGGGCGTCAACGTGGCCGGCTACAAGCTGCTGGCCTTCGTCATCGGCGCAGCGATTGCCGGCGTTGCCGGCGCGCTCAATGCGCACTACACCTTCACCATCGGTCCCAACAACTACGGTTTCGAAAACGCCGTGGATATCCTGACCATGGCCGTGTTCGGCGGCACCAGCAACCTGATCGGCCCGATGATCGGCTCGACCATTCTCTCGCTGCTGCCGGAAGTGCTGCGCCATTTCAAGGACTTCCGCCTGGCCGCCAACGGCCTGATCCTGATCCTGGTCGTGCTGTATCTGCCGAAGGGCATCTGGGATCCGCGTCGCATTCGCGCGTTCATGCACCGTCGTAATCCTGGCAATGCCGGTAACTCTGCAAGCAAGAAGGTGAACTGATGCTTTTACAATTCAACCAGATCAGTAAAAACTTCGGCGGTTTGCAGGTCCTGCAAGGCGTCCAGTTCAACGTGCCCGAAGGCGGCATCTTCGGTCTGATCGGCCCCAACGGCGCCGGCAAGACCACCGTGTTCAACCTGATCACCGGCCTGCTGCGCGCCTCCTCCGGCAACATCGTGTTCAACGGCCAGGACATCGGCAACGTCGCTCCGCACAAGATCACCGAACGCGGCATCGCGCGCACCTTCCAGAACATCCGCGTGTTCAAGGAAATGACGCTGCTCGAGAACGTCGTGGTCGGCATGCACGACCACCTCGACTACGGTTTCGGCGGTCTGCTGCTGAACCTCGGCTCGTTCCGCAAGATCGAGAAGGAAGCCCGCGAACGCGCGCTCGAACTGCTGTCCTGGGTGCGCCTCGACCACAAGGCCGAGATGCTGGCCGACAGCCTCTCCTACGGCGAACAGCGCAAGCTGGAATTCGCCCGTGCGCTGGCGACCAAGCCCAAGCTCTTGCTGCTGGACGAACCGGTGGCCGGCATGAACCCGGCCGAAAAGACCGAGCTCATGGCTGAAATCATCAACATCAAGCAGCGCGGTTTCTCGATCTTCATGATCGAACACGACATGCGTTTCGTGATGGGCCTGTGCGACCGCGTCGCCGTGCTCAACTTCGGCAAGATCATCGCCGAAGGCACCCCGGATGAGATCAAGAACAATCAGGAAGTGATCGAGGCCTACCTCGGCAAGGAAAAAGAATGAGCCAGACTGTCCCCAATGTAATTCTGCAAGTCCAGGACCTGGCGGTTTCCTACGGCCACATCGAAGCCGTCAAAGGCATCAGCCTGACCCTCAACGAAGGCGAGATCACCGCGCTGGTCGGCGCCAACGGCGCCGGCAAGAGCACCTCGCTGCTGGCCATCTCCGGCCTGGTCAAGGCGGCGCGCGGCAAGGTGATTTTCAACGGTGAAGACATCACCCAGCAATCGCCGCATCGCATCGTCGGCAGCGGCGTGGTGCAAGTCGCCGAAGGCCGCGCCACCCTGACCACGCTGACCATCGAAGAAAACCTCTCGCTAGGCGCCTACACGCGCAAGGACAAGGCTGGAGTGGCCGGCGACCTGGAGTGGGTCTATACGCTGTTCCCGGTCCTGAAGCAACGCGCCAAGGGCCTGGCTGGCAACCTCTCCGGCGGCGAACAGCAGATGCTCGCCATCGCACGCGCGCTGATGGCCAAACCCAAGGTTCTGCTGCTGGACGAACCGTCGATGGGCCTGGCGCCGCTGATCATCCAGGAAATCTTCCGCATCGTGAAAGAGATCAACAAGACCGGCATGACGGTCCTGCTGGTCGAACAAAACGTGCGCCAGGCGCTGCGCATCGCGCAACGCGGCTACGTGCTCGAAACCGGCAAGATCGTGCTGGAAGACACCGGCGCCAACCTGCTGCACAACCCGAAAGTGGTCGAAGCCTATCTGGGCGGCTGATCGTTTCGCATTTGCTCTCATCAAGAACAGCGGCCTGACGGCCGCTGTTTTTGTTTGTGCCGGCAGGATGCTTTACCATCGTGCGTTATTGCCTCCATTCATTGCCTTCACAAATCAACTTAGTCCCTCCATGCCGACTTTCGACTCTTCCCTCGTCTGGTTCCGCCGCGACCTGCGCATCAGCGATCACGCCGCGCTGTACTACGCGCTCAAGCAGAGCAAGCAAGTACATTGCGTGTTCGTCTACGACCGCGAGATCCTCGACGCGCTGCTGGCCGACGGCCTGCAAGCCGATCGCCGCATCGATTTCATCATGGCGTCCATCGCCGAACTGGACGCGGCCTTACGCGCAGCCGGCGGCGCGCTGATCGTGCTCCACGCCTCAGCGCAACAGGACATCCCGGCGCTGGCGGCGGAGCTCGGCGTCGACGCCGTCTTCACCAACGACGATTACGAACCGCAGGCGATCAAGCGCGACGCCGCCGTCAGGAAGCAGCTCGAAAAAGATGGTCGCCAGTTGCTGAGCTACAAGGACCAGGTCATCTTTGAAAAAGACGAAGTGCTGTCGCTGGCCGGCCGCCCCTTCTCGGTTTTCACTCCCTACAAGAACGCCTGGATGAACAAGCTGTCCGGTCCGGGCGGCGACTTCTATCTCAAGCCTTACCCGGTCGACGCCTACTTCGCACAACTGGCACCGCCGTCGAAGAAGCATCACCAGCCCCTGCCGACGCTGGAGCAACTCGGCTTTGCACCCAGCAACCTGAAGGACTTGCGCATCCCAACCGGCATGTCCGGGGCGGAGCAATTGCTGGAAGACTTCCTGCCGCGCCTGGGCAAGTACGGCGACACGCGCGACTTTCCTGCCGTCAAGGGACCGTCCTACCTGTCGGTGCACCTGCGCTTCGGCACCATCTCGATCCGCACGCTGGCGCGCGCCGCCGTCGACGCCATGCGCATCGGCGAGGGTCGTCGCGGTGCGCCGGTGTGGCTGTCGGAACTGGTCTGGCGCGACTTCTATTTCATGATCCTGTTCCATCATCCGCGCGTGACGGAGCGCTCCTTCAAGGCCGATTACGACGCGATCCAATGGGAAGGCGGCAAGCATGCGCGCGACATGTTTGCGAAGTGGTGCGAGGGCCGCACGGGTTATCCGCTGGTCGACGCCGCCATGCTGCAACTGAACCAGACCGGCTACATGCACAATCGCCTGCGCATGGTGACGGCGAGTTTCCTGACCAAGGACTTGGGGATCGACTGGCGCTGGGGCGAGAAGTATTTCGCCGATCTGCTCAATGACTTCGACCTGTCGGCCAACAATGGCGGCTGGCAGTGGGCATCGTCTTCAGGTTGCGATGCGCAGCCTTATTTCCGCATCTTCAATCCGATTACGCAGTCGGAGAAGTTTGATGCGGAGGGCAAGTTCATCCGGCGCTATTTGCCGCAGCTAGCCGGGTTGCCGGACAAGCATATTCATGCACCGTGGTTGTGTCCGGCGGATTTGCTGAAGGCGGCAGGGGTCAAGATCGGCAAGGATTATCCGGAGCCGATGGTGGATCATGCGGAGGCGCGGAAGAGGACGTTGTTGCGGTATGCGGTGGTGAAGAAGGATTTGGGGGATGAGGATTGAGTTTTGTGTTTTGTTCCGACTTCGTTTCGTCGGTAGCTTAGATTGTTCTTTCTTCGATCAACCATTCGCCGGGGGTAGCCCGGCAGCTACTCACTTTTCTTGTCTCGCCAAGAAAAGTAAGCCAAAGAAGGCGACCGCGATTCGCCGCCCCGCTGCGCGGGGTACCCGTTGATGCCACGCACAAATCGGGAAGGGAAACAAACTCGCTGCGCTCAGACAAGTTTCCCTTCTTTTTCCGATTTGTGCGCGTCACCAACGGCGACTCATAAGCGGACCGGCCAAACTGGCTCGCTGCGCATCGCCAGGGGGCACTCGCCTTCGGCTTCGTAATTCTCATCTTTGGTCGTGCCCATTTACGTCGTTGTTAACGGTAGCGAAGAACACAGACCATCACGCCACCGCCCTACCTTGGCGAGGCGAAGCGAGCCAGTCTGGAATTCCCGCTTGCGAGCAGCCGGCGGCGGCGAGTACAAATCGGATAAAGAAGGGAAACTTGTCTGAGCGCAGCGAGTTTGTTTCCCTTCCCGATTTGTGCTCGACGACGCCGGGCACCCCGAAGGGGCTGCGAACTTGCGGTCGCCTTTCTTTGCTTACTTTCTTTGGCGAAGCAAAGAAAGTGAGCGGCTGCCGGGCCGCCCCCGGCTTGGTCGTCCGAAGAAAGAAAAATCTTAGCAACCCGCAGCAAGCAAGTCGAAACAACCACACAATAAAAAAGAGCAGCCAAAGCTGCTCTTTTTTCATCACACCACAAACCCCATCAAACAAACTTCCCAATCCGTCCCACAACAGCCTCCCGCACCGACCCGCTGGTGATGAACGAATGCGCCACCTGAATATCGTTGTGGAACCAACGATCCCCATCGAGGCACGCCGGAATCTGCTTGCGGATCTCTTCGTAAGCCGCCTGCGTCCCCTCACCCAGCACGAAGTCATTGAGCAACTCTTCCGTCATGGTCAGCCCCTGCGCCGCCAGCAGCATTTCCACGCCGACGATGTACTGCGTATTGGCGACGACTGTCGCCGCCTTGCGCGCGCACCAGGTCGAGTTGGAGACGTGGTCTTCGCTGTTGCCCTTGGACGGGATGCTGTCGACGCTGCCCGGCATGGACAGGGTGCGATTTTCCATCACCAGTGAACTCATCGAGCACTGCACCACCGGATAGCCGGTGTTGACCCCACGCACGCCGCTCATCAGGTTGCGCGGCAGGCCCCACGACAAGGTCGGATCGATCAGACGCGCAATGCGGCGTTCGCAGATGCTGCCGAGATCAGTGATCGTCATCGCCAGCAAGTCCATCGCCTGCGCCAGATACTGGCCGTGGAAGTTGCCGCCGGAGATGATCTCGAAGCCGCCGCCTTCCTTGTCAAAGATCAGCGGGTTATCCGTGGCGGAGTTGATTTCCTTGTCGACGATGGTGTCGATGTAATCCAGCGCATCGAACACCGGGCCATAGACCTGCGGCGCGCAGCGCAGCGAATAGACGTCCTGGATCCGCGACGAGTACGGAATATCGGTGCGGCGCGATTCGTCCGGCAGCTGCACCGAGCGTGCTTCGTGCGTGGTGCGGGTGGAACCCTTGAGCAAGGTGCGGATGACGGCGGCGGTTTTGATCTGGCCGGCGTGCGGACGCGCCTGCTGGATGCGGGCATCGAAGGCGGACATTTCGGCGCGCATGGCTTCCAGCGTGAGGCCGAGCGACAGGCAGGCGTCGGTCAGCAGGTTGCGTGAATCGTGCGCTGCCAGTACGGCGACCGCGAGCGAGGCGGTGCAGCCGTTGATCAGGGCCGAGGCGTCCTTGGCCTTCAGGTCGAACTTGACCGGGCCGATGCCGGCCTTGGTGATGGCTTCGGGCGCGCTCATGCGCTTGCCCTGGTACATCACTTCGGCTTCGTCGAAACCGACGATGGCGGCTGCCAGGTAAGCCAGCGGCGCGAGATCGCCGGAAGCGCCGACCGAACCCTTTTGCGGCATGATCGGATGGATGCCGGCATTGATGAAGTCCAGCAGGCGATCGACCACTTCCACGCGCGGCGCGGAGTAATTGCTGGCGAAGGCGTTGGCGCGCAACAGCATGGTGGCGCGGCTGACTTCTTCGGAGAACGGTTCGCCGATGCCGGCGCTGTGGGCTTTAATTAATTGCGTCTGGAACAGTTCGATGTGCTCGACCTTGATGCGGGTGTCTTTCAACAAACCGACGCCGGTGTTGAAGCTGTACATCATGGGCGCTTCGTCGTGCATCCAGGTCGACTCGATGAAGTCGCGGCTTTGCTTCAGGGCAGCGCGCGAGGAGTCGGCGAGTGCGACTTTGGCGTACGAGCCATTGCTGCCGTTCGTGCCGCGAGAGACGCTCACGACTTGCGCAGCGTTGAGGTTGAAACCGTCGATGGTGATGGTGGTCATGAATATTCCTTGTATTTCTTTGTCGATTTCTCTGTCGGTCGGATTACTTCGCGCCCGCTTCGAACCAGGCGCCGATCAGCGCGCGCTCTTCGTCGGTCATGTGCGTCATGTTGGCCAGCGGCATGTCCTTGGTCTGGACCGCGCGCTGGTACACCTTGGCGGCGTGCTGGCGAATCAGTTCCGGCGTCTGCAGCATCATGCCTGCCGGCGCCGTGGCGAAACCTGCCTGCGTCGGCTGTGCGGAGTGGCAGCTGGCGCAACGCTGGGTGATGACTTCCTGCACGCGGGCAAAGTCTACGCCGCTTGCCGCGGCGGCGACAGGTACAGTTGCGCTGCTATCAGTCGCAGTGCCGGTTGCAGCGGCTGGTGAAACTACCGGTACAGCGGCGACCTTCGGCAACGGCTTCGGCGCAATCGCAATCGCCACGCCCAGCAGCAATACGCAACCGGCAATCGGGAAACCGATCGAGACCTTGCCGGCATGGCGCAGGTTGAAGAAGTGACGGATCAGCACGCCTGCGGCCATGATCGCTGCCAGCACCAGCCAGCTGTACGCATGGGTGTAGGTCATCGCGTAGTGGTTGCTGATCATGATGAACAGGATGGGCAGCGTGAAGTAGTTGTTGTGCACGCTGCGCTGCTTGCCCTTCTTGCCGTAGATCGGATCAGGCGATTTGCCTTCCTTCATGGCTTCCACCAGCTTGCGCTGACCGGGGATGATCACCATCAGCACGTTGCCGACCATGATGGTGCCGATCATCGCGCCGACGTGGATGTAGGCGGCGCGACCGCTGAGCAGGTGCGTCAGCACATACGCCACCGCGACGATGAAGACGAACATGACCGAGCCGAGCAGGCCTTCGCGTTTTCCCAGCGGCGATTTGCACAGCAGGTCGTAGACAATCCAGCCGAGCACCAGCGTGCCGAGACCGACGCCGACCGATTGCAGGCCGGAGAGATCGGCAACCGATTTGTCGACCATCATGGCCGAGGCATTGAAGTAATAGACGATGAACAGCATCGCGAAGCCGCTGATCCAGGTGGCATAGGCTTCCCACTTGAACCAGTGCAGTTCTTCCGGCAATTCGGAAGGCGCGACGAGATATTTCTGCGGGTTGTAGAAGCCGCCGCCGTGCACGGCCCACAACTCGCCGGACACGCCCTTCTTCGCCAGATCACTGCCCGGTTTCGGCGGACGGATGGAGTTGTCCAGCCAGACGAAATAGAACGAGGCGCCGATCCACGCAATCCCGGTGATCAGGTGCAACCAGCGCACCAGCAGATTGAGCCACTCGATGCCATACGATACGAACAATGCTTCCATGTCTTCCCCACGTTTGTTCCTCACCTGCCACTGCGGGCGCTTCAGGTGAGCGAGGCCGGGCCTCAGATCACAAAACGGTCGATCCGATGCAATGTAAAAACACATGCTCCGGATAAATAAGAAGACTTGCGCAGAGCGTCTCCTGCCTCTGCGTAAATCCTCGTTACCTGCTGCCGCGACGACCTCGATGGCGATTGCCATCTGTTATTTTTCTCAGTCGCAGCCTGCGCACTGACGGTGCGACCGGGATGCTGGAACGATAAACGTGTTGGCTCTTTAAAACATTGCCAGCATCTTATATTTGACATACGCATATTCATATACAACAATGATCAGGTTATGTGGGAAGCTCTATACGCCAAAAAATATAACCAGAGACTTTTCATAACATCAACAACGTGCGGCCACCCTCCACGGGTAAGAAGGCAGTTCAGCGCGCCCTGCGCAGACGCCCGCCTCGCTTTACCAGTTACCCGGAGACAATCATGTCCAGGCTGCCAGACCATCTCGATATCCACCTGATCCGCATTCTCTATCTGTTGCTGTGCGAAAAGAACGTCTCGCGCGTCGCCCTTAAACTCAACCAGCCGCAGCCGTCGATCTCGGCCTCGCTGCGCAAGCTGCGCGAACTCACCGGCGATCCGCTGCTGGTGCGCGGCGCACGCGGCATGGTGCCGACCCAGCACGGCGAGAGCCTGCTGAAACCGGCCAAGCGCATCCTCGACGAAACCGAGCGCCTGTTCGTGCCCAAAACCGCCTTCGTGCCGCAGGAAGAAGCACGCACCTTCCACATCGCCGCGCCGGATTACATGAACACGCCCTTCTTCACCGAGGTCATCGCGCGCCTGCGCCGCGAGTCGCCCAAGAGCCATATCGTGATCCATGCGCTCGGCCCCGAGACCGATTACGTACGCCTGCTGTCGGACGGCGAACTCGACCTCGTCATCGCCAACTGGGACGAGCCGCCGCCGCATCTGCATTTGTCCAAGCTGTTCGACGACCCCATCGTCTGCCTGATGCGTTCCGATTGCGCCTATGCCAAGCGCACCGCCAAGGACGCCATGACCATCGAGGATTACCTGACCCTGCCGCACGCGGCGCCGTCGCAGATCTTGCCCGGCTACCACGGCACCATCGACACCTTCCTCGAAAAGCAGAACCTGCATCGCAACGTCGTGGTGGAGTCGGCGCACTTCCGCATGCTGCCTTACATGGTGGCGCAAACCGACCTGGTGCTGAGCGCCGGCCAGCAGTTCGCCAGCTTCTATGAAAAGACCTTGTCGCTGAAGAGTTACAGCGTACCGATCAAGTTTCCGCCGCTGCGTTTTTATCAGTTGTGGCATGAACGCGTCCATCAGGCGACCGAGCATAAATGGCTGCGTGCACAGGTCAGCGCAGCGGCGAAAATGCTTGTCAACTAAGGCTTTCGGGCAACATCAGCATCGAGTTGCTTATATCCACATTCAGAAAACGAGTATTGGCTGACCTATATATTGGACTGAGTGATTTACTTTAGTATCGGCCCACAAGCCTGTACGGAGGATCCTGCTCAGAATCTGCACCCTTCTGCAAGGACTTGACGAGAGGCCGCAGCAAGTCGGATCCAGCATTCAACTTGCGACGGTCTCCATATAAAAACTTGGAGACAGCCATGACAACCCAAACACATCCGGTGGACGAAAGACTGCCGATACTCAAACTTGCCGCGCTGGGCATGCAACACGTACTCGTGATGTATGCCGGCGCCATCGCAGTACCGCTCATCGTCGGCGGTGCCCTAAACCTGCCAAAATCCGAAATCGCTTACCTGATCAGCGCCGACCTGTTCTGCTGCGGCCTGGTCACCATCATCCAGAGCCTCGGCATCTGGAAGTTCGGCATCCGCATGCCGGTGATGATGGGCGTCACCTTCGCCGCCGTCGGGCCGATGGTCGCCATGGCCAACAATCCTTCGCTGAGCATCCTGCATATCTACGGGGCCGTCATCGCGTCAGGGATATTCTGCATGCTGGCCTCGCCCTACATGAGCAAGCTCATGCGCTACTTCCCGCCGGTGGTGACCGGCACCGTCATCACGGTCATCGGCGTATCGCTGATGGGCGTCGGCATCAACTGGGCGGCCGGTGGTCAACCCATCATCGGCAAATTGATCGACGGCGTCTTCGTCAAGATCCCGAATCCCGATTACGGCTCGCCGCTGAGCCTGTCGATCGCCGCCGTGGTCCTCGTCTCCATCCTGCTCATCACCAAATATGTCAAAGGCTTCATCGCCAACATCTCGGTGCTGATGGGCATGATCGTCGGCTTCGTCATCGCCTTATCGCTGGGCAAGATCAACTTTGACGGTCTCGGCGCAACGGAATGGTTCGCCGTGATCAAACCGTTCCACTACGGCTGGCCGCAGTTCGACGTCGGCTCCATCATCAGCATGTGCCTGGTCATGATCGTCACCATGATCGAATCGACCGGCATGTTCATGGCGCTGGGCGACATCGTCGAGAAGAAAGTCGACGACAAGACGCTGGCGCGCGGTCTGCGCGTGGACGGCCTGGGCACGGTGATCGGCGGCGTCTTCAACACCTTCCCGTACACCTCGTTCTCGCAGAACGTCGGTCTGGTCGGCGTCACCGGCATCCGCAGCCGCTATGTCTGCGTCGCCGCCGGCGTGATCCTGGCGGCGTTCGGCCTGTTCCCCAAAATGGCGCACGTAGCCGCATCGATCCCGCAATTCGTGCTGGGCGGCGCCGGCATCGTGATGTTCGGCATGGTGGCCGCGACCGGGATCAAGATCCTGGCCAAGGTCGATTTCAACACCAACCGCAACAACCTGTTCATCGTCGCCATCAGCATCGGCGTGGGCATGATCCCGATCGTCGCGCCGACCTTCTTTGACAAGATGCCCGGCTTCTTGTCCACTATCTTCCATAGTGGCATATTGCTTGCATCCACCATGGCGGTCGTGTTGAATGTGTTCTTCAACGGCCGCGGCAGTGATGATGAAGTCGCCAACTATGCGTTGGCGGCGGCACAGAGTTCCGATCACTGACAATTGAAATACGACAGGACGGCATACCGTCCTGTCGCAGCAGCAGAAACAAAAGAAACAACCAGCAGAAACAGCAACAAACACAAGCAACCATCCGTATTTATTGGCAACAGGTATCACGATGACCACACTAGAACAATTGAACGGCAGCGCCGCGCGCGACGTACCGGCTTTCGTCAACACCCTGCACGGGATCTACGAGCACTCGCCATGGATTCCCGAACGGGCAGCCAAGCTCGGCCCCTTCGCCAACATCACGGCCCTGAAGCAGGCGCTGCAAGGCGTGGTCACCGGCGCCGAGCGCGCAGAACAACTGGGCCTGATCCGCGCCCACCCCGAGCTGGCAGGCAAAGCCGCCATCGCCGGCGAGCTGACCGCCGAGTCCACCGGCGAGCAAGCCAAGGCCGGCCTCAACCTGTGCACGCCGGAAGAGTTCGCTACGCTGCAAAAGCTCAACGGCGATTACAACGCCAAATTCGGTTTCCCCTTCATCCTCGCGGTCAAGGGCGCCACCGGCAAGGGCCTGACGCGCCAGCAAATCATCACCACCTTCACCCGCCGCCTGCGCAATCAGCCCGAAGACGAACTGCGCGAAGCGCTGCGTCAGATCGGCCGCATTGCCGAAATGCGCATCAACGACCTGCTCGGCTACACCCCGGCCATCGGCGCCACCATCATGGAATGGGCCGAAGAAATCGGCTCCTGGAGCGAAGACGAAGGCGCCCTGACCTGCACCTTCATGACCGACGCGCACCGCCGCACCGCCGACCAGATCGCCCACTGGATGCGCGAAGCGGGCATGCACGCCCACATCGACGCGGTCGGCAACGTAGTCGGCCGCTACCTCTCGACCGACCCGCAGGCCAAGACCCTGATGACGGGCTCGCACTACGACACGGTGCGCAACGGCGGCAAGTACGACGGCCGCGAAGGCATCCTGCTGCCGATCGCCATCGTCAAGCATTTGCATGAAAAAGGCGAAACCCTGCCCTTCCATTTCGAGATCATCGGTTTCTCGGAAGAAGAAGGCGTGCGCTTCAAGAGCACCTTCCTGGGCAGCAACGCCATCATCGGCCAGTTCGACCTCAACCTGCTCAACCTCACCGACCGCGACGGCGTCAGCATGCGCGACGTGCTCACGCAAGCCGGCCACGACGTCACCGCGATTCCGAAGATCGCACGCGACCCGTCCGACCTGCTCGGCTACGTCGAAGTCCACATCGAACAAGGCCCGGTCCTGCTCAACCGCGACCTCCCGGTCGGCATCGTCACCTCGATCGCCGGCAGCTCGCGCTACCTGGTCAACCTCAAAGGCGTCGCCAGCCACGCCGGCACCACGCCGATGAGCATGCGCAAGGACGCCGCCGCCGCCGCTGCAGAAATCATCCTCTACGTCGAGCAGCGTTGCGGCCAGGACCAGCATGCTTCATTGGTCGGCACCGTCGGCCAGTTGCAAGTCCCCAACGGCTCCACCAACGTCATCCCCGGCGCGTGCGTGCTATCGCTCGACATCCGCGCTGCCGCAGACGACATCCGCGATGCGGCGGTCGAAGATGTGCTCAAGAAGATCGAAGAAATCAGCCAACGCCGCAGCGTCGACGTTACCATCGAAAAGACCGTCTCCGCCCCGGCCGCGCCCTGCGCGCACTGGCTGATGAACCAACTCGCCGCCGCCACCGAACGCGCCGGCGTCAAACCATTCGAACTCGCCTCCGGCGCAGGCCACGACGCCATGACCATCGCCAAGATGACCGATGTCGCCATGCTGTTCACACGCTGCGGCAACGGCGGCATCAGCCACAATCCGTTGGAGACGATGACGGCGGATGACGCCGAAGTGTCAGCGCAGATCCTGTTGGATTTCTTGCGGAATTTTAAGGCGAAGGTTTAAAAAGCAAGCAGCCTAGCAGCACGATGCCGAAGGCGAGTAACCCAAGGCAATGCGAAGCGAGCCGAAAAAAAGAATTCCGCTTATGAGTCGCCGTTGGGGACGCGCACAAATCGGATAAAGAAGGGAAACTTGTCTGAGCGAAGCGAGTTTGTTTCCCTTCCCGATTTGAGTGCGGCACCAACGGGAACCCCGCAAAGCGGGGCGGCGAATCGCGGTCGCCTTTCTTTGCTTACTTTCTTTGGCGAAGCAAAGAAAGTGAGTAGCCGCCGGGCTACCCCCGGCACGGTCGACCGAAGAGAAAACAGAATTAGCTACCGACACACGCAACAAAAAAGAAACAATCAACAAAGCCAGGCAAAGCGTTAATAGGGTTTAAAAGGGACTCCACTATCACCCGCGCCGAATCAACACCCAACACCAAACACAACCCAGTGAGTCCCAAATGACCAAAACCCTATTAATCAAAAACGCCACCGTCGTAGTAACAATGAACGACACCAGAGAAGAAATCAAAAACGGCGCCCTCTTCATCCGCAACAACGTAATCGAACAAGTAGGCCAAACCGCAGACCTCCCCCAAACCGCCGACGAGGTAATCGACGCAACCAACCACGTGGTGCTGCCCGGCCTGATCAACACCCACCACCACATGTACCAAAGCCTCACGCGCGTGATCCCCGCCGCGCAAGACGGCGAACTGTTCAACTGGCTCACCAACCTCTACCCCATCTGGGCCGGCCTGACACCGGAAATGATCAAGGTCTCCACGCTCACCGCGATGGCCGAACTGATCCTCTCCGGCTGCACCACCAGCAGCGACCACCTCTATATTTATCCAAACAAGACCCGTCTCGACGACAGCATCGAAGCCGCGCAGGAAATCGGCATGCGCTTCCACGGCGCGCGCGGCGCGATGAGCGTCGGCCAGTCCAAAGGCGGCCTGCCGCCGGACCGCGTGGTGGAAGATGAAAAAGACATCCTGCGCGACACCCAGCGCCTGATCGAGACCTACCACGACCACAGCCGCCACGCCATGCAACGCATCGTGGTCGCGCCCTGTTCGCCGTTCTCGGTCTCGCGCGACCTCATGCGCGAAGCGGCCGACATGGCGCGCAGCTACAAAGTCTCGCTGCACACCCACCTCGCCGAAAACGTCAACGACATCGCCTACAGCCGCGAGAAATTCAACATGACGCCGGCCGAATACGCCGAAGACTGCGGCTGGGTCGGCCACGACGTCTGGCATGCGCACTGCGTCCAACTCGACGACCACGGCATAGCCCTGTTCGCCCGCACCGGCACCGGCGTGGCGCACTGTCCCTGTTCCAACATGCGCCTGGCCTCCGGCATCGCCCCGATCCGCAAGATGATCGATGCCGGCGTCCCGGTCGGTCTCGGCGTCGACGGCAGCGCCTCCAACGACGGCGCCCATATGCTCGGTGAAGTGCGCCAAGCCATGCTGCTGCAACGCGTCGGCTTCGGCCCGGACGCCATGACCGCACGACAGGCGCTGGAAATCGCCACCCTCGGCGGCGCCAAGGTATTGAACCGCGACGACATCGGCGCACTGAAGCCGGGCATGTCGGCCGACGTCGTGATGTTCAAACTGGATCAGATCGGTTTCGCCGGCGCGCTGCACGACCCGGTCGCCGCGCTGGTGTTCTGCACGCCGGCCAACGTGTCCTACAGCGTCATCAATGGCCGCGTGATCGTACGTGAAGGTCAATGCACAACAATCGATCTCGGATCCGTCATCGAGCGCCATAACACGCTGGCATTTGAGCTGGCGGACGCAGCAAACTGACATGCAGTAAGCAGCAAGCACCACTAATCAAAAACAAAAAAAACGACATTCCGGCCCGCTCCCACCCGAGCAGCCCGGAATGTTTTGCCATGCGCCGTCGACATAATTGCACGGTGGAAATGCTTAGAACACTGGCATGAGAATTGCCTTTTAGGTAACGCCACACATGACTGGCGCAATGTTTCGCAGTCCACTGAACAGCAAAGGTATCCCCATGAAAATCGCCAACATGAAAATCGGCCAACGCCTGGCCATCGGCTTCGGCATCGTGATCGTCCTGCTGGTCGCCATCACGGCGCTCAGCAATATCCAGCTGGGCCGCCTCAACGACGGCATCAACCTGATCACCAAGGACCGCTACCCCAAGACCGTGCTGGCCAACACCATCCAGATCCAGGTCAACAAGATCGCTCTCGATATCCGCGACATCATGCTCACCGGCGATGCCGACAAGATCAAATTCCTGGTCGGCGACGCCACCGCCGCCGACAAGAAGATGAATGAAAGTCTCGCGCAAATGCAAACGATTGCAAAGACCGACGAAGACAAGCGTTACGTCAAGGACGCCATGACCGCGCGCGACGCTTACCTCCCCGTGCGCGACGGTCTCCTGAAGCTGGCGCTGGCCGGCCAGGTCGAGGAAGCCAAGGCTTACCTGCCGCAACAGTTCATGCCGCTGCAGATCAAATACTTCATCGCGCTCGACGCCATGTTCGACTACCAGGGCGGCCTGATGGACGCCGCCGGCGACAAGGCCAGCAGCGAATCCGGCAGCGCCCGCATGATCATCAACACGCTCGCAGCCATCACCTTGCTGCTGTCGGCGATGGTCGCCTGGCTGGTCTCGCGCAGCATCACGCGACCGCTGACCGAAGCAGTCGATGTCGCCCGTCGCGTCGCCGACGGCGACCTCACGACGAAAGTCGAAGTCAAATCCACCGACGAAACCGGCCAGCTCATGTCCGCGCTGCAAACCATGAACAGCAACCTCTACAACATCGTCAGCCAGGTACGGCAAGGCACCGACACCATCGCCACCGCCTCCAGTGAAATCGCCACCGGCAACATGGACCTGTCAGCACGCACCGAACAGCAAGCCGGCTCGCTGGAGGAAACTGCCTCGGCCATGGAAGAACTCACCTCCACCGTCCGCCAAAACGCCGACAACGCGCGCCAGGCCAACCAGCTTGCCGTATCCGCATCGAGTGTCGCCGTCGACGGCGGCACCGTGGTCGGCAAGGTGGTCGACACAATGAGCTCGATCAACGATTCGTCGCGCAAGATCGTCGACATCATCGGCGTGATCGACGGCATCGCCTTCCAGACCAACATTCTCGCGCTGAACGCTGCGGTGGAAGCAGCCCGCGCCGGCGAACAAGGCCGCGGCTTTGCGGTGGTCGCCAGCGAAGTGCGCAGCCTGGCCCAGCGCAGTGCGGCTGCGGCCAAGGAAATCAAGATCCTCATCGACGACTCCGTCGCCAAGGTCGACACCGGCAGCAAGCTGGTCGAGCAAGCCGGCACCACCATGACCGAAGTCGTCGCCAGCGTAAAACGAGTAACGGATATCGTCGGCGAAATCAGCGCCGCCAGCCAGGAACAAAGCCAGGGCATCGACGAAGTCGGCCGCGCCATCACCAGCATCGACGAAACCACGCAGCAGAACGCCGCACTGGTGGAACAATCAGCCGCCGCCGCTCAGTCGCTGCAGGATCAGGCTGCCAAGCTGATGCAACTGGTCAGTGTGTTCAAGCTGGATCAGCAGGTTGCTCCAGCGTCTTCCGTTTTGGCACGCAAGCAAGCCACGGTTGACGTCACGCCGCGGCCGGCGCAGCTGAAGCAGGTGAAAAAACCTGCTGCTGCGTCCGTTCCTGCCTTGGCGTCGGCCCCCAAACCGGTTGCGGCAACCGTCGGCAAGGATGAGGATTGGGAACAATTCTGATCTGATAGTCCGGCCGAAGACTTTTATCAATTCATCAACAATCAGGCCAGCTGCAACCGAAGCAATCGCAGATACCAGCGACTCTCTCCAATCATCTTCAATGAAAAAACGGCGCCTCTGCGCCGTTTTTTTATTTTCCTTCCACCGCGCTGCATTCGTTACTTTTGCTTTACTATTTCCGTACTAAAAAATGAGCGAATCGCTTGCATTGCGATGACGCTTGCAGGCTGACTAAAAATATCTACATGCTGGCTTCAGGGGAAAAACAAACATCTGCAATGTCGGCCATGCGCCGTTTGCAGCGAGGCGCCCTCCCACCATCCTTCCCGGTATCACTGGGAGTGCTCAGCAAAACAAAAAAATTCGCTTCCGGACTTTTCTGCTTCCGGCGTCCATGTGCATGTTTTTCATACGCCGGAATGTGCATTCGCGCATTCACGGCATCCCGCTGTTTCCGATTTTTTCACACGACAACCAGGCACTCTCATGTACACAAAAATCAAAATTGCCACCGCAGCATGTCTTTGCTTTGTTCTGAGTGGATGTTTTACACCGAGGTCTTTCGTGGACCCGTCGGTTCCCAAAATTTCGTATGACGCTCTGCAAAAACGCCAGGAATCGCTCAAGCTTAAAGTCACTACCGAATTTCAACGCAACGGCAAGGCATTTCCCCGTGTCAACGCGATGCTCAAAGATAGTACGGAGCGCATCCTGCGCGGCACCGGTGTAATCGTGCCGGCCGGCGACGATGGCGCCGGCACGATTGAAGTGACCGTCAACAACATTGCAGATATCGGCGCCGCCGCCGCCAAAGGAGCCGGCGTCGGCTTGACCTTCGGCCTCGCCGGCACCACTGTGATGGATAACTATGAACTCACCGTCAGCGTCAACATCAACGGCAAGACCTTCACCCACACAGCCATCAAGCACGCCATCTACAGCGCCATCGGCAATACCTCGCTGCCTCCGGGTATTGAGGGACTTCCCACCAACGTCGCTTTCGAACGCGCGCTGGAACAGATGCTGTTGAAGGCGATCGTCGACATGCAGAAAAGCGGTGAACTGGCAATGATGCCGGTGCGTGTTGATTCGATCCCCTACGCGATGAATCGATTGCCGTCCATGTTCCGGTAGTCCGTTTCAGACGGGAAGAATGAAGCGGCGCCCTCGGATCGTTTGAGGCACCGCTTTCAATTGAAATACCTTGCACGCGACGTTTTCCCGAACCTGCCTTGTCACGATGAACACCACTCAGCTCAAAAAATTCTGCAGCGACCTGCCGGCCGCGACCTCACACCTCGCCCTGCCGCCATCCAATATCCTGGTGTATTCAGTCGGTGAAAAAAACTTCGCCTGGTTCAAGACCAGCGATCCCGAAAAATGGCGCTTCAGCTTCCGCGTCAGCCCCGAACGCTTCATCGAACTGACCGACATGCCCGGCATCAAGCCGGCGCGTTACATGGCGCGCTTTCATTGGGTGACGATTGTGGATGTGCGGACCATGCCGGAGGAGTATTTGAAGGAACTGGTACGGTGGGCTTATGACAAGGCGTTGAAGGGCTTGAGCGGGAAGCAGCGGAAGGCATTGCTTGATTGACAAAAAAGCAATACATAGACAAAAAACTGAACAAGGAAATCAAATGAATTTTGGACGTTCGCCAAACAGGGCTCTTGTTCTTGCTCTGTTTTTCAGCAGCCCGGTATTCGCACAAGATGCACCACCGGTTCTAAGCAAAGAAAAAGAAGCAGTTCTTGTGCAGGCAATTGACGTCGCATCGGCCATCTATGCCGACAGTCTGAAAAATGCACTCTACGTCGTTGCTACGACAAGAAACTGCAACAAACTCTATCCCCACCTGACGGAAAAAATTAAGGCCCAGTTTTCATCAGAGAGCAGTGGGTTCGACCAAAAAACAAGAGACGAAATAAAAAGACTTGAGGCCAGCAAAGATCCATATGTGAAAGGTCAGATTGACGGTGCAGTCATTGTCACTTACGACAAAGAGCAGCTGGAGATAGGTTGCAAGGCATTTGCCGGAATCAGTCCTTAACGGATCAGAGGATTCCGGCCTTCCGGAATCCTCAATGATGTTCAATGATTGGAAGAGTCTCCCCACACCTCCGCCAACCGCAACAAATTGGTACTCCCCGGCTGCCCAAAGGGCATGCCGGCGGTAATCGCGATCTGATCACCCTTCTTCGCAAATCCTTCCTTCAATGCCGTCTGGCATGCTGCGCTGACCATTTCGCTTTCGTTGTGAATCTGGTCGCTGATCGTTGAATGTACTCCCCACACCAATGCCAGCTTGCGTGCGGTCGCAATCTTCGGCGTGATGCTCAGGATCGGCGCCATCGGGCGTTCGCGGGCGGCGCGCAGGCTGGTGTGGCCGGAGCTGGTGTAGGTCACGGTGGCGGTGGCGCCGACGATGCGGGTGACGTCGCGCAGGGCGGAGCAGATCGCATCAGAGCTGTTGGCTTGCGGCGTCTCCTGCTGGGCGTCGAGCATGTTGCGGTAGAGCGGGTCGCGTTCGACTTCGCTGATGACGCGGTCCATCATGGCGACGGCTTGCAGCGGGTAGCTGCCGTTGGCGGATTCTGCCGACAGCATGACGGCGTCGGAGCCGTCGTAAATGGCGGCGGCGACGTCGGAGACTTCGGCACGGGTCGGCACGGGACTCGTGATCATCGACTCCAGCATCTGCGTGGCGATGACGATGGGACGACCGTGCTGGCGGCAGACACGCAGGATACGCTTTTGCGTGCCGGGCACGCGCTCGGGCGGCAGCTCGACGCCGAGGTCGCCGCGCGCGACCATGATGGCGTCGGAGGCCTGGACGATTTCATCGAGGCGGTCGAGAGCGGCGGGCTTTTCCAATTTGGACAAGACGGCGGCGCGGCCGTTGATCAGGGCGCATGCTTCGTGCACGTCTTCGGGACGCTGGACGAACGACAGCGCGATCCAGTCGACGCCGAGTTCCAGGGCGAAGGCCAGGTCGCGTTTGTCTTTCTCGGTCAGCGCGGGAATCGGCAGCACGGCGTCGGGCACGTTGACGCCCTTGCGGTCGGACAAGGCGCCGCCGTTGATGACCTTGGTGCGGATGCGTTGGCCGTCGCTGTCGAGCACTTGCAGACGCAGCTTGCCGTCGTCGAGCAGCAGCGACTGGCCGGCGGCGATAACTTCAAACAGTTCGGCATGCGGCAGACAGACACGGGTGTTGTCGCCGGGCGTGGTATCGCGGTCGAGAATGAACTCCTGCCCTGCTTCCAACTGGACCTTGCCCTCGGCGAACTGGCCGACGCGCAGCTTGGGACCTTGCAGGTCGGCGAGGATGGCGATCGGGCGGCCGACTTCACGCTCGACGGCGCGCACGATCTCAAAACGCGCGTGATGGTCGGCGTGGGTGCCGTGGCTGAAGTTGAAGCGGAACACATCGGCTCCGGCTTCGAACAGCGCTTTGATCATCTCTTTGGTAGCGCTGGCGGGGCCGAGTGTGGCTACGATTTTTGCCTGGCGTTGACGTCGCATGGACGGTCTCCTTGGTGTTGTTGGTGACGACGTCGCCAGCAGCTATCACTGACGACGGTAATTTTTTAAAGGATCAGGATGGCGCGGAAATCGTTGACGTTGGTACGCGTCGGGCCGCTGACGACGAGGTCGCCGAGCGCGCTGAAGAAACCGTAGCCGTCGTTGTTCTCCAGCAGCGCCTTCGGATTGAGGCCGAGTTCTGCGGCGCGCTTCATTGAGTCGGGTTCATAGATCGCGCCGGCGTTGTCTTCCGAACCGTCGATGCCGTCGGTGTCGCAGGCGATCGCATGCATGCCGGGTGCGCCGTTGAGGGCGTTGGCGAGACTGAGCAGGAATTCCGCATTGCGTCCGCCGCGACCGGTGCCGCGCACGGTGACGGTGGTTTCGCCGCCGGAGATCAGCACGCAGGGTTTCTTGAACGGCTGGTCGTGCTGGGCGATCTGTTTTGCGATCGCCGCGTGCGCGAGGCCGATGTCGCACGCTTCGCCTTCCATGTCATCGGACAGGATATAGGGCGTGATGCCGGCGGCGCGTGCAGCTGTTGCCGCTGCCTGCAGGGCTTGCTGGGCGGTGGCGATGACGTGGTGTTCGTTGGCGGCCAGGCGTTCATCGCCGGGCTTGGGGGTTTCGCCGATGCCGGACTCCAGATGCACTTGCACCGATGGTGGAACCTCGATCTTGTATTTGCGCAGCACCGCCAAGGCCTCGGCACAGGTGGTGGCGTCAGGCAAGGTCGGGCCGCTGGCGATGATGCCGGGATCGTCGCCGGGGATGTCGGAGATCATCAGCGTCACTACGCGCGCCGGTGCACAGGCCAAAGCGAGGCGGCCGCCTTTGATGGCGGAGAGGTGTTTGCGGACGCAGTTCATTTCGAAGATATTGGCGCCGCTTTTGAGCAGGGCTTTGTTGATGGCCTGCTTTTGTTCGAGGGTGATGCCTTCGGCCGGGAGTGCGAGCAGCGCTGAGCCGCCGCCGGAGATCAGGCAGAGGACCAGGTCGTCTTTGGTGAGGCCGTTGACCATGGCCAGCATGCGGGCGGCGGCTTGGCGGCCGGCTTCGTCGGGCACGGGGTGGGAGGCTTCGACGACTTCGATTTGTTGGCAGTCGGCGCCGTGGCCGTATCTGGTCACTACCAGTCCTGATATTTTTCCGGGCCAGTGCTGCTCTACTGTCTTGGCCATGGCTGCGGCGCCTTTGCCTGCGCCTATGACGATGGTGCGGCCATTTTTCGGCGGTTCGGGCAGGAAGGATGGGAGGGATTTTTCTGCGCTTACTGCGGAGACGGCGGCGGTGTAGAGGTCGAGGAGGAATTGGCGGGGGTTGAGTTGCATTTTGTTGATTCCTTATTGTTCCGACTTGCTTGTTGTGCGTTGATGAATGCTGTTTTTTCTTCGATCAACCCTGCCGGGGGTAGCCCGGCGGCTACTCACTTTTCTTGTCTCGCCAAGAAAAGTAAGCAAAAGAAGCGACCGCTGGTTCGTAGCCCCTTCGGGGTCCCCGGCGTCGGCAGGCACAAATCGGGAGGGGAAATAAACTCGCTGCGCTCAGACAAATTTCCCCTCTTTATCCGATTTGCACCTGCCGCCACCGGCTACTCGCAAGCGGACTTCCAGACTGGCTCGCTTCGCATCGCCAGGGGACAGAGATCATGTGACGGCCGCAGTTCTTCACTATCGCTCTAAAAAGACGAAAGAATGAGAATCACGATGCCGCAGGCGAGCCACCCAAGGCAATGCGAAGCGAGCCGAAGAAGAATTCCGCTTATGAGTCGCCGTTGGTGACGTGCTCAAATCGGATAAAGAAGGGAAACTTGTCTGAGCGCAGCGAGTTTGTTTCCCTTCCCGATTTGAGTGCGGCACCAACGGGAACCCCGCGCAGCGGGGCGGCGAATCGCGGTCGCCTTTCTTTGCTTACTTTCTTTGGCGAAGCAAAGAAAGTGAGCGGCTGCCGGGCCGCCCCCGGCAACCATGGTCGTCCGAAGAAAGAAAAGACTCAGCAACGACCAGCCAGATCAGCCCTTGGCAATCTCATGATTCGACATCAACTCAATCGCCCGGCACAACGCCGAGTGATCCAACCCACTCATCCCATTAGCCGCACAAGCATTCATCAACTCCTGCGTAGCCGCCGTATTAGGCAAGCTGACACCCAAAGCCTTCGCCCCCTGCAAAGCCAGATTCAAATCCTTCTGATGCAACTCAATCCGGAAACCAGGATTGAAAGTACGCTTGACCATGCGCTCGCCATGCACTTCCAGAATGCGCGAAGAAGCAAACCCGCCCATCAACGCCTGCCGCACCCGCGCAGGATCCGCACCCGCCTTGGAAGCAAACAACAACGCTTCAGCCACCGCCTGAATATTCAGCGCAACGATGATCTGATTCGCCACCTTGGTGGTCTGGCCGTCGCCGTTACCGCCGACCAAGGTGATGTTCTTGCCCATCAGCTCGAACAAGGACTTGACATCATTGAACGCCGACTCGTTGCCGCCAACCATGATCGTCAGCGACGCCGCCTTGGCGCCGACTTCGCCGCCGGAGACCGGCGCGTCCAGGTATTCGCAACCGAGTGCGTTGATCTTCTGCGCGAAACCCTTGGTCGCGATCGGCGAGATCGAGCTCATGTCGACCACGATCTTGCCGGCACTCAGGCCTTCGGCGACGCCGCCTTTGCTGAACAGCACCGCTTCAACGTGCGGCGTGTCCGGCACCATCACGATGATGATGTCGGCGCGCTTGGCGACTTCTGAGCCCGAAGTGCAGACGGTGGCGCCGCCTTCGATCAGCGCTGCAGGTGGATTTTTTTGATCATGCAGGTAGAGCTTGTGACCGCCCTTTTGCAGGTTTTCCGCCATGGGCGAACCCATGATGCCCAATCCGATGAATCCGACTTTTGCCATGATGTGTCTCCTCTGAGATGAATAAATGAATGCGTTTCAAACGACGATCAAAGACCGTGCGCCGCGCGCCAGCCGAGACCTTCGACGGTGCCGGCCTTGGGCTTGTACTCGCAGCCGATCCAGCCCTGATAGCCGATCTCGTCCAGGTACTTGAACAGGAAGCGGTAGTTGATCTCGCCCGTGCCCGGCTCGAAGCGGCCCGGGTTGTCGGCCAGTTGCACGTGGCGGATCAGCGAGAGATTGGCCTTGATGGTGTTGGCCAGTTCGCCTTCCATGCGTTGCATGTGATAGATGTCGTACTGGATGAACAGGTTGTTGGAACCGGTCGAGGCGATCAGTTCGGCAGCTTGCTTCGTGGTGTTGAGGAAGAAGCCGGGGATGTCGAAATAGTTGATCGGTTCGATCAGCAAGGCGATGCCTTCGGCTTGCAGCTTGTCGGCGGCGAACTTCAAATTGGCGACCAGGGTCTCGCGCGCAGCGGCGGCGCTGACGCCTTGCTGCTGGATGCCGACTAGGCAGTTCAGTTGTTTGACGCCGAGGATTTTTGCGTAGCGGATCGCGTCGTCGACGCCCTGGCGGAATTCACCGACGCGATCCGGATGACAGGCGATGCCGCGCTCGCCGGCTTCCCAGTTGCCTGCGGGCAGATTGTGCAGGACCAGCTCCAGCTCGTTCTTGCGCAATTGTTCGGCGATCTGCGCCGGTTCGAAGGCGTACGGGAACAGGAATTCCACAGCCTTGAAGTTGGCTTGCGCAGCGGCGCGGAAACGCTCGATGAACGGCAGCTCGGTGAAGAGCATGGTCAGGTTAGCGGCGAGTTTGGTCATGTCTGGGTGTCCTTGGTAGTCGTGGTGCTTGCCGGTTCAGGTCGGGGTTAAAACCGCCACCGCGGTCCCGGCAAATGCCAGGATGCGGTGGCGTACAACAATGCACAGCAATACACGACAGCGGTCGCCCGCTCGGCACATGGGGGCATGTGCCGGCAAGCTGATGTAGTTGTCCGCCGTCGCTGTCTCCTCTGATCTTCTTAACCTTCCTGATCAGTCCAGCAGGCTGATTGCCGTCGGCGCATGCTCGCGCTTGGTGGCCAGCTCTTCGAACTCGTTGATGGCGTTGATCTCGGTGCCCATCGCGATGTTGGTGACGCGCTCCAGGATGATTTCCACCACCACCGGTACGCGGTACTCGGCCATCCAGCGCTGCGCCACGGCGAAGGCGTCCTGGATCTCGTTCGGGTTGGTGACGCGGATCGCCTTGCAGCCGAGGCCTTCCACCACGGCGACGTGGTCGACGCCGTAGCCGTTGAGTTCGGGCGCGTTGATGTTCTCGAACGCCAGTTGCACGCAGTAGTCCATCTCGAAGCCGCGTTGCGCCTGGCGGATCAGGCCGAGGTAGGAGTTGTTCACCACCACGTGCAGATATGGCAGGTTGAATTGCGCGCCGACGGCGAGTTCTTCGATCATGAACTGGAAGTCGTAGTCGCCCGAGATCGCCACCACTTTGCGTTGCAGATCGGCGGCGCACACGCCCAGCGCGGCGGAAATCGTCCAGCCCAGCGGACCGGCCTGGCCGCAATTGATCCAGTGACGGTCTTTATAAACGTGCAGGAATTGCGCGGCGGCGATCTGCGACAGGCCGATGGTGCTGACGTAGCAGGTGTCGCGACCGAAGGCGCGGTTCATTTCTTCATAGACGCGTTGCGGCTTGATCGGCACTTCGTCAAAGTGGGTGCGGCGATGCAGGGTGCGCTTGCGCTCCTGGCAGTCGGCCAGCCATGCTGAGCGGTCGGGCAGCTTGCCGGCGGCTTTCAGTTCTTTGGCGACTTCGATGAACAGCTTCAACGCGGCCTTGGCGTCGGAGACGATGCCGTAGTCCGGACCGAACACGCGACCGATCTGGGTCGGCTCGATGTCGACGTGGACGAAGGTGCGGTCCTTGGTGAAGACTTCGATGGAACCGGTGTGGCGGTTGGCCCAGCGGTTGCCGATGCCGAGCACAAAGTCGGACGCCAGCATGGTGGCGTTGCCGTAGCGGTGGCTGGTCTGCAGACCGACCATGCCGGCCATTTGCGGGTGATCGTCGGGGATCGCGCCCCAGGCCATCAGGGTCGGGATGACCGGCACGCCGGTGAGTTCGGCGAACTCGACCGCCAGCTCAGCCGCATCGGCATTGACCACACCGCCGCCGATGGTCAGCAACGGACGCTCGGACTGGTTCAGCATGGTCAGCGCTTTTTCGATCTGGGCGCGGGTGGCCGATGGGCGATAGACCGGCAGTGGCTCGTAAGTGTCCGGGTCGAATTCGATCTCGGCCATCTGCACGTCGAACGGCAAATCGATCAGCACCGGACCGGGACGGCCCGAGCGCATCAGGTGGAAAGCCTGCTGGAACACGCGCGGCACCAGGGCCGGTTCGCGCACGGTGACGGCCCACTTGGTGACCGGCTTGGCGATCGACTCGATGTCGACGGCCTGGAAGTCTTCTTTATACAAACGTGCACGCGGCGCCTGGCCGGTGATGCACAGGATGGGGATCGAGTCGGCTTGGGCGGAGTACAGGCCGGTGATCATGTCGGTGCCGGCCGGACCGGAGGTGCCGATGCAGATACCGATATTGCCGGCCTTGGCGCGGGTATAGCCTTCGGCCATGTGCGAGGCGCCTTCGACGTGGCGCGCCAGAATGTGCTGGATGCCGCCATGGCGTTTCAGCGCCGAGTAGAATGGATTGATCGCTGCGCCGGGCACGCCGAAGGCTTGCAGGCAGCCCTCTTTTTCCAGCACATATACCGCTGCGTCTACTGCCTTCATCTTTGCCATGTTGCCTCCTGGGTTGTTAGGTCCTGATGCGCCGGAAGCAAAACAACGATGCCCCTCAGCTAGTGAGATGCATCCTATAACCAACAATATTGTTTGATAAGGCCAGTAAATATCTGTTTATTCCGTACTAAAAATATGGAAACATAGTAAAAGTATTGAATAAGGAGGATTTATGGACAAACTCAAACAGATCGAAGCGTTCGTGTCCGTGGTCGAAAAAGGCAGCCTCGCCGCCGCCGCGCTGGAAGAAAACATCACCCCGGTGATGCTGGGCCGACGCATCGACGCCCTGGAAAAACGCCTCGGCACCAAGCTCATGCATCGCACCACACGGCATCTGACGCTGACCGAACAAGGCAGTGTTTTCCTCGACCATTGCCGCAAGCTGCTGGGCGATATCGAGGTGGCGGAAAAGAGCATCGCCGAAGGCCGCCACAAGGCCACCGGCCATCTGGTGGTCTCGACGCCGGCGGCGTATGGACGGCTGCACGTGGCGCCGCATGCGCCGGCTTTCCTGGCCAATCATCCGGAGGTGCAGATCTCGTTCAACCTGACCGACCGCGTGGTGGACCTGGTGCGTGAAGGTTATGACCTTGGCATTCGCATCGGCGGCGCGATCGAGCCGAGTTTCGTGGCGGTCAAGCTGGCCAGCAACCGCCGCGTGGTGTGCGCCGCGCCGGAATACCTGCACCGCAACGGCATCCCCAAAACGCTGGACGACCTGGCACAGCACAATTGCCTGGCCTTCAACCTGCAAGGCGGGCAGCAGCGCGGCTGGTATTTCCAGCAGAACGGCAAGCCGGTGATCATCCGCGCGCAGGGCAACCTGGATTGCAACGACGGCGAGCTGCTGCACCGCTGGGCCAGCGAAGGACTCGGGCTGGCGTGGCGCTCGACCTGGGAAATCCAGTCGCAGCTGGCCTCAGGCGAGCTGATCACGGTGCTGGACGACTACGCCCTGCCCCATTACGACATCATGGCCGTCTACCCGCAACAACGGCATCTGCCGGCGAAGACGCGCTTTTTCATCGATTATCTGAAGGAGGTGTATTCGCAGCCGGATTACTGGACCAGAGGATAAATACCGTCTTTGGCACAGCTTAGTTTCATCATTGTTCGCTGATTCGATACATTCCGATCAGGAATTGCATGATGGAAGAGATGGCAAATTGTCATTATTCAATTTTCTCATCACCATATACCCATAAGCTTATAGTTGATATTCCCCATGCCTTACTTTTTCACCAAATATTTCAACGACATTACATACGCTGCAATCAATCTGCTTGAAGCCGGTTTACGTGCTTTCTGTCAGGACTGGGAGCCGGCGCAAAACAAGATACAAATCAGAACGCCCATTTTTTGCGGACCTGAGAAATCTGCAAGTTTTCTGGCGTATAAAAAAGAATCGCGCACTGTAATCACTGCGTAAACGGAGACAATTCTCATGACTTTTCTGGACAACTATTTCAAACTCAGCGACAACGGTACGACCGTCCGTACCGAGCTGCTGGCCGGTCTCACGACCTTCCTGACGATGGCATACATCATCTTCGTCAACCCATCCATACTCGGGGATGCGGGCATGCCGAAGGATTCCGTCTTCGTCGCCACCTGTGTGGCGGCGGCAATCGGCACACTGATCATGGGCCTGTACGCCAACTACCCGATCGGCCTGGCGCCGGGCATGGGTCTCAACGCCTACTTCGCCTACGCCGTGGTCAAGGGCATGGGCTTCCCGTGGCAGGCTGCGCTGGGCGCGGTGTTCATCTCGGGCTGCCTGTTCCTGCTGGTGAGCCTGTTCCGTATCCGCGAGCTGATCATCAACGCCATCCCGCATTCATTGCGCACGGCGATACCGGCGGGGATAGGACTGTTCCTCGCGCTGATATCGCTCAAGAACGCCGGCATCGTCGCCGCCAGCCCTGCCACCTTCGTCACCATGGGTGACCTGCATCAGGCCGCGCCGGTGCTGGCCATCATCGGCTTCCTGGTGATCGTCGCGCTGGACCAGCTGAAGATCCGCGGCGCGCTGCTGATCGGCATCCTGACCGTGACGGTGCTGAGCTTCATCTTCGGCGGCAATCATTTCAACGGTGTGTTCTCCATGCCGCCATCGATCTCGCCGACGCTGTTCCAGCTCGATCTCAAGGGCGCGATTTCGATGGGCCTGCTGAACGTGGTGCTGGTGTTCTTCCTGGTGGAATTGTTTGACGCCACCGGCACGCTGATGGGCGTGGCGCAACGCGCCGGACTGGTCAAGAACGGCAAGATCGAGCGCATCAACAAGGCCTTGCTAGCGGACAGCGGCGCGATCGTCGCCGGTTCGCTGCTTGGCACTTCGAGCACCACTGCCTATATTGAAAGTGCGGCCGGCGTGCAAGCCGGTGGACGCACCGGCCTGACGGCGGTGGCGGTGGCCGTGCTGTTCCTGCTGGCCCTGTTCATTGCACCGCTGGCGGGCGTGGTGCCGGCCTATGCAACGGCGCCGGCGCTGTTCTTCGTGGCGTGCCTGATGCTGCGCGAACTGGCCGACATCGATTGGAACGACACCACCGAAAGCGTGCCGGCCGTGATCACCGCCCTGGTGATGCCGTTCACGTATTCGATCGCCAACGGCCTGGCGCTGGGCTTCATCAGCTACGCCGCGCTGAAGCTGCTGACCGGTCGCGTCAAGGACGTGTCGGCGGTGATCTGGGTGATCGCGGCGATCTTCCTGTTCAAGATGATTTACCTGGGCGGATAACAGCTCACAGCGCTACCTGACGGAATGCCGGCGTCGCTCTTCGGAGGGACGCCGGCAGCAAGACAGAAGGATTTTTCAGAGAGCGGACTGCATCGACAATCAGCCGCAACAATCGGCTGCGGCAAATCAGTCTTCTCTCTAAAAGGTCCCGGCACAGATCTTGATTCACTGTTTCTTCGATAGCCATTTTTATATAGCAAAGCACACCATGTCCGAACCGATTCGCTTCTATTTCCGCGGCGAGACCCATCAAGTCGATGGACTGCCCAATACACGCACCGTTTTGCAGCATTTGCGCGAAGACCTGCATTGCACCGGCACCAAAGAGGGTTGCGCGGAAGGCGATTGCGGCGCCTGTACGGTGGTCGTGGGCGAGTTGCGCGGCAACGATCTGGAACTGAAAACGGTCAACTCCTGCATCCAGTTCGTACCGACGCTGGACGGTAAGGCGCTGTTCACGGTGGAAGATCTGAAACAACGCGACGGTTGCCTGCACCCGGCTCAGCAAGCGATGGTCGAATGCCACGGTTCCCAATGCGGCTTCTGCACGCCGGGCTTCGTGATGTCGCTGTGGGGCTTGTATCTCAAGCATGAGCAGGACAGCGTCGCTCCGACCACGCGTGAAATCGACGACGCCCTGTCCGGCAACCTGTGCCGCTGCACCGGCTATCGTCCGATCATCGACGCCGCGCGCCGCATGGGTGAATTGCCCAAGGTGAGCTTCGACCGCGCACCGGTGATCGAGGCCCTGCGCGCGATCCGTCGCGAAGAACCATTGAGCGTCACGCATGCCGGCCAGACCTTCCACGCGCCGCGCACGCTGGCGCAACTGGCGACCTTGCGCAACGACTTGCCGAAGGCGCGCATCCTGGCCGGCTCGACCGACGTCGGCCTGTGGGTGACCAAACACATGCGCGATCTGGGCGACATCATCTACATCGGCCAAGTGGAAGAAATCCGCCACATCATCCAGCAGGACGGCTGGCTGGAAATCGGCGCCGGCGTCACGCTGGAAAAAGCCTACGCCGCATTGACCGAACAATATCCGGATGAGTTGTCCGAAATGTGGCAACGCTTCGCCTCGCTGCCGGTGCGCAACGCCGGCACGCTGGGCGGCAATGTCGCCAACGGCTCGCCGATCGGCGACTCGATGCCGTGGCTGATCGCGCTCGGCACTGAAATCGTGTTGTACGGCGTCGACGGCCAACGCGTCATGCCGCTGGAAGATTTTTATATCGCGTACCAGAAGTCGGCGATCCTGCCCAATGAGTTCGTCCAGGCCGTGCGCGTGCCGTTGCCGCGCAAGGACATCGCCTTCCGCGTGTACAAGCTGACCAAGCGTTTCGATCAGGACATCTCGGCGGTGTGCGCCGCGTTTGCCTTCCGTCTTGACGGCGGCAAGGTAGTCGATGCCCGCATGGCCTACGGCGGCATGGCGGCCACGCCCAAGCGTGCTGCGCAGGCCGAGGCAGCGCTCAACGGCAAGGAATGGAACGAGGCCAATGTCAAAGCGGCAATGCTTGCGCTGACGCAAGATTACGCACCGCTTTCTGACATGCGTGCGTCTTCGGCGTATCGTATGAGAACCGCACAAAACCTGTTGTACCGCTACTGGCTGGAGACGCGCACCGACGCGCCGTTGCCGCCCGCCTCCGTGAGCGCATTTGTGCACGGTAAAAATGCTGCCCAGATTGCTTAGGAAGGAAGCGCAATGAACAAGCAAACTGAAGAATTCATGTCTATCAAATCCTCCAAGGCACCCTGGACCGAGGTCGGCAAACCGCATCCGCACGAGTCCGCCATCCTGCACGTCACCGGCGAAGCCACCTACACCGACGACATCGTCGAACTGCAAGGCACGCTGCATGCTGCGCTCGGCCTGTCGAGCAAGGCGCATGCAAAACTGCGTGCTATCGATCTGAGCAAGGTCAAGGCATCGGTGGGCGTGGTCGCGGTCTACACCGCCGCCGACATCCCCGGTGAAAACCAATGCGGCGCCATCATCAAGGATGATCCGGTGCTGGCGGAAGACCTGGTGCAATACGTCGGCCAGCCGATCTTCATCGTTATCGCCGACAGCCACGACAACGCTCGCCGCGCCGCGCGCCAGGCCGTGATCGACTATGAAGAACTGCCGGCCGTGCTGACGCCGCGCGCCGCGCATGCAGCCGAATCCTATGTGTTGCCGCCGATGCACCTGACCCGCGGCAATCCGTCGGAAGCCTTCAACAACGCGCCGCACAAGCTCAAGGGCAAGTTCGACGTCGGTGGCCAGGAGCAGTTTTACCTGGAAGGACAGATCTCGTACGCGATCCCGAAAGAAGGACGCGGCATGCACGTTTACTGCTCGACCCAGCATCCGAGCGAAATGCAGCATCACATTGCCCACGTACTGCACGTCGCTTCGCATGACGTGCTGGTCGAATGCCGTCGCATGGGCGGCGGCTTCGGCGGCAAGGAATCGCAATCGGCCTTGTGGGCTTGCGCCGCTGCCGTGGCTGCGGTGCGCCTGCGCCGCCCGATCAAGCTGCGCGCCGATCGCGACGATGACATGATCGTCACCGGCAAGCGCCATTGCTTCGCCTACGATTACGAAATCGGCTACGACGACAACGGCCGCATCGTTGCCGCCAAGATCGACATGGTCTCGCGCGCCGGTTTCTCGGCCGACTTGTCGGGCCCGGTCGCGACACGCGCAGTCTGCCACTTCGACAATGCCTACTATCTGTCGGACGTGGAAATCCACGCCATGTGCGGCAAGACCAACACGCAATCGAATACCGCCTTCCGCGGCTTCGGCGGTCCGCAAGGCGCCATCGCGATCGAATACATCATCGACGAAATCGCCCGCAATCTCGGCAAGGATGCGCTGGAAGTGCGCCGCGCCAACTTCTACGGCAGCAGCGACGCCGACGGCCCGGATGCGCGCAACACCACGCACTACGGCCAGAAGGTCGAAGACAACGTGATTCAGGCGCTGGTCGACGAACTGGAACGCACCAGCGAGTACCAGGAACGCCGACTGGCCATCAAGGCCTTCAACGCCGGGAACACCATCCTCAAACGCGGCCTGGCGCTGACGCCGGTCAAGTTCGGTATCTCGTTCAACGTGCCGCACCTGAACCAGGCCGGCTCGCTGGTGCACGTCTATACCGACGGCTCGGTACTGGTCAATCACGGCGGCACGGAAATGGGCCAGGGGCTCAATACCAAGGTCGCGCAAGTCGTCGCCAACGCGCTCGGCCTGCCGCTGGAACAGGTTCGCTGCACAGCGACCGACACCAGCAAGATCGCCAACACCTCGGCCACCGCCGCCTCCACCGGCAGCGACCTGAACGGCAAGGCGGCGCAGGATGCAGCCTTGCAAATCCGCGCGCGACTGGCGCAGGTTGCGGCGGAACGCTTCAACGCCGACGTCAGCGAAGTGCGCTTCGCCGACGGCATGGTCTCAACCGGCGCGCAATCGGTGACGTTCGAAGAACTGGTGATGCAGGCTTACCTGAAGCGCGTGCAATTGTGGTCGGACGGGTTCTACTCGACGCCCAAGGTGCACTGGAATTCCAAGACCATGAACGGCCATCCGTTCTTCTACTTCGCCTATGGCGCGGCGGTGGCCGAAGTCGTGATCGATACGCTGACCGGCGAGTGGCGCCTGATCCGTGCGGACTCGCTGTACGACGCCGGCGAGAGCCTGAACCCGGCCATCGACGTCGGCCAGGTCGAAGGCGGCTTCATCCAGGGCATGGGCTGGCTGACCACGGAAGAGCTGTGGTGGAACAAGGACGGCAAGCTGATGACGCATGCGCCGTCGACGTACAAGATTCCGGCGGTGTCGGATTGCCCGACCGATTTCCGCACGCAGTTGTTCAAGAACAGCAATGTGTCGGACACCATCCACCGCTCCAAGGCCACCGGCGAACCGCCGCTACTGCTGCCGTTCTCGGTGTTCCTGGCGATCCGCGATGCGGTGTCGGCGGTGGGCGACCATCGCGTCAATCCGCCGCTGCGCGCACCGGCGACCAGCGAAGCGATTCTGGATGCGATTGATGCGGTGAAAGCTACACAACTTGCGCAGTAACCTGGTGGACGTTTTCAACTTCAAGGGGAATTCATGACCGTATGGCTCGCCGCACTCAAGGACTTGCACAGCACCGCCGTCCCGGCAGTGCTGGTCACGGTGGCGACCATCCAAGGGTCGACGCCGCGCGAGGCGGGTGCGCGCATGGTGTTTACGGCCGACGGCCAGTACGACACCATCGGCGGCGGCCATCTGGAATGGCGTGCGGCGCAGATCGCGCGCGACATGCTTGAGTCGGATGCGACGGTATTCGCCGGCATCCGCAAATTCGAACGCATCGCGCTGGGACCGAGCCTGGGCCAGTGCTGCGGCGGTGTGGTGTTCCTGGCGTTTGAACGCATCGAGCAGCGCATCGATACCCGTGCCGGCCTCATGCTGACCGAACTCGAACAGCACTGGCGCAACGGCGTCGACATCTGGCGCGCAGTCGCGCTGGAATCGGACGACCCGACGCTGCTGTACGAACTGGAAGGCGAAGCCTGCGACCTCAGCGCGCCCGACAACGGACTGGACGCCGAACAATTCCGTCATGCCGGCAACACCCATGTCACGCAAGACCGTTACGGCCGCCGCTGGCTGCTCGACCGCTGCCGCGCGCATCAGCCGCAGGTCGTGCTGTTCGGCGCCGGCCATGTCGGCGCCGCCATCGTGCGCGTGCTGGCGACGCTGCCCTGCCGCGTGCTGTGGGTCGATGAACGCGAAGACATGTTCCCGGCCGACCTACCGATGCAGGTGACGGTGGAAGCTACCGACGTGCCCAACGCCGTGGTGGACATGGCCGAACCGGGCGCCTACTTCCTCGTGATGACGCACAGCCATGCGCTGGATCAACAACTGAGTGAACGCATCCTGAAGCGCGCCGACATCGGCTGGTACGGCCTGATCGGTTCGCAGACCAAGCGCAAGCAGTTCGAACATCGCCTGCTCGACCGCGGCATCACGCAGGAACAACTGAACAAGATGACCTGCCCGATCGGCATTCCGGGCATCTACGGCAAGGAACCCGCCAGCATCGCGCTGGCGGTGGTGGCGCAGTTGCTGCAACTGTGGGAGCTGCAGGCGCTGCGGGTGGTGAAAGCGCAGCAGCCGCAGCAGCCAGACTTGTCCGGCACACTCAAGGCGAGACCGCCCACACACATGCTGGACGGCCGGAGTTAAGGACAACCGGACCGTCGCCTCAGCAGCATCTGTTCCATCCCATACTAGTATCATTTAGTTATCAAGAAACCTGTTCAAGGTCTGTAGCGAGAGGTCGTCAGCTGGTAGCGCCCGGAGCGCAGGAACCGGAATGTACTGAAGTACATGAGGATTCCGAGCACCGTACGCTGCCAGATCACGGCCTCGCAGTAAGACATTGAGCAGGTTTGAGCCAAGATTAAGGATTACCCATGACTTCCCACGTGCAAGCCTATCGCGCCAGCCTGCTCCATTTCCGCAACGATCCCGCCTTCGACGAACGCGCCACGCAATGGCATAGCGACGGCCTGCTGATCGTCTCCGATGGAAAAATCGTCGCCGCCGGCGACTACAGCAAGCTGGCCGCCACCCTGCCCCCTGATTGCGTGCCGCTCGACTATCGCGGCAAGATCATCACGCCCGGCTTCATCGACACCCACGTCCACTATCCGCAAACCGACATCATCGGCTCGCCCGCGCCGGGCCTGCTGCCGTGGCTGAACACGTACACCTTCCCGGCCGAGCGTCGTTTCGAAAGCGGCGAACATGCGAGTGAAGTGGCCGACTTTTTCCTGGCTGAACTGCTGCGCAACGGCACCACTACGGCCGCCGTGTATTGCACCGTGCATCCGCAATCGGTCGATGCCTTCTTCAGCCGCAGCAGCGAACTGAACCTGCGCATGGTGGCCGGCAAATGCCTGATGGATCGCAACGCGCCGGACTTCCTGCGCGACACCGCCGAGAGCGGCGCGCGCGAGACCGAAGAACTGATCCAGCGCTGGCACAACAAGGGCCGCCAGCACTACGCGATCACGGTGCGCTTTGCGCCGACCTCGACGCCGCAACAGCTGAAGCTGGCCGGTGAGCTGGCGACGCAATATCCGGACACCTACATCCAGACCCACGTCGCCGAAAACACCGATGAAGTGCAATGGGTCAAGGAACTGTTCCCTGACGCCCGCAGCTATCTCGACGTCTACGATCAATACGGCCTGATGCGCGAGCGCGCGCTGTATGCGCACTGCATCTGGCTGGACGACGCCGACCGCGCGCGCATGGCGGCGACGCAATCGGTGGCGACTGTATGCCCGACCTCCAACCTGTTCCTCGGCAGCGGCCTGTTCGACTTTGCCAACGCCGACAAGCTGCGCATGCCGGTATCGCTGGCGACCGATGTGGGCGGCGGCACCAGCTTCTCGATGTTGCAGACGATGAATGAGCTGTACAAGGTCGGCCGCATGGCCGGTACGCATCTTTCGGCGCAGCGCATGTTCTACCTGGCGACGCTGGGCGGTGCACGCGCCCTGCAGCTGGAAGGCAAGATCGGCAACTTCGCCGCCGGCTGCGACGCCGACTTCATCGTGCTCGATCCGAAATGCACGCCGCTGCTGGCGCGCCGCAGCGCCACCACAGAGAGTCTGGAAGAACAACTGTTTGCCCTGGCAATCCTGGCTGACGACCGCGCAATTGCGGCGACGTATTCAGCCGGGGCTTGCGTGCATACGCGCTGAAACGCGCTTCAGGTTTTTTGAGGAGTTTGGGGCGGGCCGTGCGAGCGGTTCGCCCTTTTTTAGACTTATTAAAGTCCGTCATCTGGGGTTGATCGAAAAAATTTCCGATCAAAGATTTGACGAAAATATTGACTACCGATCTTTACTCTAGCGACAACAAATTACCTATCAGTTCAAACAATGGGACAAAACCTGCAAAAGCATCTGCTTCCAGTTTAGGAACAATCGTCTCCGAGAAAGTATCTTTGCCAGAAATGATAACTCGATGCTGTAAAAGTTCGAAACCTAGCTGGAGTTGTTGTGACTGCGTGATCTTTATTTTTTTCCCGTTTACTAATAGTGCGGCCTCTCCTTGAGAGAAGGTCAGTCCCCTTCCTCTATGTTTTGTTCCCAAGGCATGGTCATCAAACATGTATTCGATCATATGATTTTGCGCATCGACATAGTCCGAACGATATGACGGCGCAGGTAAAAGGAATACATATGAATGCTTGTTCTTATGAACTTTGCAATCATTGAAAGCAGACAAAAGAGTGAAGTTTTTACTCAAACCTTGGAAGCTTTTAATTCCTTCATGATCTTGATCAAATATAGCAATACACTTTCTGCCGTCGTCAGGATGTACGCTCTCAATAGTCTTTGCCAGCATACCGGCGCCCCCGGTCCCTCCGTCTCCTGCAGGATCTGCCACCCTTACTTTGAAGGGCATAGGCTTTTTATATAACTTCTCCCAAGCAGTATCAATAATGAGTTTGTCGCTTTTTCCTTCTACCAAAACCAGCGGTAATTTCGAACTTCTGAGCTCCGCATGAATTTTTTCTTTTATCTTTTGAAGATCATGAAATTCGGCAATTTGAGCAGCATAAATCTGGTGAATTTTTTCTTGGATTTGCAACATTCCCAATTCGCGTTCCAATGACTCCATATGTTCAAAGTTCTTTCCTTTCCCATCTAGATTTACCAATTGAGTACGGTAATCGTCCTGAAACGTTCGGAATCTTGCTACGTGCGCGCCTTCCAGAGAAATAAAAGCCGGCGAATGGGTCGTGAGAAAAATCTGGCTCTTTTTAGCGTACAGAGTTGAAAACTCTTTCGCGAGTTTCTCCGTAGCTCCCATTTCCAACGAATTTTCAGGTTCTTCAAACCCCCAAATGAAGAAACGCCTACTTTGAGATGCCAACGCGTAAAGTACAGAAGACAGGTATCGCGCCTGAATCCCATCTCCGCGAGCCTGCAATGCGATCGGTTGATCGGTATTGCTGTCTGTCACAACATTAAAAGCATGGAAAAGTGCGGACATTTCCGTAGGAGATTTAAATCCAGCAGACAGCCCTGTCGCACTCTTGAACTCGCTATTAAGCTCAGCGACTTGCTTTCTCATCGTATCGGACATCGTCTTGACTATTCTGGTCAAGCTAGCAGATTGAGGGCCTTCCAGATCAAGCATGTTTTTTTGAAGCCTTGCAAGCAGATGCAAGGTGTATGGACGGTCCTTGATTGCTGGAACATACTCGTATTGGATTCGATTGAGGAAAGCTTGCAAGGCCCTTTTTGCGGTTGCCAATTTGGAAGGCAATTTATTTATCACAGCTGAAGAATCCAAATTATTTCGTTCTTCGTACTGCGCACTGTCCCGATACCAAGTGCGAGTAACTGAAAATGTCTCTGGCAAGCTAGCGGAGTAAGTTGAGGGTCGCTCAAATTCAATTTCCACAGAAATGAACTGCTTTCCCTTAACTGACTCTTTTCGGACGCTATCCAATCGTTGGACGGAAAAATCTTCGTAGAAAGAAAGCTCTCTCTTCCAGTCCGTTTGTTGATTAAAAAATAGATTTAGAGCTCGAAGTGTGTTTGACTTCCCGCAGTCATTGCGCCCCGATATCACATTTAACTCGGCGCAATCGTTAATCGAAGCCGTATAAATGGATCGGAAGTATCTAATTGTTACCTTTTTTATAATTTTCATTCGAACTCAATAGTCGTTATTAAAATTACGTTCTCTACTGAATATTAACAAATATGTTTCATTATTTCTTTCGTCGGCACAACATACGAAAAACAGACAATCAAGTTAATCCCCGGACCGGGAGAGGCCCCATTTCGGCTCATCGCTCCTGCACGCGGTAAAATGGCAGATCGCCAGAACCCCGAAAACTCGCAAGACGACGCCCTTCCGACTGAAGCGGCGGCGGCAATTGACTGAATGACCAAACACTTGAAATCCACCGTTGAATCCGATCCCGGCAGCGCCGGCGGCGAGAAGCACACTCCCATGATGGTCCAGTACCTGCGCATCAAGGCGGAGTATCCGACCACGCTGGTGTTCTACCGCATGGGCGACTTCTACGAACTGTTCTTCGACGACGCTGAAAAAGCCTCGCGCCTGATGGGCATCACCCTGACCCAGCGCGGCTCGTCGAACGGCTCGCCGATCAAGATGGCGGGGATTCCCTTCCACTCCGTCGACCAGTATCTGGTCAAGCTGATCAAGCTGGGCGAGTCGGTGGCGATCTGCGAACAGATCGGCGACCCGGCCACCAGCAAGGGACCGGTCGAACGCAAGGTGGTGCGCGTGATCACGCCGGGCACGCTGACCGACTCTGACTTGCTGCCCGAAAAATCAGAACGTCCGCTGCTGGCCGTCAACGTCGCCTCCAGCAAACAACGCAAGACCGTCACCGTCGGCCTGGCCTGGCTGTCGATGGCCAGCGGCGCATTGAAGCTCATGGAGTTCAGCGCCGAGCCGGCCTTGCTGGAAGCGCGCCTGAAACAGGAACTGGAACGCATCTCGCCGGCCGAAACGCTGATCGGCGACAGTGAGGAAGCCGCTTATGCGCATCTCCTCAGCGGCAAACCGACCACGGTGCCGGACTGGCATTTCGACCAGCCGAGCGGCCAGAAGGCCTTGCTCGATCAATTGTCGGTCGCTACGTTAAACGGCTTCGGCGCGGAAGGCATGAGCGCCGCCATCGGCGCCGGCGGCGCACTGCTGCGCTATGCGCAGTCGACGCAAGGCAAGGGCTTGCAGCATGTGCGCGCGCTGACGGTGGAATCGGAAAACGAATTCATCGGCCTCGACGCCTCCACCCGCCGCAACCTGGAACTGACCGAAACCATCCGCGCGCAGGATGCCAGCGCGCTGGCGCCGACACTGTTCTCGCTGCTCGACCATTGCCGCACGGCGATGGGTTCGCGCCTGCTGCGTCACTGGCTGCATCATGCGCGCCGTGATCAAAAAGTAGCCCGCGCGCGTCATGCGGCGATCAACGCGCTGATGCGCACCGATGCCTGCTCGGGCCTGTCGGCAACATTGGCGGCGGTGCCGGACATCGAACGCATCACCACGCGCATCGCGCTGCTGTCGGCGCGGCCGCGCGACCTGGCAGGCCTGCGCGGCGGCTTGCAACAACTCGGTTCGCTGCGCAATTACGTGGCGATGTGCAGCCGCGACGCCGATGCGCCGCTGCTGCTGGATCTGCACGACGCGCTGGCGACGCCGACCGAATGCCTGGACTTGCTGGAACGCTCGATCATGCTGGAACCGGCCGCGATGGTGCGCGACGGTGGCGTCATCGCACGCGGCTTCGACGCCGACCTGGATGAGTTGCGCGGCCTGTCGGAAAACGCCGGCCAGTTCCTGATCGATCTCGAAACGCGCGAACGCGCCCGCACCGGCATCGCCAACCTGCGCGTCGAATACAACAAGGTGCACGGCTTCTACATCGAAGTCACGCACGGCCAGACCGACAAGGTGCCGGACGACTACCGCCGCCGCCAGACGCTCAAGAACGCCGAGCGCTACATCACGCCGGAACTGAAGGCCTTCGAAGACAAGGCCTTGTCGGCGCAGGAACGCGCGCTGTCGCGCGAGAAATTCCTCTACGAACAATTGCTGCAAGACCTGTCGCCACACATCGTGACGCTGCAGGCCATCGCCCATGCGCTGGCCCAGCTCGATACGCTGGTGGCGCTGGCCGACCACGCCGCACGCAACAACTGGTGCGCACCGCAGTTGGTGACCGAGCCGACCATCGTGATTGAACAAGGCCGCCATCCGGTGGTGGAAAACCAGATCGAACGCTTCATCGCCAACGACTGCGCCTTCACCTCCGAACGCAAACTGTTGCTGATCACCGGCCCCAACATGGGCGGTAAATCGACCTTCATGCGCCAGGTGGCGCTGATCACGCTGCTGGCCTACGTCGGCAGCTTCGTGCCGGCCACCAGCGCGACGATCGGTCCGATCGACCGCATCTTCACGCGTATCGGCGCCGCCGACGATCTGGCCGGCGGTCGTTCGACCTTCATGGTGGAGATGACGGAGTCGGCCTCCATCCTCAACAACGCCACCGAGAATTCGCTGGTGCTGATGGATGAAGTCGGCCGCGGCACCTCGACCTTCGATGGCCTGGCATTGGCCTGGGCCATCGCCAAGCACCTGATCGACGCGACGCGCAGCTTCACGCTGTTCGCCACTCACTATTTCGAACTGACGCAATTGCCGGAGGTGCATCCGACTGCTTCCAACGTCCACCTGTCGGCGGTCGAGCACAAGGACAGCATCGTGTTCCTGCATGCGGTCCAGCCCGGTCCGGCATCGCAAAGCTACGGCTTGCAGGTGGCGCAACTGGCGGGCGTGCCGACGCCGGTGATCCGCGCGGCGCGCAAGCATCTGGCGGCGCTGGAAGCGCAATCGGTTCAGACCACGCCGCAGTTCGACCTGTTCAGCGCACCGGCGCGCGCCGACGATGACGATGTGCATGCAGCGTCGTCTGCACCGGTTGATCCGCTGGCACAAGCAGTCGCTGATGCGCTGGCAGATATCGATCCCGACGCCATGACGCCGCGGCAGGCGCTGGACGCCCTGTATCGCCTGAAGCAGTTGGGCGACGGCGCATGACGCGCATGAGGAAGCTGCTATCCGTTGCCCTGCTGGGAAGCGCCTTGTGCGTAGCACCGGCATCGTGGGCGCAGGACAGCTTCCATTTCGGCGTGATCGGGCATTCGTTTTCCGGGAGTCCTGACGAAGGTGTACTGCGCCGCGCATTGGACGAAAGCGACGCCGACAATCTCGCCTTCGTCGTCGTCAACGGCATCAAATCCGCATCGGAGCCGTGCAGCGATGCGCTGTACAGCGCGCGCCGCGATCTGCTCAAGGAAGCCGAGAACGGCGTCATCGTGTCGCTTGCCGCCAGCGACTGGGTCGGCTGCCGCAACAAGAACGGTTCCGTAGCAATCGAGCGGCTGAACCAGGTGCGCGACTTGTTCTTTCCTGATGAATTCTCATTCGGCGCCAGCAAGGTGCCGCTGTTTCGCCAGTCGGTCACACCGAAATTCCGCAGCTATACCGAAAACGCGCGCTGGGAATTCGGCAACGTGCTGTTCGCCACCGTCAACCTGCCGGCCGCCAATAATCACTTCCTTCAGGATGGCGGCCGCAACAGCGAATTCGAAGACCGCCTGATTGCCAACAAGGACTGGCTGCAACGGATATTCACCTTCGCCGCGCAAAAGAAGCTGGCCGGCATCGTGCTGTTCACCGACGGCAATCCGCTGGCGCAACCCAGCCAACGCCCTTTCCTTCTGCGCGGTCAGCGCGACGGTTTTGCCGAAACGCGCCAGCGCATCACCACGCTGGCGGCGACGTTCAAGGGCAAGATCTTGCTGGTGCATGGCGAGACCCTGAAGGACGAATCCAACGCCGGCATCGTCTGGCGTCGCAACCTGGGCAGCATCGGCGTGGCCTCGGGCTGGTCGAAATTCGCGGTCGACAGCGGCAATGCGGCGCTGTTCACATTGAGCGATTCTTCCAAGGCGGCGCGAGCGACGCCGCCGTCTCAGTGAACTCGCACAGGCGACGAGCACGCATAGCGCAGACATAAAAAAACGCAGCCACGGCTGCGTTTTTCATTGAGGCTGATGCAAGTCGAATCAATGCACAGGATGGCTGCGGAAGTGATCGCCTTCGTCGCCTTCATCGTCGCCATGATCGTGACCGTGATCGTGTCCATGGTGGCCGTGCGGACCGTGTACGTGCTGGTGCTGCACTTCTTCTTCGGTGGCGGCGCGTACTTCGGAGACGCTCAGATCGAAGCGCAAGGCGATGCCTGCCAACGGATGGTTGCCGTCCAGGACGACCTTGTCGTCGGCGATTTCGGTCACGGTGAACACCACCGATGATTCGTTTTCGTCATCCGGCGAACCTTCGAACTGCATGCCGACTTCGATCGGCGACGGCAGGCGATTCTTCGGTTCAATCTTGACCAGTTCGGCATCGTATTCGCCGAAAGCGTCGACCGGTTCGACCTGGATCGAGACGGTGTAGCCGGCTTCCTTGCCGTCCAATGCTTCCTCGATCTTCGGCAGAGTATTTTCGTAGCCGCCGTGGAGGTAAACCATCGGGTCGCGGCTTTCTTCGATCAGTACGCCCTGGGCGTCGGAGAGCTTGTAGTTGACGGAAACTACGGTATTTTTGGCAATCTTCATGTATGCCCCTTTCGTATGGCGGTATAGCTGGTAGGCTGTGTTATCGGTTACAGCAGGTGAAAAGAACTGCCTGCGCTTGCGGTTGGTGCGGGGCCTTGCTGCGGTGGCCCCGAGAAGGCATGACATAAGCTGGAATGCGCTGCAATCTGCACCCCGAATTATACCCGTTTGGATGTTTTGTCAGGCAAAAGGCCGCAGCGGCCAACACTCGCCCAACGACTATAATGACGCCATGAAAAATACCCTCGCTTTGCTCGGCGGCATCAGCCCCGCCACCTTCCTGCGCGATTACTGGCACAAGAAACCCCTGCTGATCCGCCAGGCGATTCCCGGTTTCCAGGCGCCGCTGACGCGCCAGCAATTGTTCGACCTGGCCGGTCGTGAAGACGTCGAATCGCGCCTGATCACGCAGAACGGCAAGGACTGGAAAATGGACCACGGTCCGCTGGCCAAACTGCCGCCGCTCAAGCAGAAGGAATGGACCCTGCTGGTTCAGGGTGTCAACCTGCATGAAAACGCCGCCGACGCGCTGCTGCGCGAATTTCGCTTCATTCCCGATGCGCGCCTGGACGACCTGATGATCAGCTACGCCAGCGACGGCGGCGGCGTCGGGCCGCATTTCGATTCCTATGACGTGTTCCTGTTGCAGGCGCACGGTCAACGCCGCTGGCGCATCAGCGCGCAAAAGGATTTGTCGCTGGTGGACGGCATGCCGCTGAAGATCCTGAAGAACTTCAAGAGCGAGGAAGAATTCGTGCTCGAACCGGGCGACATGCTCTACCTGCCGCCGCATTATGCCCATGACGGGGTGGCGGTCGGCGAGTGCATGACCTATTCGATCGGCTTCCGCGCGCCGGCTTTCCAGGAACTGGGCGAGGCCTTCCTGCAATTCATGGCCGATTCGATCGACCTGCCCGGCCGCTATGCCGATCCCGAGCTGGAGCCGGCCAAGCACCCAGCCGAATTGCCGGAGCAACTGCTCTCGCGCGTGGCCGATGAAATCAACAAGATGCGCTTCACCGACGACGACATCACGATTTTCCTCGGCGAATATCTGTCGGGACCGAAGGCCACCACTTACTTCGATCCGGTCGACAAGCCGCTCACGCCGGCGCGCTTCCTGCAGGCCGCAAACAAGCGCGGGATCAGGCTTTCACGCAAAACGCAGATGCTGTATCGCGGCAAGCACCTGTTCATCAACGGCGAGTCGTTTGCGGTCGGACGCGCCGACAAGGCGCTGCTGACCGTGCTGGCGGACGAACGGCGACTCGACAAAACGGCGCTCCCGAAGGCGTCGAAAGATGTGCTGGAGGCCTTCCACAACTGGTATCAGGAAGGCTGGCTTGAGCTTGCTTGAGAAGCTTAAAAATTCGGCAATTTTTTGTTTTCCGCGCATTTGCCATGGGCCGGAAACCTGCATGAATAAAGGCCTGACGACAAGCTGACGGGATTTGCAACAATCTTACAAATTCTTACAGAAAAGAATAATTCGCATGTGATTTTCCCAAAATGTAGCTATAATATCGGGCTGGAAAGCTTTCATTGTTGAGCTAACAAGCAAGACAAAGAAATCATCCTATAGAGCGATAATTACCGGTAATTATTCATCGCAAAATTTTATTATTATTGAAGGAATATTCATGACAAAGACTCTGTTGATCGCATCGTTGTTGGCTGTTGCTCTGGCTGCTTGCGGTAAAAAAGAAGAAGCTCCAGCACCTGCACCAGCACCAGCAGTTGAAGCTCCTGCAGCAGCACCAGCTGCACCAGCAGCTGATGCTAAGCCAGCTGACGCTGCTCCTGCAGCTCCAGCAGCTGATGCTAAGCCAGCTGACGCTGCTCCTGCAGCACCAGCAGCTGACGCTAAGCCAGCTGACGCAGCACCAGCAAAATAATCTTTTGATTATTGGAAAAAGCCGACCGATGGTCGGCTTTTTTTATGCCTGCGCGCTTTGCTTCCCCTGGCGCTCGCCTCTGTACACCCTCTGCTGCAGATCTTGTTGTTCCGCACGCCCCTCCCTCCGCTGAATACCATCCAGGCGTACGCCTCCTCAGGCGATGCCAATCCAGTCAAAACCCTCTTCCTGGCAAGCGATCATGACTTCACTCGGATGCGCTCCCAATGCGCCGCACAGCGCGGCACGTGCGAGCTCGGGCGTATTGTTCTTCAAGCTCAGATGCGCGCCGATCACGGTCTTCAGTTTTTGCTTGTCCAATGCCGCCAGGATGTCGGCGCTGGTGTCGTTGGCAAGATGGCCGTAGGCGCCGCCGATACGGCGTTTCAGCGATGGCGGATAGGCGGAATCGGCCAGCATCTGGCGGTCGTGATTACACTCCAGCACCAGTGCATCGCAACCACCCAGCGCCTGTACCAGATGGGCAGTTGATTGGCCGGCGTCGGTCAGCACGCCGAGCTTGCGCGTGCCGTCGCCTGCAACATACTGCACAGGCTCGCGGGCATCGTGCGGGACCGTGTAGGGCATCAATGACAAGTCGCCGATGATCACCGCTTCGCTATCGCGGCAAAAATGCAGCTGGACGTCCTTGCAGGCCTCTTCGCCCACGGCCTGGAAGGTGCCGTAGGTCAGCCACACCGGGATACGGTGGCGACGCGCGAACTTGAACACGCCGCCGACATGATCCTGATGTTCATGCGTGACGACGATGCCGTTGATGTCTTGTGGGAGTTTGCTGATGCGAGTCAGCCGACGCTCGGTTTCCTTGATGCCGAAACCGCAATCCAGCATGACCGTGGTAGTGGTCGTGCCGGATGTGCCGGAGATGATGAGGGCGTTGCCTTCGCTGCCGCTGCCGAGACTTGCGAATTTCAACGGTGGACTCGCGAAGGCATGTACTGCTTAGAACCTGTTTGCGATCTTACTGCAAGGCCATGATCCGGCGTCGGGCGGTGCTCGGAATCCTCATGTACTGAAGTACACTCCGGTTCCTCCGCTCCGGCCGCCACCGGCTGATGGCCTCTCGCTACAGATCGCAAACAGGTTCTGATGTAAGTATTACTTCAGTTGGTCATTCAGCAAACCGAGGATCTTGTCGGCGGTTTGCGAAACTTCCTGCTTGCCGTCGTTGTTCTGGACAGAGATGTCGCTGACATCGCCGGTGCCCTTGACCACGATACGGTAACGCGCAGCCTTCTTGTCCTTGTCCTTGGAACTGAACAGGTTCGAGAAGAAGCCGCCGGATTCCTTGTCCTTGGCGTCCTGGTTCTGGTCGACGTAACGCACGAAGTACAGGCCTTGCGTACGATCACGGTCTTCCACGGTAAAGCCGACGCGGTCAAGCGCCAGACCGACGCGGCGCCATGCGCGGTCGAAGCTTTCATCAACCCGGACGCTGGAACCGTTGGCGGTCTTGAGCAGCTTGGAACGGGCCTGCAGTGACGGAGCATTGGCGACGGCAGCCTTGGCCTTGGTTTCTTCGGCGCCCAGACGCACCATCAGGCGCGCCAGGAATTCGGCTTCGAGGCCCGGATCGGAAGGACGCGCAGTCCAGACCGAAGTCTCTTTGGCCGAACCGGTCAGCACTTCTTCGGCGCCGCGATGGCTCACGAAGATTTCGGTGGTGCCGTTCGGGCCGCGTTCCAGACGGGTGCGGAATTTGTCGCGCTCGCCGGTCGAATACAGCGAGTCAAACACTCTGCCCAACGTGTTGCGGATGAAGTCTTGCGGAATCTTGGCGCGGTTTTCCGCCCAATCGGTTTCCATCACGCCGGTATCTTGCGATTCGACGTTGATCAGGAAGCCCGAATCTTGCCAGAAGTCCTTGATCGGTCCCCACAGCTGCTCCGGCGTCTGCGACACGACCAGCCAGCGCTGGGTGCCGTCGCGCTCGATGCGCAGGTCGCCCTTGGCGGCCGGTGCCACGGCAGCAGCGTCGGTTGCCGGACGGGTCTTTTGTTCCAGGTTGTAGCCGGACGCAGTGGCGACGCCCTTGCTCGACTCCGGAATCGCGTAACGGTTGTCACGTTGCAGCTGGGTCAGATCAGGCGGCACTTCGAGTCGTGGGCCCTTGGCTTTTTCCGCGCTCTTGTAGTCGATACGATCCCCTTCCAGCATGTTGCTGACGGCGCTGCATCCTGCCAGGCTGGTGAAAGCCAGGGCAATCATAAGACCCGTGAGACCACGTTGTGGGAGGAGACGTGAAGCAGAGTGAACGTTCTTGCGAATTGTCATATCGTTGCAATGAAAAGCGGGTTCGGGTTCAAGGGAAAACGACACTGCCGTTTAGTTAATTAATTATTTTAATACACCGGACTCGCGCAGCGCGGCACGCACGGTATCGTGATATGCAGCGCCCAGCGGAGCCAGCGGCAAACGCATGCCGGATTCTATCAGGCCCACTTCGATCATCGCCCATTTCAGGGGAACCGGATTCGGTTCGACGAACAGTTTGTTATGCAAAGGCAGCATCTTGTTGTTCAGCTCGATCGCGCGGGCGAGGTTGCCGCTCATGGCCGCTGCGCACAGCTCGTGCATATCGCGCGGCGCAATGTTGGCCGTCACCGAAATATTGCCCTGGCCGCCGTACAGCATCAGCGCAAACGCAGTCGGATCGTCGCCGGAATAAACCGCAAACGACTTCGGCGCGAGACGGATCAGGTCAGTGCCGCGACCGATGTTGCCGGTCGCATCCTTGACGCCGACGATGCCCTTGACCTGCGCCAGGCGCAGGATGGTCTCGTTGCTCATGTCGGCAACGGTGCGGCCGGGGACGTTGTACAGGATCACCGGAAGATCGACTGCTTCGGCGATCTTCTTGAAGTGCAGGTACATGCCCTCTTGCGTCGGACGGTTGTAGTAAGGAACGACCTGCAGCGAGGCGTCGGCGCCGACCTTCTTGGCGAATTCGGTCAGCTCGATGGCTTCCGAAGTCGAATTGCCGCCGGTGCCGGCGATGATGGGAATGCGTTTGGCAGTGTGCTCAACCGCGACCTTGATCAGTTCGGAGTGTTCCTCGACCGAAACGGTCGGCGATTCGCCGGTTGTACCGACGATCACGATGCCGTCGGTGCCCTCTGCGATATGCCAATCAATCAATTTGCGCAGGCCCGGGAAATCGAGACTGCCATCCGGATGCATCGGCGTGACGATGGCGACTATGCTGCCCTTGATCATGATGTTAGTGCGTAATGAGAATACGGTTGAAAATAAAAGACCGATTGTAGCGGATAGCCACTGCTATCGGTCAATTTGTTCAGATTTGCTTACATAGTTCCTGCAAGCTGCAGGTTCCGTTACTGGCGTTGCTACGGCGATCAGTAACCCAGCCCCATGGCTTCGCGCACGTCGCGCATGGTGTCCTGCGCCAGCTTGCGCGCCGTGTCGCAGCCGTCGGCGATGATCGCGCGCACCAGCGACGGATCGTCGATGTATTGCTGCGCGCGCTCAAGCATCGGCTGCTGCTCGGCGAGGATGGCGTCGATCACCGGTTGCTTGCATTCCAGGCAACCGATGCCGGCCGAACGGCAGCCCTTGTCGACCCATTGCCGCACGGCATCGTCGGAGTACACCAGGTGGAATTGCCATACCGGGCATTTGCCGGGGTCGCCCGGATCGGTGCGGCGCACGCGCTGCGGATCGGTCGGCATAGTGCGGACCTTCTTGGTCACGGAATCCTTGTCTTCGCGCAGCGCAATGGCGTTGCCGTAGCTCTTCGACATCTTCGCGCCGTCCAGTCCGGGCAGGCGCGAGGCTTCGGTCAGCAAGGCCTGCGGCTCGGTCAGGATCAGCTTGCGGCTGCCTTCGAGGTAACCGAACAGGCGCTCGCGGTCGATCATCGACAAATTCTGCGCGTCGTCCAGCATGGCCTTGGCCTGCTCCAGCGCCTCTTCGTCGCCCTGCTCCTGGAATTGCGTGCGCAGTTCCTGATACAGCTTGGAACGCTTGCCGCCGAGCTTCTTGACGGCTTCGCGCGCTTTTTCCTCGAAACCTTTTTCCTTGCCGTACAGATGGTTAAAGCGGCGCGAAATCTCGCGCATCATTTCGATATGGGGAATCTGGTCGTCACCCACCGGCACCTGGCTGGCGCGGTAGATCAGCACGTCGGCCGCCTGCAGCAAGGGATAGCCGAGGAAGCCGTAGGTCGCGAGATCGCGGTCGGCGAGCTTTTCCTGCTGGTCCTTGTAGGTCGGCACGCGCTCCAGCCAGCCCAGCGGCGTAGCCATCGAGAGCAACAGGTGCAACTCGGCATGTTCGGGCACGCGCGACTGGATGAACAAGGTCGATTGCGAGGGATCGACACCGGCGGCGAGCCAGTCGATGACCATTTCCCAGGTGCTGGTTTCGATCACGCTGGGATCGTCGTAATGCGTCGTCAGCGCATGCCAGTCGGCGACGAAAAACAGGCAAGGCAATTCGGATTGCAGCTTGACCCAGTTCTTCAGGGCGCCGTGGTAATGGCCCAGATGCAGCGCGCCTGTGGGGCGCATACCGGAGACAACGCGATCAGGATACATGGTTGTGATTCAGTCAGAAAAAGAAGGATATCGGCGACACGATCAGTTGCAGCAGGCTGCCTGCCAGGTACATCACCGGCGCCATCCACCAGGTATAAATCACCTTGAGCAGCACCAGCGCCATCACGATGAAGAAGCCATAGGGCTCAATCTGTGCAAATTTATACGCATATCGGTTCGGCAGCAAACTGGTCAGGATGCGGCCGCCATCGAGCGGTGGAATCGGGAACAGGTTGAACGCGAACATGACAAGATTGGTCAGTACACCGGCCTTGGCCATGAGCATGAAGAACTCTTCTTCGACGCCGCCGATGGCCAGCCCGTAAATCATCAGCGTCCAGATCAGCGCCATCAGGAAGTTGGCGGCGGGACCAGCCAACGCCACCCAGGCCATGTCGCGCTTGGGCTTGCGCAGCTTGCCGAAGTCCAGCGGCACCGGTTTGGCGTAGCCGAACAGGAAAGCGCCGCTGGTGGCGAAATACAGCAGCACCGGAATGACAATGGTGCCGAAGGGATCGATGTGCTTGAGGGGATTGAGGCTCATGCGCCCCATCATGTAGGCGGTATTGTCGCCGAAGTACTTGGCTGCGAAGGCGTGGGCCGCCTCGTGCAGTGTAATCGCGAACAGTACCGGGAGCGCATACACTGCGACAGTCTGGATAAGATCATTCATGGGTGCGAATTTTAGCAGAGGTAGCAGAGGGAAAAGGACGGGCTGCGGGAATATCGAGCGTCTTCCGGCCGAAACCGTCGTGATCGGAAGATGAAATTATCAAAAAGACAATTTCAATATGCACAAAACAAGATGAAACGAAAACGGACCGCAACATGGCGGTCCGTTCCTGAGGAAATTAATTTCCCGGGAGGAATTACAAACCGAACGGCGCGGCGTCGCCCCGCCCTTGCCTGACCAGCACCGGCTCGTTGTCGTCGCTGAGGTCAATCACGGTGGTCGGCTCCAGGCTGCAGGCGCCGCTGTCGATGACCAGTTCGATCTGTTTTTCGAGGCGTTCACGGATTTCCTCGGCGTCAGTCAACGCATCTTCCTGATCGGGAAGGATCAGCGTGGTGCCGATCAGCGGCTCGCCCAGTTCGGCCAGCAAGGCATGGGCGATCTGGTTTTCCGGCACGCGCAGGCCGATGGTCTTGCGCGAGGGATGGCTCAGCCGGCGCGGCACCTCTTTGGTGGCTTCCAGGATGAAGGTGTACGGCCCCGGGGTGGCGGCCTTGAGCAGACGGTATTGCCGGTTGTCGACCTTGGCGTATTGCGCGATCTCGCTGAGATCGCGGCACAGCAGGGTCAGGTGATGCTTCTCGTCGACGCCGCGGATACGGCGCAGGCGTTCCACCGCGTCCTTGTTGTCGAGCTGGCAGACCAGCGCGTAACAGGAATCGGTAGGCAAGGCCACGATGCCGCCGCCATGGATGATCTGCGCGGCCTGCTTGACCAGGCGCAGCTGCGGGTTGTCGGGATGGATCTGGAAAAACTGACTCATGGGTCCTTCAAATTAGACGAATCAACTGTCTGTCAAAAAGGCAAAAACGGCGGTTGTGACGCCGCCGTTTTCTGCCGTCACCAGCTTAGCGCTGACCGCGCAGCGCAGCGATGCGTTGCTCCATCGGCGGGTGCGTGGAAAACAATTCCATGAAACCGGGCTTGTCGCTGATGCCCATCGCCGCCATCGATTGCGGCAAACCGGCGGAAGAAATGCCACCCAGGCGCGCCAGCGCGTTGATCATCGGTTGCGGACCGCCGAGAAGTTTCGCAGAACCGGCGTCGGCGCGGAATTCGCGATGGCGCGAGAACCAGGCGACGATCATCGAGGCGCCGATGCCGAACACGATCTGGCACACCATGACGGTGACCATGTAACCGATGCCGGGACCGGAATTGTCATTGCTACGGCGCAGCGCCGAGTCGACGAAATAGCCGACCACGCGCGACAGGAACACCACGAAGGTATTCACCACGCCCTGAATCAGCGTCATCGTCACCATGTCGCCGTTGGCGATGTGGGCGACTTCGTGGCCGAGCACGGCTTCGACTTCTTCCTTGGTCATGCCCTGCAGCAGACCGGTCGAGACCGCCACCAAGGCAGAATCCTTGAAGGCGCCGGTGGCGAAGGCGTTGGGTTCGCCTTCATACACAGCCACTTCAGGCATGCCGATGCCGGCGCGCTGGGCAAGTTTGCTGACGGTATTGACCAGCCAGACTTCAGTGGAATTGACCGGCGTGTCGATCACGCGCGCGCCAGTGCTCCATTTCGCCATGGTTTTGCTCATCAGCAGCGAAATGATCGAACCGGTAAAACCGACCACGATGGAAAACACCAGCAGCATCGGCAAGTTCAGGCCGGAACGCGTCAGGAATTTGTCCACGCCGAGCAGCGACAAGATCACGCTCATCACCACCAGCACGGCAATATTGGTCGCGAGGAAGAGGAATATGCGTTTCATCCGGAAAACTCCTATCAGGAAAGTGGTTATTAGATAGGAACAATTGGGGAGAAATCAAGGGACTTGCGCATGCAACACAGGCAAGAGGCTTACAGGTCCCAGTCGTGCCAGACCGGCGTCAGGCCCGAAGGCAGCGGCGGCAAGGCGCCCAGATCGACGCGCGATTCGCCCGGACCATGAAAATCCGAGCCGATCGAGGCCAGGAAGCCGAAACGCTTGGCCACGCGGGCGTATTCCTCGTACTGGTCGGGTGTATGGCTGCCGGTGGTGACTTCGATGGCGGCGCCGCCATGTTGCTTGAACTCATCGAACAAGGCACCGAATTCGAGCTCGCTGTACTGGTAACGGCCCGGATGAGCGATCACCGCTACACCGCCGGCGCCGCGGATCCAGTCGACCGATTCCTTGAGCGACGCCCAGCGATGCGGTACGTAGCCCGGTTTTCCTTCACACAGGTAGTTGCGGAACACTTCCTTGGTATCGGCGCAACGGCCGGTTTCGACGATGTAACGGGCGAAATGGGTACGCGACATCAGGTCGGGATTGCCGACATGTTTCAACGCGCCCTCGAACGCATCAGGGATGCCGGCGACTTCGAGTTCGGCGGCAATGTCACGCGCACGCCGCTCGCGGCCGTTGCGTGTGGCAGCCAGCCCCTGTACCAGCGCGGCGTTGGTTTCATCGATGCGCAGGCCGACGATATGCACCGTCTGGCCGGCCCAGGTCACCGAAATCTCGACGCCCGGGATGTAACGCAGGTCGAGCTCTTGCGCCGCCTTGCGTGCGAGGGCGATGCCGCTGATTTCGTCATGGTCGGTCAGCGCCCAGACGTCGACGCCGTTGGCCTTGGCGCGCGCAGCCACATCCGCCGGCGGCAGCAAGCCGTCGGAGACGTTGGAGTGGCAGTGCAAATCGACGTTGAGCATGACGGGCGAGACCTCGGAAATGGAGAAAAAGATGTCTCCATTGTACGCCGCCTGCGCCGTCTCTGCTGCACGTGCACACGCGGCGGGCCAGCAGCGAACCGGCAGCGCCGAGGCTTATTCCGCCAGGAAACGCTCGATTGCCGCAGCCAGCAATTCCGGCTGGTCGTGATGCAGCATGTGGCCGGCATCAGGAATGATTTCGGTGCGCACGTCGGGGATGAAGGCAATACGGCGATCGATCTCGGCGCGCATCAGCGAGTTCTCGCCGAACCAGCGCCAGATGTCGGTTTCCGCTGCTTCCACCCACAGCACCGGAGCAGTGATACGGGCCCAGCAGGCGGTCACTTCGTCGATGCGATACAGCAGCGGATTGGTGTTCTTGTGCGCGGGGTCGCCGAGGATTTCCCAGTTGCCGTCATCGTTCTGCCCCGCCCAATGCGCCGCCAGGAACACCGCGCGCTCGCGGCTCAGGCGCGGGTTGGTCTTTTGCAGGCGGGCGATGACGCCGTCGAGCGAGGGATAGGAACGCATCTCGGGTTTTTCCAGCAACTCGTCGAGCCACTTGGCGAAACGTCCGGGCGCGTCCTCGGGCTTGGTGCCGGGCAAGCCGAAACCTTCCAGGTTGACCAGCTTGGCAATGCGCTGCGGCCGCACGCCGGCATACAGGCCGACGACGTTGCCGCCGAGGCTGTGGCCGAGCAGGTTGACCGCTTCATCGGGCGAGTAATGCAGCAGCAGCGCATCGAGATCGGCGAGATAGTCCGGATACCAATAGGTGTCGGCCTGCGGCCGTTCGGTCAGGCCGAAGCCGCGCCAGTCGGGGGCAATCACATGCCATTCCTTCTGCAGGCAATCGACCATGAACTGGAACGATGCGGAGATATCCATCCAGCCGTGCACCATGAACAGCTTGGGCGCTTGCGGGTCGCCCCAATGGCGCACGTGGTACTGCAAGCCGCGGATGTCGAGGTATTCGGAACGGGATGGCTTCATGGGATGGAGATCGAGGACTATCGGAAAGCCTGACAGTATAAGCTCCTCCGTCTTCGCCCGCCCTGCCATGTCTTGCCTTCCCTCACGCCTATTGCAGGTAGCGCCCGAGATCGAACGAGGATTTCAGGCCGAGCATGTGGAAGTTCTTTTCCAGCCAGCGCCCTGCAGCCTGCCTTCCTTCGTCGTGCAAACCGTGGATGAACGAGGTCTTGGTGTTGAGCTTGCTCATGACGTCGAGCTGGCTCATGAGGTCATTGGCTTCCACCAGGTGCATGTTGAGCTTGCGGAGGCGGCGCTCCAGCGTGCCGAAGGCGAACATGGCGTTCTCCGCTTCGCGCTTGGCCAGCGCCAGGCCGCCAAGTTCGGTGAAGAAGGCTGAGCTGAAACTGATTTCGCTCAGGCGCTGGCCGATTTCCTGTGTCGAGGTCGGCGTGCCGGGCCGGCTGCAGGGATGCAGCAACACCACCAGCAAGTCGCGCGCCGAGCACAGGTGCAGCAAGGGAAAGATCGGCGGATTGGCGGTCAGGCCGCCGTCCCAATAGGTTTCGCCGTCAATTTCCACCGGACGGTGCATGGAAGGCAGACAGGCCGATGCGAGCAAGGCGTCCACGGTCAGCTCGCGGTTGCGGAAAATTTTCAGCGTGCCGGTGCTGACCCGGGTGGCGGCAATGAACAGCTTGATGTCGCCGGTGCTGCGCAAGCGTTCGAAATCGACCTGTTCTTCGAGGATGTCGCGCAACGGGTTGATGTCGAGCGGATTGAGCTGGGTCGGCGAAAAGAAACGCGTCATCGCCAGCAAGGCGTGCATCGCCGCCGGGGTGCTCTGATTCAGCAGGCTGGAACCGCCGGGCAGCATTTCGGGTGGCAGGAAGCTGAACGGCTCCTTGGTGGCAATACGCCCCCAGAATGCCGCCAGGGCTTCGCGCGCGCCTTCGCGTCCGCCGAGGTTGTAGCCGTGCGCCAGCACCGTGGCGTTCATGGCGCCTGCGCTGGCGCCGCTGATGCCTTCGAAGGCGATGCGTTCGTCTTCCAGCAAGCGGTCCAGCACGCCCCAGGTGAATGCCCCGTGCGAACCGCCCCCTTGCAACGCCAGTGTCACGATTTTGTTTTGCATGCTGTTCCTTAGCTTGAGTCATCCTCTCGCCGCCTGTCACGATCAGGTCTTGTCCTCATGTTATAACATGGCGGTATTGATTAATCCGAGCGAAAGAAAAATGAAATCCATCTGTGTATATTGCGGTTCCTCCGTGGGCGCTTCCGAAGTCTACGCACAAGGCGCGCGCGCCCTGGCGCAGCAAATGGTCAAGGACAATATTGCCCTGGTGTATGGCGGCGGCAACGTCGGTCTGATGGGCGTGATTGCAACGGAAGTGATGCGACTGGGCGGCGAAGCCACCGGCGTCATTCCCAAGGCGCTGCTGGACAAGGAGCTGGGCCATCACGGCCTGACCCGCCTGCACATCGTCAAGGACATGCACGAACGCAAGGCCATGATGGCGGAATTGTCGGACGGTTTTGTCGCCATGCCGGGCGGCATGGGTACTTTGGAAGAATTGTTTGAGGTGCTGACCTGGGCGCAGCTCGGCTTCCACTACAAGCCGATCGGCCTGCTCAACGTCGACGGCTTTTACGACAACCTGATCGCGTTCATCGAACACTTGGTGTCGCAGCGTTTCCTGACGGCCGAACAATCGCTGCTGATGATGCACGATGCGGATCCGGCCAACCTGGTCCAACGCTTCAAGACCTACAAGCCGAGCTACACCAACAAGTGGGCCGACCACAAGGCTGTGAACCAGCTGCTGCCGTAAAAAGCCTTACGCCACGCCGGTTGTCGCCGGCATGGCGTGCTTGTCTTACGAGTCCAGCGCCTGCCTGAAGTCGTCGACCAGGTCGACGGTATCTTCCAGGCCGATGGACACGCGAATCAGCGATTCGGCGATGCCCATCGCTGCACGGCGCTCCTGCCCCATCTCAAAGAAGATCGTGTGCGCCACCGGGATCACCAGCGTGCGTGTGTCACCCAGGTTGCTCGACGCCACCGCCAGTTGCAGGCGGTTCAGGTAGTCGAAGCAGTCGATGCCATCCTTCAGTTCAAAGCTCAGCAAGCTGCCGTAGGAACGGAACAGCTCGGTCGCCAGCGCGTACTGCGGATGCGACGGCAGGCCCGGGTAGTACACCGCCGCCACGCGCGGATCGGCGTCGAGCATCTGCGCCACGGCGAGCGCGTTGGCGCATTCGCGATCCTGGCGCAGCGCAATGGTTTCGGCGCCGACGGCGATGTGATGCGCCGCTTCCGGTCCCAGCGAAGCGCCGAAGTCGCGCAAGGCCTTGGCGCGGATCTGCGCCATGCCCCACTGCGGCTGCGGATTCTTTTTGTAGTTGTCGGCGATGTGCGGATAACGCGACCAGTCGTACAGACCCGTGTCGGTCAGCGCGCCGCCCAGCGCGTTGCCGTGGCCGCCGATCGACTTGGTGAGTGAATTGACCACCAGCCCGGCGTTAACCGCCTTGGGTTGGAACAGATAGGGAGACGTCATCGTGTTGTCGACGATGTACAGGATGCCGCGCTCGCGGCACAGCTCGCCGATGCGCTTCAGGTCCGCAATCTGGGTGCGCGGGTTGGCGATGGTTTCAACGAAGACGATGCGCGTCTGCGGCGTCAGCGCGGCTTCCACCAGTTTGACGTCGGTGGCGTCCACCATCGACACGCGCGCGCCCTGCGCATGCACCGTCATCCACATGCTGTTGGTGTTGCCGAACAGGAAAGCCGACGACACCACGTGGTCGCCTTCGCGCAGCAGTCCCTGGATCACGGCGCCGATGGCGGCCATGCCGGTGGCGAAGCAGATCGTCGAGAGGCCGCCTTCCATCCTGGTGACCTTGTCTTCCAGCGCCGACACGGTCGGATTGCCCTGGCGACCGTAGCGGTAGCCCGATTGCTTGCCCTGGAATACTTCGGCCAGCTGGCGCGCATCCTTGTAGCCGAAGGCGACGGAGGTGTGGATCGGTTTGTGCAGCGAACCGTGTTCGATGTCCTTCTGACGATCGCTGTGCAGGATGGTGGTGGTGAAGCCGTAGTTCTTCTTGTCGTTCATAGATGTCGAGGTATGAGGCGGTAAATCGTCGGAGAACAGTGATGATAAGCCAGTTCCGCGACGGCCGCAGCATTGCGATGGCGCCAATGAAAAACGCCGGACGCCATAGCGGCGGTCCGGCGTTTATCTTGTCCGACGGCGGGGGAAATCAGTCCACGCGCGCCAGGTTCAGGTTCAGTTGCGAACGGACAGCATCTTCCAAAGCCGGTTTCGGATTCTTGCGGGCGAACTCGATACGATCGAGGTAGTCGCGCGAGATGTCGCCGGTGATGTAGTTGCCGTCAAAGCACGATGCTTCGAAATTGCGCAATGCCGGATTGATGTCGGAGATCGAACGCTTCAGGTCTTCCACGTCCTGGTACACCAGCGCGTCGGCCGTGATTTCGCGGCAGACTTCTTCGTCGGTGCGGCCGTAGGCTATCAGTTCGTCGCGCGTCGGCATGTCGATGCCGTAGACGTTCGGGAACTTCACCGGCGGCGCTGCCGAAGCGAAGATCACGCGCTTGGCGCCGGCTTCACGCGCCATCTGCACGATCTCACGGCTGGTCGTGCCGCGCACGATCGAATCGTCGACCAGCAGCACGCTCTTGCCCTTGAATTCGGAACCGATGGCGTTGAGCTTCTGGCGTACCGACTTCTTGCGCAGGCCCTGGCCCGGCATGATGAAGGTGCGGCCGATGTAGCGGTTCTTGATGAAGCCTTCGCGATAGTCGAGGTTCAGCTTGAGCGCCAGTTCCATCGCAGCAGGACGCGACGAATCGGGGATCGGCATGACGACGTCGATTTCGCCGCTGGCGATTTCGCGACGGACCTTCTCGGCCAGGTATTCGCCCATCTTCAGGCGGCTGGCATAGACCGAAGCGCCGTCGATGACCGAGTCCGGACGCGCCAGGTAGACGAATTCGAACGCGCAAGGATTCAGCGTCGGATTCTCGGCGCATTGCTGGTTGTACAGCTTGCCGTCGTTGTCGATGAAGATCGCTTCGCCCGGCATCACATCGCGCAGGAAGCGGAAACCGAGGCCTTCCAGCGCCACGGATTCGCTCGCCAGCATGTATTCGGAACCCTTGTCGGTTTCGTTGAAACCCAGGCACATCGGACGGATGCCGTACGGATCACGGAAGCCCAGCAGGCCGTAACCGGCGATCTGCGCCACCACGGCGTAGGAGCCGCGCACCCGCTTGTGGACCATCGCAACAGCCTTGAACACGGCAGCCGGATCGAGCGAGTAGCCGGTCGTGGCTTGCTGCAATTCATGCGCAAACACGTTGACCAATACTTCGGTGTCGGAATCGGTATTGAGGTGGCGGCGGTCGTTCTTGAACATCTCGACCTTGAGCTGCTCGGTGTTGGTCAGGTTGCCGTTATGCACCAGGATGATGCCGAACGGCGCATTGACGTAGAACGGCTGCGCTTCCTCTTCGCTGGAGCTGCCGGCGGTCGGATAGCGCACCTGGCCGAGGCCGGTGTTGCCCGGCAGCGAACGCATATTGCGGGTACGGAACACATCGCGCACCAGACCGTTGGCCTTATGCATCGAAAAACCGTTTGCGTGGTTGGTTGCGATACCCGCTGCATCCTGACCGCGATGCTGCAGAAGCAGCAGCGCATCGTAGAGCAACTGGTTGACTGGACTATGGGAAACGACGCCGACAATGCCACACATGGTGGACTCCTAAGCAAAAACAAACGAAGAAACGAAACCAACAAACAAAATCAAAAATGGACGTGCTGTGCGAACTGCCCCGGCAAATACGGTTTGGCGGTCTCGGCGGCGGTTTCCGCCAGCGAACTGAAACGCGCCTCTTTCCAGAATGGCTGCTGCGGAATCGACGTCGTACCGCATAACAACACCACGGCCAGCACGATCACCGCGCCGCGCGCCAGGCCGAATACCGCGCCCAGGCTGCGATCGATCAGCGACAGCCCGCTTGCCTTGACCACTTCCGACATCGCCCTGGTCACCAGGCCCATCAACAGGCGCGTACCGATGAACAACACGATGAATCCCACAATCAATCTCGTCGACTCGCCCGGAATCACGTCGGGCAACATCTGGGCCAATGCTTCACCATAGGCGTTGGCGACGACTAATGCAATTATCCAGCTGGCCAGCGACAACACTTCGCGCACCAATCCGCGCAACATGCTGATGACGACCGAACAGGCCAGCACCAGCAAGACCAGGTAGTCGAAGATCGTCACGACGACAAACCCGGCGAAGACGAAGAATCAGACAACAAGTCAGACAACAACACAGGCAACATGAGCAATATGCGACCGGATGCCATCAAATTCAAGCCGGCACGACCGTGGCGTTCAGGCCAAGCTTGTTGATCTTGGCGCGCATCTTGTCGGCCTCGTCGCGGCTGGCAAACGGGCCGACGCGGATGCGCGTGCGGTCGCCCGATTGCGTCGCCACCTTTTGCGTGTACGACTTGATGCCGGCGCCATTGAGCTTGCCGCGCAGTTCATCAATTTTTTCCTGCGTCGCCAATGCGGCCACCTGAATCACGAACTTGCCGCCGGCAGCCGGCGTCGGCGCGGGCTTCTTGTCGGCCGTGGCAGGCTTGCCCTCCAGGATCGCCAGGGCGCGCGCAGCGTCATCAGGCTTGTCTGCAGCCTTCGGCTTGGCGGCTTCCTTTACGTCTTTCTTGTGATCGTCTTTGTGCTCGGCCGGTTTGGCGGCGGTCTTGCTGTCTTTAACGTCAGCTTTAGAATCAGCTTTAACCTCAGCTTTAACCTCGGGCTTGGCAGCCGGCTTTTCAACCGGCTTCTCCACCACGACCGGCGACGTCGGGGTTGCCGGTTTGGCGACTTGCGCCAGCGGCGCATTGGCGGGACCGGATGGCATTGCCGACGCGCCTGGCGCAATCGCCGGCTTTTCGACGTCGGCGTTCATGGTGGCGGGGTCAACGAATTCTTCTTTCGGCTCAGCAGCGGCCTTGGACTTGTCGGCCGCAGCCGACGAAGCAACGGTATCCTTGGCGGCATCTTTGCCGTCCTTGGAAGGTATCTGAATGGCAATATCGTCAGCCAGCGGGCGCGGCTCGGAATCGAGGATCATCGGCAACACGATCACCACCGCCAGCACCAGCGCCACTGCGCCGATCAGTCGACGGCGTGCGCGTTTCTTTTCGGGCAGGACCGGATCGACAGACTCGTCTTTGCCGGCCTTACCGGACTTGCGTGCGTTTCCGGCACTACGGCCGCCGCGGCTATTTTGCGCCGCTGGGTCGCCTCCTGCGGAACGCGAGAGGAATTCGCCCTGACCGGAAGCAGATTCCTGCTTGTTTTTACGAAAAAACGAGAACAAGCCCATGCTGATTTAAGTTAGGTAGTCTGAAAAATACGTGTGTGCAACAAATACCGAAGATCGCCGAACATGCAGCGAAAACGGTGCAAACTGAGTGCTGTAGTTCAATGCCGCATTCAATGTAATTCCGGCTTGCGTGCTTTCATGACGCCGCCTACGGTCAGGAAGGATCCGAAAACCACAATTCTATCATTCTCGGTAGCCCGGCTTTGCGCATTTGCGAATGCAGCAGCCGGCGATTCGAAGGTTTCTATGGTGCAGGCCGCGTCAGGCTTGAATTCCGGCTCAACGCCCGCTTCCAGCAATTTATCCTTCAATTGCTGCGCCGTAGCAGCGCGCGGCAGCGGCAGGTCCGTGACGCACCAGTGATCGATCTTGCTCTTGAGTTGGCTGATCACGCCTTCGATGTCCTTGTCGAGCATCGAACCGAACACCGCATAGGTGTACGGATGGAAGCCCATGTTGTCGAGGTTTTGCGCCAGAACGGCGGCGGCGTGCGGATTGTGGGCGACGTCGAGGATCACCAACGGCTGTCCCGGCAAGACCTGGAAACGCCCTGGCAGCTCAACCGTGGCCAGCCCGGTGCGTACTTCCTGGGCGCCGATGGGCAAGACGTCGCGCAAGGCTTCCAGCGCGGCCAGTGCAGCGGAAGCATTCAACAACTGGTTGGCGCCGCGCAGGCTCGGATAGGCCAGCGAATTGCGGCGTTGCGCACGGCCGCCGTAGGCCCACTGCTGCTTGTCGCCCTGGTAGTTGAAGTCGCGCCCCATCAGCCAGAGGTCGGCGCCGATCGCTTCGGCGTGCTTGATCAGCGACTGCGGCGGCATCGGATCGCCGCAGATGGCGGTCTTGCCGGCGCGGAAAATGCCGGCTTTCTCGAAGCCGATCTCTTCGCGCGTGGTGCCGAGGTATTCGGTGTGGTCGATGTCGATGCTGGTGACGATGGCGACGTCGGCGTCGATCACGTTGACCGCGTCAAGACGCCCGCCCAGGCCCACTTCAAGGATGACGACGTCCATCTTTGCATCGGCCAGCAGCTTCATGATCGCCAGCGTGGTGAACTCGAAATAGGTCAGCGAAATGTCGCCGCGCTTTTCTTCCACCGCCTCGAATGCCGCAATCAGCGCAGCGTCGGATGCAGGGATGCCTTCGACCCGGGCGCGTTCGTTGAAATGCAGGAAATGCGGCTTGATGTACAAACCAACGCGGTAACCGGCGCGCATCAGGATCGATTCCAGCATGGCGCAGGTGGAACCCTTGCCGTTGGTGCCGGCCACCGTGATCACGGGACAATCAAAACGGATGTCGAGCTGCTCCTTGACCTTGCCGACGCGCTCGAGGCCCATATCGATGGACTTGGTGTGACGGGTTTCAAGAAGGGTCAGCCATTCGGCCAGGGTGGAAGGTTTTGCTTGCGCTTGCATGGATGAGCCTGCGGTGTATCTGATATGAAGCTGAATGAAGCTGAAATGAACCTGAGATGGAGCTGAACCGACGCTGCGCCGCCGGGGACGCAACGATCGACTTAAAAGCAAAAACCCGAACTTGCGTTGAATGACGACAAGTTCGGGTCTGTCTGCGGCAGTGCGATCAGGAAACGGTTTCGGCCGCCTGATTTTGCAGCAGCGCCAGCAGGCGTGCGATTTCTTCGCGCATCTTGCGGCGATCGACGATCATGTCGATGGCACCCTTGGTCACGAGGAACTCGGAACGCTGGAAGCCTTCCGGCAACTTCTCGCGCACGGTGTTCTCGATCACGCGCGGACCGGCAAAGCCGATCAGGGCCTTCGGCTCAGCCATCACGACGTCGCCCATGAAGGCGAACGATGCCGACACGCCGCCCATGGTTGGGTCGGTCAGCACGCTGATGAACGGCAGCTTCTTTTCCGACAGCTTGGTCAGCATGGAAGTGGTCTTGGCCATTTGCATCAATGACAACAAGCCTTCCTGCATGCGCGCACCGCCGGTGGCGGTAATGCAGATGAACGGTACTTTTTGCTCCAGGGCCATTTGTGCACCGCGGGTGAAGCGTTCACCGACCACGGAGCCCATGGAACCGCCCATGAATTCGAACTCGAAGCAGGCAACCACGACCGGCAGGGTCATGATGGCGCCGCCCATGACGATCATGGCATCGGTTTCGCCGGTGGATTCCAGCGCGTCTTTCAGACGATCAGGGTATTTTTTGCTGTCTTTGAATTTCAGCGTGTCGACCGGCAAGGTTTCCTGGCCGATTTCATAACGACCGCCTTCGTCGAGCAGCGAATCCAGGCGCGCACGGGCGCGGATGCGCATGTGGTGGCTGCACTTGGGGCAAACGTGGAGATTGGATTCCAGATCGGTACGATAGAGTACCGCTTCGCAGGACGGGCACTTGACCCATAAACCTTCGGGTATCGACTTCCGGCTTGCGGAATCGCTACGTTGAATTTGAGGCGGGAGTAATTTCTCTAGCCAGCTCATAGAAACCTCATTTAATTTCCGGTGGCGCATTGTACCAGAGGCCAACGCGCACAGCCGTGGATCGTGTTTTGTTTGCTTTTCTGCAAGTTTCCACTTGCAGAAAACCCTGCAGCAGCCTGCGCCGGATCAGGCGTCGAGCGCCTTGCGAATGTCCGCCACGAAGGCTTGCACCGCTTCGGTCGCGCGCTCGCGCGGCGTGTTTTCAAGCTCCTGGATGATGCGGCTGCCGATGACAACCGCATCCGCCACTTCACTTACCGCCTTGGCCGTGGCGCCGTCGCGAATGCCGAAACCGACGCCGATCGGCAGTTTGACGTGCTTGCGGATGGCTGCAATGCGCGCCGCCACTTCCACGGTGTCGATGTTGCCGGCGCCGGTCACGCCCTTGAGCGAGACGTAATAGCAGAAGCCGCTGCTGACCTTGGCGACCTGCATGATGCGCTCCTCGGTCGAGGTCGGCGCCAGCAGGAAGATCGGATCGAGGCCCTGCGCCTGCATCTTTTGCGAAAACTCTTCGCACTCTTCGGGCGGATAGTCCACCACGATGGTGCCGTCCACGCCCGCCTCTTTCGCTGCGGCAATGAAAGCATCCACACCGAAGCGTTCGATCGGGTTGGCATAACCCATCAACACCACCGGAGTGGTGGTGTTGGTCTTGCGAAACTCGCGCACGTAACCCAGCACGTCGCGCGTGCTGACGTTGAACTTCAGGGCGCGCTCGCAGGCGCGCTGGATGACCGGACCCTCTGCCATGGGATCGGAAAACGGCACCCCGAGTTCAAGAATATCGACGCCGCCGGCGACCAGCGCATGCAACAGCGGCACGGTCAGGTCCGGCGCCGGATCGCCGGCGGTGATGAAGGTGACCAGCGCCTTCTTGTTGGCGGCCGCCAGCGCGGAGAAAGTGGATTGGATACGGGACATGGTATTGGAATGTGTTGTTTCGTCGATTCGGCCAGCACGGTTTTATTTTTGCGCCGTGCAAGCAACGGACTAAACATCCGTTGCTTGCACGCGGCTGGCGCCTTGTATTGCTGAGATATTGCTGAGACTGCCTTAACCCTGGCGCTGCTGGACCGTATGCATGTCCTTGTCGCCGCGGCCGGACAGGTTCGCCAGCACGATCTTGTCTTTCGGCAAGGTCGCCGCCAGCTTGGCTGCATGCGCCAGCGCATGGCTCGATTCCAGCGCCGGAATGATGCCTTCGATGCGGCAGCAGGTGTTGAATGCGGCCAGCGCTTCTTCGTCGGTAATACATGCATAGCTGGCGCGACCGCTGTCTTTCAACCAGGAATGTTCCGGGCCGACGCCGGGATAATCGAGGCCGGCCGAGACTGAGTGGGTCTCCATGATCTGGCCGTTCTCATCCTGCAGCAGATAGGTGCGGTTACCATGCAGCACGCCGGGCGAACCCAGCGTCAGCGATGCCGAATGACGGCCGCTGTCGAGGCCGTCGCCGGCGGCTTCGACGCCAACCAGTTGCACATCCTTGTAATCGATGTAGGGATAGAAAATCCCCATCGCATTGGAGCCGCCGCCCACTGCAGCGACCACATAGTCCGGCTGGCGGCTGGCGATCTCCGGCATCTGCAGGATGCATTCGTTGCCGATCACCGACTGGAAGTCGCGCACCATCATCGGATACGGATGCGGGCCGGCCACGGTGCCGATGATGTAGAACGTGCTTTCGACGTTGGTGACCCAGTCGCGCATCGCTTCGTTGAGCGCATCCTTCAAGGTCTTGGAACCGGATTCGACCGGCACCACTGTCGCGCCCAGCAAATTCATGCGGTAGACGTTCTGCAACTGGCGCTTGACGTCTTCGCTGCCCATGTAGACGATGCACTCCATGCCGAAGCGCGCGCAGATCGTCGCGGTCGCCACGCCGTGCTGGCCGGCGCCGGTTTCGGCGATGATGCGTTTCTTGCCCATGCGTTTGGCGAGCAAAGCCTGGCCGATGACGTTGTTGATCTTGTGGGCGCCGGTGTGGTTGAGATCTTCGCGCTTGAAGTAGATCTGCGCGCCGCCGGCCAGTTCGGACCAGCGCTTGGCGTGGTAAACCGGGCTCGGGCGACCGACGAAGTGCTTCAGTTCAGTGTGGAATTCGGCCAGGAACTGTTCATCGTGCTGGTAATGCGCATAGGCGTCGCGCAATTCGTTCAGCGCATGTGTCAGGGTTTCCGACACGAAGCTGCCGCCGTACTGGCCGAAATGGCCGCGCGCGTCAGGCAGGTTGTAGGGCGCAGTCTGGTGCAAGGCTGCGGCGGCAGTGGTACCAACGGGCTGGCGCTCGGAAAAACTCCCGAGCGGATTCAATTCTTTCATTGCAATTCCTCTGCTGTTCGATCCAGGTAAGACGGCACTTGTTCAGATGTTGTCCGCCAGGCGTACCGCATTGACGAAGGCGGTGATCTTGGCGGCATCCTTGATGCCTTTGGCTTGTTCGACACCGCTGCTGATGTCGACGGCGTGCGGGCGCACGCGCTGCACCGCGTCAGTCGCGTTTTGTACGCTCAAGCCACCACTTAAAACGACCCGAGGCGCGAGTTCTTCTGGAATGAGAGACCAATCGAAAACCTTTCCGCTGCCGCCGTATTGCTCGACCAGGGTGTCGAGCAAGAGTCCCGTGAAATAGGGACTGGCGGAACGATAATCCTGTTCGTATTTTATCAAATCCGCGGGCGTGGTCGAGCTTCCGATGCGAGCCGCGCGAATAAACGGGCGCTTTACCGCAGCCGCAATGGCGGCGCACTGTTCCGGCGTTTCGTCGCCATGAAATTGCAACAGCGACAACGGCGCCTGCTGCAGGACGGCGGCGACCTCCTCCACGGAGGCGTTGACGAACAGGCCCACGGTCGAAACGAACGGCGGCGCCGTGAAGATCAGTTGCGCAGCGGCATCGGCCGTGACGTAGCGCGGGCTCTTGGGGTAAAACACGAAGCCGATCGCATCGGCGCCGGCCGTAACGGCGGCAGCAACGTCTTCAGCGCGGGTCAAGCCGCAAATCTTGATTCTGGTCCTGGACATGATGGTTAAATGGGGGCGAGAGAGGGAGGTGGCAAGACGTCAGTCTAACCGATTGGGCGGCCCGGACTACAGCCAGGGCCAGACGGCGGCTTCCTGTGGCAGTTGCCAGCGTGAGGGATAGTCCACCTTGGCGAGATACAAGCCGTCCGGCATGAAGGTCGGGGCCGCGCAGCCGCGGTCTTTTTGCGCCAGCACCTCGGCGATCCAGTGCGGTTGCTGCCGGCCGTTGCCGACATAGATCAGTGAACCGACGATGTTGCGCACCATGTGGTGCAGGAAAGCATTGGCCTTGAGCGTGAAGACGATCATGTCGCCGTGGCGCCGCACCTGCAGCGATTCCATTGTGCGTACCGGCGACTTGGCCTGGCACTCGACCGCGCGAAAACTCGAAAAATCATGCATGCCTATCAGATGATCCGCGCCTTGCTGCATCAGGCCGACGTCGAGCGGACGGAAAGTCCAGCCGGCCTTGCCCGCCAGCAGCGGCGAGCGCACCGGATGGTTGTACAAGACATAGTGATAGGTGCGCGCGGTGGCGCTGAAACGGGCATGGAAGCCGTCTTCGCGTTCCCCCGGATTGCCTGCGGAGCCTCCTTCCAACGACACTTCGCAGGCCCAGCGCACGGCGATTGACGGCGGCAGGAAGGCATTCACGCCACGCACCCACGAAGCTGTTTCGCGGGCAATGGCGGTGTCGAAATGCACCACTTGTTCCAGCGCGTGCACGCCGGAATCGGTGCGCCCGGCACAGGTGGTGTCGATGTCGGTCAGCGTGAATTTCCTGAGTGCGGCTTCCAGCTTGTCCTGCACGGTGAGCCCGTGCGGCTGGGTCTGCCAGCCCTGCCAGGAGTTGCCGTCGTACTGGATGCCGAGCACGATGCGATGCAAAGTGGACGATGTGAAGGATGGACGCGATTGCGCCGTGGCGGCAGTGTCTTCGGCGGAAAAAGGTGTTTCAGTCACGGCAGTCGGCAAGTTGGAGCAGTCGCTTTGCAGCGCCCTGCCTGGGTCGATCGATTTATAACGGATTCAACAGCTTAACAAATGCAAACGGGCGTCGCTGCCGACGCCCGTCTCGTCCGTTTCCGGACATCCGGCTTGCTAGGTTCAGGACAGCTTGGACAACATGTCGCGGGCGCGCGCGATCTGGGCGTCGTTACCGCCGCGGATGACTTCCTCAAGCAATTCGCGGGCGCCTTCCTTGTCGCCGATTTCCTGGTAGGCCGCAGCCAGGTCCAGCTTGGTCGACATTTCGGCGGTGAATGCGGACTCGTCGTCTTCCAGCACGTCGACCGGCTTCGGTGTTTCCGGCGGAGGCAAATCCAGGTCGATATCATTGAGTACCGGAGCGGCCGGTGCAGGCTTCTCCTCTTCCTCCGGCTTGACGCCGCTGTCAAGCTCCAGGTCGAAATCGATCTTGCTGCCGATGTCGGCCGGCGGCGTTGCGCCCGGCTGGATTTCGGCGCCCTTGAAGTCGTCCAGGTCGAATTCCAGGCCCTGGTCGGGTTCCGGCTCGGCTGGCGCCGGTTCTTCCACAGGCGCGATCTCTTCTTCGATAACGGCGCCATACAACGGATTGGTCGGATCCAGCACGATGCCCAGGGCCGCGGCTTTCTCCCACTCCTCGCCGATGCCGCCGGTGCCGGCGTGCATTTCCTTGGCGACGTCGTTGAAGGCGTCGACGTCCTGGCGCTTCGCATAGATTTCCAGCAGCTTGTTGCGGATCGCCTGACGATTCGGATCGGATTTCAGCGCCAGCTGCAGAATGTCTTCAGCCTGCTCTTCGCGGCCGAAGGAAATGTACATGTCCGCTTCTTCGATAGGATCGACGGCGTCGACTTCCGGCTCTTCGACAACCACGGCTGCCGGAGGCGCCACAGGTTCTTCAACCACAGCAACCGGTTCGGGAGCGGGTTCTTCCGCTTGTGCAGCAACTGCGGCCGCTGCTACTGCTGCGGCTTCAACTGCCGGTGGCGTTTCCTTGGGCGACGCCGCCGGCTCATCCTCCTGTTCGGGATCGCTTGCTGCCGCTGCGGCAGCCTTCTTCTTGTTGTTGCGCACGCGCACTACGCCCCACGCCGCCAGCAAGGCGACCAGCGCGCCGGCGCCCGGCAACACGAAAGGATTGTCCTGAATACGATCGAAGAAGCTGGCGGTCGCAACCGGGCCGGGGACCACGGCCACTTTGGGCTTTGCTACGGCGGGAGCGGCTGCGGGAGCAGGTGCCGCCTCTGGCTTGACAGGCTCGGGCGCCGGTGCTGGTGTTGCTTCAGCCGGCTTGGCTTCCGCTGGTTTTTCTTCGGGCTTGGCTTCCGGCTTCACTTCGGCAGCTGCAGGCGCTGCGGCCGGTGCTTCCGGCTTGGCGGCGGCCGCTTTTTGCTGCTCGCTCATTTCGGCCAGCGTCTTGTTCTTGATTTCCAGCAGCTTCTGCAGATCGCTGACGTTTTTCTCCAGCGCCTTGACGCGATCGTTGGCTTCGGCGATCGCCTTGTCTGCTGCTATCTTGTCTTCGGCCGCAGCCTTTTCAGCAGCGGCGCGATCTTTCGCTCCGGCGCCGGCCTTCGACAATTGCAAGCGGTCGCGGGCTTCGTTGGTGGAAGATTTTTCTTCCACGCGTGCAGTCACTTTGCCGCCGCCGCTCTGCTTGGCGTCACTGGCCTTGCGGGCCGGACCGCTGGCGACCTGGCCTGCCAGCTTGTTGCGGTAAGCGTTGAAATCCTGCGCCTGCGCCACCACCGTAGTGCGCGCTTCGCCCTTGTTGACGGCGCCGGCGGCAGCGGCATCAGGCACCGACAACACGCGGCCTGCACGCAAGCGATTGATGTTGTCGCCGATGAAGGCGTCGGGATTGGCGCGATACAACGCGATCAGCATCTGATCCAGCGACACGGTGTTGTCCCTGGTGCGATTGGCGATGTCCGCCAGGGTGTCGCCTTCCTTGACGCGATAGGTCTTGTCGCCGGCCTTGCCTTCAGGCTTGACTGCAGTAGCTGCTGCGCCCTTGCCACGCTTGCCGGCAGCTACGGGAGCGGCTTCTTCGGACTTTGCGTCGGCACTGGCGGCAGCCGGCTGAGGTACGGTTTTGGCGGCCACGGCGGCAGGCACCGGCGCGTTGGTCAGGCCGGCTTGCTCACTGCTGCGGCCATTGCGGATGATTTCTTCAGCCAGCGGTGAAGGTGCGGATCTGGTGACGATGCTCGACACCGGCTCGTCGTCGCTGTTGTTGGCAGGTGCGGACGATGCCGCGGCCGTCGGTGCTGCAGCAGCAGGAGCAGCCGGTGCGGCCGCTGCAGGTTTTGCGGCTGGCGTGGCAGTAGTGGCAGCGGCGGCGGCAGGCTTGGCGACAGCAGGCGCTGCTGCAGACGGCGTTGCCGGCGCGGATTGCGCAGCCTGCGGCTTGCGCATGTCAGGCGGATCGAGCAGGAAGGTATATTCGCGTACCAGACGCGTACCGCCGCCACTCAACTCCAGCAGCAGATCGACGAAGGGCTCATTGAGCGCCTGCGCAGAACTGATGCGAATCAGTTGCCGGCCCTGGCGCTGCTCGACGGAAAAGCGCAGCGACGACAAAACCGGATTGAAATCGATGTTGGCCTTGCGGAAAGCATCTGCCGGCGCCAGACGCGCCACCAGCGAGCCCTCTTCATCTTTCGATACTGAAGTCAGCTCGATTTCCGCGCGCAGCGGCTGGCCCAGCGCCGACAGTACGGTCAGCTTGCCGAGCCCGGCGGCGTGCGCTCCCATCGGCAGGATGACTGCCAAGGTGACGGCGGCGCTCAGTTTTTTCAGGCGGGACAGCGGAAACTTGTTATCAGTATGTAGAGGCATGTTTGTATGGTGAGGTAGACGTTCCGTTAAAGAAGGCCTGAAGACCAAAGTTCATTTCATCAATGACAAGTAAAAATTCGATAAGCCAACGAAAGCCGTCCAACTTGCCATCAAGCAATGGATTTGACCAGCCCTGTCGTTACTACCGGTTTATTGACGTGGATGAGATAAATTCTGATTTTCAACATATCATCAAGAACTTAGGCCTGCAAGTGTAACCAAGTTCTCAAGATGGTCAAAACCCGTCAGCATTCCGGGGAAGGAATGTTTGACGGGTTAGCGTTGCAAATTGACAACGGAACGAAAGAAAATCCCTTCGTCCCGTCATCAATCATTTTCCGAGGATGATGCGCAGCATGCGGCGCAGCGGTTCTGCCGCGCCCCACAACAACTGATCGCCGATCACGAACGCGGAAATGTATTCCGGTCCCTGGTTCAGCTTGCGCACGCGGCCGACGCCGATTTCCAGGCTGCCGGTGATCGATGCCGGGGTCAACTCCTTGACCGTGATGGCGCGGTCGTTCGGCACCCATTTCACCCACTGGTTACCCGCGCGGATGATGGATTCGATCTCGGCCAGCGGCAGGTCGCGCTTGAGCTTGATGGTCAATGCCAGGCTGTGGCAACGCATCGCGCCGATGCGCACGCACAGGCCGTCGACGGGAATCGGCTTTTCGTTGCCGAGGATCTTGTTGACTTCGGCCTGGCCCTTCCACTCTTCCTTGGACTGGCCGTTTTCCAGCTGCGCGTCGATCCATGGGATCAGGCCGCCGGCCAGCGGCGCGCCGAAGTATTCGGTCGGCACGTCTTCACGGATGGTCTTGGCAACTTTGCGGTCGATGTCCAGAATCGCCGACGACGGCGTCGCCAGCTCTTCCGCCACGGCCGCATTGATCACGCCCATGCCCTTCAACAGCTCGCGCATGTGGTTGGCGCCGCCGCCGGAAGCCGCCTGGTAGGTCATGGAACTGACCCACTCGACCAGACCTTCCTTGAACAGGCCGCCCACACCCATGAGCAGGATGGAGTTGGTGCAATTGCCGCCGATGTAGTTCTTGACGCCCTTGGCCAGCGCGTCGCGAATGACATTGTCATTGACCGGATCAAGCACGATCACGGCATCATCCTTCATGCGCAGGGTCGATGCCGCATCAATCCAGAAACCGTTCCAGCCGGCTGCGCGCAGCTTGGGGAAGATCTCGGTGGTGTAGTCGCCGCCTTGCGCGGTAATAATGATGTCGCATTTTTTCAGCTCGTCAATGCTGTTGGCGTCTTTCAGCGTCGTTGCCGTTTTGGCGAACGACGGTGCTTTACCGCCTGCATTCGAGGTCGAAAAAAATACCGGTTCGATGTGATCGAAATCACCCTCGTCCTGCATGCGTTGCATCAGGACCGAACCCACCATTCCACGCCAGCCTACTAAACCAACCAGTTTCATCATCTTTCCCTGTTAATGAACTTCCACCATCAATGAACTACAACGTTAAAAAAACCACCACCGCGGTCAGCGCTGAACTCAGCCCAATGCCTTGACGACTGCGTCGCCCATTTCCTTGGTGCCGACCTTGGTGGTGCCCTCTTCATAAATATCGCCGGTGCGATAGCCTTGTGCAAGGACTTTCTTCACCGCCGCTTCAATGCGATCTGCCTGCTCCGCCTTGTTGAGCGAGAAGCGCAGCATCATGGCCGCCGACAAAATGGTCGCCAACGGATTGGCGATGCCCTTGCCGGCGATGTCTGGCGCCGAACCGTGCGACGGTTCGTACAGACCCTTGTTGTTGGCGTCCAGCGAAGCCGACGGCAGCATGCCGATCGAACCGGTTAGCATGGCTGCAGCATCGGACAGGATGTCGCCGAACATGTTCCCGGTCACGATGACGTCGAAATTCTTCGGTGCCTTGACCAATTGCATGGCGGCATTGTCTACGTACATGTGGGTCAGTTCGACTTGCGGATATTCCTTGTGCACGTCGGTGACGATGTCTTTCCAGAACTGGAAGGTTTCCAGCACGTTGGCCTTGTCGACGCTGCACAGGCGATTGCCGCGCTTGGCCGCAGCCTGGAAGGCGACGTGAGCAATGCGGCGGATTTCCGGCTCGCTGTAACGCATGGTGTCGAAGCCTTCGCGGGCGCCCTTGAACGGACCATCCGGCGCTTCGCGCATGCCGCGCGGCTGGCCAAAATAGATGTCGCCGTTCAGTTCGCGCACGATCAGGATGTCCAGGCCCGCCACCAGTTCAGGCTTCAGCGACGAAGCGCCGGTCAGTTCCGGATAGCAGATTGCCGGACGGAAGTTGGCGAACAGCTGCAGATGCTTGCGCAGTCCCAGGATGGCTTGCTCAGGACGCAGCGGACGATCCAGCGTGTCGTACTTCCAGTCGCCGACGGCGCCGAACAGGATCGCATCGGATTCCTTGGCCAGCTTCAGCGTGCCGTCCGGCAGCGGATGGCCGTGCGCTTCGTAACCTGCGCCGCCGACCGGCGCGGTTTCCATTTCAAACTTTTCGCCCAGTGTATTGAGCACGCGCACCGCTTGTTCAATGATCTCGGGACCGATGCCATCGCCTGGCAAAATTGCAATCTTCATGTCGTCGTCTTCTAGTCTTGGAAAATGGTAATGCCGGCTGTCCCGCCTGCACCGGTCTTGGCGACCGTGCGGCGGGACATCCGGCTAATCGGAAACTTCAGAACCTGCGCGAATGTACTTAACCGCGTGCTCAGATGGTGTTGGCCAGCCAAGGTTGATCGAACAGGTGACGCTCTTCAAAAGCGCGGATTTTGTCCGCTTGGCGCAATGTCAGACCGATGTCGTCCAGGCCGTTGAGCAAGCAATACTTACGGAATTCGCCGACTTCAAACGGATAAGTCTGACTGCCATTGGCGGTAGTGACGACCTGTTTTTCCAGGTCGATGATCAGGCGGAAGCCCGGGAATGCCTTCACTTCATCGAACAGGCGATCGATCTGCTGCTCCGGCAGCACGATCGGCAGCAAGCCGTTCTTGAAGCAATTATTGAAGAAAATATCGGCAAAGCTCGGCGCAATCACTGCGCGGAAACCGAACTGATCCAGCGCCCACGGCGCATGTTCGCGCGAGGAGCCGCAACCGAAATTCTTGCGCGCCAGCAGCACCGATGCGCCTTGATAACGCGCCTGGTTCAGCACGAAATCCGGATTCAGCGGGCGCTTGGAATTGTCCATGCCCGGCTCGCCGTGATCCAGGTAACGCCATTCGTCGAACAGGTTCGGACCGAAGCCGCTGCGTTGGATCGATTTCAGGAATTGCTTGGGAATGATCGCGTCGGTATCGACGTTGGCGCGATCAAGCGGAGCAACCAGACCATCATGGACAATAAATTTATTCATGGCACTTTTATCGATGATGGATCGCCGCACCATGCGGCAACCCGATCAACCGATTTCTTTTATCTCAACAAAACGAATCAGCGACAACGATGCAAATACACCGGCTGCCGCCACCTGCGTTATTACTTCTTGCTCGCGTCCTGCATCTTGTCGCCGACGTGCGAGACATCTTCACCGAAACCGCGCACGGTGTTGCATGCAGTCAGTGTCAGGATGGAAACAGCCAGTGCGGCCAAAGCGATTATTTTTTTCATGAGTTCACCAAGGTAGTTTTATTTACAAAGAACGTACGTCAACGAAATGTCCTGCGATACCTGCTGCAGCCGCCATCGCCGGGCTCACCAGGTGAGTACGGCCGCCGGCGCCCTGACGTCCTTCGAAGTTGCGGTTGGACGTCGATGCGCAACGCTCGCCCGGCTCCAGACGGTCGGCGTTCATCGCCAGACACATCGAACAGCCAGGCTCGCGCCATTCAAAACCGGCATCACGGAAAATCTTGTCCAGGCCTTCGCGCTCGGCCTGCTCCTTGACCAGGCCGGAGCCCGGCACCACCATCGCCAGCTTGACGTTGGACGCGCGGAACTTGCCGCGCACCACCGCCGCCGCTTCACGCAGATCTTCGATGCGCGAGTTGGTGCAGGAGCCGATGAACACCTTGTCGATGCGGATGTCTTCGATCGGGGTATTGGGCTTCAACGCCATGTAGGCCAGGGCCTTTTCCATGCCGTCGCGCTTGGTGGCGTCTTTTTCCTTGTCCGGATCCGGCACGCGGCTGTCGATGGCCGTCACCATTTCCGGCGAGGTGCCCCAGGTCACTTGCGGCTTGATCTCGGTGGCGTTCAATGTCACAACCATGTCGAACTTGGCGCCCGGATCGGAATGCAGCGTGCGCCAGTACGACACAGCGCGCTCCCAGTGTGGACCCGCAGGCGAGAACGGACGGCCCTTGAGATAGTTGATCGTGGTGTCGTCGACTGCGATCATGCCGGCGCGTGCGCCTGCTTCGATGGCCATGTTGCAGACCGTCATGCGGCCTTCCATGGTCAAGGAGCGCATGGTCGAACCGGCGAATTCGATCGCGTAGCCGGTGCCGCCGGCGGTGCCGATCTTGCCGATCACGGCCAGGACGATGTCTTTAGCGGTCACGCCGTTCGGCAAGGCGCCGTCGACCTGGACCAGCATGGACTTGGATTTCTTGGCCAGCAGCGTTTGCGTCGCCAGCACGTGTTCAACTTCGGAGGTGCCGATGCCGTGCGCCAGACAGGCAAAAGCGCCGTGCGTGGACGTGTGCGAATCACCGCAGACCACGGTCATGCCGGGCAGCGTCGCGCCTTGCTCTGGGCCGATGACGTGCACGATGCCCTGGCGCTTGTCGTTCATGCCGAAATAGGTCAGGCCGTATTCCTTGGCGTTGGCGTCCAGCGTCTCGACCTGCAGGCGCGAGATCGGATCGGCGATGCCGTTGGCGCGGTTGGTGGTCGGCACATTGTGATCGGCCACCACCAGATTGGCGGCATTGCGCCATGGCTGGCGGCCGGCCAGCTTGAGGCCTTCGAATGCTTGCGGGCTGGTCACTTCATGCAATAGGTGACGGTCAATGTACAAAATGGCCGTTCCGTCTTGTTCAGCATGAACAACGTGAGATTCCCAAAGTTTGTCGTATAGCGTCTTGAGCATGATGATGCGGGCGTGTAAAGGCTACGCAAGTCGTTGAAATGAGCTTTTGATTATGCCATAAACACGCCTTTTCCGAGGCGGCAATGTGGTTTTGGAGGCGCTCGGACAACGCTTTGCTTCGAAACCTGTTCACGATCTGTAGCGAGAGGCCATCAGCCGGTGGCGGCCGGAGCGCAGGAACCGGAGTGTGCTTGAGCACATGAGGATTCCGAGCACCGCCCGACGCCGGATCATGGCCTCGCAGTAAGATCGTGGACAGGTTTTCAGCGTGTTTTTTTAGTTTGCTCGTAGAGCGGCATCACGCGCTGCGAATACACGGTCAGGTCGCTGATCCGGTCTTCGCGTGAAGGATGCGTGGACATGAACTTCATCGGTTCGCTGCCGCCGATCTGCCCCATTTTTTGCCACAGGGAAATCGCCGCGCGCGGATCGTAACCGGCGCGGGCGGCAAGCTCCACGCCCATGCGGTCGGCTTCGGTTTCGTGGGTGCGTGAATTGGGCAGGCCGACCAGGCCCATGTAGGCGTACTGCGCGCCCTGCTGGCCGAGTTCGCCAACGCCGAGGATGGACGAACCGATGGAAATCAGCGAGCCGGTCACGGCCTGCTCGGAGGCGCGTTCGCGCGCATGTTCGCGCAAGGCGTGGGAGATTTCATGGCCCATCACGGCGGCCAGCTCGTCATCGGTGATCTTGAGTTTCTCGATCAGGCCGGTGTAGACCGCGATCTTGCCGCCGGGCATGCACCAGGCGTTGGCTTCCGGCGAGGTGATGACGTTGACTTCCCATTTCCACTTGGCGGCGTCGGGACGGAACGCCACCGTTTGCGGGATCAGCCGGTCGGCGATGGCGCGCACGCGGCGCACCTGGGCGGCGTTCTGGTTCAGCGCGCCCTTCTTCCTTTGCTCATCGAGCACTTGGGCGTATTCCTTGACGGCGGCGTTGTCGATTTCCTGCGCGGACAAGGCCATGCTTTGCGAACGGGTCACGCCGACCGCCCCGCCCTGAGTGGTCTGCACGCTTTCGCAGGCGGTCAGCGCCAGCGCGGCCGCCGCGATCAGCAGTCGCGGCAGGAATTGTTGTTGACGCAATGTTTGCAGTGTTTTGATTGCCTTGTAGCCCATGCCATCCCCCTCGTGAAAGATAAAAATACAGGGGAACAGAGGTCCGGTCAGACCGATGCTGCGGCGTGGCCGCGCATCGTTGTTGTGGACGCAATGCCTCCCTGTGCTTGCGGATCATTCGACCCGCGCACCACAACTCGGTTCTGCCTGCCGCCGGAAAATGCGGCAAATTCGATTTATTTTTGGGCGGCGATCTGCGGCGTCGTCACATGCACGTCGCCGCATTGCGCACGATGGCGCAGGGCGTGATCCATCAACACCAAGGCCAGCATGGCTTCGGCGATCGGCGTGGCGCGAATGCCGACGCAGGGATCGTGACGACCATGGGTTTCGACGTCGGTGGCGTGGCCGGCCTTGTCGATCGACGGACGCGGCGACCGGATGCTGGAGGTCGGCTTGATGGCGATCGACGCGGTGATGTCCTGGCCGGTCGAAATACCACCCAAAATGCCGCCGGCGTTGTTGCCGACGAAACCTTCCGGCGTCAGCGCGTCGCCATGTTCCGTGCCTTTTTGCGCCACCGACTTGAAGCCGGCGCCGATTTCCACGCCCTTGACGGCGTTGATGCCCATCAGGGCAAAGGCGATCTCGGCATCGAGTTTGTCGTAAATCGGCTCGCCCAGTCCGACCGGTACATTCTGCGCCACCACGTCAATGCGCGCGCCGCAGGAATCGCCGGCCTTGCGCAAGGCGTCCATGTAGTCTTCCAGTTGCGGAATGATGGTCGCGTTGGCGGCGAAGAAAGGATTTTCGCGTACGTGTTCCCAGGATTCGAACGGAATCGCGACGTCGCCGAGCTGGCTCATGCAGCCCTTGAAGGTGGTGCCGTATTTCTCGAACAGCCATTTCTTGGCCACCGCCGCCGCACCGACCACTGGCGCAGTCAGGCGCGCCGACGAACGGCCGCCGCCGCGCGGATCGCGGATACCGTACTTGTGCCAGTAGGTGTAGTCGGCATGGCCGGGACGGAAAGTATCAAGAATATTGCCGTAATCCTTGCTGCGCTGATCCTGGTTGCGGATCAGCAGCGCGATCGGCGTGCCGGTAGTTTTGCCTTCGAACACGCCGGACAGGATTTCGACCGTATCCGGCTCCTGGCGTTGGGTCACATGGCGCGAGGTGCCGGGCTTGCGACGGTCCAGTTCAGGCTGAATATCGGCTTCGGAGAGCTCCATGCCCGGCGGGCAGCCGTCAATCACGCAACCGATGGCCGGGCCATGGGATTCGCCGAAGGTGGTAACGGTAAACAGCGTGCCGAGGGTATTGCCGGACATAACGAAGCTCTGCTTTTAATGATCTGAAAGTCGAATTTTACCAGTGTGGCGCTTACTTCCACTCGCCGCGCAGTTCACTCACGCGTTGCTGCAGGTATTCCGGCGTCGCTTGCTCAGCCGGAATCGGCTCGCCTACCGCCAGCTCCAGCTTCGAAAACAAGCCACGCTTGAACGAACGATGGAAGGGATTGCCGCCACCGCGCGTGAGCATGCTGCCCCACAAGCCGCGCAGGGCCAGCGGGAAGACCTGCACCGGCGAGCGGTCGATGATTTTCTTGATGCCTCCCTTGAATTCATTGATCTCGCCGGTGCTGGTCAGCTTGCCTTCCGGGAAGATGCAGACCAGGTCGCCTTCATGCAGCGCCTGGGCAATGTCGACGTAGGCCTTTTCCATCAGCCACGGGTCTTCCTTGGCGGGCGCAATCGGAATCGCCTTGGCGGTGCGGAAGATCCACGACAGCACCGGCGTCTTGAAGATCCGGTGATCCATGACGAAGCGGATCGGCCGCGGACTGGCCGCCATGATCACGATGGCGTCGACATAGCTGACGTGGTTGCAGACCAGCACCGCCGCACCGTGCTTGGGAATCAGATCGGCGTTGACGGTGCGTACCCGGTGGATGGTGTGGATCAGCATCCACGCCAGGAAGCGCATCAGGAATTCCGGCACCAGCGAGAAGATGTAGCTCGCCACCAGCGCATTGAGGATCGCCGTGGTGAGGAATATCTGCGGAATCGTGAAGCCCGAACGCAACAGCACCATTGCCAGCAAAGCCGCCACCACCATGAACAGCGAGTTCATGATGTTCATGCCGGCGATGGTGCGCGAGACGTGTTCCGGATCGCAGCGCGTCTGGATCAGGGCGAACAGCGGCACGATGTACAAGCCGCCGAACACGCCGATCATCGCGCAATCGAACAGGATGCGCAGGCTGCCGTGCTGCGCCAGGAAGCCGCTCATGTCGACCGCCGCCGTGGCGGTATAGCTGACGCTGGCGAAGTACAGCTCGAGTCCGAACACCGACAGGCCGATCGCGCCGAACGGGACCAGACCGATTTCCACCTTGTGCCCCGAGAGGCGCTCGCACAGCAGAGAACCGATGCCGATACCCACTGAAAACACCATCAGCAGCAGCACGAACACGCTGTGGTCGCCATGCAGGTAATTCTTCGCATACAGCGGGAATTGCGCCAGCACGATGGCGCCGTAGAACCAGAACCAGGAATTGCCCAGGATCGACAGGAACACCGGACGGTTGCGGCGCGAAAAACCAAGGTTGCGCACCATTTCCGTAAACGGATTCCAGTTGATTTTCAGGTCAGGCGCCGGCGCCGGCGAATTCGGGATGCCCAGGCTGGCCAGCCAGCCGAGCACGGCAAAGCCGATCGTGATCACCGCCACCATTTCCAGCCCGAACGGCTTGTGCACCACCAACACGGCGCCGATCACTTCGCCCAGCAGAATGCCGACGAAGGTGCCCATTTCGATCACGCCGTTGCCGCCAATCAGTTCCTGCGGCTTGAGCTGCTGCGGCAAATAGGCGTATTTAACCGGTCCGAAGAGGGTCGAGTGCACGCCCATGCCGGCCACGGCCACCACCAGCAACCACAGGTGATGCGTCATCCAGCCGTAGGCGGCGATACCCATGATGGCGATTTCCAGCAGCTTGACGTAGCGCGCCAGCCGGCCTTTTTCCATCTTGTCGGCCAGCTGCCCGGCGGTCGCCGAGAACAGGAAGAACGGCAGGATGAACAAACCCGGGATCAGGTTGTTGAGCAGGCCCGTATCGATGGTGGTCCAGCTCAGCGCGTCATACGTCAGGATGGTCAGCAGCGCGGTCTTGAACACGTTGTCGTTGAGCGCGCCAAGAAACTGGGTCCAGAAGAACGGCGCGAAACGGCGTTGACCGAGCAGGGAAAACTGGCTGGATTGACTCATGGAGTAAAGAGGATGGGAGGTGGAATCGGGAGTGGATAAGCGGACAAGAACACAGGAATTCGGACAACAAAAAACCGTTCATGACGGCATGAACGGTTTCTATGGCGGGCGGCGGCTTGTACTTCGGCAGCACCGCCTGCGCGCAACTCAGCTATTCTCTTCTTCCGCCGGCCAGTCGCGGATATAAGCTTTGAGCATCTTGTTCTCGAAGCCCTGTGCGTCCAGCACGGCCTTGGCGACGTCGTAGAACGACATCACACCCAGCAGCGTCTTGGCGTCCATGACCGGCACGTAGCGCGCGTGCTTTTCAAGCATGATGCGGCGTACTTCGTTGAGGTCGGTGTCGGGCGTGACGGTAATCGGATGGTCATCCATGTGCTTGCGCACGCTGCTGGTTCCAACTGAGCCTTTGTTGTCCTGCAGCGTCTTGAGGACTTCGCGGAAGGTCAGCATGCCGACCAGCTCGCCGAATTCCATGACAACCAGGGAGCCAATGTCTTTCTCGGCCATTGCGTCTACGGCATCCGCAATCGGCGTGTCAGGGGTCACGGTGAAGAGAATGTTGCCTTTGACTTTAAGAATTTCAGAGACTTTCATGGTGTCATCCTTAAGTTATTGTAGCCATGGAGCGTCGGGCTCCTGTCCGGAATGTAGCCCATGCGAGAGCAAAAATCCACAAACAATGGCGGTATATGCATGGTACGAGGTTTGGCGACGGCCCACAATCGCAATGCGATGACGAAAATGAAATTTTTTCATTGATTCCACCAGCGCCAAGGCCTACCCTGAAATCACAAGAACACAGGGAGACCCGTATGCCGACCGTCCTGCATGTCAAATACACCAGCTTCGACGAGTTCTATCCAAGCTATCTGAGCGAACATGCGAACCGCACCTGCCGCCAACTGCATTTCGCCGGCTCGACGCTGGCGCTGCTGTGCCTGGGCATGTTGCTGCTGACGCACAGTTTCTGGTGGCTGGCGGCGGCGGTCCTGTGCGGCTATGGTTTTGCCTGGGTAGGCCATTTCCGCTTCGAGAAGAACCGCCCGGCCAGTTTTCGCCAGCCGCTGTATTCCTTCATGGGCGACTGGGTGATGTACTGGCAGCTATTGACCGGGCAACTATCGTTCTGAACACCGCCGGGCGGGAAGTCACTCAACCGCCGTCAACGTTACCGAACTGACTTCACGCAAATCCGGCGCCTGCGCGCCTTCGGAAAAATAGGACGCCAGCGTCTGGTCCAGCACCAGCGACACCGCGCTTTCCACCCGGTTGACCAGTTGCTGGTCTTCGCCGGCATGGGTGGCGCTGTCGAACACGAACAGACGATACACGTCCACCAGCTTCAGCGATTCCGGATTGATCAGCAGCGTCCAGCGGTCCAGACCGTCGGCCAGGCGCTTGTTCCAGGCGGACCGGCGTGGGGCATCGCCCTTGAGCGAACCGACCCAGCCGGCTTCGAGCATCTTTTGCAGCAAGGTCTGCAATTCTTCCAGCCCCAGTTGCGTGCGCGTGCGCAGCAAACCGGCATCCACCTTCGCCGACTCGCCATTGGCGCGTGCTTCATGCAGGATCTTGAGCACTTTCATGGCGTCGATGAATTCGCTGCCCGGGGACGCCACATGCCACCAACGCTCGTAGCGCACGATCGGCAGCGCAGCGGTCACCAACGCTCCCACCAGCGTGATCATCCACAGCATGTAAATCCACAGCAGGAAAATCGGCAAGGCCGCCACGGTGCCGTACACCATCGTGTAGGTCGGGAATTTCATGACATAGGCAGCAAACAGGCGCTTGGCGATTTCCACCCCCACACCCGCCAGCAAGCCGCCCCAGACGGCGTCGCGCCAGTCGACCCACTGGTTGGGCACGGCGACGTACAGCAGCGTGAACGCGCTGGTCGTCAGCAGCACCGAAATCAGCGTGTAAAAACTGGCGCCGATGAACGGCACGCTGGTGACCACGCCGTTGGTGGCGGAATACAGATACGAGGTCACGCTGATGGAAATCCCGATCAGCAAGGGACCGAGCGTGATAATGGCCCAGTACACCAGGATGCGCTGCAGCAAAGGACGCGACTTCTTGACCCGCCAGATCTGGTTGAACACGCGGTCGATGGTCGCCATGGTCAGCACCGACGTCAGGATCAGCGCCACGCCGCCGACCGCCGACAGGCGCGCCGACTTGGATGAGAACTGGTTCAGGTAGCCGAGGATGGTGCTGGCCACGCCCTTGGGCATCAAGCTCTGGACGAAATACGCCTCCAGCGCCGAGCGGAACGTGCTGAACAGCGGGAACGCGGTGAAGATCGCCAGCGCAATGGTCAGCAGCGGCACCAGCGACAGGATGGTGGTAAACGTCAGGCTGCCCGCCACCTGCGGCAGGCGATCGTCGCTCAGCCGCTTGGCGGCGAACCGGAACAAATCACGCAACTGGGTACGAGACAAGCCCTGCATGGGTTTCAGAAAAGTAAGCAAGAGAAAGCAATCAAAATCATGAAGAAGCTGGAGGACCGCCTCGTCATGCGCCAGGTTTCATTCTCGAAATGCGAGCATGAAACACGTAGCGATGGATAAATAAAGGCTCCTATAATACCAACATGCCGAAGACAACTAATACAACGATACTGGTCCTTTACTACTCGAGACACGGCTCCACCCGCAAACTGGCGGAATTGATCGCCCAGGGCGTGGAAAGCGTGCCGGGCTGCGATGCGCGCCTGCGCACGGTGCCCGCAGTCTCCACCGTGACCGAAGCCACCGAACCTGACGTGCCTGCCAACGGCGCGCCCTACGTCGAACTGAGCGACCTCGAGCAATGCGCCGGGCTGGCGCTCGGCTCGCCGACGCGCTTCGGCAACATGGCCGCGGCGATGAAGTATTTCTGGGACGGCACCGCACCGCAGTGGCTGTCGGGCGCACTGGCCGGCAAACCCGCCAGCGTGTTCACCGCGACCGGCAGCATGCACGGCGGCCAGGAGTCGACCTTGCTGTCGATGATGATTCCTTTGCTGCACCACGGCATGCTCATCGTCGGTCTGCCCTACACCCAGCCCGAGCTGATGAGTACCAGCACCGGTGGCTCGCCTTACGGCGCCAGCCACTGGGCCGGCGTCAACGGCAACCAGGCGATTTCCGACGATACCCGCGCGCTGGCGGTTGCCCTCGGCCGGCGCCTCGCACAGAACGCCATCAAACTGCAGGAGACTTGAATGAGCACACTGAGCACGCATCGTTTTCGCATCTTCCATCTTGGCGCCGCCGTCAGTCTGGTCGCGCTGATCATCCTCTGCGTGGCCTGGGAACTGGCGCTGGCGCCGTTGCGACCGGGCGGTTCGTGGATGGTGCTCAAGGTGATCCCGCTGCTGTTCCCCTTGCGCGGCGTCTTGAAGCGCGACGTCTACACCATGCAATGGTCGTCGATGCTGATCCTGCTCTACTTCACCGAAGGCATCGTGCGCGCCACCAGCGACCGCGTCGCCACGTCGATCACGCTCGGCTGGATCGAAGTCGCCCTCAGTTGCGTGTATTTCCTGTGCGCGGTTATGTACCTGGCCCCTTACAAGAAAGCCGCCAAGGAAATCGCCCGCCAGGCCATCCAGAAGGCTTCGCAATAACTGTTCGGACATGACCATGACCGCGGCACCACAAGATTTCCTGCAAGCCTGTCGCGACGCCATCGGCGCCGCTTACGTCGTCACCGCCGAAGCCGACACTGCGGCTTACCTGACCGACCAGCGCGGACGCTATACCGGCCGAGCGCTGGCCGTGCTGCGACCGGGCAGCACCGAAGAGGTCGCCGCCGTGGTCAGACTGTGCGCCCGATATCTGGTGCCGATCGTTCCGCAAGGCGGCAATACCGGCCTGGTGCTGGGCAGCGTGCCCGACACCAGCGGCAAGGCGGTGCTGCTGTCGTTGACGCGCCTCAATCGCATCCGCGCAGTCGACCCGGTCAACAACACCATGACGGTCGAAGCCGGCTGCATCCTGCAAAACATCCAGCAAGCCGCCGCGGCAGAGCAGCGCCTGTTCCCGCTGTCGCTGGCCGCGGAAGGCAGCTGCACCATCGGCGGCAACCTGTCGACCAACGCCGGCGGCACTGCGGTTCTGCGCTACGGCAATACGCGCGAATTGTGCCTGGGCCTGGAAGTCGTCACCGCCCAGGGCGAGATCATGAGCAGCCTGCGCGGCCTGCGCAAGGACAATACCGGCTACGACCTGCGCGACCTGTTCATCGGCGCCGAAGGCACGCTGGGCATCGTCACCGCCGCCGTCGTCAAACTGTTCCCGCAACCGAAAGCGCAAGTCACCGCGCTGGCCGCATTGCGCACGCCGGACCACGCGCTGCGCCTGCTGAGCCTGGCGCAAGCGCATTGCGGCGCGGCGCTGACCGGATTCGAGCTGATGTCGGATTTTTGCATGCAGCTGGTTGCCAAACACTTCCCGCCGCATCGCGCGCCGTTCGAGCGTCTCCATCCGCAGTACGTATTGCTGGAATTGTCGGACAGCGAATCCGAAGCGCATGCCTCGGAAATGTTCGAAGCAGTGATCGGCCTAGCGCTGGAGCAGGAACTGATCGACGACGCCGTCATCGCTACCTCGATCGCGCAATCGAAAGCGCTGTGGCAGTTGCGCGAGCACATCTCAATGGCGCAGGCGCACGAAGGCAAGAACATCAAGCACGACATCTCGGTGCCGATCTCGCGCATCGGCGAATTCATCCGCGTCACCGACGCGCTGGTGCAGCAGACCTCGCCCGGCTGCCGCATGGTCACTTTCGGCCATCTCGGCGACGGCAACCTGCACTACAACGTCTCGCCGCCGCCCGGCGTCAAGGACACCGACTTCATTCTCGAACAACCGGCCATCAACCGGACCGTACATGACAGCGTCGACAAATTCGGCGGCTCGATCTCGGCCGAACACGGACTCGGCGCACTCAAACGTGAAGAAATCCGGCGTTATAAATCGCCGGTAGAACTCCGGCTCATGCATGCCATCAAACAGGCGCTGGATCCTCACGGATTGATGAATCCCGGCAAAGTGCTCTGATCGCAGCCGACGGCGGCGGTCGGCTCCCCCGACAACACATTTCTCCGCCGCCAGGAGTTTCACCCATGCTTTCCGTCCGCCCGCCACTGCTCGCGCTGCCCTTGCTGCTGTCCTTGCTGCTATGTTCCCTGCCCGCCTGGGCCGTCTACAAATGCGACAGTGACGGCAAAGTCACCTACAGCGATGCCGCCTGCGCGAACGGCAAGACCGTCGCCATCGATGATGCACGCGGCGTGAAAAGTCCCGTACCGGCTACCTCTGCCAAAGACAAGGCCGTCCAGCAGCGCCTCGACAAAAGTCGCGCAGCGGAAGACAAGCAGCTGAACCGGCAACGCGAAAAACAGGAGCGTGCAGAAGCGCGCGCCAAACTGGTCGCCGAAAAGCAAAAGAGGAAGTGTGCCCAACTTGCACAGCGCAAGTCCTGGGCCGAAGAGGACCTGCGCAATGCGCCGGCCAAGGCGATGGAAAAAGCACGGCGCAAGAGCCAGCGCGCGGCTGAAAATTACCGAGCAGAATGCTCGACCTGAACTGACCTGATCGAATCCAGGAATTTCAGCGCAAAAAAAAGCCGTCGCCGGTGAAGGCGACGGCTGCTCCCCTCCCCCGATTACCCCAGACGCGGCGCCGGATTGATATCAACCGTGCGTCGCGAAGTCTTTGCTGCAGGCGCTGCCAGGCCTGCGGTGTTGCCAATATTGCCAATGTTGAATACGCTGACCAGTTCCGCCAGCTTGCCGGCCTGTTCCTGCAGTGATTGTGCGGCGGCGGCGGCTTCCTCCACCAGTGCGGCATTCTGCTGTGTGCTCTCGTCCATTTGTGCAATCGCGCGGTTGACCTCTTCGATGCCGGTGCTTTGCTCCTGGCTGGCCGAACTGATTTCGCCGACGATGTCGGTGACGCGCTTGACGCTGGAGACCACTTCTTCCATGGTTGATCCGGCCTGCCCCACCAGCTTGCTGCCGACGTCGACCTTGGAGACCGAATCATCGATCAGCGTCTTGATCTCTTTCGCCGCAGCGGAAGAGCGCTGTGCGAGGCTGCGCACTTCCGACGCCACCACCGCAAAACCACGCCCTTGCTCACCGGCGCGTGCCGCTTCCACCGCCGCATTCAGGGCGAGGATATTGGTTTGGAAAGCGATGCCGTCGATCACGCTGATGATGTCGACGATCTTCTTGGACGAATCATTGATCGCGCTCATCGTGTTGATCACCTGCCCCACCACGCTGCCGCCCTGGATCGCCACTTCGGACGCCGACACGGCCAGTTGATTGGCCTGACGCGCGTTGTCGGCATTCTGCTTGACGGTCGAGGTCAGTTGTTCCATCGCCGACGCGGTCTCTTCCAGGGAGCCGGCCTGCTGTTCGGTACGATTCGACAAATCGAGATTGCCGCTGGCAATCTGGCTCGACGCCGTGGCGATGGTGTCGGTGCCGACGCGCACGTTGCCGACAATATTGCGCAGGCTGACATTCATGTCCTTGAGCGCCTGCAGCAACTGGCCGGCTTCATCTTTGGTGGTCACGGTGATCTCTACCGACAGGTCGCCTTCGGCAACGCGGCGTGAAATGTCGACGGCGGTGTTCAGCGGTCGCGTGATGCCGGTCGTCAGATACCAGGCGCAGGTGATGCCCAATGCCAGCGCCAGCACTTCCAGCACGATCAGCAGGTTGGCGCTTTGCGTGGCGATTTCGGCCACATGCTGATTGAGTTGATCGATGGTCTTGCGCTGAAGTGCAAGCAGGTTTTCCACTTCCGTCGAATAATTCTTCGCCGCCGGCAGGAAGTCCTTTTCCAGCGCTGCGGCGATCGCGGCCGGATCAGCGCCAGGCTCGTTCTTGGCTTTATAAATGGTGTCGCGGGTCGACAGGTAGACCTTGCGCAGCGCCATGATTTTGTCGTACAGCTGCTTTTCTTCATCGCTGGCGATCAGCTCGGCAATCTTCTTTTGCAGATCACCGGAAATACGCGTGGCTTCGTCGCTTTCCGGCTTGAAGAACGCCGACAGGCTCGGATCCGAACTCTTGGCCACGGCAATCGTGCGACGGATGCCGGCAAACGTGTGGCGATACCAGTCGCCGATCATGCGTTCCTTGGCCAGCGGCACATCCATCATGGCTTGCGTCGCGTTAGCCACGCTTTGCAGACGCCAGACGCCAATCACGGCAACCAGAACGGACAATGCCAGGATGATCGCGAAGCCCAGTCCGAGGCGCTTGCCGATTTTCATATTTCCAATCACGTTCATGTTTCCCCCCTGCCATTCAAGTCAGGTAAATGTTGATTTTCCTACATGGCTCAGGCGGCCACATACTCTCCATAATGCTCCGGGAGGAAAACCTTGAATGCGCGGAACAGCGTGTGACTGTCACGTCTGTTCATGGCTTGCGGGGCTTGTGTTGGCGAAGGGCAATACGAGAATCGGCACCGCTTGGCGCGCCATCTATTGCAGCCAGGGAAGATCCCGCCGAGTGGAAGAACACATCGGCGGGGTCGAGGAAAGTCAGGACGCCTGCGCGGCGTTTTTCTGCAGGTTGGAAGTCGCCTCAATGAATTTGTCGGGCGGCATCGGGCGGCCCATGAGGTAACCCTGCAAGGCGTCGCAACCGACCGAGGTCAGGAAATTCTGCTGCTTGGTGGTTTCCACGCCTTCGGCGACGATGCGCAGATTGAGCGTACGGCCCAGCGCCACGATGGCCGAAATGATGGCCGCGTCGTCGTTGCCGTCGCTGAGGTCGCGCACGAAGCCGCGATCGATCTTCAGTTCATTGGCGGGCAGGCGCTTCAGATACAGCAGGCTCGAATAGCCGGTGCCGAAATCGTCGATCGAAATATCCACACCGAGGTCGGCGATCTGCTGCAGCGTCTTGAGGCTGCTTTCAGCATCGTGCATGGCGGTGGACTCAGTAACTTCCAGCGTCAGGCAGCGCGCCGGCAAGCTATGGCGCGCCAGCGTGTCCTTGACCAGCTCGATCAGGTCGGTCTGCGCGAACTGCAGAGCGGACAGGTTGACGGCGATCTTCCAGTCTTCGTGACCGATGTCGAACCAGACCTTCATCTGGCGGCAGGCCTCGTCAAGCACCCATGCGCCGATCGGCACGATCAGCCCGGAACGTTCGGCCAGGCCGATGAACTCATCCGGCCCCACCAGTCCGTGTACCGGATGCTGCCAGCGCAACAAGGCTTCAGCGCCCAACACCGGGCCGTTCGGCGAGTTGTACTTGGGCTGGTAATGCAGGATGAATTCCTTGCGCTCCAGCGCCAGGCGCAGGTCTTGCAGCCATTGCAACTGATTGTGCGCGTTGACGTTCATCGACGCTTCAAAGAAATGGTAGCCGTTACGGCCGCTGCGCTTGGTGTGGTACATGGCGGCGTCGGCGTTGATCACCAGGTCGTGGCGGCTGCTGCCGTCTTCCGGATAGATCGCGATGCCGATACTGGCCGAGACGCGCAGCTCGTGCTTTTCGATATTGAAAGGCTCGTTGATGATCTTGACCAGCTTGTCGGCGACGGTCACAGCATCGTCCGGTTCCTTCAGGTCAACCAGCATCACGAACTCGTCGCCACCCAGCCGCGCCACCGTATCCTGCGCGCGCATGACCGAGCGGACGCGTTGCGCCACTTCCACCAGCATCAGGTCGCCGACATGATGGCCGAGCGAATCGTTGATCGCCTTGAAACCGTCGAGGTCGCAAAACATCAGTGCAAAATGCCCCTGCTCGCGCGCCGCCTTGGCGATGGCCTGGTTGAGGCGATCGTCCAGCAACGTGCGGTTGGGCAGCTTGGTCAGGTTGTCGTGCAAGACCAGCTGCGTGAGTTCTTCATTGGCTTCGGCTAGCGAACGCGCCAGCTTGGCGGTGCGCGACTCCAGCCGCGCATCCAGCAGCGACGTCAGCAAGGCGATCGTCAGCACCGCCAGCGTCACGACAATGATCAGGATCGCCAGCCAGCCCGGGCTGACGCCGTCTCGCACGGCGAGACAGAAGCTGCCTTCGGGGAAATTCGCTGCCGCCATGCCGGTGTAATGCATGCCGACGATGGCCACACCCATCACCACGGCCGCGCCGGCGCGCGCGAACTTCACGTGCGGCGTATTGCGGCGCAGGCGGAAGGCTATCCACAAAGCTGCGCCCGAGGCACCGATGGCCACGGCCACAGACGCCGCAAAAAGCAAGGGATCGTAGCGGATGCCGGGCGTCATCAGCATGGCCGCCATGCCCGTGTAATGCATCGCGGCAATACCGATACCCATGGCCAGCGCGCTGTTGATCAGGCGGCGCATTGGCAGCTCCGGGCGGCTGACGATCCACAGCGCGAAGCCCGAGACGCCGACCGCGATCAGCAGCGACAGGGAGGTAATCCAAGGGTCGTAGCCCAAATCAATGGGCAAACGGAATGCGAGCATGCCGACAAAGTGCATCGACCAGATACCGATACCCATCGCGACGGCCCCGCCGAACAACCAGGAACGACCGGCATATTCTTGGGTCGCGTTGATCCGCTCCGTCATGTCCAATGCAGTATAGGAGGCGAGCACCGCCACCAGCAGGGATATGACAACGAGCAAACTATCGTAGGAAGCGGATAACATGATGTGTAAATATGAAACTAATAATCAACATTTTTTAGGCATTTAGCCCATTATCCCGCAAAAAGACATATCGAAGTCTGACGAAGTCTGAAATCAGGCCGCTTTACATTCTTAAGCGTATGAAACGTCGGATCGAAGCAACTTTACGCCCGGAAACCAATCCATAGGGCTGATGCACCATTCCCGACAATTGATAAATCGATAAAAAACACGATAATGCGCCCTTCGCCTACAACAGCAAAAAATCCAGGCCTCATGCTCTTCACTCCTCACCCGCAAGCTCAACGTCCCTTAGCCCCCAAGCGCCTGATCCAGACGCTGGCCGCCATCGGCGCGCTGTCATTCATGCATGGCGCCAGCGCCGGCATTTCGCTGCTGCAGCCGCCCAAGCTGGTCGACGGCAACAAGCCGTTCACCCTGACCTTGCTGGTCACCGAAGACGATCACGACAGCCAGGCTTACACCATCCCGGACAATCTGGTGGTGGCGGCTTCGGCCGACATGACGCCGCCGGTGCAGCTGCGCATGGAGCGCGAAGCCGGCGGGCCCGGAGAAATCACGCTCAAGCGCGGCGAATTCCGCAAGATCTCCTACAGCGCCACCCTGCCCGACTACCTGCGCGGCGTGGTGCGCATCGAGACCGTGGGTGTGGATGCCTCACCGGTGCTGGTGGCTGTGATTCGCCCGAAGGACGGCAAGATGCCGGTGCCGTCGGCGGAAGGCATCGCGCTGGCCGGCGCGGCCACACCATCCGCCTCGGTGATCACACCGGGTTCCAGCGCCAGTCCGATCGGCATTGCGCCGGCCGCGCTCGACCTGATCAATATCCCGCGCCTGTCGTTCCATGAGCCGATGTATTTCGCGGCCGGCAACAGCGGCGGCAACCGCAACGCCAAGTTCCAGCTCAGCTTCAAGTTCCGCATCTTCCAGCCGGAAGACATGCGCTCGCGCGGCCTGATCGACAACCTGTATTTCGGCTATACCCAATATTCGCTGTGGGATCTGCAAAGCCCGTCGGCGCCGTTCCGCGACACCAGTTACCGGCCGAGCCTGTTCTATTACCTGCCGGATCTCGGCATCCACAACAGCATCCTGAGTCGCATGGCAGTTTCAACCGGTCTGGAGCATGAGTCGAACGGCCGCGACGGCGCGCAATCGCGCGGCATCAACACCTTCTTCGTCGAACCGACCTTCACGTTCGGCAACCTCAACGACTACCAGTTGCGCGTTTCGCCCAAGGTCTACACCTACCTTGGCCCGAGCTCCGACAACCCCGACATCGGCCAGTACCGCGGCCATGCGGATCTGAAGCTGGCAGTGGGCAAGCCGGACGGCGTGGAGTTTTCGACCACCTTGCGCAAGGGTACCCGCAGCAGTTCGGGCAGCGCCGACTCGACGCTGTCCTACCCGCTGGCGAAGCTGGTGCCGGGCATGGCCGGTTATTTGATGGCGAGCTATTTCTATGGTTACGGCGAGAGTCTGCTGACTTACAACCAGAAATCGACGCCGCAGTTCCGTATCGGCTACGCGCTCTGGCGCTAGGTCAGGACTGACGACACTCTCGCCGGAGCGTTCTCCGGCGAGAGTTGTCCGGCATGCCTATGCCACCGGCGTACGCATCGTGACGAACTCTTCCGCCGAGGTCGGATGAATGCCGATGGTGGCGTCGAACTGGGCCTTGGTGGCGCCACATTGCAAGGCCACCGCAAAGCCCTGGACGATCTCGCCGGCATCGGCGCCGACCATGTGCACGCCCAGCACGCGATCACTTTTTGCGTCGACCACCAGCTTCATGAAGGTGCGTTCGGTGTTGCCGCTCAAGGTGTGCTTGAGCGCCTTGAATTCCGATTTGAAGATGCGCACTTCGCCGACTTTCTTGCGCGCGTCTTCCTCGCTCAGGCCGACCGTGCCGACGTTCGGATGGCTGAACACCGCCGTCGGAATATTCTCGTAAGACATTTCCCGGCCGCCTTGGTTGAACAGGCGAGCGGCCACCACCATGCCTTCGGCCAGCGCCACCGGCGTCAGTGCGACGCGATCGATGACGTCGCCGATCGCATGGATCGACGGCACTCCCGAGACGAAATGATCGTCGACCTTGACTGCGCCCTTGTCGGTCAGCGCGACGCCGGCCTTCTCCAGTCCCAGCCCCGCCGTGTTGGCATGACGACCAGTGGCGAACAGCACGCAATCGGCGTCGATGGTCTTGCCGTCGCTGAGCTTGACGCGCTTGCCGTCGCCGGCCGACTTGATGGCTTCGATGGCTTCGATATTGTTTTCGAACAGGATGGTCATGCCCTTCTTGCGCATTTCTTCCGCCAGGAACACGCCGAGTTCGCTGTCCATGCCGCGCAGCAGGTGCTTGCCGCGATACACCAGCGTCACTTCGCTGCCGAGGCCATTGAGGATCGATGCCAGCTCCACCGCGATATAGCCGCCGCCTAGCACCACGCTGCGTTTTGGCAAGGCGGTCAGATGGAAGAAGTCATCCGACACGATGCCCAGTTCCTTGCCTGGAATCTCCGGCACCGTCGGATGCCCGCCGGTAGCCACCAGGATGTGTGCGGCGGTGTAGCGCTTGCCATTGACGCTGACGGTGTGCGCGTCTTCTACCGTCGCATAGCCTTCGACGACGTCGACCTTGGCGCCGTCGAGGATCTTGCGGTAGATGCCGTTGAGACGCGCGATCTCCTTGTTTTTGGCGGCGATCAGCGCGGCCCAGTCGAAACTGGTCTCGCCCACGGTCCAGCCGAAGCCGGCGGCGTCGGCGAAATCTTCATGGAAGTGCGCGCTGTAGGACATCAGTTTTTTCGGGATGCAGCCGACATTGACGCAGGTGCCGCCCAGATCCTTGCTCTCGGCAATCGCTACGCGCGCGCCGTATTGTGAAGCAAACCGGCTGGCGCGTACGCCGCCGGAACCGCCGCCGATGGTGAACAGGTCGTAATCATATTGGCTCATTTTTTTCCTCTATCGTTTGTTCAGTATCTGCGCAGGGCCCGCGTCACGAGCATCACCGGGATCAAGCCGACCAGCACGATGCTCAGCGCCGGCAACGCGGCCTCGCCGAGACGTTCGTCGCGCGCCAGATTATGGGCGATCACGGCCAGGGTATCGGTATTGAAGGGACGCAACAGCAGCGTCGCCGGCAATTCTTTCACCACGTCAACGAATACCATCAATGCTCCCGTCGCCAGCGAGCGCCACAACAACGGCATGTGCAGCTTGTGCACAATGCGGCTGCGCGAAGCGCCCATGGTGCGCGCGGCTTCGTCCAGGCTTGCCGGGATGCGGGTGTAACCGGCTTCCACCGACTGCATCGCCACGGCCGTAAAGCGTACCAGATACGCATAGATCACGCCGAGCGCGGTCGCCGTCAGCCAGACGCCCGCGCCGCTGCCGGGGAACGTCGCCTGCAGCCAGGCAACCGGCAGCAAAATACCGATCGCAATCACCGAACCGGGAATGGCGTATCCCATGGCAGCCAGGCGTGCTACGAGGCGCAAGAACGTCGACTGGAAACGCGGCAAGCCACCGGCGCGCTGGGCAAAACCCAGGGCCAGCGCCAGCACCACCGCAATCGCCGCCGCCAGGCCGCCGAAGCGGAAGCTGTTCCAGGTCCAGCCGGCGTAGCGCGCCAGATTGGTCGCCATCGACAATTCGCTCTCGCGCCACATCAATTGCAACAGGATCAGCACCGGGAGCACGAAGCCCAGCAGCACCGGCGTCGCGCACACCAGCCAGGCTAGTGCTTCGCGCGCGCCGCGCAACACCGGCAGGCGCGCTTCGGCGCCGTTGGCGCGATTTCCCCGCACCGTGGCAAAACGCATGCGCCCCTGCTCGCGACGCTCCAGCCACAACAGCACGGCGACGAACAGCAGCAGCAAGGACGCGTACTGGGCCGCCGCGATGCGATCGTCCATCACCATCCAGGCCTTGTAGATGCCGGTGGTGAACGTGGTCAAACCGAAATAGGCGCTGACGCCGTAATCGGCCAACGTCTCCATCAGGGCCAGCGCCGCGCCCGCCATCAGCGCCGGACGCGCCAACGGCAAGGCCACACGACGGATACGCGCGCTCAACGGTGTGCCAAGCAGGCGCGCAGCCTCCATCAGATGCACGCCGCGTTCGCCGAGCGCATTGCGCGCCAGCAGGTAGGCGTATGGATACAAGGTAAAGATGAACAGGAAGATCGCCCCCGCCAGGCTGCGCACGTCGAAACGGAATCCCGGCCACAGCGCGCGCAGGCTGGTCTGCACTGCGCCGCCGTATTGCAGGAAGTCGGTGTACGCATACGCGCACACATAGGCCGGCATCGCCATCGGCAGCAGCAGCGCCCAGGCAAAGAAACGCTTGCCGCGAAATTCGAACAAGCCGATCGTCACCGCCGTGGCCGCGCCGATCGCAATCACGCCCAGCGTGACGAACAGGGCCAGCCATGCGGAGGTCACCAGGTAGCCCGGCAACACCGTCTGCATCTGCTGATGCAAGGCGTCGATGGCGGCTGCGTCGAGCTGCAGCCACGCGCCGGCGATGCCGAGGATGGGCAGCGAAATCAGGAAGGCAATCAGGCCGATGAGATACATGAATTGGAGATGAAAAACTGGTCGGGATTGCGCAGCGCATCGATACTGATGCGCTACACTTCGCTTATTGAAAACGGATGGAAATCATTCGCTGCATGATACGTTCCAGCGACAGGCATTGTAGCCGCAGGCAATGCCCTCCGCCGATTTTCCACGGACATACAAAGCCATCCAACAGCGCTGCAAAAAAGGACCGCCATGTTTCTGCAAGTCGATGAAGTCAGCATCAGTTATCCACGCGCCGTGGCGCCGGCGGTGCAAGCGGTATCGTTCGCGCTGCAGCCCGGTGAACTGGGCGCGCTGATCGGTCCTTCCGGCAGCGGCAAGACTACCCTGTTGCGCGCCATCGCCGGACTCGAACAGCCGCAAGCCGGCAGCATCCTGCTCGACGGCCAATTGCTGGACGGCCCCGGCGTGCGCATCGCCGCCGAGCAACGCCGCATCGGCATGGTGTTCCAGGACTTCGCGCTGTTTCCTCACCTGGACATCGAAGCCAACATCGGCTTCGGCTTGCATAGCAGTCATGGCGACAAGCAACAACGTCGGCGGCGCGTGCAGGACATGCTGGAACTGGTCGGCCTGGGCGGCATGCAAAGCAAATTCCCTCACCAGCTGTCCGGCGGCCAACAGCAGCGCGTTGCCCTGGCGCGCGCGCTCGCTCCACAGCCGCGGCTGTTGCTGCTGGACGAGCCGTTCTCCAGCCTCGACGTCGAACTGCGCGAACGCCTGGCCGAAGAAGTGCGCCGCATCCTCAAGCAAGCCGGCATCACCGCGCTGATGGTGACGCACGACCAGATGGAAGCATTCGCCGTCGGCGACGTGGTCGGCGTCATGCAGCAGAGCCGTCTCGAACAATGGGACCAGCCCTACGCGCTGTATCACCGCCCCGCCACGCGCTTCGTCGCCGACTTCATCGGCCACGGCATGTTCGTACCGGGTGCACTGGTGGGCGCGGCCGGCGACATGGCGATGGAAACGCCGCTGGGCCGATTGCACGATGTTTCGCGCATCATGGAAACACTGCAATCCGATGCGACGCCGGGTGAGTCGTTCGATGTACTGCTGCGTTCCGACGACATCGTGCACGACGACCTGTCGCCATTCAAGGCGCGCATCGTGCGCAAGTCTTTCCGCGGCGCCGACTTCCTCTATACGCTGCAACTCGACGACGGCCTGGAGTTGCTGTCGCTGGTGCCTTCGCATCACGACCACGCCATCGGCGAATCGATCGGGATCCGGCTTGACGTCAATCACGTGGTGGCTTTTCCGCGCGCTGCCGGTTGAAGCAGATGCCTGCCCGTAGGCCGGCGCCTTTCCCCTTTCCTACCTCGCTATCGTTAAAAAAGCACCGGAGGCCGTGGCCGTCCGGTGCTTTTTTCATGCCCGCCGAAACAGACAATTACGCTCGCATCATTTGTAGCCGACGCGATCGAGGATCTGCAACACCTTCTGCTGGTTACGGCCGGTCGCTGCGACGTCAATCACTTCCGCCTTGAACGGCCCCAGCGTGTCGAGCGCGGCATTGCCGGTCTTCACGCTTTTGACTGCCGGCCACTCGTTGTTGCCTTCGGCGAAGTAACGCTGTGCATCATCGCTGGCCAGGTACTCCAGGAACTTGACAGCGTCAGCCTTGTGCGGGGCATTCTTCGCCACGCCGGCGCCGGCGATGTTGACGTGCGCGCCAAAGGTTTTCTGGTTCGGCCAGACCACGCCGAATTTGCTGACCACGGCGATGTCTTCCGGCTTGGTCGACTTCATCAGGCGCGCGACATAGTAGGAGTTGGAAATCGCCACGCCGCATTCACCGGAAGCAACCGCCTTGATCTGGTCGGTGTCGCCACCCACCGGGGAGCGCGCCATGTTGGCGACCATGCCCTTCAGGATGGCTTCGGTCTTGGCTTCGCCGACGTGCTCATACAGTGCGCCGAACAACGAGACGTTATAAGGATGCGCGCCCGAACGGGTGCACAGCTTGCCCTTGTTCTTGGGATCGGCCAGCGACTCATAGGTGTCGACGTCTTCCGGCTTCACGTTTTGCTTGTTGTAGACAATCACGCGAGCGCGTGTCGAGAAACCGAACCATTGCGAACCCTGGCCCTCATCCTTGCCGCGCAGATTGGCGGGAATGCGCGAATCCAGCACGCCGGATTTCACGGGTTGGAACAGGCCGTCGTTCTCGCCGCGCCACAGGCGGGCTGCGTCAACGAGCAGGATCACGTCCGCCGGGCTGGCAGTTCCCTCGCTTTTGAGACGGGCCAGAATGCCGGCATCATCGGCGTCGACACGGTTGATCTTGATGCCGGTGGCCTTGGTGAAATTGCCATACAAGGCTTCATCGGTCTGATAATGACGCGCGGAGTAAAGGTTGATCACCTTTTCCTGCGCAGACACGCCGATCGACGTGGTCGCCAACACCATACCTGCAACAAAAGTACGTAAAAACATGAACTTATCCCTTTATGCTGATTGATCAGTCTGCTTTCCGGCTGGACGCACGAAGTCCGAAAAACACAGGACAACGCGCATTTTCGCAACCGAAAAGACGACCGACTATAGCATAAATGAGAATAATTCCCGTTTTAAATTCAGCATTTTGTCAGTATTTAAAGCTTGAAAAGCCGATGACTGAAGACGCCTGCCAGCCTCGCAGCAAGGCTATGCCAGCCGACCGGCTCGCATTCACGGCATGATTCAAAACCCCGCTCGCGTGCGGCCAGGGCCGCCAGACGCTGCTGCATGGGCATCAACATCAGCATGCTCAGGCGCGCGCCTTCGACAGCACCACCAGCCAGCGGCGGAACAGCAGGATTTCCAGGTGGCCGGCTTGCAAGCCCGCGCTGCATTCGATTATTGGATTGACGCGGTAGCGGCGCACGTACGAGTCGCGGCAAACGAACATTTCGCGGCGGCCGAAGCGCAGGCTGAAAGACGAAGGGGAAGAAGATTCCAGACCAAAGCGAGCGCCTGAAGTGAGATCCAAGTGAGTCATGGCAGTGGTTCCTATCTCTGTTGAAGAGATTCCACTGTATCACAAACACTGTATAAATAAACAGTAGTTTTCGATCTCGTTGTTTTTTGAGCGATTTCGGAAGTTTTTCGATTTCGATCCGAACGCAACCCATTCTACCCTGTTCGGGCTCGAATGGGCCAAACCCGCTTATTCACTTTGCGCAGCCTACGCGCCGCTTTCAAGCCGGCTGCGCACAAACCCGATGTGTTCACGCAGCACGTAGAACTGATCGGCAAACGCCAGCGGCATCTTCATCCGATTGACCGATGCCTCGATCTCATCAAGCTGCTTGAGCATCAGCTCCTGCTCTTCCTTGGTGTGCTTGGTGACGCCGCGCTCCAGCGTGATCAGCACGCCATACCATTTATAGATGCGTGAACGGATGCGCCAGCCATACAGCAGCGGCACCAGCTTGACGCCGGGAATCAGCAGCAGAATGATCGGCAGCAGGATCACCATCGTGCGATCCACCAGGCTGGCCAGCCAGAACGGCAGCGTGCGGTAGAAGAAGCTCTTGCCCGACTTGTAATAGCGTGCGGCGTCGTCGCTGATCGGATACTCATGCGCCAGCGGCGCCGGGAATTCACCGGCCTTCTGCAGCACGCTGGCCTTGCCGTGCACTTCGCGCGCGGCTTCGATCAGCAGGTCGGACAAGGCCGGATGCAGGTCGTCGCGCGCAATCAGCTCGGCGGTCGGTGCGATCAGGCGGATCGTGTGGTCCGGCAGGTTGCGGCGGAAGTCGAATACGCCGGGCGGCAAGGTCAGCTCATTGAGATAGCTGAAGCGGCGCGTGTAAGCCGCGGCCTGCGAGAAGTCCAGCAAACGGATGCCGTTGGTGCGCAACAGCTTGCCCATGGTGGCCGGCGCCGCCGACTCGCCCATGAGGAAGGCGACGTCGATCTTGCCCTTGCTGAGCGCGTCCGCCGCCTCGTCGCCGCCCATGTCGATCAGTTTGGTCGCCCCACCCGGCTCGATCCCGCTGGCTTTCAGCAAGGTCAGCGCCAGCACGCGCGAGCCGCTGCCCTGCAGGCCGATGGCGATGCTTTTCCCGGTCAGTTCGGACAGCCGCGAGACTACCTTGTCATTACGATAGAACACCGACACCGGCGAATACGCCACGCTGCCCAGAGACACCAGGCTGTCGATATCGACGCTGTCGGCGATACCGCCCTGCACGAAGGCGACATCGACGTTGCTCTTGGGATCGACCAGCTTGTGCAGATTATCGAGTGATCCTTCCGATGCCACGATCTTCACCGTCACGCCGTCACGCGCGAGGATCTTCTTGTATTTCTCGGCGACGTTCCAGAAATTGCTGTGTTCCGGCCCGGTCGCGATGGTGATGGTTTTGGGCGGCGCCGGATGAATCAGCCAGATCGCCAGCCAGACGCCGACGATGATCAGCAGCACCATGGGCCCGAAACTGACGGCCAGGTCGCGCCACGAAATGGCGACGAAGCGCGCCTTCATGGCGCTGACGGAATGCTTGCGGGGGGCGGTAGTTTTTTCCATGCGGCTTATTCTACCGCCCACCACAGGTTTAATACGTTTTGTAAGGCAGGAACTTCCCGCTCAGCACCACATTGACGCGGTCGCCGGCGGGATCGGCCTGGCGCTGGATGTCCATCTTGAAGTCGATCGCGCTCATGATGCCGTCGCCGAACTCTTCGTGGATCAGTTCCTTGATGGTCGAGCCGTAGACGCTGACGATTTCATACCAGCGATAGATCAGCGGATCGGTCGGCACCGGTGTCGGCAGCGAGCCCTTGTACGGCACGATCTGCAACCACAGGGTCTCTTCGTCGCTCAGGCCGAACAGTTCCTGCGTGACGGCCGCCTGTTTGGCAGTCAGGGTCATCTGGCCGAGCATGGCGGCGGTCGTCCATTCCTTGCTCTGGCCGATGCTCTCGGCGATCTTGGACCAGGTCATCTTGTTCCTGACCTTGGCTTGAATGATTTTTTGGGTAACGAGGTTGCGGTCCATGAAGTTCTCCTTGCGATGAATGATAAAAATGATCGTGAAAAATCAAGCTACTGCTTGCGGGAAATTGTCGAGCGATTCCGGCGCATCCGGTGTGCCCTGCTCCAGCCCGGGCATCACGACGCGCGTCACGAGGTCTTCGGCGCCGGCTTCCTGGATGCGGCGCGAACGATGCACCAGGAAATCCACCAGATGATTGCGGATGCGATAGAACTGCGGATCGTGATGCATGGTTTCGCGTGTGCGCGTCTTGGGCATGGTGTTGACCACCACTTCGGCGATGCGCGCCCGCGGGCCGTTGGACATGAGGAAAATCTTGTCGGCCAGCAGGATCGCCTCGTCGACGTCGTGCGTGATCATGAATACGGTCTGGTGCGTGGCGCTGCAAATTTTCAGCAGCTCGTCCTGCACCACGCCGCGCGTCAGCGCATCGAGCGCACCGAACGGCTCATCCATCAGCAGCATTTTCGGCTCGATGGAAAACGCCCGCGCAATGCCGACGCGCTGCTTCATGCCGCCCGACAGTTCGGACGGCTTCTTGTGCTCCGAGCCCTTGAGGCCGACCATCTCGATGAAGCGGCGCGCATGCGCCTCGGCCTTATCGCGCGACCAGTCCGGCCAGCGCGAGCGCACCGCGAACACGACGTTGCCCAGCACGCTGAACCACGGCATCAGCGCGTGGCTTTGGAACACCACGCCGCGATCCAGGCTCGGCCCTTTGACCTCGCGCTGATCCATGATCACCACGCCGCCCGACGGCGCTTCGAGGCCGGCCAGCACATTCAGGATGGTGGTCTTGCCGCAGCCCGAGTGGCCGATGATGCAAACGAACTCGCCCTTGTCGATGCCGAACGAGACCTGGTCGAACACCGGCAGGCCGTCATCGGTATAACGCTTGTTGAGGTTCTCGACGGTGAGAAATGCTTTTTCCATATCGCTCCTGTTACGCCTATTCCGTGTAAGTCACGAGTTTTTGCAGCCGCGCAAAGAACAGGTCCAGCACCATGCCCGTCACGCCGATCACCAGGATCGCGAAGATCACGCTGGTCAGCGACAGGTTGTTCCATTCATTCCAGACGAAGTAGCCGATGCCGGTGCCGCCGACCAGCATCTCGGCCGCCACGATCACCAGCCAGGCAATCCCCATTGAAATGCGCATGCCGGTCAGGATGGTCGGCGCCGCCGCCGGCAAGATCACCAGGAAAGCCTTGCGCAGCGGCGTGACCTCCAGTGTCTTGGCGACGTTGAGCCAGTCGCGCCGCACCGACGCCACGCCGAAGGCGGTATTCATCAGCATCGGCCACACCGAGCAGATGAAGATCACGAAGATCCCCGAGATCGACGAATCCTTGATCGTGTACAAGGCCAGCGGCATCCACGCCAGCGGCGAGATCGGCTTGAGGATCTGGATGAAAGGGTTCAGCGCCCGCTGCATCAGCGGCGACATGCCCAGCAAGAATCCCAGCGGAATCGCCACCACCGCGGCAATCGCAAACCCGAGTCCGACCCGCGCCAGCGAATAGCCGAGCTGGATGCCGATGCCCTTGTCGTTGGGACCGTTGTCGTAGAACGGATTAGCGAGCTCCTTGCGCATGGTCTCGCCCATCTGCGCCAGCCCCGGGAAGCCGCTGGTCTTGACCGGCGAGCTGCTGCTCTTGCCCATCAGCTTGGCGTATTCATCGTCGGCTGCAGATGCTGAAGAAGTTGCCGCCGCCCGCGCGTTTTCAACGCTCTGCTTGGGCGCCGTCGCCAGATGCCACACCAGCAACAGGCAGCCGAACAGCGCCAGCGAAATCAGCCCGGCGCGCCAGCCCAGTTGAGCCGCCGGCTTCATCAGCCGGTCCTCTTGATGGCGAAGCTGTTGACATAGGCGTCGGCCTTGGCCGGGTCGAACTCCTTGCCCATGATCTTGTACTTGCGATAGGCGCCGTCGGGCACGGGCTGGCCAAGTTCCTTCATGTATTTCTTGGCATCGGTCAGCAGCAGCACACGCTCGGCGATGCCCTTGTAGTCGACTTCACCTTTAACGTAGCCCCAGCGCTTCATCTGGCTCAGGATCCACACCGCCATCGAATCCCACGGCACCGGATCGAAGTCGGCGCGACCCGGCACGTTCTTGACGTTACCCAGGCCATCGGCGAAGCGGCCGGTCAGCACCTGCTCGACCACGGTCTCGGGCTGATTCAGATACGCCGCCGGTGAAATCACCTTGGCCACCAGCGAACGGTTGGCCGGATCGCGCGCCATCGCGGCGGCGGTCAGCACGGCGCGGAACAGGGCCGCGAAGGTATTGGGGTTCTGCTTGACGAAATCTTCCGACATGCCGAAGGCGCAGCACGGGTGACCGTCCCAGATTTCCTTCGACAGGATATGGATGAAGCCGACTTCGTCATACACTGCGCGCTGGTTGAACGGATCAGGGCCGAGGAAGCCGTCGATGTTGCCGGCGCGCAGGTTGGCCACCATTTCCGGCGGCGGCGTGACGCGGATCTGGACGTCGCGGTCCGGATCGAGGCCGTTCTCGGCAAGGTAGTAGCGCAGCAGGAAGTTGTGCATCGAATACTCGAACGGCACCGCGAACTTGAAGCCCTTCCATTGTTTCGGATCGCGCTTGTCCTTGTGCTTGACGTGCAGCGTGATGGCCTGGCCGTTGATATTCTGGATCGTGGCGACGCGCATCTGTACCGGGTTGCTGCCCACGCCCATCGACATCGCCAGCGGCATCGGCGACAGGAAGTGCGAGGCGTCGTGCTCCTTGTTGATCATCTTGTCGCGGATCAGCGCCCAGCCGGCGGTCTTGTTGAGCGAGACGTTGAGACCCTGCTTCTTGTAGAAGCCGAGCGGGTCGGCCATGATCAGCGGCGCCGCGCAGGTGATGGCGATGAAGCCGATCTTGAGGTCCTTCTTTTCAATCGCGCCGTTCTTTTCCTGCGCCATGGCCTGCAAGGCGCCCAGCGGGAACATGCTGGCGATCGCCGCACGTGCGGTGTTGATGCCGACCGCGCGCAGGAAGTCGCGGCGTTGCTCCGCCTGCGGGAACAGCGCGCGCATCACCGATTCTTCCACCACGTCGTTGCCCAACTGCTCGGGGTCCTGTGCACGCATCTGCAACTGTCGTTGCTGTTCGTCGTCATGCGCCGTCTGGCTGGCATGCTTGCCGCAGGAACAACTGTTGCCGGCGCGCTCGGCGTCGTAGGTATGGAAGATGGTGCTGTCGATTTCTTTTGGCATGGATTCCCCCGATGGATGGATGAAGTAACGGCTGCTTTGTTACTCCACCCTGTGCAAGGGGCTTGCCAGCGTGCCTGGCAATGTCATCGACAGACGACGCCTTGTAGTGGAACGACTACAAGACGCTGTCAGAGCGACAACTTAAGCTGGTAGAAGCTGATGCCGCACGGCATACATCGCGATGCCGACGTCGTTGCTGGCGCCGGTCTTCTCGAGGATACGGCTGCGGTAAGTGCTGACCGTGTTCGGGCTCAGCGTGAGCTGGTCGGCGATTTCCTTGACGCTGCGCCCGGCGGCGATCAGCTGGAACACCTGGTATTCGCGATGCGACAGCGTCTCATGCGCGGCGCGCTGGGTGCTGGCCGCATGCGCATTGAGCTCGGCAGCCAGCGTCTCGGCCATGTGCGGGCTGACGTACACGCCGCCATCGGCCGCCTTGCGGATTGCCGCAACCAACTGCTCGGTGTCGGCGCTCTTGTTCAGATAACCGGCGGCGCCCAGGCGATGGCAACGCGCGGCGTATTGCTTCTCGGGATAAGTCGACAGCATCAGCACCGGCAGGCGCGGCATCTCCTGCTTGAGCTGGCGCAGCACGTCGAGGCCATCCTGCAGCGGGATGGCGATGTCCAGCAAGACCAGGTCGATCGCTTCCACGCGCGCCTTGCGCAGCACCTCGGGGCCGTCGGCGCACTCGGCCGCCACCTCGATGTCGGGCGTGTCGGCGAGGATCTGCTTGAGACCTTCGCGCACGATGCGGTGGTCGTCGCAGAGCAGGATGCGGATCATGGGTTTCCTTGTGGCTGCGTTTGTGTTGATTGTTGGCGCATCGTCATGCATCGTTCCTCAGCGGCAAAACCAGGCGCACGCGCGTGCCCGGATTGCGACTTTCAGGTGCAGCGCCTGCACCATCAACGGCGTTTTCAATAGTCAGTGCGCCAGCAAAGTGCAAGGCCCGCTCACGCATGCCCATCACGCCGTAGGACTTGGGATTCTCCAACGCCGTTGCCGGCACGCCGACGCCGTTGTCTTCCACTTCCATCAGCAAGGCATCCGGTGTCAGGTGTACGGCGATCTTCACCTGCGTTGCTTGCGAATGCTGTGCCACGTTGCTCAGCATTTCCTGGAAGATACGAAACGCCGCCGTCGCCAGCGTCCCCTGCGGCGCAAAAGCCTGCGGAGAAATGTCGAACTCGACGTCGCACGGCAGCTCGGTCGCTTCGGAGAATTCCTGCACCTGCCACTCCAGCGCCGCGATCAAACCTTGGTGATCAAGAATGCTCGGCCGCAGATCGGTGATGATGCGCCCGACGTTGTCTACCGCCGCCTCGATCAGCCGGTTCATGCTGGCGCACTTGCGCGCCACCGGCTCGCGGTCGGCAACCCGGCTGGCCATCCAGTTCACGTCCAGCTTCAGCGCCACCAACAGGCTGCCGAGCTCGTCATGAATCTCGCGCGCGATGCGCGTGCGTTCATCCTCGCGCACCGAATGCGCATGCGCCGACAGTTCGCGCACCTGCATCAGCGCCGCCGACAACTCACGCGTACGCTCGGCCACGCGCTGCTCCAGCTCCGCCTTGGCGCGCTGCAACTGCTCTTCGGCCAGACGCCGTTTGGAAATATCGCTGAACGTGATCACCGCCCCACGCACCTGGCCGCCGTCGATGATCTGGTAAGAAGAATATTCGGTGGCGAAATTGGTGCCATCGGCACGCCAGAACACTTCCTGATCGACCCGGCACGATTCGCCCTTGCGGAAGGCCTTCAGGATCGGACACTCTTCTTCCGGATAGTGTGCGCCGTGTTCATGGCTGTGGTGCACGAGCTCGTGCATGTTCTTGCCCAGCATCTGCTCGATCCGGTACCCGAGCATCTCCGCGCCGGCGCGATTGATGAAGGTGCAGCGGCCGTCGAGGTCGATGCCGTAGATGCCTTCGCCGGTGGAGTCCAGCAACAGGGTCAGCTTGTCGCGCAGCAGCGTCGCGTCGCTGGAACCGTGCATGACGGAATCCATGGCGCTGATCGGCTTTATTTCGGTAGGAGCGAACATGGACATTCCGGTTTATGCAGACAACAGGCCTAGTGCAAGCCTCATGCCAATACTTTCCGGAAACATCTTTCCCGATAAAAAAACGCCGCCTTGAGCTCTCGCTGAAGGCGGCGTTGGTGTCCCAGATTGACTCTTTATTGAGCCCGAGCCGGCGTCACGGCATGTACTGCCCACCATTCACATCAATGATCTGTCCCGTCACATATCCCGACAGCTCATCCGAAGCCAGATAGAGGAACGCGCCGTCGCATTCCGCCGGGTCGCCGATGCGGCCCATCGGGATGGTCTTGCGGAACGATTCCAGCTGCTCCGGCGTGGTGAAGCGTTCCTGGAACGGCGTCATGATCACGCCCGGCGCCACCGCGTTGACGCGGATGTTGTCCGGCTGCAGTTCTTTCGCCATACCGCGCGTGATGGTGCTGACGAAGCCTTTCGAGGCTGCGTAAATCAGCGCGCCGGGGCCGCCGCCGTGGCGTGCCGCCACCGAGGTGACGTTGATGATGTTGCCGCCGCCCTGCTTGCGCATGACCGGGATCACGGCGCGCGTGAACGCCACCACCGAACGCGCATTGATCTGCACGACTTCGTCGAACAGGTCGTCGCTGATCTTTTCCAGCGCTTCGCGCTTGACCAGGCTGCCGGCGTTGTTGATGAGGACGTCGATGCGGCCGAGCTGTTCGACCGCACTGGCGATTGCCTTGTCGATGGCTTTACTGTCGCGTACGTCGGCGCCGATCGTGATCGCCTTGGTGCCGCCCTTGCGGATCTCGGCAGCGACGGCTTCGGCTTCGGTTGCCGACTTGTTGTAGTGGACCACGACGTGGGCGCCCTTGGCGCCGAAGGCGCGTGCGGCGGAAGCGCCGATACCGGTGCTGGCGCCGCTGATGAAGACGACTTTACCTGCCAGATCTTGCATTGCTGTTCTCCTGAGAAAGTAAGCATGGCGTGAACCATAGGGGGAATCACGGTCCCGTTCGTTTCAATGTTTGTGTTCTTTGAAGGCCGGGGTATTTTTTTATTTTTCTGAGCAAATCGAAATCAACATCAATGACGGTGCAGATGACTGTACAAGTCAGTCATGCACCGATTCATCCTTGTTCTGCGCCGCGCCGCGATAAGCGTCGCGCACACGAATCAGATGGGTGCGCATGGCGTCGGAGGCCTGCTTCGGATCACGCGCTTTCAATGCGATGAGAATGTCGCGGTGATCCTGCAGGCTGCGTTCCAGCGTAGCCGGAATGCGCGAGGTAATGGTGCGGCTTTTCTTGCCTAGCATGTAGAGGCTGCCGGCGATGCTTTGCAGGAAAGGATTGTCGCAGGCCTCAATGATGGCTTCGTGGAACTCCACGTCGGCGGCGGCAAAAGCGGCCGGGTCGCTGAGCAGGCGCGCTTCGTCGTCGACGTTACGCGTCAGGCGCTCGAGTTCTTCTTCGGCCATGTGCGTCGCGGCCAGTGCGGCGACGCCGGTTTCGATGATCAGGCGCGCGTCGAACAGCGCTTCCAGCGTGCCGGCGTTGAGGTCGATGATCATTTCCAGCGGTTCGAGCAGTTCGCGCGTTTCGAGCTTGCCGACAAAGGTGCCTTCACCCTGGCGGATGCGCAGCAGGCCGAGCAGCGCCAGGCCGCGGATCGCTTCGCGCACGGCCGGACGACCGACGCCGAGCATGGCCGCCAGTTCACGCTCCGGCGGCAATTGCTGGCCGGGCTTGAGCAGGCCGCTGCGGATCATGGTGAGCAGGCGCTGTGCAACTTGCTCGGAAATGGATTTCTGGACGATGGGATCGAAGGACATGGAGTCTGCTTGGGTGCCTGTTATATGTTCTGGTCGCCGAAGGATGCGCATGGCGGTGCGGGCATGTGGTAAGACCTTTGGGTATGCAGAGAATAGGTGCGGGTCCGGGGCCTGTCAAGCGAGGACTTTCCGCAATGGTCAAACCTTTTTCATGTGTGCTCGACGAGGAATGTTGACGAGAAGGCAAGCCTGCATGCCGAGGCGCTTTGCTCCCCTTCCCTCCACTTACATGCCGATACAAATGCGAAGTGCGAACTGCGCTAGCATGAGACCTTTGTTTCACCAGCCATCTGCCACCCCATGTCCGCCCAACCTGCCCCGCGTTCTTCTTCGACATCCTCCCGCCCCGACCTGGTCAACGGACCCATCGCCACCACGCTGCTGATGTTCGCCTTGCCGGTACTCGGCAGCAACGTCCTGCAATCGCTGAACGCCTCGGTCAATGCAATCTGGGTCGGCCACTATCTCGGCGAGGCGGCGCTGACCGCGACCTCGAACGCCAACATCGTCCTGTTCTTCCTGCTCGGTGTGGTGTTCGGCATCAGCATGGCGACCACCATCCTGGTCGGGCAGGCGATCGGCGCGCGCGACATCGACCGCGCCAAGCGCGTGGTCGGCACCGGTGCAAGCTTCTTTGCGACGCTGTCGATCCTGGTGGCGATCGCCGGCTACATCTTCACGCCGCACATCCTCGCGCTGATGCAGACGCCGGCCGACGCCGCACCCTATGCGATTGCGTATCTGCGCATCATCTTCATCGCGCTGCCGATGATGTATTTCTATAACTTCATGATGATGACGCTGCGCGGCGCGGGCGACTCGCGCACGCCGTTCTATTTCATGCTGTTGTCGGTGGGACTGGATATCGCGCTCAATCCGCTGCTGATCTTCGGCCTTGGCCCGATCCCGCCGATGGGGATTGCCGGCTCGGCGCTGGCGACGCTGATCGCGCAGTCGGGCAGCCTGCTGCTGATGATCGCCTTCCTCTATCGCCGCAAGCACTTCCTGGCGTTGCACAGCAATGAGCTGAATTACCTGAAACCCGACCTGGCGATCCTGCGCGCGCTGGTGACCAAGGGCCTGCCGATGGGCTTGCAGATGCTGGTGATTTCATCGTCCGCACTGGTGATGATCAGCCTCGTCAACGGCTACGGCTCGCAGGTGACGGCCGGTTACGGCGTGACCTCGCAGTTGTGGACCTATGTGCAGATGCCGGCGCTGGCGCTGGGCGCGAGCGTGTCGTCAATGGCCGCACAGAATATCGGCGCCGGTCGCTGGGATCGCGTCACGCGCATCGCCACCATCGGCGTCGGCTACAACTTTCTGCTGACCGGCGCGCTGGTGGCCTTGCTGTATCTGTTCGATCATGCGGCGCTGGGCCTGTTCCTGCCGCATGAGGGCGAAGCCATGGGTGTGGCGCGCCACATCAACAATATCGTGGCGTGGTCCTTCGTGCTGTTCGGCGTGACGATGGTGCTGTTCGGCGTGGTGCGCTCGACCGGCGCGGTGATGGCGCCGCTGGTGATGCTGTTCATCGCGATCTGGCTGGTGCGCCTGCCGTTTGCGAAATGGTTGATCCCGACTTACGGCGCGGAGGCGATCTGGTGGAGCTTCCCGCTCGGCAGCGTGGTGCTGATCGTGCTGGCGGTCGCGTATTACCGCTACGGCGGCTGGCGCACAGCCCACATGCTGTCGGCGCAGCCACGCGGACTGGCGCCCGACACCGGCATGGCCACACCGGCCATGACGGCTGTCGACGACAAGATTTAGCTTAAAGGTTTAGCTTAAAGAGCGCTAGCCTGGTCCAGCTGCGCGATGGCAGCGGCATCCAGCGACAGGCGCGTTGCTGCTATCAGCGCATCCATTTGGTCCAGCGTGGTGGCGCTGGCGATCGGCGCGGAGATGCTCGGACGTGCAATCAGCCACGCCAAAGCCACGGCGGCAGGCGTGCTGTCGTAGCGTGCGGCAACGGCGTCGAGCGCATCAAGGATGCGCAGGCCGCGCGGATTCAGATAGCTTTGCGTCTTGCCGCCGCGCGTGCTCTTGCCGAGATCTTTTTCGGAGCGGTATTTGCCGCTGAGGAAACCGCTGGCGAGCGAGTAATAATTGATGACGCCGATTTTTTCCTTGAGGCAGTACTGCTCAAGATTGTTTTCGAAGTCGGCGCGCGAATACAGGTTGTATTCCGGTTGCAGCGTCTGGTACAGCGGGTAGCCGTGTTCGCGGCTGAGCGTGCGGGCTTCTTTCAGCCGGTCGACGCCGAAGTTGGACGCGCCGATCAACCGCACCTTGCCTTGCTGAACCAGCTCGCCGTAGGTGTGCAGGGTTTCTTCCTGCGGCGTGTTCTTGTCGTCGGTGTGCGACTGGTAGAGATCGATGTAGTCGGTTTGCAAACGCGTCAGCGAGTCTTCCACCGCACGCCTGATGTAGGCCGGCGACAGGCCGATCTTGCCGTCCCCCATGTCCATGCCGACCTTGGTGGCGATGACCAGCTTGTCGCGCTTGCCGCTTTGCTTGATCCACTTGCCGATGATGGTTTCGGATTCGCCGCCCTTGTTGCCGTTGGCCCAGCGCGAATAGACGTCGGCGGTGTCGACCAGGTTGAGGCCGGCATCGACGAATTTGTCGAGCAGGGAAAACGATGTTGCTTCGTCGGCCGTCCAGCCGAACACATTGCCGCCAAATGCCAACGGCGCGACTTCAATGGCGGAGTTGCCGAGTTTGCGATGTTGCAGTTGATTGCCGTTCTTGCTCATTCATGTACTCCATGTCACCGGGGAACAATGATTCTATGCCTGATCCGTTTTTGCTGCCGGAGGCCGCCCAGGCTCTATACTTACAACTTGTCAGGTCCTGATTTTCAGTCGCGATCTCCGCTTCAATCCCGTACGATTCTTCTGTTCTCTCTCCGATGGAAATTGTTTTCACCGTTCTGATCCTGCTGCTGGCCGTCGCCGTCTCCGGCGTAGCAGCGCGCCTGGTCCCGTTCAAAATCCCGCTGCCGCTGTTCCAGATCGGCCTCGGCGCCGTGCTGGCGCTGCCGCTGTTCGGCCTGCGCATCAGCTTTGACCCTGAGTTGTTCCTGCTGTTGTTCATCCCGCCGCTGCTGTTTACCGACGGCTGGCGCATGCCCAAGCGCGAGTTCTTCCGGCTGGCGCAACCGATCCTGGCGCTGGCGCTCGGCCTGGTGCTGTTCACCGTAGTCGGAGTCGGCTACTTCATCCACTGGATGATCCCGGCCATCGCGCTGCCGTCCGCATTTGCGCTGGCGGCGGTGCTGTCGCCGACCGATGCCGTCGCGGTATCGTCCATCATCGGCAAGCGCCGGCTGCCGTCCACCATGCAGCACGTGCTCGAAGGCGAGGCGCTGATGAACGACGCCTCCGGCCTGGTGGCGTTCAAATTCGCCATCATCGCGGTGCTGTCGGGCACCTTCTCGTTGCTCGACGCCGGCATCAGCTTCACGCTGATCGCCATCGGCGGCATCGCGGTCGGACTGATCGTGGCCTGGGGCTTCGGCCTGATCCGCCGCAAGATCATTGAATGGAGCGGCGACGAGCCCGGCATCCAGGTCGTGCTGCTGTTGCTGATTCCGTTTTCGGCCTACATCTTCGCCGAACACTTCGGCCTGTCCGGCATCCTGTCGGCGGTCGCCGCCGGCATGCTGATGCCTTACATCGACACCGCCGGTGCCGAATCGGCCGCCACGCGCATGCAGAGCCAGAGCATGCTGACGATGCTGGAGTTCGTCTTCAACGGCATGTCCTTCATCCTGCTGGGCCTGCAATTGCCGGCCATCGTCAGCCTCGCGCATCTCGACGCCCAGGTCGCCGGCAACGTGCCGGTGTGGCATCTGTTCGCCTACATCATCGCGATCACAGTGGCGCTGATCACGCTGCGCTTCTTCTGGGTCTGGTTCAACCTGCGCCTGCGCCGCTTCTCCAACGCGGTGCGCGGCCAGCGTGCCAGACAACGCTATTTCGACGTGCGCCTGATCAGCATCACGTCGCTGGCCGGCGTGCGCGGTGCGATCACGCTTGCGGGCGTGATGTCGATTCCGCTGCTGATGCCCAACGGCCATGCCTTCCCGGCGCGCGACCTGCTGATATTCCTGGCCACCGGGGTGATCGTGTGCTCCCTGCTGGCCGGCAGCTTTTTACTGCCTTGGTTGCTCAGGGGTCTGAAGCTGGATGCCGACAACGAACGCCGCCGCACGGAAGAAACCATGGCGCGCCTGCGCGTTTCGGAAGCGGCCGTACGCTGCATCGAGGAAGCGCAGGAGCGCCTGGGCGCCGACATGGACCAGGAAGAACTTGCCCTGTTAACCGAAGTCAGCGGCCGCCTGCTGGCGACATACCGCATGCGCATGGACGCCGAAAGCGGCACCGAAGAAACCCACCGCACCGCCAATCGCGTCAAGCACTTCGAACGTGAACTGCGACTCGAAGCGATCCGCGCCGAACGCCGCGAAGTCCATCACCTGCGTGCCGAGCAGCAGATCAACGACGAGACCTTCATCGCGCTGATCAATCAGATCGATCTGGCGGAAACCTGGCTGATGGGTTCGCTCAACGCAGCGCATTGAACGATGACATGAAAAAAACGGCGTCACGCAGATTGCGATGACGCCGTTTTCTTTTGTAGCCGGGCGAAAGACTTAGTTCGCTTGCGACGCCAGTGCGTTGCTCAGGTCGCCGATCGGCGTACCGCCGTTGGCCTGGATCGCCTTGTCGCGCAGCGCGATGCCGTCGAGTACCGGCAGCGACCAGCGCCGCGTGATGAAGCGCAGCACCGAGCTGGTGTCGTACAGGCTGTTGTCGACATAGCCCTTCTTCGCATACGGCGACACGATGATCGCCGGTATGCGTGTGCCCGGGCCCCACTTGTCGGCCTTCGGCGGCGCGGCGTGATCCCAGAAACCACCGTTTTCGTCATAGGTGACGACAATCAGCATGTGCTTCCATTGCGGGCTCTGGCGCAGCTTGTTGACCACATCGGCAATGTGCGCATCGCCCGACGCGACGTCGGCATAACCGGCGTGCTGGTTCAGGTTGCCCTGCGGCTTGTAGAACGACACGGCCGGCAGCTTGCCGGCCGCCGCATCCTGCAGGAAGCTGGCGTCGAAGTCCTTCAGATGTTCAGCACGGTAAGCGGCGTTCTTCACCGGATCCATGTTGGCGAAATAATTGAACGGCTGGTGATGGAACTGGAAGTTCGGCGTCGGCGACGGGAACTTGCGGTCGCTCTGCGCCACCTTCAGCGTGGAGTTCCAGGCGCCGGCATACCAGGCCCAGCTGACGCCCTTGCCGCTCAGCAGGTCGCCGATGTTCTTTTGCGTTTGCGGCGGCAGCGTCGAGGCGCTGTTCGGATCGGCATAGAGCTTGGCGGCGTCGCTTGCGGGTGCGGCGACATTGCTCGGCTGATACGCCGGCTGCATGGTGTTGATGGCGTAGTACATGCCCTTGTCGTCAGGCGGTGTCAGCGTGCCGTCGTTGGCGTATTTGGGTGCGCCGCCGAGTACCGATTTAGGCGTGCTGGCTGCGGGCGTGAGGCGCACGAAATTGCCTTGCGCGTCGAACTCGACCTTGGAGATGCCGCCCTTGGCAGGCGACTTGTCGGCATTCGGATATTGCGGGGTGCAGGCGCAGATCAGGTATTGATGATTCTGGAACGAGCCGCCGAAGGAACCCATGAAGAAGTTGTCGGCCAGCGTGTACTCTTTCGCCAGCTGCCACATCGCCATGTTGCTACCGTCGTAGTAGCCCATCGACAAACCGCCGGCGTCGGAATACGTGGCGAATCGGTCATTCCGGCCGCCGTTGATCTGCATCTGGTTATTGTAGAAACGATGCACCAGGTCGCGCGTGACGACGCTGGCTTCCAGCGCCACGCCATCCTTGCCGTCGATCTGGAATGGCTTGTTCGGCATGCCGGCCGACTGCGCCTGCGTGATCACCTTGCTCTGACCTGCGGCGGTCATGCCGCCCCAGGTCGGCGGCAGCACCGGCAGCACGGCGCCGTCGACATCGACTTGCGGCAGATACGCGCCTTTCGACGATGGGTTCACGCCGGGGACGCCATTGGCGCCCGGGAACAGACCGTACAGCGTATCGAAGCCGCGGTTCTCGGCGTAGATCACGACCACAGTGTCGATACTGCGCACGGCGGCGTCGTCACCGGCGATGTTGGCGTTGCCGCCGCATGCCGAGAGTCCTGCTGCAATGGCAACGGCTAAAAGCGACAAACGCATTGGCTGGCTGAAAGACTGGCTAATTTTTGCTCGCATGGATATTCTCTTTTTATTGACTCGGGAAGGATGAGGCAGGATACAACCGACAGGAGCACGATGCTAGCCGAAAAATATAACTACAGAATGACATTGCAGCGCAGCGTCCGCTTCTTCATCGACAAGTCACAGAGTTTTGCTATCCTGCGCGCATGAAAGCCACCCCCATCCTCGCCGCGCTGGCGGCACTCGCCTTTGTTGCGCTGCGATTCGACAGCCAGTCCCCCGCCGTTGCGGCTTCCGGCGGCACTGCTACTGCCACTGCTCCCGCCTACACCGGCGCAGCCTATGCGCCGCAGCCGGGCCGCCGTCCCAGCGTGGAAGAAATGACCGCACTCGGCCGCACCATGTTTTTCGATCCGTCGCTGTCAGGTTCCGGTCAGCAATCGTGCGCAACTTGCCACAGTCCCGACCACGCATTCGGTCCGCCCAACAACTTGTCGGTGCAGCTCGGCGGCAAGGACATGAAAACCGCCGGCACGCGTGCGGTGCCTTCGCTGCGCTATCTGCAAAACGTGCCGCCGTTCAGCGAGCACTTCCACGATGACGACGGCGACGACAGCATCGACGCCGGTCCGACCGGCGGACGCACCTGGGACGGCCGCGCCGATTCGGCGCACGACCAGGCGCGCATCCCCTTGCTGTCGCCGCACGAAATGGCCAACGCCTCGCCCGCCGAAGTGGTGGCCAAGCTCAGGCGCGCTCCTTACGCCGCACAATTCCGCGCAACTTTCGGCGAGATGATTTTCGATGACGGTGCGCGCGCCTTCGAGGCGGCGCTGATGGCGCTGGAAGTATTCCAGGAAAGCCCGGCTGACTTCTATCCTTACACCAGCAAATACGACGCCTACCTGCGCAAGCAGACGTCGCTGAACGCGCAGGAGTTGCGCGGACTGGAATTGTTCAACGAGCCGACCAAGGGCAATTGCGCGTCCTGCCACATCAGCGAGATCCTGCCCAACGGCGCGTTCCCGCAGTTCACCGATTACGGCCTGATCGCCGTGGGCGTGCCGCGCAACAAGAAGATTGCGGCCAACAAGGATCCGCGCTATTACGACTTCGGCCTGTGCGGCCCGGAGCGCACCGACTTCAAGGACAACCCGGAGTATTGCGGCCTGTTCAAGACGCCGACCTTGCGCAACGTCGCGCTGCGCGGCAGCTTCTTCCACAATGGCGTGTTCCACACGCTGCAAGAAGTCATGGAGTTCTACGTTCAGCGCGATACCAATCCGGAGAAGTGGTACCCACGCAATCGCGACGGCAGCATCCGCAAGTTCGACGACCTGTTGCCCGCGCATTTCCCGAATGTGAATGTGGAAGCGCCGTTCGACCGCCAGCCCGGCGACAAGCCGGCGCTCAGCGATGCGGAGATCAAGGATGTGATTGCGTTTCTGAAGACGCTGACGGACGGCTACAAGCCGTAGCAATCAATGCAGTGCACGGCAAACGCATTGCACGTTAACGACAAAAACCCGCCGCGGCGGGTTCTTTACTGCAGCTGAAAACAATCAGGCAGTCGTGCTGACGGTAGTACCGATGACTTCGCCGTTGGAATTGCGCGAGGCCTGACGCGCTTGCGCCTGACGGGTTTCTTCCGCACGCTGTTCCTCGATCCGGCGCTGCGCGTTTTCCGCATCCTGACGCGCCTGCGCACGACGCGCTTCGTCTAGGTTGTTCACCGATGGGCCGGTGTCGGGAGAGCTGGAAACGGCGCCAGGCGAACTGGCAGTAATTGCGACGTCCATATTGACCACCTTTCAAACCAGATTTCAAAGCCGCCCGGCGTCTTGGAAAGCGCGGACAGGACTTCATCTTACACCTTTGAAGCGAGACGCCAAGTCGCTCAAGAGAATTGGTTACAAACCCGGATTGCCCGATTGGCAACGGATTGCGGCTGCCCTGCCGCCTCTTTCGAGGCTCAATTTTGACACCCGCAAGGAGACAGCTCCAGGCGTCTCGCCTCAAAGCCCGACGACACAAGGGTATTCCTGCGTGGAAATTGATATTTAGTCATGTCACCGTCCGCAATGAAGCGTGATGCCAGCCACGAAAAGCCTTCTTTCCATTGCGGCAACATCAGGAAAAATCTGAGGGCCGCGCTACAACATGCTTGCCTGTGCGCGTCATTTCCACGTTGGATTCTTGCTTGTGTGCGCCGACGATGAAGGCACTGGAACCCGCTTGCAACGTCGCTTGTTTACGCATGTTTCAAGCACAGAAATTGCTTGTATGATGAGACCGCCATCCGCCCAAGCACCAAGGAGATTCCTCCATGTCCACGTCCCTGATTTCCGGCCTGCCCTACATGCCGTCGCTGCATCCGGTCAATGCCTATTCGATGCATCACCTGAAATACGCGCTGGATGATCTGGTCTCTCCCGGCGACATTCGCACTGATTGCACAGATTCAGCCTTGCCCGGCACGCTGTCGGCCTGTCGCCTGGTCGGTGGCGGCGTGATGGTGATCGCTGCCTTGCCGGCCGGCTGCACCGTGCGCCATGAGTGGGAGCATGTCGCCGCGCTGGAATCCAACGACGTGCTGGCCAGCATCGTCCTCGAAGGCAGCGGGCGTGTGTCGCAGAACGGTGTGGATCTCGACTTCAATACGGGCGACGTGTTCTATCGCAAGGCGCGCATGCCGTCGACGGTGCAGAACACGACGGCTTGTCGCTTCGTGCTGCTGCGATTTTCCTTCAGCCGCTTCAACGGCGCCCATACCAGCCGCTTCGAACGCTTCATGCCGACGCTGGCGCGACGCGATTCGCCCTTGCGCAGCACGCTCTGGCACTACGCGCACGAAGTGCTGCCGGCGCTGGCCGGAGATCAATCGACCAGCACCATTTATCACGCCGAGCAGGCTTTCGTGTCGCTGCTATCGGCCGCCTACGCCGAGTCGCAACACGCCGCGCCAGAGGCCCTGCCCGCTCCGGCCCGACAAGAGATGCGCTGGGATACCCTGATCAGCACGCTCGACGCCATGTTGTGCGAGCCGGACCTGAGCGTCACGCAACTGTCCCAGGCGCTCGGCATTTCTCCGCGGCTGGTGCATCGATTGTTCGCCAGCCATGGCCATCGCTACAGCAATTACCTGCTGGAGCGGCGGCTGGAGCGCGCCCACGCCGACCTGTGCAACCAGGCCTGCAGCAAGCTGTCGGTGTCGGATATCGGCTTCCGGGTCGGCTTCAACAATGCCAGCCATTTCAGCCGCAGCTTCCGCCATCGCTACGGTGTGCCGCCGTCGGCGTTGCGCAGTGCAGCACCGGTTCAGGCCTGATCCGCAACACATTCAGCGGCGCGTGCAGACATGCCGTTGTGCGCACAGGTGTCAGTCGTAAAGGGGCGACGCGTCTAATCTTGTCTCACTTTATTAAAGGGAGAAGACAATGATTGACTCAGCCAAGGAAGATGTTTCCAGCCAGGCGTTGCGCCGCATGTCGGGCGCGCTTGATTACGGCAACTGGACGCCGCGCGAAAAGATTGCACTGTCCTGCAACATCCTCGCCGCCGAGGGTCACTCGGAAACCCTGGCCGGCCAGATCACGCTGCGCCAGCCCGACGGCACCTTCCTCACAACACCATTGGCGCAAGGCTTCGACGAACTCGACGCCGACGCGGTGATCCGCATCAATGACAAGCTGGAGGTACTGGAAGGCAAAGGCGTGCCCAACCCGGCGATCCGCTTCCATCTGTGGGTGTATGCGCGCCGCAGCGACGTCAACTGCATCATCCACACGCATCCGCAATATGTCTCCACACTGAGCATGACCGGCCAGCCGCTGGTGGTGGCGCACATGGACGCCACGCCGTTCCACGACGACTGCGCGTTCCTCGCAGAATGGCCTGGCCTGCCGATTGCCGACCAGGAAGGCGAAATCATTTCCGCCGCGCTGGGCGACAAGCGCACCATCCTGCTGGTCAATCACGGTTTCCTGGCGGCCACGTCCAGCGTGGAAGAAAGCCTGTACCTGTCGGTGCTGATCGAACGCGCCGCGCGCAACCAGCTGCAGGCGATGGCCGCCTACGGCACGCTCAAGGAGCTTGATCCGGCGCTGGCCAAGGAGTCGCACGACTTCCTGCTGTCGCCCAGCATCGTCAAGGCCAGCTTCGCGATGTTCGCGCGCCGCGTGCTGCGGCAACGCGGCTGACCGAGCCTGATCGCGTCAGTCACATCCTCCAGAATTCCGCTCAGATTCAGCTTAGATTCAGCTCAGATTCATCTAAACCGGGAGCCGTCCATGTCCAGTTCCATTCCAAAAAAGCCGCGCCGCGCGATCGTGTTCCTGTCGAGTTTCATCGGCACCGCGCTTGAGCAATATGACTTCCTGCTGTACGGCACCGCCGCCGCGCTGGTGTTCAACAAACTGTTCTTCCCCACGCTTGATCCGCTCACCGGCGCCCTGGCCGCAATCGCGACCTACGCCACCGGCTACGTCGGCCGTCCGCTCGGCAGCATCCTGTGCGGCTACCTGGGCGACCGCTACGGCCGCAAATCGATCCTGCTGGCGACGCTGATCGTCATGGGAGTGGCCTCGACGCTGATCGGCCTGCTGCCGACCTACGCCAGCGCCGGCATCTGGGCGCCGACGCTACTGTGCCTGTTGCGCCTGATCCAGGGCATTGCGCTGGGCGGCGAACAAGGCGGCGCCATCCTGATCGCCGTCGAGAACGCGCCGAAGGCAAAACGCGGCCTGTTCGGCAGCTGGAGTTCGAGCGGCGGCATGGCGGGGCTGGTGCTGTCGACGCTGGCCTTGTCGCTGACCGCCAAGCTGCCGGAAGCAGATTTCCTGAGCTGGGGCTGGCGCCTGCCTTTCCTGTTCAGCATGGTGCTGGTGGTGATCGGCGTGATTGCACGCACCCGCCTGCCGGAGTCGCATGAGTTCGAAGCGGCAAAGCAGGCCGGCACGGTCAGCAAGACGCCGTTGCGTACATTGGTGCGAGACCACAAGAAACAGATCTTGCTGGCGTCGATCGCCCGCGCCGGCGAGATCGCCTGGCCGATCAACGTATTGGTGTTCACGACCGCCTATGCGGTGAGCCAGCTGAAGATCGGCAAGCCGATGATCCTCAACGCGATCCTGATCGGCGCCTGCATCTCGATGTTCGGCAATACCTTCTTCGCCGCGCTGTCGGATCGCATCGGCTATCGCCGCATGTACATCATCGGCTCGCTGTGCGCCGCGGCCTGTGTGTGGCCCTACTTCGCACTGATCAATACGGCGCAGCCGCTGCTGGTCGGCCTGGCGGTGGCGATTGCGCTGGGCGTCATCCATCCGATGATGTACGGCCCGCAAGGCGCGTTGTTCGCCGGCCTGTTCGGCACGCGCGTGCGCTACAGCGGCGTCGGCATTGCCCACCAGATCGGCGCACTGGTCGGCGGCGGCATCACGCCGGTGTTGTCGTCGCTGCTGCTGGCCAGGAGCGGCGGCAGCCCGTGGATGGTGGCCTTGCTGATCACCGTATTCTCGCTGATCGCAGCGCTCGCGGTGAAGGCGATGGGTAAGGAAAATGCGGAACATGCCGGCGATGAAAATCGCGATGCCGTGCCCGTTTTTTCCAGCACAGCACCGCTTGGTCCAGGCGGCGCGGGACGTTGACGCAGATTGCATCGCCCCATGAAAAATGCCCGCAGATCGCGGGCATTTTTTTATTTCAGATACAGCACGTCAATGGCAATCGGGTACGTTCTGATCCAGGTACACCTCGAAGGCCACGGTGTTGCTCCACTTCTTTTTGAGCGCCGCCCAGAAGTCGCCGCGCGACCATTCAGCGACGGTCTGCCTGAAGTAGGCGATCGCCGCACCGTCGGCGGCGGGGACCTTGATCATCAGCGCCGAACGGCTTTGCGCCGGTAACTGCGCGGAGAACTTCTTCCACTCGGGAAGCTTGAGCAATTCCTTGAGCATGGTGTCATCGTGCACGGCGGCATCGCACTGGCCGATGCGCACCGCCAGCAACGAGTCGGCCGGCGCGCGCATGACCTTCTCGATGGCACCGTAACGCGCGGCCATCTGGCCGACATACGAGCCGCCTTCGGACAGGCACACGGTGCGGCCCTTGAGCTGCTCCCACTTCTTGATGTCAGTATCTGTGCGCATGATGGCCATCGCGCCGGCACTGTAACCGGTCGGGATCAGCACGCTGCCGTCGGCGGCGGTGCCGCTGCGCGCGGCACCCTCCTCCACCGTGATCAAGGCGATGTCGGGACGCGCGCCTTTCAGGGCTTGCGCCGCCTTGCCGTCGCCGCTAGTGCCCGCATTGCGCACGCTGTCCAGCTTGAGGCTCAGGCGCTTGGCGATATCTTCGGCGAGGATGATGTCGACGCCTTCAGGCGTGCGAAATTTGGCGCCCGCGGTATAGGCTGGTGGAACGTAATCCTGCCCGATGCGCACGGCGCCGCGTGCCTTGGCGTCATCCAGCACGCCGGCTTGCACGCCCGTGAAGGCGCTCATCGCCACCACGAAAGCGGACAGACGCAGCAACACGACGGAGACGGACTGCGTATTCATCAGGATCAGACGTATTGGTAACGCAGCAGACGATGCTTGAGGTTTTCAAGAATCACCTGATCGATCAACGCAGCAAGGATCGCGATGGTCAGGATGTTGGTCATCACCCCGACCATGTCGGCGGTCTCGCCCGAATACGCCAGCGTGCGACCCAAACCCTTGCCGAAACCGATCAGCATCTCGGCCGAAATCAGCGCACGCCAGGCGTTGCCGAACGCCAGTTGCGCGCCGGTGATCAATTCAGGCATGACGGCCGGCAGGTACACGCGGCGCAGCATGCCGAGGCGCGAGGCGCCCATGACGCGTGCAGCGGACACATGCACTTGCTGCACGCTTTCGGTGGCGTTCATGACCGACAGGGCCGCCGGGAAAAACGCCGCGATCGCAACGACCACGATGATCGGCAGATTGCCGAAACCCATCAGGATCAGGAACAGCGGCACCCACGCAATCGAAGGAATCGACTGCAAAATGATGATGGCCGACTTGAGCACTTCGCGGAAGAAAAACAGCACCGCGCCGATCAGACCGAAGCCGATACCGAACAACAGCGCCGCACCGTAACCGCCGCCCAGGCGCGTCAGGCTGCCCCACAGCGCGACCCGGAAAGCAGGCGTCTGCACTTCATTCCACAGCCGCGCCAGCACGGTCGGCACGCCCGGCATCAGGAAGTCCGGCAAGGACCATGCGGCGATCTGCCACATCAACAAAATGAAGGCGATCGCCAACACCATGGCGAGTTTTTTACGGTAACCGGTAACGCGACGCTGAGAGCTCATGAATTAGAACTGAGTAAAAATGCAATGGCCGACGAAGTCGTCGGCCTCAATAAATAGTGTTTCGATGGCTGTCCGTAATACGATGGAAAGCGTAGCGAGCGCGTCGAGTTCTGATCGAGAAGCGCAGCCGTGCAGGTACACGGTGAGCATCGCAGATCGGAAATCGGCGCGCGCAGTAGCTTTACACGGATTACAACTTCCTGTCTTTTTGCCAGGCTAGGTCTACGATGCTGCGCACTTCAAACGGCTTGCCGTCCTTGGTCTTCAGCGAACCCTGGGCTTGCAGGATATCGGCGATTTCCTGCATGCGGTTCTGTTCTTTTTCGTTCAGCTTGGCGTTGAAGGTCTGGCTCTTGATGGCGTCGCGGATGACGTCTTCGCGCAGCACTTCGCCGTGCTTCAGGGTCTTCAGCGTCGGCTCGGCGATGAAATAGCCGGCGATCAGCTTGGCAGCTTCGGCCGGCTTCTTCTTCAGCAGTTCGATCGCATCGCGTTGCGCGTCGAGCGACTTCCACACGGCGGCGCGGCGGTTCTTCAGGGTTTCGCCGGAAGTGATCACGACCATGCAAGGGAAAGGCCAGACTTCGCCGATTTCATAGATTTGCTTGACCGGTGCGATCAGTTGCGCGATGCGCGCTTGCGGTTCGAACAGGAAGGCCGCATCGACACGCTTGCCGACCAGCGACTGCACCGCCACTTGCGGGCTTACGCCGAGCACGTTGACGTCGTCGGCCTTGAGGCCGGCGTCACGGAACACCACGCCCTTCAACACCACGTCGGCAGTGCTGCCTTCGGCTTGCGAGGCCAGGGTCTTGCCCTTGAGGTCGGAGACCTTGTTGATGTGCGCGTCTTCACGCGCGACGATGGCGTGGTAGCCGAGTTGTGCGCCGCTGACCACCTTGAGGTCGGCGCCCTTGGAGGCCCAGGCCACGGCATTGGTGAAACCGAACACGCCGCTGTCGAGTTGGCCGCCGACGATAGCCTTGATCAGGTCGGTGCCGGATTTGAATTCGATCAGTTCGACGTCGAGGCCGTACTTCTTGTACAGGCCGGCTTCATAGGCGGCCATCGCCTGTGCGTCATCCATCACGCGCAGATAGCCGATCTTGAATTTTTCGAGCGCCATGGCCGGTGCGGAAAACACCAGTGCAGCGGATGCCAGCAGCAGCAAACTTTTCAGTTTCAATTTCATATCCCAACCCCTTCTATTGTTTTAGCAAACTCGTCCTGTTCGGCGTGGATGCCAAGCAAGCAGAGAATTTCGCGACGGATTGCCGAGAACTCCGACAGATCATGCGTCTTTTCGTGATGCACCAGATTGAATTCCTTGAGCACGGTGGCGGGACGCGCGCTGAAGACCAAAATGCGGTCGGCCAGGAACAGCGCTTCGTCGACGTCGTGCGTGACCAGCAGCACGGTCGGCGCTTTGCCCTGCACTTCCGAACGGATCAGGGTGCGCAATGCGTCCTGCAGGGTCATGCGCGTCAATGCGTCGAGCGCGCCGAACGGCTCGTCCAGCAGCAACGCCTTCGGTTGCGAGATGAAGGCGCGTGCCAGCGCCGCGCGTTGGCGCATGCCGCCCGAGACCTGATGCGGATAGTAGGTTTCGAATCCCGACAGGTTGACCTTGGCCAGCCATGCGCGCGCCTGGGTGGTGGCGGACTTCTTGTCGACGTTCTGGAACTCGAGCGCCAGCGCGACGTTCTGCTCCAGCGTCAGCCAGGGATAGAGCGCGTTTTCCTGGAACATCAGCGTGCGTTCAGGATGCGGACCGGTGACCGGCTGGCCATCGGCCAGGATGGAACCGGAGCTCGGTGTTTCCAGGCCGGCGGCGATGTGCAGCAGCGTCGATTTGCCGCAGCCGGACGGGCCGACCAGCGCGACCAGTTCGCCCTGCTCGATGTCGCGGCTGAAATCGTCGATGACGTGCAGGCCGGAAAAACTCTTTTGTATGTTTTTAAAAGATAGCTTCATAAATACGATGCGGGCAATGCTGACAATGCTGAGTGAACGAGTCGCCGATGCGTTGAGCCGATGCGTTGCAATCAAGGCAACTTTGCACGGACTTTCAGACGGTAGGCTGCGACTTTACTGGCATCGTGCTTGCCGGACAACAATTTAAAAGACGTATGCTTATACGAAAAACAAATAAGCATAAATCTTTTGTGGAAACATTTCTTTTATGACAATTCTTTCAGCAGCGCCGCCACGTCCGGATAACGCAGACGCACGCCGAGTTCGTTGCGCAGCCGGTCGTTGCGCAGTCGGCGCGACTCCGACATGAACGACAACATCATCGGCGTAACCTGTTGCTGCAACTCGGTGCGCGGCAAGCGCGGCGGCGGCGGCAAATTGAAGGTATGCGCCACGGCATCGAAGTAATCGCCCATCTTCATGTCCGAATCATCCACCGCGTGATACACGCGCAGTGGCCGCGCCTGGTCGATGGCGCGCACTGCGATCGCGGCGAGATCGTCGGCGTGGATATGATTGGTGTAGACGTCGTCCTCGGCGCTCAACGCCGGCGTGCCCTTCTGCAGGCGCTCCAGCGGCAGCCGGTCGCGCGCGTAGATGCCGGGCACGCGCAGGATCGCCAGCCGGCTGCCGGAGCGGCGCGCCCAGGCGCGCAATACCTGTTCGGCGTCGACGCGGCGACGCGCGCGCGGATTGGCCGGCCGGGTCGGACGCGTCTCGTCGAAACTGGCGCCGCCGCAATCGCCGTAGACACCGGTGGTGCTGATGTAAACCAGATTGGCGCGGTCGGGTAAAATGGCGGCCAAATTGCGGGTGCGGCGGTCTTTCTCACCGGAAGATTGCGGCGGAGCAAGATGCACGATCACCTGCGCCAGGCGCGCCAGACGAGCCAAGGTTTCGGGCCGGTCGAGGTCGGCCACCAGCGGGATGGCGCCGGCGGCACGCAGTTCAGCGCAGCGCTCCGGCTTGCTGGTGACGACGATCACGCGGAAACGCGCGCGCACCAGCGGCAGTATGCGCATGCCGACGTCGCCGCAGCCGAGCATCAACAGACGCGGTTTGCCGATTTTTTTTACATTGTTCATTGTCAGGATTGTATGAGTTTTCAAGTTACCGTTCAGCCCAGCGGCCATCAGTTTACCTGTGACGAAGGCGAAACCATCCTCACCGCCGCAATTCGCGCCGGCGTCGGCCTGCCTTACGGCTGCAAAAACGGCGCATGCAGCTCCTGCAAGGGCAAGCTGGTCGAAGGCAGCGTGACCCACGGTCCGCATCAGGAACGCGCGCTATCGGCACAGGATGAGAGCCTGGGCTTTTCTCTGTTCTGCTGCGCCCGTCCGAACTCGGACGTGGTCATCGAAGCACGCGAAGTGGCCGGCATCGGCGACTTCCCGGTCAAGAAAATGCCGGTGCGCGTGGCCAAATTGGACAAGGTCGCCGACGACGTCATCATCCTGTCGCTGCAATTGCCGGCCAACGACCGCCTGCAATACAAGGCCGGCCAGTACGTCGAGTTCATGCTGCGCGACGGCAAGCGCCGCAGCTACAGTATGGCCAATGCGCCGCACAAGGACGAACACCTGACGCTGCACATCCGTCACATGCCGGGCGGCCTGTTCACCGACCAGGTGTTCTCGACGCTGAAAGAGCGCGACATCCTGCGCTTCGAAGGTCCGCTGGGAACCTTCTTCCTGCGTGAAGATTCCAACAAGCCGATCGTGCTGCTGGCGTCCGGTACCGGCTTCGCGCCGATCAAGGCGATCGTCGAGCAGCTCGAGCACGCCAAGTCGACCCGTCCGGTCACGCTGTATTGGGGCGGCCGCCGTCCGCAGGACTTGTACATGGATGATCTGTGCAAGACCTGGGCGCAGAGCCTACCGAACTTCAAGTACGTGCCGGTGATCTCGAACGCCCAGCCGGAAGACAACTGGAACGGCCGCGCCGGCTTCGTCCACCAGGCCGTCATCGACGACCAGCCGGACCTGTCGGGCTATCAGGTCTATGCCTGCGGCGCGCCGATCGTGGTGGAGTCCGCCCAGCGTGATTTCGTCGCCAAGTGCGGCTTGCCGGAAGAAGAGTTCTACGCCGACTCGTTCACGTCGGCGGCGGATCTGGCGACGGTGCAGTAATTCAATGTGCCGCCGCATGCGGCTGCATGTTGCAAAGTGGTGAGCGTTCTAAAAAACAGCGGCAATTTGCACCAAATTAGTTTTGACGCATCGCGCAAAACGTCCTAATATTGACCGCATGAACGCTACCACCATCTCCTTGCGACGTCGCAGCCAACCTCAACGAGGTTTGCCGTGCGCGTGAGTTGACCCTGGTCACGAAGCCACAGGCAATCCCTGTGGCTTTTTTTTATCGTTTTTTTCGTGTCCGCGTTTACTGTCATTTTTATTACAGTTCGGTTACCGCCGCCGCCTTTCACATTTTTCACACATCCTTAGCAGGAGTCATTCAATGGAATTCAACGAGTTCGCCATCAACAAGCTGATGTATGTCACTAACCGCCCTGAAATCGTTTTCACCGAAGGCAGCGGCATGTGGATGACCGATCACACCGGCAAGCGATACCTCGACTATCTGCAAGGCTGGGCCGTGAATGCGCTGGGCCATGCGCCGCAATGCATCTCCGATGCGCTGGTCGCACAGGGCAAGAAGCTGATCAATCCGTCGCCGGCTTTCTACAATGCGCCGTCGATCGAGCTGGCCAACCTGCTGACCGAGAACTCCGTCTTCGACCGCGTGTTCTTCACCAACAGCGGCGCCGAAGCCAACGAAGGCGCGTTCAAGCTGGCCCGCAAATGGGGCAAGCTCAACAAGAACAGCGCCGGCGAAGACCGCTTTGAAATCATCACCTTCAACCACAGCTTCCACGGCCGCACCATCGCGACCATGTCGGCCAGCGGCAAGCCGGGCTGGGACACCATGTTCGCGCCGCAAGTGCCGGGTTTCCTGAAAGCCGATCTGAATGATCTCGCCAGCGTTGAGCGCCTGATCAGCAAGAAGACCGTCGCCGTCATGCTGGAACCGGTGCAAGGCGAAGGCGGTGTGATCCCGGCCACGCGCGAATTCATGCAAGGCCTGCGCCGCCTGACCAAGAACGCCAACCTGCTGCTCATCGTCGATGAAGTGCAGACCGGCGTCGGCCGCACCGGCGAACTGTTCGGTTATCAGCTGTCGGGCATCGAGCCGGACATCATGACGCTGGGCAAAGGCATCGGCGGCGGCGTACCGCTGGCAGCCCTGCTGGCGCGTGAAGAAATCGCCTGCTTCGAAGCCGGCGAACAAGGCGGCACCTACAACGGCAATCCGCTGATGACTGCCGTCGGCGCCGCCGTGATCAAGGAATTGCTCAAGCCCGATTTCCTGCCGACGGTCAAGGCGACCGGCGCGTATCTCAGCGCCGAACTGATCAAGCTGTCGGACAAGCATGGCTTCGAAGGCGAACGCGGCGAAGGCTTGCTGCGCGCGCTGAAGCTGGGCAAGGACATCGGTCCGCAAATCGTTGAAGCTGCGCGCGACCTGAACCCGGTCGGCCTGCTGCTCAATTCGCCGCGTCCGAACCTGCTCCGCTTCATGCCGTCGCTGAACGTGACCAAGGATGAAATCGATCAGATGCTGACCATGCTGGAAGGCGTACTGGTGAAACTGGGTCACTGATCAGGACCCGGCAGCAATGCGCAGCCTCGACCTGCTCTCGCCGAAGCAACTGCATGCGCTCGCCGCCTGCTGCATCGCCGTCCTGCTGACGGCCTGCGGCAGCGCGCCGATGCGTGCGCCGGAAGCCTCCACCCCGACACCGGCGCCGACCGACGTCCGCTCCGACGCCGCCACTGAACATGGCAGCGAAGTCGCGATTTTTGCGCTGGACATGATCGGCACCGGCTATCGCTTCGGCGGCAAGAATCCGGAAGCCGGCTTTGACTGCAGCGGTATGGTGTCCTACATTTTCAACCGCGCCGCCGGCCTCAGGCTGTCCGGCAGCGCCGCCGACATGGCGCGCCAGGGACGCCAGATCGACAAATCCAATCTGCGTCCGGGCGACCTGGTGTTCTTCAACACCCTCAACCGGCCGTTCTCGCATGTGGGCATCTACATCGGCGATGGACGCTTCGTGCATGCGCCGTCGGGTAACGGCAAGGTGCATATTTCCCGCATGGATAATCCGTATTTTGCGCCGCGCTTTGAAATGGCCAGGGCTTACTTCAACTAGTGGAGACGCAGCGCATGGATCATCACAAAGGCAGTTGCCATTGCGGCCAGGTCCGCTTCGAAGCCGACGTGACGATAGAGCGCATCACCGTCTGCAATTGTTCGATCTGTACCAAGAAGGGATTTCTGCACCATCGCGTGCAGCCCGAGAATTTTCGCCTGGTTGCAGGTGCCGACGTGCTGGCGACTTACCAGTTCGGCACCATGGCGGCCAAACACCATTTCTGTCCGCACTGCGGCGTGCACGTCTTCACACGCCCACGCGCTGCGCCGGAGCTCTACACCATCAATGTCCGTTGCCTGGATGACGTCGACCTGTCGGACGACAGGCTGAGCTTCGTCGACTTCGACGGCCGCAACTGGGACCGCAACGTCGGCAAGCTGGGATAAGCTGCTGCCTCCTCAGGCGCGGGCGCTGCGGCGTTTGACCGGGGATGCGACCGGTGCACGCTTGGCGGCGACTTTCGGCGCCGGCGTCTTCTTTACGGCAGCCGGTTTGGCTACTCGCTTGACTGTGACGGCCTTGACAGGCGTCTTCTTGACTGCCGGCTTGGCTGCCTTGATTTCCTTCACCGGCCCGGCTTTCTTTTTCTTGATATCTGCGGCATTGCCACCCTGCACGGCCTGCCCCACCAGGCTGGCGCTATAGCGCTTGAATGCGATATCCATGTGACGCCGCATGGCCTGCCGCGCCATTTCCGGATCGCGGGCACGCAGCGCTTTCATCACGCGCGAATGCTCTTCGATCGCATCGTTCCATACTTCAATCGTATCGAAGTGGCTGTGGAGGCGATCGAACAGCGGTCCCAATCGGGCATCGAATAATTGCGTCACCAGTCCGACCAGCACGCTGTTGCCGGTCGCTTCGGCCACGCGGATGTGGAACAGGCGATCGGCTTCGAGTGGATTGGCGCCGGCGCTGGTGTTCTCGATCATCTGCTGAAACGCTTCTTCGATCGCATCGATCTGCGCCTTCTTGCCGTTCTTGGCGGCGGCATAAGCCACCTCGCCTTCCAGCATGGCGCGTGCGCGGATCAGCTCCAGCGGCCCCTCTTGCGTGGACAGGTCGATCTCGCCCTCGGGCGCGGGCGACGGCGGCGAGACATAGATGCCGGAGCCCATGTGGACTTCGATATAGCCTTCGACTTCCAGTGCGATCAAGGCTTCGCGCAACGACGGCCGGCTCACGCCCAGTTGCACCGACAGGTCACGCTCCGACGGCAAGCGTGAACCGACCGGGAATTCGCCGTCGACAATCAGCTTGCGCAGTTGGTCGCTGATCTGGCGGTACAGTCGTTGCGGTTCGATCGCTTCAATTGGCATAAAGGAGGTCCGATGAAAAAATTCTTAATCTTGGCGCCGGATTGTATCTCACCACAAGCGAATGAGCCGCTTGCCGCCCGCCGCCAAAGCGGAAACGGGCGATGAAGGGTGATGAAGAGCAATCAGCCCAGCGCTGCCGGGAACGTCAGACCATACTGCTGCGCAGCCTCGCGCAAGCCGGGCGCAATCGTCGGATGCAGCGCCACGCCCTGCTCCAGCTGTTGCGCACGACGCGCCATGCCGCGGTCGCCGGGCATGCGCACTTTTTCCACGCCGGGACGTGGAGGATTGTTGCGGCAGGCTTCGGCAATGTGATCCATCTGGCGCTTGAACGCGGCCTCGCCGCCGAACGCCGCCGGATCGTACAGGCTCATGAACACGGTGGCGCCCCAACCCGCCGGTGGATCGGCGCGGCCGAAACCGGACAAGCCGCCGGTCAGCGCTTCGATCAGCACCGCCAGGCCGAAGCCTTTATGGCCGGCCGACAAACCGCCCAGCGGCAGAATGGTGCCCGGCGGATCGGCGGCGAACACGGCCGGGTCACGGCTGGCGTTGCCCTGCGCGTCGAGCAGCCATTCTTCTTCGAATTGCTGGCCAGCCTTGTGCAGGCGATTGCTCATGCCATTGGTGGTGATCGAGGCCGAGATGTCGACCAGGAACGGTGTGCCTGAAGTCGGAATGCCTGCGGCGATCGGGTTCGGCGTGAACACCGCGCGCGTGCCGCCGAACGGCGCCACGCTGTGCACCGCAGGATCGGAACTCGACAACACCATCAGAAAACCTTCTTCAGTCGCGCGCAACAGGTATGCCGCCAGACACGCGATGTGATGGCTGTGATGAATCGCCAGCGACGCCGTGCCGAGCTCGCGCGCACGCGGAATCAGTGCATCGATGCCCTTGTGCACCAGCCACGGTCCAGGCAGGCGACGGCCGTCCCACACCAGCGCGGCAGGACGATCAGACACCACTTCCGGTTCGCCGGACGTGGTCATCCCGCCCTTCTCGATTTCTTTCACGTACGGCGCCAGCAAGGCCAGGCCATGGGTGTCGTGTCCCAGCAGGTCACCGTCGACCAGCGTGCTCGCCACTGAAGCGGCAGGCTCCAGCGGCAAGCCGGCCTTCTGCAATAGTTGCGTGGAGAACTGCTTGAGTTCGACGGCGGAAAAACGTTCGGGTGCAGCCATGTTGCAAACCATCCTTTCGTTATAAAAATCTCATGCCATTGCCGGCTTCTTGCGCAAACCGCGCAGGACCAGCGGCAACAGCCACAGCAATATCGTCAAGACGCCGAGCGTACCGGCGATGGGCCGGCTGAAGAAGGCCAGGAATTCTCCATCGGCCTTGATCATCGACGTGACGAAATGTTCTTCCAGCATCCCGCCCAGCACCACGCCGAGCACGGCCGGTGCGACCGGGAAACCGTTCTCTTCCATCAAGTAGGCCAGCAGGCCGAACACCAGCATGATGCCGACGTCGGACACGCTGTTGTTGGTGGCGTACGAACCGACGATGCAGAACAACAGGATCAGCGGCATCAACAGGTTACGCGGAACGCCGAGTATGCGCTTGGAGACCTTGATGCACCAGTAGCCCAGCGGCAGCATCAGCAAATTGGCGAGGATGAAGACGATGAAAATCGCATACATGGAGACCGGATTCTCGACAAAGATCATCGGACCCGGATTCAGATTCTTCATGTACAGCACGCCGATCACGATGGCGGTGATCGAGTCGCCCGGGATGCCGAACACCAGCGCCGGAATCCAAGCGCCGGCCAGCGCCGAGTTGTTGGCGGCGCCCGACTCGACGATGCCTTCGGCATGGCCGGTGCCGAACTTTTCCGGCTCCTTCGACATCTTCTTGCTCATCGCGTACGACATCCAGGCTGCGATGTCGGCGCCCGCGCCCGGCAGGATGCCGACCAGCGTGCCGAGCACGCTTCCGCGCAGGATCGACTTCGGATATTTCACCGTCAAGTCCCACATGCCCTTGAACACGTTGCCGACCTTGCCGTCCGGGATGGTCATCGCCTGGTCTTTGGAAACCGCATAGCGCAGCACCTCGGACATGGCGAACATGCCCACCATCAGCGGCACCAGCGACACGCCGCTCAGCAGATCGGCATTGTCGAACGTAAAGCGCGGCACGCCGGCCGGGTTGCCCATGCCGATGGAGGCGATGAACATGCCGATGAACAGCGAGACGAAGCCCTTGAGCGGATTGTCCGAGGCGATGAAGATTGCGCAGGTCAGGCCCATAAGCACCAGCCAGAAGTATTCGAAAGACGAAAACTTCAGCGCCAGTTCCGCCAACACCGGCGCGGCGAGGATCAGCACGAAGGTGCCGAACAGGCCGCCCACCGCCGAAAACACCAGGCTGGCGCCGAGCGCGATTTCGCCCTGACCTTTCTTCGTCATCGCATAGGCTTCATCGGTATAGGCCGCCGATGACGGCGTACCCGGGATACGCAACAGGCAGCCCGGGATGTCGCCGGAAAAAATCGCCATCGCCGTGGCCGACACCATCGCCGCTACCGCAGGCACCGCGGGCATGAAGAACGTCACCGGCACCAGCAGCGCTACCGCCATGGTGGCGCTGAGGCCGGGGATCGCGCCCATGAACAATCCGAACATGGACGAACCGAGAATGACCGCCAGGACATAGGGGTCGAACACCAGCCCGAAGGCTGCATAGATATTGGCAAGCATGGTCGGTCCTTTACCAGGCCACAGACTCGAGAAGACCCCACGGCAGCGGGACCTTCAGCAGTTTGTAGAAGATGTAGTGAATGCCCAGCGCACTGGCGACGGCGACCGGCAGCGCAACTGCCAGGCGTGCGCCGAAGGTCGCGAACAGGGACAGCAGCAGGATGGTCGCCGTCGGCAGGAAGCCAAGGGGTTCGGACGCGTAGATGTAAAACACCAGCGACAACAGCACCAGCGCATAGGCGAACACGGCGCGCCGCTCGCCGGCCCATTCGGGCAGGCTGATCCAGCTTTCGCCGGAAGCGCGCCTTTCGCGCACGCCCTTGATCATGAGCAGGATCGCGCAGATCAGGAAGGCTACAGCCAGCGATTGAGGAAACAGGCCCGGCCCGATCTGCTGGGCCATCGTGGGCAAGTTTGCCGAGTAGACGTAAATCACGACGGCGAATATCGCCAGCAGGATTCCAGAGACGGTATCGTTGATTTTCATGGCAGCAAGGTTCGAAGGTCCGACGGGTTCAACCATGGCTTCTCATCGTCGTCACGATGCAACGTGATGTGACGTGATGTGAAACCGCGCGAAAAAGCAGATGCATGCGGACGGTCAGGCGCAACCGTCCGCTGCCTGGCTACTTCGCCATGCCCAGGGTCTTCAGGATCTGCCCCATGTCGTTGTCGCTCTTCTCCATGAACTTGCCGAACTCGGCCGAGTCGGCATACATCGTGCCGAAGCCGCGTCCACCCATGAAATCCTTGTACTCCTTGCTGTTGTAGATTTTTTGCAGATGGCCGGCCAGCTTGGTCTGGATATCGGCTGGCAGGCTCTTGGGCGCAACGATGCCGCGCCAGGCGCCGATGGTCCAGTTGCTGCCGGTCAGGCTCTTGAGCGTCGGCACCTTGGGATACAGCGCAGCCGGCGTATCGGCCATGATCACCAGCGGGCGCGCCTTGCCGGCATCGATCAGGGAGCGCGCTTCCGGCAAGGATGCCGCCACGATGTCGACCCCGCCCGCGGCCAGATCCACCATTGCCGGCGCAGCGCCGTTGGACGGTACGAAACGCACCGCCGTCGGCGCCAGCTTGAGGTCGCTCAGCATGCCGGCCAGGCCGAGATGCCAGATGCCGCCCTGCCCGGTTCCGGATGCTTTCAGCTTGCCGGGATTGGCCTTGACCGCCTTGAGCAGGTCGTCGAAGGTTTTATGCGGCGATTCGGAGCTGACAGTGAGCGCAGCCGGATCGAAATTCATCAGTGCGATCGGCGTGTAGTTCTTGTAGCTCAGCTGGGTCAGGCCCTGATGATGCATCATGGCGATTTCCACCGTTGCCAGACCGATGGTGTAGCCGTCCGGGGCCGCGCCCGAGATGGCCTGATGGCCGACCACGCCGTTGCCGCCGGTGCGATTGACGACGTTGACGGGCTGACCCAGTTCTTTCTCAAGCAGCGCGCCGATGATGCGCGCGGTGGCGTCGGTGCCGCCGCCCGCGCCCCACGGCACGACCAGCGTCACCGGCCGATCCGGCCATGCTGCATGTGCAACACCAAAGGTTAAAACCGCGGCTGCGGCAACCACCGTCTTCAATAGATTTCTACGAATTCTGATCATTGTCTCTCCTCCGTTTGATGGTAAAAGCAGGCAATTTCGCCTGTAGCGTACGGATTCATTGCAAATCCGTCGATGAACCATGCAGCTCGATCTGTGTCGGCTTATCCCTCTCCGGTGCTGGGGTTTTCCCGGTTTTTCTTTGTTTTTGTTTCCTGACAAAACCTTGTCAAGCGGTCATGTGGTCTTACCAGAACGAGAAAAGAATTTCATATCACCCCGGCAGTGTCAAGAAAGAAAACGATGCACGAAAATAATTCACCTACGCCGCAACGCACCATTGGGCATCATAGGGAACAAGGGGAACATGGATGGGATATCAATCAAAAAGATGTATGACAAATCTGGTATTACCACTTGACCAAAGTCCGAATGCTGAAATAGACTCGCTGGCATCCTGAGGAAGCAAGTCATTCTTCACACGGACTTGCGACACATAAAAAATACAAGAGCAAAAACTGCCCGCGGACCATACCGCAGCACTGGAGACAGGCATTGAAGAACTTAGCTAGCCGGGGGTGTACTTCCATCGTTCCGCAGCCGCGCATGCGCGGTCTGGCTGCGGCGTCCCTTTCTGTTTCTGCGCGTGTGCAATCCGGCGCTTGTGCTGCATCGACCTCCCGCTATCTCTGTCATCTCGGCCACGCCGGCAACGGTGACGCCATGCTGGCGTATCACCTGATGGATTTCTCCCGCTACTTTTTCGACCAAAGCAATATTCGCCACTGATCCTTCCTGCAGCCATCCGATACAGACAGCATTCATGGCGTCTCCGCGACCAGACGCCACAAGGAAAAAGGAAAGAACATGAGCGACACCAAGACATTCACACGCCGCAGCCAGGCCTGGTTCGGCCGGCAAGACCGCGATGGCTTCATCTACCGCTCCTGGGTGAAGAACCGCGGCATTCCGCACGATCAATTTGATGGCCGTCCGGTCATCGGCATCTGCAACACCTACTCTGAACTGACGCCCTGCAATTCGCACTTCCGCGCGCTGGCCGAACAGGTCAAGATCGGCATCTGGGAAGCCGGCGGTTTCCCGCTGGAGTTCCCGGTGATGTCGCTCGGCGAAACGCTGATGCGCCCGACTGCGATGCTGTTCCGCAATCTGGCCAGCATGGACGTCGAAGAATCCATTCGCGCCAATCCGCTCGACGGCGTAGTGCTGCTGATGGGTTGCGACAAGACCACGCCCGCGCTGCTGATGGGTGCGTCGTCGGTCGACCTGCCGACCATCGGCGTCTCCGGCGGTCCGATGCTGTCCGGCAAATACCGCGGCGGCGAACTGGGCTCCGGCACCGGCGTGTGGCAGATGTCGGAAGAAGTGCGCGCCGGCCAGATGTCGCAGGAAGAATTCTTTGAAGCCGAAAGCTGCATGCATCGCTCGCACGGCCACTGCATGACCATGGGCACGGCCTCGACCATGGCCAGCATGGTGGAAGCGCTCGGCATGAGCTTGCCGGGCAACGCCGCCATTCCCGCAGTGGATGCACGTCGCAACGTGCTGGCGCGCAACTCCGGTCGCCGCATCGTCGAGATGGTCAAGGAAGACCTGATCATGTCGAAGATCCTGACCAAGGCCGCATTTGAAAACGCCATCCGCGTCAACGCCGGCATCGGCGGCTCGACCAACGCGGTGATTCACTTGCTGGCGATTGCCGGCCGCATCGGCGTCGACCTGAAGCTGGAAGAGTGGGACAAGATCGGTCAGAAGCTGCCGTGCCTGGTCAACCTGCAGCCATCGGGCAAATACCTGATGGAAGATTTCTACTACGCCGGCGGCCTGCCGTCGGTGATCCGCGAGCTTGAAAGCGTCATCGACAAGAGCGCCCTGTCGGCCAACGGCCAGACCCTGTGGGACAACTGCAAGGATGCGCCGAACTGGAACCGCGACGTCATCCACGCTTTCGACACGCCGTTCAAGGCGGCTGCCGGCATCGCCATCCTGCACGGCAACCTGTGTCCGGACGGCGCAGTGATCAAGCCATCCGCCGCCACGCCTGCATTGCTGAAACACACCGGCCGCGCCGTGGTGTTCGAGAATAGCGACGACCTGCACAAACGCATTGACGACGAGGATCTGGACGTCGACGAGAACTGCGTGCTGGTGCTCAAGAATTGCGGCCCCAAGGGTTATCCCGGCATGGGCGAAGCGGGCAACATGCCGTTGCCGCCGAAGGTGCTGCGCAAAGGCATCACCGACATGGTGCGCGTGTCCGATGCGCGCATGAGCGGCACCGCTTATGGCACCGTGGTCTTGCACGTGACGCCGGAAGCCGCTGCAGGCGGTCCCCTGGCGCTGGTGCAGAACGGCGATATGGTGGAGCTGGATGTGGAAGCACGCAAGCTGCACCTGCACGTCAGCGACGAAGAACTGGAGCGCCGCCGCGCCTCATGGCAAGCGCCGAAAGCGCCGGCCGATCGCGGCTGGGTCAAGCTCTACGTCGATCATGTCCAGCAGGCCAATCTCGGCGCCGACCTCGACTTCCTGGTCGGCAAGAGCGGCTCCGGCATTCCCAAGGACAACCACTGACGGCACAGGCAAGAATCTGAATTGATTTTTCAACAAGCAAGCGGCGGAAGATTCAGGCGCGCTCCCTTCAAGGAAGCGAAGACCAAAAAATGAACTTCCGTCTGTTTTGACTGCGACATATGGAGACATGAAGCAATGAAAGTATTGATTACCGATTACGATTTTCCCGACGTTGATCTTGAGCTGGCGCTGTATCGCGACGCCGGCGTGGAAGTGGTGACGGCGCAGTGCCGCACCGAAGACGAGGTCATCAAGGCCGCCGAAGGCTGTGAAGGTTTGCTGGTGCAATACGCGCCGGTCAATGCCAAGGTGTTCGCCGCCCGTCCCGAAATCCGCATCGCCAGCCGCTACGGCGCCGGCTTCGACACCATCAACACCGAGGACGCCGCCAAACACGGCGTCTGGGTCGGCAACTCGCCCGACTACGGCGTCGGCGAAGTCTCCACGCATGCACTGGCGATGGCGCTCGACCTGATCCGCAACATCACCGGCTACGACCGCGACGTCAAGTCCGGCCAATGGCATTACACCACCGCCGGCAAGATCCAGCGCTGCTCCGAAATGACTATCGGCATCTTCGGTCTGGGCCGCATCGGCAAGCGCATGGCGCACATCAGCCGCAACCTGTTCAAGCGCGTAATCGCCTACGATCCGCACATCATCGACGGCGACTTCCCAGCGTATGTGGAACGCGTCAGCAAGGAAGAATTGTTCAAGCAGGCGCACGTGGTGTCGCTGCATACACCTCTCAACGACGAGACGCGCGGCATGATCAATGCGTCGGTGCTGAGCCTGATGCAGCAGGACAGCTTCCTGGTCAATTCGGCCCGTGGCGGACTGGTCAATATCGAGGACTTGCTGAAGGCGCTTGACACCAATCTGAAGGGCGCCGGACTGGACGTACTGCCGGTCGAACCACCGGAGACAAGTTCCGCTATTGTCCAGCACAAACGTGTGCTATTGTCGCCGCACGCCGCCTTCTATTCCGAAGTCGCCGCCAAGGAACTGCGTCGCAAAGCGGCACAGAATCTGATCGACTGGGACCGCAATGGACGCCCGTCGTATGTGGTGGTGGAAGGCCGGAAGAAATAAAAAAACAGAGACAAGAATCGCAAGAGCACCGGCTGCGTCCGCAGCAATGGTAATAGCAGCAGCAACACAAGCAGACGCAGCACGGTACTCACAGCAATCCGTAGCAGAGCAGCAGCCCCGAGCAAAACAGAGAGGTACGAATACCGACGATGTAACTATGTCCACTGTCATGGCGTTATCGACGTAGCGATAGTGGCTGTCATTTTGTATCTCTCAGTACCGCCGAAAACCATAAAAACCAAAACGGCGCAGGTATCAGAATTAAATGTGCGAAGCCCTCCAAGAAAGGGTTTATCGCAGACACAAAAACGAGGATATAGACGAGGAGCAAGGCATGGCATCAGTACAGATTCGCGGCATCAAGAAACAATTCGGCAGCACCCAGGTTATCCGCGGTGTCGACATCGACATCGCCGACGGCGAATTCGCAGTGCTCGTGGGCCCTTCCGGCTGCGGCAAGTCGACGCTGTTGCGCATGCTGGCAGGCCTCGAAGAAATCACCGAAGGTGAAATCTCCATCGGCGGCACCGTCGTCAACAACGTCCAGCCCAAGGACCGCGACATCGCCATGGTGTTCCAGAATTACGCCTTGTATCCGCACATGACGGTCAACGACAACATGGCGTTCTCGCTGATGCTGGCCAAGAAGGACAAGTCCTTCATCCAGCAACAGGTCAAGAAGGCCGCCGAAATCCTCGGCCTGACCACGCTGCTGGAACGCTATCCGCGCCAGCTCTCCGGCGGCCAACGCCAACGTGTGGCGATGGGTCGCGCGATCGTCCGTGATCCGCAAGTGTTCCTGTTCGATGAACCGCTGTCCAACCTCGACGCCAAGCTGCGCGTACAAATGCGTACCGAGATCAAGGAGCTGCACCAGCGCCTGAAGACCACGTCGGTCTACGTCACCCACGATCAGATCGAGGCGATGACCATGGCCGACCAGATCGTCGTCATGCGCGATGGCCTGGTGGAACAGCGTGGCCGTCCGCTCGAACTGTACGACCGCCCTGCCAATATCTTCGTGGCCGGCTTCATCGGCTCGCCGGCGATGAACTTCATCCCTGCCACGTTGCGCCGCAATGCCGACAAGGCCGAAGTCGAATTCGCCGACGGCACGCGTCTGCCGGCGCCGTATGCGCATCGCGGCCTGGACGGCGTCGACGGCCAGCGCGTGGTCTACGGCGTGCGTCCCGAGCATCTGACCATCGGTCCTGCCGGCAGCGGCATGAGCACCAAGGTCGTCGTGGTCGAGCCGACCGGCGCCGATACCGAAGTGTATGCCCGCTTCAGCGACACCAGCCTGACATCGATCTTCCGCGAACGTCACGACTTCTCGGCCGGCGACACCATCACGCTGGTGCCGGAACACGGCAGCACGCATTTGTTCGATGCCGACAGCGGCAAGACATTGGCGCGCGACTGAGAACTCAGGCCGTCAAGATTTGGTAGCAAATTTAGCAAGCAGTCCCTGTAACACAGCAAGTAAAAGTAAAAAATAAAAAGCCTTAAAACCTGGGCCCATTCACTTTCATCAGAAGAGAAGGAGTAGGAGACATGACTAAGCTGACCAGACGTAATTTCCTGGCCGCCAGCGCATCCGTCGCTGCGGCATCGACAGTAGCCACCACCAATGCATTCGCCGCACCGGCGGCACCGGCCGCCACCGGCGCCGGCCTGAAGTTCGAAATCGAAAAAGGTGCAACGCTGCGCGTGCTGCGCTGGAAGCGTTTCGTCCAGGGCGATGAAGACCTGTGGAATGCGAACGTGAAGAAATTCACCGAGAAGTTCGGCGTTGCCGTGCGCACCGACAGCGAAGGCTGGGAAGACCTGCGCCCGAAGGCGGCGGTTGCAGCCAACGTGGGTTCGGGTCCGGACATCGTCATGAGCTGGTTCGATGACCCGCAACAATATCCGACCAAGTTGATCGACCTGACCGACCTGGCGACATCGCTGGGCAGCCGTCTGGGCGGCTGGTACGACGTCTGCCGCAAATACGGCACCAAGGACGGCAAGTGGATTGCGCTGCCGGTCGGCGTGGTCGGCAATGCGCTGGTCTATCGCGAAAGCCAGTTGAAAGCAGCCGGCTTCGACGCCGTGCCGAAGGACACCGCCGGCTTCCTGAAGATGTGCCAGGCCCTCAAGGCCAAGAACACACCGGTCGGTTTCGCACTCGGCAAAGCTGTCGGCGACGCCAACAACTGGGCGCATTGGCTGCTGTGGTCGCATGGCGGTAAGCTGGTCGACAAGAAAGGCGCAGTCGCCATCAACTCGCCGGAAACCCGTGCCGCGCTTGAATACGCCAAGCAACTGTACGCAACCTTCATCCCGGGCACCCTGTCCTGGCAAGATCCGTCGAACAACAAGGCTTACCTGGACGGCCAGATCAGCATGACCGCCAACGGCATCTCGGTGTACTACGCGGCCAAGAATTCGACTGATCCGAAGATGCAGGAATTGGCGAAGGATACGCAGCACGCCCACTTCCCTGTCGGCCCTGCCGGCAAGCCGACCGAGCTGATGCAGATCACGCAGATGATGGTCTTCAAGCACACCAAGTTCCCGAATGCGGCCAAGGCTTTCGTGCAGTTCATGTTTGAACCGGAGCAATACAACCCATGGATGGAAGCATCCATCGGCTACGTCAGCCAATCGCTCAAGGCCTATGAAAAGAACGCCATCTGGACTTCGGATCCGAAGGCCACCGTGTATCGCGATTCGGCTGCGCTGATGATCGATCACGGCCACGAAGGTCCGCTGGGCCAGGCGTCTGCCGCCTGCATGGCCGACTACGTGGTGGTCGACATGGTGGCGGAAGCGGCCAGCGGCTCCAAAACCGTGCAGCAAGCAATTGACCGCGCTGCCGATCGGGCCAAACGCTTCTACAAAGCGTAAAAACCTGTTCACGATCTTACTGCGAGGCCGTGATCCGGCGTCGGGCGGTGCTCGGAATCCTCATGTACTGAAGTACATTCCGGTTCCTGTGCTCCGTCCGCCACCGCCTGACGACCTCTCGCTACAGATCGTGAACAGGTTTACGTAATGAATTCTTGCTCTTGAAATCGTAGTGCAAGGAGCAAAACATGCGTTCGCACCGGCAACCGCCGTGCGGACGCAGTCATCACGCTTACCGAGGTCTGCTTATGTTATCCCGACTGCTGAACAATCGTAATGTGCTGGGCATGCTGTTCATGGCGCCTGCCGTATTACTGCTTGTCGTGTTTCTTACTTACCCGCTCGGACTGGGAATCTGGCTTGGCTTCACCGATACCAAAATCGGTGGCGAAGGCAGCTTCATCGGGCTGGACAACTATTCCTACCTGCTGGGCGATTCGCTGGCGCAGCTGTCGCTGTTCAACACGCTGTTCTACACCATCACCGCCAGCATTCTGAAGTTCGTGCTCGGCTTGTGGCTGGCGATTCTGCTCAACAAGAACCTGCCGCTCAAAACCTTCTTCCGCGCCATCGTGCTGCTGCCATGGATCGTCCCCACCGCCTTGTCGGCGCTGGCGTTCTGGTGGATGTACGACTCGCAGTTTTCGGTGATCAGCTGGGCACTCGTGAAGATGGGCCTGATCGATCACTACATCGACTTCCTCGGCGATCCTTGGCTGGCGCGGATTTCCACCGTGGTCGCCAACGTCTGGCGCGGCATTCCGTTCGTGGCGATCTCGCTGCTGGCCGGCCTGCAGACCATCTCGCCTTCGCTGTATGAGGCAGCGGCGATTGACGGCGCCAAGCCGTGGCAGCAATTCCGCTACGTCACGCTGCCGTTGCTGACGCCGATCATTGCAGTGGTGATGACGTTCTCTGTGCTGTTCACCTTCACCGACTTCCAGCTGATCTATGTGCTCACACGCGGCGGTCCGTTGAATGCAACGCATCTGATGGCAACTCTGTCGTTCCAACGCGCAATCCCCGGCGGCTCGCTCGGTGAAGGCGCCGCTCTGGCAACCTACATGATTCCTTTCCTGCTCGCAGCCATCATGTTTTCGTACTTCGGCCTGCAACGTCGCGGCTGGCAACAAGGAGGTGACAAATGAGCAAGAAGTCAAAAGACCTGCAGCAGGAAACGCAAGGCATGGATTTCCTGCAATCGGTGCCGCGCCGCTGGATCACGACGTATATTCCGTTGGGCATCTTCGTGTTCGTGCTGCTGTTCCCGTTCTACTGGATGGTGATCACGGCGTTCAAGCCGGACAACGAACTGCTGCGCCAGACCGGCAATCCGTTCTGGGTGGTGGCGCCGACGCTGGCCCACTTCAAGAAGCTGCTGTTTGAAACCCAGTATCCGGCGTGGCTGCTCAACACGGTGATCGTGTCGGTGGTGTCGACGTTTGCCTCGCTGGCGGCCAGCGTGTTCGCCGCTTACGCCATCGAGCGCCTGCGCTTCCAGGGCTCCAAGCAAGTTGGTCTGGGCATCTTCCTGGCGTATCTGATCCCGCCATCGATCCTGTTCATCCCGCTGGCGGCGATCGTGTTCAAGCTGGGTCTGTTCGATACGCGCTGGGCGCTGATCCTGACGTATCCGACTTTCCTGATTCCGTTCTGCACCTGGCTGCTGATGGGCTACTTCCGCTCGATTCCGTATGAGCTGGAAGAATGCGCGCTGATCGACGGCGCCACGCGTTGGGAGATCCTGATCAAGATCATCCTGCCGCTGGCGGTGCCGGGTCTGATTTCGGCCGGTATCTTCGCCTTCACGCTGTCGTGGAACGAGTTCATCTACGCGCTGACCTTCATCTCTTCTTCGGAAGTGAAGACGGTGCCGGTGGGTATCGTGACCGAACTGGTCGACGGCGACGTCTATCACTGGGGCGCGCTGATGGCGGGCGCACTGCTGGGGTCGTTGCCGGTGGCGGTGGTGTATTCGTTCTTCGTGGAATACTACGTGTCGGGCATGACCGGAGCGGTCAAGGAATAATTCCGTCCTACCTAAAATGAAGGGCTGGCATCGCAAGATGTCAGCCTTTTTCGTTTTTACAACCAACAGATACGACCAAGTATCGGTAGTGATTAGATTTAGAAGCAAATCAAATAATCATAATTAATCGAATTTTTACTATATGAGTGTGCTACCCAGCCGACTATTCTGAATCCAACCAACCCGGCACATGTCATTCGTCCTTCCCTGAATGACGTGGTATAGGAGGATCTGAATGTCGAATTCTTACGCTCCGATTAACCTTCATCATCTCCGATCTGCATTTGCGGATTTTCCTTCGGCCTTGCCATTCCCTCACGCCGTGATTGATCAATTCGTGAAACCGGAAGTCTTGCAACAGCTGGCACAAGAATTTCTCGACTACGATTCGCCAAAATGGTTTTGCTACAAAAATGCGATCGAGGATAAAAAAGCGCTGAACGACTGGAATGTCTTTCCTCCTGAAACATACCGTTTCTTTTGCTACCTCAATTCACCTGAATTTCTTGACGAACTGTCCTCCCTGGTCGGTGAAACGCTGTATTCGGACAGTGGCCTTCATGGTGGCGGTTGGCATTGCCACGGCACCGGCGGCAATCTGAATCCACATCTCGATTATTCGCTTCATCCGAAAATCAATTTGCAGCGCAAGATCAACCTGATCATTTATGTTTCGCAGGAGATGCTGAGCGTCTACGGTGGCCATCTCGGGCTATGGGAGCACGACAGCAACACCAATAGACCGGGAAAGTTGATTAAAGAAGTCGCGCCCTTATTTAATCGGGCCGTCATCTTCGATACAACGAAGAACTCGTGGCATGGCTTGAGCAAGCCGTTGACGCAACCAGACCATATATTCCGCAAGTCCCTTGCCGTCTACTATCTGAGCGAACCAGTCGAGGGGATAAGTCAGCGCGGACGCGCCTTGTTCGCCCCTCGCGAAGATCAGACCGGTGATGCCGAAGTTGAGGAGTTGATTCGCATGCGCATGGACGTGAAAGCCTCCTTGTCGGTGTACAAGAAGGACTGAACTGCGTCGCGAACATTCAGAAATCAACTTCAGGAGGGACTGAAGAGCCAGACTGAAAGCGTCGACTCTCTCATTTTCTGAAATACGTTCTATCCTCAAGAAGCCTCCTCTTGCAGGCGCATTGAATTTGGAGCACTTTCGAATGAAAGTAAATATTTTCCAACTGTTCTATGACAAGAAGAGCAGGAAGATGTTGGATCCCGGTTTCATCCCCCTGGAGATAGCCGGCAATCCGCGTCCGGATTGGCGTGAGTACTGGGCGATCCGAAAATACTTCCTCAAGAATACATTGCGGGAAAACGATTATTACGGATTTCTGTCCCCACTCTTCAAAGAAAAAACCTGTCTGGATTCGCAACAGGTCTTCGCTTTCATCGCAGAAAATCCTGGCGATGATGTCTATACCTTTTCGCCCTCGTTCCCGGAAGCTGCATGCTATTTAAACGTATTTGAGCACGGCAACAGATGCCATCCAGGCATGATCCCCGTCATGAAAGAATTTCTCGACATGCTGGAGATCAACATCGATTTCAGCAAATTCATCAATGATTTTCGCAGTACCGTTTTCTGTAATTACATCATTGCCAAGCCCGTATTCTGGAATAAGTGGTTCACCATCACCGAACGGCTATTCCAGATTGCAGAACGGAAGGAAGGTCGGTTGGCACAGTTGCTGAACAAATCGACCGACTATCATAAAGCTTCCCTGTCGATGAAGGTTTTCATCATCGAGCGCATTGCCTCCCTGCTGCTGGCACTGCTGCCGGAGCTGAAAGTATGCGATTTCGAGATTCAAGTCATGCCCTGGAAAGAAAATGCCAATTACTTTGCTTATCGAAAAGAAATGGTGCTGCTCAATGCACTAAAAATCGCCTATGCGGATTCATTCGACACGGAATATCTGCGCATCTACTTCTCCCTGCGCACCTGCGTGCTACAGCGTTGCGAAGCACTGGAATTCAACGAACATCACATCGATTTTTTCCACGTCGACGAGAATGTCCGGCCAGCCAAAACAGATGAAAAGGATCCCGATCTCCTCATGTCCCCGCCACGTTACGAAGATCCGGTAATGACATGAGCATCCCTATCTTTCAGCTCTACAACGACGAGGCCAGCCGAGAAATGCTGGATCCCGGTTTCCTTCCAATGGAGATCAAGGGGAAGCTCCGGCCCGATTGGCGCGAATATTGGGGAATACGCGGCTATTTCCTTGAGAACCTGCTTGAAGAAAGCAGTTACTACGGCTTCTTCTCGCCGCTTTTCAAAATACAAACGCATCTGACGGCGGAAAAAGCGCTTGCGTTCATGAACGAGCAACCGGGCGCTGACATCTACACATTCTCGCCGTCCGTGGTGGATTCGGCGTGCTATCTGAATGTATTTCAGCAAGGTGAAGAATCTTATTCCGGGATGCTTGCGATCGTAGAGGATTTTTTCAAAAGAATCGATATTCCCATCGACTTCAAGCTATTGATCAACGATTTCCGCACGACCGTTTTTTGCAACTACATTGTCGCCAAGCCGATTTTCTGGCGAACATGGTTCGCGATTACAGAGCGAATCTTTGACATCGCAGAACATGAGAAGAGCAGCTTGAATGAACGACTCAATGCAGTCACCAATCACGGTAACAGTCTCATGCAGATCAAGGTTTTCGTGATTGAGCGCATCGCCTCTGCAGTACTTGCGTTGACGCCAAACCTGAAGGTCGTCAACTATCTGATGCCGCTCCTGCCCCGACTATATTATCCATGTCGGGATGAACTGCGAATGCTCAACGCGTTGAAAATCGCTTATATGACGTCGCAACGAGAGCACTACCTTCGCGATTACTTTTCACTCCGTGAGGAAGTGTTAAGCCGGTGCGATCCTGATTTTAGAAACAAACACCGCATCGATTCCCAATAGTTTCAGCAAGACTCTGTTTAGCGCGCGCCTCTCTACCGCCATCCCGTCACCTCACGCTTGCCGCGTATCCTCTTTCTACCTTCGTTAAGCCTCGCACCAGAATCGCGTGATTTTGGAATATCTGAACGTCCCGCCGCAATACTCGCTTGCTCGGTGCCGCCTTGATTCTTGCCGAATGTTTCGACAAAGAATCACCATTTTTCCTCAAAAATATGCGAAAGAAGACTGCAGAAGCAGAGTCAGCTTGGCGAATTATTTACATTTTACGATGTGATGATCGTAATTTTTCGACATAAAACGTGTATCAGCAAGTAAGATTGCAGTGACACCGTTCGTTAGTCAAAAGGGTTTTTATAAAAACTTCTCCCAAATTGATTCTGTAGATAAAGGCAAGGTGAACAATGAATTTTACTGCTCATAATATTCAGTTGGACGATGGGTCTTTTACAAAACCAGGTGCGATGCTTATGAGCGATCATCCATGCACCATCTCTACCCGAAAAATATTGAATTTAGTCTTTCCTTCAAACAAGAAAAACTATCGTGTTGTCGATTTGGGGTGCCTGGAAGGTGGATATACAGTCGAATTTGCCAAAATGGGATTCAATACTTTAGGACTTGAAGTCAGAGAAGAGAGTATTGCCTGCTGTAATTATGTAAAAGAAAATCTGGATTTGCCGAATTTGGATTTCGTTAAAGACACTGCTTGGAATCTCGACAAATATGGGCCGTTTGACGCTGCTTTTTGTTGCGGTCTTTTTTACCATTTTGATAATCCGAAGGCGTTCTTGGAAAAATTAGCCAGGAACACGAAGAAGTTGTTGATTTTGGAGACTCACTTTGCAACGCCGATGGACAGTGGAGTGAAGCAATTTAATCTTGAACCCATGGCTATGCACGAAGGTCTGCCTGGAAGATGGTATTACGAGTTCGATCCAAATTTGTCTTTCGAGGAAAGAGAAAAAATGAGATGGGCATCCTATGAAAACGACAAATCGTTCTGGATACAGAAAGAATATCTCTTGGGTCTGATTTACGATTTGGGGTTCACCACGGTATTTGAACAATTTGATAGCTGGGCGCCCAACATGGGTGCAAATTTGGATAAATCGTATCCAAATGGTCTGCGTGGAACGTTTATTGGAATCAGGGATGCGTAATGGATAGTGCGTGCTGATTTAATCGCAGGCTCTTTGATTTTGTAAGTGCCACTGATTGAACCGGATTGTCTGCCTCAAAAAAAAGCCCAGCGGTGAGTGCCGCTGGGCTTTTTTTATGAATCCATTTTCAACCGTGATTTACAAACCAGGCTGTGGCCGGGCCATGGGCACCCTGCGTATGCCTTCGCATCTCAGCGGTTCCGTTACCAGTCAAGCAAGCTTTTCGGTGAAGAAGTTCTTCAACGCCACCGATGCGCGCTCGGCCGTTTTCTGATGATAGAAGAAACCCGGATTCTTTGCTTCCGGATCGGTGAACGAGTGGCCGGCCTGGCCGTAGTTGACCAGTTGCCAGTCCAGGTTGGCGGTGCTGACTTCATCGATGAAGGCGTTGACCTGGTCGCGCGGCACCGACGGATCCTGCACGCCGTGCAGCACCAGGATGGCGCCCTTGATGTTTTCCGCATCTTTCGAGTTCGGCGTGTCGAGCGCACCGTGCAGCGAAGCGAACGCTTGCAAGGCCGCGCCCGAGCGCGCCAGTTCCAGCGTTGCGGTGCCGCCGAAGCAGAAACCGCTGGCGCCGAGCTTGCCGTTCAGCTTGACCTTTTCCTGGCCCTTGAATGCATCGAGCACCGCGTTCATGCGCTTGCGCAGTTCGGCGCGATCCTTCTTCAGCGGAACGATGGCAGCGACGCCTTCGTCCGGTGTCGTCGGACGCACGGTCTTGCCGTAGACGTCGCCGACCAGGATCGCCTGGTTCAGCCCGATGATGGTGGCGGTGACTTCCAGCGCCTTCTGGCTGATGCCGAAATAGTTGGGAATGGAAATCACGCCGGCCACAGGCGCCGTGTTCTTCTTGTTGAACAGCAGCACGTTTTCGTACTCGACGCCGTCGAGCGTATGGCTGATCAGTTCGATGCCGAGATCGGTTGTGGGGATGCCGAATTTTGCGGCGATGGGGGCGGCGTCAAAATGGTGACTCATTCAGTTCTCCTGAGTTGCAGATGGGGAAAGCCGATGGGGCCGGGTCCCTGCAAGATGCCCGCTGGAGATGCGGCGTGCATTTTGCAGGAACCGGTCGCATACGGCTTTCTGGCGAAAGCCGCTATCTTTGCACAGCCGCCGAAACTTTGCTGGCGGCGGACGCGTCGCCAGTGCGCGACGGACGCCCCTTTTTTCTGCTATCCACGTCCAAATTTGGGTTGTATGATTAACCATGGTCCCGTTGCAACGGGATGCAAATGAATACTCAATTTCTAAAGGGGACGATGATGTCGGAAGCAAAACAATACCGCTTGGTAACACGCAGCGACTTTGATGGTTTGGTATGTGCGGTGCTGCTCAAGCATCTGAACATGATCAATGAAATCCTGTTCGTGCATCCGAAAGACATGCAGGACGGAAAGATCGCCATTAGCGACAATGACATCACCACCAACCTGCCCTTCGTGCCCGGCGTGCATATCGCATTCGATCACCATTTGTCCGAAACCCTCCGCCACACCGGCGAGCGCAAGAACCACGTGATTCACCCTGACGCGCCGTCGGCTGCGCGCGTGGTGTATGACTATTACGGCGGCGAAAAGGCCTTCCCTGTATCGTGGGGCGACATGATGGCCGCAGTCGACAAGGGCGACGCCGCGCGCTTCAACGAACAGGAAGTGCTCAATCCGGAAGGCTGGGATCTGCTCAACTTCCTGATGGATGCACGCACCGGCCTCGGCCGTTTCCGCGATTTCCGCATCTCCAATTACAACCTGATGATGGATCTGATCGAGCTGTGCAAAACGCATACGATCGAAGAAATCATGGAGACACCGGACGTCAAGGAACGCCGCGAACTGTATTTCGAGCATGCCGACAAGTGCAAGGAACAGATCCGCCGTTGCGCCACCGTGCACAAGAACCTGGTGGTGCTGGACTTGCGCAACGAAGAGGTGATTTTCGCCGGCAATCGCTTCATCATCTACGCAATGTTTCCACAAACAAATATTTCGATTCACGTCTTGTGGGGCCTGAAGAATCAGAACACCGTCTTCGCCACTGGCAAATCCATCCTCAACCGCACCTCCAAGACCAACATCGGCGCGCTGATGCTGGAATACGGCGGCGGCGGACATGAGAACGCCGGTACTTGCCAGATTGAAAACGATCGCGCCGAAGAAGTCCTCAAAACGCTGATCTCCCGCATCAACGCAGACAGCTAATCCTCCCCAGCCCTGCTCCATGAAAGACGGGCGCTTGCAGCATCAATAGCAATATCAGCGTGGCAAGCGCCCTTTCAGCAAAATCCCCCGATGGTCTCGAAATAAGTCAAAATCCCCTCTTGACTTAGAGTGCGCTCCAACTTCTAGACTGCCTCACATGACCACTTCCCTGACCATACAACAAGCTGCCGCAAAGACCGGTTTGTCGGTGCATACCCTGCGCTATTACGAAAAGATCGGCCTGCTCGATCCGATCGCACGCCAGGACAATACGCACCGCCTGTTCCGTGAAGAAGATCTGCTCTGGATCGGATTCTTGCTCAAGCTGCGTTCGACCGGTCTGCCGATCCGCGACATGCTGCGCTATGCCGAACTGCGTCGCGCCGGCAATACGGCGGAAAGTGTGTCTGCACGGAAGGCATTGCTGCAACAGCATGCCCGCACCGTGGAAGAGACGATCGCCGAACTGCAAAGCAACCTGTCCATCCTGCATATGAAGGTCAAAATGTATGAGGACATGGAGGCCGCGCTACCACCGGTCGTCGTCGCTCACCCGCAATCTATCGAGGACGCTTCCAATGACCACAGCAACGACAGCAACAAACGCAACAACTCCACACGCAAAACCGGCGACCCAAGTCGGCACCCGCAAGCTCGGCGCTGACGGCCCGACCGTCTCGTCCATCGGCCTCGGCTGCATGGGCATGAGCGATTTCTATTCAAACCGCGACGACGCCGAATCCATCGCCACCATCCATCGCGCACTGGAACTCGGTATCTGCTTCCTCGATACGGCCGACATGTATGGTCCGCACATCAATGAAGAGCTGATCGCCAAAGCCATCAAGGGCAAGCGCGACCAGGTCTTCATCGCGACCAAATTCGGCATCGTGCGCGATCCGGCCAACCCGGCGGCGCGCGGCGTCAACGGCAAACCCGATTACATCCGCATGTCGGTCGAAGGCAGCCTGAAACGCCTGGGCGTCGACACCATCGACCTGTATTACCAGCACCGCATCGATCAAAGCACGCCGATCGAAGAAACCGTGGGCGCGCTGGCCGATCTGGTCAAGGCCGGCAAGATTCGCCACATCGGCTTATCGGAGGCATCGTCGCAGACACTGGAGCGCGCCAGCAAGGTTCACAAGATCACTGCGCTGCAAAGCGAATACTCGCTCTGGACGCGTGATCCGGAACAGGACGTGCTGGCGACATGCAAGAAGCTGGGTATCGGCTTCGTGCCGTACAGCCCGCTGGGACGCGGCTTTTTGACCGGTGCGATTACACGTCCGGATCAGTTCGACGCTGATGATTATCGTCGCCACAATCCGCGCTTCCAGGGCGAGAACTTTGTGAAGAACCTGCTTTTGGTGGAGAAGGTGAAAGAGCTCGCAACCCGTTACGAATGCTCACCGTCGCAACTGGCATTGGCTTGGGTGCTGGCGCAAGGCGAGCATATCGTGCCGATCCCCGGCACCAAGCGCCGCAGCTATCTGGAAGAAAACAGCGGCGCGCTGGCGGTCACCCTGACGGCATCGCATCTGGAAGAACTGAATCGGCTCTTCCCTGCCGATGCTGCCGCCGGACCGCGGTACACCGAAGAAGGAATGCGTATCGTCAACGGTTGATTCTGAAACTGAAACTGAAACTGCATCTACATCTGCAATAAAAAACGGCTGGCATCTTGCGATGTCAGCCGTTTTTCTTTTGCCTCTGCCGAGGCCCGAAGTGATTCCGGATTACTTCTTGCGCATCGGCGGCAAGTCGGTGCAAACGCCCTTGTAGACTTCCGCCGCCATGCCGATCGATTCGCCCAGTGTCGGGTGAGGATGGATGGTCTTGCCGATGTCGACGGCGTCCGCGCCCATCTCGATGGCCAGCGCGATTTCACCGATCATGTCGCCGGCATGCGTGCCGACGATGCCGCCGCCGACGATGCGATGTGTCTCGGCATCGAACAGCAGCTTGGTGAAGCCTTCCGAACGACCGTTGGCAACGGCGCGACCGGATGCGGCCCACGGGAAGTGGCCCTTCTCCAGCTTGATGCCCTTGGCCTTGGCTTCGTCTTCGGTGATGCCGACCCATGCCACTTCCGGATCGGTGTAGGCCACCGAAGGAATGACGCTGGCGTCGAAGTGGCTCTTCTCGCCTGCTGCAGCTTCCGCGGCAACGTGCGCTTCGTGCACGGCCTTGTGCGCCAGCATGGGCTGACCCACCAGATCGCCGATGGCGAAGATGTGCGGCACGTTGGTGCGCATCTGGCTGTCGACCGGAATGAAGCCGCGATCGGTCACGGTCACGCCGGCCTTGTCGGCAGCGATCTTCTTGCCGTTCGGGCTGCGGCCGACGGCCACCAGCACAAGGTCATACACTTGCGGTTCCGGCGCCTTGGCGCCGGCTTCGGCGGCTTCAAAGGTGACCTTGATGCCTTCCTTCAGTGCTTCGACGCCGACCGTCTTGGTCTTCAACATGATGTTGTCGAAACGCTTTTCGTTGAACTTCTGCCAAACTTTAACCATGTCGCGGTCCGCGCCTTGCATCAAGCCGTCCATCATTTCGACGACGTCGATGCGTGCGCCCAGCGTGGAGTACACGGTGGCCATTTCCAGACCGATGATGCCGCCGCCGATGACCAGCATGCGCTTGGGCACCTGGCGCAGTTCCAGCGCGCCGGTCGAATCGACGATGCGCGGATCTTGCGGCACGAACGGCAGGTTCACCACCGACGAACCGGCGGCGATGATGGCTTGCTTGAACTTGACGGTCTTCTTGCTGCCGTCGGCTGCAGTCACTTCGATGTGGTTGGCGCCGACGAACTGGCCCACGCCTTGCACGACGTTGACCTTGCGCGCCTTGGCCATGCCGGCCAGACCGCCGGTCATGGTGCCGATGACTTTTTCCTTGTAGGCGCGCAGCTTGTCGATGTCGATTTCCGGCTTGGCGAAGGTGACGCCGTGCGAAGCCATCGCGGCAGTTTCATCGATCACCGAGGTAACGTGCAGCAGTGCTTTCGATGGAATGCAACCGACGTTCAGGCAGACGCCGCCGAGGGTCGAATAACGCTCGACCAGCACGGTGTTCATGCCCAGATCGGCGGCGCGGAACGCAGCGGAATAACCGCCGGGACCTGCACCGAGGACCATCATGTCACATTCGATGTCGGCCGAACCGCCGAAGCTGGCGGCGACCGGAGCCGGCGCTGCAGCTGCGGGGGCAGCGGCTGGTGCAGGCGCTGCCGCAGCAGGTGCTGGGGCGGCTGCAGGCGTAGTTGCCGGAGCAGCAGGCGCAGCTGCGGCGTCACCGCTGGCTTCCACCAGCAGCAGCACGGAACCTTCGGCAACCTTGTCGCCTACCTTGACCTTCAATTCTTTGACCACGCCAGCAGTGCTGGACGGGATTTCCATGCTGGCCTTGTCGGACTCGACGGTGATCAGCGATTGCTCGACCTTGATCGTGTCGCCGACCTTGACCAGCAATTCGATTACTTCCACTTCCTTGAAATCGCCGATATCGGGGACTTTGACTTCGCTCAGACTCATGTCTTAACTCCGTAAATTCTGTTGTTCGCTTGTTTGCGCTGCGCTGATTCATTGCAGAAACGAATCAGCGACGCTGCTTTGGAGATGCCTGAAACTGAAGCGCCGCACCGATCTGAATCGGCACGGCGCAGCAGAAACAATTACAGCAGCGATTTACGCAAATCGCCCAGCACTTCGGCCAGATAGGCCGAGAAGCGCGCGCCCATCGCGCCGTCGACCACGCGGTGGTCGTAGGACAGCGAGGTCGGCAGCATCAGGCGCGGCACGAATTGCTTGCCGTCCCAGACTGGTTTGATGATCGACTTGGACAAGCCCAGGATCGCCACTTCAGGTGCATTGATGATCGGCGTGAAGGCCGTGCCGCCAATGCCGCCCAGCGACGAAATGGTGAAGGTCGCGCCTTGCATGTCGGCAGGCTTCAACTTGCCGTCGCGCGCTTGCGCCGACAGGTCGCCCATTTCGGTGGCGATCTGGCCGATGGTCTTCTGATCGGCGTTCTTGATCACGGGCACCACCAGACCGTTCGGCGTGTCGGCGGCGAAGCCGATGTTGTAGTACTGCTTCAGGATCAGGTTTTCGCCCTTGGCATCCAGCGAGGAATTGAACGCCGGGAATTTCTTCAGCGCCGAGACGCTGGCCTTGATCACGAACGCCAGCATGGTCAGCTTGACCGGCGACTTGGCCTTGGCGTAGGCGTCGTTGGAGGTCTTGCGGAATTCTTCCAGCTCGGTCACGTCGGCTTCGTCGAATTGCGTCACGTGCGGGATCATGACCCAGTTGCGATGCAGGTTCGGGCCGCTGATCTTCTTGATGCGCGACAACGGAAGCAGTTCGGTCGCGCCGAATTTGCTGAAGTCCAGCGACGGCCATGGCAACAGATCCAGGCCAACGCCGCTGCCGTTCTTGGCTGGTGCGGAAGATGCCGTACCGGCGCCGCCGGCCAATGCCGCCTTGACGAATTTCTGGATGTCTTCCTGCAGGATGCGGTTCTTCGGGCCGGTGCCGACCACGCGGGCCAGATCAACGCCGAGTTCGCGGCCGTACTTGCGTACCGACGGCGACGCGTGCGATTTGTTGGCCGCACCTGGCGTGACGGCGGCAACCGCCATCGCAGGGGTGGCGGCTGCGGCTGGGGCAGCTGCCGGTGCGGACGCTGCCGGCGCTGCAGCTGCAGGAGCCGGTGCTGCTGCAGGAGCAGCCGGAGCAGCTGCGCCGCCGGTGGCTTCCACCACGGCAACCAGCGAACCCTTGGCAACCTTGTCGCCGATCTTGACTTTCAGTTCCTTGATCACGCCGGCGTGGCTGGACGGGATTTCCATGCTGGCCTTGTCGGACTCGACGGTCAGCAGGGATTGTTCGACCTTGACGGTGTCGCCGACCTTGACCAGCAGTTCGATCACTTCGACTTCGGCGAAATCGCCGATATCGGGGACCAGGATGTCTTGTACGCCGCCCGATGCTGCCGGGGCAGCAGCGGGTGCAGGAGCGGCCGGCGCCGGCGCGGATGCTGTCGCGGCGGCAGGGGCAGCAGCCGCTGCAGCCGGAGCTGCTGCTGGTGCAGCGGTAGCACCAGCGCCTTCAGCGTCAACAATCACGACCACCGAGCCTTCAGCGACCTTGTCGCCGATCTTCACGCGGATCTCTTTGACCACGCCGGCATGGCTGGATGGGATTTCCATGCTGGCCTTGTCGGATTCGACCGTCAGCAGGGATTGTTCGATTTTGATGGTATCGCCTACCTTGACCAGGACTTCAATGACTTCGACTTCCTTGAAGTCGCCAATATCCGGTACTTTTACTTCGATTTGACTCATCTCTTGCGCTCCGTTTGTTCTGGATCCGGTACGTTGCAACTATGCAGCGTCGAATGTATGTCCACTCATGTTGAAGGCGGCTTGCCGATATTACCTGACAAGCCGCCTTGCGGATGGTTTCAAGTTCGCCAAATTGGCGAATTACACCGTCACCGGATTTGGTTTTTCCGGATTGATGCCGTACTTGGCGATCGCTTCGGCAACCACGGAAGGCTTGATCTTGCCTTCGTCAGCCAGCGACTTCAGCGCAGCCACAGTCACGTAGTGACGGTCGACTTCGAAGAACTCGCGCAACTTGGCGCGGGTGTCGGAACGGCCGTAACCGTCGGTGCCCAGCACCTTGTAAGTACGGCCCTTCGGTACGAAGGCGCGAACTTGCTCGGCGTAGGTGCGCATGTAATCGGTCGACACCACGATCGGACCTTCGGTGCCTTCCATCGATTGCTCGAAGTGGCTCTTCTTTGCCGCATCGGCCGGATGCAGCATGTTCCAGCGTTCCACGTCCTGACCGTCGCGCGCCAGCAGCGTGAACGACGGTGCGGACCAGACGTCGGCGTCGACCTTCCAGTCGTCGCGCAGCAGATCGGCGGCGGCGATGACTTCGCGCAGGATCGTGCCCGAACCCAGCAGTTGCACGCGCAGCTTGTTCTTCTTGCTGCTTTCGTTCAACAGGTACAGGCCCTTGAGGATGCCCTCTTCCTGACCGGCCTTGATGCCCGGGTGTGCGTAGTTCTCGTTCATCACGGTGATGTAATAGAACACGTCTTCCTGGTTGCCGACCATGCGGCGCAGGCCGTCATGGATGATCACGGCGACTTCGTGGGCGAAGGTCGGATCGTAAGGCACGCAGTTCGGAATCGCCGAAGCAAACACGTGGCTGTGACCGTCTTCGTGCTGCAGGCCTTCGCCGTTCAGCGTAGTGCGGCCGGCAGTGCCGCCGATCAGGAAGCCGCGGGCGCGCATGTCGCCGGCAGCCCAGGCCAGATCGCCGATACGTTGCAGACCGAACATCGAGTAATACGTGTAGAACGGAATCATGATGCGGTTGTTGGTCGAGTACGAGGTCGCCGCAGCGATCCACGAGCTCATGCCGCCCGCTTCGTTAATGCCTTCCTGCAGGATCTGACCGGCCTTGTCTTCGCGGTAGTACATGACCTGGTCCTTGTCGACCGGTTCGTACAGCTGACCGACCTGGCTGAAAATACCGATCTGGCGGAACAGGCCTTCCATACCGAAGGTACGCGATTCGTCGACCATGATCGGCACCACGCGCTGACCCAGGCTGCTGTCGCGCAGCAGCGCGGTCAGCACGCGCGAGTACGCGGCGGTGGTGGAGATTTCACGGCCTTCGGCGGTTGGTTCCAGCATGACCTGGAATGCCGACAGCTCAGGCACCACCAGCTTTTCGTCAGCTTGCGGACGGCGCTGCGGCAGGTAACCGCCCAGCGCTTTGCGGCGCTCGTGCAGGTATTGCATTTCCGGGGTGTCGTTGGACGGCTTGAAGAACGGGATGTTCGGCAAGTCGGCGTCGGAGATCGGCAGTTGGAAACGGTCACGCATGGCCTTGATGGCTTCGTCGTCCAGTTTCTTGGTGTTGTGTGCGGTGTTGCGTGCTTCGCCGGATTTGCCGAAACCATAGCCCTTGATCGACTTGGCCAGGATCACGGTCGGTTGATCCTTGCTGTCCTGCGCAACCTTGAACGCGGCGTAGATTTTGTGCGGATCGTGGCCGCCGCGGGTCAGGCGCCAGATGTCGTCGTCGGACATCTTGCTGACCATTTCCAGCAGCTTCGGATGCTTGCCGAAGAAGTGCTTGCGCACGAATGCGCCATCCTTGGCCTTGTAGTTCTGATATTCGCCGTCGACGGTTTCCATCATCACTTTTTGCAGGATGCCTTCCTTGTCCTTGGCCAGCAGCTCGTCCCAGCCGCTGCCCCAGATGACCTTGACGACGTTCCAGCCGGCGCCGCGGAAATCGGATTCCAGTTCCTGGATGATCTTGCCGTTGCCGCGCACCGGACCGTCCAGGCGTTGCAGGTTGCAATTGACCACGATGACCAGGTTGTTCAGCTTTTCGCGACCGGCCATGCCGATGGCGCCCATCGATTCCGGTTCGTCCATTTCACCGTCGCCGCAGAAGGCCCAGACCTTGCGGTTGTCGGTCTTGGCGATGCCGCGTGCGTGCAGGTATTTCAGGAAACGCGCCTGATAGATCGCCATCAGCGGGCCCAGGCCCATCGACACGGTCGGGAACTGCCAGAATTCAGGCATCAGCTTCGGATGCGGATACGACGACAGACCATGACCGTCGGCTTCGCGGCGGAAATGGATCAGTTGGTCTTCGGTCAGGCGGCCTTCCAGGAACGCGCGGGCGTAGATACCTGGCGAGGAGTGGCCCTGGATGTACAGCAGGTCGCCGCCGTGGTCTTCGGTCGGGGCGTGCCAGAAATGGTTGAAACCGATGCCCAGCATGTTCGCCAGCGAGGCGAACGAGGACAAGTGACCGCCCAGGTCGCCGTCGACGCGGTTGGCCTTGACGACCATCGCCATGGCGTTCCAGCGCATCCACGAGCGCAGGCGTTCTTCGATTTCCAGGTTGCCCGGGCAGTGTTCGCCCTGATCGGCAGGAATGGTGTTGACGTAAGCGGTGTTGCTGGAGAACGGGATGTGGGCGCCGCGGCGGCGGGCCAGATCAACCATGCGCTCCATCAGGTAATGTGCGCGTTCCGGGCCTTCGGCGTCGATCACGGCTTCGAGGGCGTCGAGCCACTCTTGCGTTTCAATCACATCGGGATCGTTGGCGGCTTGCGCCAGGACTTGGTCGATTTGGGCTGACATGGTACGTCTCCTGAGTTGAAGGGGATCGGCGGGTAGGCCGGATCGCTAAGCTGCGATCGTTAAGCTGCACTACGGCGCCTGTTCAAGCTGCAAATACGCCGTAACACGATTTCTTTGGATTCTTTGTGCCAATACTTTACGGTCTTTGCGCCGCGTGGACGAGGCATTTTAACAGGGCTTTTTTAATTTTCAAATAGCGATATTTGATTTCATATTATGGGAAATTGCTGCAAAGCGGCATAAACACTCACTCTCCCGCCCGGTGTTTTTTAGACATCTCTCGTGAAACCTGAAAATCCCGACTTGGTTGCAGTGCATCGAAAACCTTGTCATCGCCCCGATCAGGGCCTCGCCGGTGGAGCAATCCCTTGCAATTCCTTGTCCGGCCTGCAAAATGCGGGCGCGGCAATCTGATTAAAATGCGGGTTGGTAGGCTTTTTTGAAACGTGCTTCGACCCGGCGATGAATGCCGTACTCATATAAGAGGCACAGGCCCCAATAAATGAAAGCCGCAATCAGATAGAAGGTGAAGGGCCGGAACGTGACCGAAATGATGTCGCCGGTGTATTTCATCAATTCGGCGACGGTAATCACCGACAGCACCGACGTATCCTTGAACAGGCTGATGAGGGTATTGCTGATGCCGGGGATCGCCAGCCGCAGCGCCTGCGGCGCGATGATATTGCAGATCGTCTGGAACCGGGTCAGGCCCAGGCTATACCCGGCGCTCCACTGGCCTGCGCTGACGCCCTCCATGGCGCCGCGCATGGTTTCGGACAGGTAGGCGCTGGCGTTGGCGGTCAACACCAGCGTCCCGATGACGATCAGCGGCAGGTCAATGCCGGCCGCGCCCAGCCCGAAATACACCAGGAAAGCCTGAATCAGCTGCGGCGTGCTGCGCATGAAACTGACATATATATGCGCCAGCCCCGCCAGCACCGGCAGCTGTTCGTGTCGGATGAAGGTCACCAGCATGCCGAGCGGCAGGCCGAACAGCATGCCCAGAACGGCATACAGCAAGGTATAAAACGTCCCCAGCAGAACAAGATTGCCGGAATCGGCGACGAGGGATAGAAACTCTGCCATGAGCATAAGTGAGGAAGGCGATGCCGTCAGCGCTCTTGCGCAGGCGGACGGGATGCATCCAGTCCGAACCATTTGCGCGACATGCGCGCGTAACTGCCGTCCCGGATCATGCCGGCGATGGCGGCATCGACGGCGGCCTTGAATTTCGGATTGTTCTTTTTGAATGGAATACCCTGCCGTTGCGCCTCGCCGATGGCCGCGGCTGCGCGCAGAGGCAATTTCGCCTCCTGCATCATGTAAGGCACCAGCAGGCGGTCGTTCAAGGCGGCGTCGATGCGGCCGTTGGCCAGGTCCTGCAGGTTGAGCGGCGCCGAGACATAGGTCTTGACGTTGATGCCGCCGACGGCATTGAGGGTTTCGGCATAGCTGCTGCCCTGCCCCACGCCGACCGTCTTGCCCTTGAGGCTGGCGAAATCGCGGTATTCGGACTTGTCGTCCTTGCGCAGGATCAGCTGCGCCGTCGAATAGGTATAGGGCTGCGAGAAGTCGAACTCGGCTTCCCTCTTGGGCGTCATGGTGACTTCGGAAACGATGGCGTCGTACTTGCCCACCTGCAGGCCGGCCAGAATGCCGACCCATTCGGTGGCGACGAATTCCACCTTGACGCCCAGCCGGTCGGCCAACGCACGGGCGAACTCGACATCGAATCCCGCCAGCTCGCCGGTCTTTTTGTCCTTGAAGTTGAATGGCGGGTAAGTCCCTTCCAGCGCCACGCGCAAGGTGCCGCGCGCCTTGACGCTGTCGAGCAGGTCCGGTGTCGCCCCTGCCGTCGCTCCTGTCGCCGCGAACCAACCTAGAAGACATACCGCAATGATCTTTTTCACACGCATCGTCGCACCTCGCCGTTAGCTGAACCGGGCGCAATATACGCGAAAAGAATCGGCTTTCAGCCGGCTTCCCGGGCCGCAAAAGCAAAGATGGAAAACTATCGTCAAATGATTTGGCGATCCTCGAATTTATTCAAAACGAGAAGGTGCAAGCGCCCGGTCGCTGACCGGCGGAAGCGAAAGCCGTCGAAAAGTCTCCGGGCGACATTTCACCGTTTGCATGAGAAAAATGCATTCGAACATCAGTATTAATCGTTTTGTCAGTCGCCAAGAGCGTCTTAAGATGCCTCCATCCAATAAGGAAGCAAACAAGGCCAGCATGACCACCCCAGCCCGCGACAGCAATCTGCATCTCCTGTTAACTTCGGCATATCAGAACGACAATGCCGTCCAGCGCCTGTTCGATCTGCTGGAAGTCCCGGCATCGACCCTGCGTCCGGCATCGATCAGCGTCACACGGCTGGAACTGGCACAGGCGCTGAACATGCTGCTGTTCGACAAATTGCTGCAGGAAGTCCCGGCCGGACGCGACTACGTCGCCGATGCGGCTGCCGCCGGCACCAAAATCTGTTTCGACCATGGCGCGGTGCGTACCGTGCTGCGCGGCAAAGCCGGTTCCTTCCCCGACGGCGAAGCGCTGTTCACGCGCATGTTCCTGCCGCTGGGCTACCAATTGGCCGGCCTGTATCCACTGCCGCGCATCAACATGACCGGCCACGTCTACAGCCACATCGACGATCCGGAAAACATCGCTCAGTTCTTTGTGAGCGAACTGCACCCGGAAAAATTCTCAGCCGAATTCCAGAGTACTGTCGATGCCGTGCTGGCGAGCTCGCGCGATCCGCTGTCAGCCGATTTGCTGGCCCTGCTCGGCAAGCTGGCCGATGACGGCGCACTGCCGATCACTTCCGCACAGCGCTTGCTGCCCGCGATGCTGGGCTGCTTTGCGCGCCACCACGACCTCCCGACCTTGCCGCAATACGAAGCGCTGCGCGCCGAGTCCGCCGAGATGGCCTGGATCTCCACCGAAGGCAGTGTATTCAACCATGCCACCGACCGCGTCGCCAACGTCGTCGCCACGGCAGAACTCCAGCGTCAGTTGGGCCGCCCGATCAAGGACGAGGTCGAAGTCTCGCGCAACGGCCGCGTACGCCAGACCGCCTTCCGCGCCGGCAAGGTCAGCTATCAGCTCAAGGATGCCGCCGGCGCCCCGGTCGACATCAGCGTGCCGGGTTCGTTTTACGAATTCATCTCGCGCGACACGTATATAGACGACGCCGGCGTCAGCAAGCTCGATCTGACTTTCGACAGCGGCAACGCCCAGGGCATTTTCAAGATGACAGGCGCGGCAGAAAACGCCACCACAGGAACCGGCGGCAATGTCCGCTGAGTCCTCGCTGGAACAAATCGCCGCACTGCTGGGACCGAACGGCTGCATCGTCGAAGCCTCCGCCCGCGCGCCGTATGAGCACGGCCCCCGTTATGGCGCCGGCACCGCGCTGTGCATCGCCCGCCCGGCCGACGTCGCCGAAGCCGCCGAACTGATGCGGCTGTGCGCGGCGGACAAGATCAGCATCATCCCGCAAGGCGCCAACACCGGCCTGGTCGGCGCCGCCTCTCCCGACGCCTCCGGCCATCAGTTGGTGCTGAGCATGGAACGCATCAAGGGCATCATCGACATCGATCCGGTTGACGGCGTGATCCAGGCCTGGGCCGGCACGCGATTGTCCGACCTGAACCAGGCACTGGAACCCCACGGCCTGTGCTTCCCCATCGACCTCGGCGCCGATCCGTCGGTCGGCGGCATGCTCGCCGCCAATACCGGCGGCGCGCGCCTGATCCGCTACGGCGACGTGCGCCACAACACGCTGGGATTGCAGGCGCTGCTGATGCAGCCGCCCGGCCAACTGCTGGAACTGGGCAACCGCCTGCGCAAGAACAATACCGGCCCCGACTGGAAGCAACTCTTCATCGGCACTGCCGGCAGCTACGGCATCGTCACGCAAGCCGTGCTACGCGCCCATCCCTTGCCGCGTCAGCGCGCCACGGCGCTGGTCGTGCCGTCTTCACCGGAAGCGGCCTTGCGACTGCTGCAGGATGCGGAACGCGAATTCGCCGATTTCCTCAGCGCCTTTGAAGGCATCTCGCAAAACGCGCTTGAATCGGTGCAGCGCCATCTGCCGCAAGCGGTCGCGCCGTTCAACCCCGTGCCGCCGTATGCGCTGCTGATCGAACTGAGTTCATCGGCCGCAGCGAACGAACAGTTCAACCTGGAGCAGTTGTTCATGAGCTGGCTGGAGCGCCACTTCGACGACGCCATCGTCGACGCCGTAGTGGACAAGCCCGACACGCTCTGGCGCCTGCGCCACGCCATCAGCGACAGCGTCAAGCAGGAAGGCAAAGTGGTCGCCTTCGACATCTCGGTGCCGCGCTCGCGCATGCCGGCTTTCCGCGAAGAAGCGCTGGCGCTGATCACGCGCGACTTTGCCGGCGCCGACGTCTATGACTTCGGACATTGGGGCGACGGCGGCGTGCATTTCAACATCGCCATCGCGCCGGCGCAGCAGGAACATTTCCCGCCGCCGCGCATCGAGGCCTTGCGCACCGCCCTCTACGATCTGGTGGTGCACAGCTATCGCGGCAGCTTCAGCGCCGAGCATGGCATCGGGCCGTTCAATCAGCATTACTACGATCGCTATCAGGGCCAGGCGCAGCAACTGCTGGCGGCGCGCATGCAACCGGTTTTCGATCCGCATTACCTGCTCGGCAATACGCGCTTTGGCTGAATACGCCCGGAACATGCCCCAAGCGATCGCGTGAAACAGGGAAGCTCTGACATGACAAATACTCATGGCAACGGTAACAACGCTGGCACCGCTTTTGCTATAGTGCGGGGTCATCCTTCCAGCGGATTCCGCTCCATGCGCCGATTCATCCCGTCCACGTCCTGCCTGATCGCCTTCGACACGTCGGCGCGCCACCTGTCGTTTACCAAGGCGGCGCACGAGTTGCACATGACGCAGGGCGCGGTGAGTCGCCAGGTCGCGATCCTGGAAGACTATCTGAACGTCAAGCTGTTCGAGCGCATCAACCGCCGCCTGATCCTGACCGAGCCGGGCCGCGACTACGCGTCGCAGGTGTCGAGCATCCTCAAGCAGATCGAGATGGCGACCTTTCAGGTCATGACCTACAACAGCCTGGCCAGCGTGCTCAATCTGGCGATCTTGCCGACCTTCGGCGTGAAATGGCTGATCCCGCGCCTGACCAAATTCGCTGCCGCCTATCCCGACGTGCTGCTCAACCTGAGCACCGAAGTCCTGCCTTTCGATTTCAACACGCGCCAAGTCGACGCCGCGATCCACTTCGGCGAGCCGGACTGGCCTGACACCGTCATGGTCCGCCTGATGGGCGAAGAAGTGCTGCCGGTCTGCAGCAAAGCCATGAACGACCGCATCTCCTCGGTCAGCGACCTGGCCGACATCACTCTGCTGCAGCACACCACCCGCCCGCAGGCCTGGCAGGATTGGTTCCGCCATGTCGGCGTGGACTGTCCCAACGCGCTTGCCGGACCGCGCTTCGAACAACTGGCGATGGTGATCCAGGCGGCGGTGGCCGGCATGGGCGTGGCGCTGATGCCCAAGTTCATGGTCGAAACCGAGATCAGCCTAGGCCAATTGCACGTGCCTTTCCCGTTCGCGGTGAAGAGCCCGCAATCGTATTACCTGGCCTATCCCGAGAAGAACGCCAGCAAGCCCGCCGTCATCAAATTCCGCGACTGGATACTGAGCGAACTGCAAGCCGGCTGACCTCGACGCCACTCCGTTTCGGAAATACGCTCAAACACACTAAAAGTCATGTTGAAACACGTCGACATGCTATTTCCTCTACGCATCAAAGTGGTGCATCAACACCAACAACCGCGTTGCGCCGCTTTCCAAAAATCCCTGCCAACCCTATGTGCCTGGGCGTTTCAGGCGACATTGCAATTGATGCATCGCACCATCGCGGCGCACCGTCCTACCTCCTTGCAGAACATTTTCGTGCATTAGCAAATGTAATGATGTCGTGACATTTTTTGATTTTAAAAAACGCCGCCTTATTCCTTATACTCGGGCGTCGAACGCTGTTGCAATGCTATTGCACCGCTCTTGCACCCTATTCAGCCACAAAGGAATTTCATGCCTTCTTCCCGTCTCTTCGCCACCCTGAATTTTGATCTGGCCGCCTACACCGGCAGCGATCTGACCATCCGCTCGCCGCGCGACGGGCAACTGCTTGCTACGCTCAAGGCGCACACCACGGCGCAAGCCGAAACCGCGCTGGCCGATGCGCAGACCGCCTTCCTCGCCTGGCGCGAAGTGCCGGCGCCGGTGCGCGGCGAACTGGTGCGCGTACTCGGCGAGGTGCTGCGCGAACATCGCCAGGCGCTGGGCGAACTGGTCACGCAGGAAGCCGGCAAGATCCTCTCCGAAGGTCTCGGCGAAGTACAGGAAATGATCGACATTTGCGACTTTGCCGTCGGCCTGTCGCGCCAACTGCACGGTCTGACCATCGCCTCCGAACGTCCCGGCCACCGCATGATGGAAACCTGGCACCCGCTGGGCGTGTGCGGCGTCATCACCGCCTTCAACTTCCCGGTCGCCGTGTGGGCATGGAATGCTGCGCTGGCGCTGATCTGCGGCAATGCCGTCGTCTGGAAGCCATCTGAAAAAACCCCGGTCGTGGCTCTCGCCGTACAGGCGCTGTTCGCCAAGGCGGTGGAGCGTTTCTCGGCCCAGCGTCCGAACGTAGTGCCGGCCAATCTGTGCCAGATCCTGATCGGCCGCGCCGAGATCGGCGAAGTGATGTCGCGTTCCCCGCTGGTGCCGCTGGTGAGCGCCACCGGCAGCGTGCGCATGGGCCGCAAGGTCGCCACCGTGGTCGCCGAACGCCTCGGCCGCAGCCTGCTGGAACTGGGCGGCAACAATGCCATGATCGTCGCGCCTACCGCCGACCTGAGCCTGGCGCTGCGCGCCATCACCTTCTCCGCCGTCGGCACCGCCGGCCAGCGCTGCACCAGCCTGCGCCGCCTGTTCGTCCACAGCAGCATCCATGACCAGGTGGTCGCGCAGATCAAGCGCATCTACGCCAGCGTCAAGGTTGGCGATCCCTTGCTCGCCGATACGCTGGTCGGCCCGCTGATCGACAAGGCCGCTTACGACGCCATGCAAAGCGCCCTGCAGCAAGCGCGCGGACAAGGCGGCGAAGTCACCGGCGGCGAGCGCATCGACGTGCTCGGCGACGGCGTGTATGTACGCCCGGCGCTGGTGTGCATGCCTGGCCAGACCGCGATCATGCATCACGAAACCTTCGCGCCGATTCTGTACGTCGTGAAGTACGACGAGCTGGCCGACGCCATCGCGCTCAACAACGCCGTGCCACAGGGCTTGTCGTCGGCGATCTTCACCAACGACGTGCGCGAAGCGGAAACCTTCGTCTCCGCCGTCGGCAGCGACTGCGGCCTGGCCAACGTCAACATCGGCACCAGCGGCGCTGAAATCGGCGGCGCCTTCGGCGGCGAAAAGGAAACCGGCGGCGGCCGCGAATCCGGCTCCGACGCCTGGAAGAACTACATGCGCCGCGCCACCAACACGATCAACTACAGCAAGACCTTGCCGCTGGCGCAGGGTGTGAAGTTCGACATCGACTGAGCGCCGACCTCACCGTCACCGCGCCATGAAAGAAATAAACAACAGCAATAACAACAGCAATAAATAGCCACCGGAGATGCATCGATGTCGTTCCTCAAGTTGGAAAACCTGTCCAAGCGCTACGGCGATTTCACCGCCGTCGAGAACCTTGACCTGACCGTCGAAAAAGGCGAGTTCGTCTCGCTGCTCGGCCCCTCCGGCTGCGGCAAGACCACGACCTTGCAGATGATCGCCGGCTTCGTCGAAGCCAGCGCCGGACGCATCCTGCTCAACGGTCGAGACATCACCAACGAGAAGCCCAACCGGCGCGGACTGGGCATCGTGTTCCAGAGCTATGCGCTGTTCCCGCACATGACGGTGGCTGACAACGTCAAGTTCGGATTGGAGATGCGCAAGGTTGGCGCAGCGGAAAGCGCCGAGCGCGTCAAGCAGGCGTTGGCGCTGGTGCATCTCGACAAATTCGGCCATCGCTATCCGCGTGAATTGTCCGGCGGCCAGCGTCAGCGCGTGGCGCTGGCGCGCGCGCTGGTGATCCAGCCGCCGATTCTGCTGTTGGACGAACCGATGTCCAACCTCGACGCCAAGCTGCGCGAAGAAATGCAGATCGAATTGCGTGAAATCCAGCGCAAGGTCGGCACCACCACCATCATGGTCACGCACGATCAATCCGAAGCGCTCTCCATGAGCGACCGCGTGGTGGTGATGGAAGCCGGTCATGCGGTGCAGATCGGCAAGCCGCTGGAGACCTACGAAAATCCGGTCAATGCCTTCGTCTCGCAATTCGTCGGCAAGGCCAATCTCTTGCCCGGCACGGTCGAATGGGTCAGGGACGGCAGCGCCGGCGTGCGCGTCGGCAATCATGTGCTGGAAGTGCAAGGCACCGAACTGGCAGTCGGCGAGCGCACCACGCTGTGCATCCGTCCGGAAAAAATCGAATGCTGTACCGAAGCCGAAGAACAATTGGGCGGCGTGGTCGCCTCCAGCTTCTTCCTCGGCAATCAATGGCTATACCGCTTCGAGACCGATTGCGGCGACATCCTGGTGATCCTGAAGAACAACGGCCAGACTTCCTGTCAGCCGGGCCAGCGCGTGTCGCTGCGCTGGCCGACGTCGGCCATGCGCGCAGTCGAGTCACAATCAACGCGGAGCGCGCATGTCTGACCGCGCTGCTTCCACTCTCAAGCCGAAGCGGTCGCTGCCCTATATCCTGACGGCGCCGGCCACGCTGCTGTTCGCCACGATGGTGCTGGTGCCGCTGCTGCTGACCGCGCTGCTAGCGCTCAACAGCTACGACGACAGCGTCGGCATCAAGTCGACCTATGACCTGCACAATTACCTGGCGATCTTCGGCGACGATTATTACCTGCGCATTTTCTGGCGCACCTTCTGGATCGCCGGACTGACCACGCTGATCTGCGTCATCGTGGGCGCGCCGGAAGCCTATGTACTCAGCCGCATGAGTCGCAAGTGGCGGGCCTTCTTCCTGATCGTGATCCTGGCGCCGTTGCTGGTGTCGGTGGTGGTGCGCGCGTTCGGCTGGAGCATGCTGCTCAGCGCCGACGGCCTCATCAACCACGCCCTGCAAGCCCTGGGCATGGCGCCGGTGAAGATGCTCTACACCTCCGGTGCGATCGTGGTGGCGCTGGTGCACGTGATGCTGCCGTTCATGGTGATCCCGGTGTGGACTGCGCTGCAACGGCTGGACCCGACCGTGGAACACGCGGCCTTGTCGCTCAATGCTTCGCAAGCGACCGTGCTGCGCCGGATCCTGTTGCCGCAAGTCGCGCCCGGTGTGCTCTCGGGCAGCCTGATCGTGTTCGGCCTGAGCGCCAGCGCCTTCGCGATTCCCGGCCTGCTGGGCGGACGCCGCCTGAAGATGGTCGCCACCACCGTGTACGACGAATTCCTCGGTTCGCTCAACTGGCCGCTGGGCGCCTCGATCGCCATCGTGCTGCTGGTCGCCAATCTGATCATCATGATGACTTACAACCGGATCCTGGAACGCCGCTATTCCAAGACCCTGGGCTGACGGAGACAAGAACATGCGAAGCAACGGTCCGATTGCCCTGCTCTTTCACACGCTGGTGGTGACCTTCGTGCTGGCGCCGCTGGTGCTGGTATGCCTGGTCGCCTTCACGGCGCAAGACACCTTGTCATTGCCGTTCGCCGGCGGCTATGGTGCTTCCCTGCGCTGGTTCAAGGCGGTGTTCGATCACCCTGACTTTTTGCAGTCCTTCTACAACAGCCTGCAACTGGCGCTGATGTCGGCCACGCTGTCGGTATGCATCGCGCTGCCTGCCGGCCTGGCGCTGGGACGTTATCGCTTTCCCGGACGGGACGCGCTCAACGGCTTGTTCCTGTCGCCGCTGATCATTCCTTCACTGGTGCTGGGCGTGGCCTTCATGCGCATGTTTTCGGTGATGGGAATTACCGGTTCGTTCTTCTGGCTGGTCGTGGCGCATACCGTGGTCATCACGCCCTACGTGCTGCGCATGGTGCTGGCGGCGGTGATGGGCATCGACCGCAGCAGCGAACAGGCCGCGCAGTCGCTGGGCGCCGGGCCGTGGACGGTGTTTCGCCGCATCACGCTGCCGGCGATCCTGCCTGGCCTGAGCGGCGGCTGGATGCTGGCCTTCATCAACAGTTTCGACGAGCTGACGATGTCGATCTTCGTCACCACGCCGGCCACCGTCACGCTGCCGGTACGCATGTACATGTACGCCACCGAATCGATCGATCCGATGATGGCCTCGGTGTCGGCGCTGATGATCCTGATCACCGGCGGCGCCATGCTGATTCTTGATCGCCTGTACGGTCTCGACCGCATCCTCATCGGAGAACGTGTATGAGCCTGCTCAGGCGCGTGGCCGAACAGGAACGCAAGAGCGTTTCGTTCTGGCTCGACGGCAAGCCGCTCAGCGCGCGCGCCGGCGACAGCGTACTGACGGCGGTATTGACGCAGGCCGATCAGTTGCGCCGCAGCGAATTCAGCGGTGCGCCGCGCGCCGGATTTTGCCTGATCGGCTGCTGCCAGGATTGCTGGATGCGCAGTGAAGACGGCGGCGCCGTGCGTGCGTGCACCACCGAGATTGCGGAAGGCATGCGCCTGCTCAGCGGCACGGTTCCGACGGTCGCAGGAGACACCGCATGAACGCCGCCGCCCCGACCTCCCCGAACATTGTCATCATCGGCGCCGGACCGGCCGGCGTGCGCGCGGCGCAGACGCTGGTGGAAGCCGGCCTGCGTCCGATCGTCATCGACGAAAACCGGCGCGCCGGCGGCCAGATTTACCGCCAGCCGCCGCCGGGTTTTGTACGCTCGAAGAAAGAACTCTACGGCTTCGAAGCCGCCAAGGCCGAAGCGCTGCACAACAGCTTCGAACAACTGCGCGCAAAGATCGATTACCGTCCCGACACACTGGTATGGAACTGCATGCCTGGCCATCCCGGACAACTCGACCTGCTGCACGCGCAACGCCATGCCGAACAAGCTTACTCGCACCTGATCCTGTGCACCGGCGCGCTCGACCGCGTCATGCCCTTCCCCGGCTGGACGCTGCCCGGTGTGTACACGCTGGGCGCAGCGCAGGTCGCGCTCAAGGCGCAGGGCTGCGTGCTCGACGGTCGCGTCGTCATCGCCGGCTCCGGTCCGCTGCTGTATTTGCTGGCCTATCAATACACCAAGGCCGGCGCCAATGTGGTCGCCGTACTCGATACCGCGCGCTTCGGCGGCAAGCTGCGCGCACTGCCGGCGCTGCTGCGCCAGCCGGTTACGTTCGCCAAAGGTCTGTATTTCATGGGATGGCTGCGCGTCAAAGGAATCCCGCTCCTGGACGGCGTCGAACAGATCGCCGCCGATGGCAAGCAAGCCATCCAAAGCCTGCGCTGGACGCGCGGCGGCAAGACCACCGAGATCGCCTGCGATGCGCTGGCGACCGGCTTCGGCCTGCGTTCGGAAACCCAGCTCGCCGAATTGGCCGGTTGCCATTTCGTCTTCGATGAACTCAACCAGCAATGGCTGCCGCAACGCGATGACGCCGGCCGCAGCAGCGTGCCCGGCGTGTATCTGGCCGGCGACGGCAGCGGCATCGCCGGCGCCGACGCCGCCGAACTGAGCGGACGCGCCGCCGCACTGGCATTGCTGCAAGACCTTGGCCTGCCGGCGAACGCCGCCGCCAAAACAGCAGCGGAACAAGAGAGCAGGCGGCTTGCGCAAACCCTGCGCAGCAACCTGCAATTCCGCCAGGGACTGGAGACGGCCTTCCCCACCGCCGTGCACTGGGCGCGCGACTGCGCCGACGATCTGGTGATCTGCCGCTGCGAAGAAATCACCGCCGGACAATTGCGCCGCAGCGTGCAGCAGGAAGGCACCGTTGAAATCAATCGCCTCAAGGCGATGACGCGTGTTGGCATGGGCCGCTGCCAGGGCCGCATGTGCGGCGCGGCTGCAGCAGAAATTCTGGCCCACGCCACCGGCGTCAGCGTCGCCGAAGCGGGCCGCCTGCGCGTGCAGGCCCCGGTCAAGCCGATACCGGTCAGCGCCGCGCTGGCTGCGGAAGAACAGACATGAGCAAGCCAGCCGACAAGCAGGTCAACAGCATCATCGACACCGACGTCGCCATCATCGGCGGCGGCCTCATGGGCACCTCGGCGGCGCTGGAATTGCGCCGCCAGCAACGCTCGGTAGTCGTGCTCGAACAAGGCTGGTGCGGGGCGCAGGCCAGCGGCGTGAACTACGGCGGCGTGCGCCGCCAGGGTCGCGCCGCCTGCCAGTTGCCGCTGTCGCAGCGCGCGCATGCGATCTGGCGGCGACTAGAACAAACCATCGGCAGCGACGGCGAATACATCGCCTCCGGCCATCTGAAACTGGCGCGCAGCGACGCCGACATGCAAGAGCTGATCGCCTATCGCGAGATGGCGGCCGCTTACGGACTGGAACTCGAATTGCTCGAAGCCGAGGCCCTGCGGCGGCGCTATCCGTGGATCGGCAAGCAGGCTTATGGCGCATCGCTGTGCGCCGAAGACGGTCACGCCAATCCGCGCCTGATCGCCGCCGCTTTTGCGCGCGCCGCCGAACAGGCCGGCGCACGACTGCTGCAACAGAGCGCCGTCCGGGAATGCAGTTTCGACGGCAATTATTTCGTACTGATCAACAGCCGCGGCGAGCGCGTGCGCAGCCGCTTCCTGCTCAATTGCAGCGGCGCCTGGGGCAAGGAGATCGCCGAACATTTCGGCGACACCGTCTCCGAACAGGCGATCTATCCCAACATGTGCGTGACCGAACCGCTGCCGCCGCTGATGAACCTGAGCCTGGGCGTGGTCGGCGGCGCGTTTTATGCACGCCAGGTCGAGCGCGGCAACGTCGTGCTCGGCGGCGGTCGCGGCATCGGCAACCTGGCGCTGGATGCCACGCGGCCGCGTGCAAGCTCCAGCTTCAAGGCGCTGGCTGCGCTGACGGAGATGGTCCCGGCGCTACGCAACGCGCTGGTGATCCGTACCTGGAGCGGCGTCGAAGGCGAGACGCCAGATCACCAGCCGGTCATCGGCCCGAGCGCCACCACGCCCGGCCTGTTGCATGCATTCGGTTTTTCGGGGGCGGGTTTCCAGCTCGCCCCGGCCGTCGGCGAAGTGCTCGCCGAACTGGTCACCAAAGGAGAAAGCAGCACCCCGATTGACGCATTTTCAATCAAGCGATTTGCAGTTCAACAGCCATCAAAAGAAGAATCAAGGGTTTAACCGTTTCAAGTTGAAAAGTTTGAATTCCCCGGCGCCCAAGGTTCCGGGGGTCGTTTTTACCGCCAAGGAGATCCACAAATGAACATGAAATATCTGACGCTGACCTGTATGCTGACCGCCGTCCTCGGCGTGTGGTCGTCTGCCCAGGCCCAGACCAAAACCCTGTACGTCGGCATGAACGGCGGCACCATGGAAAAGAATTACACCACCGGCATCTTCCCCGATTTCGAGAAAGCCAATAACGTCAAGGTGGTGGTCGTGCCCGGCACCTCGTCCGACATCATCGCCAAGATGCAGGCGCAAAAAGACAAGCCGCAAATGCACGTGGTGTTCCTCGATGACGGCGTGATGTACCGCGCAGTCAACATGGGCCTGTGCGAAAAAGTGCGCGACACCCCCGTGCTCAAGGACCTCTATCCGTTCGCCCGCCTGGCCAACGATCAGGCCGTGGCGGTCGACATGGGCGTGGTCGGCATCGGCTACAACAAGAAGATGTTTGCTGAAAAGGGCTGGCCTGCGCCGACCTCGTGGCTGGATTTCGCCGATCCGAAGTACAAACAGAAGGTGGTATTCCAATCCATCTCCAGCAGCACCTTCGGCCTGTATGGCTTCATGATGTACAACCGCCTGGTCGGCGGCACCGACAAGAACGTCGAGCCGGGCTTCAAGAAATGGCCTACCTCGGTCGGCCCCAACGTGCTCGAATATCTGTCGAGCTCGGCCAAGATTTCGGAAATGATCCAGACCAACGAAGCCGCGATCTTCCCGCTGACCGTGACTGCCATCGCCAACCTCAAGGCCAAGGGCATCCCGGCCGAGTTCGTCACGCCGAAAGAAGGCGGCGTGCTGCTGATGGTCGGCGCCTGTGCGCTCAAGAACAACAGCGAGCCTGACCTGTCGCAAAAGCTGATCGAGTATCTGCTGAGCGTGCCGGCGCAAACCAAGGGCATGGAAATGGCCGCGTCGATCCCGGTCAACCGCAACGTCAAGCTGACCGAAGCGGCGCAGGCCAAACTCGGCGGCAAGACCGAAGTCCTGACCAAGAACATGAACACCATCGACTGGGACTCGGTCAACGAAAAACGCACCGAGTGGAACAACCGCTGGAACCGCATGGTTGAGCAGTAATTGGGTTAGGTGCGCCGGATCTCGGTCCGGCACACACGACTGAAGTCTTTTTCAGGATTTATCAGGAACCGGCGGCATGGCTCCATGCCCGCCGGCTTCCTCTCCTTCCGCATTCTGCACACCTGCACACGCCATGAAACCAGCCTATCGTTTTAACCCCGCGTTTCAGACGCCGCAGGGTTCCCCTATTCGCGAGCTGTTCAAGTACACCCAGCAGCAGGGCATGATCTCGTTTGCCGGCGGCTACCCGTCGCCGGCGCTGTTCGACGCCGAAGCGCTGGCGCACAGCGGCGCCGCCGTGTTGCGCGAGTCACCGACGGCCTGCCTGCAATACGGCGCGACCGAAGGCGTGCCGGCGCTGACCGCAGCGCTGCGCGCACTCACGCAGGAACGCACCGGCGGCAAGGCCTCGGTGGAGAACCTGCTGGTCACGACCGGTTCGCAGCAAGCCTTCGAGTTGTTGCTGCGCGTGCTGGTTGGCCCGGGCGATTGCGTAGCCATCGAACGACCGGCTTATCCAGCGGCGATACAGGCGCTGCGGCTGGCCAATGCCGAGATGCTGGAAGTCCCCAGCGACGACGACGGCATGGATACCCAGGCGCTGGAAAAAATGCTGCTGGCCGGCGCCCGTCCCAAGCTGCTGTACGTGGTGCCGACCTTCGCCAATCCGACCGGCGCGACCCTGCCGGCGTCACGCCGCCGCCATCTGCTGGAACTGGCGGTGCGCTATCAGATGCTGGTGATTGAAGACGACCCTTACGGTGAATTGCGCTTCGCCGGTGCGCCGCAGCCGCTGCTGCTGGAAATCGCCGCCGATGTGCCGGGCGGCGCCGACTGGCTGGTGTATCTGTCGAGTCTGTCGAAAATCGTCGCACCCGGCCTGCGCATCGGCTGGATGAGCGGCCCTGCCGAAATCCTGCGGCGCGCCGTCATCGCCAAGCAAACCGGCGACCTGTGCACGGCGCCATGGATGCAGCTCGCCGCCGCGCGCTATCTGCACGACGGCTGCCTCGCGCGGCATTTGCCGACCATCATTGCGACCTACAAGGAGCGTTGCGAGACCATGCTGGCAGCCTTGCAGGAATGTTTCGGCGACACGCTGGAAGTCACGGTCCCGCAAGGCGGCATGTTCGTGTGGGCACGCTGGCGCGATGGCACGGAAGCCAATGCGCTATTGCAGCGAGCAGTTCTTGAGAATGTGATGTATGTGCCGGGCAGCGCGTTCTATGCCGGCGGCGCCGATCCGGCGCGGCTGCGACTGTCGTTCGCCACCGCCTCGCCGGAGGAAATCAGGACCGGAGTGGCGCGCCTGAAGACGGCGCATGACAAATTGAGGACCTGACCCGGGCGGGTGCGGTAGCAACCCACGCTCAGACGCTGATATTACCCAGCGTGCTGGCGCGATAGGCGGCCACGAAGGTATCGAAATCGCCGACCTGGGTGCGCTCGATCGATTGTTGATCTTCGATCGACGTGTTGGCGGTGGCGACGAATTCTGCGGTTTGCTCTGCGCTCAGCGGGCGCGCCAGGAATTGCGCGGCCTGCTCCTTGCTCTGGTTCAGCGCAAAGGCGGCGAAGGAGTTGCCGGCCGCGCGCACTTCGCGCAGCACGCGCGCCGACGGCGTCAGCTCGACATCGCGCAACTTCTCGCGCTGCGCCTGCAGCGCCTCTGCATGCTCGGAACCGCCGGCCTGGGCGTCCAGCAAATCGGCGATCGGCTGCATACGCTCCAGCAGCGACAGGCCCCAGTCCTGCAAGCCAACCTCTTTGCCTTCCTGTTCCAGCTGCAAACCGGGACGACGGCCTTCCTTGACCACGCGCGAGAAATTGCAGCGGCTTTCGGCGCCGCTCTCGTCGGAGGTCAGCGAGCTCTCTTCAAACGCGATGAAATGCAGGAACACGTCGAGGAAGCGCGACGCCTTCAGGCTCACCCCGAGCGGCTCGAACGGGTCGATGTCCATGCAACGCACTTCGACGTATTGCACGCCGCGCGCCGCCAGCGCCTGCACCGGCCGTTCGCCGCTGTAGATGACGCGCTTGGGACGGATTGCCGAGTAGAACTCGTTTTCGATCTGCAGGATATTGGTGTTGATCTGGATCCACTCGCCGTCGCGCTTGGTGCCCAGTTCTTCGTACGCGGGATACGGCTGGCTGACGGCTTGCGACAGGCTCCGGATATAGCTGTGCAGGTTGTTGTAGTGCGGCGTGATGTTGGCCTGGGCGTTGCTCTGGTAGCCGAGGTCGCTCATGCGCAAGCTGGTGGCGTACGGCAGGTAGAGCGTGTCGTCGCTGAGCGTCTCCAGCTTGTGCGGACGGCCGCGCAGGAAATTCGTCGCCAGCGCCGGCGAAGCGCCGAACAGATACATCAGCAGCCAGCTGTAGCGGCGGAAATTGCGGATCAGCGCAATATAACTCTCTGATTGGTAATCGCGCGCCGAGAACGATGGCTCGACGTTCTGCTCGCGATCGTCCAGCTCGCGCAACAGGGTCCAGACGTCTTCGCTGAGCGAGAAGTTGTAGTGGATGCCGGCGATGCATTGCATGGTCTTGCCGTAGCGCAGCGCCAGGCCGCGCCGGTAGACGTGTTTCAATGTGCCGATGTGCGAGGTGCCGTACCAGGCGATGGGGATGTCTTCTTCGGGCGGCAGCACACAGGGCATGGACTCGTTCCACAGCAGTTCGCCGTTCAGATTGGCGTGCACGAAGCGGTGGATTTCATCGAGGCGTTGGAGCGCCTCGGCGATGTCTGGTTTGGCCGGCGTGATGAATTCCAGCAGGGATTCCGAATAGTCGGTGGTGATCTGTTCGTTGGTCAGCGCCGAGCCCAGCACGGCCGGATGCGGCGTGGTCGCCAGCTGTCCGTTGGTGGTCACCCGCAAGGTTTCCCGCTCCACGCCACGCAAGCCACGACTGAGCAACGCGCGATTTTCCGGGCTGGCAAAAAGGGCTAGGCGGCGGGTCAGCAGATCGGTCATGCAAGGTCCTCAGATGTCACTCAATTCGATTGGTTGGCGGAGCATAACCGAAAATTAAAATCAGCGTCGTCCGACGCCCCGGTGTCGAAATCGGGCCGACGACTCGCATCCCGTCCGTCCACGGCTCCGCGACCGCCGAAGGCAAGGCCCCTTATAATGACGCTTTATTTTCCCTCTTTTTCAGCCCCAGCCACCATGCCAGCACAACTCATCGACGGTAACCTGCTCTCCCAACAACTGCGCGCCGACGTCGCCAAACGCGCCGCCGCCCTCACCGCCAAGGGCAAACAGGCCGGCCTGGCCGTGATCCTGGTGGGCGACAGCCCGGCTTCGCAGGTCTACGTCCGCAACAAGGTCAAGGCCTGTGAAGACAACGGCCTGCACTCGGTGCTGGAAAAATACGACGCCGCCCTGACCGAAGCCGAGTTACTGGCGCGCATTGACGCCCTGAACAAGGACCCGAAGATCAACGGCATCCTGGTGCAATTGCCGCTGCCGGCACATATCGACGCCCATAAGGTAATCGAAGCGATTGCCGCCGAAAAGGACGTCGACGGTTTCCACGTCAGCAATGCCGGCCTGCTGATGACCGGCCAGCCGCTGTTCCGCCCGTGCACGCCTTACGGCGTCATGAAGATGCTGGAATCCATCGATTATCCGGTGCGCGGCGCCAATGCCGTGGTGGTCGGTGCCTCCAACATCGTCGGCAAGCCGCAGGCCATGTTGCTCTTGCAAGCCGGGGCTACCGTCACTATCTGTAATTCAAAGACCCGCGATCTGGGCCACCATACCCGCCAGGCAGACATTCTGGTGGTGGCCACCGGCAAGCGCAACATCGTCACCGCCGACATGGTCAAACCCGGCGCAGTCGTTATTGATGTCGGCATGAACCGCGACGATAACGGCAAGTTGTGCGGCGATGTGGATTTCGCCAATGCCAAGGAAGTCGCAGGTTACATCACCCCCGTGCCCGGCGGCGTGGGTCCGATGACCATCACCATGTTGCTGGTCAACACCATTGAAGCTGCTGAAAGAACCTGAGTCCCATGACCACCACCACTACTGCAGATACCACGATCACTTCCGGCAACAACCCGCTGCTGGATTTTTCCGGCCTGGCGCGTTTCGACGCGATCAAGCCTGAACACGTCACTCCGGCCGTCGACACCCTGCTGGCCAAGGCAAGCACATTGGTCACCGAGCTGGAAGCCCCCATGGCACAAGTTACCTGGGCCAACTTCGTCGAGCCGCTGGAAAACGCCACCGAGCAACTGGGCCGCGCCTGGAGCATCGTCGGACATCTGAATTCGGTGGTGGACACGCCGGAACTGCGCGCCACCTACAATGAAAACCAGCCCCGCCTGGTCGAGTTCTGGACCGCGCTGGGCCAGAATCTGGCGCTGTTCGAAAAATACAAGGCGGTGCAAAACGGCCCGGAATACGCCAGCCTGTCAGGCGCCCGCAAGAAGGTCATCGACAACGCCGTGCGCGACTTCCGCCTGTCCGGCGCCGAGCTGTCCGACGACCAGAAGGAACGCTTCGCCGAGATCCAGGAAAAGTCGGCCGCGCTGACCACCCGCTTCTCGGAAAACATCCTCGACGCCACCAATGATTTCGGCCTGTTCGTTGAAAACGAAACCGACCTGGCCGGCCTGCCGGACGATGTCAAGCAAGCTGCACGCGCGGCTGCCGAAAAAGACGGGACGCCGGGTTTCAAATTTACCCTGCACTTCCCGTCCTACTTCCCGATCCTGCAATACGCCCATAGCCGCAGCCTGCGCGAGCAGATCTACCGCGCCAACGCCACCAAGGCCTCGGAGCTCGGCGCCAAGCCGGAATGGGACAACACCGCCAACATGCAGGAAATCCTGCAATTGCGCCATGAAGAAGCCGTGATGCTGGGCTTCAAGAATTTCGCCGAATTGTCGCTGGTGCCGAAGATGGCGCAGTCGCCGCAAGAAGTCATCGGCTTCCTCGAAGACCTGGGCCGCCGCGCGCGTTCCTATGGCGAAAAGGACTGGGAAGAACTGCGCGCCTTCGCGAAGGACGAGCTCGGTATCGACACGATCGAAGCCTGGGACATGACCTACGCCGCCGAAAAGCTGCGTGAACAGCGCTATGCCTTCTCGGAGCAGGAAGTGAAGCAATATTTCCCTGAGCCGAAGGTAACCGAAGGCCTGTTCCAGGTCATCCAGCGCCTGTTCAACGTCAGCATCAAACCCGACAGCGCCCCGGTCTGGCATCCGGACGTGAAATTCTTCCGCATCGAGCGCGACGGCAAGCTGGTCGGCCAGTTCTATCTCGATCTGTACGCCCGCAGCGGCAAGCGCGGCGGCGCCTGGATGGACGACGCCCGCGGCCGCCGCATGACTGCCAATGGCGTGCAGACGCCGATCGCTTACCTGGTCTGCAACTTCACCGAACCGATGACCGTCGACGGCACGGGGGGGAAAGAGCGGAAGCCTGCGCTGTTCACCCACGATGAAGTCATCACGCTGTTCCACGAATCCGGCCACGGCCTGCACCACATGCTCACGCAAGTCGACGAAGTCGGCGTGTCGGGCATCTCCGGCGTGGAATGGGATGCGGTCGAACTGCCGTCGCAGTTCATGGAAAACTTCTGCTGGGAATGGGAAGTGTTGCAACACATGACCGCCCACGCCGACACCGGTGCGCCGCTGCCGCGCGAACTGTTCGACAAGATGACCGCCGCCAAGAACTTCCAGTCCGGCTTGCAGATGCTGCGCCAGGTCGAGTTCTCGCTGTTCGACATGCACATCCATTACGACTACGACGCGTCCGGCAAGGACAGCGTGCAGTCGGTGTTGAACGCCGTGCGCGACAAGTTCGCGGTGATTCGTCCGCCGGAATTCAATCGCTTCCAGCATTCGTTCAGCCACATCTTCGCGGGTGGCTATGCGGCCGGCTATTACAGCTACAAGTGGGCGGAAGTCTTGTCGGCCGACGCTTACAGCGCGTTTGAAGAAGCTGCGGCCAAGGGCGACAACGTGGTCTCGATCGAAACCGGCCTGCGCTTCCAGAAGGAAATCCTGGCCGTCGGTGGTTCGCGTCCGGCGATTGAATCATTCAAGGCCTTCCGCGGCCGCGAACCCAGCATTGATGCACTGCTGCGTCATAGCGGCATGGCTGCTTAGCATGGCAACGTAGATAAATTAGTTTCGTACCGCCCGAAAACCCGCGAAGTTCGCTTCGCGGGTTTTCGTTATTCTGGGATATGTCTATACTTCGTCCATGACCCGCATCGATTTCCACAGTAACGTCCCCAATAAAATCGCCTACGCCTGCCGCCTGGTGCGCAAGGCGCGCGCCGCGCAGTGCAAGATCGTGCTGCTCGGCCGCGATCGCAACGAACTGACCCAGCTCGATCAGTTGCTGTGGTCGTTCTCGGAACAGGATTTCATCCCCCACGTGCATGCCGGCGATCCGCTGGCGGCGCAGACGCCGGTGATCCTGACCGACAGCGAAGCCGTTGAGCTGCCGCACCATCACGTGCTGATCAACCTGTCGGGCAATACCCCGGAACATTTCGCCCGCTTCGAGCGCATGTTCGAGATCATTTCCTCGGACGAAGCCGACAAGGCCGCCGGCCGCGATCGTTACCGCTTCTATAAAGAGCGCGGTTATCCCCTCAGCCACTTCGTCGCCGACTGAGATCATGAGCCAATCGTCCGCCGACAACAGCATCCCGCTCCTGACCGAGGTCATCGCTCAGCCAAATGCGCCGGAACACCAGGCGCCGCAAGCGCTGCAGTGGGATGACAACCAACCGCAACACAATCAGCCGCAGTACCAACCCGACTATCAGCAGCATTTCCAGCCGGAGCCGATCCAGGCCTTCCAGCCGCAGTACCAGCCCACTTACGACGCTGCGCCCGTGTCCGTTTCGGTCAGCACGCCGCTGCCGCCACCGGCCGTTGCGCCGGAACCCAGCGCCGAACAGTTGCGCCAGATTCGCCAGGACATCCAGGAGAACGTCATGCAGACGCTGCTGGGCCAGGTCGACAGCGTGCTGCACCAGCATCTGCAGGATCACCTCGCGGTCATCCTCGACAACATGGCTGACATCCTCAAGACCCGCGTGCGCGCCAGCCTGGAACAGGCGCTGGCCGAAACCGTGACGCAGGCGCTGGCGGAGGAAATGGCAAAATTCGAAAATGCAAAATATTAAGTTTTAAACAAAAATATTTTGTTTTTCAAACACCTTCACTGCCTATTCATTAAAAAATAGAAATACAGGCACGCTGATTGCTTACCTAAAAAACCGATTACTTCTTACAATTTCACCATTAAAGACCTGTGCCAGTCGGGGCGATTTGGGCAGGTTCTATCATCGAACAAGGAGAATGTGATGAAAGTCATCGTATTGGGAGCAGGCATCATCGGCACCGCGTCCGCGTGGTTCTTGAAGCGTGAAGGTCACGACGTCACCGTCATCGACCGACAACCTGGCGCCGCCCAGGAAACCAGTTTCGCCAATGGTTGCCAGATTTCAGTCTCGCACGCCGAACCATGGGCCAATCCCTCCGCTCCGCTCAAGGTCCTGAAATGGCTGGGCAAGGAAGACGCCCCGCTGCTGTATCGCTTCCGTCCCGAATGGCTGCAATGGAAATGGGCCGTCAGCTTCCTGCGCGAATGTACGCCTGCGCGCACCGACGCCAACATCCGCCAGATCGTTGCGCTGTGCGAATACAGCCGCCAGACGCTGGTGGCCTTGCGCGCCGAAACCGGTATCCAGTACGACCACCTGAACAAGGGCATCCTGCACTTCTATACTGAAGAAAAGGAATTCGAACTGTCGCTGCCGGCCGCCAAGCTGATGCGCGACCTCGGTTGCCAGCGCGACTCGATCAGCGCCGATGAAGTGATCAAGATCGAACCGGCCCTGGCCAGCATCCGCGACAAGATCGTCGGCGGCGACTTCACCGCCTCCGATGAATCGGGCGACGTCTACAAGCTCACTACCGGCCTGGCGCAAAAGGCGGAAGACGCCGGCGTCGACTTCCAGTTCAACACCACCATCACGCGCCTGCTGACCGAAGGCACCGGCGCCGCCGCCAAGATCACCGGCGTTGAAGTCATCGACGGCGCAGGCCGCCACAAGGTACTGCGCGCCGACGCCTTCGTGGTCGCCATGGGCAGCTTCTCGGAGCCGCTGCTGCGTCCATTGGGCATCAACCTGCTGCTGTATCCGGGCAAGGGCTATTCGGCGACCTACAAGGTCACCAATCCGGACGCCGCGCCGACCGTCTCGCTGACCGACGACGGTTACAAGCTGGTGGTGTCGCGCCTTGGCGACCGCCTGCGCGTGGCCGGCACCTGCGAACTGAACGGCTACACCCGCGAACTGAACACCACCCGCTGCGACGCCATCACGCGCCGCACCCGTGAACTGTTCCCGGATGGTTGCGATTACGACAACCCGGTCTACTGGACCGGCCTGCGCCCGCTGACGCCGTCAAACATTCCGTATGTCGGCAAGACCAAGTTCAACAACCTGTACCTCAACACCGGTCACGGCACGCTGGGCTGGACCATGGGTTGCGGCTCGGGCCGCGCGATCGCCGAAATCATTGCCGGCCGTCAACCCGAGATCGACTTCGGCTTCACCGGCCTGCCACGCAAGGCGCCGGGCAAGCTTTCCACTCAACCTGCGTAATCCGGAGTAATCCGAAACATCTCGGCGGCAGGCACGCCCTGCCGGTCGCCGAATACCGTTTTGCCCCTCCTTGTCGACCCGGCCTGTTCTCCTTTTCAGGCCCGGTCGGCATTTTTTACCTTTCTTCACTGATCTCCCTCAAAGCTGCCTCAAACCGCTTGGTGTAGAATCAGCCTCATCCATCGTGGCGCATCCGCCCGATTTCCAGATCAAACTCTTACCGCATTGATATCGCGCATCGAGCGCCTATCTACTGCGTATCTATACGAGATGGCCGCCGCTGCAGCCATCGTCATGAGGACATTGCAATGAAGTGGGTCGTTGTCGGCATTTATCTGTTTTCCATCCTGTTCATCCATTTCCGCGGAAAGGTGAGACTGCCGTTCCTACGGCAATTCTTCGACCACTCCTCGATCATGGCGCCGATCAATCTGTTCATGTATGCCTTCTCGCGCGTACCGGCGGTGCCGTATCCGGGAGTCAGTGGCTTCCAGAACCTGCACCTGCTCGACGACAACTGGGAAACCATCCGGGCCGAAGCCGTCAGCCTGCAGAACATCTCCAAGATCAAGGCCGCCGAAAAGAACGACGACGCCGGCTTCAATTCCTTCTTCAAGGCCGGCTGGAAACGCTTTTACCTGAAGTGGTACGACGCCAGCCATCCGTCGGCCGAACAGTTCTGCCCCAAGACCGTTGAAATCCTGCGTCAGATCCCTTGCGTCAAGGCGGCGATGTTTGCCGAACTGGCGCCGGGCGGCACGCTCAATCCTCACCGCGATCCCTACGCCGGTTCGCTGCGCTATCACCTCGGCCTGGTCACGCCCAACGACGACCGCTGCTTCATCGAAGTCGACGGCCAGCGTTACAGCTGGCGCGACGGCAAGAGCGTGGTGTTCGACGAGACCTTCATCCATTGGGCGCAGAACGGCGCCGAGACGAACCGTATCATCCTGTTCTGCGACGTCGAACGCCCGTTGCGTTATCAATGGGCCCAGGCCATCAACAAGTGGCTCGGCAAGACCATGATGACCGCCGCCAGCTCGCCCAACGAGACCGGCGACCAGACCGGCCGCATCAACAAGCTGTTCCGCTTTGTCTGGATCGCCGGCCAGTACCGCCGCAAGTTCAAGAACTGGAATCGCAACGCCTATCGCGCCACCAAGTTCGGCCTGATCATCGTTGTCGCGCTGGCCATCATTTACCTGTAATTTTCTCCGCTTTGCAGCGGCGCAATGCGAACAGCTTGCGCCGCATCGCGTCCCTTTCTTCCCTGCTCTTCCGCTTTCTGTTTTCCCCTGCTGCAACATTCCCGGTGAGCGGGAACGAAGCGTCCGTCGTGCATACCGTAAATAGTTTGCACCGCGACGGCGCGCAGCTGAGCAATCAATGCGGGATTGAGAAAAAAATCACTGCCGGATCCATCGCAGGACGACACGCTCCGCATCGCGCCACGCCAATATAGTGCGGACATTGCGCATAAAATCACGCGAAAATTTCCACTCGGAAATGAAAGCGAATTTTTCCTTTTGATTTTGCGTTAACTCAATAGCTGTTCCTCTGAGCAGCGTGTAAAATCCCCTGCTTCATGGCTTGATTCATGGCGTGATTCTTGCGTAAGTTCTTATGCATTCTATGAATGGTAAAGCCTATCAAAACCTGCCGGCGACGATCGCGTACAAAACGCGGCGCAAGCGCATGCAGGTTCTTAGAGTACCCACTAAACATAGAATAATGTGCTCAAGCAGGAGTCGACATCCGGATGATGAAACAGCTTCTAAAGAACCTGGTAGATATCACAGCCCAGCGTGAAAACTCGCGCCTCGCCGGCGCAGTAATCACTGGCCTGTATGAACTGACCAAGGTCAAACAAATTCGCGTGCTCGACATCTTTTCGCTGCGCGAAGAGATGTTCGTGCAAGAAAAGATGTACCTCAACGAGGGACATCTGAGCACCATCGCCGAACACACCGAAGACGATCCCAAGGAACTGCTGAGCAGCTTTCCGGCCATCGTCGAGTGCATCCGCGAGCACAAGAACGAACACTACGAAATCGCCGCCGACGGCTGGCACGTGCTGTGGCTGCCGGTATGGCTGCACGGCAAGGTCAACACCTGTCTCGAGATCCGCAATCCGCATGCCTACGACACCGCCACGCTGGAACTGATCGACGGCATCTTCGGCATCTACTGCAATTACCAGAGCCTGCTTGATTACAGCGAGCGCGATGCGCTGACCGGCCTGTTCAATCGCAAGACCTTCGACGAACAATTCTCGCGCCACGCCTTCGCGCTGGCGCCGCATGAAGCGCATTCGCTCGACAACAACGAGCGTCGCAACGGCGGCGAGACCAAGGCGCACTGGCTGGCCGTGGTCGACATTGATCACTTCAAGCAGGTCAACGATCAGTTCGGCCACCTGTACGGAGATGAAGTGCTGATCCTGGTCGCCAATATCCTGCGCACCTCGTTCCGCTCGCACGACCGCATCTTCCGCTTCGGCGGCGAAGAGTTCGTGATCCTGCTGCGCTCGACCACGCTGGCCGACGCCAGCAAGATCTTCGGCCGCTTCCGCCAGCACGTGCAGGACTACGATTTCCCGCAGGTCGGCAAGGTCACCGTGAGCCTCGGCTTCGTCGGCATTTCGCAGGAAACGCCGGTGGTGATCCTGGGTCATGCCGATCAGGCTCTGTACCACGCCAAGAAAAACGGTCGCAACCGCATCTGCTACTACGATGAACTGGTCACTTCGGGCGTCCTCAGCAACGAAATTTCGACCAACGATATCGTCGAATTCTTCTAAATAATTAGCGTATTTTTTGCTTTTCAAAAGCTTATGCACGCCTCGCATAATCTTTCAAAACTCATGCTTTAAAAGCATAGGACTTCGCAATCGCTATTCCGTACTATCCCTCGGTGCCGTTTCATAACGTAAAACTAACCGGTACGAATGTCGCCGTTGCGCGCATGTTCAGGGTGCAATGGCGGGACCCATCTATTGCTCAGGAGATCCTTATGCAACATCTGAAGTTGAAACAACTCGGTGGCGTATTGCTGCTGTCGGCCGCCATGTCGCTGTCGGCACAGGCGCAAGAAAAGAAAGCCAACGTCGTCGTCATCGGCACCGGCGGCACCATCGCCGGCGCGGGCGCATCCAGCGTCAACACCGCTGCTTATCAATCCGCTGTGGTCCCGGTCGACAAGATCATCGCCGCCGTGCCTGAAATCTCGAAGATCGCCAACGTGCGCGGCGAACAGATTTTCCAGATCGGCAGCGAAAGCTTCAACGACGAACGTCTGCTGAAACTGGGCAAGCGCGTTTCCGAACTGCTCAAGCAGAGTGACGTCGACGGCATCGTGATCACCCACGGCACCGACACTATCGAAGAAACCGCCTACTTCCTGAACCTGACCCTCAAGAGCGACAAGCCTGTCGTGGTAGTCGGCTCCATGCGTCCGGGCACTGCCCTGGGTGCAGACGGCGCGCTGAACCTGTATGACGCCGTGCTGGTCGCTTCCAGCAAGGACGCTGCCGGCAAGGGCACGCTGGTGGTCATGAACGACGAAATCCATTCCGGCCGCGACGTCACCAAGACCAACTCCTTCAAGGTCGAAACCTTCCGCTCGCCTTATGGCCCGCTCGGTTATGTAGTCGAAGGCAAACTGATGTTCTACCGCTTGCCGGCCCGTCCGCACACCACGCAGACCGAGTTCGACATCGACAAGATCAACAGCCTGCCGCGCGTCGACATAGCCTACAACTACGGCAACGTCAGCCGTGCTGCGTATGACGCCTTCGTCACCGCCGGCGCCAAGGCCATCATCCATGACGGCACCGGCAACGGCAGCGTCGCCGAGCAGATCGTTCCGGTCCTGCAGGAAGTACGCAGCAAGGGCCTGCAAGTGGTTCGTGCAACACGCACCGGCAGCGGCGTCGTGATTCGCAACGGCGAACAGAACGACGACAAGTTCGACTGGGTTGTGACCGACGACCAGAATGCACAGAAGGCGCGCATCCTGACCGCACTGGCGTTGACCAAAACCAACGACAGCAAGGAACTGCAAAAGATCTTGTGGAAGTACTGATGCCGGCTTAGCTGCGGCAGCGGCGGCTTCTTATTCTTCTGCTGCTGATGCTGCATCACTACCGGATCAGGTATCCGAAGAAATCTGAAGAACGCCCGATGACTTTCATCGGGCGTTTTTTATTGTGTGTCGGAACTGCACATTTGCTCTCGATAGCTGGAATTCTTCCATTTTCCCGGCTCTGTTCGACTTATCAAAAAGACAATCCAGGTCGCACCATGGAAAAAGTTCGTCGCTGACATTACCAACGGCAGGCCTGCAGTGGCCATCGCGCGCCCCCCCCGGGCCGATCCAGACCGTCCCCCGCTTCTTTCTTCGTTCAACACCAAGGAGACGCCATGCTGCACCTGCAACCGAAACATTTCGCCGGATCCCTGCTTCTTTTTCTTGCTTCGTTCTGTCTCTGCGCGCAGGCCCAGGAGAAGCCCAATATTGTCGTCCTCGCTACCGGCGGCACCATCGCCGGCGCCAATACCTCGAGCATTCGTTCCCCGGCCTTCCAGGCCGCCGTGGTGCCTGTCGACAGGATGCTCGCCGCCGTACCGGAAATCCAGAAAATAGCCCGGGTTACAGGGGAGCAGATTTTTCAGGTTCCCAGTGAGAATTTCACTGACGAGCGGCTCATCAAGCTGGGCAAGCGCGTGTCCGAATTGCTCAAGAAATCCGATGTGGACGGCATCATCATCACCCATGGCGTCGACACCATGGAAGAAACCGCCTACTTCCTCAACCTGACGCTGAAGAGCACCAAGCCCGTGGTGCTGGTCGGCGCCATGCGCGCCAGCACCCAGCTGGGCTCCGATGGTGCGGCAAACCTTCACGATGCGATCGCCGTTGCAGCCAGCAAGGAAGCCATCGGCAAAGGTACGCTGGTGTCCATGAATGACGAAATCTATTCCGCCCGCGACGTCACCATGAGCAATACGGTCAAGCTGGAGACCCTGCGTTCAACCTATGGCCCGCTGGGGCTGATCATCGAGGGCAAGGTGCTGTTTTATCGCCAGTCGACGCGTCCGCATACCGTCGCCAGCGAGTTCGACATCGACAAGCTGACCACGCTGCCGCGCGTCGACATCGTCTACAACTACGGCAACGTCAGCCCGGTCGCCTATGAGGCGCTGGTTAACGCCGGCGCCAAAGCCATCATCCACAATGGCACCGGCAACGGCAGCGTCGCCGAGCAGATCATCCCGGTATTGCAGGACATCCGCAGCAAGGGCATCCACGTGGTGCGCGCGTCGCGCACCGGAAACGGCGTGGTGATCCGCGACGGCGAGCAGCCGGACGATCGCTTCGACTGGCTGGTCACGGGCGACCAGAACCCGCAAAAGGCGCGCATCCTGATGGCGCTGGCCCTGACCAGAACCAACGACCGCCAGACCTTGCAGGACATCTTGTGGAAGTATTGATCCGGAAGCAGTGAAATCCGTCGTGAAATGGCAGGACAAAAAAAAGCCGTTCATCACTGAACGGCTTTTCACTTTATCGGCTACGGAACTCAGCGTGACGATTTCATGCGCTGGCGCAGATAGCCGATCACGCCCGGCAGGATCGACAACACGACGATCGCCACGATCAGCAGGCTGAGGTTCTGCTTCACCACCGGCAGGTTGCCGAAGAAGTAGCCGGCATAGCCGAAGCTGGCCACCCACAAAATGCCGCCGATCACGTTGTACGCGAAGAAGCGCGTGTACGTCATCGCGCCGACGCCGGCCACGAACGGCGCGAAGGTGCGCACGATGGGCGCGAAGCGCGCGATGATCACAGTCTTGCCGCCGTGGCGTTCGTAGAAGGCGTGCGTCTTGTCGAGATACTCGCGCTTGAAGATGCGTGAATTGGGATTGTCGAACACCTTCAGGCCGATGGCCTTGCCGATCTGGTAGTTGACGCTGTCGCCGAGGATCGCCGCAACGATCAGCGTCAGCACCATCAGATGGATGTCGAATGCGCCAGTCGCGGCAATCGCGCCGGTCACGAACAGCAGCGAGTCGCCCGGCAGGATGGGCGTCACCACCAGGCCGGTTTCGGCGAAGATGATCAGGAACAGGATCAGGAACAGCCACGGTCCGTAAGACGCGGCCAGTTCGGCCAGATGACGATCAATATGGACGATGAAATCGACCAGGAACAAAAGAAAATCCATGAGCACCCGCTAGGTTGATGAATAAGTCAGAACGAACGCGCATTGTATCAACACGCGCGTCCCCTCTTTCACGGCGCGAACTGGCGATACAGTTTTTCCGCCACCGCAAACAAGGCGTCGTTGGCGCCCTGGCTGGCGATGTTGGTCACCACCACGATGGCAAAATCCTTGTCCGGACTGAGCCAGATGTGCGCCAGGTTCTTCTGGTTGGAGCCGCCGTGGAACACCAGCGGCTGCGGTGCCCAGTCCATCTTCGCGGTCACCCAGCCGAGCCCGTACTTGCCGTCGGTCGGCGTGCCTGGCTCAGGATTCTGCACGTGCGGCATGTCGATCACCGGCGTGTGCAGCAACTTCAGCGTTTCAGGCTTGAGCAGCGCCGGACCGCGCTTGCCTTCGCCGGCGTTCCAGCCGGCCCAGCGCGCAAAATCGAGCACCGACATATTGGCGCCGCCGGCCGGTGCGATCAGTTGCGGATTGTCGTCGCCGGGACCGGCCATGAAGGGCTTGGCGATGTCTTCGCCGACCAGCACGTGACCCAGCGCGGCATCGACCCGACCCAGTGTCGCCTGCGAACCGAGGCCGGCGCTCTTGAGTTCCATCGGATCGAAGATCCATTCGTTGATCAGCTCTTCCCAGCTCTTGCGCGCCACCCGCTCGATCATCGCGCCGGCGATCGTGTAACCCAGGTTGGAATAGGCAAAGCGTTGACCTGGTTGCCCCGGCTGCGCCGGCAGCGGCTTGCTCATCCATTGCTGCAAAGTCCAATAGCGCAGGTCGTCAAGATTGCCCTCTTCAAACATCGACTTGGCCAGCAGTTCGAGGAACTCGGCGTTGTCGGCCGGAATGCCCGAGGTATGCGACAGCAGCTGGCTGATGGTGATGCGGCGGAAGTCCGGGTCCATTTTCGGCGCCAGTTCGGGGAAAGCTTCGCCCAGCGTGGTGGTCCACGCCATCGTACCGCGATCGACCAGGATGCCGGCCAGCGTGGCGGTGAAAGCCTTGGTGTCGGAACCGATGTGGAAACGGTCATTGACCGTCACCGCGATGCCGGAGCCGACCTTGCGCGTACCGACCGCGCCGGCGGCGATGATGCGGCCGTCCTGCACCACGGCGGCGGCCAGCGCCGGCAATTTGTACTGGACCAGGTAAGACGTCAGGGTCGGTTCAAGCGGCGCAAAGGTCAGCGGTGCGACCGGCGCGGGAGCGAGGTTCTGGGCCCCGGCGAACTGGCAAGCGCACCACAGCAAAGCGGAAACCAGCACCTTGCTGGAATTGAAATGCGAAACGTACGAAACGGACATGAAATCCCTTTGATTGAAAGGCAGGCGTAGACAATCGGCTGCCCGCATTTTATCCGTATTCGCGCCCACGCAAACTTACCTTTCTTTACGCGGAAATCGCGCAAGTCTTGCACGCCGCAGTCGATATCCATGACAGGACTCCGCGCCGCGGAATCCATCCACCATTTTCACCATTCATCCTTCACTCATCCCAGGGAGAACAGCATGCGACTTCGATTGATGGCGGGATTGTCCGCCGTGTTTTTGTTACTGCTGATGGCGTTCGCAACGCACTACAAAGTGCGGTTGGAAATGATAGAACAGAGCGCCGGCATCCTGGAGATGCTGGCCGCAGCGATACCGCTGCTCAGTCTGGTGGTGGCGAGCCTGTTTGCAGGCCCTAATCCGGCAAACCGTCGCCGGCCAGGATCATCTGCGCAGCGCTAAGCAGGTCGCCCGACAAGCCGGCGCGCGCCTGCTCCGGGGATTTGTCCTGCAAGCCCTTGAGCAGCGCGGCGTGATGCACCAGCGCCGGCGCTTCCGACAGGCGGCGTGAACCGGCGCGCAGGTCGAGGTTGATGACCGGGCCGACTTGCAGCCACAGGCTCTCGATCAGGCCGACCAGCGTCGCCATGCCGGATCCTTCATAGGCGGCAAAGTGCAATTGCTTGTTGAGGCGGATGATCAGGTCGACATCGGGCTTCTTGCGATGCATTTCGATGCACAGGGTGTCGTGCAGGTCGGCCACGGCTTGCAGGCCTTCGGCTGAAATGTTCAGCGCCGCGTGCTCGACCGCCAGCCCTTCCAGCGCCAGCCGGATCTTGAGCAGTTCGCGGAATTTGTCCTTGGTCATCAGCGGCACGCGCACGGCGCGGTTGGGCAGAATTTCCAGCGCGCCTTCCGCCGACAACTGGCGGATCGCTTCCCGCACCGGCATCTGGCTGGTGCCGAGCGCCTCCGACAGGCTTTTCAGCGTCAGCTTCTGACCGGGGCGGACTTGCCCTGCCAGCAGCAGCTCGCGCACATCTTCATATACGCGCTGCGACAGCGTGGTGTGGCTGATTTTGCGTATCTGCGAAAGGTCCGCAAGTATCGTGTGTTCCATGGTCCCCGGCTTCTCACTTGAAACCATTTCATCCGTGCCGATGAAATGCGTCTGTTATTCAAAATTGCCGCGGATTATAGCAGTCGCCTTGTTCCGCTCTTCTCTTCCAATGCAGCACCGCAGCGCGTTTACAGTGGTTTGACACCCTGTCGGAACGCAGCTTTTCCCGGTGGCGTCCGGCACCGCAAACTTGTCCAACCATGCTGCATCGCCGATTGACACACCCCAATTCTATCGAATACATTTGATCACATGTCAAATAACTGACATAAAAAAGAGGCTGTTGCAAAAATCACGAGACGGAGGCGGACCAGCCAGATGGCTGCGGCGCTTCGTTTTCAGTCTTGTCTTGATTGCAAACGGCACTCCATAAGAAAACAAGTCGTGCCGGCAGTCCGCTGCCGTTACCGGCTTTTCATCGAGACACCCGGCTCGCGCCGGACCCTTAGGAGGTATGCACCATGGAACAAGACAACAGCAAGATCCTGTCGCCCGGCCGTCGCACCGTACTGAAAGCCGGCGCCGCCGTCGCAGCCACCTCGGCGATGGGCTTCCCCGCCATCGTCAAGGCGCAGTCGGACAAAATCATCATCGGTCACCTGACCCCGCGCACCGGCTTCCTCGGCCCGCTGGGCGAATACGCCGTCATGAGCATCACGCTGGCGGTGGAAGAACAGAACAAGGCCGGCGGCCTGCTCGGTCGCCAACTCACCCTGATTTCGGAAGACTCGGTCAATCCGCCGACCGCCTCCTCCAAGGCGCAACGCCTGCTGGAACGCGACGGCGCCGCCGTGCTGATCGGTGAAATCTCCTCCGCCTCGGCGCTGGGCATCGCGCAAGTCGCGCAACGCAACAAGAAGCTGTTCATGAACACCGGCTGCAACTCCGACGAACTGCGCGGCAAGAGCTGCAACAAATACATGTTCCACATCGAGGCCGCCAACTCGACCTACGTCAAGGCCTGTGGCCGCTCGCTGCTGCGCGACAACCTGATCAAGGGCAAGAAGCTGTACGCATTGTCGGCTGATTACGCCTTCGGCCACGATCTGCTGCGCGCCGCCAAATCCTTCGTCTCGGCCAACGGCGGCACGATTGCCAATGACGAGCTCGTGCCGACCGACGCCACCGACTTCAGCCCTTACCTGCTGAAGATCCGCCAGGCCAAACCGGACCTGGTCATCTCCAACCTGGCCGGCAACCAGATCACCAACTTCATCAAGCAATACTCGGAGTTCGGCCTGCCGTTCCCGATTGCCGGTTTCGGCTTCGACACGGCGGTCGCATGGGGCGCGGGCGCCGACAGCTTCGCCGGCACCTGGCCGACCACCTGGCACCACGACGTCAATGCGCCGTCGGCCAAGGCCTTCGTCGCCGCCTTCATGAAAAAATACGGCAAGCCGCCCGAGAATCAGGCGTGGGGCGAATACGTTGCCTTCCGCTCCATCGTGCAGGCGATCACCGAAACCAAGACGCTCGACACCGCCAAGCTGATCGACTACTTCGAAAAAGGCGCGCAAGTCGACGTGCTGAAAGCGCGTAAAGGCGTCTACCGCGCCTGGGATCACCAGTTGCTGCAGGAGATGTACACCGTCACGCCGAAGCCGAAGGCGCAGATCAAGGACAAATGGGACTTCATGCTGCTCGGCTCGTCGGTGCCGGGACCGAATGAGTCGCTGGAAATCCTCGCGCCGACCATGCAAGAGAACGCCTGCACGTTCACCTGAGTCTAGCTAACCCATCGTCTTCGCTCCGGTACAAGCCGGAACGAAGACGGGTGGTTTGGACCTCACTCGCTTTTTCCCGTACTCCCCTCCGGAGCAGCAATGCAAATCGTTTTCCTGTTGGAACAAATCCTCAACGGCCTGTTGGTCGGCGGGTACTACCTGCTGATCGCGCTCGGGCTGTCGCTGATTTTCAGCCTCGGCGGCGTGGTCAATCTGGCGCACGGCGCCTTCTATGCCATCGGCGCCTACCTCGCGGTGGAGATCACCAAGTACCTCGGCTTCACCGGCGCCCTGATCATCTCGCCCCTGCTGGTGGCGCTGATCGGCATCCTGTTCGAGCGCTTCCTGCTGCGCCGCTTCTATTCGGCCGATCCGATTCTCGGCCTGTTGCTGACCTTCGGGCTGGCGATGGTGGCGGAACAGGTGATCCGCATTTTCTGGGGCGCTTCGCCGCTGCCGGCATCGATCCCGCCGGCGCTCAAGGGCCAGATCATGGTCGGTGATTTCATGTATTCCAAATACCGCCTGCTGATGCTGGCGGCGGTCATCGTCGCGCTGACGCTGATCTGGATATTGCTCAACAAGACTTCCTTCGGCCGCGTGGTGCGCGCCGGCGTACAGAAGCCCGACATGGTCGCGGTGCTCGGCATCAAGCTGCAGCCCTACATGACCGCCATCGTGATGCTCGGCGTCGGTCTGGCGGCGCTGGCCGGCGTGCTGTTCGCGCCGATCTCCGGCGTGCATCCGGCCATGGGCGCGGAAATCATGACCGCCGCATTCGTGGTGGTGGTGATCGGCGGACTCGGCAGCTTCTGGGGCGTGGTGCTGGCGGCGCTGCTGGTAGGCGTGGTGCGCGGCATCACGATCCAGTTCTATGCGCCGGCCGGTGAAGCGTCGATGTATCTGCTGATGCTGCTGGTCCTGATCTTCCGTCCGCGCGGCCTGCTCGGCGAGCGCATCGAACGTTTTGAATGAGAGCGGACATGTACAACAAATATCAGACTTTATGGATCGGCGCGCTGGCGCTGGTCATCGTTCCCATCCTGCTGCAACTGCTGGGCCTGACCATGTCGTCCTCCACCGACGTCGTCATCTACGCCATCGCGGCGATGGGTCTGAACCTGCTGGTCGGCTACACCGGCCTGACCTCGTTCGGCCATGGCGCCTGGTTCGGCGTCGGCGCCTATGCGGCGGCGCTGTCGCAGAAATATTGGTTCCCCGGCCAGATCGTGGCGCCGATGCTGTTCACGATCGCCTTCATCGCGGTGTCGGCGGCGATCGTCGGCTTCCTGATCCTGCGCCGGCGCGGCGTGTACTTCTCGCTGCTGACGCTGGCCTTGTCGGCGCTGACGTTTGCGATCGCCTTCCGCTGGACTGATTTCACCGGCGGCGAATCGGGACTTGGCAATGTGGTGCGCCCGGTGGTGGCCGGTATCGATCTGGATCAGTCGATTCCTTTCCTGGTCTTCGTCAGCGTGATTGCGCTGATCGTGCTGTACGTGCTGCAACGCGTGATCCGCTCGCCGTTCGGCCACACCATCGTGGCGATCCGCGAGAACGAGCAGCGCGCGCGTTTCCAGGGTTACAGCACCATCGTCTACAAGCTGATCATGTTCATCGTGTCGGCCAGCGTGACCGGCCTCGCGGGAGCGTTGCTGGCCTTCCACCACCGCTTCGCCTCGGCCGAGCCGACCTCGGTCGCGTTCTCCGGCGAGTTGCTGGCGATGGTGGTGATCGGCGGCATGCGCAGTTTCCTCGGTCCTGCATTGGGCGCGCTGTTCTACATCCTGTTCCGTGAATGCCTGTCGATCTGGACCGAGAACTGGCTGCTGTGGTTCGGCCTCGCCTTCGTCGGCTTCATCCTGTTCTCGCCGACCGGCCTGGTCGGCATCTGGCAGCTGATCAAGAATCGCCTGCGCCCGCCAGCCGAAGTTGGCGCGGCGATGAGCCAGCGCCAGATCGTCGATGGTTTACCGCTGCCGGCTTTCTTGCAGCCGCCATCGCAAGAAGGACTGGTGCTGGAGGTCAAGGACGTCGACATCCGCTTCGGCGGCATCCAGGCGGTCAAGAGCGCGCAGATCAATCTGCACGCCGGCGAAATCCACGCGCTGATCGGTCCCAACGGTGCCGGCAAGACCACGACCTTCAACCTGATCTCCGGCATGTTCGTGCCCAACCGCGGCACGGTAAAACTGAACGGCGAAGAAATCCAGGGCCTGACGCCGGGGCAGATCTGCCAGCGCGGCCTCGCGCGCTCGTTCCAGATCACCAACCTGTTCAAGGGCCTGAGCATCTACGAAAACCTGCGGCTGTCGCTGCAGGCGCGCCATGCTTCGCGCTTCAACATGTGGAAGGACATCGACAGCTATCCCGAGATCCACGCCGAAACCGATGAGCTGATGCGCTTCCTCGGGCTCAAGGGCATCGACCAGATCGAAGGCGGCGCGCTGTCCTACGGCGGCCAACGGCTGGTCGATCTGGGCATCGCGCTGGGATCGAAACCGCACGTGCTGCTGATGGACGAACCATTGGCCGGCCTCGCTGCCGCCGAGCGCGAACGCGTGTCGCGCCTCGTGAAGATCATCGCCGAGAATATCCCGGTGCTGATCGTCGAGCATGACATTGACCGCGTACTCGGCTTCTCGCAACAGGTCACGGTGATGAACCAGGGCAGCGTGCTGATGTCGGGCACGCCGGACGAAGCGCGCGCCGACCAGCGCGTGCAAGAGATCTACACCGGTACCGGCACGCCGCCGGTCACCGGACGCGTCGCCGGCGATGCGCAGGAACGTCCGCAGTTGCTGGCCTTCGACAAGGTCAATGCTTTCTACGGCAAGAGCCACATCCTCAACGACGCCACGCTGGAAGTGCGCGAAGGCGAGATCGTCGCCCTGCTCGGCCGCAACGGCGCCGGCAAGTCGACGCTGTTGAAAGCGCTTACCGGTCTGCTCAAGCCTGCCTCGGGCGCCATCCGCTACAACGGCAAGGATATCGCCGGCCTCAGTGCGCCCGACATTGCGCGCCTCGGTATCGGCTACGTACCGCAGGGACGCGGACTGTTCGCCGGCATGACCGTGGCGGAAAACCTGTCGCTGGGACGTCTGGCGCGCAAGACCGACAGTTCCAACGGCATCGCCTGGAGCGAAGAAAAAATCCTGCATTACTTCCCGCGCCTGAAAGAACGCCTGCATACGCCGGCCGACTTCCTCTCCGGCGGCGAGCAGCAAATGGTGGCAGTGGCGCGCGCCTTGTCGGGCAACGTCAGGCTGCTGTTGCTGGACGAACCGTTTGAAGGTCTCGCGCCGGCCGTGGTGCAGGAGCTGTTCACCGTCTTCGATCAGTTGCGCAAGGAAGTCTCCATCGTCATCGTTGAGCACAACCTCGACCTGGTGCTGGCGCTGGCCGACCGCGTGTTCGCGCTGGAACGCGGTGCGGTGTTCCACACCGGCCCGGCCGAACCGCTGTTGACCGACCTGACCTATCGCAAACAAATTCTCTGGCTGTAATTTCTCATTTCTTAAAGTAACAAGGACCAACATGAACACCAGTATGAAAGATCAACGCGTCGTCGTCACCGCAGGCGCCCAAGGCATCGGCCTGGCCATCACCGCCTCCTTCGTCGAAGCCGGCGCGCATGTCCACATCTGCGACGTCAGCGACGACTTCCTCAACAGCGCGCGCAAGCAGTTCGCCGACGCGCCGGTCAGCTACAGCAAGACCGACGTCGCCAACGAAGCACAGGTCGACGCCATGTTCGCCGAGCTGGCGCAACGCTGGGGTACGCTCGACGTACTGGTCAACAACGCAGGCATCGCCGGTCCGACCGCCAAGGTCGAAGAGACCGAATTGTCGGCCTGGGACCAGACCATCGCCGTCAACCTGACCGGCCCTTTCCTGTGTACGCGTCGCGCGGTGCCACTGCTGAAAAAAGCCGGCGGCGGCTCCATCGTCAACATCTCATCGGCGGCCGGCCGCCTCGGCTTCCCGCTGCGCACGCCCTACTCCGCCTCCAAGTTCGGCGTCATCGGCCTGACCGAAAGCTGGGCGATGGAGCTCGGCCCATCCAACATCCGCGTCAACGCCATCCTGCCCGGCATCGTCGCAGGTGAGCGCCAGGAGCGCGTGATCGCTGCCAAGGCAGCGTCCTACAACATCGGCCACGAAGAAATGCGCGAGCGCCTGCTGTCCAAGGTCTCAATGCGCAAGATGGTCACCGCGCAAGACATCGCCAACCAGATCATCTACATCTGCTCACCGGCCGGTTCCGCCATCAGCGGGCAGAGTTTGTCGGTCTGCGGTAATGTCGAGCATCTCGGCTAATCACATTGATCTGGTATCCATTCGAGGAGACACCATGAATGAAAAAATCGCCGTCATCGGCGCCGGCCTGATCGGCCGCGCCTGGGCCATCGTCTTCGCCCGCGCCGGCTGCAGCGTCGCCATCTACGACGCCGTTCCCGAAGCGCTCAGCGCCTGCACCAAGCTCCTGCACGACAACATCAGCGACCTCGCCAAACACGGCCTGATCACGGAAACGCCCGAGGTGGTGCTGGCCCGCATCAAGCCGGTAAGCACCCTGGCCGAAGCGCTCAAGGGCGCAGCGCTGGTGCAAGAGAACGTCAAGGAAACCGTCGAAGTCAAACGCCAAATTTTCGCCGAGATGGACAAACTGGCCGCGCCCGACACCATCCTCACCAGCTCGACGTCATGGATCCCGACCTCGGAGTTCTCCGAACACCTCCCCGGCCGCCACCGCATCCTGGTCGCCCATCCGGTCAATCCACCTTATCTGGTGCCGCTGGTCGAACTCGCCCCGGCGCCATGGACCTCGGAAGAAACCGTCAAGCGCGCCCACGACATCTACACCCGCGCCGGCCAGTCGCCGGTGTTGTTGAAAAAAGAAATCACCGGCTTCCTGCTCAACCGCATCCAGGGCGCGGTGCTCAACGAAGCGCTGAACCTGTACGAAAACGGTTACGCCTCCTCCGAAGACCTCGACAAGGTATTGAAGGACGGCCTCGGCCTGCGCTGGTCCTTCATGGGCCCGTTCGAAACCATCGACCTCAACGCCCCCGAAGGCGTGATCGACTACGCCAAGCGCTACGGCCACACCTATCGCGACGTGGCGAAGACACAGTTGCCGAACGAATGGGATGCAGCGACGCTGAAGCAGATCGAGGACGAACGGCGCACCGTACTCAAAGCCGATCAACTGGAAGAACGCTCGCGCTGGCGTGACAACCGCTTGATGGGCTTGGTGGCGCATAAGCGGAAGCAAGCAACGTAAAAACATAGCGAGGCCGCAGGCGAGCCCAAGGCAATGCGAAGCGAGCCGAAAAAAAGAATTCCGCTTATGAGTCGCCGTTGGTGACGTGCTCAAATCGGATAAAGAAGGGAAACTTGTCTGAGCGTAGCGAGTTTGTTTCCCTTCCCGATTTGAGTGCGGCACCAACGGGTACCCCGAAGGGGCGGCGAATCGCGGTCGCCTTTCTTTGCTTACTTTCTTTGGCGAAGCAAAGAAAGTGAGCGGCTGCCGGGCCGCCCCCGGCAACCCCGGTAGTCCGAAGAAAAAACAGAATTAGCTACAAAAAAACGAACTCGAACCAAACGAACTCAAACCAACAATCACCAGGAGAACCAAATGAGCAAACCCAAAAAAGTCATCATCACCTGCGCCGTAACCGGCGCGATCCACACGCCCTCCATGTCCCCCCACCTGCCCATCACGCCGGACGAAATCCGTGACGCAGCATTGGGAGCAGCAGAAGCCGGCGCCGCCATCGTCCACCTCCACGCCCGCGACCCGCAAAACGGCAAGCCCACGCAAGACCCGGAAGAATTCCGCAAATTCCTCCCGCAAATCAAAGCCAAATCCAACGTCGTCATCAACCTCACCACCGGCGGCGCCCCCACAATGGGCGTGGAAGAACGCCTGCAACCGGCGCTGCAACTCAAGCCGGAAGTCGCCTCCCTCAACATGGGCTCGATGAATTTCGGCCTGTACGAAATGCTCGACCGTTTCAAGGACTTCAAGTACGACTGGGAAAAGCCCTACCTCGCCGAATCCGACGACCGCATCTTCCGCAACACCTTCAAGGACATCGCCTACATCCTCGAATCGTGCAGCGCCAACCAGACGCGCTTCGAGATCGAGTGCTATGACATCGGCCACCTCTACACCGCCGCCCACTTCATCGACCGTGGCCTGATCAAGCCGCCGTTCCTGATCCAGTCAGTGTTCGGCCTGCGCGGCGGCATCGGCAACGATGTCGAAGACGTGATGCACATGAAGCGCACGGCCGACCGCCTGTTCGGCGACGACTACTACTGGTCGGTGCTGGGCGCCGGCCGCGGCCAGATTCCGATCGCCACGATGTCGGCGGCGATGGGCGGCCATACCCGCGTCGGCCTGGAAGATTCGTTGTGGGACGGTCCGGGCAAGCTGGCGCAAAGCAACGCCGCGCAAGTCAAACGCATCCGCACCGTGATCGAAGCGCTGTCGCTGGAAGTGGCGACCCCGGACGACGCACGCCAGATGCTCAAGCTCAAGGGCGGCGACAACGTCGGCTTCTGAGCGAGACGCTCGGACACCCACCACCTCGCCTACACGTCTTTTCAGAACGCTCCTACAGGCCACGTAGGAGCAGCTTTACTTTTTATCTCCCGCGGCGCTTCACGATTTTGTGAGCGCCGTTTTTTTTAGTTTTCTTTTTTCGTCAGCTTTCTTTTTCAATCGAAGAAGATGGTTTCAGATGACGTCATTTCCCCACCAATTCACCGGTTCTGCGTCCGGCTCGCTGTCAGCTTGTGAAAGCGAGTCTGACGGCGGCACGCTTGCCTGCGGAACATCATTGCGACCGCCCCGGTCGAATCTTCAGCAAAAAACAAAAAGGCCGAAGCCCTTTGCTTCAGCCGACCCCAGGTAAACGGCGCAGCAGGTCCGCAAGCACACGAACAGCCAGTCGCAGTCCGTGCCGCGCCGCGTGCTAACCAGCCCAGGTGAACAATGAAAAAAGATAACCCGCCTCCCAGCGAACCCGGCGTAGCTTCACGCCGCGGATTCCTCTTCAAGACCATCGCCATCGTTCCGGCCGCATCTGCACTGACTACCGCCGCGCTGTTGCCGTCGGCGGCGCAAACCGCCGACGTTGCCGTTGCGGGCGCCGACTACCAGCCGCGCTACTTCAATGCCGATGAATGGACCTTCCTCAAGGCTGCCGTCGACCGCCTGATCCCCGCCGATCCGGAAGGTCCGGGTGCGCTTGAACTGAACGTGGCCGCCTTCATCGACGGCCAGATGGAGTCAGGCTTCGGCCACGCCTCCAACTGGTACATGCAGGGACCGTTCAAGGGCGACGCGCCGGCGCTGTTCGGCTACCAGGCCAGCATGCCGCCGCGCGAACTGTACCGCGCCGGCATCGCCGCACTCAACGAACACTGCCGCAAGAATTTCAGCGGCAAGACCTTCGCGCAACTAGCCCCGGCCGAGCAGGAACAACTGTTCAAGGACATGGACGGCGGCACGCTGAAATTCGAGCAGGTGTCGGCGCAGTGGTTCTTCACCTTCCTGCTGCAGAACACCAAGGAAGGCTACCTGTCGGATCCGATCCACGGCGGCAACAAGGGCATGGCCAGCTGGAAGATGATTGGCTTCCCGGGCGCGCGCGCGGACTTCCTTGACTTCGTCGGTCCGGCCGACAAGGTCTATCCGTATGGTCCGGTGAGCATAGGCAAGCGTAGCTGATGCAGCTGATGCAGCTGATGCAGCTAAAGCAAGTCAAGGAACTGAGTGAGGCAACGCCTCACCCACAACAAGAACAAGGAAGAACAGCATGGCAGACATCACCAAACCGAAAGTAGACGTCGTCCTGGTCGGCATGGGCTGGAGCGGTTCCATCATGGGCATGGAAATGACCGAAGCCGGCCTCACCGTGGTCGGCCTGGAGCGCGGCGAAAACCGCGACACCAATCCCGACTTCGCCTACCCCAAGATCGCCGACGAACTCACCTATGCGCAGCGCTACAAGCTGATGCAAAACCTCAGCAAGGAAACCGTCACGGTGCGCCACTCGCCCGATGAAGACGCGCTGCCGTATCGCCAGCTCGGCTCCTTCCTGCTCGGCAACGGCGTCGGCGGCGCCGGCGTGCACTGGAACGGCGTCACCTGGCGCGCCTACGATGCCGAGCTGCAGATCCGCAGCCATTACGAGCAGCGCTACGGCAAGCATTTCATCCCGGTCGACATGACGATCCAGGACTGGCCGATGACCTATGCCGAACTGGAACCGTTCTACGATCGCTTCGAATACGTCGCCGGCGTGTCGGGCAAGGCCGGCAATATCGACGGCAAGATCATCGAGGGCGGCAATGTCTTCGAAGCACCGCGCAAGCGCGACTATCCGCTGCCGCCGCTGAAGAACAACGCGCCCGCCACGCTGTTTGAAAAAGCCGCACGCGAAGTTGGTTATCATCCCTTCCCGATTCCCGCCGCCAATGCGTCGCAGGCCTACCAGAATCCCTACGGCATGCAACTTGGTCCGTGCAATTATTGCGGCTATTGCGAGCGCTTCGGCTGCTACATGTATTCGAAGGCGTCGCCGCAAACCTGTATCCTGCCGGCGCTGCTGAAGAAGCCAAATTTCGAGTTGCGCGACAAGTCCTACGTCACCAAGATCAATCTTGCCAGCGACGGCAAGACCACCACCGGCGTCACCTACATCGATGCACAGGGACGCTCGGTCGAACAGCCGGCCGACCTGGTGATCCTGTGCGCCTACCAGATGCACAACGTACGCCTGCTGCTGCTGTCGGGCATCGGCAAACCCTACAATCCGAAGACCGGCGAAGGCGTGGTCGGCAAGAATTACGCGTATCAGAAGAACAGTTCGGTATCGCTCTTCTTCGACAAGGACGTGGCGATCAATCCGTTCGCGGGAGCCGGCGCCGGCGGCCAGGTGCTCGACGATTTCAACGGCGACAATTTCGACCATGGTCCGCACGGTTTCGTCGGCGGCGCGTACATCAGCGCGATGGTCACGGGCGGCCGTCCGATCGGGCAATCCATCGTGCCGCCAGACACGCCTAAATGGGGCAGCGGCTGGAAGAAGGCGCTCAAGGACAATTACCTGCACTCGTTCAATATCGGTTCGGAAGGATCGGTCATGGCCAATCGCGACAACTACCTCGACCTCGATCCGACGTATCGCGACGCCTGGGGCCTGCCGCTGCTGCGCATGACGTTCGACTGGAAGGAAAACGAAATCCGCATGACCCAGTACGTCACCGATCGCGTGGTCGACGTCGCCAAGGCGATGAAGCCGAAGCTCATGCACGCCAGCGCCGGCAAGTCCGGCGAACACTACGACGTGCGCCCCTACCAAACCACCCACACCACTGGCGGCGCCATCTGCGGTGATCGCCCCGACAACAGCGTGATCAACAAATACCTGCAATCGTGGGACGTGCACAACCTGTTCATCATGGGCGCCAGCGCCTTCCCGCAGAACTGGGCCTACAACCCGACCGGCATGGTCGGCGCGCTGGCCTACTGGTCGGCGACCGCGATCCGCGAGCGCTATCTGAAAAATCCCGGCCCGCTGGTGCAAGCATGAGCGCCCGTCTCTTCACGCAGGCGTTGCTGGCGACGGCAACGCTGAGCCTTGCCGGCATGGTCGCGGCGCAGACCGTCAATCCGACGCCGTCCAGTCCGCAACCGCAGCAGATTCAGCGCGGTGAATACCTGGCCCGCGCCGGCGACTGCATGGCCTGCCACACGGTCAAGGGCAAGGCGCCGTTCAGCGGCGGCCTGGCGATGAACACGCCGTTCGGCACCATCTATTCGACCAACATCACGCCGGACAAGCAGACCGGCATCGGCGACTACAGCTACGACGATTTCGCCTCGGCGCTGCGCAAGGGCAAGGGTCGCAACGGTGTGCGCCTGTATCCGGCAATGCCTTACACCTCGTTCACCAAGCTCAGCGACGAAGACGTCTCGGCGCTGTACGCCTACTTCATGCAGGGCGTGAAGCCGGTGCAGCAGGACAATCCGAAGACGGCGTTGCCGTTCCCGTTCAACATGCGCATCCTGATGGCGGGATGGAACATGCTGTTCTTCGAAAGCAAGCCGTTCAAGGCCGACTCGACTCAAAGCATCAGCTGGAATCGCGGCGCCTACCTGGTGCAGACCCTCGGCCATTGCGGCGCCTGCCATACGCCGCACGGTCGTTTCGGCCAGGAGAAATCATTGGACGGCAGTGATGACGGCTTCCTGTCCGGCTATACGCTGGACAACTGGCACGCGCCCAGCCTGCGCAACGACAAGGACGGCCTGGGCCGCTGGAACAAGGAACAGATCGCCTCCTACCTGCGCACCGGCCGCACCACCGACGGTGCGGCCTTCGGCGCAATGAGCCAGGTCATCAACGACAGCACGCAGCACCTCAGCGACGCCGACCTGCTGGCCATCGGCGAATACCTGAGCAGCCTGCCGGGCAAGAAGCCGGCCGACGGCACCGCCAAGACGCCGGTAGCGACAGCAGCATCCAATGCCGCCGGCGCGGATCAGCCGGCCACGCTGGAGCTGCGTTCGGGCAAGCTGCAGACCGCCGGTGCGCTGGTGTATCTCAACAACTGCAACGCCTGCCATCGCTCGGACGGCACCGGGGCGATGAAGGCTTTCCCGGCGCTGGGCAAGAATGCGGTGGTCAATGTGGCGGATCCGACGTCGCTGATTCATGTGGTGCTGGCGGGTAGCGCGATGCCTTCCACCAAGTCTGATCCTTCGCCGATGGGGATGCCGGGGTTTGGGTGGCGCTTGAGTGATCAGGAGGTGGCGGAGGTGGTCAGCTTTATTCGCGGGAATTGGGGTAACCATGCTGGGGCGGTTAGTGCTGAGCAGGTGGCGGCTGTGAGGAAGGGTGTGGAGAAGTGAGCGTGACGCTTGATCTTCTTCTGTGACAGTTGTTCCGACTTCCGTTTTTGGATAGCTTCTATTGTTTGTTCTTCGGACTACCCTGCCGGGGGTAGCCCGGCGGCTACTCACTTTTCTTGTCTCGCCAAGAAAAGTAAGCAAAAGAAGCGACCGCTGGTTCGTAGCCCCCTGCGGGGGTTCCCGGCGTCGGCAGGCACAAATCGGGAGGGGAAACAAACTCGCTGCGCTCAGACAAGTTTCCCCTCTTTATCCGATTTGCACCTGCCGCCACCGGCTACTCGCAAGCGGACTTCCAGACTGGCTCGCTTCGCATCGCCAGGGGACGGAGATGGAGCGATGGTCGCAGTCCTCCGCCACCAATAAAACCAAGAATGATAATCACGATGCCGAAGGCGAGCCACCCAAGGCAATGCGAAGCGAGCCGAAAAAAGAATTCCGCTTATGAGTCGCCGTTGGTGACGTGCTCAAATCGGATAAAGAAGGGAAACTTGTCTGAGCGTAGCGAGTTTGTTTCCCTTCCCGATTTGTGCGTGGCATCAACGGGTACCCCGCGTAGCGGGGCGGCGAATCGCGGTCGCCTTTCTTTGCTTACTTTCTTTGGCGAAGCAAAGAAAGTGAGTAGCCGCCGGGCTACCCCCGGCAAGGTCGTCCGAAGAAAGAAAAACATTCATCAACGACCAGCAGGCCAGTCGGAACAACCGACAAGCCCCGAGCCCCGCCCAAACCCTGCCCCCTCCCCCAAATAAGTTACAATCCCCCTCATTCCATCAGCACCAAATCCCATGCGCCAATACCTCGATTTCATGCGCCACGTCTACGAACATGGCACCGAAAAAACCGACCGCACCGGCACCGGCACGCGCTCCGTCTTCGGCCACCAGATGCGCTTCAATCTGCAGGAAGGCTTTCCCCTGCTGACCACCAAGAAGCTGCACATCAAGTCCATCGTGCATGAACTGATCTGGTTCCTGGCCGGCTCGACCAACATTGCTTATCTGAAAGACAACGGCGTCAAGATCTGGGACGAATGGGCCGATCCGGAAGGCAACCTCGGACCGATCTACGGCTACCAATGGCGCTCCTGGCCAGCCCCCAACGGCGAGCACATCGACCAGATCGCGCAGGTCGTCAGCCAGATCAAGAACAATCCAGACTCGCGCCGCCTGATCGTGTCGGCATGGAACGTGGCCGACATCCCGCAGATGAAGTTGCCACCCTGCCATGCCTTCTTCCAGTTCTACGTGGCCGACGGCAAGCTGTCCTGCCAGCTGTACCAGCGCAGCGCCGATATCTTCCTCGGCGTGCCATTCAACATCGCCTCCTACGCGTTGCTGACCCACATGGTCGCGCAGCAGACCGGGCTCGAGGTCGGCGACTTCGTCTGGACCGGCGGCGATTGCCATCTGTATTCCAATCACATGGAACAGGTGCAGGAACAGCTCGCGCGCACGCCGGGCCCGTTGCCGAAGCTGGTCATCAAGCGCAAGCCGGAGTCCATCTTCGATTACCAATTCGATGATTTCGAGATTACCGGCTACGAAGCGCAGGCCCATATCAAGGCGCCCGTAGCAGTCTGACCCCAGCTTTATCCGCACATGAAAACGCCTGCAATCGCAGGCGTTTTTGTTTTTGCACAACGTGCATCTGCTGCTTTGCAGCCATCCCTTCCAATAAATTCAAACAAGTCGCCGTCGCCTTTTTGAGTTTTACCGTTTTCTCCTCCTAGTCTCTTCGATTTGCATCACGCCGCCCTAAGCTCTTGCTCCATTGCCGGCGCGCCCGGCAATGCGACATCCAATCAATCGAAAAAGGGCAAACAATGCATCTCTCCAAAAAACTCGCGGCTGAACTCATCGGCACGTTCTGGCTGGTCTTCGGCGGCACCGGCAGCGCCGTGCTGGCAGCCGGTTTTCCCGGTCTCGGCATCGGCTTTGCCGGCGTCTCGCTGGCGTTCGGGCTGACCGTATTGACGGGCGCCTATGCGCTCGGACATATCTCCGGCGGGCACTTCAATCCGGCCGTGACCATCGGTCTCGCCAGCGCGCGCCGCTTCCCGGTACGCGACATCGCACCCTACATCGCGGCGCAACTTGCCGGTGCAATCATCGCCAGCGCCGTGCTGGCCTGCATCGCCAGCGGCAAGCCGGGCTTCGACCTGGTGGCCAGCGGTTTTGCCGCCAACGGCTACGACGCGCATTCTCCCGGTTTGTACTCGCTGGGAGCGGCGCTGATCATTGAAGCAGTGCTGACCTTCTTCTTCCTGCTGGTGATTCTCGGCGCCACCGACAAACGTGCGGCGGCGGGATTTGCGCCCATCGCCATCGGTCTTGCGCTGACGCTGATCCATCTGATCTCCATCCCGGTGACCAACACCTCGGTGAATCCGGCCCGCTCTACCGGCCCGGCCTTGTTCGTCGGCGGCTGGGCCCTGGAGCAGCTGTGGCTGTTCTGGCTGGCGCCGATCGTCGGTGCGGTGATTGCCGGAGCGGTCTATCCCTTCATGACGGAAGAACAATAAACATCGACCGCACCGTCAAAACGCCCGCACACCTGCGGGCGTTTTTGTTGGCGGCATACGCATGATGCGCACGGATCTTGCTTGCTTTGCAAATGCCAATTCCGGCGATCCACACCACCAAGGGCGAGGCGTATGGGAGCAATCGAAAAATACAGCGAACTAGGTATCGACCTGCGTCTGGTAGAAAATTTCGTCCTCGTGGCACGCTGCGGCACCTTGTCGCAAGCGGAAGAAGAGAGCGGGATTTCCAAGGCGACGCTAAGCCGACAGATGGCGCGGCTGGAAGACTTGCTTGGTCAACAACTATTCATCCGCACGTCGCGCAAAGCAACGCTGACGGAAGCGGGACGCCTGCTTTACGAACGTGGCTCACGCCTGATGCGCAACATGCAGACCGATCTGGAAACGGTGCTGATCGACGTCCAGAATCTGAGCCAGGGCATCAGCGGCGAACTACACCTGATGACCACCAATTATTTCAGCACCACCTTTGTCGCGCCTGCGGTCGAGCGCTACATGTCGCTCTATCCGAATGTGCGCTGTCATCTGCGCATCGTGGAAGACAAACCGAATCCGGTGTTTCCCGATGAAGCCGATTGCTTCATCTGCACCACGCCACCCGATCATCCCAACCTGATCGCCAAGCGTATCGGCTCCTTTCATTGCCGCCTTTATGCGAGTCCGGCCTACCTCAAACAACACGGTGTACCGCAGCATCCCGGCGATCTGTCGGCCCATCGCACCAATGTGCGCAGCGATGAACTGATCGACGGTAAATGGCGCTTCTATCGTGGGCAAGAATGCGCGGAAGTTGCTCCAGGCTGCACGGTGGTAAGCAACGACTATTGGGTGGACAAGACGTTCTGCATTGATGGCTACGGTATTTCTTACCTGCCCGACTTTTTCACACGCGTGGAAGTCGATGCCGGCGTGCTGGCACCGGTACTGCCGGAGTGGGCGTCAGAAACCCTGCCGGTCTATTGCGTCTATCAAAAGCAGCGTCACGCCTCGGAAAAGCTCAAGGCCTTCGTCAAGCTGATGGCCGACAACTTTTCCGGCACCGAGACCTTCATGATGTATGTCGTGCTCGGCCGCAAGACCCAGCTCAGCGGCGGCGCCTCCAAGGTACCCGCTGTTGCGGCAAAAGCGTCGGCCGCGGCAACGGTCGGGGCCTCCTTGCAAAGATCAGACTAAAAATCAGGCGTAAGCCGGTATCCCCGGCATCACAATGAATCCCGGCAAAGCCCGCACCCGGCGCAGCCAGCGATTGACGTTGTGATACGCGGAACGGTCGATGCCGCCGTCATGGCATAGCGCCGGATACGCGAAACAGGCGATGTCGGCAATGGTCGGATGTGCAGCCGCGATCCATTGCCGGCCGCGCATTTCGCACTCCGCCAGATGCTGGTCAAGCACGGCCAGCGCCTTGCATGCAGCGCTGCGCGCGGCCTCGGCATCGATCACTTCATAGCCCATCAGCATGTCATGCAGGCGCACCGCCGATATCTGCATCAGCTCGCCGCCGGCAAACGCCAGCCACATGGCGATGCGCCCTTGCGTCGCCGGATCGGCGGGATACCAGGTCGCGCCCGTGTCGTAACGCGCGGCCAGATAGAGCAGGATGGCCTGTGCATCGCGCAGAACCACATCCTCATCGGCCAGCACCGGGATCTGGCCAAGCGGATTGATGCGCAAGAATTCCGGACGGCGATGCGCCTTGCCGGGGTAGAAATCGACAGCCACTTTCTCGTACGGCAAGTTCAGCATCGACAATAGCAAGCGCACCTTGTAGCAGCTGCCGGAGATTTCATAATCGTAAAGCTTCATGGCGGCGATCCTTCCTTCGCTTGCTGCGGCAACACGCCGAACTGCATCCCTACCGCGCGCAACCAGCGTCGGTAGCCGATGCTGGCTGCATCAGCGCGGGCCGGGATTTCATTTTTCTCGTAGAGCGGAATGCGGCGCGGCGTCTGCTGCTCCAGGATCAGGCGATCCTGGAGGAACACGGTCTGCTGAAAATGCAGCGCCTCCGTGTCGGTGGTATCCGCTTCCAGCAGCAGGGTGTAACCGAATACGCGGCAATGCTCTTCATCCAGCGGCTGCACCAGCATGCCGATATTGTCGAACTCACCCTCGGCTTCCGCCGTCTTGTAAAGCACCACGACGAACGGACCCGAGGTGCGATAGATGTAGGCGGTATCGCGTCCGGTATCGGCTGCCGTCGATGCCTTGGGCTGGTAGAACATGCACTCGGTGGCCCAGACTTCGGCGTCTTCCGCCCGCACTTCGACTTTGTATTCACGGATTTCCGTCACGGGTTCGGCGCCGAGAATACCGGTGTGCACAAAGGGGAAGTGGCCCATGTCGAGGAAGTTTTCGACCAGGCGCTGCGCAGACGTGCGGACGTAGACGCCGCCCCAGGTGATCATGCGGCGTCGGGGATCGTCGAATTCCGTGATGTCGATCATCGGCCTTGGCGAATCGGCAAAACAGATCCAGACGTGGCCGTAGCGCGTGCGCACCTGCACCTGACGCTGCGGCTGCCGATCGCTACCGGCTTCCCGGACCTCGAACGAATCGCCGTTGCGCAGACAGACGATTTCTTGCCCGAGGACCCGCGTGCAATAGGGAACGCCTTGCTGCACATCGGTGATCGCGCCGATGACGATCCATTCGCGCAGGGCGATCGGGTCGATGGTTTTGGTCATGGTGCGGTTCCTTCCAGATCCAATTGCACCGCTTGCAGCTGCGCAGACAGCGCCAGCAACCAAGCGGAAGGCGCCGCCGCATCGGCCCGCGTCAGCGCAGCGAGATGGATGCCGGTGTTTCCTTCTCCGGCGTCCTGCAAGGCGTACAGACAACCGCGTTGGGCCGCGTAGTCGTCGGCAGGCAGCCAATAGCCGGCGTTGTCGTCAATACCGGCATGCTGCAAACCATCAGCATCGGAAAACAGCGCGACCGACATGGCGGAGCGCACCTGCTCCAGTGCGGCAGCGACATAGACCGAACGCACCGGCGTGCTTCGCATTGCCGCGACACGCTCAGGCATGGCAGGCGGCAGTCCTTTCCAGATGACGCCATGCGCTTCCTGCACCCCATGCGTCTGCAGGAAGATCATGTTGGATGGCGTGTGGGACGGATGCGCCGGGATGTATTTGCAGTGGCCCTGATTGTCGTAGGACCAGCCGTGATAGAGGCAATTGAGGCGATCGTCGCGGACAAAGCCGAAATGCAGGCGCATGCCGCGGTGCGGGCAACGGTTCTGGTTGGCGTGCAGCGCTCCGGTGGAATCGCGCCAGAGCGCCATTTCCAGTTCCGGTGCACGCGCCAGGATGACCTGATTGCACTCCACCGCATTGCTCAGGGCGAGTGCTTGTGAAACTGCCATGCAGTGCTCCCTAGAATTTGAATCATCAATGAGAAGGATCAGCTGGTGAAAGCACCAAGTATGCCTTCGACATACCAGTCCATCTTACGGATGTCGGCGTCGGCCAGTACGGCGCCGGCGGCGAGCCGCTGCCTGCCGCTGGTGTCCTTCACCGGCCCGGTGAACGGACGCACCGTGCCGGCCGCCAGACGCGCTTCATAAGCGCGCAGGCGCTCCATGCCGGCGGCGGGAATCGCCGGGTTGTAAGGCGCCATCTTGACGATGCGCGCCTGTACGCCGTCCCATCGATCAGTGGCAACCCAGTTGTTGTCCAGCACACGTCGCGCGGCGTCGACGTAGACGCCCGACCAGTCGAGGGTGAACGAGGTCAGTTGCCCTTTCGGCGCAAACTTGCGGAAGTCGCTGGCGTAGCCGACGCTCCAGACGCCCTTTTCTTCCGCCACTTTGACGCCGGTGATGTCGCCCGAAGTCGACAGCAGCACGTCGACCTGCGACGCCAGCAAGGAGGCCGCAGCTTCGCGCTCTCTGGAAGGATCAATCCAGGTATTGAGCCAGACCACCTTGCAGACGATTTGCGGATCGACCGAACGTGCGCCGAGCAGGAACGCGTTGGCGGTAGCAATCAGGTCGGGAATCGGAAAACCGCCGATGAAGCCGATGACCTTGGTCTTGCTGACCGAGGCGGCGGCGATGCCGGCGAGATAGGAACCCTCATAATAGCGCGCCTCGAAGGTCGACAAGTTACTCAGCGTGTGCAAGCCGGAGCAGTGTTCGAAGCGCACATTGGGAAATTCACGCGCCACCTTCATGATCGGCGTCATGTGAGAGAAACTGGTGCCGAAAATCAACTGATGTCCCTGCCCGGCGAGATCACGGAACACGCGTTCAGCGTCGAGCGGATTGAAGATATTGGTAATCGCCATGGTCTGCGCCCGGCCCGGGAAAGCCGCATCAATTGCCTGGCGCGCCAGATCATGCTGCTTGGCCCAGCCATAATCGCCAATGGCGGAAACATGCACCACGCCGACTTTGAGCGGCGCGGCGGCCGACGCTGCCGGCGCAGAAAACGCCGGCAACGACTGGCCCATCAGTGAAACTGGCACGGCGCTTGCAGCGGCATGCTTGAGAAAGGTGCGGCGATTGAATCCCATGGTTGCTCCTTGTTGTCAGTGCTTGCATTATTGCGTCGCAAAAGACCGTGGATCAACATGGTGCATGCGCACCTGCTTTGCAATTTTGAAACGATGAACAACGGCGGTAAGCCTGCCGGACGGGTTCATTGCATCTAAGCTAAGACGTAATTGTTATTTCCCTTTGCCGCCTTCGCCGCCTATAGTTGTTGCTCGTATGCTGCTTTGCGCTAACACCCGCAACAACCGACACAGGAGCCACTCATGCAATGGTCCGGAAAAAAAGTAGCGCTGATCACCAGCGGCCTTGTCTTGCTGACGTCGCTGTTACCTGCGGAGACGCCATGGGCCTCATTGTCGGCATGTATCGCCGTGGCGATGGCCGGTTTTGGTTTGTTCTATCCATTGGCCTTGAACGACAGCAGCAAGGATGCCCTGCCTCAGCGCGGTATGCAGGACATAGAAGTAGGACCGGCGACGACGGCAATCCTGTTCTGAGAATTACCATGTAGAAAAGTGCTCCCTGACCGGAGCATTCAGGGTTGCGCCACTATGACGGCGCATTGCCCGCATTACCGTATTGCGCACCGTCTTTCCATCCCCCACCCAACGCCTTGTAGAGCGAGACTGTCGCCTGCAATCGTTGCAGCTTGATCTGCCCCAGCTGGTTTTGCGCTTCCGACAGGATGCGCTGCGTGTCGAGCACCACCATCAGATCTTCGGCGCCGCTGCGATAGCGAATCTCCGACAATTCAAATGCAAAGCGGGCCTGGTCGACTTCCTGGTTCTTGAGGCGATAGCGCTCTTCCAGGCTGCGGATGGCGCCGAGCGATTTCTCCACCTCCGACAAGGCACTTACCACCGCCGAACGATACACCTGCACCAGCTCCTGCTTCTGCGCGATGGCGAGATCGCGGCGGCTGCTCAGGCGGCCCGCATCGAAGATCGGCGCCGTCAGCGAGGCGCCCAGGTTCGCCAGCAAATTGGGACCGTCGAACAGCGACAGCAAGGCATTGCTTTGCGCGCCGGTCGAACCGGTCAGGCGGATGCTCGGGAACAACGCGGCGCGCGCCACGGCGACGTTGGCGTTGGCTTCCGCCAGGCGCGCTTCGGCGCGGCGGATATCGGGACGGCGTGTCAGCAATTCGGACGGCAAACCGGCGGCGATCTTCGGCATCTGTATGGTCGCCAGGCCTTTTTCACCGACGCTGAAATTCTGCGGCGGACGTCCCAGCAGGATCGCCAGCGCGGTCTGCGCGTCGCGCTCCTGCTGCATCAGGTCGGGCAATGCCGCCTGCTGGTTGGCGAGCGCTGAACGCTGGCGTGCAAGGTCCAGCGGCGAGGCGGCGCCGGCGCGGCTTTGCGCCTCAACCAGCTTGAGCACGCGCTGGGCGTTGGCGACGTTTTGCTGCGCAATCTGCAGACGGTCGCGCAGCGACAGCACTTGCAGAAAGGTGGAGACGATGCCGCTGGTAACCGTCAGCGCGACCGTTTCGCGGTCATACATGTTGGCGCGCAGCGAGGCTTCCGCCGCTGCCAGACCAGCCCTGTTCTTGCCCCAGAAATCGACTTCGTAATTGATCTCCAGCATGCCGCTGGCGGAGGTGGTCGGACTGCCTCCGCTCAAAGGCAAAGCGCGGTTGGCGCTGCTGGCGATGTCGGCGTCGGGCAACAAGGGCGCGCCGGCGATGCGCGCATTGGCCTCGGCCTGGCGCACGCGCGACATGGCGGCGGCGATTTCAAAATTGTTCTGCTGGCCTTCGTTGACGAGGCTGCTCAGCTCGGCGCTGCCGAACTGCTTCCACCAGTCGGTGTCGAGCACCAGCTGCACGGCGCCGTCCTTGCCGTTGGCGCCTGAACCATCCCCCCACTGTTTGGGCACATCGACCTTCTGCACCGGTTCGACGTCGACCTGGGTCGCGGCGCAGCCGGCCAACAGCAACGCCAGCGCAGCGAGGGCGGCGGGTTTCATCGAAGGAAACGAAAGAGGCAAGATCATGAACGGATACCTGTCATCAGCCGGCGTTGCCGCGCTGTTGCTGTGCTGGCTGCGGTGGCTCCACTGCTGTTGCCGACGACGCCGGCAACAACACCTGCTCGCCCTCGGCCAGGCCGGTCAGCACCTGTGCCTTGTCGGCGTTGCGCAAGCCGATGCGCACGTCGCGCGTTTCCAGCTTGCCGTCAGCGTGCAGGACCTTGAGTTTTTGCATGCCCTTGTTGTTCGGCTTGACCACCAGCGAGGCCGGAATGGTGACGGCGCGTTCGGCCTTTTCCAGCACGAAGAAGACATCCGCAGTCATGCCGGCCATCAGCTCGCGGCTCGGATTGGCGACGTCGAACAACACCGTGTAGAAGGCCTTCTTGCCCTGACGACCGCTGTCATCCGCAGGCAACAGCATGATCTGGCGCAACTTGCCGGCCCAGCGTTTGCCGGGATAACCGGGCGTGGTGAAGTAGGCGGTCATGCCCTTGGTGAGGCGCGTCACATCTTCTTCCGCGACGCGCGCCTGCACGCTCATCTTGCTCAGGTCGGCGATGCGCATGAGCACATCCTGGTTGGCCGACAGGGTCTGGCCGACGCGTGCAGACAAGGCCACCACGGTGCCGCCGATGGGAGCCACGATGCGGGTCTGCTTCTGGATCGCTTCGTCTTCCTTCATGGCGGCGTCGAGCTGCTGGATCTGGGCGTTGATGGCGTCCACCTTGGCGGCCGCCGAGTACATGCCCATGCGGCTCGATTCGTAGGTTTCTTCGCGTGTGGCGTTCTCGGCCTTGAGCTGGGTCTGGCGCTGGAATTGCAGCTGAGCGAAATCGAGCTGGGCGTTCTGTCCGGCCAGTTCCGCCTTCAGGCGCGCCATCTGGGCGCGGTTGTTTTCAGCGCGGCCGGCCTGCACCACCGGCGAGACCGTCACCAGCAACTTGCCTTCCTTGACGGTTTCGCCGATGCCGACGTACACATCGGAAATCTGTCCGGAGACCTTGGTGCCGACGTCGACGTAACTCTGCACGGCGACGTTGCCGGTGGCGTTGACCACCTGTTCGATGTCGGCGCGCTCAGCGATCACTGTTTCCAGTCGCACCGGCACCGCTTGCGGATGGCGCTGGCGGAAGCTGTACCAGCCGGCGACGCCGGCGGCGATCACCAGCACCAGGGCCAGCGCACTCCAACCGCGTCGCGCCAACGTGCGGCGGCGCTCGGCAGCGGCCGATTCGATCGGGTCGCCCAGATGGCGATCTTCGGCAGTCATGTCGTCGAGATTGTCCACGGGATCCCTCCTCATGCCGATGCCAGCCAGGAAGAGTGCCGCGTCGGCTGGCTCCACACGGCATAGTGCAACGCCGACAGCAGGCGCGGATCGTCGAGCAAGGCATGTTTTTGCTTCTCGGTCAGCACCGCGGGACCGCGGCGCAGCGCTTGCAGCACCAGCGAGTCGCCGGCAGCGCGACTGAGATCGGGCATGCGCGGATGACCGTGCGCGCCGGCGCAGACCAGTGCGTTGACGGCCGGATCAACCACGGCGTCGACGAAACCGGGCAGCGGCGCGGTGGCATTGAGATGGGTCACGGTGTCGCGCAATTCGCGCGGCGCATCGACCTCTTCCGGAATCACAAACAATTGAAGGCGACGGAACAGGCGGCCGAACGAAACACGGCTCGACAGCACCGACAGCGGCACCGAGAACATCAGTGAACCGGCGATCGGCATCAGCCACCAGATGAAGGACGGATTGAGCCAGTACACCAATGCGCCCCAGGCCACACCCAACACCGAGTGCACGCCATGGCGACGCACCGCCTGGCCCCAACCCGTTTCGTTGTCGGCGCGCGGCGGCGACTTCCAGCTCAGCGCCCAGCCGAGGAAAGCGCCCAGCACGAAGCGCGTGTGGAACAGCATGCGCACCGGCGCCAGCATCATCGAGAACAGCAATTCGATCAGCATGCTCAACGTCACGCGCAATGCGCCGCCGTAGCCTTTCGCGCCCTTGACGATGATCAGCAGCACGCTGAGGATCTTCGGCAGGAACAGAATGGTGGCGGTGGCCGAGACCAGCGCCAGGGCTTTTTCGGGATGCCATTCGGGCCAGATCGGGAACAGCTGGCGCGGCTCGACGAAGTATTGCGGATCGATCAGCGTGTGCGTCGCCAGTAGCACCGTCGACAACGCCAGGAACAAGGCCCACAGCGGCGCCGACAGATAGGCCATGACGCCGGTGACGAACACTGCGCGATGCACCACGTGCATGCCGCGCGCCAGGAACAGGCGGAAGTTCATCAGGTTGCCCTGGCACCAGCGGCGGTCGCGGCCGAGTTCGTCGAGCAGCGCCGGCGGCATTTCTTCGTAGCTGCCGTCGAGGTCATAGGCGATCCACACCGACCAGCCGGCGCGACGCATCAACGAGGCTTCGACGAAGTCATGCGACAGGATCGGGCCGGACAGGTTGCCGTCGCCCGGCAACGGCGCCAGCGCGCAATGCTTCATGAACGGCACCAGCCGGATGATGGCGTTGTGGCCCCAGTAATGCGATTCGCCGAGTTGCCAGTAATGCAGGCCGGCGGTGAACAGCGGTCCGTACACGCGCGTCGAGAATTGCTGGATGCGGGCATACAGCGTATCGCGTCCGGCGGCGCGCGGCGCAGTCTGGATGATGCCCGCGCCGGGATGCGCCTCCATCAGGCGCACCAGCGTCGAAAGGCATTGGCCGCTCATGACGCTGTCGGCGTCGAGCACCAGCATGTAGCGGTAGTCGGCGCCCCAGCGGCGGCAAAAATCGTCGATGTTGCCGCTCTTGCGTTTGACGCGGCGACGGCGATGGCGATAGAAGATGCGGCCGAAGCCGTCGACTTCCTTGCACAGCGCGGCCCAGGCCTGCACTTCGGCGGCGCAGATATCGGACTCGCCGCTGTCGCTGAGGACGAAGAAATCGAAACGGTCGAGATCGCCGCTGCGCTGCACCGACTCATACGTCGCGCGCAGGCCGGCGAACACCCGCGCCACGTCTTCGTTGCAGATCGGCATGACGATGGCGGTGCGCGCATCGGGCGCGATCCATTTCGGTCCGGCCTGCTCGTGCGAAATCAGATAGGGATCGTCGCCGCGCATGAGCACCAGGAAGCCGGTCATGGCGGTCCAGAATCCGGCCGAGACCCAGCAGAACAGCAAGCCGAACAAACCGAGGATGACCATCTCGAGCGGCTTCTCGCCGTGGTAAGGCAGCACGTCGCTCATGAAATACGTGGCCAGCGCGCTTTGCATCAGCATCAGGATCAGCAGCACCACGCGGCGCACGTTGCCGCTATGCGTCCAGTAACCGCGCGGATCGGGAGAATCGGGCAGGTCGAGCGTGTCTTCGACGAAGGCCGGTTCCTTCGGCGGCAGGCCCTTGCGGCGGGCGGCGCGTTGCTCGAAGGCGCGCGTGGCTTCTTCGACCCAGCGCGACAGCGGATTGAGCGTGCCCCAGGGGCGCGGCACCATCGAGCGGCGATTGAGCGGCGGCGACACCTTGATGTTGTCGCCAGGACCGGGAATGGGCCGCGGCGATTCAGCCGACCGCACGCGTGCTGCCGGCGCCATGGCCTCGACCGCAGCGCGCGGGTAAGTCAGTTCGAGACGCGCAGCGATGGAATCCTGCGCAGGATTGTCGTGCAAGCTGCGCTGCTCCCCTGCCAGCAGGCCGTGCAAGTTGCCCATGGCGTCGCCGGCATCCTGCTCCCCCACGCGGGCGAGCAACGCCTGGCGCTGTTCAGGCGTCAGCGGCAGGCGATCGAGGTAACGCTCCAGCTGTTGCGACGCGTGAGATTCGTGTGCTGCGTCGGAGGCGTGCCTCAGTTGGGGGGTAATATGTAGCTCCACGTTTCGGACAGGGTTGCGCCGGCGCCGCTCTGGGCGGCATTCCTCAGGAATCCGCGCAGTTCGACCGGCTTGTTATCTTCATTGCGGCGCAATTTCACCTCCATGCGCCAGCCGCCAGTGACGTCGTTGCGTCGTGTTGTCACGCTCACGATCTTGCCGTTGCCGTCACTTTCCACTGTCCCCTCCACCCTCGCATTGGCAGGCAGCTTCTTGAGCGCGCCGCCGTCGAAGTCAATCGACATGCCGATGCTGTCATCGGACTTGGCGCGATAGCCGTGTCCGAGACGTGTCTGCGCCACCCAGGCCAGCGGCGGCTTTTTCTCGCTTTCCTTCTGCCAGTACATCTTGTACTCGACGTTGAACGGCTGACCCGGCTTGGGCATGGCGTTCGGCATCCAGTACGCGACGATGTTGTCGTTGGTCTCGTCCGGCGTCGGGATCTGCACCAGCTCGACGCGGCCTGCGCCCCACTTGCCCTTGGGTTCGATCCAGGTGCTCGGGCGCGCTTCGTAATGGTAATCCAGGTCTTCATAGCTGGAGAACTGGCGGTCGCGCTGCATCAGGCCGAAGCCGAGTGGATTGTCGAGGCTGAACGCGGTCACCAGCAGGCGCTTCGGATTGACCAGCGGACGCCAGATCCATTCACCGGTGCCGGACTGGATCGACAGGCCGTCGGAGTCGTGCACCTCGGGACGGAAGTCGTCGGTGGGTCCGTTCTGGTTTTCACCGAAGAAGAACATGCTGGTCAGCGGCGCGATACCAAGCTTGGTGACGTTGGAACGCAGGTACAACTGCGCCTTGACGTCGATGGTGGTGTCGACGCCGGGACGCAGCACGAAGCGATAGGCGCCGGTGGCGCGCGGCGAATCCAGCAGCGCGTAGATCGTCAACTCCTTGTCGCCCGGATTCGGGCGGGCCAGCCAGAACTCGGTGAAACGCGGAAACTCCTCGCCCGAATACAGCGCTGTGTCGAGCGCCAGGCCGCGCGCCGAAATGCCGTAACCCTGGCCCTTGCCCATGGCGCGGAAATAGCTGGCGCCGAGGAAGGTCAGGACGTCGTCTTTTTCCTTGGTGGAATTGACGGGATAGCGGATGCGGAAGCCGGCGAAACCGATGTTGCGCACACGGCGCGGATCGATGCGGGTATGGCTGTAATCGAACAGACCCGAATTGAAGGCGATCTCGCGCACGCCGCCGCCGATGATTTCATTGATGCGCACCGGCTCGACGTAACCGCCGCCCTGATGTACGAATGACAACTCGAAGGGCAGTTTTTCCGGACGCCAATAGGCGCGATCTTGTTTGAAATGCAACTGATTGGCCTGCTCGTAGCTGAGATCCTTGATCTCCTTGGGCAGTTTGTCGGCCGGCTTCTTGTACGACTTGCCGGCCAGCGCCTTGGCGCGCACCGCGACGTCGTTGAAGTCGAACGCCGCCGCATTGTTTCCATAGAAGGCCAGCAGCGCGGTCAGCGCAGCCGGCACGAGCACCTGGCCCAGAAGACGGGATGGGTGCAGTTTGGCGGCAGCTTTCAAGGCGCCCCGCCGATACAAAGATAAGACCATTGGATTTCCGTCTGACATGCAGTTTTTCTTGTCCGATAACGCGCTTCCAGTTTCGAAAGCTGGCGTAGTTTACCCAATGTTGCCCAAGTTGACCGAACACTTCGTCGGGAAACAGGCAAGACCGTGAAAGATTGCTGCGCTGGCCGGGCTACCGCACCCGCGGGCCCCCGCAACAGTGCTGCAGACTACGCCGGCATCGAAGTTGCCGCAAAGAACCATCGCTGACTCACTGGATACAGGCTAGCCAGGTTCTTGCGGACGCTACCGGGGATACCTCTATAAGGACAGCTGCGCCCCATAAAGTTCCATCGGGGTCGGACTGTCCTGTAATATGACGCGCTCACCGGCGACGCAAGTCCATCAGGCGCGCCGGAATTCGGCAATCCTACACAAGTATCGGCATGTCACCTACACCTTCCGCCTCAGGCGCACTGTGCGTCATCGTCGCCACCGACAGCCAGAACGGCATCGGCATCAACAATACCCTGCCCTGGCATCTGCCGGAAGACCTCGCGCATTTCAAGCGCACCACCTCAGGCCATCCCATCATCATGGGACGCAAGACTTTCGACTCGATCGGACGCCCTTTGCCGAATCGCCGTAATATCGTCATCACGCGCAACCGCGACTGGTCGCACGCGGGAGTCGAAACAGTGTCATCCTTGCAAGAAGCTGCGGCGCTGGTGGCTGGCGCCGACGCCTTCATCATCGGCGGCGCCCAGATCTACGCCGAATCGCTGCCGCTGGCGACGCGCCTGATCGTGACCGAAATCGACAAGGCCTTCGACTGCGACGCCTTCTTTCCGGCCATCGACGCCGGAGTGTGGCGCGAGACGGCGCGTGAAACCCACCGTGCTGAAACACAGGAATCTGCGCAAGGATTTGCTCAGGGATTTAATTACGCATTTGTGACATACGAAAGACGCTGAAAGGCCTGCGGGCCTTTTTGTTGTTTTTCCCTGATTTTCAACAAGAACGCGCGGATTTTTCGCCCCATCGTTTGGCGATATCTGCGAAAATTCGGCTTCTTTTTAAAACCTGCCTCCGCTGCACCGTCGCCGCGATCCGGAACGCCAGCACGAGCAACAGGTCCACGAAGGTTCTGCCAGGCTGGAAGCGCACCGGATCCGGAACATTCCGATCCTGCCTTTCCACTTGCAGCGACATTGTTTTGACCGGTTTGCCCCTACCAAAAAGCAACCGTCCGAGCGCGTAAGCTTTTCGCCCAGGCGCAGTCCAAGTGTTAACTGAACTGAACGCATACCCCTGATCTCACATGCGTTCTCCTGGAGAACCTATGAAATTCCGTTTCCCCATCGTCATCATCGACGAAGATTTCCGCTCTGAAAACACTTCCGGCCTGGGCATCCGCGCCCTCGCAGACGCCATCAAGGAAGAAGGCATGGAAGTGCTAGGCGTGACCAGCTACGGCGACCTGTCGCAGTTTGCCCAGCAGCAATCGCGCGCCTCCGCCTTCATCCTGTCGATCGACGATGAAGAATTCGGCGCCGGCTCGTCCGAGGAAACCGACTTCGCGCTGAAATCGCTGCGCGCCTTCGTCGGCGAAATTCGCCACAAGAACGCCGACATCCCGATTTATCTGTACGGTGAAACCCGCACCTCGCGCGATATCCCCAACGACATCCTGCGCGAACTGCACGGCTTCATCCACATGTTCGAAGACACGCCGGAGTTCGTGGCGCGCCACATCATCCGCGAAGCCAAGTCCTACCTCGACGGCCTGGCGCCGCCGTTCTTCCGCGCGCTGGTGCACTACGCGCAGGACGGTTCGTATTCGTGGCACTGCCCCGGCCACTCGGGCGGCGTCGCCTTCCTGAAGTCGCCGATCGGCCAGATGTTCCACCAATTCTTCGGTGAAAACATGCTGCGCGCCGACGTCTGCAATGCCGTCGAAGAACTCGGCCAGTTGCTCGACCACACCGGCCCGGTCGCCGATTCGGAACGCAATGCCGCGCGCATCTTCAACGCCGATCACTGCTACTTCGTCACCAACGGCACCTCGACCTCCAACAAGATGGTCTGGCACTCGACCGTCGCTCCGGGCGACATCGTCGTCGTGGACCGCAACTGCCACAAGTCGATCCTGCACTCGATCATCATGACCGGCGCGATTCCGGTGTTCCTGATGCCGACGCGCAACCACCTCGGCATCATCGGACCGATCCCGCTGGAAGAGTTCACGATGGAAAGCATCCGTCGCAAGATCGAAGCCAATCCGTTCGCCCGCGAAGCCGTCAACAAGAAGCCGCGCATCCTGACCATCACGCAATCGACTTACGACGGCGTGGTCTACAACGTCGAGACGCTGAAGGAAATGCTGGACGGCGAAATCGACACGCTGCACTTCGACGAAGCCTGGCTGCCGCACGCGACCTTCCATGATTTCTACAAGGACATGCATGCCATCGGCAAGGATCGTCCGCGCGCGAAGAAGTCGATGATCTTCTCGACCCAGTCGACCCACAAATTGTTGGCCGGCCTGTCGCAGGCATCGCAGATCCTGGTGCGTGAATCGGAAACCGTGCAACTCGACCAGGACGCCTTCAACGAAGCCTTCCTGATGCACACCTCGACCTCGCCGCAATACTCGATCATCGCCTCGTGCGACGTCGCTGCGGCGATGATGGAAGCACCGGGCGGCACCGCGCTGGTGGAAGAAAGCATCCTCGAAGCGCTGGACTTCCGTCGCGCCATGAAGAAGATCGACCAGGAATTCGGCCAGGACTGGTGGTTCCAGGTGTGGGGTCCGAACAGCTTCTCCGCCAACGGCATCGGCGAGCGCGAAGACTGGGTCATCAAGGCGGAAGACGACTGGCACGGTTTCGGCAATCTGGCTCCGGGCTTCAATATGCTGGACCCGATCAAGGCGACCATCGTCACTCCGGGCCTGTCGCTGGACGGCAAGTTCGGCGAGAACGGCATCCCGGCCTCGATCGTCACCAAGTATCTGGCGGAACACGGCGTTATCGTCGAGAAGTGCGGCCTGTATTCCTTCTTCATCATGTTCACCATCGGCATTACCAAGGGCCGCTGGAATACCCTGGTGACTGCGCTGCAGCAGTTCAAGGACGACTACGACAAGAACCAGCCGATCTGGCGCATCCTGCCCGAGTTCGCCGCCGCGAACCAGGGCCGCAACGCGCGCTACGAGCGCCTGGGCCTGCGCGACCTGTGCCAGCAGATCCACGAAACCTATCGCGCCTACGACGTCGCACGCCTGACGACGGAGATGTATTTGTCCGACATGCAACCGGCGATGAAGCCGTCCGATGCGTTCTCGAAGATGGCCCACCGCGAAATCGATCGCGTGCCGCTGGACGAACTCGAAGGCCGCGTGACTTCGATCCTGCTGACGCCGTATCCACCGGGCATCCCGCTGCTGATCCCTGGTGAAATCTTCAACAAGACCATCGTCGACTACCTCAAGTTCGCGCGTGATTTCAACGAGAAATTCCCGGGCTTCGAAACCGACGTACATGGCCTGGTCAAGCGTGAAGTGAACGGTCGCCGCGATTACTTCGTGGATTGCGTAAAGGAGTAAGCACTTCCGTCACAAAAAAAAGCCGATGCCAGAAAACTGGTATCGGCTTTTTTTCATGGCGCATCCAAAATCCCGGCGATTGACCCGTGCCCAGGCCTCATGCAGAATGGCGCGGCGCTCTTCTCCGTCATTCTCTGCTCAACGTCGCCAGAACCTGTCCATGCACACAATAAAAAAGCTGGTTTTCTGTATTTTCCTCGTCTCTGCTCCGCTCGCCTTCGCTGAAGACATCCCGCTCAAGGCATTTGCATCGCTGCCCCTGATCGGCAGTGTCCGACTCTCGCCCGACGGCTTGACCACGGCCTATATACAGAACGTCGACGGCAAGAGCTATCTGGTGACGCAAAGCGGCGGCGTCAAACCCAAGGCGATCCTCACCACCGATAACCAGAAGTTCTATTTCTCCAGCCTGCGCTGGGCCAACGACAAACGGCTGCTGATCGGCGTGCGTTACCCCGATCGCCGCTACGGCAGCCAATCCATCGAGACGCGCATGCTGGCGATCAACAGCGATGGCAGCAATCTCAACGCCGACCTGCTGCGGTCGCAATTCGACGCGTTCAGCAACAGAAAACACGTACCGCAGTTTCAGGACCGCATCCTCGGCAAGATCGCCGGCGCGCCCGACAGCGTGCTGGTTTCGCTCGATCTCGACAACGCGACAAAACCGGACGTCTACCGCCTCAACGTCGAAACCGCCGAACTAAAAAAGGTGATGCGCAATCCCGGCAATATCTATCGCTGGATGGCCGACCGCAACGGCGAAGCGCGCGTCGGCACCGGCTGGAGCGAGAAAACCATCAGGGTGATCGTCAAGGCGCCGGGCAGCGACAAATGGGAAACTCTGAGCCGCTACACCGCCGACAACTACGACGAGATACGCGAAAAACGCATGACGCCGCTGGGCTTCGACAGTGATCCGAATTTCCTCTACGTCAATGCCGATCACCAGGGCAAGGAAGCGGTGTTCCGCGTCGATCTGTCGCAAGCAGGCTTTCCACGCACGCTGGTGCATGCCGACGCGCGCTTCGACGTCGACGGCGGCGTGATCTATGCACCATGGCTGAAGAAGGTGGTGGGCTTGCGCTATTCCACCGAGTACGGCCAGCGTCTCTATTGGGACGACAGCGCACGCCAGCTTCAGCAACAGCTCGACGGCGCCCTTCCGGGCCACAACAACATCCTCGTCAGCAGCAGCGACGACGGCATGCGCCATATCGTCGCCTCGCTATCGCTCGCCGCACCGCCGCGCCTGTATTGGCTCGATCGCAAGGCCGGCAAGATGTCGCTGCTTGCCGAGACTTATCCAGAGCTGGCATCAGCCCGCCTGGCCACGCCGCAGTCAGTCAACTTCAAGAGTCGCGACGGCATCAGCCTGCACGGCTACCTGACCATGCCGTTAACGGAGCCTGGCACGGGGCAAGAAAACCGCAAGGCCCCATTGATCCTGTTCCCGCATGGCGGCCCCGGCGTACGCGACGTCGCCGGCTTCGACTACTGGACACAATTCTTCGCCAGCCGCGGCTGGGCCGTGCTGCAAGTCAACTTCCGCGGCTCCAGCGGCTACGGCAGCGACTTCGAAACGGCAGGTTTCAAACGCTGGGGCATGGAAATGCAGGACGACCTGACCGACGGCGTCGACTGGCTGGCCAGGAGCGGCAAGATTGATCCGTCCAAAGTCTGTATCGTGGGCGCCAGCTATGGCGGCTACGCAGCGCTGATGGGCGTGGTCAAGACGCCGGACCTGTACCGCTGCGCGGTCAGCATTGCCGGCGTTGCCGATCTGCGGGATCTGCTGGCTCAAAGTCAGCGCTATATCGGCTATGAAATCGCCGCCGAACGCCAGATCGGCGAATGGTGGAACGACCGCGAACGCCTGCGCCAGACTTCACCTGTCAACCGCGTCAAGGAAATCCGCACGCCGCTGCTGCTGATCCACGGCAAGGAAGATCGCATTGTCGACGTCGAGCAATCACGCGACATGGCTTCTGCGCTCAAGAGTGCCGGCAACAAGGATTACCGTTACGTCGAGCTGCCGCTCGGTGATCATAACCTGAGCCGCGAGGAAGACCGCGTCACGACCTTCACCGAAATGGAAAAATTCCTGCGGCAATATCTGGACTGAGCCGCACCTAGCGCAGGAAAATCATTCCCGACATGGCGCCGCCGAACAGCAGCCACAGCGGATGCAGCTTGGTCTTGAGCGCGATGATGGCTGTCGCCGCCGTGATCGCCGCGAGGATGCCGTTGCTGATCGAGGCATGCGCAATCAGTGCGGCGCTGGCGGCCACCAGGCCGGCGGTCACCGGCAGCAGACCGGATTGCACATGACGCCGCCACGGGCGGTCCTTGAAACGCTCCCATACATGCAGCATCAGGATGGTCACCAATGACGACGGACCGAACTTGGCGATGGTCGTGACCAGCATGCCGTAGAAGCCGGCCACGTGCCAGCCGACCAGGGTCACGATCATCAGGTTGGGGCCGGGCGCGGCCTGGCCGAGTGCGAACAGCGCGCTGAAATCTTCCGCCGTCATCCAGTGGTGTACTTCCACCACCTGGCGCTGCATCTCCGGCAGGATGGTGTTGCCGCCGCCGAAGGCCAGCACCGACAATTCCGAAAAAATCAATCCGAGCGAGATCAGGGTCTGGATCATGATGCGGTTCCCTTCTTGGCGTCATCTTTCGGCGCATTCTTTCCGCCAAACTTCGCCGTGACCAGCACGCTCACCGGCGTCATCACCAGCATGGTCCACAACAGCGGAATGCGCAGCCAGGCGATGGCGATGAAGCAGATCGTCGCCAGTCCTGACAGCACCAGGTTCTTGCGCAGCGGCAGTGCGATCTTGACCGCCATCTGGATCAGCAATCCGGACGCGGCTGCGGCCAACCCGGCAAACAAGTGCTTGATCAATGGATCGTGTTGGTAGTGCTGATACAGAATGCCGAGCATCACCACCACCATCGAAGGCACGGCAATCAGACCGAAGATCGCCGCCAGCGCGCCTTTGACGCCGCGAAAACGCATGCCCAGCGCCACCGACAGGTTGATGATGTTGCCGCCCGGCAGGAACTGGCACAAGCCGAGCAGCTCGACGAATTCGGCTTCGGTCAGCCAGCGGTGGCGCTCGACCACCATGCGGTGCGCCAGCGGCAGCGCGCCGCCGAAGGCCGTCATGCCGAGGCCGAGGAAACCGAGGAATAGTTCGCGCGAGGTCGGCACGACGCGGATTTCCGGCGTGACCGGTGGCGCGGATGAAAGTGGATTGTTGTCGTTGAGCATGCTGTTGGCCTTCTGTTCTGCCTTCTGTTCTGCGGGTCGTTGCGACCACAAACAGAAGGCTACTCTTGCGTCGTTATTTTGTCTAATATATGGCAAGCACATCAACCATACATAAATCATATGTCAGCCATCGACCTGCGCCTGTTGCGTTATTTCATTGCCGTGGCCGAAGAAGGCCACCTCACCAAGGCCGCGCAGCGCATCGGCATCCAGCAGCCGCCATTGAGCCAGCAGATCCGCGCGCTTGAGACCGAGCTCGGCGTCACGCTGTTCAACCGCCTGCCGCGCGGCATGGAGCTGACCGAAAGCGGCCAGGCGCTGCTGACTGATGCCCGCACGATCCTGGCGCAAGTCGACTCCACCGTGGCCGGCGTCCGGCGCATCGCGCGCGGCGAGCTCGGTCGCATTGCGGTGGGTTTCACCGAATCCGCCTCACTGCATCCGTTCGTACCGACCGTGATCCGCGCGTTCCGCGACGCCGCCCCGGACGTTGCACTGACCGTGGAGGAAAGCAGCACCACCGACCTGGTGGCGCAGATGAGCCAGAATCGCATCGACGTCGCTTTCATCCGTTCACCGGTGGGTGACGTCAGCGACATCACGATCGAAACCATGATGGTGGAAGAAATGATCGTCGCCCTGCCCGCCGGCCATCCGCTGGTGCGCAACAAGCGTCGCAAGAGCGTGGCGCTGGCGGCGCTGGCCGAAGAGGTGTTCGTGCTCAATCGGCGCCCCAGCGGCCCCGGCCTGTATGACACCATCATCGCCGCCTGCCGCGCCGCCGGTTTCAGCCCGCGCGTCGAACAAGAGGCGCGCAAGAACCTGTCCACGCTGAGCCTGGTGGCGGCAGGCCTGGGCATCTCCATCATCCCCGCCTCGATGCGCCACGTCGAACTGGAATCGGTCAGCTATCTCAGCATCGACGACGCGCCCGACTTGAAAGCGCCGCTGCATCTGGCGTATCGCGACAGCGGGCAGTCGGGGGCGGTCAAGCGGTTTATTGTGGAAGCCAGGAAGTGTGCGAAGGCGGGACGAAACCTTGGTCGCTCACCTGCAAAATAAGGCGTGCAAGAAAAAGCCGTCGCAGACATTGATGCCTGCGACGGCTTTTTTACGTTCGCTCCGGATCTGAGAAGATCAGAAACTGTAACGCAACCCCAGGGATGCCAGACTATTGGTCAGCTTTCCGGTGGTTTCACCGACAGATGTCTTGCCGAAGTATTCGTACTCTGCGCGCAGGCTCAGCTGTGCGCTCAGTTTATATTCCGCTCCGACGCCGGCCAGAACGCTCCCGGATGTTTTTTTCTGCGAATACTTATAGCCGATGATCGGGGCGCTCTCATCGACCTTGGTGAATTTCGCAGCGGCCCCGAGCTTGCCGAACACTGAAAATTCACTCGACAAAGGATAGCTGCCGATGACACTGGCGCCAATAGCGGAGGCTTTCACCCGTGACGTCAGAAAAGTGGAGTCGGCCTGGAACTTGCCGAAATCGACTGCTTCCAGTTCCGCTGCCCAGTTAGGAGTGAACTGATAACCACCGAAAACCTTGAAGCCCGTATCGCTTTCCTTTTTCGAAGTGCCAGCCAAGAAATTGATTCCACTTGCCTTGTTTTGCGCATAACCCGCGCTGACACCTGCATACCACCCCTGCGCTTCGGCAGCGACGGATGAACCGCAAACACCTGCGGTCAAGGCGCACACGAACGTCGATAATTTCAGAGTACGTAAAAACATGAATTGCCCCTATAATTTTTTTAAGCGAGAAGAATCATCGTTTTGATCTTGTCTCGCGGGAGAGTAAGAACCGCAGCAACAGGCTGTGGTAACCAATCGGCCTGCATACGTGCCAAAGCCGCCAAGGCAGTGCAACAACAAATTTCACCACAGTGGGCTGAGACGATGATAGGTATACAGGCTCGACATTATCGCTGAACAGGAAAAAATTTCAATGACTGGCAGCAGCTTTACCTGGTCCCGGCACCAAAAGAAACGCCACCAGCGCATCAGCGATGGTGGCGTTCTGGGAACGGTCTGAATCTCGGACTCAGGTCTTCGGCAATGTCACACCGTGCTGGCCCTGGTACTTGCCGCCGCGATCCTTGTACGAGGTCTCGCAGATCTCGTCGCTCTCGAAGAACAGCACCTGCGCGCAGCCTTCGCCGGCGTAGATCTTGGCCGGCAGCGGCGTGGTGTTGGAGAACTCCAGCGTCACGTAACCTTCCCATTCCGGCTCGAAAGGCGTGACGTTGACGATGATGCCGCAACGCGCGTAGGTCGACTTGCCGAGGCAGATCGTCAGCACGCTGCGCGGGATGCGGAAGTATTCGACCGTGCGCGCCAGCGCGAACGAGTTCGGCGGGATGATGCAGACGTCGCCGTGGAAATCGACGAAGGATTTTTCATCGAAGTTCTTGGGGTCGACGATGGTCGAGTTGATGTTCGTGAAGATCTTGAATTCGTTGGCGCAGCGGATATCGTAGCCGTACGACGAGGTGCCGTAGGAAACGATCTTCTGGCCGTTGGCCTCGCGCACCTGACCGGGCTCGAACGGCTCGATCATGCCACTGCTTTCCGCCATGCGACGGATCCATTTGTCGGATTTGATTGCCATTGTCTTTTTGGAAATAGATTGCGGTAAAAGTGCTGCAATTTTACGCTAAACGCAGCATCGTTCTTCAAATACTACATGCCGTACCATCAACGTTGCATGGTTTCCCACACCTTCTGCAACCGCTTGACCGACACCGGCATCGGGGTCTTCAACTCCTGCGCGTACAGGGACACCCGCAGCTCTTCCAGCAGCCAGCGGAACTCCTGCATCTTGGGGTCGCTTGCGCCACGGTCCTTTTGCGCTCGCTGCCACGGCGCAGCCACCTGGGTCCACTCGGACAACAGGCGTGCGTCGCGGGTCGGGTCGGCGCGCAGCTTTTCCAGGCGCACATTGATCGCCTTGAGGTAGCGCGGGAAATGCATCAGGTTGTTATAGTCGCTGTCGGCGATGAAGCGCTTGCCGACCAGGTTCTGCAACTGCGACTGGATGTCGGCCGAGGCCTGCGCGTGCGTCTTGATGGTCTGCAGCTTCTTCGGCAGCGTGTAGTACTCGGCTAGCACCAGTGCGGCCAGGCGCGCGATTTCATTGACCAGCAGGCCGAAGCGCGCCTTGCCCTCTTCCTTGCGGCGGTTGAACTCGTCGGCATTCTTCGGCAGCGGGTCCTGCATGAAGGCGCGCTCCAGACCTGCCGACAGGATCTGGTCGCGCAACTCTTCCTGCGAACCCAGCGCCATGAATTGCATGCCCATCTGCTGCAGGCCGGGGATGTTCTTTTCCTGGTACTTGAGCTGCTCTTTCAGTTGCAGCGCAAACAGGCGGCGCAGGCCGGCGAAATGCTGACGCGCAGCGTCGGCGGGGTCGTCGAAGACTTCGAGATCGCAATGGGTCTTTTTGTCGACCAGTGCGGGGAAGCCGATCAGCGTTTGTGACTTGCCTGAATTTGGTCCGACTGCGCCACGCTGGATTTCCAGCAGCTCGGGCAGCTCACCGAAGGTCCAGTTGGTGAGATTGCCGTATTCGGAAACCGAAGCCGCGCTCGCTCCTGAAGGCGCAGCTGTTGCAGTTTTTCCTGCGGGCGCGGCGGCGGTAATGGATGCCACCGGCGTCGCAATCCCGGTAATCGCCGTCTGCTCGGCCAGCTTCTGGAATTGCTCGCGCGCCTGGCCGCCGAATTCTGCTTGCAGGCTGCCAAGGTTGCGGCCCATCTCCAGCTGGCGGCCGTGCTCATCGACGATCTTGAAGTTCATCGCGTGATGCGCGGGCAAGGTCTCCTGCTTGAAGTCGGTGCTCTTGACCATGATGGTGATCTGCTCGCGGATGTCGGCAATCAGCGCATCGATCAGGTCGCCCCGGCCGAACAGATGACGCTCTTCCATGCGCGCGCAGAAACCGGCGGCGTAGTCGGGCAGCGGCACGCAATGGCGACGCAGCTTTTGCGGCAACGACTTGAGCAGCAGGTGCACCTTTTCCTTGAGCATGCCGGGCACCAGCCATTCGCAGCGCGCGGCGGACACTTGGTTCAGCGCATACAGCGGCACCGTCAGCGTGACGCCGTCGCGCGGCGTGCCGGGTTCGAAGTGATAGGACAGCGCCATCGACAAACCCGCCACCGTCATGGTTTTCGGGAACAGCTCGGTGGTCACGCCGGCCGCTTCGTGACGCATGAGGTCGTCACGGTTCAGGAACAGCAGCTTGGGATCGGCGTTGGCGGCAGTGGCGTCCTTGTGCCACTTCTCGAAAGTGATGCCGTTGCAGATGTCGGCCGGGATCAGCTTGTCGTAGAAGGCGGCGATCAGTTCATCGTCGACCAGCACGTCCAACCGGCGCGATTTGTGTTCGAGGTTTTCGATCTCGCGCACCAGCTTCTGGTTGTGCGCGAAGAACGGTGCGCGCGTGTCGAAGTCGCCGCCGACCAGCGCGTCGCGGATGAAGATTTCGCGCGCTTCCTGCGGATTGATCAGGCCGAAGTTGATGCGGCGCTGGCTGTACACCACCAAGCCGTACAAGGTGGCGCGTTCGGATGCGGTGACCTGGGCGCTGCGCTTTTCCCAGCGCGGTTCGCCCCAGGATTTCTTGAGCAGATGGCCGCCGACGCGCTCCAGCCATTCCGGCTGGATCTGCGCCACGCAACGCGCGTACAGGCGCGAGGTGTCGACCAGTTCGGCGGCGACGATCCACTTGCCTGCCTTCTTCTGCAAGCTGGAACCGGGCCAGATGTGGAACTTGATGCCGCGCGCGCCAAGGTAATGCGGATCTTCGTCCGACTTGAAGCCGACGTTGCCGAGCAAACCGGTCAGCAACGCGGTGTGCAATTGCTCGTAGGTCGCCGGCGCTTCGTTCATGCGCCAACCCTGCTCGCGCACGATGGTCAGCAGTTGCGAATGGACGTCGCGCCACTCGCGCAGGCGCAGCTGCGAGAGGAAGTTGGCGCGGCAATGGTCTTGCAGCTGGCGATTGGATTTCTTGTGCTCGACGGCTTCTTCGAACCACTTCCAGATTCGCAGATAACTCTGGAATTCCGATTTCTCATCGGCGAATTTCTTGTGCGCCTGGTCGGCGGCGGCCTGCGCTTCCATCGGGCGGTCGCGCGGATCCTGCACCGACAGCGCCGAGGCGATGATCAGCAATTCGGAGAGGCAGGCGTTCTCGCGGCCCGCCAGAATCATGCGGCCCACGCGCGGGTCCAGTGGCAGCTTGGCAAGTTGATTGCCGAGCGGCGTCAACTGGTTGAACTCATCGACGGCGCCGAGCTCTTGCAACAGTTGATAACCGTCGGCGATCGCGCGGCCCAATGGCGGTTCGATGAACGGGAAGGTTTCGACGTCGGCCAGATGCAGGGACTTCATGCGCAGGATGACCGAGGCCAGCGACGAGCGCAGGATTTCCGGCTCGGTGAATTTCGGTCGCTGCAGGTAGTCCTGTTCTTCGTACAAGCGGATGCATACGCCTGCAGCAACACGGCCGCAACGGCCGGCGCGCTGGTTGGCGGCCGATTGCGCGACCGCTTCGATCTGCAGTTGCTCGACCTTGTTGCGGTAGCTGTAGCGCTTCACGCGCGCCAGACCCGCATCGACCACGTAGCGGATGCCGGGGACGGTCAGCGAAGTCTCGGCGACGTTGGTCGCCAGCACGATGCGGCGCGCGTTGCTCGATTTGAAGACGCGCTCCTGCTCTTGCGCCGACAGGCGCGCGAACAGCGGCAGGATTTCGACGTGCGGCGGATGGTGCTTGCGCAGCGCTTCGGCAGCGTCGCGGATTTCGCGTTCACCGGGCAAAAACACCAGCACGTCGCCGGAACCGATGCGCGCCAGTTCGTCGACGGCGTCGACCACGGCGTCCATCAGGTCGCGCTGGTCGCGGTCCTTCTGCGCCTGCGTCGCACGGCCTTCGGCGCGTGCGCGGGCGTTGGCCACTTCCGGCGCGAGGTTGCTGCGGTCGGCATTGTCGACCGGGCGATAGCGGATCTCGACCGGATACAGCCGGCCCGATACTTCGATCACCGGCGCCGGTTTGAGCTCGCCGTTGACCTCGGTGCCGAAGTGGCGCGAAAAACGATCGGCGTCGATGGTCGCCGAGGTGATGATGACCTTCAGGTCAGGCCGCTTCGGCAGCAACTGCTTCAGGTAGCCGAGCAGAAAGTCGATGTTGAGGCTGCGTTCGTGCGCCTCGTCGATGATGATGGTGTCGTACTGGCGCAGCAGCGGATCGGTTTGCGTCTCCGCCAGCAGGATGCCGTCGGTCATCAGCTTGACCCAGGCGCCTTTGGTGAGCGTGTCGTTGAAGCGCACCTTGAAGCCGACGTGCTCGCCCGGCGGCGTGCCGAGTTCCTGCGCGATGCGCTTGGCGGTCGACGACGCGGCGATGCGGCGCGGCTGGGTGTGGCCGATCAGACCTTTTTCACCGCGACCGAGTTGCAGGCAGATCTTGGGCAGCTGGGTGGTCTTGCCGGAACCGGTCTCGCCGCTGACGATGATGACCTGGTTGGCCTGCAGCGCCTCGGCGATTTCCTGGCGGCGGCCGGAGACCGGCAGCTCTTCGGGGAAGGTGATCTCGGGCAGAGGGTTGCGCACCTGCACACGCGGCGGCGCGGCAACGCGCGGCGACTGCTGGGCGGACTTGTTTTTGGGCTGGGGAGCTTGGGGAGGCTTTGGGGAATTGGGAGCGGACATAACGGCTGGCATTATACCTACTCCCTGCGCTTGGCCTGCCCGGCGGACCAATAACGGCTTTTTTCGCGCATGTGAAACCGCACTGCAACATTGCGGTGCAAAAAACGGCTCCTCGCCAAACATCTGCGGTGCGACTGGTTATAATGCGCAACATGGAAAATGACACCGATTTCGCCAGCTTCGTGGCCTGGCTGCGCTCCGTAGCGCCTTACGTTCACGCCTTCCGCGGCAAGACCTTCGTGATCGCCTTCCCGGGCGAGCTGGTCACGGCCGGCGGGCTGGCCGTGCTGGCCCAGGATCTGTCGCTGTTGCATGCGCTGGGCATCCGTATTGTGGTGGTGCACGGCTCACGACCGCAGGTTGAAGAACAGCTGGCGCTGCGTAACGTCGAGGCGCGCTTCCACAACGGCCTGCGCATCACCGATTCGGCTGCGCTGGAATGCGCCAAGGAAGCCGCCGGCGAGTTGCGTCTGGACATCGAAGCAGCATTCAGCCAGGGCTTGCCCAACACACCGATGGCGCATGCCGCGATCCGCGTCATTTCCGGCAACTTCGTCACGGCGCGTCCGATGGGCGTGATCGACGGCGCCGACCTGCAGCTGACCGGCATCGTGCGTAAAGTTGCGGCCGACACCATCCATCCCATCCTCAACGCCGGCGGCATCGTGCTGCTGTCGCCGCTGGGCTTTTCGCCGACCGGCGAGGCCTTCAACCTGGCGATGGAAGACGTGGCGGTCACCGCCGCCATCGCGCTGCGCGCCGAGAAACTGATTTTCCTGAGCGAAACACCGCTGATGCATGACGCCGGCGGCACCGACATCCGCGAGCTGTCGTCGCATCAGGCCGAGGCCGTGCTGCAGGCCAATTTCCTGCCGCCCGACGCCGCCTTCTATCTGAAGAGCGCGGTCAAGGCCTGTAACGCGGGCGTCTCCCGCGCCCACATCGTGCCGTTCTCCACCGATGGCTCGGTGTTGCTGGAGCTGTTCACGCATGACGGCATCGGCACCATGATCACGTACGAAAACCTGGAAAGCCTGCGCGAAGCCACCATCGAAGACGTCGGCGGCATCATCAAGCTGATCGAACCGCTGGAAGCCGACGGCACGCTGGTCAAGCGCGGCCGTGAGCTGATCGAGCGCGAGATCCATTACTTCTCGGTGATCGAGCATGACAACGTGATCTTCGGCTGCGCAGCGCTCTATCCTTTCCCGAAGGAAAGAATGGGCGAAATGGCCTGCCTGACCGTCAATCCGGAAGTCCAGGCGCAGGGCGACGGCGAGCGTATCCTCAAGCACATCGAAACGCGCGCGCGCGAATCGGGACTGACCAAGCTGTTCGTGCTGACCACCCGCACTTCGCACTGGTTCCTGCGGCGCGGCTTCGTGCCGGCCACCGTGGACGACCTGCCGAAGGACCGCCAGCACATGTACAACTGGCAACGCAAGTCACTGGTGCTGATCAAGAATCTATAATGCAGAAATCAGGACGTGAGACTGCATCTTCGATGCTCTCAACCGCTGAAGTTCGCCCAAGCGAGTCTCATGTCTTCCCTGAATACGTCATCAATGTTTTAACCAAGGAATCAACATGGCACGCACCATCCACTGCATCAAACTGAACAAGGAAGCCGAAGGCCTCGACTTCCCGCCGTACCCGGGCGAACTGGGCAAGCGCATTTATGAAAGCGTGTCGAAGGAAGCCTGGGCCGGCTGGCTCAAGCACCAGACCATGCTGGTCAATGAAAACCGCCTGATGCTGGCCGATGCGCGCGCACGCAAATACCTGGCCGTGCAGATGGAAAAGCATTTCTTCGGCGAAGGCGCCGACGCAGCGCAAGGCTACGTCCCGCCACCGGGCGACTGAGCTGCACGCTGAATCGTACTGCCGCGGTTCAGGTGCATCACGCCGCCTGGACCGCCTCTCTCTCCCCAGTCTGACCTCCCCTGCTTTATTCTCCGCTGCGGATATTTCTCGCGCCAGCCCGGTCTTATCCCGGTCTCAACGGCTTTGTCGCGCATTCCGTAGAATAGCCGTCACGCCTCCCCTTCGATCATCCATCAGGAAAACATGTCCCTGCTCCGCCCCGCTTCACTGGCCCGCTGCCTGCTCCCCTTGTTCCTGACCGTCGGCGGCGCCCATGCGCAGGCCCAAACCCCGCCGCCGCTATCCTTGCCCGCCGGCGTCAGCCAGGGTCCTTCCGCCGAAGGCATCACTGAATACCGCTTCAGCAACGGCTTCAAGCTGCTGCTGATGCCTGACGCCAGCAAGCCGACCGTGACCGTCAACATGACTTATCTGGTCGGCTCGCGCCAGGAGAACTACGGCGAAACCGGCATGGCGCATCTGCTGGAACACCTGATGTTCAAGGGCACGCCGCAGCACGGTGCGATCCCGCAAGAGTTCAGCAAGCGCGGCATGAGCTTCAACGGCACCACCTCGCTGGACCGCACCAACTATTACGAATTCTTCCCGGCCGGCGATGAGAACCTGCAATGGGCCATCGCCATGGAAGCCGACCGCATGCTCAATTCCTTCATCGCGCAGAGGGATCTCGACAGCGAAATGACGGTGGTGCGCAATGAGTTCGAGAGCGGCGAAAATTCGCCGAGCTCGGTCATGGTCAAGCGCATGCAAAGCGTCGCCTTCGACTGGCACAACTACGGCAACTCGACCATCGGTAATCGCAGCGACATCGAGCACGTGAAGATCGAGAACCTGCAGGCCTTCTATCGCACCTATTACCAGCCCGACAATGCGGTGCTGCTGGTGGCCGGCAAGTTCGATCCGGCCAAGGTGCTGGCCTGGGTCGATCGCAGCTTCGGCAAGATGCCGAAACCGGCGCGCGCGCTGCCGACGTTCTGGACGGTGGAACCGACCCAGGACGGCGAGCGCCAGTTCACCATCCGCCGCAGCGGCGACGTGCAACTGGTCTACGTCGGCTACAAGATCCCGTCCGGCATCCACATCGATTCCGATGCCGCCGGCGTAGCCGCCGACATCCTGGCCGACACGCCTAACGGCCGTCTGCACAAGCTGCTGGTGGAAACCGGCAAGGCCAGCGCGATCGTGCAATTCCAGTTGAGCGGCTATGCGCCGGGGCTGCAGATCATCGGCGCGGTCGTCAAGAAAGGCGAACCGCTGGAGCCGGTGCGCAAAGCGCTGACCGACGCCATCGAATCGTTCGCGACCACGCCGCCCACTGAAGCCGAGATGGCGCGCGTGCGCGTGTCCAACGCCAACGGCTATGAACGCCTGCTGAGCGACCATCAGCGCATCGGCATTTCCCTCTCGAACGTACTGGCGCTGGGCGACTGGCGTCTGCTGTTTGCCGGACGCGACCAGGTCGACGCGATGAGCGCGCAGCAAGTCGCCGACGCCGCCGCGAAGTACTTCCGCCGAGACAATCGTACGGTGGGACTGTTCATTCCGGAAGACCAGCCGCAACGCAGCGAAATCCCGGTCGCACCTAGCCTGGAAAGCGCGCTGCAATCGTACCGGCCACGCGCTGCGGTCGCGACCGGCGAGGCCTTCGATACTTCGCCCGCCAACCTGGACTTGCGCACCACGCAATTGCGCGTGGGCGGACTCAAGCTGGCCTTGCTGCCCAAGAAGACGCGCGGCCAGACCGTGTCGGTGCGCATCAAGCTGGACTGGGGCGATGAAAAAACCTTGTTCGGCAAGAAAACCATCGCCGCCATGACTGGCGAGATGCTGTCGCGCGGCAGCATGTCCATGACGCGCGAACAACTGGCGGATGAATTTGCGCGCCTCAAGATCGCCGGCGGTGTGAACAATTTCCAGACCACGCGCGACAATCTCGATGCGGCGTTGAAGCTGATGGCCGACATCCTGCAGCATCCGCGTTTCGACCCGGCCGAGTTCGAGCAATTGCGCAAGCAGATTCTCGTCAGCCTGGAGTCCTCGCGCAATGATCCGACCGAGCGCGCCTCCGAAGCCCTGTCGCTGCACTTCGACCACTACCCCGCCGGCGACTGGCGCGCGGCGCGCACGCTGGACCAGCGTATCGCGGCGGTACAGGCGTTGACGCTGGATGATGTCAAAGCCTTCCATCGCGATTTCTACGGCGCCTCCTCCGGACAGATCGCTATCGTCGGCGACTTCGACCCCGATGCAGCCGCACGCGTGATCCAGCAAAGCCTGGCCGGCTGGAAGAGCGCCACGCCTTATCAACGCGTGCTGCAAGATTATTCCGAAGTCGCCCCGACGCGCCAGTTCATCAACACGCCCGACAAGGAAAACGGCACTTACCTCGCCAAACTCGGCCTGGATATCCGTGACGAAGACGCCGACTATCCGGCGCTGGTGGTAGCGAATTACCTGATCGGCGGCGCCAGCATGAAGTCGCGCCTGGCCGACCGCGTGCGTCAGCGTGAAGGCTTGTCGTACAGCATCGGCACGTCGCTGTCGGTCGGCGCGCTCAGCAACGCCGGCCAGTTCGGCATCGGCGCCATCGCCGCGCCGCAAAACCTGGACAAGGTCGACGCCGCCATTCGCGAAGAATTGCAGCGCCTGATCACCGAAGGCTTCACAGCGGAAGAACTGGAACGCGCCAAATCCGGCATCCGCCAGCAACGCGAACAGTCGCGCGCGCAGGACGACACCATCAGCAACGGCTGGGTCAACCTGCTCGACCTTGATCGCACCTATGCCTGGGCGGCGCAACTGGATGAGCGCATCGCAGCGCTGACGCTGGACCAGCTCAACAGCACGTTGCGCAAGAGAATAGTTCCGGCGAACATGAGCGTGGCAATTGCGCGGGATGAGGGGAAGGCGAAACAGCCTTAGCCTTGAGAACGTAACAACGCCCAAAGAAAAAGCCGCCCGATGAAGGCGGCTTTTTTTGTCGGCGTTCCAATCAAAGGCTGATCAGAACTCCAGTTTTTTCACGCCGTCCGGCGTACCCAGCAGGCAAACGTTGGCGCCCTGGCGTGCGAACAAGCCCACCGTCACGACGCCGACGATGTTGTTGATCGCCGCTTCAATCTCGGCCGGCTCGGTGATGCTCAGACCGACGGCGTCGAGGATGTAGCAACCGTTGTCGGTCACCAGCGGCTTGCCTTCCTTCAGGCGCAACTTCGCCTCGCAACCGAGCGCGGACAATTTGCGCGCGGCCACGCTGCTCGCCATCGGGATCACTTCCACCGGCAGCGGGAACTTGCCGAGCACGTCGACCAGCTTGGAGCCGTCGGCGATGCAGACGAATTTCTGCGCCACGGAGGCCACGATCTTTTCACGCGTCAATGCCGCACCGCCGCCCTTGATCATCGCGCCCTTGGCATCGATCTCGTCGGCGCCATCAATGTAGACCGGCATGGTTTCGACGTCGTTGAGGTCGAACACCTTGATGCCGTGACCGCGCAGGCGCTCGGCGGTGGCTTCCGAGGACGCCACGGCGCCCTTGATGCGGTCCTTGATCTTGGCCAGTTCATCGATGAAGAAGTTGGCGGTGGAGCCGGTGCCGACGCCGATGATTTCGCCGTCGACCACGTAGTCGATGGCGGCGCGGGCTACCGCTTGTTTGAGTTCGTCTTGAGTCATGACAATGGACTATGAATGGTTAAAACAACTTAGTGGGAATCTTCAGGCTTCTCGTCCAGCGTTTCGAACAGCGCGATTTGCAGGCGGGAATGCAGCTTGACCAGCTTGCTCCACAACAACCACAGCAGCCCGGCCACGCCCAGCAGCACGAAGGCCAGCAGGTTGAGCGGCGGCAAGATGCTGGCGCTCAGGACAAAGATCAGCAACATGATACCGAGAATCGACATCACCGGTATCACTTCGGAAATCACACGCCGCACACCGGTCGTGTAGGCGCCCGCGAATTCCGGCTTGACCCCGACTTCGGCCAGCAGCATGGCCAGGGCCTGCAGCTTGCGGTAGGTGGCGATCAGGAACGGCAGCGATAATACCAGAGCGCCACCCCAGATCACGGCCTTGCGCACTTGCTCATCGCCTATCCAGGTCGACAGCCAGCCGCCGATGCCATCCACGAAGAAGGCGCCGCACAGGAAGATCGCCACCACCAGCGCGATGTTGACCAGCACCTGCACCAGGATGCGCCGGATGATCTTGCTGATCTCAGCTTTCTCGCCTTGCGGCTGCAGGCTTTCCAGCCAGCTCGCGTACATGCCGAAGATGCCGGAAATCTTTTTCGGCACCAGCTCCACCGCCTTGGCCGACAGCGGATCGGCGGCCTTGATCAGGTAAGGCGTGAGCAGCGCGGTCACGGCCGACACCGCCACCACGATCGGGTAGAGGAAATCGCTGGTGACCTTGAGGCTGACGCCGAGGGCGGCGATGATGAAGGAGAACTCGCCGATCTGCGCCAGTCCCATGCCCACGCGCATTGGCGTGCGGCCGCCATGGCCGGCCAGGAAGGTGCCGATGCCGCAGCTGAACAGTTTGCCGAACACCACCGCGAAGGTGATGACCGTGATCGGCAGCCAGTATTTGGCCAGCACGTTGGGATCGAACAGCAGGCCGATGGCGACGAAGAAGATGGCGCTGAACATGTCGCGGATCGACTCGATGATGCGTTCTATGCGATGGATCTGGCGCGATTCGGCCATCACCGCGCCGACCAGGAAGGCGCCCAGCGCGACGCTGTACTGAAGCTTCATGACCAGCAGGCAGAAGCCGAACAGGATGCCCAGCACCGTCACCAGCAGCATCTCGTTGCTCTTGAAGCGGGCGACGTAGTTGAGCAGGCGCGGCACGATCAGGATGCCGACCACCAGCGACACCACCATGAACAGCAGCAGCTTGCCGACCGTGTTGACCACTTCGCCGGAATCGACCGAGCCGCTGGTGGCGATGCCCGACAGCAGCGCAATCATGCCGATGGCGAGGATGTCTTCGACGATCAGGATGCCGAAGATGATCTGGGCGAACTTCTCGTTCTTCATGCCCAGCTCGTTGAGCGCCTTGACGATGATGGTGGTTGACGACACCGCCAGCATGGCGCCGAGGAAGACCGCGTCCATGGTCTTCCAGCCGAAATAGATGCCGATCTCGTAGCCGATCCAGATCATCAGCATGATCTCGGCGACCGCGGCGACCACGGCAGTGGCGCCGACCTTGGCCAGCTTCTTGAGGCTGAACTCCAGGCCCAGCGAAAACAGCAGGAAGATCACGCCCAGCTCGGACAGGATGTGGACGGTCTTGTCGTCCTGGATCAGGTTGAACGGCGGCGTGTGCGGGCCGATGATGACGCCGGCCACGATATAGCCGAGCACCACCGGCTGCTTGAAACGGTTGAACACGACGGTGACCACGCCGGCGATCAGCATGATCACGGCAAGGTCCTGGATAAACAGTTCAACAGCATGCATGCGTAGGATTCCCCTTCAGGTCTGCCGCCAGGCGGCATGGTGGATGATGTGTGACTGGCTTATGGCAATTGCACACTCGCCTGGCCAGTTTTCGGATTGGACGCGTCATGTTCGCCGTCTGTGCGGCAATACGGTGATGCGTGAAATGGATAAGCGCCGTGACCGAGCCAGCCAAGCTCAAACTCAATCTCGCTCGGGTTCGCTTGTATGGTTCGCTGGTGGCAGCGGAGGTGCGGCTTGTTTCGGCTTAGTCAGACTACCTGCAGCCGATATGGATACGACGATTGGATTTGGTGCATTGAACAAAGTTGCTGCACCGTATCGTCGCTGACAGGCGCAAAGTTAGCACAGACGAGGAGCGCTCTGCAAATTTTATCGAGATGCGGATCATCAATATCCGCGAGGCTCGTCACGTTTCCTGTCGCGATGCGGCCCTGAAAAACCGGCGCAGGCACGGAAAGTGCTAAGAAGTTGGCTTTGCTGCTGCGCCCTACTCCGGCACACGCACCTGAATTTCGGCAGCTTTTTCGTCAAACGCGATCCGTGTGGCGAACTTGGCTCGCTTCATCGGGAAACGCGACTGGAAGTGACGGACATTTCCGGAGCCGGAAATGACGCGGCGCACGAACTGATAGTACGCGTCCATATCGATCACATGCACCGCCAGAAAATAGTCATATTCGCCCGACACGAAATAGCACTGCATCACTTCGGCCTCCTTGGCCATGCGCTGCTCGAACTCCTGCATATGCTCGTCGGACTGGTTATTGAGCGAAATCTCAAGGAAAGCCAGCATGCCGTAGCCCAGCGCAAACGGGTCCACCATCGCCACTTCGGCATTGATGATGCCGGCTTCGCGCAGCTCGCGAATGCGCCGCAGGCAGGTCGGTTGCGATATATGCAATTTCTCCGCCAAGATACGAGTCGGAATCTGATTGTCCTTTTGCAGCAGGTTCAGGAGCTTGCGATCAACCTTGTCAAGCGTATGGTATTTGGGCATAAAAACGAAAGTTCAATTTTTTTCAATTCGGCACTCAAAAAACCTTTGCAAGCCGTTTCTTATGTTGTACCGTCTGCATTATTCGGAAACCGACGTTGAATAGTACAGGGTGTTTTGTATCTGCGAAACGTCTCTGAATAAGCAAAAAAGAGGCTGTTGCAAAATCAGGAACATCGGCCGCTTCGGAGGAAGACATCGAAGGATGCGAGCCGGAAGAGATTTTCAGCAGTCCTGAGCAAGCGTAGTTTATTTCAATCTACAGAGGGAATTTATGAAACTCAAGAGCACAATTATTCCATTGACCGGCGCCATTGCACTCGCTTTTGCCGGCGCAGCTTATTCACAGGAAGTCATCAAGATCGCTCACGTCGGTCCACTCTCCGGCCCGAACGCCCACATGGGCAAGGACAATGAAAACGGCGCCCGTATGGCGATTGACGAACTGAACGCCAAGGGTTTCACCATCGGCGGCAAGAAAGTCAAATTCGAACTGGTCGGTGAAGACGACGCATCGGATCCAAAGCAAGCGACTGCCGTCGCCACCAAGCTGGTCGACCAGAAGGTCGCCGCAGTTATCGGTCACTTGAATTCCGGCACCACCATCCCGGCATCGAAGATCTACAACGACGCAGGCATCCCGCAAGTGTCGCCATCGGCTACCAATCCTAAGTACACGCAACAAGGCTTCAAGACCGCCTTCCGCGTGGTCGCCAACGATGCGCAACTGGGCGCCGTGCTGGGTAAATACGCTGTCACCGCACTGAAGACCAAGAACGTCGCGGTCATCGATGACCGTACTGCGTACGGTCAAGGCGTTGCTGAAGAATTCGCCAAGGGTGCACAAGGCGCGGGCGCAACTATCGTCGGCAAGCAATTCACCAACGACAAGGCAACTGACTTCAACGCGATCCTGACTTCGATCAAGGCCAAGAAGCCTGAAGTCGTGTTCTTCGGCGGCATGGACGCTGTCGGCGGCCCGATGCTGCGTCAGATGAAGCAATTGGGCATCACTGCCAAGTTCATGGGTGGTGACGGTATCTGTACCGGTTCCCTGCCAGGTCTGGCCGGCGATGGCCTGATCGACGACCAGGTCGTCTGCGCTGAAGCAGGCGGTGTGGACGAAGCCGGCAAGAAGGGCATGGACGACTTCCGCGCAGCTTACAAGAAGAAGTTCGGCATCGACGTGGTCTACAACGCTGCATACGCTTACGATGCAACGCTGACTGTCGCCGACGCAATGAAGAAGGCAAACTCGGCTGAACCAGCCAAGTACCTGCCTGAACTGGCAAAGATCAGCCACAAGGGCGTGACAGGCACTATCGCCTTCGACGCCAAGGGCGACATCAAGAACGGTTCGCTGACGCTGTACACATACAAGAAGGGTGAACGCACCCTGCTGGCTGTGGTCAAGTAAGCTTCCGCTTCTGCAATTTTTTGCATGAAGAACGCGCCTGATGAAAGTCAGGCGCGTTTTTTATTGGCGGTACGATTGATCCCTATGCTGCGGCCATAAAAAAAGCGCCCTTGCGGACGCTTTCGATGCGGCTTGCTTCGGTGCTTGCTTCGGTGCTTGCTTCGTGCTTACTTCAGGCTCAGCACCCATTTCACCAGCGTGCGCGCTTCGGCTTCCGACACTTGCGCGTTGGCCGGCATCGGGATTGCGCCCCACACGCCGGAACCGCCCTTCAATACTTTTTGCGTCAGCTTGTCTTCGGCATCCTTCTGACCGGCGTACTTCTTCGCCACATCCTTGAAGGCCGGACCGACGATTTTGGTCTGGATCGAATGACAGGCCATGCAATTCTTTGCCTTGGCCAAGTCTGCATTGGCAGAAGCCTGGGCGGAGACACCAAATGCCAGCACGGCTGATGCGATGAATAGAAGCTTTTTCATTATTACCCTCCAAGAAGTTCTGCGTATTCTACAACTGATTGGAATGGCAGCTGTATGCGCCGGCGCATATAAACATCATGTTTTTTGACACGCATGTGACAGATAAAAACGAGATGCATTTACCTATGAGGATCGCATTAAAAAAGCCGGATCGCTCCGGCTTTTTTAATTGCTTGCAGTCCTCGTCAAAGAACGCAATCAGCCTGTAACGGCGCCCTTGCTGGCAGTCGACGCCAGCATCGCATACTTTGCCAGCACGCCGCGCGTATAACGCGGCGCCGGTTGCTTCCAGTGGCTGCGGCGGCGCTCGATTTCAGCGTCGTCGACGTTGAGCTGGATCAGCAACTGACGCGCATCGATTGTGACCGAGTCGCCCTCTTCCACCAGGCCGATGATGCCGCCGACAAACGCTTCCGGCGCCACGTGACCGACCACCATGCCCCAGGTGCCGCCGGAGAAACGCCCGTCGGTAATCAATCCGACCGATTCGCCCAGGCCCTTGCCGATCAGCGCGGAAGTCGGCGCCAGCATTTCCGGCATGCCGGGGCCGCCCTTCGGACCCAGGTAGCGCATCACGAGCACGTCGCCCGGCTTGATCTTGTCGGCCAGGATGGCGTCCATGGCGCTGTATTCATCGTCGAACACGCGCGCCGGGCCGGTAATGACCGGATTCTTGAGGCCGGTGATCTTGGCCACGCAGCCTTCCGGCGCCAGGTTGCCCTTGAGGATAGCCAGGTGGCCTTGCTTGTATAGCGCCTTGTCGATCGGACGGATGACGTCCTGGTCGGCGCGCAGCGCAGGGATATTCGCCAGCTCTTCGGCCAGCGTCTTGCCGGTGATGGTCAGGCAATCGCCGTGCAGCATGCCGGCTTCGTGCAGCACCTTCAGCACCGCAGGAATGCCGCCAGCCTTGTGCAGATCGGTCGCGACATATTTGCCGGACGGCTTGAGGTCGCAGATGACCGGGACTTTCTGGCGCACGCGCTCGAAGTCGTCGATGGTCCATTCGACTTCCGCCGCGTGAGCAATGGCCAGGAAATGCAGCACCGCATTGGTGGAACCGCCGGTGGCCATGATCAGGCTGACGGCGTTCTCGATCGACTTGCGCGTGATGATGTCGCGCGGCTTGATGTCCTTCTTGACGGCTTCGACCAGCACGCGCGCCGACTCGGCGGCGGAACCGGTCTTTTCGTCGTCAGGATTGGCCATGGTCGAGGAGTAGAACAGGCCCATGCCCAGCGCTTCGAATGCCGACGACATGGTGTTGGCGGTGTACATGCCGCCGCAGGAACCGGATGACGGACAGGCGTTGCGCTCGATGCCGTCGAAGTCTTCCTGCGACATGCGGCCGGCGGAGAATTCGCCGACGGCTTCGAAGGCCGAGACGATGGTCAGGTCCTTGCCCTTCCAGTTGCCCGGCTTGATGGTGCCGCCGTAGACGTAAATGCCCGGCACGTTGGTACGCGCCAGCGCGATCATGCCGCCCGGCATGTTCTTGTCGCAGCCGCCGATGACGACGACGCCGTCCATCCACTGGCCGTTGACGGCGGTTTCGATGCAGTCGGCGATGACTTCGCGCGAAATCAGCGAATACTTCATGCCCTCGGTGCCCATCGACATGCCGTCGGAAATGGTCGGCGTACCGAACACCTGCGGATTGGCGCCGGCCTGCTTGATCGCGGAAATCGCCACGTCGGCCAATTTTTGCAGACCGGAGTTGCACGGCGTGATGGTGGAATGACCGTTGGCGATGCCGATCATCGGCTTGTCGAAGTCTTCTTTTTCGTAGCCCAAGGCGTAATACATCGAGCGATTGGGGCTGCGCGAAACACCTTGCGTAATGTTCTTTGAGCGGCGGTTGAATGACATGCTGGTCTCCTGGTTGATACGAATTGCCGACGGAACGCTTGCGGTCCACACCAGGAGCGACACTGGCGCGAATCCGTCCGTCAAGGTGCTGACGCGGTTCTGGCTGCCGGATAGAGTGCCTTGCGCAATGCCTGCTGTCAAATATATGATTCACTACCGATAAATATGAATTGCATATCACCAACCGCATGAACACCGAGTCCCGCCTGGAACTGCGCCAACTGCGCTATTTCGTCGCCGTTGCCGAAGAAAAACACTTCGGCCGCGCCGCCGTGCGCCTGCACATGACCCAACCGCCATTGTCGCAAACCATCCAGGCGCTGGAAGAAATGCTGGGCACGCCGCTATTCGCCCGCACCAAGCGCAGCGTCGCACTGACACCGGCCGGGCTGGCGCTGCTGCCCGAAGCGCAGCGCATCCTGCAGCAGGCGAGCGCCCTGCCCGACCTGGCGCGGCGGGCTGCCAGCGGCGCTTCCGGACTGTTGTCGCTGTCGTTCATTTCGACGGCCGACTACAGTATTTTGCCGCCGCTGCTGCAACGCTTCCGCGCGCGCTATCCGCAGGTGCAGATCGATCTACGCGAAGCCACCACCGACATCCAGCTGGAAGACCTGATGCAGGGCAAGATCGACGCCGGCCTGCTGTTGCCGCCGCTGCCGGAAAAATCCCAGGCGGCACTCGATTACCTGCCGCTGCTGTCGGAGCCGCTCGTGGCGGCCGTCCCGAGCGGCGTGGTGCGCGGCAAGAACGCCGTGACGCTCAAAAGCCTGCGCGAGCTGCCGCTGATCATTTTCCCGCGCCGTATTTCGCCGGCCTTCCATGACACGATCCTGAGCTGCTTCCGCGACGCCGGCGTGACGCCGCACATCGGCCAGGAGGCGATCCAGATGCAGACCATCGTCGGCCTGGTGTCGGCTGGCATGGGCATGGCACTTGTGCCACAATCCGTGTCTAACCTGCAGCGTCCCGGCGTGGACTACCGCCCGCTCAGCGGCAAGACGCCGTTGATCGAAACCGGACTGGCCTGGCGGCGCGACAGTGCGTCGCCGGTGCTGCGCGCGTTTCTTGACATGGTGGCGACACCGCCGGCATAGACCGGTCTGTCCCGACATCATCACCCCAATTGTTCTGAAAGAGTTTCCATGCTGATCCACCCGATGCCCGACCCCATCGCCTTTTCCATCGGCCCGCTGCAGGTGCACTGGTACGGCCTGATGTACCTGCTGGCGTTCGCCCAGTTCATCGCGCTGGGCCGCCTGCGCATCAAGCAACCGCACATCGCCGCAGTCGGCTGGAAGAAGGAAGACCTCGACGACATGCTGTTCTACGGCGTCCTGGGCGTGGTCATCGGCGGGCGTCTCGGCGAAGTCCTGTTCTACAACCCGAGCTACTACTTCGCCAATCCGGCCGACATCATCGCGGTATGGAAAGGCGGCATGTCCTTCCACGGCGGCTTCCTCGGCGTGATGATCGCGATGTACATCTGGGGTCGCAAGCGCGGTCGCCATCTGATGGACATCATGGACTTCATCGCACCGATGGTGCCGCTAGGCTACGCCGCCGGCCGCCTGGGCAACTTCATCAACGCAGAACTGCCTGGCCGCGTCGCCGATGCGTCACTGCCGTGGGCCATGATCTGGCCCAACGTCGACAACCTGCCGCGCCATCCTTCGCCGATTTACCAGATGCTGGTGGACGGCATCCTGCTGTTCATTGTGCTTTGGTTGTTCTCGCGCAAGCCGCGCCCGCGCATGGCGGTGGCCGGCATGTTCTCGCTGCTGTATGGCTGCGCGCGCTTCTTCACCGAATACTTCCGCACCCCGGACTACAACGTCAGCTTTGGCGGCATCACAATTTCGGCAGGACAGATGCTGTCGGTGCCGATGATCGTGCTGGGTATCGTGCTGCTGGTGGTGGCGTATAAAAAGAAGAGTGCGGCGGCGGCGGCCGCCTGAACATGCTGTAGAGCGGCGACGATGCTGTCGCCGTCCAATCTCGAAATTCGCTACAACGAGGTCGTCAGCGTCGTCAGCCAGTCGGGTGAATGGTCCAGCAGGAAAACTTCCACCGACTTGTCCCATCCCGTCAGGATCAGCAGGCCGACGGCGATGAACAACACGCCGAGCATGCTCTTCCCCCATGAACCGACGCCTTGCAGCTTACCGCGCATCTTCAGCATCGCCTGACGCGACAACATGCCCAGCAAGGCAATCGGCAAACCCGCGCCCAATCCGAACACCGCCATCATTGTCACAATTTGCGGCAGGTCTCGCCCCTGGCTGGCCAGGGTAATTGCGGCACCCAAAGTCGGGCCGACGCAAGGACTCCAGATCAGGCCGAGCAGCAAGCCCACCAAAAACTGTCCACGCAATCCACTGATATTCAGTGTCGACAATATCTTGCTGCCGGCGCCGCTTGCCCCTGATGTGGCGACGGCAAAGCGCTCCTGCAATTTCTTTGACAACAGCACGACGCCGATCAGGACCAGGACGATCGCTGCCACCACTTGGAAGTCGCCCTGCCCTACCCCAAGGCGCGCACCGGCACTTGCCAGTATGGTGCCGATCACGGCAAACGAAGCTGACATGCCGATCGCGACAGCGAACGGCCCGTAGCGGTGCTCATGCATTGCCGAGCCGATAATCACCGGCAGCAGCGGCAGTACGCACGGCGACAAGGTCGAGAGTACGCCTGCCGCCAAGGCAATGAAGTAAGAGGTGATGCCGAATTCCACGATGTCTGACTTCAGCCCGCGATCAGAGCGCCTTGTTGATCAGGGTGTCGATGGACGCCTTGCGGGTGTCACCGGTGGAACGTCCCTGCTCCTTGCCGCCTTTGAAGACGATCAGCGTGCTTTGCTGTGTGACGTTGAAGGCCTTGACGATATCTTTCTGCGCATCGAAGTCGACTTCAAGAAAGCTGACGTTCTTGAATGCCGGATCCCTGATCAGCCCGGAGACGATGGGGTCCTGCGCCCGGCAGGTCGGACACCAGTCGGCGTGGATGTGAACGACGACCGGCTTGCCGCTCTTGTTGAGCGCATCGAACTGCGCCTGCGTGAAATGCTGGCCGGCGGCAAACGCAGAAACGGCGACGCCGGCCTGCAGGAGTAAAAAGACGACTAGCGTTTTGAGGATTTTCATGATGTTTCCTTGGTTTCCTGACGAACATGGTGCGAAGCTTGCAGAATGCAGCCTGCCCTTTGGTCGTTCGGCTCCGGGAAATCTTACAGTTTGTTTGCCGACCGTGTTTAACCCTGCACAAAAACAAAAAGCACGTGCATCGGAGAGTCGATGCACGTGCTTTCACGTTGATGCTGTCGGCACTGCTTCCGATAAGAAGCAATGCGACTTGCCGGTTCAGGCTTAAGGACGCAATGCGCTGGCCGCCTTGGCCAGTGCGGTGATCTTGTGCCAGTCGCCGATTTCGATGGCATTCTTCGGCGTCAGCCAGGAGCCGCCGACGCAGGCCACGTTCTTCAAGGCCAGGAATTGCGACGCGGTCTCTTGCGAGATGCCGCCGGTCGGGCAGAAGGTGACGTCGCCCAGCGGACCGGCAATCGCGTTGAGCATGCCGATACCGCCTGCCTGCATCGCCGGGAACAGTTTCAACTGACGGAAACCGGCTTCGCGCGCCGCCATCACTTCCGACGGCGTCATCACGCCCGGCAGCAAAGGCAGGCCGCTGGACTTGGCGGCGGCGATCAGCGCTGCCGTCAGGCCTGGCGAGACGCCGAACACGGCGCCGGCATCGCGCGAGGCGGCGAATTCTTCCGGGCTGGTCAGGGTGCCGACGCCGACGATGGCCTCAGGCACTTGTTCCGCGATGGCGCGGATCGCCGGCAGGCCGTGCTCGGTGCGCAGGGTCACTTCGAGCACGCGGATGCCGCCTGCCACCAAGGCCTTGGCCAGCGGCACGGCGTGTTCCAGTTTGTCGATGGCGATCACAGGGATGACCGCCGAGGTACGCATGATTTCCAGGATATTCATACTGTCGCTTTCTCATTTTCGAGGATTGGGGGCAGACCAAAGCTGGTACCGCCCTCTTCTGCCGCGCTGACGTTGGCGCGGAAGACGCTGAACAATTCACGGCCCATGCCGGTCTGGTTGCCTGCCAGGTTGGCGGTTTCCGAAGTGCGCGAGGCCCATTCGGTTTCCGACACCAGCGCTTCCAGGATGCCGGCTTCGGCGTCCAGACGAATCATATCGCCAGTCCGCACAAAACCCAACGGTCCGCCGGCCAATACTTCCGGCGTCACGTGGATCGCCGCCGGCACTTTGCCCGATGCGCCCGACATGCGGCCGTCGGTGACCAACGCCACGTGGCGGCCCTTATCCTGCAGGATGCCCAGCGCCGGCGTCAGCGCATGCAGTTCCGGCATGCCGTTGGCGCGCGGACCCTGGAACGTCAGGACGGCAACGAAATCCTTGTCGAGTTCACCGGCCTTGAAGGCCTTCATGAAGGCTTCCTGCGAATGGAACACGATGGCCGGCGCCTGCACGGCGCGGTGTTCATGCTTGACCGCCGAGACCTTGATGACCGAGCGGCCCAGATTGCCTTGCAACAGCTTGAGGCCGCCGTCTGCGGAGAATGGGTTGGTCGCGGGACGCAGGACGGTGTCGTCGCCGCTATCCTTCGGCGTCGCTTTCCAGGTGACCTTGCCGGCGTCATCGAACAGCGGTTCGGTGGCGTGGGCGCGCAGGCCCTGGCCGAGAATGGTCATGACGTCGTCGTGCATCAGCCCGGCGTCGATCAATTCGCGCAACACGAAACCAGTGCCGCCGGCGGCGTGGAAATGATTCACGTCGGCAGTGCCGTTCGGGTAGATGCGCGTAACCAGCGGCACGACCGAGGACAGCTTCGAGAAATCGTCCCAGTCGATTACCAGCCCGGCCGCCTTGGCGATGGCGACCAGATGCAGCGTATGGTTGGTGGAGCCTCCCGTCGCCAGCAGCGCGACGATGGCGTTGACGATGGACTTCTCGTCGACCAGGCGGCCGACCGGCGTGTATTGCTGGCCTTGCGCGGTGATCTTCAGCGCCTGTTTGGCGGCGGCGGCAGTCAGCGCGTCGCGCATCGGCGTATTCGGCGTGATGAAGGCGGAACCCGGCAGATGCAGGCCCATCGCTTCCATCAGCATCTGGTTGCTGTTGGCGGTGCCGTAGAAAGTGCAGGTGCCGGCATCGTGGTACGACTTCGATTCGGCTTCGAGCAATTCGGCACGGCCGATCTTGCCTTCGGTATACAACTGGCGGATCTTGACCTTTTCGCTATTGGTCATGCCGCTGGTCATCGGACCGGCGGGAACAAATACCGCCGGGATGTGGCCGAAGTGCAGTGCACCAATCAGCAGGCCCGGCACGATCTTGTCGCATACGCCCAGATACAGTGCCGCGTCGAACATATTGTGCGACAGCGCGACCGCGGTGCCCATGGCGATGGCGTCGCGCGAGAACAGCGACAGCTCCATGCCGGTCTGGCCTTGCGTGATGCCGTCGCACATGGCGGGCACGCCGCCGGCGAATTGCGCCACGCCGCCGTCTTCGCGGACCGCATCGCGGATGATTTGCGGATAACGCTCGAAAGGTTGATGCGCCGACAACATGTCGTTGTACGACGAAACAATCGCGATGGAAGGCGCGCGGTCCTGTTTCAGTTTGAGCTTGTCGTTGGCGGGAAAAGCAGCAAAGCCGTGCGCCAGGTTGGTACACGACAGCGCCCCGCGTTGCACGCCTTCATGACGCGCGGCGTCGAGGCGGGCGAGATAGGCGGTGCGATAGGGCCGACTACGTTCGGCGATGCGTCGCGTGACGCTGGCTAAGGTAGCGTTGAGAGACATGTTGGGTTCCTGATAGCGTTAACAAATGTAATTTTACTACAAAATTTTAAATAAAACTTCTTCTTTCGCTTGTTTTACCTGACTACATTTAATTGAAACCATTTTGCATTTCCAACCACTAACGACTGTAAACAGGCGCTGTACGAGATACTGCCGACATTGCACGACAATTAATATTGTAGTGAAATTACCATAAAAGTAGTAAATCCTGTATAGTAAAGATTCTTCCAGACCCCTCACTTCAGCCAAGATTGCAGAACATGCCGCATACAGCACTTACCGCGACCGCAGCCTTCCAAGCACTTTTGTCTCACCACGCCGAGGTCCGCGACCGGCACATGCGCGACCTGTTCGCCGCCGATCCCGAGCGCTTCGACCACATGACCGTCAAGGCCGCCGGCATCCTGTTCGACTACTCCAAAAACCGTGTCGACCATACTACGCTCAAGTTGCTGTTCGAGCTGGCGCGCGAACGCGGCGTGGAGCGGCAACGCGCCGCCATGTTCAGCGGCGAGAAGATCAATTTCACCGAACACCGCGCGGTCCTGCACACTGCCCTGCGCGCACCGCGCGGCCAAGCCCTGCAAGTTGATGGACAGCACATCGGCGAGGACGTTCATGCCGTATTGGATCGCATCCACGGCTTCACCGAGCGCGTGCGCGAAGGCCAATGGCTGGGCCTGAGCGGCAAGCCCATCACCGACATCGTCAACATCGGCATCGGCGGCTCGCATCTGGGTCCGCAAATGGCCTGCACCGCGCTGCGCACTTTCGCCCATCCGCGTCTGACGATGCACTTCGTCTCCAACGTCGACGGCCATGATCTGCACGATGTGCTGCAACGCGTTGACGTCGAGACAACATTGTTCATCGTCGCCTCCAAGACCTTCACCACGCAGGAAACCATGATGAACGCCGGTTCGGCGCGCGACTGGTTCCTGCAGCGCGCCGGCGCAGCCGATCTGGCGAAACACTTTGTCGCGGTCTCGACCAATACGGAAGCCGTCCGCGCCTTCGGCATCGACACCGACAACATGTTCCCGTTCTGGGATTGGGTCGGCGGACGCTATTCGATGTGGTCGTCAATCGGCCTGTCGATCGCGCTGGCGATCGGCTTCAAGAATTTCAGCGAGCTGCTGGCCGGCGCCCACGCGATGGACAAGCATTTCTGCGAAGCGCCGCTGGAGCAGAACATGCCGATCATCCAGGCGCTGATCGGCATCTGGAACCGCAACTGCTTCAACAGCGAATCGCTGTCGATCGCGCCTTACCATCACGACCTGCGCCACTTCCCCGCTTACCTGCAACAGCTGGAAATGGAAAGCAACGGCAAGCGCATCACGCGCGACGGCAGCGCCGTCGGTGTGGCGACCTGTCCATTCATCTGGGGCGACGTCGGCACCAACGGTCAGCACGCGTTCTTCCAGCTGCTGCACCAGGGTACCGACATCACGCCGATCGACTTCATCGCGGTGCTGCACGCGACGCACGACCTGCCCGGTCATCATGCGGTGCTGCTGGCCAACTGCTTCGCGCAGTCGGAAGCCTTCATGCGCGGCAAGCAAGCCGACGAGGTGCGCGAAGACCTCAAGAAGCTGGGCGTCGATGATGATGAAGTCAATTTCCTGCTGCCGCACAAGACCTTCAACGGCAACCGCCCGAGCAACACGCTGCTGCTGGACGTGCTGACACCGGCCACGCTGGGCGCGCTGATCGCGCTGTACGAACACAAGACCTTCGTGCAAGGCACGATCTGGGGCATCAACAGCTTCGATCAATGGGGCGTGGAACTGGGCAAGGTGCTGGCCAAGACCATCCAGTCCGAACTGTCCGGCGAAGCGGTGCCGGCGCGCCACGACTGCTCCACCAATGCGCTGATTGCACTGGCGAAGAAGGCCTTGTCCGATCCCCGGAATTGATTACGCACTGATACGTTACGTTTGCCCGAACAACAAACCCACAAGAAGACTGCTATGGCTATTTCCGATTTTGACCTGGTTCTATTCGGCGGCACCGGCGACCTGGCGATGCGCAAGCTGCTGCCCGCGCTGTACGCCCGCGACCGCGCCCGCGACCTGGTGCCGAGCGCGCGCATCATCTGTATCGGCCGCGACAACAAGAGCAATGAAGATTTCCTGCAGATCGTCGAGAAGAACTCCAAACCGCACGTCAGCAGCGCCACGCTCGAAGCCGAGGTCTGGCAGCGCTTCTGCGGCCGCATCCAGTACGTCTCTCTGAACGCCAAGGAACCGGCGACCTACCAGAATCTGGTCGCCGCCATGCGCGACGATCCCGCCATCTCGCGCGTGTTTTACCTGGCGACGCCGCCGACGCTGTTCTCGATGATCTGCGACAACCTGTCACAAGCCGGACTGGCGACATCGAACGCGCGCGTGGTGCTGGAAAAACCGCTCGGCCACGATCTCGAAAGCGCCAAGGACATCAACAAGCAGGTCGGCCGCTATTTCAGCGAATCGCAGATTTTCCGCATCGATCACTACCTCGGTAAAGAAGCGGTGCAGAATCTGCTGGCGCTGCGCTTCGGCAACGTGCTGTTCGAGCCGCTGTGGCGCCGCGAATGGATTTCCGACGTGCAGATCACCATCGCCGAAGAACTTGGCGTGGGCGGCCGTTTCGACTACTACGACACCTCGGGCGCGCTGCGCGACATGCTGCAGAACCATCTGTTGCAGCTGCTCTGTATCGTCGCGATGGAGCCGCCGGTATCGAATTCGGCCGACTCGGTGCGCGATGAAAAACTCAAGGTGCTGCGTTCGCTCAAGCGTTTCACGCCAAGCACGCTGGCCATGAACGTGGTGCGCGGCCAGTATCGCGCCGGCCACGTCAACGGCGTCGCCGTGCCGGGCTATCGCAAGGAAGAAGACGCCAATCCCGATTCGCGCACCGAAACCTTCGTCGCGGTCAAGGCCGAGATCGACACCTGGCGCTGGGCCGGCGTGCCGTTCTACCTGCGCACCGGAAAACGCATGGCCGACAGCCTGGCCGAAATCGTGGTGCGCTTCAAGAGCGTGCCGCATTCGATCTTCGCGCAAAACAGCCGCAGCACGCCCAATTGTCTGGTGATCCGCCTGCAGCCGGACGAAGGCCTGCACATGAATCTGATGGCCAAGACGCCGGGCGACGGCATGCGCCTGAAACCGGTGGAGCTGGAACTGGATTTCCGCGAAAAATTCAAGACGCCGCGCATGGAAGCCTACGAGCGCCTGCTGCTCGATGTGCTGCGCGGCCAGCTCACGCTGTTCATGCGCAGCGACGAACTGGAAGCGGCGTGGGAATGGGTCGAGCCGATCCTGGAACACTGGGACCAGGAAGAAAGCGACCCGATTCCGTACAGCGCCGGCACCTGGGGCCCGGCTGCCGCCAGCGCCCTGATCGGTCGCGACGGCCTGCAATGGCGTGAAGAAGCGCTGCCGGAAGTTTAAGTTTTGACCATGCGGCGGGGCGACAACATCGTCCCGCCGCATTCCACATCAGAGGCCCGACCACGTCCATGCTACTCGACTCCATCCGCACGCACATCAACTCGCTCTCCAAGTCCGAGAAGAAGGTAGCGGCCGCGATCCTCGCCAATCCGCAACTGGCGCTGCAGGAAAACCTGACCGCGCTGGCCAAGAACGCCGAAGTGTCGGAGCCGACCGTGATTCGCTTCTGCCGCGCCATCGGCTATGAAGGCTGGCACGACTTCAAGCTGAAGCTGGCGCAAAGCCTGGCGCTGGCCTTGCCCGGCGCGGACGAGTCGCTGGCGCAGGACGACCTCGCGGTGGACCTGGTCAACAAGATCTGCAGCCGCTCGATCAACACTCTGCTGGACCTGCGCAATCATCTCAATCCTGACGCCATCCAGCTAGCGCTGGATGTGCTGGCGCGCGCCAGCAAGATCGAGTTCTACGGCCAGGGCACCTCAGGCATCGTGGCCAACGACGCGCAACACAAATTCTTCCGGTCGGGCGTGCCGACCGTGGCCTACTCCGATCCGCACATCCACAGCATCGCCGCCTCGCTGCTCAAACCCGGCGACGCCGTCGTGGCGATATCGCAGCGCGGCGGCAACGCGGCGCTGCTGCGCAGCGTGCAGCTGGCACGCAAGGGCGGCGCCGACATCATCGTGCTGGGGCCGAGCGGTACGCCGCTGGCGGAACTGGCGACCGTGCTGGTGCCGATTGACCTGAGCTTCAACATTGACCCTTACACGCCGATTTCAGCGCGTCTGGCGCATCTGGTGGTGATCGATATTCTCGCCGTCGGCCTGGCGCTGCGCCGCGGTCCGGAATTCCGCAAGAAGATGCAGAATGCCCAGAAGTCGCTGCAAAAATTCGACATGCAATTCGATTCGTTCTTTCGCTGATTTTTTAGCTGACTTTTAGGCTAACTCCTACGTTGATTTTTACGCCGAGCTTTTCCATGAATTCGACAACGACACCGACCACTCCTTTCCGCACCCCCGCCTTCCTGCACGAACGCCTGCAACGCGACATCGGTTTCTTCACGCAGCATGCCTTCGACCCGGCCGGCGGTTTCTTCCATTACCTCAACGACGACGGCAGCGTGTACGACACCAGCCGTCATCTGGTCAACAGCACGCGCATGGTGTTTTGCCATGCGCTGGCCTACCGTTTCAACAGCAAGGAAGAACACCGCGACGCCGTACGCCACGGCCTCAAATTTTTGCAAGAACAGCACTGGCAACCGAGCTACGGCGGTTATGCCTGGGTGCTCAAGGACGGCGTGCCGGTGGACCGCACCCAACATTGCTACGGCCTGGCCTTCGTGCTGCTGGCGTATGCCCATGCACTGGAGATCGGCGTTGAAGAAGCGCGTGCACACATCGACGCCACCTTCAACCATATGGAAAAGCTGTTCTGGTCCGAACAGCACGGCCTCTACGCCGACGAAGCGACGCCCGAAGGCGTGGTCTCGGACTACCGCGGCCAGAACGCCAACATGCACAGCTGCGAAGCCTTGCTGGCCGCCTTCGAAGCGACCGGCGAACCGCGCTTCCTGCATCGCGCCGAACGCCTCGCGCGCAACATCACGGTGCGCCAGGCGGCGCTGGCCAACGGCTGGATCTGGGAACACTACAGCGCCGACTGGAAGATCGACTGGGAATACAACAAGCACGACAACACCAACATGTTCCGCCCATGGGGTTACCAGCCGGGTCACATGACCGAATGGTCCAAGCTGCTGCTGATCCTCGAGCGCCACGCCGAGCACTTGCAGGACGACGCCAGCTGGCTGGCGCCGCGCGCCCGCGCGCTGTTCGACGCCACCATTCCGGTGGCCTGGGACGAAGAACACGGCGGTCTGTTCTACGGCATCGCGCCCGACAACAGCGTCTGCGACGGCGACAAGTATTTCTGGGTGCAGGCCGAGTCGCTGGCAACCGCCGCCCTGCTGGCGCAGCGCACCGGTGAAGATATTTATTGGGAAGTCTACGACCAGCTCTGGCAGTACAGCATGCAGCACCTGATCGATCAGGAACGCGGCGGCTGGTATCGCATCCTGCAGCGCGACAACACACGCTACGGCCCGGAGAAACCGCCGCACGGCAAGACCGACTTCTACCATCCGCTGGGCGCGTATCTGGAGTCGCTCAATGCTGTCGGTGCGCCGCTACCGAAAAAACGGTGAGGCCAACGTCCCACGTTAGAATGTCGTTTAGTTCATTACATCGAGATTGATTGCCATGACTCAGCTAGACCAACTCAAGCAATACACCACCATCGTGGCCGACACCGGCGACTTTCAGGCGATGAAGGCATTCGCGCCGCAAGACGCGACGACAAATCCCTCGCTGATCCTCAAGGCCGTGCAGAAGGACGAGTACAAGCCGCTGCTGGAAAAGATCGTGCGCGAGCACTCCAAGCTGAGCACGGACGGCATCATCGATCAGTTGCTGGTGGCGTTTGGCCTGGAGATCCTGAAACTCATCCCCGGCCGCGTCTCGACCGAAACCGATGCGCGCCTGTCGTTCGACACTGAAGGCACCATCGCCAAGGGCCGCGCGCTGATCAAGCTGTACGAAGCTGCCGGCATCAAGCGCGAGCGCATCCTGATCAAGATCGCCTCGACCTGGGAAGGCATTCGCGCGGCCGAAGTGCTGGAAAAGGAAGGCATCCGCTGCAATCTGACGCTGCTGTTCTCACTGCCGCAAGCGATCGCCTGCGCCGAAGCCAAGGTCCAGCTGATCTCGCCGTTCGTCGGCCGCATCTATGACTGGTTCAAGAAATCGTCCGGCCAGGAATACACCGGCGCCGACGATCCGGGCGTGCAATCGGTGCGCAGCATCTACACCTACTACCGCAAGTTCGACTATGCGACCGAAGTCATGGGTGCGAGCTTCCGCAACACCTCGCAGATCGTCGAACTGGCCGGCTGCGATCTGCTGACCATCAGCCCGGACTTGCTGCAAAAGCTGGCAGAAAGCGATGCGCCGGTGGAGCGCAAGCTGAGCAAGGAAGCCGCACAATCGGCCGACCTCAAGAAAATCTCGCTGGACGAAAAGAGCTTCCGCCTGGCGCTCAACGACGACGCCATGGCGTCCGAAAAGCTCTCCGAAGGCATCCGCCAGTTCTGCGCCGATGCAGTCAAGCTGGACAAGATCGTGGATGGTTTGCGCTGATCTCGCTATTGCAAACGAAAAAAGGGACGCATCGGCGTCCCTTTTTTATTGGCTGCGGCCGGTTGCAGCCGGCCGGCTTCCATCTCAGCCCTGCAGTTCGGCCGGCACCTTGCCGCCGTTCTCGGCGAACCTGGTCATGACCTGTTTGTGCAACCAGATGTTCATCGCAGCCGAATCGCCGACATCACCTTGATAGGCAAGTTCGGTAGCCAGCTCCTTGCGTGCGGTGAGGCTGCTGTCGAGATCGAGCAATTTCATCAGGTCGACGATCGAACTGCTCCAGTCGAGCTTTTGCGGGTTCTTTGCTGCCATCCCGTCGAGGATCGCGGCGACATCCACCAGCGGCTTCGCTTGGTCGGGGAGTGCTCCGGCCTCGGGTGCTGTGGTGTTTGGAGCATCGTTCTGCGCGGGATGGGAAGAAGGAAAAATCTTGCTGAAAATGTTGCTCAGAATACCCATGCTGTTCTCCTGAAATGGGTTGAAGGAACGTTGCCTTCACGATGATGCAATGCAAGCAACGGCCAGTTCTGAGAAGCCTCGCCGGGTGAAGTTCCTGAACGACCCGCGACACCCCTACAAGTGTCCGGTCTTCAAAAAACATTCTAGAAGCAAAACGATTTACTACGATCGGAAAATAAAAAAGAGGCGGAATCTCCGCCTCTTTTTCTCTGACATCAGCCTAGGCTGATGATGCTGCGTTGATTACATTTTTTCAGTCTCGCCCGATTTCGGCTGCCACTTCATCAGGCGCTTCTCGATCACACCAACGGCAACGTCGAGCACCAGCGCGAACGCCGTCAGTACAACGATGCCGGCAAACACCGTGTTGATGTCGAAGCTGCCTTCGGCCTGCAGGATCAGATAGCCGACGCCGCGTGCCGAGCCCAGATATTCACCCACCACGGCGCCGACGAAGGCCAGGCCGATGGACGTGTGCAGACTGGAAAACACCCACGAGGTCGCCGACGGCAGGTACACCGTACGCAGCAATTGACGCGCGTTGGCGCCGAGCATGCGGGCGTTGGCCAGCACCACCGGGCTGACTTCCTTCACGCCCTGGTAGACGTTGAAGAACACGATGAAGAACACCAGCGTCACCGCCAGCGCCACCTTGGACCAGATGCCGAGACCGAACCACATCGCGAAGATCGGCGCAAGGATGACGCGCGGCATCGAGTTGGCAGCCTTGACGTAAGGATCGAGGATCGCCGAGGCCAGCGGCGAGAGCGCCAGCCACAGACCGATGCCCAGGCCCAGCACGGTGCCGATGCCGAAGGCCAGCACGGTTTCTGTCAGCGTGACCAGCAGGTGCGAATAGATTTCCGCCGGGAAGTTCAGCGTGAAGAAAGTGGTGTCGCCGAAACCGACTTCGAGCGAGCCGCTGCCGACGGTGAACCACTGCCAGATGCGCACGGCGACCTTGAGCGGCTCGCCGAAGAAGAATGCGGTCTGTTCGTTGCGCGTGGCGATGTGCCATACCGCCAGGACCACGACCAGCACCAGTAATTGCCAGAAGCGCAGGTTTTTATGACTAGGTTTGAGGAGTTTCCACATGATGTTTCTTTGCCCGAATTTTTATAGGTGCCGGCCGCCGTTGGCTTAAGTTGGCTTAAATCTAAGCCGCGGTCTTCTGTTGTTGATATCCCTTGAGCACTTCATCGCGCAGGACCGACCAGATCTGCTGGTGCAGTTCAACGAAGCGCGGATGCGTGCGGATCTCGGCGACGTCGCGCGGACGCGGCAGGTCGATCGTGAATTCGCCGATGGGGTGCGTAGCCGGACCGGCCGACAGCACGACGACGCGGTCCGACATGGCGATCGCTTCGTCGAGGTCGTGGGTGATGAACAACACGGCCTTCTTCTTGGCGTTCCACAGGTCGAGCACTTCGTTTTCCATGAGCTGGCGAGTCTGGATGTCGAGCGCCGAGAACGGTTCATCCATCAGGATGATGTCCGGATCCATGATCAGCGTCTGCGCCAGCGCCACGCGCTTGCGCATGCCGCCGGATAATTGATGCGGATAACGGTCGCCGAAGCCCTTGAGGCCGACGCGCGCCAGCCATTGCTCGCCAAGCGCCTTGGCTTCACCGTCTTCGAGGCCGCGGTATTGCAGGCCGGCGATGACGTTTTGCAGCGCGCTGCGCCACGGCATCAACGCTTCGGCCTGGAACATGTAGCCGGCGCGCTGGTTGATGCCGACCAGTTCTTCGCCGAACACCTTGATGCTGCCCGAGGATGGTTGCAGCAGGCCGGCGCCGACGTTGAGCAGGGTTGACTTGCCGCAGCCGGTCGGACCGACCACCGAGACAAACTCGCCCGGCGCGATCGCCAGCGTGGTGTTGGCGACCGCGGTGTAACGCTGGTTGCGATCGTCCTTGGAAACGAAGGTGCAGGTAATGTCGTCGAGGAAAAGTGCTGGCGTCATAGCGAGGAGTCTCCGGCCAGGCCGAATTCTTGTATGTTGAAAAAAGACATCGGGAGGGACGTCGGATGGTGCATCGGTTTGTACATCGTCATGGCAAAGAATACGGCACTGAAAATTGCAGACGGGCACCCGAAGGCGCCCGTGTGTTTTGCCTTATGTTCAACGCTTACTTGTGCTTGGCGTTGGCCTTCTTGGCGAACTCGTTGGTGTAAGTCTTGGACAGGTCGATCTTCTTGCTGGCCAGGTCAGGCTCGAACGCTTGCAGCGTGCGCAGCGCAGTGGCAGGACCGGCGTCCGGGAAGATACCGTCCGGCGACATCGCTTCACGCACTTTCAGGAAGGCCGAGATGTACAACGCGCGGTCGCCCAGCAGATAGCTCTCCGGCACCGCCTTGATGATGTCGGAAGGACCGGCTTGCTGGATCCACTTGAGCGCGCGCACCATGGCGTTGGTCAGCGCCTGGGTAGTGTTGGGATACTTCTTGATGAACGCTTCCGGCGCGTACAGCGTGGCAGCCGGCATCGGGCCGCCGAATACGGCTTCGGTGTCCTTCAGTGTACGCGTGTCGGCAACGGTCTTGATCTCATTCTTTTGTTCCAGCATGGAGATGACCGGATCCAGGTTGGCGATCGCATCGATCTGACCCGAACGCAATGCCGACAACGCGCCTGCTGCCGCGCCAACGCCGATGAAGGACACGTCGGTCGGCTTCAGGCCGGCCTTGGCCAAGACGAAGCTGGCCATGATGCTGGTCGAGGAGCCCGGCGCGGTGACGCCGATCTTCTTGCCCTTCAGATCGGCCACGCTCTTGTAGTTCGGCATGGTCTTGTTGCTGACGGCCAGCACGATCTGCGGCGCGCGGCCTTGCAGCACGAAGGCGACGATGGGCTGGTTCTTGGCCTGCATGTTGATGGTGTGCTCGTAGGCGCCGGACACCACGTCCGCGCTGCCGCCGACCATTGCCTGCAGGGCCTTGGCGCCGCCGGCGAAGTCGGAGATCTCGACTTGCAGGCCTTCATCCTTGAAGTAGCCGAGTTGCTCGGCGACCGTCAGAGGCAGGTAGTAGAACAGGTTCTTGCCGCCGACGGCGATGGATACCTTCGGCTTTTCCAGCGCCTGGGCGAACAGGTTGGTGTTGAATGTCAGGTAGCCGGCCAGGAACAGCGCCAGCGCAATGGCGAATTGCTTCAGGTTGAATTTCATGTGGTCTCCTCCTATGAACTTTGCAATATTTGCTTATGTCTTGCCGCGTCATGCGGCAGTTTTTCACTGCCTTCAAATGACCTTGTCTTGGCGCAACTGCGCAATTTGTGCGTCATCATACCCCAGCGAACGCAAGATTTCAGCGTTATGCTGCCCGAGCTCGGGACCAATCCATTTGGTGCCGCCCGGCGTCTCCGACAACTTCGGGGTCACCGCAGGCAATTTGATCGGCGTACCGTCGGCAAACGCATGCTGTTCGAACATGTTGCGCGCCAGGAATTGCGGATCGCTCATCATGTCGCGCACCGAATAAATCTTGCCTACCGGCACGTCGGCGGCCTGCAGGATGGCCAGCGCCTCGTCGATGGTCTTGCCGCTGCACCAGGCCTGGATGGCGCGGTCGATTTCTTCCGTACGCGGCACGCGGCCGTCGTTGCGCTCCAGTTGCGGGTCGTTGGCCATGTCCGCACGGTCGATGGCCAGCATCAGGCGCTTGAAGATGGCGTCGCCGTTGCCGGCGATCACGACGTTCTTGCCGTCGGCAGTGGTGTAGGTATTGGAAGGCACGATGCCGGGCAAGGCGCCGCCGGTGCGCTCGCGCACCACGCCGGCCTGGTCGAATTCGGGCACCAGGGACTCCATCAGGTTGAACACCGATTCGTACAGCGCGACGTCGACCATCTGGCCCTGCCCTGCCACCCGCAATTCACCATCCTTGCCGTTCCAGCGACCGCCGGTAACGTCGCGGTGGCGCAGCGCCATCATCGCGCCGATGACGCCATGCAAGGCGGCGACCGAGTCGCCGATGGAAATGCCGATGCGCACCGGCGGGCGGTCCTGATGGCCGGATACATAGCGGATGCCGCCCATCGATTCACCGATCGCGCCGAAGCCCGGCAAATCCTTCAGCGGCCCGGTCTGGCCGTAGCCGGACAGCCGCACCATGATGGTGGCGGGATTGAGTTTCTTCAGGTCTTCATAGCCGAGGTTCCACTTCTCCAGCACGCCGGGGCGGTAGTTCTCGATGATGATGTCGGCTTCCAGCGCCAGCTTGCGGGCGATGTCCTGGGCCTGCGGATCCTTCATGTTGAGGGTCAGGCTTTTCTTGTTGCGCGCCTGCACCGACCACCACAGCGAGGTGCCGTCCTTGAGCACGCGCCACTGGCGCAGCGGGTCGCCGACGCCGGGCGCTTCGACCTTGATCACGTCGGCGCCAAATTCGGCCAGCATGCGCGAGCAGAACGGCCCGGCGATCAGGGTGCCGAGTTCGAGTACTTTGATGCCGGCCAGCGGGCCGGGGGATGGTGTCGGTGTCTTGGTTGTCATGAATGAGGAGTTGCAGGGTTATTTCATCAATCCGTTCTTGTCCATCCAGGCCTGCACCAGCGCAGCGACCTGATCGGAGTTGCGGTCCATCATCAGCATGTGGGAGTTGCCCTTGATGCCGTGTTGCGGCAGGTCGAGCCGGTCGGCCACGCCGCCTTGCGCGCGCAACGCCCGCTGGAATTTATCGGGCGCAACGATGTATTGCTTCCAGGACGTATTCTGATCGATGAAATCGCCCCACACAAACAGGAAGGGAATATTTTTCAGCGCCGAGATATCGACCTTGTCAGGATCGGGCGCGCCGGATCCTTCGACCGCCACGATGGCCTTGATCTTGTCGGGCGCACGCAGCGCAGCGTTGATGGCAAAGTTGCCGCCCTGGCTGTGCACCACGATCACGCAGGGGCAGATTTTTTGCACCAGTGCATCGTAAGCGGCCTGCGTGGCGGTGTCGTTGGTGGCCCAGCGCGGGATGACCTGCTTGGAAAACTGGTCGTAGGCGGCGACCGGAAACTGCGTGCCGGCGTAGGCGACGCGTTTGGCCGGATCGCTGTTGTAGGATCCCGCAGCGCCGATGCGAAACAGCTCCCAGCCCTCCTGCTTGGTGCGGAAGAATGGCTCGGTTTTGTAGACTTCGGGATAGCGCGACCAGGAGGCGCGACCGCGCTCCACGGCGTCGGTCACGTAGACGGTGTGTCCCTGCGTCAGGAAGAACTGCTGCCAGCCGGGAGCGCCGTCAGGTTTGGTTTCCCAGGTCGTGCCCGCGAGACCGCCGCCGTGCCACATGAGCAACGGATAACGGGCGCGCGGGTTTTTCAGTTTGACGTATTGGGCGTACATCTGGCCGGTTTCAAAATCGCCGTTGGGATCGACCTTGCGCGGCGCAGCGCCTTCGGTAAACACGATCTCGCGCAACGGCAATCCCGCCAGCGTCACCTGCTTGCCTCCGACATGGAAGCTGCCGACTTCCGCGACCTCGTAGCTGTGCTGTGTCGGCGAGGAGCCGCAGCCGGCCAGGATCGACGCCGCCATCAGCATGGCCGCCAGCAAGCTCAAGCGGGTGGTTCGACGTGGAAGAAATTGCATGTTTGTCTCCTGCGGATTTGATCATCCCCGGCGTCTGCTCTGTGGCAGATCGTCCGTCATGGTGCGCTGATCACCGCAGCGTCAGATGGTCAGATGATCAGGTAGTGCGTCGGTCCAGCATGGCGCGCGCGATAGTGCCGGCGTCCACGTATTCCAGCTCTCCGCCGACCGGCACGCCGCGCGCCAGACGGCTGACCTTGAGGCCGCGCGCCTTGAGCGTCTCGCTGATGTAATGCGCGGTGGCTTCGCCTTCATTGGTGAAATTGGTGGCCAGCACGACTTCGGCGACGACGCCGTCGGTGGCGCGCGTGATCAGCTTTTCAATGTGGATATCCTTGGGACCGACGCCGTCCAGCGGCGACAGGCGTCCCATCAGCACGAAGTACAAGCCCTTGAAGGTCAGCGTCTGCTCAATCATCAACTGGTCGCTCGGCGTCTCGACCACGCACAGGGTCGTGGTGTCGCGGTCGCCGTCCTGGCAGGTATCGCAGATGACTTGCTCGGTGAAGGTGTTGCACAGCGCGCAGTGCCGGATCGTCTCGGCCGCCTGCGCCAGCGCGCGGCTCAGTTGCAGCGCGCCGTCGCGGTCGTGCTGCAGCAGATGATAGGCCATGCGCTGCGCCGATTTGGGACCGATGCCTGGAAGGGTGCGCAGGGATTCCGTGAGCTGGGTGAGACTGGACGGGGTTTTCAATTTCGGTCTGAGGTATGCCGGAAGACGGACAGCGCTTCGGCCGTCATGGATGGAACAAATTCGGTGATTTCATATTCGGCGACGCCGCCGATGTAGAACGGATCGGTCTCGATGATCGCTTCGACTTCAGCACGGTCGGCAGCATCGGCGATGATGATGCCACCGCTGCGCGGGACTTTGCGGCCGGACATCAGGAATACACCGTCAGCATACTGCTCGTTCAGGAATTGCTTATGCGCGGTCAGCAGCGCATCGATTTCGCTGGCCGACTTGGTATAGGTAATCGAGATCACGAACATGATGCCTCCTCATGAAAGCAGCCTGCAAAATCATCGCAATAGCATGCGTGGCATCGCGGCGTCGTTACGTTGATACGTCGTCGCCTTGTCACCTCGTCGCGTCAGAACGGCATCTTGAAGCCCGGCGGCAAAGGCATGCCGGAGGTCATGCCCGCCATCTTTTCCTGCGAGGTTGCTTCAGCCTTGCGTACGGCGTCATTGAAGGCGGCGGCAACCAGGTCTTCCAGCATGTCCTTGTCGTCGGCCAGCAGCGACGGATCAATGGAGACACGCTTGACGTCATTCTTACAGGTCATCACGACTTTGACCAGCCCTGCGCCGGACTGTCCTTCGACTTCGATCAATGCGAGCTGATCCTGCATCTTCTTCATGTTGTCCTGCATCGCTTGAGCCTGCTTCATCAAGCCTGCCAGTTGGCCTTTCATCATGGTCATACTCCTTGGTAACTAAGTTGGTTCATCTTGGTTCAGCCGTGGCGGAAATGGAACATTCAGAACATTCGGAACATTCAAGGCTTCTTCCCGGCAATCAGTTTATTACAACGGCCGGATCGACCCCGGCACGATGGAGGCATCGAATTCGCGCATCATCACCTGTACGAACGGATCGTTGCGCATGGTCTGTTCGGCTTCGCGTTGCCGCTCGGCGCGATCGGCTTGCGCCCTCGCATTCGCCGTGAGCGCCACGGCGCCGATTTCGGTTTCGACACGCACGCTCTTGTTGAAACGCTCGCCGAGCACGGCGGTCAGTTTTTCAATATTGCCTGAAGCGCGCAGGGTTTCCACCGGGATCCGCAAATGGAAAACCACGCTGTTGCCGCTTTGTTCGCAGCGCACCAGTTCGCTCTGCTGCGCCATCTGCGCAACCATGCCGCGCAACGACAGATCGGCGGCCAGTTGCGGCCAGTTGCCGTCCCAGCCAAGTTCGGCGGCGATCTTGGCGGTCTGCGCCGCCATCTCGGGCGTCACCGTGCTGGCCGGCGCTGCGGCAACGACGATGGCGTCTTCCGCAGCAATGACGTTCGGTGCGGCCGGCGCAATATCGGCTACAGCGTTGCTGGCTGAATATTGTTCAGTTTTTTTTTGAGCAGCGGCTGTTGCCGGCTCTTCATCCCACGGCGGCGGCGCCCGCTCGTCCAGTGCCGCCGGAACCGCAGACGGCGCAGGTGTCGGCGCAGCCACGGCTGGCGCCGGAGTAGCAGTAGGTTGCGCCGTGGGACGCGGCGAACTCTTGCCGGAGGCTGCGCGGGCGGCCTCCAGCGCAGCGGCGCGCGCGGAATTGGCCGGGGCTGCGGGAGCGGACGGTGCGACAGGACGTGCAACCGGCGTGCTGGCTGTAGCGACTTGCGGCGCCGCGCTCAAAGGCGCGACCGCGGGATTCGGACGCAACGGCGCAGCGGCCTGGGGCCGGGCTGACGCTGTTGGTGCAGGCGCGCTGCCCGCAGCTGCCGCATTGGCAGCCACCGGGCGGAACGCCAGCATGCGCAGCAAGGTCATGCTGAAGCCGGCATATTCATCCGGCGCCAGGCCGAGTTCGTTGCGGCCGTGCACGACGATCTGGTAGAACAATTGTGCTTCTTCGGCGCTGAATTGCGACGCCAGACGCACGATGTCTTCGCGCTGCGGCAAGTCTTCGGCCAGTGCCGCCGGAACGGTCTGCGCCAGTGCAATCTGGTGCAGCAGCGTCGCCAAATCCTGCAAGGCGGCGTTGTAAGACAGGCTGCGCGTGGCCATCTCATCGGCCACGGCGAGCAAGCCGCTGCCGTCTTGAGCGGCCAGCGCATCGAGGACACGAATCAAATACGACTGATCGAGCGCGCCGAGCATGCCCTGGACTGCTTCCAGCGTGACCTTGCCGGCGGCGTAGGCGATCGCCTGGTCGGTCAGCGACAGCGCGTCGCGCATCGAGCCGTGCGCGCCTTGCGCCAGCAAGCGCAGCGCCGGGGCTTCGAATTCAATGTTTTCCTGCCCGAGGATATTGTCCAGGTGGCTGATGATGTGGCCCGGCGGCATCTGCTTCAGGTTGAACTGCAGGCAGCGCGACAGCACGGTCACGGGAATCTTTTGCGGGTCGGTCGTCGCCAGGATGAACTTGACGTGCTCCGGCGGCTCCTCCAGCGTCTTCAGCATGGAGTTGAAGGCGTGGTTGGTGAGCATGTGGACTTCGTCGATCATGTAGACCTTGAAGCGCGCATTGGACGGCGCATAGACCGCTTGCTCCAGCAACTGCGCCATCTCGTCGACGCCGCGATTGGACGCGGCATCCATCTCGATGTAGTCGACAAAGCGGCCGGCGTCGATGGCCACACAGGCATCGCAAACGCCGCACGGCTGCGCGGTGATGCCGCCGTTGCCGTCCGGCCCCTGGCAGTTCAGCGACTTGGCCAGGATGCGCGACAAGGTCGTCTTGCCGACGCCGCGGGTGCCGGTGAACAGGTAAGCGTGGTGCAACCTTTGCTGTTCCAGCGCATGCGTCAGCGCCCGCACGACGTGCTCCTGCCCGACCAGCGTGTCGAAGCTGCGGGGGCGGTATTTACGGGCGAGGACTTGGTAGGACATAAACGTGAGATTACCTGCGTTGGTTCAGACGGGCATTTTATTCTATTTCGCGCCCGTCTTTGCCGAGTATCGCGGAATTGCCCGGATTCACCCTGCGCGTGCAGGAAGAGGCCGGCTCACTTGCGCCCATAGGTATCGTCGAAACGCACGATGTCGTCTTCGCCGAGGTAGCTGCCGGATTGCACTTCTATCATTTCCAGCGGGAATTTCCCGGGGTTTTCCAGCCGGTGTGTGACACCCAGCGGGATGTAAGTGGACTGGTTTTCGGACAGCAGGAACACTTCCTCGCCGCGCGTGATGCGCGCCGTGCCCTTGACGATGATCCAATGTTCGGCGCGATGATGGTGCATCTGCAGGCTCAGCGAGCAACCGGGATTGACGACGATGCGTTTGACCTGGAAGCGTTCACCGGCATCGATGGAGTCGTACCAGCCCCACGGACGATGGATCTTGCGATGCGTGAGCGCCTCGGCGCGTCGCTGTCCCTTGAGACGGGAAACGATGCTCTTGATGTCCTGCATCTTGTCTTTGTCGGCGACCAGCACCGCGTCCGGGGTTTCGACGATGACCATGTTGTCGATACCGACGCAGGCGACCAGCCGTCCCTCGGCGAACACCAGATTGTCCGAGGCCTGCTCCAGCATGACGTCGCCGCGGGTGACGTTGCCGGCGCCGTCTTTTTCGGATACTTGCCACAGGGCGTCCCAAGCGCCGACGTCGGACCAGCCGGCCGCGAGCGGAATGATGCGGCCTTCGATGCCCAGATCAGGCGTGTCGGCCAGCTTTTCCATCACGGCGTAATCGATTGAATCGGACGGGCACGCCTCGAATGCCGCCTTGTCGATGCGATAGAAATCGTTGTCCTGCTTGCCGCCGTCGAAAGCGGCGCGGCAGGCCTTACCCATGGCCGGCTGGAACCGCTCGATGGCGCGCAGCCAGACGCTGGCGCGCATCATGAACAGACCGCTGTTCCACAGGTAGTCGCCGGAGTCGATATACCCCTGCGCCGTGGCGACATCGGGTTTCTCGACAAAACGGGCGATCGCGTAGGCATCGTCGCTTTGCGCACCGCGCTGGATGTAGCCGTAGCCGGTTTCCGGGCGATCGGCGACGATGCCGAAGGTCACCATGGCGCCGGCAGCCGCATGCGGCACGGCGCGTTCGATCGCGGCCTGGAAGGCGTCCACATCGCGAATGACATGATCGGCCGGCATGATCAGCAGAACCGGATCTTCACCGTTCGCTGCCGCCAGCAAGGCGGCAAGAGTCAGCGCCGGCGCCGTATTGCGGCCGACCGGTTCGAGCACGATGTGATTGCTCTCCTTGCCGACGGCGCGCAATTGCTCAGCAGTGATGAATCGGTATTCTTCATTGCATACGACAATGGGCGCGTCGACCAGTTTATAGGTATCGGTGGCTTGTACCCGCAACGCAGTGGCCTGCAGCATGGTTTCCGCACCTACCAGAGGTAGCAATTGCTTGGGATACTGTTCTCGGGAAAACGGCCACAAACGTGTGCCTGAGCCGCCCGAGAGAATTACTGGCTGCAAATGGATCATCAACTCTGTCTTTATGTTATTGGAGTACGAGCATGCCGTAGCCTCCGGGCCTGTCCTCACAGGCTAGGGCGCTTCGCGGCGACGCTTTTTCTGCTGATACATCAGGGCGTCGGCGCTGCTCATCAGGTCGCCAATCGTATCATGCGCAGCAGCATCATATTCAATCGCGCCGACACTGTACAACAAGTCGTAACCGCGTTTGCTGGTCTGATTGTGGCGATCTATCGCCTGTTCGAAATGCCCCAGCACCGTAGCGCATTCCTGTGCACTGGTGTTGGTGAGAAATACCGCAAATTCGTCGCCACCCAGCCTTCCGATCACATCCGACTCGCGAAAATTGGCGGCCAGGCTATTGCTGAACGCCACCAACGCGCGATCACCTTCGGCATGCCCGAAGCGGTCATTGATCTGCTTGAACAGGTCGAGATCGAAATACAACAGAGAGGCTGGTTTGGCCAGCCGTTTGCACATGCTCAGAGCATGCTGGGACAGCGATTCGAAACCGCGCCGGTTGGACAGCTTGGTCAGCTCGTCCATGGTGGCCAGATGCACCGCCGCCATTTCCTGCTCGACCATGCGCGCCAGATCGCTCAGCAAAGCCTGGTCGTCGGCGTCAAACCGACGCGGAATGGTGTCGAGCAAACACAGCGTGCCCAGCTTGTGGCCATGCGGGCTGCGAATCGGGCAACCGGCGTAGAAGCGGATGAACGGATCCTCGGTTACCAGCGGATTGTCCTTGAAACGTTCGTCCTCCAACGCATTGGGCACCACCATCACGTCGTCGCGCAAAATGGCATGCGCGCAAAAGGAAACGTCACGCCCGGTTTCGCAGGCATCAATCCCGACACGCGCCTTGAACCACTGGCGTTTGGTGTCGACCAGGCTGACCACGGCCATGGGCACCGAAAAAAGCCGGCGCGCCAGCCTGGTCACCCTGTCGAAGCGTTCTTCCGGCGGCGTATCGAGAATCTGCAACCCATGCAGGTCGGCGACGCGCGCCTGCTCATCGACGGGAATATCAGCAATTTTCATCGGTCTCTGTGCCCAGTTGTTGATTGAAATCCAATCCGCAGACTCGTGCGGTGCCAGCCGGGTCCTTGTCTGCCAAAAACCTTGGTCGCGCAAGCCGCTGACGTCCTGTCGCCGCCGTTGCGCCTTCGTCCGGCAATCATATTGATATTGCTGGCGAGATAGTTTGTGGTTCTTTTGTTCGTTATTTTTCTATCTATGACTGTAATGCCGATCAGTCGTCTTCGCAAGCATCCGCCTTATCCGGATGTCGCATACAACAAAAAACCCCGCCAAAGCGGGGTTCATCGGGACATGAAAAAGACGTGTGACGTCAGCCTTTGGCAGCACCGGATTTATCCATTGCCGCTTCTTCCTTGCCATCCTTGCTCTTCTTGCCAAACGGCTTGCCCGTGGACTTGACGGGTGCTACAGCAGACTTGCCGCGCGCCTGGCCGTTGACGGTCAGGCCTGCATCCGACAGCTTGACGGCGCTCTTCTCGCCGACACCCTTGACGCGCGTTTCGAAGTCGGACCAGTCCTTGAATTCGCCCTTCTTACGCTCATCGAGGATGCGCTTGGACATGGCCGGTCCAATGCCCTTGATGCCATCCAGCGCGGCCTGGTCGGCCTTGTTGACGTCAGCCTGAGCAAATGCCAGGCCGGTGCTGAGGATAAAAGCGAAAAAGGCGACAGTGAGTTTTTTCAACATGGGTATTGTTCCTTTAAAAAGTCATCGTTAAATCATGGAAGGGCAATCTCAGCTGGCGAATGTCGGCGGGCTGAGAAATTTAACGATTCCCCGGAACAACAGTTGACGAAATGAAAACGAAAATACAGTCGTATTAATTTCCTCTGCAACCACCCAATTTTCGAAATTTTGGGCGATGCAGGGAAACCGACTCAGAGCGCCAGTTCTTCGCGCGTGACGGTGGCCGTGCCGAGCTTGCCGACCACGATGCCGCCGGCCAGATTGGCGATGCGGACCGCTTCCTTCAACTCGACGCCATTGCCGAGCATGACCGCCAGCGTGGCAATCACGGTGTCGCCCGCACCGGAAACATCGAACACTTCGCGCGCCACTGCGGGGAAGTTCACGACCTCGTTGTCCTGATACAGCGTCATGCCCTCTTCCGAACGCGTCAGCAGCAGCGCTTCCAGATCGAGCGAACGGCGCAGGTTTTGCGCCTTCGTCGTGAGTTCTTCTTCCGACTTCCAATTGCCGATGATGCGGATCAGCTCGGAACGATTCGGCGTCAGGATGGACGCCCCCTTGTAACGCGCAAAATCATCGCCCTTGGGATCGACCAGAATGCGCTTGCCAAGCTTCTTGCCGACGCTGATCATGTCAGCGACGTTCACCAGGCTGCCCTTGGCGTAATCGGACAAGATGATGACGTCGTAGTTGTCGATCAGCGCATTGAATTGCGTGAGCTTGTCGCGCAGCACGGTGTCGGTCGGTGCATCTTCAAAATCCACACGCACCAGTTGCTGCTGACGGCCAATGACGCGCAGCTTGATGATGGTCGAAATGGCCGGGTCGCGATTGAGATAGCTGCTGATGCCGAGGTCGGTCAACAGACCTTCGACCACCGCGCCGGCTTCATCTTGCCCGATCACGCCCAGTAAGCCGGTTTGTGCGCCCAGCGTGGCGGCATTACGGGCGACGTTGGCGGCGCCGCCCAAACGTTCTTCGCGGCGCTCAACGCGCACCACAGGCACCGGTGCTTCCGGCGAAATGCGATTGACTTCACCGAACCAGTAACGATCCAGCATGACGTCGCCGACGATCAGGATGCGCGCATTACTTAGCGAATTCAGGGAATTCAGGGAATTCAGGGATTTGCTGGAATTCGGAATTGTCATCGGTTCAACTCTTGGTCAGGATGGAACGGCCGATGCCATGGTATTCAATACCGGCGTCCGCCATCACTTGCGGCTCAAACAGGTTGCGACCGTCGAAAATCACCGGCGCCTTGAGTTTGCTCTTGAGTTGGTCGAAATCCGGGCTGCGGAATGCCTTCCACTCGGTCACGATGGCCAGGGCATCCGCGTCTTGCAGCGCATCCATCGGGTTTTCGGCGAAGCGGATGCGGCTCAGAACACTTTCGTCGTCATTGAAGTCCAGCGCCAGCACGCGTTTGGCCTCCTTCATGGCGACCGGATCGAACACGGCTACCGTGGCGCCGCGCGCGATCAGTTCGCCCAACAGCACGCGCGAGGAAGCTTCGCGCATGTCATCGGTATTGGGCTTGAACGCCAGCCCCCAGACCGCGAAATGGCGACCTTGCAAATTCTCGCCGAAGCGCGCCACGATCTTCTTGCCGAGCACATGCTTCTGATTGTTGTTGACCTGCTCGACGGCGCGCAGGATATGCAGTTCCTGGCCGTACGCGCGCGCCGTGCGTTCCAGCGCCTGCACATCCTTGGGGAAACAGGAGCCGCCATAGCCGCAACCGGCATACAAGAAACTGTGGCCGATACGCGGATCGGAACCGATGCCGTGGCGCACGGCCTCAATGTCGGCGCCGACCTGATCCGCCAGATTGGCCAGCTCATTCATGAACGAGATGCGTGTCGCCAGCATGGCGTTGGCGGCGTATTTCGTGAATTCGGCGGAACGCACGTCCATCCAATAGGTACGTTCGTGGTTGCGGTTGAACGGCGCGTAGAGCTTCTTCATGGCGGCGTAAGCCTGCATGCCCTCGGGCGTATTGTCATGGCCGATCACAATGCGGTCGGGACGCATGAAGTCTTCAACGGCGGCGCCTTCCTTGAGGAATTCCGGATTCGACACTACCGAGAATTTGGCTTCGGCATTGCCGCGTTGCTGCAACTCCCCTGCAATCGCGGTGCTGACCTTGCCGGCGGTGCCGACCGGCACGGTCGACTTGTCGACGACGACCTTGAAGCCGGTCATGTGCTTGCCGATGTTGCGGGCAGCGGCCAGCACGTATTGCAGGTCGGCCGAACCGTCTTCGTCGGGCGGCGTGCCGACAGCGATGAATTGCACGTCGCCGTGCGCCACGCTGGCGGCAACGTCGGTAGAGAACGTCAGGCGTCCGGCGGCGCGATTGCGGGCCACCACGTCTTCCAGACCCGGCTCGTGAATGGGAATGCCGCCGTTGTTGAGGATGTCGACCTTGCTCTGGTCGACATCGAGGCAAAATACATCGTTGCCCAGTTCAGCCAGGCAGGCGCCTGTAACGAGACCGACGTAGCCGGTGCCAATGATGGTGATTTTCATAATATTCCTACAGATGCGAGTGCGTCGGCACTCTAGTTCATTACGTTCAATTCTTCAGTGCGGCGCGGCGGGTAAGTTTCCCAATGGTTGCAGCCGGGGCAATGCCAATAGAACTGGCGCGCCTTGAAGCCGCAATGAGTACATTGGTAACGCGCCAGCTTTTGCGTGTAGCTGTGCACCAGCGTTTTCACCACCGCGAGTTCCGGACGTATTTCAGCAGGCGCGTTCAGCATGCGCGCCTCGAGGAATTTGTCGAGGCCGAGCAAGGTCGGCGTGCGGCGCAACTCGTCGCTGACCAGTTGGTTGGCGGCTTCCACGCCTTCCAGTTCCAGCACTGCCTTGAACACCACTTCCAGCAAATCGATCGAGGGTGCTTCGGCCAGATACGAGCGCAGCAGATTCAGGCCTTCTTGCATGCGCCCCACCGCCTGGTAGCCGTCGAGCAGTCGCTGCGCCACCAGCGCGGCATGCGGAACGCTTTGGTGTTCGACCCGGCGCCAGGCCAGCAAGGCGGCTTCGATATCGCCCTTGGCGCGGTAAACGTCGCCCAGCAGCATGGTCGCGCGCACGCTCTTGCGATCGGTCGCCAGCGCTTTTTCCAACAGGCTCATGGCGGCGTCGGGATGCGTGTGCACCAACTCGTCTTCAGCCAATTCACAATAGAACTGGGCGATCTCTTTTTGCCGGCCACCGGCGCCTGCAGATTGCAGGGTTTCCGCGGCCTTGATGGCGCGCGCCCATTCTTTTTCACGCTGGTAGATTTCCAGCAGCGCGCGCCCGGCCTGGGCACCGTATTGGGTGTCATTGAGCAGATGGAAGGTCTCTTCGGCGCGATCCAGCAGACCGGCCTTGAGATAATCCTGACCGAGCTCGTACTGGGCGTGCGCCTTGTGCTCGGCCGGCAAATCGGGACGCGCCAGCAGGTTCTGGTGAACCCGGATGGCGCGCTCGGTTTCGCCGCGCCGGCGAAACAGGTTGCCGAGGGCGAAATGCAATTCCACCGTTTCAGGATCCAGCTTGACGATTTCGATGAAAGCGTCAATGGCCTTGTCGGGTTGCTCGTTGAGCAGGAAATTCAAGCCTTTGAAATAGCCGCGCGGCAGCGTCCGTGACTCGGACAACAATTGATTGATGTCGACCCGCGCCGCGATCCATCCCAGTCCGAAAAAGACAGGAATGCCCAACAGCCACCAGAATTCAAATTCCATATAAAACCGCGATCAGATGAGATGCTGAGGTGGAACCACGCTGTCCGGCTGCGGCGGCTGAGTCTGGGCCAGCAACTGGGCCTCGCGCTCCTTCTGCAGCACGGCAAGACTCTTCTTTTGCTTCGACGCTTCGCGGCGATGGCGGAACACCAGCGGGGTCATCGCCAGCACGCCGAGGATGGCGCCGCCGACGAAGCATACGAGCAGCACCAGCACCAGCGGATCGGTGCGTTCATAGCCGAGGAAGAAATGCAGCGTGATTTCCTGCGTATTTTTCAACGCGAAGAAAAAGAAAAGGATAAAGAGGATGGCCGCAATCAGTCTTGAAATTATCTTCATGGCGCAAATCCTTTTTCGATGTATTGACCGGACCCGCAGGTACGGCGACATGGTACTGCTTGACCGCTCGCGCAGAAGGCGCGGCAGATGTGAAATTGTACGTGAAAAAAAACGGCATCCAAAGATGCCGTTCATTTTGTTAAGCGCTATTTACACTATTGCACTCGTAGCGCCCAACTGCTTCACCGCTACAGCGGCGAAGCGTCAACTAGTCTTCCTTGATGGGTTGCCCCACCATGGCGTCGACACGCTCCCGCAATTCCTTGCCAGGCTTGAAGTGAGGCACGCGCTTTTCCGGCACCATCACTTTATCGCCCGACTTGGGATTGCGACCGATGCGAGGCGGCCTGCGATTTAACGCAAAGCTACCAAAACCACGGATCTCGATGCGCTGGCCGGTTGCTAATGCATCAACCATGGCATCGAGAATGGTTTTGACCGCGTAATCCGCATCCTTGGCGACAAGTTGCGGATAACGCTCAGCCAGGCGAGCGATCAGCTCAGACTTGGTCATTGTGCTCGACTGATCAGTTCTTGTTGTCGAGCTTTGCCTTCAGCAGTGCACCCAGGCTGGTGGTACCGGAAGCTGCGCTGGAGTCCGTAGACATCTTTTGCATTGCTTCCTGAGTCTCAGCGTTGTCCTTTGCCTTGATGGACAATTGGATGCTGCGTGCCTTGCGGTCGATGTTGATGACCAGCGCTTCAACGCTGTCGCCGACCTTCAGGTGTGTACCGGCATCTTCAACGCGGTCGCGCGAGATTTCGGATGCACGCAGGTAGCCTTCGACTTCTTCCGACAACTGGATCACTGCGCCCTTAGGCTCGACCGACTTGACTGTACCGTTGACCAGTGCACCCTTGTCGTTCATTGCAGCGAAGTTGTTGAACGGATCGCCTTCCAGCTGCTTGACGCCCAGGGAAACGCGCTCGCGCTCGACGTCGATTGCCAGAACAACTGCTTCCAGTTCGTCGCCCTTCTTGAACTTGCGCACGGCTTCTTCGCCGGTTTCAGTCCAGGACAGGTCGGACAGGTGAACCAGACCGTCGATGTTGCCGGTCAGGCCGATGAACACGCCGAAGTCAGTAATCGACTTGATTGCGCCCTTGACCTTGTCGCCCTTCTTGTGGGTAACAGCGAAGTCGTCCCATGGGTTCGCCTTGCATTGCTTCATGCCCAGGCTGATACGGCGACGCTCTTCGTCGATTTCCAGAACCATGACTTCAACTTCATCGCCCAGCTGAACAACCTTGTTAGGCGCGACGTTCTTGTTGGTCCAATCCATTTCGGAAACGTGCACCAGGCCTTCGATACCTTGCTCGACTTCGACGAATGCGCCGTAGTCGGTCAGGTTGGTGACCTTGCCGAACAGACGTGTGCCTTGTGGGTAACGACGGGACAAACCGGTCCATGGATCGTCGCCCAGTTGCTTGACGCCCAGCGAAACACGGTTCTTCTCTTGATCGTACTTGAGGACCTTGGCAGTGATCTCTTGACCGACTGTGAGCACTTCCGATGGGTGACGCACACGACGCCATGCCAGATCGGTGATGTGCAACAGGCCGTCGATACCGCCCAGATCCACGAACGCGCCGTAGTCGGTGATGTTCTTGACGACGCCGGTAACCACGGTGCCTTCTTTCAGGGTTTCCATCAGCTTTTGACGCTCTTCGCCCATCGACGCTTCGATGACGGCGCGACGCGACAACACGACGTTGTTGCGCTTGCGATCCAGCTTGATGACCTTGAATTCCAGGGTCTTGCCTTCGAAAGGCGTTGTATCCTTGACCGGACGTGTATCCACCAGCGAACCTGGCAGGAAGGCACGGATGCCGTTGGTCAGAACAGTCAGACCGCCCTTGACCTTGCCATTGACAGTACCAACAACGATCTCGCCGGACTCCATCGCTTTTTCGAGCGAGAGCCACGATGCCAGACGCTTGGCCTTGTCACGCGACAGGATAGTGTCGCCGAAACCGTTTTCCAGCGATTCGATTGCGACGGAGATGAAATCACCGACGTTGACTTCGAGTTCGCCGTTGTCATTTTTGAATTCTTCGATAGGAATGAAGGCTTCGGACTTCAGGCCGGCGTTGACGATAACGAAGTTATGGTCGAGGCGGACGACTTCAGCCGAAATGACTTCACCAGAACGCATGTCTTGACGTGACAGCGATTCTTCAAACAGCGCTGCAAATGCATCAGCGCCAGCGGCTCCAGGAGCCAGGACAGTAGTGGTAGACATAGAGTTTAAGAAAGGTGTTGGCCAGTATCCGGTCGCAACTTGCATAAATCAGACTGCTGGAGATGCATGCAAAAGGCGATGAATAATGGGTTTAGGTTTATCAACACCCGCCGGACTTTGCATCAGGCGAGCACCAATGGCGTTACAGAAACAACAGATAAAGCTGCAACAAAAACTTATAAAGCACTTATAAAGCTGCGTACCAGCTGAGCACCTGCCTGACCGCCTCATCGGCCGTCATGTCGGAAGTATCCAGTAGATATGCACCCTCCGCCGGCTTGAGCGGCGCCGACGCACGATTCATATCGCGCGCATCGCGTTCCCGCAGGTCCTTGGAGAGGTCTTCCATATTAGCAGGAAAACCCTTGTCAATCAATTGCTTATAGCGTCTTTGCGCCCTCGCCTCGACGCTGGCGGTCAAAAAGACCTTCAGGGGGGCATGCGGGAAGATCACCGTGCCCATGTCCCGACCGTCCGCGACCAGACCCGGCGCCTTGCGAAAACCGAGTTGCAAGCCGTACAGGGCATGGCGAACCGTTGCCAGAACGGCAATTTTCGAGGCAGTGTTGCCCACTTCTTCGGCGCGGATGGCCTGGGAAACGTCTTCATTGGCCAGGAAGATATGGCCGCCGTCGAAATGGCAGTTGAGGTGCTCGGCGCTCTTGGCCAGGCCGTGTTCGTCATTCATTTCGACGCCGCGGCGAATCGCCGACAGCGCCGTCAGACGGTACAAGGCGCCCGAATCGAGATAGTGGAAGCCCAGTTGCTGAGCGACGCGTTGCGCAACCGTACCTTTGCCCGATGCAGTCGGGCCGTCAATGGCGATGACGGGAATATTTGCCGTGTTCATGGGGATCCCCGCTTGTTGATTAATTCTGGATGAGTCAAATCAGTGTCTGTTCGGCAATATGCTGAAACACCCGGAAATAATCCGGGAAAGTCTTGGCCACGCATTTCGGATCATTGATGCGCACCTGCGTACCGCGGCGTGCGGCGCCGTCGAGTGATGCCAGCGAGAAACACATCGCCATGCGATGATCGTCATAGGTGTCGATGGTGGCGGGCGTCAGCTGTTGCGGCGGCGTCACGCTCAGGTAATCGGCGCCTTCTTCCACGGTCGCACCGAGCTTGCGCAGTTCGGTCGCCATCGCGGCCAGGCGGTCGGTTTCCTTGACGCGCCAACTGGCAATATTGCGCAGCACGCTGGTGCCGTCGGCATACAACGCCGCTACCGCGATGGTCATGGCGGCATCGGGAATATGGTTGAAATCGGTGTCAATGGCCTTGAGCACGCCATTCGACGATGCTTCGATCCAGTTGTCGCCCATCGTGATGGTCACCCCCATCTGGCGCAACGCTTCGACGAAACGGACGTCACCCTGGATGCTGTCCTTGCCGACGCCTTCCACCCGGATCGGACCGCCGGCGATGGCGCCCGCCGCCAGGAAATACGAAGCCGACGAGGCATCGCCTTCGACGTGAATGGTGCCCGGGCTCTGATAGTGCTGCCCGGCTGTCACCGTGAAAGACTGCCAGCCGTCGCGCTGGACATCTACACCGAAGCGCCGCATCAGGTTCAGCGTGATTTCGATGTAGGGCTTGGAAATCAGTTCGCCGATCACCTCGATCGTCATCGGCTCATCCCTGGCCATCAACGGCGCCGCCATCAGCAAGGCCGTCAGGAACTGGCTGGAGACATTACCGCGCACCTTCATGCGATGGGCATTGAGCATGCCGCGGCGGATATGCAGCGGCGGATAGCCGGGATTGCCGGTGTACTCGATGCGCATGCCAACGTCGTTGAGCGCGTCGACCAGATCGCCGATCGGCCGCTCGTGCATGCGCGGCACGCCGTGCAAGGTGTAGTCGCCACCGATCACCGCCAGAGCCGCCGTCAACGGACGGATCGCGGTGCCGGCGTTGCCCATGAACAGATCGGCCTGGTGCACCGGCAACACGCCGTCGACGCCGTGCACGATGTAGTCCTGGGTGCCTTCGACCTGCTCCCATTTGACGCCGAGTTGCTGCAAAGCCATCAGCATCACCAGCGTGTCGTCGGAGGCCAGCAGGTCCATGATCTTGGTGGTGCCGCGCGACAACGCCGCCAGCAGCAGGATGCGGTTCGAGATGCTTTTGGAGCCGGGCAGTTTGACCGTGCCCTGGACATGCGCCACGGGATTGAGGTCAATATGGCGGGGATAGGAAGCTGGCTTCATCGGGAATAGTTGTCTGTGGTGGTTCTGTGGGTTGTTCTACGGCTAGTTCTGAAAATCCGGCGGACAGGCGTGCTCAGTCGCCGCCTTCTTTGTTCTGCCGCTCGGCGGTTTCGATTGCGGCAGTCCAATTGTGCCGCGCCTGCTGGGCATTGGCGTAAATTTTTTCCAGGCCGTCGCTGTCGCGCTCGACCAGCATCTTGCGCATGCGGATCAGCTGCACCAGATACGCGTCCAGCTCATGCAGCAATGCGGCGCGATTGGCCAGCGAAATATCGCGCCACATTTCAGGCGACGAGCCGGCAATGCGCGTGAAGTCGCGGAAACCGCTCGCAGCGTACTGAAACAGGATGGGCGCATGCGGCTTGGAAGCGATATCGTCGACCAACGCATACGCCAGCAGGTGCGGCAAATGGCTGACCGAAGCGAACACCGCATCGTGTTCTTGCGGACTGAGGCGATGGATGCTGGCGCCACAGGCCTGCCAGGCTTGCGCCACGCGTTCGATGTCCCGCTCCGTGTTCTCGTCCAGCGACGTGATGACGGTTTTCTTGCCGACGTACAAATCGACCAGCGCCGCATCGGGCCCATTTTGCTCGCGCCCGGCAATCGGATGGCCCGGCACGAATTGACCGATCTTGTCGCCCAGCGCAGCGCGCGCCGCGGCCACCACATCGGCCTTGGTGCTGCCGGCATCGGTTACCACGGTGCCGGGCTGCAAATACGGCTCGATGCTCGCGAGGATGGCGCCGGTCTGCGCCACCGGCGCCGCCAGCAAGATCAGATCCGCATCCTGCACCGCATCGGCAACCGAGGTGCTTGCCTCGTCGATGATGCCCAGTTCTTTCGCACGCAACAGCGATGTTTCGCTGCGGCCGACGCCGACCACATGCGCGACTGCACCGGCTTTTTTCAGCGCCAGCGCAAACGAACCACCGATCAGGCCGACGCCGAAGACAACAATTTTCTTCACTATGTGCCGCCTCAACCCAGGATGGTTTTCAAGGCGGCGATGAACGCGGCGTTTTCTTCGGGCAGACCGACCGTGATACGCAACCATTGCGGCAAGCCGTAGTTGCCGACCGGACGCACGATGATGCCCTGCTTGAGCAGCGCGAGATTGACGCGCGCACCGGCGCCGTCATCGTCGCCCACCTTGACCAGTACGAAGTTGCCGTAGGACGGCACATAGGTCAGTCCGAGCTCGTCGAAAGCCTGGATCAGTTGCTTGTAACCTTGCGCATTGACCTCGGCGCTTTTTTGCAGGAAAGCCTTGTCGGTCAACGCGGCAACCGCGGCGGCTTGCGCCAGCGAATTGACGTTGAACGGTTGACGGATGCGATTGAGCAGATCGGTCACGCCCGGCTGCCCGATCGCGAAACCGACGCGCAGGCCGGCCAGGCCATAGGCCTTGGACATGGTGCGCGAGACGATCAGATTCGGGAAAGTGCGCACCCAGTCGGTCGATTCGTATTGCAGGTCGGCCGACAGGTATTCGTTGTACGCCTCGTCGATGACCACGACGACGTGCTGCGGCACCGCCTTGAGGAAGGCCTCCAGCTCGGCCGCCGGCAGGAAGGTGCCGGTCGGGTTGTTCGGGTTGGCGATGAACACCAGGCGCGTGTCGTCGGCAATCGCCGCCGCCATGGCTTGCAGGTCATGCCCGAAATCCTTGGCCTTGACTTCGATGGCGCGCGCGCCGACCGCTTGCGTGGCCAGTGCGTAGACCAGGAAGCCGTACTGCGCATACACCACCGACTGCTTCGGCTGCACGAAGGCGTGCGCCGCCAGTTCGAGGATGTCGTTGCTGCCGTTGCCCAGCGTGACCCAGTCCTGCGGCACGCCATACTTGGCACTGATGGCAGCCTTCAGGTCAAAACCGTTGGCGTCGGGATAACGGCCGATGTCGGCAATCGCCTGTTGCATCGCCAGACGTGCCGACTCCGGCATGCCCAACGGGTTTTCATTGGACGCCAGCTTGATGATCTTGCTCTCGTCGAGCCCGAATTCGCGGGCGACTTCAGCGATAGGTTTGCCTGCCTGGTAAGGCGCCAGCGCGCGCACGTATTCCGGACCAAATGGTGTGGACATGATGAACCTTCGAATGATTTATACGGTAAAGGGGTAAGAGCCGAGCAGCTTGAAGAACGCGGCGTTCTCCTTGAGCTCGGCCAGCGCCTTGGCGACTTTTTCGTCCTGCTCGTGACCTTCGAGGTCGACGTAGAAATAATATTCCCACGCACCCATGCGCGCCGGGCGTGACTCGAAGCGCGTCATCGATACGCCATGCTTGGCCAGCGGCGCCAGCAGGTTGTAGACGGCGCCGGCCTTGTTCGGCACGGACAGCACGATGGAAGTCTGGTCGCGACCGGACGGCGCCGTTTGCAGGCGGCCGATGACGGCGAAGCGCGTGCGGTTGTGCGGGTCGTCCTGGATGTGCGCGTTGACGGTTTGCAGGTTGTATTTCTGCCCGGCGATTTCACCGGCGATGGCGGCCACGGTAGTATCTTCGCCGGCCATGCGCGCGGCTTCGGCGTTGGACGCCACGGCCTGGCGCTCGACGCCGGGATAATTCTGGTTGAGCCAGGCGTTGCATTGCGCCAGCGCCTGCGAGTGCGCGCAAATGCGTGTCACGCCTTGCATGCCGCCCGCTTTGGTCATCAGGCTGTGGTGCACCGGGATCGAAATCTCGCCGCTGATGCGCAACGTGGTTTGCAGTAGCAGGTCCAGCGTGCGATTGATCACGCCTTCGGAAGAATTCTCGATCGGCACCACGCCGAAATCAGCAGTGCCGGCTTCGGCATCGCGGAATACTTCATCGATCGACGCGCACGGCAAGCCTTCGACGGCGTGACCAAACTGCTGGTACACGGCTTGTTCGCTGAAGGTGCCTTCGGGACCGAGATAGGCCACCACCACGCGCTTTTCCAGCGCGCGGCAGGCCGACATGACTTCACGGAAAATGGTCTGGATATCAGTGCCCAGCAACGGCCCCGGATTGCGTTCGGCAGCCTTGCGCAGCACTTGCGCTTCACGCTCGGGACGGAACACCGGCGCATTGGTCTCGGCCTTGACGTGCCCGACTTCCTGCGCGACGCGCGCGCGCTGATTCAGCAAATCAAGGATTTGCGCATCGATGGCGTCGATCTTCTGACGCAAGGGCAAGAGTTTGTCTTCACTCATTGTTGTGGTCTTTCTTGTTCAATCCGTTCCGGCCGGCAGCAAATAAATGCGGTCAGCCCAACCCTCAGAGAGCGGCTGGCAAAACGCCGGTGGCAAGGCGCGCCGACGCAGACAGTACGCTAGTACGGCAAGGAGGTGCAACGCCGCCAGCGGTGTTTTTCCAGTCGCTCTCAGCCGCGTGTGCGTTCGAAGTGGCGGAGGTACTCCACCAATGCTTCTACGCCTTCCATCGGCATCGCGTTGTAGATCGATGCGCGCATGCCGCCGACCGACTTGTGGCCTTTCAGCTGCAGCAGGCCGCGCTCTTTGGCGCCGGCCAGGAATGTCTCGTTCAATGTTTCGTCATGCAGGAAAAACGGCGCGTTCATGCGTGAACGGCAGTCCTTTGCAATCCGTGTTGTATAAAATTCGGTGCTGTCGAGATAGTCGTACAGCAAGTCGGCCTTGGCGATATTGCGGCGTTCCATTTCGGCCACGCCGCCCTGGCGCTTGAGCCACTGGAACACCAGGCCGGCGATGTAGATCGCATAGGTCGGCGGCGTGTTGTACATGGAGTCGTTATCGGCGACGATCTTCCAGTCGAAGGCCGACGGGCAGATCGGCAAGGCGTGGCCGAGCAGGTCTTCACGCACGATGACGATGGTCAGTCCGGCCGGGCCGATGTTCTTTTGCGCGCCGCCGTAGATGACGCCGTATTTGGAGACATCCACCGCGCGCGACAGGATGTGCGACGACATGTCGGCCACGATGGGCGCATTGTCGGTGTCAGCTGCGACGTCAGGCGTGAACTGGTATTCGACGCCGTCGATGGTTTCATTGGTGCACAGATGCACGTAGGCGGCGTTACGGGAGAGCTTCCATGTGTCACGCGCCGGGATGCGGGCGAATTTTTCAGCTTCGGACGAGGCGGCAACGTTGACTTCGCAATAGCGCCGCGCTTCCTTGATCGACTTGGTCGACCATGAGCCGGTGTTGATGTAGTCCGCCACGCCCGCGCCTTTGCCGCGCAAGCCGGCCAGGTTCATCGGGATGATGGCGTTCTCGGCGATGGCGCCGCCTTGCAGGAACAGGATCTTGTAATTGGCCGGCACCGCGAACAGCTCGCGCATGTCGCGCAAGGCCGTCTCGATGATCGACATGTATTCCTTGCCGCGATGACTCATTTCCATCACGGACATGCCGCTGCCGTGCCAGTCCAGCATTTCGTCGGCAGCTTGCTGCAACACTTCTTTCGGTAATACGGCCGGACCGGCGGAAAAATTGTAGACCATGATCTAGGTAAAAAATAAAGAAAAGACAAGGCAACGATACAAGAACAAGGCCAGGAAGGACAGCAACAGACGACCGAACAAACAAGCGCAACAGGATGAAAATGACCGGCCATCAGCCGGTCATTTTGTGTTCAACCCGAATTATTCCGCAGTTGCGTCGCTTTCACCGGCGGCTGCATCACCGCCGCCTTCGGAGCCAACAGCACCTTCGACATCGCCTTCGAGCTTGTCTTCTTCTGCATCAGACTCAACCACACGTTGCAGACCGCTCAGCTTGGTGCCGTCTTCCACTGCGATCAGCGTCACGCCTTGCGTTGCACGACCCATTTCGCGGATTTCCGCGACGCGGGTACGGATCAGCACGCCACCGGTGGTGATCAGCATGATTTCGTCGCTGGCTTCAACCAGCGTCGCCGCAACCACCTTGCCGTTGCGTTCGCTGGTCTGGATCGCGATCATGCCCTTGGTGCCGCGGCCGTGGCGGGTGTACTCGGTGATCGGCGTACGTTTGCCGAAGCCGTTCTCGGTAGCCGTCAGGACCGACTGCTGTTCGTTTTCGGCGACCAGCAGTGCGATAACCTGCTGACCTTCTTCCAGGTTCATGCCGCGCACGCCGCGGGCGGTGCGGCCCATCGGACGCACGTCGTTTTCGTCGAAGCGCACTGCCTTGCCTGAATCGGAGAACAGCATGACGTCGTGCTGGCCATCAGTCAGCGCAGCACCGATCAGGAAGTCGCCCTCATCGAGGTCGACCGCGATGATGCCGGCCTTGCGCGGATTGCTGAAGTCGGACAACGGCGTCTTCTTGACGGTACCAAGGCTGGTCGACATGAAGACGTAGCGGTCCTCAGGGAACACGCGATTCTCGCCCGACAGCGGCAACACCACGGTGATCTTTTCGCCGTCCTGCAGCGGGAACATGTTGACGATAGGCTTGCCGCGCGAATTGCGTGAACCTTGCGGCACTTCCCATACCTTCAACCAGTACAGACGACCGCGGTTGGAGAAGCACAGGATGTAATCGTGCGTGTTGGCGATGAACAGCTGATCGATCCAGTCGTCATCCTTGGTCGCCATGGCTTGCTTGCCGCGGCCGCCGCGCTTTTGTGCACGGTATTCGGACACCGGCTGCGACTTCATGTAGCCCGAGTGCGACAGCGTCACGACCAGGTCTTGCGGAGTGATCAGGTCTTCGGTGCCGAGATCGGTGGCGTTGTGTTCGATGGTCGAGCGACGCTCGTCCTTGACGCCGATGCCGAAGTCGTTCTTCGCGGCCGTCAGTTCGTCAGTGATGATGGTGGTCACGCGCGACGGCTTGGACAAGATGTCCAACAGGTCGGCGATCTGTTCCATCACTTCCTTGTACTCATTGACGATCTTGTCTTGTTCCAGACCGGTCAGGCGTTGCAGACGCATTTGCAGGATTTCCTGCGCCTGGTCGTCGGACAGCTTGTACAGGCCATCGGTCTGGATGCCGTAATGCGACGGCAGGTTTTCCGGACGGAAGGCTTCGATGCCGCTGCTGTTTTCCGCACCGGTGCGGGACAACATTTCGCGCACCATGGATGAATCCCAGGCGCGCGCCATCAGTTCGGACTTCGCGATCGGCGGCGTCGGCGCCGCGCGGATGATGGCGATGAAGTCGTCGATATTGGCCAGCGCAACCGCCAGACCTTCCAGCACGTGGCCGCGTTCGCGCGCCTTGCGCAGTTCGAAGATCGTGCGACGTGTGACCACTTCGCGGCGATGCGACAGGAAGCATTCCAGCATCTGCTTGAGGTTCAGCAGCTTCGGCTGACGGTCCACCAGCGCCACCATGTTCATGCCGAAGGTGTCTTGCAACTGGGTCTGCTTGTACAGGTTGTTGAGCACCACTTCAGGCACTTCGCCGCGCTTGAGTTCAATCACGACGCGCATGCCCGACTTGTCGGATTCGTCGCGCAGGTCGGAAATGCCTTCCAGCTTCTTGTCGCGCACCAGCTCGGCGATACGCTCGAGCAAGGCCTTCTTGTTGACCTGGTACGGCAGCTCGTCGACGATGATCGCCGTACGGCCTTCGCGACCGAATTCTTCGAAGTGCGTCTTGGCGCGCATCACCACGCGGCCGCGGCCGGTGCGGTAACCATCGCGCACGCCGGACACACCGTAAATGATCCCGCCGGTCGGGAAGTCCGGCGCCGGAATCAGTTCGATCAGTTCGTCGATTGTGCAATCCGCATTCGACAATACATGCAGCGCGCCGTTGATGACTTCGGTGATGTTGTGCGGAGGAATGTTGGTCGCCATACCCACCGCGATGCCGGACGAACCGTTGATCAGCAGGTTGGGGATACGGGTCGGCAGCACCGACGGCTCCCGTTCCTTGCCGTCATAGTTGGGATCGAAATCGACGGTTTCCTTCTCGATGTCGGCCAGCAATTCGTTGGCGATCTTGTCCAGCCGGCACTCGGTATAACGCATCGCCGCGGCGCCGTCGCCGTCGATCGAGCCGAAATTGCCTTGTCCGTCCACCAGCATGTAACGCAGCGAAAAGTCCTGCGCCATGCGCACCAGCGTGTCGTAAATCGACGCGTCGCCGTGCGGGTGATACTTACCCATGACTTCACCGACCACGCGCGCGCATTTGACGAACGGGCGATTCCAGACGTTGTTCATTTCATGCATCGCAAACAGCACGCGGCGGTGCACCGGCTTGAGGCCGTCACGCACGTCCGGCAGAGCACGTCCGACGATCACGCTCATGGCGTAATCGAGGTAGCTCTTGCGCATCTCTTCTTCAAGGGAAATGGGGATGGTTTCTTTAGCGAATTGATCCATTGGCGAGTCGAGAGGTATTGATTTGAGAGGTTAAATCAGGCCCGGAACCTGTTCATTACGGGCAGCGACTACAAACGAAGCATTCTAGCACGCCGAGCCTTTGCAGGACCGGTTTTAGCTCCCCGGCAATATGCAGCCGGGAGCACAAACAGATACGGGCAAAAGCGGTAATTATCATTAAAATGCGAGCCTTCAAAAGAAAACCACATTGCGGCAATCCCGGCGCCGGCAGCATTTCCGCCAGACAAGCCGCTCTTCGCCGCCCATCCTGCTCATGCTCTCGCAACTCTCTAATTAATAGGTCTTATAAACTCCTCGGCCTGCCCGGCCTCTTGCTGGGCGCTGCCCTTCCCGCTCGTGCCCAGAGCAGCACCAATGTCGCCGCGACGCCGACCACCACCGCCTACGGCCAGGACAATCAGGGTAGTGTCGCGCGCAGCCAGTACGGTCTGTGCTGGCGCACCGGTTACTGGACGCCCTCGGATTCCCTCAGCGGCTGCGATGGCGAACTGGCCCCGCCCATCACGAACCCGACCGCACCGGCGCTGGTGAATAATCCGGCAGCCATCGCCGCTGCCGCAGCCGCACCGGCCGCAGGTGCCAACTGCAGCTTTGAGGTCACGCTCGCCGAAAGCCGGACATTCGGCTTCGGCAAGACGGCGCTGAACAAGGCTGCGCAACAGCGCATTCAGGAGCAAGTCGTGGATCGGCTGGCCAATTGCGACGAAATTGAGGGAATTATTGCCACCGGCCACGCAGACCGGCTTGGCTCCCGGAAACATAATGAAGAAATCGCCACCAAACGAGCAGAAGCCGTTGCAAAGTTTCTGAAGAGCAAAAATGTTGCTACTCCGATTCAAATCGTCGGGGCCGGCAATAATGAACCCGTTGTGCAATGCCGGGAAAATCTTCCCGCCAGGAAATTGGCAGACTGCCTATCACCGAATCGGCGTGTGGTTATTCACGTGCAAGGGCATGAAAAATAAGGTTTTTTAGCTAAAAATTGGCTTTTTTGGCAACAGACTGCAGCACTTTATGAAGTTAAACATCTTGTTACCAAAAAACAACAGAGTACTAAAAACGTTGATTGGACTATTTGGCAACGTTCGCTGATTGCACCAGCCTGTGGCAGAATGGCGGCTAAGTTCATTGCACGCCCTCCTGCAAAGTGGGGCATGTAACGACCTGAACACATGATATTATTCGTTTTTTTGATGTCGTAATTTTGTAGCGCAGTTTATCTGCGGATATCTCACCCGAGAGGAGAAACATGAACAAATTAGCAAAACTCGTCTTCGCTGCTGCGTCCGCAGCCATCGCTCTGTCTGCGACCGCACAGGAAATCAAGGACATTAAGGTTCGTCCAAACAGCCTGTACCTGCAAGACAGCCGTGACGTCGTTACTCGCAGCGGCTTCGGTCTGTGCTGGCAAACAGCGTTTGTCAACGGCCCATGCGAAGAAGCTCCTGCTCAAGCTGCTGCTCCAGCCGCTGCCCCAGCTGCTCCAGCTGCCGCTGCAGCAGCCGCTCCGACATCGGAAAAAGTTACTTACGCTGCTGACGCATTCTTTGACTTTGACAAGGCAGTTCTGAAGCCAGCCGGCAAGTCCAAACTGGACGAACTGGTTGCAAACCTGAACGGTCTGAACCTGGAAGTCATCATCGCTGTCGGCCATACTGACTCCGTCGGCTCCGTCGCCTACAACCAAAAACTGTCCGTCCGCCGCGCTGAATCGGTCAAGGCATACTTGGTTTCCAAGGGTGTCGAAGCTAACCGCGTCTACACTGAAGGCAAGGGCAAATCGCAACCAGTCGCTGACAACAAGTCCGCAGCTGGCCGCGCCAAGAACCGCCGCGTTGAAATCGAAGTCGTTGGTACACGTAACAAGTAATACCGACACGCGATTTTCAATCGAGGAAAAACCCCGCTTCGGCGGGGTTTTTTTATGGAAATTTGCTTTGTGACGGACAGCATCAGGTGGCTTCGGCTATCATTCAGCCTATGAATGCCGATCCTCAAGAACTGCAAAAATTTAGCGATCTCGCCCATCGTTGGTGGGACCCCACTTCCGAATTTCGTCCTTTGCACGAAATCAATCCGCTCCGGCTGGAATGGATCAACGCCCGCGCCGCGCTATCCGGCAAGAGCGTGGTCGATGTCGGCTGCGGCGGCGGCATCCTGGCCGAATCGATGGCGCGCAAAGGCGCCAAAGTAACCGGCATCGATCTGTCCGAAAAAGCGCTCAAGGTCGCCGACCTGCACGGCATGGAGTCCGGTGTCCAGGTCCGCTACGAAAAGATCGCCGCAGAAGACCTGGCCGCGCGTGAACCAGGCCAATTCGACGTCGTCACCTGCATGGAAATGCTGGAGCACGTCCCTGACCCCGCCTCCATCGTGCGCGCCTGCACGGCAATGGTGAAACCGGGCGGCCACGTGTTCTTTTCCACACTGAATCGCAATCCCAAGGCTTACCTGTTCGCCATCATCGGCGCCGAGTATTTATTGCGTATGCTGCCCCGAGGCACGCACGATTACGCGAAATTCATCACGCCGGCCGAACTGGCGCGCTTCATCCGCGAAGCCGGCCTGGAACTCGATGGATTCAAGGGACTGTCCTACAATCCGCTGACCAAGCTGTACTCGATCAACCAGGACACCAGCGTCAATTACATGGTGGCGTGCCGCAAGCCGCTGGCCTGAGACCACATACTCAATACGCAATAGCCGGCGACGTCCCGCAGCGGATATCGCCGGCAAATCGCAGCAGCTTCCGCTGTTGCCCCAACCGTCTTCACCGTCACGACCATGCCATTGAAAACACCCCGCGCCATCCTGTTCGACCTCGACGGCACGCTCGCCGACACGGCACCCGACCTGGCCGAAGCCGTCAACCAGTTGCGCGCCGAACGCGGCCTGGAACCGACACCGTATGAACAATTACGTCCGGTGGCATCCGCCGGCGCGCGCGGCCTGATCGGCGCAGCCTTCGGCGTCAAGCCGGACGACGCTGAATATGAGGACCTGCGCGTACGCTTCCTCAACAATTACGAAGCAAAGCTGGTCGTCAAAAGCAAACTCTTCGACGGCGTCGCCGCTCTGCTCACGCAGTTGGAAGCGCGCGGACTCGCCTGGGGCATCGTCACCAACAAGGCGTCGCGCTTTACCGACCCGCTGGTGCCGCAAATCGGCCTGGGCCATGCGGGATGCGTGGTCTCCGGTGACACCACACCGCACACCAAACCCCATCCGGCGCCGCTGTATGAAGCGGCAAGCCGGTTGCAACTGGCCCCGGCCGACTGCTGGTACGTCGGCGACGACCTGCGCGACATCCAGGCCGGACGTGCCGCCGGCATGCCCACCATCGCGGCCGCCTGGGGTTATTGCGGCCATGTCGAACCCGAATCATGGCAAGCCGACGTCTTGCTGCACGATCCGCTGCAGTTGCTGGAACTGATCAAAACGCAATAACCGTTACCGTCGTTGCCGTAGTTGAGTTACCCGCCGACGCCTTTCCGGCGCCGGCCATACAATTAAACGAAGGCGCACGCCGCTGGCGCACGCGACCTTCCTCACGAGGAAAGATCATGGCCAATCATCCCCGTCCTGCCTGGCAACTGCGCACCTTGCGCTGGTCCGCATACACCATCGTTTTCCTGCTGTTGCTGGCGCTGGTCAGTTGGCTCGCGTTGCCGTCGCTGGTCAAGAAAATCGCGATCGAACAAACGCAGGCAAAGATCGGCCGCAAGCTCGACATCGGCGAACTCAGTTTCAATCCCTTCCTGCTTGCGTTGCGCGTGCATGATGTCACGCTGTATGAACCGGACCAGAAGACTTCGGCCTTCAGCGCCAAGGAACTGGTGATCAACGCCTCGTCCACTTCCGCGCTGCGCCTGGCCGCCATCCTCGACGAAATCCAGTTGGTCGAACCCAAGGTCCACGTCGTACGGCTGAGCGATGAAGGCATCGGACGCTACAACTTCTCCGACATCATCGACCGCGTGCAGGCGATGCCCAAGAGCGAAGGCCAGACGCTGTTCTCGCTGGCCAACGTGCAATTGCAAAACGGCGCCATCCTGTTCGACGACAAGGTCAGCGGCAAGACCATCGACATCCGTGCGCTCAATATCGGCGTGCCCTTTGTCTCCAACCTGCCACGCAACGTGGACACCTTCGTGCAACCGGTGCTGTCGATGACGGTCAACGGCACCCCGTTCTCGCTCAAGGGCCGCAGCAAACTCTTCGCCAGTTCGCTCGACACCACCCTGGCAATTGACATCGACAAGCTGGATGTCGCCAGCTACCTGCCCTTCTCGCCGGTCGCGCTGCCGGTCAAACTGGAAAGCGCGAAGCTTTCGACGCGACTGGACCTGACTTTCAGCCGCGACAAGGACAAACCGCAGATCGGCCTCGACGGCGACCTCACGCTGGCCGACATCTCGGTGCAGGAAAAAAATGCCGCGCCACTGATCAAGATCGGCTCGGTATCCGCCAAGATCAACAAGCTCGACCTCATCAAATTAAGCGGCGTGATCGACCAGATCGCCATCGACAAGCCGCAAATCTGGGCCGACATGAATGCCCGCGGAGAAATCAACTGGACCCGCATCGGCAAGAACGACCGCACGAAACCCAACGCAGCCACCAAGAAGCCGGCGCCAGCAGCGACTTCGACGACGACTGCAACCGAAGCCAAGGCTGAACCGAAGGACGCGACAGCTCCCGCGATCACAATCCGCAAACTTCTGGTGCACGACGGCAGCGTGCAATGGACGGATGACGCCAATGCCTCGCCGCGCCAGACCGTTCATCTCGACAAGATCACGGTCGACGCCGAAGAAGTCTCCACACTGGCCGACGCCAAGCCGGCCAAACTGGCGCTGTCGCTCACCGAAAACGGCAAGGGCGAAATCGGCTTCACCGGCGCACTGGCGCCACTCAAAGGCGAGGTCAACGGCACGGCCACTTTGAAAGCGATCCAGCTGAGCGGCTATCAGAACTACCTCAACCGTTCGCTGAACGGCGCACTTAGCGGCCAGGTTTCAGGCAGCACCGAGGTGCAGGTTGCGAATGGCCAGGTCAAGCTCGGCAAACTCGGCGTCGAAATCGCCGACCTCAAGCTGTCTCCCAAGACCAAAGCTGCCACCGGAGTCATCGGCGCCAAAACCATCGCGCTCGACAATGCCAGCATCGACTTGCAGGGCCGCAAAGCCGAAGCGGATGCCTTCCGTGTAGTCGGCCTCAATGGCGATCTGCGCCGCGATGCCAAAGGCGCGTTGAATCTGCAAGACCTGCTGGCGGCGCCGGGAAGCAAACCCGCGACAGCCGGCGAGCCGGCCAAAGAACCAGCCGCCACATCTGCGGCATCCGCAGCATCCACAGCACCGGCGGCACCGGCAAAGAAACAAAGCGCCAATACCGCCGCCACCGCCTGGCAAGCGCGTCTGCGCAACCTGTCTATCAGCAACAGCAATATTTCCTACGAAGACAGCAGCGTGACGCCGGCCCAGAAGCTGCGCATCGAAGCTCTCGATCTCAAGGTGGACAACCTCTCCAGCCAGCTCGACCAGACCAGCAAGCTGTCGCTGCAGGCCACACTGAACAAGAACGGCAAGCTGTCCGTGACCGGCCAAGCGGCGCCGCAACTCAAAACCGTGGATCTTGCGCTGGATGCGCAGAACCTGCCGATCGCGCCGTTCCAGACCTATTTCACCGACTACCTCAACGTCACGCTGACCAGCGGCACGCTCAGCACCAAGGGCAAGCTGGCGCTGACGCCGCCGATCAACAAACAGGCGCTGGCGCTGCAATACAACGGCTCGGCCAGCCTCAATAATTTCCGCGTGCTCGACAAGCTCACGTCGAGCGACTTCCTGCGCTGGCGCACGCTGAACCTGCAAGGCATCAACGCCAAGATCGGCGGCAAGCCCTTGGTCACGCTGGAAAAAATCGCGCTGTCCGATTTCTACGCACGCGCCATCCTGTCTGATCAAGGCAAGCTCAACCTGCAAGACATCGTGGTCTCCAAGGAAGCGCCGCGCAGCTCTGTCACTGCACCGGAAACCAGCGCAGACAAGCCGTCGACGACCGTCGCCAAGACCACCACCTCGACCGCGCCGGTCACGCCCGCCGCGCCCGATCCCAACGCCCCGGTGATTCGCATCGGCCAGACCGTTCTGCAAAGCGGCAACATCAACTTCACCGACAACTTCGTCAAGCCGAACTACACGGTCAACATGACCGGCATGGGAGGCACCATCGGCAGCATCGCTTCCGACAAGCCGCAACCGGCCACCATCGATTTGCGCGGCAAGGTCGACAACGATGCGCCGCTGCAGATCTCGGGTTCGCTCAATCCCCTGTTCAAACCGATGTTCCTTGACATCAAGGCGAGCGCCAACGGCGTCCAGCTGCCGCGCCTGACGCCCTACTCGGCCAAATACGCCGGCTACCCGATCACCAAGGGCAAGCTGTCGATGGACGTGCAATACAAGATCGAGAACGACAAGCTGGTGGCGCAGAACGACGTGCGCATTGAACAGCTGACCTTCGGCGATCATGTCGACGGCCCCAACGTCACCAAGCTGCCGGTGATGCTGGCGGTGTCGCTGCTCAAGGACCGCGACGGCACCATCAATCTGAACCTGCCGATTTCCGGCTCGCTGTCCGATCCGCAATTCTCGATCGGCGGCATCATCATGCGCGTCTTCGTCAACCTGATCGTCAAGGCCGTCACGTCGCCGTTCGCGCTGATCAGCTCGATGTTCGGCAGCGGCGGCGGCGACGCCGAGCTCAGCTACATTGAATTCGAGCCGGGTTCGTCCGAGATCACCGCCGACATCCGCAAGAAGCTCGACACGCTTGGCTACGCCCTGCACCAGCGTCCAGCGCTCAAGATCGATGTCATGGGCCGCGCCGACCCTGCGGTCGACGACGCCGGCCTGCGCCAGGAAGTCCTCAACCGCAAGATGCGCGCGCTGAAGCGCAAGGACGTCATCGAGAAGGAAGGCCAGCCGACCGGCAAGGACAACAGTCTCAGCGACGCCGATCGCGCCAAGTACATGGAAAAGGTCTACAAGGACGAGAAATTCAAGAAGCCGCGCAACGTGGTCGGCCTCGCAAAGTCCCTACCACCGGAAGAAATGCAGAAACTGATCGTCGACAACACGCCGGTCACCGAAGACGACCTGCGCAACCTGGCCCAGCGCCGCGCGGACGTGGTGCGCAATTATCTGCAGGACCAGAGCATCATCTCGGCCGACCGCATCTTCCTGATCGCCCCCAAGCTCACGGCCGAAGGCATCAAGGACAAGGGACAAGGCAGCCGGGTCGACCTGAGCTTGCAGCAGTAAGGCAACACTGGTGGCAGCGGCGCGTCCCGCGCTCTTGATAATCGGGCGAGCCGCCCCCACACTGAGTTATAATGCAAGTCTGCATGGGGCCGACTTGGTTTCGACGTGGGTTGCAAAGCAGCGCAGGGCATACCGAGGACTGACTACCTCGTAAATACAATCAGACAAGATATAACTGCAAACGATAACTCGTACGCACAAGCGGCTTAATACCCGCTTGCTCTACACTACTTCTTCCTTGGGGTAGGCTGGTAAAACAGCAGTAGAGTCATTTACAAGGAATCGCTTTGAATCGGGTCACTTGATTCAAGGCTAAATCTAAGGTGACTCGCCTTAACGAAGCGTGCGCGTCCGCGTCGTTCGGGTTAAATCAAATGGCAGCGCTAAGTATGTAGAACTGTCTGTAGAGTGCTTGCGGACGCGGGTTCGATTCCCGCCGGCTCCACCACCAATACAAAAGGTCACCCGAAAGGGTGGCCTTTTTTATTGGTAATGCGCCAGAGAGATCGAATCCGCGTCCGGTACGGACGCGGGGCGAGTCCGGGGTTGCGTGAAGCACTGCTTCACGCCGGACGAGCCGGTTTGGCTTGCAAGCCAAACCGTGGGAGATTCCCCCAAGAAATTACATCAGAAAATTACTGAAGAGAAATCAGCAGCGCACGACGCTTTCGTCGACAACGCGCAGCTCATCGCCGGCTTCTCGCGCAACAGTGAACTCGGCTGCAAAATACGCCGCCCGCCGCGCTTCATACTCGGCACGCAGCCTTACGTAGCGTCGCTCGGCAATGACTTGCTGGAAAATGAACACCAGGCCAGCCAGCACCAATGCAAGTGCGGCCAGAGATGCGCCCAGGAATGGCGCGGTTGCAAATGAAATCATTGATTGTCCCCCCGGACAAATCCGCTCTCGCGGCACAACAATAAGTCTTTGTTTTGAAAACATTATACCCATCAGAATGTTTCATGCGTATTAAAACTTTCTATGAAACCAGAACGGGTTTTAGGCTTTTTCTTTCCTGGTAAGGATATAAAAAATCCGCCACAAGGGCGGACTCAGAACATTGATCAAACGCCAACAAACGCCTGCCTTGTGACCGATCAGGCCAGCCTGCGGAAAAATCAATTCAGGCGGCCACGGCAGGCAAACCATGGTCCACGCGCATCTGGTTCTTCGCTGCCAGCAATTCGGCGCCGAGAGCGTCGAGATCAACGCCGGATTTGCGGGCCTTGGGAAACATCTCAGTCTCCTCTTCTTCGACGTGATGTTCGATCTGTTCGCCGAGCACCTTGATCTTGGCATCGAACATCGGATCGCTCGGCTTCAATTCGCCGAGCTGGCGAATAAGGTCCTTGGCGCCCTCATGCTCGACCTCTGCTTCGTTCATCAGATCGTCGTCATCAATCTTTTGACGGATGCGCGGATAAAAAATCTTTTCTTCGATTTCCATGTGGATCAGCAATGCGCCGCAAACCTCTCTTGCGATCTCCATCTTCTGTTCGTCGCTGGCATGGTCTTTTTTCTTTTCATATTCGTCGAACAGTTCCTTGGCTTCCTTGTGGTCCGATTTCAGTAACGCGATGGCGTCTTGGCTAGTAGCGTTCACTTGTCTCTCCGGTGATGATAAGCGCACACATATGCGCCGTCTCATTATTGAGCGGAGCGAGGTGGGGCGCGATCAGCAAATTCCCTCTCCTCATGTAGGCGCAGGCGAAGCAATATATGATCGTGCTTCCACATCTCCAGCGAAACTTTTTCTCAGCACAAACATGCCCGCCCACAAGCAAGCATCCGCTGCCGTCCGTGAACTGCCGTTCCAGCCTCCGCTTGACTGGCAACGCCTGCTGCGCTTCTTCGGTGGGCGCGCCACGGCCGGCGTCGAAGCGGTGGAACATGGCGTCTATCTGCGCGCCATCGAATGGAACGGCGACCATGGAACACTGGCCGTGTCGCGTCATGCAGACAAGGATTGCCTGGTTGCCGTGATCAACGGCAAGGTCAGCCGTCACGCCGACGCACTGGTCGCACCGCTGAGTCGCATGTTCGATCTGCAGACGGATACCAGGCGCATCCGTAAACATCTGGCGAAAGATCCCTGGCTGGCGCCGTTGTTCAAGGCGGCGCCGGGTCTGCGCGTACCCGGCGCGTGGTCGGCTTTCGAGTTGGTGGTGCGCACCATCGTCGGTCAGCAAGTCAGTGTGAAAGCGGCGACCACCATCGTGGGCAGGCTAGTCGAACGCGCCGGAGAACGCATAGAAGGCCATGCGCACCCAGCAACCGCATGGCGCTTCCCGACGCCGCATGCACTGGCGGCAGTCGATCTCACGGCCATCGGCATGCCCGGAAAACGCGTTGCCGCGCTACAAGGTTTTGCGCATGCAGTGGCGCAAGGCGACGTGCCAGTGGACGATCCTGAAGCCGACACGGCCGACCTGCGCAAGGCCTTGCTCGGTTTGCCGGGAATCGGCCCGTGGACTGTCGAATACGTCGCCATGCGTGCATGGCGCGACGCCGATGCCTGGCCGGCTTCGGATCTCGTGTTGATGCAGGCCATCATCGATCGCGATCCAGGCTTGCTCAAGCTCACGCATCAAAAATCCCGCGCCGAACTCTGGCGGCCGTGGCGCGCCTACGTCGCCATGCATCTCTGGAATGAGATCGCTGACCGCATGGGGCAAGCGCGCGGGGGCTGAAATCATCAGCCCGACTCCTTACTGAATTGAGTTGAATCGATTGCCAATTCGGCAGCATCCTTTACATTTCGATACAAAGCTCCCCGCTCTTCCCGCCCGCCACGCGGAACCCATTCGAATAATTTCGACTCCATCATTAGCGACATACGACTTTGTATGTTTGCCCGACTCGCTTCGTTCTCAGCCGCACTTACACATCGGTGTTCCACCAGCGTTTCATCCGCGTGGAAACACATCACGGCACAACCTGACCATCATGGAGAGAATCATCGGACAAGCTTGCATAAAAATAATGTCAATCTTCGGTACACGACCGGAAGCAATCAAAATGGCGCCCTTGCTGAAAGCGCTGCAAGTTGCACCCGGCATCGACTCCCAAGTGTGCGTCACCGGCCAGCATAGGGAGATGCTGCAGCAGGTGCTCGCTTTGTTCGACATTCACGCGGATCACAATCTGGACGTCATGGAGCCCGATCAGACACTCAATGGTTTGAGTTCACGCCTGTTCAGCGGGTTGGACAGCTTGCTCGCGCAGGAGCAGCCCGATCGCGTACTGGTGCACGGCGACACCACCACCGCCATGGTCGCGGCGCTTGCGGCGTTCCACCGTCGCATCCCGGTGGCGCACGTGGAAGCCGGACTGCGTACACGCGACCTCACACAACCGTGTCCGGAAGAAATGAATCGCCGCACCATCGACGTGGTCAGCGACATGATGTTCGCTCCCACCATGCAGGCGCAGCGCAACCTGCTCGAAGAAACCTTGCAGGGTCGCATCATCGTCACCGGCAACACGGTGATCGACGCCTTGCACATGACCGTGGCAAAGCTGGAAGGAGACACATCGCTGCGTGAGCGCATCGATGCGCAACTGCCCGCCTTGCGACCCGGACGCAAAGTATTGCTGGTCACCGGTCACCGGCGCGAGAATTTCGGCGATGGTTTCCTCAACATCTGCAGCGCGCTGGCATCGCTGGCGCAGCGCGACGACCTTGAGATCGTCTATCCGGTGCATCTGAATCCCAACGTGCTGGGGCCGGTGATGGAGTCGCTTTCCGGCCGTGCCAACATCCACCTGATCGAGCCGCTCGATTACCTCCAGTTCGTGCGGCTGATGCAACGTGCGGACATCATCCTCACCGACTCCGGCGGCGTGCAGGAAGAGGCGCCGTCGCTGGGCAAACCCGTGCTGGTCATGCGCGACGTCACCGAACGTCCCGAAGCCGTCGCAGCCGGCACCGTACAACTGGTCGGCACGCACACCTTGCATATCGTGCATGCGGTATCGGCCCTGCTCAATGACGACGCGCTGCGCCAAAGCTATTCGCGTCGTCACAATCCCTATGGCGACGGCAAGGCATCGGCACGCATCGTGGCAGCGGTGTCGGGTCATCGCGTCGATGAATTCGCCGACGTGCAGGAACGTGTACGCGCTATTCCCCTGCGCCGTGATTTCACGCTCGCCTCCTCACGTCCGCAATAGATCACCGACTCTGAACAAAGCGATTTTCTGCAACCAAATCTTGTCTGCGGAGGTCGTACAAAAAATAGCCCAGCCGCCTGCAGCGCCCGCCGCTGAAGGGATACAGCCGCACAGCCCCCTCGCTGCGCGGCTTCCGGCCAAGACTTCTCGTCACAGGAACCCATGAATACAGACCGTCCTACAACAATACTTCGCCAGGTCTTACGCGCTATTTCGCTGATGCCGATATGCGCCCCTTTTCTCATTTCCTCTCCTGCATATTCCGCACCCACGGGCGGTGTCGCCGCAGCATTCCGCCAGCTCAGCGACGACACCTGGATCACGCGCAAGGAGACGTTGTCCAGTCTCGGCTTCACCACACCGCTGGTGCTGGCGTCGAACGACAGCAGCCGCGAAATCTATCTCCCTGTTCCTGCCAATGTGCAGCTCTCCGACGCCGCCCTGAACATGCGCGCCGGCTATCTGCGCGCCGACGGCGGCCGGACCACAATGGTGCTGGCGGTGGATACCTATCCCGCCGCCGCACGCGCCATGACCGCGGACCAGGGCGACGCCGGAATGACGCTGGGCATCGACGGCGCGCCGCGCGCCAACGGCTTCGTCAAACTCGGTGTGAACTGGACTACGATGCTGGCGGGCCAGACCAATTGCTCCGATCCGCGTACACCGGGCAACGTATTGCGCGTGGCGCCGGAGTCGAGCTTCAGCTACCGCTACGACAGCAAGACCATTGCTGACCTGCGCACCGCCTGGGGCGCCTTGCCGGCGGTGACGGCCATCATGGTCGGCAGCAAGCGCCTGTCGGCGCAGTCGTATGACACTGCCTGGCGCATCGGCGTGGCGCTGGAACGCGCCGGCAAGCACAGCACCGTCACCGTCATGCCTGCGATCGGCGACAGCATTGACCTTGGCCGCCTGAACGTCCCGGCGGCGCTGCGCAGCGTGCCCGCCTTTGCCGCCCTCAGCGGCGGCGGCCGCCATGTGCTCAAAGACCAGGCCGAGATCGGTGCGCTGCTCGCGCTGGGCCAGAATGGCGCGGATGCACAACTGCGCGGCGACATCGTGGTCGGTGACCCGGTCTTGCTCAATGCCATCTCATCCGGGTTGAACGCCTTGCAAGAACAATTGCGCAGCAATGCGCCGGATGCGATCGATGCATTCCGCGAATGGCGCAAGCGCCTTGAGCCCGATACAGCCGGACTCGATCCGAAAGAGTTGCGGCTGGTATCGGCCTTCGGTCGTCCGGTGATTCTGGTGGCGCCGCAAGCGGGCGCCAATTTCGCCGGCCTGTTCGATAATTTCTGGCGCAACATCAGCGGCGCGCCGGCATTGACCGTGCGCACCGTGCATCGCCCGCACAGCGAAGAAGCCTTCATCCTGCTCAAGAATCTGGGCGGTGCCCCCGGCAGCTTCGATGTCATGAGCCGTGCCGACTGGACCGCCTCGTTCGACATCGCCGAAGTCGCCAGCGACGGCCGCGTGCCGTCCGAGCTGGTGCTCGACGTCTCGGCAGCTCCTGGCGCCGGACGCACTCCGCCGGTAGTGTCGGTCTCGCTCAACGACGTGTTGTTGGGCGCGAAACATCTGCAAGCCGACGGTCGGCCCGAACGGATTGTCGCCAAGATTCCGGCGAACGCGCTGGCGGCGCAAAACCAGCTGAAGGTCGCCTTCGTGCGTCAGCCATCGAGCGACAACTGCCGCGAAACACCGCAGGCGTTCCCGGTAGCCGTGCTGGCGTCGAGCCACCTCAAGCTCGGCAAGGCGCGTACCGACGCCAACTTCACCGGCATGGTGAGACGCTTCGCCGGCGGCGCCGACATCGTGCTGCCGCAGGCTTACCTTGCGCATGCCGACACCTCGCTGCAAAACGTGATCATGCTGGCCGCCAGCACCGGCTTGCCGCCGGCCAACAGCAAGCTGGTTGTGGCGGAAGACGGCAAGGAAATCTCTCCCCGGAATCATTTCCTGGCGTTGGATGTCCCGCTCAAGGAAAGCAAGCACATGATCGAGGTCAGCGGCAACACGCTGGTCCTCAACGACAGCTCGCACAAGCCCCTGCTCGACGTCAGCGGACTCAATCGCTTCGGTGCGCTCGAAGTGGTGACAGTCGGCGGCAAGGAAGGCGTGGTCTATCGCAGCGTCGGCCCGCAAGCGCCGGTGCTGGAACGTCCCTTCCAGCTTTCAAGCGGTAATGTGGCCGCAGTCGGCGGCAGCGGCCTCTTGTCCGAGATCAATACGGACGACACTGCCGGCCGCGACTCGGTGCAGGACGCGCCGCGCCTGAACGTGTCCGATGTGTTGTGGTGGGCGGTGCCGTTGTTCATCGTCGCCTTGTTCATCATGATGCTGGTGCTGGCCAATCGCGTGCGTCGCCGTCACCTGGCGCGCCAGGAGGCAGAGAAGCAAACCGCTGAGCGCGACAATGCGCCACCGCCGCCGCACGACCCATCCTGACGGTAGCGAGGACATATGTTCAGCACCGCCAATGCCACTGCCCAGCTGGATTTCCTGACGGCGAATTATTACGCCGCGCTGGAAATTTCGGCCGCCGTGGTCGCCGTCATCATCCTGATTTCCGCCGCCGACGATTTCTTCTTCGACGTCTGGTACTGGACGCGCCGCCTGTACCGGAAATTCACCATCGAACGCAAGGCCACGCCGCTGACCGCCGCGCAATTGCGCGAACGCGATGAGCAACCGATCGCCATCATGGTGCCGGCCTGGCTGGAGTACGACGTCATCGCCCACATGATCGAAAACATGGTGGCCGTGCTCGACTACCGCCGCTACGTGATATTCGTCGGCACCTACGTCAACGACCGCACCACCATTGAAGAAGTCGAACGCATGCGGGGCCGCTACAAGCAATTGCATCGGGTCGAAGTGCCGCACGCCGGACCGACCTGCAAAGCCGATTGCCTCAACTGGGTGGTCAAGGCGATCTTCGCCTATGAGCGCGCACGCGACATGGAATTCGCCGGCGTGGTGCTGCACGATAGTGAAGACGTCCTGCATCCGCTGGAGCTGAAGTTCTTCAACTACCTGTTGCCGCGCAAAGACATGATCCAGCTGCCGGTGGCGTCGCTCGAACGCGAATGGTACGAACTGGTGGCCGGCACCTACATGGATGAGTTCGCCGAGAGTCACGCCAAGGACATGCTGGTGCGCGAGAGCGTGGCCGGCACGGTGCCCTCGGCCGGCGTCGGCACTTGCTTCTCGCGCCGCGCCTTACTCGGTCTGCAGGCAGAGACCGGCGGCGAGCCGTTCAACACCGCCAGCCTGACCGAGGATTATGAAGTCGGCACGCGGCTGTCACAGATGGGCATGCAGACCATCTTTGCGCGCTTCCCGGTGCAGTTCACGGTGCAGCGCAAGCCGTGGTTCAGCGATGGTACGGGCAAGACGCACTCGCTGGAAGTACCGCTCAGCGTGCGCGAATTTTTCCCCGACACCTTCCGCCAGGCCTATCGACAGAAAGCGCGCTGGGTGCTGGGCATCGGCTTGCAGAGCTGGGAGCAGATCGGCTGGAAGGGTTCGCTGGCGGCGCGCTATCTGCTGCTGCGTGATCGCAAGGGTATCGTCACTGCGTTCGTGAGCATGCTGGCGTATGTGCTGGCGCTGCAGTTCATGTTGTTCTCGGCGGCCACCACCTTCCATCTCTGGCAGATCTTCTACCCGCCCTTGCTGGCCGGCGACGGCTGGTGGCGCACGGTACTGCTGCTCAATGCACTGGCGATGATCAATCGCTGCGCTCATCGCTACTATTTCACCGCGCAGTTGTACGGCTGGCGCCACGGCCTGATGTCGCTGCCGCGCATGGTGGTGTCGAACTTCGTCAACTTCATGGCGGTGGCTCGCGCGTGGCGCCTGTTCCTGCTGTACCTGTTCGCGGGCAAGGCGCTGGCCTGGGACAAGACCATGCATGATTTCCCCAGCGAGGACCGATTGGCCGTACCGCGTCGCCGTCTGGGCGACCTGCTCAAGACCTGGCAGGCGGTCGACGACGCCACGCTGGAACGGGCGCTGGAAGAACAACGCCGCACCCGTCTGCCGCTGGGCACCGTCATGGTCTCGCACGGCTGGCTCGACGAAGAGACGCTGGCCGAAGCGCTGGCGTATCAGGAAAATTTACCGCGCGTACGACTCGACAAGGAATCCGTCGAACAGCATGCCGCCGCCCTGCCCGGCGAACTAGCCACGCGCCTGCGCGCGCTGTACATCGGCGACGACGCTGTCGACGGCCGGCGTGTGGCGCGCATCGCAGTGGCCAGCGCGCTTGGCGATGAAGCGCGCGCAGAACTCGAAGCCGCGCTCGGCTTGCCGCCGTTCCCGATGGTTGCGCGTGAATCCGAGATCGCCGCCGGCCTGCGCCTTCTGCACGGTCAGCGCAATGCTTTCGACAAGAACCAGACCGAGGCCGGGGTACCGCTGCTGGGCGACTTGCTGATTGGCGGCGGCATGTTGTCGCGTGAAGTATTCGACGCCGCCATGCAACGCTACCGGCCCGACCGGCACGGCCGCATCGGCGACTACCTGGTGGCGCAATCGGTGATTTCGCGCGACGCCATTGAACAGGCCGTGCGCGAACAGCGCCGCTTGTTCCAGCGCAATGGCGGACAGATGGCATGACGACCTTCTCGACATTCAGACTTGGCGCCGCACTGGCGGTGCTGCTCGCACCTGCGGCCGTCCACGCACAGATGCGCGTGGTGCCGTTGCCCTTGAGCGGTCCGGCGTATGCATTGGCGCAGGACGCCTATCGCGCTTCGGCGCACGGCGACTACCGGCGCGCCGAAGCGCAATTGCGCGAAGCAATACGACTGCGTCCCGACGTCGCGGCGCTGCGCGAGCAGTTGCAAAAGATCCGGCAGGAGCAAACCCGTTCCCGCGACATGCAAAGCACGGTGCGCGACGCCGGCTATCGCGACGCCAATGCCGCCTTCACCGCCTATGGCCGCAAGGACTATCACAATGCGGTGCGACTCGCGCGCGATGCTGCGGACAAGGCGCCCGACAACGCCGCCTATTGGCTGTTGCTGGGCAATGCGCTGATCGCAGACGATCGCTATGAAGACGCCGACCGCACGCTGGATGAAGGCGCCGGCAAGGTCGCGGACAACACCGCCCTGCGGCAGCGGCGCGATGAAGTCCGGCGTGAACTCGCAGCCCGCGCAGCGGCGAAGGCATTCAATGCGCGCCGCAACGACGATGGCGCGGGCGAACTCGCCGCCATCCGCGAGGCCGTCGGCTATGCACCCGGCAATTCTTCCTATCGCCTGATGCTGATCGTGGCGTTGCTACGCGGCGAGCAATCGGATGAGGCCATCGTTGCTGCATCGGATGCACATGCGCGTGAAGCGATGCAAGCTGCACCGCTCCTTCTGCGTGGCTATGCCTATCAGCGCCTGGAAAAAGATGAAGCAGCGAACGAAGACTTTTCATCGGCCGCCGCACTAGCCGGCAATGACGAACGCGACAACGTGCAGCGCTTCATTTCCGACACGCAGAAATCGCGCACGACGCTGGCGCGCAACCTGCCGACACCGGAGCTGGATTGTTCCAATCCCGCGGCTTGTCGTGTATTGGCCGGCCAGCCTCCCCGTGATCGCGGCTATGACGAAGCGACGCTGGCCTACCAGGCGCTCGACGGCAAGGACTACGCCGCAGCCTCCATGCATGCGCGCAAGGCCATCGCGGCCGCACCGCAGAATCACGATTATCGCGTGTTGCTGCTGGACGCATTGACCGATGCCAACGACTTCGTCGCAGCGGAGCAAGCAGCAGACGACGCCTTGGTACAAGGCCAGGATGCCGCACTTCTGGCGCAGCGCGGCGCAATCCGTGAACGGCTGGGCAAAGCCGCCGCTGCACGCGAGGACTATGCTGAAGCGCTTGCGCTGGGCGGCCTGCCACCGGCAACGCAGATCGATTTGCTGGCCCATCTGCATCGTCGCAGCGAAGCGCGCAAGGTCTTTGACGATGCGCGTCGCTCGGGAGCGCTGGCTCAACTGGGTCCGCTGGAATTGGCCTATCTTGCCAGCAGCGCGGGCGACGATGCGGCCGCGCATGCCGCCTTCAGCGAGGCTGACCGCTCCGGCAAACTTCCGGACAAGGCGCTGGATGACGCCGCCTTCGCTGCGACACGCGCGCACGATGACCGCAGCGCGCTGGCGTATTTCAAGCGCAGCATCGATGCCGCCAACGATACCAATCCTGCAGATAAAAGCGCACAGCAGAAATTCGACACACGTCGCGCGGTATCAACCATCGATCGCGAATTCGGCTTCATCACGTCGCTTACGCGCAGTGGCGGCGGACCCAGCGCAGGCAGCACGGCCGCAGCAGGCGCACAGCCGGGTGCTTCCGGCAACAACGGCAGCCTGCAGGCCGGTGCGGAAGCGTACTGGCGGCCGTTCGGCTATCGCAACGGCAGCACCGTGGAAATATTCGGGCGCGTGTTCCAGACCTTGCAAGATCGCAGCGGCGGCGCCACCGGCACGCAAACCGCGCAAGCCACGGTCGGCGCACGCTGGAAACCCTGGAGCAGCCAGAACGTGGTGGTGTCGTTCGGCCGCCTGATTCCGATCGGCGCACAGGCGAGCAGCGACTGGCTGGCGCAGCTGGCGTATTCGGACGGCATCGGCACCGACCTGCGCGTGGACCGGCCGTCATGGTGGACCACGCAATGGTATGCCGAGGCCGGCCGCTATCTGCAGCATCCGCAGACTTATGGCCTGGCTTCACTGCAGGCGGGGCGCAGTTTCCGTCTTGACGGCGTGGATCAGCGGCTGGTGGTGTTCCCGCACCTCACACTCAATACCGACTACAACTCGTTGAATCAGCAACGCAGCGCAACCGGCATCGGTCCGGGCGTCAATCTGCGATACTGGTTCCGCGAAGATACCTATCACGCGCCGCGTTCCTACGTGGAAGTCTCATTGCAATATCGCATGAAGATCAGCGGCGACGAACGCGCGCACGGGTTCTTCATGTCGACCACGCTGTCTTATTGAGCGACCGGAGGACATTTGACTTTCACCATCAACGGATTGCGCACCACCACGCTGGCCATCGCTGCAGCATTGCTGCTGGCTGCCTGCGCCGGTTGCAATTCTGCGCCGGAACCGGTGCAGGTCGGAGGCGTCGTCTGGCAACCCGACAATGCCACCATCGCGCCGCGCGGCAACTGGAACCGCCTCGGCGCGAGTGAACTGCTGGTGCAATGGACGGCGGTCGACGGCACGGCCTTCGTCCCAGGCAGCGCCATGCCGACCGCCGCCAAGCTTCCCGATTGGGAGCGCATCGCCAAAGAGCCGTGGGCGCGCGACGTCATCGTCGGTCTGGCCGGTCGCTTTGACGAGAAAGCCGCGCGCGCCGATATCGAACAACTCGCCGCCGACTCCGCCAGACTGGCCGCCTTGCCGACACCCTTGCATGTGACGGGCTGGTACTTCCCGGTGGAAATCGATCCGACCTGGCAAGAAGCGACACGGCTGGCGGCACTCCTCGCCAAGCTGCCGCGACCGCTATGGATCACCGTGTACGACAGCGCCAACGTCGGCCCGGACGCACTGGCCGACGGTCTGCTCAAATGGCTGCCGCCGGACGTCGGCGTGTTCTTCCAGGACGGCGTCGGTGTCTATGCGCGTGAGCCGCATGTTGCACTTCACTACATCGAGGTACTGTCAAAGCGGCTCGGTCACGCGCGCGTACGGGTCATTGCAGAAATGTTCCGGCCGCTGCCGGGCGGCGGATTCCGCAGCGCCACCGCGGAAGAGATCTGGCCACAGCTGCGTACGTATCGCGGCTATCGCGTGTCGCTCTTCGACGGGCCGCATTACCTGCCGGACACGCTGGTGGAGCAGCTGCGCCGGCCGTAACGATTAATTTTCTGACAACAACTCACGCTCTTTTTACGCGGACGATCCGCAGCGTTGCAAAATCACGCCAGGAATTCTGTAACCTTCTGCAACCGTCGCGCTATTTGTCGTGCCGGACGCCGCCAACAGAATATAATGGCGCACATCTTTTGCACTACAGCTGAGGCCATGAGCTCCGAATTCCACCAACTCTCAGAGAAAGTCGCGCAACTTGCCGCAATGACGCAATCCTTGCGCCGCGAAAACGCCGACCTGCGTCTTAACGTTGCGGCCCTGACCACCGAGAATACCGAATTGTCGCAACGCATGGATGAAGCCCACCAGCGCGTCACCGCACTGCTGGACAAACTTCCGGTCGCAGCGCCGACGCTGGCAGACAATGAAGAGGAGACCGCGTGATGCAGCTCAATGTGTCGATCATGGGTCACGCCTACACGCTGGTGTGCAAGGAAGATGAAGAAGCGACGCTGCGCCAGGCAGTGGCTTATCTCGATGAAAAAATGTGCGCAATCCGCGACACCGGCAAGATCAAGGGCAACGATCGCATCGCCGTCATGGCTGCACTTGGTATCGCTGCCGAACTGCTGTCGACCCAACCGGGCGGCGACGGTACCTTCGCCGGCCTGACGGTGGCGGAGTGGAAGCAAAGCATCGCGTCGATGCATAGCGTGCTCGACGATGCACTGGCGCCGCAGGAAAAATTGTTCTGATCGTCCCCCGACCCTCGTCTGATTTGCGCGCGTGCGTTCATGCACGCGCCGCAATTTCTTTCTGCTTCCTTCAGTCCTGTCCAATCATTGATCTGCAAGAAATGTCTTGGCGCTGCATTTTAATGTGCACGGATGTTGCCGCGCGCGCATGAAAAATTTACACATGTCGCAGAGTGAAAATACCTCGGGATTTTTACGCAAAGCCTTTGACAAGAATCCCGAATAGAGTAGACTTAAGTCTCCTGCCGTGTTCGCGAATGCTTATATTCCTTGAACCATTTATGTGCACAGGCTGTGGGATTTTGTTTGGTGGGCGTGAGCGTCGCTAGTCCGATGAACCCGAAATTAAACTAACTGCAGCCAACTTGAACCGCTTGGTTCAGGATGCCAGCATAGCGGCACAGGCGGGACTGAATTACTAAAGCGACTGTAGAAATACAGTCGCTTTTTTTATGCCTGCGCGGAATGGGAAATGTGAATCAGGGAGGATGGCATGCACGACAAGGTGCATGCCGGGACGTCAATGGCTGACGTCAGTCGTTGCGCTTCTTCGCTGCGGCCTTGCGTTCCTGGCCGACTTCGGCGATGGCGTCCTGGAATTCGGTGACGTCTTCAAAGCTCTTGTAGACCGATGCGAAACGGATGTACGCGATCTTGTCCAGGCGCTTCAATTCACGCATCACCAGTTCGCCGACCTGCCCTGACACCACTTCGCGGGCGCCGCTGGACAACAGCTTTTCCTGGATGCTCTGGATCGCCGCATCGACCGCTTCGGCCGACACCGGACGCTTGCGCAAGGCCAGCATCAGGCTGGCGCGCAATTTGGAAGGATCGAATTCGCTGCGGCTGCCGTTCTTCTTGACGATGACCGGCATGGTCAGCTCGATGCGCTCGTAAGTCGTGAAACGTTTGTCGCAATTGGCGCAACGGCGGCGGCGGCGGATCGCGTCGCCCTCTTCCGAGAGGCGCGTGTCCAACACCGGCGTGTCGTCATGATTGCAGAAGGGACATTTCATAGAGGCAAGATCGAGGCAAATCGGAGCAGACTACAGGTTAAATACCGGAGACCATCTTACTGCGCCTGCGGCCTCCGCAACAGCGAAGGCCGCAAGATCAAACAACTACTTTATTGCCGTGCTTGCCGATTACGCTGCATAGACCGGGAAGGCATCAGTCAACTTCTTGACTTCGACCTTCACGCGTTCGATGGTGGCGGCGTCATGTGGATTGTCCAGCACGTCGGCGATCAGGTTGGCGACCTTTTCCGCTTCCGCTTCCTTGAAACCGCGTGTAGTCATCGCCGGGCTGCCCAGGCGAATACCGGAAGTCACAAATGGCTTCTCAGGATCGTTAGGAATGCCGTTCTTGTTGCAGGTCATGTGGGCCGAACCCAGAATCGCTTCGGCTTCCTTGCCGGTCAGATTCTTCGGACGCAGATCCACCAGCATCACGTGCGATTCGGTACGACCGGAGACGATGCGCAGACCGCGCTTGATCAGCGTCTTGGCCAACACATCGGCGTTCTTCACGACTTGCTGTTGATACTCCTTGAACTCAGGCGACAGCGCTTCCTTGAATGCCACGGCCTTGCCGGCGATGACGTGCATCAGCGGACCGCCCTGGATGCCTGGGAAGATCGCGGAGTTGATGGCCTTTTCGTGCTCGGCCTTCATCAGGATGATGCCGCCGCGTGGACCGCGCAGCGACTTGTGTGTAGTCGAGGTGACGAAGTCGGCGTGCGGCACAGGGTTAGGATAAACGCCTGCAGCGATCAGACCGGCGTAGTGCGCCATGTCGACCATGAAGTAAGCGCCGACTTCCTTGGCGATCTTGGCGAAACGTTCGAAGTCGATGCGCAGCGCGTAAGCGGAGGCGCCGGCGATGATCAGCTTCGGTTTCTTTTCGCGCGCCAGTGCTTCCATGGCTTCGTAGTCGATTTCTTCCTTGTCGTTCAGGCCGTAGGACACCACGTTGAACCACTTGCCGGACATGTTCAATGCCATGCCGTGCGTGAGGTGACCGCCTTCAGCCAGCGACATGCCCATGATGGTGTCGCCCGGCTTGAGCATGGCGAAGAACACGCCCTGGTTGGCTTGCGAACCGGAGTTCGGTTGTACGTTGGCGGCTTCGGCGCCGAACAGCTTCTTGAGACGATCGATGGCCAGTTGCTCGGCCATGTCGACGAACTCACAGCCGCCGTAGTAACGCTTGCCGGGATAGCCTTCGGCGTACTTGTTGGTCAGTTGCGTGCCTTGCGCTTCCATGACTGCAGGCGAGGTGTAGTTTTCGGAAGCGATCAGCTCGATATGTTCTTGCTGACGGACGTTTTCCTTCTGGATGACGGACCACAGTTCCGGGTCGACATTCGCGATGGTGTGATTCTTTGCAAACATGATTTCTCCAATGGATAAGGGTGCGCCTGAAGCACATCAGCCGGTAGCGCCTAAAAAACGCCTGGTAACGCCAAAACACAATAGGCAATGCCGACTTGAAGACTTCCAAATCGAATGAGGGCCAGGGTGAATAAGGGAATTGCAGGCAGCCTCAATCGTTCTTTCCATTCAGGGCTGCCCAGGCGCACGGCTAATGAAATCTCACGCTTCCCGATGGATACCCATCTTGAGCCGGAACAAGGTCCCGGTTTTTCGCCAGTCACGTGAGACGAAATGGTCTGCGCATTGTAAGGGATGCCTTTGAATTCGGCAAGATTTGCCTCCAGACAGGGTCAGGAAAGCGTTGCATCTCGCGCAGCGGCGCTTTGGGCTACAATTTCGGGTTATTGACGCAAACAGACATTGTTTGCATTGTCCTACGCCAACAGGGAGAACTACAGATGATCGTTTTGATTACAGGTGCAACAGCCGGTTTCGGCGCCGAAATGGCGCGCAAGTTCGTCCAAAATGGTCACAAGATCATCGCTACTGGCCGCCGCAAGGACCGCCTCGATGCACTGGCCGGCGAATTCGGCGCAGACAAGGTGCTGCCGCTGGTGCTTGACGTCACCGACAAGAATTCGATCAAGAGCGCCCTCGCCTCGCTGCCGCAAGGCTGGCAGGACATCGACGTGCTGATCAACAACGCCGGTCTGGCGCTGGGCCTGGAGCCCGCCCACCAGGTCGCGCTGGAAGACTGGGAAACCATGATCGACACCAACGTCAAGGGTCTGGTCACGGTCACCCATTTCATTCTGCCGAACATGGTCAAGCGCGGCACCGGCACCATCATCAACCTCGGCTCGATCGCCGGCGCGTATCCGTATCCGGGCGGCAATGTTTACGGCGCCACCAAGGCCTTCGTCGACCAGTTCACGCTGAACCTGCGCGCTGATCTGGTCGGCACCGGCGTACGCGCCACCAACCTGGCGCCCGGCCTGTGCGGCGGCACCGAGTTCTCCAACGTACGCTTCAAGGGCAACGACGGCGCCGCCGCCAAGGTCTACGAAGGCACCACGCCGCTGACCGCAGTCGATATCGCCGAAGCCGCGTTCTGGGTCGCCACGCTGCCGGCGCACGTCAACATCAACTACATCGAACTGATGCCGACTTGCCAAGGTTTCGGTCCGTTGAACATCAAACGCACCCAATAAAAACGCTCCTCAATGTCCGATTCAACCAATAAAAACAATAGCAGCAACAGCGTCGGCAGCAACCAGAGCAACGACGCTTTTTCGTGGCCGGTCCGGGTCTACTATGAAGACACCGACACCGGCGGCGTCGTGTTTTACGCCAATTACCTCAAGTTCTTTGAGCGCGCGCGCACCGAATGGCTGCGCGCGCTGGGCTTTTCCCAGCAAGCACTGGTCGAATCGAGCGGTCTGATCTTTGTGGTCAAGAGCACTGCGGTGGACTACTTTGCGCCCGCGCGGCTTGACGATGAACTGAAACTGACCGTCGTGGTCGAACAGTTCCGCAACGCGTCCATGTCTTTTGTACAAGAGGCCTGGCGCCTTCAGGGAACAGAACAAACATTGCTGGCGCGCGGCCAAATCAAAATTGCCTGCGTCAATGCCGCCAACTTCCGGCCCCAGGCCATTCCGGAAGAAATGCTGGCCCGCCTCAAGGGAAATTTATAATTCATCATCGCCACGCACGACCGCAGCGGCATCTTTACACCTGCCGCGACCGGACAGAAAATTTTTGCACGTACAATTGAGCCTCTCGACCGAACGCCAGACCGCGCCAAACCGAATCCCGTATTGAACCTCGACCCCACACGCCTCCATGAACGTCACTCAAGATCTATCCTTCTTTGCCCTGATCACCAACGCCTCCGTCATCGTGCAGTTCGTCATGCTGCTGCTGTTGCTGGCCTCCGTTTTCAGCTGGACTTACATCTTCCGCAAGATGTTCACGATCCGCAGCGCACGCGCGCAGACCGAAGAATTCGAGCGTTCCTTCTGGTCCGGCGGCAATCTGATCGCGCTGTACCAGGACACGCTTTCCAACCGCCGCAAGGGCGGCGGCCACGGCGGCGCGCTGGAACGCATCTTCCAGGCCGGCATGGGTGAATTCAACAAGGCCAAGGCGCAAGTCGGCAAAGGCGCGGCGATCGATTCGACCGGCGTACTGGACGGCGCCCGCCGCGCCATGCGCGCTGCGTATCAACGTGAAATGGATGCACTGGAATCGCACCTGGCCTTCCTGGCGACGGTCGGCTCGGTGTCCCCTTACGTCGGCCTGTTCGGCACGGTGTGGGGCATCATGAACGCCTTCCGCGGCCTTGCCAACGTGCAACAGGCAACGCTGGCAGCGGTCGCACCGGGCATCGCCGAAGCGCTGATCGCCACCGCCATCGGCCTGTTCGCTGCGATCCCTGCGGTGATTGCCTACAACCGCTTTGCGCATGACATCGACCGCTTGGCGATCCGCTTCGAAAGCTTCATCGAAGAATTCTCCAACATCTTGCAACGTCAGGCACGCTGATGGCAGGCTCATCCATGCGCGGGGGACGTCCCCGCAAGTTCAAATCGGAAATCAACGTCGTGCCGTACATCGACGTGATGCTGGTGCTGCTGATCATCTTCATGGTGGCGGCACCGGTGAACGACCCGAGCGTCATCAACCTGCCGACTGCCGGCAAGTCGACCGTGCCGCCGAGCGAATACATCGAGATCGCGCTGAAACCCGACGCCAAGGCCACCATCAAGGTCAACGGTCCCAAGCGCGGTGAAACACAAACCGCCTCCGGTCGTCCCGACCTGACGCAAAAGCTGCAGGCGCTGCACACGGAAAGCCCGGACATGCCGGTGATGATTTCCGCCGACAAGGAAATCAAGTACGACGAAGTCGTGCAGGTTATTGCAGCCGCCAAGAAGCTGGGCATCGCACGCGTGGGACTGGCAACGAAGTAATATGAGCACTCCTTACCAAGTACCGAGACAACCGGGCCGCTGGCGCGCCATCGCCCTGGCGGTGGTGGTCCACATGGCCTTGCTGGCTTTCCTCTGGTTCGGCATCAGCTGGCAGAGCGAAACGCCGCTGACCGTCGAAGCGGAAATCTGGGATCCGAACATCAAGGAAGCGGCGCCGTTGCCGCAACCGGCGCCCGAGCCGGAGCCGCCGAAGCCCACTCCGGTCCCGCAACCCGTACCGGAACCCGTCAAGCCGCCGCCACCGAAGGTGGAAGAACCGCCCGTGGTCAAGCCTGACATCGCGCTCGAAAAAGAGAAGGAAAAGAAGCGCAAGGAAGCCGAAAAGAAGGAACGCGACGAGAAGGAAAAAGAAGCCAAGCTCGAGCGTGAAAAAGCCGATCGCCTGAAGAAAGAAAAGCAGGACAAGATCGACGCCGACAAGAAGCTGGCGAAAGAGAAAGACGACGCCGAGGCCAAGAAGAAATCTGAAGCCGACAAGCTCGCCGCAGAGAAGAAACAGAAGCAGCAAGCCGCTGACAACAAGGCTGCCGATCAGCGCCGTCAGGATGACTTGAAGCGCATGATGGGTCAGGCCACCAGCGCCGGCGGCGGCACCGGTACGGCGGCGCAGTCCCAGGGCCCGCGCGGCGCAGCCGACTACGGCAACAAGCTGGGTGCGAAGATCCGCTCCAACACGATCTTCGACATGCCCGGCGAATTGAGCGCAAACCCGGCGGTAGAATACACTGTCGAACTGCTGCCTGACGGCACGGTGCGCGGCATCCGCAAGAACAAGTCATCCGGCATTCCGGGCTTTGACGAAGCAGTCCAGCAGGCGATCAACAAATCGCAACCGTTCCCTCCCGACAAGGACGGCAAGGTGCCGAACAGCTTTACCTTTAAACACTACCCGAAGGATCAGAACTGATGATCAGAAACTCGCGCACAGCACTGAAGTCACCGCATCATTTTCTCCGCCTGACCGGCATTGCCCTGACCGTCATGGGCATCGCCGCCGCGTCCGCTGCGCATGCAGAATTGCGCTTTGAAATTTCTGGCGTCGGCGCCAGCCAGATCCCGGTCGCCATCGCCGCTTTCCCGGGCGAAGAAGGCGGTCCGCAGCAGATCACTTCCATCGTCAAGGCCGACCTCGCGCGCAGCGGCGTCTTCAAGCTGATCGACAACAGCGACTCGCTGTCCGACGCCTCCGCCATCAACTATGGCGACTGGAAGAACCGCGGCGCCAATGCACTCGCCGTAGGCAGCGTGCAGCGCCTGGCCGACGGCCGCTTCGATGTGCGCTATCGCCTGTTCGACACCATCAAGGCGGCGCAATTGTCGGCGCTGTCGTTCGGCAGCCAGCCGCAACTGATCCGTCTCACCGCGCACAAGATCGCCGACGACATCTATGAAAAGCTGACCGGCATCCCCGGCATTTTCTCGACCCGCATTGCCTATGTGACACGTTCCGGCAAGGAATACCGCCTGGAAGTGGCTGACGCCGACGGCGAAGGCGTACAAGTCGCGCTGCGCTCCAACGAACCGATCATTTCGCCGTCCTGGTCGCCGGACGGCGGCAAGGTCGCCTACGTTTCCTTCGAAGCCAAGAAGCCGGTCATCTACATCCAGAACCTGGTGACGCGCCAGCGCACGCTGGTGGCCAACTTCAAGGGCAGCAACTCGGCCCCGGCCTGGGCCCCTGACGGCCAGCGCCTCGCCGTGGCGCTCACCCGCGACGGTCTGACCCAGGTCTATGTGATCAACGCCGACGGCAGCGGCCTGCGCCGCCTGACCAATACCGCTGGCATCGACACCGAGCCACGCTTCTCGCCGGATGGCAATTACGTCTACTTCACCAGCGACCGCAGCGGCGGCCCGCAGATCTACAAGGTCAGCCCGAACGGCGGCGAAGCCCAGCGCGTGACCTTCGGCGGCAGCTACAACATCAGCCCGCGGATTTCCCCGGACGGCAAGACTTTGGCGTTTATTTCACGCCGCGAAGGCAAATTCCAGCTTTACGCGCTGGATTTGACCAACGGTCAGGAACAACGCCTGTCCGACACCGTCAAAGATGAGTCGCCCAGCTTCTCGCCAAACGGCAAATACATCATGTACGCGACGGAATCAGGTCGTCGCGGGTCATTGGCCATCGTTTCCACGGATGGCCGGATCAAACAGCGCTTAACAACTCAGGTCGGCGATGTCAGGGAGCCAACCTGGGGGCCGTTCATGAAATAAACAATTATTCACATTCATTCACGACACAAGGAGTTTCACATGCGTACATTCAGTTCTTTTGCAATCGTTCTTTCGGCAGCCATGCTGCTGGCGGCATGCTCGTCCACCAAACTGGACGACAAGAACGCCCCGGTTGAAAACCGTGCAGGTACAGGCGCCACCAACAGCGGCGCAGATCCACGCGCTGTCAACACCGTCAACGCCGGCTCCGCCGATCCGCTGAATGATCCACAAGGCATCCTCTCCAAGCGCAGCATCTATTTCGACTATGACAGCTACACCGTCAAGGACGAGTTCCGTTCGGTCGTCGAAGCGCATGCCAAGTACCTGAATTCGCACAAGGATCGCAAGGTCATCATCCAGGGCAACACCGATGATCGCGGCGGCACCGAGTACAACCTGGCGCTGGGTCAGAAGCGTGCAGAAGCAGTCCGCAAGGCGCTGGTCCTGCTGGGCGTGTCCGATGCGCAAGTTGAAGCAGTGTCGTTCGGCAAGGAAAAGCCGAAGGCCCTGGGCAGCGACGAAGCAGCATGGGCTGAAAACCGTCGTTCCGACATCGCTTACCAATAAGACTTATGCGCACTTCCCTGAAGACTGCGCTCAAGTCGTTTTCCGCAGCGGCCATGATGGCCGCTGTCGCAAGCCTTTCCGTGTTGCCGGCAACGGCGCACGCAGGCTTGTTTGACGATGAAGAAGCGCGCAAGGCCATCCTCGATATCCGCAACAAGATTGATGCCCTGCAAAAAGATGTCGCCAACAAATCGGACAAGAGCAGCGCGCTGAGTCTGTCCGATCAAAACGACCAATTGCGTCAGGAAATCGCCCGTTTGCGCGGCCAGGTCGAAGTCCTCAGCAATGAACTCGCCAACACGCAGCAACGCCAGAAAGACTTCTACGTCGATCTGGACGCGCGCGTGCGCAAGCTGGAACCGCAAAAAGTCACGATCGACGGCAAGGAATCCAGCGTCGATCTGAATGAGCAAAAGACCTATGACGCGGCCCTGAACATGTTCAAGGGCGGCGACTACAAGGGCGCCGGCGCAGCCTTCAATGACTTCCTGAAACGTTATCCGCAATCCGGTTACGCGCCGTCGGCGCAATACTGGGTCGGCAACTCTCTGTACGCGCAACGCGACTACAAGGGAGCGATCGCCGCTCAGCAAGTCGTGGTGAAGAATTATCCGGACAGCCCCAAGGTAGCGGACGCGATGCTCAACATCGGCAGTTCTTACGTGGAGCTCAAGGACAAGGCGGCGGCGAAGAAGGCCTGGGATGCGCTGATTGCGAAGTATCCGGAAAGTCCGGCGGCGCAGACCGGCAAGGAAAAACTGGCGACGTTGAAATAGTTTGCCAGCGGGTTTGACACGATTGATCGATTTTGCATATAATAGCGGTCTTTCGGGTCGTTAGCTCAGCTGGTAGAGCAGCGGACTTTTAATCCGTTGGTCGCAGGTTCGAATCCCGCACGGCCTACCAGAAATTCAGCAGTAAAAATAAGCAGCAAGCAAAAGGGTTCCAAGCAATTGGAGCCCTTTTTCGTTTCCGGCGGCACATGCAATGTCCTCGATGGATGCCGGGATACATTCATATCGCGACTCCCTCTGCGCAAAGCTCCTCCTCGAACAATCAACAATCACCTCTTCTCCGGAGGAGGTGTTGCATGCTTGCCATGTGGACAAGTCAGCATCGCAAACCACATTTTTAATGTCAGAATAGGCACCGCCGGGAAGCTTTCTCCGGCGACAACCCGTCACTCTGATCCCGCATGGCAAAAAGAATTACATCGCAAGAAGACGGCGGTCCGGCGCGCGCCGTCACCAAGGAAGATGTCGCGCGCGTCGCCGGCGTGTCGCACATCACCGTGTCGCGCGTGATCAACTCACCCGACAAGGTGGCGCCGGCCACGCGCGAAAAAGTGCAGGCCGAGATCACCCGCATGGGCTACATTCCCAATCTGCTGGCGGGCGGACTGGCCTCGCGGCGTACGCGCATCGTCGCAGCCGTGGTGCCGACCATCGGCCACTCCATCTTTGCGGAAACCGTGCGCGGCATGTCGGAGTATCTGATGGCGCACGGCTACCAGCTGCTGTTGGGCCAGAGCGATTATTCCGAAGACATCGAAACCAGATTGGTTGAAGCCTTCATCGGCCGCCGCGTCGACGGCTTGGTGCTGACCGGCGTGCAGCACACCCCTGCGACGCTGCAACGACTCAAGACCGCCGGCATTCCGGTAGTGGAAACCTGGGACCTGACGCCCGAGCCGATCGACATGCTGGCCGGCTTCTCCAACTACGACGCCGGCGCGGCCATGGGCGATTATCTGGTCGAACAAGGTTATCGTCGCATCGCCTTCGTCGGCGGTGAAGATCCGCGTGGCGTGGCGCGCCTGGCCGGCCTCAGCGCCGCGCTCCAGCGGCATCGCCTGCGTGCGCCGATACGCATCACGGCGTCGCCGGGATCATTCCTGCAAGGCGGCCGCGAAGCCATGGTGACGCTGCTGGAGCAGCATCGCGATGTGGACGCCGCCTTCTTCAGCAACGACGTCATTGCCGCCGGTGCAGTGTTGGAGTGCGATCGGCGCAAGGTGCGCATTCCGCAGGACATCGCCATCGCCGGCTTCGCCAATCTCGACATCGCTTCGGAAATCAATCCGCCGCTCACCACCGTACACGTCAGCAGCCATCGCATCGGCGAGACCGCAGCGCGGATGTTGCTGGCAAGACTGGGCGGCAAAGACGCCGAGGCCGACACGGTCAGCGATCTCGGCTTCTCCATCGTGCGCCGCGGCAGCGCCTGAACGCAGACGCTGCCCGCCCTCCTTCGCTTTCAGGCGTCCTCTTCGTAGATCACGCCGCGTGTCTCCGGCGCCATCAGCAGCGCGATCAACGCAATGCCGCCCATGAACACCAGATAACCGATGATCGGGTAATAGCTGCCGCCGTAATACGCCAGCAAGCCTGTCGCGATGACCGGGGCCATGCCGCCCGTGATCACCGACGACAATTCACGCGCCATGCAGATGCCGCTCATGCGCACGCTCGGCGGGAACAGCTCGGCGAAGAACGCCGCCTGCACCGAGAACATCGGATAAAGGCCGAACACGATCATCATCACGAAGCCGGCGATGATCATCGGCGTCTCGCGCGTCTCCAGCATCATGAAGAACGGCCACGAGCCCAGGATCATGACCACGATGCCGAGGATGTACACCGGCTTGCGGCCGATGCGATCCGACAGCATGCCCCAGAACGGATTAAGCAAGGCACCCAGGCCGGCGCCGATCAGCACTGCGATCAGGCCGATGCTGGCGTCGACTTTCAGTTGCGCGGTCAGGTAAGACAACGCCCACACCTGGAAAATATAGCCGGCGGTATTCTCGGAAAAGCGTGCGCCGATGGCGATGAACAGATGGCGACGATGATGTTTCCACACCGCCGAGATCGGCGACTTCAGCACGGCCTTCTTCGACTTGATTTTTTCAAACGCGGGCGACTCCAGCACGTACAGGCGAATATACATCCCGACGGCCAGGCCGATGCTGCTCAGGATGAAGGGAATGCGCCAGCCGTAGTCCATGAAATCGGCTTCCGGCATCTGCCGCACCAGCGTGAAGATGCCGGCCGACAGCACCACGCCCAGCGCCACACCGACACCCGGCCAGCTGGCGTAATAGCCGCGCTTGTTGACCGGCGCATATTCGGCCGACATGGTGACCGCGCCGCCGAATTCCGCCCCGGCGGCGAAGCCTTGGACCAGCCGCAACAGCGTCAGCAGGATGGGTGCGGCGATGCCGATGCTTGCATAGGTCGGCAGGAAGCCGATCAGCGTCGTGCTTAGCCCCATCATCAGCAAAGTGACCACCAGCACATTCTTGCGCCCGATGCGATCGCCGATATGACCGAACACGAAGCCGCCCAGCGGGCGCACCACAAACCCCAGCGCGTAGGAACCGAAGGCCGCCAGCGTGCCGATCATCGGATCGAGCTTGGTAAAGAACAGCACGTTGAAGACAATCGCCGCAGCGGTGCCGTAGAGGAAGAAGTCATACCATTCGAGCGCGGTGCCGACCACCGAAGAACGCAGCGCGATGACGCGCTGGCGCTCAAGTCCGACCCTCTCGCGGTCTGCGGCATTGCTGGCGTCGCGTTCAGTCTGGTGCTCTGAAACGGACCCGAGGGCGTGGTCCGCGCGCGGGCTGCTGGCGATTGTATTCATGCTGTCTGTCTCCTGTGGATATCGGCGCCCTTGCCGGTCCCATGCTCATGGTAAAGCATGGGGACGTGTCGTGTTATCTCGATCTACGACCGGCGGGACGCCGTGTGCTCATTGATGGAAGCGATACTTCTCCTTGGCCTTGCTGGTTGATCTGAAAATGTGAAACCCTGAAATCATGCGGCTGCGCGTTCCTGTTCCTTGTCTTTCCCCGCTCCTGCATCGTCTGCGCAGGCCTGCCACAGCGCACGCACACTGTCCTTCATGACGCCGGCTTCCTGCCAGCGGTCCGACAACTCATAGCCGTCGGCGCCGGTCATGGCGTATTCCGGCGGGCCGAGTTCGCACAGGAACGTCAGCACCCCGTCGGCCGGCGCACGGCGACGCCAGCTGCGGAATCCGTATTCCCACCACTGCATGAACAGCGCCAGCCATTGCTGATGCTGCGGAAACGCCAGTTGCAGCTGGATCTGCTCGCGGCTCGCGACGCGGCCGTGGAAGCCCCAGGCGTTGTCGATGATCCGGTGCATCAGCGCGTGGTTCTCATCCGAAATCGGCCAGGCGAATTCGCGACCCACCACGTAGTGCGACAAGTCGGCGGTGAGTCGCAGATCCGGAAACCGGTCCAGCAACTGCAACGTGAAGAACAGGTCGGTGGTCATGCGGTCGCGATGCGTCTCGATGTGCAATGCGATGCCGGCATCATCGGCCAGGCGTCGCCATCCTTCGATATAGGGAATGCACTCATCCAGCGTATAGGGGCGCACGTCGGCCTGCAGGTTGATGTGGTCGGCGCCGAATTCCTGCACGTGTTCGATGATCGGCTTGAGCTCGTCAACGCTGCGCGGATAGCACTGCGCCTGCCAGCTCATGCCGTGTTCGCGCAGGAAGGCGGTGACTTCGCGCGCATAGTCGCGATCGAAGAAACGCACGCCGGCGCCGTCAAAACCGGCGTCGCGGATCATGGCGAGCTTCTGCTCCAGGGTCCATTCGTGGCCGTCGGGACGGCGGCGCTCCATGGCCCACAGGGATTGATAGACGCGTAACTGTTGCATGATGTACCGCCGGCTCAGGTGGAGACGGCTTGCACCGCCGCATCGTCGGCAATGTCGAAGAAGCGTTTGCCACTGGAGGCCTGGTTCTCATAAATCGAACCCTGGTTCAAGGCGGGCGGCAACGGCATGCGCACCGGCACGTCGCGGAAGCGCGGCACGATGGTCGGCGCGCCGCTGAGCAGCCGCGAATTGAATTCATCGAAATCCGCCACGCCCAGCAACGGGAAGGCATCCGCCGCACACACTTCATACAGCAGGAAATTGCGCGACATGGTCGAGCGGTTCTGCGCCGAACCGTGCACCGCGCGCACGTGGTGGAACGACACCGATCCTGCCTTGCCCGTCACCGGCACCGCCCGGTCGAGATTGAGCCCCGGCGTGGCCGGATCGATGGCGCCGCAGAATCGGCCGTCGGCATGGTGGTCGTAGGTCGGGCCGGTATGCGAGCCGGGCACCACCAGCATCGCGCCGTTTTCCAGCGAGGTGTCGTCGAGCATCACGCCCACCGCCAGGATGTCGTCATTGGTGTGCGGATAGAAAGCCCAGTCCTGATGCCATTCCACCGGCGAACCGAAGCGCGGTGATTTCAGGTTGAGCTTGGAGCTCTGCAATCGCAAGCCCTGCCCCAGCAAATCGCGCAGCACCGCCACCACCGGCTGCGAACGGATGAACTCCTCAAACACAGGGTGATGCTTGTGCGGCTGCTTGATGCGGCGCAGGCGCGGATCGGCGGCGCTATGGCCGTTTTCCAGATCGAACACCTGAGTGTGGGTGTCGACGGCGCGCGATTGCTCCAGCCATTGAGCGAGCGCCTCCTTCATCCGCTGCAGCGTGAAAACATCCAATAAACCGGGCACGACCAGCAAGCCGTCGGTTCGATACTGTTCGATCTGCGCAGGGGTCAGCATGAGGACTCTCCTTGATGTTGGAATGACTGCGGCAAGCAAACGCGCCGTTTTCCGGATGTGTTGCAAAATCAATGTTCGCGCGAACATATTAGGTCCGCCAAAATCCCGTGTCAACCTGAAATCTGGAAAAACGGCTGAACTTCGATGGCGCACAGCAGCAGCGCTGGAACGGAATGCGCCGTTACCCAAGCGCGCCGGAAGACGGGGAACAGAACAAAAAAAAGCCCCTGGCCTTCACAGGCCGGGGGCTGAATCCAATTCAAGAGGGAGGAACTGGAGGAGACGAATTCAGGTTATCGCGACGCAGCATCGGTCGCCACCAGATTTACAGTCAGACACACTTTCAACACTTTTCTGACAGCCCAGGGCCTGTTAACAATCAATTTACGAGATGCGCTTTCTGGCAGCAACCCTTCGGGAACGGCTGCAGGCGTCGCCTGCCGCGCGTTCGCATTCGAAAATTGATTGCTAACAGGCCCTAGCGTCATCAACTTTCTGTAAAAGTGTTTAACCGGGCTTGCTATTTCATGATGCGTGCACGACAATAGATGAGAATTATTCTCATTTGTAGGATTTCGAGGTCGGGTGCCCACAAAGCACGCGATTTTCCTTCTGATGCGATGCCCTCGGCGGCCCCGATATCTCCTTGTCTCTTGGATATCTGCAACCCGCCCCCACTTGGGTCGGAATCAAGAATGCGGAGCACGCCACGGAGAACACCGCCAAGGCTGCCAACCCATTCGCACCGGCCGCCGGAAATGAAGCCGTACCGAACACCGAAGGAAAAGATCATGATGCGTCTGCGCCCCCTCGACGATCAGCAACTCCCCAACCTGACCGATGTACAACGCATTGCGCTGCAGCCCAGCGCGACGCGCCTGCACGGAGATTTCGCGCCCCTGATGCAGCGTCTCGCCGCACTCGGCAACCTCACTGAAGTCACCCGCAACTCCTCCGCCCTGCTTGAGAAAGACAACGTCAGCGGCACCCTCTACGTCAACAATGAAATCGAACTGGCGCCGGCCGAAGCCATGCACCTGCGGATTTTCTACCCGCAGTGGGAACACGGCTACGCGCTTGAAGAACATGACGCTTGCAACTGCGGCAAGGACAGCAGCGACAGCAATGGCAGCGGCGGCGCCAAGCAGCACAGCCTGCAATTCTTCGACCGCTACGGCAACATGATGCACAAGATCGTGCTCGGTGAAGACGGCGACATCGCATCGTTCCGGCAATTGGTCAGCGACCATGCCGCCGCCGAGCAGCTCGCGCCGCACCTGGTCCATCCGCTCCACAGCGACGCCGAAAGCGAAGACGACAGCCTGCGCCAGATCGATGTCGACGCCTTGCGCGCGGACTGGGCGCACACCCACAACCACGACGATTTCGTCCAACGCCAGGAAGCCTTCGACCAGCAGCGGCTGCGCAAGCTGCGCCTGGCCGGCAAGGCCTTCGCCTACCAGGTCGCCAACGATTCGGCGCGCGTGATCCTGCAGCGCATGACCGAATTCGGCACCTCCATCATGGCGCAGGTCGGCAACGCCGGCATCGTCCAGGCTTACTACGGCAAGATCAAGAACATCCGTGTCAAGGACTCGCGCCTGAAGATCACGAATTCAGGTTTCCGCATGCAACTGCGCGAAGACCACATCGATTCGGTCTGGGTCGCCAAGAAGCCGACCACCGACGGCATCATCACCTCGCTGGAATTGTTCAACCGCCAGGGCACGCACATCGCCAGCTTCCTGAGCAAGAAGTCCAACGGCCAGCCCGAGCCGCGCGAATGGCGCGAAGCCATCATGCGGCTGATGCCGATTTTCGGCGTCTGAGGCGGCCGCGCCGTCACCAATGATGGCCGGCGGGTACAAGAATTAAAATAAGCATCTTACTTTTTGGGGAATCACACATGAGCGAACGTCTTCTCGTCATCCTGGCAGGTCTCAACATGTTCATCGCGGTCGGCGCCGGCGCGTTCGGTGCACACGGCCTCAAGCAGATCCTCGACGCCGACATGCTGGCAATCTGGCAAACCGCCGTGATCTACCAGATGGTGCATGCGCTGGGCATGTTCGCGGTGGCGCTGCTGATTCCCAAGTTCGGTCCCGCCATCCTCGGCTGGGCCGGCAGCGCGATGTTCATCGGCATCGTGATCTTCAGCGGCAGTCTGTACGTGCTGGCATTGAGCGGCGTGCGCTTCCTCGGAGCGATCACCCCGATCGGCGGCCTGGCATTCCTGGCCGGCTGGCTGCTGGTGGCGTGGGCGGCTTACAAGGCGCAATAATCCTCGCCGCGAACAGGCAAAAACAAAAAAGGCCGGTAATGTGAATTACCGGCCTTTTCATTTTTACGCACAACTTTGCATGCAGATCAGTGGAAGAACTCCGCGATCAGTGTGGCGCCGATGAAGGTGCCCGCATTGGCCGCGAACGACACCAGCACGATGCGCCAGCCGAGCTTGCGGAACGCCGGAATATCCTTGGCGATCGACAGACCCGCGAATGTCAGCATCGGCGTAATCACGGCGAGGAAGTTGATCTTGCCGGTGATTGCGACGATCGCATCCGCCCATGGGCAGGCCGGCGAAGTCAGGAACATCGCCACCAGCGTCACCCAGCAGACTGCCGGAATCTTTCTGCCGGTCAGGTTGCACAGCAGGTCGCCCACCAGCACGGCGCCGATCATGATCACGATACAGCCCACCGATTCCAGCGGCGCGACCTTGTAGGCGATCCAGTTGGCGATGATGGTCAGCACGCCGGCGAACACCCAGGCGGCGATGCGGCCGGCCAGGTTCAGGTCAGCTACTTCGGTATGGGTCTGCTCATGCAGCTTGTCGTCGGCGGCGGTGCTCGAGGACGACGTGGTGCGGCCGATGATCGGTTCCAGCACGCGATAGCCCCACACCGCCAGCGGCAGCGAAATGAACAGCGTGAAGTAGGTGCCGATGGTGGTCGTGATCAGGTTGCTGGCCGCGGCGAAGGTCGCCACGTCCTTGGCCATCTCCGGTGTCTGCTGCGCCGCGATGGCGCCCGCTGCGGCTGCCATCATGCTGCCCGAACCGACACCCGCGCCCATCGCCAGTGCGACTGGATGGAAGATGTTGAGGCTGGTGATGAAGCCCGCGAAGATCGCGATGAAGACCGCACCGAACAGCGTGCCGGTGATGTACTCGGCCAGCACGCCACGTCCCTCCGGCGAGTTCATGCCGTAGCGTTCGCCGATGATCGCCAGGCTCGGTTCGCGGCCGACCGAGAACGTCGCGCCGATGGCTTCACGCTTGATGCCCAGCAGCAGCGCCAGCGGCAAGCCGATCACGATGGTGCCGACAAAGTGGCCGAACTCCTGGAACACCAACGCCCAGCCGGCGCCGATGATCTTCGGCAGCGAACTGCCGACCATCAGGCCGAGCTTGGCGACGAACAGCAGCAGCGCCGGCTGCAGGATGGCTGCAGCGCGGAATTGCAGCGGCTGGGTCAGCGCCAGCGGTCCCATTTTCGATTGCAGGCTGCCGATCACGGCGCCCATGATGAGCGCCCAGACCATCGGCAGGAGCACGACTTTGCCCGGTCCCATCTTGAACGCCACCGAACCTATCAGTTCGGCCACGACCAGGATCAGCACCGCGTAGACATAGAGCTTCCATGTCTGCAGTCCTGGCTGGATGGCGGGTGTTGTGGGTGGTGTTGTGGCGGATGCTTGCATATTGTTCCCTCCGGATATTGTGTGCGAAGACTGTTCAAAAGCCGCATTGTGCGCGGCCCTCCCTGATACAGCTATTCTTGTTGCAACGATTGATGACGGCGTTTCGACGTGTTTCTTGATCGCCTTCGTTGTCCGGCGTCAATCATGCCCTGCCCTGCTCCTCGCTGCAATGAAAATGACAACGTTCTCATTCGACGGGAACAGCGCAGTCATCCGATTCGTGTCATCCGATTCGTGTCAACCGGTTCGCGTCAACCGGTTCGCGTCATACGTAGCCGAAGGTCGCTGCCGGTTCCTTCGCCGTCTCGACCCACACGCTCTTGGTCTGCGTGTATTCATACAAGGCCTCGACGCCGCTGGAACGGCCGTAGCCGCTCTGTCCATAGCCGCCGAACGGCGAGGTCACGTTGATGGTCTTGTAGCCGTTGATCCAGAAGGTGCCGGCGTTGATATTGGCCGCCACGCGATGCGCACGCGCCACATCATTGGTCCAGACCGCGCCGGCCAGGCCGAAGTCGCTGTCGTTGGCAATGCGCACCGCGTCTTCTTCGGTGTCGAACGGAATCGCCACCACCACCGGTCCGAAGATTTCCTGCTGCGCCACCGCCATGTCGTTGCTGACGTCGGCCAATACGGTCGGCCGCACAAAGAATCCAGGTGCTGAAAAATCCTGCTCCGCCGTCGCCAGCCGCGCACCGTTGCGCACGCCTTCGGCGATCATGCCGCGCACGTGTTCGTATTGCTTGCGATTGGAAATCGGCCCGACTTCGGTCTGCGCATCGAGCGGCTGTCCGACCTTGATCCTGCTCGCACCGCTGGCCAGCATGGCGACGAATTCGTCATAGACGGAACGCTGCACCAGCAAGCGCGAACCGGCCACACAACTTTGTCCGGCTGAAGAAAAGATCGCCGCCTGCGCACCGAGGCAGGCGCGCTTGAGGTCAGCGTCTGCAAAGACGATGTTGGCCGACTTGCCGCCCAGCTCCAGCACGCATGGCAGCAAGCGGCGCGCAGCGGCTTCGGCGATCTTCTTGCCGGTTTGCGGCGAGCCGACGAACACCACTTTCTTGACGACGCGATGATCGATGGCGGCCTGGCCGACCGTGTGGCCTTGACCGGCCAGCACGTTGATCAGCCCCTTCGGCACGCCGGCCTGTTCAGCCAGCGCAGCCACCGCCAGCGAGGTGAACGGCGTCAGTTCGGATGGCTTGAGCAACACCGCGTTGCCCATGGCGATCGCCGGCGCGACCTGCCAGCCACAGGTGAAGATCGGCGCGTTCCACGGCGTGATCTGCAGCACCGCGCCGACCGGCTCGCGGCGTGTGTAATTCAGATGCGAACTCGGCACCGGAATCACGTCGCCATAAAATTTGTCGGTCCAGCCCGCGTAGTACTCGAACATCTCGGCGACCTTGCCGACTTCGCCGCGGCAATCGCGGATCGGCTTGCCGGCGCTGAGCGACTCCAGCTGCGCCAGCGCTTCGGTGTTGTCGCGGATTTTCTGGCCGACGGCGAACACGATGCGGCCGCGCGCGGCGTGCGTCAGCTTCCACCATTCAGCCTGCGCCGCCAGCGCGGCGTCGGCGGCCAGCTGCACGACTGCAGCACCGGCGTCGCGATAGCTCAGGCTGTCGGCGCCGGTGGCCGGATTCTGCAGCACCACGGCCGCGCCATCGCCCTGCACCAGCTTGCCGCCGACGTACGAGCCGACAAAGCCGGCGTCCGGGAAGAACGGGGCAAACGCCGCCAACAATTGTTCTGCTTCACTCGATTGCATGTAAGGCTCCTGATCCGGTAGGTAATTTACTTTTCGATGAACTGCACGATGCGGTTGAAATCCTCGCTATCGGCGGTGCCAGCTGCGTCCGCACTCGCGGCCCACAGACGACCGACTTCGCCCGACAGCGGCGCCGAGGTGCCGAGCTCGCTCAGCAAACCCATGGCCAGGCGCAGGTCCTTGCGCATGAGCTTCATCGTGAATCCGGAGTCGAAGGCGTCGTTGAAAATCCAGGTGGGATAGTTGACTTGCGTGATGCCGCTGCGGCCCGAGCCGGCATTGATGCCTTCGAAAATTTGTTGCGCATCGAGGCCGGCGGCGGCGGCGATGCGCGCCGCTTCGCCGGCGACGATCAGGTGCGCGCCGCACATCAGGTTGTTGAGCAGTTTGGTGACGTGGCCCGCGCCGACCGGGCCGACATGCACGCGCTTGGCGCTCATCGCTTCCAGCACCGGCGTGACCGCCGCGACGTCTTCCGCCGCACCGCCCAGCACCATGGTCATGGTGCCGGTGATGGCGCCCTTGGGACCGCCGCTGACCGGCGCATCGATGAAGCGCACGCCCTTTTCCGCCAGCGCTGCGGCGACCTTGCGCGTACTGTTGGGGTCCGCCGTGGTGGTGTCGACCACCAGCAAACCGGCTTTGGCGCCGGCAAGCACGCCGTCGGTGCCGAACACCACGGCCTCGACCACGTCCGACGTCGGCAGCGACAGGATCAGCACGTCGACTTCCGCCGCCAGCGCCGCCACGGACGCAAATGTCTGCACGCCTTCACGGGCGATGCTTTCCACCGCCGCAGGCGCCGGATCGTAGCCGGACACCGTAAAGCCGCCGCGCTGCAACGACAGCGCCATGCCGCGCCCCATGTTGCCCAAGCCTGCCACACCGATATGTTTCATGCCGCTCCTCACTGGATAAGTCGTAGGTCAAATCAGACGGGTCCAGTGTGCAAGCAGCGGGAATGAGCGTCAATTACATCGAAAAGCCAATATTGTTCTATTTATGAGAACACAGAATGTGTAGCAGGACGAATTGCAGAACGTCGTTCAGCTGGTGACCTGGAACGCCTGCATCAGCGAACTCGAGTACGACACGAAGCGATTGGCGGCCACCGACAGCTTGCGGCCGACGCGCGTGACCAGGTGCACCTCGGCTACCGCCAGCACATCGTCCTCCAGCGGAATCGCAAACAGCTCCCCCGCCGCCAGTTCGGTCGATACCGCAAAGCGCGGCAGCAGCGTCACACCCAGCTCGGATCTGACGAAGTGCTTGAGCACGTTGATGGAGTTGGTGGTGAGTGTGGGATTGAGCTTGATCTTGGCGGCGTATTCGGCCAGCGCCAGCAATTGCCGCGTACCGTAGGACGTGTGCATCAGCCCGACCGGATATTCGCTGAGCTCCTGCAAGGTGCAGGATTTGCTGTTGCGCAGCGGCGAGTTGGCGCTGACCACCGCCATCATCGGCTGCCGCTGCACCGAGCGCGAGACGATCTTGGGATCGGCCGGCGGATTGTAGACCAGGCCGATTTCGGCGATGTCTTCGGCCACCATGCGCAGCACGTCGTTGGTGCCGGCGAGGTCGAGCGAGACTGAAATCTGCGGATGGCGTTCGCAGAAATACGTCATCGGCCGGCTCATGAAATCGCTCACGAAACCTTCGCCGATGACGATGCTGACATGCCCGCGCTTGAGTCCGCGCAGGCCTTGCAGTTTGGACAACAGGTCGGCCTGGTGCGCGCCCTGCTCGCGGTAGTAGTCGATCAGCAACTGGCCCGCTTCGGTCGGCACGACGCCGCGGCGATGGCGCTCCATCACCGGGATGGCAATCTCCTGTTCGAGCAGCGTGATCTGGCGACTCACCGCCGAGGGCGCGATGTCGAGCTTGTCGGCTGCCGCGCGTACGCTGCCGCACTGGACCGCTTCAAAGAAATAGACGAGCCGCTGCTCGCTGAGTTTTTTCATCGCCCTTCCCTGCCTGTTCTGTTTTTTGAGTTGCCTCAATTAGAACAGAATCCGGGAAATGATCTCAATACACCCCGAAAGGACTCAAGCCGCCGCGCCGCTCAGCGCCGCCCTGACGAGGTCGTCGATCTCGGTGGTGATGTTCGACAGCACACCCGCAACGACGGAGAATTCCTTGCCCGCCTGACCCGCACGCGCGGCCACGATGCGCGCATTGAAGGACACCATCTTGGCCTGCTTGGCGATGGTTTCGATGTCGGTCATGATGCCGCGCAACTGCTTCTTCATCAGCACCGCATGGCGCTTGGATTGCTCTTCGTAGACGGTGGTGATCTGGTTCAGCACGCTCAGCAGCGGCGTGGTGATGCGCACCAGTTCCTCCAGCAGCGCCGGCGCATCGCGCAGTCGATCCTCGATGGCGTTGAGCGTGCGCTCGGCCAGGTTCATGAAGTAGACGATCTGCGCATCGCCGTCGAGCTTGCCGAAATAGGCTTCGCGCACTTCTTCGCAAAAAATCCCGGGTACGGTATCGGAACCCTTCACCAGCGCCGTGTGGGCGCCACGGAACAAGGCCAGTGCCTCGCGCGCGGTCTTCACCGCACCGTCGTGGCCCTGCGACGCCAGCACCGCATACAACACCAGACGCTGGGAAGTGAAACGCCTGCGCCCCGACAGATTGATCAATGCGCCGAACACTTCACCTGACAACGGCTTGATGCCGCTGTCATCCTCTCCGGTCTCGTTGTTCTGAACCAGCCTGATTTGTGCGGACGCCATCATGGCATTCCTTTCATGTGAGCCCTGGAGATATTCTTATGCAGCTTCTTTGGCCGGATGCGCCTGCTTGCGATACAGGAATTCCAGCACCGTCGTACGGTATTCGGAATACTGCGCATCCTGCGCCAGCGCCACGCGTTCGCGCGGACGCGCCAGCTTGACCTCGAGGATTTCGCCGATGGTGGCGGCCGGGCCGTTGGTCATCATGACGATGCGGTCCGACAGCAGCACCGCTTCGTCGACATCGTGCGTGACCATGACCACGGTCGACTCGGTCTTGGCGACGATCTTCAGCAACTCGTCCTGCAGATGCGCGCGGGTCAGCGCATCGAGTGCGCCGAACGGTTCATCCATCAGCAGAACCTTGGGTTCCATCGCCAGCGCGCGGGCGATGCCGACGCGCTGCTTCATGCCGCCGGAGATTTCGTTGGGACGCTTGCTCTCGGCCGCCGTCAATCCCACCAGCGCCAGTGCGGCGCGTGTGCGGTCGCGCAGCTGGGTGCGATTTTCAGTGGCGCCGAAGACGCGCTCGACGCCCAGGAAAATATTCTCGTAGCAGGTCAGCCACGGCAGCAGCGAGTGGTTCTGGAACACCACCGAACGCTCCGGCGATGGTCCGGCGATTTCGCGGTTGGCGCACAGGAGCAAACCGTCGCTCGGCTTGAGCAGGCCGGCGATCAGGTTCAGCAGCGTCGACTTGCCGCAGCCGGAGTGGCCGATCAGCGTAATGAACTCGCCCTTCTGCACGGTCAGGTTGATGTCGCGCAGCGCGTGGAAGCTGCCCTTCTTGGTGTGGAACACCATCTCGACGTCATTGATGTCGATAAACTTGTTGTGCATGTCCATCAGAATCCCCTGTTGCTTTGTTAAGCGTTAAGTCATTGCATTGCGTTGCATTGAAACCAGAATCAGCTGCTGACTTCTTCATAGGTGAAGGCCTTGGCCAGCGCCACCAGCAATTGTTCAAGGATCAGGCCCACCACGCCGATCACCACGATCGCGATGATGATGTGCGGCACGTTCAGGTTGTTCCATTCATCCCAGACCCAGAAGCCGATGCCGACGCCGCCGGTCAGCATTTCCGCCGCCACGATCACCAGCCAGGCAGTGCCGATGGCCAGACGCACGCCGGTCAGCATGTACGGCAGCACCGATGGGAACAGGATCTTGGTGAGGATCTTCCATTCCGACAGATTCAACACGCGCGCCACGTTCATGTAATCCTGCGGCACGCGCTGTACGCCGACGGCGGTGTTGATGATCATCGGCCAGATCGAGCAGATGAAGATCGACCAGATCGCGGCCGGATTGGCCGACTTGAACACGAGCAGGCCGATCGGCAACCAGGCCAGCGGCGACACTGGTTTCAGCAAGCTGATGATGGGACCGAACATGCCCGACAGGAAGCGCACGCGGCCGATCAGGAAACCCAGCGGAATGCCCACCAGCGCGGCCAGGCCGAAGCCGATCGCCACGCGCTGCAGCGAGGCCAGCACGTTCCAGCCGATGCCCTGGTCGTTCGGACCGGTGCGGTAGAACGGATCGGAAAACAACTTGATCGCTTCCTGCAAGGTCACCAGCGGCGTCGGGAAATTGCCGGTCTTGGCGGCGATGATCTGCCACACCAGCACCAGGAAAGCGAGGCCGGTGACGGGAGGCAAGATCTTCATCAGCCAACCTGCAAACGGCAGGTTTCTCCTCACCGGCTTCGTCTTCTTTACCTTCGGAACAGCAACGGCTGCGGGTGCCGCTACTTCTGCGATAGCTGGTGTCGGCTTGTCGTTCATCATCGTGTCCATGACTGCGCTCATATTGATTCCCTCACTTGATGCTGCTGCAAAATGTCCTGCGATCCAACGGCTTGACTAAGCAAGCACGCATGCATGTCTGCATGTATCCACTCAGGCCTTGACCTTGAACGAAGCGGCGTAGGCTTTCGGATTCTTGCCGTCCCATACGGTGCCGTCCATCAGCTTCGAGGTGCGCATCACGTCCTTCGGAATACTGGTCTTGGTCATGGTCGCGGCGTCCTTGTACAAGTCGATCTGGTTGACCGACTTGGCCACGGCCAGGTAGTCCGGATCATCCTTGAGCAGGCCCCAGCGACGATGCTGCGTCATGAACCACATGCCGTCCGACAGGTACGGGAAGTTGACCGCGCCGTCGTTGTAGAACTTCATGTAGTTCGGGTCGTCCCAGGTCTTGCCAAGGCCGTTCTGGTAGCGCCCCATGATGCGTTGATCGATGACGTCCTTGCTGGTGTTGACGTAGGACTTGTCGGCGATCACTTCAGCCATCTTGTTCTTGTTGGCCAGCGAGGCGTCGATCCATTTGCCGGCCTCGAGGATCGCCGCCATCATGGCGCGACAGGTGTTCGGATATTTCTTGGCGAAGTCGAGCGTGGTGCCGAGGACTTTTTCCGGATGGTCTTTCCAGATGTCCTGCGTGGTGGTGGCGGTGATGCCCACGCCATCGACGATCGCTCGGTGGCCCCAGGGCTCGCCAACGCAGAAACCATCCATGTTGCCGACCCGCATGTTGGCCACCATCTGCGGCGGCGGCACGGTGATCACCTTGGCGTCCTTCATCGGATTGATGCCGTTGGCGGCCAGCCAGTAGTACAGCCACATCGCGTGGGTGCCGGTCGGGAAGGTTTGCGCGAAAGTGTATTCGCGCTTGTCGGTTTGCATCAGCTTGGCCAGCGACGCCCCATCGACGCCGCCCTTGTCGGCGATCTTCTTCGACAGCGTGATGGCCTGGCCGTTGTTGTTCAGGCTCATGAGCACGGCCATGTCTTTCTTCTGGCCGCCGATACCCATCTGCACGCCGTAGATGAGGCCGTAGAGCACGTGCGCCGCATCCAGCTCACCGTTGGTCAGCTTGTCGCGCACGCCGGCCCAGGAGGCTTCCTTGCTGAGCACGATCTTGATGCCGTATTTCTTGTCGAAGCCGAGCACCGAGGCCATCACGACGGAAGCGCAATCGGTCAGCGGAATGAAACCGATCTTCACTTCTTCCTTCTCCGGCTTGTCGGAGCCGGCCGCCCAGGCTCCTCCCGTGGCTAGTCCCAACATGCTCGCTCCCGTTGCAAGTCCTGCAGTCTGAATCAATTGACGACGCTTGAAATCCACTTCGTTCACAGCTTCCACGGCCTTGCTCGCTTGCTCTTTGAATTCCATCGCATTCCCCATTTGTTCGGCGGCAAAAAAAAAGGCGTCCCTCCGGCATGCACTGAGTCATGTCGAAAGACGCCTTTGTCTTGGATGGATCCGACCGCCATTGGCCGGATCGTTCATTGCGCAAACCTTGCGCTAATGCAGACGATTCAGCAAAGAGCGTGCCAAGCCGCTGGGAAAATGCGTGAAAGCCGCGCCGTTCATGGGCATGGCGGCAATCCGGCGTGGTCGGATGGAAAGCAAAACGAGGGGAGTTTGTAGCGTCGGCGGCGCACCGGCTTTGTGCTGCGCACCAATTTGGCGGTGCATGCACACCGCCGCATGCGGGAAAAATGTCAGCCGAGCAAGTCTTCGACGTCCAGCAGGCGCTGGGCGATTTCCGAAAGCTTGAGGTTCTTGTTCATGGCCATGCTGCGCAGCTTTTGATAGGCCTCGTCCTCCGACAGCTTGTGACGGGACATCAGCAGGCCCTTGGCGCGCTCGATCACCTTGCGTTCGGCCAGCTTGTGCTTGGTGTCGGACAATTCGGTCAGCAGCTTCTGCTCCTGGCGGAAGCGCGCCAGCGCCACGTCGAGCACCGGCTTGATCCGTTCGGCTTGCAGCCCTGCCACGATATAGGCGGTGACGCCGGCTTCCATGGCGGCTTCCATGGTGCTGGTGTTGTCGTCTTCGGTGAACATGACGATAGGGCGGCGCTCGTCGCGCGTGGCGATGACGATGTGCTCGAGCACGTCGCGCGCATCGGACTCGGCGTCGATGATGATCATGTCGGGCTGAAGCTGGGCGATGCGCTCGGGCAGGTACAGGTCGGCCGGCAGCGAGGCGATGATGTTGTAGCCGGCCTCCAGCAAGCCGATGCGCAAGGCTTTGCCACGCTCGGCCTGCTCCTGCAGGTCGGTGTCGGTCTCATCATCGGCATGGTCGATGATGGTGTTGACGACGACAATGCGTAGATTGCGCATGTGAGGTTCCAATGTTCGCCTGGACATCGTAAATCGATTCTGAACGCGTTACGGGTCTGGGTGGATGTGGCACATCCCATACCGGATTGCACCGGCTTCATGTTGCCACACCTCCACGCTGCATGCCCGCCCGAATATCCCCGGATGCAGCGGGCGAATAGTAACCCATTTGGAAATGCCGCACACTTTCCATCATCTTGTGATGCATTCTTTTCGCGTTCTGCCTGCTGCACCGTCAGCATCATGCAAGCAAAAATCAAACCAGAAAAACGCGACGCGGTCGCATCGCCATGCCGCATTCCCTACTGCGCAACTCGCCTTTTCCTACAGGAAATTGAGGAAGACGCCTATCTACCGTAAGCAAGGCGGTTGTTAACATCCATTGCGTCAACTGCCTTCGCACAGTGGGCACTATTTTTGATTCTGCTTTCCGCCAGGAGGAGATTACCCATGTCACGTCGCATTCGTTGCCTGCCGGCCGTCGGCAAGTCCGTGCAATTCGTTACTTATTTTGCCGCCGGCAGCGCACTTGCGCTGACCTCTGCCAGCGCGCTGGCTGATCCTTCGCCGGCGCTGGATCGTTTCAGCCTGTCGGCAGGCGCCTACTATGTTGACCCGACTTTCCGGGTCAATGCCAACTCCCAATACGGCTCGTATCAGTCCGGCGACATTGACCGCGATCGCACCGCCCTGCCGCGCGTGCGCGCAGAGTTGCTGCTGTTCGACAGCCAGGGCTTGTCGTTCGACTATTTCACGTACAAAAAGAATTACGGCGGCGCCATCAACCGCACCATTCCTGTCGGCACCGGTTCAACCCTCAACGCCAACGGCGACGCCAACATCCAGGTCGACATGGCGTCGCTGGCCTACAAGTGGTGGATCGGACAAGGCAACGATGTGTTCGGTATCGGACTCGGCGCCGGCTACTATCGCGCCAAGATTGACGTCAATGCATCCGCCACACTGAACGGCGCCGCCGGCACCTTCAGCGACAGCTACTCCGAAAAGACCTGGGCGCCCCTGCTGGAACTCGGTTGGAAACATGCCTTCAGCAAAGACTTCCGCATTTATGCAGAAGCCTCCGGCGTCAAGAAAAACTGGGGCAAGGTCACCGGCCACATTTATGGTGCAGCACTCGGCGCCGAGTGGTATCCGCTGGCCAACCTCGGTATCGGCGCCGACTACGGCATCACCCGCATCAAGATCAACCGCGACGGCGGCGGCACCATCAACGACGCCAATCTGGATATTCGTCTTAAAGGGCCTTCGGCTTACGTGAAGGTCCGTTTCTAACATGGACGCAATGCGGAATTCCGCATTGCGACGATGAACGCTGCAACCCTGCAGTAACAACAAGGAGAACAACATGACACTCGGCACCATACTTCTGATCGTTCTTATTCTGATCCTGATCGGCGCCCTGCCGACCTGGCCGCATAGCCGTTCATGGGGTTATGGCCCCAGCGGGATTGCCGGCACGATCGTCATCATCCTGCTGATCCTGGTGTTGCTCGGACGACTATAGTCCGGCGGTTTTCCCTGCCACGCAGGGCAAACAGGATATGATGAGCGGCGTTGCATCTTGATGGTGCAGCGCCGTTCATTATTTCTACCGAGGAGTCTGCACCGATGAGAAAAAATCGCCGACCACATCTGCTTCTGTTGCCGCTATTGCTGGCTGCCGGCCTTGCCGCGCATGCGCCGGTGTTTGCCGCCGAAGAGGATGTTTCCCAGGAAGATCCTGCACGCTGGTATCAGGGTGACGACACCGCCCAGCTGCATTACAAGACGCTGGTAAAAGAAGCCCGCGCAGCCGGCGCCCAGGCGCTGCAGGAATGCAAGGCGCTCAAGGGCGCCGAAGCCAAAGGCTGCCGCAAGGAAGCACGCGAGAACCAGAACAGCGACCTGGCACGCGCCAAACGCATCCTCAAGACACGCAGCGCCGCCGAATAAGCAGAGAATGCACGACGAATGCGCTGACAGCGTCGACGTGAAAAAGGGGACCCACAGGTCCCCTTTTTCATTGCAGCGACGATCTGTCCGCTAGCTGCCGGCCGATACCTTGTTACTTGCCGACCTGATTACCGATCACGCCACCAACTGCTGCACCGCCGACAGTACCGATGGCGCTACCGCCCGTCAGCACTGCACCGCCAACTGCGCCGACGCCGGCGCCGACAGCCGTATCACGGTCCCGCGCCGACATGCCGCTGCAACCGCTCAGGATTGTCAGGGCACAGACAGTGATCGAAGTCACTGCGATTTTATGTGTTATTTTCATGATGACACCTCTTTAAAAAATGGTTGTTGCTGCGGTATGCAGCAGTCAATTCTTGATGACTCAAATGACGAGCCGGTAATTTTTTAGACCACGTTCAACGTGCGAGTTTCATGTCGATGGACTACGCAAACATTCGCTTACACTTTTCGCGTCCTTGGCATTGCAAGCCTGTTTTTTCAGACCGGGATACTCATACACAATGACCGCATTGCGGATCGATTGAGAATGCTTGCGCTGGACCATGTCGAGGTAGAGGAATTTCTTCTTGTCCGCGCCAGCGATGGCCTTGGACTTTGCAGTGCTCTCTTTGGTAAGCGTCAATGCCTGCGAGGCACCGTCGCTGCCCGTTGTTCCATTGGCGGCGAAGGCGGGGGAACACACCATTGCACCGGACAATACGAGCAAAGCCACTGTAGTTATTTTTTTCATAATCCCTCCCTCGACAAGTCGCACACATCACGACGCGGGAATGTTTAAGTGAATGCACCAGCGTGCACCAGCGATACCGGGTCATCATGACAAAATAGGATTGCGCTCAACAGCCGTGCTTCTCCGATTCTGCCGTAAGACGATTCCTACACATCGCCTTGGCCAAGACATGAAAATGGGAGCTGGAAGCTCCCATTTCACTAAGCGGCTTACCGGTCCTTCAGTGCTTCCTTGGCGTCGCCGTAGCTCTTCTGAACAGTGCCGTCAATTTGCTTTGCAGCGCCCTTGACTTGCTGTTCCTTGCTGTCGACGATTTCGCCGGCCTTTTGCTGGACCTTGCCTGCTACTTCTTTTGCCTTGCCTTGAACTTGATCTTTATTCATGATGATGGCTCCTGAAAGTGAAGGGACCAGTTACTGTCATCTGGAACAGTCAACTGCACACATCTCCTGAGTGGAAACGCGATGATTCATCTTAACCAGCGGCGCTTTTCAGGGCCATAAGACAGCCCCGCTTTGCAGCGTAGGACAATACGAAAAGAATGAGTCAGGGAGAGGAACCGAGCAGGAATTGACCGCGATCGGCCTGCAGCGTGCGTGCAGGCCGGAGAGGTGAGGCTGGAGGTTGGGACTCAGACGTCGGCGACAGGCGCCAGCGGAAGATGTATGGAAATGATGGAACCGTTGCCCGGCGTGGAACGTATGGCGACATTGCCGCCAAAGAATGTGGCGCGCTCGCGCAGGCCGCGCAGACCGTAAGTCTTGTTATTGTCCTGGCGCTCCTGCGGAATACCGACGCCGTTGTCGCGCACCGTCAGCGAGACCTGCTCCTCATCGACGTCGAGGATGACATCCACCTGATTCGCCTTGGCATGCTTGGTGACGTTATTGAGCATCTCCTGCAGCATGCGATAGATGGCGATTTCCATCTCGTGGCCGATCGTCACATCCTCATCAGGCAGGCTGGCCTTGCAGGTGATGCCGGTACGCTCCGCCAATTCGTCGAGCTGCTCGGTGATGGCCGCCTTGAGTCCGAACAAGTCCAGCATGTTCGGCCGCAACTCGGTCTGGATGCGTCGCGTGGTGCTCACCAGCGAACTCATCAGCCCCTGCATGCGCGGCTTGCGCTCCTGCCATTTCTCGTCTTCGGGCAAAATCTTGTAGACGCTTTCCAGATGCATGCTCAGCGCCGTGAGCGACGCGCCCATGTTGTCGTGGAGCTCACGCGCGATGGCGCGTTTCTCTTCTTCACGCACGGTTTCCAGATGGTTGGTCAGCTCGCGCAGCAAGGCGGTGCGTTCAACCACGGCTTTCTCAAGCTGGGCTTCACGTTCGCGCAGTGAATCTTCGGCGCGCTTGCGCTCAGATATGTCGGTGCTGATGCCAATCACGCCCAGCACGTTGCCGGCCTTGTCGAACCAGGGCACCCGCGTGGACTGATAGGTGAAGATGCCATGCTGCAGATGCAGCGTCTGTTCGATGGTCTCCGGCAAGCCGTGCGCCATGACGCGCTTGTCGTCCTCGTCGATGCGATCAGCCTCTTCCCGCTCGGCGAACAGTTCGCGGCTGGAGCGGTACATGGCTTCTTCCCAGGTCTTGCCGACCTGCTGCAACAGCGCGGGATTGGCAAACACCAGCAAGCCCTGGCGATTCTTCACGAAGATCGGTTCACGGGTGCTGTCGCTGACCGCGGTCAGCAGGGAATTGGCCTCGGCCAGCTTGGCCGCACTCTGCATGCGCGCGCCGTATTCACGATCAAGTCTGCCGGCGAAACGCCAGAACACGAACACTACCAGCGCGCCGTCAATCAGGGTCAGGAACGGCAGCATCAGCTGATCGGAATAGAAGCCGCGCTCTGCGCCCTTCGCCACCAGCAGATTGAGCAGCAGGATCAGGAAAAGCATGGACGGCAACAAGCGCCGCAGCATGTTGCCCCCCGGCGCATGGCCGATGATGATGGACATCAGCCGGTGCGACGGCCGCGCCATCAGCAAGGCAGCACCCAGCAACAGGAAGCCCAGTGCCGTCAGCAAGGGGATGCCGGTGGAATAACGCAGGAAGGTCAGTTTGCTGATGCCGTACAGATAACCGACCAGCGGAATCGCGCTCAGGCCGATCAGGATGAATGCCAGATATTCAGCGGGATAGTGGCCGCCGCGAATGCGCAAGTCTTGCAGCAACAGGATCAGCGCAGTGAGCAGGAAGCAGCCTGCCGCCAGCGGATGGATCTCGGCTCCGAATGCGCTTCCCGCCATGGAAAGCACCGGCAAGGCGGCATGCAGCAACTTCACGCCGAACAGATTCTGCAGCAGGAAGCCGGCGCTCAGAAGCAACAGCAGCACGGCGAGCACGCGGGCCGCCAACGCCAGCTTGCGGCTTGTCTTGCCGACATTCAGACATTGCAGGTAGAGGGCCGCGCCCGAGAGGATGAAGCCGGCTGCCGAGCTGCCCTGGACGGCGATCAGGTCGGCCAGGATCTTGCGGTAGCCGTCGTCGGCGTAGCAACTGATGAGCACCACCACGCCGAATAGCGCGATGATCATCGCCAGGCTCATGGCGGCGCTGATGATGCTGGCAAAATTGGCCTGGGTGGCGACGTAGTGTTCGAGCGAAGAGCTTTCGCCGATATCGTTTCTGACTGACGTCATGTGCATGTGCTGAAGCCCCTGATTTTTTCGTTGGCCGCGCAGCGAGGCGCGGCGGCATGCATAGACATTATATTGGGTTACCGCATCGTGGCGGCGTGGCATCGTGGCCTCGCGCCATGGCGATGCGAACGCTTGGGAGTCGGGACAAGGTCCCTGACAGAGAATACTAAGCCGAGCTAGGCTGAGGCGAATCCGTGCGACGAATTGCTTTTTCCCGCTACGCCGCGCCCGCTGATACGCTCGATCAGGCTGCGCAGTTTGGTGAATTCCGAGGATTTGTCAAAGAAGAACTGTACGCCGTACTGAACGCCGACGCGACGATAGGTCGAACTGACATGATTGCTGAAGATGATCTTGAGTTCGTCATGGCGGCGCTTTCCGGTGCGCGCCAACGATTGCAGCAAATGCATGCCGTTGCCCTGCTTGAGCTGGATGTCGAGGATGAGCACGTCATAGTTCTCATTTTCCAGACGCGCCATGGCGTCCTGCTCGGTTTCGGAATAGCCGGCCAGCTCCACACCCGGAATCTCGGCAAGACTCTCAATGATGAGATCCCGCACATCCTCCGAGTCTTCAACCAGGAAGATCTTAAGCGGAGCATCCGGTGAATGCCCCTTTCTTGTCGCCAGTTCTTGCAATACATCTTCCATGATAGCTACCCAAAAACATCCAACATCAATGCGGCACACTGCCGCCCGTCTCCCGCTTCGTCATGTCTGCCCAGACCTGCAATCCTGCAGTCAGTCGATCAGGTTGTTCTTGATCGCGTAATAAATAATGTCGGCGTTGTTCGCCATGTTCATCTTCTGCAGCACACGTGAGCGGTACGTGCTCACTGTCTTGACGCTGAGGCAAAGTTCATCGGCGATTTGCGTCACGCCCTGACCTTGCCCGAGCTTGTAGAAAATTTCGTATTCGCGCTGAGACAAAGTCTCATGCAGCGGTTTTTCCGAATCCACCGGATCGGTGGTCAGCAGCTCGGCCACGCCGTAGCTGATGTATTTGTGCCCGCGCAAAATGGTATTGATCGCGCTCACCAGATCGGTCGCGAGCGCTTCTTTCTGCACGTAGCCGCTGGCGCCGCTGCGCAATACCTGCACCGCATAGCGGCTTTCGGGATGCATGCTGAGCATCAGGACCGGCAGGTTGGGCTTTTCGCGCTTGATCTGTTTCAACACTTCGACGCCGCTCTTGTCCGGCATCGCGATATCGAGAAGGACAATGTCCCACTCCTGGGTGCGCACCAGACGGATCGCTTCTTCCGCCGTACTGGCTTCGCCGCCGACTTCCATGTTCGGGATATCAGCAATGAAATGCTGAACGCCGGCGCGCACTACTGCGTGATCATCGACTACTAATATTTTTGTCATAGTTTTTACCAGCATCAAAGCAATGCTGCATATCTCTCATTGATCAGGCAAATGCGGTCAAACTGCCGGTGCTGCAGCCTGTCCATCATTTGTTCAGAGTGATCCGGGGATCCGGACGTCTTCCGCGGCTAACTATACCTCAACGATTGCAAATTTCGTACCATTTGAATGCATCTCAGGGTGGCGGTCGCCGAAGCGAGCGCCACCCTGACCGACCGGCGACTTACTTCAGACGCAGATCGTTCTTGACCGAAGTCACGCCCTTGACGCCGCGAGCCAGTTCAGTCGCACGGCTGGCTGCCGTTGCCGAACTGACAAAACCGCTCAGTTGGACCACGCCCTTGTAGGTTTCGACGTTGATTTCGGTCGACTTCAGGTTCGGCTCGTTGACGATGGCGGCCTTCACCTTGGTGGTGATGACGGCGTCATCGACGTACTCGCCGGTGCCTTCCTTGTTCGGGCCGGAAGCGCAACCGACCAGCGACACCATCATCAGTGCGAGGAAAAAGCCTGTAATACGTTTGGTCAAAGATAAAGTCATGATGAATCTCCTGTTGGTAATTTCAATTCGTGTTGCCTGCGATTTTTTATGGAGAAGCATCGCTACCTCTCCATGACCTTACTGCGATACTCGATTGCTCGATTATTCAGTTACATCTGGGCATATCCGGAGATATGACCCGGATTACTTGGCGTACTTCACCTTGGCGTCGGCTTGGCACTTGTCCTTCGTTGCGCCGCTCATTGCGTCGCACTTTTCCTTGGCGGCATCGTATTCAGCGTCGTTGCTGGTTTTCTTTGCGTCTTTCTTTGCATCAGTCGTCTTGCGCTTGGCCTTGGCGTCGGCTACTGCTGTTTCATGAGTAGCCTTGGCTTCCTTCTGGCAGACGTCCTGTTCATTGCCCTTGAGCGGTTTGCACTTGGCCTTGGCAGTCTTGTAGTCTGCATCGGCGGAGGCCACGTCGGCCTTGTATTGCGATTTGACGGCATCTGCTGCGCTGGCCAGGCCATGGGCGCCCAATGCGGCGGAAGTCAGGATACAAGCGGCGATGATTTTTTTCATGAGTAAGCTCCTCTGGTTTTTAACAAATTGATTTTTTTGCGCCGGGGTGCGGCAGACAGCTCTGTTCGAACTGCAGGAAAGATCAGTGACGCCAATCCTTGTGGTTCTCTTCAAATGCCTTGATCTGCTTCTCGGTTTCGTCCTTGTTGATGCCGTAGACTTCCTGGATGCGGCCGGCCAGCTGTTCGCGCTTGCCGTTGATGGTGTCGAGTTGATCGTCGGTCAGCTTGCCCCATTGTTCCTTGGCCTTGCCTTTGAACTGCTTCCAGTTGCCTTCGATGATGTCCCAATTCATATTTTTCTCCTTTACGGTGATGGCACGAGTGCCGAATTTTGTACTCGTCCGGCTCAGATGCCGGACAGACGCAGTCAATCGAGCAAGTCGCTCATGTCGTCGGCGTGCTCTTCTTCCTTCGCCATGATGGAAATGAGCAAATGCTTGGTGGTCGGGTCGTCATCTCCGATACGTTCGATCATCTGCCGATACGTTTCGATGGCGATGCGCTCGGCGATCAGATTGGCGCGGATCATCGACTTGATGTCGCTGGAATCGTCATAGTCGGCATGGCTGCGCTCGGACAACTTGCTCGGATTGAAATCCGGCTCGCCGTTCAATTGCACGATGCGTTCTGCGATCTGATTGGCGTGCGCTTCTTCTTCAGCAGCGTGCTCCAGGAACTCGGCCTTGATCGGCTCGTTCTCCAGGCCGGTGGCAGTGAAGTAGTGACGCTTGTAACGCAGTACGCAGACCAGTTCGGTCGCCAAAGCGTCATTGAGCATCGCCACGACTTCTTCACGATTACCCTTGTAACCTTGGGTCACGGCGCCGTCGCTGATCTTCTTTGCGGCTTCGCGCACCTTATCGCGGTCGATATGGAACGGCTCACCTGAAATATGGCTGACCGTCGATGGTTTGCTTGACATGATGATGTTCCTTTATCCGATTGGCTGTATGGCTGCTGATGGCTACGAATTACGAATAGCGAGCGATGACGAAGCAGTGAATGCTCAACGTTCACCGGTGCGCGACACGCACAAGCCCAGCAAGAGGCCGACGCCGGTGGAAATCGCGATGGCGCGCCATGGATTCGATTGCACGTAGTCGTCGGTGGTGGAGGCGATCTCCTTGCCGGTCTGGACCACATAGGATTGGATGCCTTGCGCCTTGATGAAGGCGCGATCCAGGATTTCCTCGCCCTTGGCGCGCAGATCTTCGGCTTTCTTGCCGGTAGTTGCTGCGGCTTCGGTGAACAACTCCTGTGCTTCCTGCAGCAGGACCTGGACATCGCTACGGACGGTTCGCAATTTTTCTTCGCGCATTTCTTGCCTCTCTTTCGTGTTGGTTGTCAGCTTCTGTAGCGGGCGGCATCGTCTGGATGCCGACACTCAATACATGAAGTACTGAAGAATGAGCAGCATCACCAGAGGCATGCCCAGTAACCAGCAAATCACCAGTTTTTCTTTTTCCATGGTTGCACCCGTTTCGATCGTTCTTGTGTTGAAACGAACCGCTTGTCTCTTCCTTGCTAATTCCTCGACTGCATTCGGTTACTGCTGTATTCCGTGCTTGCTTCCTGCTTGCTGCTTGCGCCGATAAGTCGGTAACTGAACGATACTGGCAGCGGCGTTTGTCAGCGATAGGACTGCGGCTCATTACCTTGTAGGACAAGCCCGCAATCGACTGTCATCAAGGCGTTGCGTCCTGCGACAGTTCATCCCTGACGGGCATGGCCGGCGTGATGACGTTGCCGCCCTCGCCTTCCCAGCGATGCAGCGCCTTGCGCTGCAAACGAGCCTCACGGGTCGACAAACGATTGGCACAGACATTCAGGACTGCAACGACTGCAGCGCCGGTCAATCCCAACGTCAGCAAAAGATTTCTTGTATTCAGCATGGTCGGCTCCCTGATTTAATAATTCTGCAGCGCTGATCAGGCAGACATGTGCTGCTTGAGCGAACGCTTGATAAGCTGGCGTGCTTCACCCATCGTGCGCTGCACTTTACCGGCTTGCTGCAATTGCGCGGCGTGACGAAGGTGCGTCTGATCGTGCATCAGGCCGGCCAGGTTTTCTTCCAGGCGAGCTATGGCGATTTTCATGGTGCCAAGCAGTTGATCTTTGTTCATGACGCGCTCCTCGGTGGTTGGATGGGTGAAGCAGTGGGACAGATCGTAGCAATGCCTGTTGGCAAGAGGTATAGGACGCCCGCCCATTGTCTTGTAGGACAAGATGAGAACCCACGCCCACAAAGGGATTCAGGAGATTGAGGCGGAATATTTACCGGCATTTTCCCTTCCTCTCCTACAACAGTTTGCGCAGGCGTCTGATGGCGGCTGGGCGCAGCGGCAACTACGATGCAGACATTGGATAGCGGCGCTGTGCCGTTGCCCGATAGATGACAGATTTGCACGACGCCAGTGTGGCTTCCGGCTGAATCCGAAGCCGGCGTGCGCATCTTCCCGGGCGTCTGACCCGCCTGACCTCACTCTTGAACAAGGAGCAAGCCATGGGTAAATATTTCCTCGCCTGGATACTCGGTGTCCCTGCATTCGTACTGGTGCTGATTTACTTTTTTGTGCACTGAATTTCGCACATTGGGGCACCGGCAGAATCGACAGAAAAATAATATTTCTTTTCCACTCTTCGACTGAAAGGCACATCATGAAAAACGACCGACTGATTGACACCCTGAACGACCTGATCCAGATCTCCAAGGACGGCGAAGAGGGTTTCCGGACCTGCGCCGAAGATGCCTCGGAACGTCAGGCCTACTACAAGACCCAGTTCCTGGAACGCTCGCAAGCCTGCGGCCAGACCGTGCTGGAATTGCAAAACCTGGTGCGCGCGCTGGGTGGCGATCCCGCCACGCACAGCAGCGTGAGCGGCACCCTGCACCGCCAATGGGTCAACATCAAGAGCGCCATCATGGGCAAGGATGATGAAGCCATCCTGAACGAGTGCGAGCGCGGTGAAGACGCTGCCGTCAACGCATATCGCAAGGCATTGTCCGAAGATCTGCCGAGCGACGTTCGACTGATTGTGGAACGCCAGTATCAGGGCGTGCTGGCCAACCATGATCGCGTGAAGGCATTGCGCGATCAGGTACGCGCCAAGAAGGCGGCGTAAGCGTCTCCTTCACGACGCCATAAAAAAAGCGGCCTGCGGGCCGCTTTTTTTATGGGTGAATTGAACGCTTATTTCTTGTGCTGCTTCAGTTGCAGCGCAAGGTCGTGCAGCGCTATCAACAGAGTCTTGATGAATTCACGGGTCGGCTCATGCGTGAGCTTGCCGTCAGCGAAACGATCGCCGGCGCCGCCGATCATGACTTCCGGCTTGTTCAGGAATTTAAGGTCCAGGAACACGCCGATCTGACGCAGGTGATATTGCGCACGTGCGGTGCCAACGGCGCCTGGACTGGCGCCCATGATCGCAGCCGCCTTGCCGGCAAACGGTTGTTCCGGCGGACGCGAAGCCCAGTCGATGGCATTTTTCAGCAAGCCGGGAATGGAATAGTTGTATTCCGGCGTGGAGAACAGAATCGCGTCAGCCTCGGCGATCTGCTTGCGGAAACGCTCCACCGAAGGTGGCCATCCCTTGGCGCGCACGTCGTCGTTGTACAGCGGAATATCGGAAATGTCGGCCTGGATCAGGCGCACGCCGGGCGGCAGCAACTCCGCTGCGGCATGCAGCGCGGCAGTGTTGTACGAACCCGCGCGCAGGCTGCCGGAAATGCCGAGGATGGTGATCGGGGTATCGCTCATATCTGTGCCTTTTTATGAAAATGGAAAGAAGAGGAAAACGTAAAACCACCAACCCATGCTACACCACGCGCACAGGTTTTTTGTCCTACGCCTCGCCCAGATACGCCGCCTTGACGCGCGGATCATTCAGCATTTCCTTCGCATTGCCGGTCATGGTGATCAGCCCCGACTCCATCACATAACCGCGGTGCGCCGCTTCCAGCGCCAGCTTGGCGTTTTGCTCCACCAGCAGGATGGTGATGCCCTGCGCCGATACATTGCGGATCACCTCGAAGATCTTCTCCACCATGATCGGCGACAGGCCCATCGACGGTTCATCCAGCAGCAACAGCTTCGGATGGCTCATCAGCGCGCGCGCCATGGCCAGCATCTGCTGCTCGCCGCCGGAGAGCGTGCCGGCCATCTGGCTGGCGCGCTCCTTCAGGCGCGGAAACACGCTGAACCAGTGCTCGATGTCCTGCGCGATCTGCTGCTTGTCGTCGCTGGTGTAGGCGCCCATCAAGAGGTTCTCGTGGATGCTCATGCGCGTAAAGACGCCGCGTCCTTCCGGCACCATCGCCAGCTTTTGTTGCACGAGGTTGAAGGAGCTTTGGCCCTTCAAGGGCTGGCCCAGATAGCTGATGTGACCTTGCACTTTCGAGTCGGGCAAGGTGCCGGTGATGGCTTTCAAGGTGGTGGTCTTGCCGGCGCCGTTGGCGCCGATCAGCGTCACCAGTTCGCCTTCATTGACTTCCAGGCTCGCGCCCTTGACGGCCTTGATGCCGCCGTAGGCGACGCTCAGGTCTTCAACTTTTAAGATGTTCGTTGTCATTGTCGTGTGTCCTGCGGGCTTAATGGGAAGCGCCTAAGTAGGCTTCAATCACGGCGGGATTTTTTTGCACATCCGCCGGCACACCTTCGGCAATCGGCTTGCCGTAGTCCAGCACGGTGAGACGGTTGCACAGGCCCATCATCAGTTTGACGTCATGTTCGATCAGCAGGATGGTCTTGCCTTCGGCCTGGATCTTCACCAGCAACTCGCGCAGGCCGATCTTCTCGGTGGCGTTCATGCCGGCGGCAGGTTCGTCCAGCGCCAGCAGTTGCGGTTCCGTCGCCAATGCGCGCGCAATTTCCAGTCTTCTCTGATCGCCGTAGGACAGGTGACGCGCGGTTCTGGAGGCGAATTTGCCGATGCCGACGAAGTCGAGCAGCTTTTGCGACTTGTCCTTGATTTGGGCTTCTTCGTCGCGTGCGGCCTTGTGACGGAACACGGCGCCGAAGACGTTCTGCTTGGTGCGAACGTGGCAGCCGACCATGACGTTTTCCAGCACGGTCATGTCGCCGAACAGGCGGATGTTCTGGAAGGTGCGGGCGATGCCGGCCTTGGCCACTTCGTGCGGGGCGCTCGGGCTGTACGGTTTGCCGGCCAGCTCGAAGCTGCCGGTGTCGGGCTGGTACAGCCCGGTGATGACGTTGAAGAAGGTGGTCTTGCCGGCGCCGTTGGGGCCGATCAGGCCGTAGATCTGGCCTTGTTCAATCGTCAGGC